>CAWDKQ010000001.1:0-14115 GCA_963802915.1 Bryobacterales bacterium
AGCTAACTAGGTGACAGGCTATTTGATTTACTTTAACTTGGCTTTTGGATGCGATCGATCATACACGGCTAACAGGTCGGTTAAAGCCACCTTCGTGTACTTCTGAGTGGTGGATAACTGAGCGTGTCCCAGTAGTTCTTGAATAGCCCGCAGATCGGCGCCGTCGCTAAGCAGATGGGTAGCGAAGGCGTGGCGCAGGGAATGCGGATGGAGGGAAGAATCGCCGCTGAGCGCGGTTGCGTAGAATTTGACGATGGAGCGCGCGCCGCGGGCCGTCAGACGCGTGCCGCGATGATTCAGGAAAACGGCCCGCTCGTTGGGCGGTGGCTTACGCACCGTGAGGTACTTGGCTAACGCATCGGCCGCCCTCGATCCGTATGGGACCTGGCGTTCTTTTTTTCCTTTGCCGCGCACGCGAACCCAACGTTCCTGGAAATCGAAATCGTCGAGGTTGAGTCCGGAAAGCTCGCTGATCCGAAGGCCGCAGCCATACAGGATTTCAAAGATCGCGAGATCCCTAGCCGGGAAGGGGCGCTCGAGGTCCTGGGAGGCGATGGCGTCGATCAAATTGTTGGTCTGCTCGGCGGTCATCACATCCGGAATCGTCTTGGGCGCCTTGGGCGTGCGGACCAGACGCGCGACATTGACGGTTACGATGCCCTCGCGCTGAAGAAACTTAAACAGTGAGCGGACGGCCGCGATCTTGCGGCGAATGCTCACCGCGGCCAGCTGTTGTCGATATAGACTTCCCATCCACTCACGAATTATTAGCGCGTCGATGGCCGAGGGTTCGGGGATTTCCGCGCCGGGCGGCTGGAGGTATTCGATGAATTGTCCGAGGTCGGATTCGTAGTTGCGTACGGTGTGCTCGGACGCGTTGGCGCGCCGGAGCTCGGCCAGGAAATCAGAGACAGCTTGTCGCATTGATGCCACTCTTTTACGGGTCTGTGAAAAAATCGTCGGCAATCTCCGCTTGCTCACGCGCGCGGTTCCGTAAGATTGTGAAATCCCGGACAGCGTTTCGGAACCCTGACGGTAACGGAGGGGCAATAGCCGATTTTTTTTGACCCTCCAGCACGGTCGTGGGTTCCGTTGTTAGTTGTGACCCAGCACGGGATGCGGCTGGTACGGTTCTTCGAGAGCTTTAATCTCCGCGTCGTCAAGTTTGACGTCGAGCGCGGCGACCGCTTCTTCGAGATGCTTCATTTTGCTGGCGCCTATTATGGGCGCGGTCACGCCGGGCCTTTGGAGTATCCATGCAAGCGCGACCTGAGCGTTCGACAAACCGCGCTTACTCGCAATTTCGGTAAGACGATCGACGACCGCAAAGTCTGATTCCTGATAGTAGAGCTTATGCGCGTACTCGTCAGTCTTGGAGCGCAAGGTTTCGCCGCGATCTTCTTTGTTCCGATTACCGGCGAGAAAACCGCGGGCCAAAGGACTCCAGGGGATTACGCCAATTCCTTGATCGCGGCACAGCGGAATCATCTCGCGCTCTTCTTCCCGGTAGATCAAATTGTAGTGATTCTGCATGGTGACGAATCGCGTGGAGCCGGATTCATCGGCGGTGTACAGCATCTTCGCGAATTGCCACGCGAACATCGACGACGCGCCGATGTAGAGAGCCTTGCCCGTCTTCACTACTTCATCGAGCGCTTCCATGGTTTCTTCGATCGGCGTTTCGTAATCGAAGCGATGGATTTGATAGAGGTCCACATAATCCGTTTGCAGACGCCGCAGGCTGTCGTCGATGGCGTGCATGATGTGCTTGCGCGAGAGTCCGCGTTGGTTGGGATCGTCACCCATGGGGTTGAAGACCTTGGTGGCGATCACGACACGATCGCGCGATGTGAAATCTTTGATCGCACGGCCGACGATCTCCTCACTGACGCCAACAGAATACATATCCGCGGTGTCGAAAAAGTTGAGGCCCAAGTCCAGCGCCCGGCGAATAAATG
This sequence comes from Bryobacterales bacterium, assembly GCA_963802915.1. Classification (GTDB taxonomy): domain Bacteria; phylum Acidobacteriota; class Terriglobia; order Bryobacterales; family Bryobacteraceae; genus JAICMB01. The sequence continues at coordinate 1,959 of CAWDKQ010000001.1, forward strand.
GACGGCTCTCTTCCTCCTCCAGCACCCACTCGCGCCACTTCTTCGATCCGTAGGTCATGGTTCCGAGGCACAGCCGGGAGACCTTCAGTCCAGTGGATCCTAGATTGACGTAGTCCATAGATCAATTGTCGTACGGACTCAACTGAATTCCACTTTCGACGCGGCTTGCTCGATTCCCACGTGTCCGGTTTGTATCTCGGCCCGGAAATAATTCTCGCCGCGGGCCGGGCATCCGGCCATGCGCCGCAGCATCGAAATCTGGCCGGTATGGGTGAGAGCATCGGCAATGGGTCCTTGAAAGATGCGTTCGGCCGGAAAGCCGAGGGGATCGGCCGATGCAAGGCGGTGGTCAAATGTTTCGAGCGTTCTAAAGAAGCGAGCTACTTCGTCTTCCCAGGTGAGCGGCGCCGAGTCGTGCCAGACGTGTTTTCCATCGGCGAGTCCAAGGGCCCAATCGAAGAGGTCGCCCATGTGGGCCAGGATTTCAGCCGGCGTGCGCGTTCCCGGCGAAGCTTTGAAGTGCGCGAATTCAGGTGGCGCTCCACGTAGTGCTTTGGCGGCGCGATAGGCAAGCGTTGCCACCGTGTGGCGGAGCAAACTTGTTTCGGACTCCGGAGCGGTTGACATCATATCTTATTAAATCAGGACCGCAAATGTTCGAGAAGAAGGTCTGACAAACGGTCGTACTAAGATTTTGCCGAGCGGTTTGGGACCCAGCGGGTTACATAATGTGCTCAGTAAGTGTCCTTCGAAGGCGTAACTGGCCAAACAGTCCTAGCCTGTCGCGGCTATCACAACTAAGGTCCTTACCCTAGTTCCCTGTTAGGGACTGTAGCAGGCGCGGAACATCTATGCCTTAGTACATTCACAACGCGAAACCCAATTGATAAACTGGGGCATCTTCTGAAGTGCAGGCATCTATGGCGTGCTTATTCTGCCGCAGAAAAATCGGGCCGTTACGCAGGTTTGCAGATGCAAATTTCTGCTGCGCGGAGCATCGCAACAAATACCGTGCCAACTCGGCGCGTGCTTTGCGCGAAGCCGAGGATCTGTACGGAGCGGAGGATGTCGAAGACGAGCGCTGGCGATTGTACGCCAATAAGAGCGCCGCGAAGCCATCGGCTCCGGCGACCGGCTCGCAATCTAGCGCGTTCGTAGTGGCGCTGGCTGTGGCCTTCCTGCTTTTTGCCATCACGCGTGGAACGAACGAGGGTCCAGCGCCGGCACCGTCCCCTCACTCCTCTGGGAAGGACTCTTCCTACACGCGCACGGCGAGCGGATTGCAACGAACGATCGGCGAAGCGATCGAGAAACGCGCTCCCGTCACTTTGCGGGAGACATTCACGGCGGGCCTGGTGAAGTGGGACGCGCCTCCAGGATTAAAGGCGAGCGACTGGGCGTTCGATAACGGCTACGTCCGGCCGGGCAGGCTGCGCGTTTGGAAGGATTCCGAGTCTCTTGCGAACTACGATATGGAGTTCGTGGGACACGTCGAGAAGAAGAGCATGGATTGGGCGTTCCGGGCCGCGGACTTCAGAAACTATTACGCGACCAAGCTCACGGTTAATACCAAATCCACTTCGCTCGCTAATACCGGGCTGGTGCGCTACGCCATGATCGATGGGAAAGAACGGGATCGCGTGGAAGTTCCTCTGCCCATCACGCTCGAACGCAATACCGACTACAACGTGAAGGTGAGTGTCCGGGGGAGCCGTTTTCTGACCTCGATTAACGGGCAACTGGTCAGTTCCTGGACAGATAACCGGATCAGCCGGGGCGGCGTGGGGCTCTTCGCCGATTTGGGCGAATCGTCGGCATTCAAGTGGCTGAGCGTCTCCGAGCGCGACAGCTTCTGGGGACGGTTGGCCGCGCATTTCTCGATCATTGTTTTCCCGTCATTTCCGCAGCAGCCCTCGTTCGCGCGCTAAACTGGATTTCCAGCTACTATGAGCAGTTTTTCGCCGGTTGCGCGCCGGTTATTTGCGCTGTTATTCGTGCTGGTGGCGGGCTTCGCTCAAACCAATACGAAGCGTGGTCAGAAGTTCTTCAGCGAAGGTCTGCGGGCTGAAAACGCGGGTGAGTACGCGATTGCGGTGAAAGATTTTTCTTCCGCGATCGAAGCCGCTCCGGATGACGAGCCGTCCTGGTTTCATCGCGCCCGCGTGCGCTACACACAAGGCGATTTCAAGAACGCCACGACGGATCTCGACAAGGCATTGCAATTGACGCCATCGGACGGAGAAGCCTGGCAACTGCGTGGCGACTGCTTTCGCAAGCTGAAGCAGCCGGAGAAAGCGCTCGCCGATTATGACCAGGCGCTCAAGCATAGCGTCGACAACGCGGCGATCTATAACGCACGCGGCGCGGTATACGCCGACCTGGGACAGTTAGACAAAGCGCTTGCGGAGTATAACCGCGGCATCCGGCTGCGCCTCGACGATCCGCTGCCGATCAAACAGCGGGCTAACGTTTACGCCAACATGGGGCGATATCACGAGGCCATCGACGACTACAACCAGGCCATCAATTTCAAACCGGATTACGCGGACGCATACCTGGATCGCGGGTTCGCCTTCGGGCAGCTCGGCGAATTCGATCGCGCGGTTGAGGATTTCAGCAAAGTTCTCGAACTACAGCCGAACAGCTACAAGGCTTTGGCGTTGCGCGGCGCAGCGCATACGAAGATGCAGGATTATAAGAGCGCCGTGGACGATTACACGGCGGCCATGGCGGCGCGGCCGACGGATGTGTATCTTTACCTGGCGCGCGCCTCGGCTTATGTGCAACTCGGGAAGCAGCAGGAAGCTCTCGCGGATCGGGAGAAAGCGGTCGAGATGCGGCCGGACTTCGCGGAGGCGTGGGTAGCGCGCGGCGGATCGTATCATCAATTCGGCCGGCATGAAGAGGGATTGAGGGATCGCACGGAAGCCATCCGGCTCAATCCCAAATTGCCGGAGGCGTGGTTTGCTCGCGGGAGCGCGTATTATCTGTTGCACGATTATGAGAAGGCGCGTGCCGATCTGCAAGAGGCGATCAAGTTGCGGCCGGACTATCAAGAGGCGCAGTTGGTGCTCGGAAAAACGGAGGAGCAGTTAAAGTTGGCGCAGGCTCCAGCACCAGCGCAGCCATCGCCGACTGTTGCCGCTGCACCGACGCCCAAAACAGCGGTCGCGGCCGCGGCTGCCGTTATGGCCCCGGCTCCGCTACCACAGCCAAGTCCGCCGCCACAGCCTGTTGCGACGAAGCCGATTCCAACAATGACGGCGTCCGTTCCCAAAGTGAATACGGGAGAATCGGCGGAAGCTCACGAGGCGCGGGCACGGCAACTGCTCGCAAAAGAAGCTTTTCGTGAAGCGATTCCTGAACTTACCGAGGCGATTCGGATGAAGCCGGATTTCGCGCGCGCGTACAATGCGCGCGGTTATGTTTACATGCGCCTGCGCGATTACAAGGCCGCGATTGCCGATTTCGATCAGGCCATTCGCATCGACCCGAAATACGACAATGCGATTCACAATCGCGCGGCCGCGCTCCGATCGGCGCGTTAACCCAGCAACTGCGCGGCACGCGGAGCAAAATACGTCAGAATGAAATCGGCTCCGGCGCGTCGTATGGATGTGAGAGATTCGAGAATGGCGCGGTCCAGATCGAGCCAACCGTTTTGCGCGGCGGCCACGATCATGCTGAATTCTCCACTCACCTGGTAAGCGCCTAGCGGCAGCTCGAAACGATCGCGAGCATGGCGGATGATGTCGAGATAGGGCATGGCCGGCTTCACCATGATCATGTCGGCTCCCTCTTCGATATCCAGCTCGATCTCGCGCATCGCTTCGCGGGCGTTGGCCGGGTCCATCTGGTAGCTGCGGCGGTCTCCGAATTGGGGCGCCGATTCGGCTGCTTCCCGAAACGGTCCGTAGAAGACCGAGGCGTATTTCGCTGCGTAAGCGAGAATCGGCGTGTTTTCAAATCCCGCTCCGTCGAGCGCTTTGCGAATAGCGGCGACTCGCCCGTCCATCATGTCGCTAGGAGCGATGATGTCGGCGCCGGCTTTGGCATGGGAAACGGAAGTCGCAGCCAGCCACTCCAACGTTGAATCGTTGTGGACATCGTTGTTGACGATCTTCCCGCAATGCCCATGGCTGGTGTACTCGCAATTGCAGACGTCGGTCACGATTAGCAGGCCTGGGACTTCGCGGCGGATGGCTCGGATGGCTTGCTGCACGATGCCGTTCTCGTCGTAAGCTCCCGATGCAGTCTCGTCTTTCGATTCCGGAATGCCGAACAGAATGACGCCGCCGATGCCGAGCGAATGGGCCTGCGCGCATTCTTTTACCAACTCGTCCACCGAGAGCTGAAAATTCCCGGGCATCGAACTGATCTCGCGGCGGATGCCTTCGCCCGGGACAGCAAACAGCGGCAGAATGAATTGCGAGGGCGCCAGCATGGTCTCGCGAACGAGCGTTCGGAGGCTGGGGGTAGCACGCATGCGGCGCATGCGGTGGATCGGGAATGGCATGAAATTTAAGGATAGCGCGCGATGCTAGGTGCGCCGAAGCAGCGCCACGCCAATAATAATGATCGTTACCGCGAGAATCCTGCCTGCCGACCAATGTTCATGAAACACCGCAATACTGAAAACGGCTGTCAACGCGGCTTCGAATCCAAGGACAGCAATGTAGGCGACGCCCAGGTTTGCGCGACGCATCGCCAGGGCTTGCAGCAACGCTCCGATCACGAATAGGAGCACGAACGTCGCGGTAGGCGTTAGGCGCGTGAGGCCGTTCGACAATTTCATGAACAATCCGCCCGTGGCGAAGCAGGCGCCGGCAAGGATCAACTGGAAAAGTTGCATCTACACTGTTATGGCATGGCGCGGCTTCTTTTCAGCCGGGGAAGAGCGGTTAAGACCGCGCCATAAAGCAATAGAGAGAAGAAGAGGGCTCCCGTCTGGCCCTGTTGCAGGTCTTGCGCCAGCAGGCGATAACCGCCCAACAGCATCGCAGGGTAGATCAGGCGCGATAACTCGGGCCGGTTCCAACGCGGCCCCACCCAGGCGAGGAGAACGGAGAGGCCTGCCAGAACGCCTGTGCGAAGGGTCGCGCAATATGCGTGACTCGCTGCGGCGCCTAAGATCAGGTGATACGTTCCGGTCAGAATACCTGCAGTGGTTCCGGCTGCCAGCCAAAGAAAGCTCGCCGCCATCGCAATGCGGAAGAACTGTCTGCTCCATGAAGAGGTGGTCTCGCGACCGTAGTGGGTCGCCAGGGCATAGGCGAGCATTGTTGCGGCCACGCCTATCCAAAGCGCCACTTGCCGCTCGCCCGGACCGGATTCTGTTCCCAGCAATAGATTGGCGGATTCCTGAAACGCCCCCGAAGCAAATAGCGCCAGGATCAAATAAATTCCGCCGTGCACTTGTAGCGTCAAGCGGCCGAAGAAACCGCCCGACCAGATACAGGCTATCGCCAGGACGGTCCAGGTCCAGGCTGCTTCGGAGTTGGAGAGCAGGATGCGACTGCCTGCCAGCGTCAGAACCAGCCCAAAAGTCGAGTAGGTGTAGAAGTTGCGACTGGAGCTGCCTTGGCGATCGAGCAGCGCAAAGGACACCAGATAGCAAGCCACGGCGCAAACAAGCATGACCACGGCCATCACCGGCGCCATCTGCAGACCGCCGCTCAGGCATACAGCGAAGGCCACTGCGCATTGAGCGGTCTCAAAGACCGTGAATGAAAAACCGCGAAATAGCGTCCGGACGATGGTGCTCGAAAGATAGATGGTGAGGAGGGCTATTTGCGCGGTGAGCAGCCAGGCGTGTGGAATGGCTGCGTAGCCCTCCGGCAGTCCATGGGGATTTGTCACCAGCCAGGTGGCCAGCAGAACCGAAAGATCGGCAGCCGTCGCCCCCAGCCAGCGCTCGCTCAACCAGTGCTCCAGGCAAGCGGAGACTTCGATGGCCGCGGCAACGGCGAGAAAAAGAAATGTGAACGGCAGGATGTTGTGAGTAGCGATGAGGAGACCGGCGGCTGTCCCTAAAGCCGCGAGTGTGGCGAATGTGGAGACGATCAAAAGGCTCTTGCGCCAGGCTATCGTCATGCCGAAGGCCGCGAAGACGAGGAGGATCGCAGCGGCCGTCCAGGGAGTCACTACCTGGAAGTGAATGGTCGCCTCCCAGAGCAGAGGACAGAGAATCAGGACGGCGGTAAGACTGTCGACGGCGGTTTTCAAGCGTTCCATGGAGGGGCTTCGGGCCGCCCAAGTGAGCCACAAAAGCGCATAAACGATTCCGGCGCCGATGCCTATTCGCGCAGGCAGGACGCCGGCTTCCGTGAGAGCGCGCAGCAGGTACGCGCCGGCAATTCCCAATAGCGACCTGCCTACGAGCGGCAGGACTCCGGGCATCCCGGCCAGGGGATGGTCGGATGGAAACTCGGGTGCGCTTTGCGCTGGCGCGGAGGCGGGGATTAATCCCGCGCACTGCTCTAGAAATGCAACGCGATTCGCCAGATCGCGGACTTCGCGCTCCAACGCCTCGAACTCGGGTTGCGACACGGCAACCTCCTCAGGCTTCGTGAGCCTTTCCCTCCTGCCATGGCGGCAGGAGCTTTAACAAAACCAGAAGGATCGCAAACGGGAGGAGCATCAAGAAGATTGCCATCAGCAATCCCTCGCGATCCACCAGTTGCATTTTGTAGGTTGTGTAACCGAGGAAGCTTTTGGAAAACATTTGCCCGCCGATCACCACATTCCAGCGCATGGCAAAGATGCCGATCAGGGTCAGGCCGCCGGCGGTCATGTACATCGCTTTTCGCTTAGCCTCGGAGAATTTCCATAATTGATTGGCAGCAAGCAGGGCTAGAGGTATCAATGTGCAGATGCAAATCTGGAGAATCACGTGGGAAAACCACAGCCGTGTATGGACCATGAAATCAAGGCTGCGGAACGATTCGTCGGACTCGTAGGTGCGATGAATCAAGTCCAACATCTCCAGGGAGAAATCGATGACGAAAGTGTAGAAGAGGTAACGCGCGATGGTATCGAGACACTGCATGTCGATGGGCACTTTGCGCAATTTGTTCGAGACAACGTACAGCACCATGACGGCGGCGATTCCGGAGACCATCGCAGAAAACAGAAATACGACGGGCATCAGAGGCGTGGACCACCAGGGGTTGGCTTTTACCGATCCGAAAATGAAGCCGACGTATCCGTGGAGCAGAAATGCCGAGGGAATGCCGATGACGGTCACCGCATAACCGACCTTTTCGTCAATGCGGCGGGCCTCCGGGCTGACGTTGTAGGAGCCGAGCGTGAGGACGCGATAGATCCAGCGCAGCCATCCCTTGGTGGTGAGAGCAAGATTCACGATCTCGGCGCGATAATCGAGCCAGATCTCGAGTAACAAAACGACCGTGAGGTACCAGAGGTAAACGAACCCGAACATCGCCATGGCCGAGGAGGTGTGGGGCGTCAGGTACATCTCGAAGGACCGTTCGGGATGTCCGAGGTGCAGTTGGAGGGGTAGCGGCGCAACCAGCAGAAAAGCGAGGGCCGTTAACAACGCCAGCCGGTAGGTGGGACGGACCGCGTCCACTTTGAAGACTCTCTCCAAGGACGCGAGAATGAACGCGCCGGCGACGAGGCCGGTGATGTAGGGATAGAGCACAATGAGCACGCTCCATTGCAGCTCCACCTCGTTCGGGTACATGAAACCATCAACGCCAGGGATGATCATTTAGCGCACCTCGCCGTCGAGATTCTCGTAGTAAACCTTGGCCTGCGTCGCCATGTAGGGCTTAAGGACCTGAACCTTATTGGTCCGCAGGATTTCATGGACGGGATCTTTCGGGTTCTTGAAATCCACGAGCAGGCGCGCGCCGGTTGGACAGTTTTCGCAGCATGCCGTAGTCAGTCCCTTGGTGATGCGGTGATAACACAGTGTGCATTTGTCGACGGTTTGCTTCGTCGGATGCAAATAGCGGCAGCCGTACGGGCAGGCCTGCACACAGTAGCGGCAGCCCAGGCAATAGGTTTCGTCGACCATAACCACTCCGTCGGGGCTGACGAACGTAGCGCCTACCGGGCACACCTGCACGCAGGGCGAATCCACGCAATGATTGCAGAGCTTCGGAACATAGAAGCTCTTCAGGCCCGTACGAGTTGATGGGGGAAAGCCGTTGATGCCGCCGTTGGGCGATTCCACGCGCGGCGGCTTGCCTTCTTCGATCTCGTAGCGCTCCACCCAGGTCCGGAAGTACCCGTCCGGTACGTTATTCTCCTTGGAACAGGCACGCACGCAGTTGCCGCAGCCGATGCACTTGTCGATGTCGATGATCATGCCCCACCAGTGATCGGCCATGCGGTAGGCGTCAGGAGCGGGCTCCGCGCCGGTGATCTGCTCCAGGGTGGCGCCCACGGAGGCGAGGACCAGAATCTTGCTTCCTATCATGAATAAATCGCGACGGGTGATGTCCATGGTGATCTCCTTGCCTCAAATGTGGGGATTGTGCGGTTGGTGGCAGGTGTTGCAGACCACGCCGCCGGAGTGCTCGACGCTGGCGACCTGCGGAAAGCTCTTGGGTTTGGCGGCGTCCTGCTCATGGCAGCGGACACAGAGGCTCGCGACTTCGGGCAGTTTTGGAACGTGCGCCCCGGGATCGTCGGCGTGCTGGGCCAGTGCGCCGTGACACGCTTCACAGGCTACGTGGGCGTGTTTGCCGGCGGCGCGTTCTTTGGCTTTGTCGTCATGACAAAGAATGCAAGTGTCCTGCCCGGCGAATGCGATCGGACGCTGGCGGACGAGTTCGAGCGCGCCGGGACGGTAATGTCCATACTGGCCGAATCCCTTGGGAATGATGGCGCCACGGACGACGAGGAAGATTGCGAGGCCGGCGAGAATGACGAGTGCCGGTCGAACCAAATGAGCGGAATCGCGCAGCAGGCGGCGCATGTGCACCACCCCCTTTCCATTACGGGTGCTGCGGATTACGCAATAAAGCGACCAAAGGACTATTGCGGTGCAATTGTGATGGTTTGCGCCATTTCGCGGCAACTACGCCGGATGGCTGGGGTAACTGACGCACACAGGATGCGTAAAATCGCTAGCTTTGCGCAATCGTTATTTAGCGTTTGCCGAGAGCGTCGAATTCGCCGATTGGAGGCCGTCGGAGCTTGCGGCGATTTTGATGTCGCCGGGTTGCCCAGCCCGCGAGCGGACAATCAGGAGCGCCATGCCGCTGAAAGCTTTGCGATGATCGGCCTGGAACGGCTCGACCGATGCGGCGTTGCCGTTGTCGACGGCCGCTATACTGCCCGCGCCATCCACTTTGAATTGCACCAGATTATCGGCGGACGGGCAGAGATTGCCGTCTTTGTCTTCGATGCGAACGGTCACGAACGATAAATCCTGGCCGTCGGAGGCGATCGTTGAGCGGTCCGGGGTCAAGCTGATTCGGGCCGGAGCGCCGGCGGTGCGCACTTCATCTACTGCGAACTGTTTGCCGGCTTTGTAGGCGACGGCTCGGAGCGTGCCGGGCTGATAGCGCACGTCCCATTCGAGCCGGTACTTCGACGTGAACTTATGCGTGGGACTGACATTCCCGCCGACTTGAATCTCGACTGTGTCGACGCCAAGCTTCTTGCGTCCTAACGATTTGCCGTTCAGGAAGAGCTCCACTTCGTCGCCATTTGTATAGGCCATTACCGGGACGATTTCGCCTTCGTGCCCGGCCCAATTCCAGGTCGGGAAAACGTGGACCATGGGGTCGGTAGTCCATTGGCTCTTGTAGCTGTAATAGCGATCTTTCGGGAACCCGGCAAGGTCGACAATGCCGAAGTAGGAGCTGTGGGACGGCCAATATTTAACGCTGCCGTAAGGTGTCGGCTCGCCGAGATAATCGAAGCCGGTCCAAACAAACTCTCCCATGACGTTCGGGAAGCGGTCCTGCGCGTCGAACTCAACGTCGGGACAATTCGCCCACGGAGGCGCAACCTCGTCGTAGCTCGAAACCTGCAAAGACGGGTCTCTCTCGAAGTACTTCAATGGCAAGTGATACACGCCCCGTGAACTCACGCAGGAGGCAGTTTCCGATCCGTAAATGACCCACTTGGGGTGCTCTTTCAGGATCTGGCCGTAATACTCGGGTTTGTAGTTGAAGCCCGGCACATCGACTTCGTCGGCGAGTCCGTTCTTGATTGCTCCGGACCAGTTATCAAAGGCGGAAGTGGTCGGACGCGTGGGGTCTTCCTGGTGCGCGATGCCGGTCAGGAATTTGGCGGTCTGAGCGCCTTCGGGCCGGTTTTGCTCGGGGATTTCGTTCCCGATGCTCCACATAATGACGCTAGGATGGTTGCGGTCGCGCTGAAGGAGATCCCGCATGTCCATCTCAGCCCATTTGTCGAAGTACTTGGTATAGCCGTTCCTGACCTTCGCGACGCGCCACATATCGAAGGATTCGTCCATCACGACGAGCCCGAGCCGGTCGCAATATTCGAGCAATTCGGGCGACGGCGGATTGTGACTAGTTCGAATGGCGTTCACGCCCATACTCTTCATGATTTGAAGCTGGCGCTCCGTCGCACGCCGGTTCACCGCGGTTCCTAGCGCGCCGAGATCGTGATGGTTGCAGACACCATGGAGTTTCACTTTGCGGCCATTTAGGACGAAACCCTTGTCGCGGTCAAATTCAATGGTGCGGATACCGAATGGGGTGATGTACCGGTCGAGGATCTGATCGCCCTCTTTGATGGTGGTGACCGCCTGGTAGAGATACGGGTGATCGATGTCCCAGCGTTGCGGATTGGCGACGTTGAGAGTCTGGCGGGCCGATTGAGATCGTGCAGCGGCAATATTGAGGCTCTCGGACTGGTCGGCAACCTGGCTGCCGCTCGCGTCGAGGATCGTGGTCTCGACCGTGACTTGCGCCTGCTCCGTCCTTCGATTTCGGACTTCAGTGCGCAGGGCGACGGTCGCGCTGGAATCGGACACGTTGGGCGTGGTCAGGTAGGTTCCCCAGTGGGCAACGTGAACCGGCCCGGTAGTGACAAGCCAGACATTGCGATAAATCCCGGCGCCCGGATACCACCGCGAGGATTCAATTTCAGGCGCGAGACGAACCGCAATGACGTTGTCCTTCCCATAAATAAGGAACGGAGTGAGATCGAGCTCGAAGCTGCTGTAGCCGTACGGCCGCCCGCCGATCTCGTGACCGTTCAGAAAGACCTGGGAGTTGGACATTGCGCCGTCGAAGTCCACGCTGTAGAACTGACCGCGTCCGGACTCCGGAATGGTGAAATGCTTGCGGTACCACGCCACGCCGAAAATGGGCAACCCGCCGGTGCTCGGTACGTACTTGGAATCGAACGGGCCTTCGATGGCCCAATCGTGGGGAAGGTCGAGCTTGCGCCAGGCGCTGTCATCGAACGCGGCATCGGCCGCGCCGGCGGGATCGGCTTTCAGGAAAAGCCAGTGGTCATTGAAGGAAGCTCTTCGCTCGGCGGCGCTGATGCTTCCCATTGCAAACAGGGCAATCGCGCTCAGCGGCAGCCCGCGTCGCGCCAGGAAAGATAGGATAGCCATTGCTGAAATTCCTTTCTAGCACGTACGCGAGGGCCGCTGCTTCACGATTACGCCGCGATCGACTCGAATTGTTCGAGCAATTGCTCGATCGTTCTGAGCCGGTCTCGCAACATATCGCGATATTTCCGGGTACTCGTGTGATGAATTTCGATTGGGAGATCCCGCCGTTCACGCGCCAGGAGCTCGAGGATGATGTTCCACTCGGCTTCGGTGAGGACGGGCTGACGTTCAGGCACAGTCATGTCGCCTCCTCGTTTTCTGGCTCTAATGTACACCTGTCCCGAGGATTTGAACAGGGCTACCCGGATACCGGATCGGTTGAGAATGTGACGTAGGGAAATACTTCCGGGATATGGGAATCGTAATGGCCGTGCCGGTTCCAGGTCCAGCCGGCTGAAGGATCGAGTTCCTCGCCGTGGCGTCCGATTTTCTCGAAACGGGAGCAGTCGATGCGCCAGACGTCCCCATCTCTCGGAGGCAGGGAACGACCATCCGCGATCGGCTCTAGGCTGCGCCACGGGAAGGCTAATTCGGCGGTCCAGCCTCGGTCGGTATGATTGCGCCGGTTCAGCACGCCGTCGA
>CAWDKQ010000002.1:0-107994 GCA_963802915.1 Bryobacterales bacterium
GGATACGCCTTCCAAAGGTCCGACCTCGTCCCAAACGGGATTTGCTTGGGTGCGAAAGAGCAATACGCCAGGACCGAGTGGACTGCGACCACGACGACGATGATGGCAGCGCGAAGATACCCGATGGCAATGCTGTAATTCGCGTTCCCGGCAGGTTCAGACCGGGTTATTGGTGCCGTGGCTTTCATGAATTGCGACCATTGCATTCCGCGGTTGGGAGAAAGTCCAGCGTACCAATGATATCGAGGGGATTTGTATTACGAAGGGATCAAAACTGGAAGGAATGAGTAAAGGCCGGGCTTTTAATGCCCGGCCCCGTAAGACAATCTGTATTTACCGCTGGGCAGTCTGTTTGAGATCGCCCGCCGCTTTCAATTCTTCATTGATCACATTGCGGAACTCATCGTAAGACATCCCACCGGAAAAGAATCGGCCGTTGATGAAGAAGCCCGGCGTGCCCTGAAGACCGAAGCCCAGAGCCTCCGCGACGTACGGTTTGATCGACTCGGCCTCGGCGCTGGAGTCCAGGCACTTGTCAAAAGCCGCGCCATCCAGCTTCAGCTCGCGGGCATGCTGCTTCAACTGCGGAACTTCCAGAGCTTTAGTGGCATACAGCATATCGTGGTATTCCCAGTATTTGCCTTGCTCACCCGCGCAATGGGCGGCTTCGGAGGCCTTCTGCGCGTGGCTGTGCATCGGCAGCGGAACATCTTTGTACGCGAATGCGATTTTGCCTTTGAAAGCCGCTTCCACCTTGTTGATGGTCGGCTGGCTCTGCTGGCAGTAGGGGCACTCGTAGTCGGCGTACTCGATGATGGTCACAGGCGCGTTGATGTCGCCGCGGACGGGCGCGTTCTTAACCGTGATCTGGGTGCGGGGAGGAGTGAGCTTGATGGCAATGTTGGCCTGGCTGCGGAGAGAAGCCATGTAAGCGGCCTTCGCCTTCGCCATTCTGCGATCGCGGACATGCTGCAGGATCTGACCCTTCACGGCGTCAAACGATTCCTTGGTGTCGACACCTTCGTAGTAAACGCGAAGCGCCTCATCGGAGGGATCTTTGGGGAGGGTACTATTCACGTGACGGTCCAGGAGCTGAGTGACCGTGAGGTTTTCTTTCTGTGCCTGGCGCTCCAGAAGGTAGTCGTCTACGTATTGGTCCACAGCCTTCTTTTCGGATTCGTAGAAGGTGTTGCGAGCCTGAAACAGGGCGGTGGGCCGCTTCTGCTCGAAATCGGCGAGGGTGACTTTGTTGCCGTCGATCTCAAGGACAACCGTGCTGCTGCTCGGGGAAACGTCGCCACTCGTAGCGGCAACCGAAAGGAAACATAGATTCGTGGTGAACAATCCTATAGTTAATAGAAACTTAGTCTTCATAAGCTCTCGCTTTCAATCGAACGTTTATCGGCTGGACCAGAATACGTCGAGCGCGGGAGAGCTCACAGAGGTCAAGGGTACTGAACGTAACGGGCGGACCATAGTACTTCGTTACCGGCGAGGGTTTCACGGACGCCGTTGGGAGACGTCCTATAAGTGCGGCCACTCGCCGTAAACGCCGCTCCCGCTGCCAGACCGGAGGATGGCAGCGGGAATTGCGGCAGTGGAACGAGACGCCTCACCGTACCAGACGGCGGCCAAACAGCACGAGCGCGGGGGCCATCAGAAGGAAGGTGCTTGGCTCCGGCACGGTTGAAGGTGGGGGAAAACCGCCGGAACCGCTGATATACCCGTTGGCGCAGACATAGGACGATACCTGGATTCCGAATTCCCCGGTTGAAAGGAAGCCGGCCGGCGCGCTGAAATCGTCGGTAACGGTGTAAAGACCGGTGGTTTTTCCATTGCCCGTCTGTGCGCCGCTCAGGAATCCAACGCCCACCAGGGTCCCGCCGGAATTCAGTAAAACGTTGACATCCGGGCGCGGTGAAGCAGCAATGCCCATAACCTGTCCGGAGGTCTGGAATCCGGAAGCCTCATAGAGATCTCCGGCGGCGTACCCGTCATGAGGGGTCAGTACGAGTCCATAGTCGTTGCCAGCCCATGTGAAGAGTACGTCGCCCATGCCGTAGAGCGTACCGTTGTAACTGTAGGGCGGCACTACATCCGGGCTCCCGGGGATCGATTCCGGGTAGTTTGTCTCGATCGTCACAACCCAGTCCGTGTTACTGCTTGTCGGCTGAGTGAGTTGGACGCCGAAAATATCGTATTGAAGCGGATCGCCGATAATCGTGTCTGACGGTCCGGTGAAAGAAATCGTATTGGCGAAGCTCGCCATTCCTAAGGTTGTGAGCAGCAAAAGTAACTTTGTCGATAGAGACAAGTGAGTTCACCTTCCGCCCGGAAGAATAACAGATTATTTCGTTAAACCAACACGCCATAGTACGGATGTAATGTACTGATACCCAGCCCTTTTCATCCGCTGGACTAATTACGTGAAGAGAGACTGCAGTGATGAATTTACAGCTAGTTTTTGCAATTTATGATCGCGCAGACTAGTTCGTCTTGCTTGAGAAATAGTGTTTCAGTCCCATGGCGGTAGTGCTTGTCCTAGTACAAAATCGTTCGATGCCATATGCCCAACGGGTTCTTCCCGCCTCGAGAAGCTATGAGTTATGCTAGTTCCGCCATGTGGAACACCGCAGTTCTTTTGATCGATTGCCCCGACCGCAAGGGGCTGGTCGCGGGCGTCGCAAGCCTTCTCTATCGATATGGCGCCAACATCACGCACGCCGACCAGCACCAGGATCAAGAAGCCGGTCTATTCTTTATGCGCGTGGAATGGTCGTTGGACGGATTCGATCTGCCTGCGTTCCGAGAAGAGTTCCGCTCGATGGCCTTAGACCTCAGAATGCGTTGGCGGCTCGAGCTCAAAGCGGAGCGATTGCGCGTGGCCATGTTCGTATCCCAACACCTGCATTGCCTTGCCGATTTATTGCACCGGCAACAGTCCGGCGAACTTCATTGCATCATCCCATTGATCATAAGCAATCACACAGAAGGGGAAGCTTTGGCCCAGTTTTACGGTGTGGAATTCAAACACATCCCTGTGAAGCCCGGCCTCAAACGGGAAGCCGAGGAGAAGCAACTTCAGTTGCTGCGCGAGCGCGGCATTCATCTCGTGGTACTGGCGCGATACATGCAAATACTCTCGCCGGAGTTTGTCGCGCAATATCCGTGGCAGATTATCAACGTGCACCACTCGTTCTTGCCGGCGTTTGTTGGCGCCCGTCCCTATCATGCGGCATTCGACCGGGGCGTCAAGCTCATCGGTGCTACCAGCCATTACGTCACCGAATCCCTGGACGAAGGTCCAATCATCGAGCAGGACGTCGCGCGCATATCGCATCGCGACGAAGTGAGCGACCTCATCCAAAAGGGACGAGACCTGGAGCGTGTCGTGCTGTCGCGGGCCATCATGTGGCATCTCGATCACCGCATCCTGGGCTATGGCAATAAGACGGTTGTGTTTGACTAGAAATCAAGAGATAAATCAGCGAATCCCCGCAACGTTTTGTCGTCTTCGAACCGGCTGTGGATAAATACCTCACCCCAAGAATCTTTTTAGAACTATGGACACGCGTAACAAGAGGGGCATAGAATTGATCGACACGCTATCTAAAAAGTTTTCGAAGACTCCGCCCGGGCACTGTTCGTCCGGAGAGTGTTTGAGTGCGCCCATCATCAGCCTGAGGCCGGATCAATAAGGTCCGGAACTCAGCGCGGACGCCTTCGCTGGCTTTCCGCCTGCTAGGGGGGAGGAGTGCCAGATCGAATCCTCGTAATTGAAGATGAAGCCATTTCCGCGGCATTCATCGAGGGCGCCCTCACAAAATTCGGCTACTCCGTCACAAATATCGTGTCCAACGGCCCTCAAGCGATTTTGGATGCGGAGGGTACCCGCCCGGACCTCGCGCTCATGGACATACGAATCCAAGGGTCCATGGATGGGATCGAGACCGCACAGATCCTGCGCGACCGATTTAATATTCCCGTAGTATATGTGACTGCTTTCGCCGATTCTGACACCATCGAACGGGCGAAATTCACAGAGCCTCTGGGCTACCTGCTTAAGCCATTTACAAAAGCGGACATCCAGACCAGCGTCGAAATGGCATTGCACAGACATCGCGAAGGCCTCAAAACCCAGGCGCGCGAAGATCTGCTCTCAGCTACGCTTCGGGGCATAGGCGTGTCGGTTCCCGCATCAATGGACACGGCGCATGAGCCCGCGAACCGCATCTCTCGGGATTCCGCGACGCAAAGTCCGCGAACGCAAATTGCTTTCAGCAAGCCCGTTACGCGGACGAGTGAGCGTCCAGGGAACAAGATCACTCCTTGCCGAACCCAGAAGCAGAAACCGACCGAGGAGTTTGAGATCGTCGCTGCCTCGCCTGCGATGAAGCAGGTGTTAGAATTGGCTCGCCGCGTAGCTGCCAGCGCCGCGTCGGTAGTTCTGCTCGAAGGAGAAACCGGGGTCGGCAAGGACGTCGTTGCCCATTACCTGCATTGTTGCAGCGAGAGACGCGAACAAGCTTTCGTATCGCTGAATTGCGCAGCGATTCCAGAGACCTTACTGGAAAGCGAGTTGTTCGGTTACGAGGCGGGCGCATTTACCGATGCGCGTAACGCGAAGCGGGGACTGCTGGAGATGGCTTCCGGGGGGACCGTGTTTCTCGACGAAATCGGGGAAATGCCTCTGCTCCTCCAGGCAAAGATGCTGCGCGTTCTCGATCGTCAAGCCTTCCGCCGACTGGGGGGAGTAAGCGACATTGAGGTCGATCTGCGCATCCTGGCCGCAAGCAACATCGGGCTGGCGGAAGCAGTGGAGAGCAGGCGATTCAGAATGGATCTATATTACCGTCTTAATGTTGTCCAATTGCTAATTCCGCCACTTCGCCAGCGTAAAGAAGACATTATTCCCCTCGCGAATTATTTCGCCGAATACTATAGAGACAAATTGAAACGCAATCATATCGAGGGTTTCACCAGAGGAGCGTTGACGGCCATGCTTCAGCACGACTGGCCTGGGAATGTGCGCGAACTCCGGAACTGCATTCAGCGCGGTATGTTACTTGAGGAACAGAATTGGCTGAAGCCTTCGAGCATGGGACTGGACATTCAGAACACGTCGCGCCCGGACCCACCTTGCCTCAATGCGGCGCAGTATCCCGAAATGCAGTGCGCGCCGCTGCCGGGCCTCCTCGAAATTGCCGAGCGAAGATTACTGATTGAGGCGCTGGAACAGACCAGGTGGAATCAGAGCCGGGCGGCCAAGATTCTCGGGATCAGCCGCGACACGCTTCGCTACAAAATCAGGCGATACAGCCTTCCGCGTCCGCTGCCGTGCTGACTAGATACTCACTGAGCAAGGGGATACACTTATTCTCCCCGCGCGCCGATAAATAGGTGTGCGCACGTCCCGCGGGCCTTTTGCGATCCTCCTTTTCTTGACGGGGACGGTGTTTGCGGAGCAGCCCGGGCGATTTGTCGATACTGTACTGCCCGCTTTAGGTCACGGTCCGTCGTGCTGGTCCGATATCGACCTCCTGAACCTCGGGGAGAAGCCGGTTATGGCAGAAGTTGAAGCTCATAAGAGCAGCGGCGCTCTTGTAGCGGTGGCGGCGGGGCACGGCTTGGGCCTGCGGCTCGAACCGGGCGAACGGGCGAGCTTTCGGCCCGATTTCGACGAAACTACCACCGGCGCCTGGGTGAAGGTTCACGAACATGTACCGGCAGGCGCGGGGCCGGTCATTTCCGTGAGTGGAAAAACCGAATGTGTCGCTGGGAATGAACTGAAGAGTGCGCCTCGCGCCGTGGCTTATCCCACGCGCAATCCTTGGTTTTCGGGCGACATTCGCAGTCACGGGAGCGGTGATGAGATCTCTCTGATCAACACATCGGAACGCGCCGCGAGAGCCTCGTTATGTTACTCCTCCGGAACACTTGTCTTCGTTCCGGACAAGACGCCGGAACTGGTTCCACTCTGTTCTGTCGCATACGACGTGCAGATTCCACCGTTCGGCAGCCGCGAATTTCCCGTCGAGCGCGAGGGCAATACCCACTTCTCGTTGAAAACACGAGGAGATTCCATCGTTCTCGAGATGCTTCGTCCGCTCGAAACCCGATTCAATCTGTACAGCGTGGATTCTACCATCGTGTTTGGAGAAGAGGCGCCGGCCTCGCCGAATCGCTAGGTCTTATCCTGAGGGTGTAGGAGAGCCATGCAAACCAAGTTGGACAAACCACGTTTGGATATTTACAAAACGGCGCCCGGAGTTTACCAGGCTATGGCCGCCCTGGAGGGTCACGTTCGAAAGTCTTCCGGCCTGGAGCAGTCGTTATTGGAACTGCTAAGACTGCGCGCGTCGCAAATCAACGGATGCGCGTTCTGTATCGATATGCATACGAAAGACGCGCGGGCGGAGGGGGAAAGCGAGCAGCGCCTTTATTGCCTCGAAGTCTGGCGAGAGGCGCCTTTCTATACCGATCGAGAGCGAGTTGCTCTAGCCTGGACCGAAGCAATCACGCGAATTTCTGAAAGCCATGCTCCGGACGCTGTTTATGAGGAAGCACGGCAACAATTCAGCGAAGAGGAACTGGTCAATTTGACGCTGGCGATCATCGCCATCAACGGCTGGAATCGCCTGGCCATCGGTTTTCGAGCAGTGGCAGGCGAATACCAGCCCAAAGCGACTCACGCGCACTGAGCGTTCTTTACGGCCCGCCCGGCTCCGCGGCCTTCCAATAACCCGGCCTCGAACGGACTTCCAATCCCGGGCGATTCACTTCCACTCGTATCTCGTGGAAACCACCTTCTGACAGGTTATTGGGGCTATAACTCAACAGGTATTGATGGTGGATTTCTTGCCCCAGCGCGGAGACAGCTCGCTCGAGCGATTTCTGGCTGACGAATGAGTACTGCTTTCCACCCGTGTAGCGCGTCAATATGTCGGCCGGTTCCGCGATGAAGAAGCCCTTTGTCGCCTTGAAGATCTCGACGAACATCGGAACAAAATTGCCCGTGTTGTGCAATTGATCCATGGTGGTCGGCGTCTGCGCAGCGCCGGGAGGAAGGTGCTGCGCGGCGGCCGGAAACGGGTCGGGACGCTCGGGCATCGGTTCGCCGGTCGCAAGAGCGATGAAATGGGAAATATCGATGAAGTATATGGCTATATTTCCGAACTCCGAGGCCGTCAAGGCTTCGCGCAAGTGATTTTCGCTCGAACCGTCGCGTTTCTCACTAATGAGCAAGATGATGCGTCGCCGGTCCTTCGGTTGCTTCTCCAGCATACGGACGGCATCGATTACGGTATCGATCATGCGATGACTGCTGCTTCCAGGCGTAAGCCGCCGTAAAGCCTCGGAGATCTTACCGCCGTCGTCCGTGAAATCCTGCAATGTCTGAATGCGGTGGTCGAAGGCCATCAACGCCATTTGGCCGCCCGAGCCGACAACCAGGTCGTTGACTTCGTTACCGATCTTCTGAACCTTGGGCAGGATGTCGTTCAACGAATAACTCGCTTGTACCGCCAATACGAGCGAGATCGGTTGATAAGCGATATCGGCCGTGATTTTCTGCGGTTTCCCGTTGTCGTACAAGATGAAATCCTGTGGCTGCAAGCCATCAATGTAATCCCCGTGACGGTCTAAAACCGTGGTCGGAACCACTACCGCGGTGGTGGTTACGCGAATCGATGGTTCTGGAGAAAGTTCTGCCGGTGACGTTGTTGCTTCCGGAGGCGGAGCAACCTGACCCGGCATTTGTCTGGGCGGCGGTTGGGGCGCTCCGGGAGGCACTTGTCCCGGAAAAACCTTCGGCAGGTCCTGCGCGGTCAGAAGGATGGAAATGACGGCAAATACAAGTAAAGCGCGCATCATGTTGTCGGACGTCCTCATATTCGGCTGTGTTTCGGCTCCTCAAAAGTATCGGGGCCGTGCTGTGTTCTTCCGTGTAACAGGTCCACAATGTGCGGTAGCAGGTTCGCGACGGCATCAAACGATTCCATGGCGCCCTTAGGAGATCCGGGGAAGTTTACGATCAACGTGGATTTCCGCCAGCCTGCGACGCCTCGCGACAGGACGGCAAGAGGAGTGGATTTACGGCCCTCCGATCGCATCAGTTCCGAGACCCCAGGGATCTCCTTATCGATTACCATGCGAGTGGCTTCGGGTGTGACGTCCCGCTCAGTGATGCCGGTTCCACCTGTTGTGAGCACTACTTCCACGGTACCCCCATCGGCGAGTTCGGTCAGCTTCGCGGAGATCTGATCCGCTTCATCCGGAAGGACGTGCTGCGATTCTACGCGCCATCCCAGAGCTTCCACCCGTTCTCGCAACGCAGCTCCCGACCGATCCGGCCGGCTACCGGCAATTGCGGAATCGCTGATGGTCAAAACAGCCACGCGGATCATAAACGACGAAAATCCCCGCTTTTGCCGCCAGTCTTCTCTATCAGATAAACATCCTGTATTTCGATAGACTTGTCGAGCGCCTTCGTCATGTCGTACACCGTCAGTGCCGCAATGCTCACTGCCGTCATTGCTTCCATCTCGACGCCGGTCTGCGCGGTAGTAGTGGCAGTTGCATAGATGCGCACGCCATCCTTTTCGACAGAGGTTTCCACATCGGCGTGGGTAAGCGCGAGCGGATGGCACAACGGGATCAGTTCGGACGTTTTTTTCGCAGCCATGATACCGGCAATGCGCGCGATCTCGAGCGGATTACCTTTTGGATTATCGGCCAGCTTCGCTAGCACATCAGGCCGAATGTGGACAAAGGCATGGGCACGTGCCGTCCGTTTCGTCTCCGGCTTCGCCGAGACGTCCACCATCCGCGGACTTCCGGCCTGGTCGAAATGGGTCAGTTTGCTCATTTCGGGAGCACTCGTATCATCTCGCCCACAGTCCAACTCTCGCGATCCGGATCGGTCACTAAAAACGCATTGGCACGCGAAAGAGCCGTAACATCTCCGGACCCAGCCCAGCCGAGAGGCTTCACAGTTCCGCCGTCGCTGCTCAGGCTGGCCGGAAGAAATCGCCGCAATCCGGAACGGGCGCGGAAATCGCATGCCAGCTTGCTCCACAGCAGAGGAAGCCGGACTTCACGCTGCCCCGAGAGCAGTTCGACAGCCGCACGCGCGAACAATTCGAAAGTGACCATTGTGGATCCAGGATTACCGGGCAATCCGAAGATGAACTTGCCCTTGGCCCGGCCGAATACCAGAGGTTGACCGGGTTGTATCAGCACGCGATCGAAATAAAACTCCGCGCCCATCTCCGAAAGAACGCGCTCGACAATATCGAACTTTCCGGCCGAGACACCTCCTGACAACAAGAGCATGTCGTATTCCAAACCATGTTCGATAACCTGGCGAGTAGAATCGTAGTTATCTCGGGCTACCGGAAGAACAACGGGAATCGCACCGGCCCGCGCGACCTGCACGGCAATCGACTCCGAATTTGAGTTGCGTACCTGATATTCCAGAGGCGTGTCGGCCACGTCCACGATCTCGTCTCCGGTTGCAATAATTGCCACTTGCGGCTGCCGGTAAACCCGGACATGGTGACGGCCTACGGTCGCGAGGAGAGCGATATCGGCAAATCCGAGTCGTTTCCCCGTCTCTAATAAAGTCTCTCCGGCAGTGGCCTCCGCTGCCCTGGGATTTACGTTGGCGCCTTTTTCCAGAACCGTATTCGTGGTGACCTTGTCGCCGGTCACGATACACTGTTCCACCATGACCACGCAATCCGCGCTTTGGGGCATGGGAGCGCCAGTCATGATCTCGACCGCCTGTCCCGGTCCTACGTCGCCCGTAAATATGCCGCCGGCCCGGACTTCCCCCACGATGAGGAATTCGCCGGGCAAATCGGCGGCGCGGACAGCAAAACCGTCGCGTACCGAGCGGGAGAGCGGCGGATAGTCGCGGTCGGCGGCGACATCTTCCGCGAGTACGCGCCCGGCAGCTTCGAATAAACGCGTTTCGTCAGAAGCAGGCGTGAGACGAGCCTCGGATACCTTTGAAATGACACAATCGCGAGCCTGTTCGAAGGTGACTGTCGCCACGATTCATTGTATTAGAACGAGGATCGTTTACCGGCCCAGGTTTAGAAACACAATGCCGGTGAGAATGAGAAGGACAGCGGCGATCTTCTGCTTCGTCACCGCTTCTCCGAAAAAGATGCGCGCCCAAACCAGGGTCCAGACCGTTCCCAGCGAAACCAGCGGATAGAGAATAGAGAGCTCGCCATGTTTCATGGCCAGTACAAAAAATACCGACGACAGCAGATACAACCCGATGCCGAGAAAAACGCGCCAGTTGAAAATCAGACTTTGAATCCCACCCGTCAGGTTGTTGGCCCCGGCCTTGAAAAAGACCATGCCGAACGAACCGAACACAGAGGACACGACCACCAGCAGCATGGAGGAGACCGGCGTTTCGATCAAGCCGATTTACTCCTGCCCAATACCGCGACCCCAGCGACGATAACGGTGATGCCGATTGCTTTGAAGGCGTTCATTGGTTCGTGGAACACAAAGATGGAAACCAGCTCGACCCAGACGTAGGTCAAGGCAATGACGGGGTACACGAGCGAAAGCTCGCCGTCTTTGAGCGCCAGCACCATTAAAATCGTGTTGAGTCCGTAGAGGCAATATCCCGCAAAGAGCGGCGGATTCGTCAACATCGCGATAACGGCGCCGAGAAAGCCTGGCTGTTTGACAGTCGTGGCCCCTTCCTTGATGAGCATCTGCGCCGCGGCTCCCACGACCGTGCAGAGAAAAACAAGAAGTAAGGAACGACGCCGTTTATTCACGAAACTAATCGCTGGGGGCGAGGCTGTGGATGACAATGATTCTTGCAAACTTTATGTATGGTAACAGCGGGCCGAGGGCGGCGTGTTCCAATTAAGTTATGGCTGGTCCGGCCTCCGGCGTCCTTTCGCCCGTAGAACGATTCTTTCAGTTTTCGGTCCTCGGTCTGCTGGCCAGTGGTTATCTTGCGGTTGTCGGCAGCGGCTTTCTGGACGTTCCAACAACGATCCTGATGGCTGTGGCGCTTTTGATCCGTGCGCTCTATTCGGCGGGCGTAATCCACTATGAGATCCCAGCCCGCGCGATCAATCTGGTAACTCTCGCGTACATGGCGGTTTATGCCATGGATTATGCATGGATCTCACGCTCGTTCATTCAGGCGACCGTACACCTGGTCTTTTTTCTCGCCATCGCAAAAGTACTGACGGCTACTACGAACCGCGATTATCTGCTCCTGAAACTGATCGCGTTTATGGAACTGCTGGCGGCGTGCATCCTGTCGTCGAACATAAACTTTTTTCTGTTTCTGGCCCTCTTCCTGGTGCTCGGCGTAGCGACTTTTACCAGTTCGGAAGTTCGGCAATCGGCACAGACGTCGCAAGTGGTGTTGAAGCCTCCCGCGGCCAGAAGGCTGAGTTCGCGGCTCGCTGCCGGGAGCCTGCTGGTATCGGGCAGCATTCTGCTGTTCACGGGCGGATTGTTTTTTGTCCTTCCTCGAACCGCGCGCGCGGCGTTCCAACATCTGGTGTCGACTCGTTATCACATCCCAGGGTTCGCGGACAGCGTAATGCTCGGCGAGATCGGGCAGATCAAACAAGTCAGTACACCCGTAATGCACATCCGCACGGACGAGCCGCCGGATCAACCTCTCCTCCAGCGGATGAAATGGCGCGGCGCCGCCTTGAGCGAATTCGACGGACACCGCTGGTACAATCCTCCGGGGCCTGAAGAGATTCTGCGTCCCGACCGGAACGGCGAAGTCCGGTTGGTGGACAACATGCGCCGGCGTCGTCTCGTGAAACGCATTTCCTACTCGGTTCATTTGAAGGACATCGCCTCGAACGTGCTGTTCTTCGCCGGAGAACCGGAGTTTCTGCGTATCGATGCGCCTCGGATCTTGCGGTCCGCTTCGGGAAATTACAAGTTCATCTATCGCGAGCCCGGGACCGTGGCGTATGAAGTCTACAGCTCTCTGATCACTGTGGACGGGCAGAACGAAACCGATCCGGAGTCTTTCCTCCCGTTCGACAATCGTGCGGAATATCTGCGCCTGCCGGACATCGACCCGCGTATTGTCTTGCTGGCCCGTTCGATTACCGTCCAACAGAACAGCGGGCTTAAACAGGCGCGCGCCCTCGAGAGCTATCTCAGATCGAACTTCGGCTACACGCTCGATCTACCGCAGACGGAGCCGCCGGATCCATTGGCTAACTTTCTGTTCGAACGCCGTAAGGGACATTGCGAGTACTTCGCTTCCGCAATGGCCGTGATGCTTCGCACCATCAGCATCCCGTCACGCGTTGTCACTGGTTTCGGGCCGGGAGTCTACAATCCTGTCAGCGGATGGCAGATTGTCAGGGAATCCGATGCGCATAGTTGGGTGGAAGCGTACCTGCCGGTTTATGGATGGACGAGTTTCGACCCTACGCCGCCGGATCCGAACCAGGCTGGGCCGTCGTTGTTCTCGCGATTTGGTTTTTATCTGGATGCCGCGGATACGTTCTGGCAGGATTGGGTGCTCAATTACAACGTGGATCGGCAGGTGCTGTTGGCGAGCCGCGTCGGAGAATCGGGCGAACGGCTGCGCCTGAATTGGTTCGACAACATCGGCTTGACGTTCACGAATTGGAAGAGGAGCGCCTCGAACTTTGGGGAGTCCTACGGCGTGTTCATAATTTGCGCGATTGTCGCAATCATCCTGGTGCGCCGGTTCGGGAAGGATCTGCGGTTCTGGCTGGAGGCGCGGCGCAGGGTTCGCAAAGTGAATCGTGGGGAAGCTCGCGCATCCGACGCAACGCTGCTTTATGCACGGATGCTGAAACTGCTGAAGGCGCGAGGTATCGAAAAGCCGGCATGGCTTACGCCGATGGAGTTTGCGCGCGTGATTCCGGAGCCGGAGCTTTCGACCCTGGTCCAGCATTTCACGGAAGCGTACAATCATTTGCGCTTCGGCGCGGAACTTGACGCGGCGCCTCGGATGATTCAGATGATGGATCGGCTGGCGGGCAAGAGCTGACGCGCTTCTAGTCGACGGCTGCGAGTTGCGGGGCGTACGTCCGTTCGACGTACGCGTTCAGAATTTCGATAAACTCGGCCACGATGTGATCGCCGCGCAACGTGAGCTTGAGCTTTCCGTCGACATAAACCGGAGCAACCGGCTCCTCAAATGTGCCGGGCAGCGAGATGCCGATATTCGAGTGCTTCGACTCGCCGGGGCCGTTCACGATGCAACCCATCACCGCGACTTTCATGTCCTCGACGCCTGCGTACTGGCCTTTCCAGACCGGCATCTGCTCGCGCAGGTAGGTTTGAATCTGATCGGCCATGTCCTGGAAGAAAGTGCTGGTGGTGCGTCCGCAGCCGGGGCAGGCAGTCACCTGCGGTGTAAAGCTGCGCAGTTCCAGCGCCTGGAGAATCTGCTGGCAGACGATCACCTCATCGGTGCGGTCGCCGTTTGGCAGCGGAGTTAGGGAAGCCCGGATCGTATCGCCAATCCCTTCCTGCAGCAGGACCGAAAGCGCTGCGGTAGTGGCGACAATTCCCTTCGAACCGAGTCCCGCTTCGGTGAGTCCCAAGTGCAGCGCGTAATCGCAGCGGGAGGCGAGCATGCGGTAGACCTCAATGAGATCCTGCACACCGCTAACCTTCGCGCTGAGGATGATGCGAGTTCGAGGCAGGCCATAGTGTTCCGCCGCCTGTGCGGAATCAATAGCGCTGGCGACAATCGCGTTCTTCATCACGGCTGTGGCGGAGAGCGGTTCGGAGAGTTTGCCGTTTTCGTCCATCATGCGCGCGAGAAGCGCCTGATCGAGCGAGCCCCAGTTCACGCCGATGCGCACCGGCTTTCCGTACTCGATGGCGGCTTCGATCATGGTGCGGAAATTGTCGTCGTGCTTCTTGCCGATGTTGACGTTGCCCGGGTTGATACGATACTTCGCGAGCGCGCGAGCGCACTCCGGATACTTCTTGAGTAGCAGATGCCCGTTGTAGTGGAAGTCGCCAATGATGGGAACACGGACGCCGAACTTGTCGAGCGTATCGACAATTTTAGGAACGGCGGCGGCGGCGTCGTCCGTGTTTACCGTAACGCGGACGAGTTCGGAGCCGGCCGTTGCCAGCGCCATCACCTGGTTCACAGTCGACATCACGTCGGCCGTGTCCGTGTTGGTCATGGATTGGACGACGATAGGGTGGTCGCCGCCGACGTATACAGTTCCGATCTTCACCGGCACAGACGTTCGGCGTTGAATTGCAGGCATAGGCCTATTTTACTAGACGAGCCGAACGCAAAAGGAACGGCGCTATTCGCCCGAATGTGGGTGCGTGGTGTGATGGACCGGAGCTGGCGCGCCTTTCCATCCCGTAATCTTCGCCTTCTCGACGTCGAACGTGACGTTAAATGGTGTCACCGTGTACGCAGTGGCGACGCCCTGGAATCCGATCTCAGCGCCGGGTTCCATTTTTCCGGCCAGCGGCGCGTCCAGTTTCAAAGTAACGTCGGGAGTGGTCCCGTCTTGCACCGAGAGAATCAATTCCTTGGGGCGAAGAGCGGGCTTAGCTTCAATCAATTTCCCCTTGAACTCCGTGACTCCCCCAGCCCCACCGGGCAGACCAGCGCCCTTCATGCTGCTGTCGAAGTAGGTCGCACCGTCGGGTGCTGAAAGCGCCGTCTTGATGCTCACCCAGAGCGCCAGCATTGGATTGTTCTTTCGGAACTCTTCGTCTTTCTTGAGCGCTGCTTCGGCGGCGTCGCGCGCCAGTTCCGCCTTGCTCATCACTTTGAATCCGTCGGGCGGGAGGGCGGCTGTTTTTGCCTGGGTCTCGAGGGCATCCAGTCCTTCGTTGCTACCGTGAAACTTGACGTAGATTCCTTCGAAATCCGTCTTGGATTTTTGGCGTGTAGCGGGATCGAGCGCTCCCGGTCCGTCATAATTCGCCGCGCGAGCGTATTCGTAGAGCGCAAGTGGATACTTGTCGGCCTTGCGTTGGCCCGCCACGATGGTCCACAGCCACAGCGACACTTGGCCTTGATTCGGGTCCTGCTGAAGGCTCTTGACGAACTCGGCCTCGGCTTTCGGGAGATCTTTCTGCTGCCACGCTACGTACCCGGGCATATTTTGCGCCAGAAGCTGAACCTGTTTCTTAGCGGCGGCCCAGTTCTCGTCGCTGAC
Source organism: Bryobacterales bacterium (assembly GCA_963802915.1). Classification (GTDB taxonomy): domain Bacteria; phylum Acidobacteriota; class Terriglobia; order Bryobacterales; family Bryobacteraceae; genus JAICMB01. The sequence continues at coordinate 15,195 of CAWDKQ010000002.1, forward strand.
ACTGGGCGGTTTACTCGAGAATAAGGAATCGAGATTGGCGAGCGTATCGGCAGCGACTTTCTGGCCCAATGCCAAGTGGTCCGGAGTTGGCTGCGAGTACGCCGCAGTCAGAATCTGAGAGTACACCTGCAGATATCCCTGCTTGCGGGCATCCTCATAGTCGGTGGAAGGGAATTTCTGTTTCCAGGCGTCGAGCAGTTCCAACTTCTTGGCCGGCTGGCTCTCCTTCGTGATGGCCGTGTACATATCGTACTCGCCATCTTTCCACTTCTTGTCTGTCGCGGCGGGCGCCTGAGCAGAAACAGCTTGCGCCACGATGAGGCTAACGGTCACCCCGGCCAAGAGACTTTTTCGAAAACTCACGAACACTTCGGACCTCCCAAACATCATTCGATCCACTAGCCTAACATTATGCAACTGCGGCATGGTTGTGAAATGTAGCTGCAAGCGGAGTATATCGAATTGGAACGGGACTCGCAATAGCATCCGCCGCCTGTTCTGTATGATAGGCTCATTGGCCATGATAATTCGTCTTTGCGTATTCATGCTATTCGCGCTGTCGATGCGCGCTCAGATCTTCACGCTGACCCGTGAACAGCTGCTGAAATACACGGCCGAAAACCCCTACGACCGGTTTGCGGATGGCCGTCCGCAAGTGCCGGACTCCCTGCTGGAAAAAGTCAAGGGACTATCGATCGAGGAGGTCTGGTCCGTTTTACACGAGAAGCCCGGATACAAGGAACAGTATGCGGGCGAGGGATGGCGCATTATGCATCCGGACAAAAAGCTGGTCGGGCGTGCCGTCACGCTTCAGTTTATGCCCGCCAGAGCCGATTTGGAGAAGCCTTCGGATCCCAATAACGGCAAGCCAGGGCCGCATATTTCTCCGCACCAGATTTTCATCGATGCTTTACAGAACGGCGATGTTCCCGTGGTCGACCTCTACGGCAAGATCGAAGGAGGTACCGTGGTCGGCGATAATCTGGCAACCGCCATCTACAATGCCACTAAGACTGGCCTGGTAGTAGACGGCGCTATCCGCGACGCCGAAGGAATTTTCCCGATTGGGATGCCTGTTTACTTCCGAGGCGTCCATCCGACTCCGATCGATTACAGCACCACAATGGTGACCGGTATCAATATTCCGGTGAAAATCGGAGATGCGACCGTCATGCCCGGCGATGTCGTTTTCGGAGACCGCGGCGGCCTCTATTTCATTCCCCCGCAGTTCGTTAAAGAAATTGTGGACCGGGCGGAGACCACTCATATCCACGATGACTGGACCAAGATGAAGCTGGATACGGGAAAGTACAAATCGAGCGATATATACCCCAGCCCGCACGATCCGGCGTTGAAAAAAGAGTACGAACAGTATCTGAAAGAACACCTCGGAAAGTAAGCTTTCTTTCAGATTGCGGTCCTTTTCGGCTAAAGTACTGAATCCCGGAAGCCGAAGTTTAACTAGCGGCCGCAGTGAATAGAGCGAACACCCTAATTCTCGCCGTGCTCAGCGTGCTGCCTTGCACGGCGCAGCGCTACGGTTTTAAAACATATGGCGAAGAGCAAGGGCTTACGAACCTCGCCGTTCAGTGCTTCGCCCAAGATAAAACTGGTTTCGTCTGGGTGGGCACGCAGAACGGACTTTTCCGCTACGACGGAGCGGCATTCCGGCAATTCGGCATCGAGGACGGCCTGCCCGGCAGTCGCGTCGAGAGTCTGCACGAATCCGAAGACGGAACCTTATGGGTGGGCACGCGGGTCGGCGTTGCCCGTCGCGTCGACAATCATTTCGATCTAATAAACATAAACGGCGCCCAGGGGGTGTCGGGACGGAACGCAATCTCATCCGATGCCGCAGGGAACGTCTATTTGGCGACCGAGCACGGGTTGGCTATTGGCTCCTGGCATTCGAAGGGCGGATGGCGGTTCGATCTCATCGCGTCATCGGCTGGCGTCGTTAACAGTGTTTATGTGCAGCCGAACGGCGCTATTTGGTACAGCCAGGGATCGAGCGTGTTGCGGCTCGTCAACGGCGCGCCGGTGATCGTAACGAGTCCGAACACCACGAGCAGTTGGGACGCAATTCTCGCGGATCGCTATGGAAACGTCTGGATCCGAAGTCAGACTGCGCTCGCCGTTATGCGCAATGGTGACACGCGGTTCGTCTCCATAGACGATACGCGCTTCAACGGTAACGGAACGTATGGCACATTGAGCCTCGATCCCGAAGGCCGCTTGATTGTCCAGACTTCTGCCGGACTGCTCCGCCAAAAAGAGACCGGATGGGATTTGATTGGCTCCAAGCAAGGGCTCCCAATCGCGCCGACATCTTTCGTTCGTGTTGACCGGGAAGGATCCGTGTGGATCGGGATGCTGGGAGCGGGGCTACTGCGCTGGCTCGGCTACAACGAATGGGAGAGTTGGACGCAGAACGATGGGCTCGGGAACGATGTAGTTTGGTCGATTACGCGTGACGAATCTGGAAAACTCTGGGTTGGCACGCAGCAGGGGCTTAATTACGATGGCTCTTCCGAAGTGCCGGCGGCGCGAGGGATGGACAAAGAAATTCAGTGGCGCTCGGTCCGAAGGTTCGAAGCGGAGTCGGCCCGGGCACTCGCTCGAACAGCGGACGGAGATCTCTGGGTCGGCGGCGATCCAGGTCCGCTTTGCCGCGTCGACAGCAAGACCAGCCGCACGACTTGTTTCGACGCAAAGGAAGGACTCCTCGCTTCAGGCATCCTGGACGTTATGGCCGATCGGGACGGGCGTCTGTGGGTCGGTACGCGGCAGGGCCTCTTCGTCAGCCTGCCTGTTGATAGCTCGGCCTGGGAGTCTTCCCGCGTTAAGTTCGAACGCGTCATTCCTCCGGGCGGCGATGCCGAAGAGGCGTTCCGCACCTCCATTCAGGACAGAAGGGGTGACATATGGGCGGCAGGAAGCCACGGCCTAGCGCGTTTGTCCAACGGTACATGGGCGCGCTATACAACGCGAGAGGGCCTACGCCACGACGGTGTTGCTTACCTGGCGGAGGGCGCTGGCGATTCTCTCTGGGTCGGATATTTCCAGGCACTAGGCGTCTCTGTTGCAACCGTGGAAGGTCCGTCCCTGAAGCTCCGGCATTTTTCGAGGGCAAACGGCTTGCGGTCGGACAAATGCGTCTTTCTGGGAGTCGATTCGCGGGGCTGGATCTGGTATGGCAGCGATCGCGGCGTCGATGTTCTCTCGGGCGAACGCTGGCGTCACTTCGGCAAGGCCGATGGCCTCGTCTGGGACGACGTAAATGGAAATGCTTTCTTCGCGGACAGGGACGGATCGGTATGGATCGGGACGAGTCGCGGGCTATCGCATTACCGCCCTGAACGCACTGACCTCAGCATAGTTGTTCCGAGCGTGGTGCTGACCGATACACAACTTGGCGGCAAAACGCCTGGCGCACAGAATCCGATCGTCGTTCCGTACAGCCAGAATTCGTTATTCGTGAACTTCACGGCACTGTCTTTTCACAACGAAAACGACCTCGTGTTCCGGTATCGCATGCTCGGAGTCGAGAACGAATGGATGGAAACGAAGCAGAGGAGCCAAAGATACGTCGGTCTTCATCCGGGGAATTACACCTTCGAAGTCAACGCGCGCGACGGATCGCAGGAAGGCCTTGGGCCGGCCAGATTCTCGTTTGAGATACGCCCTCCCTGGTTCCTGACTTTATCGTTTCGCATGGTATGCCTCGCGGGTGCGATGCTTTTTGCGTGGCTGCTCTGGAAGCGCAGACTCCGGCGACTGCTCAAAGAGCAACGCCGGCTCGAAGCGGCGGTACTGGCGCGCACTGAGGAACTTCTGCAGGAGCGCGCTCGCGTGCTTGAAGAGAAAACGCGAGCTGAGCAAGAGAAGTCCAAGGTCGAGGTGCAAAATCATGAGATCGAACGCCTGCTGGTGGAAGCCCAACAAGCTAATCGGCTGAAGAGCGAGTTTCTGGCCAATATGAGCCACGAGATCCGCACGCCAATGAACGGAATCCTGGGGATGACGGAACTCGTGCTGTCGACGGACCTGACGTTCGAACAGCGCGAATATCTGGAGACCGCAAAAAGTTCGGCCGACTCGCTTCTGGCTATCTTGAATGACATCCTGGATCTTTCAAAGATCGAAGCCGATCGTCTGGATCTGGAACCGGTAGAGTTCTCCATCCGCCAAACCATGGCCGATACCGCCAGAACACTGGCATTCAAGGCGAGGGAAAAGAATCTTCTGCTGAGTTGGGAGATTGGACCGGGCGTGCCGCAGTTCGTGGTTGGCGACCCTGTCCGGCTGCGGCAGGTTCTGTTGAATCTCTTGGGGAACGCCATCAAGTTTACGCACGAAGGGCGTGTGAGCGCTCAGATCCGCTTGGAAGAACCCGACACATCGCAGGCGACAGATGTGTTGCGGCTCCACTTTGTCGTTTCAGACACGGGTATCGGGATTCCGGCAGACAAGCGCGAAATGATCTTCGACGCTTTCCGGCAGGCTGACGGTTCCACAACCAGAAAGTACGGTGGGACAGGTCTGGGTCTGACCATTTGCTCCAAAATCGCGAAACTCATGGGTGGGAAGATCTGGGTGGAAAGCGAGGCAGGCAAAGGAAGTGAGTTTCATTTCACCGCTTGCTTCCAACGGGTTGCGGAACGAACCGGCGGAGACTTGAGCCGGTTCTTCCACGCCGTGCAGCGGGATCAACCAGCGGCACGGAGCCTTCGCGTCCTTGTGGCCGAAGATAATTCCGTGAATCAACAACTCGCGTCGCGGCTGCTCGAACGGCGCGGGCACCAGGTTGCGATCGCGGGCGATGGCAAGGAAGCGCTCGATCTTCTCGATCAAACAGAGTTCGATGTGATCCTGATGGATGTGCAGATGCCTGCAATGGACGGCTTGGAGACCACCGCGGAAATCCGAAAGCGTGAGAAAACGACTGGAAGCTATAAGCCGATCGTGGTCATGACGGCCCACGCGATGAAGGGAGATCGCGAGCGGTGTTTTGCTGCCGGCGTGGACGCTTATGTAAACAAGCCCTTCGATCCAGCCAAACTGATTTCCACAATCGAGGAAGTTGCGTCGCAGGGTCAGCCGCGGGCGTAGCTTATTCTTCAGGTGGATAGCCGACGATCGCGATTCCGGCATCGTCGGCGCGTCGCAGCATCTCTTCTTTATCGAGCAGCAATGTGCGGCCGGAGTCCACGGCGAGAAAACTCGTGCCCGTTTCCCGCATTACGTCGATCGTATTCAATCCCGCCACGGGAACGTCGAAGAGCAGGTGCTTGCGCCGCCGCGATGCTTTCACCAGCGTCAGCGGGCGTCCGTTGACTAGCGAAGCAGCGCGCCGCAGCATCGCATCCGTCCCCTCCATGGCTTCCAAAGCGACGCACGCACGCCCGCAGACCGCGACGCCCTGGCCGAGATCGAGGGCTGCGAGAGCGTTGGCGATGCGCCGGCCGTAAGAAGCGTCTTTTTCCTCGTCTGCCGTCGGCTTACGCTTTGTCATGAGACCAGGCTCCGCCAACAATGATTTAAGCAAAGCAGTCGAATCGGTCAGACGAATGCCTTCATCCTCGAGCACTTTCTGAACTCCTCCGATCAAAGCGTCGGTGTTCTTCTCACGCAGAGTGGAAAGAAGCTTGAAAAGACGCCAGTCCGGCCGCAGGGAGGAGAATATGCTGACGTGCTTCACCTGGCCCGCCATCATTACTTCCGTGATTTCTTCTTCTTTGCAAATCTCGATCAGGCGGCTAAGCTGGCCAATCGAAATCCAGTAGCATCGCGAGGCCAGCTTCTCCAACTCCGGGCTCGCTTCTTCGCGGATGCAGATGGCCACCACGTCGTGGCCGAGTTTGCGGGCGGTTTCAAGCGCCAGCACCGGGAAGCGTCCATTCCCGGCAATCATTCCATAACGGCTCACTGTGCAAAACTCACTTCACGAAGCCGCGTTCGGAGCGCGCGATGAACGCCAGCAAATCGTCGATCTCAGGGGTATGCTCTACCTCGCCGTTGATCTTATCCACTGCCTGCGTGGTGTTGAGGCCGGACTTACCCAGTAGCCGGAACGCTTTATGAAGCGCTTCAATGGACGCCGCGGAGTAGCCGCGCCGCTCCAGTCCGATTTTGTTCGCTCCGAACACTTTGATGTCGCGCTGACTCGAAGATAAGGAGTACGGCAGAACGTCCTGCGTCACGACGCTGAAGCCGCCGATCATGGCATGCTTGCCGACGCGGCAGAATTGATGCAATCCGGTATGCGCGCCGATGACGGCCCAATCTTCGATGATGACGTGTCCACCGCAGGTCGAGCTGTGCGAGAGCACCACGTGATTGCCCACCTGCACGTCGTGCGCAATGTGCGTGTAGGCCATCACGAGGTTGTCGTTGCCAATCGAAGTCAGCATCCCGCCGCCTTCCGTGCCGCGATGGATGGTGACGAACTCGCGAATTTTGTTGCGATGACCGATGCGAGTTTCAGAACGCTCGCCCGCATATTTCAAATCTTGCGGCGCCACGCCAACCGTGGAATACGGATAGAAGACATTGTCTTCACCGATCTCAATCGGTCCGTCGACAAAAACGTGCGCCATCAATCGACTGCGGGCGCCGATGCGTGCATCGGCATTGATAACACAATACGGACCGATTTCAGCTGATTCGTCGACCTTGGCAGCTACGTCGACAAGCGCGGTCGGGTGAATCGGCATCAGATCTGAGCAACGGCCGGCTCGAGCGCTTGCTGGGTCGGCTTATCGGCCAGCTTGCACATAACCTCGGCCTCGGCAACCACATTTCCGTCCACCGTCGCCGTGCCATACATTTTTGCCACGCTGGCTTTACGTTTCGTGACCTTCATCTCGATTCGAAGCTGGTCGCCGGGCATAACGGGCCGGCGGAATTTTGCCTGCTCAACCGACGCAAGCAGAACCAGTTTGCTGTGCCGGTCGGGAATCGATTTGAGCACCAGCACGCCGGCAACTTGGGCCATCGCTTCGACGATCAAGACTCCGGGCATCACCGGAAAGTCGGGGAAATGGCCGGCAAAAAACGGCTCATTAATGGTCACGTTCTTGATACCGACGATGCGTTCCTCTTCGAGCTCGATGATCGAATCGACCAGCAGCATCGGATAACGATGCGGGAGAATGTCCCGGATAGCATGAATGTCCAGGATGGGCATGGGAAGCTGATATTGTAACAGGCGATGCAATCTTACCTTGAATTTGCGTGCGCCCACCAGTCCGAGATTATCTCGCTCACGCGCGAGTTGGTTTTGTGCGAGTCTCCCAGCTTCGACGCCGCGGCGGTGAACCGCTTCGTCGAGTTGGTTGCGGACAAACTAAGTATCCTCGGAAAGGTAAAAACTTTCCCCGGGGGGCGATTCGGCAGACATTTACGATGTGAATTCAAACTGCCTGGCCGTGGGAAACAGGGACAGATCCTCGCGCTGGGCCATTCCGATACGGTTTGGGAAATCGGCAAGATCCCCTATGGCGTGTCCAAGGAGCGGATCGCGGGACCGGGCGTGCTCGACATGAAGTCGGGAATCGCATTTTTCATTTTCGCGATGCGGGCGCTGGTGGAGTTGGACAGGCCTGTAAAGCATGCTGTCGTATTGCAATTGAACTCCGATGAAGAAGTGGGAAGCGAATCGTCGCGTCCTCTGACTGAGGAAGCGGCTAAGAAGAGTAGTGCCGTGCTGGTCCTCGAACCCGGCACTGGACTCGAAGGCAAGCTCAAAACGGCGCGTAAAGGCGTGGGCGATTACGTAGTCACCGTGAGAGGCCGCGCCGCGCATTCGGGACTCGATTTTGAGGCGGGCGCGAGCGCCATACTGGAGCTCGTGCGTCAGATCGAGCGGATTGCCGGTTTCACGCAGGTCCAGCGCGGCGTCACCGTGAATCCTGGTGTTATTTCCGGAGGAACACGCACGAACGTGGTGGCCGCTGAGGCCCGCGCCGAATTCGATATGCGCGTGCTTCGCCTCAAGGACGCGGCTTCGCTCGATAAGAAATTCCGTTCGCTAAAGCCGGTCGACAAGCGTTGCTCCATCCAAGTCGTTGGAGGGCTAAATCGGCCTCCCATGGAGCGGTCCGCAGGCATTCGAGCCCTTTTCAAAACCGCGCAATCGCTCGCGCGAGCTATTGGCGTAGAACTCGAGGAGTCCACAAGCGGGGGCGGCTCCGATGGAAACTTCACGGCAGCGCTGGGGATTCCGACTCTCGACGGACTCGGCGGCGTCGGGGAAGGCGCTCACGCGGTGAATGAGAGTATCCTGATCGATCGCATCGCGGATCGAACCGCACTATTGGCAGGCTTAGTCGCGAATCTTTAGAATCAGCTACTCGTCCGGTCCACATTGGTATCCTCAAGCTATGAACGGCGAACCCCAACTGGTTACTGTCTATCGGTCAATGGACATCAGCGCGAAGGAGGACTGCGAAACTATCGCAGATCTTCTCACTGCCGACGGACTGTCGCCCATTATCCTCGACGATAGCGCCCCGGGTGTGCCGGAAGGGACTTATGAAGTTCAAGTGCCCGCCGATCAGGCCGAGAGAGCCGAACATGTGATTGCCGATCATCCTCTACCCGACGAAGTGGACGAAGTCGATCCATCGTCTTACCTGGACTTGTCGGAGCCCATCTTCCATTCCGAGGGGAGTACAACGGCCGAGTTCGAAGCTACGGAGATCAAAAGCCTTTTGGAAGCTAGCGGCATCGCCGCGATTATCGTTGGCGATTCCGTATTGCCGAATTTTCCGTTCGAAGTACGCGTCGCCGCGGAAAACGTCGAACGCGCTCTGCAACTCATTCAGGATTACGTTAAGGGCGGACCCGAGGCGGCTGAAATTGCCGAACGGGAGAGCGAGAAGCAGTTGCCTGATCCCAAGGTTCCTTAAACCGGACGATCTATAACTGGTACCGTCTTAAAACAGTACTGCGATTTCATCCGCTTCGCTGATTTCCGACCTATTCTAGGATCACCGTGCGGATACATTTGCGGTGCAGTTTAAAAGATCGGCCGATGTTGCAGCGCCTGGCCGGGTTTCTGGGAGCAGCGAAGCCTGGGGCTCGATATGCGACCTGTCCGCGCTGCGCAACGACGGACGTCATCACAATTGAGTCCGCATCGGACGCGGATCGCGTCGTGAAGGCGCCCTGGAATATCCTGCAGCAGTCCCTAGGGGGAACTCTGTATCACTGCGGATTCTGTCAGGTTCAATTCCATGATTGCCGTAGACGTACTCCCAGAATCCAGCCAATTCACGAGATAGTTATACGCGCGCGAACCGGTTTTCCGGAGTCCGAAAGAGCCTGACCGTTAAGCGGGTCACTCGCATTTTCCGATTTCACAAAGTTAGCAAGCAGAGCTAACCCCAAAACGCGTAATCCGTTGGCGGGTAAACGCATCCATGTCCTGACAGGAGTGGATGCTTGAATCAATCACCGAAACATTCGAAAGAACAAGCCATTATCATCGGAGCCGGTCCGGCGGGTCTTACCGCGGCATTTGAACTACAGTCTCGTACGTCTGTCGAACCCGTAGTTCTTGAAAAGAGCTCTTTCATTGGAGGCATTTCCAGAACCGCGAATTACAAAGGTAATCGCATCGATATTGGGGGCCATCGTTTCTTCTCGAAGTCCGATCGCGTGATGCGCTGGTGGCTCGACAGAATGCCCATGCAGGGTTTGGCGGAAGCGGAGCAGACCATCACGTATCACAAGATGGAGCGCGGTCTTGGTGCAACGGCGTCGGGGCCTGATCCGGAGACTGAGGATCGCGTGATGCTGCTGCGGCCACGAAAATCGCGTATCTATTACCTGCGTCGCTTCTTCGATTACCCCATCGGCCTGAGTTACGAAACCCTCAAGAACCTAGGCATCTTTCGTACGTGTCGGATTGGCGTGAGTTACATCAAAAGCGCCGCGGCCCAGATACGCCCTGAGCGGACGCTGGAGGAATTCTTCATCAACCGCTTCGGGAAAGAACTGTATCGGACCTTCTTTGAGTCCTACACGGAGAAAGTCTGGGGAGTTCCTTGCAAGCAGATCAGCGCCGAGTGGGGCGCCCAGCGCGTCAAAGGACTATCCATCACAAAGACGCTCTCTCATGCCTTCAAGAAAGCGTTCGGGCGGAAGCCTCGAGCCACGACAAACGGGAATGGAGCCATCGGTCAGAAAAACGTCGAGACATCCCTGATCGAGCAGTTCCTGTATCCCAAATTCGGTCCGGGTCAAATGTGGGAGCAGGTTGCGTCCGACGTCCAGAAACAAGGCGCTGCCATTCATATGGAGTATGCCGTGGATGCGCTCGTCCATAGGAACGGCCGAATTGAAGAGGTTCGGGCCCGCCATTCCGAAACCGGGACGGTTCGTTCTTTCCGTAGCGACTATGTATTCTCTACGATGCCGATTAAGGAATTGATGCGCGCCCTCGATCCACCCCCGCCGGCCCGCGTCCTCCATGTCAGCGACGGGCTGGTCTACCGCGACTTCATCACGGTCGGCCTGCTTTTGAACGACCTTAGGATCCACGACGAAACGCCCCAAGGCAAGCGTCTTATTCAGGACAACTGGATTTACATCCAGGAGCCGGATGTCCAGGTTGGTCGGTTGCAAATTTTTAATAACTGGAGCCCTTATATGGTTGCTGACCGATCCAAGGTCTGGATCGGTCTCGAGTATTTTTGCAATCAGACCGATAACATTTGGAAGCTGCCGGACAATGAGATGATCCAACTCGCTAAGGATGAGTTGAGCAAGATCGGGATCATCGATCCATCGGCGGTGTTGGACGCGACGGTCCTGCGTGTTGAAAAGACCTACCCTGCATACTTCGGAACTTACGATCACTTCGATGAAATCCGAAAGTACATCGATCAGTTCGAAAACCTGTTTCTTGTCGGCCGCAACGGCATGCACAAGTACAACAATCAGGATCATTCGATGCTAACGGCCATGATCGCCGTGGATAACATCGCCGCGGGCCGTACTGACAAATCGAACATCTGGGACGTTAACACGGAACAGGATTATCACGAAGAACAAAAGCAATCGGACGCGTACGCGAAACCCGAGGCTCAGACCGTTTCCGCGTAGTCGGCATGTCCGCGGTAGGTCCACAGTCGAGGTTTGTCTCGGGGCAGGAGGCTGTGTTTGCCCGTTCGGGGTTAGCAACGCTTCTAGCCCCGTCAAACTCCGGCACCGTTCAGTTTCTACGCTATAGCGTTGTCGGGGCCGTGTCGTTTGCGGCGGACATCGGCACGCTGTTCGCGCTCACCCAATACGCTCACATGTACTATCTCGCGTCGGCCGCGATTGCGTTCCTATTCGGCCTGGTTGTGAATTACGTACTCAGTCTCGTATGGGTATTCGGCCAGCGTGTGTACTCGAACCGAACCTTCGAGTTCGGACTTTTTGCGGTGATCGGCGTCATCGGACTCGGGCTGAACGAAGGTGGCATCTGGGTCCTCAAGGAGCGGCTGGGGTTTAACTATCTCTTCGCTAAGGTAGTCACGGCCGCGGTGGTTTTTTCGTGGAACTTCGGCGCGAGAAAAATGCTCCTGTTCAGCGCCGCTGGTGTGACATCTGCCCCTTCAGACAGAGCATACAGCACGGCAATCGAGCGTTCGCGCGCCGTCCCGTGGGCGACTGTAGCGATCGCCGGCTCTTTCGCGTACTTCATTCTCGCCTCGGCCGCGGTTGCTTATTCTCGTGTTCCTTGGGTCGACGAAGGCTCTTTTATTGCGAGCGCCACGAACATTGTGCGAACTGGACTCACTGGCAATCCCTCGGTCCCGCCCTGGGGTTTAGGCATTCCGTTACCGCAGTCGCAAGTGCATAATTTTTGGGTCATGCCGGGCTTCTTGTATACGGAGGCGGCCTGGTTTAGGATCTTTCCGACCTCGATTTACTCGGCGCGCGCCCTCTCCATCGTCTTCGGAATCATTGCTCTGGTGCTGTTCTATCGTTTTGTTCGTTCCATGTCGGATTCGGCGTTGCCCGCGCTTCTGGCGTTGGCGCTTTTGGCCACCGATTTCAATATGGTGATGCGAGTAGGCACGGCCCGCATGGACTCCATGTCTCTAGCATTCAATTTCGCGAGCTGGCTGGCGTATCTGGGCTTTCGGCGTCGATCCTTGCCATTGGCTCTCGGAGTTAGCTGTGCGCTCGCGTCATGCGGTCTATTGGTTCACCCCAATGGCATTTTCGCTTTCGTCGGGTTGGGCTTTCTTGTTCTCGCGATGGATCTCCGTAGCGTGGACTGGCGCGCCGCGGTATACGCTGCCGTGGCGTCCGCCGTTCCTTTGTTGCTATTAGTCCCCCTCTATCTCCGCGCTCCCGATGTCTGGCAAATGCAAGTGAGGAATCACTCTCAAGGCCGGTTTGTCTCCTTCCTTCATCCCGTTCAGGCAATCAAATCGGAGTTTCTTTCGCGCTATTACATCCAGTTCGGGGGAGTCGATCCGTTTTCCCTGAGCCCAAAGTTGGTGTTGCTTTTAGTTCTGGCGGCGTACTTCGGGGCTGTCGTTTTTGCGATTCTGGTCTTCCGGCGCGCCGCTTTGCTCTATCGGTTTGCACTGGGGCTATTTGCCGTAACCGCCACATATTTTACGTTCTTCGAAGCGGGACACTTCTACCCATACAACATTCACCTGATGCCCTGGTTTTGCATTCTGCTGGCAGGAGCACTTATAGCGGCCGCAAACAACGGCTATCGCCGATTGGCGATCGCTGCCGGCGTCATAGTCGTATTGGTCAACATGGGCGCCACCGCTGTTTATGTCCACGATGATCGCTATCACAAGAGCTATATCCCCGTGCTCCAGCGCGTGGAGTCGGAGATGGGGCCGAACGACCTGCTTCTCTCACATGCTTACTTCGGAATTCCGCTTGGATACAACCGGGTCACAGAAGACTATACGCTAGTGACGATTCTGCGCCGCCATCCTCTATTCGTTACGATCAACCAGCACTTTCAGCCCTATGGACCCATCAAAACATGGGTGAACGGACCCGATCCGGCAGAAGCGGGCATGATCGGACGCGACGAGAAAGTCGCTGCCTGGAAGTACTTTCAGGCGCACTACGCCCTTGTCATGAAAGTACATGACTACGACCTTTATAAGCGAGTTTCGGAATGAACCGGGGGGCGGACGCCTCATCGTCCCGAATGCCGGCGCTCGACGGACTCCGCGGCATTGCCATTCTCGCCGTGATGCTGTTCCATTTCCGCTGGATTTTCGTGAACGGTTCTGACCGTTTCAGCCAATTCATGTATGCGGGACTCGGTTTCGGCTGGATGGGAGTCGATCTCTTTTTCGCGTTGTCCGGGTTTCTGATCACCGGTATCCTCCTGGATACCCGGGAGTCGACGTCGTACTTCCGCACATTCTACGGTCGCCGCGCCCTACGTATCTTTCCGCTGTATTACGGGACTCTCATCGTGATTCTCGGCGCGTGTCCGTTCATTGCTCAGTCCTTGGGCCACAATAATTTGTGGTCCCACGTCAACTCACTCTGGTATCTGTTTTATGTTGCTAACTGGCAACCCGGCACTCATGGTCTGATCGACCCCATGGTGGGACACTTCTGGAGCCTCTGCGTAGAGGAGCAATTCTACCTGGTCTGGCCGGCCGTCGTGTGGTTGACGCCGACACGCTGGCTTCCAAGCCTCGCGCTCATCCTCGTTGGACTCTCGGCGTTGCTGCGGGTGTCTCTTGTTCAGTCGGGCGCCGGGGGTGAAGTCCTTTATCGCATTACCCTCACGCGTATGGACCCTCTGGCATTGGGCGCCTTGGCCGCGATGGCTTACAGGCGCCTGAGCATGGGACGCTGGATCCGTTCGCGCGCCCGTCTTCTGATTTCGTTGAGTCTAGCGTTAGTACTCGTTACCGTCTTGGTTCAACACGGGTTCGATCCCGATAGTGGACCGATGCAGCTTGTGGGCTATATTTTTCTGGCGATTCTCTTCGCTACCGTCGTGTTCCTCGCCACGAACGCCTCAGGAACTCTGAAATCCGCTCTGACGTGGCGCCCACTGACGATTGCTGGGGCCTTCAGTTACGCCATGTACGTGTTCCACATTCCCATCGAACGGGTAGTTCGGCCCGAGATTGACAGGATCGCCGCCTCACTCCCGCTCGTCGCTGGCCTAGTCGTGCGTACTCTCTACGTCATCGGCATGATCGCGCTCATGTTCGGCGTCGGCTGGCTCTCCTGGAATCTCTTCGAAAAACGAGTCCTCGCGCTGAAGCGCTATTTCAACTACGAGCCGACCGAACCACGCGCGATCGAATCCTCACCCGATCCCTCAGGGGCTTCAGTATTCGCCGCAAGCCGCGCGAATATCTCCCGGTAAAATTCCGGGTGCGATTGCCATGTTTGCGCGGTAACAATTCGTCCGTCGCAAACCGCTTGATCGGTAACGTAAATGGCCCCAGCCTGCTCCGCTTCGAGCCGGACGTGTTCATAGCACGTCACTTTTTTCCCGACAGTCAGACCAGCGGCGGCGAGTATCTGGATACCATGGCAGATCGCGAAAATCCATTTCCCTGCGCGATCGAACTCCCGGATTATTTCGAGCAGCCGCACATCGTTACGTAAATACTCCGGAGCGCGGCCTCCGAGGATGAGAACCGCATCGTAGTCCGGAACATTGACCTGATCGAATGCGATATCGGCGTCGAGACCATATCCAGGTCGCTCGACGTAAGTATCCCACCCCGGTTCAAAATCGTGCATCACGAGATGCAACCGGCGGCGGGATGGTGCCGCGACCATTACGTCCCATTCTGCCTCGCGGAACCGGTGTACGGCATAAAGCGCTTCGTAGGACTCGCCGGCGTCTCCGGTGATCACAAGGACTCTGCTCATGGCGGCTACTCTAGCATCTCGGAAAGTATCCGTCCAACGGAGCCGCTGGGCTCCTCGATCTCGAGAATCGCGGCTAGCGTGGGCGCGATGTCATTCACGACAACCGGAGCATTGTATTTCCCCGGCTTGATCATCGACCCCATGAAGATAATCGGTACGTGCGTGTCGTAATTAAACGGGGTCCCATGCGAGGTGCCGTGTCCACTAGCGCTCTCGTCAACGAAATAGTAAGCTTCCGGAACCGGAAACAAGTCGCCCGATCGCTTCGCGAAGAATCCGTTGCGGACGTCGCGAGCAACATAGTCTTCCGCGACGCGTCCGGCCATAATCTCAGATCGAGTGTAGACGCGGAAAATGTGTGGCAACTTGCGAAGTGCTTCGGCGCCTTCTTCTTCCACGACAGCCGGGTCGAGTTTTTTCTCGGCGATTAGATCGTAATTGAGATATGGCACTGGTCCTTCATTGCCGACAATCCACTTGCCTTCGCCGAATTTCGCCGATAGCGCGTTTTGAACAGCCGCCAGTACATCTTTCTGTGGAATGCGACCGCCGGGCATCCGGCGCGCCCTATTCACTTCCGGAACCGGCGTAACACCATGGTCGGCAGTCATCACTAAGAGGACGTTCTGAGCACCCACCTGTGAGTCGATATAATCGAGCAGCTTACCCAGCACGCGGTCTGTCTGGACGGAAATGTCGTGGACTTGAGGCGAATCCGGCCCCATCTCATGGCCGACGTAGTCATTTGAAGAAAAGCTCACGGTGAGAATGTCGGTTCCCGGATGCTTTCCCAGTTGCTCGGCCGCGACGGCATGTTCAGCCATGGACTCAATCACTTCGTTGCCGAACGGAGTCGCCTCCAGCGAATTGTAGAATTGCGGTCCCGGCTGGGCCACCATTTTCTTGTACGGCTCGGCGTTGCCTGGTTTCGAATCGAATGGGAGCCACTCCTTGCCGAGATACTTGTCGGCCGGACGCGATTTGTTATACGTCTTCACCCAATCCGGCAAATCCTTGAAGTAGTAGGTGCTGCTGACCCAATTGCCGGTGGTCCCATCGAACCAATATGCGCCGTCGGCCATGTGGCCGGCTGGCAGAATTGCGGAGCGATCTTTAATCGAGATCCCGATCACCTTCGTTCCGGCGCCGTCCATTTTGAGCTCGTCGCCAACCGTGCTCGCGAGCAAGCGGTGCGGCGAAGAACCGATTTTGCCGTCCGGACCTCCGAGAAGTTGAACAGTGGAATCGTTCACGCTGGTCACTTCCTTGCCCGATTCACGGTCGTACCACGTGTTTCCGACGATGCCGCTGATGGACGGCGTGGCCCCGGTGAGAAAGGTCGAATGTCCGACCGCGGTGACGGTCGGAAAGTGTTCGTGATGGGCATCCGTAAACACGGCGCCGTGCTCCAGGATGCGGGCAAAGCCCGCCTTGTAATCGCTACGGAAGCGCAGAAGATAGTCGTAACGGAATTGGTCGACGACTACGGCGAGAAGAAGTTTCGGCTTCTTGCTTTGCGGCTGTGCGGGAAGAAGCAGGGAAAGGGAGAGGAATAATAAGAGGGCGCGTTTCACTAGTTTTCATTATCGCCCGACTGTTACAAACGCCTTACAATTTGTCCCTTCGTCGCGTCCAGCATTTCACGGACGGAGCGCCGCGTTTTCGGGTGCCGCAACTCGGGCGCGATCTCCGCAAGCGGCTCCAAAACAAACCGGCGATCCTGCATGCGCGGGTGGGGTACCTGCAACCCCGGAGTATTGATTACGAACCGGCCAAACAGCAGAATATCGATGTCCACCGTGCGCGGGCCCTTCGGCACCAATCGCTGCCGGCCGAGTTGCTTCTCGATTTTCCGGACGCGCCGCAGCAACTGCATTGGGAAAAGCGTCGTCTCGACTTCCGCAACAAGATTCAGGAACCAAGGCTGATCGCGCAGTTCTTGCGGCTCGGTTTCATAAATTGAGGAGACACGTTTGATTTGAATGTCCGGCGAAGCCAGCAATTCGAGCGCGCGCTTCAGGTTCCGCTCGCGATCCTCGAGGTTCGAGCCCAGCGATAAATACGCGGTATTCAAAACAGGGGGTTCTGCATTGCTCCGCGCATTCGACGCGGGATCTGGAAGTATTCGAAAGCTCGATCGGTCCCTACGCGCCCGCGCGGGGTGCGATCGATAAAGCCGAGCTGGATAAGATACGGCTCGTACACTTCCTCGATAGTGTCCGCCTCTTCATCGATTGACGCGGCAATCGTATTGACTCCGACCGGCCCACCACCGTATTTCGCAAGCACCGTTTGCATGATCTTTTGGTCGATCTCATCCAGGCCAAAGCGGTCGACTTCCAGCAGATCGAGCGCGGTGGTTGCGACACCGTGATCGATGTGCCCACTTGCGCGGACTTGCGCGTAATCTCGAACCCGCCGCAAGAGGCGGTTCGCGATGCGCGGCGTTCCCCGGCTGCGCCGTGCAACCTCAGCAGCCCCGTCGTGGTCGATATCCACTTCCAGGAGGGATGCGGAGCGGCGAACAATACGCGTCAATTCTTCCGCGTCGTAATGGTTGAGACGCAGCACCAGGCCGAAGCGCCCACGCAGAGGCGCGCTCACCAATCCCTGGCGCGTTGTCGCGCCTATGGCCGTAAATCGCGGGATCGGCATGGAGTGGGTCCTTGCGCCTGGCCCCGTTCCAATCAGAATGTCCATGCGGAAATCTTCAAGTGCCGAGTAAAGAATTTCCTCGACATCGGGAAGAAGGCGATGAATCTCGTCGATGAAGAACACCTGCTGCGCGCGGACATTCGTCAGTACGCCGGTAAGATCGAGTTTCTTCTGCAGAATCGGGCCGGAGGTTTGTTCGAATCCGACACCCAGCTCGCAGGCGATGATGGTGGCGAGCGTCGTCTTCCCGAGCCCTGGCGGACCGTACAGGAGGACGTGGTCCATTGCTTCGCCGCGACGCTTCGCGGCCTCAATAGCGATGGACAGATTCTCCTTCAGCTTTGCCTGGCCGGTGAAATCGGCAAGCCTCTGCGGGCGAAGTGTGGCCTCGATCTGCCGCTCCCCTTCGAGCGGCGAGGCGGAAACGATGCCCTTATCGCGCAAGTCCCAATTTATCGCACCAGCTCAAGGGAGCGCCGGAACAGCGGTTCAAAGTCGTCGGGCGTGCCCGACCCTTTGGCTTTCCGGACAGCTCCTTCAGCCGCGGCACGATTGCATCCCAGGTTGACCAAAGCCGACAAAACGTCCTGCTCGACGTCGCTCAACGCCGGAGCTGATTTTCCAGTCGCCGTCGCAGCGGCGGCCACAACTCCGATGCTATCGAGCTTGTCCTTCAGCTCCAGAACCATGCGCTCGGCTGTTTTCTTGCCGACGCCAGGAATGCGCACAAGCTGATCCACCTGGCTGTTGCGGATCGCAGTGACAAGATCGCTGGTATTGAGGCCCGACAAAACCGTGATGGCGAGTTTTGGACCGATGCCGCTCACCGCGATGAGCTTTTCAAAAATAGCTTTCTCTTCGGAGGTTAGGAATCCGTAAAGGAGCAGCGCGTCCTCGCGGACGTGCGTGTGTATACGCAGGCGCACTTCGGCGCCGGCGTCGGGCAGCGAGGAGAACGTCGAAACCGGGATCTGGACGTCATAGCCGACGCCGCCGGTGTCGACGATGGCCTGATTCGGATGCTTTTCGAGCAGCGTTCCGCGAAGGAAAGCAATCATGTTCCTCTATTTTTTAACAAACCGCAGCGTCTGAAAAATCGCGCGGCCATTGCGATCGTAGTATGTTCCCAGAATCAGGGGCTCATAGCCCGCCTTCCGAGCCCCGTCGAGCACGCGCCGGTTCACGCCTGCTTGAATTTCATGACCCGGCGAGTGTTCCACCCAAATAGCGTTCGGATCGGCCAGGATCTGCATGTCATTTGGTTTTTGCGCGGGCAGGAACGGATCGTCAGCGGAACGCGTTGTGGAACTGCCTTCCGTCAGGACGCAGAGCGAGTCGCCCAAGCCCCAGTCAGCCAGCATGACCTGGCTTGCATGCGTGGGTTTCAAGCCGTTTGCGAGCGGGTAGATGGCGTCGGTCCAAACATCGGTCGGACCGTTGCGAATGAATTGATACAGAAATTGATTCGTGACCGCAAGATTGGAGATCACCAGCACAACAACGGCGGCCGCCAGAATCCACTCACCGAAGCGCACATGTTGCGATGCTTCCGCAAATGCGACCGCAACGAAAAGATACGCGAGAGGCCACAGGAGAACGACATGGTGTACCGAAGTGCCTCCACCAACCATGGTCATGTGAAACCACGCGACGGCGACCGCGATCAGCGCAAAGAGCATCGTGCTGCGTGCGCGGGTGCGCCAGAGCAGAGGCAACAGCAGCACCGCCGCAACGAATGCGATTCCCATGCGGTTCTGCAGGACGTCGCCTGTCATCGAATGCAGTTTGAAGCTCGCCCGCTCCACCGCCGATCGCGGCGCTCGCGGCTGCGGGGCGGAATCGTAGTTCACTACGTAGCCCATCAATCCCCATCCAATCCATGCGCCCCGCAGGATGAAAATCTTCCGCCGGTAATCTTCGAAGCGGAAATGCGAGTTGGATCGAATGGTCTGGAACTTCGGATCGGTCGAGAAATTGTATAGGATCAGCGGAAGTGCGCCGATGCAGATACCGGCCATGGCGAGTCCCGCTGCACGCCATGTGAATCGGCGTAGAATGGCCGGCAGCCATATCAGGACTCCAGCCAGGATTCCGCTGAACACCCACACGAAGATCGCTTTGTCCCAGCACGCAACCCCACAGAAAAACGCCGCGAGCGCCAGATTCCAGTCCGGCTCGTTCTGAAACCAGCGGACTGCGAACAACATCGCGGCTACAAGGAGCAGATGTTGCAACACCACCGGGCCCCAATCGTAAGTCGTTGTGAGCAGAAAAGACGTGTCGGTTGCTAACAACAGACAGCCCACCCAAGCGGCGCGTCTCCCCTGGACCCGGTCCAGCAGTATCCAAAACAGCACAATAGCAGCGGCTCCGAGCACAACCACCGGCAATCGAATGGAAACCGGACTCGGGTGCCCGAGTAGCAGGATTGGAGCATAAATCCAAGTTTTGAGCGCCCCGATGTACGACATGTTCATCACCAGGATGTTATGGTGAGCGAACGGAATGGAGAAGAATTTCCAATCGCGGAACAACGGCGCGGCGAACAGCGCTTCGTCGGTCTGCAAACCGGCGCGATCCACAAAAAGACAGCCCAACAGAAAAAACAGAATTGCGCAAAAAATGCCGCCCCACTGACGCGTGATGGCCATGAAGCTACATTATTCTACATGGCGCGCCGTCGATTCTTTGTGGATGAAGTTCGCGGGGGCCGCGCGCAGATTTTCGGCGACGATGCGCATCACCTGACGCGCGTTCTTCGTGTCGAGACCGGACAGAAATACGAGATTTCGGACAATGACAACGTCTATCTCGCGGAAATCGATGCGGCGCGAAAAGATCTGGTCTCGTTTTCCGTTCTCGAAAAACTCGGCGCGGCTGAGAACCAGCTTCCGATCGCAATCGTCGCTGCATTGATCAAATTCGACCGCTTCGAGTGGCTCGTTGAAAAGGCGACGGAATTGGGTGTCGACAGCATCGTGCCGTTCATGTCGGATCGCAGCGAGAAGGGTCTCGATCGCGCCGCTGCCAAACGCGTGTCTCGATGGCGCAAGATCGCGCGGGAGGCGAGCGAGCAATCCCGGCGCGCGAAACTCCCTGCCATCGCCGATCCGGTCTCGTTTCCGGATGCTCTCGCAAATGATGCTTCGGTGAAACTTGTCCTCGAAGAGCAGGCCGGCACAGCGCCTATTCTGTCGGCGCTTCCGACGACCTGGCCGGCTGATAGCAGTGTCGCGATCCTGGTTGGTCCTGAAGGTGGCTGGACTGACCGGGAGCGTTCTGCATTCGCGGCCTCATTCTGGACTCCCGTATCGCTCGGAAACACGATCCTGCGCGCGGAAACAGCCGCGATTGCCGGCCTCGCCGTGATCTCCTCATCGTGGAGCGTGAGTAACTATTCCAAACCAGCAGGGTCTAGTTAAATGGGGATTTTATGAATGCTCTCGACCGGTTGCGCGAAAAATATGAGCCGGCGATTCGCGAGTCGGAGGACGATGTCCACCTCATAGAGATTTCCCTCAAGAACGATAAGCTGTACATTCACGGAGCTGTTGAATCGAAAGAGTTGCTGGAACGGTTTCGAAGCGAGCTCGCCGAGATCAATCCCGACTGGAGTAGCGAAGTCGATTTGAACGTTCATGCGCCCGGCGAATTGAAACCTCACACCGGCCAGACCGTCGTGAACCAGCCAATCGACCTTTCTCACTAACGCGGACCGTTCTCATACGTCGAAAGTTGTTATGAAAAAGTGGATCCTCGCTTTGCGGACTCTCACCAGACGCCCTGGGTTCGCCCTTGCCGCTATCTTGATCCTGGCGCTGGGCATCGGCGCGAACACTGCCATGTTCTCGATGGTGGACGCCATCCTCTTAAGACCTCTTCCCTATCCCAACTCCAATCAATTGGTGACCGTTCTCGAAGCCAGCCCAGCGAAGAACCAGAAAGAAAGCTTGATCGCGCCCGTTCGCCTCGAAGAATGGAATCGAATGAACCGGACGTTTGAGGCGATCGGAGGGACTTATTCGGAAAGCGTCACCGATACGAGCGGGGCTGAGCCGGAACGTTTGGACGGTAGGCGCGTCTCTCCACGTTATTTCGATGTGTTCGGTGCAAAACCCCTTCTGGGGCGGACGTTCACGCCTCAAGAGGAGGTTTTCGGCGGCCCGACATCCGCAATCATCAGCGAGGGTTTCTGGAACAGGCGGTATCACTCGGACCCGCAAGCGATCGGAAAGCGTCTCATCGTCGCGGGTACCGGATTCACCATCGTCGGAGTGATGCCGCGTCAATTCGCAAGCCCCACCATTGATGTCTGGCTGCCGGCCCAGTTGGCTCCATTTCTTCTCACCCAAATCCGCGATGCGCGTTTCTATAGTGGAGTCGGACGGCTGAAACCCGGAGTCAGCCGCAAACAGGCCCAGGAGGACCTCGATCGTGTCCAGAGCGAACTAGGCCGGCAGTATCCACGCACGGACGCGGGCTGGTCCGCCATGGTGGGCGATCTGAAGGAATATCGCGTCGGCAGCTACCGCAAAACTTTGTATTTCGTTTTTGCCGCTCTAGCACTCCTATTGTTGATCGCCGTGGCGAATATCGCAGGCTTGATGCTATCGCAACTGCATCAGCGGAGCCGGGAACTGGCAATTCGTAGCTCCATCGGCGGTACTCGCATGCAGGTGGTCGGATCGGTATTGCGCGAAGTCGCGATTATCGCTATGGCCGGCGTCGCGGCGGGCTGTTTTGTAGCATTCTGGCTGTCGGGCTTTGAATCGAGCGCGTTCGACGTCCTGCCGCGCACCTCGGAAATCCACCTCGACTGGCGCGCCTTACTGTTCGCAGGGCTAGCCGGCGTCTTCACTACCGTGCTTTGCGGATTGCTACCCGCGCTGCAAGCCACGCGCTCCGATTTGAGCGCCATGCTCGCCGAGGGCGGCCGGGGCGACTCCGGCGGCAGGCACCGCTGGCAATCCGCCCTAGTTGGCAGCCAAATCGCATTGACGTTACTGCTGTTGGCCAGCGCTGGCCTCATGCTACGCAGCTACTATAACCTCGCACATATCGATCCTGGATTCGATGCCGACCACGCCATTACCTTTCACGTGGGAGCGGGCTGGGACGAGGATCGAAAGCGAATCGGCCAGACGCAGGTGGACCTGGTCGAGAAGCTGCAACGCTATCCTGGCGTCGAAGCGGTAGGTTTTACGAATTTCCTTCCCGCTTCCGGCGCGACTCTGCGGTATCAAGTTACGCTGGAGGGTCTTGCCAGCACCGAAGAGGGAGGGCGAATCACGGTTGGCGAGCGTAGCATTACCAGCGGCTACCCGCAGGCGATAGGCGCACGAATAATGGAAGGTCGATCGTGCCCGGATTTGCGCGCAGTTTCCAACGGCACCCAGAAGGCGCTCGTTAGCCGGCGTTTCGCTGACCTCTACGGACGCGGTCAGAGACTCGTCGGAAGGCACTTGCGCTGGGTTGGTACGGGGACTGCGGACGAGCCAATGGAAATCGCCGGCGTTGTCAGCAACATGCAGGAGGACACCCTAACCGTAACCCCTGCGCCATACATTTACGCCTGCATCGTGCCTGGCGGATGGCCCGATCCTGAATATGTGGTTCGAGCACACGGCGATCCCCGGCCGCTACTGCAGGGCATCCGGCCGATTGTCCATGGCATCGCTCCGTCGCGGGCCGTTTTCGGCTTGAAGACGCTGCAAGATTATCTCGATGCGACCATGGACGAGCCGCGCATGAACACACAAATGCTCACCTGGTTCGCCGCCGCGGCCTTGCTGCTAGCTTCGGTCGGGCTCTACAGCCTGGTCTCGCTGTCGGTCACGTCGCGTACCCGGGAGATCGGCGTGAGAATGACCCTCGGCGCCCAACCAGGCCAGATTATGCTGCAGGTGCTCGCACGGGTCGTCCGATTGCTGGTCACGGGAGTTGCCACAGGGGTGGTACTTCTGTTCTTCGCCGACCGGCTGCTGCGGTCCGTCCTGTTCGGTGTGAGTCCTCTGGATCCGGTGACGCTGGGGGCAACAGTTGTAGTGCTGGCGGTCGTGGCAGCCGCGGCGACTGTCCTCCCGGCGCGCAGAGCGGCGCGGATCGATCCTTTGCAGGCGATGAAATAGCTTCCAGCTAAGCCTTACGGCCAAATGCTGAAACCGGCGCTGGGGGCGGGGGCGGAGCGGCCGCTGCGGCCTGATCAGCCTCTGCGGGAGGCACCACCTTCTTGGGCCTCGCGTCCAGCCTTGTCGAGATCAGTTCATCGCGCAGCTTCTGGAATTTCGGAG
Organism: Bryobacterales bacterium; assembly: GCA_963802915.1. Lineage (GTDB taxonomy): Bacteria > Acidobacteriota > Terriglobia > Bryobacterales > Bryobacteraceae > JAICMB01. Next base: position 39,029 of record CAWDKQ010000002.1, read on the forward strand.
TGCCTGGTACTCCGCCCGCCGCTACGACATCGCGCTCGTTGATTTCCTGGGCCGCTGGAAGATATTTCTGGAAATAGTTCTTGATGCGGTCCTGTACCGTCCGCTCCGACGATTTGTACAGCAAGAACAGCATTTCTTCGCCCTTCGCCTTCGAGAGCAGATGATAAACCAGCGACGGTTTCTGCAGTTTGGCAGATTTCAGGTCCTTCTCCAGCTTTTTGGCCCGCACTTCGAGCTTCTGCCATTCGTCGATATCAGCCTTTTCCATCCCGGTAGCCGAAATCAGCGAGCTCTTCTCTTTCGGGCTCAGTTTCTCGGTCAGGACGTACATGAAAATGCCAAACGCATCGAAATAAAATCCTCCGCTGACCGGGGCCAACTGCCGGACCTTCTGCAGTTTCTGTAAGCCAGCCATGTTGAGCTTCGCGCCGGTCAACTCGGGCTCGAATAGCACCATCAACTTCTCTTCATCGAGGGCGTGCACTACGTCGGCAACATTCTGCTCGTTTGCGATATGCCGCAATTCCTCGAGCAGGGACTGCGGCGAGATTTTTTGCTCCAGTCCGGCTTCACGAGCGTTTTCATATTGAGATTTAGTACGCTCGCTTACAGTGAATCCAAGGCGAACCCGGAATCGGATGAGCCGCAACAGCCGAATCGGATCGTCGTAGAGCGTGTAATTCGACCCGGCTCGCAGTTCTTTATGCTCCAGGTCTCCGGCTCCGTTGTTCGGATCGAGCAGTAGCCCGCGGGATGCCGGGCTCAGCGACAGCGCAATGGAATTAATGGTGAAATCTCGACCGCGCAGATCTTCGTGGATCGTGGCCGGTTGAACCTGGGGCTTGCCGCCCGGCTTGGCGTATTTTTCCTGACGCGCCATTCCGATGCTCGCCGGGACATTCCCCGGAAAAAGCAGCCGTGCCACTTTGCGCGTTTCGTCGACACGCAAGAGGTGAGCACCGGTCTTCTCGGCGATGGTCTTGGCGAGCTTGACGGCGTTCCCCTCGGCCGTGAAATCGATCTCCACGATCGGAAAACCGCCGAGCATATCGCGCATCGCCCCGCCCGTCAGGAACAGGTTCACGTTGGCCTGCAGCGCCGCCGCCTGTACTTCTGAAACCACCCGGCTCTGGTCCGAATTCAGGTGGCTTTCGAGCATAAACATGTAGTCGCTCATCGGTCAGCTCTCAAAACGGAGGCTGTTTCTGCGGCTCGTACGCTGCGCCCCAGCCTCCTGGGACGGACGCAACCAGGCCTCGCGCTAAGCACGAGGGTGATGCTCATCGATCGTCTTGCGCAAACGCCCGCGCATGACGTGCGTATAGATCTGCGTGGTCGAAATGTCCACATGTCCGAGCATCGTCTGGACACTTCTGAGGTCTGCGCCGCCTTCCAGCAGATGGGTCGCGAAGGTATGCCGGAGCACGTGCGGCGTTAGATCGTGGAAGATGCCCGCCTGGCGGCCATAGCCGCGCAGCAGCTTCCAAAAGCCCTGGCGCGTCATGGCGCTTCCCCGGGCAGTGACAAATAGGTAGGGGCTGGAGCGCCGTCGCAGCAACGCCAAACGCCCGGAATCTTTAAATTTCTGAACGAACTCGAGCGCCGCCGCCCCCACCGGAACCAGGCGGTGCTTGTTTCCCTTCCCCAGGACCCGAACGTAGCCGAGACTCATCTCCACATCCGAGACGCGCACTTTGCACAGCTCCGAGACTCGCAATCCCGTCGCATAAAGAAACTCCAGCATCGCACGATCCCGCAAACCGGCGGGCTTGGATATGTCAGGGGCCGCGATCAGCTTTCCGATCTCGTCGCTATTCAAATACTTGGGAAGACTCTGCCATTGTTTGGGCGTTGCGAGTAAACTGGTGGGATCGGACTCGGACGCGCCGCGCTCCAACAGGAAGGAATGAAAGTTCCGCAAAGTAGTGACATGGCGGGCGATCGAGCGGCTGGCCAGACCCGACTGATAGAGAGAGTCGACATAACGGCGCACGCTCTCAACCTCGGAAAGGCTCTCTTTGACCTTGGCCAAGTGCTCGGTAAACCGGTTCAAGTCCCGCCGGTACGCCTCCACCGTGTTCCAGGCGAGGCCCTTTTCGATCCGGCAGAAGTCGAGAAACGACTGGACCCGGGCGGCAATAGGCGCTACGTCGCGCATCGTGCCAATGATACAATATCCGCCAAAATGTTTGAAAGAAAATAGGGGCTAAGAGGGTGATTTGGCCGGTTCAACTAACAAAAAGGTGCTTGTCGCGCGGTTCGACAGGGAAACGCTTTCAGGATTCGTCAATCCCCAAGCCTATCTCCTGGCGGACGGTTTAGAGCTGTTGACCACTGTAGGTACCGTCGTCCTTCTCCCCTACAGTGAGGTGAAAACCGTTTCTTTTGTTAAAGATTTCGATCAAAGCGACACTCGCCGCGAAATCCGCCAATTCAACACTCGCCCAAAAATGGAAGGACTATGGGTCCGCATGAAGTTTCGGGACGGCGACGCCCTAGATGGTCTACTGCCAAACAACCTGCTACAACTCGAGAATTACGGCTTTACGATCGTGCCGCCCGATCCGGGCTTTCAAAATCAAAGAATGTTCGTCCCCAAAGCGGCCCTGACGGAAGTTCAGGTTCTGGGTGTCGTCGGAAGTCCCCTGCGAAAGACGCGCAAAAAGCCCGTCCCCGTCGAGCAGTTAGAGATCTTCCCAAACCCCTAACTACGAAATAACAACTGCGAACGACGAATGCTGTTTTTTACGAAGTGCCCACCAATTCCGGCTCCATCTCGACGCCGCGTCCCAAAACAGTCTCCGCCAGGTCCACCCATCCGTGCCATTTCGTATTCTGGACGAACGTAATCGTCTCTACTCGAAAGGACTTGCTGCCTTTATATTCATTCCATCGCTGCCGGGCAGCTCGTCCCAATTCGTCGACTTCGTCGGTTTTAAGATTCTGCGCCAGCGTCACGTGAGGATGATATGGAAAGGGCTCCTTATAGGCAAGTTTGCCGATATTGAGCGCATCGTGCATCCCCTTCAATTCTTCTCGGCCTTCCGCGATTGCAATGTAGATCACGTCCGAAACGGGGAAGATCTCCACACCGTTCAGGGTGATGTCGACGGGCTTGAGGCGATACGCGGCTTCACGAAGTTCAGTCCAGGCCTTTTCAGGTGAAGCGGCAAGAGAACGCGGAGGCAGGATGGTGACATGAGCTCGTAAGAAGCAGTTCGGAACCAGTTCGCACCGCAGTTGGTCCAGGAATCCTGCTAACGGTTCTGGTATGTAGCTAACGAGCGCGAAAGTGTCCAGGTACTCGACCCCGGACGGGTCAACAAACATACTTAGTTTTTGCTACGCGCTGGCTCCCCCTGTTTCCGTCCCAAGCGGAGTTCCCGCCTCACCCGGGACCATATTGCGGTCCCCACACCCCTTCGGCGCGGCAGGCTCAGGCACAAACCAGCGTGCCTCCTCAAACCCTATATACTTCAGGATTCGGAGTTCACCCTCCGCTTCTAGTATGTCACCAATGTCGAGGGGCGTGTCCGACCCCCTCAGGCCAACCCAGGCGGCATAAGCGGTTGCCCCTTCCACTGTGTCGGCCAGCTCATAATCCTTGGGCTTCACAATTGTTACTCCGGCTGTGTGCGGCGCCCAGCGGAACTGCTGTCGTGGCACGTCCTTCATGCGATGGATCTGGTAAACCGGCATGGTCAGTGTCTATTTTCGCTCAAAACAATTCTGAATGGAATGTTTTTGTGCGAGCGCGTTGCGGCGGCCCAGTTCGATCCACTCCTCGGTCTTTTCGCGCCTCCAGCACAACGCATCGCGCCCGCTCCCGAGAACCCCGGGTGGTTCGATCTTGACCACGTGGACACCCAGCGGTTCCGAAGGCTGGAAACGGGACATCGACCGGACTACGCGCACGAAGACTTTGGGAATCAGCCCGGGCAGCATTCGAAGCGCATTCACCGCTACGATCCGGTCGGCCCCCAGTTTGGCCGCAGCCCAGATCGGCAGCGGCGTCAGGACCCCGCCATCCGAATAGATGATCCCGTCGACGCGCACCTGATCAAAGAGGACGGGAATGGCCGTGGTGGCTTTCAGCAGATCCGCGGTAATTTCCGGACCGCGAAAAATGCGCGGCCTGAGCCGGACAATCTCGGTTGTAACCAGGGCAAACTCGATTCGCGGCCGATATGCCGCATAGACTTCATCGATCATGGCCCGCAACGGCCGGCTGTCGAGCACGCCGCCGTGCAGCGCTCGGGGGGCCTGAAAACGGTAAGTGGAGGCGCAGTCGAGCTTCAACCAGCGTTCGATGAGTTCATCGGGCGTCGCGCCGCCGGCGATCGTCCATCCGTTAACGGCTCCGATAGAGGCCCCAACGATCAGATCCGGTTGGAAGCAGTCTGCCAAAACCGACCAAACACCCGCCTGGTAGGCTCCAAACATGCCGCCTGCGGACAAAACCAACGCCGTCTTGCTCATCCGTCCACGGACTACATTGTATCAACGCGTTCGCGCGCTCTTCCTTGCCGCAGTCTTAAAATGGACGATAAACTCACTAATTTCCCGCAGCCGGTGATTGCAGTGCTGGCAGTTCGACAAATGCTCTGAAGCCTTGCGGTGACGTCCATGTGGGAGGTCGCCTAGAGCATGCAGGCTCAAAGTATCTTCTGTCAGGTGCTTGATTCTCGCGGCGTTCGGCATTGTGAGCTCCTTTTGCGTTAGCCCAGAATGGTTTCTGCGCCGTTTCGCGACAATAGATAGGCGGTACTGACCGTTTTTCGCGGTACCCAGTACTCAAGCCCTGATGTGCGGGGTCGTCTTCACGATGTCAACCGGAATCGTCTTGTACTTCACCAGCATCTTGCCGACGAACAGCGCTTCCGCTACCAGCCCTTCCTGCGTCTCTTTCCTTTGGAATTGATCGAAGATCAAATTACCCAGCGAATAGAAAATCACGCCACCGCGGTATTCTTCCACCGGCTGCACGACGTGCGGATGATGGCCCACCACGATTTTGGCCCCGGCGTCGATCGCCGCATGCGCGAATTGCTTCTGCTCCGCGTTTGGCTTGGGCTGATACTCGGTTCCGGCGTGCATCGACACGATCACCACGTCGGCTCGTTTTGCCATGGACGCGATGTCAAGCCGCACCCGCTCCACGTCCAGCATAGCTATGCGATCGTCTTTGTCTTTGTAGTTTCCGTTCGCCTGGTCAAATGTGTACGCGAGGAACCCAAAGCGGACGCCGTGCCGTTCGAGAACAGTACCCTGGTGCGCAGCTTCAGCACTCGTTCCTGTCCCGACCGCCGTGATCCCGTGTTTCGCCAGCCACTCCACTGTGAAGGTGATTCCATAGGAACCGCAGTCGCGGGAATGGTTGTTCGCCGTCGACGCTACGTCGATCCCGGCCAGTTCGAGAGCCGCCACCATGTCAGGACCCGCTTTGAAGATCATCCCTTTTTGCGTGGGAGCGCCATGGTCGGAAAAAGGCGCCTCCAGGTTCACGAAGGCGATGTCCGCGGTCGAAAAAAGGCTAGCAATGTCCCGCATTGGCGCGGCCGGATCGTGTTTAGCGCGCGCCAGCGTACCCACGTATCTCGACATCATGACATCTCCGCCAAAAATCAGACGATTCATGATTGTCGCGGGCGGAAGAACTTCAAATTGCCCGGCAGGGCGGGGGATCAGACCGATAGCTGGCAGGAACAGGAATGTCCGGCGCAACATCACTTGTTCTTGACGTACCCGCTCATTCCAGGCTTCGCCGAAACACCGGGTCGACTCCGACAATCGAAAGCTCTTTTCCAATCAAGGCCCGTTCCGACGACTCCGGCACCGCCATTCTCTGGGTCAGGTCGTTCACTTTCAGCACGGCGCCGGTCCCATCTTGGATTTCGATGCTCGCCTTAAATCCAGGCCCATCAAAGCGGATTTCTCGAATACGCGATGCGCCGTTGGCCACAGTCTCGAAAACCACCTCTGCCTCCGGAAGCGCATGCTCGAACCAACCGGTCAGGTATTTCACCTGGATGCTAGCGCCGGTGTGAACGATGGTGACCTTGGTGATCTTTTCCAGATAGGGGCGATTGCGTTCGTCCTCGAAAATGTGCCACACCATCTCGCGCCATGGCGTCAGGCGCGTCCATGCGAGATCCACAACGTTCGTGCCGCGTCGATTCATGTCGGCGACGAACCCAAAACCGCGGACAGGATCGTCAAAGGTATCCGAATCGACCACAATCTTGTTGGCCAGCGGGAAAATTCTCTGGAATTTAGCCCGCACGGCCACCTGCGGACATCGAATCCAGAGAACCACTGGCAGATCCGGCACCGTCAAGCCTAGAAGCAGCTTCGGAACGTCGGGCAGCAGCGACTCCGGCGCCGTGATCTCAATTTCCTCGCAACAGATTTGCTGTCTTCGCCCGAACGGCATCCAGCACTGCGCAAAGACCCGGGCATCGAGTTCTCCGTCGCCATCGTTCTTGACGTGCAGCACGATCGCTCTGCTCGGATGTTCATGCATTAACTCGGCAATCGTCAGGCCCACTGCTTGGGCGTCGTCTTCCTGGTCCACCGCGACCACCAGCGTCATGGCACAAGCTCGCAACACTCCCGCCGCGTTTTTCTCGCCCTCTTCCTTGGCGAGATCGACCCACAGCTTGGCGAGGTCCTTTAGAATCTTCTCCGGCTTAATCGCAGTGGACATGAAAAATCTCCGCCTCTAACCAACAACTACGAACCAACAACTAACAACGCGCTTTACCGTTACGGTATCCGCCAATGATGTCCCTGCCGTTCGAGCATTTCATCGGACGCGTGCGGTCCCCAAGTGCCCGCTGCATAATTCGGAAACTCGAAATTCGTTTTATTCCAGACCTGCAGAATGGGGTCGACCGCCGTCCAACTGGCCTCCACCATGTCCTGGCGTGAAAATAGCGTCGGATCACCAATCAGAGCATCCAGAATCAAAGTCTCATAAGCCGAGGGCGACCGGGTTCCAAAGCTACTTCCGTAATTGAAATCCATGGACACGGGCCGCAGCCGCATGCCGCTTCCCGGCTGTTTCGACAGAAATCGCAGCGAGATTCCTTCTTCCGGCTGGATGCGAATGATTAGCAGGTTTGGTCGCGCATCCTCGAATAGCGTTCCCTCCGTAAAGGGCGAGTGCGGCGCCTGGTTAAAATGAATCGCAATATCGGTGATTCGCTTAGGCATCCGCTTCCCGCTCCGAAGGAAGAACGGTACGCCGGCCCATCGCCAATTGTCGACCAGGAAAGTTACGGCTGCGTAGGTATCGGTGGTCGAATTCGGATCGACACCCGGCTCCTGCCGGAAGCCCGGGACTTCCTCGGTCCCGATCCGCGCCGGTCCATATTGTCCCGCCACCGCGTACTTGGGCACGTCCTCGACCTTCATGAGCCGCACCGACTTCAAGAATTTTGCCCGTTCGTCGCGCACCGAGTCCGCTTCGAATATAGGTGGCGGCTCCATTCCAATGGTCGCCATCACCTGCATCAGGTGATTCTGGATCATGTCCCTCAGAGCGCCCGCTTCCTGGTAATACGCGCCCCGGCCCTCTACTCCAATCGACTCCGCCGCCGTAATCTGGACGTGATTGATGTAGCGCCTGTTCCACAACGGCTCGAAGATGCCGTTTCCGAAACGGAACGCCATGATATTCTGCACGGTCTCTTTGCCCAGGTAATGATCGATGCGGTAAATATCGCGCTCCGGAAATACCTTCTGGAGATCTGCATTCAGTTTGCATGCACTTGTCAGATCGTGGCCGAATGGCTTTTCAATGACGATCCGTCGCCAACCATTGCCCTTATGTAGCCCCGCATTGCCGATATTTTCGACGACAACTGCGTAGTAGCTCGGCTGGGTGGACAGATAAAAAAGCACATCCTCGCCGGTATGATTGGTCTCATTGACACTCTTCATCTTGTCGCTGAGCCTCTCGTACATCCCTGGATCTTTGAGATCGCCGGCGACATAGAAGATCTTGGAAGCGAAGTTATCCCAAAGCGCCGGGTCGAAACCTCCGTCTCCCGAAAAATGCTCCACTGCCTCGCGCATCTTGGCGCGGAACTCATCGTCTGACATCTCTGTCCGCGAATTGCCGATTACGGCAAAGGCGGGCGGGACTCGTCCATCGGACGCCAGCCGGAACAGCGACGGCATCAGCATCCTCTTGGTCAGGTCCCCATTAGCTCCAAAAATAACGATCGCGCAAGGAGGAGCGCGTCGCTCAAACCGCAGCGGGTCGGCGAACGGATTCTCGGCCATCGGATCTTATCGTAGCAGCGCCTTAAAGCTTCTTCACTAGTTGTGTGTTAATATACGGGTACCTTCCCGTTTCTATCAAGTTCCAACAGGCAAGTTACTCAAGCTCAGGAGCAAATCGTAGAGTTCTATGCAGAAGAAGAAGGTCCTGGCGGTAGTTGAAGATCTACTGTTCACGGTCAAGATCAGCGACGCCGCGAAACGCACCGGCCTTGACGTAGTTTTTCTAAAATCCGAAAAAGACGTTCTGGAAAAGGCGCTGGAAAAACCGCTCCTCATCATCATGGACCTGAATTGTAGCTGCGTTCAGCCAATCGGATTGATTTCAAACCTGAAGTCCACACCTGAAACGAAGGGCATCAGCATAATCGGTTTCCTGTCTCACACCCATGGTGAACTGAAGCAGAAGGCCCAGGAAGCAGGGGCCAACATGGTGATGGCGCGCTCCGCTTTTTCCCAGAACCTCCAGCAGATCTTGAAACGTCACGCCGGCGTCGTTTAGCCGGGCGCCTTTTACCGCCCCAGCATTGCCGTCGCGAAACGCCGGCACATTGCCGTCCATGAATTCAAAACGTGGACACTCACCAGTGTGAAAACCGCGCCGAAACAGCAAAGATAGATCGCTTCGTCGAATGTCTCCACCGTTGAGAATCCCACTTGAATCGGTATGAACGGATATGTCAGCGGGGCTGTGAGGAACCCGATACTGAGCGGGATCAATACCATTACCAAGACGAACGATACCAGCCCTAATGGGAATCGCACGAAGAGATAGATCACGCGCTTGAGCGTTCCGGGCCGTTTGGCTGTGGCCAGCATCTGTTCCGACAACCCTCCCGTAACCGGAGCCGCCGGAGCGCGCGGCGGGATCCCGGCCCCAAGCAAGGTGTTGATCACCGTCCGATCCAGTTCCGACAAAACGTCTGCCGCCATCAGCGCGAACCAAAGAATGAACAACCCCACGACGATAACAGCCATCCCCATCCCGGCCGAAAACATCGTCACCAAGACAACGAAGTAAGCTACGCCGAGTGGAAACGAGATCAGAAGGTAAAGCATGTTGATCCAGGTTTGCGCCTGGATCACCGGCCCAAAGATCCTGTCGATTGCCGAATCGGCGGCGAGGGTGCGTGTGTCGGTCATTATTCCTGTCCCGCTATATGGTACGGAAAAATATCGTCGTAAGTTCGTTTCCATCTCAATCGGCGGTTGAAACTTCGCTGCGCTGCATGCAATGATAAATTCATTGCATGCAAACCGGCGAGAAGAAGCCCGAATCCCAAATCGAACGCGTCGCCCTTGCCCTTCGCGAAATGGTGCTCCGCGGGGATTTCAGCCCTGGAGAGCGCCTCGCCGAGTTGAATCTTGTGCCGCGTCTGAATGCATCGCGGACCCCCGTCCGTCTTGCCCTGGAGCGCCTCGCGCACGAAGGGCTTCTCGAACCGGTTCCGAACGGCGGATTTCGCATCCGTGAATTCACGATTGCCGACGTCTGGGACGCGATCGAAATCCGAGGCATTCTGGAAGGCACTGCCGCGCGCCTGGCAGCCGAGCGACTGTCCGGCCCGCAGGATCTCGCTCGACTCCGCCGCTATTGCCGCGACGGAGAGGCCGTCGCCGCCGCCACCCTCGATAATTTCGTCCGCTACCTCGAAATCAACGATCGTTTTCATCGTGAGCTGTGGCGTCTATCGAAGAGTCCTATGCTGCAGCGCGCCATTGATGCCGCAATTGCTTTCCCATTCGCCGCTCCGGGCGCCTTGGTCTTCAGTGATGAAGAATCTCGGGAAGGCACTGTGGGAATGATCGCGCTCGAACACCATCGCGCCATCGTGGAAGCTATCGAAAACCGCGAGGGCACCCGCGCCGAGGCCGTGGCGCGCGAGCATTCTCGCGTCGCCCGAAAGAATCTCACCCGCGCGCTGCGCGACAGCACTCTTTTTCGCCGTATGCCCGGCGCTCCGCTCGTAAAAGTACCTGATGATCCGGATTTGGAAGACGAATTAAAATGACCAGGATAGTCACACTCGTTGGATTTGTTTTGATAACCTGCGGGCCTGTTGCGGCCCAATTCACGCCTCCCGCCGAAAAGCCGAAAGGGCCGTGGATGGACAGCAGCCTGTCTCCCGACAAACGCGCCGATCTTGTTGTCGCCGCTATGACTCTTGATGAGAAGATCTCCCTGCTCCACGGCGGCGGCTGGGGAATGATCTTTGCTGATCCCAATGCGCCGGCGTCGAAGTCGCTGGGCAACGCCGGATACATTCCGGGCATTCCCCGCCTTGGAATCCCCGATCTCCAGATCGCCGATGCCGCGGTCGGAGTGACTCACTCTGCCGCTTTCGGCCGCTATTCGACGGCACTCCCTTCAGCCATCGCCGAAGCTTCGAGTTGGGACCTCAATCTGGCCCGCGATTACGGAGCGCTGATCGGGCGGGAGTTGCGAAACCAAGGCTACAACATGTCGCTGGGCGGCGGCCTCGATCTGACCCGTGAACCACGCAACGGCCGCACCTTCGAATATCGCGGCGAAGACCCGATCTTAGCCGGCAAACTGGTCGGGGCCGAAATGAAAGCGCTGCAATCCGAAGGCATTCTCGGCGACGTCAAGCATTACGCCATGAACGACCAGGAAAACGGCCGCTCCTACGTGAACGTCCACATAGGAAAACGCGCCATGCGCGAGAGCGATCTTCTGGCTTTCGAGATTGCCGTCAAAGAGTCCGGCGCGGCCGCAGTGATGTGCTCTTATAACCTCTTGAACGGCGATTATGCGTGCGAAAACAGCTACCTGCTCACCGATGTCCTCAAGAAGGACTTTGGCTTTCAAGGCTTCGTGATCTCGGATTGGGGCGCCACCCACAGCACTGTGAAGTCCGCTAACGCCGGCCTCGACATGGAAATGCCGACCTCGACTTATTTTGGGGATGCCCTTAAAAAGGCCATTGAAAACGGCGATGTGCCTGCGTCTCGGCTCAACGACATGCTGCACCGCATTCTGCGTTCCGAGTTCGCGGTCGGCCTGATCGACAATCCTCCGGACCGGCAGGTCCCCGACGTGTTCGCCGGACTCGAGGTCGCGCAAAGGGTCGCCGAGCAGAGCATGGTTCTTCTGAAGAACAGTGGCGGACAATTACCGCTCTCGGCATCGCATGTGAAATCGATAGCGGTGATCGGCTCCCATGCCGACGTCGGCGTACTCTCCGGCGGCGGTTCGGCCAAGGTGGACCCGATGGGCGGCAGTGCCGTTCCGAGTCCGCCGGGAACGCAGTGGTTCGAGGAGGTAGTGTGGCATCGCTCTTCGCCGCTGAAAGCCATCCAGGCGAAAGCGCCTTCGTCTCGCATCGAGTTCGATCCCGGCACCGATGTCGCCGCTGCCGCAAAGCTGGCCAAATCGTCCGATGTTGCCGTCGTATTTGTCAATCAGCCTGCGAGCGAGGGCAAGGATGTGCCCAGTCTCTCTCTTCCCGACAACCAGGACGCGCTCGTAAATGCAATCGCCGCTGCGAATCCACATACGATCGTTGTTCTAGAGACGGGCGGACCTGTGACCATGCCCTGGATCGATAAAGTGAGCGGTGCCGTCGAAGCCTGGTATCCGGGCATTCGCGGTGGCGAGGCGATCGCGAACATCCTGTTCGGCGACGTGAACCCTTCCGCTAAACTTCCCGTGACCTTCGCCAAATCGGAAACCGATCTGCCCCATCCGATGTTGGCTGAGCAGCCGCCCCCGCGCGAAGGCGAATTGGTGGAAATGTTCCCGGGCGCGACCATCAAGGAGAATCACCATCCGTTCGACATATCGTTCGATGAAGGACTGAAGGTCGGATATAAGTGGTATGACTCCGAGGACAAGCAGCCGCTATTTCCTTTCGGATACGGCCTTTCATACACGACTTATGCGTATTCCGGCTTGAAGGAAACTACTTCCTCGATTACGTTCGCGGTAAAGAACACCGGACGACGCGCCGGCTCCGAGATCGCCCAGGCTTACGTCACTCTTCCGCGATCCGCCGGCGAGCCGTTCAAGCGCCTTGTAGCTTGGGAAAAAGTACCCCTGGGAGCTGGCGAATCGAAAATGATAACCCTGCAATTGGACCCGCATTATCTCTCGATCTTCGACGAGAATAAGAACAGCTGGGAACTGGTTCCCGGCGAATACACAGTTCAGGTCGGCGCATCCTCGCGCGATCTTCCGTTGCGCGCTTCGTTCCAAATTCCGTAAGGAGACTATATGTTCAAGAGCATCGTCATCTCTATACTGTTCGCCATCGCATGCGCGGCCGCCTCCGTGCCATCCGCTGGCGATGAAGTACGCATCGACAGCGGATCTCTAAAAGGAACGATAACCGACCACGTTGTCGCTTTCAAAGGGGTCCCCTTCGCCGCTCCTCCGACGGGTCAAAATCGTTGGCGCGCGCCGCAGCCCGTCGTCCCGTGGAAGGGCATTCGATCCGCGGCCAACTATGCGTCCGACTGTGCGCAGCTTCCCTTCCCAAGCGACGCCGCCCCGCTCGGGACCAAACCCGCCGAAGATTGTCTTTATCTCAATGTGTGGGCTCCGGCCGAGCGCGCCTCGGCCAAACTCCCCGTCATGGTCTGGATCTACGGCGGCGGATTCGTTAATGGAGGCAGTTCACCGGCGGTTTATGACGGCTCGCACTTCGCAGAAGGCGGAGTTATCTTGGTGAGCTTCAATTATCGCGTAGGGCGTTTCGGCTTTTTCGCCCATCCGGCTCTCACCAAGGAAGATCCCGCCGCCCTCCTGGGCAACTACGCTTTGCTGGACCAGATCGCCGCGTTGAAGTGGGTACAAAGGAACATCAAGAGGTTCGGCGGCGATCCCGCTAATGTGACGCTGTTCGGAGAATCCGCGGGCGGCATCTCCGTTATCGACTTGATGACCGCGCCTCTCGCTCGCGGGCTCTTCCAAAAGGCCATCGTCGAATCGGGCGGCGGCCGTAACACCGTTCTGGCCATGAAAAGCCTACGGGAAGGTGAAGCCGCTGGCATAGCATTCGCCGATAAGGTCGGGATCAAAGGCGAAGACGCTCAAGCTCTGGCCGCCTTACGCGACTTGCCTTTCGAAAAAGTCGTCGCCGGCCTCAACATGATGACCATGGGAACGCCCACCTACGCCGGTCCTATGATCGACGGCAAGATACTGAAGGAGGCACCCGAGCAGGTGTTCAGTGCCGGCCGCGAGGCCAAGATCCCCATTATGGTGGGCGCAAACAGCGCCGATATCGGATTCGCCTTCGTCAAGAACCTGGACGAACTGTTCGCGCCGTTCGGACCGAATGCCGCGAAAGCGCGCGCGGTTTACAACCCCGAAAACTCTACTGAGCTTCGCATGGTCGTCCCATTGGTCGCCATGGACCGAATGATGGTCGAACCCGCCCGCTTCATAGTTCGCACACTTGCGGCAGCCGGAGAGCCGGCCTACGAATATCGTTTTTCGTACGTCGCCGATTCCATGCGAAAACAATGGAAAGGCGCACCCCACGCGACGGAGATCCCCTTCGTTTTCGACACCGTCGCCGCACGCTATGGCAAAGATCTGACTGAGTCGGACGAAAACGCCGCCAGAGCCGCGAACGCATACTGGATTGCTTTCGCAAAAAACGGCGATCCCAACAGCGATGGCCGTCCGAACTGGCCTAAATACAACGCGCACGACGATGTGCTTCTGAACTTCACGAACTCCGGTCCGATAGCCCAGCCAGATCCCTGGAAAGACCGGCTCGACCTGACCGAGGCGGCGTCCACCTTGAAGTAGGTCTGACCGGTGTAATGCCCGACAATCCCAAAAGCGGGCACTGCAAATCGTCCGACCCGAAGGAAACTCGGACAATAACTGTCTTTTATAGTTCAAGTTACACTTCCCGTCCGGGTGAGGCAATGAAATTGCCCTATATCGGACCAGATGGAAGAATTATGGAAAGACATCCGTTACGGCGCACGCATGCTGCTGAGGAGTCCCGGGTTCACTCTGATCGCGGTGGCAACATTGGCGCTTGGCATCGGGGCGAACACGGCACTTTTTTCAGTCGTCAATGGAGTGCTGTTGCAGCCGCTCCGTTTCCCGCACCCGAACCAACTAATGGCCGTGTATGAAAACAGGGCGCAATTTCTCTACGCATCGATTTCTTATCCTAATTTTCTCGATTGGCAACGAAACAACCGAACCTTTGAAACGATCTCCGCCTTCCGGTCGAACGATTTCAGCTTGACGGGAATGGGGCAAGCCGAGCGCGTGGACGGCGTAATGGTTTCGGCGGATTTCTTCCGAACACTAGGCGTGCAACCGGTATTAGGAAGCGATCTCGACCCTCTCCAGGATCACTTGGGCGGGAAGCCCGAAGTCCTTATCAGCGAAGGGTTCTGGAAAAGAAAATTCGGCGGGTCCGGCGACGTCGTGGGCAAGGGGATGAGGTTGAATGGCGCCGATTACACTATCGTAGGCGTGATTCCGGCGAGCTTTCATCTGCGCATGCAGAACTTTCGGACCGGAGAAGTATATGTGCCGATCGGACAATGGAACGACGTTCTGTTTCGTCTCCGCAATGCGGGTTTGGGCATGAATGCGATCGGTCGTTTGAAGCCCGGCGTTACCCTCCAACAGGCGCGCGCGGATATGGCCAGCGTCACGAGGGCTCTGGGTCAAATGTACCCCGCGGACGATTCGGAAGTGCGCGCAACCGTTGTTCCACTGAAGGAGAAAATCGTTGGCGATATCCGGCCCTACCTGCTGGTGCTTCTTGCAGCCGTTTCGTTCGTCCTCTTAATCTCCTGTGTCAACGTCGCAAATCTGCTCCTGACACGTTCCATGTCTCGTTCGAGGGAGTTTGCGATTCGCCTCGCGCTGGGCGCTCGCAAGCTTCGGGTGATTCGCCAATTGCTGACCGAAAGCGTGCTGCTGTCGTTGTGCGGCGGCGTGCTGGGCTTAATGCTTGCTGCATGGGGCACGCCGTTCGCTTTAGGGCTTATGTCCGACAGATTCCCGCGCGCCGAAGAGATTCGGATGGATGGAGTCGTTCTTCTATTCACGCTGTTCATCTCGTTAATCTCGGGCATTCTGTTCGGGATGGCGCCCGCGCTCAAGACTCTCCAGCCGAATCTCCAGAGCTCGTTAAGGGAACGATCGAGTGGAGCAACCGGCGCGCGAAGCGGCGTCCAAAGAATATTCGTGGCTATCGAGATGGCGATGGCTCTAGTCCTGCTGGTTGGTGCCGGGCTCATGGTTCGCAGTCTGGCGCGTCTGTGGGATGTGGACCCGGGGTTCCATCCGAACAATGTATTGGAGTTCCAAGTTGCATTGCCGCCGTCGATGGGGCAGGCAACACCGGGTGCAATTCGAGCCGAACTCCGCCGCTTGCACGATGAGATCGCTTCCGTACCTGGTGTCTCCGCTATTTCGCTGCACCGCGGTGGGCTACCGCTGCAGGATGATAGCGACGACCCATTCTGGATCGAAGGCCGGCCGAAGCCGCAGCGTGAGAGCGACATGCCATGGGCTCTGTGGTACGAAGTGGAGCCGGATTACCTGAAGACCATGGGCATACCCTTGCTGCGCGGGCGTTTTTTCACGGCTCAGGACAACGAAAATTCTCAACTGGTTGCGGTCATCGACCAGAGCTTTGCGGAAAAATATTTTCCAAATGAAGACCCGATCGGCAAGAGGATCAACGACGAGTTTCTAGAAGGGAAATCGGCTGAGATTGTCGGCGTCGTCGGGCACGTGAAACAATGGGGTCTCGAAGACAAGCTCAATTTGCACGCGCAGTTCTACATACCTTTCATTCAAATCCCCGATAAGTACATGGCGCGTGCTACGGACACTACAGGCGTGCTGGTGCGTTCCGAAGGTCCTCCGCTTAAACTGCTTGAACCGATCCGTCGGAAAATCGAGCAAACAAATAGTGTGGAAGTGGTGTTCGATTCTCACTCCTACGAGGAGGTCGTTTCGAACTCGCTCGCCGATCGGTCGTTCTCGATGACATTGCTTGGCCTGTTCGCGGGCCTGGCGCTCCTTCTTTCGAGTATCGGAATCTATGGCGTTGTTTCCTACGTGGTCGGCCAGCGTACGCACGAGATCGGAATTCGTATGGCGCTCGGCGCGGGCCGGCGAGACGTACTCAAGCTGGTGCTGGGCGAGGGGACGCGGACAGCTCTGATCGGCGTCGGTATCGGATTCCTGGCGGCGCTCGGGCTGACGCAATTAATGTCGAGTGTGCTATATGGAGTAAGCGCGACGGATCCACTAACCTTTGCAGCCGTGGCGCTTGTCCTGATGATCGTCTCTTTGATGGCGTGCTATATTCCAGCCCGGCGCGCCATGCGCGTGGATCCGGTGATCGCTCTGAGGTATGAATAGAAAGGGAAATTCTTATGTCCAAACAGGAAGAAGCCGGACTGATTCTGAAGCTTTATGAATTGCGCCGTGAAGACACGATGCGCAAGGCTCGTGACTGGTATTTTCGAGAGTTCAATCCTCAGACGATGGCGGACTACAACGAATCCATGTTTGGGGAGCAGAGCGCCTATTTGCGCATGGTCCTAACCTATTGGGACATGGCCGCCGGTCTCGTCAACAACGGAGCAATCGGTCTGGAGATGTTCGACGAAACCAACGGGGAGCACATCGGCACGTTCGCGAAAATCGAGCCGCTGCTAGGCGAAATTCGAGCCATGTATAGCCCGCGATTTGCGCACAATCTCGAAAAGTTGATCGACGCCACGCCGGACGGCCGAGAGCGCGTTGCGCAGGCTCGGGAACAGATGAAGGCGATACGAGCGCAGATTGCGGCAAAACAGGCGAAGTCCGCACAGCAGCACTGACAAGAAGCCGTAGAACCTAAACGAGAATTGGTAGCGCTAACGGGAATCGAAAGGGTTACAGAACGGATCGAAGGAGCGTTGACCGTGCTAAGTGGTTCAGCTTCAGTAACGCTGTTCAGCTTCTCTCCCTGATTGCGCCCCTGAATTGTCCCGATTGAATTTCAGATAACTCGAATATCCCTGGGTCGACCGGCGCCTCATTCGCAATTCGCGCCCGAGCACAGATTCCTGCCGAAGAAGGGCAGGACGTGGTTCTGGAAGCGGCCGGCGACCGCGCTCGTGTGGGTGCCGTGATAGATCTCAAAAGTATTTGCGATCCCGTACGTGTCGAGCACTTCATGCAGCTTGCCGGTATCGGTCTTCAGGCCGTCCTGGTCGCCTACATCGATTGCGATGGCATGATACTGCCGTAGGTTGCCGATGTACTGGTCGATGAACGCCAGCGGTGCATTCGCCGCCCATTTCGCGAGCACATCCGCCTGAGGCACGCCATCCTTCGTAGGCAGATCGAAATAGAACGGCGGGTTCTTGGGATCGGGCGACCATGCGGCCGCCGTGGCAAGCTGAGCGCGTGGAAAGAACGGCAGATTCGCCGTGTCCGCCGGCGTCTTCGCAGCCGCCACCACCTTTTCCAGGTCCGCGCTCGCAGGCCCAGCAGGACGGGCCGACAGGCAGCACGGGCTCATGATGTACAGGCTGCCGAACACATCGGAGTGCTTCATGCCGATGCGTGTTGCGCCGTAGCCGCCCATGGAATGACCGGCCAAGCCCCGGCTGGTGCGCTTCGGAATGGTGCGGTAGTGCGCATCGACATAGGCCACCAGATCATGCGAGACGAACCGCTCGAAATCTCCTGTGGTGACCGAACTGGAATACATGGAGCCGTTGTGCACTGTTTTCGAATCGGGCAGCACGACGATCATCTCCTTAACGCCCTGAGCGAAGGCGCCTTCGATGGTCTGCGGCACGTGGATCTCGTGCGTCCACTGCTCGGCGCCGATCGAGTAACCGTGCAATGCATAGACTACCGGGTAACGCCGGTCCTTCTCAGCGGCGTAGCTGGGCGGCAGGAAGACGAACACGTCGCGATCTGCCGCATCGCCTTCCAGACTGCCTTCGAGGGCCTTCCCGTGGACCTTAATGTGTTCCACCGTCACGGGTTTTGCACCCGGCACCGCCGCAGGCACTTCGGTCTGTACCTGTGCCGCAAGGCCGGGGCCCAAAGCGAGCGCCGATCCGAGCATCATCACGCAATACAATTTCGTGGTTATCATCGATCTCCTTCACTCCACTGCAAAAGAATATATGCTGACGCTGAAGGGCGGGACTGCCGTCGAATTGGGTACGGTCGCCTGTCCCAGGTCTTCCACCTCGACGCCCGGCTTCTGCCCCACCGTGATATTCGCATCGACGGACGCCGGCGCCATGCGCCACAGACGCCCTGAGCTTGCGAGCTTCACTCCGTTGATCGAGAGCTTCAGTTGCTGCGCGGAGTCCGATGGATTCAGGACAGCAAACGTTAGCGTCTTGCGATCCTCGCTGAAGGCCGCGCTCACGTCCAGCGGATACGTGTCGCTGCCGGGATTAACTCTCGGCTGGTCGCCTCCAGGCGGCCAGATCGGCTTCGGCTGGGGCGAGTCTCCCGATACTTCCACCGGTATCGAGCCGAAGTGGTCGCGATACATCTTGAACAGCAGGCCTGTGGGGTTCAGAACGGCATCGGTCCGGTTCGCGCTCAGCATCGCCGTCGCGAACGTGAATGCCCCTAACTGATACAGATCGGAATGCCGGAACATCTCATGGAACGCCCAGGCGTAGGCGGGCACAACCTTGTACGAGTTCGGCGGAGCTCCGATGTAGGCCCATTCGTCCAGGCTGATCGGCACGGGCTTCGCCTGCAAACCGGGGATGCGTTTCAGGTACTCCTGATAATGTTCGTACTTGACGCGGACCAGGGAAGCCGGCGCGCGCTCCCATTCCAGCAGCGTCTGGGGGCCTGTTGGAACCTTCTCGCCTTTCTCGTTGTCGAAGCGCTGGCCGCCGCTGGCGTAGTAGTGCTCGCTGAGCAGATCGATATTGTCGAGGCAGTGGGCCAGCAGGTTGCCGCTCCAGTCACCCGCCGAGAGATAATCCGGAACGATCTGGCCGTTGAGGCGTTTGGCCTGCTTTGCACTGGCCATGTCGTCGGGCATGGCGCCTGCGGCGATTAGCTTGATGGTGGGGTCCACCTTGCGCATTGCCTTGGCGAACATGTTGTGTTTCAGCTCGAACTGCGCGACCGGAATGAAGCCCAGTTGCCAGTCGCCCCAGGGTTCATTGCCAACGCCCCAGAATCTCACCTTGTATGGTTGCGGATGACCATTCGCCGCGCGCAGCCGTCCCATCGGCGTGCTGACCGCGCCGTTGGCATACTCGACAAGCTGGGCCGCCGACCACGCATCGCCAAAGCCGGCATTGACCGTTACGTAGGGTTCAACGTCGAGCAACCGGCACAGCGTCATGAACTCGTCCGTGCCGACGTCGTTCGGCTGCACCGCGTTCCACACGTGATCCATGATGGGCGGACGCTTGTCCGGATCGCCGATCGCATCGCGCCACTCGTGTCCTGAAACGAAGTTCCCGCCGGGGAAGCGATACACGCCCGAGTGAAGTTGTTTAAGAGCCGCGATGACCTCTGCGCGGAAGCCTTGTACGTTGTCCGCCGGCATCATCGATACCACGCCTACGTGCAGGACGCCGGCACCGGTCGCCAGAATCTCCAGCCGGGCGTTATCGCTATCGGCCTCGGCCTGGAATCGCAGCGGGAACGTCTGGTAGGCGGCGCCGAGCTTGTCGATAACGGCGGTCCGGCGGTCCCCTTCTGCATCTCCCCACGCCAGAGTGACCTTCACGGTTGCGCGCGCCGGTCCCGCGAGCACGATGCGTCCCGAGTAGGATTTGCCTTTCCGCACCGCCAGACCGGCCTGCTGAAACCCGTGCGCATCCTTCGCGCTTAGCTTCACTGCCGGTGTCTGATCGCCAGCCCAGGGGTGATTCGTGTCCATGGTCACGAATTCGTCGCCGCCAATCGGCGTCCAGTGGCGTAGTGGAGGGCGCCTCATCGGATTCGAGGAAGGCGGCTCGGCGGGGGGATGCGAATTGATCGGATTGAAAAACTTCCGGTCGTCGAGCATCTCGGCCCATATACCGGTGTTGACGATTCCTCCGATGTGCTCGAGAAACTGGCCGTAGATATACTTCGAGATTGGAGCTCCGGTCTTGGACGCGTCGATCGTCGCGTTCACGGGCTTGTTCTCAGCGGAACAAAGAAGCGCCGCCGCCGACAGCAGCAGCGTTGTCAGACTTGTTCTCACGATATGATCCTCCTGTTGCGGCCTGGCGAGAGATTATTGTTCGACCGCGACTACGGTCACCGACTTCGGTTCCAACTTTAGAATCACCTTGCCAGCCTGGACCTTCGCCACGACGGACTTCGGAAAAACTGTACCCGGCGCGTCGAAGGTGTTGACGCTATCGACCCGCGGCGCGGTCAGCGTTTCACCGGCGGCTGACTTCGCCGTGATGCCGGCCAGACTCGCCTCGACTTCGACCGGCTGGTTGGGATCGAGATTCGTGATCTCCAGCCAGAGCTTGCCTGCCGTGTCCTTTGCCGCGATGGCATCTACGCGCGGCAGGCTGATGTCGCCGTGCGTGTACGTCCCGCCGTTGAAAGCAACCGGTACGAAGATGGCGTCCTCGAAAGGCACATACATCTTGAACACATAGTAAGTGGGCGTCAGAACCATCTTCTCCTTGTCGGTCAGGATCATGGCCTGCAGAACGTTTACCATCTGGGCGATATTGGCCATGCGCACACGGCCGGCATGGCGGGCGAAGATGTTCAGGTTGAGCGCGGCCAGGATGGCGTCGCGCATGCTGTTCTGCTGGGCGAGGAAGCCCGGATTTGTGCCGGGCAGCGGCGCATACCAGGCACCCCATTCATCGACGGCCAGGGCGACTTTCTTTTCTGGATCGTATTTATCCATCACGGCGGACTGCTTACTGATCAGGTCTTCCATTTGCAGCGTGGTCTTGAGGATCTCGCCGTACTCGTTCTCTCCGAAGCCCACGGACTTATACGAAGGTGGCCAGTGCGGAACAGTGTAGGAGTGCATGGAAAGGCCATTGATGTCCCAGCTCCAGTGGTGATTCTGCCAGGCCTTCATGACGGTCTCGGTCCATTCCGTTCCCGCGTCGCCGGGACCAACGGCGATCTTCAGCATTTGCTCTTTGTCCTGTTGCTCCGGATTGAAGTTCCTGACGAAACGGCTGTAGATCTTGAGCTGACTCAGATAATAGTCGGCCGTCATGTTCCCGCCGCAGTCCCAGCTCTCGTTGCCGATGCCGAGGTAGCCGACCTTCCAGGGGGCAGGATGGCCGTTGGCGGCGCGCTCCTTCGCCAGCGTAGTCGGCTGGTTGGTGGTCATGTATTCCAGCCATTCGGCCGCCTCGCGCGGCGTACCGGATCCCACATTGACCGAGACATAGCCTGCGCTGCCGATCTGGTCAAGGAAGTCCATAAACTCGTGCGTCCCAAACGAGTTCGGTTCAATCACGCCACCCCAGTTGGGATTGAGTGTCACTGTCCGCTGGGCGCCGATGCCGTTGCGCCAGTGGTACTCGTCCGCGAAACAGCCGCCCGGCCAGCGGACGTTCGGTACCTTCAGCGCTTTGAGCGCGGCAACGACATCGTTGCGGATCCCGCGGGTATTGGGAATGGCCGAATCGGGGCCGACCCAGATCCCTTCATAGATTCCGTGGCCGAGATGCTCGGCGAACTGGCCGAAGATGTTGCGATCGATCTTCGCAGCGGCTTTGGAAACATCAAGCGACAATACAACTCGATCCGCGGCAATCGCCGCGCTAGACAAGGCGATAGCTATGATCGCGAAACGGGCCGGGAGTGTATGCATGGTGGGTTCTCAGAATCCTCACTATACAGAGCCTTGCCGGTGGGCACAAGCGAAGCGGTTGGGTTCGGCGCCGGCAAGCGGAACACGGCCGGGCCTCAGTCGAGTGTGCCTTTCTACCTTGAGTTCAAACTGATCCTCAGCTTTTCTTGCAGACGGGCGATCGTGTAGGTGTTCGTGGATTGAGAAAGATTGAGCTGTTCCGCTGCCAGGAGCGTAGGATGGTTCTGTCGGAACGCACGCCGTATGGGTAACGTCGACAAACGCGGCTCGCGGCACGTCCGAAATCAAGAACAGAACAGGGAGAGAGCGAAATGAAGCGCGTTGCGGTCGCGATGTTTCTGACAGTGGGCTGCTGTGTTGCGCAGGAGTCCGGCGGCTTTCAACCTGCCGCCACCAACGTCTGGGGAGCGGCATATCCGCGGGTGGACAGCAGCTGCAGAGTTCAGTTTCGGGTGAAAGCGCCCGACGCCGCGAAAGTCCAGGTGAACTTCTGGAGCGCGGCGAAACTGGACATGACGAAACAGCCCGACGGATTCTGGACCGTTACAACACCACCCCTTGTCCCGGGATTCCACTATTACACGTTGCTGATCGACGGGGCGGAGGTCACAGACCTCAACAGTCATACGTTCTTTGGCGGCGGCAAGGACGCGAGCGGAGTTGAGATTCCGGAGGCGGGAAGCACTTACTATCTGACACAAGATGTTCTGCACGGCCAAGTTCGAGAGATCTGGTACTACTCGAAGGTGACCGGGAGTTGGAGGCACGCGCTGGTATACACTCCGCCAGACTATGACACGCGGACCAGCGCGCGCTATCCCGTGCTGTATCTGCAGCACGGCGGTGGCGAGGATGAGACCGGGTGGACGAAGCAGGGACGCGCGAATTTTATTCTAGACAATCTCGTTGCGCGCGGAAACTGCAAACCGATGATCATCGTGATGGCGTACGGTTACGCCAGACGTGCCGGCCAGCCCGATCCCGATCTGGCGGGCAAGCCCTTCGGCTCACCCGAAGCGATGCGCGCCATGGAAGAGATGGCCGCGGCATTTGAGGACGACATGACGGAGGTGCTGATCCCATATATCGATTCGAATTTCAGGACGATTCCGGATCGCGATCATCGTGCCATGGCCGGTCTTTCGATGGGCGGCATGCAGACATTCCGGGTCGTGTTCAATCACCTCGATCTCTTCTCCTACATTGGCGGATTCAGTGGAGCGGCCGGGCCTTTGGTGCTTGGCAACGAGAAGCTCGATCCAAAGACAGCCTTCAATGGTGCGCTGGCAGATCCTGCCGCGTTTGCCAAAAGGGTTCACTTGCTATGGCTGGGTGTTGGGACTGAGGAACCTGTCCGGATGCGCGAGGGACTCCTCAGACTGCACACGTCTTTGCAGGAGGCAAAGATCCAGCACATCTTTTATCAGTCGCCGGGTACAGCGCATGAGTGGCAGACGTGGCGTCGAGATCTGAGAGACTTTGCACCACGGCTGTTTTGACCAGTCGTTCAGTGACCATGGGGCGGGAGATCGATTGAATCGAGCAGTTCCGAACCACAGTTCTCGATTACTTTATCGTTGACAGTGGGCTCCCCGGCCCAATATATTCGTACCAGACAGTCTGCTAAGCCGCCATCCGCAAGGTTCGCGTACCATGTGGGGGCGCAAGCGCTGCGAATAGCGTTGATCAGGAGAGACCGTGAACCGAAGAGATTTTTGCAGAATCGCCGCGACAGCGGCCACGATGCCGGCGTTGCCCATGACGGCAGGCGCTCCGCAATCCAGCGCCGCGACCAGCTTCGACAAATACACCCAGGATTACGCTGCCTTTTGCGCAGTTCCTGAACATGAGCGGGTGTTTTATGCGCTCCAAGACGGCAGGATCGTTAGCGAGAAGCTGAACGAAAGCGGCTGGAAATCGACAGCCTGGGGCGAAGCTTCGAAGCTGCCGGTACCCAACGGTTCCTGGGACGGAGTGCCGATGGACTCGCCAATTCCCGGGCTCGGCGGTGAGGGGCCCTACAAGCCGACGTGGGATTCACTTCTGGAATACGATGCGCCGGAGTGGTACCGTGACGCGAAATTCGGGATATGGGCGCACTGGAGCCCGCAGTGCGTACCGGAGGCGGGTGACTGGTACGCCAGGAACATGTACCTGGAGAACTCCGCGGACTACAAGTATCATCTCGAGCATTACGGCCATCCTTCGAAGTTCGGATATAAGGACCTCTGCGCTCAGTGGACGCTGCTCAACTGGTACCCCGATGAACTGATTCAACTCTACAAGAACGCTGGGGCGCGAATATTCTTCACTCTCGCCAACCATCACGATGGCCTCGACGCCTGGGATTCAAAGCACCATCCCTGGAACTCGGTGAACATCGGGCCTCGCCGCGATGTGGTGGGGACATGGGCCGCCGCGGCGCGCAGGCATGGGATGCGCTTTGGCGTTACCATTCATCAGGCGCGCAACTGGTGGTGGTTCCAGACGGCGCACGGCGCGGACAAAAGCGGTCCTCTCGCGGGCGTCCCTTACGACGGCAGGATGATCGCGGCCGATGGAAAAGAAGCCTTGTGGGCTGGCCTTGATCCTCAGATCCTATACGGCCCCAAGCACCCTGAGAATGCTCTACCTGACGTCTCCTACGTCAAGGATTTCTATGACCGGACGCGCGACCTCATCGACCAACACGATCCCGATCTCCTCTACTTTGACAACTCGCTGTTCCCGTTGGGCTGGGGTGGAATGAACATCGCCTCGTATTACTACAATCACAATTTGAAAACTCACGGCGGCCGGATGGAGGCCGTCGCCAACGTCAAGGACGTCCCCGATCGGTTGGCCAAAGCTGTAGTCGCCGACTATGAACGCGGTCTCACTGGCGGAATCATGCCGCATGCCTGGCAATCGGAAACCTGTATCGGCCAATGGCACTATCGTCGCAGCCTGGCGGCAGCGCCAGGAGAATACGGCGGATACATGGAACCACGGGATGTCCTGCACTGGATGATCGATACCGTGAGCAAGAACGGCACGTTCATTCTCAATGTCCCCGGCAGGCCTGACGGCACTATCGATCGCAAGGAGATCGCCGTCCTCGACCAGATCGCCGCCTGGATGCAGATCAACGGCGAAGCGATTTACGAAACACGGCCGTGGAAGGTATCCGGTGAAGGGCCGAACGCGGTCAAGAGCGGTTCCTTTCAAGGGAACAGCGTGCATAACCTGGGGCCGAAGGACATTCGGTTCACGCGCAACAAGGCCAACACAGTGGTCTATGCGATCGCGCTCGGCTGGCCAGGGGATGCGTTCGTGATAGAGTCGCTAGGTTCGTCGGCGGGCACACAGCCGGGGAAGATCGCGAACGTGCAAATGCTCGGCAGTGGCGAAAGGCTCACGTGGGAGCAGAAGGCCTCCGGCCTTAGTGTTCAATTGCCGTGGCAGGAGAGCCCCGCCATGGATTACGCCGTGGCGCTGAAGGTGTTCCTTGCGTAAGCCACAGCTTACGAACGTTTTCCTTCTGTTAGCCGTAGCCTCACTGAACGCCCCGCTTCGAGCATCCGAGCCAGATTTGCGGCTTTCGTACGACAAGCCCGCCGAACAATGGACCGAGGCTTTACCTCTCGGCAACGGGCGAATCGGCGCCATGGTATTTGGCGGAACCGGAGATGAGCGCCTGCAGATCAATGAAAGCACGCTCTGGGGCGGCGCGCCGCATGACTACGCGAATCCGCAAGCCTACGCGCATCTCGATGCAGTAAGAAAGCTGATCTTCGCCGGCAAGGTAGCCGAAGCCGAAGAGCTATCGAAGGCTCTGATGGGCGATCCGAAGGTGCTCATGCCGTATCAGCCGTTTTGCGACATCCATTTGCACTTTCCGGAACAAGGCGCGGTGACGGAATATCATCGCGAACTTCGCCTTAACGACGCGATGGCCGAAACAACTTATAAAGCCGGCTCGACGGAGTTGCGGCGTGAAGCCTTCGTATCATATCCGGATCAGGTCCTTGTGGTTCGAGTCGAGTCCAATCAACCGGGCCAGTTGTCGTTCAGCGTCGGAATGGATTCTCCCCAGACGGGAACTGAAGTCGCGACGACCGGAAACGGCTCGATGCAGCTCACTGGCCAAATTCAACCGCGGCAGAGTCCGTCCCGGTCCTGGACCGCTTCCTGGGATAAGCCGGGAATGCGCTTCGCGGCCGTACTCAACGTGTCGACTGAAGGCGGGTCAGTTCGCAGCGTTGGTGGGCATCTCGAAATCTCGGGCGCAAACACAGCCACCATCCTGTTCAGTAATGCAACCAGTTTCAGGAATTACCGCGATATCGGAGGCGATGCTCTGGACGCCGCCCAAGGCTACGTCCGGCGGGCATCCGGGAAATCGTACGAGGAGTTGCGTCGCAAGCATGTCGCCGATTTTCAGCGGCTATTTTCGCGGGTACGATTGAATCTCGGAGAGGACCAGTCTACCGAGACGACGGACCGGCGCATCAGTAATTTTGCGGAGAATGACGATCCCGGCCTGCTCGCGCTGTACTTCGAGTTCGGCCGGTATTTGCTGATCTCGTCTTCCCGGCCCGGAGGTCAACCTGCAAACCTGCAAGGAGTTTGGAATAAGGAACTGACTCCCCCGTGGAGCAGCAAGTGGACGACGAACATCAATCTGGAGATGAATTACTGGCAGGCGGATACCGGGGATCTGTGGGAGACGGAAGAGCCGCTGTGGAGTCTGATAAAAGATTTGCGAGTCACTGGCGCGGAGACCGCCCGCGCGGAATACCACAGCAAGGGTTGGGTGCTCCACCACAACACGGATCTCTGGCGCGCGACCGCGCCGGTGGATGGTCCCTGGGGAATCTGGCCCGTGGGTGAGGTATGGCTTGCGAACCAGATGTGGGATCACTACGAATTCAGTGGCGATGCGGAGTTTCTCCGGCGCCAGGCATACCCCGCAATGAAGGAAGCTGCCGAGTTCGCACTCGGGTTTCTGGTGGAAGCGCCGCCCGGAACCCCCTTCGCGGGCCGGCTCGTCACCAATCCGTCGACCTCGCCGGAAAACCAATACATTATGAATGGCAAGCGTGTGAATCTGGCATACATGCCAACCATGGACATCGAGCTCATTGGAGAGCTCATTGACAACTGCCGGCGTGCGGCCGGGATCCTGGGAACAGACGCAGAGTTCCGGTCCGAATTGGATCGGGCGCAGAAGCGTCTACCGCCCTTGCAGATTGGCAAACGCGGGCAACTTCAGGAATGGATTGAGGACTATCCAGAAGTCGAGCCGGCGCACAGGCATGTCTCTCATCTGTACTCGCTTTATCCGGGGCACAACATCAGTCTCAGTTCGACTCCCGAATTTGCCGCCGCGGCAAAGAGGACCCTCGAGTTGCGTGGCGACGGTGGAACCGGGTGGTCGGAGGTCTGGCGGACCGCGCTTTGGGCGCGGCTTCGTAACCCGGACCATGCGTATGCCAACCTGAAACTGCTGCTCACAAAGAACACTCTGCCGAATATGTTCGATCTCTGTCCTCCATTCCAGATCGATGGCAACCTCGGCGGTCCGGCGGCGATTACCGAGATGTTGGTGCAGAGTACCGGCAAGGAAATCAATGTGCTGCCAGCGCTGCCGCAGCGCTGGTCCAATGGAAGTCTCACAGGGGTGCGGGTCCGCGGCGGTGGCAGGGTAGATATCACATGGACTCAGAACCATCTCGCCAAGCTTAGCCTGAGCGCAGAGCGCGCAACAAAATACCGCGTACTCTACGGAGATCAATCGATCGACGTTGAACCTCATCCGGGTACGCCGGTTGTTTTGGACGGCAACCTTCACACAGTTGCCAAATGAACCTGACAATTGCGCCTACGGCGCTTCGTCGACTACCTCAATCGCTCGAACCTCCGCGTAGTTCACGGAGGATGAAAACGAGATCATCAGCTTGCCCTGCGCATTTGGTCGAAGACCCGTGAATTTTCGCACCACCGGTCGAAAGGCGCCGCCGCCGGCCTCCGAGATGTCGAAATCACGCAGCAGCGTGGTTCCGTTGCAACTCACATCAAACACCCGGCATCCCGATCCACGACAGATGAGAGGCGCCAGCGGATCGAAGAACGTCTCGGCAAAGTAGAGAGTAAGAGTGTAGGATCCCTCAGGCACGGGAATCGAGTAGCTGAAACTCCCGTAACGTTCGGAGCGAAACAGTTCGGGAAAGTCCGAGGGCGTAGCATGCCGAATGATCCTCCCATGGATGAAATAGTTATCCGGCTCCCAGCTCTTCCCCTGCGGATCGGTGTAGGAAGTTCGCCGGGCTGCAATGCGGATAGGGTTGGCATGGCCGGGGCGGGATGGCACGAGCTCGATTGCGTTGACGAAGGGGCGTTGCTGCCCGGTAAGAAAGCTCAGATGGACTTTCCCATCGGAAGCGGGAGCAATGTCCTTGAACGAACGTACGTCAACATCGGAGTTTCCAGCGTCGGACACCACGTCAAACTGACGCAGCAATGGTCGCCCATTGGCGGTGACCGCGAAAAGGCGCACGTTCTGGTTGTCCTCTCCTTCGTCTTGCGGCGGGTTCTTGATCAGGGGGTCCGCGAAATAGAGGTGGAGTTCGTAGACTCCAGGCTGGAGCGGTATGTCATAGGAAAACGCCGTCCCGTCATCGGTTGGATCACCGGAGCCCGCTTCGCGCATGGTTTGAACCAGCCTCCGGCTGGGTGGCGCCGATTGCAAGTCTCTCGGCACGGAGCGCGACACCCCTCCTTTGAAATACCGGTCCGGCTGCCACAAGCGGCCGGCGGCATCCTTCCACTCCCGGCCAGAAAATCCGGCCAAAATGTGCACTTCCGCGTTTGTCGCTGGCGCTGGCGGGTAGCTTTCGACGGCAAAGCTGCCCTGCGACGCCGTTCGAACATGGGCTCGTAGTATCCATAAGAGAGGCGCGACAACCAAGACCAGGAGTACAGCCACCGCTGCCATCGCAAAACGGGACCGGACGGGCTCTGCCGCAGACGGAGCCGGCAGGATCGCAGATTCGGTGTCGGCGATCGCTTCCGCTGGCAGGTCCATGGGTTCGCTGCCATTCGTGAGCGGACAGATTGTCGGAATCAATTCACTTTCGTGTGGTTCTTCCGACGGTTCCATAGCCAGGGACTGATCCCATAACTGGAAATCGGGAACATAGCCACCCACGGGAATGACGATCCTCAGGGTATGGTTGGCGCCCACATTGGCGTAGTAAAGCGCGAGCCGTTTCCTCAACCGATGCACGTCAACTCGGACACTGGAATCCCGCTGATCCCGGAAACCCCTCGGTTTGCCGTACACGTCTACCGCAATCGTGTATTCAGTGAGGTCATCGGCTTCCCCCAATAATGTCTTGTCGCAGACATACTTAAGAAGCCTGGAGAGGTTCTCCGCCTGGTGGAACACGCGGGATGACAAGATCGCTCGCAATTCCTCGCGGCATTCGTCGACCGACGGCACACGAGCACTCGACCTGGAGCCCATTTCATCAATACTGTACATACTTCTCTCAAAAGTCAACGCTCACCTTATTGGCTACGCGGCGCTAAAGAGACCCACGTTAAAGTGGGTCATATGGTGCGAATGCTGGTGGACTGCCTTCAAATCCCCGCCAGGGGTGCGCTCGACTCGCGTGTTTTATTAGGTGACATCAAGGGGAGTTGCCATGCTCCCTGCCGATCATTAATAAGGAAGCACGCATCGTTATCCGGGTCCGTCGGCGAGTTTGATCGCGACTGTTGCGCGCAGCATACGGCCCGTTTCCTACCTCTCGGACGAGGGAGGACGAGTATCCTTACCGGTAATAAACTCAGTGCAGTACTTCAGAGTGCGACCCTCTCCCGCGCTCGACTCATACGTTACGAACAACAAAGAACCGGATCTATTTGCTTGATTTTATAGCGATGCAACCGTTTAATGTGGAACCGTTATCTGTTGACGACCTGGATAGCCCGGCACATACTCTACGAAGTACCCCAGTGCTACTGTTTTCCACTAGTCAAACGTGTATCGCCGGGGTTCGCTTGTCTAAGCACGGGGAGTTTATCGTGAAGCACTCGAAGATGTCTCGCTTTGTAATTCTCAGCTTCCTCGTCCTCGCTTTCGCTACGGTTGCGTCAGCACAGGAAGCGGCAATCGTCGGAACCATTACGGACCCGTCGGGGTCCGCCGTACCCGGCGTTCAAGTTACTATTACAAATACGGATACTAGCGTGGTCCGCAAGCTGACCACCACCGCCAACGGGCAGTATGGAGAGCCTGACCTGATCCCTGGCCACTACATTGTCCGCGCCGATGCGCCGGGCTTCAAGACCGCCGAGAGAACCGACCTCGTCCTGATCGTCGGTGACCGCTCTCGCGTGGATTTTCGTCTGGAACTTGGCACCACCCAGGAGAGCATCATAGTTGAGGCAAATCAGGTTGCCGTCCAGACGGACTCCGGCGAACTGAGCGACGTAATCACCGGACAGCAGGTGACGCAGATTGCCACCAACGGCCGCAGCGTATTCTCACTGGCCCTTCTGGTACCGGGAGCCGCTAGCCAGATGCCGGACTTCCAGACTCCGACGTCCGCCGGAGCTAGCGCCGCTGTGAGCTTCAATGGCATGCGCCAGGAGCACAACATTTGGCTAATCGACGGAAGCGAAGCTAACGACCGCGGCGGCGCGGGCGGCATGGACGTCCTGCCATCCATCGACGCCATCGCCGAGTTTCGCGCGCTCACCTCGAACTACAGTCCGGATTTCGGCCTTTCGTCGGCCGGAACGCTAACCATGGTCTTTAAGTCCGGAACAAAGGACTTTCACGGCACCGCGTGGGAATTCGTGAAAAACGAAGACTTCGATGCAGGCAACTTCTTCAACAACGCGGCGGGCCAGCCTTCACCGGAGTTGAGACTCAACACCTACGGATTCAACCTGGGCGGACCGGTAATCATCCCTAAGGTGTACAACAAGGACCGCAACAGGACCTTCTTCTTTTACAACATGGAATGGCGGAAGATGCTGCAGGGCGGTAACGTCAACCAGCCCGTGCCGCTGGCCAGCGAATACCCGACGTCAAGCGGCGCCGTGATTGACACCGATGTCCACACGCCTTATGCCTGCCAGGTTTCGGATCAGATTGCGACGCAATACCAGAACCTGGGACTGGCTCTCAGTGGCTGCACGAATGGGCAACCGGACAAGACGAAGATCGTTCCTTTCCCCAACAACACCATCCCGGCGGCACTGATCAATTCCAACGCGGCGGCTCTTCTGTCGGCCGGAATTTTCCCCAAACCGAATAACGGTGCCGGCAACTTCGTCGGCGGCAACAAACTACCCACCGACGTCCGGGAAGAGATTGTCCGTATCGACCATCAGTTTTCCGACAAGTTCTGGATCTTCGGGCATTATCTGAACGAAGCAACCACGCAGACCCAAGGGACCTCGTTGTGGAGCGGTTCCAACGTGCCTACAGTCGGCACCACCTTCGGCAATCCGTCCTATAGCTACGTGATCCATGCCACGTACTCCATCAGTCCGACACTGCTGAGCGAGACTGCTTTTAACGCCAATGGCAACTCTATCGCCCTCACGCCTAACGGCATAACCTCGCTGCCCAGCGGCTTCTCGTCCAACCGGCTGTTTTCCGACACCAACGTGGGCAACAGGATTCCGGGCATATATCTGGGAGGCGCCACCGGCGCGAATTACGACATCAACGGCTTCCCATGGACCAACAAAGCCAATGACAAGCAAATTCGTGAGGACTTTTCCTGGACGCATGGATCGCACCAGTTGAAGTTCGGGGGTAGCTGGGCTCTGTACACCAAAGTGCAGCAGTTCTTCGGCGACACCCAGGGTTCGTTCAACTT
The DNA here is from genome assembly GCA_963802915.1 of Bryobacterales bacterium. GTDB lineage: Bacteria > Acidobacteriota > Terriglobia > Bryobacterales > Bryobacteraceae > JAICMB01. The sequence goes on from CAWDKQ010000002.1 coordinate 70,989, forward strand.
CAACGGCAATTACTCCGGAAACGATTATGCCGACTTGTTGCTGGGCTATGCCAACAGCTATAGCGAACTGGCGTACCAGCCCAGTGGCCATTGGGCCAATGTCTCGTGGGCGGGTTATGCCAACGATAACTGGCGCGTCAACTCCCGCCTGACCCTGAACCTTGGGTTGCGCTGGGATGGTGTTCCGCACACCTACGAGCAGAACAATCTGCAGTCGAATTTCTACCCCTCCCTATACAATCCGGCCGACGCGGCCGTCCTTCAGTCCAATGGCAACATCAGCCCGACTAGTCCAGGACTGACCTCCAGCCCGGTGGCCGCACTGAAGGGCCTGTTGTTCTATACCAATGGCATGAGCGCCGGCGGGGTGAACGGGATTCCCCGGGGTCTCGTCGATAACTACTGGGGACAGGCCTTTGGCCCCCGCGTTGGGTTTGCCTACGATATGACAGGCGGGGGCAAGACCGTTATCCGCGGTGGCTTCGGGATCATGTACGAGCGCTACCAGGGCAACGACATGTACAACGCCGCCACCAACCCGCCGTACAGCTCCACGGTAAACCTCTATAACGTCTCTCTTTCCAATCCTGGCCAGAACCTGCAAACGGGTCAGACGGCGACCGCGCCAATCACGGTTTCCGGACTGACTACGCTCGCTCTCACCGATTACAGGCTGCCGACCACCTATCAGTGGAGCATCGGCGTCCAGAGGCAACTGGCGCGCGAGGCGGTCATAACGGTGTCCTACGTCGGGAACCACTCCAGTCATCAGCAGGCGGGGCAGAACATCAACCTTCCCGCCACCAGCGAGCTGCCTGCCTTGATCAATGGGACCGTTCAGTATAACAACGTGGTGCCGTATCTTGGCTACGGCCAAATCGAGGAATCGGCGATGGGCGAGAACGCCCACTACAACGGACTCCAGACGAGCTTGCACTGGAGGATGGGGAAGGATCTGACGCTCCAGGCAGCTTACACCTACTCACGCTCGATCGACCCAGCCGCATCCTTTGGCGGCGATAACACGAACACCGACAATCCCTACAACCGCGGCTATGACATAGGCCCGTCTTACGCGGATCAGACCCACATCGGGCTTGTCAGCTTCGTTTACGACCTTCCTATTTTCCGTCACTATGGCAACCGCCTTGTGAGGACCACTCTCGGCGGATGGGAGGTGGCGGCCATCGGGACCATGGTCTCGGGTTTCCCGCTCAACATCAGTCTGGGTGGCGCCCAGGGGAGCAACGGCGTCCCCGGTTCGACCAACAGGCCGGACTTCACCGGTAACGCCAGCTACCCGCACACCATCTCATCGTGGTTCTCTACCGCCGGCTTTTCGGTTCCGGCGCTTGGAGCCTGGGGCGATCTCGGAAAGGGCGCTTTACGCGGTCCCGGACGCGACAACTGGAACATATCGCTGTTCAAGAGCTTCGTGATGAACGAATCGCACGGCGTCAGGTTCGAGCTCCGCGTCGAGACCTATAATACGTTCAATCACACGCAGTTCAACAACATCTCCACTTCATATTCGGCCAACAATTTCGGGTGGGTGACGTCAACCTTTGATCCTCGGACCATGCAGTTCGGCGGAAAGTTTATCTTCTAGATAGGCTTTCACTTTCCGGGGCAGTTTAAACCGCCCGCGCCGGTCAACTGGCGCGGGCGGTTCTCTTTTGGTGTGCAGAGCGCCCTCGACTATTCGTAGGATTCGATCCCCATCTGACCAGGATCGTAAGGGCGACACCTACTTGTCGGGTTCAAGCCCGGGCGCTTGACCGGTCACGTCGTGCAGACTGTCCTTTTTTTTCTGCTCGCCCAACTGGTGCACTATCGCTAGCTCCGCTGCGGCTTCGGCCGGTTTACCAGCCTCCCTGTACACGCGCGCGAGGCGGAAATGGGCGTCGGTTCTGGAAGCGTCGAGCCGGATCGCTTCCTTAAACGCGGCGATCGCGCGATCGTATTTTTTGTCCTGCGCGAACACGATTCCGAGATCGAGGTGGGCAATGCGGACGCTGGAGTCGATGGACAGAGCCTTGTCGAGAAACGGCTTCGCTTTCTGAAAATCGTTGTTTCGGATCAGGACGTCGGCTAGCCACGCCAATGCCTGCGCGTTGCCGGGATCGTGATCCAGCTCCGAACGGAACTCGCGTTCGGCGTCCTCGTCTTTTTGCTGGGACCAATAGATGTAGCCGATGCCGAAATGCACGTGAGGCTCATTCGGCGACTTGGCGATGGCCGTCTTCAGCTCGAGAATCGCTTCTTCCGGACGGCCCAGACCGTCCAATGCTTCGGCCAGGAGGACGTGCGTCGGAGCGGAGTCGGGATCGTGGCGCGCGAGCCACTCGAACTCCTGGCGCGAACGTTTGTAATCGGAAGACGACAACAGACTCTGTGCGAAGTAATAGTGGAGCCGCGCGTTTTCGGGGTCGGTGGCGAGCACGACTTCCAGGTTTGCGGCAGCCTCCCGGAACATGCGGCCGCCGTAGAAACTCATTCCCAGCAGGGTGCGCGCCTGCATATTCTGCGGATCGCGTTTCAGCACGGCCTGGAACTGTTCGGCCGCTGGACGGAAACGCCCGCTCTTGAACTCCGCCAAGCCAAGATTGAGCTGGATCTCGGGAATATTGGGGTCGATGGCCAGCACCTTGCGGTAACAGCTAGCCGCGGCATCGTACCGCTTCGCATGCGAGAGCTCGATACCGGTGTTCGCAAGAAGATTGATATCTTCGGGTTTCGCCGCGGGCAAGGCTTCGCAACCGCGGGTCTGTGAACGGAGACACACGGCAAAAAACATCAGGGATACAAGCGCGCGAGCGTGCCTCATTTTCGTGTTCTCTTTAGATTACTACCGGAAGCCGTAAAAACTGGATCTCCAACGCGGTGCGTCAAGGCACGAGATTCTTCAGTGGGTCCAACACCAGGAGTTTTATGCGAACGAACTGATCGTCCTTCCAATTTGAAGTATTGCGTTTCCGGTAGTTGCGCTCATGATGATAGGGGTCCAGGTACTCGGTTGTGGCTCGTCTCGCAATTTTAGAATCGCAAAGCCGCACAACTCGTTGTGGTCGGTGCGATGCGAAACGCGGTGTCGTTCGTGAACGGCGCATTCGAGCCCCGGGTGGCGAAGCCCTGAAGCCGGATTCGATCTCCGGCGGCGTATTGGCTTTGTTCAAGCGGTGAAGATCAACAAGCCCAAGGGAGCGGCTTGCACCTGCTACGGCACACACACGTAGGTCCTGCTGGCGAGCAGCGTGCGGGTACCCGCCGTCTCGGCGAGGTTGGGGCACAGTTCGGGGAGGACCCGTAGTCATGTGGGCGTAAATCTCCTGCGTCCGTTTTTGCCGCCTTCTCCTGTTTCCTATAAGTTACTGAAACCGCAATCGCAGCAATCGCCGTGTTCGCAGCAATCTCAGGCCGTTTGTACGAAACATGTACACGGAATTGGCCAAAGAGTCTCAGCTGTTGTGCTGTAAGGCACCAGGGATATACGACCGCTTCAGACAGCCTAGAGAGATTATGAACCTGAATTGACCGTCACGCGCGAACACATGCAGATGTTCCATGTTTCTGCGTGGATTCGTTTCGAGCCGGAAAAGAAGGCGCTCTCGCGGCAGGCTGAGGCCACTCCGCAGCGCCTCGGCCGGTTTACGAGCTACCTCATGCCCGCGAAACGATCTCTTCCCGAACGACTCTTCGACCTTGCCGGTAGGCGATGTTCGCCATGTGCGGGCCCGCAACCGCTGCGGCGGCGATCTCTACGGGGCAATTCGGCTCCTTACGGCTGCGGATACAGTCGAGGAAGTTCTGCTGGTGCGCCTCGGCTGAATCCGTTTCCGGAATCGAGAGAACAGGTTCCTTCGACACCTGCTGCGTCCAGGGCGCCTTCGATACGCCTGCGTCCTTGAAAAGCTGCAGGCCGCTGCGGCTCAAGACCATGGCCGCTTCCTCGCCCTGGAAGCGGATCGACCAGTCGAAATCGTACGTGGTCCGATAATCGAGCGTCCAAGTCGCGAGAAGGTCCTGATATTCGAATGCGGCCGAAAAGACATTGGGAACCTCAACGCCGGCGGCATTCGAAATCAGCCCTTGGCAGACCGCCGATTTGGGCGGTCCTGAACTGGTCATCCATTGCACGACGTCCATCAGGTGAGTACCCTGATCGGTCATGTTGCCGCCTGAGTAGTCCCAGAAACCGCGCCACCACTTGAATCGCACAGGGTCGAAAGGGCGCGCTGGCGCCGATCCAAGAAAACGGCTCCAGTCCAGCTCGCCCGCGAGCGGTCCCGTCTCCAGCGGAAGAGCGAAGTGCCAATTCCACATCGCCCGCACCATGGACACCTTGCCGATCATGCCTTCATCGATCATCTTCTTGGCGTCGCTGATAAATCCCATGCTGCGCCGCTGCATTCCAATCTGGACCACTCGATCGGTCCGGCGGACGGCTGCAACCATACGTGCGCTTTGCTCCGGCGTGAGCGAGAGCGGCTTTTCGAGATACACGTCCTTTTTGGCATCGAGAGCTTTGAAGAGCATCGGCAAATGCTGGTGGTCCGGCGTTGCAATCACAATACAGTCCAAGCCGGGCTGCGCCAGCAGTTCTTCGTAGTCGAGATACGTTTTGACGCCCGGCGGGGAGTCCTTTTGCGCGGCGTTGAGATGAGGTTGGTAAACATCGCAGAGCGCGGCGCATTGCGCTCCTATCTTCTGGAACGATTTGTTCAAACCGCCGCCCCGGTTGCCGGTCCCGATCAAACCATAGGCGATCCGGTCATTGGCTCCCCACGCGCTCGTGGGGACAAAAAGCGGCACGATCATTCCAGCAGCCGCCCTCTTCACGAACTCTCGTCTATCGGTCGGCATATCAATCTCCAATCGCGGCAAGCGCCGGTTTTTCGCGCCGGCTCATAAAATTGACGAACCCTCGCGCGTACAGGTCGAGATTCTCAAGCGATCCGCCGCCGCGCAGGGGAGAGCACATCTCGTATGTGACCGCTCCTTTGAAGCCGCCGCGTTCCAACGCATCGAAGAACGCGTTGTAATCGATGAACCCCTCGTCGATCGGAACAGCGCGCGCGGTCGCCGCGTCCGGTTCAAACATGGTCAGCTTCGTTCTCAGACGATATCGCCGGCGAACGTTGTAGTTCGCGGCTGTGGTCAGAACCGTGATGCATCCCATCTTCTCCGCCGCTCGCCCGATATCGACGCCGTGCAGAGCCGGAGCCCAGGCGTCGAAGGCGGCGCGACAGTTCGGATGATTGACTTCCTCGATCAAATCGAACTGGCTCTCGTAGTCCGCGGCTATGTCGTGATGATTCTGGACAGCGATCGTTACGCCAAAGTCCGCTGCGCGTTGCGCGCATTCGCGGAGTGCCCGTACCAACAGAGCCCACTCGGCCAAGTATGGCGAGGCTGGGTTTTCGTAGCCGGTAAAAACCCGCACGAGATGCCCGCCAAGATCCCGCGCTATGCGGGCCAAATCCGTCACGTGCTGGATTTGCATTTCAACCATCGGAACTTCACTGTGCTCGATATCGGCGGTGAAGTTCGTGTAGCCGGCGACGCAAATCGTACGCATTTTCCTGGCTTCGAGTCTCTCCCGCAAACGCGAGCAAGACGCATCGTTCCAGTCCAGGACCGAAAGATGGGGGCGCTTCGCCATCAGCATCACCCCGTCGTAGCCGAGGTCCGCCGCGCGGTCCACGAAAGCATCAAGCGGCAGAGACTCGTGTCCCCACGTTCCGGAATAACTGACCGAATGCAAAAGCGCCATAGGCTAAATCCCTCCTCGGTTCAAGCCAGGTAACCGCGGCCATAAGTTCCAAACTCTATGGTGAACGCTTGAGGGAGCACGACCCTTCGCAAGCGGTAAGACGGACGCGACCGCGCGGCGGATGGCAAGCCGCGATTGGTCTATACATCTATATCACTCGTGCATGCCAAAGTCAATCGCGACTTCCGGTTCACGCCCGGCTCTTGGGTGATTGCAGTCCGTCACCAGGCGCTTCTCGAACGGTCGCGCGTCTAGAATTGGCCGGCGCCGCGGACCGAGTGGACCACCGCCGTGTAAAGGTCCCCGCGATACGTTGTGGTCGCGAGTTCCACTGGGGTCTCCTGATCGGAGTACGTCCGCCTGTTCACGACCAGCACCACGCCGTTCGGAGGCGCCTGGAGAAACTGCCTCTGCGCCTTCGATGGCGATGCCGCTGAGATCTGCTCGGTGCAGTGCGCGAGCCGAAGGCCGTAGTTTTCTTCAAGGATTTTGTAAATCGAATTGGACGCCAGATTGAAGCGGTCCAGGTTGGGACAGAGATATTGAGGGATATGCATTCTCTCCAAAGCAATCGGTACATCATCGCCCAGGCGAACGCGTTCCACTTCATAAATCAGCTCTGTCTCCGGAAGACCAAAAAAATCGCGGTCTGCGCCCGACTGCTTGATCGAACGGAACACGAGCAATCGAGAGGAGGGCGTCTGCCCCCGCCCACGGATTTCTTCCGAGAAACTCCGCATCTCCTGTTGCTTTTTCAACAGGCGCCGGGGCGCCACAAACGTTCCCCGGCCGCGATGCGATTCGATCAATCCTTCGCGCTCGAGCGAATTGCACGCCTGCCTCAAAGTCATGCGGCTGACGCCCAGGTGCTCACAAAGTACCCGCTCGGATGGCAGCGGAGTTCCCGCGGGAATCGTGCCCGGCTTCAGCAAACTCCTGATGGCCTCGCCTATTTGCGCGTAGGCAGGGACCGGGCTGGATTTGTCAATCCGCAGTCTCAAAAATGCGTTGTTTTGATCGTTTATTGAAGGCGTCATAAATGGTCCAGACCACTTCACACGTGGGCTAGACATTATTACACGTTAATCTCAAAAAGTCAAGAGGTGAAGGCGCCAAACGCCGGGTACGCGTATTATGCATCCCCGAAAACTGCAACGGTCTGTCTATACCATTGTAAAAAGGTCTAGACATTTACCGACCGCTATTGTATGCTGTCTGTGAGCTACTGACACATGCGCCCGGCCCCGTCGAGGCATTGTTGCCAGACAATTTTCTCGCCTCTCACCAAATGCTTCTTTTCGTTGTCTTGAGCGATCGATGAATTCAGAAAAAGAGCACAGATCAGCCGCGGGTTGAAGGATGGACCGCCGCAAATTTCTGCTGGCGCTCCCGGGACTCACGGCAGCGCCGGCGTATGTTTCTGGCGAGGGTAAGCCTCCCGTGCGCGCGTGCATTGCGGCGGGCGAAGGATTGGCGCAACCCGACATTTGCGGCGTGATGGCTGATCTTGGACTGTCGTACGAAGTGGTCTCCGTCAAGAACGGCGAAGCTGCAAATCCGATTCAGTACTCCCTTTTGTGGATCACCTGCGAAGAGTACCCCTACCACCTTCAGTTCTCGCAGCCGATGCTCTCTGCAATCGATGCATTCTTGAAGGCAGGCAAGGGCGTTTTTGCCGAATTTGTTGTGAACTTCCCGGGCGTGCCGGCGGCTCCGACGCCCCAGAAGACTGGCGTGGCGCGCTTGTTCGTACGCGAACCGCTCGATTCCTCAGGTCTCCCGGCCGGCTCCATCCTGGATGAACACGACTCCATATGCCTGCCAATCGAACCACAGGGACCAAATACGCGGGCGGTGCTTTCCTTCGGGGAAGTGAAAGGCGTGCGCACCGTGATCGGCGAGCCCTCTCCCGGACTTTGTTGGGCGGGACTGATAACCGGAACTCGCGATGGCGGCCGCTTCGCCGTTGCCGGTACCAGTATCTCGGCATTCCGGCGGCGCGAGTATGCGCCGGCGACGCATTGGGAGCGCTTCCTCCGGGAGTTGGTTCTGGCACTCCTTCCGGACGGCGACCGGAAAGTCATCTTGTCGCAGTATCTGCCGGTGCGCTGCTACACCGAACCGCGCCGCTGGGTTCCTCCCGGCTCGAAGTATACCGTTGTGGTGGAAACGGAGCCCGGCGTAAGGGTCGCTCTCGCTGGAAACGGCGAGGCCCGGAAAACTTCCGGAGGGCGATACGAAAAGGAACTGCAGAGCGGAACTGCCGGAACGCGATTGATTGCCGGAACCGTGTCGCGCTCGAATATGCGCCGCGGGATCGAGGTACGCGTCGACGTCCTCGACAGGCGCGAAGCGTACCGCCGTGCTTTAGAGCGAAACCTGCGCTGGTTCGAGCGGTCGGGTGTTCTTCTTCGCGCCGACGGCACGCTTGGCGTTTGCGAATGGATCTCCGGCCCGGATATTAACGGCAATCGCATTCCCTACGGCAAAGGCCAGATGTTTTCGCCCCTGCGAACGGACTGTGTATTCCAGTCCGGCCTCGCGTTCTGGCTGGCGGGCAAAGTTCAGGCGCGGCCCGACCGGCAGAAAGTCGGCGAGAACCTTCTTGCCGCTGTCCTCGATCTGCAACGCCTTGGACGCGATGACGCACAATACGGGCTCTGGTATACGCGAGGGCGCTCCGGTCCTCCGTACCTCGATGATGTGGCCTGGGGCACGATGGGATGTCTTGCAGGACATCGCTATACTGGCCGCCCGGTCCTCCAGCACCGCGGAACGCTCTCCGCCGCTGCTTCTTTGAAGGCGTTCCAAGCCGGCGGCAACAACGGATTGGCGGTTGCCGGTTCGGAGGACGATCCCTATCCGCATCCCCATGATCAGGGGACAATGCTCAGTTCCTGGCTTTACGCTTATGGCGCCACTGGCGAGAGGACGTATCTCGAAGCGGCGCTTCCGCTCATCGACCGGATGATCGAGAAGTTTCCGTCAATTCCGATTTTCCTGATCAGCAGAACCGAGGAGTCAGTCCGTTTCCTGCTGCCCCTTACGCTCGCTTACGCATACACCCAAAGTTCCTCGTACCGGTCGGAGCTTCGCAAGCAAGCTACTTATATTGCGTCCCGCATCGCCAGTTGCGGCGCAATTCAGGAAGAGGGCAGCAACGCCGGAAAGAAACAGTCCGGCGATCTTTCGTTAACGTACGACGCAAATGAGACGATCAGCGACCAGCTCTACACAATGAGTTTCGCCGCGATGAACTTGTGGATCGCATACAAGGCCGATCACGACGAGGAATATCGGCATGCCTTCGAGCGGGTGGCCGACTACTTAACGCGGATCCAGGTCGCGGACGCATCGCGGCGCGCAATTGACGGCGGCTGGATGCGAGGCTTCGATTACGGACTCTGGGAATATTACGGGTCCAATGCCGACCAATCCTGGACGACCTACTGCATGGAGACCGGATGGTGCAACGCCATTATCGACATCGCGCTCGCGCTTTATCTTCTCGACGATGGATTTTACGCGCCGCGGCGCCCCCTGGGAGGGCTTTGAACATGAGCAGCTCAAAGCGCGTCCGTTGCCTGATAATTGTCGTGGTTCTCGCGCTGACCGCGGCTCCCGATCGAGCCGCGCAGCCAATGGCATGGGAAGAGCTGCTGAACGGGCGCGACCTGACCGGCTGGCAGGTACGGGGGCTGGGCGTCTGGTCGATGATCGGCGATGGCATTCTGGTGGGCCAGTGCGACCCTACCAAGCCATGCCTTCCGCAATCCTGGCTCTACACCGATCGTGAATTCGAAGGCGACTACGATGTTTCGCTCGAATATTGGCTTCGCCTCGGCGGGAACAGCGGAGTCTCTATCGGAGACAAACTCCGCGCTAAGAACGCGATCGACCCTCAGGTAGGTTGGCCGACCCCGGCGCGCACGGCTTACGAAATCAACATCGACAACGGCGCGGAGGTCGACTACGACATCACCGGAAGCATTTACAAACTCGTCAAAGCCAAAACCGGCGTACGCAACCGGACTGGGTGGAACACTCTGCTGATCGAGGTGCGGAAGGACTTCATTCGCGTATCGCTCAATGGCCAAGAAGTGGCGCAACATCCGGGACTGCCGGAGCGGCCGAAAAACGGCCCCATCGGATTGCAGTTGCATGCGCCCTCAGATGTGGTGATGTTCCGGAACATCCGCGTCCGCGGAATTCAGTGAATCGGGAGAACAATGAACCGCAGATACTTTGTAATGTCGACCGCGGCCGCGGCGGCTACCGCGCTACGCGCTGCCTCCAGCCCGAATGAGGCGATCCGCATCGCCTGTGTTGGCGTACGCGGCCAGGGGCGCGAGCATCTTCGGCGCTACGCCAAAATACCGAATGTCGAAGTCGCCGCGATTTGCGATGTCGACGAGTCAGTGCTCGCAAAGCGCCTGGCGGATGTTGAGGCGGGAGGCCGGAAACGCCCGGCGGCTTTCACCGACATTCGCAAACTCCTGGAAGACAAGTCGATCGACGCCGTCTCGATCGCAACGCCCAACCACAGCCACACGCTTCAGACGATTTGGGCTTGCCAGGCGGGCAAGCACGTGTATATCGAGAAGCCGTGTTCGCACGACATGTTCGAAGCCCGGCAGATTGTTTCGGCAGCCAGGAAGTACGGCCGGCTGGTGCAGCACGGAACCAACAGCCGCTCTTCCCCTTCCGCGCGGCAGGCGATCGACCAAATCAGCCAGGGACTGCTGGGCGACGTGTACATGGCCCGCGGGCTCTGTTTCAAACATCGGGATACGATCGGACAAAAGCCGGCCGAGCCCGTACCCGCAGGCGTTCACTACGACCTGTGGCTCGGCCCGGCGCCAGCGCACGAGTTCACCCGCAACCGCTTCCATTACAACTGGCACTGGTTCTGGGATTACGGCAATGGCGACCTCGGCAATCAGGGAATACACCAACTCGACGTCTGCCGCTGGGGCCTGGGCGTGCAGTATCCAACCAGGATCAGCGCAACGGGCGGCCACTTCATGTTCGATGACGACCAGGAGACTCCCAACACGCTGAATGTCTCCTATGAATTCGAGAAGGGCGGGAAGAAGGTAATGATGGAGTTCGAGGTCCGTCACTGGTTCTCAAATAAGGAAGCCGGGCTGGGCGCGGACCCGCGAGACCCCAACTGCATCGGCGCCGTGTTCTACGGATCCAAGGGTTACCTCTCGATCGACTCCGAGGATTTCGGCAGTTACCGCTCGTTTTTGGGCAAGGAACAAGCGCCCGGTCCTTCCGGAAACGACGCCGGCGACAATTGGGCGAACTTCATCGCTGCTCTGCGCTCGGGACGATATGCGGACCTCAACGCTCCTATCGAGGAAGGCGCAATCTCGACCACGCTCATCCATCTCGCGAACATCTCTTACCGGCTTGGCCGCAGTATCCAATTCGATGCGGAAAAATATTCGTGCGCGGGGGACTCGGAGGCGAACGCCTTCTTCCGTAGGAATTATCGCGAGCCGTTCGTGGTTCCCGATCGCGTTTGAGTGACGGCCCGGAATGGTGATGAAGAGCTGGGCGAGACGTATTTTCCGGCTCACCGCAGCGTGAGCTTTTAGGAAAACATCGCCGGTCTACAGCGTTGCGACCCCGGCTGTGGCGCGCCGTTCGGATTCTTCGAGCGCTACAGCCGCGGCTCCCATGACGCCGCCAAAGCGCGCCACCGAGGAGATCTCCAGGCGCAGGCAGCGATTTGTCCAGCCGATCACGAGCCGCGACAACTCGCGCCGGAGTTCCGCGAGCAACAGATGATTTTCCTCCGCAACGCCTCCCGACAGCACAACGAGTTCAGGATCGAGCGCGTGAACAAGCGTTGAGAGTCCGCGCGCCAGGTAACCGGCGTAAGTACGGACGGCAGCGCGGGCGGCCTGGTCTCCAGCGCGAGCGGCTTCGGTGACCTCCAGCGCAGTGGAATACCCGTTGCCGGCGTAGCGAATCAGGGCGGCAGCGTTGGCGTAAACTTCCAGGCATCCGCTCTGGCCGCAGGTGCACGGCAGGCCTGGCGATTCAATTTTGATGTGGCCGAAGGCGTTGCCCAGAAAATGAGCGCCACGATTCAAAACGCCGCCGACGTAGCAGCCTCCGCCTACTCCGGTGCCGAGCGTCAGGCAGAGGAAATTCGATGCCTTTCTCGCCGCGCCGAAGCGCCGCTCCGCTACGGCCATCGCGTTGGCGTCGTTCTCTACGGCCACCGGTAAACCGGCCGAATGCTCCAACTCCGAGCGGATCGCCGCCCCTGCCCAACCCGGCAGATTGCCGGTAGCGTAAACTACGTTGCCCTCGTTCGGATCTACCCAGCCGGCAGTCGCGATTCCAATTGCGGAGGACTGAAGACCCATCTCCGAAGCCGCCTCGCCACAGCGCGCCACTACATCTCGCAGGTGCTCGAGCAGGCCATCGCGGCCTGCTTCGGCGGGCGTCGGGCGCGAATCCCGCCACAACAGCCGGCCATCGGCGCGCACGAGCGCCGATTTCGTGTTTGTCGCCCCGAGGTCCACTCCAATAATGCAAGCTTCGGCCCGCGATGAAGCGCGTCTCATCTCCGCGACGTATTTCTTCACCAATAGATCGGGCCGCGTGATGGCCGTGCCAACGATCACAGCCCAGGCGCCGGCGTCGAGCGCGGCTGCAGCCTGCTCGGGGCTTCCGATGCGACCTTCTGCGATCACAGGAGTTTTCAAAGCGGCCACCAGATCGCGCACAAAATTCAGGTCGAACGCCTTGACGTGCTCCGTCTCCGCGGTATAGCCGCGCAGCGTAGTGAGAATAAAGTCCGCGCCGCACTGCTCGGCCTGCCGCGCTTCCTCAAACGTGGCGATGTCGGCCAGAACCGGAACATTGAACTCCCTGCGAATTTGCTCGAGCCGCTCCAGGGCGCCGTAGCTTTGACCACGGCGGCTGCAATCGACGGCGATCATATCCGCGCCCGCCTCGATCAACTCACGGGCCGACTCCAGCGACGGAGTGATCAGGATTCCGCCATCGTCCAACTCCTGCTTTGCGATTCCGATGATCGGCGCCGTTACCGCTTTGCGGACCGCCGCGACGGTCGCTGCGCCGTCAGCCCGTATGCCGGCGGCTCCCGCCTCGACAGCCACCCGCGCCAGCACCGCCAGAATCCACGGATCCCGAAGCGACGTACCCTTCGGTGCCTGGCAGGACACAATCAGTTTTCCACGAAGCTCGCATTTCATCCCAGAACAAGTCACTTTCATGCCGCCTTTGTCGAGACCGCGCATAGCACAATCGCAACCAGCAGCAGGCTGATGCCGATGACCATCGTCTGAACGGCGCCGCGGCCGGCCGACTGCCATTCCCGCAGCAGGAATCCCATGATGTTTGCCGTGAGCAGACCCACGGCGAGGCTCAACGGCCAGCCGATCGAGGGTCCGATGGCGCCCAGCAGCGGCGTCGCGGCGCCATACAAAAAGATGCTGCCGCCCCAGAGCACGGCCATCAAAAGACTAAGCGCCCAGGACCGCGCGGCATTATCGCCGATGAAGAGCCGCTTCGAACGATGCGCTCGCATCAGGATTACGCAATACACGATGTTCGGCACCGATCCGGCTCCGAGCATCAACAGCCAGATTATGTTGGTGGAGTAGAACGGCGAATACCCGTGCTGCTCCCCGGCCTGCGCAATGGGAAGCGCCAGAGTGTATCCGATGTTAAAAACTGCCGACATGATGCCGGCGCCGGCAGCCAACAGATAACCGGTCCAGGAGGCGGTTTGCGTCGAGGCGGAAGTGGAATCGCGCCTGCGCCCCGCGATGCCGCAAACCCACACTCCGAGCAAAAACACAGCGACGCCGGCGTATAGCAAAACCTGTTGCCGGCCCACTCCGAACTTTCCCGCTATGGCTAGGGGTACCAGCGATCCGAACGCGGAACTCAGACCGATTACCAAGGTGTTGGCCACAGCCACGCCGAGGTGCGTCACGCTAAGCCCGAAGCAGATCGCCCCAAATCCCCAGGCGAAACCAAACAGCAGCGCCGCTGCCACGGAGCCGGCAGGCGCGGCCTCAAAAACCTTGACGAAGTCCGGAACGGTCAATGTCACCACAAGTACCGGCGCCACCAGACAGCTGGCTACGATGAACACCAGCCAGATATTCTCCCAACGCCAGCGGGGCATCAGCTTCATCGGCGCTGTGAACAGGCCGTTGCAGACGCCCGACAACAATGTTAACCCGACGCCCAGTTCAATCATGACGTTTAAGTGCCGCACCTCAATTTTGCGATGGTTTCGGTCAGCGCCGCGACGTTTTGAAATGGAAAGCCACGATCCACTTCCACGTAGAACCAGGCTCCGCCCGTTCCGGCCTCGAACACCTCAGCCGTTCGGGCGACGTATGCACTCACCTCGCTAGGGCTGGAGCGAATCATAAGTTCACCGCGATCGGGATGCAGCGCAAGGGCGATCTTTGCATCGCGGTGGAAGCTGGCGAGCCAGCGAAGATCATACGCGTTCAACTGCGGCCAGATGGCGTCAACGCCTAAAGCTGCGATGTCGCCGAGCAGGCCGCGCGCGTTCCCACAAGTATGAAAGAACACTTTTGCGCCTTCACGCTTGATCCGCCCGATCAGAATCTCGTAGCGCGGCCGGAAGAATCTGCGCCACAACCTGGGCGACAGCATAAGCTCCGCCTGCGTTCCGAAATCGTCTCCGAACTGAATCGCATCCACGCCACGCGCCAACCAGTAGTCGATACATCCCAGATGATATTCGGTGAGCCGGTCCGCCAAGGCTTCGATTCGCGGTTCTCCGGTTGCGATGTCCATAAGGGTGTCTTCAAACGGCCGTAGCGCGTGCATGAGTTCGAACAGACTGATCCATCCGCTCTTCAGAAAGAACCGCTCCCGATGCGCGCTCGCCCGGGCGCGGTCGGCCTCAAAGGCCTGTCCGGAAGCTGCCGGTACTGGGGGCGCGCGGAATCCGTCAAACGCCTCCCAGTTGGCCAAGGGATGCTCCGTGGGAATAGCGCCCGCGCCAAAAGCCATTTCGCTCCATTCGACTCCCCAAGCGTCGCGCCAGGTCCTCGGCCCCGGATCGGCGTTGCATGGACGGAAGCGATCGGCCGGACCAAAGTCGTCGGTGTTCTCGCTCCACAGCGTCCGCAGCTTTTCACCGTGTTCCAGAAAGCCCGACGGCGAGGCGTGGTATTCCACCGGAACGACGTCGGGAGCCGCGAAGGCGAGCGCTGCTAACATTCGATCGCGAGGAAGCATGTCTTTTGTCCGGCCGCTGAATAATGTCTTGCTTCGCGATGACGGGCGGTCTGCACTGCCCGGCAAAGTTTAGACTATCGATGCACTGGTCTATACATCTATATCGCATGATGAGTTTTCTATGTCAAGAGTCTAGATGAATGCGGCCGTTCCGATCCACAGCGCGCATCAACGCCAGTAGCTGAATCGTTCCCAGTAGTTGGGCAATGTGCGCAGAATTTGGCAGGGGAAAGCGCGCAAGCGCTGCCCGCCAAACGGCCATCAGAACGCGCGGGGTGGTTTGCTTCAGCGATTAGGCAGCAGAGGTGGCTTTGCAACACTTCCTCCGGGAGGTTCTTCAAAGGCTAACAAGGAGGATTCCTGGCTGGAGTTGCGAAACTTTCTTAGCGCGGCGATCACAATACCTAGAGCTGGTTTACAGAGCAATGAACCGGATGGCGACGTTCTTCAAATCCCGAAGAAGATACACTTATTCCGATCACTTCATGGCCAATAACATGAAAACGCCGGAAAACAGTGCCCGGTTCCCGACCACTTCCTGGACCATGATCGTGAACACGCGCGACCCCGACGTCAAAGTCTCCCGGAAAGCTCTGGAAAAGCGTGCCGTGGTTATTGGACTCCGGTTTTCGCCTTCCTTCGCCGCAGGGGACTCGACGACGATCAGGCACGCGACTGCACCCAATCTTTCTTTACTGTATTACCTGAAAAGGACTACCTGGCGGATGTTGAGCGGTCCAAGGGAAACTTCCGGTCGTTTCTGCTGGTAGCGGTCAAACATTTTTTGTCGAATCAGTTGGATGCGGAAAGGACCCTCAAGCGCGGCGGTGGCCGGGCTATTCTGCAACTCGAACTCGAGGATCGCGACGGCCTGCGCTGCAATGAGCCGGAACACTCACTGACCCCAGAAGCCGTTTTTGAATATCAATGGGGGCCTCCAGCCTTCTGGAGAGAACGTTAAAGCGTCTGCGCGAAGATTATTCGGCCGCGGACTTTGATCTGATGAAGCCATTTCTCACCGGTGATGCCGCGCGTGGCGATGGCGCCGCAGCCGCCGCTCAACTAGGCATGTCGGACGGCGCGTTCAAGGTAGCGATCCATCGATTGCGTAAACGATATCGCGAGGCGCTGTGGGCTGAGATCGGGGAAACGGTCGCCGATCCCTCTGAAGTGGATGGCGAGATCCGCTATCTGATGACTATTCTGGCGCGAGGCCAAAACAGCGCGTAACCTTTCGCCTGTGTTCCTTCTTTGATTGTTAGCCATGCTACAGACAAAGATTTGTCCGGACTGCGGCTGGCCTCTCCTTAAAGGCGTGGCCAACTGGCGACGGCGTCCGGTACAAGCATCCGTGTTAGTGATGCCGCGACGGGCGCTCTCCTTCGCGAACTGCACGGGTGGATTGATCTTTCGGCGCTCGCCTTCCATCCGACGTTGCCAAGACTTTATACCTCCGGCCCCGGTAATCTCCAGGAATGGGACCTCAGCCGCCAGGGCTCTGTCCTCGACGAAGCCAAGGACGAGGTTGGCGCAATCGCGGTCAGCCCCGACAGCAAGTATTTCGCATCCGGTTCTCGCGATGGCTACCTGCGGATCTACGATGCGCGTATCAATCGCTTGATGGAAGCGTGGAAAGGCCACTCGGGCGACGTAACTTCGCTTGCCTTCAGTCCTGATTCGCTCGCCCTGGCGTCCAGTTCATCGGACACGACCGTGAAGGTTTGGAGAGTCCTGGACGGAATGACGCTCCGTACCTTTACCGGCCACACCGGCAATGTATGGTCGGCCGCCTTCAGCCCAGACGGCCGGCAGATTGCATCGGGATCGGAGGATGAGACCGTCCGGATTTGGGATCTCTCCTCAGGCGGCCTGAGCGCAACCATCCAACCCAAGGCCCGCGTATCGCGAGTTGCCTTCAGCCCTGACGGACGGACTATTCTGGCGCTCAGAATGAATGACAAGTCGCTGTTGCTTTATGACGCAACATCGAAACTAGGTATCGGAACCTTGAGCTCGGGGACGGTCGAGTACTCTTCGCCCGTGCCCCGTTCCTTTGCGTTGAGCCGTGATGGCGGCTTGGTTGCCGGCCCAGCGACGACTGGAACCTCAATCGCACTCTGGGATCTTCCCAAGCGGCGGCTGATACAAATTGTTCAGGCCTTTCGCGGCCGGGATCGCATTTCCTCAATGGCGCTAAGTCCGGACGGTACCCGTCTGGCCGTCGGCGGAGACATCCTGGGCACGATCTCGATATTTGACGTCCGGCGTGCAAGGCTGTTGGTGACCCTTGGCGGCCATTCTTCGGGGGTTTCTTCGCTAGCATGGACGCCGGACGGCTCTCGTCTCATCTCGGGCTCGACAGATCGAACGGTACGGATTTGGGATTCGAGTTCTCCATACAACTACGATGCCGAGTTATTGGTAGACAAAGTGTCTGAGGACCGGCTGCTTCTCGATGACGTTGTCCAGGAGTTGAACCCCGACCGTACCATCCCGCCCGAACTGCGGAAAGAGGCAATCGAGATCGCCGTTCGGCGGGACCGGTTGCCTACTTCTATTTGCAAGGGAAAGCCGCCCTCGTCGGCGGCAAACCTGGCTTGCCGCCCGCGGAATACCGGCAAGCGCTCCGTATGGCGAAAGCCGCCGCCGCAGCGGCGCCGTGGTTTGCCGACACCGTGCTCACCGTCGCGCTTTTGCAGTACCGGGTCGGCGAATTCGACCTTGCAGTCGCTTCCGCTCAACGGGCAATCGACATACAAAAGGGAAAAGCCAAGGAAGCTCAGGCAATACGCGCCATGGCTTACTACCAACTTCATGATTTGACTCGAGCGCGGCAGGAGGTCGAGTCGGCGCGGAAGTTGGCCAATCACGACGAGTCGCACGAGAATGAAGAACGACTGGAAGAAGCCGAAGCGCTGATCGGAATTGCAAAGAAGCCGCAGCCATAGCAGGGCTTCGGATTTCTCAAAACGACTGTAGAGGGCCGTAACGTTTTGCCTCGAATCCTTCTTTGAGGGGTGGAGGCGAGAATACAATGCGGATTCTGGTTTCGGCCCTGTTTCTGTCCTGCTTGACCACCAACCCCGTGCAGGCGGCCGAGGTCCGCTGGGTCGAGCACGAAACGACGATTGCGGTATGCATCACTGCCGCCGGTCCCGCTCATTTTTTGCAAGGAGCCGAACAGATCGCATCTTTAATCTATGCCCCGATCGGAATCGGCATCCAATGGTTCTACGGCCGCAATTGCCCGGCGGCCGCTATTGAGATTACACTGACCTTCGACCGCCCCGACACCTTCCATCCGAGGTCGCTCGGCTCTGCAAATCCCAACGATGGCAGGAACATCGAAGTATTCGCGAACCGGCTGAATGTGGTCTCTGAATCCCGCAGGGTAGATCTACTAGGTCACGTTTTCGCCCACGAGATCGGACACATCCTGCAGGGGATAGCCAGGCATTCCGCGACCGGGTTGATGAAAGCGAATTGGGATGAGCGGGACTTTCGCGCCATGGAACGGCACCTGTTGATGTTCACCGTCGCCGATGTCGGCTTGATCCGGGCTGGAGTGGCCCGCCGGGAAGCGAGTCTGATAGCGGCGACTTCCGAGCGGCGCCCATAAGGGATGCGAAGAATATCGATATCCTCCCCAATTTTCAAATCGGACGGCTTTAATGTTGGCCGACCAACTGCAGGCCATAGATTATCTCCGGCAAGAAAACCGGGTTCTTCGTGAGCAACTCGGGAGTCCACTCCAACCGCCGAAGGGGGAGGAATCTGGATGAGCCGGGCGGCAGTGTTGCAAACTCAGACATCAGAGCGCGCGGGGTGGTTTGCTTCAGCGATTAGGCAGCAGAGGTGAGATCGAAGAGCCGGGTGATGAAGGCCATCTGGCCGGCGATGCCGCCTTGAGCCAACCATCGAACCTGGCCTTTGCCGATCATGTTTATCGTTTCAATGCCCTCCATCGTCCGCGCCGCCGAGTGGAAGGAGCGGAATCCTTGACTGGCTCTTAACCGCCGTTTGATGGACCGGTGATCCTGCTCGACGATGTTGTTCAGATAGCGCACAGGTCGACATCGACAGCGTCGACCCAGCTCTCCGGCGCGCTTGAGCTCCCTTATAGCTTTCGGATAAGCTGGGTTCCCATCCACGTTGATCACTCGAGACCGAGGGTGACCAGGTGAGCGCAAGGCCTTCTGAAAGAAGCGCTTCGCAGCGTTTGTATCGCGTCTCGCCGACAGGAGAAAATCGATTCGTGGCCCCCGTGGAATCCACTGCTCGATACAAGTACGTCCATTTCCCTGCCACCGGCAGGTAGGTCTCATCCAGCCGACAGGAACGATTCGTCGGACGCAACTCGGGACGGCAGCGCCGGTTCAGTTCAGGCGCGTAACGCTGCACCCAACGCCAAATTGTGACGTGGTCCAGCGACAGGTTCCGCTCCGCCATCATCTCTTCCAGATTCCGGAAGCTCAGGCCAAATCGGAGATACCAGCGGAGGCACAAGAGGATTATTTCGGCTTCAAAATGTCGTCCCCTGACCATGAAACGCCAGCGTATCAGACCGCCTCATCCGGCTTTGCAACACTTCCCGCCACGATGCGGCCCTGAACGGCTGCCGGCAGGCATCCACTCACCAGAAGCCGATATATCCTGCGATCAGCAGTTTAGGCAGCGGCTGTGCGTCTACGTGCAACCTGCCCGCGGCCGGGCCGCCCGCAACGGATTCGGCTACGCGAAATGCTTGTAACAGCGTTGACAAAATTCTAGGCCAATGGTATATATATCTCTACCACACGTTAATTCGTGCATAGGCCGCCCTGATTGAAGCCAATCTGCGGCGGCAGCAGCAAGGGGTTTCTGCCGTTGATTGGCGCGCTTGCGATACTCCGGCGTCGACCGGTTACAGCGAGACTGACGGGTCCGATGTGGCCTGCTTTTCAGAACACGCGCAGGACTGGAATTTCGGTTGTCCCCGGCGTCAGAAGGCATATGAGGAACCTAGGGATTGGGTTCAAAAGGTCGTCGTCATGACTGCAGCCACTGGTGGTCGTATGGCTCACGTCCGCACATTCCTTCCGCGGCCGCATTGCTGGCATCCTCACGGGTAAATCAAAGGCCGTGGTTGCCGGCGCAAATGTCAATTGACCAACGTAGGCGTTGCTTGTCTACCTTTACTGAGTTCAGCTCACGAGGAGGTGCTATGAGAAGGGATTCTATTTCTCGATTCCGCAGAGATTTGGTAGGCGTCTGGCTCGGGGCGCTTTTATTGCTTGTTCTTGCCCCGGTTACCCTGCGTGGTCAAACTGGTTACGGTTCGATCCTGGGAAGGGTGACGGACCAATCTGGCGCGGTTGTGTCCGGGGTGACCGTCACGTTGCACAACGAAGCCACGAACGTCTCAAGTGTGATACGAACTAATGGGGACGGAGAATATGTTTTCCCCGATGTTATCCCGGGCGAATACGAAGTTACGATAAAACAAGAAGGCTTCGAACAGTTCGACGTTAGTCACATCGAACTGTCGGTGGGCCAGACGATCCGGCAGGATGCCGCACTCACCGTCGGTGCCACCACCACAAAAATCAACGTCACAGCGAGCGTGCCGCTTGTCCAGACGGACACTTCGTCAGTGGAAAGCGTCATCGACTCGAAACAGATTTCAGCGATGCCGCTGGACGGCCGGTCGAACATCTTTCCTTTGCTCGCCCTTGCTCCCGGCGTGCAGGGTGGAGCTTGGGGCTTTTACACTCCCAAATTCGGAGGCAATACCGTTGAAGGCAGCTATAACGTAAGAATTGACGGCACGGACGCGTCCGAAAGCGAGAACGAATACATCGGGATCGGGGATCCCTCCCTGGACGCGATTTCAGAATTCAAGGTCGTTGACAGCATGGGATCCGCGAAATACGGGACTGGCGCCGCCTCCGTGATTATGGTCACGAAGTCTGGCACCAACCAGTTCCACGGCAGCGCGTTCGAGTACAATCGGGTCAAACAATTCGCGGCCCAGAATTTCTTCGCCACCGGTTTACCCAAGTCCCCCTACACTCGTAATGAGTTTGGTGGAACATTGGGAGGACCCATCAAAAAGAACAAACTATTTTTCTTCGGGAGCTTTGAGGGCCTCACTTTCCGATCCTCAAGCACCTCCGAATCCGCGATGCCGACTACAGCGCTTATACAAGGGAATTTCTCCGGCCTCCCGGCGATCATAGATCCCTCCAACGGCGCCCCATTCCCAAACAACCAAATTCCCTCCACCCGGTTCAGTTCTGCGTCGCAGTTCTTCGTGAAGTACTTTGACACGCCGAACCTGCCCAGCACCGCGGCAGGCGGTTTGGGGACAAACTTCGTCGTGAATCTGGGAACTAAACAGGACGAATTCAGGTATGAGGGGCGGGGTGATTATACCGTCAACGAGAAGAACCAATTGTCGGTGACGTGGTTCGATGCGCGCTACGTCCCCCGCGTTTACCCTGGATGGAGTCCCAAGTTTGGCGGCGTCACCAACCCTGCTACTTATCAGAACGTCGCCGTCAACTTCACCAGCATGATTGAACCCACACTGACGAACTTGGCCACCTTTGGATTTCATCGCGTCTGGGACCAGGTTGCCGCACAAACCGCCGGCCAGGTTGATATGCACACGCTCTTTTCACAGATACCGGCGCCGCTGCCGGGGTTGGGCGGGCTTCCTAACCTTAGCATTTTGGGGTTCAACGGACTGTATGACACGGGAGGCGGCGGAGACAACGAGCAGACTTTTGAATTTTCTGACACTTTAACCTGGGTAAAGGGAAAGCATCTGGTCGAGGCTGGCTTCTCCGCAATGCACTGGAAATTCTATAACTACGGGGTTGACGACAACGGGTCTTTCTCTTTCACGGACCGTTACACCGGGAACTCGTTTGCTGACTTCCTGCTTGGCGACCTTTCCGCCTCGAACTACGCCGTTTTGCCAGTCGCAGCTACCCCAACCAATGACCGGTTCGGCTTCTTTCTCACAGACGATTGGAAGCCAACGTCCAGGTTAACCGTGAACATGGGATTGCGTTATGACCTCCCCACGCTTTATCAGAATGTCACCGGGAACATGTCCAACTTCTATCCAAACCTGGACGCATTGGTTGTCCTAAAAGGTCAAGGCAGGCCAGACTTATTCCCGGGCGTTCCTATCATTTCAGGATCGTCGGTTGGTCTTAACCCAGGAAATTACATCGGAACCGATCGCAAGATGCTTGCTCCGCGGCTTGGGTTCGCCTATCGCCCGCTGGGCAGTAGCCGCCTGATTTTGCGTGGAGGGTACGGCCTCTATTATGTATCCATACCGTGGGTCTGGGGCTCCTATCAGCTTGTGCGCAATGCGCCCTTCACGGCCGAGTTGAACTACGAGCCGGCGGCCGGCGCCACGCCAACCCTCTCGCTTGCCAATCCGTTCCCGACAGGTCAAGGAAGTAACTCAGACGCAGTCGGCCCTAGCGCGAATGCCTTGCCGTCGCACTATAGGTATCCCGCAACTCATCAATGGAACTTTACGATAGAATCCCAAATTGCGCGCGATTCGTCCGTACGCATCAGCTACCTTGGGAGCGAGTCGGAACACGTGACGCAACAGTTCAACCTGAACGACCCGGCTCCGCAACCCGGTCCGGTTCAGCCTCATCGGCCTTATCAACCATTCGGCCCGATCGACTATTGGGCAAATGACGCCACCGCAAATACCCAGCAACTGCAGGTCTCTGCGCGCCGCCGCTTTGAGGAAGGGCTTTCATTCCAGGCCGAGTTTAGCTGGACCAAAATGCTCGATGATGGTTCGTATCCCGCGGGTTCCACACCTACGGACAACCAGGATATCCGTCTCGATCGTGGAAATGACTCTTACATCCGCCCAAAGTACTTTGTCGGGAACTACGTGTATGAATTTCCGTTTGGAAAGGGCCATCGCTACCTGGCGTCCGCCGGTCGCGCGCTCGATGCAATTGTTGGCGGATGGCAGACAAGCGGGATCCTCACCCTGGGGAGCGGCCTTCCTTTCTCAGTAACTTTTGACAGTAGCGTTGAGGGATGGCCCAGTAGCCGCGCGGACATCGTTGGCAATCCTCATGTGAGCAATCCGAACCTGTTGCAGTGGTTCAATCCCGCAGCATATGCCGTGCCGCAACCGTACACTTACGGAAATTCGGCTCCCAATTCACTCTTCGGCCCGCGTTTTTCCCAGTGGGACACGGCCATCTTCAAACAATTCTCGCTCAGCGAAAAACTCAAACTGACGTTCCGGGGTGATGCCATTAATGCTTTGAATCACACCAACTTCGCGACTCCAAACAGCGACATCAGCAATCCGAGCCAGGTGGGAACGATTACGGGGACAGCAGGACCCTCGCGCGCCATTCAGTTCTCTCTTCGGCTTGCCTTCTGATGTATAACGATGCTGGAAACGGCAATGAACCGGCGGACATGCGGCGCTCACCCTCCGCATGTCCGTACGGTTTTTACACGGATGACCCGCTCCGCCGCGGTTCTCGCCCTTGCAACTGTATGCTTCGCGCTTGAACCGGAGCCGGTCGAACTGAGACGAGGGGAACATCAGATCGAAGTCGTGATAGGGGGCCGGCCCTTCACGACTTACTACTTTTCGTCCGCGGTGTCGAAGCCTTACCTGATGCCCCTCGAGACGCCGTCCGGAGTGATCGTGACGAGGCCGTTCCCCGTAGTGAACGAGGTTCCCCTCGGCGACGTCAACGACAAGTCTTTCGAGCCGCACCAGAGGCCCCTGTATTTCGCCCACGGCAACGTGAACGGGCTGGACTTCTGGGAGGAGGAGGTCTTCGACTGGTACATGACCGATCATGCGCGCCAGCCTTATGGACACATGGTTTTGAAAAAGGTCGAACAGGCGTCCCTGGATGGAACTGCCGGGACCGTCCGGGCGCGGTTTCGCATGCTCGACCCGAACCAGCGGCAGATCGCCGAGGAGACCCAGGGCTTCACGTTCCGCGGCGACGCTCGAACGCGGACCATAGACTGCGAGTTCGTGGTTTTCGCGACCGACGGAGCGGTGGTCTTCGGCGATGCCAAGGAAGGCACGTTGGGCATCCGCCTGAACAGGGATCTGAGCAAGCCCAATGATCATATGTTGAACTCCCTCGGCCAGCGCGGCGAACCGGCGATCTGGGGCAAAACCGCGGATTGGGTGAACTATTCCGGAATGGTCGGTGGCAAACCGGCCGGTATCGTCGTGTTCGATGCGCCGGACAGCTTCCATCACCCGACTCCGTGGATGGCCCGGGCCTACGGACTGCTCGCCGCCAATCCGTTCGGGCTGCGAGAGTTCACCGGCGACAAGAACAAAGACGGCAGTTGGACCGTTCCCGAAGGCCAGTCCATCCGGTTTCGATACCGCGTGGTGATCTACGACGGTGAAATGACTCCCGACGAACTGGCGCGGGCCTACGCGCGATACGCGGATGGGAACTAGCCGCTCTGCCGGCCGGTGGACCTGAAATGGGCGTCTATACCAGACTCGTGCGGCCGATTCTGTTCCTTGCGGATGCCGAAAAGATGCACACAGCGGCAATCCGCGCCGCCGAGGCTCTCTCTGCTTCTGAAATGGCCTGTCGCGCGGTGAGCGTGTTCTGTTCACTCACCCGCCCCCGCCTGGAATGCTCCGTGGCCGGCTTGGAGTTCCGCAATCCCCTTGGACTGGCTGCCGGCTATGACAAAAACGGCCGAGGAATTCCATTGCTGGCAGCTCTCGGATTTGGCCACATCGAAATCGGCTCTGTTTCGGCCGACCCCTCCGAGGGCAACCCGAAACCCCGTCTGTGGCGATTGACCGGCGACCGCGGTCTGATCGTAAATTATGGGCTCCCGAACGATGGAGCCGGCGTCGTTGCTGAACGCCTCGCGCGCTACCGGGCGCCCGTCCCAGCAGGTGTCAATATCGTGAACACGAATCGAGGCGCGCAGGCGCGGCCGGGCGATGAAGACGCGATTATTGCCGACTATGTTCGATCGATACGACGGCTGGACGCGCACTCCGCATACCTGATGCTCAACCTGAGCTGCCCGAATACCCCGGACGGACGCGCCTTCGTTTCCGACGCGCGCCGCGTCCGCTTGTTGCTGGAGTCCGTCCGCGATGCTGCACCGCTCAAACCGGTATTCCTCAAAGTCGCGCCTTTCGCTGATACGCGTTCCCTGGAAGCTTTCCTGGAACAGGTGGATGCCTCGCGGTTGATTCGGGGATTCGGCATTAACCTTGCGCCGGGCACGCCCGGGCTGCTCAACCTGAGGACGCCTCGCCTGAGTGCGCCGCCGGGGGCGGTTTCCGGTGCGCCGTGCCGCGACCTGATGGACCGCGCGGCGGCGGAGCTATACCGCCGGATGGATCGAAAGCGCTATGCGTTAATCGCGACCGGTGGGGTGTTCTCGGCTGCTGACGCCTACCGGAAGGTCCGGCTGGGTGCTTCGCTGGTGCAGTTCCTGACCGCGCTCGTGTTTGAAGGCCCGGCGGTCGTTCGTCGCATGATCACGGTCCTCGACGCGCTCCTGGCGCGCGATGGATTCGCAAGCGTCTCCGATGCCGTGGGGGTCGACGCGCTCTGCCCGCCGCACGGTCACCCGGAAGGCCTGTACCGATGCGATAAGGTCTAGACGTTACCCGCGGTTTCGGTAAAAGCGTTGACCTTCCTGTCCTGCACAAACTCCCGCCGCGCAGGCGTCAAAAGGGCGAGTCGGCCGGTAGAGGTTATCACCACCACATGAAAGATTCACGGCCGGACTTCACGGGCGACTGCGGCAAAGCACATGCTCATGCTCGGCGACGGCGCCCGGGTCATGGTCACGGTGCGTTCGGCTAGAGGCCGAGGCTCGTAAGGAACAGGTCAACCTGATGTTCGAGCTGAGGCCGATCGTAGTTAAGAAGCGCCGCGCGATACAGCCCTTGCAGATAGGTGAAGATGATCTGGGCGACGGCCTCGGCGTCGAAGTCGGATGGCAGTTCGCCGGTGTCTTTTGCGGTTTTGAAGCGGTTGACGAGCGCACCGCCAAAGGCCGTCATGCCCGTCCGGATAACTTTTTGTAGATCTCGGTCCTCCAGCACCTCCGTGGAAACGCTTCGCGCCAAGAGGCAAACGCGCGGGGTCCGGGGATCGTCGAGATCGTCGAGCACGGTGTTAAAAAGTGCGCGCACACCGTCCTTCGCGGAAATCGGGGAAAGCAACGCCCCAGCATGGCGTTGGCTGACTGTCTCTTCGTAGCGCTTGAGGCATTGGAGAAAAAGCTGCTTCTTGCCTTTCAGTGTGTTGTAGAAGGAGCCTTCCCCGATCCCTATTGCCTTCAATAGGTCGCGCAGCGAAGTCCCTGGATAGCCCTGTTTCCAAAAAACGCGGGTGGCCTTGCCGATCGCCTTGTCGTAATCAAATTCTAATGACCTGGCCATGCTTCAGCCTCCTATCCATAAGCCCATTATATCTGTTCTGTAGCAGTCGGTAAAGAATGTTCTTGACTCCCATCGTGCGCCTGCGTATTATCTGTAGTGGGCGCTACACAAAAGAGCGAGTAAAGCTGTGACGCTTGAAACGCAGTGTTAAACGAGCACAAAAATGGAGGCAGCCATCGGCATGGGACTCGCGATCGATAACGTCACAATATTCTGGATACAGCTTCTGACGAGTGTTTTCGTCTGCACCATGGTCGCGGTGTGGTACGTTTGGCCGTCACTAACCAAACTTTCTCGTAATTCTGCTCTAAGTCCGCTGCTCTGGGTGCATGTGCCCCGCTATGTGGGAATGACTTTATTGGTTACGGGTATGGTCGATCCGACACTGCCCAGAGAGTTTCGTTCCAGTGCGGCTTACGGTGATCTCTTAGAGGCGGCGCTGGCCTTCGCTTGCATCTTCGCTCTGCGAAACAACTGGCGTGTTGCCGTTCTAATGGTGTGGGTGACCAACACGTGGGGATTCGTGGACCTGTTAAACGGAGTACGCGGCGTCGTGCAGTTAAACGTTCCAAGCTTCAACCTAGCCACCCTTTGGTACATCTATACGTTTTACGCTCCCTTAGTAGTTGTTTCACACTTGATGATCTTTTGGATTTTGATCAAGTCCAGGTCGTGGAATAAATAACCGTGTCGTACTCTGCAGCAGGAAAACCGGAACGATCAACACAACAGAGGAACACTCATCATGACCACTCAAAGACAAATCGAAGATAACAACTTTCCTTCCTCGGGGAGTGGCGAATCTACTAAACCTACGATCGTGCTTGTGCACGGGGCCCTCGAAGACTCGTCGCTCTGGACTCATGGAGTGATCCAGGCACTCCAGCGCGACGGTTACCCGGTCAAAGTCTTCTCCAATCCCTTGCTGGGCGTGGCGGTCGACGCTGCCTACCGGCGTAGCGTGCTGGACAGGATCGAGGGCCCCGTGATCCTCGTTTCCCACGCCTACAACGGGGCGGTCATCACCCAGGCCGGGGACGTTCCCAAGGTCAAGGGCCTTATCTACGCGGGCTCCCCTATGCCCGGGATAGGGGAATCTGCAACGACTTGTCTCGAACGGTTTCCCGGCGGCGATTTCGCCTCGTCCGTCGAGCTGACCCCATACACCTTGCCCGACGGAACCAGCGGCACGAATGTGCACGTCAAAGCCGACAGGTACCGCTACCTCGTCGCCGCCGATGTGCCCGAGAGCGTGGTCGCCCTGATGACCGCCACCCAACGCCCCATCAACTTGGCAGCCCTGAACGAGCCACTGACATCGGCTGCATGGACGAGCAAGCCGAGCTGGCAAATCAGCCCCCTGCTGGACCCCGTCATCCCCATGGAAGAATTTAAGTTCGAAGCCGATCGTGCCCACTCTCATGTCATTGAGCTGAACTCTTCACACGCCATCCCCATCACCTTCCCGGACGAGGTGGTCGATGTGATCAAACAGGCTGCCCGCAACCACGAAGTAAAGGCGGTCTGTTGAGTGGAGGTTCCTCGCGCTGGCTACCGCGTGGGAACCGAGCGGGCGTAGCGAACCTGACAGGATTCTTCACCGCCCGGGTCATCACAAACAACCCGCTGCGTCGCCAAATCGACAGGAGCACAAATATGCCGAATCTATTCGAATCTGTTCTGCTTGGATCGTTGGTGCTGACAAATCGCGTCTTCATGGCGCCCCTAACGCGCAGCCGCGCAGACGCAGATGGCGTACCGAGCGAACTCGCGGCGACTTATTACTCGCAGCGCGCTTCGGCTGGACTCATCGTGACCGAGGCGACGCAAATCTCGCCCATGGGCAAAGGGTACATCAATACCCCAGGAATTCATTCCCCCGAACAGGTGCGAGCGTGGAGCCGAATCGTGGAAGCCGTTCATAAGAATGGAGGCCGAATCTTCCTTCAGTTGTGGCATGTCGGCCGAATCTCCCATTCGTCCTTGTTGCCAAACAAGGCACAGCCAGTAGCTCCATCCGCGATCCGTGCTAATAGCCAGACATTTATTAGCACTGGTACGGCACAGGTTTCAGAGCCGGTTGCCTTGACGGCTAGCGGGATCAAAGAGACCTTGGCTGCTTATCGGCAGGCAGCCGGTAACGCGAAAGAAGCCGGATTTGACGGGGTCGAGATTCATGCGGCGAATGGGTATTTGATCGATCAATTTCTCCGTACGGGGTCGAATCAGCGAACCGATGAATATGGAGGTATTGCGTCGAATCGAGTCCGGTTTCTCACTGAAGCAGTCGAAAACGTCCTGGTGGCTTGGGACAGCAAGCATATCGGTGTGCGAATCTCTCCGACAGTTGGTTTTAACGATATGACGGACGGCAACCCACTCGAAACCTTCTCCGTCACGGTTGCAAGACTCAACGGCTATGGGCTCGGGTACCTCCACGTCGTTGAAAGGGCGCAGGACAGCAAAGGAAGCAACGAGGAGGCTCTCGCCTTGTCGGCTCACCTGAGAACACTTTGGAAAGGTCTCTACGTTGTGAATGGCGGGTATGACGGGCCCAAGGGAGAGGAAGCATTACGAACCGGGCATGCCGACGCTGTCGCCTACGGCCGAGCGTTTCTGGCCAACCCAGATCTCCCGAGGCGACTGCAACTCGGAGCCGTTCTGAATGAACCGGACCCAACGACTTTCTACGGAGGAGGCGCTGCCGGCTACACGAGCTATCCCGCCCTCTCCTGAACCGTTTTCAATCGAACCGAAGATGCCAAGCTGCCGTCAAACGGCGCGATCCTAGGTGTGCAGTTTACGCTCACCCTTGTGAGTCGGCGCATCGTTTATGCTTGCTATCCTCCGCGCCATAAGACCGCTAGGCTCGAATTCCCAAAGCTCGCTGCCATAGCTTCGATACTACTGGCCGCCGTCGTCGTGCCGTCATCACGCGCAAGACTCTTCGGAGGTCAGGTCAGAAGGTCAGAATGCTGGGGTCACTTTTGGAGCGAGAGTTCGATTTGGATTCCCGCCTTGGCCACGTCTTTTTGGGGCCGGCTGCAGAGCCAATCCTGTACACTGATTTTGCAAGCTACTGATTCTAATATAGTTGGTAGCGTCGAGGATTGAAAACTGAACAACAAGAAGCTGGTTGCCGCGGCGCCGCCGCGGGCGCGACCGCGACCATGGTGCTTGCCGTGGCGCTTGGCGTGGCCGGGGGAAATCCTGCTCTCGGTTTGTTCCTCGGGGTCTTTGTCGGCTCCTTTGTGGCCGTCTTGCTCACCGGGTTTCTGACCTTCCTCTCCTGGGTTCTAGGGAAGGGAGCCAACAGGCAGCCCTTGGCCGGGGCAAGGGCCCGACGCCTGCGGTAAGGCAGGACAGCGCCTGGCATCGGCCGACTCGGCCGGACCGCCCCCGCAGATCAGTCACGATCCACGACCCACAGCCGAGGCTGTACGGAGCCGCCTTCCCCGCCCGGCACTGCCTAGTGTGCGGCCAAACTCATTCAACCCGGCAGCATAAGGTCCAGGCCGAGCCAGCGGGCCAGATCCTTGATCTCGCGGTCCACGGCGGCGGTTATGGCCCTGTTGAACGGCACGTCCTGGTGGATCGCGTTGACCCGGAGCACGCCGGCGTGGCGGTCGGCGGTGGCGTCCAGCTTGCCCACCAGCCGGTCGCCGTACAGGATCGGCAGCGCGAAGTACCCCCAGCGGCGCTTGGCGGCGGGCTTGTACATCTCCAGCTGGTAGTCGAACTCGAACAGCTCCATCATCCGCTTGCGGTCGTAGACCAGCCGGTCGAACGGTGACAGCAGCGCCGCACGCCCGGAGAACGGCTGGCCAAGCAGCGAGGGATCGACCCGCCATGCGCCCTTGACGCCCTCGATCACGGCCGGCTCGCCGGCCTCGCCCACGTCCGACGGCTCGACCGGGCATTCCGGCCCCCGCGCGCGGGCGATGCCCAGGGCCCGCAGCCGCCGCTCGTCGCGGATGCGGCGCGCCTCGCCCGCCGGGACCATCGGGTCATCGGGGTAGACGCGCTCGGCCAGGTCCCACAGCCGGTCCCGCCCCGCCACCCGGCCATCGCGACCTCGCCCCGCCGCACCATGAAGTCCAGGAGCACCGAGACGTTGCGGTTGTTGGTCCAGCCGGTCGACCGCCACGGGACCGCGCAGGTGTCCGGCAGCTCGCGCAACGGCAGCGGCCCGTCGGAGCCCAGCCGGTCCAGGATGTCCAGGCGGCACGCGTCGTTGGCATGCACCCAGCGCGAGTGCCTCCGCCAGTCAGGCAGCCCGCGCGCCCGGCCCTCCACTCGGCCATCTCGGCGGTGTAGAGCGCCAGGTCCTCGGCGGGCCGGATCATCGCCCGCAGCTCGACCAGCGTCCTGTCCCGCAGCGCGGAGGCCAGGTCGGCCGGCGAGTACGTCGATCCAGCCGGCTCCAGGCGACCAGGTCGGCGCTCGGTGCCACGGCCGCGGTCTGGTCGGCCTGAGCAGCGTCAGATGGCGGACCATGTCGATCAGCGCGGCGGGCCGGGCACGGCCCAGCAGCTGAGCGCGCACCGCGATCCGGCGCGCGTCGGGGCGGGAGAGCTCGTGGACGGTCACCACTCGAGGTTATGAGACGGTCCGACCGGAAGCCAGCCACCTCCCGACCGGAGCCCGGAGCCGCAGCCCGGAGCCAGGGGCCAGGGGCCTGGAGCCACACGGACTCCGCGATGACTTTCCCGCCGTGCTGCCGTCTGCAGGTAAAGCAGGGTAAACACGCGCCGGCCGGAAGGAGAACGTGATGGGCTCGTCGGTGAGTGGTATCGCTGCAGTCACCTTGTTCGTGGAGGACCTTGACGAGGCTAGGCGTTTCTACCAGGACGCTTTCGAGTTGCCGATCCATCCAAGACGACAACTCGGCCGTGTTCAAGTTCGGGGACACGCTGATCAATCTCCTGAAGACCGACGAGGCGCATGAACTCATCGCGCCCGCCACGGTGGCGACGCCAGCAGGCGGCCATCGGTTCCAGTTCACGGTGGGCGTCGACGACGTCGACGCGACGTGCGATGCGCTGACCGCGAAAGGATCCGGCTCCTCAACGGACCGATGGACAGGCCCTGGGGAATACGCACCGCCAGCTTCCAGGACCCTGGTGGTCACATCTGGGAGATTGCCCACTAGCCGAAATATCACCGTGGGACGCGGCGGCGCGTCCGATCCAGATGCGCGTGCCGACTCATAGCCCGAACGCTTCCGTCACTTGCCCGGCCAGATCATCCTCGGTCATGGCGGTGTCGACCTCGATGACGCGCAGTTCGAGACGTCTCGCTTCTCCGGAGAGGCGTTCGGTGAACATCAGATCACGCTCGAGCAGATTGCGCAAAGCTCCAGTACACGTGCCGGAACCGGGCCCGCAGCGCCGCGGCGCCGTCCGTCTCTCTGTGTCGTCCGGATCGCATCACACCCGAGCTACCAGGAAGAAGGTGCGAACTAGGCCGTGTCGGCCTCGGGCCAGGATGAAGTCTCTGGCAGCATCCCGGCGTGCGCGGCCTCGAGGGAGGCGGCAGGGTTCACGATGACGGCCCCGAGCTGTCTCGTGAAGGCCCGGATGGTCGCCTCGGCGACGAGATGCATGATCGCCCGGTCCAGTCCGGCGCCCAGGCTGCCCAGCGGCGGCCGGTAGGTTCCGCACACCGCCAGCACGGTGGCCTCTTCCCCGGCCCGGGTCAGCGTGATGTCGGCGTCCAGGACCGGGAAGAGCGCGCCCGCGGTCCCGTCGGCTTCCCAGCGCAGCGCCCAGACGGCCGAATCCTCGCGGGTCACTAGGTGGCGGAACTGCACCTTGACGAGCTTTGACACGCCCGGTGCACCCTGCGGACCGACCTGGGCCTGGTCAGCACCC
Source organism: Bryobacterales bacterium (assembly GCA_963802915.1). Taxonomy (GTDB): domain Bacteria; phylum Acidobacteriota; class Terriglobia; order Bryobacterales; family Bryobacteraceae; genus JAICMB01. The sequence goes on from CAWDKQ010000002.1 coordinate 103,357, forward strand.
CATTTCTGGGCGTTCTCGGAGGCACGGCGGAGCAGCCCGCGGTGAGCCAGGTTCGCTAGCCTGGCCTGGGCGGCGTTGAAGCCGACCTCCAGGGTTATCTCGGCACCGCTGAACATACCGCCAGTGAATCAAAGTGAAGGCGTGAAGACACAGGACTAAGGTCCTTACCTCCCAGGTAGAAGGCCGCGTCCGGCGCGCCCCCGGTGGTGGCTACCGGTTCTCGAGGACCTGCTTGAGGTGGCCAGCGTCAGTCATGGGGGCCAGGCCGGGTGTCGCGCTTGACCTGGTTTATTGTTCCGGCAGAGGATGAGTATGGAGCGGCAGGAGCGTTCCGAGGGGCACCGTCGGGCCATGGACGACAGAGGCACAGTTGAGGGGCCCGAGCGGGCAGGGCGTGGGGTGGGCGAGGCGTTTGACCTTGCTGCATCCAAGCTGCTGCGTCCGTTGGTGCGGCCGGGAACCGTGCGCCGTTCGGTGTTGCTCGACCGGCTGGCCAACGGCGACGGTCGTCGGCTCGTCTCGGTCGCCGCGCCGGCCGGCTACGGGAAGACCACGCTGCTGTCGCAGTGGGCTGCGCGCGGTGGCCAGGCTTTTGCCTGGGTGTCGGTGGAGGAGCCGGACAACGATCCGAAGGTCTTGCTGACCTACGTGGCCGAGGCCCTCGATGCGGTGGAGCCCATCGGCGGGCGGGTCTTCGACGCGCTCACCTCTCCGGGAAGCTCGGTGCTCGGCTCGGTCGTCCCTCGGCTCGGATCGGCCTTCTCCGTGATGACCAAGCCGGTTGTGCTCGTCTTGGATGACGTGCACATGCTGCGTAATCAGGAGTGCCGCGCCGCGCTGTCGGTCCTGGCCGATCATGTGCCGGCCGGTCACGGCTGGTACTGGCCGGCCGGACCGAACCACCGTTGCGCATCGCGCGACTCCGAGCCGAGGGCCGGATTCTGGAGATCGGCCCCGGTGAGCTCTCGCTCACCCAGGCCGAGGCATCGTCCCTGCTGCGTAGCGCGGGCATCGTGCTGGGCGAACAGCGACGTGGCGGAGCTCCATCAGCGGACCGAGGGCTGGCCGGCCGGGCTGTACCTCGCGGCGCTGTACCTGCGGGAGGGCGGCGCCGTCGCGAGCGCGGCGGTCTCCTTCGGCGGTGCCGACCGGCTGGTGAGCGAGTACATGGAGTCGGAGTTCCTGGCCCGCATCTCTAGCCGGCAGCGGGTGTTCCTGACCCGGACCGCGGTGCTGGAGCGGATGTCCGGGCCATTGTGCGACGCGGTGCTTGAGCTGCCCGGGTCGGCGACGATCCTGGCCGACCTGGAGCGGTCGAACCTGCTGCTGGTGCCGCTGGACCGCCGGGGTCACTGGTACCGCTACCACCACCTGTTCCGCGACATGCTGCTGTCGCAGCTGGACCGCCAGGAGCCCGACCTGATGGCCGTCCTGCGTCGCCGCGCGGCCAGCTGGTGCTTGCGCAATGACCTGCCGGAGGATGCGCTGGAGTACTCCATCGCGGCCGGAGACGTTGACACCGCCGCTGGCCTGGTGGAAAGGCTCGGGGTGCCGACCCATCGGCAAGGCCGGTTCGCCACCCTGGAGCGGTGGTTCCGGTGGCTGGAAGACCGGGGCGGGATCGAGGGGCATCCGATGGTTGCCGTGCTGGCCGCGCTGTTTTCCGCGTTGACGGGGCGGCCTGCCGAGGCCGAGCGATGGGCTGACGTGGTTGACCGCTGGCAGTACGGGGGTGCGATGCGACCTGATCACCCTCAGGCCGAGGCCTACGCGGCCATCCTCCGCGCGCTGATGTGCCGGCGCGGGGTCGAGCAGATATGCGCCGACGCCGACGAGGCCGTGCGAAGGTGTGCCGGGGAGCGCATCGTGACGCCGGCCCCGGCGCTGTACCAGGGGCTCGGACGCGTCCTTTCCGGTGACCTCGACGGTGGCGATGCGTCCTTCGAAGCTGCCGTCAGTGAAGGGGAGGAAGCCGGCGCGCACGAGACTCTTGCCGTTACGCTGTGTGAGCGATCGCTGATAGCGATGGCGCGCGGCCAGTGGGACGAGGCCGAGGTCCTCGCCGGCCAGGCCCGCGCCGTTTTGCGCCGGGCCGGGATCGAGGAGAGCTACGCGACGCCCCTGGTCTGCGCGGTACATGCACGCGCCGCCATCCGCCGGCAAGATGTCGCGGCGGCGCGCCACGAACTCGTCAGGGCCCAGCGCCTGCGGCCCTTGCTGACCTATGCAATGCCCCAGCTGGCCGTTCAGGCCCGGATCGAGCTCACCCGTGTCCACCTCGCGCTGGCCGACGTAGCAGGGGCCAGGACGCTCGTTCAGGAAGTGAACGAGCTGCTCGGACGCCGCCCCGGGCTGGGTACGCTGGTCGGCGAGGCCCGGTCGCTCCAGGACCGGCTGTCCGATGAGCGCGACGGAAGCCATCCCGGAGCGTCGTCGCTGACCACTGCCGAGTTGCGGGTCCTGCCGCTGCTGGCCACGCACATGTCGTTCCCGGAGATCGCTGAGCAGTTGTTCCTCTCACCTCACACCATCAAATCGCAGGCCGTGTCGATCTACCGGAAGCTGGGGGCATCCTCGCGCAGCCAGGCGGTCACCTATTCCCGTGAACTGGGGCTCCTGGAGGGGTGACGCGCGAAGGAGGTCCGGCGTCCGGCGCTGGCGTGCCCAGTTCCGGGATAGACAGCCACTCACCGGGGTCTTACCTTCCAAAGGGTGAGTTCGACGCAGATCCCGCTGTCAGGAGCGGACGCCGCAGTTATCGGGCTGGTGGCGTTCGCCGCTGTCTCATTCGGCTTCGGCTGGCGGACCATCCGCCACACCGGGGTAATGGCCCACGAAGGAGCTCACGCGATAGTCGGGTCGCTGCTGTTCCTCAAAGTCAGCGGCATCGTCATTAATTCGGACGCCACGGGCGTCACCACGATGAATTCAGGCGGTTGTCTCAGCACTATCCTCGCAGGTTTCGCCGGTTACGTGGGCCCGAGCTTGTTTGGGCTCGGCGCGGCGAGGCTCATCGAGTTCGGGCATATCGTGCCGGTGCTGTGGATCACCCTTTTCCTGCTCGGCGTTCTGCCGGTCGGGATCCGCTGGTCGTTCGGCATGTTCTCGGTCATCGTGGTCGGCGGCCTGGTGTACCTCATCGGCCGTTACGCGCCGGTATCCGAGCAGGTCATCGCCGCCTACGCGATCGCCTGGCTGCTCCTGCTGACCGGCGTTCGCCAGATTCTCGAGTACGGCGTCAACGCGGGCGATGCGGGTATCCTGGCCTGCCGTACCGGCATTCCGCGCCTTATCTGGTTCCTGCTCTGGCTGGCCGCCACGCTCGGGGCGGTCGCCGTCGGCGGAAGAATGCTGGTCATGCGCCACTGAACCAGAATCGGGCCGAACTGGGCCGCGGTCGTCGTGCCGTCGGACCGCGCGCAGCCTCAGGCCTGCCTGGCACCTGGCGCTGGTGCCGCGTGTCGGTCCGGAAAGAAGGCTTCAAGTCGGGCAGAATACAACAAGGCCCCCTTCATGTATGAGATGAAGGGGGCCTCGTCTGGCCGCGCCGCACCAGATCAGCCAGTTGCCTGGCTTCCCCGGCACCGCGCGCCGCCCGCCGGTGCCAAACACCCACGTGAACCACCGGCTTCCCGGCTATTCCCGTGTCCCGAGGTTGCCCCCGGATGGTGTCCGTTTCCAACGGTGAAAGTATTTCTACTGCCTTCGCCATGGTCACACAAGAGTCCGCGGGAGTTCATTTTGAGTTTTTTCTGTGTCCACATGTTGTCCACAGAATGCCGCTGGTTATCCGCACGTCACAATGGTTATCCACCGGCTTTTGCACAACCCGTCCACAATTAATCCACAGGTTACCTGGCGTAACTCGGAGAATACCGAATTCCGCAGTTTTCCGGCCAGCAAGGCCCTGAGGTCGCGAGGTCGCGAGCCTCAGCCGGCCGCCGGAGGCGTCACCACTTCGTGGACCTCGCGAGCGTGGCTGTCCTGCTTCTCGCGGCAGGACTTCACCTTCTCACCGACACGCCCGCCGCACCAGCCAGGACAGCGCGTCCGCGCTGAGCGGCCCGCTTCGCGGCCGGTCCTGCGGTCTCGTCACCCGGCGATCATGACCGCGCTCACCGCATAGGCGCCACAGTATTTTCCGGCAGGTACCGGAAAATACAATTGCCGTCTCCGTGCCCGACGACCTACCATGAAGATATGACGATATGGCAGACGCTGAAACCAGCCGGGTAATGAACCCGATCTCGCGGCGTGGGGTTGCCCTGATTTATCCTGGGGCTGCCCTGAAGCCCGGTGCTGCCCTGAAGCCCGGTGCTGCTCTGATCGGCGGAGTGGTTGCTGTGTAAGCGCCAAGCGGCACTTGCCGGCAACCGCCCCAGGGCAATCCTCGGGGCGGTTTTCATTTTCTTAGGGATGAGCCAGCGGATAGGTGGCCGGTCCCCAAAACCGGCAAAATGCGGTTTCACTTTTGCCGTCCCTGCGAGCCTGTGAGTACAGGCTTGGTTTTTGACACCTCCATAGCGTGAACACCATAACGGCAGGCCGAAGCGGCTACGCGGAAGCGTAGACATTCAGGCCATCTGTCGCATGTGAGGGTTGGGTGACGATGGGCGGCGTATGGCGGGTTGGCGGTGG
>CAWDKQ010000003.1:0-161735 GCA_963802915.1 Bryobacterales bacterium
CCATCGTAGACGGCCGGCGCTGGGCTGGCTTCGATCCGATTGTCGGGTTTACCGACCCCTTCGGGATGGCACTCATGTTTTTCTTGTCCGGGCTGTTCGTGTGGAACAGTCTGCAGCGGAAAGGCGTTGCGCGATTCGGACGCAATCGGGTGATACGGCTGGGCTTACCCTTCGCGGTTGCCGTTGCCTTTCTGGCCCCTGCCGCTTACTATCCGACGTATCTGGCCACCGCTGCCGGTCCGTCTCTCAAGACCTTCCTCCGACAGTGGTTTTCGCTCGGCGAATGGCCGTCTGGACCCGCATGGTTCATCTGGATTCTGCTGGCGTTCGATTGCCTCGCTGCGGGATTCTTCCTCATGATGCCGGAGTGGGGCGACCGGCCCAGCCGCTGGTATTCTCGCCTGTTCAGCAGCCCGGCGAGGTTCTTCTGGACGCTGACGGCCGTTTCCGGAATCGCCTATGTCCCAATGGTGCTCGCCTTCGGTCCTGCGCGCTGGACGGCGTGCGGGCCATTCATGTTCCAGACGAGCCGGTTGCCGCACTACGCAGTCTGGTTCTTTGCCGGCGTCTATACCGGCGCTTACGGGATTCATCGCGGTGTGATTGCGCCGGATGGAGCGTTGGCACAGAACTGGCTGAGATGGCTGGGTTGGACTTCGGCCGCATTTGGGGTACTGGTTGTGGTTACCCATCCGGCGATTCAGTCCACGGCGCCGCCCTGGTGGGAACTCGTTGCCGCCATGGCATGGGTGCTGTCATGCACCGCATCGACGCTCTGGGTGCTTGCGATGTTCCTTCGGTTTGGTGGCACGCGCGTCAGGGTTATGGATAGTCTTTGCGAAAACGCTTACGGAATATACTTAGTCCACTATGTCTTCGTGATCTGGCTGCAGTACTTCCTGCTGCGAGCCCCTCTCGCCGCGTTGGCAAAGGGAAGCATTGTGTTTCTCGGCGCGCTGGCGCTGAGTTGGGCCAGTGTCGCTGCACTACGCAAGGTTCCCGGCGTCGCGCACGTCATTTGACTTGGCCGTTTGTTCGCTACTCGACTGAACCCGACGAATGCGCGCGTCCGCCATTTTTTTGGGACAGCGGACGCGAGAATCGTCGGGGCGCACCTGACCCTTACTTCGTAGTGGCCCCCAGTCCACCGAGGCGGCAGGAATTACAGATACCGTAGCCGCTGCCGGTGGATTGAATGAATCCACAATACGAACTGAGCTTGATCAACTCGGTTGGACTCAAAGTGGCTTTCTGGAATGCGCTCTCAGTCACCAAATAATTGCCGGTCGCCGAGTTCTGGTGCAGCGTGGTACCCCATGCCAGAAGCCCCGGCGTCAGGTTCTGGAAGTTCGGCGATGAAGCATTGCATAATCCAGGGTCTGGCGCGTTGGCCAGCATCTTGATAACGACTGAGCTCACCGTTCCTGGAGTCAGCGTATTGCTTACCAGATCGTGCAGGACAGAGAGCGAGTCGAGCGCATTGGGAGTAACTAAACAAGAGCAGCACGAGATCATCTCCTCGGCTGGATCGAAAGCATAGACATTGACGCAAATGTCGCCTGCCGGATCCGTTCCGCTGAGCGCGCCGCTATTAGTCAAGTTGACTACGCTGTCACCGATACCGAGGTTGGAGACGTAGTTCAATTGGAATCCGTCGGGCGGTGCCAGCGGTGTGGAACCGATCGTGACGCAGGCATACGCCGGAGCACCCGTGAGCGTAGTCGAAGTCACGGAAGATGTTGTATCGCAGACTCGAAGCGGCGTAGTCTGGCTCGGGTCGGCCGTAAGAGTGACCGAAATTGAGCAGGAGTCGCCCGCAGTTAGCGTCCCACCAGAGAACGTGAGAACATCGCCGGTAACGGAATAGCTGCCGCCACATGCCGACATGGATGGGATATCCAGTGTACTCGTATGCGGCGGGAACGTGTCCGTGAAGGCCAGGCCATTTAGCGTAGTCGAGCCCTGGTTGATAATCGTGAAGGTAACCGTTACGGTCTTATCGGCAGCGACCGCGTCTTCACTGAAGACTTTCTTGAGCTTGATACCGCCGGAAGGGATTGAGCACTCAGCGGTCGGATTCTGTACCGGCAATGTGAGACTTCCGGAAGTGCAAGTGACGATAGCCTGATTGCAAACCGACGTGCTGGTGGAGAATGTACCGGTGCCGATGCTGGAGGTGCAACCCGCTCCGGTGGCGGGATTGCAAGTGGACGTGCTAGGGCCTACAGAAAGCGGAGAGGGCATTATCGTCGGTCCCGTAGAAGCGGTGCCCACGCCGCAGGTTCCGGTGTAGGTTTCGTCGGTGATGGCGCAAGAGAGCGATGAGTTGCCCGAGGTATCCGTGTTAAATACGGTCACGCCAACGTTGAACGTGTCCCCCGCCGTCAGAGCACAGGTCTTTTGAGCTAAGAAACTCGGGTTGGAGCAGTTGAAGTTCGCACGGTCGAAGACGGTCAATGATCCGGCAACAGTCTTATCCACAATGCCTGTAGCCGGAGCGAAAGTGCAGGCCAGGACAGCCTTATCCGGTTCTGACACGCCTTTCAGAGCGGCCAAGCATTCTAGGCCGCTCGTGGTGCCTGGACCAACCAAGGTTTCAATGTTGTTGGAGAGAGAAATGCCGGGAACCAGTGCAGGGATGAAGTTAGTGTTCGTGTCGGAGAGAGTGCATGTAAGCGGGACATTGCCGGTGTTCTCAGCTTGGAATTTGGCTACAATCTGACCAGCCACGCCCGCCGTTCCGGTGCAACTGGTGGCGCCGTCTTGGTCCGACGTCTCCAACCCTACGTCAACAAAGCTACCGGTAATTCCGCTCTTGCACGAGATTTCCTTGTCAATTTCCACACCTGCGCAGGCGATCGTCGCCGTGTCGTGTTGATCCGGAATTGTGACACTGTTAGTACTAGTAGGGCAGACACAACCAGTCAGGTTTGCCGTGTTGGTGCCACTCTGAGCCGATGTAAGATTGCAGACCAATCCCGTTGTCCCCGGAGTGGTTGATACAATGCCGGAGTTAAGGGGCCCGATCGGCAGAGGACTTACAAGAAAAGTCAGGGGATTATTGGCCAATGGCGTATCGCTAAGCTGACAACTCGTGACTGCCGCACCGCCGGTGTTTTTGACGATGAATCGAGTCTCTATCGATGCTCCTACGTTTGCAATGCAGCCATTGTTTAGAACACCCGTTGGATCATCTGTACCAAAGACATCCTGCCAGGTGATGCCACCGTCGCAGGAGACCTGTTTGTCAAGCGATGCGCCGCAACTCTCAATCGTGGTCGGACTAGCACCACTTTCCGGAATGGGTCCCAGCGCTTGACCCGTGGACAAGTCCGTTGCCGAGATAAGTGCTCCGGCGTTCATGGTGATGCCTGCTGTGGTCGTAAAGCCTGCTGGCATCTGGGAGGCGCCCATGGTAAACGTAATCGTGCACGTCTCAGCTGGCGAGGTAAAAATCACAAGATTCCCCGAGGGCCCGGAGAAGAAATAATTGCCAGTCGAAACGTCGAAGGTTATATTCCATGTCCCCACGCAAGTGTTGTTGCCCGGATTAGTATTGGACGAACCCACTCCTGAGGCACTAAGCGTAATCACTCCCGGATAAGAGGTTCCCACACAAACAAAATGCCCGCCGCTGAGGGTTGCTCCGGTAGGATCACAAGCCGGTACCACTTGGATGTTAGTAACGGTGACTGGGCTGGTTCCGATTGACGCATTTTGGATCCTTAGCAGAGCGGCCGCGCCAGATTGTCCTACGACCAGCGGCGTGGCGACTTGCGGGCCCATTGCGGTAGCCAGGGTTGAAGAATAGGCAATCTGATCTGCTCCGCCAAAGACCGCCAGCCAGAGCAATCCCGCCATCAATCGCATTCTCGTGAACTTGGTAGAAAACATTGTTGACATCTCCTATTCGTGTGGCGTCATTCTTCACACGGTCCGCTTGTTGAGCCTGGCTGACAGAGGGTCGCCAAATCTAAAAACTCATGTCGCGCCGTTCATAACGATATCCGGGGCCTGGTTTCTTAATTCGCCGGAACGGCGAGTCGCCCCACGGGTGATTGCCGCTATTACTCTCGAACTGCAGCGTCGCCACTGAGGTCTTTTCGACAAGAGGTCAATAGTTCATAACATCCGCTCCTGCCGAGACATGCCAGAGCCCCGATGAGTTCTGAGACGGATGCCCTCACATGCTCGGGCGCTCAGAGAATTGCACATTCTGCCGATGAGCGATTGAGCACCCCTAGGAAAGATCCGGATGACCAACGGCATGTGAGCACCCCCTGCGGAAAAGTATTACGTTTTTCCTACTAGTTCTTTTTACTAGTACGTCGCGCCTAGTACAATTCCCTAGATGGCCTAGTCCGGATGGTTAGATGCCGACGAAAGTCACCTTCGATGATGGAATCCTTCACGGCTTGTAAGGTGCTGATGAAAGGGAGGTTACTTCGAAGCAAATACCAATTTAGTGTCGGTGGAATAAACCCGACGCCCCTTCGGGTCACGCGCGTAACCCTAACCTGTTTCGGCTATTCTGATTTATCTAGTCAGACACGAAGAGCGGATTCGGAAGCTGTTTTCGCATGAGATTAGCAACCTCACAGGAAGGGTCGGACCTTCTCATCACCGAGATGATGGCCGAATTCCTCGACGGTTCGATACGTTAGTTTTGCTGCCAAGACAGACTGGCTGTGGCTCCATTTGTCTGCTCATAATACTCGACAACGACAAGATGAGTTCCCTGACTCAACGCAGTAGAAAATGTGTACCAGTAGGGCGGCTGATTGCGCCACATATTCAACATCAGGTTGCCATCAATGTAAACTCGCATGCCATCGGAGGTCACAGCGCTAAATTTGTAAGTTCCAGCAGCAAAGGTGAAATTGCCCTGCCAACGAACTGAGAAATTATCGGGCGTCAGGGATTTGTCTGGTGAGCCGTTCCCCCAATAGAAGTTGATTTGGTTGTCGGTCCGGATAAATGTCGGTGCCCCGGACAACGTGATGTTATTGAAATAGCATCCGCTGAAAGCCCCGGATGCCGGACTCGGACAGCCCGTTGAGGTAGATGCCTGAGACGTCGCAACCTGAATGCTGTTGCTTGCATTCGAGAAACTTCCTCCTTTATCGTATCCCTTCACGACGTATGCATAAGTGGTGTTTGGGCTGACGCTAGTATCCGCGTAGTTAAGCGTGCTGCCGGAAACGGTAGCAACAGCGATGCTATTCCTTGTTATCTGATACCCTGCAATCCCTAGAGCGTCACTGCTAGACGTCCAGGAGAGATCCACCTCTGTCGCGCTCTTGGCGATGGCTGAAACCAGAACCGGCGCAGTTGGCTGCGCGGGGGCCGCATTGACAGTCTGTGTTAGCGATGGGGATGTGTTGCTGTTGTTGTTGCTGTCGCCGCTGTAGATTGCCGTGACTGAATGTGCACCAGCGGCAAGACTCGATGTCGACAATGTGGCTACGCCGCCGTTGATTGTCACGACGCCCAGAATGGACGTGCCATCCAGAAACGTGATTGTCCCTGTCGCAGCGGCAGGCGAAACTTTTGCCGTAAGCGTTACGGATTGTCCCACACTTGCCGGGTTTATGCTCGATACCACCGTCGAGGTCGTATTGTTCTTTACGGCATCGACCGTCTGTGTGATCATGCCTGACACGTCGCCGTTATAATTACTGTCGCCGCCATAGCTGGCTGTGATCGAGTGACTCCCGGCCGCAAGGCTGACAGTGCTAAAAGTCGCTTTCCCGCTGACAATAGCTGAAGTTCCGAGGGTTGAGCCGCCGTCCCAAAATGTTATCGTTCCAGTCGCCGAAGAAGGCGAAACTGTGGCTGCAAAAGTGACCGATTGCCCTGACGCCGACGGGTTAGGAGTCGATGCGACGGACGTAGTTGTGTTGGCTTTGTTCAGCATCACTACCTGCGAAATGGCGCCAGAAGCGCTGCTGTTATTTCCGCTGTCTCCGCTATAGCTTGCGGCGACTGAGTGGGTGCCTTGGGTTAAGGCCGCTATGGAGAGTGTGGCGATGCCAGTACTCAACGGCGCGGTCCCGAGCGTCGTGGTTCCGTCAAGAAACGTTATGGTACCGGTTGCCGTTCTAGGTGTGACGGAGGCAGTGAAAGTAACCAACTGTCCCAGTGTTGACGGGTTCAGGTTGGAATTGATCGCGGTTGTGGTGTTACTCTTCGAACCCGCTCCCGTGTTGGTTTGTCCGGCTGCGGCCTGAACGGCTGCCATAGCGTTGACGCGACCGTAGCCATAGGTAGAATTCCATCCCTGTGTGCCCAGGTGGTCAGCCGTTTGCTCGAGCATGCTGGTGATTTGGGTACCGGTCAGATTTGGGTTTACGGAAAGCATCAAGGCCGCCGTTCCAGCGACAAAGGGTGCTGCAATCGAAGTTCCGCTAACGGACCCGAACATCTGAAATGGCTCGGTGGACTCCGTTGTTCCTGGTGCGACGAGAACGATGTCGCTGCCGCTATTCGACCAAGAGTACATGGTATCGTTTTGATCGGTCGCCGCCACGGTTATCATATAGGGATTGATCGGGTTGGTGTCAACAGAGCCGTAGTCTCCCGCCGGAACGGTTAGAATGCCTCCCTTGTTCTGGAGGTATTGAGCTGCGCTACTTACTGCCGCACTGCTATCGCACATGAATGACGTATTAGCGACGCGAGCACCATGATCCGCCGCCCAAGTGATACCGATGGCTACATTCGAGTAAGTGACCGATCCATCTGTCGCAACGACACGAACGGGCATGATCATACAGTTCCAACACAGCCCGGCCACACCTAAGCTGTTATTCGTTAACGCGCCTACTATTCCTGCGATGGAAGTTCCGTTAGATTCGACGTCTGTTGTGTTGGAATCATTGTCCGCAACATTCCAGCCGGGCGTCAGCTTTCCTTGCAAGTCAGGTTGAGTCGGGTCCACACCGGTATCAATAACAGCGATCACAATGCTACTGCTTCCAGTCGTAATCGACCACGCCTCTGGCGCCGAGATCTTCTGCAGACCCCACTGATATCCAATGAAATAATAGTAATCGTTCGGCGCTATCGACTGCTGAGCTAAAGCAATATGGGCCGCAGACGATATGCCGTCCTGAGAATCAGTTGATACTTCTTCGATGGCGTGGCTAGGAGTCAACCTAAGGATCCGATCGACCTCTGCGAACTCGACCTCATCCAATTCCCGAAAAGCATCCACCGCTGCCTCTTCATCCGCACCCGACGGCAACTCAACAATATGAACGCCAATCTGCTCAATAACCCTCGTGCTCCGAGCCCCTCGTTCCGCCAGCAGCCCTCTTATCCGCTCCTCCGACACACCCTCCTTGAACTTAACCAGGATGCGTCCCCGTACGAATTGCTGATGTACTTGGTTCGACCCTCTTCTTTCGACCGTCGGCGAGCTAGTCTGCGCGAACCCCACGATCCCTGTCGATAACGCAACAATGGATAGCAGCGTGGAACATAGAGCATGAAGAAAACGAGCGTTCACAGTTGTTCCTTGTTACTAAATGTTTTTGCTTACTCGCGGCCATTCCTCGCCCTTTCAGCCCGCGAGGACTTACTCAAGCGCAAAATGCCACTTCAGCCTTTAACAATTCAATCGGAGGGTGTCCAACGCAGAACTATGGTCCTAAGACCTTAAATATTTCCCTAGAACTACTGAAAGGTTAGTTCCACCCGCTTTAGGACGATCGGGATACCTAACGGCTATCCCAAGCCCCGCCACGAGATGCACCATCTCCTGCTGACAGTGTGGTTAGGCGTCTCGCATTTTCTCGGCTTTTTATGCGGGTGGCGCCGCTACCCTCATCTGTGGGGGGCAGTCCTATTGCAGGTCCTACCGCGCGCACGCCAACTCGCAGTCCGCTGCAACTGCCCCTGAAAGCAGCCCTCCGTAATTAGTACGATTGAAGTATATGGAAATCATAAAAGTCCTCGGACGAGAGATCCTCGACTCGCGTGGCAATCCTACCGTCGAAGCCGACGTTTATCTGGCCGACGGCAGCAAAGGACGCGCTGCTGTCCCATCCGGCGCCTCCACGGGTGAACATGAAGCCGTTGAACTTCGCGACGGCGACAAGTCCAGCTATCTCGGCAAGGGCACACTCAACGCCGTCAAAAACATCGCCAATGTCATTGCTCCCGCGGTCATCGGGATGGACGCTGAAGACCAGAGCGGTATCGATCGCAAAATGATCGAGCTCGACGGCACTCCGAACAAGGGCAAGCTGGGCGCGAATGCCATTCTCGCCGTTTCCATGGCGACCGCTCGCGCGCAGGCGCAGTCCGAAAATACGCCGCTCTATCGCTACCTGGGCGGCGTAGGTGCGAATCTGCTTCCCGTGCCGCAGATGAACATCCTCAACGGCGGCGCGCACGCCGATAATTCGGTCGACCCGCAGGAGTTCATGGTGGTCCCTTACGGCGCTCCGAAATTTCGCCGAAGCGCTCCGCATGGGCGCCGAGGTTTTCCATACGTTGAAAGGTGTCTTGAAGAAGCGTGGATATTCCACCGCGGTCGGCGACGAAGGCGGCTTCGCTCCCAACCTCAAGTCGAACGAAGAAGCCCTCGAAGTAGTGCTCGAAGCCATTACGAAGGCCGGCTACAAGCCCGGCGAGCAGATCGGCATCGCGCTCGATCCGGCAGCGAGCGAGTTCTACGATACAACCAAGAGAAAGTACGTATTCAAGAAATCCGACAAGAGCGAGCGCACCTCGGAGCAGATGGTCGATTTCTACGCCGGATGGGTTGCGCAATATCCCATCGTCTCCATCGAAGACGGCATGGCCGAAGACGATTGGGATGGCTGGAAGCTGATGACCGAGAAACTGGGCGACCGTATCCAGCTCGTCGGCGACGATCTGTTCGTCACCAATACCGAGCGTCTGGCCCGTGGCATCGATCTCGGAATCACCAATTCGATTCTCATCAAGGTGAATCAGATCGGCACACTCACCGAAACTCTCGAAGCCATGCAGATGGCTAATAAAGCCGGCTACACGTCGGTGGTTTCACACCGCTCCGGCGAGACTGAAGACGCCTTCATCGCTGATCTCGTGGTTGCGACGCGCGCCGGCCAGATCAAGACCGGATCGGCCAGCCGCACGGACCGCATCGCCAAATACAACCAGTTGTTGCGCATCGAAGAGGAACTCGGAGCGGGCGCGAAGTTCGCCGGGCGCAACGCCTTCAAGCAAAAAGCTGTCGAAAGAAAGGCATCCCACTCCTAATGCTGGGCCGCAAAAAGCCTCTTGTCTTGACAATTCTGGATGGATGGGGATTCTCCCCATCCACCGAGGGAAACGCAATCGCCGCCGCGCGAAAGCCAACCTACGATACCCTCCTGCGCGAATATCCGAACACCTTGATCCACACCTCCGGTCCATCGGTGGGATTGCCCGAAGGCCAGATGGGTAATAGCGAGGTGGGGCACCTCAATATCGGCGCGGGCCGCGTCATTCACATGGACGTCACGCGCATCGATCTGATGATCGCCACCGGCGAGTTCTTTCAACACCCCGTGCTGCTCAATCTCATGAAGCAGGCTCGCGGACACCGGCTGCACTTCATGGGCCTGTGTAGCGACGGCGGCGTCCATTCTTATCTAACGCATCTGTACGCGCTCCTGAAAATGGCGAAGCAGGAGGGCGTCTCCGAGGTCTTCGTCCACTGTTTCATGGACGGACGCGATACGCCGCCGGAGAGCGGGGCCGGCTTTATCGAAGAGATCCTCCAACAAATGCGCACCATCGGCATCGGGAAGATCGCGACGGTTGAAGGGCGCTACTACGCCATGGATCGCGATAAGCGCTGGGAGCGTATCGAACGCGCCTTCGGAGCGATGGTGCTCGGAAACGGCGAGAAGGCTACGGATCCCGTGGCCGCGGTGAAACGTTCCTACGAAAAGGGCGTGACGGACGAGTTTATCGAGCCGATCACAATTGTGGATGCACGCAATGAGCCGGTCGGTTTGATTCGTGACGAAGACGCGGTCATGTTCTTCAACTTCCGCGCCGATCGCGGCCGCGAAATGACCATGGCGCTCATGGATCCGACGATTGGAAACGCCTTCCCGCTCGCATCGCGCCCAAGAATCTCACTACTGACCATGACGCAATACGACAAGAGCTTCACGGTGCCGTACGTCATCGCTGCCGGAGCATCCCAACAACATCCTGGCCGACGTCATGGCCCAGTTGAAGTGGAAGAATCTGCGCGTAGCCGAGACCGAGAAGTACGCGCACGTAACCTATTTCTTCAACGGCGGGAACGAAAAACCCTATGCCGGCGAGAGCCGCGAAATGGTCGCTTCGCCCAAGGTGGCCACCTACGATCTGAAACCCGAAATGAGCGCCATGGGGGTCAGGGATGTGGTGGTGAAGGCTATCGATCAGGGTGGAATCGATGTCATCGTCATGAATTTCGCCAACGCCGATATGGTGGGGCATTCCGGCAAGATGGAGCCAACGGTACGTGCGGTCGAAGCCGTCGACGCCTGTCTGGGCGATATCTACGCCGCATTGCGGCGCAGCGGCGGTTCCTGGATAATCACCGCGGATCACGGGAATGCGGAAATGATGATCGACCCGATCACCAAGGGCCCGCACACCTATCACACAACCAACCCAGTGCCTTTCGTTCTA
Organism: Bryobacterales bacterium; assembly: GCA_963802915.1. Taxonomy (GTDB): domain Bacteria; phylum Acidobacteriota; class Terriglobia; order Bryobacterales; family Bryobacteraceae; genus JAICMB01. The sequence continues at coordinate 10,666 of CAWDKQ010000003.1, forward strand.
GTGGACGATACGCGCACCCAGTTACGAACCGGCGGAGCGCTGCAGGACATTTCGCCTACGATACTCGGATACCTCGGCGAGCCGCAGCCCAAAGAAATGAGCGGGCGCGACCTGCGAATTTAGGATCGCCCCGTTCGAGACCATTGCCCCTCCGTTCGCCCTCGGGGTTCGGACACACGATCCTACGGAACCGCGCGCGTAGGGCAAGCGGAGATTGCCGCCGATTATCTCAGAAGCCCCGGCGCGAGCGGTTACGCGAGGCGCGCCGGCAACAAGAAGCAGAACTCCGACCCCTTAGCCTCAGAGTTCGCCCAGATTCTTCCGCCGTGCCGTTCCACAATTCCGCGGCAAGGAAGCTGCTCAGGATCGTTTCCCTCACCGTCGTCCTCGCGCGCCGCCGTCGCAGAGAATCACCGCAGGCCCGTGTTCGTCCCCTACAGAGCCAATGTCTGCTGCTCGGTTCGCGTGCAACCACCGGGAATCCGAATCGCCCGCATGGACCTTACCCCACCTTTACCGTCTAGTTCCGTAACGCCTTTCAGAACCGCGCGCGTAAAATACGCTCTGCTGTAACGGGTATTAACGTAACTTTCTATCTTCAATAAAGTCCGATGATTGGAGTCCTCCAATTATGCTCAACAGCTCGAACGGCTTTCCGAACATGCCATTACTGCGTCAGCTAGAGAACAAAGACGTCGAGGGGCTTGGAGTCAGCGCTTTCTCGAGACGCACCGAGCATCTGGAAGCGCGAACCACAGCGGCGGATCGGGCAGTCGGATCGATTTGCCCGTACTGCGCTGTGGGTTGCGGGCAGCTCGTTTACGTGAAAGACGAAAAAATTATCAGCATTGAGGGAGATCCGCGCTCTCCTATTTCCAACGGATGCCTGTGTCCCAAGGGCGCGGCAACGTTTCAGCTCGTTACCTCTTCCACTCGCGTGCAGCATGTGCTGTACCGCAGGCCGCATGGAAAGGAGTGGGAACAGATCCCGCTCGACCAGGCCATGGACATGGTTGCGATGCGCATGAAGAAGGCCCGGGACGAAAACTGGCAGGACAAGAACGACGAAGGCCAGCCTCTACGCCGCACGATGTCGATGGCGCACATCGGCGGAGCGACGCTCGATAACGAAGAGAACTATCTTATCAAGAAGCTGTTCACGGCAATGGGGATAGTTCAAATCGAAAATCAGGCCCGTATTTGACACTCCTCCACCGTCCCCAGTCTGGGGACATCGTTCGGCAGGGGCGGCGCCACGACGTTCCAGCAGGATCTGGAGAACGCCGATTGCATCGTCATTGAAGGCTCGAACATGGCCGAATGCCATCCAGTGGGATTCCGCTGGGTGATGAAGGCGAAGGAACGGGGCGCAACCATCATCCACGTCGATCCGCGTTTCACTCGCACCAGCGCCGTCGCGGATATTCACGTGCCGATTCGGGCGGGCAGCGATATCGTGTTCCTGGGCGGCATCATCAACTACATTCTCAAGAATGAACGGCACTTCAAGGAGTACGTCGTCAATTACACGAACGCCGCCGCCATTATCAACGAGAAATATCAGGACGCGGAGGATGGCGACGGTCTCTTCGGCGGATGGGATAAAGAGAAAGGCCAGTACGAGCCGCAGAACTGGAGTTACGAGGGCGTCGAGCCGCAATCGGCCGGTGGAAAACGCGAAGCCGGTGAACTCGATCCGAAGAAGAAACAGCCCATACAATCCGAACGCACCGACCCGACACTCGAAGATCCGCGCTGCGTGTTTCAAATCCTAAAGAGGCATTACGCTCGCTACACGCCAGAGATGGTGGAGGAGACCTGCGGCATCGCTCCGAAGCTTTTCCAGAAGGTCGCCGAGACGCTCTGCAAAAACTCGGGCCGCGAACGCACGGCCGCGTTCTGCTATGCCGTTGGCTGGACGCAGCACACGGTCGGTGTGCAATACATACGTACCGCGGCGATCATACAGTTGCTGCTCGGCAACATGGGACGTCCGGGCGGAGGCATCCTCGCGTTGCGCGGCCACGCCTCGATTCAGGGCTCTACGGATATTCCGACGCTGTACAATCTGCTGCCCGGGTATTTGCCGATGCCCAAGGCGCAAACCGACAAGGATTTCGATACGTGGGTCTATCTGAACACATCGGCATCCGGCTGGTGGGGCGAGTTTCCGAAGTATGCGGTTTCCCTTTTGAAAGCTTATTTCGGCGATGCCGCGAAAAAAGAAAATGGCTGGTGCTACGATTACCTGCCGATGCTCGACGGCGATCATTCGCACATGAACACTGTCGCGGACATGGCGGATGGCCAGTTGAGCGGCTACTTCGTGATGGGTGAAAATCCGCCGGTCGGATCAATGAATGGCGCTTTTCATCGCGAAGGGCTCCGCAAGCTGGACTGGCTGGTGGTCCGGGATTTCCAGCTCATTGAAACGGCCGATTTTTGGCGCAGCGCGCCGGAGATCGACCGTGGGGAAGTGAGAACCGAAGATATCGCGACCGAAGTCTTTTTCTTTCCCGCCGCGGCCCACACCGAAAAGAGCGGCACGTTTACAAATACCCAGCGACTGTTGCAGTGGCACGAAAAGGCCATCGAGCCGCCGGGCGACTGCCGCAGCGATCTCGATTTCATCCATAAATTGGGTCTGCTGTTGAAGAAACTCTATGCGGGTTCGACAGATCCGAAAGACCGGCCGATTCTCGATCTGACCTGGGACTACGGAACCGAGGGGCCGAAGAATGAAACCAACGCCGAAGACGTACTCCGCGAGATCAACGGTTTCACGGTGGCGGATCGAAAAGTTGTCGAAGGATTCACGTCACTGAAAGACGACGGCTCCACGGCCTGCGGTTGTTGGATCTACTCCGGCTGTTTCCGCGACAACATCAACATGACCGCGCGCCGCAAGCCGCATTGGGAACAGAACTGGGTCGCCAAAGAGTGGGCATGGGCGTGGCCGCATAATCGGCGAACGCTATATAATCGCGCGTCGGCCGATCCGGAAGGACGGCCATGGTCGGAACGCAAGAAATACGTTTGGTGGGATGAGGAGAAGAAACAGTGGACCGGTTACGACACTCCGGACTTTATCGTCGAGCGACCCCCATCGTATCGTCCTTCGAAAGAAGCGCGAGGTAAAGATACTATTTCGGGTGTCGATCCATTTGTGATGCAGGCCGATGGCAAGGGCTGGATTTTCGTTCCCACCGGACTTCAGGACGGCCCGCTTCCGACCCACTATGAACCCGAGGAATCCGTTATCAAGAATCCGCTGTACGGGCAGCAATGCAATCCCATGCGGATGGAGTGGCATCGCCGGGAGAATCCCTATCACCGGCCTTATGACGACCCGCGGTTTCCGTATGTCGCCACAACCTATCGGTTGACCGAGCATCACACGGCGGGCGGGATGAGCCGGTGGCTTTCGTGGTTATCGGAGCTGCAGCCGGAAATGTTCTGCGAGGTATCGCCGGAGTTGGCCTCCGAATGCGGGTTGAAGAATGGCGGTTGGGCGACCATCCGAACGGCGCGCGCGGAGATTGAAGCGCGCGTGCTCGTAACTCGACGCGTGCCGGCGCTCAAATTGAACGGCCGTGTGGTGCACCAAATCGGGCTGCCGTATCATTGGTCGAGCAAAGGCCTGGTGACAGGAGACGCGGCAAACGAATTGATCGAATTTGTGGCCGATCCCAACGTCTCGATTCAGGAATCGAAGGCGTTCACGGTGATGATTGAAGCCGGACGAAGAAGTCGGGAGAGGCGCGTAGCCACCAGCGGTCCACTGGTGCCGCAGATCGACGGCCGCGACGATTTACGAGATCTGCCGGTGGCCCAAGGAAAGCACGAATCGAAGCACGGATACAAATCGCAAGAGACCAAGGAGGGCAACTAATGTCATCATCGGCTCGCGTGGTATCGGCGCAAGAGGCTCTGGATTTAGAGCAGAAGATCGCCGGAGACGGCCCTTCGAACCGCAAAGGGTTCTTCACCGATACGACCATTTGTATCGGGTGCAAAGCTTGCGAGGTCGCATGCAAGCAGTGGAACCAGTTGCCGGACGACGGGTTTAATTTCACCGGCATGTCCTACGACAACACGGTGTCGCTCGGCGCGTCCACGTGGCGGCACGTAGCATTCATCGAGCGGCCCGTGGCGTTGTCGACGCAAGATGCCGGCGCGTTCTCCTGGCTGTTCTCGTCCGACGTCTGCAAGCACTGCGTGCGGGCGGGATGTCTGGAGGCTTGTCCGACGGGGGCGATCGTACGGACGGAGTTCGATACTGTTTATGTGCAGCCCGACATCTGCAATGGTTGCGGTTATTGCGTCATCAACTGCCCCTTCGGCGTTATCGATCGAAGACAGGACGATGGGCGTGCCTGGAAATGCACGCTTTGTTACGATCGCCTGAAAGAAGATATGAAGCCGGCGTGCGCTAAGGCGTGCCCGACGGAATCGATTCACTTTGGCGAGATCGGCGAGTTGCAAAAAATGGCGCGCAAACGCGTCGAGGATTTGCATGAGCAAGGGATGCATGAAGCGTATCTCTACGGCGACGATGCCCAGAGCCAGCCCGGAACAGAAGGGCTGAACGCGTTCTTCCTGCTGGTCGACAAACCCGAAGTTTATAATCTTCCTCCCGATCCGGTGGTGCCGACGAAAAGAGTCAAGGACAGCTGGATTTCGTTTGCGTTCGCCGCGGCCGGGATTGCCACTGCTGCGCTGGCGTCGGTTGTTCTGAGCAAAGGAGACCGCTGATGGAGACCGTGAAAACCGAACTTGCGGCCGAGCGGTACGTCGATCTGAAAATCGCGACATTGTCGGGCGAGGCTGCGGGGCAAGTTGCAACTACGCACCAGGAACAAGTTCAAAAGACGACGCCCGAGCCGTGGGAGCAAACTCCGACGGTCGTCGACAACGATCCGACGTATTATGACCGCCCGGCGCTCAAGCAATCGGTTTGGTCAATCGACATTCCTCTTTACTATTTCCTTGGCGGGGCGGCCGGCGCAGCATTATCGCTGGGCGCCGCGGTGCAGTTGGCGTGCAGGAATGACGATTCCTGCCGGGGCGATCTTCGGAAGTTCGCTGAATACTGCCACTGGACGGGCATTATCGGGTCATCGGTAGGAGCGATGTTCCTGGTTCATGATCTGGGCAAACCTTCGCGGTTCCTGCACATGGTCCGTGTCTTTCGGCCGACATCGCCCATGAATATGGGGTCCTGGATACTGGGCGGCGCGGCTCCGACAGCTATCGCGACCGGGCTGTTCATTAATCGCGACGGATGGCTGGGCGATATAGGAGAAGTGACAGGCTATCTGTCCGGGATTTTTGGGACTGCGCTCTCAGCGTATACGGGCGTGCTGGTTTCGAACAGCGTGATCCCGGTGTGGCAGGAAGCGCGGCGCTGGATGCCAATTCTCTTCGCGGCTTCGGCTATGACCACGGCCGCGTCCGTGATCGACATCTTCTACGAAAACGAGCGTGCCAACCTGATCACGTACACGTTCGGCAACATCGGCCGCGTCTTGGAACTCGCGGCGTCGTACAAAGTGGAAGAGACTGCTTCGAAAACGCCGCGAGTCGGCGAACCGTTCCACAAACCAGGCACCGGGACTTTATGGAAGACTGCCGGAGTATTGACGGCTGCCAGTCTGCTGCTATCGGCATTGCCCGGAAAGTCGAGCGCGAAGAGGAGGACGGCGGGTGTTTTAGGAGCGCTCGGATCGTTGTGCCTGAGGTTCGCGGTTCACTATATTAGCAACGCCTCGGCACGCGATGCCCGCGCTACCTTCCAAATGCAGCGCCGGCAACTTAAAGAGGCCAAGGCCGGCGGCTGAGACCGTCGCCTTTCTTGCTCGGAAGCGGGCCCGGCCCTTCATTCAGGTTGCCACGCACGGGCGGCGCACCGCTGAAATCGACTTCTTTGGGCGCGAACGCCAATTGGCGATCGAGAATCATCTCGATCGTCGTGCCTTTGGCGAGGACCGCGTCGGGGCCGCGCGTCATCAGCACGCCAATCAATCCGGCAGCAGCACCCGCTGCAGCGCCGATCCCGGCTCCCATGCCGGCGTGTCCGGCGGTTGAACCCGCGATGCTGCCTACAGTCGCGCCGACGCCGGCTCCTTCGGCCACGGTCTTCAGATCGCCAGCCTTATTACCCTCGCTCTTGATTTTTCCTTCGGTCTTGTCGAGTTCTTCATTGGAACGCCCGTCCAAACCGCCGATGCGCGCCTTGAAATCTCGGGTGACTCCGTTAGGCAACGTAAGAGAGTCAAACCGGATGTAGAGTTCGCCGCGGCCGTGGACGCGTCCGGGACGCTTTACCTGCGTGACGGTTCCCGCGACATAACTTCCGGGAGGGATCACGATCTTGCCGGAGGCGAGGATCGGGTATACCGTTTCAAGATAAACTCGGTCGCCCTCGGCGGCGTTCTTAGTGCTGATGCTGTTGATCAGGTTGAGCGGAATACGGGTCCCGGAACTGACTGTATATTCATCCGGCGGCGCGGGAGATGGAGCAGGCGCCGTGGGAGGCGGCGGATCCTCTTTCTTCGGTGCGTCTTTGTTTGCTGCGTCTTGCGCGACCAACATGGCGAGGCCGCAGAAGAACACCCCGGCGATTCGAAAATGCATAGACGTATCCCTGTTTCTACTATATGTAAACGCCGACTACCCGCGCCGGGTTGCGACTGCTTTCCTGGCCGGATGGCGTTTTGTTACAGGCGGGCCAAAATGGACTCCGTTGGTCGCGACAAAGAGTCCAAGAAGTGCGGAGGGAAAGACCTGCATGAGAGCTTGTTCCGTTTGGGCCGCATCGGTTCCAAGGATCACCCCCAGGATGACGTCGCCCACGAGCATCAAGACTACGGTGGCCGTGACGGTCGTTATGGTTGTCCGATTTTCGGCGATTTGAAAACCGGCGAGCCACGCATAAGCAGCCAGCAGGAGGATGGCGGGAATAAGAAACACACCGAGTTGGAACGCCGCCACCACGAATCCCTGCAACACCGTAACTACCTGCCCAAAATCGACGGCCACGGGCTTCATGGAGAGCGGTGCATAGCGGAGTTTGAAGAAGGCTACGACGGCTAGAACAGGCGCGAGTCCGTAGAAGAATTGCAAGCTGATTCGCCGCTGCGCGTAGAACCGTGCGGCAATCAGCACAACGACGAACAGCAGACCCTCGTTCTTAGTCCACGCCGCGAATCCGGCCATCGCACCCGCGAGCACACTAGACTTTGCGTCTTCGAAACAGAGCAGCGCCAGCGCGGATGCCATGAAAAACGCCAGCGGAAGATTCGCATATTGCACGACTCCCTGCTCAATCAGTTCCGCGCTGCCGAGTAGAAATGCGCCGGCGATCAGAGCCTGGTTCCATCCCCGGAAATGACGGACCGCTCCGATCAGGACAGCGGCATTTCCGAAAGTGAAAAAGAACGCCACCGCGATCGGCACGATGACCGACTCCGTATGCAGGACTGCCCAAAACTGCGCGATTAACGCCGGGATGAGCAGAGGATAATCGGGATGCGTCCAGCTCAGGGTTTTGGAAAACAGCGCGGTCCAATACGCGCCGCCATCGCGTTCGAGAAAGCGCGCGTGAAGGTTCCAGACGCTGTAGGACTCGAAATAACCATGCGGTTGCTTGGATGCAATGATGGCAAAAGCCGAAATAGATGCCGCCAAAACGGCGAAGAAGATGATCAAAATCCAGGGATGCGGTTTTGCGGCCGCGGGCGGCGACGGTGGACGGTACCACATCGACAGCGCCACACAACATGCGATCGACAAAACCAGCGGAACGTAAGGACCCGTTCCAACGGCGAGGCTGAGGAAATAAAAAACGGAGCAGATCCCCGCCGCCGCACCCGCCAGAGCTGCAATCCGGAGCGTCATTTCGTTACATTCCGGAACAGTTGGATGCCGTTATTGAAATCGTGCACTAGCTTGAGATTGGGATTGGTCACGCGGCTCTCGGGCGTGTGGATGCTGGCGATTACGAGCGGATGATCCACGTTATTTTCGAGCAGCACCGGAGCGATAGAGTACTGCGTCAAATAAAACTCCTGCGGCGCTCCCGCGTTTCCAGGTTGATCGGTATAGAACCCGACCACGCCCGTCTTGGGCAGCGAAGGACGCACTTTCGAGACACCGCTATCGAACATGGCGATGTCGGGGAACTTCATGCCCTTCGTATCGAGCAAAAGATTGAAAATGGTGAGGACCGCTACGGCGAGCAATCCGAAAGCTGCGATCGTACTACGGTTCAAACCGCTCAGTGTATCACTGTGCGGCCAGAGGAAGCTTCGAACCCGCAGGGCTCACTGCATCGCCCAGACCGATCTGAAGATCGGGATTCGAATCGACCGTTTGAGGAAGCTGAACGTTGATCTGATACAGGCCCGCGTACCCCGGTGCTATGCCCGCGTAAAGGATGAGGCTGGCATCGACTTGCGTGCCATTGAGCAGGACTTTGAACTCGGAGATGAGTTGCAGGGTCGCCGCGGTGGCAGCCACGTTCGAGTATATGACGGGGGGAATCGTGTCGCCGAGTCCCGTGGCGTAGAACGTGAGGACTTCACCCGCGTGGGCAGGCGCGGCAGCAGTTATCAGCGATCCGTCCACCCGCGTGGCAATCACTGTATGGGGATCCAGAAGGAACAGGGCGGGCGAAGCTGAGGCGAGGGTGAACGGAACACTGGGGCCAGCGAGTCCATTCAAGACGACTTGAATGTGCGTTGGCCCGGGTAACAATATGCTCGGTACGAGAAAATTGATTTGTGTCGGCGAGACATAAAACAGGTTCGCCGCGATCCCTCCGATCAGGACGTTGACTCCGCTTCCAGGCAGTCCGTAGGGCATCACGCCCCCCACAATGTCTTGGGCTGAAAGAGAAGCCGTCGTGTATGAAAGTCCGGTTCCGAAGATCGTTCCGATCGCATTCGGGGCCAGAGCAGTGTGATAATCGGCCGAGTTAACGATCGAGTCCGTGGCATAGAACGGAGCATCGTGAGGCTCACTCGCGGCGGCCAGCCAGGACGCGAATAAAAACAGCGGAAGCCACGCAGGCATTTCGACGTACGTTTAGTGCCACAGACGCGGCCGGTTTCTCAGTTTATTGCAGCGACTGGACCGGGATGGTCGCGCTGCTTTGGGTTTGCTGTCCTCCGATAGTGACCACCAAAGGCAGGTTGCCCTCCGGCGCCGTCGTAGGGATGCGGATGTTGAGCTGGTAGAGCCCGCTGATGGAGCCGGGAACGAGTCCGAGGTAGAGAATGTCGGATGCGGGCAGTGCGACGCCGCCTAGAGTGACGGTGACCGGGGTGGTCGTAACTGGTGCTGCCGCGGTCGCGAGGGCGCCCGGCGGAACGGAAGGATTGGTAGCGCCGAAGCCGGTGCCATAAAGGGTGACGATATCGCCAGGCAGAGCGAGGTTCCCGGTGGAAACGACGGATGGATTCGCAACGATGTCGGACGTGCCCGCGATCTGGGCGGCGATGCTGGTTCCGTTGAACGTGAAGAATGTCGGGGAAACCGGAAGAACGTTAACCGCAGCCGCGGAGCTCGAGACGGCGTCCTGTTTACCCGCATTGGAAATCACGACGAGACTTACCGGCCCTGTCGTAGCCGGACCCTGGAAGTTAATCTGGTCCGTTTGAACGTACGTGATAGGGAGCAGGGTCTTGTTGCCGCTGGAGTCGGTGGCCTGCACGGCGATACACGCCAATTCGGTCGGGAACGCTCCGTTCACAAAATCGCCGAGACCGGCCGTCCGCTTCAGGTTGGAGCTTGCGAAGTTGAGGCCGAAGATCGTCCACAAACCACCGCTCGCGAGATTGCTGGTGAAAGCCGCCGCATCCTGCACATGCACCAGGGAGGGCAAGCCGCTGTTGTTGCACGCGGCGCTCGAGCTTAGGGGCACGTTGGCTTGGGATGTGTACGTATGATCGCCCGCGGTCGGCGAACCGCCCGCTACCGCAGCGACGTAAAACTCGATCTGACCGATCTCCTGATCGGGAGGCGTCCAGTTGACGAGGAATGTGTATCCGGCGCCGGCCGCGGTTTGAGGTGCCGTCGATTGTTCCGCAAACTCACGGGTGCCGCCGCATGGCGCGGCCGAGCCGTTATCGCAAATCACGACCACTGGAGAACCATTGACAGGCGTGAATGTTCCGGCTTCCTGCGTGGTATCGCTGACCGAACGCGCCGTCAACTCAAAGCCCCAATACTGGGCGCTCGTGTCGGTGATCTTTACGTGAATTACCTGCGGCTGGCTGGGGACGTACGTTGAAACATCGAGCGACACCGATCCCGTGGCAGCCGTGCCCGTTCCATGACACAAGGTACATGTCGCCCCGTTGGCGTCAGTGGGCACGCCCGCCCTTTCGACTGGCGGCTGGGTGCTATAGGCAAACAGCAGAAGAGGTAGGCCGCCGAGAAGCGCTAACAGAAGTTTCGGGCGCATTACGCTTTTCATTCTACTTCCCAATGGAGATGAATACACCGTAAGGCCTTTCTCGCAGTGGTACTTAAAGGAAGTCGATGCAAAGAATCCTTGGCGACCCAAATCAGATCCGCGGGCACGACACGGGCCGCGGCGCGGATGACGTCGAATTTATAAGTCGTGTTCACGATGGTGTGCCGGAATTTTCCTACCGTATGCGCGCCTTCGACGACGTGTTGCAAACGGTCGCTGCCAGGTAGCTCCCAGAAGCCCGCGAGCCGCTTGCTGGCCGCGCCGCGCCGCCAAAACAGTACTTTGCCTTCGTGCTCGATATAAAAGAGTGTCTCAGACACCTCATTTCGCTGTGTTTTTCGCAGCTTAACGGGGTACTGATGCTGCTCTCCGGCCAAGTGCGCGGCACAGTGAAGGGCGAGCGGGCATTTGGGACATTCGCGCGCTTTCGGCAGGCAGACCGTCGCGCCGAGTTCCATAACGGCCTGATTGAAATCGCCGGACCGCTTGCGATCGAGCAGTTCGCCCGCGACCGCAGCCAGGCGGGAGCGTGTTTCACTTGACCCGATGTCGCCCGGGTCGGCAGTCAGGCGGCTCATTACACGCAGAGCATTGCCGTCGATAGCGGCGTGCGGCAATCCAAAAGCGATGCTCGCTACCGCCGCGGCGGTGTAATCGCCGATGCCAGGGAGCGAACGGATACCCTCGTAATCTCTCGGAAATGCGCCTGCATCGGAAATCCGGATCGCAGATTTCTGAAGATTGCGGGCTCGGGAATAATATCCGAGCCCCGACCAGGCCGTAAGCACGTCTTCTTCGCGAGCTTCCGCCAAATCCCGGACGGTTGGATAAAGCCCCAGGAATCGCTCATAATACGGCAACACCGCGGCGACCCGTGTTTGCTGCAGCATGATCTCGGAAACCCAGATGGCATAGGGGTCTTGAGAGCGACGCCACGGGAGATCGCGTTTCGCGCGAGAGTACCAGGTCAGCAGCGCTTTCCGGATCGAGGCAGGGTTCGAAGTCGACAACTTCCCATGATAATCTCAATAGGTTCATGGCGAGACATCTGGGTAATGACGGCGATCGCCTTCTCATTCTCGAACGTCTCGCTACCGTCTGCCCCGATAGCCGCGCAAGCTGGGGGCGTATGTCGCCGCATCAGATGATTTGCCATCTCAGCGATGCATTTCGGTTCGCTTTGGGGGAGAAATCAGCCACGCCCGCCACCGGCCCGCTTCAGCGCGCGGTGATCAAGTTTGTCGCCATTTACGTGCCGCTGCGTTGGCCGAAAGGGTTTCGCGCTCCGCCCGAAATCGAACAGGGCGCGGGAGGAACGTCTCCGGTTGAATTTGAAAGCGACCGCGCCGAACTCGATGCGCTCGTCCAACGATTTTCGACGAGCGCCTCAAATTTAGGGGATCGATTGCACCCCGTTTTCGGACAAATGAACGAGTTCGAATGGCTGCGCTGGGGATATCTGCACGCGGATCATCATCTCAGGCAATTCGGCGCGTAGTTCACGCTAGCATTTAAGACGTGCGCATTCAACTACCGTTGTTGTTCGCATTGACCCTGCCGCTTGCCGCGCAGTCCCAGCCGTGGTTCTTCATCCAAATGTCGGACCCGCAGTTCGGCATGTATGCGGAGAATCGCGATTTCGTGCAAGAGACTGCCAATTTCGAATTCGCGATCGCTAACGCGAACCGCCTGAAACCGGCATTCGTAATCGTCACCGGGGACCTGGTGAACAAACCCGGAGATGCGGCGCAGATCGCGGAGTACAAACGCATTGCATCGAAGCTCGATCCTTCGATTACCCTCTACAACGTCCCCGGTAATCATGACGAGGGCAATGAACCGACGCCGCAAAGCATCGCTGACTATCGCGAGAGAATCGGGCCGGATTACTATACGTTCCGATCGCATGAAATGGTCGGCTTCGTTCTGGACGGCAATCTGCTGAAAGCCCCGCAGCACGTTCCCGAGGAAGCCGCGAAACAGGAGCAGTGGCTTAAAGCCGAATTGGAGAAGGCCAAACGCGAGGGCGTGAAAAACCTGGTCGTGTTCCTGCACCAGCCGTTGTTTCTCGAAAGCACCACCGAGCCGGAGCAATATTTCAATATTCCTGTCGAGACGCGACGCCGCTACCTCGCGCTATTCCACGAATATGGAATCGAGCATGTGTATGCAGGCCATTATCATCGCAACGCTTACGCTCGCGACGGTTCGCTCGAGATGGTGACTACCGGACCAGTGAGCAAGCCGATCGGAAACGATCCGTCGGGATTTCGAGTGGTCACCGTAAAAAACGGCACGTTCGAATCGCACTACTATGGGCTCGGATATATGCCACCTGTCATCAATCTGAACGCCGGACCGGAACGCCGGGCCACTCTGCGCGAGTTGGGCGTTAGCGTTGGCATTCTTGCACCAGGGCCGCTGAATGCGATTACCGACGTGGCAGGCGTGGCCGTAGGACATACCACCATCGTCCGCGGCGATGACGTACGCACCGGAGTCACGGCAATTCTGCCTCATCAGAGAAATCTTTTCCAGGAAAAAGTAGCCGGCGCCGTGTTCATCGGCAATGCATTTGGCAAGCTTGCCGGATCGACGCAGGTGGAAGAACTCGGCGAAATCGAGACGCCGATTCTGCTGACCTCTACGCTCAGCGTTCCGCGCGTCGCCGACGCGCTGCTTGATTACGTGCTGGCGCAGCCCGGAAACGAGTATGTGCAATCCGTGAATCCGCTAGTCGGCGAGACGAACGATGGATATCTCAACGATATTCGAGGCCGCCATATCGCGTCTGAAGATGTTCTGAACGCGATTCGTGGCGCAAAGACAGGTCCGGTTGAGCAGGGCTCTGTTGGCGCGGGCACCGGAACCATGGCCTTCGGATTCAAAGCCGGCATTGGAACGTCTTCCCGGAAGTTGCCGTCATCTCTCGGGGGCTACACCGTGGGAGTGCTGGTTCAAACGAACTTTGGCGGCGTACTGACCATTGCCGGAGCACCGGTTGGGCGCGAGCTGGGGCGATACGATCTGAAGGGCTATCTCGATTCCGGAAAGGGATCCTGCATGATCGTGGTGGCGACCGATGCGCCGGTCGATGCCCGGAATTTGAAGCGCTTGGCCGCTCGAACAATGCTGGGGTTGGGACGTACAGGGTCATCCGGAAACAATGGAAGCGGCGATTATGCGATTGCGTTCTCGACATCGCACTCTAAGGATTTGCTGAGCAACGAGGCGATGTCGCCGCTTTTTCTGGGTGCGATTGAGGCGACGGAAGAGGCCGTTTATAACTCTTTATTCACCGCATCTACGACTACCGGGCGCGGGCATACGGTAGAAGCCTTGCCTATCAACCGCACGATGGAGATCCTGCGGAAATACGGAGCCGCGGCGAAGCAGCCATGATGCGGCTGTTAGCCTTGGCCCTGCTGGCTGCATCGGCGTTGCGCGGCGGCCAAGTCGACGATCTTGTCGAGCGCATCTTGTCGCTTTCAGCGAAGGAGACTCCGCTACCTCGCACCGACACACTGAACCGAGCCGCCAAACTTCTGGATGCAGCACGGCCCGATCTGGCGCGTCATCTTCGGTCTTTAGCGAGCCCAAAGCTCTTTCAAATTGGACCACCATTTGAGCTTCCGCGCGTGCTCGAACCGGCGGAGATTCAGCATCTGGTAGAAGAAGTCGAGCATAGTGGCGATGACCCAGCCGCTTACTTCGCCCTCGCGGGCGTGATTCGGCAAAACCGGCTCAGCGCCGGACAGGACAACCCCTCAATCCGCGCCAGAATCGCTCTCCTTGATCTCGATCAGTTCCTGAATCCAGTGCTCATAAGGTTGGACGGTGTCCGCGTTCGCTTGAACGACTATCGAAAACAGCCGGTTCTGCTCGCATTCTGGGCAACCTGGTGCGTGCCTTGCCGCGCAGAACTTTCACGACTGGAAAAGGTAACGAAGGAAGATGCCACCGTACTCGCCATCTCCTGGGAGCCGCTGGCTACGGTTCAGGCGTTTCTCGAAAAACACCCTTCCAGCCTTTCGATATTCCTCGATCCGGGGCACAAGCTCAGCGATCAACTGCGCATCGACAGGATCCCGAGGACGGTTGTGCTCGCCTTAAACGCGATTCCCGAAGAGCAGAAACAGGATGATAATGATGAGAAGCAAACCACCAATTCCTCCACCGACTCTCGGTCCGCCATAGTAAAACCCGCCACCGCCTCCCAGCAAGAGCAGCACGATTAACACAATCAGAAGTAGACTCATGGGCCAAAGCTGAGCAAGTCGAGAACCACAATTCTGGACCGTTTCGTGCGGTCGGCATGTAACAAGTACGGGGCCACGCCCTCTAACGTGGAGGAGCCTTGTTACATATGAAATTGACCATAGTCCTTGCCTCGTGTCTCTTTTGCAGTGCTGTCTTTGCCGAGAGTTTAACGGGCGTAGTTTCCGATGAGCACTGCGGCGCGAAACACTCGGAGGCGACCGCAAAAGATAAGAGCTGCGTAGAGACGTGCGTTAAAGGCGGTGCCGCGCCCGTAATTGTGAGCGACGGAAAAGTCTTCAAGATTTCCGACGACACGCAGCGAAAAGTCAGAAATCACCTCGGCGAGAAGGTTACCGTGAACGGCAAAGTGGAAGGTGACACTGTAACCATTGACACCGTCGAAACTAGAAGCTAACTCCGCCTTGCGAAACGTATGGCCTTCTGAGTGCCTAGTATCTGCCGGGAGGAGAAAAGAACATGAGACGATTCATCGCCCTGGCAGTACTTTTTGCAGCATCCATGGCAACGATTCCGGCCGCAATGGCCGATCAAGTTGTCGTCGTGAAGACCCATCATCGCCGCCATCACCGGCATCATCACCACACTGTTGTCGTGGTTCGTCATTAGCAGCTTGAGGGTTCCGCTCGCGGTTGTGGAGCCAGCCGCGACCGGAACTGTACAATATAGCGTGAAGCGACTCCTGGTCTATATTTTTCTTTGCGCGGGCGCACTGGCTAGCGCCCAAGTCGTCCCACCTACTCACGCGAAAACTCTCAAAGGATCGGTAGTGACCTTTCCTCAAACCGACAGTCCCAAAGCTCTTTTGCTACTGGTCGGCTTTTCCCATGAATCAAGCAAACAATGCGACAAGTGGAACGGACGGCTGAAGGCTTCATACCTGAATGACTCGCACGTCGCTTACTATGAGCTCGCCGATTTTCAGGGTGTACCCTCTTTCGTAATGTGGATGATTTTGCACGGGATGAGACGAGCGATTCCCGAGGATGAGCAATCGCACTTTTTCCTCCTATATAGCGACGAAGATAAATGGAAGAAGCTGGCCGGATATACGGCGCCCCAAGATGCTTATTTGATCGTGGCGGACGCTGGCGGGCACGTGCTGTGGCAAACACATGGAGAACCGAACGATGCTAAATATAGCGAGTTGCAGGCAGCGCTCGCGAAGTAGAAGGCGTCATTCGACTGGTGCGGCATCCCAAAGCCAGGATGGCAGGAGTGCGATGCGTCCCTGATATGTTTCTCCCATACTGGGATCCCAGCCGAAATGAACTTGCGATCGAGCAGTCACCAGAAACCTCAACGCATAGTGGAAAACGGTCTCGCCATTCCACGTGACCGTGATGAGGTGGTCATTTGGCGTGTAGTCCACGCTAACTTTATATTTGGTATTCGAATTGAATGGCACTAGCACCTTGCGTTCGTCTGGATTGAATACAGCGCCCTGAGAAATCAACTCGACCTGCCCATCCCCGGCGCATCGCGCTGATAGCATGTATCGCGAGCCGAATTCACCGGTGGAAATAAGCGGCTCTTTGCTTGGCGGACATGCGCCGGTGAATTCAAAAGCTCCCGCGAGGTGGAAAGCCGGATTCAACTGCGGGCGAAACCGCTTGATCGGACTGAACCATCGAGCGATCTTCACATATGAGGCGGGACTGGCCTGGACGAATTGGTCATAAGGCCCTTGGATACCGAGAGCAAGGTTTACAACAATCGAGTAAACAAGTAATGCAGCGATACCGATGGTGGCGAAGGCGCGGGTCGCCATTCGCTGTAGATGGCTCAAGAGGAAGCTTGAGGCCACGCACGCAATGAATAAAAGGTAAGGCAGAAAATCCACCTCATATCGTTCGGTCGAAAAAGGCACAGCGACCAGGACCAGGATTGTGCAGACCACGGCCGCGAACATCGCCGCGAGGAATCCAAGCACTATTCGATTGCTCTTCCAAAGTGCGCGCCAGACCGGCAGCAGCGGTATGAGAAGAACGATCGGGCACACGCTCAGAACGCCGCCGATAGGTTCGAGAAAATATCCCACCCGGAAATCGTTGATAAGAGCATTATAGGGATCGCCCATTGCGAGGCGTACGAATGGGAACTCCGGGACCAGATTGGGCGGGCAAACGAGTAAGTAGTACAGGCCGCGCACGAAGTTAGCCGTCGACATATGGAAATTGCGATACGCGTCGCTTCCCATCAAATAACGGGTTCCGAATTCGAGGGGGTTGTCGAATCTGACGAAGTTGTAGGTAAGAACTCCCAGACCGCACACGATGACAGGGACGATAAATGCCAGTACGTTTTTTCGAAGGTGAGCTCCCTGAAAGATCAGAAGACACATTACAGCTACGGCAGCCACGCCGAGATGCGGACGTGCCCCGATCCCCAGGCCGAATGACACTCCAGCAAGCGCGGCCCACAGAACTTTCCTCGTGGAATCGGTCAGACTTCTAAAAGTGAAATAGAACCCGGAGCTCAAGCAGAAGTAGCCGCACGCAATTGCGACTTCGTACACCTTGACTCTGTGGAGCAGAAAGGGCGCCGTCTGGCAAACGCCGAGAGCTGCGAGGAAGAGCGCATAGATGCTTACCGGCAAACGAACGCCAAGAGACGAGAGTACGCGGCTGAACAACGCCGCTGCGAACAGGTAGGCGCCCAGCGCTAACAGGAACGCGGCGAAGTTTTCCGGAAGATCATGCCTGGTGAGCAGGTACCAGGGAGTGAACAATAGAAGCGCCGGCGTCGCTCCATGATAGAGGTAATAATGACGCTTGTAGAGAGCGGCATCCAGAAGCCGGTAAGGCCTGTTTAGAAGATCGCTCCACGGATCAGAGAGCGCAAGCAGTGTCGGTGAAGGTTCCACCGGCAGATGCAGCTTGCCGTGCGCGAAAGCCCAACCGAGCAGGTCATAATATCCGAAGACGTCGTTGCTTCCCGGAACATCGGTGTGCGCATTCAAGCCGTAGTACGAATCTAAGCCGCTGTCCCAGGCAAATCGTTTGTCTACGGCTCCAATGCCGATGATCCAGAAATAGAGAGCGCCAACGGCAAGTCCGATGGCAAACCGGGCGGCGCGGCGGCTCGTGTTGCCGGCGTAAGAAACGGGCCTGATCGCGAGTTTTGCTGCTGCCTGCTGACCCACAACGTCTCGCCTCCGTGAGGCGATGAATCAGTTTAGCTCAGTCTATGCTCTTCGATCGATCCAGAGCAGCCCTGCAAGCAGGCCCGCGCTCAAGAAAGATAGCATCCAGCCGAAACGTCGCCCCGGGGTCTGATACCGCAGCAGAACTTTATGTTTCCCAGCTCCGAC
The DNA here is from genome assembly GCA_963802915.1 of Bryobacterales bacterium. Taxonomy (GTDB): domain Bacteria; phylum Acidobacteriota; class Terriglobia; order Bryobacterales; family Bryobacteraceae; genus JAICMB01. Next base: position 28,737 of record CAWDKQ010000003.1, read on the forward strand.
CGGGACCGCCATCGTGAATCCGTTCGAAAGAACAACGGGGGTGGGCATGCCGTCGACTCTCGCTTTCCATCCGGGATCGTAAGCTTCGAGGACGGAAACGAATCCCACCCGGTCGCTGGAACTCGAAATTTGGATGTCATCGCTCCACGGACGCGAGTATGAGGTCTCGCCCAATTCGTGGCTTTCTACACTGGACGATTTAACGGCTACGAAATCGGGCGCCGCGCCTTCGACGAATCGCGCACGAGGGGCAGGATCGGGAACGCGATACAGATACTCGTCCTCCGGTCGGCCCTCCGGCGGGAGGTCAGTCCTTTCCGTGGATGTCAGCACAAAACGCACGCCCGCGCTCTGCAACGCCGCGACAGAAAGCTCAGAGCCATCCAGTCTCTGAACATTCAGGGTCGGCGGATTGCCATTCAGTCGAAGGATTTCGCGGTAGGGATTGGACAGCAGGATGGAATCGAACACGCCGATGTCATCGTAGCGATCGCCGAACTGGGAAATCAGATCGCCGCTTACAGCCACTCTCCCATCTTTGACTTCACGGTTGAGGATCTCCGCGAACGGCAACGGCGCCGGAGTTTCGCGGTCGACGGGTTGTACAAACTGGTGCGCAAATCCGCCAAGATCGACGAAATGAAGGAGCAGCACGGCGGCAAGAACAGCCTGAGCCAAGCGCACGTTTAGCAGCTTGCTCGACTGAACGGCATGGATCGCAGCGCCCAGGGCTACGCACGCGCAAAACGTACTCACATAGAGAAGCCGTGCCGGACTGCGAAGGAATGTCCCCGGAAGCAGTCTTTGCAGTGGCTCCGTAACGGGAAGCGCTAATACGAGCGCGCCAAGTCCAAGAACAGCGAGAAACGACCACGGCCATTCAGGTAAGCGTCGCGTCCTGAGGCGCCATAACAAGAGACCGCCGATTGCTATCAGCGGCACCACGCCCACGTAAGCAGTCGTATCCCAAAAATACGCGTCGTTCGGATAACCGGCGAAGAGGTGTTGTTCCGATTTCTCGATGCTATCGGGCCAGCCGTCAATGCCTGGACGGACGAGTGCCAACAACCTTGCATACGGCATCGAAATGTCGTTTTCGGGCGGGTCTAAATGCAGCACGCGAGTGCTGCGCTGAATCAGCAGCAGCATCGGCCACCACGCGGCAAGAGTCATACCGATGCCGAGCGCCATTGCGGCCACGATCTTGACTCGTCTCCAACCACGGCCCCTCACAAGGACGTACAGAAACGCGGCGGCGACGGCGTAAGTCGGCAATTGGGGATGGCCCGCCAGAACTACGCAGCCACATGCCAGCGCGAGCACACAGAGATCGAAGGTTTTGCGACGGTCTCTCAGCGGATCCATTGAGCGGTGGGCAAGCCACAAAAGCAGTGGCAGCGCCGGATAGGCTTCGAGCAGTGGAAGATGGCCGGCCATCACGCGGCACGCAAAGTAGCCGGCACAAGCGAAGGTCCAACCCGCGGCAATCGATGCAGTCTCGGACAGCTTCAATCGCCGGCAATAGAGATAGGTGAACAATGCGGCAAGGGCGGCAGCAATCGCGACTCCCACACCGTATGCGATGGACGGGTCTAATAAAAGAAGGACGAGTCGCGTCGGAATCAGGGGGAAATTCTGGAGGTTCGCCGAGAAAGGCGCACCCAACAGTTCATGCGGGTACCATGCCGGCAGAGTGTGGCGCGAGCCGAATAAAGCTTCCCGCGCAAAAGCGATCCGTCGAATATGGAGTTGATAGAAGTCCAGGCCCAGCAAGCCGCTGCCGGCGAAAAACGCGGGGCGTATGTAAACCGCTTCGGTGGCAAGCAGCAGGAGGGCAACGCTGATCCAGGAGCGCCTTCGAGACTTCATCATTGACGGAAGGAACATCGACGGAAGGAACATCCTTAAAAGCAAATCGCGCAAGGCCGCATACAGCGCCATGCGCGATTCACAAATCTAACGAAAGAGCCTAGCGGACGACCGAGCTGGTCATCTTGTCGGTGCTCTTCTTTTTCTTGCTCTTCTTCTTCGTGGTGGACTTGGTGGTGTCGGTGCTCTGCGCGAAGGCGACGACGCCAGTGAGCAGGGACAGGCCCAACATCAGGCTCATGATCTTCTTCATTGTGTTTTTTCTCCTGGGGATTATTTTACAGCTGAATTCAACTCAGGCGCCATTGCGGCGCCATGCTGGCGTTTCGGGAACTTCCGCGAACGCCCGTCCTAACACGTTAATCGCGCATGAACGCCTTTGCCGGGTCCATGCGCGATGAACAAAGTTTATAATTCCTTACTTTACGACCGAGCTGGTCATCTTGTCGGTGCTCTTCTTCTTCTTGCTCTTTTTCTTGGTGGTGGACTTGGTGGTGTCGGTGCTCTGCGCGAAGGCGACGACGCCAGTGAGCAGCGAAAGGCCGAGCATCAAACTCATGATCTTCTTCATGTGGTAATTCTCCTTGGTGAATTGCAAGTTGAAATCAACTATGACCCCATCTTGGCAGCGCTACATGAAGTCAGCCTTAAGCGACTATTAAAATACCTTTACCTGGCATACCCGTCCGGGATGCGTTCACGGGTTTTCCCGATTTCTTTATGGAACGGCAAGGCCTTTGTATTCTGACGGTTAGAAAGAAGCTGGCGCCAATGTGGCTTCTGGAATTGCGGATTGGCTCCCTAGAATCGTGTCATGGAACAAAAAGACTTAATAAAGCGCTACGCCGAGAAGACTCGATTGTCCTCCGCCGAAGCCGCCGACCAGATCGACCGGGTGGTAAATGACCTTCTTCGCCGGTTGCGAACGGGACAGGCCGCTTCGCTCCCGGGTTTGGGCTCCATAAAACCGCCGCGACGCCGGGTCGCGATTAAAGGGGCACGGTGAAACTCGACTGCAAGCCTTCCGCCGAGTGCTTCGCCATGCTATTGCGCGAATGCCTCGAAAGCGGGGAGCCGGTGCATATCGACGACCTCGGCATCTTCCTGCCTGGCCCGAATAACAGCGGCTTCCGCTTTGTTCCCAATCAAATGCAGCGCGTGTTCATTGCCTATGTACAGGAGGATGGAGCGTATGCGCGCCGCCTCTACCGCGATCTGAGCGGGCGGGGGTTTGCGACGTGGCTCGATAAGAAAAAGCTTCTGCCGGGCCAGAATTGGCCGCGAGCGATCGAGTCCGCCATTGAAACATCCGATTTCTTCATTCCCTGTTTCTCGCAAAACTCCGTATCCAAGCGAGGCACGTTTCACTGCGAGCTCAGGTACGCACTGGAATGCGCCTCCAAGTTGCCGCTCGATCAGGCATTCATCATTCCCGTACGATTGGACGATTGCGCTGTCCCTCGAACATTGCAGGCGCACATACAATATGTAGATTTGTTTCCCGATTGGAATACAGGCGTCGAGACAGTGGCCGCGGCCATGCAAGAACAGATGGCCGCGCGCGATAATGGCCGGTGTTAGCTGCCGCCAGCCTTCTTCCTGGCGCGTTCCGCGTCTTTGCCGTCGGGTGCGAGCTCGACGTACTTCTGGTAGGCCTGTCTGGCGGTCTTCTTATCCTTCATCTTCTCGGCCGTTTCGCCAACGAGGAGGTAAGCTTCGGCCATGTTGGGATTCCACTTGGTGGCTTCCTGGAAGCGGCTCAGCGCCGCGGGATAGTTTTTCCGTTTGAGATAGTAATTACCCACGCGAATGTCGCGCTCGGCCTCCAACGGATTGAAGCTGTATACCTTGGGCTTCAGCGATTCGTCTTCTTCCGGCGGCGCTTCTTCCTGCTGCTCCGGTTTTTGCGCCGGAGGTTTCTGTTGTTTCGCGTCCTGCGCCCACAAGATGCCTGTTATCAGTAGAATAGTCGACCACCACCGCGTCGCCCTCATGCTCGACTCCCTATCGTCCCTTACAATAAAAGTATAGCCCGCAGTTCCATGTCTCTCCGCGAAAAAGCAGCCCAATTACCAGCGCTGCCCGGAGTGTATCTCTACAAGGATGAACATGAGACGGTCATCTACGTCGGCAAGGCGAAGAGCCTGCGCAGCCGGGTTCGCAGTTACTTCAATGAGGACCGGCTCGCGGACTCGAAGACCGGTACGTTGATTTCGGAAGCCCGCGATGTCGAATACATCCTGGTCGACAACGAGAAAGAAGCGCTGGCGCTCGAAAACAACCTCATCAAACAATGGAAGCCGCGCTTTAACATCCTCCTGCGGGATGACAAGACGTATCCGTACATCAAGCTTACGAATGAAAAATTCCCTCGAGTCTACGTCACCCGCCGGCTCCTGAAAGACGGCGCAAGCTACTACGGTCCCTACTTTCCCGGCAACCTGGCGCATCGTCTGGTCCACTTCATCCACCGGCATTTCAAAGTGCCCTCCTGCAAGGTCGACTTCGGGCGCAAGCACTCGCACCCCTGCCTGCAATATCACATTCATCGCTGTTTGGGACCGTGCGTGGAAGGCCTGACCACCCCGGAACAATATGCCGATGCCGTGCGGGACGTCCGCATGTTCCTGGAAGGCCGCCTGAAGGATCTCGCCGATCAACTTCGCGCGCGCATGGAGATCGCCGCGGAAGAGACGCGCTATGAAGAGGCGGCGGGATGGCGCGACCTGATGGTCACGGTCGAAGAGATGGATCAGAAGCAGAAGATCGCGGCGGCCGAGGGAGAGAACACCGATATTTTCGCGTATTACGCCGAGACGCCTTTGCTGTCCGTTAATCTCTTCCATCTGAGGGGAGGGAAGATCGTCGATCGGCGCGAGTTCTTTTGGGAAGATCAGCTCGATTTCGATCCCGCGGAATTCTTCTCCTCGTTGCTGAAGCAGATTTATCTCGACCAGCAATACATCCCCGGCCGCATTCATGTTCCGGTCGACTTCGAAGATCGCGAAGTTCTCGAAGAATTTCTGAGCGAGCGCCGAGGCCGCAAAGTGGAGATCCACACGCCGCAGCGAGGCCAGAAAAAGGCATTACTGGCGCTCGTCGAAACTAACGCGAAGCATAGCTTCTATCAGCGTTTCCGTGTGCTCAAGCCGAGCTCCAAAGCCATCCAGGATGCCGTGCAGGACGCTCTCAACTTGCCGGATCCGCCGCGGCGTATCGAGTGCTTCGATATCTCTCACATTCAGGGCACTGACAAGGTGGCCAGCATGGTGGTTTGGGAAGACGGGCGCATGAAGAAGTCCGACTATCGCAAGTTCATAATTCGGACGGTGGTTGGCAATGACGACTTCGCTTCCATGAGCGAAGTGGTCACGCGACGCTATTCACGCCTGAAAGAAGAGAACAAGCCGATGCCAGGTCTGATCCTGATCGACGGCGGCTTGGGTCAGTTGCATGCGGCCGCGGATGCACTGGAAGATATCGGAATCATCAATCAGCCGCTGGCTTCGATTGCAAAGCGCGAAGAGATCATCTATGTGTACGGTCAGGAAGACGAGCCGGTGAAGCTGGACCGTTTCTCGCCTGTTCTGCACCTGGTGCAGACGGTTCGCGATGAAGCGCATCGTTTCGCGGTGACATTTCATCGCACTCGCCGCAATGCGGCGCGGCTGACATCTGAGTTGCACGACATCGAAGGCGTTGGACCGAAGACCGTCGAGAAACTGCTGCGTGAATTCGGAAGCGCGGAGCGTGTGCGGGCAGCGTCGGATGAAGACCTCATCAAACTGGTGGGACCGGCGGCCGCTCGCAAGATTCGCGAACGAGTAAACCCTAAGCCAGAGCTGGAATCCGCATCGCCGTTCAAAGTTCTCTAGCACCCGTTTTCATTCATATCTAAGCGCCACCACGGGATCGACGCGCATAGCTCGCCGGGACGGCGGATAAGCTGCAAGCATTGCGATGGTCCAAAACAGCAAGGAGACGCTGATGAAGGACACGCCATCGACGCCATTGAGTCCATAGAAAATACCGCGCAACAGGTAAGAGACTCCAGCCATGAGAAATAATCCTGCGAGCAATCCGGCTATCACGGGCCGTGTGCTCTCACGCAGAATGAGTTCGAGGATGTCCCGCTTTTGCGCGCCGATAGCCATGCGGATGCCGACTTCACGCGTGCGCAGGACGACGATATAGCTAACCGTACCGTAGATGCCCATCGTGGCGAGCACAAGACCGAGCAGTCCGATAGAAGAAGCAATAGCAGCCGCAAGAGTAGAAGCGATGAATGGCCCTGTCTGCCGAAGTGTTTCCTCGAGAGTAGACGAGGTTGCCATCAAGTCGGGATCGACAGACGCGATAAGCGGATCGATCGCCTTCTTGATCTGCGCCGGGTCGGAATGAGTCCGGATGAGTATCGAGCGGTCCAGAAGCCGATCGTCGGGCAACGGCAGATAAACCAGCTTGGAATCGCTGCCATCAAACTCAACACCGCGAACGTCATGGGCCACGCCGGCGACTTGATAGGACGGCCCGTCCGCAAGTAGCTCGTTCACATTGTGGGGCCGTTCGTCCGTGGCCCCCAACCGGACGTTGCGGCCGACCGGATTCTGAGCGGGCCACAGTTGTTGGGCGGCCGATTCGCTCAAAATCACGGAACTCTCAGATCGGCCACCCCCCATAATCAGGGGGATTCCAAGTGTCTGGAAATAGTTTGGCTGAACGTAGGTGTAGTGAAGTATGGTTTGCAGCTTTTTAGTTCCGTCGAGCGCGACTGCAGCAGTTTGGAAGAAATTGTCGGCCGGCGCGCGGGCACTGGTAATTGCGGCTACTCCCGGAAGGGCCGCCAGGCGCGTGCGAATTTCGCGGACAAGCCCAAGCTTATGGGCGTCGGTGTATTTCGATGCCTCCGGAAACTGCAAAGAGAGTTCGACGACGTGATTGCGGTCGTAGCCGGTATCCATCTTGAGCGAGCGAATGGAACTTCGAATGAACATGCTCCCTGTGATCATGAGCACCAGGGAAAGCGAAACCTGCGCGGCCAAGAGAAAGTCCTGAAGCCGGCGGCTGCGAACGGGCGATGACCCTGTTCTCAGGGTCGAGGATAGTGCGGAGCGGGAACTTTCGATGGCCGGTGCGAGCCCAAGCAGGACGCCGGCGAACAAGGAAATGGCAAAAACGTAGCCGAAGATTTCGAGGTCGGGATTCACGTTGAAAATGAGCGTGCCGAACTCGGCCGGTATTGCCGCGGCCCACATTGTCGCCAATATTTTCAGGAAAGCCCAGGTGAACAGCAGCGCTACGAAGCCGGCCAGCAGACTCAGCAGAGCGCTTTCTGTTAACAATTGCCGGATAATTCGTCCCCGGCTGGCACCCAACGACAGGCGCGTGTGCAGTTCATTCTGACGTGCCCTGGCGCGGGCCAATTGCAGGCTGCCGACATTGGCGCAGGCGACAGCCAATACCATCCCGGCTGCCAGCATGATGAGCAGAATGGTCAATCGCAATCCAGGATACTGAGTCAAGGGGAGAGGGAACGGCGAACCCGGCCAGACGAGTACAGTAGCGGGTTTAGCGGAGTCGGAGTGAGGATCGTGCAAGCTGCGAATGTGATCGTTTAGGAGGTTCATCTCGGCTTGTGCCTGCGCGACGCGGACTCCGGGCGCGAGGCGGCCATACAGGCGATAGCGTTGATTCTCACGGTCGCGCAGCCAATTATTGTCCGCATGAACCAACGCCTCGAGATGGATCGGAAGCCAGAAATCAGGCACGAACACGTTGGTACCGACGAAATCGTGCGGCGTAATTCCGACGATCGTAACGGCTTCGCCATTCAGATGAACGGTTTTACCCAGCACCGCCGGATCTCCGCCAAACCGCTTCTGCCAATAGTTTTCGCTGATGAGAATCGAGGGTGAGGCCGCCAACTCCGCGATACTTATGGTTTCGAAAGTGCGGCCCCGCGTAGCCGCGACGCCGAGAACCTTGAAATAATTCCCGGAAACGACGAAGACGCTGGCAAGCTCAGCATTGCTCCATCCGGAAGATACCAGCCCCAGTTTCCCCATCGCCGATCTTTCCGCGGAAACCCGCTCGCTGATAATGCCGCCGGCGTTCGAAAGCGTCATGTGCTGCGGGCTGAATGCGATCAGCCCGCTGAGCGAATGAACGGAATCCCGAAACGCTTCATAGTCCGGATAGCTGACATTGAAATTAGCCGCGCCCGATTTGCGGATCAGCGCGATGTTGACCATCTCCTCGGGATCGCGAGCATCGAGAGGCCGCGCAACCATTGCTTTGTATGCTGTGAACACCGCTGTGTTCACCCCGATCCCGAGCGCGAGTGCAAGCACCGCGACGACAGTGAATGCGCTATTGCGACCGAGCACGCGGACTCCGTAACGCAAGTCCTGGAGTAAGGTTTCTGGTAAAATCATCGGATTGCCGTGGCAAGTGGAAGACGAGGCGACAAAGGCGATTATTACGACGCGCCGCGAGCCATACGCTCAGGGTTGCGTAAGATCGTGAAAGTCCGGGACAGCGTTACGGAACCCCGACGGTAACGGAGGGGCAATTGGCCCCCCCATTGATTCACAGAAACTACAGCGTTCGCGTCACCTTGCTTAAAGTGCGCGGCTGATCGGGATTCAATCCCTTCTGCTCGGCCAGGCGCGCCGCAAAAAGCTGCATCGGAATAATGTATGGAATCGGCGTCAGCATGTCGTCGATCTCCTCCGGGATCGTGATCGACCGCTTCACGCGGCGGAGAGCATCGTTATTGCTCCGGTCCGTAATAATCAGAGACTCGGCGCCGATCTGATCGAGCTTGTCGAGCATCTCCTTCATCCCGCGCCAGGTGACTCCGGATGGCGTGAAGAGAAACGCCGGAAAGGATTGTCCGACCATCGCGATGGGTCCGTGCATCAGATCGGCCGATGAAAAACGCTCCGCGATGACGTAGCAGGTCTCCATCAATTTGAGGGCGAATTCGAATGCGTTGGCGTAATTCAGTCCTCGTCCGATCACCACGGCGTGCTCCATGAACCGGTAGCGCTCGGATCTTGCGGCTATCTCGTCTTCGAGATTCAATGCGGCACTTGCCAGACCCGGAAGTCGCGCTAGCTGGTCCGGTTTCACGGTACCGCCGAGCGCGTAGGCCAGCAGATACAGCATGAGCAACTGGCCAGTATAGGTTTTGGTCGCCGCGACGCTTTTCTCTTTACCGGCGCGCACCAGAAACGTATGCTCCGCGATTCTCGCCATGGTGCTGCCGGGCTCATTCGTTACTCCGATAGTCAGAGCGCGCTGTTCGCGAGCACGTTCGAGAACGTAATTCGTATCGGTGGATTCGCCGGACTGCGAGAGCGCGACTACCAGGACTCCATCCAGGTTGATCGAGGCTCTATATAACGTGAAAATCGACGGCGCGGCAAGCGAGACCGGTATGCCGGTCGTAATCTCGAGCAGGTAGCGTCCGAACTGCGCGGCGTTGTCGGATGTCCCCCGCGCGGCGAGAAGGATGAGGCGCGGCCGTTGTACCTCCAGACGTCGCCGGAGTTCTTCAATCGGCTTCAGTTCTTCTGTGAGAGTTCGCTCAAGAGCGGTGGGCTGTTCGCGGATTTCCGCGAGCATCTGCGACATGTCTCAATAGTAGCGAACGCTCGCTTAGAAATCGCGCGCGCGCGTCTCCGAGCCGATCCAGGCGGTGTGCATCACAGCTTCGGTCGGAGGAAGTCTTAATAGATGAGGCTTGAGAATGATCATCGTTTCCGAACGGTCGCTCGATGGCGTGTTCTGGCGCAGGAACGGAATCGACATTACGCCCGGAAGTCCGGAAAACGCCTTTGTCTCCGAACTGGATACCAGTCCGGCGAGCACCGCCCATTCGCCGTTCATGAGCCGCACCTTAGATTCGAACTTGCGGTTCTCAATGATGGGAATGCCATTCAGGCCGGTCGCCCCCAGGAGTTTGAATTCAGCGCTGACATCGAGCGTCATTTCATCCATCCCGTGAACTGCGGGCTTGATCTTCAGTAGCAGACCAAGATCTTCGAAGCTGACCTGCGGAGGCGGCGTGTAAGAGCCAGAAGTTAGAACGGAACCGGCATAACTCCCCGTGATGATCGGATACTTGTCGCCGACGTGAAACGAAGCAGCCACTCCGTCCGCGGTAACTACTTCCGATTTCAGAACTGTTGTGGAGTAGGCGCTCGTCATCGAGGCGAAGAGAGTCGCGGCGGTTGTAAGACCGAGACCGATAAAGCTCGCGCCGCCTCCGAACGTGAGAAAACTAGCAAATCCGGCGGGAATCTTGGATCCGATCACGTTGCTCGAAAGCTTGCCAAAAAGACTCCCAAAGCTAAGTAGCGGAGCCTCTGTTGGAAGACCGAGACCCCACTTACTCGACTTCGACATGTCCATGGAGACGATATCGATATCGATCGCGACCTGCGCCTGCGGCTGCATCAGATCGTGAAAAAGCATCTCCGCGGCGCGCACTTTCCAGGCCACGTCGCGAATCAACACCAGCCGGTGCTGCGTGTCGATCATCAGGTGCTGGATGTCGAGGGTGCCCCGCACGCCCGTACCCAATTCCTGGACTTCCTGCACATTGACAGGTTCCGGAATCGGGATCACCACGGCGACCGTGCTCTCCAGTTCCTTGCGTTTTTGCGGCGTGTCGTTGGCGACCAATATCAGGCGATCCGCTACCGTAACCACGAACGAATCCGTTGCATCCTCTAGGGCTCGGAGAGATTCGCGGTAGTCCATGTCCGTTACGTCGAAACGAACATTTTCAACGGGTTTATAGGAGGAATCGAAAACGACGAGTAGCTTGAAGGCTCCCGCCACCTGCTCAAAAAGCGATTTTGAGTCGCCTTTGAGGTTGAAATCCTTCGTGCCCGGCGTGGCTTTAAGTTCCGGAGGAGGGAGAGGGTGCCGTTTTGCTTCGAGGACATCCCACTCGGAAATAGTCCCTTCGAGCGTCGGGTCAATCGCAGCCTTATTTGCTTCGGGCGTCGGCTCTTCGTCAGACTTGGAGCCCATGGCCGCGCCGATTTCCGGATGCGCCATGGTGGCAACGGGCCGCAAAGCCTGCGCCTTAGTCCAATAGAGGAGGTTTGTCGGATCTTTGACGGCTGCCTGGGAATAGAGGAGGTAGGCTCGGACAGTTTGTCCTTCTTTTTCAGCCTTTTGCGCCTCCCGGAACAATTGCACGGCGGTTTCCTCCGCACCCATGCAAAGCAAGGGCACGGCTAGCACGGCCAACCGCATGAATCGAGGCAGGTTCACTAAGTAAGCTAGACGAACCCTTGTGCCGGAGCGTGCAAATCGATTCAAGCGGTTTTCTAAACTCGCAGGTCGCAGCAGCCGATTACCCAAATGCGAGGTTCTCTATCCATGTCCGCTGTTCCCGCGAGTCTTTCCCACGAATTCCGGTCGTTTGTCCCGAAAGTCCCTCAAAACTTTGAGGAACTTGGGATTCCGCAGACGCTCGTGATGGACTTGATGCTGCGCCGGCTGCTGCTGGAGGGTTTCTGTAACCTCTACAGTCTGGGGACGAAGCTGCGCCTGTCGTTCCCGATCTTAAGCGCGGTTTTCCAGGTCATGCGGCAGCAGCAGCTCATCGAAGTGAAGGGCATGCTGGGGAACGATTATAATTTTACGCTGTCGGGAGCCGGCAAAGCCCTGGCCGCGGAACGTTTTCAGATCACACAATATGCGGGGGCGGCTCCCGTGGCTTTGCGCGATTACAATAACGCCACGAAGACACAGTCGGCTCAGGTGAGGGTGGACCGGCGGGCGCTCAAGGCGGCATTTTCCGACCTCGTCGTTCCCGATCGCCTGTTGGATCAGCTTGGGCCGGCGCTCATCTCTCAGAATTCCGTCTTCATTTACGGCCCGACGGGCAATGGAAAAACCAGCCTCGCGGAACGCATGCTGCGAGTTTATGCCGACACCGTCCTGTTGCCCTACGCGGTGGAGGTGGATGGTCAGATTATCAGCCTCTACGATCCCGTAGTTCACCAGAAGCTCGACATAATGGACGACCCGGATATCGACCCGCGCTGGGTGCTGTGCAAACGGCCCTGTATCGTAGTTGGCGGCGAACTGATTCCAAGCATGCTGGATTTACGGCTGGATGAATCGTCTGGCATTTACGCGGCACCCCTTCAAATGAAGGCCAATAACGGGATATTCATCATCGACGACTTTGGCCGTCAGTTGATGTCGCCGCGCGATCTGTTGAATCGCTGGATTGTTCCACTCGACCGCCGTGTGGACTATCTCATGCTGCGGTACGGCGTGAAGTTTCAGATTCCGTTTGAACTCATGGTGGTGTTCTCGACGAACCTGGATCCGAGCGACCTGGCCGACGAGGCCTTTCTTCGCCGTATCCATAACAAGATTTTCGTCGATGCGGTCGACGAAACGGCGTTCGATCAGATCTTCGCTCGTACGGTCGGCAAATTCGGAATTCCGGCAGAGCCCGACAGTTCCGAACATCTGCGCAAACTTTGTTTGCGAGAGGGCCGCACCGAACTGCGCGCCTGCTATCCCGGCGATATCTGCAACATCCTGATTTCGATCGGCAAGTACGAGGGCCGGCCGGCGCACATGAGCAAGTCCGAACTGGAGCGCGCCGCGGCGCTATACTTCGCCAAGCGATAAACAAACGTTAGTTCGCGAATTGCCCATCGTTTGTTGGTGCTGCTAAACTGCGAGAAGACCACCTTCGCTGGAGTGGCGGAACTGGCAGACGCACGGGACTCAAAATCCCGCGTTCTTTACTGAACATGTGGGTTCGACCCCCACCTCCAGCACCATCCCACTACTGTATGCAAAAGACTTACAGTCTCAAAATTGATAATCTCCAGTGAATCGCCTGATGTTGGCGCAATCTTCAATCGTGTCCCTTTGATCAAGATTTCCGTTCGAAGTCCGGAAACATTCCCCCTCAATGCGTGATCGCCTGCGAAGTCATGCTACAGCGGCTTGCGAGGGACTCCCGCCAGGTTTCAAGCGCCCGACAGAATAGACCGGAATCGCTGACCTTCGCGCGCGCTGTTCCGGATCGTCGAGCACTTGCGGAATCAGTACGTCGGCCTTTTCCAGTCCTGGCAAAATTCGAACTCGGACGGCAGGACACCCGCTACCGTGACGGACTGTCCGTCGAGCGGTATCATTCCTCCCACCACGCGAGGATCTCCGCCGAATCGGCTGCGCCATATCCCGTAGGAAATGAGTGCGACCCGAGGAGCGTTCGGTGCTTCCTCTTGCCTGGTGAAGTTACGACCCGCGAGCGGTTGCACTCCGAGCGTCGGTAGCAGCGTTGAATCGACGGATGCGCAATGTAGCCGCACGGGGTTCGTATCGCTCAGATCGCAATCGCCGACGCCAGCGGACCACGATCCAAGCGAGTCGAAGGGACTCTGGCGATCCCGCCAGTTCCTCCAGTCCCAATAGTCGTAGCCCAGCAGGAACTCATGCGGAACAATGGGAGCCGTCATGCCCAATGAGACCAGGCGGTCGGACTGCGCATACGGCAAGCTCCGGAACAGGACGCGATCCACTACGCTGAAGACTGCCGTTCCAGAACCAATGCCGAGCGCCAAAGTGAGGATGGCCGTCACGGCGAATAGCGGAGCCCGTCGGAAGCCGCGGGCCGCGTGTCGTAAATCCTGGATGAGCAGGTCTACATTTAGCATTTATTCTTTCCGGAGCGCCTCCAGCGGAGAGACGCGGGCTGATCGGCGAGCTGGAACGAAGCACGCTGCGAGAGCTACCGTCAGTAGGACGGCCGCGACCGCCGCGATGATGCGCGGGTCGCCGGGGCGAACTTCATAGAGCAGACTGGCAAGCACACGCTCTCCCGCGAGGGATCCAAGAACGCCCGCAATCAAACCGATCACGACCGGCTTCATAGTCTGACGCATCAGCATCACATAGAGGTCCTCTGCCCGGGCGCCGAGCGCCATTCGGACGCCGAATTCGTTTCTTCGCCGAGTCACGGAATACGACACCATGCCATAAATCCCCAAGGCTGCCAGCAGCAGCGCCGTCCCGGCGAATGCCGAAATCAAAAGCATCTGGAAGTGCCGTTGCGCGAGTGATTCCGCCAGAACTTCTTGCATCGTGTGAAGCTCCGGCGATGGTACGTCGGGATCCACGGCGCGCACGGCCGCTCGCATGGCGCCTGCGATCGATCTGGGATCACCCGAAGCGCGCGCCACTAACTCTACTTGCCCCGGAGCCCAGTCCCAATATGGGCGATAGACGATCGCAACGGCCGGCTTGTGAGGTTCTGCGACTACATCGCCGACAACACCAATCACTTCACGGGTGGTTTCGTTCGAAATGAACCGGCGTCCCACAGCATTCCCCTCCGGCCAGAGCACCTGTGCCACTCGCTCGGAGATTACGGCCACGTTGCGATGGCGGTCACCGGCGCTAAAGGTGCGTCCTGCTACGAGCGGAATTCCCATGGTGCGGAAATAGTCAGCGCTGGCGAATCGCACGTTCACCATCGGGCGCTCCATGTCCGAACGCTTGTCGCCTGGAACCGCAACGGCGTCGATCCACGTTTCTCCAGTGAGCGGGAGGGCCGTCACGATGGCAGCGGATGCTACACCGGGCTGGCCAGCAAGTCGATCGAGCACACGTTCGTGGAACGCGCTACGTTGATCCTTCTCTTTATACTTCTCCCATGGAATTTGCACTTGCCCGGCTAAGACGGTAGGCGCATGAAAACCCTTCTCGGATCCGATTAAGCGCGCGAAGCTGAAAATCAGTAGCGCCGCTGTCGTGAGCAGAATCACGCTCAGGCCGACTTCGGCCATGACAAGACCTGCACGCAGCCGAGATCCTGTTGTTCCACTGCCGACGCTGCGGCCGCCGGACCTGAGGGTGTCCTGTGGATCCACGCGGGCGGCCCGCCATGCCGGCGCCAGACCAAACAGAAGACCCGTGCCGATAGCCATCGTCAAGGCGAACAGAAGCACCCAAGGGTCAAGCCGCACTTCATCTAATCGCGGGATGTCGACCGGCGCGCTTTTGATGAAGGCATCGAGGCTGAACGCGGCGAGGAGGACGCCCAGTCCTCCACCGATCAACGCCAGCAACAACGTCTCTGCAAACGCCTGCCGCACTAACTGCCTGCCACTGGCGCCTAACGCGATGCGGACGGCCGCGTCCTTGGCCCTTCTCTCGGTTCGGGCGAGCAGCAGGTTCGCCAGATTGACACAGGCGATAAGCAGCACCAGTCCCACGGCGGCAAGCAGAACCCAAAGGGCGCGCCTTGATTTGCCGACAATGGAATCGCGCATAGGAACGACAGAGGAACCAAGCTCCATTTTTTCGCCGGACATTTTCACAAGATCCGCTTCGACCACGTTCAGCTCCGCACGCGCTCTTTCCGGTGACACACCATGCTTCAGCTTTGCAAGCACCGTGTAGTTGAACATGCCCATGAGCTCTTTCAACTCGTCAGCTTCGAAAACGAGCGGCCGGAACACTTCCGGTTTAGCCGCGGCCACCTGGCTGACGTCCGTCAGGCGGGCGCTCGGAAATCGGAACCAGGGAGGCAGAACGCCGATGACTGTGTAGGCCTGGCTGTCGAGCTGAATGGTCTTGCCCACAATGCTTGCGTCGCCGTGGAATCTCCGTTGCCAAAGGGAGTCGGAAAGCACGGCAACCCGATCGCGGCCCGCCTGGTCTTCGCCACTTGCGAACGTCCGTCCGAGTCTTGGCCTCACACCCAGCGTGTCGAACAGATCCGCGGAGACGCGAGCGAGATCGAGCTGCTCCGGCTCGCCGACCCCGGTCAAGGCCGCACTTCCAACGGCAATCGCCGAGATCCGCTCGAATGAAGAAGTGCGCTGGCGCCATTCCGTGAAGTGGCGAGCGCTCACTGGAAGCGTCGGATAGGTCTGCGCCATCGCCGGAATAACCTCTCGTAGGACGACGAGACGATCCGGATCCGCATAGGGCAACGGTTGCAGCAGGACTCCATTCACGATCGAAAAAATAGAGGTATTTGCGCCAACGCCGAGCGCGACCGTCAGGATCGCCACCACTGCCACTCCCGGCTCGCGGCGGAGCGTGCGTGCAGCATAGCGGAGATCGTTCCAGAGATTCATTTCCGTTCCTTAATAACGGGTAACGAATTTAGAAACGGGAAAGTTCGCACGCTTCGAGAAAACGGCTTATTACCCCACGGATTTCATGAAGATGCGTGAAAAGGCTCACGTGGTCGCCGCCTTCAATCGCGAATAGCTCCGCTTTTGAAACTCTATCGGCCAGCGCTTTGGCTTGTGCGAACGGCACCGCCTGATCCGCGGTACCATGCACCACCAGCAGTGGGACAGAAATCTGTTCCAGCGGATAGTTGAAAGGTGAGCGCGATTGGGCGATATCGTTTTGAGTGCCGGGGAGACGCTGCGCCATGCGGTCCATCGTGCTCGACTGCAATGCCAGTAGCAGAGGTCCCGCTTCCGGGTCGTAAACCGTGCGCGCTCGCAGAACGGGATCGGGAATAGAGCGGCGAGCCGCGGCGTCAGGATTCATGGCGGCTTTCTTTTGCATTCGGGCGGCAAGCGCCGGAAAATGCGCCATCAACCTTAACAGGTGGAATTTGAATGGCACTCGCACGTTCAATTGCGCGCTACACGCGGAGATCATGATCAGTCCGCGGCAGCGGTCCGGGTGACGAAGAGCGAACTGTAGCGCGCACTGGCCGCCTCCCGATATTGCAATGACAGCGGCGCGCTGAATCTCGATCGCGTCGAGAACATTCGCGCAGAGATCTGCCTGGCTTGCGGGAGTAGCGCCCACGGCCAGTGATGTCGCGAGATATCCGGGACGCGACACCGCAATGCAATGGAACCCGGACGGGCCGATCGCGGACCGCGCGAGCAGCACGCCCTGATCGTACCCGCCCATGGCTCCATGGAGCAGCAGCACCGGCGGGCCCTCGCCCCAGATAGCACACTCGACAGCGCCTCGCCGAGTCTTGATCATCACGGGACGCAACTCGGCCGCGGCTCTTTTTTCTTCCGTCGTTTTCATGGATTACTCCGATAGACACGGAATGCTTCGCCTAGCTTTCCGGCTTCTCGCACTTGAGCTTGCCGCTGTTCAAGGCCAACGATTGAGAAGGCTCATTCCTGGCGACCGCCGACATTGTACTCACCCGGTCGTTCGCGCGGAACGGGTGAACCCCGGTCGTCAATTCAAACAGAATCGTGCCGAGTGAGAACTGATCGGTGCGGACATCCACAGGCCGTCCCTGTATTTGCTCGGGGCTCATGTAAGGGATCGTTCCTACCAATAGACCGCGCGCGGTGTGTGTGTCGTCGCCGCATAAATCCACGTCAGCCGGCTTGGCGAGGCCGAAGTCCAGAATCTTCACGCGGCCGTCGCGGAGCACCATGATGTTTTCCGGCTTCAGGTCGCGATGGACGATATCGCGCGCGTGTGCGGCCGCAAGTCCGGCCGCGATCTGCACGGCGATATCTAACAATGTGCGCACGGCCAAAGGGCCGCGGCCAAGCAGGCTGCGCAGGCTGTCGCCGTCCAGGAGTTCGGAGACGATGTACGGAACTCCGTCCTCCTCGCCAACATCGTAAATGGTCAGAATGTTTGCGTGGTTGAGACTGCTGGCGGCGCGGGCTTCGAACTCGAAGCGACGGCGGTCACCGACCCCTTTGCGAAGAACTTTTATAGCGACATCGCGCCCGAGACGAGGGTCACGCGCCCGGTAGACTTCGCCCATGCCGCCAGCGCCGAGCGGCGCGACGACTTCATAGGGACCGATGCGCGTGCCGCAAGTTAAGGTCACTTGACAGCCAGCCTTTTACTCTGATTTTAGAACGTTCAGTGGTTGCAAGAAAATCGGGCAGCACTGGAATGAAACCGCGCCGGAAAACTGCAAGGCGTTCTTCCGTGCACTTAGCGCGCACGTGCCATCCGACTGAAAACTGGCTTCTCGCGCTACCCAAAAGCTGAAAGTGCTAACGTTTCTCAACAAAGCACCTCGGCCTACCTAGCCGCAAGTTGTCTGCTGTGTACAGCCGTGGCGTGGAGAATCGGATACGATCTCGATGCAACAGAATTCAGCGGAGGACGCGCCACCGGCCCGTTGTTGCTGGTCCTCCCCCTCATCTTTGTGTTTCGAAGAGTGGCAGCGGCCAGCATGCTCCTGGCCTGTCGGCGCTGCTGGCCGGGGCTGGAACTTGCGGCTTGAGTGGTGCTGCTCTAAATTGAAGGTAGACGTACGAAGGTGATGGAGTCTCACCATTAACCGTCCCAGCTGACTGGGAATGATAGCTCCTACGAATGGAGCTATGATTTTGAGTTCACAGGATCGCACTCAAGAAACCCGAGCCGGCACGCTAGCTCTGATTGACGGCATCGCTGAGCGCTACAGTATTTCCGCCGTTCGACCTCTGTTAAGAACCTGCTACGCGCTGGAACAGGAACGCGTCGTCCGCATCGCCGTTCTCGGACGCTTCAAGGCGGGAAAGAGCAGCTTCTTAAACCACCTGCTTGCGCGCGAGCTACTGCCTGTCGGAGTGGTTCCGGTGACCTCGGTCGTGACGGAAATCGGATATGGACCCGAGGAAGCCGCCCGTGTTCAATACCTCAACGGAGACTGGGAAGAGATCGCCGTCGATTCCATCCACTCCTATATCTCGGAATCCGAAAATCCCGAGAATCTGAAGCAGGTTTCATTAGTAGTTGTCGAGCTCCCGTCTCTCAAGCGCTTTCCAAACATACGCTTTGTCGACACGCCGGGGCTCGAAAGCGTCTTCACTCACAACACCGATACCGCGCTCTCCTGGCTTCCGCAGGTCGGCCTCGCTCTCGTAGCGATCGGCGTGGATCCGCCGCTCTCTGAGCGGGACGTCGCGCTCATTCGCGACTTGTATCGATTTACGCCGCACGTAGCCGTTCTGTTGACCAAGGTCGATGCGCTCACCGTACGCGAACGCCGCGAAGTTGAAGCTTTCGTGAACGAACAGCTTCGGCGTCATCTGAATCCTCATCCTCGCGTCTTTCCGTACTCGGTTCGTGCCGGACATGACAACCTGAAGCACTGCGTAGAGGAAGAGCTGATCCTGCCCGCGCAGCGGGACTTTACGACGCAGCAACAAGCGATTCTCGAAAGAAAAACGAGCACGCTCCTCGACCAGTGTGAGGACTACTTAAGGCTTGCCCTGAAATCGGCCGAAACCGTCGACAGCGAACGTGGCGCGCTGAAGGAATTGGTGATCGGAGAACGCGAGTTTCTTGGCGAGACGAAGCTGCAGCTAAAACTGTGCGCACGGCATGCTGTTGGAGCTACGCGTCAAATCTTCGAAAAGCAGTTGCAATCTGCGGACAGGCCAATCGAGCAGCGCCTCTTGCCGGAACTGGAGTATTCATATCCGGCCTGGACAAGGAATCTGGCATCGGTAATTGAGTGTTTTCAAGATTGGCTGGAAAAGTCGCTGGGCCGCGAGTTGCGAACCGTTTCCTCCTCGAACCGGCCTGCGTTTCTGGCGCCGATCGATTCCACCAAGGGCCAACTTGCCCGCTTGCTGCAAGATTTCCAGCGTCGCTTATCGGAACGAACGGCTCGGGCGTTTGGCGTTCCGCTACGTACTACCGAGATCCACATCGACGTTAAGGATCCCGAAACGCCCGATGTCAACATCGGCCGCGTGTTCGATCATAATTGGGAACTGCTGGGCATTCTGGTGCCAATGTGGCTCGTCAGAGGATTCGTGCGCCGTCATTTGCTGAACAGCCGGCTCCCTTATGAAATCTTCAAGAATCTTTCACGCCTGACCTCGCAATGGACTGACAGCGTGAACGCTTCAATCAATGACGTGGAGAAGCAGTCGGAGGCGAGATTAGATGAGCTGATGTCCACTGTTGAACATTTGCTATCTAGAGACCGCCAGGAAGCTCCCCAGATTTGCTCGGACATTGAAAATCTGACCGCTGCACAAAACAAACTCCGTGATCAGCCATGAGCGGTCTGAACGAATCTCACCAGCGACGGTTACTCATCACCTTCCAATACGTCGACAAGCTCCTATCCGAAATAGAAGCTGTGCTGTCCGCGTCATCAGCGAAATCCCCGTTCCCAAAATATGGAGTCGATTTTACCCCGTCGCAAGAACGGGTCATTCGGGATTATATTTCTCGTGTTCGCGGCCAGATGATGCGTGTCGTCGCGGGTCTTGGCCTGCAAGTACCTGGCCCGCAGTTCGAAGCCATCCATTCGATTCGCATCCAGCTCTCGTTCATGCGGGTCGCGCTTCAGGAGGTCAGTCCCAAAGACCTGGCCGGGTACGGCGAAATTCCTGCGGAGTTGGTTCCGGAGCTAAATGGTTTTTCGACAGAACTTCAGACGACTCTTGAAACCCTGGACAGATTCCTGAGAGAGGGGCCGGGGCACGACCTGCAGGATCGGCTGGAGCAACTAGCTGAAACCGGCGACCACGTGACGTTGCTAAAAAAGCTGGAGCGGATCGTCTCCGACTACGGCTTCGTCGAGTTTCGCCCAATGCTTTCGAATATCGTCGACCGCCTTGCGTCTCCACGATTCGAGATCGCGGTCTTTGGACAGGTGAGCTCGGGAAAATCGTCCCTGCTCAATACCATCACAGGCGTCGACGCACTTCCCGTCGGCGTCAATCCGGTCACGTCCGTGCCGACCAGGCTCGTCTACGGCTCGCCGCGCGCAACCGTCTCTTTCGCGGGAGGAGAAACGAAGACCTATGTGACAGGCGATATCAGTCAATTCGTCACTGAGGAACAAAATCCTGCGAACGTAAAGGGCGTCACGCGTATTGTCGTCTCGATCCCTTCGGACAAGCTGCGCGATGGCATCGTATTCGTCGACACTCCCGGTTTAGGATCGCTCGCGACGGCAGGGGCGGCCGCGACCAAAGCCTATCTTCCCCAAAGCGATCTCGGGCTGGTGTTGATCAACGCCAGCGCGGCTCTGTCCGCCGAAGATGTGCAGTTGATCCGGACGCTGTATATGGATGGTATTCCGGCGCTCATCCTGCTAAGCAAATGCGATCTCGTCATGCCGGCCGATCGGGAACGGGCAGTTCGCTACATCGGCGAACAGGTCAGGAACGAGCTTGGAACCAGCGTACCCGTCTATCCCGTCAGCGTTCTGGAACAATACCGTGACCTTACCGAGACCTGGTTCCGGGAACAGATCGCTCCACTCTACGAGAAATACCAGGAGCTCGCCACGCAATCGATGAAACGCAAAATCGGACTTCTGCGGGACGGAGTACGAGCGGCATTGTCATCGAAGTTGGGGAGCCATACGAGTGACGCTGGGTCTCCCACCGATCTTGAAGCAGCCGAAAAGGCGCTGCGTTCAGCAGCGGGACAGATTCCTGAGACCGAGCGAAAATGCTACTCGCTGACGGACGACCTGCATAACCTTGGCGGGGGCGTGGCTCTGGACCACGCCGCCCAAAACCTCGCCGACAGTTGGATTCATGGCAAAGAGGCAAACTCCGGCGACATCGTCCGAAACGCCCTGAAAGAAATCGCCGTAGAGCAGGCAGGAGCCGTGCGTCAACAGATCGAGAGTTTAGCGCAGACCCTGATTTCGGCGATGCGGACAGCGCCGGGACCTTCTCCGGGCCTGGAGGAGTTCGATCCAATCATCCGCGAAATTCCACAAATCGACTTGAGCAAAATCGATGTGACGATATCGCGGCCGATGATGGCCGCGTTGGGACGGCGCGCCGCCGCACATCACGCCAAGGCAAAACTGAAAGCCATCGGGAGCGAGGTTGACGCGGCCTTCGAATCATATGCAAGACTACTTCAGGCGTGGATGCGAAGAGCCCTCAGGCAGATAATCGATGTTTTCGAATCGCACGCCGGCGCGATGCGAGCGCAGCTGGAACGCATGCTTGCGCACACCAGTGTCTCGCCTGAAACGCGCCAGAAGATGCTGGACGATTTGGCGGATCTGTGATTTATGGACTCGGCGCCCGTCGACTCTCAAGATTACCGCTTTCCATTCGAGATCTCGTCCACTGAAGAAGTGCCGCTTGGATTCGTTCTCAGTGAGCCCATGACCGGCGTGATCGCCGGGCTGTTCCTCCCGAGCGCCGGGCATGGTTGGTTGCGACGCGCCACACCACCTCGATTGCTCCTAATGCGCTCTTCAGAATTGACGATCGTTACGCATTCGAAATTTGCCGTGCCGTCAATTTCGATTCCTCTGATCGAGATCACGTCGTTCGAATGCGGGCACGCACTCCTCATTGGATGGATACGGCTGGACCACGGCGGATCGTCTTTGACGCTTCCATACAATACGCGGACATGGCGGCCAATAGATAAATTCATGCGGCGTCTGCGAGCGCTGCTCTTCCCAAATCAACCCGTTAGTAAAGTCGCCACGAACGAATTCGGCGCGGCACTGGATATCAAATTCACGAACGCACGCAACAGCGAATTGGATGCCGGAGAGACCGTCGCAATAAGCTTTTTCGAATGTTCTGCCGAGCTGCCTCGCACCCTCGGCTGGCTTTCGTTCCGTCGTCATGGCCCCGCTAATTTCCTCGCGATCACGAACCGGCGCGTGCTCTGGATTTCCGACCGTGTCGACAATCGCTTCGAGCGTTACAGCGTGATCAACCGATCCCGCCGGCTTGCTTCGCTAGTCCGCTTTTCCTTCGACATTCCGCGAAATGAGATCGCGCTAGCGTTCAGCGCCGCTGCGGACTGGCGGATACCGGTTCGCGCGGAATCGATTTCCGCGGCCCTGAGCTTTGTCGAGAGCGCCCAAATTCATCAAGGCGTCGATTCGCAAAGGGGCGAACTTCACCCGTGAACCGTGCTGGTACTGAGGTCGACCCGCGAGTTTGCACATCTCTACGATCTCGCCGGGGTTCCCTTTTGCCGCCTCCAGTGCGTGCCGCCTGAACTCGTCGATGTCGAGGTGAGTTAAGCCGAATTGCGGCGCCAGCTCATTGAATAGTTCCGTCGATTGAGGCTGAGTCAGCGCGGGAACATTGACCACCAGGCGAGGGTCCCAGAACAGGCGCGAGAGCGCTCCGAGCGAGTTGTAGTCGCGTGCCGCCGCGATAATCCCAACGCCTTTCATATGGAAGAGCCGCTGTAGAAATCGATAGTTCCGTGGGCCGCTTCCCTGGATATCGTCAAGGACGATCGTCACCGGATTTTCCTCCATGGCGGTCCAGAGAATACCTTTGAGATGCATGCTGGTTCCGGACCCCGGAGTGGGATCCGCCAAACGAAGCGATCGCGCGAGGTTCACCAACAGATCGTGCAGCACGGCCGACGAGCGCACGTAGATCGCGCCGGTGCCGGATTCCCGCAGCGCCGCCCGCAGCAGTGTCGTCTTCCCGCTGCCACGAGCCCCGAGCAGCAGCAGCGATTCCCGCCGCTCGAACGCTTTCTGGAGCCGCGACAGCTCCCGCTCGAAGCCGATCAGCGGAAGATCCAGTTCCATTTACTTGACGTTCAGGCCTGCTGCGTTGCGCTCTACCCGAATCACGTCGACATCCGACACTGCAATCATGCCGGTGTCCATCATGCTCTCCACAACCGGAAGCAATTCATTAATGCGCTCCTCGGCATCGATGACCACGATGACAATGGGCTGATCGTGCGTTACCAGATGACGGCGGTGGATCTCCGCTGTCTCGCCGTATCCTTCCAGTCCTCTGAAGACCGTTGCGCCGGCGATCCTCATTTCCAGGCATTTTTTGACGATCGCTTCATACAAAGGCTTGCCGTTCAATAGGTCCCGCTCGCCGATATGGAGCCGCAAGATTTTAGCCTTGTGCATTTACCGTTCCCATGCCTTTAGATCATAATCCTACGATCTGAGAGATGTGGGACGGGCCCTCGGTCGTGCTGGCTACATCTTGATGGCTGCCACGGCCGCGATCTGACAGGCATGGCCTTTCAAGTCGTCGCTGATCTTCTTGAAACCGCCCGCCGCGTCGTAATTCAGGAACTTCGCGTCGCCGTTGTTCTCGATGCAAATCTGTGGATCGGCGGCCTGCGGATTCACGATGCCGTCCCACATAATCCCCGGAAGCGGCTTGCCGATTTTCGGCGCCAGCACATCCGCCGCGATGCCCGCCGGATTCGCACCGCCCGGCCCGATAGTGTTGTCGTGAACAGAGACCGCCGTCACAAACGGATCGTACTTGGCATCGTGGATTGGATTACCCGTCGATTGGTAGCTGATGATCGTGACATTCACGGTGTTGTTGTCGTGAATGGTGTTCTTAAAAATCTCGGCCTGGTGCGTCGCGAGCACAAGAATGCCGGTCCCGGTCGGAACCTTTGCCACGGTGTTGCCCTTCGGCGCGAAGTTCTGCGTATTGTTGGCGAAGACCTGGTTGTTAAACACGCGAGTGTTGTGACTTCCCTGTACCGGAAGATCGGGCAAGCCGAAAACGAGAAGGCCGCCGGCATTGTTCGTCGCGACGTTGTCGTAGACATCCGCGCCGTCCGAATTCTCGATTTCTATTCCGGCAACGTTATATTCCGCGCGATTGCGCCGCACGATGATGTTCTTCGACTGGCCGACATAAATCCCGGCATCGGCCGCGCCCGATGAGGCCGAATCCTCGATCAGCACGTTCTTGCACTGCACGGGATAAATCCCATAGGAGCCGTTCTTCTCGTTCGGTCCGCCAGTCCACTCGGCGCGCACGGAGCGGATGGTCACCCCGTCGGCACCGTTGATTTTCACGCCATCGCCTTTCGTGTTTTGAACCGTCAAACCTTCGAGAGTGAAGTTGTTCCCGGTCGCGAGAATTCCCGCAGCGCCGGTTTTCTGGTTCTGATACGAGAGCACCGTTTTGCCGATACCTCTGCCGCGAATCGTCACGTTCGGAACCGTCAAGGAAAGCGTTCCCGTCATCTCGAAGGTGCCTTCCGGCAGTTCGATGACGCTCCCCGGCTTGGCCTCTATCAACGCGGTCTGGACGTCTTTTTCAAAGTTCGGACCCGCGGAAATCACTCCCTCTTTTTTGGCGCAGGAAGCGAATAAAACAGCGGTAAGCAACAGGGTTACACGAACGTTCATGGAATCGGCTCCTGGGAAAGTAGCTTACCATCTCTTACAATAAAGCGTGAAGGTCTTGACCGCCTCGCAAATGCGCGACGTCGATCGCCGCAGTATTGAGGCCGGCATCTCCGGCATCGTGCTGATGGAAAATGCTGGGCATCGCGTTGTTGAGTTCCTCGTCGAAAAATTCGCTCCGCTGGACAAACATCGCATCGTCGTCCTGTGCGGTAAAGGGAACAACGGCGGCGACGGACTGGTGGTCGCGCGCCAGCTCTTCACGCGATTCCATCCTGCCGCGCTACACGTCGTGCTCGCGGGCGATCCCGCCGAATTGAAGGGCGACGCAGCCCAGAACCTGCGCATGCTGGAAACCGCGGGATGTCCCTTCGAATCCGCTATTACGCCCGAAATGCAGTTAGCCACCGTCGTGGTCGACGCGCTGCTCGGCACCGGTCTGCACGGACCGGCCGAAGGCCCGATTGTCGAACTGATCCGCCAGATCAATGACGGATTCTCCCTCGCCGATATCGTCGCCGTGGACATGCCTTCCGGCATGCAAAGCGACACCGGGAAGATCGAGGGCGAGGTGGTTGCAGCCAATTACACGGTCACCTTCACCGCGCCCAAAGTCTGCCACGTGCTTTCGCCCGCCGCGGAACGGTGCGGCAAGCTGCGGGTTGCGCCCATCGGCTCCCCGACGTCGATGTTCGAAGGGGACAAGTCCGTCTTCCTTTCGCTCTCCCAGCCGGAAATCTTCCGTGATCTATTCGGCCCGCGCGAGCTCGATTCGAACAAGGGCAAGTACGGGCACGTTCTTGTCATAGCCGGCGCGCGCGGTAAAACGGGAGCGGCAGCGATGTCCGGAACTTCGGCGCTCAAAGCGGGCGCCGGGCTCGTGACCGTAGCTTCCGCCGACTCGGCCATCGAGCCCATCGCCTCCTATTCACCCGAGCTCATGACCGCCCCGCTTCCGGAAACGGAGACGGGCGCCATCTCGATGCAAGCTATCGAACACGGCGCACTCAAGAGCCTCGCGGAGAAGAAAACCGTAGCCGTGATCGGACCCGGACTCGGCACGCATCCCGAAACCGTCCAATTCGTCCGGCGGGCGATTCAGGACTTGAACTTGCCGATGGTGGTCGACGCCGACGCGCTGAACGCTCTCGATCGCACCGACGTTCGCGGGCAGGGCATTCGGATCATGACTCCGCATCCTGGCGAGATGTCCCGCCTCACCAATAAAACCATCGAGCAGATCCAGGCGGATCGCGTCAACATGGCACGCTCATTTGCGATGGAGCGCGGCGTTTGCATGGTCCTGAAAGGACATCGCACCGTGATCGCGTTTCCGGACGGCCAAACCTTTATCAATCCCACGAACACGCCGGCTCTCGCGACGGGCGGCACCGGCGACGTTCTCACAGGCCTGATCGCCGGGATCTTCGCGCAGTTTCCTGACCGGCTTCAGGAATCCGTGCTGGCCGCGGTGTACCTCCATGGCCGTGCGGCGCAGTTGGGCGCGCTCGTTGTTGGGGAAAAATCATTCGTGGCCACCGATGTTTTAGCCTACCTGCCTGCCGCGATGCGCGAGGTCGCGGAAGGGATCAATCCTACGCTTGTCTGAGGTGTTTCATACTTCCTCCGAGGACGAGACCATTGCCCTCGGCGAGCGGCTCGCCCGCACTCTGCCGGCAAAGGGCGTCGTGCTCCTGATTGGAAACCTTGGGGCCGGCAAAACTACTCTGGCCAAGGGCATCGTGAAAGGCCTGGGCGCCGCCTCGCCGGACGAAGTTTCGAGCCCGACCTTCACCCTGATCCACGAGTATTCGGATCGCGTCTACCACGTGGACCTCTATCGATTGGACGATCCCCGCGCGGTTGCCCGGCTCGGTCTGGACGAGCTTTTCGATCGCGACGCCCTGGTCCTGATCGAGTGGGGTGAGCGCTTCCCCGACCTGCTGCCCGCTGATCGAACTGAGATCCGGCTTACACGAACCGAGGGCGACAGCCGGATTATCGAGCTTACTTAAAAATGTTTGACACATTTGCATGAATACGTGTGTCTAAAGGGGAGCCAGAAAACCGCGACGCGTGACTGCCATCATGCGCCGCCCGCGGAGTTCGACCTTTGTTTCAAACAAAACACTGGCTGCTTGCGATAGCTCTCGCTCAGGCTGTTTGGGCAGCCCCGCTCATGCCGGCGGACTCCGTCTATGCGGAGTTTCAGGTCGGCAGTGGAACTTTTAACGCCTGGATCACCGATGCCGGGGGCATTGATGAGGCCTTGTCTTTATGGGACGGCGACACCCAGGCAAGCATTCCCAGCGGCATGCTGGTATGGCAGCCCATGCCGTGGAATGCACCCTGGTCCTGGTATTTAGACCCCTCCTCTGTAACTTTTGCGGCCCGGACAGCTGAATTCTGCGACGGAACCCCTTCCTACGTCCAGGAGTCCGGGCCATCTTTTGGAAATCAGTTTTGCCCGTGGACCGCTGTGCTTGTGAACTTAGAGGACGTGAACGGCGACACGATCCCGCAAGTCGACCCGCTTGGAGGAACCGCGCCCGAACCACCCACGGCCGCGCTTGTTCTTTTCAGCCTCGCCGCACTTTTTATAGCAAGACTGCGCGCGTATCGCTGCGGCGATTGAAGAGCGATTTGCCGCGCTTGCGCGATTCGCCCTTGGCCGCAGCTTCTAATTTTCGATCCAGGATCACCGCTGCGAGCGCGTTGCGCGCGCGGTTGCATGCGGCCCTCGCCAGATCGACCTTCTGCTTGGCCGCGACCTTATCCGGACCGCTCGACTCCGATGCCGCGATCGCTTCCGCCAATGCCTGAAACGCGGCATCGTAGTCCGCGCGCAGCTTGGAGAATTGACTCTTGCCCTCCGAACCTCTGAACATATTTAACCTCTAGTGAAAACCCGCCGACCCTCGTTTCATTTTATGGCTGGTTTTTCTGTTCCGCGATATCTTCCGCCGGAATCACGGCGAGTTGGATGGTGTCGTGCCCGCTGGGTTTAGCGCTGATGTCAACCCCAGCCGATTCGTGCGGCTTCACAAAATCGGGGTCCTGATAGGCACCGTATTCCACTTCTTCCCACGCGTAGATCTTGTACTCGCCAGGACGCACACCCTTCATCGTGAAGTGGCCGTTCTGATCGGTGCTTGCGGTTTTATAAAGCCATGCGATCGATCTGTGCTTTTCGTCAGGGATGAGCGTGACCGTGGCGCTGGCCGCGTTTTCACCCTTGGCATTTTGGACGGTGCCTTCAATCTGCGCGCCTTTGGGATTGATGGTGACCGTCATCTCGCCGGCGGGAACGCCTTGGGTGAAATCGGCGCCCGTTTCTGTGATGTCCTGGTCTCCGATGCGAGCCGATTTTAAGTAGAAGCCTTCTGGAAGACCGGAGACGTAAATGTCGTAAGCGTCCTGGCTGACATTTGTGAGCTTGAAGTTCAGGTCGTCGCCAACCGCGCTTCCGGAACCTCCCATCATGGGCTGATTCACTTTCGCTTGTAGATAAATATGGATCGTGCCGCTTCCGAGATCGCCATTCTCTTCCACTACAAGACGCCCTTTGATCTCGCCCGGAGGCGTAAAGCTCACCTCCACGCCATCGACATTCGAATTGCCCACATCCACTGTTGCGCGCGCTGAGTAACGCATTCCGTCGTTCGTCAAAAATCCGGTCAGGACGTAAGCGCCGGGCGGGACCCCGCGCATTTCGAAATTGCCATTGGCGTCCGAGATGCGAGCCGTCGCAACCGGCATGTAGTAATAGTTAACGCCGCGCACCAGCAGTTGGAGCATGACGTTGTTTCGTTGAGATCCGGCATTCGCCAGATTCACGCGACCTTTGACCCGCACCGTTCGCGTTCGCTGAAGCGTCATGTCGATCCCGTGGATGGTCCCGCCCGGCGTAATCTCGATCAGGGAAGCGCTTTCCGGATTCGCGGCGTTGGGGTAGTAAGTGGGTGCGTAGCCCTGCTCCATCGCCTGCACCGCCTTGGCTGATCCCACGACCTTCTCTCGCACGGGCATCCACACATCGTTTGAGCGGTACCGCGCCATCAAAATATACTTGCCAGGCGCGACCCCATAAATGCGGAACTCGCCTAGGTCGTTCGTCGACGAAGAATCCATCATCTGAAGCTCTTTCTTTCCGCGTGTATAACGGAAGGCCATACACTGTAGCTCCACGTTAGACAACGGCTCGCCATCCTGATCGGTCACGTGACCCGTAATCACGCCCTGCGGCGTCAGCTTGAAAGTGAGTTCCTTCATCTTCTGGCCATTCGCCAGAGTAAGCGTAGTGGTCCGTCGCGTGTTTCCTTGGGAAGAATACGATTGCGACACAAACCCATTTCGCGTCCCGTGCAGCGTGTAGCGTCCTGGATCGACACCGTCGAACAGAAAGTGGCCGCCGTCCTCGGTGACGGTTCCGTAAGGGACGCCGTTTTGATCCCCCACCGGCGTCAGGCGCAGATGCACGTTTTTTAGCGGCTCACCCGAAGTCGCGTTCACCACCGTGCCCTCAATGGAGCACTTGTCTTCCGGTTTGACTTCAGGCTTAACGCTTTGCTGATTCGGCGTCTGACTCGTTTGAGCTATTAACGATGCGATGAATGCGAAAGGGAGGAAATATCGCAAAATGGCACCTCCTTTTCGATATTAGACGTACGAAGACACTAATTGTCAGACGCGCAGCGGCATGGAGCGGATGCGCTGGCCGGTGGCGTCGAAAAGCGCGTTGGCAATGGCCGGCGCGATGCCCATAATAGGCGTTTCGCCAGCCCCCGCCGACGGAATATCCTTCGGATCGATTAGTACGCTTTCGATGTGAACGGGCATATCGCTGAACCGCGGAAGCCGGTATCTGGTAAGCCGGGAGTTCAGAATCCGGCCGTTTTCAAAATCGACAGCCTCGAATAATGCGCCGCCGAGACCTTGAATAATGGAGCCTTCCACTTGATTCTTGAGATGCTCGGGATTGACAACCGGGCCGCAGTCGAATGCCTGCACGACTCGATCGATTCTCAGCGGCGATCCGTTTTGCGGAGCCGTGAGCTCGACACAGCAGGCGAAGTAGCTACCCTTCTCGAAGCCGCCGGATAATCCAAAACCCTGGCCCGGACGGGTCTTCGATTTGCCCCATCCGAACTTCTCGGTCGCAGCTTCGAATACGCGGCGCAATCTCGGATTGGTGGTGTTCTTCAGGCGGAACGATAACGGTTCCACGCCGGCGGCGTGCGCGAGTTCATCCATGTGCGATTCGCGAGCGAAGTGGTTGGCCGTTCCGGCCAGTCCGCGATAGGAGCCCTGGCGGAGCGGCGATTCCACCTCATGAAACTCGGCGCGCTCGTTCGGAATGTTGTATGAGCTTTTCATCGCAGACGGGCCGGAATTGTAGTTGTGGAAGTCCCAAGCGACGATGGTTCCGTCTTGGCGCGCGGCGCTGCGAACATCGATCACGCCGGCTGGACGGAAGTAGGCCCAGGTCATTTCTTCTTCGCGGGTCCAATTGACCTTCACGGGTTTGCCCGCGGCTTTCGCGAGACGCGCCGCTTCGATGGCCGCTTCGCCGGTATGTTTGCCGCCGTAGCCGGAACCGGTATCCGGTCCGATGACGCGGACGCGATCTTTGGGCAGGTTGAACGCTTCGGCGAGCTCGTCGCGAACGCCGAACGGACGCTGTCCGCCGGTCCAGACGGTGAGCTTGCCATCCTTCCACTCGGCAACGGCTCCGCGCGGCTCAAGCGGCACATGCGCGATATAGGCAACCGTGTAAGTGGCTTCGGCTTTTGCATCGGCCTGCGCGATGGCGTCTTCGATTGCGGACGATTTCGCGGCGGGATTCGCTTTGAGCAGGGAGAAGAGTTCACGCGAACTCGGCTGCGGATTGGCTTTCCATTCTGCCTTCACCGCTTCCACCGCGGCAGAGAGCTTTTGCGGGTCTTCGGAAGCGACGCCGATGAACTCGCCATCATGCACCACCGTGATGCCCGCCATCTTTTCGGCCGCCTGCGTATCGACCGAAGCGAGCTTGGCGTTGAACGCCGATGGCCGAACGATTTTGCCATAGAGCATCCCAGGACGCGAAATATCGTAGGCGTAGCGATGCTTGCCGGTCACGATGTCGCGCGCGCCGACCTTTTCCAAATTCGTATCGCCGATCTTCCATTGCGTCGCGGGCGTTACCGGCGTGTTTTCCGCGATGGTTTTCGTGAGCTTCTGGCCCTTGGTGAGATCGCCGAAGGAAACGACCTTAGACCCGTTCCGGATGCTTCCGTTTTCGCAAGACAAACCAGCGCGATCTACCTGCCACTTCTCAGCCGCCAGACCGATCAGCATCTCGCGCGCTGCCGCCGCTACCTTATGAAGCTGCGGCGCCATGATCGGCGTAGTGCGGCTTCCGAACGTGCCCATGTCGTAAGGAACCAGGTCGGTATCGGCCATCACCATGCGAATCTTGTCGGGGCTCGTGCGCAGCTCTTCCGCGACCGCCTGCGTCAGCGATGTTCGAATATTCTGGCCCACTTCGGCTTTGCCGGTGTAAACCGTGACGATGCCATCCTCGCCGATATGCAGCCAAGCGCCGAGATTCTGCGGCATCGCTTCACCGCGCATACCTCCGCGCCGGGCGCCACCGGCCTCTTGTGCCTCGCCACTCAAGGCCAGGAACAAAATGATCCCCGCGCCGGCGAATTTGAAGAAGTCGCGGCGATCCGGCGTGAAATGATAAGCCGGTCCGCTGCGCAGTTCGTAGCGCTCGAGTTCGATACGATCCAGCTCAGGCATAGTGTCCTCCGTTCGACATTCTGGCCGCCATTCGTACAGCGGTCACGATGCGCGGATACGTGCCGCAACGGCAGATATGACCATCGAGTTCGCGGGCGATCTGAGCTTCACTCGGATCGGGAATTCTCTTGAGCAGCGCCACGCTGCCGACGATCATGCCGGGAGTACAATAGCCGCACTGCATTGCGTCCGCCTTGATAAAGGCTTCCTGAACGGGATGCAGCTTTCCGTTCTGTTCGAGACCTTCGATAGTTGTTACTTGTTTCCCTTGAGCCTTGCTCACGGGAGTGATGCACGAGCGTACCGGAGTCCCATCCAGCAGGACCGTACAAGCGCGGCATTGGCCTTCGCCACAGCCGTACTTGGTTCCGGTAAGATCGAGTTCTTCGCGGAGAACGTAGAGGAGAGGCCGCTCGGGGTCGCTCTGGACGCGGCGCCGGGCTCCGTTGACGACCAGTTCCATATCACTATTCTACGAGCGTTGTTGGTTCGTAGTTCGTGGTTCGTCGTTAACGCGTTGGGTAACCTTGGGACATGGAACTCAAAGTGGTTCGGCTGGAAATCCCGGAAAACGGGAACGTCATTATGGGGCAGAGTCACTTCATCAAGACGGTTGAGGATCTTTATGAGGCGATCGTCAATACCGTGCCTCAGATGAAATTCGGCGTGGCTTTCAATGAGGCTTCGGGGCCTTGTTTGACTCGCGTCGACGGGAACGATGATGAGCTGAAGTCCATGGCTACGCGCAACGCTACTGCTGTGGGCGCCGGTCACTTGTTCGTGATCGCGATGCGGGAAGGCTATCCGATCAACGTCACGAACATCGTTCAGATGACTCCGGAGGTTTGTACGATCTTCTGCGCAACTGCCAATCCGCTTGAAGTGATTGTCGCGGAGACGGTGCAGGGCCGGGGCGTGCTTGGCGTGGTGGATGGCAGCTCGCCGAAGGGCGTAGAAACCGACGCGGACGCGCATGCGCGGCGGGATTTCCTCAGGAAAATCGGGTATAAGCGCTAGGGCGGGATGTGGTAGATGAGGACTGCGCCGCCATCAATGCGGTCTACGGGTTGATATGGGTCGAGCCAGGACCAGGGTTTTATGTGCGGTCCGGGCGGTGGTTTCAGTTCGGTCAGATAGCGCTCCGTGGCGCTTATCCCAATCCAGCCGGTGGTTGGTTCCCATGGCGAAGCGAGTTGGTAGAGAGCCAGGCCGTGTCTCGAGGGATCGAGGTTGCCGAACATTCGGACGCTTGCCTGTTTTATGCCGCGATCATGCAAATAGCGGGCCAAGCGCTCGCAGTTTTGACCCCAGTCGAGGTCGGAATCGACGCGGATACGTTCGGCTCGGCCGCGGGCGAACTCGTTGAAATAGGCGATGTAGTCGGGATGCGATTTTATCGAGGCGACGAGAAGCCAGAGCAGGAGAACGGCGGCCAGGACTTTCGGCGCTCGAACGAGGGCCATTCCGGCGGGGATCGCGAGTAAGGCGTAGACGGGCAGGATGTGGCGGATTCCGATATCGATGTGGCTGGGCATCGCCGAGGCCATGATGCCGACAGCGCAGACCAACGGAATCCAATGCCGGCGCGGGCCGCGGCGGAGGAAATAGCAGGCGATGCCGAGCAGAACAAGAAAGGCTATCGGCGTTTTATAAGTGAAGACGACCGGGAAAAAGTACCACCAGCCGTGGGTGCGCAGTTCACCGAACAAGTAGCTGGGATGGCCGTAGCGGTTGTGTCTGCGAAGGACGTGCAGTCCTTCCATCAGCGGGGCGAAGCTAAAAAAGTACGCGGCCCAGACTATCAGGACGCAGGTGACAATCGCGATGGCGAGTGAACGCGGGCGGAAACGCGAGAGGTACTCTTTGCGATCGCCGAGCAGAAACATCACGGCAACGCAGACGGGGAAATAGAGCAGGAAACTGAACTTAGTCAGGATGCCCGCGGCGACGGCGATGCCGAGCAGAACAACCCTTCCGGATTCGAATGCGTAGAGGGCGGCCATGAGCGTACCGCAGAAAGCGATGTCGGTGGTGGCGAGTCCGGCGTGCGCGAGGACCGGCGGCAAGTTCGTGAACACGAGAACCGCGGCCGTAGCGGCGTAATCGCCGTGGTGACGCCGAGCCCAGAACCAGACCATCAGAGACGCCAGGATGAAGAACGGAAGTTCGCCGGCTCGCGCGAAGGAGAGCGTTCGGTAGTAGGAGGGCGAATCGTAGAGGATGTTCGGCACGATTTTGTTGTCGTGGGCTCCGGCGAGCCATGCCCCGATCGCGGAAGGGATGTGCGAGAGCGGCGGCTGCTCCGGCATGAACGTATAGGTGTGGCGCGTCAGCCATTCTGAGACCGGCGGAGATGAAGCCCGGCTCGTCCACGGTGTGGTTCAGAGCCGTGTACGTGGAGACGATTCGCAGAACGCCGATGGCTATAAAGAGAAGGGCGATCCGGAATGCCAACGATTTCTAAGCGGCGAGCGCTTCCTTAAACGCGTCCAGGAACATGCGGACGTTCAGATCGGTGGCAAGCGGACCCATGACACCGATGCGGAAGATTTTGCCCGCGAGAGGACCGAAGCCGCCGGCGATTTCGATGCCGTGCTTTTCGAGAAGGTGCTTGCGGACCTTGGCGTCGTCGATACCTGGCGGGACGCGCGGCGTGTTGAGATGCGGGATGCGATGACCTTCCTTGACGTGCATCGGCAGGCCCATTTCTTCGAGTCCGCGAACCAGGGCGTTGTGGGCGTGGACGTGTCGCTCGAAACGTTTTTCCAGGCCTTCATCAAAGATCGCGGTCAGCCCTTCGCGGAGCCCGTAGAAGAGCGTGGCCGACGCGGTGTGGTGATACTTGCGGCCATCGTAATAATCCATGAGCAGCTTCAGGTCGAAATACCACTGGCTGGTAGGCGTTTTGCGGTTGTGGAGACGCTCGACGGCGCGCGGCGAGACCGTGATCGGCGACAGGCCGGGCGGGCAACTCAGTCCTTTTTGCGTGCAGCTATAGGCAACGTCGATTCCGTTTGCATCCACATTGACGGGGACTGCGCCGAGGGAAGTGACCGTGTCGGCGATGACGATTGCTCCCGCGTCGTGCGCGGCATCGCAGATGAACTTCGGCTTCTGGAGCGCGCCGGTGGACGTTTCCGCGTGCACGAAGGCGACCACGGCGGGTTTTTCCCGCGCGATGAAATCCGACGCTTCCTGTGCGTCGAAGACCTCGCCCCAGGGTTTTTCGAGGCGGACTACATTGGCGCCTTGCCGCTTGCCCATTTCAGAGAGGCGGTCGCAAAAATATCCATTTGCGAGGACGGCGAATTTCGAGCCGGGCTCGACGAAATTGCCGACAGCGGTTTCCATGCCGGAAGAGCCGGTGCCGGAAATCGGAATCGTCAGTTCGTTGCGCGTGCCAAAGGTCTGGCGCAAAAGTTGCCGAACTTCGCCGGCGATTTCCAAAAAATAAGGATCAAGATGACCTACAACGGGTTGCGATAGCGCGTTATACACGC
This sequence comes from Bryobacterales bacterium, assembly GCA_963802915.1. Classification (GTDB taxonomy): domain Bacteria; phylum Acidobacteriota; class Terriglobia; order Bryobacterales; family Bryobacteraceae; genus JAICMB01. Next base: position 63,987 of record CAWDKQ010000003.1, read on the forward strand.
GAGGCTCCACCATAGTGGGACCGGGGCCGAAGAGCAGACGCTTCGGTACTTGGGAGGTTGCCGCAGCCATAAGGATTAAGGGTAGCAAGGCGTTCGTTGTTCGTAGTTGTTGGTTCGTAGTTCGTTGTTGCCAGTGCTGGAGTTATGAAACGGAGGCGGTGAGACAAGGATCTTGGGGTGACGCAAATTTGCGGGATTTTGTTTTGGAGGTCGGTGGCGGTTCCGGTCCATTCCTCGTGAGCCGAGTTATGGCTGCGTAGAGGGGGTCGGATTGGGCGGAGGCAGTGTTTAGTTCGTTGATCGTACGGCGTTCGTCGTGCGGCGTACTGCGTGCTTCGTTCTTTGCGTACTTGGCGTAAAGGTGGCCGAGTATTTCGGGGCGAAGCTGTTCGAATTCCGCTTCGATTTCTTTTTGCGCGCGAGGGTTTTCGATTTTGTCCATGTGGATGGTTATGGCTCTCGATGCCAAATCGGGGCGGGGTTGCCAATCGTTGAGGCCCGTGCGAGGCGTCGTGATGACAATAGCGGGCAATTTCGAGCATCAGAGGGTTGCGGCGATCGCCGTGTTCCTTGACCTCTACCCCGGTTCCCGATGCGACGCGGCAAAGGGTGCCGGAGGCGGATTCCGACATTCTCGTGACGTGATCGAAGGCAAGGACACGATTGCTCAGTGCAAGCGTGCAGATGACGCGCTCGCGTGGCGGGAACGAAGTCACAGGCGCGGCCACGGGGTCGAGAAGCCGGCGCAGCAGGCGAGCGACCGTAGTTTTGCCGCTGCCTGGCGGGCCGTGGAGGATCAGGATCGGGTAGGCGCCGGTGGGTTGGAGGGCGGCGAGAATCCAGGGTGTCAAGGTCTCGGGAAGCGCGCTGGTTGGCGGATCGCCAGTGGGCGCGGTGGGCTTGGGAAGCGAGAGTTGGCCTCTTGTGCTGCGGAAAACGAAGCCAGGTGTGAATGTCGCGATTTGGACGCCGCGGCTGTTGATCTCGACGGCTTCGCCATCGGCATTGGTGAGGTCGATGTAGAGGGAGTCCGCCTGGGAGCCGATGCGGAGAGCAGCGTCGTTACGCAGAGACACGCGTCGGCACGAAGAGCTCTGATAGCGTCGTTAAGCACACCTTGCGCGGGCGGCGTGCCTTCGCGCTGAAGATATTGATGCGTGAGCCAATCGCGAAAGGCAGGGTCGTGGAGGGCAACGGTCTGGTGGCTTCTGTTGGGCAACATGACGAAAATCTGACCGGACGGCGGGGCGAAAGCGGCGTGTTCCGGGAGTTCGCCCAGGAGCGATTCGACTTGGCGGCGCGTGTTCATTTTGCTTCGCTTGTCGGCGTCAGATGGCGCGGGGGCCAGGTGTGCGCGGTTGTAAGTGGTTGGGAGTGGGGGAAATAAAGATTGATGACAGGCGTTAACTGGATTTCGGTTTGCGGGCGGTCATGTTATCATTGAGGGAAGACGTGATAACATGATCCGGACGCAGGTCAGTCTTGACGAACACGAGTACGAGTTGGCGAAACGTGAAGCCGCCTCATTGGGGATATCGGTTGCGGAGTTCGTTCGCCGGGCAGTCAGAGAAATGCTCCCGACGCCGGAAACAGGGCCGTGGATGAGGTTCGCGGGCTTAGTCGAGAGCGGAGACAGCCGTTCAAGCCAGTCCATCGATGAGATCGTTTATGGCGCGAAGGACTGAGTGCTATATCGACACATCTGCATTAATCGCTTTCCTGGATCGGTCCGATAGTTATCACAGCCTCTTTCGCCGACTGTTTTCGGAACCACCGGCAATGGTGACCTCATCGCTCGTTATCGCGGAAGGGCATGGCTGGTTCTTACGCAGATACGACCAGCAGCGGGCAATACAATTTCTTGCGCTCATCAAAGCGCTACCGCAACTGGCAATTCAGGGATTTGACTCCACAGAGTTGGCTAAAGCGAGCCTCTTGGTGAAGAGGTTTGCCGATCAGAAGCTGACTTTGGCCGACGCTCATGGACTTGCCATCATGGCGGAAAGGCGTACTGCGATTTGCTGGTCCACCGATCGGCATCTGGGATTGAGCGGTGTGCCCCTGGCGATCTGACTTCGCGTTCCCAAAAAAACCAGTTGACAACGATTTGCAAGTAGGATGTAATCAAGTTTAAGCCTATGGCGCGCTTGCTTGCGTGCCGGATTGACGACCTTGAGCCGGTCCGACATGCAAGGAGTAGCGTGCCTTCCCCAATCCTAATTGCTCTGCTGGCCACCATTGCCGGTTCGGTTTTGGATCCGAGCGGTGCAGTGATGCCGGACGTTCCCGTGGTGGTTCGAAATGCCAACACGGGCGTTACGCAACGGACGGCAACGAATGAAGCCGGGTTCTACGCCTTTCCCGCCTTACCTTCAGGCGCATACGAGTTGCAGATCGACCATTCCGGATTCCAGCCTTACAAATCGGCTCGGGTGGTGGTGGACTCGAATTCCGCTCTCAAGCTGGATATTCAATTGGTTATTGAAAACCGGTCGGAGGCGGTGATCGTGACGGAATCGCCCGCGCAGGTGGAGACCACGAGTACGGAGATGGGCGAACTGATCTCGGCGAGTAAGGCGGCGAGCGTTCCGGTCAACGGGCGCAGCTATACCGATCTGCTGGCGCTACAGCCCGGCGTGATTCCAGTGAGCTCGCAGCAGCCGAACGCGGTGGTGATGTCGGGGTGCACGAACGCGCCTCCTTCGGGGGATCTGAATCCGGGGAACATGTCGGTGAGCGGGCAGAGAGAAACGGCCAACGGTTTCACGGTGAACGGCAACTCGGCGCAGGAAGATTTCAATATGGGTGCGGCGATTGTGCCGAATCTCGATTCGATCCTGGAGTTTCGCGTCCTCACCAGCAATTTCGATGCGGAGTACGGGAACTTCAGTGGTGGACAGGTGCTGGTTACGACTAAGTCGGGGACCAACGATTTACACGGCAGCGCTTTTGAGTTTCTGCGCAACACGGATCTGGATGCTCGCAATTACTTTTCTCCCGAGCGCGCTAAGTTCGATCGCAATCAGTTTGGCGCTACAGTTGGCGGTCCGATTCGTAAGAACAAGATTTTCTTTTTTGCAGATTATCAGGGTACGCGGATGACACAGGGCGTGGAGACGGGACTCATCTCGGTTCCATCAGTGCAGGATCGCGGCGGGAATTTCTCCGACATCGCGAATTCGCTCACCGGGAGCGTCAATGGCCAGTATTGGGCGAATCTGCTTTCTCAGAAACTCGGGTATGAAGTTCGTCCAGGAGAAGCCTATTACACTCCCGGATGCGTGACGTCGGCGCAGTGCGTGCTTCCGAATGCACAGATTCCGCAGAGCGCGTGGTCGGCGCCCGCCAAGGCGCTCCTACCGTACATTCCTTTGCCGAATCAAGGCGCGAATACATTTTCGACATCCGCGTACAATCAGGACCTGCGCGACGATAAGGGCGCATTCAAGATCGACGCGAATACGCGCTGGGGAGCGATCTCGGCTTATTACTTCGCCGATAACTACCGGATGGACAATCCCTATCCGACGGGGCAAGGCGGAGCAAATGTTCCGGGATTTAATGCAATTTCGTTGGGCCTGGCGCAACTCGCGACCATCGGACTTACCACCACTTTCGGCGGCGCATCGGTGAACGAATTACGGCTCGGTTACATGCGGTCCTCGAATAACGTGGGGCAGCCGTCGGGAGGAGTGGGCACGTCGCTCGCTTCGCAAGGATTCACGGGGATTGTTCCGCTGGCGCCGAAGATCGAAGGTATCGAGAACGTCGAATTCAACGACTTCACAATCGGCGTGGATACCACCAGCGTGAAGCAGGCGAACAATACTTATCAATGGTCGGATAACTTCTCGCGAGTCATCGGAAAACATATCGTCAGGATGGGCGCGAGCGTTCACTACGATCAGGTCAATATCAATCCGGATGCGATCTACAACGGTTCGTTTCTATTTCAGGGAACTGAGACAGGGTCGGATTTCGCCGATTTTCTGCTGGGTGTCGCGAGCAGTTACTCGCAAGGGGATTCGCAAAGCTTCTATCTGCGCAACAAGTATGTCGGATTGTATGGGCAGGATAGCTGGCAGCTTCGACCGAATCTGACCGTGAACTACGGGCTGCGATGGGATCTGCTGCCTCCGTGGCGCGAGAAATACAATCAGCTGCAAACGCTGGTTCCGGGTGAGCAGTCCGTTGTGTATCCAGGCGCTCCGGCGGGGCTGGTTTTTCCGGGCGATCCAGGGATTCCGGATACTCTGGCACCGACCAAGTACACGAACTTTGCTCCACGCGTTGGGATCGCGTATTCCCCGGATTCGAAGACCAGTATTCGCGCGGGTTACGGGATGTTCTACACGGCCTTTGAGGGATTGTCCGCCGGGATCATGAGCGCGAATCCTCCCTATGGCTACGATTATTCGAGCTTTTCTCCACCGTTGTTTTCGACGCCGTTCATTACCGCGGCGAGCGGGCAGAATATCGGACAGCGCTTTCCGGAGCCGATCCCGGCGTTAGGCGCGTCGGCGGGAAATCCGAATAACTCGGTGAATTGGTCGCAGTATTTGCCGATTACCGGTGTGCCGTCGTTCTTCCATCAAAATGTGACTCCTTACAGCGAGAGCTACACGTTTTCCGTGGAGCGGGAGATTGCGCGCAATACGGTTTTGAGCGCGAGCTACGTGGGTACGGAAGCGCATCATTTGCTGGTTCTCATTTCAGCGAATCCTGGTAATCCCGCGCTGTGTTTGAGTCTCAGCCAGCCTTCGGATGTAATGCCGGGAACGCCCACCTGCGGGCCGTTCGGCGAGAGCGGCACTTATGTTACCCGGTCGGGTCAGGTGATTAACGGGACGCGCGGGCCGTTCAGTTCCGATTTCGCGGCGGTGACTTATCAGAAGACGATCGGAAACTCCAATTACAATGCGCTGGAGGTTTCGCTTCGTCATGCCAGCCGGTTGCTGGAGTTATCGGCGGGTTATACATACGGCAAGTCGCTGGATCAATCTTCCAGCCTCGCGGAAGCAGTCAATCCATTGAATCCGAGCTTGAGCAGGGCGCCGTCGGCTTTCGACATGCGGCATAACTTCGTCGCGAGTTATGACTGGAAAGTGTGGAAGGGGTGGTCGCTCTCCGGAGTTACTCGATTTAGCACTGGATTTCCGGTGACTTTGTATAACAACAATGACACGTCGCTGCTTGGCACGATTCCGAACGGGATTAATAACAATGGCGTCGATACGCCCGATTACACGCCAGGGAATCTGGACGTGAATCTCAATCCACGCAATGGGCGGGCGGCGTTCAATACGGCGCTGTTCAGCCTTCCCGCGCTGGGACAGATTGGGACGGCCGCGCGGCGGTTCTTCTATGGACCAGGAATCGAGAATTTCGATGCGGCTCTGCATAAGAACGTCAGGCTGGCGGAATCGAAGACGCTGGAATTGCGGTTCGAAGCGTTCAATATTTTCAACCACGCGCAGTTCTACGGTCCGGCGTCAGTGAACGGAAACATTACGAGCGCGAGCTTCGGTCAGATTGTCAGCGCGGCTTCGCCAAGATTGATTCAGATGGCGGCGAAGTTTAGTTTTTAAGCTATTTTTCTGAAGCAGACCAGGGAGGAACCACTCCGGTCATGCGCGCGTAGGCTACGAGTTGACCCATGTGTTCGTTGGCGTGCACGATGATGCGCAGATACATGCCATCCACTGTGGCGTTGACGTTTTCAATTTTCACTTTGCGTTGGAGATCGGCGGGTTTGATGGCGGCGTGGGCGGTTTTGACAGCTTCGAGAGAGCGCTTCAACCAGTCGATCACATCGGCTTTTGAGGTCACCGTTTTTTCCATGCCGGACTTGAGATCGGCGGGCATTTGGGGACCGGTGACGCTCAGCAGATAGAAATTCGCCATCGCAATGTGCATGTAGACTTCGCTGGTGGAACGGACGCCGGGGGCGGGACGCCATGCGAATTTTTCCGGAGGCGTCGCTTCGGCGAGGGCGATGAGCTGGCGAGAAACGTGGCCCCATTCTCCGTCGTAGCCTTGCCAGATGCCTTCGGGTTGGGCGTGCAGAGCGGCCGTGGTGAGGCACAGGGCGAGTAGCGCGGTCTTCATGGGCTTTAGGATAGCGCGGGCGATGTCCGCTCCCTGCCCGGGTCTATGAAATACTCGTCGACAATCTCCGCTTACTTGGTTCCGTAAGATCGTGAAAATCCGGTACAGTGTTGCGGAACCCCGAACGGACACAATAGCCGATTTTTTAACGACCCTGACGGTCGCGGCTCGGTTCCGGGATTATCGTAGCTTCAGGTAGTTGGATTTCTTGGCATGCCACAATAGGGGCTGACTTTTTATGGATGCCGCGCACCTCTCTCACCTTTTTATGGAGTTGGGCGCGGCGATCGTTGGCCTCGCTATATTGGCACGCTTGGCGAGCCGATTCGGATTTTCGGCTATCCCTCTGTACCTGATTGCGGGGCTCGCATTCGGGAATGGCGGCCTGCTTCCGCTGAATTTCAGCAAAGACTTTATCAAACTCGGCGCCGAGATCGGCGTTTTGCTGCTCCTCTTCATGCTGGGGCTCGAATATACGGGCGAAGAGTTGCGAGAAAATCTGCGCCGCGGATTTCCGGCGGGAGTTGTCGACCTGATCCTCAATTTTCCCCCGGGCTTCGTCGCCGGTCTGCTGCTCGGTTGGAAGCCGCTTCCGTCGATCCTGCTGGGAGGCGTGACGTACATCTCGTCGTCCGGCGTTATCGCGAAGGTTCTTGCGGAACTAGGCCGGCTGAATTGTCCGGAGACTCCCGCGGTGCTCGCAGTGCTGGTGCTGGAGGATCTTGCGATGGCTGTTTACCTGCCGGTTGTCGCGGTGCTCCTGGTGGGCGGCGCTCCGCTGAACATGGTACTGTCCGTATCGATCGCCATTGTCTGCGTGAGCGCAGTTCTATTGATTGCCGTGAAGTTTGGTCAGCCGTTGAGCCGCTTCATGGCGCACGAATCGGATGAGATCATCCTGCTGACGACGTTCGGGATTGTACTGCTGGTAGCGGGCGTGGCGCAACACTTTCAGGTTTCATCGGCCATCGGCGCGTTCCTGGTGGGCATCGCGGTATCAGGACCTCTCGCGGAGCAATCGCACCGCCTTCTCGCGCCGCTGCGCGATTTATTCGCGGCCACGTTCTTCTTCTTTTTTGGGCTGGAGATCGACCCCTCGACGCTCGTTCCGGCGCTGCCTTTTGCGATCGGACTCGGGGTGGTAACCGCCGGTACGAAAATCCTGACGGGGATGTGGGCGGCTCGAAGAGCGGGGATCGATAATCGAGGACGTTTGCGCGCCGGGATGGCGCTGGTCTCACGGGGCGAGTTCTCGATTGTGATCGCCGGATTGGGCGCGAGCCTGGAACCGCAGCTTGGGCCGTTGTCGGCGAGCTACGTGTTGTTCCTGGCGGTGCTCGGTCCGATTCTCACAAGGATCGCCCGCTAAAATCGACGTATGCGACGCCGCTTCCTCTGCGCGGTTCTTCTGCTGATGACAGGTTGTGGCTCGCATCGCGAGCCCGCGCACGCGTCCGATACGCCGTTGGCCGTGTTGCAGGCCAAGTACGGAACGCTCATCACGACAGGCAATCATCCGACGCCGGACCAGCACGGCACCGGCGATAGGATCGGGTTGTTTCGAAGCCCCGATGGGACAGTGTGGGGGTTGCCGCTGAGTATCGCACACGATGGCGGGTTGGTTGGATGCGCTCCGGCGGCTCTTCAGAATGCACCGGTCACCGATAAATATCCGGCCGAGGCGGCCGTTATCGGTTCGACAAACGAGCCAACGGGATGGCGCGGCGGAACCGGCAAACTGGAACTCGTGCTGCGCGAGACAAGCGGGGACGTCTCGATTCTGGCGGTCAACGGCGGCAGACTCTCGAACGGTCCAGTGTGCTGGGCTCAAGAACCTCCAGGACCGAGCCAGCAATTGCTTTACTATCGGCTCGCGCCTGGGAAGTAAGGATCAGTTCGGGATTAATTGATATGTGATGAACGCGATGCGGCTACTGTCGGGCGACCACGCAGGCAGCCCCATTTTGCCGAGTCCATCAAGGAACTTCCCGACCGTATTGGTTTTTGACGTTGCGAGATTCAAGATACGCAGAGTGACGAAGCCTTGGTTCTCGTAAGATAAATAGACGCGATGGCGGCCATCCGGCGAGAGTTGCGGCCCCGAATCCGCGGTGGGAACGGATCGGCCGGCCGGTTCAGGTTTGCCTCCATCGGCCCGGACTTTTTGCGGCTCGCCATTGAGGTTATAGGTCAGGTATAAGCCGTCGTCCGTCCAGGCGGGGGATTCGATTCGTCCTTTGGCGACCACAACCGCGCGATGGTCCGTGAGAGCGGCGAGGCGCACGACTTCGAGTGTGGTGTAAAGAGTGGGTTCGACGGCCGGCGAGCCGGAGCCGGTCGAGAGATCCACGTTGGAGAAGGCCACTTTTTCAACGGCGTTTTTATCATGGGAGCAGACGCCGAGTCCGGCGTAAAACGGACCGTCGAACGAAACCTGCATCGAGCCGCCGCTGGGATGCAGTTCTTCCCCTTCGCCGGCGACAAACACGTAGACCATGTTGCCGCGTTTTTCGATGCGCGCACGATGCGGCGCGGACACGTTGGATTGGACTTCGTGCGTGATGGCGCCTTTCTCATCGCGAGCCTGAATGGAAGTGAGGCCATTGCCATGAAGCGCGGCGTCGACGTAGGGAGAGCCGACGTCGAGCGTCTGGCGGATCATGAGGACGCCTTTGCGATGCGCGTTGCCGCCGGTTCCGAGAAAGGTGACATCGGCGGTTAACGTGACATCTCCCGAGACCTTTTTCCAGACGAATTGAAAGGCATCGGAGTCAAACCACATATTCTCGCCACTGCCGGAGATAGTGTAGGTGCGCGAAGCCGGGTCGTACTGGACGGTTCCTGGATGAAGGACGGTACCGACATCGGAGTGGCTATCGAAGAGCGGGAGATCCTGGGCGGATGCGTAGCTGGATGCGGCAACGATAAGGCTGAGGAAGACGATTCGGATCATTTGAAGAACTCCTGGAAGGCGGCCGCGGCGGCCGGCGCGGCTCCTTTAAGATCGTGCCCAGCACCCTGGACAGGGACCAGCCGAGTGCGTGCGGGAATCAACCGCAAAGCGTTTTCGATCTCTTCCAGAGTACCGAACGGATCGTGCGAGCCGTGGACGAACAGCGCAGGCACTTTGACGTCCGGGAGATGCGCGATGCGAGGCTGATCTGGTTTGCCGGGTGCGTGGAGCGGGTAGGAGAGGAGAATCAGGCCGTCCACTAAGTCGGGTTCTTCGGCGACGAGCATGCTGGCCTGGCGGCCTCCGTAAGACACACCGCCGATGTACACGGGGCCGGCGGCTTGCTCACGCAGCTTCAGGATTTCCTGTTTCAGTCCGGCACGATCGTTGGCGGCGTCGCCGGGACGGGGCGGTCCTTTGGGCCGCGCTTGACGAAAAGGGAGATCGTAACGGACCACGTCGATACCGTGGAGCGCGTTTTGTACGGCGACGAGAAGAGGGGCGTTGCGATTGGATCCAGCGCCGTGAGTGAGAAGAAGTGAGCTCATAAAAAAGCCGCCCACGCCGGGGCGGCTCGCGATTCCTTTATTAGATTTTAAACTTTATAAATGGAGTCAGGGAACTACGGCCTCATGACATTCTCGGCCTGCAGACCCTTGGGTCCCCGCTTGACCTCGAACTCCACCTCCGAGCCCTCATCGAGCGAACGATAGCCGCTCATTTGGATCGCTGAAAAGTGAACAAACACGTCCTCGCCGTTGGAACGCTGGATAAATCCATAGCCCTTCGCGGCGTTAAACCATTTAACGATACCTTTTTCTCTCACTACTTATTTCTCCTTACTCTGGCCTGCACTCGCCGAACGCAAAACAGCGACATCAGGCGTTGGCGTCGAGCGCGTCCGCATGGTGCCGCCTATGATGCTACCGACGAGCACAACTCTGGTGAAAAACTGGAGATAGTATCTCAAATCAGTGTTTTACGCGCAAGGGTTATTTGCGTTCGTAGCGGTTACTTCGTTGTTGTTAGTTCGAAGTTCGTGGTTTGTGGGGAACTAGGATACTCCGGCTCGCATTCCACGGGTCAGTCCGAGCGCTCTAATTCGCTTGTGCAGATTAGTGCGCTCCATCCCCAGCACGCGGGCGGCGCCGGAGACGTTCCAGTTGGTCTCTTCGAGCACGCGCAGGATGTGATCGCGCTCCGCAGCGTCGCGGGCTTCGCGGAGATTCGAGCGAGGTCCACTGTCGGCGCCGATGCGGATTTCGACAGGGATGGTCTCAGGAGTGAGGATCTCGCCGGAATTGAGGATCGCCATGCGCTCGATGACATTGCGGAGCTCGCGGGCGTTCCCAGGCCAGGAGTAGGCTTCGAGGAGTCGAAACACTTCCGGGACAATTTGTTTGGGATGGAAATTGTTGCGGGCGCAGAATTCGCCGAGGAAGTATTCGGCCATGGCCACGATGTCCTGGGGACGTTCGCGTAATGCCGGTACGCGAATGGGAACAACGCACAGACGGTAATAGAGATCTTCACGGAATTTCTGCTGCGTCACGAAATCCTGGAGGTTGCGATTGGTGGCGGAGACGACGCGCACGGAAACATGGATGGTCTGCTCGCCGCCGACGCGTTGAAACTCGCCTTCCTGCAAAACACGGAGCAGCTTGGCTTGCGAGCCGGCGTGCAGGTCGCCGACTTCGTCGAGGAAGATGGTCCCGCCGTCGGCGAGCTCGAACTTGCCGCGGCGCATGGACACGGCTCCGGTGAAGGCGCCTTTCTCATGACCGAAGAGTTCGCTCTCGAGGAGCTCAGAAGGAATGGCCGCGCAGTTCACTTTTACAAAGGGTCCGGTGGCGAAGGGGCTCTCGCGATGTATGTGGGCTGCGAGGAGCTCTTTGCCGGTACCGGATTCACCCATGAGGAGCACGCGGGCATCGGAACGGGCGGCTAGCGTGGCCTGCTCGACGACTTTGAGGAATACGGGGCTGGCGCCGATCATTTTAGGACCGGCTCCGACAATCTCGCGCAGTTGCTGATTCTCGCGGCGCAGGGTGGAATGCTCGAGCGCGTTTTTGAGAGCGACAAGGACCTTGTCGCGCGCGAGCGGCTTTTCGAGGAAGTCGAAGGCGCCGGCGCGTGTGGCTTCTATGGCGTCCGCGATGGTGCCGTGGCCCGAGATCATAACAGCGGGCACGGCGATATCCATTTCGCGTAATTGACGGAGAAGATCGATGCCGCTGCCGTCGGGGAGACGCACGTCGAGAAGCAACGCGTCGGCGCGGGGAGCGAGGAGGCGTCCTTCTTCAATGGTCCGGGCGATGGTTACGGCGTAACCGGAGTGTTCGAGAATCATCTGCAAGGAGCGGCAGATGTTGGGTTCGTCGTCGAGGATCAGGATGCGTTTAGACGGCATTGGGCTTAGTGCCACTCCCTTACGGTCGTGGTTCCGTTGTGTGGATCGGGGGCTGGGTCGGACCGCTCTCCGCTTGCTTTCGCGCGCGGTTCCGTAAGATCGTGAAAATCCGGTACAGCGTTGCGGACCCCGACGGTAACGGAGGGGCAATAGCCGATTTTTTCATACTCCCTCCCGGTCACGGCTCGGCTACGGGGATCGTGGATCGGTTGGGGCGATCTGGGTGAGGCAGCGACGATTTTAGGCTCGAGGGAGAAGGACACGAAATCCGGCGCCTCCCAGTTCGCTGTTTACTAATTCGATGTCGCCGCCGGAGAGCACCGCGCTGCGGCGGGCGATGGAGAGCCCCAGGCCCATTCCTCCGGGCTTGAAAGAGATGGTCGGCTGGAACAGCGAGTTGCGGACGGCGGCGTTGAGGCCGGGACCGGAATCGTGAACTTCGATGGAGACGTGGCCGTTGACGGAATTGGTGACACCGAGCACGACGCCTCCGGGCTGCGCGGCTTGCGCCGCATTCTCGAGCAGGTTCGTAAGCATGCCCTTGACCAGGTCTTCGTCGGCTACGGCTCGCGGACCGTCTTCGGACAGGCGGACGTTATAAACAATTTCGGGATGCGATGTTTTTAGAAACGAAACGCGCTCCTGGAGCAGAGAGTTCAGGTCCAGCTCTTTCGGGCGGACGGGCGGTTCACCCGAAAAATCGGCGAAGGCTCGGACGCGGCGCTCCAGCGCGGTGACTTCATCGACCACGATCTGCGAAGCCTGGCGCAGAAAGCCGTTGTCGCGGCCGTCATCGCGCGCGGCGACTTCTTCGATGGTGAGGCGGATGGGCGTGAGCGAGTTTTTGACTTCGTGCGCCATCTTGCGTGCGAGCGCCTGCCAGCTTTCGAGCCGCGCCATGTAGACCAGACGGTCGCGCGAATGTCGCAACTCCTGGGTCATGCGATTGAAGGTGTCGATGGCGACGCCAATTTCGTCGTAGCGAGAGATATCGACGTGTTGATCGAGGCGGCCGCCGGCAACATCGGAGAGCGCCTGCGTGAGCCGCCGGATGGGACGGGTGAGGCGCGTGGCCCATAGAACCACGCCGGAAAAAGCGAGGGTCCATAGAGAGGCGGCGAGCACGATCAGGGCGAAAATATAACCGCGGCGCAGATCGCGTCCTGCGGCGCGTTCGACCACGGCCCGAGCGCGCGCATACTGCTCCGCGACACCGCCGAGCGCGACGCCGTGGAGCGATGTCGCATAGAGCCAGACGTCGTGACCACGGCGCACCAGGTATTCCATGCGATCGCCGCCTGAACCCGTCAGGACGACGCGTTCGGGCTGATCGGTTTGGGCAAATTCGCGGACGTCGGAAGGCCACTGAGCGGAGTCGGAGGCGAGGTAGCGCACGGGCTGGATTTTTCCATTCGCGGCATCCTGTTTGAGTGATTCGCGGGTGCGGTGATACAACTCGCGCCCCGTTTTCTCAAGAGATAGGGAGAGATCATCGAGATCGCGCGTGGAAGCGAGCGAGAGAGTACGTTTGAGGAGAGAAACAGACACGGCGACAGTGAGGCCGAGCGGCAACAACGTTGCGATGACGAATCCGACAATCAGCCTGGTTCGGACGCCCATGGCCTTAACGCTTCAAATTCGGGAGGCGGAAGGCGGCGCTTTCCGCAATCCATTCCTGGCTCTGAGAGCGGGGCGGCTTGCTGAAAAGATCGATCAGGCTGGTCAGGCTCAGACCGGATTCGCTTAACGGGGACGCGAGGGGCTCTTCGGCACGGATCTCGAGACGGAGCCAGAGGTCGCGATCGAGGGGGAGGCCGGCCGAGGAGACGCCCATCCGCTCAATGCACCAGGATTCGGCATTGTTGGCGGCCAGATGGGAGACGCCATGGCGGGCTTCACGGGCTTCGACCACGGCGAAGGTTTCGCCCCAGACGTCGTAGCTGACGACAAAACGATCGACATTGCGTTGCAAAGGGATTCCGCGGGGCACCTCGGAAAGGGTCATCTGAAACGCGTAGGGCACGGAAGCGCCATCATGCAAACGCTGGAGGGATTTGCCGGTGAGGAAATGCAAGCCCGGCGCGGTGACTAGCAACCGATCGCCAATGACGCGGGGCAACAGGGTCTGGATAGTATACGACCACCCCAGTGCGCAGAGGATTCCGGCCATGGCAACGGTACACCACCGTGTCGAGGGTGGATGCATCTAGAAGTTCATACCAGCGATTAGAACCGCCTCCAAGCGGTCGTGACGAATCGGAAAGGCGACGGCCAACAAGACGCCTTCAACTTTCACTCCAACTCCAGCGGATTGCTTCAGGCTAACTCCTTCTCCTTTGTTCCAAACCGCGCCGGTGTCATAGAAGGCACGGAACCTGCTAAACCCGTAGCCGAACGAGCCGTAGGCGACACGGCTCGCTCCCAGTGGGTCCAGCTCATATTTATCCCAACCACGAAGCACGACGCTGTTGCCGACAACGAAACGATCGAACAGCGGCGCGTTGCCCGCGATCGCTCCGCCGAGGAACGTTCCTTCAACGGACTGGCGACCGCGATGCCAGTGGTATGTAGCGTCAACCGCATGGCGCGTGTACGCGTAGGCGCTGCCAAGAAAGCTGGTGGCGACGCGTAAAGTATAACTTGCGCTAAAGCGGTGTTTGCCTCCTATTGAATCTGTCCAACTGCGATCGTACCGCAGACTATTGACAATAGCATCAGACGACTCGGCGCGGGGGGAGGGGTACTGCTGCTGGAATTCCTGGAAGCTGACGCCTACAGTCCAGGTGAGGGGGGCGGCGAGAGCGATGGTCGCGGTCGGCTCATAGTTCTGGCGGTTGCGATAGAGAACGGAGAGATCGTTGTCGCCGGCGGCGGCGGTTTGCGTGGCGGCGTTGTACTGCTCGTGATAGCTGTCGAATTCGAAGCCTAGCTGTACGCGTTCGGAACCTACTTCGAGACGGTCGTAACGCACGCGGACGCCTGCGGTGCGGGGGATGGAAGAATCTTCGTCGCTGAGGAGGCCGAAGGTGACGGTGTTGGCTCCGACGTTCAGCATGGCGTCGCCTTCGCCGCTCAGGCCCTGTTTGGAATTGTAGACGAATTTGGGGAGATCGACATCGAAACCGGTGCGGGGACCGTGAATTTCGAAGGTGACACGGACCTGTCCCGGGTCGGTTCCGCGCGAGAGTTTGAAGAGCACTTCATGCCCGTGGAGCTCATTGCTAAGACGAGAGGCGAGGTTTTGAAACAAATCGCTGTTGAAGCGCCGTCCGACGAGGTTCTGCATGTCCTCGATCAGACTCCTGGGTATGTGATAACGGCGAGGATTTGTAATGCCAACGCTCTCCACCAAGTAACGGGAATTCACGTTGGTGTCGCTGCTGACAGTCACATCGGCTACCGGAGCCGGACTGACAGAGGGATCCAGCCGCGGCGGATTGGCCGTCTGCGTTTGCCCGAATAACGAGGCTGAGAACGCAAAAACCAGGAAATGCTTCATACCTGCCGCAACGCAACTAAATTACCACGGTTTTCGCGTCCAGAATCAGCAATATAGGGAAGGAATTGTGTGAATCGCGGGCACAGGTGTGAAGGGATACTAATTATACACTACTGTTACTGCTGGGCAGGGACCTTGGCCAGGATGTCCTTGACGTAGTTGATGGTTTCGGGGATTTCTGGAATGCCGCCATCGTGATCGACACGGCCGGAACCGGCATTATAGGCGCTCAGAGCGAGAGAAACGTCACCATTATATTTCGTCAGGAGTTGTTTCAGAAAGCGCGTTCCGGCCTCGACATTTTGCTGAGCGTCGAAGGCGTCTTTGACTCCCAATTCGGCCGCGGTCGCGGGCATCAGCTGCATGAGACCTTGGGCGCCTTTGACGGAGACGGCGCAGGGTTTGGAGGCCGATTCCTGGTCTATGACGGCCTGGACCAATTGAGGGTCGACACCTTCGTTTTGGGCGGCTCCTTTGACGAGGGGATCCAGCTTGTCTTTCGGCATGGGATCGCAGGGGGCCTGGATCTGGGGCATGAACGAGGCGGGCTTGGGCCAGGGCGCGGTGAAGAATCCGCTGTCGGGAAGATTAGCAACCGGCATCGCGGAGACGGCCTGTTTCTGGACCGAAGCACGCTGTTTTTCGATGCTTTGCTGCATCGCGCTGCGAACGTTTTGCTCGAAGCCTGTGGGGGCCTGGGCGTCAGCGGCGAGCGCGGACACGAGTATCAGGAGGGTCAATTTACCCACGTTTTGTTATCGGCAGATTGAGGAGAAAGCTTTAGGTCGGTTGAGCGCTTGCAAGAGATGGTTAGGAAAAAGCCAGCGCGTTACCGGCCAGTGTAGTCATAAGCCGGTCAGCAGTGGCGGCGAGCTTAACGGCTGCGGGGATAAAGTCGACTGCGCTATAACCAGGGGATGATTCGAATCCCGTTGGTCGTCGCACTGGCCGCCTCGTCCATCCTGGCTCAGGACTGGGCACGTAACAACCTCGAGAAATCTCCGCGCCATCGCGAGTGGGTGAACGTTAAACACGATGGCCGCACGGTGGAGGCGTTTGTCGTCTATCCGGAATCGAAAAACAAGACTCCGGTAGTTCTTGTAATTCACGAGATTTTTGGGATGACCGATTGGGTCCAGGACGCGGCCGATCAGTTCGCCGCCGCCGGATACATCGCCATCGCGCCCGATCTTCTATCCGGAATGGGACCCGGCGGCAAAGGAACATCGAGCTTCGCGAGCGCCGACGTCGGCAAAGCGATACGGGATTTAAATCCCGATCAAATGACGGCGGATTTGAACGCCACGGCCGATTACGCGCTGAAACTCCCGGCCGCGACCAAGAAGTTATTCGTGACCGGCTTCTGCTGGGGCGGCGGTCAGTCTTTTCGATTTGCGACCAACCGGCCCGATCTCGCGGCCGCGTTAGTGTTCTATGGACCGCCTCCTGAAAAAGCCGACATGTCTCGAATCAAGGGTCCGGTGTTCGGATTCTATGGAGGCAGCGACGCCCGCATCGACGCCACCATCCCCGACACCGTAGCCGCCATGAAGGAAGCCGGCAAAACCTACGAGCCGGTAACTTACGAAGGCGCGGGACATGGGTTCATGCGCGCCGGCGAAGCTCCCGAGGCGAGTCCGGCAAACGCCAAGGCACGCGCCGAATCGTGGACCCGCATCAAAGAAATCCTGAGCACTCACTGAGCGGTCACTCGTAACGCAGCGCGATGATCGGGTCGATCCGCAGCGCCCGCCGCGCCGGCAAATAGCACGCCAGCGCTGCTGCGCAAATCAAGACGAGTGGAACTACGATGAAAGTAGTACTATCCGTCGCCGCGACTCCGAACAGAAGACCGCCCATCATTCGAGCCAGATAGAATGCGGCGGGCAATCCCAATACCACGCCGACCAGGGCTGTCAGGACCCCGCGCCAGACGACGAGCTTCAAAATATGATTGGGCTGTGCGCCGAGCGCAAGCCGCAGCCCGATCTCATGGGTCATGCGGCTGACCGAGTACGAGGTCAATCCATAAATGCCGACGCTCGCGAGTGCCAAAGCCAGGAATGCGAATGTCCCGAGCATCCAGACAGCGAGACGTCGAATCATCAAGGAATCGGACAGCAGCTCGTTCATAGTACGAATGTCCGAGATGGGCTGGTCCGGATCGAGCGTCAGCACTTCCCGGCGGATCGCGGCGGTGAGCCCGGCCGGATCGGCGCCGCTACGCACCGCCAGGCTGACGATGGACCAGGGGCTCTGTTCGAAGGGAACATAGACAGCGGGTTCCACCTTTGCCTCTAGCCCCTGCATCTTGATATCGCCCACAACGCCCACGATAGTTTTAACATCCTTGTCGAAAGGTTCGAACCGAAGTCGCTTGCCGACGGGATCGACGTGTGAGAAATATTGCCGCGCCATCGCTTCATTAATGAGGAGCACCGCTTGCTTGTCCGGTACATCCTGATTGTTGATCTCACGCCCTGCTCGCAACGGAATTCCCATGGCGCTCAGGAATCCGGGAGTGATCACGCGATAGTCTGCCAACGGGGCCTGTCCGACCGGGGCTGCCGGGGCGCCATCGACCTGAAACGGCATGACGGAGATGCGCAAAGAGAGGAACGAAGATCGTGCCGGCAGAACATTAATTGCTCCAACGGCTTGCACTCCCGATAGCGCTGCTACGCGACGCACCAGTTCCCTCGCGAAAAGCGCCCGATCTTTGGGATGCGGGTATTTCGAGCCGGGTAAGGTCAACTGCATGGTAAGCACATGGTCCGGCCGGAAACCGGGGTCGAGCGTGACGACGCGGAGAAAGCTGCGAACCAGCAGACCCGCGCCGACTAGAAGTACCAGTGCCAACGCGACCTCGGCAAGCAGCAGCACGGTTCGGGCGCGCTGGCTGGTGTCGGACGAAACGCCCTTGCCACCGCCTTCTTTCAGAGTGTCATTCAGGTCGGTCCGCGAGATTCGGAATGCCGGCGCCAGTCCGAAAACGATGCCCGTAAGGATCGAGACGCCGAGACTGAACAGCAGCACGCTACCGTCGACACTCATTTCCTTGAGCCGGGGAATCACGTCGGGAAGCTGGCCGCGAATCATATTAAGACTCCAGATCGCGAGCACGACGCCGAGAACGCCACCAACTGCTCCCATCAGGACACTTTCGGTGAGCAGTTGTTGAACAATCCGCCGGCGGGTCGCGCCCATAGCAGCACGCACCGCGATTTCTTTGTTGCGGGCGGCGCCACGCGCCAGCAACAGATTGGCGACGTTGGCGCACGCGATCAGCAGCAGAAAGCCGACCGCCGCGAGCAAGACCATCAAGGCGGGACGAAGGCGGCCGATCAGCAGTTCGTTGATCGGAACCACCCAAACTCCAGCGCCCGTGTTCGTCGCAGGATATTCGCGTTCCAGCCGCTTCGCGATTCCGTCCATTTCCGCCTGAGCTTGCGTGGCTGTGACACCCGGTTTCAACCGCGCCACGATGCCGTAGTTATGGTTGTCGCGCGCGAGCGTCGGTAAATCCAGAGCGATTGGAATCCACAAATCCACGTGGCCGAGCGCGTCAATCTTCTGTGGGAGCACTCCGACCACGGTATAGCTCTTGCCGTCGAGTCCGATGGAGCGCCCGATGATACTGGGCGATCGCCCGAAGCGGCGCGTCCAAAAGGACTCGCTCACCATCACCACGGGCCTTCCGCCGGGGCGATCCTCTTCGGGAAGGAAAGATCGGCCGAGGATCGGGTCCACTCCGAGCACGGAAAAGAAACTCGCGGCGGCCTGCCCACCCTGAGCCCGTTCCGGTTCGCCGCCGGCCGTAACATTGAAACCGTATTCGGAGATTGTGAACGCGGGGGCCATGTCGACAAACGATGTGCTGTCGTGTTTCCAGTCGCTGAAGTTGGACCCGGAAACCGGCATCATGCTAAAGCCGCGTTTTGGGTTGGTCTCCCAGAGCATCACGATCCGGTCGGAATCGCGGTAGGGAAGAGGCCGCAGAATCACGGCGTTGATGATGCTGAAGATGACGCTGTTAGGACCGACGCCTAACGCGATGGTAATCACCGCTATCAGTGTGAATACCGGGTTCTTCACAAACGTACGCGCGGCGTACTGTATGTCTTGCCACATAGGGCTACCCGAGTCTATGACATGCAGTACGCGAGATGCGGCGCGAGTGTTCCACGCGCATTACCGCTTTAGGCGTAAAATGAGCCTTCACCATGCGATTCGGCATCAACACTCTCCTGTGGACCGCCGCGTTCGACGAGTCTCATCTCGACCTGCTGCCTAAGATCAAGGAAGCGGGCTTTGACGGGATCGAGATCTCACGCTTTGATTTCAAGGGTTTTCCCGCCAGCAAAATCCGCCGGGCGGTGGAGGCCAACGATCTCGCCTGCACGTTCTGCAGCGCTTTGACCGGGCAACTCACGCTGGCGAGCCGCAATAATAAGGACGCGATCGCATTCGTTGAAGACGGTATCCGCACCGCGGCCGATCTCGGCGCTTCCGTGTTTGTCGGGCCGTTTTGTTCGCCGGTTGGATACCTTTTAGGACGGCGGCGCACTCAGGACGAATGGAATTACGCTATCGACGGCTTGCGCTCGCTCACTCCCACTTTGGAGCAGAATGGAGTGACGCTCGCCATCGAGCCCCTCAATCGGTTCGAGACGTTCTTCCTGAATACGGCCGCCGATGCGCGGGCTATTTGCGAAGTAGTAGGACACCCAGCACTCGGAGTACTTTTCGATACGTTCCACGCCAACATCGAAGAGAAATCGATTGCCGAAGGTTTACGTACGGTCGGAAGCCGGCTCAAACATGTGCATGCTTGCGAGAACGATCGCGGCGTTCCCGGCAGCGGGCATATTGCATGGCTCGAACTGCGCGATGGAATGCGCGATCTTGACTATAACGGCTGGGTGGTAATCGAGAGCTTCGGCTTCGCAATCAAAGAGATTGCCGCGGCCGCCTGCATTTGGCGCGACCTTGCGTCGACGCCTGAAGAAATTGCTGTCGAAGGCCTGAAATTCCTAAAGAAATTAACAACTTCCCACACCTTAGCATCGTCTCCAACGAGCCCGCATTGATGTTTTAGTTCCAGTACTCCCACGTACTTGGGTCTAGATCCAAATTCAACGGCTCGCTGGTATAAACATCTTGGACGTGCGGGCAAACAACGAGATTCAGTAACAACGTACGCGATAGGTTCACGCTTCGGCCGGCTGATCGGCCGTAGCAAAAGCAGATATCGCTGCCACGCCGCCTAAAGGGCAAAAAAGCCCAATTGACAGGAGGAACCTCGTGAATTCACGAATTACCAGTGGTGTTCTTTGTCTCATAACCGCGTTTCTGCGGGCCTTCCTTAACGCGGCAGCGACACCGCGGCGTTCCAATATTCGGACGAATCGCCAACGTTTTGCAACATCCCTGGGATTTCTGTGTCTTCTCGCATCGCTTCCTCTCAGCGCTCAATACAACATTTCGACACTGGCCGGCAACGGAAACGCCGGTTTTGGCGGCGACAACGGGCCCGCCACCGAAGCACTGCTCAATAAACCTCGCGGCATCGCCGTCGATAAAGACGGCAACGTGTACATTGCCGACCAGCTGACGAATCGCGTCCGCAAAGTCGACCGCAAAGGCAACATCACAACCGTGGCCGGCGGAACAGCTAGCGCGGCTGCCCAAAGCGTGCAGCTGAACAGCCCGGCCGGCGTTGCAGTGGACGCCGCCGGAGATTTGTACATCGTGGACCAGGCGAGCAACACCGTTCGCATGATCGACTCCACCGGCGCGATTTCCACTTTCGCCGGCGGCGGCTCCGAGAATGTCCGAGCCAGGGGCGTTGCTACCGAAGCTCTTCTGAATAACCCGACCGGAATCGCCGTCGATTCTACCGGGCGCGTGCTCGTCTCCGAAGCCGGCAATCATGCCGTCACCGCCGTCAACGAATCGGGAAGAATTAGTACTATTTCGGATCAGGTCAACGACGCCAGGGCCGTGGCAGTGGACGGCCTCGGAAATATCTATGTGGCCGATGCGGCGAAGTCCAGAATTTTGAAAATCGACATGACGGGTGTCGTCACTACGGTTGCCGGCACTGGAGTGGCCGGCTTCGAGGGCGATGGCGGAGCCGCCACGGACGCGCGGCTCTCGAATCCTCAAGGCGTCGCGGTCGATGCGGCGGGCAATTTGTATATTGCCGATACGGGCAACAATCGTATCCGTAAAGTGAACGTGACCGGTGTCATCAGCACCGTGGCCGGCACGGGAACAAGCGGTTTCTCCGGAGACGGCGGAGTCGCTGCCAAGGCGCAGCTCAGCTCTCCCTCGGGCATCGCTGTGGATACCGCCGGCAACCTCTATGTTTCCGATGCCGGAAATCAGCGCGTGCGCGTACTGGCGCTGATCGTGGAGAGCGATTTCGATCGCAATGGCGTGCCCGACCTCGTGTGGCAGGACGACATCACAAGTCAAGTTACGGTGCATTATTACGGCGGCGCGGGCGGCGCCGTATTGCAAAGCTGGAGTTGGCTCAATCAGGCCGGCGAACCAGGTTGGCACGTAGTCGCGGTAGCCGACTTTAACCAGGATGGTGTGCCCGATCTCGTGTGGCAGAACGATTCGACGCGCCAGGTTGTTGTGCATTATTACGGCGGACCGGGCGGCGCAACGCTAATGGGATGGAATTGGCTTAATCAAGCCGGTGTGACCGGCTGGCACGTTGCCGGCGCGGCCGATTTCAACGGCGACGGTCATCCGGACCTGGTTTGGCAAAACGACGCTACGCGGGCTGTTACGGTTCATTACTACAGTGGTACCGGCGGAGCCACTTACTTGAGTTGGGCGTGGCTCAATCAGACAGGGGTCGCCGGGTGGAGCGTCGTGGCCATTGCGGATTTCAACGGCGATGGATTCCCGGACCTGGTGTGGCAGAATGATGCCACCAGTTCGACAACGGTTAATTATTTCGGCGGTACGGGTGGAGCTACGTTGCAGGGTTGGAACTGGCTGAATCAGGCTGGCGTCGCTGGCTGGCACGTAAAGCTGGCCGCCGATTTCAACGGCGACGGTCACCCGGACCTGGTGTGGCAGAACGATTCCACCCGTCAAGTGGTTGTGCATTATTACGGCGGAACGGGCGGTGCGACCTATCTAAGCTGGAACTGGCTGAACCAGAGCAACGTGCCGGGTTGGACGATTTTCAGCGAGTTACTGTCGAGTCTGAGCAACAACATCGTGCTGCCCACCAGCGTAACCGTTGGTTACGGTCAATCGGTGCCATTTGCAGTGACATTGTCTTCACCCGCGCCCACGGGCGGAGTGACCATCACGCTCAGCAGCAGCAACACTTCTAATTTGACGATATCCCCCACGAGCGTCTTCATCGCCGCCGGCTCTACTACTCCAGCCACGCAGCCGCAGGTGACCGGAGCCGGAATGGGATCGGCCACCATCAGCGCATCCGCCACCGGATACACCGCTGTGTCGTTGGCAGTGCAGGTGAGCGGCTCGATGTCGTTCTCGCCCACAAGCCTGACGGTATCCGGCGCGGGTACGCAGAACCTGACGCTGAATCTCAATGGAATCGCTATGACTCAAGTCGTGGGAACCGGCTTCAAGGTGAACCTTAGCTCGAGCAACATGAGCGTTGCCACAGTGCCTGCCACGATCACCTTCGCGGCGAACACGACGAGTGTCACCGTCCCAGTTACGACGATTGCGCCCGGGAACACCACGATCACCGCGAGCGGTCTGACGAACTTCCTGAACACTACCGCGACTGTGACAGTGACGAATCCTGGGACGTTGAGCTTCACGCCTCAGACCCTAACCATCACGGGAACAACGACTCAGAATCTCACCCTGAATGTCTCGACACCCGCGCCGGCCGGCGGACTCACTGTCAACCTCAGCTCGAGCAATACCGCCGCGGCTACTGTTCCCGCTACGGCGACCTTTGCTGCGAACGCGACGACAACGACCGTTGCTGTGACGGGAGTCGCGGCCGGATCGACCGTGATTCATGCCAGCGCTCTTCCAAACCTCGCCGATACGACTGCCAATGTGACTGTTCAACCTTCGGGAACGATCGGAACATCCTCGAATATCGTGGTAGGGCTCGGCCAGTCCGTTGCCTTCCCGGTAACGTTGCCGTCGCCCGCACCCACTGGCGGGGTGACCGTGACCTTGAGCAGCGCGGATACGACGAAGGTTACCGTATCTCCGTCCACTGTGACCATCGCGCAGGGCGCGACCACTCCTGCCACGCAGCCGCAAGTGACCGGCGTCAACATCGGAACCGTGAATGTGACGGCAGCAGCTCCCGGATACACGACGGGGAGTCAGTCCGTTCAGGTGAGCGCAACCGTTTTGTTCTCGCCCGCGACGCTTTCCATTACCGGCGCTACCACGCAGAATCTCAATCTGACTCTCTCAGCCCCCGCGCCGGCCGGTGGCGTTACCGTCAACATCAGTTCCAGCAATACGAGTGTGGCGACCGTTCCGGCGAGCGTCACATTTGCCGCAAATGCAACCAGCGTGAACGTTCTCGTAACGGGAGTTGCCGTTGCCTCGGGCACGGCTGTGATTCATGCCAGCGCGCCTCCGAACATCGCCGACACCACAGCCAATGTTAGCGTTTCACCCGCCGGCGCCATTGTTCTCCCAGCAAATACGACGGTCGGCCTTGGCCAATCCACGGCTTTCACGGTGACTCTGCCGGCGGCTGCTCCCGCGGGAGGGATCACGGTGACTCTGTCCAGCAGCGACGCTTCGAAAGTGACGGTGCCGCCGAGCGTTTTAATTCCAGCAGGCGCGACCACCCCGACTACGCAGCCCCAGGTTAACGGTGTTGGCCTTGGATCCGCGAACATTACGGCTTCGGCCGGCGGCTACACGTCTGCTACCCAGCCCGTGCTGGTCACAGCGACGGTTAGCTTCTCCCCGGCGAGCGCGACCATTATCGGAACTGGAACGCAGAATCTCACCCTGAACCTGTCGGCGCAAGCTCCCGTCGGCGGCGTCGTGATCAATCTGAGTTCCAGCAATACGAGCATCGCTACAGTACCGGCGACCGTAACCTTCGCCGCGGGCGCAAACGCAGTGACCGTCCCGGTCACGGGTGTCGCAGTCGGGACCTCGACCATCACGGCCAGTTCTTTACCGGCAATTGCGAACGCGACCGCCAGCATCACTGTTCAGCCCGCCGGCGGCATCACCGTGCCGTCGAACGTAAGCGTTGGAGTCGGCCAGGTGACTCCGTTCGCAATCACGCTGCCGACCCCAGCCCCAGCTGGCGGGGTCAGCGTCACGCTGTCCAGCAGCAATACGAACACGGTAACGGTATTCCCGTCTTCCGTCTCCGTGGCTGCGGGCGCAACGCAGCCTGCTACGCAGCCTCAAGTGGCCGGAGTTAGCCTGGGCTCCGCAACAGTTACAGCGTCCGCTTCCCTCTACAGCTCGGGCAGCCAGACGGTTCAGGTGACGGCATCTGTCGCGTTCTCGCCGACGAATGTCTCCATCACCGGACCGACGGTCCAGAACGTTACGCTGACCCTCTCGACGCCCGCTCCCGCAGGCGGCCAGGTGGTCAACTTGAGCTCCTCGAATACAGGCGTCGCGACGACACCAGCCACCGTGACCTTCCCCGCCAATGCGACCACGGTCAACGTCCCGGTTACCGGCGTGTCGATCGGTACGGCTACCATTCATGCCAGCGCCCTTCCGAACATTGCGGACACCACCGCGAACGTGACGGTGGGCAGTGCCGGCGCGATTACGATTCCATCGAATTCCACGGTTGGTCTCGGACAGTCCGCTACGTTCCCAGTCACGATCGCGAACCCGGCCGGCACCGGCGGCGTGACCATCATGCTCAGCAGCAGCGATACGTCCAAGGTGACCATCACGCCCGCGAGCATCTTCATCGCGGCCGGCGCAACCGCGCCCACGACGCAGCCGACCGTGAACGGCTTCAACTTCGGAATCGTGACTATTAACGCCGCCGCTGCGGGTTATACCGCCGCGAGCCAGCAGGTTCAGACCACGGCGTCAATCGTCTTTTCTCCGGCGACCCTGAACATCACTGGTCCGCAGGTTCAGAACCTGACCCTCACGCTGTCGGCGGCCGCTCCCGCCGCTGGTTTGACGATCAATCTCAGCTCCACGAATCCAACCACCGCGACAGTGCCAGCTACCGTAACGTTCGCCGCCGGAACCACCAGCGTCAGCGTGCCCGTAACCGGAATCAGCATCGGCTCTACCGTAGTCCATGGCAGCGCTTCGCCGAACGTTCCCGACACCACTGCGACGGTGAATGTCGTGAGCGCAGGTACCATCGGATTGCCGGCCAATACATCGGTCGCCATCGGTCAGTCGGCTCTCTACGCGGTCACCCTGCCGGTGCCTGCCCCAGCGGGCGGCGTCACTGTCACGTTGACCAGCAGCGACACGACGAAGGTAACGGTTTCGACCGGTAGCGTATTCATCGCCGCCGGAGCCACCACGCCCGCCACGCAGCCGCAGGTCACCGCGGTCAGCATCGGTTCGGCCAGCATCACGGCCTCGGCATCAGGCTTCACTTCCGGAACCCAGACGGTTCAGACCACCGCGACCGTCAGCTTCTCGCCCGGGACGATGACCATCACCGGACTGACCACGCAGAACATTACTTTGAATCTGTCAGCGCCAGCCCCGGCCGGCGGTCTGACGGTTAGCCTGAGCTCGAGCAATTCGGGCGTCGCCAGCGTCGCCTCTACCGCGACGTTCACGCAAGGCGCTACTAGCATCACGATTCCGGTGACGGCTCTGGCTCTCGGCTCGACAGTTCTTCATGCGAGCGCGCTGCCGAACGTCGCCGATACCACGGCCACCGTGAATATCGTGACCGGCGGCGCGATCGGTCTGCCCTCGAACGTGAGCCTGGGTCTAGGCCAGTCGACTCCGTTCGGCATCTCTCTTCCGACGCCGGCTCCCGCGACTGGCGTGACCGTAACGCTGACCAGCAGCAATTCTTCCGCGGTTTCCGTGACCTCCAGCGTTGCGATCGCTGGTGGTGCGACCACACCGGCCACGCAGCCCCAGGTAGTGGGCGCGAATGTCGGATCGGCGACCATCACTGCTTCGGCGCCGGGATATACCACGTCTTCGCAGACTGTCCAGGTGACTGCGAGTATCGGCTTCTCGCCCAACAGCCTGACCATTGTCGGTCCCACGACGCAGAATCTGACTTTGACACTTTCGGGTCCGGCGCCGACGTCTGGTCTGACCATCAGCCTTAGCTCCACCAACACGGCGGCAGCGATCGTGCCCGGAACGGTGACGTTCGCCGCCGGTACCACCAGCGTCAGCGTGCCGGTTACCGGAGTCGCGGTTGGAAACACCGTAATCAATGCCAGCGCTCTTCCAGCCATCGCCAACGTAACGGCTAATGTAAGCGTGGTGAGCGCCGGCGGAATCAGCCTGCAATCTAATGTGACCGTCGGACTCGCGCACTCCGCATCATTAACCGTGACCCTCCCGTCAGCAGCGCCCGCGGGTGGCATAACGGTTGGCTTGACCAGCAGCGATCCGACCAAAGCGACAATTTCATCGAGCGTGTTTATCACGGCCGGCGCCACCACACCCGCGACACAGCCGCAGGTGACCGGCGTCAATCTCGGATCCGTGACCATCACCGCGTCGGCATCCGGCTACACCACCGGATCCCAGACCGTTCAGGTGAATGCGACGGCCAGCTTCACTCCAACCAGCCTGACCATCACGGGTCCATCGACTCAGAACCTAACGTTGAACCTGTCGGGCGCCGCCCCGTCCGGTGGATTAACTCTCAATCTCACCTCGGATAACACGGGCGCCGCGACGGTTCCGTCGACTGTCAACTTCCCGGCGAACTCCACCAGCGTGACCGTGCCGGTTACCGGTGTCGCAGTCGGGACGGCGAACATCCACGCCAACCTGCTGCCCTATATCGCGGACACGACCGCCGGAGTATCGGTGGTATCCGAGGGCCCCATTTCAGTGCCTTCCAACGTGTCGGTCGGGTTGGCTCACTCGACAAGCTTCCCGATCTCGCTGCCCGGGGCAGCTCCAGCGGGCGGCGTTACGGTGACCTTGACAAGCAGCAATACGTCGGCTGTGACGGTGGCTCCGATGGCCGTGTTCATCGGGGCGGGCGCAACTACGCCCACAGCGCAGCCAACAGTAAACGGCATCAATCTCGGCTCGGCTAACATTACGGCCTCCGCTCCCGGCTTCACGTCCAGTACGCAGGCCGTCACGGTTGGCGCGACGCTCACGCTGGCTCCGAGCACGGCGACGCTGACCGGTCCCGGCACGCAGACAATGACATTGACCCTGTCGGGCGCAGCGCCCGCCGGTGGTTTGACGGTAAACCTGAGCTCGACGAATTCCAGCGTCGCGACGGTTCCGGCAACAGTGACCTTCCCGTCGGGCGCCACCAGCGTTTCGTTCACCGTGAACGGCATCAGCATCGGATCTACGGTGATTAACGCCAGCGCGCTGCCGTATATCGCCAACACCACGGCCAGTCTGAGCGTGGCGAGCGGCGGTCTTATCAGCCTGCCGGCCGGTCTCGTCGTCGGCCTGACGCAATCGGTTTCTTATTCGGTAGTGTTGCCGGAGCCCGCGCCACTTGGCGGAACGACGGTATTGCTGAACAGCAGCGATCCGACCATTCTGACCATTTCGCCGACCAGCGTAGTTATCCCGGCGGGGTCGCAAGTGCCGGTGACACAGCCGCTGGTGAACGCGGTGAACTTCGGCACCGTGACTGTGAGCGCTGCCGCGACAGGCTTCACATCGGCCTCGCAGGCGGTCCAGGTGAACGCAACCGCTGGCTTCACCCCGACGAGTCTGACTATCACGGGAGCAACCACGCAGACTTTGACGCTGACACTTTCGGCTCCCGCGCCATCGGCCGGTCTGGTCATGAACCTCAGCTCGAGTAACACCAGCGTGGCAACTGTTCCGTCGACGGTAACGTTTGCGTCGGGCGCCACTACGGCGAACGTGCAGGTGACGGGCGTCGCGGTCGGAACTACTGTGATCAGCGCCAGTTCGCTGCCGAACGTTGCCGTTGTGGCCGCGAACGTGACGGTTCAGAGCCAGATCATTCTGCCCTCCAACGTTACGCTGGGTCTCGGAAAAACCGCAAACTTCCAGGTGAGCCTGGTGTCGCCTGCGGGACCGAGCGGAGCATACGTTTCGCTGAGCAGCAGCAATCCGTCGGTGGTATCGGTTTCGCCGGCGAACTTCTTCATCAGCCAGGGCAACACCCTGCCGGCCGCGACGCCGCAGGTCACCGCCAATGCGAATGGCTCGGCCACCATCACCGCGACGATATATGGTGACTTGCCCGCAACTCAGTCCGTGCAGGTTATTAACGCCACGATCACCTTCTCGCCGAACACCGCGACCATCGTCGGCACCGGAACGACCAGCCTGGCCCTCACGCTTTCCACGCAGGCTCCCGCAGGCGGATTGACGGTCAACCTAAGTTCGAACAACACCAGCGTAGCGACCGTGCCTGCAACCGCGACGTTCCCCGCGAATACCACTTCGACCAGCGTGCCGATTACCGGTGTCAATCCGGGAACAGCCGTGATCACCGCGAGCGCACTGCCCAATATCGCGGCCGTTACAGCCACGGCAACAGTCGTGGCGCCCGGCTCGATTGTCCTGCCGGCGTTCTACACGGTGGGTCAATTCCAGACAACGCCTTTCGCGGTGAGCCTGGGAACTGCGGCTCCGACGGGCGGTTTGACTGTCACGTTGAGCAGCAGCGACCCGACGAAACTCACCATTACTCCGGCAACTCTTACGTTCGCCGCCGGGTCGACAACCCCGACTGTTACGCCGCAAGTCTATGGTGCGGACCTGGGATATTCTACGGTGACCGCGACCGCGCCCGGATACACTTCGGCAAGCCTGTCGGTTCATATCAGCGACGGCATCCGCATCAACCTGCAGTCGGGCGTGACCGTGGGACTTGGGCAATCGGCCCCGTACACCGTGATTCTCGACCAGGCGGCTCCGGCGGGCGGCACGACGATTACGCTCAGCAGCACCAATTCTTCGGTGGGAGTGAGCGCGACGGCTTTTGTTCCGGCGGGCGCGACGCAGCCTACAACGCTGCCGACCGTTACCGGGCTCAACGTCGGATCGGCCCAGATTAACGCCTCGGCGCCCGGATTCACTTCGGCATCGCCTCAGACGGTGAACGTGAACGCGACCATGGCGTTCACGCCGAATACACTTTCGGTGAGCGCACCGAATACACAGAATGCGACGCTGACGCTCTCCGGCGCGGCGCCTGGCGGCGGACTCACGATCAACCTGGCGTCCAGCAATACCAGCGTCGCCACGGTTCCGACGTCCGTGACGTTCGCGGCCGGCGCGACCACAGTAAGCGTGCCGGTAACAGGAGCGGCAGTCGGCTCGGCAACGATCACGGCCAGCACATCGGCTCCGAATCTCCCGAGCACGACTTTGAGCGTCACGGTCACGGCGGCGGCGGGAATGATCGGACTGCCTTCCGGCGTGTCGGTGGGCCTCGGTAATTCGGTGGCATTCCCCATCACGCTACCGATCGTTGCTCCCACGGGCGGAGTTACGGTGAATCTGACCAGCGC
Organism: Bryobacterales bacterium; assembly: GCA_963802915.1. Lineage (GTDB taxonomy): Bacteria > Acidobacteriota > Terriglobia > Bryobacterales > Bryobacteraceae > JAICMB01. The sequence continues at coordinate 93,614 of CAWDKQ010000003.1, forward strand.
GAATACATCGCTCGCGACGGTAACGTCGAGCGTGTTCGTCGCCGCCGGAGCAACGCAGCCGGCGACGCAGCCTCAGGTGACTGGCGTCGGTCTCGGCGCGGTGAATATCAGCGCGTCGGCGACGGGTTATACATCGGCGGTCCAGCAGGTGCAAGTGGGAGCGACAATGACGTTCTCGCCGAACACGGTTAGCATCGCCGGAACCGGCACGCAAAACTTGACTCTCGTTCTCTCGGCCGCGGCGCCCAGCGGTGGCTTGACAGTCAATCTCAGCTCCAATAACACCAGCGTGGCGACTGTTCCGTCGTCGGTTACGATTACGGCGGGGTTAAGTTCGGTCACTGTTCCCGTGACCGGCGTTACTCCAGGTACCGCGACAATTACGGCCAGCGCGTCTCCAAACGTGCCAAGCACGACAGCAACGGCGACCGTAACCACGGCAGTGATTCTGGGAGCCATCAACGTCAGCAACATTTCCGTTGGCCAAGGGTTGGAGAACGCGTTGACCATTACGCTGACCACTGCGCCAACGGCCGATTTGATTGTGACGCTGACCAGTTCCAAACCCAATAATGCGCTCGTGGCGGGCCGCGTCGCGGACCCCGGCGCAACGTCGGCGACTGTGACCGTTCCGGCGGGCTTAACGACGGTAGGCGGTGCCTACGTCCAAGGGCTCGTGTCTAGCGGGACCGCTACCATCACCGCCACGGCCGCGAACTACACGTCCGGTAACGCTACGGTGACGCTGGCGCCGGCCGGCTTCATTATGGCCGGGCCGAATGGAATCGGATCGTCCACCTTCACTACTTCACAAGGTCTGAACTCTACCATTACGGTTCAGCCGGCGCGACTCGATTCTTCCTTCAACTTCGTCGAAGTTGAGAACGTTGCCGGTGGGACCTCGGCAACCATCAACGTGACCAGCTCCAATACAACGGTGGGAACGATTTCCACTTCGCCGATAACGATCACGGGCGGGACGAATTCGCAGACCACTACGTTCAACGCCGTGAATGCGGGCAGCACGACTATCAGTGTTAGCGCCTCCGGGTATGGCACGCCGGCTCAGGATACGAGCGTGACGGCGACTGTCCAGGCGTCCGGCATCGTAGCGGCAAACGCGACGGTGGGTTTGAACCTTGAAACCGCCGTGACCGGTTCGTTCAACGGCGCGTCCCCCGCGAACAACACAGCCGTGACGGTGGTATCGAACAGCCCCAGCACCCTGCTGCTCTCGACCAATGGAACAGACCAGGGTTTTGCATCCATTTCGCTCAATATTCCGAGCGCGGGCCTGACCCACCTGCCAACCTTCTATGTGTATGGCCTTGCAAGCAGCGGCACGGCTACCTACACGGTTTCGCTTCCAAATTACCCCTCCTTCGGGACAGGGACGGGTACTGTGACTCTGCAACCGTCCGGCGTGATCCTCTCGCCCCCGGATGGAACCGGTCAACCTACTTTCCCGACCAACATTCAGGCTGCGGCGTCGACGATCACTCTGTACACCGCTCTGCTCGATCCGTCGAACAACTTCGTGCAGCCTATGGCCTTGGCCGGGTATCAATCGGCCACGGTGAACGTGATTAGCTCTAACACTTCGGTGGGCACCATCACAACGTCTCCGGTGACCATCGCCGCCGGGACCAATAGCATCACAACTCAATTCCAGCCCACGGGTGTCGGGAGTTCCGTGATATCGGTGAGTACACCCACCGGTTTCAACACGCCGAATCAGGACACGTCGGTTACGGCTACCGTCAGCCAGCCGGGCATGGCTATCAGCACCAACGTTACGGTGGGTATGAACCTCGAAGCCGGTGGACAGGTGAGCATCGGCGCGGCGGCCGGAACAGATACGGTCGTCACGCTCATGAGCAACAATTCGAATCTCTTGCTGGCGGTGAACGCCACGGATGCCGGATCGAACTCGATTCAAGTGACTATCCCGGCGGGCAGCACTGCGGCAACTTACTACCTGATCGGGCTGGCGTCGTCCGGCACGGCGACATATAGCGCCAGCGCGACGGGGTATGGCAACCATAATGGGACGGTGACTATGGCGCCGTCGGGAGTCACGATTGTCGGGCCGTACGGACCGTTTATTACCGCGAGCATCGCAGCGGGCGCGACACCGTTCACCCTGTATGTCGGGCAGCTCGACCCGACGAGTCACAACTTCGTAATCCAGCAGCAAATCGCGCGCAATCAAAGCATCACGGTCACTTTGAATGACAGCAACCCGGCTATCGGAACGGTTCCCGCGACGGTGACCATCCCAGCCGGGCAGAGCACCGCGGTGGTGCAATTCACTCCGCTTGCGACCGGGTCAACAGTGATCTCGGTTGCGACTCCGACCGGGTACACGACTTCGTCGAACGAAACGTCGCTTACGGCCGCGGTAAGCCAGTAGAAAAGAATGGTAGGGATGACGCGTCGAGAACGCGCATCCCCGCTCTATCAAGCGCTTATTCAGTAACGGGTGATTTCGTCTGGGACGGCGGCGTCCTTCGAAAGATGCGGGCAATCGACTTTCGCATCTGGAAAACCCAACCCAGTCCAACGGCAGTGACCAACTGCCAGACTAAAGCTCCACTTCCCGGATCTATGTAAAGCATGATCTTTTGTCCTCCTCCGAAAGGTTTTATGGCACATAGACTCACCGGAGATCGTTTCGTTACAAACCGATTAAATTAATTGGGTACGCTGGCGAGGAGCCCTGACGTCAAATTTACAGGGTCGGCTGGAGCCGGAACGCCGGCGTAGCCGATCAAGCGGCGTCCTTTACGCGCGATGCAGATGCGGCCGAGATATTTGTCTTCGACCAAGAAAGCTTCGTCGCCGAGTTTTGCGGGTTGAGCCTCAGTGAAGCGGGCTCGCAATTTGTCCATGGTGGCGCGGGCCGCATCCTCGGACGATTCCGTCACCACGAAAGCCTTCATTTGGCCGTACTGGGCAACATAACCTCGCTTGAGGATTCGAATACCAAGAACGCTCTCCGGTACCAGGCGCGGCGGGCCCGCGGTGAGTCCTTCGGCGGGAAACCAGCCGATAGGCTGCGGAATCGCCGTATCACCTGGAACGCATAAAGCCAAGGCCTTCGATGCCTCGCGCAGCATTGTGGAATGATCGCCCTGGGATTCCGCCACAATTTCGACGAAATATTTATCTTTTACGAAGATCGCTTTGCGAGGGACCACTTGGCCGTTTGCTCCGATGGGCTCGACTGGGAGTTTGACATCGCGGTTCGAGGAGAACATGCCGTAGGCGCTTTCGGGATCCTGCATCTCGGAGATGTCGATCAGTACTTTCTCCGAACCGTTCACGCACGTGACGCCGCGCATGCGCACGAATCCATAGATGAAATAACCCTCCGAGTTGCCATCCATGTATTCGTAGAGATTGTCGCCTGCGTATAATCGGCTGGCACCGCTTTGAGTCCAGCCACTGAGCACATCGCACGATGGGAGAGTGGCGGCGGCGACCTGAGTTACCGCGATCGCCGCCATTACCAACCACTTCATGCAAAGCACTCCTGGGCGCGCGCCAATCGCTGGGATACGCGAACGCCGTAGGGGCATTGCACTGTGCATTCCGGACACGATGAACAGCGCACTTCGCGATGCGCGGCGGGGAGCGTTTGGAAGTGCTCGCGTCCGAGGCTGAACTCGCCGTAGTTCTCCGAATACATGAGAAAACGATTCAGATCGGCGACGTTAAGGCCCTGACGGCACTGGCCGTTGCACTCGCCGCACATGCGGCAATACTCGGGACTGATTTGAAGCAGTCTCGCCTGAAGCACCTTGGCGTCGTCGGGTGAGAAAGGCACGGCCATGGCTTTGAGGTTCTCGTCGAGCTGATCCATATCCGTGATGCTCGGCACCGTGGTGTGAACGCCCGGGTTCCGGATGGCCCATTTGAGCGCGGCGAGCGAGGCGCCTTCGCGCTTGAGAATCTCCTTGGTCTTGCCGTCCGGCGCGTTGCCGGTGGGTCGTTGACCTCCGGCCATCACCTTCATCGCGACTACGCCTAAACCCGCATCGCTGGCGGTGCGGACAAGCCCATCCATGAACGGTTCCATGGCGAAGTTGTAGGTGGTCAGGACGACATCGAAATGCTTGTTGTTGGCCGCGGCGTAGGCGATCACGTCCTTGTGGCCGCTGTGCGTGCTGAGGCCGGCGAAACGGATCTTGCCGGCTTTTTTCGCGATGTTCTGTGCTTCCAGAAGCTCGGGAGTGAGTTCGGAGGGATTGCCCACGGCATGCAGATACCAGACGTCGACGTAATCGGTTTGCAGTTCCTTGAGGCTGGTGTCGAGATCGGCAAGGGCCGCTGATTGCGTGCGCGAATGAGTCTTGGTCGAGATGTAAAGCTGTTTGCGCCGGCTCTTGAGAGCCGCGCCGACCATGCGCTCGCAATTTCCATTCTGGTAGCCGCGGGCCGTGTCGAAATAGTTGACGCCGAGGTCGGCGGCGCGCTCCAGCACGGTTCCATCGGACGTGATCATGCTGCCGAAACCCATGCTGGTGACTTTGAGGCCGGTCTTTCCGAGAGTGCGATAAGCGAGTGTAGGATGCGCTGCCGACGGCATGTCGGGCGCAGATTTAGCCGGACGTTGTGGGATGGCGAGCAAGGCGGGCGCCCCCAGTCCGGCCGCAAGAAAAGTGCGGCGGGATTGGCTGTTCATAAACGATATCGAAAAAGTATGCTCTGAAGTCATTATCATATTTCTAGGGCCCACTATGAATTTCGAATTTAGCCGCCGGCAGCTTTTCACAGCCGGAGGAACTGCCCTCGCGCTGGCCGCCGCCGCCCGCCGAGTTGTCGCGCAAGCCCCCGCGCCGATGCCGGAACCGCTGCTTGCCCCTTTGCTTGCCAAAGACCAACGCTCCCTGGTCTCCCTGATCCACGGTGAGGATAGACGCAAAAACGCTTATAACGCATTACTCGCGATCGATACTAAAATCGCTCCGCGGCTCAAGAGCAAGAAATACGTTGTCATTAAGCCAAACAATGTTTCGACCGTGAATCAGCTCGCTGCCACGAACGTGGATACGCTGCGCGGCATTCTCGATTATTTGTCGACGCGATTTAAAGGGCCGGTCGTGATCGCGGAAGCCAGCGCCGGCAATACGATGGATGGCTTCGAGCAGTTCCACTACACCAAGCTGCCTGGCGAATATCCACGCCAGCAGATCCGGCTGATCGATTTGAACGAAGAAGGGAAGTACGAACTCACCACGGTGCTGGACGCGGATCTGCATCTGTCGCCGGTGCGCCTGGCGGCGCGTTTGCTCGATCCGGAAGCGTTCGTAATTTCATCAGCGATGTTGAAGACGCATAACACGGTGGTAGCGACGCTATCGATTAAGAATATGGTCCTGGGCGCTCCGCTGCACCAGGCGCCCAAAGAGACCGCGCGATGGAACGATAAACGGAAATATCATTTCGGCGTGCGGCAGACGCATTACGACATGATGCTGACCGCGCAGAAGCTGCGGCCTACGTGGGGCGCGGCTGTGATCGACGGTTACGAAGGCATGGAAGGAAATGGCCCCGCATCGGGAACGCCGGTGCCGAGCCGCGTGATGATTGCCTCGAACGATTTCGTCGCGGCGGACCGCGTCGGCGTAGAAGCGATGGGGATCAATCCCGCCTGGATCGGATATTTGTTGTACTGCTGGCAATCCGGCGTGGGGCAGTACGACATCGATAAGATCGATATCGAGGGCGAGAAGCTGGCTTCGATTAAGCGGACGTACCGGCTTCACAACGATATCGAGCGTGAGCTGTTGTGGATGGGTCCGATGACGGATCTGCCTCCGAAGCTCGGCTGATTATTCGAAGAGCGACGGCTGGTTGTCCATGAGCGGCGGGGACTCGCGACGTTTGCGCTCCAGGCTGGAACCGAAATCCCGGAGCGCGGCCAATAAGGTGGTGTGCTGCTTGTAAATATCGAGGAGCGCGTAGCAACGTCGGCAGCCTCCTCGAACGCCACCTTCGCCGTCGTTTCTTGGATCGTACATGGGATGCGTGGCGCAGCGGCCCTTCCACTTTACATTTGCGATCTTCAGCACGGGTGAAGCGAAAGAGTACCACGCTACAGGGTTCCCTAGCGCCTCTGCGGATGGTCGCCAACCGGTGTCGTCATTTGAAAAATATTTCAAACGATGAGTGTCTCCGGAGCTTTCTCTCCGCCCGAGCGCGAGAGCCTCGGCTCGTTACTGACAATAATCGAAAATAACTATGGCGCGATCGCGATACTCACCTGATTGCTCGTCACATTTCCAACTGTAATCGTCACGGGCACCTGAGTACCGTGCGGCACTGTATCCGGAATTTGGGCGTTGACTTGTAAGATGCCCGCAGCCAGCCCCGGAGCCTCGCCGGCATACGCGACGACAGCCGGCAGTCCACCAACGCGCACAGTAACCGGCAACAGCGGAACCGGCAGAGTTGTGCCTGTCACCGAGCCCGTAGCTCCCGCCGGCGAAGTCTGTCCTTCACCGGTTGCATACAAAATGATTGTCGACCCCGCCGCGGCGCCGTTCGTCGACGAATTGATGGAGAAGTCCTGATTCAAAGCCGCCGCCTGCGCCGACGCGTTCGGAGGCGCCGCCAGGAAGATGCCGGGAGCCGCTGTCGCAACGCCGAGTGATACGGCGGTCGATGGCACGCTGTTGTACGAGACCTGAAGCTGTGTCGCGGTTTTCCCATAAAGCTCATACGGAACGATCGCGTTAATCTGAGTTGCCGAAACATAAACGAGCGGCGCGGCAACTCCGTCGAAGAGGACTTGCGTGCCGGCCAGTGATGTAGAAACCTTATTCGACGATGTCAGCGCCAGTTCACTCGGAGTCGATTGCGCCATTGCGCTTCCATAGATCGTGATAAATTCGCCGGGTGAGACTTGTCCGGGTGTGCCGCTCGCCGCATTAGTGACTCCATCGATCACGGGGCCCGCGCCGGGCGATACCGTGAGCGTCACTGGAATAACAACGGTGTTGATGGTCGTATCCTGCGGCGTGATCGTCACATTGCCTGTGTAGGTTCCAGCAGCAAGCGTCGAGGGAGTCACTGAAACGGTAACTGCCGTTGCCGCCTGACCGCCCGATGGCGTCACGAAAAGCCAATCTCCTCCGCTCACCGTCGATGCCGCTATGGTCACCGGAACCGGAGCGCCTGAGCTGATGATGTTCACGGTCGGAGACGTCGGGAGCGTGCCTCCTTGCGTGTAGGCAAATGTGAGCGATTGTTGGTTCACAGTCAGCGTGATCGGCGTCACGGTAAGATTCACCTGGACCGGCACGGAAACTCCGTTTCCAGGCTCGCTGACCGTGACCGTGCCCACGTATTTGCCGGCTGTGAGCCCCGCCGTGTTCGCGGACACCGTGATGGTGCTTGGCGTATTTCCCGATGCCGGCTGTACCGTCAGCCAATTTCCTCCGGATACTGTCTGTGCCGAGGTGGCAAACGCGACGCCGGCGCTGGTTGACGTCACACTGACAGTCTGCTGCCCGGTCGTAGTCAGCGATAGGTTGAACGGCAGAGTGTTCGGCGTGACGAACAGTGCGGCCGCCGTGACGTTCAAAGTCACGGGAATCGTTAGCGAGGTGCTGAGCGTCGTTACAGTGATGGCGCCTTGATAAGTTCCAGGCGCTAGCGTCTGATAATTCCCGATCGTGACATTCAAACTTGCGGGGGTGTTTTGAGTCGACAACGCCGCTCCCAACCAGCTTCCCCCCGAAGTAGTCGAGGAACTGACGGTAATTGCGACGGAACCTCCGGTGGATGAAACCTGCACTTGTTGAGCTTGCGGCGGAGTTCCGCTCTGAACCACGTTGAACGTCAGGTTCTGCGGACTCGCGCTCAATAAGTTGCTCGTCCCCGCGGCGCTAATTGTGATGGAGAAGGCTCCATTCCCGGTTTGTCCGCAAGAGTTCGAAACACTGAGCGTGAAATCATATGTGCCGACCGCGGCCGGAGTTCCTGTTATTGCATATCCTGCCCCCAACGATTGCACACTCAAGCCCGGGGGTAGCGATCCGCCCGCCAGCGTGAATACCGGCGCCGGAGAGAACGGCGATCCGCACTGAGGGGAAGCGAACGTAAGCACTTGCTGGTATGCCACCCCCACGTTGCCGCTCGGGAATCCGCTGTTTGTAATCGTGATGCCCGATCCCGCGCCGGCCACGGTGATCGTGAATACTTGCGATTGCAAGTTCCCAGCTTTGTCGGTGAGGGTGATTGTGAACGATGTTGTTCCCGCCACTGTTGGCGTGCCGTTTATAGTGCCGCTCGATGGGCTCAGCGTCAGACCCGCCGGAAGCGCTCCCGATGTGACGTTCCAACTATAAGGAGTCTGTCCGCCCGATGCCGACAGAGTCGTGGAATAGGCCGAATTCACGATTCCGCTCGGCAGATTCGAGCCCGTAGCGATGATCAGAGTCCCATTACCGGAGCTGACGCCGGATTGATTCACCGTGAAAGTATGGCCGGCAATGGACAGTGTCCCGGAGCGCGCTGCCCCGGTATTCGCCGCGACCGAATAATCCACCGTCCCATTGCCGTTGCCGCTCGCGCCGGTAGTGACGGTGAGGAAGTTCGAAGGCGTGCTGGCCGTCCATGTGCACCCCGATGCCGCCGTCACGTTCACGCTGCCACTCCCGCCGCTAGCCGCCGCCGTGGCCGACTGCGCCGAAAGAGTAAAAGAACACGATTGCCCTTGAGTGATGACCAAAGTGAATGGCCGGATCCCTGATGCCATCCTCCCTTGCAGAGCGTAAGTGCCGGGATTGTTCGACAGCACCAGGTCGCACGTCGCGGTTCCCTGCGAATTCGAGAGGGTGATCCCAGCCGGAGCATTGCAAACCGCCGGTGGCGTATTCGAGTCATTCGCGTCGACGATGAAGAGCCCGACATTCGGGATTCCGGAGCCCAGGTTGATGCCGCCCTGCGCATCCACAACGCCGGCCACGGCCCCTGGAATCGTGGTGCCGCCGGCGCCGGTTATCTTGTACGAGTTATTGAATGTGGGAGCGGTCCATGTGACCAGTGGCTGCTGGGTTGTAACTGGCACCACGGTCACTATAAACGAGATGCTGCCTACCGGCGTGGTGGCAATCACGGTCGCCGGTGCGAACGAAGTCGCGGGCTGAAGTGAACTGCCCACGAAATTGGCCGTCGCCAAGCCATTGGAATCCGTCTCGTCCACGGGCTGATTCAGACTTCCGATCTGTGCATCGTGCTGCGCAATCGACCAGCTTACGGAAACGCCGGCGACGGGAACGCCGGATGCGTCCGTCACGCGAATCGTAAACGGCTGCGTGGTCAAGTAGTTTTCTGAAACCACCTGGCCGTTGCCGCCGACCATGACGACGGTAGCAGGAGCGCCCGGCGTAGCAGCCTGGGCAGCGCAAAATGTGGCGCTAAACACAACAATGGCAAAGCGGGAGCAGTGCATGAACATACCTCGGAAACTGATTACTTGGGCGCGGGACTTCTTACACTCTAGCAGGCTATCGATGCGGCGATGCGACAATAATCCACTCAATGCCTTCCTGATCCGGGAAATCCAGAAAATGATCCTCGCGGTGAACGATATCGAAACCCGCCGCCCGGATTTCCGCCTCCGCGAGATCGGGCATCAGCACGTGATTCTTCGTCTGTACATCGCGGGCCTGCGTCGCGGTTTTTCGCGCCAACGGGCCGATGATCACCAGCCGCCCTTCCGGTTTCAGGGCGCGCTTAAATTGCCCCAGCATCTCGGGATACTTCGTCAGTTCGTGATAGACCCACTCCAACGAAATACCGTCCAATTGTCCGGTTGGCAGTTTCGGATCGTCCAACGTCCCGCGGATCACGGTCACGTTCGACGCATGAAACTTTTTGACGTTCTTTCGCGCCGGAGCGAGAGCGTTCTTCTCGTCGATATCTTCCGCGTAGACGTGGCCGCTCGGACCCACCGTGCGGCTCCAGATCAATGCCAATTCGCCTTCCCCGCATCCAACGTCCGCCACCTTGCTGCCCGCGCGCAATTGTAGATAGTTTGCTGTGTCGGCGAGCCGGAGTTGCCGGAGGCTTTCATTCTTGGGAAACAGTTCTTTTGCGGCTGCCGCGGGATTTTCCGCGAATTGAGCACTCAAAAGACCCGCTCCGACGAGAAGAAAAAGAGCTGTCCTAAGCAGCGGCATCCGCAACACGAATCTTTTTCTGCTCGATGGCTTTCTGGAAATGCTCATAGTCGATTTCGGTCTGGTCCGCATATTCGGATGCGAATTCGCGGATGGCCTTCTGGAACTTCGCGCCGTTCCCACAATAGCCATGAATTGCGCACGCATCTCCGGAACGGGCGTGTCCGCGTGCCATCAACTCTCCCGCGACCTCGGCCAGACTTGTCAGCCCGCTTCCGCGCAACAACGCTATGTCGATGCTGCCCTTATGATCGTTCAGTTGCCGCACCAGAAATTGATATCCTCCCAGCGACGTCCAACCGAGCAGCAGATCCGAGGACGGTTGAATGGCGCGCTGGCCCTCCGCGGCCCTTCTTCCTTCGTGTTCGTAAACGGCGTTGGGAAGATAGCGCGAGTAGGCCGACTGCACCTCCTGCTTGATTTGCAGAAACAGCGGATCGGCCGCTCCGTTGCCCTCCAGCAAAACAATGTAATCGCGCATCCCCACGCTGCCGGTTCCCACAACCTTGAACCCGACATCGACGGGACGAAACAGATCGAAGACGTGCCGGTTCTCAGGACGCAGCGAATCGCGGTACAGCGCGAGTGAAGCCAGCACTTCGTCCGCCTCGGGACGGCGTACGCGCCAGGATATAGGGCGATGATCCTGAAACCGCGGCTGACTATGACTGTTGGTTACAGCGAGTTTCTTCAGCAGGTCCGCGGGGGTCGCTCGCTCCGATTGCCGCAGCGCGGCTGAGATCGGCCGGACTCGCAATTCGCGATGAATCAGGTGCCGCGCCGCTTGTAAAATGGGCTCCCGGCTGAATTGCGCCATCGAGGTGCAATAACGCTCAACAAACAGTTCCGCGGCCGAGTGGCAAGCCGCGCGCTTGTGCGCCGCCGCTCGCCCCGCAAGCACCAGGCTGGAAGCCATGCGTTTGAGATCCCACTCGAACGGGCCGTGGATGGTCTCATCGAAATCGTTGAAATCGAAAACGAGTTTGCCGTCGGGAGCGGCGAACGATCCGAGATTCTGAACGTGCGCATCGCCGCAAAGCTGGACCTCGATTCCCGTATTCGGCAAACGCCCCAGGTCGGCGGCCATGATTGATACGGCGCCGCGGAAAAAAGCGAACGGAGACACCGCCATGCGCGCGTACTTGAGAGGCAGTAGACGCGCCAGACGCCCTTCCGCGGAAGCGAGAAGAACGTCGATCGGATGAAATCCGCGATCCTTAGCTCCAACTTCCCGGTGTGCGGCGCGGCTCAGACCGTCGCGCTGTTTCTTCCCGAACTCGAACCGTTCTGAAGCAGTCATCGCTGCAATTATACAGCCCGTCGTCAACGCGGCTGCGCGATCAACTGCCTCGCTTCAAGATGCGTCCACTCGCAGAGTTGACGCTGTTCCGACGCCGAGAGTCTCGCCTCCGGATGCAGCAGAAGGTATCGAGTTTTGGGCATCAAGCCAGCCTGCACCGCGGCGCAACTGGTGGTCAGCATCGCCGCTGCTCTTCGAGGAGTAGCGCCCGCTTGCGTGCTCCAGTCCGAAAAATTCAGGACACTTCGCGCGTTCTGAACGTCGGAGCGAATCATCCAGTTCAGGGGAGGAATGTAACTGTACCAGGGCCATCGCGTTTCGTTCGAGTGGCAGTTAAAACAGGCGCGATTGAGTATCGAAGACACGCCGGCCGGCGGATGCATGCTTGTTTCGAAAGTATGAGCCCGGTCTTCACGCACTGCCTCGACAGTCGTGTTGCTCAGCACGATAATTAAACCGGCGGCGATCGCGATGATCGCTAACGCATGTTTTCTCTTCATGACTCCATCGTGCGCGGCAGGAGGCTGAAGAGTCGTGATGGAAGAGTAAAGGCACTGTAAATTTACAGGAGTGCGTGTTATTGGGCTGCGTTCGGAGCGGGATCCCGCGAAATATGAACCGGCCTCTGCGGTTTTTCCTGGTCTACTTCGCACAATCCGCGATCGTTCAATTCACGGAAACCCGCAAGCAACGCCTTTCGATCGTTGGCAAGATAGTGCAGCAACTCATCCTCTGTCGCACGCACAGAGCCGCTCTCGAAATCCGCCTGGAAACAAATATAAAGATAGAGCTTCAAAGCGTTCGCCGAAAGCATGGGAGCAGCCCGGCGTAAACGCTCCAGCACTTTCGGATCGGTGGCTTGTTCCTCCCGATATGACTCCTGCAACAACGGCTGCGCCTGGATCTCCGCCTCCACCAGCCGCAACCGAAAAATCTTTTCGAATCGATCCCGATTTGAAAGGCGCAGGATTACAGTGGCCAACAGGTAGAGAGACGTCACCAGGAGGTCCACGGCTTCATCAAGCTGCCGCAAGTGAGGGATGTTGAGCACGCCGCCGCGCCGCAAAATCTGAATGCTCTGATAGACCGATAGGAAGCCGATAAAGCCGATCAGAAAACGATCCGCAACGTGGTGGCATCCCCGCCGCAGTAAGATAATGCAGCAGACCGTCGTCCCCAAACAAACGCAGAATGAGAGCGCAAGGAACGGACTGATGTCGAAAAGATGAGAAATGTGCATAAGAACAGAGCTCTACTGCTGAAAGTCAATCGACACTTGTGACTCAAATCCGCAGCATCTTTCTGCTCTATACCAAGTATTTATTTTGTCTTAGTACCGCGCTATACTGTTCGCTCGTATGAAGATCCCATTGACTTCCACGGCGTCGCTTCTCCTCTGCGCCGTCGCCGCGTTCGCGCAAACCCAGCTCACCCCTGGCGTGAAACCGTTCATAGCGGTAGACGATCCTAGGATCGCAATCGAGCACGTGCGCATCATCGATGGGACCGGCGCGGCGCCCCTGGAAGACCAGACCATCGTTATGGACCACGGGGTGCTTCAAGCCATCGGCCGCGCGAACCAGTTGCAAATTCCGGAAGGAACAAAGCGCCTGGATCGTACGAATCACACCGTCATTCCAGGCCTCGTCGGCATGCACGAGCATCTTTTTTATCCCTCTGGCGGCGGCGTTCCGATGTATATCGAACAGGCCCTGAGTTTTCCCCGGCTCTATCTCGCCTGCGGTGTAACCACTGCGAGAACGGCCGGCACGCTCGAACCTTACACGGATTTGAACATTAAGAAAATGATCGACGCCGGCAAAATGCCCGGTCCGAAAATGCTGATCAGCGTTGGATATCTCGAAGGCAAAGGCAGCTTCGCTTTGCAGATGCCGGAACTCAAAGACGCCGCCGATGCCCGCCGGTTCGTCGAATATTGGGCCAGTGAGGGCGCCCATTCTTTCAAAGCCTACATGCACATCACACGGGCCGAACTGGAATCCGCGCTGACTGCGGCGCACGCCAGAGGCTTGAAGCTGACCGGCCATCTCTGCTCCGTAGGCTTCCGTGAAGCCGCGGCCCTGGGCATCGACAATTTGGAGCATGGCCTCGTAGTGGATACCGAATTCCTGCCGGGCAAGCAACCCGACGTCTGCCCTGCTGGACCGACCGGGGCTGATCTGGAACGACTCGATGTGAACGGCGAGGGTGTCCAGCAGACCATTCGAGAACTGGTTCAGCACAAGGTAGCCGTCACTTCGACCCTTGCAGTCTTCGAAAACGCTCCGCCGTTGCAGCCCCGTTTCGTCGAGGCTCTTTCGCCCGATGCGTTGCGAATGTATCTGGTCGGTCGCGATCGGATGCCGGATACAGCTCGCAAAACGAGCGCCCTCCGCATTGAGAAAGAGGTTCAGTTCGAGCGGGCGTTCGTGAAAGCGGGAGGTCTGCTACAGGCCGGATGCGATCCGACCGGCAACGGAAGCGCGGTAGCGGGTTTCGGAGATCAGCGCAACCTGGAGATCATGGTTGAAGGTGGTTTCACGCCTCTGGAAGCGATTCGCATAGCTACATTAAACGGAGCGAAGTTCCTCGGTCTCGACGACAAAATCGGATCGATCGCCGTCGGCAAACAAGCCGACCTCGTAGTCATCGACGGCAATCCAGCAGCGCGAATCGCCGACGTGGAAAAAGTAGATATGGTCTTCAAAGACGGCGTCGGCTACGATCCCGCAAAACTAATCGAGTCGGTACGAGGCCAGGTCGGAGTGCATTAGCTCCGATATCACTCGACGGAACCGCGCGCGTCAAGCAAGCGGAAAATGTCCTTCCGAGCCGCGACCAAAGGGAGCGGTCCCCTACGCATAACTCGATACCGCCGCCGCGTTCTTCGAGCCTCGCTCCGCCGTAATCCTCTCCAAATACCCGCTCTCACGAAAAGCCGCCAAAGGATCCGCGGGAAGACCATGCGATTGCGCCCACTCGCGAATAGCCGGCCGCACATCAGTGGAGAACGCATCTTTCAAACAATTCTCCGCATCCACCAACGCGCACTGGCTTTGGAATCGCGCGAGCTTCTCGTGATCGACCAGCGCCGCCTTCGCATACAACTCCGCCGCGGTCGTCACTGTCTGAATCATCGCCTCGATCTTGCCCTTCAGGTTATGGCTCTGGTCGATCATGAATGCGATGTCGGCGCGCTTGCCCGTCTCCCATTCGAACTGCAGAATCTCATGAAAAATACGAAAGACCTGATAAGGATCGATAGAACCCATCGTGAGATCGTCATCGGCGTAACGCCGGTCATTAAAGTGGAAGCCGCCGAGCATATCCAGATCGAGCAGCCACGCCACAATCTGCTCGATATTCTGAGCCTGATAATGATGGCCGGTATCCACCAGGACTTTCGCCTGCGGCCCCGCGGCCTTCGCAAGCAGAAGCGCCATGCCCCAATCGGCGATGTCAGTGTGATAAAACGCCGGCTCGAACGGCTTGTATTCGATGAGCAGGCGCTGCCCGGCTGAAAGGCGCGCGTGCGAAGCGATCAGCCCCTCCTCAAACCAGCGCCGTCGATGCCTTATATTCTGCGTGCCTGGATAATTCGAGCCGTCGGCGAACCATAACGAAACATCGCGGCTGCCGAGTTGAGTGGCGATCTCAACACTGTCCAGGATGTGCTGCAGCGCCTGCTCCCGGACAGCCGCATCGGGATTGCCCAGCGATCCATATTTGTACTCCTGATCCTGGAACAGATTCGGGTTGATCGCGCCTGCTCGCAGTCCGTATTGCGAAGCGAGTCGCTGCACATCGCTGGCGCTTTCCACACCATTCGGAAGATCCCACAAAACATGCAGGGCGATGCTGGGACAGACGCCAGTCCAGCGATGAACCTGGCCGGCATCGCTGAATTTATCTTCCAAAGTTATGGCCGCGGCGGGCTGCTGGAATTTCCCAAAGCGCGTCCCGGTGTTTGCAAAACCCCACGACGGAAGTTCGATTTGGAACGCGTTCAGAGCGTCGACGATGAGTCCGGTCTTGTCAGCGGGCATTTCAATTAATTATGAACACACTTGGACCAGCCACTCGCGGAGGTCGGCCGGAAGTGGCGCTTCAACCGTAACCTTCTCTCCGCTCGCGGGACTTGTGAAGGTGATCCGTGCGGCATGCAGGAAATAGCGCCCGAAACCGCCGACCGACGCGCCGTATAGCTTGTCCCCAGCCACCGGATGCCCTATGCTCGCGAAGTGCACCCGGATCTGATGCGTGCGTCCGGTCCCGATCTTTACTTCGACATATGTGAATTGTTCGATGCGTTCCAGCACCTTGTAATTCGTCAACGCCGTGCGGCCTGTGGGAACGCGGGTGGTCATGCGAGTCCGATGGACAGGATCGCGCGCGATAGGCGAAGCGATGCGTCCTTCATCTTTCGCGAGCCGGCCGTGCACCAGCGCGAGATATATTTTCTCGACGGTGCGAGTTGAAAATTGACGAGCCAAGGCCTGGTGAGCCGCATCGTTGCGAGCCACCAGAATCACGCCGCTGGTATACCGATCCAGGCGATGAACAATTCCCGGGCGAAGTTCCCCGCCCAATTGCGAGAGAGTCCCAAAGCGATGCACCAAGGCGTTGGTCAAAGTCCCACTATGCGCGCCGGCGCCCGCATGCACCACCATCCCTGCCGGCTTGTTGACAGCGATTACGGATTCATCTTCGTAAAGGACCTCGAGCGGTATATCTTCCGCGACAGCTTTGAGCGGCACGAGTTCAGCGGGATCCACCTGAACCTCTTCACCGCCGTGAAGCACGGTGGACGATTTAGCCGCGCTGCCGTTCACTAGCACGCGGCCGGCGCGAATCCAATCCTGAAGACGTGAGCGGCTGAATTGCGGCAAACGATCGTGGAGATGATGATCGAGGCGTTTCCCGGCGTCCCCCGAACCCACCACCCAGCGCTCGACGGTCACTACTCCAGCCTGTAGTTTGGCGCTTCCTTGGTAATGATAACGTCGTGGACGTGGCCTTCACGTAAACCAGCGGAGGTGACGCGTAGGAATTTCGCTTTGTTCTGCAACTCGCCGATCGTTCGTGCACCGCAATACCCCATACCCGCACGCAGCCCGCCCACCAGTTGATAAACCATCTCGGACAGTGGACCTTTATAAGGGACGCGGCCTTCGATGCCCTCGGGAACCAGTTTGCCGCTGCCTTCCTGCGCATAGCGATCCGGAGCGCCCTGCGTGACGGTCATCGCTCCCATCGATCCCATGCCACGATAGCTCTTGAAAGTGCGGCCCTGATACAGAATCGTTTCGCCGGGGCTCTCTTCGGTGCCCGCCAAGAGACTGCCGATCATGACCACGTCTGCCCCCGATGCGATGGCCTTCGTAATGTCGCCAGAAAACTTGACGCCGCCATCGGAGATAAGCGGCACGCCCGATCCACGAGTCGCGCGGGCGCATTCGCTAATCGCCGAGATCTGGGGCACGCCTGCGCCGCTGACCACGCGAGTAGTGCAAATCGAGCCAGGGCCGATACCCACTTTAATTCCGTCCGCGCCCAGCGCGATCAGATCGCGTGCACCTTCAAAGGTTGCGACGTTGCCTGCCAGGAGTTCCACGTTGGGAATCGATCGCTTAATAGTGGAAACAGCCTCGAGCACCCGTTCATTGTGCGCGTGTGCCGAATCGATCGCGATGACGTCCACTTTTCTGCGAACCAGCTCTTGCGCTCGCTCCAGAAAATCGCCCGTCGAGCCGATCGCCGCGCCTACGCGCAACCGCCCCTGCGCATCCTTTGCCGCCGTCGGATACTTCAACTTCTTCTGAATGTCCTTGACGGTAATCAGACCCTTCAAGTTGAACTGATCGTCGACCACCAGCAGCTTTTCGATACGATGCTGGTGAAGGATCTTCTCGGCCTCTTCGAGCGTCGTGCCCACCGGAACAGTGACCAGATTTTCCTTGGTCATCACCTGCGAAATGGGCAGATCCGAGCGCGATTCGAACCGCAGGTCGCGATTCGTGAGAATCCCGACCAGGCGTCCATTCGTCGTCACCGGGACGCCGGAAATGCGATAGCGCTTCATCAGCTCCAGCGCGTCGGAAATGAGTTTGTCGGGCGAGATCGTGATCGGGTCCACGATCATGCCGCTCTCACTGCGTTTCACCCGGTCTACTTCTTCCGCCTGCCGCTCGATGGACATGTTGCGGTGGATGATGCCCATACCGCCCTGCTGTGCGAGCGCGATGGCGAGATGAGATTCGGTAACGGTATCCATCGCAGCGCTGACGATGGGAATGTTGAGCGCGATATTTCGAGTGAGGTACGTCCGCGTATCTGTCTGCGCGGGAACAACGTCGCTGCGGGCGGGTACAAGCAGGACGTCGTCGAAGGTTAACCCTTCAGGAATGATCTCCGGAATCATGCGTTAATTCCATGATAAGGCACTCACGGAGTTGCGACCCTGCGGTAACCTAATAGCGAGCTCACTGTTATGCCCGGATTGCCGACAAGCAAATATGTGGAAGTACGTGATGGGCGCCTCTACTACGTGGCCGGCAGCCGGATTGGCCTTGATGTTTTGGTCCACGACTTTCGCCGCGGCAAGACGCCGGAAGCGATTCTACAATCGTATCCATCCATCGGCCCGTTAAGCAGAGTCTACGGGGCAATCGCTTTCATTCTGGAGCATCCCGAAGCGATCGATTCGTACATGCGGGAACAGGACGCACGTTGGGACAAGTTCCGGGTGGAACATCCGCTACCTGACAAGATGGTTGAGAACTTCAGGCGCATTGAAGAGGAACGGGCGCGCCGGTCCGCTTGAAAATACGATTTCAGGCTGACGCTGATGTGGATCCCGATATTGGACGTGGCCTCTGCAGGCGTGAACCGGAAATCGATTGGCGCTCGGCTCAGGGATTCCTTCCTGACGGTACGGCGGATCCCGAGGTGCTCGCCTTCGCTGCTGACGGCGGAAGAGT
Source organism: Bryobacterales bacterium (assembly GCA_963802915.1). GTDB lineage: Bacteria > Acidobacteriota > Terriglobia > Bryobacterales > Bryobacteraceae > JAICMB01. The sequence goes on from CAWDKQ010000003.1 coordinate 112,087, forward strand.
GTTGGTGTCGCGCGACGCCAGCACCATCCCGCACCATTTCGCCAGGTTTGTTGCTGATCGCTCCTCGCCAGGCGTGATTCTGATTCAGCCTCGGATCGGTATCGGCGAAGCTATTGAAAGAATCTTGATCGCGTGGCTATCGTGGACCGCCGAGGACATGGAAAACCAGATCCGCTGGCTGCCTAACTAACCGCCCCTGTGTACGAGGCGGACCAATGAGTCGATCCGAGTTTCAGTGCGATATTTCGAGGTTAACTCTCGAGGAATGATCTCCGGAATCATGCGTTAATTCCGTCATAAGGCACTCCCGGAGCTGCGACCCCGCTACAAGCGCCGAAGAAGGCATGCAAAGAGGCTCGGGACTTCCTTTTCCCACTGCTTCCAGTCGTGACCGCCTGGCATCACGTGAAACTCAAAGGGAAGGTGTCGCGCGCAGAGCAAATTGGCAAATTCCCGATTGGCTGCCAGCAAGCTTTCTCGATCCCCGCAGGACAGAAACAAGTATGGCGCCGTGCCGGCATCCAGATGCCGAGCAATGAAGAAGGGATCGTTCTGCCGCCTGGAAGAACTTCCCCAGGGTCCGAAAATAGAACGCTGCTCCCAAGATTGCTGGAATCGTTTCATGGAGAACGGACGTCGTGGAACATCGATCGCGGGACTCAACGCACCAGTGAACGCGAAAAGATCCGGATGACTGAGCGCAATCGTCACCGCGCCGAAACCACCCATGGAAACTCCGGCGATAGCGCGATGCGAACGGTCCTTAGCGATCGGAAACCTCACTTCAGCGTCGGCGATTAAATCCTGGACGATGTAGTCCTCGTACCGGTCCTGTGGACGTTCTGCCGCATTCATGTAATACGAATAATCACCTTGTGGCATCATCAGAACCAGACCCTCTCCAGCAAACCGAGCGACATCGGAATAATTGGACCAGTCGCGAAAATCACCCCCGGCTCCATGAAGTAAATAAGCAACCGGTAGTTTCTGATTCTGTGCGACAGAAGCAGGCAGGATGACGCGATAACGCATCTCACGGCCCAGCGCCGCGCTATGAAATATTACGTCGTGCAGGATCGCATTGGAGCTGAGCCGCGGATGATCGGACCGTTTTCGCTCCTGATTGCCGCAGCCAATGGAGAGAACCGCGGTGAAACAGAGACCGGCTATGACGAACGGTCGGCAACACTCAGGATCCACGCACACGATCGTAGCGAAATCGTTCCACTACCGTTGCTCGCTGCCTGCAAAACGAGAGATCTCAGAGGGTAGCCGAACTCACCGCTCCAACAGCCTGCATGTAACTCAAAGCCGTCTCATTGAAGTTCTTCAAACTGGGTGATACGCATTTCTCGATCCCGAAAGACGGCCCGGATCTCGAGCTTGCCTCCGAGCGCCTCTACGTACCCCGCTAACGTGCTGAGATATACGTCTGTTCGGTGCTCGATCTTGGAGACTTCGCCCTGATTAACGCCCAATGCATCGGCGAGCTTGGCTTGCGTCATCCGGCGTGCTTTACGGATCTCTTCCAACGGCATTGACGCCAGGCTCTGTCGCACTCGGTGAGCGATCTTTTGCTGCCGATCCGCGGGCATGGCTTTGACCAATTCACGAAAATTACGAGTTGGCATTAGAGTCTTCCTTCCCTTTTCAAATCGTCCAAGTGCTGATCGAACAATCTATCAGCTATGGGGTGAACGTCTCGTACCAGCGGTCATCGCCGGTCTTATCCCCGCCCAGAAGAAGAATTGCCGTACGGAGAGGGGCGAACGCGTACAGCGCCCTCAAAGGTTTCCTGCGCTCTGGGTACGCAACTCGCGCGGTCCCACCAGGCGACGAACTCATCGGTGAACGCGACTTCCCAGGGCATAATCGATTATGCCATAAACAGAATATTCCGTCCACAGCATGAATTATGCAGGCGCGCTATCTGCCGCTCCCCCTCAGTCCGCATCCGGAACCGGCACAGTATCGCGCCGCTTGACGACGTTGGCGGCGCGGTCGAGCGAGTACAACTCACGCTCCACAACTCCGTCCTTATAATCCAGCTCCCGCGCCACGCCGAAACCCGTCTTCAACAGCTCCGCGATCATCAGATCCAGAACTTCGTCGATCGGCAGCGGCGAATCGGTTCCCATGTGCAAAGCAACCCGGTATGGAAACTCTTCGAAGGCAGCATGATCGTCGGCTGACAATTTTAACTCCACTTCGCCGCCCTGCCCGAAGTAATACGAGCCAGCCGGATAATTATCGCTATCGCGCTCTTCCCAGTTCGGAATGGAGAGCGCGCGGAAAACTTGAGCCGGCGTTTTCGCGGCGTCAAATGGAGATTGGATATGAACGTTTCGCGTCGGCATCACAAAGCTCCTGAAGAAAGAATGCTATCGGCCGATGTCGGTTTCATCGCGGCGGATGGTTTGAATCCCGCCGCGGCAACTTTGCGCGGAGGGACGAGCTTCTTGCTCCATTTGTCGTTCCAGGCGTCGATAGCCGGATATTTCTCGGCGACCGCACTGTCGTAGAAGATCCCTTTTTTCGACGGCGCGCACTTCAACCGGTCTGTCGTAACGAAGAACACGTCGATATCGCTTTTGCCCTTGCCCTTCTTATCGAAATAACTACCCACCTTATTCGGATTGTTCGATTTAAACGTCACGGAACTGCCGCGGACACCCACTGCGCTCGCCTTGATGCCTGAATCGGTAAGAGCAGTCTGAAGTTCCGACATGCATTGATCGAACTCGGTTTTGTCCTTGAAGCCCAGTGGATATCCGCGGTCCTGTGGGCTGGGCGAAGGACAAGAAGCCACGCCTTTCGAAACGGTAACCGGAGGCGGCTTGGGAGTGGGCGTCGGGATTACGGACGGCGTCGGCGGTCCACTTGGCGTGCCGGACGATGTCGTCGGCGCATCGTCTTTCTTGCCGCTGACGATTTGAGCCCAAGATAACTTGGGCCTGGATCCGCCATCCGCGCTCAGAACTTCACTCCGCTTTGTTCCACCTGATTGGTAAGCGCCGAAATCTTCTGATCCGGGTCGAGGCTTGCATTCGTCAAAATCGGTTGCGCCCACGCCGATGCAGGGAAATCGCTTCCGTACATGACGGTGAGATCCAGGAACGTCGCGATATGATCCTCGCGCTCAAAGCCCTCGGCCGCTGCTCTCGAGCGGACCTCCTCTGCAATCTTTAACAAGACCGGTAGCGGGGTCTTTTCGAATCGGGAAGGAAAACGCCGGCGCGCATACGCTGCGAGTTCGTTGTTGGCCCGCCGGTGGACATCGTCCCCCAACTCTTCTTTCTGTTCTGACCGGATGATCACTACGATGCAATTGTAACGTCCGGTTTTTATACCGGTGATACCCTCAAAATTGGAGCACTTCCGGGCCGCGCGGGCCAGCGTACGCGCGATTTTTTTCCTTCATGGAGCCGTTTTCGCGACTTGGATTTCGCGCATTCCCGCCGTGAAATCCGCCATCGGTCTGAGCACTGGTCAACTGGGACTCTCACTGCTCGGCATTGCCGTCGGCTGCTTGATTTCCATGCCGCTGACTGGCTACGTCGTGTCGCGCTACGGCAGCCGATCCGTGACTGCGATCGCGTCGATGCTCTTCTGCATCGCGATAATTGCCCCCGGTTTCGCGACATCGCAATGGACGCTCGGCGCTGCGCTGTGCCTCTTAGGACTCGCAGCGGGAGGCATGGATGTCGGCATGAACGCGCACGCCGTCCTGGTCGAGCGAGCCACGGGTCGTCCTCTGATGTCCGGTTTCCACGCGCTGTTCAGTATCGGGGGCATGGCCGGGTCAGCGATCGGCGGCGGCGTGGCGGGTCTCGGAATTGCACCGCGCGCCCACTTCATTGGCGCGTCGATCATTGCGCTAGCGGTGACTCTGATTGCAATTCCAGGTCTGCTTCCCGGCAGCGCCGACGCCATCGCTCATGGCAAATCTTCCCTCCGGATCTCCTGGGCGCTCGCCGGACTTGGCGGATTGACGTTTTGTTTTTTCCTGAGTGAAGGCGCCATCGCCGACTGGAGCGCGCTCTATCTCAACAAGACCGCCGGAACCCCCGCTGGACGCGCAGCCGTCGGCTATGCTCTTTTCTCGGCGGCCATGGCGATCGGCCGCTTGAGCGGCGACCGTCTCAGGCATCGCTTCAGTGCCGCGGGGCTGGTTCGAACCGGTAGCATCACGGCAGCCGCGGGGCTCGCACTTGCGCTCGCAGTGCCTGTTACGCCGATCGCTCTGCTCGGTTTCACAATTGTCGGCGCCGGCTGCTGCATCGTAGTTCCAATCGCTTTTTCTGCCGCCGGCGGGCTCAAAGGAACCGGCACCGGAGCAGCGCTCGCGTTCGTCACGACCAGCGGCTACGTCGGCCTATTCGCGGGTCCTCCCATGATCGGATTTGTCGCTGAGGCGTTCACCTTACGCCTGGCGTTGATAATCGTTGTCGTACTCGTCAGCCTCGGCGCGGTACTTGCGGCCGCGGTGCGCGGGTCGGATCTACACGGGATCCATCAAACTGCCGATTGAGTCGAGGTGGTCAAGAATCTCTCGGCGATAGTGCTCCTCGGACTCTTCGTTCGCTACTGGCGCGGTTATTCAATGCTGGACCCGTTCTTTTTCATCCCCTTCGCGTGCTTGTCGGTAATCCTCGTCGGCCCGCTCGTGATGCAAAGGAAAGAGGTCAAGCGGCCAGTTCTGCTCGCCTGCGGATCGGCGTGCGGGATTCTCTTGGTAGCCGTCGCCGCTCTGAATCTCCCGTGGCAGGGTGTATGGCTTTTGCCGGAATGGACCGTAGCCGTCGACGCCGTGCTACTAAGCGCCGCCAGCGCAATAGCCGCCGCAGTGCTGACGAAAATATTTCTAAAGTCCATGTCGAAATGGATTTTCCGCGGCATCATGCTGGCCGGCCTGCTCGCGTGGCGTTTCACGCCGATTCCATGGAGCAACGCAGTCGTCGAGCACGTCATGGATTGGGGCCTTTCGACCACTGCAATGAGCGCTGCAATCCTGCTGGTGCTGCTCGACGCAGGTCTCATCTATCTTCTTTCACGGAGGCGCATCGCGGTATGCTGAAACTTCCCGGTTTAAGCCAATATGCGCCACGTTGCCTCTGCTTTGCTGCTGCTCCCGCTGTTTGCGGGGTCCATCGTTTCCGCTCAGGGGATCGTCACGATCCAATACAACGATAGTAAGAAGATCTGGCTGCTGACCAACGGGCATTCGTCTTATGCCATGGGAATCGCGCCGGATGGCCGGCTCGAACATCTGTACTTCGGCGGACCGCTCTGGCGTATGGAGGATCTTCCGGCCGCGGCCGAGCGACGCGATATTTCGTCTTTCGATCCGCACGAAATGATCGAGAACGAGGAATTCCCCGGATGGGGTGGCCCTCGATTCTACGAACCCGCCCTTAAGATCACGCGGCAAAACGGCGACCGCGATTTAGTCCTGCACTACGTTTCGCATCGCATGCAAGGGACCGAGCTGGATATTGTCATGAAGGACATTCGCGATCCCATTGAGGTCACGCTGCATTACCGCGTCTATCAGCAAGTCATCAGCCGCAACGCAACCATTCGGAATCAAATGTCGGAACCGTTGACGGTGGAGAGCGCGCAATCGGCAACCTGGTACATGCCGCCTGGAGACGGCTATCGGCTCGGCTATTTGACCGGCCGGTGGGCCGCCGAAACGCAACTGAATCGCGAGCCGATCCATGAAGGCATGAAAATCCTGGAGAGCCGCACCGGACACACCGGCCACAACGCAAACCCATGGTTCGCGATCGACACCGGCGACGCAAATGAGCAGCATGGCCGAGTCTGGTTCGGAGCGCTGGGCTGGAGCGGGAGCTGGCGCATCGCCGTCGAGCAAACACCGTATCGCCAGGTCCGAGTAACGGGCGGTTTCAACACTTTCGATTTTGCCTATCCCCTGAAGACCGGAGAGTCGCTTGAAACACCCGAATTCTATGCCGGCTTCTCTTCCGACGGATTTGGAGGAGCTTCGCGCCTGTTGCATCGATTTGAGCGCGACACGATCGCGCCGCACGGATTAGAATCCCGCGTCCGGCCCGTTCTCTACAATTCCTGGGAAGCGACGGAGTTCAATGTGAACCAGGCCGGGCAAGAGCAACTCGCGGATAAGGCCGCGAAACTCGGCGTCGAATTGTTCGTGATGGACGACGGCTGGTTCGGCAAGCGCAACGACGATCATGCCGGCCTGGGCGACTGGTTCGTCAACAAGCAGAAATTCCCAAATGGGCTGAAGCCGCTGATCGATCATGTCAACAGTCTCGGGATGGATTTCGGTCTGTGGGTGGAACCCGAGATGGTGAATCCCGATAGCGACCTGTACCGCGCGCATCCGGACTGGGCCATGAATTTCCCGGGTCGTCCGCGCAGCGAGCTGCGCAATCAACTGGTGCTGAACATGGCGCGCTCCGATGTTCGCGATTACATCTTCGGCGTGCTCGACAAGCTGGCCACCGAATACAACATCCGTTATTTCAAATGGGACATGAACCGCATCTTTTCCGAGCCGGGATGGCCGGAGCAGCCGCCGGATGCGCAGCGAAAACTGTGGGTGCAGTATGTCGTGAACCTGTACGACATCATCGACCGTTTGCGTGCCGCGCACCCGAAACTGGAAATTGAGTCGTGCTCCGGTGGAGGCGGGCGAATCGATCTCGGCATCCTGCGGCGGGTCGAAGAGGTCTGGACATCGGATAACACCGAAGCGTTGGACCGTTTGAAAATCCAGGAAGGATTCTCCCAAGCTTACGCGGCGAAATTCATGTCAGCGTGGGTGACAGACGTTCCTAACCAGAATGGCCGCAGCACACCGCTGCAATTCCGCTTTCTGGTTGCGATGCAGGGCGCATTGGGAATCGGCTCAAATCTGAATCACTTCTCGGACGCGGATACGGCCCTTGCGACGCGAATGATCTCGCTTTACAAACAAATACGAAACACCGTGCAAATGGGCGATCTGTATCGCCTGCTATCGCCGCGCATCAATGACGTAACAGCCAATGAATATGTCGCGGCGGACGGGAAACAAGCCGTCCTGTTCGCGTTTCGGCATTCGCAACAGTACAACACGCCTCCGCCGACCCTCTACCTCCGAGGACTCGATGAACGCAGCGTCTATCGCGTGATGAATCTCGATGGGAAGGCTTCCGAACAGAGCGGCGCGTACCTGATGCGTCACGGAATCGACTTGGACTTGCACGGCGATTACGACAGCACGGTCGTAGTCCTGGAACGTCAGTAAGCTAACGGCCGAAACCCGCGGACTCAGAGGGCGTCTAAAATGAGGTAATGCCCACCGATTCCGCCCTCCAACTTGCCACCTCGAAGCTGAATGAGGTCCGACAGGAAATCGCCAAGGTCATCGTAGGCCAGCAGGATGTGGTGGATGGCGTCCTGATTTGTCTGCTCTCGGGCGGACACGTTCTGCTGGAAGGCGTCCCGGGACTGGGCAAGACCACGCTGCTGCGCACGCTGGCTCGCGTGCTGCATCTGAAGTATTCGCGCATACAGTTCACTCCCGACCTGATGCCCGCCGATATCGTGGGCAGCATGATGCTCGAAACCGATGACCGCGGCGCAAAAAATCTCCGATTCCAGCCCGGCCCGATTTTCTCGAACCTGGTGCTCGCCGACGAAATCAATCGCGCCACTCCGAAAACGCAGTCCGCGCTGCTGGAGGCGATGCAGGAGCGAACGGTGACTAGCGGCACCACGACTCACCAGTTGGAAGCGCCGTTCCTGGTGATGGCGACCCAGAATCCCATCGAAATGGAAGGCACGTACCCGCTGCCCGAAGCGCAGCTCGACCGCTTCCTGATGAAGATCCTGGTGAATTATCCCTCGCGCGCGGAGTTGAACCGCATCGTCGATCTGACCGTGCAGCGCGAAGATCAATCCGTGCGGCCGATGATGGATCGCGACACCATCATCCAGTTGCGGGCCGTATGCAAAGACATTCTCATCGCCCCGCATGTTCAGGAATACGCCATCGATTTGATCATGGCCACGCAGCCGGGCACGCCTTACGCGCACGACATCGCGAACAAATACATCCGCTATGGGAGCTCGCCGCGCGGCGCTCAGGCGCTGATCGAATGCGGCCGTGTACTGGCGTTGATGCGCGCGAGACTCAACCTCAGCGTCGACGACCTACGATTCCTGGCTCCTTCGATTTTGCGGCACCGCATCATCCTGAATTTCGACGCGCACGCCGATGGCGAAACGCCCGAAACCGTGCTGAACAAAATCATCTCGAATGTTTCCGCGGCGGTAGCCAAGTAGAGGGCGATCGCCATGCAGCCACAGCAGCCGATCGTCGAAACGGAGTTTCTGCACAAACTGGAGCGGCTCGCCATTCAATGGCAGAAATCGTTCCCAGGACTTGTCGGCGGCCACAACATTTCCCGATTTTCAGGACCGGGCCAGGAATTTCTGGAGCACCGCCATTTTCATCAAGGCGACGATCTGCGCGCGGTCAACTGGCGCGCTTACCTGCGTCTGGAAAAGCTGTTTCTTAAGATGTTCCAGGTGGAACCGCGCATTCCGGTGCGCCTGCTTCTGGACACCACCGATTCGATGAATACCGGCGAGTCCAACAAGTTCGATTACGCGCGCCGGCTTGCCGCCGCGATTTCTTATATAGGTCTGGTTCGCCTCGATACTATCTGCATCCAGCCGTTTGGTGACGAACTCAAAGATTCATTCGTATCGACGGGCGGACGGCACCGTTTTGTTTCGACAGCAAATTTCCTGACTGGACTAACCACCGGAGGCCGAACCGATTATTTTCAAGTGGCGCGGCAATTCATTGCCCGATATCCGCAGCGCGGGCTGCTCATCGTTATTTCGGATTTTCTCGACGATCAGGATTGCGAAAAGCCGCTGCAGTATCTCGCCGATTTCGGAAATGAGCTGATCCTGGTGCACGTTTTTGCACCGGAAGATCGCGAGCCCCCGTGGGACGGACAACTCGAACTCACCGATAGCGAAACCGGCGAACAGATGGAAGTCGCGTTCGACGCCGCGGCGCGGGAGAATTACACCGCCGCCTTCGATCAATTTGCGCAGAGCATCCAGCGGGTTGGGCTGCGCAACTCGGGCCGCTACATTAGCGTGCCCACCAGCACGCCGATTGAAGAAGCGGTATTCGGGCCGCTGGTGCGCTCCGGCGCTGTCCAGTAGGACGTCATGTTCTTTCTGAATCTTTCGCTGCCTGAGTTCCTGGCGATCCTCGGGGCGCTTTCCGCCACCGTGCTGACGCTGTATTTGTTGGACCGGCAGCGGCGCAAGCTTCGAGTCTCGACCCTGCGATTCTTCCGCGTCCACGACAAGCCTCCGGAGATGCGGCACCGGCGCAAAGTGCAGCAGCCGTGGTCGCTGGTTTTGCAACTCTTGAGCCTGCTGCTTCTGCTGCTCGCAATTGCACAGTTGCGATTCGGCTCGCCGGACCGGAGTTCGCGCGATCATGTTCTGCTGCTCGATTCGTCCGCGTGGATGGCGGCGCGGAGCGGAAACGGCCGGCTGATCGACCAGGCGCGAGAACGAGCGCGAGCCTATGTGAAGGCCCTGCCCGGGAACGATCGCGTGATGGTTATCCGCGCGGGCGAGTTACCGATGCCCGCTACCCTGTTTGAATCGGACCGGTCAAAGATTGTTCGCGCGATCGACGAGACGCAGCCGGGAGCGTCGGCGCTGAACATCAATCAAGCAATTGAGTTCGCGACGCAGGCTCAGAAGCTCCGCGCCAGGCGAGCCGGCGAGATCGTGTTCGTCGGCGCCGGGCGCGTTCCGAGCGACGAGCCTCTTTCGGCGCGATTGCCGCGCAATCTCCGCATCCTCTCGGTACCCAGTCCGGCCGAGAACGTCGGACTGCGCAAGGTCAGCGTGCACCGGTCGTTGGGCGATCCCGAAACGTGGGAAATTTTCATCGCGGCGAAGAATTACGGTCTGACGCCTCACTCGGTGCCGCTGCTCGTCCAGTTCGGCGGCGCGCCTGTTGGCTCCAAGCGGCTTACGCTGGCTCCAGGAGCCGAAGATACGGCAAATTTCCGATATAAGACGAGGTCGGCCGGCTGGATCGAAGCGCGAATCTTGTCTCACGATGCGTTTCCAGAAGACGACCGCGCAGTTTTGGAATTGCCGCCCTTGCAGACGCTGCCCGTCACGGTTTACTCCGATGAGCCGGATCTGCTGCGTCCGGTGTTCACGGTGATTCCGGCGGTCAAAGTGAACTTTCTTCCGACCGCGCGGTTCAACAGTGCCTCGGCATCCGGAATCGTGATTTTGGATCGGTTTGCACCCGCTGCCGCGCCGCAAACCAATGCCGTTTGGATCGCACCGCCCGCACGCTCGTCGCCGATTCCAGTTCGTACCACTGGCAGCAAGCTGAGGTTAACGAGCTGGAGCTCCGATCACCCGCTCGGCACGGGACTGCGAGCGAAAGACGTCGAACTCGAAAGCTCGGAGATATTCAGTCTCGAGAAAGACGATGCCGGTATCGCGGAAACGGATAACGGCCCGGTGATTGCCGCGCGCGACGGCAAATGGAAGACGGTCGTGATGGGATTCCATCCTATCGAGTCGCCGCTGAAATACGAACTGGCAACGCCGCTGCTGTTTGCGAACATTTTGCATTGGATGGCGCCTGATATGTTCCGTCTCACGGAATTGACGGCGGGAACGGTTGGGACCGTGAATGTCGATTTGGAATCGACCGCCGATCCTTCGACCATCCATGTTGTGAACGACAACGGACGTCCGGTGCCCTTCACAGTCGACGGGCGCAATCTACGATTCTTCACGGACACGCCGGGAATCGTGCGTGTGACTTCGGGCGCGCGAGAGCTGGTGTATTCGCTGACTCTTCCGCAAGCGGGCGATACGATCTGGAATCCGACGACCGCGCGGCATGGCATCCCGTCGAGTTTTCCATCCGAGCCTTCGTCGCGCGATCTGTGGCAATGGCTCGCCTTGTTGGGCGGCGCCGGGCTCTTTGCGGATTGGATGCTGTTCGGAAGACGCCGACGAAGAACCGCGTCTCGAGCGTCGTCGAGCGCTAGTTCGTCGTGGAGGTCGCGCACCGGCTGGAGGAAAGCGTCGTGAGATTCGAACATCCGATCTTTCTTTTGGCCGCGATTGCTCCACTGATCTGGATGTTCCTGGAGCTGCGGCGAATCAACCGGAAAACGTCCATCATTTTGAAGGGCCTGTCCTTCGTCGCAATTCTGGTCGCGATCGCGGAGCCAGTGCTGATTACTTCCGAAAACAAGATGGCAGTGGCCGTTCTCGTCGATACGTCGGCGAGCATTACGGATGACGATCTGGCGCGCGCGACGCAATTGGCGGCAGGGATCGAACATGCTCGCGGAAGAAATTGGGTGCGCGTAGTGCCGTTCGCCCGGAACGCTCTTGAATTGGCTTCGGATGGAAAATCCGGCGTTAAGCTGGTACGGGCCACTGGTGAGGATGCCCAGGCGACGGACCTCGAGGCGGGTATACGAAGCGCGCTGGCCTCGCTTCCGGCTGGATTGATTCCCCGCATCGTTCTGGTTTCGGACGGAAAAGAGAACGCGGGCAGCATCACGCGTGCCGCATGGCAGGCCCGCAATCTGGGCGTTCCCATCGACACGTTTGCTCTTCACGGCCGTCCGGAGCCGAGCCTTCGAATCGAGTCGGTCAGCATGCCGACACTTGCTTTTACAGGTGAACATTTCCCCATTAATTTGACGGTCATCTCGCCGCAGGCAACGAAAGGCGTGGTAGAGATCCGCGCCGAGGGAAAGCTGCTGGGCTCGAATCCGGTTGCGCTCGAGAAAGGCTCCAACGAATTGCACGTGAACGCCAGCCTGGCAACGCCTGGCGCCCTCAATATTGCCCTGTCGATTAAAGCGCCCGATGTGAACGGTGACGCGAACATCGCGCAGGCCGTTACGCTGCGGCGTCCGCGCGTGCTCTATTTGTCGCAAGACCCGCCGGGTTCGGAGGCGCATTTGTTGCAGGCGCTGAACGCCGCTCAATTCGATGTCGACCGGACCAACGATCCTTCGCACGGCAAGCTCAGCGATTATCAAATAGTCGTTTTCAATAATTGGGATCTCGAATCGTTGTCGGCCGCGCGCAAGAGCGAGATTGAGGAATTCGAGAAACAAGGCGGCGGACTGTTGGTGATCGGCGGCGAGCACAACATCTACGACGACAAGAAAAAAACTGAAGACGCGCTGGATCGCGCGCTGCCCGCGAAGCTTGCGCCGCCGCGATCGCCGGAAGGCACGGCGGTGGTGCTGATCATCGACAAATCGTCTTCCATGGAAGGCAAGAAGATCGAGCTGGCTCGCCTGGCTGCGCTGGGTGTGGTGGATAATCTGAGGCCCATCGACCTGGTGGGAGTTCTGATCTTCGATAATTCTTTCCAGTGGGCTGTTCCGATAAGGCGGGCCGAGGACAAAACGCTCATCAAACGTCTGATCTCGGGCATCACGCCTGATGGCGGAACGCAGATCGCGCCGGCGCTGAGCGAGGCGTACCACAAGGTGCAGCCGGCGAAGGCAACCTTCAAACACATCGTGTTGTTGACGGACGGAATTTCGGAAGAAGGCGACAGTCTGGAGCTCTCCAAAGACGCCGAGGAGCAGCATGTGACCATTTCGACCGTCGGCCTGGGTCAGGACGTGAATCGCGCGTATCTGGAAAAGATCGCGGGGCTAGCGGGTGGAAAATCTTATTTCCTGAACGATCCCGCCGGCCTTGAGCAGATTCTGCTGCGCGACGTGATGGAGCATACGGGTTCGACGGCGGTGGAGAAGACGCTGAAGCCGGTTGTCGAGAAGCGGACCGAAATTCTGGAAGGCGTCGGAATTGAAAACGCGCCTGCGCTCAAAGGTTATGTGCGATTTATTGCCAAGCCCACCTCGGATACGATTCTGAAAATCGATCAGAAGGAACCGTTGTTGGTGCGCTGGCAGTATGGGCTGGGGCGCTCCGTGGTATTCGCGTCGGATGCGAAGAGTCGCTGGGCGGCCGATTGGGTGACCTGGGACGGGTTCGATAAATTCTGGACGAATACCTTCCGGGACCTGCTCCCGCATTCGCAAGCAGCCGAAGCCAAGGCCGAGTACGACAGTGCCAGCGGGGATCTGATTGTGAATTACCGGCTCGGCCGCGACGTGGAGGATCCGGATAAACCGCCCAGCATTTATGTGTTGGGCCCGGCGGGTTTTCAAGAGCCGGTTCCGATTACGAAGATCGCGGACGGCGCGTATCGGGGACGCGTGTCAGTGGGCCAGCGCCAGGGATTGTTCCGTGTGCGGCCTTTGAATGAAACTCGCGCCTTTCCCGAGGTTGGGTTGTATCGGCAGGAGCAGGAACTTACCGATATCGGATCGAATGAATTCTTGCTGCAACAAATCGCCGGCTACACCGGCGGCCGATTCAATCCGGCTCCCAAGCAGGTGTTCGATCCAGGCGATCGTGCGATTGCGTCCACGCTGCGATTCTGGCCGGGATTGTTGTTTCTTGCGATCGCTCTGAACCTCGCGGAGCTGCTAGTACGCAAGCTGCGGACCGCGTGATGTTGGGGGAGTGGGTACGCCGAGTTACCTACTTGATTCCCCAAGGCTTGAACTTTTCAGAGCGGCCTTGCGGAGGCTGAAATGAGGTGGCTGCCTCCGCAGTTCGTCTCGTTTTTGAGATGAGAAAGAGCTGTGAAGACCGCGCCTCCGAACACCTTGCGGCGAAAGCGGCCGGCTTCGATTCGAATATACAGGGGTGGCGCAAGCATCCCAGACCAGGCGGAGCAAGGTGGCGAGCGGTAAGAGTAAATGTTGGTTGTAGATAGGTAGAAGATTAAAATTAGAAAATCGTTGTCACCGTTCAAATATGACTCTTGAGGACCTCCGCGGCAGGCGCACCGAAATCCTAAAGGCGTCCACTCGCCATGGCGGATATAACGTCAGAGTCTTCGGATCGGTTGCCCGCGGCGAATCTCGACCTGACAGTGAGGTCGATTTCCTGATCGATCTTGCGTCCGAACGTAGCCTGCTTGATCGTGCAAGGCTAATTCGTGAACTGGAGGGACTGCTTGGAACGCGAGTCCACGCCGTGAGTTCACGCGCTTTGCACCCTCTGGTGCGGGATCGGATATTGGGCGAAGCGGTACCTCTATGAACTGCGATCGCGTTTACGTCGAGTATGCGCTCGAAGGTATCGCAAAGGTCCGTCGCTATACTGAGTCCGGACGCGACGATTTCATGAAGAACGAAATCGCGCAGGACGCCGTGTTGCGAAACCTTCGCACCCTCGCTGAATCAATTCAGCGGCTTTCGGACGAAGTGAAGCAGACTCATCCAGAAGTTCCGTGGTCGGACATCTCGGCATTCCGAAATGTCATCGTCCACGATTTTCTCGGTGTTGACCTTGTCGAGGTCTGGATGTTTATCTCGCGCGATCTTCAAACCTTGGATGAGCAATTGCGAAGCCTGCTAACGCCCGACGGCTAACTATTGTTGCTGCTGCTCCGCCGCCGCGCGATCCGCGTCCTCCGTCCTCTCCACTGCCAACACTTCCGACCAATCTTCCGACTCCATCTCCGTTTCCGGTGGCGGTGGTTTATCCGATGGCGCCACGCGCACGGCCACCGTCAGCTCGCTCGATGCATCGCCCTTAAACACGCCTTTGGTCGGAGGCACGTCGGCGTAATCGCGGCCGACCGCCGTTCGCACGTGGCTGTCGTCCGCCATCACGTTATTCGTCGGATCGAAGCCGACCCATCCCTGATCGGGCAAGAACGCCTCCACCCAGGCGTGCGTCGCGCCCTCGGCCGATCGCGTCTTGGTGCCCTCTTTGTGGAACAGGTAGCCGCTCACATAACGACACGGGATTCCTACGTGACGCACCAACGCGATCAGGATGTGCGAGTAATCCTGGCACACACCCTGCCGGTTGCGCAACGCGTCATCGACGGGCGAATCCACGCGCGTGCTTTTGGGCACGTACTCAATCGCCTTGTACACCGCCGAATTGAGCGCCGTCAGCAACTCCATCGGATCGCACTCGCGAGCTTCGGCGGCATCGGGCAGCCTCAATTCCTCCGCAAATTCCTCGATTGGCGGCGTCCACTGCGCAAAATGACTTGGCGCGAGCATCTCCCAAAAATCGCCAGCCGCGATTTGCGAATCGAGCCTTTCCCACGCGCTATCGCCGAGATTCGGGGGCGGCAAAGGGCGGTCCGCTATATCGACCATCGCCTCCGCAATGATGGTCAACTGTCGATGCGCGCTCGGAACGTCGAAATGATGGACCACGTTGCCCAGGTAGTCGCGATAGGATTGCACCATGGCGCGCGGCGTAATGTTCACCAGGAAGTTCAGGCAGCGCTGCGGGCCCTCCGACCGCGGGTGCATGCGCAGTTCCATGATGCTCTCGCTCACGGGCGTCGAATACCGAAACTTAGTGAGATGGCGAATCGAATAGAACATTATGCTTCCAGCGCCGCCTCAATCGGATAGGAAATGTACACCTGATAAATTCCGTTGTGAATCTGACCGCACAGCCGCCGGATGCCGACGGAGAACTCATGCAGATTGCCCATGATTTCGTCCAGCGGCGTATAGCTCAGCGTCGAAGTCAGACGGCCCGCCAGTTTCCCTAACCGATCCGACTTTCTCGTCGCCGTCGATTCATGAACGGCTACTAGCGATCGCCGCATCCGGTCGACCGCAAACCGCACCGAATGTGGGAAATCGGGGTTCATCAGCAGAAACTCCGCGACTCGATCCGGGCGCATCTCAGCCGTGTAGACTTTGCAATAGGCTTCGAAAGCGGTGCAGCTACGCAGCAGACCGCCCCACTCGAACACCTCGTTGGCGCTCACATTTTCGTTCTCGAAAAACTCCTCGAAATGCGAGTCGATCAGCCGCGTTGTGGCCTGCACGCGCTCCATGTAGCGGCCCACCTCAATGAATTGCCAACCTTCGCCGTGGATCATGGTTGAATCCGTGATGCCCTGAAACAGGTGCACGTTCTGTATCACGGTGAGCAGCAACTCGTGTGGCCGGCTATTCCAGACTTCGGGCGTCACCATGCGCTTCGATTCGTGAAAGAGCCGGTTCAATTGCTCCCACATCTCGGAGCTGACCTCTTCGCGGACTTGACGAGCGTTCTCGCGAGCCTCGGCGATCGAGTCCACCATCTGGTCCAGCACGAAGCGCTCGGCCGCTTCAAACGGATCCCCCACGATCGGCTCGTGATTGCCGAGGCAAGCGAGCACGCGCTCCCACCGGGGACCTTGCGATCCGGGGTCGTGCTCCAGCATCAGGTTGAGATGCACCCCCATGACGCGCGCGGCATGCTCGGCGCGCTCCAGGTAGCGGCTCATCCAATATAAGTTATCGGCGACTCGAGAGAGCATAGCCCCTCCTCAGTGCAGAACCCAAGTGTCCTTACTTCCTCCGCCTTGTGATGAATTCACCACCAGCGAGCCCTTGCGTAAAGCAACGCGCGTCAATCCTCCGGGCACGATCGTCGTCTTGTCGCCTCCGTACAGAATGTACGGACGCAGATCCACGTGGCGCGGTTCGACGTGCCCATCAAGGAAACAAGGAGCGCGCGATAGTTGCAGCGTGGGCTGTGCAATGTAGTTTCTGGGATCGGCTTCGATGCGCCTGCGAAACTCCTCGCGCTCGGCCGCCGTGCTGTGCGGGCCGATCAGCATTCCATACCCACCCGATTCGCCGACGGCTTTAACCACGTAGCGGTCCAGGCGCTCGAGCACGTGTTTGCGCTCGCGCCGGATCGCTGCATAGGAACGTCTGGACGTTGTCGAGGATCGGTTCTTCGTTCAAAAAGTAGCGGATGATCTTGGGGACGTAGGCGTAGAGCGCCTTGTCGTCCGCGACTCCGGTGCCGAGCGCGTTCGCAAGAGTCACGTTGCCGGAACGATAGGCGTTGAAGAGGCCGGCCACGCCGAGTCGCCGAGTCGGAACGGAATGCCAGTGGATCGATAAAGTCATCGTCGACGCGCCGGTAGATCACGTCCACGCGGCGCAGGCCGGCGGTCGTACGCATGTAGACGATGTTGTCGTGCACCGCGAGATCGCGCCCTTCGACGAGCTCGATGCCCATCTGCCGCGCCAGAAATGCATGTTCGAAATAGGCGGAGTTGAAAACGCCGGGCGTCAGAAGAACTATATTCGGCTCGTGCCGCCCCTCGGGAGCGAGCGCGCGGAGGGTGGAGAGGAGCGCCTCGGCGTAGTGGTCGATGGGGCGCACGCCGGCCGTCCCGAACAATTCCGGGAAGACGCGTTTCATCACCTGACGGGACGTCAGCATGTACGAAACGCCGCTGGGTACGCGGAGATTGTCTTCCAGCACCGCGAAGCGGCCGTCGGGAAGACGGATCAAGTCCGTGCCCACCACCGTGACGTAGATGTTCTTGGGAACGCTGAACCCGCGCATCTGCCGCCGGAAATGTTTGCAGGAATAGACGATGTCGCGCGGCACGATGCCGGCGTCCAGGCAGCGGCCTTCGTTATAAACATCCCTGAGAAAAAGATTTAGCGCGGTTATCCGCTGGGTGAGCCCGCGTTCGATAGTCTCCCACTCGTCGCTGGTGATAATGCGCGGAAGCAGATCGTTGGGGAAGATACGTTCCGTGCCTTCTTCCCGGCCGTAGACCGTGAAGGTGATGCCCTGGTGAAGGAAAGAAACATCAGCTGCCTGTTTCCGGCGCCGCATCTCTTCGACGGGCAGTCCGAGAAGCAATTCGTAGAGAGCCCTATAGTGCGCGCGCGGAACTCCTTCCGCCTCAAACATTTCGTCGTAGGCGTCGTCAAGCCAGTAGTTTTGAAAGCGGGTTTGGGAAACCGAACTGTCGAACCCAGGCGCTGCCATTAGCCCCCCTGCTTCGACTTGGAAGTTCACTCAATGTAACACAACTGTTCACTCTGGACGCTGGATTTCCAGGCAACCAGAGGTGAAAACAAAGGGGAACGGGCTCGGCTCGTTCGTCCTGTAAATTCCGTCGAAGAACACGAACATTTTGTTCGGGTCGCTCTCGCTATAGCGCACCGAGGGCTTCCAAGGTCCAGCGTGCCAGCCCCGATCTTCGGCGTCCATGATCTGAACCGGCTCGCTCCAGTCCGATCGGTCCGAAGACGGCGTACTCGCGTGGACCCACCACAACCCGGTGTTCGCGGGAGCCGCGGTTTTCCCCAACCAGACCCGCGAAAACACCGCCTCGTATCCGGTCTTCCCCGGAATCGCGCAGAAATCGAAGACCTTCTCCTCGGGCGGGAAGAAAATCTTATGCGGACTCCAGTTGCTCTGTCCGTCGACGCTTTCCGAGTAGCCTTGGACCAGGTAATCTTCCAGATTCGAGCCGGCGACGAACCACATTTTCCACTTACCTTCGTGGTAGATCACATTCGGCTCATAGACGCTGCCGTGTTCCCATTCTTCGCTCGCGATGAAAACGGGCGCCGGCTGGTCGACCCACCGTTCGCCGTCCCATTCGAGGTACCCGATCGTGTACGGCCCCCACACATTTTCCGCGGAGCCGGCGTAATAAATGCGCTCAACCCATTCGCCGCGTCGAGGATCCCATCCCCTCGCATACGAGGGGCAGTGCCGGCCGCCCTTCAGATCCCAAGAACTGCTGGCGTCGTGCCCTGCCAGCAGCGCGATCCTCGTGGGATCCTGGCGATCGGGCGTCAACGTCCATCCGGTGGCTGATAGCGCCGCGCCGTCCGGCAACGATGCACTGAAGAGATGAATTCCCTCACTGCCCTTCATGCTGCCCGCGACGTACATCCACCACCGGTCTCCGCGTTTCGCAACCGTGGCGTCAGTAATCTCGAGCGGGTCCGTGAGCGGCGCAAACCCATCCGCGGGATCGAAGATCTTGGTTACTTTTCCGCTGGTCATGCCGCCGCGGCCACATCGGAGGTCTGAGCCGATGTCATCCGCCGGGCCGCCAGCCATAGCCCTGAAAGCGAAAGCAGAGAGAACGCTGCGATGCTGAGAACGATGCGCGAATCGTGCACGCCGCCGAACCAGGAGCCGGTAGCGATGGCGGCGATGGCGGTCAAAGCCTGTCGCACTGCTTCAACCAGCACGAACTCCCGCCGGTTCTCAAGCACGCCGCCCAGCACGACAAGAGTCCCCAGGATGAAGGAGAAGTACAGCACGTTCAGCGCGGTGCTCTCTTTCTGCAGCACCGCCAGAAAATGGCTGTTGGCGAAGATCAAAGCGACAAACTGCGCGAAAGCGTAGAGGCTCAAGCCGAGATCTCGCGGCGGATTGTAGACGACGAAATCCCGATGCGGATCGTAGGCAGCTTTGGGGAATCGAGCGGCCACATCCGCCGGACGCCACCCGGGCGGGGCGAACCACACGCGAACCTTATCCGTCCACGAGTGCGCATACCAGGAGTCCTTCGCCATAGCCCAGTAATAATGCAGATTAGCCCATACCGGATTCCAACTCTTGAGCTGTCCCCGGATGCCGTAAATCGGTGGCTCCTCGTCGAGCTCTTCCTGAAAGCTGCCGAAAATGTGATCCCAGATCAGAAAGACGCCGACGTAGTTGCGGTCGAGATAAATGTCGTTTTGAGCGTGGTGGACGCGGTGGTTCGAGGGAGTCTGAATCCAGCGGTCGAGGAAGCCCATGCGCCCGATATGGCGCGTATGAGGCCAGAATTGATAGAAGAGCTGCGCGACGCCGACCAGCAGAAAGATGCTGAGCGGAATGCCGCTTAAGGCCATCGGAAGATAGAAAATCCAACCGGTGAAAGAGCCGGTGCCGGGCTGCCGCAGCGCGGTTGTGAGATTGAACTCTTCGCTTTGATGGTGAACTACGTGCGAGGCCCAGAAGAGTCCGACGGTGTGCCCCAGCCGGTGATTCCAGTAGTAGCAGAGATCGTAGAAGACGAACGCGAACGCCCAAGTTACCCAGTTGCCGGAGGGCAATCGGACTGGCGCCCAGTGGTTGAGCACCCACTCATACGTGTAGATTCCAAGGAATCCGAAGAAGACGCGCATGCCGGTGCTGACGACGCCGCAACTCAGGCTATTGATGGCGTCGGCGAAATTGTAGTAGCGTGTGCGCCGGACGCGATCGAGGATAAGCTCGACCGCAATCAGGAACAGGAAGACGGGGACTGCAAGGGCCACCGCCCGGCCGTACGTGGTATCCATGGGACGTCGCCTATCGGGATATGATAGCGCGACGTCTCAAATTGTCTAAGCGATATCGACGCCCATGCTCCGCGCCGTGCCTTTGACACTGCGAATGGCGGCGTCCAACTCGAAGCAGTTGAGATCGGGCATCTTGATCTTCGCGATCTCTTCCACCTGCTTCTCGGTGATCTTGCCGACTTTGGTTTTATTCGGTTCGGCCGACCCCTTCGCCAGGTTGACGGCGCGCTTGATCAGCACCGGAACCGGCGGCGTCTTGGTGATGAACGTGAAAGAACGGTCGGAGAAAATCGTGATCACGACCGGAATAATCAGGCCTTCCTGGTCCTTGCCGGAAGTCTTGGCGTTGAACGATTTGCAGAACTCCATAATGTTCACGCCCTGAGGACCGAGAGCCGTACCGACGGGAGGCGCCGGGGTGGCCTTGCCGGCCGGGATTTGCAGCTTTACTTGTGCGGTAACTTTCTTCGCCATGGGGAACCTATATCTTCTCTACTTGTAGGAAATCTAATTCGACCGGCGTCGCGCGTCCGAAAATGGTGACGAGCACGCGAAGCGTGTTGCGCTCCGAGTTGACCTCGTCCACTTTGCCGGAGAAATTCGCGAACGGACCGTCGTTGATGCGAACTGTTTCGTTCTTCTCGAACGTGAGCTTGGGGCGCGGGCGCTCGGCTGCCGTCGCCTGACGATACAGAATCTGGTTGACCTCGTCGGCGCTCAGCGGAACCGGATTGTTGCCGCCTCCCACGAAGCCGGTCACGCGAGGGGTGTTCTTCACCTCGTGCCAGAGCTGATCGTTCATTTCCATCTGGACCAGAACGTAGCCGGGATACAGAAGCCGTTTGCTGGTGACTTTCTTGCCATTGCGCAGTTCCACCACTTCTTCGGTGGGGATAAGGATCTGCCCAATCTGCTCCGCGAAGCCGAAAGCCTGCGAGCGGCTGCGCAAAGAATCCGCCACTTTCTGCTCAAAGCCGGAATAGGTGTGGATAATGTACCAGTGCTTGCTGGGATCTTCCGGGACGACGGGGGGCTCGGAGGCGAGCTCCGAAACGGGTTCGGCCGGCTCTGCGGCGGCCTCCGGAGTGTGTTGATCGGCGTCGCCGTCTTCGGAATAAATATCTTCGTCTGCCATTGTCTTATCGCGTGAGAGCGTTGAACAGCTTGGTGACCACGCTGTTCACGGCCCAATCCACGACCATGAAGTACGCCGCGAACATGAACACGGCAACCAGCACGACCGTAGTTGTAGCGCGGACCTGCTTCCAGTTGGGCCAAGTGACCCGGCGCATCTCCATTTGAAGCTCGGAGATATAATCCCTCGCACTTGCCGGCCAACTTGTGATCTGTTGCACCAGGCTTTGTGGTTTCTCTTCGTCTGCCATTTGTGCTCGCGCTATTGCCATGCTTCTTGTCCTTGGATCCTTGGCAGGGGCAGAGGGATTCGAACCCCCAAAGGCGGTTTTGGAGACCGCTGGTTTACCGTTAGCCTATGCCCCTGAAAGCAGGTTGTAGGCGGTAGGAGCTTTTCCTACAACCTACATCCTACACCTTTACTTGATCTCCTTGTGCGGCTTGTGCTGCCTGCAAGACGGGCAGAACTTGCTCAGTTCCAGACGTTCCGTCTTGGTCTTCTTGTTTTTCGTCTTGCTGTAATTCTTCCGTTTGCACTCGGTGCACTGGAATGTAATGATCTCGCGCATTCTTATTTTTCCTTACTCGAGAACTTCCGTCACGGTACCCGCGCCGACGGTGCGTCCGCCTTCGCGAATCGCAAACCGCAAGCCCTTGTCCATGGCAACCGGCGTGATCAGCTCCACTTCCAGACTCACGTTGTCGCCCGGCATCACCATCTCCATGCCTTCGGGCAACTGCGCCACTCCCGTCACGTCCGTCGTGCGGAAGTAGAACTGCGGCCGATATCCCTTGAAGAACGGCGTGTGACGTCCGCCCTCATCCTTGCTCAATACGTAAACTTCACCTTTGAACTTCTTGTGCGGCTTGATCGAACCCGGCTTGGCGATCACCTGACCGCGCTCCACTTCGTCTTTTTCAACGCCGCGCAGCAAGAGTCCGACGTTATCGCCCGCGCGGCCTTCGTCGAGCAGCTTCTTGAACATTTCGACGCCCGTAACAACCGTCTTGCGCGTGTCGCGGAATCCGACGATTTCCATTTCCTCGCCGACCTTGCAAATCCCGCTCTCGATACGGCCAGTGACCACAGTGCCGCGGCCCTGGATCGAGAAAATGTCTTCAATCGGCATCAGGAACGGCTTGTCGATGGCGCGCGCCGGCATCGGCACGTACTTGTCCACTTCGTCCATCAACTGGTCGACTGTCTTTTCCCACTTCTCTTCGCCATTCAGTGCGCCGAGCGCGCTGACGCGAACCACCGGAAGATCGTCGCCGGGGAACTGATACTTGCTCAGCAACTCGCGAACTTCGAGTTCCACCAGTTCGAGCAGTTCCGGATCGTCCACCATGTCGACCTTGTTCAGGGCGACGACGATCGACGGCACGCCGACCTGGCGAGCCAGCAGCACGTGCTCGCGGGTCTGCGGCATGGGACCGTCGGTTGCGGCAACCACCAGAATGGCGCCATCCATCTGCGCCGCGCCGGTGATCATGTTCTTGATGTAATCGGCGTGGCCGGGGCAATCGACGTGGGCATAATGCCGGTTGGCGGTCTCGTATTCGATGTGCGCTACCGCGATCGTGATACCGCGCGCCTTTTCTTCCGGCGCGTTGTCGATCGAATCGAACGAACGGAATTTCACTTTCGGATTGTGCTTCGCCAGCACTCTTGTGATCGCCGCGGTCAGAGTCGTCTTGCCGTGGTCGATGTGCCCGATCGTGCCGATGTTCACGTGGGGCTTGCTGCGATCAAATTTTTCTTTCGCCATTGGGGACCTGGAAATCTGGAGCCGTTGACCAGGATTGAACTGGTGACCTCGTCCTTACCAAGGACGCGCTCTACCAACTGAGCTACAACGGCCTTCAAACCTAAAAACTTACTGGTGGACAGGGAAGGATTCGAACCTTCGTAACTCGCAAGGAGTGACAGATTTACAGTCTGTTGGCTTTAACCACTCACCCACCTGTCCAAACGCGCAAAAACTCTCGAAGAACTGTTGGCTGGAGATCGGAATCGAAAACCTCGCGCCGAGGCAAACTTCCAGTGATCAGCCTGATCAATATTATTGTAGGGCATCGGGGACCCTCGCGCAACGAGTACGCTGGTACCCCCGAAATGGGCCCCCAGTTGGACATGCTACTCTCGACCGCTGCCCGGGAATCGTTGGCGAGACCAACTGGTCACCCGCCCGATCCGCTGTGTATAATCAGTCGATCGTCGCCGACATAATGAAGATTCGCCGTGAACAGATGAGTACGTTGAACGCGGTCGGCAGGGAGAACTTCGAGTTGCGCTTGACCGAACACGTCCGGACCCGATACCCTGCCATCTTGATCGGAATCCCGGGTGGCCAAATTCCAGTATCGCAACTGTCCACGGACTGTCTTCTAGGCATGGTCCGCTGCGGCATCTCAAGGGCGAAGAAATATGGTCTGACCTGGCAATCCAGCATAGCGGGCTTTACGTCCTTGATGTTCGCTATTGGCCCCGATTTCGACGAGCATCCAGCTATCAGGCGTGAGCTTCTCGACGAAGCTGTACCTGCGAATTCGAAAGTCGACAATCTTAGTCGAGTTGTCGCGGAACCGATCTGGAATGAGGCCAAGCTGGGCCAGCGTCCCCTCGCCTGGACCGTGATTTGTCCATCCTTAACCTTCTCCCGGCAGGAGGTCAAACCTGTCTGACGAATCGAGCACTTCGACTACCGCCTCGGATACAGTTGCTGACAGCAAGAACGAATTCGCCGACAGCGACGCGTCGGCAGTGACCATTTGCGAGCCCGCCAAACAAAAACCAAAAACCAAGAAGGACTCTGACCCCGACTGCACCGAGGACACCATTAAGAAAAACCTCAGCACGTGCGATGGCGGTACGAACGCATGGGATAAAGCCAAGCAGGCCGTAGGCAAGGATCCCAACGTGAAGGTGGCCCACACGAAACTTGGCACGCCGGCCGAGACGGAGAAGGATGGATTTACGATCACGATCAATCCCACCTCCAATTGCTGCGACGCTACCGAATCCTTGCTGTTCGAATTGCACAACGTCGAGTACGGTCCGAAGTTTCACACTCTCTTCGTGGATGCTGCTGCCGGGAATGTAAGCCGCGACGATTTTGCAAAATCGATGGAGCGCCTGGAGTATGAAGGCCTGAAACGCAGTTGGGAAACTTTCGACAAATGCAAAGCCAAGTGGGGCTGCGGCGAAGACGCCGAGTCGTTCGCCGATTCATTCAAGGGCGCTAAGGACTTTGACGATTATTTCAAGCACTACGTCGATCCAGACCACACGGAAAAATACCGGACCCAATGGGACGAGTTGTATAAGGACGCTTATCAGAAGAAACACGGGAAGTCTTGACGAATTTCCGAAAGTGAACACGAAACGGCGATGCAGGATCTCAAACAATTAATCGAACAAGGATCGCCGGAACTGAAGTTCAAGTTCGGGGGAGTGGTCTGGGAGTTTGTCCGCATCAACCCCGGAAGCTTCATGATGGGTTCGCCGGCGGATAAGGCCGGCAAATCGGCGATCAGAAAGCCGGCGAGATTGACGCGGTCGTTCTATCTCGGCAGGTACCTGGTCACGCAATCACAATGGCAGTCGTTTATGGGTCCGAACCCTGGCAGGTTTCGAGGCGACGACCTTCCGGCAGGAAACGTCAAATACTCCGCCGCGCTCGAATTATGCCGGAGATTCTCGATCGCGCTCGCCGTGAACGCCGCGCTCCCGACCGAGGCTCAATGGGAGTACGCCTGCCGCGCCGGAACAACCAGCCGGTTTTATGCAGGCAATGAGGAATCCGATCTGGATCGAATTGGTTGGTATCGGGCGAATTCCCAAGAAATGGTTCAGCGTGTCGGACAGAAGGAACCGAATGCCTGGGGATTGTTCGACATGCTCGGCAACCTGTACGAGCCGTGTATCGATTACGTCACCTCGTTTGCCAAGTTGAATACTACCGACCCGGAAGGATCGAGACACGAAACATACGGCGCCATGCGCGGCGGTTTCTACATGGACCCACCCGAACGCTGCGAAGCGTCCAGCCGATCCAGGTCAACGGATCGTTTCGCCGGGATGGGTGTGCGGCTTTTGATACGCCCTTGAAAGCGGCTTCCCGCGAACGAGCACGCGCGAGTCCGACTATATAAAGTTGTTATATAATTAGACTATATGAAGGCGCTTCTAATCCAGCTGGACGAGCAGACGCTGACGGCCCTGAACCGCGTTGCTTCGCCAGGGAAACGCCAAAGATCGGAATTTGTTCGCCAAGCGATTCGTAAGGCGATCCGGCAGGCAGAGTACAGCGCGATGAGGGAAGCCTATCGTAAGCAGCCCGACTCCGCCTTGGATGCGGACGACTGGACCACGTCCGAGAACTACACGACGTGAGACAGTTCGAGATCTGGTGGGCGAACCTCCCCGCTCCAGCAGGCCGACGCCCGGTATTGTTGTTGAGTCGCAATGACGCCTATCAGTACTTGAGCAAGTTCATTGTTGCGGAAATTACGACGACGATCCGGGCGATTCCCGTGGAGGTCAGAATCAGTCGACGAGAGGGACTGCTGGAGCCGTGCGTTGCAAACTTCGATAACATCCGAACCGTAGCTCGTGTGTGGCTTGATTCGCGGGCAGGCGCGTTGGCTCCATCGCGCCATTGGGAAGTGAAGCGCGCGCTAGGATATGCGCTCGGATGGGATGAATTGATCGATTGAATGAAATGAAGTACTTCACGTACGAAATTATTGCCGCCGCAAACGGATGGATCGAACAAACCGAGCAGATGCGTCTCGACGCCGATCTTCGGTTCAAGGAAGTCATTAACCAGTACCACAGTTCTCTTCGTGAGCTGAAACCTCGCATCAGCAGACAGGCGTGGAATTTCTTTGAGAACGGCTACGGCCGTTGGGGACTCCACGATGGCAGGCTCATCTCACTGGCAATTGGAGACGGTCTGGACTATCGTCCTAATGGAAGCGCCCCCTTCCGCCTTAACCACCAACAGACGGCTGCTCGTGTCGTATTCCTCAACTATGAACAGGATCTGCTCTCTAATTTCGACCTTCGGAGAATCAGCTATATACGCAGCGACTTGATGAATTGTGAATTGCCGAACTGGTGCCTCGGCGACCTCTTAACCTATGAAATCGTTGCTGTAGACGAGAATCTGCTTCAACTCGGCTTCCTTTTCGCTTCCGGCGCCTCGATAGTCGCGCAGTTTAAGAGGCTCATCTTCCGCAGACGACGCATCGAGCGAAAATACCCGGCTGGGGAAATGTACCGCTAGGCGGGAACCTCAATCGCGCAGTCACAGCTATTTCGAGCTTTTTGTGCCCCGCCTATTTGCCTTTCCGCCCCAAAGACTTAGCCCGCCTCTGCCATCCTCGCGCCCCGCCAATCGTCAGCCCGTCCTCCCTATAATCGAGCTTTCAGAAGCCGCGCTCCCTCGCCAGCCCCGCGTTCGGAGCCCGGCTTCACAGTCATTTGACATCTCAATACGAAACCCGCCTACGACGACGCCCTCAGTGGTCGTAGGCGAGCGGGGTATTGCGCCGCCAACCCTGCGCCTGTCAACAACTTGGCCTGTGTGCGTTTAACACGTGCTCTCCGCTATAATTTCCTTGGGAGTTCATCATGCTGTTTCGAACTTTGCCGCTCGCCCTCCTCGCCGTCTCTCTCTACGGCGCATCCGCCGACAAAAAGCTGCCCATCGAGAAAAATTCGAACGAATTCGTTGAGATCGGCGGCGTCCTGCTCGACAAGGACGAGATCGTCAAGACCTTTGGCTCCGATCTCGGCGGCAACATTGTCGTGGTCCGCATCACCGTTCGACCCCTCACCGAAA
This sequence comes from Bryobacterales bacterium, assembly GCA_963802915.1. Classification (GTDB taxonomy): domain Bacteria; phylum Acidobacteriota; class Terriglobia; order Bryobacterales; family Bryobacteraceae; genus JAICMB01. Next base: position 139,295 of record CAWDKQ010000003.1, read on the forward strand.
AGCCCGTCAAAATCGATTACGACGACTTCTTCCTGCTCGACTGCGATAACGGCCAGCGCTCCGAGCCCTATGAGCCAAGCCAGATCGCCGGAACCAGTGCGCTCATCGTGACGCCTCAAGGCGCTCGTGGCGGCGGGATGATGGGCGGACCCACATGGGGCGGTGGTCTCGGACCATTCGGTAGTGGAGGCGGCGTAGGGAACTCATCGAGCGAAATAGAAAATACCTCGAAAGTCGAGACCGCTAAGGACCCCGGCAAGCCGAATCCCGTGCTCGATGCGCTCAAGGCAAACATCCTGACGCAGAAGGAAGTCGGCGACACCACCACGGGTCTGCTGTACTTCGAGATTGAAGGCAAGAAAATAAAACCGAAGGATCTCGAACTGCATTACAAAACGCCATCCGGACGAATGGCGCTGCGATTCAGAACATGATAGCTTCGCCACTAAGAATAAACACACCGCAAAAAGTCGCGGACCTCGACACCCCGGCCCTTATCATCGATCTCGACATTATGGAGCGCAACTTGCGCCGCATGGCGGAGTACACCGCTGCACACGGCCTGCGCCTGCGCCCGCATACCAAGACGCACAAGATCCCTGCTCTCGCCCGGCAGCAGATCGATCTTGGCGCCGTCGGACTCACCATCGCAAAAGTGGGCGAGGCGGAAGTAATGCTCGAAGCGGATCCGCCCGATTTGCTGCTCGCATATCCCATCGTTGGCCAGCGCAAACTCGACCGCTTGATGGAAGTGGCCAAGCGCGCTCCCGTCACCGTCTCTCTCGACAGTCTTCCCGTAGCGCGGGAACTCTCGGATGCCGCGAAAGAGGCTGGGGTTGAGATCGGAGTGCTCGCTGAAATCGATGCCGGCCTGGGGCGTGTTGGCGTCCAGCCGTCCGATGCAGTCGATCTCGCGCGGAACATCGCTCATCTTCCGGCGCTTCGATTCGAAGGCATCGCATTTTATCCCGGCCACATCAGGAGTCTGGATGAAGACGGCCGCAGGGCGCTGGCCGCTTTGAGCACGCTACTCAGCGCCGTCGTCCGCGATCTGAAACAGGCCGGACTCAAGCCACGCATCGTGAGCGGAGGGTCCACTCCCACCATGTTTCATAGCCACGAAGTCGCCGAGATGAACGAGATTCGTCCCGGCACCTACATCTTCAACGATCGCAATACCGTGCTGAGCGGCGCCTGCACGTTTGAAGATTGCGCCGCCTCCATCGTGGCCACCGTCGTTTCCACGGCCAGGCCCGGCCAGATGATCATCGACGGCGGCTCGAAGACATTCTCATCCGATCGTCCCGCAAACTCCGAGGTGAGTTTCGGCTATGTCGTGGACGCCCCCGACGCCGTGTTCACGAAAATGAACGAAGAGCACGGCTTCATCGATATCCGACGCGTTAAGGAATCGTTCACCGTCGGCGATCGCGTACGCATCATCCCGAATCACATCTGCGTCGCGATGAACCTTCACGAATGCGTTTACGGCGTACGCGGCGATACTGTCGAGCAGGTCTGGCGCGTCGAAGGACGCGGCAAACTGCAGTAGCCTAACTCGCCGGCTTCGCGAAAATTTCGGGATTCGGGCCGACGTTTATCTTCCGATCGGTGAATTCGTGATCCGCCAACTTATCGCCATTGCGGTACATCGTTTCCTTAAACGGCAGATAGATTGCACCCACCTGGCGATAGTCGCTGACTTCGACATCCATGTCCGCCGGGCCCTGCTGCCCTTCGGCATGATAAGAAAGTTTGGCGATCCGCTTCGAGGCGGGATCGAAAACGATGGTGATCTGGTCGTCGTCCTTGGTCCAGACGGCGCTGTTGTCGCCCGTGGCAACAATCGTCGCCTTCCCATCGAGAGCCGAGCGGAGCAGCCCGATGCCTCCAGCGAGATCGATGCTGCGAGCAGCATCCTTAGCCATGGAAGGCGGCGCATCCGAAATTCTCTTGCCCTGCTGCATCCAATTTTCTTTGCCATTGCCGCCCTGAATCATGCTTCCCATCGGAAGTGAAATCGAGGCCCGGTATTTATCGGGATACATAATCGTTTCCTCGACATCGGCCCGCATGCTTTGTTTACCCATGATGATGCTGGTCGGACCCTTCGATTCCAGGTCCTTCACCGCATCGAGCGCAGCCTTACCGCCGACGGCGTCGGCTGCCTGCTGTGCGAGCTTCAAACCTTTTGCTTTCGCCTCGGCGGTGACGGGAGGAGCAGCCGGGCGGCGTAAATCGTGCGCGGTCAGGTCGAACTCGGAAAGCGGAATCACTTCAACTTTCCCGATCGCGGCCAGGTCTTTCGATAGCTGAGTCACGTTGCCGACGGCTACGATGTCCATCGCATCCGGCGTGATCCGGCGCTTCACGGCATCGGCCACTTCGTCGGCAGTGGTTGCGAGGATCTTATCGCGGTATGTATCCCAATAGTTCGCGGGCAGTCCCATGATCGCCGCCGTCAGAACGCGCTGCGCCACGGCTGCCGGCGTTTCGATGCTGATCCCGAACGAGCCCGCAAGGTACGCTTTGGCGTCGTTCAATTCCGCCTCAGTCACCGGATGTTCGCGGTAATCGGCGAGCAGGTCGGACATCATTTTGATCGCCGTGACCGTCTTGTCCGTGCGGCTAAAGCTGCGCGCGACAAAAAGACCGGTTTGCTTTTCAGTTTCGAGCGCGCTGCTTGCGCCATACGTCAGGCCTTCGTTGGCTCGAAGTTTCATGTTGAGCCGGCTGTTGAAGCTGCCGCCAAAGATCTGGTTTGCGATCTGCAGCGGGATGTAATCGGGATCGTTGCGCGCAATGGCCACCTGCGCAATGCTGTATTGCGTTTGCACGGCGTCGGGCTTATTAATCATCACAATGCGGCGGCCAGTCGATTTTTGAATGTCCATGGAGCCCGGCGACGATGCCGGACTGTTCCAGGAACCGAAATATTTCTCTGCCTTGGCCAGCGCCTCTTCCGGAGTCACGTCGCCCGAGATTGCGAGATACGCGAAGCGAGGTCCGTAATGCGCGCTGTAGAAGCCTACGATGTCTTCGCGCTTGATTTTGGAGACCGTGTCCGGAGTGCCTTCCACCGGCATCGCGTAGGGATGATTTCCAAAAGCAATGCGGCGCGTCAGGAAGCTCGAAAGCGATTGCGGATTGTCATATTCCACTTTCAGACCCGACAGGGTTTGCCGCATCAATCGATCAACTTCGTCCTGAGGGAACGTGGGATTCAGAACGATGTCGGAAAGCAGTTCGATTCCCAGGTCTGCCTTGGACTTCATCATGGTGCACTGCGCGGTGGCCGTGTCGTAGCCCGCGCCCGTGTCCAGGCTGCCGCCGCTCAGGTCGATCTCTTTGGCGAGCTGTTGAGCGGTCCGCGTCTTGGTGCCTTGGCGGAGGAGTTGCGCGGTGGTTGATGCCAGTCCTGCCTTCCACGGCTGGTTCGCGCTCGCGCCCGCGCTCGATAGTTCGAGGACATAGGAAACCAGCGGCTCGCGATGATCTTCGATCACGAAAACTGTCAGGCCGTTTTCGAGCTTCTTGGTTTCATACTTCGGAAAGTGGAACGGCCGCGCCGGTCCGGGCGGAGGCGGGCTCTGCTTAGCCGGCTGAGCGAAACACGGAGCCAGCAGAATGGTTATTGAAAGGAGAGTGAAGCGGATCATTGCTTTGCATCCTCGGAATACACCCAGAGTCTCGTCTCATTGGATGGCACCAGGTATTTCGCGCAGACGCGCTGTATGTCGGCGGCAGTAACAGCCTGATATTTTTCGAGCTCGCTATTCACGAGTTCGGGATTCTTCTCTAACACTGCCATCTTCCCGAGCAGGTCGGCCTTCTCCTGCATCGACTGGCGCCCGACGATGAACCCGGCTGTCGTCTGATTTTTCGCCTTGGTCAGCTCTTCGTCGGAGACCGGTGCTTTCCGGATTTGCTCGAAGACAAAATCCATGCTGCTTCCGACTTCCTTGATATTCTTGCCCTGGTTGGCGATCGCAATGCCGAAAAACAGCGAGGGCCCTTCAAGGAAGAAAGCCGACCCGGCAGCTTGAACCGCGGCTTGTTCGTCGTAAACGAGCCGCTTATACAGCCGCGAGCTCTGGCCGTTGGAGAGAACGTCGGACGCGATGTCGAGCGCGTAGGTGTCGGGGTTTCCGAGCGGCGGCAAGTGGTACAACTCAATGACGGCCGGCAGCGGAACGTTTGGATATTTCTTCGACACCTCGCGCAGTTCAGTCTGCGGCGGTTCGGTGGCCGTCACGCGCGGCACTGGATTCTTGCTGCGCGGAATCGGACCGAAGTATTTCTTGGCCCATGCGATTGCCTCGGCCTGGTCGAAATCGCCAACGATTACGACGGTTGCATTATTGGGCACATAGAAAGTGTTGAAGAACTGCTGGACATCGGCCGTGGTGGCTTTGTTCAGGTCTTCCATGCTCCCGATAGGCGCGTGCGTGTAAGGATACTTTTGGTACGCAACCCTCCACAAGTCGTCCTGAACGAGTCCATAAGGAGGATTTTCGGTGCGCAGCCGGCGCTCTTCCTTCACCACTTCGCGTTCTTTGGTGAAGTTCTCTTCGCTGATGTTGAGCGAGGCGAGGCGATCCGCTTCGAGCCACAGCATTCGTTCCAGATAGTTCGAAGGGAAAGTCTCCCAGTAAACCGTCTGATCGAAGGAGGTGTAGGCGTTCACCGCGCCGCCGGCCTCACGAACATATTTCATATGCTCTTCCGGACCGACGTTCTTCGATCCACGGAACATCAAGTGTTCGAATAAATGCGCGAAGCCGGTGCGGCCTTCGCGTTCATCCTTGGAGCCGACGTGATACCAGACCTGTAAGTTGATCACCGGCCGGCTGTGATCTTCGTGCATCACCATCTTCAGGCCGTTGGGCAATTCGGCGGTCTCGATTTTGAGCTTTGGAGGATGATCCTGCGCCCCGAGGCTCAGCGCAAGCAGGGGAACGATCCATAATTTCATGAGGGTTTAGACTCCCGAGGGAACAAAAAGAAAGTAACACGACCGGGAGTTACAATACCCGTAAATGAAACCACTGCTCGCCCTGTTGCTGCTGGTTCCCCTAGCCCACTCCCAGGAGTGGAAACAGCTTTTCGATGGCAAGGATATGAACGGTTGGGAACACGTCGGGCCAGGACGGTTTACCGTCGAGGACGGCATGCTTCGGACCGAAGGCGGGATGGGTCTGCTGGTCTATACGCCGCAGCAGTTTGGCAACACGACGATTCGGGTGGTGTTCAAGACCTCCGGCGAGAACGATAATTCCGGAGTCTACATCCGTATGCCCGAGAAGGCGCCAGATCCGTGGTACGGCGTCCACAACGGGTACGAGGTTCAGATCGACGGCGCGGGTGACGACTGGCATTGTACCGGCGCCATTTATTCGCTCAGCAAGGTGACCAAACGGACGCAGAAGCCGACCGGCGACTGGAACACGATGGACATTACGCTCAAAGGCCAGGAGACGATCGTCAATCTCAACGGTGAGAAGATCAACGATTTCTTCGGCAATCAGGAAGTTCCGCCGCGCAAAATGTGGTTCGAGCCGGTGCGCGGGCCGCGGCCGGATTCAGGCTACATCGGCCTTCAGAACCACGATGGACGGACGAAGATTTTCTTTAAGGAAGTCGCGGTTAAAGCGGAGTAATTATCCGGCCGGCGCGGAGGCGAATTCGGCCGTGCTCCCGTGCGGCAGTGGGGCATGATCGAGCAGCAGCTCGACCCGATTCCGACCCAGGTTTTTGGCGCGGTAGAGGGCTTCGTCGGCCATGCGAATCAGGCTTTCGGTGGTGTTTTCGGGGCCGGGTTGAATCGATGTGGCGCCGAAGCTCGCGGTGAGCGTGATGCTGGTTTCGGTCAGGCGTAACGGCTCGCTGCAGAGATACGCGCGCAGCGCTTCAGCCTTTTCGAGAGTGGATAACCCATCGCAGCCGGGCAGAAGAAGGAGGAATTCTTCGCCGCCGTACCGTCCGAGCGAATCGTAGTGGCGTATGGAGTTTTGCATACGCCGGGCAGTTTCGCGCAGCACTGCGTCTCCCGCGAAGTGTCCGTAGGTGTCGTTGACTATCTTGAAATGGTCCAGGTCGAGCAGAACGACGCCCAGTGGCGTGTTTTCCCGATAGCCGCGGGATAGCTCCCGCTGCATGATTTCGAGGATGGACGACCGGTTCCAAAGCCGCGTGAGAGAGTCCTTCGTGGCCTGCTCGCGTAAGGCTTCGCGGGCGGAGAGGAGCTGGGCTTGGAGATCCACCAGGCGAGTGCCGGCGCGGAGACGGACTTTCAGTTCGTGTTGGTCGAAGGGCTTGATAATGTAGTCGTCTGCGCCGGATTCCATACCTTCGATGAGGTCCTCTTTAAGGCTTTTGGAAGTAAGCAGGAGGATGTAAGTGTATGGCTCGCGGGCTCTTTGGCGCACCAGGCGGCAGACTTCCGGTCCCGTCATACCGGGCATCATCCAGTCCAGGATGGCGAGCGGAGGCGCCTCGTTTTGTTGCAGAATGTCCCAGGCTTCGGCTCCGTCGCAGGCGATGACGACCTCATAGCCCCACTTTCTGAGAGTGGCGTCGAGGAGATGCCTCGAAACAAGGCTGTCATCAGCTATTAGAATCTGCACTTTAGCTTGGCCAAGGACCTCCAGTAGTCTAATCGGCCAAAGTGCCAGGTTTCGTTAACACAAACTTCACATCCTTCCGGATTAGCCAGGTTGTATACTACTGAGATGTCCATAAAGCGCACCCTGTTCGTTGCAATCGCATTAATTCTGTCCAGCTACGCCCAGAGCAAGACGAATTTCAGCGGCACCTGGAAGCTGAACGTCAGCAAAAGCGATTTCGGAATGATGCCTCCTCCCGAGTCGCGAACGGACGTCGTTGATCAGACCGGCGATCAGATCAAGGACACCGTTGCGTCCACCGGAGGGCAAGGAGCTCAGAACTATACGGTAGACATCAAGACCGACGGCACGGAATCGGCCATGAAACTGGGACCTCGCGACGCCAAGGTATCGGCCGCTTGGGCCGGAACGTCGCTCGCCGTCACGACGAAGCTCGATTTCGATGGGAATGACGTCCTCATCAAGAGCAACTGGACGCTGTCGGAGGACGGAGCGACCTGGACACAGGCGGCTCATGTCACCAGTCCCATGGGCGAAATGGACATGAAGCTGGTTTTCGACAAGCAATCCGGCAATAGCGTCCCGCCCGCGCCTGCCGTTGCAGCCACAGCTCCCGCGACATCCGCGATGGGCGCCAAGCCGAACTTGACCGGCGTTTGGAAACTGAATACCGATAAGAGCGATTTCGGTCCGATCCCGGGACCTGAGAGCGAGGTCGATACGATTGACCACAAGGACCCGGTCATCAATCTATCAGTGGCGCAGCAGAGCGCGCAGGGCAAGCAGAATTATCAACTGGCTATAAACATTAACGGTCAGGAAGAGGTTCATAAGCTCGGCGACCGGGAGGTCAAAACCACCGCACAGTGGGAAGGGAGCGCCCTGATCGTCCTTACGAAGCTGATGTTTCAGGACAACGAGGTTCTGATCAAAGCCGCCTACACCCTGGCTCCCGACGGCAAGACTGTGAATGTCGCGACGCATCTTTCGAGCGCGATGGGCGAAGCCGATCAGAAAATGATTTTCGACAAGCAATAGGGTGTGCTATGCTTCTCCTAGAATAACTAGGAGAGAGCATGGGCAAATCCGTCGATATCCTTCAAGGCACCCTCGACATGCTGATTCTCAAAGCCGTGTCGCTGGGGCCGCTGCATGGTTACGGAGTCCTTCTCCGCATCCAGCAAATCTCGAAAGACGCCTTGCAAATTCCGCAGGGCTCGCTCTATCCCGCGCTGTACCGGCTGGAACACAAAGGCTGGATTGCGTCCGAATGGGGTGAAAGCGAGAACAAGCGCAAGGCTAAGTTCTACACACTAACGGCCTCGGGGCGCGGGCAATTGCGCGCCGAAACCACCGAGTGGGCCAAGCTATCCGATGCCATCGCGTCGGTGCTGGAAGCCACTCCCGAGGAGGTGTGATGTGTTCGCCCGGACAAAATCCTTCCTCAATTCTCTGTTTCACCGCTCGCAGCTCGAACGCGACATGCAGGCGGAGCTTTCCGCTCACATCGAGACGTATGCCGACGACCTGATAGCGCAGGGCGTTCCGAGCGAGGAAGCGAGACGCCGTGCGCGCGTGGAGTTCGGAACCGTGAACGCAATCAAAGACGAATGTCGCGAATCCGTGGGGCTGCGCTGGCCCTCCGAGGTCACCCGCGACCTTCGCTACGCCGTGCGCGTTCTTTGGAAAAGCCCGGCCTTCACGATTACTTCTATCGCCACGCTAGCGCTTTGCATCGGCGCGAACACCGCGATTTTCAGTGTGGTCGATTCGTTGTTGCTGCGTTCTCTTCCTTATCCCGAGCCGGATCGTCTGGTAGCACCCGAGATGGTCTACCGTCACAAGGGCGAGGTCGATGAGGAGTTTTCGGTTGACGGTTACACGCTCGAATTGTTGCGTCGATCAAAGGCTATCGAAGCGGCCGGGTACGGCCTCGGGCAAGGTGTGAATCTCGTCGCGGACGGCCGTGCGGAGAATGTCCGCGCGCAACGAGTCACAGCGGGATACTTTCACGTTCTTGGCGTCCAGCCTGCCTTTGGGCGGGAACTTACCTTGGATGAAGATCGCGCCGGCGGGCCGCCGGCAGCCATCATCGGTCAAGGCCTTTGGAACCGGCTGTTCCACGGCGACCCCGGAGCGATTGGACGCCCGATTCAACTGCGTGGCGAGCCATACACGATCGTTGGAATCCTGCCGCGCTCCTTCCGGCCGATGGAAGATGCCGAAATCTGGACGCCTCTGCGTCCGAGCAGGACCGGTGAAGGCGGGGGCACGAATTATGGCGTCGTTGCGCGGATCAAGCCCGACGTAGGTCTGGCGCAAGCTCAAACCGAGGTCGGATTGATCGGGACGGCAGCGGAGAAGGAGATGGGATACGGCCCCGATACTTCGATTTCGATGCATTTGGTTCCGCTCGCTCGGGAGTTCAACAGCGATGTACGTTCGCCGCTCTTGGTTCTGTGGGCCGCGGTGGTGGTGGTTCTGATCATCGGATGCGTTAATATCGCCGGGCTTTTGCTGGTCCGTGGAGCGGCGCGGAAGCGCGAGATGGGGACGCGCATGGCGCTGGGCAGCGGACGAGGCGCCGTAGTGCGGCAGTTATTGACGGAGACCGTAGTTCTTGCCGTTGTGGGCGGCGCCTGCGGTATATTGCTGGGCCGCTGGGGACTCGAAGGATTAAAGCTGACCGCCAGCAAACACCTCGATTTGGGTAATGTGGCGTTGGATGGCCGGGTGCTTCTGGTCAGCGCCGCAGCGTCGCTGCTTACGGGACTGCTATTCGGTCTGGTGCCGGCGCTGCAGGCCAGCCGCGTGGACATTCGTACTTCGCTGGTTGAAGGAGGCGCGCGCGGGGTCGCGGGAGGAAGCCACCAATGGACGCGGCGAACTCTGGTTATCACGGAAGTGGCTTTGGGCGTGGTTCTGCTCGTGGTCGCCGGTTTGTTTATTCGGACGTTTGCGTATGTTCATAATCTCGATCCGGGATTTGATGCACGCCATGTGGTCACGGCGACGGTTTCTCTTCAGGATGCCCGCTATGCAACCTCGAAGAGCATAAATCGGCTGTACGATGAAACGCTGCGCCGCATTCGTGAATTGCCGGGCGTGGAGTCCGCGGGCGTCGCGCTGACGCTTCCGTATGAGCGGGCGCTGAATAATGGCTTCAGAAGAGTCGATGGGCCGCACGCTGAAAAAGAACTGCATTCGACCAACGTCACCTACGTGACGCCCGGTTACCTTGAAGCGCTGAAGATTCGCGTTTTGCGGGGGCGCACTTTCACCGACGCGGATAATATCAATTCCGATGGCGTCACGGTGGTGAACGAAGCGTTCGCTCGCCGGTTTCTGAAAGACCAGGATCCGATCGGCAGCCACATCTCAATGGGCGGAGGCGCGGCTTTGACGATTGTCGGCATCGTCGGCAATGTGCAGTTGAACGACTCGTTTGTCGGATTCGGCACCATCAGCACGAGCCCTGGAATTCTGGTTCCCGCATCGCAGGTAAACGACAAGACCTTCCAATTGGTGCACACATGGTTTTCGCCTTCGTGGATCGTGCGTACACGCCGTGGCGAGGAGGGCGTGATCTCGGGGATTGAGCGTGCGGTTGCCGTAGTGGATCCGCAGTTGCCGTTCGCATCGTTCCGCGGCATGGAAGAGGTGATCTCGGGATCGCTCGCGGATCAGAAATTCCAGGCGGTTTTGCTGGGCGCTCTGGCCTCATTAGCGCTTCTGCTTGCGGCGATCGGTATTTATGGCTTGATTGCGAATTCGGTGATCGAGCGCACGCGCGAACTTGGGATACGTATGGCTCTCGGCGCTACGGTGTGGCAGGGGATGAGGGCGGTTGCGATGCCGGGCATTATGCTTTCGATCATGGGCGTAATCATCGGCTGTCTACTCGCCAGAGCTTCGGTGGGTGTTGTTAGTCATCTGGTTGCCGGAGTGCGGCCGACCGATCCTATGACGTTCGCTTTCGCCGCCATCTTTCTGCTGCTAGCGACCGCGATTGCGAGCGTGATTCCCGCTTTGCGTGTGACTCGACTGAATCCGGCGGATACACTTCGCTCGGAGTAACGCCCTCGCGCGCTAAGGAATCATAAGAAGCTCTGGCGGTCCCCACCGGCCGGGGGCCGCAGTCTGAACTCCGCTCCCTCCGGTCGCTTGCCGCTTACTTACGTGCGCGGTTCCGTAGGATTGAGAAAATCCAGACGGCGGTACGGGGCACGCGGCGTCAGTAGGGGGTCGGGAATGTCTTTGAGATGTGATCGTGCCAGGTCAGCGATTCTTCGTCCACCAGGGCCCACATGATTCCGAGGCAGGCGGCCATGAAACTGAGGCATGCCGAAGCGATGCGGAACATACGCTGCTCGCGCTCCGGCGTCTGGCCGTCGAAGTTCACGAGGCGAAGATGCGCCCAGCGCATACCGGGGCTGTCGTTGCCGGCGAGGCACCACAGGATTTTGTAGAAAAGTCCGAAGACCGCGGCAATGCCGAGGAAGAGCGGCATGGTCTGCTTCGTCAGGATGACTTCTCCGCCGAGCACTTGGAATATCCCGAGGAAGACTCCGAGGGCAATTGCGATGAGGCTCCAATCGACTGCAGTGGCCATTACCCGGTGCGCGGGAATCGCGACTGGGGCATCGCAGTAAATGAATGCCTCCACATCTGCCTCCATGGCTGGCGCCGGCGCCGTGAATTCGAGCGTCTGTTGTCCCGGAATCGGCCGCTTGGCGCGCGGCTTGGATGGCTCTGTACGCGCGCGCTTGCGCTCCGCCTTGGGCGCAATCGATTCAAAGGGTACCACTTGCGGCACTTCTTTTGAACTGAACAGGGGGCGCTGGTAGACGACGCGGCGCTGCTCGGGTTGCGGCGCATTTTCGGGACACTGTGCCGGTTCTGCTACAGCAACGGGTTCAGAAAACGACGTGGCAGGCCGAATCGCGCGCGCGGTTGCCGTGTTGCTAATACCATAGGCTGCCGCGATGGTCTGCGAAGGTGATAGTTGTAGACGGCGGCCACAGCGATGACATCGATGATCGTCCTCACCTATGGCTGCGTGACAATAGCTGCAAGTGTTGTTCACCTTGCGTCCTCCTGGCTCCCCACTGCTTTTACAATCGTTGCGGCTGCCTCAATTCCGTGTTACGGTCTTCGGTTGAGGTCCGTTTCTTTCAGTAACGCAAGCCCACCGCTCAAGGGCCTTACTTTCTTTCGTAACATAATCTATCAAAAATGTCACGAACTTTATTCGGGTCGTTGGGGGGTGATCTTCCCCCTATTTGCGGGGATCGCACTCCTGCCAGGCTACGGGCAACAGGTTAACACGCGCAGTCCGCACCCCGGCGCACCCGAACCAACTTTCGTCAACGTGAACGCGGTGGACGAGGAAGTGGATGGATCGTGGCGGCATTTGCGCGGCTCTGTTCATATCGAAACGAACGATTCGCTGCTCACGGCCGACGAAGTGGATCTCAACGACGACACTAAAATGGCGTATGCTCGCGGCCACGTTCACTATGAAGGTTACGTGAACGGGGACGTGATCGACTGCGATCACGCCGAGTACAACATCGACGACGAGACGGGAAAATTTTATGACATACGAGGCACGTCTCCGGCGAAGATTCAATCGCGCCCCGGTCTTCTGACCACCAGCAATCCTTTTTATTTCCAGGGCGAGTGGGCGCAACGCCTGGAAGATAAATATCTTCTCTACGACGGTTTCATTACAGACTGCAAAATACCGCAGCCGTGGTGGACGCTGAACGCGCCGAAGTTCGACATCATTCAGAACGACCGGGCCCTGGCTTATCGCGCCATTTTCCGGCTGCGCGGTATACCGCTTTTTTATTCTCCTGTAATATACAAGTCGCTCAAAAAGATGCCGCGCAAGAGCGGGTTCCTGACGCCCAGTCCGACGCACAGCACGATTCGGGGCTACATGCTGCGCGTGGGATATTTTTGGGCAATCAATCGAAGTTACGATCTGAGCTACGCGATCGAGTACACCACGATGCGCGGCATCGGGCATGAAGTTGGTTTCCGAGGGAAGGTGAAGCCAGGCACGGAATACAGCCTCGCGCTGTTTGGCGTGGACGACAGCGGCTTAAAAAATTCAGCGGGCCAGGTGATTCAGAAGGCCAGCGGGTTCACCATGATTGTGGACGGCAGGTCTGACCTGGGCGATGGCTGGTTCTTCCGGGGGCGTTTAGATTATCTCAGCTCTTTTCTCTTCCGCCAGACATTTACGCAATCGTTCCAGGAAGCCGTGTCGTCGGAGTCGCATTCGGTGGGCTATTTGACGAAGCATTGGTCGAACTGGGGAGTGAATGTCGTGGTGCAGCGCGACGAAAACTTCCTCGACACCATATCGACTCAGGACAAGATTCTGATCCGCAAGCTGCCCGAGGTGGAATTTCTGGGGCGCGAGCGTCCGATCCTGAAGTTGCCAATCCCGCTCTATTTCTCGCTCGATTCGACGGCCGGGTTGCTCGACCGGAGCTCGCCTTACCCGACCGCGGCTACCGAAGTTAACCCGGAGGCTCCGACGCCGGTATGGCTGCAGACGCGACGATTCATCGACCGGCTCGATCTTTATCCGCACCTTTCGAGCGCGCTGCACTGGCTGGGTCTCGAGATTGTTCCCACGGTCGCGCTACGGGAAACGGAGTACGGTTCCTCGATTCAAGACAACAAAGTGGTGGGGACCGATCTTCTGCGAAGCGCGCGCGAAGTGGATCTGGAACTGATGCCTCCGCCGCTGGCGCGGGTCTACAAAGCGCCGAAATGGCTTGGAAACGACAAGCTGAAGCACGTCATCGAGCTGCGCGCCAAATACAAGTACGTGACGGGTATCGACAATTTCAACGACATTATCCGCTTCGATGAAACGGACTTGATGTCGGATACCAACGAGGTGGACCTCATGCTGACGAACCGCCTCTACATCAAGAACAAAGATGGCAACATTGCCGAAGTGCTGACATGGGAGTTGTCGCAAAGCCGCTATTTCGATCCCACTTTCGGAGGCGCGGTAATCGCCGGTCAGAGGAACGTTATTCAGAGCGAAGCGGACCTGACCGGGTTCACGTTTCTCGATGGACCGAGGAACTATTCTCCGATCGTCTCTTCCCTGCGTTTCCAGCAGCGGGTGGGAGTGGACTGGCGGACCGATTACGATCCGCTGTTTCACCGCATCACGAATAGCACAGTGAGCGTAGACACGCGGTTCGCGAATTATTTCATCTCGGCAGGGCATACGCTGGTAAACACCGATCCGGTACTGACCGCGCGGTCGAACCAGTTTCGTGCGACCCTCGGATGGGGAGACCCGAATCGCAAAGGTTTGAGCGCGGGTTTCAGCGCCTACTACGATTACAGACGGCGCGTCCTTGAATTTGCCACGATGCAGGTGACCTACAATACCGACTGCTGCGGATTCACCGCCCAATACCGCCGCCTAAATTTCGGTACACGCGATGAGAGCCAGATTCGCTTCGCTTTCGCGATCTCGAATATCGGGACGTTCGGCACGCTCAAACGCCAGGAGCGGATCTTTTGACGCCTGAGCCCCTAAGATCTTTATCCATAGTCATTCCTGCTTACAACGAAGAAAAAAGGCTGCCGGCCACGCTGGATCGCGTTCTTGCGTGGCTGGAAAAGCGGGCGCTAGGATTCAGCGAGCTGATCGTTGTCGATGACGGTTCGCGCGACAATACCGTCTGCGTGGCGGAGAGCCGTTCGCGGGTTCGCGTTCTGCGCAATCCCGGCAATCGAGGGAAAGGCTATGCCGTGCGCCACGGAATGCTGGATGCGAGCGGCGATTGGGTGCTCTACAGCGACGCGGATCTTTCCACTCCCATTGAGGACGCCGATACGCTGTATCAGGCGGCGGTGAAACAAGGCGCGGCGATCGCGATCGGATCGCGCGCAATTGACCGGTCGCTTGTGAGCGTGCATCAATCGAGCTTTCGCGAATATTCGGGGCGAGCGTTCAATCTGATTATGCGTTCCATCACGGGGCTGAATTTCAGCGATACTCAGTGCGGGTTCAAGTTGTATCGCCGGGATGCGGCGCAGGCGGTGTTCTCGCGACAGAAGCTGGACGGGTTTAGTTTCGATGTCGAGGATTTGTATTTGGCGAAGAAGGCGGGGGTGAAGGCCATCGAAGTGCCGGTGCGGTGGGCGAACGTCGAAGGCACGAAGGTGAGTATGGGGCAGGGGATTAAGTCGTTTGCGGATTTGGTGAGGATACGGTGGGGGCGGTGAACGTTCTACGTTCTACGTTCTACGTTCTACGTTCTAAGTTCTACGTTGTTGGTTCTTGGTTCGTAGTTGTTGGTTTTAGGCGCTGAGTTCAATTGCCTGGTTCGTCGGATAGGTTTGCGGTCAACGTTTTACGATTACTTCGCGGAGGCTGTCGCGCGTCAGGAAGAATTTGATTGATTCGTAGTGCTGGAACAGCTTTTCGATGGAGCGGTTGTTGAAGAATTGCGTGGGGACTCGGTTGCCTCGCTGCGAGAGCAGCAGCGTTTTTGAATCCGTGATGCGGTAGTGATAGGACGGGATGGACGCTACTTTTTCGCTGGCGTTGAAGAAGGCCAGAACGTAAGACTGCGGCCGCAGGATGCGGTAGAGGCGATCCAGCGTGGCCTGCGCGGCGGCGGGCGAGAGGAACTGAAGAATGTCCCAAACCAAAGCTCCATCGAATTGTTCTTCCGGGAAATCGAGCACCTGGTTCAGAAACATTTCGATGCGCACGGGGTTCGATTGCGCTTCGGGATCAGCGCCGAAGACTTCGTCGATGCTGGCCAGCACGTCTTCCGAGTAGATGCGATGCCCGAGATTCGTGATGAACGTAACGTTGGCCTGGCTGGCTCCGGCGAAGTCCAGGATCGAAAGCGTGTCGCGGCCATCGAGAGAACTGAAGAACTGATCCAGTCCGTTGCTGTTGCGCGTCTGCGTCCCCGCCGCGCGTCCCCCGGAGGCAGAGGGGGCGCTCGTCTCTGTACGAAATCGAGAATTAATCAAGCGACCCCTCCGCCCGGAATGCCGCGGATCACTTTGTCGCGTTCTGAGCGGCCACGGTTTGCGGCTGCGGCGTTGGCGCGGGTTGTGGCGCGGGCTGGCTTTGTTGCTTTGGCGCGGGCTTAGTGGATTCGGTTGGCCTGACGATGTCGATGCTGCCCTTGAAATAAGCCCCGTCTTCAATCACGATGCGGGCGGTTTTGATATCGCCTACCAATCGTGCTTCCTTGCGGATATCGATTTTTTCAGTCGCTTCGACGTTGCCGTTGATGGTTCCAAGCACAACGATTTCGCGTGCTTTCACTCCCGCCTGGACCCTCCCGTTCGGTCCGACCGTGAGACGGTGCTCCTTCAATTCGACGGAGCCCTCCACCTCACCGTCGATAGTTAAATCCTCCTGGCTGAATATGTTGCCTTTGATCGACACCGACTTGCCGATAATGGCGGAGTTGCGTGCCGCCTCCGATGCGTGAATGCTAGCCGCTGCTGAAGTTGGCACGTTTGAAACACCCTCCCTGGTTCCGTAGCTCGGCGGGGCTTGGCTGGCGCCCTGCTTAGGCGGATATTCTTCTTCTTTTTTCTTGTTCCACATAGGAAGTACTCCTTCCTTATAGTAAGGATGACTACATGGTACTACTATCTCATCGGATGAAAAGTGCAATCTCCATATTGCTCGTTTGGGGACTAGGGTACGCCCAATCGTTTCGATTTGCCATTGTCGGGGATCGAACCGGGGAGGCGCAGCCCGGAGTCTACGAACAGGTCTGGCGCGAGGTGGACGGCTACCATCCGGACTTTGTGATCAACGTTGGCGATACGATCCAGGGCGGCGACGATGCGACTGCCACGCAGGAATGGGAGAGCGTGCGAACGGTCTGGAGCCGGTACAATTACAAGCTGTTCTTCACGCCGGGCAATCATGATATATGGTCCGCGGCGTCGGAGAAGTTCTATGAAAAATTCACGGGACATCCGGCCACGTATAGCTTCGATTGGCAGCAGGCGCATTTCACGATTCTGGATAATAGCCGGACCGAAAACCTGAGTGATGCTCAAATGAAGTTTCTCGCGGAGGATCTGGAGCGGAATCGCGAACATAATCCGAAGTTTGTGTTTTTTCATCGGCCGACGGTTTGGCTGATTCCTCTCATGTTTCAGAGCGATTTTCCTTTGCATGATTTGATGCGGAAGTATCATGTCGCCGCGGTGGTGAGCGGGCACACGCATCAGTACAAACGTTTGGAGAAGGACGGGGTGGTTTATTTGAGCGTCGGAAGCTCGGGGGGCCATTTGCGCGGGTCGGGGTTTAAGGAGGGCTGGTTTTTTCAGTGGGCGCAGGCGGTGGTGCGTGGGTCGACGGTGGAGTTGCGAGAGAAGGAGTTGGGGCCTCCGTTGGGGGAGGGGCGGATGGTGGAGTGAGGGGCACCTTGCCGCTTACTTATGTGCGCGGTTCCGCGTGAGATAATTCCGGCACTTTCCGCTTGCTGAACGCGCGCGGTTCCGTAACATCGTGAAAATCCCGGACAGCGTTGCGGAACCCCGACGGTAACGGAGGGGCACAATCCCGATTTTTTCACAGACCCTCAAGTACGCGGTTCTGCAGGGTCGGTAGAAAGACCGCTTCTACCGGTCACGGCTCGGCAGAGCCGAAGATGTTGCCGCGACCGAGGAGCCATTTGGGATCGAGGCGGCGCTTTACTGCTTTCATCGACTCAATCTCCTCGGGCGTGAATTGGAGCGACAAGAGGTGCGATTTGCGCTTGCCCAGGCCGTGTTCGGCGGAGACGGTTCCACCTAGGGACACTGCCTCGCGCGCGAAATCGAGCATCAGCTGCTTGCCGGTTTCGAACTGATCTGGCGAGTTCGGAAGGATGTTGACGTGGACGTGCGCGTCGCCGATGTGGCCGAAGATCACGTAATCGAGAGTGGCCTGCGCCAGGCGATCGTGATAGAAGCGCAGCATCTCGCGATTGCGGTCGATCGGCACCGCGAAATCGGAACCGAGCTTCAGAAAACCGCGGCGGCGCATCAGGTCGTTCACCATTTCGGGCAAGGCGTGGCGGAAGGCCCGGAAACGCTCGCGATCGCCGGGCGTCCACGCGAACCAGCTATCTCCTTCGGCGTAGAGGTTCCCAGGGATCCGTGTCTTCGCCGATCTGCTCGATCAGAACGGCGGCGCCGCGCCGCGGCGGCACTTCGGAGTAGCGCTCGCGCAGGAACGCTGAGCGAGTTGCGGTCGAAGTACTCGATCATGCGCAGCGTTTCGATACTGCGCCAGGCGTCTACGGCATCGAGCGCTTCGTCGTCGCTCGCGAAAGAAGATCACGCCTGAAAGGAGCTCGTCGGGCGCGGGTAGCAATCGAAGATCGGCTTCGAGAATCACGCCGAGCGTTCCTTCGGAGCCAATGAACAGGTCGATCCAATCCATGCCTGGACGCAAGTGGATAGCCTGCCGTGTTCTTCGTTGTGCGCGGTGTTGGAAGGAGCGGGACATCGAAAATCGACCGACTCGCCACCGCGCACTTCGATGATGCTGCCGTCCATGAGCGCGACTTTGAGACGGCGACCCAGCGGCGCGTGCTGCCGTAGCGGAAGCTGCGCGACCCGCTGGCGTTGGTCGCGATGCTACCGCCAACGCTTGCTGTCCGCTCGGTCGGATCCGGCGGATAGAACTGACGGGTATGGCGCGGCAGCCTCCTGCAGTTCCTGAAGCGTTATTCCCGCGCCCGCGATGGCGTGGCCGTTCATGGATCTCGAGGCGGCGGAATTTCTCGAGCGATATCGACCAGCCGCCTTCCGCTACTCGACCGCCTGTGAGACCGGTACCGGCGCCTGCGATGGTTACCGGAATCGATTCCGTTGAAGCGCGGGCGAGAATTGCGGCTACGTCGGTGTCGCGCTCAGGAATCAATATTTGGTCGGCTTCGCCGCGGAAGCCGGATGCGTCCTCAATGACGTGCAGATCAGACCTCCAGAATCACCGGCATGATCAGCGGACGCCGCGAGGTCTGTTTGTTCAGGAAGCGGCGGAGGTCGGCGCGGATTTTTTCCTGCATGACGCCCCAGTCGCCGCGCTCTTCTTCGGTGGACGATTCAAGCGTGCGAAGGACCACCTGGCGCGCTTCCTGCAACATGGTGGAATTGCCATCCTCGAACGAAACAAATCCGCGGCTGACGATTTCCGGCAGCGCCTCCGATTTTCCGGAGTGCTTGTTGATCGCGATGATGGGTAGCACGAAGCCGTCTTCAGAGAGGTGACGGCGATCACGAATGATCATGTCCTCGACCACCTCGTCGAGAGAGCCGGAGTCGATGCAGACGCGTCCAACGGGAACGCGCTCGCCGCGCCGCGCTCCGCGTTCATCGATTTCGAGTGAGTCGCCGGTTTCAAGGATGAAGGACTCCTCGAGTCCGGCGCGATGCAGATGCTGCGCCAGCGAGGCGTGCTTGGCGAGCTGCCGGTACTCGCCGTGAATCGGCATGAAGTAGCGTGGGCGCGTGAGGTTGAGCACGAGCTTCAGCTCCTCGGCGCTAGCGTGTCCCGAGACGTGCACCGGCGGATTCATGCTGCCGTAGATCACGTCCGCGCCACGCCTGGCGATGTGATTGATCATCCGGTAGATGGCCTTTTCATTGCCGGGGATGATGCGGGCGCTGATGGCCACGGTGTCGCCCTTTTCGATAGAAAGATGCTTGTGGTTATCGACGGCGACGCGCGACATCGCTGACATTGGCTCGCCTTGCGTGCCGGAGACCACCGCGACCACTTTCTCCGGCGCGGTCTGCATGATGTCCTGGGGGCGGAGGAGGATCCCATCGGGAATGTGCAGGTGTCCCATGGAATGCGCGATCTCAGTAGCGCTGTTCATGCTGCGTCCGACGAACGCCACTTTGCGGCCGTACTCGGCAGCGACGTCCAGGATTTGCTGCAGCCGGTGGATGGACGAACTGAAGCAGGTGATCACAAGACGGCGTTCCGCGCGATAGAAGATTTCTTCGAAGCGGGGTAGGACGGCGCGTTCGCTTTCGGTGTAGCCGGGGCGGTCGACGTTGGTCGAGTCCGACATGAGCAGGAGCACGCCGCGTTTGCCGTAGGCGGCCAGGGTGTGCAGGTCGAAGAGGTTGTTGTCGGTGGGAGTGGGGTCCACTTTGAAATCGCCAGTGTGGATGAGGACGCCCAAGCGGGGTGGTGATTGCCAGCGCGACGGAGCTGACGATCGAGTGTGTCACGTGGACGAACTCGATACTGAACGGACCTATTGTTACCGTCTCGCCGGGACGGACCAGGTTCAGATTGGCGGTGCTGAGAAGTTCGTGTTCTTCGAGGCGGCGTTCCACCAGGGCGAGTGTGAAGTTGGTGCCGTAGACGGGGATATTGAATTGGCCGAGGAGAAAAGGAACGGCGCCGATGTGATCTTCATGTCCGTGGGTCAGGATGAGGGCACGGACGTGTTCGCGATGCTGCTCCAGGTAGGCGAAATCCGGCGTAACAATGTCCACTCCAAGGAGTTCCGCGTCGGGGAACATCATTCCCGCGTCGACTACGATGATGTCGTCACCGTAGCGGATCGCCATCGAGTTCATCCCGAACTCGCCGAGTCCGCCGAGCGGGATGATCTGCAGCTTACGATCGGCCATAAATTCCATCGTACTTTGTTACGGAGGTGTAGCGCTTTGTTGCGAGTGGGAATGTCAGCTAACAGGCAGGATCTCAGCTTGCTCACGGGTCTGTGAAAAAATCTCGACAATCTCCGCTTACTTACGTGCGCGGTTCTGTAAGGCGTTGTGGAACCCGACGGTAACGCAGGGGGTGTAGGTCTGTTGGAATTGGCGGCCTCGGCCGATAAATGACTGGACAGCATGGCTGCGCGGTCAAAACGCGATGGGTACGTCCTGATCATGACGTGTCTCGCGCTGCTGGTGATCACTGGCATTGCCGGACTCGCGGTGGACGTGGGACGCATGTACATCGTTAAGAGCGAGTTACAGTCTTTGTCCGACGCGGCGGCGCTTACAGCTTCGCTTCAACTGGATGGGACCAGCGCCGGGATCGTGCGGGCGCAGCTTGCCGCCAGGGACGTATCGAGCGGTGAAAACAGCCTCAAATGGGACATGGGCACTAAGAACGTCTCGGATGTATCGGTCAGTTTTGCCCGCGGGTTGAGCGCCTCGCCCAACATGCCCGACGATACGACTTGGAGCGCAAACCCCGCCGATGCCTCGTTTTACCGGTTTACGCGAGTCGTTGCCAGAGTGGCATTGCCGCTCAGTTTTGTGGGTGCTTTCCACGCCTATTCGAGCGGGAAAGGGATGAACGAATCGGCGATTGCTGCCTCGGGCGTTGCGGGTCAAATGATGATGACGATTGTTCCAGCGAGTTATCCGGATTCCGCTGCCGTACTGGCGCGGATTGCGGAAGACTCGGATTCGAAGTCGCCCGACTATGAAACCTACTTAAAGATGGGCCGTGGGAATGGCCGCCGTGTGGTGGGACTGGCGGGCGGGGCATTCTTCGTGAAACCGGGCGGGATCGAGTCTATTGGACCGTTTGTGCAGGGATCGCTCTATCCGGGAGCGGGTAGTATGCCTAGCGATACGGGGTCGTACGTGGTGAGGTTAGTGGAATGAGAAAGCGCGAAAAAGGCAGCGCGATGATAGAGTTCGTCTTATCTGCCACGCTTCTCGCCGGCTTTTTCACCGGAATATTCCAATTTGGTTACGCGTTCTATGCCTATAACGCATTGGTGAATGGCGTCCGCTCCGGCGCGCGCTACGCCTCCCTGAAACCGTACGATTCGAACCGCGCCGTTCCGAGCGAGGCGTTTGAACAGGCTGTCCAGAATATGGTTGTATACGGCGATCCTGATCCTCCTGCTAACGCGGTACCAGTGCTCGGCGGGCTGACGCGATCGAATGTGAAGCTCACAGTTACGGGAGGACCGGCGGGCGGATCGCTGGTCGCGCCGGCGTCGGTGACTGTTTCGATCCGCGGGTTCCAGGTCAACTCCATCTTTTCCGTCCTAAACCTGGATGGCCGTCCCAGTGTGACGTTTCCATATACCGGCATGCTGATCGCGCAGCATGGGTCATAAAAGGATGCGATCTCGCCAAAAAGGCCAATCGCTGGTAGAGAGTGCGTTGACGCTCGGGGTTTTTTTCGCGCTGGTCGTGGGACTTCTGGATCTCGGGCAAATGCTGTTCCTGCATCAAACGCTGATGGAGCGCGCGAGAGAGGCGGTGCGGTGGGGCGCCGTCCATCGTTACGATGCGCCCGCGATGCAGAACCTGGTGCTCTACGGTACTACGACGCCGGCTGCATCGGACACTCCGTTCTGGGGGCTCAAGCCGTCCAATGTGTCGGTCAGTAATCCGAATTGTGGAGCGGTGCCCAATGCCGATTGCCGCGTGAGAGTGGTTGTTACAGGTTATTCATATCCACTGCTGAACTCATCGTTCACAGGCGGGACTATCGAAGCGAGCCTGCCGTCCGAATTGCCTTAATCCAGGCGCAAATAAAACAGATTGGAAAATTGACGATAAGTTGACTTCCGTTGCCACTACTGTCGTGGCAAACTGATTCCACACCGGTACATTCGAGGGCCGTAATGAGGGATCAGCCCGCTTAGTGTGTTCCGGCGTCCAGGGGGGATTTTGACTCGTCGAAGTGTGCTTAAAATTGCCGCGGCCTGCGGCGCATTAGCGATGGAGCGCTTGCATGCCGCTTCCGGTCAGCAGATTTCTTCGTCCGCCGGGCTGCACGCATCGGTTTCGACGAACGGGAGCTA
>CAWDKQ010000004.1:0-14168 GCA_963802915.1 Bryobacterales bacterium
GAGAGAGAATGTTCGGGGAGCGGCCATCGATACGCAAGCCAAGAACGAGGACATTGCATTCCGCACGGCTTCGTTGTTTCTGGATGCACAGCAGGCGGCGCGGGCGGCGAGATCGGTCGGGTCTGAAGTTGAAGGACTGGAGCGCGTGGAGGAAGCGACGCGGACGCGCGTGGGTGAAGGCCGCGAGATTCCCCTCGAATCGAAGAGAGCAGCTTTAAACCTGGCGCGGGCGAAACAACGATCCGAAGCATACGGGGACGATGAAGAGTACGCGGAGAGTTCACTTGCGATCGTGTTGGGCTTTCCGGCGGGAGATCGCGTGGTCCCCAGCGAGGACGAGATTAGCGGGGCGCGAATTCCGGAATCGGAACAGGCAGCTGTAAGCGAGGCGCTCACGAATAGCCGGGAAGTGCGCCGGCTGGAATCGCAGCTACAAGTGAAAATGCTTGATCTCCGCGGGTATCAATCGGCGCGTTATCCGGTTGTCGATTTGGTGGCCCAATATTCTCTCCTGTCGAAATATGATTATCAACAGTTTTTCAACAAATTCCAGAGGAATAATGTCCAGTTGGGAGTCTCCGTCACGATTCCGCTGCTAGTCGGAGCCGGGGCAAAGGGGTACATGGGCGAGGCGGAAGTGGACATCGCCAAAGTGAGGGCGCAAGTAAACGAGACACGTAACCGTGTAAGCGTGGATACGGCGAAGTCGTATAACGACGTGAAGCGAGCGGAAAGCGGCCTGGAAGTGGCGCGGCTAGACCTCGACGTCCAGCGGGAACAAGTTACCGTTCTATTGGCCCAATTACAAGAAGGCCGCGTGACTCGATCCGCGGTGGACGAAGCTCGGCTGACGGAGCAGGACAAGTGGATCGCGTATTACGAGGCTCAGAATACGGTGGAGAGAGCGAAACTCGGTCTTTTGCGGCAGACTGGCACCATACTTGCAGCATTAAAGTAGGAATGCACAGTTTACGAGCCCTGTTACCTTATCTCACCGTTGTTCTGGTTCTGAGTTTGTTGTACGCCGGATGGACAATCTTCTCACGTTATCGGGCGAATCAAAACGCAATTCAAAACGCCAAAACGGCAGAAGCAGAGGCGGATAAGAAAGTTGTGGACGTGTACGGCGATACGCTCAAAATCATGACATTTTATGCCAGTCCGGGCGTGGTGAAGCGCGGAGAGAAGGCGCTGATTTGCTACGGTGTGTCGAACGCCAAAACCGTGAAGATTGAGCCGCACGTGGACGATATCACTCCGT
The DNA here is from genome assembly GCA_963802915.1 of Bryobacterales bacterium. Classification (GTDB taxonomy): domain Bacteria; phylum Acidobacteriota; class Terriglobia; order Bryobacterales; family Bryobacteraceae; genus JAICMB01. The sequence continues at coordinate 1,262 of CAWDKQ010000004.1, forward strand.
CGCTGAGCCGCTGCATGGACGTTTCTCCAAAGCGCACGACGGAGTACAAGCTGACTGCTGCGGATGCCCAAGGACATACGACGACGCAATCCTTTGTCCTACGTGTTGAATAGCCGTCGTGTTTACTTGATGTTGACCACGACCGCATTCGAGACCTGCCCGTCAACGGTTAGGACGACATTCGCATTCCCGGTTCCACTCAATGTTGCAGGTAACGAAACGTTTACTTGGTCCAGCCCCGGAAAGCTGGGCTGCGCGCCTGCGTACTGTACAGGCACGCTGACGCCGTTCACAGTGAGTTGGACATTTGCAACCGATGACAGATTGCGAAATCCCGTGCCATAGAACGTCAGGTAAATGGTGCCGCTGATGCTTACATCGATCGGCACCGGCGTGCAGCCGGAAGCAGCGCACGAGAATACTGCCACAGGCGTCTGTTGCTGAGGTTGGGAGGTGAGAACTTCGACCGCAGTCGCGGCCGCTGCCCCGGCTCCAGTGCCGTTGATACTGAACAGCGTCGGCGCAACATTCTGGATCAGCGTGGTCGGCAGGGGTGAGGCGCTGTTGCCGACTGAGAACGCTGCGTCGCCAAGTGCCACGCCAACCGGAACGACGAAGTTTATCTGGTTCGGAGAAACAAAATTTAACGCTGCCGGGAATTGGGATCCCGTTGCATCGGTCACCGACAATGTCGCACCGCCGAGGTTGGCCGGAAGGGGCAGCGAGTTCGCTGTGGCAGTGCCTATCGCGAGATTCGAACCATAGAGAGTGGCTAAAGATCCGGGCGCCACGGCTACGCTGGCCGCGGCTGACGATTGCACCGACTCGGGCGAGATCACGCCGTAATAGCGACCCATCCAGTACGGCAGGATGTAATCGATGCCGGGGCTTTCGATGGTGCTGGTGGCGCCACCGGTCAGTTGAAATGGATCCACCTGCCAGATGAAGTCCGCGGGCGGCCGCAACGGAACGGGAACGGGACTGCAAGCTTCGCTGCCGCACAGCTTCACCGTGTTCGCAAGATTGATGTAAGGATCCCGGACTGGCCGCAAGAGCCACTCGTCGAGCAGCATGCGAGCTTCGGCGTCCCGAGCGGTATTGGGCCCCTGTAGCGCGCGATCGATCATGTCGAAGAAAGCGTTCTGCTGCGAGGCGGTGTAGTTGCGAACGACCTGGTAAGCGTTGAGATAAGAACTGTCGTTGCCGAGCCGCACCAGATTGTAAAAGCTCATGTAATCCAGGTTGAACTTGAAATAGGAGCTGTCACTCAAGACGTCGACGTCGACGCCAGTGTCCAGGGGCGGAACCAGTAGCGGCCCGGAGACGTTGTTGCTGGGATTGACGTGACGGGCGACATCCAACAGCATTTGAAGCTCTTCGGGCCGCACGAGAAAAGTGTTAGAGATGTCGTTGTTGGGCGACCACAGGTGCTGGTCGACGTAGCCGAGCAGGCGCGTAGCCAAAGCGCTGATATCGCTTTGCACGGTCGCGTCGTTCACTAAATCATAAGCGGCTCCCAGCCCAAAAAACGCGCCAACCACCTGGTCGCGCGAAGTATTGCCGACCCAGATCCAGGGCGGACTTTGATTGATGGTGTTCGAGGACTCTTGACTCGAGATCGACGCCGCGTAGGGCGAACTGGCGAGGACCATGCAGCGGGCGAGGCGATTGTCGCCCGTGACGTCGCTCAGCGCCTTGAGCCCGGCCAGCGCACCGCGCACGTTATTCAGGGCATCGGGCGATTGCGTCACGTTGTAACGGAATGCCTCGGCGGCCAGATAAGCTCCGGTCCACAAGGCGGAGTCGCCACAATCGGTGTAGTCGACGATCTGATTGCTGGTTGCCGAGGCGTAGATCGGTTCCAGGATTGTCCCGAACGGCAAGAACCGGGCTTGAATTTTCGCCGAGATGGCGAGTGCATCCGCCTCCGATCCAATTAAGGGGAAGATCGTGACAACCGAAAGAATCGGGATACCCAAGAGACAGCAGCGGGTAAACATCTAAACCTACATTACGGCTATGACAACAGCATAGCGTATGGCGGCTGACGCCGCAGCCGGCGGCTACATCAGCTGTGTGGGACGCTACCACCGTTCGGCGAGGAGAGTTTGCTGAAAATCGTGCTGATGCTTGATGCAACTCCGGGTACGATTGCACCAACCGCAAGCGCCACGACTGCACCGACTAAGGCATATTCGACAATATCTTGCCCACGGGTATCCTTCCAGACGACCGCTCTCCAGAAATACCGGGTCCATTGATGCATATAACAAATTATCCCTCGCGGTCGCGCGACTTACCGTAGAGGGAACAGCTTACTAACAACATAGGATTACCCAAAGCAAATGCTTTTTGTACTAGCCCAGCGGTCTCAGTAATATCGAAATTTTATTTTGTCTCGGCAATGCCGTGAAAACAGGCGAGCGCTTCGTGCAGGCTGTCAAAAATCCGGTCGGCACCGATGATTTCGGTCAGGTGATGCCGGTCCAAGTCGGGCTTAAGGTCCGATTGCACATGCGCAAAAACCAGCTTGATATTCCAGCGGGCAAGATCCTCTTGTAGTTCTCGAACCACGCGCGCGGCGGTGTAGTCTACCTGTGTAATTGCGCCCGCGTCCACAAGGATCCAGCGCAACGACGAAGGGGCCGGCCCCACGAGGAGCCGAATCTCTTCCGAAAAGTGACGGGCATTCGCGTAGAATAACGCCGCGCCGAAGCGGTAGATCACGATCCCGGGCTCTGTTACTGCGCCGGGAACAACAGGGGTCAACTCCCATAATCCCCCCGCGCCTTGCTTCAGCACCGCCGTGTGAGGACGATAGCTGTGCTTCACAATTCGAACCAGCGACATCACCATGGCGAGGACGATTCCATATTCGACACCGGCCAGAACTACAGCGCTCGCGGTTGTCACGGCCAGAACAAACTCGCCGGGACTCTCGCGACGAATCTCGTGCAATCCGCGCAAGTTAATGAGTTTGATCGCCACAATAAATACTGTGGCGCCCAGCACACATCGCGGCAAGTACTGCAACGGTTGGGTGAAGAAAAGAAGTACGAGCGCAACCACAGCCGCGGTGGCAAGGTGCGCGAACTGACTTCGTCCACCGGAGCTTTCCACCATCGCTGTCTGAGTTGGACTTCCGTTCACTACAAACGCACCGCTGAGCCCGGCCGCCGCGTTTGCGGCGCAAAGTCCGACGAGATCGGCATTCTCGTCCAAGGCCTGATGGTTACGGGTGGCGTAAATGCCGGCCGTCGCCGCGCTCTGCGCGACAATCATCACAAAACACGATGCTGCAATGGGAAGCAGCAACTCGAACTCATGAAGACTCACCTGGGGCAGACTCAGATGAGGCAGGCCTCCCGGTACCGGGCCGATGACGGCGACACCACGCGAGGCAAAATCCCAAGCCGCGCTGGCTGCAATCGCGGCGGCCACGGCGATTAAGGGACCGGGAATTCTCGGTGTAAACCGGTCGAGAATGAGTACACTTCCTACTACCAATGTCGAAAGGGCCAGAGATAGCAGGTGCACGTGAGGAAGACTTCGAAGAACCTGAACCAGTTGAACAACTGTCCGGCGGGAGTTGATCTCGAGGCCGAACATTTCGCCAAGGACCGCAATTCCGACCTGGAAACCCACTCCGGTGAGAAAGCCTGCTAAGACCGTCTGGGAGAGAAAATCGGCAATGAAACCGATTCGTAGCAGTCGCGCGACCAGCAGGAAACCAGCGGTGATCAGAGCCACCGCGCTCGCCAGAACAACGTACTTCGCGCTTGCCGTGGGCGCCATACCCGAGATTCCCCCCGCTAGAATGGCGGCAGTGGCGGAGTCGGCTGCGACCACCAGGTAGCGCGAGGAGCCGAAGGTTGCGAATGCTATGAGCGGCAGTAATAACGTGTAGAATCCGGTAACCGCAGGCATGCCAGCGATTCTTGTGTAGCCGAGAGCCTGCGGAATACTGAGCGCCGCCAACTCGATTCCGGCAAGCGCGTCCCGGATGGCCCGATCAGGTTTGAACGGCCGTATACCACGGAACAGGATCAGCCAACTGCGCCGAACATCTTTTGAGCGATCGTGCCTTAGTGGCTTCATGACGTTCTGGTTACAATTATGCTGGTCGATTCATTGTATGTTTGTAGAACCGGCCATGGGAGCATCACGTCTGGTTGCGAATCGATGAAAACCGCACTTCTTCTTTTTTCGGTGTGCTTACTTTCTGTTTTTGGAGCTGCTCAGGAAAGCGGGCGCGCCTCGCTGTCTCCGCTTCCCGCCCCGCTCGCGATACCCAAGCCTGGACCTGCAACTGAGGCCCCATATTCGCCGCAACCCATCCTGCCGGGCGGCGTAGTGGTCACTCTGTTCCCGCCGGATTCTCCTTACCTTAAGGCAGATCGCCTACGCGAGCCCGAGCAGTACAACATGAGCAAGACTGTGCCGGGGCGCATCAACAGCATTGTCAATATTCACAACCCTTCGATTGAGTTTCACGGGGGAGATAGCGGCATCAACACAGGAGCGGTCGTGATTCTGGCGGCTGGAGGCGGTCACAATACACTGAATGTCGGTTCTGAAGCCGCTGACTTCGTTCCGTTTTTCTATAACTACGGCGTTAACACAGTGATCCTTAGAAATCGTCTCCGGCGGGACGGCTACAATCCGCAGACGGACGAAGTCTACGACGCGTTGCAGGCCATCCGCACGGTGCGAGCGTACGCCAAGAACTGGAATTTAGATCCCAAGAAGATCGGCATCATGGGATTCTCCGCGGGCGCGGAACTGGCAGCAGCGGCTGCTGTGTTGTTTGCCGATTTCGACAAGAAAAACAGCGCTCCCTCCGATCCGCTTGCCGGGATCACATCGCGCCCCGACTTCGCCGGCCTGATTTATCCGGGCCCGTCGCCTTTCGCGCGAAATCGAACGCCTCCACCTATTCCGCGCAACGTACCGCCGGCCTTCGTCATCTGCGGCGGCTCCGGCGACCGTATCCACGCGGTTTGGGCGATCGAATACTTCGACGCGATGCTGGCCATGGGTGTCCCAAATATCGAAATGCACATCTACGGGAACGGCAGGCACCCTGGCGATGCCCTGCCCAATGGCGCGCATATGAGCGGCGGATTGACCGACCGCAATGGTACGCCGTTTGGAACGTGGCAATTCCGTTTTATCGACTGGTTCCGCGACCTCGGATTCCTGAACCCTCCAGGCGTCGAGACCAAGGCGGCTCAGGATGTCGCGGCGTTTGCGAAATAGAGGCTAGCGCCTCATATTTCCGGATTTTCGATGACATACCGCAGGAAGCCGCTATGGGGCGTGTACTTGTCGTAGAGTCCCCGCGCACGGTAGTTGTTTTCCTTGGTCGCCCAGTAAACGCGCGACCAGCGCTGCGCTTTCATCTCGGCAACGAGCCAATCGATTAGCGTTCGTCCCACTCCAGCGGCACGTTTGTCCGGATCGACGAAAAGATCTTGGAGATAACAAACCGGCGTAAGTGACGACGTGCTGTCGTGAACAATGTAGTTGGCAATGCCTATAACACTCGCGTCTTCGTCTTCCGCGACGATGGCGCTGACAGGCGACTTGGCTTCCATGATCCGCTCCCAGGCGTGGCGCGTGATTGCTTCGGACGGCTCCCGATCGTAAAACCGCGTGTATCCATCCCAAAGTTCTCGCCAGCGGGACTCGTCGCGGGCTTCGATCTTGCGTATCGTCACAGTCATTTTTGCCTGCCTGATCAAGCCGTCAGGTTGTAAATCAGACCGAACGGATCTTTGATGTAACACCTCGGGAAATCCGGCTCATCTTTGACAATGAGGCACCCACTCTCTACAAGCCGGAGCTTGGCTTTTTCGACATTGCCGACCTTCACTTCTAAAACCGGCCCGAGCGCGGGACCTTGCTCAATGAACAAGTTGATCCGGTCGCCATGGAGGCTGATTAAGTTCGGGGTCTCGCCTGTAATCTCGAATCCGAGCTGTTCGACGTAGAATGATGCGGCGCCCTTCGGATCTGGCGCTTGAATCAGAATGTCGGTACCAAAGGAGTTTGCCATATTCGAGAGTAGTTACTGCCCGGGTAGGATCTCCTCCAGACTAGTGTAAATCTTCAATTGCAGACTTCGGCCTATACGGACCATCTCGTCGGCGCCAGTCGATGGACCTCCGACGCGAAGCACCGCATCGCATTTCTCAAGAAGTCGCGTTGCGATAGGGTGGTAGATCTCGTTGAAAGCTTCATCGCCGATCTGCCTGGAGCCGGCCAACTCGACCAGTGGGAGAGCCAGCCATTCCCGAAGAATCGGGATGTGCCCGGCGCGGAAGACAGGCAGCGCGAAGGACTTTATTTCCTGAACGTTCTTCCGGATCAGGGCGGGTTCGTCATTCGTGCCAGAGCGATAGGGCCCGGCTATCAGGATCATCATAGATCTGACGATACAAAAACTCTGCGAATATCCATGCCGGCGGGAAACTCGAGATTGAAAAAGCCAACCATCATCTCGTCCCAGCTCTGATCGCCCCACGTGACTTCCTTTTTGGGATCGGCATTGTCTGGATTATTCGGCGAGTTATCGAAGTGGGCCGTGCATTCGATCCGCGCACCTTTCGGCAATGCGATCGGCGCCGCGAGGTTGTACCAGAGTTGCCAATGCCAGTTGTATCGCGGCACGCGGAGAATGGTTTGCGCTTCACCATTAGGATACGCGATGCGATATTCGAAATCTTTGCCGCGTCCATGCATGTGCGGGTGCAGGCTGGCAAGCTTTACTGCTGTTCCGAGTTCGAATTCGGCGTCTACACGATAATTCGGGTCGCCCGGTGGAATTTTAAATTTGCCGTTGGTGGCGGATAGTGTCAGGACGCGTTCTTTGGGCGGTTGCTTCGCAAATACGAGACCGAATTTACTGCGATCCGTGCTGGGCGTGCCGTTGGTAGTGTAGTGGATCTCGAGCACGAGATCCGAGCCGGCCTTGATGAGCTTGCCCTGACCGGGCTCGAGAATCTCAGGCGGTTGGCCGGGTGCGTAGCCGACGAGGAAATCGCTGGGCAACGCGCTAGTGTCGGTTTTGTCGTCGGTGACTTTCGGCGCGACAAAGAAAACTCCAGGCGGCTCGTTGCGAAGCCAATGAGATCCGGGCTCGCGGATGAACGCGATCATGTGGTGTACATGGGCACGGTCTCCGGGACGCGCTTCAGCGAATTGCACCCACTTGTCTTCGGTGAAACCGGTAGGCACAATTACTTTTTGATATTCGATGGCGCCGGTGGCAGGAATTGCGAACGAGCGCGGAAACTCGATGACTACGTCAGGCTTGGGGATGGACCATCCGTCGGCATAGTTAACGGCAGGAGGAAGATCTTTGGGATCGCCTTCCGGAGCGCCGCTATCGGCCCAGGCCCCCAGGATCGCCACTTCCTGCCGCGAGAGCGAACGATCGTTGGAGAATTTTCCGTAGCGCGGATCGGCGTACCACGGTGGCATCTTCTTGAGCATCGCTGCTTCCTTCATCGCTTTCGCCCATGGGCGAGCCTGGCGATAGGTGAGAAGCGGGAAGGGCGCGGCTTCGCCCGGGCGATGGCATGTCTGGCAATGCTTCTGTAAGAGAGGAGCTACATCTTTGGAGAAAGTCACCTTCGGCGCATCAGATGGCTTTTCTCCAAACAAGAGGGTCGAGCAGGCGAACGACGACAAAAAGAGCCAGGACGACACGCTTCCGGGATTCAGCATGGTAAGGTCATTCTGCCATATCCCTGAGCGGGCCCGCCTAGCTCCGTAGCCGGTTAAGAATGTTGGTTGGCCGTCTTGAGGAGGTCCTGCGCATCGTGAAGATGCTGCTCAATTACGGGGATTTGCTGATTCGCGTAGTTCTTGACATCGGCGTTCTCGCCGTGTTCGGCTTCGCGCTTGAATTCCGCGAGTACCTTTTCGTGATCGCGAATTTCGTTCTGCAGGAATTGACGATCGAAGTTCTTGCCTTTCTCGTTTGACAGTTGCCGGAACTCGCTATCTTTGCGGATGTCGATTCCTCTGGGAACCTGTTCATGGGTGGCATCGGCCACGCCGAGAAGTTGGCCGTAAGCTTTGGAGTGATCCTGTGTGAGTGTCCGCCCAAACGATTTTACGCCTTGTTCCGAGGCGTTGTTCTGAGCCATTTGTCCTAAGTGAGCCTCGGTCATGTTCATGTCCGCGGCCATGGTGATAAATCTTTTGTCTGCGGAGCTTAACTTTGTCTGCCCAGTCATGGGTAGCGACATGAGCAATATCGATCCAGCAGCAACAACGAGGGTGTTGATGGTCATTCTTTCCTCCTACTACTGATAAGATGCTAAGTCCGATCGGCGCCGCGAACAATCCCGTTAGGACGGTATTTGAATTAATCCGGATCACTTTGACGACGAGTTCGCATCTAACGGAAGGAAGAGGGAGAGCTCATGGATGCTCGATTCCGGCGAGGTGTTATCGGTGCGTCCGTTGTTGGCATGGCGTCGATGACGGCGGTCACTCTTTTGCAAACGGGACTCATCAAGCACCTGCCCGACCCGCCGATCAAGGGATTCAATTCGGATCAGGTAACTCTATCGCGCACGGCTTTTGCATTGGGTGTACCGGACGGGACGTTGTCGCTTGCGAGCTTCGCGGCTAATATTCCGCTAGCGGCTGCCGGCGGATTCGAGGGCGGCCGGCGTCCATCCTGGCTGCCGATCGCCGCTTCCGCGAAGGCGGGCGTCGAAAGCATCGTCTCAGCATGGTACTTGCGCCGCGAAAAAGCCTGGTGTTCGTACTGCCTGGCCGCGGCCGTTGCCAATTTCACGATTCTCGCCTTGACGATTCCGGAACTGCGACGCGTTTTGAAGAAGACGAGCTAGCCTTCATTGTGAAATCAGAAATAACATTCCAAGCAGACTGAACGCGGTCACTCCGAATGTCAACCATGTCACGTAGTCCCCGACATGACCGCTGTGAGCGTTGCGCACAAAATTCAGTAACGAGCCGATTGCGTCGAGAAGTTTGCGGCCGCGGTTCCAGAGCAGATAGCCGATTCCCAACGCAAAACCGGCAATGACGGCGATTGTACCGTTCAGCGCGTCGACGTCTTCGCTGACTGATAAACTCGGACTCGCAAGGGGAGTGCTATCGAGTACTCGCCCGGCGTATCCGGAGTGATCCTGAAAACGCGTGGCAGTTTCGAGCGCCGAAGTCTGGAGGTTAGGAACAATACCCATCAGAAGACCGGTGATGGTCAGCACAAACGCCGGCGCCCACATCACGAAGGAAGTGTAACCGTGACCTGATTTCGTGTCGGGTTTCTCCTGGATTTTTCCAGCTTGCCCGTCTTTGGACGTCTCCGAGCCCAACCCGGCATACGCGCGGGCTACGAATCGAAACACGGCGGCGGATGTCACAATTCCGGATGCCAAAACGATCCAGGCGATCCACGAATATCCTTCGCTCGTGGCGCCGTGATGTATCAGGGCGGCGCCGGACGCGATACCGGAAAACGGTGTGCCGGCCAGCGCGGCCGCTCCAAATAGAAACGCTACTGCAGTGACGGGCAACTGGCGCAATTTCCCTTTTAGCTCGATTTCGTCAACGGACTCGCGCCGATGGAGCACGATGCCCGCACATAAGAAGAGTCCGCTTTTCGCGCCGGCGTGGCCAAGTACGTATAAGGCGGTTCCGGCGAGTCCCTCGGGGTTCAGCATTGAAAAGCCCGAGAGCATCACGCCCATGTGGCTGATGGTTGAAAACGCCAACAACCGTTTCAGATTGCGCTGCGAGAAACACATTGCAGCGCCGCCGAGCGCGGTGATTACGCCCATGACGACGAAGATCGCGCGCAGGGCTACGGTGGAGCGCCCCAGCGGTCCCGAAAACATGGTCCAGTAGACGCGGGCTACGGCGTATAAGCCGAGTTCCACCATCACACCCGAAAACAGAATGCAGACAGGAGTGGGCGCGACGGCATGCGCGTCGTCGAGCCAGAAATGAAACGGGACCACGGCGGCCTTCACAAGGAAGCCGCAGACGACGAAGCCGAACGCCACAACTACGAGCGCATCGCAGGGTCCGTGGTCCAGCGTGCGCCCGATCTGCGCCATATTCAGCGCGCCCGTGCGAGCATACAACAACGCGATCCCGACGAGGACGAAGTACGCTCCCGTGGTGTTGGTGACAGCGAAATTAAATGCGCCCTGAACCGGCGCCGGATCTTCCGTTTTGTAGCCGCACAGTCCGTAGGCTGCCGCGCTCATCAGTTCAAAAAATACGAAGAGATTGAAGAGGTCTCCGGTCAACGCAAAGCCGCACATTGCCGCTAGAAAAACGAGCATCAAGACGTGATAAAGAGTTCCCGGCGTTTCGAAGTATTTCGATGAAAAGATCAGTGCAGCCAAAACGAGCGCGGCGGCCAGCGCGGCCATGCCGGCGCCCATCGGATCGATGACGAAAGAGATCCCTAGAGCGATTCCGTGCCGCGGTTGCCAATTGCCGAACCAGTAGACGAGCGTGCCGGCTTTGGAAGCAACGTAGAGCCCAATGCACACACTAAGAACGGCTGCGGCTGCAGCCATCGCGAGGATGGATGCGAGCCGGCGCGGCACGAGTCGATTCAATGCTGCGAGCAGCGCGGCCACCAGAAGCGGTACTGCTACCGGCAGTGCGGGAAGAACGCTCATACTAGCCTCGCAACTCGCGCAGCTTGTCGGGATCTATGACGCCGTGACGCTTGTGCACTTGCACTACGAGCGCTAGGATCAGCGCGACCACGGTCACTTCCACGACGATGTCCGTGAGCATAAGAGCCTGAACTACCGGATCGACGGCGGGAGTGCCCACTGGAATATCGGAAAAGATGGGCGCGACGGCTCCACGCCGATAACCTGTGGAGAGCAGGAGTACGTAAGTAGACGATTGCAGCACTGCCAGACAGATCACGAGGTGAACAAGGTTACGGCTCGTGATGATGCCGTAGAGGCCAACAAGGAACAACCACGCCGCAACAACGTATGGAAGATAGCTCATTCTTCCTTGAGCTCGAGTGTTTCTTCGAGGTACACGACCAAGACCAGAAGCAGTCCGCCGCAGACCTCGAAACCTACGCTGGCGTTGATGATCGGAATCGTTCCGCCGGAAAGAATGGATCCTTTGGAGCCCAGCGGAAGCATGTTCTGAAGAAACGCGCCGCCCGCGCCGAGGCACGCCAGCCCGACGGCCGCATATCCTCCAGCTCCGGCGGCTTCGACAACATGCACCAGTTCTCGCGAGACTGCTCGCCGAAAGTTTTGAAATTCAGCCGCGAGATACAGGAGCAAAGGCGCAGTGGCGAGGATCACTCCGCCTTGAAAACCTCCGCCCGGCGTGAGTTGTCCGTGCGCGACAACGTAGATTCCAAAGATAACCGTGGGAGCTATAAGCATCAGCGCCATCACGCGAACAGCGTCGCTCGTCCCGATTTCCTGACGGCTTGGGTCGCGGTCTTCGTGGCGATGCCGCGGCTCATTTTCCTGCTTCCGTAGCAGCATCAAAACACCGATCACGGAGGCGAAGAGGATGAACTCTTCGCCCAGCGTGTCAAAGCCGCGGATATCGAAATTTACGGCCGTAACGGTATCGGTAACATGCCTTTCGGGCACTGTGATGGCATTGACGACATCGCCGTAAGGGCCACGGTAATTGCCGACCGGTGGCAGTCCCGCGAACGCGAGCCCGAAAACTAACGCGAGTGCGATCGCGCTCAGCAGAAAGAGGGCGATTCTACTTTTGCGATTCATCTTCCTGCTTCTTTATCTTGGTCAGCGCGAGCAGAATCATGAGCGGAAGTCCGATGGCGCCGATCACGATTTGAGATAGCGCAACATCGGGCGCTTGAAAAAGCACAAATAGAATCGCGAACAAGAATCCATAAAAGCTCACGACGAGCGCTTGCAGAACCGGCTCACGAGTGAAAACAACAATGGTGGCGGCGACAGCCACAAACAGGAGCGCGATCGCCTGGAGAATCTCGACCAGGGTCATTTGGGATCCTCGGTCACTTGAATATTCTCTTTGTCGCCGGGCGTCCAGTGACCAAAGCGACGGACGCGTCCCGCACGGGCGGTCGCGTGGGATAGCGCCGGACTCATCCAAAACACGACTAAACAGGTGAGGATCGCCTTGATACCTGCCTGAGAAATGGATTTGTGTATCACGATTGCGGCCACGATGGCAGCGATACCAATGGTGGCACCGGGGTATGTGTATTGAATGCGTTCATAGACATCGCGCGCCAGCAGCATTCCAATGGCGGTCAGCAGAAACGCGGCCACACCTACGGCGAGCAGTACCCATATCGCGAGCATCGCGGCGCTCAAAACCAGCGCTCCAGAAAACGGGCAAATACAAGACCTCCGCCGAAGGAGAGCAGGGCGAGCGCGAGCGCCAGATCGACAAGGAAATCGCGGTTGAAACCGATGGCGAGTAACAGGAGAATCACAACTGCCATGGTGCTTCCCGCTTCCAGCCCGACCAGTCGGTTGATTGCGTCGCCGCGGGCACAAGTTATGAACGGTCCAAGCAAGCAGATAAGGATGAACAGCGCCGTCATCAGCCATGGGTTCATGCTGATTCCAGCCGGCGTAAGATCACGGGCGCGGGGCCTTTCTTGAGTTGATGGAAAAGCAGGAGCTTGGATTTTCGATCGATGTCCACGATCAGGGAATTGGGAGGGAGCGTGCCGTAGAGGATGGCGAGCGCGCGTTTTCCCGCAGAGCGGCAATCGGGGGCGGTCGCAGAAAATGGCGCAAGTTGAAAACCGGAGCGTTTGCGGCGGCCTCGTAACGTTCTTCCCAGTTCCAGTATGAGTATCCAGGTCCCCTGGATGATTGAGCCGGGCAGACGCCATGCCTGAAGCACAGCTTTAACGGGC
>CAWDKQ010000005.1:0-50406 GCA_963802915.1 Bryobacterales bacterium
CTGAACGTTGCGACCAGTGATAGCGGCATTATTGGCCCGTTCGATGGCGAGATTCTGGTTTCTTTGAGGCCGGGAGAGCATGGCTCCACGTGGGACTACATTCGCAAAATGCGGGCTCAACTTCGCCGGCAATATCCCACGCTGACGTTCTTCTTCCAGCCAGCCGATATCGTCGGACAAATCCTGAATTTCGGACTGCCGGCGCCCATCGATGTGCAGGTGATTGGCCCCAACGCGAACGCGATTAAGAATTATCTGATTGCGAAACAAATCACGCAGCGGATCGCCCAGATCCCCGGCGCGGTGGACGTACACATCCACCAGGTTGTCGACGTTCCCGAGATCCGCTTTAACGTGGACCGGACGCGCGCGGGAGAGCTTGGCTTGACGCAAAAGGACGTTGCGGACAGCATGCTCGTCTCACTCAGTTCGAGCGCTCAGACATCGCCGAATTATTGGATCAATCCGCAGAACGATGTCGATTACCCGATAACCGTTCAAACGCCGCTTTATCGGGTCGATACCACCGGCGAACTCTTGAACATACCGGTACAAGCCGGTCACGGCCCGATGCAGCTCCTATCCAATGTCGCGCATATGCAACGCGGCACCACGGCGTCCGTCGTCAACCATTACAACGTGCAGCCGCTATACGATGTTTACGCCAACGTGCAGGATCGCGACCTCGGTTCCGTGGCGTCGGAGGTCAGCCGCGTCCTCGACGAGTTCCGACCTAAGCTTCCCAGGGGCAGTGTTTTTGAAACGCGTGGTCAGGTGGAAACGATGAGGACATCTTTCATCGGACTCGGTGTCGGTCTCGTGTTCGCGATCCTGCTGGTCTATTTCGTAATGGTTGTGAACTTCCAATCCTGGCTCGACCCGTTCATCATCTTGATGGCTTTGCCGGGCGCCTTGGCGGGCATCCTGCTCGCGCTCTTCCTCACGCAGACCACCATCAACGTGCCGTCACTCATGGGAGCTATCATGAGCATTGGCGTCGCCACCGCGAACAGCATTCTATTGGTAAACTTCGCGAACGACCTTCGCCACGAAGGCGAAAATGCCAAAACAGCCGCCCTGCATGCCGGCTTCACGAGGCTTCGCCCCGTAGTAATGACGGCCCTGGCCATGATCGTCGGAATGCTTCCGATGGCCGTCGGACTCGGCGAAGGCGGCGAACAGAACGCACCGCTAGGCCGAGCCGTCATCGGCGGGTTGGTCATCGCCACGGTCGCGACCTTGTTTTTCGTGCCAGTGGTTTATTCGGTGCTACGCAAGAAGCCGCCTCTCGACCCGGCACTGGAGCTCGAAGTTCAACGATAATTGGAAGAACTAGCCTTGGAAACGTCAACTCCAACCCCGAGCATAAGCGACGGGACACGTGCGCGTCCCCGCGCGCGACTTCGTCCTCTACTCACATTCTTCGCGGTACTTGCTCTCATCGTGATCTGCGCGGTTGTGGCCGGCCTTCTGCCGCGCCTCCAGCGCGAACACTCCCTGGTATCGGCCGCCGAATCAGACCGTGTGCAGCGGCCCTCGGTGAATGTCACTGCCGCGCGTTTACAAGGAACGGATGCCGACCTGGACTTACCGGGAGACCTGCAGGCCTTGATCGAATCGCCGATTTTTGCACGCGCGGATGGCTATTTAATTAAGCGCAATGTCGATATCGGCGATCATGTCAAAGCCGGCCAGGTGATGGCTGAAATTGAGACTCCGGAATTGGATCAGCAGATCGAGCAGGCGAAGGCCACGCTGTCCAATTCCGTATCTTCTCTTAAGGAGTTTGAGGCCGATCTGACTCTCGCGAAAGCGAATTTCAAACTATCGCAGCAGACGGCGCAACGCTGGGACGCGCTCGAACTTAAAGGCGCGGTATCGCACCAGGAAACAGACGAGAAGCGCGCCGACCTGGACGTCAAAAAGGCGCAAGTAGAAGCCGCCGAAGCCAAGATCGTAAGCACGCGCGATCTTATTAGAGCGAATGAATCGAACGTGCACCGCCTGGAACAAATGCAAGCTTTCAGCCACGTCACCGCGCCATTCGACGGCATCGTGACAGCCCGCAACATGGATGTGGGAACGCTGATCGATTCCGGCAGCAGCAGCGACAACAAGCCGATATTTAGCGTGGCGCAGCCGAGCATCATGCGGATTTTCGTGAACATTCCTCAAGCCAACGTTGGAATAATTCACGACGGCATGACAGCGGAACTTCGAGTTCAGGAATTGCCGGGACGTGTGTTTCAGGCCACGGTGACACGCTTCACTCACGAGGTCGATATGACTTCGCGATCGATGCTCGCTATACTGCGGGTTCCCAATCCAACGGGCGTTCTCCTCCCCGGCATGTATGCCGAGATCCGTTTTCCGGGCAAGAAATCAGGTTCGGGCTCGCTCATGATTCCGGGCGACGCGCTGCTCCTGACGTCGCAGGGGACGCGAGTCGCTGTAGTGGATGCTGAAAATCGAGTGCACTTCAAAGATGTCAAAGTCGGCACCGACTACGGCAGCGATGTCGAAATCAAATCCGGTTTGCGTGCCGGCGATCTGGTGATTATGAATCCCACCGACGCGATCAAGGATGGCGTCGAAGTGGAAATTCACAAATCTGCTTAATCCAGCTCCAGCAGCCTCGCGACTTTTAGCAGAAGACAGCAGGTAGGTCCGTGCATGATCTCGTTCCGCATCACCATATCGACTGCATCGGTCAAAGGCATCTTAACCACCTCGAGCACCTCGCCTTCTTCCGGATCGTGGCCTCCCACCTCGTCGACACCGCGCGCGAGAAACAGGTGATTCGGCGATCTCACCAGCGTCGTGAAGGACTCGAAAACACCCATGTTCGCCCACTCGGTGGCGGCTAGCCCGGCTTCTTCTTTCAGTTCGCGTTTTGCGGCCTCGATCGGCGTCTCGCCGGGATCGATTCCTCCGCCGACTGCTTCCAGCGACGGCCTTCCGACCGCGTATTTGTATTCACGGACGAGATAAACTTCCTGCTGGTTCGACAATGCCAGCACGATCGCGCCTGCCTTCATCTCAAGCCAGGAGAATGGGCCGGTACTTCCGTTGGGGCGCAGTACCTCGTCTTCGTGCAATGTTAGGTACTGGTTTTGATAAACGACGCGGCTCTCGATCAGCTGGAACGGATTCTTCATGGACGAGGTTGCTGCATGGTCATGCAGTGCAGAGTGCCGAGCCCGAGCACGAGATCGGTGCAGTTGATGCCGACCACTTCGCGATCGGGAAACAGCTCCGCCAGCGTGTTCAAGGCGATGCGATCGTTGGGATCGTTAAACGTTGGAACGAGCACCAGGCCGTTCGCGATATAAAAGTTCGCGTAGCTTCCCGGCAGGCGCTGCTTATCGAAGTAGATCGGCTCCGGCATGGGCAGCGTCACGATGCGAAGGCCCGTCTGCTTCAGGATTTCGAGATTCTCTTCGAGCGATGGGTCGACCGCGGTCACAATCGTATTAGGATTGACGAAGCGGGCCACATCGTCGATATGGCCGTGCGTATCATCACCGGCAATTCCGTTTTTCAGCCAAATTGTCTTCTCAATTCCGAGATACTCGGCAAAGATGCGTTCCAGTTCCTCGCGGCTCACGCCTGGATTGCGCGCTTGAATCGGGCTGAGCAAACACTCTTCGGTCGTGAGAAGCAGGCCCTCACCGTTCACATCGATGCTGCCGCCTTCGAGCACGATTCCGGGATCGTTACGTGGAATCCCGAGCTTTTCGGCGATAAAACTGGGCACATTGTTATCGTCAATCCAGTTGTCGTATTTCGCCCAACCATTGAAGAGCCAATTGTCGATGTGTATCTCGCCCGAGGCATCGCGAACGAAAATCGGGCAGTAATCTCGCGTCCAGCTACGGTTTGTCTTGTGGTGGAAGAACTCGACCGCGTTCAGATCAGCTCCGCTTTTCTTGAGAACGCCTCGAGCCTTCTTCTCCGTTGCGCCGTCCTCTACCAGAATGCGAACCTTTTCCCCGCGCGCGAGCCGCCGCACGATATCGCCGTAGACCCACTGAATCGGGGCGAACTTCCCCGGCCAATCGGTGATCTCGTGCGGCCACGCCAGCCACGTCGCTTCGTGCGGCTCCCATTCGGCCGGCATCCGAAATTTGAGGTCAGCCATCAGTCCAGCCATCGATTGCAGATCGGAGCGTAGGCGTCGATGCGGCGGTCTCGAATGAACGGCCAATTTCGCCGCACCTCATCCATGCGGGCAGGGTCGCATTCGGCGATGAGGATTTCCTCTTGGTTTGTGGAAGCTTCGGTGATAATTTGACCGAACGGGTCGGCGACAAAAGAAGAGCCCCAGAATTCCAGCCCGTTGTCTTCCGGTCCTTCAAATCCGACTCGATTTACCGCAGCGACATAAATCCCGTTCGCGATTGCGTGGGCTCGTTGGATGGTGCGCCACGCATCGAGCTGCGCAGAGCCGTA
Organism: Bryobacterales bacterium; assembly: GCA_963802915.1. Taxonomy (GTDB): domain Bacteria; phylum Acidobacteriota; class Terriglobia; order Bryobacterales; family Bryobacteraceae; genus JAICMB01. Next base: position 4,453 of record CAWDKQ010000005.1, read on the forward strand.
TTTTTCCTTTTCTGACGGATGCCATCCGATGGCGGTGGGATAAAATAGCACGCTAGCGCCCTGAAGGGCCGTCAAGCGCGCGCCTTCCGGATACCACTGATCCCAGCAAACAAGCACGCCGATGCGTCCGAAGGGAGTGTCGAAGTTTTGGAAGCCGAGATCGCCGGGAGTGAAGTAAAACTTCTCGTAATAGAGCGGATCGTCGGGAATGTGCATCTTCCGATAACGACCCTGGATATTTCCATCGGGTCCGAGCACAACGGCCGTGTTGTGATAAAGTCCGGGGGCGCGCTTCTCAAATAGCGAAGCAATCACCGCGACGCCGTGCTCTCGCGCGATCGGGCCAAGCCGCTCCGTAGTCGGGCCAGGAATCGTCTCTGCAAGAGCAAACAGTTCGGCGTTTTCTTCGCGGCAGAAATACTGCGATCGAAAAAGCTCCTGGAGACAAATAATCTGAGCGCCCTTTCCGGCCGCCTCCCGGATGCGCCATACGGCCTTCTCCAAGTTCTCCGCCGGGTCGAGCCCACAGCTCATCTGAACGAGCCCAATTTTAAATTTCGCGTTGTTCGACGATTTCATACCTTACATATAGATGCCGCCGTTCACGTCCAGGACGTGGCCGGTGATATAGGAAGCATCGTCGCTGGCGAGAAACTTCACGGCGTTCGCTACGTCTTGCGGCCTGCCGATGCGCTTGAGCGGAATGTTTCCCAGCATCTTGTCCTTCAGTTCTTGCGTTAATCCCGCTGTCATATCGGTCTCGATGAATCCCGGAGCGACGGCGTTGACGGTAATGTTTCGGCTGCCCATTTCTTGAGCCAGCGATTTCGTGAGCCCAATCAGCCCGGCCTTCGACGCGACATAGTTGGCTTGACCCGGATTTCCCATCTCGCCCACGACGGAAGCGATATTGATGATACGGCCCCAACGCTCGCGCATCATGGGCGCGAGAACCTGCTGGATGCAATGAAACGCTCCTGTAAGATTCACCTGCAAAACGCGGTCCCAGTCCTCTGGCTTCATGCGCAACGCGAGGCCATCACGAGTAATGCCGGCATTATTCACCAGGACATCAACGCGCCCGAATTCCTCGAACGTGCGCGCGAAAGATTCTTTGATCGAAGCAAGTGAGCTGAGATCGAGATTGATGGCGCACGCTTTCCCGGAACAGGTGCGGATCTCGTCGGCGACCTCCTCATTTTTCTCCAACTCTGGCGATCCCACTGCGATGTCGTAACCGGCGCGGCATAACGTCAGTGCGATGGCCCGGCCAATGCCACGGCTTGCGCCAGTGACGAAGGCGACTCGATTGAACATTGTTCTCCTTCGGAAGAGTGTTAACTTCAAACATAGTAACCGAAGGAGTTGGATGGCCTACGCCGATTTGCGCGAATTCATTGCCGCGCTTGAGAAAAACAAAGAGTTAAAACGCATTTCGATTGAGGTTGATCCACGCCTCGAAATTACTGAGTTTGCCGATCGCTCCGTGAAGCAGGGTGGTCCTGCTTTCCTTTTTGAAAGACCCAAAGGCAGCAGCGTCCCAGTTCTGATCAATGCCTTCGCGAGTGAACGGAGAATGCAGATTGCGCTCGAGGTTTCGTCTGTCGAAGAGGTCGCCGGACGCATCTCCGAATTCCTCGAAATGCGCATGCCGCAGGGCCTCATCAACAAGCTCAAGATGCTCCCGAAGCTCGCCGAGATGGGCCGTTTCTTCCCGAAGACCGTATCCAAGGGCGAGTGCAAGGAAGTCATCCGCCACGACAACTTCTCACTCAGCGAGTTTCCGATTTTGCAGTGCTGGCCGGACGATGGCGGCCGTTACATCACACTGCCGATGGTCTTTTCCATCAACCCGGATACCGGCAAACGCAATTGCGGCTGCTACCGCATGCAAGTTTATGACGATCGCACGACAGGCATGCATTGGCAGACGCACAAACAGGGCGCGGAACATTATCGGCGGATGTTGAAAGAAGGCAAGCAGTCGCGCATGCCGATCGCGGTGGCAATCGGATCCGATCCCGCCACCATGTATTCCGCGATTCTCCCCTTGCCCCCCGATCTCGATGAAATGATGATCGCCGGATTTATACGCGAGAGACCGGTCGAAATGATCCAGTGCGAAACTTCGGACATCGAAGTGCCAGCGAATTCCGAGATCGTGCTCGAAGGATACGTCGAATTAGGCGAACTCCGGCGTGAAGGTCCGTTTGGCGATCATACGGGTTTTTATTCGCTGGAAGACGATTACCCTGTCTTTCATATCAGCTGCGTCACACATCGCAAAGACCCTATTTATGCCACCACGATCGTCGGTCCGCCTCCCATGGAGGATTTCTACATGGGCCGCGCGATCGAACGGATTTTTCTACCGCTGATGCGTCTGCAACTGCCTGAGATCCGCGACGTTTGTATGCCGGCCGAAGGCATCTTCCACAATCTGATGCTGGTTTCCATCCGCAAATCGTATCCGCTGCACGCTCGCAAAGTGATGCACGCAATTTGGGGACTGGGCCAGGCGATGTTCACGAAATGCATCGTGGTGGTCGACGAAGATGTCGATGTGCAGAACGTCAGCGAAGTGGCATGGAAGGCGTTGAACAATATCGATCCGGAACGGGATATTCAGTTTGTGCTGGGGCCGGTCGATTCGCTCGACCACGCCAGCCGATTGCCCAACTACGGCTCCAAGATGGGGATCGACGCCACGCGCAAGTGGAAAGAAGAGGGTTTCACGCGGCCGTGGCCGGATGTGATTCGCATGCCCGCCGATATTCGCGCGCGAGTCGACGAGCTTTGGAAAAAAGCCGGCATATAGGCTGGTAGAATCTCATGCATGAAACTCCTGGCTGTGCTTGCGTTCGCCCTGGCGGTCCACGCCGACACGCTCACTCCTGAAAAAGCTTTAAAGGCTCGTAGCTTTTCGGACCTGCTTTATTCGCCCGATGGGAAGCGCATTGCATTCACCGTGCGGGAGCCTGCCGTGGGCAAAACCAGCCAGCGCCACATCTGGGTGTATGACGTCGCGCGCAATGAAACACGCCAGTGGACGTTTTCCGCCAAGTCAGAGTATGAGCCGCGCTGGTCGCCTGACGGGAAGACGTTGGCGTTTCTTTCCGATCGCGATGAAACGCCACAAATCTGGTTGATGCCGCTCGACGGCGGCGAGGCTCAGAAGCTGACGAGCACGAAAAACTCCGTGCAGACGTTTCGCTGGTCGCCCGATGGGAAACGCATCGCTTTCGTTGCTTCCGATCCAAAGACCGACGCCGAAGAAAAGAAAGCCAAGGAGTTTGATGACGCAAACGTAATTGACAACGGCGATAAGGCTCCGGGTCTTTGGACGCTCGACGTCGCAGCGAAGACAGTACATCGTGCGTCCGACGCTAAATGGCATGTACGCGGGTTGGAATGGATGCCCGATAGCAAACGGCTGCTCGTAGTCGCAACGGACCGCCCTTTTGAGGATCGCCACACCAATCGGATCTTTCTCTTGTCGCTTGAGAGTGGGTCAATGGAACAGGTGCTGGCGCCCAAGGGACCGTTCGGAAACGTCAAGATCGCGCCGGGAGGGGCGTCATTTGCTTTCATCGGCGCGCGTGTCGACGGACCATCACCGCACGACCTCTATATCTGTCCGTTCGATAGCGGCACTCCAAAGAATGTCACGGCCATTTCTCCCGATCGGCCCGTCAACAGCTATGAATGGATCGACGATTCGAATCTTGCAGTGTTATTCACGAACGGATTCCATACGGAACTGAACGCGATTGGCGCTCGCACTCGCAAGCTGATTCAAGACGATTCCGTCGATCCGTCAAGCTTCACGTTGAGCGCTCAAGGTTCGGTCGGTTATGTTGCCGGAACCGCGGCGCGTCTTCCTGAGCTATTCGTTAACGGCCACTCCGTCAGTCATCTGAACGCTGCTTTCGACAGCATTCCGCTCTACAAACCGGAATTCATACACTACAAGAGTTTCGATGGCTTGTCGATTGAGGCTGCACTGTATCGGCCAGAAGGCGCTGCCGGGCCTGGTCCGCTCGTCGTGCTCGTCCACGGCGGTCCAACCGGGGCATGGGGCAATCGCTACGACTCGCTTACGCAACTTCTCGTCGCAAAAGGATACACCGTGCTGCAACCCAATATTCGCGGTTCCGTTGGATACGGTCACAAATTTATCGAAGCAAATCGCGGCGATTGGGGAGGTGCCGATTTTAAGGACGTGATGGCGGGTGTGGACGATCTCGTAAATCGCAATATCGCCGATCCAAATCGTCTCGGGATTTGCGGTTGGTCCTACGGCGGGTACATGGCAGAATGGGCCATTACACAGACAAATCGATTTAAGGCCGCGGTATCGGGCGCAGGCTTGGCGGACCTCGCCACCGAGTTCGGCACGGAGTCAAGTCCCGTTTACGACGAATGGTTCTACGGCACACCATATGAGGGCTTGGCGGGGTTCCAGAAATCATCGCCTATCACTTATATCAAGAACGCCAAGACTCCGACTCTGATTTTGCAAGGCGAAGCCGATACCACGGACCCGCTTTCCCAGAGCCAGATCCTGCATCGCGGGTTGAAGCGGTACAACGTTCCAGTGGAATTTGTCGTTTATCCCAGAGAGCCGCACGGTTTGCGAGAGCAGAACCATTTGCTCGATCGCGATGTGCGCATACTCGCATGGCTTGATAAGTACATCCTTGGAGTCGGACAAACTCGAAATCTGGAGCTGACTTCCCCGCTCGGGTTGAAATATTATTCCCTGCCGGATGAAAAGGGCGTGATTGCCGCGGCGCAGAGGAATCTCGACGCCGATCCGAAAAACCCGATGCTGCTCCTGAAACTGGCACAGGCGCAAGCCTCGGTATGGCAGGATCGCGAGGCTGTCGAAACCTGCACGCGTGCGCTGGCCCTTGCGCCGGACAATGCTGAGATCTATCTCGAGCGAGGGCATCGAGAGTTGCCGCTTCGCGAATTCCAGAAGGCCAAGGCCGATCTGGAGAAGGCCGCAGCACTCGATCCCAAGCGAATGGACGCGTACTATCATCTCGGCCTGGCGCATTACTTTCTGGGCGAGTTCCAGCAGGCTGCCGTTGCCTTTCAACATTCCGTGGATACTGCGCCCAATAACGACGAACGCATCAATTCCACCAATTGGCTCTATGCTTCGCTACGCCGCGCTAACAAGAAGACAGAAGCGGAAGCAGCGCTGGCGAAGATAACGCCAGAGATGACGAACGACGCCGCTCATACTTACTTCTATCTGAGTCTTGTCCGGCTCTTCCAAGGCGCGATGAAAGAGCAGGATGTAGTTCCGCCCGGCCCCTCGGGTGACGACACCGAAGCTGAGCTGCGCTTCGACACGGTCGCCTACGGCATCGGCAACTGGCACCTTTATAACGGCGAGCCGGACAAAGCTCGAGAGTACTTCCAGCGCATCGCGAAGGGCCACGTTTGGATTACGTGGGGTTTTGTCGGCGCCGAAACCGAATTGGCCGGAACCCAACCTGCGACGCCCCCGAAACCGCGCTAGACTGTAATATCTGCATGCCAGAGGTTTTACCGAGCCATCCCCTAAACCGCTGGTACCCAATCCGCTGGCCTGGCGACGCTCAGCCCGCGGAGGCGTTTGCCGAGAGGTACTTCGATTCTCCTCAAGAGGCGCTTGCGTACGCCGAGCGGCGGCGAGTGGAGTTGGCGCCTCGCCGCGTCTCGGGACCTATCGCGTCGCGCGAAGATGCAAATGTTTGGGCTGTTTGCATCGAAGTCGCGTAATTTAGGATATCCTTCAAGCTGTGCATAGACCCCGTCTTGTCTTAATCCCTCTTCTTACGCTCGCTGCCGCATTCGCGCAGACGGCTACGCAACCGCAGCCGGGGCCGATCGAAGATTACATCAAGCACACCTGGAGCGTGCTGACGCGCTCGAATCACGATTTGGCGAAGGCGGCGGTAGATCCAAAATTCAAGCCGGGTCCGGACGGACGCTGGCCGGTGTACATCCCCCGGAATGAGAACCTGCCAAGCGTCGAGAAAAGATTGCGCGCAGAAATGGACGCGGCGGATTTCGCGACGATCGCATTGCGGCCCCTACCGGACGATCCGACCAATCTAACGCAACAAGGTCTGCTCTATCTACCTCGACCCTACGTCGTGCCCGGCGGACGCTTCAACGAGATGTATGGCTGGGACAGCTACTTCATCCAGGTCGGTCTCCTGCGCGACAACGAACTCACTCTCGCCAAGGACATGGCCGACAACTTCCTCTACGAGATTCGTAATTACGGGAAAATCCTGAATGCCAACCGCACTTATTATCTGACGCGGTCGCAGCCGCCCTTCCTGACACAGATGGTTCTCGGGGTTTATCAGAAAACCCAGGATCGGAAGTGGCTCGCCGACGCGGTGCCAGCAATCGAGAAATATTACGCGTTCTGGACCACCGAGCCGCACCTGACATCTCAGACAGGCTTGTCGCGCTATTACGATTTCGGCGATACGCCCGCGCCGGAGTCCGTGTCAGCCGAGCGAGATGCTCAGGGCTTCACGCATTACGATCGCGTTCGCGAATACTACAAGACCCACCAGGTCACGGATTATGAAGTCGGCGAGTTTTACGATCGCGGCCGCGACCTGCTTACGTCATTGTTCTACCGCGGCGACCGCTCCATGCGCGAATCGGGCTTCGATCCCTCCAACCGCTTTGGACAATTCAGCGTGGACATTATTCACTACGATCCGGTATGTCTGAATTCCCTGCTCTATCTGATGGAAACGCAGACGGCCGACATCATGAAGACGCTCGGACGCGAAGCGGATGCTACGAAATGGCAGAAGCTGGCCGAAAATCGAGCCGCGAAAATCAACCAACTTATGTGGGATCCCAAGGACGGCCTATACTACGATTACGAATTCGTACACAGCCACGTTCGACGGTATCCTTTTCTGACCACTTTCTATCCGCTGTGGGCCGGAATCGCGACGAAAGAACAGGCCGCCGCGGTCGAGAAAAATCTGTCGAAGTTCGAACAGCCGGGTGGCTTGCAGACCAGCACGTTTCAAAGCGGCAATCAGTGGGATTCTCCATTTGGTTGGGCGCCTTTACAGATGATCGCCGTAGATGGTCTGCGGCGCTACGGATACTCCGAGGATGCCGATCGCATTTCTCAGAAGTGGCTATCGCTGGTGCTCCAGGAATATCGGAAAACCGGCGTCATCGTAGAGAAGTACGATGTCGTGCATCGCGGATTGGAAGTCGGCCGGACAATTAAGTTCGGCTACAGCTCCAACGAAGCGGGCTTCGGCTGGACCAACGCTGTATACACGAAGCTCCTTGACGAACTTCCGGCAGACGCGCGCCGCGACCTATCGCAGTTTGATGGTCACCCGGCGGCTCAGGTAGTCGCTCGGCGCGCCCTCGGGCATGCGAATCCGCAGCGTCCCAGTGCCGTCCTGAATGGCGCCATCGACGCTCGCGATGCGGCTGCTGTCCACTAAGCCGAGACGATATTCGCGTCCAGCCCGACCCGATAGCACGAGTTCCAGCGTTTGGCCTTTGTCGCCCCAGCGCTCCGACACCACTTTCAGGCTCTCGCTGGGCTCAGCAAGTTGCGGCGGAGTGAACGGAACAAAGTAGCCGAACATTCCGTGATGATGGATGGTTAGCGTCGACGTCCCCGGCTTCACATCGATGGAAAAATGGGGATGCCAGTCCTTGTTTTCGGATTCGTCCTTCCACGTCACGGCCGTCCCATCGAGCGATGCTCCCGTGACTTGAGCACATGGAGGATAGGCAGGCGCAAAATCCAACTGAAACGTCTGCGTGCCGGAGTTGTTGATCTTCAATTCGAGCGTGTCGGCATTGCGATGAATGTCCAACGCAACTTTGCCTCCGAGAAACGAGATCTCATGTGCGCCCACGGTCTGCCAGTCTGCCGGAAGGTGCGGCTCGAAGGTCATCTTCCTGTGAATCGCGTCGCTGCTCAAGCCCAGCAAACCGCGCAGCAGCGGCGAAACCACCATCGCGGCGGACCAAATTTGGTGCGGAGAAGCCGTCGAAAGCTCCGTGTACGTGTCGCCCGAGAGCACCTCGGTCGGATTGCCACCCGCGCCATCCATGGTCAGCCAGGCATTGGCGCGCAGGTTCGCAAGCGCCGGCTCAGCCTGATGATTGCGATACTCGCCCACGGAAGCCCATCCTGTAAACAATGGCCATACGGAGCCGTAATGATACCCGGATGGATCGTAAAGCGGACTTTTTGAAGAAATAATGCGCATGCCCCAATCCGCCGCGTGACTCTCTTCGGAAAGCTGATCGATCATCTCTTGAGAATGCTGCCGGTCCAGAAGATCGAACCACATCGGCACGGTTGCAAGAACGCTCGGCTGATCCACGGGCCTTCCTTGGGTCCCAATTGCGAAGGCATAGGAATGCGATTTCGGAAGCCAGAACAATTCATTCAACTCGCGATGTTTCTGGTCGAACTCGGTCTCCAGTTGCTGCGCCCGGGCATCGTCGCCCAGCAGTCGCGCCAGGAACGCGAGCGATCGTAATGCTTCCACGTAGCATCCAGCCTGGTACAGCTCCGTACGAACGGGTAACAATCGGCCGCCTTCCACCCAGCCGTGCCCGACGCCGAGGTTCTTTGGGAATCCAGCCTCGTCCAACGTGGATCGCATGAAGTCCAGCGCTTTCCACAGGCGCGGAGCCTGTTCTCGGGCGAACGCGACATCGCCGCTGGCGGCAACATACTCCTTTACCGCGATCACAAATAACGGCGTGGCATCGGCCGACGCGTATCCATAAGGGAATTGCGTAAACCAATCGACGAAGCTCGCCGATTGCGAGATCTCGTGAGGCAGCTTGCCATCCTTGCGCTGGAATTGCGAGATGAACGCGATGGCGGCGCGGGCGTTCGCAAAATCCCCCGCCGAAGTGAGTGCGAACGATGTCCAGAACGAATCGCGGCCGAAGAACCACGCGTAGCCCGGTCGATAGGCATCCTTCGACGGCCCATATCCAGCGACCAGACCGCGCCCCAGGAACGGATTGTCGACGAACCCCTCCACTTCACTGACGCGCGCCCAGTCATACGCCTTCTGAAGCCAAGCTTCCGGGAGCCGAAGATCCACCGTATTGGCCAGATAGTCGGAGTAGTGCTTCTCGCTCTCATCCACGAATTGCTTTGGATTTGCGATCAAGGCGCGGTATGCAGCTAACGCCTCGTCTTTCGACGTCATGGATCCCGCCAACGCCAGCACGCGTCCGGCATGGCCATTCACAGTGCCCAGCGTGAACAATGAACCCGTTGCTACCGAGTAATCCGTGGCGTGTTCGCGAGTTAATAGCTCCGCGTCGGGCGATCCGAGAACGGCAGCGAAGTGCTGCCCATCCGCCCCAAACAGAAAGCTCTTATTTTCCTCACTCCATTCCCCATAACCCGATCCGATCGCGGCCGGCCACATCAGTTGAAAATCGCGAGTGAATGCGACGTCGATACGCAACGGGCTGCGCGTATTCACGTCCAGCAGAATCACGGCGCCCGGTTGACTCATCGACGCCACCAGCGTCTCGCTCACGCTAAAATCGTCGCCCGTGTAGGTGATGGTGTACGCTCCCGGACGCGCCGAAATGCGGCGAGCCAGAGTTTCGGCCGGAAGCGTCTGGCCATCCGTCCGGAAACGCAGCCGCAGATCCTTGAAGATCTTCAGCGGATACACATAGCCTTCGAGAGTTCCGTCTTCGCAACCAAGCAGTCCGGCACGCGGACCGACGGCATCCAGAAACTCCCACGACCTGACAGGCCGTGAAATGTCTTGAGCTGTTGCGATCAAACAAACAGCCGATAAAGCGAGCGCAAGCCGCATCTAGTGTTGGAGCTCCCTCGCTCTTTCGAGCATCTTCTTCCCGTCCTCGGTCTTGCCTTCCTGCATCAGCGTCTGTCCCAGGATGTAGTGCGCGGAATAGTTGTTGGGATCCATGGCTATGGCGCGCCGCAAACTCCCCTCCGCGTTCGACAGTTCCCCAAGCTTGAAATACCCTTTGCCCAAGAGAATGTATGGCCCGCTGTAAGTAGGATTCAACCAGATCGATCGCTCGAGTTGCGGGATTGCCAGGTTCCACTGTTCGCGGCGCGAGTAGGCATCGCCGAGCTTGTAGTATGCCATCGCAAAATCCGGATTGATGGCGATTTCGTGGATCAGCTCCTGAACGGCCGTGTCGATGTCGGCCCGAAAAGTGGCCAGTTCCCCAAGCATGTAATGCGCCTGCGGGATACGCGGATCGATGGCCAGCGCCTTTTGCAGCTCGCTCTTCGCATCCTCCTCGAATTCCTGATGCATCATCTGTTGAGCGGTAATCAGATGGGCGGCAGCGGAATCCGGCTTGAATCCGAACATGACAGCAAATGCGTTCGAAGCCTTATCCGGCTGATGAGTCTGGATGTAGGCATTTCCCAGCATGTAGCTGAGCTCCACGAGGCTCACGCCCGACTGCTGGGCCTTCTCGAGCCATGGCACGGCTTCCGGTACCTTGCCGGTCAGATAATAGCTCTGGCCCAGAAATAGGACCGACTCGCGATACTCCTTGCTGTCCTTTGGCTCGGTCGCAGCGGCCTTTTCGAAGAGCACAGCGGCCTTCGCATATTCATGCTGGCGGTAAAGAGCCATTGCGGCCTGGTGTGGATCCTGAGGAGCGCTGGCGGAGGCAGTGACGGTCTGCAATAGAAGAAGCGGTAACAACCCGGTTAACACGAACACAATTATAAAGCCCGGAGCAACCGCGCGCGATTACGAGCCCTGCTGTAACTCGTCAGCTAGCGCGGATGCGTTGTAGACCCTGCGCAAAGCCGTGATGATCGCGGCGGGGTGAACCGCGACGGCGCGATTCGCGCTCTCGTCGGAGACGTACGCTCCAACCAGGCTCTCGATGTTGCCATCGAAGATGAGTCCCACCAATTCCAGGTTCTTATTGACCACTGGCGATCCGGGCTCTCTTTTTTTGATGACGGGTTTTTTCGCCGCCTTCTGCGCCGCCCGAACGCGTGCCGTGACATCTTCCAGACAGATCAGGACATTCAGTTCGAGATCCGGGGACTTCATCTCTTCGCTTTCTGCGTACCTCACTCACCGATAGCGATTCAGCTCATTCACAAAGGATCGAGCCCGGGCGGGTGTGGCCACTGGACCGGTCAGAATCTGACGATTCGAAATAGGCTTGCCATACAACTTCTCGTTTTCTCCGCTGTCCGGACGCAAGGTCGCTCCTTCCAACGAAAGCCCGATAAACACCCCGCGCGATCGAGACCACGATAGGATCTCGGCGGTCATCAGGACATCCGTGTTGGCGCTGGTTTGACGTCCTACCGGCCCAGCCGCGATGGACGCTTCCCCACCAAGCGTGAACTTGTCCTTCAATAGCCGGTTGACTCCGCCTTGATTCATCACCAGCAGCACAACGTCGGTCGATGAGGCGCCCAACTGCAAGCCAAAGCTGCCACCCTCGATCCTGATGCCCCCAGGCGCTCCGAAAACACCGTTCTTGCGGCAGGAAACGAACCCGCGCCCGTACTTCCCGCCGAACACAAAAGCGCCTTTGAGCAGATCGGGAATCACAACCACGCACATCGCCTTCCGGACCAGGTCGCGCGGAATCGATTTGTCGGGAATATGCATGACCTCCTGGAAGGAACCCGCCGCTTCTTTGAGGCGTTTGTCTACCGAAGAGGATTCCTCGGCCGCAAATGCCGCGGCCATCGTGAATAGGCAAAGGATGAGCTTTCGCACTCTTCTATTCGAACACGAGACCAGTGGGCGACACTGGTATCAAGGAGTCGACATGGCAATCCCAGAGTTCTTCCAAAGTCTGACTGAGCGTTTGCACTCCAGCGCGGACGTGCAAAAAGTTTATGGAGCGCCGATTTCGGCAGAAGGCAAAACCATCATCCCCGTAGCCAAAATTGGCTATGGCTTTGGAGGCGGTTCCGGTTTCGCCTCGAAAAAAATCACTGAATCCATACACCCTGCCGGTGAGGGCGGGGGCGGAGGCGGAGGGGTCGCTGTTCTCCCCATCGGCGTCTTTGAGGTTACGGCAACAGGCACGCGTTTCATCTCGCTTACCGACAAGCGCAAATCACTTGCGATCGCCGCCGCGGGCCTGACGCTCGGCCTCATTCTGTCGCGCCGGCGCAAGGCTAAGTAAATCCTGCTTCCCAAAACGGGCACGCCTGTCCAAAATTGCAAGGTGGGCGTGCCAATTCGGTAATACTTTCATGCCGCGGCAAGGATTTGTCCAAGCTCTCGGCCTTATGAATCAATGCGTTAAGATTTTGGAATTCGACTTGCTCGGAACGAATTGGCATGAAAACAGGGAAGGCTCAAGGGACAGCGGTTGATCCTCTAAAGAAACCCTCTGTTGTTTACTCCATTACCCTGAAACTTCTATAGAACCCAACTTTGCACCACCCACCCAACCCGTCCCTTGAGTCCTAAAAAATGCCTGGGTGGCAAAATTCAACACCAGTTTCAGTAATACGACAACAGAACCCTCTGAGGTAATGGCAGCAGTTCGTGCAATTCGCTCCGTGAAAATCCTGCCTTCTGGAACATCGCTTCGAGCTCGGCAAACGTGTACGCGTCGCCTTCCGGCGTACCAGCCAGCATCATTAAGCTGAAGCCTGCGTCAATCGCGGGCGAAACCCGGTCGGCGTTGGGAATAAACTCCAGCGTCACGACGATTCCGTCCGGACGCAACGCCGCGTGAATCTTTTCGAGCAATCGCTCGCACGTCGAAGCACTGAAATGATGCAGGAAATTCGTCAGCAGGACGACGTCGTAACCGGTTCCGAAATCGATCTCGAACGCACTGCCCGGAAGCAGCGAATATCGTTCGGACACACCGGCCTTTTCCGCGTTCTCCTGAGCGACCTCCAAAACCGCTGCCCAATCCGTCGCAACGATTTGCGCATTCGGATTCTGCTTCGCAACCGCGATCCCGTACATTCCATGCCCCGCCGCGATGTCCAGCACTTTCCATTTCTTACCCGCCGGCGCATCGATCAGCTTCGCGATCGCTTCGGAAGGCATCCGGGTCATCGGCGCCATGGAGCGCGCGAAGGTCACCCACAGAGGATTGTCGCGTTCCACGGTTCCGTCGCCCGGCATTGTCGTCCCGCCTTTTCGAACAGCGGCAGCGATGTCGTTGAAATATCCCGACACGCGCTCGATCTCTCCGAGAAACTGAGCTGCCGTGCCCATATACGCGGGAGAATGCCGGTTCAGGAAAAACGCGGCGTCGTTACCGAGCTCATATTCCGATCCGCTCTTGGTGAGAAAGCCAACAATACAGAGGTAGTCGCACAGAACGCGTATACCTTTTTCGGATGCGTCTAGGCGATTTGCGATAGCGGGGACAGTCTTACTGCCCTCGCCGATCGCGGTAAAAAGATCGAGTTCTATGGCGGCGCGCAACGCTCCCGTGCGTTGGTAAGCATTGAGAGTTTCGAAGATCAGCGCCGGAGTCGGAGAACCGGGTTGTGTGCCAGCGTTAGCCATAGGGATTATCATAACCGCATGGCTCAAGGCTCCATCGTGATCACGGGCGCATCGAGCGGTATCGGTGAAGCATGCGCGCTCCACTTCGACAAAAAAGGCTTTCGCGTCTTCGCGGGTGTCCGCAAGGCTAGCGACGGCGAAGCATTGCGGCAGAAGACATCGGACCGGCTCACACCGCTCATAATGGACGTGACAGACCAGGCATCCGTCAACGCCGCGGCGCAATCCATCGAGCGAAAAGAAATCTCCGGGCTCGTGAATAACGCGGGAATCGCAATATCCGCACCGGTCGAGCTGATTCCCATCGACAAACTCCGCGAACAACTCGAAGTCAACGTCATCGGCCAAGTCGCCGTGATCCAAGCCTTTCTGCCGTTGCTTCGGCATGGACGAGGCCGCATCGTGAATATCAGTTCGGTTGCGGGCCGCAGCACACTCCCGTTCACGGGAGCCTACAGCGCATCGAAGCGTGCCATTGAAGCCATCTCCGAAGCCCTTCGAATGGAGCTGCGCGAGTGGGCCATTCACGTTGCCGTCATAGAACCGGGCGCGGTGAAAACTCCCATCTGGGACAAGGGCCTCCAGCGCGCCGACGAGATGATCGCGCAGTTTCCCGATGAAGGCCTCGACCTTTACCGTTATCTGATCGCGAAGATTAAAATAGCGGCCGGCCAGGCGGCTCGCGGCGGAGTCGACCCGTCGGAAGTGGTGAAGGCTGTCGACCACGCCATGACCTCGCCCAAGCCGAAGACCCGCTACGTGGTCGGCAAAGACGCAAAAATGCGCATGCTGCTGAACTACCTTCCGGCCAAAACGCGCGAGAACATCGTCATGAAGCGCATCAACTCGCTTACTACTTGACACGCCGTAGCGCTAGAATTAGCTACCACGCCCATCCTGGCATGACGTACGAGTAGAAGAGTACGACCAGCCCGATCACGGTTGCCAGCAAGATACTATGCCGCAACGTGAAGCGAAATAACTTGGCCTCATCCTGCGACGGCATTCCAGTCGCCGCGGCCGCTACCGCGATGCTTTGAAGGCTGATCATCTTTCCCATCACGCCCCCAGCCGAGTTCGACGCAGCCATAAGCACCGGCTTCAAGTGCAGACTATTCGCCGTAACAACCTGTAGATTCCCAAATAGCGCGTTCGCTGAAGTATCGCTACCGGTCAGAAACACGCCCATCCATCCGAGCAATGCGCTGAAGAATGGAAACACCACGCCAGTCGCCGCAAAGGCCAGGCCGAGTGTAGCGGTCGCTCCGCAATAATTCATGAGGTAAGCCAGCGCGAGAACAGCCGCAAGGGTCACCATGGCATATGCCAACTGTTTAGCCGTCGCCGCGACAACTCGGAAGAATTTTCCAATCGGCAGCCGCAGGAACAAGGCAGCCGCAATCGAAGAGAACATACACGATGAGCCGGCGGCGGCCAGCACGTCGAGCTTAAAAACCGCTGGATA
The DNA here is from genome assembly GCA_963802915.1 of Bryobacterales bacterium. Taxonomy (GTDB): domain Bacteria; phylum Acidobacteriota; class Terriglobia; order Bryobacterales; family Bryobacteraceae; genus JAICMB01. The sequence goes on from CAWDKQ010000005.1 coordinate 19,468, forward strand.
GGGAGCAGCCTTCGCCACCGCGGGCGGCATGCGCAGGATCAGGTTATGCAGGCCGGCCCAGTTCAAACTGAATGTTGCCTTGTTCAGCCAGAACTTGACAGCATCGAATCCCCACAGCGATACGAACACCACCAGGAGCGCATAAGGAGCCCACGCGTAAAGGATCTCGCCCGCCGTATGCTGTCGCGTCTCGACCACGGGACTCCCGTCGTCCTCCATCGCATCGTTCGGCTTCCAGAACTGCAGCAGCACCACGAGCCCGAGAATCGCCGCAATCGAGCTCAGGATGTCTGTTACGTACACGCTGAAGAAGTTCGACACGGTGAACTGCATTCCCGCAAAAAGGACCCCGCATACGACTACGCCGGGCAGCACGCCCTTCAGGGCTTTCCAACCGCCCATAACCAACACCAGGTAGGCTGGAATGAACAACGACACGGGCGCGCAGATCCGGCCGACGTCGGCGCTCAATTGTTTGAGCGGGAGTCCCGTGATGCCAGCTAGCGTGACCAGCGGGATGCCGATGGCTCCAAACGCCACCGGCGCGGTATTCGCGAGCAGGCAAATTCCCGCGGCGTAGAAGGGTCGGAAACCTAATCCCGCGAGCATTGCCGCAGCAACGGCAACAGGCGTTCCGAATCCAGACGCGCCCTCGATAAACGCACCGAACGCGAACGCGATCAGAAGCGCCTGCAGCCGCTTGTCGCTCGTCAGACTTCCCACCGAGTTCTTGATCACTTCGAACTGTCCGGTTTCCACCGTCACCCGATACAGCACAATCGCCCAGAAAATGATCCAGCCGATCGGAAACAGTCCGAAGGCCGCGCCATACAGAACCGAATGGCCCAGCAATCCGACAGGCATGCGGTAGACGAACAGCGCCACCAAAGCAGCGGCGCCAAGTCCAAGCAGCGACGCTTTCCAGGACGCCACGCGCATCACGCCCAATGCGAATAACAAAACGAAAACGGGAATCGCCGCAACAAGTGCGGAAAGGCCCAGACTTCCGCCTATCGGGTCGTACGTCTGCTGCCACATGGATAGGTTGATTCTATCTCAGCGTCATGGGACGTCCACCGGCTTCCTTGCTGCGCTGGGCCGCGTCCATGAAAGCGAAAATCTCGAGCGTCTCGTTGTTGGGCACCGGCGGCTGTTTCGTTTCCATAAACCGCACGATCTCGCGAACCAGCTCGCCATAACCGACGTGCGACTCTTCGACGACCTGCGCCGTCACATTTCCCTTCCCTTCCGGTTTTCGAAATGCAACTGCGCCGTACGTGCTGTAAGGCCGTAAAGCCCGCACCGTACCGATACGTCCGTCGTTCCAACGTCCCACCACGACGTCCGCATCCGCCGTAGACATGCGCGTCACCTCCTGACATCCGGTCCCCATGATCGTGTACAGCATCTCGATCGGATGGATCGCGTACCAGGAAAGATCGAGCTGGTGATGTTCTTCCAGGGGACCCGGACCCCACGTGGTCGCACCCTCCAAATTATTGCCGCGTAATTTTTGTACTTCGCCGAAACGCAGACTCGATGAGCTGAACCACGGAACACCCGCATCTTTCGCGACCCGCGCAATCGCTCGAGCGTCATCCAGAGTCGACGCCATCGGTTTATCCACAAAAACCGGTTTGCCACAGGCGACCGCTTCGCGCATCTGCGCAAGGTGCGGACGTCCATCCACGCTCTCCAACAAGATCCCATCTACCTGGCCACAGAGTTTCGAGATGGAGTCCACGATCTTCACTCCAAACTTATCCACCAACTCCTGCGCGTACTCGTCGACGCGCGTCCGGCTCGACTCGATATCGGGACTTCCTCCCTTGAACGCGACAACCACGCGCGCGCCGGCGACATGATCGGATGCCGTCGGATCGTTCAGCGTCTTCGTAAACGCAGTGACATGCGAAGTATCGGTGCCGATGATGCCAAGCCGCAAATCGGCCGCGCAAGAAACCGTTGCGCAAATGCACACTATAAAGACAATTCTCATTACGGCGTCATTGTACACTGTGGATTGCCGCTGGACCTTTCTACACCGCTCATGTATGTAAAGGGCGTTGGGCCTGCGCGCGCCGAGTTTCTCAAATCCAAGGGGCTCCTCACCGTCGAAGACCTACTTGGCTACGTCCCCTTCCGCTACGAAGATCGAAGTAACGTCAAGACCATTGCGCAGCTCGCACCCGGCGAGATGGCAACGGTCGTCGTGGAGGTGAAGAGCGCGAAGCTCGCGGGCTTTCGCCGCCGCAGTCTTGGACTCTTTGAAGTCGTTTTCACCGATGGATCGCGCGAAACGCTGCTAGGCAAGTGGTTCCACGGCGCCTATCTCGAAGACCGCATGAAACCAGGGGTGCGCCTGGCAGTCTACGGCAAAATCGAACTCGATAATTACACGGGCGATCTGCTCATCATGCACCCGGAGTTCGAAGTTCTCTCCGGCGATGACGATGGCGATGCGGCGCTGCATACTGGCCGAGTCGTGCCGATTTATGAAGCCGCCGGGAAGATCAGCACACGCGTCTTCCGCAATATCATCAGCTTCGTCCTCGATTCGTTGCAGCCGGTGGCCGACCCCATGCCTCCGGAGATCCTCTCGCGCCTCAAGCTGCCGGATCGCTGGTCTTCCATCCGGAACATCCACTTCCCGCCGCAGGATTCCGATTTGAGGCTGCTCAATGCCTTCCGCTCGCCCGCGCAGTATCGCCTGATCTTCGAAGAATTCTTTTGGCTCGAATGCGGACTGGCGCTCAAGCGCGCAAAAGCTCGCCTTAAACCGGGCATAGCCTTCGAACTCACAGATCGCGTCCGCGAGCAAATCAAGGCGATGCTTCCGTTCAAGCCGACAGGAGCCCAGAAGCGAGTGCTCGGCGAGATTGCCAAAGAGATGCAGGAACCGCATCCGATGAACACGCTGCTGCAAGGCGATGTCGGCAGCGGCAAGACGCTGGTCGCCGCCGAAGCAGCCGTGATCGCGATCGAAAACAAATATCAGGTCGTCGTCTTAGCGCCCACGGAGATTCTCGCAACGCAGCATTACCTCTACTTCAAGAAGCTGTTCCAAAAACTCGGATATGTAGTCGTATTGCTCACCGGCTCCAACACCAAACACGAAAAGACGCAGCTAAAAAAACTACTCGCCTCCGGCTACGCGCAGATGGCCATCGGCACGCACGCCTTACTCGAAGAGGACGTCGAACTCCAGCGTCTCGGCCTCGCTATCGTCGACGAACAGCATCGTTTCGGCGTCCTGCAGCGTCTCAAGCTATTCGAAAAGGGTCGCTACCCCGACGTCCTCGTGATGACTGCGACCCCGATCCCGCGCACTTTGGCGCTCACTATTTACGGGGACCTCGACGTGGCTGTAATCGACGAGCTTCCGCCGGGAAGAAAACCCATTGTGACGAAGCATGTCACGGAAGATCAGGTTGAGCTGGTCTACAGCTTCCTGAAGCAGCAGGTCGATCTCGGGCAACAGGCCTACATAGTCTACCCCGTCATTGAAGAATCGGAAACTCAGGCCATGAAGGCCGCCGAGAAGATGTATCAGCATCTTTCGGAAATTGTCTATCCCGGCCTGACCATCGGTCTGTTGCATGGCAAGTTGACGCCGGATACCAAAGAAACAGTGATGGATCAATTCAAGAGGGGCGAGTTGTCGATCCTCGTCTCAACCACCGTGATCGAAGTCGGCGTGGACGTCCCCAACGCCACGGTCATGGTGATCGAACAGGCGGAGCGCTTCGGACTCGCACAACTGCATCAATTGCGTGGGCGCGTGGGGCGAGGCGCCGAGCAAAGCTACTGCGTCCTCGTCACCGGCAAGCTCAATGAGGCCGGTAAAGAACGTATAAGAACGATGGTGGAATCGAATGACGGCTTCTATATCGCCGAGATGGACATGAAACTCCGGGGTCCCGGCGAATTTTTCGGTACCAAGCAATCCGGACTTCCCGCGCTACGAGTCGCGAACATCATCCGAGACAGCGACGTCCTCGAAATCGCACGCGGGGAGGCGAAGCAATTCACCGAACATCCGCCTTCGGAAGAAGAGTTGCGGCGCGGCGTCGCCTACATTCGCGATCATTGGCAGCGTCGCTACGGCTTAATTCAGGTAGGTTGATGAGAGTCATCGCCGGCGAATTTCGAAGTCGCAAACTGCAATCGCTCCCCGGCCTCGACACGCGTCCCACTCCCGATCGTCTCCGCGAGACCCTCTTCAACATCCTTTCGCCTCGCATCGAAGGCGTTACTTTTCTGGACGCTTACGCCGGCACTGGCGCCGTCGGCATCGAAGCTCTGAGCCGCGGCGCCGCCCGATCCATTTTCATCGAAAAGAGCCGTGCCGCGGTCGAAATCATCCGCGACAATCTGCAAACACTAAAGATTGAGAATAGAGCCGAGGTCTACACCGGCAAAGCCGCTACAGTTCTGGAACGACTCTCCGCTGACATCGTATTCCTGGATCCCCCTTACGAACAGGAACGCGAATACGAGAAAGTGCTGAGTGTTCTCGATGCCCGTAAACCCGGCCTGGTTATTGCGCAACACGCTACGCGACTTCACTTGGCGGACGAATACGGCGTTTTGAAACGCACCCGTGTCGTCAAACAAGGCGACAATGCTCTCAGCTTCTACGAACCTGAAACCTGAGCCGAGGCGCCGTACTTTTCTAACAAACGGACTGCTTCCGTCTTACCTCGCTCCACCATCCGCGCGAGGGGCGTCTGCCAATCCTCGGGCTTCGGTTCGCGGGAAATGCATTGCGCGAAAGGCCGGTTCAGCGCTTCAGGATCGCGCGCCAGGATATCCGGCACGCGATCGAGCCGGTCATAATCGAGCGCGTCAAAAAGACAGATCGCGCCTTCGTTGAGGATCAGGTCGCGCGTATTACGCCGATCGAAGAAGTCCGCCCACCCAACCGGCGTCCCGTCGTAAAACGGCTCGCGAATGCTGGGTAAGGCTCCGCGATTCATGAGGAGGCGCACGATTTCTTCGTTGCCGCTGCCGGCGGCAATGTGCAAGGGCACAACTTCGTCCATAAAATTCGGATCGAAACCCAGATCGATTGTGAGGTTGATCGCTTCCACCCGGCCGGAGTCCGCGGCCCGGTTCACGAGATACTTGGGGGCCCGTTCGACGAGGTCCGGAGCGCGCTCCAGCATCGCCCGGACCCCATGTTCGTCGCCAGCCAGGCAGAGAGCGACGAAGCGCTGCACATCATCCAGCTCTCGTGTGGGCGCGCCGGCTTCCTCGAGTAAACGCGCGATTTGAAGGTGGCCGCGTTGTATCGCGTACTGCCACGCCGTCCTGCCTCGGAATGGCTTGGCCGTGTCCGCGTGGTGTGCGAGCAAGAGCTTTACGCTTTCCGTATCTCCGTTGAGAACCGCCCGCGAGAGAGCTGTTCCTAGGCCATCGGGCTTCGCTCCATACCGCGCCAGGATTTCGAGCTTGCCGTAAGTGTTTCTTTCCTGGTTGATAGTGAGCGCCATTTCATCGTTAGGATCGGCCCCACGTTCCAGCAGCAATTCAGCCATTTCACGCCATTGCGGATGCGGCCGGCTGATTCGCCATGCCTGTCGAGCCGCCTCCAAACAAACCCGTCAGAGCAGTGAAACGGCGTCCGGTCTGGTCGAGGCGCTCATCCGCGTTGCCTTTCATCGTGAACGCATTCGGATTGGCGCCGCGATCGAGCAGAAGTCTCGCAACGTCGAGTGTCGGTTGGACGCGCGAATAGCAGGCGCAGATTAGTGGCGCCCATCCGTGCGGTCCGGGACGATTGACCAGACTCGGATCATCGTCGAGAAACGATTTGACCGCGGCCGAATTTCCCGCCGTTGCGGCGGACCAAGTGTTCGCCTCCGCCAGCCAGGGATTCTGTCGAAGTATCTCTTTAGCCCGTGCGTGGAACGAGCGGTGATCGTAATGCGGATCGTCGTAACAAAGACACGCAATGCTGACGAACTGATCCGGCAAGTCCTTGTTTGCCGATTCCACCGCGACTTTCAATTGCGGCCAGCTATCGAAGCCGGATTCGCGTGCCAGCACGAGTTGGCAATCGGTAAGGCGCGGTCTGGCGGCGCGTAGATGATCCTGTGAGGCCGCCGCGTATTTTGGATGCGCTTTCCGGACGCGTTCGAGCGTGGCGGAATCGCCCTCCAGCCACGATTTCTTGAGTGTTTTGGCTTGTTTTTTCAGATTTTCAAGCGAAGGATTTGGAGGCAGAGAACTCATCGACGACTCCTTTCAAGGCCCAAAGGCCGTTAGAGCCCGAATGCTCGCATGGTCAGGCTGAAAGGACAGTCGTATTGTCCGAACGCAGCTCTAAATTCAGGTGGGCTTGGCCCTTTCCGCGAGCTGGTGGCACCCTGAAGCGCTCCAGTACCTAAAGTATCGAAGACGATTGAGAGCCGTCAACGTCAAAAAAGCAGCGGTAAGGAAATATCAGAACGATCGGCATCGTCTTCGGCGATTCGCTTTCTGCTCGAAGACCAACTTGGATGAGTACCATCCCCCAGACTGATCAGCCGTTCTTTAATGGGCGCGCAATCGTTGATGTCGCCCACCAACCACCGCCGATTTAGTTGTTCCGCGACGTATGCCGTAACGCCGCCTCCTCCGAATGGGTCGCAAATCAAATCACCTTCGTTCGTTGTGAGTTTGATTACGCGCTCTAAAATGATCGGCGCAAGCTCGTTCGCGGGCCGATTTTTGTATTTTCGATGGCGGACTGGCGGTACATCGTCCCAAACATCCGTAAGATTAAGTCCCTTAGGATTCAGGAACTTCTTATGCCCGCCATAGTCTTTGACATCTTTGCCGCAATGCCGACAACTTTGGATCGGCGTTCTCACCGCGTCCCGGCTAAAAACGCGGGGCTTGTCGCCTTTGATGTAGTACAACATGCCGTAGTGGCTCGGTGACAAACGATTGGGAATCGGCAAACTGTGCGCTTTGTCGATGGCTATCCAGTGCTTGAACTGTAGCGAACGGAACGAATTCAGATATGCCCCATATTCGATCAGCCATTTCGGGAGGTTGTATACGAAGAGAGCTCCACCGGGCGCCAGCGCGCGCTCACACTCGGCGAGCCAAGCCCTGCTCCAATCCATGTACTCAACCGGCTTGAGATCATCTTTTGTCTTATTCCCATAGTCCTTCTTGAGGTTGAAGGGAGGGTCGGCAAACAATGTATGGACAGCGCCATCGCTAACTGACTTCAGTAGGTCGATGCAATCCGCTTGGAAGAGTTTGCCTCTGGGTGTGGAATACACGAGTCGCATCTCTGGACTCCAGACTATTGGAATCGGCGCAAAACCGCAAGCCTTCTCCGGCGACCGAAAAAGCGGCTGTTGCCTCACGTCGAGCATATCGTCAATTCCGAGCGATATAATCGACTTTCTAAACGTGCATGGCGATAATTCAAGTCTCTTTTTACGACGGAGCACAAACGAAAATTGCGCGCCTCGGACTTGGGCCTTTGCTTGATGAGCTGAAAACACTGCTATGTTCCCTTGAAATCCGCGTGCTCGAAGAACGCCAGGCCAACAGCGCGGCCGTGATTCGAGAGGCTTTGGACGAATGTTTCCGAGCAGCCGGAGCATGGGAACAGAGAAAATCAGGCGACGTGGACTGGAAGAAATGCAAGACTCTCAACGGAACGCGCGTCTGCATCGGAGTTGAGATCCAAGTTTCGGGTCGTGATGTTTACAGGGACATTCTGCATCTCAAGAATCGAATTACATCCGGCGACATCGACGTCGGGGTAATTGCCGTTTCGAGCGACCGCCTTCAGCAGTTTCTCACTGATCGAACGCCAAATGCTACGTATACCAAAACGGTGATCGAGGAACAGGATGCAGACCGCCTGCCCATTCTTTTGATTGAACTGGAGCACGACGGACCTCGGCCATGTCTTCAAAAAAAGATAACGAATCGCGGCAAGGACAAACTTCCTTGACCCACCACATCACTGTGGTGCAACCTAACCCCGAGCGCCAGAGTCTATCTGCTTAGGGGGCTGCCATGCCGAAGAGTTCCGTACTTGAGACAGCTGGTCTCACGACAACCGAATCTCCATTCATCGAGAACGCCCGAACTCACGGACAGCTCTACATCGACCAGCCCTACGACCTCTACACGCCAGAAAACCACGAAGCCTGGAGCAAGCTTTACTCCCGCATGATCCCTCGTTGGGAGCGATACGCGAACCCGCACTTCCTCGAAGGCATCGCCTGCCTGCGGCTCAACCCGAACAAGGTTCCCCGTCTGGAAGATGTCAATCGTTTTCTGAAGCCGCTCACGGGATTCCGCGCTAAGGCGGTGAGCGGCTACGTGCCCGCGTACGTTTTTTTCGACAGCCTCCGCAAACGCGAATTTCCTACCACCATTACGATCCGCCGTTCCGACAAGCTCGATTACCTGCCTGAACCGGACATCTTCCACGACATCGCCGGCCACGTTCCCATGCACACGGACAGGAACTTCGCCGAGGCCCTAGTTCGTTTTGGAGAGTGCGCCCACACAGCCGCACAACTGGTTTCCGCCATTCACGACGACGAAACTCGCGCGCACCGGCTGACCAATATCATCAAGGCCATGGCGCGGTTCTTCTGGTTCACGGTCGAATTCGGACTGATGCGCGGCAATGGTGACGAGCTCAAGGTTTACGGAAGCGGACTGCTCAGCTCCTACGGCGAGATCTCGCACGCAATCGATTCGCCCGAAGTGCAGCGTTATCCCATCCAACTCGAGTGGGCGATCAATCAGTCTTTCGAGATCAACCACTACCAACCGCTGCTATTTGTGGTCGATTCATTCGACCATCTCTACAACCTGGTGGATCAACTTGAAGCCTGGCTGAAAGCCGGAAAGCTGAACAACGTCGCCCCCGGCGAGCCATACGTGAACGAAAGCGATCTCCAAAGCTTCCAGCTTTGAAGCCATTGCTTACGAATTTATTACGATCGGCCGCGAGTGCGAACGATATAATTAGATAAGTCTTCAGCCTCTCGGTCCAGACCCGGTTCATAAGGGTTCGTTCGAGCCTCTGCACTAATAACCTGCTTTGTAGAGGAGTCAATAAACCAGCTGTGCCTTCCCACCCCAAGGGCCGCAACGCCCGAGTGTTGCTTACTTCCGTGTTTGGTCCTTATGCTCAGGATGATGAATTCGGAAGCCGATCGATCAACCCCATGGAGCTGTATCACAACCAGGTAACACGCGAGCAGGGACCGTTCTCTCTACGCATGTTCCACCGCTCCTGGGGCATCATGATGATCCAGTCGAATATTACTGCTCCATGCACCGTTCTCGATTTTCCGACTCGTGAGATTTTTGCACGCGAGCTCAAAGAGAACCATTACGACGTCGTGGGCATTTCGTCGATCATCGTCAATGTCGGGAAAGTCGCGGAAATGTGCCGCTTGATTCGCGAGCTTTCGCCGCACTCGGAAATCGTCATCGGTGGGCATGTCACAGCAGTGCCTGGAATAGAAGGCATGGTCGATGCCGACCATTTCGCCCGAGGCGAGGGCATCGCCTGGATGCGCCAGTATCTCGGAGAAGACACCACGGCTCCCATCAAGCACGCCCAGATCCGATCCGGCTTCGGACTAAGAATTCTTGGCGTGAAACTGCCGGATTTTTTCACCAACACCGCGGCCACCATCATTCCTTCGGTCGGCTGTCCCATGGGTTGCAACTTTTGCACCACCTCCGCTTTCTTCGGCGGCAAAGGGAAGTACATAAATTTCTTCGAAACGGGCGACGAGCTGTTTGAAGTTATGCGGGATGCCGCGGACCGGCAGGGTGTCGAGTCTTTCTTCGTGATGGATGAGAACTTTTTGCTCAATAAGCGGCGCGCCATGCAACTGCTGGCTCGCATGAAGCAGGAAGGCAAGAGCTGGGAATTTTACGTCTTCTCTTCCGCAAATGCAATTAACAAATACACCATGGACGAGTTGGTGGAGTTGGGCGTGTCGTGGATTTGGATGGGACTCGAATCGGCTAATTCAGCCTATCGCAAGCTAAACGGTACCGATACTCTGCAACTCACCGCCGAGTTGCGCCGCCACGGCATTCGCGTCCTCGGTTCTACAATCGTAGGCCTCGAACACCATACGCCCGAAAACATCAAGGCCGAAATCGAGCACGCGGTCAAACACGACACCGACTTCCATCAATTCATGCTCTACACCCCGGTTCCCGGAACGCCTCTTTATCGCGAGATCCAGTCCGCGGGGCGCCTGCTCGATGTAGACCTTGCCGACATCCACGGTCAGCATAAGTTCAATTTCGAGCACGCAGCTATTTCAAGAGACGACTCCAAGAAGTTCCTCGATTACGCTTTCTTCCGCGACTTCCAGCGCAACGGCCCGAGTCTCTATCGGATCTGCCGAACTACATTTGCGGGATGGAAGCGATACCACAAACACCCGGATCCGCGCATTCGCCATCGCTTCGACCATGAAGCCCGGGCGCTCCGCGCGCTCTACAGCAGCGCTCTATGGGCCATGGAACGACGCTTCAAAGAAACCAATGCCGCGGTGAGTGAGAGCATGCGCCTGCTGCGCCAGGACGTCAACGATGCTCTGGGACCCATCTCGTCTCTGTCGACGACCTTCTTAGGCCCACTCTTCCTGTGGAGCACGCAGCGGGAACAACGGCGTCTCGCGGAGGGCAAGACTTACGAGCCGAAAACATTTATTGAAAGAACGAACTGGGCATAGCCCCTACAACTGAACCCGCATTCCCACCGAGATCAGTGCCGAGTAAGGTATCGATCCATATTCCGACCGGCCCTTCTTACCCGCTGGAATCTGACCATGCGTATAAGCATAAAAATGATTTCCGAACCTTCGGCCCGTATCGAACACGCCGACGCGGCTCCCATCGGTCAAATTCACAACCACCGATCCCGAAACATCCCACTCTTTCCACCCCGGCAGTTCGCGTAAACGATCCTTGCTCGCGCGAATGAACCCGTACTTTTGCCGCCCGAGCGAAGCGGGCAATCCTGGGTCGCGATAAAAAGCCGTATTCGGCGGAGTATAAAACTCACCGATGAAAGTAATACCGCTTGACGTCGTGTACTTCCCTCCCCCCAACACAGCGGCTCCTTGACGCCACGCCAATTCACCGTGCACTTCTACGCGATCCACGAACACGCGCGTAAAATTCCCACCGGCGAACGAGGATCCGCCCCGGTCCTGCGCGACGATTACGGAAGTATCGAAGCCGTCGAACAGCTTGTTATAGCGCGCGGCTGTCGTCTGGCGCGTACCGGTATCCGCCCACACAACAGTGACGTCGCTCCCACCCTTGATGAAATCGCCTTGCACCAGATTGACGCCTTCGTTCAAACTCAGCCGGTCGGTCGGATTTGTCGCAACTCGCGGCGGATCCAAAATACCCGTGGCGGTGAACGCATAGCCCGTTCCCCACCGCAGCAGCTTCTTACCAGCGCTAAAGTCGAAATCGCCCAGCGACAAGCCAACATACGCTTCCCGGATTCGCACCTGATCGTGTGTGTCGCCGTCGGTGTCTGTAAGAGCCGCGAGGCTGGCCGCAAATCTCCAACGATCGCCGTCCTTATATGCGAACGTCGGCTGCAGCAGCAACAGGTTTCCGCTCGCGGGACCGGGCACCCGCAGCCCGCCCGCGAACGTTGCTTCTTCCGTCAACGAAACCGAATAGCGCGTCTGGCTGCCGCCCTCGGTTGGGGGTGGGTCCTCCACGGAATCCTGCGGTAGCCCGCCGAGCGCCGCAGCCATCGCCACCAACAGACTCAAATTCATAACTCAAAACCGGTCCGACCGTCCTTGATGGAAGATCTTATCCGGCAGCTCCCGAGGCGCGTAGCCGGAATACTCCATGACGCTGTGCGAGGTCTTACGGATCTGATCGTAGATCGTCATCCGCCGCAACAATCGGTGACCACCGACCGTCAGGAACTCGTCGTAGGTCGCGGACTTGATATGTTTCCCTGACGTCAGATAGAACTCCGCCTTTACCGGACGGCTGTCTTCGACACTGAGCCAGTATTCGATGCGATGGTACGTCGCGCCTTTGCGTCTGGCGGTGAGTTCCAACACGTGGCAATCGACATCCCCGGCTTTTTCGTCGCGAAGGTAAACGACGTCGTAATCGACCGCGTAATTTGTTCGAGCCACGTCGCCGTTCGATGCGTTGCCGCTCAATCGTTCGAGCGGCGTGATGCGAACCGGCCGGCTGGTATCCGGAAGAAAGATCCACATATCGTCGCCGAGCATGAGCAGGTGCCGGCCCTTATCGCGCGGGCTCATGAACTCGACATACGTTTTATCGGTCCCTTTCTGGGACACCTCGAAGAGATCCTCTTCATCCTGTTTGCCGTCTTCGAAGTTTGAGATTTTTACGCGTACGACGAAGCTGGGCCATCCGTTGCGCATGGAATCGGCCCGTTTGACAAGGGCCACCGCGTCCACCGGAGCGATGGTCGCGGCGCTAGCCGCCAAACCGAGGGCGGAAATGAAAACCAGCATCTTAAACATGAGCAAGAGCCTCCACGATTCGCATCTTTGAAGCACGTACAGCCGGCATGATCGACGCCAGCGCCAGCGTGAATATCACTAGCAGGGCAGCGCCGGCCATGAGTCCAGGCTCGTGTAAAACGCGCAGCGGCATTCCACTCGTATTTCCGGGCGGTGGGGGCAACATCACATTCGCCCAGTTCAGCAACGCTCCGATCGCTTCTCCCGCCGCTACTCCGGCCACAGCTCCCAAGAGTCCTGTAACTCCAGCCTCGATGAGGAACAGACCCACCAGCCACGATCGCGGCGTCCCCATCGCGAGCATGGTTCCGATTTCGCGGGTTCGTTCGAACATCGCCATCATGAGCGTGTTGGCGCTCGACATGACGACCAGGAAAAACACGATGACGCCGAGGAACACGAAAATCCCGCTGAACAGCATGCGGACCTGACGATAGTAAGCCGCCAACTCCACCCATTTCTTGATCGCCGTCTTTTGTCGCAATCCGGAAAGCCGCGACACCATGGCGTTATAAACTTCGTCCGTGTTCTCCGTCTTATCCAGACCAACCACCAGCTTCGTCACGCGATCGCTTTGAAGCAGCCGCTGGGCCGAGGGCAAAGTGATTCGCAGAATCCGATCGTCGAGATCCTTAACTCCGGTGGTTACGATTCCCGTGACGTCGATATCGATGCCGTTCAAAGCTCCGTCGGCCGTTACGGCGAGCAGCGTCAAGCTGTCCCCCGGTTTCACGCTCATGGAACGCGCCAGGCCCGCGCCCAGCAGCGCTTCATTGCCGTGGTCGCCCTTGGCGTGAAGATCCCGGCCCGCGGTGAATCGCGGTTCGAAGCCCATGCTCTTTTCTTTCGCCGGATCGACCGCCGTACCCATAAACACGGACGATTTCATTCCGTTCGACACCATGCCGTAAAACTCAATTCGAGGAGCGACGCCGCGAACGTGCTGCATGCCGGAGATTGTTGCCGCGAGCTTCGGCGCGTCATCAAGACCGTTTTCGAGCGCGTGCGCTTCATCGCGCTTGAAGAAATCGGCGTTATAGACCTGCAAATGTCCCAAGCCGTTACGAATGGTGGATTCGCGAAGCCCCCAGAACATGAACGAGAAGAATCCGCCGACAAGTAGCAGTCCCGCCACGCCGCCTCCCACAACGAGGAGCGTCATCAACGTCCGGCGCCGATTCCTGAAGACGTTCCTAAATGCCAACTGCAGAAATTTTTTCATCGGAAATCTCCTCCAAAACGCTGTCCTCGATAATCTTGCCGTCGCACAAACGCACCACGCGATCCGCATGATCCAGAATCCGAGGATCGTGCGTGGAGAAAACGAACGTGACTCCCAGCCGGCGATTCAGATCGCGCATCAGATCGATTAACTGCATCGCCGTGCGAGTATCCAGATTTGCCGTCGGTTCGTCGGCGAGAACCAGCGGCGGCCGGTGTACGATGGCTCGCGCCACCGCGACTCTTTGCCGTTCGCCTCCCGAAAGCAGGTCCGGCCGATGCTTCGCACGATCCGCCAACCCTACGCTCGCGAGAGCTTCATCCACCAGGCGTATCCGTTCGCGTTCCGACATGCGCTGCAGCAAAAGCGGATACTCAACGTTTTCCCAGGCCGTAAAGACGGGAATCAGGTTAAAGGTTTGAAAGACGAAGCCGATTTTCTCTCGCCGCAATTGAGCTGCGTGTACCGGCGATAAAGCCGTCGTGTCTATGCCGTCGATCAGAATGCGTCCGCTCGTTGGCTGGTCGATGCAGCCGATCAGATGCAACAGACTCGATTTCCCGCTTCCGCTCGGTCCTGCTATCGCGAGAAACTCGCCGTGACGGATCCGCATAGGAAGCATCGTTGAGCGCCGTGACGAAACTATGGTCGAGCGGGTAGCGCTTGTTCACCCGCTCTACTTGAACCACATGCTCCATTCGTTTGTCCTCTCCAGCAGCAGATTAAACGAAGAGCCCGCCGGAATGATAAGGGATCCGATGGACGGTCGGAAAAGCGGATGAAGCGTAAATCGCGGCAGACGAAGGGTCTGCCTAACGAACAGCCGGGATCTCGATCAAGGCGAGAGCATTCGCCTGTAACTTGATGTCAAGGTGGTCGCCTTGCAATCGGACGCGATCGGGAGGGCCAAGCGCGGTCATTTCGTTCATTTTGCGAACCTGCTCAGGAGTCGGATATTCGGGACTTCCGAGCGCACGGTATGCGGCGAGAGTGTTGCTGTGATCGTCATCTACGCGGCTGATTGCAACCGGGGCATTTTGTGGAACGTTTTCAAATGACAGACGCAGGTCCACGGTTCCGCCGGACTTGTCAGGATCTACCAGGTTCCAGGCCGCGACTACCAGAGATCCATCGGACCTACGAGTGACCAGGACGCTGGGCGATGCATTTGCGATCCGGCGATCGCCCAATCGATGGAGCAAAGCGAAGTCGTAATAGCTCGGCTTGTTAATACCGCCCTTTGCTCGCAAACCAAATTCGCCAATGAATGGGCGCGGAATGGGGCCGCCCTCTTCGAATACATCTGAGAACGTCCAGAACGAAAGCATCTCCGCCAATCCATCGCACTCACGGATGGTATTGGCAAGCGCGGGCCCTACGAAAGATGTGTCGCGCGCCTCTTTCATGCCGGGCACGTTCCACTCGGTCCACAGCAGAGGCAGCGACGGCGAGGCGGAACCTTGAATCTCTTTTCGCACTTTCGCAACGGCCCGGCATACGCGATCGTCCATTGGAATGTTTTCGTTTGTCCCGAACAGATCCTCCACTGTGTCGTCGGCATAGGCGTGCGAGGATACGAAATCGATTGGAACGTGGTTTTCCGCGGTGTAACCGAGAAAACTAGAGACCCACGCCGCGGCGGCGGTGGCCGGTCCTCCGACGCGAAGACGCGGATTTACGGCTTTGAGCGCGCGAGCGGTATGCGCATATAAATCGTAGTAGCTTTTGTCGCGCGGGATACCGTTCCAGAAGTCGATATTCGGCTCGTTCCACACCTCGAAATACCACTTCGACACTTCCTCGATGCCGTAGCGCGCCACCAAATGGCGAGCGAACTCGGTAATCAATGCATCCCATCTCTCCATGCTCTTGGGCGGAGATACGTTTTGCTTGTACCAGAAAGGATGAAGCGCATCCGGGTTGAAGGCAAGCTTGCGCGGCATAAAGCTGATCTCGACCAGAGGCCGAACGCCTCGCTCAAGAAGACCATCGTAGATTTCATCGACGTAGGCGAAATTATAAACGGGGTTGCCGTGTTCGTCCTCGTTGTATACGCCGACGTCGTCGTGAAGGATGGCGTGAAAACGGACGTACTGAAAATCGGTGATTTGCTTCACTGCCAACAAATCCCTGCGGTAATCGTCCCGCAGCGTAAGAATCGCGCGGCCGGATCCGAAAGCCTTCTCCCAAAAGTGAGGGAAAGGGGTGGTGGAAGCGTGTGCGTCGATCGCGATCCGCTGCTGTGCGCCGCACAGGCTCGCCAAGGTCAGGAGCCACACAGACGCCGTAATCGATCGGAGGAGGGTCATGAGTTCAGTTTCTCAATCCCCAACCAGGAACGATGCTCCGCGCCAGCGGTCGACGGGCTACGATATCGAGGAGACTACTCGATGACCAACCTGCGAGGCGACGCTGTTGAACTTGCGAAAGCTGTCGTCGTTGTTGTGGCTGCTTTATTCCCGATCGTCAATCCGATCGGTAGCGCGGCCATCTTCATCGACTTGACCGGACCGATCAGCGCGAAAACACGCGATTTGCTCGCGCGCAAGATTTCTATTTTCTCTCTTCTTCTATTGATCGGATCTATCTGGTTCGGCGCCAAGATCCTGACGTTCTTTGGCGTCACCCTCTACGCGGTCCAAATAGGCGGTGGACTGGTTGTGGCTGCTACCGGTTGGTCGCTGCTCAACCAGACCGGTTCCGGAGCCGCGGCACGAACTGCGACGGAAACCGATATCCTCGCGAACGCTTTTTACCCCTTTACGTTGCCTGTCACGGTGGGTCCAGGTTCTATTTCAGTCGCGATTACACTAGGTGCAAACCTTCCGGCGGAGCTTCACGCTCCTTCGTTCCTTTCCCCGATCGTGCTGCTGGCGTCGTTTATCGGCGTCGTACTGATCTGCTTCACGGTCTACATGTCCTATCGCTATGCAACCGCGGCCGAACGACTCCTAGGAACGTCGGGCACCTCGGTTCTGATGCGGCTTCTCTCCTTTATCCTGCTGTGTATCGGCGTGCAGATTGCGGCCAACGGTATTCGCGCCTATTTGGCGACACTGAAGTGATGCGCTGACGCCCGAGTGGGATAATCGTCGATGAAGTTGCTCCACGCGCGCACCGTTCGCTTTCTAATTCCGCTGAGCCTGGTACCCGGGATCGCTGTCGTCGCGGCCGCCTTCGCAGGAGCAGGCGCCGCAGGCAGTTCCACCGCGCGTTTTGACGACATTACCAAGCAGGCGGGTATCCAGTTTGTCCACCTGAAAGGCAACAAAGGCGTTGCCAATATCATGGACGAAGCCGGACCCGGAGTCTGCGTATTCGACTTCGACGGCGACGGCTGGCCCGACATCTATTTCGTCAGTGCGCGCGATCTCTATGGACGCGGCCCTAAGGCTCGCAATGCGCTCTATCGGAACAATCGGGACGGCACCTTCACGGACGTGACTGAGAAAGCCGGAGTGCCGGGCACCGGCTACGGCCTCGGCTGCACGGTGGGCGATTACGATAACGACGGCTGGCCCGATCTGTATGTCATGCAGTACGGCAAGAACGTGCTGTATCGCAACAAGGGAGACGGCACCTTCGACGACGTCACCGCGCAGGCGCACGTGGACGGCACTGACTTCGGTACGCGGCTTCACCTTGGAGCAACCTTTTTCGACTACGACCGCGATGGAAAGCTCGATCTATATACCGGCGGCTACGTGGATTTCGGACCGGAGGTGAAGCAGACCTGCATCATCGCCGATGCGGAATCGAGTTGCCCGCCGAGCGAATACCACGGAAGTCCGGACGTGCTCTATCACAACAACGGGGACGGCACATTCACCAACGTCACGAAAGCCGCAAAGATCTATCAACCCAACGGCAAGAACTTGTCGGTGCTGGCGTCGGACTACGATAATGACGGCTGGCCCGATCTGTTTGCAGCCAACGACGGCATGGAGATGTACCTGTATCACAACAACCGGGACGGAACGTTTACCGAATCCGGACTGATGGCAGGCGTGGGGCTGAACGAAGACGGCAACTCCATGGCGGCGATGTGTCTGTCCGTGGGCGATTTCGATAATGACGGTTTGCTGGATCTCTACGTGTCGGATTTTCAGGATATTGCCCACCACCTGTGGCGTAATCTCGGCGGCGGTTCATTCGAGGATGTCAGCCGTAAGGCGCGCATTGCCACCATCACCGCGCGATTCCTGAGCTTCGGTGGTGGTTTTACCGATTTCGACAACGACGGCTGGGTGGACCTGTTTATCGCCAATGGCCACGTCTACCAGGGCGTGGAGAACTCTACCGTGAAGGGTCACTACAAGCAAATCAATCTACTGTTCCACAACAATCGCGACGGAACCTTCAGCGATGTCACCGCTCAGGCGCAAGCGAACGGGACCGGATTTTCCACGCCCCATCTTGGACGGGGCGTGGCCTTCGCGGATTTATTCAACGACGGCCACGAAGACGTCGTGGTGGGGAACAACGACGACCCGCCCACGATATTGCGCAACCGTAGCGGGCAAAGCAATCACTTCGTGAGCTTCAAGCTGGTGGGTACGCGCAGCAATCGCGATGGACTCGGCGCGCGCGTCCGGGTGAAAGCCGGCGGCATCTCACAATTGCGCGAGATTGCCGCTGGGGGCAGTTATCTTTCGCAGAGCGATCTCCGGGCGCACTTCGGGCTCGGGGCGAGCACGCGGATCGACAGCGTGGAAGTGCTCTGGCCGAACGGAGGCAAGCAAGAGTTCCGCAACGTCAAGGCCGATCAGTTTTATGAGATCGAGGAGAGCAAGCCCGCGCTGAGACTCCAGGCAATCGCGCGGAACCACGCCGATTAGAGCGGCACGAACCTATTTGTCGGGATCGAGTCACGTCATGCAAGCTGTCAGCCGCGGCATCGTACTGCTTCGCGTGCGAGAGCTCGATTCCGGTGTGCGCAAGAAGATTGACATCGTCGGGTTTCGCCGCCGACAACGCTTCGCAGCCGTGGGTCTGGGCACAGAGACACACGGCGAAAAACTGTCGCGGACGCGTTCGAGAGGCGGGTAGTTTATACTGCGGTTTGTAACCCGGTCATCTCCGTTGATGCCCTTCCGGACAACAAACGCAGGGTGCCTGATCCCGAATGAAAGCGCTCTGTTACTCGCATGCCCAACAGACGTCGATTCTATAAAACCACTGTTCAATTAATAGCCCTTCTTACGGTGGCAACCGAATCCGCTCGTGCAGTCGATCCGAATCAGCCTGCCAGCAGTTACATCCGGACGAACTTCACGGTCGAAGACGGGCTGAGCTCCAATGTCGTGAATGCGATCCTTCAGACTCGCAACGGATTTCTGTGGATCGGAACCGACGCCGGTCTCGATCGCTTCGATGGAAGACACTTCACGCCAATCTACTTTCGAGGTCCGCGATCAACGCCGCAAGGCATCGTGAGCACGCTTGCCGAGGGTCCGGACGGGGATTTGTGGATCGGGACATCCGCGGGATTGGTGCGCATCGCGAAGGCGGCGCTGGATCAATTCAGCCGGTCGCTGGCGGTCATCTATCATCCCGGCACCGACGCCAGCGACGACATTACCGTTCTTCGTTTCACCCGCGATGGCACATTATGGGTCGGCACCAACGTCGGGCTTTACCGGTTACGCGGCACTCGATTCGAGACCGTGATTCCTTACGCTTCCATCAGCCGCATCGAGGAAAGCGCGGACGGTCACATGTTCATTGTTACCGGCCAGGGATTTGTGGAGCTGGATGGGTCGCGTGTCGTGGAGCATCCAGGACTGGCGGAGCAGTTGGGCATCCGTCCGGATGCGATCTATCACGTTTTCCAGGATCGCAACGGCGACGTTTGGTTCTGTACTTCGGCAGGTCTGGCGCGCCGTGCAAATGGGTCGATCGAAAAGTTCCAACCTTACGGCGTGCAGGGCGCATCCGGTGTGTTCAGAATGTACGAGGATCCGCAAGGAAACCTATGGGGCTGGTACCAGGCTGGAGTATTTCGAGTTTCCGGGACCAAGCGCGAGCCGTTGACGCCGAACATTCCTGCGAGGTCCACTTACGCCGACCGCGAGAACGATCTTTGGATAGGAACTAACGGCGAAGGGCTGGTGCGTTTCAAAGATCGTCCGATTCGGATGTTCACGACCGCGGAGGGATTACCGAATAACATTCCCATGACCGTGTTGTCGAAACGCGATGGCAGCTTGTGGGTAGGCAATAACTGTGGTGGGCTCTCGGTGTTCGATGGCCGGCGCTTCAAAACATACAACGAAAAGGACGGTCTGACGAACTCCTGCGTTTGGGCATTGGCCGAAGGAGAGCACGGCGATCTCTGGATAGGCACTTGGGGAGGCGGACTCTTCCGTCTCGCGGATGGTCACTTTACTCAGTTTTCTACTCCGCAAGGCCTGGCCGGCAACGTTGTACGTTCGATTGCCGCCGCCAGCGACGGCTCATTGTGGATCGCGACGGAAAACGGACTCGGCCACATGCGCGATGGAACCTTCCGCAATTACACCGTGGCTGATGGGTTGTCCAGCAATCGTGTAGTTACCGTGTATCGGGACCACGGCGGTGGAATCTGGGCGGGAACCAGTCGCGGTATCGATCGAATGAGTGGCGACCGCTTCGTCCCCGTCTCGTCCGCCTTTGAAATTTTCGATCCACGCTATATGAGTCTGGGTGAAGACTCCTCCAGGGTGCTCTATGCGCTGTCCGCGCCGAGAGGAATCGCGCGCATTCAAGGAGATTCGCTGGTGGATCTGAATCACGAACTCGATCTCCTCAGCATGACGCCGTTTCAGAAGGACGTGTGGCTCAGCGGAGGGAACGGCATCTTCCGAATGTCGACCGCCGTTCTTGGACAGATGCAGGACACCAACGAAGCGCCGCTCGATTACGAAACGTTCGGCCGCGCCGACGGAATGGCCTCGGCGCAATGCAGCATAGGCGCTCCCAACATGGCTATAGCGCCAGGCGGTAAACTCTGGGTCGCAACCGTGCAGGGCCTGGCGGTGCTGGATCTTAAGCGGTTATTCAGTGATGTCGCGAAACCGCCTGTCTTCATCGAGGAGATCATTGTCGGACGGGAGAAGCAACCGGTCCGCCGTGAACTTGATTTGCCGCCCGGTACCCATCACGTGGAGCTTCATTTCGGCTCCATTTCGCTTGCATGGCCGGAGAAGATTCGATTTCAATATCGGATGGACAACGTGGACCCGGTTTGGCTCGACGCGGACAATCTTCGGACCGCGGTATACACAAATATCCCTGTCGGCACGCATGCTTTCCACATTCGCGCCTGCAACAGCAATGGCGTGTGGGACCGCGCCGGTCTTACTTTCGCCGTCACGCAAGAGCCTTACTTCTACGAGACAAGTTGGTTCCGGCTGACTGCTTTCACTGCGATCGTCCTCATCTTAGTGGGAGGGTACCGGTTTCGCCTCCGGCAAATTAGAGCCCAGATGCAGGCGCGACTCGATGAGCGTGTGTCGGAACGCATCCGCGTCGCCCAGGAACTGCATGACACCCTGTTGCAAACGATTCAAGCGAGCAATCTGGTGGCTCGTGAAGCGCTACAGGATCCTTCCGATCCCGCCGGTATGCATCGCGCTTTGGAAAGGCTCACTCAGTGGCTGGCTCAGGCGATGCAGGAAGGGCGGGCAGCACTGGGTTCTTTGCGAGCTTCAACCACCCAGAGGAATGATTTGGCCGAGGGTTTGCGGCGCGCAATGGATGACTGTGGCCTCAGGAGTTCGATGACCTTCGCGCTTAAAGTGGAAGGCAACTCTCGCGACGTTCACCCCATGATTCGCGACGAAGTTTATCGCATCGGATACGAGGCGATTCGCAATGCCTTCACGCACTCCGGAGGCAGCCGCCTAGACGTGGAGTTAAGCTACGTCCGTGATTTGATCCTGCGAGTGCGCGACAACGGCATAGGCATCGACCCGGAAGTTCTGACAAAAGGAAAGCGCGGGCATTTCGGAATCAAAGGAATTCAGGAGCGTGCACAGCGCGCTGGAGGGCGCCTGAGTTTTAATTCCTCCAGCGGCGGAACGGAGCTTGAGTTGATCGTGCCGGGTGGACTAGCTTTCCGTCAGCAACAGCAGGTCACGAACGGTGTGGTCGCCAGGCTGCGGCAGTTTTTAGGGTTTCGGGAATGAAGTACGGCCTGTCTCCAATCCCTGCAATCGCGCCTACGACTACGGCACCAGTACTTACAATCGTACGAACATTTTCCTCGTCGATTATATCTACCGATTGCCGATTTTCAACGATACACCCAATAAAAAGCTCAAATCAATGCTGGGAGTCTGGGAATTGTCCGGCATCGTGACCGCTGAATCGGGACTTCCCCTCAACGTGGCCATCTCCGGCGCGACGCTGGGCATGAGCAACTATACCAACCGGCCGAACGAAGTGTCTGCGATCGATTATCCGAAAACCGTGGCGCAGTGGTTCAGCACCTCTTCGTTCGCTTATGACACCGCAGCCTGCGCAACTACGCTCTGCGGCTTCGGCAACGCGCCGAAGAACGCCGTCACCGGACCCGGCCGAACCAACTTTGACATCTCTCTTTTCAAGGATTTCTCCGGCATCAAGTGGTGGAATCCGGAAGGAGCTACCGTGCAATTACGTGTGGAAACGTTTAATACGTTCAACCACACTCAGTTCGATAACGTCAACACCACATTCGGGTCGAACGCCTCGGCTGTCCGTTTCACCTCTAACCCGCTCGTGTCACTTTAAAGGACTCGGGCGGGTTTTTCCTTAGGCTCAAGTCGCTACGTAGGGTTGAACCATTTTTTTCGGATCGACGACGCGGTCGAATTCCTCTTCTGTGACGAAACCGAGTTTTAGGGCCGCGGCGCGCAGCGTGAGGTCGTGATCCAGCGCGAAATGTGCAATCTCTGATGCCTTGTCATATCCGATCACGGGCGCGAGCGCAGTGACGAGCATCAGAGAACGGTCCAGATATTCTTTGATCTTTTTTTCGTTCGGCTTCGTCCCCTCGATCAGGAACTTGCGGAAGTTCGTGCACCCATCCGTCAGAATCGTAATTGATTGGGTCACGTTGAACACGATCAGAGGCTTGTATACGTTCATCTCGAGATGGCCGCCCGCGCCGCCGAAGCCCACCGCCACGTCGTTCGCCATCACCTGCACGGCAATCATCGTTAGCGCCTCGGCCTGCGTTGGGTTCACCTTGCCCGGCATGATCGACGAGCCTGGCTCATTTTCAGGAATAATCAACTCGGCGAAGCCGGCTCGGGGACCACAGGACATCAACCGGATATCGTTGGCGATCTTGTAGAGTGACACTGCCAAGGTTCGTAGCGTGCCGGAGAGCTGCACCAGAGCGTCATGAGCGCCCTGTACGGCGAACTTGTTCGGCGCACTGACGAACGGCAGACCGGTAAGCTTTGCGACCTCACCGGCTGCCACCTCGGCAAACCCCGGTGGCGAATTGATTCCGGTGCCAACCGCCGTACCGCCGAGGGCGAGGCGGTAAACTCCCTTCAGTGCATCTTCGATCCGCTCGAGATCATCCGTGAGCATGCCCTCATATCCCAACCATTCTTGCCCCAGCGTGAGTGGGGTCGCATCCTGCATGTGGGTCCGGCCGATCTTGACGATATCCTTCCACTGCGCGGCTTTTGCGCCGATGGCATCGCGGAGCGCCTGCACGGCTGGAATCAGACGCTCCTTGACACCGGTAGTCGCGGCAATGTTCATTGCGGAAGGGAACGTATCGTTGGACGACTGCGACATATTAACGTGGTCGTTGGGGTGAACCGGTATCTTGCTCCCCAGCGGCGTACCCGCGAGCTGGCAAGAACGGTTCGAGATCACCTCATTCACGTTCATGTTGAACTGCGTGCCGCTGCCCGTCATCCAGACATGAAGCGGGAACATGTCTTGATGCTGGCCCGCCAGGATTTCGTCACAGACCTGAACGATTAGTTTGTGTCGCTGGCCGTCCAGGCGATTGCCAGCGTGGTTGGCGTTCGCGGCAGCTTTCTTGAGGACCGCATACGCGCTGATCATTTCGGACGGAATCAGGTCCTTGCCGATGCTGAAGTGCTCGATCGAGCGTTGCGTCTGTGCGCCCCAGAGTTTGTCGGCGGGAACGTATACGTCACCGAGGCTGTCGGTTTCCTTGCGACTGTCCGTCAAGACATTGATTCCTTTCGCGCGACTCCGAATTCACCGCGGATCCGGAACGAAATGAGTATCCGCGCCCTCCTTGAAGACCACGTAAGCCCGCTTCCACGGCTCATCGTTCGTTAGACGCCATTTTTTCACCACGACACTGGCGCCTGTCATGACATCGAAGGTAGAATCGCCGAGTTAGTGGTGGAACCCAGCACCGTCTACCGTCGGCCTGAGACCGGGCTGCCCGGCAAACCAATCCAGGTGCCGCCGTATGTCGCGCAGCAGCATGCTCGCCAGATCTTTTGTGAAGCCGTTGCGGACGACGACGCGCTGCACGACCATATCCTGCCGGTTTGCGGGCATGCGGTACGCAGGTACCTGCCAGCCCCGATCACGCAACCGATCCGCCAGATCGTAAAGCGACCAGTGTGCCGGATCTTTCAGAGTCCACGCGAAAACCGGCAAGTCCCGGCCGTCGCCAACCAGTTCGAAAGGACCCATCTCGGCAATCTGTTGCGCGAGGTCGACAGCCACGTCCTGACAGGCCTGGTGAATGGCGCGATATCCCGACCTGCCGAGCCGAATCAAGTTGTAATACTGCGCCACTACCTGACTCGCCGGGCGCGAAAAATTGATGGCTAGCGTGGGCATGGTTCCGCCGAGGTAATCCACATTGAAGATCAACTCCGGGTGCAGGTCCGAAGCTTCACGCCACACGATCCAACCCACGCCGGGAAAGACCAGTCCGTACTTGTGCCCCGACGTGTTAATGGATTTCACGCGCGACAGTTGAAAGTCCCAAACCAGCTCGGGCTGGATGAATGGGGCGACAAAAGCCCCGCTCGCGCCATCGACGTGAATCGGGATATCGAGGCCAGTTCTCTCTTGCAACGCGTCCAGCGCCGCGCTCAGTTCGCTGACGTCTTCGTAATCGCCAGTGAAGGTGCTGCCCAGGACGCTGACTACACCGATGGTGTTCTCGTCGCACGCCGCCGCTACGCGTTCCGGATCGGTGACACATTCGTCGCCTTCAAGTCCAACACACCTTTCCTCCACATCCCAATAACGCACGAACTTATGCCAACAGACCTGCGTATTCGTGCCCAGCACGAGGTTCGGCCTATCCGTGGATTTTCCCAACTTGCGCATCTTCTCCCGCCAGCGCCACTTCAGCGCGAGGCCGCCGAGCATGCACGCTTCACTCGAACCGATCGTGGAGGTGCCCAGCGTGTCCGCGGGAACCGGCGAATGCCACAAATCGGCAAGCATGTGGACGCAACGCATTTCCAGCTCCGACGTCTGCGGATATTCGTCCTTGTCGATCATGTTCTTGTCGAACGTTTCGGACATAAGACGCCGCGCTTCCGGTTCCATCCAGGTCCCGCAGAAAGTGGCGAGATTGAAGCGTGAACTGCCGTCGAGAATGAGCTCGTCGTGGATCAGTTGATAGGCCGTGCCCGGCGGCATGCCGTCTTCAGGGATGGTGTGGCGTGGAGTCGGCCCGAGAAGCCACTGACGCGCATACATGGGGCGCATCAGCCGCGTTAAATCGTGTCCTTTACGGGCAGGTTGGACGGCAGCGTCTTCGTGCATGGTTCTGTAGGTGTCCCTCCGGAGTACCCATCATAGCCTCTCTTGTTGGAGTTTTTCGTTAATTGTTGGTGAGAGAAGGAGCTAACGATTGAAGGGATCTTCGTTGATCCAATGGAAGCCACGGTGGATGAGCAATAGCCGCGACTCGTCGAATCGGTGGAACTCCGCGGCGATCGGGTCGCCGTTCAACGTTCCACGAAGAACTAGGTGTTGGGCATCAGGCAGGTTGTACGTAAAATCGGCCTCTTTCAATTGCGCGGAGCTTAACTTGAGAGTGTGTTTCGACTCGTCATATGTCGAATTGAAACCGGTGCGGTCGCCCCCGGCGTCTCGGATGTAGAGCCTCCTTGAAAAAGGGATGGTGAGCTGACACCAGCGGCCCGCGTCGGCCAGCTTGGCGGAAATAAAGCTATCGGCGATCCAGATGCCATTGAGAGGCGCGTTCTTGAAATAGCTGCTTGAGTACTCTTTGACTGTTTTGTATCCACCCCAGATATTGTTGTAGAGAACCGAGCAAATCACCAGAGCTTGCAGTACGATTGCGGCAGCGCGCAACCGGCGGTTTTTGAACCTCGGCAGCCACACACCTTCGAGCCGGGCTTCCTGATGGAATACGAAAAAGCGCGCCAACGTTGTCGCGTCCGGGATCAGAAGGAAAAGCGCCATCAAGAACAAGTGCGTGGAGTACAACTTCACGGGAACGTCATAGCTGAAATTCAGCATTGCCACATTCAACATTGCCCCTGCGGCCACCAGAGCGCCAATCGTGGTGGTCCGCCGGAATAAGAGCAGCATTCCGCCAAGGACTTCCGCCAGTCCGCAAAACTTTGTGTACGCGACCGATGCGCCCATAAAAGTCCACAGAATACCCATCGGCGAAGCTTCACCGTAGGTTTCGGTAAGCGTCGACAGTAAGGGCGGCCTGAATTGCAATGGATAAACCTCGGCGAAACCGTATGCCAGCAGAGTGAATGCCAACGTAAAACGCACTAGAAGCCGCAGCCACGCATAGAGGATTTGATAGTTCGGACGGCGCCGATCGAGAAAGGACCAGATAAGCGCCGCGAAGATTGCGAAACATCCGAAACAAAACATCAGGATGTAGTCGAGAGTGGTGTCACCGCTGCCGGTGGGATGGTACTGAGTTACGGCGCCGCGCAGATGAAAGACATGGACCGCGACCCAGGGTGTGAGAGCGTGCCACGGAGCTTCCGCGAGCTTGGTCAAGACCGCCGAATCGTCATCGTTGGAAGCGCCGACACCCATATTGGGTATCGCATCCAGTAAGCTTGTTCTTCCTGCTTCCGGCCAACAATACAAAACCAGGTACACAAAGGCGAAGCGGAACAGTACGCGACGGAGTAAAGACCAGCGCGCCGGCCTGTTCGTAGACGGAACTGCAAAAGCTAGAGATGGGGCTGTTTCCGCCACTGCTTCCTGATAGCCGTTTATTGTACCTCCGGCATTGTGCCGTTCAATGGAACGTCGCCGTGTAAGTCGTGGTCGACGTTGAAACCGTAATATTGTGCGAGATCGCTCCGCCATCCGACCAATTCTGGAAGTTTAATGAACCCTGCGGCGTGGATGTCGCGATAGTGTGCTGGTCGCCGACATACCACGTATAAGTGCGCGGGCCCGTAGACGACGTGCCATCCACAGTTATCGTTAAGTTCGCCGGCGATGTTGTCACCGTCACCTGGACAGTTTGAATAATCGTTGTGGGGTCGGTAGCGGTGTCGTTGGAGGTGTTGAGTTCTCCGCCTCCCGATACGTGAGCTGTATTCGTGACGCTCGCCGGCGCGTTGCCGCCTACTAACACAGTCAAAGTGATGGCCGGATAACTCGCATTCGATGCGAGCGTACTGGAGCGGGTGCAGGTTGCCGTGCTGGTATTGCAAGTCCATCCCGAGCCCGACATCGACAATACAGCTAGGCCCGTGGGAAGAGTGTCTGTCACCGTGACCGTTCCTACCGTGGGACCAGGGCCGACATTGTTCACCACGATCGTGTAAGTGCCGGATTGCCCCTGGACAAACGATCCCGAGTGAGTCTTGGTGACTGTGAGATCCGCAACTTGAATGACCGGCGTGGGAAGGCTTGCGGTGTCGTTGTTGAGGTGCACGTCGCCGCCGCCGGAAACCGTTACGACATTAGTGATTGAAGATGCGGCGTTGTTCGCGACTTTGACCGTGAGCGTAAATATTGCGCTGGCGCCGCCGCCTAATGGGTTCGATGTCGAGCAGGTCAACGTTCCAAGGGTGCAAGTCCAGCCTGCCGGACCCGAAAGACCCGTTGCCGTCAGACCGGCTGGCAGCGTGTCCACCCATTGAAGGGCCCCGCCGGTTGGGTCCTGACCGAGATTGGTCACGGTGATCGTATAGGTATCGCCTACATCGCCTTGCCGGAAGCTGCCGTTATAGTTTTCAGCGATGGTCGGGTCGGGACCGGTTTCAAAGTTGGCCGTCACTGACATCGGCCCGCTCATGGTCAGGTTCTGCGGAGTTGTTGCGCCACTGAGTCCGCCGGAAAAGCCGGTAAACACATAGGTCGAGTTCGCCGTCGCGCTCACTGGAACGATGCTGCCGGCATTCACGTAGCCGGTGGCAGGCGAGATGATTCCTTCACCCGACGGCGTCACGGCTGTCGTAAGCAGGTACTGAGTCTGGAAGTTCGCCGTGTAGGTGGCGGCGGCGGGCGGCACCTGAATGCTGTGCGAGATGGCGCCCGAATCGCTCCAACTCTGCCACACATACTGGACGCCCGTTCCGCCGCTCTGCGGTGTGCCGGTGGCGATGGTGTGATTGCTCGCAACCACCCACGTGAAGGTCTGCGATCCCGTAAAAGGACTCCCATTATCTACCGTCACCGTGGGGCCGCTGAGGTTGGTCGCGACCGTGATTTTCACGACTTGAATGATGGTAGTCGGATCCGACGCTGAGTTGTTATTCAGATTGATATCGGCGCCGCCCGCCACCGTCGCCGTATTGGTGACCAACGACGCCGCGGTGCTCGAAACGTTTACGGTCACCGTGATCGACGGATAGCTGTTATTAGAAGCCAGTACGTCGCTGCGCGTGCAGGTCACGGTCTGGCTGACGATTCCGCAGCTCCATCCATTGTAGGAGCCGGTTGGAGCGGTCGGTGTTAGACCAGTTGGTAGCGTGTCGCTCATCGTCACCGTGCTGCCGTCGGTCGGGCCGCTGCCGACATTCTTGACTGTGATCGTGTAGGTATCTCCGGTATCGTTTTGTGTGAAGTTGCCGGTGTGCGATTTGGCGATGGTCAGGTCGGCGCCATGTACAGTCAGGTTGGCCGAAGCCGTGTTGCCGGTATTGGCATTGGTTGCAGTGACTGCGGTGGTAGAGAAGTTATAGGTTCCCGCTGTTGCGCCCGTGACGGTCACAGTGAACTCGCATGGGGTCCCCACGACGACGGTCCCGCCAGAGAATGAAATGCTCGTGGGACCAGTCAGCGTGAGCGTTCCGCCGCACGCGCTGGACGTACCGGTGACGACAGTCAGACCAGTGGGTAAGGTGTCGCTGAATGCTACACCACTCAGCGGCACGGCATTACCCACCGGATTGGTGATGGTGAACTGCAGTTGACTCGTCGTGTTCAGCGGAATCGGGCTGGTGAGGAAGCTGGCGGCAATGGATGGCGCGGCCTGCGGATTATTCGTCATTGAGAAGTTCGCGCTGAGGGCTCCCGCCGTTGCCGTCACCATGTACTGACCCGTCACCGCATTAGCCGTGAATGCCGGCGCCGTGGCGACGCCCTGCGAATTCGTCGTCACGCTCGCACTGCTCGCAAACGTGCCGCTAGCGATTCCGGAACCGGTGGGCGCGGTGAACGTCACCAGCACATTCGGCACCGGATTACTAAATGCGTCGAGCAGAGTGACGCTCAGCGCCGTACCGAACGCCGTTCCCACCGTCGCCGATTGCGGCGTGGTATTCGCATTCGTGTTGATCTGGGTTGGCGTGTCGACCCCCAGCAGGATCGTTACGTTGTTGCTGCCGGCATTAGCGACCGCCATGTCCGCCTTACCGTCGCCATTGAAATCTCCAACTGCGATCGAATACGAGCCGGAGCCCACCGCGGGGCTCGCGCTTTCGGCCGTAAACGCTCCCGTACCGTCGCCAAGCAGGATCGTCACGCTGTTGCTAACGGAGGTGGGGACTGCCAGGTCCAACTTGCCGTCGCCGTTGAAGTCTCCCGCGATAATCGCATTCGGCGCTCCCGTCGTGGGAATGACGGTCGTTGGCGTGAAACCGCCCCTACCGTCCCCGAGCAGGATCCTCACATTGGCGTCCGTGGACGTGACCGCCAGGTCCAACTTCCCGTCGCCGTTGAAATCCCCGAGCACGATATTACTCGGCTGGTCGCCCAAGTTGACCGGGCTTGCTGAGGAAGACGCGAAACCTCCAGCCCCATCTCCCAAGAGGATCGTCACGTATTGGTTCGCCAGGTTCGTAACCGCCAGATCCGCGTTCCCATCGGCGTTGAAGTCGCCGACGGCAATTGAATACGGACCGTTGAGTCCCACGGATATCGGACTGCCGCTCGCCGTGAAACCACCGCTGCCGTCTCCCAACAGGATCGCTACGGAATCTCCAGTGACGAGTGCGAGGTCGCCTTTCCCATCTCCGTTAAAATCTCCCACTGCTATTGCGGACCCAACCATGGAAATGGGATTGCCGGTCGAAGTGAATCCGCCGTTGCCGTCCCCAAGCAGGATCGTTATATTGCCGGCTCGGGCGACAACCACTGCCAGGTCCGCCTTCCCATCGCCGTTGAAGTCTCCCACTGCGATTGCTAAGGGATCGGAACCCACTGCGATCGGACTCGCGCCAGTGGCGGCGAAACCTCCGCTGCCGTTCCCCAGGAGAATCGTAATGGCGCCGTCAGCGTTGTTCACGGTCGCCAGATCCGCAACTCCGTCGCCGTTGAAGTCCCCGATTGCGACCGCGGATGGGAAACGTCCTACAGCGATCGGACTCCCGCTCGGCTGTATGTACCCGTCGGCCGCCGCCGCGTTGACGGTCTGGGTCACTGCCGCGGACAGGCTGGGCGCCCATGTCGAGCCGCTCCCGCCTTCATACCGCGCCGTCAGAGAACGTGCGCCATCGCCGAGCAGAATAGTACTTAAAGTCGCAACGCCGCTCGAGTTGACCGGCTCAATCTCAAGGATGGCCGTGCCGTCGTAGAACGTCACGGTACCGCCCGTTGGCGTAGACGACGAAGTGACCGTCGCGGTCAGGGTCACGCCCGCGCCGAAGAGCGATGGATTCGGCACGGCCGTCAAGCTGGTCCGCGTGATGAGGTCGAAGTTCGCCGTAACCGCCGCCGGCGCATTCACGGTGACGGTCTGCGGATTCGTTGTGCCGCTGAGAGCTCCGCTAAAGCCGAGGAACTGGTACCCCGAAT
>CAWDKQ010000006.1:0-36874 GCA_963802915.1 Bryobacterales bacterium
TGGCGGTCACCGACACGGGCGCCTGCGTTCCGGGATTGACATATTCCGTTCCCGGCGAGATGCTCCCTCCGGCAGTGGGATTGACGGCCGTCGTTAGAAGGTATTGCGTCTGGAAATTCGCGGTGTAGGTGGTGGCTGTCGACGGAACCGCGATGCTGTGCGAGATCGCGCCGGAGTCGCTCCAACCGGCCCAGACGTACTGTATACCGGTGCCGCCGCTCTGCGGAGTGCTGGTCGCGAGCGTGTGATTACTTCCCACCACCCAAGTGAACGTTTGCGATCCGGTAAACGGCGTGCCGTTGTCCACTGTCACGGTGGGTCCGGCGATGTTGCTCGTGACCGTGATATTCACAACCTGGATAATCGTGGTCGAGTCCGAAGCCATGTTGTTGTTCGGATTGATGTCGCCCCCGCCCGCCACCGTGGCCATGTTTGTGAGAGAAGGCAGGGCATTGCTGGCGACGTTCACTGTCACGGGAAGCGGCGGATAGCTGGAGTTTGACAGCAGTATTTCCATGCGCGTACACGTCACGATCTGCAGCGCAATTCCGCAGTACCATCCGTTGACCATCCCCGTAGGACCTGTCGGCGTCAGACCCGCGGGCACAGTATCCGTGACGGTTATGGTGCTTCCGTCGGTCGGCCCGCTTCCCACGTTCTTCACCGTGATCGTGTAGGTATCGCCGGTGTCGCCTTGCGTGAAGTTACCCGCGTGCGATTTGGTGATCGACAGATCGCCGCCGTTCACCGTCAAGGCTGCGGTCGCGGCGTCACCTGTACTGGCGTTGGCCGCGGTCACGGCGCTTGTGGTGGTGCTGTAGCTGCCCTGCGTTGCGCCCGTGACAGTCACGGCGAACACGCATTGTGCGCCCACGGCGACGGTGGCGCCGGAAAGCGTAATGCTCGTTGGACTGGCTAAAGTCAGCGTGCCGCCGCATTGCGACAATGTGCCGCTACCGATGGTCAAGCCGCTGGGCAGCGTGTCGCTGAACGCCACGCCGGATAGCGGAACTGCGTTGCCTGGAGGATTCGTGATGGTGAACTGCAGTTGACTGTTCGTGTTCACCGAAATCGGACTTGTCAGGAACGAGGCGGCGAGTACCGGCGCGGTCTCCGGATTATTGGTCAGCGAGAAGTTCTGCGTTAAGCTCCCCGCTGTCGCCGTGACCATGTAGCTACCGGTCACTGCGTTGGCTGTGAATGCCGGTGCGGAAGCCACACCGTTCATTCCTGTCGAGACCACCACGCTGCTCTGATTGCTCGTAAACGTGCCGCTTGCGATTCCAGAAGCTGTTGGCGCTGTGAACGTCACCTGCACACCCGACACCGGATTATTAAATGCATCGAGCAGCGTCACGCTCAGCGCGTTGCCGAACGCAGTTCCGACGGTCGCCGATTGAGGCGTGGTACTCGCGTTGGTTGACATCTGGGTGGCGGTGTCGGCACCGAGCAGGATCGTTACGTTGTTTCCGTATTCGTTCGTTACTGCCAGGTCCGTCCTTCCGTCGCCGTTAAAATCCGCCGCCACAACTCCGGTGGGGTTCGACCGGGCTTGGGGGTTGACGCTCTCTGCTGTGAACGCCCCGGAGCCGTTGCCTATCAGAACTGTGACATTATTGTCGCTGCTATTTGCGACAGCCAGATCCAGTTTGCCGTCGCCGTTGAAGTCGCCGGCAGTGATCCAGGTTGGCGTTCCTCCTACGGCTGGGCTGATATTGCTGCGGGTAAATCCTCCGCTGCCATTGCCGATCAGGATCGTGACAGTAGAGTCGTTGCTGTTGGCGGTTGCGAGGTCGATCTTGCCGTCATTGTTGAAGTCTCCCGCGACAATTCCATCCGGTCCGTCTCCGACGGAAATCGGATTCCCGCTTGCCGTAAAGCCGCCAGCGCCATCGCCAATAAGGATACTAACGCTTGAGTCATAGGCGTTCGCGGTCGCCAGGTCGATCTTCCCGTCACCATTGAAGTCCGCGGCGACGATCGCCCAAGCCCCTTGCGGCACAGGGATGAGGGCACCGTACTGCGTGAAGTGCCCGGCGCCATCGCCCATAAATATCGCAAGATTCCCGTTCAGATTCAAGAACGCCAGATCGGTGTTGCCGTCGCCATTGAAGTCGCCGGCGACAATACCGGTCGGGTTGTGGGGGACGCCTGAAATACTTCCAATAACCGTGAAGCCGCCGAGGCCATCGCCAATCAAGATGTCGACCTTGTTACCGGTGTTGTCTGTGACGGCCAGATCCTGGATGCCGTCGTTATTGAAGTCGCCAACAGTTATGAAATGCGGGTTGCCGCCGACCTGGACAGCGTTTCCAGCGGCCGTGAAGCCGCCGCTTCCATTGCCGAGCAGGATGGTGACTGTGCCGCTGTCACCATTGGCTACCGCGAGATCGGCGATGCCGTCGCCGTTGAAGTCGCCAACCACTTCATTAAATGGATTAGGGCCGGCTGCCACCGGACTGCCGTTTGCCTCGACATACCCGTCCGCCGCGGCCGCATTGACCGTCTGGCTCACCGCCGCAGAGAGGCTAGGGGCATATGTTGTCGATACGCCGTCATACCGCGCCGTCAAAGAGCGTGCGCCAGAGCCGAGCAGAATCGTTTTCAACGTGGCTACGCCGCTTGCGTTGACTGGTGCGATACCGAGGATGTTCAAGCCGTCGTAGAAGGTCACGTCGCCCGACGTTGGCGTGGACGAGGAAGTGACCGTCGCGGTCAGGGCGACCTGCGCTCCGAAAATTGACGGATTCGTCGAAGCTGACAGGCTGGTCTGGGTGGTAAGGGCAAAATTCGCCGTTATCGTCAGCGGCGCGATCAGTGTCACGTTCTGCGGATTTGTGACTCCGCTGAGGGCGCCGCTAAAGCCGAGGAATTGGTATCCCGGATTGGCTGTCGCGGAAATAGGTAACTGCGCTCCCGAATCGACATATTCCGTTGGCGGCGAGATGCTCCCGCCCGCCGGAGGATTAACGGCCGTCGTCAGCAGATAGGAGGTCTCGAAGCTCGCCGTGTAGGTAGTGGCTGTTGTTGGGACAGGGATGGTGTGGGAGATGGCTTGGCCGTCGCTCCAAACGAGCCATCCGTACTGGATGCCCGTCCCACCCGATTGCGGCGACGTTGTCAGGATGGTTTGCTGGCTGTTCGGGACCCAATAGAAAGTGTGCGGCGCGGTGTAGAATGTCGTTCCACCGTCGCCCGAGACTTGCAAGCCTGTGGGCGAAGTTTGCAGAGTAATGGCCACCGTCTGAATGACCGGAATTGAATCCATATTTGCGTTGTTGCTCGTGTTTGTCTCCGAGCAGGTGCAAGACACTGACACGTTGTTGGTCATCGGCGATGCCGTGGTCGATGCCACGCTCACGTTCAGCACTACCGACAACGACCCGTTTGTTGCGGCAATCACGTTCGTGGTGCTGCAATTCACGGTCTGGCCAGAGGACCCGCAGGTCCATCCCGGTGTGGTCGAGTTCACGAACGTCAGCCCTGTTGGCAGCGTGTCCGTCACTGTCACCGTCCCGCTCGAAGGCCCAACTCCTGAGTTGGACGCAGCGATCGTGATCTGATCGCTGGTGTCGTTCACCGTGAAACTCGACGGCGAATGCGTTGCCGCGACAGTCAAGTCGGGCAATTGCGAGACCGGCGTATTGATGCTCGTCGAGTTGTTGCCCGTGTTCGGTTCCGCGGGGGAGCACGCGCAGGCGACCGTCGCGGCGTCCGAGGCCGTCGATCCCGCGTTCGAGGGAATGTTCACGTTCAACGTTAATGTGAGCGTGCCGTTATTGGCGCCTACCGGTCCGGCGTTTGTGCACGTGACAACCTGCGGTGGGCCCGCCGTGGCATTACAGGTCCAGCCCGAAGAACCGCTCACGTAGCTGAAGCCGGTGGGCAGAGTGTCGGTAACGGTGATGGTCCCGTTCGTTGCGAGGTTGCCCGCGTTCGTCACAGTAATGGTGTATTGGGCGCCGTTCTGGGCTTGCATGGAAGCTTCCGACCGGCGAAGCGCCAATGGTCAGGTCGTAGGCGGTGTTAGTGAGACTAAAACTCGTGCTGGGACCGCTCGGCACCGACGCGGTTACAGAGAAGGACCCGTATGAGCTGTTGGCGGTGAGTACTGGAGCGGTCGAGTCGCCACTCGAATTCGAAGTGATCGGCTGTGTTGGCGAAGACGCAAAGGTTCCGGACGAACCACCCGACCCGGTGTTGGCGGCGAACGTCACGTTGGCGCCCGGGTAGGCATGGCCAAACTGGTCGAGAACCTGGACCTCGAGATTAGTGGCGTAGGCTTGAGAAACAAACTTGCTCTGATTGTTTCCAGCGACAATATTAAGTGTTGTTGGAACCAGCGTGACTCCGGCCTGGTTCACGGCGATCGAAACGCCCAGCAGCGTGATATGTCCCGTGCGTGCGGAGCTCTGATTTTGATCGTACGAGTAGTTCACAACGCCGTTGGAGACGCTGCCGATATGGAGC
This sequence comes from Bryobacterales bacterium, assembly GCA_963802915.1. Taxonomy (GTDB): domain Bacteria; phylum Acidobacteriota; class Terriglobia; order Bryobacterales; family Bryobacteraceae; genus JAICMB01. Next base: position 4,471 of record CAWDKQ010000006.1, read on the forward strand.
CAGCTCGAATCGGTGCTGGGAGCGTAGATGCCGCTCAGGTTTTGTGAGGAGGGTACAACGGCTCCCAGGGCGCCCGAACCGGAACCGTTTCCCACGGCGATGGGGCCGCCGGGAACGTACGCAGGGGGGATTTGCCACAGAGCCGAGTAGTTTACGAAATAGATGTTGCCTGAGTTATCGATGGCTACACCGCTCGGATAGAAGCCCGTAGAAGCCACAGTTGTAAGTTGCCCGGCGGACACATTCCATTTCTTGATGGCCTCGTTGTCGCTATCGGCGATATAGGAGTTTCCGCCGCCATCGACGGCTAACCCTTGCGGACCCTTAACCGAGGTGGACAAGGTGGCGTACGAACTGGAGCCTGTTACTTTATAAAAGCCAAAGTAATTGGTGAAATATACGTTCCCCAGCAGGTCCACCGCTACCCCGTAGGGTTCGAACGCATACGCCATTTGACACAGAACAGTAACTGGGCCCGACGGCAACGCCCACGTTTTAATCGCATTACTTCCCGTATCTGATATATATAAGTTCGAAGAATTCACCGCGAGCGACTGTGGGAAGCTCAGGTTTGCGATGGACAAAGAGTTCGCGGGTCCGCTCGGGTAAATCCACTTCTTGACGTTCGAATTCAAGGCATCCGAAACGTATACGTTGGACGATCCGTCTACCACAACCCCGTACGACTCGCCGCCGGTCGACACCAGCGTGCTGGCCTGCCCCGTTGAGGCGTTCCATTTTGTTACGTAGCCTGTGTTACCGGGATAGTTCGGGCCGGAATCGGCAATGTACACGTTTCCCGACGGGTCCACCGCGATGTTGTATGGGGTCGTCACAGCCGTACTTACCTGCACCCCGCCCGCGTTTACATAGCCGCTGGGCGCCTGCGTGATGTTCAGCGTCGCGTTGTTCACCGTGATACTTCCGCTGCGCGTTCCTCCGCCATTCGCATCGAAGGTAAAGGTCATCAGCCCGTTGCCGTTTCCGCTCGAGCTGGTGTGAATCCATGATGTGCCGGTTGAAGCGCTCCAGGTCCCGCCGCATAACACGATGGCAGAATCACTGCCCGCCGCTGGACCCTCCAGAAGCGAAGTTACGCCGAGCGTTGCGGTACACGAGGTTTTTGGAGTGGCGCCCTTCCATAATTGATCGCTCGTTCCCGCCACATGGACCGTTCCGCGTTTGTCGATAGCAATGGCCTCTAGCCGGTCGTTGCCGGCCGTTCCCACATAACTGGATTCGGTGATGTTTCCCTTTGCGTCCAACTCGGCGATGAAACCGTCTTCGCCTCCATGCCAACGATCTCCCGAAGCTGCACTGGGCAAATCGGATGAGGTAGTGTAGCCGGCAATTACCAGCGTGCCGTCCGGGCGAATGACGATTGCAGCAGCCGCATTGATGCCGCTCCCGCCGACGTAAACCGACCATTCCACGGCGCCATCGGAACCCATTTTCGCCACGTAGGCATCCTGTGGCCCCGTGATAGTATTGCGCGCCGCCGGAAGGTTCACGGAACTGGTTGATCCGGTCACGAACACCGCTCCGGAGGAGTCCAGGGCAACTCCGGCAATGGAGGTACCCGCTCCAAAATCGAACGCGTCCAGGCTTTCGCCATTTGATGAGTACTGAACCAGCCGCGAACCCTGTCCCGCGAAAATCGTGCCGTCCTGACGAACAGCGATAGCTGTCGCCGTGCCAGACAGATCGATCCTTGCGATTACGTTCAGGTTCTGGTCCAGCTTCTGAATGATTCCTTCGCCCGCGACATAAACCGCGCCGTTCCCGTCGATCGCAAGGGCGCGAGCAGCACGATCCAGATTTAGCCAACCGATGCGCTCGCCGGCGGCGCTGACGTGAGCGACGAAACCTCCCTGTTCCACTGTGCCCGCTGCAAAAAGACTGCCACCGGTCGCGATGGCAAGCGCGCCCACAGCGTCGCTCCTGTTATGCCCCAGATGGATCTGCCACCCATCAGTCTTGGAAATCGAAGCAGCATCCGCACCGCCCGTGTAAACGCCACCCGACGTATCCACCGCGATCGCGTTGCCCAACGTTTGACCTTGAGCTGGCGTGAGTACGAGACCCACCGTCAAAAGTAATCCAAGAAGCGCAAATCGAAAGCTGAGCCGGCACAACATCCGTCTGACCTCCCCAATGGTCCTGCTGCAAAGCGTCTATGGAGAAGGCGAGAATTTGTTGCTGCGGCGATCACGGCCAATGAATTTTCACTGGACCCCGTACTCACATGACTCACTCGCGTAACAATCGCCGGTTATAATGATCCATACTTTCCCATGGAGCCAACGCGGCTCACCGCAATTGAGTTGACGCGCATGCTCAACGCATGGAGTGGCGGCGACGCCTCCGCTCTCGACCGCTTAACGCCCGTTGTGTATGCCGAGCTACACCGCCTGGCCAAGCGCAATCTGGCAGGTGAGCGCGAAGGACATCTGCTGCAACCGTCCGCTTTGGTCAACGAAGCCTTCCTGCGCTTAATCGGAGATGCCCCTGTCGAATGGGCCAACCGCGCACATTTTTTCGCCTTCGCCGCGCGTCTCATGCGCCAGATCCTGATTGACTTCGCGCGTGCGCAGGATACCGGCAAACGAGGTCACCGCAGCCCTCACGTGGACCTCTCCGGCATTCACGAGGTCCCCGCCACGCACACTTTGTCTATCGATTTTCTCGATTTGGATTCCGCGCTCGACGAGCTCGGCAGACTCGACTCGCGTCAGGCTCAGGTAGTGGAGCTGCGCTATTTCGGCGGCTTGGAAAACGCCGAGGTCGCGGCCGTGCTTGGCATTTCGGAACCGACGGTTGTTCGCGACTGGCGTGTGGCGCGTGCCTGGCTCTACGACAGGCTCCAACCTCCCAAAGCAACCGTATGACTCCGGAAGATTACAAACGCGCTGGCGATCTTTTCGATCGCGTTCGCGAACTTCCCGACAGCGAGCGAGCGGCGGCCCTGGATTCGGCGTGCGACGGCAACCAAGCCCTGCGAGCCCAGGTCGTTCGCTTGATCGAGGCCGACCGCGTGGCCGCTTCAGGCTTCTTCCTGGAACGCCGCGCGATCGATGATGCCGCGCGTTTAATCTCGGCCGAAGGCCCGCGGCTGCCGGCTCCCGGAACTATCATCGGCAACTACCGGCTAACATCACGTATCGGAGCCGGCGGCATGGGAGTTGTATACGAAGGTGAGGACCTGCGTCTGCACCGCCGCGTCGCCGTTAAGATTCTACCTCTTCCATTTGCCGCCGAAGGGTCGGAGCGGATTCAACGCTTCCAGCGCGAGGCGCGCGCAGCTTCACTGCTCAGCCACCCTCATATCGTCTCGATCTTTGACGCAGACTTCGACCAAGGCCACTACTACATTGCAATGGAGTTGGTGGAAGGCAAGACTCTCCGTCAACTCATAGCGGACGAATCGCAGCCGATCGACGCCAAAATCGTAATCGACCTGATCGGCCAAACCGCGTCGGCACTGAGTGCGGCACACGACGCCGGTGTGGTGCATCGCGATATCAAGCCCGAAAACATAATGGTGCGTCCCGACGGATTCGTCAAAGTCTTGGACTTTGGCCTGGCTAAGCTGCGGGAGCCGTCGAGCGATCCCGCAAACATGGTCTCCGATCTGCGAACCAGGCCGGGGCTTCTCGCCGGCACAGTCCAGTACCTTTCTCCCGAGCAGGTCCTCGGAAAGCCAGCCGGCCCAACCAGCGATCTGTTCAGCCTCGGCGTGGTCGCCTACGAACTGGCGACCGGTGTGCGCCCCTTCGACGGCCCGACCGACGGTGCCGTTTTCGACGCGATTCTCAACCGGACTCCACCGCCGCCCTCGTCCGTTCGTCCGTTGCTGGGAACGGCTCTCGACGGGATGATCATGCAGGCTCTGGAAAAGGAAACCGACCTTCGCATCCAGACTGCAACGGACCTGCGCAGCGCATGCCGGCGCCTCAGCCGCGACTACATACTTAAGGACGTCGAAAGCAGCCGCGAGATCGAGTCTCCACGCACGTTGACCATTTTCTCTGAGCCCCGCTCTGGTGCGCAACCGATACGCGGCCGGCGAGCTAAGTGGCTCGCGGCCGTTAGCATCCTGGCAGCGCTGGCGGCGGTTTTGTTTTGGATTACAAGACCGCAGGCGCCACCCCACGTCTCGTCGATTGTGCAGATCACAAACGATGGGCTATTCAAGCGATACTTCATCAACGACGGAACTCGGCTCTTGTACGCGGCGGGAGCTGAAGCCTCCGGCGTCAGGATGTTTCAAGTCAGCACCAAGGGCGGAGAGCCGGTTCCCATGGTCCGTCTCGATGGCATGTTCCCGCTCGATATTTCGGCGGATCGTTCCGAGATGCTGCTCGGGCAGTACCTGAAAGTTGATGCCAAGGGACCCTTCCCGATTTGGATCGCGGACACGTTGGGTAGTGCGCCGCGGCGGCTAGGGGACCTCATGGCTGACGATGTCCAGTGGTCTCCCAAGGGGGACGAAATCCTGTATTGCAATGGGCCGGAGATCGGGCTGGTGCGGACGGACGGTTCGGCATTGCGCAAGCTGGCTACCTTGAAGGGGCTCGCGAAATCCCCTGCCTGGTCGCCCGATGGAAGCTCGATCCGATTCACGCTGCTGGCGAAAAACTCGACCACGTTGTGGGAAATAAATACGGACGGCTCGCATCTGCACCTGCTTTTTCCCTCCTGGGAGCATCGGCCGCATCAGGCAGGCGTGTGGACACCGGACGGGAAGTACTTCATATTTTCGGCCCAGGAGACAACGCGCGATCTTTGGGCTGTTCGCCGGAGCCGCCTTTTTGGAACGGGCGATTCGAGTCCCGTAAGGCTGACGTCCGGGCCGTTCGCCGCGGACCGCCCGAATCCAAGCCCGGACGGCCATCGCATATTCTTTATTGGTGGTTTGAGCCACAGTGAACTGGTGCGCTACGACAGCAAGTCCGACAGATGGCAATCTTATCTCGGCGGCTTGCCGGCTGTGCAGGTGGAGTTTTCGCGCGACGGGAAGTGGCTGACCTACGCCAGCGATCCGGGCGCTACCGTTTGGCGGTGTGCCTCGGATGGCAGCCAGCGGTCGCAACTGACAGCGCCTCCCATTTTTGCGCGGAATCCCCGCTGGTCCCCCGACGGAACACAGATCGCGTTCTACGGGGGCGTGCCCGGGAAACCCGATCGTATCTACATCGTCCCTGCCGCCGGTGGCGCGGTCCGGCAGTTGACGCATGGCGAAAGCGGTCCCAGCGGCGATGAAGATCCGAGTTGGTCGCCAGACGGCGCTTCGCTGGTCTTTGGCGCTCAGTCCGTGGAACGGACGGAGGGTCCGGTATTGGAAATGATGGACCTGAAGACGCAGCAGATTTCCAAGCTGCCCGGGTCCCAGGGCCTTTGGTCGGCGCGCTGGTCGCCGGATGGGCGTTACATCGCAGCGCTGGATCCGAAGTTCCGCCTTGCCCTTTACAACACGGAAACTCGCGCGAGGACGGAACTTACTTTCATTGCCGCGGGATATCCAAGTTGGTCGGCCGACAGCCAATATATTTACTTTGAGAATAATGGGAGCACGGATTGGTATCGTGTCCGGATCAAGGATCGAAAAGTGGAGCAGATGGCGAGTTTACGCGGTCTGAAAATGTCACCGGCGGGCCTTGGCTGGATCGGCCTGGCCGCGGACGGCTCGCTGATTTCGGCTCGAGACGCAGGCAGCACCGAGATTTATGCCCTTGATTGGGAACCTTGAGGGCCAGTTTCTCCGCGCGCAAAGAGATGTCTAGAATGAAATTCGCGTGCCTGTATGGTCACAATGATCATGCGACATTGCTGTAAAACCTAAGGAGCCCGCCGAGTCGTTCGTGAGATCATAGCATCCCTCGTGAACGATTGTGACGTTGGGGGGAGCAACTGGAAATAGCAGAAAGATTGCTGTGGGTCCACGACAGGAGCACATACGTGGGGCACTCAAAGAATTCCGCCTCTGCCTTTTCTCGTAAGTCCTTTATTTTGTTGGTGAGCCGGGCGGGACTCGAACCCGCGACCCTTTGATTAAAAGTCAAATGCTCTACCGACTGAGCTACCGGCCCTCTGCGATGGGGTTTTCGTCTGGGAAGGTTCCAAACTCGCGGCTCGTTCGGTGCCTCCAGCAGCCGCTTCTACATCATTCTCGCACACCAGCCTATTGCGGTTTCAGTAATTCATTCCGCCGCCGGACCGCATCCTCGACCATAGCGTCCGCTTCGCCCTTCGATTTGAGCGTCAGAAATCTCTCGTAAAACTTCTCCGCCAAAAGCGGCCGCTTCATCGCCTGACGAGTTCGCCCGAGATAGTAAAAAACAGGCGGGAAGTAATGCAGCGTGGGCTCTTCTCGACGAAACAGGTCGGCTACGTTGACCCGCTCCTGATGGCATCGCGCAAACTGTGCATCGGCTTTCACGAATTCGCCCGATTCGAGGTAAGCGCGGCCCAGCCAAAACTCGCCCAACCACTTCGACCCCAGCAGCTCCGCGTTCTCGAAAAGCTCAATCGCCCCTGGTGTATCGCCTTGTCCCAGCTTCACATATCCTCGTACCACGCTGGCGTAGGCACGCGCTTCCGCGGATGGCTGGGCGGCAAGACGTGCGGCCTGCCGCAGCGCCTTCGGGATCGCGCCGGTCTCCAGATAAACTTCGGCTGCGGGCTCGAGGACAGAAATGCCATCGGTTGCATCCACGGCGCGATCGGCCCAGATGGATGCCAAGGCGGGATTCCGCCGCGCCATTTCGACTTGGGACAGCATGATCATCTTATAAGCTGCTCCGCCGTCGTGCGCCGCGGTGCCGTCCGCAAGAGATGAGTTCAACAATGAGGCCGCTTGCTGGTAGCGGCCTTCGAACATCGCTACATCGGCGAGAAGCATGGCCGCCTTCGATTTTCCGGATGGCCCCAGCGCCTCCAGCTTGTGGGCCGTGTTTTCGGCCAGGGCATGCTGCGCATTGCCGAGTTGCGCCAGCCCCAGCGAGACATAACCGCTCTCAAAAGACGGGTTCGATTTTACGAGGGCGCGCGACTCCGAAAGGGACCGTTCGACATCGCCCGTGTACAGGGCGTAAAGCGCGGCTTTGTAGCGCAACTCGGGACTCCCCGGGTCTGCTTGGAGCGCCTTCTGCGCCGCGGCGAGCGCCCGTGAGACATCGCCTGAATCGCAGTAGGCCGCCGCTAAGCCGCCCAGCGTTCCGGCATCGCCGCCATGAAGCCGCTCGAGAGCTTCGAATTCCTGGACCGCCCGGGGATCGTGCTTCAACAGGTAATATTCGCCGTAAACCTGATGCTTTTGCGATCCCGAAAGACTGTCGGAATGCTTCAAGAGAGACTTGTACGCAATTTCGGCTGCGGCAAGGTCGCCGTGAATTCGCAGGTCGTGCGCGTTTGCAAGATCGGCGGCAATGTCGGGATGCGATGCAGGAGGCGCCACTGACCGATCCGCCTCTGACGTCACACGCGGGGCGGGGCGGGGAATTGCAACCGGCTGCTGCACCACTTGAGCGGGTGTCGCAGCGATGAGAGCCGGTGCCGCAACGATCGCCGGGCGCGACTGAACCGGTTTCGACGGATGCGGCCGCAACAAAATCACCGCGCCGATCGAAGCCAAAACCGCGGCAGCCGCCGCAACAGGCCAAACCCATCGCTTGCGGCGTCGGCCCGTTGATCCGAGAAACGCCTGCAGATCGTGCGTCAACTGCGCTGCGTTTTGGTAACGGCGCGAGCAATCAATTTCCAGGCAACGCGCAACAATCCGGTTCACAGCGCGCGGAGTCGAAGGTTCCAGTTTCGCGGGTGAAGGCGCGGTCTCGGTCATGCGTTTTGCCAGCATGGCTTGCGGCGTCCGAGCTTCGTGCGGCTGTTTGCCGGTGAGCAGTTCGTAAAAGATGATGCCGGCGCTGAAAATATCGGAACGCGCATCCACTTTCTCGCAGCGCGCCTGCTCCGGAGACATATAGGTAGGCGTGCCAAGAAGCGTGCCTGGCTGAGTCAGAGTCGGCTGAGGCTCCATACTGGAAGGGCTGGACTCGTCCGCATGGGCGATGCCGAAGTCCATGACGGCGACGCGGCCGTTGTCGGCAACCATGATATTTTGCGGTTTCAAATCGCGATGGATAATTCCTTGAGCATGCGCTGCCTCTAGGGCGCGTGAAACCTGAAGCATGATCTCAGCGGCGCCAGACGCCGGCATCTTACCGCGTTCAGCAAGCAGCTTGCCCAAGTCATGGCCTTCGATGAACTCCATGGTGATGAAACGGTAACCGTCCGCGACACCCAGGTCGTAAATCCGAACGATGTTGGGGTGCGTAATTTGCCGGGCCAGGATCAGTTCCTTCTTGAACCGCTCCAGCATCTCGTGGCTTCCGGCGAGATCCGGCCGGATGACTTTCAACGCCACCATTCGTTCGAGTTCGCGGTCCCGCGCTTGGTAGACCGTGCCCATTCCGCCTTCGCCGACGTCCTGGACAATTTCATAACGGCCTCCCAAAATCACGCCGCGGGCGAGAGGCCTCGTGGGAGGAGCAGCGCCCGGCTGTGACCAGCGCTGCGGCGTGTCGGACGGCAGTATCGCCAGTGTGTCGTTTTCCGCCTGTTCCTCGACGCGGGCGGTTACGGGAGTGTCACATGTAGCGCATTTCGGCGCTCCCGCTGGGAGGAGACTGCTACAGGCTGGACACGTGTCGCCCATTTCAGGTCCTCGCTTGCGATTCGAGCCCTAAGCCGCCGGACTGGGTTGGAGTGGGAGTGCGGGACGCTGGGCGTTCGAAGCGCATCGGGGCCGTCCTGAAACTGCTCAAGATACTGGATTATTATACGCGCGAACCGTCTTTCGTGCTTAAGGTTTTCGGACGAATTAGTGGGACGGGCGCATATGGGTGTGTGTTGGAGGGTGCGCCCGTCGGTTCGTAACGGCTGACTGCAACCAATATAGGGCGGCAAACGGTGTTTTGAAATACCACGAGTCCGGTAAAAAAGGACAAAAACGCGGGTACCTATTGCAGCGAAGCAGTTATTCCTGGCGGTACACTCCGGCGGGCGACCTCGCGAACTTCGTTCATAGATTCGAACACTCCGAGAATCCCGCACCCGCCTTGTCGGCGGCTTCGAATTCCCGGCCCTTCTCGCATTCCTCAACATACAGAAAGCCGCGCTTGAGCAGCAGGACGAAAACTGTATCGCGGCTGGTTGGTACTGCGCTGCCGGATCCGAGTCCCATCACAGGTAGGTTACTTTTCATAGCGTCATCGCGCAATACTGTGTATTCGGTATTCTCCCTGATATCGCCGGGGGGGGGGCGAACCCGAATATCGCCCGGCGATCTCATACCGTCGTCGCCGTATTTTCGGGGAAAGACGCCCGTAAAGGCCGGTTTCGGCTGGACCGCCTGCTTCGGATTGAGTCAGAATAGAGCGCGGATCAAGCCGTGGATACAGCAAGCCACGTTCGCCATAGCAGCCTCATCCTGATCGTTGGTTTCGGCGGACTTTTGTCACTTATGGCTTACGCGGGCTGGAATACAAGGCGAGCCCTCGACCAGACAGAGCATCGTCGCGCCCGCATCCAGCAGGATTTTGTCTTTCGTAGCCGCCTACTCAATCAAATCAGGGCCGATGTCTACATCTCTGGTACCTATGTTCGAGACTATCTCCTCGAACCGAATCTCCAGCGAGATGAACGTCTTAAACGGGCCAGGAAGAACGCCATCTCAGTTCTGAAGACCGGACAGGGGTCGCTCCATCAGCTATGAAGCTCTGGGCAACGCATCGCAAAAGCGAAAATATCAGTTTAGCTCGATCCTACTGTCGGATCGAATCGGACCAGCAAAGTTTCGGGAATGACCGTTCATTACGTCTATTGGGCCGTTCGGTGGATTTCTCGGCTTCAAAGTGGATTCGTATTGCTTGCCGAAAACACGCTGAAATCGTACATTGGCTTAGGGAATCCATAAATAACAGACGCTAAGCACATGCCCATTTCAAAGAGAGAGTGCGCCGCAACGTGGTCCCACCGTCTTGGGTCAACAGTTCTGCTTGAGAGTCTACCTCAACGCGACCAACTAATGGTTTTGACCTACCACAGGATAGGTGACGCAGCGAACACGCCATATGACCCCTGGACTTTCACGGCGACGACGGAGCAATTTGACGAGCACATCCGTTATCTTAAACGGAGGTTCTACTTGACCGACCTCAATGAGGCCATTGACATCGCAAGCGGTAAGACCAAGCGGCGCCGGACTTCAGTGTTGATCACTTTTGACGATGGCTATAGAGACAGCTACACCGAGGTTTTCCCGATTCTGCAACGCCATGAAGTCTCAGGCGTGTTTTTCTTGCCCACGCGATTCATTGGCACTGGCGTACTACCGTGGTGGGATGTAATCGCATATTTGATAAAGCGCTCCAGGCGGGAGCGTATTGCGCTTCGATATCCCGAATCCGTGTCCTTCGACTTAGTTCATCTTGATCGCCAGGATGTGATTCGACAGACTCTACTTCTTTTCAAGTCCGCCGCTATGCAAGACCGTGAACGGTTCTTGAGTGACCTGGAAGAGACCACAGATGCACAGCGGCCAGATTGCTCCAAGGAACGCTGTTTTTTGAGTTGGCAAGAAGCCCGTGAGATGATCGATGGTGGCATGACTATGGGATCGCACACTGATACGCACGAGATTCTCGCAAGACTGGAAGAAGAGAATCAGTACCAGGAATTGGCGTCGTCGCGCGCATGTATCGAGGAGAAACTCGGGATTAAGGTCGATGTGCTCGCGTACCCGGACGGAACCGTCAACAGTTTCAACGATGCAACGTTGCGAGCCTTGAAGAGAGCTGATTATCGGGCGGCGTTTTCGTTCTATGGCGGTCTGAACAAGCCTGGACGGACCAATGTTTTCGATATCCGCCGGTATGGGGTTGACGGCAGCATGGAACGAATGCGACTGCAGACGACATTAGCCGGCGTCGCGAACCGCTGGATCTAAGAAGGAATGACCAAGAACGGCTTTATTGCTTTTCACCAACAAAGCTGCTATACATTCCAACTAAAATGGATATCCCAACGTGAAGCGTTGTAATGTATGTAACCTCGATGAAGATCCCCATCCTACTCATGGCTCGCGAACTCCACATCGGTGGTAGTGAGCGTCAGTTGACCGAAACAGCCAAGTTCATCGACCGCTCCGTCTTTGAACCACGTGTCGGCTGCTTCCGGCCTCTAGGAATCCGTGGTGATGAACTGCGGGAAGCAGGCATTCCGATTATTCAATTCGCCGTCGCCTCGTACGCGTCTTCGGCAGCAATAACAGAGGCTCATCGCCTCGCATGCTACATCAACACCAACAGAATCCGGATAGTTCACACCTGGGATTACCCCCTAAACGTTTATGCGATTCCCATCACGCGGATGATGACCAATGCCATCGCTCTGTCGAGTCAAGGATCGCACCGCAAGCTGATCCCGCCTATGTATCGAACGCTGACCCGCATATCGGATCGTTTCGCGCACGCGATCGTCGTGAATTGTGAATATCTTCGTCGTCATCTACGGGATGACGAACACATCCCAGAAGCCAAGATCCAGGTCTGTAACAATGGCATAGATCTCGACCGCTTCATAGCGCCAATTTCGCGGACCCCGATGCTCACCATAGGAACCGTCTGTGGGCTCCGTCCCAAAAGGACCTGACCACTCTGATCGGAGCTTTCGCCTGCATTCGCAAAGATCATTTCGATATTAGGCTCGTTATCGTCGGAAGCGGTGACGAGTTAGAAGGACTTAAACAATTTGCTCGTGAAACTGGTGTCGCTGATGCCTGCTTCTTCGAACCGGCAACTGGCGATGTTCAGAAACGGCTAAGCGTCATTGATATCTTCGTGTTGCCGTCCCGCACTGAGGGGTTTTCAAATGCCCTTATGGAAGCAATGGCGTGCAGGTGCTGTCCGGTGGCTTCCGATGTCGGAGGCAACCCGGAACTCGTGCAGCACGAAAAGACGGGATTGCTCTTTCGCGCGGCTGATCTCTTAGACCTTGCGTCAACGTTGCGCAGGTTGATCGACAACCCCGTCCTTCGTCGTGGACTCGCGAGTCGGGCCGAAAACTATATCCGCTGCTCAACGTTTTCATCCAAAGCCGCCGCCGAACGTATGGGTGAGATCTATTTACAATTCGTTCGACACGAAGTAGCATCGAAAGCGTTAGCCGAAAAAGTTCACTGAATTGTTCAAGTGGGTTCGAACAATCGGCGAGCCTCGAAGTCTAGATTCATCCTCGGCGGTCTCTTCCGCTTCGCTCCCTCAGTAATCCTGCTAGCGTATGCGCTTCTGAATATGGGTAAAGAATGTGGCCACGTGCTTGCTGTCTGCGGGTTCGCTGTTTCTTAAATCGAGCGCGAAAAAGCGTTTCCGGCAACTTCGGCAACGATATCTTTTCTTTCGAAACAATGAAAACATCAGAACGCACAACGGTCCTTGATCCCCTGAAAGCCGAATGTCTGGGCTTCCGCACCTGCGGCAATGGAGATGGCGTGTCGTCATGTGCGGATTCCGACGAAGAAAATCGCTCATTCCGAGCTGAAGACGATTAGATCATCGCCGAGCGACGCTGTCAAAAACATTGTGTGGCAGGTGATCGTCATCGGTCAAGAGTAAGGTTCGGGTCAGAGCAACATTAGTTCGTTTCGGTGTTCGTTGCGACGGTTGCTCCCGCAAGGTTTGCTTGAGCACGCCACTGGCTTTCCATTTTCCTCGTTCGCAGTGCCAAATAGCGCCAGTAGTCGAGCGGCATGTCCAGAGTGGCGATCTCTTCAACAATGCCGGCGAAGTATTGCAGCGACGTGATCGGCGAGCCGCCGGGATGGTTGAACAGCGCCACGTATTTCCGCGCGCAGCCCATCAAGATGGCGCGCTGCACCTGGTCGAGCGACACACCGGCCCGGTGCCACTCCGCCGCCAGTTTCTCATCGGCCGCGGAGAACACCGCGGTGACGCAGGCCGGCTCCAGAAAGAACCCTCGAACGCGGGCTACATACAGCGCTTGTTCGGGATCTTCCTGGGAAGTATCGACCGCCTTTACGTACGGCCAGAAGCGATCGCGGATCTCCATGCGTCCGAGCTCGTGCTGATTCGCCGCGCGATACAGGCAGTTTCCTACGGCTCGCCCCGCACAGCGAGTTGGTTCTAAGCAAAGCGAGCCCAGCGGAGATCGATGCCAACGTCCTAAAGGGCGAAGCCATGCTGGAGATTGTGACGGGTCCGGCCCCGCGCCGGATCGCAATCGAGATCAATGGCGTAAGAGCATCGGTACAGGGGATGGGCCTATACGATTTCAACCGCAATCGCTCCAGAGTCGCCGTCTTCAGCGGATCGCTACGGCTTAGCCGCGGCGACAAGCATGTAGTTCTCGGCAGCGGTCTCGGCGCAAAAACGCGAACGCTACGAACTTTTCGAGTAACTCCTGAAACCGGCAACCTGCTCTATGCGTGGAGCGATCGGAGGTCGAGGCAGTTGAGTCTTGAGAGCGCCGCGTGCGCGCAATCATACTCTGCACCGCCGCGCGATTGGCACGGTCCTGTGTGGCACTGGGATCCCTGGTCCGCCTCTTACACGCTTCTATCGGCTTCCGGATTCCTCAACAGCCCGTTCGGATGGCCGTTTTATGCACCGGGCCACAGCCACAATTACATTCCGGCCTATCCAGGAGGAGATTCTTACTTGTACGGTCCGCCAGTCTTGTCGCCCAATCCCGGCGTCGTTGCGCCTTTGCCTCCCGTAAACCAAAGCTGGCCATCGGTTCCCCTGACCGCGCCTGGCGTCCCCTCGTTTCCGAGCAGCCGCGGCGTTGGACCTCCATAGGTTTCCTGTGTCTACCGATGTAACCTCGCTTTTTTACAGATCCGGCAGTATTGTTTCCGAGCGACGGTGGTCCTATTCTACGTTTGAGTCCTGGTTTGAGGGCAAGTGCTTAAGAACATTTTCGGTCACTTAGGATCTCTCTGGCGCCGGATCGAGCGGATCGGGACAGACGAGCGAACCGTGCTCGTTGTCACCGCTCTCCCATCCCTCCAATTGAGCCTGCGAATACTGGCGATCCAGGAACGCTGGCATATTCTTTTCGCCAAAACTCTGGATACCGCGCTTCAGATCAGCAAGCTGAATCGAGTAACCGTCGTTCTCTGCGATCGTGAACTGGCGGATGCGGACTGGCGGGCCGCGGCGCGCGAGATCATAGCCGGAAACACTCCCGTTTTCTTTATCCTGCTCTCGTCCGAGCTTGACCGGCCCGTTTGGAAAGCCGTTCTCGACAACGGCGGATACGATGTCGCTCGGCGCAATGTGGACTCGGAGAAGCTGGGCCGCCTGGTAAACGGCGCATTTGCGCTCGCGTCGAGCATCGACGCAGTTGCGGCTTCCGTTCCTACGCGTGTCTTAAACGCCTAAGCCGTCGTTCCGCGCCATCAGAGCCCCATCGATCTGCCCCTGCTCCGGAATGCGTGAGCCGGCGGAGCGATTACGACCAGCTCATCTTCAAGCACCGGCTCGACCGTGGCATCGCGCCGTCGTGCTGGCCCTTCGATGAGACGAAGCGCGCTACGCTGCTCCTCGACATCCTCAATGACTCGTTCCGTATTGTGCGTGTTCACCCCGATTTCGAGTTGCGGGTTCTGCTTCAGGAACGGTCCAAGTAATCTCGGCAAGACGTATTGCGCAATCGTTAGCGATGCCCCGATTACCAGTCGCCCCCGTACTTCACCGCGAAACGCCGCGAGCGCGCCCTCCGCTTCCGTTTCGAGCGATTCCAACTTTTCCACGTACCGCAGCAATGTCTCACCTGCCGGGGTCAGGCTGATATGGCTTCTGCTGCGATCAAACAATTGCAGTCCGATTTCTTCCTCCAGAGCCTTGATCTGAAGGGAGACGCAGGTTGACTAAGATAGAGCTCTTCCGCCGCTCTCCGGAAACTCAGGTGCATCGTGACCGCGCGAAACACCCGGAGGCGGAAATTCAACATGCTGTCACAGCGCCTCCAGCATTTGCGACGTCACAATCCGCCGTTCCACATGCTCTTCGATGATCGCCACCAAAGCACGCCGCAAATCCGACCCTGCTTCCTTCGACCATTCACGCGGCGCGAGGTCTGCAATCGGAGTCACCAGCATTTCTTCCGCAAGCTCGCGCGACTCCGGCATCAGGCGCATCTCCGGCAGAAATCCCGCCAGGCGCACCGCCCACAAACTGAAGTATGTCACTGCCGGCCAGATGCTGCCCGCGCCGCGCAAATAGGCAAGCACGGCGATTAGCAATCGAAAGTGGCGTTCGTTGATATCACCGGCCGGGAGAATCTGATCCGAAACCTCGGCGAGAAAATCGAGGGCTATGCTGGCTTCATAGTCGGATGCGAGTGCGAATTGGGATTGAATCAGTTCCGCTGAGTTCAAACTCACCAGTTCCCTGTTCTCTTTCTGAAAGTAACCGATGTTCCCGTGGGAAAGGCGTTCAAGACCGGATCCGAACGGACCCTTGGGGCGCCGCGCGCGCCGTGCCACGCCTCGAATCTTGCCTTGATCGCGGGTAAAAAACGAGACGATCAGGTCGGCTTCGCGAAAAGGATACGTGCGCAGGACAAAGCTTTCGCTAACGCGAACCGGCATGCCAGTTGAAGCGTAGCACGCGGTTATCGATTTCAGTTCTGATTGTCAGGACGCCGCTTCAGCGTCGGACGGTCGTCCTCATCGCCCTTCGGTTTGTTTCCGTCTTCAGCTGCGTCGACGGGACCACTCCCGGAGCCGGCAGCCCGCCGGAGTCGAGGCTTGTTCATGTCCTTGGGATCCAGCTTGTGTGAGTTATGCATCGCCAGTAAACGCGCCTTGACGTCGATAAACTCGGACGTATTCAGAATGTACTCCGGCTTTGCTTTTAGAATCTCCTCAATGTTCCTCTGGGCGGCCTTGATACGATCGTCCGTCGGCGGGTGGGTGGAAAAGATCTTCGACATAGTGCCGGGCTTTCGCTTTTCCAGGGTTTCGATCTTCTCAAAAAAGTCGACGAAAGCAGTGGGATCGTAACCGGTCTTGTACATGTACTCCAAGCCAAGCATGTCCGCTTCGGACTCGAAAGCTCGAGAGAATTTCAGGAACCCCACGGGGATCAGCACGCTGGAAGCTTGATAGATTCCGTACCCAGCCATTCCTCCCATGAAAATCAAAGGTAAGGTCGCATAATTAGCAATCTCTCCCCGCGTTGCGGTTCGGGTGCCGTGGCGCGCGGCGACGTGCGCGATCTCGTGAGCCATTACACCGGCAAGCTCGGCCTCGTTGTCCGCGTTCAGAATCAACCCTGAATTCACGAAGAAGAATCCGCCCGGCAAAGCAAACGCATTCACTTCCTCACTGTCGATCACCTTGATCGTGAAAGGGACCTTCGCGTCGGAGTTGCGAACCAGATTCTGGCCCACGCGGTTCACATACTCGGAGATCACAGGATCGTCTATGATTTTCGCCTGCTGTTCGACTTGTTGCGCGAGACGCTTTCCGAGGGCGATTTCTTTTTCAAGTGAATAGAAATTGACGCCCTTGCCGACATCTCGATTCCCAATCGCGTCCGGATCTTTCTTCTTGTCGTCGGCGCGAGCGACGAGACCTGTGGTGAGAAGAAGCATACAACTGAGCACACAAGTCTTTATGCCTGTCATTGTCTCCCTTTCGATGCGCTAAGCGAGTGACGGGCGCTGGTATGTGTGTGGAGTATAGCGCCCGTCGCTCGGAACGGGGATTAACTTACATACAGTTTGTGCTACCGGTCGCTGAACTCAAATACTCCGAGCCCGGTATAAAGGGAGAAAAACAGCAGTAGTGACCGGCTTCTAAGACGCGCCCGGCTCAGATTAGAGACTCCGCGGGCCGAGCGCCACCACATCGTCCACGCGCATCGTCTCTTTCACCACAAACGGCTCGCCATATTTCACACCGATCAGATTGCCATAAAAGCGCGCAATCGCACCCAGGCGCTCCCGAATCTCCTGCAGCTTCGGGAACAGGTCCGCGCCTTCTACGTCTTCGCCGTATTGCGAGCCATATGCGAACAGAGCCGACATGCGCCGCTCGAACTGCGCCGAAATATCGACTACAAAGGACGGCGTTACATTCGCGTATAACGACGAGTAAAGGATCTTCTGCGGCCGGTGCGGAGCCGTTTCTTCATCCAGCTTCTTGAGGCCCGCCAAAAAACATGCTTCGTACCCGATCTCGCATGCCCGGTAGTGATCCGGATGGCGGCCTGCCCAATACGGCAGAATCACCACGCGCGGCCGCAGATTGCGGATCTCAACCGCGAGACTCATACGCGCCGTGACATTATTCTCCAGCCGCGCATCGGGCCAATACATGTTGCCGCGCCAGGCAACCTGCATGACCTTGCCGGCTTCGCGCGATTCTTCGACACGCGTTTCCGGCGTTCCGCGCGTCCCCATATCGCCCGCCGTCAGATCGAGTACGCCCGTCCGGTACCCCATCTCCGCCATTCGAAGCAGCGTCCCGCCGCAAGTCTGCTCGACGTCGTCGGGATGCGCGGCAATCGCGAGTATATCCAGAGGACGATCGATATTCGCCGAAGTGAAATTAAGCTGCCAGCGCATGGAACTCAGTACCAGCGTGGAAAACGCTGCCGCGTCGGCATGATCTTGATCAGAACCATCCCTGCCAGGAACCCTCCGACGTGTGCGAACCAGGCAACGTCGCCGTGAGAAATCTGTGAGTCGCCCACGGAGCCGACTCCGCTGAAGAACTGGATCAGAAACCAATACGCCAGCAGGAACGCGGCCGGGATGTCCACTGTCGTGAAGAAAATGAAGATGAAAATCAACGTCACAATAGACGCGCGCGGGAACTTAATCAGGTAAGCGCCCATGACGCCCGCGATTGCCCCGCTGGCCCCGATCGTTGGGACCGGTGAATTGTAATTTGCAAGAACGTGAATGAACCCCGCCGCAACGCCACACACCAGGTAGAAGATCAGGAATTTGCCGTGTCCCAGCAGGTCTTCGATGCCCTTTCCGAAGATCCACAGGAACCACATGTTCCCGAGAACGTGCAGCCAGCCGCCATGCAGGAACATCGACGTGAACAGCATCGACGGCCGAAAGTATTCCGGCACCAGCCCATACAAACGGATCACCCGGTTGAGCTGCCATTCGGGAAGGCTGACTTCGTAAAGAAAAATCACCAGGTTGATCACGATGAGAGAGATCGTAACCGTCGGTGTCGAATAGGTGCGTTCAGACGATCGTAAGGGGATCATGGGCCGGTGCGCGTGTGAACGCGCAACTCGAAGTCCGGGTGAGAACGGCGTTCCGCCCGCTGCATCAGTGACTTTGCCTCATCGATCGTGGAAATGCGGCCGCGCGCGCCCAGCGCCGTGCAGTTTAGCGCCGCCATGGCATTCGAGAATTCGAGTGCGTCGCGCATCGCCATGCCTTTCAACACAGCATAACAGAAGGCTCCATGAAAGACGTCCCCAGCGCCGGTGGTATCCACGCAGTTCACTACAAACGCCGGAGAGTATACGAAAACCCCGTCTACTCGCGCCAGCGCGCCGTGCGCCCCCAGCGTCATCGCGGCTACGCGGATGTCGTACTCTTCCTGAATGGTCTGCAATGCCTTAAAAGGGTCGCGCTCATTGGTCCATTGAACTGGAAACTCCGAGCTGGCCACCAGGTAATCGACATGCGGCAGCACCTTATCGAAACCGTGATAAATAGTGTCCACATCCACGGTCACCGGAATCCCATGCTGCCGAGCGATTTGGGCCGCGCGCGCCACCGCGGGCGTATCGTGTCCGTCGATATGCAGGAGCCGCGCGCTCGTTATCTGCTCCGGAGTGATGCTGGCAGGTTCAAGGCGAAGGCACTCCTCGCGCCGCCACAAAACGGTCCGCTCCCCCGTGGTCTGGTCGATCAGTATATACGCCGTCTGATTCGGACAGTTTTGGCGGACTTGCACGTCGTCCAGGTTGATCCCGGTAGCGAGCAGGCTCTCCATCTGAACGCGGCCGCGTTCATCGTCTCCCATGGTCCCGATGTATTTGACTCGCAATCCCAGCCGTGCGCAAGTGACCATCGCGCTGGCGACTTGTCCTCCGGGACTGAGGATCTCCCGTTCAAAAGCGACCTTACCTGCGTAGGCGGGGAATTTGGATAGCAGGATCAATGTATCCGTGGCGTTAAGACCGACGCCAACGACGTCGAATGAGGGCATCAAATAGCCAGGATATCAGTCTGTTTTAGACCGCGATTTACTCAACAGTCTTAGCGGCTGACAACCCAGTGTCTTGGTGTATGCTCATGGAAGGTTCATCACAATGTTTATGCCGTCGGATGTGACGAAGCAAGCGCAGATCGAAGCGGCCGTCAGGGATATCGTCAACGGTGCAAGTACGCACGTAATCAACATCAGTTTTGAGTTCGGCAAGGATTGGACGGGGGATTGGGCCATCTTTTTCCATGTCGTGCTGAGAAACCAGGCGAGCAAAGGCGCGATGCTCGGCCGGGTTACGACGGAAGTGAGAAGACGGCTTGCTGAGAAGCTCAGGGCTTTGGATGTGAGGTTAGTCGGGTACTCGGACTTTCGCAGCGAATCGGAGGTGGCGGAGATGCAGAGGGGTCTAGGGTGATTCTTGGGCCTCCCTGACGATCTACTGGAGCAAGCAGCGCATCTTGCAAAACTCGACCCTAAGCGCCCGAAGCAAGCTAGCCTCCGGCGTGCAGTATCCGCGGCCTATTATGCACTGTTTCATTTGCTGGTATCGGACGGTGCCAGCTACTGGAAGATAGAGCGGCACAGATCAATCTTTGCAAGATCGTTCGAGCATCGGAAAATGAGAGGAATCTGCAAAAACTGCAATTCGCCGAATGCTCAATTGCAGGCGGTAGCAGACGCATTCGTGGAGCTCCAACAGGCACGGCACCTAGCTGATTACGATTATAAAAAGGTGTTCACCAGAGTGGAAGCCCTGACACATCAATACTGCCAAGAACGCGTTTGACCAATGGAATCGGATCCGAGAACAACAAATCGCTGAGGGATTTTCTTTTAAGTCTGTTCGTCTCAGAGCGTCGGTGATGGGAGCGCATTAGGCGCGCCATCGTCTCGTCGATCCTACCCGTTTCGCACGCGTCAAATGTTCGGCGATCTCTCGGACCTCGCCGATTAAATATCTCCGTCATATCGTAGACGCCTCATTCAGCCGATTCTATATATAATAGGAGCGGGTGTTGTCCGCCCCTGTCACCCTCGCTGGTGACTAGTATGCGTTACACCGCTGCTTGTTTCCTTGCTACGTTGCTTGGAGCTGCCGGGGTATCCTCCAGCCCGAAAGCTACCGTGTCGTCCGTCACGATCTTGTTTGACTTCGACGGAAGGTATTCCCAAGAATCGCTTCAGGAAATGAAGCGTGAGCTGGCATCCATCATGGTCGGATCCGGCATTCAAATCGACTGGCGCGAACGCAGCGAAGTTGCCCCTTCCGAGTCCTTCTCCAACCTTGTTGTGGTCACGTTTCGCGGTAACTGCCTGATGGAACCCGTTCCGTTCCTCTACGATGAACGGGGCCCTCTTGGATTCACGTACACTACCAACGGTGACGTTCTTCCGTTTAGCGAGGTGTCGTGCGATAAGATCCGCTCGTCGGTCCACGCCGCCATGTGGGGCTATGATCACAGGCGCTCAGATACTCTTTTCGGACGTGCTCTGGCTCGGGTGCTGGCCCATGAGCTGTACCACGTGCTTGCCCAAACTGCGGAACATGCCAGGACCGGCGTGGCACGGCACGCCCTCTCGGGTGCCGAGCTCATTTCAGACGAGCTTCGTCTGAATCCAGCTGAATTGATCCGCATTCGCGATGCGACGCGAGTGAAAGACAGCCAACACTAATTAATGTAATAAAAGTTTTTTATTAGACAACGGGTGTGATAAGCGGTAACCTAAGCCAGACTGATCGGCGTAGATCCGTCTTGGGCAATTCATGCATTTTAGTATGAACGGCCGTCACACCCGTCCGCCCCTCGCTTCGTTGCTGTTCGCTCCCCGTCGGAGTGATTGCTACTACTGCAATCATGCACGAATGAATCGACAAGGAACTGCGAATGCGGCGCTTCTTCCCACGCACAATCAATGTCGGCCAGTCTGCGGCCTCTTCGATGACGGCAGACGTCTCTAATTTTTCCAGGAGAAAATCATGATGCAACTCGGCACCGTCGAGCAAAAAGAGCTATTGCGGCGTGGGTTTTCCCGCCGAAATTTTGGACGCTTCGCCACCATGCTGGCTGCGGGAGCTACGCTTCCGTTTTCAAGCGAATCGGCCTTGGCGCAGTTGTCCATGGTCAAAAACATGCCAGCGGACGCCGTCAAGATCAACGCCAACGAGAATCCTCTAGGACCCTGCCCGGAGGCCGCCGAGGCCATGCACAACATTATTCAAAAGGGCGGACGTTATCTTTACGAAGAGACGTTCACCATGCAGGAGACCATGGCCGAGATGGAAGGCCTGAAGCCGAGCTACATCACTCCCTACGCCGGCTCCAGCGCGCCGCTTCATCAAGCCGTTCTCGCCTTCACATCACCCACCAAACCGTTCGTCACCGGCGATCCCGGGTACGAGGCGGGTGAACGCGCGGCCGAATTCATCGGCGCCAAAGTGATTCGCGTTCCGCTGACGAAGACTTACGCGCACGACGTCGTAGCGATGGCCAAAGCGTCTCCGAACGCCGGCCTCATCTACGTCTGCAACCCGAACAATCCCACTGGCACACTGACATCGCGCGAAGACATCGATTACCTGGTCGCGAACAAGCCCGCCGGAAGCATCCTGCTTCTCGATGAAGCTTACATCCACATCTCTGGGGCGCCCATGGCTTCCGACCTGGTGGCCGCCGACAAAGACGTCATCATTCTGCGCACCTTCTCAAAGATCTACGGTATGGCCGGTCTGCGAGCGGGAGCCGCGCTGGGGCGTCCCGATCTCTTAAAGAAGATCATGCCTTACAGCGCCGGTGCACTGCCGGTGACCGCCATGGTAGGCGCAACCGCAAGTCTCAAGGTGAAGGATCTGGTTCCCAAACGCCGCAAGATCATTGCCGATACCCGCGAAGATGTGTTCGCGTACCTCACCAAGAACAACTTCAAGTTCGTGCCCTCGGTCTCGAACAAGTTCATGGTGGACACCGGACGCCCTGGCCGCGAGATCATCACCGCCATGCAGAAAGAGCATGTCTACATCGGACGTGTCTGGCCGAGCTGGCCGACTTACGTTCGCGTTACCATCGGCACCCCAGAAGAAATGGCCAAGTTTAAAATCGCTTTCTCGAAAGTGATGGCCGCCTAAGCTTCGCAATGAGGCGCTTTCGAGCCAAATATAGTTGGGAAGCGCTGGCGGGCGATTGCTTTGGGGGCGCAATCGCGGCGCTCATCGCATTGCCTTACGGATTGGCGATGGCATCCCTCATGGGATTGCCGCCAGTCCTGGGGATTTTCACGTCTATTCTGACCGGCCCGGTGACCGCGCTCCTGGGCCGCAACCCCCTTCTCATCGGTGGCACGGCCAGCGCGACTGTGCCCTTTGTCGCGATTGCTGTCCGCCAGCAGGGCATCGGCGGAGCCGCTAAAATCTCGATCGCCGCCAGCATTTTCATGCTGGTCTTCTGCGCCCTGCATCTTGGAAAATACGCTCACAAGGTCCCGCAGGCCGTCGTCTCCGGATTCTCCTGCGGTATCGGCGCCATGATGCTGATCTCGCAGCTCGACGTGATTTTGGGTATTTCATCGCACGCGTCAAAGACGTCAAGTTCTACACTCGGCAATCTCGCGGACGTAATTCTGAACATCGGACAAACACGCTGGACGCCGGCAGTCCTCGGGATCTCCGTAATGGTCGCCGCGGCTCTGGCCGCTCGCTGGTCCAACCGGGCGCCATCGCCGCTCATTGGAATCGGTGTCGCACTCGTGCTGGCGCAGATCATCGGCATCCATGAAAAAGAGGTCGGAGCGCTGCCCCTTACTTTGCCTCCGTTCGCTGGATTCGCGTGGAATCCGAGCGACGTTTACACCGTGATTCCATCCGCGTTCGCCCTCGCCCTGGTGTCCTCGGTAAACACGCTGATCACCTCACGGGTCGTCGAACATTTCCGTGGACGCCATCATCACGTCAAGAAGTCTGACGCCGACCAGGAGCTTGGAGCTTTCGGCATTGCCAACATTGTCGCGGGGATGTTTGCCGCTCCGATGAGCGTCGGCATCCCGGCCCGCAGCCTCGCGGCAGTTCGATGCGGTGCCACAACGCGCGTTTCGAACTTCGTCCATGTGGCATTTCTGATCGCGTTTCTCCAGCTCGGCGCCGGATTTGTCGCGCATATTCCGATTGCGGCTCTCGCCGGCGTTACGGCCTGGATGGGCATTTGTCTTCTCGACTGGAGCACCTGGAAACGGCTGCCGAAGATGCGGCGTGTAGATGCCGCGGCCTTCGGCGCCACCGCGATCGCTGTGCTCGCGGTCAACGCCGTCGCGGCCATTGCCATCGGATGCCTGATCTACGCAGGCCATGCGATCTATCTAAAGACTCGTCCCAGAACCGAACCCGCCCTCGATCGTGTTGCGCAAGCTTCCTAAGCCGTGACGAAACGGCTGTACTGGGTCGACGATCATTGCCTTGAAGCCGATGCGATTATCACCGGTGTTCGCGAAGACGCACTGGCATTCGATCAGACCTGTTTCTATCCCGGAGGCGGAGGTCAGCCCCCGGACGAAGGCACCGTCACCTTCACGAACGGACTTAAACTCGAAATCACCGGTGCAGCCCCGGATGGTTGGTACACGACGCAACCCCCTCCCGATCCCGCGCTCCTGGGCCAGTCTGTGTGCCTCCGCGTGAATCGCGAACGACGCGAAGCTTTGACGCGTCACCATACGGTGCTCCACGTTCTGAACACGATCGCATTGCGCGATCACGCGGCCTGGATTACCGGAGTGCAGATCGGCCCAGACTACTCCCGCATCGATTTCAAATGGGAAGGCTTCTCCCCGGCGCTCTGTGCCGGCATTGAGCAGAAGGTCAACGCCGTCGTCGACGCGAATCTCCCGATCGCTTCCTACTACGTCAGCGAAGACGAATTCCGGCGTCGTGAAGACCTGCTCCGGACGCTGGAGGTCAAACCGCCGGTCATCGACGGCCAGGTGCGAGTCGTGGAGATCGCCGGATTCGACGCGCAAGCCTGCGGCGGAACGCACGTCAGCTCGACCGGCGAAGTCGGCCGATTCGAGATCTTCAAAACCGAGAACAAGGGTAGGGTGAACAAGCGCCTTTACATCCGGCTCAACTGCCTGCCTTCGGAATCGAAATTCGATGGTTGAAGCCAGCGTTCGAATCTCTCTTTGCGCGCCGGCCACTCGCCGTCCAGCATCGCAAACCAAGCCGTATCGCGATTAGCGCCTTTGACGATCATGTGCTGCCGGAAGATTCCTTCGAACTGGAACCCCAGCCGCAATGCCGCCCGGCGCGACGGCTCATTCAAAGCGTTGCATTTCCATTCGTACCTGCGATATCCGAGATCTTCGAATACGTACCGTGCCAGCAGATACATCGCTTCCGTGGCTCCCCGCGTCCGCTGCAAAGCCGGCGTGAACAAAATGTTCCCGACCTCGATACAACGATGTGCCGGCTCGATTCGCATCAGCGACGCGAAACCTGTCGCCTTGCCCGATGCACGGTCGACGATAGCGAAGAACAAAGGATCCGCGCTGCTCGCCGCTTTCTTTACCAGGTTGGCTTGGAAACCCTCGCGATCCGCAAACGGCCCGTCAAAAAGGTACAGCCATAAATCATCATGGCCGTTCACTCTTTCCCACAGCGACTCTCCATGGACCTCTGGATCGAGCGGGACGAGCGAAACATATTGTCCCTCGATTGTTAGCTTCTCAGGTAACATTTTGGATTATAGTTTACTATGATGAAACGCCGTGACCTGCTTGCGAGCCTGGCTCTCGCTGGACTCCCGCTCGAGGCGCAACAACCTGCCCCCGAGTCGTCGCTCTACATTCCCAAGCCCCAGTTAGTCGAGGATCGCAAGTTCCTGCACGACTTCATGGACCAGTTCGCTTTCGTCGATCTGGTGACCGCCTCGCCGGAACCCCGCATCACGCACATCCCGACGTTCATCAATCGCGATGCCGGGAAGTACGGGAAAATCTACGGCCACATCTCCCGCCAGAATCCGCAGATGAAGTCGCTTGAGAACGGCGACCGGGCTGTCGTCGTTTTTCACGGACCGCATTCCTACATCTCGCCGACGTGGTACTCAAAGGCCGAAGTGGTCCCGACCTGGAACTTCGCGGTGGTGCACGCCTCCGGCAAGCTGGCGGCCATCTCCGATAAGAAAGAGCTCCACGATCTCCTCGCGAAACTGATCCACAAATTCGAGGATTCCGAGAAATCGTCGTACGATTTCGCCAAGCTTCCCGATAGCTACACCTACTCGCTTATGGCCGGCATCATCGGATTTGAGCTCGAGATCGAGCTCCTGGAAGGGAAATTCAAACTAGGTCAGGATCGCAGCGAGGCCGACAAACAGGGCATTCTAAAAGGCCTGCAAGCCGCTAAGACCGAACCTTCCATTCACGACTTCACGGCAGCCTTCTATAAACGTTCCGTCTGAGAACATCCGATACTGGACTTATGCCGCAGTCGACGACGAAGCCCGCGCTCTCGGTCCACAATCTGCGCAAAACTTACAAAGATGTCGTGGCCGTGGATAACCTCGACCTGGAGGTGCGCACCGGCGAATGCTTCGGCCTGCTGGGCCCCAACGGAGCGGGCAAAACCACGACGATCGAAATCTGCGAAGGCCTGACAACGCCCGATTCCGGCGAAGTTGAGGTCCTCGGAATGCGCTGGCACGCCGACGGACCGCGGCTCCGGCAACGCCTTGGGATTCAATTGCAGGAAACGCTGCTCTCCGAGAAACTCACTGTCTTCGAAACGATCCGGCTGTTCCGAAGTTTCTTCAACTCCGGTCCCGAAGCATCGGAAGTGATCGCGCTCGTACAGCTCGAAGAGAAGCAAAAGTCGCGCGTCGGGGGACTCTCCGGCGGACAGAAGCAGCGGCTGGCTTTGGCTTGCGCGCTCGTCGGCGACCCGGATCTGCTCTTCTTAGACGAGCCCACGACAGGTCTGGATCCTCAAGCCCGACGGCAGCTTTGGGAATTGATTGAAGAGTTCAAGCTGGCCGGCCGCACCATCGTCCTGACCACTCACTACATGGAAGAAGCGGAACGCCTGTGCGATCGGGTAGCGATTATGGATCACGGCAAAGTCATCGCGCTAGGCACCGCGCGCGAGCTCATTATGTCTATCGGCATCGAGCACATGGTGGAGTTTTCGGCGGCGAAAGGGCTCGACATCGCATCGCTGTGCCGGATGGAAGGAGTGCGCGACGTTCACCCGGAGAACGGCAGCGTCCAAATGCAGGTCACGGAGCTGCATCGTGCGGTGCCTGCTCTGCTCGATGAGTTGAGCCGCCAGGGCGTGGCGCTAACGGAGTTGCGAACCCATTCCGCGAGCCTGGAAGATGTTTTCGTCGCTCTGACGGGGAGGCGCTTACGCGATGAGTGATGTCACGACAGTAGCCGGCATCGGATCGCGCGAAGCGGCACGGAAAGCGCCTCGATCTACGGGATGGGCCGACCATGCTCTGGTCCAGTTGACCCTCGTCCGGTTCCGTGAATTCGTTCGCGAACCCGAAGCGCTCTTTTGGGTATTCGTATTTCCAATCATCTTGGCCGCCGGTCTGGGATTGGCATTCCGTAACCGTCCGCCCGACGTTTTGAATGTGGCCGTAGTGTCGCCCGAGCTCGCGAAATCGATCCGCGGAGAAAAATTGCTCCACGTGGAAGAGCTGTCTCAGCCCGCCGCGGAGGATGCGTTGCGAACGGGCAAAGTGGCGTTGTTGGCCTCGCCGGGCGCGGACGGGAAAGTCGTCTACGGCTTCGACGATACGAATCCCGAAGGACGTACCGCGCGGATGTTGGCGAATCGGGCTGTGCAGCAGGCGGCTGGACGAACGGATCCGGTGGCCTCGACCGACCGCAATCTTCGCGAACCCGGTTCCCGTTACATCGATTTTCTGATTCCGGGTTTGCTCGGCATGAACCTGATGGGCAGCGCCATCTGGGGGATGGGTTTTGCAATAGTGGACGCGCGGCGCAAGAAGCTGATGAAGCGTTTGATCGCGACGCCGATGCCGAAGCATTACTATCTGCTTTCGTTTCTCCTCTCGCGTCTATTCTTGCTTGTGGTTGAGGTCGGAGTGGTGGTCGGGTTCGGCGCATTGGTCTTCGGCGTTCCCTTGCGCGGTTCGCTTGTAGACTTGTTGCTTCTCTGCCTTCTCGGCTCCATGTCGTTCAGCGCCATCGGCCTGCTGCTTGCGTCCCGTGCCCAGACCATGGAGGCCGTATCGGGCATGATGAACCTGGTGATGATGCCCATGTGGATTCTCTCGGGCGTGTTCTTTTCGGCGCAGCGTTTTCCGGACGTGCTCCAGCCGGTAATCAAAATCCTGCCTCTCACAGCGGCGATCGAGGCAGTCCGGGCGAATATGCTCCAAGGGTCGAATCTGGGCCAGTTGGGTGCCCAGGTCGGGATTCTGAGCGGCTGGCTGGTAATTTGTTTCGTACTGGCAATGAAGCTGTTTCGCTGGAAGTAGCCTGTAGGTTTTACGCGCGCCTAAACTCCGCATTTCCGCGAATCCATAGATTCAGTCCTTTGTGGACGGCATTCCGTTTGCTCTGTCAATCATCGGACGGAATTCAGTATGAAACGCACAATTCTCTGCACGCCACCCGCGAGTTCGATTGCGCGATTGGCGATTACCTCGTTGGCGTTCATGTTCGTTTGCGTGCCGCTTCCGGTCTGCCAGATGCGCAAGGGGAATTGATCGTTTAGCTTTCCAGAGATCACTTCGTCCGCCGCTTGCACGATTAGCCGCGCCTTCTCAGGAGGCAGCTTGCCGAGTTCCTGATTCACGAGCGCCGCGGCCTTTTTCAAGATGCCGAAAGCGCGAATCAGTTCCGGCGGCATGACGTCGCGGCCAATGTCGAAGTGCACCAAAGAGCGTGCCGTTTGGGCGCCCCAGTAGACGTTTGTGGGTACTTCGATGTTGCCCATGCTGTCCGACTCTATCCGCATCGGTTTCTTGGTCGTCAATTCGCTCATGGTTTCCTATCTCTCTTTCTTGGCGTACTACCCGTCGCGCCGCATGGTCGAACGCGAGGCGCGGCTCACGGAACGTTTGTCGGCATCTCAGCGGAACCAAAGAATGTAACCACATCTGACGCTCCGCAATCAAATGGCTGCGAGGATCAAACCGCCCAACGGGTAATCGCCTTATGCAACTCGGACTAAAGGACAAAGTCGTTCTCGTAACCGGCGCGAGCAAAGGCATCGGCAAAGCCATCGCGCAGGCCTTTGCGGCGGAGGGCGCGCGTGGCCATTGCGGCGCGCAATCCCGCCGAGCTCGAAGCCGCAGCCGCTGAAATCCACAAAGCTACCGGCGCCGACGTGCTCGCGGTGGCCACGGACGTCACTCGCGCCGAAGATGTCGAACAGATGGCCAGCGAGGTGATTGCGCGTTTTGGCACCGTGCACGTGTTGGTGAACAATGCTGGCGGGGCCGGCAAGTTCTCTCCCTTCGATGAACTCAGCGATCGGGACTGGCTCGACGTGTTCGAATTGAATGTGATGAGCGCGGTGCGCGCGACGCGCGCCGTACTGCCGCACATGCAGCGCCAGAAATGGGGGCGCATCATAAACATCTCCAGCGAATCCGGCACGCAGCCGGACGCGTTCATGCCGCAATATAATGCCTCGAAATCCGCGCTGAATAGTCTGACCAAGAGCCTCTCGAAAGCCTACGCAAAAGACGGAATCCTCGTAAACACGGTCTCGCCCGCATTCATCATGACGCCTTTAGTCAAACAGTTCATGGAGCAGCGCGCGCAGGCTGCCGGTATTTCGCCGGCACAGGCAGAAGCTGACTTTCTGGCGCAGAATCGTCCGCACATCGAACTCAAGCGCCCCGGCCGCAGCGAAGAGGTTGCGTCCGCAGTGGTCTTCCTGGCATCAGAAGAGGCGTCGTTCATTACCGGAACCAATTTGCGCGTGGACGGCGGTTCCGTAGCAAGCATCTAATCGTTTGCGGCAACTTCCGCGTCGACTTTGGATCTCATCGGAATCTCATCGCAGGAGGAAAAATCATGGCACTCAATAAACGGCCGCTGGGCCGAAGCGGACTCGAGATCACAACCGTGGGTATCGGAACCTGGGCGGTGGGTGGAGGTGGCTGGTCCTTCGGCTGGGGAGCGCAGGACGACGAGCAATCCATCGCAGCAATCCGCAGAGGGGTGGAACTCGGCATCAATTGGGTCGATACCGCGGCAATCTACGGCCTCGGCCATTCCGAAGAAGTTGTCGGCCGTGCACTCAAGGAGATTCCGGCGAACCAGCGTCCCTTCGTTTTCACCAAGTGCGGTCTGATCGCCGATAAGAGCAAGCCCTTCGAGATGCCGCAGCGCAACTTGCGGCCCGAATCCATTCGTCGCGAGTGCGAGGCCTCCCTGAAGCGACTCGGCGTCGAGCGCATCGACCTGTACCAATTTCATTGGCCGGACGACACCGGCACGCCCGTCGAAGATTCCTGGGGCGAGATGGCCCAGCTCATAAAGGAAGGCAAGGTCCGTGCCGGCGGCGTATCAAACTTCACCGTCGAACTGCTCGAGCGATGCGAGCGTGTGCGGCATGTCGATTCGCTGCAGCCTCCTTTCTCCGCCATCCGGCGAGATTTGCCGCGGACGTCATTCCGTGGTGCGCGGCCCACGGTACAGGCGTCATCGTCTACAGTCCCATGCAAGCCGGACTGCTCACCGATCGCTTCACGGCCGAACGGGTCAAGCGATTCGCGGCGGACGATTGGCGGCGAGGTGCCTCCGAATTTCAGGGCGACAACCTGAGCCGCAACCTCCGCCTCCGCGATGCGCTGAAGCCCATCGCAGCGCGCCACAATGCGACCGTTGCAGCGATAGCCGTCGCCTGGACCGTGGCTTGGCCCGGAGTCACGGGAGCGATCGTCGGCGCGCGTTCGGCCGAACAGGTGGACGGCTGGATTCGTGCCGGGGAAATCGAACTCACGCGGGAAGACATCGAGGAAGCGGCGCGCGCGATGCGCGAAACAGGTGCGGGCAGCGGTCCGGTTCTGCCAGTTGCACAGCGCGCCAGCGCCGATTGAATTCGGAACAGGACTAAAAATAAATCGGGCGGCCCATGCATTCGCATGCGCCGCCCGATTTGGTTCAGAAAGATACTCCTCGCTTACGTCTTGGGGTACCACTCAAGCAGGCGCACGTCGATGCCGCTGCCTTCAAGCGCCTTCTGAAACGCCGCGAGATCCGTCGGAGGATTGGCGCGGTAGTGATACGGGATTACTACCTTGGGCTTGAAAGCCTTCACGCCAGCCGCAGCCTCTTCAGGCGTCATGGTGTAGGGCAGGTTCATGCACAAGAAGGCAACGTCAATGTTCTTGAGCGCCTTCATCTCCGGCGTAACTTCGGTGTCGCCGGAAAAATAGAAGCGCTTGCCGCCATAGGTAATGACGTAACCATTTCCCTGGCCCATGGGGTGGAAAAACTTGCCTGCTGCAGGCCCGCGCACCAAGTTGTATGCCGGGACCGCTTGGATGGTGAACTTATCCCACTTCTTGGTCTCGCCATTATTCATGACCATTGCTTGGGGAACGAATTTGGCGATGGTGGCCGTGGCGATAACCACGGTGCCGTCCTTGGTTAGCGCCTTGGTTGAGGTTCCATCCATGTCAACGTGATCGCCATGCTCATGGGTGAAGAGGATCAGGTCGGCTTGGGGCATCCCGGCAAAATTGGTGGGCTTGCAAGGATCTATGTAGATCACCTTGCCGCCGGCTTCGATGCGCGCGGTGGCGTGGAAGATCGGCGTGATCTTGACCGGGCCGGCCTTGGTGTCAAATGTTTGCACCTGGGCGTGCGCGGTGGCGGCCAGCGCAACAAATGCCGCGACGGCCAGAAACTTGGTAACTAGCGATTTCATCTTCTTTTGCTCTCCTGTAGTTAGGGGACTCGGACCGTTTGGGATGCTAGCACGGTGCCCGTCCGCCCGGCAACGATTAGAGACTTTGGGTAGTGGGTCAGTTTGAATTTCTAGTTATTCCGACTAGTTCAGGGTGCTTCATCAAGTGCGAGAAAATCACCGAATTGATTACAAAGACGATATGACCACGAACGCTCGTTGTCGAAGATTCGGTGAGTACATGGCACTCGACCAGATGGCGGGCGACGGCCACATTCATTGCAAAAGCCTGCGTCTTTTTTGCGTTTAGAATAAAAGGCTTTAGGACGCTTCTCTCTTCCTCCGTCAGTTGCCGCAAATACCGCTTTCCCCGGTATCGGTTGTATTCTACTTCAACGGGGAAGGTTATAAGCCAAATCAGCGAGCCTGAAAAGGCTGAAACTACCCAAGGTCTGTATTTTTGCAGCCAATCTGCGATTCCTATTGTTGCGAGCCGGGAATGGGGAAGAAACAAGGCTAAAGCACTCATAAGCAGCAAGACAATAACGGGGCGTACCGATTCCCGAATCCACTTAATTATTTCAATGATCGCCTCCCGCATTCGGGCGGGATTATACCTTACCGGGCCGCACTCTAGCGGCATTTGGATACCTGTCCTAAATATGGCCGAGAGGACAGTTGTGACAAAAACCTGTCCTAACGTACAAGTAAAACTGAAGGAGAGGTTTTATGAACCCAGTTCTTTGTAACGCGATTGGCTCACGCCACCTCGTTCAGTTTTTACTACACCGGAGATGCAGTTCACGGCACAAGGATCGTTGAACCCCACATGGTCGCGTATAACAGCGCCCACCATCTGGCACTGAGCGGCTGGTTCGTCGGCGGTGCTAGCGAGTCACAAACCGGCGCCGGCTGGCGAGAATACCTGCTGTCGGAAATGTCTCAAATTACCGATTTGCCGCAGGGGTTCTCCGGGCCTCGTCCTGGCTATAAGCCGAGCGGCGGGAATACGTTTCAGACAGGGTTCAATGCGCTCTTTAATATTCTCGTAACGTGGCTTGATTCCACTGTTTTATGTTCGCAAGTACGTCTGCTTCAGGTAGTAGCGCAGGTGCTCAGCGCCGGTCGGAAGACGGGTCGGACGAAGTGGCGGAATCAAGATCGATGTACATCCCCTGTTTTGGTTGAAATGAAGGAGCGTAACAGTTGCCATCGGAGCTGTACCGCGATGGGCAGGCGGCCGTCACTTCCCG
>CAWDKQ010000007.1:0-690233 GCA_963802915.1 Bryobacterales bacterium
GGTGTCTAGCACAAATCTAGCACACAGCCAAGATCTCCTCGTATTCATTGGCTGCAAGTAGTTCATTCTAAAGTGCGCGCCCGTAGCTCAGTTGGATAGAGCGTCTGGCTACGAACCAGAAGGTCGCATGTTCGAGTCATGCCGGGCGCACCACCATTGAAAGCTTCTCTACACTATTAAACCTTCCTACCGTATTAAGAGCCCCCTACAGTGGAGGCTTCTTGTCTTCCGGTTTGCGTTCCTCTTGCTTTGGCGCGGGTCGTGACGGTTCTGGCCGAGCTGGCGCGGGATGCGAAACCGCCGCAGGTCTTTGTTCCGGACGAGCTTCCGGTCGCGGTGCTGCAACTGGGGGACGGACTTCTTGCCGCGCTTGTTGCGCGGGGCGCGGCTGCGGGGCTGGCCGAACTTCCTGCGTTGGCCGAGTTTGCTGCACTGGCCTCGATTCCTGCGTTGGCCGAGTTTGCTGCACTGGCCTCGATTCCTGCGTTGGCCGCGGTTGCTGCACCGGCCTCGATTCCGGCGTTGGCCGAGTTTGCTGTACCGCTCGCGGCTCCGCCGTTGGCCGAACCTCCGGCGCGGCGGGGCGGGCCACGGGAGCCGGCCGATTTTCTTGACGCGGGATGGATCGCTCGGCTGCAGTCCGGCTTTCCGGTGCTGCTGGACGAGCCTCAGGAGCCTGCCGGCCCTCCGCGCGCTGTGGCGGAGCTGCCCCGTTATTCTCCGGCCGATTTGCCGGTCTGTTTTCCGGGCGAGCTGCCTCTGTCACTGGACGGGACGCCTCAGGCGCAGGTCGTTCCGCGACTCGTTCGGCAGCCGCCGGAGGGCGTGCCGCGGGGGCTTTATATGAAGTAGGAAGCGGACGCGCCAATGCGAGCGCCGCGGGTTGTACATGTCCCGCCACCGCGTATTGGGCACGATTCGAGGAGGCTTCACGAGCGTGCTGAATCTGTGCCGGCACTGGAGCACTTCGAGGGTCGCGCCTTACGGCCAACTCTTGAGCAGAAGGCCGCGCCTCAATCCCACCGCGCCCACCGTTGTATGCAACACGATCGCCACGGCCATGTGGAACCGAGTATTCATAGACGTTATGAACGGTCGGGGTATTCACATTCGTGACGCTGCGATTGTACTCGAGCCTGTCGTGATTCCAATAGGCGCCATAATATCCGTGGCCCGTATATCCGAAGCCGTAATCGATACCGCCGTAAAAGCCGATATGCGGCCCCCAATAGCCCGCATGATAGATATAAACGCCGTTGCCGTAACCCCAGTAAGGTGGTGTCCAGAGCGCTCCTACCCAAGGAGCAACTACCCACGCTCCAGGGACCCAATAATATCCGGTGGTCGAGTAATTCCAGTATCCGGGAGTCCAAAGGTAATTGTCGCCGGGAGCGGGGGGCTGGCTGTATTCCGGAAGAGGTGGCGGCGGTTCGGGAGCTTGTACCGTCTGCTGATACGACGCTCCCTGCTCGTATGGCGCCGGGGCCGGGGCATAGTTTTGATCGTTTGTGGCCGTGTAATTTTGGTCGGCCGCCGGTGTTGCGGAAACCGGAGCGAGATTTCCGTCCGCGGGATTTCCACTCGATACATCCGCGGGCTGATTTTGCGCAGTGTCACTTTGAGTCGAATGGCATCCCATGAGGGCCATAAATGTGATGGGAATAACTACAGACAGACTTCTTATATTTGCGGCCGTGCTCATGCTCACCTCGCAGTGAGATAGGCACGTCGAGTGCCACGACAATCTAGGTTCATTCTCAGTAACATTCGAACTGGCCGCGACGCCAAGCGGTAAGATGTACACAGCATATGGACTATACCTACCTGCAAATTGCGAAGATGATCGATCATTCGCTGCTCAATCCGGTTCTGACCGATCGGGAACTGAACGCCGGCTGTCGCTTGGCATTGGCATACGATGTCGCGTCCATCTGCATCAAGCCGTATTATTTGAAAAAGTGTGCGGAACTGCTGGCTGGAAGTACGGTCGCGCCGAGCACCGTGATCGGTTTTCCGCACGGCGGTCATACGACGAAAGTCAAACTCGCTGAGACGGAGCAGGCGCTGTTGGATGGCGGCACGGAACTGGACATGGTGGTGAACATCGGCAAGGTGCTCAGCGAAGATTGGGACTTCGTTCGTGATGACATTCGAGCGGTGACGGATCTGACCCATCAAGGCGGTGCGATCGTCAAGGTGATTTTTGAGAACTGCTATCTCCAGGACGCGCACAAGATTCGTTTATGCGAGATTTGCGCTGAAGTTGGCGCTGACTTTGTGAAGACGTCTACCGGATATGGAACCGGCGGCGCGACGATCGCAGACCTCAAGCTCATGCGCAAACATTCGCCCGCGCACATCCGAGTTAAAGCGGCCGGCGGCATACGCACCTTGGACGCGCTGCTCGAGATCCGGGCAATCGGCGTAGCGCGTTCAGGCGCGACGCGAACACAGGAGATGCTCGACGAGTGCAAACAACGGTTGGCCGCGGCGGAACAGCAAACGGTTGGAAATTAAAGTTCGCTTCGTATGTATGTGATCGTGGAGTGCGCCAGCAGACGGTTGTCAGCAGCCACGCACTCCGCCGTGCCGTAGATCAGGCGCCGTCCGAGTTTCAGAACGCGCGCCTTGCAACGAAATCCTTCTCTTCTTGCGGAGCCAAGGAAGTTCGTCTTCATTTCCGCGGTTACGGAGGTGTCGGCCAATCCCAGTTTCGTCTTGATCGCGAGCCACATCGCGACATCGGCGGCCGCCATAAACACTTGGCCACTGACAATCCCTCCTGGCCGTTCGAATGCTTCTTGAAAGGGGACCTCGATACAGCATGCGCCGTCGTCAACCACGTCCAGCCGGAGAGCCAGATTTCTCGTGAAGGCTACGTCCGACAACAACTGGCTGAGTTCATCCCGACTGCATGCAAGGTTCATGAGAAGATCTCGTGGCCGGCGCTCCGGGGCTCATTATAGCCAATGTCCGCGTGCTAACCTACGGGACATCCATACTGTTGGCGTCGTTCCACGTCGCGCGCCGGCTTACCAGTGAACGGTCCCCAAACTATGGCGATTCACGTCGCGCTGAATCATAAAACGGAGTATCGGTATGACCGTGCAATCTCTCTTGGACCTCAAATCGTGCGCTTGCGGCCCGCGCCGCACTGCCGTACGCCGATCCTTGCTTACTCGCTGAAGATAACTCCGAAAAATCATTTCATCAATTGGCAGCAGGATCCGTTCGCCAATTATCTGGCGCGCCTGGTGTTCCCGGAACCCACTTCCGAGTTCCTCGTCGAAGTGGATCTGGTTGTAGAGATGGCAGTCTTCAATCCGTTCGATTTTTTCCTCGAACCGGCGGCTGAAAATTATCCGTTCACGCTGGATGCTTCGGCGGTGCGCGAGCTTCGGCCGTTTCTTGAAACGGAACCGGCGGGACCGCTTCTCTCGTCGTTCCTTGCGAACACACCCCGCAACACTACGCGCACAATCGACTTTCTTGTTTCGCTCAACCAGCGGCTCCGCGATGAGATTCGCTATGTCATCCGCATGGAGCCCGGCGTCCAGACCTGTGAACAGACGCTCGGGCTGCGCAGCGGTTCGTGCCGCGATTCGGCGTGGCTGCTGGTTCAGGCTCTGCGGCATTTGGGTCTTCCGGCACGGTTCGTTTCCGGTTATCTGATTCAACTTACGCCGGACGTGAAGCCGCTCGAAGGCGCGCAAGGACCGGCCGCGGACTTTACCGACCTGCATGCCTGGGCCGAAGTGTATTTGCCGGGCGCCGGTTGGATCGGGCTCGATCCCACTTCCGGAATGATGGCGGGCGAAGGTCATATTCCGCTGGCGTGCACGCCAGATGCAGGCAGCGCCGCTCCGATATCGGGACTGATTGAACCGTGCAACACCACGTTCCATCATGAGATGTCGGTGCGCCGCGTATTCGAATCGGCGCGCGTCACCAAGCCATACACAGACGGTCAATGGCATGGCATCGTGGCGCTCGGCGAAAAGGTGGAAGCAGATCTCAAAGCTCAGGACGTCCGCCTCACGATGGGCGGCGAGCCGACCTTTGTTTCACTTGACCATCCGGATGGCGCCGAGTGGACTAGCGATGCTCTCGGACCCGACAAGCGCAAGCTCGCCGTCGATCTATTTCTGAAACTGCGGGACGCCTTCGCACCCAACGCGCTCCTCCATTTCGGACAAGGCAAGTGGTATCCGGGTGAACCTCTGCCGCGCTGGGCCCTGGGCTGTTATTGGCGGAAAGACGGGGTCGCTATCTGGGAAGATCGCAACCTGATCGCTGACGAAGAAAAATCGTACGGCCACACGGCGGCCGATGCAAAGCGATTCCTCGAAGCACTCACTCGACGGCTTCAAGTGAATGCTTCTTTCATCATCACTGCGTTCGAAGATACGTTCTACTATCTCTGGAAAGAGCGGAAGCTGCCGGTGAATGTGACGCCGCTCGATTCCAAACTAGAGAACCAGCTCGACCGGCAGCAAGTGGCGCGAGTTTTCGAACAAGGCTTGGGAGCCATCGTCGGATACGTGATTCCCCTTCGCAGAATTCCGACGCGGCAGGGAAGACCGCGCTGGACCAGCCAGCCGTGGTTCGTCGCCGCATCGCAGCTTTTCCTGGTTCCTGGCGATTCTGCCATGGGCTATCGTTTGCCGCTCGAATCCCTTCCCTGGACCAAACCGGAAGACGTCGAGTGGAACTTCGATCCCGATCCGTTTCGCGATCGTGACGAGCTTCCAGCGCGGCCAATGCGTAAGCCGCATCTTTTTGACGCTCCCATCTTCGCTGATAAACCCGAACCACGTGCTGAACGTGAAAAGCCACCCGAGAAAGACGAATCAGCGAAATGGGTTTCGCGCCCAGCGTTATGCGTCCAACCTCGCGACGGAAAACTGTTCGTGTTCATGCCGCCGGTTGAGTATCTCGCGGATTATCTCGACCTGGTCGCGGCCATCGAAGACACTGCCGCGTATCTAAAGATGCCGGTCACGATCGAAGGCTACACGCCGCCTTACGATCCACGGATCGCAGTTCTCAAAGTCACTCCTGATCCCGGCGTGATCGAAGTGAATATCCAGCCGGCCTCATCCTGGGACGAGCTCGTTCGCAATACGACTTGCCTATACGATCTAGCGCGCCAGTCTCGGCTAGGCACCGAGAAATTCATGATTGACGGCCAACACGCGGGCACGGGAGGCGGCAATCATCTTGTTGTCGGCGGTCCGACGCCGGAGGACAGTCCTTTTTTGCGCCGGCCCGATCTGTTGCGCAGCATCATCGGCTTCTGGCAGAATCACCCCTCACTTTCCTATCTGTTTTCCGGACTCTTCATCGGACCGACCAGCCAGCATCCGCGCATCGACGAAGCCCGCACGGAATCGCTTTACGAACTTGAAATCGCATTCAACCAAATTCCGGATGCTGGAAAGCCGAACGTCACGCCGTGGACGGTCGACCGCATCTTCCGGCACCTGCTCACCGATCTGACCGGCAACACGCATCGCGCGGAGCTGTGCATCGATAAGCTCTATCCGCCCGATGCGGCTTCATCGCGGTTGGGACTTGTCGAAATGCGCGCTTTCGAAATGCCGCCTCACGCGCGGATGAGTGTCGCGCAGCAACTCGTGGTTCGAGCGCTGATCGCTTATTTCTGGCGCACACCACGCAAACAGAAGCTGGTGTCATGGGGAACCACGCTGCACGATCGGTTCATGCTTCCGCACTTCGTCTGGCTCGACTGGGAGGACGTTCTCGCCGAGCTTCGGGGGGCCGGATACGCATTTGAGACCGACTGGTTCGCGCCGCATTTCGAATTCCGGTTCCCGGTGATCGGCTCCATCTCAAAGCGCGGCCTTCATCTCGAACTGCGCCATGCATTGGAGCCCTGGAACGTGCTCGGTGAGGAAGGGTCGGCCGGCGCGACGGTGCGCAACGTGGATTCCTCCGTCGAGCGTTTGCAGGTAAAAATTACCGGCCTCATCGACCCGCGCTTTGTCGTCCTGTGCAACGGTCGCCGGGTCCCGCTTCATCCAACCGGAGTGCACGGTGAGTTTGTGGCCGGGGTTCGGTATCGCGCCTGGCAGCCGCCCTCCTGCCTGCATCCCAACATTCCAGTTCATACTCCGATGGTCTTTGATATCGTAGACACATGGTCGGGAAGTTCGATAGGGGGCTGCACGTATCATGTCGCTCACCCCGGGGGCCGGGCGAACGAAGTATTTCCAGTGAATGCGAATGAAGCGGAGAGTCGGCGGCTGGCTCGTTTCAGCGGAATTGGCCACACACCGGGGCGAGTAGATTTGCCTCCCGAAGAGAATAATCCCGACTTTCCGTTAACGCTCGACCTGCGCTGGAGTTGACCGTGACGGGCGATGATCGTTGACCTACTGCAAATTCCATTGGCGGACACGTCCGTCTACAACGAACTGGCGCAGGACGGAATAACGCCGCGCGCGCATTGGGTTCCTTTCATCAATTCGCTGCAGAATATCGGATCGGAGGAACTTGGCCGACGCTGGGAACGCGCGGAGCGCCGCATCCGCGAGAACGGTGTCACTTACAACATTTATTCGGATCCACTCGGCAAGAATCGGCCATGGGCTATCGATCCGGTGCCGTTCCTGGTTCCACCGGACGAATGGCGCTACATCGAGGCGGGCATCATTCAGCGCGCGGAATTATTGGATCTCGTCCTCGAGGATATTTACGGAGAGCGCCGGCTGATCTCGAGCGGCGATTTGCCCGCCTCGCTGGTATTCGCGAACCCGGCGTTTCTCAGGCCGCTCGCTGGTATCAAAGTTCCTCAGTCCTCCCGGCTCCATCTGATTGCAATCGATCTCGCGCGTTCGCCGGACGGCCAGTGGTGGGTGCTGGCGGATCGGACTCAGGCGCCTTCTGGAAGCGGCTACGCTCTCGAAAATCGAACGATCGTGTCGGACGTTCTTCCCGATATTTTCCGTGCGTCGAACGTCAAACGACTCGCGCCATTTTTTCGCGCGCAGAGAGACGCTCTTCTCCGACTGGCACAATCGGACAACCCGCATGTCGTGCTGTTGACGCCGGGCCCATTCAACGAAACTTATTTCGAACATTCCTATCTCGCGCGGTATCTTGGCTTTCCGCTCGTCGAAGGGGCGGACCTCACGGTTCGCGATAGCAAGGTCTTCTTGAAGACCGTGGAAGGCCTGCGTCCAGTCGATGTGATTCTACGCCGGGTGGACGATAGTTTCTGCGATCCGCTGGAGCTTCGGGGTGAATCTTTCCTGGGTGTCGCAGGCCTGGTGGACGCGATCCATGCAGGAAACGTTGCCGTCGCCAACGCGCTCGGAAGCGGAGTGATCGAGACCGCGGCGATCATGCCGTTTCTTCCCGGACTCGCCCGCAAACTCCTGGGAGAAGGCCTGACGCTGCCCTCCGTGGCGACGTGGTGGTGTGGGCAGGAACACGCGCTGCAATGGGTGCTGGATCATTTGAATCGCGTGGTGGTAAAGCCGGCATTTCCGCAACGCGGTATGGAGCCGATCTTCGGCGCCGACCTCGCGAACGCCGAGACCCGTAAAATATCCGATCAACTGCGCGCCAAGCCCTCCGATTACGTGGCTCAGGAGCAGGTGGCTTTATCCACCGCGCCTGTTTGGGACAATGGCCATCTGCATTCGCGCAGTCTCGTACTCCGCACGTACGTACTCAACACCGGAACCGGTTGGATCGCAATGCCTGGCGGGCTGGTGCGCGTTGCCGGAGCCGATGGCCCGGTCGTGTCCATGCAAAAAGGCGGTCACAGCAAAGATGCCTGGGTGCTATGGGATCAGCCAGTGGATACCTTCAGCATGCTGCGACCCCGCCACCAGCCGGTGGAACTACGGCGGGGAACGCCCGATCTGCCAAGCCGGACCGCGGACAACCTGTTCTGGCTGGGCCGTTACGCCGAGCGTTC
The DNA here is from genome assembly GCA_963802915.1 of Bryobacterales bacterium. GTDB lineage: Bacteria > Acidobacteriota > Terriglobia > Bryobacterales > Bryobacteraceae > JAICMB01. The sequence goes on from CAWDKQ010000007.1 coordinate 7,949, forward strand.
CGAATCTGTCGCGCGCCTGTTGCGCTGCCTGATCACGCGGGTGCGCCACGCCAGTGGACCGGAACTGTCTTGTCTCTTCCGGCTGCATGGGTGCTTCAATTCGCGGCATGATACGCTGCCGGAGGACAGGATTGCAACGGCCGCCGACCTGGAGGCGGAGTTGATTTCTATCATGTCGGATGCCGAACGCCCAGATAGTCTGGTGTGCACGCTGGCCGAACTGCAGCGCGTCGGCGGATATTTGCGCGAACGGCTTTCCACCGACATGTTCCGTCTCGTGAGTCATGTTGCCGCGTCGGCGAACGTTGAAGGTTCTACCCTGTTCGTGGAATATGCGGGCGTGCTGAGCGGTTGTCTCGACCTGCTCTCCGGATTGTCCGGCATGGAGCGTGAGAACATCACCCGCGGGCCGGGCTGGGTCTTTATGAGCATTGGCCGGCGTCTGGAGCGGGCCATATACTCCGTACGGCAACTCCGCGAAATGAGCGCGCGATTCGATGAAGCGAGCTGGCCATTGCTGGATTATCTGCTGGAAGTGGCCGACAGTTCCATGACATACCGGTCGCGATATTTCACGACGTTGCAACCGGTTGCTGTCCTCGATGTTTTGATGTCGGATGGCACAAATCCACGTTCACTTTACTTTCAACTGAGTCATCTTGCCGATCTTTACGGGAAACTTCCGCGGCACATCCCGGAAGATCTGAAGGCAATGCAGCATGCTGTCTCTCTGATTCAAAATCTCGATCTTGCTATGCTCGACTTTCCTTTGCCGGGTACGGACCGGACGGTCGTGAATCACCAGGCGCGTGCCCATCTGGACCGCATGCTAAGCTTCCTCCAAGATCTGTTGCCGTCGTGGGCCGATAACGTTTCCAGCACTTATTTCGGCCACGCCACGACATTCCCGATCAGTATAGAAGGATGACTTACCGGATCGTACATCGGACGACTTATCAGTACAAACATCCGGTTTCGTTTGGCAATCATGCGGTATACCTGGCGCCCCGTTCGTCGGCGCATCACCGCTGCGAATCGCACGAATTACTGGTTGCTCCGGCGCCTGCCACGCGTAGCGAACGGATAGATTTTTTCGGGAATCGGGTCCGGTTCTTTACGATTCTGCAGCCCCACGAGCGACTCGTAGTTGAAGCGCGCAGTGTCGTGACGATCGACGCCGAAACGGTCTGGCCGGAGCACTCCATGGCGTGGGATGAAGTTGTAAGATCCCTTCCCGATGACATTAGTCCGGAGGGTCTCGATGCTTTTCAGTTCGTGTTCGAATCGCCCCGAATCCGGCCCAGTCCGGAGTTTGCCGCCTATGCCGAGCCGTCGTTTCCTCCGGGGCGTCCGCTCGCCGAAGCCCTGCTTGACTTCACGGACCGCATACACCGCGAGTTTCGCTTCGATTCGAAAGCAACGAATGTCCGCACGCCGCCCGAGGAAGTGCTGCGCGAGCGCAAGGGCGTGTGTCAGGATTTTTCGCATGTGACAATCGCCTGCCTTCGGTCGCTGAACCTTCCGGCGCGCTACGTGAGCGGATATTTGCGAACCTACCCTCCTCCGGGGCGTCCGCGGCTGATCGGAGCGGACGCTTCACACACCTGGGTTTCGGTCTACTGTCCGGGCGCGGGCTGGCTCGATGTGGATCCCACCAATAACGTGATTCCATCGCGAGGTCATGTGACGCTCGCGTGGGGCCGGGATTATGGCGACGTAAGCCCGGTGCGCGGTGTCATTCTGGGCGGGCGGGACCATGAGCTCGAAGTCGCCGTCGACATGGCGCCAGTCGAGTGAAATCGTCGACGGGCTACATTGCTGAAACCTGGCGCACGGCGATGTTCTCTAACGTGTATGGCATCGACCGTTTGGAAAGGCCATCTCACGTTTGGATTAGTGTCGATTCCGGTGCGGCTATTTCGCGCCGCGAGGGCGGAGAAGGTGCATCTGCATCAACTCTATCGCGCACCTCGTGGACAACAACCAGAGCCGGAGCCCGACCCGGACCTGGAACGCCCTGAAGAACGGCAGGTAGAGCCGCCGGAGCCGCAGTCGCGGGCTGAATCTCAACCGGAGCCTGTGACGCGGATCCACCAAACCGCTTTCGACGCAACCTCGAATACCCCCATTCCCCGCAACGAATTGGTTCGCGGCTATGAGTACGCCAAAGGCCAATATGCGGTGATCGACGAAGAGGATATTCGCAAAATTACGCCGAAGACTGCCACCGAAATGCAGATCGTCGAGTTCGTGCGTTTCGCGGAAATCGACCCTATTTATCTCGAAACGTCTTACTACATGGCCCCCGAGGAGGCGGGCCAGAAGGCCTACGCCTTACTATTCGAAGGTATGCGTGATAGCGGCTATATTGCGTTGGCGCAGGTGGCGATGCACCGCCGAGAGCACATCATGATCATCCGCCCTGGGCAACGCGGGATCATCACGCACACCATGTACTATCCCGACGAAGTGCGAACGAATCTTGAATATCGCACGGATCCCTCGATTGTCACGCCGAAGGAGCTCGGACTGGCTCGGATGCTTATCGAGACACTGGCCGCCGCGTTCGATCCCGAGAAGTTCAAGGACACCTATCGCGAGCGATTGCAGCAATTGATCGAAGCGAAAGTCCAGGGCAGGGAACTCGCGCCGGAAGCCCAGGGGAAGGCCGCGACCAACGTCGTGGACATCATGGACGCGCTCCAAAAAAGCCTGGCCGCAGCCAAGGGACACAAGGCACCCGAGCCGGAACGCTCTCCACGTAAGAGCGCAAAGTCTGAACGCCCGGCTCCGAAAAAACGACGCGGCGCCTAAGCCGCAATCAGCTCAAAAAATCGTTCGGTCTCCGACCACATCGTGTCAAGCACGTCTGTCAGTTCGTGACCCGAATCGAGAAGGTGCAGTTCAACGTTCTCGTGTTGCTGCGCAAACGTAATCGAATACTCCTGCGGGACAACATCGTCCTGGCGGCCGTGAAAAATAAGCGCGGGCTGCGGGAAATTGGGATAGGATTCGTACTCGCTGCCGTCCTCAATCAGGCCATAGTGGAGCTCATGCGTGCGTCCGTCGCCGAAATGCTCCACCGCAAGTTTGCCGGTTTGTTTCCAGCGCATCATCTCGTCGGGCCCCTGACGCTCGCGCCAGCGGGCGACGAAATTGAAAGCCGGCGCCATCAGCATGAGGCGTTCGACCTCAGGATGACGCGCTGCGTACAACGCCGCGAGATAACCGCCGAGACTCGATCCGATCAGCCAGATCGGCTCTTCCTTCGCGGTGCGATCGATCACGCTCAACTGTCGGGTGATTGTTAAATGGTCGAAGTCGCCTTCCGCAAGGTCCGGGACTTCAATTTCGATGCCACGCTCAGCGAAGCGCTCCCTAAAAAAACGGGCCTTCTTGGACGCCGGGCCGCTTGCGAATCCGTGCAGGTAAATGATGCGGTTCATTTCAGAGACTCCCAGGCGGTATAGCGAAAATCGTCTTCCGCCACGAGGATGTCGTCCTCGAAGCGGCGGTGCAGGACAGATGAGGGAAGCAGCGCGCCATTGGGGTTTTCCGCGTAATCTACCTCGGCCTCCTCTCGTATGTCGTGCTTCTTTTCGGTTCGTGAAGAGACCATCGTGATGCGCAGCGGAACGTCATCGGGCAGCCGCAGCCACAGCCAGCCGCTAAGCTGGCTCTTCAGCTTTTTGCCCCGATCGTTGATGTGTACCGATTCGGGGCCGCTCTTTTGCGTGTAGCGAACCACCATTGCGCGCGTGGCACCGATGGTCTCTTCACGATCAAAACTGAAGGTGAAGTGCGAAATGCTGTCCTCGGCGAAAGAGAGGACCATTTGTCCCAGGTCCGTGGCAACGCCGTTCAGAGCCTCCGGTTCGAATTGCCCAGCGATTTTCCCCTTTAACTCGTCGTCTCGAGAGAGAAGCGCGTCGCGAAACAATCGGCGAGCTTCGAAATCCTTGAGGATGACATCCTTGTCTACGGTGAGCAATTGCCTGATCTCATGGATCTCCGGAGACTTCCCGAATGTAGTAAAGGCATAATAGGAAGTGATCTGGCGTTGGTTGTATTCTGGTACGCCGGTCAAGACCATCGCCCCTTGCCCTTTTTCTTTTCGCATGGAGTGGGGACGGATGACTCGCTGCTGCAAAGTCTCGTGGCAGATGTATTGTTGTGCCGTTTGAGAAAATCTTTCGGCCGCCGCGGTTAGATGCGGACCGGCTCCGGCTAGACGGCTGTCCTGGCCCGGCATTTCGATCGGCGGAGAACCCGCCGGACGCATTTTGAGCTTGTCTTGGGGACTGTTTGAGAGGCTCTGGGCAGTAGCAGTTTGAGAATGTCCGACCGTCGCGGCGGCGGCCAGAAGCAGAACCATCCTCATGGTTCCAGTAGAACACAGGCCTCGCGCCTGAGCAGGTGGTGAAACAGTTTTTGCATGCTAGAATCAATGCGTTTGCACAACATAGTTGGCTCAGAACTTGGGGAGGATTCATGTCGTCAGTTGAACAGAAGGTGAAGCAGATCATCGTAGAACAACTCGGTGTAGACGAGAACCAGGTGGATAGCACCGCTTCCTTCGTGGACGATCTTGGCGCGGATTCGCTCGACATCGTCGAACTCGTGATGGCCTTTGAAGAGGCTTTCGATATCGACATTCCCGACGAGGATGCCGAGAAGATCACGACCGTGAAGGACGCTATCGATTACATCGAAGCGAAAAAGAAAAAGTAGCTTCACCGGAGTTGGATTTGGATCGTAGAGTTGTAGTTACTGGAGTCGGGTTGGTGACCTCGCTAGGCATCGGCACCGAGGAGACCTGGAATGGGATCCGGGAGGCCCGCAATGGCATTTCGCGCATCGAACAATTCGATGCATCGCTGTTCAATTGCCGTATTGCGGGTGAAGTGAAGGGTTTCGATCCGGCGCGGTTTGTTGAACGGAAAGAGATCAAAAAGATGGGCCGCTTTATCCAGTTTGCGATTGCGGCCACCGAATTCGCGACGTCGCAATCGGGCTTAAAGATCGATCCCGAACTGGCGGATCGCGCGGGAGTGTACATCGGAAGTGGAATCGGCGGATTCGAAGTGATTGAGCGCGAGCACAAGATTTTTCTCGAGAAAGGGCCGTCGCGTATATCGCCGTTTTTCATTCCGGCGACTATCGTCAACCTCGCATCCGGCTATGTCTCGATTCGCACTGGCGCAAAAGGCCCGAATTCGGCAACCGCAACCGCCTGCACGACCAGCGCCCATTCCATCGGAGATTCGTTCAAGCTGATCCAGCGCGACGCGGCCGATGTGATGATCTGCGGCGGCACGGAAGCATGCATTACGCCCATGGGAATCGGTGGGTTCGCCGCTATGCGAGCCCTTTCGCAGCGCAACGACGAGCCGCAGCGCGCGTCGCGGCCGTGGGATCGGGAACGCGATGGATTTGTGGTGGGCGAAGGAGCCGGAATACTCGTACTCGAGGAATTGGAGTTCGCGAGACAACGCGGCGCTACGATTCTCGCCGAGATCGTGGGATATGGCATGAGCGCGGACGCTTTCCACATCACCAGCCCGGCTGAAGACGGCGACGGCGCCTTCCGGGTGATGAAGCATGCCTTCAAAGATGCCGGCGTGGAGCCCTCGCAGATCGACTATATCAATGCTCACGGGACTTCTACCGAAGTCGGTGACAGAATAGAAACGAAAGCAATCAAGCGCGCCTTTTGCGAGCATGCCTACAAGCTCGCGGTCAGTTCCACAAAATCGATGACGGGTCATCTGCTGGGAGGCGCGGGCGGACTGGAGGCGGGCGTTACGGTTCTCGCCATCCGAGACCAGATCGCACCGCCGACCATCAACTACGAATTTCCCGATCCGGACTGCGATCTTGATTATGTGCCCAACCAGGCCCGGCCGATGCGGATCGAGCATGCTCTTTCCAATTCGTTCGGGTTCGGTGGAACGAACGGTTGCTTAATTTTTAAGAGATACTCAGACTAAGAATCGTATCGAGTACAGCATGCAGCGCGCCTACGCGGTACGCTGTACTCAGAACGTAATACGCCTTTCGACATATGAAGATCATCGTCTGCATCAAACAGGTACCCGTCCGCGACTCTCAGTTGAAAGTGGACGCGAGCGGGCGCTGGATCCAAGAGGGCGATCTCAGTTTCGAGATCAATGAGCCCGACGCTTATGCGCTCGAAGAGGCGCTTCAATTAAAGGAAAAGCACGGCGGCGAGGTCATCGCTTTGTGCGCTGGACCGGCTCGTGCATCGCAAACGATTCGCGAGGCTCTCGCCAAGGGCGCCGATCGCGCAATTCATATTGAAGACGAGCAGGTCTCCTCATGGGACACGCTCGGATTATCGCGGTTGCTCGCCAAGGCCGCCGAAGCAGAGAAGCCGGACCTGATCCTCACTGGTCTGCAGTCCGACGATCTCGGCAACGGACAAACCGGCGTCGTAATGGCCGAACTGCTGGGCATGCCGAGCGCCACCATCATCATGGCGGTGGAAGTTCTCAACGGCAACATCCGCGTCAAGCGCGAACTCGAAAGCGGATGGTTCCAAAACATAGACATGCCGCTGCCTGCAATATTGACCATTCAATCGGGCATTAACAAGCTGCGCTACGCGACGCTGATGGGTATCAAAAAGGCCAAGACTAAAGAAGTGAAGCGTCTGACGACTTCTGAACTTGGCGTGACCGCATCGCCGACCGCGACCATCGAACGCGTCTATTTACCGCAAAAAGGGAAGCAGACACAGTTGCTCGAGGGCAGCGCGAAAGAAGCGGCAGCCAAGCTGGTTGAGAAGCTCAAGTTCGAAGTGAGGGTCATATGAGCGGGATTCTGGTAATCACGGAGCAGCGCGACGGGGCGTGGAATCGCATGTCGATCGAGACGCTGGCCGCTGGACAGCAGCTTGCTTCCGAGCTCGGCCAGACCGCGTCGGCGGCTGTGCTGGGGCAGGGCATTGACGCTCTTGCCGGAGAGCTGGCGTCTAAGAAACTCGACAAGGTTTACGCAGTCGAGCACCCTTTACTGAAGGACTACACCACGGATGGATTCACCGCGGCGCTCGAACAACTGGTCCGCAAGGCGCAGCCGGACTACGTCCTCTTTCCGCACACCTATCAGGTCCGCGACTTCGCTCCCAAGCTCGCCACTCGATTCCAACAGGTTCTCGTCAGCGACGTGATCGGAATTCGGAACGAGGGCGGTCCCGTTTTCGTGCGGCAGCTCTTCCAGGGCAAGCTGAACGCGGATGTGAAAGCTGGAGGTTCTGCTCCTCATTTCGTATCTGTTCAGGCAGGAGCGTTTCGCGCGGAGCAAGTGCAGGATGGATCGGCGCAGGTCGAAACATTTACGCCGGAGCTGAACGCTGCCTCGATTCGATCGAAACCACAACCGCCATTTCGAGAATCCGCGCGGGCCGTCGATCTCACCGCGGCCGAGATTATCGTTTCCGTCGGGCGCGGTATCAAGGAGAAAGACAATATCGCAATCGTCGAAGAGCTCGCCAAAGCTTTGGGTGGGGAAATCGCGGCGTCTCGTCCCATCTGCGATAGTGGATGGTTGCCGATGGAGCGGCAAGTCGGCAGTTCCGGACAGACCGTGTCGCCCAAGGTCTATTTGGCCGTCGGAATTTCCGGTGCTATCCAACACTTGGTAGGAATGAAGGGTTCGAAGACCATTGTCGCCATCAACAAGGACTCCAACGCACCCATCTTTGAAGTTGCCGATTACGGAATTATAGGGGACCTGTTTGAAGTCGTTCCCGCTCTAACCGAAGAAGTGAAGAAGGCCAAGGGTTAAGGTTGAGGGCCTCCATTTACGGAGGCCCTCACTTCTACTTTCGGGCGCCGATTTGCAGCGCGTTGTCGTTCACAACGGTTTCTGCGATCTCAGTCAACTTACGATCGGCCTCTTCTTCCTCTTCGAGCGTCGCTTCAAGAAGTTCTACGGCATTGCTTAGGCCAAGCGTTTCGGCAAATGTCCGCGCCGTACCGTAGGCGGCGATTTCATAATGCTCCACCCGATTTGCGGCGCCGATCAAACCCGCGTCTCTCAGAGGCGATTCGTCGACGTTGCTGGCCACTTTATCGCCTTCTTTAATAAGTCCTTTCATGGCATCGCACGATTCGCCGCTGCTCTTCGCATCCATCTCGGAGAAGATGGTCTCGAGCCGCTCGACGTGCCCTTGAGTTTCAAGCAAATGGTGTTCGAACGCTTGACGCAGTTCGATAGAAGACGCCGCCGACGCCATCTTGGGAAGCGCCTTTACGAGTTGCTTCTCCGCGTCGTATAAATCCCGAAGTTCATCCAGAAATAGATCCTGCAGGGTTTCGATTTTCATTCACCTCTCCCGCCTGTTAGACGGGGGACGGCAGAAAACCCACGTTGTTAACGGTTAGCTTTGTTGTAGGCCCGATTTCAGATGAACATCTCTTCGTCGCTGGTTGCTTGTGCGACGCTGGTGCGGTTGCCTCGCGCCAAATGTTCGAACGCTGTCTTAATGCCGATCGCGATTCCGTTGATCTCACGCAACGGCCGCATGATGCCGTTGTGCAGGACCGCAACCGTCTCCTGCGCACGGCTCATGGTGTCGTCGATCACCATTTCGACGCGGTCCATCTGGACTTTGGCCCGGCTGGTGCCGTCATTCACTACTTCTTCGATCTTGACCAACTGACGCTTGGTCGAGTCCAGAATCTCATTCGTCTTAATCGTGATGTCGACGATCTGCGTCCTGCTCTGATCGAGTGTCTCGCGCGCTGCCGCTACAAGGGCTTCGACCTTGGGTGTGAGGGGAACCACCTTCTGCTCCATCGCCTTGGCGGATTTGTACATCCGTACAGGAAGCCCGCTTGGATACACAGTGCAACTGCGGAGATTAAAACGAACACCGCAATCGTCCAGAGTAAAAACGTTGTTTGGTCCCCCATATAGATTCCGGTCAGGCCCCTTCAGGAGTGGAACTTCCAGCACCGCCCTGGCTCAGCGCGTCACGATAGGCTTGCTTGCCAGCCTCGATAGCGGATGAAAACTGATCGCGCTGCTTCGCGACAACCGTCTTTCCCTTCTCGAGCGCGTCGGTCGCTGTGTCGCGCAACTGTTCGCCCGTCCGCCGCAGGTAGTCCTTGCCTTCGTCCGCCTTGGTCAACAGCAGATCCCGCGTTTCAGCGCCGCTTTTGGGAGCAAACAGCAGCCCCACTGCTACTCCGAGGCCTAATCCCAGAAAGAAATATGGGATCTTGTTGTCGTCTTCCATTTGTTTCGCCTTTCCAATGAGTTATTTAGAGCAACGACCCAGCTACATACCTTCAGCATAGCAGTCGCCCGCCGACTTGTAGATGCAGGCAACAACGCAAGGTTTCGATTCTGCTACTGTTCTTCTGTGCCCGGCCGACCCCCGAAACGTCTGGATGCCGAGGGGCTCATGAGTGCCGCTTTGCGAGCACTCGGCTCGCGCGCGCACTCGCAAGGTGAGCTGCGCCAGAAGCTCTCGCGACGCGCGGAACAAGCTGCTGACGTGGATTCCGTGATCGCGAAGTTGAAGGAGGCAGGCTATCTCGACGACAAGCGTTATGCGGAGAGCTATGCGTCCGCGCGGCTCGAAAACGAAGGCCATGGCAAGATGCGCGTGCTGCGCGATTTGCGACAGCATCGCATTGCGCCTAAGCTCGCCGAACAAACCGTCGATCGGACGTTCAGCTCGACCGACGAGTTAGAACTTATCGACGCATATCTCAAGCGAAAATTTCGCGGCAAGGATTTGCCGTCATGGTTATCAGAAGAAAAGAACCTGATGGGCGCATACCGGCGGTTGCGATATGCCGGGTTTTCGAGCGGCAATTCGATCGGCGTTCTGAAACGCTACGCCGCGCGTGCCGGTGAGTTGGAAGGGACCGAGGAGCCTGAAGAAGAGGCAGGCCACCAGGAAGGATGACCTGCCCCGCAGTTCTGACTAGAAGTAATACCGCAGCGAAAGCTGCAGCGTTCGCGGATTCGATGTTGTCTTACTGGTGACCTCGCCAAACTGGCTCGACGTCGGATTGAAGTTCGGCGCGGCCCAATTTGGATGGTTGATGAAGTTATACGCTTCGGCGCGAAACTGGAATCCATTGCGCTCATTGATTGCGAACTGCTTAAAGAGCGACAAATTCCAGTTCTGAAATCCGGGACCGTAGACCGAGTCCCGAACGCCATCCTGCAAATTAAATGTCCCGGTCGGCGGTGGCGTCACGTTGGCCGTAAAATACTTCGGCGAATTCGCGTTGCCGGTTGGACCCGCAAACTGCCCCACCACTGACGGCGCGCTATTCAGAACCCAGAACTGAACGTTACCTTCGCAGCCCAGGTTGCCGACCTCTCCGACGCCGGCATAGTCGTTATTGCTGCCGATACCGCAGGGCGTGCCGGTTTGGAATTGTGCGCTGCCGCTGATTTCCCAACCGCCTAACAACTTGCCCCTGAGATCGGTTTTTGAGGCGAAGAACGGCAACTGATATAGGTAGTTCACGATCACCACGTGACGAGTATCGTATTCCGATGGTCCCCACAGATTGGCCGTATCGTACGTATCGGGCACGATGTCCCTGTAATTCGAGGCGTTATCCATGCTCTTCGAAAGCGTGTAAGACACGCCGAACATGGAACCTTTGCTGAAGCGCCGGTTCCAGGACACCTGGAGCGAGTTGTAGGTTGAGTTGGCGACGCTCTCTTCTTCCTGGATTTCGGCGAACCCTTTGTACGGTCGCAATGCGTTCACGTTCACGCCGGGGTTGGCGAGCAGCGCTCCCGCGGTTGGCTGGTTGATGTCGTAGGTTTCCCATCCATGCAACCCGCGATGAGCTACGTAGGCGATAGACAGAACGGAGTTCAATGGAAGCTCTCGTTGGAAGCTGACGTTCCAGTTCCATGCCTCCGGCGGTTTCAGATTGGGATTCAGCGTCGTCATCGTGATGGCCGCGGCGGTTCCGGTCGTCAGCGATGCGCCGGGATTATCCACCGATACGTTGTTCACTGTCACGAATGGCTGAAAGGGAGAGTTGCCCCCGGGGAAGATATTGTCCAACAGCCCCATCCTGGTGACGAAACTCCCGGCTCCCGCGCGCAGTACGGTCTTGCTATTCCACGAATACGCAATTCCAAAACGCGGTTGCCAGGTGTTGGTCACCTTTTCGTACCACTTTGAGAGGCTCGGAGCGAACAATCCGGTACAAGGCTGGCCGTCGCAGGCCGGCGTCGTGGCTGCGAGGACTCGACCGATTGCTGAGTTAGGGAAGGCGTTAATTCCTGGGATGACAACTCCGTTGTACGGATTGCCTGTCCCCAGAATGACGTTGCCATTGCTCGGATTCACCGTCACTGCGTTGGCAGGATTGTACAGGTTGCCGTCGAAATAATCTGCGTTCCCCCACAGCGGATAGAACGGCACGATGGTTGTCTCACGCACGCCGTAATCGATGTGCAGTTTCTGAGTTACTTTCCAGGAATCCTGCGCGAAAGCTTCGTACATCTGCCCGCGCCAGATCGTGTAAGCGCGCGGTCCGATTTCGGTATAACTATCGGCGAGCCCGAGCGCCAGATTCGCCATACCGACACCCGCTGTCGCTCCCAATCCCGTTCGAGCGTCGGTGAATTGGAAGGTTCCGTTCTGATTGTTACTGCCTCCCGGGACCGTATCGACGTTGATCTGATCGCCGTCGTTCTCGCCGGAATACTCAAAGTTGAAGCCGAACTTGAAAGTATGGCTTCCCCACACCTTGGTGAGGCTATCCGATGCCGTCCAAATCGGGCCCGAGGAGTGCGATGGATACGGACCGCCAGCCAGGCCGTAGAAATTCGGCACGTTCACGGTAGGAATCTTCCCGGGAATGTCCTTGCCGCCGAACAGGTATGGATAGTCGATGCCCAGCTCCGAACGGTTGAATCCGGGGAGCGACGTGTTCACGGGAATGTACACGTCGTCAAGACTCAATGTCACCCGTGCTTCATTGATCAACGTCGGGCTAAGGGTCCATGTCCAGCCGACAGTGTTCGTCTGATTCGGCCGGTTGAAGTATTTGCCGGTCAGCCCGGATCCCTGATCGAACGGCTGGTATTCGAAGTACGAAGCATCCGTGCGACGGCCCTCGATATGGTTCTTCTCGTTGGGCAGGATGTCGATGTTGACCGTCCCCTTGCGCTGGTTGATCGGATGGTTTGCCTGCGCCTCCCAGTTGTTCGAGCCGTTCAGGTAGCCGGGAGTTGGAGCGGGATATGCGTTAATGATTGCAATCCCATTCGGGCTCAGCACGCTTTTCGGGATTACGTTATTGGGGAAGGGCATGCAGGTGGAAGCGCCGAGACTCGGGCACGTCGAGGGATTGTAGATCACGGTCCCGGTCTTGTACCACGGGTTTGGACTCAAGAGTTCGCTGAAGTTCCCTTCGCGCATCAGCGTGGTTGGAACCGCTTCCGTCGATGTATCGGTGAACCGGTAGCGAATCCAATCCTCGGCTACGAACCAGAACAGCTTATCGTGCCATTTGTTGGGCGTAAGCTTCGGAATCATGATGGGCCCGCCAATCGTGAAACCGAAGTTGTTGTACCGGAACGGGGACGCGAAGTTCGTAGTGGTGCTGAGATTGCGGGACCAAGTGTTCGCGTTCATGTCGGAATTTCGAAGGTACTCGTATGCGCTGCCATGAAACTGGTTGCTTCCGCTCTTGGTGATTACGCGGATCTGGCCTCCCGCCGAGCGGCCATACTCGGCCGAATAATCCGCTGTCAGAACCTGGATCTCCTGCACGGCATCGACGTCGGCAACGCCGATCACTGCGCCGTTCGCGCGCGTGCGCAACGCCGGAGCGCCGTCGAACGTGACCAGCGTGTCCTGGGTGCGAGCGCCATTAATGTTGAACGGTTCGCCGGCTCCGACCGCGAAGTTGAAATCGCCCAACGTTGCGCCGCCCCGAACGCCGGGTAGGAGCTGAGCCTCGTAAACCGGGTTGCGTCCATTCAGTTCCTGATCCAGAACCTGCTGCGACGTAACCTCGCTCTGCACTGCGCCAGACTCCGTCTGCAGCGGGCTGGCTGTCGCCGAAACCTCTACGGTCTCGCTCGCGGCACCCACGGAGAGCGTCGCATCTAGAGAAAGAGTAGAGTTAGGCTGTAACTTGTTACTTGTACTTTGATATTTCTTAAATCCCTGACTTTCTACACTTATAGTATATGAATCGGGTGGAAGATTTGTTACCGTGTAGTAACCGGATTCATTGGTTGTGACCGAATGCTCAACACCGGTCGCTTCGCTTCTCACCGTTACTTTGGCATTTGGAATCACCGCGCCGGTGGGGTCTTTCACAAAGCCCACAATAGATCCAACGTCGGATTGGCCAAGCGCTAAGCCTAAGCAAAACAGGGCAATAGCGAGAAGTAATGCAGGACGCACTACGGCTCGCGGCGAACACACGTAGTTCATTGATTTACTCCCGAAGCAATGAGGTTATAACCGCGAGACAAACGTTAACAGTTATCTCTCGATTATCGGCAAGATCCCGAGATCTATGCCAGATATCGAACACGAATTAAAAGGAAAAGTTCTGCGCAACCTTTTGCGAATTACCGGTGTTTAAATTTCGGAGACCGCCGGTGCGAGTGACTCTAACCGTTTCTCTCCCGAAGCGAACTGTCCCGGCACCGGTGGTCGCTGGAGCTATCCCCTCACCAAATCTTGTTGTTCCGGATGCCTCTTGATATACGCGGCTACGAAGGGACATTGCGGAATCACCTTGAGACCGTCGCTACGCGCGTAGTCCAGCGCGGCGCGCGCCAGAGCTCCTCCAACACCTCGTCCCTCGAGCTCGGATGGCACTTCGGTGTGGACTAGAACTATGGAGTTGGGCTTTCGAAGATAGGTGAGAAAAGCGGTGTAACTGTCGATCTCGGCTTCAAAACGATGGAGGAAAGAATTGTTTCGGACGGAGATGGGTTCGGACATATGAGGCAGGCGCGATCCGCGCCCGCCCCACAATTAACACAACCAGGTCTTACCGGCCCTTGGCTTCCGCTAGCATGAGCTGGGCATTGCGCTTGGCCTGATCCTGCCACGGCCCCGACACCGTGGCCGCCTGTTCGCTGAATTTGGCCGCTTCGGCGATCTGGCCTTTGTTCAAAGTCATCTTCCCGAGCTGATAATTCACCACCCCGAGTTCGAACAGCGCGGCGCCATAGATCGAAGGAGTGCTTTGGATGAGTGGCAGCGCCGACCGCAGTTCCTTATTTGCCAGCGGGAACTGATTCTTACCGGCATGCGACATTCCGGCGATATAGTAGCCTTGGCCGAGTTCGGTGCTCTTCTGCTTCTCCCAATCGCCTGCCGCCATCCCTTCCGGTTTCGGCCGCCGGGGAACAGCGGCCACCAGCCGCGTGCCGAGCGTGGCCGCGCGATCGTATTGCTTGTGTTCGAAGGCGGTATTGCAGAGCACCAGTAATAAATCGTCATTGCCCGGGAAGTTCGCGATCGCCTTCTCCGCAACCGCCGGGATCTTCGCCGCCTGGCCGGTCTCGGTCAGCACCTTGAAGTAATAGAGATATCCTTCGTCGAGGTATTTGCTCTTCGGATTTGCTTTTTCCAGTGTTCCAAACAGATCGACAGCGTCTTCCGCTTTCGCCTGCACCGCCGTATTGTAGAGCGCATACTCCGTGTACGCCGCAACTTCCTTGGCGTACGTAACCTGCTTCGTCCAGGTATCCTTATCGGCATCTCCCTGGGGAGCCGGCGAGGTAATGACTTCCTTCGCCGCTCCATTCGTCTCGACCGCCAGTTTCTTTACCTGCGCGGCGTCCTTGTCTGCTACTGCTTTCTGAAGATTCTGATATGAGCTGTCCATGTCGACTGGCTCTTTGCTTTGCGCCCAGCCGGCAAGAAGAAAGGTAAAAGCCACTACACCTAGTTTCATGGCAATCTCCCTGATATGAGTGTTTGGTTGTATTTTATATCCAATGAAGCCTGAGCGAAAGGCCCTCTAGCGTTTCGGGACCGAAGGTTCCGGTTTGTGCCACACTCGTTTTCATGAATCGCCGTCATTTTATATCCACGGGAGCCGCTGGACTCGCCTACGCTGTCGAGGCCTACGCAGACGATAAACCACGACGTGTCGGACTGATCGGCACCGGTTGGTACGGTAAATCCGATCTTCTGCGTCTGATTCAAGTGGCCCCTGTTGAAGTGGTCTCCCTCTGCGATGTGGACAAGAACATGTTGTCGGAAGCCGCCGAGATTGTATCGACGCGCCAGCGCTCGAAGAAAAAACCTAGAATCTTTTCCGATTACCGCGAGATGCTCGCTCAGAAGGATCTCGACATCGTCGAAGTGGCCACGCCGGACCATTGGCACGCCTTGCCGATGATCGAGGCAGTCAAATCCGGGGTCGACGTTTGGGTTCAAAAGCCGATTAGCGTCGACATCGCGGAGGGACAAGCCATGCTCGCCGCGGCACGCAAATACAATCGCGTGGTGCAGGTCGGAACGCAGCGCCGTAGCACGCCGCATTTAGTGGAGGCTCGCGATAATATCATCCGAACCGGCAAACTCGGCAAGATCGCGCACGTCGATATCTGTTGCTACTACCATATGCGAGCGACCTCGAATCCGCCCGATACGGCCCCTCCCGCCAATCTCGATTACGAGACATGGACCGGCCCAGCACCCATGCGCCCGTACAACAACCTGGTGCATCCGCGTGGCTGGCGCGCTTTCATGGAGTATGGCAACGGCATCATCGGCGACATGTGCATCCACATGTACGATATGACGCGTTGGATGCTCGACCTGGGGTGGCCTCGCAGCGTCTCCTCATCCGGAGGCATTCTGGTGGACAAGCGCAGTAAGGCAAACATCTCCGACACGCAGACCGCGACTTTCGATCACGGCGACCTGCAGATCGTCTGGCAGCACAGGACGTGGGGGGATGCTCCGGATCCCGATCCAAATTACGGCTGGTCCGCGACGCTATACGGAGACAAAGGCACTCTGAAAGCCAGCGTCTACGCTTACGATTTCATTCCGGCCGGCGGCAAAGGCCAACGGATCCACAAAGACGTAACCTACGAGTTCGCACAATATCCCGAGGACAAAACGGAAAAGGACCTGGAGCGTCACGTCGCGCCGGCGATTCGTCATCACTGGATCGATTTCTTGGCAGCCATCGACAAGCGCACCAAGCCGGTCGCCGACATCCAACAAGGATACATCTCCACTTCGAGCTGTATCCTTGCCAATCTATCGATGAAACTCGGCCGGTCGCTGAAGTGGGACGCGGAAAAGCAAATGGTAATCGGCGACGACGAAGCGAATCGACTGCTCGCAAGGCCCTATCGCGGACCCTACGTCCACCCAACGGCTCAAGCAGTCTGAACCAAGGTCATTCTCTTATCGATCTCGGCCAAATCCTGCGACGTCAGCTTCCATCCGGCTGCCGCGGCGTTGGCCTTCACCTGTTCCGCACTCTTCGCGCCTGCGATCACGGATGCAATCGCCTTTTGGCTCAGGAGCCAGGCGGACGCTAATTCCAGAAGCGTGTGTCCTCGCGATTCCGCGAACTGGATCAGCGCTTCCACCTTGGCCAGATTGTCGTCGGTAAAAACCTTGGGGCCGAATCCGTCTTTCGCGCGGCTGCCCGGCGGGAGCGGTTTGCCCAACCGATACTTCCCGGTTAGAAGCCCGTTTGCAAGCGGAAAATAGGGAAGGTAAGCCAGCCCCGCCCGCTCACACTCCGGAATCACGTCCTTTTCGTCGTCGCGGTGAAACAGGCTGTACTGATTCTGAACGCTCACAAATCGCGCGCCGACCTTTTCTCCGGCCTTCTCAGCGGCTCGAAGTTGCTCGAGGTTGAAGTTCGAGCATCCGATCTCCCGCACCTTGCCGGCGTCAATCAACTCCTTTAACGCGCCGAGCGTATCCTCGATTGGCACCGTCGGATCGGGTTGATGAAGCTGATACAAGTCGATATGATCGGTGCCTAGCCGTTTCAGGCTGGCCTCGGCGGCGGAGCGCACGTATTCCGGCCTGGCGCCTTGATGCTGCTCGTCCAGTTTCATCCCGAACTTCGTCGCGACGATAACCTTCTTACGCCGGTCGCCCAGAGCCTTGCCGAGGAATTCCTCGCTCTGACCGTTTCCATAAAGATCCGCGGTATCGAAAAAGTTAATTCCTGCATCGAGTGCGGCATCCACCACTTTGGCCGTTGCCGCGGCGTCGATCCGCCACCCGAAATTGTTGCAGCCGAGTCCGACGACGGTAACGTGTAATGAACCGATACTTCGTGTTTCCAAGTCTGTCTCCTCTTTGAGTGAGATGCTTAAGGCGCTTCGACGATCCACGTCGAGACGAAATTCTTTCCCAGGTTGATTCGTTTACCGCGAAAAATGAAGGTGTCGCTCGGCCCGAGGTTCTTCTGCGGAGCCGGCTTCAATTTCAGTGGCAGGTCCGAGCCCCCTAAAGCGATGGACGAAAAATGGATCTTGAACGTGATCGACGGCACGTATTCGCGCGCCAACTGCGTGAGATGACCTCGCACAATCGCGTTCGCCGGAGCGAGAATGCGGCCCGATCCATCCCGAACCGGTTGAGCCAGCGCTGCCTCAACTGCATCGCCCGCCGAGTTGACATCCGAATCGATTGTAGTAATCAACCGCAGTTTCAAGATGGCTCCCGGAGGCGGTGGTACTGCCGGCTTTCTCTTCGGCGCCTCTGTAGACACGGCGCTCGTAGGGTCGTCGAACTTCAAAACCGATTCGGTCGTATACTGCTTGCAACCTTCATAGATGTCTTGTTGTCGAAATACTGCCCGTTGAGGAAAAGAGCGATCCGCTCGCTCGATTCCGGAATCATGAATTCCCCAATGTCGGATTTTGCCCGCGCGTATCGCATTACCGTGCTTGTGTCACAGATATCAGGATCGCGGATGTAAGTGGGATGCACGGTAAGCTGCAAAAGATCGGCGTTGCGCGAATCGATCTCCACGATGCCGATGTACCCGGAGATGTATGATCCGGCGGCCGTATTCATGACAAACCGGCTCAACTTCCGCGGCACTTCATATTGAAACCGTACGCAGCCTTCGCCCTTGCACTTGCCTTCGACTTTGAACGTGGCGCGCGAGCCGTCGAAAATCTCCGTCACAAACCCTCCGAAATCGCCCGCCCCCGATAAGCCTCGCGACAACAAATCGCCCGGATCGCTCGACTCAAATTTGTGTTCGCCCGGCCAGGAGAAGAATTCTTTCCCATCCGTCAACATCACATCGAGGTGCGCCCGGTCAAGCGATGCGAAACGCATCTGATCTGGATCGTTGGCTTGCTGTTCGATCAACGCCGAGCACGTTGATCCCCGGCGCGCTGGGATCATGGAAACCTGCCGCACGATCTTCTGCCGGCACACGTATCGCGGGATGCGATGAACCTCGTCGATCACCTTCGCCCTTGCCTTTTGGAGCAGCGCTTCCGTATTCTCGTCCGCCCACGCGATGCCAACCGCCGCGAACAATATTAGGAATCTCATGACAACTTACCCACGCTTCGATTTGCGTTTTGTCTTCCGCTGCTGCTCCGGCTCCACGATCCCAAACTGTAATTTACGCTCAATCGGATCGATCCTATCCAACCGCACAGTTACATCATCCCCAATCGAGAATTCCCGTCTTGACCGCTGCCCCACAATCTTCCGCGTATTCTCGTTGTAAGCGTAGCGATCCCCCGGAAGCGTGTCGATCGGAACCAGTCCTTCAATGTACATGCCCTCCAACTCCACGAAAAATCCGAATTTTGTGGTGCTGATGATCAACGCTTTGAACTCTTCGCCGACGCGGTCCTCCATGAACCGGACCTTTTTCCATTCCACCAACTCGCGTTCGGCATCGGCCGCGCGGCGTTCCGTTTCCGAGCTCTGTTCCGCAATCGAATGCAAGAGCTGCATTGGTCGATTCGCCTGCTTTCGATCCAGCCAGTCACCCAGAATCCGATGCACCATCAAATCCGGATACCTTCGAATCGGCGACGTGAAGTGTGTATAGCTCTCCGCCGCCAGCGCAAAGTGCCCGCGATTATTCTCGCTATACCGCGCCTGCTTTAACGATCGCAGCATGAGATAGCTGAGGATGCGCTCTTCCGGCTTACCTTCGATCTTCGAAATCAGCTTCTGATAATTGCGCGAAGAGATCGAAATGCTTTCGGGTAGGACCATGTCGCGCCGATTCTGGTGTCCACCCTCGCGCTTCCGCTCCGACACCTTGAAACGCTTCACCGGAATCGCTCCGATCCCGAGCGAGTAACCAAAATGCGAAGCCAGGTCTTCAAACTCCATCACGCGTTTCGCGTCGGGTTTGTCGTGAATGCGAAACAGGCTCGGAATGCCCTCGTGCTCCAGGTGCGAAGCGACTGCTTCGTTCGCCGCGAGCATGAATTCTTCAATAATCCGATGTGCAATGTTCCGTGAAGCCCGCACCACGCCCGTCATCTGACCGAATTCATCGAACTCGATCAACGGCTCCGGCATGTCGAAATCGATGGAACCGCGTTGCACACGCTTACGATTCAGAATCAGCGCCAGTTCTTCCATGAGTTTGAAGCGATCCACCAACGGCGCATACCGGTCGCGCAGACCCGGGTCGCCTTCGAGCAGCAGATGAACGTTCGTATAAGTCATCCGCTCCACGCTGCTGATGATGCCTCGCGTGAACTCCTGCGACACAACGTCGCCGCGATGGTCGATCTCGAGAAGCGCCGAAAGAACCAGCCGGTCCACTTGAGGCTTTAACGAGCAGATTTCAGTCGAGAGTTCCAGCGGCAGCATCGGAACGGCACGATCCGGGAAATAAACGCTGGTGCCGCGCAGCAGCGCCTCTTCGTCGATCGGAGATCCAGTTTGAACATAATGGCTGACGTCGGCGATGTGAACATGCAGCGCGTAGTTCCCGTTCGGCAACCGATCCACCCATACCGCATCGTCGAAATCGCGAGCCGTCTCGCCGTCGATGGTCACCACGTCCATGCCGCGAAAATCACGCCGCCGGGCAACTTCCTCTTGCGGAATTACTGTCGAATACGATTCCGCCTGTTGCAATACGTCAGGTGGGAAACGATGCGGAATGTGGTGCTTGCGAATCACGATCTCTACGTCCACGCCGAAATCGTCCGGATGCCCCAGGATCTCGATGACTCGCCCCACAGCGCGATCGCCATCCTCAGGAAACTCGAGGATCTCGACGTTGACGATCATTCCGTCCAGGTCTTCGACGTTCGACACCTGAACCGGCGCAGCGCCCACGCGATCGGCACTAATCGTCTCCTCTGGAATTTCCATCCCCTCTGGAATTTCGATCCACTCCTTAATGCGTTCGTCGTGAGGAACAACGTAGTTTTGTCGCCGCACCCTGAATTCGCCTACGACGGTCAAATGCGCACGCCGGACGATCTTCACGATCTCTCCGTCCGCGCGCCCATCCGAATCGATACGCCCGATCTGCGTCACTACGCGATCTCCATGCATCGCGCCGCCCATCGACGAACGCGGAACGTAGACATCGCCTTGAATGCCTTCAATCGGACGATCGGGAATCACGAACCCATATCCACCGTCGCGATGCATGTTGAGGCGTCCGATGGTGAACTCCTGGCTGAGCGCCGTCACCACATACTGACCCGACCGCACCTTGATCAGATCGCCGCCACGCACCAGCCGTTCGAGCGCGGCTTCCAGTTCCTCACGGTCTTCACCCTTGGCTCCGGTCTCGCGCACAAGCTGCTTGAACGTTGCGCGGGCGTGCGGCAGATGGGAAATATGGTCGAGAAGAGACTCGGGGCTCACGCCTCTCATGATACTGACTGTCTCATCCGTATAATGAGTCGAATACTATGCCCGTATCAGCATCCACGATTCTTGAACACCTCGATTACAACACGTGGGCCAGCCGTCGCCTTGTGGACGCCGCATCTCAATTGACGCCCGAAGAACTAAACCGGGATTTCTCCACGGCCGACCGCAGCGTCCTGGGAACCCTGGTCCACATCTACGCCGCCGATCGCGTCTGGCTCGGTCGCATGGAAGGCAAATCCCCAAGTGTCTTTCTCGATCCCGAGGTCGACATGAATCTCGCCGTTCTGCAAAACGATTGGCCGGCAATTCAGGATCGGTGGCAAACGCTAGCCGCCGGCCTCGACGATGCCGCAGTGCAAGCGGTCCTATCGTACAAGGATCTGAAAGGCACTCCCTACGAGACCGCGGTTTGGCAAATTGTTCTACACGTTGTCAATCATGGGACGCACCATCGCGGCCAAGTGGCGGGATTCATCCGCGCCATGGGTCACCGCCCGCCGCCTCTCGATTTGGCGAAGTATTATCGCGATCACGCCAATCCACGGTGAGACCCCTGCTAGACCAGCTTCTTACGAGTTGCCTCTATGGATTCGCCAAGCTCTGCCAATCGTCCCGCGATTTGCTGTCGCTGTTCTTCATCCGCGATGCTGGGCAGAAATTGGCTGATGACCTCGTAGCCCCTCTGTGCTTTGCCAAGCACCTCTTTGGCGTGCGCCAAGTCTCCCATTTGGATTTCGGTTTCGGTTACTCCAACGAACGTAAAGCAAACTTCCAAATCCGTTTTCAAAAACTCGGACCGGATTTGTTCAGACTCGGACCGCAACGTAGTCCAGTTCGGCGCAGGATTCATCGGTGACCTCATCCGCATCAACCGTCTTAAGAATAGAGGGTGCCAATCGCAAAATGTTACCCCCGCGATGAACGCTCATTCCTGCCGCAGAGCCACGGTTGGATCCGTATGCGTCGCCCGGCGGGCTGGAACATAACTCGCAAACAGCGCAACGGCCAGCAGTAAAATCGGGATGGCTATGAACGTCAGCGGATCGTGCGACTTGACGCCGTAAAGCAGATTCGAAATCGCATTCGCGAGTACGAACGAAAGTCCTAGCCCGATCAGCACTCCGACGATCGCCAGACGCGCGCCTTCGCTCAGAACGAGGCTCAGCAAATCGCTGTCCCTGGCGCCCAACGCCGCGCGGATGCCAAGCTCGTTCGACCTTTGGCTCACCGAATAGGAAATGACGCCATACAGACCGGTGGCCGCCAGTATCAATGCCACGGCCGCAAAAACCCCGAGCAGGAAGGTTCGGAAGCGCGGCTGCGCCACGGAGCCGTCGAGCAGTTCGTCCATCGTCGCGACTTTGAATACCGCCTCTTCCGGATCGAGCGCCTGCACTTGCGCGCCAACCGAGCGCGCCATCGCTGATGGTTCGGTGTTGGTCCGGACTACGAGTGTCATGGTGCCTTCCACGAAACTCATCAGAGGAGCCGGCACCTGGAGGTAGGGAAAATACATCTCAGCATTGGTTTCCGCATCGAGACCCGCGTGCTTCACATTACCGATTACGCCCACAACGGTGTACCACGGGCTGCCGTCAAATCCGGTTTGGATTCGTTTCCCGAGAACTTCTTCACCTGGAAAGTTGCGGCGCGCCAGAGTGTCGTTCACGATGGTGACGGCCGGTGTCTGCTCGCCATCAGACGCGGTGAAATAGCGGCCCTTGATAAGCGGCACGCCCATCGCGGCGAAATAATCGGCGCTGACAGCGCGAAACTTCGCGCGAGGTTGTTGTGCGGTCGGCAGCGCGGGACGGTGCTCGATGATGAAGTTTAAGCTCGGATCGCTGCCGCTAAAGGGAACGTCCCGGGTGATACCGGCGGTCTCGACGCCTGGCACGGCTTTGACGCGTTCGAGGAGCCGTTGATAGAACTGCGCCACATGAAGTCCATCGTAACGGGCTTCGGGAAGAGTCAGGCGCATGGTGAGGACGTGATCGCTCCGGAAGCCCGGGTTTACACGCTGCAGTTCAGCGAAACTGCGAATCATCAGTCCGGCGCCAATCAGCAGCACTACCGACATCGCGACTTCGACCACCACCAGCGTGTTACGAACCCTGCGGCTCCTGATGCTTGCCATCGAACTGCGTCCCGCCGTCTTCAAAACCTCGTTGATCTGGGCCCTGGACGCCGTGATCGCTGGGCCGAGCCCGAACAGGAGGCCGGTTAATATCGACACAATCAAGGTGAAGAGCAGAACCCGTCCATCGACCGAAATTTCTTCGATACGCGGAATATTGCTGGGGCCGAGCATCACCAGGGCTCGCACGCCCCAATACGCCAGCATCAGTCCGAGCGCGCCGCTTACCAGAGAGAGCACCAGACTCTCGCTCAGAAGCTGCCGCACGATTCGAAATTGACCCGCGCCCAACGCCGTGCGTACAGCAATTTCCTTCTGACGGCTGCTGGTGCGCGCCAGCAGAAGATTCGCGACATTCGTGCAGGCGATCAGGAGGACGAAACCGACCGCGCCGAGCAGGGTGATTAGGGTCGAGCCGATATTGCCGACAAGTTCTTGCTGGAGCGGAATGGCGCTCACACTCCAGCCAGTGTTCGTATCGGGATATTGGCGCTCCAGGCCGCGGGCAATACTCTGCATTTCCTGGCGCGCCTGCTCGACGCTTACACCCGGTTTGAGGTGCACGATCACCTTCAGCGTATGCATGGCGGATCGGGTCGCCGCGGCAGCATTGTTCTCGCCCATCTCGAGCAGTTCCTTGGCGTCGAGTGTGTAAGGCACCCAAATCTCCGACTGGGTGTCGAGCAGCCGGAACGCCGGATCGGTCACGCCGGCGACAACGTAATCTTTCCCGTCGAGCGTTAGGGATTTGCCGAGGATCGACGAATCGCTGCCGAAGCGTCGTTCCCACAAGCCATAGCTGAGAATTACAGCCCGATTTTTCCCCGGTTGATCCTCATCAGGAAAAAATGTGCGGCCTATTTTTACGTTTTCTCCCAGAAGTCGAAAGATTCCCGGAGATACAGCCGCGGTTTCCACATGTTCCGGAACCCCGCGGCCCGTTAATACGCCAGGCTGCGGCCGGTACGCGGCTATTTGGTCGAAAGAATGTTGCTGCTCCGTCCAGTCTTTGTAATCGGGAGGCGAAACGTAGAATCTCTTCAGGCCCTTGCTGGGATTGGTTTGCCAAAGAACAACCAGGCGACTCGCATCGGCGTAATGCAACGGTTCCAGCAGCACGCCATTCACTACGCTGAAGATTGCAGTGTTGGCGCCGATCGCGAGAGTAAGGGCCAGCGCCGCAACAATCGTCGGACCTGGATCCTTGAGGAGCATCCGGCAGCCATACCGGAGATCTCTTAAAAGCGACTCCATGATAAGGATCTATTTTAGGACAATTTTCGGGGCCTAAAATAGTTTGGACCGCACCACCTTTTTTAGGCGGTCGCGGTCCAGGAAGATTAAGGTAGGATTGCCCTCACCTGCGGCGGTCTACGATCCCCAAAGGATATTGCCGGCCTTCACGTTCGTTTTCACTTTCATCGTGGCTGTCTCCTTTCTTTCGTTTACTGCCGTCGGACGCTCTTACTAAGGCAATCGCCTTACCACTTTCGTACTAAGCGAAATCACCGAGTTCCATCTAAGGGATGTTATTGATTCAAATCAGAAATGGACCTTAGTAGCCGGGCCGCGCTTCGATCGGGGGATGCGCGAAAAAGCTATCCGAATGGATAGGGACTCACCGATCGGATAGCTTTTCGCGCCTGTGATGCGTCCGATAAAAGACTTCTATTGGACAGGCCCGCAAAGTACGGGGTAAGCTTAGTTCCTACTAATCGAAGGTCGGCCAGCTCTCCGCGGAGCGACAGCCGAGGTGCCATGGTCCGATTTTCTGCCGAATCTCACGACCCCGAATTCTCGCAAGTCGCCCTTCTGCATCGCATCAGCAGTATTGTCAGCTCCGAACTGTCCATTGATGAAATGCTCGGCGAGATCATCGGGCTCACCGTTCAGGTGACCGGATGCGACGCTTGCCTGGTTTACCTGGTGGAACCCGCGACTCACGAACTGGTGCTGCGCGGTTCGCAGGTTCCGCACGCCGCGGATCTGGGACGGTTGCGCATCAAGGTCGGAGAAGGCGTCTCCGGATGGGTTGCGGAGCACCGGTCTCCGGTGGCGCTGGCTTCCAACGCGCCTTCAGACGTACGTTTCAAGCATATCCGGCAGCTCATTGAAGATACGTACCAGGCGCTGCTCTCTGTTCCGCTCGTCAGCGGCGGCGACGTGATCGGGATCGTCAACGTTCATCACCGCGATACCCACGAATACTCGCCTGAAGAGATCTCGCTAGTCTCCTTCATCGGCGAGCAGATGGGGAACGCGCTCACGAAATCGCTGCTGGCCGAGGAAAACGAGAAGCTTCTGGAAGAAGCGCGCCAGATTCGAAACGAACTGGAAGCGCGGAAGCTCATAGAACGGGCCAAGGGAATCCTGCAGCGGCGCGAAAACATAACTGAAGAAGAAGCGTACCTGCGCCTTCGCAATCAGAGCCGCCGCATGCAGCGTCCCATGAAAGAACTGGCCGAGGCCATCATTCTGGCGGACGAGCTTGGCCGCGGCTAGCCGCCATCTATCAATTCAACAACTCGCGCGTCTACAGTAGGACATGGAATCCGTTTGGCGCGATCTGAAATACGGCCTTCGTACTTTAGGCCGCAATCCTGGTTTTACCGCAGTCGCAATTCTTTCCCTTGGTCTGGGCATAGGCGCGAACACCGCGATTTTCACTCTTACCAACGCAGTGTTCCTGAATCCGTTGCCGGTTTCCGATCCGGCTCGCGTGATCGAAGTTTATACGGTGGATCACGCCACCACGACAACGGCGGCCAATCTGGTTCGCACGCCTATGTCTTTCCCGAATTATAGGGATTTTCGGGACCAGAATGACGTCTTTTCGGGCACCGTCGCCTACACCTTCTCGGGCGTAACGCTGACGGGTCGGGGCGACCCGAAGCCGCAAGGCGCGATGCTCGTTTCGGCGAATTATTTCGATGTTCTAGGCGTAAAACCCGCGATCGGGCGGACGTTCTTTCCCGACGAAGACCAGAAGGACGGCGGGAACAACGTCACGGTCCTGAGCCATTCCGCATGGATGACTCTTTTCGGCGGCGATCCGTCGGCAGTCGGCAAAACGGTCGAGTTCAATTCCGTTCCATATACTGTGATCGGGGTCGCGCCGCCGGATTTCAAAGGCACAGTCACGGTAGCTAACGACAATCTCGCGTGGATTCCAATCAGCATGCATGCGCAGGTGCTTCCCGGTCCACTCGAACCGTTATTCAATTACCGCCGTATGCGCATGATCAACGTTTTCGGGCGTCTGAAGCCAGGCGTGCCGCAAGGTCAAGCCGAGGCTTCCCTGAAAACGATCGCGGCGAGATTGGAACGCGAATATCCGGCCGACAATCGCGGGCGGAGCATCGAATTGTCATCACTCGAAGACGCCGCACTGGGATTCTTGCCTCGCGACCAGATGGTTTTAGCCAGCATTGCGCTGACCGCGGTGGTCGGACTCGTGTTGCTGATCGCTTGCGCCAATCTCGCGAACCTTCTGCTGGCAAGATCGGCCAAACGGGCGCGCGAGATGGGAATTCGCACCGCTCTCGGCGCGGAACGAAGCCGCCTGGTCCGCCAACTCCTTACGGAGAATCTACTGTTGTCGCTCGCGGGTGGTGTGTGCGGATTACTGATCGGGCTCGGCGGATCGAAATTGCTATGGTCTTTCCGGCCCTCCTTTCTCGGGAGGAACAGCATCGCGATTCAGCTCGACTGGCGTGTTTTTGCCTTCACGGCCGCCATCACGCTTACCACCGGCATACTATTCGGCCTGGTGCCGGCGCTGCGATCCTCGCTCTCCGATTTGAGCGAAGTTCTGAAGACGGGTGGTCGAGGAGGAACGGAATCCTTCGCGCGCAGTCGTCTGCGAAGCTCTCTGGTGGTCGGCGAAGTTTCGCTCGCACTGGTGGCTCTGGCCGGCGCCGGACTATTCATACGCAGCATGGACCGGGTGCAGAAGATCGATCCCGGATTCGAAACACGGAATCTTTTCCAATTCAGTTTCGACATCGCTCCGCAGCTCTACACTCCTGAAAAGGGTCGTGAGTTTTTCCGATCTGTGCTGAGCAAGGCAACCGAAACGCCTGGAGTTCGAGCCGCCGCGCTCGCTTCAGCGACGCCATTGGGCAATGGTGGAATTCTTAGCACCGTGTTCGCTGAAGGGCAGGATACCGGCACAAATCCGCACGGCACGCTCATCCTGTCGAGCAACGTCTCGCCCGGTTACTTCAACACCTTGCGCATTCCGCTCCGGGAAGGTCGCCTCTTTACGGAGTTTGATCGCCAGGGATCGGCTCCGATCGCCGTGGTCACCGAGGCGATGGCGCGCCACTTCTGGCCCGGCGAGAGCGCCATCGGCAAGCGGTTTCGCTTCGTAAAAGAATCTCAGTTTTACCAAGTCGTGGGCGTCTGCGCCAATGCCGTGACGTTCCAGTTGGGCGAACAACCCCAACCCGTTGCATATATTCCGCTCGACCAGGCTTATGTCACGGCATTGACGATCCTGGTGCGGACGGATGGATCGCCGGCGGCGGTGCTGCCCTCTGTTCTGAAGCAGGTGCAGTCGCTGAATACAAACCTCGCGTTGACGAACGCCTCGACGATGGAAACAGTGCTGTCGCAAGGTTTGTGGGCGCCGCGAATGGGCGCAGCCCTCTTCGGAATTTTCGGACTGCTCGGCATGCTGCTCGCGTCTATTGGGATCTACGGAGTAATGGCCTTCATGGTGGCGCAGAGGACGAATGAGATCGGATTGCGGATGGCGCTGGGAGCGCGTCCGGCCGATGTTCTTCGACTTGTGATAGGGCAGGGAATGCGATTGGCCGCGGCCGGTATCGTTCTTGGGATAGCCGGCGGACTCGCCATCACGCATCTCATGTCCAGCCTGCTGTTCGATGTTCCGTCATACGATCCAGTCACATTTGGTGGAGTGACGCTGCTGATAGCTGTTGCGGCTTTCTTGGCCGGATGGTTGCCTGCAAGACGCGCCGCGCGAATCGATCCGCTCGCGGCATTGCGGCAGGATTGAGCTGCACAATTCGAGGGAAGCTGCGATCCCCGGACCAATGCCTTTGATCGTGTGCGGTGCCAGCGGCCGCGCGGTCACGATGTCAAATTTTATCGATTTCGAGCGTCAGGAAGTCTCCTGTCTCGAAGGTCAGGTTCGGAATCAGCCGATGCTCGTCCCACGCGATTGCAAGTAACGACTTATCGACATCGATCGTGCGGCGATCGAGGATTGCGGTGCCGAACGATGCGTTTGCTGGCTCATTTCAAGTTCGCGTTTTTCCTAGGCGCAAAAATCTCGATCGTTGGAAAATAAGTTCGGTAGCGAGCAGCATCGCGCGTAAGGAGGGCGAGCGCTTCGACAGCTGCGTGCGCGCCTACATAGAAATCGGGCAGGATCGAGGTGCGGGCACCTCCGCGGCGACGATACCGCAGAAAGCACTTGCCGGCCAGGAATCCCGCCTCCCAGGGAAGCGGTTCGCGTTGATAAATCGAACCTGGGAGGGCGTTGTCTAGAGCCTCAATCGTCGTGAATCCAATCGAAACTTCGGCATAGATGATCGGATTCACGATTAGCGCTGTGTGTTCAGCGACTTCGGCAAGCGCGTTGGTCGACCACTCTCCCCAATTCGGATCGTCGGTGGCGACATCTAGTAGCACATTACTGTCCACCAGCACACCCCGGCAACCGCTCAGGCGCGCCCGTAAGTCGGGGAGGACCGATTTCACTTGGTCCGCTTTGTGCGGTGGGTCTCACCACGAGTAAGCGCAAGGATCTCATCCGTGCTCATACGTGTATCCGTGCTTCCGCGAAGACGGTCAACGGCCAGTCGCCCCCTGGCGCCCTCACCGGGCTGGGTCTGGGCCTTGCGGATGCACGCGTGGTCTCCGGCCAGCTCAAACTCCACCTTGGTATTGGGTAGGAGGCCGAGACGATTACGGATCTCCTGAGGGATCGTGACTTGCCCTTTGCTGGTGATCTGCATGGTATTACTCTTACTTGTAATTGTAAACCCTGTGATCGCTACGGATTCAGGATGCGATGCATGTCCAGCGAGGGCGGCGCGACCTTCGTCTGCGACAGCATGGCATGGATCTGTCCGCGATGATGCGTCTGATGATTGAAGAAATGCCCGACCGCAATCGGCGCGCTTTCGACGTATGACGCTCCACGATTGTTCACATATGCAAACGAGCGCGACAGGAATTCCTCGTCTGCATTCGCGAAAAACGTTTCGATGCGTCTGTCTTCCTGGACGCGAGCTCTCCGCAACTCGGCAAGATCCTCATAGAGAATCGTATCGAGTGGCGGAGTTCTATCGCCGCCGCCCTCGAATCGCGACATCCATATCCGATCTCCCAGGAGAAGATGATTCAAGAGTGCGTGAATGCTGCCGAACGACACTTCGCGAGTGCGCCGGTACTCTTCGTCTTCCAGGTCCGCGCACGCGGCGTAAATCCGTTCGTTGGCAATGCGGTTATAACGCGCGAGCTGGCAGTACCAGTCTAAGAGATTCATGCGAACTAAGATAGCGTCAGATTTCTCAGAGGGTGCGGCGTATCACCCAGATCGGTTCCGGAGGCCTTTCAAATGACTCATGGCGTGATTACAGCTCCTGCCAGGCAGCTTGGCCACTGAACTGCCGAAGAGACGGAATCGAGTATACGATGCAACACGCTGCCGAGCATTTCGTCACCGGACTTACTGAACAACAACTGCGAATATTGGATTCTCTCGGGCACGAGACCGAATTCGCGGATAACGAACTGATTGTGAATGCCGGCGAAGAATCGAAAAGATTCTACCTGCTTCTTTCGGGCAGCGCGGCGGTTGAAGTGGCGAACGGATTTTGCACCATCTTCGTGCAGGCATTGGAGCCCGGCGATGCGATCGGCTGGTCATCGCTGCTCCACAGTCATGAAACGCTGTTTCAAGTCCGGGCGCGTGAGCGTTGCAGGGCTCTGTGCCTGGAAGGAGCGGCAATCGCGAGACTCTGTCATGTAGATCCACAGCTCGGCGTGACGCTACTAGAGCGCGCGCTACGAACGGTCGCCGGGCGAGTGCGTGGTCTCGAAGAGCGACTGAGCGACTTCTGCGGTTTCAAGCGCTCCTAGACCGCAAGTTTTCCCGGTTGTTTCCGCCATTCCTTTTTTAATCAATACATTAATTAGAATTATTTGCTCTATTGACCCATTTGAGCCATACCGGGCGCGGTTTCGTATATACTCTGTTTTGGCACTCACGAAAGAGACGAAGGCGCCCGCGATTCCGACAATCGATGCCATCGCGGGTCCGCTCAAAGGCTCCAGCTTCGCGCTGGCACCCGGAGAGACAACTATCGGACGCGATCCTTCGAATGTTGTGTCGATTCTGGATAGCTCGGTATCGCGATATCACTGCGTGATCCTGTTCGATGGTGTCCGATACAAAATCAAAGACCTGGACAGCCGCAACAGCACCTTCGTAAATCGCGTGCCGGTCAAGGAAAGCGCTCTCGACCCCGGCGACGAAATACGAGTCGGCAACTCGCTATTCGTGTTTCTTCCGGCTGTCGATGACTCCACCGCGGGCTCCGGCTCGCTGCAACTGAACGACGAAACGCCGGCCGGCGGATCGACCATTGTTCTCCGCCGGGAGCAGGCGCGTTATTTGGCCGCGACGTCCGGGCGCGAAACTTTTCCGGTGACAGCCCGCCAAGTACGCGACTTGAACGTGTTGCTCAAGGTCAGCCGTTCGCTAAACACACTGGGGAAGGTTGAGGATATCGAACGTCAAGTGCTGGCATCAGTCCTGGAAGTGGCTCCAGCCGACTATGCGGCGATTCTTCTGGTTGAGGAAAGATCCACGGACTTCATGTCGGTTCTGGTCTTCGATCGCGCCACTGGCAAGGAATCTACTGCGCCCGTGAATCTCAGCCGCACGGTGCTTTCGCAGGTTTTGGATGAAGGGGTCGCCGTTCTAACGAATAACGTCGGCGACGATGCGGTGTACGATACCGCGGAGAGTCTGGTTCTTCCCCGCGTGAGTTCTCTGCTGGTTGTGCCGCTTGAATTCCTTGGGCGAATTCGAGGCGTCTTGTACCTTGATAGCCGCAACTCAGCGGCTCCTTTCGACGAAGACCTGCTGCAACTCGTTACGGCGATTGGCAGCATCGCGGCGGTGACGCTCGAGAATGCGCGTCAGTTGGAACTCCTCGAAAATGAGAATCGCAGACTCCAGGATGAGATTAATCTCGAACACGACATGGTGGGCGAGAGCGCGCGCATGCGGGAGGTGTTCCAGTTTGTAGGCAAGGTGGCGTCCAGTGACGCGACGGTGCTTATTCGCGGCGAAAGCGGGACCGGCAAGGAGCTGGTTGCGCGGGCAATTCACAAAAATAGCGATCGCGCCGCCAAACCTTTTGTAGCGATTAATTGTGCCGCTATAACAGATACATTGCTGGAAAGCGAGTTGTTTGGTCACGAAAAGGGCGCCTTTACGGGAGCATTCGGGCAGAAAAAGGGTAAACTCGAGACCGCTGAAAGCGGAACGGTTTTCCTGGACGAGATCGGCGAACTCGCGCCTGCTCTTCAAGCCAAATTGCTGCGCGTCTTACAAGAGCGGGAATTCGAACGCGTAGGCGGAACGCGCTCCATTAAGCTCGACGTTCGTATCGTTGCGGCGACGAACAAAAACCTGGAAGAGGCCGTGAAGAATGGCGGCTTCAGGAGGGATTTGTTCTACCGTCTCAACGTCGTCTCAATCAAAATGCCCGCGCTGCGCGAACGCCGGGAGGACATTCCCCTGCTTGCGAGTTATTTCGCCGCCAAGCACGGAAGCAAATCCAAAAGGAACATAGCGGGAATTTCTCCGGCGGCGCGCGCCATCCTCTCGAACTACGATTGGCCGGGAAACGTGCGCGAGTTGGAGAACGCCATCGAGCGGGCCGTGGTACTCGGCTCGACGAACATCATTCTGCCGGAAGATCTGCCGGAGGAGTTGCTCGAAAAGCCGGCCTCATCCGGCGCGTCCGCCACTCGATACCACGAGGGAGTTCTCGAAGCAAAAAAATCGCTAATCAACCGCGCCATTGAGCAGGCGGAAGGAAACTACACCGAGGCAGCGAAGCTGCTGGGCGTGCATCCCAACTACCTTCACCGGCTATTGACGAACTTGAATCTCAGAGACGCCGGTTAAGCCGGCGTCCCGCGAAATTGAATCCAAGTCCGCTACGGCGTGGTGACAATCGTCGTGAAGATCCGATTGTTGTTGGGATCGAGAGTGCTGATCGCCCCATCCATTTCCACGGCGACCGCTACAGGACCCGGAGGAACATTGGCCGGTACGACAACGTTGATCTGCCATAAGCCGATGAAGCCCGGAGCGACGCCGGAGTATTGAACCGTGGCATAGCCGCCGTTGATCACCACGCTTGGCAAGATCGAGGTCGAGAGGGCGCCTGTCGGCGGCGTCCCATCGGGAGGAGCGCCCGAAATAACGCCCTCGCCAGTTCCATAGAGCGTGATGACGGAACCAGCCTTGGCAGGATGACTCGTGCCGTTCAGCGATCCATCCTGATTTTGGGCGATCAATGCGCCGGTGCCGGTGGCATCGGCCGTAAACAGACCCGGCGAGTAGGGATCGATCCTATATTCCCCAGCCGAAAGAACCTGCCCGGTCGAAGTTCGAATCACGTCGATCTCGACCGGAGTTGAGCTTGCTGGCGTCGTAGAGGGAATCTGGAAATTGATCTGTGTAGGCGATGCGTAAATAATCGGCGACAGCACGCCGTTGACTACCACCTGCACGTCGCCCAAGGTGGTCGGCACGGGAATCTTCGAATTGGTAACGGTAGCGCTGCCAAAGGTGCTATTCGCACTCGGCTTGACCGTGGCCAGCATGCCCGGAGAATAACGGGCAAAGTAATTCGCGGCGTTGCCGTTCGATCCGTTCGCATGATAATAGAACGCGACTCGATTCGCGCCGCTCTCGGCGATGATCGGGTTCCCGAAAGAGTCCAGCGTCAACGCGACCGGTCCTGAATCGACAAACGTCAGGTTGGAATTAGGGCTCGAAATCAGAAAATCGAAGCTTGGGAAGCGAACCACGCGGCCCGGGTTCGCGAACGTGTCCGCGACCCAGATCTCGGCGGTGGTTTTGTCCACGGCGATCCCTATCGGATTCGTAAAATTACTGCCGGCCGCCGAGGTAAGAAAGAAGGAAGCCGGCGGATCGTTGCTCACGACAGTGACATTCGGATAGACCAGAACGCGGCTGTTCAGCGTGTCGGCGACATAGAGACGGTCGCTCGGATCCGTGGCAATACCGCGCGGGCTGTGCATTTCGTTGGTAGAAACAGTAATGAAATCGGGCTCTCCGATCACGGTAGTCGCAGACTGCCCGATCGTGAAATCCCCTCCCGTCGGTTTGCGGAAAAAAAGCACCCGATTCTGTGCCGAGTCGGAAACCGCTAAGTGCCCGGCTGTCGTGAATGCGATGCCCCATGGAGCGGCCATGGTTTGCGAACTCGCGTCGGTAATCTTGGAGCCGAAGCTCGTCTGGCCGATCACAAGATTCGCTTGTTGCATGCCGCCTGCTGTTTGGGCAAAAGGCTGCGGGAAGCGCAGGACGCGGCCATTACCGGTATCGGCGACCCATAGATCTCCGTTCCCATCGACAGCGACCCCTTCGGGGAACGACAAATTGGAGGCGTTCAAGGATTGAGCGGTACCGCCCGGATAGTTCGGCACGCCCGTATAGAAATCCGGCTCGCCGATGACTAAGTCGGCCTTTTGGCCGGACTGAACGTTGCGGGCGTCTTTGAATCCGAGAATGCGGTTGTTGAACACATCGGCCACATAGAGGTGCGGCACCGACGATGCGGTATCGACAGCGATGCCGCCGCCGACGCTCTGGTGAAGAGAGTCCGCAAAGTCAAATTCCTTCCCCTCGATGAGGTTCAGGGAATTGTATTTGAAGTCGACTTGGCCCAAAACCCGGCTCGCCGCGAGAAAGAGACCGTTGACCTGTGGAATGTCCAGAACGCGGTTATTTCCGCTGTCGGAGATGTATAGGTCTGTTCCTAACATCACGCCGGAAGTGGGCGAGGCGAAACTGAGGTCGGTTGGCTGCGGCAAGCCGGCATTAGCCGAACTGGACGCGAAATCGGGCTGCCCATAGACCTTGGTAGCGGTCGGCGATGGCACCGCCGTTGTTGCGGCCGGCCATTGGCTGTATGGAGCGTATTGGAGAATGCGGTTGTACGAGGTATCGATAATGAATGGACTGTCGTTCGCAAAGAAGATCCCGTTCGCCGCGCCGATCGTATTTTGGCTCACCGGCGGAGGATTCCCGACCCGCGCTCCCATAACTCGTGAAGCCGCCTCTCCAGTGGAGAACGGAGGTACGTAGACGAGCACGCGGCTCACATTATCGCCAACAAACAACTGACCCTCCGGACTGAACGCCAAGGCGCCGGGCTGGTTCAGCGTGCCTAACGATGCCTGGTTGAAGCCGGAGGGAATGGAAGTCGTTACAAAATCGGGTTGGCCAAGCACGGTGTCTGCTGCCGGATCGAATTTTTGGCCCGAGGCAAGCGACGCAACCGGATAGCGGAGCAGGCGATTGTTCCCTCCATCCGAAACCCATAAGTTGCCATTACTATCGAAAGCAAATCCCACGAGTTGGTTGGCCAGCGAAAGCGTAGTAGCTGAGGCTCCGGCGGCGGACGCCTGATTGGCGCTGCGGCTGTTCAGATCCTTCTGGCCAAGAACCATGTCGATGGACAAAAGCTGGGAGGTTTGCTGGAAAGGGGTGGGATAGCGCACGATGCGGTTATTGCCCGAATCCGCGACATAGAGATTGCCGCTCTTATCCACGACCAGCCCCGAGGGTGCCGCCAGGCCCGTAGTCAGATCCGTACCGGGCCCTTTCGCATAGGTGGTAAAAAAATCGCGCTGTCCGATCACCAGATCGGCGTAAGCTCCGGTCTGAAACGCGCTGGCGTTTTTCCAGGCTAGAACGCGATTGTTGAGAGTATCGGCCACATACACGATCGCCGGCGTGACCGAAGTATCGACAGCGACAGCTTCCGGGAAGAATAGTTCACGCCCCTCCACCAGGTTGGGGGCTACTTCGGTAATGGTTCCGCTTTGTTGCAAAGATGGCTGACCCACCGTCCGCGAAGGGAGGGTGTTGAAGACAGTTTGCGCAGAGACCAGGTGCGCGGCGGCAATAGCCACACCGCAAGCGAGAAAGGATTTAGAATGTTTCATTTGCTCCGACCAAGAGCGCCGACGCGGAGGGCACTCGTTTATAAATATCACATCGGCAGGAGCCGGATCATTGGACAGGCTTTACGATCACCGTCGAGGCCGGGCAATGTCCCGCGCTGGAGGTACAATTCCGTGGCGTCAGGTCCTTGTTGAAGCAAACTCGGATCTCCTCGAGTTCGTTGTTGCGATAACATGCAACGCGAAAAGCGCCCTTGGGGAACGAGGAGTTTACAGCAGACATTTCCGACTCGATCTGAGCCGGGCTAAGGTCGAGTTCGCGATTGGGATGGGTGAGATCGTTCGGAATTTTCACCGCGTCGCGCGCTTTGCGAACAAGCGCGAAATAATCGGCGGCGCTCATCATGGTACATGTGCCGTGCGTTTCCCATTCATGCTGTATGAGCCCGGCAGTCGGGTAATAATTCAGCATCTGTCGCACGATATCGTGCGACACGGGACTAGCCGGCCCGCATTTCTCGGGACCACGGCCGGTATCGTTTTGGGGCCATAGTCCATGAACCACAAAACCGGTTTTCCCATCGCATTCTCGCGCGTTCTTGTGAGTATAGGGCTGGTCGCAGAAGTCCGGGGCGTAGGAAAGCGAGAGCACGTAATAAGAGAAGTCCTGTGCCGGAGCCGCGGCGGTTGTCAGGAAAACACCAATCAGAATCGCGCGAGTAAGCTTCATATCCACGTCTTATCTTTCCATTCTTCGAACGCCGCATCAGTCAAGCGCCTTAAGTCACTTATCAATTCCGCGTCCGGATCTGTCTTGAAGTTGAAGCAGGTCTTGCCTTGCATCCGCTTCTTCAAACCCGGCGAGATGGTCTTGGCGAGCCCCGGATTCATGTATATCGGCATCAAATGGAAGCTCACATAAGCCTTGCCGAGCCGGATGGACCCAAAGTACATTGGCTGTCCTTTATGTTGCGGCAACGGCGATGGAGATTTCGTCAGCAACGTGTACTCGATGGGTGTGTCCGCCTTCACCGTCAAGCGGCTTTCATACTTCTTGAAGACGGGTTTTAGACAGGCGAATACCGAAGCGAAATCGGCGGCCGGCATAGGGCCAGTTTACTCGATGAGCAAATCCTCAGTGAGAGCCTGTAATACCGCTTCGACGCTCGTCTGCAAATAGAAGTGCCCGCCGGGGAATTCGCGCCGTCGAAAAGAAGATGTCGTGTATTCCTTCCATCCATCCAGGTGTCCAGGACGTACATTGGCGTCGTTCGATCCGCCATATGCTGCTATTGCGCCGTCGAGCGGTGGTTCGGAAGCATAGCGATGGAGTGTAAACAGGCGCACATCTGCCTGGAGTGTTTCGATAATGCTCTCCGGAGCACTATCGGCGTCAATCTGGCCGCGCAGATGCGGCGCGCGCGCACCGGAAACAATGAGAAGCCGCGGCAATGGCGATCCACGCCGCCGCAGCGCCCTCGTCAGTTCGAACGCCACGCCGGCGCCCATGCTGTGTCCGAAGAACGCGTACGATCCAGTGAGGAAGGGCAGTATGGCGTGTTCGAGCTCGGCGATGAGCTGGCTCATGTCTGAAATGAGCGGCTCACTGGACCGTTGCTCGCGCCCCGGCAGCAAGACCGGTGCAACCTCGATGCCCGAGAGTTTGCCGATCCACTCTCGAAATACCGCTGGGCCGGCGCCAGCATGTGGGAAACAGAACAGCCTCACGTGATTCGAATCGGTCGAGCGAATGGTTGGGAACCACGGTGAAAGAGCCGCAGGTTTCGGTCGAGCCTGCTGCTTCAGCCGTAACGCGAGCAACTGACGCCGCTTCGCATCGAGCCCCGCGGCTGCCGGCACGCTGACCGGGGTCGATCGCTTTGGGCGCTCCAGCAACTCCAAGAGGAATCTCTCAAACGGTTCGGCCGTCAATTGGCGCGAATATTCGAGCGCAGCCTCCCGCGAATGAATCGAGATTTCCTCCCAGTGCGATCGATCGCTCGTCAAGCGCTCCAGCACGGCTTGCCATGGCCCGACATCCTGCGGCGGGACCTCCGCCACGGGCACCATATTATGATTGAGCAATGACTCGTAGCGGCGCACAGGGTTCACGGGCAGAACGTATGGGACGCCGAGCTTCGCTTCCCTCAGGCCCCCCGTGTCGCTTGCGATTACGGGAATGCCGCGCAGCATGCCTTCCATGACGATGCGGGATCGCGCTTCGGCCCACACCGAAGGCACCAGCATGACGCGGCTCTGCGATAAAAGATCGTCGATACGGTCGACCGGTTCAAGAATTGCGACGTTCGCGCGTTTCCGAAGCGCCTCAATGTCCTCCGGAGTTGTTCCCCATGTCGGCACGGCGGCAAACGACACCTGGGGCATGCGATCGGCCAACGCCAGGAAAATATCGATTCCTTTGACCGCGCACGGATTCACCATGCTGACGAAACGGTTCTCGAATCGGCCGAGAATCGACGTGTCCCCGCTTTCCATCAGAGAAATGGGAACGTGAATGGCAGGGAGACCGCCGTAGTCGCGCACGTATTTGGCGACATACTCGCTTACGCCGACGATGCCATCCACGCTGGCCAGAGCCTCGGTGCGGGCGCGGCTCTCGAGCGAGCTATCCGGTCCGAAAGGAGCGGCGATGGTCGCTCGCACTAGATACACCAGCCGGGCCCGAGCGGACCGGCGCGCGACATCGAAGAGCAGTTGCGCGGGATCGTCTGTGGAAGTAACAATCACGTCCGGATCGATTTCCTCCATAAGTCCGGCGAAGAACCGGCGCAGATGCGACGAGAGCGTCATCGTGCGGACGTCTACGCCGTTCAGTATGAACCGTAGACCCTCAGCGCTCTGCTCAGCCATTACGCCGCGGCGTAGCAACTGTTCCAGAACATGTTCGTGCTCCGCGTGGCCAAACTTTTCCAGCCGCGAAGCAACAGTAACCTGATGGCCGCGCTGAGCCAGCGCCTCCATCAACAGCCGGTTCGACTTGTCCCCGCCCCCGAACGACGGGTAATAAAGCGAATTGTGCGCCAGCAGTATTCGCATCAGGGGTTCCGGCGCTCGCGCAAACGACGCAGCAGGAGATCGCGCTGAGACGCGGTGGACGGCTTCAATGAGAGCAGATAATTCTCGATCCGCCAGGGATCGATCGTCGTAACGAAACGCTCGGCGGCGGCGCGTGCCAGCGCCGATTCCGATTCGAAAAAGTCGCGGTCGGCAGACAGACGCCGGAGCGCGTCGATCCAGCCGCTGAGATCCTGCTCCGGTATGACAGGCTTGGGCATGTGGACTTCGTCGAATTCGGCTAGATATTTCTCGATGCGCCGCACCGGGACCACGAGTCCGGTGTCCTGCTTCGCCTCTTCCAATCCCCCCGAATCGCTTGCGACCACAGGGATGGAACGCAGCATCGCCTCCATCGCAATGAGGCCGAAGCCCTCATACCACAGCGACGGCATCAACAGCACGCGCGTATTCGCAAGCACATCGTCGATCCGCCGGACATTCCCGAGCAGTCTGACATTGGGAACGGCAGCCAGCGCATCGCGATCGGCCGTCGTAGTCCCCCAGCCCAGCAGTGCCGCGAATGAGAGCTTCGGAAATCGTCGCGCGAGTTCGAGGAAAATCGAGATTCCTTTCACCTGGCAAGGATTCACCATCAGCACCTGCCGCAGATCGAAATTGCCGAAGCTGGGAAACGGCGCCTCGCCGTAGATGGGTGGGTGAATGACGGCTGGCGCGACGCCCAGGTGTTGTTGAACGTATCCCGCCATGTGCCGCCCGATCACGACAATGCCCGCCGCGGAACGAATCATGGCGCTCGAACCCGCGTCCGGGTTCCAGCTTTCGGGACCGAAAGGGAAGAACTGCGGTGTGTGTGCGAGGTAAACGATCCGTCCTGGTGCGGCGCGGGCGCAGGCCCTCAACAGCACATGGCTGACGTCCTCGGAAGAGACGAGCACCAGGTCGGGCCGGTAGGTCCGGATCTCATCCGCAATAACGCCCGACCGCAACATCAGAGATTTGACCGAACGGATCTGAATGTCGCCGTCGATGCGTTCTTCATCCTCGCCGAGGGAAGCGCTCACCACGCGGCAGTGATGCCCATGCGCGGCTAGACGCCGTAACCAGGCATGATTGCTGCGCGTCGATCCGCCTCGCGGAGGGGCGTAGCTGGCGTTGGATGTCAGGAGAATTCGCATGCCGTCTCGGAAATCGCTCAGGAGAACGAAACTCCGGGATCTTCTTCGGCCAGCAGACGCTCCACTTCTTCGTCGGACATGCGCCCGATTTCGTCGATCAGGGCATCATAGTCTGTGTGCTCGCCCGCCTTGCGTCGATCGATCGACGATGCCAGAGCTCGCAAAGTCATGTCGCCGGAATAAACGTCTTCGATCGGTAGCTCCACGCCGAGCGTCTCACGCACGCGCACGATGAGCAGCACCACAAGCAGCGAATGCCCGCCCAGGTCGAAAAAATTGTCACCAGGTTTGATATCCTTCTTCCGCAACAGCTCCGACCAGATATTGGCTAGCGCTCCTTCCGTCTCGGACTCCCAACCAGCCGATGCAGCCGGCTGGCCGCCGCGTGCCTCGGCCCGGATCGCTGCAAGAATTTCCGCGGCGCTCGAAAGGTGCTCGGCGATGTACTCGTAATCCAGCCGAGTCCTCGCGCGCGGTTTTTCGACGGCTTTGAGTTCCGGGGCTGGAATCGACGGCGTCGACGGTTTCCATCCGCCCTTCGATGCAAGTGCGGCCGGTATCCGATAGACCGCGCCCGCACCATCAAGCTGTTCAAATTCCGAGGCTACGCTATGCAGAAACTGCCGAGCCGGCTCATTGCGCGCGGTCGTGCGGAGTCGAGCCACAATGATGCCCGCGCGACGTTCGAGCGCCAATTCGGCAAGACGGATCAGCACGCGATGCTCCACGCCTCTGCCCAGAACGCGACAACTCAGCAGAAACGTATCGATCTCGAGAACATCTCCTGTCAGGCGAAAAATAACAACGCCGGTCAGGCCGTAGTCGCCGAAGCGATCCGATACCTCGATCCCGAGGCATTCCCACTCGCCGCCTGCAATCAGAGCTGAGATCTCCGCCGCGGTTCGGCGAACGGTCGTGAAGTTGAATTGGTTGGTGCGCTGCGTCAACTGCGCGATGCGTCCAAGACGCTCCGGTTCGGGCGCAACGAACCAAACCCGAAGATTTAGGGTTTCGAGAAAGTGTTCCATGCTGCCGGCGGTCCGGAGATCGCGTCCGAACGCCAGCGTCTGTGCGTACGACTCATTTCTCCGGCGGTCTTCCGCCGTCACCACCGGATGGTCGAATGCCCAGACATGATTCAGGAAGGGGGCGATCTTCGCGCCTTCCTGCGGAAGCGTGAGGCTGAGAACCTGCGGCAGATCCTCTTGAACCTCGGCCGCTTCCAGCGGATTGTCATCGATAAAAATGAAGCTTTCCGGACTGAGTGACAATTCCTCGGCCAGCGACGCCAGGTTTGCACTTTTAGCATCCCAATTCAGACGCCGTGAGACGAAACTCTCCAGCCGCAGCGGCATGGCGGGGTTGCGTTCGAAGGTGTCCACAACATCGCTCTCATTGTTCTTGCTGGCGAGCGTGAGCAACATACCGGCATCGCGCTGCGACGCCATAAACTCCTGTAGCGCGCGCCGCCCCGCATCGACTCGGATGCCGTCCGCCCCGTCTTCGCCGCAGATGCCTTGCCAAAGCGTGTTGTCGCAATCGAGCGCAATTACTTTAAACGGCTCCGAGATCAGCGCGTGGACGAGCCGCACCAAGGCGGTTCCCAATGCCGCGAAATAGCTTTCCGTATAGGCGACGCGTCCCAGTCGATCGCCTTCCTGACTGAAGATTTCATCGACTGGATAAAGCCGAACGATATCTTCGTGCCGCAGCACCGAAATTCCGGGCGTGTTCCGAAACGCATCCACGGCGTCGGACGAAAGTTCGCGTTCCATGCGCGAAGACGACGGACAAAGCACAAACACGATCGGGACCTGCGAGGTGCGGCGGGCACGACGCGTCAGGTCGAGAAGCTCGTGGAAATGGGAACGGATGAGTTCGGCGGAGGTTCCGAGATCTTCGGGTCGCACCAGGACAACATTCACCCCATCGATATTGCGGTTGAACGAGGAGGAGGGGTCGAGAAGAGTCTGAGCAACCTGATTGAAGGGAGCGAATCGGACTTCGACGGGGATTTTGAGCTGACGGCTCCAAAAGGCCACGACAGTCTCGATCGGTTCGGAAGTGAAGGTAGCGCTGATCGCAAATTGAAAGGGCATTAACGGGCCGGGCGATTATCTGTGGACGGTATCAAATACCATTTTAGATAACGCCCGGCCCAAAGTTCGACCCTCAGCTCTGCGCTAGAAAATCAGGTGCAGCGCCAATTGCAGGAAGCGCGAACTGCCGATCGTGTGCTGGATGTATCCCAGGCTGCCGTGCGGCGGAAAAGCCGGAGGCGGCTCGTATCCGGGGAAGAACTGCACGTCATTGTTCGGCGTGTCGAAGTCCGGGTGGTTGAAAATATTGAAAGCGTCGGCATTAAAGCGCAGCCGGAACCGTTCGGTTAGGCTGAACTCTTTTGCCAGGCTCAGGTCGAAGCGCGTTTGGAAAGGCCCGCGGAACAGGTTGCGGCCCGAGTTCCCATATAACGATTCGTACGGATCGCAGCCCGATGCGTCGCATGGCGGCACGCCGTTTGTCCCGGGCGCTACAAACTGTGGAGAGAACGCGTTCGCATTGAGTACGGGCTTACCGGCATTCACTCCCGTGGTTCCCTGCAACTGCGCCTGTTGAGCCGTAACGCCGGGTTTCAAGGGAACAATCGGGTTGCCGATTTCATCGTCGGTGCCGAAATACAAACTCCCGATCGAGCCCGAGAAGTCGTAAACGCTATAGGGTTGCCCGCTCTGCGCGACGGTCTGCCCGCCGATTGTCCAGCCGTTGATGAACGCGCCCAGAGCCTTATTGGTCGTAAAACTTGGGATGGTATAGGAGTAGTTCACCAGGAACACGTGCGTCTGATCGAAATCGGCCGTGGCGTAGTTCGATTTCGGATACAGTGGATTGTTGCCCGT
Source organism: Bryobacterales bacterium (assembly GCA_963802915.1). Lineage (GTDB taxonomy): Bacteria > Acidobacteriota > Terriglobia > Bryobacterales > Bryobacteraceae > JAICMB01. The sequence goes on from CAWDKQ010000007.1 coordinate 50,267, forward strand.
GAAGAAGAGTCCCAGGCCGCTCTGCTCGTCGAGAGCATGGGACCACGTGTAAGACGCCGTGAACTGGAGCCCGAACGACAAACGCTTGCGAGCCTGCAGTTGCAGCGCATTGTAGTTAGCGATCCCCTCCGCTTTGTAAAGGACGGAGTTCATATCGTAGCCGGGATACGGCACGCGAACCGGAGCGTTGCCCGCGTACTCGTTCGTCGATACCTTCTCCGTGTCGATCAAGTTCAGACCGTACGAGTACATCTGTCCGTTCACCGGATTCGAAGGCGTTGCGATCAACGGCTGATTGAAAGGAATCGGCAAAACCTGATGCACATCGTGATTGCCGACGTAGCCGGCGCTGAAGAGCCAGCTGTTCGCCGGTTGATATTGAATGTCGAAGGTCCAGTTCTCGGAATACGGCAGCTTGTTGTTGATGTCGTAGCCGCCAAACAGGAAAGGCCCAAACAAGTTGCCGGTGGGATATGATCCCGACTCGGTCTGGGCAAGGTTCGGCAACAGGCCGAGGAATGCGGCTGGGGTTGGGTTGGGAGACGCCGGCGCCGTGGTGCCGAACGGTGTCGCGATGGTCGCGCCCTTGGGCGCCGAAACCGGAGAGACAAACGGGGGAGCCAGAGTCACGCCGAATGGCCCATTGAAACCGCCGCCGGCGCTCGGAGACAGCTCGGAGAAGAATTCGCCGCGATCGTAGTAAATTCCTGCGCCCGTTCGCACCGTTATCTTCGACGTCGGTGACCAGGCAACGCCAACACGCGGAGCGAATCCCCATTGACGCTGCTTCATCAAAGAATCGCCCGAGCCGGTTGCAAACTCGAGTCCGGAGCCGGTAATCGTATCGCTGGAGGCGTTGTACGAATATAGGTTAGAGTTGAAGCCGGTCAGACGCCCGTATCTCTCAGAAAGCGGCCCATCGTAATCCCAACGCAAGCCCAAGGTGATGGTGAGATTACTACTTACCTTGAAGTTGTCGTTGATAAACGCGCCGACCGTATTGGACAGGTAAGTGCGATCCGCCGAACCCTCGAACGCTTCGCCAGTTCGAACCGCGCCTTCCACGAAGGTTGTGAAATTCTTGAAGTTTAGGGTGTCAGTCGAAGTATTGTTGTTGACGACATTGAGCTGGGTGGGGTACCAGTTCACTCCGAAGGCGAGCGTGTGTTTACCCTTCACCCAGCTCATACTGGTTTCGAAATCGCCCTGATTTTGATACATGCCCGCATTTCCGAAACTCGTGCTCGGCCCGAACTCGAAACCCTCGTAGACTGTCGGATCGGCCGTCGCAATAGCGATCTGCGGGAAGGTCATAGAGCCCAAGAGATTCATGCCGAGAGTGCTAGGCGAGAGCGCTTGGCCGGTTGTCGCGTAGGCGTGCATGCGCGTAAAGCCGGCCCGCTGTTCCCACGTCAGCGACGGCGTCAGGATTACGGTATTGGCAATCGATCCCACGTAACTCCCGGCGCTAAGCTGCTGCGGGAATCCAAGCGCGCTGCCGACCGCGCCGAATGGGTTTGTGGTCGGATTATCCTGCACAAAATACTTCACACTGAGACGATCTCTGTCGCTCACCACGTAATCCACGTTCGCAATGCCTTGATCCACATTCGATTGCGCATTCGGGCCCTCCGTCACCGCATCGTAGCCGAGCGCCGTCGCCGTTGCTCCGTTGGTAATTTGGGCGCTCGGAATCAGGTACTGCCCGTTCGGAAGCTTGGCGCTGATAATCGCGGCCGCAACGGGGCTGATCTGGCTTGCGGAAATTGTCGTTCCGAAGCTGCTCTTCACCGCGTTGATGATGCCTTGGGCGCTGCGGTCGTCGGTGAGGCCCAGAGGAACGGTCACGTCCTTGGTCGCATCCGAGGCGTCCGCAATACGGATGCCCTGGTAAGACAAGAAATAAAACAGCTTGTCTTTCTTGATCGGTCCGCCCAGTGTGGCGCCGAACTGATTGCGATTGAGGAACGGCACCTTGGTCGTAATAGCCGGCGACGCGTTATAAAAAAACGGCGCGGCGTTCATATCGCTGTTCTGGAACTTCTCGTATAATTGCCCGTGCATCGCGTTCGTGCCGGACTTCGTAATGACACCGATATGCGCGCCGCTGTTGGCGCCCTGCGAGGCATCGTACATCGCCGCATTGACGCTGATTTCTTGAATCGATTCTACCGGAGGAGTTGGCAGCGCCTGGCCGATCGCCCCGTATACCGATGTGCTGGTCTGAATCTCGCCGCCGGCTCCGAAGTTTTCACCTGTATTGAGCACGAAGCGGTTCTCACCCACTTGACTGGTCGAGTTGCCATTGAAAAGATTGTTCGTGTTCACGCCGTTCATCGAAAAGCTGTTGCTGGTGTCGCGCTGGCCGTTCGCGAAAATCGCCTGGTTTCCCAACCCGGCATTGGAACCCGCCCCGGCCAGAAAGTCCGCGTGAACGCCCGGAGCCAGAATGGCCAACTGCGTAAAGCTGCCCGTGCCCAGAGGAGTCTGTTCGATGGTCAAGGTATCAACTACGTATCCGTTGGTCGTGTCCACCTGGTTCATGAGTGGCGTCGAATTCACTTCAACGGTGGTCGATACGGAGCCAACCTGTAAATTCACGTCCACCGTTGTGGTGCGGTCTCCGTTGACCAGGACTTGCGTGTGAGTTTCGGTCTGGAAGCCCTCTTTAGTGGTTGTAAGCTCGTACATCCCAACCGGCAAGTTCGGCGCCGAGTAAGACCCGTTCGCCTGCGTGTGTGCGATGACCTCCAGATTGGTGGCAACGTTGTGGACTTTTACGATCGCGTCCGGAACACCGGCTCCGGATTGGTCTTTGACCGTTCCGGTGATCGCGCCCAGCGTCTGTTGGGCGATCGTAACTGGCATCTTCAGAGCCAGCAGGATGAACGAAAACAGTAAGAGTCGAGCTGTTGTGTTTCTCATGTTTTTCTGCTCCCTAAAGCGAATGTGGCGCGCTGTGGTGACGGCATGGGCGCCACGCACGTGTTTATAATTTATACGACTATCCGCGCACTTGCGTCAATCGTTGCACCCTAAAGTTACGATTGTGTTTCAAGCCAATAACTTCGTTGAGAAATCTTGGCGTAAGCCCACGCCCGTGATGTAAAATCGCCCTGTGGCGCGTTCGAAATGGACCGCCGTTGCAGTCGTATTTCAACCCCACGGAGACACCCGTGCAAGCGCCAAAAAATCACGCCGGCGATGCGCTCGTTTCGTCTGGCGGCAGGCGCCGCTCAGGGAGCCTGCTTCAAGGATCAAACAGGGCTTACGGCGACGCCGTAACGGTCAGAACCCTGCCTGGAATTTGGAGGCCGGCGCCGGTCTCGCGCCAAAGCGAACGTCCATGGCAGCATCCTTGGCAAACTCCAGCTCAGCTCCACGCGAGATGATGTTCTTGTAAACCGACCATCCCAGTCCATACAAGCCGAGTATGCCGCCCACTTCGCGTGAGGCCTGAGCCGCCGCCATTCCCAATAGACCGAAACCCGAGCCGCCGCCCAAGGTGTGTCCGGTAGTATTACTCTCCGGTGCGCCCGTAATTTTATTCCGGTCGTTATCCAACGCCCGGCTCGCGATGAAATACGAAATGGCCGGCGCGAAAAAGCGCGTCTTGGGTTCGACCGCTTTCACGCCTCCTTCGTCATCGACTTTCAATTTTGTCTGGTTGCCGGTCTCGGCGGCATCCAGCGTCGCCATGGTATGCGTGGACGCGTTCTCGTCGTTCGGCCGCACGAGACCCGTCGGCAACTCCATCTCCTCGAAGTTGAACCGCAATCTGCCTCCTCGATGGAAGTATCGAGCCGGCTGCGCCACCGTGATCTTGCCAATCAGGTGCGTGCCTTCGGGAACAATCAGCTTTTTGTCGGCCGAGAAAAGCGGCTGCGACACGATCGCCTCAACCCGGTCACCCATCGCCGCCGTTTTGGAATCGAGCGGAGTAATGAGGCGCACGTGGACCACGCTATCGGCCGATGGTTGTGTGCCGAGCAGATTCAGAGAATCGGTTCGGAACGTTGCGCTCCCGAATTCCAGCGGCGTTGCCAACTCGGAATCGAAGCGCGTGCCTTTGCTGACCCATTGCGGATGATACGGCAGCTTCTTGACGAGAAACTCTTCCAACCTTTCCTTCTTATCAGGCCCACGAACGACGTCGGCCACGGCCTCTGTCTTTTGATGAATCGCGTCGCTGACCTGCGACCTCAGGCCGGTATTCTGCGTGCCGAGCGCTCCGCCGTTGGCGTTCTGTGGCTTTGGGTGCCGAGGGTTGTAAATCGTCGAGAGGCCGGCTGTTGGGAAAGTATGCAAATCGATATGGCGGCCATCCGGCAGAACGACGGTCGTGAATTCAACTTCGGCGCGATGCAAGGGAGTGAAATCGCCGCCCAGCATAGCGGTCGCGCGCATCATCTTCGATTGGGAATCGAGACGGCTGATTTTGCCGAGCACTTCCGAGCCCGCTGGGATCACTTCACGGTCGAGCACGAATATCGGCTCGAGAAGTTTGGCATGAACCGGTTCGCCCAGACGCTTGCAAAGACGCTCGGTCAGATAAACGCGGAGAGGTACGCCGGTTTGTACGGTGAGGGGGACTGTTTCTGTTGCGGGTTCAGTGTTCTTGGATTCTTGTGCGATTGCAGGAAGGACGGAAGCAGCAAGCAGGAAAAACGGGACGAATTGTGTAACACACATAACAACGTGTTCATTCATCCTAGCAGAAAGGTGTCGTGGATTATTCAGGCACCTCACACTCTTCCGGAGAACTGTCCGTCGTCCCGCCACTGCTACCATAGGCGACTGGACTTCGCTCAGCGTGGTCCGGGCGAACGGGAAATAAAAGACAGGCTGCACGTTCAGACCAATCCACCGTTCGTGTTTTCGGAGGGTTTCAGTGGATCGAATATCGCCGATTTATATATGGGGTTGTCTGCCCGCCCTTCTATATCCGCTGCCGCCACTCCGACGTGGAGGCCCGTCATAAACGCATGCATTCTCGCGTTCGCGCTGCTCCTTGTTCTCTTGGTCTTTGCCCCTCCGACTACGGCCCAGACCGAGCCGGCGGAGAATAAATTCGAGCAGCTCCGTCAGGCCGTCATGTCGATTCAGGAGCAGATTCTGAATCTCCAGGGCATGATCAACCGGCTGACGGACCAGGTCGCAGGAGCGCGGCCTCTACCGGAAACCGTTTCTCCCGCGGTCAATGCGTTCGATTGGACGCAGGCCCAGGATGCCTACACCAAAGGGACTCAGGCCGAAGAAGCGGGCCACATGCTCGACGCGGTCGAAGATTATTCGCTCGCCGTCCGCATCGATCCCAACAACGATGCGGCCTATTTCCACCGCGCCAATTGTTTGCTGCGGGTCGGAAACCTGACTGCGTCCCTTTCGGATTTGAACGATGCCCTGCGCATTCAGCCGAACAACGGCCGCGGCTACGAAATTCGATCGCAGGTGCTGATCGCGCTGAACCGTCCGGCCGATGCGCTCCTTGATGAAGAAGAGACCATCCGGCGCGATCCCAACAACCCCCAGCTTCATTTGAACAAGGGGAATCTGCTCTTCAATCTTGGATTTCCCGAAGCCGCCCTTCAGGAATTCAAGACAGTGGCCGCCCTCGATCCAAAGATGCCCGGCATCGAAAAATTGATCGCCCTCGCGAACAGTAAACTGGCGAGGGAGTCGCCGCCGGCACCTGTGGTGACTGTAGAGCAACCGCCGGTAGCGCCGCCCGCGCCAGCCGCGCCACCTCCTCCTCAAGTCGCCGAGTCTGAGCCGCATACCGGCGTGTCGGATCGAAGCAGCGCCACCGTCCAGTTGAATGGGCCGATCACTTCGAGGCCGGTTCAAGTAGAACCGCCGCCGCCCGTTCACGTGGAACCGCCGCACCCCGTTCAAGCGGAACCTGCAAGGCCCGCTCCGTCGGGCTTTCCCGCGATGATAGAGTCTCTCTCGCGAACGATAGCCGAGCGTCCAACCGATTCCGTCGCATACAATTCGCGAGGCTATGCGCACCTGCGGCTCCGCCAGTTTCAGGATGCAATTGCGGATTTTACGCGGGCCATCCAGCTCAATCCACGCTACGTCAACGCATTCCACAATCGCTCGGTCGCTCGAAGATTGAGCGGCGATATGGCAGGCGCCGAAGCAGATGCGCGCGCGGCCCTTCAATTAACACAGCGGCGGCAATAATCAACTGTGTACGGCGGTCTCGAGCGGCAGGCCCGCATCCACCCAGCCCTTCTTACCGTCCGCGTATTCACGGATGTTTGTGTATCCTAGCGCCGCCAAGTCACGGGCGGCGTTCACTGACGCGTGTCAAGTGACGCTTCCGCAATACAGAACCAGATTCGCGGAGCGGTCCGGAATCACCTGGTAAGCGCGCTTGATCACCTGATCCGGCGGGAGATTGATCGCGCCGGGAAGATGGCCGCCGTGATACGACATCTCCGATAAAGTTTCGACCAATGTGAATTTATCGCCACGGTCCATCATTGCTTTCAGCTCTTCGGTCGATATCGTCTCGATCATATGCTCGTTAGACGTGCCCGCACCCAAATTCGTCGCGCTTGCGGCACCGTTTATCGCAGAATGCCCGTATGTCCAAGCGAATAACGGCCCGGTTGTGGATACACGCAAAGTCCATGCGGTCCCTGTCCCACCGGAATGCGAGCCAGCAGATGCCCGTCATCTGTGTCGATTGCGTAAACTTCGGAATCGTAGCGGCCCGACAGCCACAGCACCTTGCCATCGGCCGACACGCCGCCCATATCGGGACTACCACCGCCAGGAAATCTCCAGGTGGTGGCCACGCGATTCGTTTTGAAATCGATCAGCGAGATGCTTCCCTCGCCTCGATTCGACACGTACATGATACTTTGAATCGCGGCTCGTATAAAGGCCGTGAGCGCCGCGGCCCGTCGGAATGAAACCGATCTTCTTGAACTTCGCCGCGTCGATCAGGTGAACTCCGCCCGCGTACATATCGGCAACAAAGAAGATCCTGCCATCGGGAGATAACTTAACGTCCTGCGGCGCGCGCCGGCGTCCCAGGCGAAGAGCGCCCAACAGCTTCTGGTGTTCCACGTCCACCTTGATCATCTGGCCCGAAAACTCGCAGCTCGCAATCAGGAAGCGTCCGTTCGCTGAAAAATCCATGTGATCCACGCCGCGGCAGTGCACGTCGAGCGAGTGTTCCAACTGCATGGTCTTGGGATCGCGGAAGTCGAGCCTGTGGCGCTGTTCGGCAACCACGATGGCGTATTTGCCATCCGGCGTGTAGTACATGTTGTACGGATCGTCGACTGGAACTGTATTGTAATGCTTTCCGGTCGCCGGATCGATACGCGTCAGGCTGTCTCCCAGATCGTTCAGAATCCAAAGCGTCTTGAGATCCCACGCCGGCGTAACATGCTGCGGCTGATGTCCCACGGCAAAGTGGTCGACAATTTTGAACGTGTGCGGATCGATAACGTCCACCGTGTCGCTCTCGGTGTTCGGGACATAGACCAGCGATGGGAACCCGCGCACCGCGGGACTAAGGTCTCCCGGTCGATCCGCTGAGTAAATGTCTTTAGGATCCAGCACCGGTGGCATTCCGGGCAGCGGGTTCGCCGTCGGATTGTAACCGGGTGTCGGTTTCGAGACGTGGTAACCCTCCAGATTGGCGTTCCCGTGATGATGCACCGCATTTGCGCTGGCCAGGACTTGGCAAAGGAGAATGGCTGCGATGCGCAGCCGCATGTTGGAAAGCATTTCGTGTTTTTTAGACGCACTGTTGGCGTCGATTTGTTCTGCCGATCTATTCAATGGATGCAACTAAATCGAATCGTAGTCGTACTAGCGTGTCTGTGTCCCTTAGCGCCGGCGCAGACAGACGCTGGACTTTGGCGCTTCGTCCATCCTAACGCGAAGGCGCTCATCGGTATCGATGTCCAGCGCATTCGAACGTCCAAAGCATTCGCCGAAATGGGTTCGCAATTCAATTCTCTGCCGCTGCCCATCGGCATGCCGCTGCAGTGGCCGGGTATGGATCTGGTCCGTTCGGTGGATCGCGTGGTTGTCTCATCGCCTGGAAAAAGCGAGGACGATCCGAACCAGGAACCGCCCATCCTGATTGCCATTTCAGGCCACTTTGAGCCAGGGAAACTGAAAAGCATGTTTCTCAAAGCCGGGGCGAAGCAGCAGGTTTTCGATTCCGTTACCATCTACCGCTTGCAGGACAAAGCCAGCAGCGATTTTGGATTCGTTGTTCTGAACAGCCAAACGCTCCTGATCGGAGACGCAAAATCTATCTACGCGGTCATTGAACGCGTCGTGAAAGGAAACGCGGCGCCTCCGCCCATCGTGGAAAAAGCCCGCGATATGGACGTTGCTTACGATTTTTGGGCCATTCTTCTCACCCCCCCGTCAGCGATGGGCGGCGAGCGTTTTGCCGCCATGGAAATGGCCGGAAAACTGAGCGGTTTCCAACTTGGCGTTGCGGTTCGCGACGGAATGGCGCTGGACATCAACCTGAATGCGATATCGGAAGCAGCCGCCAAGGAAGTCATGGCAGGGCTTTCAAAGCTGATGAAGCTGGCGTCCAAGGATCGCGAAAACCATCCGGAGTTCGCCGGACTCGACAAGAAAATGAAGATGAGCGTGGAAGGCTCAGTGGTACATTTCGGGTTTCGTATGAATGCGGCGGAACTGGCCCGCATGGCCAAAACGATGGAAGAGGCCAACGCCAAACGCAAGATGCAAGAGGCTTCCATGCACCCCACCATGGTGCAGCCGATGGCGAAACCGCAGCCGCAGAAACAGGTAATAAAGATTGAAGGCCTCGACGGAGGCACCCGCGAAATCCCCTTTCAACCTTAAATCTTTGAACCGCCTAGCCGAGTCTCGACCGGGACGAAGCGGTCCCGCTTCTCCTCGATCGCCGCAATCTCACCGAAAAGCCGCTCTATCGAGACCGGCTTGCTGACATAGCCATCCATCCCTGCTTCCAGACACCGCTCGCGATCGCCTGCCATCGCGTGCGCAGTCATCGCAATAATCGGAACGCGGGCCGAATCGCCTGCTTCGCGGCGCCGAATAGCCGCCGTCGCTTCATATCCGCCCATTTCGGGCATCTGCACGTCCATCAAGATCAAATCGAACGTGCGCGTCTCGAGTACATCTAGCGCCTTAAGACCATTTCCTGCCACCGTGACCGAATGGCCTCGTTTTTCCAACATCCGCGTGGCGAGTCTCTGATTCACAGCGTTGTCCTCAACCAGCAGAATCTCCATTGGGCGAGACGCCGTGACCGCATCGCTCGCCCGGGAACTTGTCTCCACTGCTTCCGTGGCAACGCTGCAAGGCACAAAGAACTCGAACGTCGTACCCCGTCCTAATTCGCTCTCCAGCCTGATCGAGCCGCCCATAAGTTTGAGCAATTCCGATGAGATCGCCAATCCCAGTCCCGTTCCGCCGTAGTTACGCGTGATCGATCCATCTGCCTGTGAAAACGCCTCGAAAACCGAAGCCTGTTTTTCGCGCGCTATGCCGATACCGCTATCGCGAACCTCGAAGCGCATCCGTGCCGGTTCCTCTTCGAACCCGAGCCGCGCCTCGACGTAACCGGTTTTCGTGAATTTCACTGCGTTGCCCATGAGATTGAGCAGGACTTGCCGCACGCGAAGCGGATCAGCGATTGCCTTGGACGGAACATTCGAAGAGTATTCCGAGCGGATCTCCAGACCTTTGCCGCGCGCGGTCACCTGCAATAGTTGAACCACCTCATCCATCAATGCGCGCGGGTCGAAAACCACCGGCTCAATCGTGAGCCTGCCCGCCTCGATACGAGACAGATCCAGAATGTCGTTGAGAATCGACATCAGCGAGTTCGCCGAAGTGCGCGCCAGCTCCAGGTACTCTTTCTGCTCTTTATCTTTGGCAAGCGCTAAAGCCAGTTCTGTCATACCCATGATTCCATTCATTGGAGTACGGATTTCGTGGCTCATGTTCGCCAGGAACTCGCTCTTCAGCCGGGATGCCTGCTCGGCCCTGCGCTTCGATTCTTCCAGATCCGCAATATGTTGGATATATAGCCGGTAAGACCGGTAAATCCCGTAAGCCACGGGCAGGATGAGAAGAACAACCTCGGCCCCGATCAGAGGCTTGAGCCGCTCAAACGCGGCCACCAGGGACGCTCCCAGCAGATAATGCGTAAAAGACCAAGCAAAATTCCGCCAGACCTTCAAAACCGTGGTCGCTTCCGTAAGAGCGATCACCGTGATAATGAGGCTCGCGTTTGCCAGGAAATATGCTGTCGCGCTCAACCCAAGCCGCAATACCATCTCGCCGGGCATTGAATTCGGAAGCGGCATTCGATAGGCGAAGGTCGCTCCTGCCACCGTAAGCACGATAACCGCGGTGTTGAACGCGAGCTGGAAGATCGGTGGCCGCTTCAGCGGTCGCCATAGCAATTGCGCAAGTACGGCCGCGGTACCGGTCAGGATTGTCTCGGAAGGCGTCAGTTCCACAACCGACAGCATGATGAACACGTGCCCGACCGAGATTGTCCCCAGGTGGCCTGGGAGTTTTACCTTAAGTAAAGAACCCGCAACCGCCGCAACAGTCAATAACGTCCACAGGAACGGACGATGTCCATGAGAAGAGACAACAGCCCGCATCGCGACTGCGATACCGAGCGTTGTAACCAGCGCAATATAGACCTTGGCTGGCAACGGTACCCCTACCCCGGCGCCTGTTGCCGCAGAGTTCTGCTGTTTCAGTGCAACTCCTCTATTCGTTTATCGGCTGGGATTAATCAAACTTCAATACGAGAGCGGTAATCGCTTTCATTGCAGTAATTTCGACCGCAGACCAGATCCCCGACAAAGAAGCCGCCCTCGGCGCGGCTGCAAGACGCCGCGGCCCTCGTGGCAATGTCACAAACCGGCTACGATCCGAACGCGCTCCTCCGATAGATCGAACGCATGCCACCCGGGTGAAATTCGCCGATAGTATTCGGAAAACTCTTACAGTTCGAGTCCTAAGAAATGGGAAGCGGTCCAGCGGCAACGAAAACCGCTCTCACACGTGCACAAGAGTGATTTCGTCGCGAATCTTCTCCACTTCGCCCTTAGGATCCGCCGACCGAGTCACTTGCCGGCCGATCACAAGGTAATCGGCTCCAGCCGCTAACGCTTCCGCCGGTGTCGCAACACGCCTCTGATCGCCAACCGCCGCGCCCTTCGACCGGACCCCCGGATTCACCAGCACCATCTTCGGACCCGTAATCGATCGCACTCTGGCGGCTTCCAAAGCCGAGCATACGATGCCGTCGACACCCACTTCGACAGCCGTCCGCGTCCGCAAAGCCACCAGATCGGCCACTGAGGTTTCGTATCCCAAGTCAGCGAGATCCTTCTGAGTGAAACTCGTCAGCACCGTCACCGCGAGAAGCTTCAGATCCGACGCGCCGCGGCCCTCCACCGCTGCTTGCAGTATCGAGTGGCTGCCATGCACAGTCAGGAACCGCACCCCGGTCTTCGCCACCACCGCGACTGCACGTTTAACAGTCTCGCTGATGTCGTAGAGCTTGAGATCCAGGAAGACGTTCTTACCGCGATTTACAACCTCGCGCACGAACGGCATCCCTTCGGCCGCGTAAAGCTCCATCCCGATCTTGTAAAAATCCACCGAGCCGCCGAGTTGATCGACGAGTGAACGAGCCTGCGCGGCATTGTCGAAATCGAGAGCGATAATCAACGGATTGTGATTCATAGAATTCTCAGCGGCTTGCCTTGCTTCATTAAAACACGCCCGATCCGATATGCTTCCGGATAAACGCGCTCCAATTCTGCCGCATCGGCCTCAGGTAAAGAAATAAGCAGCCCGCCCGAAGTCTGCGGATCGTAAAGCAAATCGTCCACATCGGAACTACCCTCGACGCACGACGCCGCGAAATCCCGGTTATTATTCAGCCCCCCGGGAATCGCGCCCTGCTGCGCGTACTCCAGCGCGCCTGGCAGAAAACGAACCAGCTTGGAATCAATCTCGAGGGTGACGCCGCTCGCCAGCGCCATTTCGCGCCCATGGCCGATCAACCCGAACCCCGTGACGTCCGTGCAGCCATGAACATCGAACCGCAGCATCGCCTCACATGCGGCGCGATTCAGCGTCAGCATCGATTCAATCGCCGCCGCTACGTCCGATTCTCGCGCGATGCCGCGCTTCAACGCGGTCGCGATCACTCCCGTGCCAAGCCGTTTCGTAAACACCAGCGCGTCGCCCGCGCGAGCTCCCGAATTCGCCTTCACCCGATCGGGATGAATTGTTCCTGTGACCGCGTATCCGAATTTGATCTCATCGTCAGCAACGCTATGACCGCCCAGAATCGAGCATTCCGCTTCGCGCATTTTCTCCGCGCCGCCGCGTACGATCGCTTCCAGCGTATCGATATCGCCCTTGGCCGGATACGCAAGAATCGAAAGCGACGAGATGGGCCGTCCGCCCATGGCATAAACATCGCTCAGCGAATTGGCTGCCGCGATGGCTCCGAACGTATACGGATCGTCGACAATCGGCGTGAAAAAATCGACTGTCTGAACCAGGGCACACTCCGGCGTCAGCTTGTACACACCGGCATCGTCGGCGGTGTCAAACCCAACCAGCACGTTGCTGTTTGGCCAGCGCGGTATCCGCTGGAGTACCTGGTCCAAAACCTTTGGACTAAGCTTGGAAGCTCAACCCGCCGCGCGGACGTTGGCCGTTAATTTGGCTGTCATCAATTCATGTTAGCGTCGCGGAACCGACCCGCCATCGATCTGCTTCCACACCCGCTCGGCCTCGGCATCACGTTCCGGCGCGTGCGCCAGATATAGGCGCAGCATCTCGCGCCCGCGATCCCTCAACCCATTGCGGAGCCAGTAATCGGCCAGCGTTCGTGCGCACATGGGTGTGCCGGGTGAATGCTCGATGTAAGTCGCGCATTCCGTGTCCATGTGTTGCAGAACGCGCTGCAGCTTATCCGGGTAAACCGGCGTTCCCGCCGGTGGACGCCGAACGAAGACCAGCGCCTGGGCATCGTCGAAAACGAGCTGCCAATCCGCGTTCTCAGGACGGCCCAGCGCCAGCGCCAATGGATAAACCACGCCCGAAACATATTCGAGCGTGTTCATCACAACCACCTGCACTCCATAGCGGTCGAGCAGTTCCGCCCGCGGCCCGGTCACTTGGTCCACCGCCGACCCAATGTTGTATAAAATCTGCTTGTAATCGCGGTTCACGGATTCGCTCAAAGCACGGCCATCGGTGAACACGCGTTCCTGTGGCCACAACTTCCAGACCAGGTATCCGCCCTCTTCGTAGGTATTAAACATCGGGGCCGTAACATGACTCGCGGCCAGGTAATCGGCAGCGCCCGCTGGAATCTTCCATCCGGCAACATGCGGTTGAAAAAACGATCCGCGTCCGATGCCAACAGCAATTCCGACAAGAAGCACCACCGGGACTGCCCACGCCAAGTTGAATTTCGGCAGTCGCGGCCGGAAATAAGCAGCGATGAGGACAGGCGCCAGAAACCCGATCAGCAGAAGATTCCGGAAAGCCAAAAGCGACGCGCCTGCAAACGCCGCATACAGCAGCCAGTGCGCCAGGCGAACCTTCCGCCAGTTGACCAGGAGCGCCAAGGCCGATGCATACAGCAAAATATCGAAAGCATACGGCGGACCCCAAAGATAAGGTGCATGCCATTCGATCAGATTCGCCTGCATCTCGCTTCGCCGGTAGCCGAATAACGTCGAGACCACCCCGAATCCGTTCGGATTGAGCCCAGAAACGGCGATCGAGCAGATCGAAACCAGCCAAACGTTCAGCCGGTCTTTTTCAAAAATCGATCCAACGCAGTAGGCTAGAAGCACCACCCATCCCATGAAGAAGCCGCCGTGGCAATTGGCCCACAACAAAGAGAGCGGTGCCAGCACCCACAATCCGCGCCGGACTTCGAGTATCGTGACGAACAAAGGCACAAACAGAAACGTGACCAGGGTAGGTCGATCGGCGCGAAACTCGATGGCGACAGAAGCCGTCGCAAATGCCGCAGCAATTCCTACATACACATTGCCCGACATTCGCCATGCCAAGAATCCGGAGAGCCCGCAAACGGCGGCCAGCATCGCCGCCCGAAATAGTCCGATCGCCGGAAAGCCACCGATCGCGTACACCGCATACATCAACGCCTGCGACAGCCACTCGTGAGTCAGGTTGAAATGGCGGATCTGCTCCTCACCCGGATATGCGGGTTTTTGAAGCGCGGTCGTATAAGCGAAAGGATCGGGAACGGGCAGGGAATGGCGCTCGACAATGAACTGGCCGGTTCGCAAATGCCACCAGAAATCGGTGTCGGCGATTTCACTCGAAAACAATCCGAGCAAGCAAATAGCGGAGAGAACAAGCGAGGTATACAGGAGCCAATTGGAAGGTGTAGAAACAGTCTCCGCGGGCTGCGCTCGTTTCGAGGAATGGGCGGTACGGGCACCGCTCATGATACGGAAGGATGCATTTCTGCGATTAGCTTAGCGCAGTTGGATCGGGCGAACCTGGCCGCGACCCAACTGCTACCCTCTGCACCCTGAAGCTACTTCGATGCCTGCAATCCTTTGATATAGGTCACCAGGTTGCTGATCCGCAACTGCACCTCGGCCGTGTTGCCGTGGCTCATCCCTTGGAACAGGTTGCCCCAAACGGGCATGTCCTTGGAGCCATGCGCAGGCGAATTGCCATCGCCCTGAATGGTCGCGTACACATGCAACTCAGGGAATTTGCCGTTATTGTTCGCCGTCAGCTGCGTGAGATCGGAGGGCATCCGCTTCATTGCCGGCGCCGCCGGACCGTTGCCCTTGCCATCCACGCCGTGGCACGACGAGCAATAGCTTCTGTACATTTCCTGACCGGATGTCGCCGACGTCGGAGTCGTTGGTGCCGGCTTGATGACTGTGTCGGAGGCGGCAGCGCCAAAAACGAACAAGGTAACGGCTGCCGTCAGAATAATGGATCGTGACATGAGCAATCCTACTCCTCTTATGGCTGCATTAGAGGCATTCGGATTGCCACCCAAACTGCGTGTCTAAACCCAACAATTCATAGGGTTGGCACCACCCCTTAAAAGTGGTGTTGCGTGAAGTTGCCCAGTCGAAGTCTCCCCACTGGGTTCACTCGCGCAAGGATTAGTCCCGAATCACGATCTCCTGTCCATTTGCTTTGCCCAACGCGCGCAAATAAGTATCGATAGTCGCTGTATGCCCGATAACAAACCGCGACACAAATCGGAACACCGGATTATAAACCTCGCCGGTTTCCGTGATCCGAACAACAGTACTTTCACCCTCCGGTCGAAGCGAAAACGTCCAGGTCCCCGAATAGGGTAGGTTCTCCGTCGCGATCCGCCGCGTTATGGATTCCGGAGGTTTGCGATCCAGCAGTTCATAGGTGATGGTTTCCCCACCTCGCGAGGCCTCGCGCCGAAGCTCCCGGCCACTGGAATCAGGAACAGGTTCTTCGTCCAGCACTTCGGGACGCCAATTCTGAGGACCAGCGATCAGAGAGAACAGTTTCTCCGGAGTGGCGCGAAACGAAGCGCTGCGCGACGCGACATGCTGCTTCGGCAGTAAAGAACCGATCGCTACAACGCAAAGAACTAGCAGCGCAAATCCGCCAACGACGATGATGAGGATTCTCATCCCTCCCGCCCTCTCTTTCGGCGCCGCAAAAGAATTCTGGCGTATTTCGCAAGCCGCTCAATGCCCGCGAGTGAACTCTCCAGCTCTCCGGCAGGCATCAGGCGAAACATCTCCTTGATCGCCTCCGGATCGAGAACCGTATTCTGTTCCTTGATCCGCGCTCCCGTTGCCGTCAACGTCAAACCGACACATCGCGCATCGTTCTTGTCGCGCGCTCGGGCAACATAACCGCTACGCACCAATCGAGCCACGGTGATGCTCATCGTAGAGCGGCTCGAACCGAAATGTTCGGCGAGTTTCGAAAGCGTCGTGGGACGCGTCGTGTGCAAATGATCCAACACGCTGGACTGATGTTCCGTGATCGCCTTGCCGCTTTCGGTATCGCGTACGTGGCGGCGATGGCAGGCGATAAATATTGCTGGATAGGCATCTAAAAGGCGTCTGATGTGCGAGTCCAATATAGCCGGCAGAATATGGCAGATGGTTTGATTTGTCAAACAAAATATAGACCGGCGTGCGTACCCCTGCCCGTTCCGACATCGCCGATTGGCTCTTCAATCTCCCCGATGCCGAATATCAGCGCTGCTCGCACGCGCACATTGCGGCCGGAACGACGACGACTGACGACGGCGTTCCGATGTCGATCCATGTGGAAACCATCGAAGACGTGTCGGAGAAGTCCGCGAGCCGCATCTTTGCCGCATGGTATCCACCTCCGGCGCCATCTCGGCGCCCGGAGGCAATAAGGTTCAAGTGCTTTGGGAACTAAGCGTGAAGAACATCGACGACCTTACCTTCGAATACAGCAATCACATTCACGCGACCGCAACCTACGAGTTTCTGGTCTTCCTCAAGGAACACAACATCCCATTTGAAACGGCCAAAGCAGCGCGCCAGCAGGCCTCGGACGCTCACAATCGGGAAGAAACGCCCGATTTCGCGAAAAGTATCGGGCGCCGAGCCTTGGCACAAAAAGCTTCAGCTCGTCAGCGCGTAAAGACAACTGCGTGATCCCCGCTGTCCGCTTTCGCAAAAGATGTCGCGGAGCGCGACGAGTACTACCGACCGCGCCCTAATCCAATCAGCGATTTACATGTGGTGACAAACGTGCCACTAATAAATTGAATCACCACGAACGAGAGATAATGCGCACCCTACTTCAGGACCTGCGCTATGGCATCCGAGTCTTGCGGAACAGCCCTGGGTTCACGGTCGCTGTCGTGTTCACACTGGCGCTGGGCATAGCTGCAAATACCACCGTTTTCGGATGGATCGACGCTGTTCTGGTGCATCCCTTCCCGGGGGTTAGCGCCGGCGACCGGCTCGCCTCCATTGAAACCGTCTCGCCCACGGGTGAGTTCAGCACCACGTCCTGGCGTGACTACCGCGATTACCGGGACACCCTGCGGTTGACATCCGGCCTGGCCGCGTCCTTATTCAATGCCTTCGCGGTGGGAGACGAGAACCCACAGCGCGTCTCGGGTGAGTTCATTTCATCCAACTACTTCAGCGTGCTCGGCGTCCAGCCCGAACTTGGCCGCGCATCGCTGCCTGCCGAATGCGCCGATTCGCCGGGAGCATGTCCTGTCGTGGCGATCGGCCACCGTCTCTGGCAACAACGCTTCCATGGCGATCCCTCGATCATCGGCCGCACTCTTCGAGTAAACCGGCACGCATTGACCATAGTGGCCGTCATCCCGCCTGAGTTCCGAGGTTCCGTGCCCGGCCTGGGATTCGATATCTGGGTCCCCATGATGATGGCTCCAGCGTTGAACGGCCAGGGCGACTGGCTGCTCACGGATCGCTCGGAAAATCAGATGTGGATCACAGCGCGGCTGAAGCCCGGCGTCGCCATCGGGCAGGCGGATGCCGAGGTCGAGGCCTGCGCCCGCCGTATCGCCGCTGTGGCGCCTTCAGAAAAACGCGGCTTCAGCGCCCATTTGATGCCGGTGTGGAAGGCCCACATCGGCGTGCAGGGACTCTTGCTCACTCCGCTGCGGATACTGATGGCCGTGTGCGGCGTTTTATTTCTGATCGTGGCAGCCAACGTCGCCAATCTACAACTGGCGCGGGCCACAGCCCGGCAGAAGGAACTTAGCGTTCGATTGGCGCTCGGAGCCGGACCCGGTCGCCTGATCCGCCAATTGGTGACCGAGAGCTTGTTGCTCGCAGCCGCCGGCGCAGTCGTTGGCGTAGGCCTCGCCTTATGGTTGGGGCAGTCTCTCGAAAGGATGCTGCCCGGCACGGATTTGCCCATCAGTCTCGATTTCAGTCTGAACGCCGACATCCTCGCCTTCACGATTCTGCTGTGCGTTCTTCTCGCCGTGATGACCGGCTTCGCGCCGGCTATGCACGCAATTCGCGTCGATGTGAACGAGAGTTTGAAGGAAGGCGGCCGCACCGGCAGCTCCAGCGCGGGTCTTCAACGCGCCCGCGGGATGCTGGTGATCGCGGAGGTGGCGCTCGCCATGCTGGCCCTCGTGGGCATGGGACTGTTCACCCGAAGTTTCCTCAACGCGCGAGCGATAAACCCCGGCCTCGACGCCCACAACGTTCTGTTCGTCCAGTACCACGTGGACACCTTCTGCTCCACCACCGAACAGCGCGCTCAGTTCTGCACGCGGCTGCACGACCGGTTGGCCGCGCGGCCGGGAATCGCGGCGGTCGCCTATAGCCTCTATATACCGCTCACATTCGGCAACAGCTCCTCATCGATACTTCAGATTGAAGGATACGCTCCGAACCGCGAAGAGGATACACGGGCCGGCAATGCCACCATCTCGCCTGGTTATTTCGATGTCTTGGGCATTCCACTTCTGAACGGCCGCGACTTCACCGAACAGGACACCCCAAAAACCGCCCCTGTCGCGATCGTGAACCAGACCTTCGCCCGTCGCTTTTACGGCGGCGCCGATCCAGTTGGACGAAGAATCCGTGGGGGTGGACCATGGGTCACCATAGTGGGCTTGGTGAAAGACAGCAAATATCGCGCCGTGACCGAACCTCCCACTCCGTATTTTTATTTGCCGTTTCGCCAGGCCCACGGCGGTGAGTTCTGGTCTGCCTTCTTCATCCGTACCATTGGGCCCGCTCGCGATCAGATTGGCGCCGTGCGTCATGAGGCATCCCTGGTAGAACCAAGTGCTGCCGCGTTCCCGCCGATTCCGTTCGAAGAACATGTCAGCAGCAACCTTTTCCCGCAGCGCGTGGCCGCGTCTCTTCTGACTGTCCTCGGCATCCTCGCATTGCTGCTTGCTGCCGTCGGGCTTTACAGTGTGCTGGCCTTTGCGGTGGGCCAACGCCGGCAGGAGTTCGGCATTCGAATGGCGCTGGGCGCTCAACCTCGCGACGTGCTGGGCATGGTGGTTCGGCAAGGCATGCTGCTCACTTTGGCCGGCCTGGCGTTGGGAACAATCCTGGCCCTCGTCGCCGCGCAGCAGATTGCCGGATTGCTGTTCAATCTCAGCCCGAGCGATCCGCTGATCCTCGGCGGCGTGGGTTTATTTCTCGCCGTGGTGGCGCTGCTGGCCAGCTACCTTCCCGCGCGCCAGGCAACTAAAGTGGATCCGTTCGATGCGCTGCGGCAGCAGTGAACCTCATTCCACTACGTGCCGCTCCAACGCGATCCTAACCAACTGGCTCCGCGTCCGCACGCCCGTCTTATCGAACAACTGCTGCAGCGCCGCCTTCACCGAACTCTCGGAGATTAAAAGCTGCCCCGCGATCTCCTTATTCGTGAGTCCCTCGAACACGCCCTTCAAAACGGCCAATTCTCGGGGCGAAAGCGGCTGCAGCGTCCGTTGTTCATCCGATTTCCCCGACGCTCCCGCCACCAGCGATCGCACCGCCTTCGGATCCAGCCACATCTCCCCGCGCGACACCATGTGGATCGCTTCCACCAGTTGCGCCGGCGGGCTGTGTTTCAGAAAAACTCCGGACGCGCCGTTCTCGATCGCCCGTAGCGTCCCCTGATCGTTCATCCCGGCCGTGACCATCAGAACGCGCCCCGTGAAACCCCGGCTGCGCGCGCTATCGAGAAACCTCGACCCCTGCTCCTCGCCCAAATCGTAGTCGAGCAGCACCACATCGATAGACGGAAGTTCCGGAAGATCCAGCGCCTCGCTCGCCAATCCGCAGCTCGCGACGACGCAGAATTCAGGTTCGGCTTCCAACAACCGGCTGAGGCTCTCCCGGAAGAGGCTGTGATCGTCGATGAGTAGAATTCTGATCGTCTGGGCCATAGGTGCCCTGGATATCGCCGGCGGGCGCGGTAGATAGCTCTACGAAGAAGCTGGAACCACCTGGCTCCGGCTCATAGCGTACGTCTCCTCGAAAGGATCGCATCAGCGCGCGGGAAAGATACAAACCCAATCCCGTCGCCTGCGCGCCCTCTTGAAATGGCCGGAACAAACGCCCCGGATTGGAGACCCCGCCTCCGGTATCCTTGACGCGAACTAAAACGCGCTGCTGATCCGCTGTCGCAGTCACCGTGAGTTTGCGCTGCGCTCTATCCAACATAGCTCGTTCGCTGTTCTTGATGAGATTGAGAAAGACCTGCATCAGGCTTTGGCGATCTGCCCACACCTGCGGCAGCCCCTGCGCGATTTCCCAGCGCACCTCAACATCGCCCTCGCGCAGCGAAGGTTCCACCACGATCCGCAACTCTTCGAGCAGCGATTGCAGATCCATGCCTGTAGCCTGGTTTGCCGTCTGCCGCAAATCCATGGCGGCGATTTTTTCGAGCGCCTTGATCAGCGTCCCCAGCGCCTCGAAATCCTTGTTGTGCGCCAGCGCCCGGCTCCTCGAGAGGTTCTCATGCACCACCGCGATTGCGCCGCAAACGTTGCGAATCTCGTGCGATACCGCGCCCACCAGAATTCGCGATGCCGCCAGCAATTGATGCAGACTCAATTCCTCGCGATTCCGCAAATCCTCGGACGTGTCCACAACCATCGCGGCCAGCCGCGGGCCCGCCCCTGTTCGGTACGTCGAGAACCACACATCGGCCAGGAACACGTCGCCGTCCTCGCGCCGTCCGCGGCACTGCATCACCGTTCGAAACGACTGCCGGTTCTCGCCGATCCTCGGGATGTTCACCAGCGCCGGCAGATAATCGCGGATCGATTTTCCCGGCAGTTCGCCCGCGGAAACGCCAAAAAGCCGATGCGCCGCGTCATTGGCCAGCAATAGCCGTCCGTCGGAATCCGCCGTCACGATCGCCGCCGGGCTGCTCTCTACCAGAATCTTGAGCTGTTCCTCCGCGTCGCGTCGCGCCTGCACTTCGTTTTCGATCTCTTCCATGTGCAGCAGCGCGATCCTGCGATTGCGCGCGGCTTCGTACACGAAAAGCCCCATGCAGAAAAACGCCGCGAAAACCAGGATGTCCCGAGGAATCCCCGCCGCCGGATACCACTCGAAGCTGTCGAATTCCTCTGTCAGGAACGTGCATATGCCGGCGGCCATGGCGATTTGCCAGCGCGTGCACACGTTCCCCACCAGCAGCATGGTAAACAGGTAGAGGAACCCCAGCGGGATGTTGCCCTCAATGCGCCAGTCGGCGATCGCAATGATCGCGGTCAGAACGCCCGCGCGTAGCAGCACGGCCTTGGGGCTGCCTCGTAGTATGGAAGACAACATGAAGTCGACCGGCGCTTTTCCCCAACGGAATGTGCGCGCGTTTTTCTTCATTCTATTCACTGCAAACCACTGAAAAATAGGAACCAGCCAAAAGATATGGACGAATGGCCGAAAGACTCCGTTGCCTGTCCAAAAGATAGTATTGCAAATGCCCGAACGATACTCGACACCCTGCCAATTGCATCGGAGAATTTAAGTAGGACTCAATTTGTGCGCGTCCGCCTTGCCAGCCGTGACGGACCTTTCCGAGCCGCGACCGGGAGGAAGCGGTCAGCCACGTTGCTCAATTTCAGTTTGGACGTAATCACCCCCAGGAGGTCAATTGGATCGGATCGTACAGCGTCTGTGTCGGTGGGGCCTGATGTTCGGGCTGCTGGGATGTGGTGCATTCGGACAGACGCAGCAGACCTACACCTGGCAAGAAGTCAAGGACAAGTTTCGGACGGCGAATCCCACGCTGCAGGCCGGTCGCATTGGCATTGACGAATCCCGGACTCAGGAGATCACGGCGTATCTGCGTCCCAATCCCGACTTCACTTTTTCGCTCGATCAGATTCAGGCTTTTACCAGTCCTTTCCGGCCCTTCGCCTACCTGCTGCCGTATTACTCCGGAAACTACCTGCATGAGCGGCGTCACAAACGCGAGCTGAGGTTGGAAAGCGCGAAAAAGGCGACCACGGTGGCGGAGTTGCAATTGGCTGATGAAGAAAGAAATCTCCTCCTCACCCTCCGCAATGCATTTGTGCAGGTCCTCGAAGCCAAGGCGGTATTAGCCTTGGCGCACGAAAACTTGTCGTACTACGACCAGTTGCTCCGCGTGAGTCAGGAGAGAAAGAAAGCGGGCGACATCGCGCAGGTGGATCTCGATCGCCTGGAGCTGCAGCGCGTCCAGTACGAGACCGACGTGCAGACCGGCGAAGTGAACCTGCGTACCGCCAAGATCCAGCTACTGATGCTTTTGAACGATCGCACGCCGCTCGATAAATTCGACGTCACCGGCCGCTATGACTTTTCGGACGAGATTCCGCCGCTGGAGCAGCTTCGGACCACGGCGCTCGAAAATCGACCCGATCTGAAAGCCGCCGTCGAGTCCATCGATAAAGCCAGAACAGATTACAAATTGGCCGTTGCCAATGGATCCACCGATCCGACTTTCGGAGTCGATTTTGCGCGCAATCCCCCGATCCCGGCTTACTTCGGGGTGAGCATTAACATACCGTTGCGCATCTTCGATCGCAATCAGGGCGAGAAGGCCCGGACGGAACTGGACATCGCGCGGAACGAACGGCTGAGGTCGGCCACGGAAGCTCAGGTTTTCAGCGATGTCGATTCGGCGTACGCCACTGTGAGCAGCAACGTCACTTTATTGCGGTCGTACAAAAACAAGTATTTGCAGCAGGCCGTGCGCGTGCGCGAAACCATTTCGTTTTCCTATCAGCATGGCGGTTCTTCGTTGCTGGATTTCCTGCAGGCGCAGCAGGATTATCGTACGACCGAGTTGAGCTACCTGAATCTGATCGGTTCGTACCTGACAGCGTTGAGCCAGTTGAACGTAGCAGTGGGCCGGGAGGTGATCAGTGAATAAAACTCGTGTGTTCTTTTTCGCAACCCTTGTGATCGTCGTTGCAATCGTGGCTGCCCTATCCGGATGTTCGCGCGGCACAGTAAATGCCAAGGTGAACGAAGTGAAAGTAGTGGAGGCGCCCGATCCCAACATGGTTACGATGGACCACCCGGAATTGTTCCAGACGGTACCTGTCGACTTGCGAAAGATCCCCACCGAACTACCCGTGAACGGTGTCATCGCCCCCGATGTGAGCCGGACGGTTCCGGTGAACGCCCTGTCCGGGGGGCGCGTTGTCCAGATCAAGGCGCAGCTGGGAGATTACGTCGAGAAAGGGCAAGTGCTGCTGACGTTGTCCAGTCCCGATCTTTCTTCCGCCATCTCGGATTACCGCAAGGCCGTAGCCGACGAAGCGCTCGCCAAACGCCAACTGGAGCGCTCGCAGCAACTCTACGATCACGGCGCCATGGCGGAAAAGGATCTCCAGGTTGCCGAAGACACCGAAGAAAAAGCGCGTGTGGATTTGCAGACCACCGCCGAGCATATCCGCATTCTCGGCGGATCGTTGAGCGAACTCACGCCCATCATCGAAATTCGCGCGCCTGTTTCCGGCACCATCGTGGAGCAGAACGTCACCAACGCGGCGGGCGTCAAATCTCCTGACAACTCGCCGAACCTGTACACCATCGCGGATCTTTCGCGCGTCTGGATGCTGTGCGACGTGTACGAGAACAATCTTGCGCAGGTCCACTTGGGCGACCATGCCTCGGTCCAGTTGAACGCCTATCCGAATCGAAAGATCGACGGCCGCATCAGCAATATCTCTAGCCTTCTCGATCCAACCACCCGCACTGCCAAAGTGCGAATCGATTTGCCGAATCCGGGCGGTTTGATGAAGCCCAATATGTTCGGCACCGTCTTATTCGTCTCGCAAAGCGATAAGACCCGGATGGCGGTTCCGGTGAGCGCGATTCTTCGTTTGCAGGATCGCGATTGGGTATTTGTGAAGCTGAACGCGAAGCAGTTCCGCCGCACCGAAGTCCAGGCCCTGCCCGCAGGACAGGACGGCTACCAGGAGATCCTGGCCGGCGTTCAACCTGGCGCTCAATTGGCCTCGGACGCGCTGCAATTCTCTCGAGCCGTCGAAAACCAGGCGGAGCAAACTTCGAATTAATGAACATAACGCTGTCCCGGACTTTCGCGATCATACGCAACCGCCCGCGTAAGCGAGCGGAAATTGCCGCGATTATTCCCCAGGCCCGGTGCTCTTTACTGAGCCGCGACCAGAGGGAGCGGTCAGAAGCCAGGTTGTAGTCCCATGATCCAAAGAGCCGTCGATTTCGCACTCCGCAACCGCTTCCTCGTCCTCGCGATGGGAGTGCTGCTGCTGGTCTGGGGAGCTTACTCGTTCCACACCCTGCCGGTCGAAGCCTATCCGGACGTCGCCGACACCTACGTGAACATCATCACGCAGTGGCCCGGCCATGCCGCGGAGGAAGTCGAGCAACAAGTCAGCATCCCCATCGAGGCACAGATGAACGGAGTCGCGCACCTCACGCACCTCCGCTCCATTTCCGAATTCGGGCTCTCCTCCGTCACCCTGATCTTCGACGACCAGGCCGACAATCTCGTGAGCCGCCAGCAGGTCCTGGAAAAACTGACGCTGGTCAATCTCCCGGCCAACCTGTCTCCCACCCTCGGCCCCGATTACAGTCCCGTCGGCCAAATCTATTTCTACACGCTGGCGAGCAACAACCCACTCTACGACACCACGGAACTGAAATCCCTCGAAGACTGGACCCTCGAAAAGCAGTTCAAATCCGTTCCCAACGTCGTGGATGTTTCCAGCTTTGGCGGCATCACGCGTGAATATCAAGTTCAGCTCGATCCCAATAAGCTTGTGGAATACGGCTTGAATCTCGGCCAGGTGGAGCAGGCGCTCACCAACAACAACATCAACGCGGGTGGGAGTTTCATCGAGCATGGTCCCCAAGCTTTTAACGTTCGCGCCGTCGGACTGATGGACACTACCGAGGACATCGGGGAGACGGTATTAAAAGCTCAAAACGGAACGCCGGTCCGCGTCAGCGATCTCGGCGTTGTCGTCCAGGGGCCAAAGATCCGCTTGGGACGAATCGGGAAGACCATCGTTCGCAATGACGGCACTGCCATTGACTATGACGACGTCATCGAAGGCATTGTTCTCCTCCGCAAAGGCGCTCCCACTGACGAGACCCTAAAAGGCATTCACGCCAAGGTCAAAGAACTGAACGATTCGGTTTTGCCGCCCGGAGTAAAAATCATTCCGCATCTCGACCGCGGCGACCTGGTCCACTACACCACGCACACGGTTCTTCACAACCTGGCCGAAGGTATTTTCCTTGTCATTGTCGTGCTTTTCCTGCTTCTCGGCAATGCTCGCAGCGCGCTGATCGTCGCAACCACTATCCCATTCTCGCTTCTATTCGCGTCTATTCTTCTCGACCTCAACAAAATCCCAGCGAATTTGCTTTCGTTGGGCGCGCTCGATTTCGGCATGGTCGTCGATGGTTCGGTGGTCATGGTGGAAAACATTCTGCGCCACATCGGCAGGGAGGATGACAGCGGTAAAACGATGTTGGAGAAGATCGCGGCCGCTGTGCACGAGGTGCAGCGCCCGGTCTTTTACGCGGTGCTCATCATCATCACCGCGTATATGCCGATCTTCACGCTCCAGCGAGTCGAAGGCAGATTGTTCCGCCCCATGTCCTGGACCGTCGCCTTCGCCCTCGGCGGTGCCATGATATTCGCGCTCTTAATAGCGCCCGTCCTGACCAGTTTCCTGTTCAAGCCCGGCATGAAGGAATGGCACAATCCGGTTCTCGCGTGGTTGACCCGTCATTATAAGAGGACTCTGATGTGGACCTTCGGCCATCATTGGATCGTTCTGGGCGGTGCTTTGGCTGTCGTCGCCGCCACCTTCGCGTTGATCTACAGCGGCGTGATCGGATCGGAATTCTTGCCGCACCTCGATGAAGGCGCCATTTGGGCCAGAGGTACGCTGGCCCCCAGCACCGGACCGACCGAAGGCGAACGAGTAGTGCGCGAAGCCCGAGCCATCTTCGCAAGTTTCCCGGAAGTCACGCAGGTGGTCTCCCAAGTCGGTCGTCCCGACGACGGTACCGATGTCGCCGGCTTCTTCAATACCGAATACTTCGTCGATCTGAAACCGCACGATCAATGGCGCGCCAAGTTCCATACCAAAGACGAATTGATCGCCGCCATGGACGAGAAGCTGGAGCGTATGCCGGGCGTGTTGTGGAACTTCTCCCAGCCGATCGCCGACAACATGGAAGAAGCTGTCAGCGGCGTCAAGGGACAACTTGCAATCAAACTCTTCGGTTCGGATTTGAAAGAGTTGGAGCAACTGGGCGACCAGGTTGTCTCCACCATGAGCCATATCGACGGCGTCGCCGATCTCGGACTGTTCCGCACCATCGGCCAGCCCAACGTAAACCTCATTGTGGATCGCAAGAAAGCCGATCGTTTCGGCATCAACGTGAGCGACGTTCAGGATGCCATCGAAACGGCTGTTGGCGGCAAGGCCGTCACACAAATCCTCAAAGGCGAAGCCCGCTACGATCTCGTCGTTCGTTACGAAAAGCCATATCGCGAAACGGTGGATGACATCTCCGACATCCGTATTCTTTCGCCCTCCGGTGAGCGCGTCTCCCTGGCGCAGCTGTGCGACATCAAGGTGGTCGACGGCGCGTCCCAAATCTATCGCGAAGAAAATTCCCGCTACGTTGCTATTAAATACAGCGTCCGCGGCCGCGATCTGGGCAGCACCGTTCGCGATGCTATCAACGCTGTTAACAAGAATGTAAAACTCCCGAAAGGCTACAAAATCGATTGGGCTGGCGAATACGAGAGCCAGCAGCGCGCCAACGCCCGCCTGGCCGTTATCGTTCCCATCACGCTTCTCGTGATCTTCCTGATTCTTTATTCCATGTTCAAGTCCTTCAAATGGGCCAGCATGATCTTATTGAGTCTCTCGATCGCGCCCATCGGAGGAATCCTCGCGCTGCTCCTGACCGGAACGCATTTCAGCGTCTCCTCCGGCGTCGGATTCCTGGCCCTGTTCGGAGTTTCCGTTCAGGTCGGCGTCATCATGCTCGAATACATCAACCAGCTTCGGGCCCGTGGCTATGAAGTCAAAGAAGCGGCCGCCGAAGGAGCTGTCCTGAGGCTCCGCCCGATCTTAATGACCATGCTGGTCGCCACTCTGGGCCTCTTACCCGCCGCCCTCTCGCACGGCATCGGATCGGATTCCCAGAGGCCTTTCGCAATCGTGATCGTCGGAGGACTGATTGCCAATCTGTTCCTGAGCATCATCATTTTCCCGACCCTCTACGTAGCCTTTGCGCGCCACGACGACACGCTGCCAGCCATAGAAGCCGAATTCGTAGAGTAATGCGTTTGTTTCAACGTAGAACGTAGAACCTAGAACGTCGTATTACGCATCTAACCTGAGCGAGCGTTGCCGTTCACTAACCATGGATGATGATATGACGAATTCCGAAACTCCCCGCGTCAAGATTATCGGCAAACCCGGGTCCAGCGTGGCCTACACAATTCGCGATTTTCTCCATCGCAGCGATGTGCCGTTCGAATGGATCGAAGTGCACAACGACCAAGAGGCGCGCGAGCACGCCGGCGTCGATGGCATTGACGACACCCGCATGCCGGTTTGCATTTTCCCTGATGGGACGCGCATCGAATGTCCCACCATCCGCCAGATCACCGAAAAGCTTGGATGGTTTCGCGATCCCTCGCGCTCCGAATACGATCTCGCCATTTACGGCGCAGGTCCCGCTGGGCTTAGCGCCGCGGTCTACGGCGCATCCGAAGGCCTCAAAACCGTCGTTATCGAGAAATTCACAGTAGGCGGCCAGGCCGGAAGCAGTTCAAAAATCGAGAACTATCTCGGATTCCCGAAAGGAATCAGCGGAAACGAACTCGCCGAGCGAGCCCGCGAGCAGGCCAGCAAATTCGGAGCGGAAATCTTGCTTGCCCGGGCCGGCGTTCGCGCCGAATTCCAGCTCGGCAAGGGCGTCGGCTATCTCGCCGACGGAACGAAGATTATCGCCCGAGCCGCTATTTGCGCCACTGGCGTTGCATATCGGCGTCTCAACCTGCCTAACGAAGATCGCCTCCTCGGCGCCGGAATCTACTATGGCGCGGGCGCGAGCGAAGCGTCCTTCTGTTGGAATGAGGACGTCTATGTGATCGGGGGCGGCAACTCCGCGGGCCAAGCCGCCATGCACTTCTCGCGCTTCGCCCGAAAGGTCACGGTAGTGATTCGAGGCGGATCGCTGAAATGCACGCTGTCGAATTATCTTGTCGACCGCATCACCTCCTCGCCGAACATCACCGTCTTGCCTCATACGCAGGTAACGGCCCTCCACGGCGATGCGATTCTCGAAAGCATCACGCTGACCGACCTGAAGACCGGCGAAGAGAAGACCGTCCCCACGCGCTGGGTCTTCGTCTGCATCGGAGGCGAACCGCGCACCCAGTGGGCCGAAGATGTCGGCATCATCCGCGATGAAGCCGGCTATCTAAAGACCGGCCCTGACCTCCTGAATCACAGCAAACCACCAGCAAATTGGCCGCTTGACCGCATGCCCTATTATCTGGAAACAAGCGTCCCGGGAATGTTCGCGGCCGGAGACGTCCGCCACGGCTCCGTAAAACGCTGCGCCTCGGCCGTTGGCGAAGGAGCCATGGCAGTAACCTTCATCCACCGCTATCTGGCAACCGGATAACTTCCGTGAAAATCCGGGACAGCGTTACGGAACCCCGACGGTAACGAACGGACACCGAGTTTTTGTTCCGACCACCCCTAACACGGAACCGCGCGCCGTAAGCAAGCGGAGACCTCCCGTAGGTAGCCCGCAACCACGAACTACGAACTACGAACCAACAACGCCGCCTTAATCACGCCGAGAGTCTCCCGACCCGCCCGCTCCCAACTAAACTCCCGAGCCCGTTCCCGAGCCGGCGCCACTGAGCCAGGATCATCCAGAACCCGCCGAATCGCTGCCGTCATCGCCGCATCGCTCAAAGGATCGAAAAACTCTACAAACCCATCCGCAATCTCTCGCATCGGTGCGATATCCGAACAGGCAACCGGCACACCCGCCGCCATCGCCTCCAGTACTGGCATTCCGAACCCTTCAAACGTCGACGGATAAACAAACGCCCGAGCGCATCGGAACAACTCGTACAACTCCTCCCGCGGAATCCATCCCGTAAACCTCACGTGTCCATGCGCGCTCTTCTCCAGCCGCTCCGCCGCAAATCCCCGAAGGCCGGCGATCACCAACTCGGGAGCCTCCGGCATCGAAGCATGCACTCGAATCAGCCGCTCCAGATTTTTGTGCGGATGCAGAGTCGAGACGCAAAGCAAATAATGCCCCGGCTCCCTCTTCAAAGCTAAATCAAAAAACGCCGGCTCCACGCCATGATGAACCACCACCGCATCCACGCCATAAAAGCGTTTCACGTCGTCCCGCGTCGCCTCCGACACCGCGATCAGTTTGCGCGACCGGCGCGCCGACATCCACAAGAGCATCCGCCAGAACGGTAAATCGAACCAACGAAAAAACTCCGGATGCCGCTTATGCTGCAGATCGTGAAAAACAGTGACGCTGGGGCAAGCGCAGAATGCCGGTCCCGTAAATCCTGGATTCAGCAGAACATCGATACGTTCCCGCCGGATCGCGCCAGGCAATCCGAACTGCTCGTAAAGAATCCGCCATGGCCGCACGGCTGCCCGTACCGGCAGCGACACCATTTGAAAATTCGGCGCCTCGGGAATCAGATCCCGCCCAGTCTCGCGATTGGCGAAAACGACAAATTCGTTCTCCTCGTCCACCGCCGCGAACCCACGCAGAAGATTTCGCAAATAAATTTCAGTACCGCCAACCCCGCCTGGAATGAGATAGAGTGCGTTAACACCCACGCGCATCAGTGTGCGACCTGTTGCAGCGCCGCGGTCGCCTCCGGATTCGTCGGGTCGAGTTCCACCGCCCGCTGATAGTCCTTCACCGCGTCCGCCGTGTCTCCTTGCAACTCGTAAACCTTCCCGCGATACATATACGAGTTCGCAAACCTGGGGTCGTTCTGAATGGCTTTGTTGAGCGTGTCCATCGCATCTGCCAGCTTCCCTTGCTTCAGATACTCGAGCCCAAGCTGTGAATAGACGTGCGCGTTCGGCTTCAAAGCCGCCGCGGCCCGCAGCTTGTTCAAGGCGAGATCCTTATCCCCCGCGCACGATGCCGCCAACCCCCAATCGAGCAGCAGATCGTACGAGGGCTTTTCGAGCGATGCCGTATGCCCGAACTCTTTCACAGCTTCCGGACAGCGGCCGGCGGCAAACAACGCGAACGCGTACTGATAATTCGGCCGCCGTTTATTCGGCGACTTCTCAGCCGTATCCTGCCACATCGCGATCGCGCTGCTATACAGTCCGTTGCGATTGTACGTGAGAGTGGCCTCGAACACCAGCACGCCGCACAAAACGCCGATCGCCACCGTGCGTGAGGCTTTCCACCTCCGCACAAATTCGGCCGTGATCAGCAGCAATCCGATAAAAGGAAGATACAATCGACGTTCCGCATACGGGTCCGCGATCGGCACGAATGAAGACGTAGGCGCAAGCAGCAGCAGCAGCGCAAACCATCCGTACGATGCCACCGGGAACTGCCGCCGATACAGCCACGCAGCGACACTCACAGCCACCAGCCCGAGCAGACCGAACACCGCGCCATGATCCAGGAGACTCCGCGAAATCCCAATATCCGGGTCCAGGTTCTGGCCGAA
This sequence comes from Bryobacterales bacterium, assembly GCA_963802915.1. Lineage (GTDB taxonomy): Bacteria > Acidobacteriota > Terriglobia > Bryobacterales > Bryobacteraceae > JAICMB01. The sequence continues at coordinate 81,044 of CAWDKQ010000007.1, forward strand.
CGGAAACACGTACAGCAGAATGTATTTCCAAATGACGCGGCATTCCGTGAAGAAGTATTGATACCAGGAAATCCCCGCGACATTGAAACCAGCCGACGTAGCGGAGCTGAGGACCCTTAATACAAACAGCCCTCCTGCCGCACCCAAAACCGCGATTGTGAGATAGAGCTTCGCGTTTTTCCGAACGCCCGCAAACGAGAATCCCGGATTCCAATAGTAGTCCGTCAAAAGCAGCAGCGCCGGGAGAACCACGGTGTGTTCCTTGCTCAGCACCGCGGCGCCAAACAAAGCCAGCACCGCGATCGTTCGCCCGATCGACGCTTTCGGAAGCGAGTATAAAAAGGTCACAAACGCCGCCAGAAAGAAGAAGACGCTCAGTGTTTCCGAACGGCTGGCGATATACGTGACCGACTCGGTCTGCAGCGGATGCAGCAAAAACAAACCCGCCGCGAATGCCGCCGTCACCTCGCGATTCCACTTCACCGTCCCCGCCCAATCGAGAATCTTCCGGACCGCTAGATAAATCCAGAAACCATTCAGAAAATGCAGCGCGACGTTGAAGAAGTGATACGACGACGTGTTCTCTCCGCTCATCTGAAAATTGAGCCAGTACGACAGCATCAACAGTGGCCGGTTGCCCTTAACCCACCCGGTCACCGGCATCTTGAAAAAGCCGGGCAGCGTGTAAGGAAGATAGTCGTCGTCGAGAAGAAACGGTCCGTTCAATCCCGGACCGTACACCGTGAACACCGCGCAGAGCGCAATGAACGATCCGATGATCAAAGGCCAGAAGTACGACGGATGCGGTTGCGGCGCTGCAACGACAGCGCTGGCGCCGCGGCTGGCCGTAGGGCGCTTGGATTTACTGCTTTTCATTATTCTGATGCAATTGATATTCGAGAATGGCCAGACGCTGTGCCATCGCGATGTTGGCGTCCTTCAGGTCGGAAATGATCACTGAGAAGCGATAGAACACAACCAGGAAAACGCAGAATACTAGAATCACCAGCGCCATCGGAGCATAAGTGAGCCCCAGAAACCCCGCGATCCAGGATAGGAGTGCCCGCGAGCGCGAAAAAATCAGCAGCACCACCGCCGCGCCCAGCCAGCTTACCGAATATTCCACTCGTATGTGCGCGCGACGCACCGAGAAAAGCACCAGGCAGATCAGCCCGGCGCTCAGTACGGTCATCGCATTCAACAAACGATCCATAAAACGTTAAATGTTCTTCCTGCGTCGCCCTTCGAACTTCAGAACGTTGACGAAAACTCCCAGCAACACATGCACAATGTAATACAGCGACTTGACCGCCGTAATCGAACTGCGCCCCGCCATCCGCCGCCGCATCCGGCAAGGCACTTCCTGAAACTGGAACCGCTTGCGCTGTAACACCACCAGCGTCTCTATTTCAGGATATTCGAGCGGAAAGCTCCGGGTGAAGACTTCCAGTGCCTGCCGGTTCACGCCCACAAATCCCGACGTCGGATCGTGCACCGCCTTCCCAAGGATCGGCCGCAGAATCAATCGGAACACTTTGATGCCAATGCCCCGCACCGCGCTCGTGGATTTCCCCGTCTGCGCATAAAATCTCGATCCGATCACCATCTGGCACCCGCTGCTTCGCAGCGCCGACAGAATGCGCGGAATATCGCGCGGATCGTGTTGCCCATCCCCGTCGATCCGCACTACATATTGATACCCCAGCTCGAAAGCCAGCTTGTATCCCGCTTGCACGCATCCGCCCAGCCCCAGATGATGCGGGAGCGGCAGCACGTCCGCGCCCGCCGCGCGGGCCATGCTTTTCGTGCCGTCCCTCGAGCAATCGTCAATCACCAGCACCGGCGTATCCGGCAGCACCTGCCGCAACTCGCCGATCACGTTCGCGATAGCGCCCTCTTCGTTGAACGCCGGAATGATCACCATGAAATCTTCCGGCCCGTTGGCGCTCCTCACAGCTCCGCCAATTTGCGTGGCCCGATCGAGTACTCGCGGACCATTCGTTCAAACTGCTTGGGCGTCAATCGCCGCTTGATCTTCTTCCGTTCTTTCCACAAATGCTCCAGGTTGCGCAGCATGCTCCAGTGCGCTCGAAAAACCGCGCCGCCCAAGCCTGCGGTCGAGTTCCCCGCTTCGCGATAGGCCGCCGTGGCGCCCCGTCCGCGCCATGCATAATACGCATGCCAGAAATACCGCGCCAGCGAATAAAATGGCGCGGCCCACAGCATCGGGGCAGGGAAGATCTTCACCAGCAGGTACAGCCGGTTTCGCTCGACATAAAACGCCTTCAATGCCGAAGCCGCGCCCGCCGAATGCGAATATCGATGCTCCACCAACGCATCCGGAACATAAACGCACTCCCATGCCGCCCATCGAGCCCGCAACCCCAGGTCGGTATCCTCGCAATACAAAAAGAACGATTCGTCGAACAGCCCGATCTCGTCCAGCATCGCCCGCTTGTAAATCGCCGCGCACCCACTCGGCACCAGTGCGTGCTTGCGTTTCGCAAATCGCTCCGGCGGCTCCCGATGTCCGTTCTGCTTGCTGCTCCCGTCCCTCGAAATCAGCATCCCGGCCGAATCCAGACGCCCGTCGCCAGCCAGCCGGATCCGCGATGCGCACATCCCGATCTCAAAACGCTCGCCGATCACGCGAACCAGAGCCTCCAGCCATCCCGGTTCTGCAACCGCGTCATCGTTCAGAGTGGCAATACAATCCGCCTGCGATTCTCGAATCCCCTGGTTCACCGCGGCCCCGAATCCGACATTGGTTTCGTTATAAATAACCTTGATTCCCTCGCGTGGCTGCACAAGCTTCCGCCCGCTGTTGTCGACCACGATCGTTTCGAAATCCCGTAAAGACTGCTGTGCCAGAGAGCGCAGGCATTCCTCAAGCGCCTCATCCGCGGCAAGCGTAGGCACAACTACGGTAACGCTGGGGTTCGGCAAATCACAATTTTAGTACGCTGCAACAGTCTGTACGACCGGCCGTACGTCTTTGACCGTCGCCGACCAAGCCGGCCATCCGCGATTCGCCGCGTACGTATCTTCCTCGATCGAGAACGCCACGTCGATCTTGTTCCCAACCGCGACTTCGTCCACGCGCCCGGCAAAATTCCACGCCTTCGCCGTCAGCGCGCGGCCATTCTGGCGCAGATGCACCCGCAGATGCTTCTCCTTGAGCACGTTCGGAGGGCCCGCGCTCTCCGCGCCCGTCGCCGCCAGCACCGGCGATGGATTGCCAAAACCGAACGGCGCCAGCGACAGCACTTCCGCGACTCCCACCTCGTCCAGTTCCTTCAGGCTCAGAACCGCATCGATCCCGATCTGCGGCACAAAATCCTCGGCCGTCAGCCGCGCCGCCGCGTAGGCGTTGAATCGCTCCCGAAACTCGCCGACCCGATCCGCGTTCATGCTCAATCCAGCCGCCTGCCTGTGTCCGCCAAATCGTTTGAAAAGCTCCGGCATCGATTCCAGCGCGTCCAGTAAATGAAACGCGCTGATGCTTCGCCCCGACCCCTGCGCCTGCCCGTCTTCTTCGCTCAGCACAAACACCGGACGGCAAAAACGTTCCACCAGCCGGCTCGCCACAATCCCCACCACCCCGCGATGCCAGTTCGCCCCGCTGAACACCAACGCCGCGTCACTCGCCGACACCGGACAAGCGACACAAATCTCGAGCACCGTGCGAACCATGTCCGCTTCAGTCTGCTGCCGATCGTGATTCAAATCGTGCAGCTCCTGTGCCAGCGATCGGGCCTTCTCCAGGTCCTCAGTCAGGAACATGTCGATCACATTCTCAGCATGCGCCATCCGCCCGGCCGCATTAATCCGAGGCGCGACGCGAAACGCCACCTCTCCGGCTGTCGGCCTCTTCCCCGCACCCAGTCCCGCGACGTCCAACAAAGCGCGCAGCCCAGGATTTGTCACGCGATCCAGACCGTCGAGGCCATGTTTCACGATCACACGATTCTCGCCGGTGAGCGGAACCACATCGGCGACCGTCGCAATCGCCACCAGCTTCAAAAACGACCGCAGCATACGAGCCCGTTTCTCTTCGGGCCAAGGCAGCGTTCGCAGCAGCGCGTGGACCAGCTTGAACGTCACGCCCGCCCCACATAAATTCTTCTCTGGATAAGAGCAGCACGGCTGATTCGGATTGAGTACCGCGATCGCGGGCGGCAACTCTTCCTCCGGCAAATGATGATCCGTGACGATGACGTCGATCCCCAGCGCTCCCGCCGCCCGAACCACTTCCTGCGCCCGTATACCCGTATCGACGCTGATGATCAGGTGTACGCCATTCTTGGCCGCTTCTTCGATCACCTCGGTCCGCATGCCGTAGCCATCTTTCAACCGATGCGGCACATGAAAATCGGCCTGCCCGCCCGCCAGCTCGATCGCTTTTTTTAAAATGACAACCGACGTGGTCCCATCCACATCGTAATCGCCGTAGATGAGAATCTTTTCCCGCCGCTCGATCGCCGCCTTCAACCGCTCGACAGCCGCACGCATTCCGCTCATCAAGAACGGATCGTGAAGATGATCGAGCGACGGCCGCAGGTAGCGCGAAGCGGCCTCCGGAGTAGTGACGCCGCGGTTCACAAGGATTCGCGCTGTCAGCGGGCGAATCCTTAATGCGGATACAAGTTCCTGGACTTGATCCGGATCGATTTGAGGTAGGATCCAGCGCAAAGTATCGAAGGTTAATTCTTAGAGAAGTAACCGCCCATCGGGCTCTCATCGTCCTCGTCGCCTTCCGTATCGGCGTCGAGCATATTAATGTCGTCAAGCAAATCCGAGAGCTCGTCGTACCACTCCGTGCGCAAGTCGAACACGTAGATACGGCCGCCATGATCGAAGGAAAGTTCCAGCGCGCACGTAAAACCGTCGTACATCCGCATTTCCTTCAGACGCCTCTCCATGGCGCGCTGTTCTTCCCGCGGCAGTTCGATCTCTTCCAGCCGCTCCAGCGCGCTATCGATCTGATCCGCCGAGAATTCATGCTGATGATAAACCACCAGTCGAACATCAGCCGCCTTGGCCGCGTCCAGAAATGGTTTGTAGTCCGGATAGCGGTCGCAATCCCAATAGACCAGCGGCGACGTATCCAGCACCCTTGGAAAGCCGCGGAAAACGGCAAACCCCTGCTCTCCAAGATACTGTTCGATTTCGCCTTTAAGCGTGTCGAGATTCGGCATCGCAGTCCTGTAAAAATGAACCTACACGATACCACAGAGACCGATCCGTGACCATGCAGTCCAAACGACCCCTGCAGTTAGCGCGAGATGGACAAATCGCATCCCCCAAAAGAGTGAATTCCAGCTACCTCCATTTCTAGATTTCGAACCTTCAAAAAAGAGATATTCTAGACTCGCGCCACCGGACATTCCAATGGCAAGAGGCAAGTGTGCATTTTTGTTTCAAACGCAGATGGCTGGTCGCGTTCATCCAGGCCGCAATCTCGATTCTCGTCGGTTGCCATTCTCCAAGTGCGCCCGTCCAACCAGCCGTGCAGTTCACAAGGCTTCCGCAGGCCGGCGAAGGAAGCTCGTTTAAACTCGATACCATCGAAGGCCGGGTTACCGGCGCTCGATCCGGCGATCGGATCGTGTTATTTGCTCGGGCCGGAGTGTGGTGGGTCCAGCCGCTCGCCGCTCAGCCGTTCACGCCGATCCAGGGTTCGAGCTGGACGGGTACGACGCATCCTGGGAATGCCTACGCGGCTCTACTTGTCAAACCGGACTACAAACCTCCGCCCACGGCCAAAAATCTTCCTGAAGTCGGTGGCAACGTGTTGGCCGTCGCAGTTGCGGAAAGCGCCGCGCTGGCGCGGCCTGTAATCAAAACGCTCCATTTCAGCGGCTACGAGTGGGCCGTCCGTCAAACCGCGAGCGAACCCGGCGGATCGCCCAATCAGTACGATCCCGCGAACGCAACCGTCGACGGAAAGGGTTACCTGCATCTGCGCATCGCGAAAAACCACGGCGAATGGAATAGCGCGGAAGTGATGCTCACCCGCAGTCTCGGATATGGATCGTACGCGTTCGTAATTCATGACGTGTCTCACTTGGAGGCTGCCGCGGTCCTCAGCATCTCGATATGGGACAATACTGGACCTTCACGCGAGATGGATATTGAAACCAGCCGTTGGGGTGAGCCCAATAGCAAGAACGCGCAGTACGTAATTCAGCCCTACTACATTCCGGCAAACGTTGTTCGCTTCATCGCACCGCCCGGAGTACTCACGTATTCATTCTTGTGGGAGGCCGGCCGTGCGACGTTTAGTACCGTTGGAGGATACTCATCGAAGCCGGGCTCGGTCAAGGTCGCCGAGCACGTCTTTACATCCGGAATTCCTACGCCCGGCCAGGAGTCGACCCACATTAATTTTTACGTGTTCAACAATAACACCAATCCATTGAGGCGCGACTCGGAGGTCATCGTTGAGAATTTCGAATACCTCCCGTGACCTGATCGGCCGGTGCTCCCTTCTGGCGTGTTTGGCCTTTTTGTTTGTCGAAGCGGCCTACGCGATCGATCCAAACCGTCTAATGTCGCAGTACGTTCGCGATCGTTGGGGAGCGGAGCAGGGTTTCCCACGAGGCCCGGTCTACGCCATCGCTCAGACTCCCGATGGTTATCTCTGGTTCGGCCTGGAGGACGGTCTTATTCGCTTCGACGGAGTCAATTTCCTCGTCGTGAGGGACGACTCGAAATCATTCAACGTGACCAGCGTTCTCGGCTTAACAGCCGACACCAACGGAGACCTATGGCTCCGCATGGAAGGTTCGAATCTGGTGCGATACCGCAACGGTGTCTTTGAGAATCCACCGCTACATAGCCCCTACCAACGCCAAGGCGTTACAGCGATGTCCCGGACAATCCGGGGCGATCTGCTGGCCTCTTTACCTCACCTGGGAGCCGTTGCCTTTCGGCAAAATAAATTCGAACCGCTCGCCAATCTGGAAAAACTGCCTCGCACCCCGATCCTCGCACTGGCTCAGACAGCCGATGGCAGCATATGGATCGGAACGCGCGATGCCGGCCTCTTCCGCGTGAGAGGCGAACATGTCGAAGCCATAACCAAGGGCATACCCGACCCCAAAATCAATTGCCTCCTGCTGGATGGTAAAGATGCTTTGTGGATCGGCACGGACACCGGCATCGTGCGCTGGAACGGAAGTGAAATTGCCGCGCCCGCCGTTCCAAAATCCCTGAACCGGTTCCAGGTCCTCTCTATGGTGAAGGATCGTGACGGCAATCTCTGGATCGGCACCGACTCTCGCCTTCCACGGTTCAACGCCAACGGACTCGCCACCTTTGAAGACCACGGCGCGAATCAGGCCATAACATCAGTTTTCGAGGATCGCGAGGGAAGTCTGTGGATTGGAAGTACGAATGGCATCGAACGTCTCCGCGATAGCGCCTTTGTTTCGTATTCGCCCGCCGAAGGATTGCCCACCGGCGGCAATATTCCCCTTTTTGTCGATTCAGAGAATCGCACCTGGTTTCCGCCGATCGAAGGTGGACTGTGGTGGTTGAAAGATGGGCAGCATGGACAGGTGACGCAGGCGGGATTGAACCGCGACGTCGTCTACTCAATCGCGGGCAGGAAAGGCGAGTTGTGGCTCGGACGCCGTCATGGCGGATTGACCCAACTTCGCTTTGAGCCCGGCGGAATCGCGAGCACTACATACACGAAGGCCGACGGGCTCGCCCAAGACAGCGTGTTCGCGGTGCAGGAGAATCGCAACGGAACGGTGTGGGCCGGAACACTGAGCGGCGGCGTCAGCAAATTCCAAAATGGCAAATTCACAACCTATACATCCGACTCCGGCCTCGCGTCCAACACCATCTTTTCGATTCTGGAAGGCTCCGATGGCACCATGTGGTTCGCAACGCCCAGCGGTTTGAGCGCTCTGTCGAAGGGTAAATGGCATACCTACACGGACCGGGACGGATTGCCCTCGGCAAACGTGAACTGTCTCTTCGAAGATTCTCAGGGCACGCTTTGGGTAGGAACTGCGGCCGGTCTTGCGCATCCAATCGAGCGTGGATTTCAAGTTCCGGCCGAAGCGCCAAAGTCGTTGCGCAGTCAGATTCTCGGCCTCGCCGAAGATAAATACGGTTCGCTGTGGATTTCAACGTCGGATCGCGTGTTGCGAGTGAACCGCGATGCATTGCTGCGTGGAACGGTATCTGCCGCGGATATTCGAGAATACGGCCTGTCCGACGGCCTCCGTGGCACGGAAGGAGTGAAACGGCATCGATCGGTTGTCATGGATTCCCAAGGACGGATATGGTTCTCAATGAATCGCGGCTTGTCCGTGGTCGATCCGGCTCGCGTGGTCACCGCGTCCGCGCCGGTTCTAGTGCACGTCCAATCCATCACGGCCGACGGAAGCTCGATCGACATTCGAAGGGGACCCGTCCATATCCCTCCTTCCCGGCAAAGAGTCACCATCGGCTATGCCGGCCTCGGCCTCGCCATGCCGGGACGCGTCCGGTTTAAATACACCCTCGAAGGATTCGATCATGGCTGGAGCGGGCCTGTCGCGGCGAGAGAGGCTGTCTACACCAATCTCGGACCGGGCTCCTATCGCTTCCGCCTGATTGCGAGCAATGCCGATGGCCTCTGGAATAGCGCCGAAACCAGCATCAGCTTCCACATCAATCCGGCACTTTGGCAGACTTGGTGGTTCCGGCTTTGCAGCGTGCTGGTCTGCGCCCTTGCGATTCTGGCCGCCTATCGTTTCCGCTTGCATCAACTCACGCGCCAACTCAGCAATAGATTTGAAGAACGGCTCGCCGAACGCACGCGTATCGCCCAAGAACTGCACGACACCTTGCTGCAGGGTTTCCTGAGCGTCTCCATGCAACTGCACATAGCCGTCGACAACATCGAGGACAACTCCACGGCCAAGCCGGCACTGGGCCGAATTCTTCCACTGATGTCGCGCGTGATCGAAGAGGGCAGAAACGCGGTTCGTGGATTGCGTTCGCCGGCGGATTCCTCTTTCAATCTCGAACAGGCCTTTTCCCGCATTCCGGAGGAAATCGCGAGCGACCGGCGAGTCCGGTTTCGGGTCATCGTCGAAGGCCCTGAGCAGCCGTTACATCCCGTTCTGCGCGACGAAGTGTACCGTATCGGACGGGAAGCGCTGGTCAACGCGTTCCACCATTCGCGCGCGAAACATATCGAACTCGAACTCGAATATGCCAGCCGGTTGCGTGTTCTGGTTCGAGACGACGGCTGTGGCATCGATCCTCAAGTGCTGATTACGGGGAGGGAAGGCCACTGGGGTCTGCCGGGCATGCGAGAGAGAGCCGAAAGAATCGGCGGCCAGCTCCACGTTTGGACCAGCTCCGGCGGTGGAACCGAAGTAGAACTGTCCGTGCCGGGTCTTATCGCCTTTCAGGCCCGGCGTTCGAACGGATTGTGGAAGCGGTTTTTCACGCGCCGCCCTGCCGGAGCATTGGAGGAGAAATGAGCGAACAACAGAATCAAATCCGAATCTTGAGCGTCGATGACCACCCGCTTCTTCGCGAGGGCATCGCCATGATCCTGAATAGCCACGCCGACATGCTGCTGATAGCTCAGGCATCGACCGGTACGGAAGCAATCAACAAGTTTCGCGAACACCGGCCGGACGTCACGCTGATGGATCTGCGGCTTCCCGATCTGAGCGGCATCGACGCCATGATCGCCATTCGGACCGAATTCCCCGAAGCCCGCATCATTATGCTCACTACGTTCGAAGGCGATGTCGAAATCCAGCGCGCTCTGGAAGCCGGAGCTCGCGGTTACATGCTCAAAAGCATGCCGCCCCGTGAACTGGTCGAGGTCATTCGCCAGGTTCACGCCGGAAAGAAGCGCGTGCCTCCGGAAGTTGCCGCCTATCTTGCCGAGCACTACAGCGACGAATCTCTCACTCCACGCGAAATCGGTGTCCTCCAGCAAGTCGCCTGCGGAAATCGAAATCGCGATATCGCGGAACGCCTCTTCATTTCGGAAGAAACCGTCAAAGTCCATATCAAGCACATCATGGATAAACTCGGAGCCAGCGATCGCACCCAGGCCGTCGCGATCGCCGTGCGCCGCGGAATCATCCAGCTGTGACGCGGCTCGTGCCGCAGGCTTAGATCCGTTGCGAGCCTCAGGGACGAATAGCTGTCAACCACTTGAACCGTGCCGGTTCGCCCGCGGGCACGAACGCGATGTGATGCGGCACTGTGAATTCAACTTCGGTTCCCGCTCCGATGCGGCTGGACAGCCTCAATTTCCCGCCAATCCGCTCCGCCCTTGACCGCATTTCCGAAAGACCCCGATGGTCTTCCCACCTCAATCCGAGCGATTGAGGCGTCATGCCTTTTCCATCGTCCCGGACAAAGAGACAAAACCGGGCGGAACCATATTCAATTTCGATTTCGATGGAACTGGCCGCCGAATGTTGACTGGCATTCCGCAGCGCCTCCAGCCCGATCCGATACGCTTCGTCCCGAACCGCTGAACGTAACATTCTAGGCTGCCCTTCCACAATGACGCGGCAACTTATTCCGCCTGCCAACTCCGCGCAGATACGTGAAAAGGTAAATTCGAGATCGTCGGAGAGCATATTCATCGATTGCTCCTATCCCGGTCGCAGTTCCGCGATAGCAGTTAGTGTGGCAATCCAGATGTAAATATCTGAAACTAAAAGACCTAAATGATCGTGGAATCGCGAAGCTCGCGAATTCGCGAGAATTTCGCGAGTGACGTCGCGCGACGCGAGAACAGACAGAGGAGGACTCGAGGCTCAAACGGCCTCTGCCATACGGGTTCCGCAGCTCCGCGAAAACGGAACCGCCCGCCTCCGGAACTTCGGGGTCTTAGTATAACTACCGGTTAGTAGGTCTCGCCGAAGACCGGCAGGCAGCGTGGAGACCTGCACGGGATCAAATCGAGCAGCTTATCGGCAAGTATGGCAGGCCAGATAATATCCAGAGCACACACGTCCGAATCGTTCGCGTGGCTCTCGAGCAGGCTCCGAAGCATCTCTACCACTACGTCGGGAGCCGGATGCAAAATTGCCAGGATGACCGCTTTTCAATACGTCATCGAGCGTTCGCTCTACTACTACCGTGTGAGTCCCGCCTCGGTTTTCTTGTCGTTCTCCGGTGTCTTCGGCCGCTGCGTGTGTGGAATGATGATCTCGCGCCTGCCGAACAGTCGCCGGTCGACTGATGTGTTCCCAGGCCCCAGGAGAGACAGCGCAATAGCCACGATAATTACGAGAATTGTCGGTAGCGGCTCATGGAAAAGGTTCGGCGTAGGCGGCGGAAACCAGGAGAGGCCTATGCCCGCGGTAGCGAGCGCAACCAACACGGTTGCGACCGGTGTGAGGAATCCGATTAAAACCAAAACTCCGCTCGCGACCATCCCGAGACCGACGCCCCAAATTCCGAATCGAGCGCTTCCCGGCTCCGTGAGGTAGACCCCTCCCTCGATCACTGCGGTAATGCCGATCGCTGCTCGTAACAGAAGCAAACCGAAGCCAGGCCACCCGCCCAAAAACCTGGAAAACAGGCGTTGCAGATTTTACGTCTCCTCCGTGCTCGCCCCGCTCCTCTGAGCACCCCTAGTTCACTATACCTTTCCGGCAATAAACACGAATCCCCAAGTCTCGGGGTCCTTTTATAACACTATTGTGTTAAAAGGTTAGCTTCTTCATACCTTCTCCGCCGTCTCGCCTTCCCCGAACTTCGTCGGCCAGTGCGATCCCATGGCTTGGCGGAACCGTTCGCGCTGCTCCGGCGTCAGATCCCTCCATCCTCGGACGAATCGACCTTTGTGCATCCCGTGACCCCAGCCGCCGAAGAGCACCCGGCTGAGTATGAATAGACCCAGCGCTTGCCAGAAGCTGATCTTTGGCAAACCGAGAATCGCAGGTATGAGTGCGTTCCACAGCCCGAAGATTACCAGCCCCATGACAGCAAAGAATAATATCCCAAACAGGATAAAGCGCACTCCAACGAATCTGACCCTTCTCATTGATTTCTCCTTTCGTAACCCGATTCTTCGTAAATGCGCTGCAGACGTTTTCGCAGACGCATCACGGCATAGTGTTTTCGAGAAAGCAGCGTCCTCACGCTAACTCCCGACTCCTCGGAGATCTCGGCAAAGCTGCGCCCCTCGATTTCGTGCGCCAGAAATACCTCGCGCTGGTTGGGTGGCAATTCGCCCAGAGCGGCCTCGATTTCGGCAAGTAAAATACCTCGCGCGTAAAGCGCATCCGGACCCGCGTCCGGCGAGGGCAGCAGATCTTCAATGATCCTTCTGCCTCCGTCCTCAACCATTTCCTTGTTCCCGCGCCGGAACAAATCCGTGATCCGGTTCTTTGCCACTTGAATCATCCAGGCGCCTGCGTGCGCCACCGGCTTCATCAGCCGGTAGGCTTCCACAAGCTCATAAAACACGTCTTGCAGAAGATCTTCGGCGTCGATTTCGTCCGGAATGCGCCTGCGGATGAAGGCAAGCAGACGGCGTCTCTCCGTCTCGTAGGTCCACGAAAGGCGCTGGTCTTGCTCCGCTCGATCTTGGGTCATCGCCGGCACTTCATGGTCTCACCCGTCTAGACGAAAACGTCCGGCGAATATTTTGATTTGTCTGAGGAATCTGTGCGTCGCTGATGCGTTCAATTGGCGGTCATCGGCTCGCGGCGGCTGCAACAACCCCTGATGAGATTGCTGCAAACAGCGCACCTGAGTCCGGATGAACAACGGGAATTATTTTCCGCGGCAGGCTATCAGAATATTCAGACCATCGCAGAGCGCAACAAAGGCTGGATTTGCGTGACTGGCAAAAAGGCCTGAAACTGCTACGCTGCCTTCAGCGGCAATCGCACCTGAAAATTCGTTCGCCCCGGCCGCGATTCGAAAGTGACTTCTCCGCCATGCCCCTGGACGATTCGGTAAACCGTGTCCAGACCGATTCCAGTCCCTTCGCCGACGCCTTTTGTCGTGAAGAATGGCTCAAAGAGATGGGGTTTCACCGCTTCGGGAACACCCGGCCCATTGTCGATAATCTCAATGAGAACGAAATCGAACTCCCGGGAAGTTCGGATGACCAGCTCACCCTTGCCGCCCATGGCATCAATGGCGTTGTCGATGAGATTGGTCCACACCTGGTTCAGCTCGCTGCCACGCGCAAACACGCGGGGAAGATTGGGAGCGAAATCGCGCTTCACTTCCACGCCGCGTTTGAGCCGGAATTTCAACATCGTGAGCGTACTCTCGATGCCGCTGTGAACATCCACTTCCTGCTCCGGCGCTTGGTCCATGTACGTGTATTCTTTGATGGCTCGGACCAATTCGGAAATTCGCCCGGTGCTGGCCTCGATTTCCCGCGTCAGTCTTTCGGTACCCACGGAAGCAACAACACGCGTGAGAACATGACACAGCACGCCGTCTTTGAATCGTTCGCCCAGTTTATCGAGCGCCGCGCCGTCGACCCCGGCCTCGACCAATCCCGAAGCCAGCCGTAATGCATTCGACATATCATGGCGGTTCAGCCACGATTCGATATCCTGCTCCATATCGCTCTGTTCCAACGCGTCCAGCGGTGGCGCGGACCCCAGACGATCCAGCAGTTTCTCCTCGAACGAGGCCAACGCCGCGCGCTCCGCGCAGGAGAGCGAATCGTCGTCGAGTGTCTTATTGATCCTCCGGAGCTCCTGCATGCATTCCCGGAGCCCCTCCGCGGCTCGCCGCGCCGCGGAAGCAGGATTGTTCAGCTCGTGAGCCAATCCCGCCGAAAGCTTGCCCAGCGCGCTCAGCTTGTCGCGTTGCTGTTCCGCACGGCTGTATTCTCGAATTCGATCCGCCAGTACGCCGATCAGCCGCGGTAGCAGCTCCGGAATTCGCTGCAGCATTTCCGGGAAGTAGTCTTTGCGCAGGCCTAAAGCCCACGTAGGCGCGGCGGCCCGGACAGTCAACGGAAATTTCGTCATCCGCGAGAACGGCAGCATCCCGATTACCTGCCCCGCTCGTGCCGCGAAACCGGCGGCGATGCCATTCTCACGCCGTCCGCGAACCTCTCCTTCGAGCAAAACAAAGAGCGCGTCCGCCGGATCGCCCTCGTGCACGATAAGGTCTCCCGGCGAGAACCGGAGTTCCTGCGCGCTCGACGCAAACCACTCGAGTTGATCATCCCGAAGATCCGAAAAGATCTCAATCGTTCGCAGCGCGTCCACCGCGGTCTTTTTCTGGGGTGAAGGGGGAGAGATCACGAGACGTTGCTCAGGTATTGGTGAACGAACTGGATTGCGACGGAGCCCTCGCCAACTCCGGAAGCCACTCGCTTCACGGAGCCATATCGTACGTCGCCGACAGCGAAAACGCCCGGGATGTTCGTCTCCAGCAGACTGGGATCCCGCTCCAGCGTCCAGCCCTTGGGGCGTTTGTCCGCCTTGAGCAGATCCGGACCCGTCATGATAAACCCGCGCTCATTACGCTCCACGGCTCCCTCTAGCCATGCCGTGCGCGGCTCCGCTCCGATGAATACGAACAACGAATTCGCATCCACCCGGCTCACATCTCCGGTTTGATCGCACAGCAGGGAAACCGCTTCGAGGCGATCTTCGCCATGCACCTCTGCTACACGCGTGTGATACTCGACGTGGATATTGGGGGTATTTTGCACCTGCTCGATCAGGTAGTTCGACATCGTGGCGCCTAGCGAATCGCCGCGAACTAACATCACCACGCGCCTCGCATATCGAGAGTAGGACATCGCTGCCTGCCCCGCCGAATTGGCCCCGCCGACGATATAAACATCCTCGTCCTTGCAGCAAGCCGCCTCCGTAACCGTGCCGCCGTAATAAACGCCCGCGCCCTGCAAACGATCCATCCCTGGAACGTCGAGCTTGCGCCACTGAACGCCCGTGGCCAGCAGCATCGCGTGGCAGGACAGCTCGGTTCCATCGTTCAGGCTTAAGTACCGGTAAGGCCCATCCACCCGCAGCGCTGTCGCTTCGCGTGGGGAGACGATCTCCACGCCGAAACGCCGCGCCTGGGCTACGGCTCGCCGCGCTAGGTCGCCACCCGTGAGGCCCGAAGGAAAGCCGAGATAGTTTTCAATCCTCGCACTCAGTCCCGCTTGGCCTCCCGGGGCTTCCCTCTCGATCATGATCGTCTTCAATCCCTCCGACGCGCCATACACGGCCGCCGCGAGTCCGGCAGGTCCCCCGCCCACGATCGCGAGATCGTAAAACTCCAGCCCCGCGCGCGTCCTCAAGCCGAGCCTCTCAGCCAGCTCTTGAGTCTCTGGTTCGGCGACGCAGTGTCCATCCGGAAACATCACCAGCGGCAGCTTCAGCTCTTCGGGAGCAAAACTCTTCACCAGACGTTCCACTTCTTCGTCCCGGTTTGCGGCATCGGCATCCAGCCACTGATAGGGCACCTGGTTTCGTGCGAGAAAATTGCGGACGTCGTAAGACTTGCAGGACCAGCGCGTGCCCAGCACTCGAATTCCTTCGAATGGCGGATGGAAATTAGCCGACCAATCGTTGAGCAGATCGTCGAGTACGGGAAACAGCTCGCGTTCCGGCGGGTCCCACGGCTTCAGCAAGTAATGATTGAGTTGAACCTGGTTGATGGCTTTGATGGCTGCATCGGTATCCGCATACGCCGTCAAAAGTGTCCGTTTGGCGTCTGGATATAGTTTGATCGCCTCGACGAACATTTCCACGCCGTTCATATGCGGCATGCGATGATCCACCAGCATCAGCGCCACAGGGTCGTTTCGCTGTTTCAGCCGGCGCAAGAGGTCCAACGCCGCGCGGCCGGAATCCGCTCTCAGAACGCGATAGCGTTCCTCGTAGTGTTTCTTCAGGTCGCGCTCGATGGCGCGAAGAACCTCGGGATCGTCATCTACGGTCAAAATGACTGGCTTCTGCATTAAGTCAACCCTAGTGCGAACTCAAGCCAACTCGGGCGATCCGCGTTTTCTCTTGATACACTAGCATTCTTTTCTGCGGCACCAATACGCAATCGTCCCGCCAAAGCCGCCTGCGCTGTGCTTCAAAGACTTAGAACTCGGGACAAGCCGTGCCCGTCCGTCATTGACGAAAGAGTTCGACACTCTTGTCGAACAGCTTTCTGCTCGCGGTTGAGTGCTTCGTAGTCGGGGAATGTAGGTCGCTTCCATATTCTTGAAACCGTGACACAACCGAGCCGGCGTCCCAGAAACAAGCGCCATTCCGGTGTGTATTGCGTCTTATAAGTGGATGGTGAATGTAGTTTATGACACCAGATATTGACGATATTTTCGATCAGAATACTGCTGCACGCCGAAATGCAGCAGCTCGTATTTACCTGCAACCCATAGCAGCTCCCTCAATCCTCGGGCTATACGGGTTTGCCGGAGCTACTTTCATGGTGGCGGCGAATTTCGCAGGATGGTATGGAGGTCCCAATACCGCACTGTACCTGTTTCCGTTCGCGGCTTTATTCGGTGGAGTCGCGCAATTCCTTGCTGGAATGTGGGCCTTCAAAGCGCGAGACGGTCTCGCCACCGCCGCCCACGGCACGTGGGGATCGTTCTGGATCGCCTTCGGCATCCTGAACCTCCTGGTCCTCGACGGCAAAATTGCGGCGCCCGCTCTCCTGTCGCCCGAAATGGGCTATTGGTTCATTGTGCTCGCCGCAATCACCTGGATGTGCGCGCTGGCCGCATTTGCTGAAAATATGGGGCTAGTGAGCGTTCTGGGCGTGCTTGCGATTGGTTCAACACTCGAAGCGATCGCCCGGCTAATCGGCAATGGCGGAGTTCATGTCGCCGCCGGTTACGCCTTCATTATTGCCGCCATACTCGCGTGGTGGGTAGCCAGCGCAATGATGTTTGAAGAGTCCTACGGACACGCCATCATTGGCGTTGGTAAGAAGAAAGTCCGTGACCGAAACGTTACTCTCGGCATCGGCGAACCCGGAGTCATTCGCGGCCAGTAGCGTAGTTGAAACGCCGGCCCGGTGGCGCACTGCCGCGCCGGCTTTCTTCATACCTAACGGTTTGAAGTGGAACCGTAAAAGTGCGAGAACGATCCACACTAAGAAGGAGAAATAATGGCTGATAATTATAGCGAAGCGGAAGGTAAGAACAAGATGAGCGGTGTCGAGCAGAACATTCGTTTCGCAATCGGTTCGGCTGCGGCCGCCGCGGCGATTTTTGCGCCTCTGAGCTACAAGTGGAAAGGCGTCTTAACGGCGGTTGCCGCCGATGCGATTCTGACAGGTGTTTTTGGAAAGTCCCCGATTAAGCAGCTAGTCCGAGCGTAAAGCAAAACCTCCATGAAGGCTGTCGACGAGCCCTTGCCCGTGTTAGATTGATAAGAGCGCGGGAGTAACTCAATGGTAGAGTCACAGCCTTCCAAGCTGTTGGTTGCGGGTTCGATTCCCGTCTCCCGCTCCATCTAACGCGCGCGTAGTTTTCGACGCGTGAAGAGAACCAGTCCAGCAAGACCCGTCAACAGCAAAGTCCCCGGTTCCGGAACCGTCCCGGTGAGTACGATATCGTAATTCACCAGATCGAAATCGGGCGACGTGTACGCCCCTCCATCCCATCCACCCACTGGGTTCGTGTTCGAAGGTCCCACCACATCGGTCGAAAACACGGGCGAAAAGATTTCAGTCCCGAATGAGTCCACCGGATAGTTTGCGCCGCGCGAAATGGCGAGGAAATAGGTTCCATCCGTAAGAGGGCCATTTCCTCCCGGACCAACCGCACAAGGATTAGAGGCGTCCGCCGACGGTAGGCAGGACAGCGTGTTTGACGCCGAGATGTCGTCGTTAAGATAGACTCCCTCGCCGCTCGAATTGAAAAGCGACAGCACCGTGTCAGGGATTCCGTAGGCGCCGGGAAGCACCGTAATGGCCGAGAAGTCCGCCGCATCCATGATGGAGATCTCAAAAACGTTCACATTGTTTTGATTGTTTCCATCGAGCGTGCCGATAATCTCGGTCGGGAACTCGCCCGTGAGATCCTGCGCCGCGGCGGGCAGCATTCCGGCGTTATCGGCAATGATGGTGGCCGCAAAAGCCGGCGTCATCAACACGCTCAGAGTTACAACTGTTACCAAACTAGTAGTACCGCGCAAGCTCGCTCCTCTCGTTTGCTGGCGCAAACGTTGCCACAGTTTAACTGGTAAGTACCGGGGACCGCAACATTTTTACGGCTTGACTTTGCCCGCTCGTTCGAGGTTAGATCGTTAAATTCGAACTAGTCTTACTAGGAGCGGTCTCTTGAGAAGTATAGTACTCACATTCCTTTGTAGCTCGGCGTTGCTGAACGTAAGTGCGATTGCACAGATCGGAACTCGGGGAGCGGTTCCGGATGTCTCTTCCTTGACGTATAAAAACGGGATTTCTAAAATGCCCTACTCCAGGCCCGCGCAAAGCAGTTTGACGGGCCAGGTTCAGTTAGCTGTCAAGCTACAGGATCCGCCGCTGGTGGTCGCCGTGGGCGCCAACGCAAAGCAAAACGGAATCAAGATGACCGCGGCTCAGCAACAAGCTTATCTCGCGCAACTCAAGGCCAAGCAGGATGCGGTGATGTCTCAGATCGCGTCGCTCGGCGGCGTGGAACTTGGCCGCGTCAGCAAGGGCCACAACGCGGTAATGATTTCGATTGACGCCAAGCAGCTTCCGGCCCTGCACAATATCGCCGGCGTCATGGCGGTCCGGCCGCTTGCCGACCCTCTCCTCTCTACATCCAGCGTTTCGGATGGGCAGCCCGATCTGCCCACGACATTGAGCTATATCGGAGGCACGGCGGTCCAGAATAGCGGTGTCACGGGCCAGGGCGTGCGCATCGCGATGCTGGATACCGGCATCGATTACACGCACTACAACCTCGGCGGCTCAGGCAATGTCGCCGACTACCTCGCGGCTACTGCCGTTGCTTCGGGAACTCCTCCGGCTAATCTTTTTCCGACGTCCAAAGTTGTCGGCGGCTATGATTTCACAGGCGATGTCTGGCCCAACGGGCCGCTCGCGCCCGACCCCAACCCCATCGACGAACAAGGCCATGGCACGGTCACGGCGGATACTGCGGGTGGTCATAGCCTCGACGGATTGCACTTCGGCACAGCCCCCGGCGCTCAATTGTACGCCGTGAAGGTGTGCAGTTCCATATCGACATCCTGTAGCGGAGTTGCAATTCTTGAGGGCCTCGATTTCGCGCTCGATCCGGACAATACCGGCACAGTAAATAATCCGGTGGATATCATCAGCATGTCCATTGGCGGCGTCTTTGGCCAGCGCGAAGACGACCAGGCGGAGGCGTTCACCGACGTCGTCAATTTCGGCTTGGTCGCCGTGCTCGCGGCCGGGAACAATGGCGACATTCCGTATATCATGTCCGGTCCGGCAGCCACTCCCGAAGTGATTGCAGTCGGCGCAACCAACAGCGTCGTCGCCAGCGGAATCCCGCTCATTATCAATTCCCCGGCGAGCATCGCCGGCACGTACACCAACACTCAGACCGTTTCATTTGCTCCCGTAACCAACACCGTTACCGGCAATATCGTTTACGTCGGACGCGGCTGCCCGGCTGGTTCCATCGGCGCCGGCAGTCCCGCTGATCCCTATCTCGCAAACCCCAGCGGCGCCATCGCGCTGATCGATCGCGGTTCGTGCAACGTCAGTTTGAAAATAGATGCCGCGGCGAACGCCGGCGCAATCGGGGTGCTCATCGGACTTGTGGCGCCCGGCGATGCAGTTTCCTTCTCGAACGGCGGAGGCTCGAACTTCGTTCCCACGCTCGTCATCACGCAGTCTACAAGCACGCTCATCAAGAATGCCCTGACTGGATCGGCTGTCAACGGCACCATGAGTCCGTCCAACGCGATTCCGTTGTCGACCAATGTGGCTAGCTATTCCTCGCGCGGCCCGAATTTCAGCTACAACATGCTGAAGCCGGATCTGAGCGCTCCGGGCACGATCATCGCCGCGGCCGTCGGTACAGGCACTGGTCAGACTCAGGCGGAACAAGGAACGTCTTTCGCGACGCCTCTTACTGCTGGGTCTGCCGCGTTACTGCTGTCGAAGAATCACACTCTCGGCCCCATCGATGTAAAGGCGCTGCTGATCGAGAATACCGAGGCCAACGTCTTCAACAACGCCGCCACGCAGCCCGGCTATCTCGGTCCTCTCAGCCGGACCGGATCGGGCGAACTGCGCACGGATCGGACCGTCGCATCCACCACATCGGTCTGGGATTCCAGCAATCCGCTCGCTGTCAGTATGTCGTTTGGAACATATCGCCTGGCTGCGAATCAGACGTTCAAGAAGAAGCTCGTCATTCGCAATTACAGCAGTTCGAACCGCACCTATATCATCACCAACGCGTACCGCGATGCGCCCAACACCACGGGCGTGACCTTGAACGTTCCGCCATCGATTTTCGTCGCGGCCAACAGCTCCGCGAGTTTCAACGTCAGTGCTTCGGTCAACGCAGCCGCGCTTCCGGCCTGGACGCCCGACGGTGGCCCCGACGGCGGCAATGGCGAGCTCTTGAACACGGTGGAATACGCAGGCTTGCTGACGTTCACCAGTGGTCCGGAAACCGTCAATTTCCCGTGGCACATCCTGCCGCATCAATCCGCCAACGTATTGCCAACGAGTTTCTCCGTCGCGCTGGGCGGCAATGTCCAGCCTCTGACGTTCACCAATGCAGGTGCGCCCATCAGCGGTCCCGTGGATTCTTTTTCATTGACCGGTACGGAAGTCCAGTTTCCCGCGTCCGTGCTTCCGGCGCCCGGTTCCGATTACGCCGTGATCAATCTGCAAGCCGTCGGACTGCGCCTCGTCTGCATCGCCAATTGCAGCACCGCTAGTCCGTCCTTCGGTGTTCAATTCGCGATCAATACGTACGGCCAGCGCTCGCATCCGGACGTCCCAGCCGAATTCGATATGTACATCGACTTGAACAACGATGGTTCATTCGATCTGGACGTCTTCAACGGCGACATCGGCTTCGTGACCACCGGAACCTTTAGCGGCCAGAACGGTGTATTCATCGCGGACCTGACGGCCGGTACCGCCACTGGACCATACTTCTATACCGTCGCCGACCTCGACTCCGCCAACGTGATATTAACGGCTCCTCTCAATGCATTGACCTGCTCGGCGGGTAGCGTGCAAATCAGCAGTCCTTTCACTTACGCGGCCCTGGCTTTCGACAACTTCTACACCGGCAACCTGACGGATTTCATTCCCGGGATGCAATACGAACTCGACATGCCGCAGTTCTACACGGTCCCCTCCTTCTCGGTGACCCCGAACACCGTTGGGCAGTTGCCCATAATTCCGAACAGTGGGGCCAATACGTACCTCACCGGGCCGTACAACGGAAACTCTCCGTCCCAATTGGGTATTCTATTTATGTATACGAACGGCAAGGCAGGACAGGAAGCGAGCGCGCTGGCAGTAACGCCGTAAATCGGTCCGTGTCGAGGCGAGCTTTGGTATGTTGCTTGCTCCGTATATAGCGCTGGTATGACGCTAAAGCAGACACCCGTGATCCTGGCCGCCTTCGTGGCGGTTGCCTCTTTTCCGGTTTGGGCCGGACAAGCGGTACCGAAAAACGACGGCAAAAGCGCCGACGCTCTTCCAGGCGACAACGAAATCGCTGATAAGATTACGGAAACAGAGTTACAGCGGCTTGCTAACCTGCGAGATTATTCCGTCATTCGGAAGTACAAGCTCCATAACTCGCATCTTCACGACGATGCTGTCATGACTGTTCGTCTGAGCTATATAAAGGGTCTGGGCAAAACCTTTGAAGTCCTGGACTTGCAGAACGCTCAAGGCATGAGCCGCAGCGTTCTGGAGCGCTTGATCCAAGGCGAGGCGGAGAGTAGCCGCGCGCAGTCGAAGGACGAGTTGGCGGTCACAAAGGCGAACTATAAGTTCCACGTCAGTGGCGTTGTGTCGAAGGATGGCCGGCGCTGCTACGTCGTGGACTTGACTCCGCGGCACAAAAGCAAATACCTGATACAAGGTAAGGCCTGGGTGGATGCTGGCGAATATGCGCTCGTTCGCTGGGAAGGTCATCCGTCGGCTAGTCTCTCGTTCTGGGTCGGTAAACCTTACATCGTGCAGACCTTTGAGAAAATCGGGCCCTTCTGGATGGCGGCGTACAACCGCTCGGAATCGCAGAGCTTTATACTTGGTTCTTCTGTCTTGACCATCGACTATTCTCAATACCAGGTGAACCCCGATACCCGGGTCGCCGCGGCCGTCGGTACCTCCAGCAACAAGGCTACTTTCCGATAGTCCATATGTCACAATGGTGTTTTCTTACCCCGCCTGTCGGAAGACGCCATGGCTCAAAATATCGACAACTTCGTACGCGATAACCGCGAGCGCCTGCTCGACGAGTTGCTGGACCTTCTTCGGATTCCCAGCGTCAGCACTTCTCCCGAGCACAAAGGCGATGTAGAGCAGGCCGCCGGCTATGTGGCAAACGCATTGCGCACCGCTGGAATCGAAAACGTCGAGATCATCCCTACGAAAGGTCATCCGCTAGTCTACGGCGATTGGCTTCACGCCGAAGAAAAGCCGACGGTGCTTTGCTACGGGCACTATGACGTGCAGCCCCCGGATCCGTTGGAGTTGTGGCACACACCTCCATTCGAACCGACCATCCGCGACGGAAACATCTACGCCCGCGGTTCGGCTGACGACAAGGGCCAGATGTACATGCACATCAAGGCCGTCGAAGCTCTGCGCGCCATCAACGGCAAGCTGCCCGTCAACGTTAAATTTCTGATCGAAGGCGAGGAAGAAATTGGCGGCGCGAGTATCGCAAAATACATTGCGGAGAATCCCGAAAAACTGAAAGCCGATGTGGCCTTGGTTTCTGACACGGCCCTCTACGCGGACGGACTTCCCACCTTGTGCATCGGCCTGCGCGGCCTCATCTACATGGAAGTGGAGGCGAAGGGGCCGGGCCGCGATCTGCATTCGGGTCTCTACGGCGGGGCGGCGCCAAACGCCGTGTGGGGGCTCATCGAACTGCTTTCGAAATGCAAGGACGAGCGCGGGCATATCCGCATTCCCGGCATGTACGACGACGTTGTTCCGCCCGCTCCCAAGGAAAAGGAGAGCTGGAAAGGACTGCCCTTCAATCAGGACGATTTTCTAAAAAAGGAAGTCGGCGCGTCCGCGCTCACCATGGAGCCGGGATTCGGAGTTTTGGAAAGCACCTGGGCCCGGCCGACCATGGAAGTTCACGGCATCGCCGGCGGATTTACCGGTGCGGGAGCGAAGACCGTAATACCGGCGAAGGCGACGGCGAAGGTCAGCTTCCGCATGGTTCCCAAGCAGGACCCCGAAAAGATTATCGCCAGCTTCGAACAGTTCGCAAAAGATAACGCTCCGCGGGGTATCGAAATCGAGCTACGGGTGCTGAGTGCGAGTCCCGCGATCATGGTGAACCCGGACCATCCCGCCATCGCTACCGCCGCGAAAGTTTTCGCTCGGATGCTCGGCAAACCGACAGTTTTCACGCGCAGCGGCGGCTCCATCCCCGTTGTAGGAGACTTCGCGAATCAGCTTAAAATCCCCACCGTGCTGATGGGTTTTGGACTGCCGGACGACGGACTGCATTCCCCGAACGAAAAGTACAGAGTCGACAACTATTACACGGGAATTATGACCATCGCTCACTTCTTTGATGAGTATGGGAAGTGATTCCTCAGGATTTGATTGGCCACGCAGATTGAAAAGCCACGCCCCGCCGACAACGTAGCCCGTTCCGCGGGTATCGTTTCCATCGCGGTTTTCTTATCGCGGATCACTGGATTGGTGCGCGAAAAAGTGATGGCGCACTACTTCGGCGCGGGTTTGATCTACGACGCGTTTCTGCTCGGCTTCCGCATCCCCAATCTCACTCGCGATCTATTTGCTGAGGGCGCGCTATCGTCGGCATTCGTTCCGATCTTTACCCAGACCCTCGCCGCGGAAGGCAGAAAGAAAGCCGCGGTTTTATCGAACTTGGTCGGAACGGCGCTGATCGTGATTGTCGGCATCGCTTGTGTCCTGGGCGTGATCTTCAGTTCGGTCCTGGTGGAACTGCTGGCGCCTGGTTTTCACCAGGTGCCCGGCAAATTCGAGCTGGCCGTACACATGACGCGGATCATGTTTCCGTTTCTGCTGCTGGTGGCATTGGCCGCGCAGGCGATGGGCGTGCTGAACGCGTGCAATCGTTTTGGCGTTCCCGCTCTATCCTCGACGTTCTTCAACCTGGGCTCGGTTACGTTCGGCATCATTCTCGGAATGTGGTTCGGGCCGCGATTGGGAATCGACCGGATCACCGGCATGGCGATCGGCGTGGTTCTCGGCGGCGCTTTACAGCTTCTTTGGCAAGTCCCTTCGCTGCATCGCGAAGGCTTCGATTTCCACTTCGATTTCAATTGGAATCATCCCGGATTGCAGAAAATCTTCCGCTTGATGGGGCCCGCGATTCTGGGCAATGCCGCGGTCCAGATCAATGTGATGGTCAACACCAATTTCGCCTCCCGCATTCCCGGCAATGGGCCGGTGAGCTGGCTCGGATTTGCCTTCCGCTTCATGCAGCTTCCACTCGGCCTCTTCGGCGTAGCCATCGCTTCGGCCACCCTGCCATCGATTTCGCGGAGCGCCGGCGCCGGCAACATGCCGGAGTTCCGCCGAACCCTTTCGAAATCGTTAGGCATGGTCTTTCTTTTGACCATTCCTTCTTCGGTCGGGTTGATTGTCCTGGGACGCTCTATCATCGGCGCGATTTATCAAGGTGGAAAGTTCACCACCCACGACACGCAGCAGACAGCTCTGGCGCTTTCTTGCTACGCCATCGGATTGGCAGGCTATGCGACGCTCAAAGTGATCAATCCCGCATTCTACGCGCTGCACGACGCGCGCACGCCGATGATCGTGAGCCTCATCTCGATCCTGGTGAACTATGCGACGGCCGCAACCATGCTGGATGCTGTAGGTCTGGGGCACGCCGGGCTCGCGCTCTCTACGTCCGCGGTTGCGATCTTCGGGTCGGTGGCTTTGTTTGTGCTCCTTAGAAATCGTATCGGCGGGATACACGGGACCGAATTATTGGATAGTCTATGGAGAATCAGCGCCGCGTCGCTCGCCATGGGCGTCGTGATCTGGGGAACGAGTTCCATCGTGCAGGGTCGATTCGGTCATTCCGCTCTGGCACACCTCTTGAATCTCTCGATTTCAATCCCAATTGGATTGGTGGTTCTTTACGCGGCTTGCCGGATGCTGCGCGTCTCCGAGTTGGAATTGGCCACTAAAAGCTTTTTAAATCCGCTTCTGCGCCGGATTCGACCAACGAAATAAGAGCGGTAACGTGATACGTTCCGGCCGGTGCTTCCACTACTTAGCGAACGAACACAAAGGGATCGCCGGTCGAACTGAAGAATACTTCACTGGCAAGGCGATCCTTTGTGCAGGTACAGCATCTTTCTTTATCTGAGGCACGGCGCGTCGCCCTTGCGGCTCAGGGCTTCGATCGCCCCAGGCCGAACCATCCCACCGCGCGTGATGTTCGCCGCGTTATCCATCAATTGACCCTCCTTCAAATCGACTACGTGAACATCCTGGTTCCGGCGCAATACCAAGTGATTTTTTCGCGCCTGGGTCCTTATTCGAGATCGGTTCTGGACGATCTTGTTTATCGCAAGCGTGAGTTTACCGAACAGTGGGCTCACGAAGCCTCAATTATCCCCGTCGAAACGTGGCCGCTCTTGCGGCACCGCATGGAGGTTCACCGCGTTCGACCGTGGGGATTCGAAAAGTTCATGGCGCAGCATCCGGAATATGTGGAGCAGGTACTCGAAGAAGTTCGGACCCGCGGTCCTTTAAGCGGCGAAGAACTGCATCATCCGGAAGGAACCGAGCGCAAGATTGAGTACTCGTGGGTGACGGTTCCACGCGCGGTTCTGGAGGCCCATTTCGGCCGAGGGATTTTGGCTATCGCGGACCGCAGATCCGATTTCTCGCGCGTGTTCGACCTGGCTGAGCGAGTGCTCCACGCGGATCATCGCAACGGCAGAGTGGATCGCGAGACCGCCCAGCGAGCGCTGTTAAGAAAAGCGGCTCGAGCGCATGGAGTCGGCACCGCCGCTGACCTGGCCGATTACTATCGTATGCCGGTGCGGGATGCGCGTCCTCGTCTGTCTGAGCTGGTGGAGGCGGGGGAACTGCATCTCATCAATATCGAAGGCTGGCGCGAACCGGCGTTCCTGCATGCGAATGCCAAGATTCCAAAATCAATCGGCGCCGCGGCGCTGCTGTCGCCGTTCGATCCGGTCGTCTGGTTTCGACCGCGTACGGCGAGGCTCTTCGAGTTCGAATATCGCTTCGAGATTTTCGTTCCGGCGGAAAAGCGCCGCTGGGGATGCTACGTATTGCCGTTCCTGCTTGGCGACCGGTTGGTGGCGCGGGTCGATTTGAAAGCCGATCGCAGCGCACGGAGTTTGCTCGTGCTGGCCGCGTATCTGGAAGAGCACACCACGGCAGACGAAGTAATCGACCCGCTGGCCAAAGAGCTGCGGACTATGGCAGGTTGGCTAGGGCTGGAATCACTGGCGGTGACGGGGCATGGGAGCTTTTCGAAGCGTCTTCGCGCGGCGGTACGGTCTTCGAAAGCTCAGCTTCCAGAGCCTTAGGATCGAACCCGAACGGTCCCGGCTCGGTCTTGAACACCACTTTTCCATCGCGTCCGATCAGATAGAGCCGATCCGGCCAGCCGGTGTAGGCGATTTCAGTGGTGTTGTCGAAGTTGTCGATCAGCGCCGGAATCGAGAGATGCAGGTTGCGCACGCACGAACTTGCCACGCCGTAGCGCTCATCCAGATTCTTGGGACTGCTGAACACCACCCGTTGGCTGACGTTAGACGGCATCTGCCAGACGTCGGCGGCGTGGGCTTCCAGAATGTACACGATGTAGAACGCGACGCGGTCTTGATATTCCTTGTATAGCGTGTCGAGCGCGGGAGCCTCCCGGCGGAAAGGCGGTCAAGTATAGCTGCCGAAGATCAGCACCACCGGCTTCACGCCGCGAAACGACGAAAGCCGAACGTGCGCCGATTTATCCAAAGTGGCCAGGTTGAAATCCGGCGCTGGAGTTCCAATGCTCACATGGCCGGCCCGAGCAACCTTCCATAACGAGGGAAACGGAAGCACCATGAAGAGAGCCGACGGCATCCTGGCTATGATGCGGGCGAACTCTTCCGGCGGCAGGGTCATGATGGCGTACAGGCTCGCCAGAGCGGCGAGATATACAACAAATAGGGCCGCAAGAATTTTGAGAACGCGCCGCATTGCCTAACAAGAGTAATCGTGGACGATGGGATGGTCAATAGTAGGGACACATTATTGACTGATCCTTTGGCCCGATTTACTTTTGCACATGCCTCATATTCAACTTGCCGAGGGAGTGCCGGGAATACGGAGCCTCTTCGCCTTTCGTCCCGAGACCGCGAAACCCATGTGCGATCTCGCGGATATTCTGTTGCACGAGCCGGGCACTCTTTCTCCAGCCGAGCGCGAATTGATCGCGACCTACGTCTCATCTCAAAACGACTGCTATTTCTGCCAGACGTCGCACGGAGCCATTGCGGCACATCATTTGGCAGGAAACGAGCAACTCGTTCTGGACGTGAAGCGCGACTTCGAGTCAGCTGAGGTTTCCGGCAAGCTCAAGGCGCTATTGGCAATCGCCGGTAAAGTGCAGCGTGGGGGTAAGAACGTTCAGCCGGAGGATATCGAACGAGCTCGCCGCGAAGGCGCCACGGATCAGGAACTTCATGATGCCGTTCTAATCGCCGCCGCGTTCTGCATGTACAACCGTTATGTCGATGGGCTTGCGACATGGGCCCCGTCGGATCGCGCGGCCTATCGCGAACGAGCCGCGAAGGTGGCACGCGATGGATACCGGAGCATCCCCAGCGAAGCTCAGGCCGCCGGCTGTTACGGAACCGTGACCGTCAGGGAGCGGATATAGCCCCTGACTTATTGTCGGCGCCTTTCACTTGCGCCTTGGCCTTCCGATAATCGGCCGCGAGCTTCTTCGTGATTCTCTCGACGACATCGACGCTGGCGCCGGCAAACTTCGCGCCCAGGCTCTCTTCCGTGGCCGACCAGATCACGTCGCCATCCTTGTCCACCAGGCGAACCGCGGCCATGGCTTCGTGCTTCCTCTCTTCGATCTTCTGGTTGTCGCTCTCGCCCGCGCCGACGCTGGTGGTTATCCGATCCGAATTCTGTCGTTCCGCCGCGGCGCTGGTGGTGATGACGTTGTTGTTCCCACCCAAACCCGGAATGCTCAGGGAGCTGTGGGCGTTGATGTTATCCGACGATTGGAAAACATCCGTGAAAGCAGTGTCGTGCCCCGCGCCTTTGAGCACCGCATCCGCTTTATCTTCATCTTCCGTCACGATGAATAACTTCGTCGATTGAATGCTGCTCATAAGCATGTCGCGAATGCGCAGCGCTGATTCACCGCCGGTCAGGATATCCACGTAGATGCGGCGCACTTTAACGAAAGATTCGGCCGTTTCCTGCTCCGGAGCCAATTCGGCTTCAGCCGGAGTGGGCGGTTTCACGGGCTTCTCGATGAATAGCAGCGCAAGAGCCATGGTTGCGATCATCCCTTGCCTGCCTTCCTGGCTTCTTCGTCCTGAAATTCGACCTTACGGCCGGTGCGCGCTTCCAGGCTGACCAGGATCATGCGTATGTCGTCCTTATTGACGCGGAAGATCATGGCCTGCTGATGCCCGTCTTCATCGGAATAACCGACCGTAAGAAAATGCTGCCGCCTTTTGCTGAATAAGAAAAGCGGTGACACCAGTGCGGCGGCCAGGTATCGGCGATCCACTCTCTGCCCATATTCGATGAGATTGATTTTTTCGTATGGCACGCGCCAGCGTGCCTTTTTGGCGTAGAACACGAAGAACTCTTGGTCGATTGCCTGAATGCTGCCGGAACAGCCGTCCGGGATCTGCGCGATGGTTCCGCCGGCGTATTCCGCGCGGCTGCCTTTGTTGGCGGCAAGCAGCGCTATCCCGGTGGCAACAAGGAGCAACGAACAGAGGTTTCGGATTGCCATACTAGAATGCAAACTCGCGAGAGTAGTGGCAAGGCCCCCGAAGAACTCTCAGTTTTTGAAAACGCTATCCGCGTCCGATATAGGGCATCGTGGTCGCCATCAAAGTGACGAATTGAACGTTAGCGGAGAGCGGCAGACCGGCCATGTACACGACCATCTCGGCCACGTGGCGAACGTCCATGCGAGGTTCCACCATCTCCGTGCCGTTCGCCTGCGGTATGCCGGCTGCCATGCGTTCGGTCATATCGGTTGCGGCATTGCCAATGTCGATCTGACTGCACGCGATATCGAAAGCTCGCCCGTCCAGCGAAATGCACTTCGTCAATCCCGTGATGGCGTGCTTCGTCGCGGTGTACGGCGCGGAGTTCGGTCTCGGCATGTGCGCCGAGATGGATCCGTTATTAATGATGCGGCCGCCGCGTGGGCTCTGCTCTTTCATCAAACGAATCGCGCCCTGCGCGCATAGAAATGCTCCGGTCAAATTGACGTTGACCACATCGCTCCATTGCTCGAAGCTGAGATTCTCCATGGAAACGGCGGGCGCGCTGATGCCCGCGTTGTTAAAGAGGACGTCGAGACGTCCGAAAACTTCTTTGATCCGCGCGAACAGCGCCTGGACTTGCTCCGGCCGGGTAACATCGGTAGGGCAGGGAAGCAGCGTTTTGCTTTTTCCCATTGACGCAGTCTCTTCCAATTGCCCGGCGCGCCTTCCCGCCAATGCCACGGCGTATCCTGCCGCTTCCAAGGCCAGGCTGACAGCCCGGCCGATGCCGCTTCCAGCGCCCGTTACGAGCGCCACTTTGCCATTCGAGGTCATACGTCCGTTTTCAGAGTACCTTCGTTTGGCATAAGATGAATGCAGACAATATGTCTAACAAATTGTTAGCAACTGCAATCGCAGTCGGCGCCGCTCTTGTTATGACGGCGTGTTCGGAAGCTCCCACGACGGAGAC
This sequence comes from Bryobacterales bacterium, assembly GCA_963802915.1. Classification (GTDB taxonomy): domain Bacteria; phylum Acidobacteriota; class Terriglobia; order Bryobacterales; family Bryobacteraceae; genus JAICMB01. Next base: position 111,143 of record CAWDKQ010000007.1, read on the forward strand.
CAAGGCTGGGCCCGAGGCGAAGCCGGAGGCGGCAGCTCCTGCTGTACCGGTTCTCGGCAAGGAAGCCTTTTACGAAATGTATAAGCCGGCTCGAGCCTGGGCATCCGACCTTTTGGTGCTCAGCTTGGCCAGCGACGAAGTGGAGGGTTATAAGGTCGAAGGCGGAAAGGCCGCAATGTGGACCGCCGTTTTCGTTTCCCCCAGCAAGCAGGCGGCTCGAACCTTCACCTACGCGATCGTAGACAAACTACCCAATGTTCACAAAGGTGTTTTCGAAGGCGGAACAGAGGGGTGGACGGGTGCAACGAAGCAAAGCGAGCCGTTCCAGATCATGGACGTGGCCTACAATTCCGATGCCGCGGATCAAGCGGCCGCGGAAAAGGCGGCTGTCTTCCTGAAGAAGAATCCGGATAAGCCGGTCTCCTATTTCCTGGGTAAAGCAGCGCGCTTCCCCGCGCCCGTATGGTACGTGCTTTACGGCGACAAGAAGCTCGGATACTCGACTTTCGTGAACGCCACTACCGGCAAGGTGATGACCGGCAAATAACGCCTCCCGGAACGCTGTCCTAGTTTTCACGATCTTAACGGAACCGCGCGCGTAAGCAAGCGGAGATTGCCGACGATTATTTCACGGACCCGTCAGCAAGCGGAGATTGCCGCCGAGGGGCGATCACTGGAGAGTGAAAACCACGTCGATCTGGGTGACCACCTCCATAGGTTCCCCGTTGAGCTGCATAGGTTTGTAGATCCACTGCCGGACCGCATCTTTCGCAGCTTGCACTAACATCTGCGGGCCGCTGATGAGCTGCAAGTTTTGGACCCGGCCGTCTTTGCCGATTACAGCGGTGAATCGTACCGTTCCCTGAACGCGGGCGGTTTTGGCTAATCCAGGATAAACGGGCGCTACGCGTTTGATTAGATTCGCCTCCTGGACGTGGCCTCCAATCCTGACTTGCTTCGGCCCTTGGGATAACTTTGGCTCTGGCGGTGGCGGCGCCTTCATTTCCGGTACGATCACGACCGGTTTCATGACCGTGGCGCTCGGCAAAACCGAGGAGGCGTCGAGCAAAACGGCCGGTCCATCATCGGTTTTCTGTTGAACTGGCATCGGTGGAGGCGTGAACGTGCGAACCGGGCGGGCGGGCTCCTGCTGCGGTGCTGGCGCGGGTTCGACTTTGGCCACCAGCTTAGGCTCCGGCGGAGGTTTCTGCGCCACTTCCACCTTCGGCTGTTCCGGGGCTGGAGCTGCGGGAGTCGAAGAGATCGCCAAAACCGATTCCCTTAAAGTTGATCCTCCGCTTCCGCCAACTTCCAACCGGAACTCAACCTGATCCGCCGACGAACGGTAGTATAAGTGTCCAGTCGCCAGTTGCTCCGCCGTCAGATCCGCGGTTCGGGCTTGATGCCCTTGTTCCAGAATCTCCATGCGCCCCCCCGTCGCTTTAGCCACGCCCGGGGTTTGCGGATCCCAGCGTATGCTGATCTGCCCGTTACCCGCCGATTCCACCTGCATCTTGAATGGATGGAGCGGATCGCCAGCAGCGGCAGCCGTGCTGGGGAATAGTCGATCTTTCAGGAGAAAAGCCGTTACACCGGCTCCCGCGACCACCAACCCGAGCAGGATATAGAGCAAGGGGAATGCGCTCTTGCGGGGCCCGGCGCCGCGAGTCTGCGCCGGCGTTTTTACCGTTGAGTAGAGAGCAGTCTCATCGTCGTCTTCCGAGTCGATGTCCGCATCGGGGAGTTCTACTCGATCTTCGTCGCTCGACCCGAGCAGCGGAAGCGTCTTCTCAACTTCCGTTGCATGATCGTGTGCTTCCGTCTCGTCCGAATGCCGAGTAGTATCCGACCGCTCTAAAGCTGCGCGAATTCTTTCCGATGGGTTCATTAGAGTATCCGTCCTTCTACGGCACCCTTATTCCCGAAATCGGTGGACTCTCGCTCCTGCTATAGGTTCAATTTACGAGAAAAAGCACTGAGATTTAAGAGGTACTAATTCGCTAAAGCGAACGCACCGGTTCTGCGCGCGTCTCCCGCATCAGAATGAGCGACTGGCGGGCCAGCTCGATCGGCTTCCCGGCCGGCAAAACCCGGTCGATGGTTTGCTCCGGGTCATTCGTGTCGACTACCACTTCCCAATCCTTCGACTGCGGCGACTGCGGCAGGTAAAACTTGATCGGTTCGTGATGGCAGTTCAGCATCAACAGGAAGGTGTCATCGACCACGGGCTCGCCCTTCTCGTCGACGTGATCGAGCGTTTCGCCATTGAGGATCACGCCGAGGCAGCGCACCCATCCGGCGCACCATTCTTCGTCGGTCATTTCCTGGCCGTCCGGTCGCAGCCAGATGATGTCCTTCACGTCGGCGCCACGGATACTGCGATCCTGATAGAACTTCCGGCGGTGCAGATTGGGGTGTTCCTTGCGGATATGAATCAAGCGCCGCGTGAATTCCAGAAGGGACTTCTTGCGTTCATCGAGATCCCAGTTGTACCAGGTGATGGGATTATCCTGGCAATATGCGTTGTTGTTGCCGTTTTGAGTGCGGCCGATTTCGTCGCCGCCACAAATCATCGGCACGCCCTGGGAGAACAGCAGAGTCGCCATGAAATTTCGTTTCTGACGCTCGCGTAACTCTATGATTTCGAGGTCATCGGTCGGGCCTTCGACGCCCATGTTCCAGGAGTAGTTGTCGTTCGCGCCGTCCCGATTATCTTCCCCGTTGGCCTCATTGTGCTTTTCGTTATAACTGACGAGGTCGTTCATCGTGAAGCCGTCGTGCGCGGTCACGAAGTTGATGGACGCGTACGGACGCCGTCCGTCCTGCTGGTACAAATCACTGCTTCCCGTCAGCCGGTACCCTAAGTCCGAAAGCTGTCCATCGTCGCTTTTCCAATACCGGCGGACCGTGTCGCGGTACTTGCCATTCCATTCCGCCCACAGGACCGGAAATTTCCCGACCTGATATCCGCCCGCGCCGACATCCCATGGCTCGGCGATCAGCTTCACTTGGGAAACTACGGGATCCTGGTTGATGATGTCGAAAAATGCCGAGAGGCGATCCACGTCTTGCAGTTCTCGAGCCAGCGTAGCGGCTAGATCGAACCGGAACCCATCGACGTGCATCTCTTCCACCCAGTAACGCAGGCTGTCCATGATCAGTTTGAGAACCTGCGGATGGCGAACATTTAGACTGTTCCCGGTCCCGGTGTAATCCATGTAATACCGCTGATTGTCGGGAACGAGACGATAGTACGTCGGGTTATCCACGCCGCGAAAACTCAGCATTGGGCCCATGTGGTTGCCTTCAGACGTGTGGTTGTACACGACGTCGAGAATAACCTCGATGCCTTCGCGGTGCAGCGCCTTCACCATGGACTTGAATTCGGCAACCTGTTGTCCGGTGTCGCCGGAGCTTGCATAGCGGGCGTCCGGGGCGAAGAAGTTGGTCGTATTGTAGCCCCAATAATTGCGCAGCCCTTTATCCACGAGGTGCTTATCGTCTAATATCTCGTGAATGGGCATCAATTCCACTGCTGTTATGCCCAGTTTCTTTAAATAAGTGATGGCCGCTTTAGATGCCACACCCGCATAGGTGCCGCGTAGTTCCGCCGGAACGTCGGGATGGCAATGCGTGAAGCCCTTAACGTGGACTTCATAGATTATGGAATCGCTGAGCGGAATCTTGGGAGGCCGGTCCTGCTCCCAATCGAAGTACGGACTCTTGACTACGCACTTGGGCATGCCCGCCGCGTCGTCGCTGTCCTCCATCTCGAGGTCTTCCTGAGGACCGCCTAGTTTATAAGGAAAGATCGGCTGGCTCCAATCGACCTGCCCTGTAATCGCCGTGGCATACGGATCGATCAGGAGCTTGGAGGGGTTGAATCTCAGACCCTGATTCGGGTCATAGGGACCATGAACGCGATAGCCATACAACTGCCCTGGCTGAATGTTAGGCAAATAGCAATGCCAGACGTGCGCAGTGCGTTCGCGGAGGCCAATGGTTTCAGATTCCGCGCTGTCGCGCTGCTCAAACAGACACAATTGAACTTGCTCGGCGCTTTCGGAATACAGTGCGAAGTTCACACCCATTCCGTCCCAAGTGGCGCCCTGAGGGTATGGTCTTCCTGGAAGTATGGTTCTCCCCATAATTAGCTACAGTTCTTGGACCCGTTCGACCGCACGTTGTTTCAGGTAAGTTACGTGCGTGCCAAGCGTGGTCTTCCATATCGCGCCCCACAGTTCGCTTACGAACGGTTACCGTCGGGGTTCCGCAACGCTGTCCCAGTTTTCACAATCTTACGGAACCGCGCGCGGAAGCAAGCGGAGATCGTCGACGATTATTTCAGAGACCCGTCAGCAAGGGGAGACTGCCGACGCTAATTTCCGCCGGCTGCGTAGCAGGTTCGCGATCGCGCGGCAATCCTCCGACATCTCCTGAAACTGCCCCGGATCGAGTGTTTGAAATCCATCCGACAGTGCGCGATCCGGATGCGGGTGAACCTCGACGATCAAGCCTGCCGCGCCCGCAGCCACCGCGGCCAATGCCATCGGATGCACTTTATCGCGTCTGCCCGTGCCGTGACTCGGGTCGACGATGATCGGCAAGTGACTCAAGCTTTTCACTGCGGGCACTACGCTGAGGTCCAGTGTGTTGCGCGTGTGATCGGCAAACGTGCGCACTCCGCGCTCGCACAGTACTACCTGATAATTTCCTTCCGACAAAATATATTCGGCCGCCATCAGAAACTCTTCGAGCGTCGACGACATGCCGCGTTTCAACAACACTGGCTTGCGCGAACGTCCGGCGCGTCGCAGCAGAGAAAAATTCTGCATGTTGCGCGCGCCGATCTGGATGCAATCCGCGTAACGTTCCACCAGATCGAATACTTCGACGTCGATGGCTTCGGTGACGATTCCAAGGCCCGTTGCTTCGCGCGCCTCGGCGAGATATTTCAATCCTTCTTCGCCCAGTCCCTGAAAAGCGTAAGGCGATGTGCGTGGTTTGTAAGCGCCGCCGCGGAGCAATTGCCCACCCGCAGCCTTGACAGCGTGGGCGGACGCAAGAATCTGCTCGCGGCTTTCCACCGCGCATGGACCCGCGCAAATCGCGAGTTCGGAACCGCCGATGGGAACACCCGCAATCTCGACGACAGTGTCGTCGGGTTTCACTTCGCGGCTGACCAGCTTATAAGGTTTTGAAACGCGAATCGCTTCCGCGACGCCAGGAAGGCTTTCAAATTCCGCTGGATCGACCGGGCCGCGATTGCCCGTGATACCGATTGCAGTGCGCTCAGCCCCAGGTAAAACATGGGCCCGAAATCCGAGGCTTTCGATTCTCGCGCAGACCCGCGCCACATCATCAGCGCCGGCCTGCGCCCGCATAACAACGAGCACACCTTAAGTTTTACACAGAGCAGTTAGAATCCCGCTGGCGAAGGAAACGGACCACGAGCCTTTTCCATTCGAACGGCCAATTCGAGGAGCAGTTCTTCGTCGAACGGCCGGCCCACAAGCTGGATTCCTACGGGCAAGCCGTTCTCGTCCTGGCCGAATGGAATCGTCATACCGGGCATGCCAAGCAGATTGAAAACTGTCGATGGCATCATGGCTTCGAACAAGCCGATCTCTTTCTCGCCAGTCGAGTAACGGCGCTGCCTATGATGGAACGCCGTAGTGCCGCAGACCGGCATCAAAATCACGGGCGTCTGTTCCATCTCCCTTAGGAGCGCGGCGCGCATCTTGTCGCGAATGGCGAGATTCTTGAGCACGGCTTTTGACGTCGGCTCAGGATCTTTCAGTGCGCGATTGAGAAACTCAGTGCCGGTCCAATGCGCCTGTTCTTCGCGGCCGGCGATTAGTTCCTGCGTAACGCGCGAAGGCAATTCGCCAAAGAAGAACCACCAGAGATTCGGTGCGCGCTCCAATCCTCTGAGTTCGAACGGATCGACGGAGAATCCCAGATCGCGCAGACACGCCGCGGCCGCCGCCACTGCGCGCGATACAGCCGGCTGCACCGGCACGTTATAAAACTGCGGCACGCATCCGACTCGAATCCCGTTCAGATTCGGCTTCCGCAACGGAACCGGGGATGAAAAAGGATCCTGCGAATCGTAGCCTTGGAGAACGTCAAAAAGCATGCGGACGTCTTCAGCAGTCCGCGCCATGGGACCAGCTACGCCGAGCAGTCCGCCCGGATGACTGATCTCGGGAAGATGTCCCGTGGCGGAAACGCGCCCCGGCGTCGGCTTCAAACCTGCGATACCGCAAAAATGCGCCGGTACCCGAATCGATCCACCCCCGTCGCTTCCGATTCCTCCCGCCGAGCAGAACGACGAAATCGCCGCCGATTCTCCGCCGCTCGATCCACCCGGCGTCCGATCGGGATCCCAGGGACTATTAGTCCGTCCGATCACGTTGTTGTCCGTCTCGTAGTTGGCGAGAAACTCCGGACAGTTGGTCTTCCCGATTGGAATCGCACCGGCCGCCTTCAGGCGCGCCACGGAAGTGGCATCGTGACCCGCGCGAAGATGCGCAAAGAAAAGACTGCCGCAGGTTGTCGGCAGCCCTTCCATGTCGAAACTGTCCTTGATCGTGACCGGGATTCCGTGCAGCGGCCCCATTTCGTCCGGGGATTTTTGGGCCGCTTTCTGCGCGGCATCCATCGCTTCATCGCCCATCACGCGCACAAAGGCGTTGAGCTTGGAGTTGTGCTTATCGATCTGCCTGAGATGAGCTTCTACCAGTTCGACGGGTGAGAGTTCACGTGAGCGGATCCGCGCAGCCATCTGCGCAAGCGTAAGGTGATTGGGCATCCTTACCCATTGTAGGTGGACGCCCTGAACTGCTGATCCCACGCCTCCATCATTGTGAGCATGTCCCGATCGTTCTTGATTGCGTTCAATAGAACCAACATCTCAATCTTCGAAAAGGATTCTTTCGGACTGGCCGTGATCAGATCCTCCATGTATTCAATCAACGACTGGGCGAATAATGTCAGGCCCCCATGTTTAGCCATTTAGGATACCCTCCTTTGCGGGCACACTAGTCCTTCTATCGGCGTCGTACTGGCCGTGCTTTAGGGTGACGCCTAAGATTGTTTGCGTAGTCCCTCCTACCCTCGCAATCGCGGTATCTCTATAAGCCGCAAGGGATAAGTCGTCATTCACCTTCCGAAGCGCGCCTCAAATTGAAAAATTGCTGGAAAAAGTTTTGGGACGCGGCGTCCCTGAAGCGGGGCGATCTCAGCTTCAATGCGGGCAGAGTTACCTACGTAGGGGTGATATCGAAGGCGCGTTCAAAATTGTACTGGCGCTGCGACGAGAATGACCACGTGACCCTTCTTATGTCCAGCCTCCGCGAGCCGGTGGGCCTCGGCGATCTGTTCCAGCGGATAGCATCTGTCGATCACAGTTCTCAATTCACCGGCCTCGATCAGCCCCTTGAGAAAGGATTGATCCTCGGCGTTGCCGGTCGCCACTCCGCTGATGATTTTCGCCTGGCCCGTCATGGAAATCCACGTCTGTCGAAGCATCGCTCCAAGAATGGGCACCATTCCTCCCGAAGCCCCGATCCGGACATAATATCCGCCTCGCTTCAGGGATTTCAGGCTGCGCGAGAATCCACTTTTACCCACCGTATCGACGACGATGTCATAGACGCGTCCGGCTTTCGAGAAATCCTCTTTGGTATAGTCGATCACCTCATCCGCGCCGAGAGATTTAACCAGTTCCAGATTAGCCGTGCTGCAAACGCCCGTGACGCGAGCTCCGAAATGCTTTGCCAACTGCACGGCGAAAACTCCGACGCTTCCCGACGCGCCGTAAATGAGCACATTCTGTCCGGCTTGGATTTTTGCTTCCCGAAGAAAATGCAATGCCGTAAATCCGCCAAACAGGACCGCCGCGGCTTCCTCGAAAGTCATGTTGACCGGCTTGATCGCCAGCCGGCCATCCTCAGCCACGCACACATACTCGGCATGGCCGCCGAAATTGAACCCGTTACCGCCGAATACCTGGTCGCCCACGTGGAACCGGGTCACGGCCTTGCCTACCGATTCAACTTGTCCGGAAAATTCCATTCCCAGAATCATGGCCTTCTTCGGTCTCACCAGGCCGGTCATGATTCTTACAAAGAATGGATCTGCCTTTCTGAGTCTCCAGTCCGCCGCGCAAACCGTCGACGCGACGATTCGAATCAGAACCTCATTGTCTTTGGGAACAGGCTTCTCGACGTCCTCGATACGGAGCACTTCCGGCGGTCCGTATCGAGTACAGACGGCGGCTCTCATGAGTTACTCCTCGCGCAGCAGTGCCAGAGGATTCACCGACAGCGCGCGGTGCGCTGGAATCCACGTGGCAAGCAGACCCAGCAACAACATCGCTGCGACGACACCAACTAATACTAGCGGATCGCGAGGCGTCGCCTGATACACGATGGAAGCCAGCACCCGGCTCGCGAGAATTCCAAGTATGAGTCCCGCTACGGAGCCAATGACCAGTAATTTAAACGCGCGTCCCAACGCTGCCTGCAGCACTTCGTTACGTTGCGCGCCGAGAGCAATACGAATTCCCAGCTCTTTCAGCCGCCTGCTGACCGAATACGCCGCCATTCCAAAGATACCGGTCACGGAGAGCATCGCGCCCATCAACCCCAGCACCCCCAGCGACACCGTCGCCATCCGCGAAGGAAACAGAGCGACTTCGAGTTGTTCGTTCCACGTTGTAATGACAGAAGGCAGACCGGGGTCCAGATCGCGCAATGCGCTCTGCATGGCGCCGGCGAGTTGTTGGCGATCGCGGTTCGAGCGCACCACCAGCGACGTCGCGCTCCATGGCGCTTGCTGGATTGGGAAGAACATTACCGGTACCGGATCCTCGGTGAGGCTCTTATATTTGCCGTCTTCCACCACGCCGATCACTTGTATCCGCGCTCCATCCGGCATCTTGTAATATCGGCCGACGGCGCTCGTCATGGACCCGAACATCTTGCGCGCAAACTCCTTGTTGATCACGGCGACGCGCGGTGCGCTCTTATCGTCATGCCACGTGAAGGATCTACCGGACAGCAACGCCGTACGAGCCGCCTGAAAGTATTCGGGAGAAATGCTGTACATTCCCGGAGTAAACGCGGCGTTCGATGGCCTCAAATCGGTCGTTTGGTCGGTAAAGATCGGAGAATCTTTCAAGTTCCCCTTATCTAACGGAGGCCAATCGATTAATCCCACCGACGCTACCCCGGGAATCTTCCGCATCCCTTCGATCATGCGCTTTTGGATGGCAGGCACAGCGTCACCGCGATAACCCGCCATGTCGAGATTGGTATCGAGCAGCATCGCGTTCGCAGGCTCGAAACCGAAATCGCTATGCAGCGAGCGCAGCAGTCCGCGCACCGCAACCATTGAAGAAGTGACCAGCACCGCGCAAATCGCAATTTGCGCACCCAGCAAAAGGTCTCGCACAGTGATACGCCGCCCGATCGTAGTCGATCCCGACTTGACGATCTGATATGGATCGGTCCTGAGCACCTGACGCACCGGAACGATGCCGAAGAGAATTCCACTCACCAATGCCAATCCCAGAGCGATGAGATAAACATTCGCGTCCGGGCTCACCGGAACATGGACCCCCGCCTTGGGTATCGGCTCCCACACGGTTATCCCGCGCAAGAGCGCCACGCTGCCCCAGAGTCCGACCGCGCCTCCAACCACCGAAATCAGCAGAGCTTCGGTAAAGAGTCCACGCAAAATACGGCTGCGGCTGGACCCCAGTGCGAGCCGTAGAGCTACTTCTCGGGAACGGTCGCTGGCGCGCGCGGCAAACAGGCTGCCGAGGTTGGCGCACGCAGCCAGCAGAATCAACCCCGCCAGCAGCATCAACCCTGTCAGAAATGCCCGCGCCGCGCCTGCAAAGCCATAAAGCCCTGGACGAACCAACCAGTAGGTCGTCCGGCCATGATCTTGGGGATAAGTCTTCTCGAGATAGGAGCCAATCGAGTTGAGATCGGCGGCAGCCTGTTCCGGAGTGACTCCCGGCTTCAGATGTCCCATCACTGAAAAAACCGAACGCATCCCGCGCGAGTTCAGGTTATTCTTCCCATCCAACTGCTCCTGATTCGCCATCGGAGCAAAGAAATCGGGAAAAGAAAACAATAATGTCCCGTGGAAGTCAGGCGGCGCGACACCAATGATCGTAAAAGGATGCTTGTTCACGCGGACGATGCGTCCTACCACGCGGCGATCGTCCGCGAAATGGCTGTGCCAATATCCGTACGTGAGCACGATATAAGGAGCGGTGTTCGGCCCCTGCTCGTCTGACGGGTGGAAGAAACGGCCGAGATACGGCTGAATGCCTAAAACATCGAAGTAGTTTCCGGTCGCCTGATAGCCCCAGACACTGGTTGGATTCTCGCCCGTGTCCATCCCAACTTGAGAGAACGTCCACGCCGTCAGAGCATCGAAGCTGCGGTTGCGATCGCGCAGGTCGAGGTAATCGGGATACGATTGATTCGGCAAACTGTTGGTCGCGGGCTCGATCGCGTAGAGGTTCTCCGCGTGAGGCACATTGAGCGGCCGTAATACCAGCGCGTCCAAGAGTCCAAACACCACTGCGTTGGCTCCGATCGCCAGCGCCAGCGTCAAAACGGCAACGATTGCGAATCCGGGGGACTTACGCAGTACACGCAGACTGAAGCGCGTGTCGTGTATCAGAGTCTCGACAAAATTGCCGCTGAGCTCCTCGTGACATTCCTCTTTGAATCGCCCGTAGCCGCCAAACTCGATGCGAGCGCGGCGTTCCGCCTCCGCCGCATTCAGGCCGGATTGTTCCAGATCGTCAGCGCGGTGCTGGATGTGCGAGCGAAGTTCCTCTTCCATCTCGTCCTCGATCTGAGAACGATGAAAAAGCGCGTCAACGACGGCACGAAACCACGTCAGCAATCTCATGATTCACTCCTCTCGCAGCAGTGTCAAAGGATCGAGTGACAAGGCGCGTTGCGCGGGAATCCAGGTAGCGCAAAGCCCCAGCAACGCCATAGCGAAGACAACACCGGCCAATACCAGCGGATCGCGCGGAGTTGCCTGATAAACGATAAAAGCGAGCACCCGGCTCGCCAGAATTCCAAGAAGTAATCCCACCGCCGAACCCAAAGCGAGTAACTTGATCGCCCGTCCTAACGCTGCCTGCAGCACTTCCTTACGCTGCGCGCCGAGGGCGAGACGGATCCCCAATTCCTTCGTTCGCTTGCTAACCGAATACGTAGCCATTCCAAAGATGCCGGTAATGGATAGCATCGCGCCGATGACGCCAAGTACGCCCAACGATAACGTGGCCGCGCGCGCAGGAAACAGCGCGAATTCCAATTCCTTGTTCCACGTTGAGATGTCGACAGGCAACCCTCGATCCAGTGCGCGTAGAGTGTTCTTCAATGCCGGCGCCAATTCGCGTGGGTCGCGGTTCGAGCGCACTACCAGCGAGGTCTCACTCGATGGCGCTTGCAGGATGGGAAGAAACATCGCAGGCTGTTGATCTTCGGTAAGATTAGGGCTGTATTTTCCGTCTTCAACAATACCGGCCACTTGTATGCGCGTTCCATCCCCAATCTTGTAATATCCACCGAGGGCGTTCGCCACGGAACCAAACATTTTGATGGCAAAGAAGCGATTCACGAGAGCTACGCGAGGCGCGTCCTGGTCGTCGTGCCGCGAGAGAGTCCTGCCCGCCAGCAAAGCTGTTCCGGCCGCATCTAAATACTCGGGAGAGATGCTGTATTTCATGGCGTTCGCAGCGGCGTTCGCTGGCTTCAGATCGGCCGTTTGGCTGCTAAAAACAGGGACAGAGTTCGAACCCTCGATCAGTGGCGGGTTATCGATCAATCCGGCGGCCTTTACTCCGGGGATCGCGGCCACAGCGTCCCGCATGCGCTTCTGCATAGCGTCCGCTTCGCCGGGATTATAACCGGCCATTGCCAGACTGGTGCCCACCAGCATGGTGTTCCGCGGTTCGAAACCAAAATTGCTGTGCATCGAGCGCAGCAGTCCACGAACCGCAACCATGGAAGAAGTAACCAGCACGGCGCAGATGGCAATTTGCGCGGCGAGTAGCAGATCCCGGACCGTAATCCGCCGTCCGGCCATTCCTGCCGATCCGGCTTTGACGATCTGGTAAGGATCGGCCCTGAGCACCTGGCGAACCGGAACCAGGCCGAAGAGGAGTCCGCTCAGCAAGGCCAAGACCAAAGCTACGGCATAAATACTTGGGTCCGGGCTCACCGGCACATTGATGGGAAATCTGGGCACCGGCTGCCACACGCTAAGCGCACTCAACAGCGCTACGCTGCCCCATAGTCCGAAGGCGCCTCCGGCAAGTGAAAGGAGCACGGCTTCGGTGAGTAATTGCCGTAGAACGCGATTACGGCTCGCGCCGAGAGCGAGCCGCAGCGCTATCTCGCGGGAACGGTCCGCGGCGCGCGCGGCAAAGAGAGTGCCGAGGTTGGCACATGCCGCCAGCAGACTCAATCCCGCCAGCAGCATCAATCCGGTAACGAAGGCGCGTACCGGTGGGCCTAGAAAGTTCCCGTAAAGACTGGGACGCGCCAATCCAAAATTCTCATGGGCGTCGTCTTTGGGGAAGGTCCTTTCAAGATCGGATCCGACAGAATTCAGATCGGCAGATGCCTGCGCCGGTGTGACGCCGGCCTTGAGATGCCCGATCACTGCAAAGACTGACATGTGATTTCCGCGCGCGTTCAGTACATCGCTCCCTTCCTGGTTGACGATCGGCAAAAAGAAGGCCGGAGAGAAAAACAGTAAGGTCCCGTGGAACCCCGGCGGCGCTACGCCGATGATGGTGAAAGGATGCCGGCTGACCTGAACGGTGCGGCCCACCACGCCAAAATCGCCGGGAAAATGGCTTTGCCAATACGCGTGCGTGAGCACGACATAAGGAGCGCTGTTGGGGCCATGGTCATCGGAGCCATGGAAGAAACGTCCGAGAAACGGTTGCAGGCGTAATACATCGAAATAGTTCGCGCTTGCCGCCTCGATCCAGACACTGGAAGGATTTCCGCCCGCATCCAGATCTGCCTGCACGATGGAATAAGCGGCCAGACCGTCGAAGCTGCGGTTACGGTCGCGAAGATCGAGATAGTCGGGATAAGACTCCATTGCATTGCCCTTTTCGCGCTCGATCATGAAAAGGTTCTGCGCCTGAGGCACATCCAGCGGACGCAGAATAAGCCCGTTCAAAATCCCGAAAACCACGGCGTTTGCCCCGATTGCCAAAGCCAAGGTCGCAATGGCGGCGATTGTGAATCCGCGAGATTTGCGCAAGACGCGAAGGCTGAAGCGCGTGTCGCGTATGAGAGTCTCGATAAAGTTGCCGCCGATGGCTTCGCGGCTTTCCTCTTTGTATCGATCACGGCCGCCGAACTCGATGCGCGCGCGGCGTTCTGCCTCGACGCGAGTCAGGCCGGAGCGTTCCAGATCGTCAGCGCGATGCGCGATGTGGGAGCGAAGCTCCTCCTCCATCTCATGGTCGACCTGAGACGGATGAAAGAACTTATTGATAACGGAACGGATGTAGGCCAGGAATTTCATACTCACTCCTCCCGCAGCAGTGTCAAAGGATCGACCGACAGCGCGCGTTGCGCCGGGATCCAGGTGGCCAACAACCCGACCAGCAACATCGCCACAACAACGCTGGACAATACCAGCGGATCGCGGGGGGTCGCCTGATACACGATGTGAGCCAGCACGCGGCTCGCGAGAATTCCGAGGAGCAATCCTGCCGCGGAACCAAAAGCCAGCAATATGAAGGCGCGTCCCAATGCTGCCTGTAAGACTTCCTTAGGCTGCGCTCCAATAGCGATGCGAATTCCCAACTCCCGCAGCCGCCGGCTGACCGAATACGCCGCCATTCCAAAGATGCCGGTGATCGACAGCATCGCGCCCATCAAGCCCAGGACTCCTAGCGACACCGTCGCGACACGCGAAGCAAACAGAGCTCCGTCCATTCCTTTGCTCCATGTCTGGATGTAGCAAGGCAACTGAGCGTCCAAGCCGCGCATCGCAATTCTGATGGCCTCGGCGAGTTGGCGCGGATCGCGGCTGAAGCGCACGATCAGCCAGGTCTCCTTCGATGGCGATTGCAGGATGGGAAGGAACATCGCCGCCTGTGGATCTTCGGCGATGTTGGTGGTATATTTTCCATCTTCGACAACACCCACCACTTGTATGCGCGCTCCATCCTTTGTCTTGTAATATCCGCCTATGGCGTTCGCGACAGAGCCAAAGATCTCACTGGCAAACAAACGATTCACCAGAGCCACGCGAGGCGCGTCTTTGTCGTCATGCCGTGAGAGCGGCCTGCCCACCAGCAAAGCTGTCCCCGCCGCATCTAAGTACTCGGGAGAGATGCCGTATTTTATGGCGGTGGCAGCAGCATTCGCGGGCCTGAAATCCGTCGTTCGATCGGTAAAGACAAACGCGGGGTTCCAACCCTCAGCCAATGGCGGGTGATCGACCAATCCCACAGCTTTTGCACCAGGGATCGTTCCCACAGCCTCTCTCATGCGCTTCTGCATTGCGACCGCTTCGTCGCCGCTATAACCGGCCATCGCCAGATTGGTTTCCACCAGCATCGCGTTGCGCGGTTCGAAACCGAAATTGCTGTGCAGCGAGCGTGACAATCCGCGCACCGCAACCATGGAGGATGTCACCAGCACCGCGCAGATCGCAATTTGCGCGACTAGCAACAGGTCGCGGACGGTAATCCGCCGCCCAACCGTGCCGGTCGATCCGCCTTTAACGATTTGATATGGATTGGCCCGAAGTACCTGGCGCACGGGAACTATGCCGAAAAGGAATCCGCTCACCAGCGCCAAAACCAAGGCGATTGCATAAACATTTGCGTCCGGGACCACAGGTACGTGGATGGGAAATCTCGGCATTGGCTGCCACACACTCAGCCAGTTCAACAGCGCGACGCCGCCCCACAATCCCACCGCCCCTCCCATCAATGAGATCAGCAAGGCTTCTGTAAATAGCGTTCGCAGGATGCGATTGCGGCTGGCTCCCAGCGCGAGTCGCAGTGCAATTTCCCGCCCACGGTCGGCGGCGCGTGCGGCAAACAGGTTGCCCAGGTTGGCACACGCGGCCAACAAAATCAAACCCGCCAGCAGCATCAACGCCGTAACGAATGCCCGCACCGGACCGGCAAAAACGTCGCCCGCAAGACTCGGGCGCCCCAGTGAAAAGTTCACTGGGCCGTCGTCTTTGGGATAAGCTTTTGCAAGCCACGACCCAATGGAAGTGAGATCCGCAGCCGCCTGCGCCGGCGTGACGCCCGGCTTCAGGTGCCCCATCACTTGAAACACCTGACGGACCGCGCGCGCGTTCAGATTGCTTTGCCCTTCCACCTGCTCCTGATTCACGATCGGCAAAAAGAAATCAGGCGAGAAGAACAGCAGGGTCCCGTGGAATTCAGGCGGCGCCACGCCGAGAATGGTGAACGGATGCTTGTTCAGGTGAACAACTTGGCCCAGCACGCCACGGTCGTCCTGAAAATGGATATGCCAATACGCGTAAGTGAGCACGATATAGGGCGCGCTATTGGGACCATGCTCGTCGGCGGCGCTGAAGAAATGGCCAAGATGCGGCTGCAGGCCCAATACGTCGAAGTAGTTCCCGCTCACTTCATAAACCCAGGCACGCGATGGATTATTGCCTGTGTCGACACCGACCGGAGCGATGGTATAAGCTGCCAGGCCATCGAAGCTGCGGTTGCGGTCCCGCATATCGATATAGTCGGGATAGGACTGGTATCCCCAGCCTCTCTCGCGCTGGATTTCGTAGAGACTCTGCGCCTGGGGAACATCCAGCGGGCGGAGAATAAGCCCGTTCAAAATACCAAAAACCACCGCATTTGCGCCAATTGCCAGCGCCAGCGTCAAAACTGCGACGATTGTGAATCCCGGAGATTTACGCAGCACGCGAACGCTGAAGCGGGTATCGCGTATCAGAGTGTCGATGAAGTTGCCGCCGATCGCTTCGCGGCATTCCTCTTTGTACCGGTCGCGTCCGCCGAACTCGACGCGCGCGCGGCGTTCCGCTTCGACGGGATTCACACCGGAGCGTTCCAGATCGTCAGCGCGGTGCTGGATGTGCGAGCGAAGCTCCTCTTCCATGTCGTCCTCGACCTGCGAACGCCGAAAGAACTTAGCGCCTAGGGAGCTTAAGTAGGCCAGGAGTTTCATGTTTCCTCCGGTCGTGCGGCAAGTGCGGAAGACATCGCGGAGGCGAGCCGGTTCCATCCCTCGGTTTCCTCTCGCAGCCGTTTGCGCCCCAGGGCCGTGAGTTCATAAAATTTAGCGCGCCGATTGTTATCCGATATGCCCCAGTTCGCCTTCAGAAGCCCCTGGCGCACCAGGCGGAACAACGCGGGATAGAGCGCTCCCTGCTCGATCAGCAGCGCCTGCTCGGAAATTTGTCCGATGCGGAGAAGAACGCCATAGCCATGAAGAGGACCAAGCGAGACTGCCTTCAGAACAAGAAGATCGAGAGTCCCTGGAAGAAGCTGAGCCTGTTCGGACATTTGCACTCCTAAGACACTAAGGAGTATACGGCAGCTTTCCTAAGCTGTCAAGGAGAGAGTATGGAAACCGATCTGAAATAATGACATAGAGGCCCAAAAACGCATGTCCACGCAGAACACGCCGATCGACTTCATTGCGTACAACCCCGATGGGACTGTCGTTCTACTGGCGGAAGCGAAGAGCCGGCACGGAACTTCGGAGGCCTGGGCCGCAAAACTTCGACGGAACATGCTTTCTCATGGCGTCCTCCCGCCGGCAGAGTATTTTCTGATCGCAACTCCGGAGCGGATGTATGGATGGAAGCAGGAGAATCTCTCCGTCGGCGAGATTCCGACGCAGTTCACTCCGCCGCAGTTCACTATTGATGCGCGAAAAGCTCTCGCCCCGTATTTTGCGAAGCTCGATTGCGACCCGAAGAATATTGGTCCGAAGGCATTTGAACTGCTTATCCTTTCGTGGCTGAACGAGATTGCCAGATCCGCGGAATACCGTGCCCAACTAGACGCTTCATTGAGATCGTTGTCCGAGTCCGGCTTGCTCTCGTCGTTGTCGCGAGCTCAGATTGAAATGAACACGACTAGATGAATGTCTACGTCGAGTCCAACTTTGTTCTCGAGCACGCGTTGGAGCAAGAAGAGTGCGACAGTTGCGCCGACATTATTCGACTCGCATCCGATGGCAAGTTGACACTGGTAATCCCGGCATTTTCTCTCGCCGAGCCTCATCAGGCCATCTTCGCAAAAGCCAAAACCCGCACGCGTCTCGGTGACGATTTGCGAGCGCATCTCGGTGAACTTGGAAGTTCGAAGTCTCACCGCGAGATTCCTGCAACCTTCGATGCACTCGCCGCCACACTTATCGCCAGGGCCGAATTCGAGCGTGAAGGCGTACGACGAACAGTTTCGGACCTCCTTCGAGTAGCAGAGGTCGTTCCTCTGGATGAAGCCACATTGCGTTCGGCGGCGGCCATCGAGATCGACTACGGCCTATCTGGCCAGGACGCGATCGTGCTCGCGTCGGTCCTCGATCATCTGGAGGCCACGGCCGCGACCGAGAGTTGTTTCCTGAACCGAAACACGAAGGCCCAGATATTCACGAGAAGGTTGAAGCGCTGCGTTGCAAGTTCTTCGCGAAGTTTGCTTACGGACTCGATTACATCCTCACGCGTTTATAAAAGCCGCTCGTAAAGCCCTCACCGGCATGGAATGAAGAAAAAAAGTCCATCCCGCTAAAACGACTCTGCCGAGATTCCCCTCAGATAAGGAGGCAGCCGACTACTTCGAGAAGCATTCTGTGGCCGGCGTGTGAGGACAACTACCCCAAGCCGGCCTGGAAAAGGCCTCCAAAGAACTGGAAAAAAGGATTCGGAATCGGCATTCAGCAACAAAGTCCCGATCTCAATTCGATTAGATTCAGAACAGATACTAGCTTGCAAAAAGATCGCGGCCGCCAAATTGGTCGGTAACCGGACGCAACAGGATAGTAAAGGGAATTAAACTCTAGGCGAAGAACGACCAACGGGTGAATCCTTGACCATTCGCCTTGATCGTTTACTCGTCCATTTCGAAAGTTAAGACTGGATTTCGGAATTGGAATACGGATTAGGAGCCGGTCGCACCGGCCGAACGAGACGAGTTAATCACCCGAAACTCCGTATGCACGCTTTTCGGAGCGCCTTGGGCCCCGACGGGTTCGATACCCCGCTCAGCTAGCGCGTGTAAAAGGTCGGCGAGCACTTCCTCTCTTCGGCGGACGAACACCGACGCAAAGCATCTCCAGAAGACCCAGCCAGCGCGTTCGAGAACGCGTTGTCGTTGCATATCGTCTTCCCATTTGTCAGGGCCGTGATATTTGTCTCCATCGCACTCGACGGCCAGTCGCGCATCATTGGCGCCTTCCACGACCATGTCGATGCGGTAATGCCCCACCTTCACTTGCGGCGTTACACAATAGCCGCGTTGCGTGAGTTCGTCGTACATCTCTCGTTCAAAAGGCGATTCGCAGAGGCTGCGCATGTGGTCGACGCGCAATTCATCCTGTGCGAAGGGCAGGCTGAAATGCGCGATAAGGGCTCGCCTGAGACGATCCGCCTCGCTCAAGTGCTCCGGCGTAACCGAACGAACAAGATACATCCTGTCCCTCGCCCGGGAGGCCGCCACATTGAAGCGCTGCGCAAAGGTGTCGCGGGATAGGGGCGCACCGACATTGTTTGGCGCAGACACCATCGACAGGAACATGATGTCCCTCTCTTTTCCCTGAAACGTCCGCGCATCACCGCACGTAATCTGGTGACGCCGGATGACTTCCGGTCCCAATTCTTCCGTAAGGCGCTCCCACACCTCGAATGCCTGTTTGTCCGCCAGCAAGGAGACAACGCCAATGGAACGCCGCGCCATCCGCGGGTCTTCAACAATAGCCTTGATTTCGTTGACAATGAACTGCGCTTCCGGAAGATTGATGTCGCCTTTACGGTATCCATCTTCGATCAGGATGTCGATGAGCGGCGGATCGAGCCGCTCGGAAGATTTCGGTAGCCGCAGCGGCCGGAGTTCATGGTTATAAAACTCGCGCTTGGAATATTCAATGATCGGACTGACGCAGCGGAAATGTTCTCGGAGCATGACTGCGCCCTTCGCGAAGACGACTTTGAACAAATCATAGATTGAGCGTTCGGGAGACATCTGCGGGCGAAAAGTTTCCACCTGATCGGCCAAGAAACGATTCATCAGGCTTCGGATTTTCTCTTCTTCAAGACCCACTCCTTCTGGAGAAACTTGTTTGTCATCCCCCACAATCAGCGCTTTCTTTGCTCTTAGCAACGACGGCAGAGCGGTCAGGTCCGACTGAGAAGCCTCGTCGATGATTACAAGATCAAAGCATCCCAATTCCGACGGCAACGATTCGGAAACTCGATAATGCGGCATCACCCAGCACGGCACAGCCGGATTGGCCTGTTCGGCCGCCGCGCGCGCGTCATGTCGGTACCGCATCGCTCGCTTGCCTGTTCCTTTTCCGATTTTCTGGATAGCGCTGAGATACGCCTGGAGAGCTGACCGAATACTCGGCGACGCGTTCTCTGCGAGCCGCAGCCAGGTTCGCTTGATCACGATGTCCTGGTATGATCGCGCGAGGTCGCTTTCCATCGCTTGACGATCCTTTGACAGTTTTTTTAGATCCTGTTGTGGATCGATGGTTTCAAGATGCGTCGCCAATCGCTTCAGCCGCCACGCCAGGCGCCAGTTGTTCGGCAGTAGCTGATCAACCGTTCCTTCCACCGGTTTGCGGAGACGAGCAGCGTATATCGGTGCGCCTGACGCCTCAATTCTGTTGCAGACGTCATCAATGACGTTCAGATGCGAACGCAGCGCCGATACGCGGGAAAGCTCAGCCATCAATGCCGACCATTCTGCCTGCAGTGCGGCATCCTCGGCATCAACGCTGCCCACCATGTCGTTAAAGAAGCGCTGAATGTCATCCACAACACGCCCGGACCGTCCATCGAGTCCCCGCTGCAACTGCTCTTTGGTAGTCCAGATATTGGCGAGTCGGCTCTTCGCCACGTGGTGATTGAGCGCCTTCTCAAATTCTCCGAATACCGACTCATCGAAGACGGCCTGCGACTGCCAGCCTGGAAAGATCAATGGGACTAATTGACAGATGCCGCGCTCTAGTATCGCCAAATGCTTTACCGTGCAATATAGGGCGTAAGATTGGCCGGCGGTCACGCCGCCGGACGGGTCCGTTTCCTCCACTGTCTCTAGATGAAGCTCCGACGCGACGGCGTTCCAACGGACCGCAAGCTCGCGCAAAGACCTCGACAACGCCAGATGCTCTCTGACATGATTCCAAGCATCAGTGTTTCCGGGCGGCTGCCCGAGAACGCGAATGCAGCCGAGCTGTTTCTTCTGTGCCGATTTTCCAATGAGGCCGACGAAGCCAAAGGCGCTTCTCGATTCGGCTAAGTTGCCCACCGCACCCACCAGTTCCGGATCGAGTTCGATTCCCGGTGGCGTGAACACCGGCCTTTCGAGAAACGCTTTCCGCCGATCGGAAGCGTTCTGGATTTCGGCACCCAGATTTTCCAGAATCTGTAGAGTGATCGTCCTCGCCGCCACGAAGCCAGATACGAATCGGCGCTGTCCAGTTTTTATTTGCCGCGGCGACTTCGTCGCGCAGCTGACGGTACACCGAAAGTCGTTCCAAGGCCTTATGGACATTGGTGAGAGTCTCCTCGCTCGAATCAGCGAGTTGAGGGACTTCCTTCCGGTCCACGACTTGCTTCAACTTCTCGAACACGGCGAGGTCGCGATGCACCGAGAGCAGCGTCTTCGAGTCCGGGAAATCAGCGAGCGCCGGAAGGGATGCATCAAGATAGTCGATATCTTCGCCCAGCACGCGGCGAGCATCCCTCAAGCGCGTGATGTCGGCATCGTCAAACTGAGGATCGAACTTTTCGCAGATGCCCAACTTATCGGGCAGCCATTCGAATATCTCCGATTGGTCGGTTATCTCCCGCGCCGCCTCCTGAGGATCGATTTGCTCGTTATCTATCGTGATTTTGCTTAGATTCCGCATTGCCCATGCTCTAATCTTCAGATCGACGCCTACGAGCTTGGCGTGAAACTGGTCGATCTGGTCTTCAAGGTGACGGACGGTCCGCGCCGTGCTGACGCGGTCGAGACTCTGGACTTCGGACGCGATGCGGTGGATCGCGTGCTCGAATTGTTTCATTCCCTCCTGCTCGCTGCTAAGGAGCGAAATGGCAAGCGGACGTATCTCATCTGGGAGTTTTTCCTGAACTTCACGGAGCGCCGGGTCTTTCATTGAAGTCACAAGGACCCGCTTGCCTTCCGCAAGATAGTGGCAGATGACATTCGCGATGGTATGGGTCTTGCCGGTACCGGGAGGTCCCTGCACAATGACCCCGTCTGAGACTTCTAGAAGCTGAATGATCCGGAATTGCTCGTCATTGAACGGCTTCGGGAAATAAATATCTCTGGCCTTTTCCGTGGTGCTGCAAGTGATTCCGGTATCGCACGGAGCCGACACACCACGAAAAACGGGCAGTTCGACGATAGGGTTGGACGTTTCCGGATCAGTCACGAGCGCCAGCACTGCGGGTGGGTAAGATTTGGCCTCCTCGGCCCGCTTCCTGAGATTTTCCAGGTCCTGAATAAAGACGCTCGTTGTGCGTGGCCGCGCAAAGAGTACCCATGTATCGCTAACTTTCAGCGTCGCATCGGCTTTTGGAAGCGAACGGTCCTCAGGCGGGACTTCGTCAGGCCAATAAACGCCGTTCACATCGAGGTTCGTTGCTGCCGTACGAAGCAGCGGCTCAAACGTTCCACGATCGAAAGGCGAGAAGGTAGCGTCGATCGAAGCAAAGAATTCACGGGCTGAGCTTTCCAGCTTACCCACGCCGGGGTTATCAACAGCAGCGTACCAGTCAAGTTCAACGTGCGGATCAATGTCACGGGGCCGGATCTCGATTTCAGCCGTCACCGCGTTCAATGAAACTTCCGAGAGGCGGGTAATAAGCGGGTAACTGACGGTCGTACCGTTAACGCTCCAAATACCCACGCCCACTCCCCAGACAAGCTCGAGTGGCGATTCGATGATGGAGCCTTCTAACTGCTGCTGCAGCGTGAAAAGCTGCGAGTAGAGACGAATGGTTCGGCGGCGGCGCCTCTCTTCCTGAGCCCACGGGCGCCACTTAACCTCCACATAGGTTGTATAAGAAGCCTGCAGCAAATCCGCCTCGCTGTACTCGGAAAGAGGCACTTGGTCATCGGGAACAACTATGGGTCTCGTGCCATCGCCCGGAGGCTCGCAGTGGGTGCCTGCCGCGATCAGGCTTCCGCCGTCGACAGAATCGCGCAGCCGTGGTTCCTCGTTCGGAGACTGGGTCATCTTGAGCCATGGGCGCACAACGGGGCTGTCCGCTTCCGGCGGCTTTCGCTCGTGCAGCCGCTCGACCGTCAGCCACACCTCTTCTAGACTTGAGGGATTGGGATTTAGCCGGACGCCGGGCATTCCCTGTATCTCGTGCTCGTAGACGCTGAACTGGCCGTGCCCGGACACTGTTGCTGCCGGCTTGCCACGCAATCGAGCCGATTGTTGGGCGAAATCGATCAGAGAGGTAATACGACTTCTTTCCTGGCCCATCCTGTTTTATTCGGTGGATTTGAGTATACCTTTAGTCTGTCGAACAGCGCCACTTGGACCACCAGCGAATAAGAATAACTCTTACCCTGCGATACAATTTTCTGACTATTGGCATCCAGAACGAAACTACTTGGCGTTTGAAACCCGATCCGTGGATGAATCCTTAAAAAGTCCGGACGAACGTTCCCAAATGGGGAAGTCCACTTTTTTTCACCGATCTCGGAAGAGCTCCCTCGGCCCAAAACCCCAGTACAATTTTTCTCGCACCTCAATCTCCCCCACCCTCAACCACTTACCTCCATCGCCCCCACGCATCCGCAAGCCCACCCCATACGCTCATGTCAGAAAGATCGACATGAAGAAATCCCGTTCCGAACAAATCTACGACCAGGCGCTCAAATTAACCACACCCTTCCGCACCAGCCTCGGTCACGCCTGGGTCATCGTCCCCGACGGCTTCGGACGCTATCATGGCTGGCCCATCGCCTCGCGCGCATTCCACAATTGGCTTGCCGACAGCTTCCATCAGGAGTTCGAGATTTTCCCAGGCGATCAATCCATGAAGACAGCCGTGCGCATGTTCGAGGCCCGCGCCATTCGCAGCGACTTTCCCGTCAGCGAAATATTCACCCGTGTCGGCTGGCGCGGAGATCCCCGCTCTCCGCAATCCGTCCTTCTCCATCTCGCCAACGCCAATCACGAGCTGGTCGAAATCACCGCCGGCGGCCATCACGTCGTCAGCTCCCAGTCCTGGCACTTCCTCTCTGGAGCGTCCACGGAAGCGCTTCCCCGGCCCGTCGACAGCAGCTTAACTCTGCACGATCATCTTCACGCCCTGCTGAACATCCACGGACCGGCACTGGAACGCGTTCTGGTCTGGCTCTTCGCCGCCCTGCGTCCCTCCGGACCATATCCTGTCCTCGTTCTCGCCGGACCTCCCGCAAGTGGGAAATCCACCATCGCCCGAACGCTACGCAATCTCGTCGATCCATCCGTTACGCCGCTATTGATGCCGCCCCAAAGCGAGCATGAACTTCTTGCCCTGGCCCTCCATAATCACGTCCTCGCCTTCGACAACATATCTTCCCTCTCGCGTCGCATTGGCGATTCGCTGGCCCGCGTCGCCACCGGCGGCGGCCTCGGAATCTGCGGAAACACCATTTTCGACGCGCCTCAGCCTCTCGCTCTAGCGCGCCCGGTCATAGTGACTGTGCCTGACGATCATCGAGCTTTCACCCAAAACGCCATCCGAGTCGAACTCGATTCCATCTCACCGGTGAATCTTCGCACCGAAAACTCTATTGCGAAGCAGCTCCAACTCGCCGCTCCGCATATCCTCGGGACCCTGTGCGCCGCCGTCACCTCCGCGCTGGCCAATTCCGCGTCCATATCCGGCGTCGCCTCGCGCTTCGCCGACGTGTATCAATGGACCATGTCCGCGGCTCCAACTCTCGGCCTGACTCCCGAACAGATTAATCACGCCCTTGCCGCGAACCCGGTCGTCGACGCGATAGCCGCACTGCTCGAGTCGCAACCCGAATGGACCGGCACCGCGACCGCTCTCCTGGATCAGTTCCGGGCGATGGGTCTCCAAAACATCCCCGTCAACCCGCGCAACCTTTCCCACCAGCTCAACGCAACGCCCCTGTCGCTATTCGGGTTTGAACTCGAACGAAGACAGACCCGCAACGAACACCTGATCGGACTGCGGAGGCAGACCGCGATCCCAGCCGCCGCGGAGGCCACTCAGGAAACACTAACTCCAATCCTGCCCACCGCATAACTCGGTGTGCCCCGCCTTCGCGAAACGTAGAACGTAGAACGTAGAACGTAGAACATGGCCGAAACGCGGTACGCTGAACAAGTGTTCCGTCCCGTACTACTTTTCCTAACGCTAACCACCTCGGTGTTCGCCAACATCTCCGCGTCCGACGCGGCCCATCTCATCACCACGATGTCTCTGGACCCCGACGCCTGCTATCGCATCACCGACGTGAACTTCTATAAAGAAGACCTGCACATCTATCTCACTTCCGGATACATCACCTTCGCCAAACCGATCGAAGGTAAGCGCCTCGCTGCCGTTTTCACAAACGACATCGAAGCCGGTGATGCGGAAGTTCTATTGATTCCCCCGGATCGCGGCGAACGCCTTTCGCTCGCGAACTTCACCGGCTCTCCCAACCTCGACGAACATTTCAAAGCCACGGTGATGATTTTCTCCGACTCCACTGCATCTGAGATCGAGTCGGAAATCCAGTCCCACGCGGAACGCAAGAATCCTGAAATGGGAGCGCTGTTCGCGGATCGCTACACGCCGACGCTTCGCAATCTCACGGAGAGTTTTCTCACCCGCATGGTCCACGACGTTCTTAGAGGCGACCCCAAGTCCGGCATCTTCTATATGGGCGTGAGCGGGAGCAAGCTCGGAAACTTCGACGTCGTCTACGATCCGCTCTCCCGCGAACAGATCGTCCTGGGTCAGTTGGCATCGCGTAATGCAGCATCCTTCTTCGATACCTGGACCAGTTTCACGGGGGTAAAAGAGCGTCGTGATCCGTCGCTGATGCCCGCCGCGCCGTTCACGCTCGATAATTTCCGCATCGACGCGACCATCCGCCCGGACCTTTCCATGAGCGTCGCCACGAGCGTCACGCTCACGGCGAAAACAACTCCCGGCCGCGCTCTTTCGTTTTGGATTTCACGCAAGATGCGCATCACGGAAGCTCAGGTGGATGGCGTCGCGGCCGAAGTATTCCAGCACGAGTCCTTGCGGGAAACATTGATCCGCGGAAACGGCAACGAACAGTTCCTCGTCGTTGTTCCCGATAACCTCGATCCTTCCAAACCCCACGAGATTCAGTTCCGATCCGAAGGGTCCGTCATCACCAGGGCCGGACAACACGTTTTTTTCATCAGTTCGCGGGGCGTCTGGTACCCGCGTGTCGGTACGGATTTCGCTCATTACGAGCTGAAATTCCGTTACCCGCGCGATCTCGTACTCGTGTCGAGCGGAGATGCCGTTTCGGACCACGTCGATGGCGATTCCCGAGTCACGCAGTACAAGGTCCCGTCTCTCATCCGTTTCGCGGGATTCAATCTCGGTTCATATAACTGCGTCTCTCGCGACCGCGATGGTTATAAGGTGAACGTGTGCGCGAACCGTGAAGTCGAGGCTGCTCTCAGACAACTCCCCCCGCCCCTGAGCGCCACCATTATCCATCCGGAAGGCGTTCGACGCCCGCGCGAAGACATTGATGCAGCCATCATTCCGCCTGTACCCAATCCGTCGGCCCGCCTGGGACTCCTTGCCGAAGATGTTTCCGCCGCGATGCAATTCATGACGTCTCAGTACGGCGCTCCGCCGCTTCAGCGGTTGACCGTGTCTCCCATCCCCGGCGGCTTCGGCCAGGGTTTCCCCGGACTCATTTATCTTTCCACGCTCTCCTATCTGGATCCCACGCAGAGACCACCCGGCGCTCGCAATCCTTTTGCGGAGACGTTCTTCTCAGACGTTCTCGACGCCCATGAGGTCGCGCATCAATGGTGGGGCAATCTCGTCACTACCAATAGTTACCAGGACGAGTGGATCATGGAAGCGCTGGCCGATTATTCAGCGCTTATGTTCCTCGAAAAGAAAAAAGGACCCAAAGCGCTCGAAACGGTTCTGGATCGTTATCGCAACCACCTTCTCGAGAAGAGCCCCATGGGGCAGACAGTGGAATCCTCCGGTCCCATCACCTGGGGCACCCGTCTCGTCTCGTCCCATTCTCCGGAATCCTGGCGCATCATCACATACGAGAAAGGCGCCTGGATTATGCACATGATTCGCATGCGGCTCGGAGACGCGCAATTTCTCGCCATGCTCCACGACATCTGCGATAAATATCGTTATCTCCCCATTTCAACGGAGGAGTTCCGCGAGTTTGCGCACCGCTACGCGGCTCCCAAATCCCCCGATGCCGACTTTCGCATGTTCTTCGAAAACTGGGTCTTCGGAACCGGAATCCCGACAGTCAAACTGAACTACTCGCGCTCCGGAAACAAAATAACGGGCACGCTGACCACGTCGGAAGTGGCTGACGACTTCATCGCTTTTGTTCCCGTCGAAATCCAGGAAGGCAAACAGAAAGTCCTCCATTGGGAGCGCGCCTCCAGCGATGGAACGCCATTCACCATAACGCTCCCCAAAACCAGAGCCCCCGCCGTCAAGGTGAACCTGTCAACAGCCGATAGCCTGATCCTAAAAAAGTGATCCTTTAACGTAGAACTGAATAGAACTTAGAACGTATCGACGTATAAGCGTTCTGCTATCATCCTAAACGCATGGACCAAGTTTCCACCGAGGAAACGAAACCTCAACTTCGCGTAACCGCCCTCATTGTGTCTTATAACAATGTCGAGGCGTTGCGCCGCTGTCTCGCGGCACTGGAGCAATCGAAAGATCGCGAAGCGCTCGAGATCATCGTGGTCGACAAGGGTTCCCATGACGGATCTTCAAACATTGATTCCGAGTTTCCGAATATTACAACGCTTCGTCTTCCGCGTAACTTTGGGAACGCCAAAGCCCTGAACATCGGGATGCGAACCGCGGCTGCCGAGCTGGTCTTTTTTCTGCTGCCTGAAGTCGAAGTCCAGCCTGTAACGGTCTCGCAACTCGCCGACCGGCTGGAAGCCGACCCCAACGCAGTTGCCGTTTCTTTGGTCACCGGCCATGAGGGCCAGTTCTATCGCCTTCCGTCGCCGAGCGACGGCGCCAATCTGAAGCCGGTTCATATCGCCGCCGGCCCCGATCCCGTTCCTGTCGAGGGTTCGACTTTCGATGCGCTCATGGTTCGAAAATACTTCGTCCGAGGCATCAATTTTCTCGACGAAAAGTACGGTGAGTTCTGGGCCGACGTCGATTTATGTTTTCACATCCGCCGTTCCGGCAAGAAAGTGATAGCCATGCCGGATCTCGGCTGTATCTTCACGCCGCGTACGGATCGTTTCCCGGACAACGCTCTTAAAGTACTAGAGGCAGATAAGATTACGGGCGGTGGCCGTTACTTCGGTAAGCATTACGGATTTTTCAGCGGCATCCTCTTCCGCCTCAAATCCATTCTGAAAGCCCTGTTCACGTTACAACTCGGTCTGTTCACTGCCTCACTGAGTGGGAGAAAAGTCGATGGCACACAAACCGAATTATAATGGTATAAACGACTAAGCGTGCCACGAAAGGTCGAAGTCCTCATCGTTGATGACAACCCGGGTGACCTCGCCTTAATACGCGAGTCTTTTCGGGAGTGCCAGGTCGCTACTGAAGTGATTCCTGCATTGGACGCGGAGCGCGCATTCGCGATCCTCAACGATCTCTCACGCAATCCGCCGGACCTCATTATTTTGGACGTCAATCTGCCGCGTATCGATGGTTTCGAAGTTCTGCGGCGCATTCGCGCGAACGAACGCTTGAACGCCACGCCCGTGCTGATGATGAGTTCGTCCACAATGCCCGCCGATGTTTACCGGGCATACGATCTTCACGCCAACGCCTACGTCGCGAAGCCGTCCCAATTGGACGATTATTTCGACATCGCTCGCGGCATCGCCGCTTTGTGGCTGGAACCTCTCGCCAACATCTCCGCGCGCGCCGTCCAACCTGTTTAGTGATTACGTTTTGAATAAGTTGGTGATCGGCAGCCAGTTCCGCGTCACGTAGTCGACCATGGTGATCGTGATCAGAATGAATAGCCAGATGAATCCGCCGGCGACGAATAGTTTGGTGAGATGATCGTCAAACTTAACGTGCATGAAGAAATAAATGACCAGGCTCATCTTCGTGGCGGCAATCAGTAGCGCGACGATGATGTTTCCTACGCCGATGTCCACATACTCGGCGATGAGATAGGTACTAACAGTACCAACCATCAGCGCCAGCCAGACGAGCACGTAGTTCCTTACGGGTACGATGTGGTTTTCCATTTCAATGAGCTCTCGTATGACCGATCAGATATAGCAAGGGGAAGAGGAAGATCCAGACGATATCGACGAAGTGCCAGTATAAGCCGCCGATCTCGACCGGCGTGTAGTAGCTTGGGCCGAATCGCCCGCGCATCGAACTGACCAGCAGGTAAGTCATCAAGCCTAGTCCAATCACCATGTGCAGGGCGTGAAACCCTGTCATGAAGAAATAGAAGCAGAACAGGATCTGAGCCTGGTGAAAGAATTCCGGATGTTCGTGGTAGTCGAAGTTAAAGCCCGGGACCTTAGCGTCCACCCAGTGCTCGTGATATTCAATTGCTTTAACCCCTAGAAACGCGAGGCCGAAAATCATAGTGAATATCAGGAACCAGATCAGTGCTTTTTTCGATCCGATTTGTGCCGATCGAACCGCCAGCGCCATGGTGAGACTGCTGCAAATCAGCACGGCGGTATTGATTCCGCCCCACAGCGGGTTCATGTATAAGCTGGTGGTGGCAAATGCCTCGGGATACATCGTTCTGTAAACCGTATAGGCACAGAACATCCCGCCGAAGAACATGATTTCGGTGAGCAGGAAGACCCACATTCCGAGCGTGGAGCTCTTGACCTGCTGCTCCATGTCATCGAATTGGTGGGCGACACTAGTAACGCGTTCGATCGCAACGTCAGCCAAGGACTTCTGCCTCCTCTTTCGCGTAGGCGTAAGCTTCTTCGGTCACGATTGGTGTTTTATCGAAGTTGAATGTAGTGGGAGGCGAACCGGCCACTTCCCACTCCAGGCCTTTCGCGCCCCACGGATTTTGCGGCGCCTTCTCTCCATACTTCAGTGACCACAAGAAGTAAATGAGCGGCATGATATAACCGATCGCCAGAATCGAAGCGCCCGCTGAGGACAGCACGTTCAGCACCTGGAATTCCGGAGCATAAGCATGGTAGCGGCGAGGCATGCCGGCGTACCCGAGAATGAACTGCGGGAAGAAGGTCAGGTTGAATCCCAGGAAGATGATTCCTGCCGACAACTTCGCCCAACCTTCCGGATACATCCGGCCGCTGATCTTAGGCCACCAGAAATGCAGACCGCCGATATAAGCCATCACCATTCCGCCGACCATCACGTAGTGGAAGTGGGCGATCACGAAATAGGTGTCGGTTACATGGATGTCGATTGCGAGAGTGGCCACGAATAGACCGGTTAAACCGCCGATGGTAAACAGGCCGATAAATCCGAACGCGTAGAGCATCGGAGTTTCAAACGAAATGGCCCCGCGCCACATGGTCGCGGTCCAGTTGAACACCTTGATCGCCGATGGAACCGCGACCGCGAAGCTCAGCAGCGAGAACATCATGCTCGCGTACATCGACATTCCCGTTACGAAGAGGTGATGTCCCCAAACCAGGAATCCGATCACCGCGATTGCGATGCTGGCCGCCGCTACGAAGGTGTAGCCGAACACTCGCTTTTTGGAGAAGCACGCCACCACTTCGCTGATCACCGCCATGCCCGGGAGAATCATGATGTAGACGGCCGGGTGCGAGTAGAACCAGAACATGTGCTGGAACAGGATGGGATCGCCGCCCAGCGCCGGATCGAAAATACCGACTCGGAAGGCGCGTTCGAGAGCGACCAGCGCGAGCGTGATCGCAACTACCGGAGTTCCCAGAACCTGAATCAGCGATGTTGCATAGTGCGACCAGACGAACAGCGGCAAACGGCCCCACGTCATCCCCGGCGCTCGCATTTTGTGGACTGTCACAATAAAGTTCAGTCCCGTTAAGATCGAAGAAAATCCGGCAATAAAGATGCCGGTGATAGCCGCCATCACGTAGGTGTTCGAGTAAGTGCTGCTGTACGGAGTGTAGAAGGTCCAGCCGGTGTCGACGCCGCCCATCACCACGGAGCCGAGGGCGAATATCGCGCCAAAAATGTACAGATACCAGCTCAGCAGGTTGATTCTCGGGAAGGCGAGATCCCGGGCGCCGATCATCATAGGAATTAGAAAATTACCCAATGTTGCCGGGATCGATGGAATCAGGAAGAAGAACACCATCACGATTCCGTGCATGGTGAATAACTTGTTGTAAGTGTCGGAGGTGACTAAATCGCCTTCAGGCGTCACCAGTTCGATGCGAATCATCGCGGCGAAGAAAGCGCCGATCATGAACATGACCGTGATCGAGATCAAGTACAGAATCGCGATGCGCTTATGGTCGGTGGTCAAGAGCCACGACTTCCAGCCGTACTCCGCGTTCAGGTAATTGATGCTTTCCTCTTGCTGCGGTTCTTGCTGCGGCAATGTGTGTACGTTCGAACTCATTTCTTTGTACCTGTCGGTAAATTGCCCGTGGCCTCACGGTTCGCGTCGGAGCGGCCGGGGATGTTGGTCACTCCACCCTGGTTCGTCGTTTTGGGAGCTAGAGACTTCACATACTCGATCAATTGCAGGAGATTCTCTTCTGATACCTGTCCTTGGAAAGTAGGCATCACATCGCGATGGAAACCGGCCACGATCTTCGCGTTCGGGTTGAGAATCGATTCGCGGATGTAGGCGTCATCGGCCAGCACGGTGCGCCCGTCATCGAGTAACACCTGCGATCCGTAAACTCCGCGCAGCACTGGACAGCGTCCCTGCTCATCGAGTAAGTGGCAGGAACTGCATCCGAGCTGTTCGAAAAGCTTTTGTCCTTGCGACGCCATGGAACCTTCGGCGCCGCTTCCGGCCAGCCAGTTTTCAAAGGCCGCGGGTTCCATCGCCGTCACCCAACCGATCATGCCGGAGTGCTCGGTGCCGCAATACTCAGCGCAGAAAATGTGATAACGTCCGGGCTTCGTCGCGGTGAACCAGACGTTGTCATAGTGTCCCGGAACCACGTCGTGTTTCACGCGGAAAGCGGGGACGAAGAAACTGTGAATCACGTCCTCGGAAGCCATGGTGACGCGCACCGGACGGCCCACCGGAACATGCAGTTCGTTAATCTCGCGCTGTCCTTCCGGA
This sequence comes from Bryobacterales bacterium, assembly GCA_963802915.1. Classification (GTDB taxonomy): domain Bacteria; phylum Acidobacteriota; class Terriglobia; order Bryobacterales; family Bryobacteraceae; genus JAICMB01. The sequence continues at coordinate 142,851 of CAWDKQ010000007.1, forward strand.
TATTGGACTTTCCACATCCACTGCTTTCCGACAACGTAAATGTTATAGGCGTCCTTTGGAGGAGCGTATTCGTCGAAAGCGATTTTCGCGCCCCAGCCGAACATGACGAGCATGATCAGGAACGGAATAATTGACCAGGTGAGCTCCAACGCCGTGGATCCCTCAATGGGATGGCCGACCTGATCCGGCGTGCGTCGGCGATAGATGATCGCGAAGAGAAAAACGGCCGCGAAAATCAGAATCGTCATCACCACTGAAACAATGACTTCGAAATAGTACAAGCGGTCGACGTGGACGGCCAACTCCGAGGCGCTTTCCGGGAACAGAGTGAAGGTGGAGTTCTGCATGCTAGGCCCTTCCCTTGTCACGTTTTAACCAGAGGATCATGAACAATCCCAAGGTCAGAACCGTCGCACCGGCGGCAACGCGAGTTACGTTCATCACAACCGGGCCGTATTTTCCCGTGGCGGGATCGTAGTGGTAACAGTAGAGCAGAATCTTATCCACTGGCGTTCCAATCTGTTCGTTCGATGCGTCGACCAATCCCAAACGCAAATCCCGCGGATTGAATTTGATGCCGTAGAAGTACTTCGAAACTTTACCCTGGGGGCTGAGCACCATAATTCCGGCGGCGTGAACAAACTGGTTGGTCATGGAGTCCCAGGCATAATGGAATCCGACCGCTTCCGCGACTTTTCTCACTGCGACCGCGTTGCCGGTGAGGAAATGCCATCCCTCGGCAGCGCCAGGACGGTCGTAATCCTTGAGATAGGTTGCCTTTTTCGCTCGAGCCAGCATGGGAGTCTCGCGTTCGTCGAAGCTGACTGTCACGACGTTATAGTCCTTGCCGACGTCGAGAGTCATTTTCTCCATTGCGTCTTTCAGGCCGTTTAATGTCAGATTGCACAGCATCGGACAGGAGTAATACACGAGCGCCAGAACAACCGGTTTGCCGTTGAAGTATTGGCCGAGCCGTACCTTGTTGCCGTCTTCATCCTGAAGTATCGTTTCGAGCGGCATCTGAGCGTTCAGTTTTTGATCGATGCCGATCTTCTGGAACGCCGCTGGCATGCCAGGCTGCGCGTGCAGACCCGCTAGCAGCAGGGCGCCGGGCAATATGAAACTAATGCGTCGCCGCACTGGCGCCTCCTTCTTTTTGCGGCCGCGCCGGTAATTTGGAAACCACTTCGTCAATCGCCTTTTCAATGGGAATGTGAACGATACCGGTCTTGGGGTCGACCCAGCGATAATTGTTGAGCACCTGGTCCTCTTCGGTGTGCAAGTCTTTCAATTCGTTCGCGGGGTGAACTTGCAGCCGGGGACCAGGTGGGATTTGAGTGAGACCGGAATCGGCGCTGATGCGATCCGGATTCTTCGTTTTGAACGTGTAGAATATCACCCAAACGATGATGCACGCAATCGCGACGCTGATGGTCAGCCCAACGAGCGTTTCAATAATGATTCGTATATTGACTTCGCGCTTTTCATGGCCGGAGCCGTTGTGAGAGTGTTCCGGAGTGTGGGCCATTATGCCTCTGCCTCCAGAGAGTGATAACCGAGCCGCGGATCATGGAGGGGCAAGAGAGGACGCTGTTTCAGGCGCCACAGGAACAGGGATAACCAGATTCCTCCCAAGGCCACGATAGCGGCTATGTCCGTCCACGCAATTGAGAAATAGCGCTGTCTCCAGGCCGGAGCGACAAACCAAAATACGTCGAGGAGGCGCACGACGACTATCCAAACGGCAACCCAGAAGAGATATTTCGGATTACGCTTAATGAATCGCATCAACAGCAGAAAGAACGGCACGAAGAAATGGAAGATCGAGATGAAAAAGCCCAGGTAACCCCAGCCGTTGCTGAACCGCCGGATGTACCAGGGAATCTCGTCGGGCAGATTTTCGTGCCACACGATGATGAACTGGCTGATGGACATGTAAGTCCAGACCATGGTGAAGCAGAGTAGCAGATTTCCGAGATCGTTGTAGATCTGGAAATTCAGGATGTCAACGAACGGCTTCGTTTTCGAGAAAATTATGAGCACCGCAATGACGAACGCGAATGTCAGCAGAGTTTGACCGATGGTAAAGATCCACGGATGCATGGTGGAATACCAGGCCGGTTCGAGAGACTGAATCCAATCGATCCAGGCCCAACTGGTGCTGAACATAAAGAACACCAGTCCGGGAGCGCTCAAGCGTTTCATGCGGTTTTGGACAGTCCGCTCGGGGTCGCCGGTACGATCCTGTTCGGCCGACATACTGAGCAGGCGCCAGGCCAGGAATCCCCACAGCGCGAAATAGAATATCGTTCGGACGATGAAAAACGGGGTGTTCAGATAATACTTGGTCTTGAACGCGACCTCTGATGAGGCATGCACAACGGCTGGATCTTTCCAGGCGTACAGCAACGGGATCGCAACTAAGATCGGAATTACGCCGATAACAGTAATGAGCAGCGTTCGCATGCCGGCTTCGAGAAAGCGGCGAATCACTACACCCCAATTACCGCCAACGACGTTATGGAGAAGTGAGATGCCCAGAGAACTGATGCTAATTCCGCCCCAGAACAGCCAGGCCCATAAATAGGACTGCATGGCCTCCGCGCGATTGGTAAATAAACCAATGACGAGAGCGATGAGCGCAAGGATGCCGACGATACCGAAGGTGCGCTGCCAGCGATCCATACTAGGCCGAAGATCTTCGAAAGTTGGTGTCATTGTTGTTGCTGTTGCCTCGGCGTTGTCGGGACCGACCCGGGCGACGTACCTGGCGCACCCGCCGCGGGGTTGGGCGGCGGACCGTTGAACGGTCCGAGCGGCAGAGGCGGCTCTTTGTCTAATTGCTGACGCGCATCCGACGGAACGTCACTGACTTTACCCGACATACTCAGTTGCAGCGCTCTCACGTATGCGATTACCCGCCAGCGATCATCCGGAGAGACACGGGTTGCGTAACTCGGCATGGCGCCAAACCCGTTGGTGATTACATCAAAGAAATGGCCAACTGGAGCCGTGGTTAGTCTGGGACTGTAAAACGATGGCGGCTGACGATAGCCACGCAGGACAACCATACCCATTCCGTTCCCGATCCGGCTATGGCACGGCGAACAATATATGTCGTATCGCTGTCGCCCGCGCTCGACATCCTCGCGAGCGATCGGGATCGGGAAATAGTCGACATCGCTGTTGCCTACGCGGCCTTGATAACGAGCTTTATCGATGCGCAGGTGCCCACGCGCGACGGTACCTTCCACCTGGGGCCGCGCGGAACGATGGTCGCTAAAGAAATCGCTTTCGGCCAACGGTTTGTACTTCGGCTGGTCCTGCATGTCCTGACGGCAAGCGGTGAGGCCAAGAAGGGCGGCGATGCAGGCCGGAATAGCGTAGCTATTTCTCGACATCGAAGACCCCCATGGGATTCAGACCATCCATGAACGCGCGGGTTTCTTCGAGATCGAAGAGTGGATCGGCCGTTTCGATCACAAGAAAGAAGCGATCCCGCGCTCCGCGAGCCGCGAATTCAGGCACATTAAATACCGGATGATATGGCTCAGGCAGTCCGTTCATCGCAAACATTCCGACTACAGCGGAGAGGGCCGCGAATAAGACCGTCATCTCGAACGTCGGAGGAATATAGGAAACCCAGCTGTTCATGGGGTGACCGGCGACATTGTGAGCATACGCGACGGTGGTGATCCAGTACATCAGAAAGAATCCGCCCAACATCCCACAGATCCCGCCCGTGAGTACAACCAGAGAAACGAAATGGCGCTTAAATCCGAGGGCGTCGTTCAATCCCTCGATGGGCATCGGCGAGTAGCCTTCCATCTTGCGATAGCCGGAGGAAAACGCGTGATGCGCCGCCTCCAGGAGTTCTTCGGGGTGTTTGAATTCGGCCATGAGGCCGTACATACCGTGATGTTCGAGGTAGGTGTGGCTGCTCATAGATCAATGGATATGGGTCGGCTCCAATGTCGGTTCCTCCGGCATATGGTGGATCACTTCGCGTACTTCGAAAATTGAAATGGCGGGAAGGACGCGCATGAATAGGTACATCAAAGTGACGAAGAAACCGATGGTACCGATGAGAACGGCCCAGTCGATACTGGTCGGTATGTAATAGCCCCACGATGAGGGTAGAAAATCGCGCGACAGACTCGTAATGACAATGACGAAACGTTCGAGCCACATACCGATGTTGACGATGAGGGACTCGATGAAGAGGAGGGTGACGTTCTGTCGAACGCTCTTCATCCACAGAAATTGCGGCAATGCGAGATTGCAGGTGACGAGCAACCAATAAAACGGTCCATAGGGCCCAAGGGATCGGTTCAGGAACATATAGCGCTCGTAATAATTTCCGCTATAGAATGCCATGAACGCTTCCATGGAATAGGCGTAAAGAACGATCAGACCGGTTCCGAGCATCACCTTGCCGCACGAATCCAAATGGCGCATCGTAATGATGTCTTCGAGGTGGAACCATTTGCGCGCGGGAATCGCCAAGGTGAGCACCATGGCAAATCCCGAATAGATAGCGCCGGCGACGAAATATGGCGGGAAGAATGTAGTGTGCCACCCGGGAATGAGGCTGATTGCGAAGTCGAAGCTGACAACCGTGTGAACGGACAAGACCAGCGGTGTGGCAAGGCCACCCAAGAGTAAGTACGCCATGGTATAACGCGACCAATGCCGGGATGCTCCGCGCCATCCAAGCGCGAGCATGCCATAGACTTTCTTGAGTAACGGATTGATTGCTTTGTCCCGCATCGTAGCTAAGTCGGGGACCAGGCCGGTGTACCAGAACAATAACGAGACTGTGAAGTACGTTGAGACTGCGAACACGTCCCAGACGAGCGGGCTGCGGGGCTGCGGCCAAAGCCACATCGAATTGGGATACGGAAACAACCAATACGCGAGCCATGGGCGGCCAAGGTGAAGGATGGGGAACATGCCCGCCTGCATGACCGCAAACAGTGTCATGGCCTCGGCGAAGCGGTTGATTGAAGTTCGCCAATCCTGTTTCAAGAGCAGGAGAATCGCGGAAATCAGCGTGCCGGCGTGACCAATACCGATCCACCACACAAAGTTGACAATCGCAAACCCCCAAGCCACGGGGATCATGATGCCCCAGACGCCTACGCCGACGAAGAACAACAGGCCCATCCCGAGGAGTAGGGCCTGCAATAAACAAAAAGCGATGAAGATGCCTATGTAGAATTGGCGCGGAAACTTCCGGAGGGGCAGGAGCGGGATATTTGCGATCTTATCGGTGACTTGGCCGAAGTCGTAGCCTGGGCCGATGATCTTATCCGGCCCAGGATCGGGAGAGTCGGGCCGTACGTAATCGAATTCGATCTTTTCGGACTTGTTCACGAGGGCCTCTCGATTTCGGGGTTAGGATTGCGCAGCCGGCCCAAGTAAGTGGTACGCGGTCTGACATTTAACTCTTCGAGCAAGCTGTAATCCCGTACTTGCGCCTTCAATTGCGCAACCTGGCTCTTAGGATCGTTGATATCGCCGAAGACGATGGCCCGTGTTGGGCACGTCTGCGCGCAGGCCGGCACAATTTCACCGTCCATGACACGGCGATTCTGCTTTTCGGATTCGATCTTAGCGGCATTAATGCGCTGGATGCAATAAGTACATTTCTCCATGACGCCGCGGCTCCTTACCGTGACGTTGGGATTGCGCATCGGATACAAACTCTGCGTGTACCAATCCGAATACAGGAAGAAATTGAACCTTCGAACCTTGTAAGGGCAGTTATTCGAGCAATAGCGGGTTCCAACGCAGCGGTTATAAACCATCTGATTTAATCCCTCGCCGCTATGAACGGTTGCGGCTACTGGGCAAACCAGCTCACAGGGAGCGTTCTCGCAATGCATGCACGGCACTGGTTGGAAATAGAGCTCAGGATTTTCCCATTCGCCCTTGAAGTACCGGTCGACGCGAATCCAATGCATGTGGCGGCCGCGCGCGACCTCGTTCTTCCCGACTACCGGGATATTATTTTCGGCCTGGCATGCGACGACGCAAGCGCCGCAACCGACGCAGGCGTTGAGGTCGATCGACATGCCCCACTTATAACCTTCGTATAAGTAGTCGGGATATAAAGTCATCCACTTGGGAAGCGGCTTGTCGTCGTCGCTCTGTGCAACGAAATCCGGGGTTTTCTTGAACTCTTCGACGGTGGCGATGCGGATGGGTTCGCGCTCCTCCATCGTCTGCACATGTTCCACGCGGGCCAGCGGATATTTTCCGCCGGTCTTGTGGATCTCGCCGCCGTAGCCGCCGCCGGGCGCTTCGGACGTTTGGAGAAGATAGGCGTTGATGCCGATGTTTTCGCCAACGTGACCGCAGCGCTGCCGGCCGTAGCCGAGATGAACGGTGACGGAATCGGCCGCGTGACCCGGAACAAGGATGGTGACACCTGTAAGAGCGCGGCCGCGATACTTCAATTCGACAAGATCGTCGTCCGTGACCCCCAGTTTTTTCGCGGTTTCCGGGCTCATCCAGATGCCGTTATCCCAGGTTTGCGTGGTCACTGGTTTCGGCATCTCCTGGAGCCAGCCATTGTTGGCCCAAGTGCCGTCCCAGACCGTCGGATCGGGACGGAAATTCACCTCGATGCCCGAGGGAGCCGCGGTTGTCGACGCCGGTACAACAGGTGCGGCAGCGGGGGCGCCGGCGGCAGCAGCGGCCGTATCCGGGACCACGCCGTTACAAACCCAGGTTTGCCAATTGTCGTCGAAATCCGCGCCACCTTTTTGTGTCGACCAATATTCTTTGACGATGTTATACGGCGATTCGGCAACGTGATTGATCAGGAAGGCAAGAACTTCATGAGCCGTTTTACCGTCATAAAGCGGAGCGATGAGCGGCTGAATGATACTTACCGTGCCGTCGTAAGCGCGAGTGTCGCTCCAGGATTCCAGATAGTGAGCTTTGGGAACATGCCACTCGCATAACTGCGAAGTTTCGTCGTTATATAGTGCCAGGTGAGCGCGCCACTTTGCCTTCGACAAAGCACCTTTGAAATCGAGATCCGCGGGCGCGGTGTAGACCGGATTCGCGCCGATAATCAGTAATGCATCGACTTTTCCGGCGTTGAGGTCACTTACTAACTCGCGAAGGTCCTGGACATGATCGACCGGCTTAGCTTCCACGGGCTGAATGTAAGTGACCGTCTTGCCCACGTTGCCGAGAGCGGCGTTCATGGCGTGCGCGAGCGCATGGACGGCGGGCGGCTGGAACTCACCGGCAATCACAATGCTCGAACCGGCGTGGGCTTTCAGGTCGCGGGCGATGGCGGGAATGTGTTTGAATGCTTCCGCCGTCTGACTCCCGCCGCCCGCCGGGCTGGTTCCTCCACCAGCTCCCAACTGCGCGGCCAATTGGCGCGCAAACTCCTGTACCTGTCCCGCCTGTACCGCGAAGCGATGGTCGGCCATGCCGCCCGTGCTGGTGGGCGCGGGTTCTACGACATAAAGACGGTTCTGGGTAACCTGGTCGATCGGGATGCCTTCGGCCTCGACCTGTGAAACCTGCTGAGGGGGGCTGGGATCGTGTTCGGTGTGCTCCGATGCCTGATTGCGAAGTGGCGCGATCGGTCCGGGCTGATAACCTTCCTGGCGAACTTCTTTGGGTTTGTATTTCCGTTTGACGTCGGTCAGGATATGGCGGCGTTTCGCAAAGTCGTGCGCATAGCGCAGATTGCCCGCTCCGCACGAGAGGAAGTCGCAATCGAGCGATACGACAACATCCGCTTTATCGAAAGCGTAGATAGTATTGACCGGCTTGCCAAGCGCCATGGCCGCGCCGGCAGTGCTGCTAACTTTGGCGGCGGGTTCGAACTGATGCCACTTTGCGCCCGGCATCAGCTTCAGGAAAGAGTTCAACTGAAAGGCCAAGGTAGGGGACAGAACGGTTTCGGTCAAGATACGAAAAGACGCACCATTGTTGGCGTCCATGGAGGCGCGTAGCGTTGCCAAGGCGGCCTGGAAGTTGACCCAGCTACTGACAAAGCCATTGTGAGTGACCGTCTGCGAACGGTCGGGATCGTACATCATCAGGATGGAAGCCTGGTTGAAATAATCGGCGGCGCCGAGACTTCCCGGATGATCCGGATTGCCTTCCACTTTCGTGGGGCGGCCGAGATGGCTTTCCACCAACAAACCCGTCGCATAGCCAGCCATTTCCATCGCCGTCGCAAAGAACAGGGGCTTGCCGGGAACGAATTCTTCTGGTTCGTTGACGTAGGGGACGATGTGCTCGGGCGGCTGTTTCGTGCAGGCCGTCAAGCCGGCGAGTCCGAGCGACGCTCCCATGATTTTCAGGAACGTGCGGCGTTTCGCAGGCTCCTGCCAATCGGGGGTGCGGTCGGGAAACTCGTCTTCGAGGAATTTCTTGAACTCGCCGGTGTCGGCAAGCTGGTCGAGGCTCTTCCAGAATAGAGGAGCCTTCGGTATTGCTTTCTGGATCTGTGTCAGATCGAGAGCGGGTTTTTCCGGTGACTGATCGTTCATCGGGTGCACAGTTCGTTGATTCAGCTTCAGCGATGGCAAGTCCAGCAGTCGGTGAGACTTTGTATTTTATACTCCTGAACTAACTTCTTGCCAAACTCTTCCTGGTTGGCCGGCGGTTCGTAAGCCATGTTGAACACCTGCTCACGAGGCCGCACGTACCTCCATGGCTCGCGATGACACTGCACGCACCAGTTCATCTTGAGTGTGTTGACTTTGTACATCAACGGCATTTGATCGACGCGGCCGTGACAGCTCGCGCAGCCGATGCCCTTGTTGATATGAATGCTGTGATTGAAATAAACAAATTCCGGAAGATCGTGAACGCGCGTCCAGGCGAGAGACTCACCGGTCCGATAGCTGTCGCGAACAGGTTCCAGAATGGCGGCGGTCGACCAGATCTGCGAGTGACAGCTCATGCAGATCTCGGTGGCGGGAAGGCCCGCATAAGAAGAAGTCTCCACCGACGTGTGGCAATAACGGCAATCGATGCCATCGTCGGTAACATGGTGTTTATGGCTAAACGGCACAGGCTGAGGCTTAACCACGCCGACATCAGTGTTGTAAGAGCCGCGATCGAGCGAGTAAGCGAGAACGAGAACTGTGCCTGCCAATATGAGGCCGCCGAAGATACTAACCTTTGCTAACGTGTTGGCGCTGCGATGGAAGATTTGTGCCATGCTTAGACGCGAACCAGTATGACGCTTTATTGTGCCCGAGATTTCAAGGGGTTTCAACAAATTTTACGGTACGGCGCGAATTAGTTTTGCGATTGTGCTCTTTGATATCAGCCGCTACGGTTAGGGTGTAGGAATTATAGTCAGAATGTATAAAACGTTCGTAGGGGGTTCGTAGTTCGTGGTTGTTGGTTCGTGGTTCGGTAGTGCTTGGTTATTCTAGAGGCCATGCCTTCGCTTCCTGCTCTGGGATTGTTCCTGGTTGCCACTTTGGCGCTGTTGATCGTTCCGGGGCCTGCTGTCCTCTATATTGTCGGCCGCAGCATGCACCAGGGCCGGCGGGCGGGCCTCGTTTCAGTTTTGGGGATTGCTGTTGGAAGTATCGTTCACGTTGGCGCCGCCGCTTTGGGGCTCTCCGCTTTGCTATTGGCTTCGGCGTTTGCGTTTTCGACTCTGAAGTATGCCGGGGCTGCTTATCTCATTTACCTCGGCTTGCGGACCTGGTTTGCGAAAGGCTCGGTTGGGGCTCCGGATGCGCCGCCAGCGCATGGAATGCGGCGCGTGTTTGCGCAAGGGGTGTTGGTGAATGTGCTCAATCCGAAGGTTGCGCTGTTTTTCTTTGCGTTCCTTCCCCAGTTTGTCGATCCGCGCCGTGGTCCCGTGGCGATGCAGATTCTCTTCCTCGGCGGCTTGCTGATTGCACTCGGCGTTTGTAGCGACGCATTGTACGCCGTGTTGGCCGGCACGCTAGCGCGGTATTTGAATCGACATCCCCGTTATTGGCGGCGGCAGCGGTATGTTACCGGCGGGATTTATGTCTCGTTGGGGCTGACAGCCGCGCTGGCGGGCGGGCAGCGGAAAATCTAGACCTCGCAGATTTTCAGCGCCTGTTCCAGGGATTGAATAGGATCGCGGCCCGGCGCGGGCGAGTATTCGTGGGCGATGTAGCCGGTAAAGCCGGTGTCGGCTATCGCTTGCGCCACGAAGTGATAATTCAACTCCTGCGTCTCATCGATCTCGTGATGGCCGGGATTGCCTCCGGTATGGAAATGCCCGATGTATTGGATGTTATCTCGAATGGTGCGAGCGATTCATGGTGGATCACACGCCGACTCACGGGATCCGGCTCAATCAGGCGGGAGATCGAAGTCGGAATCTTCGGCGGGCAATGCTTGGGGGGCTGAAGAAGCAGCGATTTGAGGACCTTGCGCCGGGAAGCGGAGGCATGGAATCGACGGATGAATCGTGATCGCGTCAAAATCTCGTGGAAGTTCTATGGCCAAGCTGCCCGCCGCAAGTCTGGTTACAAAAGGAATCCTTCACGCGGTCAAGAACCTAGGCGACCATTGGCCCGCAAAAAATCCAGCGTTGCGGTGAACTGTAACCTAACTGCGGGAGTGTAGAGCTAGACTGCCGCTCAGCAATTTCAAATCTGCGCGGCGGTTACGCGCCCAGCAACTCGCGCTTGAGAGCGGCATTGACCGGCTCCGGACCCAGCCATGCCGAAAACAGCGCGTCCGCAAAATCCTCACCCGGTATCGTCAACTCTTTGCCCTGGCCGCGCACCACGGTGCCGGCCGCCGGCAGGTACGTGAAATTTAGAACATTGCCTTTCTTGAGGGCGGGTAGAGCCTGTTCCAGGAGATCTAGTCGCGTTTGTAGAGTTGGCATCGCCAGACTGGAGTTGCGTAGGATGCCCGTCTTTACCGCTTGAACGAACGTTTCGCGGCTGACGTCACGCAGCATCACAAGGACCATACGCTTGGGCTCGTCGGTATTGATCGCTGTCCGCGCATCCGCCGTCGGCTTTTGAAGGTAGAGTCCCGCGACGTAGACCTTGAAGAAAATCTTCTCCTTACACAACCCCATGCCGTTCAGGCGGAGCTCCTTGCCCGCCACGTCGATCATCTCCGGCATGCTGACGCCCGATACCTCGCGCGAACGATCCGCTGCTACGCCCAGCGCCACGGCGCAACAGAAGGCTGCCAGAGTTAAACTTTGCATTTTCCGTCTCGACCAAGGTTCCCTGCTCAAATCAATGCGAGGGGACAGGACCGCCCCCGCCCGGCAGAACCTGCCTGAGCCCAGGGCGGGAACCGAAAAGACGATTGCGTCGCCGACTGACTGAACGATAGCCTATGCGCAGCTTGATGCGGAGCGAGTCCACGCGCCAAGCATCGCTGTCAAGAAAGACCGCAGCGACCTCGCCGATCGCTTGCCCGTCCGCTGCAATCACGGTTCGTCCTCTGAGTTTTTTGTCTGAAACCGCACCCGAGCTGCCGCTCCCAATTTATAGATACCTAGAATTCAGGTGTGATTTCTAAAAATGGAAAGCGACGGAACTGGCTGTTGCGGTGACGGCCGCGCCGGCGGGCGGGCAGCGGAAAATCTAGACCTCGCAGATTTTCAGCGCCTGTTCCAGGGATTGAATAGGATCGCGGCCCGGCGCGGGCGAGTATTCGTGGGCGATGTAGCCGGTAAAGCCGGTGTCGGCTATCGCTTGCGCCACGAAGTGATAATTCAACTCCTGCGTCTCATCGATCTCGTGACGGCCAGGGTTGCCGCCGGTATGGAAATGCCCGATGTATTGGATGTTGTCGCGAATGGTGCGAGCGATATCGCCGTCCATGATTTGCATGTGATAAATGTCGTAGAGAAGCTTCACGCGCGGCGAGTTGACGCGCTTCATCAGGTCGACACCCCAAGTTGCGTGGTCGCACATGTAATCTTTGTGGTTGACCTTGCTGTTCAGCAGTTCGATACAGACGTTGACGCCTTTGTCTTCCGCGTGCGCCTTGATCTTGTTTAGAAACAAAGCGCAGTTGTCCATGCCTTCGGTGTCGGACATGCCGCGGCGATTGCCGGAAAACGTAATCAGATTGGGCGCGCCTTCCTTGGCGCAGATATCGATGCCTTCGTGCATGGAGGCTTCGAGCCGCTCGTGATTCTCTTTGCGATTGAGCGCGTCGGGGATGGTGCCTCCGAAGCCGGGGACCATGGTCGGAATCAGACCGTATTGTTTGAGAATCGGCCAGTCTTTGGGTCCGATGAGGTCGAATCCCTTGGCTCCCAGACGGGCGGCGTCGCGGGCGTTCTCTTCGAGAGTTCTGCCTTTTCCGAAAACTCCGCCAGTGACGCACTGTTTCAGACGTCCCTTGCGAGCCGCCGGAGCATCGTCCGGGGCCGCGACCGCTAACGCAGCGCCCGCCGTCGCCAGGGACGGCAGGAAAGTCCTTCGGGTCATCATTGGTTCATGCTAGTCGAGTGCGTCGGGAATTACAATCACGGCCGATCGAGACGTCGGCAATTGGCCGCTCCGTAACCGTCGCGGTTCCGTAGCGTGTTGTGGAGGCCTGCGCGAGGCGTTCACGGGAATTTTCGGGAATTTTCGGATGGCCTTATCCGATTCTTTTCTCTGAGTTTAAGGCGCGGACTGAGGCTCACCGCGTGCTACCGACGATCCGGAATTTTGAGTCCGATCTGTATACTCAAACGGATTCCAACCCAAGAATGATCGAAACAAACAGGCTCAATTTTGATTCATGCTGGTTTCAAGCTCCGCGCGAGCGGACTCCCGATTTCTTTCCGAAATTCATTCGCATCTCCGTGGCCGTGCAGGCCGGTTTGCGACAGCGTTTGCCGGAAATCTATCTGGCCGATATCGAACGATTCCGAAACACGCGCATGGTGTATCCGCTGCTCGTGTATGCGGCAAGCCGTCCTTTTTCGAGCGAGTCGCGTACCGACTTCAGCTACGACATCCTCAATCCGGCATTGATGCGGCGTTTTCGTTATTCGGTGCGGAAGAACCTTCCCCGTCTGCTGGATAACGCCGCGCAGAGGCTGCGGGCCGCGGGGATGAACGACGTTGCCAGACAGTATCGGGCGTCGAAATCGAGCGACATTATCGAGACCGTGGATCGGCTGAAGATTTGCCGGCGGCGTCTGGAAGCGGTGATCGTGGCGGAGACGCGATTGATCGACGCGCTGTTTCAGTTTGCCGGAAGCGACCGGCTGCCGCTGAAGGAGCGGACCAAAATCTGGGCGAGCGTCTCGAAGGAATGGCTTTCGGTCCTGCGGCGGCTATATGCGCGGAAGGATTTCCGATGGCTCGGGCCGGAGTTGGTGGCCCGAGCCAGGGAGGCGGTCACGATGCCTTGCGTCCGCCGCTTGGATCCAGCGAGCTAGAACGGCAGGATGTCTTCGCGGACCGGATCGAAATCGATCTGCCGCTTCTCCACATACGCGATATTGCCGAGGTGCGAAGCCTGGGCGGAACGGTGTCCGATGAGCACGTCGCCATTGGGGCGTTTGCGCGTGCGCATGCATTCCAGGAAGTTGTTGACGTGATCGAGCGTCAGGTCATGCGGTTCGGCTTTGACGACGACAGGTTCGGCGTTGCGGCCGCGCGGCGTGTATTCGTAGTGGCCGCGATCAATGAAGAGCTTGCCTTCGGTGCCGCACATCTCGACGCCTTCGCCGTGGATGCCGGGGGCCAGAGTCGCTTCGAAAGTCGCGGTGTATTCGCCCGGATATTCCAACAGCACGTTGATGGTGTCCGGCGCGGTGCGGCCGTCTTTGTAGGCGTAGACGCCGCCGGCTGCGACGGCCGACTTCGGAATTTCCTGGTTCATAAACATGTGAACGACGTCGATCCAGTGCGTGAAGAGATCGGTGACCTGGCCGCCGCCGAAATCGAGATAGGCGCGCCAGTTGTAGTATTGCTGGGGATCCCAATCGCGCCAGCGAACCGGTCCGAGGAAATGAGCCCAGTCGAGATTCGAGGGCTGAGTCTGGAGCGAGGCGGGGGCCTTGCGGAGATGATAGCCGTTGCCGTGCCACCATGTTCGCGCCAGCGTGATCTTCCCGAGTTTCCCGGTGTCGAAATACTCCGCCTTGGCGCGCAGGTAATGAATCCCGGAGCGCTGCTGCATGCCGACCTGGCACACGCGCTCATTGATGCGCGCGGCTTTGACGATTCTCGGACCTTCATCGATGGTTCGCGTCAACGGCTTCTCGCAATACACGTCCTTGCCGGCGTTGAGCGCGTCAATGGCAGTGGTGGCGTGCCAGTGATCGGGCGTGGCGATCAGAACGGCATCGATTTCCTTCTCCTCGAGAAGCTTGCGATGGTCCGTGAAGGATTTAGCGTCAGTGGCTTTTTGACGCGCCTGATCGATGTGCTCGCTATATATGTCGCAAACGGCGGCGACATGCAGCGTCTTGGTTTCCATGAACTGAGTCATGACATACGTGCCGCGGTCGCCGGTGCCGATGACGCCGAGTTGCACGCTGTCGTTCGCTCCCAGGATACGGGAATAGGATGCCGCGGTCATGGCGACAGCGCCGCCCATGAAGGCACGCCGCGCGAGTTTTTCCGAATTCATGTGCGAATTATATCAGCGCACGACACTAAGACGGTATGAAGAAGCTTCTGATGTTGTTGTTGTTTTGCGCGGCGAGCCTGCTTCCGGCTGCCACGCCCGCTCGCAGCGGCGGCGCGCGTCTCAGCGATCCCGAGATTGAAGCGGCCATTAAGGTGAAGCTTGCGAAATCCAAGATCGGGAAGGACGGTCTGACGGTCAAGGTCAAGAATGGGATTGCGACCTGGCAGGGGACGACCTCGGTGATGCAGCACAAAGGCGCGGCAACGCGTATGGCCAAGACTGCCGGCGCGATCCAGGTTGTGAACAATATCAAGATCAGCGATGAGGCGAAACAGAAGGCGGCCGGCAATCTTACGGGTGCGCCTCGCAAGGCGGAAGTAAAAACGAATTAAGCGCCCGAGGATTCGCGGACTACCAGTTTGCAGTCCAGCAGAATGTCTCGGGCGAGCATGTCGGGCCGGGCGATGCGGTCGAGCATGGCGGACATAGCGGCTTCGCCGATCTCGCGGCAGGGCTGGTGAATCGTCGTCAACGGCACTGGCAGCAGCGTGGAATACTCGACGTCGTCCATTCCTACGATGGCGATATCAGAGGGGATCTTGTGGCCGGCGGAGATCAGCGTGTGCATGAGCTGTCCGGCGGTGCGATCGTTCGCGCAGACGAACGCGTCGGGGTGCAGGGATTCCATCAGGTGCTGGAGGTCGGCTGAGACCACCGGCTCGCGTCCATAGGCGTTTATCACTTCGCGGTATCCAGCGGCTCGTGCTTCTACGGTCGGGGCGGAATTGGGCTGCGCGAAGAATACGATGCGCTGGCGGTTTCGTTTCAGCAAGTGCTCCGCGGCCAGGTAGCCTGCCCGTCGATTATCGATTCCCACGAGGTCGTGCGTGCCTCGCTGCGGATAGGGCAGAATGCAGCGGTCCAGCAGGATAATCGGGATGCGGGCTTTGTCCAGCGCGGCCGCGATGCGCTGGTTGACCTCGTCCTTCGAGGGCGTCAGTTCCAGGGGCGCAAAGAAAACGCCGGCCACTTTTCGCGCGATGTATTGCTGGCATAAGCGCCAAGCCTGATCTTCCTTGCTTCCGACGCCGGAATTGGTGCTGCCCCAGAGCAGGGCGTGCTCGATCGCGTCGGGCGCTCCGGCCAAGCCTTCGCAGATCGGCTCGAAGATTTCCGTATCGCTGCGGTCGGGGATCAGCAGGCCGAACAATAAACCTTCCTGAGTGCTGGGCATGGTTTCTCGAACGTAGGTGCCGGAGCCGGCTCGACGCTCCACCAATCCGTGCTGGCTGAGATCGCGGACGGCGCGGCCGACAGTGATCCGCGAGGTGCCGAATTGCTTGACGAGGGCGGCCTCGCTGGGAAGTTTCTGGCCCGACTTGTATTTGCCGGACAGGATTTCGTTTTGAAGGACGTCGAAGACCTGCTGGTACTTCGGATGGTCGTGAGTACGTGTTTGCATGGGCGACGTGGCTTTACCGCTTCCTTACGGTCTTGAAATAATTGTTAGCCGTTGCCCCTCCCTTACGGTCGGGGTGCTGTAACGCGCAGTGACCCGACCGCGACAGTTACGGAGCGGGTCTGTATTGATATTACAACTTAGCTAAGTAATATAGCAACTATGCGAAAAGTTGTTATAATGGAGGCGAGGAGCTGATCTATATGAAACATGACACCGCTAAGTTCGTTAAGGAGTACCTGCTTATCAGCGACTTCGACCAAACCCTCAGTTTCAACGATTCCGGGATCGTTTTGAGCGAGCTGCTGGGAATCAAAGGTTTTCAGGAACGAATCGAAGGGCTCTCCCGGATCAACCTCGTCCAACAAGGCGGGGAACTTGCCTACCTTTTACTACACGATCCGGAGTATCGCTGCGTGCGCAAGGAGCACCTCGTAGAGGTCGGGAAACGGATCCGGCTGAAGCAGAACATTCGTCTGCTACCGGAGTTGCTGCGGGATCTGGATGGCCACAAATTCTCGTTTTTCGTGATCTCGGCCGCTCCGGAACTGGTGATTCAATCGGCGTTGGAAGGAATTGTTCCGGCGGAGAATATTTTCGGGACTCGTTTCCGGTATGCCGATTCAGGCGAGATCCAATCGATTGTTCGCGTGCCCGCGGGCTACGGCAAAGTCGCCGTTCTCGAAGAGCTGCGCGCGGACCTGGGTGTGGGACACAACCGCGTGGTTTATGTGGGCGACGGAGGCTCCGATGTGCACGTGATGCTGCACGTGAACCGGCTCGACGGATTGACGATTGCCGTCTCCGAGAACAAATATATTACGCAGATCGCGCGGCGGACCATTTTGAGCGAGGACTCGTTGAGCATTCTGATCCCGATCCTGGAAGAAATCGCCGGATGGGATGCGTCCAGAATCCGTGCTCTGTTTGCGTCGCAGGGGTTTGTGATCCAGGAGTGGGATAAGGTCCGGACCGATTCTCTGACGATCGGCAAAACCGGGGCTGCCGCTCCGGCGGTGGCGTGATGCTTTCCTGGATCGGCTGGATTGCGACAGCCATGTTTGGCTTGTCTTATCTCTGTAAGCGGCCGGCGCAGCTTCGTACGGTGCAGGCGCTGGCAGCGCTTCTTTGGATTGTGTACGGCGTGATCATTCACGCCGTGCCGGTGGTGGCGGCAAACGTGATTGTCGCGGGTATGGCCGTGTTCTCCATGTTCACTCGTAACGGATCGCCGTCATCGGATCGATCCGGGAGGCTCGCACCGCTGGAATCAGCGACGCAGCAGACGCAATCGTAACCAGCAGCAGCGCGGCCGCCGATAATATCGCCGGGTTGCGCGGCGAGGTGCTGTAGAGGAAGCTCGCGATGAAGCGGGAGGCTGCTAGCGAAGCGATGAGGCCGAGTAAGCAGCCTCCGATCGCGATGGCAATGTTTTCTTTGCAGACGAGTTTCAGCACGTGTTGGCGCTGGGCTCCCAGGGCCATGCGGATGCCGATTTCTCCGGTGCGGCGTGCGGTGGTGTAGGCGAGGGTTCCATAAAGTCCGACGGCCGTGATTAATAATGCGAGAGCGGCGAAGAAGAGGGCGAGGAGCGCCATCATTCGTTCGGTGGCTAGGGATTCGTCGATTTGGGCCTCCATGTTGGAGGCTTCGGGCGCGGGAACTTCGGGCGCGATGCGGCGGACGATGGATCGGGCTGCGGCGATGACGGGGCCGGGTGCTCCGTCGATTCGGAGGAGGGCTGTGAACGAATCCTTCTTCATGCCCTGCGTGATGGATGAAAAGACGGTGGGAACGGGGGCGTCCCGCACGTTCGCGTACTTGGTGTCGGCGACGACGCCCACGATTTCGGATTCATCTTTCTCCACCTTGATTCGCTGGCCGATGGGGTTTCGATCGGGCAAGAGCACTCGCGCGGCGGCCTGGTTTAGAATCGCTACGCCGCCCGATTTGTCGGTATCGCTCCAGCGAAATTCACGTCCGGTGAGCAACGGAGTTCGCATGGCGGCGAAGTAGCCGGGCCCCACTTGATTCCTGTACAGTTCGTGTGTGGGCTGTCCCGGCAAGGCGATGTCCGCCGACCACCAGGAATTCGAGATCGGGATCACGTTTAGATAGCTTGCGCCTGCTACTCCGGGTAATCGCGCGAGTTCTTCAGAGACCTGCTGGTAAAGGCGGACCAGGGTTTCTCCGCTGCGCGTCTGCTTGTCCATGTCCATCGATAGCATCAGGAGACCGCGTGGCTCGAAGCCGAGGGGTACGTCGTGGAGTTGAACGAGGCTGTAGCCGAGGAGTCCGGCGCCCGTTACTAATACGAGTGCCAGTCCGACTTCGCCGGCTAGCAGGACGCGCGGCCAGAGGCGACGCCGTTCTCCTCCGCGTAGAGATGTACTCGCTTCGCGCAAACGTTCCTGGAGGGCGCGGCTGGTGGATCGCAGGGCGGGTAACAGGCCGGTCAAAATGGTGGCGAGCGCGGCTATGGCTGCCGTGAACAGGAGCACGCGAGAATCCGGTGAGACATCGAATTGCATGGGATTATCTTGCGTGCTGAGAAATCGTGCGAGGGCGCGGCTGAGCAGAGGGGACAAGGCAAATCCTAGTAGCGAGCCGGTGACGGCGAGCAATAGCGTTTCGGTTAGCAACTGCTGGAGTAGTCGGGAGCGGCTCGCGCCGAGAGCGAAGCGGGTCGCGATTTCGCGTTCGCGTGCGGCGGCACGGGCCAGCAACAGGCTCGCGAGATTCAGACAGGCAATCAGGAGAACGACGCCGACGAGCGCCATAAGCGCGATGAGGGGCTTGCGGAAGCGCAGGCGCAGGTACGAGTAGCCGGTAGCGCCGGGTTCGGCAGCCAGGTACAACTCGGAACGCTTGCGATTGTTGAAGCGCCAGTTTGGATCGGGGATGGCGGCTTCGAAAGTCTGGCGGGAGGTGGCGCGAAGGAAGGCCTCGGCTTGGGTTTGCGAGACTCCAGGGCGCAGGCGGGCGATGGTTCTGAGCCACCAGGAGTGCCAGCCATTGGCCGTGTTGTTGTATGGCGCGTCGACTAGGGGCTCGGTTGCAAGCGAGGCGAAGATGTCCGGCTTGGTGCCGACTTCAGCGCTTGCGAAGGCTGGCGGCATCACGCCGACGATCGTAAACGCGACATTGTCGAGAACGATCTTGCGGCCGAGTACATTGGTGTTGCCGTCAAACCAGGCCTGCCAGAAACGATGACTGATCACGGCGGTTGGTCCGTTAGAACCGCCGCCGGGTTGATCATCGGCGGCTGTGAGATAACGGCCCAGTTCGGGCGTCACTCCCAGGCCGGAGAAATACTGACCGCTGACGAGCGCTCCCTTGATGCGCTCGGTCGCGGCTGCCCCATGTGTCTGGAACGTGTGGCCGCTGAACGCGAAGACATCGGAAAATACGGGCTGCGTATGCGATTCGAGGTAGCGGACGATCGGGACGCAGAAGCTGTAGCCATAGTCGCCGGGCTGGATTCGCAGCAGGGTGAGGCGGTCGGCTTGCGGCACGGGCAGTGGACGCAGCAGCAGAGCGTTGATGAGGCTGAAAATTGCGGCGTTGCCTCCGATGGCGAGCGCGAGAGTCAATAGCGCTACGGATGTGAAGGCGGGGGTCCTGCGGAGCATGCGCGTCGCGAGAACTAGGTCGCGCCGAAGATCGTCGAGGGCCATGTAGTTTCCTCAGTTGAATCATATATGACGAATTTCGTGAATGGTAGTTTGGTGTTTCGATGATTTCGTTTTCCAGTATCAATAAGCAGTACGGCAAGCAGTTGGTGTTTGTGGACGCGTCGTTCCAGTTGAACCCCGGCGAAAAGGTCGGCCTGGTGGGTCCGAACGGGTCGGGTAAAACCACGCTATTTCGAATGGTGGTGGGCGAGGAAAATCCGGATGAGGGTGAGGTTTCGGTTCCGAAGCGGCTGACGATCGGCTATTTCCGGCAGGATGTGGAAGAGATGAAGGGCCGTTCGGTTCTGGATGAAGCGATCGCGGGTAGCGGCCGGGCCGGCGACCTGCATCATGAACTGGAGGCGCTGCAACGGGCCATGGAGGATCCCGATCAGGCCGACGATCTGGATCGCATTCTGGCGCAGTTCGGCGAGGTGCAGGAAGAATACGAGCATCTGGGCGGCTACACGCTGGAGGCGCAGGCTCGCGAGGTGCTGCATGGGCTGGGGTTTCAGGACGATCAGATCGATGGCGATGTAGGAGCGCTGTCCGGTGGGTGGAAGATGCGCGTCGCTCTGGCGCGGGTTTTGCTGGGGCGGCCGGATGTGCTGCTCATGGATGAGCCGACGAACCATTTAGATATCGAATCGATCATCTGGCTGGAGCATTTTCTGAAGACCTATTCCGGCGCTCTGTTGATGACGTCTCACGATCGCGAGTTTATGAATCGCATCGTAAACCGGATTGCGGAAATCGATGGCGGAGAGATCATCGTGTATTCCGGCAATTACGACTTCTATGAGCGGGAGCGGACGATCCGGGAGGCGAATCAGCAGGCGGCTTTTGCGCGACAACAGGCGATGCTTGCGAAGGAACAGCGATTCATCGACCGGTTTCGAACGCATGCGGCCAAGGCTGCGCAGGTGCAGAGCCGCATCAAGGCGCTGGATAAGATCGAGAAGATTGAGCTGCCGAAGAAACGGCAGGTAGTGAAGTTTGAGTTTCGCGTTCCACCGCGTTCTGGCGATCAGGTGGCCGTGATCGAGGATCTGCATAAGAGCTACGGGTCGCGCGTGATTTATGACGGATTCAGCTTGACGATCCGGCGCGGTGAACGCTGGGCCGTGATGGGTCGCAATGGGGCGGGGAAGACGACGCTGTTGAAGATGATCGCTGGAGCAGCGCAGCCGGATTCGGGATCGGTGCGATTGGGTGCGAGTCTCACGATGGGATATTTTGCGCAGCAATCTTTGGATGTGCTGGACGCCGATTTAACGATCATGGAGCAACTCCAGCGGGATTTTCCAGGGGATGGGATCGGTTCACTGCGGACATTGGCGGGCGCGTTTCAATTCTCCGGCGACGATGTGGAAAAGCGCATCCGAGCGCTATCGGGCGGCGAGAAATCGCGGCTGGCGATGGCTCGGATGCTGTATAACCCGCCGAATTTTCTGGTGCTCGATGAGCCGACGAACCACCTGGATCTGGAGACGAAACAGATGCTGGTGGAAGCGCTGAAAGATTTCGAAGGCACGATGATTTTCGTGTCGCACGATCGAACTTTTCTGCGCGGGCTGGGGTCGCGGGTTTTGGAGTTGGGTGGGGAGAGCGGGACGGATCGGGAGCCGCTGGTGTATCCGGGATCGTACGCGGAGTATGTCGAGCGAGCGGGGCATGAGGCTCCTGGAATTTATTCGTAGGCGGTGTTTGCGCCGCTGACGTTATAATTCCTGAATCATGTCCTCGTTCGACGTCATGGTGGAACGCGGTGGGTTTGGAAAAACCGCGCCATGGAACGATGTTTCATTACTGACCCTTTGTGAAACGCAACGCGCTCAAGAATGAGCGAGTGGCAAGGGTGGTTGGTTAAGCGCCACACCCAAAGCGCGACTTGCGGCCTCGATGCTACTTCGGTCACAGCGAGCGAGCAGGGCTTGCAAGTCCCTGTCGGTCGAGAGGACGTGAAAGTCTTTTGAAGGGGCGAAGTAGACAAGCGTCCGCTTGTCTGCGGCTATCAGGTTCAGGATGTTCTGAAGGGTGCCCTTACTCTTACCGTCCCAGAGCATCACGCCGCATCCGGCCTCCCGCGCCATGGCAATGTCTTTCGCGGCGTAGTAGCTGAAATCCTTCCGGCTGTTGGGGGGCGAAATGTTTCGCATGGGCCAGGATCCGATATTGTTTCGACACTCGTCCATGCAAAATACTTCGACGTTGGAGTAGCAATGCTCCGCGAAGTACTGCTGGATAGCTTTGTCGGCTCCATTGGCGTCGCCGATCAGAATAAAGTCTCCGCGGCGGATAAAATCATCCAGCCGGGCCCGGATCACCCGGTTAAGCTTGGAAACGGCTCTCGATCCCCCAATAAAAATCTTCATCCTGACGCCTTCTTCGTAAGGGTGAGCAGATGAACTGATTTCGCGCCTCCCTGTTTCAATAGGCCTTCTGCGATCGTTCGCACCGTCGCTCCCGAACCGTAAAGATCGTCGAACAGTAAAATGCGTTTGCCCTTCGTCCCGTTCGGGTCGATCTCGAAAGCGTCTTCCAACGCCTCCATTATTTCATGGTAATCGGTCAGGTCCTTGAGCTGCGGAGTCTTTTTAACCTTTTTCAAACCCGCGCAAAGCGGCGCGTCGAGCAGCACGGCTAAAACCTCAGCGACGGCTTGGACTGGCTGCACTCTCCGCGCCTGCGTAGGCGGCACCGGAATGATCACGTCGATTCTCAACTGCCACTTGTTCTTGCAGAAATCGGCGGCGGCTTCGGCAAGCTCGCCGATCGCGCTTTTGTCCTGGCGGTATTTCAATTTATAGAGCAGTTCGCCCACTGGAGAGCGCGTTGTTGAAAATCTCGGGTGGCCGTACTCATCGTCCCCGAGATAAGTGCTCGATAGCGAATGGACGTGAAGCGAAAAGCCCGAGTTCCAGGGGCCGCGCAACACTTGAGGCTTGATCTCGACACTCATGTTATGTGATTTGGCCGAAGGCAGCAAAAGAGCGAGCGCCAAAAAGCGCTGACTTGCGCTCGCTCTTTGACACTATCGAATACAAGCCGGGCCGCCACGTCGAACTGAGCGCCTGGCAAACGCTTTATAAGGCGGCCTCCGGCCGTTTATCGACGTCGGCGCGCCGGCGCCCTTTCCTGTTCTTCTTGCAATCGCTCCTGAAGCAATCGGACTTGCAACCGCATGTACAGGTTCGCCCAGTGCTTGCGATTCTTACCGATCTGATCCGGATTGCGAACACCTTCCTTAGTGAGCTGGAATGTCTCGTCAACAATTATTGGCCCTACGTCCTTCCAGACCCCAAGAACATGCTCAAATCCGCCACGCCAGCGAGCCTCGCCGGTCTTCGGGTTTTTCTCTACGTAAGTCCGGAAGGCCGCAAGGATCGGAAACGTGGCTCCCTTCGTTAGTCGATATTTGCTTGAGGGCAGGTTCGCGAATGGAAAATCAAATGCTCCGCGCCGCTCGGACGCTTCTTCCACGATATTCATTTTTCCCGCTCTGCCTCCATCGTCATTGTGCATTTCGCGGAAGTCGTGCCTAATCCGATCGTACAAAGTCAGCCCGTCCTTGAGGAGCGGCCGGAGCCGATGGTATGTGCTCGCGGCGATCTTTACCTTGTTTTCTTCATAGTCTCTGGCGAATTTGGTTAGGGGCGTGCTCCATTTTTCGTAAGCCGCGATGGGATGTTTGCCCGCGTTCACTTCGTTCGGAAAGTCGAAGATGTTAAGAGCTTCGAGAATCGCGATCAGATCACGAACATCGTACTCCTCATCGTCGCTTTCCTTCCAGGAAATACGCTCAGCGTAATTCTCCTCGGCAATTTCTTCCTTCAGCCAGTCAAAGACGCCGGCGATGTTGTAGATGGATTGCGGCGCAACCTGAATGCCGGTATTTAAGCCGCGGGCTATATCGCTGACAAGTTCGCTTGTGACGCCGGTACGGATGTAAACCTCGACGTGCTGCTCGTCCGGCGTGGTCCCATCCTCATTGGCTTCTTCGATTATTTTGGCAGTGTGGGCTCCATCGACGATCCCGCCCTCCGAATCGTCGATCACGATTTCCAACAAGCCTTTTTGCTTGTCAAGCAACTTCACCGAACGCGCAAGGATCGTTATGCCCTTGTTCATCAGGTCAAATGTCCCGGGCGTGGCGGTTTCCCCGTCCAGGCTGCTACGAACGTCTTTGTAGACTCGGCGATTGAGTCCGATCGGATCTCTAGCGTTGGCTGAGGTGCTGATACCGGAGGGGAATTCTTTCGCAGCTACCGTAAGCCAGTACTTCTCAATCGACGAATAAACAGGGTGGGTTGTCCGGCGCATTTCATGCGCGCGGATGCGGTGGACAGATTTGCCCATACTTTCTCCTTCAATGCCGACGAGGCGGCTTGGATTTTGCTGTGCGCACGATGACGCCAGCGCTTTTGTGTTAGCACCCTCTTTGCCTCTCCCTTCAAAAGGGAACAGCTTGACCAGATGCTGGTGGAAGCGCTGAAAGATTTCGAAGGCACGATGATTTTCGTGTCGCACGATCGGACGTTCCTGCGCGGGCTGGGATCGCGCGTGTTGGAGCTGGGCGGCGAGAGCGGGACGGATCGGGAGCCGCTGGTGTATCCGGGATCGTACGCGGAATATGTCGAGCGGGCCGGGCATGAAGCGCCTGGAATTTATTCGTAGGGCGTACAGCGTACCGCGTGCGGCGTGCCGCCGTGAAGCATACCGCTAACGTTATAATTCCTGAATCATGTCCTCGTTCGACGTCATGGTGGAACGCGGTGGGTTTGGAAAAACCGCGCGGCGCGATTTGTGGTGGGTGCAGCCTCTTCTGACCTTTCTCGCGTTGTCTGCGTTTATCGTTTATGCGACGTGGGCCGGGATGCAGGGAGCTCACTATCGATTCGGGCCGTACCTGTCGCCGTTCTATTCGCCGGAGCTGGTTGGCGATCCGAACGATTCATGGTTTGGTGCACGGCCTACGTGGCTGCCTGCTTGGGTCACGGCCGCGATGCTGATCCTGTGGGCTCCGGGCGGATTTCGCGTCACTTGTTATTACTATCGAGGCGCGTATTACAAGGCGTTCTGGGCGGACCCTCCAGCTTGCACGGTCGGCGAGCCTCGCAAAAAATATCTCGGCGAGCGCAGCTTTCCTCTCATCCTTCAAAACATTCATCGGTATTTCTTGTACATCGGTATTATCTTCATCGGACTGCTCGCGCACGATGCGTGGCGCGGGTTTTTTGGATTTCCCGGCGGGTTCACGGTTCGCGTGGGATCTCTGGTGCTTCTTATTAATGTGGTGCTTCTCGGCTGCTACACGTTTAGCTGTCACTCCTTGCGCCATCTCATTGGCGGATTTTCGGATCGCATCTCGAGACAGCCTCTTCGCAAGCGCGCTTATGATTGCGTGAGCTGTCTCAATCGGCGGCACATGGTTTTTGCATGGTGCAGCCTGTTTTGGGTCGCCTTCTCCGATCTGTATGTACGGATGTGCTCGATTGGCGTCTGGACAGATTGGAGAATTCTGTAATGGCGGAATACCAGACGCACGAGCACGATGTACTGATCATCGGCGCGGGCGGCGCGGGACTGAGGGCGGCGATCGAAGCTTCGGCGGCGGGCGTTTCGGTTGGGGTGGTTACGAAATCTCTGCTGGGCAAGGCGCACACCGTAATGGCCGAGGGCGGCGTCGCGGCGGCGATGGGCAATGTCGACGAGCGCGATAACTGGCGCGTCCATTTCGCCGATACCATGCGCGGCGGGCAGTACATGAATAATCCACGCATGGCCGAGTTGCATGCCCAGGAAGCTCCGGCTCGCGTGCGGGAGTTGGAAGCGTGGGGCGCGGTGTTCGATCGCACTCCCGATGGCCGCATTCTACAGCGCAATTTTGGCGGGCACAAATATCCGCGGCTGGCGCATGTCGGCGATCGCACCGGACTCGAGATGATCCGCACGCTTCAGGATCACGGGATTCATCAGGGAATCGATGTCTACATGGAGTTCACGATTCTCACGCTGCTCAAAGATGGCGATCGCGTGGTGGGCGCGTTCGGATACGATCGCGAGCGCGGACGATTCAAGCTGTTTCGCGCGAAGGCCGTGGTGCTGGCGACCGGCGGAATCGGGCGGGCGTTCAAGATCACCAGCAATAGCTGGGAGTACACCGGCGACGGCCATTCACTCGCGTACCATGCGGGCGCATCGCTGATGGACATGGAGTTCGTGCAATTCCATCCCACGGGAATGATCTGGCCTCCCAGCGTGCGCGGCATTCTGGTGACCGAGGGAGTTCGCGGCGAAGGCGGCGTTCTGAAAAACTCGAACGGCAAGCGCTTCATGTTCGAGGATATTCCGAAGAACTATCGCACTCAGACGGCCGATAATCCTGAAGAAGGGTGGCGCTACACGCAGGGCGACAAAACTGCGCGGCGTCCGCCGGAGCTCCTGACACGCGATCACGTGGCGCGATGCATTGTGAGAGAAGTGAAGGAAGGACGCGGGAGCCCGCACGGCGGCGTGTTTCTCGACATTGCGTGGATCGAGGAGAAGATCCCGCATGCGGCGGAACATATAAAACGGAAACTGCCCAGTATGTATCATCAGTTCAAGCAACTCGGCGATATCGATATTACGAAGGAACCGATGGAAGTGGGACCGACGACGCACTACATGATGGGTGGGGTGCGCGTGAACGGCGACACGCAGATGTCGGATGTGCCGGGGCTGTTTGCGGCGGGTGAGTGCGCGGCGGGACTGCATGGGGCGAATCGATTGGGCGGGAATTCGTTATCGGATCTGTTGGTATTCGGGAAGCGTGCCGGTGAGTATGCGGCTCGATTCGCGAAAGACCATGCTGCCGGGAGCGTGAATCCGGAACAGGTGGATGAGGCGGCCCGGAAGGCGCTCGCGGTTTTCGAAAGGCACACGAATGGCGAGGGCGCGTATCAGATCCAACACGATTTGCAGGATATGATGCAGGACCTTGTCGGCATTGTGCGGCGCGCCGAGGAGATGGAGCGGGCGCTCGAGGGCATCCATGAACTTTGGAAGCGCGCCGCGAAAGTTGGCGTCGCGGGGAATCGCGAATATAATCCGGGCTGGCATACGGCGATGGATCTGACGAACCTGCTCACGGTTGCGGAAGCGATTACGCTTGCCGGATATGAGAGGAAAGAGAGCCGCGGGGCGCATTTCCGCGACGACTATCCCTTGAAAGACGAAGCGTACGGGACGTTCAACATTATTGTGCACAAGGGTCGGGATGGAAGCATGCAGATATCGCGTGAGCCGCTGGTCCCTCTGGCTCCGGAGTTGAAGCAGATTATCGAGGAGATGCAATGAGCACGGCGACGGCTACTTTTCGGATCTGGCGTGGCGACAAATCGGGCGGCGAGTTTCGCGATTACAAGAATCCGGTGACCGCGGGCATGGTGGTGCTGGACGCAGTGCACCAGATCCAGGCGGAACAGGCCAACGATCTCGCGGTGCGATGGAATTGCAAGGCGGGGAAGTGCGGATCGTGCTCGGCCGAGATCAACGGGATGCCGAAGCTGATGTGCATGACGCGGCTGAATACGCTGCCTCTGGAACAGCCGATCACGGTGCAGCCGATGAAGTCGTTTCCATTAGTACGCGACCTGGTGACGGACGTGTCGTGGAATTTCGAAGTAAAGAAGCGCATCAAGAAATTCAAGCCGCGCAAGCCGGATGCACCGGATGGGACGTGGCGAATGTCGCAAGCGGATGCCGATCGGGTGCAGGAATTTCGTAAGTGCATCGAGTGCTTTCTCTGCCAGGACGTTTGTCACGTGCTGCGGGAACATCACATGCACGATCGATTTATCGGGCCGCGGTTCCTGGTCTATGCGGCGGCTTTGGAAATGAATCCGATCGACGAAGAAGATCGCGTTCCGGATCTGAGGAAGGAACACGGCATCGGGTTCTGCAACATTACGAAGTGCTGTACCAAGGTGTGTCCGGAGAGTATTACGATTACGGACAACGCAATTATTCCGTTGAAAGAGCGTGTGGTGGACCGGTATTTCGATCCTATTGCCAAGCTGTTTCGCAGGAGGTGACGCGTGGATTTTGAATTGAAACCCATTTCGCGGGAGGCGATTCCGGAAGCTCTGCAAAAAGCGGAACGGTATCGTCTCTTGAATGAGCCGGCGCAGGCGGAGAGCATCTGTCATGATGTGCTCGCAGTGGACACGGACAATCAGCAGGCTCTGATCATGCTGCTGCTGGCCATCACGGATCAGTTTGGGCACGGAGGCGCGACATCGCGAGCTCGCGACGTGCTGCGCCGCATGGATGGCGCGTATGAGAAAGCCTACTACGGCGGCATCATCTGGGAGCGGACGGCGCGGGCGCAACTGCGGCAAGGATCGCCGAACTCGGCGTTTACGGCCTACGATGGACTTCGGCGAGCGATGGAGTTATATGAAGAAGCGGAGCGCTCGCGTCCGGCGGGCAATGACGATGCCATTCTCCGCTGGAATTGTTGCGCGCGGACTTTGAATCAGAATCATAATCTGCGGCCTCGTCCGGATGAAGCGTATGAGGCCGTGCAGGGAGAGTGACGATGCGAGTCGGGTTGTACAGCATTACCTATCTTGGCCTGTGGTATCGCGGCAGGGCGCTGACCCTGGAAGAGCTGATACCGCGGGCGCGGGATTTGGGGTACGACGGAATTGAACTGGATGGAAAACGGCCGCACTTGAATCCGCTGGATCTGCAGCCGGGACAGACTGAAAATCTACGCTTGCTCGCGGCCGATCACGGCGTCGAGATTTATGCGCTGGCAGCGAATAACGATTTCAGCAGTCCGGTTCCGGAGCATCGCGAGGCGCAGATCGCTTATGTCCGGCAACTCATCGATTGCACGCCGGCGTTCAGAGCGAAGCTACTGCGCGTGTTTGCAGCGTGGCCGGGCGTGACGGTTCACGATGGCCTGGGCCGGTACGACATTGCGCGCGAGATTTGGCGCGATGCGCACCGGCAGTTCACCCCGGAGCAGACCTGGGAGTGGTGCCGCGATGCTTTCCGTGAGTGCGCCGGTTATGCGTGCGAGAAGGGCGTCACGCTGGCTTTGCAGAACCATCCTCCAGTGATGGACACGCATCGGGATGTGCTGCGGATGATTGACGAGGTCGGATCAACGTCGCTGCGGGCTTGTATCGATGCGCCACTGGTCGCGAAGTATGAGAAGACTTCGATGCGCGACGTTGTGCGGGCTACGGGATCTTTGCAGGTGCTTTCGCACTTCGGCGATCCGGATACATACTACGCCGATTTTGTTCAGGCGCTCGATGAGATTGGGTATGACGGGTATCTTGGATACGAATTGTGTCATCCGCTACCGGTCGTGAATGGCGAGACGGTCGGGATCGATTTTGCCGATCGTAGCGCGCGGCAGGCGGCGGAGTTTATGCGCGGGCTTGTGGAAACGCCATTAGCGAACCTGCTCAAGTCTTAGAGCCGGCTGAGTGGGCGGTTTCGAGGGCCTCGCGGGTTGAGGCTCTGCCCGCGTTTCAGGTACAGGCTCGGGAACCGGCTCCGGTTCGTAGGGGATCAGTTTGGGCGGCTGCACGTCCGGATCCAGCAGCCAGGCGGCTCGCTTGGGATAGTAGCGGCGCAGTTCTTCGTTGTCGATCGAGCCGCGATCCCGCGCCCAGACGATGCGCGATGCATCGATATCGGCTTCGTTGTAGACCCACTCGTCCTGAAAAATATGATTCGGCGAGTATCGTACGAAGACGAGCAATTGGCCGCGGGTTTTTTCAAGCGTCCGATTTACCAAGACGCGGCGTTCGGTGTTGTTAGGACCCGAGAACAGGCTGCGGCTGTACCAGAATCCAAAATCGAGGACACACAGAAAAAACAGGAGCGCGGCGGCTTGGCGGCCTCCCGGCCACTGGGCGATGCGCTGTAAGCCCACGACACTGACGAGCACGAAGAGGCACGTCACCGCGGCGATGTAGTGATACTGGAACGCCGGAAAGAAGTTTGTGCCTAGCGCAAATAGGGCCAGCGTGACTACAATCCAGAGCCAGTGCGGGGTTCGGTACGCCAGCAGATACATGGCGAAGGCCACGTATAAAGGCGCGAGAAAGAAGAAGCGATAAAATCGGACGCGATATTCGAGCCTCTGGAAGTAGCTGGTGAGCGTTTCGGTGCTGCGATTCCGGAATGATAGCTGGGACTTGTACTCGATGGCTTGCTGCGGCGTCAGCTCGCGATGCGGCACGGGGTCGGATTGAAATGTGAGCGCCGCCGGTACTCCGTATTGGTATTGGCTGAGTTGGTAAGGCAGTTCGCTTGGGTGGCCGGTCACGCGATAGTTTTGCAGAACCGTGATGGCTAATGCGACGGCTACCAGGGACGCCGTGGCCAGCGCCGGTTGCCATTTGGGTCTGGCCGGAATCAGGAAGAGGATCGCACTGATGAGAAGGAAAGTCGATTCGAACGGACGCGTGAGAATGTGAAACCCGAGGCCGATGCCGAGCAATACGGCATCGCGGACTTGCCAGGATTGCTTGAGACGCGGCAGCGATCCGAAGACCAGGCAGCCGGCACATGCGGTGAGGGATCCGCCCCAGTAGTTGTTCATCCACATGTTTAGCGGCCCGAATTCCATGACCGCTAAAAGGCCGCCGACCAGTGCCCACAGAGGGCGCACCCACGCGCGCAGCATCCAATAAGTGAGAGCGCAGAACGCCGCGGTGGTGAGAACTACGCCGGCCCACGGATTGCCGAACCAGATCCTGCCGGCCGCGAAAACGATTCCTTGACCGATTGGATAAATGGAGCTGTACGTCGGCTCCTGAAGTACGAAGAATGTTTCGAAGAAACGATGCTTGGGATGCATCGGATTTGCGAGCCGGAAATGACGCAGAGTGTCCGCGACCAGGAGATGACCGAACTCGTCGTAAATATTCGGCACGGGAACAGGATGAAATGGGAGCAACGCGAGACGGAGCACGATGGGCAGAGCAAAGAGAGCGAGCATGCACCAGAGAGTTCGCTCCGCAAAGCTCCGAGCCCGCGTTTCGAGCCACGGCCGCAGTAGTATGAAGCCGACGAGCAGCAGCGCCAGTGCGATCTCGATAAAGTCGCTGGCGCCGAAACCGATCGGATTTCTAAACGGCTGGAAACTCATCGTTTTTCGAGAACGGCAAAAAGCGACTGGCCGAACGGCGGCGGCACAATCGATTCGATGCGGGAGAGAACCGGCACGATCAGACGATCGAAGATGGCGATCTGGGTGGCCGATTGCTTATCGCGACGGAAGATGCGGGCGTTCATCCACCATCCGAAAAATCCGATCAAGTTGACGAAGTGAAGCGTCCGAATTTTCAGGTCTGCGTCTTGTGCGAGGGCGAGGACATCACGGCGGCGGTAACGGCGGAAGTGCTCGAGGCGGTGATCGATGGGACCACGTAATGCCGGAAACGCCGGTAGCAACAGAATCAGCGATCCGCCCGGGACGAGAATCGATGCCATGGCGCGCACGGCTTGCCGATCGTCTTCGATGTGCTCGAGCACGTTCAGGCAGACGCATGAATCGGGCTGGAAGCGTACGAGGTCGGAAAACTCGTCGCTGTCCGGGCTTGTGGCGTAGGCTTTCAAATTGTCGTGCCGCGGATATCGCTCGAGCAATCGATCCACGCAGGCCGGTTCGGAATCCAATGCGACGACAAGATCGCGATCGAGCAGCGAAGCGGTGAAATTGCCGATTCCGCAACCAACTTCAACGATGCGGCGGCCGAGATGAGGACGCACGAGCCGGCTCTGCCACGCGAAATAGTTCGTGGCTTTCGCCATTCGATTTTGATCTTCGAGAAGATATTCCAGCGACACGACGCGGACTTCAGTACCAGTTCCGCGTTCGCACTTCTGTACCGGCATTTGCGAGCTGTTTCCTGATCTCGTCGGGATTCGTATCGCGGTACTGATAGGGGTAAAGAATTCTCGGCTTCATGAGTTTTACCACTTTGAGTGCGTCGTCCAGCGACATGGACTCCGGCGTTCCTACCGCGAGAAATGCGACATCGATATTTTTGATTTTGGCCATCTCGGGGAAGATGCCAGTGTCGCCGGAAATATAGACGCGCAGTCCGGAAAACGTGACCACGTAACCGTTGCCCTTGCCCTTCTCATGCGTGGTCTTCGGTGTATCCTGATACGCCGGGACGGCTTCGATCACGATCTCGCCCATGCTTACCGTTTCGCCGTTGGGGAGCGCGGTGCAATGCGGGAGACGAGGGGCCGGGCCGGGGGGAGCGATGATTGCCGTGTTTTTCCTGGAAATACGATTGATGGCTGCGATGTCGAGATGGTCGGGCTGATCGTTGGTGATGAGAATCAGATCTGCTTTGGGCAGACCTTTATAGCTGGAGTCGCTGGTGGGATCCACGTAGATCACGTGGCCGGTCTGTTCCATCTCGAAAGTTGCGTGATGCAACAGGGTCATGGTGACCGGTCCGGAATCTGTGCTGAAGTATTCTCCGCCGCGGTCGCCCGCAACGGCAAGAATACTGCAGGCAAGGGAAAAAACAGCAAATCGCATTTGATTTCAATTATACTGGCGGACTTATCCGGCGCGTGTAAGTAGCAGCGGGCTGACGCGCGGGCCGGGGAGGATGATTCCGGTTAGGTTTAAGGGATCTGAAGGCGACAACTCGCGGTGGGTTTCCATATCGCCGGTGCGGCGAATGGCGCGCAGCAGGTCGAGCGCTTCGGGAAGCGCGAATTGTTCGCCAGTGAATCCAGCGACGAAGCGGCCTCCTCGGATTTGGCCTCTTGCTTCCATACGGCGGAGGACAGGTAAAAGGTCTCTCCACGGTGGAGCGCCTGGTTCTCTGGCGAGCAAATCGCGGAGAAGCACGCCCCAGCGGCGCAAAAGCTGGTCGGCCCATTTTTCCGCGATTGAATCGGCAGAAGCAGTTCGGTTGAGAAGAGCCCAGCGGCCGCCGGCATTTCTTGATCGGCTGCGCCTGGTTTGCAGATCGGCGTTGCGCCGCTTGGGATCGATCAGCACGCGCAGGTTTTCGAAGCCGTCGGCGGTGATCAGGCCAGCGGCCACCAGGTCCCATAGGGCGTCTTGCAGCTCGTCGATGGGATGGCTGGTGATGCGAGTCAGGTCGGCGAAAAAGGAGGCTCCGTTGTGATCGAGGGCCGATAGAATGGCTTCGGCAATCGCGCCCTCGCGCTCACGGGTCGGAAACGAGGCTAGGAGCCATGGCGCGTCTTCGCGTAGGAATAGCGAGATTGGAGCTATGCGGGTCGGACGGGCGCCGGGATGCGGCGACACCCGGGCCCACATCACTTCTCCGGAGAGACAGAGCTCGTCGAGAAACTCGGGCTCGTATCGAGCGATGCGCTCGCGCAGGACATTCGATTCCCATGCTGCCGCGGGTACTTCATAGCCTTGCAACTGGCGAATAATTTGCAGCAGCCCATCGGCCCCGTACAATTGCGATCCTGCTGAGATGTGCTGCCAGCGATGAAGAAACGCGTGAAACTGCGCGGCCGACACCGGTTCGATTTCGCGCCGCAAACGACCGAGAGTTGCCCGATGGATTCGCGCGAGCACGCGTCGATTGCACCACTCGATTTCATCCACTGGCGAGGTCTGAGTGAAATGGCCGCGCATCACTTGGCCTTCGCCTTCTAGTTGCGCCAGCGCGATGTCGATTTGCTCACGCGTGAACGCGAGGCGGTCCGCGAGAGCCGATGCTGTGGCTGGTCCTGTCGATTCCAACCAGCCTCGCAGTACGATCGCGGGGTCGTCAGCGACGGCACGCTTTTCGGCTGCGACCCAGAATGATTTACCGCCGCGTGCGTGAACGAAGACCCGTCGTTCTTGAATCAACTCGTCGAAGAAGGTCTGCCAGTCGGGAGAGGGCGGCGCGGTGATGAGCGTGAGAAGAGCATCGTGCAGTTCGTCGCGATCGCGCACTTCGGGCCAACTCTCGGCTGCCACCTGCTGGATGGCGGCTGGATCCAGAATACCGGCGCCATCGCTCGCATCCGATCGCAAGGTACGGCGAAGTTGTACGGCGCGAGCGCGGCGTTCTTCCAGTGGCGCGTCGTCGAGATAGGCGTAGGGATTCGCGTTCAGGATTTCGTGGGAGAGGAACGATGGCTCCGGAGTGTCGATCGCCACGGTTCGAATTGCGCCGGATTCGATCCCCTCGATCACGCGGCGTAGGCCGTCCAGGTCCATCGCTTCATAGAGACAGTTGTTGATGGTCTCGTTGACGAGAGGATGATCGGGAATGCGAATGGGTCCGGTGAGGTTCTCGCCGCATGCGACTTGATCGGGGAAAACCGAGGCGAGCAAATCGTCGGAACGCATGCGCTGGATGGGTGGAGGAACTCTGGCGCCACCACGAAAACGCAGGATGGCGAGGGCTCGCGTGGCGTTCCATCGCCAGCGTGCGCCGAACATCGGCGCCGGGAGCATGGCTTGTGTGAGCACGTCTTCCAGCGTTTCCGGTTTGAGGAATTCGAACACGAGCTCCAGCGGGAAAGCATGCTGGTCGCTGAGCGAGATCACGATGCCGTTGTCCGTGGCCGCGGCCTGAAGTTCGAAATTGAAGGTGCGGCAGAATCGCTTGCGCAGCGCGAGTCCCCAGGCGCGATTGATGCGCGCACCGAACGGCGCGTGAATTACGAGCTGCATTCCGCCCGCTTCGTCGAAGAAGCGCTCGGCTACTACGGTGTCTTTCGACGGCATTACGCCGAGAATGGAGACGGTGGCGTGAAGGTAGGCAATTGCTTGTCGTGCGCTGGCATCGTCGAGGCCGCATTCGGACGCCAGCGACTCGAGTTGGTCAGCCGACGCATCGGCCAGGCGCGTACGAAGCGTCGAGACGATGCTGGATAATTCCGGCGAGCGGCCGGGAGCTTCGCCGAGCCAGAACGGAATCGACGGCGGCGCACCGTGGGCATCCTCGACGCGAACGGTCCCCGATCCGACATGACGAATCCGCCAGCTTTGCGTGCCGAGCAGAAAAACATCGCCTGTGAGGCTTTCGACCGCGAAATCTTCGTCAAGCGAGCCGATCGTTTTCCCTTCCGGCTCGGCGATCACCGCGTAGGCTGCGTTTTCCGGGATGGCTCCGCCCGAAGTTATGGCTGCGAGACGTGCACCGCGCCGGCCACGGACGCGGCTGTTCACCTGGTCGCGATGAAGCATCGCTCCACTACGGCCACGCGAGGTCGCGATGCCTTCCGACAGCATGGTGACGACGGAATCGAAATCGCTGCGTTTCAGGTTGCGATATGGATAGGCGCATCGGACGAGCGCGTAGAGATCGTCTTCGCCCCACGCGTCGGCCGATGTTTCCGCGACTATCTGCTGCGCCAGGATGTCGAGCGCGTTCTCCGGAATTTCAATGCGCTCCAGGTCTCCGCTGCGTATCCCGTGTACCAAGGCTGCGCATTCGATTAGCTCATCGCGAGTTGAGGGAAAGAAAATCCCACGCGGCTTCGCCCCCACCCAGTGGCCCGAACGTCCAACGCGTTGGAGCGAGACGGCGATGGAGCGCGGTGTGCCGATCTGAATGACCAGATCGACCGAGCCGATATCGATGCCCAGCTCGAGCGATGCCGTGGCGACGACCGCGCGGAGCTGGCCGGATTTCAAGCGGGCTTCGGCATCGAAGCGGAGAGCTCGCGAGAGGCTCCCGTGATGCGGCAGCACGGTGTTCTCGCCGAGGCGCTCGGCCAGAGCATGGGAAATGCGCTCCGATAATCGGCGGGTGTTGACGAAGACTAGCGTCGTACGATGGCTCAGGATGTGTCGCGCGATGCGGTCGTAGATGTCGGCCCACATTTCGCTGGTCGCGACCGCGCCTAATTCGTCGTTCGGAATCTCGATCGCGAGATCCATGGCGCGGCGATGTCCGATATCCACGATTATCGTGTTCGGTGCGAGGTAGTTGGCCACCTCTTCGATGGGATTCACAGTGGCCGACAAACCAATTCGTTGCGGAGTTGTTTTTGCGAGCGCGTTGAGCCGTGCCAAGGTGAGGGCCAGGTGCGATCCGCGTTTATCGTCCGCGATCGCGTGGATCTCATCCACGATCACTGTTCGCGTGGTCTTCAACAGCTCGCGCGATTTGCCGGCGGTGAGCAGAATGAACAACGATTCCGGCGTGGTCACCAGGATGTGCGGCGGCGTCTTCAGCATCTGCTGGCGCTCGTACGCAGGCGTGTCGCCGGTGCGGAGAGCTGTTCGGATCGGCGTCAGAGCGATGCCACGTTTTGCCGCCAGTTCGGAGATTTCAGCGAGCGGGACATCCAGATTGCGATGCACGTCGTTGGACAGCGCCTTCAAGGGCGAAACATAGACGACCTGGGTTTCGTTGGCGAGAGTGCCGGCGCGGGCGGCTTGCACAAGCTGGTCGATGCAGATCAGAAATGCGGCCAGAGTTTTTCCGGATCCGGTAGGAGCGGAGATCAGAACGTTGTTGCCGGCGGCGATCTCCGGCCAACCGAGTGTCTGCGGTTCTGTGGCTTTAGGGAAACGGGATGCAAACCACTCGGCGACGAGCGGATCGAAACAATACGGCATGCTGGTGTGCTGCTGGAAGGGGCTCCTACAGCTATTATCCGATATCAGCGGCCCGATACGGCCACGTTTTGCGGCGCGTGAAAGACGAGCAATTCGAAGCCGCCGACCTGCTGCGAGGAG
This sequence comes from Bryobacterales bacterium, assembly GCA_963802915.1. GTDB lineage: Bacteria > Acidobacteriota > Terriglobia > Bryobacterales > Bryobacteraceae > JAICMB01. The sequence goes on from CAWDKQ010000007.1 coordinate 179,278, forward strand.
GCGATGTAGCCGTGTTTATAGAACCAGTCGGGCAGGGAATTGAGTACGTCGGAGCCGGTCTCCGCGAGCAGGCAGAACGCCGGATGGGAAGCGGCCCGGCGCTGGACCTGGTCCTCAATATAGCTTTCGGCCGCGGCGTCCACGAAAAACGGAATCGGGATGATTTCGTTCCGCACGGGATAAGCGAGCAGGGGAGAAAAAAGATGCGTGGCGGGATTGGGTTCGGACTTCCAATCGAAGATCGGCGATTCCACAAATCCGCTGCGGAGCAGGATCGGGGTCCCTGCTCCCGCGACGGTCTGCGCGGTGGCGAGCGGCGTTCGCCATTCATGCGTCACGGCCATCTGGGGGACGTAAAGAGCCGCGCTCAGCGCAATTCCGCCGACTAGCACGAATCGGCCGGACGCGTTCCCGACCTGCTGGATCGCCCACGCCAGCAGAATGAAGAACGGCGGCAGCGCATAGATCAGAAAACGCGTGGCGAAGATCGCGTACGAAGCTGTTCGCGCCAGGATGAACATGGAAACGGGGCCAAGCAGCAGCCACGTAAGTAGCAGGATGAGATCGTCGGTGGGGATTGTCGTGATCCGGTCAAACCATTTCCGATGCAGCACGAAGAACAAACCTAGCCCGATCGCGGCCGGGAACAGCACCTGCAACGGATAAAAGCTCAGGAATGTCGAAAGCGTAGGAAGCGCCCCGGTTTTCCAACGCGTCGAGACGTGCGCCAGCATGAGGAACGGCCAGACCAGCGGGAGTGCTCCGAGAACAACGGCACCCACTCCGGCCGCCATCTGATTCCACCGCAGGCGTCGGCCGATGCGCCACGCCGTAAATAAATAGACAGCCTGGACAGCGAATACGACCACGAACGGGTAATGGAAATGAATAATGAACGGCGACGAGACACAATAAATAAGGAGCCATTTGCGGTCGCGGGTCTGAACAAGCTGCCGCAGGCTCCAGAACGACACCACCACCAGCGCAAGCCCCAGCGCGTAGGGACGAGCGTTGGTAGCCATGTCGACAATCGCGCCCGCGCAGCAGAACGGGATCGCGGCGATCCAGCCCGATCCTGCGCCGAACATGGCTTCGGTCATTTTATACAACGCCCACGCCGCGAGAAGCATGCCTACGACCGACGGCGCCCGGAGAACTGCTTCCTTATAAGGACCGTCCGACGAGAAGAAGGTACTCAGGTAGGCATAAACGATGGATTGCGTGGGCCATACCTGGATGGTGTGCCAGACGTTCGACCATCCTCCATGCGCGACCCAATAGGCTCCGGCTTCGTCGATCCAGAAGCCGCGTAGCAGCCTCGGCAGCCAGTAGATCAGAATCGAGGCGCTTAGCAAACATGGGTACAGCCACTTGGGAAGGTCGGACCTGGACTCGGTATGCACTCCTTCGGTTCATCGACACGTCTGGCACGCGGCTTTAATGTCCACCGTTGCCGTCGTCCCTTTCATGGGAACCTGCGCTGACGAATAATAAAGGCGGCCGAGCTTAGCTTATTTGTGCTAAGAAGCACGCGTATGGTGTATCGTTTTGCCCGGCAATTGCCGATTATAACCGTAGTTTTACGTGTAACAACCCGTAATATTTCGAATTAAACCACAAGGGAGAAGTCCGTGAGTACTCAAAAAACAATCGCATTACTGCTGTGCATGGTAGTTCCCGGCTCGATTTACTCTGCCGAGGAAGGCTACAAGATCAAGTACGATGGGGGGTCGATTTCAGACGTGAAAGCTGGTAAGGAGATCAAGTTGCACTTGAACAGCGGCGTCATCGTGCTCTTCAAAGGCAAAGCCGAGATTGTCAAGATCCCTGCCGCTTCCGTGACCGAGATCAGTTATGGACAGGATGTGCACCGTCGAGTCGGAACCGCTATTGGTCTCGCGGTTGTATCTTTGGGAGTCGGCGCGCTCATGGCGTTAAGCAAGTCGAAAAAACACTTCATCGGTCTAACGTGGGACGATAACGGGAACAAGGGAGGATTCGCGTTCCAAGCCGACAAGAACGACTATCGAGGAATCCTCGCCGGCCTCGAAGGTGTGACGGGGAAGAAAGCAGTCGACTCCGACACTATGAAGGTAAAAAACTGATTGACAGCGCTGTTGTTCAGATCCGGTTGAAATACTCGCGCCGCGTCGCGATTGCAGCCTGAATTCGCTGTGTCTGTGCTACGTTCGTAGCAAATGGCCCAGCCTGAGCCGGGAGGGGCGGCGCCGGCCGGACACGCCCCATCCGATCGCACTCGGGAGCGCTACGCTGCGCTTCTCGAAGTTGCCGATTCGATCATTTCCGATCGACAGCTTTCGGAGCTCTTCCGCGATCTGCGCCGCTGCCTGCAGCCGCTACTTCCTTTCGATTTCATTGCGCTCAGCCTCTATGATGCGGAGCGGCGCACAGTTCGACTGCACCTGCTCGAAACCGACCGGCCTTACAGCCCGCCACCCACCCATTCGTATCCGATAGAAGACGTGCCGACCAGCATTTTGCTCGATACGCGCAAGGCGCTTTATGTTCCGGATACATCGAAAGACCATCGTTTCCCGGTGCTGCATTCTCTGCTGCTCAAGGAGGGGATTAGCAGCTATTGCATGCTGCCCCTCTTGACGGCGGGGCGTTTTCTGGGAGCCGTGAATTTCGGTTCTCTCACCAAGGACGCCTATGCTCCCGAAGAAATCGAATTCATGGAACAGGCGGCGAAACAGATTGCGATCGCAGTGGAAAACGCGCTGAGTTTCGAGGCCGCCGGAGAATACCAACAGCAGCTCGCGCGGGAGCGGGATCGGCTCAGATTGTTGCTCGACGTGAATAACGCGGTGGTCTCGCGGCTCAAGACCGACGATTTGCTGCGGGAAATCTCGGATTGCCTGCGGCGCACGTTCGATATCGATTATGTCGAGATCGGCGAGCCGGGCGTTGGCGCGGTGGATTCGGATCTGCGCTCCTTTCAGGCATTGCCGCTGATTTTTCGCGACCGTGAATTGGGCACTTTGAAGGTTGGCAGCAAGCGGCCGGACGCTTTTCAACCCGCTGACATCGATTTACTGACGCAGGTAGCGGGGCAGATCGCAATCGCGCTCGACAACGCGCTGTCGTACCGGAAAATCGAGGAGCTCAACGCCCAGCTTGCGGAAGAGAAGGTTTATCTCGAAGACGAGGTCCGCATCGCTGGACGTTTTGACGAGATTATCGGGCACAGCGAAGGTCTCCGCAGCGTTCTGGAACAGGTGGAAACCGTTGCGCCCACCGGTTCCACCGTGCTCATTTGCGGAGAAACGGGTACCGGAAAGGAACTGATCGCCCGCGCCATCCATAACCTCAGCGAGCGGCGAGGGAAGGCGTTCGTAAAACTGAATTGCGCCGCTATTCCGACCGGTCTGCTCGAAAGCGAGATGTTCGGGCATGAGAAAGGCGCGTTTACCGGCGCCATCATGCAGCGCATCGGACGTTTTGAATTGGCGCATCAGGGAACGGTGTTTTTGGACGAAGTCGGAGAGATCCCCTTGGAGTTGCAGCCGAAGCTGCTGCGCGTTTTGCAGGAGCGGGAGTTCGAGCGGCTGGGCAGCACCAGAACCATCAAGACCGACGCTCGCCTAGTTGCCGCTACGAACCGGAATCTCGCCGAAATGGTGGAGGATGGGCGTTTCCGGGCGGACCTGTATTATCGCTTGAACGTGTTTCCCATCGTGATTCCGCCACTGCGGGAGCGCGAGGTGGATATTCCGGTTCTGGTGCGTTATTTTGTGCAGCAGTTCTCCCGGCGCATGAACAAGCGTATCGAGACCATCCCATCCGCGGCGATGGAAACTCTGGTGCATTATCGCTGGCCGGGAAACGTTCGCGAGCTCCAGAATCTTATCGAGCGGGCCGTCATCCTGACGTCGGGAACTGTTCTGCACATGCCGCTCGGCGATCTCAAAGCCGGCAATGCGACGTCATCTCGCATCGAGACGCTGGCGGAGGCGGATCGCAAACATATCCTGAAGGCGCTGGAAGAGAGCAACTGGGTACTAGCAGGTCCAAAAGGAGCGGCGGCGCGCCTCGGGATGAAGCGATCTACACTACAGTTTCGGATGCAGAAACTGGGGATCAAACGAAGTTGAACCGCGCCGTAACCTTTCTGTAATTGTTGTCGTTATTCATTGTTGCAACGTACTTACCTTTTGCTCTATATCGACCCGGGCAGCGGGATGCTGCTTTGGCAAATACTGGCGGCATCCATGGTCGGCGTTCTGTTTCGGATCCGGTCGATTCTGTTCCGACCGTTGCGAAACGCCCCAGAGAACACGCGCCGACGGGTCAAGCAAGTCCTGAGCTTCGCGGGGGCGATCCTCGGTCTTTATTGCGTTCCGACGTTGATTGAGTTGATGCTTGCACCGCATGCCGGCCCATGGGTCTCCTACATCCTCTTTGGAAATCTGCTTGGTTGCGGATTTTTATTTTTCTGGCTGGACATGCGTAAAACCGCCGTCCTGGTCTACGTTGTCGCCACGTCGCTGGATATAGTACTGCTAGCAGTTGGTAAACCGGCCAGCGTTGCCTGGATTTCAGATCTTATCCCCGCTACGATTTCGGCATTCCTCGTTTCGAGCCATTTTGACGGTCAGTTAACCCTCGACCAGCCGGTCGGCACCCGCTAAAATAAGACTTGCGATATCTTCCGAAGTCCAATTCCGAGCGCCGTGACATGCTCGACGCCATCGGCGCGAGTTCTCTTGAAGATTTGTTTGCGTATCTTCCGCCGGAAGTGCGCCTCGACCGGCCCCTGTCCATCGCGCCAGGTAAATCCGAATACGAAATCGTAGACTATTTCCGCGCGCGCGGCGCGGAGAACGCCAACGGCTATGCGAGCTTCCTCGGAGCCGGCGTATACAACCATTACCGGCCTGTCCTCGTCGATACCGTTGTCTCACGCGGCGAGTTTCTCACCTCGTACACTCCCTATCAGGCGGAAATCGCGCAAGGTACGCTCACCACGATCTTCGAATTTCAAACGATGATCTGCCAGTTGACCGGGATGGAGGTCGCGAACGCTTCGATGTACGACGGCTCGACGGCCGTTCCGGAAGCGGCCATGATGGCCATGCGGATCACGAAGCGCGATCGCGTCCTGGTATCGCGTACGGTGCATCCGGAGTATCGCGAGGTGCTCGGGACGTACGCGCGGCAGCAGAGTATGCCGGTGGTGGAGTTCGGCTACGACAACGAATCCGGCACTCTGGATTTTGCCGATCTGGAGAGCAAGATCGACGATAAGACCGCGGCTGTAATTATTCAGTCGCCCAACTTTTTCGGCATCGTGGAAAACACCAAGCGTGCCGCTGAGCTGGCTCACAAGCATGGCGCGATGCTGGTTTTCGTATTTGCCGAGGCGGTGTCGCTCGGAATGCTGGAGCCGCCGCGCGAGGCCGACATCGTCGCGGGCGAGCTGCAATCGTTCGCAATTCCTCCCAGCTACGGCGGTCCGTTCGCCGGCATCATCGCGACGAAAGAAAAGTACATGCGGCAGATCCCGGGCCGGCTGGTGGGCGAGACGAAAGATACAAACGGAAATCGGGCATTCTGTTTGACTCTCTCGACGCGCGAGCAGCACATCCGCCGAGAGAAAGCGACATCGAACATTTGCACCAACCAGGCGTTGATCGCCTTGATGGCGCTGGTTTTCATGACGGTTTACGGAAAGCGCGGGCTGCGCGAACTGGCGGAACAGAATCTGTCCAAAGCTCACTACCTAGCCGGTAAATTGCCGCTGCGATTCTCCGGACCGTTCTTCAACGAATTCGTCGCGATGACCGACGGTCAGGGTCCCGATGAAATCAACGAGGCTCTGTTGGAAAACAAGATCATCGGCGGTTTGCCGCTGAAGCGTTTCTATCCGGAGTTGGACGGCGCGATGCTTCTCTGTGCCACGGAAACTACGAAGCGAAGCCAAATGGACACGGTCGCGGAAGTCTTTCACGGCGCTGTTAGCGGGATTGGCGCACTGTCCCGAGCGGGTCAGGCAGAACCCGAGGAGGTGAAAGCCTAATGATCCGCAAAGTTCGCCAACACGTCAATCCGAACGAAGGGCTGATCTTCGAGAGGAGCTCGCCAGGCAAGCTTGCCTACCAGCTTCCCGAGCTCGATGTGCCGCAGGTTGCCCCCACCGAGGCTCTCGGCGCTGCGAACGTCCGGAGCGAGATTGAAGATTTTCCCGAGGTCAGCGAAGTGGAAACGATTCGCCACTTCACTCGGCTCTCCACGCAAAACTACGCCATCGATTACGGCCTGTATCCGCTCGGCTCCTGCACCATGAAATATAATCCGCGCGTGAATGAGGCTGTGGCTCGCGTGGACGGTCTTTCTTGGATTCATCCGTATCAGCCCGAGTCGCTGTCGCAGGGCGCCATGGAAATCATGGCGGCGCTCGAAGCTGCTCTGGCTGAAATCACGGGCATGGATGCGGTCACCTTGCAGCCGGCAGCCGGCGCGCACGGGGAATTCACGGGGATTCTGCTGGTCCGTGCGCTGCTCGAATCGCAGGGCAATGCGCGCAAGAAGGTTTTGATCCCCGATTCGGCTCATGGGACGAATCCGGCGACGGTCGCGATGTCCGGTTACGTTGTCGAGAATATCAGTTCCAACGACCGCGGGATGATCGATCTCGAAGTGCTTGCCAAAGCCGTCACGGAAGACGTCGCGGCGCTGATGGTGACGAATCCCAATACCACTGGCGTTTTCGAGCACGACATCGTGGAAGCCGCGAAGATTCTGCATGCCAAGGGCGCGATGCTTTACATGGACGGCGCGAACATGAACGCGCTGGTCGGTATCGCCCGGCCGGGCGATTTCGGCGTCGACGTAATGCACCTGAATCTTCACAAGACCTTTTCGACGCCTCATGGCGGAGGAGGTCCCGGGTCCGGCGCGGTCGCGGTTAAGAAGCATCTGGAGCCGTTTCTCCCGACTCCGCGGCTTCGGAAGCACGAGGGCAATTACTCGTGGAATTACGATCTGCCCAAATCCATCGGCCGCGTGCGGGCCTATTACGGCAACTTCGGCGTGCTGGTGCGCGCGCTGGCATACATCATGGCTCACGGCGGCCCGGGGCTTCGCAACGCCACCATGGACGCCGTGCTCAACGCCACGTACATCCGCAAGATGCTGGAGCCCTACTACGAGCTTCCGTACAAGAGCCCGACGATGCATGAGTGCGTCTTCAGTGACGACCGGCAGGCGCGCAAAGGCGTCCACACCGGCGACATTGCCAAGCGCCTCATCGATTATGGATTCCACCCGTACACTGTCAGCTTCCCGCTGATCGTTCACGGGGCCATGATGATCGAGCCGACCGAAACGGAGAGCAAGCAGGAGCTTGATCTCTTTGTCGATGCCCTGATCGATATCGCCAAAGAAGTGGAAGAAGATCCCCAATTCGTTCTCAAAGCGCCTCACAACACGCGGACATCCCGCGTGGATGAAGTTACGGCGGCGCGCAAACCGGTCGTGCGTTGGAAACCCGAATAACTTCGGTTTGGACGCAACTCGCGCTTGTCGTCCTGATCGTGCTGGCATTGCGCCTGCCGTTTCTGAACGAGGCGATTCAGGGTGATGATGTCGACTATCTTTATGGCGCGGAGCACGCGCAGATCGAGCCGCTGCACCCGTATCACACGCGCTACGTTTTTCTCGGCGATATGGTGGAGATGCGCGGGCATACGCATCCGCCTCTCAACGTCTGGTTCCTGGCGGGACTGCTCGCCATCATGGGCGACGTTCATGAAGTTCCGTTTCACGCGGCCTATATTGTCTTCTCTTTGATCGCGGCGATCGCCGCTCTTTATCTCGCGCGGAGGTTCAGCCCGCATCCTGTGCTCGCGACCGTTTTGTTTCTGGTCACGCCTGCGTTCGTTGTGAACGGGACGTCGCTTGAATCGGATCTGCCGTTGATTGCGTTCTGGCTGGCTGCGGTCGCATTCTACGTGCATGCCGTGGATCGAAAGTCGCTAGCGGCGCTGGGGTTCGCATGCGTCGCGATGGCGCTGGCTGGATTGACGGCGTATCAGGCCGTGGTGCTGGTCCCGATCCTTTTCCTTTACGCCTGGAAAAGGGCTGGACGGGTGTATTACGTTGCGTTGCTGACGCCGATTCTCGCGATCGCGCTGTTCCAGATTTTTGAGCGCCTCACCTCGGGATCGCTGCCGGCAAGCGTTCTGGCTGGCTACATGCAGACGTACGGCTTCCAGGCGGCCGCGCAAAAACTCAAGAGCGCGGTAGCTCTGGCCGGTCATCTCGGCTGGGTCGTTTTTCCGATTCTGGCGTTGGCCGCTTTCGGCCGACGCGTTGCCATTCTGATCGTCATCGCGCTCCTGGCCGCCATTTACGACCATAATCCGATCTTTTGGATCTCGATTGCGGCTGGAGCCGCGGTGCTGATCTGGTCCATCGAACATTGGCGCGACTTCCTAGCCCAGTGGATTCTAATCTTCTTCGCCGCCGCGCTGATTCTCTTTTTTGCAGGGTCGGCGCGATATCTGCTTCCCCTCGTGCTTCCCGTTGCCATCCTGACTACGAAACAGCTCTCTCCGAAATGGCTTTATGCTGGAATCGCTTTGGAATTGCTTCTGAGCCTGGGTCTTGCCGTGGTCAATTACAAACAATGGAGCGCGTATCGCGACTACGCTCACAGCCTCGCGAAGGACGCTGAGACGAAACGTGTTTGGGTGGATGCGGAATGGGGCCTGCGCTACTATCTCGAATCTGAAGGCGCTCTTCCGTTGCAGCGGAACACGACGATCCGCCCCGGCGACATCGTTGTTTCGAGCCAGCTCAGCTCGTTCCCATTCAATACCGGCGGCGGAATGCTCGTTCCGCTTTCGGAAATCGGTGTCACCTCGCGCATTCCGCTGCGACTCGTGGCCTTAAACAGCCCGTCCGCTTACTCCAGCGCCGGACTAGGCCTGCGTCCGTTCGACATCTCGCGCGGACCGATCGATTTTGTGCGCGCCGACATAGTGGTGGAGCGGAAACCGACGCTCGAATACTTGCCGATGAACTCTCCGGAAAGCGCTCAACAGATTGTCAGCGGCTTATACGAGCTGGAACAAAACAAATGGCGCTGGACTTCCGACAAGGCGGTGCTGTTGCTGAAGTCACCGGCGCAACCGACGCCGATCAAAGTGGATCTCTATATTCCGGATCAATCCCCAGCCCGCACGGTTCGTCTTTCAGTTGACGATCGGCCGCTCACGGAAGTTCATTATGACCGGCCCGGTTCCTATACGATCACGACGAATCCGGTGACGCCGGTAAATTCTTCCACCACGCTGACCATCTCGGTCGACAAGACGTTCTCGGTAGCAGGCGATCCACGGCAGCTTGGTATGATCCTCACGGGAGCAGGATTCGAGAAATGACCACCGATTGGTCCCATGCAACATTTGGCCGCACCGGGCGCGACGTCTGCCGCCTCGGAATCTCGGCGAGCTATGGCGTGCCCGCCAGCGGCGTGGAACTCGCCTTCGAACGGGGCGTCAATTACATCTACTGGGGCACGTTCCGGCGGCCACAATTCGGGCAGGCTTTGCGCGACCTAAAATCAAAACGCGATCAGATGTTTTTGGTGATTCAGTCCTATTCGCGCCTGGCAAGCTTGATCGCCCCCAGCCTGCAGCGTGCTCTCCGCAAAATCGGCTACGATCATGCCGATGCGCTTCTTCTCGGCATGTGGAACAGCCCGGCGTATCCGCGAATCATGGATGCGTGCCGCAGCTTGCGCGACCGCGGCTTGATTCGTCATATCGCTTTATCGACTCACAACAAGCCTGGAATTCCCGAACTGGCCGCGACTGATATCGACATCATCCACCTACGCTACAACGCGGTGCGGCCCGACTGGCAGCGTACTCCCGACGTCAAACAAGGAACGGTCGGATTTACCGCGACAAGTTGGAGACAGCTTCTCGATCCCAAGCGGACGCCTCCCGGGGAGAAGGTTCCTACAGCCACCGATTGCTACCGGTTCGTTCTCTCGAACCCGGATATCGACATCTGCATGACCGGCCCGGGCACCGAACAGCACGTCCGCGAATCGCTCGACGCGCTCGATCGCGGCCCGATGTCCGAAGACGAGCTCGCATGGATGCGGCGCGTGGGCAAGGCGATCTACGGCAAATGAAAATCCCGGTGCTGCTGATGGCTCGTGAGTTGCACATCGGCGGCAGCGAGCGGCAGATGACGGAAACAGCGAAATCGTTGGACCGCACGGTCTTTGAGCCGCACGTCGGATGCTTTCGTCCGGCCGGAATGCGCGGCGACGAATTGCGCGACGCCGGCATACCGGTGGTTCAGTTTCCAGTCGACTCTTATCTCTCAGGCGCGGCGTTCACGCAAGCCAGGGCGCTCGCGCGCTACGTTCAAGATCACGGCATCCGCATCGTGCATACCTGGGATTATCCGCTTAACGTCTACGCGATTCCGGTTGCGCGCATGATGACGAAGGCCATCGCGATATCGAGCCAGCGGTCTCACCGGCAGCTCATCCCGCCGATGTATCGCCGGCTTACGCGATTGTCGGACCGCTTCGCGCACGCTGTCGTCGTGAATTGCGAATACCTGCGCCGGCATCTGGCTCATGACGAGCACGTTCGCGAATCCAAGATCCATGTCTGTTATAACGGCCTGAACGATTTCGAGCGCACTCAGGTCGACCACCCTATCAGCATCGGCACTGTGTGTGGTCTACGGCCCGAGAAGGATCTCAAAACCCTGATCGGCGCTTTTGCCCGCGTTCACAAAACGATGCCCGACGTGAAGCTGGTGATTGTCGGCGGCGGCGAAGAGCTTGCGCGGCTCCAGCATTATGCTCTCGAAGCCAGCGTGGCCGCATCCACTCATTTTGAGCCGGCTACGCAGGAAGTAGCGAAATGGCTGAGCGTGATCGATATTTTCGTCTTGCCATCCCGCAGTGAAGCGTTATCCAATTCACTGATGGAGGCGATGGCCTGCCGATGCTGCCCGGTAGCTTCCGACGTTGGTGGTAATCCCGAACTGGTGCGGCCAGAGCAAACCGGAATGCTGTTTCGCGTGGCCGATCCGGTGGATCTCGCCGCGGTGCTGCGTAAGTTGATAGAGAATCCCACACTGCGGCAGGATCTTGCGACTCGCGCGGAGGCGTTCGTGCGATCGAACTTCTCCCGTGAAGCTGCGGCACGGCGGATGGGCGAGATCTATTTAAACCAGCTTCCCGCCCTCGGCACGTAGGAATCGTATTCCACAGCTGAGCGCCAGCTTTTCATCGGAATCGGAATCGCCAATCAGCAATGATGCGGCCAGGTCCAGGTCCCACTTTTCCTGCGCCTGAATCACCAGGCCTGGCAGCGGCTTTCGGCAATCGCATTCGCCGTCTTCGTGCGGGCAATAAAAGATGTCGTCGATAACTGCACCTCGGCGGCCCAATTCCGCCGTCATATTGCGATGAATCTCGTCGACGTCGGCGACTGACATGAAGCCGCGGGCCACGCCGCGTTGATTACTGATCACGATAACCAGGTAGCCGAGAGCGTTGAAAAGGCGGATCCAGTCCGCGATGTTCGCCAGAAACCGGAATTCACCCCAGTTCCGGACGTACTCATGAGGCGCTGGTTTCTGATTGATGACGCCGTCCCGGTCTAAGAAAACACAACGTCTTGCCATTGAACCCCATGGTATCGAGTGCAGAAAACACTTGTATCCCGGATTGTTTTGTTATAGATTTGTAACCACATAGAAGTCGAACCGTAACATGTTGGGGATGGCGAGTATTACTTTCCGAAGCGCTATGGTCATCACTGCGATGGCCGCCTTAGCGGCCGACGATACCTCGACCAAACCTCCCAAACTGGCGAGCCCCTATCGCCATTACTCACTGAAATTAACTTCGTTCCTCGCCCCTCAGGCCGATGCCATGGGCCTGTTGCTCAAGGTCCGGATCGACGGCGGGCCGATCCTCCACCTGCTTCTAGATAGCGGCGCGCAATACATTGTCTTAGACAAGCAGGCCGCCGCCGCATTGGGTCGATCGGCCGGCTCCTCGCTGGAACTCGTGGGTTTTGGGAAGGCGGCGAAGACTGCCAGGCAAGTCCCATCGGGCACGCTTGAAATCGGTGACCTGGTGCTTCGCGACTGCCAGATGATCGCAGTCAACACGCGGGTGCTCGAAGGCATCGACGGTGTGATCCCTTTATCGATGTTCTCCGGCTTTATGGTTCGCCTTGATGCTCGCCGGAAGACTCTGGATCTGGATCCCTATCCGCCGGATGCGAAGGTCCAGGAGAGTAACTACGCTCCCGCGCGCGCCGACAACGGTCTGCTCTTTATGCGTGCCATTCTCGACGAGTCTCATTCGGGTTATGTGCTCCTGGACACGGGGGCAACGTACAGCGCTGTTTCCCCAGCCATGGCCCGGGCCTGGAGGAACTACCGAATCTTGTCGCAGGCCATATCGCTGCGCGCGGCTACCGGCGATACGACCGGATTCCTGCTCCCGCACGGCGTGTCCTTCCGGTTCGGTGAACACGTTGTGTCGGCGGATCCGGCCGTCGTCGTCGACCTCTCAAACATCGCCGCGCATCGCCAGTTCCCGATTGTGGGCGTACTTGGTTATCCTGCGCTCCGCCGTTCGATTGTCACTATCAATTACCGCGACGGCTTGGTTCGTATCGACGGAAAATAGAACCGCTGACTGTTACTCTGGTACTTTGCAGGCGCCTAGAATTGCTGTACTTGTTGCCCAACACCCGGCGATCAATCACGCGGTGATCCTCAGGGAAGTGCGTTATTTGAGGGCTCGGTTCGACATCCTGACGGCCTCCATTCGCGCACCCGACCGGCCGAAAGAGCAGTTGTCGGCGGAGGAAAAGGACGAGGCGGAGCGTACTTTCTACGTCAATCCGCAAGGCTTCGATGGCGCATTCTCCGCAATCATGGCGACGCTGTTTTCGAGACCGGCCAATCTGGTGCGGGCAGCCGTGTATGCCGCGGGATTGAGCCGATTCCGTCCACGCCAATTGACCAGAAATATGGCGTACCTGGTGCAGGCGTTGATTGTCGGCCAGTGGATGCGGCGCGAGGGAGTGACGCATCTCCACACGCATTACTCGTCGACGGTGGCGCTGTTTGTGAAACAGGTTTTCGAGATCGAGATATCCATATCGTTCCACGGTCCGGACGAGTTCAACGATCCTTCCGGATTTTGGATACGCGAGAAAGTGGCTTCCTCGCGATTTGTGCGAGCCATCAGCCATTACGCCCGCAGCCAGCTCATGAAATCGTCCGATACGGCCGATTGGGAAAAGATCGAAGTCGTATATATGGGTGTCGATCCTGAGAAATTCGCGGCACGTCCGTTCCGTCGAGAAGCCTCGCCGATGGAGGTGATTTGTGTGGGCCGGCTCGCTCCGGTGAAGGCGCAGCACATCCTGATCGCTGCAATCGATTTACTGGTTCGAGATAATCGCAACGTGCTGCTGCACATTGTCGGCGGCGGCCCGGATCGCGAGAGCCTGGAAGCGGACGTGGCGAAACGCGGACTGCAGAAGAACGTCGTATTTCACGGATTCGCGCCGCAAGAGAAGCTTGACGAATTGTATCGGAAGGCGGATATTTTTGCGCTGGCCAGCTTCGCGGAAGGCGTGCCCGGCGTTTTGATGGAAGCCATGGCGATGGAGATTCCCTGCGTCGCTACGTGGATCACGGGGATACCGGAATTGATACGGAACGGCATAGACGGATTTCTCGTTGCGCCGTCCGACGTCGATGCCTTCGCGGACGCAATCCGAAGGCTTATCGACGACCCGGACCTGAGGCTTAGAATAGGTCAGGCCGGACGCCGCAGGGTCTTGAACAAATTCGACCTGCGTGAAAACAGCCAGGCACTGGCGGACACGATACAACGGAGGATGAGTGGACTCACAACAGCCAATCGACAATAACGATCCCATGCAACTGCTCGCGTCGGCGCGCGCGTCCAGTGAGGCCGGCCGTTGGGATGACGCAGCCGGGCAACTGCAGCGGGCTTTGGAACAGCGGCCCAAGTATGCGTTTTATGCTCGCGCGGAAAGGCTCATTAAGAAGGTCGTAGCCAAGAGCAACTTGCACTTGCGCGAGGGCCGCGTCGCCGTGCTCGGCACCAGTACCACCAGCCTGCTGATTCCTGTTCTTCAGGCCTGTTTCTTTCGCGATCGCATCAAGGCGGAAATTTATGAGGGGCTATATGGATCGGCGCAGCAGGAGATTCTGGATCCTACCAGCGGTTTGGCGCGATTTCGGCCCGGCATCGTTTATCTGCCCTCCAACTTCCGCGATCTGCGCCTGCCCGCGCTGGTGGAAAACGAGGAAGAGTTCGTCAACAGCATCGTCGAGCGGCAAAAAGGATTGTGGAAGCGGCTGTCCGATAGCTTCGGCTGTCACGTGGTGCAGCATGCGTACGATTTCCCGGCGGATGAGCCTTACGGCTACCTGGGCGGATCGCTGAAGGGCGGCCGTACCCGCGTCCTCCAGTTGCTTAACCAACGCCTGTTGGAAGCCGCGCCCTCTTATGTCTCCGTTCTCGACACGGCAGCGCTCCAGAGGCAGACCGAATCGAAGTGGCAGGACGAGACGTTATGGCATAACTTCCAGCAGCATCCATCGTCGGATTGTTTGCCGGAGCTTGCCGATCTGATGGCCGCACATGCGCGCGCGGTGGTTGGTCTCACGAAAAAGGTGCTGATCACGGATCTCGACAACACGCTTTGGCAGGGCGTGATCGGTGAAGACGGGCTGGACGGAATCAAGATAGGGCCCGGGTCACCGGCGGGCGAAGCGCATAGCCGCTTGCAGCAATACATGCTCGATCTCAAGGCGCGCGGCATACTGCTCGCCGTCGCATCCAAGAATAACCACGAGGACGCTTGCCAGCCTTTCCAGAAGCACCAGCACATGCTGCTTCGATTAGAAGACTTCGCTGCTTTTGAGGCTAATTGGAACGATAAAGCATCCAGCATTCGCGAGATCGCGAAGAAGTTATCACTCGGTCTCGACAGCTTTGTTTTCATCGACGACAATCCGATGGAGCGGGAGTGGGTCCGGTCGCAACTTCCCGATGTGCTGGTGGTCGAGCTCGGACCCACGGTCTTCCGTTACGTGCAGGATCTGGATCGCGCGCGTCCATTTTTCGCTCTTTCGCTCTCCTCGGAGGATCAGGCGCGGGCGGATCAGTATCGCAGCGAAGCGGCGCGCAAGCATCTACAGGCCACGTCGGAATCTCTGGATCATTTCCTCGCGCAACTCCAGTTGAAAGCATGGGCGGAAGGCATTACGGAGAAAAATCTGGCTCGCGTGACGCAGCTCACGAACAAAACGAATCAGTTTAACGTCACCACGCGCCGCTATACCGAAGCGCAGGTACAGCAGCTTGCCGCCGATCCAACTGCCTGGGCCGCCGCGTTTCACCTTTCCGATCGCATGGGCGATTACGGCCTGATCGGCGAAATTTTCTGCCGCTCTATAGGCACTCCGGATACCTGGGAAATCGATACGTGGCTGATGAGCTGCCGCGTGCTAGGACGCCAGATGGAAAAATTCATGTTGGACAACCTGATTGCGGCGGCACAGGAGCGCGGCATTCAGACGATTGTCGGCGTGTACCGTCCCACCGCCAAGAACGGCTTAGTGCGCGACATCTACGATCAATTCGGTTTTACGCGAACGGCTGAATCGGAAGAAGAGGTTCGCTACCGGCTTGACGTGCCGGCCGAAAAGGTGCATCTGGCATCGCACGTCGAAACTATCCGTCCAACTCGGGATGCTGCGAAGCCCAATGAATCGCAGCCGCTCGCGGCCACATCGCAAGCCCAATCTTAGGGCGCAACTCGCCCGCATCGTAGCGTTTCTGGCGTTCCGGGCTGCGCTCCAGAAAGCCGGAGTCGGCGGGCGCGGGACCGGCGGTCGTGATGGACCCGCCGTGTTGAATATAGGGATCGTTCAAAGGCGCGAGCTGCGGCATCGCTTTGAGCATCGCGGGATCGTTCACCCAGGAGCCGGTCATGATGCCGATCATACGAGGCTGCATTTCGAGGGACTTCGCCATGCGATAGTATGCGCGGCGCACTTCTTTTTCGATAACCAGTGTGCGCTTGCGCGGCGGCGGTGCAACGTGGGTATAAATCGCCGGTTTGATGCCGCCCATCTTCGTCGCGATGAAGTACAGGGTACGCGGCAAATCGCGCGGAGGGATCTTTAGAAACCAGGAGCGCGGGATGCCGGAGATGGTCCAATCCATGGGGCCGGCCGGGAAGCGGCGGAACGTTGCCATCTTGAGCGCCACGCCGAATAAATACGATCCTGCTTCAAGCGGCGGATCGGACGGTTTGGGCGATTGCAGCCAATTTGTCAGATCTTTTCGAAGCAGGTTCTTCACGGCGGCGTGAACGGGCAAGGAATCGATGCGCGGGAGTGCGTCTTCAATTGCGTAGTGCAGAATCAGCCGTTCGATGGAATCATCCTGAACTTGAAGTTTCTTCTTCCAATCGAGAATCGGCTGCTGCGTGCGAACGTCCTCCTGCATCGTTGCTACGAGCCGTAGACATTCGGATCGAGCGATGCCGATCTGTTGCAGGCTTACCGGGACGGTCACAATCCGCATTGTAATATGGACCTTTATGACGCGATCCGATTTTCAAATGGCCGTTGAAGAGATTCTGGAGGTGCCGGCGGGCACTCTCAAAGACTCCGACACCCGCGATACGATCGAGACCTGGACCTCTATCGCCGACCTTCAGATCCTCACTTTCATTTCGAGTGAGCTAGGGCTGGAGCCGGACCCGGAATTGATGGAAGCGGAGAGCTTCGGCGATCTCGTCCAGAAGCTGAATGAAAAGCGCGTTATCGCGGCGTAACGGATTGGGCGAGCAAGGCTCCCCAATGAAATCCCGCTCCGAAGACTACAAAACAGATTGAGCCGGTTGCTGCAGCGCCTTGATCTTTCCACCATTCATGTGCCGCAATGAGCATGGACGCCGATGATGTGTTCCCGTAATTACGAATATTGGAATAGAATCTGTCGTTGGGAACATCGAGCGTCTTTGCGGCCCGATCGATCAGGTTTTGATTCGCCTGGTGCATGATAAATCGCTCGATCTGGGCCGGCGTCTTGTGGTTGCGTTGCAATAACTCGACAATGACGGCGGGGATTTTGCGCGTCGCCTGCATGATCACCGAGCGGCCGTTCATCTGGAGGGGCCGGCCGTAGCCCAATTGAAGGTCGTTGACGAAGCTGCCGTCGGAGTGCAAGACCGAGTCTACAATTTCGAGATCTCCGGAATCGCGCCGGATCAGACAGGAACCAGCGCCGTCGCCGAACAGGATCGCGGTGTTCTTGTCGACCAGCTCCTGCATGACAACACTCGACATCTTTTCGGCCGCGATCACCAGAATATTCGCGTATTGTGCGGTGAGCCGGGACGCGATCGACATTCCGAACAGCGCGCCGGCGCTAGCTATTGGCAGGTCGAGAGCGGGAACGTCGCGAAGATTGAGCCTCTTTGCCACTGCCGATGCAGGCCCCGGAAAGCGCAATTCGCCCGAGCCAGAAGAGACGATCAACATGTCCACCTGGTCCGGCGCGACGCCGCTTTGTTCCAGGCAATTTCGGCCGGCATTCGCAGCTAAAACATCGACTGTTTCATCGTCCGCCGCATAACGCCGCTCTTCGATTCCGGACGCGTCCTTGATCCACTCAGGGGTGCAGCCGAGCATCTCCGCGAGTTGCGCATTATTGACGATCTTCGAAGGTAAATAAGAGCCGAATCCGGCTATAAATGACATGTTTATTCCAGAAGTATCTTTGTTTCGAGCTTGAGGGGCAGTTCCGATTGCCTTTGGATGCGCAGGATCGTGGAGGAGCGCTTTTGACCGAATGCATCGGATCGCCAGCCCTCTACGCGATCCGGTTCTCCGTCGAAAGTCAGATGCCGCGCGGCATCTGGTGAATCGAGATGCCAGAACTGTTCGACGTTGTGAATGCCGGACGGACCGGTTATCTCATCGGTGATGAGGACCGTCTCGGGCTGGATGTATCGAACCTGCCGGCGGTGTGTGAACCCGCGATACGAGCACTCGGCATCGAGAAAATGCTCCTCGGCGCGAAGCACTCGTACGGTTGGCTGGCCGCTCCATCGAAACGGATTCTCGGCCACGGCCTGATCCCCGCCGTCGATGCGAATGGTATTGTGAGCGCCGGAGCCGCGAAACCAGTTGCGCAGCACCGGATCGCCGACATAGGTGTACGTGCCCGGATCGATCAGGATTCCGGGAATGACCAGGCTGAGAGTGTCGGAATGGCTATGTCCTGAGCCCCAGGGGCCAAATGGACCGGCGTCGATGATAATCTGCCTATCGCCCGCCATCATGATTGCGATACCGGTGTTGGCAAAGAACCGCGATGAATAAGTTGGGGGTGCGGCCGGAGCCGAGAGAACATCGCGGCCGAGCCACCATATCGCCTGTTCGTGCAAGTCTTCCGTATTACGGAGCCACTCCGACCGATTCATAAAGACGCTGCACGTCGCCATCGTGGCGCGTCCAAATCGACTCCGTGTCCCGTAAGGATGAAAAAAGCGGCCGCCATCGTCATCGCCCAGAAACGGCAACTCGCCGGCAGGGCCGAGCAGCGCGTGCAAATAGTCCGCCATGCGTTCGAGTTTCGCCCGATAGTTCGTGGAAACCTCGGCGTGCAGAGCATGAAAAAGAAACATGTCGAGCGCGTAGACGTGATAGTAAGTCGATTGCTCGAAATGGCTGCCGTCGTCGCGCACCTGTTTATCCATCTGATCCCCGACTACCTGCGCGCCGAGGTCGCGAAATTCGGAGAACATCGATCCGAGAGCGTGCAGCGCGACAGCTTCACCCAATAGGTGTGTGTTCGGCGAAAAGTAGAACGAGAGATTGTTCTCTATATGCCGGCCGTGGCGGAAAAGCGATTCGATGAAGCGGCTCTTAATGCCGGGCCGCATCTCGTCGCCGATCAGATGATAAACCCAGATCATCGACAACGCCCGAAACGCCACTTCGAGAGCGCTGCACCAGTTGATGCCCCGCTGGAAAGGATTCGCCTCCTCCCAGGATTCGAACTGATTAAAGATTTCGGCGAGGTTACTCTCGTCGCCATGGAGCAGATAGGATTGCGCAAGCAGAACCAGATGCTGATGACGGTTCAGCTCCCAGATTATTTTGTGATCGCCGGTGCGCTCCGCATCGAGATATGGGATCAGCCTGAAGTAGTCGGTTCCGGTTTGTTTCGCATTGACGTAATCCCGGCGCCATTCGATCCGCGGCCCAGTATCGAGGGTCAGGCCGAGCAACGGGAAACGGTGCGCGCGAATCTCACCGGCGAGCCGTTGCATTTCACGCGCGTAGTCTGAATCGAAAAGCGCCGCCGCAACGGCTCTTCCGGGCGGATATGGAACGTCGCCGGGGATCGAGGTCAACGACGGCGAACTCACGAACATCGCGGCATTCGTCGCTTCCTGCCGCAGGCGGAAAAGGATTTCACTGGCGCTACGCATCAACTTTGTAATTCGGTCAGGTTTTCGAAAAAGGTTAGCGATTCGGGGTTGGCGAGAGCCTCCCGATTCTTTACTGGCCGGCCGTGAACGACATCGCGTACCGCCAATTCCACGATCTTACCGGAGCGCGTTCGCGGGATATCGTCGACCGCGACGATTTTCTGCGGAACGTGGCGCGGGCTAGCGCCTTCGCGAATTGCCTGGCGAATTCTCGCGGTGAGAGCAGCGTCGAGCGCCACGCCCTCCCTTAATTTGACGAACAGCACAACCCGAACATCGCCGTTCCATTGCTGGCCGATCGCAAGCGCTTCGAGGATTTCCGGCAATTGCTCCACCTGGCGATAAATTTCAGCGGTTCCAATTCGCACGCCGGCGGGGTTCAGCACTGCATCCGAGCGCCCGTAAATGATGATTCCGTCGTGGTCCGTGATCTCCGCGTAGTCGCCATGGGCCCAGACACCGGGAAACTTCTCGAAGTATGCGGCTTTAAACTTGGAGCCGTCTGGGTCGTTCAGAAAGCCCAGCGGCATCGACGGGAACGGGCGTGTGCAAACCAGTTCCCCCTTTTCA
Organism: Bryobacterales bacterium; assembly: GCA_963802915.1. Taxonomy (GTDB): domain Bacteria; phylum Acidobacteriota; class Terriglobia; order Bryobacterales; family Bryobacteraceae; genus JAICMB01. Next base: position 199,422 of record CAWDKQ010000007.1, read on the forward strand.
CCGCGCACCGGCTTTCCGTTTTCATCGAAGACGTCGACGGCCATGCCGAGTCCGCGGCACTGAATCTCGCCGCGCCAGACCGGAAGAATCGGACAGCCCAGGACGAAACAGGAAACGATATCGGTGCCTCCCGAAATCGAGGCGAGTTGGACATCCGGTTTGACTTCGCGGTAAACGTAATCGAAGCTTTCCGGCGCGAGCGGGCTGCCGGTCGAGAAAATCGTGCGTAGCATGGTTAGCGAGTGGGTCTTGATCGGTTGAAGGCCGTTCTTGCGGATCGCATCGATAAACTTCGCGGACGTTCCAAAATGTGTGATCCTTTCTTCGTCCGCGTAATCGAAAAGAATCCGGCCGTCGCCAAGGAGCGGCGATCCGTCGTAAAGAAGCAGCGTCGCACCGGAGGCGAGACCCGACGCCAGCCAGTTCCACATCATCCAGCCGCAAGTCGTGAAATAAAAAAGCCGATCGCCGGGCTGGATATCGCCATGGAGTTGGTGCTCCTTCACGTGCTGGAGCAGCGTACCTCCGGCGCCATGTACGATGCACTTCGGCGCGCCGGTGGTTCCGGACGAATAGAGAATATAAAGCGGATGATCGAAAGGCAGCGCCGCAAACTCGATCTCGGTTTGATCGGCGTGCGGCGCGACGAAATCGGAAAGCCGGATCGCCTTATCCGGGAGTGGGCCGTCGCTGTTCACATAAGGAACAAGCACCACTTTTTCCATCGACGGCAGGCGATCGACGATGGCGGACAGCTTGTCGAGCGAATGGATGGTCTTGCCATTGTAAAAATATCCGTCCGCCGCGATCAGAATCTTCGGCCGAATCTGTCCGAAACGATCCACCACGGCATCCACTCCGAAATCCGGCGAGCAGGACGAAAAGACGGCTCCGAGGCTTGCGGCGGCAAGCATCGCGACAACTGTCTCGGGAATATTCGGCATCCAAGCGGCTAAGCGATCCCCGGCGATAACGCCCGCGCTCTTGAATGCCGCCGCGAGTCGCGCGACCCCGCCATAGAGTTGCGCATGTGAAAGACGCTTCTGAATTCGATCTTCTCCCCAAAAAACAATGGCGTCGGATGCGTCGCGCGGGCCTAACAGATTCCGCGCGAAATTCAACCGCGCCTCCGGAAACCATCTCGCGCCCGGCATTGAGTTATTGTTGATTAGTGGGACGTGGCCGGGGTCGCCAACGACGTTACAGAAATTCCAGACCGCCTGCCAGAAAGCTCCGGGAGTTTCGACGGACCATCGGTGAATCTCCTCGTAGTCCGTTAGATTGCATTGGCCGATTTTTCTAACGAACGCTGTCAACAACGATGCTTGAGCGCGCTCTGCGCTCGGCGTCCAGATTGGGCCCTCATTCATGGGTCTTTACCCAGTTTCGCAGGTGCGCCAACCGATGCAACAATTTACATTCATTCCGTGTCCCTACTAGGAAAAGATGAATAGCGCGAAGACCTCAACGAATTCCAAGCTACAAAAGTGGATCGATCAACTGCGGCAGAGCGACAACCAGATGGCGCTGATCCTCAGCCTCATCATTGGCGCTTTAGTTGGACTCGTGGTGGTGGCATTTATCCTCTTAACAGGAAGGCTTGCAGCGCGCATGTATCCGGCAGGCGGCAGCGCGGCCTGGCGGCGTGTAATGGTGCCCACGCTCGGATCCCTGTTTACCGGATACTTGCTCTATCGTTATTTTCCGTTCGCGAGAGGCAGCGGCATCCCGCAAGCCAAGTTCGCGCTCTTTATCGAGGATGGGCGCATCAAGTTTCGAACTGTGCTCGGCAAGTTTTTTTGCTGCTCGGCATCGCTCGCAACAGGCATCGCTTTGGGACGCGAGGGCCCGTCAGTCCAAATCGGCGCCGGACTCGCTTCCGTGATCGCGAGGCGTCTCGGCCTTCGCCCGGAGCTAGTAAAAATGCTGGTGCCGGTGGGCTGTTCCGCGGCCCTCGCGGCAGCCTTCAACACGCCAATCGCCGCCGTTTTGTTTTCTCTCGAAGAAATTGTCGGAGATCTGAACGCGCCGATACTCGGCTCCGTCGTGATCAGCTCCGCAACTTCGTGGATGGTTCTGCACCTGCTTCTCGGCGACAATCCGCTTTTCCACGTCGCGCCCTATCAGCTTGTCCATCCGGCCGAGTTTGGCATCTATGCGGTCCTCGGCGTCGTGGGCGGATTGGGTTCCGTCCTCTTCGTGAAATCGCTTCTCGGTTTGCGTGGTTGGTTCATGCGCTGGCCGAAGAAAACGGTGTGGTGGCAGCCCGGCATCGGCGGCCTGGCGTGCGGCATCATGGGATTCTTTGTCCCCGACGTTCTGGGCGTCGGCTACAACTATGTGGAGCGCGTGCTGAACGGCGATGTCATTCTCAAAATGGTCATCATCTTGGCCATCATGAAAATCTTCGCGACGGCCATCGCTTACGCGTCCGGTAACGCCGGAGGAATTTTCGGCCCCAGTCTCTTCATCGGCGCAACCATCGGCGGCGCGGTTGGCAGCATTGCTCACATGATTTTCCCGGGTTACACCGCGGGCCCGGGCGCGTACGCGTTGGTCGGCATGGGAACCGCCTTCGCGGGCATCGTTCGCACGCCCCTGACATCCGTGATCATGATCTTCGAGATGACGCGCGACTACACCATCATTGTGCCGTTGATGATCTCCAATCTCATTGCGTTTTTCATATCCTACAAGCTGCAGCCCGAGCCAATCTACGAAGCGCTGGCGCATCAGGACGGCGTGCATCTGCCGACTTCGCACGAGCGATCGCAATCCGGAAATGTACAGGTGCAACAGGCCATGCAGCAGCCGCCGGAAATTCTTTCTCCGGAACTTGAAGTGGGCGAAGCCGCTACGCGATCGCGCCGTTATGATATCGATGCATTGCCGGTTTCCGACGGCTCGGGACTGAAAGGAATGGTGCGCAGGTGGGAGCTGGAGAGCGCCATCGCGCAAGGCAAGGAACACTCCAAGGTTGTAGACCTTCTCGGCTCAACCAAAACTCCGCACGTCCATCCCGATCACGGCGTCGGTGTTGCCTTGGAGCGCATGGGCACGAGCGGATATAACGTGCTGCCCGTAGTGAGCCGGGCCAATGTGAACCGATTGGAAGGCGTGGTTACGCTTGAGGACATCCTAGACGCGTACGGTTTATCGAAAGCATCCGGAGACGGGAACGTGGAGAAAGAATGACCAAATCGTTTCTCGGAACATTCGTGCTAATTTTCGCCTCCATGGCAGGCCTGTTCGTGTTCGACACGTTTCTCGAAAAAGCGGAGCAGGCCGAAAGTCGCGCGGAAGCGGAACGGCTGTACAAGGAAGGCCAGGCTTTACTCAGACAGGGCCGCGCGGGCGATGCAGCCGAGCGGTTCCGTAACGCGCTCACATTCGCGCGCGAGAATCCGGGTTACGAATTGGCATTGGCGCAAGCCTTGATGGAGTCCGGCAAGCTTAAGGATGCGGAAGTGGTTGTCACCAGCATGCTGGAGCGCGATCCCACAGATGGTCCCACAAATCTCACGCTGGCTCGCATCCTCGCCAAGGAAGGCAAGCCCGACGACGCGAGCTCGTATTATCATCGCGCGATTTACGGGCACTGGCCCGAAGACGCGGAGGCTCAACGCCTGGCGGTCCGGTTGGAATTGGTGGATTTGCTGGCTCGTGAAAACGACAAAGCCGACTTGCTCGCCGAGTTGTTGCCGCTGCAAAACGAAAAACTCGATTTCAAAACGCGGGAGCGGATCGCGCGTTTGTATTTGCAGGCGGGCTCGCCCGTTCGGGCGGCCGAACTGTATCGGGGAATCCTTCATGAAGACCAAACCAACGCCGATGCGTTTGCGGGATTAGGAGCCGCAGAATTTGCGATGGGCAACTACCGGACGGCCCACGTGGATTTTCTCGTGGCCTCCCGGCGGAATCCTGCGAACCTAGAGGTCAAAAAGCAGCTCGAGTTGTCGAGCGACGTGTTGGCTCTCGATCCCACTCTGCGCGGCTTGAGCGCGAAGGAGCGCTATCAGCGTTCGCAGCGCATTTTAGATCTCGCCAGGGAAAGCTTCAGCCGCTGTAGCGCCGCTTCCGCACCGGATAACGGGGAGAATGCGACTATGCGTCCGGGGCACGAAAACGACGCCGCAGAGGCTAATTTGGACCTTGCCGAAAAGATATGGCAGGCCCGCAAGGCGGAGTGCAAGCAGCCCATTCCGGACCAGGACGAAGCTCTCTCCCTCGTCCTGTCGAAAATGGTCCAGTGAGCTTTAGGCCGCTTTGAGCGATCCGAGCTCCGCGGCTGAGAATACGCCGTCGATGTCCAAGATGATCAGAAAGCCCGACTCCCGCTTTCCGATTCCTTGAATAAACTCGGTCCGCACGCTCGCTCCAATCGTGGGCGGAGGTTCGATCTGATCCGGCTCCAGATCGATCACCTCTTCCACCGAATCCGCAAGCGCGCCTACAACTACGGATTCGCCGTCGAGCGCTACTTCCACAACGACAATACAGGTGTTCACGGTCTTCTGGGTCCCCGTCATGCCGAACGTCAATCGGAGATCGACCACCGGCACTACGCTGCCCCGCAGATTGATGACGCCGCGCATGAACTCCGGTGTGCGTGGCACGCGCGTCACGCTGGTGAAGTCGAGCACTTCGCGGACTTTGGCCACATCCAGGGCGAAGATCTCATCGCCTAGCTTGAAGGTCAGATATTGACGCATTTCAGTAATGGTTTCAACAGGCATGGTATTTACTCCGTACGCGCTCAATAGCGCGCGAACTCGCGATCGAGTTTGTCGCTTTCCGTAACCGAAAGCGACAACCCATTTTCCTTACCGTTCTTCTTAGCGCCCGCTGTCCTTTGCGTACGGGCCGCGGCAACCCGAGGCGTTGCCGCAGCCGCGCGCTGCCTCGGCGCCGCGGAAGCCGTAACTTGCGCCGCCCTGGTTCCAGATTCGACAAGCTGGAAGAAGTTCATGCTGCCCAGCATCTGGTTTGCCTGACTGGACAGTTCGTTACTGGTTCCGGCCATCTCTTCCGCCGCCGAAGCGTTCTGCTGGATGACATTCTGGAGCTGCTGCAGGGCCGTGTTGATCTGCTCGGCTCCCGTATTCTGCTCATTACTAGCCGCCGTGATCTCCTGGACCAACTCGGCGGTCTTCTGGATATTGGGCACCAGCTTCTCGAGCAGGTCGCCGGCGCGTTCCGCTACCTTCACCGTGCTTGCGGAAAGCTGGTTGATCTCACCGGCCGCCTTCTGGCTGCGCTCGGCCAGCTTGCGTACTTCCGCCGCCACCACCTCGAATCCTTTGCCATGCTCGCCCGCGCGAGCCGCTTCGATCGCCGCGTTCAGTGCCAGCATGTTGGTCTGCCGCGCGATCTCTTCAATAATCGAGATCTTGCTCGCGATGTCTTTCATGGCAGATACGGCTTCGGCCACGGATTTGCCACCCTCGCGCGCATCCTGCGCCGATTTGATCGCGATCTTCTCCGTCTGCCCTGCATTTTCGGCATTCTGTTTGATGTTTGAAACCATCTGCTCCATCGACGAGGAAGCTTCTTCGGCCGAAGCCGATTGCTCGCTTGCTCCCTGAGACACGTTCGAGACCGCGTCGGAGAGCGACGCACTTCCGGTGGCCACTTCTTCCGCGATGCCTTTGATCTCGGTCACGATGCGGCCGATGTCGCGGATCATGTCGCCCAGCGCGTGCATCAAAGCATCGTTCTCGGAACGCTCTCGAACCTCGATGGTCAGATTCCCACGCGCGATCTCGTTGGCGGTGCTGGTCACCATCGCCATGGCTTCCACCAGAACATTAAGGTTGTTCTTGATCTCGTTGAAATCGCCGTTGTAGTTGGCCGTGATCTTAGGTGGATTCTCGCCCTTACTGATGCGGTCAATATAGTCGGCGGCCACCGCCAGAGGACCCGTTACCGCATCCAGCGTTTGATTAACGCCCTGGGCGATGTTCGCAAACTCGCCAGGATATTTGCTGGCATCGCCGCGGAACTTCAGATTGCCTCGCACCGCATTCTCCACCATCTTCTGGATGCCTTCGGCAAAAGTGATCAGCCGCGACCGGACCAGGTTCACGTTCTCGGTGATAAAAGCCTTCTTTCCCGGGAGTTGCTCCATCGAGACGGAGAAATCGCCCTCGCCATATGCCTTCACCACTTCGACAATTCGTTTCTTGACGCGGATGTGGGAGCCGACCTGGAGGTTCACGCCCTGCTCGGCCATGGTGCGATACACACCGCGGAACTTCTCCACCGGCATGAACCACTCGATATCGCCAGATTCCTGTTTGGCCGACATGGTGGTTACTTCGTCGACGAACGTGTTCAGCGTGTCGATGCAGGTATTGAGATTGTTCTTGATCTCGTTGAACTCCCCGCGATAAGTGTCGGTAATCTTCTGCGGGATGTCGCCCTTGCTGATGCGGTCGACGTAATCCGCGGCCACATCGAGCGGCCCGATCACCGCATCGAGCGTGCGATTGATGCCGTCCACGAGACGTCCGAATTCACCTTGATGCCGGCTGGCGTCGCCACGATATTTCAGGTTTCCCTGCACCGCGTTGTCCACCAACTTCTGGATTTCCTCGTTCATCGCGAGGAGGCGCGCCCGCACGAGATTGACGTTCTCCGTGATAAAGGCTTTCTTGCCCGGCAACTGTTCCATGACGACCGTGAGGTTGCCTTCCCCGTAAGCTTTCACCACTTCGACAATCCGTTTCTTGATCCCGATGTGGGATGCGACCTGTGCGTTGACGCCCTGGTCCGCCATGGTCCTGTAAACGCCATGAAATTTCTCTACCGGCATAAACCATTCGATGTCGCCGGCTTGTTGCTTTTCCGACATGCAGGCAACTTCGGAAACGAAGGCGCTCAAGGTGTCGATACACGTATTCAGGCTGGTCTTAATCTCGTTGAACTCGCCATGATAGGTGTCCGTGATCTTGGGCGGCAGATCGCCATGGCTGATGCGGCTCACGTAATCGGCCGTCACGCGCAACGGAGCGGTGAATGCGTTGACAATCTGGTTTACAGCGACGATCGCATCGCGTTCTTCGGGGGCGATGCCGCTTTCGTCAGCGCGGGCGTCGAATTGTCCGGTCTGGATCGACGCGGCTAACTCCCGGATTCGCGACGCAACGGTCACGTGATGGTTCGAAGTGGTTTTTCGTGGCGATGTTACAGGTTTTCTCAAAGACACAATGGCCTCCAAGAAGACTTATCGCCGAGTCTGAGGGATGTAATAGAAGACGATTTTAGCCGGCCTGAGGGCTGGCCGCGAGATCCTGCTCCACGCTAACCGGTGGATTGTAAAAGACAATCCGTCCGCAGCTCTCGCAAAACATCAGATCTTCGCCGCGCTTGAGATCCTGAAAGAACTGCGGCCGCAACAGGATCTGGCAGGCCGTACAGCGCCCGTCCGCCACTTCGGCAACGACGGTGCCGTGCCATTTCTTGCGTATCCGCTCGTAGTGTTTGTTCAATTGAGGCGTCAACTGCCCCACGATGCGCACACGCTCCGTTTGCAGTTCTTCGAGCTGTTTCTGATCTGTCGCCGTGGCGCTTCGCGCGCTTTCTTTCTCCGCCTCGACGTTCTTTTTTTCTTCCTTGAGCGCGCCCTCCGCCTTCTTGACGTTCGTCTCGAGCGGCTCCGATTCGCTCATCAGGTCGAGAATGCGGTCCTCGTGCTTGCGAATCTCTCTCTGGCAAAACTCTACTTCGTTTTGGAAAGCGCGATATTGTTCGTTGGTCTTCGCGCCCAGCGTCTGGTCGCGCAGCTTCGAAATTTTCTGTTCCTGAACTTTGATATCGTCTTCGAGTCGCTTACGCTCTTTTTGATTGGCCGCCAGCGCGGCGCGATCGGCCTCCAGGCGGCGGACATGGCTGTCGAGCGCCTTTTCAATCTGAGCGATGTGTTTGGGAAGCGCTGAGACTTCGCGATGCAACTCGGCGATCTTGAGATCGAGTGTCTGCAGGCGGCTGACCAGCTCCAAATCTGCGGTCATTTATACATTGATGTTAGCAGATGAAGCCGCCGTCATAAGATATCCTGCGTCTTGATGGAGTTAACCGTTTCTAACGCCGCGGCTTACTTGGAGCGACCCTGTCGCGTCCGCGAACTGGGCGGAGGCGTTTCGAATACCGTGCTGCTGGCCGAATGCCCCAACGAGCGCATCGTGCTGAAGCAGTCGCTCGGAAAACTGCGCGTCGAGCAGGAGTGGCTTTCCGACCGGTCTCGCATCTTCCGCGAGGCAGCCGCACTGCGTATGCTGGAGCCTCTGCTCCCCGCAGGTTCCGTCCCAAAAGTTCTGCGGGAGGATCTCGAAAACTACATTCTTGTTATGTCGGCCGCGCCGGCCCACGTGAAAATGTGGAAGACCCTGCTGTTTGAAGGATCGCTTTCGACCGCGACTGCCAGCCGCATCGCGTCGATTCTCGGCACGATGATCGCGCGCACCTGGAGATCCCCCGAGTTCGATTCCGTCTTCGGCGACCAAACCGTTTTCGATCAGCTTCGCATCGATCCCTATTACCGCTCGACCGCGCTTCGTCATCCGGACATCGCGTCGTACTTCGAAAAACGTCTTGCGATCTCGAAGCAGAGACGCGTGTCCCTGGTGCATGGCGACTGGAGCCCGAAGAACTTCCTCGTGGACGGCGACAACGTGATGACGATTGATTTTGAAGTGATCCACTTCGGAGACCCGTCCTTTGACGCCGCGTTCCTTTTGAACCATCTCCTTTTGAAGAGCTATCGATTTCCTCAGTGGCGAGAAGGATTCCGGCTTCTCGCGGACGAGTTTTGGAGGACCTTAATGGAAATCGTTCCGCGCGAGTGCGAATGGTTTGAGCAGGCCACCATCGAGCATCTCGGCTGCCTGCTGCTCGCCAGAATCGATGGCAAATCGCCGGCCGAGTACATCGATGAAGAAAAGCTGAAAGAGACCATTCGCGAGTCGGCGCGCCGTATGATCGTAACCCCTCCGCAAAGCGTCGGAGAAGTTTTCGCATGTTGACCGTTCGCGATGCCAGCGCGCTTGAAATTCTCGATTCGCGAGGAAATCCAACACTCAGTGTTCGGGTCGAGCTGTCGGACGGAACCGAGGCGTCGGCGCAAGTGCCCTCCGGCGCATCCACCGGGAAACACGAAGCCATCGAGCTGCGCGATGGCGACACGAATCGATATGCCGGCAAAGGAGTGCTGCGCGCTGCGGCTAACGTGAACGATATCCTCGGTCCAGCGATTCGAGGCATACAGGCCGACAGTCAGAATGCGCTCGACCGCAAGCTGATCGAAATCGATGGCACGGAGGACAAGTCGCGACTGGGCGCTAATGCGATTCTCGGCATCTCCTGCGCCGTGGCGCGGGCCGTAGCCCGAGCTCGTAAACTACCGCTATGGGAATCATTGCCCTCGGGCCAGCAGCCCAGGATGCCCGTGCCGATGGTCAACATCATTTCCGGCGGGCTACACGCCGGAAGCCGCATCGAGGTGCAGGATTTTCTGGTGGTCCCACGAAAGTTTCCATCATTCCGCGAAGCCCTGGAAGGAATCGTCAAAGTGCATCGCGCGACCGAAGGTGTGCTGCTGGAGCGAGGGTATCTGCTCACGGGTATTGCCGACGAAGGCGGTTGGGGGCCGTCGCTCGAATCGAATGCGGAAGCTCTGGAGATCCTTGCCGACGCAATCGCGCGCACCGGTCTCGAAGACCACTTCACCATCGCCATCGACGTTGCCGCGTCCCATTTCCATTCCGGCGGGCGTTATCACCTCAAAAGTGAGAATCGGATACTCACGGCGTCCGAGATGGTTGAAATGCTCGCGGACTGGCGGCACAACTATCCCATTACGTCGATTGAAGACGGCCTCGAGGAAGACGATTGGCAAGGCTGGCAATCTCTCACTCACAAGCTTGGAAAGCACGTGCAACTGATCGGCGACGATCTATTCACCACCAAGGCAGCGAGACTGCGGCACGGCATCGAGCTGGGAGCGGCAAATTCCGTGCTCGTGAAAATGAATCAGATCGGCACGCTGACCGAAACGTTCGAAGTGCTCCGCATCGCTCGCGAGGCCGGCTACGCCGCGGTCATCTCGGCGCGATCCGGCGAGACGGAAGATAACTTCCTGGCCGACCTTGCCGTAGCTTCGGGAGCCGGCCAGATCAAAATCGGTTCGGTAACGCGATCGGAAAGATTGGCGAAATACAACCGCCTGCTCGAAATTAGCCCATCGTTCGTTTGATAAGATGATGCATTCCCATGAAACACCCGATTCGCCTTGTTTTCGCGCTTTTACTTGTGGCGCTGGTTGCCTTCGCAACTGAGCCGTACCGCAAACCGCCGCAAGCCGTTCTCGATGTGCTGAACGCGCATCCGACGCCGGGTCTGTCGCTCAGTCCCGCGGGAACATACGCCATTCAAACGACGCCGGTCCGCTACCCTCCCATTGCGGAGCTCGCGGAACCCATGCTGCGCTTGGCCGGATTGCGAATTAATCCCAAAACGAACGGGCTGCACAACGCGGTGTTCAACAGCTTCCTGGTATTACGAAAGATCCCGAGCGGCGTCGAAATCCGGGTGCAACTTCCGCCGAATCCAAAGCTCAGTTATGCCTATTGGAGCCCCGATGGAAAGCAGTTTGCGTTCACCAACACCACGACGGCCGGCATTGAGCTATGGGTGGGAGAAACGGCCACGGGTCACACGCACCGGGTCGACGGAGTTCGGATCAACGGCGTGATGGGGAGTCCTCTGAACGGAGGTCGATCGCCATTTGGAAGATTCGGACCTTCCGGCACGCCGGTTCAGTGGCTGCCGGACAGCAAAGGTCTGCTGGTTTATCTCGTGCGCGCGAACCGAGGAGCGGCTCCGGTGGAACCTGCCGTCCCGGTCGGTCCGACGATCCAGGAAAGTCTCGGCGGCGCGGAACCGGTTGTGACGCATGAAGACATGCTTCAGAATCCCCACGACGAAGATCTCTTCGAATACTATGCGACGTCGCAGCTGGCACGCGTCGATGTCGCAAACGGGAAGATCGCTCCGTTCGGGAAGCCCGGGATTATCGAGTCCACGCAAATCTCTCCCGACGGCAAGGATGTCCTGGTGACCATCGTGCATCGGCCGTTCTCGTACCTGCATGCCGTGCGGGAATTTCCCGAGGACATCGACGTCTGGGACATGAACGGCAAATTGCTTCATAAAGTGGCGAGCCTTCCGCTCGAAGACAAGGTGCCGATTAATGGCGTTATGACCGGTCCGCGCGGCGTGGAATGGAGTCCCGGCGGCGGCGCGACGTTGGTTTGGGCGGAAGCTCTCGACGGCGGCAATCTTAAGAACCAGGTACCGTATCGCGACAAGATTGTTTTATTGCGAGCTCCTTTCAAAGACGAGCCCGTGGAGCTATTCAAAACCGAGCAGCGCTTTGCGGGCATGCTGATGGGTGAGAAGGGCAGCCTGGCATTTGTCGAGGACTTCGATCGGCGTAAACGCTGGATTCGGACGTTCCAGATTGATATCGAGCGGCCCGATGAGCCAGGCAAACTGATCTGGAGCCGCAACAATCAGGATCGCTATAAGGATCCCGGCCGGCCCGAGGAAAAAACGATGCCGAACGGCCAGCGGGCGATTCTGCAGGACGGCAGCAGTGTTTATTTGACCGGCCTCGGTTCTTCGCCGAAAGGCGACCATCCGTTCCTCGATCGCTACAACCTCGATAGCGGAAAGACAGAACGATTGTTCCAGTCCGATGACGACCATTACGAGGTCGTAGAAGCCCTGCTCGACTCGCATGGCGATAAATTCCTGACCCGGCGCGAGAGCCCCACGGAACCGCCAAATTACTTCGTCCGGACGGCTTCGGGTTCCATGACCGCATTGACCAAATTCCCCGATCCGCAGCCCTCCATCCGCGGCATCCACAAAGAACTCGTGAAGTACAAACGCAACGATGGCGTGGATCTCTCGTTCACTCTCTATCTGCCTCCGGATTACAAGCCCGGAACGCGCCTGCCGACGGTGGTCTGGGCGTATCCGTACGAATACAACGATGCCGCAACGGCCAGCCAGGTATCCGGTTCGACGAAACGATTTACGGAGATGACCGGATATTCGCAGTTATTTTTCGCGCTCGGCGGCTATGCCGTTTTGGATAACACGGCAATGCCCGTTGTCGGCAGCGATCCCGACAGTGTGAACAACAGCTACATCGATCAGATCGTCGCCGATTCGAAAGCCGCTATCGACAAAGCCGCCGAAATGGGCGTAACGGACCCGGCGCGTGTGGGTGTCGGCGGCCACAGCTACGGCGCGTTCATGACCGCGAATCTGCTGGCCCATTGCGACTTGTTTAAAGCCGGAATCGCGGAAAGCGGCGCACACAATCGCACCCTGACGCCATTCGGTTTTCAAAGCGAGCGCCGGACCCTGTGGGAAGCTCCGGAAGTGTATTTGAAGATGTCGCCCTTCATGTATGCGAATAAGATCAAGGAGCCGATTCTGTTAATTCACGGGGAAGCTGACGATAATGACGGCACTTTCCCGATTCAATCGGAGCGAATGTATCAGGCCATTCGGGGAAATGGCGGAATCGTACGCCTGGTGCTTTTGCCGTTTGAAGCGCATGGCTATCGCGCCAAGGAAACCATCGAGGACGTGCTCTGGGAAAAGTTCGCGTGGTTCGACAAATATGTGAAAGGCGCGGCTGGACAGAGCACGAATTAACTCCAGTACTCGGGCTGGGTGCACTGGGGGGCGCCGCGTGTAACAATCGTTCATAAGCCAGCAGTTTGGGAGAACCCTTTGAGAAGTCCCGCGTGGAAGAGCTTCGGCTCTTGTTTTACCCTCGCCGTGGCTGCCGTGTTTACGGGCTGTTCCGGTAAAGCTCCGGTCGCGGCGGCAGGTCCGCCGGTCGCCCCGGTGACCATTGCCATCGCCGTTCAGCGGACTGCTCCCATCGACGTTCAAGTGATCGGTAACGTCGAGGCGTACGAAACCATCTCGGTGAAAAGCCAGATCGGCGGCGTGCTGGACCATGTCGCGATTCACGAAGGCGACAACGTGAAGAAGGGCGATCTTCTATTCACCATCGATCCGCGCCCTCTCGAAGCGCAGGTCAAACAAGCCCAAGCCAACATGGCGCACGATGACGCGGCCCTGCACCAGGCGGAGGCCAATCTGCGCCGCGACATCTCGCAGGAAAACTACGCCCGCACCCAGGCGGTGCGATACCAGCAGCTCTTCGAGCGCAAAGCCGTTTCGAAGCAGGAAACGGAGCAATACGCCACCGATGCCGACATGAAGCACGAGGTTGTCGGCGCCGACCAGGCCGCCATCGAAACAGCCAAAGCGGCGATAGAGGCCGACCAGGCCGCTCTCGACAATGCCAAAGTCCAACTCGGCTACACGCGCATCGAATCTCCCGTCGACGGCCGCACCGGTAACTTGAACGTCAAAGAAGGCAACGTGGTCAAAGCCATCGACGTGGAGCTGATCACCATCAACCGTCTGGAACCGATTTACGTGACGTTCGCCCTTCCCGAGGACCGCTTATCCGAAGTTCGCAAACAGATGGCCGCGGGTCATAAACTTTCTGTCCTGGCTAATCCGGACAAAGACGGCGATATCGGTTGGGAAACCGGCGAACTTACATTCATAGACAATTCCGTCGACCCGTCCACCGGCGCAATCAAGCTGAAAGGCACGTTCGCTAATAAGAATCGGACCCTCTGGCCCGGCAAATTTGTCCGCGTCACGCTGCGGCTTGGCACCATCGCGAATGCCGTGCTGGTTCCGACGCAGGCGGTCCAAACCGGGCAGGATGGCGACTACGTTTTCGTCGTGAAGCCGGACATGACGGTGGAATCGCGGCCCGTAGTCAGCGGTGTGCGCGTCGACATGGACCAGGTGATTGAAAAAGGTCTCCAGCCGGGCGAAAAGGTTGTCAGGGAGGGCCATGTGCGGCTTGTTTCCGGCAGCCACGTTCTGATCAAGAATTCCACGGGAAGCTAACTTCCATGTCAGATCTATTCATACGACGGCCCGTCGCAACCGCTCTGTTGATGCTGGCGCTGGTGCTGTTCGGCATGGTCGCGTACCGCTCGCTTCCTGTGAGCGATCTTCCGAACGTCGATTTCCCAACCCTGGTGGTCAACGCGAGTTTGCCGGGCGCCAGTCCCGACACGATGGCATCGTCCGTCGCGACACCGCTCGAGCGCCAGTTCTCCACCATCCCCGGCCTCGACTCCATGATTTCGAGCAGCGCTCTCGGCGTCTCGGCCATCACCCTGACGTTTGACCTGAATCGCAATCTCGACGGCGCCGCGGTCGACGTCCAAACAGCCATCACCCAGGCGACTCCACTGCTCCCGCCGGGCATGCCCAGCCCGCCCGCGTTTCGCAAGGTGAATCCGGCCGACCAGCCGATTCTGTACCTCGCTATAGCCTCTCCGACGCTGCCGCTGTGGCAAGTGGATGAATACGCCGAGACGATCATCGCTCAGCGCATCTCGATGGTGAACGGCGTGGCGCAGGTGCTGGTGCAGGGCGCGCAGAAATACGCCGTCCATGTGCAGGTGGACCCGTTGCAGATGGCTGCCAAACAGGTGGGCATCAACGACGTGGAGGACGCGCTCCGCAACTGGAACGTCAATCTTCCCACCGGCAATCTCTGGGGCATTCACAACACCTACACCGTTTTATCAAACGGGCAACTGGAACACGCGTCCGAATACCTGCCGATGATTGTCGCCTACCGCAACGGCGCGCCCGTGCGGTTGAGCGACATCGGCCGCGCCATCGATAGCGTCGAAGATGACAAAACCGCGTCCTGGCATTATCACAAAACAAAAGGCGAGCGCAGGTCGATCTCGCTCCAGATCCAGCGGCAGCCCGGAACCAACACTATCGAAGTAGCGGATGCTGTCAAAGCGTTGCTGCCGGTTTTCCGCCGCCAGATTCCATCGTCGGTCGACATGTCGATCGTGTATGACCGCTCGGTTCTGATCAGAGACGGATTCAAGGATGTACAGTTCACCATGCTGCTGACCCTCGGGCTGGTCATCATGGTGATCTTCGTTTTCCTGCGCAACGTCTCAGCGACCATCATTCCCAGCCTGGCGCTCCCGTTCTCTGTTATCGGCACCTTCGCCGTGATGTACCTGATGGATTTCAGTCTCGACCAGCTTTCGATGATGGCGCTGATCCTTTGCATCGGATTCGTAGTGGACGATGCCATCGTGATGCTGGAGAACATCGTGCGGCACATGGAGCACGGCGAATCGCCCATGGATGCGGCGTTCCGTGGATCTAGAGAAATCGGATTCACGATTATCTCCATGACCATGTCGCTGGCGGCCGTGTTCATTCCCGTTCTTTTCATGGGCGGAATTCTGGGGCGGCTGTTCCGCGAGTTCGCGGTCACCATCGTCGTCGCGATTTTGATCTCCGGATTTGTTTCCATTTCGCTCACTCCCATGCTGTGCAGCCGGTTTCTGCGTCCTCCCTCGACGACGGGCCACGGCCGCTTGTTCCGCGCCACGGAGAGATTCTTTGAAGGCATGCTGCACTTCTACGACATCACTCTCCAATGGGTGCTGCGTCATCGCCCCGTAACCATGGTCGTGTTCTTCGCCGTGCTTTTCGGCACCGGCTACCTATTCGTCAAGATCCCGAAAGGCTTCATTCCGGACCAGGACACGGATTCGATTTTCGCGATCGTGGAAGCGGCGCAGGGCACGTCGTTCGAGCAAATGAAGGTTTATCAGCAGGCCGCGGCACGCATGATTTTGAAAGATCCGAACGTGTTGGAATTCAACTCCACGTGCGGCGGTAGTTTCGCCGGTCTGGCAGGCCCCAATTTCGGACGCATGTTTTTCCACTTAATTCCGAGGTCGAAGCGCGAACTGGACGTCAACCAGGTGATGGCGGAGATGCGGCCCAAATTCGGCCAGTATCCGGGAATTCGCGTGTTCATGCAGAATCCGCCTTCCATTCGAATCGGCGGACAACTTTCGAAAAGTCTTTATCAATTCACGCTGCAAAGTCCGGATACCCGCGAACTCTATCGCCAGGCGCCGATCGTCGAGCGCGAAGTATCGAAGCTGCCCGGCCTGCGCGACGTCACTAGCGATCTTTTGATCAAGAATCCTCAGGTGAACGTCAACGTCGATCGTGACAAAGCGGCCGCGTTGAAGCTGAATGCCAGCCAAGTGGAGAATGCGTTGTACGATGCCTTCGGCTTGCGCTGGGTGTCCACCATTTATGCACCGACGAATCAATACCGCGTGTTGATGGAATTATTGCCGAAATATCAAGCGAATCCCGACACCATGTCGCTGCTCTATTTGCGCTCGGGTGACGGGAAACTGGTTCCCTTGGACACGCTGGCGAAAGTCGTTCGCGACACCGGCCCGCAAGCCATCAATCACTACGGGCAGTTTCCGGCCGTGACGGTGTCCTTCAATCTCGGCCCCGGCGTCTCGCTGGGCGAAGCGGTGACCCAGATCAAGGAGATTGGCGATCGGGTTTTGTCGCCGTCCATCACCACAACTTTCCAGGGAACCGCAAAAGCATTTCAGGATTCGCTCAAGAATCTGACGGTTCTGCTGATCGTCGCGATTCTGGTGGTGTATATCGTGTTGGGGATCCTGTACGAAAGCTTCATCCACCCGTTGACGATTCTCTCCGGCCTTCCCTCCGCCGGATTCGGCGCGCTGCTCACGCTCTACCTGTTCGGCATCGACCTCAACATCTACGCTTTCGTCGGCCTCATCATGCTGATTGGAATCGTGAAGAAGAACGCGATTATGCAGATCGATTTCGCGCTCTCGGCCGAAAGGCACGACGGAATGGCGCCGGAGGAAGCGATTTATAAAGGCTGCCTGATCCGTTTCCGTCCCATCATGATGACTACTATGGCCGCGCTGCTGGGCGCGGTGCCAATTGCCGTAGGTTATGGTGCGGGCGGAGAAGCGCGCCGTCCGTTGGGACTGTGCGTCGTCGGAGGATTGCTGTTCTCACAGCTCATCACGCTCTATCTGACGCCCGTGATTTATACCTATCTCGCTGCCGTGGAAGCGGGACGCAAAAAGAAGAAGGTACGGGAAGCGCCTTCCGTGGCCATTGCCCAGGTATCTTAATAGGGTGACGAAAGTTACTTTACTGGGTGCGGCGGGTGCGATCGGAAAGTCGATCTCCGATGCGCTGTCTCACCAGGGACGCGAATATCGCGTCATCGGACGGAACCGCGCGTCGCTCGAGAACGCATTCGGGCGCGATCCGAAAGCGGAAATCGTCACATGGAATCCCGACGATCCGTCTTCGGCGCGAACAGCTCTGCGCGGCTCCGGAACCATCGTCTATCTCATCGGAGTGCCCTACGATCAGTTCCGACTGCACCCCATCCTGATGCGCAAGACTCTGGATGCCGCGATCGCGGAAGGAGTCGAAAAGATTTTACTCATCGGAACGGTCTATCCATACGGACCGCCTCAGACCACTCCCGTAAAGGAAGACCATCCCCGCGAGCCGAACACCTTCAAAGGCCGCATGCGCAAGGAACAGGAGGATGCGCTGCTCGAAGCCGATGCCGCCGGAAAGATCCGTGGAAGCGTGCTCCGGCTGCCTGATTTCTACGGGCCCAAAGTTGAAAAGAGTTTTCTGGACGGCTTGTTCAACGCGGCGGCGAAGGGCGGAACGGCCAACATGCTCGGCCCCATCGACAATCCACACGAGTTCGTATTCGTGCCCGACGCCGGTCCGGTCGTGAGCGCCTTGATCGACCAGGATGCCGCGTGGGGCCGCGTGTGGCACCTTGCGGGAGTTGGAGCGGTCACGCAGCGCGATCTCATGGAACGCGTATTCAAAATGGCAGGTAGGAAGCCTCGCTATCGCGTGGCTGGAAAAACCATGCTGCGCGTGCTCGGCCTATTCAATCCGATCATGCGCGAGCTGGTCGAAATGAACTATCTGCTCACCACCCCCATTCTCCTCGACGATTCCGCGCTTCGAAATCTGCTCGGCGATATCCGAAAAACTCCCTACGACGAAGGACTGCGTCTCAGCCTCGAAGCCGCGCGGAGATAAGATTGTTCACATGCATCATCACTCGAGGCGTGATTTTTTCGGGACCCTCATGGGTGGGACGCTCGCCGGAGCGTCGATTCTCGAATTGGCCTGGCACCGCGCAGCCTGGGCGCAGGCCATGTCAGCCACCGCCAGCACGCAGCTGTTCGATATTGAAAAAGCCGCCGATGGAGTCTACTTCGCACACGCGCGTCCGCAGGCGGAGATCAATTGCAATGCCGCAATCTTCGTCAACTCGGCCGACGTTCTCGTCGTCGACGCGCACTCCAAGCCCTCGGCCGCGGCGTCGCTGATCGCCCAGATCAAGAAAGAGATCACGCCGAAGCCGGTGCGCTACGTCGTGAACTCGCATTTTCATTGGGACCACTCGCAAGGCAACCACGCCTATCGTGTCGCGGAACAGAAGATCGATTTTATTGCCAGCGACGCAACAAAACAGCTTCTGTCAGACCTGGGACAAGCTCGCCTGAAAGCTTCGCTGGAACAAGTGCCGGTTCAGATCGACGCCCTTCGCGCTCGGGCGGCGAAATCGACGAATCCCGCCGAGAAGGCATTCTGCAACGAGCAGATTCGCCAACTCGAAGCCTATCGCGCGGAGCTGCAAAACTACACGCTCGAATTACCCACCATCACCTTCGCTACTTCGCACGTCATCAACGACAAAGCCCACGACCTGCACATCGAATATCGCGGCCACGCGCACACCGCCGGCGATGTAGTCGTGTTTTGTCCCCAAAAGCGCGTCGTTGCCACGGGCGACATGATTCATGGCTTTCTGCCGTTCATCGCGGACGGCTTTCCAAAATCGTGGCCCAAAACCATCGACTCGGTTGGGAAACTCGACTTTTCCAAGGTCCTGCCCGGCCATGGGCCACTCCATCCCGACCGTCAAACCATGACCAACCTGCGCAATTACATCGAAGAATTGACCGAGAGAGTCGCCGAGGGGAAGCAAGCCGGAAAGTCCGTCGCCGAAATCCAGAAGACCATTACGGTCGCTTCTCTGAAATCGCTTCAGTCGAACGGCTACGCGAAATTCCTGGTCGACGTCGAGCGCGTGTCCGAGCCGAATTTCGGCCCGACTGCTCCGTTGCAGAACGGCGTGAATGCCAACATCGAGGACATTTACAAGAACCTCGACCGCGTCTAGTGAACCGCCCCAGGTACAATCAAAGTTCATGGGGTTCGCCGCGCAGACTTTTGGCGCGCGCTTCTGGTCTGTAATCGGAGCAACATTCCTCGGCTTTCTCGGTATAGGAACAGTGTTGCCGGGACTAGCGCCGCACATCCGGCACGATCTAGGCGGGTCGGATCAAACCGTTGGCTTTGTCATCGGAACGTTTTCGTTTGTCGCGTTGGCCGCCCGCTTCTTCTCGGGTCCTCTTGCCGATCGCCGAGGCCGCAGGGTCTCGCTTCTCACCGGATTGTTTAGCTGCGCTCTCGCCGGCGTGGCGTATTTGCTCCCGTTAGGCATAACCGGTCCGTATCTTGCCCGAGCACTCCAGGGTCTCGGCGAAGCTTGTCTCTACACAGGCGCGGCCGCTTGGGTGGTCGAACTCGGCGGCATTCACCGCAGTGCTCAAGCCCTCGGTTATTTGAGCAGCGCCATCTGGGGAGGCATATCGGTGGGGCCCGTGGTCGGACATTGGCTCGGTTCATTCGAACACGCGGCTTTGATGCAGGTGATCGCGGCGCTGGTCGCCTTCGCGGTTCTGACCCGCATCCCGGAAGAGTACGAACCCACCACGCACCGCCGCCGCCGTTGGATCCCCGGATACATCGTGGCTCCCGGAATCACCATCGGATTCGTCAATGTGCATTACCCCGTCATCACGGGATTCCTGATACTCCACCTCGCGAAACACGGTAATTCCGGTCCTGCGGCATTCTCCGCTTACGCCTTATTGATTCTGCTTTCGCGATTCTTCCTCGGCGGCTTGCCGGACCGCGTCCATCCGTCCATCACTTTCTACTCCGGCATCGCGGGCATGGCGCTCGGTTTGAGCCTCATCGCGATGGGGCCGTCTCCCGCCGTCGCTATCACGGCCGCCGCGCTGCTGGGTTTCGGATTCTCGTTCCCGTGGGCCTCCATCGCGTCGGCGGTGTTGAAGCAGACGCCTCCGAACGAACGCGGTTCCGCAGTCGGAGTTTTAACAGCCTTCTACGATCTCTTTGTGGGAATCAGTTCATTTGCCGCCGGAGCGATCGCCAATCGATTCGGTTACTCCGCCGCGTTCCTGATGGCGGCCGTGTCGCTAATCGCCGCAGCGGCCGTCGCCGCCCGCTACGTTTTCGCCTCCCGCGACACCGACCTGGGCATGGCCAGCGAAGAAGAGTGCTGGGAAACGAACGCCTGAATCTACCCGACCCTACAACGTCTGCATCAGCCTCTCAAAATTCTCCGACGTGACTAATTGAAACCGCACATCCAGCCCAGTAAACCCGCGAAGCTCCCGAGCCATCTCGTCCGTCGGCACTTCCGGCGTAGCCAAATGCAGATTCCCATAAGCAATGCGGAACGGCAGAACACGCCAGCTTCGCATGACGTGACGAGGCAGCGCCCGAGCCGCGTTCCGCGCCACATCGGCGGGACGCAAAGCCCCAGCCGGCAAACCCTGCTGAAGACTTAGCGCTTCGTATAAATCCTTCTCCGTCAGCACCCCCCGCATCACAAGATATTCGCCCAACCGCAACTCCGGAGGCTTCGTCGCGAGGGCCTGATTCATCTCCGCGACGCGAACATATCCCGACCCGGTCAAAATCTCGCCCAGCCTCCGTTTATGAGACACAAGCGCGGCCCGCGAAGGATATCCATGATCGGTCTTCAACCACCGCAGCGGCTCCTGCCGGATCTTCGCCCGCGCGAATTGATAGGTTGCCCGAAAACTCGCCATGGCGTTAATGAAATTGGCGCAAACGCTGCGAATCGGAACCGCGAGAGCGAACACGAAACCATAAAGCCGGCCCACGCAAGCCATGCGCACCACAGTACGATACGCCAGCAGACCCAGAGTCACCGCCGCAAGCCGAGGACCGAGCCGATGAGTCGCCGGCATCCACCAAAATGTCGCCAGCGAATAAACAAACACAATATTCGTCAAGAAGCTAAGAGGATTCCCAACGAGTCCCTTGCGATCGCGCCACAGCCAGTAAACATCGCCGAGCGAACCCCTCCACCCGTGCCGTTCCCACGTTTGCAGCGCGATCCCCGTCATCCACCGCGTTCGCTGCCGGATCGCCCCGCACAGATCCCGGGGAAAATACTCGCGCGTAGCGACTCCCGCTTCCAAAGGCACGAAAATTTGCGGGCACCCAAATTGATGCAGCCGCATTCCGTTTTCGTAATCTTCGGTCAGGCAGACCGGCTCGAAAACGCAATTATTCGACGCCATCGCGAGCTTATCGAGCGCCTCTCGTGAATATCCGGTACCCACCCCGCTCGACGGAGTAAAGCTGCGCATCGTTTGACGCACGCGCATGTCCTTCGTCTGCGACTCCGCAAACTCGTCGCAGTAGATTCCATGAACGATTTCGAGCGGCGGGGTAGGGAGGGGAAGAACGGGAATCTGCACCATGTCGAAAACGTCGCCATGGTCCCCGAGCAGGCGCAGCGATTGCGGATGAATAATGTCCTCCGCATCATGCGTGACCACGATTTGATAGCCGACGCCGCATTCTTCTTCATGAATGAGCATGCGCTGGTAGATCCAGTTCAGGCAGTCGGCCTTCGACGTTGGCCCCTGATGCGGACAAACCGCCAGGAAGACATTTTGATAACGGGCAGCAATTTCGCGTACGGCTTCGAGCGTCGGATCGTCATTCGGATACGCGCCGACAAAGATGTCGTAATTCAAGTAATCGATAGCGGAGATGTTGTGTTCCAGCATGCGCCGGATCACCGCATGTTCCTTCCAGAGCGGAACAAAAATCGCGATTCTCTTCTCTTGCCCAAGGTTCTTCGAGACCGCGGAAGGCCGTGTCCCGATGCGTTCCCACACCCACGACGCAGCCCACACCAGATCGACCAGAAGATCGTCGCACCCACTAATGAGAATGGCGATAGCCAGCGGCGTAATCGCCGCGCCGGCCAGCGCGTCGATGCGTGACAGCCATTCCGGAACAATCATCTTGGTTAGTCAGCTAGTGCCGCGGTCCCGGAAAAGTCTCCGGTTTTCTATAATTGACCAGGAGGAGTCCACCCATGTCTGAAACCGCGTCCGCGGCCTTGAGAATCCCTCGCCCCGAAGTATTTGCCACCGCATCGGAAGAGCGCCGGCACCGGAAGGAACGGTTGGCCGCATCCTTTCGACTGTTCGCGAAATTCGGTTTCGACGAAGGTGTCGCCGGTCACATCACCGCGCGCGACCCGGAGCGCGAGGATCATTTCTGGGTTAATCCATTCGGGATGCACTTCAGCCAGATTCGCGTCTCGGATCTCATTCTCGTGAACGGACGTGGCGACGTGGTGGAAGGCGAGTATCCGGTCAACACCGCGGCATTTGCGATCCACTCCCAGGTGCATGCTGCCCGCCCCGACGTGGTCGCCGCCGCGCATGCCCACTCCATGTTCGGAAAAAGCTGGTCAACGCTCGCCCGCCTGCTCGACCCGCTCACGCAGGATGCATGCGCCTTTTACGAAGACCACGGACTATTCGACGACTACACCGGCGTGGTGATGGCAACCACGGAAGGCGAACGGATCGCGAAGGCACTGGGCAATTATAAAGCCGTGATCCTTCGCAATCACGGACTGCTGACGGTCGGCCAGACAGTGGAAGAAGCCGTCTGGTGGTTCATCACCATGGAACGATCCTGCCAGGCTCAACTGCTTGCCGAAGCCGCCGGAAAACCGGTCAAAATTGACAATGAGAATGCGCTCGTGACGAGAGGTCAGGTGGGATCGCACATGGCGGGCTGGTTCCAGTACCAACCGCTATGGAACATGATCACGCGTGAATCGCCCGATCTATTCGATTAATTAGAGGGCTTCGCCTTTGCCTGATCCTCGTGCTTGGCTTCCTGCCAGCCCGCGTGGGCCTGCTGGCCGGCCTCGCGCAGTTCTCGCGCGGCCTTTTCTGCCACAACTTTAGTCTTTTCAGCAGCCTTGTACGCCGCCTTCCCAGCCTCGCGCGCGGCGTTGTGAGCGTCGTAACCGGCCTTACGTGCATCCGAATCGGTCTGCCGCTGCGTACAAGCGCCGAGTCCCAGAGCAAGAACCAAAGCCAAACCAGCAATCGAGATGCGCATCTTTTTCCCCGTTAGTTGGATGCGCTTTGTTCCTTCCCCGTTTCCGACCCATATTACTTGTTACAATACACGCCGCTGTTGAGTCCTGTATCTGGGGAGATCGTATGTCGATTTTTGCTTGGATCATTTTGGGCCTGATCGCGGGCTTCATCGGAAGTAAAATCGTCAACAAGCGCGGCGACGGCATGATACTTGACATCTTGCTGGGAATAGTTGGCGCCGTCATCGGTGGATGGCTGTTCCGGACTTTCGGAGCATCCGGCGTCACCGGTTTAAACATTTACAGCCTGTTCGTGGCAGTGATCGGATCTATCGTATTTCTGATGCTGTACCACATGCTTTTCCGCCGAGCCTGAGCGGTTTGCTACTGATAGATGGGCTCCACTTTGGAGCCCACTTTTATCGGTTTATCGGTGGGCAGCGCGACCGAATCGCGGTCCGTCAGCCCTTTCGTAACCTGAACTTTAGTCAAGCTTGAAATCCCGATCTGAACCGGCCGCCATTCGATGCGTTTCCCGGAGCCCAGCAGATAAACTCCGGTCTGGCCGGAATCGCGCCTCAGAACTTCCTTCGGAATGATGATCGAATTCTGCACCACGCGCGATTGAATTTCAGCATCGATGTTTGTGCCGGGAAGCAAATCCTTATCCGGATTCTCGATCACGCAGCTTACCTCACCAACCTCGCGTGTGCCTAGCGGTACCACCTGCGTCGGCAGCTTTTCGACCACGCCTTTCCAGACCCGGCCGGGCATTGCTTGCCACGTGATCGTTACGGGCATTCCGATTCCCACGCGTCCCAGATCCGGTTCATCGACATAAACCGTCACTCTGACCTGGTCGAGGCGGCCGATATTTGCAACCACGTCGCCCACGCTCAGGTAACTTCCCACGCGCTCATCGAACTGATAAACCGTTCCTCCGGTGGGAGCGTGGACCACGCTCAACTCCAGGTTGTGCCGAGCTAGAGCCGCCGCGGCTTCGGCCTCTTGCAGCTTCGCTTGCGCCGACTGTTTTTGAGACGGTTCCACCAGCGCGCCGCGGCGATTTTCGAGACCGCGGATGGCCTCCTGCAGAGCCGCGACACGTGTCTTGGCCGTGTCCACATCGAGCTTTGTGCCGGCCTGTTTGTCGTAAAGACGCTCCGCGATGCCGAGGTCGCGCTGCGCCGTGGAGAGGTCCAACCTGGCCTTCGCCAGTTGATTCTCGATATCCGTCCGCTCTACCGCCGAACCGCCCTGTTGCAATGGACGCTCCTGGGCTCGCGCGCCAGCGATCTGCGCTTCGGCGCTCGCGAGCTCCGCGGATGCCGCGCTGTCGTCCATCGCCACCAGCGGCGCCCCCGCGGGCACCTGCTGCCCGCGCGTCACAAAGATTTTCTGGATTACTCCCTGCCGCTCCGCTCGCGCCGATGCCCACTGAATCGGCTCGACTTTGCCGTTCGTAGTTAAGGTACTCGTGAGAGTGTCCCGCGTAACTCTGACGAAAGGAATCTGTGGAGGAGCCGCTCGCCGCGAGACGCCCCACCCCACCAAAACCACGATCAATACGAGAAAAAGAAGAACCAGCGTGCGGCGTCGGATCGTGATTTTCACGAGCGGGGCCCCGCGCAATAATCGAATAGCAACTGCCATTCCGAGCGCTGAATTTCGAGCGCGGCGTGCTCTGAGGCGGAAGCAGGCTGCTGCCGCGCCCGCTCACAAAACATCACGAAAGCGTATGGATCCCATTTGGTTGAAAGGCGAAACTCGGCTTCCGGGTAGCGGCTGATGATCTCTTCGGCTATTGCAAAAAGCGGAGCATAGATGGAATGGTCCCCGGCTCGCCGGAACCAGTATGCGGCATTGCCGGAATCGGGTTCCTGGCGATGCAGAATGGCATGCCACAAGCTTCCTTCGGGTGAGTGCAACTCCTGCGCGATACCATGGGCTTCCTCGAAGCACGAGAAATAAAGCCACAGCCCTGCAAAAGCGCCTTGCGGAGAATACGCGTTCGGAAACAGCACTCGCGCGTCTGAGGAATTAAGTTTGTCGTGAGCTTTTGTCGACGAACACCTATCGGCGACTAATGGAAGGAGCCGCTCGCCGTTGCCGTCCAGGGCCAGCACGGCCGCAACCTCGGGGCCATAATCGGTTGGGTCAAATCGCAAATCCTATTTTCGCAGAACACAAATCGGGAAACCTATTCTACTTCGGCCGGGGAGGAATCAGAATGGCCGCCATCAGCAGTCCGCTGGCAGCCGCCGCACCCATTGCCAGCCAGGGATTGCGGCTAAAGTAAGAGCGCCAATTAGTGACGTCACGCATCTTGTTTTCAAGCTCCGCGAGGTTATCGCCCAGCCGTTCGCGATTCGTCTGAATGTCTTTTATGATCTGCTCTGATTGCGCATCCACGCAAGATCCTCCTTGACAGTAAACATGGTCTTTTCGGGCATTTTCACCCTTTTCCAGCGTTCGCGTCCGAGGGAGAGCAATACGCCTCCGATGATCAGCAGCGCGGCGCCCACAATCAGAGCCGCCGCCCATTCCGGCATTACCAGGCTCAAGGCGTAAACGACGCAGAGCAGGCAAAAACCGAAGCCGAAAAGCGCAAAGACCGCGGCTGCTCCGATCAGGGTTCCAGCCGAGCTGGCTTTCTTTAATTCGTCCTTGGTTTCGATTTTGGCAAGCTGGATCTCGGAGCGGACGATCTCCTGCAGGTTACCGAGAGTGTCCCTCAAAATGTCTGTAATGCTGCGGTCGCTCATAGTACTGCCTCGTGGTAATGAATTAATCTCGTCGGAGAATAGCGCCGAAGATCAAACCGAGAGCCGCGGCGCCGACGAGGGACTGCACGGGATTGCGGCGAGCCACGTCTTCGGCATCGCTGATTATCTGCAGAACATCGTGGGTTTGAAGGTATCCTGCTGTCGTCCCAATCGCCTTTGCGGCTTTCACGGTTAGTTCTTGGTTGTCTGTCTCCATATGGTTTTACCCACCTAATGGACGACGGAACGGCTGAAACTATTTCACCGGCCCTCCGTGCCTCATTTAGACGCGGTGTCCCTGGACGGATGTGCGTGCCGGCCGTTCTCAGACTTTCATCCTATAGGCAGAGGACAACCAATGAGCAAGCAGCCCATTTCATACCGAACCGTTCAAGTAGATGGCCTCTCTGTTTTCTATCGCGAAGCAGGCCCGAAGGA
Organism: Bryobacterales bacterium; assembly: GCA_963802915.1. Classification (GTDB taxonomy): domain Bacteria; phylum Acidobacteriota; class Terriglobia; order Bryobacterales; family Bryobacteraceae; genus JAICMB01. Next base: position 225,942 of record CAWDKQ010000007.1, read on the forward strand.
CGCACCCGCCATCCTTCTCCTTCATGGCTTTCCATCCTCCTCGCGCATGTACCAACCGCTGCTGGAGCGTTTGTCGGATCGATATCGTCTCGTCGCGCCCGACTATCCTGGTTTCGGCCATAGCGACGGACCGGATCCCGCGAGTTTTTCTTACACCTTCGACCATATCGCCGCGATCGTCGATCATTTCACGCAGGCCGTCGGATTGACGAAGTACACGCTTTACCTGCAGGACTACGGCGGTCCAGTTGGTTTCCGGTTGGCGCTCGCCTACCCGGAACGTTTGCACGCTCTCATCGTTCAGAACGCGGTGGCGCATGAAGATGGCCTGGGCCCACTGTGGGCCACGCTGAGGTCCATATTCTCGACGCCGGTCACTTCGCTTTAGACACGGATGCAGATGTGATCGCGCAACTGATTCGCAACTTTCTCGCCAGCGTGGACTCGCGGTAATCGCTTCTGCAGCATGGCCATAGGAGTATCATGAGCCCAGAATGCTCAACGCCACGCACGAACGCGCTCCGGGCTTCGACCTCCGTGTATTTCCGCTTTCCCGCCGGCTCGTGATGGACGCGTGCGAATGGGGGCGGAAAAAGCACTCCATCCACATCTTCGTTGAGATCGACGTGACACGCGCCAGAGAGCTGTTGCGCGATTACAAGACGCGCACTGGCGAGAGCTTATCGTTTACAGCTTTTATTGCATCCTCGATCGGCCGGACTGTCGCGGAAGATCGAATGTGGCATGCCTATCGCCGCGGCCGCAAGCTGATTCTGTTCCACGACGTCGACATCGCCACCTTAGTCGAGCGTGAGGTGGAAGGCGAGAAACTCGCCACTGCATTCGTGATTCGCTCCGCCCACGCCAAAACAATTCGAGAGATTCACGACGAGATCCGCGCCGCTCAGAAAGAGAATGTCGAGAATTCTCCGGGTGTCAACAAGTGGAAAGCATTTCTGAAGCTTCCCCGTTTCCTGCGCATGCAGCTATACCGATTTCTCGACCGTAGTCCGGTTGCCCGGAAAAACTTGGCTGGTACGGTTCTTCTAACCGCCGTCGGCATGGCCGCGAAAGGTGGTGGATGGGGCGTCCCGATCGCGAACAACACCCTCACTATCACGCTTGGCGGCATCCAAACCAAACCTGGATTTGTCGAAGGCCGCATCGAGCCGCGCGAGTATCTTTGCGCCACCGTCAGCTTCGACCACGACATCGTGGACGGCATGCCCGCCGCACGATTCGTCGCGCGCTTCCGGGAACTGGTGGAAGCTGCGTCCGCTCTCGCCGAAGCTACACAGCCGGCGTAGTTCCCTGTCCGGCATTTACCGGAAGCGACGCCGCTGCGATCTGCGCGATGTCCAGCAGCTTCGGCGGATTCGGCGACACCGTGGTCAGCGCGTCCCGGAACATCGTATTGCAGAACGGACAAGCCGCGCCCACTACGTCCGCGCCAGTAGCCACCAGTTGTTCGGCCCGCTCCACACTCACGCGCTTACCCTTCTCTTCACCGAGAAACGCCAGGCCGCCGCCGGCCCCGCAGCAGAACGATCGCTCTCTGGATCGCTCTGCTTCCACAAGCTGCCCGAACGCCGACACTACCGACCGAGGCTCATCGTACACGTTACGATAGCGCCCCAGATAACAAGGATCGTGATAGACAATCTTCTGACCGCCATTTCCATTCTTCGGGAGCTGATCCGCGTAGCGTGCCAGAAACTCGCTGTGATGCTCGATGGGTGGGGCTTCTCCGTGCTCCTTCCAATCCGTGCCGATCGTACGCACGCAATGGGGACAGATGGAAATAATCTTCTTGACCTTGTTCTGCTTCAGCAATTCGAGATTGTTCTGCGCCAACTCGCCAAAAGCCAAATCGTTGCCAAGCCGCCGCGCCGGATCGCCCGTGCACCGCTCCTTTTTCAACACGCCAAACGTGACGCCGAGATGACGCATTATCTGCGCGAGCGAAGATACGATCTCACGCCCGCCCGGATCGTACGCGCCCATGCAGCCCAGCCACAGGCAATATTCCTGGGTGCCATCGAAAATTGGAAATTCCTGTTTCTGGATAAACTTGTCGCGCTCATTCGCTGAGAACCCCAGCGAATTGCCGTTGCGCTCGAGATTCAGAAACAGCTTGGTCCCGTAATCGTCTTCCCATTTGCCCGTGTTGACCGCGCCGCGGCGCAGGCCGATGATGAGCGGCAGATGTTGGATGCCCACTGGACACTGGAATTCGCACGACCCGCAAGTGGTGCACTGAAACGCCGCTTCCTGCGAAATATGTGTTCCGATCAGCGGCTCTTCATTTCCGGGTCCAAACTCATTCAGGTAGCGCCGCAGCCCCAGCGCGATTTCTTTCGGATTGAGAATCTTCCCGGTAAGGTTCGCCGGACAATGCTCCGTGCAGCGCCCGCACTCGACGCAGGAATACACCTGTAGCGCGTCCAGCTTGGTGATGTCTTTGCCGGTGTCGAGTCCGAAATCCTCATCGCCAACGAGCGGAGGTATTTTGCTGAACTGGTCCCGTTTGAGAAAAACCGTGACGGGGCTGATTAATAAATGAAGGTGCTTCGTGTGAGGCACCAGCGGAAGGAAGAGCAGGATGGTCAGCGTGTGGGTCCACCATAGCGGCTTGCTCTGTTCCCATCCGGGAAGAAAGCTAGCCAGGTAGGTCGCCATCAACAGAAAGATCAGACCGGCGATAATCCCAGACTCATAAGAGACCTTCCCCAGCCAGCGCGGCCGAACGACGAAACGCCGCAAGAAGAGTCCCGTGATTCCGATCGCCACGCCGATGGCGAAGAGCGCCGCAAACCAGAAATAGAATCGTCCGATCCAGCTTTCGCGGCTGAGCAGCCCGAGATTCACGCCGCCCGCGAAATGATTCACGGTGACTAGCGCGAATGCGCAAAATCCCCAGAATACGAGGGCGTGCGCAAATCCCGGCAGGGGCCTCTGACGGATCACCTTGGCTTGCAGCAGCACTTCCCAGACGAAATCCCACACCCGGCGGCCGACAGGCTGAATGCTGAAGTCCGGATCGTTCTTGGACGCCATGATATTTCCCCAAACCTTGCCGAACCGCATCCAGAACAGGTATACGGAAACGATGACAAGGATGATGAAGACCACTTGTTCCAACGGGGAGAAGCGAATCATATCGGTACCAGCCTATCTCAGTTAACTTAGTGAGTCGAAGGGTTCCGGTATGATAGAGAGTTTGGGGGAGAACGTTTGCGTTTCGTGATGTCGGGGGCTGCGGGTTTTATCGGTTCACATTTCTGTGACCGATTGATTGCGGATGGTCACGCAGTAATCGCGCTCGATAATCTCATTACAGGATCCTGCGCCAATATCGCCCACCTGATGGATCATCCGCGCTTCGAATATCGCGAGTGGGATGTAACCCAACCTTTTGAAATCGATTTTCAAGTCGATGGCTCGCTACATCTCGCATCGCTAGCGAGCCCCAAGGATTACCTCGAGCATCCCATTGAGACTCTGGAATCCGGATCCATCGGCACGCGCAACATGCTGGAGCTGGCGCGCAAGAACGGCGCACGGTTTCTGTTAACTTCAACGTCGGAATGTTATGGCGACCCTCTCGTTCATCCGCAAGTGGAATCTTACTGGGGTAATGTCAATCCCGTCGGAACCCGCTCCTGTTACGACGAAAGCAAGCGCTACGCCGAAGCACTGACCATGGCGTATCATCGCGTCCACGGTTTGCGCACCAACATCGCGCGTATCTTTAATACCTACGGCCCGCGTATGCAGCTTCTCGATGGCCGCGTCGTTCCCGCCTTTATGGACCAGGCCCTCCGCAGCGTGCCGCTCACCATCTATGGCGACGGCAGCCAGACGCGCAGCTTCTGCTACGTCAGCGATCTCGTCGACGGATTATACCGGTTGATGTTTTCCGACGAGCGGTATCCCGTGAACCTCGGCAATCCGCAGGAATTGACCATTATGGAGTTCGCCGAACGGATTCGCACTCTCGTAGGCAACGGCCTCGACATCGTGCATCACCCGCTCCCTGAAGACGATCCCAAGCGCCGCCAGCCCGATATTTCTAAGGCCAAACGGATGCTCGGTTGGGAACCGAAGGTTTCTCTGGAAGAAGGCCTTCGCGAAACGGTCGATTATTTCCGGGAACGCGTCGCGCAGGTCTCCTAAACTGCTACAGCCGATTCACGACAGCATAGTGGATCAACTCAGCAGTAGTCTTCAATCCCATCTTTTCCAGGATCCGCGCGCGATACGTACTAATGGTTTTATCACTCAACGAGAGCATCAATGCGATCTCGGTGACGGTTTTTCCTGAGCCGATCAGCCGCAGTACCTCGAACTCGCGGTCTGAAAGCGTTTCATGGGCCGGAGGTCCGTCCCCTCCCAGGTCTACCACGAGTTTTTCGGCGAGCGCCTCGCTCACATATCTGCCGCCCTCCACGATCCGGGAAAAAGCCTTCACCAATTCCGCGCGCGGGCTGTCTTTTGTTACGTATCCTGAAGCGCCCGCCTTGAACGCGCGTTTCGCGTACTGTTGCTCGGAGTGCATCGTCAGGACCAAAACAGGTAGCCGCGGACGAAGCTGTTTCAGCTCCTTCAGACAATCCAGCCCGTTCCGATCGCCCAGGGAAAGATCGAGCACCACCGCGTCCCACTCGCAGTCGCGAACGAATTGAAGAGCTTCGAAAGGCGTACCGGCCTCGCCAAAGGTCGATGCGCCAATATGCTCTTCCATTATTCTCTTGACGCCGTCCCGAGCCACTTCATGGTCGTCGACAATGAGTATTCGCATCATCAGAACGTGAGAACACCCGCGACCCGGACGGTCACGACCGTGCCATTGGGTAGAGCCGGGCCGATGTGAATCGTGCCGCCGATAAGTTGCGCCCGCTCCCGCATACCCAGAATGCCGAGTGAGCGTTGTTCGGACAGTTCTTCCGCGGTAATTCCTCGCCCGTTATCGCGTACTGTCAATATCAAATCTCCGTTTTCTCTTTCGGTTGTCAAGTGAACTTCGGTGGCCCGTGCATGGCGCGCGACATTCGTCAGCGCTTCTTGAACGATACGAAAAACGGCCGTGGACTCCGCGCGCTTCAAAGGGACATCTTCCAATTGGCAGGCGAAGCGGCACGCAATCCCGGTTCGAGCTTCGAACTGCTGCGATTCCCACTCCAGAGCCGCCAGCAGGCCGAGATCGTCCAGGATGCGCGGCCGCAACTCCGCGGAAATCCTTCGCACCGTCGTAAAGATCCCTTCCGCCGTTTTCACCATGCCTGGTAATTTGGCGCGCACCGGCAGGAGCGAAGAAGGTATTTCCGATTCCGAGAAGATCCGTTCGGCCGCTTCCAGGTCCCATTTCAAGCTCAGCAGCGCAGAACCGAGCTCATCGTGGATCTCACGGGCGATTCGCGCGCCCTCTTCTTCCCGGATGCTATGCAATCGCGCGGAAAGTGCCCGCAACGATTCGTTTGAGGTCCTAAGCTCCTCCTCTGCCTCGCGGCGTTCAGTCACATCCTGTACCGTTCCGAACATGCGAATCGCATCCCCGTTCTCGTCTGTCACAACGCGGCCATGGGAATGGAAAACCCGAATGCTCCCGTCCGGTTGAAGATTGCGAAACTCGTATCCAAATGAATTCTTCGTAATGAGGGAGTTCTTCAGGGTTTCGATCACCATACTGCGATCATCCTGGTGAACCAGTTCATCCAGAAAAATTTCATGAGTGGGTTTGAACTCACGCGGATCGAAACCGAAGAGCCGGTACAACTCCACGGACCAGGTCAGCGTATCGCTTAACACGTCCCAGTTCCAGCTTCCAATGTGAGCGAGGCGTTGGGACTCTGCCAACTGGCTCTCCCGTAGCTTGAGATCTTCTTCTACGCGTTTGCGCTCGCTCGTGTCGATGCCGATTCCGATTCGCGTCCCATCGGAAAGGTGGACGACCGCCCACGAGGTGTCGATCACGCGGCCATTTCTCACCCTCGTCTTGAAGTCGCGCCACCCTTTCTCATTCGCGGCGACAAAATCGAGGACGCGCTGCCGGGACCGCGGGTCGGGATAACACTGCTCAAAGATATCGATGCGCTGCTCTCGAATCTCGTCGAGAGACCATCCCAGCGTTTGCTCCCATTGCCGATTGATCAGCTTGAGCTCGCCGTCGGCCCCGAAGAAGTTGATCATCACCGGAATGCGTTCGAAAATGACCTGCAAAATTTCGTTTTGCTTCCGGGCTTCGTGCGTGATTCGAGTCTCGTCCAACAGTTTTCCTTCGGTGCTAAACAAGAGTGTAACTCCATTTATAAGCACGCCAAGTAACTTAGAAAACTTCCGGAACGTCCCGGCGGTTCGGTCCCATAAAGTTAGATTAGAAGAAGGCTCCCGGGAGCGGTCTTTCGAGATGGCGATGCACCTTTCATGGCCACGAATCTCACCGCAACATTGGTGCCGGGTCGCGAGAGGCTGGAAAGCAGTTTCAGCCCTCGATCTAGGCGGGTTGCAACTCGCGGTTGTGCCCAAACACCGGCACGACTCTCGGGCGGTTTCCTTCGGAACTATAATCCGGACGGGTGCTTTGGACCCGGAGGAACGCCCAAGAGGTAAAAGAGCCGGGCCACGCTGTATGCCGAACTCCCTACCCTGTACCCTGTAGGGCAAAGACCGACGCGATTTTCCCCTTTGTACCGATTGAATATCTGGCCCTCAGCCACTACAATCGAAGCAACCCGAAAAAGAAGCCTTCATTCAGTCTCGCTTAAAGGGGTCTTTGTTTGTCTTGGACGACGTATTTAACGAAAGGAATATACGAGCCTGCTTCATCTGGTCCTGATTACTTCTCAGAAGGTTCGATTTAGTATTCAATCTGAGTTCGGAACGTGGCTGCGTCCCCGCTTTCAGTTCACCGCTTTTTCCGAGAAGGAGACAGCCGAACGATTTCTAAACACCCACGTGGCTTCCGCCATCGATTTGGTGATCAGCGATCTTCGGCTCGCGCCGGATCGCTTGCTCGAAACGTTCGACTATCCCGCCGTCTTCCTTCATTATCCCGGTGAACAGCTCCCTCCACGATCCGCCGGAATGGACCGTCTTCGTATTCTTGAAGTCCCATTCGACATGGCCGAGTTGACGGCCGCAGTCGCGCTTCTTCTGCGCGCTCACGCGTCGCTATCCAAGCGGGCCGAGTACCTCGCGGTCAGAGCTCGCGCCACGAAGATGCTCCAAGAGAGCCTAGCGAATATGCGAGCGGATCGTAACGCGGTGGAGCAGAAAATTCAAGCAATGCTTGCTCGTCCGCGGCGCTGCCGCTCCTTGACCATGACCTCGAACAAATCTCGATCGAGGATCCCTTAGGCCATTGCGTCCTTGATTCCCCTGCGGATCAGCCACCAGTTCGCGGGGTAGGACGTTCCGAATCCCACGATCATCGCCATCTGCATCAGGAACCAAAACAAAAAGCTGTCCGGTTGAGCACCCGGGGCGAGCACCTCTCGCGTCAGCGCCATCCATGCAACATTCCAATTTCAAAATGCGATCAGCGATACCGGGTCGGGTTTGATCGCCGCCACAATTCCCGGCCATCCCGAAGTGTGGCGCATCGGCGCGACACGCCCGTGCAAAATCGATTCCGAATCGCGCCCACAGCGAATGCGGATGAATCCACTCGCCGATACAATCACCGATAGTACACCCGGCGCCGCAGTGCGTCGCACCTACGAATACGGTCCACCAGAATGGCTTGTCCTCGGAATCGGAATGGAGGCTTTGCCAGTGTTCCCAAACCGCGACCGGGCCCATGTAGAGAGCCGTAATCGGCCAGACTACGTTCATGATGGCTATCTCGTGCCGGTGTCCACGAGCCAGGTCCATCACGTTCGCGATAGCTGACAGCGCGCCGATCGCTATAAAAACCTCGGCCAGCATCTCAATCCATTCAGAATGCATCCTAAGTACTGGAAGATTGCGCGCGCGGAAGTGTTTCAGTCGCGGTCGTTATACTCAGGTTAATTCGTGTCCTCCAATCCATTTCAGATCGTGCAGCCGCGTCGCGGCGAAATCGATCCGGTCTGCCACATGACCGTCGATCCGGCCCATGCCTCCGGGAAAAGTGAATTCGAGGGGAAAACCTACTACTTCTGTTCCAAAGGTTGCGTCGCCAAATTTGAAGCGGATCCCGAGCGTTATCTTTACCCGGAACCGGCCAAAACCGAAGCGCCTGCGCAGCCAGCCAATATCGATTACACGTGTCCCATGCATCCCGAGATCCGCCAGATCGGGCCGGGCTCGTGTCCGAAGTGCGGCATGGCGCTCGAACCCGCCGGATTCTCCTTCGATTCTCCGATTGACCAACCGAACCCCGAATACGCCGACATGAAACGGCGGTTCGTCATCGCGTTGATCCTGACGTTCCCGGTGTTTCTCCTCGGCATGCTGGAAATGACCGCCAGTTGGACCACCTGGGCGCAACTCATCCTCGCCACGCCGGTCGTTTTGTGGGCCGGTTGGCCTTTCTTCGAGCGCGCCTGGGCGTCCGTGGTTCATCGCAGTCCCAATATGTTCACGCTGATCGCGATCGGTACCGGAACGGCGTTTCTATACAGCCTTGTCGAGGCACTGCGCGGCCGTCACGATCTTTACTTCGAAGCCGCCGCCGTAATTACTACGCTCGTCCTGCTCGGACAAGTTTTGGAATTACGCGCCCGCGCACAGACCAGCAGCGCCATTCGCGCCCTGCTCGGACTCGCCCCGAAAACCGCCCGGCGCATCCGCCGCGACGGCTCAGAGCAGGACGTCCCCCTCGCCGATATTCACGCCGGCGCTCGCCTTCGCGTGCGCCCGGGCGAAAAAGTCCCCGTGGACGGCGTCGTTTTGGAGGGCCTGAGTTCGGTCGACGAATCGATGCTGACCGGCGAGCCGATTCCGGTCGAGAAGAACGCCGGAGCCAAGGTGACCGGTGGTACCGTCAACCAGACCGGTTCATTCATCATGCGAGCCGAACGCGTCGGCGCGGCCACCATGCTCGCGCAGATCGTGAAAATGGTCAGTGAAGCCCAGCGCACCCGCGCGCCCATCCAACGCTTGGCCGATTCCGTCGCCGCCTGGTTCGTCCCGGCGGTAGTTCTCGCCGCCGTGATTACGTTCGCGATTTGGAGCTTCGTCGGGCCGGAGCCGCGTTTCACCCATGCCCTGGTCGCGGCCGTCGCCGTCTTGATCATCGCCTGCCCGTGCGCGCTGGGACTTGCCACGCCCATGTCGATCATGGTGGGAACCGGCCGCGGCGCATCGGCGGGCATCCTAATTCGTAACGCCGAGTCTCTTGAAATTCTCGGACGAGCCGATGTATTAGTCGTGGATAAAACCGGCACGCTGACGGAAGGCAAGCCGAAAGTCGTTGGCCTCGCGACCGCGGATGGCCAGAACGAATCGGAAGTACTACGTCTGGCCGCCAGCCTGGAGCAGGCCAGCGAACATCCACTGGCAGCTGCCATCGTGAACGCCGCCAAAGAACGCGGCATCTCGATTTCTAAAGCCCAGGATTTTCAATCCGAGACGGGGAAGGGAATCAGCGGCACCGTCGACGGCCATCAGGTTGTCGTCGGAACCGATGCTCTTCTGCGCGAGTCGAACATCGTCCCGCCGCAAACCGGTGGGCTTTTAGTGGCCATCGATGGCCGCTATGCAGGTGCGCTAACGGTCGCGGATCCGATCAAAGCATCCACCGCTAAAGCCGTTCAGGAACTGCACGGCGAAGGCATGCGTATCGTGATGCTTACCGGCGATCGCCGCGCGTCGGCCGAAGAGGTCGCTCGGAAACTCGGCATCGATGAGGTGGAAGCCGAGGTCTTGCCCGGCCGCAAAGCCGAGATCGTCAAGCGCCTTCAGGCCGAAGGACACACGGTCGCGATGGCCGGCGATGGCATCAACGATGCTCCCGCGCTGGCCCAGGCCCACGTCGGTATCGCGATGGGCAGCGGCACCGACGTCGCGATGGAAAGCGCCGGAATCACGCTGGTCAAAGGCGATCTGAGATCCATAGCGCGAGCCCGGACGCTGAGCCGCGCCACGATGCGCAACATTCGCCAAAACCTGTTCTTCGCGTTCGTCTATAACTCGCTCGGCGTGCCCATCGCCGCCGGGGTTCTGTACCCATTTTTCGGACTCCTCCTGAGCCCCATGATCGCGAGCGCGGCCATGACATTCAGCTCCGTCTCCGTGATCGCCAACGCCCTGCGTTTGCGCACCGTAAAGCTCTAAGATGCGCATTGGCAAATACGAGACGGAAGCGTTCCTGGGCGGAGGAATGTCCGAGGTGTACCGCGCGAAAGACACCGTCCTCGGCCGCACCGTCGCGTTGAAGATCCTTACGGTTGCAGCCTGCAACGACCCGCAAACGAGAGAGCGTTTCCTGCTCGAAGCGCGGCTTTCGAGCGGTATCGCGCACGATAACATCGTCATCACTTACGACTACGGCGAGGCAGACGGGCGGCCGTTCATGGTGCTCGAATTCCTCACCGGCCAGACGTTGCGCGAAGCGATCGCTAAAGGCGCCCTCCCCGATATTCCCGGACGCGTCCGCATCGCATTGCAGGTGGCGCGTGCGCTCCGGCACATCCATACGCTCGATGTGCTCCATCGCGATGTGAAGCCCGACAATGTGCATCTGGACGCTCAGGGACGCGCCAAGCTGATGGATTTCGGCATTGCGAAAACCCAGCAGGTATCGCTCACCCGAACTGGCTTCACGCTTGGCACGCCGCACTACATGGCTCCTGAAATGTTGATGGGCAAGCCGCCGACGAGGCAGGTGGATGTCTATTCCTTCGGCATCATGCTGTTCGAGTTGTTGTGCGGCAAGAAGCCTATCGACGCCGAAACCGTAGAGCGGATCTTTTTCGCCGTGCTTCACGAGCCGGTACCGCTTCAGGTCCTCGAAGCCAGCGGAGTTCCGGAGCCGCTGCGGGAAACCGTCCGTCTCTGCACCGAGAAGAATCCAGCGGATCGCCTGCAGGATTTCGACGCCGTATGCGGACGTTTGGAAGAGTATCTCAGCACCCTTCAGACGGCTGAGCAGGCGCAAATCGCGCCGGCGAAACATCGCGTGCGTCTCAACATGATGTGGCTGGGAGGCGCGCTGGCAGCCGCGGTTCTGCTGGCCGTCGTTTGCGGAGCGATGCTCGTTTACTCGCGCCCAAACTCAATCGCGATGCATTCTCTGGACCGGCTGTCTCTTCCCACAGGCGACATGGTCCTCATTCCCAGTGGTCCCTTTCTGTTCGGACCCATGAACGATCGCGTCGATCTCAAACCTTTCTATATTGACCTGGTCGAAGTGACGAACGAGTCCTATGAGAATTTCTCGAATGCAACGCAACGGCCGTTACCTCCTGGTTTTGTAAGAGGCCGTCCCGGAGACCCGATCGTCAATATCAGTTTTAAGGACGCTCAAGCGTATGCATCCTGGGCCGGCAAGCGCCTGCCGACCGAACAGGAATGGGAGCGGGCGGCGCGCGGCGTCAACGGCCTGCGGTTTCCCTGGGGCAACGATGCCGATCCCAACAAGGCCAACGTCTCCGACAACCCTGATGATTCCTGGGAGCATCTCGTGTCCGGATTCACCTATCGCGCTGGCCGAAGTCATGAAGGACTTTGGCAAATGGTCGGCAACGCTTCCGAGTTCGTCAACACTCGCCGCGAGCCGAGTCTTCTGGTTCTACGCGCGTTTGCTTCTCTAAACCCGCCGCCGACGATTTTCGAAGAATGGGTCGCCGTGAAAGGCGGATCCTTCCGTCACAAGCTCCAGGAAGCATCTCCCACTTCCTGGGAAGTAGTACCGGCGCGGTTCTCGCGCGATGACATCGGTTTTCGTTGCGCGAGAGATCGATAGCCCGCGCATGCTACCTTTTGTCTGATTGATGGTTCGTTACTTCGTTCTTACCTCGTTCTGTTTTTGCGTCTTGTGGGCGAACGATAATCCCGATCCGGCAGCCGTGGCTCGGGGCAAATCGGCGTTCATTTCCTCTTGCGGTTTTTGTCACGGCAACGATGCCACCGGCAATCGTGCGCCGGACCTGATCCGATCCACCGTCGTGAATCGCGACGAGAATGGATCGCTCCTGGGGCCGGTGATCAAGAATGGCAAGCCGGATAAAGGCATGCCGGGCTTCCCCATGTCACAGCAGCAGATCTCCGATATCGCGACATTTCTTCACGTCCGCGTCAAAGAGGCCATGGGAAGTTCTCATGTTCCGCGCGATTACCCGCTCGAAAAACTCCTGACCGGGGACGCGGCTCAAGGCAAAGCCTACTTCGATGGCGCGGGAGGATGCACTGGATGTCATTCTCCCACCGGCGATCTGGCCGGTGTCGCGAAGAAATTCCAGCCCATCGATCTGCAATCGCGTTTCCTCTATCCGCGCGGAGTTGAACCCACCGTGACGGTTCAAACGTCGTCCGGCCAGAAATTCGACGGCCCACTGGTTCATATCGATGAGTTCGATGTCGCCATGCGAGACGCGATGGGAACGTATCATTCGTGGTCCCGCAATAACGTTCAGGTGACGGTTCACGATCCGCTGGAAGCGCATCGCGAGCTTTTAGGAAAATATACAGATGCCGAGGTACACGACGTGTTCGCCTACCTGGAGACGTTGAAGTGAGAATCGTTTTCGCGGGGCTGCTCCTGACCGTTTTCGCGATGCACGCGGAAGATTTTTCCTGGCCCACTTACAACGGCGATTACTCCGGCAAGCGCTTCAGTCCGCTGACGCAGATCAATCCGTCGAACGTCGGCAATCTGGCGCTTGCATGGGCATACCGGACACACACCGTGCCGGTAAAATCGACGCCGCTGATGGTCGATGGAGTTCTGTACTTCTCCGTGCCGGATCATGTCTGGGCTATCGACGCCCGCGATGGCCGTGAAGTCTGGCATTACAAGTACACCTCGGCCGGCGGCGATCATATCGGCAATCGCGGCGTCGGAATGTACAAGGATTCTCTCTATTTCGAAACGCCGGATTGCTTCCTGGTCTGTCTGAACGCCAAAAACGGCAAAGAGCGCTGGAAGGTCGAACTGGGAGATTACAAGCTCGGATACTTTTCGACTATGGCGCCGTTCGTGATTCGCAATCACGTGATCGTGGGAGTGTCCGGCGACGTGACTGACATCCCGGGTTACCTGGAATCGCACGACGCGGAGACCGGGAAAATGGAGTGGCGCTGGTACACGAGCCCGAAGCCCGGAGAGCCGGGATCGGAGACTTGGCCGAAAGATAGCGACGCGATCCTGCACGGCGGCGGCATGACCTGGATGACTGGAACCTACGATCCCGGACTGAACTTGCTCTATTGGGGAACCGGAAATCCGAATCCGGTGCTGGCGGGAGAGGGCCGCCGCGGCGACAATTTATACACCTGCTCCATAGTCGCTCTCGACCCTGACACGGGCAAACTGGTCTGGTATTTCCAGCCATCGCCGCACGATCTTCACGATTGGGATGCCGTGCAGACCCCCATCGTTTTCGACGGCGATTTTAAGGGTCACAAACGTTTGCTCGGGCAAGCCAGCCGCAACGGATATTTCTTCGTTCTCGACCGCGAAACGGGAGAGCATTTGCTGACCTCGCCGTTCATCAAAACGAACTGGGCGAAGGGAATCGACGATAGCGGCCGTCCGATTCGCGATACGAAAAAGGACCCGGCTCCCGATGGCGCGCTGGTCTCGCCCGGCTCGGACGGAGCCACCAATTGGCTCTCTCCCAGTTACGATCCGCAGACGGGCCTTTACTACGTCAGCGCGCGCCGGCTGTGGAGCATCTTCTATCTCACGGCTATCGGTAAAGCCGAGGGATGGGGCGGCCGCGATCGCAATTTGTACGGCGACTCCGTGATTCAGGCCATCGATTATCAGACCGGCAAAATTCGCTGGAGCCATGAAATCGGACAAGGTGAAGGCTCGGCCGGAATCATGACTACGGCCGGACACCTCCTGTTCACAGCCGATAATTCCGGCAATTTGCTGGCTCTCGATCCGGAGACCGGTAAGAGTTTATGGCACGTGAATATCGGCGCGAACGTGCCCAATTCGCCGATGAGTTATGAACTGGATGGGCGGCAATACGTCGTTTTCGCGGCCCAGGACACGCTCTACGGATTCGCGTTGCCCGAAGTCACACATTGATATGAACAGCGGTTTCGATCTCGTGGCGGCGGCGCGGCAGGAGATGATCCACGAGGGATTTCAACTGGACTTCGCGCCAGGAACCGACGAGCAGGTAGCGGCTCTGAAATCGCAGCCGGCTCCGCACGATGGGCACGAAGTTCGGGATTTGCGAAACCTGCTGTGGTCGTCCATCGATAACGACACCTCGCGGGACCTGGATCAGATCGAAGTTGCCGAACGCGTGGATGGTGGGATTCGAGTGCTGGTTGGAATTGCTGATGTCGATTCGGATGTTCCCATCGGATCTCCCATCGATGAGCACGCGTCCTCGCAGACCACAACGGTCTACACCGGAGTGAAAACCTTCCCGATGCTTCCGGAGGCGTTATCGACCGGGCTCACATCGCTAAACGAGAATGCCGATCGGTTGGCCATCGTAATTGAATTGGTAGTTCGGCCGGACGGCTGTTTGAATGGCAGCGACATTTATCGCGCACTGGTCCGCAATCGTGCGCAACTGGCATACAACGCTGTTGGCGCGTGGCTAGAGGGAACAGGTGAAGCGCCTTCCAAATTGGCGGCGTCAGCGGATTTGCAAGCGCAATTGAAACTCCAGGACGAGGCGGCGCGAGCTTTGCGGGCGCAGCGCCACCGGCTGGGAGCGTTGAATTTCGATCGCGTGGAAGCTGAGCCGATTGTTACGAACGGGCACGTGCAGGATCTGGCGGTGAGACAAGCGAATCGCGCGACGCGGTTGATTGAAGATTTCATGATCGCGGCAAACGAGGTGATGGCGCGCACGCTGCTCGAGAAGGGCGTTTCGTCAATTAGGCGCATTGTCAAAAGCCCGGAACGTTGGCCGCGCATTGTCGAACTTGCATCGCGATACGGCGAGAAGCTGCCCGATCAGCCCGATGCAACAGCGTTGAGCGCTTTTCTTCAAAAGCAAAAGGCCGCCGATGAAGTGCATTATGCCGATCTGTCTTTGGCCGTAATCAAGCTGATGGGACCCGGCGAATATGTTCTGTCCAAGCCAGGGGACGAGCGTCAAGGGCACTTCGCGCTCGCGGTTTTGGATTACACGCACTCGACTGCCCCGAACCGCCGGTTTGCCGATCTGGTAACGCAGCGCCTGATCAAATGCGCCTTCAACAGCCACAAAGCCCCGTACTCCGATGACGATCTCGCCGGCATCGCGCGCAACTGCACGTTGAAAGAAGACGCCGCAAGAAAAGTCCAGCGTACGATGCAAAAGCGCATTGCCGCGGTTGCCATGCACGGAAAAATCGGCCAGACGTTCGACGGCGTGGTGACCGGCAACACTCCCAAGGGCGTGTTCGTGCGCGTGTTGAATCCGCCCGTGGAAGGGCGTCTGATTCGAGGCGAACAGGGCGTGGACGTGGGCGATCGGATTCGAGTAACGCTGGTCTCCACCGATCCGAACCAGGGCTACATCGATTTCGCGCGCTAAGCCTTGAAAGCGATCCGAAAAACGGAGCCGCGGCCTGCGTCGCTTTCGGCGCTGATCTCCGCCCGGTGGCATCGCGCGATCCACTGGGCTATCGAGAGTCCCAACCCACATCCACCTTCATCGCGGCTGCGCGCTTTGTCGGCGCGATAGAAACGGTCGAAGACGCGGGGCAAATCCGCCTGTGCGATCCCGATTCCGTTGTCGCGTACCGCCAATTCCACGCGCTCCTGCCCTTGATCCAACGAAACTTCGATCCGGCCGCCCGCCGGCGTGTATTTGATGGCATTGTCCAGCAGAGCGTGAATGAGACGGCGAATGGCGGGATCGTTGCCCTGAATCGTCACGGCACGATCCGGCACGCGGACGTCGAGATCGAGATCCTTGGCGCGCGCCCGCTGATTGTCCTGGCGGCAAACCTGGCCGACCAGCTCTTTGAGATCGACCGGGGAGAACTCCAGGTCTCCCGGTCCGGTGTCGGCGCGGGCGAGAACCAGCAGCTCTTCGATCAAGTGCGTCGTCCGCTCGGACTCTTCGTGAATCTGCCGCAACGTCTCGCGATAAGCTTCGGGCGAACGCTGCTGGCGCAGAGCGATTTCCGCTGCCGTGCGGATAAACGCGATGGGGCTGCGTAATTCATGCGAAGCATCGGCTGTAAACTGCGAAAGCCGCGCAACGGAGTTTTGCAGCCGCTCCAGCATCTCGTTCCAGGTCTCGGCGAGACGCTGTAACTCGTCGCCAGTTCCAGGCACGCGCAGCCGGCGCGTCAAATTATCGATTCCGATCGATCGCGCGGCCTGCGTCATGTCATCGACCGGTTGCAGCGCGCGGCGGCTCATCCAGTAACCTCCCAACGCCGCCAGCACGAGCACCGAAGGAATCGCCAGCATCAAGAGGATGCCGAAACGGTGGAGAATTTCGGCTCTCTGGTCGAGATTCGCCGCCGCAACAACCTGGAATCGTTGGCCGCCCGCGAGCAGGGTTGGAATCGATAAGAGCCGGTATCGTTTCCCGCCCCACGCCACCTCCGTGAAACCGCTTCGCCAGCGACTCGACGCGATTAAGGGTGAAGAGAGCAGATCTTTTCCGGATGCATCCCGCACCTGGAGCAGGTTTCCCTCCGGCGCGCCCATCGCGAACTCTCGAAGTTCCTCGGCGAGATCCTCGGCGGACTCATGCCCGACCATGAATTCGAGATATCTTTGCAGCGAATCAACGCGGGTCGTGAGCGTGTGGTCAACGGCTTCCGTAATGCTGATGCTTACCGCGATCCATGTTCCTACGCCGAACAGAGCGAGGGCCGATAACAGCATAAGGCTGTACCACGCGGTAAGGCGAAATCGGATGGATTGCTCGATCGCCATCTCTACGGCTCCTTCACGCAATAGCCAACGCCGCGGACGGTGTGGATGAGCCGCGGCTCGCCTGGAAGATCTATCTTGGCGCGCAGCAGACGAATGAAAACATCGAGCGTATTGCTTTCGACGGACGCGTCGAATCCCCACAGAACATCCATGATATGTTCGCGTTCTACGACCACGCCGATGCGGCGCATCAGCAATTCGAGGAGCCCATATTCGGTGCGCGTCAAAGTGATTTTGCGGCCGCCGCGCACGGCTTCGCGTGTAGACGTGTCGAGCGCCAGGTCGCCGGCTCGCAATATCAGCGGCGCGGAAACGGGAGCGCGCCGGGACAGCGCGCGGATACGAGCCAGCAGCACCTCAAAGGAGAAGGGTTTCGTGACGTAATCGTCGGCGCCGCAATCGAGACCTTTGATCACGTCGGCTTCGGTGTCGCGCGCCGTGAGCATGAGAATCGGAGTCTGTACGTTCGCTTCCCGCAGCCTCCGGGCGACGTCGAGCCCGCTCATGCCGGGCAGCATGACATCGAGCAGAATCGTGTCGAACGCATGATGCTTGGCAATGGAGAGAGCATCGGGACCGCGCCCCGACAACACCACGGAATGTCCCTCCTCCTCCAAGCCTTGCTTGAGGAGGTCCGCCATGCGCCGCTCGTCCTCGACCACCAGAATCTGCATTCTTTTCTCTCTTTATGCTAGCTTCCGATTCTGAAAACGAGCTGTAGCGGCATTCAGATTTCCTTCAGGTTCGTCTGCTGTACTGTATCTGAGTGAGATCGATCTTTTTCTTGCTGCTCGCGTGTCTGTCGATGTTATCGATAGCCGCGCCGCCGGCGAACGGCCAGCCGGGAGCGGCGCCCAGCCCTCCGAAAGGGGCTGCCGGACAGGTTCCGGGAGCCGCGCATGAGCCTGGTCAGATCGCGACCGACCCCGTATCAATGACGCTGGAGAGTGCGCTGGGCGCGGCGCGGGCATACAGCCAACAGTTCCAAACCGCGTTGATTACCGCCGCGAGCGCGCGGGAGGATGTGCTGCAGGCGCGCACGGCTCTCCTGCCGACGCTCACCTATTTCAACCAATACATCTACACGCAGGGCGACCACACGCCCTCCGGCATTTTCGTCGCGAACGATGGCGTTCACGTTTATAATAGCCAGGCCAACGTCCACGCCGAATTGTTTTCCATCACGAACCATGCGAACTATCGCCGGGCGATGTTTGTGGCCGCGGCAGCGCAGGCCAAACAGGACATCGCGCGGCGCGGGTTAGTGGCAACCGTGGTGAGCGATTACTACGGGATGATAGCCGCGCAGCGCCATGTCGCCAATGCGCAGACCGCGCTGAAAGAAGCGAATCAATTCCTGGACATCTCACAGAAACTCGAGCGCGGCGGCGAAGCTGCGCATGCGGACGTAGTGAAGGCCGAACTCAACGTGGAGCAGCGCAAGCGCGACCTGCAAGAGGCGGAATTAAATGTCGAAAAGGCCCGTATCAACCTCGGCGTGACGCTGTTCCCGAATGTCGACCAGCAATTCAATATCGAGGACGATATCGCAAAGCCAGCGGCTCTGCCGCCCCTCGCCGATATCCAATCGGAAGCCTCCAGCCGCAGCCCGGATATGCGCGCCGCCGAGGCGAGCGTCAAAGCCGCCAATTACGGAGTCACCGCGGCCAAGGGCGGATACTATCCGTCGCTGGTTTTCGATTACTGGTACGGCATCGACGCCAACGTGTTCGCGACGCGCGGTCCCGACGACCGAAAAAACCTGGGGAGTGTTGTGCAAGGCACCGTAAATATTCCCGTTTGGAACTGGGGCGCGACGAACAGCAGGGTGCGACAGGCGCAGCTTCAACGGCAGCAGGCGCAGGCCGATCTTTCCTTCGCGCAGCGCTCGCTCGAATCCACCATCAGTTCTTCTTACGTGGAAGCTCAGACCGCTCTCGCGGAGCTCGATTCCTTGAAGCGCTCGCTCGACCTTTCGGTGGAAAGCCTGCGTCTCACAATTCTTCGATATGAAGCCGGCGAAGCTACCGCGCTCGAAGTTTCGGACGCGCAGAACACGCTGGCTCAAGCTCGCAATGCGTATGACGACGGGCTGGTGCGATATCGCGTGGCGTTGGCCGGCGTGCAAATTCTCATGGGGACATTGTGATGGTGCGGAAACTTTGGTGCGCGGCGGTGGGCATGGCGTTCTTAGCGCTCACTGCCTGCGGCGAAAAGAAAGAAAAAGAGTCCGAGCCTGTCGTTCCCGTTCAGTTGACGCAGGCCACGCGCGGTTCCATCCAGCGCATCGTGACCGCCGACGGCGTGGTGTTCCCAAAGACGCAATCTAGCGTCATGCCGAAAATCAGCGCTCCCGTTCGAATGTTCTACGTAAATCGCGGCGATCACGTCAAAGAGGGCCAGGTGCTCGCGGTGCTCGAAAACAAGGATCTCGCCGCCGCGGCCGCGGATAGCAAAGGCGCGTATGAACAGGCCGAGGCGCAGTTTTCGAACGTCGCCGGAGCGACCGTCCCAGAGGAAATAACAAAGTCGCAGGAAGATGTTCAAGCCGCGCAGCAGGCCATGGATGCGGCGCGCAAAGTGTACGAAAGCCGCCAGCAGCTACTACGAGAGGGCGCCATCGCGCGCAAGCTGGTGGAGGATGCGAACGTCGCGTACGTACAGGCGCAAGCGCAGTTCAACATCGCGCAGGAGCATCTCAAAGCGGTTCAAAACGTCAGTAAGCACCAGGACGTGAAAAGCGCGCAGGGCCAGCTCGATTCCGCCGCGGCCCGGTTCGATGGAGCGCGGGCGCAGCTCGCCTATTCCGAAGTGCGCAGCCCGATTGCCGGCGTGATTGCCGATCGTCCGTTGTACCCCGGCGAGATGGCGAACGCGGGATCGCCGCTGCTGACTGTGATGGATGTTTCGCGCATCGTAGCTCGGGCGAATGTTCCGGTGAGCCAAGCTGTGTTTCTCAAAGTCGGCGATGCGGCGACAATCCAGCAGGCTGACGCCAATGTCGAGCTGGCGGGAAAGATTACGGTCGTAAGTCCGGCGGTCGATCCCAACACCACGACCGTGCAGGTTTGGGTTGAGGCTCCGAATCCCGGGGAACGCCTGCGGGTGGGAGTGACCGTCAAAATCAACGCGGTCGCGGAGACCATCGACGATGCTGTGCTCGTTCCTCAGGTTGCGCTGCTTCCGTCCCAGGAAGGAACCACGGTGGTGATGGTCGTTGGATCCGACATGGTGGCGCACGAGCGCAAGGTGGAAGCCGGCGTCAAACGGGATGACAAGGTCCAGATCCTCTCCGGCGTGAAGCCAGGCGAACAGGTGATCACCGAGGGCGGCGTTGGCATCCAGGATGGAACGAAGGTTCGCGTCGACACCGGAAAGTCCGGCGAGGAGGACAAAGACAAGGACAAGGATGAGGACAAGAAATGAACGGTCCTCCTGAAGTGGACCACTGGAGCGCCCGCTACGGCAAATCTATTATCTTCGTAATTCTGACGCTGGTCGCGGCAGGCGTTTATCTTGCTCTCACGATTCCGATCGCCGTTTTCCCTTCGACTGATTTCCCGCGCATCGTGATCGGCGTCGATAACGGTGTCATGCCGATCAACCAGATGCTTGTCACCATCACACGGCCGCTCGAAGACGCGGTGAATACGGTGCAGGGCCTGGAGCGCGTCACGTCGATCACGAGCCGCGGCTCGGCAGAAATCGACCTGTTCTTCTCCTGGAAAGTCGACATGTTCCAGACTCTGGATCTCGTGAACGCCGCGCTGGCGCGCGTGCAGAGCACACTGCCGCCGACCGCGACCGTGACTTCGCGACGTCTGACATTCGCGGCATTTCCGATCATCGGCTACAGCCTGACGTCGGATTCGATTCCGCAGACGCAGCTTTGGGAACTCGCTTATTACGAGTTGAAGCCGCGCCTGAACCGCCTTACCGGCGTGTCCAGAGTCCTGGTGCAAGGCGGCCAGGTTCCGGAGTTTGAAGTGCGTACGGACCCCGCCAAGCTGGCTCAAACCGCCGTGACGGTTCCGAACATACTGGATGCGGTTCGGCGGAGTAACATGATCGATTCGCCGGGCTTGATGGAGAGCAATCATCAACTCGTTTTGAGCCTGGTGAGCGGCCAGACGCGGACGTCGTCTCAGATTGCGGGGATCGTGATTAAAACCACGCCGAGCGGTACGCCCGTGAAGATCGGCGATGTGGGCGCCGTGATTCCGTCAGTGGAACCGGTGTATACGATTGTGACGGCGAACGGTAAACCGGCCGTGCTTCTCAGCATCGATCGACAGCCGGACAGCAACACCGTGCAGGTGGCGGATGCCGTGCATGCGGAGTTTGCGAGCATCCAAAAAACGCTGCCGAAAGGCGTGCACATGGAGCCGTTCTACGATCAATCCGACCTGGTAGAGGCGTCCATCAAAAGCGTTCGCGATGCGATTCTCATCGGCCTGATTCTTGCCGCCATCATTCTGGTTTTGTTTCTGCGCGACTGGGGCAGTTCGATTGTGGCGGCGCTGGTGATTCCCGCGACGGTCGCGATTACGTTCATTGCGATGCGGCTGCTCGGCGAAAGCTTCAACCTTATGACGCTGGGCGGATTGGCGGCCGCGGTGGGGCTCGTGATCGACGATGCCATCGTCGTGGTCGAAAATATTGTGCTGCATCGCGATGCCGGTGAAACGCGCGCGAATGCGATTCGGAAAGCGATGAAGGAAATTCGGACGCCCTTGATCGGGTCCACTGTTACGCCCATCGTCGTGTTTCTTCCGCTGATTTCGATCACCGGCGTGACCGGCGTCTTTTTCAGGGCTCTCGCGATCACGGTGGGAGTGGCGCTGCTCACATCGCTCGCGCTGGCGCTGACATGGACGCCGACGCTTAGCCACTTTTTCCTGAGAAGCAAGCGGGAATCGCATGAAGAGTCTCCCCCGCGCGGCGTGATGGGGCGAATTCTCAAGCTGTACGACCGCGTGCTTCGCGGCACCTTGCGACGGCCATGGGCTCTCGCGCTATTCTGCGTGGTTCTGATTGTCGCGTCGTATTTCTGCTACATGAGCCTGGGATCGGACCTGCTGCCGGCCATGGACGAAGGCGGGTTTATCGTCGATTACATCATGCCTGCGGGCGCGTCGCTCGCGGATACGAATCGCGCGGTAAGCCACGTCATTTCGATCCTGCACTCCATACCTGAAGTAGAGAACACGTCGCGGCGCACCGGCCTGCAGCTTGGGCTAGCCGCGGTCACGGAGGCGAATACCGGCGATATTACGGTGAAGTTGAAATCGAAACGAAGCCGCGGCGTCGAGGAAGTTATCGCGGAGGCCCGCGAACGAATCACTAAGGCGGAGCCGATGCTCGATGTCGAGTTTCCGCAATTGCTGCAAGACATGATCGGCGATTTGACGAATGCGCCGGAGCCGATCGTAATCAAGTTGTTCTGTCAAAACCCGGACCTGCTCTTGCATTGGGCGCCACTGGTTGCCGACGCGATCAAGAAGGTGGATGGCGTGGTGGACATTCTTAACGGCATCGACAATACCATCAGCGGCCCGGCAATAACCTTTCAGGTTGACCCGTCGGTTGCAGCGCGGGCCGGTTTCACAACCGATGAAGTGGAGCTGGATGCCAGCGCGATCCTGCAGGGAGAGCCGGCTCCTCCGCCGGTGATTGTCAATGACCGGTCTTATACCATCCGCGTCCGTTTCCCGGAAGCGGTGCGCCAATCCGTGGAAACGATCAACAACACCCTACTCACAAGTTCCGCGCGGAAGACGGCCACGCTCGGCACGCTCGCCACGATCCAACGGGTTCCGGGCCAGACTGAGATCAGGCGGGAGAATTTACAGCGGCTGGTTGCCGTGACTGCACGTCTGGAGGGCACCAATCTGGGAGCGGGCATCACTGGGGTGAAGAAGGCCGTCGCCGATTTGAACATGCCCTCGGCGATCCGCGTGGTTTACGGTGGCACGTACGAGGAGCAGCAGAAATCGTTTAAGGATCTGGTGCTGGTTCTGGTTCTCGCCATCGTCCTGGTGTTTACCGTTTTACTTTTCGAGTTCGGCGGATTTTCGGAACCGATCGCGATTCTCTCTTCGGCGCTGCTTTCCACCTCCGGTGTTTTTCTGGCGCTGCTCTTGACGCACACTACTTTCAATATTTCTTCGTTCATGGGATTAATCATGGTGATCGGCATCGTCGCCAAGAACGGTATCCTGCTGCTGGACGCGGACAAGAAGTTTCGAGTGGAGGGCGCGACGCCCGAGCAGGCGATGATTCAGGCGGGCGAGCGCCGGCTGCGACCGATTCTCATGACTGCCCTGGCTACTGTCGCGGGCATGATCCCCCTGGCATTAGCGATTGGCGCGGGATCGCAGATGCTCCAGCCGCTCGCGATCGCCGTGATCGGCGGACTGCTGGCGTCGATGGTTTTGTCATTAATTGTTACGCCGGCGGTGCATTACTATTTGAGCCGGGTATAATTCTCCCATGCCACACGTCGAGAAGCACGAACCCGGATCGTTTGCCTGGATCGAACTGGCGACCACTGACCAGGAAGCCGCCAAAACCTTCTACACTTCTCTGTTCGATTGGACCGTACAGGATTATCCAATGGGACCGAACGACCTATACTCGATGTTCAGTCTCGACGGCAAGAACACGGCCGCCGGATACACCATGAGGCCGGATGAGCGGGCGCAAGGCATTCCTTCGCACTGGATGCTTTATATAGCCGCCGAAAGCGCGGATGATATCGACCTGAAGGCCGGACAGGCCGGTGGCAAAGTGCTGGCACCGGCGTTCGATGTGTTCACGTTTGGACGAATGTCGGTAATTCAGGACCCCACGGGGGCCGTTTTTGCCGTATGGCAGCCGAAGAGCCATATCGGCACGGGGATCGCGGGGGTACCGGGCACGCTCTGTTGGGCGGACCTGAATACTCCGAATCCGGAGCGCGCGAAACAATTTTATAGCGATGTTTTCGGTTGGAAAATTGAGCCGGGCGAGGACCCTTCCGGCTATCTCCACATTAAAAATGGCGATGAATTTATCGGAGGAATTCCTCCGTCTACTCCGGAACATCCGCAAGCTCCTCCGCATTGGCTAGCCTATTTTTTGGTCGCCGATTGCGATGCTGCAACTGCCAAAGCGAAGCAACTCGGCGGGAGCGCCATGATGGAGCCGATGACCATGGAACACGTCGGACGCATGGCCGTTCTGGCCGACCCGCAGGGAGCAGTGTTTGCGATCTTCCAGCCAGCTCCAAGGGCTTGATGAAATCGGTCCTTTTCTAACTGCCATTTGCCGTTACCATCTTAGTACTTCGACTTATTAAGTACCGATTATTCGCTAGTACCGCCGGTACCCGCTACGTTTGTGATTCATGGTACTTTACCGCCTTCCTACTCTTGACCTCTTTTAGTAGGTATGTCACCTTAAGACTTCCTATGGAAGTAGTCCGCGGATTGAGCGGGTCGCGGAACTGAAATAGGGAATGAGTAAGCTGCTTCGGTGCTTTTCAAGTTAGAAGAAAGCAGCAATGACATATAAGTTCGGAGGAGAGTTATGGGTTTGTGGCGGCGGTTGTTGGTGACTAAGTCGACTCGCGCAGTACGCAAGCGTTCGAGCGTGGCGGTGCAGCTCGCGATAGCCGTGAGCTTAGCGATGGCTCCCCATGCGAAGGCTTCCTTCATCAACGATTACGCCCTCGACATGTTTACGCTGTCGAACACGAACGCCAATGGTTACGCGATTACACCGGATAGCGGGCTCTCAGTCCAGCTGACGGGTGGAAATACGGGTTCGGGGCTTGCCGGCACTACGGATTTAACGGTCACGGCAGCGGCGTCGGGCGTAATCGAATTTGATTATT
The DNA here is from genome assembly GCA_963802915.1 of Bryobacterales bacterium. Lineage (GTDB taxonomy): Bacteria > Acidobacteriota > Terriglobia > Bryobacterales > Bryobacteraceae > JAICMB01. The sequence goes on from CAWDKQ010000007.1 coordinate 250,814, forward strand.
CGTTTTTGTCGCTGGATTCGAAGAGTCCGGTTTGCGGGGCCGGTTCGAACCTTGCATGCGATTACGGCGGGTATCTTCTCGGCGGTGTGTACACGCAGCTCGCCAGCGATACGAATCAGACTTCAGGCGAAGTTAGTTTCAACGTCTCAGCGGGTCAGACATTCGGCTTTCGAGTAGGGACCGTGGATAACAACGGCGAGCCGGGTGTGTTCACCATTTCGAGCTTCTCGGCGCCGGAGAGCGTGACCGAGTCGGGCGTACCGGAGCCTGGGACCGCGTGGATGCTGATGACAGCGCTCGCGGGATCGTTCGGAGTGCGGCAGTGGAAAAGAGTTTTCAAGAAGTGAAGCCGTGCGCGGCAGTCATGGCTCGATTTAGACGGGAAGGTAATACATCCCGACTTGACCCCGAGAGTATTTTGCCATCCGGGGATCTCTTTTGGGCGATTTTATAAAGGGCGAGGTGTCCCATGCGATCCATAAAAAAAACAGATACGAATCACGCGATTATTCAGAAATCGACGCCTATCATGGCGGAAGCGGGTCTAGTCCTCATGGACTTGTCTCTCAAGCTCATTGCTTGCGATCGCGGGGCGGCCGCTATTCTGAACTACCCCAACCAACCCGGGACGAAGCTGGAGTCAGCATCGTTTATTCCGCAGGAGATCCTGGATGCGATTCGGAGCCGCAAGCCGAGCGATCTCTCTCTCGTCAAGACCCATTTTCGGATGGGCAAGAGCGAGTACATCTGGCGGGCCCACTTGATGGAGTCGCAGAACGGGTATCTCACGCAGCCGCTAGTGGCCTTGCATCTCGAAAAAGTATCTTCCACCAGCGACGCTATTTATGAAGTGGCCGCAAAATACCATCTGACCGACCGCGAGCAGGAAGCGCTGCGCGGTATCTCGATGGGGCTTACCAGCAAGGAAGTCGCCGCGCGCATGAATATCAGTCCGAACACAGTCAAAGCGTTCCTGAGACTGATCATGATCAAGATGGGTGTGACAACTCGCGCGGGTATCGTGGCGAACTTACTCCAGAATCGCGGTCCTCTCGATGAGCAAGGCGAGATGCCGGCGGGTTCGAGGCACGTTAAGCGAGTCGCCGTTTAGAGCCGGGCTCTCTCAGATAAGCTTGATGCTCGACAGATCGATGGAGGCTGGAGGATATTTCAGCTTCATCCGCTCCAACAAGTCGATCAGGATGCTCGAGATCGCGTAATTCCGAAACCATTTGTGATTGGCGGGGATGATGTACCAGGGCGCCTCTTTAGTGCTGCACTTTGTCAGGGCGTCTTCGTAGGCGTCCACGTACTCGTCCCAATGCTCGCGCTCCTTGAAATCGGGAAGTGAGAGCTTCCAGTTCTTCTTGGGATCCGTAAGGCGCTGCTGGAATCGCTTGAGCTGTTCGTCCTTGCTGATGTGCAGAAAGAACTTGAGAATTCGCACGGAATTGTCGGTCAGGCTATTCTCGAAATCGTTGATTAGTCCGTAGCGGCTCGACCACACAGACTTGCTCACGAGCTTGTGCACGCGGACGACGAGCACATCTTCATAGTGCGAGCGATTGAAAATACCGACATCGCCGCGCCGCGGAACCGCTTTGTGAATGCGCCACAGGAAATCGTGCTCTTGTTCTTCCTCGGTCGGGACTTTGAACGATGTCACCTGAACGCCCTGCGGATTGAGGCCTGACATCACGTGGCGGATAGTCCCGTCCTTGCCGCCGGCATCCATGCCCTGAAGTACGACGAGGGGAGCGTAACGCCGGTCCGCGTAGAGGACCTGTTGCAGCTCCCGCAGCCTGTTTACGTTCTTGAGGATGAGCTCGTCGTTCTTTTCGATTCCTAAAGTGTCGTCCGGATCCCGATCTTTGAGGTGAACGCGGCTGCCCGGTTTTACGATGAGTCTCTTGCCTATGTCCACCGTCTTAGGGTACCAGCCGGAGGATGGAAGGCGGGCGGCTGGATGAGAGCCGCCCCTTGATCAACCGAAAGCTACTGTCCGGGCGCTCTTCGGCCGGTAAGCGTGATGAGCGAGATGGCCGACTTGGTCGGATCGGCTTGACTCGTTGCCGTGATCGTAATGATCTGCGTTCCTGAAATGGTTGATGGGGCCGTATAGATTCCATTCAGGAGGACGCCGACGTTGACGGGTGAGATCGTCCAGGTCACGGCGGTGTTCGTGGTGCCAGTCACGCCGACGGTCAAGATCTGCGATTTACTTGTTGATAGGGTTACAGCCGGCGGAGTCATTGTTACGGCGACGACAGGAACGAGATTGATGGTGGCGGAGGCGGACTTAGTTGGGTCGGCCTGGCTCGTCGCCGTGACCGTGATGGTCTGTGGTGAATTGAGTGTCGATGGCGCGGTGTAGGTGCCGTTCACAAATGAGCCGACGTTATTCGGCGACACCGTCCAGGTAACGGCTGTGTTGGTGGATCCGCTCACCGATGTGGTGAATGACTGCTGCTGACCAGCGGTCAAGCTCACGCTCGGCGGATTGATCGAGATGCCGACTACCGGAACCAGGTTGACGGTGGCGGAGGCGGACTTGGCGGAATTGGCCTGGCTGGTCGCTGTAATCGTGATCGTTTGCGGCGAATTGATGGTCGAAGGCGCGGTGTAGGTGCCGTTCACAAATGAGCCGACGTTATTCGGCGACACCGTCCAGGTAACGCCGGAATTGGTTGTGCCGGTCAGTGAGACGGTGAATAATTGCGACTGTCCGGCGAGTAGGCTCACACTCGGCGGATTGATCGACATGCCGACGACCGGAACCAAGTTGACTGTCGCTGAAGCGGACTTAGTTGGATCGGCCTGGCTGGTCGCTGTGATGGTGATCGTTTGCGGCGAATTGATGGTCGAAGGCGCGGTGTAGGTGCCGTTCACAAATGAGCCGACGTTATTCGGCGACACCGTCCAGGTAACACCGGAATTGGTTGTGCCGGTCAGTGAGACGGCGAATAATTGCGACTGTCCGGCGAGTAGGCTCACGCTCGGCGGATTGATCGACATGCCGACGACTGGAACCAAGTTGACTGTCGCTGACGCGGTCTTAGTTGGATCGGCCTGGCTGGTCGCCGTGATGGTAATCGTTTGTGGCGAGTTAATGGTCGAAGGCGCGGTATAGGTGCCGTTCACAAATGAGCCGACGTTATTCGGCGACACCGCCCAAGTAACACCGGAATTGGTTGTGCCCGTCAGTGAGGCGGTGAATAATTGCTGATTGTCCGGCGAGTCAGGCTCACGCTCGGCGGATTGATCGACATGCCGACGACTGGAACCAAGTTGACTGTCGCTGACGCGGTCTTAGTTGGATCGGCCTGGCTGGTCGCCGTGATGGTAATCGTTTGTGGCGAGTTAATGGTCGAAGGCGCGGTGTACGTGCCGTTGACAAATGCCCCGACATTATTTGGCGACACCGTCCAAGTAACAGCTGTATTCGTCGAGCCCGCCACTGATGGCGTGAATAACTGCTGTTGGCCGGCGGTCAGGTTCACGCTTGACGGACTGAGCGTAACCCCAACTACCGGCACCAGGTTCACCGTTGCAGTGGCCGATTTAGTGGGATCGGCGGCACTGGTCGCCGTTATGGCGACGGTTTGCGGCGCACTGACTACGCTCGGCGCCGTATAAACGCCATTCGATAGCGAGCCCACGTTCGACGGGCTAAAGCTCCAATTGACGTTTGAGTTGGCGCTGGCAATCACCGCCACGCTGAATTGCTGGGATTGTCCCGGCGACAGGCTGACCGCGTTGGGCGCAATGGAAATTGATACGCTCGGTGCCAGCGTGATCGTAGCCGTGGCGGATTTTGTCGGATCTGCCTGGCTGGTGGCTGTGACCGTCACGGTCTGAGCAGCCGTAATGCTAGCGGGCGCGTAGTATATCCCTCCCGTTAAAGATCCGACATTGGACGGGCTGAAGCTCCACGTCACGTTCGTATTCGTGCTGCCGGTGACTGAGACGTTGAATCCTTGCGATTGGTTGGCGGAGAGGCTCACGGTCAAAGGACTGATCGAAACGGCCACCACGGGCGCGAGGCTTACTGTTGCGGAGGCTGATTTAGTCGGATCGGCCTGGCTGGTGGCCGTGATCGTGATGGTTTGTGCCGCGCTGATTGTCGAGGGCGCGGTGTAGGAGCCGTTGGCAAACGTTCCGACGCCGGCCGGGCTAATGCTCCAATTCACGGCTGTGTTTGTGGAACCGCCGATGCTGGCGCTGAAGGTCTGAGACTGACCGGCCGTCAGGCTGATAGCCGATGGCGTAACGGAAACCGCGACCGCTGGTACTAGGTTGACGGTCGCGCTCGCGGATTTGGTTGGATCGGCTTGGCTGGTTGCCGTGATCGTAATCGATTGCGCCGAGCTGATGGTGGAAGGCGCGGTATAAACTCCATTCGCAAAAGATCCGACGCCCGACGGACTCACGGACCAGGTGACGCTGGTGTTTCCGGAGCCGGTCACTGTGGGAGTGAATGCTTGCGATTGGCCGGTGCCGAGACTGACGCTGGACGGTCCAAGTGAAATCGTTACTGGCGTCAGGCTGACGGTCGCGCTGGCCGATTTCGTAGTGTCCGCGGCGCTGGTCGCCGTGATGGTAACGGTCTGCGCGGATGCGATCACCGCCGGCGCGGTATAGACGCCGTTATTCAGCGTGCCAACGCTGGGGCTTATAGTCCACGTCACGGTGGTATTCGAAGAGCCGGTGACCGTTGGCGTAAAGGTTTGAGACTGGCCGCCGGTGAGGCTTGCGTTGCCCGGCGAAAGGGTTACGGCGACACCCGATCCCGGCATCACGACCACGCCGGTACTCGATGAGACAGCGGTATTGACCGCTGCAGTGGCGGTAACCGTGACGATTTGCGTCGAGGTCACCGAAGATGGAGGCGTGTATAGCCCGGTTGCATCGATTTGCCCGAGCTTCGGATTGATGGCCCAGCTAACCGCGTTATTCGTGGCACCGTTCACCGTGGCGCTAAATTGCTGCGTGTGAGGCGTCGTGATGCTCGGGAAGGCGGGCGTGATGATGACTCTCAGGGACGCCCCAGGCGAAAGCTGGGGCGGCTGCAAACTGACGGTGGCGGACGCGGATTTCGTGCTGTCGGCCACGCTGGTGGCCGTAATCGTGACGGTCTGCGCGGACGAAACGCTGGATGGGGCGATATAAGCGCCGCTGGTACTGAGCTGTCCGACCTGCGGCGACATGGACCAGGTTACGTTCGTGTTACTCGATCCCGTCACGGTTGCCGTGAATTGCTGCGTGTACCCTTGCGAAAGACTTACGGATGCGGGAGTCAGGGAGATTGCTACCGGCGGATTCACCGTAATGGAGGCGCTGGCCGACTTTGTGGGATCGGCGACGCTTGTTGCGATCACTAGAACCGTGGTCGCGGCGGCGACCGTCGCGGGCGCTTGATAAAGACCGTTCGAAACACTGCCGATTTGCGGCGAAAGAGACCACGTCACGGCTGAGTTTGTGCTCGGATTGACCGTGGCTGTCACCAGGGCTGTTTGCCCCGTAAGGATGGTCGCTGAGGTCGGATTCACGGAAATCGTCACTGGAGCCGGGGCGGCGGTACCCATCTGGACATTCAGGACGGTGACTCCGCCGCCTACAGCCACGTTCGGGACGGTCGTAGCGGGTAATCCGGAAGCCGTCGCTGTGACTGCGTACGTGCCGGCGGGTATGCCGATGGTCGAATAATTCCCATTCGAATCGGTAACCGCGCCCACGCTGTAATTGCCGAGCGCAAAAATCAATTGCGCGTTTGAGACTGGCTGCGAACCGTTTTGAACCGTGCCACTGATCGATCCGAGAGCCGGCAGCGTAATGTTCACGTTCGTATTGTGGCCTGCCGAGACGATTTGAGAGGAAACGCTGGTCGTATTACGGCCGAATGCAGACGCTCTTATCGCATACAGGCCGGCATTCGGCACCCACAGAGAATAATTTCCATTGGCGTCGGAGAATGTCGTCGCTTGAACCAAATTGCTCGAGATGGCTTGCACTACCGCGCCTGGAACGGTCGCGGACGAACCATTCGTCACCATTCCGCTGAATTCCCCATAACTCGCGCCCAAGACGATGGGAAGAATGGTATCGGCACCGGGAACGGTGGTTGCGGTAATTGTTTGGTTGGAATAGCCAGCCGCCGATGCGGTTACGGTGTAATTGCCGGGCGGCAGGTTCGGCACGCGAAAACGGCCATAAGGATCAGCCGTGACCGTAGTTCCGTTGACCGTGACCACGGCGCCGCCCACGGGTATGCCGAACGTGCTGTCCACCTGCCCGTTCAAGCTGCCCAGCGACGAAGGCCGGATGGCGCTCGATACCGCGTTATACGCGTTTACGACTCCGTAGCCGTAATATTGATCCCATCCTCCATTAGCCACATTCGAATTCGCGGTTTGCTCGATTTGTTCAAGAAGCGCCGCCGCGGGAAGATTCGGATTACTGGTCTCGACCAATCCTCCGACCGCTGCAACGTGCGGCGCCGCCATGGACGTACCCGACATATAGGCGTAATTCTCAACTCCGATGTAGACCGGATAGGTGGGAACCGTGGAAAGAATGGCGTTGCCGGGTGCGGCTACGCCGATGTCATAGCCATAATTGGAAAAGCTCGCAATGTTGTTGTTCGAATCGGAAGCCGAAATGGCTGTCGCGAAGCCGGCCGAGGCAGGAAAAAAAGGAGTGCTCGAACTGCTGTTGCCAGCGGCGGCAATCACGAGAACGTCATGCTGCCAGGCGTAAGCGATCGCGGACTGCAGTGTCTGCGAATAGCCTGGTCCGCCCAGGCTCATAGAGATGATACGGGCGCCGGCATCGGCCGCGCTTTGAATCGCTGTCGCGATGGTACCGTCGTCGCCGCTGCCATCCTGGGCGAGAACTTTATATACAATCAGTTCGACCGGATAGCCGAGTCCCGAAATTCCGACGGCGTTCTGAGTCGCGGCGGCGATAATTCCGGCCGTGTGCGTACCGTGGCCGTGATCGTCCTGCCAGGGACAGGCGGCGGGCGAAACCGTGGTTGGCACGAAAGCCTGGCTGAGAGCGAAAGAAAGCTGGCCGCCTTGCGCTGAGTCGGTGGACGTTCCACTCGCGTTCATGAAATCCGGGTGCGTACAGTCCACGCCGGTGTCGAGGATCGCAACTTTGATCCGTCCTGTTTCCGGGCTCGCCGAGCTGAGGTAGTGCCCGGGAACAATCTGCCAGGCCTGAATCGCCTGCTCGATTTGTAATGCGTACTGGGAGGCATAGCTAGGATCGTTCACGGCGGCAAGATTGATGTTGCGGAGACGATTCGGCTCGACATACTGAACCAAAGGATTGCTAGCGATCGCCGCGACCGTGGACGAACTCGCCGTCACCACGAGGCTCAGATTCTCGGTCAGTGGATAATAGCCAGCGCCCGGAAGGACCCTCTGGACGACCTGCTGGGCGTTCACGCCCGGAGCGACTTTGACTAGATATTGGTTGGGAATTACAGTCTCGCCCGGCTGCGCAGGCAGATTGACGCCACTCCACGACAAAGGAGTAAAGCTACAAAGAAAGGCAGAAAAAAGAATCGCGCGATAAGAGTTCGCGACCCGCATGACTTGATACCTCCGACCGTTAAGTCCTCTTATCGACGGAGGTTAGGCACGGCTTGAGGTACTAGGGAGAAAGGCGCTAAGGGTCGGGAATGGAACGGCGAAAAAGAACTGAGCGGCTTAGGAAAAAAACCTGAGCCTACTTTTTTATCTCATCTTCGAGAATTGCGCGAATTGTTTTGGAAACTTCAATCGGAGTGCCCGTGCCGTCTATCGTCCAGATGTTGGCTTTGGGATAGTACGCGCTGACCATATCGAGCTCGCGGTGATATTCCTTCAAGCGAGCTTCGATCTGCTCGGGCGTGTCGTCGGCGCGCTGACGCTTCTGGAGCCTCTCGCGAACAACGGAATCGGGAACATCCAGTTGAATGACGATAGGCGCACGCAGCGAGAATCTCTTCGCCAGACTGGCCAGATGGTCCGCCTGATCCTTGGTGGCCGGGTAGCCATCAAGAGCCACTCCTTGACTCAAATCCAACTTCGCCAGGCGATCGGCTATCAGTTCGTCGATCGCCGGATTGCCTTGCGGCACGCCGGGATCGATGCCTTGCTCCTTGTATTTGGCCAACGCCTCGGGATGAGCCGCGATCAGGTCGTCGATGGTGACAGTCGGAATAGCGTATTCCTTCTTGAGGAATTCGGACTGGGTTGTCTTGCCACTACCCGTAGGACCGATCAGGACAATCAGGAATGGCTTGTGCGGAGCCTGAGCGAAACAGAGGCCCAAGCCGGCGAGCGTCGCGGGGAGTAACGTCAGGAGAGCTCGGCGAGTGTACATGAGATCCTCGTCACGATAATCGCATAACGGAACGGTTGCGACCCTGTTTTCATACCTGAGGCAAATTCTACACAGGCGAGAACGAGCACATTTTCGGACCTTGACTTGGCGAAGCATGGATTTCGTTGTATTTTACCGATGCAGAATTTGGCCCCAGCCGTGCATGAAGTAATTCATACCGGCGTCGTCCGGGAAAGAGGTAGGGAATGGCGGAGCATATAAAAGTTTCTTTGACAACAATCGGAAGGGCTTGGTGCAAGGCGATGCATCAACGGCCGATGTGGCCGATTCACGGGGAATACGAGTGTTCTACCTGCTTGCGGAGGTACCGGGTACCGTGGGAGAACGAGTCGATTGCCGCGCAGGCTGAAACCAGGCTCGAACCCGTTTCTGCTGTATCCAGGGATATACCGCAAGCCGCTTAGCGCGCTGTCCATACGATTTGTGCACGCGACTACGCGTCCGCGTTACGCTGAACGATTACATGGCTCAAATCCATCCGTTTTCAGCGTATAGGTATAGTGCGTCAGCCGGTCCGCTCGACCACCTTGTAACGCAGCCTTACGACAAGATTTCTCCTGACATGCAGGCGAGATACTTGGCGCTCAGTCCAAACAATCTGGTCAGGATTATTCTGGGCGAAAAACTTCCGACTGACGGCCCAACTGACAACGTATACACGCGAGCTCGTCGGCAATTAGACATCTGGATTCAAAACGGAATTCTGACGCGCGATTCCGAACCCGGCATTTATGGGTACGCGCAGGAGTTCGCTGCGCCTGACGGGGGCGAGAACCTGATTCGAAATGGCTTCATCGCGCTCGGAGATGTCGAAAATTACGACAATCGTGTCGTACATCGTCACGAGCAGACACTTGCTGGACCGAAAAAAGACCGACTCGAACTGCTCCGGCATACTCACGCGCATTTTGGGCAGATCTTTATGCTCTATCCGGATCCAGAACGGGCTATTGATCGGCTGCTGGATGCGGCTTGCGGTGCAGAGTCCACCGCGATTGTGACAGATGAGTATCAGACAATCCACCGGCTCTGGCGCATCTCCGATTTACAGACGGTTCGGCAAATCCAGGCACAGATGAGCGATAAGAAGCTGCTCATTGCCGACGGCCATCATCGCTATGAAACAGCGCTGGCGTTCCGGAATGAGAATCCCGATCTGCCGGAAGCTCGACAAGTGATGATGACTTTCGTCAATATGCACTCGCCGGGGCTGAAGATTCTTGCAACACACCGGGTGGTCAGCAATCTGACGTCATTCGATGCCGCCGCCTTAATCGAGCGGGCTGGCGCGCGTCCGCTCGATTCGATTGCTTCGCTGAAAGAGCTATTCGCTGCACCCGCGCCGGACCGCATCCGGATTGGCATTGTCCTTCCCGGCGGCGCTGTCTATCTCCTCGATCGTGCTCGCAATGTGGGGGATTTAGACGTCCAGGTTTTGCATCGCGATATTCTCGGCGAGGTTCTGAACATCACCGAAGAAGCTGTGCGGAACGAGAGCTACTTGCAGTATGTGAGAGGGATCGACGCCGCTGTAGAAAAAGTCCACGGCGGGAACGCTCAAGTCGCGTTTCTACTCGAGCCGACCACGGTGGAGCAGGTGGCGGAGGTGGCTTTCTCGGGTGGCGTGATGCCGCAGAAATCGACCGATTTCTATCCGAAGCTGCTCAGCGGACTGACCATCTATAAATTCTAAGAACTTCCTATCGAGCGTTAGCGTATTTCTAGCTGGAGACTAAAGTGGCCTTTCAAAATTTCGTCGAAGAAATTCAAGTTCTGGGGCGCGATCTGGTGGACAAGGTGAAATCCCTGATCCACGAAGGAAATGTGCAGCGCATTATCGTGAAAGACGAACATGGAAACACGTTCGTCGAAATTCCCGTGACGCTGGCGGCCATCGGGGCGATTCTGGCTCCGTTGCTCGCGGCGATCGGAGCCATTTCGGCGCTAGTGGCAAAGTTTACGATCGTGGTAGTGCGGAGCGAACCGCCTGCTCCAACTTCGCCAGAGGCAAAATAATCTCAGCCTACGGTTCGGCACGGGGTACGCTTCGCAGGATGCCGAGTTGCTGATATATGGGGCGGATTACGGGTCTCAGCTTCGGTAACTGCAACCAGAACCACGCGGCGCCGGCGATGCAGCCGATGCCGCACAGCAGCACCGTGCCCGGTGCGCCAATCACAGTCGCAAGACTTCCCGCCAGCAGGCTGCCAAATGGACTCGCGCCCATGTACGCCATCATGTAGTAACTCATCACGCGGCCGCGCTTGTCTTCTTCGACGATGGTTTGAATGACGGTGTTGCTGGCAGGCGCAAATTGCATCATGCCGAATCCAGTCACGGCCAGGAGCGCAAGCGATAGCCAATAATTTCTCGAAAATGAAAACGCGATCAACCCGGCGCCGAACAACGCCGCAACGGTCGGGATGACTTTGTAGAGACCTCGAACGGATTTGCGCACGGCCAGGCTGATTGCGGCGACAATCGATCCCACGCCGGTCGCTCCCATTAAAAAGCCGAGCGTGTGAGGTCCGCCATGCAGGATTTTGGCAGCGAATACGGGCATCAAAACCGCGTAGGGCACGCCCATGAAACTGACAATGGCGAACAATAACAAGACAGTGCGGATGGGCGCAAATGTCGAAACGTAGGTCCAGCCTTCCTTGAGTTGCGCGAACATGCTGGCCGTGGATTTGGTAATGGCCTGGACCTCGATCTTCATGGCCAGCAGCGAAGCGATGACAGCAAAATAACTCACGCCGTCGATGAGGAAACAATATCCTTCCCCAACCGCGGCGATAATGATTCCCGCCAGAACTGGCCCCATGAGACGCGCACCGTTGACCATGGTTGAATTGAGCGCGATGGCATTGCTCAAATCGGTCCGGCCGTTCACCATCTGAACCAGGAACGATTGCCGCGCGGGCATGTCGAACGCGTTGATCAATCCCTGCATAATGCTTAACCCGACAATTTCCGAAATCGTGATGCGGCCGGAAAGAGTCAGTGCCGCGAGCAAGAGGGATTGCAGCGCCGCGAGGAATTGCGTGACCAGCAGAACGGGCCGACGCTGCCAGCGGTCCGCCCAAACTCCGGCCACTGGCGCGAGCATAAAGGTTGGGATCTGACTCGCAAATGTGATCACGCCGAGAAGCAACGATGAGCCGGTCAAACGATAAACCAGCCAGCTGGTGGCGACCCGCGTCATCCAGGTGCCGATCAGGGAAAGGCTTTGGCCGCAAAAAAAGAGCCGGAAATTGGGATGCCGTAAAGCGCGCAGTGCATTAATTTTCATGCGGCATCGCCGGGCGACGCCCGCAGCAACTTCAGCACTTCATTGGTTGTTGCCGTCTGGCCGATTCTCGGAAAAATCTTCTCGACGCAATGGCGGTGTGAATCTGCATCGCGGTCCGTCATCGCATCCACGACAAGAGTCACGTTGTAGCCCAGATCGTAGGCGCTGCGCGCGGTCGATTCCACGCCTGCGCTCGTCGCCACGCCGGTTAGTACAATCTGGGTCACTCCACGCTGTCGGAGGTAATCGTCTAAAGTGGTACCAAGGAACGCGCCCCATCGCTGCTTCGTGATCAGGCAATCGCCCGGCTGCCGGTCCATTTCAGGAACAAGCTCGGTCCAATCGGGCGGAAACGAAAACTTGGGGCGTGCGGCTTCGGTGCGGCCCGGAGCCATGCCCGACGCGTTGACCAGAACCACCGGCAAAGACCGCTCGCGGAAAGCGTGAGCGAGCTGTGCGGATCGATCGATAATCTCGTTGACGGGATGCACGGCCGGAATACCGACGATGCCTTTTTGCAGGTCGATGACGATGAGAGCGGAGTTGTCGTCGAGTTTTGTCAAAGGCATGATTTTTCCATTTTTTCGGGAGAATTGCCGCCGTGAAAGCGTCCGAAGCCGCGTGCCAGCATGAGTGCCATGGCGATAGATCCTAATCCGATGGCGACCGCATCGGCCGTGGAGCGAAGATCGAACGCCCCGACCCGACAAACGAGCACGTATCCAACGGCGATGTTGAACCATCCCCAGAGCACGTTCACTGTCGATGAGGAGAGCCCTTCACCGGGCGGTTTCGCGAATGGACTTTGGAAAGGGCGTCCCATCAATCCACTGACGAAGTGAGGAATCGCGTTTGTAAGAAAAGCGCCTCCCCAAAAGTATGAAAAGTAGTGAAGCCATTCCATGGTCAATTCTCCTTATCGTCCCGATTAACCAGGCGCTTGATTATCTCGCTGGCCTTGAACAGCGTTTCCCGTTCTTCTTCATCAAGGTGTGAGACGGCCTGCGCCAGCCACGTCCGTTTTGCTTCTCGGGCGGTTTTGCGTACGGCGACGCCTCTATCGGTCAGCTCGATATTCAATTGCCGGCCGTCGGTAGGATGCGGCTTGCGCTCGACCAGGCCCATCTCCTCGAGTGCCGCGACGGTTGCGCCCATAGACTGCGGTTTCATGCTCTCCGCGCGCGCGAGATCGGCAATTGTCGCGGGGCCTTCTTTCGAGAGACGCGACAGCACGGCGCTCTCGGTCAATGAAAGCTCATGCGATGCGCCCGCGGCGCGGACGCGTCGCACCAATATGCCGATGGCCTGGATAAAGTCGCTTACGTCAGTTTCGAGAGTCTTTCGCGGCATCCGATTCCATCATACGCGAAAGACAGGCAAACTTGCAAGGTAAACTGTTTAGTTCTGAATCATCAACGTCCTGACCCGTTTAGCGGGAGGCCGTTGTGCGCCGGCGCGTTTCCGGGAAGCTCGCGCCTGCTAATGACGCGATCAATCAACCCGTATTCCACTGCCTGGCGTGCGTCCAGGATGTAGTCGCGATCGGCATCGCGCTCGATTTTATCGAGCGGCTGCCCGGTCGCGTCCGCCAGGATGCCGTTCAGGATCTCCCGTGTCCTCAGGATCTCGCGCGCTTGGATGTCGATATCGGCCGCTTGGCCGCCCAGACCCGACGCATGCGGCTGATGAATCAGAATCCGCGAATACGGCAGACCATAGCGCTTCCCCTTCGTGCCCGACGCCAGAAGAACGGCGGCCATGGAAGCCGCCTGACCGATGCAATACGTCACGATGTCGGGCTCGGCCAGGTTCATGGTGTCCAGAATCGCGAGCCCTGACGTGGTCACGCCGCCCGGCGAATTGATGTACAGAGAAATGTCTTTATCCGGATCCTCGGATGCCAGGAACAATATCTGTGCGATCACCAGGTTTGCCACGTTATCGTCGATCGGCGTGCCGATGAAGACGATGTTCTCTTTCAATAAGCGGGAATAAATGTCGAAGGAACGCTCTCCGCGCGAGGTCTGCTCCACCACCATGGGAACTAAATTCATTTCGTATCTCCGAAGCTACACTGCCACCAGCATCTGCTCCGCGACAAACGCGGAGAAGCATCGCGCGCAGGCCTGGGCGCCGGCCAATTGCCAACCGGTATGGATGAGGGTCACGCGCGTTCCATCGGCTTCAACTTGAAATGACACATCCACGGTACCCGGATACCACGTGAACTCCAGGCGTCGTGGAGGGTCCCATGCAATCACGGAGCCCCACTCGCGCTCTTCACCGGAACGGGTGAGTTCAAACACTTTTCCGCCTTCCCATGGCTCGATCTCGCAGCTCTCCGCGTCTTCTCCGGTCAAGGAATAGGAAGCGAGCGGCCACCATTCCGCGATCCGTTCGACGAAGAGCCGGAAGGCGTCTTCAATGGGGCAATCGACGTGAACGCTTTGCCGTATGGGCGCGTGTTTTTCTTCTGCTTTTGTCATGTTCGGCGGTCTCCTTGGTTGAGAATTCGGAAAACGCGGCCAACGCGTCGCGCCACATCGAATCGATGTGGGAGCGCAGCTCCGCGAGGGTCTTGGGATTGAGATGAAAATAATGACGGGTACCGCGCCGCTCTTCTTCGACCAAACCGGCAGATTTCAGGACTTGAAGATGCTGCGAAACGGCGGGGCGGCTGACCGGAAGCTGGGTCGCCAGTTCGCCGACCGTGGACGCCCGCTGTCGAAGCAGATTGAGAACGGCCTGGCGGGTGGGGTCCGAGAACACGCCCAGAAGCTCCTCTCGGTTAGTCATGCCTTACCGTAACTTCACGCTTACCAAAAGTCAAGCAGCGCGCGCATGCCGGCTAACGTTTCCATTTCTTAACATGACCTGGCGGGCTTCGCGTGCCAGAATTAAGTTCTGTATGTCTTTGAAAAAGATGGTTCCGGTATTGCTGCTCATCGTGGCGGCGGTCTTGGTAGCAAAAGAAACCGCCATATTCCCGCTGCTCCAAAGCACGGTACTTTTGGGCAAACAGAAAGAAGGTTTTTATCTTCTGCCCACGAACCAGCTTCTGCGGCCCTGGGGACAGCAAGCGTTGATCAAGGGCCGTCCGGTGGATCTGGCGTTCGATTCGAATAAGCGCATTCTCGCCGTGCTTAACAGCCGGACCATTCAGTTGTTCGATGCTGTGTCCGGCGCACAGATGGCGCAGATTCTGACTCGATCCACTTCGTACGCAGGTATTGCGTTTCGTCCCGGAGATCGCGAATTGTGGGCCAGCGAGACCAGCCGCAACGGACCGGACAGTATTGTGATTGAAAAGCTCACGGCTACGGGCGCTCCGGAAAACACCGAGCGCATCGAACTGCCGGGCCATCCTCTACCCTGTGGCATTGCGTTCTCAGCCGACGGCACCGTCGCGTATGTCGCCATGAGCCGGATGAACTATGTAGCCGTTATCGATACCACGCGCCGCGCGATTACGCAGACGGTGAATGTCGGCAATGCGCCGTTCTCCGTCGTCGTCGCGCCGAAGCGGGGGATGATCTTCGTTTCGAACCGCGGCGGGAAGGTCGCGACGGCGAACGATACCACAGCGCCGAGCAGCGGGTCTGCCCTGATTACGGATCCCGTGACCGGTTCGACTGCATCGGGCACAGTTTCGATCCTCAACACGAAGACCAGCCAGGTGACTGAAATAAACGTCGGCCTGGCGCCGTCGCAGATGGCCTTGAGCCCGGATGAATCGATGTTGGCCGTGGCTAACGGACATTCCGATTCGATTTCTCTGATTGATATTTCCGATCTCTCACGGACCGATGTTCACATTCCGTCGTTTCCGGAGAGCACGCTCGGCAGCCAGCCTATCGCGGTGACGTTCGCGCCCGACGGGCAGAGGATCTATGTGGCCTGCGGCGGGAACAATGCGATCGCGGTGGCGGCTCGAACGGCGAAGAAGTGGAAGGTGGAAGGAGCCGTGCCCGCGGGTTGGTTTCCTTCAGCCCTGGCGATCGGAGCGGACGGCGATCTACGCGTGATCAACATCAAGGGCGTCGGGAATACGTCGAATGGGAAAGGCAATTTCAATTCACTGCAATTTGAAGGCTCGCTGTTAAGAATCCCGCAGCCTGCGCCTGTGCAACTGGCCTCCGGGACGCGCGAGGTAGTGGCGGCGAACAGCCCGAAATACGAGAGCGCGGGCGGCATTTCGAATCTGACGAGCCTGGGGATTCAGCACGTTTTCTTCATCGTGAAGGAGAACCGCACATACGATCAGGTGCTGGGCGATATCGGCAAGGGCAATAGCGAGCCTTCGCTTACCATGTTCGGCCGCGACGTGACGCCCAACCATCACGCTCTGGCGGAAAAATACGTGCTGCTCGATAATTTCTATGCGGGCGGCGCGATCAGTTTCGACGGGCATCAGTGGCTGATGCAGGCCTTCGTCAGCGACTACGTGGAACGCGCATTCGCCGCATCGCCGCGTGGATATGCCTGGAACATGGCTGACGCGTTGACGGTGGCGCCTACCGGATTCTTCTGGCAGGCCGCGCCCAAGCCATTGGACGTTCGCATCTACGGCGAGTTTTGTCTTCCGGCGAAGTGGGATCCTGCGACACGGAGCGTGATCGACATCAATGAACATGACCTGATGAATTGGGCCGCTTACTGGAAGCTGTATAAGGAAGGCAAGTGGCAGGATGAGGTCGGGTCGCGCAGCGGTGTTCCGGCGCTGCAAAAGTATATCGAGCCGCGGTATCCTTCCGACGACACGCAGATTCCCGACCAGATTCGTGCTTCGCAGTTCATTGATGCTTTAGGCGAGTTTGAGAAGGCGGGCAAGGCGCCCAACCTGATGGTGATCACGTTGACCGCGGACCATACCAATGGGACTCGGCCCGGATCTCCGACGCCGCGCGCCATGGTGGCTGACGACGACCTCGCGCTGGGACGCATGGTGGAGGCGATTTCGAAAAGCCGTTTCTGGTCCAAGAGCCTCATCCTGGTGGTGGAAGACGATGCGCAGAATGGTGTGGATCATGTCGACGGTCATCGCACCGTGGCGCTCGCTATCGGTCCGCACGTGCGCCGCGCGGCGATCGATTCGAACAACTACAACCACGAGAGCATGGTCCGCACGATTCAGGAGATCTTCAACATACCTGCCAAAACACGCTACTTGGTGGCCGCGCGGGCGATGAAGAGCATTTTCACAAGCGACGAAGACACGTCGCCGTACGCGGCGTTGACGCCGAAGATCGAGCTGGACGAAATAAATCCGGCGCTGAAGGCGCTCGATGGCCGTCAGCTTTGGGCCGCGCAACAATCGCTGGCTATGAACTGGCGGCATCCGGATGATATCCGCGAGGAGACTTTGAATCGGATCCTCTGGTGGGCGGCGAAAGGTTACGATAAATCGTACCCCGTGCTCACCAATCGCAAGAAATGACTCGTCGCGACCTTTTCAAAATCGGCCCGGTTTTGGCGGCAGCAGCTTATGCACAACCGGCGACCCCAACCCTGATTCATCCTAAGGTTCTCAAGACCGGCGATACGATCGGGCTGATTACTCCCTCGACCTATGTGTCGGATCCGGACCGGCTCGCCATGGTCGACCGCACCGTCCGATATTTTGGGCTCAAACCCAAATATGGCAAGAATGTTCGGAAGCAGGCCGGCTATCTGGGCGGTTCCATCGAGGAGCGCGTCGACGATTTACACGCCATGTTCCGCGACCCGGAAGTTAACGGGATCTTCGCAATCCGCGGCGGCTATGGATCGGCGCAGCTTCTGGATCATATCGACTACAACCTGATTCGCGCGAATCCGAAGGTCTTTCTGGGCTTCAGCGATATCACGGCGATGCACCTCGCCATCAACAAGAAAGCGGGGCTAGTGACGTTTCACGGTCCCGTGGCGACATCGCGCTTCACGGATTACACGCAGAAGTTTTTCCATAAGGCTCTTTTTGAGACAACTCCGATCGGTCCCGTTTCGAATCCTTACGAAACGAACACGCTACGTCCGGCGCATACGCTTCGAACCATCAGCCCGGGCCGCGCATCGGGCAGGCTAATCGGCGGGAATCTCACGCTGGTCTCGACCACGATGGGGACGCCGTATGAGATCGAGACGAAGGGACGCATTCTGTTTATCGAAGATGTCGGCGAGGAGCCGTATCGGATCGATCGTATGCTGACGCAGTTGAGGCTGGCAGGCAAACTCCAGGCCGCCGCTGGAATCATCTGGGGCGAGTGCGAGGACTGCCATCCGAACACATTCCAGCCTTCATTTCAATCCACGTTCTCTTTGGGCGAAATCGCGGATGCTATTCTGGGCGATCTCAAGATTCCGGTTTTATCCGGTTTGACCATCGGTCACACGGACGATCAGTTGACACTGCCCGAAGGCGTGATGGCCACGCTCGATGCCGATAAACAGGTGCTTACAATCGAAGAGTCCGCGGTATCGTGACCGGTTCTTTCTATGAGAATATTCTTGGTTCTTTTCGTAATGACGATCTGCGCCGCCGCACAGCAGACCGATCTGATTGGTCAGCCTCGAACCATACTTCTATGGGAAAACGGCGCGCCTGAAGCTTTAGGCAGCGACGACAGCGATAAGCCTTCGCTCACGATTTACCCTGTCCAGGGCAAGAACATTTCGGGGACGTCCGTGATCGTGTTCCCTGGCGGCGGCTATGGCGCGCTCGCCATGAATCATGAGGGCCGGCAGGTAGCGAATTGGCTCAATGCGGTCGGCATCACGGCTTTCGTTCTCAAATACCGCTTGGGACCTCGCTATCATCATCCGATCGAACTCGGAGACGCGCAACGCGCTATCGAGATTGTTCGAACGCGGGCGGCCGAGTTCGGCGTTTCGCCGAACCGGGTAGGCGTGATGGGCTTCTCGGCCGGCGGCCATCTTGCCGCGACCACAGGAACTCATTTTGATGCGAACACGCGTCCCGACTTTCTGATCCTGGGTTACCCGGTGATTTCTTTCAGTGCGCCATACACTCACAAGGGATCCGTCAGAAATCTGCTTGGAGACCATCCTGACCCGAAGCTTCTCGAAGATCTCTCGAACGAGCTTCGTGTGACGGCTCAGACTCCGCCGACCTTTCTGTTCACTACCAGCGCGGACACTGGTGTGCCCGCCGAAAACAGCATTGCTTTTTATCTTGCACTGCATAAAGCCGGTATGCCCGCGGAGTTGCACATCTTTGAGAAGGGACCGCACGGCGTCGGGCTCGACTTCGGCGATCCGGCTCTCGGCGAATGGCCGATGCTCCTCGTGAACTGGCTTCGTGGCCGGAGCCTTTTGAATAACTAACGTGAAACTCATCAGTTCGCTTTTTCTCTTCGTCCTGGCGCTCGAAGCGCAGGGCACGATCCCGACTTTCCCGTACACGGCCGGTCAAGGCTCGTATACCCTCGCCGGGCACGATCCGGCACACGGAGGTGTCACCACCATCCCGACCGTGCTGGTTCCGATCACGCTCTCTTTCGATTCGAAGAAGACGATCGTCATGGACGCAGGCCCGGACGTTCCGCGCGTCCTTCACTCGCCTGTTTTCGCCGAGTTCGCTTTTCCTTCCGGCGGCACGACCCAATATGCCGACGCCATGCTGCGCACTACATTTTCGAAGGCCGAAGGATGGCACACGCTGCTCGGGAAGCCAGAAGTGAAAGCCATCAAGATAACCGTTCCGGTCGGATATGGCTACACACTCACCTCGAAGAAGAGCGGCGCTTCGTTCGCAGTCGTCGATCTCGAGTTTCTGCAAAAGGAAGTTTTTAGGCAAATTCCCAAGCAGGAAGGGAAACTTGTGGTCGCCATGACGCACAATACCACTTACTACACGCTTGGCGACGCGACGGTGTGCTGTTCATGGGGGACGCACGGCGTCGACTCTTCAACCGGCAATTCATTTGTCCTTGGCTCGTACCTGCATTCCGCGCCAGCCGTGGTTGAAGACCAGGACGTGCAGCCGCTCACGCAACAACTCGGCGAATTCATCAACGATCCGGTGGGTAATAAATTTCCCGCTTGGATGCGTCCCGCTTCGATGCATCCCGGAGACCAGGGCCGCTGCGGAGGCACGGGTGTCGCATCTACCTACTTCCTGCTCGAACCCACAAATACGAATCTCAAGAACAATTTCCCATCGTCGAAGGCTTTCGTCGCGCGTGCCGGCGGAGCGTCGTATCATCTCCAGAACGTAGCTCTGCTGCCTTGGTATGTGGGCGCGTCCGGAAATCTCGGCTCGACTTACAGCTTCCCGGATTCGCAGGCTCTGACGGAGGGTGCTAAGCCATGCCCGGCGCGCCGCACTCGCGATTCGGCCCCGCCTAAACCGACGGTCGCGGCAATTCCCGCGAGCGGTTCACCAAACGGACATCAGCTTATCGGCTACTGGGAAGGTTATGGCGGCGCCGGTTCCACCATCCCGCTACGCGAGGTCTCACCGCAATGGGATGTGATTATCGTCGCGTTCTCGACGCCTGATAAAAACGCGCCCGAAGGAACAATGCAGTTCCACACGCCCGCTGGACTCGATACCGAACAGTTCAAGGCCGACATTGCTTATGTGAAAAGTCATGGCAGAAAGGTCATGATTTCGCTCGGCGGAGGCGGCCAGCACTTCACGCTTGCCGATCCGAAGCGCGTTCCGAATTTCGTGTCCTCCGTGATCCGTATCGTTACCGAATATGGCTTCGATGGGATCGACATCGACTTCGAGAGCCCATCGCTCGCGATTGAACCTGGCGACACGGATTTCAAGCATCCCACTACGCCATCCATCGTGAATCTCATCTCGGCGCTGCGCCAGTTGCACGATCATTTTGGACCGGGATTCATGATCAGCCTGGTGCCTGAAGGCACGCAGATTCCCTCCGGCTATCCGAGCTATGGCGGCCAGTTCGGCTCCTATCTGCCCATCACGTACGCTATCCGCGACATCCTTTCTTTCATAGATGTGCAGGACTACAACACGCCTCCGCTGGAAGGACTGGATGGCGAGATCTATCAAGCAGGTTCGGTGGATTATCATGCCGCGATGACAGAGCTGTTGTTGCATGGCTTCAACGCCGGTGGCGATCCGACGCAGTTTTTCCCAGGCATGCCGGCGGATAAAGTCGCGGTCGGATTCCTCACCGGAGACACGACACCAAAAATCGTGAATGAGGCGATGGCTTATATCATCACGGGCAAGGCTCCGGCAGGGACAAAATACAAGCTGATCGAGCCCAACGGCTACCCAGGTATGATCGGCGCTATGTTCTGGACCATCAACGACGACCAACGTGGGAACTATAAGTTCTCAAATGCCGTCGGTCCCTTGCTCCACGGGTACGCGTCGACCAAATAGCTACTCGTAGCGAATCGCCGAGGCGGGGTCCATTCGCGATGCGCGATTAGCCGGGCCGTAGCTCGCTGTGAGCGCGACCACAATAAAGACGAGCAGCACCATTGCATACGCGCTTGCATCGGTGGGTCGCGTTTCGTAGAGCAACGACGTCATCAGAGTCGACAGCGCCCAAGCGAGCGGTAAACCGATCGCCAGGCCCGAACACACCAGGATCAGGCAGCGTTTCTGTACACCCCAACGCACGGACGCGGCGGGACATCCGAGGGCTAGTCGGATTCCGATCTCCTGCTGCCGCTGATTCACGCGATAGCTGATCAAACCGTAGAGACCGAAGGCGGCGGTGATCATGGCTATGATGGCAAACACAGCGATTGCGAGAAGGCTGGCACGGGGGCGCAGGATGGAATCGGACATGGCTTGCCGCAATGGCTGAAACTCCAGTGCGGCGTTTCGATCGATGGACCAGATCTCCCGGCGAACGTCGGCAACCGCTGACGACGGGTCCGTTTTGGTTCGGATCACGAGCGCCATCGGCGCGTCAGGAAGTTGAGAGAACGGGCGAAACATCGTAGGCACAGGAGAAGTGTCTACGGTGAGATCACGCAAATCGCCAACAATTCCGACAATCGTTTTCGGATTTCCGGATTTGCCCCAAAGAAGCCGCTTGCCGATGGGGTCCTGATTGGGCCAGAATTTCTTCGCCATCGATTCGCTGAGGATCACTACTTCGGGTGAACCGTCCCTGTCCTCGTCGGTAAACAATCTCCCGTGTTTGAGCGGGACACGCAGGGAAGTGAAAAATCCCGGAGTGACGGCGCGCCACGCTGCCGACCGGAACTCTGCTGACGTGGACTCGCCTTCCAGCCGGAACCGGTTCGCCGTTCCATGACCGCTGAAAGGCGCTACGTTCGTGGCGCCGGCCGATGCCACTTCCGGCAATTGCACCAATCGCTCTGTTACGTCGTGGAAGAAAGCTACTTTCCGCGTGTCGTCACGGGAAATGTTGGGAAGATTCACGCGGATGGTCAGGATTTTCTCGGGATCGAAGCCCGGGTCGACAGCGCGCAGGCGAACGAAACTCTGGAGCAGAAGGCCGGCTCCCAGGAGCAACATGCTCGCCAGAGCTACCTGTACGACAATCAACGCGTCACGCCCACGGTCGCGTCTCGAGATCTCGCGTCCGCCCTGAAGCTCGGGCGCACGGCCGGAGAACATGGTGAACAAAAGAGTGGAGAGGAGCATGCAACCTGACGCGATGGCTAGAGACATCGGATCGATATGCAAGCCGGTCAATCGCGGAAGAGAGTCGGCGGCGAATCGTTGGATGGCGTCGACGGAATATTGGGCAATCGCGATGCCGAGGGTAGAGCCAATGCACGCCAGAACAATGCTCTCAGTGAATGTTTGTGCAAAAAGTCTCCACTTGCTGGCTCCCAGCGCCTGGCGCGTACTCATTTCGTGGCGGCGAGCGATGCTTCTTGCCAGCTGCAATCCAGCAACGTTCGCACATGCGAGCACCCAGAACAGAGCGACCGCGGCGAAAATCATCCAGACCATGCGGCCGGTGCCCGGACCGATTACATAGTCGGAAAGAGGGATCGCTTGGACGCTCCAACCCGCATTGGTCCGAGGGTTTTCGCGTGCGATGGACGCTGCGACGGTATTCAGCTCGGTCTGTGCTTGCCGCCTGTCCACCCCGGGTTGAAGGCGGCCGACGGCGTCAATTTCGTGCATGGTGCGGGATTCCGTGGCTTTCGGCGAGAGCGGGATGAGCAATTCGACGCCGGGAAGAACGTCGGCAGGCAGGTCGGCAACGCCAGCGATGGTGTAGTTTCCGCCGTCGAGCGCAATGGCCTGTCCCAATACTGTGGGGTTCATCTGCCATTTTCGTTTCCATAAGGCGCGGCTGATCACGGCGTACTTTTGAGCATCGTGGAACGCGGTTCCTGCGACAGGATTGATCCCAAGAATGGCGAACGCCGACGGAGTGACGGCCGCGGCTTGAATTGTTTCGGGTTCACTTGCTCCGGTCAAAGCGAAGGATCCTCGGCGATATGCAGCGACGGACGCGAGCGACTTGGTGCGTTCCTGCAAGTCCAAAAAATCGGGTTCCGAGAAGTTCCACAATCCTTTGCGGGGATCGACCTCTTTGAGCGCCACCAGACGTTCCGGTTGTGGATAAGGCAGAGGTTTGAAGAGGAACGCCTGAACCACGCATAGGATCGTGATCATGGAGCCGAGGCCAACGGCCAGCGTCGCCGTACAGGATGCGGTGAATGCCGGATTGCGGCGCAACGTCCGCACCGCGAATTTCAGGTCCTGCCAGAAGTTTTCGAGGAGCGGGAAACCGTTTTGTTCGCGATATTGTTCCTGCAAAGAAGTGACGTTGCCCAAGTCGCGCCGAGCGGCGTAACCGGCGTCGGACTCCGTCATGCCACGCCGTACGTAGTCGGCCGCGAGCATTTCGACGTGCTCTTGAATTTCTTCATTAAGGTAGCCGGTGCGGTCGCGGCGCAAGATCGCGCGGAGTCGGGCGATCCAGGCTCGAAGGGCGCTCATTGAACCCCCTCGAGCAGGCGCGTCACGGTCGCCACCGTTCTATGCCAATTCGCTTCTTCGGCGGCCAACTGCCGTTTGCCCAACTTAGTAACCGAGTAAAACCGCGCCCGGCGATTGTTTTCGCTGACCCCCCAATCCGAATGAATCCAACCTTTTTGTTCCAGGCGCAACAGCGCGGGATAGATCGTGCCCTGGTTTAGCGCAAGCGATCCCTCGGCCACTTGTTCGATCCTGCGGGCGATGCCGTAGCCATGAAGAGCGCCCATGGTATCGAGTGTTTTGAGGATCATCAGGTCCAGGGTTCCATAGGGTACTTCGGATTTCGGCTCGGTCATCGCGGGAGCTCCTGTTGTCTGTCAACAAGTGTAGAGCTGTTCCTGTTGACTGTCAACAGAAACTATTCCAGACTCGCTTTACACCGGAAGATTTCTATGTACAATGTAAAGAAGGTGCGGAGGAGCCCCGCGCCAGCCCTGAAACGATGCACAACCAGATTTTGCACCACATTGCCGTCCTACTGGTGGTGTGTACCCTCGTGCTAGTTATCGCCGGGGCGTTCGTCGCGGACCGTAATGCGTCAGCGGTCGGAAGCTGGACGTACACCGTGCATCGAATCATCGCTGCGACAGTTGGCATTCTCACTCTCGCTTTGAACGTGCTGGTTTGGAAGCTTGAAACCAGGTCCAGGATTCGTATTCTCGGCCTCATCGCGCTGGGGATGGTCGTGTTCGAAGGGATGCTCGGCAGCGTGGCCGTGGGGCTGTCGTTACCGAAGGCTTTCCATGTCCTGCATGACTGCCTGGCTCAGTTGTTCTTTTGTGCCACAGCAGCAATCGCACTTTTTACTTCTAAGTCCTGGTTGTCCGAGCCAAGGCGGGTACGCGACGGCGGATGGCCGTCGCTCCGCTCGCTTTCAGTCTTCACTTGTATCCTGGTTTTCGGACAAGTTGTGCTGGGAGCTTCGGTCCGCCACGATACGATTCCCGCGATTCCGCATATTGTCGGAGCGATGGTAGTGATCGGCGTGGTGATCATTCTGAGCGTTTTCGTCTTGACTCAGTTCTCCAGTCATGAAATACTCCGCAAATCGGCATTAGCTCTGATGCTTATCACTTTTGTTCAGGTTTTCATCGGGATCGCCGCTTTCCTGAATCGTGCGGCTATGACTCAGACGCCGGATTTGCCCGGCTTGCTTTCAGAGATGGCACATGCTGCAACCGGATCCTTAACGTTCGGCGCGGCAGTGATACTCTCAATCCAAGTGTTTCGAAACATTCTTCCGCGCTCTTCGGTCCAACTCACGTCTCAGAATATGAGCGCCGCATCATGAGGTCTTACGTCGAGCTAACCAAGCCGCGCATCACCTGGCTCATTCTCATGAGCACGGGCATCGGGTATTTCTTCGGCGCCCGCGCGAACGGCGTATCGGCATGGCACTGGCTGGCGCTGGTGCACACGATTGTCGGCACCGGCCTGATCGCATCCGGCACGGCGGCGTTAAACCAATGGTACGAGCGCGTTGCCGACGCCAAGATGCGCCGCACGCAGGCGCGTCCCTTACCCTCCGGACGGATCACTCCGCGTAACGCCCTGTTGTTTGGAGTCGGAATCTCGGCCGCGGGCTTTGTGGAACTTGCGCTCGGTGTCAATCTGCTGACAGGACTTCTAGGACTCTTCACGCTCGCGACCTATCTTTTCGTCTACACGCCTCTCAAACAGCGTTCGCCGCATTCGACGACCATCGGCGCGATCCCCGGCGCCATGCCGCCGCTCATCGGCTACGCCGCAGCCAGCGGCACCCTCAACGCGGATGCATGGATCCTTTTCGCGATTCTGTTTCTGTGGCAGTTCCCGCATTTTTACGCGATCGCCTGGATGTATCGCGAGGATTATGAGCGCGCCGGAATCCGCATGCTGCCCGTGGTAGAGCCGGATGGCGAATCGACAGCACGGCAGATGTTTCTGTACTCGCTCATTCTGCTGCCCATCAGCCTGATTCCCAGTCTTCTGGCAATGACGGGGACTATCTACCTTGTCGGAGCGCTGGCGCTAGGCGCGTACTACGTGTATTCGAGCACGCGAGTCCGTTTCCATCGCACGCGACAACAGGCCCGGCAGGTCCTTCTGGCATCGAT
Organism: Bryobacterales bacterium; assembly: GCA_963802915.1. Lineage (GTDB taxonomy): Bacteria > Acidobacteriota > Terriglobia > Bryobacterales > Bryobacteraceae > JAICMB01. The sequence continues at coordinate 276,558 of CAWDKQ010000007.1, forward strand.
CGTATATTTGCCGTTGCTCTATGGACTGATGCTGATCGATCACGTGGCATGAAGCTGGGGCTACCTCTTCTTTCGATCTTTCTATTGGCAGGATGCGCCGCTCGTTCCTCCGACCCCGTCTTCGGCACTGTCCCTGAGTTCCAATTAACCACCCAGAACGGCCAGCTATTTGACAGCAAGGTGCTCAAAGGGAATATCTGGGTTGCGGACTTCATGTTCACAACCTGTCCCGGCCCATGCCCCCGCATGACATCGCAGATGCATCAAATTCAGGAAGTGACGTGGAAGATGCCCGATGTCAAGCTGGTCTCTTTCACAGTCGATCCGGCGCGCGACACTCCGGAGCAGCTCGCCCTTTACGCCAGGGCGCATCACGCTTCGCCGGAGCATTGGTATTTCCTCACGGGCCCGCAGGCGACTCTGAATCGGCTCGGACTGAATGTGTTCAAGCTGAACAGCGTCGACGGATCTTTGCAGCACAGCACACGATTCGCGTTGGTGGACAAGGACTCGCAGATTCGCGCTTATTACGACACCTCCGAACCCGATTCCATTCCCAAACTGGTAGCGGACATTCACAGATTGGCGAGAGAATAGATTTTGATCGGAATCCACGATTTACCCGCCGTAAACGCTACGCTGAACGGGACGTGCGCCGTCCTGCTGGCCATTGGCTACGTGCTGATTCGCCGCGGCAAGGTCCAGCAGCACAAGCGCGTCATGATCTCGGCATTCTGCGTCTCTATCGCGTTTTTGACCTGCTACCTGATTTACCACTGGCACATCGGTTCGAAACATTTCCCCGGCACTGGCGCGCTCCGAACCACTTACTTGAGCATCCTTTTCACCCACACCATTCTGGCCGTCACGGTTCCATTTCTCGCCGTGATCACGCTGAGCCGCGGTCTGAGTCGTAAGATCGCGAGGCATCGCGCCATCGCGCGCTGGACTCTTCCAATCTGGATGTATGTGAGTGTTACCGGAGTCATCGTCTACCTCATGCTATACAAGCTCTATTGAGCATGTGGGATCCCAAGGAATACGACGCGCGGCATCGCTACGTCACCGATTATGGCGCCAGCTTGATTGGCATGCTGAATCCCCAGCCCGGCGAGCGCATCCTCGACCTTGGCTGCGGAACAGGCCATCTGACGCAAGAGATTGCTAAAGCCGGCGCTAACGTGGTAGGCATCGACAGTTCGCCGGAGATGATCGCCAAGGCTCGTCAGGAATATCCCGACCTCGATTTTCGCGTGGCCGATGCGGTCTCGTTCCACGACTCCGAGCCCTTCGATGCCGTCTTCTCCAACGCCGCTCTGCATTGGATAAAACCACCGGAGGCCGTAGCGGCCAGCATTTCCGCGGCTTTGAAATCCGGTGGACGTCTGGTGGCCGAGTTCGGCGGCAAGGGCAATGTTCAAAGTGTCACGAGCCTAGTGGAAGCCCATCCGTGGTTTTACCCGAGCATCGCGGAATACTCGACTTTGCTCGATCGCAACGGCCTGGATACGACCACGGCGGCGCTTTTCCCGCGTCCTACCGCCGTCGAAGGAGAGAACGGCTTGCGCGATTGGCTGAAGATGTTCACGTCCAGCTTTGTGCCTGAAGATCGCGGGCCCGAATTCGAGCGCGTGCTTCGGCCTAAGCTTTACCGCGACGGCGTCTGGTACATGGACTACGTGCGTCTACGAATCACTGCGGTCAAAGCTAGCCGATCTTAATAGCCAGCTCCTATGAGAACGGCATTGGTGTTTCTTCTCGTCTTTCTCGGCTGGCTGTCCTATGAGGTTGCGACCGGGCAAACGCTGCTGTTCGATCTCGCCGTGCGCAATGCGATTCACGCGCACGCTTCTCCGCCCCTAACGCGAGCGATGCTGACAATGAGCTTCATCGGCGAGCCGTACGTTACCCTGCCGCTTGCGGCCCTTGCGTGCGTCCTTTTCTGGCGCGGCGGGTACATTCATCGGGCACGTTTTCTCATCTTCGCGATTGCCGGCGAAGCGATTCTCGAACAGATCATGAAGTTGCTCGTTCACCGGCCGCGGCCCGCCGCTTTCTTTAACTACCCTCTGCCGACGTCGTACAGCTTTCCGAGCGGACACGCATTCTCTTCGCTGGTTTTTTATGGGACACTGGCGACGCTGATTGCGCCCCTGCTTTCGTCCACGACGCAGCGCACCCTGCTCTGGCTGGCAGCCATATCGATGACCGGCGCGATCGGATTCTCGCGTATCTACCTCGGCGTTCACTATCCAACCGATGTCATCGCCGGATATGACGGCGGTCTGGCATGGCTGTGCGCGCTCGCGATATGGAAGCCACTGTTATGGGATAAAGTCAAAACAGTGTGATGGTCGCCACTCATCGCGCAGCGCTCATCGTCAACCCGAGATCCGGAGCGTTCGGGCGCACAAGCCGGCCCGATGAGTTTGCTCAGTTGCTGAACCTGGCGGGCGTCGAGAGTTCGATCTCCCTCGTCGGCGAGCGCCAGAGCGGCGCGGAATTGGCACGCCGAGCGGTTCGGGAAGGTTATGAAACCGTTGTGGCGTGCGGAGGCGATGGCACAGTTAGCCAGGTCGCTTCGGCGCTCGTAGACACCGAAGCCGCCCTGGGAGTTCTTCCCGCCGGCACTCTGAACCATTTCGCAAAGGACATGCACATCCCGCTCGATCTCATGGAAGCAGCGCAGGTGATCTCGCGGCGCAAGATCGATCGGATCGATATTGGCGAGGTCAACGGGACGCACTTCGTGAATAACTCCAGCCTCGGTATTTACCCGAATATCGTGACGGATCGCGAGCGCTGGCGCAGGACCGGATTGAATAAATGGATCGCGTTCGGCCTTGCCATCCTGCATGTCCTGCGCCGCTATCCGTTTCTCGATGTCCGCATCGAAGCGAAAGGCGATCGCATCGCCACTCGCACACCGTTCGTTTTTATCGGCAACAATGAATACGAGATCCGCGGGCTGAACATCGGCACGCGGCATGCGCTCAACGTCGGGCGGCTTTATCTCTATGTCGCAGCTCCCGTCTCCCGCTTGGGGCTCGTGAGAATGGCTCTGGCCGCGCTGCTCGGCCGTATCGATCGAACAGGGAGCTTGCAAATGTCAAGCGTGGAAGAGGCATGGATCGAAACCCGGCGACGTCATGTGCGCCTCTCAAACGACGGTGAAGTGCTGCACCTCAAGGCGCCGCTCCATTACGTGCTTCACCAAAAAGCTCTCAAGGTGATCGTGCCCTGATTCATGCGTACGCTCGTTCATCTGTCGGACTTGCATTTCGGCCATCTGGATCCGGCGATTCTCGATCCGCTTCGCAACTCCGTGAAGGCGATCGGTCCGGACCTTGTCATCATTTCGGGAGATCTGACGCAAAGGGCTCGAGTAGAAGAGTTCGAGCAGGCGCGCGATTTCCTGAAGACCCTGCCCGAACCACAGGTCGTGGTTCCTGGCAACCATGACGTCCCATTGCACAATCTGTACGCGCGCTTCCGGTTGCCCTTGCGCGAGTACCAACGTTTCATCACAGAGGATCTGGCGCCGTTTTATCGCGACAGTGAAGTTGCCGTGCTAGGCATCAATACGGCTCGCTCTTTGATCTGGAAGAACGGCCGCGTCAATATCCGGCAAATAAACGAGATTGAAGAACGTTTCTGCGAAATCGCGAATGTCGTCAAGGTGCTGGTGACACATCACCCGTTCGATTTACCTGAAGAGCACGGAAGGCGCGACCTGGTGGGGAGGGCGCGGCACGCCATGGTTCAGATCGCGCGTTGCAATATCGACCTGCTTCTGGCCGGCCACTTCCATGTAAGCCAGAGCGGGCGAACCGCATCGCGCTATCAGATCCCCGGACATTCCGCGATATTCGTTCAGGCCGGAACCATTTCGACCCGAGCGCGCGGAGAAGCCAATTCGTTCAATGCGATTCAGATCGATAAAAATCGGATCGTCGTCGAGAGGTACGCGCTCTCTAACGAAGGGGATTTCCATGCAGTCTCGGAACAATCCTTCGTGTGCACGCCGACGGGCTGGAAATGACTATGCGCTATACTGACGAAGACTCCACGTCGCCGTGCTGCCATCGCGATGTCTGCCGCAGAACCCTTGATTCAGCCGAAAATTTCACATGAGCAGTCGCGCGCTCATTCGATCCTGCTTGCGCTCTCGGGACCACTATCACTGCTTCTGATCGTCATCGGCTTCTTTTGGAAGCTGGTGTTGACGAGCCAGTACAGTTGGCTCGAATCGCCCGACATCGCCAATCAAGTGGTGCCATGGCTCAATTTTCAAGCGCAGCAATATCATCTGGGACATTTCCCGATGTGGGATCCTTTTCTGTTCGGCGGACAGTCACTGATCGGACAGGCCCAGCCCGGAGTCGCGTATCCGCTAAACTGGCTGCTGTTTTCCCTGCCGCTGCACAACGGGCGTATCAGCTTCGACATCCTGAACTGGTATTATCTGACCATTCATTATCTGGCTGCCTTGTTCTGTTATTTGCTTTGCCGTGATCTCGGCCGGGGCCGAATCGCATCGGTGCTAGCCGGCGTGGCGTTCGGACTCGGCGGCTATGTCGCGAATACGGATTGGCCACAGATGATCAACGGTGCGATTTGGGCGCCGCTTGTCTTTCTCTTTCTGTTTCGCGTGGCTCGCGGCGTTCGGCCCTGGAACAGCGCGGCATTTTGCGGTTTATTCCTCGGCATGAGCTGGCTGAGCGGACATCATCAAGTCCCGATTTTTCTGACTCTCGCGTCCGTCGGCGTGTGGATCTACGTATTGTTTGAAGAAGGCCGTCTGAAGCGCTTTCTGCTTGCTCCGGCGGCGATCTTCCTAGTTTTTTTCCTATTTGCGAGTGCGTTCCAAACCTGGCCGGCTTATGAATACGGACGCCTCGCGGTTCGTTGGGCCGGCACTCAGCACGACCCGATCGCATGGAACGAAAAAGTTCCGTACACGGTGCACCAGCAGTATTCCATCAGCCCGATTTTTCTTCTCGGCGTGTTGATTCCCGGGTATGCTGCTGAAACAAACCCGTATGTCGGCGTTGTGGGCCTCGCGCTGGCTGCCATAGCGCTGGCTTGCTGGTGGAAGACCAAAGAAGTCAGAGTCCTTTGCGCCATCGGGATCGGGGGGCTGTTCATCTCGATCGCGCGGAACGATGTTTTCCACGGCATACTCTATTCCATCGTCCCTTTCGTTGAAAAAGCGCGCAGCCCGGCAACTGCGATTTTCCTGTTCCAATTTGCGGTCGCCGCACTGACCGCCTTCGGAATCGATGCACTTCTCCTTCCACAGCATCGGTCTGTGATTCGGCGGGCGGCTATCCTGCTCGCGGGATTCGGCGGCCTGATTTTTCTCATCGTCTTCGCCATCGATCTCGGCCGCGCCCTCAACTGGGGGTTTGACGATCGCGTCATGATCGTGCCGCTGGTTGCGCTCGCGCTGGCCGGTTTGATTTATCGCTCGACGCGTGGCGGAAGTTTGCGATGGGCCTCGATCCTGATCGTCGGCTTGTACATGATGGAGCAAGGCAATCTGACTTTCTATTGGCTGCCCACCAAAGACGACAAAAACCTTTCGCGATTTGTGAAGGCCTACGACGACACTAAGGACGTGGATACATTTCTAAAACGCCAGCCCGGCCTGGTGCGCGCCGACGTGAGCCGTGAAGCTGTCGATTTCAACTTCGGCGACTGGTTCGGAATCGACACCATGACCGGAATCCTGCCGAGTCTGCCTGCTAGCCTGAACAACCTGGAGTTTGGTTCCGAGCGCACCAGGATGCTCTACGCGACGAACTATGCTGTCGGCCGCAAACCCACGATGGGAGGCCAACAGGAGATTTTTCACGACAATACCGGTTTGATTGTTTATAAAAATCCCGGGGCGCTGCCAAGAATCTGGACCGTCCACGATGCCGTGCGAGTGAAGGACCCAGGGGACGCCAAGCGCCGCATGCAAGACTCCGCCTTCGATCTCCGAAAAACAACTTTCGCGTATGCCGCTCCGCCCGCGATGGACCATTGCGACGGCGACAATGTCCGCAGCTTCGTGCGCGACACCAATTCGGCGACGGCGATTGTCGAGATGAAGTGCCGTGGCATCGTCGTCGAAGCGGAAAACGATGCGCCGGGCTGGTTGGCAAGAATTGACGGCGAGAGCGCGCCGGTCTACGAAGCCTACACTTCGCTGCGTGGAGTTGTGGTGGGTGCGGGAATCCACACCGTTGAAATGCGCTATCGGCCGGCGAGCGTCATTGGAGGCGCGGTGTGCACCTTCGCGGCATTCCTGTGCGGCTTCGCGCTGCTGCTGATTCCGCGCTTCCGACGCCGTTCCTAAATGTGGAAACGATCTCTCGCCGGACCGTTGATCCTGCTCTTGATCGTCATCGGCTTTTTCTGGAAGATCGTTTTAACCGACCAGTACAGTTGGCTCGAGACGCCCGACCTCGCCTATCAGGTGATTCCGTGGTTCCAATATCAGGCACAACAGTTCCACATGCATCGGTTCCCGATTTGGGATCCTTTCATGTTCGGCGGACAATCTCTGATCGGACAAGCGCAGCCCGGACTCGCGTATCCGCTGAACTGGATCCTCTTCTCGCTTCCTTTTGACGACGGACATATCAGCTTCACCGCGCTCAATTGGTATTACACGCTGATCCACTACCTGGCCGCGCTGTTTTGCTATCTGCTTTGCCGCGACCTTGGACGGGGAACTCTGGCGTCGATTCTCGCGGGTGCGGCATTCGGCTTGGGCGGTTACATCGGCAACACCGACTGGCCTCAGATGATCAACGGCGCGATCTGGGGGCCGCTTGTTTTTCTGTTCCTGTTCCGCGCGGCGCGTGGGTTGCGCCCCATCGCCAATGGCGCTTTTTCAGGCTTGTTTTTGGGCATGAGCTGGCTGAGCGGCCATCACCAGGTCCCGAGTTTTCTCACTGTCGCGGTCTGCGCCGTCTGGCTTTGGCTGCTACTGGAACACGGCCGGGTCGAACGGCCTCTTATTACGCCATTCCTCGTTTTCCTCGCGTTTTTCGTGGGCGCCGGCGCGTTGCAGACGCTGCCAGCATTCGAGTATGGCCGCACCGCGGTGAGGTGGGTTGGCGTGGACAATCCGGTTGGATGGGACCAGGTGGTGCCGTACCTGGTGCACCAGCGATACTCGCTGACGCCGATTCATCTCCTCGGCATCGTCATCCCGGGCGTTGCCGATAGCACCATTCCTTTCGCGGGCATTGTTGCTCTCGCCTTAGTCGCATTGGCATTGGCTACGTGCTGGAACGTGCGGGAGGTCCGTATATTGACGGCCGTTGGGATCGGTGGTCTTTTGCTCGCTCTCGCTCGAAACAACGTTTTTCACGGAATTCTGTACAGCATCGTGCCGATGTTTGAAAAAGCCCGCAGTCCGGGCGCGGCGATTTATCTTTTCCATTTCGCGATTGCCGTGCTGCTCGCCTTCGGCCTCGACGCTCTCATGGTCCCCGCGACAAAGCCGTGGCTGCGTCGTCTCGCGTTCGTTCTCCTCGGTGTCGCCGCGACCGTATTCCTGATCCTTTTCACTGTCAATCTGGCGAAGGCTTTGCACTGGACTGTCGATGACCGTGTGATGATGACTGCCGTCGTTGCATTTGCCGCCTCCGGCCTGCTCTATCGCGCGAGCCGCGGCGTCCAGATTCGCCGAGGATTGCCGGCCCTTCTGATTGGCTTGTATCTTGTAGAGCTAGGAAACGTTTCGCTGTACGCGTTGCCGAACAAAGAGGAAAAGAATCGCACCATCTATCTGAAGGGATTCTCAGAGACGAAATCCGTCGCCGAGTTTCTGAAACAGCAGCCCGCACCGTTGCGCGTAGAAGTTAATGGCGACGACGTGTCCATCAATTTCGGCGATTGGTATGGGATCGATACATCGAATGGTTACGCCGCGAGTCTGCCGGCGAATTTTCAGGATCTCGCAATCTTCACTCCGCGCACGAAATCGTTGTACGGTGTGAATTACACACTCAGCAAGAAGCCCACCATGGACGGCCAGCAGGAAGCATTCCGCGACGACAACGGGCTGATCGTTTATAAAAACTCCAACGTGCTGCCTCGCATCTGGACCGTGCATCAGGCCGTTCAAGTCAAAGACTCAGACGAATTGCACAAGTATTTGCAGGACCCCGCGTTCGATCTCGCGAAAAGAACTTTCGGCTATGCTCCGCCTCCGACGCTAGAGCAATGCGATGGCGATTCCGTGAAGAGCTATAGCCGCGGGATCAATTCCACAACGGCGCGGGTCGAAATGAAATGCCTCGGCATGGTGATCCAGAGCGAGAACATGGCGCCGGGATGGGTGGCACTAGTGGACGGGAGGAAGACGCCAATATACGAAGCGTATGGTGCGCTACGCGGAGTAGTTGTAGGCGCGGGGATTCATAAGCTGGAACTGCGCTATCGGCCGCTCAGCGTGACGATTGGGGCCTTAGCAACCTTCTTGACCTTCGCTGCCGCACTTGTTTTGTGTTTCAGGAAGGATCGTAACCAAGCGCGCTGATCTCAATTCCAAGCAATTCGTTCCCGGCTCCGACGCCGCTTCTCGCGGGTTCTGACACGATGCGAATGTGCTTGTCTCCGGATGGTCCCGGCGACAGCTTCCAACGCAGTGGCTGAGGATCGGACCGCGTCAGCGGCACGGTTCCCAGCAAATTGCCCTCTTCGAAAACAGTAACCGTGGATGGTCCCTGGCGTTGCAAACTCTCTGGCGCGACAAACGCAACGATCTCAAACTCTTTCGCTGCGGCTGGCCGGTACAGTGTCACTTCGGCGGTCGGCTTGGTCCAGCAGAAATCCTTATGAACGTCGAACCAGCCGTCGCCGATTTGCGATTTCGGCACGTAGTCCGCATACCGCAGATAACTCTGCAATCCGTCGCGCGTGCGCAACATCCCTTTGACTGTCGGCGGCACCGGGTAATAGGCGACGACAGCCATCGGAAGATTAGACATCACTTCTTTCGCTTTCGGGTTGAGATTCCAGACCGCATCCACGCCGAAGCCGAAGACCTGGTGAATCGCGCCCTCCACGCCCCAGGAATGCATGTGCTCCGGCACGCTCTCGTAGACGACACCCTTCAGAGGAGGAACGCGGCGGGCATACTGCATCAATCCCTGTGTGTACCAGCGGCTCTCATCGGCCAGCGCCAGGATCTCTTTCCGTTTGCCGCGGACCATCGCATAATTCAAAGGAAGCCATAGGACGAAGAAGAGTACGAGCGCCCATCGTGGCGTTCGCGATGCAATTGCCGCGGCTGCTATCGCGAGCCCGATTAACGGGATGTACCAGTAAACCGCCGCCAGCCTTCCCGGTAACGCCAACAGCGGAACGAAAGCGGCGACCATAAGAACGATCCCTAAATACAAACGCTTGTCGCGTATGAAGAGCGGGAGTAAGAGCAGCGCCAATCCGGCAAACGGAATGAGGAAGATCGCCGAGGAATAGAACGCGATGGAATGCCACAGGACGCTGGGCGAGAAGTGCAGCGAATAGGGGTTCCATCCCGGGACGCTTCGATTCGCCCAGATGGCCTGCACTCCGAAGTTGAGCGAAATAAGAAAATACGGGATCAGGTGCTTCCACTTGCGCTGCCCCAGCAGCCACTCATAAGCGAGCAGTGCTATCGGCAGCATCACCACGATTTCCTTGGATTTATACGCCAGCCAGAACGGGACGATCGCGAGAATCCAGCGCCCCCTCAAATTAAGGAGCAGTGTGATGAGACAGAACATGGCGCAGAGTACGTCGAAAACGTACATTGGCTTCCAGTACGCTTCGAGGATGACGGCGTTCACCCCATAGAACATCGCTCCGGCACCCGCCGCCACGGTGGAAAAATCCAGACGCCTCAACAACCAGAAGAGCAGGAGAGCGTTTACAACGTGCAAAAGCTGCAAGACGAAGACATAGGGCGGGAAGCGGAGCTTGTACGCACGTCCCACGTAGCGATAGTAGAGGTCGCCGATGGGCCGGAAATTAAACTCCGACAACCGGGGCGTGAGAATAGCGCTGATGAAAGTGTCGTTGCCGGCGATGGTTGGCCAGCCGATGTTATCCAGATCGTCGTCCGAAAAGTAGCCCTTGTACGCGGCTCGATTCGAAAAGAAGAACACCAGCAGCGCGCCCGTAAAGAACGCCACCAGAATCCACTTGTTTTTCATCGCACGCTAAATTCTCCGAAGGTTACGCCCAAATCGCGGTTGTCCGTGGGTACGCGAATAGTCCGGTCGAGCGTGATCGCCACCGCGACCTTCGGCTTGCCCTCCAGATCGTCCGGCATTGCGTACGCGAAGTGAAACTCCTCGTTGGCGGCGTCGATGGTCTTCACGGGCAGCGGTTCGCCGTTCACTGTCAATGCAAGATGCAGCGGACCCGCTTTGATCTGTTGTTCCGGCGCGAAGCCATGAAGATAGAGCTTCTGACCGGGCCCCGAGGGACCCGGCAGATAAACCACCGCATGGCCTGCCGACCAGCGATAGCCGCCTTCGATTCCATACCATCCTTCGCCGACCTGGTCCTTGAAATAGGACTGTCCCACGTCAATTTCACGGGCCAGCGCAGCGTCGGGCTGGGAGTTGAGGAATGTCGTATACACCCGTGTGATGTTTCTCAATTTGCGGTTCTCCGGCGTATAGACGACTGCCGATCCATCGTCGAGCGCGCGTAACGCGGCTGCCTGCGGCAGGAAGTACGGATCAATCTGGATCAGATTCGGATCTTCTTCGATTGCCGACCGCGAATCGGGCGTCAGAAATACGTCGTTCCAACCAAAGATGCGGAACGGTGAGTCGTAGATTACGCCCCAGAACAGGTCGTTGTCAATGCCCTTGAGCAGAATCACCTTCCCGGGATGGATATGTTTGGCGTAAGCGACGCTCTGGATGAGAGCGCGCCCGCGGTCCGCACGGTCGAAAAGATCCGGCATGGCAGCGTGGCTGGCGATCGCCGACGGAACAAGATAAAGCAGAGCGACCGCGCAGGTCAGGACGGCCGCAACGCGTCCATTCTTCAGTGCCAGCGAAACTCCGTAACCGCCCAGGATCGCAAGGCCGATCGAAGGAATCGTCAGGTAATAGTCGCTGATGTGATTGTGAAGCGCGAGCAGCGGCCCCAGGACGATCAAAAACCACAAGAGCAGAAAGAGAGGCAGGAATTGCTTTTTCCGTGCTTGCCATGCGATGAAGCCGAGAATCGCGGCGGTGAGGACCGCAATCGCAACGGACACCAGCCAGTGAGGCCATTGATGCGCATCGGCAAACTCGGGTACGCCCAACAGGATCTTCCAGTATTTGCCGAATGTTCTGGTGAGGGTGCCGATGTGGAAATCCATGTCGTAGTAAAAGTTCTTTTCCTGTGAGCTGAATGTCCGGTGGATCAATGCATAAACGGCGGAGACAGCGAACATTGGCAGTGTGGAGCGAAGGTATTGGCGCGCCAGCAGAATCGCATACGCGGCCGCGATGGCCGGGTAGACAACGTTGATCTCCAGCGATCCGAATCCCAGGACAAACGTCACCCATTGCGCCCAATAGAACTTTCGATCACCGGTCTCGGTATAGCGGAGGAAAAGATAGAAGCTCGCGAGTAGAAACGTCGCGCACTGAATTTCGTTATAAGCCGAGGTCCACGTCATGGGGGTTACCAGCGCGTAGCACGCGATCCAGAAGATCGCCGCCAGGAATCCGGCCAGGTCTGACCTTGTGAGTTTGCGAGCTACCACCATGATCAGAACGATATTCAGGAAATGGTTCGCAAAAACGAACAGCCGGTAGGGAAGCGCCCGTAGTCCGAAGAAGTAGGAGAACGTCATGAAAAAAGCACGTTCACTCCACGGGCGGATGGACCCCTGCGCGAGCGGCGCGAACATAGCCCACAAGAAGCTTCTGAAATCCGTGACGTGATTACGCAGGCCGAGCCATGCAAAGTCGTCCTGAGAAAACCAGATCCTGATGCCTAGCCAGTAAATCGCGATGCAAAAGACGATGGGCGTAAGCCAATAGAGGGGCTTCAGAGACCGTGTCATTTGGCCTCCAGTGCGACGGACGTTACGATCAGGCCCAGTTGCCGCTCGTCCTGATCGAGTTTAAGAAACTTGTCGAGTGCAAAATTGACGTTGATGTTCGTGTCGGTGAATGCCGTTGCGGGGACATCGCGGCGGTATTCGTGCTGGCCGGAGTCGCTGTAAGTTTCCGGCGCGAGCGCAGCATCTCCCGCCTTGGCCGAGAGCGTCAGGCGCTTCAGTGACGCGATCTCCGGATCGATCAAACTGAACTTGAGAACCAAGGCCGCGCCGTTCTTCGATGCCGAAGGAGGAGATCCCAAGACGACGCTGAACTTGGGCGCGGTCCAGCGCCAGGCGCCCTGCTCTACCGGATAGAAGCCACGCAGGAGCTGGCTGGCCGTGGAGGCGTCTGTCATGCGGATCACACCGGGCAACGTCGGCGGCTCTTCGATTGTCGGTTGCAGCCGAATTGGATCCGGACGCCGGCAGGCAACTGTCAGAAGAAATAGCGATAGGGCCAGAAGAAGGAGCTTAAGCTGCATGGTAGGCGAACAAAGAAATATTATCGCCTGTTTGCCGCTCCCCGATGGCCCAAGTGCGGAAGTAACCGCGAGCTTACTTCTTCACGAGATCGGGAAAATCCTTGTGCAGCGCCTGGACCTTCGGAATGTCGTTGTAGACGATATACGGCTGGTCCTGATGCGACCACAGGTACTTCTGGTGATACCCTTCCGCCTCATAAAATCCTTGCAAAGGGGCCACCTGCGTCACGATCTTGTGATGGAACACCTTGGCCGCGTCGAGCTGCTGGATGTAAGCTTCGGCGACCTTTTTCTGCTCGTCGGTGGTGTAGAAGATTGCCGAGCGATACTGCGTCCCGTAGTCCGGTCCCTGCCGGTTCAGCTCCGTCGGATCGTGCACGACGGAGAAAAAGACCTTCAGGATCTGCCCGAACGTAATCTGCGAGGGATCGTAGGTTATTTCCACGGATTCCGCGTGTCCCGTGGTTCCTGTGCTAACCGTGTGATACTGCGCCGTGTTCTTGCTGCCGCCAGCGTATCCGGAAACGGCGCTCGTCACGCCCTTAATGGAATCGTAGACTGCTTCGACACCCCAAAAACAACCGCCGGCAAGAACTACTTTCTCTTTGCCTTTGGCGTTTGCCGCTGGAATATCGGTGGACGGGTCGGGGAAGTGAGCGGACGCCGCGTAGGACATCGTGGCGCATGGAATCGCGAACAATAACAGTCGTCTCAGCATGATGGCTCCTATCTCCTACTTCGTACGATACACCCTGGAAGTTACGCCGTTTTCACGCCGTTCATACGGCTCAGGAAGTTGGTATCGAGCTTGCCTTCGATGAAGTCGGAAGTGGACAAAATGCGCTGGTGCAGCGGAATGCTGGTATAGATTCCTTCCACCACAAACATGTCCAGGGCCCTCTGCAGACGCGCAATCGCCTCATTGCGGTCCCGTCCATGGGCGATCAGCTTCGCCACCAGCGAATCGTAATAGGGAGGAATCACGCCATCCGTGTACGCGGCCGTATCCACCCGAATCCCGATGCCGCCCGGCAAGTTCAAGCCGGTAATCCGGCCGGGCGAGGGCACGAACGTGTCCGGATTCTCCGCGTTGATGCGGCACTCGATGGCGTGCCCGCGGATCTCGATCGGACCGGTGATCAGGTCGCTGAGCGGGTAACCGGCCGCGATCAGGATCTGGCTCTTCACAATGTCGATTCCGGTTACAAACTCCGTCACCGGATGCTCCACCTGCACGCGCGCATTCACTTCGATGAAGTAGAGCTTGCCGCACTCGTCCATCAGGAATTCCACGGTGCCGGCGTTGGTATAGCCGACGTTCCGCATGGCTTCCTTCAATCCGGTGGAAATTCGATCCCGCAATTCCGGAGTGACGGCTGGCGACGGTGCTTCCTCAATCAGCTTTTGATGCCGCCGCTGGATGGAGCACTCGCGTTCGCCCAAAATCTCGACGTGGCCGTGCTGATCCGCGAGAATCTGAAACTCGATGTGCCGCGGCGCCTCGATCAGCTTCTCGAAATACATATCCGGATTCGAGAATGCCGCCTGAGCTTCGTTTTGGGCCTGCGCAAACAGGTTGGGCAATTCAGCTTCATTGCGGATCATGCGCATGCCCCGTCCGCCGCCCCCTGCGGAGGCTTTTAGCATCACCGGATATCCGATTTGCCCCGCCGACGCGACCGCTTCCTCGGAGCTGCGCAGGACCCCTTTCGACCCCGGCAGCACAGGTACTCCCGATTCCGCCATTGCCGTCCGCGCGTGCTGCTTCAGCCCCATCGCGCGGATGACCTCCGGCTTGGGCCCGATGAACGTAATTCCGGATGTTTCGCAAACTTCCGCGAAATCGGCGTTCTCACTGAGAAAACCGTAGCCGGGATGGATCGCGTCGACGTTGGTGATCTCCGCGGCACTGATAACAGCCGGGATATCGAGATAACTGCGGGAGCTTTTCGCCGGCCCGATACAGATGGCTTCGTCGGCAAAACGCGCGTGCAGGCTGTGCCGGTCGGCTTCGGAATAGACCGCAACCGTGCGGATGCCCAAGTCTTTGCAGGCACAGATGACGCGAACGGCGATTTCGCCCCGGTTTGCGATTAGAATTTTTCGGAACATATAGGCAGCGGCGGATTCTCTAGCGCGGCCGTATGGTGAAGAGAGCCTCGCCGTACTCCACGGGACGACCGTTCTCCATCAGCTTCGCAACGACGATGCCGGCTACTTCCGATTCGATCTCGTTCATCAATTTCATGGATTCGATAATGCAAAGCACGTGCCCCGGTTCCACGACGTCGCCGACTTTCACAAACGCGGCGTCCCCAGGCTTGGCTTGATCGTAATAGGTGCCGACGATCGGCGATTTCACGATCAGGTCGTTCGCGCTCGGCCCTACGTTGGAAGGCGCCACGGGAGGCGCGCCGCCCTGGCCCGAGTTTGCAGGCGCCTCCGATGCTGGCACAGCCACCGATTGTAAGTGCTGCACCTGTACCGGTACGTCAGGCGTCCGGCGGATTTTTACGCGCTGGTCGCCGCGCGCCACCTCAATCTCGGCGATTTCAAAGTCCACCGCCAGCCGGACGTACTCTTTTATGTCGTCGTTCGATATCTCATTGGACATCTACAGAACCATTAGCTCCTTGGATGTGGGCGTCAGTACTTCGCACCCGTTCTTGGTCACAAGCACCGTATCTTCGATGCGTACTCCGCCGGATCCTTCAATGTAAACTCCGGGTTCGACGGTCACTACCATCCCCGCTACCAACCGCGTCTTGTCTTTCTTCCCCAAGCGGGGCGGTTCGTGAATCTCGAGCCCCAGCCCATGGCCGGTCGAATGCACAAACTGCTTGTCCAGGCCCCTGGATTTGAGCGCCTGCCGGGCAGCCCGATCCACCTTCCCCCCCGTTGTGCCTTCCCGGACAGCGTCGATGGCGGCTAGCTGGGCTTCCAGAACCGCCTCGTACATTTTACGCGTTTTCGGGTCCGGTCTGCCCAGGAACGCCATGCGAGTCATATCGCTGGCGTAACCGTCCTGGGTCGCGCCCATATCTATTAATACTACTTCATGTTCGCGGAACGACTGCGATCCCGGCTGCGCATGGGGTAAAGCCGTGCGCGCGCCCGACGCGACAATTGTCTCGAACGAAGGCTTTTCCGCGCCCCCTCGCCGCATTTGGTATTCGAGCTCGGCCGCCAATTCCGACTCTGTCATTCCGGGCTTGACGGTTTTCACGGCCTCGGCGAAGGCCTTCGAGTTGGTATCCACGGCGCGCCTGATCCGTTCGATCTCCTCAGGCGTTTTGATCATCCGCCATTTTTCAATCAACGGACCGACCGGCTTTAACCCAGCCGCCAGCGGCAATATTTCCTTGAGGCCTTGCCACGTGTCGAAGGAAAGGTGCGATTTCTCAAATCCAATTCGTTTGAGCTTCTTTCGCTTGATGGCCTGAACAGCGCTTTTCACGAGCGGACCCTTCGAGATGACCACTTTCCCGCGACTTTCCTGCGCAGCCTGGATGGTATAGCGCGGATCCGTGAAAAGCGTCATCGAATCGGGCGTCAGAAGCAGCATTCCATTGCTGCCCGTGAATCCGGACAGATATCGGACGTTCGGAAGCGACGAAACCAGTAGTGCGTCTATCTTGAAATCGTCGTAAAATCCCTCCCGTGGACTTCGGCGCGGACTCACGGGACCAGCACCAGCTTGCCCGTCGTATTTCGCGATGCCAGGTCGACCTGTGCCTGCCCTGCTTCCGATAGCTTGTAGCTTTTATGGATATGTAGTTTCAGCTTGCCCGCCGCGATCCAGTTCAAGACGTCGCCAGCCCGCCAAAGCAGCTCCTCGCGAGTCGCGGTGTAATGCGCGAGCGAAGGCCGCGTCAGGAATAACGATCCCTTCTGGCTGAGAATCAGTGGCGCGAACTCCGGAACCGGTCCGCTGGCATTGCCGAAACTCGCCATCATTCCGCGCGGGCGAAGACAATCGAGACTGGGCATAAAGGTCGCCTTGCCCACGCCGTCATAAACCACGTTCATGCCTTTCGCGCGCGGGACGAAGTCTTCTTTCGTATAGACCACAACTTCGTCTGCGCCGTTCGCACGAGCCAGTTCCGCCTTCTCTTCCGTGCCTACCGTGCCGATGACATGCGCTCCCAGCATTTTCGACATCTGCACCAACAGCAATCCGACGCCGCCCGCAGCGGCATGGATCAGGCAGCGGTCTCCGGCCTTCAATGGATAGGTGGAGTGAGTCAGATAATGCGCCGTCATCCCTTGAAGCATGGCCGCGGCCGCGGTGACGAAATCGACCCCAACGGGAATCTTCACCAGCATCCAGGCCGGAACCACGGCGTATTCCGCGTACGATCCGCGCTGCATGGCGTAAGCGACCCGCTCGCCGACCTTGACGTCGGTCACGTCTGGTCCGACGGCTTCCACGATTCCGGCTCCCTCGTTCCCAAGCAGGATCGGAGGGTCGGCTTTATAGAGTCCCATCCGGAAATAGATATCGATGAAATTGACGCCGGCGGCGGCAATCTTCACCAGGGCCTGTCCCGGTCCCGGCTGCGGTGTCGGTGCATCTCCGTAGATCAGATTCTCCGGACCACCCGGTTTTTCGACATAAACGGCTTTCATAGCGTTCTCAGTTTTCTCCGTAGGTGAACTGTGGCTGCAAACAGGATGAGATACAAGAGCGCGAACGGAAAAGCGATCAGACGACCGAGGGTCCGTACGGCAACCGCGCCTGACAGTACCCGCTCGAAATAGTACGAACTCGCGGATGGTACCAAGGTGTCCCCGGTCAAAGTAAAAATAATCGCCATTCTCATTGAGGATCAGGACCTTCTTGCGCACTCGCGCCACCAGCATCCATTTCCACTTCGTCATGATCGGCTGCGCGGCACAAATCATGATGATCATGTTGTATCGGTTGGACGAGAGCTCGGTGTAGAAACCCCGCCGCGCCCGTGCATCGGGATAATCGTGAATGCGATAAACTCTGCCGCGGTCCGACCTGTAATGCTCAGGCACGCCCGCATAGCAGGTGACTAGATCGGCACGCATGTTCGGATGCATGTCGTAAAGTTTCGTAAGGAGATTTTCGAATAATTCCCGCGATCCGCTTTCGATGAGCAGCACCCGATCGTACTGCGGCAGCGCTTTCGAGAGGAAGAATCGCATGGAAACTCTATTGTACGAAGTCGCCTCCGCCTCGCATCGGCCGGCGCGATTTATTTCGCGAGAGTTGAATAAGATGTAACGGACGGTACTGCGCATGCCGTCTCTAGTTCGACGTGCGTGCCTTGTTGCCGGTGACCGTTGTATTTTTTTTGCCCCTGGTCTCTGCTCAGACCCCCGATGGCAGCGGTGAACCGGCTCCCCTGATCCAAGCTCCCCCTCCTCAGGCGGAACTCAGCCACGAACGAATTCTCGGCGTGATCCCTAATTTTCAGACGGTAGACGATCCTCACCAGGCTTACCATCCGCTAGCCGTGAAGCAGAAATTCCAACTTTTCGTAAGGGAAACTATCGATCCGACCACCTTCGCCGGCGCGGCCCTGGGAGCAGCTATCTCTCACGCCGACAACGACGATCCAAAGTACGGGCAAGGAATTGGTCCATATGCCGAACGTTTCGGAGCGGCATATACCGACATCGCCACGCAGAACTTTTTCGCCGACGCGGTGTTTGCTAGTTGGTTCCACGAAGATCCCCGCTATTTTCGGCGAGGGCCCGAATACGGCTTTTTCTACCGCGTAGGTTACGCCATCAGTCGAATTGTTATTACTCGCAAGGACTCCGGACGCAATACTTTTAACTACTCCGGAATTCTTGGCATGGTCACGGGTATCGCATTATCGAACGCCTACTATCCGCCTTCGAGCGTCAACGCTCCTGAGTTCGGCTCGCGCGTCGACACCAGTGTGATCTCTGCGGGGCTGGGTAATCTTTTGCCGGAATTCTGGCCCGATATTCATGAGAAGCTCGCGCATTTCCGCAAACACAAGCCGGCTTCAAATAACAACTAGCAACGCGGTATCGTGAACTATGCGCAGGAGCCCAGCCTTCTCCGCTCTCGTAATCGCCACTCTAGCGATCGGCATAGGCGCGAACACCGCGTTGTTCAGCATCATCGACCGCGTCCTGCTGCATCCGTTTCCTTATCGCGATCCGCAGCGACTGGTGGACATCGCCGGACGCAGCGGCGATGGCAGGCCTTCGGGTGTTACGCCGGCCCAGTTCTACTCCTACAAGAACCGCATCCCATCATTCCAGCAATGCGCCATCTGGAAATGGCGCGACCTCATGCTCACTGGCGTCGACGATCCCGAGAGCCTGTGGGCGCTGGAGGTAAGTCCTCAAACATTTGACATCCTCGGCGTTCCGCCGCTGCACGGCAGACTGTTTCGCCCTGATGACTTCCATAGCGACTCGGTCCCCGTCGTAATCGTCGGATATCGTTTCTGGCACCGCCATTTCCATGGCGATCCCGCGCTTCTCGGACGCCAGATTCTTCTGGATCGGCAAGGATACACCGTGGTCGGAATCATGGGGCCCGATTTTTCGTTCCACCGCCCCGGCTTTGAGGTCTGGGTTCCTCTGAGTCCGTTCGGCGGAGTGAAAGAAGATCTGAAGCATTCCTACGACGCGATGGCGCGGCTGCGGCCGGGTGCAACCATCCAGCAGGCCCAGCTCGACCTGGATGCTCTCACACCATCTATGCCCGCAAATCCGGATGAACCTCCCGGATGGCACGCGATACTGCGGCCTTATGCGGACGAATACGTTGGCGAATATCGGACGGTGCTTTATGTACTCTGGGGCGCCGTGTTATTCGTGCTTCTGATCGCGTGCGCTAACGCTGCGAATCTCATCCTTGCCCGAGCCTCGAATCGCAGAAGGGAGTTCGCCATCCGAGCTTCCCTTGGCGCAGGAAGCGCGCGCCTCGCCATCCAGATCCTTCGCGAGACCATGACTCTCGGAGTCGTAGCCGGATTGATCGGGCTTGGGATCGCTGCCGCGCTTCTTAAAATCCTGCCGGCATCCATTCCGCTCTTGAGGCCGGACCGGCAGACCGTCACTGTATCGGCTCTGCTCGCGACCATCGGCATCGTCCTCGCCACGACGTTTCTCTGCGCGCTTCCCACCTGTTGGCACCTCTGGCGATCGGATCTCAGCTCGGCGCTGCATTCCACCTCGCGCAGCACCACGGCCGACCGTGGATCGAATCGCACCCGGTCTGCACTTGTGGCCTGCGAAGTGGCGCTCTCCGTAACTCTCCTGGTCGGCGCTGGAGTGATGCTGCACAGCCTCTTTCGACTTATGAGCGTCCCGCTCGGCTTCAATCCCGAGCATGTCCTCACCGCGCGAGTCTCAGCGCCCGCGGAGATCAAGACTGCCGGACAGTTCGTCGACTATTTCAACCGCGTGATCGAGCAGGTCAATTCCATTCCGGGTACGCGATCTTCTGCTGTCGTCACTGTGCTGCCGCTGGGCAACCTCGTCGCCACAACTTCGTTTAGCGTCGAAGGTCACGCGGAAGAATGGCGCACTTACTCAGTTCGTTTGCGTTCCGTGAGTCCGGCCTATTTCCAAACCATGGGCGTGCGCATGCTAAGGGGCCGTGCCTTTAACTACCGCGACACCGAAAAATCTCCCGGCGTCGCGATCGTCAACGATGTGCTTGCTCGACATTATTGGCCCGGCCAGGACCCGATCGGAAAACATGTATCGAGGGATGAAAAAGACGTCAAGGACTGGCTCACCATTGTAGGAGTCATCGAAAGCGCCCGCGATATTTTGCGCGAACTCCCGACCGCGGAACTCTATCGGCCTTATACGCAGGACATCACCGCGGCCCGTGCGACTTCGGTGGTTCTTCGGACCTACGGCGACCCGCTCTCCATCGCGCCTATTCTGCAAAAGCGTATCCACGCCATGAATCATGACCAGCCCGTGACCGAGGTAAAAACGATGGACGAGTGGGTCCGTCAGGCGGTCGCGCAGCCTCGCTTCGACACCATTCTTCTCGAAATCTTCGCCGCGCTCGCATTCCTGCTGGCGATCGGCGGCGTTTTCGCGGTGGTCTCGTTTGCAGTGACCCAGCGGACGAATGAAATTGGAATCCGAAGCGCGCTCGGCGCCACTGGCCGCGATATCGCGAGTTTTGTTTTGAGCATCGGACTGCGCCCCGTCCTCGCGGGCAGTCTTCTCGGAGTGGCCGGAGCAATCGCAGGAACCCGCGCGCTGAGATCGCAGTTGTTCGAAACCGCGCCTCTGGATCCGGCCGTTTTCGCCGTCGTTGTTCCCCTGTTGCTCTGCGCCGCCCTGGCCGCCTGCCTCATCCCCGCACACCGGGCGACGCGTATCGATCCCGCGATCACGCTCCGCGCGGAATAGAATAAATATTCCATGCCGAGCCGTATCCTTCTTGCCGCACTCCTCGCGTCCCTCTGCGCCCAAGCCGCAGACGAATTTACTCTTTACGAGCTTCTTGCGCCAGAATCACACCAATTCGCGATCACATACGATGTGACCGCAACAAGAGAGAAGGCGCGCATCTTCCTCAATCCGATTCGTCCAGGTTCAACGGCAACGAAAGAGCGCGTCATCGAACGCAGCACGGGCAAAGATCTCGCGTTCGAAGTCATCACCGGCAAGGAAGCCAAGACTGCTGGTCTCGTTCCGCCGGCCACTCGCAACGAGGCCGAATTTTTAGAAGTGCACCTGCCAGGACCCGTTCCGCAAAACGGCGAGACTCGCATCCGGATTTTCAAGACCTACACCGACGCTCCGTCCTACTATCTCGACAAAGATGGCAACCTTGTTTTTGATCGACCGCTTGGAATTAAGCGGAACGTCGTGGTCCTTCCCGCCGGTTTCGAATTGATCGGATGCGCCTCACCAGGAATCATTTCGACCCAAGCCGACGGCCGCGTCCGCGTAAGTTTCATGAATGACCGCGACGATCAGTTGCCCGTCAAGATCACCGCGCGGAGGTTGCCATGAAGCGCTTGATACCGATCTTGTTGTCCGGTTGTTTACTGCTGCCGGCGCAATTCCATCGCGCCGAGCAGGATCGCGAAATCAGCTACTGGCTGCTCGATCCCGCATCGCACCAGTTCCGCATTTCGCACGACTTCACCATTGCGCGGTCCGGTCAGAAATACGTCCATAGTTTCGTCCGCAAAGGCAGCGTGGTCACACCCGATGCCGTCATCTTCAATCTCGACACCGGCCACAAACTGAAAACGACGAACGTCACCGGCAAAGAAGTAAACGCGCTGGGCTATTATCCAACGCCCACCGAGCCGGATTCGGTTGTGGTGCAGGGAGAGCTCGAACAGCCAGTGGAAGAGGGCAAATCGACGCGCGTGCGAGTTCAGGAAACCTATACCGATCCGATCGGCTATGCCGTCACGAACGGCGAGCTGGTCTGGACGCGCACGCTAGGCCGTCCGGTCAATCGAGTGACCCTGCCCGTGGGATGGATTTTGACTTCGGTGAATACGCCCGCGATCGTCACGCTCGATGACGAAGGCCGCCTCACTCTGCGATTCTCGAACATTCGCAACGATGAGATCGCCGTCACCATTAAGGCTCGACGCCGGCCCTCCTGATCACAACAGGCGGTGGCCAGCGTCCCTGGTATCGTACCCGCCAAGGCCTTCCAACTCCCGCCGGAAGTTCGACCGCGCCAGCGTGTCTAGAAGCGCCTGAATCGCAGGCAGCTCCAGATGCTTCCTACGAATTGCGAGGTCGTAGCGTTCGCTGATCAGCGGTATGAATCCTAGCCCGAATACGCGAGCCGCGGCACGGGTTGCAATACAGCAATCGGCGCTTCCGTTTTGTACTTGCCAAGCCGCCGGAAGATGACCGTGCGCGATGCGGTCGTACCCGCGCACCTTTTTAGGGTTCACGCCCAGCCGCTTCAACTGAGCGTCCAGCAGGTTTCTGCTTCCGGCGCCCAGTTCACGATTCACGATCGTCACATCTTCGCGCGCGAAATCCTCGATGCCGCGGATCTCTTTCGGATTGCCCGCCGCCGTGACAATTCCTTCTTCCCACACCGCAAACGAAATCACCGCGACTGCGCTCTTGGGAAAGATTTTCCCGATCGCCGGGAGATTTGATTCACCGCTTGCTTCGTCGCGCAGGTGCGTGCCGGCGATATGGATCGAACCGTCTTTCAAGAGCTTCAAAGCTTGCGAGCTATTGCGATGCGCCAGTACGAGCTCAATTCCCGCGGCCTGAACATGCCGCGCCAGAACCGAAATCCCCGGATCGCATCCTGCCACGAGAATGCGGTTTCGCCCCGCGCCTTCGGGATCGAAGACCTGAACCTTCGTCTTGCCGCCGGCAGCCGGTTTCTGAACCACCACTCCATCGCTGGCAGGCAGATACCAGCGAACGGGAGAAGGAGCGCAGGCGATTACGCGTTTGTCGACGGTGCAGAGTTGAACGGGCTGGCCGGTTTGCAAAGGATCGGAGCCAGCGAGCAGGGTCGCTTCTTCCATGTGCGAATCGACCGCAAGAACGTCGTCCTGAAGCGTGAATAAATCCTCGACACCAGTCTCGAGCACGCGTGCCAATTTCAGCGCCACTACCGTGTTCGGCACATAAGTGCCCGCTTCCATGGCGTAAATCGTTTGCCGGCTCACGTCGACAAGTTTGGCCACGTGCGCGGCCGAAATACCGCGCTTCTGGCGAAGCTTGGCGAGATTGTTCTCAATGCGGGACACAGTCTGTTATACGCTACACTACCAAATGGCGCGAACTTTCGTCACCATCGCCGCCGCCATTCTGGCGCTGACGGGCTGCCGCACTGCAAATCCCGCGCGGCCGGAAGTCACGGTCGCCGCCGCAGCCAACCTCACCACCATCTTCCAACAGCAAATAGGTCCGCGTTTCGAAGCGTCAAGGGGCATTCATCCGATTTTCAGCTTCGCTTCCACGGCCCAGTTGACGCGACAGATCGAAAACTCCGCGCCATTCGATGTCATCACGGCCGCCGATGCGGAACACGTGGAACAACTCGACCGCGAACATCTTTTGATCCCCGACAGCCGAGCCGTTTATGCCATCGGAATTCTCGCGCTGTGGATTCCACCCGGCAAAGCGGCCATCGCGCGAATCGAGGACCTCGCGTCACCGGATGTCCACGTCATTGCCGTCGCCAAACCGGAATTGGCCCCTTATGGACTCGCCACGGTCGAGACTCTGAAATCGCTCGGACTGTGGGACAAAGTCCAGCCCAAGATCGTGTATGCCGAAAACATCAATATGGCGAAGCAGTACGGAACTTCAAAAAATGCCGACGCTGTTTTCACCGCCTACTCTCTCGTTCTCAATGAACCGGGCAAGGTAATTCAGGTCGATGAAAAGCTCCACCGGCCCATCGTTCAGGAGTTGGGCATCGTAGCCGCAACGCGTCAGCCGGCAAGCGCCCATGCGTTCGTATGGTTTCTGCTCCGGGGCGAAGGCAGGGACATGCTGCTGAAATCCGGATATCGCGTACCTTAGCCGGCTTCCATCAACCCCCACGCTATCCTCTGAGTTGGAGCATTGGGTCGCACACTACGGCGGGTTCGCTCTGTTCGCTCTCCTGGTATTCGGAATCGTCGGACTTCCCATTCCCGACGAAACACTGCTCGTTTTAAGCGGGTATCTGATCTTCAGAGGAACCCTGAATCCGATCGGAACGTGGCTTGGCGCCGCGCTCGGAAGCATGTGTGGCATCACGTGCAGCTACATGATCGGACGCACGGTCGGCGTCGGCTTCATTCATTCGAGATTCGGGAAATGGCTGCACATCACCGAGGCGCGGATTCAAAAGATCCACGACTGGTTTTATCATCTCGGCCATTGGGCCCTTTTTCTCGGCTATTTCGTCCCAGGCGTCAGGCATTTCACGGCGATGGTCGCCGGTACCTCCTGCCTGGAGTATCGCCCATTCGCGTTGTTCGCCTACTCGGGAGCCTGCGTCTGGGTCACCAGCTTCATCGCGCTCGGTTATTTTCTCGGCGATAATTGGGAAAAAGTCTTCGGCGTGATACACCGCAACCTCACCGAAGCAGCTATCATCGCCGGTGTGTTAATCACGGTCTACGCTCTCTGCCACTGGTACATTCTGAATCGCAAATCCACCAAATAAGGCGCACAATATGGATGTGGTGCGTCCATTCATTCCGATTGCGCTGCTTCTGGCCGCTATCGCCTCAGGTCCTGACACCCGCGCCGCCGGGCCGCAGCCTAAAGTCATTTCCGTTTCGGTGGATGGCGTCATTCATCCCATCACCACCGAGATTATCGCCGACGCTCTCAAAGAGGCTCAGCAACAGCAGGCGAGCGCCGTCTTGATAACGCTCAGTACCCCCGGCGGACTGTTGGACGCCACGCGTGAAATCGTCGAAAGCATCACCGCCTCGCCCGTTCCTGTTATCACGTACGTTACTCCCAGTGGTGCCCGCGCGGCTTCTGCCGGCTTTTTCATACTCGAAGCCGGAGATATCGCCGCCATGGCGCCCGGCACCAACACGGGAGCTTCATCGCCCGTCTTGATGGGCCAGCAGATGGATCCCGTGATGCGTTCGAAAATCGAGAACGATACCGCTGCGCTACTTCGCAGTCTCACCTCACGCCGGGGACGCAACTCCGAGCTGGCCGAGCAGGCCGTACGCCAGGCGAAAGCGTGGACCGACAAGGAAGCGCTCGACGGCCGTTTGATCGATCTCATCGCAGCGAACGAGACGCAGCTCTTCCAGGAGCTGGACGGCCGCGAAATTACGCTTTGGAACGGAAGCAAGACCACCCTCCACCTCGCCGGCGCCGAGGTTGTGGAATCGCATCGCTCCTGGCGCGAGATTCTCGTGAACGCGATTGCCGATCCCAATATCGGCTTCATCCTGTTCGTTCTCGGAGCTCTCGGCATTTATGTCGAGTTCACCTCGCCCGGTACGATCTTTCCGGGCGTGGCAGGCGGAATTCTGGTGCTGCTCGCCCTCTCGTCGCTGGCGGTACTCCCGATCAGCTGGGTCGGCGTTGCGCTCTTGCTTCTTTCGATGGCACTCTTCGTTCTCGAAGCCAAATTCACTTCGCACGGCATACTTGGTTTGGGAGGCACCATCGCGATGATTCTCGGCGCGGTGATGCTAGTGAATGGTCCACCTGCAATGCGAATTCATTGGTTGACCGCCATCTCCGTAGCGATCCCATTCGCGCTCATCACCATATTTCTTGTCTCCATGGTGGTTCGCGCCCGCGCGAACAAGGTCATCACGGGACAGTCAGGAATGATCGACACCATGGGTGTCGTACAAACTCCTCTCGCACCGCGAGGCAAGATCCTCATCCGAGGCGAAATTTGGGACGCGATTTCGCCGGTACAGGTCGACGTGGGCGCACAGGTCCGCGTCACAGCGGTGGATGGCCTGTTGCTGCGAGTTGAACCGGTAGACGTTCGAGAACCCGTCTGATTTACTTATGCAATGGCTTCAAGACTTCAACCACGCATTCCGATCCATTCGAAAGAGTCCCGGTATCATGGCGGCCGCGATTCTGGCGCTCGCTCTCGGGATTGGCGCGAACACCGCGATTTTTAGCGTCGTCAACTCCATCCTTTTGAATCCAGCCGCTCTGCGCAATCTGCAAGATCCCGGGCGTCTCGTGATGATCTGGGAAAGCCTGCCCGGCATGTCTCCGGAGTTTGCGGACCATATGCCTGTGGCGGCCGCGAACATCCTCGAATGGAGGCAGCAGGCGCGTTCTTTTGAAAGCCTGACCGCGTTCCAGCCTTACAAGTGCAATCTCGGCGCAGATCATGGTGACCGTCCGGACCGCGTTGACGCGCTGACGGTCGAACCTGGTTTTTTTCACACGCTAGGAATAAGACCGGCGCTGGGCCGCGGTTTCACGCCGGATGAAGCTCGCAACAGCGTGGATCGCGTGGTCATGGTGAGTGACGAAATCTGGCGCACCCGTCTGGGCGGGGGCCGCGAAGTCTCCGGGAAAACGATTCGCGTCAATGGTGTCGATCGCACGATTGTAGGTGTCCTGCCCGCGGGTTACCAAATCCCCGTCGGGTCAACGGATGAGGCTTCTCCGAAGATCTTGACGCCTGTCGATCTCTCTACTCAAAAAGAAGAGCAGCAGAAATGGGGCTTAACATGGGCGGTTTACGGCCGCCTGAAACCGGGCGTCGCGCCGTCACAAGCTGCCGGTGAAGCGAATGTGCTCTTCTCACGGCTGAAGAAAGCTCAGCCCGACGAAAATGTCGGGGGCGGTGTCAACGTCATTCCGCTCGCTTCGGAGAACACCGGTTCCGACGTGCGCAGTAGTGTTCTCATGCTGCAAGTGGCCGTAGCCTTCGTGCTGCTCATCGCGTGTGCCAACGTCGCCAACCTGCTGCTGGCCCGTGCCGTGGGGCGACAGCGCGAGTTATCCATCCGCCTGGCGCTGGGCGCCGGACGCGCGCGCATCGCACGCCTGCTGCTGGCCGAAAGCCTCCTCCTCAGCGTTGCGGGCGCAGCTTTGGGTCTCGCGCTGGCATGGTGGGGTCTTGACGCGATTGGATCTCTGGCGCCTAAGGACAGCCACGGTTTCCATGACCTGAAAGTGGATCGCCTCGCTCTCGCGTTCACCTTTCTCGTCGCGCTAGCAACCGCGTTTATCTCCGGGCTAGCTCCGGCGATGCACGCCGTTCGACAGAATCTGAATGAATCGCTATCGCAAGGCGGGCGCGCCATCGGAAGCGGTCCGAAATGGCTGCGCAGCGGATTGGTAGTGGGCGAGGTCGCTCTGGCGCTCGTTCTGCTGGCCGGCGCCGGACTCATGATTCGCAGCCTGAGCGCCATGATGGGCGTCGAGCTCGGTTATCGCACGGACCATTTGCTGACCACCCGGGTCAGCGTGGCGGATCCCGGAGTCGCCGCCAGTTCGGAAAAATTGAAAGCGTTCTGCAATGCGATCCTGGATGGAGTCGAGCGTCTGCCCGGCGTTGTTTCCGCGAGCATCTCGAACGCGCTTCCAATGGCCGACTTCACCGAAGCGAATTACAGCCTGGAGGGTGAGCCGAAAACGAAAGAACTGCATGTCGCCAGTCAGAGCCGTGTCAGCGAGCGATTCTTCACGACGCTCGACATGCCTATTCGACGCGGCCGCAACTTCACGCGCGCCGAAGCGGAAGCTGTGAAGCCCGGCGTGGTCATCGTGAGCGAATCGTTTGCGCGTAAGAACTGGCCCGGCCAGGAAGCTCTGGGCAAGATTGTTATTGTCGACAAGCCACTGATCGTCGTCGGAATCACCGCCGACACGCATCAGATGGGCCCGGACCATGAGCCGATCCCTGCATTATTTATCCCCGCGCGCTCTTACGAAACTTTCGACCTTGCAATCCATACTGCCGGCGATCCATTGGCGGTGAAGCCCGCGGTCGAAAGGACCATCTGGCGGATCGACCCGCAGCAGCCCGTTCAGGAGATGCTCTCCATGCAGCGCCGTCTGCGCGAATGGGGCGATGAGCGCCGCTTTTACATGGCGATCATGGCCATCTTCGCCTCTCTCGCGCTGGTACTTGCGACGCTCGGGCTTTACGGCGTTCTAGCGTATGTGGTCAGCTTGCGCACCCGCGAGGTCGGGATTCGCATGGCCCTCGGTGCAACCGCGCCGGACGTGCTGAAGTTGGTCCTAGGGCAGGGGCTCCGGATGACGCTGGCCGGCGTGGTTGTGGGCGCGGCGGGAGCGCTGTTCCTGACCCGTCTCATGCAAAGCATGGTGTTCGGGATCAGCCCCAGCGACCCCGCGAGTTTCGTTGTAGCGTCCGCCAGCCTGTTCTTCGCCGCGCTCCTTGCAACTTATCTGCCGGCGAGACGAGCAGCCAAGGTCGACCCCATGCAAGCACTCCGGACGGAATAAGTACTGCGTTATAGTTATGTTTTTGCTCGAATCGACGTCGGACTTGAGGTGAAGGAGCGAAGTCAATGGAAAACGCCGTTCGGCGGATCGAGGTTTTGCTCGTCGAAGACAATCCCGGCGACGTGAGGTTAGTTAAAGAAGCGCTACGCGACTGCCCCATACCTCTGAACCTGACCGTCGCGCGCGATGGAGAAGAGGCCTTCCAGCTCCTGTTCGGCAATCATCCGGAACATCCGCCGATCCGGCCTCACGTGATTTTGCTCGACTTGAATCTACCGAAAAGAAGTGGGCACGAGGTCTTGCGCGACGTTAAAGAGGACTCTAACCTGCGCACCATCCCGGTAGTTATCGTCAGCTCCGCGGGTTCCAAGGAAGAAGTCAATCGCGCGTACCGCCTCTCGGCCAATTGCTACATCCGCAAACCGCTCGACCTCGAGACCACGCTTCAAACCATCCGCGATGTTTGTAGTTTCTGGTTCCAGCGAGTGACTTTACCGATGGCGTAAGCGCTTCTCACGCCCCCGGCCGGAAATGCAAATCCACGGCGTACACCGGCAAATCGATGTGCACGATATACAACACCTCGATTTTCAAAGCATCGCCGATCCGTGTGACATGAACGTCGGGAGTGTGGACCGGAATCCCCATGTTCGCGGCGTGATCCACGACGAGCGCTTCTATTAAATCCGGAGATCGTTGAGCGGTAGCCGGATCGTGAACCAGCGCTCCGAGGAATTGTTCAAATTGCCAGTTGTGGTAGTACGGCGGGACAAGCAGAATCGCGATCAGACCCAGCACCACGAGCACGCCAACACCCGCCGCAATGCGCCAGATATTAGCGGGCCCGCTTACCTCCCGGTCTTCTCGTACGATTCCAGCTCCTTCCATATATCGTCGTCGTGCTTCTCCCAGTTCGGCCTCTTCGCCCCGGTCAGTTCGACTTCGGGAATCTTAAGCGTACCGTGCCCGTAGATGCAAATGTACTCCGTCCGGGGTTGGCCGAACAGGAGCATATTGGACCACGACCCAGTCACCACCGGCATTCTCAGCCGGCGCAGGCAGGTGCGGCAACGGGTGCGTTGGTCCCAGATAATGACGTGCAGCGTACCGTAACAGAACAGGAAGAACAGCATCATGGTCGCCGTATAGGGAAGATCGTGCGTGAAAAGCTCCGAGTGGTTGTAAATCCCCGGGGCGGGCGCCCAAAACCAGGCGTGGATTGTCCGATCCACCGCGAGCAGAACAGCCGCGGCCACCAGCAGCTTCAATATCAGCCAGCCCCAGTACTTCATAGGATTTTGACTCCGCTTTCCACCGCGCGTTCCTCTCGTTATATAGGACGAGAGCAACGACTCTATCGGCGCAACATATTTCGCGCCAGGAACATCACGTTCGCCGGCCTCTCCGCAAGACGGCGCATAAAATAGGGATACCAGGCATCTCCATATGGAACATACAACCGCAAGGTATAGCCATCGGCTACGATCTGCTGTTGCAAATCCCGACGTATCCCGTACAACATCTGAAACTCGAACCGCTCCGGACCGATCCCTTGTCCTTTAACGACCCGCAAAGTCTCGGACACCATCTTTTCATCATGAGTTGCGATCGCGGGGTAAGCTCCGCGCTCCAGCATGATGTGCATTAATCGGACATAATTGCGATCTACTTCAGTCTTTTTTTGAAAAGCCACCGAAGCCGGCTCCTTGTAAGCCCCCTTGCATAGCCTGATCGGGATACCTTCCCCGCACAAACACTCGACATCCTTCTCGCTTCGAAACAGGTATGCCTGAATCACCGACCGGACACTTCCGTAATGGGCATGCATCTCCGAAACGATCTGAAGCGTGCGATCGACGTATTCGCTCGACTCCATGTCGATCTCGACACGTGTCCCCAGCTCTTTGGCTTTCGCAACCAGCGGATCCACGTTGTCGCGGCAAACGTCCGTCGAAATGCTCAAGCCAAACTGGGTCAGCTTGATGGATATTGTCGTTCCGACGCCGGCTCGCCCCACGCGGTCGAGAATCGCCATGTATGTGTCGCGAGTGGCCGCGGCTTCTTCGAGGGAGTGAACATTCTCGCCAAGATAATCCACCGTGGCGAGCACATTTTCTTTTTTCAAGCGCTCAATAACTGATATTTCCTGTTCAATCGAGCGGCCTGCCACGAATCGCGAAGTCAGCCGATCCGCGGTGGGCGAAGTCTCCATCCAATGACGGATGGTTCCATTTTCCGAAAGACCCAATAGCACTGTGCGTAGCACAACTCCAGGATAGCCGTCCTGGTTGGGATGAATCGTGGCAACACGCGTGCTTTCTCATGCGTAGAGGGAGCCATGATGGATTTCAATCAGTCGCCTTTGCTTGTGATTTGGGAGGCTACGCAGTCTTGCGATCTCGCCTGTGTGCATTGCCGGGCATCGGCCATGTCGGGGCGCGATCCGAATGAGCTTACGACCGAAGAAGGTTACGATTTGCTTCGGCAAATCAAGGAGTTCGGGAACCCGCTGATGGTGTTTACGGGAGGCGATCCTCTCAAGCGGCCGGACATCTACGACCTGATCAAGTACAGTGTAAGTCTCGGTTTGCGGACCAACGTTACGCCGAGCGCGACGCCTTTGTTGACTCCGGCTGCCATTGACGAGTTCAAAAGGTGCGGAATATCACGCATGGCTATCAGCCTGGACGGGCCAGATGCCGCAACCCACGATGGATTTAGAGGCGTTCCCGGCACATTCGATTGCGCGATGCTGGCGCTGCGGCATGCTCGCGATATCGGTCTGGAAACGCAGCTTCAAACGACAGTGACACGGCGCAACGTGAATCGGCTGGCGCAGATCGCCGAGATTGCCGCGGACGTCCGCACCAAGATGTGGAGCCTTTTTTTTCTGGTAGTTACAGGACGCGCGATGGAGAACGACGATCTGACCGGCGAGGAGTACGAGAAGGTTTTCGAGTTTCTGTACGAGATCGGGAAAGTGGCGCCATTCGACGTGAAAACCACCGAGGGGATGCATTACCGGCGCTATGTCGCGCAGCGGCTCAAGAACGATCCGGAAGCGCGCAAGGGCGAGGGTAAGGTGATTTGGCGCACGGCCGGCGTGAGCGACGGGCGCGGATTTGTTTTCGTGTCGCACCGGGGCGAGGTTTTCCCGAGCGGGTTCTTGCCGGTCACGGCCGGGAATGTCCGGACGGAGTCGCTGGTGGATCTGTATCGGAACTCCAGCCTGTTTAGAATCCTGCGCGATCCGGATGCGCGGCTTGGCAAGTGCGGACGCTGCGAGTACACGAAAATTTGCGGCGGATCGCGCTCACGGGCCTATGCGTTGACGGGGAATTATCTGGAAGCGGATCCCCGCTGCACGTATCAGCCGACGCGCCAGGTCGCCGAGGTTGGCGCTAGTTAGACAGTGATCGTGCGGAAGCTCGATGCTGCATGGATAATTCTGGCTTTGTTAGCGCCTGCGATTGCATCGGCTGAATTCCGCAACGAACGCATCGATGTGACGCTGACTGCTGCTAGCAAGCAGTACTGCCACATCGTTCAATTCCCGCAGGGCTGGAAACCTCGGAAGTTCACCGAGGATGGCGAGATCCTCTTTTTTGATCCCGGCAGCGACTACGAATTTCGAACAGCGGGCGACTTGAGTACTCAGGTCCTGGTGGCGGGTTTCACGGAATTCGTTGGCACGAACTACTACACCAATAACCGGTACAAGGTAGATCTGTCCGATCCGAACGTTCGCGTCGTCGCTGTGGGGCCGCAAACATGGAAGTCCGCGGCTGTTCTGCCATTTGGCAGAAAGAACATTTTCCGAACGGGAAGGCCTCCGGGATCGAGCGAGGATGCGGAGTTTCACGGGTTTCAATTCAGGAAAACCGGCGAGTTCTGGGCTCTCGACGGCTCTCGCTTGTCGCCTGATGGAGCGTGGCTGGTACTCCAAAGTAGCGGACGAGCCAGCGAAACGGCGCCTTGTGGCTGGACGGCTCAAGTCTTCTTCGATTTCTTCAACGCCGACACAGGCGCGAAAATATTCTCGCTGGAGGGGACGTTCACCAGCAACGTAGACAATGACCCTGAAACCGTTCTCGCGACCACGGGTTGGGTGACCGAGCGGTATTTCATCATTCCGCTGGGAAGGCATAAGGAACGCTGCGTTGTCTGTGAATTCAGCGCCAAGACAATTCGCCTTGTAAATGTTCGGTGAGGTGTGGTACTTGTACTATGCTCGGGAGATTATCTCACCATGGCCACTACCGTCTGGAAAGGGCACCTCACCTTCGGACTCGTATCGTTCCCGGTCAAGCTCTATACGGCCGCGCGGAGCGAAAACATCAGCTTCAATCAACTTCATAAAACCGACAACTCGCGAATAAAACAGGTCGTGTTTTGCGCGGCCGAGGACAAGCCGATTCCACGCAGCGAGATCGTCAAGGGCTACGAGTACGAGAAGGACCGGTACGTTGTAATCGACGACGAAGACATCAAGAAGATGGCTCCGGGGACCGCGAAAGTGATGGAGATCCTGGAGTTCGTCAAGACCGCCGAAGTCGATCCGGTTTATTTCGAAAGCTCTTATTACATGGCACCGGACGACGCGGGCGAGAAGCCTTACGCGCTGTTGTACGACGTGCTGCGCAAGAGCGGCTATGTAGGCGTGGCGAAGGTCGCGATGCATAATCGGGAGCACATCGTTATTTTTCGGCCGGGCGCGACCGGGCTGCTGATGCACACCATGTATTACAGCCACGAGATTCGCAAGGTGGAAGAATTTCGGACCGATACCAGCGTCGTGGGCGAAAAAGAGACCGCGCTCGCGCAGATGCTGGTGGAGACTCTCGCGGCGCCATTCCAGCCCGATAAATATAAGGACAGCTATCGGGAAAACCTGCAGACCATGATCGACGCGAAGATCAGAGGCCAGGAGGTTGTCGCGCCTCCGGCGGCGGAGCCGGCCAAGGTCATCGATATTATGGAAGCCCTCAAGCAGAGCCTCGCGATCGCCAAGAAGCCGGCTGCTTCGGCTCCGGCGATGAGCGAGGCCGCGGGTGAGGAAGAGGTCAAGCCGAAGAAGCGGGCGCGGAAGGGTTGAGGGCGTTGTTAGTTCGTAGTTCAGGGTTCGTCGTTTCAGGCGTGTTGGTATTGGCCTTGGCCTTTTTCGACGTGCTTCCAATTCAGTTGCGCTAAATATAACGGGTTTCCGTCCGGATCTTCGAAAGCTACGAAAGAGCCTGACTTGCTTTCGTTCACCGGTCCATTGAAATGCACTCCCTTCTTTTGGAGCGCTTTCATCGCTTCATGAATGGAGCCTTCCAGTTCGAGTCCAATCGACATGTAGCCTTTTCTTCGCGCGGGCGACTCTTCCGAGGCGGGATGCAGGCCTATGGTTAGGCCCTTATCAACTTCGATAGCGGCCCAGTGGTCGCCGAATCGATAGGCCAGTTTGAGCCCCAGCGTTTCGCTGTAGAAACGTACTGCGCGGTCCATGTTGGATACGGTAATGGTGACGTTGCCGCTCGAGAACATGAGAATTCCCCCTCCTTAGTTTCTTACAGAACGGAGCGACCAGAAAACCCAACCGATTAAGACGGCAATGATGGGATCGGTGATCTCGGCGGAGTGGACGGGCGTGTAGAGCTGGATCGCTTCAATCGAGGCGAGCAGAATCGCAGTTGTCGCCACAGCGAATGCGAGCCGCATGCCGGATTCACGGATCAGCCAGATAAGCGCGCCGTAGACGAAGACCTTGCCGAGCAGGATGGTGAGCGCCGGTTCCCATTCGAGGAGAAGAGAGGCTTGAAAAGGAAGCCAGGAGAAGTGCTGCGGCATGCTGAGAAAGTCGAATGGCGCGAGGCCGCGTATCGTAATGGCGATTGCCAGGAACACGGCTACTGGCGCGGGGCGGAATCGCATCATGCAGCCAGCCAGGAAGACTGCGGCGGCGCCGGCGATCTCGAGAATACTCGCGCTACGCGTGAAGATCACGAGTTTCAAGGGGAACAGTAATAGCAGCGCGCCTAGCAGTATGATCCGGCGTTTTCGCGGAATATCCAGTGAATCGATCACGGGGACTAGCGCGGCCGCGGCCGCAATGCTCAGGAGCGCGTCGGCTGGACGGCCTCGCTGAAGTGTTCCGAGTCGTGGGAGGAACGGGAAACACTGCGCGAAGATCCAGCAGATCAGAAGCAGGATGGAATCTGGACGTTTGACCGTTGCGTGGAGGGTCTCTCTTCGCCACAACAGACCGGCGGCGGCGCCGATTGCAGTGCCGATGGTGTCACTAGTAATGTCCATCAAACTGGCATCGCGGCCGACCACGAAGACTTGGGAGAACTCCATGATCGTTGAGAGCGTCAATCCGAGCAGCATGGTAGACGCAAACGCCCAGCGATTCGTGAACGTCAGGAAACCGAACAGACCGACGGGCAAGTAAAGCAAAACGTTCGCGGCAATGTCCCTGACTGTCGGCCCGTCGAGGTGATGCGGCCAGGAATGTGCCAGAATCCAAAACGGACTGACGCCCGGTGGAACGGATCGGAAATGCCAGGGGTAGAGCGATCCGTAGGCGATCAGGACGAGAGTCAACAGGAGCAGACGGCCCAAGCTCAATCATACGTGCTCAACATACGCGGGCGTGATAGCATACGCGGTTATGATTCGATTCCTTGCTGTGCTTCTCGCGGTAGGTGTGCTTGGAGCACAACCCGTCAAGATCGTCAGCGGCAAACGCTATCCACGACTCGT
The DNA here is from genome assembly GCA_963802915.1 of Bryobacterales bacterium. Lineage (GTDB taxonomy): Bacteria > Acidobacteriota > Terriglobia > Bryobacterales > Bryobacteraceae > JAICMB01. The sequence continues at coordinate 311,796 of CAWDKQ010000007.1, forward strand.
GATTCGCAACGCGATCATCATTGAGGGCAACGGCACCCCCGCTTCCGGTCCCAAGGACATCGTGATTGAAAACAACTTGATCACCGATATTGTTCCCATCGATGCGGTGTCCATTGGCCGCGGTCAAGGCACACGGCCGAAGGGTGACGTCGAGATCGATGCTGCGGGCAAGTATGTGATGCCGGGGCTCATCAATGCGCACGGTCACACGCAGGACGAACGCGGCGGCATTCCCCAGCCGGTCGAGTACGAATTGAAGCTGTGGCTTTCCTGTGGCATCACGACGGTGCGAGACGTCGGGAGCGATACGAAAAAAACAATGGAACTTCGCAGGCAGAGCGCCGAGGGTGAGATCGCGTGTCCGCGCCTGTTTGTCTATCCGATGTTCAATGGCCGCGTGACACCTCGAAACGCGGAAGAAGCTCGCGCGCGGGTTCGGGAGTTCAAGGCGATGGGTGCCGATGGTGTCAAACTGCTCGGCGTATATCGCGATGTCATGGAAGCGATGGAGGACGAATCTCACAAGCTTGGACTGAGAGTGGCGCACCATGTCGGGGTCGAAGAGACCAACGCGTGGGATGACATCAAGTTTGGTACTACCAGCATCGAGCATTGGTACGGTATTCCCGATGCGGCCATTGAAAGCGGTCGTCAGAACTTTCCCCCGACTTACAACTACAGCAATGAGACCGATCGCTTCCGTTATGCAGGTCACTTATGGCGGGAGGCGAATTGGGATCGCTTAATGGACGTTTTCGACGGCATGATTAAGGCCAATGTGGCGTGTGACCCGACTCTCGACATTTACGAAGCGAGCCGCGATCTGCAACGCGCCCAGAATCAGCCGTGGTTTAGAGATTACCTGCACCCTACGCTGGCGAAGTACTTCGAGCCCAACATCGCGAATCATGGATCGTACTTTTTCGGATGGACGTCGACCGATGAAGTTTTCTGGAAAGAGAACTATCGCATCTGGATGGCAGCGCTGAAGGAGTTCGGGCGGCGCGGAGGTTTGATCGGATGCGGCGACGATGCCGGTTTCATCTATCAAATGTATGGTTTCGGCTTGATTCGAGAGCTGGAATTACAGCAGGAAGCGGGTTTCCAGCCTCTCGCGGTGATCCAGCACGCGACCGCCAATAACGCCAAGATTCTGGGGCAGGAGGGCCGCCTCGGGCGCGTGCGAACCGGATATGCGGCCGATATTCTGGTCGTAAACGGCAATCCACTGGAGAACCTCAAGGTTCTGTATCCGACCGGCGTCGATGAGATTCAGAATGGAAAGCCGGTCCACACGGGAGGCGTGGAGTGGACTATCAAGGATGGCATTCCATATCACGCTCCAACCCTGCTCGTGGAGGTGAAGGAGATGGTCGCCAAGGCGCGAGCGAGTAAGTAGCCGTTACGGTACAAGTCCGGCCTCAGACAGACTTCTCTGCTTCCCAACTTCCTGGTATCATTACACTAACATCCGGGCTAAGGTCCGGAGAAGAATAACAAATAGCCCACAAGGCCAAAAGGAAAAAGCATGGAAAAGCTGGCGCAGAACATACAGGAAGCTTTTCTAAACAACGCGCGGAAAGACAAAGTCTTTCTGACTATTTACTTGATGAGCGGCGTTAAACTCTCAGGGCGCATAAAGAGCTTCGACAAATACTCGGTCGTACTTGAGACCAACAATCAGGAGCAACTGATCTTCAAGCATGCGATATCGACGGTAGTGGTCTCGAAACCGTTCCACTCATCATCAGGTCCCCAACAATCTACCTCCGCCGCCCCGATGGCTCCGCACGTGCCTGGGCCGCCTGTACCCGCTCAGACAGCGGAGGAGTAAGTAACTCGGGTTGACAGCACCCGGGCAAGAACGAGCGATTCTGGTCGGGCTCGACATCACGTCGCGCCCGCGCAAAATTACACAGGGGTCTGTCGAGGCTCCGCCTTTTACGGCTGAGGAGTCTATCGAGGAGCTGAAAACGCTCGCTGAGAGCGCTGGCGCGGCAGTCGAAGGGTCGGTGCTTCAAGCGCGTCCGGCGCCCGACGCGGCGACGCTTATCGGCTCCGGAAAGCTCAATGAATTAAAGGAATACGTGTCGGCGGCCCAAGCCGACATGGTCCTATTCGACACCGACCTCAGCCCCACGCAGCTCCGCAATCTGGAGCGCGCGCTCGACTGTAAAATCCTCGACCGTACGCAACTGATCCTCGACATCTTCGCACGGCGAGCGCGGACACGGGAAGGTCAGCTTCAGGTGGAGCTCGCGCAGTTGAATTACCTGCTTCCGCGGCTTACCGGAGCCGGCGTTCAGATGTCGAGGCTGGGCGGCGGCATCGGGACACGTGGACCGGGCGAGACCAAGCTGGAGACGGACCGGCGGAGGATCCGCACGCGGATCAAGAAATTGAATGACGATCTGGAGCACGTGCGAGCGGGCCGGCAAATCCAGCGCCGGCAGCGACAATCGGTTCCACTTGCCACAATTGCGTTGGTCGGTTACACGAATGCGGGAAAATCCACTTTATTCAATCGACTAACAGGCGCCGGAGTGTTGGCGGATGCGAAAATGTTCGCGACGCTCAACCCCACGGTCCGGCATATCACTTTACCTTCGCGGAGAACGGTCCTGCTCAGCGATACGGTCGGCTTCATCCGCAACCTGCCCGCAACGCTGGTGAAAGCCTTTCGCGCCACCCTGGAAGAGGTGGTGGAAGCTTCGCTGTTGCTGCACGTAGTGGATGTTGCGGCGCCGCACGCAGCGCAGCAGACTGCTCACGTCACCAGCGTTCTGCACGAGATCGGGGCGGGAGAGACGCGACAGATCCTGGTGCTGAACAAAGTGGATCTGCTGCCGGACGGCGGGGGGCAGGGCGATGGGGATTCTCTGGTTCTGGCGCAGCGAATTCTTGGAGAGGCGAGGACGCCCGAAATGTCCGGTGCGGTCGCGGTCGCAGGGCGCACGGGGGCCGGTGTCGACGTGCTGATGGCGGCGATGGATCGATCGCTGGCACTCGATCCGGTGTCGCGCGTCCGATTCCGTTTGCCCGCGGCCGAAGGCGGACTGCTTCATTTGCTTCACGAACACGGCCGGGTGCTTTCCAGCGCATACAACGACGATGTTTGCGACGTGGAGGCCGAGGTGCCGGAATCCATTAAAAGGCGTCTCACAAAATATGTCGCCGAATGATATTCTGGCGGTAGCGTAACGGTCGATGAACGTTCCCAACGCACTCACGTTACTACGAATCTTTTTTGTCCCGCTGCTGGTGGCTGCACTGGTCCAGCAGGACATGTCAATTCGTGTGCATGGCGACGTGGTGATTACGAATGCAATCGTGGCATTGATCATTTTTCTTGTGGCGGCGGGGACCGATCTGCTCGACGGATATCTGGCGCGGCGCTGGGGACAGATCACGACGGTTGGAACGCTGTTGGATCCGATTGCGGATAAGCTTCTGATTTCGGCGGCGCTCATTTCGCTGGTACAGATCAAGATGGTGCCGGCGTGGATGGTGGTGCTGATCATCGGGCGGGAGTTTGCGGTGTCGGGGTTGCGCAGCATTGCGGCGGCGGAAGGCTATACGATCCGCGCCAGCGATCTGGGGAAGACGAAGATGATCTTCCAGGTGATCGCGATTTCGATGGTGTTGCTGACCGTGCGGTTTCCGAACTTAATGTGGTTTGCGATGTTGTGGATGTGGGGCGTGGTGGTGTTCGGGATTGTGTCGGCGGTGGAGTATTTCCGCAAATTCTGGCGTAAGGTGGACGTGCGTATTAAGAAGCGTCGCCGTCGGGAGTTGCTAAGGGCGGAGCGCCGGAGGCAGAGAGAAGCCGGGGAGACGCACGCGGCGGGTGTAAGCCCGATTAAGAACTAGTGTCGCAAAGGCCAACGTTAAGCTCGAAACGGCGCATTAGAGGAAGACACATGGATAGACAACAAGCTCATCAGTTACTGGATCAGCTCGGTCCAGCCCAGTTCGAGGCTGTCGCAAAGCTGCTGGAGGTGATGATTCGCGACGATGACGAGGAACTGAGCGCGGAGGACCGCGACGCTATCGCCGCTTCGCGTGAATACTTCCGGCAGAATCCGGAAGGCGGCATTTCCTTTGAGCAGGTGGTCGCTGAGTGCGGCTTCACCATGGACCAAGTTCGCCACCATCACGACGAGTAATCTCAGAATTGAAGAGAATCCGCTTTCAACCAAGGGTTGCCGAAGAGGTTCGTGCAATCGAGCAACGCGCCGCGCTTAACATTCTCGGTGTGATTCATCGCTATGCTGCAACTGGCGCTGGTAGAGTAAAGCCGCTCGGCGGCGAGTTCGAAGGTTTATATCGCCTGCGCGTCGGGAAGCACCGCGTTATCTTCGAGGAGACGGAAGACACTATCACAGTCCATCGAGTCCGGGACCGCCGCGACGCCTATCGCTGATTGCTCTGCGTTCAGGATTCCAAGCCGGCGAATAGAAACCTCACCCTGGCTGCTCCGCAGGCGGGGCGGGGGTTTCGATTTGAAACTGAGTCGGCGTGAAGGTTACCGTTCGCACTTGCGACTTGGGACCGATCGGGCCGGTCGGTTTTCCATTGAATTTCACGTCGAGGCCGCCGGCGTTGCCGATTCTTAGCCTGGCGTTGTCTTTGGCGGCGAAGGTCTTGGTCTCACCTGGCTGTAGCAGGCCGCTGAACACGTATTTTCCATCGGCTGTGAGCGAGATCCAAGTGAGTTCGTTGGCCGCAATGTCGAGGGTGATCTTGTCGTCGGGATTCGCGACCGGCGGCGTTGGGGGCGCCGGCGCTGGCGCAGCCGCCGTGGGTGTTTCCTGCTGAGGTGCGTCCGGAGTTGGCTTAACTTCGGTGGGGGGCGGCGCGACTGCCGGAGCAGCCGGCTCCGTCTTGGGCGCCGGTGGAGGCGCTTTCGCGACAACTTGCGCGGCGGCACGGGTTTCTTGTGTCCGGTGCCACCACATGTACAATCCGGTGGAACCGATCAAGGCCAGGATCAACATGATGACATAGCCAAAGGTGGACGGTGCCCAACGCCGGCCCGATCGCTCCGGAGCGGGGGCTGATGCAGCGATGGCTTTCAACAGCTCGTCGTCCTGCTCTACGGGAGCCGCAGGCTCTTCCGCGTCGAGGACATCTTCGACTTCGTCGACAACTTTATTCGAATCGGTGGATAGCGCGGCGGCGTACTGCCGCACGAAGCTTTTGTAGAAAAAGCCGCCTGGGATCGCAGTGCGATCGCCGCTCTCGATCGCTTCGAGGTATTTACGGTTGATTCGCGTACTGGCGGCTACCTCGTCCAGTGTCAGGCCGCGCTGTTGTCGTGCGCGGCGGACAATCTCGGCAATGGAGTCCATACACCGTCAGCTATCGGTATAATAACCCACTTGGGAGTCTACCGACGCGGATGCATTTCTGTCGTCGTGGTGAATTGGAACCGGCGCGAGCTTTTGCGGGCCTGTTTACAGTCGCTTGCGGAGCAGCGGACCGCTCACCCGTTCGACGTCATAGTGGTGGATAATGGATCGGACGACGGGTCGGCGGAAATGGTACTTAAGGACTACTCCAACCGGTCCAGATTCCGTGTACAATTGATTCGTAATTCGGACAACGTTGGATTCTGCGCTGCAAACAATCAGGGATTCGCGGTCAGCGATACTGAATTTGTAGCGTTGTTGAACAACGACGCCGAGGCGGAACCGGGCTGGCTGGATGCCCTCGCAACGGCTTTCCACGAAAGTCCGGACGTCGGAATGGCAGCGTCGAAGATTCTCGTATACGAGGATCCGAAGCGCATCGACAAGGTCGGCCACTTGATTTACCTCGATGGACAAAATCGAGGTAGAGGAACGGGCGAGATCGACCACGGCCAGTACGACCGCGTGGAGGAAGTGCTGTGGCCCGATGGTTGCGCGGCAATGTATCGTCGCGAGATGTTGGATCATATCGGAGGGTTCGACGAGGACTTCTTTGCATACGCGGATGATGCCGAACTCGGTTTGCGTGCCCGAATTGCGGGCTGGCGTTGTCTCTACATCCCGACGGCTATCGTCCGTCATCACCGTGGTTCCACTCTCGGCCTGCGCTCCGCGCGGCGTCTTGAGCTTATCGAACGAAACCGCGTGCTGTTGGCGGCGAAACTCTTCCCCTGGAGTCTTCTGTGGCTAAACGGCGTGTATTACATGGCAAGAATACTAACGGGAGCGTGGTGGGCGACGCGCGGAATGGGCGAAGCCGGCCTGTTTCCGGGGATCTCTGGGAAAGTAACGGTCATAGCCGCGCTCGCAACGGGCGACTTGGCGGCGCTCCGGCTGCTTCCGAAAATGTTCCAAAAGCGCAGGCAGTTCCGGCCGCTGCGAAAACTGTCGGCGCGGCAGTTGCGGACCCTCCTGCTGAGTCATCGGATTTCCTTGAAGGAGCTGAGCCGGCAGGCGAACTGAATCCCGAATGCCCGGCGTGCGGCGACGCGCATCCGCGAGTCTTGTTTTCGGCGACTGACAGGTTGTATCGCACCACTTCCAAGGTGTTTCAGATTGTCGAATGCAAGGCGTGCCGCCTGATTCGGCTGGAGCCGCGGCCATCGAAAAAAGAATTGGCGCGCTACTATCCGGATCAATACTGGTTTGCGCCGGAAGACGCGGCGGGACGGCTGGAAGAAATGTACCGGCGCCTAGTGCTGCGCGATCACGTCGCTTTTGTCCGGCAAGCGCTGGCGAATTCCGATGGCGCCGGGCACATCGTGGATGTGGGTTGTGGCAATGGACTCCTGCTCAGTATGCTGCCGTGGAGCAAAGTTCTGGGCCTGGATTTCTCTCAGAAGGCGCTTTCGGTGGCGTGGAAACATAATGGCGTTCCGGGAGTTTGCGCCGATCTTGCCAACGCTCCACTGCCGCATTCGAGCTGCAGCTTGATTACGATGTTTCATGTCGTGGAGCATCTGCCCGATCCGGTGGAATATCTCTCGGCGGCGCGCGAACTGCTCACGCCCGGTGGACGGCTGGTGGTTCAGGTTCCGAATGCGTCGTGCTGGCAGTTCATGTTCTTTGGCGATAACTGGAATGGCATCGACGTGCCGCGACACCTATTCAACTATCGCCAGCGCGATCTCGAAAGTCTGCTCGAGTTCTGCGGCTTCGAAGTGATGCGGCGCAAACACTTTTCTTTGCGCGATAATCCAGCGGGCATGGCAACGAGCATTGCGCCCGAGCTCGATCCCATGGCGCGGCGCGTGCGACGGTTGAGGGAACATCCTGCGATGCGGCTGCTCAAAGACGCCGTCTACTTCGGATTGATGGTGGCGTCCATTCCATTCACAATCATCGAAGCGGCGTGCGGCTGCGGGTCGACAATCATGGTCGAGGCTCGCAAGAAAGCTTGAATCATCCAGCGCTGCAGCAGCGCCTTCCCTCTTTTCTGCGAAGGCACGTGCTCCATTTTGAGGTGTCGATCGAAGAGGCGGTCGCTCGATTTGCGCGCGAGCTTCCGGATGGCGCGCTGGTGCTGGATGCGGGTGCGGGTGAGATGCGCCACTCACAGCATTTCTCGCGTCAGCGGTATGTCGGCGTGGACCTGGGAGTCGGGGATACGGCGTGGGATTACGGAAAGCTCGACGCGATCGCCGATCTGACGGCGCTTCCTTTTGCTGACGCGACTTTCGATGCGGCAATCAACATCGTTACGCTGGAGCACATCAAAGAGCCGCTGGCCGCTTTGCGCGAAATGCAGCGCACGCTGGTGAGCGGCGGGCGCGCGCTGATTATCGTCCCACACGAATGGGAGGTCCATCAATCGCCGCACGATTTCTTCCGATACACGCGGCATGGGATGGCGTACCTGTTCGAATCGGCGGGGTTCGACGAGTATTCTATCGAGCCGGTTGGCGGGTATTTTCGATTGCTGGCGCGGCGGCTGCTCAACGGACTGCAGTTCTTTCCGGGGCTCGCGTTTCCAATCGCGGCGTTGTTTTTGGCGCCACCGGCGCTGGTGCTTCCGTGGCTCGATTCGCTCGACCGCGAAAGGAATTTTACACTGGGATATATATGCATTGTTCGAAAGCGGCCCTGATCGCGCTGTTGGCCGGCGCAATCGCTTACGCGGCCGCACCAATAAATGCCGGGTTCAGCGGCCAGGCCGCCTATGATTTCACGCGTGCCGTGGTCGCCCTGGGTCCGCGGCCGGTGGGATCACGGGCGCACGCTCAAACCGAGCACTACATCGAATCCCAGATCAAGCTGACGAACGCGGAGCTGATGGACGATTCGTTTACGGCGAAGACCCCCGACGGAGTTTTGCCCATGAAAAACATCATGGCGCTTTTTCGAGGGACCAGCGGGAATGCTGTCGTTTTCTCGGGCCACTACGACACGAAGAAGCTGGCGAAATTCGCGGGGGCCAACGATGGCGGATCGTCGACCGGTTTTTTGCTCGAAATGATGCGTGTGGTTGCCAGGCAGAAACATCGGGACGATATCTACCTGGTGTGGCTCGACGGGGAAGAGGCGGTGCGCGAATGGACGGATACGGACAGCGTGTATGGCAGCCGCCATCTGGAGGAAAAGTGGGCGCGGGACGGCACGCTCTCGCATATCAAGGCGTTGATCAACGTGGACATGATCGGCGATAAGGACCTCGACATCGTGCTCGAAGACAATTCGTCGAAACCGTTGCGGACGATGGTTTGGGACACGGCGCGCGATTTGGGATATTCGAAATACTTCCTCGACACGCCGCATCCGATCGAAGACGATCACATTCCTTTCATCCGCGCTGGCATCAATGCGCTCGATTTGATCGATTTCGATTACGGGCCCAATAATTCGTATTGGCACACGCCCCAAGACCTCATGGACAAACTCGGCCCGCACAGTTTTCAGGTGGTGGGCGATGTTTTAGTTGCGGTGTTCAAGAAGATGGAGGGTTGAGAGATGGCAAATCGACGTGACTTACTCAAACTCGTGCCGCTAGCGCTGCTCGGCGCGGAAGCCGGAACATTGCCGAACAGCCTGGTTGACAATAAGAGTTCGAAACTGGACCGGCAGCCTTTCGGCGATCTTCGCACCTATTTCGACGGTCCCACGGATCAGTTGAAATCGCTCAATGCGGGGAGCCTGCTTTTGAAGCCCGGCATGAGTCCGCATCCGCCGCACCAGCATCCCGAAGAAGAGATCATGGTGGTGACGGAAGGCTCAGGCGAGATCTCGGTAGAAGGGAAGATCACGAAGGTAGCGCCGGGCTCGATGATGTATTGCGAGGGTGGAAAGCTGCATGGCATCGTAAACACGGGTAGCGCGCCGCTGCTCTTTTACTTTTTCAAGTGGCGTGCATGAGGATCTACCTCATTGCCACCGGCGGCACTATCGAAAAGGTTTATAACGAACAGTCCGGCACCGTGCAGAACGTCGAGAGTAAGATCGGGCGTTACTTCCGCTTGTTACGCTTGCCGGATACTGAGATCCAAGTCACGGGGCTGATGAACAAAGACAGCCTCGAGATGACGGATGAAGATCGCGGCAAAGTGCTTGATACAGTTCGTGAGAAACTCGCGGAGCCGGCTCCCATCGTGATTACGCACGGAACAGACACAATGGTGGAGACTGGACTCTTGCTCAAGAAGAATCTGCCGCATCTCGGCGTGCCGGTGATTCTGACCGGCGCGATGACGCCGCTCGGATTTGAAGGTAGCGACGGGTTACAAAACCTGACCGAAAGCTTGCTCGCCGCCCGCGTTCTCGCGCCCAGCGTGTGGCTGGTGATGCACAGCCAGGTGTTTCCGATCGATCGCGTGAGGAAGGATCGCGAGCGAGCGCAGTTCGTCTGGCTGGATTGAGGTGGATGTCTATCGTCAGACGGTGTGCGCTGATGAATCTATAGTTGAGGGAGCTTCTGTTTCGTCGTCAGCACTGGTTCAAACAAGTCGCCGCGTCGTTCGCATCTCTCGATTGCTTCGGCCGGTGAGAAGTCAAGAGACGGCGCATCCTTATGATCGAGCGCCTGTTCCAACTCCTCCCAGTCGACCGGCACGGAGATGAAGGGATGCTCCCGTTTCGCGCGCATCGAGTAGACACTCGCAGTGGTCTTGAAGTCGGAGTTTTGACTCCAGTCGATGAACACTTTGTTTTTGCGCTCCGATTTGGCCATCTCCGAGATAATTAGTTTCGGATACTGTTGCTCCATTGTCTGGGCCATGGCTCTCGCGAAGGCGCGAGTGTTTTCATAGGTGGTCGCGGTGTTGAGAGGAACATAAACCTGAATTCCCTTCGATCCGGAGACTTTCGGACAAGCCTTCATTTTCAGCCTGTCGAGAACTTCGCTAAGTAGGAAAGAAACCTTGATGCAGTCGAGGATGTCTGAGCCGGGGCCCGGATCGAGATCGAACACGATTGATCTGGGACATCCGATTGCAGGGACGCGATGCAAGAAGCTGTGGAACTCGATGGTTCCGATGTTTGCGCACCAGACGAGCGTCGGGAGATCGTTTACCAGGATGTAGCGGATGTCTGTTCCACCTTCACGCCGGGGCACGGGAAAGGTCTTCACCCATTCAGGCGTGTACTTAGGCGCATTTTTCTCGTAGAAGAACTTGCCGCCCGCTCCATCCGGATAGCGAATGAGAGTTACAGGCCGGTTCTTTAGGTGAGGCAGCATGTACTTCGAGACGCGGATGTAATAGTCGATCAGTTGGCCTTTGGTGAAGCTGGCGGCGGGAAAGAAGAGTTTGTCGAGGTTGCTTAACTTGAGCGTCTTTCCCCCGATTGTCAGTTCTTGAGTACTGCCAGCCTTCTTTACTGCCACGAGCCGATTTTCGCACCTGCGATATACTGGTTCCCATAACGTATTTATGGGAGATAAGATAGCGAAGCCCGGCGAACTTCTTCAAGGCACTCTCGATCTCCTGATTCTTAAGACACTCACCCGGGGCTCCATGCATGGTTATGCCATCGCAGAGTGGATTCATGAGACCTCTGAGGACGTGCTTCGGGTGGAAGAGGGTGCTCTGTATCCAGCGCTGCATCGCCTGGAGCTGCGAGGGCTGCTGGCGTCTGAATGGGGCGCTTCGGAAAATAACCGGCGCGCTAAGTATTATCGGTTGACCGCATTGGGTCGCAAGCGGCTTGAAGAAGTGACTCAATCCTGGCGACGGACGAGCATGGCGGTGGATCGGATTTTGCAGACGGCTTAGATGGGCCAACTGCTCCCTCTGGGATCGCGGCTACTCGGGTTTTAGCTTTTTCATTCCGGCAGGCAAATCGAAAATCGAAGTGGGCAGTTTCTTGTTGATCTCCAACGTCTCGGCGAACATTTCGTAGATCTTCTCGCCGTTGCGATTTCGCTGGATGGTCTGCGGCCACTGCACGCCGTCTACAACGCGGAATTTTGTGTAGAGCGTCACCTGTTCGTTCCGCTCCTTCGTTGCGTCGTCGTGCCACACCATCACTTCGCGTAGCGGGACCTTGGTGATCTGGTGAAAATAGACCGTCACCACGTTGTTTTGCGCGTCGGTGATGTCGACGATCTCGACGGGATTGTTGTCCCAGACATCGGCGCCGCGCGATTCGAAGATCAGACCGGGCTCATGCAGGCGTTCACGCAGGATGTAGAAAATGTCGTTGACGGTGGTGCGCCGGTAGCGGTCCCACTGGTCCGTTGCGAGCGGACGCGCGCCGCGGAAGGTGACGTCGTAGGCGGCGTCCTGCTGGAAGATGACGCCATAATCGAATTTCTTCCCGAAGTCCTCGCGCTCGAGAACGGCGAGCGTTTTGGACGGATCTTCCACCTTGTTCAGCCAGCGGCGCGAAATACGGGCGATGGTCAGGCCGCTCAATCTTTCGCGATAAAACGAGTAGGCGCGTCCGGTCTCGACCACGTTGTCCACGGTTAAGAAATTATCGCCGCCCAGCGCTTGGACGCACTCATCCACGACGCGTTTTGCGCGCTGCTGCATGTTCTCCGCGTGAATGGGAGACGCGGCGAGAATCGCAAGACATGCGAGTAACTGATTCTTCTTCACGATTTTTTGCCGGCCTGTTCCGGCGTTACCCCAGTGTTAATTTTAAAATCCCGAATGTGCACATCGACAAACTTCTTGCCGTCCTGTGTCACCGTGCGTTCGAACGGGACTTCGATACCGTTGACGTCTTTCCAGGCGGTAAAGGTTTCCACCACCTCGGTTGGCCCGTTCATGCCGGCCGTTTTGTATTCGAGCTTGAGGGGCAGGCCGGTCTTAGGGTCCAGCACCATGCGAGCCGCTTCACCGTTATCGCCGGAGAACTCCAGCGTGTTGTCGCCCGCGTAAGCGGCGTTGTCGTTCATGACGATGCGGTAGAGGAGCCGGAACGTTTCGCCATGGACCTGATTTAAGACCGGCGCGGGCATGGGCTGCAAGCCGCGCGGTCCCTCGATCCAGCCCATGGTTCCGTTGGAGTACACGGTCTGCTTCGCGAATGGCAGATTGATTTCCTGGCGCATCGTCGAGGGCAGCAGAAACACGTTGTGCTGCGAGCCTTTCATGGCTCCGCCGGGAGATTGAATGTCGACGTCGGCAGTGTAATCGACATCCTTGACGGCGGCAATCTTATCGCTACCTCCGAGGGCTTTTCGCACCTGCTCCAGCAGCGGCCTGGCTTGGGCAATACTCGCGGCATCCGCCTTAGCCGATTCCTCTTTGGGCTCAGGGATGGTCAGGTCGATTGGCTGTACCTTCAAACCGACTTCGGCGATCGGAGTTTCGAATTCCTTGGGATTTCCGACCGCGACAATTGTCAGATCCTGAGGCCGTAAGTATTTTTGCGCGACCCGCAGCACGTCGGCCCTGGTCACGCTGGCGACGGCCTTCTGGTATTGGAAGATGAAGTCCTTCGGATAGCCGTAGTAGGCGTAAACCAGCATGCGGTTGAGAGTTTTGCTGGGGCGATCGAAGAAAAAGACGAAGCTGTTCAGGACCGTGTCCTTGGAAGTTCTGAGCTCTTCGTCGGTCACCTCTCCCGTGCGTAGACGCTTGAGCTCTTCGAGCACCGTCTTGATGGTCGCCACCGTGTAGCGGGATTGCGTGCTGCCGCTGATTTCGAAAATGCCGGGGTGATCGTAGCCTGCGCCCCACGACGATCCGATATTGTAGGCATAACCGAGTTGCGTTCTGATGCGCTGGAATAATCGGCTGGAAAATCCGCCGCCGAGAATATCCGCGGCCACCGCGAGCGCCGGATAATCCTTGTCGTTCAGGATGCCGCCAATGTGGCCGATCTCGAAAAACGTCTGGGTGACGTCGTCTTTCTGGGCAAGAAAGACGCCCGGTACCGGCGTGCCCTTGACCAAGGGGAATGTCGGAACCGGCGGCTGCGTGTAGTTCCAATCGGCGAACATCTTTTCGAGCTTGGCCTTCATTTGCGGAGCGGAGAAATCGCCGTAGATGCCCAGAATGATGTTCGACGGGAAGTAATAGCGACGGTAGAAATCCACCAGGTCCTGGCGATGGATGCGGTTCACGTGCTCGTAGTTGATGTCCCAGCCGTAGGGCGTGTCGCGTCCGTAAATGATGTTGGTGAACTCGCGCGATCCGATTCCGCCCGCATCGTCGTTGCGGCGGGAGATGGCGCTGCGCATCTGCGTTTTCGCAAGGTCGACCTTGTCCTGACGGAATTCGGGCGATGTCATCAGGTCGTGAAACACGCGCATCACTTCGTCGGTGTTTTCGGTCAGGCAATTGAACGATAGCGATCCGCTGCTCTCGCCAATGCCACTCTCCACCGACGCGGCCATGTTCTCTAACTCGACATCGATCTGGTCGCCGGTCTTATCTTTTGTTCCGCCGGAGCGCAATACCGTGCCGGTCAAATCCGCTACGCCGCGCTTGTCGGCCGGGTCGAACAAATTTCCGGTTCGTATAATCGCGGTCCCGTGAACCAGCGGCAGCTCGTGATATTCGAGCATGTAGACTTTCATGCCGTTGGGCAGCGTGAAGATTTCCGGCTCCGGAATTTTCACCGGAGGAAGAGGTGGGAACTTGAGATCCTTGTAGGACGGAAGCGCCACTGGAGGCCGAACTTGAGTCTGCGCCGCGAGCGCCGCGGCGAACAAGACGAGAGAGACGATAGCGCGCTTCATTGGCCTCCGGCACCAGCGCTCGGCTTAGCTGCCGGCCCCGGAGGCGGCGCTGTATACACTTCGGTTCTGCGCTCCGGCGTTAAATATTCCTGGGCTACGCGCTGCACATCGGCGGCGGAGACTTGCTCGATTTCCGTGATACTCCGAAACATCTCGCGCCAATCGCCGTAGGAGCCGTAGTAGGATGCGAGTTCGTCCGCCATTCCGGCATTGCTGTCCAACCTTTCGATGAGATCGGCGCGGATCTTCGTCTTCACGCGGCGCAACGTTTCGTCATCGACGGGCTGCTTCTTGAGGCGCTCAATGATCTCGTAGCAGACTTTCTCGTTTTCTTCGACGCTGTGTCCCATGTTGGGCACCAGAAAGAAGAGGAACAGGTTGGGATACTTGCTACCCGGGAATGTCGGTTCCACTCCGGCTTCCAGAGCGATTTTCTTGCCGCGCACCATTTCCTGATAGAGCAGGCCGGTGCGGCCGCCGCCGAGGATATCGGATAGGACGTCGAATGCGGGATCATCCTTGTCATGCTCGCTGGGCCGTTTGTAGCCGATGGCAACCAGGGGCTGCGTATCCGACTCGACCGCGATGCGCCGCGGGCCCACTTGCGGCGGCTCGACGGCGCGAGGCTCGGGAGGTTTGGGGCCTGCGGGAATGATGCCGAAATATTTTTGCGCGAGACGCTTGCACTCGGCCGGATCGACATCGCCCGCGATCCCGATCGTGATGTTGCGGGGAATGTAATAGGTCTTGTAAAACCGGACAGCGTCGCCGACGCGCAGGTTTTCGATGTCGGCTGCCGATCCCGCCGCGGTGTTGCGATAGGGATGCTCCGTGAACGCGGTCGATTGCAGTTTCTCGATCAGCCGGCCTTGCGGGCTGGATTCGATGCGCATGCGTCTTTCCTCGCGAACGACGTCGCGCTCTTTATAGAATTCGCGGAAGACGGGGTCGTAAAAGCGTTGGGATTCGAGCAGGAACCATAGCTCCAGGCGATTGCGCGGGAAGTTGTAAAAATATTCGGTGGAATCCTCCGCCGTGTCGGCATTCATTCCGACGCCGCCGTTCTCTTCAATGAGGCGCGGGTATTCGTTCGGAATCACGTAACTGTTGGCCTTCTCCATCGCGGCTTTCAAATCTTTGTCGAGGGTTTCCAGCTTCTTCGCGTCCGATTGCGCGCCTTTCTTGTGCTCCGCGTCGTACAGGTCGTAGACGCGCTCTACTTCATTCATGGCGCGCTTCTCGGCGGCATAGTTGGTGGTGCCGATGGTTTCGGTGCCTTTGAAGGCCATGTGCTCGAACATGTGGGCGAGCCCGGTTTTGCCGGCGGGATCGTCCACCGAGCCGGCATTCACGTAGGAGTGGAAGGACACCACCGGCGCTTCATGCCGTTCGAGGACGATGAAATGCATGCCATTGGGCAGGGTGAACTCGGTTACGCGCTTCTCAAAATCCTTCAGGGATTGGGCGCCGGCCAAACAGGAGACCAGGGCGAACAGGGGTAGTAGACGTCTCATTACGGGTACTTTTCATTTTGACGCACCGGACATGAAATCCGCTTCATGCGGGCTCGCTAATCTTATGTGGACACGTCATGATCGCGAACAAATTGTTGTTCACGCCCGGTCCGCTGACCACCTCCAGTTCCGTAAAAGAGGCCATGCTGTACGACCTCGGTTCGAGGGATGAGGAGTTTCTGGCCGTGGTGCGGGGCATCCGTGAGAAATTGCTCGAGTTGGGCGCCTGTCCGCGCTCCGAGTACGAATGCGTGCCAATGCAGGGCAGCGGCACGTACGCCATCGAGAGCGTGATTTCGTCGGTCATCCCGCGCGATGGCAAGCTGCTGGCGCTGGTGAATGGCGCCTATGGAAGACGGATCGCACAGATCGCGCGCGTTCATTCCATCCCTGTGGAAGTTGCGGAGGTCGCGGAGGACGGCAAAGTTACTCCAGCGCTTGCCGCCGAACGGCTGGCGGCCGACAGAGGCATCACACATGTTGCGGTGATCCATTGCGAGACCACCACCGGCATCCTGAACCCGATTGAAGAGATCGGTGGGGTGGTGTCGAAGGCCGGTGCGGCATACATCGTGGATGCCATGAGCAGCTTCGGAGCCATCCCTTTGGACATGGCTGCGGCTCATATTGATTTTCTGATTTCTTCCGCGAACAAATGCATCGAAGGCGTCCCGGGCTTCGGTTTTGTTCTCGCGCGACGCCGCGCTTTGGAGGCGGCCAAGGGAAATGCGCGAACGGTGAGTTTGGATTTGCAGGCGCAATGGGCGGGTCTCGAAGGCAACGGGCAGTTTCGTTTCACGCCCCCGACGCATGTGCTGCTGGCTGTCGCCCAGGCACTGAAAGAGCTGGATGAAGAGGGCGGGGTCGCGGGGCGCGGGGAGCGCTACCGGCAGAATCATGTCATTTTGTGCCGCGGGATGAGGGAACTCGGGTTTGAAACGTACCTGGCGGATGAGGATCAGAGCTGCATCATTACTACTTTTCGGTATCCGGCCGATCCGGCGTTTCAGTTCGAGAGATTTTATGAGAGGCTGAGCGATTTGGGATTTGTGATTTATCCGGGCAAGCTGACGCGAGAATCGTGTTTTCGAATCGGCACGATTGGAAGAATTTTTGCAGCCGATGTGGAACGATTACTCGGGGCGATCGCGTCAGTACTGTCGGAGATGGGCCTGTCGGGGCGTGCTACGTCGCTTGCTACCGGCGATTGAGGAATTATGAACTGGAACTTCCGTTTGGCCGATCGCGTCTGGCGCGATATTCGTTATGCGTTCCGGTCCTTGCGGAAGAGTCCTGGATTCGCGGCGGCCGCGGTCGCGACGCTGGCGCTCGGGATCGGCTCCAATACCATCATCTTTAGCGTTTTGCAGGGTGTGGTTTTGGCACCGCTGCCCTTTAGCCAACCGGATCGGCTCGTCCTGGTCTCGCAGGTCAACCTGACTCTCAAGCGCGACTTGTGGGTTTCCTATCTTGATGCGCGGGATTGGCAGCGCAATGCGCGGTCGTTCGAGCAAATGGCTCTGGCCGTGTATCATGGCTTCGATTTAACGAGTCCTGGGACGCCGGAGCACGTTGAGGGCAGGATGGTCTCGGCGGGGTTCTTTCGCACGCTAGGCGTTCAAGGAATCCTGGGCCATGAGTTTTCACCGGATGAGGATCGGCCGCATGGCGCGCCAGTGGCGCTGATCAGCAATCACTTGTGGAGAAATCGATTTTCCGGCAGCAGGAACGCGCTCGGGAAATCGATCGCTTTGGATGGCGTGGATTACACGATTGCCGGTGTGCTTCCGCCGGATTTTCGTCTGTGGATCGATGCGGCCGAGGCGGATGTCTACACGCCAATCGGGCAGGGCGATCCGATTTGGATCCGCGACCGGACCATTCATCCTGGGATCGCCTTTATTGCGCGGCTCAAGCCGGATGTCTCGATCGCGCAGGCGCGGGCCGAAATGGATGCGGTTCAGACTCATCTCAATCAGCTCTATCCGGCAGAAGATCGAGGCTTGGGAACCGATATCAGACCGCTTAAACAGGTCATCGTCGGGGATGTGAGCTCCATGCTTTTGCTGATGTTGGGCGCGGTCGGCTTGGTTCTGCTGATCGCCTGCGCCAATGTCGCCAATCTGCTGATGGCGCGGTCCGAGTCGCGCCGGAGGGAGTTCGCGATTCGAGCGGCGCTGGGCGCGAGCCGATCGCTGATCGTTTCACAGTTGGTTGCTGAAGGCGTCCTGCTTTCTCTCGCGGGCGGCGTATTGGGAATCGTGATTGCTTCCTTGGGCGTTGGTCCGGCGCTGGCTGTATTGGCGGGGAACCTGCCGCGCGGCGAGAATATCGGCGTCAATGTACCGGTCCTTTTGTTTACGTTTCGGCGTTTCGATTACGGTGGGAATTTTGTTCGGTCTTGCGCCGGGGTTGAACAGCTCGAATACCGATTTGCAAGAAGCGCTGAAGTCAGGCGGCCGCGGTGCGGCGGGCGGGAGCCATCGTTCACAACACATCCTGATTGTCGGCCAAATCGCGCTGACGCTGGTGTTGTTGACCGGCGCGAGTCTGTTGTTTCGGACGATCCAAAACTTGTGGAAAGTGAATCCCGGGTTCAATACGCAGCAAATTATTACGTTTAAAGTTGGACTTTCGCCTACGCTGACCAGGACGCCGTCAAGTACGCGAGCCGCCTACCAGCAGTTGACAGAGCGCATCAGCCAAATTCCCGGCGTGAGTTCGGCCGATCTCACCGCGCTGGTTCCGCTGACCCGGCATGCTAACGGGGGGCCGTTCTGGGTCGGATCGCACAAGCCTGCTTCCAACGTGGAAGCGCCGCGTGCGGAGTTTTTCTGGACGGGTCCGGACTACGCCCGGACGATGGAAATACCGGTCCTTAGAGGGCGCTATCTGACGGCGCAGGACACCATCAATTCCGAGCCGGTGGTAGTCATCGACAGCGACCTGGCGCGCGCTTATTTCGGGGACAGGAACCCGGTGGGTCAACCCATGGAAATCCCACACTGGGGTATCGCGCGCATTGTCGGCGTGGTGGCCCATGTCCGGCATTGGGGCCTGGACGACGTCAATCTTTACACGCAGAATCAGATTTACATATCCTTTTATCAGCTCGCGGATGCGTGGGTCCCGATATATACGCGGGACATGATTTTTGTCGTTCGCACGCCGGTGGATCCGGTAACGGTACTGCCTGCAATCAAAGCGGCGGTTTACGGCGCGGGTGAGGGCCAGCCGGTTTATAACGTCCAAAGCATGCGGGAGATTGTGGCGGACTCGATGACGTCGCAGCGGTTTCCGATGATTCTGTTGGGAGCTTTCGCGGGATTGGCGTTGCTGCTGGCCTGCGTCGGAATTTATGGCGTGATGTCGTATGCGATGAGCCAGCGCGTGCGCGAGGTCGGGATACGAATGGCGCTCGGCGCGGAGAAGCGGGATGTTTTGGGGATGGTGATGGGGCAGGGGATTCGGTTGGCCGCGGCCGGTATCGCGATCGGCACGGTGGGCGCTTTGATTCTCTCGCGCGTGTTGTCGAGTTTTTCGCATTTGCTGTATGGGGTGGGAGCGGCAGATCCCTTGACGTTGCTGATGGTCTCGGTCACATTGATCGGCGCGGCGGTGTTGGCCTGTTTTGTTCCGGCGCGGCGCGCGGCAGGATTGGACCCGATGGAGGCTCTTCGCCAAGAGTAGAAAAGTACTTTACAACGCAGAGTAGTTCTGTCATGCTTGCTCAAGATGCGAGTCAAGCTGATCCTTCCTGCGCTCACCGAAGCCGCTAGCCCGCTATTTCGCCCTATTAAATACTCGCTGTTCCCGCCTCTGGGACTGGCCACGCTTGCGGCTTACCTGTCTCCCGATGACGAGGTGAGCCTGACCGACGAGCATGTCGAGAAACTCGATGTCAACGATGCGCCGGATCTGGTGGCGATTGAGGTTTACATCACAAGCGCCAGGCGCTCGTATGAGATCGCGGATCATTACCGGCGGCGCGGCTCTTACGCGGCGCTTGGAGGATTGCATGTCACTTCGTTGCCGGACGAAGCCGCACAGCATGCCGACACCATCTTCCTTGGACCGGGTGAAGACACTTGGCCGCAGTTCCTGCGCGATCTACGGGAACGTCGTCCGGCGCCTCGTTATCAATCCACGCAGCGATCACTGATCGGCATTCCACCGATCCGGCGCGATCTGATCAAGCGGCATCTGTACCTGGTTCCGAACTCGATCGTGGTCTCGCGCGGCTGTCCGCATGTTTGCGATTTCTGCTACAAGGAGGCGTTCTTTCAAGGGGGCAAATCGTTCTACACACAAACGGTGGACGATGCGCTCGCCGAAATCGATCGTCTGCCGGGCCGTCATCTCTACTTTCTCGACGATCATCTTTTCGGTCATCGACGTTTCGCGGCGGCGCTTTTCGACGGCATGAAGGGGATGGGCCGCATCTGGCAGGCTGCCGGCACGGTGAACTCGATTCTCGAGACGCGCGTCGAGCCGCGTTTGCTTGAGAAGGCCGCAGCGTGTGGACTCCGCAGCCTGTTCGTGGGGTTCGAGACCATCAGCGCGGCGAATCTCATGGAACAGCGGAAGTTTCAGAACATCGATCGCGATTACGGCGCGGCCACCGCGAGACTGCACGATCAAGGCGTGATGGTGAATGGGAGTTTCGTGTTCGGTATGGATCAGGACGATGCTTCAGTCTTCGATCGAACAGTGGAATGGGCCGTGGGGAAGGGAATCGAAACCGCGACGTTTCATATTCTGACGCCGTATCCGAGCACGCTGTTGTACTCGCGCATGGAAGCGCAGGGCCGGCTGCTGCATCGCAACTGGGATCTTTACGATACGCGGCATACCGTGTTCCGGCCGGCTCGAATGACAGCAGAGGAGCTGGAAACAGGCTATTGGCGCGCATATCGCGACTTTTATCGCTGGCCGAACATCTTGAACGGCGCTCTCACGAAGCCGGAATGGATCGGACGCTTGCGGCATTTTGCCTATGCGGCGGGATGGAAGAAATTCGAGCCGCTGTGGGATTTTGTCCTTCGCGCGAAGCGCGTGGCTACGATGCGTCCGGTGCTGGAGTTGGTTCTGCAGAGTGGCTTGGACGATCGCCCGGCGTCGCCTGTGGCAGCGGGTTCGCCACGTGAGTCCATGTTGACTTAACGTTCAGAATAATGTACCTTACAAACCATACGGACAAATATTGTGGACGTTATGAAAAGAGGCAGATCATCTTCGCGGCCACCCATACCGGTGTCCCGTGCCCTCCGCAAGCTGGGGCGGGATATTCGCGACGCCCGGCGGCGGCGGCGGATTCCCGTAGCCGTTCTGGCCGAGCGCGCCTCTATCAGCCGGACGACCCTAAGCAAGGTGGAAAAGGGCGACCCCGGCGTCTCGGCCGGAGCATACGCCACGGTTCTCTTTACGCTCGGAATGGCGGATCGACTGGCGGATGTGGCTGACCCGCGCCACGACGCCATTGGGCGTGAGCTTGAAGAAGAACACTTACCGGAACGAATCCGGCTGCCGCGCAGGAAACCATAGTGGAACAGGAAGTTCTCGCCTACGTGGACCTGCGCGGCGCGCCTCACCTGGTGGGACGGTTGTGGATGCGTACTCGCCGGGACCGGGAAAGCGTCACGTTCGAGTATGACAAGAACTGGCTTGCGAACCCGGAGCGCTTCTCGCTCGAGCCGGCGTTGAAGCTCGGGCCCGGTCCATTTCATACGCCCTCCGAGCAACCGCTTTTTGGAGCCATCGGCGATTCCGCTCCGGATCGCTGGGGACGAGTGTTGATGCGCCGCGCCGAGCGCCGCCGCGCCGAACGCGCAGGACAGACGCCGCGCACACTGCGCGAAATCGATTACCTGCTGATGGTGGACGACGAAGCCCGCATGGGCGCGCTGCGTTTCGCACAACGCGAAGGCGGCCCGTTTTTGGCGGAATACAGCCCCGCGAAAATGCCCCCGCTGATTGAATTGCCACGGCTGCTCTCAGCGGTGGAGCGTGCCTTGAGCGACACCGACAGCGATGAGGATTTACGCCTGCTCCTGGCACCGGGATCGTCGCTGGGCGGTGCCCGTCCCAAGGCGTCGGTCCGGGACCGCGATGGACATCTTGCGATCGCCAAGTTTCCGAATAAGGGTGAGGAACTAAATGTTGTCTTGTGGGAGGCCGTCGCCCTGAGGCTCGCGGCAAAGGCGGGCATTGCGGTTCCAGCGTGGCGGATTGAAACCGCAGCCGGCAAGCCGGTGCTTTTGCTGCGGCGCTTCGATCGCGATGGGGGAGCGCGCAAGCCATTCCTCTCGGCCATGAGCATGCTTGGCGCGCAGAACAACGAAACCCGCAGTTACCTCGAATTCGTCGATGTCCTCCGGCAGCATGGCGCAGCGCCGAAGGAGGACATGGGCGCACTGTGGCGGCGCATTGTATTCAGCGTCCTGATCTCGAATACGGACGATCATCTGCGCAATCATGGCTTTCTTTGGGCCGGTCCGGCGGGGTGGCGATTGTCTCCGGCTTACGACCTCAATCCGGTGCCGCTCGATATCAAGCCGCGCGTTCTAACGACCGCGATCGACCTTGAAGATGGGACGGCTTCGCTCGAGTTAGCGTTCGATGTCGCTTCGTATTTCGAACTGACTTCGGATCAAGCTCGGGCCATCGCGGCGAAAGTTGGGAAAGCGGTCGCGACATGGAGAAAAGAGGCCGCAAAGCTTGGCATCGGTGCGCCGGAGATCGACCGCATGGCTTCGGCATTCGAGCACGACGATCTGAAAGCCGCGTTGAAAAAGCGCTAACCACGAACCAATAACGCTCTTACGGATGCGAAAACTCGTCCGCTCTCGGTACCAACTCCATGTATACGCTCTGCGGGACCTTAGTTTGCCAGTGGCCGGACACGCGCGCGTACGCGACTACGCCCAAGAAGATCACGGCGACCGCGGCCGCGATCGCCCACGTTGGAACGCTGCGGCGTCCTCCGACCACGGACATGTGCAATGCGCCTTCGGCCGGGCAGGACGTCACGCAGCGCATGCAGCCCGTGCATTCGACTGAGCCGATCGTGATCAGCTTGTCCACGGCGAGACCCGCAGGGCAAGCCTTGGCGCATTTTTCGCAATCGATGCACAAAGCAACCTCGCGCTTAATGCGTAGTGGACTAAGCCAGGAAAAGACGCCGAACAGCGCGCCATAAGGACAGAGATAACGGCACCAGAAATTCTGCACGAATACCGACCCGATCACGAGCGCCAGCATCACAGCCGCGCCGATCAATCCCAGATTGCGGAAAAAGTTCAGCATCTTGACATCGGCCACGACGCCGTAAGGTCCGCTCAGAAAAGCCTGGATGCCGTCGACTGACATGCTGGCGACAGCATAGAGAAAGAGACCCATCAGGAGGTATTTCAAAGACCGCAGCGCATTATCACCCCATCGTGGGATGCGACGGTTGCGGCGGAATAGCTTTTTTCCAGCCAGCCATAGATATTCGGAAATGGTTCCGACCGGGCAAAGCCAGGAACAGAAGCTCTTGCGCAGCAGCCACGACATGGCTAGAAAGCCGAGGAATAGGAAGAGCCCGGCAGGATGAAGGCTGGGCAACTCGCCGCGTAGTAGTAGGACTTTTAGGTTCATCAGCGAGGCGATGGGCAGCCAACCCTCGACGCCGGGTGGTCGGGCCGGAGCCTGACCCTGGGATGCGGTTTCGAAAAAGCGCACCCAGCGATAAAAATCGAAGGCGATCCAAACGTTTAGGGCCAGGAATCCGATTTGGAAAGCACTCCGGATCTGCTGTGAGTGTTCCGGCGCGGCGCGGTGATAGTTCGGATTCCTTTTCACACCGTCATGGAATGCAAAGTGGGTGCCATCACCCAAATAGATGAAAACATTGAGGAGTACAGATTACAGTGGGTGAAGTTGCTCACCCTCCAAACTGGCAAAGGGCCGCAATGTTATTTTGGAGATAACCAGCACCATGATCGAAACCACATCGACTCCCGAGGTCCTCAAACACGAGGACGTGAATCCACAGGAAACGAGCGAATGGCTCGAGGCCTTTGACCAGATTCTGGAGGATGCAGGGTCGCCCCGTGCCGCGTTCCTGCTAAGCCGTTTGACCGATTATGCCGCGCAGTACGGCGTCACTGTCCGTCAGCTCCTGAATACTCCATACATAAACACCATCCCTGTCGATGAAGAACTCCCGTACCCGGGCGATCGTCAACTCGAACGCAGCATCAAGAGCCTGATTCGCTGGAACGCCATGTGCATGGTGGTGCGGGCTAATAAATACGATTCCGGCATTGGCGGCCATATCTCCACCTACGCTTCGCTTGCGACCCTTGAAGAGGTCGGCCATAATCATTTTTTCCACGCCAAATATGGGGAGCAGCCAGGCGATTTCGTATTTTTCCAGGGCCACGCTTCGCCAGGCGTGTATGCCCGCGCGTTTCTGGAAGGCCGTTTGACCGAAGAGCATCTCAAACATTTCCGGCATGAGACACGTGACGATCATCCAGGTTTGTCTTCTTATCCGCACCCCTGGTTGATGCCGGACTTCTGGCAGTTCCCGACGGTCTCGATGGGACTCGGTCCGTTGAACGCAATCTACCAGGCGCGCTTCATGCGTTATCTGGAAAATCGCGGCATTGTGCCGCAAACGCCTCGTCACATCTGGGCATTTGTGGGTGACGGCGAGACGGATGAAGTGGAAACGCTGGGGGCTTTGAAACTGGCCGCGCGCGAGAAGCTCGACAACCTGATCTTTGTCGTGAATTGCAATTTGCAGCGGCTGGATGGTCCGGTCAACGGCAACGGACGAATTGTCGACGAACTCGAGCGCATCTTCCGCGGGGCCGGTTGGAATGTTCTTAAGGTCGTCTGGGGAGATTCGTGGGATCCGCTATTCGCCGCCGATAAATCCGGGTTGCTGATGAAGCGCATGGAAGAGTGCGTGGATGGCGAATACCAGGCGTTCAAGGCCAAGGGCGGAGCTTATACCCGCAAGGAATTCTTCGGAAAATATCCTGAGCTGGCCAAGCTGGTGGAGCATCTCTCGGATCAGGAAATCGCGCATCTTCGGCGCGGCGGACACGATCCGGTAAAGGTCTACAACGCCTATCTGCGCGCCATTGAACACAAGGGATCGCCGACCGTCGTTTTGGCTAAAACCGTGAAGGGCTATGGACTCGGCGAGGCCGGCGAGGGTCGCAATCCAACGCATCAACAGAAGAAACTCACTGACAAAGAACTGCATTTCGTTAAAGAACGCTTTGAGATTCCAGTGCCCGATGGAACTATCGAGCACATGGAATTCTACCGTCCGCACGAGGACAGCGCGGAGATGAAATACATCCGCGAGCGTCTGGAAACGATGGGCGGGAGTCTGCCGGCGCGTAATCCAGTGCCGGCGCATTTCAAGGCTCCGTCGCTCGACGCGCTGGCCGAATCGATTGCGGGATCGCAGGGCCGCGAAGTTTCGACGACGATGGCCTACGTGCGAATTCTCACGCTTCTGTTGAAGGATCACGAGGTCGGGAAATATATTGTTCCGATCGTGCCGGATGAAGCGCGCACGTTCGGTATGGAATCGCTGTTCCGCCAGGTCGGGATTTACGCCAGCCAGGGCCAGCTTTACAGCCCCGTCGATAGCAACGTGTTCCTGTACTACAAGGAAGCGAAGGACGGGCAGATTCTCGAAGAAGGAATCACCGAAGCGGGCGCGATGGGATCGTTTACGGCCGCGGGAACTTCGTACGCCACCTACGGCGTGCCGATGATTCCGTTCTTCAGCTACTACTCGATGTTCGGATTCCAGCGGATCGGCGACATGATCTGGGCATTTGCCGATTCGCGCGGCAAAGGCTTCCTGATGGGTGGCACCGGCGGCAGAACGACGCTATCGGGCGAAGGGCTGCAACACTGCGACGGGCACAGCATCGTTTTGTCGAGCACCGTTCCGACCTGCCACACTTACGATCCGGCGTTTGCCTACGAAATGGCCGTCATCGTTCAGGACGGTATCCGGCGGATGTACGAGGCGATGGAAGATCGCTTCTACTACATCATGATGTACAACGAAAACTACGCCCAGCCCGCCATGCCTGAAGGCGTGCAGGAAGGCATCCTGCGCGGCATTTATCGCTACAAGCAGGCCGAAGGCGGCGACGCGCAAATCAACCTGTTCGGCAGCGGGACCATTCTCAATGAAGCGCTTCGGGCGCAACAGATCCTGGCTGAGAAATACCAGGTTCGAGCCGATGTGTGGAGCGTCACCAGCTATAACGAGCTACGGCGCGATGCTCTTGAAGTAGAGCGCTGGAATCGGCTGCATCCGGCTGAGACGCCGCGTACGCCTTACATTCTCGAAGCGCTGAAAGGCGTCGAAGGGCCGATCGTCGCGTCTTCGGATTACATGAAGATTGTGCCGGATCAGCTTGCGCAGTGGCTCCCGAATCGGCTGGTATCGCTCGGTACCGATGGGTTCGGACGCAGCGATAACCGCGAATCGCTTCGGAAGTTCTTTGAGAACGGCGCCGAGGCGATTGCGGCCGCGGCGCTTTCGCGTCTTGCTCGCGACGGCAAGTTCGATACGGCGAAGGCCGTCGAAGCGATTCATGAACTCGGGCTGCGTCCCGAGAGCATCGACCCTTCGAAGCGCTAACGTAGTCAGGGATGGCATCAAAAACTGGTGGTCGGTTAGACGGGAAAACAGCTCTCGTCACCGCCGCCGCTCAAGGTATCGGAAGAGCGACGGCGAAGGCGTTCCTCGATGAAGGGGCGCGGGTCGTTGCGACGGATATCGCAATGGATAAACTGAGCGGTCTGGATGGCGCGGAGATTCGCCGGCTTAACGTTCTGGACACCGGCGAGGTGGAGGCTCTGGCGAAATCGCTCGGTCCAATCGACGTGTTGTTCAACGCCGCCGGCTTCGTGCATCACGGCACCATATTCGATTGCTCGGAACAGGATTGGGATTTTAGCTTCGACCTCAACGTGAAGTCGATGCACCGGACTATTAGAGCCTTCCTGCCGGGGATGCTGGAGCGTGGCCGGGGCTCCATTATCAATGTATCCTCGGGCGCTTCGTCGTTGCGAGGTTTGCCGAATCGGTATGTTTATGGGGCGACCAAGGCTGCGGTCATTGGATTGACCAAGGCAGTCGCGGCGGATTTTATCCGGCAGGGCATTCGCGTGAATGCGATTTGTCCGGGGACGATTGAGAGCCCTTCGCTCGAGGAACGTATGTCGACACTGGCGGCGAAAAGCGGGAAGGATGTCGAGACGGTGCGGCAAGAGTTTGTGGCACGGCAGCCGATGGGGCGAATTGGGAAGGCTGAAGAGGTCGCGGCTTTGGCGGTTTATTTGGCGTCGGACGAAAGTAGCTTTACTACTGGTTCGGTTCACCTCGTCGATGGCGGGTTTACGCTTTAAAAAGAGCGTTCGTCGTTCGAAGTTCAGATTATACGAGCAAACCTCTGAATTTTGGGGTGTTGTAGCCGGGGAATACTGACCTCAAGTTCGCATTGCCGAGGTGCTTCGATACGAGCTCTCCCAGGACATCACGGAAGTCGGTGGTCAGATTAAGGTCGCGATTCTCGTAGAGCTGCTCGTCCTGTAAGCCTGGCCAGTCGCCGTAGATCTTGCCTCCGCGGACGTCGCCACCCATCACGAACATCACGTTGGCATGGCCGTGATCGGTTCCTCGATCGCCGTTCTCCCGCGCGGTTCTGCCGAATTCCGACATGGTTACGATGGTGACGTCGGCCATGCGGTCACCCAGATCCCTATAGAACGCGGCGAGCGCTCCACCGAACTCAGCCAGATTTCTGGTGAGCGTTCCCGGCTCGTTTACGTGGGTATCCCATCCGCCGACATCGGCAAATGCGACTTCGAGACCGACATCGGCCTTGATCAGTTGCGCGATCTGCCGTAAGCTCTGCGCGAAATGCCCGGCCGGATACTGCGCTCCATTTTGCGGCGCGTATGTTTGCTTCTGGATGGACTGCATGATGCGCACAGCCTCGAACGTCTCCTTGCCCGTGCCATGCAGCGCGGCGTCGATGGTGTGGTCGTACATGCTCTCGAAGGTCTCGGCTCCGCGAGCATCGCGGACTTGAAAATCGTTCAGGCTATTTACGGCGACGGCATCGTTGCGGCCGCGCAACGTGCGCGGGAGCGTCGAGCCGAGGCTGACGGCGCGAATGGGCGATGGTGGACCGGACTGCTTCGGCAAGGCGCGATTCATCCAGCCGTCTGTGGTTCCCTTCATTCCGGGCGTGCCGGACTCCATGTAATCCTGCGCGTCGAAATGCGAGCGGGTCGGATCCGGTGAACCGACTGCTTCAACGATTGCGAGGTGCTGCGTGTCGAACAACGGCTTCAAGGGAGCAAGCGATGGATGCAATCCGAACATGCCGTCGAGATCGATAGCCGCGTCCGGCGTCCCAGCGGGGCGGGGAATCGCGATGGTGGGACGCATATCGTAATAGCGAGGCTCGCCGTGTGGGACCACGACATTCAGCCCGTCCACGGCGCCACGCTGGAAGATCGCGATGAGAATTTTCTTGCGACGTGCGGGGCCGTCGGATGCGAAAACTGCGCGCGACAACCAGGCCGGTGCGGCGCCAACTCCGAATATCGCCAACGCCGAGCTTTTTAAAAACAAACGTCTGGACTGCATACGGGTGTTACCTCTTTTGGAAATCCGGCGAGCCCAACACTAACCCTGCCAGCAGCGCCGGAGTCTGCTGCTTCGGATTCTTCGCTTTCTGTTCTTTCAACGCGTTCTCAATCGATGCTTTCGTCTGCGGTGAAACGTCGGCCGACATCAGACGCCGCGCGATGGCCTCGGGATCCTCCGGCAGCTTCGACGCATCCACCTTCACGCCGGCTACATGGTTCTGCGCCAGATTAAGCGCGAAGTTCATTCGTCCAAGCAGAGCCGCGGAGTTGACCCATTCGCTATTGAGATTCGAATAGCCTGTCGGCTCCTGTTTGCGATAGAGCGGCTCGCCGAGGTTGCCGACCTGATTGGCGAGCGCGAAGGCGTCCTCCACATCCGCGTCGAGCGCGCGCACCGAACTGGCCACCATTTCAAACGGCGTCTTCACCTTCGCATGATACGCGCCTTGCGACCAGAATTCCTTGGAGTTGAGCATGGTGCGCATGACCTCGCGGACATCGCCGTCGCTCTTGAGGAACGTGCCGGCCATGCGGTCTACCAATTCCGGCGGCGGATTGTCGGCGACGAATCTTTGCGCGAGCTTTTTCGAAATGAAGTGAGCGGTGGAAGGATGGCGCGCCAGAATGTCCAGGACCTTCTCTCCGTCTTCGATGCCGCCGCCGGCGGGGATGGTCACGCCGAGCACCACTTTCTCGCCCTTGTCGTGCATTTTGTCGTTGTAGAAAAAGCCTCCGCCTTTACGCGGCTCCTGGATGGTCCAGCCCGTGAAGCAGCGCGCGACTTCCGTCACGTCTTTCTGCGTGTAGCCACCGTCGACCCCGAGCGTGTGCAATTCCATCAGCTCGCGGCCGTAATTCTCATTAAGCCCGCGCTTCTTTTTCGCGCGCGCGTTGACCGCTGCATCGGGACCAACGGATTGGAAATTATCGAGGTAGAAGAGCATTGCCGGACTCTTTGCCGTGGCTTCCAGAAGATCGCGGAATTTGCCCAGCACGTTCGGACGGATAGCATCGCGTTCATAGGCGGGGATCAGGAAACGATCCGAACCTTTGTCGTAATAGACGTTGAAGTGGTTGAACCAAAAATCGTCCAGCTCTTCGGCGAGCTGGCAGTTGCTGTACACGGCACGCATCAGCTTAGAGGCGAGAAGATCGTAAGCCACAACCTGCTGCGGAGCGTTCATGAGGAGCAGCTTGCGTTTCAATTCGGTCGGCGCGAATTGAAATAACTGTTGGCGCATAGGGCGCGGCAGCGCGATCACCACGTCTTCGAGTTGGTCCGCTCGCATGCTGGTGAGAACGGCGCGCTTTTCTTCCGGCTTGCCGGTGTGCAGGGTCTGCAACTCGGCGGGCGAGAGGATTTCATCGAGCGGCTTCGCCGGCTCCATGTCTTCTTCGGGTTTGGCGTTCGCGTCGCCTTTCTTCACGCGGTAACGGGCCACGAGACGCTCGACGGACGCGCGCAACTCGGGATCTTCCGGCATCGGCTGGCGGCCTTCCGCGATCGCACGGATCAACTGCGGCGGCGGGTAATGCTGGACGGCCTGCATCGGCGTCATCCGCAGAGATTCGAGCGGTTGGAGGCGCGCCTCTAAGAACGTGCTTTCGGCGATGCGCTCGGGATGAAGCTGCTGGTCGATCCACTTTTTGAGGCCGACGCGGCGGACGCGATCCACATCGCCGGGGCGTGGGCCGAAGGTCAGCCGGTCCAGCGCGTGCAGGAGCTGAGTGTTTTTGTCGAGCTTGGTGTGGAAGAGCTTGGCTTGACGGCGCGCTTCCTCGTCTTTCGATGGGGCTCGTTTGGAGAAGGCCGGGAGGGCCGCAATACACAGAACGGCTCCGATGGCTACGAGTGGCCTGGTATTCCTGTACATCTGCTTATACAAACGCCTCCGGCGTTCAGAAGTTTACTATTGACTTGTTCTATAGAACTAATACACTATGATTCTAGATGACCTCGACAGCCCCAACTCGACGCGGCTTCCGATTGAAGCTCGACATGAGCAGCGGGGTTCCGGTCTATCGGCAGATCATCGATTCGATATTAGGCGGGATTGCGTCAGGTATCTTACTGCCGGGAAATCAGCTGCCAACTGTTCGGCAGCTTGCGGTCGATTTGTCGATTAATCCCAATACTGTTGTGCGGGCGTACCGGGAGCTGGAAATCCGCGGAATTTTGTCGACACAACAAGGGACCGGGACCTTTATCACGGATAAAGAAGTGAAGCCGGACGACGTCGAGCGGCAGAGACGCATGGCGCAGTTCGTCCGAGAGTTACTGGCGCGCGCCGGGGCCGAAGGCATCACGATCGAGGATTTACAGCAGTATCTGGAAGCTCTGAAAGACGAGCAAAGGAGAATCTGATTATGATTCCGCTAGCGATTCGCAAGAGGTCCGAACGAGCTGGCCGCGAAACCACGAGTTCGCATATCAGCCCGCTCGGCGTGTTCATTTTTATGGTTTGCATGGTCGCCGGGGGTGTCACAACGGCGATCTACAACAATCCTGCCGGCGTGATTGTGGGCGCCTTGGTTGGGCTTTACTTTCTGATAGCCATCCGCGTTGCCTCGCAATGGGAAAAAGTGGCGCTGCTGCGGCTGGGCCGATATGTGGGCCTGCGTGGACCGGGCATCTTCATGATCGTTCCGATCATCGACCAGACCAGCACGTGGGTGGATCAGCGGATTCGTGTCACGAGCGTGAACGCGGAATCGGCGCTTACGCGCGACACGGTGCCCGTCAATGTGGATGCGATCATTTTCTGGCTGGTGTGGAATGCGGAGAAGGCCATTCTCGAAGTGATGGATTTCGACCAAGCCATCACGACCAGTGCGCAGACCGCGCTACGAGAATCGATCGGGCGGCATGACCTGGCTCAGATGATCACCGAGCGTGAGATGCTGGGAAAAGAATTGCAGCGTATTCTCGACGAGAAGACAAATCCCTGGGGGATTACAGTGCAATCGGTGGAAATTCGCGATGTGCATATTCCACAAGCGTTGGAAGACGCTATGTCGCGGCAGGCGCAGGCGGAACGCGAACGCCAGGCGCGCATCATTCTAGGTACGGCGGAGACGGAAATCTCCGAGAAGTTCGCGACGGCGGCAGCAGTGTATGCGACGAATCCCGTAGCGCTTCACCTGCGCGCTATGAACATGCTTTATGAGGCGATCAAGGAGAAAGGTTCGATGGTGATCGTACCGTCGTCGGCGGTGGAAACCATGGGCCTTGGAGGATTGCTCGGGACGGCCTCGCTCTCCGGATCCACGGCCGGTCCGATTTTGAAGCAGTAATGACAAGCCCGAGGCGAGAGTGGCAGGAGGGCCATGCGGAGACAGGCGCCGAAAATTCCGCCGGAATTTCGGAGCCAGTCACCGCGTTGGGTTAGGGATGGCTATAGCCGATTTCGTGACGATCGTACGCCTCACGCATGGCGCGAAGTTGGGCGACGTCGGAATCGATGGCATCGCGGCTCTGGGGTGGCATGTGGTTGTTATCCAGGACGTGTTGCACCTTCGAGATGGCGTCGTCCAATTGGCCTTTATCGAACTTGCCGTGTCCCCATTTCCTGGCGAAATCGCGAAGCTGGTGTTCCGCCTCGTCGAGCCGCTTGCGATCGCTGGATGTGAAGTGCCAACCGCCGCCGTAGGCCTGATTCAGGTCGGCGTGAACACGATCGATGAGCCCGTTTACTTCGCTCGGCGCGTAATGCTGCGGCGCGAATTGAGCGAATGCAAGCGTGCAGCCAAGCGCTGCCATAAATAATAAACGCATAGTGCTCCTCCATCTATACAGACGTTACAATCGGCTCTCGCTATACTCGAAAAATAATGAAGCGACGTCAATTTCTGGCCGGCGTGACAAGTGGGTTAGCACTTGCGCAAGCGAACCAAGCTCGCGCCGAAGACGGATTCGCCACTCTGTTCGATGGGCAAAGCCTTGAAGGCTGGACAGTTTGCGACGGCCCGGAGACAGCTTTCCATGTGCACGATGGCTGCGTCGTGGTACACGAGGCGGCCGGGTACCCGGCGTGGCTCCGGTCGAATCGCGAGTACGAGAACTTCGATTTCCGTTGCGATTTTTTCATTAAAGGCTGGGCGGATTCCGGCGTATACTTTCACGCGCCCGCGCATGGACGCAGTACCTGGTGCGGAATGAAGGTCCACATTTTTCAGGATCGCGATGAAGTTCCGAAGCCGGAATCGATGGGCTCGATATTCCCTGTGCTCGCGCCGAAGAAAGTGAATGTGCGGCCGGAATGGAATTCGATGCGCATTCTGATGGACTGGCCGAGGCTGCAGGTCTGGACCAACGATGAATTGATCCAGGACGTGAACGTCGCGGACGATCCGGAATTGAAGCTTCGCCGGCGGCACGGATATATGGGGCTCGAATCGCTTTCTTATCCAGTTCGCTTTCGCAATTTACGCATCCGCGAATTGCCTTCGAAAGACACGTGGCAGGATTTGTATGTGAAGGCTGCGGATCTCTCGAAGTGGCGTATCTCGCAAGGGAAGCCGACGTTTGAAGCAGTCGGTGACGTGCTGCATGCCGACGGACTCGGTTACCTCGCGACGAATCAGGAATTCCTCGATTTTGAGCTGGAGACTTACATCCGGCATTTTAAGCATCACAACAGCGGCATTCTGTTTCGCACCGATGGCCATGGCGCGGATTCGCGGCACTACGAAGTCCAGTTGCACGACGTGGAAGGCGCGCATTATCCGACGGGATCGCTGTATCACTACAAGCGCGCGATTTATCCGCGCATCGAAGCGGAGCAGTGGTTTCCACTACAAATGTGGGTCAAGGGCAAGGATTGCCTGGTGCGCATCAACGGCGAGACTGTTCTGGAATATCACGACATGGACAATCTCGAAGAGGGCTACATCGAACTTCAGGCGCACGACGCCGGGCGCTGGACGCAGTTCAAACAGATGCGCATCAAGGCGCTGTAGCCGAGGCCAGAGCTTTCTTTTCAAGCAGGGCGTTGACGCAGGCCATGACTTCGAACGCGTCGGCAACATAGAGAACGTCCGCTTTGCCTCGCGCCCAGCCGCAGTTGGGGTCGAGATTGACGGCGCGGCGCTCCTTAATGAATCGCCAGCCCACGACGTGCGGCTCCTCTCCGTGACAACAAGTCGCCAGACCTTTGGGATGGCGGGGCGTGGAGCCGGTCTGACCGACTTGGTTCAGGTGGGAGAGAAACGGCAGCACGGCCTGACCTTCGCCTGAGAGATCGACCAGGGATTTGCTGCTGCCGAGCGAAGCCTTGCTGATTTCGAGAAAGCCGGCGATGAGCTTGGCCGCTGTTTCGATGTTGGCGCGGCCGTCTTTTTGTTTCTTGGTCCATCCGGCTCCGGCGACAAAGAGCAGCGCGGCATCGGGCCGGATGGTCTGTTGTCCGGACTGCGGCGATTGTTTCCCGATGACTGTCGTTCTCAGCATGGATGCCGTGATTTCAGGAACGACGTAATCGAGATTTACGGGAATCGGTTCTCCGGCGTACGGCGCGGCAACGCCGCCGTCGAGCATCAGGAACCAGGGTCGTTGCGGGCGATCGAGAACCGCTTCCATGCGCTGGCGATAAAACCATCGTGTGGCCGATATTGAGGCTTCCGATGCGAGAGCGGTGAGGTGCGTATCAATACGCCCGCCGAGCCGTTGCGCGACTCCGGGCAGAACGCGCGCCCAGCGCGATGTATGCGGCGCAACGATCAGGGTCGCTCCGGAATCCCGGCAAAGCTTTTCGACAGCGGCCGCATCGGTGGCATAGCGGGGTTGGGCGAACTCATCGCCTTCGACGGCGAGAAATCTGACGGCGCCACAGCCGCCGATTGCATCGGCGCCCGGCACGCGCGCGCCAACCAATCCGACTATCAATTCGCCGCCGATGGAACGCGCGGCCGACAGTGCTTCGAGAGCGATGCGAGCGAGACTGCCATTCGCTTCGGTGTGCGCTAAGAACAAAAGTTTTTCAGACATGACTATTCGGCCGTCACCCAATCGACAATTTCGTTTGCGATCTCATCCGCGGATTTGTCCTTTACGATCTTCGTGTCGCGCTGCTGTTTCGGTAGCGTGGCGCTCAGGAATCGCAGGCCGGAGCCCAGTTGTGCGGCCTTGGCTTTTTGCAGCGCGGGCATGATGACGCGCATGTTCTGCATGCCGATCTGCGGATTATTGGAAGGCTCGGGCAGGTTTCCAGTGGCCCAGCCGAACAGGGCCGGAGCGCCGGCGCAGGTCGAGACCTGGTGTTGTCCGCCCTCGATTCGTTCCAAGATGCGGAAGGAGCCGTCGCCGTTCACTTTCAGCTCATCGACGCCTTGGAATTGATCGAAAATGCCGAGACGTTCGCCCACCATCTGGATGGTTGCGCCCGCGCCTCGCGAGGCCGATTCCCAACCGCCGAAAACGAGCAGACGCGAGCGGTCCAATCCGGGGACGGCTTCGATTGCCGAGGCTAGCGCGGCGGCAACCTCCGCAGAGTCCGTGAATCCGCTTGCGGGACCGTCGACGGCGACGAGCTCGAAGGCAACGCGCTGACCGATGGTCATGAGGACCTGCTGGAGTTTGCTCTTGGGTGCCAGGCTCACGAGGTAGATCTTGCTGCCGGTGAATTGGCGCGCCAGATGCGCTGCTTCATAGAGCGCATGCGCAGCCCAAGGATCGAGGACATGCGGCAGCATCAGCTCATTTTTCAATGCCGGACCATTAGGGCCGATGACCGGCTCCAGAGTCTGCAACGGGTCCGGCACAATTCCGCCACAGACGACGATTTGATAGTTATTCATTGTTTAGTTTTCGGCGGAATGCAGGCCGCCGCCACCAGGTCCAAATGAAATGTTGTCGCAATTCCAGATACATGCTCCGCAATGGACGCATTTCTCGCGATCGAAAACGGGCGCATCGCCGCCGTTCTTGTCCGGCGCGATAGCTTCTCCAGAGCAGATATCCACGCAGGACTGGACCATGCACGTCTCACACATGGCGGGCTCGATGAAATGGATGTGATCGGCGAAACCTGGCGCGGCCTGTACTTTTCCGCCCATCAGGAGCGCGTCCTGGTGCGAGACCAACAACTTGCCGTCGTATGGAATTGGGGGCCAGCCGCTGCGCTCCATCAGACGGTCGTGGAGGGGAAGTCCGTTGTTGCGGCAATCTCCCCAGATATCTTCGAGTTCGGCGAGAGGGATTCGATCGGTGAAGTACTTCTCGACGGTCGCGCGCTGCCGAGTTTTGGGATGCACAGTGACCAATCCGCGAGTCAGGCCCGCAACGCCCATACCGAACATTCCCGTGATGAAGCCGCGCTGGAAGCCGTTGCGCGCGTTCTCCGCGATCCGCCCTTCTTTTTCTACCCAGCTTCGACGCCGACGATCGACATAAGCTTTGTTGAGATTCTCTTTCGTGAAGGGGGCTTTGTTGCGCAGCAGTTCGATTACGCCCTCGGCTAATTGAATCCCGGTGGTCCAGCCCTCGTCGACACCCGATCCGGTTAATACATTGGTGCTTCCGGATCCTTCGCCGATTCGAGCGTAACCGTTGCCAACCAGCCAAGGCTCGCCGCGCAGGCCCGATTCCATCAGGGATTTCGCGCCCCAGCTCCGCAGCTTGCCGCCTTTGAGATATCGCCACAGGAACGGATGCTGGATGAAATGTTGAAGATAACGATACGACGTGCGCAGTGGGTTCGTGAACCAGGATGGCACGAATATCCCCGCGGACGCGATGCGATCGGGATGCACGTAGAAGAATCCGAAGATTTCGGGTTCAGGATATCCGAGCGTGTGAAAGACGGTGCCAGGTTCAAGATCGACGCCGTCAGGCAGATCGATGAGCATTTTCGAGCCGACGGCCCACTCTTTCCGCTCGAAGCCGTGTGGGACTCCGAAGTGCTGATCGAGGCTGCGGCCGACCGCGCCAACCGGTCCGTCGGCGACTACTGTAAGAGACGCGTGGATCTCCATGCCGGGCTCGCCGTTCTGGTCGACGAGGCGCACACCATAGACGCGATCTCCATCGATGAGCGGTTCGGCAACGGGCATGCCGGGCCAGATCTGAACAGCTCCCGTCATCATGAACTGTTCGGAGACCCACTGGTTGAATTGGCCGATGGACATTACGAGTCCACCCTCTTTGTGGAGGAATGAGGGTGTCCAGGGCAGCTCCATCGAATGGAGTCCGGAGGCCGCGAAGGGGCGGATCAATTTGTCCGCGAAACGCAGAGAGCGCGGACGCCGGCTGGCGCCGGTAGGATCGAAGAGATAGACGACCTTCTCTTTATTCACGCGCGCGGCCATAGGGATTTGCGCGGCATCCAGGTTCGGGAAAGAGTGGCGGATCCCGCGCGCTTTCGTGACCAGGCCCGAGACGCCGAAACCTAGACCATCGGCGCGCTCATAGCAGATGACTTGAGGAGGAATCGCGAATTCGGAAAGAGCGGGTGCAAGAGTCGTGAGAAAACCACCGGCTGCCGGGCCGAAGCCCACGCAGACGATATCGACATCCATCTTTGACATGACGCTCCCTTCTAGCTACTGGGGATAATCCAGCGCCGCGGGGATCATCACCTTCGTTAGCGCCTCCGCGGCGCGATCCTTGGCGAGTTGCGAGCCAGTGAGGCAACCGTCGAGTTTGGTTCGAAGCTTAGCGAACTGATCGAGACCGGCGGTCCGGACGCATGGACCGGCCTTGGCGGGATGGGAACCGTCTTCGCCAATGACGTCGACCGCGATGCTCGACAATCCGGGCATCGTGCCTTCGAGATCGATCAATTCATCCTGCTGATAGCAGGTTTTACGGCCCTCATCGTCCCAGTTCGGATGGCGGTTATATCCGAAGTTCAATTCCGCGCAAATGCGTCCAACCTCGCTTCCGGCTCTGGCCGATTGCACGGCGCAGAGATCGGTCATGAACTGAACCGTACCCGCGAGCCCTTCGCCAATGGCGGGGTTTTGCGATCCACTTTTTTCGAGCTCGATCACATCCAATATGAATGAACGCGCGGCCAGCAGCCAGCAGAGCGCGTCGGCGAGGGCGAACGTGACCGCCTGCCGATTCATCTGGTACAGCGTGGCGCCTTCGGCGTCCTTGACGATTTGCAGATGGTGGATTGTCCACAGCCAGATCTGCATCGCCGTCGCGAGCGCGCACGCTTCGGTGCCCGGCTTCGTCGAGGCGATCTGCCGCATTTCTTCGATCCAACCCTGGAACTGGGCCAGAAAGACATCGTTGACCATCGTGACCGAGAGCTGGCGTCGCTGAACGGCTTCCGGGCCTTCGAAGGTGGCCTCAAGCTGCGCATCGATCCATTTGTGGGGTAGGAAGCCGGGACAATCTTCCGTGATGCCGTATCCGCCCATCAGGCTGACCGCTTCACGCATGAGGTTTGCGCCATGTCCGGTATTCCAAAGCTTGCATGCCGGACAGTAAACGCTGGCCAGAGAGTCGAGCACGACGTATCGCACCAGAGGATTCTTCTCGAGTTCGGCTTGGCGGGATCGATTCCGCCGCCATTCCGGCTGTTTATTGATGTCGATGTATTCGAGGGCTTCCTTTTTCACTTTCAGAAGGGCTTTGAAGGCCGCCGTGCCGCCTCGGATTCCACGCTCCGCGAGAATCCGATCCTTCACTTTTTCGAGTGGATCCAGTTCGTCGAACATGCGGGCGGCCGCGAATCCAAGCGAGGCGCTTGCTTCGCCGGTGGCCCACACATCGAGCAGACGATGCAGCGTATCCTGCTTCTGCTGTAATCCCAGCTCGTAGCGCGGTGAGCCGGGGCGAACCGCGCCACTGCCGCGGAAGCGATCCCGGTGATACCGAATCACGGGCTCGATTGCGGATAGCAGTTTCGCGGAAGTCATGAGCCCCACTGTGACGCGCGTGCGCTTGAATACCGCTTCGATGATCTCGGCGTGGTTGTAGCGCGGCACGATGACATCTTCGACGATGGTGTAGCCGCCGACGATCCGGCTGGCTGGAACGCGAAGGCGGAAAATCGGATCCGAGGTCGAGGAAAGCTGGTGAGCCATTTTGCGTGCCGGCGTTCCGCGGTCGAAGATCCCGGGATCGGTCTCTTCGAGGATGACCATGCAGCTTCCCT
The DNA here is from genome assembly GCA_963802915.1 of Bryobacterales bacterium. Lineage (GTDB taxonomy): Bacteria > Acidobacteriota > Terriglobia > Bryobacterales > Bryobacteraceae > JAICMB01. The sequence continues at coordinate 350,197 of CAWDKQ010000007.1, forward strand.
TGATCCGCGGATCGTCGGAATCGACGGCAGCGGTCACGAAATTCGCGAAGCCCATGTTGGTGATAAAACGGCCGCGTTTTTCGACTTCGAGAATCGGCTCGCCATCTTCGCCGGAATCGACAACGCGAACCTTGCCGCCCAACAGGCCGGTTTCGACTCCGACGTAGGGGAGCGGCTCGGTGAGACAGAACGCGCCTCGCCAAGTGGTACGGTCTTCTCCCGGGGCGGCGGGAACGCAGTGGTTCATATAATAGGACTGTTGCTCCGGCGTGCCACGCTCGTGGATGGGGCCGAGGGCGAGACAGCTGGCAAGACTACATGTTGCGGCGCCAGCATCCACCCAGGCGAGCTCGAATGCAATGAGCCCGAGCGCGAGGTTCTTGGGGCCGGCAATGTATCCGCCCTGTTCCGGTTCCATGAAGACCGCGGTGATGCCGGATGCGTCGAACGCTTCGAGGAGAGCCGCTTTTTGCGGGGTCCACTCGTGCGTGTTGCGGGCTCCTTCGGCGACTAAACGCGCCACGGGCCCGCGAGCGACGGAACGGGCCGCCTGGACCAGCATGTGTAAGTCGAACCGGTCCGAGTAGCGCCACATAATCTGGCGGATATCGTCGCCCGGAAGAGTGCGTAGAGTTTCATTCTGCGGATTTGCCGCGACGGTGGACATACAAATTGCCCCCTCGGGTTCGTTGAAGGTGCAATCGGTCTGCCACGTGCTTACTACTTTGTAATGTATGAAATAAGCGAGGGAGGGTGGGTCAAAGTGCGCAGGTGCTGTGGGTGGTTTGGTGTGTTGTGGCTATTAGTGAATGTTGCGTTGGCACAGGACTCAACCCCCGAGCGAAAAGACTCCATTATTGTCACAGGCACTTATGACCCACTGCCGTTGAAAGAATCGGATCGCGCCGTCACGGTCTATACTCTCGAGGATAATAAGCGGCTTTTGTTCGGATCGGTGGTGGATGTTCTGCGTCTGGATCCATCGATTGATTTGCAGCAGAGGGCTCCGGATGGCGTTCAGGCCGATTTATCCATTCGAGGCGGGACATTTGCTCAGACGCTTGTACTGCTGAATGGTTTTCGTCTGGATGACGCGCAGAGCGCCCATCATGACATGGACATTCCGGTTCCGCTGCAAGCGATTTCGAGCGTCGAGATTTTGAAGGGGTCAGGGTCAGCGTATTACGGATCGGATGCCGTGGATGGCGCGATAAATATCATTGCCCGGCCGCCGGATTCTAGTGAGTTCCGGCTGCGTAGCGGGGTTGGGAACTTCGGTGTGAATCAGGAGAGCGCGCGTCTGTCGTTGGTCGAAAATAATATCGCCGAAGAGCTGTCTTTCTCGCGCGATTTCTCGACCGGATTCATGCCGGATCGCGATTATCGCAACCTGCAACTCGCTTCGCTCACGCACTGGAAAACGAAGCTGGGTGCAACGGATCTTTTGCTCTCGACAGGCGATAAGCCGTTTGGCGCGAACCAGTTTTACGGCGATTTCGACTCGTGGGAGCGCACACGGCAGTGGTTTGCATCGATTCGCCAGGAGCTGGGGTCGAAGACGGAGTTCGATTTCGGATACCGGCGGCACACGGATCTATTCGTGCTTTATCGCGAAGATCCGCAGTATTACACGAATCGGCATGCCGATGAAACGTATCAGACCGCGGTGCGGCGAAGCGATTCGCTTCGATTGAATACAACGGTTCATTACGGCGTGGAGGGATATCGCGACACTATCGCAAGCAACAATCTGGGAAATCACCAACGCAATCGCGCAGCGGCGTACGGCTCTATCGACTTTCGAGCACTGGGCCGATTCTCGTTGTCGATTGGCGCGCGCGAGGAGCTGTACACGCTGGCATCGAATCCCGGGACGCACGCGGAACTGAGCCCCACTATTTCGGGAGGTGTCTGGATTTTGCCGACCTTCCGGTTCCGCGCATCGGCGAGCAGCGCGTTTCGATTGCCGAGCTATACCGATCTTTATTATTCCGATCCGGCGAATGTCGGCAATCCCAATTTGCGGCCCGAGCATGCGACGACTTATGAAGGCGGCGTCGAGTGGTTTCACGGTCCTCGTTTTCGGGCCTATGCGACGTTATTTAACCGGCGGGACCGGGACGGAATCGATTATGTTCTCGACCAGTTAACCGCGGTTTGGCAAGCCGAAAACATCGACCGGTTGAATTTCACTGGCATCGAGACCGGTGTGAGCGCACGGCTGCCGCACGCGCAGCAGTTAGACGTGCAGTACACGGCACTTCACGGCGTTCAGGACGGCTTGGAAGATGTCATCACAAAGTACACGTTCAACTATCCCTCGCAGAATGCGAGCGTCGCCTGGCAAGCGGCGCTGCCAAAAGGCTTCGTGGCGCGAACTCGGGTGGGAGCGCTGAACCGTAGAGCGCGATCGCCCTATGCATTGTGGGATCTTTATGCCGCCTCGACGCTGGGGCGAGTGCATCCGTTTCTGCAACTTACCAACCTGACCAACACCAGTTACCAGGAAATTCTCGGGATACAGATGCAGAGCCGGGCCGTGGTGGGCGGTGTCGAATGGGCGGTCTTCGGGAAGACGCGATAGGCTGCCCATCGAGAAGCGGACTAAATTAATCTTCTATTCCCGCCGATACCTCTGGAAGCGACGTGTTCGTCATGCAAGATACTTTGCTTCCTACCACCTCTGCTCTTCCTGTTCCAGTTCCCGGTAACAGCGAACCCAGGCAGATCCGATTATCAGAAATTATTTCCGCGCTCTCTTATGCGCTCGACCTGACCGAGGGGCAGCCCATGGGGCATTCCGTGCGCACCTGCATAATCGGGATGCGGATTGCGGCGGAAATCGGTCTGCCAATCGATCAGCAAAGCGAGCTTTATTACGCGCTGCTGTTGAAGGACGCGGGGTGCAGCAGCAATTCATCGCGGCTATTTCACATCATCAATGCCGACGATATTCGCGCCAAGGGCGATCTGAAAACATCCGATTGGACGCGCGTCGGATGGGAGAGCTTGCATTACGCGATCACCCATGTGGGCACCGGGATGCCATTTCTCGCCCGAGTGCAAAAGCTGCTGAGCGTTGCGGCGACACAGCAGGCGGATTCGAAGGCGCTGGTTCAGATTCGCTGCGAGCGGGGAGCTTCCATTGCTCGCAAAATGTCGTTTCCGGAGCCGGTCGGACAAGCCATTTTCAGTCTCGACGAGCACTGGAATGGAGGCGGGTATCCAGAAGGCTTGCGCGGCGGCTCGATTCCGCTCTATTCCCGAATCATGAACCTGGCGCAGACGCTGGATGTATTTCTGGTGAATCGCGGGGACGCCGCGGCGCTTCAGGCGGCGCAGCATCGCAGCGGCCGATGGTTCGATCCGGATCTGGTGCGGGCCACGCTGTCGCTCGCGAAGTCCGGCCAATTGTGGAAGGATCTTGACCGAGCCGAGAATCTTGAGCAAGTGATCGCGCTCGAACCGCGGCAACTTCAGACGATCGCGTCCGACGAAGCAATCGAGAATATTTGTCTGGCCTTCGCGGAAGTGATTGATGCCAAATCGCCATTTACTTTCCGGCACTCGAATGGCGTCGCGCAAGCGGCCGTGACCATCGGGAAGCAACTGGGCATGAGCGAGGACGAAATCACGTTTCTGCGCCGTGCCGCTTTGCTGCATGATATCGGCAAGCTGAGCGTTCCGAACTCGATTCTCGAGAAGCCGGGCAAGTTAACGGATGCGGAATGGGATGTTGTCAAGAAGCACCCCTACTACACGCTCGAGATTCTGAAACGGATTCCAGGCCTCGATGACATGAGCGACGTCGCGGCAGCGCATCACGAAAAGCTGGACGGGTCGGGATATTTCCGCGGGTGGAGCGCCGCGCAGTTATCGACGCCCGCGCGCATTCTGGCGATCGCGGACATCTATGACGCGCTTGCGGCCACACGGCCATATCGCGACGCGATGCCCCTCGATAAAGTTTTCGACATCATGCAAAAGGACGCGCCCAGGGCGCTTGATCCCGAGTGTCTGGAGGCGTTGATGACTTCCAAAATTCCCGTGGAGACAGGAACGCCCGGGCTGCTGAATCTATCCGAGCGCCTGGGAGGCAAGCAATGAAAAGCCATTGGATCTTCATCGCCGCGTCCTTCGCGATTCCTTGCGCTGCACAGGATTTTTACTGGACGGCGGTGAGCGCGCAGTCGCTCGCAACCGGCGGGGTCTATATTCCTTCGAGAACGGGCGTGCTGGACGCGCTCGCGATGAATCCAGCCGGACTTTCGACTATCTCCGCCCCGACGATCGATGCGAACATCGGCGCGATCTTCGCTCGTGGCAGTTTCAGTAACGTCAGCAATTCAAAAGTACCCTTGCAGACTCCGCCGGGAGTCGTTCCCTATGGCGCCTTTGGCACGCCGATCGGCCATTCACGATTCACGTTGGCCGCCGGGATTTTACCGGAATTGCTTTCGGTCTCCGATTGGCATTATGTGGACGCGCCCGGTGTCGCGGGGGCGAGCTACGGACTGCAGCATCAAAAATCCGCGATCACGGCTCTTCGCGGCGTAGTGGGTTTGGGCATGCAAGTTACAAGGGTTTTATCGATCGGCGCGAGTTTTGGGGTCGATTACAACTCGAATCAACTGACGACGCCGTACGTTTTTCAGAGCCAGCCGACGCTGGCCGGTTTGAAAACGTTGCTCGACCTGCACACCACCGGCGTGGGCCGAAACTTCAGCGTGGGCGTAATTGCCGATCCTGCTCGCAGATGGAAGATCGGAGCTTCCTGGAAATCGAGAACGATTATCGACAGCACGGGAAGCGCGACTGGTAACGCGTACGCGCAATTCGCGGCGCTCGGATTGCAGTTCCGGCCGGACTTTGCCTACTCGGCGGCGGTTCGCAATGTTCTGCCGCAATCGGCGCTGGTGAGCGTGATGTGGTCGATGAATTCAAGATGGACGCTGGCTTTTCAGACAGACTGGGTCGACTGGAAGGATGCATTCGTGAGTTTGCCGGTGTCTTTGACCAATGGCACAAATGCAGATATCAATTCGGTACTGAAATCGACATCGCTGGTGGACGGCGTGCCACTGTACTGGAAGGATCAGTTTGCATTTCGCGGCGGATTCGAGCGGACGGTGACTGAAAGCGTTTCGATTCGAGGCGGTTTCGCGCACACCAACAGTCCAGTGCCGGATTCAACGCTTTCGCCGCTGACCGCCGCGATCATGACGAACCAATGGACCACCGGCGTGGGTTATCGAAGAAGCCGCGCGCGTTTCGATTTGTCCTATGGATTCGATCCGACCGCGAAGCAGCAGTCGGGCCGAAGCGCTCTCAAATCGGGAGAGTATAGCAATAGCACCGTGCGCGTGGGCTTGCAGGCGTTGACTCTTGGGACTTCGTATTCGTTTTGAATCCGGGCCAAGACTAAGGTTGTAACGGTTGCGGGGGCATGGCGGCAAGCCACTGAAGCACTGCCGCCGAGAGAGCCCTGCGTTGATCCGAATAGGAATGATCGGTCGGTAAATGGAGAGCCGTCACTTGCTTGTTACCCGCTGCCTGCAGAGCAGCAGCAAACGCGGCATTCGCCGGCGCGAGGCCATCGTCAGAAGTGACAATCAGGGCGGGCCTGCTTTTGAGCGCATCGACTTTGGACAGGAAACGCCACTTCGCTGCGTTTTCGAGGGTCTCGCGAGCTAACCCCTCCGGCGTGCAACCCGCAAGAGGCGCCATGCCTTCGTGGGCCAATCCGATGCTCATCGCCTGAATCGCCGCCTGTTGGCGTTCCTGAGGTAACTGTTGGGGGATGCGGCCGCCAAGATCGGCCGCGGAGATTAATCCCATGGCGATGATCGCAGGGTCGGCTGCCGCGCCTTGAACCGCCATGAAGCCGCCCATGCTATGTCCGATCAGGACGATCCGGGAAGGATCCAGCCGCAAGAGCTTCGTCATCGCTGGTTGCCTCAGATAAGCGGCCGCCGCCATGGTGTCCTCGATACCGTGAGAAAACGAGAAGTCTCCGGGAGAGCCCCAGGAGCCGCGATAATTGAAGTAGAGAACATCCCAGCCAGCGCTCCGCATATCCTGGGCGAGATCGAGATTGCGCTCGTTGCCAGGGAATCCGTGGAGCAGAATAACCGCCGGATGAGGGCCAGGGCCCTCCGCGACATAAACGAACGCATTGAGCAGCGCTCCATGACTCGGAAGCTGAAAAGTCTGCATGGAGGCTGCGTTCTTGCGATCAACCGGCTGCGCATCGAGCGGGCAAACCGCGCCGGTAACAAACAGAATGACGCTCGAAATCGTTAGGGAATTGAAACACTTCACGGGCATGGACTCCTATTCAATGATTAAAAGCTTCCTTTATATAAGCGGGGTTTAGGGTCCCTTTGCGGGCCGCCAATTCGAGGAGCGTGGGGTAGAACTGTACGAAAGTGTTCTCGACGGCGGCGTTCTTGTTATGGCAGGAGTTGCATACGGAAGTTGCGGGCATCGGGATGGCCGTGTCGCCGCGACCAAAACTGAAATAGGCCCACTGCGCCGGGAATCGGTCAGGGTCTTTGACGGCGGCTTCGAGCGCTGCCACATCGCTTTGATAATGACCGCCTTTGTTGATCGAACCTTTTGCGATGGAGTGGCGCAACTCCAGGATGAACATGGTTTTATCGGGCCAATGTCCACTTGCGAGAAACGCTCGGTAGGCTTGAGGCGTAACGAACACATTGTCGAACGTCGGATCTTCTCGATTTTCCTCGGCCGCCGGACCGTATGTCATACCCAATCCGGAACTTAGGTAGATCCATTCGCGATAATCCTTCGGAAGCGCCAGCCTGCCATCGGAGGTGAAGCGGGGCGCATCGGAGCTCGATTGGGCAGATGTCGCCGACGCCGCGAGAACCAGCAGCAGGATTGTTTTCATGGGCTTCTTCTATTTGAGTGTACGCGGAGCGGCGCTGCTAGGTCCGGCGGAAGGGTGTGGCGGAGGAAGAGGGATTCGAACCCCCGTGCGAGTTACCCCGCAAACGGTTTTCAAGACCGCCGGTTTCAACCACTCACCCATTCCTCCATCCAATATCTTACCCGATTTCAGTGCTGCAGGCCCGGCGGTCGGAGGATCACCGTAGGCTGGCCGTCCTGAAGTACCATTCGGACCCGGTATCAATAGTAACTTCGTAATAGACAGTCACATTGGAGCTTATGTCTCTTTAGTTAGATGACAATGTAAATCCTAAGGTATTGACGGTAGTCACGTAATCTTTTTGACTATGCCATTTAGAGAATTGTACGTAGCGATTAACGGTGGTACTTTTCAAACGGAGGCTTTTGCTACATGCACCTGCGAATTCTCGTTCTCTCTCTCGCGACTCTCGCTATTTCGACTGTCGCTTTCGCCCAGGTTGTTCCTGGGCCGGCTGACGCGTTTCAGATCAACTACGCGTCCAACCTGAACATTGGGGATTCAGTTGTGAATCTCACCAACGCTGGTACCGTGAACGGCGCCGACCCGGCTGGCCGTATTTGCGCCAACGTTTACACTTTCGATCCCGCTGAAGAGCTCATCTCCTGCTGCACCTGCCTGGTCACCCCGAACGGACTGGATTCCCTTTCGGATCAAACCGACTTGATCAGCAACACGTTGACTCCCGGCGTTCCCACTTCCATCGTAATCAAACTCGTTGCCACGTTCCCCGTCGCCGGTGCTTGCAATGCCGGTAACGGTGGCATTCCGTTCCTTCCCGCTCAGTTGGCTCCCGGACTGCGCGCCTGGGGAACCACGCTGCATAACAATGCGGCGGCTGGTGCCTATCAAGTGACCGAGAATGTCTTCCAGGATGCCGCTCTGAGCATCTCGGAAGATGCCAAGTTAGCCAGCTACTGCAACTTCATCCAGTCGGATGGAAGCGGCTACGGTATCTGCAAGTCTTGCGCAGTGGGCGGCCTCGGCGCAACCAAGAAGTAAGAGTAGTAGAAGTACTGTAACAACTTTCGTTGCAATATCGGGTAACCGGGGGATACCTTCGGTTACCCGAAAAAGTCTAAAAACAACCCTCGTTGGAGTAAAAATCGGAGCCTATGAAGATCAAGCCAGTTCTTGCCGCGGGTTTATCCATCCTAAGCATCTGTGTTCTTTCCCTTGCCGCGAGCAGCAGCGATGCGCCGCTGGACAGTAATTCAGTCGTACTCGAAATAGACGGAACAAAAGTGACGCTTTCCGATTTCGACCGGCAGCGCCCGACCGCGTTGTTTCAGGCTCGGAATGCGTTTTATGAAGCAGAGAAGAAGGCAGTTGACCAGTATATCGACGACTATCTACTAGAGCGTCAGGCGAAGAAGGAAAACCTGACAGTAACGCAACTCCTCGACCGGCACGTGAACAGCACAATCGCCAAAGATCCGCCGGAGGAAGCGTTACGCGTGTATTACGAAGGGGTCGACACCAAGGAGCCCTTCGAGGCAGTCCGCGGACAGATTCTGCAGCATGTTCGCGACCGTAGAATCGAGAAGGCGAAGAGCGCCTATATTCAGTCGTTGCGCGCGCAGGCGAACGTTGCGCTGAAGCTTACTCCGCCCCGCGCGGATGTTACCGCGGGTGCGGCGCCTATACGCGGGAGCGTGGATGCGCCAGTGAAGATCATCGAATATGCCGATTATGAGTGCCCGTATTGCCAGCAGATCCAGCCCGTCCTGAACAGGGTGGAAGCGGATTTCAAAGGCAAGATCGCCTTCGCGTACAAAGATGTACCCCTGCCGATGCATAGCCATGCAGAGAAGGCAGCTGAGGCTGCTCATTGCGCCGGCGAACAGGGCAAATATTGGGAATATCACGACCTGCTTTTTGCGAGCAAGACGCTTGAGGTCGCTCAACTGAAAGAACATGCGCGCCAGTTGAAGTTGGATGGCGCCGCCTTTGATAAGTGCCTGGATTCCGGCGCTGAGGCCGACGTGATTAAACCGTTCGTCACCGAGGCTAAGGGCGTCGGTCTCCAAGGTACACCGAGTTTCTTTATTAATGGCCGCTACTTTTCCGGCGGCATGAGTTATGAGCAGTTCCGAAGCGTTATTGAGGAAGAGCTGGGCGCTTCAGCGAAGTTAAAAGAGACTGCCGGGCTTAACCCGTAATAGAACGCGAAATGGCTGGCAGGTACTTATGTTCAGAGATTGCGAATGAGAAAGCATGCTTTCAACGAGGCCCGTTGCTCGGCAACGAACAACATGCGCATGAGTATGCGGCTGCCGTCGTGTGTGTCGGAACCGAATTTATCCGCTAGAACAAATCTACAACTTCAATCAGACAGGGCGAGCACTCGAAACCTGCGAAATGTGTTTGGCCTCCGGCATTGGCTCGGGAACCAGGCTGGGGTGAAGACGGCATCGAACGGCGGTTGGTGGGCTTATACGATCCGGTGATTTCGGATGGCCCGCTAACAATCAGAGATTAATTGTCGGGCTTGCAATTGAGCGAGGTCTATATGCGATACGTGTATCTGTCGGCGTTAGTCGCCTTCCTGGTGTCGATCCCGTCCGTGAGCAACGGACAGAACGCTACACAATCCATCACGAATTACCAACTCGTGAGCGAAGAGCGGATATCTTCGACGCTTTCGAATCTTACGTACCGCGCAGACCTCATAAACCCGGGCGCCGCTGGAGCCGCCGTGACCGCCACAGTACGAAGTGTATCTCCAAACGTTTCAATCGTACCAGGCCACGGAAATTTGCATTTCTCACCCGCGCCCGCGAATAGCAGTGTCGGCAGCAGCAATGCTTTCACTTTATTAGTCAAAGCCGGCACGACCTTCGATCCGTCGGATCTAGTCTGGTCGTTTACGGCTCCCGTGGCTAACGCGGGACCCGGTCAGACAGCGAGCATCGGTAGCAAGATAACCGTGGACGGTAGCGGATCGACCAACCCGAGCGGTTTCGGCACTCTGCATTATTCCTGGGCATTCGCATCTCTACCCGCCGGGTCGAATGCGCGATTAGAGAATGCGACGAGCGCCATGCCGTCGTTTGTTGTCGATGTGCCCGGTAATTACACGCTCACACTGACCGTGGAAAACGGCAGAGATACGGATTCAGACAGCATCACGATAAGCACCACGAATACACCTCCCGTCGCCGATGCGGGATTCAACCAGACCCTGGCAGTGGGCACTACCGTGGTGCTCGACGGATCGGGTTCGTCGGACGTCGATGGCAACGCACTCACTCACTCCTGGACACTGGTTACCAAACCGGCCGGGAGCAATGCGACCCTCTCCGGAGCGACGACGGTTTCTCCGACCTTTGTTATCGACAAACCCGGAATGTATGTGGCGCAGTTAGTGGTTAACGACGGAGTCGTCGACAGTACTCCATCCGCCGTAGCGATCACTACTCAGAACACTCCACCGGTAGCCAATGCCGGCGCAGCGCAGGTAGTTACGGCGGGAGCCCTGGTGCAACTGAACGGCGCCGGTTCTACGGATGTGGATGGCAACCCGCTTACTTATTCCTGGAATCTGATTACACTTCCCAACGGCAGCCAGGCGGCGCTAAGTAATCCGGCGGCTGTAAATCCGACCTTCACGGCGGATGTCGCCGGCACGTATGTGGCACAGTTGACCGTAAACGATGGTTTTGTGAACGGCACTCCGGCCACCGTTGCGATCACGACAAACTCCGTGCAGGCTCCCACGGCGAACGCTGGTCCGAACCAGACGGTGACGCACAATTCGACCGTCGCCCTCAGCGGTTCCGGTATCGATCCACAGGGCCTGCCGCTTAGCTATCAATTGGCTCTCATTACGAAACCGGCGGGCAGCAACGCGGCTCTTTCGAATACAGGGATTGCGAATCCGACATTCGCTGCGGATCGGCCTGGCACTTACGTAGTGCAGTTGATTGCGAACAACGGCGTCCTGAGCAGTCCACCGGCAACAGTGACAATCACGACGACAAATACTCCTCCGGTAGCAAACGCGGGACCGATGCAGAACGTGCGGGTGGGAGCGAACGTGCAATTGGACGGCAGTGGATCATCGGATGCGGACCATGATCCTCTCACAACTTCATGGTCGTTATTGAGCCGTCCTGACGGCAGTACGGCCACGCTGTTTAGCCCAACAGGAAAATCGCCGATGTTTGTGGCGGATATCGCAGGCACTTACGTAGTCCAGTTAATCGTAAATGACGGGTATACGAACAGCAAACCCACGACTGTGACGATTAACGCCAGCGCGGCGCCCGCGATTACGCTGCTGCCGAATCGATTGAATCTCGGAAGGGCGCACGGGACACTCACGGTGGGCCTCTCCGCGCCAGCGGGAGAAGGCGGGCAGGTAGTTAATCTCTCAGTGAGTGACAGCAGCATCGCATCGGTGCCGGAAAGCGTCACGATTCCTCAAGGATCGACAGGCGTCAACATCACGGTGCCGCGCGGTACAAGGAGCGGGAGCGCCACTGTTACTGCATCGGCCGCCAGTTTCTTGAGCGGGACAGCCAAGGTGAACGCGGTTGGATCGAATGAGATTATTCTGCCTGCGAACATCGCGGTCGCGCCGGGACAGAAGGTCGCATTCCCAGTGACCTTATCCTCAGCGCCGGCATCCAGCGTATTTGTCACGCTGGCAGTGAGCGATACCACGAAGCTGACGATATCCTCGACAAGTATTATCTTCGCGGCGGGCTCGACTACGCCTTCGTCTACCCCACAAATCACGGGAGTTGCGCTAGGGTCTGCAACCATCACCGCGAGCGCTACGAACTTCGCGACAGTCACCGATACGATTCAAGTTGCGCCGAATATCTCGTTCTCGCCAGCGACGCTGTCAGTGCCTGGCTTCGTCAACAAGAACCTCAACCTTGTGCTGTCATCGGCCGCGCCGGCAGGGGGGCAAGTAATTAATCTCAGCTCATCCAATCCTTCGGTTGCCTCAGTGCCGGCTACGGTGACCATTGCGGCGAACACGACGACTGTCAGTGTGCCAGTGACGGGCATCGGGTTCGGAACCGCTACGATCGATGCCAATGCGCTGCCTACGCTGCTGGATACCTACGCCACGGTGAACGTGGTGAGCGCGGGAACGGTGAACGTGCCCGCTTCCGCGTCGGTCGGAAACCTACAGACCGTGGCGTTCCCGATCAGTTTGTCGACCGCGGCCCCCACGGGCGGCGTGACCGTGAGTTTGAGCAGCTCCGACACGACTACTCTCACGATTTCGCCCGCTACTGTCACGATTCCCGCGGGGTCGACGAGCCCGGCTGCCCAGCCTACAATTACCGGGGTGGTGGTCGGATCGGCGACGATTACTGCTTCGGCGCCAGGATATACGACTTCAAGTTTGCTGGTCCCGGTGAATAACGTTCAGATCGGTCTTCCGAGCAGCGCAAGCGTGGGCCTGGGGACATCCACTGCGTTCCCGGTGACACTCGTGACTCCCGCGCCCGCCGGCGGTTTGACCGTTACTTTGAGCAGCAGCGATAAGACCAAAGTCACGGTTACGAGCAGCGTCACGATAGCTGCCGGAGCGCTCACGCCCACCACACAACCGCAGATCACCGGTGTCAATCTCGGATCGGCGAACATTACCGCGAGCGCGCCTGGATACATTTCGGCCACTCAGCCGGTGTCTGTCAACGCAACAGTGAGCTACACTCCGGCGACGATTTCAGTTGCCGCAACTGCGACAACGAGCGTCACGCTGACGCTGTCGGCAGCGGCGCCCACTGGCGGCGTGACTGTCAATCTCAGCTCCAACAACCCCAGCATCGCGACGGTGCCAGCCACGGTCACTTTCGCGGCGGGATCTAAAACGGCGACGTTCGTCGTGACGGGAGTGGCCGCGGGCAGCGGCGCCATGATCGATGCGAGTCTGTCGCCGAATATCGTGGATACGTACGCCAACGTCACGGTGACGCCACCCGGGACTATCGGGATGCCTTCGGGACTCTCGGTAGGACTCACGCAATCGGCATCGTTCCCCATCACACTATCGACCCCGGCTCCCACGGGCGGCGTGACTGTCAATCTGGCAAGCAGCAACAGTTCGATCGTCTCAATCTCAACAGCCAGCGTTCAGATTGCCGCCGGCGCAACGGCTCCAACGACCCAGCCGCAGGTCACTGGCGTCAACGTAGGGACCGTGAATATAACCGCTTCAGCGCCCGGCTATACGACGGCCACACAATCCGTAAATGGAACCGCGACGGTGAACTTCGCGCTTTCGAGCGAGACGATTGGCTTAAATTCCACGCAGAACTTGACGTTGAACCTGTCGGCGAATGCCCCCACGGGCGGCTTGACTGTCAATCTCAGTTCCACTAACCCCGCCATCGCGAACGTTCCATCTACAGTGACTTTCACCGCAGGTACGAAGTCCGTGCTTGTGCCGGTAACGGGCATGGCTAATATCGGATCGGCAACGATTCAAGCCAGCGGCACAAACATCGCGGCTGCGACGACCGCTGTTACGGTCGCTCAACTGCCGTCGATCACGTTGCCGGCGAATCTCACGGTTTCCTTAAACAAAACCGCACCTCTCAGCATTACGCTACAGACGGCAGCTCCGTCTGGCGGAGTGACCGTAGCGCTCGTTAGCAGCAATACCTCCGCGGCCACGGTGTCTCCCGTGAATGTGTTTATCGCAGGCGGCGCAGTTTCTCCCGCCACGGCTCCTACTGTCACAGGCCTGAACTTCGCAAGTGTCAGCATTTCGGCAACGGCTACAGGCTATGCCGCGGCGTCCGTGCCGGTGTTGGTCAATACGACTGCGACGCTCTCACCGACTAGCGCGGCAATTATCGGAACGAATACGTCGACGTTCACTATTACTCTTGGAGCGACGGCTCCGAGCGGTGGCATAGCAATTGGTCTGCTTTCGGGCGATCCGTCGGTGGCGACCGTGCCTGCGACGGTTAACGTCACGGGGACTTCGGCCACCTTTGCGGTAACCGGCGTAGCGCCGGGAACCACGACAATCAGCGCATCGGCGCTGCCCTATATCAACAATGTGACGCCAGTGAACGTGACCGTCAATCCGTTGGGCACCATCACGTTCCTTCCAGGATCGCCGGGGTTAACCCAAACCGCGCCGCTCTCGATTACGATATCGCCAGTAGCGCCGGCCGGCGGAGTGACAGTCACTCTCAAGAGCAGCAATACCTCGATCGCCACCGTGCCCGCGACGGTAACCATTCCGGCGGGGTCCAGTTCGCCGGCGACCAACCCGAATGTCACGGGAGTCAATCTCGGACAGGCGACACTCACGGCATCGGCGGCGAATTACACAGCGACGACGCAGCCCATCCAGGTGACGGCGACGTTGACGGCCTTTACTCCGAGCACTGCGACGATTTACGGAACGGGAACTCAGACTTATTCGCTGACCTTGTCCGGGACTGCTCCCACGGGCGGCGTGACTGTCAATCTGAATTCCAACACTCCTGGTGTAGCAACCGTGCCGGCCACCGTCACGATTCCAGCGGGTTCAAAGACGGCGACCTTCGTGGCGACGGGTGTGGCTGCCGGCCAAACTACGATCACCGCCGGATCGACTTATATTCCGACCGTGTCGGCGACTCTCACCGATGCGAATCCAGGGACTATTTCTATCGATCCCGTATCGGTAGGAAAAGGACAGGGCGCGCAGTTCCAGATATTCCTTTCGCCAGCGCCTCCTGTTAATACGACGGTCACGCTGAGCAGCAGCAACACGTCGATAGCCACCATCTCGCCAACCAGCGTGACGGTTGTGGCGGGGTCGAACTTACCCCCGACCCAGCCGACCGTGACCGGCACGAATTTTGGAAGCGCGACAATCACGGCGTCCGCTTACGGCTATGTCACAGCCAGCCAAGTCGTTCCGGTGAGCGATAGCATCGCATTTTCGTCACCGACACTGACCATCAACGGAAGCGGCACACAAAACCTCACGCTGACACTGTCGGCTCCGGCCCCGGTCGGCGGTTTCGTGATCAATCTGAGCTCGAGCAACACCAGCATCGCCACGGTGCAATCGACCGTGACAATCCCACAAGGCTCGACTTCAGTGAACGTTCCAGTGACCGCTGGTGGACAAAACTTCGGAACAACCACGATTACGGCCAGCCAGTCGCCGAACATCGCCGCTGCGACGGCGACCGTTACGGTGCAAAGCGCCGGAACCATCGTAGTGACGCCAGTGACGGTCGCTCTTGGCGCCCCGGCGGCGTTCAATGTGTTTCTGCCTGCCTCGGCTCCTTCCAGTGTGACCGTTACGCTGTCCAGCAGCAACACGTCCATGGCGACAATAAGTCCGACGAGCGTCACCATTCCAAGCGGGCAATTATCTCCCGCAACACAGCCGAAGGTGACCGCGTTGAACCTCGGATCCGCGAACATTACAGCTTCCGCGATCGGCTACGCCACCAATGTCCAGCCGGCTACTCTTATGGCGAGTGTTAGCTACGCTCCCACGAGTCTGACCATCGTTGGCGGAGCAGGTACGGGTACCTTTACTCTGACGCTGTCGGGTACGGCCCCCACGGGAGGGCTGACCGTCAATCTCAGTTCAAGCGACACAACGATTGCGACCGTGCCGGCGACAGCAACTTTCGCCGTGGGTAGCAAAACCGCCACTGTAACGGTAACCGGAGTTGCGGCGGGCACTGCAATAATTCACGCAAGCAACGACGCTGGGATCGCGGATACCACGGCGAGTGTGACCGTTACACCTCCTGGAACAATCACCTTGACGCCAAATGTCACGACCGGGCTCGCTCAAGCGCAGTCTCTCAGCCTGACCTTAAATCCGCCGGCGCCCACGGGCGGCACGAAGGTCACTCTGAGCAGCAGCAACACTTCCATAGCGACAGTTACTGGATCTACAACGGTGGCGGCAACCGGCACTACCGCAAACTATACGGTAACGGGGGGAAGCAGTTTCGGGAGCGCGACGATTACCGCTTCCGCTCAGGGATACGTCACGACCACGCAGGCTATCCAGGTTGCGGACACGATTTCGTTCTCCACCCCTACTTTGACTATTACAGGGCCGAAGACGGGAACTCTTACGCTGACTTTGTCCGCTAAAGCGCCGTCGGCCGGTTTAACCGTCAATCTGAGCTCCTCAAACACCAGCGTTGCTACCGTACCTGCCACCGCGACTTTTACATCCGGTTCGACCACGGCTAGCGTGATCGTTACGGGCTTGAACATCGGGTCGACAACGATCACTGCCAGTCAGCTACCGAACGTACCGGCCACAACGGCCGCGGTGACAGTCCTGACAGGTGGAAACTTCGTCATGCCGGGTGTGCCTTCCGTACTGCTAGGAGGGACGGCAAACTACCAGGTGAGTATTCCGATCACAGCGCCCACAGGAGGCGTGACCGTTACACTCACCAGCAGCAATCCGGCCGTCGTGAGCGTTCCGGCAAGCTTTGTCATCCCGGCGGGTGCCACGACGGCTTCGGTTCCGCCTAAGATTACCGGCGTCGGCATTGGATCGGCCACCATAACCGCATCCGCACCGGGATTCACCACCACCACGTCTCAAGCCATCTCCGGGAATACGACCGTGACTCTGACCTCGACCCTGTCGATCACAGGGCCGAAGACGGCGAACATCACAGCCACGCTCGCACAACCCGCGCCGGCCGGCGGTCTCACCATCAATGTGAGTTCGAGCAACACATTGGTGGCCACGGTACCCGCGACGGTAACGTTCAACGCGAGTTCCAACACCGCTTTAATACCTGTCACGGCGACCGGGGCTGGCAGCGCCACCATCAGCGCGAGTCTCTTACCTAATATTCCAAGTGCTACCAGCACCGTGACCGTTATTAGCCAAGGATTGATTGTGATTCCGTCGAACGTATCCGTTCAGATGGGCCAATCGAGCAGTTACAACGTGAGCTTGCAAGCGGCAGCGCCCACCGGCGGCATCAACGTGAACCTTTCCAGCAGCGATCCGACGAAGGTGACCATCAGTCCGTCCAGCGTCTTTATCGCCGCCGGAGCGACAACTCCCGCAACGCAGCCTCAGATAACAGGAGCCAACATCGGTTCGGTCACCATCACGGCTTCTTCGCCGGTGTATACCTCGGCCAACCAGACCGTGTCGGTGGACACGACGGTGGTGCCTTCGCCGACCAATATATCCATCACCGGTATCGGCTCGCAGAATCTGACGCTGACCTTGCCCCTTAACGCGCCTGCAGCGGGCGTGACGATTAATCTCAGCTCCAGCAACACGAGCGTTGCCACCGTGCCTGCGACAGCCACGATCCCGGGAGGATCGAATAGCGTGACGGTACCGGTGAACAGCGTGAATATCGGAACCGCCGTGATCACTGCAGGTGTCACAGTCGGTAGCAACACGTACATTCCGGCTGTCACGGCAAACGTTACGGTGCTGAGCGCCGGGACTTTCAGCCTTGGACCGGCTATATCGGTTATGGACGGCCAATCGGGAACGCTTGCAGTGTCGGTTTCGCCAGCCGCCACAAACGGTGTGACGGTATACCTTGCCAGCAGCAACACCAGCATGGCAACGGTGACTCCGGCATCCGTATTTATCCCAGCCGGAGCAACGACGCCGACGACTCAGCCGCAAGTCAACGCCATCAATGTCGGATCTGTGACCATCACTGCTACAGCGCCGGGATTTACCGCAGCCACGCCAATAGCAGCCACGCTGACCAACACCGTCAGCTTCCCATCCGGACTTACCACTATCCAGATACCGGCGAAGTCTACGCAGTTGATCCAGAACATTACTCTCACGCTGGGTGTGGCAGTGCCGACTGCTCTGTCGGTAAACCTGTCTTCCAGCAACCCAAACGTCGCTTCGGTCGCGACTACAGTGACATTCCCGGCCAATACGACCTCCGTGCAGGTGCCCGTGACAGGCATTGCCGGAACGGGTGGCACGGTAACAATCCAAGCGAGTAAGAGCCCGTACATTGCGGCTGCCACGGCAAACGTCTATGTGAAGAACCCGCCGCTTGGGACCCTGACCATCGCTCCCGTATCCGTAGGTCAGGGCCTTGAGCAGCAGATTTTCATTAATCTTTCGACGCCGCAGTCGACCGACGTGGACGTCCAAATCCTGAGCAGCGATCCGACCAAGATGCTGCTGGCGGGACGCGTCGGCGACCCCGGTTCGCCCTCAATCATGGCCAGCATTGCGGCAGGGACCACATCGGCAGGAGGCATCTACGTCCAGGGACTCGTGCCGAGCGGCACTGTGTCGGTCTACACGCAGACTACGAATTACGTAGACGCGAATGCCACGGTGACCTTGCAGCCTTCGGGCTTCGTTTTATCCGGTCCGAACGGGATCGGTAATTCGAGCATGATCGTATTCCAGGGTAGTCAAACGCCGCTGACGGTATCGTCAGCGATGCTTGATTCGTCGTTCAAATTTGTCGCGGTCCAGCCCGTCGCCAACGGTGTTAATCCCTCAGTCAACGTAACGAGCACCAACACGTCCATTGGTACGATCGCGACATCGCCGCTGACATTCGGAGCAGGTGTCAGCACGGCAACGACAATGTTCAATGCCGCCAGCACGGGGTCTTCCAGCTCCGCGAGCGTCACTGTGAATGTCGGCCCGGCGGCCGGCTTCAGCACACCCGCTAACGACACAAGCCTGACCGCGACCGTTGACGCGGCGAGTATGACCGCAGGGAACGTGACGGTGGGGAACGGGCTGGAGGCGACAGCGCAGGTCACTCTGAATGGCGTTGCTCCAGCCGCGACCGTAGTAACCATCAGTAGTACCTCGAACTCGGTCAAGTTCTCGACCACGAGTAACGGAACAGGAGCTTCGTCGATTCAGCTCACAATTCCGACGGGCTACTCGTACACCGCTCCCTTTTACATATATGGCCTTGCCAATAGTGGATCCGCGCAGTACACGGCGGACGCGACGGCTTATGGGTTTGGCAAGACCACAGGTACAATCACCTTCCAGCCGTCCGGAATCGTGATGCAAGGGCCGCTTGGTTTGGGAGCGACTGCTTTCTCGACTCCGATTAACAGCACGCAGGGGATTAGCGTTTATTCGGCGATGCTGAATTCGAGCGGCGGGTACGTGGCGCAGCAGCCGGTGGCGGGCCCGAATGGCGTCTCGGTGAACCTGTCCAGTTCCAATCATACGGTTGGTACGATCGATACGTCGGTGACGATCGCGGGAGGCACCTCGAGCGCGTCGGCTACTTTTAACGCTCTCGCGGCCGGGACCACTTCTCTTACACTGACGGAGCCGGGCGCGCCGTTCAGCACGCCGAGCGCGGACACACAGATCAATGCCACCGTTGCTGCTCCATCCGTGTCGATTACGACTGGTGTGAAGGTCGGGAATCAGCTTGCAGCTCAGGGCACGGTGAGCTTGAGCCAGGCACCCACAGGCAGCACTACGGTTACGTTGACGATTGGGGCCAACAGCAACATCCTGTTGGCGGTCCACCCCACCGACGCCGGGTCGGCTTCTATCCAAGTCCCGATTTCGGCTGGCAACACCACCGCCAATTACTATATTTATGGCCTCTCCAATAGCGGCACGGCGACATACTCGGCAACAGCGTCCGGCTACAGCGGCGCGAATGCTAGTGTGACGCTGGCGCCGTCTGGAGTGGTGCTCGCGGGACCGAGCGGACTGGGACTGCTCGGCTTTACGACATCGGTTGGTTCGCCCGTGACGCTTACGGTTTATACGGGTGCTCTCGATGTGTCTAACTCAAACCATTTCCTGGTACAGGAACAGCTTGCCGGCTTCGTTACGGGTGTATCGGTGACACTTAACGATAGCAGCGGCGGAGCGTATGGCTCGTTCACGCCGGACCCCGTATCGATCGCGGCGGGGGCCAGCAGCAACACGATTACGTTTAATCCAACAGTGGACAGCGGCGGGACCTTCTTCCTGTCGATCACCACGCCGAACGGGTTCACGACCTCGGGCAACGACACTAGCCTGCAAGCGTCGGTAAACAACTAATGGATGTAGAGTTAGGGGGTGCGCGTCGAAAACGGCGCATCCCCTGACTGCTTACTTCTTCTGACCTTCCGGGAGGATGAAGCTCGTCTCGCCAGGACGCAGCAGCTTTAGCCGTTTTCGAATCTCCAGCTCCTGCTCATTGGGATCGTTCTTGAGGCGCTCGATGCGTTCCTTCTTGTACTGGTTGTCGCGCTGGAGATTGGCATTCTCGACCTCGAGCTGCCGGATCTCGCTCCATTTCTGTTGCAGTGCAGGGAATCCCTGAGGTCCCCGCAAGGCCAGGTAACCATAGACAGCCATGATTGCAAGGACTGCGGAATACGCGGTGCGGCGAACTGCTGTGTTCATGTGCGAAAACCAACCCTACTATTTGTTTATAATCCGAATTTGCGGAAAGATCCAGCGATGGGATGAAAAAAACGTAAGTTCCCGGTTTTGTTTCAGGGTATGTTTCAATGACGGATAAGATTGTAATCCTCTGTACTTGCTCGTCCGCCGACGAGGCGCGCCGCATCGCGGCCGAGTTGATTGAGCGGCGGCTCGCGGCCTGCGTAAGCCTGATGCCGCCGGTGCGCAGCGTCTATCATTGGAAAGGCGCCGTCGAAGAATCTGAAGAGATACTCATGATCATCAAGTCCGCTCGACCCCTGTTCGAGCCATTGCGGGCAACGATCGCCCGTCTGCACTCCTACGAAGTTCCCGAGATTATCGCGCTTCCGATCGTGGAAGGCTCCGAATCGTACCTGGCCTGGATGGATCGCGAGTTGACACCGCCGGTGCAAGAATGATGCCGCGCGTGGCTTCGGAGCGCGCCACTCATGCGCGCTACTGGGTCATCGTGTTTTCGGTCGCACTCGCGATTCTCTCCTACATCGATCGCGTGGCGCTTTCGCAAGCGATGCCGCGAATCCGGCGCGAGCTCGATCTTTCTCCCTCTCAGACCGGCGCGATTTTCGGCGCTTTCGGACTCGCTTATGCGTTGTTCGAGATCCCTGGCGGATGGATGGGCGATTGGCTGGGACCGCGCAAGGTCCTGATGCGCATCGTGCTGTGGTGGTCGACGTTCACGGCGCTGCTCGGGCAGATGTGGAACTTCCCTTCGTTCTGGATTTGCCAGTTTTTGTTTGGTGCCGGCGAGGCCGGTGGGTTTCCGAATATCACGAAAGCGTTCAGTGTATGGCTGCCGCAGCGCGAGAAGGTTCGAGCGCAGGGCATTCTGTGGACCGCGGCTCGTTGGGCCGGTGCATTCACCGCGCCACTCGCGATTTTCACATTGAGGCTCGTGAACTGGCACTGGGCATTCTTCCTCTTTGGCCTGCCGGGATTCTTGTGGGCCATCTGCTTTTATATGTGGTTCCGGGATAACCCGCGGGATCATCCGGCCGTGAATCAAGAGGAATTGGCGCTCCTCGGCGATGCTCCGAAATCCGCTGTGGGTCACGGCGACGTGCCGTGGGGAAAACTGGTGACGTCACGGTCTGTGATTCTGTTGTGGGTCCAATATTTTTGCCTGTCGTTCCCCTGGTATTTCTACATCACCTGGCTTCCCACGTATCTGAGCAAGTATCGCCACCTTGCGGATTCTCAGATTGCGCTGTACGGGATCGCGCCGCTATTTCTGGGCGGGGTGGGATGCTTCACGTCGGGGATGATGGCCGGCCATGTCGCGCGATGGACCGGCAGCGTGCGAATGGGACGCAGGTTGATCGCCTGCGCCGGTTTCGTCGGCGCTTCCGGAATGTTGGCGCTATCGATTAACATTTCGGATGCGTTCTGGGCCATGGCTGCAATGGGTATGGCGAGTTTTTGTAACGATCTGGTAATGCCGCCCGCATGGGGATCCTGCATGGACATCGGCGGCAAATATGCCGGGACAGTTTCGGGCTCGATGAATATGATGGGAAACCTGGCTGGTTTTGCAGCGCCCGTATTCGGCGGATATATTCTGGAGCGTACCGGCGGGGATTGGAACGTGTTTCTCTACACGATGGCCGGCATTTATTTGGTCGGGGTGCTGTGCTGGCCGTTTATCGATCCGGTGAAGCCGTTGGAGGGGTAGGACGTTCTACGTCCTAAGTTCGACGTTCTATGTTAAGCCGATTTCGACGAGCGCCTTCCGGATCTCTTCCGTTTCTTCGGCCCCGTAGGGTTGTAGTGGCTCGGCCAGGATGTTGCGGCATGCTCCGGTGAGAGAGAGGCTGCACTTCATTCCTCGCAGGTAGCGCGTCGGGGAGTGTGAAGATGTCCTGTGAAAGACGCGCGCGCTCAGGTGCATGACTAGGCCGTGGAGCCGTTCGATCTCCTCTGTCTCGCCGTTCAACGCGGCGCGGTACAGACCGACGTATAACTCCGGCCAGAGATTCGCTCCACCGGTGATTCCGCCGTGCGCTCCCATTGATATCGATTTCGCCAGCAGCTCTTCGGGGCCGCAAAAGATGGCGAATTCAGTATGCCCCGCTAAGACGCGGAGCAGCTCCGCGAAATAGGTCAGATCTCCGGAACTGTCCTTGATTCCGCAGAGATTTGGTAAACTCGCGGCCGCGGCAACTGTCTCCGGCGCGTACGGGGTTTTCGTCATCGCCGGGAAATTGTAGAGATATGTTGGCAGTGGCAGCTCGGGCGCGATTCTTTCCAGGTATCGAAGCAGCTCGCATTGAGTGAGGGAGAAATAATACGGTGGTGAGAGGACGAGTCCCGAAGCGCCCGACTTGGTTGCGTGCGCAGCGAAGGCCAAGCTCTCCGACATTGCGGTGTCGGTAATGTTGACTAGCACCGGAACCCGATCCGCCACATAACTGGAGACGTGCTCGACAAATTCACGGCGCAATCGATAGCTCAGCGACGACGCCTCGCCTGTCGTTCCCAACAGGAAGATGCCGCTCACGCCCGCTGAGATCAGTCGGTCAACTAATGTCTCGACAGCCGGCCGGTCGAGAATATCGCGCTCCAATAACGGAGTCACGATCGGCGGGATAATCCCGCGAAGCGGTCTTGGTAGCGTCATTCCGTATCAGGCTGCGGTCGCTTTCCAGGTGCCTTCATCCACCGGCGACCCGTCGGCGACCGACTTCGTCGTATACGATCCTTCAATCGTTTTTCCGTTTACCGTGCCGCTGACGGTAGATTGCAGCTTGGCGTCGCCGAGATCGAAATCGTAAACCACAACGATTTTCGATCCATCCACTTTGACGGAAGTCACGTTGCACTGGACCGGTTGGCCCGCAATTGTGAACGACACGTCGGCTTTGGTGGCGCCGTCGTCTCCGGCGCGGAGCGAGAGCGTGAAATCGCCGTCGGCCTGTCCGCCGGTCCAGGTGCCTTTATATGTGCCGGACAAATCGGCGGCGGTTGCGCCGGCGATCAGAGCCAGAGCGATGAACGTGAACGCGATGAGGCGCATGCGATCTAGTTTGCCACAGGTCTCCCGGCCGTGGCTCAGGAGACCTGCACGGCCTCCGGCAGCGTCCGCTGCGGCGGGGGAGGCGGAGCTTGTTGGAACCTGACGGAAACCAGTTTCGAGATCCCCGGTTCCTGCATGGTGACGCCGTATAGCGATTGCGCCGCTTCCATGGTGCGCTTGGCATGCGTGATGACGATGAATTGCGTCTGCGAAGACATATCGCGGAGCAGGCGCGTTAGCCGCTCGATATTAGGCTCGTCCAGCGGTGCGTCCACTTCGTCCAAAATGCAGAACGGGCTGGGCTGATATTGGAAAATCGCCATCAGGAGAGCCATCGCAGTCAGCGATTTTTCGCCTCCCGACAGTAGCAGGACGCTTTGAAGCTTCTTGCCCGGAGGCGACGCAACGATATCGATGCCGGATTCCGAAGCATTCGATTCGTCGGTCAGACGCATCTCTCCAATGCCGCCGCCGAATAACGTTGTGAACATCTCACGGAAGTTCTTGTTGATGTGTTCGAAGGCTTCAGCGAAACGTTTGCGCGATTCGTTGTCGATTTCCTGAATCGCCTTTTCGGTGTCGCGGATGGAATCGAGCAGGTCCTGGCGCTGCGCGTTCAGGAAGTCGTAACGCTGCTGGGCTTCCTGGAATTCCTCCCAGGCTGTGGGGTTGACGGGTCCCAATGCGTCGATTTTCGCGCGCAAATCCTGATAGCGCTGTTCGGCTTCTTCGAGACCGGCTTCATCCAAGACAATCTCGTCCGCTTTTGCTAATTCCTCGACGGCGACATTCAGTTCCTTGCGGCTGGTTTCATCCAGGAATTTCAACTCGGCCTGGAGTCTAACGAGGTTCATCTCGATCTGCGAGCGGTTCTCCTGCGCCGCCTGCACGTTCGCGCGGAACTGTTTAAGACTCTCTTCCAGCTCCGAGAGGCTGGATCGCGAGACGCCTTCCTGTTCCGATAACTGCGCCACGACTTCTTCCAATCGTGCAATCTGCTCAGTCAAAGTTCCGGCACGCTGGTCGAGCTCGATGTTGTTCGATAGAAGATGGGCCCGATCCACGCCGAGGCGCTCCATCTCGGCCGCGATGTTCTGGCGTCGGGCGGCGATTTCACGGAGCTGGTTTTCCAAGCGCGATCGCGCGGACTGTTCGGCTCGGCGGCGCTCTTCGTATCCGGCAAGGTCGGCGCGCAACTCGGCGTGTTCTTCGCCGATCTTCGCTGAGACGGCTTGCATTTCGTCGAAATCTTCCCGCGATTGTTCGAGAACCTGCTCCTGCACGGAACGGGCGGCTTCTTTCTCATCGACGAGCTGGACGTTGCGCTCGCGCTGATCGCTTGCTCTCTGCCGTTCTTTCGCAAGCCGGTCCAGTTCCAGGCGCGCGACGGAGAGGCGAGATGACGCACGCGAGAACTCGTCGGCAAGCTTGCGGCTTTCGTGTTCCAGCGCTAGCGCGTCTTTTTCCTGGCTTTGCTGAAGAGCGCGGAGGCGGTCGAGATCTTCGCTAAGATAGGCGATCTCGTTGTCGAGGTCTTCGAGAAGCTTGCGCGTATCGTTCAGCGATTTTTCTTTGGCCGAGGCTTCCCGGCTGAGCTCACGAAGTTCACGTTTCAGAGCGAGAGGGCCGCTGGCCTTCTTCTTTCCACCGCTAATAGCGTGGCCGTGATAGCTGACTCCGTCCGGAAGCAGGAAAAACGCTTCGGGAAATTCTACGGCATAGCGTTGCGCGGTGGGACGATCCTCGGCGAGATAGCAGTTGGCGAGACGCGGAATCAGGTCGGCTGGTGCACGGGTCAGGCCGTTGGTGAATTTGACGTAGTCGCGCAGGGAAGGCAGCGGCACGGATTTCTCAAACGCCTGCTTTTCGGAATTTCCGGCATCCTCGGCTTCGACCAGGAACGTCGCGCGGCCATCGAGATCGGTCCGCATCAGGTCGATACCGTTTTCGGCCTGCGTCCAATCCTTGACCACTACATATTCGAGCTCTTCATGCAGGAATTCTTCCGTGGCCTTTTCGTAAGCTGTATCGACTTCGACAAAATCCGCCAGCACGCCCACGGGTTGGAAATCCTGAGTCTGGCCTTTTTCGATCGCGGTGAACAGCCTCTTCACGCTGTCGGTGGTATACGAACGATGCGAAATAATCTGCTCGAGCGAATCGCGACGCGCGTTAAGCTGCGATGCTTCTGAACGAAGCTGTTCGAAGTCCTTGCGAGCCTGTGCAGCCCGGCTCTTCCGCACGCTCAGCTCCTCTTCGACACCGCGCTTCTGCTCGGCAGTGGATTCCAGATCGAGCTGACGGGCGGAAATCTTCTTCGCAAGCTCGCCCTTTGCCACTTCCAGGCGCTCCTGATCCGCCAGCGCGCCCTGTTCTTCACGCTCAGCGCGGGCGGTATCGCGGTCGACGGCGGAGAGATACTCGTCGATCTGCGCCAACTGATTCTTTAGAGAGGATGCTTCGCCCAGCAGGCGCAACACCTGCTGGCGGCCGGATTCCAGCGTTCTCGCCCGCTCTTGCAATCCTTTGTTTAGTTCTTCGCGTTCGGCGGATTTGGCGGCGAGGCGTTGGCGCGCTGATTCCGTCTGGAGTTCAATCTCCGCGACGGCGCTCACATGGTTCTGCAATTCTTGCTCGTGCCGCTCCTGACGCGATTGCAGCTCCTGGCCTTCTGTTTCGCCCTGGCCTAGGCGCTGCTCGATGGCGCCGATCTGTTTCGCCTGCGATTCCAGACGGCCGCGCGTCCGCTCTTGGTCGACGCGTAGCTCGGAGACCTGCCGGCGCGCCTCGGTCAACTCGCCTTCCACGCGGAAGCACTGCTCCTGGAGCCGTTGATGCTCTTTCTCGCTCTCGGCCACCTGACCGGAAAGAGTCTGGAATTCGCTGGTTGCGACATTCAGGTCGAGCGCTGTTTTCGCCGCCTCGCGTTCCAGCATGCGGAATCGGCCGGCGAGGGCCTTCTGGAGCTGCTCCACCATTTCGGTCTTCAACTCGCCGTAACGCTTCGCCTTCGATGCCTGACGTTTTAGCGAATTGACCTGACGGCTGACTTCTTCGAGGATGTCGAACACGCGCGTGAGATTCTGCTTTGCGCCTTCGAGCTTCGCCTCGGCCAGGCGCTTCTTGGTCTTGAATCTAGTGATGCCGGCGGCTTCTTCGATAACGCCGCGGCGATCCTGCGGTTTGTTGCTGAGGATCTGGCCGATACGGCCCTGCTCGATGATCGCGTAACTTTCGGGGCCCAACCCGGTGCCGAGGAAGAGATCCTGGATGTCACGCAGGCGCGCCGTTTTGCCGTTGATCAGGTATTCGCTTTCGCCCGATCGAAAAAGGCGTCGGGTGATCGTGATTTCGGTCGGCTTGGAGTCAGTGTCGTGAGGAACATGGCCGTTCGTGTGGCCGTTAACGGCGGGAACGGGAACCGAGTCCGTGTGGAGGTTTCCGTTGGCGGCCTCAATGACGGCGGCAATACGGGGATCGGTGAGCGTCATGGTGACAGAAGCCATGCCGAGCGCCTTGCGATCCCTGGTGCCGGCGAAGATCACGTCCTCCATGCGGGCGCCGCGAAGGGTTTTCGCCGACTGCTCGCCAAGGACCCAGCTTATGGCGTCGCTCAGATTCGATTTTCCACAGCCATTCGGCCCCACGATGGCGGCGATGCCCGATCCGTTAAAGCGCATCTCGCTTTTGTCAAAGAACGACTTGAAGCCTTGAATCTCGACTCGCCTGAGTTTCAGCAAAGTACGTGCTCCTCCCTAGGTTCAACATTCTCGGGGGATGTGTTCTATCGTAAACGCGTTTGGCCCAAAAGTAAAGCGGTAGGCCTACGATATTTTGTGGCCATCACGATGCTACCACAACATATGCTATCCAGGGCGGGATTAAAAAAACTATAGAAAGTGGTTGAGGGTAAGTACCTTGGGGGCTAGCATGAAGGTGGAAGCGGGGGTATGTTACTACCCGCGAGGAGACCAAGTCAGAAAGGAACTTTCTCAAATGGCGAATCGACGCGACTATGAAATGGAGAACCGGTACGACCGTGAGTCGAACCGAGATCGAGGTTACGACCGCGATCGGGGATTCGATTTCGATCGGGACCGGGGAGAAAACTGGTCGGGACGCGAAAACTGGACGGATCGCGGACAGTTCAGCGGCCGCAGTGACCGTGAACACTATTATGGAGGCAGAGAAAACTTCGGGAATCGAGGTAATGAAGGATACGGTCGAGGGTTCGAGAATCGGGGATACGAGAATAGAGGGTCTGACTACGGACGCTTCGATCGTGGTTTCGAAGGGAACTACGGCGGCGGCCGCGATCGGGAATTCGATCGGGGATACGAAGGCAACTATGGAAACCGCGGCTACGATCGCGGCTTCGAAGGCGACTACGGGAATAGGGGTTTTCAAGGCGGCCGGGGATATGAAGGTCGCAACGAAGGTTGGGGCGGCACGCGACGCGAAGTGAGCGGCGGCGGATTCGAGACCTGGGGCCAGGGCAACTACGGCCAAGGCAATTACGGCGGCCAAAGTAACTTCGGCGCCGGCCAGAGCGGCCGAGGCTTCCAAGGCCAGGGCGGCTTTGAATCGGGACGCGGCAACTACCAATCGAGTGGCTGGGGCGGTGGGATGAGCTCCGGCTACACGGGAAATGTCGGCTCGCAATCCAATTTGGGCGGCGGCATGGGGAATTACGGCGGCCAGACCGGTCAGCGTACGGGTCGCGGTCCGAAGAACTGGACGCGGTCGGATGACCGCATTCGGGACGATGTCAACGAGCGTCTGGCGTACCACTCCGATATCGACGCGTCAGAAATTGAAGTCGAGGTTCACAATGGCGAGGTCACGCTGAAAGGAACAGTGGATCATCGCCAGTCGAAGCGTACAGCCGAAGACATTGCTGACGGTGTGAACGGCGTCAAGCAGGTCCACAACCAGATCCGTGTGGAGTCACACGAACACGCGAATAAGGGTTCGCAACAGTCGGGATCGACGTCTACTCCCGGAACATCGACCTCCTCCTCCACAATGACCTCGAGCGCAGCCAAGAAGTAGACTCGCTCGCGATCGTCGTGCAACTTGAACGCCCCGGCCCAGTGGTCGGGGCTTTTTCGCGTTTAAAGCCTAGACTGTCAATTCCGGAACCGGCGCGCCGATCTTGACCTCCAGATGCGGGAGGGCCACGAGAGTATTGTGTATCAGGCAATGGCCGACGGCACGCTTTAATCCCTCACGATGACGCTCGTCTGAATCGACTCCAGGCGCGATCACGACAACGTCGATCGACGCGATACGAACCGGTTTGCCTCCCTTAGTTGCGGAGACACGCACCTCGAGCTGATCGGCGGGGAGGTCGCGAGCGTTCAGATATTCGGCGGCGTAGTATCCGGCGCAGGTGCCCAACGAAGCCAGGAAAAGCTCGGGCGGTGTCATTCCGCGGTCAGTGCCGTCATCATCGAGCGGCTGATCGCTAATGATCCGGTGATCTCTCGCGATCGCCTCGAATCTCTTACCGCCTGCATACACTACTTTTAGTTCCATCCGTGGTCTCCCCGCGAAGTAATGCATTCGGGTGGCCACAGGAATGCTTAGTGCAAGACTGATTCTTAACGGTAGATTCAACCCGTTGCGGAATTTCACACAGCGAGGTTGCCCCATAGCCCGCAATGGGCGTTAGGCTGGAAAGACTAAGGAGACCGCTACATGGATTCGGCGCTTGCGATCCACCGCTTGCACTTTGCCTTTACCGTCACATTTCACTATCTGTTCCCGCAATTGACGATGGGGCTCGCTCTGCTCATCGTGGTGCTGAAGTCGCTCGCATTGTGGAAGGGCGACGACCACTACAACCGGGCGGCGCGATTCTGGGCTCGTATCTTCGCCATCAATTTTGCGATGGGAGTGGTCACGGGCATTCCCATGGAGTTTCAGTTTGGAACAAACTGGGCCAGGTTTTCGAAGTCGGCCGGCGGTGTGATCGGCCAGACGCTCGCAATGGAGGGAGTCTTTTCCTTCTTCCTCGAATCGACGTTTCTGGGGTTGTTCATATATATGGAGGACCGGCTCGGTCCAAAGCTGCATTGGTTTACGAGCGTCATGGTTTTCGCCGGCTCCTGGCTTTCCGGCTACTTCATCATTGCCACCGATGCGTGGATGCAGCATCCCGTCGCTTATCTCCTCGGTCAGAATGGCGAGATCCGGCTGGATAACATATGGGGACTGCTCTTCAATCCGTGGATTCTCTGGCAGTATTCTCACAACATGACCGCGGCAGTGGTGACCGGGAGTTTCGTGATGATCTCGATCGGCGCTTACTATCTGCTGTCTCGCACGCATGAAGACCACGGGCGCCTTTTCGTGAGGACCGGAGTCATCGCCGGATTGATCTCTACCATCGTGTTGGTTTATCCGACCGGCGACGGGCAGGGGAAGAATGTTACGAAATATCAGCCGGTCACGCTGGCGGCGATGGAAGGACTGTTTGAGACGACTGCAGGCGCGCCTTTGGTTCTGGTGGGGCAACCCGATCCGGACACGATGAAACTCGACAACCCTGTGATGATTCCAAAAGTCTTGAGTTTTCTGACGTTCGAACGCTGGGGCGCCGTGGTGAAGGGCCTCAATGATTTCCCACGCGATCAATGGCCCGACAATATCCCGTTGTTGTATTACTGCTACCACATTATGGTCGGGCTCGGCACGATCTTTATTGCGGTGATGGTGATCTCGGCATTCGCTCTGTGGCGGGGCATCCTGTTTCAATCCCGGCCGCTTCTTTGGATTCTGCTGCTGCTCTTACCGTTCCCTTATATCGCGACTACCGCGGGTTGGATGACCGCTGAAATCGGCCGGCAGCCCTGGATCATCTATGGCGTTATGCGGACGGCCGTCGGTTATTCCGATCGCGTCACGGCCGGGAACGGGCTCTTTACGCTGCTCGGATTCATGGGCATGTATCTCGTTCTTGGCGTCCTGTTCCTGTTCATGGTGACCCGCGAGATTGAGCATGGACCCGATGCTCCAGTGAAAGTGGGAGCAGACCCCAAGTCCGGCGTTACCCCCGGACGCCCGGTGCTTGCATAAGGAGATGCATCATGGAAATCATTTGGTTTTGCCTCGTCGCGATTATAATTGCCGGTTACGTCGTCCTCGATGGATTTGATCTGGGGGCCGGCATTATTCATCTTTTCGTCGCCCGGACCGAGAGCGAGCATCGCCAGGTTTTGAACTCCATCGGTCCGGTGTGGGACGGCAACGAAGTTTGGCTGCTTGCGGGCGGTGGCACGCTCTACTTCGCCTTTCCGGCCCTCTATTCGGCGGCGTTCAGCGGATTTTATCTCGCACTGATGATCGTGCTATGGCTGTTGATGCTGCGCGGCATCTCGATTGAATTTCGCAACCACATCGATACGGACGTTTGGAAACCGTTTTGGGACGTCGTGTTCGGCGGCGCTAGCGCCGTTTTGGCGCTGGTATTCGGTGTCGCTCTCGGCAACGTTGTTCGCGGCGTGCCGCTCGATTCCACGGGCTTCTTCTTCCTGCCGTTATGGGTCGATTTGAGCGTAGGGGGCGACCCTGGAATCATCGATTGGTATACGCTTCTGGTGGGCGTAACCAGCTTCTTCGTGCTTGCGCTCCACGGATGTTTCTGGGTTGCTTACAAGACGTCTGGCGCGCTCAACGAACGATCTCGCCATTTCGCGCAGCGAGTCTGGTGGTTGGTTTTGCCCCTCACGTTCGTCATTACGTATTTCAGCTTTCGCATTCAACCCAACCTGGGTGCGCGATTTGGCTCAGATCCTTGGGGTTTTGTCTTTCCGGCTCTTGCGCTTGCGGGCTTGGGAGGCGCAAAATTCTTCGGAATGCGCGGCGCCGATCTTCAAGCGTTCCTGGGTTCGTCCTTATTTATCGTTGGGATGCTGTGCAGTGCCGTCTTCGGAGTGTTCCCCTACGTTCTGCCTGGAATCGGAAAACCGGATTATGGCTTAACGGTTTACAACGCAGCGGCTGCTCATTACGGCCTGGTCGTCGGACTATGGTGGTGGATTCCCGGAATGATGCTGGCCGGCGTCTACTCGTTCTTTGTCTATAGCAGAACGGCCGGAAAAGTCAGCTCCAACTGACACTTCTACTCTGGTTCGTGGATTGCTCCATCTAAGTTGCAAACGGAGGGAGAACT
The DNA here is from genome assembly GCA_963802915.1 of Bryobacterales bacterium. Lineage (GTDB taxonomy): Bacteria > Acidobacteriota > Terriglobia > Bryobacterales > Bryobacteraceae > JAICMB01. Next base: position 381,728 of record CAWDKQ010000007.1, read on the forward strand.
TCCATGATCCGGACATTGATTGTCTGTCTGGTGTGCCTCAGCTTCGCGACGATGATCGCGACTGCCGCGGATGAGCCTTATCGTCCCGTTCCGATGATTAAGGCCGTCGATCCCGACACGGTGAAGGCGGGCGATCAACTCACCGCGACGGGCACCCATCTGGACAAGATTTCCGTCGCCGGTCTGTACATGATTCAGGGCGATAAAAACATCCAGGTTTTGGTCCAAAGCCAGACCGAAGAAGCCATTCAGTTTAAGGTTCCAGCAGACGTAAAGGCGGGCCGCTATGAATTGATGGTATTGACGGCGGGGAATAAACCGCAGTACCTCGAAGAGCCGGTCTACTTCACTGTCGAGTGATCGCGCCTCGATCTGCTGTTTCAGGGCACCTATAAAGTTGGGGAGAAAACGATGGGCCACACCGGCCTGATTCTTCAGGCACGGCGCACCCTGCTATTCGCGGCGCTGTTCGCGACGATGCTTGCGGCGCAGACGGCTAAGGAACTGCCGGGTTCCACCGAATGTGTCAACTGTCACGATCAGGGCCGCCGTACGGGAAAAAGGGAGGCAGGCGTCCCACCCGCGTTCGACGCCGCCGCCCTCCGCGCGTCCCCGCACGCTTCGGTCGAATGCAATAGCTGTCACGCCGACGTTGATCCCAAGAAACTTCCCCACCCCGAAAAACTGACACCCGTCGATTGCGGAAGCTGTCACCCCGACGAGCAGAAGCAGTACTCCGAAAGCCTCCACGGCCGGGCCGTCAAGCGCGGCGATTCTTTGGCGCCGAGTTGCAAAGATTGCCACGGACGCCACAACATCCTGCGTCCTTCGACGCAAGGGTCTCCGACGTCGGTAATGGAGATTCCGAAGTTATGCGGCAGTTGCCATAAGGAAGGCACACCGGTTCAGTTGACCCGGCATATCCCTCAGGATAATATCCTCAGCAATTACATGGACAGTATCCACGGCGAAGGCCTCTACAAGCGAGGACTCACGGTAACCGCCGTTTGCACGAGCTGTCATACTGCCCACTTTGTTCTGCCTCATACCGATCCCCGATCGTCCATCGCGAAGCAGAACATCGCGACAACCTGTACGAAATGCCACGCCCAGATCCAACAGGTGCATCGCAAAGTAATTCGCGGGGAGCTGTGGGAGAAACAGGCCAACGTGATTCCCGCCTGCGTTGACTGCCATTCGCCGCACCAGATCCGGCAGGTTTTTTATCCGCAAGGAATGGCGGACCGGGATTGCATGAGCTGCCATGCGAATCCCGAATTGAAGACTGTGCGCGCGGGGAAAACCGTCTCCATGTACGTCAATCAGGCGGCTCTCGGAAACTCCCGGCACTCTCAAAAAGCTTGCGTGCAGTGCCACACCGGCGGCACGCCATCCGACACGCGGCCATGCAGGACGATCGTCGACAAAGTGGATTGTTCCATCTGCCACGCCGACCAGGTGGCGCAATATAAAACCAGCATTCACGGTAAGCTGTCGGCCGAAGGCAGTCCGGATGCTCCTTCGTGCAACGACTGTCATACACCGCACGAAACGCTGAGCCATAACGACTCGCGGTCGCCGACGTTCTCCCGCAATGTGCCGACTCTATGCGGCGGCTGCCATCGCGCGGGGCAAAAGGCCGCGCTTCGCTACCAGGGCGATCAGCAGAACATCGTTGAACATTACAACGATAGCGTCCACGGGAAAGGCCTGCTGGAGAGCGGGCTCACCGTTACGGCCAACTGCGCAGACTGCCACACTGCCCACGGCGAGCTTCCGGCAAGCGATCCGAAGTCCAGCGTGAATCGCGCCAACATCGCTACGACCTGTTCGAAGTGCCACCGCGGCATCTACGAGCGATTCACGGCCAGCGTCCACTCGCCGACTGTCACTCACACGGACAAGCAATTGCCGGTCTGTAGCGAGTGCCACTCTGCGCACAGCATCGGGCGCACCGATCAGGCCGATTTCCGCCTCCACATCATGGATCAGTGCGGCCGCTGCCATAAGGAAATTACCGCCAGTTATTTCGAGACTTTCCATGGGAAGGCATCGAAGCTGGGGTCCAATAATGCCGCCAAGTGCTACGACTGCCATGGATCGCACGACATCCTTCCAGTGACCGATCCGCGGTCGCACTTGAGCCGCGCCAATATCGTGGCTACGTGCGGCAAGTGCCACACGGATTCGCATCGACAATTTGCGGGCTACCTGACGCACGCGACGCATCACGATCCGAAGCGCTATCCGTTCCTCTTTTACACGTTCTGGGGAATGACGACGCTGCTGGTGGGGACGCTCACCGTGTCTGGGATTCATACCGCGCTGTGGTTGAATCGCTCGCTCGAATACCGCAACAACGTCAAGAACGGGCATACATCGAAAGAGATGTACGTCCGCCGGTTTACCACGTATCAGCGCAATCTGCACCTGACCATGGTTACCAGCTTCCTGGGTCTGGCGTTGACCGGAATGATCCTGAAGTTCTCCTATGCGCCGTGGGCGAAAGTGCTGGCGAACGTGCTTGGCGGATTCGAAGCCGCTGGCTTGATTCACCGCTTCTGCGCCGTTCTCACCTTCACCTACTTCGGATTCCATTTGTACGATCTGGTCCGAAAGCGGAGGGCGAGTGGAAAATCGTGGATTCAGTTCGTGCTCGGACGCGAGAGCATGATGTTCAACCGGCGCGACTGGACCGAGTTCATCGGGTCGATGAAATGGTTCGTCCACAAAGGGGTGCGCCCGGAATACGGACGCTGGACGTATTGGGAGAAATTCGACTATTTCGCCGTCTTTTGGGGCGTCGCCGTGATTGGCACTACGGGCCTGATTCTGTGGTTCCCAACCATTTTCACGCGCTTCATCCCCGGATGGGCCGTGAACGTCGCGACTACGATCCACAGCGATGAAGCTTTGCTCGCGGTGTGCTTCATCTTCAGCGTGCATTTTTTCAACACGCACTTCCGGCCTGAGAAATTCCCGATCGATACCGTGATTTTCACGGGCGGCATGCCGCTCGAAGAATTTCAGGCGGACCGGCCGCGCGAATATGAGGAGATGGTGGCGAGCGGTGAACTCGAAAAGAATCTCATGCCCGCGCCGGAGCCACTCGCGCGAAAGATGTGGCGCCGGCTCGGATTCACAGCTTTGGGAATCGGACTGGCCCTGATCGGTCTTATATTGTATGCGATGATCTTTGCGTACAGATAACATTAGATCAGGAGGGTTCTTGCACCGCCGCTTCGCTCTACCGCTCACGCTGTCGCTTTCGATGATTATGGCTCTGGCCCAGCGCCAGCGCCCACAGGAATCGGGCACGCCGCCTCCGTCGCCCGCAGCCGGGTCGCAACAGGCAACACCGGGAACGCCCGCAACGCCCGCGGCAACTCCCCCTGCCGCTTCCGGGCAGTTCCCAGCTCCGCCCGCGGTGGAGCATCTGTCGAAAACCGATCATACGATTACGATCAACGGCAAGACGATTCCGTACACGGCGACGGCGGGTACGCTGGTGCTCAAGCGCGAGGACGAGCATCCGCTAGCCAGCATCTTCTTCGTCTCTTACACACGTAACGACATCACGGATAAATCGAAGTGGCCGATCACGTATGCGTTCAATGGCGGTCCAGGTTCGGCGTCGATCTGGCTGCACTTGGGCGCGCTCGGGCCCAAGCGAGTGGTGATGGCCGATCCGGAAGGGCGACAGCCAGCGCCGCCTTACCAACTCACCGACAACGAAAGCACGCTGCTCAGTATCAGCGACATGGTTTTCATCGATCCGGTTACCACTGGCTTCAGCCGTAACGCACCGGGCGAAAATCCGGCGCAGTTTCACAGCGTCGAAGGAGACCTCGAGTCGGTAGCGAACTTCATCCGCCTGTATACGACAAGATTTGACCGCTGGGCATCGCCGAAATTCATCGCGGGTGAGAGCTACGGTACAACGCGCGCTGCCGGATTATCGCAGTTGCTATTGCAACAGGGCATTTACCTCAACGGGATTACGCTGCTCTCGTCGGTTCTGAATTTCGAAACCATCAGTTTCGCGGTCGGTAACGACCTGCCTTATGTCGTCTACCTGCCTTCCTATACAGCAACTGCCTGGTATCATAAAAAACTTCCGCCGGACCTTCAGGCCGGCGATCTCCAGAAGGCTATCGACGAGTCCCGGCATTATGCTGCCAACGGGTACACGATCGCTCTCATGAAAGGGAGCCATCTCACTCCGCAGGAGCGGTCCGCGACGGTCAAACAACTGGCGCGGCTCACGGGATTATCCGAAACCTTCATCGATGAAGCGAACATGCGCGTGTCCCTGGGCCGTTTTACGAAGGAATTGCTACGCGACGAGCGGCGAACGGTCGGCCGCTACGATAGCCGACTCGAGGGCATCGATATCGACGCTGCCGGCGATCGGCCCGAGTACGATCCCAGCTACGCGGCCGTTTACGGCGTGTACACCGCCATGTTCAACGACTATGTACGAAAAGATTTGAAGTATGACAGCGATCTCCCGTATGAGGTCCTGACCGGCAAAGTGCAGCCGTGGAGCTACGCGGGCCGCGCCACGAACCAATATCTGAACGTCGCCGAAGGCATGCGCCAGGCGATGACTCAGAACCCAGCGATGCACGTCCTGGTGGGAGCCGGATATTACGATCTCGCGACGCCGTTCTTCGCGGCCGAGTACACGGCGGATCATCTCGAGCTGGCTCCTTCACTCCAGAATCATCTCACCATGTATTACTGCGATGCGGGCCACATGTTGTACATGAAAAAGGCCTGCCTCGATTCATTCCACCAGGCGATGGAAGGTATGTATCAAGTGGCGCTGGGCGGCAAGTAATTGGCCGTTATCCCCTCCGTCACCGTCAGGGTTCCGCAAACATATCGTCTCAACGACGCCTCATGCGGAGCAACCGTCTTGCGGAACCCTGACCGTTAGGGAGGGGCGAACCTTTCTCAGCGTGCGAACGTGATGCGTATTCCGGTGGTCAAGAGGAGATCGTTTTTCTTGATCCCCGGCGGCGGATTCGTTACATAAACATCGCTCAGCGTAAAGTGGAACCCGAGCCATTTATTTATCGTGGTCACCGCCGATCCGTTGAATGTGGTGCGATACTGGCCGGGGTCGCTGACGTTGGGATAGAAGGACAGGCGCTCGTCAATGATCGTCGACTTCGAGATCTTATGCATGAACTCTTCGCCGACGAGGCCTTCGCCCGAGCTCCTGCTCAGTTGCGTGTAGAACTCTTTATCGAGCGATCCGCCGCCGAAGAGATCGAACGTAGTTGTGTTGCTTTTGATCACATGATCGCCGAATCCGCCTCCGAAGACAGCTCGTAAATCGAGATCCTGGAGCTTGTCGTATTCTTCGGTCGTGAACCCGAATCCGAAAACCCGATCCGATAAATTGAGGTCATAACGGACGCCGCCACGGATTGCGTCTGCGCCGAGTGTCGAGACGCTTTTCACGTCAGTCTTGGTGTATAAGGAAGTGAAGTTGACGGTGAGCGTGTCCCGCTTAGTGGTCCGCGTCGCGTTCATTCCGACGTTAAATGTTTCGGTGTCCGAGTTGCCTCGCGCCAGGCTGAGTCCGGTTTCGACGAAGCCATTCCAAAGATCCAACAGGCTGGGGTTCTTGAGCCGCTCGACACTGGCATCGTAGGCCTGCTGCGCTTCCTTCGATCGAATCGTTACCACTTCTGCTTTGGCGGTTGTAACCGTGCCCGCGTCGGCTGTCGCGACGCGAAGATCGCCCGCCGATGTTTCCACTGTTCCAACCAGAACTTGACCGCTCTTCAATGTCAGGTAAAGCGGCGCTGACGAAGTAATGGTCTCAACGGCGTTCCAATCGATAGCTACAACGCCAGCGAATTCCGACTTCAACGTCAGCGCCTTGGTGTCGGAGGTCTGTACCGAGCCTGTGAGACGGTCGCCATTCTTGAGAGTGACCTGATCCGCATATACGGCCCATACGAGTGTCGACCCAATCAGCAATATTTTGAACATATGCGGTTTAGCCTCGCATGGTATGTTCCTGCTCCGCAACTGTCCGAATTTAAGGAGGCATTGCGCTAACTTGAAGAGGGATGCGGCGCGAGAAGACATGGGATGTCGTTGTCGTGGGCGACTTCTTCATCGATATCGTCATGAGCGGTTTCGAGCGGCTGCCACGCCTCGGTGAAGAAGGATTCGCTAAAACCCTGCGCACGGAGGTGGGCGGCGGAGCGGCCATCACGTCTTCAGGACTCGCCAGGCTCGGCGTAAACGTCGCGGTTCTGGGCGTTGTCGGCAAGGAAGACGGGATGTGGATCGTGAGACGCCTCGTGGACGCGGGCGTGAACGCTTCGGCGCTCGAGATTCATCCCAGCGAACCGAGCGGCCACACCGTCAGTGTTTCGAATCCCCAGGACCGAGCCTTCTTCACTTACTACGGGGCTAACGAACAGCTTCCGAGTCTGATTCGCGAAGAAGAAGCCCGCGCATTGATGGCGTCCGCCCGCCACGTCCATTTCGCTTGCGGGCCCGATCCCGATCTGGATGCCGGGGTCTTTGCCGAACTGCATCGAAACGGGTGCAACATATCGATCGATGTTGGCTGGCACGAACCGTGGCTCCAGGATCCTGCGAGCAATGACCTGCTTCGTCAGTCTGATATTTTCTTTCCCAACGAGCGGGAAGCCGAGTTGATGACGGGACTTTCCCTTCCAACTGAAATGGTACGTGCAATCAGCGATCGAGGCGTGCCACGCGTGGCTTTGAAACTCGGTTCTAACGGTGCGATTCTCAACTGGGAGGGCCAGGTTTATCGCTGCCCCCCGTTTCCCGTCGACCCTGTCGACACCACCGGCGCGGGCGATTCATTTGACGCCGGATTTATCTATGGATGGCTGCGGGGCGCGCCTCCCGAGGAATGTTTGCGCATCGCGGCGATCTGCGGCGCATTGTCGACACGGGGCCTGGGCGGCATCGCCACATTCCCCACCAGGGACGAACTCGTGGAAGCGCTGGAAGGAGTGCGTTCATGAATTCAGAGAAGACAGCGGTGATCGGCGGAGGCGGAGCGCGCACTCCTCTGTTGATTCATGGAATTGCGGAAGCGCAGACGGCGATCGGGGTCACGGAACTATCGCTCTTCGATATCGATCGCGATCGCGTCGAGATCATGGCGGCGCTCGGGCGAGAGATCGTCCGTGAACTTGGCGCAGAGATTGAGATCACAACCCCGCGCAGGATTGAAGATGCGGTCGCGGGTGCGAAGTTCATTTGCAGCAGCATCCGCGTAGGAGGTATTGAGGCCCGTGCTCGCGACGAGCGGATTATCATAGAGCGCGGCATGGCGGGCCAGGAGACCACCGGTCCCGGTGGATTGGCCATGGCCCTGCGCACCGTGCCGGTGGTTCTGGAGCATGCGCGGCTCATCGAGCGGCTGTCGCCTGACGCCTGGCTCGTGAATTTCACAAACCCGGCGGGCCTCATCACACAGGCTCTGATGCAACACACGAAAGCACGTGTTGTAGGGATATGCGATACGCCGGCGGAGGTGTTTCATCGCATCGCCTGGTCACTGGGGCTGCCGTTTGAAGAGATGCGGTTCGACTATTCGGGCCTGAATCATCTGGGGTGGGTCCGGCGCGTCTTGTTTCGAGGTAAGGACATCACCTCGCGTCTTTTAGAGGATGACGACGCGATCCTGCGTGTTTATCCGGCGCGTCTTTTTGAACCGGACATGATTCGGGCGATGGGCCTGATACCGACAGAATATCTTTTCTTCTGTTATGCAAAGACGCGCGCCTGGAAGAATCAACTCGCGGCGGGCGCGAGCCGTGGCGAAGAGATCCGCGAAATGAATGAGGCATTGTTCGCGGATTTGCGCGAGCAAGTGAGCAGCGGGAATGCGAGCCTCGGGCTCGAGATCTACAAGCAGTATTTGAACCAGCGGAATGCCAGTTATCTCAGGCTGGAAGCCGAGGCCGAATCGGGTCTGAAGAAAGAGCATCACGATTGGAATCCGTTTGCGGCGGCTACCGGCTACCATCGCATCGCCGTGGATGTAATGACCGGATTGAACAGTCGATTGGCGACCCCGGTAGTAGTGAATGTGCGTAATCGTGGTGCGGTAACCGATCTTCCTGACGATGATGTGGTGGAAGTGCCGGCTCTAATCGATTGGAACGGACCGCGGCCGCTGGCAACCGGTCCATTGCCGGACTCGGTCAAGGGTCTTGTGCTTGCCGTTAAAGCTTATGAGGTGCTCGCAATTCGTGCGGCAGTAGAGCAGTCGTTTGACTTGGCGCGGCTCGCGTTGTTGACTTATCCGATCGTTGGGGAGTGGCAGCCCGCAACGAAGATCTTGGAGGCGCTGGTGGAAGCAGATCCCGAGTACCTGGGGTACCTTTGGGGGACAGCAAAGACCTTTGCCGATTGAGCTATACTACTAATGTCCCTTGGGCCCGTGCTCGGGCGTCCTGAGTTCTAAGTATGTCCATTCTGCTAACTATTATTCACATTGTGGTTTGTTTCTTTCTGATCATCGTCGTGCTGCTGCAAAGCGGCAAGGCGGCGGACCTCGCGGGAGCGTTCGGCGGAATGGGCTCGCAGACGACATTTGGTCCGCGCGGTTCGGCGACAGTACTTTCGAAGGCGACCACGATTTCAGCCGCGCTGTTCATGCTGACGTCGTTGTTTTTGTCTGTGTTGACGACGCGAGGCGCAGCCGGTACTCACAGCGTGTTGCCCGCGGCGCGTCCGATCACGAAGACAGCTCCGGCCAAACCGGTGGCCCCGGGCCCAGTGCCGCAAGGTGCCACACCGACGGTGAGCGTGACGCCGGAAGGCGCGCCGACCAGTACGGTGCCGCTGCCAATGCCCAAGGGGAAGGGCCAACCAGTACCGATGCAGACCGGTCCAGCGCCGAACGGGCAGGTACCGCAGGCGCCGCCGAAGAAGTAGAGAGTTATCGCAGCCACGCGGAGGTGGCGGAATTGGCAGACGCACTAGCTTGAGGTGCTAGCGGGAGCAATCTCGTGGGGGTTCAAGTCCCCCTCTCCGCACCAGTTTTGGGCCTGTTAAATCAATTGATTACAGGCCATTTTTCTTTGTGTACCACAGACGTACCAGGAACGGGAGCCTGCATCAGCCTGTCGATCCGTTCCTGTCGCGCCTGCGACCACTTTCCGTAGTGCTTCCTGACAATCGCCGGACTGTTCCCTAGAATATCGGCGACGTCCTGTTCTGAAGCGCCAGCCCCGAGCAATCGCGTGGCGAGGGTGTGACGGAACCGGTTGGCGTGAGCTCCAGTCACCCCAGATTTTTCAAAGACGGCCGCGAGCGTGCGTTCCGCAATGCCCACTACGGCCCGCTTAGACGTTTTCCCATTCCAGAAGTAGTGACGGGGTTCCGTAATGGCGCCACGGGGGACAGGAAGCGCGTCCAGGGCTATTTGAGTGTTCTGCCAAAGCGGAAGTGAGACCACATGGCCGGTTTTCAGTGTTCGGAGCGTAATTCTCCCGTCGCGTACCCGATCCCGTGCGAGAGTCGCGATATCCGAGATTCTCAGTGCAGTGTTGTCCAAAAGCCGAATCATGGCTGAAGCGCGGAGGCGTTCATATGAGGTACGCCCGATCATGTCGCAAGCTGAAACGATCTTGGCAATTTCCTCGGGCGTATACGGCACGACCTCGGTCGGTTTGATGTTTCGTGGGCCTTTGATCTTCTTAGCGGGATTCTCGCCAATCCATTTACGCTCGAAACAGAATCCGAAAAACTGGCGTAGCGTCTGAAGTTCCTTCAACGACGTGACGGGCGCAAGACCCCTGGACGCCCGATATCCATCAAGGTGTTCCACGCTCAACTGCATGAGATCAACCACGCCGTTTTTCTTACAGTACGCCTGAAGCTGCGCGAGGACATTTTTGTACTTCCGTTGCGTGGACGATTCTAGGGAGAGTATGTGATTTTCGAATGCCTTGATCGCTTCAGGGAGGGGTTTAACCTGGACGCCGTGAGGATCTTCCTTCGCCGCCAGTTTTCGAATCGCCCGCTGCCAATCGCGCGTCTTGAGCGTCTCGCGCACGCGCTTCCCGTTCAGTTCACCGTCACACCAGATCGGACAGGAGCACTTGACGTACTCCGTCCCTTTCTTGCGGTGTGGACACTTGCGAATGTGGCGACGGTAGAGGTTTAGCACGCGTTTAATCCCCTTTTGAAGCGGAGCCTTTCTGGTCAGCCTTCGGATCTGGATTAAGTCTTAGCGCCGCGTCGAGTAGAAACTCGATGGCTTCTGTGCGAGTCGGGAACATGCGCTTATGACGGTACTTCTCGATTCGCTCGAGAAGCGCCACGTTGATGTTCATATTCAACGTCTTAGAGTCCGGTTTTCCCATGTAGATAATCTATCACGTAATTTTTATGTTGACAAGCTACATCGTGTTGTTATAGTCTATCGATGTTGCTAGTCTATACCGACAACATCAACAACATTCAAAGGAGAACCGCATGAAACGAACCGTGAAGAATTCCGCGCCGCCGAGCGCTTCCACTATCATCCCGGACCTGGTCATACCAGCCGGCACAGATCCACGCGTTGCCGAGATGGCAAAGGCGTCCTACGCAGAACATCTCGCTCTGTTCGCCACCGCCGTCGACGCCGCCCGTCAAATATTCCGGGATCACGCAGAGCTCATCACATCCAAAGAACCCGACCCGCTGTTAGCGAAGGCATACAGCGAGTACTACGACGGAGCCAAGATGAACGCCCGCGAAAATTCTTGCGGCAGCGAAATCTTTGATCGCACTTACAGCCGCGACACGCTGAAACGGGCCGGCGAAACCGTTGCTAAAGAGGACGCCGAAAAGCAAGCGGCGACCGAAGCGCAAACGGCACCGAAACAGAGAGCGCTTTCCCCGGCCGCGTGGTGCCGTAGGATGGCTCAGAACCTCAAGAAACACCAGTCCGCTATCAAAACGCACCAGGACTTCTATCGAGAAGAGCGTTCAAAGCTGAAGATGAAAGCGAAGGCGGCCGGCGTCAGTCTCGAAGGCCTTATCTGATTCGGCCATGCAAACCGCTTTTGAAATCCGCTACGCCGATGGAGAGCTTCGGATTATCCAGACACCGCAACCGCGGCGCTTCACGCGAGCGCTAGAACGGGCCAGGATCGCCGGGTGTGTGGTGGCCTGGCGTCGGGCTTGAGACAGAACAGAATCGGGTATGCTTAAGGGCGCGTCCTTCGTGGCGCGCCCTTTCTATTTAAGAAGCATCCACCCGATCTCTTATTTCCTGGCGCTTTATTTCGAAGACTGGATCGCTCAAGGTTTGGATAATCTTACTTGCGGGAATGACAACAGCAATCCCGCTATTCACATCTACCTCGCCTGTAGTTTGACCTTGGCTTGTCCTAACATGTCGATTGATCTCGAAATGGCCATGAAGGAGACCTAACAGATTCGGCCTGACTTGACTTGAGGTAATGCGACTTTCCTGTATTCCGCCATAATAATCGTAAAGCTCGCTATCCAAGGGAGATCGGTACGGCTTTGCGTAGTGTTCGTCGTATAGAAACACGGGCGAGCCACTCTCTCCGCCCCAAGATCTTGACTCAACCAAATAGGCGTCAACATATCTAACATCTCCAGCGACGTCTGCGATTGGGACCCTGGTTAGCGGGTGGGCGATCTTTCCAAAACGCACTATCGCGTTTACAGATTGTTCTCCCGGTAGACTCGAGAAGAGACCGATGAAGAACACGTCGTGTCCCGGAACCGCATTCGCCCCAAGCGAACCAACGAATAGGGGGAATGTATCGACAGATGGATCGAACGAGATGCTGCAAACGGCTACATCAGTCTCTTTATGGAATACCCAGTCTTGATACTGAATCGGGATGTCCAGAGACTTTCTGGTCAACGTATTCGCCCTGAAAAACATATTGCGATATTTATTGTCTCTCTTGATCCCCTCTACGACGTGACGAGCGGTAACGGCGTAGTACAAGGACGCCGTCTTGACGTGTTCCACAACGAAAAAGGCAGTGCCTTCGGGAAGTACTTCATAGCATTCCTTGTTCTCGTCCCAACGCTCCGCAACGACGTAACAGACGCTCTTTCGGTACAGTTCATCAACCAACATATGCGACGCCTACGTCAATCGTTAGTCCTTCGGCGGCTTTGGTCGCGGTGGGATTGGTCGGTATGGTTCCGATGGGCGAACCTGATTGGTTCTATCGTTCCACGGTGGTTGAATCCTCTTCTCACCGGGCGGGCGACCATGTGCGGGTGGTTTAGGGAGCGGCTGTTTTTTTTCTGCCATCAGAAATTCGTCCAGACGTATTCGTCTGGAAATGCCTTGCGGACCTTTGCATCTTCGCAGTCCAGTAAAACCTGGTCAGGTTCGAGCTCGTCGAGAGCCTCTATACGCATGAAAGCTTCATGAACCATTCTTGATAATCCAACCTGCTCGTCGGTAAGTTCCTCACCACGACGAATCTCTGTAATTACAAATTCAAGTTGACCAAACAATTGACTATAAGCAAAATGCTGATTGCGCAGCTCCCGCGTTTTTTCGGTCCAGCCCATAAAGGGAGCGGTGCCGGACAATACCGCGGCAAGACCGGCTGAGATCGTCGCTATCGTCTTTCCGTAATCAGCCAACAGGAGAGATAGAGCGAGAGCTGATAATAGACCGGTCACGATTAGCACGTAGCGCGCCTGTTTCTCGTACTTCTCGGCGCGACATCCATAGTAGCGTGCGTTGAGATTTGCCAGTCGGTAGAGATTGAAGAGTCTATTGAGTTCCGCGTGCGTGCGGTCAGCGACTTGTTCCACTGATGATATCATTCGTGTGGTATTAGAATTGTCCATTATAGTCCAATTTCCTTTCGATGCGCGAAATCGCGGGTCAGGCCCCTTTCGAATTGGGAAGGGCCAAAATAAAGAGGAAACGCTTTTAAGGCAACGCACGGGTAATCTGCATCACGCCAGCCGAAGTATCGTATCCCGCGTTGCTTCCACTCGGAAGGGTCCCTGAGAACGTGACCTTTAGAAACGCCTCATCGTTCGCCACGCACGCACTGTACGAGACGCTGGCAACCGAGAGCGTCACGGCGGTATTGGTCGAACTCGTCGTGACAGAATTTGTATTTGCGCCCGTGTTTAAGCTCCAGCCGTCCCAGGTTGATCCTGGATGCTGGCAACCGATCGCCGCCGTTAGCTGGACGGTGTGCGTCGGCGACGGATCGTAAACGCGTCCCGTGGTGACGAAGGCAATGTTCGTTACGCCGGCCGGGAATATGAACGGGTAAACGATCTGATCTCCCGCCGTCGTCCACCGCATGAACAACGCACTTCCAGCAGGGTTGGAACTGTCGCCATAAGAGCCTGATGGATTCGTGACGTTACCGCAACACGCATAAGTAGCGCTTCCGGCCAGTTGTGCTGGTCGGATCACGTCTTTCTCGACGATGACTGTTCCGCCCGATCCTGCCGACGTGCAATTCTGGGCGTTTCCTTGCGCATCCACGCCAAGGGGGTAATTGCCAGCCGAGCACTTGCTTGGCGTCGCCGCTAGTGCCGTCGCTGTCGCGGCATTGCCCGTCGTAGACTGATTGAGCGTCGGGAAGTTCGTTAGCAGGAACGCCGACACTGCTGGTAGTTGTCCGCTGCCGTTGAGTTGTACGAGATTGCCCGCGCCGGTTCCGACCGTATACGGGGTTCCCCACGCCGGATCCAGTTGAGTTCGGCACGCCAGTACCAGGCCAGCCGGGTTTGCAGGAATTCAGAGAACTGAAATTTCCATTAAGCACCGTTGGCCCGCTGCTGGCCGCGTCGGATGGTTGAATCGTGGTAATCGAGCACTGCGCAAACGCCACGGCGGAAGCGAACAGGCTCACAAGTAGTAATCGCATTTGATTTCTCCCCTTTATTGAATGAACCAGGGGCCGGTTAAACTCGACCAGGAGCCTGGAAGTTGAGACCATGAACGTGGGCAATTTGCCCAGATCGGCTGAGAGCCGTCAAACCGAATACAGGTATTCGCGGTAGCGGCATACGTCGAAAGATCCGAGGGTTTGATTGTTTCGTTCGTTGCCACCACACGGCCGCGCACCTGTGAGATTTTCAGCGCGCCAGACGATGCAGGCACTACCCACGTCTCACTCCAGTGCGTTACTGGAGATTGAAAGGTGACACTGTAAAACGTCCCGTGCTGGTTCATTGCCGTATTGGGCGCAAGACAGACAGAGAACGCGCCGTTGGTGACCGTGATCGTCTGCGCGTCGCGTCCAAAAGTCAGCGTGTTGGTGCTCGTCGGAATCGTCGGAGCCGAGATGGTCGCTTTCCCTGTGAATATTGCAGGCGTCGAACCCGCAGACACTGCGGGAGTATAGATGGTGTCCATGATGGAGACATAACCCGTAGGGCACTGGGCGCACGCCGACGCGCACCCAAGTAGGGCAATGATGAGTTTCATAGTTTTCCTTTGAAAATGATCCGCGCGGCCTGGTAAGCACCGCGCACGTTGAAGTTATCGGTGTGGCGCTGTTGGGGCAATCGGGCCAGGCCCAGGCCGTGGACCACGAGCCCAACGCGGCTAAGTCTTGATGCCTCGTGAAAACGTAATCGCGGTTGTCGGCGAGCCGCCTGGCGTTGTCGCTACGTAGAACGTTCCGCTCGAACCTGCGGACCCGTTGACGCTGTATCCGCCGCCGCCGCTTGTGTCATAACCGCCGCTCGATTGAACGCCAGAACCTATCAAACTGATGCCCGTCGCTGGGCACAGCGTAATCGTGTCAGAGGAACTCCCGTTCGAATCTCCAAGTATGATTTTGCCGTGCGATGTCCCGCCAACCCCGTCGTCAAAAATTTGCACGGTCGATTGGGTCGATGCGTTGCCGATTATGAAAATCTCAGCCGGAGCGATGCCTGTCTTGGCGTTAGCACCGTTCGCGGCGATGCTCAGCCCAACGTAACCGAAACCACGCGAGCCGCTGACGGAGTTTGAGATTGTCGTAGTGGTTGAGTTTAAATTCAAAGATAGACTTGTGCCGTTCAGCGATCCACCATTGATAATCGGACTGGTGAGAGATCCGCCAGCGATGTTCACCGCCCCGGAAGTGATCTCGACATACGCCGTAGCGCCCGTATTTTGGAAGCGCACCGTACCGCTGAACGTTGCTGTCCCTGCTGCTAACTGACTCACGTTAACCGTACCGATGTATGCAACACCTACCGGAAGCGTTCCTGAGCCGAGTTGTGTTAAATAGACCGTACCGGCATAGATCACACCAACAGGAAACGTTCCACTACCGAGGCTTGATGCTGACACTGCCCCAAACGCCGCCACTCCAGCCGTGACGGAGTTTAACTGGAGATCGCCCGCCGCAACGCCCTTCTCCCAAGCCGTACCCGCCGCATTCACGCGCGTCAGTTGCGGTGAGGACGGGTTCGACAGATCTGATCCATACGTACCGGGAGGATATAGCGTTGAGTTCGGCAACGTCGGCGGCGTCGAGTAGTTCACGACGGGCCGGATGGTCGGCACAAACACCGCAAGAGGAACTGACGAATTATTCAGCACCGCGCCGTTAATAGTGGTTCCGGACGGAGCCCCAGTGCTTCCAGGTTGCGCGGGAGTAACTCCCAGGACTATTCCGTTAGAGTTGCCGTTTATGTCGTACGATACAGCCCAGATTGTAAACGTGTTGACGGCAGTCGGCGTGTTGATCGCGAACGATACCGGGTCAGAATGTCCGGCGTTGACAAAGAATGACTGCCCGGTGAGTGCTTGGTTATCCCAAACTACTTTGAGCTCGACGCCGCCGTATTTCGGATCTGTCGGTTCAGTGAACGAGGCGGTGACAGGCGTCCGAAGGATGCCGTTTCCGCCGTCCACCGGAGAAACAACCGTTATCGTGAAGCCAGTGACGTTCGATGTTCGCGCAGTGCCGGACAGGTTGATCGCCGGAGGCCCGAGGCTCACTGTCGCGCTCGGGCTTGTCTTGCTTACTGGCGGATCTGCATCCTTATTCATCCCAACCAGACGCAGGCGAAGCGTCATAGCTGTAGCGGGGGCCGGAACCTGAAAAAAGAAATAATGCGTCGGATCGCCGGAACTGTATGCCTGCGTTCCGATCGACACTGGACGCCACGCGCCAGCGAGAGACGCCGATCCGCTTAGGTTCGTTGTCCCGTCGAGGGTGAACTGAGCGGAGCCAGACTGGTCCGGAAGTTCGTAATAGCCATGAACTCCGGTTCCTGTCCAGCCGCCTGGAACCGTGTAGGTTGCCGAAAGGCCATAGGAGACATTTCCGTTGGCATCCGCGGGAAGGAGTTGCGCCACGAGAGATGTGATTGTTACTCCAGCCGGTGCGACCGTTCCGCTGCTCGTGGACCCAGGAGAACCTACCCCCGCTATTTTCTGTGCTGTTCCCATGTTTTAGGATTCCTTGGGCTTCGCTTGCTCAATGCTAATCGCTGAGCTGAGAAGTAAGTGCGCGGCCTCCACGGCCTGGCGATAATTCAAGGCGATGCCAGATCCGGGGACTCCATCGTCAGTTACGAAAACATCGCCCGGCGAGAGTATCAATCCCACCGCGATATTGCCTTTAGTGTCGAGTACGGGCTTAATTGTCATCATTCAGTTGCGTTCCCCTCTGACTCTTTCTCTCGAAACTCGCGAAGCACTTGCGTTGGGTCTTCTCCACGGCGAACGAGAACGGCTGTGAAGCCGCCGGACGGATGCTCTTTATCGCACACGCCCGCCGACTGTTCGCCACGGCGTTTAACACCATGCGCCCGCGTACCGAAGAACCACAGCGTTTGCGTTGGGTGCTGAAGGAATCGCAATAGCGACTTTTCGAAATCCGATGCGCGCGATTTGCGCCTACGTTTTAATCTGGGCATTGTTACCTTCCTACCGGCCGTCCGACTGGTCCAGTCGGTTCAATATCGAGCCCAAGTTGTCGCATGGCCCTGAGAAAGAGGCTCTGCGATTGGGCCTCGATATCGATGCATGGGTTGCGCCGATTGTTGACGGTCAAGCCGTCCTTCGCGATCGCTACACGGGCCTGCTGAGCACGGTCCCACGCCTCGCACGCGGTACGCAGAATCAGCAGCGCATCCGACTCTAGTTCAAATTCGGAAACCGCACGCCGCCAGAAGCGCTTCATCTCGACGCTGAGGTGTTGCGGTACGCCGCTCGCGTCAATCGCCGGCTCACCTGCCGCCGCGGGTTGCTTCGATTTGGCCTCTGGCGTTGGAACCGTCAGGCCCAGTTTGCGGATTATCTTTTCAAGCGCCGGCCCGATTTTGTCATCCCGCGATGGATCGCGCTTCGAGCGCCATTCCGCGAACAATCTCACCGGATCGGCCTTGCTGTCTTTGAAAGTTAGCTTTCCCGCCCGGATCGCTTTATAAACGGCGGTTTTGGACGGGCCGCTTTTCACGATGTCCGCGACGGAAATCTTTGAAGTTTGCATATTTGTACACCCAGTAGTGAACCAACCGTGACCATAACGGCACCATTGATTAACCTGTGTTGTATCTGGTTAAGTGTTGTAGTTGCTTTGGCTTACGTGACTGTAAGTAACCTGTTACAAGTAAACCTAACGTAAACGAGGTACACATCGACACGCGCAAAAGGGCTCGAAGGTCACGGCGGGTCGATGTCTCAAGGAATCAAGCCACCCTCCCCGTCACACGGCTTACAGTCGCCATGCCTGCCGTGATCCCAACGCCGCGCGCCCCTTACCCCGCAATGCCTAAGTTGCTTGACCTAACGTCATCCGACAGAACACGGACGCTTACAGCGTGAGCAGTGCCCATTGTGTGGAAGACAGAGAACTCGACACGGCATCCAGGCTTGAATTCTGCCTCTGGCGTGTCCGGCGAATCCGACGCGTGAAACCAGATATCGGGATCACCGCCGGATCGCTGGATGAATCCGAAGCCGCGGTGCCTCCCAAAGCACTTGATTACACCGCGATGCATATTACCGCCTCCCGACTGGCAGCCCCAGTGCGGCAAGCCATCGTTTCGCCTTCAGCGTGTCCGATAGCTTCCGCTGTTCTTCCACGGTTGGATACTCTTCTTCTGTGGTGGCCGTCGATGCCGCGACACGAGCGTTTAGCTCATCCAAGATTCGCTGTGCTTCCCTGGTTGTTCGCGGAGCCCGATCCGGTGGCGCTTTGGATGTTAGCGCGGCGGCTACAGCGATGCGATCGGATGCGAGTCTGGCGGCGACGCGTTTATGGAGATTCAGGTTGTTGTAGCCTGGCGCTGCCTGAATCGGACAGTCGTTGCAATTTGGATCATCACATCCAGGGTTGCTGCATTTATCGCACTCGCCGGAGACGCAGTTCTCACACTCGCAATCGCAAGCCTCATCCTCTTTGAGTTCGAACGGCGGGTGCAACGGAGCGAGCGATTTGAACCTACGCGCTTGGGCCATTGCGCGCGCTGAAGTGTCGCCCTGTCCTTCCGTGACGTGCGTTGCAAAACCGAGATTGAGGCAATCCTTAGCCGATAGCCACGACTCACTGTCCATGAGCTCTTTTATTTCGGCGGGCGTCCGGCCGGTTCGCTGAACGTAGGTTGCCCCGATAGATTCTGAGACTTTGTTGAGCACATCGGCCATTTGAAGCATGTCGACGGCTGATCCATAGCACCCACATCGCGCATTGTGAACCATCATCATGCTGTTCGCGCCCATATGGATTTCGTCACCGCACATTGCAATGATCGAAGCGGCCGAGGCGGCAATGCCGTCCACGAAAACCTCGATAGGTTTGCCCTGGCTACGAAGCAGGTTGTAAATTGCGATGCCGGTAAGAGCATCGCCGCCTGGCGAATTGATGCGTACTGAAATCTTAGAGCAGTCGCCTGCAGCGTCGATCTGCTTTTTTGTCGATAACTCGCTCACGAGTCCATCAACATCCTCGCCCCACGATTGGAGCATCGACAGCGTCGAAGCGTCGACTATATCGCCGTAGCAAAGCAATTCGAGCACGCCACCAGGAAGCATCGAAGCGCTGAACCGCGGTTCTGAAACTGTTTTTACTCTCGGGAACACCATCTTTGAATCTCCTTCACTTGCTGAGGGGCGTCAAATTGATTTGACGCCCGATTGTTTTATGCGAAGTCGCTAGACGGCGAACCCTTCGATACGCTTCCGGTCGAGCCAGAATGTAAAACTGTCCTGTTGAAATTCGTAGGGAACCGTGATCCCACCGAACGTAACGGACGGCAGATAATCAGGATTGCCACATGCGACGCCGAACGCGGCCGTCAGTGACCGAGCCTCTGCCGTAGCCTCGCGCGACGTTTCTACGCCGGCCGCGATCCGCGACACGATGTCCTGATGAACTGGTCGAAGCGCCTGTATGACTTCTGATGCGAAAGCACTCTGGATCTTTTGAACGCGGTCTGTCTGGATGGTGATCGCGGCGCCTATGGTCTTACCTACGCCGATCAGATCCCGAACGCGTTTTTGAATGTCTGCTTTTTCCTTGAGGGGCTCTAGATTTCCGGTATCAAGCAGTTCGAGCGCTCTTCCTTCCGGTGAATCGTCGCTATCAATGGGCGTGGTTTGCAGTCTTTGCAACTCGCCCTCGTTCGCTGTTAGTTGCGCGCGTAATGCCTCAAGTTTTTCGCGGGCCTCGATGTAGGGTTGTCGAGATGGAGCCTCAGCCGCAGCCGCTTGAACGGCGCGTGAACACCTGGCGCGCCGATCGGATTCGAGCTTAGCGTTGTAGTCGGCGACAGCTCGATGTGCCCGACCCGTCGCCTGGACGAGTTTATCCAACTTCGGCAGAAGTTCCTCGATCGTGCTCTTTACTACGGGGATTCGCGCCCTGCGTTCTTCCTGGGCTTTACGCGCCGCTTTCATTGAACCGCTAGGCCCGTCGACGCCGGCGTAAATTGATTGGTAGTTTTCCAGTACGGACAGTTCATTCCGAAGAGTTTGGATTTCGTTACGCAGATTCGAGATCAGCGGTTCATTCACGGCGACGATCCGCGCGTTCTCACGGTAGTCCGCGGAATACAGAGTTTGAGATTTCATGTCATCCTTTGTTTGAAAAAATAGGGTTTGCGGTTTAGGCGGGCTTACGCACGCCGGTTTGTCTTTCGGGTGGTCTTGCTCAAGTGAAGCGCGGGAAGCCCGTGGCGCGTTCCGCAACGTCAAGAACGCGTGTTGCTTTGAGGCGACGCTGGCGCAACTCTTCGATGATCTTGCCGCGTGATTCAAAGTTCACCGCGCGACGGTTCAACAAGAAATACGAGTTCGTCAGTATCGACGAAGCCAAGCTGACAACCCTCGAACTTTCCTTGGGTCAATACATCTTCGTTCATAGAACCTCCTACATGGGTTCGGACTGCGGACATTTCGCAGTCAAAGATACGCAACACGAATCGATTGCCGGAATCCGCCAATCTCCCATGGAGCGTCAAAAGGTGTTGAGCCGACGAATAAGCCCCGAGGTTCAATCGCTGGACCACGGGAGGATAGTTACCATGCCGCGCGCTTCAGCAAGCACGCCACGACTAGCTAGTCGGCGATTCTCGGGCATTCTGGCTTCGGCAGACATCGGGTATTTTGTTCCACTGCTGGAGCACCGGCAGTCAAACATGATCGACACAAGGCGTTTTGGTTGACGATCGCCCATGTGTCGCATCCAACACACACGCCGCGCCGCAATGAAGCCACATAGCGGATGGCAACGCGCTTTTTACGCTTCGCCGACTTAGACATCGTGATCACAGGCAAAAACGGCGCCGGCCGTTTCTTCGACGATGGACGATTCAGAGAGAATCTCCCGGAGCACCCTCTGTCGAGAGCGGCAAACATTCAGTGCCCGTGAGATTCCGTCGAGGATGGAGTATAACTTCGCCGATTCTCCACTTCCGGTTCTCAGTGCTTCCGTTCGTTGCTCATACTCGGACATCAAGGTGCCCTCGCGTCGCTCCAAAAACTGCAATTCGGCGCCAGCACCGATCAAAACTTCGCTCATAGATTTCCTTCCTGCTCGCCGGCTTCGAGTTTTTTCAAAATCGCTTCCCCAGCGTCAGCCTCGCCTTCAAAGAATTCCAGGTCCAGTCGGTGCCGATCGCCTGCGAAACGTTCACGCAAGGCGCTGTACCGTCGATCCTGTTCCGCCGAGAGTTTTTCTTGTGCCTGTTTATGCCGGTCGGCTTCTTCTTTCCAGGGCGGCGTCCACTCGGGAAGAACCGGGCGATCAGGAATTGCGGGCATTAACCGTGTGCTCGCTCCCTCAGGAGCAACTTCATCCAGCCAACGCTGACCGTTCAACCAAGTCGCGAGATGCGGACGTTTGCCCGGATCGCGATTAAGCATCTCCGGTGCCTGCACCTTCACTGCTCCCAAAACCACCGCGAAGCGTTCTTGACTTTGAACGTGGCGGCCGAACGCAACGCGAGCATCCTGCTTCGATACTCGCCGCCAGTACGCTTGCCAGACTTCTCCGAACCAAACTTCCTGTTGAGGAGTCAAATCCCGACGCTTCGATGGCTTCGTTGCGCGCCGCACTTCCGGTTTAGGTGGCGTAAGCTCGTCGAGCGTTCCGAATGGAGGTTCATCGATTGATCCGAACGCACCGAAACGCGCATCACTCGATGCGCATGTCTTTGCTTCTTCTCTTGTGTAATGTCTTGTTATGTGTCCCGGAGATTCTCCCGAGACTCCGGGGGATTCTCCCGAGACATCGTTCGGCTTACTCAATTCAGCAGTGTCGGTTGATTCTCCCGGAACATCGGGAGATTCCGCCGGAACTTCCATCGATTCTCCCGACGATGTTTCTTCAAGCCACCCGATACTCAGTAATCGCGGAATAGCGCCCACGAAAATGTCAGCCGGAAGGCCGCTCTTCATTGCAAGGTGCTTGGCGGAAAGAGCCAAACCACTCTCACACAGTGTTCCGCGTGGCTTACAGCGCGAAGCTATCTCTACGATTGCGATCCACGCCCCGAAATGCGACGATCCCTCGGGATGGTCAATGAGCAATCGGTAGTGAATATCCGTGAGGTCATTCGGGATTTTGACCCACGCGAGATGTACTAATTTTCTGCTTTCGCCGGTCTCAAAATTGCTAGACCAGTCGCGGACTCGAAGCATACTAAAATTACCTCCATGGCGCGGCCTTTCCCTGAGTCGGGACGGCTCGTGTTTTGGTTTGTCGATTCTCCGTTGCGTGTTGTTGAAAAAATGGGAAAGCCGACGCAGGTCGGCCTTCCCTAAGCCACGGAGGTAGTGTGGAAAAAACGTTTTAGCGCGTCATCGCGGCGCGATTGTTCGCCGACATGCGCTGAGAGTTGCCTTCTGGTTGCCTTTCCATTGAAACCTCGGTCGAGGCTTCGTGTCGCGACCTCAACCTCTTGTCCGTTCTTCGTAAACCCGCTTCATGACGCTCGCGGGGATGCGGAGTGTTACATAATCGCGCCGGTTGCGCCGTCCGGCAGATCCGATCTTAAAAATGCCGTCTTGGTCCCGAAAGATCCGGCGAACGGTGTTAGCATCCACCCGCCAAATCTCGGCGATTTCTTGAGGAGTGAAATGGCGTTCTGTGTAGCCTGCGCCGGGCACACTCCGGGCGTCCGCGCCGGCGTGCGGAGATTCAATAGCCATTTGTGGATCTGGGTTTCTAGAAGACGAGATGCGCGGGACGGTCAGCAGCGAAGCCCGGTATCAAAAGACTAAAGTAACGCTCCAGGCGGGACACTTCATCGTCCTCAAGAAATCCGAGCACTGAGTCTCGATTTCGAGCGTGTAAAGCGTTGGCTCGGGCTTCAGTAAGTGCTGCGCGAGCAACGTATCGGAGAGTGTCGCTATCACTGATGCGTGCGAGGCTTACCGGACGGCCGCTCTCCGGTTCGACTGTGATGTGGATTGCAAGGTTGCTCATAACGGTTTTTTCTCTCTCACTCTAATAAACGGGTTGAGGCTGGATTTTTGGGACATGCCTGCTTTTGAAATCAAAATACAGGTCCTAATGGTCCGCAGCGCACTTTGGGCATGGTTGCCGCCAGAACGCACAAACCAGACAACGCTGAGAATAAACCTCGGGAGAATGAGGCAAAGCTGAACTCGCTTTCGTTGCGCAGCAAGTGACGGTGCGTGCGTGGCCAGTCGGGTCGATGGAGCGGCGTTCTTCTGGGAACCAACGGTAACCGTTATCCTTAAGCCATTCGAGAATCGTTCGTTCGTGCCGCTGAATGCTCTTTTTCGCGGCGACTACATCAGCGTCCGACAAACCGGAAATATCGCCCCACCGCGCCTTTTCGAGGTGACGCTGCACGAAGACATTCAAATCGCGTGAGGCGACTGGAGAGTTACCATAGATTGCATCGAAGGCCAGTCTTACATCGTGCTCATTATGAACGGCCTCGTCGAAAGTGTTGTTTCTTTTGCGCTCGCTGAATTGCCACGAAACGGACGAAGTATCGTTGCGTTTTTCGTGGCGCTGACGAACTGACCCCTCGGGGACATCGATTTCGCATAGGCGTTTTGTAACCAAGATCTCTCTGTTTGTTTCTTTCCGAACTACGTCACAGAACGCATTTTTTATCGATCTTCCGCCGATCCCAAATAGCGAGGCACCCTTTTCCGTGCCTTTGAAGTTACGCCAAACATCCTCTTTCTCAAGCAGCCAATCAACCGCGACATCGCGTCTTTTTTGGGCTTCTTCTGCATCAGAAGAAGACTGCTTCACGGCGCGTAGAAAAAAATTCAGATCCCTGCCTTTGTCGACCCCGCTACGTTCGAAACTCACCTCAGCGTCGCCAAGGCCGGACAAGCCGAGAACAGCATGCGCTAGTTGTGAAACCAGTAGGCTCGGCAGTTTCCCTATTTCGTCTAGATTCCAATGCGGAGCGCCGGTTGAGGGATCGCGAAGCCCATAAAAGACAATCTCTTGCAGCACTTTATTTGGCTGATAGCCGTCCCGTAACTCCTTCATCAATGCGTGGCGGATCTCTCCAGGGAGCGCGACCATCAGAGGACCTGGAGTTCGATGCTGCCGTGCCCCAGCGATCGAAGAATCGTAGACGCCTTCAACAACCCAGCGCTGTCCGTCCGGTTTGTTCTCCTCAAGTTTCCAAAGAGACCTGGAAACGTTGGCGCCGGACATTATCGCGAGTACACACCCCAGAACGAGTCTCTCGATATCATCGGGGCAGGGCGCCCCGGCGGGAGAATGGGCGATGACAGCAATAACTTCATCTTCCACTTCGGCCGCGACTTCTGGGAACCACGGCCTAGTCTTAACGAAGTCCCTATCGCTAGCGGCGTCTGTTCTTGCAAACAGCGCTGCTGCCATGTCCGGAATCTGCCGAATTGCTTCCGTGAGGTCAAGCCTAACGGCTTCCATGATCAATAACGCATCGCGTTTTTGCATCTCTGCCAAAATCGCCTTAGCCTCAACGATTCCCAGAGATCGAATTGGCTTGGTGGTAGGAGTCATCACCCCTCCTCACTCTTAGTAAACGGGTCGAGATCGGCTTTTCGGGACATCGCCTCAATTCTGGCCTTAACGCGCTGCTCGATCGCGACAACGTCCACTAAGATCGCGACAGAGTTGGACGTGTTAACGACTTCAGAAATGCTCCCAGTAACCACGGCCGCCTCCCATCCGCGAGCGGCAACAAACATCGGCCCATTGCCCATGATTCCGCCTCGGTCCTTACTTTGATCGCGGCGGATGATCACCACACCGGACTGCCCGGCTACCTGGAGAGCCCAATCCAGCGCCCGAACGATCTGGCCAGTTATGCTGACCGGTAACCCGTATTCAACGAGACTTGCAACCAGTGCGAAACCAACGGCTTGGTCGGCGGTGAACGAGCGGTATTTGCCGCGCCCCTTCTTGGTTGGCTTTCGCCATATTCCTCGACTTACCCACCGCTCGAAAAGTCCGGCGTCGATACCGATAACTTCGGCGGTCTCGCCGGTGCTGAGTTTTATTCCTTCCAGTTCATGCATCTTGATAACAGACTACACTGTGTAGTCTGCAAAGTCAAGGATGCGACTGTGTACCAACGATGTACCGGGGTATCGTCTTTGCCGTAAATCTAGTAATTTGAGCGCTTTTTGTTTTCTGTAACTTGCAGATTACGCGAAGGTTGATGGGGTTCAAGTCCCCCTCTCCGCACCATAGATTCTAAAGTATTTAAATGGAAATGGCCGCCGAGCAGCTTGGCGGCCATTTCCCGTTTGGACCTTATTTTGGACCTTAAGGCTTGACGGGCCGCTGTGGACCCTGTTGGACCTTATAATGCCGCTCCGGGCCGGTACGGCGTCCAGACGAGGGCGCGGCCAGCCGAATTCTTGCCGAAACCAAAAAGCGCGCTTGCGTGGGCGTGGTGGGGGCGGGCCGATGCTGATGACCGCAAACCATCCACCCTGGTTCGGGGTAGGATACAAAGAACGATGAAATTGTTGTAGATTCGGCGAGTCATCCACATGCCACAGACGATCGAACTCCAGGGTGCAAGAGGACTTCCTGGACAGGCTCGCGACAACCCGCCCGGTGCAGGCGCTATCGGAGCTCATCTGGAACTCGCTCGATGCCGATGAGAGAAACGTGAAGATCGAGTGCGACCCGGACGCGTCCGGACTACTACGGTCCATACGCGTTTTGGACGACGGATATGGAATTGCCTATGAAGACGCGCCGACGTAATTCGAAAACTCGGTGGTTCATGGAAGCGCGAGCACAAACACACTCGTTACGAGAACCGAATTCTTCATGGTGAGGAGGGTAGGGGCCCGATGACGGCCTCCAATAACGCGCCGAGGCTGCATCCGACGGTACAACCGACGATCGCGCGCCAAGAATGTCTTGCACGACTGCGAACGTAGGCTACTCCTTTGGGATCGCGCCGGAACAACTATCG
Organism: Bryobacterales bacterium; assembly: GCA_963802915.1. Classification (GTDB taxonomy): domain Bacteria; phylum Acidobacteriota; class Terriglobia; order Bryobacterales; family Bryobacteraceae; genus JAICMB01. The sequence continues at coordinate 407,630 of CAWDKQ010000007.1, forward strand.
CGCCGTGACGATTGCGTCGTCACAGCCCAGACCTGTCTTCACTTTCGAAAGGATGTTCTCGAAATTTGCGTTCCAGGATTTTCCGCCGATCTTGACGTGGCCGGTGGAGATCTGCCACACCTTGCGCACGGACGTATCTACGATGGTTGCTTCACCTTGCCGTAAGGGGCTCGATCGGCCCGCCTGACAATTGCTGCGATCTGGGCGTCAGTAACCGGAAACGACAGTATTCCAGCGCCCTTGAGACCCACCCTGGGCATCGGCATCTCTATCGCGCCGCAGACGAAAAAGTCGCCCGGCTGCGTTCACGCCCGACAGGACGGTTTCACGCGGCTTCAGCTTTTGGTTGTATTCGATTTCAATGTATTGCAATGCGCTCTCCGCGGCACGTAACACACTCCAGGCTGTGATTGTGAGACGAAGCGATTGATAACGCAAGCCGATCGGCTGAGGCGCAAGATGCGTCGATCTCTACGGCCCTTGAATCGGGTTAACGACTTGTAAGCCTTCCGCAGCCGCCACTTCGCAGAGGTTCTTATCTGACGCAACCAAGGCTGTCCCGGCGCCACGCCGATGCAACTCGACCGCCATCGCCAACTGAAGCGCATCCAGAGTGCGCAGCGCTCGACTGACGGCATGGGTACGGATCAGCCGGTCCGCACTTCGAAAATAACGACCGGAAACGAGGACCACCTTGAATCGGCCGGCGGCAAGGTCGGCGAAGAATAGACCACGCAACTGATTTAAGCTTGCTTGATCAATCACGCGCATGCGGACCTTGGCAGCGAAGACGGATTGCAGTTCGATCACGCTGAGCTGGGAGATGATCAAGCGGTTGTCCGGGGATTGCGCCAGCATTTCCATCTGTGGGCTACCCACTTCAGCGTGGTAAAGCTTCGCCAGCGCACTGGTGTCTATGAAGTACCCGTGCACCTAACGTTCGTTCCGTTCAGCAGCGAAGTCTGCGTCCAATGCCCCGGGAATGATCGACAGAGCGCCCCGGACTGTTTCCCTGCTGATGGTGTGGTTGGCAAACGATTCGAAGCTTTGCGGAGGCTCAAACTGAATTTCGTCCTCCGGCGTGTCCTCGTCGACCACGATGACGGTGACCAACTGGTGCTCTTCAAGCAGGAGTTTCTCGGTGGGTCGCAAAACGCCGCCTTCGTACACCGCTTCGAGCTTCCGTATCACGGCTCTATTTTAACGCTTCGGGCGCCATGCCGCACGTTACACGTCGCGAAGTGTGCGGCTGATCGTGGACCCTACTTAGACCTTACGCTCCTGACCGCTGGGGACCTGTGTGTCGCCAAAACCCGTAGTGTTGTCGATTCACCAGCTTGCGTGCTCCGGGGACGCATCGTGTAAGCGGTTTGAAGAAGTGTTAAAAGAGATTTCGTGCTCGACTACCTGTTAGCCGTCGTCGCTGCGATCCGAGTCCTCTTCCGATCGCGCGCTGCCACCGCGCTGGAGGTCCTCGCGCTGAGGCAACAACTTGTTATTCTCAAGCGAAAACGGCCGAAGCCTCCTTTGAATTTGTTCGACCGGTTGTTCTGGATTGGGCTCCGGAGGTTCTTTTCTGGCTGGAAAAACGTGCTGCTCATCGTCAAGCCGGACACAGTGGTTGCCTGGCACCGGGCTAGCTTTCGCTGGTATTGGCGATGGCGATCTCGCCAACGCCCTGGCCGACCGAAGATCACCAATGAACTGCGTGTGTTGATTCGGCGGTTAGCGCAAGAAAACCCAGGCTGGGGCGCGCCGAAGATCCACGGCGAACTGCAAAAAGCTTGGGTTCGAGGTCTCCGAGAGAAGCATTTCGCGCTATCTCCGACGTGTGCACCGTCGTGGTGACCCCTGCAAAGACATGGCTTACCTTTCTTCAAAACCACCGCGAAGTCATCGTGGCCTTCGACTTCTTCACCGTGCCGACTGTCACGTTCGAACTGCTGTATTGTTTGTTCGTCATAGAGCACGGGCGGCGGAAGATTCTCCATTTCAACGTCACCCGTCAACCGACGGCAGATTGGATACTGCAACAACTACGTGAGGCATTCTCGGAGGCTGGACCATATCGTTACATCATTCTGGATCGCGACTCGAAGTTCGATTCCGCGGTGATCGCTTTTCTGGAGTGCATGAGTCTGAAGCCGAAACGGACCAGTGTCCAGTCGCCCTGGCAGAATGGACTCGCCGAAAGGTGGATCGGAAGCTGTCGTCGGGAACTTCTGGACCACATCATCCCGCTGAATGAAAGCCATCTGCGACGGCTCATTCGCGAATACGTCGGCTATTACCATGAGGATCGGACTCACGATTCGCTGAAGAAGGATACTCCAAACGGGAGACCCATCGAGCACAGACCAACCCCCGATTCGAAGGTCCCCGGCGGTGCCCGGCTGGGCGGTCTTCACCATCGATACTGCTGGCGCGAGGCCGCATAGTATTTTCAGCGCTCAAGAGATTGCCGTAGGCGGCGTGATCATCCGGAGGCGCGCGGGCATTTCAGTGAACTCAACTCAACGCAAATACCGAGCCACATATTCCAGAGCATCGACTTGATTTGTCGCCAAGTCATCGTCCGGATCTGCTGTTAGCACGAAGTTGGGAACGTAAGATCTCGAGGTTCGTAACATCTGATTTTGGCGACAGACACCGTTCTTGCAATCGAGTTCGAGTTGTCGCCCGAGACCTGAGAGGTCAGGAAAGAGGGTAAAATGCGAAACTCCACACACTCGCAGCTGTCTACGTATTGTCGAAACAGCGTCCTTCGAAATCGTGATCATTGCGAACCTGCCGTTCAGATGCTCCGATAGGCTCATCAATCCATCACGATCCGTGCCGAATAGCGTAAACCTGCTTCCTTGAGCAGCGATCCGCGGTTCAAGATGTGGTGGATCGATCGCCAAAGGGTACTTTACACGAACTAACTGTCGGAACCGGTGCTCCCTTAACCAACGCTGCGCGACGTCCCAGTCCGCGCTGACCACGCCAGAAGGCCGCGTGAAAGACGGAAATCTGCTGCGCCTGAAGACTTCTTCATTAAGGGAAACGGGTCAAGCGCGAAAACGACAGCGTCATCGATGGGACCGTCTCCTTCTTCAAGGCCACCAACAGCAAAGTGCAGGCTAGCAAGCGCATTATCGGTCCAATCTAATAATCGACTTGGCACGCCGAAGTGTTGCATCAGGAAATACCAGTCCCAATGCGTTTGGGGTCGTGTGGTCAGTTGCCTACCCAGCCTTATAAATTCAGACAACAGCCGGTCCTCTTGGGAAAGCGCCTCAGCTGTCTGAAATCGCGACTTCCTGTAAATCGAAGGGCGGAGCTTGCCTTCGTGCAGAGAACTTTGGCCACGAAACCAATAGCCATCTCCAGCAGCCTTCGGTAGGTCCTCTACTCCCCTGACGAACTCAGTTAGGGTTCGGACCCTTAATTCCTCTCTGGGCTTCCTCATTGGCAAATAGCAAAGTACGACGCGCTACGAACCTGCTTGCATTCGTTCGGGCGGGTGCGTCTGGTGCCGATGTTGTCACCTTGACGATCACGAAGAACTGAATCACGCTGCGTCCTGCGGGTGGAAACGCGTACGTCGCGGAAGGCTAGCCCGTCACGGCACAATAAGCAAATCCACTTGGTTGGTGGACGCGCAAGTTGCCTAAGTGAAGTTCCGCCGTCGGAGGACCGCTATGAAGCATTAACGGTAGCTTTCCGCCCGGCCTGGGTCCGGGCCCGATTTCGACCGGGCGCAGGCGAATGATCGATGAGAGTTGGGACCCGAGGGTTCCGTGTTGGACGTTGCACTAGGCTGCCCGTTGCCGTATTCTTCCGTTTCCTTGAAGCTCGCCTCTATATCCATCCTCAACAGGCAGTCTTATTCCACTCGCCCCAACTACTGCGATGCCGTCCGGTGGTAGTTCGGAAAAGCCGGGCGGCGAAGCTTTGGCGGCGGCGTTCTTCTTCAACTCCTCCATCACGACGGCGACCGCTTTTTCCAGTTGCGGGTCGTGGCCCTGGCGAACCAGGGCGGGGTCCTGCTCCACTTCGATATCCGGCGGCACGCCGATATTTTCCACTTCCCACTCGCCCGTGATCGGATTGTAGATGCCGGAACTGGGCGCGCCCACGAAACCGCCGTCCATCAGACCCGGCCCGCCGGCCATGCCCACCAGCCCGCCCCAGGTGCGCGTTCCGATCAGCTTGCCCGACGCCGGCGCGCCTGAAGTACCACGGCATCGCGTCGCCGCCCGAGCCCGCGCGCTCGTTGATGATCATGACTTTCGGTCCGAAGATTCCCTGCGGCTGGATCAGCGGGTCGCCCACGCGATTGGACGCGGCGCTGAGCAGCTTTGCGGTTCAGGATTTCGGCGATGTCGGTGGCGAGCAGACCGCCGCCGTTGAAGCGCTCGTCCACAATGGCGGCGTCCTTTCCGATCTGCGCGTAGAAGTAGCGATTGAACGCGGTCAGCCCGCCATTGGCGGTGTCGGGCATGTAGATGTAGGCCACTTTGCCGCCGGTCATCTGATCCACTTTGCGGCGGTTCTCCTCGATCCAGGCCAGGTTGCGCAGATCCGGTTTCGTTCGGCAACCGGAACCACGGTCACTTCGCGGGCGCCGGCGCCGCTCGCGTCCGGCCCGACGCGCAGCAGTACCGATTTGTCCGGCCAGCCTTCGAAAAAGCTGTAGACGTTTTCCGGCGGCCGGACATCGCGGCCGTTCACCGCCAGCAGGTATTCGCCGGCCTTCACGTTCACGCCCGGCTGGGTGAGCGGCGCGCGCAAGTTGCGGATTCCAGTTCTCGCCGTTGTAGACGCGCGCGAAGCGATAGCGGCCGTTGGCAACTTCGTAATCGGCGCCCAGCAGGCCCGTCTGCACGCGTTTCACTTCGGGAGATCGCCGCCGCCGGTTCCCATGTGGCTGACCGTAATGTTGCCCAGCATCTCCTGGAACAGATAGGTCAGATCGCTGCGCGAGGCGACGCCGCGCAGATATGGCTCGTACTTCTTCTCCGCCGCCTTCAGGTCGAGGCCGTGGATATTGCGATCGTAGAACCAGTCGCGCTCGATGCGCCAGGCTTCGCGGTACATCTGCTTCCACTCCTGGATGGGATCGACGCGAACTTCGATGCTGCCCGTTTTCAACGGAGTCGGCGCGGGGCGCTCCGGCCGGCGGAGCCGCCGGGCCCGGGACCATCCGCGGGACCGTTCGGCATCGGCCGCAGGGCCGCGATAATCCAGTCGTCTCCCTGCCGGTACAGCGCCTTCTCGCCGCCGAACGACATCGGGAAGTTTCGAACTCCGGCGAGCGGCGCGTCGCTCTTGCGGGTTTTCAGATCGTAGCGGTGGACCGACAATGTTGCGGGCGCCGGAGGGCCGTTCGCTCCCCGGCCTGCGCCGGCGCCGGCATGAGCTCCAGCGCGAGCAGCGTTCCCGCCTTTCCGACCTGCAGCGCCGTGTAGCGCCGCGGCGGCATGGGCACGGACAGAATGCGCTGGTCGATACCGTCGAGGTCGATCTTGTCACGCTCCGGCGCTGCTCGGCCTTGGGCTTGTCTCGGCATCGGACTTCGGCGTCATCGGGTTTCTTCTCGTCGGCGGCCTTCTCTTCATCGCTCTCGGGAGCAAACGGCGAAGGCTGCGACTTGTCGAGCACGGCCAGATAAATGGAACTGGTCGCAGTGCGGCCCACGGCGTGAATATCGAGTCCCAGGCTTTCACCGGAATTGGTGCTGGCCGTGAAGTAGAGATATTTTCCGTCCTTGTCGAACACGGGATTATCGGCATCGCTCATTCCATCGGTCACCTGCGTGGACTTGCCTCCGCTGAGCGAGAACAGATGAATGGCGCTCAGCTCGTTCGGCAGCACCTTCGAATACGCCAGCCACTTGCTGTCCGGCGACCAGGCGCCCGCGATGTCGCCGCTGCGCATCTGATAGGTGTCCTGATCCACTTCGATCTGCTTCTTCGAGTCCAGATCCACGTACCAGAGCCTCTGGAAGCTGTCGACCAGCGCGACTTTCTTGCTGTCCGGTGAAAATCGCAGCGACCGGTAGAAACCCGGCTTTAACTCGATCTTCTTCACCTCGCCCTCGCCGCTCTGCGGCCGATATGCAGCGCGTACTCGCCCGATTCGTCGGAAAGGTAGGCGATGCTCTTTCCGTCCGGCGACCATTGCGGTTCGCGCTCCATCACTCCCGGCGTATTGGTCAGGTTGCGCGGATCGCCTTTTTCCGCCGGCACTGTGACGATATCGCCGCGCGCCGCAAACACGGCCCGCGCTCCGTTCGGCGAGACCGCCGGGCTCCCGAGCGTTCGCGCCACGTTCACGAACTTAGCTCGGAGCTCCGGAAAATCGCCCTGCACGCGAATCGGAACCGGTTTCGTCTTCCCCGACTTCAGGTCATACAGAGAAATCCCGCCGAACTGCTCATACACGATCGCATCCGGTCCGAGTGAGGCCGACTTCAAATCGAGACCCGTGTTCGGAATCGCCTCGCGAACGGCTTGCGATTTCACGTCATAGGAAAATAGCGTGACCGGCTCCGTTGCGGTCGGAAAGGAAATAGACCCTATCGCCAGCCCACATGGGGTTGAAGTCATTGGAGTTAGTGCGCGGCACTTTGGTGACGCTGCTATCGGACATGCGCGCCAGCCAGATGCGCGAGGTCTGCCCGCCGCGATATCTCTTCCACATCGTAAACGCCTTGCCGATCGGTTCGTAGGCGATCGATTGGCCGTCGGGGGACATCGACGCCTCGTAACCGGTGGGAAACGGCAGCTTTTCCTCAACTCCTCCCTCGGCGGGGACGGTGAACATCTCGGCGAATCGGGAATAGGCGGTACGCGGGGAGCTGAAGATGATTCGTTTGCCATCCGGCGTCCAGCCCAGGACGCGGTCCGGCGCGGGATGCCACGTTAGTCTTTTCGGGACGCCGCCGGCCGCGGGCAGGACAAACACATCGACGTTGCCGTCATACTCGCCAGTGAAAGCGATCAGGTTGCCGTCGGGCGAAAACGCCGGATCGGTTTCGATTCCCGGTCCGCTAGTGAGCCGGACGGCGTCGCCGCCTTCACGAGGGACGCTCCACAAATCGCCCGCATACGAAAAGACAATATGGGTTCTGCTCAGCGTTGGCTTTTGAAGGAGCAGGGGATCATTGGCGGCAGCAGCGAATGCAGACAAAGTGAAAACGGCGATCAGCAGGCGCATGGTTTCCTCATCCTTCCGTGAACTCAGCATACAGGAGTGTCGTGATCGCTGCAGATGTCTTCTCAACCAGTCGTCCCGTCTATCGTGGTGATGATCTGCACCGGAGCTGACGTGGCGATCAAGCTGGCGCCTACGTGGAAGCCCCGGAGTTTTCTTCGGCGAGAGTTTTTCGCGTAAATAGAGAGTTCAATCCCTATCAAGCGCCCGGCGTTATCAGGTATTATCGGTAGCTATTCCCAGCGTGTCCAACGAGCCTCGGTGGGTTCACGTGCTTCTTAACAGACTCACTGGTCCGCATAGATCTTCACCAGACGGTAAAGAAACGTTCGCCCTCATAAACCGACTTCACCCGGATGCGCTCGTTGAGACCGTGGATGTCCCCCCCGTCGGGGTCCTGAAAGATGCCTGTGATCCCGTAGGTCGGGATGCCCGCGGGATTCAGGAACTGGGCGTCCGAAGCGCCATGTTCAAGGGCCGGCACCACGGGGACGCCTGCGCGTTCCCCTTTCCGCCGCCGAGCAACAATACGAGCGCGGCCACGGTGGATAGACATTTCATTCGCTTGATCTCGATCTTCCCCATTTGATCCCTTTGTCGCGGCTGCTCAAATCACGTGAGCGAAAACGTCTATGCCGCGGCAAATGGGATTCTAGCGCTACGTCGTCGGCAATATATTCTTCGGCAGCGCCTGGAGACAGATTTCGCAAGGCACCCTCAAGCTCTCTTCGGGCACGCCGCGAACCCTTTCTCATGGCCACGCAGCTTACTCGGAGCAAGCAACACCCGCCGGTGGGCCGGTTGGAGCATGCAGCCGGATGCCGTCTGAATCGATTTTGCGGAAGGCAAGGTATTGCACAGCAGGGGGCTGAGTCGGAGCAAGTGTAAAGAAGACGCCTACGGTGCCTTTTCCGCAGCTCAGGTTGAACTGACCCCGCATCCAGTTCTCCGGGATGACTGGACCGGCTGCGGTACACTCGCCAACTTCATTCTTAAGCTTCTCGATCTCGGCTCGCCTCTGGTCCACCGGGACGTCAAGGAACAAGTTCATAGAAGCAATTTGCTTTGCCTCGGCGTCGTTCCAAGACCCCCAGAGATCGAGAATGCGATCGCGCATCTGCACGAGTATCGGCGATGCCTGCAGCTCACGTCTTCGCAGGCCGCCGGTCTTCAACATGACGTCCCATGCTTGGCTAATGGGTGCGGACGGGCCGGAGTAGGTCAGGCTAGCCATGGCAAACATGCCGACGCCATAATCGGGGAGCCAGGTCATATAAGATCCAAAGCCCGGCAGTCCGCCACCGTGTCCGACGATATGCTCAAAGCGGCAATCGGTGGTGATGCGCAGGCCATAGCCGTAACCTGTCTCGGTAACCTGGAGGTTTCCTCCGGAACGCGCAACCGTAAGATTGGAAGGCGTCCACATGTGGCTCATTTCGCGCACGGAACTGCGGCGCACCGGGCCAGTTTCCGGTTCGTCGCGCGGCGGCCACGCCGCAAGATGAAACGCGACGTACTTGCCGAGATCAGTAGCCGTGGTGAGCAGCCCGCCCGCGGAACCGAACGCTCCCTGAGGCAGAGGTTCTTCTTCGAGGAATGTTCCGTCCGGCTGCAGACGGTACCCCACCGCGCGGCGAGCGACGGGCACCTGGGAGAAATCGAATGTCGACGCGTCCATTTGGAGCTTCGCAAGAATTTCCTTACGGACGTACTCTTCATACGGCACTGCCGAAGCCCGGCTGACGATACGGCCCAGCAGGCCAAAGGCGTAATTGGAGTACTCATAACGCGTGTCAGGTGGCGTTGAAAACGGAATCCCACGACGCAACCACTGGGTTAGATCGGCATCGCTGGCGCTTAGTTGCTGATCGCCCCATGGATTATCCTCCGGCAATCCCGCACTGTGGCTGAGAAGCTGCCGGATTCGGAGCGGCGCAGTGTCACGCGTGGGCAACTCCATGGGCTTGAATTCTGGAATCCACTTCGATACGAGATCCTCCAGCGAGAGCTTGGCCTGATCTCGCAATTTGAGAATCGCCAAAGTGGTAAAGCTTTTTGTCATTGAGGCGATGCGAAACACAGTGTCGGCCGTGACCGGTGCATTCGATGCGCGATCGCGGACGCCGGCCGATTCCACGTGTGCGAGTCTGCCGTCAATCACCACACCCCAAACCATACCAGGAATCTTTTGTTCCGCAGCATAGCGACGAAAGATCCGATCGATTTCTGGCAGAGCAGATTCGAGCTTCCTGATTCTTTCTGGATCGGTGAAGCGCGGTGGCGGATTGGCGTCGCTCGCGTAAAGCACGGCAGCGGCCAAGAAACCGTACAGAAGTACGAATCGCATAGAAGTCAGCATCACACACTCTCCGCATGCTCGCCAATACAGAAGAGCAGGGCACGACAACTTTACGTCCAAGCGGAACGGGATGAACGGTCGGAAGCGCGTTTTCTCGGTCCTAATCCGCCGATTTGGAAGTAAGACCCTGATTCGTTGGGAGTTCGGCCGCTCTCTGAATTACCCGAGGAGATTCAGCGATTGTGACTCTTTGCCAGGACCGGTGTGAACGCGCTTGAGACAGTGTTGCATTAAACAACAGCTGTCAGGCACGGCTCAGTGCGTTTCCGGATGTTGCGAGCCTCCGCTACCCGAAACGGCCAGTCGCTCAGCGCTTGCACGGCAACGTTGCGCTTGTCCTCCAGCAATAACCCTGAAGCGGCCCCACCCGATAAAAGGGGAGCCTGCTTAGATCGGTTGGCGTTCGTCAACTACCGCTCGCCGCCGGACAAAGTCGCGAGTGCAATGGCGGCGTCCGGTCCTCGGAAGCTATCTTGACTTCTCACCACTCGTCAAAGGCCTGATGATTCCACGGATTGAACTGCGTGTATCGATACGCGTTATTCGCGGTTCGCCATCACTGGCGCTCTGCGTCCGCCGGCCAGTCCCCCAGGCCACCAGTTCCAATCTCCCGCAATACGAAGAAGCGCAGGCCCGATCACAATGCGAACCAGTGTCGCATCAATAAACACGGCTATCGCCAGCGTAAATCCGATCATCTTAACCACCAGGAAGCTTCCGAACGTGAACGCTGCGAATACCACAATCATGATCGCGGCAGCGCTCGTAATGAGGCCTGCGGTTCTGGCTAGCCCCTCGGGGATTGCATCCATTTCAGTCAGCCCGCTCCGCCTCGCTTCGAGGACTCGGGCGACCAAAAACACCTCGTAATCCATGCTCAGTCCGAAGACGATCGCAAAGGCGACGATAGGCACAATGGGGAACACGCTCTCCGTTCCCGCACGAACTCCCAGGAGCCCACTTCCGTGCCCGTCCTGAAAGACCAAAACCAATGCTCCGAAGGAGGCCGCCACCGAGAGCAGGTTCAGCGCGATGGCCTTCACGGCGGCGAAAAGCGATCGGAACCCGGCCAGGAGCGCCAAGAGCGTCCCCACGACCACCAGCGACATTACTGAAGCAAACCGGTCCAGGACAATAGTCTGATAATCGGCATTGAGTGCGGGGATGCCTCCGATGCGTAGCGTGGCGCCGGGTATTCCCGTGAGAGCCGCCCCGCCGGTTTTTCGGAGCTCCCGCACCCAGTTGACCTGATCGTTCAGGGAAACGGAAGCCTTGGGCAACACCTCAAGCAGCGCAGCCCGTCCCTCGCGACTCAGAAACGTTCGATGCGTCTCACGCGAGAGATTGCCGAGGGAAGACCGGTTGCTCTCTGCTATCGTCGTGATAGAGATTACGCGGTCGGAACGAGGGTCGCTCGCGAGCCGCTTGGTAAGACGATCGAGAGTATTCCAGCCCGAGTCCGTTTCCGCGATGGACTCCGTTGGAAGTTCGAGAATCACCCGCAACGAATAAACAATGCCGGCCCGGCCCATCTGTTCAAGGGTATGAAGCGCCTGAACAGACTCCGCCGCCGGCGGAAGCCAATCCCCTCTGGGGACACTGGTGTTGAGCCTCGCAGCCTGCGAAGCGAGCAGAAGCAAGGGGGCGCCCGCCAGAAGGATGGCAAGCCAGGGATGGGCGACAATCACCTTCCCCCACTGCCTCCAGCGGTTTCCCGTGTTTTCAGCCCTCTTTGCATCTAACCTCGCAGTAAAGGGTAGCCGGCCCGCATCGATCCGCGGGCCGAGAATCGCCAGCACTGCCGGAACGACGGTTGTTGCAAGCAACAGACTCATTCCACCCACCATGAATCCCGCCACGCCGATGGAGCGGACTTCACTGATCGGAACCGTCAAGAGGGCCAGAAATCCGATGGCTACCGTCGAGGCTGAAATCACGAGTGTAAGACCTGCTTGACGTGCCGCAATGACCGAGGCTTGGAGTCCGCTGTGCCCGGCGGAAATCGCTTCCCGGAAGCGGCTGACCATGAGGAGCGCGTAGTCGATCCCCAAGCCTAGCCCAAGCATGGTGGCCATATTCTGAACTAGGATAGACAAGTGCCAATGCAGGGCCAGGAACCCTGCAATGGCCAGAGTGGCCGCGATGGCAAGCTCGGCAACGGCCAATGGAATCAGGGCCGCCACAACGCTTCCGAAAGCCAGCAGCAGAAGTGCAAGCGTCGCGGGAATCACGAGACTTTCGGCGTGTTGCACGTCATCGGCGCTAGCCTTCCGAATGTCGAAATTCAGAGGCGTCTCGCCCGTCAGTTCGATCTTCACCGCCGGATAACGACTTCGCAATCGATTTTGAAGCGAGTTCGCCCGCTCGTGGAGCACGGGAACGAGCGACTCGACGGGACCCTCGGTCGACGCGAGTCCCACAAGAACAAAGGTTGCTCCTCCCCTACCGAGGAAAATCGGATCGCGCAAATCGAGATAGGAGACGATTCCGGATACGCCGCGTTCCCCTCTGAGTTCCTCCACAATTGTCGCCAACGCTTGCTCGCCCGCCTCCGAATCCGCCGGTGGGATTCCCTGAATCACCAGGACCACGCGGTCAACGAATGGCGAACGAAAACGACTGGCTAACTCCTGCGCGACAGTTTCCGCTTCGCTGCCTTCCACCCGCGTTGCAGTCTCCAGATGGCGCTCGGCGTGGAAGGAAAATGGAAGCAGCGCGAGGACGGCGGCAAGAACTACCCCTGCCAGCCAGAAGCGGCCCGTATGCACGAGATTTATGATCTCATGCTGGCACCCGTGCTCCACACCTGCCCGTATTCTGGGATCTGCGAAGATTGGTTGAAGCTTCGATTTAGGAGGATCAATTGCGTAAACTCGCGTGGCTCGGGCTGATTGCCGCCATTCACCTGGGCGCCGCCGCGGATCCACGCATCGGCTCCTGGACGCTCATTTCCGCGGAGTCTTCCCTGGACCCCCCCAACAAAATCTCCATCACATCTCTACACCATGCCGTGCACGTAGTAGTTTCAGGCGGCACCCACGTCGATTTCACGGCGAAGTTTGATGGACATGAAACCTCCGTACAAGGCAATCCGGCGTTTAATCAAATCGAGCTCCGCAGGATCGGTAAGCATCAAGTCGAGATCAAAGAGAAAAAGGATGGAACTATCGTGGCGACGATTCATGACAAAATCTCGAGCGATGGTAACGAGTTAACGAGCACGACTTCACAGCAAGGCCGCGCTGATCAGATCAGCGTGTGGACGCGGAGCGGGGGCACGAAGGTCGCCGCTGACCTGTTCGCTGGTGATTGGACGCAGGATCTCAGTAAGACTCGTTTGCGGCAAGGATTGATGCTCAAAATCGAGGCGGACGGAAAGGATGGGGTCCGTTTCTCGGGTGATTTCAGCTATACCGCCCGCTTCGACGGCAAGGAATACGATCTGAAAAACTCCACCAACGATACCGTGACGCTCGAACTTGTCGACGCTCACACCGTCGATTCGATCTACCGGCGAGACGATAAAGTTGCTCAACGGGATCGGTGGGTGGTTTCCGCCGATGGACAACAGATGACAGTAACCACGACAGGCACGTTGGAAAGCGGTCAGCAACTCAAGGAGAAGATGGTGTTTCGGAAGCGGTAACGCTCAAATGCCTACCGGCCGGCGGCCAAGGTGCTGAGTTCACGAGGGGCCACCGGGATGATCCCTTTTCGCCGCATGAATCTCAGGATGCCGTTGACCGTGTCTTCGAGAGACGGGTCCGGCTTGCCCCATGCGGAAGCGTTCCGAGCCGCTTGATAGCAGGAGCTGTCATAGCGTTTGAACTCCATCGCTGAGATGTTGTCCACCGAGCCCACCAGAAAGTCCAGCAGCGGAAAGAGCAGATCTTCCTTCCTGCATCTCCTGATCAGCTCAGGAACGAAGTCGGGAAGGCTAAACACCTCGAAGTGCCGCCCGGTCGCCTTTGTAATCAGACCGGTAATATCCAGCATATTCGCGTAATCGTCCCTGGTAACATGATAAGTCTTATTAGCGGTGCCGGGAGTAGTGGAAATGGCAACGATATTGTTAGCCGTGATGTCTGCGGGAACGAAACTAACCTGGTTCAGAGCATCCACTCCAATGCCGTGATTCACCATGAACGCAACTAAGCGAACGGCTATGTCGAAGTTATTGCCTCCGCCTGTAACGGATGGACTAACGAGAGCGGGCCGGAAAATCCGCGTAGTAAGTCCCCGGCCGCGGGCGTCGATAACCACCTGTTCCGCTACCCATTTGGACTGGCTGTATCCAAAATCGAGAAGCTCCATATCCTTGTTCATGTCCGTCTCATAAAGCACCTTCTTAACTGCCCAGCCGAACACGAAGGTCGTGGAGACGTAATTGAAACTCTTGGGCCGGCCTTCGAACGCCAGTTTTAAGACCTCGTTGGTTCCGAGCACGTTAGCGTCACGCATCCGGTCGTAATTGAAGAGGTAGTTTACGGTTGCGCCGTTATGGAAGATCGTGTCGATATCGCTTGCGAGGAAATCCCAGACTTCCTGCGTCAGTCCCAGCTTTGCCTGCCCGAGATCTCCGCAAACGGGAATCACGCGAGCCTCGAACATCTGCATCAGGCCGGCCGCGCAAGGCCCCATCGTTTCCATCGCCGCCCTCAGCCTTTGCCTGCCCTGTTGCTCGTCCGAAGACCTGACCAGAACATAGATCTTCGCCGGCGTCTGTTCCAGCAGACTTTTCACCAGAAACGGTCCGATGAAGCCGGTGCCACCCGTAAGCAGTACATGGTTCAAGCTTGGTATCTCGGGTAGTAATGCGGGTGCCGGGGGATCGAAGATGAGCTTCCGGTCGTTGCTCATCATCCGCTTTTCCTCCGCGCGCTGCTCGTCACGGAAAGCCGCCAAGGAAGTACGCAGCTGGACCAGTGCCTCCTCGGGAGCACGTATCAACTGTTCGGCCAGTCCGAACAGCTCGGCTACGCTGACACGCTGGACGAGCCCGATATCAACTTGCCTGGCCAGCACATCGGCGCCAGTATCCTTCAAGAGCTCTTTGATCTCGTGCATAAACACGACAAGATCTAGGGAATCCAGGCCCGCTTCAACTAGGTTGTACGATTCCGTGCCGGTCAGGTTGTAGCGGGCTTTCAATACCTCAAAGGGCGACTGGCCGTCGACACTTAAGCTTGACGATCCGGCATCTTTTTCCCTGGAAAACTCCGAGAGAACGGTGAACTGACCTTCCAGCCACATCTGCTTAGTTTTGTGGCGCATGATTTTGCCCGAACTGGTCCTTGGTATCGCACGGGGTGCTATGAAGGAAATCAGCGCCACTTCCACATTGAGGTAATTCCGGATGGCGGCGGCCATCTTCAGCGCCTCCGGAAGCGCTTTAGGGTTTTTCACTTCGGCAACTACCGCCAATGCCGGCTCGCTGTCTTCGTGTATCTGGAACGCGACAACGCAATTGGTGCGGATCAGGGCGGATGCTTTCTCCACCACTTCTTCGATATCCTGCGGGTAATAGTTTTGCCCACGGACGATAATCATGTCCTTGATACGGCCGCAAACGAAGAGTTCGCCATTGTGCAAGAAACCCATGTCGCCAGTCCTAAGGTAGCCATCGTCATAGGGGCTGTCGTCCACCAGCCGGGCATGAAACATCTTCAGCGCGAGTTCCGGATTATTCCAATAACCTTCGCACTTACTACCTCCAGCGACCCAAATCTCGCCGATATGACCGGGCCCCAGAGCAACGTGCTTCTCAGGATCGACGATCTTTACCGTGAGGCCCGCGAGTGGAGTTCCACAACTGACAATCTCAGTGGCCGAGGCGATTTCGGAAACCTCTGTGGTCATGCGGGCCTTCCCCAGCGTGATGGCGTTCTTGCTCAGTGAAACGATATTGCGCCCACCGTGCGAAACCGCCAGAGTATTCTCGGCCAGCCCGTAAGCGACAAAGAAGCTGGACGACTTAAGTCCGTAGGGCTGAAATGCCTGCAGAAACCCTCTGTACGTACCGGGTTTGATGGGTTCCGCGGCAGCCATCAGCAACCTGAGCGAGCTGAGATCGCAATTTTCCAAACTCTCCCTCGAAAGCCGCCCGGCGCGCAGGCAATAATCGTAAGCGAAGTTGGGCGCCGCGGAGGCGCTGGCCCCATAGTTTTTGATGGTGTCGAACCACAGGGCCGGACGCTGAATGAAGTCTGTCGGAGCGAAGCCGTATGTGGTGCCGCCTTTGAGCGCGGGATAAAGATAGCACCCGATAAGCCCCATATCGTGATACTGCGGAAGCCAGGACACGACTACCGGCTCGGGATGGTCGATCACCAGCGGACAGTTATGCAGTATGTTTTCGTGCGTGACCATCACGCCTTTGGGATCTCTCGTCGACCCCGACGTGTACTGGAGAAACAGCAGGTTCGAGGCACCGTTACTCGAGGCGCCGTTGAACGTTTCGTCGGAAATCTTATCGACGAAGTCTTCCGTCGCGATCCACCGAAGGCCGGAAATGTAGTCGACGTCGACTCCGGATGCCGAAACTCCGCTTCTGGCGAGATTTGTCCTCAGGGATCCCTGGTAGTCCTTGCTCGTTAAGATACCGGCCGCCTGGCAGTCCTTTGCAATGTGGACCATTTTGTACATTGCGCCCTGGAAGCCGTGGGAACTGGGGGGATAAATGGGAACGGGGATCAATCCCGCGCGCACGCAACCAAAGAATGCGCAAATCATCTCTAAGCCCGGCGGATAGGCGAGCAGAAGCCGGTCCTGCGCCGCGAAACGATGCTCTTTCCGCAAATGCCCGGCGATCACCTTTGTACGGTGGAGAAAAGACTCGTACGTGTAGCCTTCGATCGGATTGCCATTGAGGTCGATGTATGAATAGAGAAGTTTGTGCGGGTGCTTGTCCCCAAGACAATCCACCTTGGGTAGAATCGACGCTCTCATAGATCAGCTTCGCGCTGATGGCCATCCTGCCGCCATTCGCTACCCTCCGAGTTTGGACAAGATAACGCTGTATTCGAAGACTTTGAGAACAGGGGCATAGCCATTCTGCGTTTAGGGTCGCTGGGACCGGTCAAGACATCGACCGCGCCGGAAACGCACCTGGGGCGGCTGGATCGCCGGAGTTCCCTCGACGAATCGTCCCACCAGGTTTGCAATAACTTTTCGTCCTCAAACTTGGAACCAACTGAAGAGCGTCTCTCTGATCCGCGTATCGCCGACAGACGACTTCCCGAGACGAGCAGGGCTGCCGTGCGCGCCCAGCGTCTGCTCGCCCGACCAGCCTCTTTGTTCCATACCACACATCGGTCTATCTTAACAAACGATTGTAACGCTGGGAAGTAATCTCTTTGCGCCCCCTCGCCGGATTCGGAATCTCCTTGATTTTGCTAAAGATTTCGAGCTAACATCAAGTTCGGAGCGAGCCTGTGGCGCAGTCTAGGCAACAAAATCCCCTGCATGCTTGGTGGCTCTGCCGCACCCGGTTCGGGGTGAGTCGGCTCCACTGAGCTCGACTATTATGCGGAGTTGCCAGTGACGTCCGAAACAGACGCGGGTATCAGCCCGAAGCCGGAAATTGATGATCTTGTACCATCCGAGACATCGCCGCGGCTCTCCTTTGTCGACCCGGCAAATGCGTCTTCATTCCCGAAGGTCTTACGTCGCCGCCTCGACAACTTCTTTTCCGACGGCAACATTTCTCCCAAAGCCGACCGCACGATGTGGGTCAAGATCACGTTGGGTGTCGCAGTGTTTGCGGGCAGTTGGATTGCTCTTTACGCGTTCAATCCTGATTCATGGAAGTTTGTCGCTCTCTACCTTTTGAGCGGCCTCGCCCAGACATTCCTTTTGCTGAACATCGCGCACGACAGCAACCACAATGCTATCTCGGCGGTGCCGTCGGTAAACAGAATCCTGAACTATGTTTTCGATGTTTGTGGAATCAGCTCATACATGTGGCGGATCCTCCATCATCGGGGCCACCACTCCTGCATCAATCTCCACGGTGAAGACGACGCGCTTACCGGACGCGGCATCTTGCGGTTTACGCCCCACGAACCCCGCTTGCGCCTGCACCGATTCCAGCACATCTACGCACTGTTCTTGTACGCACTGTTTTCTCTCGATTATGTTTTCGTAAGGGATTTTGAGTGCTTTTTCTTCCCGTCCCACGGATATCTGAAACGCACCAAACATCCCCTGCGAGAATACGCTACCCTCTTTGCGGGCAAAGGATTCTACCTCACCTACATGATCCTATTGCCCGTCGTGTTACTGGGGAAATCACCCCTGCTGGTCGCTTTGGCTTTTGTGCTGACCCATATCATCATCGGCCTGACCGTGGCGCTCGTTTTCCAGACCACGCACACCGTCGACAGCACTTACTTTCCCTCAAACCGCGGCGAGTTTGACAACGGCGTTTATCACATCTTCGCGACCACGGCCGATTATGCGACGAGCAGCCCGATCGTAGGTTGGCTTGCGGGCGGCCTCAACCATCATATAGTCCATCATCTTTGCCCTTTTGTGTGCCACACTCACTATGCTTCGTTGACCAGGATTGTGAAAGAGACTGCTGAAGAGTTCGGTGTTCCCTATCGGCAACATCCCACCATGTGGCGGGCGATCCTGCATCATCTGATTCTCTTGAAGCGTCTGGGCAGCGAGGCCTGACGTTGCTGCCAACCTTGCCCGTCGTTTCCCGATTCCGCTCCTTCGCGGATTCACGCGCAATGGCCCGCAATCCCGTACAGGTTTTGTCGAAATACACCGAACTCCTTGGCGACACATTCCGGTTCTACTTCGGCGGCGTCAAAGAGGCCATCGTAACCACGAATCCCATGGTCATTCAGCACGTGCTGAAGATTAATTCGGAGAATTACCAGAAATCCGAAATTCAGGTGAAGCGGATGGGGCGCTTCCTTGGCAAAGGTCTTCTCACCAGCCACGGGGAAGTCTGGCGCACGCAACGGCGTCTCATACAGAAGGGCTTCGATCGAAAACAACTGGACGTTTTGTCTTCGATCATGCAGGACTCACTCGCCGAGTCGCTACGGGATTTTGACAGAGAAGCCCGTAGCGGCCCAGTCGATATTTATCCCCAGCTGATGAAAATTACCTTCGCGATGGTCGGCAAGTCGCTGTTCGGAGCCCATCTGAAGGTCCAAGACATCAACCTCATCAGCCGGACCATCGCAACCGTCCAGGAATTTATAGTTCGTCAAACCATTCAGCCCTACCTAAATCCATGGTTCGCCGTCTCCGGGGAGCTTCGCAGACACGAAGAAATGCGAGCCCGCGCCGACGGCATTCTGCTCGACTACATCAAGAGGCGACGCCAGGAGGCGCCCGGCCACGATTTGCTGCAGATCTTAATGGATGCCCGTTACAGCGACGGACAAGGCATGAGCGATGAACTAGTCCTGAGCGAGAGCATGCAGCTCCTGGTCGCCGGCCATGAAACATCGTCGAACGCTTTATCGTGGCTTCTGTATCTGCTCAGCTCGCGTCCCGATTGTCTCGAAAGGTTACGCCAGGAGTTCGATTCTGTGCTGGGCGGTGCGCAGCTGAGTTACTCGGACGTTCCGAAGTTCGAGTTTGCCGCTCAGGTCATCCAAGAGGCGCTGCGTCTGTATCCGCCGTTTTGGATGGTCGATCGAATGGCTCTCTCGGACGATCGTGTAGGGGATCTCGCCATACCCCGCGGGTCGACGGTCGTTGTGTTCATTTACGGAGTGCATCACTCGCCCCAGTACTGGCCGAACCCGGAGAGTTTCGATCCGAAGCGCTTCGGCAAAGCCAATGAGAAGCCGCACCCGGCATCCGCTTATCTGCCCTTCGGAGCGGGGCCGCGGGGCTGTATCGGCGGTAACTACGCCACCCTTCAGATCCTGATGATTCTTAGTGTTCTGCTCAGAAAATACGACCTTCAGCTGGCTTCGGGCCAGACGATCGAAGCGCGCCCGATGGTGATCCTACGACCGAAACACGGAATCCGGATGACGTTCACCGAGGCAACCACACCTGGCGTTTGCAGACTGTCCGACTGTTTGCCCTAACCTGCAAACCCAAACTAAAGAATCCCGACGACCAACAAACGAGAGAGCGCCCGATCAATGAAACTCAAACATAGCGCACTACTCGCACTGCCCTTGCATGGAAGGCCAAATTCGTACGCAAAGGCGATCCGCGGCCGGGATCGCGCATTCCATCGACGTTCTCGCTGAGGGGCTTGGTCGCGAGAGGTTCGGGTTTAGTTGGCTGGATAGGTACCCGCAAGTCTGCTATTGTCCGGCAATCGAAGCGGACCCCGCGCGGAAGGACAACGCCACTGAAATCTGCTGGTGTGGGTCGTCAATATCAGGACCAACACAGACTCAAGCACTTAAATGGTCGTGGCAGAACAATGTTACGAGTGTCACCAAGCGAAATTGTTCATACATTTTCGAAGATTTGGCCACGCGTGGTCTGACGACCCGCAGACGAGATGTCTCCGACGCGAGTGGCGCCCACAATTGCGGCCAAGAGTTCCCTTTGATCAATCGGCTTTGACACGTAACCGTCCATTCCCGCCTTAAGACAGATATCCCGGTCGCCGGTCATGGCGTGTGCCGTCATGGCGATGATTGGAATGTGGGACTCGGTACTGCGTTCGCGTTCGCGCACTCGCCGGGCTGCTTCCAGGCCGTCCATCACCGGCATCTGCACGTCCATCAAGACTATGTCAAAAGTGTCCTGCTCCAACGCGCGCAGGGCGGCTTCGCCGTCCAAAGCGATAGTGACGCGATGTCCGTTCTTCTCCAACAAACGCCGCGCGAAGAACTGGTTAACGGGGTTGTCTTCGGCCAACAGTATCCGCAGCCCCTGGTAGTCCCGTTTCGTCTGTTCGGCGATCGGGTTCGGCGGCGAGTGCGGTGCGGGGCTCGGTGCAGTTTCCTGGCAGGTGGCCCCTACACTCAAGGCTTGCCATAGATCCCGGCCGCAGAAGGGCTTGGTAACCACTACGGCAACGCCACGAGCTTGCGTGCGCCGGGCCGGTATCGGCACCATCACAATTGCCCGCGTGGCCATCAGCTCTGCGGCGATCGTTTCCGCGACTTCCCAACCTGAAGCGCCGGGCATTTCGGCATCGAGGAGGGCCGCCCGGAAAGAGCCGCGTGGGGCCGCGCGCAACAGCGCCAATGCTTCCGTCCCATCCGTGGCCTCAACAGGGTCCAGCCCCCACCGGCGTAGCAGCCCCACAAGAACAGTGCGGCACGTATGATTATCGTCGGCGACCAACAGGCGCCGGTTGTCGCCCGCAAAGTCGGGAGCTCCGCCGTCGGTTCCACGTCCCGGGGCGCTTCCCGTCTGTGGTACCGCGTCGACGCACATCGTCACGTGGAAGGTACTTCCTTCCCCCTCCCGGCTCTCAACCCACAGCTGGCCTCCCATCAGTTTGGCTAGGCTGGCTGAAATTGTCAGCCCGAGACCGGTCCCGCCAAATCGGCGGGTGGTCGACGCGTCTGCTTGAGAAAACGGCTGGAAGATCCGATCTACTTTGTCCGGAGCCATTCCGATCCCGGTATCACGCACCGAGAAACTCAGGTTGAGCTTGCCCACTTCCACGGCGCCGCTTGAGGCTGCAACGACAATCTCTCCGCGGTCGCTGAATTTCACGGCGTTGCCAATCAGGTTCGTGAGCACCTGGCCGAGCCGCATACGGTCGGCCACCACCCGAGAAGGTACTTCCGGCGCGATGTCCAAAATCAGCTCGAGTTTCTTCTGATACGCTTGGACGGCGTGCATACGCGCCATCTCTCCGAGAAATTCCGGCAGCTCGAATTCCGTCGGGTCAAGCTCAATCTTACCGGCTTCGATCTTGGAGAAATCCAGAATGTTGTTGATCAGCCCTAGCAGTGCGTTGGCAGAAGAGTGCGCCATGTCCAAACACAGTTTCTGGTCCTGGTTCAGTTCCGAATCGAGGGTCAGGGCAATCATCCCCAAGACGCCATTCATCGGCGTTCGAATCTCGTGGCTCATGTTGGCCAGAAACTGGCTCTTCGCCCGACTGGCAGCCACAGCCTCGTCCTTGGCGATATTCATTTCCCGAGTTCTTACCTCCACCAGTCGCTCCAACTCCTGCTGCCGCGCCCGTGTGAGACGCGTCTTCCACCTGTATGCTGCCGCTAGCAGAACGACCACTGCTCCGAAAAGGCCCATCTGAAAAGAGATGGTTTGGTAGTAATGTGGCGTGAGCACGAAGGCCATTGTGGCCTCACTGGCAACCCCATCAGCACTCTCACCCACGACATGGAACCGGTATCTGCCGGGAGGAATTTTAGTGTAGAAGGCTGATCGCCGCCCGCCTGCTTCAACCCAATTGCTGTCTATGTCTTCCAGCCTGTAACGGAATTGAATTTGTCGCGCCGCAGCGAAGTCGAGTGCCGTATAGGTGAATTCGAGACTCCCATCGCCGGGCGGAAACCGCATGTTCGCCGGTTTGCGGCAGGAACGATTTTCCATTGATTTTTGCCACCTCGATCCGAGTAGCTGGCGCGCTTGTCTCGCGGGGCAAATAGTTTGGATCGATGCGTACGGCACCGCCGAGACAAGCGAACACCAATTCCCCATTTTGGCGTTTCCATCCGGAAGGCTGGGTGTCTCCGCTGCATTCATTGCTGCGCAGACCATCGGTGGTGTCATAGACGTGAACGCTAAGACGGGCGATCCGTCCGTCGGCCAAGGCCCCGAATTGCGTTTTGGAAATCCGGCAGATGCCGCGGTTGGTGCTGAGCCAAAGGTCGCCTCCGGCTTCCAGACCGGAGTACACCACATTGTCGTTGAGACCTTGCTGCGTACCCGCCCACAAAATGCTGCCGTCTCGGAATCGACCCAGGCCAAAGCCGGCGCTGCCCAACCAGAGTGTACCCTCACCATCTTCATAGACCCAATCCACCCGTGGGCCATATCCATTGCGCTCCTTGGCGGTGGCATAATTAGTGAACCGGTCGTGCTGGAAATGGCTCAGCCCACTCGCGGTCCCTAGCCAAAGGGACCCGTCCCGCGCCTCCGCAATGGCCAGGACGGTGTTGGACGGCAGCCCGTCCTCAGTGGTGTAGACCTTCTCCACTGAGGTATTTTGCAGCCGGAACAAGCCTCTGGTTGTGCCCACCCACATACCGCCGTCGTGGGCTTCGAAAATCTGCGCGGGCATTTTGCCGGCGCCGAGGGGGACGTTTCGGAACCGCTGCCCTTCCCACCAATTCAGGGCGCCGTCTCCCGTCCCGACCCACAGCCTGCCGGTGCGAGGGCTTTGCCACAGCGACAGTACGAGGTTGCTGCTCAGGCCATCAGCCGTGGTGAATGTGCGGATGCGTCCGTCCTGGTACCGATTCAGGCCCTGGCCCAGAGTGCCGATCCACAACGCGCCGTCACGCGTTTCCAGAACTTCGGCGGCATCCGCCGCGGAAAGCCCTTCGGGTGCACCGATCATGCGGATGTGCCTGGGGCGCAAGCGGTTCAGGCCGCCTCCCGATGTTCCCACCCATAAGCTCCCGTCGGAGTCCGCCCGAAGACAGAATACGAGGGTACTCGCGAGCCCCTGCTCGGTTCCAAAGCGTTCGAACCGGCCTGCTTGCATGCGCTGCAATCCGTCGCCAAACGTTCCGATCCAGAGCGCACCATCCGCAGCTTCCGCGATAGTGCGGATTTCTCCTTTGAAAGGCAGCCGCTCCCGCCCGTACCACTCCTGGACGACACCATCCTTCAGTCGCGCGAAGGCTTGGCTCGAAGCGGTCCATAAGCTGCCATCGCTTGCTACCGCGAAGCTTCGAACCTCCATACCCGCTAGCCGGCTCTGGCCGCCGAAAGCGACGAACTTCCCTCGATCGAGGAGGCTCAGGCCGGCACTCGACCCGATCCAGATCCGTCCCTCGCGGTCTTCCGCCAAAGCCATCACATCGTTCGCCGGCAGCCCGTCCTTCTGCGTGTAGGCCGACAACGCGCCATTCTTCCAGCGATTCAAGCCTCCTCGCGTGGCAATCCAGATCGCGCCTTCACGATCCTCCAGGATGGCTCGGATCACTGGGCTTAAGAGCCCGGGGACAGGTTCGAACCGGCCATTCACCAAGTGCGCGACGCCGCGGTTATATGTGCCAACCCACAGTGAGCCGTCGCGAGATCCCGCCACGTAGTGAATATTGTCGTGGGGCAGTCCAGGCGAATCCAGCATATGGAACGCATGGAACCGCAGGCTGTCGAAGCGCGCTAAACCTCCCTGCGTGGCCACCCAGAGATACCCATCGGTTGTGCGAGCCACCGATGCTACCGTGTTTTCAGGGAGACCTTCGGCGGCGCCGTATACGTCGCACAGATAGCCGGAAGCGGCTTGCGCGTTTGATTTGGCGCCGAACAACGGAGGCAAAACGCAAACTGCGAAGACCAGGAGTTGTTTTACACACGAACTCCGGGCGCAGGCGATCATACCGTTCATATCGGATGTCGAAGGGGGTTTCAATAGTTTGACGGCTGCGGTCCTTTCGCGATTTACCAATACACCCGGCCGTTCCCTGGTGGTCACGATCAACAAGTTCGGCAAGGGCAACGCGATCTAGCTCGTAACGTCCAAATAATGGATCGTTTATCTCTAGGTCGAGTATTTGCGAGCGATCAGATTTCCTCGTGTTCGATAGGCGAGTCGTCGAGGTCTACAACCATGGAATGGAGAGTCCAGTCAAACCAGCGGAGGAAGGCATTCACGTCGCGCTCGCTCGGCCAAGCTGCGGGAACTCGGTGCCATCCGTTCAGCTGCTCCTCGAAGATCTCGCCGCAGACCTCGCTCAGACAGCCAACCGCCTCCTCCTTGTTTTCGCACTCCGGAAGCAGGTGGATCGTCGGTTCGAGTCTCATGTCCCCAAGGCTCAAATGAGCACTACTGTATCCAAATATATGGTGCGCCAGTGAACTCGAGGTTCGTAACGTCTTCCGACGCCGCGATCTGATTTTGGCGACGGACAGGATCGGAAGCTGTCGTCGGGAACTTCTGGACCACATCATCCCACTGAATGAAAGCCATCTGCGACGGCTCATTCGCGAATACGTCGGCTATTACCATGAGGATCGGACTCACGATTCGCTTAAGAAGGATACTCCAAACGGGAGACCCATCGAGCACGGACCAACCCCCGATTCGAAGGTCCCCGGCGGTGCCCGGCTCGGCGGTCTTCATCATCGATACGGCTGGCGCGAGGCCGCATAGTATTTTCAGCGCTCAAGAGATTGCCGTAGGCGGCGTGATCATCCGGAGGCGCGCGGGCATTTCAGTGAACTCAACTCAACGCAAATACGGAGCCACATATGTCGGAAGACGTTACGAACCTCGAGATCTTACGTTCCCAACTTCGTGCTAACTGCAGATCCGGACGATGACTTGGCGACAAATCAAGTCGATGCTCTGGAATACCGCGATCTGATTTTGGCGACAGACAGGAAGAATCTGCATTGGAATTTCACGAGCCATCCCACGGCAGAATGGGCTTTGCAGCAATTCCGGGAAGCGCTGCCCGGCGGTCATCCTTATCAATACCTCATCCATGATCGAGACAGCATCTTTTCGGGGCAGCTCGATGAAGCTGTTAAAGCCATGGGCGTACGGGAATTGCGAACGCCGGTCCGGGCGCCGAAAGCGAACGCAATCCGCGAACGCTTTGTGGGAACGGTTCGCAGGGAGTGTCTGGACTTCTTAATCACTTGGAACGAGCGGCATCTGAAGATGATTCTGAACACCTGGGTCGCACATTACAATACTGGCAGACCGCACAAGAGCCTCGGTCCCGGAATTCCTGCCGGTACAGACGTTGCAGCACCCATGATCGAACATCGACATAAGCTCCCGCGAGGCTACGCGGTTCGAAGCAGGGCAATTCTGAGTGGCCTTCACCATGAATACTCGCTCGAAAAGGTGGCCGCGCGACATTTTTGCGGAGCACAGGTCTCTGTCATCGATACGACTGGCGCGTAGCAGCGTCGCGGCTATATAGTCGACCGTGACTGCTTTCCCCTGGATGTTGTGGTCGTCGATGCCGCCAACGAGGCGTGATGAGAAACCTCCGCAAGAGAAGTCCAACTGACTTTCGGCACGTTAAGAGGCCGCCTTCGTTTCAGCGCCGATGCACCACGCTTCCTATCACCATTGAGCCGGCGAACTCCAAAGATTACCCTCGTGGCAGCGGAGCTCTCCGTCAACCTCAAGTTTTTGGCTACCCACAGCGGGTCTTCCACTCGTTGGAGCGTGTCGAGCCCGCCGAAAAATGCTACCTTGACCCGGCCTCCGCGATTCACAAACGCCTCCAGATTGTCTCGCGTGCGGTGTACCCAAACCTCCTGGTACGCAACGTCTAGATCGCGAAAAAAAAGCAGTCGCCCGCGCAGCCGTTCCTTGTCAAAGCCTGAGGAAGAGAAGATGTCGAATCCTCAGAAGCTCGAAGACGGATCATCCTGGTGAACTAGTCAAATACCTTTGGGAGAAGGGCTACAGCAGCGCTAATTGTAATCGGCAATCCAATATTTCCGTCCTTTGACAAGTCGGATCATGCAGACCACATTACCGAGTTTCAAGCTTTTCGTAAGAACAGCCGATATCCAGACATGGCTGAGCGAACTGCGCTCCTGGCCGGAAAAGTTCACGTGTCCAAGCTGATCAGGCGTATCCTATCGGCCGCGTTGGCCTTAGGTTTTGGCTCGCCGCCGGGCCTTGAGGCAAAGCAAGGGGATCTCCCGGTTCTCACGAAAGCAGCTCAGATTCGAGCGCTGGCCCTGGCGGAGTCGCGCCTGAAATACCCCGTCGTATTGCGCGGCACTGTCACGTTTTACGCTCCCGACTTCAATCTAACTTTCATTCAGGATGCTACTGCGGGAATCTTTCTCAATGTACAGGGGAACGCTCCCGAGGCGCACCCTGGAGACGTCGTAGAGGTGCACGGAGTGACCGGCCCCGGAGAATTCGCGCCCGTAGTTGACAACCCCGGAATTCGAGTTGTGGGCAGAACGTCATTGCCTTTTGCCCTTGCCGCCTCGGTGGAAGATTTACTCACGGGAGAGAAAGACAGTCAGTGGGTATCGGTCCGGGGCATCGTACACACGGCGGAATGGCAAGAGGTGCCATCCACCGATGGGCGGCAGCGAGCGCAGATTCTCCTCCTCGGGGTAGCGTCCGGTCGCAGTAAATTTGAAGTGTGGGTCGAGGACTTTCCGCGCGGTCCAAGTTATTTATCCCTGGTTGACGCCGCCATCTCGGTGCGCGGCGCCTGCGTTGCGAAGGTCAATGAAAAACGTCAACTGGTCGGTATTCAACTCATGGTGCCGGGTCCGGATGAGGTGCATATCGAGCAACCGCCGCCTGCGGACCGATATGCGCTCCCGATTTCGCCGACCAACAGCCTGATGCAGTTCAGACCAGAGCGGCTGTCGGGGCACAGGATCCGCGTCAGGGGTGTCGTTACGCTCGTAAGCTCTGGAAGATACTTCTTCGTTCAAGACGAAACGGGAGGTGTGGTCGTGGGGATTGGCCGGACGCCCCCGCTCGCACCAGGCGATTTGGTCGATGCCATCGGTTTTGCCGATGTCGGCATATACGCTCCAATGCTCCACGATGGTGATTTTCGAAAGATCGGAACCAGCAGGATACCCACGCCGATCGACTTGACACGTGCCGTGCGTCTGAGCGGCGATCAGGACGCAGAATTGGTCAAGATCCGCGGACAACTTATGGACCGGTCCACTCAAGGCGATGTGATTGTCCTCACGATGCAAATGGGCAGCTCTACATTCACCGCGCGTCTGCCAAAAGAGTACACCGCTTCCGTCGGCTCCATCCCAATTGGCAGCCGGATTCAGGTCACGGGTGTTTGGTCGATTGAGACCGATGAGTATCGCACACCGACAGCATATCGCGTCTTGCTTCGCTCACCGGAAGACGTGACCGTACTCTCGACACCATCCTGGTGGACCGGCAGACGAATCGCGTGGCTATTGTCGGCGTTGGCGGCAATCATCGTCTTGAGCACGCTCTGGGTGCTCGCATTGCGCAAGCGGGTCGATGAGCAAACCGAGACCATCCGTACCACGCTGGAGTCAACCGTTGATGGGATTGTGGTGGCAAATCCCGTCGGAAGGATACTGGCCTGCAATCGCAAATTCGCGGAGATGTGGCATCTTCCCGAGCCTGTGCTGAAGTCCCGCGTCGATCATGCAGCGCTTAATTTCGTCTTGCCCGAATTAAAGGACCCCGACCCGTTTGTCGCCAAGATTCGTCAGATACACGCCGGCGAGGAGACGCACTACGACGATGTCATCGAATTCAAGGATGGACGGATTTTTGAGCAGCACGCTGAGCGACTGTACGTCAAACGCCGGAATGTGGGAATTGTGTTGGGATTTCGGGACATCACAGGGCGAAAACGCGCGGAACAGGAGCTGCAAAAAGCCAAGAATGCCGCGGAGGATGCGAGTCGGGCCAAGAGTGAGTTCTTGGCCAATATGAGTCACGAGATTCGTACGCCCATGAATGGCGTCATTGGGATGACGGAACTGGCCTTGGCTACGGACCTCAACCCGGAGCAGCGCGAATACCTGGAAAATCTGAAAAGCTCGGGCCAGGCAATGCTATACCTGATTAACGACATCCTGGATTTCTCCAAAATCGAGGCAGGAAGACTGGATTTGGACCCGGTCCCATTCCGGGTTCGCGATGTAGTTGGGAACGCGCTTCGGAGCATCGCGGTGGCGGCTGAGGACAAGGATCTCGAACTGAGTGGACAGGTCGAGGAAAACGTGCCGGACGTGCTGGTGGGTGATGAGGGGCGCGTGCGTCAAATCCTTTTGAATTTGGTAGGAAATGCAATCAAATTCACACCGCACGGTGAGGTGGCCGTCTGGGTGGGTTTGGAGGTTCAGCAGGATAGCGCAGCGTCGCTGCACTTTTCGGTGCGGGACACGGGAATCGGCATTCCTCCGGAGAAACTGGATCTCATCTTCGAGATGTTTTCGCAAGCCGATGGATCGACGACAAGGCGGTATGGTGGAACCGGGTTAGGGTTGTCGATCTCAAGACGGTTAGTTGCCCTGATGGGCGGGCGCATTTGGGTGGAGAGCGAGGTCGGAAAGGGCTCCGTTTTTCATTTCACCGCCGAGTTCGGGCGTGGAGCGGAACTCACTGGGGCAGTTGGACCCGTCCCTCCGACCGGACGCAAACCAACCCCGCAAAACCCGGTGCGCGGGCTGCATATTCTGCTCGCGGAAGACAATGCCGTCAATCAACTCGTCGCGACACGCCTCTTGGAAAAACAAGGACACTTGGTTACGCCGGTCGCGGACGGCAGACAGGCAGTCGAGGCATTCGAGAACTTAGCATTCGACCTCATTCTCATGGATGTGCAGATGCCGGAGATGAACGGCTATGAAGCCACTGAGGCAATACGCGCACGTGAGGCCGGACGCCCGCGAACGCCTATCCTCGCACTAACCGCGCACGCGATGTCCAGCGACCGCCAACGGAGTCTGGAGGTCGGGATGGATGGATTTGTCTCCAAGCCGATACGTCTACCCGAGCTTGTGGACGCGATAGCGGATGTGTGCGGCGAGCCCGCTCGAACGAGCCGGCTTTAGCGAGCACTATTTGGTCAAGCCATGTCGGAGTTGTTCGGTTGTAACCTTCTGTTCGGCAAGAAGCCACACCTGTTGGTCATCAAAACTCATTCGTGGCCTGATCAACAGCAGCATCTGGTGATTCGATTAGAACGTCGCATGGTGACTTAGGGAGGGCACCTCACCGGGCCTGTCGATAGGCTTCCAGGTCCGTTCTTGGTTTCTGATAGCCGCGTGCAACCAATTCTTCCGAGGACACAAAGTGCCACCGGTTACGCGGCTGCCGACCAGGAATACCGATGATGTAGCCCGCCGACACGCTGCAACGCCACTATCTGGCTCCCTGCACAGCGGCGCTTTTCGAGTGAGCGACCTGCCGGAGTTTCTTTGTTCAATCCGATGTGCGTGCGGTCCTCATGGTAGTTAGCCGACGTATTCCCGGCTCAACCGGAGCAGATGCCGCTCATTCAACGGGACTACGTGATCTAGCAGGTCGCGGCGTATGCTCCCGACCCATCGCTCGGCAACGCCGTTCTGCCAAGGGCTTTGAAAGCTGGTCCGAACAGACTTCAGGCCGCTGACCTTCAGAAAGCTTCGAACGTCCTCGCTGAACTTGCGATCGCGGTCGAATACTACATAACGGTATGGGCTCGGTAGCGGAAAGGCCTCGCGCAGTTGCTGAACGATCCATTCGCTCGTCGGATGGGCTGTGGCGTTGAAGTGCAGAATCCGTCGCCGATGGTGCTCGATCACAAAAAAACAATACAACACGCGAAAGGTTAACGTCGGGACAGTGAAAAATCGAAGGCGGCGATCACCTCGCGGTGATTCTGTAGAAAGGCGAACCATCGCCTCGCCTTATCCGGTTCCGTGCGCCGTCGCAGACCCTGCAGATACCGTGAGACGGTGGGCTCCGAGATCTCGAAGCCGAGTGCGAGCAGTTCGCTGTGGATGCGCGGAGCCCCCCAGTTCGGATTTTCCATCTTCATTCGGCGAATGAGTGCGCGCATCTCATGGTCAATCATCGGTCGGCCGAGTGGCCGCGAGCGAAGGCGCCAGAACAGCCGGAACCCGGCTCGGTGCCAGGAGACGACAGTCTCGGCTTTCACAATGATCAAAGCACTGTCCCAGCCAGTCCACAATCGCCGGAGCGCAACCCAGAAGAATCTGTCAACGTTGCGCAGTGAAGGCCGGGGTCGTTTGCGCTTCAAGGCAATAAGTTGTTGTCGAAGAGCGGCAGCCTCCAACCCGAGCCGGTGTCGAGAAACGACGTACGCGCGGACATAAGCAATTGTGGCCAGGAGGAAGCCTATCATCGCCGTTCATTCTATCGATATCCTGTCCCGCCCATTCCCTAACACGTTCATTCCGCTTCCAGATCGACTTTTGATGACCGACAGCCCCGTTAGCCTGCCAGTCCAGCCATTGGCGACACGAATCGCTTATCGATTTAGTTCGGCTTCAAGAGCGGCAACCGACGCCATTACCTCGTCAAACTCCGGCGGCGCGCCGATAATCATTCCGGTCATTCGAATATAGTCGCGCCGCAACTCTCCGAACATTGCATCGGTCGCAGATAAAGAGAACGTTCCTGGAACGGCCCGATCAAGGCCGAGATCCGGGCTGTTGAAGAACATCCGGGCGTGCGCGACGCAGTCGGCCCCGAGATCGCGGTTGACTGCGCGCACACCGAGCGCCGATTGGAAAATGCGATGTACGTCGTAAAAGTGGCGGGATACCCGCTGCCCCTGGCCACGCAACACGCCGCGCTTTTCAAACCAGTTCCTCACACCGTGCAGGATGACGATTTTGTCCCAGAAGGTCCGTTCAGCGAAGACCGTTGTCACGCCCCCAGCGGCCAGCTGAAGTGGCGGCACGTCCTCTGATATAAAGGGAACGATATTCAGTTTCTCATGGGGATCGAGCGCCGATTTGGCTCCGGATTCGATCTTCACCGCGGGACGAATGTAATCGCCGTGTCCCGTCGTTACTGTCGGATACCAAAACAACAAACTCTGACCATCTGGATCGTCGGGGTCAACGGCAACGCTGGGGGCGTTCGGCTCAATGTTCGAATGGGCGAGAGTCTCCTGGGCAATCTCTGTGAATTGCTTAGCGAGCGTTTGCTGTATGTACTCGCGGCAGGCGTCCTTGATTGCATCGAGCCGCGCCTCGCGCTTCTTTCGGCTCATGTTCTCAAGCTCTGAAACGGATGCGGGTTGCCCAAGGTCCTCCCGAAATACAGTGATGTCGATGTCTTAGGAGAATCGCGATATCAGACCGTAGGCTTTCGAGAGCGACGTTCCGCCCTTGAAGAGAAATCGCGGATGACGAACAGGTAGGCTATTAAAAAGGACGTCAAGCGTCCAGGTGACCCAGAAGTCTTTTTCAACGTTCTGTTCCGGGGTGCCGAGTCGAGCCGCAGAACTGAGAAAAACGTCTCGGCGATCCTGCGGCGTTGCGTCAAGGAACTCCGAAAAACCAGCATTCATCGCGCTGGCCTCACGGAGCCATCGGTCGCGACGGACGAAATCTCATCGGAAGAGCGTGCCGTGCTCTTGCGGTTGGCAGCGCGGAATTGATCCGAGTCATGAATGAGTCCGCTGACGAGATCACGCATCCACGTGGGGAGAGCGTCGAGACCGCCGCGAAGATCGTCGCGAATCGCCTTTCCCTGTTTTGGGTCATCCAGGATTTCCCGGATTTTCTTAAGGATCGAATCGCCCTCGGATGGAAGCATGTCGTGGAGCCAGTGAAGGGCCTGAACGATGCGCATCGCCGGCCGTCCCGCCCAATAGAGTCGGCTCGGAGCGGTCAGCTTGAAGTCGATGAGGAGTTTGTCGAGGTGAATCGGGCGGAGTCGCGCATCCGTATGGATCGTGATTTTGGCAGGCACGGCATCAGTGAGTCCCAGTTGATTGGCGGCCGTCATCCCGTCGGGAAGAAACCTGGCCTTCTCTCTCCGCGTGACCGCATCAATGATTGCGGTGTAATTGGGCGTGCTCGGTTTTCCGGTCAGCGCGTTGACACGCTGCACGTCGTATATTCCACGATCGATGCGCCTGAGATCACTCGAAAGTGCGAGGCGTTGAAGTGCCTTATCAACGGCGGATCGGCTGCCGAGATCGAGGAAGTCGTTCGGAGTCCAAACCAGGATGGATTTATCGCGGCGAATGCGGTCGAGGATAGCTCCCTTGAGATCAAGACCGGGGCCGCGCTGGCCCGGCGTTGGTTGTCCGATCTTCGTATACATATTTCGGACAGACCCCTCGGTTGTCTCGTCCGAAGAACGTATACATTTTTCGGACAGAACCAGAATACCACAGGGCGCTATCGAAACTCTCCTCGGCGTGAGATACTCCATCGTTCCTGGACCTCATTTGGACCTTATGCCCAGCCCGCCGCGGACCGCCACGGACCGGCCCCTCACGGCAAATCAATAAGTTCGCCCGCTCGAGATCGCCTCGGACCGCCTCAGATCAGCTTGAGGTGCGAGCGGGAGCAATCTCGTGGGGGGGGCAAGTCCCCCTCTCCGCACCAGATTCTAAAAGACTTCGCGATCACTAGCTTGGACCTTATCCAGCTAGTGATTTTTATTTTGGACCTTATGAGGCGCCAGACCGCTCGGGACCGGCTTCGGTTTTGGGAGTGCTTTGTCTAAAACAAAGGATTTCCGAGCCGATTGGTGTCTGGTTGGCGTGATTTGGGTCAGCCACAGTAGGCTTAAAGGCTAGCGGGTGTGCGTCGTGGCGCCAGGTCGAGACTTGAGCTCTCCTATTGCGAGAAATGTTGTCAAATAGTTCCGTGTTGGAAGGATAGTGACAAGGCGATTTCCGGGGGAGCACACGAAGGCCGCGTCGGGACTTGTAAGTAATCCCCGACGTTATGTAAAATCAGGGAATGCCTGTCGCCGGACCCATAGCCAGAATCGCGGAACTCGCCAAGGCGTCCGGGGTTCTTCGCCCGCGCGATCTCAGCGCCCACGGAATTGCTCGCCAATATCTTCGCCTCGCCGAGCAGCAGGGTCTGATCGTCCGATCGGGCCGGGGCCTCTATACACCGGTTAATGCGGCGATAACGGAATTTCACACCTTCGCCGAGGCTGCAAAGCGAGCACCGCGGGGTGTGATTTGTCTGCTCTCCGCTCTTCGGTTCCACGACATTGGAACTCAGAGCCCGTTCGAAGTCTGGATGGCAATCGGCGAAAAGGACCGCCGACCAGTCTCGGAAATTCCACGGCTGCGTATCGTTCGATTTTCAAAGCAGTCTCTGGATTTCGGACAAACAACGCACAATGTCGAGGGAGTGCCTCTTCGCGTTTTTTCCGTGGCGAAGACAGTTGCGGACTGTTTCAAGTATCGGAACAAGATCGGACTCGATGTCGCACTGGAAGCTCTGCGCGAAACCATCAGAAGCCGTAAGGCAACCGTGGACGATCTGTGGATAGCCGCCAAAGTCTGCCGTGTTTCAAACGTGATGAAGCCATACATGGAGGCTTTGCTCTGAAGCCCGCCAATGCACGGAACGTCGCAGCGTCCGTCCGCCAGCGATTGCTCAATATCGCGGCCGGCAGACGCTTGGATTTTGGCCTCGTGCTGCTCTGGTACGCCCTGGAGCGTTTGCTCTACCGTCTCAGCCAGTCAAGTTTCCGGGATCAGTTCATCCTGAAGGGCGCCATGCTCTTTCAGGTCTGGACTGACACGCCACATCGACCGACCAGGGATCTCGATCTGCTGGGGCGCGGCGATCCCTCACTCGAACATTGCCAGGAAGTCTTCCGGGAAATCTGCCGCGTTCCGGTCGACGACGATGGTCTCATCTTCTCCGCCGAGACCGTGAGCGTCGAGAAGATCAAGGAGGATCGGGACTATGAGGGCGTCCGGGTCAAGTTTCTTGCGCTGCTCGACAATGCCCGGATACCGGTTCAAGTCGATGTCGGATTCGGCGATGCAGTAACGCCGGGGTTGCTTGACTATCCGACACTGCTCTCCATGCCGACGCCACGCATTCAGGCTTATCCTGTGGAGACCGTCGTGGCGGAGAAAACGGAGGCTGTAGTCCATCTGGGCATGCTCAACAGCCGCATGAAGGACTTCTACGATATCTGGTTTCTTGCGCGGACATTTTCGTTTGACCTCAGAATTCTCAGCGCCGCGCTCCAGGCTACGTTCGACCGTCGCAAGACCCCACTGGTCCCTGATGGTTTGCAAACTCTGCTCGTTGAGCTGTCGGGCGACGGCGCGAAGCGAACGCAATGGCGCGCGTTTCTCCGAAAAGGCAGTCTAGCCGCGCCGGACGACTTTTCCATTGTGAACGACGCTATTCGGGAGTTTCTCATGGCCCCAGCCGGCTACTGGAGTCAACTAGCAGGTACGTGGCCAGCAGGTGGACCCTGGCAGCGGGCTCACCAACCGGGACCACAATCGTTGATGGCGTAAGGGTGGGCCGTGGAAGACTTCGAGACTCTTTCGGAGAAACTGGCGCGCGTCATGAACGAGTGCGAGCGATTGCGCGAGGAGAACTCGCGATTGCGCGAACTCCTCAGTCAAAAGGCTCCGTGCTCGATGGAGTCTCTTGTCGTGGCCGTTCAAGGCTGCTCGGAACCCACTCAAGCTTCGCCGGAAAGGACACCCAGCCGCACCGAATCGGCTACGCCCGAGTTGTCGGTGGCCGGAAAGATCGCTTTGTTTCGTTCGCTCTTTCGCGGCCGCGACGATGTGTATGCGGTTCGCTGGGAATCGGAGAACGGGAAAAGCGGCTATTCCCCCGCCAGCATCAAGGACTGGGATGCCCTGCGACTGGTTCCAAAATCGGAGTGGAAGAAGCGAGACAAAGAAACGCGCCAACTCCTGCCTCTCACCGATGCAGCCGTGCACAATCATCTCTCCGGAAAGATTACAATCGGTGTCTATCCGTTGCTGCCGGACGAAACTTGCTGGTTTCTTGCGGTCGATTTTGACCAACACACGTGGCGAGAAGATGCTGCCGCATTCATCTGCTCATGCCGGGAGTGGAACGTTTCGGCTGCGCTGGAGCGCTCTCGATCCGGCGATGGAGCGCATGTCTGGATATTCTTCGCTGCTCCGGTTACCGCAACATTGGCAAGAAAGCTCGGCGCGGGGCTCCTGACCAGGACGATGGAACGCCGTCATGAATTGGGCCTTCGTTCCTATGACCGTTTGTTTCCAAATCAGGACACGATGCCGCACGGCGGATTCGGGAACCTGATCGCTTTACCTCTACAGAAGATCCCAAGGAAATCGGGCTACAGCGTCTTCCTTGACGATTCACTCGAACCCTTCCCTGATCAGTGGCGCTATCTCGCTGGCGTCCCCAGAACGGAGCCATTGATGGTGGAAAGAATCGTGCGCGGCGCCGAAAAGACCGGCAACGTAGTCGGCGTTCGCATGAGCCTCGTCGATGAAGATTCAATGGATGATCCCTGGCTGCTGCCGCCATCACGGCGAAGACCCGAGAAACCGATCCCCGGCCCGCTGCCGGCGACTGTTCGGATTGTACGCGCGAACCTTTTGTTTATCGACAAGACTGGCCTGCCGGAGCCGATGCTCGACCGGTTGACCAGGCTGGCTGCTTTTCAGAATCCGGAGTTTTATAAGGCACAGGCAATGCGCCTGCCGACCTTCGACAAGCCACGCGTCATCTGCTGTGCGGAAGAGTTCCCACAATTCATCGCCTTACCGCGAGGTCTCCTTGATGAAGTGCTGCTATTGCTCAGGCAACACGGAATTACACCAGATCTGCAGGACGAGCGGTATCCGGGAACGGAAATCGACGTGACGTTTGCCGGCAACTTGAGAGACCGGCAACCGGAAGCAGCCGCAAAGATTCTGGAGCATGACGAAGGCATACTGTGCGCCGGGACAGCGTTCGGCAAGACGGTAGCCGCGGCGTACTTGGTCGCGGCGCGAAGAACGAACACGCTGGTATTGGTCCATCGCGCCCAGCTTCTCGATCAATGGCGCGAAAGGCTGGCTGCGTTCCTCGACCTGCCTATGGAGCGTATCGGCCGGATCAGCGGGGGAAAGACGAAGAGGACTGGCGTCATTGATGTCGCGCTCATTCAGAGTCTCCATCGCAAGGGTGAGACGAAAGATCTGGTCGCGGAGTACGGCCATATCGTGGTTGACGAATGCCACCACTTGTCGGCCGTCACCTTCGAACAGGTGATGAGGCAGGTGAAGGCGAAATATGTTCTCGGTCTCACTGCGACCCCTGTCCGAAAAGACGGACACCACCCGATCATCTACATGCAGTGCGGTCCCATTCGATTCAACGTGCCAGTCCGCTCACAAATGGAGTCGAGTCCGTTCGAGCACCGTGTGAAACCCCAGACTACGACCCTGACATGGACGCGCGAACAGCCGCCCACAGTTCAGGACCTTTATGGCCTGCTTGCCGTCGATGCGGAAAGAAACTCGCAAATAGTCCATGATGTCGCTCAAGCCGTCGCGAACGGGAGGTCGCCTTTGGTGCTTTCCGGACGAACTGACCATGTGGAATGGCTCGGTGCGCGATTGCGCGAGCACATCGAAAGAATCTTTGTGCTGAAGGGCGGGATGGGCCCGAAACAGCGAGCAAAGGTGACTCAGGAACTGGCCGCGACGGAGGGCTGCCCCCGGATCATTGTCGCGACGGGCAGCTACATCGGAGAAGGCTTCGATGACTCTCGTCTCGACACGCTCTTTCTCGCCATGCCGATCTCGTGGCGGGGCACACTGCAGCAATATGTCGGGCGGCTTCATCGCCTGCACGACAGCAAGAAAGTGGTGGAGGTCTATGACTACGTTGATTCGTCGATACCGATGCTCGCCCGAATGTTCGATAAGCGACTGCGCGGATACAAAGCCCTCGGGTACACGATCCATTCGGGAGATGCTGCGTCAGACAAAAGTGAGGCGAATTGAGACGATTTTCACGGCCGTCATGTGGGACCGTATTTGGACCTTACGCCACGCACCGGACGGGACCGCGAGGGGGCGGTCTACAACGGAGAATCAACGGTTTAGGACGTCCCAGACCACTCCAGAACGCCCGGTTTCAGCTTGAGGTGCTAGCGGGAGCAATCTCGTGGGGGTTCAATTCCCCCGCACCACATTTCAAAGTGAATCATGATCGCTAGCTGTATCCTCTTCAGCTAGCGATTTTGCTTTTGGAACTTACGCCAACCGATGATACAATGTAGCTCAGAGGCTACACATCAACAATGGCCCTCAATATTCGCAATCCCGAGACGGAGAAACTGGCAACGGAACTGGCCAAGCAGACGGGTGAGAGCAAGACAGAAGCGGTCACGAAGGCCCTGCGGGATCGGCTTGTTCGAGTGCGGCGGGAGCGCACCAGGCGTCGCTTGGCCGATGAACTCGAGGAAATCGCGGAACACTGCGCGAACTTACCAGTGCTGGACAACAGACGGGCCGAAGAAATCCTCGGATACGACGAGGCCGGCTTGCCACGGTGATGGTGATCGATACCTCTGTTATTTTGGCAATTTTACAGTGCGAACCTGAGCGCCGCAGTTTTATCGAGGCTATCGAGGCCGCCGATTCCACGCGAATTTCCGTTGGGAGTTTTGTGGAGACGTCGATTGTCATCGAGTCCAGATATGGCACCGAGGGATTGCGCGATCTGGATCGATTCATCTCCCGTGCCAATATCGAGCTGATCCCCATTGACAAGGAACAAGGACACCTGGCCCGTTCAGCTTTTAGCCGCTTCGGCAAGGGACGTCATCGTGCAGGGCTCAACTTTGGCGATTGTTTCTCATATGCGGCCGCGATCAGTCTTGGAGAGCCTTTGCTCTGCAAGGGAGACGATTTCATCCATACGGACGTGCCGGTCCTTACGTGTTAGACCTTTCATTGACACCTCCTCGATACTGATGTAAGCTAGGCCTAGTTTAACTATGCCTAGAAAAACTGACCAGCGCGACCTGTTTCGGGGAGCACTGGAAATGATGGTTCTCCGCTCTCTCATGCGCGAGCCGATGCATGGCTATGCGTTGGTGCAGCACATCAAACAGCGATCGAACGATCTTCTCCAGGTGGAAGAAGGCTCTCTCTATCCTGCTTTGCAGCGATTGCTCAAGGAGGGATTGCTGAAAGCGGAATGGGAGATCTCCGCCACCAACCGCAGGGTGCGCACCTACCGGATTACACCGGCCGGCAAGAAGCATCTGGAGCGCGAAATCTCCAGCTTCGAACGGATGCTGGAGGCGATCGCGCTGGTTCTGTCGCCCGCCGAATCTTAGGAGGCTCGTATGAACTGGTTCCAGCGACTGTTTGCCAGGCGGAAAATCTATAGCGATCTGTCGGACGAAATTCAGCAACACCTGATTGAGAAGACCGAGTCGCTCATGGCTGAAGGATTGAGCCGTGCGGAAGCGGAGCACTGCGCCAGGCGCGAGTTCGGCAACGTAACCGGCATCGAGGAGCGCGGCCGGGAAGCGTGGATGTGGCCGGTCGCCGACAGAATCTGCGCGGATGCCAAGTTCGCTTTGCGCCAACTGCGCAAGGATTACGGATTTGCGTTCACGGCGATTCTGACGCTCGCGCTGGGTATTGGCGCGACCACGGCAATTTTCAGTTTGGTGAATGCGGTCCTGGTGCGGCCTTTACCTTTTCCTGAGCAGGACCGATTGGTATGGCTGAATCAGCAGGATCATTCGCTGCCGGGAGTGATTGCGGAGTCGCTCAGCTATCCGGATTATTTTGACTGGCGCCAGCGAAACCATTCGTTCAGCGGCATGGCGTCGTACACAACGGGAACCGTGACGCTGAGGTCGGAAGGCGAAGCGCGGCACCTGGATGCAACGATAGTCTCGTCGGATTTCTTTCACGTGTTGGGTGTTGCCCCTATGCTAGGGAGAGATTTTCTGCCGGAAGATGAGAAGCCTGGCAATCGGGCGGTCATGTTGAGTTACTCGCTGTGGCAGTCGACGTTTGGCTCGGCGGCAGACATCACCGCGAGGTCGATTCAACTGGGCGATCACAGCTATGTGGTCGCCGGCGTAATGCCGAACGATTTCGAGTTTCCGATAGGGAGTCCTGGGCCGGCCTTGTGGATCTCAATTGCAGGCGATGCCGATGGCAAGGATCCTAAGACGAGTCAGCGTGGCTATGATTGCCTGGATGTGATCGGACGCCTGAAGCCAGGAATAACGCTCGAACAGGCCAAGGCGGATCTCAGCCTGATTGCCGCGAATCTGGCGCGGCAGTATCCGGACAACAACAAATGGTACACGTCTGCTCTGGTCGAACCAGAGCTGCATCATTTGATCGGAGATACCGAGCCGGCATTGCGGGTGCTGTTTGGCGCGGTCACTTTAGTGCTGCTGATCGCGTGCGCTAATGTCGCCGGCCTACTGCTGGCACGCGGATCCAGGAGAAGCTCGGAATTCGCGCTACGCGCTTCGATTGGCGCAAGCCGCGCGGCGATTATCCGGCAGTTGCTGGTTGAGTCCGTCGTTTTGTCTCTATGCGGCGGAATAGCCGGCGTGGCGCTCGCCTTTGGCCTCTTGCGCGGCATGGTCAGACTGATGCCACGCAACATTCCGCGCATGGAACATGCGACCGTTGACGGAACCGTACTGCTTTTTGTCGTGGCTGTCTCCGTCGTCACCGGCCTGCTGTTCGGAGTTTTACCCGCGTTGCGTATGTCGCAATTGAAGCCTGCGCAGGCGATGCGCGAGGGATCCAGAAGCGTGGCGGGAAGGCGCGGCGAACATCGCGTTCACAATGCACTGGTCATTGCGCAGACGGCAATCGGATTGGTCTTACTGGTGAGCTCAGGTTTATTAATTCGAAGTTTTGTTCGCATTTTAAACGTGAATCCCGGCTTCGATCCGAAGCACGTGTTGACGGCGAGGGTGGACGTATCGTTTGACAAATTAGACCACGACCAACATTTCCAGTTTTATAACCAACTGCTCGGGCGACTGTCCGCGTTGCCGGGCGTAGTGTCCGCGTCGGCCGGGTGGCCGATGCCGATGAGCGACAGCAATGCCACTATTTCGTTCAGCATCGAGGGCCGGCCTGTCGCGAAAGGAGACCAGCCCAACGAATCGGTCGGCATAGCGATGCCGGGATACTTTGACACCATGCGCATCCCGCTAATCTCCGGACGAACGTTTGGAGAGCGGGACACCACCCACGGAGTACCAGTGGTGATTATCAATCAGGCCTTCGCCCGCAAATATTTCCCTCAAGAGAATCCGATCGGCAAGCATATTCAGGCGGGTTTGGGGGATGGTGTTATCGACCATCCCATGCGCGAAATCATCGGGGTGGTGGGAGACATCAAACGCCGAGGTTTGACCGCCGCTGCGGACCCGCAGTATTATCTGCCATATTCACAAGCGCTGATCACGAATCCATATCTCACGATTCGCACGAGCGGCGACCCTGCGGTTGTGCAAGGCGCACTTCGAGCGGCTGTCCATGAGATAGACAAGAGCGTGCCGGTTTACCAGGTTTCGACGCTGGAGGACTATGTCTCGAAGTCGGCCGCGCAGTCTCGCTTTCAGACATTGCTGCTGACTTGCTTCGCGGGGATTGCGTTGTTGCTCGCGGCGGTCGGATTGTACGGTTTGCTTTCGTATATGGTGGTGCAGCGCACGCTCGAGATCGGATTGCGCATCGCATTGGGCGCCAAGAAGACTGATGTCTTGCGTATGATTTTTCATCGTGGTCTGACGCTCGCTCTCATTGGATTGGGGACAGGACTGGCGGTCTCCGCGGTGATGACTCGACTGCTCGCAGGAATGCTGTACGGAGTGCGGACCTCGGATCCGGCCACCTACGCGGCAATGACCGGTGTTTTGCTCGTGGTGAGCCTGTTGGCGAGTAGCATTCCTGCATATCGCGCCGCTCAGTTGGATCCTATAGATACGCTTCGAAACCAATAAGCATCAGGCGTGAAAGATCGGCGTCGTGCCCCGCGCGCTTGCCAGAAGCTCGCGGCGTTCATCCGCCGTCAGCGGCGTCAGGCCCGGCGCGGCTTCGAGGGCTATCCGAAACAGGCGCTCGTCTCCTGGAGGGATGGCCGCAGTGATGTCTTCCGATAAGGTGAATCGCAGGGCTTTGCGCGCCAGTTCCGGATCCTCGATGGGGTGGTACCAGCATTTCTCATAGGTGTGCGGTTCGTCTTGTTTCCAAGTTGTGTGCGCCATGGCCTTCAGCGCCAATCTGGCGATGCCTTTTTCTTTCGCTTTGGCGAGGATCTGGGGCCCGAAGTTTCCCTGTGAGTAATTCACGTAGTTGACCGGGAAGAGGACGGAGTCGAAGTGGTAACGATCCATGAGCGACAGCGCGGCTTCCGTGTTGTGAGCGGAGAATCCGAGATACCGAACCTTCCCTTCCTGACGCGCCTTCAAGAACAGCTCGCCCGCGCCGCCGGGGCCAAGGATCTGCTCGACGTCATTCATGCTGCTCACAGCGTGGAATTGATAGAGATCGAAATGGTCTGTCTTGAGGCGTTGAAGGGATAACTCCAATTGCTTGCGGGCACCTTCCGCATCGCGACGCTCACACTTGCAAGCCAGGAAAACGTTGTTGCGGTGAGGGGCTAGCGCGGGTCCGAGCTTCTCTTCGGCTTCGCCGTCGCCGTAAGAGGGCGCCACGTCGAAATAATTGATGCCGCGTGCGACCGCGTCGGCAACCGTGCGATCGGCTTGTTGCTGCTCCATTCCGATCACGACAATCCCGCCGAACCCGATCACTGAGAGGCTGACATCTTTGTTGTAAGGGCGTTTAGCGATTGCTGCGTCCGCCTGCAGCAGTGGCAGCGCGCTGGAGGAGACGATGCTGGCTTTAAGAAAACTGCGTCGATCCATGGTATTTGCTCTTCTGCATTTATATTAGTTCCATCCGGACCCGAGGGAACCGCATGTTATCCTGAAGCGTCTAGAGCTGTTGTTCTTATGCGTTTACGCCAGGCCTTCGTGGCCGCCGTGCTTGGTTTAACACTTCTCGGCACAATCTACGCATTCCAGAGACCGTGGCGGGAAGTGGACGCGATCGAGTACGGA
Organism: Bryobacterales bacterium; assembly: GCA_963802915.1. Taxonomy (GTDB): domain Bacteria; phylum Acidobacteriota; class Terriglobia; order Bryobacterales; family Bryobacteraceae; genus JAICMB01. The sequence goes on from CAWDKQ010000007.1 coordinate 449,863, forward strand.
AATTATCCGATTCCTCCCGATTATCAAACCAAAGGTGAGTGGGTTTTCGGCCGCATGGTCTACCCCGTGAAGGTCGACGCCTGCGGTCATCGTTATCGCTGTCCCGACAATTACTTCACGATGGATTACCCTCGCTCCGACCGGCATTTTTCGGCGGCGCTGCGGCGGCTCACCCGAATCTCCGTCCGCTCCGTCGAGCAGGTGATCGATCCGCTCGATCCCCAGTACCCCGACGACTTCTACAACTATCCCTTTATGTACGCCGTGGAAGTCGGTCATTGGAAACTTTCCGACGAGCAATGCAAGAAGATACGAGAGTTCCTGGATCGCGGGGGATTTATGATGGTCGACGATTTTCACGGTACCGAGGAATGGGAGAATTTCATGGCCGGTATGGGCCGCGTTTTTCCGGACCATCCGGTGGTGGAGCTCGACAACAAGGACCCTATCTTTCATACCCTTTATGACCTGGACGATCGCTACCAGGTACCAGGAGCACAGTTCTTAGAAACGCATCGCACGTATGAGCACGACGGATTCGAGCCGCGTTGGCGCGGGATCTATGACGATCACGGCAGGGTTGTGGTGGCGATCTGCCACAATATGGACCTCGGCGATTCCTGGGAACACGCCGACAACCCCCAGTACCCTGAAAAGTACTCCGCGCTTGGCTTTCGGATCGGCGTCAATTATGTTGTCTATTCAATGACTCATTAGGAAGTACCCGGCGGACCCCAAACATGTTCGAGTTTTTCTTTAAGTATCCGGTCACCGTATTCTCAAAAGGCACTTTTGTGCTCCTGGGAGGATGGCCAGTATGGGTGCTCGGTTTGCTGATTGTCGCGGTAGCCGCGGTCCTGGCCGGGGTTGTCTGGATGCGGCGCAAACGGATCGCTCCTTCCATGCGCGGGGCTCACACTGTCGCCGTCTGGCTGTTGCAGACGGCCTTGCTAGCGCTGATCCTGGTTCTACTTTGGCAGCCGGCTCTGAGCGTGGCGACGTTAAAGCCGCAGCAGAATATCGTCGCGGTGGTCGTAGACGACAGCCGCAGCATGGGCACTGTGGAGGATGGATCGTCCCGCATCGATAATGTTGAGAAGACGTTGAACTCTGGTCTTATCAAGGAGCTGCAAAGTAAATTTCAAGTTCGGCTTTACCGGCTAGGCGATCATGTGGAACGGGCGCAAAACGCGAACGGTCTCAAAGCCACGGACCCGGCGACGCATATCGGATCGAGCCTTAAGGATCTCCTAGCCGACACTGCGACTCTACCCGTCGGCGCGATGGTACTCCTCAGCGACGGCGCCGACAATTCCGGCGGCATCGATCTGGAGACCATTTCCGAAATCAGACGTCAGCACATACCAGTGCACACCATCGGGTACGGCAAGGAAAAGTTCGATCGCGACATCGAACTCGGCGATATTCAGGTTCCCGCCCGTGCGCTACCCGATTCGCGCGTGCAGGCGCAGATCACCATCCGGCAGCACGGCTACAACGGCCAGCGTGCTCACCTGACGGCCCGCGTCGATGGCGCCATTGTGGCCAGCCAGCAGGTTCAACTCAATCGCGACACGCAAATCGTACCGGTACTTTTTAATGGCGGGAAAGCTGGAGTAAAGAACGTCGAGATCGCAGTGGACACCATGGCCGGCGAGGAGAACACGGAGAACAACCGGCTCACCCGCGTCATCAATGTCGATCCGGCGAAGCGCCGCGTCCTTTATGTAGAAGGCGAGCCTCGCTGGGATTTCAAGTTCATCCGGCGGGCTTTCGACGACGACAAAGATATCGAAATCGTTAGCATGCTGCGCACCACGCAGAACAAGATCTATCGCCAGGGGATCTCGGGAGAGAGCGAGCTGGCGGAAGGCTTCCCCAGCAAGGTAGAGGATCTCTTCGGTTATCAGGGAATCATATTCGGCAGCGTGGAAGCGAATTACTTCACGCCCACGCAGCAGGAAATGATCCATCAGTTTGTGGATCGACGCGGCGGCGGCCTGCTATTTGCCGGCGGGCGCGCGAGCCTCGCGGACGGCGGCTATGCCAAGGAGCCGTTCGCGGACATGCTGCCGGTGAAGTTGCCCGATCATCGCGATACGTTCCATCGCGATCCGGCCACGGCCGAACTGACTCCGCAAGGCCGTGAAAGCTTAATCTGCCGTATTGAAGAAGATCCGGACCGGAACGTCGCGCGATGGAAGAAGCTCCCCTACCTGATGAACTTCCAGGAGCCGGGTCAGCCGAAGCCGGGAGCGTTGGTGCTGGCTGACATGATCGCGGCGGGTCATCGCATGCCGCTGCTGATCACGCAGAACTATGGACGAGGGCGGACCGCTGTGTTCGCCACCGGTGGCGACTGGCGCTGGAAGATGTTCCAGGATCACACCGACACCAGCCACCAGATGTTCTGGCGTCAGCTAGTCGGCTGGCTGGTGAACGACACGCCGACTCGCGTGGTCGCCTCCACACCGCAGCCGATGCTCGAAGACGATGGGCATTTAAAGCTTCGCGCCGAGGTTCGCGACACAACTTATCTCCCGACCAGCGATGCGCAGGTAGAAGCGCATATCGTGGCTCCGAACGGATCCACTCAGACGGTCGCGTTTCAGCCGGATCCCGTGACCCAGGGCGTTTACTCGGCCGAGTGGAGCGCGGATCAGGCGGGATCGTATGTTGCGGAGGTGACGGCCAAACGCGGACAACAGGACCTGGGCCGCGACGTGGTGACCTTCCGCCGCGAGAATGGGGTCGCTGAGAATTTCCATCGCGAGCAGAATCGGGAGCTGTTGGAAAAGCTGTCGGCTCAAACCGGCGGCAAGTACTATCGGCCGGATCAGGCCGGCAAGCTGGCGCAGGAGATCACGTATTCCGATGCCGGCATCACGGTGCGTGAGACGAAAGATCTGTGGGACATGCCGGCTGTGTTTTTCCTTGCGCTGTTGCTGCGATCGTCCGAGTGGCTGCTGCGCCGCAAGTGGGGAGTGGTATGAAGTACGGATTCTTGCTGGCGCTGGCCGGTACGCTTTCCCTGAATGCGACGACGTTTTATCTGACCGTCGCCGGGCTCGGTGGCGAGCCCGAATATGAGCAGCGCTTTTCGGGCTGGGCCAAGGACATGGACAAGGTCCTACGCGGCACAGCCGATTCCAAGGTGACGACGCTCTACGGTCCGGACGCGACGCGCGCCAAGGTGGAGGCTGCGCTGGCTCAGATCGGGCGCGAATCGAAGCCAGACGATTTGCTGGTGCTGATGATGATCGGGCACGGAAGCTTCGACGGTCTCGATTACAAAATCAATCTGCCTGGTCCGGATCTGACTGCAACCGACCTGGCAGGCCTGCTCGATCGCCTTCCGCCGAAGCGACAGCTAGTGGTCAACATGACGAGCTGCAGCGGCGCGTCGAGAGCGGTTCTGGAGCGGCCGAATCGAGCGGTCATCACCGCGACCAAGACCGGCAGCGAGAAGAACGCCACGATATTCGCCCGCTATTGGGTGGAGGCGCTGCGCGATCCTTCGGCCGATACGGATAAGAACGAGACCATCTCGGCGCTCGAAGCCTTCCGCTACGCGGAGCAGAAGACCGCGAAGTTTTACGAAACACAGAAGCGTCTTGCAACCGAGCACGCCATGCTTGAAGACACTGGCAAAGGCGAGGGCGTAAAGGAGCCATCGGCAGCAAATGGCGAAGGACTGCTGGCGTCGCGTTTTCCGCTGCTGAGGACTGGTACCGCGCAGATCGCATCGAGCGATCCGCATAAGCAGGCTCTGATGGCTCATAAAGATGACCTCGAGCAGCAAATCGATCAGTTGAAGTACAAGAAGGCCGCGCTCGATCCCGACGAATACAAGCAACAACTGACTGCGCTGCTGCTGGAGTTAGCGAAGACGCAGGCGGAGCTGGACAAGTGAAGCACCAACTGATCGGCGCGCTGCTGTGTCTGCCTCTTGCGGCTGCCACAGTGAAGGACTGCGCCGACCTCAAGCATCACGGCAAGCTGGCTGAGGCAAGGGCTTGCGATATCTCGCTCTTAGATGCACGCGATGCATTCACGCGTGCGGAAGGGCTCTGGGCGCTCGAACGATACACCGACGCCAACGATCAATTTAAGCTCGCGGTCGCCGACAATCCCCAAAATGCCGAGATTCGAACGCGCTGGGGACGTTTATTCCTGGAACGCTTCAACAAACCCGAAGCCGAGAAGCTCTTCGGCGAAGCATTGGCAATCGACGATAAGTATGCACCGGCGTATTTGGGCTTGGCTCTCGTGGAGTCGGACGGATTCAGCATCAAAGCCGTCGAGGACGCCCAAAAGGCCATCAAGCTCGATCCCAAGCTGGTCGAAGCGCAAGAGCTTCTTGCTTTCTTAGCTCTCGAAGACAACGACAACGATAAGGCCGCCAAAGAAGCCGACAAGGCGCTCGCGATTTCGCCCGAAGCCCTCGATGCCATGGCCGTCCACGCCAGTATGGATTGGTTGAAAGACAAGCCAGGCACGGAGTGGACGGACCGCATCTTCAAAATCAATCCCGTGTACGGCGAAGCCTACGCGACCGGAGCTCACTTCTTCATCGTCAACCGCCGTTATAAAGAAGCGATCGAGTGGTATCGCAAGGCGTTGGCGCTCAATCCTCAGTTGTGGGATGCGCGCGCCGAACTTGGCGTCAACCTGATGCGACTGGGCCAGGATGCCGAAGCGAAAAAGGAGCTCGAAGATTGTTACAACAACCATTACACGAGCTTCGAGGTAGTCAACTCGCTGCGATTGCTCGACAGCTTCACGAACTTCGTCACCTTCAGGACTCCTACCACCGTTCTGAGGCTCAATAAGAAGGAAGCGGACATCCTGCACCCGTACTTCGAAGAGCAGATGAAGCTCGCGATCGCAACCTACGAGAAAAAATACAAATTTAAACTGAACGCTCCTGTGCAGGTTGAAGTTTTCCCGGACCACGCCGACCTGGCGGTGCGTACCGCTGGAATGCCAGGACTCGGCGGCATTCTCGGCGTCACCTTCGGCATGGTGCTCGCCATGGACAGCCCGTCGGGACGTCCGCCCGGATCGTTTCACTGGGCGAGCACGATGTGGCACGAGCTCAGCCACGTCTACATCCTGACCATGACGGATCATAAAGTGCCGCGCTGGTTTACGGAAGGTCTGGCAGTCTATGAAGAGACCGCGACCTCGCCGGATTGGGGCGATCGGCTCGACCCGCAGGCGATTGAAGCCATCAAGAACAAGAAGCTTCTGCCGGTGGCACAACTGGACCGCGGTTTCGTGCGCCCCGAATATCCGAGCCAAGTGGTTGTCTCTTACTTCCAGGCCGGCCAGATCTGCAACTACATCGCGGAGAAGTGGGGCTACGACAAACTGCTCGACATGGTGCACTCCTACGCGGCCATGACTCCCACGCCGGAAGTGATCCAAAAAGATCTGGGCGTATCGCCCGAAGCCTTCGATAAGCAGTTTCTCGCGTGGCTGGAAGCGAAAACAAAAACGCAAGTCGAGCATTTCGATGACTGGAAAAAAGGCCAGAAAGAACTCATGGATCTCGCGATCAAGGGCGACTACGACGGTGTGATCGCCAAAGGCAATGCCATTCGCGACTGGTATCCCGATTATGTCGAGCAGCACAGCGTGTATGAGCGGCTGGCCGACGCCTATCTCGCGAAAAACGACAAGGCCGATGCAATGGCTCAGCTCGAAAAATACAGCTCTGTTGGCGGCCGCGATTCCGCGACGGTCAAAAAACTGGCGACGCTCGAAGAAGAAGCCGGGCATAAAGACAAAGCCATCGCCGCGCTGGAGCGCCTGAACTATATTTACCCGCAGGACGAAGAACTGCATCGCCGCCTGGGCGATCTGCTGCTGGCCACAAAAGATGTCGATGGAGCCATACGCGAGCTTCAGGCCGTAATCGCGATGAAACCGATCGACCAGGCCGCAGCTCACTACGAACTCGCGCGCGCCTTGAATCAGGCGAAGCGCAATGATGAAGCCCGCGATCAGGTTGTTCTCGCTCTCGAAGCCGCGCCCGGATACAAACCCGCCCAGCGGTTATTATTGGAACTCTCGAAATAATATGTCCACTATCGCTGCACCAACCATTGACTCCGCCGAACTCAAAACTCGGCTTACGCGTTTTCAGGAAGTGGAAAGCGCCATCGTTCGGGAGGTCCGCAAAGCGATTGTGGGCCAGGACGAAGTGATCGATCAAGTGCTGATTTCCTTGTTTGTCGGTGGACATTGTCTGATCACCGGCATGCCGGGCACTGCCAAGACCCTGCTCGTCCGCACCATGGCGCAGACGCTCGGGCTCGTCTTCAAGCGAATCCAGTTCACGCCGGATCTGATGCCTTCCGACATCACTGGAACCGACATCATTGAAGAAGACCCCGGCACGGGCCGCCGCACCTGGACCTTCGTTCCGGGTCCAATTTTCTGCAACGTGCTTCTGGCCGACGAAATCAACCGCACGCCACCCAAGACGCAGTCGGCGCTGCTCGAAGCCATGCAGGAGCTATCCTGCACGGTGCGCGGTCACATGTACAAAATCAACGCGCCGTTTTTCGTTTTGGCCACGCAGAACCCCATCGAACTGGAAGGTACCTATCCGCTGCCCGAAGCGCAGCTCGATCGGTTCCTGTTCAATACACTTCTCGATTACCTCACGGCTGACGACGAGATGAAAGTAGTGGACCTGACCACTGCCAACAAGACGGCCGACATCCAGACGGTAACGAGCGCGGAAGAAATTCTCGATTTTCAAAAGCTGGTCCGCATGGTTCCCGTCGCCGATTCTGTCGCGCGCCATGCCGTCGACATAGTTCGCGGCACCCGTCCCACGGACCCATCGGCCCCGGACTTCGTTAAGAAATACGTAAACTTCGGCGCCAGCGTTCGAGCCGCGCAGTTCCTGGTTTTGGCGGCGAAAGCGCGCGCGTTGATGCATGGCCGGTACCACGTCTCGTTCGAAGATATCCGATCGCTCGCCGCGCCGATCCTGCGGCATCGCGTGCTGCTCAATTTCCACGCCGAATCCGAGCGCATGACGACAGACGACATTTTGAAAAAGCTCTTGGAAGTCCGCCAACCGGCGTCTTAATTCTATGCAGCGCTTTCTCGATCCCGCGACGCTCGCCAGTATCTCCGGCCTCGAACTAGTCGCCAAGACCGTGGTCGACGGGTTTGTTGCGGGCCTGCATCGTTCGCCCGACTTCGGCTTCAGCCAGGAGTTCGCCGAGTACCGCATGTACAATCCCGGCGACGATCTGCGGCACGTCGATTGGAACGTCTTCGCCCGCACCGAGCGCGCTTACTTGAAGCGATTCCGCGGCGAGACGAATTGCCAGATCACGATGCTGCTCGACGTCAGCGGTTCCATGGGATACACCTCTCACGGCGTGACCAAGCTCGATTACAGCCGCTATCTCACCGCCTCCATCGCCTACATGGCGAATCATCAGCGCGACGCTGCCGGGCTCATCGTTTTCGATGAGGACGTTAAGGACTACATCCGGCCATCGACGCGGCAGGGCCAGTTTCACCGTGTCATCAACGGAATCGATAAAGCTGAGCTCGGCAAGCGCACCGACTTCATGAAGCCGCTGCTGCACTTCCAGGAATTCCTGAATCGCCGGGGACTCGTGATCGTCGTCTCGGATTTTTGGAACGATCCTGAAGTGATCGTCAAGGCTCTAGCGCCGCTGCGATTCCATGGGAATGAGGTGGTGCTGTTCCACATCCTCGATCCGCAGGAGATCCAACCGAATCTGAAGGACTCCGTCTTATTAGTAGATATGGAGACCCAGGACGCGCTCGAAGTATCTCCGGAATACGCCAGGCACGATTACAAACAGAAGATGGATGCTCATCTGGAAACTCTGAAATCGCGGTCGAAGTCGAATGGATTGGATTATTTCCTGCTGCCGACGGATCGTCCGCTCGACGGCGCATTGCGCGAATATTTGACCGTCAGGCACGGGAGGTTTTAGCAGATGGGTTTTCTCTCTCCCTGGTTCCTCGGCGGTCTCGCAGCCATTGGCCTGCCGTTTTGGATTCACCTGCTGCGCCAATATCGCAGCACGCCGCACCCGTTCAGCTCGCTGATGTTTTTCGAGCGGCGCGTGCAAAGTTCCGTCAAGCACAAGCGGCTTCGTTATCTAGCGCTTCTATCCCTTCGCGTTATGCTCTTGATCCTGATGGCGCTGGCTTTCGCAAATCCATTCGTCGCGCGTTCATCGGCCGTCGCCGGAGGCCGCCGGCTTCAGATCGTAGCTCTGGATGATTCGTTTAGCATGCGCTACGGCGATCATTTTGAAAAGGCCAAGCAGGCCGCGCTCGATGCCATTGCGTCGCTGAAGCCGGGCGATCGCGGACAGGCCGTCGCGCTCGATTCTTCCGTGCATTTCCTCACGCAGCAGACCACCGATCCCGCGCAGCTACGTGCGGCCATCCAGGCGATCCAGCCAGGCGATGCGCGCAGTTCGTACGCGGAACTGGCCCGCGCGCTGCGCTCGATCAGTGAATCCGTGAAGACGCCGCTCGAAGTGAATTTCTTCACCGATGCGCAGAAGTCGTCCATGCCGTCCGCCTTCTCCGATCTGCGCCTTGGCGACGACACCAACCTCGTGATCCATTCGGTCGCAACGGATAAAGAGCCCAACTGGATGGTGGAGAGCGTCAGCGCGCCGGGCCGCATTTACGACCCGAAGAAGGCACGCGTCCAGGCTGTGGTGGCGGGCCTTCAGACGAACCAGGCACACAAAACTGTGTCGCTCGTACTGGATGGCAGGGTGCTCGAGAGCAAGCAGGTAGACGTGCCTGCGAACGGCCGCGCTACGGTCGAGTTTGCATCTCTTGAATCGCCCTATGGATTCCATCGCGGCGAAGTGCGTATCGATTCTTCGGACCAGCTCCCCGCCGACGATCGTTTTGCATTCGCGGTCGAGCGTGCCGATCCCAACCGCATTCTGTTCCTGCATCAGGGGAATCAGGAACGCGATCTGCTGTATTTCAAAACCGCGCTGGAATCGGCAACGGAAGCGGGCTTTCTGGTCGAGCCTCTCGCTGCCGATCAGGCCGCCGGCCAATCGCTTTCGAAATATCCGTTTGTGGTTCTCTCCGACGTCGGATCATTGCCCGCCGGGCTGGAAGATCATCTCCGTGCGTACGTCAACAATGGCGGATCGCTGTTGATCGCTCTCGGCCCCGCGTCGGCTTCCTCTCACAATGTTCCCGTTTTCGACGAACCGATTCTGAAATCCGACTACGCCTCGCGCGAAGGCGACCGGTTCCAAACCGTATCGAACGCCGATCCCGATTATCCAGCTCTCAGAGGGACCAACAAGCTCGACGGCGTGCAGTTTTATCAAGTCATTCGTGTCCAGCCCGGCAACGCCCGCGTCGCGGCGAAGCTAAGCGACGATACTCCGCTGCTTCTTGAAAAGCACATCGGCGAGGGCCGCGTCGTCGTGTTTGCCTCGACTTTCGACAATATCTCGAACGATTTCCCGCTGCACTCGTCATTCCTGCCGTTCATCGAACAGACCGCGCGCTACCTCGGCGGCCAGCAGGATCGTTCTTCGAATCTCGCTGTCGACGATTTTATTGAGTTGCGCACCTCGAAGGACCAGGGCGGCGCAGCCGACGTCATCCAACCGGACGGCAAGCACGCACTTTCATTGAAGGAAGCTTCAACCGTGCAGTCCTTCAAAGTCACCGGCGAAGGCTTCTACGACGTGCATCGTGCCAACGGCCGTGAAGAACTGGTCGCCGTCCATTCGGACCGCCGAGAATCCGATCTGGCGACTGTTCCACAAGAAAATCTGGATCTCTGGCGCAACACAGGGCAGGGCACCGGCGCGCAATCGGCAACGGCCGCTGACACGCAATCCCATCCCTGGAGCCTGTGGCGCTACGCGCTTTTTGTTCTCTTACTGATCGCGATTACTGAATCGCTGCTGGCAGCACGATATCTTTCCGTCGAGAAGGAGTCCGCATGAATGCACTCGATCAATTGAACACGTATCTGCGGAGCATCGAAAAACGCTTGCGCTTTTTCGCGATCTCCCGGGGAGCCGCAATCGTCACCGCGGTCGCGTTGCTCGTGACGGTGCTTCTGGTGATCATCACGAACCAGTATGCGTTCTCCGAAGAGAGCCTTCTAATCGCGCGATTCGTGCTGTTAGTGTCGCTCGGCGTCGCCGTCGCATTCGGTCTTGTGATTCCGCTGCTCGCGCTCGGCCGCCGTTACGCGGCGAATCGCGCTGAAAAACAATTTCCTGAATTCAAAGAGGGACTGCTGACGGTCGCGGAAGCTAAGGACACCCAGAATCCATTTGTGCATCTGATCGCCGACGATGCTCTTCGCGTGGCGCAGGCGAACACTCCGGAGCGTCTTATCTCCGGTCCGGCTATTTTGGGATTCTTGAGTACGGCCGGAATTGCTTTCGCCGTTCTCGCGTGGTTGTTCTTGGCCGGACCCGGTTACCTCGGCTACGGGACATCGGTGCTGTGGGCCGGCATCCCCAAAGATGGAAGCCACGCTCTCTACGACCTTCTCGTCAGCCCCGGCGACCGCGCCGTCCGACGTGGATCGGACCAGCTAATTACGGCCCAGCCCGTCGGCTTCAACACCGACAAGGTTCGTCTCTACGCGCGTTACGGTGGTGCTTCGAAATGGGAACAGGTAGCGATGCAGGCGCAGCCTCACGGCACGGCATTCGAGTTTCTATTTGGCAGCCTGACCGACCCCGTTGAATATTACGTGGAAGCCGGCGCGGTTCACACCAAACACTACAACCTTCGTGTTCTCGATTTGCCAGGCGTGAAGAAAGTCCGCGTCACGTACCATTTCCCCGCGTGGACCGGAATGAAAGACGCGACCGAAGATCCGGGTGGAGATTTACGCGCCGTAGAAGGTACCGAAGCGGAAGTGTCCGTCGAAACCGACCGGCCGCTCTCCAGCGGCATTTTGATGGTCAACGAAGATACTCAGATCCCGTTGAAGTCGGGCGAAGGCAACTGGCTGACGGCGAAAGTTCCCGTGGACAAAGACGGCATGTATCACATCGCCGCCCTCGATCACGGCGACAACGTCCGCCTGAGCGAAGACTACTTCATCGAAGCCCGCAAAGATACGCCGCCAGTCGTGAAGCTGATCCGGCCGGGCCACGATGCAAAAGTAAATCCGATTGAAGAAGTCGCCGTTGAGGTGCAAGGGACGGATGACTTCGGCCTGCAAGAGCTGAGCCTGAAATACTCTGTCAACGGCGGCGCCGAGAAGAGCGTTTCCATGCTGCCCCATCAGGGCGTCAAAGAAGCCGACGGCAAGACCACGCTTTATCTCGAAGACTACAAGATGTCGCCCGGCGATCTGATCACGTTGTATGCGACGGCTCGCGATGCCCGCAACACCGTGAAGACCGACATGTACTTTATCCAGGCCGAGCCCTTTGAAAAGAATTACTCGCAATCGCAGGAGGCCGGCGGCGGCATGCAGGGCGGCGGCGATCAGGATCAGAACCAGATTTCTGAACGCCAGAAAGAAATCATCGCAGCAACCTGGAACGAGATCAAGAACGGCGCTAAGGATCCCACAACAGCCAAGGACGATTCCAAGTTCCTGTCGGAGTTGCAAGGTACCCTGGCGCAACAATCGGCATCTCTCGCCGAGCGCATGCGAGCCCGCAATCTGTCCGGCGCGAATCAGGAATTCGCGGCGTTCGCCAAGAACATGGACGAAGCTTCTGCCCACATGAAGGGCGCTGTCGACAAGATTCACGGGATGAAGTGGAATGACGCCATCGCCCCGGAGCAGCAGGCGCTTCAAAGTCTGCTACGCGCCGAATCGATCTTCCGCGATATCCAGGTGGCCTTCGGAAATAAAGGCCAAGGCGGTGGACAGGGCGGCATGGGCCGCGACCTTGAGAATCTCTTCGATCTCGAGCTCGACACGGAAAAGAATCAGTACGAAACCGGTCAGCAATCCGCCTCCGCGAGCCAGCGCGACAAGGCGGTGGATGAAGCTCTTCAAAAGTTGAAAGAGCTGGCCCAGCGGCAACAGGAGCTCGCGCAGCAACAACAGAAACAGCAGCAAGCGTTTCGGCAACGTTGGGAGCAGGAAATGCTTCGCCGCGAAGCCGAGGAGCTGCAGCGCAAGATGGAGCAATTGCAGCGCGGCGAGAGCGCCCAGCAACAACAAGCCGATTCTCAGCAGGGTCAGCAGAGCCAGCAGGGCCAACAAGGACAGCAGGGACAACAAGGTCAACAGGGGCAACAAGGCCAGCAGTCATCCAGCTCATCGCAGTCCGGATCGCGCGGAACCAGTTCGTCCAGCTTGCGACAGCGCACCGGCCAGGTTGCCGATCCTCGCTTGGAGCAGGCGCTCGAACGTCTGAAGCAGGCCACTGACGATATGCGCAAGGCCGAATCGGCGCAGAATGGCAGCCCGGAACAGGGCAATGCCGGACAGCGCCGCGCGGCGGATCGTTTGCAGGAAGCCAGCAGTCTGTTGAGCGGTCTTCGACAGGATCAGGCAGCGGGCCAAATGGACGACATGGCTCGGCAGGCCGATGCCATTGCCGAGAAGCAACGGGAGTATCAGAATCGGCTGCGAAGCATGTTGGGCAACCCCAGCGAAGGCCAATACGGCCGCCCTCAGCCGGGGCAGAGCCAATCGCAGATGAACTCCCTGGCGTCTGATAAAGAGCAACTCGCGAAAGACCTGAAAAAACTCGAAGATCAGATGCAGTCCGCGTCCCGCAACATCGCGGGAACGCAGCCGTCGGCTTCGTCGAAACTGCGAGAGGCGCTCGGAGAGGCCCAGCAGAATGAGCTCGACCTGCGCATGCGCAAAGCGGCTGAGTTGTTGCGCCGCGGCCAGGGCATCTATACTTGGCCCGGTGAACCGACCGTCACCAACGGCGTCGATCGTCTGCGTGAGCAGCTTCGCGAGGCGCAGGGCGCTCTTCGTCCCGACGATCAGCAGAAGAACGGCAAGCCGGGCGCGGCCGGCGACGAACAACTCGCGCGGGCTTTGGATCAGCTCGAACGTACGCGCCAGCGCATGCAAGACATGGCCGATGCGGGCCAGAAAGGCAATCGGCAAGGCCAGCAGCAGGGACAGCAGCCCGGTGGTAACCGGCAGAGCGGGCAACTCCAGCGCGGCGATCAGCCGGGGCAGCAGCCTGGACAGTCGAGTCAACCGGGCAATTCACAGCAGGGTGGACAAGCCTCCAGCGATCGCTACGGCAGCTCCGATTTTGGCGGTCCCGGCAACCCGCACAATGGCTGGGTTCCGGACCAGGTAGCTCGCGATACGCAGCGTGATCTGAATTCATTGCGCCAGCAGGTCCGCGATAATCCGCAGATCGCGAATCAGGTGCAGGACCTGCTCCATCAGCTCCAGCAAGCCACGGCATTCCAGAATCCACAGGAGCTTTCGGATCGTCTCAGTCGCGAGATCCTGCCTGAAGTGGAGCGCCTGGAACTGCTCATTCGCCGCGAGCTCGGACAAGCGGGATCGCAAGTGCGCAACTCGGCTTCAGAGCCGGTACCGCCCGGTTACGCCGACGCTGTCGCTGAATACTTCCGCAAACTGAGCAAAGGCAAATAACACGCGCGCGAACCTTGCAGCCGCGGCGCTGTTGCTCGTAGTCCCGTTATTAGCGGACCCGGTCGCGGTGCGCCACACCGAGGGCCGACTCCACGGATTCGTGGAATTGCGCGACCTCGACGATAAAATCCTCGCCGAAGGGGATTTGACCCAACTGGCGAGTGGAACTCGCGTCACCTCCGATCTCGTCCTGCATTTCAAAGACGGATCTCTGCATGAAGAGACAACCGTCTTCACGCAAAGGCGCACATTCCAACTCCAAACCTATCATCTGGTGCAAAAGGGCCGTTCTTTTAAGCGCCAGTTGGACCTATCTCTCAACGCCTCCACCGGCGAGGTCACCGTTCATTACACGGATGACGACGGTAAGGAAAAGGTCGACACAGACCATCTCAAACTGCCCCCCGATGTCTCAAACGGCTTCTTTACTACGCTGCTCAGCGATATCGATCCCAAAACTCCGAAAACGACGCTCTCGATGGTGGTTGCCACGCCCAAACCACGTGTCGTGAAGCTCGAGATCTCCCCGCAAGGCGAGGATGAATTCTCCATCGCAGGCTCGCCGCGCAAGGCCCTGCACTACGTCATCAAGATTGATATCGGAGGAGTCAAAGGCGTTATTGCGCCGATGGTCGGAAAGCAGCCTTCGGATATGAACGTCTGGATGGTGGGCGGGAAAGTCCCACAATTTCTCAAACTGGAAGGTCAGCTCTACGAAGGCGGTCCGGTTTGGCGAATCGAGCTGGCCAGTCCCGCGTGGCCGAAACATTAAGTCGTCAGCCCGTTAATTCAACAGGAGCGATGCGGCGCCGCTCCGCCGATCGCCGCAGCCGAACGAAAATCACTCGTACAATCGCGATGACCGGGACCGAGAAGAACATCCCTGGAACCCCGCCGATCTGATCGCCTGCCAAGACGCCGAACAAAACGAGTAGCGGATGAATATCCACGCCCCGTCCCATCAAGTGCGGCGAAATCACATAATCCTGCACGCCGCGATAAGCAACCCAGAAAATCACGATCCATAGAAGATGCGTGAAACCGGAGAAACCTGCCACAGCCAGCATGATGAGACCCGCGATCAGCGGTCCGATCACTGGAATAAATTCCAGAAGCGCGGCCTGAAAAGCCAACAAGACTGCGTACGGAACGCCGGCGATTGCAAAGAAGGTGCTGTAAACCACTACGCTGATCAGCGCGAGAATCAACAGCGCCCGTATGTAGTGGCCAAGCATGATGTGAACGTCGCCGAGGATGTCGTCCACAACGGTGCGCCGGCGGCCGTCGTCGAAGGTGCTGAGCAGGTACTCCCGCATGGCGGGCCCATCGTTGATGAAGAAGAAGGCGAGGATGGGCACCAGGACGAAGTAGAACATTCCTGTGACTGTCCCACGCAAAGCGCCCGCGGCGCTCCTCAAATAAGGAAGCATCGCCGATCCGCCATTCGAAAATTGCGCTTGAACCCAGTTGATGATCTGCTCGCGAGCCGGTCCCAGCCAGCCCGGAATGGTGCGCTCCAGCCACTCGCGGTTGTTAATCAGACTCGGTACGCGCTGCGCGAAGCTGGTCGCCTCATCGAATAAACTCGGTCCGAACGTCGCGATGACTCCCGCCAGCGCGCCCAGGAAGAGCAGATAGACAATCGCCAGCGCAACGGTACGGCCCAGCCAGCGCGGTGTTTTGCGTTCGATGAAATTGACCGCGGGCCACAGCATGTACGCGAAAAACATCGCCGACATGAAGACCAGTACCGTTTCGCGGACCGCATAAATGAACGCCAAAATCCCCAGGACAAAAATCACTGTCCAGGTGATCTGCGCGGCGCGGGCGTTCAACCCAAGCATCGACTCAAGGATACCAGCCTGCCCGTTACTTCTCTTCGTAACGCGCCTGCGCGCGTCCCTTCCATGAACCGCCCCGTCCCATCCAATAACGGATTGCCGAATCGACCGTCGCCCCGGTATAAAACAGCGCAATGAGCGGAAGCGCGGGAGCCCAGAGGAGCGTCCGCCCGTAATATTTCAGCGTCGGAGCGTAAGCGATCGACATCACCAGCCATGCGGCTGCTCCCAGCGCAACGGGAAGCGGCCGGAACGTGAACGCCAGAGCCGGCGGGGCGAGATAAGTGATCGCGAGTCCAGCGATGGTTCCGGCCAGCGTGAGCCCGGAGTAGTTCAACTGCGTGAATGCGGTCCGCGAAATCATGCGCCAGATCTCTCCAAAGCTGCCGTATTCGCGCGTGCTATACGTATCGTCGGCGAGGCCGAGCCAGACCCGGCCACCAGTGTTCTTGACCGCGCGAGCCAGCGCGCAATCGTCGATCAACTCGCCTCGGATGGCTGCAATGCCGCCGATCTGTTCCAGCATCGCGCTGCGGATCAGCATGCAGCCTCCAGCTGCTCCGGCAGTGCGCCGCTTCGGATCTGCGATCCACGCAGGTGGATAAAGCATCAGAAAGAAAAACACGAAGGCTGGAATGAATGCACGTTCGGCAAACGACTCAGTCCGCAATCGCACCATCAGAGAAACCAGATCGAAGCCGCCCTCCTGCGCCCGGCCGAGCAATTGCGCGGCGTTGCCGCGAGCGTGGACGATATCGGCATCCGTGAGCAGCAGAAATTCGCTCTGAGCCGCGGCCGCGACGCCCTGCGAGACAGCCCACAGCTTGCCCGTCCATCCGGGTGCAAGCGGACGCCCTTCAATAACGACGGCGCCGTTCGACAGCGCTATCGACGCAGTATCGTCCGAGCTGTTGTCGTCCACGACGATCACGGCATCCACCTGCGAGATCAGAGACGCGACCGCGCGCCCGATGTGCTCGGCTTCATCGCGAGCCGGAATCACCGCGGTCACCCGCGCATGGCTCGGATGCGCGAAGCTGCGCCCCGGCGACTGCCGCCACCAATCGCCGCGGCCGAGCAGTAGGTAGATCCATATCGCAACCGAGACCGCGCCAACAATCGTAAGGCCCATCCCTCCGCTCCCGACTCCTGTATTCTAATGTTCGTGGCCACCACGACGCCTGCAAGCCGGATGAAGCAGATGGTCGAGTCGCTTCAAGAACTCGAAGAAACGTTGCGCCAAGGAGGCGGCGCGAAAAAGATCGAGAAACAGCACCGCGACGGCAAGCTGACCGCTCGCGAGCGCATTCGCCGCCTGCTCGACCCCGGCAGTGTTTTTCTCGAAATCGGACTTCTCATCGCTTACGACAAGTATGAAGGCCAGGCGCCCGGCGCCGGCGTAGTAACCGGGCTCGGAAAAATTGAAGGACGTCCGGCGGTGATTGTGGCCAACGATGCGACTGTCAAGGCCGGAGCATGGTGGCCTGAGACCATCACGAAGATTCTACGCGCGCAGGAAATCGCGATGCGCAATCGTGTGCCGATTGTTTATCTGGTCGATTCCGCTGGCGTGAATCTCCCGTATCAGGACGGCATTTTCCCCGGAACCTACGGCGCTGCCCGCATCTTCTACTACAATTCGCTGATGCGCCGCACGATGCATGTTCCGCAGATCGCGGCGGTCATGGGCCCTTGTATCGCGGGGGGCGCGTATCTGCCGGCTCTCAGCGACGTGATTTTCATGGTCGACAAGACCAGCTTCATGGGACTCGGTGGTCCCAATCTGGTGAAGGGCGCGGTAGGCCAAACCATTGATGCCGAATCGCTGGGCGGCGCGAAGATGCATACGACATCGAGCGGCGTCGCGC
Organism: Bryobacterales bacterium; assembly: GCA_963802915.1. Lineage (GTDB taxonomy): Bacteria > Acidobacteriota > Terriglobia > Bryobacterales > Bryobacteraceae > JAICMB01. The sequence goes on from CAWDKQ010000007.1 coordinate 467,193, forward strand.
ATTACATGGCGAGCGACGACGAAGACTGTCTCCAGATGATCCGGCAGAAATTCCGCGACATGCCTCCGCCGGCTCCTGTCCCGAAGGGAGCCGCGCCTCCAAAAACATCCGAAGGACTTTATGATTTGATCCCCGCGAATCACCGGCTTGCGTACAGCATCGAAGAAGTGATCGAACGCCTGGTGGATCATGACGATTACATCGAATTTCAGCCGGAACATGCGCCCGAGCTGCTCTGCGCGAATGCCCGGTTATCGGGCTATCCGATCGCCTTGATCGCCAACCGCCGAGGTTTTCTCAAAACCGAAAGCGGCCCTCGGATCGGCGGAATCGTATACACGGAATCAGCCAAAAAAGTCGCTTATTTCGTGGAAAATGCCGAACGAAATAATACGCCGATCATTTATTTACAGGATGTCAGCGGATTTATGGTCGGTCTCGAAGCCGAACGCGGCGGTATTATCCGCGCCGGTGCGGAGATGGTCGAGAGCATGGCGTGTTCCACCGTACCGAAGATCATTTTAACCGTGAACCACGCGAGCGGAGCCGGTTATTATGCCATGGCGGGCCAGGGTTTCGATCCGAACTTCACCTTCGCGTGGCCCACGGCCAGAATCGGCGTCATGGAAGGCGATTCCGCGGTCCAGGCGGTTCACGGGACGGAATTAGCGCAGCTTAAAGAAGAAAATAAACCAATTCCCGATGAGCTGCAGGGTAAAATTGAGAAAACGCGAGCCAATTATGATAAGTGGCTTGATGCGCGCCACGCCGCCGCGTCCGGCCATGTCGACGCGCTGCTCGATCCACTCGAAACTCGCCGCATTCTCGCGTTTGCACTAGAGGTCTGCCTGGCAAACAACCCACGCAAGCACCTCGTTTTAGAAACCATATGATCCGAATCGCAAATGGGCAGGGCTTTTGGGGCGACTGGCTCGAAGCGCCCGTCCGCCTTGTGGAGCAAGGCCCCATTGATTACCTCGTCCTCGATTATCTGGCCGAGGTCACCATGTCGATTCTTCAGAAGCAGCGCAAGGCCGACCCGAATCTCGGCTACGCGAGAGATTTCCCGCCGCTCATCGGGCGAATCTCGAAGCTTCTGCGGGATCGCAACGTCAAGGTCCTCGCGAACGCCGGTGGAATCAATCCGCTCGCTTGCGCGCAAGAGGTTCGCCGTCTTGCTCCGGATCTGAAGCTGGCCATCGTGCTTGGCGACGACGTGCTCGATCGCATCGACGACTTTTTGTCTCAAGGCCACGAAATGCGCAACATCGATACCGGCGAGCCGCTGAGCAAAATCCGCGACAAGATCACCAGCGCGAACGCCTATATCGGAGCGTTCCCTCTTGCACAAGCGCTTGCCACCGGCGCCGATGTCGTCATCACGGGCCGCTGCGCCGATGCCGCGCTCGCGCTCGCGCCCATGATCCAGCGCTTCGATTGGAAAGCGGACGATTGGAATCGACTGTCGGCGGGCGTCATCGCTGGCCACATCATCGAGTGCGGTACGCAATGCACCGGAGGGAACTGCATCGCTGGTTGGCAGGACATGCCGGATTTCGCGAACATCGGCTACCCGATTGTAGAAGCCGAACCGGATGGCTCGTTCGCCGTTACGAAACATCCTGGCACCGGCGGCCGCGTCACTTTGGAGACCGTGAAGGAACAGCTCCTCTACGAAATCGGAGACCCTCGCGAATACATCACTCCCGATGTCGTCGCTGATTTTACTTCGATCGAACTTTGCCAATCCGGTAGAGATCGCGTTCGCGTAACCGGCGCGACGGGCTTTCCTCGAACGGACAAGCTCAAGCTCTCCCTCAGCTACATGTGGGGCTGGCGAGCCTCGGGATCGCTCGTCTATTCTGCTCCACAGGCGCTTGAAAAGGCGCGCGTTGCCGATCGCATCGTCCGCGAACGTCTCGACCAACTTGAGTTGGAGTTCGACGCCATTCACACCGAATATTTCGGCGTGAACGCGCTGCATGGACCCGTCGCCGCGCCATGCACCGATCCGCCCGAAGTGCAATTGCGGATCGGCGTGCGAGGGCACGATCGGAAAGCCGTCGATCGTTTCACTCGCGAGATGATTCCCCTCGTCTTAAGCGGACCGCCAGGTGGCACCGGATACGGCGAGGGCCGTCCTTCTGTTCGCGAAGTGATCGCATATTGGCCCGCGCTAATTCCGCGTGATCTGATCCAACCCCATGTCGAGGTGATCGAATGAAAGCTCCGCTCTCGCGAATCGCTCACGCGCGATCCGGCGATAAGGGCGACATCTCCAACATCGGCATCATCGCGTATAAAGAGGAAGACTACCCGATCCTCGTTCGCGAAGTGACCGCCGCGCGCGTCAAAGCCTTCTTTCAGGACCTGGTGAAGGGAAAAGTGGAACGCTATGAACTCCCCAATCTCTGGGCGCTCAACTTCGTAATGCGGGAAGCTCTCGACGGTGGAGGCACAATTTCCCTTCGCACCGACGCGCAGGGAAAAACACTCGGCACGGCGTTGCTGCAAATGGAAATAGAACTTCCCGGCTGAGCCGCGTTACCTTAGACCTATGTCCACCGTGTCGACGCAGCCGCAGGAAACCACTGCCGCTGAACAAATCAGAGCTCTCGAGAGCGAATACCTCTTACAAAACTACGCCCGCTATCCGCTCGTTCTCGCGAAGGGCAAAGGCTGCTACGTTTACGACATCGATGGCAAGCGATACCTCGATTTGATCGCCGGAATCGGCGTGAACGCTCTCGGCTATGCCCATCCTCGTATGGTGAAAGTGATTCGCGAGCAGGCCGGCCTGGTTGTTCATACTTCGAACCTCTACTATCACGAATATCAAGGACGCCTCGCGGAGCGCCTTGCGAAGATCAGCGGTTTGAACCGGACGTTCTTTACCAATTCCGGAACGGAGTCGATGGAGGGCGCCATCAAGATGACGCGTTCCCACGGAAACAGGATTTCCCCGGACAAACACGAACTGGTATCGCTGCTGAATTCTTTCCATGGCCGCACCATGGGTGCGCTCTCCATCACGGGCCAGGAGAAATACCGCAAAGATTTTGAGCCTCTTCTCCCCGGCGTAAAATTCGTTCCGCAAAACGATATCACGGCGCTCGAACAGGTTGTTTGCGATCGGACGGCCGGCATTGTCATCGAGTGGATTCAAGGTGAAGGCGGCATCAATCCGATGACGCTCGAATATGCGCGCAAGGCTCGTGAACTGGCGGATCGTTATAATGCGCTGCTAATTTTCGATGAGATCCAGTGCGGCGTTGGCAGGCCCGGAACATACTTCGCGTATCAACTTGCCGATCCGGTGGTGATGCCCGACATCATGGTCGCCGCGAAACCGTTGGCCTGCGGGCTGCCGCTTGGTGTCATCGTCGCGAATGAAAAAGCCGCCGCAACGATTGGCCCCGGAATGCATGGAACAACTTTTGGCGGAGGACCGCTCGCCTGCCGTGTGGCGCTCGAATTTCTCGATCTTCTCGACGAACTCCTCCCGTCTATCCGCAACGTCGGCGCATATTTCCGGATGAAGCTGTCGGAGTTGCAGCGCCGCTACGGTTTCATCAAAGAAGTGCGCGGACAGGGACTGATGATCGGAGTCGAACTCGACATTCCGGGCAAGCAAATGGTCCTCGATGCCATGGCCGATGGCATGTTGATGAACTGCACGCATGACACGGTTTTGCGTTTCCTGCCGCCGTACATCTTGAGTGAGAAACAGGTGGACGTCGCGGTCGGAAAGCTCAACAAGATTTTCAAAAAGGTGTAGCTACGGGCTGTAAATAAAGTAAGGGTAGCGATCGATCGGAAGGGAATCGCGCTTGATGGCGACGCACCACGTTTGCTCGCCTCGGTTCTCTGTGTCGTAGCCGTTTTCCTGAAGAAACTTCAAGAGCGGTCGATGCGACGAGAACTCATCGATGAAAGTCGTGAAAAGCCGCACAACCTCAAAACCGGCGGCCTTCACGGTTTCTCCTATCTCATAGGCGGTGTACTCGCGGACGTGACCGATTTCCGGCTCTTCTCCTGGCACTGGACGTTTGTAGAGAAAAAAGATCTGGGGATTATCGTGGCCGTCGAGCGTCTTCGCGACACTCGTTATGCTGCCGACGTTCGGAGTCGTAATGAGAAGAAAGCCTCCGTTCACTAACACCCGACGAGCCTCCAGCAGCATGTGCATCGGATCGTACGTGAGATGCTCAATAATTTCGCCGGCCACCACGGTATCGAAGTGCCCATCGGGATAAGGAAAGCGGTCGCGCTCGGCATCGAAGTGGTCGACATAGCACTGGAACTCGCCGTCGGGGTATTGCATCTTTTTGAGATCGGACCGCCCGAGCGGACCGTAATATGCGCCGCGCACTTCGCGGTACTTGCACACGCGTTCGAGCAGCGGAGTAAGCTGCATGTAACACCCGAGCTCGAGAATTCTACCCGTCGATTGCGGCGGCGGAACAAGCGCCAAAGTCCGGGCAAGACGCGGAACATGCTTCGCGAGATAAGCCTTCGAGTTCGCGTCCGGCATCGGCATGTCATGCAGCGCGCCTTCCGCGTTTTTCAAGAGCTGCTGGTCGAATGGCTCTGCAGCCTGACGTTCTTCCGGGCCTTGGAAGTGATAGTTGAGCTTGCGAAGAAGATTGCGAACGAAACGAAGATGGAGGGGTAACCGCGATTCCATGTTCGGCTAATAAAGAATCCGCGTCCGAATCGTCCCCGAGACCTCATCCAGCCGCCGCTTCAACTCCATCGTCTCCGCGCGCTCGCTCGTCTCCACGTCGATCACCACGTATCCGATTTTCGGATTTGTTTGCAGATACTCACCCGCGATGTTGATCTGCTGCTCCGAAAAAATCGCATTCACCTTCGACAACATGCCGGGCTGATTGCGATGGATGTGCAGAATGCGATGCTGCCCGGGATGCTCGGGCAAGGATACTTCCGGGAAATTCACGGCGCTCACGGTGGATCCATTGTCGCTGTATTTGATCAGCTTTTCGGCTACTTCCGTGCCGATATTCTGCTGTGCTTCCGCCGTGCTCCCGCCGACATGCGGCGTCAGAATCACGTTCTCAAAACCGCGTAGCGGCGACACGAATTCATCGCCCGCGGTCTTCGGTTCCACCGGAAATACATCGATCGCCGCGCCCGATAGATGTTTCGACTTCAGCGCCTCAACTAATGCATCGATGTCAACCACCGAACCGCGCGACGCATTGATCAGCCGCGATCCTTCTTTCATGCGCGCGAATTGCGCCGCGCCGATCATGCGGTGTGTCTGCGCAGTCTCCGGAACATGCAGCGTGATCACATCGGCGATTTCGAGCAACGCGTCGAGCGTTGGAACGGCTCGCGCATTTCCCATCGCCAGCTTGGTCTCGATATCGTAATACGCCACCTGCATTCCCAGTGCTTCGGCGATCACGCCCACCTGCGTGCCGATGTGGCCGTAGCCAATAATTCCCAGCACCTTCCCGCGCACTTCGTACGATGCCGTCGCGGTCTTGATCCATTCGCCTCGATGCGTAGCCGCATTGCGATGCGGAATGCCGCGCATGAGCAGGACTGTTTCGGCCACCACCAATTCCGCTACGCTTCTCGTGTTAGAAAACGGCGCGTTGAATACCGGAATACCGCGCTCCTGCGCAAAATCGAGGTCAACCTGGTTCGTGCCGATGCAGAAACAGCCAACCCCAATCAGCCGCGGGGCATGTTCAAAAATACGAGACGTCAATTGCGTCGCCGACCGGATTCCCACCAGGTAGGCATCGCTAATTGACTCGATCAGTTTCTCTTCCGGCAGCGACTTCGGATGGTATTCAATGGCGGTGTAGCCGTCCGCCCGAAACGCATCCACGGCGCTCTGATGAACGCCTTCCAGAAGCAGAACCTTGATCTTGCTCTTATCGAGAGAGGTTTTGTTCATGAACTCGGGCTAAAACATAAGTGTCTCATGTGATTTGATGCGGCATGGTATTCTTCCCCCGAGAGGAATTCCATGAGCATCAGCGCCAGTCTCCTACCCGAATTCGATCAGGAAATGAAGATGACACGTAAGCTTCTCGAGTGCGTGCCCGACGACCGTCCCGATTACAAGCCGCACGCGAAATCGATGCCGCTCAACCGTCTTGCCGGACACGTTGCGGAACTCCCCAGTTGGGCCACGAACACGATAAAAAGCGATACGCTCGATCTGACGCCGGCATCGGGCGACGGATTCAAGCCGTTCTTCATGACCTCTCGGGCGGATCTCCTCGAAGCTTTCGACAAGAACGCCGCGGAAGCGCGTGAAGCTATTGCCGGCGCGACCGACGAACATCTGATGAAGATCTGGTCGTTGATCTACAAAGGTCAGACCGTGCTGCAAATGCCGCGCGCAGCCGTTCTGCGCAACGTCGTGATGAATCACCTGATCCATCACCGAGCGCAACTCGGAGTCTATCTCCGCATGAACGATATCGCGATTCCCGGCATGTACGGTCCCTCGGCGGATGAAGCCCGCATGTTCCAGGCCGCCGACGCCTAACCCGTAGCCGCTAGGTCGCGAACCGCTCCGGGAACGACGAACAACGAACCAACAACGACGAACGCTTTTCCCGAAGCCCGCATGTTCCATCTCGCCGACGCTAGGTCGCGAACCGCTCCCGAACGACGAACAACGAACCAACAACGACGAACGCTTTTTCCGGAATGTTCCATCTCGCCGACGCTGGGTCGCGAACCGCTCCCCAACGACGAACTACGAACCAACAACGACGAACGCTTTTTCCGGAATGTTCCACCTCGCCGACGCCTAACCCGTCGCCGCTAGGTCGCGAACCGCTCCGGGAACGACGAACAACGAACCAACAACGACGAACGCTTTTCCCCCGCTAAGCCGTCGCCAACTGCGCCCTGCGATCTTCGTGATACTGCTTCAACGTCGCGTTCGCCTGCGCGATCGTGGTGAGCTCCTGGCAGACCCGCTCCAGGTCCTTGCCCGGAATCGCCGCATACAGTTCGTCGTCGCCGATGTTCGTGTACACCCGATTGCCGATGCATCCCGTGCTGGTCACAACGCCCGTGCTCATCGCCGCAGGAATCGCCATGCAAGTGGGCCGCGCGAGCAGCGGCAACGCGGCGGAAGCACCCGCTCGCTGAGCCGCCTCCTGCAAGAGCATCAACGCCGCTGCGCGCCCCGCCACCAGCACAACATCAGGACTTACGGTACTGTCGCCCAGCGGAGCGTACACGATCGCTGCCGGCGTCGCGGCTAGGCGGGGAATCCCAGGTACCTCTTCCATCCGCAGATATCCGATGTCGGTCATCAACTTCAAAGTTCCTTCCAACTCCGTGGCCCGCGCGTCCGGCAACGCAATGTTGTGCGTGTAGCTGCCGATGGGGCAATTGTAGTGATCGGAAGGAACCGTGTAGAACGAGCGGCCGGCCGCTGCGAGGCGCCAAAAACTACAGCCCGACGGTTCCACGCCTTCAAATTTCTCTACCGATTCAGGTGCATGATCGAGGAAGGAAACTGCTACGGGTCGCCGCTGCAGACCCAGCGTTGTGGTCAACTGCGTTTCAAGGGATCGATAATCGGCCATAAGCTTCATTATCAGCGATGTCCCTCCCCGCACAGCCCGTCCCACAAACGGACAGCGGATTACACGCCCCACGGCGGTGCCTCCTCCAACGCTGTGCTGTTTCAGTAGGATAAGGTTAAAAGGGCAATGGCAACGCAGTTGCCCTTAATAGAGGAGAATTCATATGGACAAACCTCGCGGAAAAGAAGTCGCGCGTCGGAAGCTCGTCAAGCGGATCGTTTACATATCCCTCATCGTGATCGCGCTCCCGCTGATCACCTGGGGCCTGAGCCGGTTGAAGCCCGCCGCCCCCGAGGTGGAACTCGCGACGGTTTGGCCGGACACGGTCCGCCGTGGTCCGATGGTTCGCGAAGTGCGCGGACTCGGCACGCTGGTCGCGAAGGATTTCCTCTGGATTCCCGCCCAGTTCGACGGCCGCGTCGAGAAGATCAACGTTTTGCCCGGTTCGGTCGTCCATGCCAATGACGTTCTCATGGTGATGTCGAATCCGCAGATGGAGCTCGATGCCGGGAACCTCGAGTGGCAAGTGAAAGCCGCCGAGGCCACCTACACCGATTTGAAGGTGAAGCTCGAGACGCAGCAGCTCCAGCAGAAGTCTCTCACTGAAAAAGCCAATTCTGATTACCAGCAGGCCGCGCTCACCGCCGAGAAGGACAAAGCGCTGTTCGATCAGCACCTGGAACCCGAATTGACCTTAAAGCTCTCGCAATCGAACGCCGCGCAGTTGAAGAACAGTTGGGAGCTGGCGAAACAGCAGCTCGACATCTTCGTGCAGTCGATGCAGGCACAGTTGGAAGTGCAGAAGGTCAACATCGATCAGCTTCGCGCTTCGTGGGAATTGAAAAAGAAGCAGGTCTCGCAGCTCACTATTCGCGCCGGCGTGGATGGTGTGGTCGCGCAGCTCGGCCCCACCGGAACGCCGCTTGAAGTCGGCCAGCGTGTCGCGCCCGGCGCGGTGCTGGCGAAGGTCACGGTCCCCGGCAAGCTCAAAGCGACTCTCAAGATTCCTGAAACCCAGGCGAAAGACGTCGCCCTCAACCAGCAGGCGCAGGTCGATACGCGCAACGGCATTATTCCGGGACACGTCACTCGCGTCGATCCCGCGGCCACGAACGGCACGGTCGACGTGGATGTGAGTCTCGACGGCCCGCTGCCGGAAGGCGCGCGGCCCGACCTCAGCGTCGATGGCACCATCACCATCGAGAAGCTGGCCGACGTCGTGTATGTCGGCCGCCCTGTGATCGGCCAGGCGGGCAGCAAGATCGGCCTGTTTAAGATCGACCCGGATGGCAAGGGCGCCTCGCGTGTCACAGTATCGCTGGGCCGCGCCTCCGTAAACACCATCGAGGTTGTGGACGGCCTGCACGTTGGAGATCGCGTCATCCTGTCCGATATGTCGGCCTGGGATGCGCACAATCGGATTCGCTTGAGATAGAGCTGGAATAAATTAGGAGACTACATTAAATGGCAGGGGAACCATTACTTCATTTGGACGGCGTCACGAAAGTATTCGTGACCGACGAAGTGGAAACGCACGCGCTTGCGGGGATCCATATTGATATTCAAAGGGGAGAATACATCGCCATTGCCGGGCCTTCGGGCTGCGGTAAATCGACGCTGCTCGCCATTCTCGGTCTCCTCGATTCACCGACCGATGGCACTTACATTTTGAACGGCAAGGAAGTGCAGAGCCTGAAGCTCTCCGAGCGCGCCCGCATTCGCAATCGCGAGATCGGCTTCATCTTCCAGGCGTTCAACCTCATCGGCGATCTCACCGTCTATGAGAACGTCGAACTGCCTCTGACGTATCGCGGCATGGGCGGCGCGGAGCGCAAGAAGCGCGTGCAGGAGGCGCTCGAGCGCGTCGGCATGTCCCATCGCGTGAAGCACTATCCTTCGCAGCTATCCGGAGGTCAGCAGCAGCGTGTCGCCGTGGCGCGAGCTCTGGCCGGCGATCCCGCCATCCTGCTCGCCGACGAGCCTACCGGAAACTTGGATTCAACGAATGGTGAACAGGTGATGGACCTGCTCCGCGAATTGCATCGCGGCGGCGCCACCATCTGCATGGTTACTCACGACCCGCGGTACGCAAGATACGCAGACCGCGGTATCCATCTCTTCGACGGCCGCATCGTGGAGGAGAACGTAAGCGCGGAGTTGTAAATGTTAAGCAAACACGTCGATGCCATAGCTCTCCTGGTGATCGTGCTCGGGCTCCTGGTTTTTTCGAAGGCGCCCGAGTTTCGGATCGTGCGCGATGCGCAAGGCGCGCCAATTCGAATCCAGAACGCCCTCAACCGTCTCGATCCATGTCCGCTTTCCGAAGCGCTGATCCCGCATTTCCGTTTCCGCTGATCTTTACCGGTCGGACATTCTATGAATGATTTTAGGCTCGCAATTCGAACCCTATGGCAGAGCCGTGCCTTTGCCGCCACCGCGGTGCTCACGTTTGCCCTCGGCATCGGAGCCACTACGGCGATCTTTAGCGTCATTCACGCCGTTCTACTGAACGCGACGCCATATGCGAACGCGAGCCGCCTGGTCAGCATCTACGAAAAGGGACCTTTGGGTCCGCGCATGAACGTTTCGCCGCTCAATTTCGAGGATTGGAAAAAGGCGAACACCGTGCTCGACCACATGGCGATGTTCCGTTTGGAGCGATTTACCATCGGCAACATCGATCCGCCCATTCGCGCCATCGGCGCGGAGACTTCCGCAGATCTTTTCCCCATGCTCGATGGCAAGCCGTTGCTCGGCCGCGTGTTCTCCAGCGCTCAAGACCAACCCGGCGCCCCTCGCACGATCGTGTTATCGCGCGGATTCTGGGAGCAACGCTACGGAGGCGACCGAAAAGTCATCGGCAAAACCATCAAGCTCGACACGAACCTTTATTCGATTATCGGCGTCATGCGAGCCTCCTTCGACTTTCCGGAGCGTGCCGAATTTTGGGTTCCCGCTGGGCTGTTCTATCTCGATCATCTGTATCAGATCCGCTCCATCCACTCCTCCCTGGCCGTCGGACAGCTCAAGCCCGGAGTGACAATCGTGCAAGCCCAGTCGAGCCTCCAAGGAATTGCGCGCGAGTTGAGCCGGCGATATCCGGTCTCTAATGACGGCTTCAGCGTCACGCTCGCCAATCTGCATGAAGATACGGTGAGCAGCGTTCGCCCCGCTCTGTTGGCTCTGCTCGCCGGCGTCGGATTCGTTTTGCTGATCGCATGCGCCAACGTCGCTAATCTGCTTCTCGCCCGTGGTCTTCGCCGCAAGAAAGACGTCGCGATTCGTCTCGCGCTTGGCGCTTCCCGCGCACGCATTGCGCGGCAGCTTCTGATGGAAAGCATCGCCCTGTCGATCACCGGCGGCGCTCTTGGCACGTTACTTGCGCTCTGGAGTATCGATTTTCTGGTGAAGCTGGTGGCCCAGGCGCTGCCGCATGCCGCCAACATCCATGTCGATCTCCCGGTCCTCGTGTTCACGCTCGCCGTGGCTCTTGTCACCGGAATCATCTCCGGTCTCGCGCCCAGTTGGCAATCCTCCAAAGCTGATTTGAACTCAGCGCTTAAAGAGACGGGGCGTGCCTCCACCGGCGGAAGGGAGCGTCACCGCACCCGCGGCGCTCTCGTAATTTGCGAGATCGCGCTCAGTTTCGTCCTCCTCATCGGCGCGGGTCTTATGATTCGTACCTTAGCCCAACTCGCCGCATTCGATCTCGGTTTTAAGACTGACCACGTTCTTACGATGGAGATTTCGCTCCCCAACGACCAGTACCCAGTGGATCGCTTGTTGCGATCCATACGTCAAGCTCCGGGAGTAATTGCGGCTTCCACTGTCGACACATTGCCGTTGTCTCCGCACCGTTGGCAGGATGTTTTCGTTCAACCCGGCGAGCCCAAACGCACCATGGCCGATGTCTCTTGGACTCACATGTCGGTCATCAGCCCGGGATATTTTGAGACGCTCCGCATTCCCCTCGTCGCCGGCCGCGTGTTCGATGAGCGCGATGGCGAAAAGGGCAGGGATGCAGTCATTGTCGACGAGTGGTTCGTCAAGCGTTATTGGCCGCATGAGAATCCCATCGGTAAGCGCATCAAATTCGGATTCGACCCCGCTTCTAAAGAGCCCTGGTCGCTCGTTGTCGGAGTAGTCGCGCACGTTCACGACTACGGCGTCGAACAGGATTGGGCCAAAGATCCGCTCATAGAGACGTACGTTCCATACAGGCAGGAGCCTTCAGACGGATACACCATCGCGGTTCGCACTACTGGCGACCCCGGAACGATGACCGCGACCGTCGAAAATGCGATTCGATCAGTTGACCGCGGGCTGCCCATCTCGAACGTCCGCACCATGGACGATTGGGTTGCAACGTCGCTCCAATACCGCCGCTTCTCCATGCTGCTGCTCTCGATATTCGCAGGCATCGGCCTCCTTCTCGCCCTGGTCGGAATTTACGGCGTGATGTCCTATTCAGTAACCCAACGGCTTCACGAGATCGGCATCCGTATGGCGCTCGGAGCCAGGCGTGGCGATGTAGTCCGGCTTGTCATCGGTAACGCCGTTCAACTCGCCGGGATCGGTTTGGCCGCCGGCTTCCTCCTGGCCCTTGCGCTATCTCACTGGCTCAACCAGGTTGTATATGGCGTCCGTGCGACTGATCCCCTGACGTTCGTCTCGGTCGCGATGATTTTGGCAGCTACGGCGCTCGGCGCAGCTTACATCCCGGCTTATCGTGCAACGAGGGTCGACCCTACGGTGGCGCTGAGATATGAATAGATTCGTCTAAACTAAAAGAAAGCCCCCCTTATGATTCAGCTTCGAAATATCGAGAAGTACTTTGAACACGGACCGACGAAGACGTTCGTTCTGCGCCGCATCAACCTGGACATCCGCGAAGGAGAATTCATTTCGGTCATGGGACCGTCGGGGGCCGGCAAATCCACGCTGCTGCACCTGTTGGGCATGCACGATAGCAGTTGGACCGGCGAATATTTCCTGATGGGACAACCCGTTCACAAGCTCAACAAGAAAGATCGGATGGAGCTGTACAAGAAGTATTTCGGTTTCGTATTCCAGAGCTATCATCTGCTCGATTCGCTCACCGTCTACGAGAACCTGGACATTCCTCTCTCCTATCGCAACGTGAAGAAATCGGAGCGCGACAGCATAGTCTGCGACGTGCTCGACCGTTTTCAGATTGTCGGCAAGAAAGATCTGTTTCCGAATCAGCTTTCTGGCGGCCAACAGCAGCTGGTCGCCGTGGCGCGCGCCGTCATCGCGAATCCGAAAGTGATTCTCGCCGATGAGCCCACAGGCAACTTGCATTCCAGTCAAGGCAAAGAAATCATGGAGTTGTTCAAACGTCTGAACGACGAGGGCACCACGATTATCCAGGTCACGCACAACGAAAAGAACGCCGAATACGGCGACCGCGTCATACAGCTTGTGGACGGCTGGATCACTGACAGCAAAGAAACCGTCGGCCACGCCGCGCAAATGTAACAGAGGTTTCGAAACTTTCTCGCAAAGTCGGCATCGAATTGTTGTGACGAAAGTTGTCTTAACGGTTCTCATCGTTTCTACTGCCAGTTTTTCGGCATTTTGCCAAGAGTCCTCGGAGGATCGCGTAATGCCAGGCACGACGCAATCCTCGAAACCTGAAGAAATGCCGAAACGGATCTTCGGCTTCATCCCGAATTACCGGACGTCTCCGAGCCTCACAAACTACGAGCCGCTTTCGACCGCACAGAAATTCAAGATCGCCACGCAAGACTCGTTCGATCGCGGTACGTTCATCCTCGCAGCGGCATTTGCAGGTGAAGGTCAATTGACGAACGCGAACCCGTCCTTCGGGCAAGGCGCCGCGGGCTACGGCCGTTATTTCGGAACGTCTCTGGCCGACTGGGTCATCGGTGATTACATGACCGAAGCGATTTACCCGACGTTGCTCCATCAAGACCCACGCTATTTTCGCCGTGGCACGGGCAGCACGTTGTCAAGATTCGGCTACGCCATCGGCCAGCTTTTCTGGACCCACACGGACTCCGGCGGCACGGAATTCAATTACTCCGAAGTACTCGGCAACGCGACTGCCGTTGCTATTTCGAACGCCTATTATCCCGACAACCGGACTGTCTCGAACGGAATCTCTAAACTCGGTACGCAGCTCGGTGTCGATATGGCGTCGAACATCCTGAAAGAGTTTTCGCCCGATATCTATCGCAAGTTCTCGCGCAAGCACCACTGAGTCTCCGATGGACTAGGACGAGGTAACGGAACCCCGACGGTGACCGAGGGGCAATGGTCGCTGGTTGTGTCTCTATCCCAAGAACCCCAACTTCGCCGACCCAAAATTCGGAAAGTTCGGAAACACCGTAGCCAGCGCGTTGTCCGGGATGCCGAACCAGGACGACAACGTCGCGCCGTACTGATCGATCGATGTAGTCGGTATCCAGCGTCCACGAGTGTCTGCATCGTCCGGGCCAGCCAACTCGAACGTCGGGAATTTGCCGAAAATCTGTCCTCCCTGAACCGCGCCGCCGACCACCAGATGGTGACTTCCCCAAGCATGATCGCTGCCGTCGCCGGATGTCGGCTGCAAGGTGCGGCTGAAATCCGACTCCGTGAATGTCGTGACATTCGAAGCCATACCCAACTCTTGAGTCGCGTCATAAAAGGCCGCGATGGCAGGGCTCAATTGCGGATAAAGCGTATTGTGCGTGTTGAGTTCGTTCGTATGCGTGTCGAACCCGCCCAGCGAGCAAAAGAAAATCTGGCGCTGCATCCCTAGGTCCCCATGGACCTGAATGATCTGTGCGACCTGCTGCAACTGCACCCCGATGTTTGTCTTCGGAAACTGTGTCTTCAGCGGCGTGACTTTAGCCAGCGCGGCGTCAAGAAGGTTGGCATCCGCGATGCTATTGGCAAGCGTATTATTGGCCGCTTGCACCAGCGACATTCCATTGTCGGATGTCAGCAGGCTGTTCATCTCGTTCCAGCGCGTTTGAGACTCGGCCGCGCTGGTGAACCCTTTGAGTTGTAGAGACTGGCCCGGCGTGATTGCGACTGGCTGTGTATTGACGCCCGAGCCTTCGAGGCTGTTGCCAGCGAGTGAAACAAACGTCGGAAATCCCGAAGAGTTCATGTTTTGCGAAGCGATATAATCGGCGGCACGGCCGGCCCATCCCGTGGAACTGTTTCCTTGTGCTACCGATGTCTGCCACTGCAACTGCTGATCGGCATGCGAAAACAGGTTGGAAGGAATCGGCGCCTGCTGCGCCTGGTACTGAGCGCGCGTGAGCGGTTGCACCAGCGACCCGACATTGGCGACCACCGCCAGCTCCTTGCTAGCGAAGAGACTGGAGAGCTCTGTCAGTTTCGCGTGAAACGCATAAGGAGCTCCCGAAACGCTGTTGACCACCTGAGTCAGATCGCTGCCAGTAAGCGCCAGGCCCGCGCGAATGGACGTATAGGCCTTGTAGCTGGCGTCATCCATTGGGATGACTGTGTTGTTCGAGTCGTTGCCGCCGAATAGAAAGATACAAACCAACGCGCGATAATTGGGACCGTTCTGCGCGAGCGCCGGGAGCAATCCGAACGGCCGTAGCGCCAGCGATCCGATAGTTGCCGAACCAATGCGTATAAATCCGCGACGTGTAAACATGTTCGTCTCCCTTAATGAATAATCTGGTACTCGCCTGAGGTCAGCACGATATAAAGGGCCGCCTGCACGCGCCGTCGTGGCGTGCTCGCGGCATTTACCGTCGCGGCCGCGGCCTGTTGCAGATCGCTCGACATGGAATGATAAAGAAACACATAACTGATGTAATCCAGCAATGCATTGGTATCGTTCGCGTATTGCATGAATGGCGCAAGATTCACGGTCGTGCTCTTGTCGAGCGTGCCGTATAGGATGGAGTTCACTGCATCCGCGCGATTGGCAGTCGTCTGTGTAGAGTAGATCTGAAACTCCGGACCGAGCAGTCCCTTCTCAGTGCGGTACTGCGGCGAGAAATAGCTGAACACGCTCGGCGCGTAGAACAGATTCTGTCCCATCAAGTTCGTATAGTTGTAAATTGCGCTCTGGCTTCCGAGAGTTGCGTTGAGACCCCGAAGAATATTCGACATAAAGAGGACCGGCTCTCTCAGGTGCCCATAGCTCGCGTCGGCGGTTGCCGTTCCGTTGTCACCTGCGCGTGCTTCCGTATCCGTAAGAATCGCTGTAATAACGGCCTGCATGTCTCCAGTAACGCCGCTACCGTTGTCCTCGAAGACTTTAGAAACGCGCTCGATGTACGCCGCGCTCGGGTTACTCGTCACCAGGTGCTGGATGAGCTGATGGCAAACGAAGGGCGCCATGGTCGGCTGCTTCATCATGGCGTCGAGAACCGATTCCAGATCTTGTTCCGCCGTCTGGCCCGCCGGAATAATAATGTTGCCGAATATCGTCTTCTGCGTGGTATCGTGTTCCGCCTCAACCGCAAACATCTGGCCGCTGTAATACGCCGGATTATTCGTTTTCGCCGTAGCCCCGGGCGCGGTGGGATAAGTCCAACCCGTGAAAGCCCTGGCCATGTTCGTAACAACGCTTTGATCGTAAGTCGGAACGGGATTATGATTCGAATCGAGCAACGGCGAACCGTCGGAGTTAAGCTGAGTCAATCCAAGAGTGAATAACTGCATCGACTCACGAGCGTAGTTCTCGTTTGCGGCCGTACCTTTAGCAGCGTTCGCTTTATTGTTGTTCGCCATGTTGAGATAGCGGCCCATGGCGGGACTCAGAGTAACTGCCTTAATAATGTCCCGATAATTTGTAAACGCGTTATCCCGGAAGATACGCCAGTAAGGCGGGTATGCATAAGCGTGTGGAACTCCGCTCTCCGCCGATACCACCCAGATCTCGCTCAAAGCAAGAGCGACTCTTTGACGAAGCTGATCCTGCCCCGTCACGGCGTTCTGGAAAAATGCGCTCTGGACTGGCTGCAGATTGTTGTTCGACTTTCCCGCGGAGTCCAAAACGGGCTGGTCAGGTATATCCGAAGTGTTCAACGCGAATTGCGCCTTCAGCCAGTTAGCGATTCCTGCTTTTTCTAGCGCGGCGATAGAGGCAGGAGTAGGCCCAAACGAAGCTTGATCGAGAAATCGTGCCGCCGCACGATCCGTTATTTGCGGGCTGGTGGACGTTTGTGCCCATGCCGCGGCGCACAATAATACAAATGCAACTATCTTCATACTTCACCCTCAGTTGTTTCAATCCCCGTGTATGGAAACACGCATCCCTAGAAAGAGTGTCGTGGATGAAGAAGATTAATCTCGAACTAAGGTTTATTTCGCCGGTAGCGTGAAAAAGAACGTAGCGCCCTTACCTGGTTCCGACTCTGCCCAAATCCGGCCGCCGTGCCCCTCGATAATGCGTTTACAGACAGCCAGGCCGATTCCAGTGCCCTTATATGTGCTGCCGCCATGCAGTCTCTGAAACAGCACGAAGATCTTTTCTGCGTATGCCATATCGAAGCCGATGCCGTTGTCTTTCACGGAAAACAACCAGTCCTCTTCGCGTTTCTTTGCCGAAACATGGATGAGAGGCCGTGCTTCACCGTGAAACTTGATGCCGTTGGCGATCAGATTCTGAAACACCTGCCCGATCTTGACATCGTCGGCGGCCAGCGATGGCAGCGGATCGTGCGTGATCTCCGCGCCGCTTTCCCCAATGGCGGATTTGAGGTTCTGCAATGTTCGCTCCAGCGTTTCTTCGAGATTCACGAGCGCGATCTCGAGCGATGGAGAACTCGCGCGCGAATACTCCAGAAGATCCAGGATGAGCTGCTGCATCCGCGCGGCGCCATCTACGACAAACTGGATGAATTCGTCCGCCTCGGCGTCCAGCTTCCCGGCATAGCGGAGCTGCAGTAATTGAACATAAGCCGTCATGGTTCGCAAAGGTTCTTGAAGATCGTGCGACGCGACGTAGGCGTAATATTGCAAGTCGCGATTCGATCTCTCCAATTCCAGAGTTCGAGCGGAAACCCTGCGCTCCAGGTCCTCGTTTAATTGGTGAACGGCTCCCTCGGCCTCATCGCGTTTCTGGTTGTAAGCATTGATCAGACGGTACGCCCAGGTGAGCGACGCCAGTGTCGCCAACACGCAGAGACCGAACGTCCACAGCAGTTGCAGTTGGATCGTCTGCTGGCTACGAAGCCGTTCCGCGAGCAGCCGGCTTTCCTCTCGATCCATGCGCATAATCATGTTTCGAGAATTTTCCATCAGGCGGACGCCGCGCCGATTGCCCGAGCCGAGCGCGTCCCTTCCATGCTGCCGGAAAAGATCGAGCACCTCATCCATTCGCGCGAGCCGCGCCCGTACCGCGGCATCCAAATCGATCATGTTGCGTTGCTGTCTCGGATTGTCCCCGGTTTCTTTTCCAAGTTCGCGAATGTGTTTTTCAACGTCGCTTCTCGACCTCTGATACGGAACGAGAAACTGCGGATCGTTTGTTAAGAAGTGCCCTCTGAGAGATGTTTCCGCCGTCACCAGGTCAATGAGCAGGTCGTCCAACTCCGATTTGACCTGTTGGGAGTGCGTAACCCAGCCAACCGCCGTTACGTAGCGCGTCGTGCTCCAATATGCGAGCGCGCCGAGCAGGACCGTGAAGCCCGCAATCCAGAGGAATGCAGCCTGCGTCCTTCTCTCAATGGTGAAGGGCATTGACTAGCTGTCGACTAGCTATAGTAACTCAGGGGCGCTTTGGGGAGTTTTCTTACTTTTCCTCGATAATGACAGACGTTAGCTTATCGCCCTGCGCGATCTTATTTACCACGTCCTGTCCATCGCGAACTTGTCCGAAAACCGTGTGCTTTCCATCCAGCCAATCGGTCGCGATATGCGTAATAAAGAACTGGCTCCCGTTCGTATTCGGGCCGGCGTTCGCCATCGACAGCGAACCCACTTTATGTTTGTTGGGATTCTTCTTCGGGTCCGTTTCGTCCTCAAAGCGGTAACCGGGACCGCCGCGGCCGGATGCCGTTGGATCCCCGCCCTGAACCATGAAATCGTTGATGACCCTGTGGAAAGTGGTTCCGTCATAGAAATTGTCGCGCGCCAGAAATACAAAGTTGTTGACCGTCTTGGGAGCATCCTTCGCGAACAAATCGGCTACGATCTTTCCCTTAGTCGTATCAAAAGTCGCCGTATACTTTTTGTTCGGATCAATCGCCATCGGGGGCGGTGCTGGGTACTGTTTGGCCATACGTCCAGTCTACCGTGACGCTCTTCTCCCGCCGATTGTAGAGGAGCGAACTATGCGCAGCCTTATTGTTCTCCTCTTCATGGCCGCTGCTCTGCCGGCCGCTGACCACCCCAACTTCACCGGGTCATGGAAAATGAACGCCGCGAAGAGCGATTTCGGCCCGCTCCCCAAACCCTCCCAATATGACCGCAAAATCGACCATCAGGATCCTGTCATTCGGATGAGTGTTCATCAGGCGTCGCCAATGGGAGAAAGAACGGTGGACGCAAATCTTCGTACGGACGGTCGCGAGACCACTAACACGAGTCCGACAGGAGAAGCGAAGACCACCGGAAGATGGAATGGACGCGATCTCGATCTAATAACGACGCGGCCGATGGAAGGCGGCAACGTCGTGACGCGCGAATCCTGGACCCTATCGGCAGACGGTAGAACCCTCACGTCGATCACGCATATGCAAACGCCGAGAGGAATGTTCGAAATCAAACTGGTGCTGGATAAACAATAATCATTCGCTGCGCCGCCCGCGCCAATCGCAATCGGTATGAGTGTCTCCCGCATGATCAGCCGCAACACGTCCTTTTTGGGGCACCCAGTGCCATGCGGATTCCAATCTCCATCGTGCGGAGCGCAACGCGGTACGCCAGGACTCCGTAAATTCCGATTGCACCCAAGGTTAACGCTAGAAAGGCGAAAAACTCGCCTGCGTGGCGAACATGCGATCCGCGACTCAATTGGTTTCGAATCGCTTCGCTTAGCGCTGACCCCATTGACGGTGGCGTCGTTGTCGATCGACTCTATTTCACGCTGGATTGCCGGCGTCAATGTCGTAGGTTCATTCGCCGCTCGTAAATGCAGCACGCAGGAAGCCCTCCCTGGGTTCTGCCACATTGTGAAAAACGGAATCCCGGAGCAGCATGACATCGATCAAGCTGAAAAGGGCAGTATTGGCTCCGATGCCCAATGCGAGCGAAAGGATCGCGACAGCAGTGAAGGCCGGCGTTTTCGCCAGAACGCGGAGTGCGTAGCGCAGATCCTGCCATATCATTCCCATCGCAGCACCACCATGGGATCCACCTGGATCGCCCTCCGCGCCGGTACCGCTGCCGCGACCAGTGACACAATGACCAGCAGCACCGCGACGAAACCGAATGTGAGCGGATCCACCGGCTTTACGCCAAACAGAAATCCCGCGAGCACGCGCGTAGCTCCCAGTGCGCCAACGATTCCCACAACCACGCCGGCCAGCGCCTGCAAACCCGCCTGCCACATCACGGAGCCGAGCACATTCGAACCACTCGCGCCCAGCGCCATCCGAATTCCGATCTCGCGCCTTCGCTGCGCCACCGAATATGCGGTCACGCCATAGATGCCCACCCCGGCCAGCATCAGAGCGAGCGCCGCGAATGCCCCGATCAGAACCATGTGAAAACGCGGAGTCGCGAGATCCTCGTCGAGCAAGACATCCATGGTCGCGATCCGCTCCAGCGGCTGATCGCGATCGACGCTTAACACCGCTGCCCGCAGCGCCGGGGCGATTCGCGAGACCGGAGCGTTACTTCGTAGGACCAGCGCAAGATTCTCGAACAGATTCAGCGTGTACGGGACAAACATTTCCGCGCTAGCTTCCGATTTCGCACCCTCGAATTTTATGTCCCCGACAACGCCGACAATCGTGGCCGGCGCCCGGTCCCACTTCACCCTGCGTCCCAGCGGTTCTGAGGAGTTCGGCGGCTCATGCGGCCAGTAGCGGCGTACGAAAGCCTCATTGACTATGAGCGCGGAGCCGCCCCGATCCGCGTCTGTCAGCAGTCGGCCGCGCTTCAGCGGGATGCCCATGATTCGGAAGTAATCCGTCGTCACCGTTCGATAAGCCGCCGCCGCGTTCGGATTCACACCTTCAATCTCAATTCCACCCAGCGAGACTACGCTTCCGTTCGCTACAGGCACCGAGTTCGTGACCGCGGCCGCCTCAACACCGGGAATGCGCTGGACGCGGCTCACGATTTCTTCGATGAATCTGGCGCGTTGTGGCATGTCCGGATATTTCGCTTTCGGAAGTGTCAACCCTGCCGTGACCACGCGGTCCGGGTGGAAGCCGAGATCCACGCTGCGTAGGCTCAGGAACGTTCGGATCAGCAACCCCGAGCCCGTTAGCAGCACCAGCGTCAGCGCGACTTCGATTACCACCAGCGCGCCCCGCAATCGCCGGCCCTCTTTCATGGACCGTACGCGCGTAGCATTCAAAGCCGGGAGAATGCCAAACAACAGACCGGTAAGCAGAGCCAGCGCGAATGCGAACCCAAAGGCCCGCAGGTCGACCGTCATTTCCTTGGTTCGAGGCAGCATGCCAGCCGGCATCGCGGCGACCAGCAGCGCCAGACACCAGCGCGCAAAGAGCACTCCTGCAATGCCTCCGATAAACGCTAGCAGCACGCTCTCGGTCAACAACTGACGGACCAGGCGGACGCGGCTTGCTCCAAGCATGGCGCGCATCGAGAGTTCCTTTTGCCTCGCCGTCGCTCGCGCCAGGAGAAGATTGGCAACATTCGCGCAGCAGATCAGAAGAACGCATCCGACCGCGCCGAGCAAAACTACCATCGCCGGTCGCGCGTCATGCGAGACCTCCTCTGCGAGCGGTGTCAGTTCCACTCCTTTCCCCTTGTTGGTTCGTGGTTTCTCCTTTTCCAGCCCTGCGGCGATCGCGGACATGTCTGCCTGAGCCTGCGCCAGCGTAATGCCCGGCCTCAGCCGCCCTGCCGACTGAAACACCGTGAACTTGAAGCGCTCACCCTGCAGCGTGTGCGACATCGTGACATAGCATTCCGGATTCTTCTCGAGACCCGGCAGCACGGGATGAAAACCTGGCGCCACCACTCCGATGATCTGGTGCGGCACTCCGTCCACCTGAACCATGTGGCCGATCACCCCTCGATCGGACGCGAAAGCTCGCTGCCAGAAGGCGTGGCTCAGCACGATCACGCGATCGTCACCGGGCCGGTCCTCTTGCGGAAGAAAGCCGCGTCCTAAAATCGTGCGCGCGCCGAAAAGGCGGAAAAAGTCCGGAGTAACAGCAGCAGCTTCCATCCGTCGCGGCTCGCCGGCGCCGGACATGTTCAGCCGGAATGGCGACCAGCCAGCTAAGGCGTCAAAAGTTCGATTCCGTTCCGACCAGCGGGCGAAATCGCCATTAGTGGCGAGCCAATGACGCATTGCCCGCACGGCGTTGGGATCCACGAATTGGTTGTAATCGAGATTTCGTTGCGTCTCCCAGATCACCACCAGCCGGGAGCTATCGGCATAAGGCAAAGGCCGAAGCAGCACCGCGTCCACAACGCTGAATATCGCGGTGTTCGCTCCCAACCCTAAAGCCAGCGCCGCAACTGCGGCCGCTGTAAACCCCCGATTGCGGAGCAGGCATCGGATGGCAAAACGCAGATCCTGAACAACAGTCCGGAACATGCTTTGCCAGCTTTGATTCCTAGATTAGCTTAATTACAGGGTGCTCAAGAATGCGGATATCGCAACGCAAATTGCAGTGCAAAAATAAATCGATCTCGATTTCCCGCCTTCTCAACAACTTATAATCTGCCGCTCACCTGGATCGCACGCCCGTTCCGTAAAGTGAATTCAGAAGACGGCTCACGGGAGCTGTGCATTCGAGACGGTGATGTACCTTTCGTGGCCACGAATCTTCACCGCAACTTAGTGCCGGGTCGCGAGGGGCTGAAAAGCAGTTCCAGCGCTTGATCTGGCCGGGTTGCAACCCGCGGTGGACCCAACCACCGGCACGACCTTAAGGTGGTTCTTTCGGAACTATAATCCGACGGGTGCTTCGGACCCGAAGGAGCCGCCTCAAGGGTAAACGGAGATCGTAAGTCCGTGAATTTTCAATCGAACGAGGCCGTAGTGTCTCTAACGTCGGCGGCTAAACCGGGGGCTGCTCCAGAACGCAGATATCGCGCAAATTGCGATAGTCTTCCGCGTAATCCAAACCGTAGCCGATCACAAATTCATCAGGAATCTGAAACCCGACATAGGACACCTGTACCGGCCGCAAACGCCGCTCTGGCTTATCCAAAAGCGTCGCGATGCGCAGCGACTTCGGTTTGCGCTGCTCCATCACATTCAGCAGATAACTCAACGTGACGCCGCTGTCCACAATATCTTCGACGATCAACACGTTGTGGTTTTCAATGGATACGTCGAGGTCTTTGGTCACTCGCACCTGGCCGGACGATGTTTTACCCCGGCCATAGCTCGAAATTCCCATGAATTCGATGCGTGTGGGAGTCTTGATCGCGCGTGCCAGATCGGCCAGGAACATAAACGCGCCCTTGAGGATCGCAACCAGGTACAACGGACCGTCAGGATAATCCGCCGAAATCTGCTCTCCCATCTCGCGAATGCGCTGCTGGATTTGCTGCTCCGAGAGGAAAACGCGCGGCGGTGTGGACATTCGCTAGTCCGCGGTCTGTAACCGCGTGCTGCCCGGTCCGATGTGAATATGCGCTCCGGTCGCCTTGCCCGGAATCGCGTGGGAAAACGCATAGAAGGGGATTTTCTTCGCCTTCAGGTAGCTCATCAGCCACTGCCCCTCTTTCTGATCCGGACTGACGGCCACGTCGACGCGTCCACGATGATCGAAGCCGAGCGCGCGATGCACATCGGTTTCGCCGTCGGCGCTGATCGGAAGCGGCTTCTCGAATTTCTTTTCGAAAGCCGATTCGATCGGTTTCAGGTCCTTCCCCTCATTGAAAAGGCCGTTCCCTTCGAAGTGCTCCATCCCGCCCGCGAAAGCGCTGGTCGCGCCAGCGGACAAGGTATCCATGGCGCGTTCGGACCGGGCCATGGCGGCCATCTCGGTGATCAGGTCCGCCCGCGTATGCGCCAGGGTCAAAGACATGGTGCGCATGTTCATCTCGTCCTGCAAGCCCGACACCGAATTTCTCGCGATGATGCCTTCGTCCACCAGCTTGTTCGCGTCGTTAATGCGCTGCTGCTGCCGGTCGACCCGTCGCTGCGCGGCCGCAATCATCTCGTTGGCCGTCTCTTCCGTAATGCTGGAGAGCGGGAGTTTGCCGTAAAGCGTGTTTTCGAGGATGACCTCGTCCTGCGCGTCGTCCAGATCCCGCTGCGCCTGCTCCAGGCGGATGCGCGGAAGCGCCCCCATCCCGACTAGCGAGCTGATGCGGAGCAATTGATCCTTGGCGAGCCGGATTGAATTCGTCGCCGCGGTTTCATTGATCTGCGCGCTCAAGGTGTCGGCCGGAACTTGAGCTCCCAGGGAGAGCGCGAAGGTGACGCCGGAGAGCAGGGATATCGCACAAAAATGCCGCATTAGGACATTTCCATTGTATCATCGTAGTCAGGAGAACATCTTATTCGAGAGCAAGGTAACGCCGCTCACGTTTTAGATCCGGAACGAACCGCCCCGCAGACTGATACCCCGCCATGGCTCACGGCAGTCAGAGCCGCAGAATCGAAAAAGGCAACCGGCATTCGCGTACTCGATATGCGCGAAGTCACGTCTTTTGCCGACTACTTCGTCATTTGCACGGGGGCGAATCCACGCCAGATCCAGGCCATCACCGAAGAGATCGGGCTGCAGCTTCAGAAGCAAGGCGAGTATCCCATGAACGTCGAAGGCTTCGACGCCGCCGAATGGGTCCTGGCGGATTATGGGAACTACTTGATCCACGTCTTCTCGGCGAAGGCTCGGGAGTATTACGATCTTGAAAGATTGTGGCGGCATTCTAAGGACGTTGAGATTCCCGCTGCTTAGCAGCGTCCTGTTTTTGCTCACGGGATCGGCCGCGGAAATTCCTCAGGGCACGCATGTGCTTCTGAGAATGGTGAACTCGGTCAGCACCCGCACCGCGCAAGCCGGCGACACGGTTTATATGCGGACCGCGAGCCCTATCGCGCTCGATGGCCGTATCATTGTACCGGTTGGCAGTTACGTGTCGGGAACCGTTTCCGATGCACGGCGAAGCGGCCGCGTTTCCGGACGCGCCGAACTCGGGATTCACATCGATACTCTGACGTTCCCAAGCGGTCAGGTGGTTAAAATCTCGCCACACCTGACGTCGGTCGATTCGAACGGGTCCGACCAGAAGGTTCTCACGAACGAGAACCAGATCAAACAAGGCTCCTCTCACATGCAGGATGCAGCGCGAATCGCGATTCTGGGGGGTACGGGAGCCGGTATCGGCGGAGTGGCGGATCGTAGCTGGACAGGCGCGGGAATCGGCGCGGGCGCGGGAAGCGCGGTCGGCCTCGCCACCGTTCTCATGACACGGGGCAAAGAAGTGGAGTTGAGGCAAGGCTCTACGTTCGACGTGGTCTTCGACCGGCCCATCTCCATCGAATAGTATTGCCCTTGCGGTGTCCGTTCGCTGTCGTGGATTCTCACCATCCTGCGGAACCGCGCTGCGTAAGCAAGCGGAGATTGCCGACAATTATTTCACGGACCCGTAAACGATGGATGGATACTCGCGTTAGTGAGTAAAGGCTGAGCTATCATACGCTTTGGCCCTACGTTTCTATAACACCCTCACCCAGAGTGTCGAAGAATTCGTCCCCCTGGACGGCAAGACCGTGCGCATGTACACCTGCGGCCCGACGGTCTACAATTACGCCCACATCGGCAACCTGAGAACGTTCACGTTTGAGGACGTTTTGAGGCGCTGGCTGCGCGCCCGCGGCTATCAACTCGACCACGTCATGAACATCACCGACGTGGAAGATAAGATCATTCGAAAAGCCCTCGAACAGCACAAAACCATCCGGCAGTACACGGAACAGTATACGCAAGCATTTCTTGAAGACACCGCAACCCTGCGTCTGGAGCGGCCCGAACGCTTGGCGAAAGCCACCGAGCACATCGACGACATGGTCAAAGCCGTCGAGAAACTCGGTCAAAAAGGCTTCACGTACCGCAGCGATGGCTCGACTTACTACCGGATCGAAAAATTTCCGGAATATGGCAAGCTCTCGCATAACGATTTCAGCGGTGTGCGGGCCGGGGCTCGCGTCGACCAGGATGAATACGACAAAGCTGACGCTCGCGACTTCGTTTTGTGGAAAGCCCCCAAAGACGGCGAGCCGTTCTGGGAAACGCCCATTGGACCCGGCCGTCCCGGCTGGCATATCGAATGTTCCGTGATGGCGATGAAATATCTCGGCGAGACTCTCGACATCCATTGCGGCGGCGTCGATCTGATTTTCCCGCATCACGAAAACGAAATCGCGCAATCGGAGGCGATCACAGGCAAGCCGTTCGCACGCTTCTGGCTGCATTCCGAGTTTCTGAATGTGGACGCCCAGAAGATGGCGAAATCGGCGGGCAATTTCTATACCTTGCGCGATCTGCTCGCCATGGGCTACGCGCCCGAAGCGGTTCGTTATCTCCTGCTGTCAGTCCCCTATCGCAAGAAGCTGAACTTCACATTCGACGGTTTACAGGCCGCGGCGACTGCCATCGACCGGCTGCGAAATTTCAAACTACGCCTCGATACGGACAAGTTCGGCGATGGCACAAACGAGCAGATCGAAGGCCGCACCCAGGCGGCACTGCAGAAATTCGAAGACAGCCTGGACGACGATCTCAACACTGCCGAGGCTCTTGGCGCGATTTTCGAATACGTCCGCGACGTCAACACGGCGATGGATAACGGAGAATTTCTAGCGGGCAATCTCCCCAGCGCGTTGAATCTCTTTATCCGCTTCGATGCCATTGTCGATGTGCTGCGTCCAAGTCAGAAAGAAGAAGGCCTGCCCGACTCCGAAGTGGAGAAGCTGATCGAAGAGAGAGTGCAGGCCAAAAAAGCCAAGAATTTCGCGCGTTCCGATGAAATCCGAAAGCAGCTTTTGGAAGCCGGTGTGATCCTGGAGGACACCAAAGAAGGCACGCGCTGGAAACGGAAATGAAATTAGAAACAAAGGCTGTACATGCGGGCGATCGCAAAAAACCCGCTGCTTCCATTCCGGTAACGACGCCGATTTATGGCGCCACAACTTACCTCTACGAGAGCACCGCGCAACTGGATCGCGTGATGGGCCGTGAAGAGGAAGGATTCTCCTACGCCCGGTACGACAACCCGACCACCGTTGCGCTCGAAGAATTAATGACCACGCTCGAAAACGGGCATGGCTCGCTCGCGTGCGCATCGGGTATGACCGCCGTGCACATAGCTCTTCTCGGCGCTCTAACCGACCGGAATAAGGCCGTACTGGCCTCGAATGCTCTGTATGGCGCTTCCACGGCTATGCTCAATAATGTTTTAGAGCCGCTAGGTATCGACGTCTCTTTCGTCGACATCTGCGATCTGGCCGCGGTGGAAGCGAAAATCGCCGAACACAAACCCGGCTGCATCCTGATGGAGACCATCTCGAACCCGCTTTTGCGGGTGGGTGAGATCGATCGCATCGCCGAGATGGCGCGCGCCAACGGAGCCGCCCTGGTCGTCGACAACACCTTCGCGACCCCCTTGATGATCCGTCCGCTCGAAATGGGAGCGCACATCGTGGTTCACAGCCTGACCAAATTCCTGGCTGGCCACGGCGACGTGCTTGGCGGGATCATCGTGGCCGACAGCGAGCACACCAACGTGTTGCGGACCATGTCCCGGACTATCGGACCTGTGCTCGGGCCGTTTGAAGCCTACCTGACGATGCGCGGCATCAAAACTTTTGCCCTTCGGATGGAGCGCCAATGCGCAAATGCCTGCCGCATCGCCAGCTGGCTGGCCTCGCATCCCGGAGTCGAGAAAGTGCATTACCTGGCCGATTCCAAGCATCCGGATGCGGCTGTAATCCAGCGCCTGCTGCCGAACGGACCATATGGCGCGATCGTCACATTCGAGGTCAAGGGCGGCAGGAAGGAAGATGTCTTCCGGTTCATGGACCGCCTGAACCTGGTGGTGCGCGGGACTTCCCTCGGAGACGTTCACAGCCTGGTACTCTATCCGGCGATTGCGTCGCATCGCGACATATCGCCGAAGCAGCGTGCCCGGCTCGGAATTCACGACGGCGTGGTCCGCCTTTGCGCCGGGATCGAAGCGGTTGAAGACATCATCTTCGACCTCGACCAGGCATTGAGTTCATAAGGAGATGCTCCGGGAGAACATTTCCACGGAACTTACGGCGCGGCTTGGCCGTTCTCCTATCAGATGGGCCCGGATTCCAATAATGAGAAGAATACAAGGACTTTTATCCCTGTTGTGCGCCTCCCTCATGCTCGCCGGTCCAGGCGTGGCACAGAACGAAATCAGAATCGAACCCGCCAGGGGCGGCCTGGGATGGCTGACGCGCCCTTATCGAGCGAGGAACGTCCCGCCGATTAATCTGCAGAACTCGCCGCGTCTCGAACAATTGATCCGCGCCGGAAATCTCTATTTGACCGCGCCGGACGTGGTGGCTCTCACCGTCGAAAACAACATCGATATCGAGGTGCAGCGCTACGGCCCGCTGCTCGCCCGCGAGGTCTTGAAACGCGCGAAAGGCGGAGGCTTGCTGCGCAGCGTCGGAGTCGGCGTCGCACAAGGACCAACCAGCGTCAGCCTGACTGGCGTCAGCCTGACGAATACCGGTACTACCGTTACCGGCGGCAACGGCGTCAGTTCCAGTGGCGGCGTATTGACTCAGTTGGGACCGGCGATTCCGACC
This sequence comes from Bryobacterales bacterium, assembly GCA_963802915.1. Classification (GTDB taxonomy): domain Bacteria; phylum Acidobacteriota; class Terriglobia; order Bryobacterales; family Bryobacteraceae; genus JAICMB01. The sequence goes on from CAWDKQ010000007.1 coordinate 495,693, forward strand.
TTCGACCCCACCGTTTCATTCTTAGCGAATTTCGGACACACCACCACCCCGCAGAGCAACCTGCAGCTCACCGGAACACCCGAGCTCGTTACCAATACCCGCAATTACCAGGCACAGTTCGTAAAGAGTTGGGATTGGGGCATGACAGCGCAGTTGACCTACGCGAGCAACTACTTCGACATCAACAGCTCGCTGTTGATCCTGAATCCGTACTCTTCCGGAGACCTGGACTTGCAAGTGACGCAGAACCTCTTGCAAGGATTCGGAGCAGCCGTCAACGACCGCAACATTCGCGTTCAAAAGAACAACCTGAAAGTTACCGACTTACAGTTCAAGCAGCAGTTGATCACCACTATCGCCGCCGCTCTCAATCTCTATTGGGACTTGGTCAGCTTCGATGAAGATGTCCGTTCGCGCAAGCAGGAAGTGGCCACGGCCCAGCAATTGTTGGAAGACAACAAGCGCCAGGTGTCGATCGGCGCCATAGCCGAGATCGAGATTACGCGCGCCGAAGCGCAGTTGTATACCAGCCAGCAGGACCTGGTTGTGGCGCAAACCAACCTTCTGCAGCAGGAAACCATCCTCAAGAATGCGCTGAGCCGCAATGGCGTGGCCAACGCCAACCTCGCGGACGTCCATATCGTGCCGCTCGACAGAATTCAGGTTCCCTCGCAGGATGAGATCCCGCCGGTTGAGGATCTCTTCAAGGAAGCGGTGGCGAAGCGCGTCGAAGTGGAAACCAATCGTCTCAACATCGATAGCAATAAAATGAACCTGGTCGGTATCAAGAACTCGTTGCGTCCCACCCTGCAAGCGTTTTTTGAATTGACGAATAATGGCTTGACCGGAACCTTGACGCCTTATGCTTCTTTGCTCCCAGCCACGGAAGCCGCTGAATTGGGCTATCTGGCCGGAGGTTATGGAAACCTTTTGGGGCAAGTTTTCCGGCGCAATTTCCCCAATTATTCGGCTGGAATTTCGCTCAACATTCCGCTACGCAACCGGGCCGCGCAATCGGACTATGTCACGAGCTTGCTCGGAATACGGCAGAGCGAACTCGGACTTCAGAAGAGCATTAACAGCGTACGCGTCGACGTTCAGAACGCCGTCATTGGATTGCAGCAAGCCCGGGCCCGCTACGATTCGGCGGTTAAGGCTCGCGTCTTGCAACAGCAGACCCTGGATGCGGACCAGAAGAAGTTCGGTCTGGGCGCGACCACTGCATATCAGGTGGTGCAGGACCAGCGTGACCTGGCCAATTCGCAGAGCCTCGAAGTGCAGGCGATGGCGAATTATACTCACGCGAAAATTAACTACGATCAGGCCATCGGCACCACGCTCGAAGTGAATCACATTACGGTTCAGGAAGCCATGCAGGGCCACGTCTCACGGCCGTCGACGCTTCCTGAGAACCTGCCGTCCTCGGAGACAAGGCAATGACGTGGCGCCGGCCGGTATCGAAAATTGTCTGCGGCCTGTGCTGCATGACGCTCGTTTGGGCGCAGGAGGAGAGCATCCTTCCCGAGCGGCCGTCCGCGAACATAATTATCCGCCCCTACTTGCCAACCACGGTCCCGCCGATTCGCCTTCAAAATTCGGCGCGGATTCAAGATTTAGTTCGCGGAGGAATTCTCTATTTATCGGTCCAGGACGCCATTGCGCTGGCGCTGGAGAACAACATCGATATTGAAGTAGCGCGCTACAACCCCATCATCGCGGCGTGGAATCTCGAGCGATTTAAAGCAGGCGGAGCGCTTCCGGGCGTGCCGAACGGAGCGTCGCAGGTGGGGCAGGTGGCATCGGGACAAGGGGTCGCGGGCAGCCAGGCGGCGGCCGGCATCAGCACGACGGGCTCTGGCGGCGTCGGCAACAATTCGGCGAACGCGACCGTATCGCAGATCGGTCCGCAGACCCAGACTTACGATCCCATCATTCAGGAAAGCAGCGTGTTCAGTCACACCACTACGCCACAGCCGAACATCACGCAGAGCCTGACCCCGGTGCTGGTCGACAATACGCGCTCCCATAGTTTTTCTTATCAGCAGGGCTTCGTTACCGGCGGAAGCGCGTCGGTGAGCTACACCGACAACTATTTGAATGAGAACGCGCCCACCGATATTCTGAATCCATCTTCGGCGCCCAGTTTTTCGATCGCCTTCCAACACAACCTGCTGCGCGGTTTCGGCATTGCGGTCGGCTACCGCAATATAGCAGTCGCCAAGCTGAATTTGAAGACCTCGGATCTGGTGTTCAAGTCGCAGGTGATCTCGGTGGTCGCCAACGTTTTGAACCTGTACTACGGCCTCGTTGCTGACTATGACGATGTGAGTGCAAAGAAAAGCGCCCTGGAAGCGGCGCGGAAACTTTACTCGGACAACAAGGAACAGGTACGTATCGGTTCGCTCGCGCCGCTGGATGTGACGACGGCGGAGGCCCAGGTCGCTTCCGCGGAACAGGATCTTGTAGTCTCTCAAACCAGTCTTTACCAGGAGGAAATACAACTAAAGAACGTCCTGAGCCGAACCGGCGGCTCCGATCCCGTGCTGCTGACGGCTCACATAGTTCCGCTCGATCGTATCGAGATTCCCGACCAGGATGAATTTCCTCAGGTCTCGGATCTGGTGAAGCAGGCACTTGCAAACCGAAGCGATATCGGAACAGAGAAAGCGAATTTTCAGGCTTCGCAGATTTCGGCTTTGGGAACCAAGAACGGATTGCTTCCGAATCTGATTGGGTTCGCCGGCGACACTCAAAGGGGCTTGTCGGGCGTGGGTCACACCATCGTGAGTCAGTTCGGCGTCACTCAGCCGGATCCTTATTTCGTCGGCGGTATTAGTACTGCCCTTGGGCAGATCGTGCGGAACGATTTCCCCGCGTACCACGGCGGCGTTTATTTTCAAGCTCCCATTGAAAATCTTCAGGCGCAGGCCGATTATGCGGTCGATCAGCTCACGCTTCGACAGACCGAGCTTCAGAATCAGAAGGACGCCAATCAGGTCCAGGTGGACGTGATGAACTCCGTGGTCGCGATACGGCAGGCGCGCGCCCGTTACCAGGCGGCGGTTCATAACCGGATTCTCGATGAGCAACTCCTCGACGCCGAGCAGCGGAAATATTCGCTCGGAGCATCGATTCCTTACAACGTGATCGTGCAGCAAAGAGAGCTCGATGTCGCAAAGTCGACGGAACTTTCGGCGCTGGTCAGCTACAGCAACGCGCGAGTGACTCTGGAGCAAACACTCGGGACGATCCTGGATACGTACCACGTCTCGATGGCTGATGCGATTTCGGGTCAGGTATCAAGGCCTTCCGTGTTGCCGGCGAATCTCCCTGCGAAGCCTGAGACAAAATAGTCGTCAACGTTTTAACCCGTAGACGTAAACCGCGCTTCGCATTCCCATGTAGACGCGTCCATCGGCGACCGTGGGCATGGTGAAACGCAGCGCTTGTCCGACCGGATCGCTGTAGAGCAGGCGGCTCACGTCAGAGGCGTCATAGGCCTGTAGCACTGCATAACGGTCGTGTTCTTGCCAGCCTTTCGTGAGAACAACCCACACGATTCCATCTTTGGTCCCATTCGACGATACGGCGGGAATCGCTCCCGGGTCCGAGAACTCTTGCGTGCCCTGATGGACCGGCTGCGGCGACAATCGTCCACGATCCACCGCAAAGTCCTTCAAGAAATCATTGGAGCCGAAGTAAAAGAGATGGCCGTTCCAATATGCCGGCGCTCCGAAGGCTCCAGTGCCAGCGGCTCTTAAGGTCTGCAACGCATTCGTATCCGCTCCGCCGTGAAAATGGCCCATCCGATCGCGATCGATCAGGTAGATCACGCCCGCCTTCCCGGCGACGACGAGAAGGTGCGGATTCGTCCCCGGCTGATCCGGAAGAAGCACCGGACCGCTAGATCCGAGGTCTTCGTCGGTGGAGTTGAGCTCATGCTCATTGAAGGGCGTGAAGTAGTCCTTCACCGCGAGTGAGCCATTTTGAAAAGCGAGCTTCAGAACCGTATCGCCGTAATCGCGTCCGCCGGAGGACACGGTGAATCTTCCGTTGCCGGTGACGGCGTACAAGTTGCCGGCATCGTCGGCCGCGATCCCCGCATCGGCCTGCCAGATGCCGCTTTCGCCGGAATCCGGCGATGCGTTGAAAACGCCGGTCTGTTTCAACGTTCGCGCATCGTAGGCCAGCACCCAGCCATAATAAGGGCCGACGTCGCACGAAGATCCCCACGCGATGTAGAGCGTCCCCTTCGACAGCAGCAAGGCGGCGCGCGGATTTTCGAAAAGCGCGTGAAACGTGACTTCGTGGTTCAGGAGGCCGAAGAACCACGGCGTATTCAAAGATGCCCGGATGAGCACCGGACTGCCCGGCTTCTCCGCGCCGGTCGTAATGTCGATAGCATGAAGCCGCTGGAAGAAACGCTCTTCGCCATTGACGCGCTCGCTGGTGCGCGCCAGGATGTACATGGTTCGAGTGGCCGGGTCGATAACCGGAGTCGATGTGATGCCGACATCGGGAGCAACAAACGAACAACGTGTGGCGTGAGCTGGAACGGGATTAATTCCGGCCCGCGGATTGATGAAGCTGACGTGCCAGAGTGGACTCGCGGGCTGGCCGGCGGCATCGAAGGCATAAACGCTGTCGGATTCCGTGGCAACGAAAACAACATTGTGAAAGCCCTTGCCAGGGATTTCGATCTTCGGGACGTAGAGTGGTTGCGCATACACGTCGCCTTCGACCGGCAAGACAAAGAGCTTCCCGAATTTCGACGCGTTCACATTGGCAGGCGTGAGAATGGTCTCATTCAGATTTGCGCCGGTACGTTTGTTGTCGTACTGCGCCGTGGGAATGAGCGGTTGCGCCGCAACCGGAGTGAGCACAAAGAGGAGCAGCAGTGTACGACGCACTGTTGCGATTAGACTCCGATGCTCGCGGTGGAGTTCCCTGTCCGATTGATATAATCCGCATGAATGCAAGATCAAACGAACGGACGCCGCGGCTTCATGCAGCGGCTATTCGGTGTCGCGGGGCTGGCCGCGGCCGGACAACAAGCCGCCAGCGCGCAGACGCAGCCGGTTCGCCGGCAAATGGACAATATTCCCGCATACGCGCGGGCCCAGACTTATAAGTCGCTCAAGCAATCGAGCTACGACACCACCGGCGGCAATCGCGATTACTGGGCCGTCGAGAAAGGCGAGACGCGCGAAGTATTTCGAGCCGACGGTCCCGGCATAATCACGCACGTCTGGTTTACCATTGCCGCGCGAAGCTCAAATCATCTTAAGGAGATCGTTCTTCGCGCCTACTGGGACGGCAATTCGAAGCCCAGCATCGAAGCGCCGATCGGCGATTTCTTCGGCCTGAACCTGGCGACGTATACGAACTACGAATCGCGTTATCTGGCGTGTTCGCCGGGCAAGTCACTCAACTGCTATTTCGCGATGCCGTATAAAAAGTCGGCGCGCATGACGATCACGAACGAAGGGGCCGAGGAAATTCCGGCCTTCTATTCGAACATCGATTATCAGATTGTGCCGGAACTGCCCCCCGATATTCTCTACTTCCACGCGCAATACCGGCAGGCGGCTCCGAACATCCCCAACAAGGGAAGCCAGCTGAATGTCGATGGCAAGCTGAATTATGTCTTCGGCGAGACGCGCGGCAACGGACACCTTATGGGCGTGACGCTGGGCGTGCTGCAGAACGAAGACGGATGGTGGGGCGAAGGCGACGAAATGATTTTCATCGACAACGAGTCGAAGCCGGTCATCAATGGAACCGGATCGGAAGATTATTTTCTCGGAAGTTGGGATTTTGGCGGACGCGATACGGCCACCCCATTTGCGCATGCGCTGTATGGAGCGCCCCTCATCATGGCCGGAGAACGTGTCGGCGGCCGCTATCATTGCTATCGCTGGCACGGCGACAATCCGGTGACCTTCCAACGCTACATGAAGCACACCATCGAGCATGGCCACGCCAACGATCGCGGAGATAATTTCTTCTCGGTGTGTTACTGGTATCAAACGGAACCGTACACGGACTTCCCGGCGTTGCCTCCGCTCGAAGCACGCCTGCCTGTAGTGAGGACCTCAGCTTGAAATCGAAACTGATTTTATTATTCTGCGCGTTGCCTTTGATTGCCGCCGATCCGGCTGGCTTTGCGCTGTGGACCTCGTCAGATTTGAAAGCGATGGACAGGAAACTCTCTGAGAAGGTCGACAGCGCGCGGTTCTCGTCGAAGCAGCTCGAGAAATTCGGGAATCATTACACGATGCTGGCCCATCGCGAAGGCGATGGATCGGCGGAGCTGCACGAAAAGGACGCGGATATTTTCATCGTCGAGTCCGGCACGGCGACGCTCGTCGTTGGAGGCGAGATGGTGGGCGCGAAGACCACCGCGCCCAACGAAGTGCGCGGCACATCGATAAAGAACGGCGTGGAGCACAAGCTCGGGCCGGGAGATATCGTCCACATCGCGGCAAAGACCCCGCATCGGTTGTTGTTGGACGGCGGAAAGGGCTTCACATATTTCGTGATCAAGGTCGCGGAATAACCAAGTCTCTACATGATTCGAATTTGTCTGGCTGGTATCACAGGTTATGTGGGACGGGAGCTTTTCCGGGCGATCCGCAAGCAGGCCGACCTTCACCTCATGAGCGGTGTCTCCAGAGCCGCCGCCGGCACGGTCTATGACGACGTGCCGGTCTTTGCGTCTGTAGAGGACGCTTTGCGCGACATTGAATGCGATGTGCTGGTAGATTATACGCATCCATCGGTGGTCAAGAAGAACGTGCTCCATGCCATCGAACGCGGCGTGCGACCGGTGATCGGCACTTCAGGTCTGAGCGACGAGGACTACGCGGATCTTGCCGCGGCCGCGGAGTTGGCCGGCACAGGCGTCATCGCGGCCGGGAATTTCGCAATTTCCGCCGCGCTGCTGAAGCAATTCGCAATCGAAGCCGCTCGCTTTATGAAGCGCTGGGAAATTCTGGATTATGGATCCGCCACTAAGCCGGATGCACCCAGCGGAACCGCGCGGGAACTAGCCTTCAGCCTGCGCGATCAGGTGGAGGAGTGCGCGCCACATCGCGACGCCGCGAGCAGGGGACTGGAGTTGAATGGTTCTCAGATTCATTCGCTGCGTTTGCCTGGAGTTTATTCCGGTATCGAGATTCAGTTCGGCTTGCCCGGCGAAAGATTGGTCATCCGGCATGAATCCTCCAGCGTGGAACCTTATATCGCGGGAACCATGTTGGCGATACGCCAGGTCGGATCAGTAACAGGAGTCGTTCGCGGACTTAGTTTTTAGCCGAAAACAGCAGTTCCGCATCCGACCGGCGGACATAGTTAGCATCCACATCCGCCGGATCGCTGGTCGTGCCATCGCGCATTTGTTTCCAGGCGATCTGGCCCACGGCGCCGGCCAGCGCACGCGGAGCAGTCACAATCGTCATGCCTTGGACAAAGGGAGCAAACGGAGCCGGATTATTCGAGATCAGTTCCGTGATTGCCGGCGGCAGCGTTTTGAGCCAGTCCGGAAACTTCATGACCACCTCAGGCGAGCAGAGATTCAGATCCCGATCGTAAACCGCGCCGTAGATTTCGCCGCGCCGCGCATCCGTTACGACGGGACGCAGATCCGCCGTGCCATAAAACGCGAGCGCCTGCAAATTCGAAACCGCGGCGACGCGCTTGCCCGTCATCTCCGCGAGGCCTTTCGCGGCCGTAAGTCCGATGCGCACTCCCGTGAACGACCCCGGACCGGATGCGGCCGCGAAGCATTCCACATCCCGCACCCGAACTCCATGCCGATCCAAAATGCGCGCGATCTGATCGAACAGCAAATGCCCGAATCCGTCCGGCGAATGAAGGATCACCTCGTCAACCACAGCGCCGGCATCCAGCAGCGCCACGCTCCCGAACTCAGACGTAGTATCGAGCGCGAGAATCACTTCTTTAGCTGATACACCTTATCCATGGAATAAGCTTTTCCGTTCGCATTCAACGCCGTGATCCGAATGCTGAGCACGGCCGGAAAGTTCGAAGCGATAGTGGGCGAGATGCTCATAGTGCCTTTGGCGCCTGTGCCGAGAACACGAAAGCCTTGCCCATCGGCAGCGACTTCGCCGGTCCAGAGATACATCATCTGGCGCGTCGCGCGAGTCTCGCGCTTGAGCTTCACTTCATAAGGAGTCGGCAAGCTAGCGATCAGCGGATCTGTCGAGGGCTCGGAGAGCGCATACGGAACTTTCGCGGGAAGGATTTCCACCTCCTGCACCGGCACCGGGCGCGAATCGAATTTATAAGACCGCAGCATCGATTCTTTGCGGCCTTCGCGCGCAATCAGCAGAACCCAAGGATGCGACTTGTCGGGCAGGTCCCCTGTAAAGTGCTCGCCGTGATACTTTTTCTTCTCCTCGGTTGTTTCGCCGTTCAGCGGATTGAACCAAATGATGTCGTAGCTGTGCTTCTCCACTTCCACTTCGACGGGCACGTCGCTGGTGATGTAATTGACGTATTCGGTTCCGTCCAACGCGACACAGCGGGAATTGTCGACGTCGAAAAATGGCTCCAACTCCCAGTGCCGCGTGTCCGCGATGAAATCGTACCAGGCCTTCGCGGCGCCGTGCGCATCGCCGCGGATCACGGGATATTGTCCGTTCATAGTGGTGTTCCAGAGATGCTCCGGCGTGGTGATTCCGACGAAGGGCACGGTATACAACTGGTGCTCGATAGAGCCAAGCTGGTCGTCCATGGAGTTGGTAATGACGAAGTTCATCCAGCCGTCCGAAAGCAGCGGTGAGGAAGTGACCTTTGCATTCGTCGAACGCGGATGGTCGTATGAATCGTATTTCTTGAGCGCCAGCCCGATCTCTTTGAGAAGCGCGCGGGAATCGGGATAGTCCTCAAACTCCATTAAGCCTTCCCAAGTAATGTTCAGCGGCGAATAGCGGCCAATTAGGTAACGGACGAAGCGTTGGCGCGTCTGCCACGACGGAAAGAGCTGCTTCAGATAAGCGGGATTGGGGCCCAGGACAAGATCGGCCGTAACCCCTTTCTTATTCAGCTCAATAATGCGCCGGTCGAGCTCATCGAGATATTGCGGATTCGGCTTGTCGCCAACCATCACGCGCGAGCGATCTCCGGTATCTCCCAGAATCGACACCCGCACATGCGTATACTTTTCGGCCGTTACGGTTGCGAGCACGGCCGAAAACTCATCGGCGCTCATAAAACCGAGACGATCCGCAACGTAGCCCATCCAGAGATGCGGCTTCTTGTTATCGGTCCACCAATGATGCACATTCGCGGGATGAACGTAGCCGGGCGAGTCGGATTCGGCGGCATTGAAGGAGCCCTGTTTGCCATCGAGGCTGGCGACGTTGCTCGTGATTTTATAAATCCATTGGCCGCTTTCCGTGGGTGCGAATCGCAGGATCAGCTTGTGCCCCCCGTCCCAAAACGCCGGCACCAGAAACGTGTGGAATTGCGGAGACCGGATCTCGGCCTCGAACTCGACATCTTTGTAGGGATCCGGATGTGCAGCCGCTTCCGCTCCGCTCAAATCGAAAGTGAACTCGCAAGGTGAGTAGGCGGGAGTATTATCGCAAGGGGTCTGCGCGAACGCGGGAATCAGAAGAACAAAAAAAAATGCCAAACGAACCGACAACACAATCTCAGGTTAGCTCAGCTGAGGTTTAGTATCGCCAATCGCGATAGAATCGGAAGTTTAAATGCCGCTTACTACGACGGATTGGGTTGTCATCGTCGGCTACCTGTTGATCAACCTGATGATCAGCATTTACTACCGGCGCCGCGCGAGCGGGAACACGGAAGAGTTCTTCATTTCGGGCCGCGATGTTTCCTGGTGGCTGGCAGGCACGTCGATGGTTGCCACGACGTTTGCGGCCGATACGCCGCTATTGGTTTGCGGGGTTGTCGCGGCCAACGGGATCTCGGGTAACTGGATCTGGTGGGGCTCCTGTTTCGGAGGCATGCTCACCGTCTTTTTCTTCGCGCGATACTGGCGTCGCGCGGAGATTCTCACCGATGTGGAGTTCGTCGAACTGCGCTACGGCGGCAAGCCGGCGGCGTTCCTGCGTGGATTCAAGTCCATCTATCTCGGCCTGCTGATGAACTGCTTCATCCTGGGATGGGTCACGCTAGCGATGGTCAACATTATTGAAGTGCTGCTTGGCCCGGCCATCGCGCAAGGGAAGGTAATCGCGCTGCTTGGAATGCATTATTCGCTTCCCGCGCCGAACGTTACCGCGCTGCTCATCTGCGTCTTCATCATCATTCCCTTTACAGGACTCTATACGTTCATCGGCGGCCTGTGGGGCGTGCTGGTGACGGACCTCTTTCAATTTGTTTTGAAGATGGCGATGATCATCGTGCTGGCTGTTGTTGCCGTGTCGAAGATCGGCGGCATGGAAGCGCTGAAGGGACATCTCAAGACCGTAGAAGAAGCGACTCGACAAAGTGGAACGCAGATATCCAATCCTCTGACGTTCCTTCCGGATTTTCATCTTGGGCTGACGTCGGACGCGCTGTGGACGCTGCCTGTTCTGACGTTCATCGTCTACCTCGGTATGCAATGGTGGCTGGCGTGGTATCCGGGCGCGGAGCCTGGCGGCGGAGGGTACGTCGCGCAGCGAATGTTCAGCGCCAAGGATGAGAAGAACTCTCTGGGCGCGACGCTGTGGTTCAACCTCGCGCACTATGCACTGCGGCCCTGGCCGTGGATCGTGACCGGCGCTGGTCGCCATCGTCGTATATTCGCCCCACGGCGGCATGCATCCGAGCATGGATTTCGCGAACAACCCGCAGCAGGGCTACGTGATGGTGCTGCGTGACTTATCTGCCGCCGGCGTTTCGCGGCTTGATGGTGGCGGCGTTCCTGGCGGCGTTCATGTCCACCGTCGGCACGCAACTGAACTGGGGCAGTTCCTACCTGGTGAACGATCTCTATCGGCGCTTCATGGTGCGCGGACGCCGACGAGCATCACTACGTGTTCGATCAGCAAGCTCGTGACGGTTCTGTCTGGTGCTGGCGAGCGGCTACACGGCGACGCGGCTGACATCCATCAGCCAGGGCTGGCAAATTGTGTTGAACATCGGATTCGGCACCGGTGCGGTCTACATTCTGCGCTGGTATTGGTGGCGCATCAACGCATGGAGCGAGATTTCGGCCATGGCGGTGGCGGCGGCGACGACCGTTGATTCTCAGCCAAATGTCATTCGCCGGAAACAGCGCCGTGGTTTATGCCAAGACGCGCTCTCATCACCGGTCTCGTCACCACCATCGCTTGGATTGATCGCGACGTTCGTGACCGCGCCCGAGTCGCGACGAAACGCTGCTGAAGTTCTACCGCCGCGTGCATCCGACCGTTTACGGTTGGAAACCGATCGCGGAGCTTGCGCCCGAAATGCCGCAGGTCCGCGACGTCGCGAGCAATGCGTTCGATTGGCTGATGGGCTGCATTCTCGTTTACGGCTCGTTGTTCGGAATCGGCAAAATCATTTTTGGCGAGGTGATGCTGGGTGTCGCAATGATCGTGGTAGCAGCGATTGCAGGCTACTTGATCTTCTGGGATCTCTCGCGCCGCGGTTGGTCAACGTTCTCCGGTAAAACCGAAATTCCGGGGATCGATCAAACCATTACCCAACGTGCCAACGGTTAAGACCGAGCAGCGTGGCAGAATCTTCATCGTTACCATCGACCGGCCGGAAGTGCGCAACGCTGTAGATGCACCCACAGCAGCCGCGCTCGCCGATGCGTTTCGCGCGTTCGACGCTGACATCTCCACGTCTGTTGCGATCCTGACCGGCGTCGGCGAAACATTCTGCGCGGGCTATGATTTGAAATCCGTGGCCGAAGGCCGCACCGTGCCGTTGTCCGAAGAAGGCGACGGGCCCATGGGGCCGACTCGTATGCTGCTCACCAAACCTGTGATTGCGGCGGTCGAAGGTTATGCCGTGGCCGGTGGACTCGAATTGGCCCTCTGGTGCGACCTGCGAGTAGCAGCCGAGAATGCCGTCTTCGGAGTATTTTGCCGCCGCTTCGGAGTGCCGCTGGTCGACCTCGGGACGGTGCGGCTCCCGAGGCTCATCGGTCAGAGCCGCGCCCTCGATCTGATCCTGACCGGCCGCGGCGTTTCGGGACCCGAAGCGCTCACGATGGGATTGGCGAATCGGTTGACCGCGCCAGGGCATGCTCTCGAAGGAGCTGTCGAACTTGCGGAAACCCTATGTCAGTTTCCACAAGCCTGCATGCGATCGGACCGCCTGTCTTGCTATGAGCAGTGGTCGCTCAGGCACGACGAAGCCATGCGCAACGAACTGCGGCGCGGAAAATCGATTCTGGAAAGCGGCGAAACTATCGCGGGTGCGCGACGGTTCGCAGCGGGGCAGGGAAGACACGGCAAAGTGGAATGACCGCCTGATGTGATAACGTAGCGCTCAGGAGGAGACCATGCGATCCACGCGACGCGACTTCCTCAAGTCGAGCCTCGGCGTAGCCGCTCTGGGCGGCATCGGCAGCGCCGTTCCCGCATATGCCGCCAAGCGATCCGCAACCGATTGGGTCACGCTCGGAAAATCCGGCGTAAAGGTCACCCGGTTGGCTTTCGGAACCGGAACATACAGCGGACGCATCCAGCGCGATTTGGGGCAGGAGCAGTTTACTCGCCTCGTCCGGCACGCCTACGACAGCGGCATCCGCTTTTTCGAAACCGCCGACAGCTATCACGGCATGCCGCAAATGCTCTCAATAGCGCTCAAGGGAATCCCGCGCGACAGCTATCGGTTGATGACCAAATACAACACGCGCGATACGGAAAATCCGCAGGCGACCATCGATCGTTTGCGCAGCGATATCGGTTCGGAGTATGTGGACATCCTGCTCCTGCATTGCGTGCGGCAGCCAAGCTGGTCGAACGATATGGAACCGTTGCGCGACCAATTCAACGAGGCGAAATCGAAGAAGGTGCTTCTGGCGCACGGCGCTTCGGTCCACGGTCTGCCTGCTCTTCGCACGTTCCCTGGCAACAACTGGCTCGACATCGCAATGATCCGCATGAATCATACGGGCTGGAGAATGGACACGGAGCAGACGCGCGACACGGACGATATCGGCAGCGTGAATGAAGTGGTGGCGCACGCGAAACAAGTCCACGCGCAGGGCGCTGGCGTGATCAGCATGAAGCTGGTCGGCGAAGGGACGTTCACGAATCCCGAAGATCGCGAGAAGGCGCTGCGGTTTGCGATGAACACGGGCGCGGTGGATTCCGTGACGCTGGGTTTTAAAACAACCGCAGAAATCGACGAAGCTATCGAACGTTTGAATCGCGTCTTAAACACTTAGGTGAATCGAAGAACTTTTGCTCAATCGCTGGCGGGCGCAACCATCGCCGCCGGCACAACGGCGCCCCTCGTTCGGGCCGCTGTTCCGAAGATGAAGATCACGCGCGTGCGCGTCTACCAGCCGCCCAATCCCAACCCGCTCTTCAATCAGAGCGACCATGTGGTGACCGTCGAGACCGACGCCGGCATCACCGGCATCGGCGAGGGCGGCTCCAAGGACACGCTGGAACAGTGCGCCGGCCGGCTGATCGGCCAGGATCCGCACTACATCGAGCGGCTCTGGCAGGATATGTCGCGCGCCTTCTTCTATCCGCCGGGCCGCGAGAAAGATGCACGCGCTCGGCGCGCTCGACCTGGCGCTGTGGGATATCAAGGGCAAGGTGCTGGGCCTGCCGGTGCACGCGGTGCTGGGCGGCATGGTGCGCAATTACTGCGAGTGCTACAACACCGCCGGCATCATTCCCGGCGTCCGGCCGGGCATGAGCGTCAAGGAGCGCGCGCAGCTCACCATCGCCGCCGGCTATCGCGCCTTCCGCATGGGCGCGGCCGATGCGCCCGCGAACACCACCTACAACACGCACGAACGCCTCAACCAGCTTTACGACGATTGCGTGCAGGCGCGCGAAGGCGTCGGCAAGAACGGCGACTGGTGCGTCGATTTCCACCAGCGCTTCGATCTTTCCGAAGCCATGCGCGGCTGCGACCTGATCAAGGACCTGGCGCCGTTATTTCGTCGAAGATCCGGTGCGCACCGAGGCGTTCCTGGAAGACCTGCCGAACCTGCGGCAGCAAGGTCAAGGTGCCGATCGCGGCGGGCGAGGAGTGGGGCAATCGCTGGGACTTCAACAAGCTGGTGGAGAACCACGACATCGATTACGTGCGCGCCACGCTGCCCAACGTCGGCGGCATCACCGAGATGATGAAGATCGCGGCCATCTGCGAGACGCACTTCGTGGGCATCATTCCGCACTTCACGGGCCCCATCGCGACCGCCGCGCTGGTGAACTCGCTGGGGACTTTCTCCGGCCCGGTGCTGATGGAGTACAACTTCCAGGGCCGCACGCTCCCGCATCTGCCCGTGTGTCTGGATTTCAAGAATGGCAAGCTGTATCCCAACGACCGGCCCGGCCTGGGCGTCGAACTCGATATGAAGCCGCTGAAGCAGGTCGCCGAGATCACGCAGCCGGTGACCAATCGCGCGCAGACTTATTTCCGTCCCGACGGGTCGATCACAAATTGGTAAGCAAGAATTGGTAAGCGTTGCCTGTCCTTTTTGCGCCATTACTTCCGAGCTGGAACCGGCGCGCATCGTTTTCGAGGATGAAATATCGATTGCGTTTCTGGACAAGCGTCCGCTTTTCCCTGGACATTGCCTGTTGATTCCTCGCGCGCATTATGAAACGATGGCCGATCTGCCGCCGGATTTTATCGGCCCATTCTTCACTAATGCACAACTGCTCACTCGGGCCGTTGAGACGGCCATGAAAGCCGAGGGATCTTTTGTGGCGATCAATAACCGCGTGAGCCAGAGCGTGATGCACCTGCACGTTCATCTCGTTCCGCGCCGGAAACGCGATGGTCTCAAAGGATTCTTCTGGCCACGGACTCCGTATAAATCCGAAAGCGAAATGGACGATGTCCAGCGCGCCATTCGAGCGGCGGTACGTCAGTTGCAATAATCGGCGCGAAGCGAGAAAATGCCTCTAGTTCCGTTCAAGAACGCAGGGGTTTTATGTGTGCCGCCCGGCACACGTGTGATTGGAGGTCCACATGTCCCGCCTTTGGCCTGTCCTCGCATTTTGCTCTTTTTTATTTCCGTTGTTCTCACAAGACGGCAATCAACTTCCCATCCAGCGCGTTGTTCTCTACAAAAACGGCGTGGGATATTTCGAACACGCGGGCCGCGTCCAAGGAAATCAGGACGTCACGATCTCGTTCACCTCCGGCCAGCTCAACGACGTTTTGAAATCGTTGACCGTGCTCGATCTCAACGGCGGGCGCATCAGTGGAGTCGGCTATGGATCGTCGGCGCCGATCAACCGCCAGATCGGCGATTTGCGGCTTCCGATCAACGACAAGAGCACGCTGCCCGAAATCCTGGGCGCGTTGCGAGGCGCGAAAGTCGAAGTGCATAGCGGCGCGATCGTTGTGACCGGAAGACTGCTCAGCGTCGAGCGAAAGTTCCGCACGGCAAACAACACGACGGCGCAAGTAGACGAGCTCTCGTTGATCACGGAGAGCGGCGATCTGCGCTCGGTCGAGCTGACGCCGGCTGTTACGATTCGCCTTGTGGATAAGGGACTGGCGGGCAAAATGGATCGCTTGCTCGATCTCGCCGCTTTATCGCGAGAGCCCGACGTGAGGCGCATGGTGATCTCGACCGAAGGCTCGGGTGAGCGTTCCCTTTTTGTGAGCTACATCAGCGAAGTGCCGGTCTGGAAGACGACGTATCGCATCGTGCTGGGATCGAAGTCCGGACCGTTGTTGCAAGGGTGGGCGATTGTCGACAATACGGTCGGCGAGGATTGGAACAACGTCCAATTGTCGCTGGTGGCCGGCGCGCCGCAATCGTTCATTCAGAATTTGTCGCAGCCTTATTATTCACGCAGGCCAGTGGTGCCGCTGCCGGAGAGCGCAAACATTGCTCCACAGACGTTCGAATCGACTTTGACTCCGGGCGGCGGGCGTTTGGCAGGCATGGTCGTCGATCCAAGCGGCGCCGGTGTTCCAAACGTCACGGTGAAGGCGTTCGATGCCAACAACAATCTCGTCGGGCAGACCAATACGGATTCGGCAGGCAATTACGATTTGCAGTCGCTGCCGGAGGGTGCCATTCGTCTTCAGGCGGAATCGCCGGGTTTCCGGACATCGGCTATTAACGACGTTGTTGCATCACGAACGGGTTCGGCTCGGCGGGATATTTCACTTGGGATCGGCAGTACCGCGGAGACCGTGACAGTGACCGGCTCGGCGCCAATTGTCCAGACCGAGACGGCCAGCGTTGGGAGCGGGTCGAGAAACCTGGGGAGTGGCGCGGGCATGGGGACCGGCAGCTATGGGGGATTCTACAAGAAGGTCCCGCCGCCACCCCCGCCGGCTAGCGCCGCATTCCTTCCGCCGACAGCGCGTGCCCGCATGGAAGCCGCGGCGATGGCCCAGGCTCTCGGCGACCTCTTCGAATACAAGCTCAAACAACCGATCACGATTCAAAAGAACCGCTCGGCCCTGGTTCCAATCGTCCAATCTCCCATAGGCGCGGAGAAAGTCTCCGTCTGGAACGAGCAGGCTGGATTGCCGCGCCCACAGCGCGCCTTGTGGCTCACTAACTCGAGCGGATTGACTCTCGACGGCGGCAGCTTCAGCGTGCTCGAAGACGAAACCTTCGCAGGCGAAGGCGTCATGGATCCGATCCGGCCCGCCGAGAAGCGGCTCGTATCCTATGCCGTCGATCTTGCAGTCAATGCCAGTTCCAAACTAGCGAATGAGCAACAGCGCGTGACCCACGTTAGGGTGAGTCGCGGCCTCATGACCCACACAAGCGAAACGCGCGAGAAGAAAACCTACACGTTCCGCAACGAGGACACCGATGCGCGCACCATCGTCGTCGAGCATCCTGTCCGCCCGGGTTACGAGTTGCGGGGCGATGCGCGTCCCGACGAGACCACCGCGGCCTGGATGCGGTTCCGTCTGCATCTGGCGCCGAAAGAGACCAACTCACTGGTGGTGGAAGAAGCGCGGCCGATCTACGCTTCGTATCAGTTGACCAACATCAACAACGAACTGCTTGCTCTTTTCGTCCAGCAAAAATCGATAGACAAAACCGTCGAAGACGCCTTGCGTCGCATCCTGGCGCAGAAAAACGCCGTCGCCGAACTCGATGCTCAGAAAAACATCCGTGACCACGAGATGGAGGAGATCTTCGATGACCAGCAGCGCCTGCGCGAGAACATGAAGGCTCTTAAAGGTACGGCGGAGGAGAAGGCGCTGACGCAGCGCTACACGCAACAGCTCAATGAGCAGGAGAACCGCCTCGATACGTTGAAGAAGGAAAGCGCGAAAATCGAAGCGCAGCAACAAGATGCGCAGGCCGCGCTAGACAAAATGATCGAAGAAGTTACATTCGATGTGAAACTCTGAAACTATGCGACTACGGATCAATACCTAGGGAAAATACCGGACAGACCTGATATTCACAGGACCGAGCTTGTTACATCATGAAGGTAGGAAGTCCCACCCTCCCAGGAGGAGGTTTCATGAAGATCAGAATATACACCATAGCGATCGCCGCAGCGGC
The DNA here is from genome assembly GCA_963802915.1 of Bryobacterales bacterium. GTDB lineage: Bacteria > Acidobacteriota > Terriglobia > Bryobacterales > Bryobacteraceae > JAICMB01. Next base: position 513,358 of record CAWDKQ010000007.1, read on the forward strand.
GTTCATGACTGTAACGGCATGCCATAAGAAGATTGCGTCCGCTCCGCCTCCGGCTCCTCATCAACAGACCGCGGCGGCCGTAACGCCCGAAAGAACCGCGCCCGCGCCTGCGAGAACTCCCGAAGTGGCGCGTGAAACACCAGTCGCGTCCAGAATGCCCGATGCGGCAACAAAGGCTCGGATTCAGGATCTATTGGATCGTATCCAGGATGCTTATTTCGATTACAACAAGCACGACATCCGCCCCGATGCCCAGAAGACTCTGGTCGAAGATTCTCATACTTTGGCTGAGATTCTGAAGCAGTATCCCGATTACAAATTGACGGTTCAAGGCTTCTGCGATGAGCGGGGCTCCGAAGAATACAATATGGCTCTCGGCGACGCGCGCGCCAAACAGGCCAAAGACTATCTCGTCGGCCTCGGCGTTCCAGCGGATCAGTTGAAGACGGTCAGCTACGGCAAAGACAAGCCGGTGTGCACGGACCACGATGAATCGTGCTGGCAGAAGAACCGCCGCGCGCACATCACTCAGGAACAGAGTTAATTTAAAGAAGCACGGCGCATCCCCACTCCTCACCACGAGCCGTAAGCAAAGCGAGCCTCTCCGGGCTGGATCGGTTCCCGAAGCATCCGGGAACGACATCCAGCCTTTATTTTTTCTCAGGTCGACACGATAGACTTTCCCTAGCCCCAACTCGTCTGCTAAACGAGCGCGCTCGATCGAATCCGGCAACTCAACAAGCCCGCGAGCCGTCAGATCGAGTTGATTTACAACAGCATCATCAAACATGGCAACGCTAAAATGGAAATTGTTGCACAGGCTTCTAATCGTTCTCTCTTGCGCGGCTCTTGCCGATGCTGCAGTGCCGACCTGTCCTGCGGGGCTTCCCGTCGGAAATATTCAACTGCGTGTCAGCAGCGGCAGCGCTAAGACCCAGCCGCTCTCAATCCGCGTCATTAACCGTATCGAGGAAGGCGATGCCATCACCTACGCGCCTGTCCTAAAACCTAACGAACGACGAAACGGCAAAGTCACGGTGGTCCTGGTTCCGGCGTCGAAAGAGGAACGCAAGGAGCAGTCCTTCGTGATCCTCGATCCCAAACCGGCTGATAAACCGGCTCAGTGGGAAGTCCCGTTTCGCGTGTCCCTGGCCGTATACGTTTATGGCCCCACCGGACTCAGCGTCGGCAAGGTGAAGGGTTTCTTGTCAAAAGACGACGAGCTGATCTCGCAGCTCGCCGAGTACGCCGAGAAGACCGAGAAAACGGAAGCGCTCCTGACGGCTCTGGCGGCGACTCCCGACACGTCCACTGGCCAGGATATGGGTGCCGCGCTGCAAGGGTTCGCCGGACAAGGCGGTTTGAACAACAAGATCGATCGCACCGTGCCCATGGATCAGCAGACGCTAGCCATGTTGCGCGGTATTAATCCCACACTGTCGACTTACGACCCCATTTCTCCCGAGGGTCCGCAGCGCTTAGGGCAGACCACCGGGCTCGCCACCGCCGTCGCGGGAATGTTCTTCGGCAGTACCGTCGGGCTCGCGGCCGGAGGCGCCGCGATGCTGATGAATCTCGAAACGCTGATGTTTCCGAATGCGGAGTTTCGTTCGAGCTTTGCGCAACCTTTCGCCGGCGATGCTCTCACGGTATGCGGCAAGCGCGATCCGGCCCACGGACGTACGCGTCTCGCCTATCTCTGGGCGCTCCGCATTCCGGATTCCGGACCGCCCCACATCACGATTACAGCTACCAATCATCTGCCGCTGGGTCTCAAGTCAACACTCAAGGTAGATGTTCCCGAGTCCGAGTGGCCGCTCGTCGATCGCATTCGCGAATGGAAACTCGGCAACGTGCCGGTTTCGGTAAAAGCCGATACCAAGAATCATGTGCTCGACGTCGATTTATCGAAGGCCAAGCTGAGCGCGGCCGCATATGAACTGAAAGGAATGTGGGATTGGGATCCGTTCGTTGCCAAGGGCGACGTTCATCTCCATCCACTCAGCACCTTCGAACATGCGAAGCTGACTCCCGATTCTCACGACCGGCTGGTGCAGCACAGCGGCAAACAGATTGTGCAGGTGGAAGGCGACGATTTCGAGTTTGTCGACAAGCTCGCTCTCGTAAAGATCGGCGACAAGTACGACGCTCCTGTCGACGTCCCCTTCTCGATCCCCGGTGGCAAGAGTCAGGGACCTGCGGAGCGGCTTGAGATGAGGCTGGACACCGCCTCTCTCGACGCCGGCGCATATTCTCTGGAACTGTTCCAGAGCGACGGCAAGAAGCATAATGTTCCGCTACAGGTGGTCGCTGAGCCGCCCCAAATCGGAAAGCTTCCCATATCGCTGAGCACCGACGAGGCGAAGCAGCAGATCACTATCCAGGGAGAGCATCTCGAGCGAATCGAAAAACTGGACGCTGGTCCGGTGAAGCTGGACCTCGGAGCAGTCTCGCCCGATGGCAAACAACGGACCGTAACGGCGGACCTGCCGGCGGACCCGCAGCAGGGTTCTTCGTATGACTTGCACGTCGTAGTCAATCAGTATGCGAAGCCTCTCGTGATTCCTTCGGCGCTGATGTTCGCGGGACCGCGATCTCGGATTGTTGACGCCAAAATTGCGCTGCCGGCGGATCTCGAAGTTTTGCTGCACCAGGGTGAGTTGCCGGCCGGCGTGGTCCTCAACGCAATGGTACGCGTTCAAAATGCATCGCCGAAAGCGGAGCTGCGTCTGTCGTGTCAGAACGGCGAAGGAGCGCCCGTCACGGTGCGCATCGGCGAGCAAGCCCCGTCGGCGAAACTGCAGGCCATCAGCGCCGATACTCTGTTTCTCTCTTTCGATCCTGGAGCATGGCTCACAGGCTGCACGCTGACTGCGACTCTCGAAAATCCGGGCGAAGAAGCCTCAGCGCCACACCGTTTGGGGCGCGTTATGCGCGTGCCTCGTATCGAGAGTCTGCGTCTCACCGATGAAGCGGCCGGCGATGGCAATTACGTGGGCATCTTGACGGGCCGCGACTTGGAGGGGATATCGAAAGCTGGCTGGGATGCCGAACACGGCACGGCGGTCAACGGTTTGCCGACCGCGATCGTCGGGCAAGCGGACAAACAGTCGCTCAGAATCGAGCTTCCGTGGCCATCACCGGCCCCGCATTCTCCGATTTTCGTGTGGCTGCGCGGCGATAAGGACGGGCGCGCGACGACAGTGAAATACTAAGAGGCCGGGACACCGCCGCTCTCTTCCTGGTAGCAGGCGAAATGCATCAGCCGTCCCTTCACCGTTGCGGTTTCCTGGCCTGGATCGATTGGAAGCCCGCAAAACGGACAAATCTCGCGCTCTTCGGTAGGATTCTCAGCGTCACCCATATGCATCTGGATTCATCGGGACGCGCATTGTTTCAATTCCGCCGCGGAATAACGTAAAATCAGCCCATGGCCGCCACTGAATTCGCGATTCCCGTTCACGGGACCGGGTCCGATCTGCGTCCGGGCTCCGCGCGAGTCCTGAGCATCGACGCGTTCCGTGGCTTCACCATGATCATGATGCTCAGCGAAGGGTTCGGGCTGACGCATTTCCTGAAAGATCCCATCATGGGCCCGATCGCGGCGCAGTTCGAGCACGTCGATTGGAACATTTCGATCCCCGGCGACCTGCACTTCTGGGACCTGATCCAGCCGTTCTTTATGTTCATTGTGGGCGTCGTGATGCCGCTCTCATTCTCGCGGCGCTGGGCTGCGGGTGAGTCCTGGAGCCACTCGCTACTGCATGTTTTGCGACGCTCAACGCTGCTCATTCTTTGTGGGCTGATCGCCCGCTCGGTGCAGGCAAACCGGCCGGTCATCGATCTGATCAACGTTCTGGCGCAGATCGCTTTCACGTACCTCGTTGCGTTTCTGCTCTTGCGAAGGCACTGGACCGTGCAGGGCGGCGTCGCTCTGGGTCTTCTCGCCCTGCATTGGGCGATTTATCAGTTCGCTCCCGCGCCCGGCGTGCAAGGTCCCTGGGTGAAGGACGCGAACATCGGCTGGTATCTCGATGGATTGATTCTGCACAAACATTGGGACGGGTCTTACGCGACCATCAATTGCCTTTCCTCGGCGGCGAACACAATTTTCGGCATGATGACCGGCGAATTGCTTTTTAGCGCTCTCCCGCTGGCTCGCAAGATGCGAATCATCGCCGTGGCGGGCGTTCTCGGCGTTTTGAGCGGGTTCGGCCTGAGCCTAGTTATTCCAATGAACAAGAAGATCTGGACGGCATCGTTCGCGATCTACAGCACCGGCATGACGCTCTTAGCCCTGCTGCTCTTTTACTGGATCTTCGACGTCAAAGAAAAACGCAAATGGGCGACTGTGTTTGTTGTGGTCGGGGCCAATTCGATTTTCATTTACCTGTTCCATGAGATCCTGCACCGCTGGCTGAACCAGACGTTCCTGATCTTCCTGGAAAGCAAAGCGATCACCACGTTGGCAGTCACGGCGTTTGAAATTTACGTTTGTTTCTGGCTGTATCGCAGGAAAATATTTTTCAAACTATGAAGCTGCCAGTTCCGTTATTGCCCCTCTGTTACCGTCGGGGTTCCGCAACCATTGTCCCGGATTCCTGCGATCCTACGGAACCGTGCGCGTAAGCGAGCGGAGACTGCCGACGGAAGCGCCCCCGAGCAGCCCGGCAACGCGCATCTTAAATCGCCGAACTCCCACCCGGGAAACCGGCCGCGGCGAAAATCGGCCGGGGCATTCGCCCACGATTTGCACCTCGATCCGGCCGCGGCGCAATCATCACCACGCTCCCGCAAGCGCGTCCTACCGCGTCGTGCAGCGGCGAACACCAGGATTCAAAGCGAATCATCGCACCATTCTTAGTCCGAAGCGGCGAACTCATGGCCACGGGACTGGTCTTGCCGACCACTTCCGCCGCCTTCCACCCCAACAAATGCTCCGCCGCTGGATTCCAATACGTCACCTTGCCCGATTTGTCCATGGCAATGGTCGCCAGAGGATTCGAGCACAGGATAATATCCGAGACCTGCTGGTCCGGAGTTTCAAGCACGCCCAATCGAGGGATGGGCGGTTGACCGTTAGCTTCCTCAAGACGCAGCCGCACCTGCGCTGTTTTCCGCTCACGCACGGAGAATCTAAGAATAATCGCGGCGACCAGGTAGAGCGTAGTGATGATCAACTCTGCGAGCGTGTCGAGCGCATGCGAGCCGGTAATGACACCGGCTTCGCGCAGAATCCGCATTCCTTGCCAGATGGAGATGATGCCGATCAGCGCGGCCAAAAACCGATCCGGTCCCTTATGCCGCTTGTGCAGGATCAGGATGCAGCCGTAAATGGTGGCGAGGCAAACCACCAGCTCGCACGCCATCACCGGATTCGTGAAGAACAGCCTCCAAAGGACCACCGATGCTCCTTTTGCTCGCGGATATGCGCCGCTCAGAACTAATCATCGACGGAATCTGCTAAGGCTTTAGCTCGGACCTAAGGGTTTAGACCGTGACGGGAAGAGTACTAGCGCTCTCGATTCGCTTCAACTGCCCGCAGGCGGCGAAAATATCGCGACCGCGCGGCTTTCGAATGAAACAAGGCATCGCGCGCTTGACGATATTCTGAAAAGAATGAACGCGTTCGGGATCGGGAGTCTCGAACGCGATGCCCGGTCCGGGATTCAGCGCAATCAGGTTTACTTTCGCATTCAGACGCGCCAGCAGCTTCACCACGCGCCGCGCGTCGGCATCCGTATCGTTGACACCCTTAAGAAGAACGTACTCAAACGTCAACTTCTCCCAAGGCCGGAGTGGGTAATTGCGACACGCCTCCATCAGGTCTTTTAAGTGGTATTTCCTGGTGATTGGCATGAGTTCCCGGCGCTGCTCTTCGGTGGATGCGTTGAGTGAGATGGCCAGCTTGGGCCGCACCGGTTCCTGCCCCAGCTCAACTATCTTAGGAATAATGCCCGACGTCGATAGCGTAATGCGCCGAGGCGAGATTGCGATTCCGGTCTTATCCGTGAGCAGCCGCGTCGCCTTCAAAACATGCGGCAGATTAAGCAGCGGCTCGCCCATGCCCATCATGACGATATTCAGGCGGTCGCTTTCGGCCGAGAGTTTATGAGCCTGCATCACAAAAAGCACCTGCCCGACAATCTCGCCGGCCGTCAGGTTACGCTCCAGGCCCATCAGCGCGGTCAAACAAAACTTGCAATTTACGGGACAGCCGACCTGGCTCGAAATGCAAATGGTGTCGCGCGATTCCTCGGGCATCAGGACCGTTTCCACCGACCGCCCATCGTCGAGGCCGAGCAGATACCGGCGCGTGCCATCGATTGATTCGTAGCGGCCCACCTGGGTTGGCAGCCCGACGTTATAAAGCTCGCCAAGTTCCGTGCGCAATCCGGCTGGCAGCGTCGAGATCTGGACCAGTTCCGACACCTTCTGCCGGTACACCGCATCGTAAATTTGCCGCGCGCGGAAGGAAGGGTGATCTTTGGCCAGGAGCTGCTGGAGGTCTGGAAGTTCAAGACCTACAAGGGGTTGCACAATTCTTAATTATACAACGGCGAGAGCCCCCGCGCTACGGCTAAAATGAAATAGAGTCTGGTCGAATCGAATAATGGCCTCATCCACAATATCTACAGTACGTGAAGTTGAGGTCACAACCCTCTCCAACGGTATCCGAGTTGTAACCGAGCAGATGCCCCACGTTCGTTCTGTCTCCCTCGGCATCTGGATCGGAACCGGATCGCGGCGCGAGAACGCCGAAGAAAACGGAATTTCCCATTTCATTGAACACATGGTGTTCAAAGGGACCAAGAACCGCAGCGCGGAAGAAATCGCCCGCTCCGTCGATTCCATAGGCGGCGGCTTAGATGCCTTCACCGCTAAGGAAATGGTCAGTTACAACACCAAGGTCCTCGATGAGCATCTTCCACTCGCGTTCGACGTTCTGGCCGATCTGGTTCGAAACCCGCTCTTCCGCGACGAGGACATCGAGAAAGAAAAGGGCGTCATCCTCGAAGAGCTCAAGATGGAGGTCGACAATCCCGAATACCTCCTCCATGAGATTTTCTCCAGCAACTTCTGGAAAGACCACCCCATCGGCAAGCCCATTCTCGGCACGAAAGATACAGTGCAGAAGTTCCATCGCGAGATGCTCCAGGAATATTACGGGCGCATCTACTCGCCGAAGAACATCCTGATCACGGCCGCGGGGAATCTCAAACACGATCACATCGTCGAGCTGGCTCGGCGCCATTTCGAAGAGCTGCAAATGGCCGCTCCTGTTCCGCCGGATCGCAAACCGGTGCCGCATGCCCGGCTCGTGTTCCGCAACAAAACATCGCTCGAGCAGATGCACCTCTACATGGGCGTCCCATCGTATGCCCTGCCGCATGACGACCGATTTGTCTGCTACGTATTGAACACCCTCCTCGGCGGTGGCATGAGCTCGCGACTTTTCCAGAACATTCGAGAGAAGCAGGGACTCGCCTATGCCGTTTATTCGGAACTGAGCATGTACAGCGATACCGGGTGCCTGGCTATTTACGCCGGAACGTCGGTAGAGGCGGCGCGCAAAGTGGTTGCTTCTATCATCGACGAGTTTCGCGATCTGAAGCAGAACCTTGTCCCCGCCGAAGAGTTGCGGCGCGCCAAAGATCACTTGAAGGGCTCGTTCATGCTCGGTCTGGAATCCACTTCGAGCCGCATGGGCAACCTGGCACGGCAGGAGCTCTATTTCAAACGCTTCTTCAGCCTCGACGAGATGGTGGAAAGCATCGAGAAAGTGACCGCGGAAGAAGTGCAGAGGCTCGCACGGGAATTCTTTGACGCCAAAAACATCACGCTGGCGATGCTTGGCAATCTCGGAGATTTCCGGATCAAGCGCGAGGAACTCGACTGCTAAGGCGATCGCTACTTCCACTTGTACTTCTGACGCTTCCTTTATTCGCGGAAGACGTCAACTCACTCCAACCGCAAGGCTACGTCAGCGATTTCGCACACGTTGTCGACGACGCATCCAAGGCTCGCATCGAACAATACGGCGCCGAAGTGGAACAGGCCACCGGCGCGCAGATCGCGATTGTCACCATCAACAGCACTGACGGCAATCCCATAGAAGACTACGCCAACACGTTGTTTCGAAAATGGGGTGTTGGGAAAAAAGGTCAGGACAACGGCCTTCTGATGCTGTTCGCGATCAAGGATCATAAGGATCGCATCGAGGTCGGCTATGGCCTGGAGCCCATTCTCCCGGACGGATTTGTCGGCGATGCACTGCGCCAGATCCGCCCGCCGTTACGCCAAGGGGATTACGGCACGGCGATGCTGACCGCGGCCGAGATTGCCGGCGACACCATCGCGAAAGCAAAAGGCGTTACGCTTCAGACTCACCTCGTCGAGCCGCAATACGAGCATCGCACCTCGCGCGGCGGCGAGAACCTTCCCTGGCCTTTGATCATCATCGGCGGCTTTATTCTGTTCTCGCTGCTGGGACGCTTGTTTCACGGCGGCGGTGGCGGATATGGTGGTGGAGGCGGTGGTGGTGGAATTGGCGGCTTCCTTACCGGAATGCTGCTCGGAAATCTGCTAGGCGGCGGAGGTCGAGGCGGCGGCTGGGGTGGTGGAGGCTGGGGCGGCGGCGGCTTTGGCGGTTCTGATTCCGGATCCGGCGGAGGATTTGGCGGCTTTGGCGGTGGCGACTCCGGAGGCGGAGGCGCATCCAGCGATTGGTAGGCGCAGGACAACCATGAATAAGAAACTGGCCGAACTCGTGGAACGTTTGAAAGAAGCTCACAAGGATCGTCTCGTGTCGGTAATTCTCTACGGCTCCGCTGCCAGCGGCGACCATCACGATAAGTTCTCGGACCTGAACGTCTTTTGCGTTCTGAGCGATATTCGCGCTTCGGACCTGGCCCACTCCGAACCCATCTTCAGATGGTGGCGCGACCTCGGCAATCCTGCTCCACTCTTAATGAGCGAAGAGGAAGTGCGCACCTCCACCGATTGCTTCCCCATCGAGTTTCACGACATGCGCGAACGCCGGCGTGTGCTTTTCGGGAAAGACGTGATCGATGGACTGGAGATTGATCGCACCTTTTATCGCGCCCAGATCGAGCACGACCTCCGCGCCAAATTGATTCGCCTCCGTCAGAAAGCCGGCGGCATTTTGTCTGACGGCAAAGCCTTGCTACGCTTAATGCTGGATTCGGTTTCAACGTTCTGTGTGCTGGCACGGCACGCGCTGTTGGTGGGTGGAGGCGATGTCGGTTGGCATAAGCGCGACATAGCGAACAAGCTCGGTGATCTGGGAGCCGATCCCGCCCCAATTCGTACCCTTTTGGATTTGCGCGAGGAGAAAAAAGACGATACCACCGTTGAACCTGCGGCGTTGTTCGAGGCGTATCTAAAAGAAGTTGAGGCCATCGTGGCTTACGTGGATCGCCTTCCAAAGTGAGGAATAGATGAAGATCGCACTCGTAATTGTGGGAATCCTGGTCCTGATCGGCATTGTGATTCTGTTCACAGCCATCGGAGACCGCAATCAGCTTGTACAGGAACGCGAAGCCATCAATAGCCAGTGGGCGCAGGTCGATGTCGTGCTGCAGCGCCGCGCGGACCTGATCCCGAACCTCGTCGAAACTGTAAAAGGTATCGCGAAGCAGGAACAGGTGGTGATCAAGGAAGTCACGGATGCGCGCGCGGCGTTGGGTGGCGCCCGAAGCCCTGCCGAGAAGATCCAGGCCAACGGCCAGCTCGATACGGCTCTCAGCAGGCTGTTGGTTGTGGTTGAGAATTATCCTCAATTGAAATCGAACGAAAACTTCCTGCGCCTCCAGGACGAACTGGCGGGCACGGAAAATCGGATCGCGGTCGAGCGCCGTAAATACAATGAAGCGGTGCAGCGCTACAACACCGATATCGAGCTGTTCCCCAAGAACATCGCGGCCGCAATCTTCGGATTCCAGCGCAACGATGCGTACTTCAAAACCGAGCCCGGCGCTCGCGCCGTTCCGAAGGTTTCTTTTTAATCGAAATCATGTCATCGCCGATATTCCCGAATTACATCAATGGCGAATGGGTCTCCGGGCCAACGTTTGAGGATCGCAATCCGGCCAACATCGACGAAGTGGTGGGTCTGTTTGTCAAAGGCTCGGCGGCGGATGTCGATCGAGCCGCCGATGCCGCGCAGGCAGCCTTCCCATCCTGGTCCGCGCTGCCGGCTCCCGCACGCGGAAATTATTTGTTTAAGGTCGCCGACATTCTGGAGCGCGAATTCGATCAAGTTGCGTCAGAGATGACACGCGAGGAAGGAAAGACGCTGCCCGAGGCGAAGGGCGAAGTGCGCCGCGCCATCAATATTTTCCGTTATTACGGCGGCGAGGGTGCGCGTCTACCTGGCCTTCTGGTTCCTTCCGAACGCGATCGGGTGCACACGTTCGCCATCCGCAAGCCCATCGGCGTTGTCGGTCTGATCACGCCTTGGAATTTCCCCATCGCCATCCCGGCTTGGAAGCTCGCGCCCGCGCTGATTTGCGGCAACACGGTTGTGATCAAGCCGGCTTCTCCATCACCTCTCTGCGCGTGGCGGATCGTCGAGGCCTGCCATCAAGCCGGCATTCCGAAAGGCGTGGTGAACTTCATCGCCGGCTCCGGTGGAGAACTCGGAAAAGCGCTGGTGAACGCCAAGCCGCTGAAGGCGATCTCGTTCACTGGATCCACCGATGTCGGCCATTGGCTTCACGCTGAGGCATCGAAAAGAAGGCTTCGCATTCAACTCGAGATGGGCGGTAAAAATCCTACCATCGTTCTCGCCGACGCCGATTTCAACTCCGCGGTCGAGAATGTAGTGAATGCCGCGTTCTTTTCCACTGGCCAGAAGTGCACGGCCACCAGCCGGGCTATTGTCGAAGATTCCATTTACGACAAGTTCGTGGATGCGCTGGTTGAGCGCACGAAAAAGCTGAAAGTCGGCAACGGCATGGAGCCCGGAATCGACATCGGCCCGGCCGTCGATGAAGCGCAGCTCAATACCGATCTGAAGTATATAGACATCGCGCGCAAGGAAGGCGGCGAGCCCCGCATCGGCGGCCATCGCCTCACTGGCGGCGCGTACGATAAAGGATATTTCATCGAGCCTACCGTCTTCGCGGACGTCACCGAAGACATGACCATCGCAAAGGAAGAGATTTTTGGCCCCGTGCTCGCCGTGATGCGTGCGAAGGATTTTGAAGACGCTCTGCGCATCGCGAACAACGTTCCTTTGGGGCTCTCTTCCTCCGTTCAGACCACCAACATCGGTCGCGTATTCGACTTCGTGTATCGCGCCGAAGCTGGCCTCCTGACCGTCAATCTCCCGAGCGCGGGCGTCGAATATCAGCTTCCGTTCGGCGGCACCAAGGAATCGAGCTTCGGTTCCAAGGAACAGGGCCCCGCGGCTCTTGAATTTTACAGCGATTACAAAACAATTTATTTGAAGTACTAAAAATGAAACTTGGACAAATCAAGTGGCACAACAACGTCGTTGCTGCAATCTTCGATGCGGATGGGCAGGCTCGTCCGATTCCCGATCATACGCTTCATGAGCTCATCCTCCGCGCGGATAAGCAGGAGGTGGAAATAGCTCCACTCGCAAAGGGCCTCGCTCAATCGCTTCGCGAGCCGGCAACGCCTCTGATCCCGCTCCAACCGCGCGAGATCTGGGCCTGCGGTTGCACCTACGAATCGAGCGCGTCATTTCGCGATGCCGAGCATGGAACGCGCGAGGGATTTTATGCGCACGTCTATAACGCTCCTCGGCCGGAAATCTTTTTCAAAGGTACCGCTCGGGAATGTGTCGGACCAGGGCAGGGAATCGGCATCCGTTCCGATTCGCGTTTCACGGCGCCGGAGCCGGAGCTTGCGGTGGTGCTGGGGTCTAAGGGGAAAGTAGTCGGGTACACGCTCGCCAACGACGTTTCGGCGTGGGATATCGAGCGTGAGAATCCGCTCTATTTGCCGCAATCGAAAATGTACGCGTGCAGCTGCTCCATCGGTCCCTTCATGGTGACCACGGACGAGCTGACCGATCCTTATAACGTCGATATCACCTGCACCATCACGCGCGGCGGCACGACCATTTTCTCCGGCGAAACCTCGACCTCGAAGCTGAATCGCAAGATCGAAACGTTGACCGAATATCTTCTGCGCTCTAATCCGGTTCCCGCCGGATCGGTGCTGCTTACCGGCACCGGAATCATAGTGACGGAAGAATCGGCCCTAGCTGCCGGAGATATCGTGTCGATCGCGTCGCCACAAATCGGGGAGCTGTCGAATCCCGCCGTCGTGGTGTAGCGACCGCGCTACCGCGCACCAGTATATGGTGTCCCGTATTTAATTCCGGTAGCAGTATACGATGTCCCCAATTCTCTTCCAATTCTTTATTATTCGGGACAGCGTATACTGCTACCGCCGTCGGTCGGGGACACCGTATACTGCTACTGCTATAACTCTAACCTGCGTACTCCACCCACCCCTACTTCGTAATACTCTGCGTGGACACCCACTTTTTCCCCTGTTACCTTTCCGCCGACCACCGGTAATAAATCACGGAACCTAACCGGGACCAAAAGCGTACGTCCAAAGCAGAGCGAGTGAATAAGGAGTGAACATGAGCAGCAACGGAAATGGCACGGCACTGATTGATCTCCAGGATGTCAAGAAGGTATTCGTCACCGACGAGGTCGAGACTCATGCCCTGGCCGGCATTCATCTCACAGTAAACAAAGGGGAGTACGTGTCCATTTCCGGCCCGTCCGGATGCGGGAAATCGACGCTGCTGGCCATCCTCGGCTTGCTTGATACGCCATCCGACGGGGCCTATGAATTGAACGGCACACGCGTCGAAAACATGAAGCTATCCGAGCGCGCGCGCGTCCGAAATCGTGAAATCGGTTTCATCTTCCAGGCTTTCAATTTGATCGGCGATCTGAACGTTTATGAGAATGTCGAACTCCCGTTAACGTATCGCAACATGCCGTCCGCGGAGCGCAAGAAGCTCGCGAAAGAAGCGCTGGAACGTGTCGGTATGGCGCACCGCATGAAACACTATCCATCGCAATTGTCGGGCGGTCAGCAGCAGCGCGTCGCCGTGGCCCGAGCCCTGGCTGGACATCCCTCCATCTTGCTCGCGGATGAGCCCACCGGCAACCTTGATTCGGCCAACGGCGAGGCTGTTATGACTCTCCTGCGCGAACTGCACCAGGACGGCGCGACCATCTGCATGGTCACGCACGATCCCCGCTATGCCCAGCTCGCCGAACGCTCCATCACGTTATTCGACGGCCGCATCGTCGAGGAGCAGCGGGCCATCATGGCTTAGCCATCCGTCGCACTGGATCACCGGAATCCGAGGATACTTCGGGAATCGCGGATCCGTCTCCGACAGCCTGCAGCGATAAAACACCGATCCGCGGTCCGATCGAATCACCTGCAGGTGTATGCAGGTTTCGCAAAGCCCTGGCGACGGCCCGTCCATCGTAACCAGGGTTGCACAGGCTAATCTAGAAAAATGGCGCTCGAGGAATACCGCCGCAAACGCGATTTCGAGAAAACCCCGGAACCTGCCCCCAAACCTGTAGCCAAGAAAAAAGCCGCAGACCTTCCCCACTTCTACATCCAGCGGCACGACGCGACCCGCCTCCACTACGACTTCCGTCTCGAAAACGATGGCGTACTCGTTTCCTGGGCCGTTCCCAAAGGCCCATCGCTCGAGCCGCTCTCGAAACATTTAGCGATGCATGTCGAAGATCACCCTCTCGATTACGGCACGTTTGAAGGCAACATACCCAAAGGCGAGTACGGCGGCGGCAGCGTAATGCTGTGGGATCAGGGGACCTTCGAGCAACTCGGCGAAGGATCGTTTAAAGAACAAGTCGCGCGCGGGGATCTCAAATTCCGCCTGCACGGTGAAAAGATCAAAGGCGAGTTCGCGCTCGTTCACATGCGCGGCCGTGGCAAAGGCAACGAGTGGCTGCTGATCAAGAAAAAAGATGAAGACGCCCGTCCCGGCTGGAACATCGAGGATCACGCATACAGCGTCTCTACCGGGCGTACGCAGCAGGAAATCGCCGAAGACCTACCCGCCAAAAAGAAGGCCAAGAAAGCTCCGGCAAAGCAAGCGCAGCTCAAAAAAAAACTTTGAAGTGAGTTCCCTGAAGGGCGCCGTGCCGGCCGAGATGCCCGCGCAGATCACACCGATGATGGCGACTCTGGCCACCACGCCCCCGGAAGGCGATGCTTGGCTCTACGAGATCAAGTGGGATGGCGTGCGGGCAATTTGCTACATCGAAAAAGGACAGGTCCAGATCTACTCGCGCAACGGGAATCGCTGCACGCAGCAATATCCGGAACTCAGCGTTCTTCCCAATTTCGTCAATGCCACCACCGCCATCCTCGACGGTGAGATCGCGGTTGTTGACGACAAGGGCCGTCCTGGATTCAATCTCATCCAGCCGCGCATCAGCGTCTCCGATCCCAATTCCATCGCGCACCTTTCGCGATCCAATCCCGTCAATCTGTTTTTGTTCGACGTCATGTACCTGGATGGCTTCGATCTGCGCGCCGTCCCGCTCGCCGAGCGCAAACGCGTTCTCGAAGAGATCGTTACGCCGAGCGATCGCATCCGCCTGTCGGATGTTTTCCGAACGCATGGCCGGGAAATGCTGGAAGCCGCGCGCCAGAACGGTCTCGAAGGAATCATCGCCAAGCGAACCGCCAGCAAATACGAGAGCCGCCGCAGCACGGACTGGATCAAGGTCAAAGCCGTCAACGAACAGGAATTCGTCATCGGCGGATTCACTCACGGCGAGCGATCTATTTCAGCTCGCTCGTGCTGGGCACGTACAAGGACGGCAAACTGGTGCATGCCGGCCAAGTGGGAACCGGCTTCAACGATCGCACCCTAAAGGAAGTTTACGATCGCCTTACGCCCCTCATCACGACCAAGAGTCCCTTCGGAGGCGCCGTCACGAACCGGCACGGCCGCGACATTACCTGGGTAAAACCGGAACTGGTAGCGCAAGTGAAGTACCTGGAATTCACGCCCGATGGAATTCTGCGAGCTCCCGTGTTCCTCGGTCTGCGCAACGACAAACCGGCCGAAGAGGTCGTTCAAGAGGCTCCGGCCCGAGCCGCCGGGTCCGTCTTACTTGCCGAGAATCTCAAAGAAGCCACGCTAGCCATCGACGGCCACCAGCTCAAATTCACTAATCTAAATAAAATCTGGTTTCCCAAAGACGGCATCGTGAAGCGCGACGTCATCAACTATTACGATTCGGTCTCGGATCTCATCCTGCCCCACCTCCGCGATCGCCCGCTCTCGCTGAAACGTTACCCCAACGGCATCGACGAAGAATTCTTTTTCCAGAAGAACGCCGAGGACAAAGTTCCGGATTGGGTCCGTCTCGAGCCCATCGATTCCGAACATCGCGGAGCGCCGATCCACTACATCATCGCGAACGATCGCGCCACGCTGCTCTATCTCGCGAACCTCGCCTGCATCGATCAGAATCCCTGGATGAGCCGCGTCGGCACCATCGAGAATCCCGACTTCATCCTGATCGATCTGGACCCACTCGAATGCCCTTACGACAAAATCGTCGAAGCCGCGCTGCTGGTGCGCAAGAAACTGGACGCCTTGGGACTCCAGGGCTATCCGAAAACGACCGGCGGCGACGGCATGCACATTTATATCCCGCTCGAACCGGTCTACATCTACGAACAAGTTCGTTCCTTTGCCGAGATCCTCTCGATCCTGGTAATCAATGAGCAGCCCGATCTGTTCACCACGCCCCGAGCGGTTGCAAAACGGAAGAAGGGCAAAGTCTACTTCGACTACCTTCAAATTTCGACCGGCAAAACAATCGCGGGGCCGTATGTTTTACGCGCCTATCCCGGAGCCCCGGTCTCCACGCCCCTCGATTGGAGCGAAGTCCGAAAAGGCCTGACCCCGGACCAATTCAACATCCGCAACGCCCGAGCTCGCTTCGACAAAGTCGGCGATCTCTTTGCCCCCGTACTAACAAACGAGCAGCGCATCGAGGGAGCTTTGGAAAAACTCCCGGCATTGATGAAATAGAGAGCGGAGCGAGGAACGACGAACCAACAACCACGAACGCTTTATTGTATGTTGGGGATGCGCAAAAAATCGTGTTGGCCGACAAAGTACGCGACACCATCGCCCGCCATGAGATGTTCTCGCCGGGCCAGCGCTTGGGGGTTGCTGTATCGGGAGGTGCCGATTCCGTCTGCCTGCTCTATCTCATGCACGAACTCGCCCCGGCCTGGGGTCTTCACCTAAGCGTGATCCACATCGACCATGGCATTCGCGGAATTGCCTCCCAAGCCGACGCCGAGTTCGTGCGCTCCCTCGCAGGACAATTCGCTCTCCCTTTCCACTTCCGGCGCGTCGATGCTCCTGCCGTGGATGACAACCTGGAACAGGCCGCCCGCCGTTTGCGGCAGCAATTCTATCGCGAGTTACGCGAACAGGGAGCGGTGGACCGCATCGCGACCGGGCACACCCGCTCCGACCAGGCCGAAACCGTTCTATATCGCCTCCTGCGCGGATCTGGTCTCGCCGGTCTGTCGGGCATCCGGCCCGTTACAAGCGACGGGATTGTTCGGCCGTTGCTGGCGTGCACGCGCCCGGAGATCCGGAACTGGCTCAAAGAACGCCAAATCGAATGGCATGAGGACGATACAAACCGCGACCTGGCCTACGCCCGGAATCGCATCCGCCACGACCTGCTCCACCAGCTCCGCCGCGATTACAACCCCAACCTGGACGAAACTCTGGCGAACATGGCCGAGCTAGCTCGTGACGAGGAGGCATACTGGATCGGCCAGTTGCAGCCGATAAGGAAAGTAGGGGATTTGTGCTACCTGGCCACTCAGGATTTGAGCGGTCATCGGGCTAAGGCGCGCCGCCTAATTCGGGCCGCCATGGAAACGGTGAAGGGAGACCTAAGGCAGATCGGTTTCGAACATGTCGAGTCGGTGCTGGAGATGGCGCGATCGGCTGACGGTCACGGACGCGTCCAAGTCCCCGGAATCGATGTATTGCGTTCATTCGATTCCATCCGGTTCGCCCCTGCGGGGTACGACACGCTTCGCGTTCCGGGCTTCGAAATTCCCGTGAAGCCGCCCGTAACCGTGGAAGTACCCGGAGGTACTTACATCATCGACTTTCAACTCGTTGAACGGGAAGGAACTTCGGCGCGTCAAACTGCGTATGATACGCTGATAGAAGAGCTAGATTGGCAGCGGATTACTCTGATTCCGGCCCCCGCCGGCGCCAGCCTTGGTCTGCTGGAGCTGCGCAATTGGAGACCCGGTGATCAATACCGACGAACGGGGCAGACACACGAGGAAAAAATCAAAGTTCTGTTCCAGGAGGCTCGGATTCCTTTATGGGAGCGCCATTCCTGGCCCGTGCTCACTTCGCAGGGCAGAATCCTTTGGTCCCGAAAGTTCGGTCCAGCCGCCGATTTTACCCCGGACAGCTCCACCCGTACTATCCTACGAGTTTGCGAGGCAAATCGACCTGGTAAATGAATCGATAGTCCTATTTGTAACGTCCAAGAACTTGAGAGGGTGTTTTGCGCCCCGGTAGGCGCTTTGTAGGGAGAAGGCATGAATTCCAACGTTAAAACAGCAGTATTCTGGGTAGTCATCATCATGGTCGTGGTTCTGCTTTGGACCGTAGTCCGGCAGACCAAGTCCAGGCCCGACGCCCAGCCCTCGTTCTCGCAGTTGATGAGCGACGTGGAGCAGAAGAAGGTCAAGTCGGTCACGATCACCGGCAATGAGCTGCACGGCGTCTATGCGGGCAGCAACGAGGAATTCCATGCGGTCGTCCCGATGAACTATCCGAAGATGATCGACGAACTCCAGGCCAATGGCGTCGACATCAAGTACGGAAAAGAGACCACCAGCAACTGGGTATCGATTCTCATTAACGCCATCCCGTTCGTTCTGCTGCTGGCATTCTGGATCTTCATGATGCGCCAGATGCAGAGCGGCGGCAATAAAGCTCTCAGCTTCGGGAAGAGCCGCGCGCGCTTGCATTCTTCGCAGCAGAAGAAGGTGACCTTCAAAGATGTCGCGGGTGTCGAGGAAGCCAAGGAAGAGCTCCAGGAAATCATCGAGTTCCTGCGCGAACCTCAGAAATTCCAGAAGCTCGGCGGACGCATTCCTAAAGGCGTTCTGCTGATCGGACCTCCCGGAACAGGCAAAACGCTGCTCGCTCGCGCGATCGCCGGCGAAGCCAACGTTCCGTTCTTCTCCATCTCCGGTTCGGATTTCGTCGAGATGTTCGTCGGCGTCGGCGCAAGCCGCGTCCGCGACCTCTTTGAGCAAGGCAAGAAGAACGCTCCCTGCATCATCTTCATCGACGAAATCGACGCTGTTGGCCGTCATCGTGGCGCAGGCCTCGGCGGTGGACACGATGAACGCGAGCAGACCCTGAACCAGCTTCTGGTTGAAATGGACGGCTTCGAATCGAACGAAGGCGTCATTCTCGTGGCAGCCACGAACCGTCCCGACGTTCTCGATCCGGCCCTGCTTCGCCCCGGCCGTTTTGACCGCCGCGTCGTGGTCGGCCGGCCCGATGTGAAGGGTCGCGAGATGATCCTCAAGGTTCACTCCAAGAAAACACCGCTGGCGGACGATGTCGACCTCAGCGTCCTGGCCCGTGGAACACCGGGATTTGCGGGTGCCGATCTGGCCAATCTGGTCAACGAGGCGGCTCTCGTCGCGGCCCGTCAGAATCGCAAAGTCGTGACGATGTCCGATTTCGAGCTGGCCAAAGACAAAGTGATTATGGGCGTGGAGCGCAAATCGCTCATCATCAGTGATGACGAGAAGCGCAATACCGCCTATCACGAAGCCGGACACGCCCTGGTGGCGGCCCTGCTGCCGAACGCCGATCCGCTGCACAAGGTGACAATCATCCCGCGCGGGATGGCGCTCGGCGTGACCATGCAACTGCCCATCGACGATAAGCACTCCTACAACAAGGGATACCTCGAAGCGCAACTCGCCATTCTGATGGCCGGCCGTATCGCGGAAGAGATCTTCATGCACCACATCACCACCGGTGCCGGCAACGACATCGAGCGCGCCACGGAGATGGCTCGCAAGATGGTTTGCGAATGGGGCATGAGCGAGCTTGGGCCCATGAGCTTCGGCAAGAAGGAAGAGCAGATCTTCCTGGGACGCGAAATCGCTCAGCATCGCGATTACAGCGAAGCCACGGCGATTCGCATCGACGAGCAGGTTCGCAAGCTTGTAGAAGACGGCTATGGACGCGCCCGTAAGATCATTGAGGAGCGGTCGGAAGCCATGGTCCGTATCGCGGAAGCCTTGCTGGAGCGCGAGGTGCTCGACGGCGCTGAAGTCAGAAAGCTGATCGAAGGCGAGATCCTGCCGCCGATGGTTCAGGCCAACAAACCGCCGAACCGCGGTTCGGAGTCCGATAAGCCCGCAGTTCGTCCGGAAGGCGGTCATCCGCTCCCGGGCCTGCTCGGCGGGGAGCGTCCTCAGCCCGCGTGAGCATTCCGGCATTTCCGGTTTATCTGTTCGATGTAGACGGCACCCTGATGGACTCCGCATCCGATATTTGCGGAGCCATCCAGGACGTGCTGGCAGCCAATTCCAGGCCCGATGTTTCCGACGCCTACCTGCGCACATACATCGGGCGTCATTTGATCGATCCCTTCACCGAACTTTTTCCCCACTACACGCCCCAGCAGATCGACGATATGATCACGCACTATCGCAAGGTCTATCTAGAGCGCGGGCATAGTTCGACGAAGTGCTACAGCGGGGTCGCGGAGATGCTGAAGGCTCTTCCGGGGCGCAAATCGACGGCGACGACGAAGGGTACACCGACCACACGCGCCGTCCTAGAGAAGTTCGGCCTGCTACCTTACTTCGATCACGTCCAGGGCACCGACGGTTTTCCCGCCAAGCCCGAGCCAGACGTTATTTTCGCGTCGCTCAATGTTCTCGCGGCAAAACCCGAAGAGTGTCTCTTTGTAGGCGACTCTTCGGCTGACATGGAAGCCGGCCGCCGAGCTGGAGTGAAAACTTGCGCCGTGCTCTACGGCTACGGCTCGCGCGACGAAATGCTGAGCTGGAAGCCCGACTACGTGATTGAGCGCCCTGAGGATTTACTGCCCGTCACTGCTTAATAATTGAGCCATCCATCCGCCGAACCTCGCCCCACCCGCCATTCAACTTCGACGAATCGTAAGGGTACTTCGTCGCGGCCTTTTCATCGATCTCAATCCCCCATCCCGGCTCCTCGTTCGGATACATGTACCCGTTCTTGGCAACCGGACACCCATGGAAGACTTCCTGCAAAGCGTCGTTGAACCCCGAATATTCCTGGATACCGAAGTTGTAGCTGACGACATCTAAAGTGACATTGGCCATATGCCCGACAGGTGAAACATCGCCAGGTCCGTGCCAAGCCGTGCGAACGCCGAAGATCTCGCCCATCGCCGCGATCTTGCGGCATGGCGTAAACCCGCCTGCCTCGGACACATGGATGCGGATGTAATCGATCAGCCGCTCGCTGATCAGCGGAGTCCATTCATGCGGGCTGTTGAACAGCTCGCCCATCGCAATGGGAGTGGCGCACTGCTGGCGGATCTGCCGGAAATAGGCGATATCCTCGGGTGAAAGCGGATCCTCGATGAAAAACATCCGATACGGTTCCACCGCTTTCGCAAACTGTACTGCAAGATTCGGCGTGTAGCGTTCATGCATGTCGTGCAAAAGCCCGACCTCATCCCCTAGCTGTTTGCGAGCCTCTTCGATCAGCTTCAGCGAATATCGAAACTGCACCGCGGGCTCGAAAACCGGACCCTCATGCAGACCCTCCACCTTCGCCGTGGCGCCGCCCGAACCATAGCTTGCGAAACCCGGAGCGGCCACCTGCACGCGGATATTTCGAAAGCCTTGCGACATCAACTTGCGAGCCATGTCGATGCAGTGTTCGTTGTCCACGCCGGATGCGTGCGTGTAGCAATCGGCCGCCTCACGGCACTTGCCGCCGACCAGTTGATATACCGGCATCCCCGCCTGCCGTCCCTTGATATCCCACAGCGCCTGGTCCACGCCGCTGATTGCATTATTCAGCACCGGACCGTTGCGCCAATACGAGCTGTTGTAGCAAGCCTGCCAGATATCGTCGATGCGATCTGTCGGCTTACCAATGAGAAACGGCTTCAAATAGCGCTCCACGGCCGCGTTCACCAGCTCCGCGCGTTGCGTGAAGGTGCCGCAGCCGTAGCCGTACAAGCCGTCCTGGTCGGTAATGATCTTTACCACGGTAAGCCGCACGCGGGCCGGCGCCGTAGCAATCACCTGGATATCTTTGATCTTCGGAGTCGGTAGCGCGCGGGCCGCGCGAGCCGCCTGCTCCGTCACGAGCGATGCCGCGCCAGCCCCGGCGACAAGCTTAAGCAAATTACGTCGATTCATGAACGTCTGCGCTCCGCCATTTCTTTCCCAATCGAGGCGAGATGTTCTTCGCTCAGTCCGCGCCCGGCGATGGGAAATACCTCGTGATCCTCGACATTGATGTGACGCTCATAAAGCACGGCCAGCGATTCCAGCAGCTCGCGAAACCGCGCCGCGTCAGCTTCGTTCAGCCGTCCTGTCGCAAGCCAGCGCGTACCCAACTCGTCGACTTCCGCGTGTGCCCGCTCAGCCAGTACGTGATCCGCATGCAACGCTTCGAGCGATCGCAGCGCACCTTCAGCGTCCGCGCACTCCCGCATACGCGGAAATAACGATTCTTCTTCATCCGCCGTATGCCGCGGCCCAGAGTGGCGGAAATACTCGAGTGCATTCTGAAGCGACGACCGGCCGCCTGCGTCGAGCAAGCCGCCGCGCTGCTCGCGCGCGAGAACCAGCAGCGCCTTCAAAAAGCTCTCGATCCGCCGATGGCAATCGCTCAGCATGCCCAGCGGATTACTGAAATCCGCCTGCCGCTTTTCTCCAATCTGAACCGGCATACTCCTATTGTCGTGCCACCGGCCGCATCGGCGGAGGACAACAATCCATGCGGCAATCGTCCGGCGCCGGTCCGAACTGACCCACCGCCCGCCGCTCCGCCTTCCCCATGCGCTCCAGAATCAACTCCCGAATCATGCCGATGATCTTCGGATGGACGCCGACGGTCCCCGCCCGCACCATCTTGATTCCGAGCTGCTCGCATAGTGCCCGAGCTTCCGTATCGAGATCGTAAAGCACTTCCATGTGATCCGACAGAAACCCGATCGGAGCAATCACTACTTCGTCGCCGCTTCCGATCTCGCGCAGTGCATCGCCGATATCCGGCTCCAGCCAGGGCTGCCCCGGAGCGCCGCTGCGGCTCTGATATACCAGCTTCCACTCCGAGCGCCCCAGCTTCTCCGAAACCAGCCGGCAAGCCTCATTCAACTGCTGCACATAATCGCTACCGCGCGACATCGAAACCGGAATGCTGTGCGCCGTAAAAAGAAGCTGAGCTCCTGGAACCTGTCCCAGCGCGAACTGAACGCGCTCCGTCATAGCTTCGATAAAACACGGATGATTGTAAAAGATCCGCAGCTTATCGACTTCCGGAGCCCCGCCAACTTCGGCCCGAGCTCGCACAATGTCCTCGAGATACTGCCGGCACGCCGAGTACGAACTGAATGCTGAGGTAGCAAACGCCAGCGCCCGCCGGCGTCCGTGATTGCGCATTTGACGCAAGGTATCGGCCAGAAACGGATGCCAGTTGCGATTGCCTAAATACACAGGAAGGTCCGGGCCTTTGCGCTTCAACTCGTCGCGCAGCGCCGCCATCAGCGCGCGATTCTGATCGTTGATCGGACTCTTGCCACCGAAATGATAATAATGCTGCGCCACTTCGAGCAGGCGCTCCCGCGGAATGTTCCTGCCACGCAGAACGTTCTCGAGGAACGGGATCACATCGGCGTCCGTCTCCGGACCGCCGAACGAAAGAATCAGAACGGAGTCGTATTCAGGCATTAGCGCTCTGCGTTTCCGGTGCAACATGATTGCGGAGTTTGAAATGTCCCGCCGCCGCGATCAGAAACAGCAGCACCGCACTTGCATAATACAAGTTTCGAATGCCGATGTATTGCGCCACCGGCCCAGCTACGGAGAGCCCCACCACTTGCGCCGCCATCATCACCGACGTCATGCTCCCGCCCACGCGGCCCAGCATTTCCGGAGGAGTCTCCTCCTGCATCAGAGTCTGAGATGGAACGATCAGGAACGACGCGCAGAAACCCATGCCTAACATGCCAACAACCGCCGCGGCAGTATTGGGTATCAGGCCGACGATCGAGATCGAAACACCTACGCCCAGCAGTCCGCTTACAACCATGTGCGCTTTGGACCTGTTCCGCGCGAAACGATGGATCAACTGCGTGCCTATGATCATGCCGACGCCGATCAATGTGCCTAAGGCCCCGAAGAGTCCGATGCCGCCTTTCAGCACGTCGCGGACATAAACCGCAATGAGCGCGCCGAAAGCCCGAATTGCGAACATGCCGGCCGAAATCGCGGTCACCACGAACGAAATCGTAGCGTGCGTGAAAATGAATTTCGCTCCGGCATTCATCTCGTGAATTACCGACGAGACCTTATTCAATGCGGACGGGACTTCGCGATGAATCGTAATTCCCGATATCATGAACGCCGAAATGAAGAAGCTGAACGTGTCCAGCCAAAAGCAGGAATTGGGACCGAATAAGCTGACCAACCCCGTGGCAATCGCCGGGCTGACAATCTGCATCCCGAAGAAAATCTGCTGCATGAGCCCGTTGGCGCTCATCAGACCCTCGCGCGGCACGATCGTTCGAATCGTGACGGACTGCGCCGGCACAAAAAAGGTTGAGACCGTGCTCAGCGCGAACAGAATCGCATAGATCTCCCAGGGATTCGTCACGAACAAAAACAAAAAACAAAGGATCGCGCGGATCAGGTCGCTCCCAATCATGGTTCGCTTCACGTTCCAGCGATCCACGAAAACGCCTGCAATAGGCGAAATAAACGCGAACGGAACGAAGTACGAAATCAGCACCAGGCTGACCTGCGTCGCGGTCCCATGCATGCGAAAAGAAATGATGCTGAAGATAGCGTAGATCGCTAGAAAATCACCAAAAACGCTCACGAGCTGGCCGATCCATAAACGCCGCAGCCCGTGTATCTTCAGAACCTCTTTGAACGACAGCGGTGGTGTACTTGGTGCCGTGGCCATGGTTTCGCTTGCGAGGTCCCCTGTAGGTCTAATTATGATAACCTGCCACCCTGGTGCTTCGCCCCTTGATATGATGCAGGCGATGACTCCTACACGGCACCGACCGTACGTCCCGGAAAATGTTTCGATGCGCGAGTTTACTTTGCGCGCCGTTTTGCTGGGCCTTGCAATGACTGTCGTCCTGGGCGCGGCCAACGCGTACCTTGGACTTCGCGCGGGCATGACGATTGCCGCCACCTATCCGGCCGCCGTAATCGGGATGGGAATTCTGCGCCTCATGGGCGGTTCCATTCTGGAAGAAAACATCGCTCGAACGGTCGGTTCCATTGGCGAATCGGTGGCCGCCGGCGCGATCTTCACCATCCCGGCCTTCGTGATGTCGGGCGCCTGGAGCACGTTCGATTCTCCTCAGGCTTATTGGAAATCGACCGCCCTCATGCTGGTCGGCGGCGCGTTGGGCATTCTGTTCGTAACCCTACTGCGACGCGTCATGGTAGAAGATATCGAGCTGCCATTCCCTGAGTCGATCGCCGCATCCGAGATTCATAAAGCCGGCCAACAGGGAAGCAAAGCCGCTCAGCTTTTGTTCAGCGCCATGGGTATCGGCGCGGCCGTGTACGCGCTCGGAGTCCTGCAACTGTTCGCGGCCGGCAAGGAATATCTCATCAATATCGGACAACTCGGGACCAGCCTCGTACGCCTCGGCGCGGCGCGCACGGCGCGCTCAGTCGGCGTCGGCGGCATCACCGCTGTCTCCGCACCCGCCGTCAGCCCCGCCTACATCGGTGTTGGATACATCATCGGTCCGCGTCTGGCCGCGCTGAACTTTGCCGGCGGCGTGCTCGCTTGGGGACTCATGGTGCCGCTCTTGATTTACTTCCTCGGCCCGCAACTCAAAACCACGCTGCCGCCCGGAGCGACGGAAGGTTCCTGGAGCGACCTCGCCTCCGGCGTCTGGCGATTCATCGTGCGGCCGATTGCGGTCGGAGGCATGTTGGTCGGCGCTGCCTACACACTCTTCCGGATGCGCAAGAGCCTCGCCATTGGAATGCGGCGCGCCATTTCGGATTTGAAAAAAGCAGGCGCCCAGAAGGAAGTGACCGCTCGAACGGAACGCGACCTGAATGCGAAAGTCGTCTTCGCCGGCATCGGCGTCATGTTCATTTGCATGATCCTGCTCTATACGTATTTCTCCGGAATGCTCGCGGGCGGCATCGTAGCGGCTCTGGTAATGATCGTTGTTGGATTCTTCTTCGCGGCTGTATCCGGCAACCTCGTGGGCATGATCGGATCGTCCAACAATCCCGTCTCCGGATTGACGCTCTCCACACTGATCATCGCCGCGTTGCTAATGGTCGCCATCGGGGTGTCGGGAATCAGCGGCGTGGCTGCGGTGCTGGGCGTCGCAGCAGTCGTATGTGTTTCTTCGGCGGTGGCGGGTGAGATGCTCCAGGATCTCAAGGTCGGACACATCCTCGGCGGCACGCCGCGCAGCATGCAGATAGGCGATTTTCTCGGTGTGCTGGTCGCCGGGGCCACCCTTTATTTCCCGCTTCTGGTTCTTCACACCGCGAACATCAAAGCGGGAGGCGTCGGTTTCGGCGATCGTGCTCTCTCGGCCCCGCAAGCCGGATTGATGGCGTCGCTCGCGCAAGGGATTGTCGGCGGAGACATGCCCTGGCCCCTGGTGGTCGTCGGCATCTTCATGGGCTTTGCGCTCATCATGGTGCAAGTAAAAAGTCCCATGCTGTTCGCAGTCGGTATGTACCTGCCGCTCGAAACAACTTCGGCCATCTTTGTCGGCGGCGTTGTCCGATGGTTTATGGAAACCCGCCGCGACAAGCGTGGATTCAACGATGCCCAAAGAGCCCGCGTCGAAAATGCAGGCGTGCTCACGGCTTCAGGATTCATTGCGGGTGAGGCTCTTATGGGCCTGGTCTACGCTACTTTCCGATTCTTTGACAGACCCTGGCCGGTGATTTTCGCGAACGCGTCGTATGAATTCGGAATACTGTTCCTGCTGGCGTTGTGCGCCATGCTCGTGTGGATTCCGCTCAAGAACGCCGGCCGCCCTGAAGATCCCGCGCCTCCCGTCGCGATGATGTAAAGACGGCGTGGCCACGCAAGACCAGTTGCGCTCGCTTCCCTCGGTCGACGAGATCGCGTCGAGCTTGGCGCACCTCGAATCGCGTTTTCCGCCTCGTCTCATTGTCGACGAAGTTCGCCGCGTTATCGAAGACCGCCGCGCCGAAATCAAGGCCGGTCACGGCGCCGAAGATTCGATCGAATCGCGCGTCGAACAGAATCTCGCGCGTTTGGAAGCACCCTCCTTAAAACGCGTGATCAACGCTACCGGCGTGATTCTGCACACTAACCTGGGACGCGCGCCGCTGCCGCGCTTCCAACCGATCTTCGGATATTCGAACCTCGAATACGATCTCGAGACAGGCAAGCGAGGCAAGCGCGACGTCCACGTAGCCGGCCTGTTGCAGCGCCTGATCGGCGTCCCCGGAATCGCTGTCAACAACAATGCCGCCGCGGTCTATCTGGCGCTCAATGAACTCGCCGCGGGATACGAAGTGATCGTATCGCGTGGAGAACTAATCGAGATCGGTGACGGCTTCCGTATCCCCGAAATCATGCAGCGCTCGGGAGCGATCCTGCGCGAAGTTGGCACCACGAATCGCACCAGCATCGAGGATTACCGTGCAGCGATCAACGAACGCACCCGTCTGCTCTTGCGAGTTCACCCGAGCAATTTTCGAATCGAAGGATTCACCGCCAAACCCGAACTGCGCGACTTAGCCGGTGTTGGTCGCGAGCGAGGCATCCCCGTATACGAAGATCTGGGCAGCGGCTGCGTCGTCGATCTGAAGCGATTCGGAATCGAAGAACCGCTGGTGTCGGACAGCTTGTCCGCCGGCATAAACCTGGTCTCTTTCAGTGGCGACAAACTCCTGGGCGGTCCGCAAGCCGGAATCCTGGCCGGCGATGCAGCCCTGATCCAGCGCATCCGGCGCAACCCGATGTTCCGGGCCCTGCGCCTCGACAAACTGATTTACCAAGCCCTCGAATCGACGCTGCGCAGCTTATTATTGGAACGCTGGAACGAAATTCCAGCTCTCGAAATGATCGGCCAGCCAATGGAGCTGCTATTTACGAGAGCCAGCCTATTCGTTGAAAGGCTTCAAGGTATCCCGCATCGAATCGTAGAAGGAGAATCGGTGATCGGAGGAGGCTCCACGCCGCAGCAGCCGCTACCAACTTGGTTGATAGCAATCGAGTCCGGCGACGCCGTCAAGCTCGAACGCAAACTCAGAGAATCGGACCCACCCGTAATAGCCCGAATCGAAGACGATCACCTGTTGTTGGATCTCCGAACAGTTTTCCCAAACGAAGAAGAAACATTGGCGGCCGCAATTCTAAAAGCTGTTCAGCCCCAGTGAACTGCGCGGAGCGACGAACCAAGAACTACGAACGAACAACGACGAACGCCTTCGGCCTACGCCCGCTCCTGATAAGTCCCACCCGCCGTACTCACCCGAATCTTCTCCCCTTCATTGATAAAGGGAGGGACCATCACCACCAACCCGGTCTCGACCTTTGCCGGCTTAGTCACGTTTGAGACTGTCGCGCCCTTCAATCCCGGCTCCGTCTCGATGACTTTCATATCCACCGTGGGCGGCAACTCCACGCTCATCGCCTTGCCTTCATAAAACTCGACATTCACGTGAAGCTGTGGAATGAGATAATCCACCGCATCCCCGAGGAGTTCCTTCGTAAGATGCATCTGCTCAAAGTTCTCGGTGTTCATGAAATAGAAGTATTCGCCGTCATCGTACAAGTACTCCATTTCGTGCTCTTCGAGTGACGCGCGTTCCACTTTATCTTCCGACGAGAAACGGTGCTCGGTCATAGACCCCGACTTCAGGCTCCGCATTTTTACCTGGACAAATCCGCGGAGATTGCCCGGTGTGCGGTGTTCCATTTTGAAGATGGAATACAGTTCGTTATTCCATTTGATCACCATGCCCGGACGCAGTTGTGTTGCTGAGATCATTCGATATTTGCCTCGTCGTGAATGTATCCACGGCGCGCGATGCGCCGCTCATCGGAACGCACCGCGGTGCGGCGCGCCTGTATCAGCTTCATTCTAACAACTTCACTCCGCCGGAGCTTCGAAATTGATGCTGCGCTTAAATCCGGACGTCTTCCAGGCCCCGTACGCGATGCCGAGAACCAGCCATGTGCCGCCCACGACTTTGGCCGGCGTCTCGAGACTGAGCCAGATTCCCAAACAGATCACAGCCCCAATCAGCGGCGGGATTGCGTGCGTCAACTTCTTTTCGTCCGCCCGCACGTAATACCGCACGAACGCCGCGATATTCACGCCCATGAACCCGATCAGGGCGCCGAAATTCAAAAGCGCGGCGCCTGTTTCATAGGTGATCAGCATCGCGACCCCGAACGCCAGCGCGCCGATCAACAGCACGTTGTTCGCGGGAATATTTTTCTTTGCGTCGATCGCCCCAAATATCTTCCGAGGAATCGCATTGTCCCGGCCCATGCCATACAACAACCGCGCTCCCGAGAGCTGCGCGCCCGCCCCCGACCCGATCGTCGCGACAATCAGCGTCAGATTGATCGCGTGGAACAGCCACATCCCGCCGGCGCGTCCCGCCACTTGGGCATATGCGGTCTCTACATCTTTCGTTGCGAACTGCTGACCGGCCGGTTGCACTAATTGCGCCGCGTAGACTTCAACGGCCGACAGCACACCGATAATCAGGCAAATCAAAACCGTCGCGATCAGAATATTGCGCCGTGGATTCTCCACTTCTTCCGACAGCGTCGAGATTCCGTCGAACCCGATGTAAGTGAGAACTGCAAGCGATGTGCCCGTCCCGATGCGTCCCCACGAGAACGTCTGTGGATCGTAAAACGGCCGCGTGAAAAATCCCAGGTTTAACGCCGGCAGATGCATCACATACCGCGCCGTGCACACGAACATCGCCAAAATCACAAACGACATCGCGATGGTCAGAACCTCGTTGATGCGCGCCGTCGCCCGGATCCGCCGCAGGTTCATGAACGTAAAAAGGCCCGCGAAGAACAACGCCCATAACGGGTAGGGAATCATCCCCAACTCGGCCTGCGCCGCTTTCGCGCACCAAATCGTGCAGATCACCGGGTTGAGTACGTAATCCATCAGCATGCTCCACCCGGTCGCGTAGCCCAACGCCGGATGCAGCTCCTGCCCGACGTACGTATATGCCGAACCGGCGCTCGGATACGCCCGCGCCATCCGGCCATAGCTGATGGCTGTGAACAACATCGCAACCATCGCAATCAGAATTGTCGTGACGGTGTGGCCGTGGGCAATGTTCTGAACCACCCCGAACAATGGCATTGGCGCAGTGGGTTGCACCAGAATAATTCCGATAAAAACGAGGTCCCACAAGCGGAGAGACCGCGCGAGATGAGGTGCTGCCATGGATTCCCCAGTATCACACGTCAAACGGCGCGTATCCTGAAATTAGTGCCCACCGTCTGGTCCCGCATCGCCGTCGCCCTCGATCTCGGCGTCCGCCAGCAAGTCACGCGCGCAGGACTCTTATTCACCGCCGCGTGCCTTGTGATCGCGCTGGCCGCGTTCGCATCCGCCAATAATCTTCTGTTCCTGATCTTCGCCGCAATGCTTGCGACCTTCATGATTTCCGGCCTGGTCAGCCGTCTCTCACTGGCCGGCCTCGAACTCGACTTCCTGCTTCCGGAGCACATCGCCGCGCGACGCAAGCTCTCCGGCCACATCCTGGTGCGCAATGTGAAATCGTGGATGCCGTCGTTTTCGATTCATCTCACCGCTCAAGGCAATAGCGGCCTGAGCACGCCGCTCTACTATCCGGTGATCCCCGGAGGCGCGACCATCGACGAGCCCGTCGAACTCTACTTCGAGAAGCGAGGCTCCTATCGCGAGAATAGCTTCCGATTCGCTACGCGGCATCCGTTCGGATTCTCCGAGCGCCGCGTCAGTGTCCTGCTCCGCCGCGAAGTGATCGTCTACCCTTCCATCGATCCTCAACCCGGATTTGAAGAACTGTTAGTCTCTCTGGCCGGCGATATCGACTCGTGGTTCCGAGGCAGCGGCCACGATTTTTATCGCATCCGCCCCTACGAAGCTCTTGAAAGCTCGCGCCATGTCGATTGGAAAGCGACTGCTCATACGGGCGATCTACAGGTCCGGGAATTCGCGCATGAGCAGGAGCAGACGGTCGCCTTGTTTCTCGACATTGATGCGTCCGAAGACCAGGCCGAGTGGTTCGAGCGAGCCGTCGATTGCTGCGCGTATCTGGCCTGGAACATGTCGCGGCGTGGCGCCACGCTTCGTTTCGTCACCCAGGATGTCGAACTGCGCTGCCCGGAAGAAACCGATGTTTACGCCATCCTGAAATATCTAGCTTTGGTATTTCCCAGGCCCGGGAAACCTCTGGCGGCTCCGAGCGATCAGAACGTGTTTCAAGTAATCTTCAGTGCCGCCCCGGACCGTCTGGCGGAAGCAGGTTGGAATCTGGAAGAACCCAACATCCGCATTTTCCAGTAGCAGTATACGGTGTCCCGATTTTTTCGCGTACCAGTATATGGTGTCCCGCATTTTAAATGCGGGACACCATATACTGGTGCACACTACTAACCCCCAATAATTACCGTTGCCAGCCCCTTCGCGATGGTATTCGGTGGACCCACCGCCTCCAGAATCGTGTCCCCCAGCCGACAAGCCGGCAAATTGTTGATCAACACCGTGGCGCTCCCCGTGGTAACCACTCCCGGTCCATGAGGTGGCACCGGCAAAGGCGTAACGCACGCGTGAATATCCGCGCCGCCGGCTGCGCTCATAATGGTCGATGTCATAGCGGCTAGGGCGGCCGCCTTCCCCGCCTGTTCCGCCGCGTACGCCGCTGGAGCGCCTGGAGTGCCCGCCGCCGCGGCAGTAGCCGCCTCCAGACCCTGAATCGTAGCGTCCGCAGCCTGCTTTGGACCCTGTAACGCCGCCGCGGCCGCAGCCGGAACACCACGCCACGCCGGCAAAAATCCGATCATCACGTTCAAACTCCCCGGTCCCGGCGACAAAACCGGTGGCAGCGGATGAGCGACATTATCGGTGACACGTGCAGCTGGCCCCGTTGGCATAAATCTAACTTACCAGTTTCACGGGAATGCTGGCCCCCCAAACATTCCCCCTATTCCATGTCGTATCCCCCAACCGCATAAGGTATGATAAACGTTTGCCAGCCGAGTTTTCGTCGTTCCGCCGAGAGCTGGAACGCTTGCGAGAGCAATCCGACGACCGCCAGACCGTTGCATTGTTCGAGCGGCTCCTCAGCGAACTCGAACATGACCGTCAGGAGAGCCGTCGCCGCCTCGACCGGTTCGCGGAAAACCTGCGCAGTTTCGACCGCCGCGTCTTCACCATCGAGAACAGCCGCGTCTTTCGCTTGCTTCAGCGCGCCACCGCATTCCTCCGCGTCTGGCAGCGCCCGGCCGTCGTTCGTAGCCGCATCCGATCCGCGGAGTTGGAGCGCAACTACCAAATCTGGGTCGAGCAGGAAGTCGCCCGCATGCCCTCGCGCGACGCCGTCCTCGCCTCTGCACTGCGCTTCACCTACAAGCCCACGGTCAGCATCTTGATGCATGTGGACAACCCGGACCGCGCCTGGCTCGAGCGCAGCATCGCCTCCGTCAAGCGCCAATCCTGGCCCGACTGGGAACTCTGTATTTGTGACGATGCCTCGCGTGAGCCCTGGGTCGGCGACTACCTCAAACAGCAATCTGAATCCGACTCCCGCATTCGCCGCGTGCGATCGGTCGAGTCCATGGGAGCGTCTTCTTCGCTGAATCGCGCCGGCATTCTCTCGGCCGGCGACTACGTCGCGTTCCTGCACCAGCACGATTCCCTCTCTCCCGACGCTCTCTACCAGGCCGTTGCCGCTCTCCAATCGCAGCGACACGAACTCTTGTACACCGACGAAGACCGCATCGATGAATCCGGCATCCGTCGCGACCCACTGTTCAAACCCGCATGGTCTCCCGACCTGCTGACCGCATCCATGTACCTCGGCAGCTTCCTCATCGTCTCGCGCATGGCGATGGAGCGGGCCAACTGGCTGCGCGGCGGCTTCGATGGCGGCCATCTCTACGACCTCGCGCTCCGCCTTTCTGAAAACAAGGCCTCGGTTCACCACCTTCCTTACGTCCTGTTGCATACCGGACCCGCCGCGCCCTCCATAGATGCCCACAAGCGAGCCCTCACCGATGCCGTCGAACGCGGCCGCTCTCACGCCACCGTCGCCGAGGGTCTGCGGCCCGGAGCGTTCCAGGTCCGCCGCAAAATCAGCGGCACTCCGCTGGTCAGCATCGTCATCTGCTCCAAGACTCCGCGTCTCCTGGGAACTTGCTTGCGAGCCATCGAACAGCGCACCTCCTATCCCGTCCGAGAACTTGTAGTTCTCGAACACAGAAACGGAAACGCCGCCGCCATGGATCGCCTCCTGGCGAATTCGCATTGCGTCCGCGTTCCATATTGCGGGCCTTTCGATTACGCCACCATGAACAACACCGCCGTCCAGGCGGCCAATGGCGAAATCATCGTCTTGATGAATGACGACGTCGAACCGTTATCCGGAGATTGGTTGAATGAACTCATCGCGCACGTCCAGCGTCCCGAAACAGCCGTCGCCGGCCCGCGCCTGCTCTATCCCTACGGCGCAATCCAGCACGCCGGAATCGTGGTGGGCATGATGGACGGAGCCGGTCATCCGAATCGCGGCTGCTTTGAGACAGCGGCGTGGCCCTGGAGCGCAACTACAAGAAATGTTTCAGCGGTCACCGGAGCGTGCCTGGCCGTTCGCCGCGCCGTCTTCGAGGAACTCGGCGGCCTCGACACGGCCTTTCCGGTCAACTACAACGATGTCGATTTTTGTTTGCGGGCCCGCCGCGCCGGATACGAGATCGTCTACGAACCCGCTGCCGTTTTGCGCCACTACGAATCGGGCACTCGTCCCAGAGGCACCACCTGGCACGAGCGCGAGCTCTTCTACGAACGCTGGGGCAATCTCATCGAACAGGGCGACCCTTATTACAGCCCCAACCTGACACGTTCCCGCGAAGACTGTTCCCTAAGCCTCGAATAGCAGAAATTTCATCGGAGCCCGACGGCCCGTAACGGTATCGCGTAGAGCTGTGAACGCGGAATAACAATGACATCGTCCGGCCAACGATATCCATGACTGGCAATCCATCCCGGATCCACCGCCTGCCTGACGCCAGCGTGCACCAGGTAAACCGTGCGATCCTGAGGCGAATAAGGACCCGTTACCTGCACCAGATTGCCATCGAGATTCGGCCCGAGAAATCCTCGATGAATAAGAATGGCGCGCGCCAGCTCAGCGCTAGCCGGCTGAGAAGACGATGGAGCGTAGTATGTCCCCGCGATCCGATTCAATGCCACCGCATTTGCGATAAAAGCAAATCCCAGAACCGCCATGGCCGCCAAGCCTGCATGAATACGGAATCGCCGGCTCGACAAAGCCAGCAGCAACGGCAAAGCGAGCGGAATAAAATAACGCCCCTGCAACCCGGGTACGACACCGCGCCCATTTGCGATCTCGGTCGCCATGAACGTCTTCGTCAATCCGGCAAATGCCGATAAATATATGGCGCCGAAACCGACAATTCCTGCCAGGGCCAACACCAACCGATCACGCGCTGTAAACCGCACGGAGCGCCCTCCGACAAATGTCGCGATTCCGGCAAGCAAACCCAAGAACAGCACGGTGATCCAGGCAGGCAACGGCACGTTTAGCCATCCGAGAACGCCCACAAATTCTCGCAGGAGCCGATACCCGTCGAACTCCATCGTGCGCAGCAGCGCCGTCAAGAACAACACTGGCTCCCGGTACACGTAACGCACATTCTCTGCCGCCGCAATGCCCATCGCATTGAGGTCGGCTTGAAATCTCGCGACGTTGACGCGATTGAAGAACTGCCATGCCAATAGGACCGATAAAGCCACGGCACATTGAATCGCGATGGCTCTCACCCACGCCCAGGCGTTCAGTGAACCTCGTCTTCGGGATCAGAATCACAAGAATGACGAGATAAACGATAAACTTGCACAGACAAACGGCCGCGACAATACCGGCAAGCGTCCATAGCTGCGTCCGCGAGATCGGTCCCTCTTCATACGCAAGCCTCAGGACATAGGCGCAAAAAAGAAAAGCCACCGCGATGCTAATGGAATCGGCTGACAACGAAGCAGCCTGGTGTAGCGTCATCGGCATCAGCGCGAGGGCGCACAACAGTAGCTTGAAATCGGGAATCAGGGACACCGCAATACAAACGATCCCAATGTACACGCCAAGATTCGCCAGGCGTCCGAGATAAACAAGATCGAGAGCTGGTGCGTGCAGCCAGCGTGCAGCGCGCATCGTCATCGCCGGCGGCAAATACGGGAGAAACGGATAGAGCGACAGCGGCGTGTAGCCGATAAAAACTCTCGGCTCCTCGCTCGGTGGCGCAGTTGCCAACGCGACAAGCTCGGCCGGTGTAATACGGCGCTGTAGCTCAACGCGTGGTGGAAACAATCTTGCCAACTGCCTGAGCTGATCCGGTATCGCCGCGTCCGTCACAGCCACCAGGTGTCCATCGGACATGTCGTAGGCGCGGAAAAAATGGACGTGCTCGTCAGGAGTCTGAAGAGGAGGCAGAACGAACGCGTACAAAACGCCTAACACCAGCGCGAGAGCCGCGAATAGCCAATGCAGCCGCCGCTCCGTCCATTCCATCAACCCCGATGTCCACGAGCCAAACCCACCGGCTCGCTCGACCGCATATACGCAAACACCTTTTCGGCCGCGCCATCCCAATCGAGATATTCTTCCCGAACCATCCGCCCCGCATTTTCCGTGATTCGCCGCCGCAATTCGTGATTCCGCAGTCCCTCTTCCACTGCTTCCGCCAGAGCGCCCGGAGTGGTACCCGCCAGCAGACAATTCACCCGATCCCGCAGCAGCCACGCCGTCTTCGGATTCTCATTGGTAATCACCAGGCTCCCGCAAGCCATCAGCTCCAACGGAAGATAAGAAGGATGCGCGGTCGCCATCGTCACCAGACCCGCGTCGCAGCTCCGATACAACGCCCCGGTCGCTCGATAATTCAATAGCCCGAGATTCTGCACCAACCCACCCAGCCCGAATCTTGCCGGGTCCCACTCATCCCCCGCCGTGACAATCGATATCCTATCGCCCATGCGCCGTTTCAAAATGCGAATCGCTTCGCAGATCAACTCAAAACAATTCCGCGCATGATGCGGACGCGCATAACAGAAAAGCGTATAGGGCTCCCGCCACTCCCGTACACTCGCCGGATAAAACACGTCAGCATCGACGCAAGGCGAAAAGAACTCCCCGCGCCCGCCGCGTTCCACATACAGATCGCGCAGCGTCACGGTATTGCAAATCCCTTTGAATCCGAATCCCCACGTCGCATCGGCCAAAGCGCTGGTCGATCCCGCGGGATAGAACAACGATTCCTGATCCTGAAGAAAATAGAATTTGTCGCGAGCCTTATTGAACCGCAGCGCAAAGTATGCCGTCGTCCACAAGGTCGCAATAGCCGCTTCTGCCGGTTCCAGCTTCGCCAATCCCGCATAGCTGTCGATCGATTGCACCGTACTTGAAGCCGCCAGCTCCGGCGACACGCGCGCAATTCGCCGTAGGATCGAAGCGGGATGCGCCCGCCCCAACACCGCAAACGTAGAACGGACACGATGAGCCCGCCGGAAATAGTCCGCGAACCGCAGAATCGTATGAATGCCGCCGTAGAATCCGTTCTGAAAATCCGGAATGAACCACACGAAGTGACCGTCTCCATCCTTCGCGCGCGAGCACGATGTGATGGACTCTTCAATCTCCTCGGGAACGGAATCGAAAGTCTGAACTAAAAGCCTGGCCTCCTCCGCGTAATTATGATCTCGCCGCGCAGAGTCTCCGCGCAGCCGCAAGTCCACGCGCCCCTCGCTGCAATCCAGGTTCGGGTTGAAGAGGGGATCGCCCTCCGGAAATGTCGAGCGAATGTACGCCGCGCCGTCTCCCGGCAACGATCGTTCCAGCAATGCTTCCTCGTCCTGCCACATCCGGGCAAACGGATTGTAGACCACTCGCAGCCCAGCATCGAGCACCACCCGAAGACACAAATCCACATCGAGGCGAGGGAATGCGGGCGTCTCTGAAAATCCCCCCACGCGATCGAAAACCTCGCGCCGGATCGCGAAACAAGCCCCGCTTACTGCCAGCCAGTCGCGATACCAATTCGCGCCGCCGAACGAGTTGTAAACATAATCTGTTTCGTTCGCGAACGGATACTCGATCTCGCCGTCCGCATTGAAACAGATCCCTGCATGCCGGATCTGGTGCGTCGCTATCGAAAACAGCTTGCATCCAGCGATCCCGATGCCTGGCTGCGAAACAATGCCGGCCAGTTCTTCGAGCCATGTGTCGACGCCGACGCCTACGGCGCGATCGAGAAACACCACGATCTCGCCAGAGGAACCGCGGACTGCTTTGTTCAGCCGCGCCACCGTTGGCGATGCCACCAGCAATTCCACGCGCGGCCTTAGCGGCTCCGGTATGCGCTCCCGAAACTTCTCGACGTCCGCCTGATCGTCCGAAGGTACGATCACGCTGATCCGCCCAGCGTCAGCATTCTTCCATTGAAGCTGCGTCAGCCCCGCCGGCGTGAACGTAGGCTCAGCCTGCCATCCCTGCCTCTCGAGGTGGAATCGCAGTGTTCGGAGTTGCGCCTCCGCCACATAGGGCTTGGCATCGTTCCCCCGAGCCGCCACCGACGTTGCAACCCTCCGCCAGTGATACAGCACTTTCGGAATATGTGCAATACGATTCGATTTCTCAATCGCCCGCAGGAACAAATCCCAATCCTGTGCGCCGTCGGTCTCGCTGCGCCATCCATCGATCTCCCGTACCAGGCTCGTACGCAGCACGCACAGATGCGTGAGATAGTTCGCGCTCCACAGCAGATCCGGCGACCAATTCGGCTTGAACAGCGGCTCCACTCGCGTACGCCCGTCTTCCGAAAGTTGATCTTTATCGGAATAAATGAAATCGAGCTTCGCGTCTTCGTTCAGACGCTGTGCCACTTCGAACAGCGCGAACGGCGCTAGCGTATCGTCGTGATCCAGCAGCGCGATAAACTCCCCCGTGCTCATCGCCAGGGCTCGATTCGAATTCCCCGAGATGCCGAGATTCGAATCGAGAAACTCCACCCGGATCCGCGCATCCGTGTCGGCTAGCTTCTTCATCAGGGCGCGATTGCCATCCGCTTCCGGGTCGGCGTGAACAATACACAGCTCCCAATTGTCGTAAGTCTGGTTCCGAACCGACGCCAGCGTGTCCGATAAGACCGCCTCCTGCACCTTGTAAACCGGTAGGACGATGCTGATCTTCGGCCGGTAGGCCAGCTCTCGCGAAATAACACGCTGGATCACGAGTAGCTCTTCTGAAGGCTCTGTCAAACGGACCCAGTCGTCGTAAGAAACTGCTTTGTACGCGACGTTTCCAGGCGCGGCGACCGGTGTCAGAGCACTCCCGCCCGCCGCACTGCCCCGTCCCAGCGTACGAAGCAATCGCGCCGCGGCCGGCTCCCAATATCTCTCGATAAACGGATGATGCATCCGAGCCGCGCGCAGCCAGTTGCGATACCGTACGATCAACTTGCCACCGGGGCTCTCCTCAATCGATCGCAACTGATTCTGCGACTCCGCAGACGCCACCGCAAACTCTGCCGCCCGTTCACGCAACGACACGGCCTCGCCTTCGAGCGCCGCGACTCGATCCGCTGCCTCCAGCGCGCGTTTTCGAACTGCCTCGAGTTCCGTGCGATCCTGCTCGCCGGCGACCCGCTCGGCCGCAAGTTCCGCCAGGCGCGCCTTCGCGTCCCGTAGTTCGGCTTCCGACTTCGCCGCCTCCTCGTTTAACCGTCCGATCCGCTGTTCCCGCTCCACCAGGGCGGTCTTAAACCGGAGCTCCCGAGCCATTAGCATCAGGACATCTTCGTCGGCGCGCTGCTCCGATTTCCGGAACAGAATGGCGTGCGGAGAAACGAACCCCGCGTCGTAAGTCAACTCCGGTTGATACCCGTGCTCCTGGAACAACTTCAGCCAGTAGATGATAGGGTGAACGTTGATGTGGGTCGGTTCAGTGAAATCGTTGGGATTCGACGAAAAAAGTACGGTATCGGCGGCTTCGGCAAACTGCCCCACGGCCCGCCGCGCTTCCTCCTCCGGCATGTGTTCCAGGACTTCGATACACACCACGAGGTCGAATTTGCCGCCTGCCGATTCCACAATCGATCCCACGCGGCAATAAGGACGCATATCGCGCCGAACCGAGCCAATCGCATACTCCGAGATGTCCGCGCCCCAGGCCTCGACGCCGCGATCCCACAGCGATTCCACCAGCATCCCCATGGCGCATCCGGCATCGAACACGCGTTTCGGCCGCAGGCTGCGAACAATCTCGTCCGCAATAGCGCCGAAAAACCACAACCACTCGTCGTTCCGAGTGTATGGTCTAGGGCCACACGATGTGCAGTAATAATGTGCGTCGTAACTGGAAGCGGCCATTACAAATTGCTTTGGTCAGACACGAAGGAACCAGCCCCGCTTGTACATTACATAGGCAATCCCATACATGACCAGAACGTACGCGATTGCGTAGAATAGCGACGCGTTTATCGGCGAAGCGATCGGCGTGAAAATGTGTTGGAAAATCCAGTCGTGCCAGTGCGTCGCGCCCAAGAATTCGTCGCCCAGCTCGGAAGCCATGTATACCGTGATCGCGTTCATGCCCATGATCACGAGCGGCTTGGTAAAGCGCTTGTAGCCGAGCCCGTCCACGAACCAAAGCATGATCGCGAACATCACGAAATCGAGACCGGCCATGAACAGTGAGAAGGAGTCCGTCCAGAGCTTCTTATTGATGGGCAGCCAGATGTTGCAAATGAGCCCGGCGGCAAGCAGCAGGTTTCCAATGACGAACAGCCAGGTAGTTCGCTCCGCGAGCGTCTTCTTCAGGCGCAGGATGTGTCCGGCCATGATTCCGAACAGCGCCGTTGCAATTGACGGAAGCGTGCTTACGATTCCTTCAGGGTCCCAAGTCGCTGTCCAATGATAATTATGCGATCCGAGCACGATGCGATCGACATAGTGCGCGAAATTGCCCTCCACGTCGAGCCGTCCCGCGCCATATCCGGGAACCGGAACGAGAGTCATTAGGAGCCAATATGCGATTAAAAGCGAAACAATCCAGATAATCTGCCCGCGGACGCGTGTCGTGAGATAAATCGCGCCGGCAATGAGGTAGCAGATCGCGATCCGCTGCAAGACTCCGAGCAGCCGCTGCGTGTGGAAGTTAAATGCTGGATAAACGTAAACGATTAAGCCCAGAACATAGAGGATGGCGGAGCGCCGCAGAACCTGGGCGAACAATTTTCCGCGCGAGACGCCGGCTTCGATGCGCCGTCCGAGCGACAGCGTCATCGCGACGCCGACAATCCAGAGAAAGGAAGGGAAGACCACGTCGGTGGGCGTCCACCCGTTCCACTCGGAGTGTTGGAGAGGCGAATACGATACGGGTCCACCCGGGTCGTTTACCAGCACCATGAGGGCCATCGTGGCGCCTCGGAATGCGTCGAGCGAGATCAGGCGCTGCGTTAAGCCTTGAACTGCGCCGGTAACTTGAGAGAGAGGTTCGGCGGAAACTTGTGCCATGACGGTTTAAGGCCCCATCATACCTCTTGCGGACACCGGTATCCGCAATGCGACAATGAAGCATCTAAGTACTAGGATTTATCGCGGTGCAATCTTCAACGCTTTTTGCGGCGGAGACGCACGAGGGGAAACCTCGCGCTTCGCTGCCCTGGATTCAGATCAATCGAAACTCCCCCTATTTTTCAACTGGAGAGGGCGAGACTTGGACACCGATCGGCCAGAACGATGCGATCACCTGGCCGGAATTTGCGGGCCTTTATGGCCGCAGAGACGTCGCGTCCGCCGAGCGATACCTCAAGATGCTGGCCGAGCACGGGGTGACGTGCCTGAGACTGATGCTCGAATACAGTCAAGGCACGCGCCACAACTTCGAGAAGCCGGTCGGTTGTTACCGGCCTCGGATGATCCAGCTTTGGGACGACATGTTCGCCCTTTGCGAACGGTACGGCGTGCGTATCCTGCTCACGCCGTTCGACACGTTCTGGCTGTGGATCAAGTGGAAACGACATCCCTATAACGTCAAGAACGGCGGTCCGTGTCCGGATCGGAACCAGATGCTGCTGAGCCGGGAAACACGCGAGGCCATCAAGGCGCGCTTCGCATTCTGTATCGAGCGATGGAGCGGGAGCGGCGCGTTGTTTGCGTGGGATTTGTGGAATGAGATTCACCCGTCCTATGCGCAGGACAGCGCCGAATGTTTCAACGATTTCGTCGAGGAATTGAGCGATTTCGTGCGCCGCCGCGAACTCGAAATCTACGGCCGGGCCCACCCGCAGACGGTTTCCGTTTTCGGCCCACACATGGTGCTCAACAAGCATATCCCCGAAGCTATTTTTCGCCATCCCTCGCTCGACTTTGCCAGCACGCATTTTTACGAAGAGGGCACCATCGATTTTCCAACGAATACCGTGGATGCCGCGCTGGCAACCGCCCGTCTGATGCGCGATGCGCTGGCCGAACTGCACGACAATCGGCCGTTTCTCGACAGTGAGCACGGTCCGATCCACACGTTTAAGGATCATAAGATCACTTTGCCTGAGCCGTTCGACGATGAATATTTTCGC
This sequence comes from Bryobacterales bacterium, assembly GCA_963802915.1. GTDB lineage: Bacteria > Acidobacteriota > Terriglobia > Bryobacterales > Bryobacteraceae > JAICMB01. Next base: position 554,564 of record CAWDKQ010000007.1, read on the forward strand.
CACATGCAGTGGGCTCATCTTTGCGCGGGAGGCGCGGGCGGCGGGATGCGCTGGCCGAATCGCAAGCCGCATTCGCTGACTCCCGGGATGCGAGTCGCGCAACGTGGTCTTGCCCGCTTCCTGCCACTCATCGACTGGCCGAAATTTCAGCGCCGGAATTGGAATGACGAGGTTCGCGTGTCGGCTCCGGAATTGAAAGCCGTGTCCTGCGGCGACCGCGATCAGGCGCTTCTGTGGTTGCTTCGCACAGATCGGATCGGCAGCGAAGGGATGCTGCGACGCGACGTCGATCCGGTGAGGGCAAGGATCGATTTGCCGGGACTCGCTCCGGGGACGTATCGCGTTTCATCGTGGAATACGGCGGAGGGTGAACTTGTCTCGGATGTCATAACGCAAAACTCGTTCTTTACGCCCCCCATCGTCACGGACATGGCGTTCGCGATTCGCAGGATCGAGTAACGCGGTATCCTGATCATTTCCATGAAAACTACACTGGTTGTGCTGGCGGCCGGTTTTTCGGCGTTCTTGTTGTCCGCGGAAGGCTTGACGGATAAATACCGCGACGTGGCGAACCGTCTCATCGACGCCGCCATGGCGGACAACGGAGCCATGGAAAAACTGACGTACCTGTGCGACCGTATCGGCAACCGGCTGAGTGGATCGGCGAGTCTCGACCAGGCTATCGCGTGGTCCGCCGCGCAGATGAAGAAAGACGGTCTGGAGAATGTTGTCACGCCGCTGGTCAAAGTTCCGCACTGGGTTCGGGGCGCGGAGAGCGCGTCGATTGTCGAGCCAGTGAAGCGCCGGCTGACAATTCTGGGACTCGGCGGAAGCATCGCGACGCCCAAGCAGGGAATCGAGGCCGAGGTAGTTCCGGTCGCGAATTTCGATGAGCTCGAGGCCAAGGGCCGTGCCGGCGTTGAAGGCAAGATCGTTCTGTTCAATGCGCCGTATGTGAGTTACGGACAGACGGTTGTCTATCGCCACGGCGGAGCGTCGCGCGCGGCGAAACTTGGCGCGGTCGCGACACTCGTGAGATCCATCACGCCGTTGGCGGCCCAATTACCGCATACCGGCGCGATGGAGTATGCGGAGGGCGTGCCGCAGATCCCGGCGGCGGCCGTCACCATCGAAGACGCGACTTTGATGCAGAGGCTCACGGATATGGGATCGAAAGTGACCGTCCATCTCCAAATGGAGGCGCACACCGAACCCGATGCCGATTCCGCCAACGTGATCGGCGAGATTCGGGGTAGCGAGGAGCCGGATAAGGTGGTTGTCATCGGCGGGCATATCGACTCCTGGGATGTTGGCGCGGGTGCGCAGGACGATGGCTCCGGTATCATCACGGCGCTGGAAGCGGCTCACTTGATCAAGTCGCTTGGGCTGAAGCCGCGGCGAACGATTCGAGTCGTTTTCTGGGTCAACGAGGAGAATGGCGGAACGGGCGGGAAAGCATATCGCGAGTGGATTGAGGGGCATTTGAAGGACCACGTGGCCGCTATCGAGATGGATGGCGGGGCGGAAAAACCTGTCGGATTTGGGGTCAGCGCCGGCGCTCAAACGCAAGCGGCTGTCGCGCGTCTGCGAGATGTCGGCGCGCTGCTGGATCGAATTGGCGCGGGCAGCGTCACCGGTGGTGGAGGCGGTGCGGATATCGCTCCCATCATGAGTGGCGGCGTCCCGGGGCTCGCCGTGCGCACCGTGGGCACTCACTATTTCGACTGGCATCATACGGCGGCGGACACGGTGGATAAGGTTGATCCCGACGATCTGCGGCGCAATGTCGCGGCGATGGCGGTTATGACTTATGTGTTGGCCGATATGCCCGACACGATTGGAAAGTAGTCCGATCTGCCTAATCGCGGGTCTTCACGAAGAGGGAGACAAGGTAGGCTTGTGATATTTGCTCGTCGCGTACACCTTTCCAGGCGGCAAAAGCTCTTTGGGCTGGCTTTACTTGAGCGAGAGCATCGGTTAACGTCCAGAAAGTTGCGTTGTCGTAGTCCGCTGTGTGTCTCTTTTCTTGTAATTGAGAGAATGTTGAGGCCACGGTCTTGAGGGTCCGAACGGTCTCGGGCGCCTCTCCAACAAAGCTCGATTCCACTAGACGCTTTGAGGCGTTCTTCATCGGCTTATGATCAAATGCTCTGCCGAGGCTAAGCCGTGAATCGGCCCTGTTCCAGTTAGCAATCGTTTCGCTGACTAAGAGATGGAACAATGCATAATAGGACCCTGACACCGCTCTTCGTAGATCGGCCTGTATAGGATTGACGGTGTCCCTATGGCAAAGATCGACCGAATGTTGGAGAAGCTCGTCGTGGTACTCCACGGCTCAGGACCACTCCGGTTCGTTACGCTTTGCCTGTTCCGAATTGCTACGGAAACTGAAGTAGGGATACAGGCCCCAGTTTTCGATAGGCCGTAGTTCGTCAAAAAGAACTGTCGCGATGTGCCCGGTCACGTCAGCGAGCGTGTCCTCCCGGCTTGCTGAATCGGTAAGTACTATCCGGAAATATATGGATGGTTCGCCGCTCGCATCAGAGCCGATGCTGTGACGGACTCGTACAACTTCGTTGCCCAACTTTTGGGCGACTTGTCCCACCGCATTAGCGAGCTGGGCCTGATTGACGAATCCGGTTGGGTACACAACCTATTATCTCGCTTCTCCGTTGCCGATTCCTCTCTACGTGTTCCCGCGAGGTAAAATCGGATAATGTCATGCGACGAGGCATGGAACAATATCAAACAGCTCTGTCCCGTAGCTGATTTTAAGCCGGGCGACGGTGTCGGTGAAGTTTACGTTGATTTACCCAGTATTCTTTATGCAGGTGCTGGCAACATGTACCAAGTCACTGCGCCGCGTGGCGGAAGCCATTCCGAAGCCGCGGAAAAAACATGGGCGAGATTAATGCAGCTGAACGATTCGGAGCAACTCTACCGCGACCTTGGGCCAGCCAAGAGTCTGAGTGGCAGACGCTACGAACTGGTTCACTGGGACGGAACGAATTGGATTGCCACCGGCGTTGACGATTAGGCTGGAAGCGCTGCAAGCCATCGATGTTACAGCTCGTCCGTTTCCTCCTCATCAGAAGCGACAAATTCACGCAAACTTGTACACGCCGGGCACTGGCAGCGGCACGGGATCTCGTTTGAGCTTGTAATCAAACTCCTTGGGCTGTAAATCCTGCTGCGATGCCATGATCATATCCCAGGTGATCTTCAGTCCGGAATACGCCGACTCGCGAGCCATGATCGCGGTCATCGTGCTCTCTGCGACCTGCATGCCTTGGTTTATATACGGTCCTTCGCCGGTGATGCTGCGGATCATGTCGATGTGCTCTTGTACGTAAGGATTGATCCCCTTGCCTCCCAGGTTCATGCCATCGCTGCGGCCTTTGGTGCCGACGATGAGGTCGCTCACGTTGCGATAGAGACCATTCGGATACTGACGGCAGTAGCTCGAGAGATGGACGCCGTTGGGATAGACGAAATCCGAAGTCATATGGTCGTAGATGTTCCCATAGAGCGGCTCGCGGGGACGCCACGCCGCGCCGCCGGACGCGACTACTTCTTGCGGATGTCCGCCCATTACCCAATTAATAAAGTCGATGTTATGGAAATGCTGCTCGACAATCTGATCGCCGCAAATCCAGATGAAGGAGTACCAGTTGCGATGCTCCCATTCCATGTCGCTCCACTTGGGATTGCGCGCATCAGCATGAAAAACGGGCCCGCTGAGGAAATAGGAATTGAGCGCGACGATATCGCCGATGGCTCCGTTATGGATCTTGTCCACGGTCTCGACATATTCGCGATGCGCGTGGCGCTGGGCACCGGACATCACGGTCAGCTTTTTCTCTTCGGCTTTCTTTGCAGCCGCCATGAACCTTCGAACGCCAACGGGGTCGGTTGCGATCGGTTTTTCTGTGAAGACATGTTTACCGGCATTGATCGCCGCTTCAAAATGCTGCGGCCGGTATCCGGGCGGCGTCGCAAGCATCACGATATCCACGTCGGAGTGGATTAACTTCTGAAATGCATCGAAGCCGACGAAATGATGTTCCGGATCCACGTTGATGCGCGACTGAACCGTCTTTACGAGATCCTCGGCCGACAATTGCACGGGCTTGCCGTTACGCTGGACAGTGATTCCCGCATCGCGCGAGACGAATTTCGTATCCGTCCGGAGCTGCCTGAGCGAGCCTTCCAGCGCGTCCTCAAACACGTCGGCCATTGCGACCAATTCGACATGCTCATTACCGGTGAGCAGGTTGACGACAGCCTGCGTGCCGCGGCCGCCACAACCGACGAGTCCCGCCTTCAGCCGGTCGTTGGAAGAAGATGCTCCACGCGCGAGCGCGGCGGTGGAAGCCGCGGCAAGGAACGTGCGGCGGCTAAGAGAAGTAGAGTCAATCATTACGCAGGCATCATACAACACCCTATGGTCCAATATTCAAGAGATGGAGATCCGGATTCTCACGCCCGCGGATGCGACCGCTTTTTTCAAGCTGCGGATTGAGTCGCTGGAGCGCGATCCGCGGGCCTTTGCGGCATCGACGGAAGAAGATGCCGCGATGCCGCTGGAGATTGTCGCGAAGAGGCTCCAAGCTGCAGCGGAAGGAAGTTTCGCGGTCGGCGCTTTCGATAACGGTGAGTTGATCGGTATCGCCGGTTTTCATCGCGCGCAACGGCTGAAAATGCTGCACAAGGGTGATATCTGGGGCGTCTACGTAACGCCTGAGTTTCGCGGCCGCGGCATCGCGCGACAAATGCTCTCGACGATTTTGGATCGGCTGCATACCTATCCAACGTTGGATCACGTGCTTCTGCACGTCTCCGATAGCCAGGCAGGTGCGCGCCATCTTTATGAATCGCTGGGTTTTGAAACATGCGGGCACGAGCGGAGAGCGCACAAAATCGGCGACGAGTATGTGGATCAGTACCAGATGGTCCTATTTTTAAAGGCATAGGCTTTCTGTAAGATGGACTTTGCCGCAACAGGACGAACAATTCGACGCGTTGTCTAATGCGCTGGCCCAGATGGTGCGCCGCCAGAACGATCTCGACAAACGTCTGGCGCGGATTGAAGTGGCGTTGAGTCTCCAGCCGGTTGCGGCTCCTCCTGTTCCTCCGCCTTCAGCAGCGGAGCCGCGGCCTGTCCCGCCCCCGCTGCCGCCTCCCCTTCCACCGCCTCCGCCGCAAGAAATCCCCGTTCCGCCGCCGCTTCCCGCTCACGAACACCTGGAAACGAATATCGGCCTGACGTTGATCAATCGCGTTGGCGTAATCACGCTGGTGCTCGGCGTCGCGTTTTTCTTCAAATGGGCTGTTGACAATCAGTACATCGGACCGGCCGGACGTGTCGAACTGGGAGTTCTGGCCGGTCTGTTGACGCTTTTCGCCGGTGATCTGCTTTGGAATCGCGGTCAGAAGATCTTTGCACAGGGCGTTACCGGGACCGGCGTCTGCATTCTCTATTTGGCCATCTACGCGGCGTTCGGCTTCTATCATCTGATTCCGCAAACCTTCGCGTTTGTTTTTATGGTTGCGGTCACGCTGATGGCCGCCGCGCTGGCTCTGCGCTATGACGCGGTTGCGATCGCAGCGCTCGGCATGTTCGGCGGTTATCTCACTCCGGTTCTTTTGAGCACAGGCGAAGACCGGCCCTGGTTTCTTTTCACGTACATTCTGCTCCTCGATCTCGGCGCGCTCGCGCTGGCACGCGTTCGCTCCTGGGCACTGCTTAATGTTCTTAGCCTGATCGCCACGGCGCTTCTTTACGGAGCTTGGCTCTCGGATCGGTTTACGACGGCGAAAGAGACTGTCGCCACCGTCTTCGAGCTGGTTTACTACGTGTTTTTCGCTTATGCACTGTCGTTGCCGACGATGTTGTTTCCACAGGTGCTGGCATCGCTTGCAGTCGTGACGATCTGGCCCGGCGATCCGCTGGCATATTTCTCGTTGAGCATATTAATCGCCCTCGGCGGCCTGGTAGTGGCGGACTTGCGAAAAGCGGCTCCTTTGGTGGCCACGACATTCGCGACTACGTGGATCTGTTTCGCGATCTGGCACGCCGAGTTTCTGGGGGCGCTTCCGCTCGGTCCGGTTTTCATCGGGCTGACTTACATTTTCGCCGTGTTTGTCGCGTGGATTTTGTGGTGGACAGTGTGGCGCCGGCAGAAGGCCCGGGCTCCGGAACTCGTCATTGTGGCGCTGAACGGCATCGCATATTTTGGCGGCAGCTATGGCCTGCTTAATCCCGAATATCACGCCTGGCTTGGACTGTTTGCGGTAGCAGTAGCCGGAATCCATCTGGGACTCGCGTTTCTCATCTGGAAGGCCGATGGAGCGGAGGACCTCAATGCCGTTGTTCTGTCGCTCGCGTTTGCGCTGACTTACATCACTCTTGCGATTCCGATTCAATTCACCGGGTATCGCATCACCATGGCGTGGGCGATCGAAGCGACCGCTTTGACTTGGATCGGAAAACGGCTGAGTCAGGAGCGCATGCACTGGGGAGCGCTGGCCGTTTTTTGGCTGGTCGCAATACGGCTGATCACGCTCGACGCCTGGATGCTGCCTAATTCCCAGATGTATTCTACGCTCTGGAATGGCCGCTTCCTAACTTTCTTTGTTTCCTCGGTTGCTCTTTGGATGGGCGCATATTGGGGACGGGAGCGCCCCACCGCGCTGATTTATTACATTGCCGGGCATGTCGTTATGCTTGCGGGTCTCACGATGGAAGTGCTCGGCTGGGCCTTGCGCAATAGCATTCCTGCAAATATCGACAGCGTTGAGAGCGTCGGCGTGTCCATTTTATGGGCGGTTTATGCGCTGACGCTGGTCGGATTCGGGGTGGTCCTCCGTTTCGTTTTGAATCGCATTTTGGGTTTACTTCTGCTCGGCATTGTTGTGATTAAGCTGTACATCTGGGACGTCTGGCAGCTCGCGCGCGTGTTTCGAATTACTTCGTTTGTTGCGCTGGGAGTGCTACTGCTCGCGACATCATATCTTTACTCTCGCTACCGCACGACGATCGAGAGCTGGTGGAAGAATGAAGAACCGCCTTCCGCTTAGCCTGCTCCTCGTCGCTCCGCTGCTGCACGCCGACTTCAACCCGCAGCATTGGCGGTTTCGACGTCAGATTGCGGTCGATTCGCCGCGCTCCGTCGCAGCGTTTGCGATTGATCCGTTGCTCTACCGCGGACTCACGCGCGATCAAGCCGACCTGCGAATCGTGCGCGACGGCACTGAGGTTCCTTACGCGATCACCATTCTGAACGACATGAGCAGCGAGACGGAGCTGCATCCTCCGATCCTGAATCAGGGTGTCGTGCCGGGACTGGGCATTCAAGTCACGCTGGAACTCGATCGTCTGGTCAAACATAACCGGCTTCGACTCGCCACGCCTGAACGAAACTTCCGGCAGCGGGTCCGTATCGAGACGGCCGACGATCCGCTGCACTGGTCGATCGTTCGGGACGACGGCTACATTTTCGACTTCGCGCAGGACGGCCGGCATGTGTCGGTGCTCACAATCGACTACCCGGTGTCCAACCAGCGCTACGTGCGCGCGACAGTTTTTGGGTGGACCGATATTCATTCCATCGAGTCGGCTTGGCTGACCGATTACATCGAGCGACCGGCGATACGAGACACCATGGCCGTCATTCAACCCGCGCGCACGGCCGATTTGGGCTCGCAGGGCTTGCCATACAACGAGGTGCGATTCGCAATCGGCCCGGGCTTCTTTCACCGCGCGGCGGCGATTGAAACGAGCCGCGATGGCACTGTATGGGCGACAGCCGGGAGCGGCGTTTTATCGCGCACCCAGGACGATGAACAGCTCACGATCGATTTTCCGGAACAGCGCGATCGCTATGTACGGGCTCAAATTTACAACGGCGACGACAAACCGTTGCCGGTCGAATCGTTCATCCTCGAGGCATTCCGTAGGACGGTGGCGTTTCCTGCCAATGAACGTGGCGTCTACTGGGTCTATTACGGAAACCCGGACGCGCGCCGGCCGTCTTACGATTTCGGCTATGTCGCGGCGCAACCGGTGGCACTCAGCGCCGCGCTCGGCCCGGAACTAACGAATCTCGCGTATCGACCGCCGGCGAAACCGTGGACGGACGAGCATCCCGGCTTGCTCTACGCGACATTAGGAATCGCAGTGATCGTGATGGGAACGGTCACGTTCCGCTTCTTACGCAAAGTCACTTGATCCAGACTGTTTTGACGTTCACGAACTCGCGGATGCCGTGCCAGCTCAACTCGCGGCCATAGCCGGAGCGCTTGATGCCACCAAACGGAAGGCGCGGATCCGATGCCACCATTCCGTTGATGAAAACCTGACCGGATTCGAGTTCATCGATAAAACGGCATCGCTCGGCGTCGTCGTTCGTCCAGGCGCTGGCTCCCAGTCCGAAGGGCGTATCGTTCGCGAGATGAATTGCATCGTCCATGTCACGGGCGCGGAACAGCAGCGCGACGGGTCCAAACACTTCTTCCTGGTAAATGGGCGAGAACGAAGTGATCCCTGAAAGTACAGTGGGCGCGTAAAAATAGCCGCGGTCGCCGACGCGATGTCCGCCAGTAAGGACGTGGGCGCCGGCGTGGACCGCACGCCGAACCTGATCCTCCAGATCGGTTAACACTTTCTCGGTCGCGAGAGGCCCAACGTCGGTAGAGGAATCCATCGGATCGCCGACTTTCAACGCACGCATGCCTTCGACAAAACGGTGCTCGAACTCGTCGTAGATCAAATCCGATACGATGAAGCGCTTGGCGGCAATGCAGGATTGTCCGTTGTTGATAGTGCGCGCCTTCACGGCTGTCGACAACGCGTCGTTCATGGTTGCGCTAGGCATGACGATGAACGGATCGCTGCCGCCCAGCTCAAGAACGGTTTTCTTGATTGCGCGTCCGGCATGGGAAGCTACCGAGGCTCCAGCGGCCTCGCTGCCAGTTAGGGTCGCGGCCATCACGCGAGGATCTTCCAGAATCTTCGGCACTATATCGGAGCCGATCATTAATGTCTGGAAAACACCTTCCGCGAAGCCGGCCCGGAGAAGGATGTCCTCAATCGCCAGCGCGCATCGCGGCACATTCGAAGCGTGCTTCAGCAAACCGGTGTTGCCCGCCATCAATGCCGGCGCGGCGAACCGGAAAACCTGCCAAAACGGAAAATTCCACGGCATGATGGCGAGCACGGGTCCGAGAGATTGATATCGGACGTAGCTGAGCGATGCGTTGGTCGGAATTACCTCATCCCTCAGGGCTGCCTCGGCGTTTTCGGCGTAGAAGCGGCATCCAAGTGCGCACTTTCTTGCTTCATCGATGGCAGCTTTGAGCGGCTTGCCCATTTCCTCCACCATGAGCCTGCCGAAATTGTCAGCTTCCTCTTCCAGGATCTCGGCCGCTCGCAGCATACCTTCGGAACGCATTGCGAACGAAGTTTTGCGATGGCGGTGAAATGATTCCGAGGAAAGCTGCAGGCGGCGTTCAACTTCCGCCTCATCATGCAACTCGACGGTCGCAGTTACTGCGCCTGTGCAGGGATTGATGCTCTGGAGGGCCATTCCGCCGTTTCCTCCCGGACGTGATTTACCGCGGTCAATGAAAAGTAGAAAGCCGCGCCCTCGCCCTCTTGTGCCTCTGCCCAGATCCGTCCACCGTGCCGCTCCAATATCTTGCGGCAATTTGCCAGGCCGATACCAGTACCGGGAACTTCTTTCCCATGCAGCCTTTTGAACAGGCCGAAGATGCGGTCCGCGTACTCCTGCTTGAATCCTATTCCATTATCGCGGACGCAGAAAACACATCCCGTCCCTTCGACCCGCGCCGAGACATGCACCGTGGGCGGCTCAGCGGAACGGTACTTGATGGCGTTGCTGATGAGATTCTGAAAGACCTGTATGATCTGCATCTGGTCCGCCATGACGCGCGGCAGTGGATCGTGCGTGATCACTGCGCTATTCTCTCTGATCTTTGCGTCAAGATTGAATTGCGCCGTTTCCAGCATCACTTCCGAATCCTGCGACGACAGCACTGTCGGGCGGGTGCTCAGTTGGGCGAACGTGAGAAGATCTTCCACCAGCCGGCCCATACGATGCGCGCCGTTCACGATATGGTTTATGTACTCGTCGGCGGAAGGGTCGAGCTTACCTTCATACCGGACGGCCAGCAGTTGCGCGAAACTGGCCACCGTGCGTATCGGCTCCTGCAGATCGTGCGCGGCCACAAGGGCGAACTGCTTGAGATCCTCATTCGATCGTGCCAACTCTTCGGCTACCCGGCCGCGTTCAAACATGTGATCGCGAATCTCGTACTGGCGCTGCCTCGCGCGCAAAGCAGTTCGCACTACGCTGACCAGCGTCGTCGTGCGAACCGGGCGTTCTAAGAGTGTTGTGTTTCCCAGTGGCTCGAAAAGTCTCAGGTTCCCTTTAATGCGTTCCGTGACCACGCCGTCTGTCGTCAGAATCAGCACGGGCAAGTCGGACCAGGATGGCTGTTTGCGAATTGCGTCGGAGATGCGATCGACTCCCCCGGCCCCCAGGGCCTCCGGCGTTAGGACCACGGCCGCGGCTCCTTGCAAAATTTCCCGCTGGACGGCCACCGTATCGCCGCAGAGTTGGGCGTCAATTCCGGCATGCGCGAGTGTCTGACAGATTAGAGACCCATCGCGGCCGACCTTAGCCAGCACGAGCACCCGGCGCTCGGAGTTGGAGTTCACTCACTTGCCTCCAATTTCATAAGCGGCTCAACCGGTCCGACGTAACGGGGCGTGCCCGTGAGCACGCCATGAAAGTCGGTGAGCGGCCGTCCCAGCCTGATTCGTCCCGGACCTAATTGAAATTCCCGAATGCTGCGTTCGTGGCCCCCGCTTCGTTTTTTCACGACGGAGATCGCCTGCTTGACGTTACCCGACGCTTCGAAATAGCGCAGAAGGAGTACGGTATCGGCGATATAGCTGATGTCGGCCGGCGCCTGCATGCCTTGTCCCAGGATTCCGTATTGGGACATCACCATAATCGTGACGACGCCGCACTGGCTTAAGAAAGATAAGGTCTCATGGAGCTGGATAGCCAGCGTTTCTTCACCCGGCATGGCGTTCATGAAACCGTTGAGACTATCGATGACAATAACCCTGGCTTTGGTGTGATCGATGTCTCGGCGGATGCGGCTGATGAATTCTCCCGGCGCCAGCTCCGCCGGGTCGACCTGTTCGACTTTGACCCGTCCCGCCCGAATGTGTGGTCTCAGATCCGCGCCGAGATCCTGCGCGCGCTCCAGCAGCGTTTGGGTGTTCTCATCGAACGTGTAATAGGAAGCATATTCGCCCCGTTCGCCCGCTGCTGCAACATAACGGCTGGCGATGGTGGATTTGCCGCTGCCGGCCGGACCTAAGAGCAGTGTGCTGGTTCCGTAATCGATTCCCCCGCCGAGAAGCGCGTCGAGTTCCGTAATGCCACTTTTCGCCATACCCGCCGGATGCTGTACCCGATGCTCGGCCGCCACGAGGCGAGGATAAATGCGAAGTCCCCCCGTCGTAATGCTGTAATCGTGATAACCGCCCCGAAACCGAAGCCCACGCATTTTTACCACGCGGAGCCGGCGGCGCTCCGATCCGTATTGCCGGGTCAGATGCTCGAGCGAGATGACGCCGTGCGAGATGCTAGCGACATCCAGATCGCGTTTCGTTGCAGTTCGATCTTCGAGCAACAGCACCGTGCAGTTTCGGCCGGTAAAAAACTGCTTCAACGAGAGAATTTGACGGCGATACCGTAGCGCGTCGCCGGCGAGCAGCCGCACCTCCGATAAGGAATCGAGAACCACCCGTTGTGGCTCGGTACCCTCCACTCGTTCCAGAATTGCTTTTGTAATATCGGTCAGTTCCACTTCGGACGCGTGAAAGACTGTGTACTGATCGTCCGGATTTGTGTAGCCGGCGGGAAGCTCGAAAATATCGACGCCGTCCAGGTTCCATCCATGCGATACGGCAACAGCGCGCAACTCGCGTTCTGTTTCAGACAGAGAAACATACATGGCGCGTTCTCCGGCTCGAACGCCCTCCATGAGAAATTGCATCGCGAGTGTAGTTTTTCCAGTGCCGGGATCGCCTTCGAGCAAGTAAACATGATTACTGGGGAGACCTCCGGAAAGCACGTCGTCGAGACCCACAATTCCGGTAGCAACCTGAGCCGTAGCCCCGTTGTTATCCATATCCTTTCTAAACTCCTCTGGTTACCCTTGCTCGCCTCTCGCCGATTGAAAGCTCGTCCCCGGGCCTTGCGTGGTCGACTCGAATGTATCCGAGGGCCGCTATCTTCCCTAGAGCCGGCGAGAAGCATGCCGACGTGATCTCACCTGCAATTGCTTCTCCAACCGTCAACTTCGTTCCGGGTTCGGGGAGTTCAGTGCCGTCGATATGAAGCGGCACGAGGAGTCTATGAATCTGCCCGCGCGAACGCACGCGCTCCACGATTTCCTGTCCCAAATAACAGCCTTTTTGAAAATGCACGGCGCGTGCTTGATTTGTTTCCTGGGTCAGATATCTTTCGCTGATATCCTCGCCGTAGCGGGGGCGTCCATTCTCGATGCGCACGGTGCGGAATGCTTCGAGATCGGCTGCAAGGGCCCCAGAGCGTTCCAGCGCCGCGACAAGCGAGTCGCGGTTGTCCGTAGGTCCGATTACAAAGAATCCTGGTCCGCCGGTGTAAGAAATTCTGACCACTAACTGTTCGTTCCACTCGACGTTGTCATATTCGTTTTGTGGAACGGGAGCACCTAACGTTTCCAAAATATTTTTGGCGGCCGGACCTTCCAGGGCCATGGTTGCCAGACGTAATGTCGCGTCTTCGAGCGTTACGTCGTCCGCGATGATGTACGAATCGAGATGTTTGAAAAGTTTTTCCCGCACTTCCGGCTCGGTATCGAGCAGAAAATGATCCGGCCGGCAAATCAGGTTGACGTCGGAAAGAATGCGCCCCTGCGCAGTCAGGAAGAACGCGTAACAGCCCGAACCAGGCTGGAGCTGCTCTACGTGATTCGTGGTCATCGCGTGCAAAAGACGAGCGCGGTCCTCGCCGGTCACAATGATTTTTCCGCGCTGGGATAAATCGAGCCATGCCGCACCCGCTCGAAGGGCGTCGTAACCGTTCATAGTATTAGGATGCTTCTAGCGAGCTGGTTAGTGCATTAAGGCGTTCAGCGACATCCAGCGCAGATCGGCCGAGATGGCGATCACGATAATTCCGGAGATAACCAGCCCGGTTAACCATCGCCTCCGCTTGGAGGGGTCGGCATTAGGAAGAGTGTATAGAATCGCTACCGCGAAGATGTGCAGGACGAATAGAAACTTTATTCCGATCACCATTTGATAATGCGGCGGGTATGACTTTTTGGTGAGGTAGTTGTAGAGCCCTGAGATGAGCGTCGTGACCAGCACGGTGTAGAGAACGGCTCGAAACTGCGTCACCAGATTCTCGATAAAAGCCCTGCCCTGCGCCTGTCCGAGGCCTTCGACCGCGGGCCAGACCGCTAAACGCGCGTAGATAAAACCACCGATCAGTGTGACCACCGAAGTGATGTGCAGCCATCGCATGAAGACCGCAAGAATCGCTCCCGAATCCATCTTTCGAGTATGGCATGGGGAACAGAGCGTTCTTAGTTCGTGGTTCGTCGTTTCACCCCTTGCTCACGCGCAGGGTTCCGCAGGATCGTGAAAAGCGAGGACAGCGTTGCGGAACCCCGACGGTGACGAAGGGGATCTTGGCTTATACCGTAGGCAGTGCGGCTAGGGCCGCATCGAGATCGGCTGCGTCGTAATCCTGATCGGTCAGTTTTCCGGCGAAGTAATCCGTGTACGCCTGCATGTCGAAGTGGCCGTGGCCGGAAAGATTGAACAGGATCACCCGGCTGCGGCCTTCACTTTTGGCGTCCAGGGCTTCGTCGATCGCGGCCGCGATGGCGTGATTCGATTCCGGCGCCGGCACAATTCCCTCTGTCCGCGCGAATTGAACTCCCGCCTCAAAGCAGCGCGTCTGATGATACGACTTCGCATTGATGACGCCGATCTCTTTTAAGTGGCTCACCAGCGGCGCCATCCCGTGGTACCGCAGTCCGCCGGCATGGAAACCGGGAGGCGTGAACGTCGATCCGAGAGTGTGCATCCGAACCAGCGGCGTGAGGTGGGCTGTATCGCCGAAGTCATAAGCGTACTGACCGCGCGTCAAGCTGGGACAGGCGGCCGGTTCGACCGCGACGATCCGTCTTTTCCTCCCGCCGCGAAGCTGCGCGCCCGCGAATGGAAACGCGAGTCCCGCGAAATTCGATCCTCCGCCCGCGCACCCGATCACCACGTCGGGATCTTCGCCGGCCATTTCCATCTGTTCCATGGCTTCTTGTCCGATGACGGTCTGGTGCAGCAGGACATGATTCAGGACCGAGCCTAAGGAGTATTTCGTGTCCTCGCGCTTCGCGGCCACTTCCACCGCCTCAGAGATCGCGATCCCGAGGCTGCCTGGATGATCCGGTCTCTTCGCGAGCACGGCCCGTCCGGAATCGGTCTCGACGGAGGGCGACGCCACGCAGCGCGCGCCGTAGGTTTCCATCAGCGCCCGTCGATACGGTTTCTGGTCGTAGGAAATCCGAACCATGAAAACGTCGACGTGGATGCCGAACAACGCACCCGCAAAAGCCAGAGACGAACCCCACTGCCCGGCGCCTGTCTCGGTAGAAATGCGCCGGATTCCCGCCTCGTGGTTGTAGAACGCCTGCGCGACCGCTGTATTAGGCTTGTGGCTGCCCGCAGGGCTCACGCCTTCGTACTTGTAGTAAATCTTCGCGGGGGTATCGAGCGCCTGTTCCAGCCGGGTTGCGCGGCAGAGCGGAGAAGGCCGCCACATGCGGTAGACATCGCGGATCGGCTCGGGAATCTCGATCTCCCGCTCCATGCTGACTTCTTGCGCGATCAGCGACATCGGGAAGAGAGGAGCCAGATCGTCCGGTCCGACAGGCTGGCGCGTGCCGGGATGAAGGACGGGAGGCGCGGGCGTAGGCAGGTCCGCGGCGATGTTGTACCAGAACTTCGGAGTTCTGTCTTCGGGAAGAACAAAACGGAAAGTGTCGCTCATTTTTTCAGGGGACTAATTTGCAGTGTAAACCCGGACCACTGCCAAAGTATTGGCAGGAGTGCCAAGCCCCTGGCAGACTGCGGTTGGCACCCACCCATCGATTCAGGAACTTACGTTGCACCTTCCCGTGCACAGCCTCACCTCGGGACAGCAATGCTGAAAATCACGATACACGACTCTCCATCAGAATTTCGCCTCCAATTGGAAGGACGATTGAGCGGGGAGTGGGTGGCGGAAGTGGAGCGGTGTTGGCGCACCGGCGCGAGCACGATTGGCGGGAGACGCTTCGTGGTCGATTTGATCGGGGTTGAGTTTGCCGACGGTCCGGGACAGGAATTATTGGGAGCCATGCGTGAGAACCGGGCGCAATTCAAGGTGAGTGGTCCGCTTATGCGCAACATCGTGAGCGAAATCGAGAAGGAAAAAGTATGGAAGCACTCCTAGAGCAATTGGAAAAGGAACAGGGTTCCACGACACAGCCGTCGCCGCCGCGCGGGCGGTCGATCAAGGTTCGCTTGTTTGCGATTCTGGTGCTCGGCGCGCTCGGTGTTGCCGCCTATGCGACGTATTTGCATTACAGGGATCGCGTATCGACAGACGATGCCCAAGTGGATGGTCACATCGCGCCCATCGCGGCCAAAATTTCGGGAAACGTAGCGGAGATCCTCGTCGATGATAACCAGCGTGTAAAGGCCGGACAGGTCTTGGTTCGCATTGATGCTCGGGATTATCAGGCTCGCGTGGCACAAGCGGAAGCCGCGCTTGCTATGGCGCAGAGCCAGGCGAACGGTGCAAAGGTGGTGGTTCCACTCACTGCGGCCACGAATCTGACATCGACCACGGGGGCGGAGGCGCAGCTTGCGGCGGCGAGGTCGGAACTGGTTAAGACGCAGATCGACTATGAGCGCACCTCTTCAGCCGAACTCTCCTTTGCCAAGGCCAACGTGGAGACGGCGCGCGCTACCTATGAGCGCGCTCGAGCCGATCTGGAGCGCATGAAGCCCTTGGTAGCGCAGGACGAAATCTCGAAATTCCAATACGATTCTTATACCGCCGCGGCGCGCGTGGCGGAATCGCAGTTGCAAGCCGCGCAGGAACGGCTTGCGGCATCCGACAAACAGGCCGCCAGCGCGAAGGCCGCGCACGAGACATCGGCGGCAAAAGTGGATCAGGCCCAAGCGGCGCTCGATCAGAGCCGGGCGAATCGCAAACAAGTGGATATCAGCGCCACACAGGCCGAATCCGCATCGGCGGCAGTGCTGCAGGCTCGCGCCAACCTCGAAGCGCGTCAACTGGAACTGAGCTACACCACGCTGGTCGCCCCGGTGAACGGTGTGGTCACGCGAAAGACTGTCCAACTCGGCCAGATCCTGCAACCGGGACAAACCGTGATGACGATCGTTCCCCTCGACGATGTCTGGGTCACGGCGAACTTCAAAGAGACCCAGCTTGCAGGCGTTCGCAAGGGTCAGAAGGCCGAGATCCACGTCGACATGTATGGCCGCTCGTTCCGCGCGCATGTCGATTCGCTTGCCGGAGCAACGGGTACGCGTCTCAGCGTCCTGCCACCCGAGAACGCGACTGGAAATTTCGTGAAGGTGGTGCAAAGGATTCCGGTGAAGCTTGTCTTTGACGAAGTCCCGGATGGCGTGGTGTTCCGGCCAGGAATGAACGTCGACGCGACGATTCTTATGAAGTAATTCCATGAACCTGGCCCCGCAGCGTAACGTCAATCCGTGGATTATCGCCGGCACGGTAATGCTGGCGACCTTCATGGAGGTGCTGGACACTACGGTGGTCAACGTCTCTCTGCCGCACATCGCCGGGAACCTGTCGTCGACGGTGGATGAGGCCACTTGGGCGCTGACCGCCTATCTGGTTGCCAACGCCGTTGTGTTGCCTTTGAGCGGGTGGTTCTCCACGCTGTTTGGACGCAAGCGCTTCTACATCACTTGCGTGATTCTGTTCACTTTGAGCTCGGTATTGTGCGGATTGGCGCCATCGCTCGGCATGCTGATTTTCTTTCGCGTGTTGCAAGGCGTAGGCGGCGGTGCGCTGCAGCCTGTTTCTCAAGCAATTCTCGTCGAAAGCTTCCCGAAATCGAAGCGCGGCATGGCCATGGCGATTTTCGGAATCGGCGTAGTGTTCGCGCCAGTGATCGGCCCGACTCTTGGCGGATGGATCACCGACAACGCAAGCTGGCGCTGGATTTTTCTCATCAACATTCCGGTCGGCGTCATTTCCGTGCTGCTCGCAACCATCTTCGTTTTCGACCCGCCGTACTTGAACAGAAAGAGTTTCGCCCAAGGGTTGAAGCTCGATTACATCGGCTTGAGCCTCTTGAGCATGGGGCTGGCCTTCCTCGAAATCATGCTCGACGACGGCCAGCGGCGTGATTGGTTCGGCTCGAACCTGATCGTTTGGGCCACCATAATTGCCGCAGTGTGCCTGGTCGCCGTAGTGTTCTGGGAGCTTCGAGTGAAAGACCCGGTGGTCGATTTCCGCATGCTGAAGGACCGCAATTTCGCGCTGGCGACTTGCGTTATGTATGTAATCGGCTTCGTACTTTACGGCAGCACGATGCTGATGCCGGTATATCTCCAGACGCTGATGGGTTACACGGCGACACTTAGCGGATTGGTGCTCTCGCCAGGTGGAATCCTGGTCGCGTTTCTGATGCCTCTGGTGGGAGTTTTGGTGGGACGCGTCCAGCCGCGATGGCTGATCACGGTAGGGCTGACCATCTGCGCGCTGGGTCTGTTCCGCATGACCGGATTCAATCTCGAGATCGATTACCGAACGGCCCTGACCGCGCGTGTGGTGCAAATGGTTGGCGTCGCTTTTCTATTTGTTCCGGTGAATACGGCGGCGTTCGCGTTCATAGAAAAAAATAAGGTGAACGATGGAACGGGCCTAATCAACCTGGCGCGGAATATCGGGGGAAGCGCCGGAATTGCGACTGCGACGACCATTCTGGCGCGGCGGCAGCAGGTGCATCAGCAGATACTGGTCAGTCACGTGACCTCCCTCGATAGCCCTTACCTGGCGTTATCGCAGGGCATGTCTCAGGCTTACGTAGCTCATGGATCGAGCGCGGCGGACGCCGCGGTTCAGTCGCAAGCTACGGTCTATCAAATGGTCCAGCAGCACGCCACGATGCTGGCTTTTGTCGACGATTTCTGGGTCTTTGGAGTGCTTTGTCTGGCGGTGATTCCGCTGGCGCTAGGGATGAAGGCGATCCATAAAAAGGGCGCGTGATCAGAAGACGAGGACCTTATCTGCGTCAGTGGTCCATGTTGCCAGTTCTTCCAGGTTACTTCGGTGCGTGCCGTCGATAAGCATTTCGGTCGAGATGCCTCGCGCTTCCATGCAGGTCTGGCATACACCGGCTTGACGAGCGCCGGCAAGGAATTTTTTCAACATCCACTCGATATCGTGCTGCCCCTCGGGAACCGTGTGATTCGCCTTTGCGCACCAGACACCATTGCCCATGAAGAAAAGCCGGACCGTTCGATCCGGGTCCGACGTGAGGGTTGTCGCCAAACGAAGAGCGTTGTAGGCGCGCTCGCTCGCGTATGGAGCGTCGTTTAGAACGAATAGATAATTCATGGCTACTTCTGAATCAGCTTTTCGACATACTTGGCGATCAGGTCGACTTCAATATTGACTCGATCCCCGGCTTGGCGCGTGTGGAGATTTGTGACTTCGTAGGTGTGCGGAATGATCGCCACCGAAACGACGTCTTCTTTCAACTCGGCGATGGTCAGGCTGATGCCGTCAATGGTGACAGACCCTTTGTGTATGAGGTAGCGCTCAAGATCGCGCGGGATGCGGATTCGCAGCCACCAATTGCCGTCGGGCAAAGCTTCGAGCGAAAGCATTTCGCCTGTTGCGTCCACGTGGCCTTGTACGATGTGGCCACTGAGCCGTTCGCCGACGGCCATGGGTCGTTCGAGATTCACGACGGATCCTAAGGCGAGGTCGCCAAGGTTGGTGCGCGCCAGCGTCTCGGGTGACACGTCAGCGCCGAAAGAACCGCTTTCCAGTCGCACCGCGGTCAGGCAGACGCCATTGACCGCGATACTAGAACCTTCTTTCGTGTCCGACAGCACGTCCGTGCAAGAGATCCGCAAACGCGGCGTAGTGGTTACAACTCGTCCTGTTTCTTCAATGATTCCGGTGAACATAACCTTCCACGGCGAATTCGTCTGTAGAGATGTTGTGGATCGTCAGCCGCTCGATGCGTAGCGCTTCTTCCCGGGATCTCGCGATACCGCCGACTGAGGGAAGGGAATCGAGACCGCCGAGGATCTTCGGCGCGTAGTAGAAAAAGACCTTGTCGACGATCCCGGCCGCAAAAGCCGATGCATTCACGGCCGCTCCCGCTTCGATGAGCAGGGATCTATATTTTTCTTGAGCGAGAAATTCTATTACCGTTTCGATGCCGCCGTCGAGTACCGAAACGCCCGCACGTTGTAAGGCCTTACGGCGAACTGGGTCCGCGGCTGAGGTCGTCACTACGGCAAGGTCCTCTGCCGCAGTCTGGACCATGCGCGATTCCACGGGGATGCGAAGCTTCGAATCGAGGACCACGCGGAGCAGCGGACGGCTGCGCTCCAGGCCGGTGCGATCTGTTAGCAGGGGATTGTCGGCTAAGACGGTTCCGATGCTCGTCAGAATGGCGTCAGAGGCATGCCGTAAGGTTTGCGCGTGCGCTCGGGCCTGCTCGCTCGTGATCCACCCGGTGTCGCCCGGGCGGGCGGCGATTTTACCGTCCAGCGTCATGGCTGCCTTCAAAGTCACGAGCGGCCGGCCGGTTCGCATGGCGTGAACGAAGGCTTCGTTGATCCGGAGGGCGGCGTCGGTATAGGCGAAGTCGAGTTCCACTTCAATTCCGGCCGCGCTCAGCCGTTCGAAACCGCGTCCGGCGACTTCGGGATTGGGGTCTTCCATGGCAGCCACCACGCGGACAACGCCAGCCTTGATCAGCGCATCCGCGCAAGGACCGGTTCGGCCCTGGTGCGAGCACGGCTCCAGCGTCACGTACGCCGTCGCTCCCCGAGCCCGGTCGCCCGCCTCGAGCAGCGCTTGAATTTCCGCGTGATTCACCCCTGACCAGGTGTGAAAACCGGTTCCGACGATCTCGCCATCGCGAACCAGCACAGCGCCGACAGCCGGATTCGGACTCGTTCGCCCAACGCCCTGACGCGCCAGTTCGAGAGCGAGATCCATGTAGCCGGATTTCACGGCTCGAAGATCGAAGCGACGAATTCCTCCGGATCGAACGGCAACAGATCGTCGACCTTTTCGCCCACGCCGACGTAGCGGATCGGGAGATTTAACTCGCGCGAGATGGCAACCACGATGCCGCCTTTGGCCGTCCCATCCAGCTTCGTGAGCACGATGCCGGTCACGCCGGTTGTCTCAGTGAACTTGCGGGCCTGTTCCAGGCCGTTCTGGCCGGTTGTCGCGTCGAGAACCAGCAGGACGTCGTGAGGGGCAGTGGGGATGACCTTTGTGGCCGTGCGCTTCATCTTGTCGAGCTCGGCCATCAGGTTCGCCTTGGTGTGTAGGCGGCCGGCAGTGTCGACGATCACATAATCCACTTTGCGAGCTTTCGCCGCTTGCAATGCATCGAAGAGAACCGCGCTCGGATCGGACCCTTCGGATTGACGAATGACGTTCGTTCCGGTGCGCTCGCCCCAGATCTCGAGTTGCTCGATCGCCGCGGCGCGGAACGTATCAGCGGCGCAGAGCAAAACGCTGCGGCCCTCGGATTTGTAGCGCTGCGCGAGCTTGCCAATAGTGGTGGTTTTGCCGGCGCCGTTCACGCCAACCACCATGACCACAGCCGGCGGCTGATCGACGTGTGGAACTGGCCGCTCGGCCGCTTCGAGCACTTCGAGAATGTGCTGCCGGATGAGACCCTTCAACTCCGCGGCATCGCCGACCAGTTTTCGATCGACCCGCTCGCGGATGCTTTCCAAGATTTCTTCGGTGGTCTTGACTCCGATATCGGCTGTGTAGAGAGCGTATTCCAGCTCCTCCAGCAGGTTCGCGTCGATCTGCTTTTCGCCCGCGAAAACGTCGCCGAGCCGGTCCATCAGACCGGAGCGAGTCTTCTCCACGCCGGCTTTCAGGCGGTCGAGTAGGTTTGGCTCCTGCGGGACGGAGCCAAATAGAGTTTGAATGGCCATGCGCTAGCAGTTATGGTAGCAATCGGCTATTTTTCGAGGGTCTTCTTGTTCGCGACATCTACTTTGACCGTGAGCGCCATCAGCTTTATATCGTTGTCTTCCTGGGCGTCGATGGTGACCTTGCTTTCGAGATCGATAGCTGTGCGCTTGATTTCGCCATCGGCGTCGCTAAATTTCGTCTTCTTGGAACAGCGCAGAGTGACGAGCTTGTTGTCATCGGACTGAATGAGGATCTCGTTTTTGGTCAACTTCTTCACGGAGCCGTGAAGCGTCACGACCAGGCCTGTATACGGTTGAGGACCGCTCGATGTGCCGGTCGCCCGCCGCATCCGTCCATACTGCGCATCCGCGCCGCAGCAAAGCAGGCATGCTAGCGAAATCGCAAATAGGCTGAGTTTCACGGGGTCAATTCCAGTTTCTCACGGCTTGTTACCGATGTGAGTAGGTTTTGCAGCTTTTTGCAGGCTCTGCTTTCTCATTTTTGGGAGCGTCGTCGATGCAAGTAGTTGAGAATATTAACTTCCCTCCAAAGACGCACCACATGGCACCCCAGTTGCATATCTGCCTATCGGAGGATGGATAAAAATGCTTTATTATTCGCTGGTATTTCTTCTGGTTGCGATCGTTTGCGCGGTTCTCGGCTTCGGAGTTCTGGCCGCTGCGGCTGCCGGAATCGCTAAGATCCTGTTCTTTGTGTTTCTCGTGATATTTCTGGTCAGCCTTATTATGGGCCGCCGCGCGGTACTCTGACCGGACCTCTTACTGCTCGCGCAGCGCTGTCAGCGGATCGATCCGGGTGGCTCGGATGGCCGGGATCAACGACGCGGCAGTCGCTGCCGCGAGCAGTAGGAGAGAGACAAGGCCGAATGTGGCCAAGTCTCGTGCATTGACTCCGTAAAGAAAGCTGCTCAGATAACGTGTCAAGCTGAGCGCAGCTCCTGCTCCGATTCCCACCCCGATAATCCCTATTCGCAAACCCTCGCCAACAATCAGATTAAGAATGTTCGTCGGATTCGCACCTACTGCTACCCGAATGCCGATTTCGTGCGTTCGTCTGAGCGCCGAGTACGAGACCACGCCATAGACGCCGATTACGGCGATGATGAACGCCAGCGCCGCGATTGCGGCGATCAGGAAGGCGCGCTCGCGACGTTGCGAGAGCGAATGGCTCACGCGAGTTTCCATAGATTGCAGGTC
This sequence comes from Bryobacterales bacterium, assembly GCA_963802915.1. Lineage (GTDB taxonomy): Bacteria > Acidobacteriota > Terriglobia > Bryobacterales > Bryobacteraceae > JAICMB01. The sequence continues at coordinate 577,101 of CAWDKQ010000007.1, forward strand.
GAAAACCGGCTGCGAAGGATCGACAGCGCGGATCGCAGTTCGCATGACCGGCGCTACGCCAGAGGGATCCACTGAAGTTCGAATCAGAACGCTCATCCATGCGGATGGCGCCTGGGTGTAAGGCTGAAACAGCTCCGGCCAGACCTTATCGTCGAGCGCCCGATGACGCATGTCTCCTACCACGCCGACCACGGTCACCCAGGAATCGGTGTCTATTTGAACGCGATGGCCGATCGGATCGCGATCCTTGAAGAGAATGCCGGCGAGAGTTCGGTTTAGGACTGCCACGCGCGATCTGCCGGGCCGATCGTCGTCATTGAAAGAACGCCCTTCAAGGATCGGAATCCCGAGCAGCCGGAAATAATCGGCGCTGGAAGAGGTCATGACGACGGTGTCGGACGTCTCCGGCTCGCCCTCGGCATGAAGTCCTGCAGCGACTTCGTTGAACGGCACCAGCGGACTTGCACTTGTGACCGCGACGCGCTCGACGCCGGGGATGCGTTGCAGGTTCGCCAGTGCACGATCGAAGAATTCGGTCTGCCGTGCCGGTGTGTACGTCTCCACGGGCGCGAGCGAAACATCCGCAAGCATAACGTTGTGCGGGTCGAAGCCAGGGTTTACGTTGAGGACTAGCAAGAAGGTGCGCAGCAGCAATCCGGCGCCGATGAGCAGGACCACCGAAAGCGCAAGCTGCGCTATCACCAAACCCTGTCGTAATCTGGAACTGCGCGGGCCCGGTTGAGCCCTCGAGGCGGTCAGAGCCGGGAGCACGCCGAACAGCAAGCCCGTCAGTATCGAACAGATGGCCGTGAATCCTAAGACATTCCAATCGACGGCGATGTGGCTCGATACGACGGCAGGTACCAAGAAGCGGAGCGCCGTGTTGCCCCAATACAGAATCGTCAGGCCGGCGCAACCGGCGATAAGCGCGAAAAGCATCGTCTCGGTGAGAAGCAGCCGGACAATTCGGCCGCGCGAGGCGCCGATCGCCATACGAATCGAGATCTCTTTCTCACGCTCCAACGATCGTGCCAGGAACAGATTGGCGAGGTTGGCACAGACGATCAGAAGTATGAACAGCACTGCCGCCATCAAAACTTTGACCGCCATGCGCGATCCGCTGGTAAGCTGTTCCTGCAGCGAGACTACTCGCACGGCGGCGGCCGCGTGGTACGTCGACCATGGCGTAGAATATTCGCGATCCATGCCGCGCGCGATCCACGCAAGATTCGAGCGGGCCTCTTGCAGTTTCACGCCGGGCTTCAGCCGGCCGATAACGGACACGAACCGCATGTGACGCGCCGGCGTGGTTGCGCCGGGTTGTATGGCATCGGGCATCCAGACTCCGGTGTCGGCTGCATCGGGATAAAGGAAGCCTGGAGGCATCACTCCGACCACCGTGGCCGCTTTGCCATCGAGCACTACATGCTTGCCGGCAATCTGCGGATCGGCGTGGAAGTAATCCCGCCACAGCGCGTCGCTCACAATGGCTTCGTCCTCATGGCCGGGAATGAAGTCGCGCCCAATGCGAGGCTGAACTCCGAGAGTCGCGAAAAAGTTGGTCGAAACGTGTCCAGCCTGGACCCTTTCGGCGGCCTGTTTTCCGGAGGAGAAATTCACGCCGATGGTGGTTCCCATGGCGGCCAGGCGCTCGAACGCCTTACTGGCGCGGACCCACGCCGCATAATCGGGTACGAACACCATGCTGCGTTTGAACTTCGGAAAATATTCCGTGGCCCAGACCACGCGGTCCGCGTTGGGATAGGGCAGGGGACGCAAGAAGACGGCGTTTACGACGCCGAACATCGCTGTGTTCGCGCCGATGCCGAGAGCCAGCGTACCGATTGCGGCTAACGCAAATCCCGGCTTGCTCCGTAAAGTTCGTAGTACGAACAGAGCGTCGTTCATTTAGAGCACCGCGGTTTCGTGCAGCAGTTTGCCGCTGGCAAAACGGTCGACTCCAAGAGGCGTGGCGTCGATCAGATCGCATTTACCGGTCAGAATCAGGTCCGAAAGAATGCGGCCAGTGGACGGCGAATGCATCACGCCGTGCCCGCTAAAGCCGTTGGCCAGAAACAAGCCCGGGATTTGTTCGACCGGACCGAGCACCGGATAATGATCGGGCGTCATTTCATAAAGGCCGGCCCAGGCTCTCCGGGGATTCACTTCGGCTTCTTCCAGAACCGGAACGCGCGAGACCCCGCGCGTGAGTATCTTCTCGATAAACGCCGGATCGAAGTTTGTTTTGAACCCCGGCGTTTCCTCCGGATCGTTCCAGGCGAGAAGCAGTCCCAATCCTTCGGGCCGGTAGTGAAATCCGCTCGACATGTCGACCACCATCGGCGACTGGTGGGAGACCTTATCGAAGGGTTCGGTCGGGACTAGCATGCGACGCAGCGGTTCCACCGGAAGATCGAGACCGGCCATCTTCGCGACGCCGCCGGCCCACGCCCCCGCTGCGTTCACCACTGTGCGAGCCGCGATGAATCCGTTGGCGGTGCGAACGCCGCTGACGCCGCGCGAGTCGACTTCGATGCCGGTCACTTCCGCGTCCCGCATCAATTGGGCACCATGCTCGATCGCGCTGGTCATGAATCCTGTCATGACGCTGTAGGGATCGACGAAGCCGTCGGTCGAACAGAAGCTTCCTCCCACGACATCGTCGGAGCGAATTTCCGGAGCGAGCTTCACCACGTCATCGGTCTTCAGCAACTGCACGGATTTCAAACCCTGCTCAATCTGGCATTGATAATTGGTCCGCAGATAGTCGAGATGGCGCTCATTCGTTGCGACAAAAAGGTAACCTTGTGGGCGATAGCCGGAGGGATGGCCCGTGACTTCCTCGAACGTGCTGAAAAACCGAATGGAATAAAGCGACATTTGGACATTCACGGGAGTCGCGAATTGTGCTCGCACTCCACCCATGCTCTTGCCCGTCGAGCCCTTGCCCTGGTGTGTCTCACGCTCCATCACAATGACGTTGCGGCATCCCGCCGCGGTCAGGTGCCACGCAATGCTGGATCCAACGATCCCGCCGCCAACGATTACAACATCTGCTGAGTTCACTTATGTCATGATAACGGCTTACCCATCTATGTTTCTGCGATCGATGGCTGCCTTTGTGTTCGTTTTCGCCGGCTTGGGATCGGCTGCGCCGGAGATGCCGCCATTCGGATTGAGCGACGACGCGGTGCCGCGAAAATACTCAGTCGAATTGACCATCGACCCCGATCGCGACAGCTATCAAGGAACGGTTCGCATCGATGTAGATCTGATCAAACCGGCGTCGACAATCTGGCTGAATGCCGTGGGCTTGACGATCTCGGAAGCGACGGCCCAGTCGCCTCTCAGGACGTGGGCGCTACGAACAAATCCGGTCGGCAATGATTTTTTGGAACTGGACCTCGGGTCGCGTGTGCCGGCCGGTCGCGTGCAATTGACGCTGAAATATCAGGCTCCGCTGGCCGATAAAGCCGTGATCGGTCCGTATCGGCTGAAGTACGAGGACAGGTGGTATGTATACACGACGTTCACGCCGCAGGGCGCCCGCCGCGCGTTCCCCTGCTTCGATCAGCCGCGTTTCAAGACTCCGTGGGATGTCAGCATCCACGTACGGCGCGATCAGAGCGCATTTGCGAACGCATCGGCGGTGCGCGAATCGAACGAACCGGGAGACATGAAGCTGGTGGAGTTCGAGACCACCGAGCCTTTACCTTCCGAGATGGTGGCGTTCGCTGCCGGACCGCTCGACGTTTACGCGGGACAGCCGTGCGGGCAGGCGCACATTCCGATACGCGTGATCACGGCGCATGGGCACGCGTCCGAGGGAGAAGAAGCTGCGTGCGCCACTCCCGGGATTCTGGCGAAGCTTGAAGCGTATACCGGCATTCCTTACGCTTTCGACAAGCTCGATCATGTGGCGATTCCGGAGCTTCCGTTTGGCGCGGTGGAGAATGCCGGTCTCATCACGTATCGGGCCAAGGGCCTGCTATTCGTGGCCGGAAAGACGCCCGACACGCAGAAGCGGGCCATTCGAGGCGTCGAATCTCATGAGATGGCGCACCAGTGGTTCGGCGACCTGGTGACCCAGGCGAGTTGGGAAGATGTCTGGTTGAGCGAGGGATTCGCCACCTGGTTGTCGACCAAAGTGATGGATGAGGACGAACCCTTATCGCGAAGGCGTCTCAGCGCGGTGGCCGCGCGCGAACGGATCATGCAGGTGGACGCGAGCGCAAAGACCAGGCCGGTACGCGAAGTTATGCATGACACTGAAGCGATGAAAGACGTCTACAGCCGCTTCGTCTACAACAAGGGCGCGGCTGTTCTGGTCATGCTGGAAGGGTGGCTCGGAGAGAACGTCGTGCGCAGCGGGATCCGAAAGTATCTCATCGATCACCGTTTCAGCAACGCGACGACGGGCGATCTCGCGGCGGAACTGCGGATCGTTTCTGACATCGACCCTTCGGATGTGATGCACGATTTTCTGGACCAGGCGGGCGTTCCGCGCGTGCGCTTCGATATCCGCTGCGAGATGGGTACAACGCCGCGAATCCTACTGGAACAAACGAATACCGATTCGCAATGGGATGTTCCAGTCTGTTGGCGATCGGACGCGGCATCCGATTGCACCATTGTGAACGCAAGACGTCAGGTCGAGATGCCGAGCGGACTCGGCTGTCCGGCATGGGTATATCCGAACGGAAACGGCTCCGGCTATTTCCGCACCGACTGGACCGCGGCGCAACTCGCGGCGTTATCGGACCGCGTGCTCGCTCGATTAACGGCCGCGGAACGGCTGACCCTCGTGAACGATTTGAATTTCGCGCGTACGACGGGCAAGCTCGATGCAGTAGCCGTTCAGCCGATGCTCAAGAAGCTAGCTTCGGATCGAGAGCCGGAAATCGCCGATGCCGCGGCAAAGGCGCTTGCCGACAAGAAGTAGATCCTATCGGCCAACCACGATAATCCGGAATGAATCAGGCACGATCGCGGGACGTGGACGTGGATTTTCCGCCGTGGCCGCCGGAGCGGGACCGAAATCCGCCGTGGGAAGCAGAATGTTGTGAGTCTTGGTATCGACTGCCATGGTGCGCGCGCCCCGCTGGGTCGTCGCATTCTCCACGACTTCGAATTTGCCGCCTACTTCGCGCACAACCGTGAGCGTGCCATCGCGTCCGTTGGAACTGAAAGCCAGGTTGAGACCGGGATCGAAGCCGGCGCCATCGGGACCCTGGCCGATGGCTGGAGTCGCCACAACTTTCCCGGTATCGGGATCCGAAACCGCCATCATCTTGTTTCCACAAACGGAGAAAATGCGGCGATTCTTGGTGTCCATGGCCAGTCCGGACGGTTCATCGCAAGGCGCTATCGAATATCGTTTCGTAACCGAAAGAGTTTTCGCGTCGACCTCGACAATCTCGTTTTTATCTTCGATGTTGTCGTAGAGCTTGCCTTTGCCATCGGCAGCCGGATATTCGGGCTTCCCGCCGAGCGGAATGGTCCCTTCGACGGCGCCCGTCTTGGCATTGATTACAGTCGAATCTTTGGATCGTCCATTGAAGGTGAACACCCGGCCGGTGACCGGCTCATAAGCGATCGCGTCCGGATTCTCGCCGGTTTTGACGGTGCCGATCGTCTTGAGAGTTTTCAGGTCGAAAATCGTGACCGTATTTGCACGTCCGTTGCTCGTGAAGCCGCGATTCAAATCGGGCGCGAGCGCGATCCCGTGTACGCCCTGCGTGTCCGGTATGTCGCCCACCACGGTTCCGGCATCCACGTCCACGACGACGGTGTGCGTGCCATGCGAAACGTAGAGCCGTCGCGCGGCACTGTCCATGGTCAGGTAATCCCAGCCGCCTTCGCCGCCGATTTTGATTTCTTTGATGACGTGGTATCCATTGGGCGCAGCCATCGCCGTGGCGAGTCCCAGAAACGCCAAAATCGTTTTCATCTGTCCACCTCGTTCTGAGTCTAGTGATCGATTCTGAAGAATGGCTGAAGGGTTAACCGCCGGCCGCCAGGATCGCATTCGCGCCGAGCTTCTTGCAGAGCAGCGGATTCTGCGAAAGATGGATGAGCATCGCCTCCGCTTCCAGATGCGACGAAAAATACAGGCCGCAATGCGATTTGATGCAGAGCTTCCGCGCTGCAGCGTGTTCTTCCGGAACCAGGATGGGCAAGCCTACGCGCATCGCACGCCGGGCGCCGTCGAGCGACGCTTTGGGATCGGCCAGCCAGAACGCCGAGCATTCCGTCAATTCCGTGTCAGTCAGCCACTCGCTCATGACAAACCGCCAGTAGTTCTTACGAACGGCGGTCAGGTCTCGAATCGCACGCGTACATTTCCAATGCACATTCCTGCCGTCGCAAGCGACCCAGAACTCGGGCTGGCCGGCGCTAGGAAAGCTCGTCATAGACCTTGAGGATCTCTTTCACCTGCGCGTCGAAAGTGTGGTTTCGAATTCGTTCGAATGCCGCCGCGCCCCATTTTTGTACATGTTCATGGTCTTCAATGAAGGACCCCATTGCCGAAGCCAGATCGGTCGCGCTCCCCGGTTCGACCAGGCGTCCCGTCATCCCATCGACAACGAGCTCCGGAATGCCGCCAATGCGCGAAGCGATTACAGGAATCGAAGCTGCCATCGCCTCCGTGATCGACACGGGTTGATTCTCCGGCCAGACCGAAGGAAGCAGGAGAACGTCCGTTCTGGCGAGAACCTCGTGAATACGAGAGTTTTCGAGCTTGCCGTTGAGTTCCAGCGAATCCTTCAAGCCCAATGCCCGGGCGCTCTGCTCCAGGTAACCGCGCATGGGTCCGTCACCGTATACTTGGACCTGCACTTTAGTACGATCCCGGAGCTGCGAGATGGCGTCCGGGATCAGAGACACGCCTTTGTGCTGTCCTAAATGACCCAGGAATGTGAAGCGCACCCGTCCATTGCGGCGCACCTTTGAGATTTGAGAAAACCGGCGGACATCCACTCCGTTCCAGATCACGCGCGTCCGGGCGCGATCGAAGCCTGCTTGGGAGTAGGCATCGGCAAGGTAAGCGCTCGGCGATATGAAACGATCCACCTGTCGCAGTTGGAGCCGGACGTAATCGTTGCGAAGCTCGATTGGGATATCGCGCGCCGCGCCGTCGCCAATGTAAGGCATACATGAGGCGCATTCCGAAAAATCGTGGCAGATGGCTCCGCCCGGGCGTATCAGCGTGTTCCGAAAACAAAATCCCCAATGATCGTGGAGGGTCATCACGGTAGCGATGCCGCGCCGGTGCGCCGCGCCGACGATACCGAGTCCCAGCCCAATGATGTTGTGGAAATGAACTACGCTAGGCCGATAGCGATCGAGCAATTCGACAAATCTCTCTTCGATCGGAGCGTGGTGGAAGTTGACGAAGTCGGATTCGCAATCGCACGGGTCGAGACGTACGCGCGCCACGGGAATTCCATCGAAAACATCCTCCCGCACGCCGTGCCGCCGGCCAGTTGGCTCGTCGGAGCCGGCAAATACCGAAACGGAGTGACCCAACGCCTGCATCGCCTTGCCCTGATAATGCGCGATCAACTCCGCCCCGCCGATGAAGTTGGGAGGATAAGCATTCGCGCAGAGCAATACTGAATGTTTGCGCTTCAGCATGGTTGCAGGTACTGCGTGCAGGCGTCGAAGAGCGATTGCGCGGAACGCTTGATTTGGAGCGGACCCTCACGCGCCCGCGGGCTTAGATAAGCCAGAGCGAACCCTCCCCACAACTCCTTTTGTCCGGCGCCATTGTGACTCGTGATGCGGCCCGGAACAAAGTCGAGATCGACTTCACGAACGTACTTCGAACGATTCCAATTCACCGCCAGGATGCCGGACCGGCAGCCGGGATTGAAACTGTCGTGCGCCAGAACAACCAGCGGCCGCTTGGGAACATAATCCAGCAGAAGTTCGAAATCGCGCCGCACGCCCTCGGCCGAGTGGTCTCCATCGACAAGCACAAACTCAGGAAACAGGCCGGCTTCATCCAATTCAGCGAGCAAATGCGGCAGGATTTCCTGCGAGGGGCCAATCAGGTAACGCACGTTCGGATTCGCGAATTTCGGCATCCGAGTGGGTACAGTCTCGTCGATATCGATGGAGAACACCGCCTTCGAGTATTGCGCGATTAAAGAAAGACTACCTCCGTGGAATGTGCCGATTTCAATGCTGCACGCCGGCCGGATCCGCTCCAGCAATCCGGTGAGGCCGAGCCGCTCGCTATCCTGCATCTGCCACTTTTCAGTCAGACAGACGGGATAAATCAGGTTTGCGAGTTTAGCAATTTTCTTGTTCGCGGGCTCTTCCGCGGCCAGTGTCTGCAATAGTTGAGAAGCGTACTCCGACCAGGTCTTGAGCTTGCGGCGACACGCCTGAGCGGACAGTTCGGCGCGTAGTTCAGCATCATTTGACAGCCGATACAGTGCCTCCGCGAAGGCCGCGACGTCCGTCACGTCGGTGGTGTAGCATCCACCCTCCGCCGCGATTTCAGCCATCACGCCCTGATCGAAACAAAGACAGGGCCGCGCGTGCCATACACTCTCGAGGATCGGCATCCCGAAGCCTTCGATGATGGACGGATACACGGTGAACGTGGCCTCACGATACAGGCGGCACAATTTCTCGTCGTCCACGATTCCAAGCCACTGGATGCGCGGGTTCTTGCGGCAAATCTGCTGGATTTGATCGGCAAGGTCGATCGCGCCCGCGTACTTGTTGCCGACCAGCGTGAGCTTCCAATCCAAATCGGGATGATCGGCGGCCATGCGCAGGCACGCTTCGATAAGGTTCAAATGATTCTTGCGCGGTTCCAGGGTGGAAACACAAAGGATTGAAACCGTTCCACGATTCACCGCTGCATCCAGATTTCTTTCCGCGCCGCCGAACTCGCCCGGCAGAACGTTCGTCTCGATGCTGGTGACGGGAATCCTGTCTTGAACCCACACGTCCCGTAAGCTCTGCGCCGAGAAATTCGAATTCGGCATGACGACATCGGTCTGCGCCAGGTAGCGGACATAGCCGCGATGATTCAGCCGCATCTCGTCATTGCACAGGTCGGGGCGGACGATTGGAATGGCGTCGTGGAAAATCGAGGCTACGCGAAGCCGCAACCGCCTCGCGAGCTTCAGAATTTCTCCGAACGCCGAAGTCATCGTCGTCTCGGGCAGTAGTAGCCAGCCGCCGAGCAGCTTCTTCGTGCGCCAGAAAGACTCCAGGGTCGAGCGGTTCTCCCACGTTTCCGAAACCGGGTGATCCGCCTGCCTCGCCGGGCCGTGAAACGCCGAGAGCTGCTCGAACTCTTTTGCGGTCGGGAAAACGTAGGTTTGCGACGGCTCGTGCCAGACAACAAACAAAGGATCGACAAATTGTTGGAGCGTACGGCTAAGACGCCGGGTCACGCGGATGACGCCGGAATTGGCGGGATCGCGCGTGGAGTTGGTGACATCGATCAGCAGCCGGTGATCGGGTGGAAGAGCAGCTCGCCGTGGGCGTCGATTGGTCAGCAACGCGGCGATGTCCGCGGTGGATCGTTCCCACGTGAAATACTTCCGAAAACGCTGCCGGGCCAGCTCCAATTCCTCGCGCTCAAGCCCGGCCCTCGACAACAGTTCAGACGCCTTGCGCACCATTTCGGCGCTATCGGCGCACAGGAACCACGGATGCATCGCGACCTCGGGATGCGCGCCCACCTCGAAGACCAGGACAGGCTTGCCCACCCACTGCATTTCCGCGAGGGGCAAATTGAAGCCCTCCCACAGAGATGTGCAGATCCCCAGATCGCACTCGCGCATGATGTCCGCCATTTCGGCATCGTCGGGAAATCCAAGCGCGTGGATGCCCTGAGCGGAAGGCAGATCCTGTGCATTCGCAAGCACAAAAAGCGCCGCCCCGGGATGCGACTCCCGAAGCTTCTCGATAACCTCGATTGCGGCTGCTGAGTTCTTATAACACCCCGGCTCCCAACGTCCCAAAGCCAGAACAGTTGCGCGACCCTCAGACTTAATGCGGCTCACCAGCGCGCGAGCTTCTCTCCGCGTGTTCGGTTTGCCGACGTCCTCGGCCTTCCACATCTCCATCTCTATGTGGTCGGCGCCATGGAGAACGGGTCGTATTTCGGGCTTTCCGCCCGAGTCCTTTACCGCTTGCGTGCGTGCTGTAAACGCGCTGTTCGTAACGATCAGATCGGCGTTGCGCAGATGCTCGCGGCGCACCTCGATCAGGCGTTTGAGATTCCGTTGCGTTCCCTCCGGCAGGCCTTCGAGAGGCACCACGCCAAAATCCAGGAACACCACTTGATTGGCGATTTTCTTGAATTCATCGATCGCGGAGACAAAAGGCCAGCCGCCGGAGATGACTATTTCCGGCCGATTATTCTCATTCAGCGTGGGAATCCAATGGGTCCGCAGCCAGCGCGAAGTGAGCGCGTTGGATTCGATGTATTCGGCGCCAGAAAACTCCGGAACAGAGATAATCTCTTCGGCGATCGGTTCCAGCGCACGCCGGTCGAAGCGATTCGCCATAAACGAAACGCGATGACCGAGTTTTCGCAAACCCATGCCGAGAAGCATGAGAGCGCGGTCGGCGCCAAACCGGAATACAAACCGCTCGTGACAAATCAGAATTCGCATGCCGACAAAATTATGATACTCTGCGGGTTCCGGTAGGCAGCTCTGCGCGCGCCCTTGCGGTGTCGCGCCTAACAAATGTCCGCAAACAATCCAAAAAGCGCCATCGACAGCGAGGCTCTGGTCGAGGAGATTCGGGCCAAGGTCCGCGACGTCGCGGCCCGGCTGAATGTCGAGAACTCGGCCGAGTTTGTCGAAGAAGAATACCGCGATCTCTATCCCGAGGTGCGCGCCGCCATCGAGCGCGGCGATTTCCGCGATGGGTACGATCATTGGGTCCGCTACGGCAAGGCCGAAGGACGGCAAGGCCGCAAGGCGACAGGACGCAATTTCGTCGCTGCGTGGAGCCGCTCCTACCAGCCCGGCCTGAGTCCCCCGGATCAGGAGAGTTTTGCGGAAACCACATCCGAGAATGAGTCGGCCGAGCTGAGCCGCATTGAGTTGAGCCGTTCCTCCTACCAGGTCAGCCGGTCGATGCTGGGACAGGCCCCGCCCGGACCCTCGACGCTGCGGAGTCGCATCGCAGGCGCGCTGATCGGCGCCATGGGCAAGACGCTCTGGTGGTACACGCACTCGATCCGAGCGACATTCGACGCGCTTGCGCAAAAGACGGACGCACAGACAGTCCTTTTGCGGATGATTCTGAAACGCCAGGCTGCGCTTGAAGAATCCAACATGTCGGTCGAAAATGTCCTCACGGCGTCGGGAATAAATATCGATGAGTTGCGTGAGCTTATAAGGTCGAACACCCATGCGGGCGCCGTGCCGACCATCGAGGCCCGTCTTTCGGAACTAGGTGCGAGCCATGAGGCGACGCGGAACGAACTGAAGCTTCAGACACGTAGAGTCTCCATTCTGCTTGAAGAACTGCGAAAGTACCTTCCTGGACAGCAGGAGCTACCAGCAGGCATCCGCGCCGACCTCGAAGGCGCGCAAGACAATCAATATCTCGCGTTCGAGAATATCTTCCGCGGCCCTGAGAATGATATTAAGAAGATCCAGGAGGAGTATATCCCTTACCTCCAGGAACACGCTCTCGGCACGGAGGGCATGCCGGTTCTCGACATCGGATGCGGGCGCGGCGAATGGCTGGAAGCATTGCGCGATCGCGGACTCCACGCGCAAGGTGTCGACAGTAACACGAAAATGCTCGAAATCTGCCGGAGTAAAGGGCTCACGGTCACTCACTCCGACGCCTTATCATTCCTGCAATCGGCCGCTGATTCGACTTTCGGCGCGATCACCGCGTTTCACGTGGCGGAGCATCTCCAATTTTCGAAGCTCTTGGTATTTATCGACCAGGCGTTGCGTGTTCTGCGGCCGGGCGGGTGTTTAATTCTGGAGACGCCAAATCCGGAAAACGTGCTCGTCGGATCCTACACTTTCTATAACGATCCAACGCACATTCGTCCGCTGCCCAGCGGCTTATTGCGATTTACCGTCGAGTGGCGCGGGTTCGTCGACGTCGAGCTTCGGAATCTCCATCCTTATCCCGACGCGATGCACTTCCCGGCAAGTTCCGGGATTGTTGGCGAGCGTTTGAATCGCCTTCTCTACGGGCCGCAGGACTATGCGGTATTAGCGCGGAAGGCATGAGTCCGGCAATTGATTGGCGAAAATATACCGATCATCCGTCCCTTGGCATAAAAACTACTCCTGTTTTTCAGTCTTTTGACGTAGCGACCTCGGGCGGAACGATCACGGTGCGTTCGATGCTCTCGGGATTCGAACTTGCCCTTTTACACGTGTTGGCTAAAGACTGGTACACAGGTGAGGGGGAAATCATAGACGGAGGCCCACTTCTGGGTCTTTCTACGTATGCGATGGCGCGGGGTCTCGTTGCGAACCCGAGACGGCTTTCGACAAGACATCGAATTTATTCTTTTGACCTTTTCCTCAGTGACGGAATGGGATGGCACGCGCAGGGCTCAGACTCCGGCACTGGTTCGGTGCTCGATCGGTTTCTAGAGATAAATCGGGATCGCCTCGACTGCATTTCGATTTCGCCGGGAAATCTCCTTGACATGCACTGGGATGGAAAACCAATTGAGGTCATGTTTATCGATGTCGCGAAGTCTTGGGATTTGAACACCTGGACTCTAAGAAACTGGTACCCCTCGCTCATTCCTGGACGGTCCATGGTGGTGCATCAGGATTACGTGTATTTCAATCAGTATTGGGTGGCATTGACCATGGCATGGCTCAGCGAATATTTCGAGCGCTGTGAAGAAGTCTTCGGTGCAACCGTGCTCTTTCTCAATCGATCTCGCATTCCCGCCGAAAAGCTGAACGCCGATCTGGCCACCTTCACGCTACATGAGAAAGTGCGGCTCATGGAACAGGCAATGAATGCTTCGTCCCCCTCCGCCGCCGAAGTGCTTAAATGCGGACTTGCCTTCTGCATGCTGGAGCACGGCGAATTTCAGGAAGCTCGCAATCTTTTGGATTCCGTGCGGCCAGTTGCGGGACCCGATCGTGAGACTGACTTTTCGGGCATCGCTGCCTCGAACGTCCAGATCGTTTCCGAGATAATCGACGGGCGCATCGCGCTGCGCGCGGGTGCCTGACCGAGAGCGCCTCGGCCGCAAAAAATAGGCTTGCGATGTGGCCGGATTTGACACCCGTTGGTAAACTGGAAATATCTTGAGGGTTACAGAACCTTGTTCCGTCAATTCTCTTGATTCAATCGTCCGCCTTGTTTATACTGGCTTTTTTTGGTGACTGAGCGGTTTGCATGACACTCCGGGAAGAATTTGATCCACTCGCGCCGCAGCGTGAAGCGGCGATGTTCTACGGCCTCTTTCTGCGTGGCCACTCCCCGGATGCCCTGCGGCGCGACATCGACGTGCCCCGGCCCGTGCTCGAGAAGTGGTTGAAAACAAACCGTTATGAGGGTGGATTCCAAGACGCTCTCAAACGCGTTTACAGCTACCGCAAACAGGTTCTGGCCATCTTCGACGAACTCGTCCAGAACGAAACCAACCGCCCGCGAGTCCAGTAGCAATTCCGTAACACAATCCCCGCTAACTCACGGTAATCTATAGGGAATGGTACACACTGGGCCTTCCAAGGCCGACCTTCTCGCGATACCCACGCGCCCTTTCGATCCTGTCGGCGCTACGAGCGCTTCTGAGATCCTCACCCGCATGCAGGGAACTGCCTTTCAAGGCAAGCAGTTAGGACTCGCCTTCGAAGTTTGGAAAAGAATGCTGGGCGACCGCTGCACCATCATGATGGGGATGTCCGGAGCCATGGTTCCCGCCGGCATGCGGCGTCTCGTTGTCCGCATGATTGAGAACCGGCTGATCGATTGCCTGGTGTCTACGGGAGCCAATTTCTTCCACGATCTGCACGAGACCCTCGGCAATTTCCATTATCAGGGCTCGGCCGCGATGGACGATGTGGTTCTAGCGGAGAACCTGGTAGATCGCATGTACGACGTCCTCGCCGACGAAGAGAAATTCAGGCAACACGACCAGTGGATCGGGCGTTTCGCCGCGTCTCTCGACCAGTCCCGCCCGTACACGACCCGCGAGTTTCTATACCTGCTCGGCCTGGAACTCGGCAAGCATGCCAAGGAAGACGGGATCGTCTCGGCGGCGGCAAAGGCGGGCATTCCGCTCTATTGCCCGGCGATCGCGGACAGTTCCATCGGCATTGGCATCGCGGCCAATCGCTATGAAGGCGGCAATCGGTTCACCTTCGACGTGATCGGCGACGTGGTGGAAACGGCCCGCATTGTCGCGGAATCGAAGGCCAGCGGCGTGATTTACTTCGGCGGAGGCACACCGAAGAATTTCGTGCAGCAGACCGAGGTCACTGCAATCATCATGAATACCGGCGTCACCGGCCACAAGTACGCCATCCAGTGCGTCACGGATTCGCCGCATTGGGGCGGGCTCTCGGGCTGCACCTTCGAAGAAGCGCAGAGCTGGGGGAAAATCGCCAAGGACGCATCCATGGTGACTTGTCATTCCGATTCCACCATCGCCATGCCCATCCTGGTTTCGGCGCTGCTGGAAAATCCGGAACTAATCGCCAATCGGCATCATCCAAAATTCCTCATGCAACGCGAACTCGGAGTTGAGGCCTGATGCAAATCCCGATTTACCAGGTGGACGCCTTCGCCAATCGGCTTTTTGCCGGGAATCCGGCGGCGGTTTGTCCCCTGGATGAGTGGCTGCCCGACGAAACGCTGCAATCGATCGCGTTCGAGAACAATCTTGCGGAAACCGCGTATTTCGTTCGGAATGGCGACGGCGGGTACAAGCTGCGCTGGTTCACGCCGGTGGTCGAAGTCGAGCTCTGCGGCCACGCCACTCTGGCTTCGGCGTTTATCATTTTCACGGAGCTGCATCCGGATGTTCGTGAAGCGCGCTTTCAGACTCGCAGCGGCGAACTAGTGGTCACGCGTGAAGGCGACCTGCTGTCAATGGATTTTCCGTCGCGCCCGGCTGGCGAGGTGTCTTTTCCTCCGGAGCTGGTGGATGCTTTGGGCGGCAATCCCGAGGAAGTGCTCGGCGCGTTTAACTACCTGGTGATCTACAAGACCGAAGCGGAAGTACGGGCTCTCAAGCCTAATATGGAGTTGCTTTCGCAAGTCGACCGCTTCGCTGTCATCGTGACTGCGCCGGGGGACAACGTCGACTTTGTATCGCGATTTTTTGCGCCCAAGCAGGGCGTCCCTGAGGATCCGGTGACCGGGTCGGCGCATTGCACACTGACTCCCTACTGGTCGCAACGATTGGGGAAGAAGGATTTGCATGCACGGCAAATCTCGCCGCGGGGCGGAGAAGTGTGGTGCACGGACAATGGCGATCGCGTGAGAATCTCCGGTAGTGCTGTGAAGTTTCTCACCGGAATTATTGAAGTTTGAAGCACAGGCAGGCCACCGAATCAGATGACCTGCCTGCCACCCCTCCTACGCCATTCCCATTTTCTTTAGGAGTTCACCGAAGCGAGGCTCGTCGCGGAGACAGGCAAACTCGGGACTCAGAGTCCTGACCGGCACTGCCGTATTGTGAGAAGCGACTGCTTCCTCGAGATAGGTCAGAGCACGATCGTTATCGCCGAGCCCGCAATAAATCGCCGCCGCGCTGACCGGCCACAACTGCTGCCGGCTGTCGCCATCGTTGCTCGATGAATCGAGCAGCAACAACTGACGAAGCGCCTCCTCACGATCACCCGAACGCGCATAACAATAGCCCAGACAGCCTGAAAGCAGCGTTCGCGTTTTCAGAAGATTCGTTGCATTGGTGAAGTGCGCGATCGCATCGCGATACTGGTTCTTACCCACATGAGCCCATCCCAGGCCCAGATAGGAGAGCGGAAAATCGGGCGCGAGCTGCGCTACCAGCTTGTGTTGCACGATGGCGTCATCGTGACGGGCATTCACGCTGTGCACCCAGCCTAAAACGAAATTGGTGAACAGCGAAGCCGGATCGAGTTCCAGCGCGATCTCCAATTCGGAGGTTGCCGCGTCGAACATGCGCCGGCAGGCTAACTGCAAACCGTAGGCGATGTGCGCGGAGGGATCGCTGGGAGCCAGTTGAATGGCGCGCTGCAACTCACGCTCGCCGCCGCTCCAATCCCAGTCCAGGATGGATAGAACCGCGCCGTGCGCTATGCGCGCTTCCGGAAGATTTTCGTTCAGTTTGGTGGCCTGTTCGGACGCTTCCTTCATCCGGCCGGCGGATTCGGCTGGATTGACGTAGCCGAAAACGGAACTGACCAGCAAGGCTTCAGAAAGCGCGGCCCACGCCGCGGCGTATGTCGGATCGTGTTCGATGGCCTTCGTGAAAAGCGGGATGCTGTTCCGAATGCCTTCCGGCGTTCCTATCTTCCAGTTGTAGCGGCCTTGCAGATAATAATCGAAACTCTGCCGGTCGCCCCAGTTGCGGCGAGCTTTGCCCGCGTCCCCGGAGGTGACCGCGGTGATAAGTACACGGTTCAGCGAACGAGCCAGCTCTTCCACAGGGGAGAGATCGTCGAGCTTGCAGTCCACCTGCTCTGACCAGGAGTAGGAGCCTTCGGCCGTACTCAGCAGTTGCAGAATCACATTGACGCGGTCAACGTGGAAATGCATGCTGCCTTCAACGACGTAATCCGGGCGCGACGTTTCGGGTGTTTCAGGAGCTGATCCATTGCCTTCAAGTGGCGTTGCACTTGCTTCAGGCTGAGTGCCGGATGTTCCAGTCACCTGGAAGTAGCCCTCTTTGATGAGGACATGCGCTATGCGGCGTTTTACATCCTCGACTGCGTTGTTGTGGTCGGCGCCGCCGTTAAACACTGTGATTGCGCCCACGCCGATAGATCGCCGGGGTGCTGGCTTGTTATATCCGGTGCGGGCCGTCATGCCCGAACCGCGATGCTCGAATACGGGGACGTAGCTCCCTTTGCGAAGCTGGATGCGGATCTCGGAGTCGTGGCCTTCCGTGAGGTAGAATTCCTCCAACTTGGTCCGTAGCCGCCGCGCTTCCACGCGAACGATTGAGTCCACCCGGGGATCGAAGGCTTCCTGTCTATTAAAGACTTCGAGCCCGATCAGGTACTCCTTTAAGCGATGGTGTTGCCCCATGAGGCACTCTTCCACCACGAACTGTAGGAACCGGCGTATTCGATGGGAGTGAACGAATACGCGGCTGCGCAAAATACGCTCCAGCTCTGATCGGATTTCCGCTTCACGGAGTCCGTTGAGAGATGAAGAATCATCGATCGCAAGTCTGACAGCCGATTCAATCATTACGGATGTACGACCCCTCGGGATAGTAGTACGTTACATCGTCCGCTCACAAATCGAACTATCTCTCAGCTTTCTTATGCGATGGGTCGTGTAACTTATTCCACCTGCGCGTAACGTTTACATGGTAAACAGAAAAAGCCCAGGCTGTTCCGGTCTCACCCGCAAAATCCCTTGTGTTTGCTATACTTATCTTTTGGACCGATCTCCAACCCCCCGTCCGAGGTGTGTGTGTTTTTCAGCGTACAGGAACTAGAGCAGAGGAAGATCCGCTTCGATGTTTCCCTTGCTCCTGGGGAAATTGAATATCTTGATAAGAGTCTTCGCCAGGTGGGGCCGCTCGAAGCGCAGGGATCGGTGGAATTGTTGGGCAACACGCTCGGCGAGATCCGGGTGCGCGGCCATCTGAAGGCGATCATGGAAGGCGATTGTGACCGCTGCCTTGAAAAGGCGGAGTTTCCTATCGATTCCGATTTTGACCTTTTCTATCGGCCCCCTCAACCAGCCGGTCATTCCGAAGTGGAACTGCAAGAGGGTGAGGCCGAGATCGGGTTTTATGACGGCGAAGGACTGCATCTCAATGATATCCTGCGAGAGTACGTCATTTTGTCGTTGCCGATGCATCTGGTTTGCTCGGAAGCCTGCCAGGGTATTTGCCCGGTCTGCGGCCAGAACCGAAATCTCCGAGCCTGCGGCTGTGAAGTAAAGCCCGCCGACGACCGTTGGGCCGCTCTGAAGAGGCTGCAAGGCTAGTAATTTTAACGAAAACATCAGCCCCAGGATCATCGCGGGGTTAAAGGAACTGAAATGCCAAATCCGAAACGAAGACACTCCAAGCGACGCACGTCCACCCGCCGGGCCCATGATTCTTTGAAGGTCCCGGGTATGGCCGAGTGCCCCAATTGCCACGAGCCGAAACTCCCGCATCGCGCATGTCCGCACTGCGGCCGATATAAAGGCCGGGAAGTGATCGAAGTAGCCGAACAGTAAAACGCAACAACACATGGTGACCATCGCGGTGGACGCAATGGGGGGCGATAACGCGCCCAAGTCCGAAGTTGAGGGCGCGGTACGTGCTGCGCGTGCGCTTCGGCTCAAAGTTATCCTTGTTGGGAAGCAGGACATCCTCAACAAAGAACTGGACCAACACCCCGGCGCGCGCGATCTTCCCATTGAAATCCGTCATGCCAGTGAAGTGGTCACGATGGATGACAGCGCTGCCAAGGCTTTCCGAACGAAGCGCGATAGCTCCATCCGTGTCGCCTCCCGATTGGTCCGCGAAGGCGTCGCCCAAGGTGTAGTTTCGGCTGGAAACACCGGCGCCGTCATGGCAACTGCAAAGATGGTTCAGGGCATGGTCCGGGGTGTGGATCGTCCCGCGCTTGCCTCCGCCTTTCCGACCCTCAAAGGGCGTCCCGTTGTGGTGGTGGACGTCGGCGCCAATGTCGATTGCAGCGCCTTCATGCTGGCTCAGTTTGCCATCATGGGGGATATTTACTCACGCGTCATCTTCCGCAATGCTCGCCCGCGCGTCGGCCTCCTGTCGATCGGCGAAGAGGAACATAAGGGGAACGAACTCACCCGCTCGGTCACGCCGATTCTCAAATCCCTCCCGATAAATTTCATTGGCAACGTCGAAGGCCGCGACATCTACGCGGGCGATACGGACGTAATCGTGTGCGACGGTTTCGTGGGAAATATCGCGCTGAAGGTGAGCGAAGGCCTGGTCGAAATGATCGGCCACATGCTCCGCGATTCCCTGAAAACCACTATCTCAAGAAAAGTAGGGTATCTTCTTGCCAGGTCGGCATTCGCGGATTTCAAGAAGCGGCTCGATTATTCCGAATACGGCGGTGCGCCACTGCTCGGGGTGAAGGGCGTTTGCATCATCACGCACGGCAGCTCCAACGCCAACGCGATGAAGAACACCATTCGGGTAGCGGCGGAGTTTGCCGAGGGTCGCATTAACGAACGGATCGAAGACGAACTGGGCCAGTCGGCGGAGTTCCGAACGGGCCCCGCGGCGGACTGAAGTGAATCGGCTAATTTGCGTCACCCTGTTTCTCGGGATCGGCGGTTGGGCCGCCGAGGACCCAGTGCAGTGGAGTCTTGCGCTCAGCCCGACTGCCGCGCCTCCAGGCAGCCACGTATCCGCCACATTCACGGCTAAGCTGACTCCCGGCTGGCATCTCTACTCGTTGACTACCCCTCCTGGCGGTCCCAATCCGACCAAGATCAAGATTCTGGATAATCAAGCAGTCGCCGATTTTAAGGTGGATCAGCCGAAGCCCGAACGCAAGTTCGATAACGGCTTCCAGATGGACACGGAAACATTCGCGTCCGACACGCCCTTCACCGTCGACATCAGTTTGAAGCCCGATGCGGCGGCGGGTCCGGTCGAGATTACGGCCCAGGCTCGCTATCAGGCCTGTACGGATAAGATTTGCCTGCCTCCGAAGACCAAGACCGCTGTTGCTGCATTGACCGTCGATCCCGCGGCCAAGGCTCAAGCGGCACCGCCTCCGGCGTCCTCTAAACCAAAGGATGACAATCTTGCCTGGTTTCTGTTGACAGCATTTGGTTTCGGAATCGCGGCGATCTTCACTCCCTGCGTCTTTCCGATGATTCCGATCACCGTTTCCTACTTCATGAACCGGAAGGACGGGTTGGCGCAGGCGATCACGTTTTGCCTGGGGATTATCGTTTTGTTCACCGGATTAGGTCTGGCTGCGAAGGCGATTGCCGGCCCGTTCGGAGTTGTACAGTTAGGTTCGAATCCATGGGTTAACGGATTCATTGCATTGGTCTTTATCGTTTTTGGGCTCAGCCTCCTTGGAGCCTTCGAGTTGACGCTTCCGTCCGGCCTGCTCACGAAAATGGATGCTGCGGGTCGTCGCGAAGGCTATGCCGGAACCCTGATCATGGGGCTGACATTTTCCCTGACGTCCTTCGCGTGCGTCGGACCGATTGTCGGACCGCTCCTGGTGGCATCGGCTACCGGAGGTGGGATGACGCCGGTTTTCGGGATGCTGTGTTTTGCCACCGGCCTTGCGACACCGTTTTTCCTGCTCGCGCTTTTTCCTTCGTACCTCCAGCGGCTGCCGAAGCGGGGCATGTGGATGGCTCGCGTGAAGGTTGTTTTGGGATTTATAATCCTCGCCGTTGCAATCAAGTACATCAATAATATTGATCAAGTTCTTCAACTCGGATGGATCACTCGTGAGCGTTTCCTGGCCGCTTGGGTGGTGCTCTTTGCGATGGCTGGGCTCTATTTGCTCGGGTTCCTTCGTTTGGAGGGAGTATCGCCGGACGACCGGCTTGGCGTCGGCCGGATGCTGCTCGGCGTCGCCTTCCTGATCTTCGCCATCAGCCTTGTTCCCGGCATGTGGGGCGCGAAGCTGGGCGAGATCGATGCCTACATCCCGGCGGCGACTTCGCAGATCAGTTTCGGTGGCAGCGGCGGTACCGCAGCCGAGGGCATCCCGTGGATGAAAGACCAGTATCGCGACGCGCTCGCTCGCGCCAAGCAGGAAAACAAGCTCGTCCTGGTCGACTTCACCGGATACGCCTGCACGAACTGTAAATGGATGAAGGCGAACATGTTCACGCGTCCGGAAATCGCCGCGGTCGCGAAGGATTTCGTCGCGGTCGAGTTGTACACCGACGGCAATTACGAAGCCTCGAAGTTCAACGGCGAGTTGGAAGCGCGGATGTTCCAGACCGCCGCGCAACCTTTTTACGCCATCTTGGACCCTGACGAGAAAGTAGTTGCCACTTTTCCCGGCCTCACCCGTAACCCGCAAGAGTTTTTGGCATTCCTTAAATCCAAGACATGAAATTATCCATATGCTTCCTTCTGATCGCCGCGCTTGCGCCGGCGCAGTCGATGCGCGGCTATACGGATTCACAGGCTGCGGCCGAGGCGGCGAACGAGCATAAGGCTCAAGCGCTTCCGCAGCCGAACCTCATCCGGGCTTACATGGAGCGGATGGCGCAACAGCCGCACCATGCGGGTTCTCCAATGGATGCTTCCGTAGCCCAGTATGCGCTTGGGCTGTTTAAGAGCTTCGGCCTCGAAGCCCACATCGAAGATTTCGAGGCGCTGATTCCGTACCCGACTATCCGAGTGGTCGAACTCACCGCGCCCGTCAAGTTCGAGTTGAAGTTGAAGGAGCCGCCGGTGGCAGGAGATCCCTACAGCTCCGAGCAAGGCCAGCTCCCGACGTTCAACGCCTACTCGGCATCGGGAGATGTGACCGGCGAGCTGGTGTACGTGAACCAGGGCATCCCGGCCGATTACGACTATCTCGCGAAGCAAGGAATCGACGTCAAAGGCAAAATCGTGATTGCGCGTTATGGCGGGAGCTGGCGCGGCATCAAGCCGAAAGTTGCTTACGAGCACGGGGCGATCGGCTGCATCATCTATTCCGATCCCAGGGACGACGGGTATTTTCAAGGCGACACCTATCCGAAAGGAGCGCCTTCGTCCTCCGGAGGGCGTGCAGCGCGGCAGCGTGCTCGATATGCCGATGGCTGTCGGCGATCCTCTATCGCCAGGCTGGGCATCTGAAAAAGGCTCGCGCCGGCTGACACGGGAAGAAGCGAAGACGCTGATGAAGATCCCGGTCCTGCCAATCTCGTATGCCGATGCGACCCCGCTGCTCGAGCATCTGGAAGGACCGGTGGCTCCGGAAAGCTGGCGCGGCGCGCTCGGATTTACTTATCACATCGGACCGGGACCATCCACCGTGCACATGAAGCTCGACTTCGACTGGTCCACGCGTCCGCTGCACGACGTGATTGCGAAGATCCCGGGCAGCGAGTTTCCGGACGAGTGGATCGTTTACGGAAACCATCACGACGCCTGGGTGAACGGCGCGCACGACCCAGTCAGTGGCGCGGCATCGCTGCTCGAATCCGCGCGGGCACTGGGAGAGATGTACAAGAACGGCTGGAGACCGAAGCGCACCATCGTGTTCACGTTATGGGATGGCGAAGAATACGGGCTTCTGGGATCCACCGAATACGCCGAGAAGCACGCCGACGAGCTGAACAAAAAGGCCGTGGTTTACATCAATTCCGATAGCAATGCGCAAGGATCGCTGGGAGTGGGCGGATCGCACACGCTGGAGCGATTCATGAACGAGGTGTTGCGCGATGTGAACGATCCGAGGACCGGAAAGACGGTTCTGGATTCCATGCGCTCCCGCAGGCGCGAAGGAGGGTCCGATAACGCCGAATCTGAAAAACCCAAGGAGTTCCACCTGAGCGCGCTAGGCGCCGGGTCGGACTACGTTGCGTTTATCGATCACACCGGTATCGCGAGTATCAATCTCGGATTCGGCGGTGCGAATCAGGGCGGCGTTTATCACTCCATCTACGACGACATGACCTGGTTCAAGCGCTTCGGCGATCCCGATTTCATTTATGGCAAGGCTCTATCGCAAGTGACCGCGACGACGCTGATGCGGCTTGCCGATGCGCCGCTATTGCCATTCGAGTTTGGCGCGTTCTCAAACACCGTTAAGGGCTACGTGAACGAAATCGAGAAGCTCTCGGACGATGCGGTAAATTTTCACCCGATCTTAGCCGAGCTGGCCAAGATCGATACGGATTCCGCGGCTTACGAGAAGGCGCTCCAGAACGCGGTCGCGAGCGGCAAGACCGCAAGCTTCCCGAAAGTCAACGATGTCCTGTTCCACAGCGAGCGAGCGCTGATTCTATCGAAAGGCCTGCCGCGCCGCGACTGGTACAAGCACCAGATTTACGCTCCGGGATTTTATACCGGCTACGGTGTAAAGACGCTGCCCGGAGTTCGCGAGGCTGTAGAAGCGAAGAACTGGACCGAGGCGAATCAGGAAGTCGGTTCGGTTGCCGAGGT
This sequence comes from Bryobacterales bacterium, assembly GCA_963802915.1. GTDB lineage: Bacteria > Acidobacteriota > Terriglobia > Bryobacterales > Bryobacteraceae > JAICMB01. The sequence goes on from CAWDKQ010000007.1 coordinate 600,367, forward strand.
TTTGGCGGACATGGACCAGCGGATCGAAGAAGCGACCACTTTGTTGGGCCAGTGAGGACTGAATGCCGAGAATCCATGGCGTAGAGCCGAATGAGGCGGGTTTGTTCACCCGCTTCGCGTATTGGTTTACGAAGCGCAAATTGGGACGCGTTCCGGAGACGCTGAAGATCACTGCCCTGAGTTCGAGGCTGCTTCGCGGCGTTGGAGAAATGGAGATGGCGCAGGCTGCGCTCAAGTCCGTGGAGCCGGTTCTGGTGTCGCTGGCAGAGCTAAAAGTCGCGACGATGGTGGGCTGTCCGTTTTGAATCGACATCGGATCTGCCGTGGGCAGAAAGTCGGGCGTCACGGAAGAGAAGCTGATGGCCCTCTCGGATTTCGAGTGTTCGCCGGCCTTCAGCGATTTGGAGAAGCTGGCGATTCGCTACGCGGTCGAGATGACCCGCACGCCGGTTAACGTACCCGACGAGTTATTTCAGGCATTGCAGCGTCATTTCGATAACCGACAGATTGTCGAATTGACTTCCGCCATCGCTTGGGAAAACTATCGTGCTCGAAATAATCATGCTCTCGGCGCCGAGTCGGAAGGTTTTTCGGCCGGTGCATTCTGCCCCATGCCGGAGCGTTGATTAACGCGGATCGCCTTCAGCAATCGAGAACCTTGTTCTCACTTCCGGGGTCACGAGAGTGGGCCTTCTTGTAGTGGTGTCGATAGGACACCAGATCGTACGGGCCCGCGCGAGCAGGCAGCGATCCGTCAAACGGATTATTTCGGTATGGCGCTCGAAGCGGAATTGCGATGCTGTTCCGACCCACGTTTTTGCCACGATATCGTCGCCCCAATAGGCGGCCTGCTTGTAGTCGATCTCGTGGCGCAGAACGATCCAGAGCAGTCTGGCAAGTTCATCGGCGGGAGCGGCTGCCTTCCAGTGCGCGACCGCTGCATCCTGGACCCAGCGAACGTAGGTGACGTTGTTGACATGACCGATTTCGTCGATGTCGGCATATTCCACGAGAATTGGAAATTCGAACGTTCCGACAGCCTCACTCATCCTCTCAGTATTGTCGTACGGAAGTTGCCGTTGCAGGCGACTCCGGCCGGGGCCGGCCAATAGCGGAAACGGGGAATTCAATCTCAAAAACGGTTCCCACGTTTTCTGTGCTGTCGACTGAAAGGCGTGCTCCGTGCGTTTCAGCGATTCGCTTTGCGATGGCCAACCCCAAACCGGACCCCTCCACCTGACTTCGAGATGGGTCTGCGCGATAAAAACGCTCAAAGATATTCGGAAGATCGGTTGCCGAGATCCCAATTCCGTTGTCACTGACGCGAATCGTGATCTTCTCCGGCGTCGCGCTCATAAAAACTTCGATGCTGCCTGGCGCGCGCGTGTACTTGGCGGCATTTTCGATCAGGATCCACAGCAGCCGGTGAAGACTGGAGTAATCGCCCCAGACCGTCGCGCGGCGATCGCCGTTCAAAGAAACCGTGAGCGTATGACCGTGCGTTTCGGTGAGCAAACGAGCCTTATCGCAGGCCGCCGCAACTACCTCGGCCATTTCGACCGGCTCGAAAGCCAGGTGCGCATCGCCGGAATCCGCGCGCGCCAGCGTCAGCATATCTTCCAATAAACGGCTGGCTTTTCCGCACTCTTCGACGATCTCTTCGAAAGCGCTCCGGCTCGCCGCATCCGCCTGCCAATTCCGCAGGGCAAGCTCGGCGACGGTTCGCATGAACGATAAAGGACTCCTCAGCTCATGCGAAGCATCCGCCGTGAATCGCTTGATCTCGTTTACTGCCGATTCAAGCCGGGCGAGCATCGCGTTGCACGTTTCCGAAAGCCGCTGCAGTTCGTCTCGTGTATTCGGGACGGGCAGCCTCATTGAGAGATTGGAAACGCTGATGGACCGGGTAGCGGTTGCGATCTGGTCGACCGGTTGAAGCGCTCGCCGGCTGAGTAAATATCCGCCCAGCGCCGATAGCGTCAGCAGCCCGGGAATGGTCCATAACAAAGCGGTCGAAAATGCGCCCAATATCTGACGATTGGCCTCCAGCGGCGAGGCAGCGCATAAAATCAACGACTGCGAGCCGGATCTAAGAGGACGCGCCAAAACGCGATACGGCTGCCCGGAGAAGGTCACTTCGCTGAATTGCTCGCTTTGAAGCATCGTGATTTTGGGCCACGGGAAAGCGTGTGCCGCGGCTGTTGGAGATGGGAGAGCACGAGTTCCATTCGTTTGGAAAACTTCGATCAGGCCGCCTCCAGTGGCTTCCGCGAACCCCTGGAACTTAATCGCTTGCCGTTCCGGTGGATACTGCTGGATCTCGCGGAGCAAATCGGTTAACCGGTCGGCGCGCCGCTCCAAGGTTCGGGATCTTCCCGAAGTCAGCGTGTGTTCGAGGTTGAACCACATCGCCGCGCCGAACAGGACCAGCCCCGCAAAGAAGACGGATGAGAACCAGATGGTAAGCCGCAGCGAGATGGAGCGTTCGGCGATCAGAAGGCTTCACTCCGAATTGAATAACCCACGCCTCTTACGGTGTGCAGGAGTTCGGTTTCTCCGGGCTGCGTGATCTTCGATCGCAAGGCACGGACAAAAACGTATAGATTCGCGCCGCTGGCCTCGGACGCCATGCCCCAGCCCTCTTCGATGAGCACGTCTCTGGGCACGACTGCGCCGGCTCGCCGCATCAATGTTTCCAAAAGCGCAAACTCGGTGCGGGTCAGAGACGCCGTCCGTCCGCCACGCTGAATTTCGTAGGAGCCCGGTTTCAAGGTCAGATCCTGAAAGGTCAGCTCCGCGGGTTGAGCTGCTACAGCACGACGCGTCACCGCTCTCACTCTTGCTAAGAGAATATTCAACTCGAATGGCTTGGTCAGATAATCATCCGCTCCGGAGTCAAGACCATGTACGATATCGGGCATGGCATCGCGCGCTGAAAGGATGATGACAGGCGTGCGCAGACCGGCTTCCCGCAATTTCTTGAGAACGCTAAACCCATCCATTCCCGGGAGCATGATGTCAAGAAGAATGACACCAATATCCGGCGCCTTACCGAGCGTCAACGCACGGTCGCCATCGAATGCAAGCAAAACAGAGTAGCCTTCGCTCTCGAGCGCTCGACGTAGCAAGTCGGCGGTCTTCGGCCTGTCTTCCGCTATTAGGACCCTGATGTTCTCATTTTGAGCCCCGAATGTTAAGAATAGATGACATCTCCGACAAATTCGGAATCGATCCCGAGCTTCTTTAGATTGTCTTTAGACTCGACTGTTCTAATGCTCTCGTGTGCCCCCGCTGTTATGCGAAAGGGAAGAAATCCTAACAGGAGAGCTACTATGCGTACTCTAGAACGAGATTGGATGGGCCAGCTTAGCAGTCTTATGCTAACTAGCGTACTAATTATTCTTATCAGCCTTGTCACCACGGCGTCTTCCTCAGCTGCTGAAGCAACGGGGAAGGGCGTGATTGCCGGCCGCGTGGTGGACAGTTCGGGTTCCATTCTTCAAGGCGCGCAGGTTCGCCTGCAACCCACGGAACAGACGACTGCGACCGATGCCGGAGGACAATTTTCATTCACAAATCTTACGCCCGGCAGCTACAAGGTCCTGGTATCCTATGTGGGTTTCGATCCTTTCCAGACGGATATCCAAGTAACCGCAGGGGAAACTCAGCGTTTTGACGCGAAGATGCAGGTCGGTTCGGTGAGCGAACAGATTATCGTTACCGCCGAACGCCCGCGCGGCGAAGCGGAGGCTATCAATCGGACGCGCATGGCTGATAACATTCTGCAGGTTCTTCCCGCCGAAGTGATCACGTCGCTGCCTAACGCGAACGTTGCCGACGCCTTGGGACGAATGCCGTCGGTCACCCTCGAGCGGGATGAAGGCGAGGGAATTTATGTGCAAGTTCGCGGCACGGAACCCCGTCTTACCAACGTCACTATCGACGGAATTACTGTTCCGGCGCCGGAACCGGGCATCCGGCAAATCCGGCTGGACGAAATTCCAGCGGACCTCGTTGAATCCGTCGAGATCAATAAAACGCTGGCGCCGAATCTGGACGGAGACGGGATCGGCGGCTCGGTCAACTTGAAAACTAAGACGGCCGGCGAGTTCCCGACACTGAATCTCTTCGGGATAGGCGGTTACAATCCGATCCTGGGCGGCCGCCTCAACGATCAGTTTGGCGGCACGAGCGGTCACCGCTTCGGAAAAGAAAAGAAGCTTGGAATTCTGTTCGGTGGTTCCTGGGATTACAACGGACGCGGCATCGACGACACCGAACCTTCCATCGATCCCGCATCCACTTTCCAGCAGCCTATCTACGACAACAACACGATTCGCGAATATCGTTATTACCGTGATCGTTGGGGTTTCGACGGAACGCTCGATTATAAATTCAGCGACTTATCGAGCATTTACTTCAAGGGCCTTTACTCCAACTTACAAGACTACGGCGATAAATGGTATTACGAGCCGAAGGCGTCCGGAAGTCCGAAGTTTTACACGTCCAGTAAGCGTCCCGATATATCAGTCTCCAGCTATCTTTTTGGCGGCAGAAAACAGTTCACCAGCTCGCTGCTCACCTGGACCGGTTCAGCCTCTCGCTCCTACGAACTCGATTCCGCCGGTAACCCGAAGGCCGATTTCGGATGGCTGGGGCCGAAGCTCAGTTGCGGGTACGATCCGAGCACGCAAACCAATCAGTACGTGCCGCATTTCGGTAAAAATTGCGATGGTCCGAACTCTCCATTGGAGAACGCCTCGGAATGGGGTTTCAAAGACATCACGACATCGCGAGGCCAGAACGCGCAGCTCAATTTGACGGGCGCCGCGGCCTACTCGGTGAATTATCATATCGGGTCACACTACGCTGTTTTCGAAGTTGGAGGGAAGATTCGTAACGGCCACGAATACCAGAACGCTACGGAAAATGTGTATGACGGCTGGTCTGCTTCCAGTTATCCGATGACGCAGTTCCTGAACGGCTTCAGCAACAACAATTATTACAACAATGACTACTTCGGCGGCCACTTCGGACCGGTCTCAGATTTCAACAAGCTCCAGAGCTTCACGCTGGCCAATCTTGGGAGCTACCTCGACGGCTACAACACGGCCTCGAGTTCTTATCCGAACCAGTTCGACATTATCGAGCGCATCTCGGCCGGCTACATCATGAACACGATGGATTTCGGCCGTTGGCATGTACTTATGGGCGTCCGGTTCGAAGGCACCCAGATGAACACGCTCGGATACTACGTCACACTATTTCCCGCCGGCAGCAGTAACTGCCCCACCAGCACCGGCTGCGGCACTCCCGTGCCGACACGAAACAATCCTTCCTACGTGGATGTGCTGCCCAGCGTCTCGGCGCGTTATGGTTTGACACAGGACTCCGGGCTGCGTCTGGTTTATGGTCGTGGCCTCTCCCGGCCCGATCCTTATCAGCTTGTCCCCTATGTCACCGAGGACGATTCCACGAACCCGGCCACAATCGCGACGGGAAACCCGAAGCTTAAGCCGGAGCACGCGAACAATTACGATCTGCTTTATGAGCGCTACCTGAAGCCGGCGGGAATCCTCCAGGCAGGCTTCTTCTACAAACAACTCAGCAATACTCTGATCAGCACATCGTACACGGCAACGAGCGGGGCTTATGACGGCGATTTGGTGTCGCAATGGATCAACGCCAGCAACGCTTATCTATATGGTGTCGAGCTTTCTTACCAGCAGCGGCTTTCCATGTTGCCCGGCGTGCTTGGATCTTTCGGAATGCTGGCGAATTATAGCTGGACTGCGTCGCAGATCAAGAGCATTCCCGGCCGCGCGGACAGCCCTGCTTTGCAACGCCAGGCTCCTAACAGTTGGAATCTCAGCCCGACGTTCGATCGTGGCCGCTTCTCGGTTCGCGTGGGTCTTTCCTACAATGGACCCAGCATTTACCAATATCAATATCAGACGAGCGGCGATCCTACGGGGCTCGGACCCAAAGGCCCGACGGGTGATGTGTACACTTACCCGCACCTGCAACTTGATGCGCAAGCCAGTGTCCGGCTTGCTAAAGGATTTACAGCGGTCGTCTACGGTCTGAACCTGACCAATGAAGTTTTCGGTTACTACAACGGAAGCCCGATTTTCGTAAATCAGAGAGAATATTACAAGCCAACTTATGCGGCCGGGCTCCGCTATAGCTTCAACCGTGAAAAATAGCACGATCGTTACGCTGCTTGCGGCTTTCCTGGGAACGCCGCAAGCGATCGCGCCCGCGGCCAACAAAGCTGAGTTGAAGTATGTGGTTATTGTTAGCCGTCATGGCGTCCGATCACCTACTTGGGACGCCGCGCGGCTCAATCAATACTCAGCGCAGCCTTGGCCGGAGTGGGGCGTCGCGCCCGGGGAACTCACGCTTCATGGCCGCGATCTCATCAAGATCCTGGGGGCTTACTACCGCGAATGGCTGGCCGGTGAGCGCCTCTATAGCGGTACAGGATGCCAGGATGCAGGCCGCATCTATATTTGGGCCGACACCGATCATCGTACTCTCGAGACGGGAAGGGCCCTCGCGGAGTCGCTTCTTCCCGGCTGTGGAATTGAGATCCACTCGAAACCGGATCGCCAGCGGGATCCGATATTCTCCGGCGTAGGAGCTGCCGATCCGAAGCTTGCCGCCAGGGTGGTGCGAGAAAAAGTGGGTTCCCAACCCGAAAAAACGATCGACGATCATGCGGCTGCTTTCGCCGCACTGCGCTTCATTCTTGCGGATGACAAGGGTACGCCTCAGAAAGAGATCTCAGACGGTATCGAAATCAAGGAGGAAGCGCTCCCTCCGATACGGCCTCTAGCAACAGGTTCGTCGTTGAGCGAGGATTTCCTGCTCGAGTACGCGAACGGAATGCAAGGCGCGGATCTCGGATGGGGACGGCTGAACAGGGAAAACCTATTCAGCGTTTTAGAACTCCACCGCGCGTATACGGATCTGATGCGGCGGACACCCGCGCTCGCGCGCGTTCGCGGCTCCAATCTTCTGGCGCATGTGCTTTGCTCGATCGATCAGGCGATTTCCGGTAAACCCGTGACAGGGGCATTGGGGCAGGTTGGCGATGCGCTGCTCGTCTTGTCGGGTCACGATACGAATCTCTCGAATATCTCCGGGATCCTGGGACTGTCGTGGCATTTACCCGGATATCAGCCCGACGATACGCCGCCGGGCGGAGCGCTGATCTTCTCTGTGTGGCGCGATTCAGCCAGTGGAGAGTATTTCGTCAAGACGCAATACCTCGCTCAAACGCTCGACCAGATGAGGAACGAAGATCGGCTAACGATCGCTTCTCCGCCTGCAAGCCAGGACGTTTCCATCCCCGGTTGTGAAGTTGCCTCGAACGGTTGCTCGTGGCTGAAGTTTAAGAAGTTAGTTCGGCAAAGTATTGACGGTCGATTTACAACAATTGCTGTGGATTGAATACTCCAGGCCGCGACTCGATCCTCACTTCCAAGCGTGAAGTGTGATGCGAAGCCGTTCTACATCCGCGCTCAGGCCGGAGGTGTGCCCGGGATCGGTGACGGTCTGAAACACCAGTTTTGTATCTTGGAAACCCGCGGCCAGGCAGCAATTACGAAGCGCTATCGCATTAGGCGCCCACCAGTTGCTGATATCGTTATTTAACTCGCTCGATCCGTAAAACTCAAATAGCGATACATTCTCTTTCCCAGGGATCCGGATGGCCGCGGTTTCGATGATCGCAAACTCGCGGGTCAGGCGGCAAACGCGCTCCAGCGCGCCGAGAGGGTCCTTGATGTGGTAGAGGACGCCCCGGAAAAAAACAATATCGAATTGTCCCAGTGGTGCGAGATCCGCTGTCATGAAGTCGGCTAATACCGGCTCAACTCTGCTGCCCAGGATCGTGCGCGCGGTGTCGAAGGCCTTCTTGCCAGGCAGTGTTTCCGGCTGCCATAATCCTGGGACCAGATGGTATTCCTCGGGCGGAATGCAGGCCGCGCGGCAACTTTGCCAATAAAGATTCTTGGCGGGAAGATCGAGGCTCCAGACGTAATGGTCTAACGCCACAACTCTGGCTGCGCCGCGTCTTTCGGCCTCGAAAGCAAAATATCCATCCCAGGTTCCAATGTCGAGCACGCTCTTGCCTGAAAGATCGGGAAGCGACATGCGCGCCGTTTCTTCGTTGAGGTAGCCGTTGCCGCATCGCCCCGGAGTGATCACACCATCTCCCAAGTCGATTGAGTGAAACCAGAAGGGCACGTCGGCTACGAGTTGCCGCTTCGTCGCTGCATCCATGTGTTTGTACACTACATCCTTTTGTGGAGCCGCTTGACCATGCGGAGCACGTTCTTTTCGCCGGGAACGATTTCATATCGAACTTCGTCCATGAAGCTTCGCATCAGGCGCATTCCCAAGCCCCCGGATTTACGGGCTGAGATGAGCTTTTCGAGCTCCGGATGCTCAACCGTTCCCGGATCGAAGCCTTCACCCGTATCGGTCACGTCGATCGAGATCGCGTCGTTGTCGACAATCGCCCTTATGGTGACTTCCTTGGTAGTGTCGCGGCCGTAAGCATGTTCGATGACGTTGGCGCAACCCTCGTCCACGGCCAGTTCGAGCTTGGCTACGTCGCTTGCCCCGAGGCCGGCCTGTTCGCCGATCCCGGTCACAAAATCGCGAATGATGGACAGATTCTCTGTTGACGACGGGACTTGCAGCGTGAACGTCTTTTCGAAAGAAGGCATCATTCTCCTCCACGCACCGGGACTTCCGCGTAGCGCTTCACTGCCGCGGGGATGTCGGGCAAAATGTCGAACAGCGCCGGGAAACCGAGAATTTCAAAGACCTGAAACACCTTGGGCGTCGCTCCGCAGATTTTGATGTCGCCGCCGGCTTCGCGGATCTCTTCGATGAAGCTCATGAAAACGCCGAGTCCCGCCGACGAAATGTAGTTGAGCTTTTCGCAGTCTACGATGATCTGTTTGTGCCCGGCGTCGAATTCCTGCTGGACCGCATTTTCGAACTCCGGCGCGGTGTGGGCGTCCAGGAATCCTTCGAGCGAAAGGATTGTGAGATCGTCTTGCGTGGAGCGTTGAATGGTGAAAGCAGTCGCCATGTAGTTTGTTTCTAGTTTACCCGCAGCACGACCAAGGTCATGTCATCCTGCGCGGGGGTTCCGTTCAAAAACGTTTTGACCTGCGACAAAATGTGTTCGCGAGCTTTCGTTGCATCCATGCCGTCCACCTCTTCGACGGCGCGCATCAGGCGATCTTCGCCGAATTGTTCGTCGACCGCGTTCATCGCCTCGGTCAGTCCGTCGGAATAAAACACGAGCGCATCCCCGGTCTCGAGTTGCAGCCGGTCGAGCCGCGTGCTGCTTCGGAAAAGGCGTTCATGCACGATGCCGAGTCCGATTCCCGGAGCGTTGAGCAGAGTGGTCACATCGTCGGAGGGCCGCCGCCAGACGATGGGATTGTGGCCGGCGCGGACATGATCGAAGATGCGCGTTTCGGGATCGAAAGCGCCGAGCGCCATGGTAACGAAGGTTTTCTTTTCGGTCACGTCATAGATATGACGATTAACGTGGGTGATGATGTCGACCAGGTCGGCGCTATCCTGCGTGGTTGCGATCAGGAGCCCCTTGGTCAGCGTCATATAGAGCGCCGCGGGCACGCCTTTACCGGAAACATCGCCGACGCTAATCGACCAGCGTCCGTCGGGCAGCCTGAGAAAGTCAAACAAGTCGCCGCCGACCTCGCGTGCCGGCTGGCAAGAAGCGGCGATAGAGCAACCGGGAATCTCCGGCGGCCGGTCCGGCAGCATTTGCTGTTGCACGCGATGGGCTATGGAAAACTCTGCCATCAGGGCTTCGCGCTGAGATGTTGCGGCAGCTTGTCCACCCTCAACGATCTCGAGTCTCCGCCCGCGCCATGCGAGCAGCGCGGCACATCCGGCAAAAATAGTGACGATGATCAAGGAGGTGATGCCGGAAACCTCGATCGAGCGGGCGGGCTGGAGCAGGAGAGCGGTGGAATTCCAAACTGCGTGAGCGCTCCAGGCAGCCGCCAGGGCGGCTAGAACGTCGTAACGGAGATAGATCCAAAAATAGATCAGGAACGTTAGCGCGCCGATGAGCAGGATGACGATGGCCGAGCTCTCGGAGGGCACCGTTGTTGTCGAGAAAACCAGAATGCCGGCGACGCCGAGGATCGCATTCGCGAGCCAGCGTTTGCGTATGTAGAGCGCGAGGAAGCCGCCGCCGAAGCCGAACAATCCGATGATTGCCGGATTCATCATGCTATTTAAGGCCTGGAGAGTGGGAAATGCCGCGTAGATCAGGCCCGCGTCACTATCGCCGGTTTGTACGGAGCCGAAGAGCCGCCAGGAAGCGATCCATAACGGCAGTCCCACCAGCAATGGGCCGCATAGCAATCCGGCCAGCACCGACGAACCGAGCCGCTGGTTCAGAATCGAGGAGCTGAAGAGACTGCGCAAGGTCACGAGTTTCGCGGCGACTCCAACGGCGTCCATCGCGGCGCAGAGGATGAAGAAGAAGAGCGCGATCATCGTGAAGAGGAGCGCGCCTTCGCCCCACACGGAGAGGACGCTTTCGCCGCTGGACAGGTTGGAATAGAGTTCCTCGTTGAGATTCCAATTCAGCCACGTTACGATCCCCCATGCCGACACGATGCCGAGCAGAGAAAACACAAAGCGGTATTTCACGGCCCGGCGCACCGCCCAATAAAGGTAAACGATGGCCGCGAGCACGGTTCCAATCGTGTAGACGACTATCGCTACAATCACGGTTAACTGGTCTCGATGACGTTTTCGAGCCTGTAGAAAGTCCTCGAACTCGCGATTGAATACGGGTTTGACCTGTGCATCGAGCAAGCCATCGCCGGCAACAGTCGCTTCGAACCGCTGCGTGAGCGGACCCGGTTTTTCCCACGCGAACAGAAGCGCTCCCTTGGTAGGAGAGGCATCCGTCACGGAACGGAACGCGCCGCGATCCGCGCCTGTCATTTGAGCCAGAGCCCTTTCGGCTGTTTGGCGCGCCTGTGCGGCGTCCGGAACGGGAGATTTCGGATATCCGGTGCGTTCCCACTTGTTCACCTCACCGCCGGCCGATAACTCGATATCGATCCGATATGGCTTCGCCGGCGCTCTGAACATGATTTCCGGATAGACCGGCGAGAACCTTCGCGCCGAGGTGTCGGCGGGATGCAGGCGGGAATAAGTATCGGGTTTGCTCTGGGTACCTCCGGCGGCTGTAACGTTCCAATCGGAGGTGCGAAAACCGAACGCGGCGGACGCCTCGCGCGCGCGAACGATGCTCTGCTGGCGGTCGAAACGCACATTCCAGGAAGCAGCCGGGTGAGCTCGGGGCACGGCATACACGAGCAGAACGCACCCGACGATGGCGCCGATTACGACCCAAAGGCTCGGTTTCAAGCCACAACCTCCATGGCGCTGCCGACGTGTTCGACTCGAATCACGACAGCGGTGAGATCGTCGGAAAGCTGATGCTCGCGCCGCTTGCGCGAGAGAACTCGAAGGATATCGTCCGCGGCGCGAGAGCCGGATATTCGAGTTCTTCGCGCGATTCCGTCGGTGAACAGCAGAACGGTGTCGCCTCCGCGCAAATCGGCCGAGCCCTCATATGCGTCTTTATCCGAGCCGGGCATCTGAATCCGCCGCTCTTTGGTCAGCGAAGAAACCAGAACCTTGGGATACTCGCCCGTGCGCGCGTACCGGACTTGTCCGAGGTTGTTATCGAGAATCGCGTACGCGACGTGCGTGGTAGCGACGGCGCCTTCCAAATACATTCCCAGAGCCGCTTCCAGCCGTACGATCACCTCGTAGGGCGACAGGTTGCGGCGCACGGTATGCATCAGAAAACCTTTCGCAAGAGCGATGGTGAGCGCGGAGCCGATGCCGCGATTGCCACCTTCCGCGATAAAGATACCGAGCCGATTCTCTCCCAGAGGAAAGAAATCGTAGAAATCGCCGCCCACGACCCGCGCCGGAATGCACGCGGCAGTGATCGAGAGGCCGTTGACCTGGGGGACGGTCTTCGGGAGCAAATGCAGTTGCGCCTCGCGCGCGGCGGCCATCTCGGCCTGCAGCGATTGCCGTTGGACGATTTGATGCGCGTAAAGCGGCCGGACTTCGTCACTCGAGTATTCGCGCCCGCGCACTACTGCCCAGGCTTCCATCGCGAGGAATGCAAGACCGATGCAGCCCATCGATATTCCGAGCTCCATCGATGGAGGCGAAAGCGCCGTGATGTGGGCCAGCATCTTTGCTATTTGGAATGCCCCCAGGCTGAACATCACCGCGAGAAAATCCATGGCGAGAAAAGGAGTCAGGACAATTGCCGTCAGAACTCCGATACTCAGCGCAGCGCCGTCGAGGGTCCGGTAATGGGTCACGTTCAGACAACAACCGAGAACGGCAAACAAAAGAAGCAGCGCGTTACGGAGTTGAAGCCGCGGGACGTTACGGGTGAGAAATGCAAGGGGAAGCAGAAGACCCGATGCTGGAATCAGCGTGACCATGATGGCTTGCCCGAGAATGACCGCGACCAACGGATATCGAAAGAATGGGACCTTGAGAATGTCGACGCCGGTGCTGCTCGATTCGAACCTCAGGGAGATGTTCAAGAGCCCCTCGAGGAGGAGCATCCATCCGGCGAATGCGGTTCCGAAAAGAACGGAACGGCCGACGTTGCGGCTGAAGATTTTTCCCCGAACCACGGCGTCCAATGAAGTCAATTTCCCGGGATACAGTTCACGAACGTCGCCTTCGCCCGCTTCGTACGCAACTGCAAGAACGAGGCCCATCACGGTGAAGCTAATGGCGACCGCGATTAGCGGGAACCACTGAACGGATTCGTTCGCTTTATAATTGCCGAGCACATATTCATCGACAGCGGTCAGGAAGCTCAGCATGAGGGCGGTGGCGACAACGGCGCCGAGCAGCAGAGTTCGTTTGTGGGACACTTCCCCTTCGAAAGCGCGCCGGGCATAACGGTACAGGCTGTAGATGATAACGACGGTGATGAAAACTGCGTAAACCAACACCGAAATCTGGAGGGCTCGATTCTGGTCGAGACCGTTTGCTTTCGCATAGACGTCGTCGATGTTGGTGCTCACAGTTTCGAGCACCGGCTCGGTCCCGCAAACCGCCGTGTTGATATCAAAGGTCAGACCGGGGAGTGCGGCTCCTTGCGCGTGCCAGACGAATTTTCGGCAGCCCGCCTCCTGAGCATGCTCCAGCGTTCCAGTCTCCGGTTTGCCCAACGCGAGCAGCCTGGCGAGGTTCGGAATGCGGGAGACTGCGGCGAAAGCGATTGCTTGAGCTTGCTTCTCGTCGACCGGCGCGCCCCATTTGGCCGACCGGACGAGTGTCCAGTCATAGCCCGCGACGTGTCCTTTGCGATCCACGATAACCTCGGCGATCTTGTGGGGCCCCGACATCAGCAGGACGCGAATCGTGATCGGAAAGGAAAACGATTGCGCGGCTTCGCCCGCGCTATCGCGATGCAGGCGATAATACGCCATCAGTTTTTCGGACGGGTCGATAGTGGTGTAGGCTTGCCAGGAAGTCGAATCGATGCCGTGGTCGGCCGCGAACTGGCGCGCGGTGGCGATTGCGGATTCGCGATCGACCTCCATGGGGTTGTAGGTGCGGAGCATCTCCCGTTGCGCGAAGAGGGATCCCACTACGTATGCGACGGGAAACAGCAGAAAGAAAGCTAGCCACGCCAGTTTTGCGATCGTCGATTTCGGGCGGCGGCAGAGGATCTGTTCGAGAAAGCCCTCGATCATGGCTGATCCCCAGCCGTCCGTTTAACGATCATGATGGTGATGTCGTCGAATTGCGGCGCTTCCCCGGTGAACGCGTCGATCTCCTGAAACACGGCATCCACGATCGCGGCGGGCGGCTGGGCAGCGGTCTTGCGAAGGCAATCGATGAGGCGTTCCAGGCCAAACTCAACTTCTGAGACGCTCTGCGCTTCTGTAACACCGTCCGAGTAGATGGCGAAAACATCACCCGGCGCGAGCGTGCAATACTGCTCCTCGTAGGTCCGTTTGGGAAAAAGCCCGAGAGCCAGGCCGCTGCATGCCAGTTGCTCCACTTCGTTGTTCGCTCTGAGAATGATGCCGTCGTTGTGGCCGCAGTTGACCCAGCGGCATTCGCCCGTGACCGGGTTGTAAAACGTCAGGAACGCAGTCGCATAGCGGTTCGATGGCGTCGTCGCGTAGAGCAGATCGTTGGTGCGCGCCGCGAGCGACGCAAGTTGCGAGCTACCGTGCATGAGGGCTCTCAACGTCGCCTGAATGTTGCTCATCAGGATGGAGGCGAACATTCCTTTTCCGGAAATGTCGACCACGCAGAGCAGGTGCGGTTCGGATGGTCCGACGGTTTCGAGCGGGATGACGTCGTAGTAATCGCCGCCAACCTGTTTCGCCTGGCGATTCCGGGCGGAGATGCGGGTGTGCGCCAACTGGGGCAGGGTAGCCGGGAAGAGATTCTGCTGGATGGCGGCGGCCATGGCCAGCTCTTTTTCCATCTGCTGTTTGACCAGCGTTTCGCGGAAGTGCCAGGCGTTGTCGAACGCCACGGAAGCTTGCGCGACGAGTCCGGATCCGAACTCCAGGTCCGATTCGGTATAGGAGCTTTGGCCGGCGCGGGGTCCGCAAACGACCACTCCGCTGGTGTCGGCGCCGGAACGAATCGGAAACACGACTGAACCTGCCGGGATGCCGTGCAAATCCTCGCTGGCAATCTGGGCATCCGGAAGCGCGGCGACGGCGGCTTTATCGGCGATGAGTTCGGCGAGATCCAGCCCACGCTGGCGCAGAGTTAGAGGATGCTGATCGCGCCACGCGGCGACTGCATATTTACGAACGGCCCAGCGGCCGGCCAGGGTAAGCGCAAGGAGCTGCGCGATCGCTTCCGGGTCGAGGGTCGCCGCGAGTCCACGAACCATGTCGAGGAGGGCGCGCAGTTCCTGGATTTTCTGATCGAGGGAACGATTCAGACGAACCGATTCGTCGTGCGCCTGCGCGTTGGCGATACCGCTGGCCGAGAGACTGATGAGGGCGTGGATAAAATCGTGTTCCTCGGGGTCTAAGTCGCCGCGCATCGGCTTACTGATGCCGAGCAATCCAATGGGGAACTCAGGGTCGCCGATGGGAAACACCTGTTCGAGGCCGGCGCCGTGCGCGATGTCTTCACTGAACGGACTCCCGACCGGTAAGGACGCGACGCCGCGAGCCAGCGCCACGCGCATAGATCCGTCCTGCCGGATCGCTACCGCCGCGCGGCCGACCAGCAACCGGCCCATCACCGTGCGCAGCAGGTGACGGAGCAGGTCCTCCAATCGGAGGCTCGCGTGGAGCAGTTCCGCGGATTCGAGCAGCGCTTCGAGCCTCGACTCGCCCAAGCGGGAGGCGATCTGGGAACGCCGCAGGGTGTTTGGGGACGCCATGCTTGTTTATCTAAGATATCCTACGACGGCGTGCGCGCTAAAGCGCACGCTGGAGCGTGACACACGCAGGCAGACTTGAGTTAAGGTCCGCTGCTTCTATTCGAACCCGCCGCGCGGACGATAGCCAGGTCTGGCGCGGACGCGATACTTGTGTCCGACGTCGGAAGTGATGTCGATGGTGATTTTGCGGAAGCCCTCGTTGCTGTTCGCGGCCGGGTAGTAAGTGACGGTATAGCTGTTGCCGAGATCCTCGCGGATGTTCTCGAATGCTTCCACCTGCTTCTGCCAGGTCTTCGCGAAATAGGCTTTGCCGCCCGTGGTGGTGGAGATACGTTTGAAGATCGCGCTGGAGACCGGATCCTTGTTCACTTCACTTGTAGAGATAACGTAAATCGGAATGCCCTCGTCTTCGGCCACGGCGCGGACGTCGTCGGGAGCGATCATGCTGGCGTTGTCCGGCCCGTTCGAAAACACGATGATCACTTTGCGGCCCGGGACTTTCGCGGCGTCGCGCAACCCGAGGAGCAGGCCGTTATAGAGCGCGGCGTCATCGCCGGCGACGGCCTTACGCAACCCGAAAATCGCCTGGCTGCGATCGTGATTCAGGGGCGCGACGCGCGAGAGATTGCGGCTGAACGTGTAGACGGCCACTGAATCGGCGCGATCGAGCCCGCGGATGAAATCGGCGATCGCGTCGGAGGCGTAGACAAATCCACGATACATGTAGTTGCTGGTGTCGAACAACACGAATACGTTGGTGCCAACGAAAGCGTCGGTGCGGATATCGGAACCCACGCCCTTCTCGGTTGCATCCGGCGTGGATGAGACCATCAGCGGATGTGTCGAACCGTCCTCCATCACTTGCAGTGGCGGCTTGTTGCCCTCGCCGAACGTGTTCATCTTTTGGGCGATGCCGTCTTCAAAGATTTTCACGTCGCCGGGCTTGAGACCGTTGATGTAGTGTCCCTTGCTGTCGGTGACGGTGAAGCTCACCACCACCATGTCTACTTTGATGCGGAACGTGGGCCGCTCCTGCGCCCAAATCCACGCCAGCGTGCCCGAAGCCGCCAATACTGTTCCGAGCAATGCAATTCGTTTCACAGCGTTCAAGAAAGCCTCCACCGAACCTTCCTAAAATCCTGCCCCTACCGAAGCCGCTTTTCGAGTCTTTTGGCGAACATCTTCCCCAACCATTCTTAACGATCGCAACAGCGCGGGCCAATCTTCCAGATGAGTCGCGAAGATACGCTCGACCGTCTGCTGCGTCCACGTGGGAACCAGTATATTCAATTGCGATGGCGGCAGATGCAATTCATCCGCGATGGCTGCGTAGTAGAGCAAATTGGATTCCCAGCTTTCCGCCATGATGCGGCTGGAGTAGCCCATCAACGTCGGGAACGTCCGTAGATTCAGCAATTCGGGCAAATACGAATTTGTGAGCGTGGGCTTGGGAGTGCCGAAGCGCCGCGAAATGGTCTCGTAGTTCAGCTCTTTGGGAGATTCCAGGGCCGCGCGGCGAATTTCGGTCGCCACCGGCGCCATGTTGGTTTTGTCGGCGCTCAGCTCGGCCGCGATCGCGAACATCTCTGAAGGCGTCACCTCGTCCAATGCTTCCGGCACATCTCCCGCCTCCAGTAAACGCTGGACTTTATACGTGCGCGCCGGAGGAGCGTGATTTTCGAGAGCTTTCAGTACCTGGGCCCGTCCGACTGGATCCATGGAAGCTTCCGCAATGGCATTCTCGGCGTAATCCATGTGCAACGCGATCCAGTGGAGCTGCGCGGGAGTTACGGTCCACCAGCGCGGCACCGTCGCGGTCACGATCATTTGCGGAACCAGGTCGCCCCAGATCAGGGCCTGTTCGCGAACGGGGATCAGGAAATTCTGCTCGGCTTCGGCAAGTGCGTAAGGCACGCCGGCGAGCGATCCGACGAGTTTGCCGCCAGCGCTGGCAGGCCATCCATTGCCCATTACCTCGGTCTGTCTCCAGGTCTGGTTGGCACCCTGCATCCCGATAAAATCGTGGCTCCGCACGAACAGCGGATTGGTTTTCAGGATCTGCGCGCCCGGCGGAGCGTAGTGGATATAATCGAGGCCGACGAGGGTGTCGCGCAGGAAAGGAGC
Organism: Bryobacterales bacterium; assembly: GCA_963802915.1. Taxonomy (GTDB): domain Bacteria; phylum Acidobacteriota; class Terriglobia; order Bryobacterales; family Bryobacteraceae; genus JAICMB01. The sequence goes on from CAWDKQ010000007.1 coordinate 617,981, forward strand.
GAGCATCGCCCGAACGTCCTCCAGTTTTTTGGGATCCGTCGCGAGCTTGTCGATCAGGGGCTTGAGATTGAGCTTGCGCTCGATCTCGATGTGCCGCTCCGCCCAATAGCCGAACGCAAGAGCGTTCTTTTCAGCGACCGCTCAATCCGGCGCGGGGAAGCTGGATTTCAGAGATGCGCGCGGCGGTCTTCGTGATGAGAGCAGAATCGGGTTTTCCGCCTTTGGCGACGCTCTCCAACTGATCGGACAGGTCGAAGATTGTTTTCAGCGAAATGAGCCGCTGCGCTTCGAAGATCCGAATCATTTCCTCGACGATCTGAGTATGGGAGTCGGAGTCAGCGGGACTGGCCGCGCCGGCGAGCAGATCGATCATTCGATCTTGCGGAGACGCATCGGAGGGAGAATCGCAAGCGGTGAGCAGCGCTTTGACGCCGTTGCGGCCGCCGTTGAAAACTTCGTGCTCGTTTTTGATTTTTCCGAATCCGCTGAGGATCGCCGACGAGACTCTGATCCGCATCCTTCGGCGCAATGGATCCCTGACGATAAAAGATCTGCCACAGGCCAACCAGAGCCTGCAGGCTCCCGGCCGCATCCGCGCGAATGCCGAGATCGTGGATCTGGCTGATTTCCTCGGCCATATCGAGAAACTGGCCGATCGTTCGCTCGGAAACATCGGGAGCCTCGGCGAAGATCGGATATTGCGCGCCGAATTCTCGATACGAACGCGCCAGGCGATCCACCATTTGGTCGGTAAGCGGTGCGGTGCGATGCCGGTCGACATCGCTCAGAGCCATAAAGATCTTGAGCGGTTCGTTCTCTACCGATTTGCGGCAAAGGCCGAATAACGCTTCGAGAACATCGTCGGGATCTTTCCAACCGCCCGCAGCCTTCGTTAGCTTGGCATCGTATTTACTGCCATGTGGGTGATCGGTGAACAGGTCGCGCCAGACGGTCAGACCTCCCGGAACGTGCGGCTTGCCATTGGGATCCAAGCGAAGCCGCGTGGTGAGCAGCATCATGTCGGAGTTGGCGCGAAAGACCGGGCGCGCGGGTCCGGGACTGGTGACCTTCCCGCGGATTGCAGCATAGAATCGTTTCAAGCGCTCGGGCTCGGTCAAATAGGCCTGAACGGGACCGTTGGACGGGTTGTAGACAATTCGCGCGAGCGAGTCGTAATAGCTTGCCAGCCAGCCATCGTCTTTGGTTAGCAGCTTCTCAAAGAACTGCGCACCTTTTTCCGGCGAAACACCGGCCAGATCCCCCCATGCTTTTTCGGATCTCGCGCCGCCCGGAACGATCGCCCTGCCATTACGGATCTCGAACATGCCTCCATAGAAATCGAGCACGTGACCGAAGGCCCTGAGGCGGGCCGGCGGAATCGCTTTCCGCATCTCGTCGGAGGTGGGAGGATCGAGCTTCGCCAGTCCCAGATACAGGCGGCAAATGGACGGGTCGCCAATGAAGTAATCGATGAACTCGCCACCAATTTGCCTATTCTCATGCGCCGAAGTCCAGAAATCCAATGTGTAGAGGATTGGAACCTCGGTTGGTTTGTAGTCATAGGCGAAGGGCCGGTTCGTGCGCAGAGACTGTTCCAGCTCGGCCAGCGGGAAGCCGGAGTCGATGGTCAGGAAGGCGCGGCTGGCGTTCACGGTTTCCAGCACGACGTCGGAGCCGCAGCCGCCGCGCATGCGATAACCGATCACGCGCAGCAGATCGCCGGTTTGCGCTGAATCGCAGGTTTCAATCTTGATGACTTTTTCCGGGCCAGCCAGTTTGTCGAGCTCGCGCGCTTGCGAGAGGTATCGGACGACAAGCTTCAGGTATTCGGTCTGTTCGAGAGCTTCGTTGCTGCTCGAAGCCTGGTAGCCGTTGGTCACGATGTTACGGGCGAGCGCGGGGAGCAGGTCGTCAGGCTGGACGTCGGGTGAGAGAGCCGCCATGCGGGAAAAGGATCGAATCGGACCAGGAAGAATGACGAAGTTTTTCTTCGGGGAGGCGGCATTCGTTCGGGAAGGAAGATCGAGTCCCGTGCCTTTGGCGTCGCGAAAGATCTGCATGTGTTTCCCGGCCGCGGACCAATCGGCGTTGCGCGCGTCGATCAACAGCAATCTGCGCGCAACCTCCGCGCGTTCGTGTCCGTCCGTAACGGTGAGAAGCCGGGTGTAGACCTGCGCGGCAAGTGGATCGCGATGGCGATCCAGAAACTCCGCATAGGCTTTGAGAGCCGGCGGATTCGGAGGAACTTGGTTCGCAGCCTGTTGGAGCAGACTTTCGGCGCCGGGTCCGTCGCCGTTCATTTCCAATTGCCACGCCCGCTCAGAAAGATCTTGTGCTCGCACTCCGCAGGCAAGACCTAAAATGGAGATCCAAACCGCTAGCTTCACGGAAATCCCTCCTCCGTTCCCAACACTCAAACACGTGTACGCTGTGTCATTAGACCCATCTGGGGACACTTCGGCACGCTCACCGCTGGTTTATTACTGTATCACTCGCAATAAGGAGTATGCATAACGGCTAACGGTTACGTCCAAATATACGTAAACGCGGCTACGCCGGATGGATAGAAATACCATGAAGAACGATCGCCTGCTACAATCGCGAGAGAATCGCGGTTCTGTTATGCCCGACCTGCCTCAAACTCTCGGCGTCCTCCGAAAGAGCAAGTTCTCTGAGAATCACATTGGAAATCGCAGCGTAAAAGAAGAGCTGCGCCAAAACCTGATCTGCAAGCTACAGCGCGGAGAGGATCTCTTTCCCGGCGTCGTTGGCTATGAAGACACCGTAGTGCCGCAGATCGTCAACGCCGTTTTGTCGCGCCACAACTTCATATTGCTTGGACTTCGCGGACAAGCCAAGACGCGCATCATTCGTATGCTGACGGCGCTTCTCGACGAGTACCTGCCCTATATCGCGGGCTGCGAAATCCGGGACAATCCATTCCATCCAATCTGCCGCCGCTGCAAAGACTCGATCGCTGAAGAGGGCGACAACACCGAGATCGCATGGCTGACGCGCGAGCATCGGTACGTCGAAAAGCTGGCGACTCCGGATGTGACCATCGCCGATATGATCGGCGACATCGATCCTATTAAAGCGGCACGCGGCGGCCATGACATCGCGAGCGAGTTAACGGTTCACTACGGCCTGTTGCCGCGCGCCAATCGTGGCATCTTCGCGATTAACGAGCTGCCCGACCTGGCAGGCAAGATCCAAGTTGGCCTGTTCAACATCATGCAGGAAGGCGACGTCCAGATTAAAGGCTATCCGGTGCGGCTGCCTCTCGACGTCATGTTAGTCTTTACGGCTAACCCGGAAGACTACACCGCCCGCGGAAAAATTATTACGCCGCTCAAGGATCGTATCGGAAGCGAGATCCGCACGCACTATCCCAGCTCCCTCGACCACGGCATCTCCATTACGAAGCAGGAATCCTGGACGGATCGCTCCTCGGCTACGCGCATCGTGGTTCCTTCCTACATTCGAGAAGTCGTGGAGCAGATCGCGTTCCTGGCGCGCGAGGACAAAAAGGTCGACAAACGTTCCGGCGTCTCGCAGCGCCTGCCGATTTCGGTGCTGGAGAATGTCGTATCGAACGCGGAACGCCGCGCCCTGATGGCTCGCGAAGACGTTGCCGTACCGCGCGTGCTCGATATCTATGCGGCTCTGCCTTCCATCACGGGAAAAATCGAGCTGGAGTATGAAGGCGAACTGAAGGGCGGCGATAACGTCGCGCGCGACCTGATTCGAACAGCGGTCGGGAAGGTCTACACCTCGTATTTCGACGGCGTGAACGTTTCGCCCATCGTGCAGTGGTTCGAACTGGGCGGTACTTTGAAGCTCGATGAATCCGTCGATTCGCACAAGCTGGTGCAGCAGCTTCAAGGCATCCAGGGATTGATGGAGAAAACGGCAGCGTTGGGGCTGGGCGTCAGCGAGCCGGATGCGGTGCGGGCCGCGGCGGCGGAGTTTATCCTGGAAGGCCTTTACGCGCATCGCAGGATCAGCCGCAACGAAGAGACCGGCTTTGCCGCCGGTGAGCGCCGGCGAGATACGCCGGAGCGTGGTGACGAGCCGCAGCGGCCAAGGTCGCGCCGTCAGTTCAACTAAGGCAGCATGAAATCCATTCGCTATTCCCGGTACACCGGTGAGGACTTCGGCATCGGCGCAGAAGACCTCATCCGCGCGCTGTCGGATTTTTTCCTCGAAAGCGGTTTTCAAAATCAGTACATGGGATTCAGCGAGTTTAACGAGCACACGCTCGAGCAACTCAAGGAAGCCATCCAGCGGGCGCTCGAGCATGGCGACATGTTCGACGACGAGCGGTCCCGGGAGATACAACAGCAACTCCGCAATATGTCGCGGGAGCAGATCGACAAGTTGCTGGAGCAGCTAGTCCAAAAGCTGGCCGACGAGGGCTACATCAATCTGGAGCAGCCCCAGGCGCAACAGCAGGGCTCCGGCCAAGGCAACGCCGACCGTGAGGTGAAGGTCGAAGTGACCGACAAATCAGTCGATTTCCTAGGCTTTAAAACGCTGAAGGATCTTCTTGGATCGCTCGGCAAATCGAGCTTCGGCGCGCACGACACGCGCGATCTGGCTACCGGCGTCGAGACCACCGGCGCTGCCAAACTCTACGAGTTTGGCGACACCATGAACCTGGACGTGAATCGCACGCTGTTCTCCGCGGTGCAGCGCGATGGCCTCAAGGTGCCGATCAACCTCGAATATTCCGATCTGCACGTACATCAATCGGAATATCAGAGCTCCTGCGCGACCGTGCTGATGCTCGATTGCAGCCACAGCATGATCCTCTACGGCGAAGATCGTTTTACGCCGGCGAAGAAGGTTGCGCTGGCGCTGGCGCATTTGATTCGGACCCAGTATCCGGGCGATTCGCTGCGCTGTGTTTTATTCCACGATTCGGCCGAAGAGCTCAGACTGTCTGACCTGGCGCGCGTTCAGGTCGGCCCCTATTACACCAACACGCGCGATGGCCTCATCCTGGCGCAGCGGCTGCTGGCCCAGGAAAAGAAGGACATGAAGCAGATCATCATGATCACCGATGGAAAGCCCTCGGCGCTCACGCTCGACGATGGCCGCATGTACCGCAATGCCTTTGGCCTGGATCCTTTGGTGATCAGCCGGACGCTCGAAGAGGTGAGCCGCTGCAAGCGCCAGGGAATCCTGATCAACACATTCATGCTCGCCAGCGACTTCGGCCTCGTCAATTTCGTCCAAAAAGTGACGGAGCTGTGCCGCGGCAAGGCCTACTTCACGACACCATATAATCTGGGACAGTATCTTTTGATGGATTACATGAATCGCAAGACGCGGACGATTCATTAAATTCCCACACCTCTGAAATCAGCAATCCGGCTGCTTCCGTTCGTAATTCACGACGGCGAAATCCACTTCTCGAAAGCGCCGTCCGGTGATCCGGCAGCCGGTTGACTCGCAATCCTGTGCAGACTCGAAATGCCAGGTATAGAGCGCTGACGATCGAGCTTGCGGCGAAGCTCATCAGTCCCGCCTCGGGGATCTGAAACTCCGATACAATCCACTTGCCGCCGGGCCGAAGCGCCTTTGACAGTCGAGCGATGAGGTCCTGCGTCTCAGAGTTTGACAGACAGTCGAGGAAGAAATGTGCCACGATGGCATCGTAGGAGCCCGAGGGTTCGAAAGAGCGCGCATCGGCTTGCAACAGATGGACGCGTCCGTCCGTCCCGATTCGTCTCCGCGCAAGATCCAGCATGCGCCTGCTGAGATCGACCGAATCTATTTCTACGTGGCGATTGCGTGCGACTAGCGCAGCGGTGAAGCGGCCGTCGCCGTCGCCCAACACCAGGACACGCCGCGCCGTTGCCAGCTCATTCAAGAATTCGAATCGCCGCCGTTCCAGAGCCCGGCCGAACATCAGATATTCGAGACCTCGATACCAGGGCGCAATGCGATCGCAATTCATTCGTTAACGCAAGAACGGAAGAATGAGTAAGGGCGTGCAGAGCGCGAGGTCGGCCGCGACGCGCAAAAACTCCGGCGACAAGCTCTTTCGCCAGCGTGCCAGAACACCGAAAGCGACGCCGCTCAAGACGACGGCAATACAAACGGCGCCGGGCGCGGTGCGGGTCGACTCGAGCAGCGCGGCAATCGCGACGATACAAACACCGGCCGCGCTCAAATATTTCCCGAGATAGCGCGTCGTTCGAGGCAACAACGTCGCGCTACGCCATTCCCAAAATTCGATCGCGGAACAGTTCATCCAGCAGAGCAGTCCGAAAAGAAAAGCGGACCCCGCGAGTCGCACAACGGCGCTTCCGGGGCCAATCCAAAGCGCGAGAAACGTCCCGGCCGTAAAGATGACGGCGACCGCAAACTCGCGAGGCCATCGCACCCGCCAGCATTGTGGTGCGGCATGGACCATGGCGAAGTACGCGCCGACGATAACCGCCAGGGTCAAGCCGGCGCGGAAAACTGCTGGATGAAGTAATCGTGAAGCAAGCGGCACGATCAGAAGGCCGGTTGCGAATACGACTATAGTGGCGACTCGGAGGTGCTTTCTGTAGAAGCGTTGCCGAATCGGCTCCGCCCCTTCAAGAGGAGCCCTTAGCGCATCCAACACACGATCGGAAAAGTACACCAGCCAGACGGACCCCGCCAGAATGGGCAGTTCAAACCGGCCAACGCGGACGCCCAGGCTTCGCGCCAGCAGAGACTGCCAGAGAACGGCTACCAATGGCGCGTCGAGACTCAAGATGTTGGGCCAAAGCCACGCTGGCGTCCGATACTGCTGACCATCTGCGCGACTCAACGGTATGCTACCCAATAACTCAATTTTACAGCCGCAGCTTTCGCGAAACTCTCTAGAACCGAGGTGGGTCAGAAATTCGCACCTTATAAGGGATTCATCGCATCTCGCCGGCCCCTGGTTCGGGCGATTGAACAGAAAAGGCTAGAGCATGAGTGTATCGAAGACCTGCGCCGTGCCCGCCGCCGCAGTCCCGGGTCGCCGCTCGCGAGCACAGCGTCGCCTCGGTAAAGAGAGCGGTAATGCGATCCTCGAAACGGCGGTTATCTTTCTGCCGATGATGGCTATCTTCCTGGGGATCGTCGACGTGTCCCTGGCAGTTTATATCCAGACGACCCTCACCGAAGCGACGCGCGAGGGAGCGCGCTTTGCGATCACTTTCCAGTCCAGTTACAACGGGAACTCCTGCGCAACCTCCCAAGCTAGCTGTATCGCACAAGTAGTTCAGAATTATACGGTCGGCTTGCCGCAGGGCCTGCCCTCCAGCTACATCACGGTGAATTATTACACCGCCAACAACCTCACCAGCCCGGTGGAGGTGTGCAACAACGGGACCTGTACCCAGACGGGAACGCTGCCGCAAACCCTCTCCAATGGGACCGTGGTCAACTACGCGAATCAGCCGGGCAACATCGTGTCGGTTGTCGTTTCCGGGTATCCCTGGAATTGGTTGGTGCCACTGAAGGGCTATTCCGCGGGCACGGGCGTCACCTTGGGCGCGGAATCCGTGCAGGTTTTGGGCGCGTTGGCCGTCGGTACGTCGGTGCCGCCGAACCCGTAACGAGGATAGAGTCGATGAGAATTCAGAGCACGCCAGAAAATAAGAATTTGCGAAGCTCCGGAGAACGTGGCAACACGATCATCGAGTACGCGCTTGTGATGACTTTCCTGTTGCCGATGTTTGCCGGGGCCTTCACGATCGGCATGGCATTGGCTAAGGCCATTCAGGTCAGTAATGTCGCTGAAGACGCGGTGGTATTGATGGTGCGCTCGAACACGGATCCGGAATCCGGGTTGGATCTTTCGCAAACCCAGAACCAGCGCATCATCGTCAGCGCGGCCGCGGGACTGGGTATGAATTCGGATGCCCAACAGGATCCCAGCTCCACCGGGACTGGTGTCGTGATTCTGTCCAAGGTGGTCATGGTCGGTCCGAACGAGTGTTCCCTGGGAGTGATTCCCCCTCCCCACGGCGTGCCTAATTCCACACCTCCGAATTACGGATGGACGTCCAGTAATTGCGCCAACCTCGGGAAATACGTCTTCGAATATCGTGTCGTCATCGGCAATGGAACACGCTGGAGCAGCGCGATTGGTACTCCTCCAGCCGGCGACGTGGCATCGAACGGGACAATTACCGCCAACAACATCGCGACGAATACATCGTTGCAGGCGACAAATTTCAATAGCGTGACGGGAATGACGCTCACGCCGAGTGTTTACGCCCTGGTCTCGGAGATGTACGCCGACATCAGTTATCTGAATTTCTTTTCGGTCCTCAGCAACCCTGTTCTTTATGCGCGAAGCATTTCCTAAAGCAGACGGACGCCAGTGGAATTGTCGATGGAGGTGATGGGAACCTATGGCAACTGAAAGAAGGAGCTCTCGCCAGCGAGGAATGGCGATCATCTTCTACGCGACGATGCTGCCTTTCGTCATCGCATGCGTGGGCCTGGCTGTAGATGCGGGAACTGTCTATATGATCAAGGCCCGGCTCAGCTCAGCCGTGGACGCGGCCGCGCTCGCCGCCGGACGCTCGGTAAATCTCGCCGATACGGTAGCGACCGCCACTACCGCCGCGACGACGACGGCCAATCAGTTTTTTACGGCCAACTTCCCGACCGGATACTTCAATTCCATCGGTACGCCAACCGTGACACCCACTTTCAGTCAGGCGACCGATGGCAATGGCAATCCCACCGGGGTGCTCAATATAAACGTGACGGCCAGCGTTAAGGCGCCGACGTATTTCATGAACATTTTCAATGTTCACAGCATTACGGTCAGCGATAGCGGAACCGCCAGCCGGCGTGGCGTCGTTTTGATCCTGGTGCTGGATCAGTCCAGTTCCATGAACACCGCCGCGGATCCCGTCAGCGGTCTTACCGCTTGCCAGGCTATGGTCCAAGCGGCTGGAAACTTTGTGAATCTGTTCAGTCCTTTTGACCAGATTGGCCTCGTCACGTTCGATATCACGGCGCACCTTATGGACGCCCCGACCACCAATCACGCGCAGGTTGCGAACGATATTTCCAACATCAACTGCCAAAGCAACACCAACACCATCAGCGCCCTGAACTTGGCTTACCAGCAGATCACAGCCACCGGCCTTCCGCTGGCGTTGAACAGCATTGTCCTGTTCACCGACGGATCTCCGAATGGCATTACAGCGAACTTCCCCGCCAGAACGGTTGTTGACAGCCGCTTTGGACCGTCGCTCAACTCGCCCGACGGGTCTCAGCCCAACGGCCCCGCGCCGCCGACGCAGCACGGGAGTTCCAACCCTCCCGCTCCCGGGATCACCAACAGTTGCAACAACAACGTCGGAACCCAGGATTTCAATGGGCAATGGAGTAACGCCATCTGCGTCAACATGCCTGTAGTCTGCACCAGTGCTGGGGCAACCTTTCAAGGAACTTTGGCCCAGTGGGGCGATCAGAATTCCTATGGCGCGGGCACGTACGGATTGGCGCCTCCAGTGGACGGTGCAAATGTGACCATCCCCGGCACCTGCAACTACACCGGCGCCTTGGCGGGAACCAATATCCGCCAATTTATCGCTTACATCCCGGACAGCGATATCTATGGCAATAGCTTGCATGGCGTGGTCGCGACGGGAACGGGACCGACCGTGTCGGGCGGCATGGTGACCCGCGACAACTGGATTTTCCAAGTGAATAGTTTATGCAGTCCGGATCCAAACGTAAGTCCGAATTGCAAAAACACGGGCGGTCTGTGGAGTGCTTTTCCAAATATTGGCATGGGTTCCAATAAATTCACGGCAGGGTCGTATTCGGGCTATTTCCGGCCGGATCAGCCGAATACCGTGGTGGCCGCGTCCATGAACGGAACCATGGCGCAAGCTTATGCGATCCGGAGCGATACGACCTATCACCCGGTTGTCAATGTTATTTATCTGACTGGAAATGGAACCGACTCCGTGGACCGTGAATTCCTGCCTATTGTGGCGAATTATCCGACTATTCCCGCATTGCCATACGATCCGGTCAGCTACACGCCTTACACGAATCCTGCATATCAAACGAGCCAGGAAACCGGCCAATATTTCGTAACGGCCGATAGAAATCAGCTCACCGCATTATTTGCAAAGCTTGCCAGTGAGGTGCTCCGCTTGAGTCAATGATCGCCATACGTGTACTACTTCTTCTCGCCGCGGTACAAACGGCGCTCGCGGCGGAACCGTTGCGCTCCGGCTGCTCCAGCGATGACCAGCAGACCAGCTCCATTGGCCCTGGCGAGCGTTTGCGCATCGACATGGCTCTGGCGGGCGACAGCCAAACTTGCTACAAGGTCACCATCTTCCGTCCGGGTGGGAACGTGACCGGTTATGTCCTGGGTGAATCGCTGCCGGCGGTGGCGGATTTTGTACGTCACCGCGAGAGGGCCTCTCAAGAAGCGGCAAAGGCCGAGGCGCGGGCGGTACCTGTGCCAGCGCCAAAATCCGACAAGGACGGCGAAGCTTTAAAATCCTCGGACCCGCTGGTCTCCACTCAGTTCGCGGACTTCACCGCGCATGACCTGCGCGGGAAGCAGGTGAGTCTATCAAGCCTGAAAGGTCGAGTCACCGTGGTCACGTTCTGGTCGCCGGCGAACCAGCGGTCGATGAGCCAACTGGAATCCGTCATGCCGCTCTACAACCAGCTCCACTCCAGCGGCTTGGCCGCGGTCGGCGTTAGCATGGACCCGCGCCCATACCGCATTTCACAAGCCTTGGACGACGTCACTTTACCTTTCGTACAAGTGACTGATCCGGGCGGTTTGGCCGCTCGCTATCAGGTGGATGCCCAGGCCGGGAAAACATTTGTTCTGGACGCCAATCATCGTGTCGTTGCCGCCGGCCCTATGGGACCTGACATCGTCTCAGCCGTTCATCAACTGCTTGGAGCTTCAGAAAACCACTAATTAGAACTTACTAAGACCCCAACTAGACAGAAATCTTCCCTGGATAAGGTTTTCACTGCATCCAGCCTACGGATGGTTTGCACGATATTACAACGTAAGGCTAGAGCATGAGTGTATTCATGAAATGCGCTGGTCACAGCGCCAGTACATCCCGACGCTTCCGAACACAACGTGGTTCAGCGATGCTCGAAGGTGCGTTGGTCATTCTTCCCTTGATGGCCATTGGCTTCGCACTTCTCGACTATCCTCTCGCAATATTTATTCAAAACACACTGCGCAATGCCGTGCGTGAAGGCGTCCGCTTTGCGATTACGCAGCAAACCGGCGGAAGCGGACAGGACGCGGCTATCGAGAACGCGGTGGAACAAAACTCGATGGGGTTCCTGAACGCCTCTTCTATATCGGCAGGAACCGCAACCATTACGGTCCAGTACTACAATCCGACGACTCTTGCCGCGGTCTCGGGTACAGGCAGTAATGCACAGGGAAATATTTGTGTGGTGACGGGGACCATCCAGCACGGCTGGATGGTTCCTCTTTGGAAGAGCGCCGGTCTGATGACGTTCTCCGCCTCGTCCGCCGATGTTATGGAAGCACCTCCCAACGGGGTTCTTCCATCCAGGTGACACATGAAACATAGCATTCACTCGCCCGAAAGCGGCAGCACAATCGTGGAGTTTGCGATCATGGCGCCCTGCCTGGTCATGCTCTTTTTCGGGAGCACCGGCTTGGGGATCATGATGGGCCGATATAGTCAGGCGGTTCAGGTGGCGCGTGACGTCGCGCACATGTATTCGGACGGTGTGGACTTCACTCAAGCGGCTAATCAAAGTATTGTGACCCAGCAGTTGGCTTCCGGAGTCGGGATGACGAATACCGGCGGCAACGGGGTCGTCATATTGTCGCAAGTCGTCTCGGTATACCAGGCCGATTGCACGGCGGCGGGTGTGAGTCCGTGCACGAATGCCGGGCTGCCTGTTTTTACGCAGAGAATCGTATTCGGAAACTCAACTCTTCGAACCAGCAGCTATGGTACGCCTGCGGCAGCGATCGTAGACTCGTCCGGTAATATCGCGTCCACAGTCTACCTATCGAACAGTAACTCCAGCGTCCGCACGACGGGATTTGAGGCTGCTCTCGACAGCGCGGTCCTGAGAGCGACCGGTTCGTCGCCTACGCCCCCCGCGCAGGCCGATGGAGATACAGCCTACGTTGTGGAAGTGATGTTTCAGTACCCGGATATCGGATTTCTCGGATGGTCTACGGCCGGCGGCGCTTACGCGTCCTTCATCTTTCACTGATTTGCAATTGCATTCGCTTGGGGAGGGTTACTCATGAAATCTGCTAGGAAACGGAACCAACGCGGGATCGCGGTTGCCGTGAGTTGTATCATCCTGGTTCTCGCGATTCCCATGATGGGATTAGCGATCGACGGGACGGTGCTCTATGTGGCTAAGTCGCAGTTACAGGGCGCCGTCGACGGAGCTGCTTTGGCGGCGGCTAAAGCTCTGGCGCGCGGCACCAGCGATCCTGCCCAGGTCAGCAGCGCTCAAGCCGCAGCCGCGACTTACGTAATGCTGAATTACCCATCCAACTTCTTCTTCGCGACGAGCGTCAATTGCAATCAGACCACCAACGTTACGGTCGATGAGACCGTGGCGCACCAACGCACAATTACCGTGACGGCCAATGTTGTGGTTCCGACGCTATTCATGAAATGGTTTAGCTTGGGCTCGACTACCATCTATGCGAGTGCGCAGACGGTACGGCGCGACGTAAATATCGCGTTTGTCGTAGACCGCTCAGGCTCTCTTGCAACCACCAATTCCTGCCAACCGCTGATCCAATCGGCGATTAACTTCGTGAATGAGTTCGCGAATGGGCGAGATGAAATCGCCTTGGTGACATTCGCTAGCAGCACTCACGTGGATTTTGCAATCAATACTAATTTTCAGACAGCGACTCCGAGTGTGACAACGCTCATCGGTAACATAACTTGCGCCGGTTCCACCAGCAGCGCTCAGGCTCTTTGGCAGGGATACGATCAGCTTGTGGGTCTCAATCAGTCCGCGGCCTTGAACGTCATTCTGTTTTTCACCGATGGCAAGCCGACCGGCGTCAATGTAAACATGCCGCTGGCCGCGGGTAGTTCTTGTACCAGCGCACATGCGGGTCCACCCAAGTGGCTAAACGGCGTTTACAACACCTATACGAACCAAAATGAATATTTTGGTGTACTCGCTCCAACGAACAACGGCACCATCACCAACGGAGATATTAACCCGACGCCAGACTCAAGCACTGGGGCGGGGTGTGCTTACATGTCCAACTGGTCGAATAATGTCACGGTGACCAGCGATTTTCAGGGTGTGCCGCAGACCGACATTTTTGGTGACAATCTGAATAATGGCTATCAGTCCGTTACGCTCTCCGGAAATTATATTAGTTTAGCGGATGCGAATAGCGCCGCGGCAATGACAATTAATGCCCTGGACGACGCCGCCACGAAAATTCGGGCTGGCGGGACAGTGTGTGCTAGTTCGCCCGCGAATGCGCTCTCGGAATGCCAGGCGATTCTGACTCATGCCGGCAGCTTGAGCGACGTGATCATATACAGCGTCGGATTGGGCAATGCGCCGTACCCGATCAGCACGGTCCTGCTCCAACGAGTGAGCAATGACCCGGCCAGCCCGATTTACAACTCCAGCGAGCCTGCGGGCGCGTTCTATCTGGCGCCGACATCCGCTGATATTTCCGCTGCGTTCGCCCTGGTAGCTTCCGAGATTCTGCGCCTGGCGAAGTAAGGAGCAGGTTACTGCTCCTTCATCAACTTCTGCACGGTTGATTCGAGATTCGAACCATGCAACCCCGAGGCGAGAATCTCGTGCCGTTGGTTCAGAATGTATGTGTAGGGAAGACTCTCGAATGAGATGCCTTCGCGATCTGCCAGTCCGTTCTCGTCGGCAATGTTGGGAAACTTGGCATTTGCATCTTCGAGCGTGTCTTTAATCTCCGCGGCCTGGCGATCGAGACTGATTCCCACGGCCTGCACGCCCTGACCGGCAAAATTGCCGGCTATTCTGGAAACGACCAGAACCTCGCGTTCGGATTCGGGCTTGCTGGGCGACCAGAAGCAGACCAGAATCAGCTTTCCGTTCAGCGTGCTCGAAGTGAACGTCCGGTTTTTGACGAGATCGAGGCCCGAAAACTCCGGGAATCTACGAAGGCGTGGGGCGGGTTCGGCAGCTGCTACTGTTGCTGCCACCGGCGCGGGCTTGGGTCTAAGCGCTTCTATCCGCTCGCGCTCGAACTCCACGATCGCAGGCAAGGCCTTGCCGAGAACATATCCGCTAACGTCTTGTCCATCAACGCGGGCGTTCACCGCGTAACAGGTTTGCGATTCGCCCGCTAGAGACGAGCGCACTCGAACGGGATCGGTGACGCGCAAAGTCGCCACGACGCGACCTGTTCCGGAACAATCGTCAAATAAGGGGATCTGGGCTGGCAAGGAGGGGCCTTGCAGAAAGGCCGCGAAGAGAAAATATGGATACACCGATGATCCTAAGGTACTTTGGCTTCGGATGCGATCAGGGAAATGCCTTATAGGAGGGCCAAAAAGCACGCCGGGAATGTTATCCTAATGTTTAGCCCCTCCCGGCGTTTGGTAAACAAGTCTTGAAAATCGGTTTTGTAAGTCTCGGCTGCCCGAAAAACCTTGTCGATAGCGAAGTGATGATGGGTCAACTCGTCGCCCGCGGGCATGAGCTGACGCACCAGCCTCAGGACGCCGACGTCATCGTTGTCAATACCTGCAGCTTCATCGATCCCGCCAAGCAGGAGTCGGTCGACACCATCCTCGAGATGGCGGAGTTTAAGAAGACCGGGAAAGCTCAGAAGCTTATTGTTGCCGGCTGTCTCGTCGAGCGCTATCGCGGCGATATCCGGAAGGACATGCCCGAAGTCGACGCCATTGTCGGCACGAACGAGCTCGAAAAGATCGTGTCCGTTTGCGAAGGCGTCGAAGTCGTTTCCAACTCGTTCGAGCCCTATCTTTATCACGATCTGACGCCGCGCGTGCTCGCCACGCCGCGCCACTTCGCCTACATCAAGATCAACGAGGGATGCGATCATCCTTGTTCGTTTTGCGTCATCCCGCAATATCGCGGCAAGTTCCGCAGCCGCCGCTTCGAATCGGTGATTGTGGAAGCCACCCGCCTGTTTGCGCAGGGAGTTCGCGAGATCAACCTGATCGGGCAGGATACGACAGCATACGGCGACGATCTCGGGATAAAAGACGGCCTGGCGATGCTGATGGCCCGGCTCGCCAAGATTGAAACGGCGCACGAAAAATGGATTCGCTTTCTGTATTGCTATCCGAACCGTATTACCCAGAAATTGGTGGATACGATTGCGGAACACAAAGCGCTCGTAAAATATATCGACATGCCGCTCCAGCATGCCAGCGGTCCCGTGTTGAAGCGGATGAAGCGCGGATCGAATGGCGATTTCTTCCTGAAGCTGCTGGAACGGATTCGCGCGACCATTCCGGGCGTGGCGATTCGGACCAGCATGATCGTCGGCTTTCCCGGTGAAACAGAGGCGGATTTCGAGACGCTCTGCGAATTCGTGAAGGCCGCCAAATTTGAGCGTCTGGGCGTGTTCTCCTATTCCGATGAAGACACCAGCGCCAGCTATCTGCTCGACGGCAAAGTGGACGCACGGACCATCTATAACCGCAAGCGCCGGCTCATGTCGATTCAGAGAAGAATTTCAGCGGCGCGAAACCAAGAATTGATTGGACGCGAAGTGGATGTCCTCGTCGAAGGACCGTCGGAAGAAATCGACCTGCTCTGGCAGGGGCGCATGTCGACGCAGGCGCCGGAAATCGATGGCATTTGTTATATCAACGACCTTGGGGAAGGTGAAGCATCGCCGGGACAGATTCGCCGCATGCGAATCACGGAGGCGCACGATTACGACCTCGTCGGTGAGCTGATCGACGAAGCGCCCGCGGAGAAACCCGTGCCGAACCTTTTCCCCATATTGGCCACAGCACGCCATGAAATGTCCCATTTGTAAAAAAGACGTTGCGCCGGACAACGAATTCATGCCCTTTTGTAGTGAACGCTGCAAGCTGATCGACCTGGGCAATTGGGCAATGGAGAAGTATGTGATCTCGACGCCGGTGCAGCTCCCCGAAGATGAAGAAGAATAGCGCGATCTGTTACGGAACCCCGCGCGTCAGCAAGTGGAGATTGCCAATGGAAGCGACGACCTGCGTTCCGAGCCGTGACCGGGAGGGTCTGTGAAAAAATCGGCTATTTGCCCCTCCCTTACAGTCGGGGTTCCGCAACGCTGCCGCGGATTTTCACGATCTTACGGAACCGCGCGCGTGAGCAAGCGGAGATCGTCGACGATTATTTCACAGACCCGGGAGGGAGCGGTTCCCCGGTCCTCCAGGCGACCCTACTAGCGCATGGCCACGGCAATCGCTACATGGTTCGGATGCGGCTACGCCCCTGCCGGTCCGGGCACCGCCGGCTCGCTCGCGGCCGTCCTCATCGCATTTGCGCTTCATTACTGGCTGCACATCGATCCTTACTGGTTCGCAATTTTGGCGGTTTTACTGCTCGCCCCAGGCATCTGGGCGGCCGACGTTTATGCTCGAACGGTTGGCAAGAAAGATCCGGGCGAGGTTGTTGTCGACGAGGTGATCGGCCAATGGATCACGCTCGCGGGAGCGATGACCCTGAACTGGAAAAGCTGGCTCGCGGCGTTTCTCTTGTTCCGCCTTTTCGATATCTGGAAACCGCCGCCAGTCCGCCAACTCGAAGCCCTTCCCGGCGGTACTGGGATTGTCGCCGACGACGTAATGGCGGGCCTCTATGGCGCAGTTGTTATATTCGTAGCAGGGCTTTTGAAACTTTACTGACATGGCTGCACGGAAAGATCTAAACGGGAGACCCCAAATCGACGCTGTGACTCCTCCGGCTGCCATTCCGGGCGGTGAATTCCAAATTCGAGGGAAAGGCCTGACGCGATCGCTGCATCCGCGTGTAACGATCGGCGAAGTGTCGGCTCCCATCGTCATCGGCTCCGATTCCTACGTCGTGGTGCGCGTACCTGAAGGCGCTTCCGCGGGCGATCTGGTCATCGAAGCGGGCGATCAGGCCAGCCGTCCGTACACCTGCGATATCGGAATACAGGTCGCGGACAATCTTTATCCGGTCTCGAACCCGGCGGTCGACAGCTTTGGAAACGTGTACGCGACCTTTAGCGGCTCGCGAGGGCAGAAGACGCCTGTCTCTGTCTACAAAATCGATTTGAATTATACGCCGCATCCGTTTGTGACCGATGTCATGAACGCAACAGGGCTCGCGCTCGACAACGAAGGCGTGCTCTACGTGTCGAGCCGCTACGACGGCATCGTGTATCAGGTAGCAACCAACGGCAATGCTTCGGTGTATGTCGAGGGCATGGGGGTCGCCACGGGGCTGGCCTTCGATCAGGACGAAAACCTCTATGTCGGCGATCGCAGCGGCACGATTTTCAAGATCAGCCGCACGCGCCAGATCTACGTATTCGCTACGTTGGAACCGTCTGTGGCCGCTTATCATCTGGCGTTCGGACGGGACGGCTACCTGTATGTTTCCGGGCCGACGACGTCGAGCTACGACGCGATCAATCGCATTTCGTCGGCGGGCGAAGTGGAGACGTATTATCGCGGGCTGGGGCGTCCGCAGGGAATCGCGTTCGATGCCGAAGGACGTTTGTACGCCGCGGCTTCCCTCGGCGGACGGCGCGGTATTATCCGCTTCGACGAGAATCGTAATCCTGAGCTGTTCCTTTCGGGACCAGGCGTGGTCGGCCTGGCTTTCACACCGTCACGCGCGTTGATGGTTTGCACGAACAACGCTCTATTCCGCGTTGACGTGGGTATTGCCGGCAAACCCCTTCCTTAGATGTCGACCGCCGAGATTATTGCGGTTGGGTCCGAACTTCTGACTCCGGCCAAGATGGACACCAACTCTCTCTGGCTTACCGGGCAATTGAACGATCTGGGTGTGGAAGTAGTGCGCAAGAGCGTCGTGGGCGACGATCGCGAGCGTCTGGCAGCCTCGATTTGTACCGCGCTGGGTTCCTCCATGCTCGTTGTGCTCTGTGGAGGCCTCGGTCCCACCGAAGACGATCTGACGCGCGATGCAGCCGCGGCGGCGCTTGGCCGTGAACTGTTTTTTAGCCAGGAAATTTGCGATGGAATCGAAGAGCGCTTCCGCCGATTCAATCGCAAGATGGTCGAGATCAATCGGCGTCAGGCGTATTTGATTCAGGGCGCCAAGGCGCTGGAAAACGATCGAGGAACAGCGCCAGGCCAGTGGATCGAAGAGCGGGGGAAATTTCTCGTTCTGCTGCCGGGTCCGCCGAACGAGCTGAAACTGATGTTCGAGAAGCAGTGCGTTCCGCGCCTCAAAGCGGTTCTGCCGCCGCGCGCGATTCGGACTCTGCAATTTCGAGTTGCGGGCATGCCGGAATCGAACGTCGACCAGTTGATCGCGCCGATCTATACGAAATATAAAAATCCGACGACGACTATCCTGTCCAGTGTTGGCGGCATCGATGTCCATCTGCGGGCGCAATGCGATACGGCCGAGGAGGCGGACGCGCTGCTCGACGAAGTGGTCTCGCAGATTGAACCGTTGCTGGCTCCGCGCATCATCTCGCGCAACGGCGATCCGATCGAGAAAGTGGTTGGCGATCTTCTGCGCCGCAAGGGCGCGCATCTCAGCGTTGCGGAAAGCGCGACCGGGGGCATGCTTGGCGATTGGATCACGTCCGTCAAGAACAGCTCCGACTATTTCCTAGGCGGATTCCTGACCTATTCGGACGAGATGAAGATGAAACTGCTGGGTGTGCCTCAAGAAATGCTCCAGGAGCACACCGCGGTGAGCGAACCGGTGGCCCGAGCCATGGCCGAGGGCGCTCGCGATCGCACCGGGTCCGACTACGCGCTCTCCGTGACCGGCTACGCGGGTCCGGATGGGGCCGATGTCGGCACCATGTTCATCGGCCTGGCCACGCCGGACAGTTCCGAAGTGCGCCGCATCAAGCTTCCCGGCGATCGTAACCGCATCCGCGCTCTCACCGTCCAAAATGCGCTGGATTTCCTTCGCCAGAAGCTTACGGATTAGCGGTTGAGATTTGCGCTAACACTCTTGTGTTTCGTCCTGCCTGCGTTCCAGGCGCGGGCCGCGGACATCCTCATTCGCAACGCCAACATTGTCGACATCAAGGGCGGTGATATTCTTGCGCGCCGTTCCATTCTGATTCATGGCGATCGCATACAGACCATTGCGCCCGCTATCCGTCTTCCGCGCGGCGCCACGATTATCGATGCGCGCGGCAAGTACGTCATCCCCGGTTTGTGGGACATGCACGTCCACCTCTGGTACAAACAGAACCAGTTTCCGATGTTTCTGGCCTGGGGCGTGACGGGCGTGCGCGATATGGGCAGCAATCTCGATCAGGTGAAACGCTGGAAAAGCGAAATCAAATCGGGCGACCTGCTGGGGCCTCATATCGAGACGTCCGGTCCGCCGGTGGACGGCGTTCCCTCGGGCGACCCGAAGCTGCCGATCACCCTGGTGCGTACGCCGGCGGAAGCGCGCACGGCTTACGATCATCTGGAGCAGGACCTCAACGTCGATTTCATCAAGGTCCTTTCGCACCTGCCTCGCGAGGCTTACTTTGCGTTGATCGAACGCGCTCGAAAATGGGGATTGCCGGTGGCCGGCCACGTTCCCGACAGCGTCACCGTCGACGAAGCCATCACCGCGCGGCAAAACAGCATGGAACATTTGATGGGCGTCTTGCTGTCCTGTTCGAGCGAAGAGCAGAAGATACGGCCGCTGCGCGCTCTTGCAGCGGAACAGAAAGACGGCAAGGCGCTGGCCAGTTACTCGGAGCGTATCCTGGTCACGTTCGATCCCACCAAGGCCAGTAATCTTTTCGAACGCATGGCTCGCTACTCGTCGTATCAGGTTCCAACTCTTGTGATGTGGCGCCGGAACACTTATGCGGATGCCGACGATGTGGTGCGCGATCCGCGCCTCCGCTTTATCCCCGCGGAGATTCGAAAAGGCTGGGATGACCCGCGCGACGACAAGAAGCAAATCCCAGGAGCGACTTTAAGCTTAGTCGCGCAGCAATACGAGCGGCTGGCATGGGTCGTCGAGCAGATGCAACGGCAGGGCGTTCCGATCATGGCTGGAACCGACACCGGCGATCCGTATACTTTCCCCGGCTACGATCTGCACCGCGAATTGCAGTTGCTGGTCAAGGCCGGTCTGACTCCCGCGCAGGCGCTTCGCTCGGCCACGCTTACGCCGGCCGAATACCTGGACGCCGACGAATCGCTGGGCTCGGTGGAGCAAGGCAAGATGGCCGACCTCGTATTGCTCGATGCCGATCCGTTGAAAGACATCCGCAACACGCAGAAGATTTCGGCTGTAGTGCTGGGCGGGAAATATCTGTCGCGTGTCAAACTGGATTCCATGCTCCAGCGTGGCCGACAATAAATTGTGGCGGAGCGGTTCCAAATCTTCGAGTCCGAGTCGCGCGGCGTGCTCAGTAAAACGTCGGGATTCATTGCGCAGGCCGGGTTCACACATTCGCTCACCCCGGCGCGCAATTGCACTTACGCATGCACCTATTGCTACGTGCCGACGATGGGGATTTACGGGGGATTGAAACCGGACGATTGGCGACGCTGGGGCCAGTTCACCACGTTGAAATCGAATGCGCCGATGCTCTTGAGGCGCGAATTGCGCCCGACGCAGGTGATCTACTGCTCGCCTCTAGTGGATCCCTACCAGCCTGCCGAATCTGAGATGTGTATGATGCCGCGCTTGCTTGATGAACTGATCGCGCGGCCGCCGCGGATTTGCGTTATTCAGACGCGTGGGCCTTTGATCGTGCGCGATATCTCGAAGCTGGCGGAGCTATCCAGGCGCACTAGCCTGCGCGTCAGTTTCTCACTCACGACGGATCGCGATGACGTCCGTCGGCTCTATGAGCCGCACTGCGCCCGCTTGGAAGATCGCGTGGCTACGATCCGAATTTTGCGGGAACACGGGATTCGTACTTTCGCCACGCTGGCGCCGCTGTTGCCTTGTGAGCCGGAACGCCTGGCGCGGGCCGCTCTGGAGAACACGACGGAAAACATCATCGGCGACCCGTTCCATGTGCGCGAAACCAAGCGCCATGGCGCTACGACGCGCGAGGCTGCTTCCCGCATCAGCGAACAACACGGCTTCCTTGAATGGCTGGATCCGTCGTTTCAGGCGCGCATCGTCGATAAAATGCATCGTGTAATAGAAAAAGGCGGACGCCAATTCGGCGTCGGACCGGAGGGTTTTGGATGGCTGGCACAATAACCGCACTTCCCCTGCTCGAACGTTTAGGTATCGAGCCGCTCAATTCCGGAGCCTGCGCGGGCGATTGGATTCCATCGCCGCAAGGCCCGCTGCATGCTTCGCTCAACCCCGCGGATGGCGACGTGATCGCGCACGTTCGTATGGGCGCTGAAGAGGATTACGACGAGGTGGTTTACAACTCGCTCGAGGTCTTCAAAAGATGGCGCATGGTTCCGGCCCCGAAGCGCGGTCAGATCGTACGCGAGATTGGCGACGAGCTGCGCCTGTTCAAGGATGACCTCGGCGCATTGGTGACGCTCGAAATGGGAAAGATTCTGGCCGAGGG
Source organism: Bryobacterales bacterium (assembly GCA_963802915.1). Lineage (GTDB taxonomy): Bacteria > Acidobacteriota > Terriglobia > Bryobacterales > Bryobacteraceae > JAICMB01. The sequence continues at coordinate 639,690 of CAWDKQ010000007.1, forward strand.
CCGCGGCGAAGTGCAGGAGATGATCGACATTGCGGATTTCGCCGTCGGCCTCTCGCGCCAGCTCTACGGTCTCACGATGCACAGCGAACGCCCGGAGCATCGCATGTACGAACAGTGGCATCCGCTGGGCGTCATAGGGGTGATCAGCGCGTTCAATTTTCCCGTGGCCGTGTGGTCCTGGAACGCTCTGATCGCGGCGGTGTGTGGCGATTGCGTCGTCTGGAAGCCATCGCTCAAAACTCCGCTGACCGCCATCGCGGTCCAAAAGATCTGCAACCGCGTACTTGACCGGCACGGCTGGCGCGGTGTGTTCAACCTGATTATCGGCAACGATAACGTGGCCGGGAAAAGATTGCTGGGCGACCACCGCATTCCGCTGATCAGCGCGACGGGTTCCTCCCGCATGGGCCGAATTGTTGCGGAAACAGTTGGACGTCGGCTGGGACGGACGCTGCTCGAACTCGGCGGCAACAATGGTGCGATCGTGATGGACGATGCCAACCTGGATCTTGCTCTGCGAGCGGCGCTGTTCGGCGCCGTCGGCACGGCAGGCCAGCGCTGCACTACGTTACGCCGGCTCTTTTTGCAGAAAAATATCGCCGCCGAGATGACCGATCGATTGATCGCTGCGTACTCCCAGGTCCGGGTCGGCAACCCGCTCGATGAGAACACCCTAATGGGGCCGTTGATCGATCCTGAGGCCGTCGCGATTTTTAAAGATGCTTTGGAACGCATGCGCGAGCAGGGCGGGGAAGTGCTGTTCGGCGGGAAGGTGCTGGGGGGTTGTTTTGTGGAGCCGACCATCGTGAGGTCCAGACCCGACATGCCAATCCTGAAAGAAGAAATCTTCGGGCCGATCTTGCATGTTGTGGAGTTCGAAACCTTGGACAACGTCATCGAATGGCACAACAATGTTCCGCAGGGGCTCTCGTCGGCGATTTTCACGACGAACCTGATTTCGGCCGAGCGATTCCTGAGCCATGCCGGGAGCGATTGCGGAATTGCGAATGTGAATATCGGAACCAGCGGCGCCGAGATCGGCGGAGCGTTCGGCGGCGAGAAGGACACGGGCGGCGGGCGCGAATCCGGCAGCGATTCCTGGAAGGCTTACATGCGGCGTCAGACGGTCACCATCAACTGGTCGAACGATGTCCCGCTCGCGCAAGGCATCAAATTCCTGCTGTGAAGAATGGGGAAATAACCCTTACCTGTTGCGCGAACACACGCAAGACCTTGAGCGCCAGTTTGTAAGCTGTTGAAAATAAGTGAAATCTAGCTGGCTCCGCGTTTGCATCTCTCTAGATGCGGGAGGTCGTTTATGTTCATGAACATCTGGGTTGTTCTCTGGCTGGTGCTGGCGCTGTGCGTCGCCGGTTTGGCCCTGTATCGTAAGTTGCTGGCGTCTCAGGAGGACGACATTGTCCACGTGACGTCCGGCGAGAGCAAAGTTATCTCGAAGCAGCTCAACGTTGCGCAGAAGCTCGAGAAAATCGATCACATTGGCAAGACCTTGACCATTGTCCTGGTCGCTTATGGCGTCATTCTCGGCGGTTGGCTGATCTATCAGGGCTGGTTGCAGAGCGCAAAAATCGGCAACTAAGCGGGCTCTATACTAGGAGTTGTTCCCGAAAACATGGACGATCTGGGCGATCTCAGCCATCGCCCTGTTCTTCCTGTATTTCTTTGGCCTCGATCGCTGTGGAATGCTGAGCGCGGACGAACCGCGATATGCGGCGATCGGCCGGGAGATGGCCCATTCGGGCGATTGGATCACTCCGCGCCTATTCGGTAAGCCCTGGTTCGAAAAACCAGCGCTGTTGTACTGGATGACAGCGGCGGGTTTCGACGCCGGTCTCAATGAAGACTTGGCGCCTCGGCTGCCGGTCGCAATCGTCAGCGTTTCCTTCCTCATCTTCTATTTCCTCGTCTTACGGCGCGAACTTGGATTAAGAGCTGCCGCGTTCTCCACCTGCATTCTGGCGACTTCCGCGGGTTGGCTCGCGTATAGCCACGTTGCGGTGACGGACCTGCCGATGTCGGCTGCGTTCGCGGCTGCGATTCTGCTGGTGCAAGCAGGTTTTGTGATTCCCGCGGGCATCTGCCTGGGTTTTGCCGTTCTCGGCAAGGGGCTCGTACCGCTGGTTCTATTCCTCCCGGCGATCTGGTTTTTTAGGAAGAAGGCGGCGATCGTTTTAGGGATTGGGATTCTGGTCGCGTTGCCGTGGTACGCGATGGTCACGGCTCGCAACGGCAACGAGTTTCTATACCAGTTCTTCTGGGTGCAACACTTCTCTCGATTCACCACCGGAGCACTGATGCACGTCAGGCCGTTTTGGTTCTTCATGCCGGTCTTGTTTGCCGGGCTATTTCCCTGGAGCCCGGTTTTGGCGCTTTTATTCCGCCGGGACCTCTATCGCGATAGGCGTCTCCAGTTTTGGGCCGCGGTGTTCGTTTTCGGATTCGTGTTTTTCTCCGCCTCCCAAAACAAATTGCCAGGGTATCTGCTGCCGTTGCTGCCCGCCCTCACGGCGATTTGCGGGCTAGCGTTAGCACAGCCGCGGCGGGCCGGGTGGGTGTTGGCGGCATCGGCGGCGCTGCTGTGGTTCGTGCCGGTAATCGAGGGAGTTTTGCCTACAGCTCTGATTTCGGGTTTCTCGCATGCCCGTTTCGATTTGCCTTATCGTGAGTTGCTACCCGTTTCCCTGGTCGCGGCGGTCTGCTGGTTCCTCGAAATTCGAGGGCGGAGGGGGTTCGCTATCGGATTCCTTGGAATTTGCGTCACCCTCGCTGTGATTCGGGTAATCTGGGTTACTTATCCTATGCTGGATCGCACCGTTTCCGCCCGGGCGTTCTATCGGGAGCAGGGCGGGGGCGTGCCTTGCAGTTCTAGTCCAAACCGTTCGTGGCGGTATGGGCTGGATTATTACGCGCATCGCGTTATTCCCGATTGTAAATAGGGTGCTCTATGATAGTATTGTCGATAGGGTTCCACTATGATCGACGAAGCGGTGCGTCAAGAACAAACAGCGGCGGAGTACGACCGGACCGCACATCACGACATCGAGCTTTTCCGTGAAGCGGCTGAAAAATACACACGCGGTGAACTGAACGACGATCAGTTTCGCCCGCATCGACTGCGCCGCGGCGTTTATAGCCAGCGCCAACCCGGCGTTCACATGATCCGCACCAAGGTGCCCGGTGGACTGCTGACAGTGACGCAAATGCGTCAACTAGCCGCCGTTGCCGACGAATTTGCGAACAGCAAAGGGCACCTCACCACGAGGCAGAACCTGCAGTACCATTTCGTCCCTTTGAAGGATGTGCCCACGCTGCTGCACCGGCTCGCGGACGTCCGGCTCACGAGCCGCGAAGCCTGCTACAACACGGTTCGCAATATCACTGCCTGTCCATTGAGCGGACTGCTACCTGATGAGCCGTTCGATGTGCATCCGTATGCGCAGAAGACGGCCTATGCGTTCCTGCACAAAGAGTTGACCGACAGCATGCCGCGTAAGTTCAAAATTGCGTTTTCGGGCTGCCCGGAAGATTGCATGGAAACGCATATGCACGACGTCGGACTGCGGGCACTGGTCCGCGATGGACAGCACGGATTCCGCGTATTGGTTGGTGGCGGGCTTGGACCGTTGCCCAGCGAAGCGCAGTTACTGGACGAGTTCCTTCCGGCGGATCGGGTAGTGAATCGAATTGAAGCCGTTTTGCGCGTGTTCAACAAGTACGGCAATCGCGGCAACAAGAACAAGGCTCGCTTCAAGTTCATCGTGCGCGAGCGCGGTTGGGAGTGGGTGAAAGAGCAGATCGAAAAAGAGTACGACACGATCTTGCGCGATGGCGGCATTCCGACGCCCGAATCCGTGCCGGAAGGGTTTGGTGGTTTTCAATCAGTTGCACCACCGCTCGGGACGGGCGAACTGCTTCCCGTACTGCATCCTGCGTTAATCGACCCCGAGTACGAAGAATGGTTCGAGACGAACGTTCGCGAGCAGAAGCAGACCGGCTATGCAGTGGTGACCGTTCGCGTGCCCAATGGAAACCTGACCGGCGACCAGATGCGGGGGATTGCGGACATTGCGGAACGCACGGGCGATCATCTGCTGCGCTTCACGATTGACCAGAACATCATGTTGGGATTCGTTCCGCTGCGAAATCTAAAGAGGGTCTACGCGGCGCTGAAGCAGATCGGACTGGAATATTCCGGAGCCGGTGAGATCCGCGACGTCGTTACATGTCCCGGCGCATATAGCTGCAACCTGGCGCTGACGAAGACCATGAATCTGGGCGAAGCGCTGTCGGAAACGGTGGCGCCGTACACCGACGCGCGTGTCAAAAATCTGACTATTCGCGCTAGCGGCTGCCCCAATTCCTGCGGCCAGCACTGGATTGGCGATATAGGGTTTTATGGGAACGCACGGAAGATCGATGGCAAAGAGGTTCCGTATTACCTGATGCTGCTGGGCGGCGGCTATGACGAAACCGGGATGATGCGTTTCGGACTCGCTGTGCAGAGTCTTCCGGCGAAGCTCGCCCCAGTTGCGATCCGCCGCGTTCTTGACCACTACATTGCCAATCGCACGGAGACCGAAAGTTTCCGCGAGTACGTCATGCGCCACAAAATCGAGACCTTCCGGGCGATGACGGCCGACTTAGTTAAGCCGGCCGCTCTCGCACCAGAGATGTACCGGGATTGGGGCGATGAAGTGGAGTATTCGTTGAAACTGGGCCGCGGCGAGTGCGCGGCGTAGTTACGGCAAGGTTACCCAGCAGACGTCGACACCCACAGATCCGGTGATCGTGGCCGAATTCAGAGCCGCGTTTGCGGTGATGTGCGCGATCACGTTTGAGCCGGCGTCGGTAGCGCTAAGGAATAGCGCTGTATTGCGGAAGTTCGTATTCGTCGCGACTGCCGTCAGATCGTAACTCGACGGCGTATAGAATGCCGGGCCGCCGACGCTGTCCCCCACTGATAAATTCAACGTTGTAAATCCAGAGCCGCTCCAGGTTGTCACGGTTTTCTCGCGAATTCCCGTGATGGTGCCCTTTGGCGGAAGGCCGAATAGAGGGATGTCCTGAGTTGTCGAAGACGCGATGGCCGGTCCTGTAGTTGAAGGCGCGGTGTTGGACGAAGTAGTCCAGTTCGTTCCGTTGTTGCTGAGCGTGTAAAGGGTACAGGACGGCGTCGAACTGCTGGCAGATGACAACGAAGCGCCGACACTTGATGGGCTTGACGCCGTTCTGTAGAACGCCTGGAGCACGTCACCCGGCTGGGGCGCGTTTCCGCTCACGAACGTAATTGTGTTGCCGGAGAGTGTAAAGTCGATACTCTCCTGGAGCGCGAGACCATTGCGATAGAGCGTCAGACTCGTGACGGGGCTGGGCGCATTCGTCAACTGGAAGACGAGGTTCGAGCCATCGACGACGCCGGTGGGGGTTTCCGCGTCCACGAAGTTGCTCGAGGAGCCAGAAGTTCCGCACGCGCCTGACGTCCCGTCGACATGGATGCAATCGGAGAGATTTCCCGTTGCGCCCGCGATTCCTCCGCTCGCGTCGATGATGGCTGCGCGGGCGACGGCGAATGCCGCGCCCATGGTGGGCCGGATATTGAGCTCGGTACGGAGTCCTGAAACGTCGGAGATCTGTATCTGTGACAGTGCGACAGCGCCTGTGATGGAACTGGAAGAGCGCACAGCGGCTACCGCGAGCGGAGACGCGCTGGGCGGGACGACCCAGGTCTCGGTGAATTGAATAGCTCCGTCGCTGTTGTAGACGACATTGTAGACGGCCGGCGTCGCGGCGTTTGTCGTAGGGACCAGCATCACGCGCAAATAACCGTTAGCAACGGTGGTGGTGACGCTTTGGGTGGCTATGTTCGAATTGTCGGCGGCGCGGAAGCTGTTCCAAGTGATGGTCAGAATTCCATTGAACCTGGTTCCATCGGCCTTGTAGAGAATGTCCTGAATCGTGGTGAGCGCGGGTTGCGCGCACAGGAGCGTCGAAAACAAGAAGTATACGGGGAACGCCAGCGCGACCCGCGCTTTGAAACTCAACATTTGTTTCCTCCTAAAAGGGAAAAGCCGGATGGGGCGGGAGCGCCAGTCCGGCTGTGACGCGGAATGCGTCTGACGACCTCAGTTTATTTGGGGCTGACCGAACAATATCCGGAACGCGGAGATACGCTTGAGGGAAAAACCTTCTGTTCGTAACGGGTTAGACGGGAAGAAATAATTGAAAATTGGCGTGAACATACAAAAGGCGCGGCCCGTGAAATATGGGAACCGCGCCTTTGTGGGTTGTCGCTACAACTACGTGCGACGGGAATTTCTGGCAGACTGCGTTTTGCCGGCTTCAAAGAGCGCGCCGCTGGACAGAGCCAAGGCCGGGATTGCGATGGAGTGGTCGATCAAATCGGCCATCGCGTGTACCGGGAGACCCTCCGCCTCTTTCACGAACGACATGCAGGCGTTTTTTTCATCGAAGTCGACCTTGATCCAGTCGCCGCCGCGCACCTGATCGGTGGCGATGAGATTGGACATGGGCTGGACAAGAAGGCGCTCAATGGCGCGTTTCAAGTGACGAGCGCCGTACTTCATGTCGGTGCCTTCGCGCAGCAGAAAACTCTTGGCACCATCGGTGGTCTTGAACACAAACGATTTTTCAGTCGCGGTGTTGAAGATCCGCTGCTGGACCATGTTGAGCTCGATGTCCAGAATCTTGCGAAGCTCTTCGGTTCCGAGCGGCTTGAACGTAACGATCTTGTCCAGGCGGTTCATGAACTCGGGCGTGAATTTTCTGCGTGCCGCTTCCACGCCGCTACGTTTGATCTTGCCGTTGAGTTTCTCGTCGGATTCACCAGAGAGCGATTTCCGTACCGTTTCGCACGCGTTGAAACCCAACTTGGGACTCAACATGGCACTCATCTCGGAAGCGCCGAGATTGCTGGTCATGAAAATCATGGCGCGCGAGAAATCGACTTTACGATTGTCTCCGAGCGTCAGATTCGCCTTGTCCAGAATGCCGAGCAGAAGGTTCCAGAGGGCATCGCTGGCTTTTTCAATCTCGTCGAACAGGACGAAGCTGATCTTCACGGTCTCGGTGTGATATTGATTCAGCACTTCCTGGCTCAACAGAGGATGTGTTTCGCGATGCCCGAGGTAGCCGGGAGGCGAGCCGATCAGTTTTGCGATTTCGTGGCTATGCTGAAACTCAGCGCAGTCAATCTTGATTACGGCGCGGGGGTTCTTAATCAGAGCCTCCGCAGTCGCCTCCACGATGCGGGTTTTTCCCGAACCGGTAGGTCCAAGGAAGAGGAAATTTCCGACCGGCCGACCCGGTGCAGTCATTCCTGTTAAATGCATTTGGTATATATTCACGATCTGCTCAATGGCTTCGTCTTGTCCGACGATCATCTTCCGCAGATTCGTTTCTAAGCCCTCGGCTTCACGTCCTGTCCTCGATGGATCTAAGGGAACATTCACCCGCAACATATCTCGGCCCCTTTCATCTGACCGTTGGTCTCCGGCCTTTAATCCGGCCGTTCTGTATAGTCCATCAGCAGGTACGATGCCAAACTTTAGGGCCTTCGTTAAGGCTGGTTACTTCTTTGGTTTTGAGGGTCTTATCTCCACGCGACTGACGAGCGTCCGTTGGGGCATTTCAAGGAGCATGAGAACCACCGCTGAAATATCCTCGGGTGCAATCTTCCACTCCGCGCCGGTGGCATGCGAGCCGAACTGTGTGTCGACGCTTCCGGGCATGATGTAACTGACGCGGATATCGTCATAGCGATGGTCGAGCATCATGGCTTCACTGAAGCCATTTAGGCCGAATTTCGAAGCATTGTAGGCCGCTCCGCCCGCAAACGGATTCTTGCCGGCGAGACTGCTGATGTTAATGACGTAGCCGCCACCACGCTGACGTAGGCGTGGCAGCGCTTCGTGCGAACAATAAAAGACCCCCGTGAGATTGGTGTCTATGACTTGATGCCAATCTTCGAGAGTGAGATCGGCGGTGGGTTTGAAGATTCCGACGCCGGCATTATTGACGAGGATATCGAGCGAGCCGAAGGTTTGGTCGACGAATCGGAAGAACTCCGTTACCTGGTCACTATTCGACACATCGGCAGTCTTGCCGACGATTTTACCGCCTGTTTGCGAAGAAATTTCGCTGACGGCATTATCGACATCATCTTGCTTACGCCCGCAGATTGCGACGGCAGCACCGGCCTGTGCCAAACTTTTGGCGATTGCCAGACCGATGCCACGTGTACCGCCGGTTACAATCGCGGTGCGTTGTTCGAGGAAGCGAGTGCTCATGAAAACAGAATAGCTGTGGAGTTGCTATTCCGCACGGATCGCTTCGGCGGGGTTTGTTTTTGCGGCTTGCATGGCAGGACGCCAGCATCCCAAAATCGCGGCGGCCGACAGCGTGGCAGCGCCGATGGCGTACGTGCCGGGATCTCGCGGCGATACTCCGTAGACGAGACTCTGAAGGTAATGCGACGTTAGCAGAGAGGCTGTTACGCCGAACAGGAGACCGATGACCGAGAGTGCGATGCCCTCGCGAAAAACCAGTTGAACCAGATCGCGTTTCGAAGCTCCCAAGGCCATGCGAATGCCCAACTCGCGGCGGCGTTGAGAAAACGAATAATGAATGACACCGTAGATGCCAAGAGCCGCGAGAAACAAGGCGAGGGCCGCAAAGACTCCGGCCATAACGGCAATGAACGTAGCTGGGGCCTTCGCCTGGGTCATATAAACCGACATCGGGCGAATTTTCGCGATGGCGAGGTCTTTATCCTGCGCGCGCAACTCGCGGCGAAGCACGGGGACGAGCGACAGCGGATCGACTTTCGAGCGGACTGCATAGCTCAGATGATTGCGCGGGCTCTGTTCGAACGGGATGTAGATTTGAGGCCGTGTTTTGCGGGACAGCCATTGATTGTGGAGATGTTCGATTACGCCAACCACTTCCGCCCAGACGGGTTCGAAGCCCTGGCCGGTCAGGCGTTCCGACTCAATTCGTTTTCCGATGGCGCTCTGGCCCGGCCAGGCTTGCGAGGCTAGAAAATCATCGACGATGACCACGGGGCGAGTTGTCGATTGATCGTATGCGTCGAAATAGCGGCCGGCCACCAGTTGCGTCCCCATGGCGTGAAGATAACCGGGCGTCACGCAACGATGGTCGGCGGCCAGGCCCGCGGACTGACTTCCGGAAACTCCGTCCGGGCGGTAGGGGCTGTACCAGTTCGGATAATCGTCCAGCGGAACATCGTAAGACGAACCTTCGGATTCGACTCCCGGGATCGCGGCAATCCGCGCTTCCCACTTCCGGCTGAAGTCGATCATCGATGGAGCGCTTTCGTAACGGGACCCGGGTAGAGAGATTTCAAACGTGAGCACATTGCGCGGCTTGAAGCCGGGATTCACGTGGCTGATATTTGCGAGGGTCCGGACGGTCAGACTAGCGCCGATCATGAGAACGAATCCGAGGGTCACTTCGGCGATCACGAGGGCGGAGCGAAGGGTGCGACGAACTCGGGGCTGAGCATCGCCGCCGCCGCGAAGGGCGCGCGTGAGGTCGAATCTCAAAGAGACGATTGCTGGAAGGAGTCCGAAGAACAGTGTTGCGGCGATGGCGGCAGCGGCCACGAACGCGAGGACTGGGAGATTCAGCCCGACGCTTCCGGCGCGCGAGAGATCTTCGGGCCGCAGATAGACGAGCGCTCGCACGAAGGAGAAGCCGAGCAGCAGTCCCAGCGCGGCGGAAAGGAATGAAAGCAGAAAACCCTCGGTCAGTAATTGCCGCACGATGCGGGAAGTGGATGCGCCGAGCGCGCCGCGCAGGGCCACTTCTTTGCTGCGTCCGGAGGCTCGCGCCAGGAGAAGATTGGCGACATTTACGCAGCAGATCAATAACACCAGGGCCGCGCCGGAGAACAACGCGATCAAACCGGCGCGAAGATCGTGGACGGCATCGCGCTGCATGGGGAGGATGTCGAGCTTCATCTTCTCTTCCTCGATGTCGCCGTATGATGCGCGGACCGCCGCGGCCACGCTGTTCAAATCCTGTTGGGCGGAGGCGAAACTGGCGCCGGGTTTGAGCTGTGCGACGAGGCGGATGAAGTACAGCGTCCGAGGCGATTTTAGAATCCCGCGCCCAAACGGCATGAGCGCCTGGACATCGGCGGGAACGTTGGAGTCCTTGGGGAAGTGGAACTGGAAGTTCTCCTGGAGTACGCCGATTACGGTGGCGCTGGAGCCTTCAAAAGCGACTGCCCGGCCGACAATATTCGGATCGGCTCCAAAACGCCGTCGCCACAGCCCGTCGCTGAGGAGCAGAACCGGTTTATCGCTGGCCCACTCATCAGGAGCGAAGAGCCTCCCGAGGGCCGGCCTTAAGCCGAGAAGAACGGGGAGATTCGGAGTGACGCGCGCGATCTTGACTTGTTCAGGGCCCGGTTCGCCGGTGAACGTTCCGGTTGTCGCCCACACGCCCGCGACGTCTTCGAGCAGTTGCGCGCGATGTTGGATTTCGGCGAGCAGGGGGCCGGAGGTGGGTGCGCGGGAGACCCCCGACTTCTCGAAGGTGGACCATATAAGGGCGAGGCGGTCCGGGTGGTTGTACGGCAGAGGACGGAGCAGGACGGCGTAGACGACGCTGAAGATCGCGCAATTAACGCCAATTCCGAGTGCGAGGGTCAGGACGGCGACGGCTGTAAAACCCGGACTTCTTTTCAATGCGCGCGCGGCGTAACGAACATCCTGCAAGATGGTTTCGAAAAAAACAGCCATGCCAACCTCCAGCAGCGATTATCTCTAAATCTTCATCGCGCGATGTGAGCAATTCGAGCGTTACACGATCATGGTCTGCGAACCCGACGGAATTCGGGGGGGAACAATTATAATTCCAAAATGGATTACCACCTCGCACAGATCAATATCGGGCGTCTGATCGCGCCTATCGACGATCCGACGATTGCGGGTTTTGTCGAGCAACTCGATCCCATCAATGCGCTGGCCGATGGAACGCCGGGTTTTGTGTGGCGGCTGCAATCCGATTCCGGGAATGCCACGAAGGTGCCTTATAACGACGATCCGACCATCATGGTCAACATGTCGGTATGGGAATCGATGGAGGCGCTGCGGGATTATGTCTACCGATCGAACCACCTCGCGGTGTTTCGCGATCGCGCGAAATGGTTCGAGAAAATGAGCAAACCCACGTACTGTTTATGGTGGGTTCCCACAGGCCATGTGCCGACGGTAGAAGAGGGACGGGAGCGCCTGACGCATTACCAGGAACATGGCGCGACACCGTATTCTTTTTGGTTTTCGCAGCCTTTCCCGGCACCGGCCGCCGAGGGAGCGAGCGTTTAGGTCATCGTCTGCGTGCTAGGCTCGTCTTCGAGTTCCTCGTACTCGATGACCATCCTGGAATTTTTCAGGGCATCGGTAAAATCTTTTTCGCGGCCATCGGCGATATCGTATTCCCAAACTTCGGTTCCGATGCTCAGAAAGCTGTCGTCCTCATCCATCTCTTCCTGGACATGGAGGCTGTCGGGCTCGAAGCGTTCGACGAAGACTGCATCGAGAACGATATCGTCGGTGAGCTCGGGCTCGACAAACAAGGGAGGGTTCTCCGATCGGTTGCCGCGGCCGTCGGTACGCTCTTCGAAAACCACGCGGTATTTCATCAACTGTTTGACTCCGCGAGGCACGGGAGGTGACACGCAGCCTTTTACTCGCCCATCACTTTTATGATCAGGCGTTTAGGTCGCTGGCCGTCGAATTCGGCATAATAAACCTGCTGCCAGGGGCCGAAATCGAGCTTTCCGTTGGTGACGGGGACGATCACCTGGTGGTGAATCAAAAGGCTCTTCAGGTGCGAATCGCCATTGGTTTCGCCGGTGCGATGGTGGCGATAATTCTGGCGGAAAGGCGCCAGCTTCTCCAGCCATTCGTCGATGTCGGCGATCAGACCGTCCTCGGCGTCGTTGACCCACACGCCGGCCGTTATGTGCATAGCCGAGACCAGAATCATGCCTTCTCGGATTCCACTTTTCTGGAGGGCGGCGTCCACCTCTGTAGTGATATTGACGTATTGCCGATGTTGTTGAGTATTGAAGGTCAGGTACTCAGTGTGAAATCGCATACGTGCCGATGATAACAATCGAGGAGAATCGAGGAGGCCAGCTTGACATGACGCCCACGCGGGCGTCAGACTTTGAGGAGCGAAACAATTCTTGGCTATATTGTATGGGGAGCGGCTGACATTTTGAAGTATCGTGTATTCGCGACGCTAGCGCTGTTTGCGGGAATCGCGGCCGCCCAGGGCTTACAGCCAAGCCAGCAATCAGACTCGGACCAATCGAGCGAAGGCAACGGACAAACCCGGTATGCCGGCCCGTCGATCCTGAGCCGTGACCGCAGCCTGATCGGGGAGCGCAGCGGCAAGCTACTCGATTACAGCTATTACGTTGACATCACGGGATCGTGGGATTCGGCTTTGGTTCCGGTGTCCGCCACCAGTACGGGCGCTCTGAACTCGACCGGCGGGACTTTCGGTTTGAGCGTGGGGTATGGCTTCACCGGGACGAGAACGTGGCGGCACGATAAGTTAGCGGTCGACTATACGGGAGACTTTCGCGAGTTTCCCACGGCGTCGTTTTTCGACGGCACGGACCAATTTCTGAATCTTTCCTATTGGCATCAGTTTTCGCGAAAGCTCTCTTTGCAAACGCGCGACACGGCCGGTGTGTCGTCGTATTCCAACGGCTATTACACCTACCTTCCTCTTCAGAACACGGATTTATACGCCGTACCCACGAACGAGCTTTTCGATAACCGCACGGAGTTCTTGCAGTCTCGGGTGGACCTGACGTATCAAAGAACGTTGCGACTCTCGATTGACGTGGGCGGTGAAGGTTTTCTGGTTGAAAGGCGGTCCACCGCGCTTGCGAGTGTGACCGGCTATAACGCTCATGCCGATGTTTCGTACCGTCTCAACAGGAGGCAGACGGTCACCGTCAGTTACGAGCACACGGCGTTCAGCTACCGACGCCAATTTGGCGACGCGAACATGGATCAGGGGACACTGGGATATAGCATCGGCCTGGGACGACGCTGGGACTTCGCTTTGCAAGCCGGGGCGGGCAGGGTGGATTTCAGCGGACTGACGACGATCAACCTGGATCCGGCGATCGCGGCCATCCTCGGACAGAACACGGCAGTGGTCGCATTTCACAGCGTTTCCTACATTCCGATTTATGAAGCGCAATTGATCCGCCGATTTGAGCATTCCTCGCTGACCGCGGCTTATAACCAGTCCTTCAGCCCTGGAAATGGGATCTATCTGACTTCGCGGCAGACAGCAAGCTCGGTTGCTTATTCGTACACAGGGCTGAGGAAGCTGTCATTCGCGGTGAATGCAGGTTACAGCCGGTTGACGAGCCTCGGGCAGACCCTGGGCACCTTCAACGGTTTCAGCGGAGGCGTCGGCATGACATACACGCTGGCCAGTTATGCGCATCTCGAATTCCGCTACGACTATCGGCATTACACGGCTAACAACGATATCTATAAACAGAACACGCAACGCATCGCGATCGGGTTAGCTTTCAGCCCGCGGCAAAAGCCGTTGCCGATCTGGTGACAGGCATGGGGCGAACTCGAATCCTGGTTGTGGACGATGAGATCGCGCTGACGAATCTGCTTGAGAAGTATCTCCAGCGCATGGGCTTCGAGGTGGAATCGATGTCTAATCCGCGTCTGGCGCTGGAACGGTATCAGACGGCGGAAACGCCGTTTCGCCTGGTCCTGGCGGATATGACGATGCCGGGCTTGAGTGGAGAAGAGTTACTCCGAACGATTTTGGCCTCGGACCCGGAAGTGAGGGCGATCCTGTGCAGCGGATACGCCGGCGCGGGAGCGCCACTCCAGGAGGAATATCCTGGACGCGTTCATTTCCTACCGAAACCGTTTGTTCCGAAGATGCTGGCAGAAGCGATCGGAAAGTTGTTGGGCACGGACGCCGATCAACCGGCTCCTAGCAGCGCCTCCTGAAGCTGTTCGGCGAAGTTCTCTCCCGTTTCCGTCCAAAGCTTGCGCCGATCGACATTGAGCGTGTTGTCGAGGTCGTGAACGAGCTTCAACAGGCTCTTGATATTCTGTTGCGACATCTTGAGGCTGTTGGGCACTCCGGGTTCGGGAAGGAACTGAGCATCGATGCCAAACTCGATGGCGAGATTCTCTTCGGCATCCTGAAACGCTTGGCCGAAACAGCTTAACGCCACGCGTGAGGACGCCAGCTTCCATTCCGATTTTTCAAAATGCCACAAGTCCCAGGATGCTTCCAGACGATAGCAGGAGTCGGCATTGAGAAATTCTCTTGCGGACACGAGCAGTTCGTCGATTTGTTCGGGCATCGTGTAAGAGCCTTCAATACGAGCCGGCTCGCTATAAGAGATTGGGATCACTCTGAAGACGGAGGCGCCGAACTGCAAACGCGAGTAAGGGAACAATCGGAGCATTTTCTCGTAATGCCGCAGCATGTTATCGATGTTGTAACCGTTAATCCAGTACGAGAGGTAAAGCTGATCGGCCATGCTACTATCGTACTGCCGCTTGCGCCGATCGCCGCTACTTCCGATCTTTCTTATTGTCTGTGTCGATGTACTTGGCCTAACGCTAATCCTGCCTTTGCTTCCGTTCTACGCTGAGAAGCTTGGCGCCACTCCTACCGTTGTCGGATTGTTAGTCTCGACCTACGCATTTTGCCAACTTATCGCGGGGCCGATGCTCGGCCGGATGTCGGACCACGTGGGACGGCGTCCGTTACTATTGGTAAGCCAAGCGGGCACCTTCATCGGGTTTCTGATTTTAGCCTACGCGAATCAACTCTGGCTGGTCTTTCTGTCGCGAATTATCGACGGCTTGACTGCAGGAAACCTATCTTTGGCGCAGGCCTATATCTCGGACGTGACCAAGCCGGAGGAGCGCGCGAAATCGTTCGCGCTGATTGGTATCGCGTTCGGCCTAGGTTTTCTCGTCGGTCCGGGAGTATCCGGTTACCTTTCGGGATTTAATTATCGTTATCCGATTTTCGGCGCGGCGGGGCTATCATTTACCAGCATCTTATGCACTTATTTTCTTCTTCCATCGCACGCTCCCCATAAAGACGGGCAGTCGCAAAAGAAGTTCACGATCCTCGCATGGGATCGCTATGTGGAGTTCTTTCGACGACCGGAGCTGGCGCCGCTGCTGTGGCAGTTTTTCGCGTTCACATTCGTCTTTGCATTATTCATGTCGGGATTTCCGCTTTTCGCGGAGCGGAGGTTTACCTGGGCTGGCAAGCCGTTCGGACCTCGACAGGTCGGCTACATCTATGCCTACGTCGGATTCCTCGGTATCATCCTGCAAGGTGGGCTGATTGGAAGGCTGGTCAAAGCGTTCGGTGAAGCGAAGCTGGCGCGCGCGGGTTTTTTCCTCACTGCCGTAGGTTTTGCAATTCTCGGGTTTACGTATCACCTTCCGATGCTGCTGGTGGTAGCGGCGTTAACGGGGATTGGCACGGGCGGCCTGCGGCCCGCGCTAACGAGTTTGATCACGCAAAAAGCCGAAAGAACGGAGCAGGGAACAGTGCTGGGCTTGACGCAGTCGTTGATGTCGGTATCGCAGATCACGGCGCCTTTTGTGGCGGGCTTGTTGATCAATGAATACTGGCTTGCCGCGTGGGCATTGCTTGGTGCTGGCGTAGCGGCCCTAGGATTGTTGTTGTAGTACGGAAGTTCCTACTGTGTAGGCGCCGAAACGTGGTTGTCACGCTACTGTAACATTGAGTAGGTAGTCTTTGTGACTATGGCTAGCACCGCTGTTGCTCCATCCGTCCACGCCAAGTTGAACAAGAGCCCCGGCAGAGTCGGGATGCTCATCTTCGGAATCGCGCTCATCGTCGGTTTCGTTTATGCTGCATACCACCTTCTTTCCGACCTTAGCTCCGTCCAGGCTCCGTCAGCCTACGCGTATGTTTTATTGGGAATAGCGCTCCTCACCGCGCTGGGATTTGAATTCGTAAACGGCTTCCATGACACGGCCAACGCAGTGGCCACCGTCATTTACACGCATACCCTGGAACCTCACGTTGCCGTGGTTTGGTCGGGTATATGGAACTTCATCGGCGTCGTGCTCTCGACCGGAGCGGTCGCCTTCGGCATTATCTCCCTACTGCCTGTAGAGTTGATTTTACAGGTTGGGAGCGGAGCGGGCTTTGCGATGGTTTTCGCGCTGCTAACCGCGGCAATCATCTGGAATCTCGGGACGTGGTCTCTGGGGTTGCCCAACTCGAGTTCCCACACGCTGGTCGGTTCCATCATCGGCGTCGGAATTGCGAACCAGTTGATGTCCGTGAAGACCGGGACGAGCGGCGTGGATTGGGGACAAGCCTTGAACGTCGGCAAGTCCCTCCTGATTTCTCCCCTCGTCGGCTTCGTGATGGCCGCGCTTCTGCTGCTCGTCTCGAAGTTCCTCATCCGCGATCCGCGGCTCTATGAAGCTCCGAAGGGTGAAGCACCGCCACCATTCTGGATTCGTGGACTGTTGCTGCTGACCTGCACCGGGGTGAGTTTCGCGCACGGCTCGAACGATGGGCAAAAGGGCATGGGTCTCATCATGCTCATCCTCATCGGTACGGTGCCCACTGCCTATGCGTTGAATCGCGCCGTTTCGCCCCACGAAGCAGTGGACTTCATTGCCGTTTCGCATCAGGCGGTCGATACCATTCACAAATACGTGCCGCCGACCGCGACCGCGGGCGAGCCACGCGCCGAAGTGACGGATTTTGTACGGACGCACGAGATGAAGCCGAGTACCATGGTTGCCGTTCAGGAACTGATCAACGACAACGGCAACGAGATGGCGATGTACAAGAATCTGAAGGATGTCCCGCCAAGAGAAACACCTAACTTCCGCAATAACATGTACCTGGTCAGCGAAGCGTTCCGAATCATGAAAAAATCGGGCGACCCGAAGATCTCCGACGCGGATTGGACGGTGCTAAACAACTATAAAAAGCACATCGACGGCGCAACGAAGTTCATTCCGATGTGGGTTAAAGTGGCAGTGGCGCTGGCGCTCGGTCTCGGCACGATGGTTGGTTGGAAGCGCATCGTAGTTACGGTTGGCGAGAAGATCGGCAAGGACCATCTCACATATGCTCAAGGCGCGGCGGCTGAGATTACGGCAATGATCACGATCGGCGCGGCGGACGGCATGGGGCTTCCCGTCAGTACGACTCACGTTCTCTCGTCCGGTGTTGCCGGCACTATGACCGCCAATAACTCCGGACTGCAATGGGGAACGGTGAAAAATCTGTTGCTCGCCTGGGTCCTGACGTTGCCGGCATCGATTATCCTTGCGGCAAGTCTCTTTTGGGTGTTCCGCCAGATGGCTCATTAGTTCGTTTGGGTGTGCTGGTCGCGTTCCACTGTAAACTGAACAGTAGATGCCGAAAAGGAGCGTTCGCGTGGGCGCGACCAGCAATGGCGGCGCGGTAGCCGAAAAGCGTCAGAAGGCGGAGGACGCTCCCGCGCAGCCCTCACCCGCGTTGCAGGATCTTTCCGATCCTCGTCTTTATATCAATCGGGAACTTAGCCTGCTGGCGTTCCAGCGCCGGGTGCAGGAAGAGGCGGAAGACGAACACAATCCGCTGCTCGAACGGGTCAAGTTTCTTTCCATAGTCGGATCCAATCTCGACGAGTTCTTCATGGTGCGCGTGGCCGGTCTCGTGGCCCAGATGGACGCAGGTATCCAGGATGCCGGTCCCGATGGCATGCCACCGCGCGCGCAGCTGATCGGGATCCGGCGGGAAGTGAAGAAGCTTTTGGCGGAGGGCCACAAGTGCCTGATAACGGAGCTGTATCCGGCGCTGGCGGAGGCGGGAATCCAGATTCTCGATTATGAGAATCTCTCGGCTACGCAGCAAAAAATCGCGGCCCAGTATTTTTCCGAAACCGTGTTCCCCGTGCTGACGCCGCTGGCTTTCGATCCGGGCCGGCCGTTTCCGCACATCTCAAACCTGAGTCTAAATCTGGCCGTGCTCATCCGCGATCCCGAAGGTCAGGAGCGTTTCGCGCGCGTGAAGGTTCCCGATTCGTTGCCTCAACTGATCGAGGTAAGCCGATCGACCAAGACCAAGGCGAAACGAAAAAAGCCGACCTTGAAAGCGGAACAGGTTTGGATCGAGCAGGTGATCAAGGCGCATCTGCCGGCCCTCTTTCCAGGGATGAAGGTGCTGGAGGCGTACCCGTTCCATGTCACGCGCGATGCCGATATCGCGATTAAGGAGCTGGAAGCGGAGGATCTTCTCGAAACCATCGAAGAAGGCGTGCGGCAGAGACGGTTCGGAACCGTTGTACGTTTGATGGTCAGCGATGATATGCCATCGCACATCCTCGATATCCTGACCAACAACCTGGAGGTGGAGCCGAGCGAGATTTACCGCATCGGCGGGCCGCTATCCTTGAAGCGGTTGATGACCCTGTACAATCTGGATCGTCCGGACCTGAAAGATGTTCCCTTCGTCCCGGCCATTCCGTCGGTTCTAGTTCAGACCACCGCCGATGAAGACATTTTTGCGGCCATTGCGCGTCAGGACATTCTGTTGCACCATCCGTTCGATTCTTTTCAGCCCGTGATCGACTTTCTCAAGAAAGCCGCGAACGACCCCAAGGTCCTGGCGATTAAGGCGTGCCTTTATCGCGTGGGACGAAACTCGCCGGTAGTTGAAGCGTTATTGGAGGCGATTGAAGAGGAAAAGCAGGTCGCCGTGCTGGTGGAACTGAAGGCGCGCTTCGACGAAGAGAGCAACATCGAATGGGCGCGGGCGCTGGAGCGGGAAGGCGTCCACGTGGTGTATGGTCTGATCGGGCTTAAAATTCATTGTAAGGTGATGATGGTGGTGCGGCGCGAGGGAGATCGCATCGCGCGCTACGTACATCTTTCTACCGGGAACTATAATGCCATCACGGCGCATCTTTATACCGATATCGGGATGTTCACGGCCAGCGAGGAAGTGGCCGACGATGTTACGCATCTTTTCAATTACCTGACCGGCTATTCCGCGAAGAACGACTACAAACGGCTGCTGGTATCTCCGGTCAATCTCAGGGGACGCCTGCTGGAAATGATCGAGCGTGAAATCGAACACCAGTTGAAAGGCGAAAAAGGTCATCTGATATTCAAGACCAACGCGCTGGTCGACCCCGAGTTCATTCGCGCGCTCTATCGCGCGTCGCAGGCAGGTGTCAGGGTGCAATTGCTGGTACGAGGGATTTGCTGCCTGAGACCTGGGCTGCCCGGGATCAGCGACAACATTGAAGTGATCAGCATCGTGGGAAGGTTCCTGGAGCATAGCCGAGTTTATTATTTCGACAACGCCGGCGAGCCCGAGGTCTATGTCGGCAGCGCGGATCTTATGCCCCGCAACCTGGACCATCGCGTGGAGGTGCTTTTCCCGTTGGCGGACGAAAAGCTAATTCGCCGCATTCACGACGACCTTCTAGGGCGCTATTTGGCGGATACGGTAAAAGCGCGTCGAATGCTGCCGGACGGGACTTATGAGCGGAGGAAGCCCCATGGCTCAAGCCGGCCGGTGAACAGCCAGGAAGCGTTGATCGCGCGTCGAAAATCTTCAGAGGACTATATCAGGCCCGCCGTGCTTACTTCGGTCCCAAGTTAGTTTTGGACTATTGAGCGCTGGGGAGAGCTAGCGGCCACAAGCTTCACTCGATTTTCGGCCTGGGCAACTGTAGTACGCACAGCATCGCGCGATTGCCGCAAGGACAGCAGCAGGGAGTTTCTCGAAATTCGAGTGACGATGGGCTCGACGAGCCAATGCAGTGCCGCCGGAATGGAACGGCTCAATGCCATGGCTTCGAGTTCAACATACACGCCGCCGTCACGCTCCTCAAACTTCGCAATGCTGCACATCCGCCAGATGTAGCCGCTTCCCAGGTCCGGAGGGAGTTTGTGTTCATCGGCTTCGCGATAGTTGTCAATCTGCTGCACGCGCGTGCTACAGGAGACGCTGTACCATCGCTTCCGGTCTATCTGGACGTAGGATGAGTCGTATTCGCTATCTAGTGCTGTCGTCAGGAAGAGAGCCTTGTTCAACCACGTCATCGAGAAGCGGTCGTTCGACGGAGTCTGGGAGAGAGTCTTCGAATCGACCACGGTCGGCTGGTAGTAGTCTTTGTAGCGCTCGTAATCGCGCAGGACAGATAAAACTTCATCGACGTTAGCGCCAGGGATGAAGGAGTCCCCGATCCAATCGTGGATCAGGCCGTCGGGAACATGCTGCGGATGATGGTTACCAACAGGTGAAACGACGATCTCGCCCTGTCGTACCCGCTGAATCTGATCCGGCGATTCATCAATCCAAAGGAAGTGACCGTTGCGGATGCGCTCTCGAAGCTTGGCATTTGCTGTCCGGACATGATCGTCCCAGGAATTCAGGGTCGCCTGGGTCAGAACGGCGCCAGACGAAATAATGGGTGTAATGAGTAAGACAAACAACAAATTAATCGATCGAAGTTTCATTGTGTACTCCGTCCTGCTATCCTCATAGATGTCTTGAAAGATGGACGGGTGCTGTTAGATCGTCCAAAAATGTTGTTAAATCGTCCAAGCAGACGGTTAAACTATGGACCCTATCACCGATGTTTTCACCGCCATGCGCGTGCAGAGCGTGCTCTATGGCCGTATCGAGGCGTGCGCGCCGTGGGGTTTCGAGGCCGAATCGAGTCCTAACGCCTGTTTCGGAACTGTTCTCCGCGGGAGCTGTTGGCTTTCCGTTAGCGGGATCGCTAAACAGATTGCTTTAGCTGGCGGAGACTGCTTCCTGATCGCTCCGGGGCGGGCTTACGCTTTGAGAGATCATCCTTTCAGCTCCACACGCAACATCGCGGAGATTGTCGCTGGTCAGTCGGGGAAGATCATCCACTGGGGCGGCAGCGGGCCGGCATCGACCATCATTGGCGGTACGTTTGAATTCGATGAAGCGAGCAGCAAGCCCCTAATGGGATTGTTACCGCCTTTAATTCACATTCGCGCCGACCGGGTCCGCACCACGGGTCTCCAAACGACGCTGCAATTGCTCGCGGACGAGACGGCTGCTCCCGGTCCGGGATCTCAACTCGTCGTCAACCGCTTGGCCGATCTTCTTTTCATTCACGCGATTCGCGCGTATGTAGCGTCCGACGAGTGCTCCCGAACGGGATGGCTGCACGCGCTCTCCGATTCGCAAATCGGGATAGCGTTGCGCGCGATCCACGAAAAGCTGGAGCATCCCTGGACCGTAGCGGCGTTAGCGTCTGTGGCCGGTCTGTCCCGTTCGGCTTTCGCGCTGCGATTTAAGCAACTGGTGGGCGAGGCCCCGCTTGAGTATTTGACCCGCTGGCGAATGTATAAAGCGAGTAACTTATTGCGTGAACGCAATGTGAAGCTGGCCGAGGTTGCGGGGCGTGTCGGGTATTACTCGGACGGCGCCTTTAACAAAGCATTCAAAAGAGTTTTGGGTTTGACGCCGGGCGAGTACCGGAAAAACGGATCGCTCGCGAAGGCCGCGCGTGCGGATACTTAATGGTTAGTACTATTTGCAACTGATAGCGCTACTGTTACTATATGCCTGACGAGTGCGGGCGAGTCGTCGAACTCCGTCACGGTTTCGGTCGCAGCAACTGCACCGGGCAGTCCCTCCTATCTTAGAAACCGGCGCCAGCCGGGAGGCCACATCACTGATGCGCCAAATATCCCAGTCGAGCAGTGGAGTAGGTACTTTCTTAAGGGGTTTCTAAGGGTGACCCCCATCGGAGTTAGTCCTAGTACCCTGATATGCGGCTCCCGTGTGCAGCCGATAAACGTTTATGAACGAAGCGTTTGCAATGCCGGGTGACAACGAAGTTCGAGTGAATCCCACCGAGAACCGAAAACCTATGATTCGGATACTCATCGCCGATGACCATCCCATCGTTCGGGACGGTCTCCGTAAACTGCTGAGTCTCGAAGACGATTTCGAAATCGTCGCCGAGGCGAGCGATGGCCGCGAGGTGCTTGACAAGGTGCAGGAACTCGATCCGGATGTACTGCTGCTTGACCTCCGGATGCCTAACCTCGATGGTTTGTCGACCCTCCAGGCAATGGCGCAGCTTAACAAGAAAACCAGGGTCATCGTTTTGACCGCCTCGGAAGACAAGAACGAATTTGTCCAGGCTATGAAGCTGGGCTGTTCGGGCATCGTCTTAAAGCAGACTGCTCCTGACCTAATCGTCAAGAGCATCCGCAAAGTATACGGCGGCGAGATCTGGCTCGATTCGCACACGACGGCGGCCGTCATGCGCCAGTTTGCCGCGCCGGGAGACCTCACTGGTCCCGCCGGATCGGGGAAGACACGCGAACGCTCTCCGCTCAGCACGCGCGAACGCGAAATTGTTCAACTCGTCGCACAGGGCTACAAGAACAAGGAAATGGCGGAGAAGATGTTCATCAGCGAGCAGACGGTGAAGAACCACCTGCACAATATCTTCGACAAGCTCGGGGTTTCCGATCGCCTGGAACTCGCGCTGTACGCGATCCACAAAGGCCTGCACATCAACGCGGAGAGATAGTTCTACATGTACTCGGGCGCGTCGATGCCGAGTACATGGAGCGTGCGCTCCAGTTGCTGCCGGAAGAAGTCGCACATCCACAGCAGGAACGTACGCCGTTCGCGGTTCTCCTCATGGAGCACCGGGTATTCGTGGTAAAAGTTATTGAACGCTTGGGAGAGCTGGAATGCGTACCTGGCGACGTGCGCCGGTTCCCCGGAAGCCACGGCTCGTTCGATCGCTGAATCCACTTTCGAAGCGATCAGCAGTAATTGCCAGAAATCCTCCGATTCCAACTGTCTTGCCAGCGCCGCCCGATCCAATTCACTCTTAAAGTCCGGCAGAGTCTCACCTCGTTCCGCCAGCTTGCGCAATATGTTCCGCGCCCGCACCGCGGCATACTCCACGTATGGTCCCGTCTCACCCTCGAAACTCAGTGCCTCCTGAAAGTCAAAAGCGATTACTGAGTTCCGCGTGTATTTGAGCATGAAATAGCGCAATGCGCCGATGGCGATCTGGGATGCAATCTTGAGTTGCTCCTCGGCCGGCGCTTCCGAGTGACGCGAATTCACTTCCTCCTGCGCTTTCTCGATCAATTTGTCGATCAGGTCGTCGGCTTTCACGCCCAGTCCTTTACGGCCCGACACCTCGACGTATGGTTTACGCTTGTCCTCGTCAGAGAGTTCGATTCCCAGCTCAACGCAGGTTCTCGGCGAAAGAGCTACCATTTCGTATGAAAAATGTACGGAGCGATCTGCTTGCTCGTTATAGCCCAACGCGCGCAAACCCGCCACCACGACATCCTGCAGGTAGGATTGGCGCGAGTCGATGACGTTGTAGACTCGCTCTGCGTGGCCGAACGATGGCGCGCCCGGCTCGGTGGCTTCGTCGTTTGAGGCCCAAACTTCGTGGCCATCCGGATAGCGAAACCAGCGCCGATAAAAGAAATCTTTACCGAGCAGGCCGAATTTCCAAAGCTGATAGGCGATGTCCTTGCCAACGTACGTCACGGTTCCGTTGGATCGCACGATGACCTTGCTGTCTTCTTCATCGGTGGAGTCCGAAAACGCCGAACCCGGCATTACCCAACAGCCTTTATTCTTGCCTTCCGTCTCGAAATAGATGGCCTTACGTTCCTTTAATTGCTCGAACGCCACGGCCCAGAATTTGAGATGCAGGATCTCGCTTTCGCGCGGCAGGACATCGTATTCGACGCCGAGGCGAAGCATGGTCCGTAAATGCGCGTTGACGATGGCATCCGCGACAACGTGCGCGATCTCCGCTTCGGCACCTTCGCCGGCTTCAATAGCATGCAGGGTCTCGTGACGCCAGGCGACGGATTCCGGATGCTCGTTGAAATACTGCGAGGTGCGCGCGTAGAGATCCCAGCAGTAGTAATCGAAGCGATCCTGCCGCGCCAACTGCTGAACTTCTTCCGCCGATTTCTTCTCCAGGCGCCTAAAACCCACCACAACATCGGCAACCTGCACACCAGTGTTATCGATATAGTTCTGAACTTCGACGTTGTTGCCGATGGCGCGCAGCATTCGGACGAAAGTGTCGCCCAGAATCGCATTGCGAAGATGCCCTATGTGGGCGGCCTTGTTCGGGTTGATATTGGTATGCTCGACGATGATCTTGCCGAGCGAACTTTCCTCGCGACTTGCCGCGACGCGGAGGATAGCATCGGCATACGCGCCGCGATCGAATCGGACATTGATGTAGCCGTTGCCGGCAACTTCCATCGCGCTGACACCTTCGATAGGTCCAAGGTCCGCGATCAGTTTTGTCGCGATCGCCTTTGGAGATTGCTTCAATTGACGCGCAAGCTGGAAGGCGACCGGTATTGCCAGTTCGCCGAAGCTCGCCTGCTTCGGTTGTTCGGGCATGACCGGCACTTCGGTGCCATACTGTTCCCGAACGTGTGCCGCGATCCGCTTGCTGATGTTTTCCTCGATCGTGTTAAACACAAATTCCAGTATAAGAACCTTCGGCTTTCGAAGCGCTTGGTATCCTGAAAGCAGTGCCAAAGGTTACCATTCAAGGGAAAACTGTAGAATTCGAGAAGGGTAAGCTGCCCTACGAGGAACACGGAAAGCCCGAATCCATCCTCGACATCTGTATCAACAACGGCATCCATCTCGAACATGCTTGCGGCGGTAACTGTGCATGCACTACGTGCCACGTCATCGTTACGAAGGGGATGGAGAATCTCTCGGAGATGGATGATGACGAGGCGGACCGTCTCGACATGGCCGCCGGATTGACGCTCCGTTCCAGGCTTGGTTGCCAATGTGTTGTCGAGGGCGATGTTGAGGTTGAGATTCCGGATTGGAATCGCAATTATGTCAGCGAAGGCGGCGGATCCATGAATTTGGGTGACGCAATTCCTGTCGCCAAGAAATAAACCACTCCCTCCCTCCGCTTGCTGACGCGCGCGGTTCCGTAAGGTCGTGAAAATCCAGGACAGCGTTGCGGGGCAATAGCGGGCTCGTTTCGCGGTGCTCTATCTTAAAAGAAGGAGCCATCATGAAAGCAACATTTGCCGCAGGTTGTTTCTGGGGAGTCGAGGAAGCATTCCGTAATCTGCCCGGTGTAAATTCCACGGCCGTAGGATACGAAGGCGGCGCGCTTAACAATCCGACTTATGAAGATGTCTGCACGGATCGAACCGGTCATGCCGAGGTTGTCCAAGTGGATTACGACCCCGCGCAGGTCAGTTACGATCAGTTACTGGACACCTTCTGGGCCAACCACGATCCCACTACCAAGAATCGCCAGGGACCGGATGTTGGAACGCAGTATCGCTCCGCGATCTTCTATCACACGCCGGAGCAAGAGGCTGCCGCGCGAGCTTCACTTCAGAAGACGCAAGCGAACTTCAAGCGTCCGATCGTGACTGAGATCACGCCCGCTAAGGATTTTTATCGGGCGGAGGAGTACCATCAACAGTACCTCGCGAAGCGGGGCCTGTCGCAGTGCCATTTCTAACCAGCGATACGGAGAGATCCGGCGGCGACGCTGCGTCGAGCACGATACCTGGAGGCAAATTCACGTTTCGAGGTCCAATATGAAAACGTTGACGGCCCTCCGATGAGCTTCGTAAGCTGAAGTGGACAATGAGCTGCGAGAGGCTCGCGGTATTCATAAGCCAGGAGCTTCCGCGTAGTTGAAGCGTGATGCGCGGCGCCGATTGTTCCGCGAGATTGTAGCCACGGGGTACGTCGCTGAATTCCACTGGCACGCTGACAATACGGATGGTGCTGCCGGTGGCAACCAGCGAAGTGCCCCATACGAGCGCGGCGATGCCAGCTGCCATCAGTTTCAATTTCGCGTCCGCGAGCACAAGTCTTGTTATGCGCCGATGCCATCGCCGCTTGGGACGCCGCTGGCCTGTTTGAAGCAATTGGGCGAGTTGCTCGGAAGTCTCAATCAGGCGCGCGCGTCCCTGTTCCATTAGCGTGACCTCGCCCCGCTCCTCGGAAGAAACGATGACCAGCGCGTCAGTTCTTTCCGATAGGCCCAGTCCGGCTCGATGCCTTGTCCCATACACCAACGGCACGTCTTGACGCTCAGTTAGAGGTAGAATCGCGGATGCTTCGATCAATCGGTCTCCCGCGATCAGGACCGCGCCGTCGTGAAGCGGAGAAGTCTTTTGAAAAATTGCCTCCAACAACTGTGCCGAGACGGTCGCGCCAACCTGCACTCCGCCGGTGACCACGCCGGCCATGGTTTCCTGACCGAGAACAACGATGAGCGCTCCGGTCCGCGAGGCGGCAAGGTGCATGGATGCGTCGGCGATGGCGCGTCCAGTCTGCGCCGGCGCTGCGGTCTGCTGCGGGAGCAGACGGAACATGGTATTCAATCGCAACAGAACATAGCGCAACTCGGATTGAAACGTGAGCACCAGAACCGCGATGCCAATGAACGCGCAAGCTTCCAGCACCCAACTTGTTATAAGCAAATCGAAGTTGCGAGCCACCAGCGCTCCGGCGTAGAGAGCCACGATCACAATGGCCGTGCGGAGGGCTCGCGCTTCCCGCGCAAGGTGCAGAAGCACGTATAGAAAGATGGTGACCGTGCAGTAGTCTATGACGTTCTGCCAGCGAATGAGGGTCCACATATTGGTTAACTTGGCCAGAAACACGAAGGCGAACGCACAACGGCGTCCGCCTTTTGAAATTCACTTTGGAAGCGGCGCGTGTCAGCCCGCCTTTACATGACATTTAGTGCAGTTGCCTGTCACTCCAAAAGCCTGGCCACCGGGATGATGGCAGGTACCACAGGAGGTATGAGCTGTTTCGGCCGGCTTATGCATTCCAGCCTTCCAGTTCAGCGGCGCTTTCGACTGGGGCCAGAGCTTATCGTGGCAGACCTTGCAATCGTTCTTCTCGCGTTCTACGTGTTTGGCGTGATCGAAAGTCACGTTCCCGTTTTTCGCCTCAAACGTCAGTTTGGCAGGAGCTTTCTTATCCTGTGCCAACGTTGCGAATCCGCAGGCGACGAAGCAGGAAATTACCAACGCAGTTAACCAAAGGCGCATATATCTCGATCATAACAACGTCAAGTTCAAATCACTGGAGCAGCTACTTCAACGACAGCCGGTAAACGGTCCAATCGTCGAGCGGACGCGCTCCGAGCTTCTCATAGAAGTCGATCGCGGGTTGGTTCCACTTGAGGACGGCCCATTGCAAGCGCCCGCAGCCGCGCTTTCTCGCAAGGTCTTCGAGGTAGGCGAGGAGCGCTTTGCCGATTCCGAGTCCGCGATATTGGGGGTCGACGAAAAGATCTTCGAGGTAGATCCCAGGACGCCCGGTGAATGTCGAGAAATTATGAAAGAAGACGGCGAAGCCCGCGGGAGCTTCACCTGAATATGCAAACACTGCTTCAGCCACTCTGCGGCTTCCGAAGAAACTTTCCCGAAGTATTTCTTCTGATGCCGTTACTTCGTGAATCAGTTTCTCGTAGTCCGCCAGTTTGCGAATGAAGGAGAGCAACAGCGGCACGTCCGCTTCGGATGCCGACCGGATGACGACGGCAGCGGGAGTTGGAAAGCTCATACGTCCGTGATTCTCTTATTGAGCCCAGCGCGGAGATTGATTCCGAACTGCACATACGCCTTCAGGCCGCATAAAGTGTGAGTCCATCCGGCATTCTGGCCCAACGCGCGCTTAACGCCCTCTTCGGTCATGGGAAACGACGATTCAGTGACTGTAACTACCGTGGCGTCGGTACCATCCGGCGCGAATTCGATGGTTGTGCGAATCCGTGGGCCCAGCGCGCTCGATTCAAGGACGATCTTACGATGCTCAACGACTTCCAGTACGTCGATGGAGACCTTCGCGCCCACGTCGCCGAACTCCCACTCGACCGTCCCTACTTGAATGGGTCCGCTGGCGCCCGAGATGAAGTAGTTGGACATTTTATCCGGGTCGACAACCGCGTCGAACACCTCGTTGACAGGGTTCAGAATGCGCTCCTGGACCTTCACGTCGAAATCCATCTTGGTCTCCGTTCCTGGTTCGTGTTCGATTCTCACATAGGGCATTTGGCCTACTCTTATTTAGAGCCGCTGCCGATAGAAAGCGTAAGAGGTGATGCAGTGCAGGCGGATCAATTACCGAGGGCCTTGGGCTTCTTAGTCTACCGAGAACATTTGGATGGAGCTTCGGTCGAAGAGCTGTCGGAGGCGTTGCACGTCCCGCAGCGTTGGGTCGAAGAAAGAATCGAGGCGGTGCGTTTATGCCTCGAAAAACAGGTACGCGTCGAATGCGCGCCAGTGCCGCGCGTACGGCGAGTCGCGGCGACGGCGGGGCGGGGAACCGTCCTCAATATTCGATCAGCGAATAGACGTCATAGCCGTTAAGTCTATCGCGGCCTTTTAAGAAGCCGAGTTCCAATACAAACCCCAATCCGGCCACATTGCCCTGGAGCTTCTCCACGAGTTTGGTTACCGCCGCGGCGGTTCCACCTGTTGCGAGTACGTCGTCGATGACGAGAACGTTCTGTCCCGGCTCAATGGCGTCGCGATGGATTTCGAGCACATCGGTTCCATACTCGAGCGCGTATTCAATTCGCTCGCAAGCAGCCGGTAATTTCTTGGGCTTGCGTACAGGCACGAAACCGGCGTTGAGCGCGTAGGCGAGCACGGGGGCGAAAATGAATCCGCGCGCTTCGATTCCGAGCACGACATCTATGCTCGCGGTCTGATAATGCTCGCGCAGCAGATCCACCACGGCGCGCAGACCGCTCCGGTCCTTCAGGAGGGTCGTGATGTCGTAGAAATTAATCCCAGGCTTAGGGAAATCGGGCACCTCCCGAATCAGCTCCTTGAGAGCGCTCGCATCCGGGGTGATCACAGGCTTTGCATTCATAATATTTTAGCGAATCAAAAAATCGGACCAGTTCTCCAGTGCCGCTTCCAGCTCTTCAACGCTACGCACGTCGGCCAAGCGCGGACCTTTACGAACGAGCCCGGCAAATTCCGAAAGCTGCTCGGGCGTTCCGATTGCGTAGACCTCCACGCCGCCGTCGTCGAGGTTTCTGGCCCAGCCGCGCACGCCTAATCCATTCGCGGCGTGTCGTACGAAGGAACGAAAACCGACACCTTGTACGCGCCCATCGATTTTGTATTTGCGTGCGGCCTTACCGTGAGCGTGAGGTTTCAAGGTTTTGTAAGCGGATACAGCAAGATTTTGCGGAACTCGATATTGCCACGATCGCCCTGGAGAAGAATCGGTCCTGGGTCGCCCTCGTTAGCATCCTGCGCAATCGCCGTCAAACCATCGATGGTCTGGCGGTCGATGATTTTGATCCCATTCAGAGAGATCGAAACCTGACGGCCAACCAGTCGGATATCAAACGTCTGCCACTCGCCGGGATCTTTGCTGGCATTAATGGTCGGAGCAATCCGGTCGTAGATGGCCCCATTTCCGTGGAGCGAAGGAGACTTGCCGGCGTCGTCGATGATTTGCACCTCGTAACGTCCGCGCAACCCGATACCGCTGTTGCCGCCGACTCCGATCTTGTATTCCGCATGCAACACGAAATTCCAGAACTTCTTTTCAGTCATCAAATCGGTTGACCCGAGCGCGTTCGTCAGAATCCCCTGACGGACGATCCAGGGAGCGTGACCGGGTGGTGTCGGTTGCCAGCCGCTAAGATCGTGACCATCGAACAGATTAATAGGATCGCCCTTCTTCCAGGTGCCGTCGTCCTTATCGTTGATCGGTGGCGGATGCACGCCCGTCCACTCGAGGTAAGAACCAGGGTCTCCTTCGATTTCGAAAGTACCTTTCAGTTTCCCGTTTTCGAGGCGCGCCCAATACAGTCCTTTTTGTGGCGGAAGATGCTCGTTCGGAAAATGATGAGAGTCATGCCGGTAGTGGCGTTCGAAACTGAAGCGCAGCTCGCCGTCGTAGACGGAGATTTTGGGAATGTCGTCCACCTGGCCGCCGGGTGCCCCAACGAATTTTCCTTTGATACTGTCGGTGCCCGCTCCGGACACTTCGAGCCACCAGGCCCTACCCGGTTTATCTCCCTTCACCGTGATATCCCATCGGCCGTTAAACTGCTGATCTTCGCCTGTGCTGGCAACGCAGCAGACCGCGAAGATGGCGGCCAAAAACAAACGCATTTGCGCCTAATTTACCACACGCGGGGAAGCGGCCGGACCATTCTCGTTACAGAGAAGTGAACGGATTCGGCGTCGAGAGCGGTCTAATTGCTTGTGCGCTATTCTCCGATCCTGAATATGTTCCTGAAAGAGGCCAACTGGTGTTTCGATTCCATTGGCTTAGCGAAGTGGTCGGTTCGATGAGCACGGTTCTGGTGTGGTCCATTGCCGCTGGAACAATCGCGGGTGTTTTGTTTCGACCCAAAGAGTGGCCGGAGGCGGTATGGGCCTGCCTGGGAGCTTTCTTGCTCATCGTTTGCGGGCTTTTGCCGCTCTCAATGGCGGGTCGCGCGATTGCGAAGGGAACGGACGTTTACCTTTTCCTGACAGGCATGATGATGCTCGCCGAACTGGCGCGACGCGAAGGTGTATTCGATTGGCTCGCAACCGTGGCCGTCGCCGCGGCGAAAGGTTCTCGCGTCCGGCTGTTCACGCTGGTCTATCTCGTGGGCGTCGGAGTAACCGTTTTCTTGTCGAACGATGCCACCGCCGTAGTTCTCACGCCGGCCGTCTATGCGGCCGTCAAGAAAGCGAGAACCGACGCGCTCCCTTATCTGTTGATCTGCGCATTTATAGCCAACGCGGCGAGTTTCGTTCTTCCGATCTCGAATCCGGCGAATCTGGTGGTCTATGGCAAGACTCTGCCGCCTTTGATTCCATGGTTGCGGACGTTTCTTCTGGCTTCCTTATGGTCGATTGCGGCGACCTACTTAGTATTGCGGTGGCTCTGTCGTCAGGAGCTGCAGGGCCGGGTTGAAGATGGAACCGAAGCTGTGACTTTATCGTTCGCGGGGCGCCGGGCCGCGTGGGGTATTGCCGGGACGGGGGTTGTTTTGATTTTGGCATCCGCGTTCGGAATTGATCTCGGTCTTCCTGCGTTAATTGCCTCCCTCATAGCCGTTCTTCTGGCCACGGGTGCGAGCTCTCGCGCCATTCGGGAAGTAATGAGTGGAGTTTCCTGGAGCGTGTTGCCTTTGGTTGCTGGTCTTTTCGTTCTGGTGGAAGCCTTGGACCGCGCGGGAGCCCTTAGTGACGTCGGCCGCTTGTTTCAAGCCTGCGCCGCAATGCCCTCACTCCTCGGATCCCTGACGGCTTCGTTTGCAATCGCGGCGCTTTCGAATCTTGCGAACAACCTGCCATCGGGTCTGCTCGCGGGGGCCGCGGTACAGGCAGTCCACGTCCCCAATCACATCCGCGACGCGGTTTTGATTGGCGTTGATCTCGGTCCCAACCTCTCGGTCACCGGTTCGCTTGCGACTGTATTATGGTTGATCGCGCTGCGCCGGGAGGGAGAACAGATCAGCGGTTGGCAATTCTTCAAATTCGGGCTGCTCGTCATGCCGCCTGCGTTGCTCGGCGCGACGCTGCTGACGGCGCTGACTTCGAAGTGAATCGCACGACCCGTCTCGACCGTGGCAAAATATGACATGCTCAGAATCGCGCTGCTCCCTTTGCTCGCAGCCGCTTTGTCCGCCGCGGCGCTGCCTCCACCGTCCGACCAGCAACTCGCTCACGACATCTTCAAGGAGATGATCGAAATCAAGTCCGGCTTTTCCACGGGTGCGACGACGCCTGTCGCAGAGGCTGTCGCGGCCCGGCTGAAGGCTGCGGGATTTCCCGACTCCGACATCTTCGTAGGGGGTGCGATTCCTAAGAAAGCAAACATCGTGGTGCGATACCACGGCACCGGCAAGTACAAACCGATCCTACTGTTGGCGCATACCGATGTCGTCGAAGCGAAACGGGAAGACTGGAGCATGGACCCGTTCACGTTTATCGAAAAGGATGGATATTTCTATGGCCGCGGTACTTCCGACGACAAGGCCCAAGCCGCAATTTGGATCGCGAATCTCATCCGTTACAAGCGCGAGGGCTTCAAACCTGATCGCGACCTCATCGTGGCTCTCACGGCGGACGAGGAGGGCGGCGGACCTTATAACGGCGTTAACTGGCTAATCAAAAACAAGCGCGAGCTGATCGACGCCGACTTCTGTCTGAACGAAGGCGGCTGGGGGGAAGCCGTGAACGGCAGGAAGATTTCGAACGATGTACAGGTCAGCGAAAAATACGTGATCAATTTCAGGCTCGAGGTCCGTAATAAAGGCGGGCACAGTTCGCTGCCCGTTCCCGACAACGCGATTTATCATCTTGCCGGGGCGCTCGATCGGTTGTCCAAATTCGGATTCCCGCTGAAAACGAATGAGGTGACGCGCGCTTACTTCGAGCAGATGTCCAAGCTGCAAACCGGCGACTTGAAGAACGATCTGGCGGAAGTTGCGAAGGGCTCGCCGGAAGCGATGGAAAAGGTGGCCGCCGTGTCGCCAGCTTGGAACGCAACTCTGCGTACCACTTGCGTTGCGACGCAACTCGAGGGCGGTCATGCCATGAATGCGCTGCCGCAACTGGCGGCCGCTACGGTCAATTGCCGGGTGCTGCCGGAGGACTCTCCAGAGTACGTTGAGAACACGCTGAAACGAGTTTTCGCGGATGACCAAGTCCACTTCAGCGCCCTTGGCGATTCCTCAAAAAGGCCCGGCGTCGCCGCTTCGTCCCGATGTGATGAAAGCGGTTGGCCGCGTCACCGATACCATCTGGCCGGGAGTGGCTACGTTGCCCATCATGCTAATGGGTGCAACCGATGGCCGGTATCTGCGCGAGGCAGGTATTCCCACCTACGGCGTTCAGGGCCTGTTCGGGGAGCGCGACGACATGCGGGCGCACGGACGCGACGAACGGATGGGCGTCAAATCCTTCTACGAAGGTCAGACGTTCCTGTATGAATTGGTCAAAAATCTGTCGACCGAATAGCGCTTTCCAGTGATACACTAAATCCCTACGGGAAGGTGGTTCGGTACGGCTCCATCCTTTAGAGCGCTACGTTTTCTTGGGTGCTGCGCCCTCGCCGTGGTGTGTTACGCGCAACCCGAAGCTCGCATTTCCATCGCCCCACGCATGCGAGCCGCCATCGACCCCGAAGCTGCTTCTCTACCGCGCGCGGATCTTCGAATTGACGTTCCGCTTGTCCTTATACCGGTTCACGTCACATCCCTGGACGGCGAGTCTGTCACGTGGCTCAAAAAGGAAAACTTTCGTCTGTTTGAAGACGGGGTGGAACAGAAGATCGTTAACTTTGCGAACGAGGATGCGCCAGTGTCTGTTGGCGTGCTCTTCGATATGAGCGGCAGCATGCGCGACAAGATAAAAAAATCGTCCGATGCCGCAATCGAACTTCTGAAGTCCGCCAATCTCGACGACGAGTTCTTCCTGATCCAGTTCAACGATCGACCCAAACTGCTCGTGCCATTCACAAAGGATGTGGATGAGATCCGCCGAGAACTGGCGTGCTCCCGGCCGAACGGCCAGACTGCGCTTCTGGACGCCATTCATATGGCTCTGCTCCAGATGAAAAACGCCCGTTATTCCCGCAAAGCGCTGGTCATCGTCTCCGATGGCGGCGACAACCACAGCCGTTTCCACGAAGCGCAAATCAGTGAAGCGATGCTCGAAGCGGATGTTCAGGTTTACGCTATGGGCATTTTCGATCTGGAGGGAACGCGTGGACGTTCGCGCGAAGAACGTGAAGGCCCGCGACTTCTAAACGAACTTGCGGAACAAACCGGAGGCCGACATTTTCCGGTGACGTCGCTGGACGATCTGCCGACCGTCTGCGCGCGCATCGGTGAAGCGCTTCGAAATCAGTATTTGCTCGGTTATGTGCCATCCAACTCGCAGCGTGACGGCAAATACCGCAGCGTGAAAGTAGTGGTGGATAGCGCGGACCTGGCCGTGCGGATTCACAACCGCGTCGGCTATCACGCACCCCTCGAATAGAGTCGATGCTACCGCTGGCGCAACGCTTCGATCGGATCCACGCGAGTGGCGCGATACGCGGGCATGTAACTCGCCGCCAAGGCCACCAAGAAAAACAGGAAAGCTATCGCGACAAACGTGAACGGATCCGTCGCGCTGACCCGATACAACATGCCGGAAATGAGACGCGTGAGGGCGAGCGAAGCGATGGCGCCAAGTCCAATCCCTGCAAGGCTGAGCCGGACTCCCTGCGTCAGGATCAAGCGGAAAATATCGCCGCGCTTAGCGCCGATGGCTTGCCGGATGCCAATTTCGGCGGTGCGTTGCGACACCGCGTAAGCCATCACGCCATACAATCCGATCACCGCAAGCAACAACGCCACCGCCGCGAAGCTCGCGACCAGATACATCGTTTGCCGCTTCTGCGATAGCGTGTTCGCCAAGCCCTCCTCGAGCGTCTCGACATCGGTAACGGGAAGATCTCTGTCCAGGGCAAACACCTGCGATTGAGCCGTTTTCGATAGCATCCGTGGATCCCCTTGCGCGCGGATTGCAATCGTCAAGCGCGGCCAGGCACGCTGCGGATACGACGTATAGAAGGCCATGAACGGATCCGCCTGAAGGCCGCGGTTTCGAACGTCGCCTACCACTCCGACGATCTCCGCGACTGGATTGTTGCGCCCGAACGTGAGCCGCATGCCGAGCGGACTCCGATTCGGCCAAAAGCGCCGCGCCATAGATTCGCTGATAATGGCGACATGCGGAGCGCGTTCGTCATCGGCCAACGTAAACTCGCGTCCTTGAACGATCGGAATTCGCAGAGTCTTGAAGTATGCGGGCATAATCGGATTCCATTCCGCCAACGGCCGTTCGCCGATCGGAACGTTGGGCTGTCCCTCCCCGAGCACCGGGGCAAATAGATTCGCCCTTAAGGGCATCGCCATTCCAGCCGTTACCGATTTCACTCCGGGCAGGTTTTCCAATCGCGCGAGAAGTTCACGGAAGAATCGCGCACGCGTGGAGTCGTCCGGTACTTCGACACCGGCAGCGTGACGCGCATGCTTAGGGTATGGTGCGGATCGAAACCGCTGTCGACGTCCTGCAAACGCATGAAACTCTGGATCAGCAGTCCCGCGCCGATCAGCAGAACAATCGATAACGCGGTCTGTCCGATCACCAGAAGACTTCGCGCGCGGTGCCGCTTTCCGCCCGTCGATCCCCAGCCGCTATCGCGCAGGATTCCGTTCAGATCGGGTCGCGAGGTGTTCCATGCCGGCATCAAACCGAACGAGATGCCCGTCAAAAGAGAAAGTCCCAGAGTGAACGCGAGAACCACCCAGTCGATCCGAATGGGCTGAAACAGGGGTATCGTTTCGAGGTTCGCTTTGGCGAGCCAAGCCACGCCCCACATCGCCAGGAGCAGGCCGCCAACACCGCCTGCGACAGCGAGCACCAGGCTTTCTGCCAGCATCTGCCGGATCAACGCTCCGCGAGTGGCTCCCAACGCGGCACGCACGGCGATCTCCTTGGTGCGGGCGCTCGCACGGGCCAGCAGAAGGCTCGCTACATTCGCGCATGCAATCAGCAGCACGAAACCGATTGCACCGGCCAGCACCAGCAGAGTCGGCCGTGCTTCTGAAACGAACGTCTCTTGCAGCGGCGTCATTTCAGGATAGATATCAGGATCGGAGTCGGGACTTCCGGGATGTTCGTTGCGGTATTGCCTGCGGAGAATCGCCAATTCTGCAAGGGCCTGCGATCGGGATATTTCTGTCCGCAAGCGGCCGATCCCCATCAAATATCCTCCACCGTGCTGGATCTGGAACGGAAGCAGCCCGCTGAACGCCATCAGTCGCGTAGCCCAAACATCGATGCCCGTGAATGGAAACGGAAAGTCCGCGGGCATAACGCCGATAATGGTGTATACGTCGGAGTCCAGCGTAATTGGCTTGCCGGCGATTGCCGGATCGGATGCGAATCTT
Organism: Bryobacterales bacterium; assembly: GCA_963802915.1. Lineage (GTDB taxonomy): Bacteria > Acidobacteriota > Terriglobia > Bryobacterales > Bryobacteraceae > JAICMB01. The sequence goes on from CAWDKQ010000007.1 coordinate 675,808, forward strand.
CGCTGCCACAGAGCATGACTGATGAGCACCACGCGATTGCCGCCGGCTTCCCCTTCGGCACGCGTAAAATTACGTCCAATCAATGGCTGCGTATGGAGTACGTCGAGAAATTCGGGCGATATTCGCGCTGCCGAGAGTAGCTCGGGTTGCAAGGAGCCGGTCAGGGTGAATGTCTCGCCGCAATACGCCGCGAGTCTTGTAAAGGATCGGTTCCGATCTCGCATCGTCTCGTATGCGGCCAATGAAAATGGCCCTCCCGTGGGCATTCCGCGTTGCGGATTCGCTTGCGAGATTTGAAACACTCGATCGGGGTCTTCGACGGGCAGCGGACGCAACAGCAGCGCATTGATGACAGTGAAGATCGCAGTGTTCCCGCCGATTCCCAACGCAAGCGTCAGAATTGCGATGGCCGTGAACCCCAGGGTTCGGGCCATCATTCGCAGCGCGTATTTTAAATCCTGGAGCATTTATGGCGTCTCGTGAATCAACGTATTTATCATTCTTGAATCGTGGAACGCCGTCCGCTCGCCGGCTCGCTTGCCTTTCACCGGAAGCAACCTCGCGCTCAGCGGTTTTTTCCATTTGAACGCCAGCACCGCGACGTCGGAGAGGATGCGTTCGATCTGTTGCTGAGTGATGTCGCCGGCGAGCGGAATGGTGTCCAGTCCCGTGCCGCACACGGCTGAGTAGGCCAGCAGCGCATCGATTCCGTACGTTCCTTCTTCCCAGCGCTGGGCCAGCAGATTGTCTTCCATCACCGGAACCATGAGACCGGAGTATCCGGTACGTTTCACCGGCGTGGCCTGTACGGCTCTCGTGATCACGGCGCAGGCAGTCATTGTTCCGCTCGACCCGAATTTTCCGCCGACGAACTTTTCGATCGCGGCTCCGATTGAGACGTTCCCCAAGGGTGCGGGCGTTGCGTCGATTCCCATGTACGTCCAGCCGGTCTCTTTCCCGATCTGGCGTGCGATCTTCTCGATTGCGACGGCATGCTCGCTCAATGCACTGGTCAGCCGCTCGGTCGCGAGAGTGGCATCCCAGCCAGTCTCCCCGAAAACGTGTTCCACCACATTGGCGCCTTCGGTTCCAACAGCGAATCGACGGCCTTCACCTGTGTGGTATGCGCCGGGAAAGAACGGACCGTACGGCTGGAGCATTGCCGTTGCCGCAAAGCCGAAGTTGCCAGCGCTATCGGAACTGTTCTCTCCGACGTATTTGATCAGCTTCGCCGCGGCTTTTAAGGCATTCCAGTGGATTCCATCGTCGCTCGCGATTACCAGGCTGGCGTTGGGTGATTTCCCCAGGGAAAGAATCTCTCCGAGCAGTTCCGCGTTCGACGGATCATCGGAATCGCGCAGCATCGCGGGACCGATGTTCGCAGCGAAACCTTCCTTGCCGGCCATCTGGGCGTAATCCCGAAAGAACCGAAGTGCGGCGTCACGCGAAAGGCCGCGCGTGTATTCGGGAAAAGGCTGCGTTACGATGCGGATGGTTTCGACATCGTATCCGCCCTCCTGCATGAACTTTTTCGCCTGACGCAGGGTTATGAGCGTGTTCTGTATTTGTTCGTCGAACCGCGGCCGATCCACGGTGACATACCCAGTGATCGCACGGACCTTTGGCTTGACCGACGTCGTGGCAGCGGCCGCCAGCGCGCCCGGGACGAGTGCGGCAGCTCGCAGGAATTCTCTTCGATCCATCCTCAATTCTCCTTTTAAGCGAGTGCGCGGGCATGCATGGCCCGAATCCACGCGATGCTATACGCCCAACCGACATTGTGGCCGCCCACCATCGCCGGCACATGATCGGCGATTACGCAACCTCGAAAATCAACTTCCACCAGCGTGCGCATGATTTTGTACATATCCATGTATCCGTTGTCGACAAAACTCTCGACAAAGTACGGCAAAGGTGCGCTGACGTTGCGGAAGTGAATTTTCCAGAGCTTGTCTTGTTTTGCGAAGAACCGCGCCGCTTCCAGGACATCCTTGCCCATCAGCTTGCCGCCTTCGAGCCAGGTCCCACAGCACAGGCAAACGCCAACGTTTGGACTGTTGGCGATTTCCAGCGCGCGGACATAGCCGTCGAAATTTCCGAAGATGCATCGCGGCACGCCGGCGAGTTCGGGCACTGGCGGGTCGTCCGGATGAATGCCGATGCGGATACCATGCTCTTCCGCGACAGGCGCCACCTGGCGGATGAAGTAGGTGTAGTTCTCCCAGATCTCTTCTTTGCTGTAACGTCGTCCATGCGAAAGCGGCGGCGAATACACTTTGTCGATCCAATGTCCCTGGCCGCCCTTGGCTAGATTGAAGGCGCGCGCCGGGGCGCCACCGCGCGTCGTTTCCGGCTCCGTGCTCCAGATGCCGTTGGCCATGTGCGCATAAGTGGTGTAGTAAATGCCGGCCTGTGCGAGGTTTCGGAGATACTTCTTGTATTCCTCGATCTTGCGGTCGCGGCCCGGCAGGTTCAGCGTGACCTCCGGCATATTGTGAACGTTGCTGTTCCCGATGTTCCAAACTTTGAGCCCGGCGGTCTCAGCTGCCTGTTTCCACCGGATATAGTTCTCGACCGTCGCGTTATCGCCGCCGCTCGGAATGCTGACGTATTCCACGCCGAGTTGATTCGCAAACCGGAAATCTTCAGGCGATGGATTGGTAGGGATCTGGAGGGTGATTTTGATTCCGGGTGCGAGCGGGCGCAGTTTCGCATCTCGCGGCTCCGCGAGAGCCGGCAATGCTGCGGCTCCGATCGCGATTCGGGCGAAATCGCGTCGCGTTGATGATGGCACGTTCTGCATAGGTCTGTTCTGCGAGTATAGCCGTTCCGGAGGTAAGAAATTCAGATCATCCGCGGGCGTTTGGCGTCCTGCGATCCTGAAATTGCATCCACTTACAAGTTGGCTAACGAAATGCTAACGGACGTGCGGGGAGGAGAGAACATGAAATACTTATTTGCCTGGATGATTGGGGTTCCTGGCGTGATTATCTTCATTTGGTTTCTGGTCAATCACATCTAACGACGGACTTCGATTCGACCGCGGCGCCGCTCAAGCCAATGCGCGGCGCGGCGGACTACAATAAAAGGTCAATGTTTGGTTCCATCTTCCTCTTCGCGCTCCTGTTCCTCGCACTGTTTGTTCTTGTCCTAATGGTGAATCCACCAAATGCGTGGTTGACGCGACGACGCACGCGGCGGGATCGGCAGGAATAGTTCCTAGGGGTTTTCGCAACTTGATTTCAACTAGACAATGAGGTAAGATAATTACGTAAGCACCTCAGGTCCTACTGCATCGATCTGCTGTCCTTGTTAGACCAATCATAAAAATTCCTCGCTGAGTCATACCGTTCCTGACAGAGTTTTTGTCTCGAGGCGAAGCTCTATCCGGAAGCCACGGGCGCGCTGCGTCTGCGCCGTTCATTTACATCAAAAAGGAGATTACAAATGACTTTGTCGAAAATTTTCACCACCAGTGCGATCTTTGCACTTAGTCTGGTTTCGGGGCACGCGCAATCGGGGGAAGCGGTCCGTGTTCATATTCCGTTCTCGTTTGTGGCCGCAGGCAGGGAATTGCCCGCCGGCGACTATGTTCTTGAGCAATCGGGAGAAGGCGGTAGTTGGCTCCTCCATGGGCGATCATCGTCGGTCGGCTTGCTAACGTCCTTCGAGGGCGAAAATACAACCGATACCGTGGGAGCGGAATTCGCAACTTCGGCGGGACAAAAATATCTTGATGGGATTCGCCTCGGCGATGGAACCGTCAGGCATGTTCTGTATCATACGAAGTAAGTACTAAAGCGGAGTGGAAATTCGTACTGAATTTCCACTCCGAATTCGAGAGTGTATCCCCGCTCTTACGGTCAGGGTTCCGCTCGAAACGTTGTCCATGCGCCAGAGTTAAGATCCCGAAGGACGCTCTGTTCCCATTTGAACTCCGGATATTTTTTTAAGTGATCCGCGGATTTGAAATTCAGACCGCAGGAATGTCCCATCGCCGCGGTGAATGACATAGCCGCGATCATTTTTGAATCGGCGGCTTTATTTTGCACCGTGCCACAAGGCCCGTGTTGCGGCTGCCATGGCTTCGAACCGCGCGGCGACAAATCGATGTGACCGCACAGCGTCCGTTCGTCCGGCTCCTGCTTCTTGTCGAAAGTGTCGTAGTGGTCGGCCAGGAACCGCTGTGCCGCTGCGACGTCGATCTTTCCTTTATATTCGGTCATCAGTGCGATCCAGCGTACGTGCCGCGCATTCGAGCTGATGCTTAGATCGTTGGCAGGGTATTCCGGAGCCTCCTGCTCGATCAGCTTCGGGTTCTCGGGAAAGTTCGAGCCGACAAAATAGCCGTCCTTTGTTTTTTCGAGAGTGACGTTCTTCAGACCCAGCTCCAGTTTACCGATTTCGTTGTTATGGTTATCCGCGACGAGCCAGGTATTGGCATAACCGCCGTTGTTTCCCTGCTTCATGATGGCCGCGAATTCGTCGATTGAAGTGGCGTACTGCATGGCCTTGCGCGCGCGTACAAACTCCGGCACGGCATCGGGATCGTAGCCTGAAAAATACCCGATCGTGGTTTCCGTGATCGCGATCCCGGCATCGTTCACGCCGAAATCGTCACCGCTGTGAATTAGCCCGGGCATGCCGTCCATGATGATGTGGTGGCCAGCGGTAGGAACAATGTCAAAGATGATGTTCCAGCGCGATCCCTCTTTATACTCGGTCCAGTTATTGTGCGCGATCACCGGTTTGCCGTCCTTCGTGTAGCTGCCGGTTGCGACAAACGCACTGCAATGCTCGGGTACCGGCCGGTGCGCCGACGACAATTCATGATGTTTGTCGTACCAGCCTGTATAGTACGGGGACAGTTCCAGCCAGGCGTTTAGCACCACGACATCCCACAGATCGAGTTTCACGCCTTTGGCCGTCAGCCCCTGCACGATTCCGCGCAGCTCTTCCTGATATTCCGGTTCGACGTGGGGCCACAGCACCTCTTCGGCGGTCTTACGGAAGAAGGGCCAGTCTCTTTTTGAATCGTGAGTCAAGCCTAGCGAGATCACCTTGAAGGCATCTTCGATCTCGGACGCGAGCAGGTAACCGTGCTGAAAACCGATGTCTCCCGGAGAGCCCTCGAGATGGACATAGATCCAGCCATTCTGCTGGGGTTTGCGAAAGGACTTTTTTAGACGGGCGTCTGCCTGCGAATCGCGGGCGGGGTTGGCCGGGGATGCGCAGAGGGCGATCGAGAGCGCAATAAAGGACGCGGCAGTTCGGATCATGATTTCTAGAGGATAGCAGCTCACATGTTAGGATGAAGCTTTCCTCCCATGGTCAAGGCGGTTCCTGACATCCTCGCCCGAATTGTCGAGCAGAAGAAGGCCGGGGCGCGGCGCATCACGCGGCAACTTGAATCCGAAGCGGAACGCTCCCTAAAAGGCCGACGCGACTTTGCCGCTGCGCTTACTGGGAACACACCCGCGATCATTTCTGAAATCAAGAAAGCATCGCCGAGCCGCGGCGTTCTGGCTACAGATTTCGATCCTGCCGCGACCGCGGCGGCTTACGAAAAAGGCGGCGCCGCGGCGCTGTCCGTGTTGACGGATGGGCCCAATTTTCAAGGCAACCTGGATCATCTCGAGGCAGCGCGCGCGGCTGTGAATATTCCGGTTCTCAGGAAGGACTTTACCATCGGCGAGTTCGACGTGATCGAAGCGGCTGCCTCGGGAGCCGATGCCATCCTGCTGATTGCCGCGATACTCGATGAAAAACAGCTTCGCGAATATCGCGAACTGGCTGCGAGCTATGGAATGGCCGCGCTGGTCGAAGTTCACCATGAAGCGGAACTAGGGATAGCTATTGCATCCGGCGCCCACATCATCGGTGTCAACAATCGCAATCTGCACACCTTCGAAGTTTCACTGGATGTTGCATTGCGTCTTGCGGCATATATCCCACAAAGCGCGATTCGAGTCGCGGAAAGCGGTATCCATTCAGCCGCCGACGTTCACAAACTCGCTGCAGCCGGATACACGGCGTTTCTCATCGGCGAACATTTGATGAAGTCCGGCGATCCCGCCGCAGCCTTGCAGGCTTTGCTCGCATGATGGTTAAGATATGCGGCATAACGAATCGTGACGACGCCGTTGCCGCAGTCGAGGCTGGTGCGACGGCGCTGGGATTCAATTTCTATCCGCAAAGTCCACGCTATATCGTTCCCGAAGCCGCGGCCGATCTAGGTGTGGGGCTTCCTGCGCTAAAGGTCGGAATTTTCGTGAACGAATCGCCCGCTGCGGTTTCCCGCACGATGCAAATCAGCGGAATCGACATTGCGCAGGTCTACGGAGACACGGAATACAAAGGTCTGCGAACATGGCGCGCCTGTCGCGTTCAATCGGGCGATTTCGTTTTGCCTGATGACAATGACGCGGAAGCGTTCTTGCTCGACGGTTTTTCGGCTGATGTATACGGCGGCTCGGGAAAGACTTTTCCTTGGACTATGGCTCGTGATTTGCCTAAGAAAATCGTTTTGGCCGGCGGACTTGACGCCTCAAATGTTCGCGAAGCTATCGAACAGGCTCATCCCTGGGGGGTTGACGTCTGCTCCCGCATTGAAAAATCGCCGGGACGAAAAGATCATGAAAAGATGAAGCGATTCATCGAAGCCGCTCAGTCAACCAATTTATGACCACCTCACAGCCAGATCAGCGAGGTCACTTCGGTCCCTACGGCGGACGTTACGTGCCGGAAATTCTGATGGCGCCGCTCGAAGAGATTGAAAAAGCATATCTCGAGGCGCGCCATGACCCGGCATTTCAAGCCGAGTTGAAGGACCTGCTAGCGAATTATGCCGGACGACCGACGCCGCTCTATTATGCGAAGCGTTTGAGCGAGACTCTGGGCGGCGCGCGCATTTTTATCAAGCGTGAGGATCTGCTGCATACCGGCGCTCACAAGATCAACAATTGTCTCGGACAGGCCCTGCTCACACGCAGGTTGGGAAAGAAGCGGATCGTCGCTGAAACGGGGGCTGGGCAGCACGGCGTGGCGACCGCGACGGTGAGCGCCCTTCTTGGATTTGAATGCGTCGTCTACATGGGCGAAGAGGACATGCGGCGTCAGCGTCTCAACGTATTCCGCATGCGGTTGCTGGGAGCTAAGGTGGTTGCCGTGACGAACGGCAGCCGTACGCTGAAAGATGCCATCAGCGAAGCGATGCGGGATTGGGTGACGAATGTCACAACTACACATTACCTGCTGGGATCGGCGCTTGGCCCGCATCCTTTCCCCATGATGGTTCGAGACTTTCATCGCGTGATCGGCGATGAGACTCGCGCTCAAATTCTCGCGCGGGAGAAACGGTTTCCCGATTCGATCTTCGCCTGTGTGGGCGGCGGGAGCAATGCGATCGGCATGTTCTATCCGTTCATCGGGGATGACGGCGTGAAGCTTGTCGGAATCGAGGCGGGCGGACGCGGTCCGGAATTGGGCTCCCATGCAGCGCGATTCTCCGGCGGATCGCCCGGAGTCCTGCATGGCGCGTACAGCTATCTTCTGCAGGATGAAGATGGCCAGGTCTCGCTTACACATTCCGTATCGGCCGGTCTCGATTATGCGCTGGTTGGACCGGAGCACGCCTGGCTGCGCGATCAGAGCCGCGCTGAATATGTGTCTTGCAGTGATGCCGATGCTCTGGAAGCTGCGAAGATGTTGTCGCGAACCGAAGGGATTATTCCGGCGCTTGAATCCTCACATGCAGTAGCGGAAGCTGTTCGTCGCGCCCCTCGGGCCAAAGGTGAGATTTTTGTTATAAATCTGTCCGGACGAGGAGATAAAGACATCGACATCTACCGCGAAAATCTGAAGGAGCTCGATGAGCAGGATTAGCCATCTGTTTGCTCGTCTTAAAGAAGAAGGCCGAGCCGGGCTTATTGCCTATGTCACGGCTGGCGACCCCTCGCCGGATCGCACCGCGGCACTCGTTGCCGCATTGGAGCGCGGGGGCGTGGATCTGATCGAATTGGGCGTGCCGTTTTCCGACCCCATTGCCGATGGGCCTGTCATTCAACGGGGCGCCGATCGGGCGCTACGGGCTGGAACCAAAGTCTCTAAAGTGCTGGACATTGCCGCCGAGATTCGCCAAAACTCCGACATACCGATTCTACTGTTCACTTATATGAACCCGATCCTGCGTTTCGGGCTCGATGCTCTCGCCCGGGATGCGAAATCGCGGGGCGTGGACGGCTGTCTACTGACGGATCTTAGCGTTGAAGAAGCCGATCCCTACGTTGAAGTGATGCGCCGCCACGATCTCGACACGGTATTCTTAGCGGCACCGACCAGCACTCCCGAACGATTGAAACTGGTCGCAAAATATTCAACCGGATTTGTATATCTCGTCTCACGCACCGGAGTTACGGGCGAGCGAAGTACTCTGTCGGATTCCGTTGGACCTCTGGTTCAGGCGATGCGGGCTGAAACAGATTTGCCCTTGGCTGTTGGATTCGGGATTTCGACGGCGGAGCAAGCGGCTGCGGTCGGTGCGGTTGCCGATGCGGTAGTTGTAGGCAGCGCCTTCGTGCGAACTGTGGAACAGTATGGAACCAGCCCGGAGTTGGAGCCGCGACTCGAGAAGCAGGCACGCGAACTTGCCTCCGGTTTGGTCAAACGCGCCGCACCGGTGAGGATGGCATGAAGCTTGAGGATCTTGCGGACTGCCGCAAGCGCATTGATGCGCTCGATATCCAGATTCTTCACTTGCTAAACGAGCGCACGAAAATTGTGGAACGGATCGGACATATCAAACAGGAACTGGGCATGCCGATCTACGAGCCGAAGCGCGAGGACGACGTGTACCACAATGTGATTGTTAGCAACCAAGGACCGCTTCCGCCCGATGCCGTAAAGCGTCTTTTTGAACGCATCATCGATGAGATGAGGACCCTGCAGCGGATGCGTCGCGAACAGGCCACCCAAACACCCGCAGCCGACTGATCCCGCCGTTGGGGTAGATGTTCAATCGCACGTGAGTGTGTGGCCCACCGGTTCCACGGGCCTCGAATCGGGAATCCGGGTCCAGCTTCAAACGTGGAATGAGTTCACGCCAGGCGGCCCTTCCGGTCGCCAAATCTTCGACCAGGGCTGAAGGAGCATGACATGCGTCGAGCGAAAACGCGTCGGGATGGTTTCCCTTGAAGTGTTCGGTCTCGACGACGATCCTTTCGATCATCCCCGCCGTTCCAAGCCGAACGATCGCCCAATCGTAACCAGGACCGCGGCGACGCTTTGTCTCCCAACCGTCTCCCATGTGAGTGGCTGGGCCGGGCCAGATGAGATTGTGGCGCGATCCGAAAAACATATCGCTCGCCGCGATTACGGTCCCGCCATTCTGGACCGCAGCCAAATCGAAAGGCGCTTCCATAGAATCGAAGTCCGGCATCACCTCTCCGTACACACGAAGCCGCGCGACTCCGCCATCCGGATAAATGTTGAGGCGAACGTGGGTGAAGCGGTGCGAGTTTTCGATCGAGAACAGGTTATGAGTACCGCCCTGAAGCATCACCTTTGGCAGCACCTCTACCCAATCGTCGGTGTCCACCGAAGCGTCGAGCGAACAATGAGCCGGGTAGTTGCCGACGAAGTAGCTGGTATCGACATCGATTACGCGAATAATGCCCGCCGCGCCCAGCTTCACGAGGCACCAATCATGTCCAGGGACGCGCTTTCGCCGCGATTCCCACCCATCCATCCATTTACCGCGATCGGTGTACTTGTCGGGGATGAAAACCGGTGCGGCTGCCTTGAGCAGGTTTTCTTTCGGTGCAAAGAATTCGTCGTTGGCTTGGGTGGCCGCGCCACCCAATCTTTCTGACGCCAAGTCCACCAGGTCGGTCAATTGCGCCATTGCAGGTTGCCTTTCACGAATGTCGCCTCCACGCGCCCATACAATTTGTGTCCGGCGTATGGCGTGATGGGATGCCGGTGAAACAATCGGGCCGGATCCACCACGAACGTGGTGTCGGGATCGAACACAATCAGATCGGCATCCTTGCCTGCTGCGATCGCTCCTTTGTTCGAATCGATACCCGCCAGCGTTGCCGGAGCGCCCGACATCCAGCGTGCCACCCGTTCGATACCGATTCCACGGCGACGTGCTTCCGTCCACACGGCCGCTACGGCGATTTGCAGCGATGCAATCCCGCCCCAAGCTTCCAAAAAATGGCCCTGTTTCATAGAGGGAGGGCAAGGAGAGTGATCGGTCGAGATCAAATCGATGTCGCCGTCGAATAGCGCCTGCCATAGCCGCTCGCGATTGGAGCGCGATCGGATGGGAGGGGCGCATTTCCAAGCCGTTGCTCCGTCGGGGATCTCTTCGGCGTCAAAGAAAAGGTAATGAGCGCAGGTCTCGACGGTGATCGGCAGACCCTCGGCGCGAGCCGCTCGAAGATCGTCTAGAGCCGATGCTGCCGACAGATGCACGATGTGCACGCGGCAGCGGTACTGGCGGCACAAGCGGATCATGAGCCGGATCGCCTCTACCTCGGCGCGCTCGGGACGGCATTCGAGATAGGTTTGATATCGAAATGGATCGCCGTGCGGCTGAACCAGGTACTCGGGCAGCTCGGCGTGAACCAATAGAGGGAGTCCAGTCTTTTCGATGAGGGGCATGGCGCGATTCAGGTGGGCTTCCGTCACCATGTCGAACCCATTCAACCCGGGATGGGTCAAAAAACACTTAAAGCCGTTTACGCCCGCCGCGGCCAGGGCGGGTATCTGGTCGATATCGTCGGGTACCACACCGCCCCAGAAGAACGTTTCGACCGCACATTTCTCAGCGGCACGCCTTTTCAGTTCGAGGGCCTCCGGAGTGGTAACAGCGGGTAGACAGTTGAGCGGCATGTCGACAATGGACGTAAATCCACCCGCCGCGGCCGATTTGCCGGCCGACTCAAACCCTTCCCACTCGGTCCTGCCCGGCTCGTTCACGTGAACATGAGCGTCGATCATACCCGGCAGGACGAGAAGATCGCCAAAATCGTAATCGATATTCCGACTGGAATCTGAGACTGAAGAAAAACGGCCGTTTTGAACGGAAATCGTGGCCGGCCCAGCGCGATCGCCAATGAGGACGCGCGCAGAGCGGATGGTCATCGAGCAGCGTTACTGCGCTTGGTTGCGGGACATCGCACGAAACACCAACGAAAGGAGGGCCCTCTGCGCGACGTATGCCGCTCCCAGGGTCGCCGGAAAAATCGCGAAGATGATTAACGCTTCTGACATGATGTTGCCTCAACTCGTCACGATGCTTCAAACAAAGAATGTGCGATCCGTTCTAGTTTATAACGGAACTGCGTCTTATGAAAGGGGCACGCTACAGTAAATGAAGATGCCTGCCGTGGAGTTCCGATGATGCCGTCCCAAACCGTCCGTCGCACGCTAATGCTCTTGCAATTGGCTTGCCTTGCTCCTTCGCTCGGGAGCGCCTACTCCGTCTTGACCCACGAAGCGATCATCGATTCGATCTGGGACACCACTCTAAAGCCCATATTGCTGGCACGTTTCCCGAATTCGACTCCAGAGCAGCTCCGCGAAGCCCATGCTTACGCCTACGGCGGTTCGATCATCCAGGACATGGGCTATTATCCCTTCGGCAGCAAATTTTTCAGTGACCTGGTTCATTACACCCGCAGCGGCGACTTCGTCGTCGCCATGATCAACGACGCCCAGGACGTGAATGATTTCGCCTTCGCCCTAGGCGCCCTGGAACACTATTTTTCCGACACGACCGGGCACCCCGAGGGAGTCAACCGGGTTGTTCCGATGCTCTATCCCAAGCTGGAGCGTAAATACGGTAATGCCGTGACGTATGAAGATAAACCCAGCGCGCACCTCAAGACCGAGTTCGGCTTCGACGTGCTGGAAGTGGCTCGCGGCAATTACGCGTCGCAGTCTTATCATGATTTCATTGGTTTCAAAGTTTCCAAGCCGCTCCTGGAGCGGGCGTTCCAGGACACCTATTCGGTACCGCTTAGCGATGTGTTCAAAGATCTCGATCTCGCCCTCGGCACCTATCGGCACACCGTAAGCGGCCTTCTCCCCGAGATGACAAAAGTTGCCTGGGCCGCCAAAAAAGACGAGATCCAGAAAGTTCATCCCAACATGACGGAGCGGCAGTTTCGCTACAACCTCTCAAAGTCCGACTACGAAAAGGAATGGAAAAACACTTACGAAAGGCCTGGGATCGGAGCGCGCATCCTGGCGTTCTTCTTCAAGATTGTGCCCAAGGTGGGTCCTTTCCAGGCGCTCGGATTTAAGATGCCCACGCCACAAGGGGAAACGATCTTCATGAAGAGCTTTGACGATACGCTCGCGCGCGCGAAGTCGGTAACCCCTGAGGTTCGTACGGATAAGCTCCAACTTGCCAACATCGATTTCGATACCGGCAATCCGACACGCCAGGGCGAGTACAAACTTGCCGACCAGACGTATGCCAAGCTGCTTGACGTCTACGCCGATAAGCATATAGTTCCGTCGGATGCGATGCGAACGAACATTATCGCGTTCTTTCAAGATCCAACGCTCATCAAGGATTCGAAGGCTTATACCGAACTCGCGGATCTGCGATCGAATCTTACACCCGTCTCGGCTGCGCGCTGAATGCGATCCTAGAGTTTATGGCGAAAATCCTGGTAACCGGCGGCGCCGGCTACATCGGTTCTACGACTGCTTATGTTTTGAAGCAGCGCGGTTTCGATGTTGTGGTGGTTGACGATCTTTCCCATGGCTACGAGCACAATGTCCGCGACGTTCCGTTCCATAAGCTGAACATTGCCGAAACGCGCGCCATGACGGACCTGCTGAGGTCTGAACAAGTGGATGCTGTGATCCATTTTGCGGCGTATATTTCGGTGGGCGAATCGACCCGCAAGCCGGAGCTGTATTTTGCCAATAATACCGGCGGCTCCATATCGCTGTTCAGCGCGATGCTCGAAGCGGGCGTTAAAAGGCTGGTGTTCTCATCGACAGCGGCCGTCTACGGCATGCCGGAGGTGATCCCGATTCCCGAGGAATCGCCGTTTGCGCCCGTGAATCCATATGGCGAATCGAAGGTGATGGTGGAAAAAATTCTCGGCTGGCTCGACCAGTTCCGCGAGTTCCGAAGCATCGCGCTACGCTATTTCAACGCCTGCGGCGCCGATCCTAAGTCGGGTCTCGGCGAAGAGCACGAACCTGAAACGCACCTGATCCCGCTCCTCTTCAAAGCCGTCGAGACCGGGAAGCCGGTGACAATTTTCGGCGACGACTACGATACGCCAGACGGTACCTGTATTCGCGATTACATCCATGTCAGCGATCTGGCGGATGCGCATGTTCTGGCAGTAGAAAAACTCTTGGCGGGCGGTTCGTCCGACGCTTTCAACGTCGGAACGGGGACCGGGCAGTCGGTTTTGGAAGTGGTCCGTGCGACCGAAGAAGTGACGGGCAAAAGCGTGCCGCGCGAGATCGGTCCACGGCGCGAAGGCGATCCGCCCGAGCTTGTGGCAAACTCGGACAAACTTCGCCGCACGCTGGGTTGGAAGCCGCGCTACATGGACTTGAAGGATACTGTTAAGACTGCTTGGGATTTTGAATTGAGCCGCCACTGAGTCGATAGGGTGTGTTGCAAAATCCGTCATGAAATAGTTATCGCAACGAATGGCGGGCATAGCACACTATATAGATATGCTGATGGTGGATAGCAAGACCGGTAGTAGAGCCGGCATCGGAGTTACTCGGGACGAATTCGCGAATGCTTACGAGAGGGGCTTCGCGGGTACAGTGAGGATTCTTTGTGCGGTTGGCGTGCGGCGTCGATCCGATGCCGATGAACTGGCGCAAGCTGCTTGGGCACGAGGTTGGGAACGGTGCGCTAGCATCATTGACCCGCGCCGCATCACGCAATGGGTGAACGCGATCGCGATAAATATGTTTCGAAACTTGCGGCGGGGCGGACGCCGCTATGAGGTGCTCGGAGAGATCCCCTGCGCGCCGCAGATGTTCACGGCTTCCTGCGTGCGGCAGATGCTGGAGAAATGCGACCGCATGGACCGGGGTCTGCTGGAGTCCTTTTATATTTTCGGGAATTCGCTCGAAGAAATTGCGGCGATCAGCAATACGACACCTGGAGCCATGAGAGTAAGACTGTGCCGCGCCCGAAAACGCGCGCGCGATCAGCACAGTCCTTTAGAGAGATCTCAGTCGTATAGAGCCTCGACGAACCATTTCGAAGAGGGTTTGCCGCAAAAGATTCGATAGAACTTATCGTTTGAAAGCGCGATGTCCCATTCGTCGCGATCCCACGGCGTTGTGGTCCACCACTCGCCGCAGGTACGCCACGGGCCCGCGGCAGTGACGACGCTGCCGTGAATATCGGATGCGTCCACGCGAAC
>CAWDKQ010000008.1:0-1484652 GCA_963802915.1 Bryobacterales bacterium
CTGCCATCCGTTTGCGTCGATCCACGGAGTGGTGCTCGCGGAGGCTTCATCGGCCCGATACTGCACGCGCGGAGGCGGCAGCTTTACGGCTCCATTTGCGGCAGCATCCCCGGCGCCGGCCAGCGCCGGCAGAATTGCCGCAAGAACCAGGATCATGCTTCGATCTCCGTCACGTGAATCTTTGCCATATCGTAAACGCCGAGGCCGAACTTCGTCGCATACTCAATATGCCCGGGTTCGCGAATGAAATGGTTCACGTTCGGATCTTCGTTGTGTCCTTGCTTTACCGTAGCCATGTCGCGGTCGAAAACAGAAATAGCATTTTCCGATTTGCGCTTCTTTTCAATGACGTCGATCAGTAGCCGATCCACCGCGACCGGGTCCGTCCCGAAAACAATCTGCTTCGGAAAGAATCGGAACTTCGCATACTCTGAGAACGGTCCGCCGTGCCATACGCCGCGTAGTCCGTCCATCACTTGCAGCACCGTCTTCGATCGCAGCGGCTCCACGCTCGCCAGCGTCCCGATGAACGAAAACGTATTGGTCTTCTCGCGATTGTGCGACCGTGCCACATTCGAATAGTTGCCGTAAGCGATATTTTTCAAACAACCCGTGACGCCCGATGCCTGGTGATCCTTCATGTTCGGCACGTTAATAATCTTCGTGAAGCGTTCCGTCACCATGCGCACCATGTTGGATCGCGTGTCGTCCTCGCCGAAAAAGTCCACTTCGACATAGGTCTTTGGATCGTAGCCGAGCATGGAACCGCGCGGCGTCTCGACCGCGAAGATGTTTACTCCTTGCGGAACGTAGCGATCGTAATGAACGCTGCTGAGCTGATCGAGAAAACGCTCGTAGAGGTAAATGTTTTTTGCGGGAACGCCGAGCGCCATGACATTCGCGACAATTCCCGCGACCACTTCGGGCGCCGACCGGATTTGCGGCGCTCCGGAGCAGTTCAGCTTGATCCCGACCACGTCTTTAGGCTCGATGAAATGGGCCCAGGCGTCGCGCTCGGTCTTCTCGCCTGTCAATCCACAAATGCCGCGCGACATCATGGCGCGGACCGTTGGCACATCCACCTTCGCTGTGGAGGCGTCAACTGATTTTTCGGAATGCACGCGGACTACTTTGCCCGCGTAAGGTCCTGGCATGCCCGGATGCGCTGCGGCATGGAACGGTGTGACTATCCGGTACTCAGGTAAGCCAGGAGTTGTACTCGCATGTGCCGTTACAGCGGCGGCGAGTTGCAAAAAATTACGGCGGTGCATGATATATCTGCCAAGATAGCGCACCGCGCGTTCGGCTAGATGTATGCGATGACGTCGATCTCGACGCGGGAATTACCGGGAACCCCGCCCGCCGGCGCCACGGTGGTGCGGACCGGAGGATTCTCTCCGAACCGTCCCTGGAAAACTTCGTTCATTTCTTTGTAGTCCATCAGATCGTTCAGGAAGACGCTGCACTTGAGAACCTTGTCCATGGACGAGCCGGCGTTCTCCAGCACTTTCTGGATTTCGGTGAGAACGTGATCTGTATGGGCCTTGATATCGCCTTCGAAATGAGCGCCGATGCCCGAGATGAATAGCAGGTTTCCATACGAAACCGCGCCAGAAAACAGCGGCGTCTTGTCCGGTTTCTTGCCGTTCATGTAATGGACCTTCTTCGTGGGGCCGGTCTGATCCTGAGCCTGGCCCGCTGCGCCTGCTGCCGCGAGCCCGGCAACCGCAGTTTTAAGAAGTCCGCGTCGATTATTATTTGCCATAACCTCAAAGTATGGCGCACGCCGCCCATCCGGCGCTACTTAGATCATGATGAGCCCGCTTCGGATTCCGCGCATCACGGCTTCCGTGCGAGTGCTCGCGTTCAACTTCGTCAAGATCGAATTGACGTGAAACTTCGCCGTGTGATCGGATATGCCGAGCCGTCCCGCAATCTCTTTATTGCTGAGTCCCTCCGCCATCATCTCGAGCACCTGCGTCTCCCGTGGCGTGAGCGGTTCGATAAGCTTCTCCGCCCGGCGTTCCGGCAACGACGCCGCATCTTCCGCCAGCGTCGCTACCATCCCCGCAGCTGCCGCATGCACCGCCGCTACAATCTGCGCAGCCGTTGCATCGCGCGGCAGCACAACCCGAACGCCGCCCCGCAGCAACTCGCTGCGATCCTCGGATAGATATACGATCGGCGGCCCAGACTCCTCGCCGCCGTTCGCCAGCGTGTCCGTGATCACGACATCCGCTGCCGCTTCCTGCGAAACCAATTCGAAATCGGAGTGCGAGCGCAGCACGGCATCGAGACCTGCCCGTTCCATCGGAGTAGAAACTGCGATGTGGACGCGGATCATGCCGCTTTCGGTTTGCGTTCTTCAAGCCGGACGGCTACTTCCCGCGGCGAGTTGCTTCCCCGCAAAAACCGGAGCGCGAGAACACTCCCGACCGCTCCGTCGATGGCATCGTTCAGTTCTTCCATGGTGCAAAGGAGAACATCGCCGGGCAGCACCGAAGCGCCTTCCGCCGGACTTCCCGCCGCCACTTCGAGAACCAGCAGTCCCGGCCTGCCGGATTGCGTCCGAACCGGCCGGATGGTCACCCCGAGCGTGATCGATGGCCCGCGTTTCAGAAACTCCGCTACCGTATTGCTCGGTACTGCCAGCGCGAGTCCGCCAGCGACAATCATCGTGTTGAGACCCACCACTCGACCCTGCGCATCCGCCAAAGGTCCACCCGAATTTCCAGGCGCGAGACGAACATCGGCCTGCACCCACGCGCGACGCCCGAGCCCGCGAAGAGGTCCGACCGCATGCACTACTCCGGTCGTCAAAGCGCCCACGAATCCCATCGGATTCCCGACGGCCATCACCAACTCGCCCGCGCGCAGCGTCGAAGAGTCGCCGCAAGCTGCCGCCGGAAGTCCGAAGGTATTCACTCGCAGCGCCGCCAGATCCCGCCGCTCATCGCGGGAATGCACCGCGGCAGGAAAAACGCGCCCATCCCAGAACGTGACTCGAGGAGCCTTCCCCCGCAGCACATGAGCGTTCGTGAGGATGAGTCCGGTCGAATCCCAAATCACCCCCGAGCCGCTACCCGCTTCGCCGCGCTCGCCGTTCAGAATTTGAACTGTCGAACGCCGCAACTGTTCCGCGATCTCTCCGAAGTCTTTGGGTTTCACGTCAGCAGCTCCTGCGAGGCCGTTGTCCCACCGTGATCTCGAGACTCACCAAACCACCGGCGCGGATCACGCGCGCGGGGATAGTCTTGCCGACGGAACCCGAATCAAGCGCTTCCTGAACATCATCCGTGTCGCTCACTTCTTTGCCTCCGAGTTCGAGCAATATGTCTCCAATCATGACGCCGCCCTGTTCCGCGGGACCGCCGGTCTGAACGCTGACCACGATTAATCCACTCGCCTGATCGAGATTCAGCTTGGTTTTAAGATGATCCGGAATCGCAACCGGTTGTAATCCAACGCCGATAAATCCGCGCGGTACGGTTCCATGCGCGAGCAGGCTGTCGGTCACGCGGTTCACGGTTTCAGCCGGAATCGCAATCGGGGAAGTACGGGAGAGAGCGACTGTTGCGATCCCGATGGTCTGGCCCGAGGCGTCGACGACAGCGCCGCCGGCAGCGCCGGGATACACGGACAGATCGAGCCGGATATAGCGTTCGAGTCGTCCGCCGCGCCAGGTCTGCCAGGGGCCGCCGGCGCTACTGACAATGCCGAGCGAGGCGGTCAGTCCATTGATACGGGATCGCCCGAGAGCGAGCGCCAGGCTCCCTGCCTGAATCGCTCCAGTCGCCGTGGTAGCAGTAAGCGCATTGAAGCCGGCGACTTTCAAAACCGCGAGATCGGTGCCGGGATCGCGCCCCGCGAGTTCAGCTTTGAGTTCCTCGCCCGATGCGGTCGTGACGCGGATTTCATCGTCGCGCCGCAGCGCATGTTCGGCGGTGACGATAACACCAGGCCTCCAATGAACGCCGCTGGCCGCGCTACGCGCATTTGAGTTGATGCCGACCACGGCCGCCCCGGCCTGCTCCACCGTCGCAGCCAGTTGATTCGATAAAGATAAAAGCGGATTTTCCAACTTGATGTCTCCTACATCCAGCATGCGCTGGAGACGGAGGCAAGCACATCGGCAAATCGGCTAGGGAGTCACCTGCCCGATCGGGCAGGATTCATTGAGTTTGAAATATTAAAATGTTTGTTCCGCCAGCCACATCCAAGGGTTTGAGGTGAACTCCCCGGTGAAATTGTTTTTTCAAGGTTTTTCGTTTTCGAGACTCGCAACCAACGTTTTTTGAATTGAGCAATCGACCAGTATTACGAGGTAGAATCATCACGGAGAGCGAATGGCTGAGCTGATCACAATACCGGTCTCATTTCTTGAGCTCACGATGGATTATGAACGACCAGCGATCAGGCTCTTAACAGATCGCGTTCTCGTGATGCAAGGGGTCCTTGACGTGCTAGAGCCTTGGAACGCAAGTTTAGATGACATTGAGGTCATCGCGCACGGAAAGTTTTCCCAACAAGGCGTGATGTTCAGAATTCCCTTAAAGCATTTTTCGTTCTTTTTGGGAGCTACATCATGCAGATTTGGGAGGGAGAACATCGATTGGTCTTCCGCTGATGAGACGATAGCAATGATCGATGCAGTGATTTGCTCTGTCACAACACTTAGTGGAGTAGCGATGGCTAAAATGACGGCCACGCTCGGTATGCACATCCAACCGAGGACCACGACATATCTGGACCTACTCAATCCCTTCATGGCCCCTAGGTTGGCGACTCTCGAAAAAGAGCCTTTACGCACGATGGCAATCGTGGCGAAATGGGGGAAGCGGGGACTGACGCTAGACGGGTCCGCGATGGTGGCAAACGGCGTTTTCATTAAGATTGAGAGGGAATTCGATGGCACCATAAAATACACGGACATAGCAGCCCAACTCAAGAAGGACGAGGATGACGTGTTCGGAATTTTGGGTGTGCGGGAGGACCAACGGTGAATGCCGGAGCAGCCTACGAGCTAATTCAAACACCCGGCAACCAAAATCTTGGTGCCGCTCAGTCCGTCGATGTCGCAAGTCTACGGGGTGGTGGTTTGACGCAATCCGCGGTGACGGATAGGGATGTTAGGTCTCGGTTTCAGTGGCCTTCCCATGCGTCGCAGGCGGCACGTGAAACACGACAGGGCATTACGATCTTTGATGATCTTGAGAAGCAGATGGCGGAATGTGGAACTGAACATGAGGATGCTCTCGATCGAATTCGTAAATTTTATATAATTTCCGATGACCCATCTTTGGTTTGGCAATTCTTATATGACCACCGGGCGGTCGCGCAAATATTGTTAGATGCAGCGTCATACTTGCGGGAGTTCTTCAGCGGGCGCGTGATATTTAATCTGCGGGTGTTGATTGATGAGTCTGGCTCACAAGCGCTCTACGCCGTAGTCATGTGGCCAGGCTCTGTTCGAGATGTGAGGGAAGCATTTCGTAAGTTTGACGAAACGTGGTGGCTCTCGCGTTCACGCCAGGCTTCAGGGTATCTGG
Source organism: Bryobacterales bacterium (assembly GCA_963802915.1). Taxonomy (GTDB): domain Bacteria; phylum Acidobacteriota; class Terriglobia; order Bryobacterales; family Bryobacteraceae; genus JAICMB01. Next base: position 5,550 of record CAWDKQ010000008.1, read on the forward strand.
CGTTTACTTACGAGCTAGTATAGATGGCTACAACTCAATTTGATTGGTACGAGTATTTCAAGCTGGCGCAGGAATTGGGGAAGCGTAGAGAGGAGACATCCCTTCGAACTGCTATCAGTCGGGCTTACTATTTCGTATTCCATCTGGCACTTGACCGAGTTCTTGCAAACGATTCGAGCTTGAAACACGACAAGGTCTCACACGCCGACCTGTGGAAAATGTTCAGTAACAATCCTGAGATCGGATGCCAAACGTTGGCAGCGATTGGTAGTCGGATGAGAGATAAAAGAGTTAGGGCCGACTATCGTGATGTTTTCGTCCGGGTGGAAGATGAAGTGCCATGGGTACTGCAAGACGCTCAGGACTTTGCCAACGTACTGGCCACGCTTGAAAAGCAGCATCCGTGAGTCTTGCAACGCTATCAACTTGTCTTGTTGATAGGATATCTTTCGGATTCGTACTAAATAAGCTGTGAGCATGGAGCCTCCGCAGGCACGGAGGGGCACCCTTCGGTCGCTTCCCGCAGATTGGCTACGAAGCTCTTCTATCGTCTCGCCCTGTGTAGGTGATTCTGATCTTGAGTCGAGCCGCTGCCGGTCGATAATTTTGGTGGAGGCGGCGGGAGTCGAACCCGCGTCCGAGAAAGCCCGCCGTGAAGAGACTACGTGCGTATCCGGTTCGGTATTTGTCGGCCGCCGGCGTAAGAGCCGGCAAGAACGCGGCGGCTTAGCCCGATTGGGTCTCAACCTTCATGGCTACGAGCAGAAGCCATTCGGTCCAGCCTGCGAAATGACGTCCCTTGGATACCGTGCAGACCCGGCACCCGGAACGGCTACTTAATTAATTAAGCAGCGTATGCAAACTGCTGATTGTTGGCAGTTATGGTTTTCCGATCGTTTTACGGGAGCTCGGAACCCGGCACGCCTCATCACCGCGATTCAATCCCGTCGAATCCGGTACGCCCCCTTCATTTACCATGGTATCACCGATGGCAACGGTTACCGGTCTTCCGGAGGTCAAGAAAAGTAACGAGGAAGAGCGGGTTCCTCTCTACAAAGTCGTCCTGCTCGACGACGACGATCATACGTACGATTACGTGATCGAAATGCTCCAGAAGCTCTTCGCAATGTCGGTCCAGCAGGCCTTCAACCACGCCCGGGAGGTGGATGCTGCCGGCCGCACGGTCGTGATCACCTGCGAGCTACCTGAAGCTGAGTTCGCCCGCGATCAGATCCAGGCCTATGGCGCCGACTTTCGAATGCCGCGCTCCAAAGGCTCGATGTCGGCGATCATCGAGCCGGCCTGATCATTCATAGCGCAACGACTCAGCCGGCGCGATCTTCGTCGCGGCGCGCGCGGGGTAGAGCGTCGCGATAAAGCTCACGAAAATGGCTGCGGCTGCGATCCAGATCCCGTCTACCCAGCGCGGCTCGAAGGGAACATAGCTCAGCGCGTAGACGTCCGGGTCCAGGCTCAGCCAATGGTAATTGTTCGCCAGGAACGACAGAGTATAGCCAAGGATCAATCCAAGCACCGTCCCCACCACTCCGATCAACACGCCCTGGTACATGAAAATCCGGCGGATCTGCTGCCGTTTGGCGCCCATCGACATCAGAATTGCGATATCGCGGTTCTTCTCCATCACCAGCATTACCAACGTGATTAGAATGTTCAGTGCGGCAACCAGCTCAATCAGGCCGACCGTCACAGCCGTCACGATCTTTTCGCTGTTCAGCGCGGCCAGAATCTGGTGATACTGCGCCATCCAAGTAGTTGCGCCGAGCTTCGGCCCAATGATTTTTTCGGCTGCCTTGGCCACTTCCGGTGCCCGATAGATGTCGTCCAGACGAAGCTCGATTGAATTCACCACATTCTCGAGGCCGAAAACGGTCTGCGACGATTTCAGAGAAGTGAAGGCCCATCCGTTGTCGATATCGTAAAAGCCGGTTTCGAACAATCCGACCACGCGGAAACGGAAGAATGCAGGCTCCGGCCCGAATGGCGTCAGTTCGCCTTGCGGGCTGATAATCTTCACCACGCTGTTCAGCCTCATGCCGGTGCTGTCTGCGAGACGCGTGCCCAGAATCACTCCGGGAAGACCTTCAGTGTCCTTGAGACGGTCGAAAGAGCCGGCCTTCAGATTACGCAGCATCTCCGGCGGATTGTCCACCGGAATCCCTTTCAATACCGCGCCGGCGGGTTGAATCGGGCCGGCGACCAGGACATATCCATACAGATCCGGTTTCACGCTGATGACGTGCGGAATCTTGCGGAGTTTCGGATCGAGCTCCTGCCAGTTCTCGATTCCATACTTCGGCTCTTTTTCCAAGATCTGGACGTGCGCCGTGGCTCCTAAAAGGCTGCGCTGGAGCGTGTTCCGGAATCCGTTGTTGATCGCCAAAGCGATCACGAGCGCCATCACGCCGGCGGCAACTCCGACGATCGAAATCACCGTAATCACCGAGATGACAGCCTGTTTGCGTTTGGCCCGCAAATAGCGGCCGGCGACGAAAAGCTCAAATCGGCGTGTGCTACTTGGGTTCACTCGTCTCTATGGGACGCAGAAGCGGGAAAAGGATCACGTCGCGGATGGATTTGGAATTGGTCAACAGCATGGTGACGCGGTCGATTCCAATTCCCTCGCCACCGGCCGGCGGCATGGCGTAGCTCAACGCACGGACGTAATCTTCGTCCATCTGATGCGCTTCCTCGTCGCCCTGCGCTCGTTCGTTTAGCTGCATCTCGAAACGATGGCGCTGCTCCAGCGGATCGTTCAACTCGGTAAATGCGTTGCCGAGCTCCATGCCTGCGGCATAGACCTCAAACCGGTCGACGAAATCCGGATTGTCCGGATTGTTCTTCGATAACGGCGACACCTCGACCGGGTATTCGTAGACGATAGTCGGCTGGATGAGCGTGTGTTCGAAATCACGCTCGAACACGTCCACCAGCGCATGCCCTTTCAAATCCGGCTGGCCCACGATCTCGCGCATGGTGCGCCGTGGGATGTTGCCGAAGTCGAGCTGCTGGCCCTGGTATTCGATCACGGGAGAGCCAGTCGCTTCGATAGCAGCTTCGCGGAGCAGCTCCTGCGTGAGATCCATCATGCCGTGATAATCCGTGTAGGCCTGATAAAACTCCAGCATCGTGAATTCCGGATTGTGCTGCGTCGAGATGCCCTCGTTCCGGAAATTGCGATTGATCTCGAAAACGCGTTCGAGCCCGCCCACAAGGAGCCGCTTCAAATACAGCTCCGGCGCGATGCGCAGGTAGAGATCGACATCGAGCGTGTTGTGGTGCGTGACGAAAGGCCGCGCCGCCGCGCCGCCATATAACGGCTGCATCATCGGCGTTTCCACTTCCAGAAATCCATGCGAGTTCAGGACGCGGCGCATGGCGGCGATGATCTTCGCGCGAGTCATAAAAACCTTGCGCACGTCCGGATTGGAAATCAAATCGAGATAGCGTTGGCGATAGCGCATCTCGACATCTTCGAGCCCATGCCATTTCTCGGGCATGGAGTAAAGCGTTTTCGAAAGGAAGTCGAGTTTTTCGACGTGCAGACTCAACTCGCCGGTCCGCGTGCGGAAAAGATAGCCCTCGGCGCCGATAATATCGCCGATATCGAGAAGCTGGAAAAGACCGTAATCGCGCTCCGGAACACCGTCCTTGCGGATGTAGATTTGAAGGCTCTCACCGTTCTGCTGGAGATGGGCGAAACCCGCCTTCCCCATGCGCCGGATGGTCATGACACGGCCGGCAATGCGCACCTGAACGCGCGGCTCCAACTCTTCCGCGGTCTTCGATTCGTATGTGGCCCGAATCTGTGGAATAGTTTGGGTAAAGTCGAAGCGGTGGCCGTAAGGCTGGAAGCCCAGCGCCTCGATCTCTTTAATCCGGTTCAGCCGCTGACTGTACAGTTCGTCTTCAAGCGACAATCTTTACTCTCCTGGTTCCTCGCCGATCGCTTCATCGAGCAGCATGGAGAACTCCCGCGCCTTGGTGCTCACGTCCTGACGCAGCTTCGAAAGATCGTCGACGGCGGTTTGAAGTTGGTCCGCCAGATGCAGACAGGCAAGGACGGCGATGCGCGCGCCGTCGATATTGCCGCCCTTGGAGGCGATCGAGTGCATCAGGTCGTCGATCTTATGCGCGAGTTGCTCAACGCGCTCCGACTCTTCGCCGGACGCGACCAAGGAATAGCTCTGGTTGAAGATCGTTACTCGGACCGCTTCAGGTCGGGCCATCGCGCTAAAGCTACGCGCCGCTCAACACATCCATTTGTCCGAGCAGTTTCTCGATGCGCGAGCGAACCTGTTTGCGTTCCGAGCGCAGCTCCTCGAGCTCATGCGTCAGACGCTCGGCGTCGGCATGAGCGGCGGATGCGTCCGCATGCGCCGATGAAGCATCCGCCTGAGCGGCATTCGCTTCGGTACGGGCCGCATCGCGCTCCGCGATGGTACGGCCGAGTTCCGCCTCGAGGTTTTGCTTTTCGCCGCGAAGCTGGATCACCAGCTCCACGGCGCGAGTGATGCGCTCCTCAAGATTTGCGAGAGTATCGATATCTTCGGCCGGTCGGGCTCCTGCTGACATTGCTAAACCGTGCTCCTGTTTCTACTCTTTAAGCCGCCGTGTGCGCAGCTTTTGCCTTTTCCACCAGGGCCGTGAACGCTGTTTCGTCGTTCAATGCGATCTCGGACAAGATCTTGCGGTTCAGATCGATCCCGCCCTTCTTCAATCCATGCATGAACTTGCTGTAGGAAATGCCGGCGTTGCGGCAAGCCGCGCCGATGCGTACGATCCACAGCGAACGGAAATCGCGCTTCTTGAGGCGGCGTCCCTTGTAAGCGTAGATGAGGGATTTTTCAACCGCTTCCTGTGCCGCGCGGTTGAGCTTACTCTTCGTCAGGAAAAAGCCGGACGCACGTTCGAGCGTCTTGTGGCGATACTGTCTTCTTTTTGTTCCTCGTTTTACTCTTGGCACGTTTTACTCCTTTTGAGTTTATAAACGGGCGAGACAGGCACGGCCGGCGCGGCTCGCTCCGAAAATCGATATCCGTTAGTACGGAATCATTCTCTTCAAACTTGGTTGATCCGCGGGGTCTGCTAAGACCGCTGCGCGGAGCTTACGCTTACGGGAGCGCGCCTTGGAGGTCAGGATATGGCGCGAGAACGCATGATGGCGTACCACTTTGCCGGTACCTGTTTTCTTGAACCGTTTAGACGCACCCTTATGTGTCTTCAGCTTGGGCATTTTATTGTCCTGGGTGTCCCCGGGCGAACCTAGGGCTTAGAAAGTTAACAAGACCAGAGTATCACAAATCACGCCTGTGCCAGGCTGCTCAGCTGAAGCGCGCCCGATTCCTGCCGGACCGGCATCGTATCGAAAACTGCGGTGAACCGGAAGCTGCTTCCCTTGCCAGGTTCGCTGTCGACCCGGATTCGTCCCGCCATGGCTTCCACTAGGCAGGTGGAGATACTCAATCCGAGTCCCGTGCCGCCGTATTTCCGCGTCATTGATCCGTCGGCCTGGGAGAAAGGCTGGAAAATAAGCTGTTGCTTCTCAGGAGAAACGCCGATGCCAGTATCCTCAACTCGGAACTGGATCTCCACCTTATCGTCCTCGAACCAGCCCGTTTCGGCGTAGACCACGACGTAACCCTGATGAGTGAACTTTAAGGCATTCCCGATCAGATTCACCAGCACCTGCCGCACCCGGGCCGGGTCTCCGTAAATCTCGCCGGGAAGATCCCGCGATATCTCGGACCGCAATTCCAGCCCCTTCTGATCTGCCTGCACCTCGAAACTTTTGATGACCTGCTCCACCAACTCGCGCGGGTTGAAGGGGATTTTCTCGAGAACCAGCCGCCCCGCCTCTATTTTGGAGTAATCGAGCAAGTCGTTCAGCAAGACGAGCAGGGAGCCGGCTGAATCCCGCGCGGTCTCGAGCAGATCGCGCTGTTCCTCATTGAGGTCGGTTTCGAGCGCCAGCTCCGTCATGCCGATAATTCCGTTCATCGGCGTCCGCAGCTCGTGGCTCATATTTGCCAGAAAGATGCTTTTCGTCTCATTCGCCGATTCCGCGATCCTCTTCGCCGATTCGAGCAGGTGCTGATCCCGTAGTCCCTTCCAGTACCGTTCGTACAGGTGCCGCGCCTGAAGCAGCAGGAAGGCTGTGAAGACCAAGGTCATTGCGGCCATCGAATAGCCCTGGCTTCCTCCAGCCCAGACGGCGCCCACTACGATCGGAACCAACAGTGGAATTACGTGCAAAAGAAGAAATGTGTACCGCGGCGTAAAGGAAACCAGAGACCCGGAGCTGATTCCCAGGACGCAGATAATCAGCAACAGCGAGTTCCAATTCCCGAGCCCTTTTAACGCCAGGGTATAGCCGGTGAGCGTGCCCCAGGACGTAGCGGCGATCAGGATTGAAGCGCCGAAAAGCCGGCTCCAGCGCAGCGGATTGGCGTCGTAAATGAAAGGTTTTCGAATGATGACGAAAAGACGAAGAACGCTCGCGCCCATGCTGAAAAGGCCGAAAACGGACGCGATGATGGGCTGCTCGCGAAAGAAATCGCTGGCGAATAGGAGAAATTGCACCATGCCGATAATTGCCCAAACGCCTGGCAGGGCGCGGCGGGCAAGGTCGGCATCGGCTTCGGCGAGCAGCTCAGTGTGGCTGCACTCGCAGTCCATATAAGCTATATCGTCAATAGTTTGAGAAACTTCAGCCGATTTGAGCCCCGAGAGGGCTCGGAAATTCCTGGTCTTTATACTGCAACTGATAGAGCTTCCAGTAGATCCCCCGCGCCGCCAGCAGCTCCTGATGGGTCCCGATCTCGCGAAGCTGGCCCTTGTGCATCACGATAATGCGGTCGGCGCGCTGGATGGTGGAGAGCCGGTGCGCGATCACGATCGAAGTCCGGCCTTCGACCAGCCGGTTCAACGCTTCCCGCACCCGCAGCTCCGTCTCAGTGTCGACGCTGGAGGTCGCCTCGTCGAGAATCAGAATCCGGGGATTATGTGCCAAAGCTCGCGCGAAGCTGATCAACTGCTTCTGGCCCGTCGAAAATCCGGCGCCGCGCTCCCGAACAGGCTGCGCGAAGCGATCCGGAAGGCCCTCGACAAAATCGAGCAGGTTGACGCGTTCGGCGGCATCCACCAGTTGATCGTCTCCGATGCCGGACGTTCCCAGCCGGATATTGCTTTCGATTGTCCCGGTGAACAGGTGGGGGTCTTGGAGCACCACGCCAAAATTACGGCGCAGGTCCGTAATGTCGAGGTCGCGAACGTCAATCCCGCCGATGCGGATATGGCCCCGCTGGACGTCGTAGAAACGCAGCAGCAGGTTCGCGAGCGTGGTCTTGCCCGCGCCAGTATGGCCGACCACCGCCACGGTCTCGCCCGGTTCAATTCGAAAGCTGACGTCGCGCAGCACCCAGTCGGCGTCCTTATACGCGAACCAGACGTTTTCGAATTCGAGCGCCGCGGGCCCCGATGGGAAGGGCTTCGGTTGGGGAGGCGATTGAATTTCAGCCGGCGTGTCCAATAATTTGAAGATGCGCTCGGCAGCCGCCATGGCCGCTTGCAGGATGTTGTATTTTTCGCTGAGATCCTGAATCGGGCGGAAGAAGCGCAGACCGTATTGGAAAAACGCCACTAGAATGCCCAGCGTCAGCGCTCCCTGCCGGATGCGAAAACCGCCGTAAGCAAGCAGGAACGAGAGCGCCAGCATGCCCAGAAACTCGACCACCGGGTAAAACCAGCCGTACGCCGTGATCGAGTCCTTATAGGCGTCCATGTGATCACGATTGATCTTGTCGAATTCACGGATGCTTCGGGCTTCCCGATTGAAGACCTGCAGCACCGCGATTCCGTTCACGTGCTCCTGAAGATAAGCATTAATTCGCGCGATAGCCACGCGAATGCGGCGATAGCTTTGTTGCACCGTCCGCCGGAAAATCACGGTAACCACGATCACGAGCGGCATCACGGCGAGCAGCAGGCCGGTCATCCCCGGACTCAAGTTGAGCATCGCGATAATCACGAAGGTCAACATGAGTACGTCGCCGATGATCATGACGAGACCGGAAGTGAACAGCTCGTTGAGAGTGTCGACATCGGTGGTGACGCGAGTCACCAGACGACCCACGGGATTGCGGTCGAAGTACGGAATGTCGAGCTTTTGCAAATGCCCCATCAACTCGCGGCGCAGATCGAACATGGCTTTCTGCCCGGTCCACTGCATGAGGTAGGTTTCGCCAAAATCGCATAGAAAACTGCCGATTACGGCGATCAGGTAGACGAGCGAAATTTGCGCGATGCCGGTCCAGGGGTCGGCCGAGAGAAACCCGTCAAGCGGAGTGTGCAATCGGGACGGCGTCGGATCGATATAACGATCCACGGCGATTTTCGTGAGCAGCGGACCCACCACCTGGAGCACGGAATTGCCCAGCAACAACACCAGCGAAATGAGCACCGTGCGCCGGTACGGCTTCATATAAGACAGAAGCCGGCGCATGATCCGGGCGTCGTACGCCTTACCTAATACTTCTTCTTCCACGTTCTTTTAGTGTAGCGGCGAGTCATCGGGTTGGCATTGAGTTTGCACTACCGAGGTTGAAGGAAATCTGCCATGAAAGAAACAATTCTCGGATGTCTGTTCGCCGCCGGTTTGGCTGTCTTGAGTTCACCTGCTGCCAAAGCGGACCAGTGGAATCAAAAGACGATCGTAACGTTTAACGAGCCGGTGGAAATTCCCGGCCATGTTTTGGTACCGGGTACTTACGTGTTCAAAGTCGGGGTTGGAGACAACAGCACCGACCGCAATGTCGTGACCGTGTACAACAAGCAAGAGAATCATGTGTATGGGTTGTTTTTAGCGATTCCCGACTATCGCCTCACACCCGCGGGAAAGCCGATTATCACGTTTGACGAGCGCGCGGCGGGATCGCCGGAGGCCGTTCGCGCCTGGTTTTATCCCGGCGACGAGTACGGTCACGAGTTCGTCTATCCCAAATCGGAAGCAATGCGGTTAGCGAAAACGAACAACCGCCCCGTGGCATCGATGCCCGACGATCGATACGGCACGGAAGATATGAAGGAAGCGCATGTGACGGCGGCTACGCCGAGCGGTGAAGAAGTGGAAACAATTACCGTATTTGGAACGGCGCCGGTATCTGGTAACAATCGTTAAGAATTGCTTGCATCAGGCGGGCTCTTCTTGGACCTGAATTTCAGAAGTGCGCCGACTGCAAAACCAATGGGAATCGTGATCATGAGCTTGCGGCTCATCTTCGATTTGGGCGGGGCCAGAGGGACGCCTGTGGGCGGCAATGCTGGAAGCGCCTTCCCCATTTTCATCTCGCGGGCGTCGTAAGCAAAACGTTTGGCGCAATCGAGACAAACGACATACGTTTCGGTTTGCGGTTCGCCCGCCTTCGAGATCGGAGTCACCGGCCGGGTTAAGCGACGGTGCCGGCATCGAAAAATGAGGCTGAACGGATTGTCAATCATGGTCGCGGACTGCCTGTTGGATGCGAACCAACTCTTATTATTTCACTTGGTGGACCACGGCGGTGTGATTGCGTTAACTCGCGCATAAGCGATCGCCTGGCCAAGGTGCTCCGCGGTATGCGTGTTGATGTAAGCAAAAACGCCGCGCTGTGTGGTTGCCGAGCCGAAGAAATCGATATCGCGCGATAGCGACCCGCTCTTTGCGCTCTCGAACGCGCTCTTCGCTTCTGCGAAATTGTCCGCCAGCATCTTAATCACGTGTTCTTTATCGAGAGGCTCTTTTTCGATCGTCGTCTGCGCCTCGATCTGCTTCTTGATCTCCTCCTTTGAAGCGCCATTCGCGATCGTCAGCAGCAGATGCGTGCCTTGCGCGATATGCAAAAACACTTCTCGAAACGAACGGACCCCGTCGACTGGACGCCATCCATATTTGTCTTCCGGCACGGCTTTCGCGAGGGCGAGAACATGCGATTCCAACTCCGAAAAAGAAAACAACACGTCTCCCAATGGCGATGGTTGCGATGCCTGCTTCACATCCAGCAGTTCAAGATCGAAGATCAGCTCCGCTTTGGGAGGGATCGGTCCGCGGCCCTCCTCGCCGTAGGCCATTTCATAAGGAATGAAGAGCCGCCGTTTTCCACCGACCTTCATGCCTTCGAATCCCATATCGAAGCCCGGGATTACCTGTCGCCGTCCCTGCACGAACTGAAAAGGCTCTCGGCCGATCGACGAGTCGAATTGCGTTCCGTCCCGCAGCCAACCGGTATAATTCAGCGTGTATTGAGCGCCGGGGCGAGCTAGCGCGCCATCGCCTTTCTTGATGTCGATGTACCGCAGGACAGATGCTTCGACGACATCGCCGTGCACTTGAGGCACCGCTGCCGGCATTTGCGCGGTAAACACTTGCGCGCTCAAGTGCGACGCCAGAATCAGCACGGGAATGGACGCGAATCGCATTCCCATATTATGCGCTGTTCTCAGCCAGCGGGAAGCTCGCCGCTCAACAGCACCGGCAGATCCGCGATGGAGCAGCGCACGCCGATGTAGAACGTGCCGAAATCGGAGTAGGCCGCGCTCACCTCGTCGAATCGCATTTCATAAATCAGCTTCTTGAAGACGACTGGATCGTCGGCGAACAGATCGACGCCCCACTCCCAATCGTCGAATCCGACAGATCCGGATATGATCTGCTTCACCTTGCCCGCGTAGCGCTGTCCGATGTTGCCGTGGTCTTCCATCTGGCGCTGGCGCTCCGTGATCGCGAGGCGATACCAGTTCTTGTCTTCTCCGCGCCGCCGGTTCATGGGATAGAACGAGACATAACGATTGTCTGGAATCGAGGGATAGAGGCGCGGATACATGGCTTCGCGCTGGCGTTGCAGCGTCTCTTCGATCTCGGCATTCCACACATCCGAGAAGGGCGCGACGTTGCGTTCCGCAAGCGACTTGTAGAGGTTCACGGAAGACTTGTAAAGTCCCAACTCGACAACCGAAAGATAGGACGTGGTCTGTTCCAGATAATCGAAGAGCTTCGTTCGCGCGATCTGCAATTCCGCCTGGTTCAAATCGTCGAAAGATTTGCGGTAGTGCAGAACCATCAAGTCGCCCTTATGTCCCAGTAGCGAGAAGATGGCGCTCTGGCCGTTCTTTTCCATCTCCTGAAGGACCGGAATAGCCTCATCCAGGATATGTCGGCGCGGTCCATCTTCCAGCGCATGCCACGCCGGCCAGCGGACGCGAAACATCTGGTGTAATACGCTGGCTCCTTCGAGCGTGAGGGGTACAGGAGTTAAATCGGCGAGAGGCGTTGGCGCTGACATATTGATATATCGATTATTTCATCTGTTACCGATCGGCGCTTGCGTTTTTCTGCGATTTTTATCTTCAGCAAAGCACTCCAGGGCATGAGAAAACTGTTCTCCCTGCTGCTCGGCTTTGCGATCCTTCTCTCGGTTGCATCCTCGGCGAGCGCCGCCGCAAAGAAGAGTTCGGGGTCGCATAAATCCAATTCCAGCCACAAATCGGATTCCACCAATAAGACGAAGAAGTCTTCGACGCACCGGTCCTCTTCGAAGGAGAGTTAGGATCGCGGGCGGGCGTTGTCCCGCCCTATACGCAACGTTCGTTCACGCCTGAAATCTTCGCCCCCATGTCGAATAGCTGGAGGCGCGTCACCGATGCGGGATAAATCTCGATTCGATCCATAAGGTCCAGAGGAGCGCCGATGTAATGCGATACCGCGGCCCGGATAACGTCCGCGTGACTGAAGATAGCGACGGTTTTCCCCGGATTCGCCGCGGCGTGTCGCGCCAGCCCGTCGACGACGCGTCTCTGGACCTCCAACATCAACTCGCCACCCGGCAATCGAAAACTGCTGCGGAATTGATTGAAGACCTTCCATTCGGGAAGCGCATCCAGTTCGCGAAGCGTGAGACCGGACCAATTCCCAAAGTCCACTTCAACGAACGACTCGTCAATCTGGATTTGAAGCCCCAAATGCTCGGCGAGCGGCGTCGCGGTTTGAATCGTGCGTTCCAGGGGACTCGAAACAACCGCGTCCACCTTTAACCGGACCAGCTTGCGAGCCTGTTCCTCGCCTTCTTTGTTGATGCTAACTCCCGGTAACCTTCCTGTAATCCGATACCCGATCATGTCGGTATGACCATGACGGATTAAAAGAAAAAGAGTCGACACGCCTCATTGTACGAGAGCAAGGAACTTAGGACGAAACGGTGAGTCGACAGCAGCGTCCTTACGTCTTAGGATGCACTCGTAAACCCATGAAGCTCGTCATCTTCGGGCTGACCATCACCTCCTCCTGGGGCAACGGGCATGCCACGTTGTGGCGCGGATTGTGCCGTGCATTGGCCGCCCGGGGACACGAAGTTCACTTCTTCGAGCGTGACGTGCCATATTACGCAGAGCACCGCGATCTGACTGAGATCAAAGGCGGACATCTCTGTTTGTATCCCAATTGGGAGGCGGTCCGGCAGCTCGCCGAACATCAGCTACGCGATGCGGATCTGGCGATGGTTACGTCCTATTGTCCGGATGCGCTTTCCGCCACCGAACTGGTTCTCGATTCGAACGCACCGTGCCGCTGCTTTTACGATCTCGACACCGGCGTTACCTTGAGCCGCATACAAAACGGCCAGCCGGTGGAATATATCGGGCCGCGCGGCTTTTCCGACTTCGATCTCGTCCTAAGTTATACGGGTGGCAAGGCTTTGACGGAGTTACAGACCAGGTTAGGAGCTCGGCGCGTGGCGCCGCTCTACGGGCATGTCGACCCCGGCGAATATCATCCCGCGCCGCCGCTCGACCGCTTTCTTGCGGACCTATCTTATTTAGGTACTTACGCGGAAGACCGGCAGTCCGCGCTCGAGGCGTTCTTCATCGAGCCGGCGCGGCGTCTCCCGCAATGCCGTTTCATGTTGGGTGGGGCGCTGTATCCGGAATCGTTTCCGTGGACCGAAAACATCCATTTTGTCCGCCATCTCCCTCCCGCGGAACATCCCGCATTTTATTGTTCATCTAAGCTCACTCTCAACGTCACACGAAAGGCTATGGCTGATTTTGGATACTGTCCGTCGGGCCGGCTCTTCGAGGCGTCCGCTTGTGGCGTACCGATGATGAGCGATTATTTCGAAGGCTTGGAGACGTTCTTCGAGCCTGGTTCGGAGATCGTGTTGTGCCGGTCGACTGCGGAAGCGTTGGAAGCGATTGAGCGATCCGACGAGGATCTCGCCCGTGTGGGACGGCGCGCTCGGGAGCGGACGCTTGCGTGCCACACGTCCGATGTGCGGGTACGGGAACTCGAGCACTGCTTACAGGCAACGCCGGTATAAACGATGTGGGGCATCATACCAGCGGCAGGCGTCGGCAGCAGGATGCAACCTCTGGCATTCTCGAAAGAACTGCTTCCGGTCGGCTCCAGAAATGACGACGGCGCGGAGCGGCCGCGCGCGGTCAGCGAATATCTCATCGAGCGCATGATCCTGGCCGGCGCCGATCGCATCTGCTTCGTGATCTCGCCGGGCAAATCCGACATTCTCGAATACTACAGCGGTCGCTTCCACTCGGCCGACGTTTGCTACGCCGTCCAACCCGAGCCGTCCGGGCTCTGCGACGCCGTTTTTCGCGCGCTGCCCATGATTCATCGCGACGATACGGTCTGCATCGGACTGCCCGACACGGTGTGGTTCCCCGAAGACGCGCTGCGCCATCTTCCTGACGACAGGCTCTCCTTTCTTCTTTTTCCCGTGGAGCATCCCGAACGCTTCGACGCGGTGGTGACCGACGATAGCGGCCGCGTCTTCGAGATACAGGTGAAGAAAAAAGATGCGAACTCGTATTGGATCTGGGGCGCCTTCAAGATGCCTGGCGCCGTCTTTCGCGATCTACATACGTTGTGGCTCGCGCGCGGGCGCAGAGACGAATATGTCGGCACGCTTGTCAATGCCTGGCTCGATGCAGGCGGAGAAGCGCAGGGCGTGCGCGCGGGCACTGCATATGTGGATGTTGGAACGCTGAACGGCTATCGCGAAGCCATTCAGTTGCTCAAATCGCGAGAAGAGATAGCAGCCGTGGCAGGGAGGCGCTAGTGTCCACCCAGGATCCGAGGCCGGTGATCTGTGTGGATTTGGACGGCGTCCTGAATACTTTCGATACCTGGCGTTCCCCGGAATATTTTCATCCGCCGCGGCCGGGCGCCACGGAGTTTTTGAAGCGGCTTCATCAGGATGGTTATCGAGTGGTTGTGTTTACGGTGCGTTGGTTTGAGTGGGTGGAGAACTGGCTCTCTGAGAACGGGCTGCGCGAATACGTTGACGAAGTGACGGATCGTAAGCCGCCCGCGCAAGTCTATCTCGACGATCGCGCCGTCTGCTTCCAGGGAGATTTCGAAGAAGCCTACCGGCAGGTAGTAACGTTTAAACCTTTTTGGGAGGCGCGATGATTGTCTATCGCACCCCGACCCGCATGGTCGATCCCGGCGAGATTTCAAAGCTTGCTGTTTTTGATTCCAAGGAAAACATCCGGAGATTTCTGATTCACTGGGGTGAGTTGGAAGCCGCACTGGCTGACGAGATTTGTCCCGACGTCGATGAGGCAAACCCGGAAATCGATCGTTTGCGGCACCTCAGCCTGCTTGCAGGCAAGCTTTTCGTCCGCCATTCTCCTCAAGTGGAAGCGCGGCTTCGAAGTTCCGTCGAGCGAATCCTGTCGCCTCTGAAGCGTCCTGTGCGTGTTTCGATTCCCGAAGGCTACGCATATTACGGACTGTTCCCGGAAACCTACGCGGAGTCGGCGCGCAAATTCTACGACGCGAAATGGCCCGCTGAAGTGGTTTGCATCGGGATACGCAGCATCGGAACAAGCCTGAGCGCGGTAGCGAGCGCCGCTCTCGAGGAACGCGGAGGCCGCGTCTATTCCTACACCGTGCGGCCCCACGGACATCCATTTGATCGCAAATTGAATATCGGACCGGATCTGGAAGACGCATGGCGGGCTTTATCGCACGCCTATTTCGTCGTAATCGATGAAGGCCCCGGATTGAGCGGGTCCTCATTTGCGGCCGTGGCGCAATACATCTCGCGCCTGGGCGTGCCGGATCGGCGCATCGTTCTGTTGCCGAGTTGGACGCCTTCCGGCGAGAAGCTGGTTTCCGATCGCGCGCGAGCCATCTGGCGCAGACACGAAAAATATACGGCGGAGCCGGAATCCGGCGGATGCGTCGACATCTCGGCCGGCAAATGGCGGTCGATTTTCTACGGCGACGAAGCGGAATATCCGGCCGTTCAACCACAACACGAGGCGCGCAAATATTTGTGCCCGTCGGTGAACGGAACCGCGTTGAAAAAATTCGCGGGACTGGGGCTCTATGGCGAATGGAAGCTGCGGCGCGCCCAGGCGTTCGCGGAAAAGGGATTCTGTCCGCCCGTGATCGGGTTGGAGAACGGCTATCTAATTTCCGGCTTCGTGCCGGGTCAACCCCTGTCGGCGTCCTCGGCGGATCCGGAATTGCTCGAAACAATGGCTCGCTACATCGCCTTCCGCGGAAGCGCCTTTCGAATCGACGCCGAAGTGGACTTCGACGATCTGGCGCGCATGGCCGAATTGAATACCAACGAGCGATTGCATGCACCAACCGTTCCTTCGCGCGCCTGTATCGTCGATGGACGCATGCTGCCTCATGAATGGATCGCGACGCCGTCGGGCTACATGAAAACCGACGCGCTCGATCATGGCGACAATCATTTTTATCCTGGACCGACCGATATCGCCTGGGACATCGCAGGGGCCATCGCGGAGTTCGATCTGGAGCGCGATGCCCGGGAATTTTTGATCGGCACTTATGCGCGGCTGTCAGGCGATCGGACCATCCGAGCGCGGCTTCCTTTCTTCACAGCAGCCTACCTGGCATTCCGGATCGGCTACACGAGCATGAACGAATTAAGCAAACAGGCGGAGCGATATCGCGCGTTACTGGAGCGCGCAGTGAGTACGGCGGCATGACGACAGAGCAGATTCAAGAAGAAGTGCAGCATCTCGGGGAGTGGTTCCACAACCTCGACCTTGGCGGCGTAAAAACCGCGCCGAACCATTTTCTGGGGGATTATCCGGCCATCAAATGGCGCACCTTCGAACATGCCATTCCCAAGAACCTGCGCGGCAAATCGGTTCTCGACGTGGGATGCAACGCGGGTTTTTATTCCATGGAAATGAAGCGGCGCGGCGCCGATCGGGTGCTCGGAATCGATTTCGATGAAGGTTATCTGGCGCAAGCGCGATTCGCTGCGAAAGTGAACCGGCTGAAAATCGAGTTTCGCCAGTTATCCGTCTACGATGTGCGCGAGCTGCGCGAAAAATTCGATGTCGTGTTGTTCATGGGAGTGCTGTATCATCTGCGGCACCCGCTGCTGGCACTGGATTTGCTCTATGAACATGTGGTTCGAGACATGCTCGTATTCCAATCTCTGATGCGCGGCAGCGGCGAGAATATGCGCGTGGCCAGCGACTATCCGTTCAGCGAAACGGGCATCTTCGAGCGCCCCCAATTTCCCCGCATGTATTTCATCGAGCACAGCTACTCGCACGATCCGACAAACTGGTGGATTCCGAACCTCGCTTGCGCGGAAGCCATGTTGCGCAGCGCCGGCTTCGAGATTGTCGATCATCCGGAAGAAGAAATTCTGATCTGCCGCCGCCCGGCCCACGCTGGGAGAAATTCATGATTGAAGCGGCAATGCTCTGGAATGAGCCGAATAATCTTTCGCATTGGGATTTCGAGTTGGATCCCGAGTGGGATGTTTTCGCGCGCATGGTGAAGGCCGGAGCGAACGCGATCAAAGCTGAGAATCCCAAGATGCCCTGCGTTTTAGGAGGCATTTCGCCCATCGATGCTCGCTTCATGGACCGCATGAAACGCTTCTGCGTTTTGAGCCACATGGATGCAGTCGCGGTGCATGGATTCCCGCTGGACTGGAATCATTGGACCATTCACGAGTGGCCGGAGCGTCTGGAAGAAATCCGCGCTGTCACGGATCTGCCGATATGGATCTCGGAAGTGGGCGTCTCCACGTTCGGCGCGGAGGAGATTCAGGAGTTCGGTTTGAAGAGGACCGCCGAATTATTAATCGGCCGCGCTCCGAAGATCCATTGGTACAGTCTTTACGATCTTCCGCGAGCCTGGCCCGCAACAACGCGTCATCGTGAAGCCGAGGGATCCGCATATTACCGGCACTTCTACATGGGATTGCTGCGCGAAGATGGAACGCCCAAACTCGCCGCTAAGCAATTCGAGCAATATAGTCCGGAGCTTGGAATTTGCCAGTGGCTGCACTTCGAGGATCATCGTCTTGACGATGCGGTCTGTTGGCTGCGCCGTCTTGGAGTGAAGTACATTCGCACGGGTTTGAGTTGGGCCGATAGCTTGCGGCCGAACGCCGACGCCTGGTTCGATCGCCAGATGAAAGCTCTTGACGATTTCGATGTAACCGTCACGTTCTGCTTCACGCCCGAAAGTTGTGGGTTGCGCGCGCACCATACCAGTCCTCCACAGCGTGTGGAAGAATTTGCGGAGTTCTGCGGACGCATGATCCGGCGTTATGGAACCTGAGCAACCAACGTTGATCGTGGCCGCCCATCCTGACGACGAAATCATCGGCGCGGGAATCTGGATGGCGCGCCATGAGGACCATGATCTAATCTCCATCGCGCATGTGACGGACGGCAGTCCGCGCAATCATCCGGATCGGGAGCAGTACGCGAAAATCCGCCGGCGCGAATTGTTCGCGGCAGTGGGACTAGCCGGCATTCGGCCAGATCACTGCCATGAGCTCGGATTTGTCGATCAGGAAGCGTACCTGCATCTGCCCGAACTGGTCGACAGGATTAAAGCCCTGGTCGATGAGCTGCGTCCGCGTTTGATTTTGACGCATCCCTACGAAGGCGGCCATCCCGATCACGATGCGGCAGCGTTTGCAGTCGCGGAAGTCACAGGTGGAAGGCATTACGAATTCACGTCCTATCATTGCGCGGAGTCGGCCTTTGTGACCGGTGAGTTTCTTCCCGCCATTGGCTCAAAACAAGAAACAATCGAACTGGAACCGGCTGAGCGTGAGTTGAAGCGGGCGATGCTCGATGTGTTCGCGACACAGCAGGATATTCTGAAACTCTTCTCCACGGAACGGGAGCGATTTCGTCCAGCCCGCGCTTACGATTTCACGAAACCTCCGCATCCGGGCGAGTTGCAATACGAGCGCTGGGGATTTGCGAGCGGAGCCGAATGGCGGAAGCGTGCCGCCGAGGCGATCGAGATGATTAACAAAAATCGGAGAGCTATTGCATGAGACTTACGATCCTGAGCGTTGCTTATCCTCTGACGCCCGTCGGGCCCGACGCGGTGGGAGGATCTGAGCAAATCCTCACGTTGATCGATGGGGCGGTGACTCGCGCGGGACATCGCTCGCTGGTAGTGGCTTGCGAAGGTTCGAAGGTCGAAGGAACGCTGCTCGCGACGCCGCAGGCCGACGGTCCACTGACGGACGATGTTCGGGCCTGGGCGCAGGACCAGCATCGCATCACTGTCGAAGAGGCCCTCAAGAACTGGTCTGTCGATGTCATTCACATGCACAGCCTGGACTTTTGGAGTTATCTTCCGTCCGGTACGACGCCGCTGGTGGCCACGCTGCATCTGCCGCCGGATTGGTATCCGGAAGAAGTATTCGAAATGCGGCGTCCTAATTCGTATCTGAATTGCGTTTCGCACGCGCAAAGGGTCTCCTGTCCAGCGAGCAACCGCATGTTGCCTTATATCGGCAATGGTGTCGATGTGGAGCGTCTTAGCTTTCCTTTAAAGAAACGTGATTATGCGCTGGCGCTCGGACGCGTGTGTCCGGAAAAAGGCCTGCATCTAGCGATCGATGCGGCGCGGGATGCCGGAGTCGACCTGCTGCTGGCCGGAGAAGTTTATCGCTATAAGGAGCACGAGCAGTATTTCAATGACGACATTGTTCCTCGATTGGACGAGAGGCGCAGGTTCATCGGACCGGCCGGCTTTAGAAAGAAACGTCGTCTCCTCACGCAAGCGCGCTGCTTGTTGATCCCGAGCCTGGTGGCGGAAACAAGCTCGCTGGTCGCCATGGAAGCGCTCGCCTGCGGTACTCCCGTGATTGCATTTCCTTCCGGCGCGCTGCCGGAGATCATCGAGGAGGGCCGCACCGGATTCCTGGTGGAAGACGAACGCCAGATGTCGGAGGCGATCGCCGCGGCCGCTGCCATCGATCCCGAAGTTTGCCGTCAGACAGCGCGACAGCGATTCTCGGCCGCGCGCATGACCAGGCGCTATTTGGATCTCTACCAGGATCTGGCTGCGCGCGCATCCAATTCCTTCTCTCACCCACACGGATGGAAATCGAGTCAATCCGCTCTTTCGAACACCTGAGGAACATCGAGTCGGATTGGCGGGATTTATGCAGCCGTTCGGGATCGACGCCTTTTCAGCGTCCGGAATGGCTGCTGACATGGTGGCCGATTTTCGGAAGCGGCGAATTGTATTGTTTCGCGGCCCGCTGCGGCGGCCGGTTGGTTGGACTTGCTCCCATGTTTCTGCACCAATGGAACGGCCGGCGGCAGGTTACTTTTCTTGGTAACGGAGTCTCGGATTATCTCGGATTTATCTTGGATCCGAGTTGCGCCGCGGCTGCCGCTTCAGCCATTCTTCACGCGGTGGCACGGGAAAGAGATCGTTGGGACATTTGCGATTTGCAGGATCTCGATGCAGCTTCGCCGCTCTGTGTACGTCCGGAAACTCACGGCATGGCACACGCGGTGCAGCCTCAGTACACTTGCTATCGGATTCCGCTGCCGGCGACTTGTGAAGAATTCGAAGCTGATCTGCCGCACGGGCTGCGCCGCAATTTGCGGCGGTATCGTGAGAAACTGGACCGGTTGGGCGGCGTTATATTTGAGACAACCACTGAGGAAAACTCCATCCGCCGGGAGTTCGAGACACTCATTGAGCAGCATCGCGCCCGATGGCAGTTGAAAGAGGACAACGGCATGATCGATACCGCATCGCTCGCAAGGTTCCATGGTGAAGCCGCGGCGAATCTCGCCAGGGAGGGCATGGCTCGCCTTTATACGATGCGACTCAATGGCCGGGCCGTCGCCGCAGTGTACGTGCTCCGCGATGGAGAGTGCGCGTACTCGTATCTGGGCGGATTCGACCCCGAGTTCGAGCAGTTCAGTGTGGGAGCGATTGCGTTACAATTTGCCATCGAAGAATCGATTCGGGAGGGAGCTCGCATATACGATTTTCTGCGCGGCGCCGAGGAGTATAAATCGAAGTGGGGCGCCGTCCGCGGATCGACATATCGACTGCTGATATGGCACGACGAGGCGGCCTGACAAATGCGCCGCTTCACCGATTACGATCCTTTCGCGTGGTTGTATTCCAACTATTGGGGCGAGGAATTTCATCGCGAGGCAATCCCCGTTTTGGAGCGCCTTCTTCTACATCTGCTGCCTCCAAAAGCTGAAATACTCGACCTCTGCTGCGGCGATGGACGAATTGCGCGAACGCTTTCGAAACGTGGTTATAAGGTTGTCGGAGTGGATGGCTCGGGTCACATGCTCAGCTACGCCAAGCAGCGGGCGCCTAAGGTCGAGTTCTATTTGAAGGATGTTCGAAGTTTCACTTTCCCTCAACGTTTCGACGCCGCCATCTCGACCTTCGACAGCCTGAACCACATCATGAGTAACGAGGATCTGAAAAAGGTCTTCCGCAACGTTTATCAATGCCTGAAGCCGCAAGGGTATTTTGCGTTCGACCTGAACCGCGAGGAAGCTTACATGGAATTGTGGTCGCGCACTTCGACACTAGTCGATAAGAAGGCAGTCAGTGTCGCGCGCGGGACATACGACAGCGCCCGCAAGATCGCCGAGTGCGATGTGACGCTGATGCGGTTAGAAGAAGGGAGCTGGGTCCGCTCCGATTTTCGGCTCACGCAGACCCTGCACCCGCAAGAGAATGTGCTCGCTGGATTGAGCGAAACGGGCTTTGAATCCAAGGTTTTCGACGCCACCACGGACCTTGGCATGCATGGTGACGTTGGCTGCGGGCGTAATTTTTATCTTGCCAAAAAAACCGCGTGAGACTCTTGTGCGCTCAAAAAGGTTTCGGCAAATTTTGCACTCGCAACGCAATTCTTGCCGATGCGTTTGGGTCGCCTCCAGTCTCTCGGTCGGCTGTTGTGAACTAGTATTCCTAAGAACTTAGCCCCCTCCGTTGTGGGTATTGGTGAACCCCTCAAACGTTGGTACCCGACGTGCCCTGAGGCATGCGTCCGGATTCCCGGATGCCAGAAGTACCTGGATTCAAAATGGCCGCTTTCGAGACCGCATCCAAGCCGAAAATTGTGTCCGCTTCGACATTGGCGGGATATCGGGTCCGCAGCCACAACAACGAGGATCTAGGTGCGATCGAGGAAATCCTGATCGACCCCGAGACCGGCCGGATCGCATACGCGGTTTTGTGTTTTGGAGGTGCGCTGGGCTTCGGAGACAGGCTGTTCGCAATCCCGTGGGACCTGCTCACTCTGAACGCCGCCGACCGCGCGCTCGTTCTCGGCTGGGATCACGACGGGCTCAACGCAGCTCCGGCGTTTCAGCAGGACGACTGGCCGGATTTCGGGGACGAGAGTTGGATGCGTCAGATGCAGGCTTTTTATGGCGCCCGTATTTCTTATAGCAAAGCTGGTTGAGGAGATTACATGGCAAAAATACGCACTTTCGAAGATCTCTTTGTCGACGAATTGAAGGATCTATACAACGCGGAGCAACAGCTCACGCGCGCTCTGCCGAAGATGGCGAAGGCTGCCAGCACGCCGGAGTTGAAGAAAGCTTTCGAATCACACCTCGAGGAGACCAAACAACAGGTGCAACGCCTGGAACAGGTTTTCGAAGAGATCGGGACGCCGGCGAAAGGTAAAACATGCCAGGCCATGAAAGGTTTGATCGAAGAAGGCAGCGAACTTCTTGGTGAAGGAATGGAAAACGAGGTCCTGGATGCCGGACTTATCGGCGCCGCACAACGCGTAGAGCATTACGAAATAGCGGCTTACGGGACAGCCCGGACGATGGCCGAGGCACTGGGCCACAAAAAGGCAGTCAAGTTGCTCGATCAGACATTGAAAGAGGAGAAGGCTGCGGATGAGAAGCTGACCCGAATCGCCGAAAGCGTAGTGAATGTTCGGGCGGCATAACTGGGCGTGGCTGAGGACGAAAGTTAGACCCAGAAGACAGCCCTCCGGAAATGGAGAAGGACAATGCTTGGATTGCTATTGCTCATCGTTCTGATCGTTCTGCTTTTGGGTGCGTTGCCGTCGTGGCCATATAGCCGCGGATGGGGATATTATCCCAGCGGAATTTTCGGAGTGGTGCTGGTAGTCATCGTTATCTGGCTGCTACTGGGACATTTTTAGGGTGAGCGGGCTCGATGGCCCGCTTCAATCGTAGACAACTTAATTTGAGGAGTACTGGAGCCCAATGACAAGAGAAGAATACGGCGCGGCCTATCAAAAAGGCTACAATCTGACGGTTCGGTTCCTGGTGTCGCGTGGTCTTTCCTATGACTCCGCGCAGGAGACGGCCCAAGCTGCGTGGGCTAAAGGATGGGAGCGTCTAGGTCAGCTTCGCGATTCGAACATGGTGCTGACGTGGATGAACAGTATCGCGCTCAATATACATCGGAGTTATATACGCCGTGAGCCGCTGCTGCAGACGCTGCCGGAATTGTCGACGCCGCCGAAAATCAATCTCGCAGCCATTGATGTGCGAAGAATCCTGAAGTGCTGCAAGACCAACGATCGAATGGTTCTCCAAAGACACTATTTGGAGGGCTATAAAGTTCAAGAGATTGCTAACTCTCACGGATGGACCGAGACTGCTGTCCGTATTCGTCTGCTGCGCGCGCGCCGCACTGTCGGCAAGCGGCTGGGCCGGCGCGTGGAACCACAAGCCGCCGTAGCGGAACGGAAGCGTGAAGTCGCGGCCCAAGCGGCCGCGCAAGCATAGGCCTCAGTTGCCTCTAACAACACTCACTAACTCCGAGGAGGATTATGAAACTGCATCTGGCACTCACACTTGCTCTTGCGCCCGCTGTCATGATGGCTGCCAACGATAGAGCGAAAGATGTCAAACTCATTGACGAATCCGCAAACGTTTTCCGCGAGATTATGTCGGCACCCGACAAAGGAATCCCGCATGACATTTTAAGCAGAGCTCAATGCATCGGGATAGTTCCCAATCTGAAGCGCGCCGGGTTTATCGTTGGCGCTAAATACGGCAAAGGCGTCCTGGTTTGCCGTACTGATCACGGTTGGAGTGCGCCTTCGATCATCAGGATTGAAGGCGGCAGCGTCGGATTTCAAATCGGCGCCGGAGAAACCGATGTAGTCCTGGTGGTTCAGAACCGGACTGGGGAAAATCACTTGATGGAAGACAAATTTACTGTCGGCGGCGATGCGTCGGCTATGGCCGGCCCGGTGGGACGCGACGCTCAGGCCGAAACGGATGCTATGATGCATGCGGAAATTCTGTCTTATTCACGTGCTCGTGGCTTGTTTGCCGGTATCTCGCTTGAAGGTTCCACGTTGCGTCCCGATCGAGACGATATCGCAGCGCTGTATGGTTCGAATGTTACGGTACACGACGTTCTCGAGGGGCGAACGCCAAGACCTGCCGAGGCAAGACCACTCTATAGCGCGATCGAGAGTTACTCCACCGGTCACGGCCGAAATTCCTAAATACCTCTTTGTGGATAGACTGGCCCGGGACGCGCGAGCAGCGTTACCGGGCCTCTTTGTTTTTGTCGTGCTAAGATCGTCACGGCTGTGAGTCCGTTGTGCGGTACCTGAATTCAGTTCTTGTCTTATGCGCGACGTCCTTCCTGGGCGCTCAAAATCCGGAGTCGCCCGTCATCCATGTCCAATCCACGCTGGTCCTCGTACCGGTGACGGTTACCGATGCCAACAATCGTTATGTGCTCGGTCTCGATAAACAAGATTTTCGTATCTTCGAGGACGACGCCGAACAAAAGATCAAACAATTCTCGGGTGAAGATGCACCGCTATCGGTGGGCTTGATTGTCGACACGAGCGCGAGTATCGGGTCGAAGCTGGATCTTTGCCGCGAGGCAGTCAAGCAGTTTTTGAAAACGATGAACAGCCAGGACGAATCGTTCCTTGTGGAGTTCAACGAGCGCGCCGAATTGACTGCCGGCATCACGAACGACGCCGATCAGATTGTTCAGAAGCTGAGTACAGCCACCGTTGGAGGAAGGACCGCTTTGTTCGATGCGCTATTTGTCGGATTGCGCGAGATGAAGAAGGCCAAGAATCCGCGCAAAACGCTGCTTGTGATTTCCGACGGCGGCGACAACAACAGCGTCTTTAGCGCGAAGGAAATCATGGACCTGGTGCGCGAAGCGGATGTCCAGATCTATGCCATGGGCGTCTTTGAACCGTTCGCATCTATCGGCCTGACCGTCTCGGAACTGGCTGGCCCTCGTCTATTGTCAAACATTGCGGAACAGACCGGCGGCCGGGCTTTCGCGGCATCGAGCCTTGAAGAACTACCGGCAATAGCGGGACGCATCGGTATTGAATTGAGAAATCAATACGTGCTGGCGTACTCACCGACGGATCAAGCGAAGAATGGAAAATATCGAAAACTGGAAGTGAAGCTCACTCCGCCCGAGGGCCTCACCGGACTCAAAGCCCGGTGGCGCGCCGGCTATTACGCGCCGTCGCAATAAGCACATTGGCTGAATGCCTCTCCCTCACGGGTCTGTGAAAACATCGTCGACAATCTCCGCTTGCTTACGCGCACGGTTCCGTAAGAGCGTGAAAATCGGGACAGCGTTGCGGAACCCCGACGGTAACGGAGGGGCAATAGCCGATTTCTTCACGGACCAACCCACGCTGCTAGCGGTGCCGGATGATGATCGGGTGGCTGTTGATCACCGGGTGAGTCAGGGCCGGCGGCCGGCTGGTCGTCGAATATCGCGAAGGCGGATGCCACAAGCTGGAAGAGCCATAGCCTGGCGGACGATAGCCGTATCCATAAGTTCCGATCGCAAGTCCCGTACGATAGAGGGGAATGTAGGGATAGCCGAACAGCGGGCTGCCATAAATCGAGAGCGGGGACGCCAGCACGTTGGGGTAAGGCGCGAGCGACGGATCATAAGGATAGGCGCCGTAATCGTACGATTGGTCGGTGGGATTATTTAACGCGCTCGTTAAGTTGTCGCTGGATGCCGCCGCAGAATCGTTTGCCTGGATATCGTCGCTTCGGGTGCTCGCCCAACGGTCCAGGCTGTCCTGTGCGACAACGGAATCGAGGGAGCGCGATGCGAGGGCGGGAGTGAAAGCCACAACGTGCCCCGATTCGATGACGGCGGACTTCCCGTTGAGAGCTACCTCGGCTTTTCCTTCTTCGACCTTTAACTCCGCGGGCGCCGAGTTGAAGTGATAACGGCCCGGCTCGGGAAAGCGAACCTGATAGCCTTTGTAGACGATGGTGACCGGCGCGTCGTGCGCTCCATTGCGCGAGTCGAGCGCCGCGGCCCCGCCAATGAATTCGACGCGCGTGTCCGTGAGCCGAGTGGACACCATCCGCATGGAGCTGTTCTCATCGATGCGGAGGAAGACGCCGGGGGTGAGAAGCACTTCCGCGCGTCCGTTGTCGGTGCGCAGCTCGGACCCCTGCCGGACCTCGTAGAACTTCCCGAATTTCTGATCGAGCGGCTGGCCGTCTACGGACACCGAGCCTTCGAAAAAATGAACCAGGCCGGAGCGGGCCGACACCACCGACTGTGCGGAAATGGGACTGTAACCCAGTGAAATGAAAACGGTTGCGAAAGCGACCCAGCGGGACAACATACCGACAGAATTGATCCGTGCGAGCTTTTTGTCAAGCCTTTTGATCTTAAAAGCCGTCTTTCGCGCAGGACGGTTCGTCATAATGGGAAAGGACGGCGATCTCCGCTTGCTCACGCGCGGCGGTTCCGTAGGGGTCGTCACAAGTAATCCATTGACATCCACAGTTACAGACACTCCGACGCAACGATCTCAAGAGAGCCGCGCCTCGAAGTTGTTGCGCGAAATCTTCGAATCGGGCCGCCCCGTCACGTATATTCGATCGTCCGAAGAGCAGCGCGCCGCGAACGTCCTTCGGGAGGTGAGCGGAAGGTTGCCGGGTCCGGTTTCGGTCTGGACCTGGAGCCTGACGGAAGGGATGCATCGTGAAGGCGAGGAAAGTATCGCTGGTACTCACGAACCGCGGGGCGCTCTCGATTTCATTTCGGCATACGACGGCGCGGCCATTTTCCATTTGAAAGATTTTCATGAGCCGCTGCGGGAATCGGCCGAAATCCGGCGGCGCTTGCGGGACCTGTATGAAAGCTGTCGCGACCGGCAGAAATTCACTGTGATTACGTCGCCGGTCAAAGCTATCCCGGAGGAACTGGACCGGACTGTGATGTTTGTCGAACTGCGTCCTCCGGACCTCGTGGAGCTGGTCGAGTTTCTGCGGGAAGAGACGCGAGACATCCCGGCAGGCGCCGATTTGGACGAGGGGCTTCTGACGCAGCTCGCGCGGCCGCTGCAAGGCTTGACGCTCGATGAAGCGCGCTATGCTCTGCGGCGCGCGCTGGCGAGAAGCAGCCGTCTGGGTCCAGAGTCGATGCCGGCGCTGCTCGAAGAGAAGCGGCTGCTGATCAACCGCAGCGGCGTGCTCGAGTATGTGTCCGAAGGGACTGACATCGGCGATGTCGGCGGCTTGGAAAATCTCAAGACCTGGCTGCTGGACCGGCAAAAGCTGTTTGCGATGCGCGAGGGTTTGAGCAGCGAAATCGTGCCCAAGGGCGTTCTCCTGATGGGGATTCCGGGATGCGGCAAGAGTCTCGCGATTAAAGCGATTGCGTCCGCGTTCGAGCTGCCGCTGTACCGCGTCGACATGATCGAGATTTTCTCGGGCCGTCACGGTAAGCCGGAGGGCGCGTTTGTCGAAGCATGCAAGACGATGGAGGACATGGCGCCCGCGGTCTTGTGGTTCGACGAGATCGAAATGGGGATCACGTCGACCGAAAACAGCGGCGAGCAGGGACGCATTTTCGCGTTCTTCCTGACCTGGATGCAGGAGAAGACGCGCGGTCTGTTCGTCGCCGCGACAGCAAATCGCGTCGATCTTCTGCCAGCGGAAATGATTCGCAAGGGCCGCTTCGACGAGGTCTTCTTTGTCGATCTGCCGGTGGAAGAAGAGCGCATCGAGATTTTTGAGATTCATCTGACGCGACGGGGTCTGGACGCGAGCCGCATGAATCTGAAACAACTGACGGAGTTCACGAACGGATGGGCGGGCGCGGAGATCGAGCAGTGCGTGGTTTCGGCGATCACGAAAGCGCGGCTGGCCAATCGCGAGGTCACGGAACAGGATCTGGTGAAGACGGCTGTGAGTATCGTGCCTTTGTCGAGGACGATGAAGGAGCAGCTCAATCATATTCGGAGCTGGGCGTTTGAGAGGGCGGTGAGGGCGACGCCGAGGCAGGTGGGGAAGTAGAGACACTACGGCGGGGAGAGCGTTCGACGTTCTAAGTTCTACGTTAACCTCCGACGCTCCCTTCAGGTCCGCTGCACCTCGGACGTAATCTGAAGGGGTGGCGATCGGAGTTATGCCAGCGCGTTCCAGCGCACCGTGAGTCCAGACTCAGCCGGACCCACTTCCGGAAGCGCCGCTCGCTCTCTTTTCAGAGAACTCACGGCCCGGTCGGCCCAGCACTATTTGCGGTGAAGGTTTGGTGGCCACCAATCGGTACATCACCGGAAGACAGCTCCTTGTGGAACCGTCTTTCTGATTCGAGTTTAAGGGGCGAGGTGATCGCGCTAGTTGGGCGTTGTGTGTATGTGGTTCATTCGGTGCGAGATTCAGGTGCAAGTTTTTTTGCACTGCGATTTGTCGTGTCTACTAAAGTTAGCTAGAATGGATTAGCTAATCTCATGAAGACAAGTGTAGTCACGATCCATCAGGCAAAGACGAATCTCTCCCGCTTACTCCAAAAGGCGTCTAACGGAGAAGAGGTAATCATTTCCCGCGGCTCAAAACCGGTTGCTCGTCTCGTGCCGATCGGTGAATCGAAGGGTAAACGACGGCCGGGTTCTATGAAAGGGAAACTAATCGTCGGGCCCGAGTTTTTCGAGAGCTTGCCGGCCGACGAATTGGCTGGCTGGGAATAAGATTGATGGATCTCCTCCTCGATACCCATGCACTCCTTTGGTGGCTGTCCGACGATCCGGCGTTGACTAAGGCCGCTCGTAAAGCTATCGCGGAAACGAAGAATTCGGTATACGTTAGTGCGGCATCGGCGTGGGAGATTGCAACGAAGGTGCGGCTTGGGAAGTTGCCAAGCGCCGTCGATCTCGCTTCCGATTTCGCGGGGCTCCTCGATCGTGAGTTATTTAAGACATTGGCAATCTCGGCTGAGCATGCGATTCGAGCCGGCTTGCTTCCAGGCCCTCACAAGGATCCATTCGATCGCATGCTGATCGCACAGGCTCAGGCCGAGAATGTGCCGATCATCAGCAATGAGATCCTTTTCGACGGTTACGGCGTGCGGCGAATCTGGTGAGGACTGACGGGTGGGTCAGATTGTGGACGCCCGCTGGGTCTTTCGCGAACTACTTCGCCACACGACATATGGAGCCGCGAAAATGGAGATGCCTCGAAAACCGCAGCGTCCGCTTATTCCCATAGAGGCCAAAGTAGAATACCGGCAAGATTGCCGTGAAAATAAAAAGGCAGTCATCATAAGGAATCGACGATTGCCCGTGCATCGATCCGACTGCCGCTATCGTCCGTATCGCATCCCATGTTGGCATAAACGTGGCTAACACCGCCGCTACACTGGCGACCAGAGCAGCCTCTCTGAGATCCATGTTTTGAGCTCTTTGGCCGCCGGTTAGCCGGCGAATTTGTCGGTCGCGGCGACCAGGGCTCGACTGTTCGGCGGTTCGAAGCCGCTGTGGCCGCTGTCGGGCGTGATGATGAGATCGGCTTCGGGCCACGCACGGTGGAGCGCCCAGGCGCTTTCCATGGGGCAGACCACGTCGTAACGGCCTTGCACGATCACTCCGGGTATGCCACGTATTTGCCCGGCGTTGCGCAGCAACTGATCGTCTGTCTCGAAGAAGCCCTTGTTGGCGAAATAGTGGACTTCAATGCGGGCGAAGGCGAGGGCGAACTCATCTTCTTCGTAGTGCGCGGTGAAATCGGAATCGGGCAGAAGCTTTGAGGTCGCGCCTTCCCATCCGCTCCAGATTTTTGCCGCGGCCAGCCGCACGGCTGGATCGTCACTGGTGAGTCGGCGATGATAGGCCGAGAGCAGATCGCCGCGCTCGGACTCGGGGACGTGGGCGAGGTAGGGCTCCCACGCGTCAGGAAAAAGGATCGACGCGCCGCGCTGGTAGAACCAATCGATTTCCTGTTTGCGGAGGAGAAAAATGCCGCGAAGGACGAGTTCAGTGACGCGATCGGGATGAGTCTCGGCGTAGGCAAGGGCTAGCGTCGAGCCCCAGGATCCGCCGAAAACCTGCCAGCGGTCAATGCCGAGGTGTTCGCGGATTTTCTCGATATCGGCGACGAGGTCCCAGGTGGTGTTCGCTTCGAGAGACGCGTACGGCGTGCTCTTACCGCAGCCGCGCTGGTCGAAGTTCACGATGCGGTATTTTTCGGGATGGAAGAAGCGGCGCTGTTTCGGATCGGAGCCGCCGCCGGGACCGCCGTGCAGAAAGACCGCGGGCTTGCCGGAGGGATTGCCGCTCTCCTCAAAATAGAGTTCGTGGACGGGCGAGACCTGGATGCGCCCCGTGTTGTATGGCTCGATCGGCGGGTATAGCCATGTAACAGGGTCTTTCATTATGGATACTGGCGGGTATTGGTTGGGCACTGAGCGCAGTATACCTCCCGGGAAATGACAACCAGAGTATCCGATCGCTCAGGAGCCTTGTTGCCTGAGGAGCTGGTTCCGATGACGCGTTGCCTGTAGAGGGGCTTTCGGATCGAAATACAGAATTCCCTTCAGCATCCAATAGGGGCCGTCCGGCGACTCATCTTCCACAGGCTTCGCGCCAATGGTCAGTATGTTTGCCGTGAGCAGTTTCCCAGGTTCGACCGTAGTGACCAAAACAGCTACCCGGTTTGACCCGTCCGCGAGAGAGACGTCGGCCTCGGCGCCGGAACCGGAGTTGATTCGGATGCGGAAATCGCGGCCGAACGCCTCCAAATTCAGAACGAGATTGACGCCGGTCCCCACCGGCGCGTTGGTGCGAAATCGCAGCGTGGCCGTTGGCCGGCTCGGCCGAATGCCAGAGGTTTCGGGTGGGCGCCATCCGGAGACGCATACGTCCATCGCGATGCCGGGCGCCCCGCTGCCGACCGGCACATACCGGTTGGACGGTAACGTGACCGCGACAACACCTTCGGATTGCCGAATTTGCCGCGCCAGCATGCGAGCCGATGCCAGGACGTCGTCAGAAGTTTGCCGCCAGGATCGCGGTTTGAAATGGCCTGCGATTTCAAGTTCGCGGCCGCGACGCTGTTCGGGGTGGTCCAGATACCACAACAACCGTTGCAGTCCGTCGCGAACATTGTAGGGATCTACATAATCCGCAAACTGGCCGCCGACTTCCTGATTGGCGCCCTCGCCGGAGCATATGCAGATCTTTCTACGCGCGAGGCTTTCGCCCACCGGCTGAGCCGACCCTTCGACGAAGCTTGGAAAAGCCGTGAGGATGCAGTTCCGGTAGAGCGCGTCCAACTCGGCATCCGTTATATCGGGCAGAAGCAGGATACGGCCATGAAGATCATTGCATGCCTCAAGCTGGCGGATGAAATCCTCCGCCAGCCAGCCTTTCCGTCCCGCGAACACGAGGCGGGGAATATTGAGGCGACCGGACCTCAGCATCATTTTCCAAATATTGAACAGATACGCCGGATTGTTTCGCGCCTCGATGGTGCAGGCGCAAAGCACATAATCCTGCTCAAGGATTCGGGCCACGGCGGCCGAGATGCCCGGCTCGACGGACGACGCGAGGCGGAGCTCGTGGCCCAACGGCACGACATGCACCGGCACCGAGTCCAATGCGGAGCCTAAGTAGCGGGTCAGAGACGCTTTGCTGTGTTGGGAGGGGGTGAGAATAAAGTCGGCAAGGGGCAGCGACTCGAGGATGCCTTTGGCGGACGCGCGCGCGACCGTGGGTTCAACAAATTCAGGCGCCACGATCGCGAAAAGGTCGTGAATGAAGAACCCGATCATCGCGCCGGAATTCTTCATGTTCCGCAACGATGCACCGATTCCCGTCACGTTCCAGAATTCGCCCGCGGTTAAAAATATATCCCCTTGTCGAACGGCGCAAGGAACGGCGCGGTCGAGGAGCGCGCGAGCCTCGGATTCGATTCCGGCACTCGACGCAACGCCGGTTCGCAAGCGCTCGATGACATCCCTAAGAGCTTCGGTTTCGACGGACCCGAGATCCCCTTCTTTGGCCGCAACCACAAAAGAGACTGTCATCGATGGAGTGCTATCCAGCAGACTGCAGAGAATCTCCCATTCCAACCGCTGCGTGCCGGAAAGCCTGGTTCGAGGCGGCAGCGAGAGCAAGAGATCGGATATTTCAAAGAAGAGCGCAGGCTGCTCTTGTTCGATGCTCAGATGGGCGCGGCTCCATGTATGGGCGAACCTCGGCCAAAACGCTGGATCCATCCACGGCTGATACGGCTCGAAGCACTGCGTCTCAAATGAGGGAAGAAAGCATTTTTGCTCGGAAGGCGCGAGAATGGCGGCGAAACGGGGAAAGCTGCTATTGCAGATCGCCATGTAGTCGGCCCGACGCAGAACCTCGAAATCCTTTATGTGATGGGGTAATTGCTCGGCTATCGACCCGAAGGTGGCCGGAACCGGCTCGAATTCCTGGAACAGCGGCAGGCTTTTGTCCGGTTCGTCGGACGCGACGTACAAGACCGGGTCGCGCAGCGTGGGCCAGATTGTTCGCAACCAATCGAGGTACCAAGTTTCCGGCACAATTCGAAACCAGGGCAAGCTCTCGATTTGGAAGTTGTGATAGTCGCCGCGCCGAATACTGATGGCCACGAGCGTTCGCAGGCCACCGTCCGTGACGGCGTCCTTCCACGCGTCGATGGCCTGCACGTGCGCCGGCGAAAGCTGGAACATGTGCCGCAGAAATGCACGGTGTTTTCGCCACGACTCGGGAATCTCCTGGAAGTATCCGCTCAAATCGATATTGATTGGAGGGTCCTCCCGATCCCACAGTTCGCGATCGTTGTTCGCAAAACCGGGGTATGCGATTACGGGAAAATTAAAGCCGGAGCAAGCTTTGTCCTCGAGACCGAAGAGCTGGTTGCCCTGCCACGGCGGGAACGCCGGCGTCAATGCGTGTCTCAGGGCGAAGAGCTTTACGCAGGCATATCTCCAGAGTTGATTTGCGAATCCCGCTCCCTCGACGAGAGTCGACATAGTGATATGGCCGCGCGACTCGACATCGAGTTGATTGAAGGATCGAATGGCGTCGCTCGCAAGAAAACAGAGCGCCTGGTAGCCAGCAAAAGCGACCGATCCGATGCAAATCAAGCCGCGATCGAAAAAGCTGCGCCGAATTTTCCAGTTCTCTTCATCCGCGGGCCAGCCGGAGGCTTCGGAGAAGAGGACGGCGACGGCTCGAAAGCGGAACTCTTCGGCGGCCGCCGAAATGACCTTGTTCAACGCGCCGACGGGTAAGAGAAGCAAATCGTCTCCGAGGGAAGACCCGGACATCATCCGCGCTCGTTGGGAGAATTCCTCGGGCATTTCCAGTCCAGTTACGGACCTGATCGCAGCCGATTGCCGCTTAAATGGCTGGAGCAGCCGTTCCAGATCGGGAGACAGATTCTGCGCCGCTGAGTGGTTGACACGCGATGACTTCCAGGACTTGAGGCGTTCGATGAGGTAACTCTCCGGGAAGATGCCGTTGTCGTCGGAGACCAGCCAATCCTTCATACGGCCACGCCAATAGGGGTGATAAACCACGATGCAATTCGGGTTGAAGATCGCTGGCAAATAGCTGAACGACGAGTGGCTGATAATCAGGGCATCGGCGGTCGACATTCGCCGTAGTGACTCGATGGTATCGAAATTGACGAATCTTTCGAGGTTCGGAATTGAGTCAAAATCCTCGAGATGGTTCATCACGGGATCGAAAGTTATGCTCTGCGCAATGCGAGAGTTTATTCCGTGATGGTCCGGCGTGACTTCAAATACTTTGGTGGGGACCTCCGTATACAGCTCGCAAACGAAGGGGATGCCGAGCTTTCTCAAAACATCCTGGAATCTCAGCACACAAGACACATAGTAGGAATTCGGCAGCATCCAGTCGCTCGAGACCGCGAATAGTTCCCCCCGCCTGACGTGGATGGCCAGTCTGAAGACTTCGGATCTGCGATATGGAAACGGGCAAACTTTCTGGAGGCAACGATACAGTTCCGGGTTGTTATCGGTAATTGGAAAGGGATAAAGGATTCGTATTAAGTGCAGGCCTGAGTTGTTGCTCGCAGCGTTCTTGATTTTCGTTATGGATTCGAGGTCGGCGTCGACCATATCGTGAACCGTTACTTGCCGGCCCGGCAACTCGATCTCTGAAGGTATGTGGAAGACCCGGTTTACATCCGCCAGGAGATCCGGCAAAGGAGAGTTCCTTTCGAGCGCCGCCAATCCGTGGTATCCAAGATGCGCTATGGGCGAATGGAAGTAAGGTATCCCTAGAAATCTCGAGATTGCATAGGCACCGTAAATTCTCAGAAGCTGCGAGCAGATGCCGTCCTGGTTTCCGTCGTCTTTATAAGTGATCGCAACGCTGGGGTTGCCAGGGTCCATAGTGTCGGTGCTCCGGCGGCCGGGATTGTCCGTGTGTATCGCTGTATTGTAACCGGCGGGTTCGACTCCGATTTAATCAGCGCGGAGCGCGTTCATTGGCGAGATGGAGGCCGCGACGCCTGCGGGAATGATGGCCGCCACAAGAGAGCAATGGCGAGCGCGAAGCCGGTTCACATTGAACCTAACGATCACCTTAATTTGAAGGTTGATGTAGTAAGCGCCGCGTCGCTGAACTTGCCGTCGCTGTGATCAAAATCCGAACTAAGAAAACAGTTCTGGTGCATAAGCAGTCATTGCCCTTGGCAGCGCTTGCATCACAGAAGAATTACATGTCGCTTTACCTGATGTCGGTCTACTGCGGATGCGCGAGTCACGCCGCTGCCACGAACCATGCTGAATGGTTCCTGCAAGCATGGGCGAAGACCGGTAAGAAACTGAACATCGGTAAGGCCTGCATTCGTTTCAAGAAGTGTGAGGAACTTGCGTTGGATGTGATCGCCGAAGCTGTAAGACGGGTTCCCGTTGCCATGCATATCGACTTCTATGAAGCCAGCCTGGCGGACGGACTTACCAGTTCAATGCGAGGTTAGTGAAGGTGCGGACCGGGATTCCGGTCGGGCCTTTCGCCATCCAGGCTTTGGCATCGTCGAGCCAGGCGGTGCCGGCGATGTCGAGATGGACCCAGGGCAGGTCGCTACTGAATTCTTTCAGGAACCAGGCGGCGGTGATCGATCCTCCGGCCCGGCCTCCGATATTCGCCAAGTCGGCGAAGGGGGTTTTGAGCTGTTCCTTATACTCATCGTCCATCGGCATGGCCCACATCTTCTCGCCTTCGGATTTGGCGGACGCGAGGACCTTCTCGAGAAAATCTTCGTTGTTGGAAAATGCTCCGATGTTCACCGTTCCCAACGCGACCACGATGGCTCCGGTGAGAGTCGCGGCGTCGATCAGATGCGTGCAGCCTATCCGAGCGGCGTAAACCAGCGCATCGGCGAGGATCAAACGGCCCTCGGCATCCGTGTTCAACACTTCGATGGTTTTGCCGGAGAGAGCGGTCACAATGTCGCCGGGACGCTGCGCTTTGCTTCCGGGCATATTTTCGACCGCGGGTACCAGGGCAGTCACGGGAATGGAAGGTTTCAGTTGCGCAATGGCTTTCATGGCGCCCAACACGGACGCGCCCCCCGCCATGTCGTATTTCATCTTCTCCATGCCGTCGGCGGGCTTGATGGAGATGCCGCCCGTATCGAAGGTCACGCCTTTGCCCACGAGTCCGAGATGATCGCGACTGGTGGATCCTTCGGCGGGTTTGTAGCGGACCACGATCAGCGCCGGAGGCTCCGCGCTGCCTTGGGCCACGCCGAGTAATGCGCCCATGCCGAGTTGCCGCATACGGTCCTGATCGAGCACTTCCACTTCGAGCCCGTCGGAAGCGAGCTGGCGCGCACGGTTGGCGAGCTCGGTCGGAGTTAGAACATTGGGCGGTTCGTTGGCGAGCGTGCGAGTGTAGTTTTGAGATTCGGCCAGAATGCGGCCGCGCTCCACGGCGGCTTCGGTACCTCCGACGATCGTGACTTCGTCTACCTGCTTCTCGTTTTTCTTGGGATCGGTTTTATATTGATCCGGTTCGAAGTCGCCCAAAATTGCGCCCTCCACGGCGGCTGCCGCGAAGTCGTCTATGTTGGGGAGCGAGGAATCGAGAGCGAATCCGATTTTTCGGGCGCCTTTGGGTTTCAATACGCGAAGGATTGCGCCGGCCAGTTTACGCATTTCGGCGGGAGTGAATTTGTCCGGCTTTCCTCCGCCGGCGAGGACGAGACGCTTCGCTTTGAAGCCGGCCGGTTTGTGAACGATTGCAGATTCGAGTGCTTTGCCGCTGAATTCGCCGGTGGAATAGAGTTCCGCGATGTGCTCGTCTTGAATCGACGGCTGTTGTTCTTCAAAACCCACTACGACGAGGGCGTCTACTTCTAGGTCCGCAATCGCTCCGCTGGAATGACTAATTTTCATGAATGTTCTAGGATCTCCTTCGCATGGCCGCGCGCGCTTCGGCTTCCATTTCACGGGTGCGCTCCGACTCGCGCTTGTCGTGCAGTTTCTTGCCTCGGCCGACTGCAAGCTCGCATTTGATGCGGCCGTTCTTGAGATAGATCTTGGTGGGGATGAGCGTTAGTCCTTTTTCGCGCGTAGTACCAAGCAGCTTGTCGATTTCTTTGCGGTGCAGTAGAAGTTTACGGCGATGGACCGGCTCGTGGTTCTCGCGATTGCCGTGTGAATACTGGCTGATGTGGGCGTTCATGAGCCACGCCTCATTACCGACCACCTCCGCAAAGCTATCTTTCAATTGCACTTTGCCTGTTTTGGCGGCCTTCACTTCGGTGCCAGTGAGCACGATACCCGCTTCGTACCGCTCTAATAATTGATAGGCGTGGCCAGCATAGCGATTGTCGCTCAAAATCTTAATGCCGGATTCGGGTTTGGCGCTCAACTTTTGTATTCAACGGGAACAAACACCTTTACGTCAGTCCCTTTTAGTGGAGATCTGCCGGAGGGCTAACTCAGATTCTACCACACGTGGGTAAAACACAAGAAGATGAACGTTTTCTATCGCTTACGCGGAATCGCGCTGTTGTTGAGCTTACTTATGCTCAATCCGGGTCCGGAGCTGTTTGCAAAGACCCGCAAGGGTGACAAGTTATACAAATTGGCACAGCAGGCCGAAACCCGAAAGGAATATGAGAAGGCGCTCACGCTCTACGATGAAGCCTTAGCGGAAGATCCATCCGACCCGGCGTACAATCTGGGATCGCGACGCATGCGGGAGAAAGTCGGACAGACCCACATGGAAGCCGCCAAGAAATTGCGCGAGGCCGGCAAGCTCCAAGAAGCCCTCACGGAATTTCAAAAAGCCTTTGCGGTAGATCCTTCGAATGCCCTGTCCCTGCAGGAAATGCAGCGGACCACCGAAATGATTGAGCGGAACAAGAAAGGCAATGTCAAGGACGACGAACTCAGTCTCACGCCGACCGAGCAGGCTCGCAAGCAGGAGATGGAGCGTATGGCGTCGATCCTGCCCGTTCCGGAGCTTAAACCCGTCACGAATCGGATTGAAACTCTGAAGATGAACAATCAGCCTCCGAAGGTGCTGTATGAGACGGTCGGCAAATACGCGGGACTGAACGTCATCTTCGATCCGGCGATGCAGGCCCCCACGAAGAATATCAACGTCGACATCACGAACAGCACGGTAGAAGAAGCGTTGAACTATATCGGGCTGGAGACGAAGACGTTCTGGAAGCCGATTACAGCGAACGCGATCTTCGTGACTGAAGACAGCGTTACAAAAAGACGCGATTACGAAGACAACGTAGTTAAAGTTTTCTACCTGAAGAACATTACCTCGGTGCAGGAATTTCAGGAGATCGTGACAGCGGTGCGGTCTGTGACCGATATCCGGCGCATGTTCACGTATAACGCGCAGAACGCCGTGATGGCACGCGGCACGCCGGACCAGATTGCGCTGGCAGAAAAGCTGTTCAACGATCTGGACAAACCGAAATCCGAAGTAATTGTCGATATCGTCGTGATGTCGGCGAATACCGATCGCACCAAGACTCTCGCCGCAAGCATCGTGGCCTCTTCGGGCTCTACCGGTATCGAATTGCCGATTCAGTTTTCACCTCGCAATCCGGTCTTGACGGGCAACTCAACGACGGGAACCACGGGAACCACCACTACCGGGACCGGTACCACCACAAGCACGGGGACGACAGGAACGACGACCACCGGAACCACGGGCACGACGGGCAGCTATATCGCTCTTGGTCAAATCGGACACGTCGGCCTGAACGACTTTTCCATTTCCTTGCCGGGCGCTCTATTGCAGGCTCTTATGACCGACAGCTCGACGCGCATTATGCAATCGCCGCAGGTGAGGGCGTCGGATGGGCAGAAGGTGACGTTGAAGATCGGCCAGAAAATTCCTTACGCGACCGGCAGCTTCCAACCTGGGCTCTCCGGATCGGTAGGTGGCGTCAGTCCGCTGGTTAGTACACAGTTCAACTTCGCCGATGTCGGGGTCAACGTAGAACTGACACCGCACGTCCACGGTCCCGATGAGGTGACGCTACACGTGTCGATAGAAATATCCAGCGTCGCTAGCGAGCAGACCATCGGCGGCGTACAGCAACCGATCATCGCGCAGGAGAAAAACGAAGCCGAGCTGCGATTGCGCGATGGACAGGTCACCATTATGGGAGGTCTCACGCAGACACAGGACTCGAAGAGCCTGGCCGGCATTCCAGGTCTCGTGAACATTCCTGTGCTTGGCATGTTGGGCGGGAGCCGGGTGACGGACAAGTCACGAGGCGAGTTGCTGATCGCTTTGATTCCGCACATTGTGCGGACGCCGACGATCACGCCGCTCGATATGCGCGGCGTGATGGCGGGCACGGATCAGGTGGTGAAGCTGAGCTACGCGGAAAGAGAGAATCCCGCTCCGGCTGCTCCGCGTCCCCGCTCCCGGAGCTCCGGGTCCGAAGACCCCTCCGAACATGATGCCGCCGAGCACGCCGGCGCCGGGAACCGCAACGCCTCCACCGCTGCCATCGGGTGCGCCGGCCATCACTTTTGCGCCATCTTCGGCATCGCTTCCATTGAGCGGACCGATGTCCATCAACCTCAATGCGCAGAATGTAGCCGATCTGTTCTCCGCCGGGCCGATCCGCTTGAAATGGGATCCGAAGTTATTGCGCCTGAATCAGATTTCGCCGGGCGATTTTATGAAGCAGGACGGCCAGAATCCGCCGGTTATCGATATTCGTAACGATACGGGCGAGGCCACCATTAACGTCTCCAGGACGGCGGGATCGGCGGGGGCCAACGGAAGCGGCGTGCTCGCGACCCTGACATTTATTGCCATCGGGAAAGGGACCGGAACCGTCAATGTAGTGGAGGCTCCGTTGAAGGACTCCAAACAGAAACCGATTCCCGCTCCCGTGCCCGCTTTGAGCTTCACGGTGCAAATGAGGCGGAAGAACCAACGAGGACTGTCGCTGATTGAGCTGATCGTGGCGTTCACGATCCTGGCTCTACTGTCGACGATGGCGGTGCCGCTGGCGCGATACAAGATACGGCGGGACCACGAGCGCGACTTGCGGGCGGCGCTGAAAGAGATTCGGACGGCGATCGACAAATACAAGGACCTGGCGGATACGCAGAAGCTGGGTCCGCAAAAGCTGGACACCGACGGTTACCCCGAGTCGCTGGAACAACTCGTCCAAGGTGTGAAGCTGGCCGGCGAAGTAGACAAGAAGGTTCATTTATTACGGCGCATCCCCAAGGACCCCATGACGAATTCGTTCGACTGGGGCAAGCGCAGCACCCGCGACGATCCGAAGGCGCAGTCGTGGGGAGGCCAGAACGTCTTCGACGTATATACCAAGAGCACGGAGAAAGCACGCGATGGGACACCTTATTCGGAATGGTGAGGGTGGACGCACACAGGCCGCCAAACCTGTGTCTCGTCTCCGTGGATTTACGCTGATCGAGCTGATGGTGGTGATGGCGGTGATTGCCATTCTCATCTCCATCGCGGTGCCTATCTATAACAGGACCATTACGCGCGCCAAAGAGAGCGTGCTGCGGAACAACCTGTTCACGATGCGTACTGTGATCGACGAGTACACCTACGACAAGCAGAAGGCGCCGCAAACACTGCAGGACCTGGTTTCAGAAGGCTATCTGCGCGAGATCCCGATCGATCCCATGACGGGGACTTCGGATAGCTGGAAGGTGATCATCGAAGACACGCTGAACGCCGTGAACCAGACCGAGCCCGGCATCTTCGATGTACGCAGCGGATCGGATAAGACGAGTCTGGAAGGCACGGCTTACGCCGACTGGTGATTGCTGAGCGTTCTACGTTCTAGGTTCTACGTTTTCTGCAATTCATAATGGTGGAATGCCTCGATGTTGGGTCCGGGTCTTGCTGGCGGCAACAGCTCTTCTCGCGCACGCGGAAACGCTCTCGTACTGGATTGCTCCGGGTCCCGATTCGCAGCTAGCCCAATGGGCGTTCCACGCGT
Source organism: Bryobacterales bacterium (assembly GCA_963802915.1). Classification (GTDB taxonomy): domain Bacteria; phylum Acidobacteriota; class Terriglobia; order Bryobacterales; family Bryobacteraceae; genus JAICMB01. The sequence goes on from CAWDKQ010000008.1 coordinate 45,636, forward strand.
GGAGTAAGGCTTCCGACGGTAAGATCAATTTCAAACCGGCGTCGAGGGCCGATGCCGACATTCTCTTGGTGTGGGCGTCGGCGGAGGAAGGGATGTATGGCGAGGCGCGCTCGATCCAGCTCAACGGCCACAGCGCTGTCGAACTCTTTGTGAGACCGGCGCCGCTCGAGACCGGCGATCCGTTGCTGCGCGATACGATCACATATCTGACGTGCCTGCATGAATCGGGGCACGCGCTCGGACTCATCCACACAGATCAGTTCGCGGACATTATGTATAGCTTTCAGTACGGCGGCGATATTCGCGAATACTTCGGGCGGTATCGGCGGCGACTGCATTCGCGCGGGGATATCCCGAAGAACTCCGGGCTCTCGCCGGCCGACATCGCACAGTTGAAACAGCGGCCCGTCGACCGTTAACGGTCACAGGTGCAGCAGCGCCGGCAAAATTGGAATATAAATATATCTAAGGAGGAGCTATGCGCATATTTTGGGGTTGCGCTTCCGCGGTCGTGTTGTCAGGACTGCTTAGCGTTCCGGTAGCCGCCCAGGACGATGCCAGACCCGACCTGAGCGGAACCTGGCAGTTGGATGCTTCGAAGAGCGAGATGCCCGTGAACAAGCTTTCTGGCTTAACGATGTTGATCTCGGAAAAAGACGGGAAGATCAACATCAACGAAGACGAAAAGCTTGCAGACGGCAAGGAACGGAAGATCACCTACACCTGTACCACCGACGGCAAGGAGTGCGAAGTTCCCGAGACCAAGGCCAAAGCGTCGTTCTGGTATAACGGCCCGATGCTCGTCAGCATGGAGACCGAACATGGCGGAAGCGTCATCCGCGAGCGTCTGAAGCTATCGCCGGACTCGAAATTGTTGAACGTCGAAATCTCCAGCCTGGTACCCGTTTCGGATAAGACGGATAAGCTGGTATTGCAGAAGCAGTAGAGCGCGCTCAGGCAGCGACTACCTGCACCGGCTTGAGCCGCCTCTGCCCGAGCTTTGCGAAGGTGCTCTTAGCCTTCGACTTGAGCAGGCGAAACTGCGTCGGAGTAAGATTCATCTCCTGGCAGATTTGTTCTTTAGTCTGCTCCAGGACATAGAAGCGTTCGAGCACGTCCCGATCGCGTTTCGGCATCGAATTGAGGATGTCGCGTACAATCAGCATTTTCTGCTGCTTGTAGACGGTGTTTTCCAGATTCATCCGGCGATCCGGGATATTGGCGTGTTCGAGCGGAGTAACGTATTTCCGGCGAACAACGCGCCGGTCAATCTGCCCGTAGGTATAAAAACGGGTGAGTGTTGTCAGAAATGGAGTCAGGCGTTCCGAGTCGCGCAGTTTGCCCGCTGAGATTGCGGTAGCGGCTGTAACAAAGATGTCGTGCACCTTGTCCTGAAGATCATCGGACCCCAATTGACGCATGATAAAGAACGTGAAGTTGCGAGCCATGGCGTACAGTTGTTCGAGTCCGGCGGGGTGACCACCCCTGATCATCTCCACTATGTCATTTGTTTTTGCTAGCGACGCTCCCTGCTGCTCCAACCGCCTGTGTAGGTTTTCAGTCCTCACGGACGACCGCGTCACGGCTATTGTTTGATTCATAGACTGCCAGAAGTCTGAATATACGTTAACCGGGCAGGATTCTAAATTCCGTAAATTTTGTATTTGTACCAGAGCGTGGCCCCTAGGGTCTCCTACGGAAACGGCTGTATGGGGTGAATGCCCTAAAATGAGAGGCAGGTTGCGCTTGCGGATCATGCTCCCGATCAGGACATCGTGGTTATCAGACCAAAGGGTGCGCCTAAACTCTGTCCTATCTCCATTTTTGCGGATACGGTGGTGGTTTCTTCGCGCGGGGGAGGCTGCCGAGTCTAACCTGTGGGTGAATTACGGCTGGCTGCTGACAACATCCGGGGCGATGATCGTTTGTTATCTGCTTAACATTCCAAATCCTGGAGTGTTGCTGTTGGTAGCGGTATTTCATTCCGTATTCATTGGGGGCTGGAAGGCCGGGACTGCGGCCGCGGTTCTTTCGACGGTTTACTCGGCTCTGTTTCTCTCTTCATCCGACGGCCTGTTCCATTATTCCGACGTAGACGCAAAAACACTGATCGAAAACATTCTTGCGTGTTTCGGCTGCGTCGCCATGGTGCATCAGATGCGTGTACGGGAGGTCCGCAAGGCGGCGGAAACGGAACAACGCGATATTGTTTCACTCGCGCTGGCCGAGAGCGACCGTCGGTTTCGCGAGACAATGGATGCCGCGCCGGTGTTGTTGTGGGTGGCTGACGTTCATGGGAACCGGACGTTTTTCAACCGCCAGTGGCTGTCGTTTACCGGCCAGACAACGGAACAGCAGGCCGGCAACGGATGGCAGACGTTGGTCCATCCAGACGATCGCTGGAGCCTGGGACGCTATTCCGCCGCCGTGAAATCCTGCGATCGCTTCGAATTGGAATACCGTCTGCGTGCGGCGAACGGTGACTATCGCTGGCTGCAGGACTTCGGAGCTCCTTGGATCGCGCAGGACGGAAAAGTGCTGGGCTACGTGGGCGCCTGCGCGGACAGAACGGAGCGCAAGCGTGTGGAGACGGCGCTGCACCAGCTCTCGGGACGCCTTTTGGAATTGCAAGACGACGAACGCCGGCGCATCGCGCGCGAGCTCCACGATACGACGGCTCAGAATCTCGCAGTGCTGTCGATGAATCTGCACGCGGTGCGCGATAAGGTGTTTGGCGTTAAGCCGCGCCAGGCAGTGGTGGAGAGCCTCGGTCTGGCGGAACGCTGTTCGCAGGAAATCCGGACTCTGTCGTATTTGCTGCATCCTCCGTTGCTCGATGAACTGGGACTGATGTCGGCACTGCGATCCTATACGGCCGGATACACGCAGCGGACGGGCATTCAGACAGAGTTAAAGATGGACGAGATCGGACGTCTGCCGAGGGACGTGGAGATCACGCTGTTCCGCATCGTGCAGGAAGCGCTCACCAACGTGCACCGGCATTCGGGCAGTACGCGCGCGGAAATTCGTATATTTCGAGATCCGCGGGAGGTACACTTGAATGTCACGGACTTCGGAAAGGGCGTTCCGCCCGAGGCGCTGGATCTGATTAGCGAAGGCGCCAGCCTAGGCGTCGGAATCGCAGGAATGAGGGAGCGCGCCCGCCAATTGGGAGGAACTTTGAAGGTCGCTTCAAGCAGCAGCGGGACAACGATCAACGTGACTCTGCCGCTGCGCGACCAAATGTAAATATGCCGGTTCGGATTCTGGTTGCGGACGACCACGAGATCGTAAGACGCGGGCTTCGTGCTTTGCTCGACGCCCAACCCAATTGGGAGGTGGTCGGCGAAGCGGTGAGCGGCAGGGAAGCCGTGGATCTGGCCAGGCAACTCACGCCCGACGTCGCCATTATCGACGTGGGCATGCCGGAGTTGAACGGTCTGGAGGCGACGAGGCAGATCCTCAAGGCGCTGCCGCAGACCGAGGTGCTGATTCTGACGATGCACGAGTCGGAGCAGATTGTTCGCGAGGTGCTCGACGCGGGTGCCCGCGGGTACGTGCTGAAGTCGGATGCCGGGAGGGACCTGGTAGCGGCGGTGGAAGCCTTGTGCCAGCACCGGACGTTCTTTTCATCGAAGATTTCGGAGATGTTGCTGCGGTCCTATATTCGTCCAACACGTACGGAGCAGCCCGAGACGGTGCGCGGGCGACTGACCGCTCGCGAGCGCGAGATTGTCCAGTTGCTGGCTGAGGGAAAGAGCAATAAGGAAGTTGCGAACTCTTTGAACATCAGCATCAAGACTGCGGAGACGCATCGCACGAACATTATGAACAAGTTGGATCTGCGATCGATTACGGAGCTGGTGCGGTACGCGGTTCGCAACAATATTGTAGAGCCGTAGGCTTCATACTCGATTGCGCGTTGCCGATGAGCCTGTCATGGGCTTATTCGACTGGAAGCCTGAATATTCAATCGGTTGTCCCCCGATCGATTTACAGCACAAGCAGATCTTCCGCATGGCGGCTGAATTGCACGCGGCTATGGTGAACCACGAGCCGCCTGAGGTCACCGAACCGCTGCTCGACAAAGTCGTTGGGTATACAAGATTCCATTTCGCCGCGGAAGAAAAGCTGATGCAGGAGAGCGGCTATCGGGGTTACGAGCAGCATCACGCCAGTCATGAGCGGTTGTTGGAGCAGGTGGTCGCTTTTCAGGAGAAGGCGAAGGCTAGCAAGGCGCCGGTCACGATGGAGGCGATCCGGTTTCTGCGGGATTGGTTGGAGCCGCATATTCGAGGGGCGGACATGCATGTTGGATTGCATCTGCGAATGCAATCGATGGAGCGCGCCGCCTCCGAGCAGGACGATGCTAAACTAGCGATTTAGGTCCCCGCCCGGGCGCGTAGCTCAGTTGGTTAGAGCGCCTGCTTCACACGCAGGAGGTCGCAGGTTCGAGTCCTGCCGCGCCCACCATTTCGTTTCAAACAAGATACAAACAGAGGAAAGAGTTGGAGGGAGTGGTTCTGACGTGGATTTGACGTAAAGTTTCAATTCGCTTTCCTTGGCTCTGGACGAAGAATTGTTTCTGGCTGGCTCGTTGCCGAGCGCCCACCCATCAGACCGCTTTCCAATTTTCCAGCGATGTGCGCTTGGCGCTATGCGCACGGGGCTGTAATGCTCCAGCATTCAACCCGGATTTCCCTCCACCCTGGCGATCAGTATTAAACACGGGTGGTCATCAGGGCAACCCCGGCGCGGTTCGGATCTCCATCGGTTGGCAGCTCAGCCACCCACATATCGGGATCTTCAGAGCGATAGCGCACGAGCGAGCCGACTTTGACGAACACCGGCCCGCGCTTCTACAGCCGCCATCGCCGCAAGGTGGCGACGCTGACGTCTTCGGTGAGAAAGCTCTGCATGGGCTCACCTCTGAGCGAGAATTGAGGCTTCGCTGCTTGCGGGAGCCCCTAAATACTAAGTGATTGCCAGAGGCGATAAGGGACGTTGGCCGGAAGTCTCAGCGGTCAACGAAAGTCAACAAGTTACAACATGGGTCAACAGAATTCAACAATCTACGACAATTTGTGACAGCCTGCGAGAATCCAAACGGGTTTCGAGCAGGCGAGAGCCGCGAAACAGCGGCAGTGGAACATAAAGGAAAACGTGGCACGCGAGCCCGATTTTCCGAACGTATGTTTTTGCCGTCAGGTCGGTTGCCCAGTGGGGCAAAGCCCCAGGCCTGTATTGCACTTAGGCCGTTTTTCACTTTCCAGTAGGCGTATTCGTTTCGTGATATGTTGTCCATTCATAGAAGTGGCGATCGTCCTCCGCGAAGGTACAACCAGTACAACCCGACATTTGGCACAATTGAAACGTACTCACCCGAACTGATGACATTCGGTCGCCGTTTGCGGAGTGGGGATCGGACAGATGCGAACTCTCAAGCTGAACGCGGCGTTGGCGGGCGTGATCGCCATCAGTGTCCTCGCGCCGAGTTGCCGTGCGCAAACGACATCTGAAGCCTCTACTAGAGACCCGAAACCCGACGTCCGGATGGACCTTTCTGCGCGCGCGTTGCCGAAGGGCTTCTTCCAGCCCGACGCAGACACGAAGTGCGGCAACGAGATTATCGGCTATCGATTTGTGGTCTGGCTGGATAACGACAGCGTAGCTGTTGGCTTCAACACCAGTCCTAATTGCAGGCCGGCTCCAGATCGTAAAGTCAACGGACTGGCCCGAATCCTGGTCTTCACTTCTACCGGCGCCATGAAGGCGGAACGTGATGTGCCCTATCCAGCTGACGGGTACGGTGAGATCGTTGCACAAGGGGAAGCTGGACCAGGGCCGAGCGGCACACTCCTCTTCAGGCTCCAATCGGTTAATCTCGACCCGCAAGTAGAAACGAGTCGAAATCGAGCATACTTCTATTCGATGCGGACTTGAAGGACGCGGGGCGCCTGGATCGGTTTCTGGAGCAGACTACCTTCGTGACTCACGCCCTTGTCTTTCAGGACCGTAATACCCGCACCTATTCAATTTTCGACCGGGTGCCTCTGGCAGAACCGAAGCAGTGGCAACAGGATTGGCCCTTAGGCGCCCGCGACAGAAAGTTTGGCGACCACGGAGTCGCGTTCATGACTTGTCAGCAGGAATTACGACCCAACGAGTACGTCTCGACGGGCATCGTATATGCCGGCGCGAAGCAGCTATGCACGATGACGGCGGAAGCTGAAGATCGGCGCCCGTGGACGGTCCCTCTTCGCGACGGTGAGACGGCATCGATTGTCGGCGTGCTAGCTGATGGCGCCGTAGTTGGAAACATCAATGTTAAGGACAGCAGCGCCGGCAAGCTCGTCATCTGGCAAAAAGACAAGCCCATGGAGACTCTGCCTTGGATTCCTGCCACCTACTGCGGGTCTGTTGAAGGCGCGACTACGGACATGTCGCGTTATGCCGTGTTTGCATCCGACAACTGCCATGACATAGGTGGCCTGATGCGGCTTCTGGGTGTGGGCCACAGCGCAACCGACGTTGGCCGTTTGATGATCTTCGATCGGAGATCGCAGAAGGCAATAACGGACCGGACATTTGCAAAAAACGCGAGGGCCGCGCTTTCGCCAGATGGACAGCGATACGCAAGTTTTGAAGACGGCGAGTTGCGCATCTACGCTTTGCCTAAACCGAAGTAGCTCATTCGGCGGGTCGGGTGAAACTCAGATTGAGAGGACCGTCAGACCTGGAATCATCTGGAAGTGGCGAAGGTTCCGGGTTCCGACTGCATAGCCGTGGTGCAAAGCGGTCGCACCAATGAGCAAGTCCGCGAAGGGAATCACTTTCCCGACTCTCCGCGCATCGCCGTCCAGTTTCGCCGCGATCTGCGCGATCTCTCAGCTGAAGCTCTCCACCGGAATCGCCGCGAAAACCTCGTCGAGGTAGTCCCGGCGCTTTTGTGCCTGTTCCGCAGTTTGCGCCCGATGGAGGCCGTGTTCCAACTCGACCACGGTTATCGAAGAGAGCACAATCTCGTTCTCGCCGTGCTGCTGTTGGAGTGCCGCGAGCAAGCTGCTGACCGGCTTCGCTTCCCGTTCGGAAACGATCAGTACGCTGGAATCCAGGACTAATCCCATTCGGGCGGATTTAAAGGCTCGCGATGAGCATCAATGGCGGCTTGAACGTCAGCCGCAAAGTCCGCGTCCGGAACCGGCGCGTAGCCGAGGTTCGTCTCGTAGCCCTTTGCGATAGCGATGCATTCGCTTAGTTTGCGGCCGGGGCCTTGCGGTGTTTTGATGACGGCAACCGGCCGATGATCTTGCTCGACGATCACCTCCAGGCCCTCCTCGCGAACTCGCGCCAGGACGGCATGGATATCGCGGGCGAGCTCGGCTTCTGTCAGGCGCAGCGTCATCTCGTTGTTGATCATACCGAGTCTTCCTGGTCGTTGTCTTGCAGCCATCCTTACCGTCCGTTGCGAAGGAGGTCACTCAGGCGGAAGGATCTTTCTGCTTGCGGCTTTTTCCCCGACCACGGGGTGCGGTTGGCACTGTTCCTCACCGGGAACGCCCGCGAGCATAACGATGCCGACACGATGTTTTCCATGTCCAAGGTCGGATAGCCTTCGAGGATCTCCTCCGCGCTTGCACCCTGGGCAAGCATATCAGCGACCAGGTCCACCGGAATTCGGGTGCCACGAAACACGGGAGTACCTCCCATTATTTTCGGGTCGCTCGCGACGATCTGCCGCAGACGCATTCGCTCCGTTGGATTGGGTCTCCCAGTCATTCCGTCCCCAATGCCCGGCGTACCATCGCCGGCTTTTTCGCTATCACGGTCAAATAAGCGCGCGCAGCCGAATCCGGCTGCCTCCCACCCTGTTCCCATTCCTGCAAAGCGCGCTTGGTGATCCCATAGGTTCGCGAGAATTCGGCCTGTGACATCTTCACGCGCTTGCGAATCGCCTTCACATCGATCGGCTGCGGCCAAACCTGTTCCAGTTGCCCCGCACCGCGCTGGTGCGCCAGCACCAACTTCATGCCCTCGACCAGGTCCGCTCCGAAACCTTTGGCCTTTCTTGCCATGGCGTCACAGCTAATATACCGCACTGCGGTACGGGCCGCTTCGTGACGTGGATTGTGACGTAACCCGCTCAGAATTGGCCAAAATGATCGATTTTGCGCCCCTGCGCAGGGGGCCTCGGCGCAGCTCATCACAAATGCGAACGTCAGCGAAGCCCCCGACTTTCAAGAGCTTCGCCGGCACTCGCGATCGTCGCCTCTCACCGCCTCACACTCCACCCGGCCAATTCGCACGCAGGAGGTCGCAGGTTCGAGTCCTGACGCGCCCACCATTTCGTTTCGGACGGATAGTCCCTCCAAAGCTCGGTTTCGTCTAACCAAAACAAGACCGTTACATTCGAACTAACTTGTTAGGAAGGCCTTCCTTTGCGACCGGGGCATTTCGGTCCACATCGTATTAAGTGGCCGGAACAAATACCTCGAAAGGGTGTCGCAAGCCGCTTCGGCTGTAGGCGAGAATCAGGTTGACAAGTGAGCGTTCTGGAATTGCTTCACGAGGCTGAGCCGGGCTCGAAGCGGTCCGAAGGTGGATTGGAAAGACATCAATGCGATTCCTGTCGACGCAGACAGTCTCGTCCATTGTCCCCCCATATATCCGAGTGATTCACAAAGAACAGAAGCAGGAATTGAGAGTCAAAGATGAGTCAAACGCCTGAAGAGAAGAACAAAGCGCTGGTTCTCGAGGCATTCGACACTCTATTCAACAAGCGCGACTATGTAGCGGCGGAGCGCTATTGGTCGCCCAATTACATCCAGCACAGCGCGCATATTGAGCCGGGACGCGACGGCCTGTTTAATTTGATAAAGAGCATTCCGCCAACGCTGAAGTATGAACCAGGCAGGATTTTCGCCGATGGAGATTTTGTGATCGTGCACGGCCGGTTCTCCGGCTTTGGACAGCCGGTGAACTGGATAGCGGCGGACATCCTGCGGATTGTAGACGGCGTGCTCGCCGAGCACTGGGATGTCATTGAGGATGAAGCCACACGCGAGTCTTCGCGAAGCGGCCTGCCGATGTTCGGCGAAAGTTTTCCGAAGTGAGCAGACCAAGAATTCAAATGCAAAAGGAGATGAACACATGTCTACAACGAATTCAGTGAACAAACTTGCCGAGAAAGCCGGCGAATTCAAGATTGGAGGCGACCTGCCCGTCGCGCGATTGGGATTCGGCGCAATGCGGATCACCGGTAAAGGCATCTGGGGCGAACCGGCGGATCGAGCGGAAGCCATCCGGGTCCTACGGCGCGCTGTCGAGTTGGGAATCAATTTCATCGACACTGCCGATTCCTACGGGCCCAACGTGAGTGAAGAAATTATTGCCGAGGCTTTGTATCCTTATCCGGCAGGCCTGGTGATCGCGACGAAGGGCGGATTTGATCGGCCGGGTCCCAATCAATGGGTCGAAAACGGAAGACCGGAGCATCTGCGGTCGGCTTGCGAAGGAAGTTTGCGCCGGCTGCGGCTGGAGCGGATCGACCTTTATCAGTTACATCGAATCGACCCGAAGGTTCCGGCCGAGGATCAGCTCGGCACTCTGAAAGACATTCAGGCACAGGGCAAGATCAAACACATCGGCTTGTCGGAAGTCAGCGTTCCGCAGATTCGGAAAGCGCAAACGATTGTGCCGATCGTGAGCGTCCAGAATCGATACAGCCTGGCGGATCGCGGTTCGGAAGATGTCGTCGAATATTGCGAGCAACAGGGCATTGGTTTCATCCCGTGGTTTCCGCTCGCGGCCGGCAAGTTATCCGGCGGCGCCAGTTCCGTGCAACGCGTGGCCGCGAAACTGAATGCGACGCCATCGCAGGTGGCACTCGCCTGGCTGCTGGCGCGATCCCCTGTGATGCTGCCGATTCCGGGAACCTCGAGTGTTGAACATCTCGAAGAAAATGTCGCCGCGGCTGGTTTGCGGCTCGACAAAAACACGATGCAGGAATTGGACGAGATGGCCCGCGCCGGCACGAACTGACATCGGGGCAGAATGACTGACCTGAAAAACAAAACTGCGCTGGTCACCGGCGCGTGAGGTTGCATTGAATACGCAGGCGTTGAAGCGGATCGGCAAGCCGGACGATATCGGGGACGTTGACGCATTCCTGCCGTCGGACGCGGTGCGCCGGATCACCGGCCGATACGGAGGGCGCACAGACGTCGGGTCCAAGCTGTAGCTTTGGCAGTCCGTTCCCTGCCGGGTCTGCGAAATAATTCGGCCCTTTCCGCTTGCCGACGCGCGCGGTTCCGTAACATCGTGAAAATTCCGGACTGCATTACATAACCCCGGCGGTAACGGAGCGATAGCCGATTTTTTTCACACTCCCTGCCGGTCACGGCTCGGAATGCGAAACAACGGTAATATTGGTAGGATTCTTCCGCAAAAGGAGTCTTCCCATGCGAACCGCTTTGTTTTTCGCCGTGATGATTGCCGCGGCTGCGATGTGCCACGCCGCGAACGATAAGATCCTGGCTCAGCATCCGGCGCTCAGCAAGACACAAATAGTGTTTTCCTTTGCCGGCGATTTGTGGAGCGTGCCACGCGAAGGCGGCGATGCCGTTCATTTGACGGCTAGTGTCGGGACGGAATCCAATCCATTCTTCTCACCCGATGGGAAACTGATCGCGTTCTCCGGAGAGTACGACGGCAACGTCGATGTGTTCGTGATGCCGGCGAGCGGTGGCGAGCCGAAGCGGCTCACGTATCATCCTGGCGCGGACATCGTGACCGGATGGACGCCGGACGGCAAGCAGGTGTTATTCCGCTCGAATCGAAACAGCTATTCGCGATTTACGCGTTTGTTTACGGTTTCGGTGGACGGCGGGTTTCCGGCGGAAGTGAATTTGCCAATGGCGGATTCGGGCGCGTTCTCCGAGGATGCGACGCACATCGCGTATCTGCCGCTTCCTCCGGCCTTCGCGGCATGGAAACGCTATCGGGGCGGAAGGACGACGCCGATATGGATCGCGAATCTTGCCGATGCCAAAACGGAGAAGGTTCCGCGCGAGAACTCGAATGACTTCGACCCGATGTGGATCGGCGAAAAAGTTTATTTCCTATCGGACCGCAACGGTCCCGTAACGCTGTTTTCATACGATTTGAAAACGAAGAAGGTGGCGCAGGCGATTAAGAATGACGGGCTCGACATCAAATGGGCGAGCGCCGGGCCGGGTGCCATCGCCTACGAACAGTTCGGCGGAATCTATCTTTACGACCTGAAATCGGGTGGCACGAAACACGTGGATATCAGGATCGCTGGAGATCTTCCGGCGCTGCGTCCGACATTCGAGAAAGTCAACGGGCATTTCGAGCACGCCAAGCTGTCGCCGAGCGGCGTACGCGCGGTGTTCGAGTCGCGCGGCGAGATTCTCACTGCGCCAGCGGAAAAGGGCGACATCCGGAATTTGACGAACACGACGGGCGTGGCGGAGCGAGATCCATCGTGGTCGCCCGATGGGAAGCGCATCGCATACTTCTCCGACGAATCCGGCGAGTATGCGCTGCATATACGGGCGCAGAACGGAATGGGCGCGGTGGACAAGTTCGATCTGGGCAAGCCGCCGGCGTTCTACTACCAGCCAGTCTGGTCGCCCGACAGCAAGAAGATCGCGTATACGGATAACCGGCTGCAACTCTGGTACATGGATCTGGAGAAGAAGACGCCGGTTTTGATCGATGCCGATACATACGATACGCCCGAACATAATTTGAATCCCGATTGGTCGCCAGACAACAAATGGATCAGCTATACGAAACTGCTAAAGAATCATTTGCGAGCGGTGTTCCTTTACTCGACCGAGGACGGGAAGTCGCGGCAAGTCACCGACGGGATGAGTGACGCGCAGTTCGCGGAATTTGACAAGAACGGCAAATATCTTTACTTCATGGCGAGCACGAATCAAGGGCTTTCGCCGGCCTGGCTGGATATGTCGAGCGACGACCACACGACTACGCGTAATGTTTACGCAGCAGTGCTGAGTAAGACGGACGCGTCGCCTCTTGAGCCGGAGAGCGACGAGGAGAAGGGTCCTGACAAGAAAGCCGAAGACAAAAAGACGGACGCCGACAAAAAGCCAGAGGGCGGAGAGGCTAAGAAGCCCGAGCCAGTGACGGTCAAAATCGATTTCGACGGCATCGATCAGAGAATTATTGCGCTTCCTATTCCGGCTCGGAATTACGAGGGGATGGATGCCGGCAAGACCGGGATTCTGTTCGTACGAGAGGTGGTGGAGACGCCCGGCGCGCCTCCGTCATCGACGGAATACAAGTTCGAATTGAAGACTCGCAAGACGGACAAGGTGATCGAGGGGATCAGCATGTTCGAGCTCTCGCATGACGGCGAGAAGATGATGTACAAGCAGGCTAATAACATCTTCATCGCGGCCACCGGATCTCCGGTGAAGCCGGGCGAAGGCAAGCTGAATCTCGATTCCATGGAAGTTCGCGTGGATCCGCGCGAGGAATGGAAACAGATGTACAGCGAAGTGTGGCGAATCGAGCGGGACTTCTTCTACGATCCGGGTCTGCACGGGCTGAATCTTGCTGAAGCGGAGAAGAGATATGAGCCGTACGTTGAGAATATATCGAGCCGGGGCGACCTCAATTATCTGTTCGATGAAATGCTCGGGGAATTGACGGTCGGTCACTTGTATGTGCGCGGCGGCGCGATGCCGGAGGTGAAGAAACTTCACGGCGGTCTGCTGGGCGCGGACTACAAAATCGAGAACGGGCGTTATCGGTTCGCGCGCGTGTACAACGGTGAGAATTGGAATCCGCAGCTTAAGGCGCCGCTGACGCAGCCGGGCGTGAACGTCGTTGCGGGCGATTATCTGCTCGCAGTGAATGGACGCGACGTGCGGCCTCCCGAGAACGTGTTTTCGTTTTTCGAAGAGACGGCAGGGAAGCAGGTGGCGATTCGCGTCGGTCCGAATGCGGACGGCAGTGGATCTCGCGACGTGACGGTTGTGCCGGTCGAGAATGAGACGGGGCTGCGCAACCTGGCGTGGATCGAAGAGAACCGGCGCAAAGTGGATAAGATGAGCGGCGGCAAGCTCGCCTATGTTTATCTTCCGGACACGGCGCAGGGCGGGTTCACGAATTTCAATCGCTATTACTTCGCGCAAGTGGATCGCGAGGGCGCGATCATCGATGAACGTTTCAACGGCGGCGGCCAGGTGGCGGATTACATCGTGGACAATTTGAATCGCACGGAGCTGAGCCACTGGGCGACGCGATGGGGTAAGGACTTCACCACTCCGCAGCAATCGATCTACGGGCCGAAGGCGATGATCATCAATGAATTCGCTGGCTCGGGCGGAGATGCGCTGCCGTGGATGTTCCGCCAGCGGCACACCGGCACGCTCGTGGGCAAGCGCACGTGGGGCGGCCTGGTTGGAATTTTCGGGTTCCCGCCGTTAATTGACGGCGGCGGGGTAACGGCTCCGAATCTCGCATTCTGGAATCCGGCGAAAACGGATTGGGAAATCGAGAATCATGGCGTGCCGCCCGACGTCGAAGTGGAGTTCGACCCCGCCGCGGTGCGGGCCGGACACGATCCGCAACTTGAGAAAGCTGTTGAGATCGTGATGGCGGATTTGAAGAAGAACCCGCCGGCGGAGCATAAGCGGCCGCCGTATCCGAACTATCACAAGTCGACCGGCGCGGCGGTCACGGATACCGGATCGAAGTAACACAAACTCCCAGGATTTGCGTCCACAGCGTGGAGGTGTGGAATGCAACGGATCCTGAAGTTTGTTGCCGGCGCTCTATTTTCGGTTGCCTTGCTGGCTGCCCAGAATGTTCCCTCGAGCTATGCGGGACAGACCTGGGTGGGACTGCTGGTGTCTTCGTCCTGCCCGGCGCCGTCGGAGAGTAAGTCCGCGATGGGCCAATCGGACTTGACGGTTTCGGATCGAGTGACCACGCCTGCGGTGGACGCGTCCGGCACGCGCGGCGAGTCTAAGGTGGGCGAGACCAACGAGGCCGAGCGGAGCACCCGCAAAGATTTTCCGTTGACCGGCGACGTGAACGCCCGGAAATCCACGGCCGATGCCGGATGGAGACAGGCGAAGCGGCAGGCTTCCACGCTCGGATCCGGGTGCAAGATCGGCGACGATACGAATCAGTTTTCGCTGGTGCTGCCGGATGGCAGGATGATCCGGTTCGACAATCTTGCGAATGCGGGAATCGCCAAGCAGATTGCTTCTCAAAAGAAGAACACGATTTATCGTGTTCAGGTGATCGGGAAGCTCGAAAATGGGGCGATCGCTCTCGACAGCATCCAGTTGTGAGAACCCGTACGTACCATACTCGATACTGGCCTTTCATATGGTATTATTCGTGTATGGCCGGAGCACGCAAGATCACCATAGAAGTGCCTCCGGAGCTTCTCGACAAAGCTCAACAAGCGAGTGGCACGGGCATCACTCAAACTGTCCGCGCCGGACTGCAGTTGATTGCCGCATCGGAGGCCTACGCGAAGCTGCGAAGTTTTCGAGGGAAGGCTCGTTTCTCGCGCACTTCGGCAGAGCTTAAGACCGACCGATGATAGCAGCCGATACCAGCACGTGGATCGCGTTCCTACAAGGCGAGGGCGGCGAGGACGCTGCACTGCTGGATCAGGCGCTGGAGGATAGGCAGGTGCTTATGTGTCCGGTCGTTCTTACCGAGTTGTTGAGCGATCCGAAGCTAGATTCAGAAATCGCTGGGGCGCTTTCGGAAGTTCCTCTGATCGAGATCAAGGACGGCTATTGGCAGCGGGCGGGAGAGTTGCGTGCGCAGGTGCTCGCAAAACGCCGTAAGGCACGCCTGGGCGATGCGCTCATCGCTCAAAGCTGTGTGGATCGTGGTGTACCACTGCTCACGCGAGACCGGGATTTCCGTGTGTTTGAGGACGCTGCCGATCTCGATCTCGTAATCGGGCCGAAAACGGAGAGACCACGTCGATAATATCCTCACCGCTAAACATGCGCGCCTTTTGTTGAGGCGCACAGGGCCTCCGCCAATCTCCTCACTCCACGGAGGTCGATTTTTCCTGTGCCCAAGGTGGGCAGGGCATCGACCCAATAGACGTTTTCCTGCTTGGGCAGCCAGAGGCGTGGGAGATCCGTTCTGGCCAGGCTCTGCCAGAGTTCCGATGGTTTGATTTCGGGATTGGTATATAACAGCACCAGCCGTTCTCCGCGATTTGCATCCGGGATACCGGCCACTGCGCAAGAACAATCCGGCATTGTTTTGTACACTGCTTCCTCGAGCTTCAGATGCGGCACCATCTCGCCGCCAATCTTACTAAAACGCGACAGGCGATCCGTGATCTTAACGAAACCTTCGTCGTCGATCAGTGCGATATCGCCAGTGATATACCAACCATCGTGCAACGATTCCGTCGTTCGCTCCGGCTGATCTAAATAACCCAGCATCCGATTCGGACCCTTCACCAGCAACAGTCCCTCAACGTTTGTGGGCAAGGCTTCAAACGAATTCGCGTCCACCACTTTCACGGCAACGGCAGGCACTGGTTGTCCGACGGTTCCCGGCTTGTTTCCGGTCTGCTTTTCCTTTCCGGCCTCGAAATCGGGAGCGTTCACGGCCACAACCGGAGACATTTCGGTGCAGCCGTACCCTTCCAGCAGATCGAGATCGAAAGCTTCATGGAACGCCGCGGCCACCGGCTCGCCGAAGCTTTTCCGCGCCTACTAAAACAAATCGCAGTGAAGCGAACTGCTCACGCGTGCAGAATCGCGCGTAGCTGGAACAGAACGTCGGCGTGGACAGCAGGAATGTACCTTTGTATTTTTCGATCAGGGCGCCGATCGCTTTCGCATCGGTCGGATTGGGGTGATACACAGCCCGGCAGCCGGTGAGCAGCGGGAGCCACAGCGTGACGGTGAATCCGAACGAGTGGAAGAACGGGAGCACGCCGGTGATGCAATCGGTCTGACCCAGCCAGAATACTTGCGCCATCGATTGAATATTCGAAATCACGTTGAAGTGTGAGAGCATCACGCCCTTGGGCACTCCCGTGCTGCCGCTCGAAAAGATAATAGTGGCGACGGAATCGGGCGAAATGCCGCGACGATAGCGTTGCGCCAGCATGCGGGCCGGCATCAAACGCGCCGCCAGCGCCGCGAGCACTTTGTCCCACTTCCCCTGGACGCCGAGAATCTCTTCCAGGAACACCGTGCCTTCCGGCGCTTGCAGCTTGGCTTTCGCCAGGAACGCTTTTGACGCGATGACGGTCGTGATCTTACATTGGTCGATGGCCGAGGCCATGGATTCCGGACCCGCGGTGAAGTTCAGATTGACCGATACCTTGCCGGCCATCGTGACACCAATATTGGCCAGCGCGCCGCCAACCGAGGAAGGGAGCAGAAGCCCGATCTTCTCGTCGCCGGGCCGTTTCTCATGCAGCCAGTTTGCGATCAGCAGACTTCCCGCCAGCGCTTGTCCATAAGTCAATTCGCGCCCGGTGGAATCCGCCATCGCGAGTTGACGCCAGTCTTTCCTGGCCATGCGGATGAAACGCAGATGCAGCAGGTCTCCGCTGGCTTTCCGATGCGTGGCCGCTTCGCTTGCCAGTTCCTGAATGGCTTGCCGAACTTCTTGCGCCGTCGAAGATGAAGGCATCGGCTGTCCAAACGAAACCGTCACGGGATAGGGCACCCTCTTCGGCCATTTCCAGAAGAACCGGCCGCCTTCGAAACTGAAAATGCTTCCCCACAAACGATCGAGGTGAACCGGAATCACGGGCACGTCCAAACCGTCCACGATTTTCTCCAGGCCGCGCTTGAAGGGCAGCATGTTGCCGGTCCGGCTAATGGAGCCTTCGGCGAAAATGCAGACGACATGACCGTCTTCCAATTCCTTGCGCGCCCTCCGGATCGAATCAACCATGTCGCGCCGGCCCCCGGTACCGACCGGGATCGCCTTCGCAAGCTGGAAAAACCAATTCAGAGTTTTCATCTCGTAGTACGGCTTCCAAACCATGAATCGGATGAAGCGTTGTACGCAAGCGCTGATGAGAAAGCCATCCACGTGCGACATGTGATTCGCAACCAACAGCGCCGGGCCGCGAAACGGGACATTGTGCTGACCGGCGATCCGGATCTTGAAAAACGTGTGGGTGGCCAACCAGAGGATAAAGCGCACCAGAAAATCCGGGACCAGCATCACGATGTAGGCGGTCACGGCCAAGGTTCCGATGCCGAAAATGAGGATCAGCTTGTCCGGCGAAACATGCAAGCGATCATGCATGATCCACAGCGTGGCGGAGGCGAACAGCAGTCCGATGGTGTTGAAGAAGTTGTTCGTCGCCATCATGCGGCCTTTTTCGCCGCTCTCGCTTTTCTGCTGTAAATACGCGTTCAAGGGGACGATGAAGAGACCGCTGCTCAAACCCAAGAGCGATAAGGCGATCACAGAACCGATGTACGAAAACTTGAGAGCGAATAAAGCGACACAGAACAGGGCCATAAAAATGGAGCCGAGCGGCACCAGGCCGAGTTCCACTTTGTCTCCGGAGAGACGGCCCGCCAACATGCTGCCGGCTCCGATACCGATGGCCAGCGCCGTCACCATCAGGCCGACGTGAAGGTCGTCGATCTTCAGCACCTCGGCTCCGAAGAGGAGCAGATCCAGTTGGAACAATAGGCCCAGGAACCAGAAATAAGAGATCCCCATCACAGTCAAAAAGAGAGCGCGATCTTTCCAGAGGTGGCGTGTGCCGATGACGACTTCGTGGAACGGATTCAGCGAAAAAGGTCCTGGGGCGCCCTGACGCGGGACGCGAGTGATCTTTAAGCTGGTGAGAAATCCGGTTATGGCGATGCAAAGCGTCACCACGCCCATCTTCCAGGGCTCATTTTTCCAGACCGTGAAAAGGAAAGATCCGATGGATGTTCCGAGCACGATTGCCACGAAGGTGCTCATCTCGAGCAGCGCATTAGCGCGCGACAGATCGCGGTCGGGCAACATTTCGGGCAGGATGCCGTATTTAGCGGGACTGAAAATAGTGGAGTGCAGCGCCATCAGGAAAAGCACTACTAACATGAGTTCGATGCGGGTCGAGAAAAATGCTGCGAGGCCGAACGACATGACGAAGATCTCGAAGACCTTCACGCCGATGAGCACCTTGCGTTTGCTGACGGCGTCGGCCAGGTGACCGGAATAACCGGAGAACAGAAGGAACGGAATCACGAAGACCGCGCCGGACAGAGAGAGGTATTCGCTACCGGAGCCGGTGGTCGCGGCGACGTGAACCGCGCGCATCGAGACGATCATTTTATAGAGGTTGTCGTTCAGCGCGCCGAAAAACTGCGTCCATAGAAACGACTGGAATCCGCCGTTTTTCAATAAGTCCTTGAATCCGCCTTGTGCCATGAGTCTTTCCTTTCGCTAGACGTAAGAGCAGGACCCAGGCCGTGCCGGATCTGACGACGTTTCAATGATTTACTATTTTTGCCCGGATTGAAAGGTTTCCGTTGGTATACATTCCATGATGCCAGATATACAATGAATGCACATTGAAGAACTTCTTGTCCTCCGAAGAGCGCAGCTTCCTCCAGGCCGTTTCGGAGCTCGCTTATTGTAATCCGTTTTTGCCCGAAAGAACTCAGATCGAGCGCAGCGCTCTGGGCCGCGACTTCGTGGAAGGCGAGCCCGTCTGGAGCCAGACGGTGGACGATCCCGACAAGCCACGCGCAAATGTCTGGAGGATTTTCGATCGACTGGAGCCACTGATGAATCAGTTGCGGGAGCGCCGATCGGGAGGTCAGCACGCGAACGAGCGAGACCTCGCGCTCTATGAAGACGGCGTGATTCATTTGTTGTATCAGCGCTACTATGGCCACTTCTACGCCCTGGCATTCGGTCCCGAAGCTGCTAAACCTAATCGCGCGAAGTGGGCGTTTTACCGGGACTTTCTCCTGGATTGGAGACGCTTCTCGCACCGCGGCGATCCGGCCCATACGTTCGCGTGCTTTCGACAGATCCAGCGCGCATTCGAGCAGATCTTTCGCGACATCATCGGCAATTCGCTTCCGGCAGCAAGACTGCGCGGCTCCATCTGGCAGTCGATTTTCACGCACGATTTGCGCCGTTACCAGCGCACGCTTTACCGGCGCATGGCGGATTTCGTGACACTCGTCACGGGTCCATCGGGAACGGGGAAAGAGCTAGTAGCGCGAGCGATTGCTCAATCGAGATATATTCCTTTCGATGAGCGTACGCTGACTTTCGCGGATGACGGCGCGGGCTCGTTTTTTCCCATCAACATTTCCGCGCTCTCGCCAACGCTGGTCGAATCGGAGCTGTTCGGGCACCGGCGCGGTTCATTTACCGGCGCGATCGGCGATCGCAAGGGGTGGCTCGAAACCTGCCCGGCGCTGGGCTCCGTGTTTCTTGACGAACTGGGCGACCTCGATCCCGGTATCCAGGTGAAGCTGCTGCGCGTGATTGAGACCAGGTCGTTTCATCCGGTAGGCGACACGGCTGCGCGCCAGTTTCAAGGAAAGCTGATTGCGGCTACGAATCGGGATCTCGAGGCGGGGATCAGAAATCGCAGTTTTCGCGAGGATCTTTATTACCGTTTGTGCTCCGACCAGATTGTGACGCCATCGCTCGCCGAGCAGCTTTCCGATTCACCGGGCGTACTGCGCGAGCTGGTGGTCTACATGGCGCGTCGGGTGGCGGGCCCGGAGGCTGAAGAATTCGGGCCGGAAGTTACGGATTGGATCGGGCAAAATCTCGGATCGGGCTATGCGTGGCCAGGAAATTATCGCGAACTGGAGCAGTGCGTACGCAATGTTCTGATTCGCCGCAATTATCGGCCGGCCCGCGCTGCCGCAATGGCTCCGATCGATCGCTGCGTGGAAGAATTTCGAGCCGGCTCGCTTACCGCCGATGATTTGCTTTCGAGATATTGCACGCTGTTGTATGCGAAAACCGGCAATTATGAAGAGGTAGCGAGAAGGCTGCGTATGGATCGACGGACGGTGAAAAGCAAAGTCGATATCGAGTTGCTCGGACAACTACGCGGCGGCTATTCGTAGCGCAGGGCGATCATGGGGTCGAGTTTCGAGGCTCGGCGTGCTGGCACGAAGCTGGCCAGTGTCGCGATGGCGGCTAATAGCAGACTCGCGGCCACGAGCGTGAGCGGGTCGTTTGGTTTCAATCCGAATAGCAGGGAAGTGGCTCCGCGTCCCGCGATGAGCGACAGAACCATCCCGATTATTACTCCGATGAAAAGCAAGCCCCAAGCATCGCTCATCACCATGCGGACGACTTGCCATCGATTTGCTCCCAGTGCCATGCGGACTCCGATCTCGGGCCGGCGGTTCTCGACTAAGTACGACGTGACACCGTACAGTCCGACCATCGCAAGCAGCGCGGCCAGAACGCCAAAAAAACCTGATAACATCGCCATCACGCGCTCCTGTACCATCCCGTCGCGGATCCAATGCTGAAAGTCGCCGCCATCCGCAATTATTTCGGGATGTTTCTGTCCCAACCCACTTTTCAAAGTTGAGAGCACAGCCGTGGGATCTTGATGCGAGTAAATGACCATAGCGATCCACGGTTTGGGCGCTGGATACTGCGATGCCGGCGCAAAGGCCATGGGAGGAATTTCGTCGCGGAGATTATTGTATTTGGTGTCCGGGATCACTCCAACGATCTGATACACGGTGGAAGGATAACCGGGTTCCTGACCGGTACGCAGTGTTTGTCCGATGGGATTGATCTTGCCCAGGTAGCGACGCACGAACGTCTCGTTCACTACGGCGACGCGCAGAGATCCACTGGTATCGTTCTTGTTGAAACCCCGGCCCGTGATCAGCGGAATTCCCATAGTTTCGAAATAGCTTGGGCTGACCCAGGTGAATTTCGAAGGGCCTTCGGTCGAGCCGATATATATGTGGTGTCCCCAACTTCCTCCTATGAGCGGGACGTTTGTCGTTGTCGACGCATTCAGCACTCCTGGAATCGAGCGTACTTCTTCGAGCAGTTGGCGTTGAAAATCCTCGTAGCGGTCCGGCGCGATATTTGATTTCTGAAACGACACAAACGCGATCGTGATATTTGATTCCCTCATTCCCGGATCGAAGGTCAACAGCTTACGGAAACTACGCACGAACAGCAGCGCGCCCACCAGCAGCATGAGCGAAACCGCGATCTGCATGATCACGAGCACACGCTGCATGAGAAAACGCTGGCGATTGCCGGTAGTGCCGCGGCCGGCGCCTCTCATCGCGCTTACAGGCTCGGCGCCGGCAGCTCTCAGAGCGGGGATGGTGCCAAAAACAATGCAGGTGAGAGCGGAAACGCCTGCCGTGAACAGGAGGACGCGCCAGTCCGTTGTAAGGGTCAAACTCACCGCATTGCCTTCGGTGGAAAGCGCCCATACCAGAACCCGGCTAAGCAACTGAGCGACGCCGACCCCCAATAAAGCTCCGATTCCTGCCAGCAGAGCGCCTTCTGCAAATAATTGCTGCAGCAACCGCTTGCGCGAAGCGCCGAGCGCCAGCCGCACTGCCATTTCACGATCTCGCGTGCTTGCCCGCGCTAATAATAAATTTGCCAGATTTGCACACGCAATCAGCAACACCAATCCTGTGATGGCGAGCAACAGCCACAGCGACGAGTCATATTGCTGGCGCAGCGCACTGACGCCCGCCGCAGCCGGATATGCGGCCAGCCGGAATCTTTTGTATGTTTCAACGGTCCGAGGACTGTATCCGGTCAGGGCAGTCGCATCAAAAATCCCGGGACTGATCGCCATCAAGTGGGCCGATGCCCGCTGTAAGTTCCACCCCGGCCGAAGACGGCCCATTACCGCGATGTCGAACTCGTTCCGGAGCAGTTCCTTGGGCCGGCAAAGCGGCAATGCAACATCAAAGGTATCGCCGACGGCGAGGCCGAAGAAGTCAGGCGGGGTCACGCCGATTACTTGGGTTGGAGTTCCGTCAATATCGAGCATGCTACGGTCGTCAATCTTGACGCCGCCCATCTCACGCTGCCAATAGCCATAACTCACAACGGCTGTCGATCCCGGGCAGGCGCTCACGTCTTCGGGCACAACCAGGCGGCCTTGCCAAGGAGAAACCCCGAGTACGCGAAAGAAATCACCGCTCACCCAAAGCGCGTTTGCGTTATGCAAATTGCTCCAAGACCCAACCTTCACTTGATTCGCGGACCAGGCGAACATCCCGGAGAACGCTTCCTGCCGCCGCTGGATTTCTTCCCAGATCGGCCGGGTCAAGTCCGCATAGGCGCCATCGTTCACTCCCATGCCTCCGTTGCCTCCGATGATTCGCACGGCGGCGAGTTCCTGGGGGTTCTGAACCGGCAAGCTGCGCAGCCGCACGGCGTCGAGCAACTGAAAGATTGCGGTGTTTGCGCCGATGCCCAGTCCTAGCGAAAGCAGCGCGCAGATCAGCAGCGCAGGACTGCGGCGGAGTCCGCGGGCTGCATAGATCAGATCACGCCAGAGACTCTCAATCCAATTGAACTGCCATAAATCGCGCGCGGTTTCCTGGATCGAAGCCGTGTTGCCCAGAGGAATGTGATCTTTGTTGACACCGGCCATCTCGCGATGGAAGGCGAGCTCAGTCTCGAGATCCTTTTGCAGGTTGCACCGACGCCGGAGTTTCAGGAAGAATCGCCGCATGATTTCACCTCGCGAGAACGCGCTGTACGGCCGTCGAGAGACGGTTCCAGGTGGCCTGTTGCTCCGCGACGAGTTTCCGGCCGTGTTTGGTAATCGCGTAATACTTCGCTTTGCGGTTGTTTTCGGAGAGACCCCATTCGGCCGAGATCGCTCCATCCAGTTCCAGACGGTAGAGAGCCGGGTAGAGCGATCCTTCTTCTACCTTGAGGACCTCATCGGAGAGGAGATGGATGGTCTGCGCGATCGCATACCCGTGCATTGCGCCGCGTTGTAGAGCGTGCAGGACGAGGAGATCGAGCGTGCCTTGAAGAAGAGCGGGTTGAGAGGATTTGCCCATTGAGCTTCCCTATGACGATCTTTGGGAAGTATGACATCCTCCCCCCTAGATTGTCAAGGGAAGCCAAGTTTTGAAAAACGTCTCTTATGAAACCTTGGTCGATTTCAGAATCCTGGGCTTCGCGTGCGGCGCCGGTTTCGGCTCCACGATGCGGCTGACGTGATTCGTGCTCAGAAGCCATTGGTCGCCGGTCTTTACCCACACATGCGTGAATCGGGTTGAGGACGGTTTCGGCGCAGGCCAGGAGATAGTTCCCATAACAACAGCGGTATCGCCATACACCCGGAAGCGCACGGCGCTCAACACCGGTTTGACCTTCGCTTTCGCCGCCTTTTCGGCATCCGGCGTTCTCGCGACATCCCCTAACATTTCCCGCGCGGTTTGCGCCACTCCGTCCAGATTGACGCTGACAAAATCTTCACGGATCAGCTTCGCGAGAGCGTCCGTATCGAATTTGCCCGAGGCATCCATCCAGGCCTTTTCGGCGTCAAAAACACCCTTGTTATCCCCGACTTCAGCGAACAGGCCGGTAGCCGTAAAGACCAGTAGGCTGGCGATAAGGATCGACTTCATAGGATAAACTGTCCTCCCGTTATTCATTACAAGATCTAGGTTCCCTTTTAAAGACGGAGCAGACAATCCCACGGAAGTTACTACGGGTACCGGTACTCGAACGCCGAATTAAGCCTCCCAGCCTGATAAGCTAAAGAGCGACACGCGTGCAGTACTGGCCATTATTTCTCCTTCTGTTCGCGCCGATGCAGGCGTCGAATTTCGATGACGAGTTCCGGCAGGGCCTGCTGGCTCTCCAAAAGAACGACTTCGCCCAGGCCGAAAAGTGTTTGGGAAACGCGTCGCGCTTGAACCCGTCGAACGCCCTGGTGTGGTCCGCACTGGCGAGCACGTATCTACATGAAAAAGATGCGGCCAAGGCTGCCGATGCAGCCGCGAATGCGGCGAGGCTAGGTGCCGACAATCCCGTCGTTGAACATTCGTTGGCGATTTTTTACTCGGAGACTGGCGATTTTTCGAAAGCGGCCGATTGGCAGCGCCGCTACGTCGCGACACAAGATCCGAATAAGGAAGGTCCGGTGTTCGATTACGGCAATCTCTTGCTGCATTCGGGCGATTTCGCGGGCGCGCTCACGGTTTTTGATAAGGGCAGGGCGCAGTTCCCGAAAAGCGCGCAAATGGAATTGGCGTACGGAGTGGCCGCTTACGGTCAACGCAAATTCCAGGAATCCATCGCTTCTTTCCTGCGCGTCATCAAGTTGGATTCTTCCATAGAACAGCCGTATGTTTTTCTGGGCCGTATGCTGGACCAGGCTGGCGATCGTTTGCCTGAGATCATCGCTGACTACTCGGCGTGGGAAAAGACTTCGCCGGATAATTATCTTGCGCCGCTGCTGCACGCCAAGGCTTTGAATGCGGCCGGCAATACTCCGGAGACGGTGGAACCCGAACTGCGCAAATCGATACGGTTGAACGGCGATTCCTGGGAGGCGCACCTGGAGCTCGGGACTTTGCTGGTTCAAGAACGCGAGTGGCAGGATGCGGCGACCGAACTGAAACGCAGCATCGAGCTGAATGCCAATGAACCTCGGGCGCATTTCCAGCTTGCCCGCGCTTACGAACGGCTCGGCGAGAAAGACAAGGCGATCGAGGAACGGGCTATTCACGAGAAGCTCAGCGCGTCCGAGACCAACGTGTCCAAGCCATGAAGCGCCGCGAATTTCTCGCTGCCTGCGCAGCCGCGAGCTTCTTCACGAATCGCGGGCACGCCTCTGCTCCGTTTCCAGTGAAATTCCGGCGACAGCCCGCGTATGCCGATTTAGCTGCTTTTGTCGAGCCTGGACTCGACGAGTTTCCCGGCGAGAAAATCGCCATGGAGATTGAGAACCGGCTGCATGCTTCGCTGATGGGAGGCGAATTGCCAATTGCGGCGAGCTGCCAGGGCCGCTCTCCCGCGCCGAGCTCATTTCGCGATCTCGCGCCCGACGTTGCTACTGCCGTTTTCAGTGACAACAGCGAAATCGGGGCGGGTTGGAAGCAGTGGCTTGAAACTCTAGGTAAGATTCGTGCCGCGCGTTTCTATTCGCTGCCGGGTGAAATCATTCGCTACGAGATCCGTAGCGAGAATCGGGGACGGCTCGAACATCGGATCGGATCGTGGAGACAAACATGGGCTGATGGGAAATTGACTCGGTTCGAACCGCTCGAGGAAATACTCACCCATTCCGAAAAGCCCTGGTTCCGCGATGTCACTGGCGCAGCTTTTGCAGGCGAATCCTCGTTCCTGGAACAGCTCTCGCGCGGTACACCTTACTGGCGCTCGCGGCTCGATCCCGCCTGCGGCATCGACCTTTACGGAGAGAACGGCATTGCGGCTGGCGATATCGACGGTGACGGTCTGGATGAAATCTATGTCTGCCAGCCGGGAGGACTTCCGAACCGGTTGTATAAAAATGATGGCGCCGGGCGTTTGCGCGACATCTCGCGCGAAGCCGGGATCGATGTTCTCGATAACACCATCAGCGCGCTTTTCGCCGATCTCCGCAACTCCGGGCATCAGGATCTGGTGCTGGTGCGCGACTCGCAGCCGATGCTTTTCCTGAACGACGGCAAGGGCCATTTCACGCTTCTTCCCGATGCATTTCGATTTGCTTCTCAACCGCAAGGGACTTTCACTAGCGTCGCCGCGGCGGATTACGATCGCGATGGCCGTCTCGATTTGTATCTCTGCTGTTATTTCTATTTCCAGAGTGAAGCGCAATATCGCTATCCCGTTCCATATCACGACGCGCAGAACGGTCCGCCAAATTTTCTGTTTCGAAACCGCCTCGATGAGGGCTTCTTCGAAGACGTAACCGTTTCTTCGGGGATCGATCACAACAACAATCGCTTCTCATTCGCGGCATCCTGGTGCGATTACAACGGCGACGGCTGGCCCGATTTGTATGTCACCAACGATTTCGGCCGCAAGAATCTGTATCGCAATACGAATGGGCGATTTCACGACGTCGCCGATGAAGCCGGCGTTGCGGATCTAGGGCCGGGAATGAGCGCCGCCTGGCTCGATTACGACGGCGACGGCCGGCCGGACATCCTGGTGTCGAACATGTGGACGGCATGCGGGCAGCGCGTCACGAGCGATCCGGCGTTTCCTCCCGTGGCCCAGAATCCCGCGCTGAAGGAAGCCTATCGCGGGCACGTGAAAGGCAACTCGCTGTACCACAACAACGGCGATGGAACCTTTCGATACACGGGCGATTCGCAGGGAATCGAAATGGGTCATTGGTCGTGGTCGTGCGACGGCTGCGATTTCGATAACGACGGCACGCCCGAGATTTATATCGCCTGCGGGATGCTGACGAATAACAGCACGTCCGATTTGATGAGCTATTTCTACCGGCAGGTGGTGGCGAGATCGCCGGTGAAATTTCAGCCGGCTCCGGCTTACGAAAACGGCTGGAATGCGATCAATCAACTCATCCGGCAGGATTATAGCTGGTCGGGCCGGGAACCGAACGTGCTGTACGCGCGGCGCGGCGGACGTTATTACGATTTCTCCGGCGTCAGCGGCGCGGATCGGGCGGAGGATAGCCGCGCATTTGCGTACACCGATATCGACGGCGACGGGAATCTCGATCTGATTCTCAAGAGCCGGCTTGCGCCGCAAGTGCGGGTTCTTCAGAACGTGTGCGGAACCGGGCGGAACAAGATCGTACTGGCGCTTCGCGGGACAAAATCGAATCGCGATGGGATCGGCGCGAGGGTCGAAGTGGATGGCCAGGTGAAATGGCTGGCCGCTGGTTCAGGCTACGTTTCGCAGCACACTAAGCTGCTTTATTTCGGTCTCGGCGAGCGGGAACGGGCTGATAAGGTCACTGTACACTGGCCTTCGGGCGAGACGCAGAATCTTCCTCCGCTCGCGGCTGGGTTGATTTATGAAGTGGTGGAGGGACGAGCCGATTTTCCATCGAAAAAGCTCAAGCCGGCTGCCGCGATGGCGACCGATGTTAGCTTCTCCGTAGATAACGAAGCACGCGTCGTCACGACCTGGCTTCGCGAGCCGGTCCCATTGCCGGAAAAACGCCGTGGACCGGCGCTCCTTCTGATTCATGCTGGAGAAGCTGTTCCGCGATTGGACGCGGCAATGCAGATTCTCGATTTGCGCGCAGCTCCTTCCGACCTCGCGGCGGCTTATGCCATATTCCGCCGTTATCTTTTCGACTATCGCGTGGATCTCACAATGCCGCTTTGGCTGCTCATCGACAGCGAGGGGCGCGTACGAAAGATCTATGCGGACACGCCCGACACACGGACCGCGCAAGCCGACCTGCGTTCGGTCGACGGGCCGGTTCCGGATCCGCGCGCGTTGCCGTTCGCCGGGACCTATCATGGGCATCCGGTTCGCGATTACTACAAATTCGGGGGCTCTCTGCTGCAGGCCGGATACCCTGAGCAGGCTCTCCCCTATCTGGAAGAGATGCTGCGTCGTACGCCGGACAATGCCAAAGCCCTGCTCGCAATCGGGCGCATTCACCTGGAAGCGAAGCGACTGCCGCAGGCACGCGCGGCGCTGGAACGCGCGGTGAATCTCGATCCACGGCTGCCCGAGGCGTGGAACGAACTGGGCGGCGTCGAATCGGAATCCGGCAATACGGCCGAGGCACTGCGCATGTATGAGAAGGCGCTCGCGATTGGGCCGGATCTCTCTTATGCTTTGTTCAACGCTGGGCAAATGCAAGATAAGCTCGGCAACGCGACCGATGCCGAGAGGCTCTATCGGCGGGCGCTCGCAGTGGATCCGAAATACGGCGATGCGGCCAACAGCCTCGGCTTGCTGCTCGCAAAACAAGGCCACACCGACGAAGCTCGGAAGTTGTTCGAGCAGGCCATTTCCATTCGTCGCGATGACGCTTCAGCGGTCAACAATCTTGGCGTCTTGTATCTGAATATCGGACAGGTCAACGATGCCGTGGCGGCCTTCCAATACGGGATTCGGGTTGCTCCCGACGACGATATACTGTACATGAACCTGGCAAGGATCTGGGTCCGCATGGGAGAGCGCGACAAGGCTCGCGAGGTTATGCGGCAGTTGCTCGCGCGCAAGCCGGGCAATGTCGCGGCGCAACGCGGGCTCAAGGAGCTGGAAACACCATGATCGTGTTTATTTGTTTGATGCTGGCTGCCGCCGCGGGGGGCGATGTCAAGACGTTGACTCGCGACGTGGCTGCTTCGGGCAAGGTGTTGGAGATCGCTGTTTCTCCTTCCGAACGCGTCGCGCCGCCACTGCAGATCGCTCCCGGTGCGCCGCCTCTGCTTGCGTTTCGATATTACGAGGGACAGGCGCGGCATCGGTTTACTGGCACGGAGTTGATGTTAGATGATGCGGGCCATTAGCGTCGCGTTGTTCCTTTCGATCTGTTCCGCACAGACTTTGACGGAGCGGGGGATTTCGGCTTTTCAGCACGGACGTTATTCCGAAGCCAGAAAGGCTCTCGAGGAGGCCGTCCGGAAAGATCCTCAAGACCAGCATGCTCGAACTTTTCTCGCGCTGACTCGCGCGGCCACCGGACACTGTTCGGAAGCAATCCCGGATTTGACGGAGCGTTTCCAGAAGTCCGATGACTCGGATCTTCGGCGGCTTGCGGGACTAGGTCTGGTGCAGTGCTTCTCTGCCTCGAACGATATAGCCCACGCGCTGCCGGTAGTGATTCAACTGGAAACCTCCTCTCCAGCCGACGCGGATGTTCTGTACCAGGCCGCGCGCATTCACATGAAGGCGTTCAACGATCTGACGCGTCAGATGTTTCAGAAGACGCCTGCCTCGTATCGTGTCAATCAGCTTTCGGGCGAGATCTTCGAGACGCAAAGTAAATATGCCGAAGCGGCTGCGGAATATCGCAAGGCCATTGAAAAGAATCCAAACGCTCTGAATCTCCATTTTCGTCTTGGCCGGGCGATTCTTCTCGAATCGCACGATCCGGAAGCGTTGACGCGCGCGCAGAAAGAGTTTGAAGCGGAACTCGCTTTGAATGCGGACGATGCCGCGGCGGAGTTTCAGATCGGACAGATTTTGACCGCGCAGGCAAAGCCTGAAGAAGGACTGCGGCACTACGATCGAGCGCTGGCGCTCAGTCCAGATTTCGCGGAAGCGGCGCTGGCTGCGGGGAAGATTCGCGTGCAAGCGAAGCAGTATGCGGAAGCGATTCCGATTCTGGAGCGAACCGTCGCGCTGCAACCTACTAACGAGGCCGCGCATTATAATTTGATGCTCGCCTATCGCAACTCAGGGCAAATGGACAAGGCGCGCCGCGAGCAGCAAGAGCTCAATAAGTTACAGAAACCGCCGGAGGGCGAGTTCACGGATTTCCTGAAGAGGCTGGGCGAAACGCCCGCGAAGCCGTGAAGGCGGTTGTGTTTATTGCGGGCCTCGCGCTGTGGGCGGCTGAGGTTCCACATCCTGAATTTCGCGACGTCGCGAAAGAAGCCGGACTGACGCAGTCCTTTCCGAACGGCGGCGATAAAACAAAAGAGTACATTATCGAAACGACGGGTAGCGGCGTTGCGTTCATCGATTACGACAACGACGGATTCCCGGATATTTTCATCGTCTCCGGTGAAGGTGGATCGAACCGGATGTATCACAACGACGGACACGGTCACTTTACGGATGAGACCAAAGCGCTGGGATTGGAGTCCTCCGGTTGGGGCGAGGGGGTTTGCGCGGGCGACTACGACAACGATGGATTTACCGACTTGTTCGTTACGTACTGGGGCCAGAACCGGCTGTATCGCAATATCGGTGGAAAACGTTTTGAGGATGTGACGGAGAAGGCGCATTTGAAGCAGGATCGCACGCGCTACAACACGGGGTGTGCGTTTCTGGATTACGATCGCGACGGCCATCTGGATCTTTTCGTCGCCAATTATTTGAAGTTCGATTTTGCGACCACGCCGAAGCCTGGGGCCAACGCCTATTGCTTCTATCGCAACATGCCGGTGAATTGCGGTCCTCGCGGATTGCCGTTCGACACGAACCTGCTGTATCACAACAAGGGCGATGGAACGTTCGAGGACGTTTCCGAACGGTCCGGCATCGCAGCCTTGACAGGCCATTATGCATTGAGCGTGCTGGCGGAAGACGTGAACGATGACGGTCTGCCGGATATTTATGTAGCGTGCGATCAAACTCCGTCGCTGCTTTTTATCAATCAGGGCGATGGAACTTTCGCCGAGGAAGGGACGCTTCGTGGAGTAGCGTTCGACGATAACGGCCGGGCTCTTTCAGGCATGGGTCTGGCAGCTGCCGATTACGACGGCGACGGACGTATCGACATTTTTCGAACGAATTTTTCCGATGAGCATGAGACGCTCTATCGCAATCGCGGCAATGGCGAGTTCGATGACGTCACGCTTGCAGCCGGGTTGGGACATAACACGCGGTTCGTGAGCTGGGGCTGCGCGTTCTTCGATTTCGACAATGACGGTTGGAAGGATTTGCTCGTTGTGAACGGGCACGTTTTCCCGGAGATCGACAAACTGCCGACGGATATTCGTTTTCGGGATCGGGCGATTCTGTATCACAACACCGGCAAAGGCGCCTTTGAAGACATTTCAGAAGCGGCAGGACCGGGGATCGTGATACGTCATTCCGCGCGCGGGCTCGCCGTTGCCGATATCGATAACGATGGCACTCTTGAGATTCTTACGAATAATCAGAACGAACCGCCGTCGCTCTGGAAGCAGTCGCGGCGTGCGCTGGGACACTGGGTGCTGTTGCAACTCGCGGGCACGAAATCGAACCGCAGCGCGATTGGAGCGCGCGTGATTGTGACTGCCGGCGGCCGCAAGCAGGTGGACGATGTGCGGAGCGGCGGGAGTTATCTTTCGCAAAGCGATTTGCGGCTCCATTTTGGTTTGGGAGGGGCGACGCGGATCGAGTCGATTGAAGTGCGGTGGCCTTCGGGCGGCCGGACAGTGGTTAAAGATGTTCCGGCGGATCGGGTGGTTCGGATTGTTGAGTAAACCGTTCTACGTGCTAGGTTCTAAATTCTACGTTGTGACGCAGCGGAACACAGGTACTGGGTCGGTTCGACACACTAGCCAATGGCCCATGTAAACGATTACAATAAGATTCGCTGGCACTGAAAGTGCGAACAGAGGCCGGGCGATTCGTCATGAAAAAGAGCAAAGATCCGAGGGTCAGCCAAGACGCTAGGGTGCGCATACTGCAACTCATCGATCGACGTCGAGCGGTTGAGGGAGATGACGGCATCGGCGCATCCATTGAGCGGCAGATTCTTGCGGATGAATGTCAGAAGCTGGAACGGATCAGCTCAACGGAGTTTTTTGCGGTCTCGGATAAAAGACTGCAGTGATCGCTGGTGCAACGGGCGCTCCTGGCCGTTCTGTTGCTGACTCCGTCCAAAGCGCAGACGATCTTTCCTTCCGATAGTTCAAGACCCCAGGCTAGCTGGTGGTGCGGAGTTACTCGAATCCGTTTGCCCGAATCGTGTGTCCCGAGTTTACGGCCTTCAACAAAGATGCATTCGCTTGGTCGCTATCGCGCGTGACGCTTGGACGGCTGTGAACCTCATTCGGAGAATTTCGGCGGCACAATTTTGGATGACGCGCAGTTCGAAGCGCTGGAACATGCTCTGGTACAAAGCCTAAGTAGTCACTGAGCAGTGTCATAAGGTGCCACTGCGCATATGCTGTTACGATCCGGCCCGTGCGAGAACGTAAGGACCTTCGGGGATAATCGCTACCGTTGCACCTTGCGGCATTCCGTCGAGCAGTGCGGCGAGGGCGGTCTCGGGAGTCTCGAAAGAGCGACCCCACAGAGATGGGCGATATTCTCTGGGAACGCCTGGGGTGTAGAAGAGCAAATCGGATTGGGAGCAGGCGAGCGCGAGCTTTTCGAGCTGCCACTGATCGATCTTCACCGGGGCGTTGTCGATGGCACTCATGAAATCGCCGCCGGAGCGATGCTCGCGGACCATTTCACTGAACTCCGGAGCTCCGACGCCCTCGTCGCAAGCCGCTACCAATAGCATCCGCCCGCCGGTTTTCGCGACATGGGACGCGGCCGTGACGCCTTTGATGGATTGATAATATGTCAAATCCAGCGGATACCCGGCTGCGGTTGTTATGACGGCGTCGGCCGGTTTATCCAGAACCTGGAGCATTACTTTCGAAACAAATTCAACTCCTCGCGCGTGCGCTTCGACGGGATTGCCCGCGAACACCGCGGCAATGGGACGGCGGGCGCCGGGTTGATCTGTCAACCCCCGGCCGAGAGCAACGTCGACGATGAAGTCGTGCCTCGCCAGACGCGCGATCTCGAGCAATTCGCGATGCAAGGGATTATCGGCGATGGAGCCTTCAGCCGCGCGTTTATCGCGCATGAACTTCGAGCTGTGCAGGACCTTGATGGTTTCCTGCGCGGCCAAACCGGGCGCGACGAGTTTGCGGCCACCTGAATATCCAAGCATCAGATGCGGCTCGATGAATCCAAGTGTAATGTGCAAGTCCGCTGCGACGAAGCGCTCGTCAATGTAGACGGGCGTGCCGGTGCTTGTCGATCCGAGATGGCGATGTTCGGAGAGCTGGCGCGCATCGTGATTCACAACGCGATAGTGGGACGCTATATCGGGTCCGGCAATCTCGACGATTTCCTCCGGAGTTGCCGGACGGTGCAACCCCGTTGCTATGAGAATCGTGACGTTGTCGCGCGAGATGCCGGCCGATCCCAAACGCGCAAGCAACGGAGGCAGAACGACGGCGTTCGGAGCTGGGCGCGTGATGTCACAAACTGAGATGGCGGCGCTCGTTTTTCCTCGGGCCAGTTCCGCTAGCGGGAGGCTTCCGATCGGATGATCGAGAGCGGCTCCGACAGCGCCGGACGCATCGTCAAGAGGCTTCGCGGAGCGCGACTCCAGGATCTGGTAAGTGTATCCTTCCGGAAGCTCCAGCGAGAGCCCGGTCTTCCCAAACGCGAGATCGATATGCATGCGATTGCCGTGGCTTGCGGCCAAGGCCCTTTAGTCCAATACTAGTGCATAGATCGAATTGGAGGCCAATTTGATGAGTTCACAAGCATCGGCGGTCACGGTCCCAACAGGCCGGATCGAATCCGAAGTATTGACGCCCGGCGCAATGGCTTTGGTGTCGGGTCTGGCGGCTCGTTTTGAGCCGACTCGTAATCAACTGCTGCAGGCGCGCGCTGCGCGGTTGCGGGATCTCAAAGCCGGCAAGCTGTTCGATTTTCTTCCGGAAACCGCGGAGGTACGCAAGGGCGAGTGGCGTGTCGCGCCGATTCCTCGCGATCTCGAAGACCGCCGCGTCGAGATCACGGGGCCAGTGGATCGCAAGATGATCATCAACGCGCTGAACTCCGGCGCGAATGTGTTCATGGCGGATTTCGAAGATTCGAACTCGCCGACGTGGCGCAACACGATGGAAGGTCAAGTCAACCTTCGCGATGCTGTGCGCGGGGACATCGAGCATACGAGTCCGGAAGGCAAGCAATACTCCGTCGGCGCAACGCCCGCCGTTTTACTGGTGAGGCCGCGCGGTTGGCATCTGACCGAAAAACATGTGCGGGTGGAGGGCCAGCCGATTTCGGCATCGCTTTTCGATTTCGGTTTGTACTTCTATCACAACGCCGCGACTTTGCTGGAGAAGGGATCGGGGCCATATTTTTATCTTCCGAAGATGGAGAGCCATCTGGAAGCGCGGCTGTGGAACGACGTTTTCAATTTCGCGCAGGATCATTTGGGAATCCCGCGCGGTTCCATTCGCGCGACCGTGCTGATTGAGACGATCCCCGCGGCGTTCGAGATGGACGAGATTCTGTACGAGTTGCGGGACCATTCGGCGGGCCTGAATTGCGGGCGCTGGGATTACATTTTCAGCTTCATCAAGAAGTTCAGCCACCGGCCCGATTGGGTGCTGCCGGATCGCTCCGTGGTTACGATGGATCGGCATTTTCTGAGGTCGTATGTGGATCTGTTGATCGAGACTTGTCATCGTCGGGGCATTCACGCGATGGGAGGAATGGCGGCGCAAATCCCGATCAAGAACGACGAGGAAGCGAACAATCGCGCGCTCGACAAGGTGCGGCAGGATAAACTGCGCGAGGTCAAGGCGGGTCACGACGGAACGTGGGTGGCGCATCCCGGACTAGTCGGAATCGCGAAGGCGGTTTTTGATGAGTACATGCCCACGCCGAATCAGATCGGCAAGCGGCGTCCCGATGTGAATGTTCAGGCAGCGGACCTGCTCACCGTGCCGGTGGGAGACGTTACGCAAGCGGGCTTGGAATTGAATATCGATGTCGGCATTCAGTATCTGGAGTCGTGGTTGCGCGGTAACGGCTGCGTGCCGATTTACAACCTGATGGAAGACGCAGCGACAGCGGAGATTTCGAGGGCGCAGCTGTGGCAGTGGTCGCATCACGGGGCTCGGTTGAAGGATGGGACAGTGCTGACCGTGGAACGCGTGGTCAATGCGATTCCCGGCGTGCTGGACCGGCTTCGTAACCAGATTGGCGCGGCTCGATTCGATAGTGGAAAATACGATCTCGCCGCACGATTATTCCGTCAGATGACCGAGGCTGGGGAGTTCCCGGAGTTTTTGACTGTGGCGGCGTACGAGCATATCGATTAGCGCTGCGCTACCCTTCGTCACGGGTCTGTAAATAGTCGTCGGCAATCTCCGCTTGCTCACGCGCGCGGTTCCGTAAGATCGTGCAAATCCGGGACAGCGTTGCGGAACCCCGACGGTAACGGAGGGGCAATAGCCGGTTTTTGCAGACCCTTCCGGGTGCGGCATGGACCGGGGGCTAAGTCGCATGAGCGAGCCCGATTTAGTTTCGCAGTTCGGCCGCGCTGAAGTGCAGGTCGCGGTCGAGCGTCAGTTCCATGGATGTGCCGGGTTGAAGGACTACTTCGGGTCCGCGCGATGAGAAGACGCGTCCCAGACCCGCCGCGGCTCCCGCGGCCGCGCCGATGCCTGCACCCATTCCGATGTGCCCCGCGGCCGCTCCCGCCAAAGCTCCGATTCCCGCGCCGGCTCCGGCTGTCTCTCCGACCTTGCGGGCGTCGCCGGCCTTATCGCCTTCACCCTGGATTCGTCCTTCCTTGCGGTCGAGGTTGCCCTCCGCATCGGCGGCACTGGGGCGAGAGCGCATATCGCGCGTCACGCCGTTCGGAAGCGTGAGCGAGTCGAAACGGATGTTCAAGGCGGACCTTCCTTTGACCCTTCCAGCCTCCTTAGCTTCTGTGACTGTTCCAGTCACATAAGTTCCACGGGGCAGGATGAGATGTCCATTTACGAAAACGGGAACGGCAGTTTCCAAATAAACACGGTCGCCAACGGCCGCGGTCTTGGTGTTTACGGCGCTGATCAGTTTCAACAGGATGTGCGTTCCGGCGTCGAGGACGTAATCCGATTGAGGCCGCTGGGCGGAGGTTTCCGCTGCCTTGGATGCTACGACGGCGTCAGGATTCTCGTAGACCAGCACCGATTCGCTTTCTCCCGTCGCGCGAACAATCGTCCTTTTGACGGTCAGACTACTGCCGTCGCGCGTACGTACCCAGCGTTCCATCACGGTGTAGTTTTGCGGGCCGCTGACAATCGTATTGACGAGCAGCGCGTCGCCTTCCCACTTGGTGACCGTGCTCATGGAGGAATCGCCGATACGATACTTCTCCGTTTTGCCGTCGAGCGGGTAATTTGCGGGCGCGGCAGCATCCCCGGAAATCTTGAGAGCGGTAGCGCTCTGTTCGACTTTCAAAACCTGGTCCGGGGGCGCGGGCAAGCTTCGCACGTCGCTACGCGCGGCGTTCAGTTTCCAGGTACCGGAAAAGCCTTGATCTGACGCGGCGGTCGCGATACAAGCGGCGAGAGAAAAGACAACAAGAGTGCAGAACGACAGCCGCATATACCGATAATACGGTAATTCGATGAAGGATTTATGACTAGATTTTCGGCTTAGGCGGGGCTAGTTCTTTGGCCTGGCAGAGGGATTCGAATCCTTGCACGCCGTGGTGCCCGTCGCAGAACGGCTTATTGTCGGAAAGGCCGCAGCGGCAAAGCGATATCACCGTGCGTCCGGCAAGGCCGTATTCATTTCCAGCGGCATCGAACAGGGCGAAGTCGCCCTCGATGCGGATGGGTCCGTTATTGATCACCGTAACTTTTGCGGCAGGCATAGTTGAAATCGTAGCAGAAGAGGTGTATAACGATTAAATCCCGATGCGGTATGCAGTACTCGGCCTCGCGGCTACGTTCTTGACGTATGCCCAGCAGGGGACGCCTATTGGCATTCTTCTGCCCCAGATCAAGGCGAAGATGGCGGAAAATCTCAGCCGTCTTCCCGACTACACCTGCGCACAAACAACGGAACGCTTTCGACGGCATGCGGCGAACCGGCCGTTCGAACCTGTGGACAAGGTTCGTCTGGAAGTGGCGCTAGTGGAGGGAAAGGAGTTGTACGGTTGGCCAGGGTCGAACCGCATTGAGGAATCGAACCTTGACCATCTTATCGGCGAAGGCGGCGCGCTCACTAACGGTAGTTTTGCGCTTCTGGCGCGCGGCGTTTTTCTATCGACGTCCACGGTTTACAACTTCAAGGGCGTATTCACGCGGGAAGGAACTCGTGCCTACCGCTTCGATTACGAGGTGCCGTCTAAGGCCAGCCTGTACCATCTTCGCGTCGGCGAGGTGGATGACGTGGTGGGTTATCACGGTTCGTTTTGGGCGAACGCCGATACTCTGGACCTGATGCGTCTCGAGATTTATGCGGAACACATACCCGAGGAACTGGGCTTGTCCGCAGTGTCGGATTTGATGGAATACGCGCCCGTCAAAATTGGGGATTCGAGTTTTCTGCTCCCCAGGACCTCGGAATTGAGCATGGCGACCGCATCGGGAGTAGCGGATCTCGATCGGACCCGTTTCCACGAATGTCATCAGTTTTCGAGCGAGGCGCTGCTGTCGTTCTCCGACGCGCCGGAGTTCAAGCTTGTTCCGATGAGCACGCGGCCGCCGGAGATCGATTTGCCCGATGATTTTCAGGTGGATATCGCGCTCACGACTCCCATCGACACGTCCACAGCGGTGGGGGATGAGGTGCAAGCAAAACTGCTGCGCGCGATCAAGAATGGGCATGACAAGCTGTTCAGTAAAGGCGCCCTTCTCGCCGGACACGTGACGCAATTGCATCGCGACGCGGACACCTATCACTTAGGAATTTCATTCACCGACTTGTCCGGAGAAGAGGGTCATGCGGACTTGAGCGGGCGTCGAAATGCTTTTTTCGTGGTGACCGGATTGCGCGATCTCCGCCGCATAAGCATGCGCGAACGCGTGGAGCAGGGCTTCCTGCCGAAGGGATCGCGAGGCGCGGGGCAACTTTCCATTTCCGGCGAAAAGCCTTTCAATCTCAGAACGGGCTATCGCATCAGTTTACGCAGCCGGTTGCTACAATCCGGTAAATGATCCAATTCGTCCTCGAGACGGATCGCGCGTTGCTTGACGGCGCATTCCGTTTTGCTCAAAAACAAGTGCGCCGGTTGATCGAGCACGATCCTGGCTTCTATCCGATGTACACCGTCAACGGGAAATGGAAGCACGAGGGCCCGTCGTGGACGCATTGGTGTGACGGCTTCCTTCCAGGCCTGATGTGGATCTTCGAACGACGCGGGCCGGAGGGGAACGGCGACGAGAAGTATTGGCTGGAGCAGGCGATCAAGTACACGACGCCGCTGGAGCCACGCCAGCATGATCGGGACGTTCACGACCTCGGGTTCATTTTCATGTCCACGTACTATCGCTGGCACAACTTAATGAAGGATCAGGCGGCCAAGGACGTGGTGATCGAGGCAGGGAAGACCCTGGCGCTGCGGTTTCAGGAGAAAGGCCAGTATCTCCGCTCGTTTGTCGCGGACACTTCTCTGTTCATCGACATTATGATGAACGTCGGCATCATATTTTATGCGGCGCGCGAGACGGGCGACCGGAGATTACGGGACATCGCGTTGCGGCACTCGCTCACCACCCGGCGGGTGCTGGTGCGTGGCGACGGGTCGACCGCTCACGAAGGCATTTTCGACGCCGACACCGGGGAGTTCCTCCGGCAGACGACGCAACAGGGATACCGCGGCGATTCCTGCTGGTCGCGGGGGTTGACATGGGCACTTTACGGCTTCAGCGTCGTCTATGAATACAGCCGGGATCCACGGTTTCTGGAGACCGCCGAGGCATGCGCCGACTACTATATAACCCACGCTAATTCAGATGGCGTTCCCCCATGGGATTTCACGGCGCCAAAGGATAGCCGGAAGCTGCTGGACACGTCGGCGGCCGCGATTGCGGCGTCCGGGTTATTGCGATTGTGCAGGCTTCTGCAGGATGGGGTGAAGGGCCACATGTATTGGTCGGCCGCGATGCGGATTTTACGCACCCTCTGCGAGAAGCATCTGGCTAATAAGGATAAGAAGTGGGAAGGGATTCTCAAGGGCGGCGTCTATCACGTGCATAAGGAGTTGGGGGTCGACGAGTCGGTTATGTGGGGCGAGTATTTTTTCGTCGAAGCACTCGACCAGGCCCTGTCGCAACTGAGTATTTAACGTAGCCGTTGAGAAGGACTGCGCGTCTGACAAATAACAGGATGCGAGGTAGCGCTAGGGAGAAAAACGATAGCCCGAACGGGGATATGAGCTTGGTTCTTGGAACTTCAGGGGAGTACTGAGACTCTATCTTTGAAACGGCTTATTGGCGTTATACTGTAGACGGTCGCAACCTAGGGGTAAGTCATGGTGGCGCAAGCATTCACGAAGCGAAGACTTGTTTGGTTTCTCTTCCCGATCCTC
Source organism: Bryobacterales bacterium (assembly GCA_963802915.1). Classification (GTDB taxonomy): domain Bacteria; phylum Acidobacteriota; class Terriglobia; order Bryobacterales; family Bryobacteraceae; genus JAICMB01. Next base: position 84,586 of record CAWDKQ010000008.1, read on the forward strand.
GTAACGATGGCGGGTTCGCTGGCCTGGGGAGCCGACGACGTCAAAGTAACAATCGAGCCGCGCACCAAGCCGACCGATGAGAAGGCTGCCGACAGCAGCCTGGATCGACGGCCCGGCAGCATCCGCATCGATACCACTCTGGTCCAGGTGAACGTGACGGTTACAGATCCCCTGAACCGGTTCGTGACCGGCCTGGAAAAAGAGCATTTTCGCCTGTTTGAAGACAAGGTGGAGCAGAAAATCTCGGAGTTTTCGAGCGAAGACGCTCCATTATCCGTGGGACTGGTATTCGATACCAGCGGGAGTATGGGGAGCAAGCTCCAGAAATCGCGGGAGGCGGTGGCGCAGTTTCTTAAAACCGCCAATCCCGAAGACGAGTTCTTCCTGATCGAGTTCAACGACCGACCTCAGATGGTGGTGCCGTTTACGACCGATACGGACCAAGTCCAAAACCAGCTTACATTTACGCAATCGAAGGGGAGGACGGCGCTGCTGGATGGCATCTACATGGCGATGAACACCATGAAGAAGGCCAGGAATCCCCGCAAAGCGATTTTGATCATTTCCGACGGCGGAGATAACAGCAGCCGCTATACGGAGAGTGAAATTAAGAACGCAGTGCGCGAAGCAGACGTCCAAGTTTATGCAATCGGAATCTACGAGCCGATGGCGTCCCGTGGACGTACGGCGGAGGAGATGGCGGGGCCGGGTTTGTTAAGTGAAATCGCGGAGCAGACCGGGGGCCGGCATTTTCCCGTCGAGAACTTGAGCGAACTGCCGGACATCGCGGCTAAAATTGGAATAGAGCTGCGAAATCAATACGTGCTGTATTACTCACCAAAGAACCAGGGACGTGACGGCAAGTATCGGCATGTCAATGTCAAGCTCGTGCAGCCGCGTGGGTTGCCGCCGCTCAAAGCTTTTTATCGCCTTGGTTACTATGCGCCTACCCAGTAGCTTGCTCGTCCTGGCCGCCGCCGTCGCGGCTGCAACGGGACAGAATCCTTCTGAGCCCGTACCGTCGTCGACGGATACGCCAACTTTCCGTTCCGACACCCGGCTTGTCATCCTGCCCGTCACAGTGGCCGACAAAAGCGGAAAGCTCGTGCCGAACCTTCCGCAGGGCGCCTTCAAGGTCTTCGAAAATGGCGCGGAACAGCCGATCAAGATCTTCCGGCGCGAGGACGTCCCGGTTTCGCTGGGTATCATTATCGATAACAGCGGCAGCATGAGGGACAAGCGCGTCAAGGTGGAGACGGCGTCGGCCGATCTGGTGAAGAACTCGAACCCGCAGGATGAGGTGTTCGTCGTCAACTTTAATGACGAAGCGTTCCTGGATGTTCCGTTCACAAACGATATCAAGAAGCTGGAGCAGGGGTTGTCGCGCATCGATTCACGCGGCGGGACGGCTATGCGCGATGCCATCTCGATGTCGATCGATTACATGAAGGAGACCGGCAAGAAGGAGAAAAAGGTCGTGCTGGTGGTCACCGACGGGAACGATACGGCCAGCACCGGGACGCTCGAAAAGCTGGTGGCCAAGGCGCAGAAGGGCGAGATTCTGGTATACGCGATCGGTCTGTTAAATGAGGAAGAGCGGCGTGAGGCTAAGAAGGCGAAGCGCGCTCTCGATGAATTAACCGGGGCGTCCGGGGGATTGTCGTATTATCCGAAGGATCTTGCCGATGTGGATAAGATCGCACTTCAGGTAGCCCACGAGATTCGGAATCAGTACACCATCGCATATTCTCCGACCGTGCAGGCGCTCGATGGCAGCTTCCGCAGTATTAAAGTGACGGTATCCGGCGCGGGTCGTAGCGCGCTGGTGCGCACGCGCACGGGATACTACGCCACGCCGGATACGGACAGCAAAGCCACGCGGGTCACGCGCGCGTCGGAATAGATGCTCGTATTTCTTTGGAAAGCGACCCGCGGCTACCGGCTGCGGCCGTGGAAAAGCCCCTATTTACGCTGGCGCATCGAGACGTATTGGGGTTTGCATGCGGACGACATCGGGTTCAAGGAATTTTGGCGATTCGTGTGGTTGCGGCGGCGGGATTTGATGCGGTTTGCCAGATGGGAAATTTGAGTGGGTCTTTGTTGACAACTATTGGCGATTCCCCCTTGCTCACGGGTCTGTGAAAAAATCGTCGACAATCTCCGCTTACTTACGTGCGCGGTTCCGCAGGGTCGGTAGAAAGACCGCTTCCTCCGGTCGCGGCTCGGAACGAGTGTCGGCGGTGACACGACACGGTGAAAATCCGGGACAGCGTTGCGGAACCCCGACGGTAACGGAGGGGGCAATAACCAATGTTTTCACAGACCCTCACGCTCAGGGTTGCGTAAGACCGTGAAAACCCTGGACAGCCACAGAACCGCGATGGTTACGAAGGGGCGTGAGCGCGCCGAGCGTCAAAAGAAACGCGTAGTCGAAGGCGGTTTCGCGCAGGCGGTCGTAGCGTCCGGATGGACCGAAATGCCCGGTTCCCATGTTGGTTTTGAGAAGCAGGACGTTGCGGTCTGTTTTTAACGCACGCAGCCGCGCGGCCCATTTTGCCGGCTCCCAGTAGGACACGCGCGGATCGTTCAGGCCGGCGGTAATCAATAGCGTGGGGTATGGCTTCGGCTCGACATTATCGTAAGGCGAGTACGAGCGTATGTAATCGTAATATTGCTTGTCTTCGGGATTTCCCCACTCTTCGTACTCCACGATCGTGAGCGGCAGCGACGGGTCGAGCATGGTGTTCAGCACGTCGACAAAGGGCACCTTGGCGATCGCGGCGTGAAACAGATCGGGGCGCATATTCAGCACCGCGCCGACCAATAATCCACCCGCGCTCCCGCCGAGAATGGTCAGCCGGTCGGCGGATGTGTAGCAGCGGTCGATCAAGTATTCGGAGCAGGCGATGAAATCCGAGAATGTGTTTTTCTTGCGAAGGAGTTTGCCGTCGTCATGCCACGGCTTGCCTAATTCCCCGCCGCCCCGGACATGCGCGATCGCGTACACGAAGCCGCGCTCCAGCAGGCTCAGGCGATCGGACGAGAATCCCGGATCCATGGTCATGCCATACGACCCGTATCCGTAGAGCAGCATGGGGCTGGAGCCGTCGCGCGGCGTGTCCTTCGGATACACGATCGAGATCGGCACCTCGACTCCATCGGGGGCCTGGGCGAAAATGCGTTCGCTTGCGTAAAGCGAAGGATCGTAACCGCCAAGAACCTCCGTCTGTTTCTTCAACTCGCGCTCGCGCGTGTCCATGTTGTAGTCATACACCGAAGATGGCGTGATCAAGGATGTATACGCGAAGCGCAGCGTTCTGGCGCGGTACTCGACATTGCCGGTCAGCCCGGCGGCATAGGCGGGCTCGGGAAATTCGATGTAGTGAAAATCGGACGCGGGATTCGACGCGGAGGATACTCGAATGCCCGGCAGACCGCGATCGCGTTCCGAAAGAACCAGGAACGATTCGAAGGCATCGACGCGTTCGAGTGTTATGCCCGCGCGCTCCGGAATTACTTCTTCCCAGTGCGTATCGGATGGCGCTTCGATGGGAGTGCGCATCAATCGGAAGGACTTTGCGCTGTGGTTCGTGCGGATGTAGAAGTAGTCGCCGTGATCGGCCACGCCGTACTCTATGCCCTGAGTGCGCGGCAGCACGACTTGAAGCTGGGAGAGCGGCTGGTCCGCGCGGACATATCGGATTTCGCTGGTCAGCTTGCTGTGCAAGCCAATGTAGATGAACCGGTCGCTTCGACTTTTTGACAGTCCGAGCCAGAAACGAGCGTCCTGTTCTTCGTAGATCAGCTCGTCCGCGGCGAATCCGAGCACGTGGCGGTAAACGCGATAGGGCCGCTTCGCCGCGTCAAGCACGGTATAGAAGAACGTGGCATTGTCGTTGGCCCACTCCAGAGTGTCGTACGTGTTTGCGATCGAATCGGGAAGCAGAGCGCCGGTCGCAAGGTCTTTCACGAAGACGGTGTAGGCTTCGTCGCCCACAACGTCGATCGAATACGCGAGCAGGTTGTGACGCGGACTTACACTGAATGCGCCGATGCGGAAATAGGTCGGGCCCGCGGCTAACAGATTGGCGTCGAGCAGAATCTCCTCGGGAGCGCCGAGGCTGCGATGCTTGCGGCAGGAGATGCCATAGGGTTTGCCTCGCTCCGTGCGCGTGTAATAGAACCAGTCGTCTTTTTTGACGGGCACCGACAAATCGTCTTCTTTGATTCGGCTGAGGATTTCGTTGTAGAGTTTTTCCTGCAAGTCCGCGGTGGGCTCCATCACGGACGCGGTGTAGTGATTCTCCGCTTCGAGATAGGCGATGGTGTCGGGATTATGGCGATCGCGCAGCCAATAATACTCGTCGGGGCGAGTGTGGTCCCGCTTCGCGACCGGCGGATTCACTGGCTTTCTTCTTTACCCATGTACAGCTCGCGAATGGTTTCGCGATGGTTTTCGAGCACGCGGTTGCGGCGCACTTTCATGGTTGGCGTGACCTCGCCATTTTCGATGGAAAAGTCGCGCTCCAGGACGCGGAACTTGCGGATCTGCTCGAAGGGCGCGAGCTGTTTATTAGCCTTGGCGACCGCTTTCTGGACTTCGGCGACCACGGGCGGAGCGGCGGCAATTTCAGGTTGCGGCCGGCCCTTCCATTCGTCCATTCCTTTCAAGGACTCGGCGTTGGCGACGTTAACCGTGAATAGGGCGGTCACATACGGAAGGCGATCGCCGATCAGAAGCACCTGGTTGATGATTGGCTCTGTTTTAAAAAGGCCCTCAATGCGGGACGGATAGATTTTCTTGCCGTTGGAGGAAACGATTAACTCCTTCTTGCGACCCGTAATGTAGAGGTAGCCGTCGTCGTCGAACTCGGCGATGTCGCCGGTGTACAGCCAACCATCCCGCAGAACGAGAGCGGTGGTTTCCGGATCCTTGTAATAGCCGGAGAACAGGCAGGGGCTCTCGACCAGCAATTCTCCATCCTCGGCGAGCCGGATGTGAACGGCCGGCGCCAGGGCTTTACCGATGCTCCCGGGCTTAGGCCGATCGAGCGGATTGAGAGCCACCACGCCGCCTTCGGTGAGCCCGTATCCTTCGATCAGCGGCATGCCGATGGCGGCATAAAACTCCGCGAGATCTTTGCCGAGCGGGGCTGCTCCGGACGCGGCGATGCGCAGACGTCCACCGAGGCGCTCCCTGATTTTCGAATAGACCAGCTTGTCGGCGATCTTGAGAGCGCGCTTCATCCAGAGCGGAAGAGGCTTGCCGGCCTGTTTGAGGCGGCTCGCTTCAGCACCTAGGCCGACCGCGCCATGGAACATTCTGCGGCTAATCGGGTTGCGTTTCTTGATCTCGGCGGAAATGCTGGCGTAGACACGTTCCCAAACGCGCGGAGGGGCGAGCAGAAAAGTCGGCCGAATATTCTTCATCTCGCTCGGCAGCTTGGCGAGGCTTTCAGAAAACCAGACCTCTACGCCGAGGCGGATGGGAACCATTTCGATTACGACGCGCTGCGCGATGTGGGCGGAAGGAAGAAACGCAATGGTGCAATCGCCCGGCTTCAATTGGAGCGCTTCGGGGCCCATGTCGATGTTCAGGACGATGGCATCGTGGCTGGTTAAACCCATCTTCGGTTCGCCCGTCGCGCCCGAAGTCATGTAGAGGATGGCGGGATCGGAAGGTTTGTACTCGGATTGGATTTTGTCGAAGAATCCGGGGTCGTCCGCAAGAGCTTGGCGCCCGGATTCGCGGATTTGGTCGAGCGTTGTCACGCCCTCGCGTTCTCCTGTGAGGAGAATCCAGTGAACGTCGAGCGCATCGTCGCCGGCGGCCGATACAAGGTCGTCGATGGCTTTGGGATTTTCCGCGAATACGAAGCGCGGGTCGCTGGCGCGAAGATTCTTGATCAGATCGTGCGGCGGGTAGCTGGTGTAGAGCGCTCCCGCAATCGCGCCGGATGTCATGACGCCGATATCAGCGAGATAAAACTCGGCGCGGGTCTCCGAAAAAAGCGCGACTATATCGCCCTTGCGAACACCGAGGCAGCGTAATCCGCAAGCGATTTCGCGGGCGGCATCGCGGTATTCCGGCCAGGTCCACGTCTTGTATTGGCCCTTTCCAATCGGTTGCTGGAGGGCTGGACGATTTCCATAAAGTTGTGCGGCTTCTTCCAGGACCGCGTACACGGTTCGAGAACTCATCGGTTAATTTTAGGATCGCACGAGTGGCGGACGATTGATGTTAGTTTGGACGTTCATGGCGAACTGGGAGAAGGAGTTGGAGATTGCAACCGCGGCGGCTCGCAAAGCCGCGCAGACCGCGATCGAGATGCAAGAAGGAATTGAAGCCGAGACGAAGGAGGACGGCTCACCCGTTACCGCGGCGGATAAGAAAAGCGAAGCTTTGATTGCCGCCGCGCTGCACTCGGCTTTTCCGGACGATGGCCTGCTGGGCGAAGAGGGCACTCATGTGGAGTCGCGAAACGGCCGGCGCTGGATTATCGATCCGATCGACGGAACGCGCGATTACGTGCGCGGCACGCCGCTGTGGGCCAACCTGATCGGGCTCGAGGCGGACGGCGAGGTTGTGGCCGGCGTGGTTCACTTGCCCATGCTTGGCGGGCTCTATACCGGATCGCGCGGAGGCGGCGCGTTTCGCAATGGCGTGCCGATTCGCGTTTCGGATAAAAAATCGTTCTCAGAAGCGGTGCTGTGCGTGAATGGGTTGAATCGTTTCGGCGATCTGCCGTTTCGCGATCGCCTGATCGAAGTATTGCCGTCGTTTTGGGCGGTGCGCAGTCTCGGCGGAGCGCCCGACGCGATGTTGATGGCGAGCGGACATACGGATTTCTGGATCGAACCGAAGGCCGCGCCGTGGGATCTTGCGCCGTTGAAGATTATTATCGAAGAAGCGGGCGGCCGCTTATCGGATTTTCAAGGCCGAAACACTATCTACGGTGGTCATTGCGTGGCCTATGCACCCGGTCTAGAGCAGGATGTACGAGCGCTTCTGGGCCTGTCGCGTCCCTAAAGTTTCCCCCTACAAAGACGATCTTTTCCACAGTGTAAGTGATTTATTAAACCCGCTTCAGATGAGTGGAGTTTAACGGGTTTCGGGACAACTTCGCAGGGCCGTTCTCGTTCAGGGAAGTGAAGGCGTTAGCGCCTTCGAGATCTTGTAACGAGGAGACAAAACAATGAAGCGATTTGTTCTGAGTGTAATGAGCGCCGGTCTTTTGCTGGCGAGCACAGGAGTTTTGCATGCTGACGAGAAAATCCAGCAGCGCAAGGGGAACCAACAGGATCGTATCGCTCAAGGGGTAAAGAGCGGCAGCCTGACGCCCAAGGAGACGGCGAATCTCGAACACAAAGAAGTCAAGTTGAACAAAGAGATTCGAACGGACCGCAAGCAGAACGGCGGCAATTTAACGAATAACGAGAAGCGGCAGGTTAACCGACAGCAGAATAAGCTGAGCCGGAACATATACAAAGACAAGCACAACGCGGCACACCAGGTTCAGTAGCAGGTTCGTGCGAAGCGGAGGTCGCACGAACGGTTTTTTGACCCACTTCTCCACCCGCGGGTAGCACGCCGGAGTTCGAGCGGGCACCCGCGGACTTTTTTGCTCCCCACTTCTCGTTTTCGTTCGGCTCCGAACATAGCGATTTCACTTTCGCGCAATTGCGGGTTGGCCGGCGCTGAATTCGCATAGACTTAACTTGGGCCCAGACCTGCTCCACGTGTGCCGATGGGAATCATCGCCGACGCCAGACATGCCCTCCGGAACTTCCGTCTCGCACCCGGCTTTCATGTTTTGTTGATCGCAATCCTCGGGCTCGGAACCGCGACCAGTTCCGCTCTCTTCAGCATCGTGGATGCAGTTTTGCTGCGCCCCCTGCCTTATCGTGATGCCGGCCGATTGGTATCGCTGACCGCTTTTGCCGCCGACCCCAAGTTCGATTCAAACGGCTCGCTATCCTATTCCGACTTTGAACAATTAAAAGCGCGCGCGCGATCGTTTGAGGATCTCGCGATTACGTACCGCACGGGGTGGTCCCTGGTCACACTTACCGGTGGAAACGAACCTCAAAGGATACAGGGCGCTTTTGTCTCGCCGAACCTGTTTGGGCTTCTTGCCCGCACGCCCGTCATAGGCCGCACATTTACTGTCGACGAAGACAGGCGCGGGGACCGGTTGGTTGTATTGAACGAAGCTCTCGCCATGGTTCGATACGGCTCGGCAACGGCGGCCATCGGCAAGGATCTCGAGATCGGCGGGGCTAAATGGCGCGTGATCGGGATAATGCCGTCCGATTTCCGCGTGCCTTTCCTGACGACCCAGCTCTGGATGCCGATTCACGCGCATCCCGAATGGAACGACCGAAGTGAAGCGAACCCTCTGCTGCTTCAGCGCTGGGACGTAATTGGCCGGCTGAGACCGGGCGTGCGCATCTCCGCGGCCCAGGCGGAGGTCGATGGCATTGAGGCGCAACTCCGCTCCGCACTACCGGATTTCCATGAGGATCTTGTCCGCGTGGTGCCTTTGCGAGAATACTTCACCGGCAGTGTCTCAAAACAGATCTGGATCCTGTTTGCTTCCGTGATGTTTCTTTTGTTGATCGCCTGCGTAAATGCGGGAAATCTGCTGCTCTCGCGCAGTATCGCAAGACAGCGCGAATTCGCAGTGCGGACGGCGCTGGGCGGCGTGCGCGTCCGATTGCTCCGCCAACTTCTGGTCGAGAGCAGTACGTTTTCTCTGATTGCCGGTGTGTTGGGAGTGGCGACGGCCGCGGCTTTGGTTCCCATTCTGAAGACCCTCGCTCCATCCGGCATCCCGCGATTTGAAGACGTATCGCTGGACGCAGGCGTGGTGGCATTCGCGCTCGCCGTGAGCATGATCACTGGCATCTTGCTGGGGCTGGCACCGGCATGGAATATGTCCCGCCTCGACATGACGGACTTCCTCAACGCCTCAGGACGTATCGTCGGCGCCAACCGCGGCACGCGGCGCACCAAGAACATCCTGGTGGCGGCCGAGTTTGCGATCGCCATGGTTTTGCTTACGGGCGCCGGGTTGCTCGTGCGGAGTTTCGTCGCTGTCCACAACGTCCGTCCCGGATTTCAGCCGGAACACGTTCTGACCGTGAACCTGGGTTTACCGAACTCGACGCCGGCCCCGCAAGCTACGCAGTTCTATTCCGAGGCGATGCGGCGCATATCGCGTCTGCCCAGCGTGGAGGCGGTAGGCGGCGTAAGCCATCTCTTTTTCTTAGACGCGAAGCGGACCCATGCATTGCGGCAGGTGGAAGGCCGGGCTCCCGAGCCGCGTTCTGTTTGGAAACCGCTGGTTTGGACGCAAATCAGCGGATCGTATTTTCAGGCCATGGGAATTTCTCTTTTGCGCGGGCGCTACTTCGACCGGACGGACCGGGCAGACTCGCCGCTGGTGGCAATTGTCAACGAGACACTTGCGCAACGGTACTGGCCTGACGAAAACCCCGTCGGGAAAAGGTTCCGGGGCTTCGATCCGCGCGGGCGAAATGACGATTGGCTGACCGTCGTCGGAGTGGTTCAAGATACCCGCAGCGGCGGTTTGGAACGTCCGCCCTTCTCACAGATCTACGAGGTTCAATCTCAGCGTGGGGATCAGATCGGGGATTTGGTCATTCGCACTGCCGGGGATCCGGTTCAATTGGCATCGTCGGTGCGGTCCATTATTCATGCAGTGGACCCGCAGGTCATCGTGTCATCCATCTCAACAATGGAACGGCTTCTTGAGGATCAGGAAGCTTCCCGGCGTTTTGAGACGTGGTTGATCGGCGTCTTTTCCGCGATTGCTCTCAGCCTTGCTGCGTTCGGAGTGTTCGCAGTAATGCATTATTCCATTGCAGCGAGAACGCATGAGATCGGGATTCGGATGGCCGTCGGCGCGCGCGCCGCGGACGTGATGATGCTTGTTGTCAGCGAAGGCGCCTGGCTTGCCGGTACGGGAATCGCGGTGGGGACGCTCGCGGCTCTATGGACCACTAGCGCGATTGCGAGCTTGTTGTATTCTGTCCGCCCGGAAGATCCGGTGAGTTTCGTGGCGGCCGCAACGGTCCTGGCCACGGCTGCGATCCTCGCATCGTTTTATCCGGCGATGCGTGCCAGCCGCGTCGATCCGATGAGCGCCCTGCGCCAGTATTGAGCGGCGCAACCGTTTCCCGCTTGGAGGCATCCTAGTTACATTAATCACTGATGCAGCCATTCTCGTGGAACCGGACCCGATGCTGGGTCGCTGCCGCCTTTTGGCTTGCAAGCGCCGCCGGCTTACGGGCGGCTTCTCCGGTCATTCTGATTTCGATCGACACGCTTCGCGCCGATCACGTCGGAGTCTACGGGTACCGGCGCATCGCGACTCCCAATATCGATTCTTTCGCCCAGGGCGGCACGGTTTTCACGAATATCGAGTGCCAGACGCCGCTGACGTTGCCTTCCCACACGTCCCTTTTCACCTCGACTTATCCATTCGAGAACGGGATTCAGGAGAATGCGGAACAGGTTCCCGCGGGTGTGGTCACGCTCGCCGGCGTGCTCAAGTCTCACGGCTATAAGACAGCGGCGTTCATCGGTAGCGTCTTCCTGGAGCGCCAGATGGGCCTCGACCAGGGTTTCGAGACCTACGACAGTCCTTTCAACTTCGAAGCTTTCTCCCATATTTCCGGAGAGATGTTCTTTGGCGGCACGGAGAGTCCCTATGCGGTGCGGGATCGCCGCGATGGAGCGCTGGTGGTTCAGGCCGCCCTGCGCTGGCTCGCCGCCAATCGCGATCAGCCGGTCTTCGTCTTCATTCATCTTTTCGATTTGCACACGCCCTACGCTGTTCCGGAGGCGGTGGCGCGGCGTAAGGGCGTTTCGCGGTACGATGCGCAGCTCGAATACGAGGACGAACTGATCGGCAGGTTGAAAAGAGCGTTCGTACAGGCGGGCTGGTGGGACAAATCGCTGGCAATTTTGGTGTCGGATCACGGCGAGGGGCTCGGCGATCACGACGAGACGAGCCACGGATATTTTATTTACCAGAGCACGCTGCATGTACCTGTGATTTTTCATTGGCCAGCGGATATTACCGGGCGGCCGGCTATCGTCCAACGGCCCGCGGGATTGATCGATGTCGCGCCCACGGTTCTCGATTTTCTGCATGTGCCAGCGCCGGCGTCATTTGAAGGCACGAGCCTGCTCGGCGCGGTGGCCACGCAACGCCCGGTTTATAGCGAGACGCTGCACACGCACGATTCGTTCGGCTGGGCTCCGCTGCGCAGCGTGCGGCTCGGTTCTTATAAGTACATCGAGGCGCCGCATGCGGAGCTGTACGATTTGAGTAAAGACCCGGGAGAACGGAACAACATCGTTAATGCAAATCGCGGAGAGGCGCGCGCGCTGCGATCTGAAATCGCAAAGCTGCTGGCGCGTTATCCACGGAAGGGTTCGGCTACCACGGCGAGCAACACGCCGCAGGCCGAAAAACTTTTATCCTCTCTCGGCTATCTCGCTCATGGACCGGGCTTGCGAGTTTCAGAATCCGGACCCGATCCCAAAGATCGATTGCCGGAATACCACATTTACCAGACAGCTATTCTCGATATCGAGGATCGTAATCTGGAGGCGGCTGTGGCCTTGCTGCAACAGGTTCTCGTGCAGGATGCTAAGAACACGCTGGCGCGGCGGGATCTGGCGGTCTGCTACCTGGATCTTCATAATTACTCGAAAGCCCGCGCGAGTTTTGAAAAAGTAGTGGCGGCGGCGCCGGACGATTATCCGTCGCAGTTCGGATTGGGGATTGTTGACAAGCATCTCGGTCTGCTCGACGAAGCGCGCGCGCATTTCGAAGCTGCGTGCCGCCTTGCTCCGCATGCCGAGCAGTGCCGTCGCGAGCTCGAGGCGTTGAAGCCGAAGGCGAATTGAGGCATAGCCGTACTGGTACTTTATTGCTAGAGTAAGGCCCGAAATTGCCTAACGAAAGTACCTGCGTGAGCATCTAACTCGCGGAGGAACTATGTCCCAGAGGTTTTGGCTGGCTGCAATCGTTTTAGGCGCATTCACCGGCGCGGGTTCATTGACCGCGCAGGAAGCACCCCCACCGTCCGGAAACTCCGAAATCGTCAAGATGCTGAACGCGGGTGTGCCGGAGAGCACCATCCTTTCGGAAATTGAATTGTTGGCCGGCCAGGGCACGAGCTTCGATGTCTCGCCGAGTGCGATTGTTCAATTGCAGAAGCAGGGCGCCTCCGAGAAATTGTTGAATGAACTGATATGGGCACAGGCCACGATCGTGCCCGGAGTCAACATGCCGGTTCCACGCGGCGTCTTCTATCGCTCCGGTACCACTGCGACGCCGCTCAATTCGTTTCTCTTGTGGGCGGAGATGCACCCGCGCTGGAGCACCTGGCCGTTGTACGCACCTGACGGTCAGCATGCCGCGCTGAGCGCTTCGCCGGGAGTGGTGCAGGTTTCCGATTCGACTCCGACGCTGGTTGTCCAAGGATTTAGCGGGGAGGAAGATTGGCAGCTCGTCAAGATCAACCGGGGATCCGACTACCGCGAAGTACATCTCAAGACGAAACACATGTTCAGCAAAGATTTCTTCAGCGATTCGGTTTTTGAAAGCCGCGACCTGCGTCCCGTGGCTTTTGCGCCGGCCGGCGCGAAGTCGTTCACAGTGCGTCCTACGGTTGCGCTCGAAGCCGGAGATTACGCGCTATGCGGCGGTTTGCCGGAAGGCGGTTGGATGCGCGCCTGCTACGAGTTTCATATTGGCAGCCTGGCGCAGTAGGAAAGATCGAGCGATCTCCGCTTACTTACGTGCGCGGTTCTGCAGGGTCGGTAGAAAGACCGCTTCCTCCGGTCGCGGCTCCGAACGAGTGTCGGCGGTGACACGGCACGGTGAAAATCCGGGACAGCGTTGCGGAACCCTGACGGTAACGGAGGGGCAATAGCCCGTTTTTTCACAGACCCTCACGCTCAGGGTTCAGCACGCACCCAGGCGACTAGATTCTGCGCCGAAAAACGGTCAAGCTCCCGATAAACGCGAGAACCGCCGCGCAGAAGAAGTATATTGCCTGCCGGAATCCTGCCGCGTTGCCGAAAGTGTACGGGCTGAACATATAGCCGCGAAACAGGATGACGACAACGAAGAGTGCCCATAGCGGAAACAGGAATCGGATGGCGCCCCTTACCGCAAGCAGCGTACAGACGATTCCAAGGAGACCCAGGCCGGTGAGCCAGTGGGTGAGCGACGCGCCCGTCCACGGAAGCAAATCGATGCTGATATTGTTTCCATGCGTTGCGCCAATGATCCCCAATACCAGGGCGATCACTGAAAGTATAAATTCGAAGGCATAGCTGTACAAACGTAGGATCAGCGATAAGGCCCGCAAGTACCCTCCCTGCGAAGGTGGAAACGTTATTGTAACTGAGCGACGGCAGCAGCGTGCGCGCGACAATGTAGATCATGGAGCAACTGGCACTCGCCTGGGCGCCACAACGTCGGACCTATACCGTAGCCGAGTTGAACGCGCACATCCGGGGACTGCTGGAGAATGAATTCGACGACATCTGGGTCGCCGGCGAAATCTCCGGTTGCCGCATCGCCGCGAGCGGGCACTGCTATTTCACGCTCAAAGACAAAGAAGCCCAATTACGTTGCGTTTGCTTCAAGATGTCGCTGCGCTATTTGAAGTTCAAGCCGCGGGACGGTATGGCCGTGCTGGCGCGCGGCCGCGTCGACGTGTTTGAGGCTCGCGGCGAATATCAATTGCTGGTGGAAGTGATCGAGCCGCAAGGTCATGGCGCTTTGCAGTTCGCCTTCGAACAACTCAAACAAAAGCTTGCCGGCGAGGGCCTGTTCGAGAGCGCGCGCAAGCGTCCCATTCCGAAACTGCCGCAAAGAATCGGATTGATTACCTCGCCCTCGGGCGCCGTGATCCGCGATATGCTGCAAATCCTGGAACGGCGTTTCCCAGGTTTGCATTTGAGACTTTATCCAGCGCTGGTACAAGGCGACGGGTCGGTGGAAGCGGTCTGTCGCGCGCTGGATTATTTCGGCCGCGACGGATGGGCGCAGGTTGTAATTCTGGCGCGCGGCGGAGGATCGCTCGAAGATTTATGGACGTTCAATGAGGAAGCCGTTGCGCGTGCGATCGCAAGGAGCAGTACTCCGGTTATTTCCGCGGTCGGACACGAAACGGATTTCACGATCGCAGATTTTGTTGCGGACCTTCGAGCGCCAACACCTTCCGCCGCCGCGGAGCTTGTGATCTGCACGCGGCAGGAGCTGATCGAACAACTCTCGGCATCACAGCAGAAAATGCTGCAAGCGGCTCGCTATCGGATTGCGATGGCCGGGAGACGTCTGCACCAGCAAGGTATGGACCGGATGACCTCGACTCTGCACCGTTCCATCGGACGCCGGCAGCAGCGTGTCGACGAGATTGAATATCGGATGCGCGAGCGCGTTCGCGATGATGTTGCGTCTCGCCGCCGCCGCTTGGAAGCGCTTCTCTTCCGGCTGCGCCGGCAGGATTTGCGTTTACGATTCGCCGAAACACGGCGGCGCATCGAGGCCGCGGATAACGCCTTGCTGCATCGAATGCGCATGCGACTGACACGGGCGCACGGTAAACTCGATCCTCTGGTGGCGCACCTCACCCAGCTGAGCCCCTTGAAGATTCTGGAGCGCGGGTACGCGATAGTTGTCAATGAACGCGGAGAGATTGTAAAATCGGCAGCGCAGGCGCCGGTTGATACGATTGTCGGAATCCGACTGGCCCAGGGACGTCTGGAAGCGGAAGTCACGGAAAGTGAAGCTCAGGAATAGAATGCGTTACAGCGTCTTGGCTGTACTCGCGTTATCCACGGCCGCGGTTCGAGCCGAAGAGCCAATCCGTATTATCAAGGTTGAGCCGTTCTACGTTGTCGGGTTGTCGGCTCGTACGGATAACGCGAGCGAGCGAACGGATCAGGGGAGAATCGGCCCGCTCTGGCGGCTCCTCATGCAAGAAAAAATCGGGGCTGGAAAGGAAATCTATGCCGTCTACTCCGAATACGATAGCGACCAGAACGGTGCGTATAACTACCTGCTTGGATACAAAGTTCAATCGATCGAGAAGATTCCGGAGGGTCTGACCGCCGTCAAGGTGTTGGGCGGGAAATATGCGATCGTGACTTCCGAGCGCGGCCCCGCGATGAAGGTTGTGCCGGAGGTCTGGAAACGAATCTGGGCTCTCACGCCAGCAGAGTTGACGCGTCCTCGCGCCTTCAAAACAGATTTTGAAGTCTATGGACCAGCAAACGGCGATGGCCGGATCAACGTGTTTGTCGGCCTGCGTTGACAAAATCTCGCTGGCAGGCTGGAAACCTTGTAAGGTTCCAAGAGCGTCCCCTCAAGCAGAGCGGGTTATCCAACCCCGCGGAAAAGGAAATCCACTGCCCATCGATTACGAGAGCAAAGAAACGATGTACCGCTACCTGCTGGGCCGCTGTTCAAAACAGGAACAGCGCGAACTCGAGGCATCCTATTTGCGGAAAGGTAAGCTTTTCGACAAGCTGATGGAACTCGAGACGGCGGTGATCGCGGCGTATCGTCGAGGCGAGCTTTCAACAGAGGATCGGGCGGACATCGAGAGGTACTTACTGGCTCACCAACGGGCCCCGCGACGCAAGCCCGCCGAGTAGCACGAGAAGATTTAAGTTACTTAATAAAACGAGCGACGAATTTTCGACGCTCGATGAGTAAACTGCCTGCGACTAAGTACTTACGTAGACCTCAGGTTAGTACCCTACCTGTTGTAAGTACTATGGATTTTAGTAATTCTTGTTACATACAATATATCGTAATTATGTATTCCGATACACTGTAACGTACTAGGTAACTTGGCTATTGCATTCCTGGTTGGATCTGGTAAAAACGTAAATAGCTCAACCTCACGTATTGAGGACTTGCTGGGGTCGTCTAGCGAGCCGTGTGTGAAGCATGGTCGTACTAGATTGCCCTGAGGAGGAGCAAGGAACAGAGGGTATAAAGAAATGAAGAAACTGTTTGTATCAATTTTTGCGGTCCTCGTTTTTTCAGGACTCGCGATGGCCAGCATCACCCCGGCTCTTGATGGGGGAACGCCGACAGGCCCGGTCGCCGGAGTCTGGACCTGGACTTATTCCATCTCAGTCGATAGCAATGAGTCGCTGAACCCGGGCGCCAATTCCGGCGCGACGTGTCTGAGCGGCCAGACTCCCTGCAACACGTTCTGGACTATTTACGATGTGGGCGGGCTGATGTCGGGTACGGAAACCGCACCGTCCGGCTGGGGATGGGTTGAAAATTCGGTGGGTATCACCCCGAACCATCAGCTGGTCGACGACGCCGCCGGGTACCTGAACATCACGTTCTATTACACCGGACCAACCGAAGCGGGTCCGATTACCGGTCTCGATGGATTCTCTTTCGAGTCGAATACCGGAACCGAGAACCCCCTTGGGGAGTACAGCTACCAAGCAACCAAGATCCAGGGCAACCTGCCTGACCAGGGTCAAGGCAATGTAGACCTTCCGGCGACCGTTCCGGAACCGGCCTCGGTAATGCTCATCGGTGGCGGACTTGTCGGACTTGCCTTTTTCCGGCGCAAGCGCTCCCGTTAAGACGAACTCAAGCAGCAAAAGGTATTCAGGGCGTGAGCCGGTCCAACCGGTTTACGCCCTTTCTCTTTTTGTTGAACCTTCCGGACAAGTCTTGACCCACGTTCTCAATACTTCCGCGACTCCCCACGCCTGTGCGACGCAGCCTCGGGGCGTATAAGGATCTTCCGCATCGAAAATCTCGCTGATAGATCCGATACACGCCTCTCCCAAATGCGGTTTGAATCCCAACAGGAATCGGTGCGCCCCTCCGAAGTCACCCGGATGCACTTTCAGCCACGCATCGATGAACGGCCCGATCAACCAACTCCAGACGGTGCCTTGATGATAGGCCGCGTCGCGCGATCGAAGATCTCCGAAATACTTCGGTTTATAGTCTTTGCTGTCCGGAGATAACGACCGCAGCCCGACCGGAGTAAGCAGTCTTTCACGGCAGACCTCGACCACCGGCTTCCACTTCGATTCGTCCAGAATCGGATGCTCGAGGGAAATCGCGAGCAGTTGGTTTGGGCGGCACGAGGGATCGTCTCCTTGCTCGCCGTCGACGACATCGAAAAGATAGCCGGTTTGCTCGTTCCAAAAGCGCCGATTGAAGAATTCGCGCGCCCGGGCCGCATGTTCGGCCAGATGCGTCGCGGCCTCCGGCCGGTCCTCGTCTTTCACCCACTGCTCCAGAAGCTTCAGAGCGTTGTACCAAAGAGCGTTGATCTCGACGGCTTTGCCACGCCTCGGCGTGACGACCCAATCGTCCACTTTGGCATCCATCCAGGTGAGTTGATATCCCTGAGCGCCTTGCACTAACAAACCATCCTGCGGATCGACGTGGATGCCAAAGCGCGTGCCGCGCAGGTGATAGTGCACAATCTCGAGCAGCTTCGGTAACACCAGATGAAGCATCGTGCGGTCGCCAGTCGCTTCGAGATAACGGGAGATGGCGTGGAAAAACCAGAGCGTGGCATCGGCCGTATGATAGAGGCCTTCCTTGCGGCCCTCCGGAAACATATTCGGGATCAGGCCATCGCGGATGTAGTGGGCGAAGGTGCGTAGGATGTAACCGGCCTCGACATGGCGGCCGGTGGTAAGCGTGAGTCCTTCGAGGCTGATCATTGTGTCGCGGCCCCAATCGGTGAACCAGTGGTATCCCGCAATTATGGTTCGGACTTCATCCCCGGCAGCATTTGCCCGCGCCGTATCCTCCAAGCGGCCCGCCGGACGAATAATGAACTGATCGGCAGCCATCACTAATTCGCCGGCGGTTCCTTCTTGCGCGCCCGGGAGGGCATCGGATAGTAACCGGCCGCGGCGATCGAACTCCGCGTCGAAGGCTTGATCGGGCGACAGCGCCCGAATGGTCTCCCAAGCTTCCGTGGAAGAGATCAATGTCGCATCCCGGCCCTTTGAGATTTCCGCGTGAAAATATCCAGGACTCCACAGATCTCCGCGCGCGGCGTACCCTCGGCTCTCTTCAATTCGATAGACAATCTCCTGAATGCGAATTCGATCGATGGTCAACGCCGCGCCGGCGCCGTACAACAACAGCCGGAGCGGTGGAATGTTGGGGCTGGAGAGAATCTCGTATTGATCCTCGAAGACGGACAAAGTGTAGGGCACGGTAATCGGAGAGCTTACCGGCGCCTCGTGAGGCTTGATATTCAACGAAGGACGTAGCGTCAGCTTGATGCTGCCTTCGCCATCGAGAACACGATAGTTCACATAAACCGTGTTCTGCATGTGCGGCAGCATGAGCCGCTTCTCGATCAAAAAACCATCCACCTGGAAACGCCACGCCGGGAGGCCGTCGTTGAGGCGAAAATCCTTCATGAAGTCGGCGCCATGCAAATGCACCGGAGTTCCCGCGCGCTCTTCGCCACCAAGCTGGATGGTGCGGCCGTCCGGCAGTTCGATGTGCTCCACCAAGTCGTTCAGCATCATCATGCGGCCGAGCGGGGCGGGAAGAGCCGCGATCAGATAGCCGTGAAACCCTCTCGTGATAACCCCGCCAACGGTGCCCGCCGCATAACCGCCGAGACCGTTAGTCACGAGCCACTCGCGGCTCAACAACGGCTCGGAGGCTTCGGCATCCAGTACCGATGGAGAGGTCGCTGGCGTCTGCGACGCTCCGTTCGAACCCGCGGAAACATCCGCTGGACTCACCGGCATTTCTCGAACAAGATCGCTCATGGCAAAACTTCAAAAGTCTCGGTTGTGAAAGCGGTACGTTGACGATCCACCGGGCAAAGCACTACGGCAGACTGCCCGGGGATGCGCCAGTTTTCGACCGTATCGAGCGGCGGGGTTCCACATCCGCCGTACGATGGATCTTCAGTCGACCAGATGACGTCCCACTCTTTCTCTTCCGGAGGTGCAAGCAGAGGCTCTGGCGCGGGGCTGAAATGCAGGTCCTTTCCGAAATTGACTATCAGAAGCCGGTCGTCGCCGCTGACAGCGAAGAACCGCAACAGGAACGCATCGGCGTTTAAGACGGCACCGTCCACGGCTCCGTATTCCTGCCGGCGAAACGCTTCCTCGCTTCTCCGCAAACGGATCAGATCGCGATGCAGCGCGTAAGATTCGGCGTGGGCTTCCCGCTCGGAATGATCGAGCTTGCATTTCTCGAAGGTCTTGCGTTCCTCGGGAGGCGCGAAGCAACCCCACATTTCTTTCAACGCCAGGCTGCGAAACTGGCTCAGGAATTTTCTGCGGCCGTCGTGAATCAGCGGCGCGAGCTCGGGCCCCTGATCCGCAAAAAATAAGAAGGGACTCGACGCAGCGAATTCCTGGCCTTGAAATAGCATTGGAGTGCCCGGAGCGAGCATGAAGAATGCAGTCATCGCTTTGTCGATGCCGGGGCTCGTCAACTGGTGCGCCCGCAGGCCCCGCGCCGAGTTCGCTACCTGGTCATGGTTCTGGGTGAAGTTTACGAAGCGCCACGGAGCGAGCCCGAAAGTAGGCGATCCGCGGCGCTGCTTCTGCCACTGATACCACTGCCCCTGATAAAGGTAGCCGTATTTGGCGCCTGAGAGCATTTCCTGAACGGAGCCCTGGTAGTCGCTGTAGTAGGCCTCCAGGTGGCCGGTCAGGCGAACCATCATGGAATGATGCAGGTCGTCGTTCCAAAGACCGTCCAAGCCGTAACCATAGTGGTTTTCATCGCGGACCAACTTCACTTCCTGAGGTTCGTTTTCGGCGACGACGATGGTCTCGCGTCCTTTCGCCGCCTTCTTCACGGTGCGGGAAATCGCCGCCAGAATGTGATCTTTCGATTCGTCGTAAATATTCTGCGTGGCATCGAGCCGGAGCCCGTCGAGATGGAATTCGTCAATCCAATACGCGGCGTTGGAGATGAAGTATTCGCGCGACGGACCTGATTGCTCACCGTAAAAATTGAGAGCTTCGCCCCAATCCGTAGTGTGGCGCGCGGTGAAATAATACTTCGAGAACTGCGCGAAGTAATTTCCCTCGGGGCCGAGATGGTTGTAAACAACATCGAGGATCACCGCCATTCCGACACGGTGCGCTTCGTTGACGAAGCGCCGGAAATCGTCGGGCGCGCCGTACAAGCGCGTGGGCGCGTAAGGATAGACGCCATCGTATCCCCAGCCAAACTCGCCGGGAAATTCCGCGACCGGCATCACCTCCAATACGCTGATTCCGATTTCCGCCAGGCGCGGAAGTTCGCGGATCGCAGACACCCACGTGCCTTCTTGCGTGAACGTCCCGAGGTGCATTTCGTAGATGATCTGTCCCCGAATGGATGTGCCGCGCCAGTTCGAATCGGTCCACGAAAATGAATTGGGATCTATTACTTGCGAGAAGCCGTGCACGCCTTCAGGCTGGTATCGCGACGCCGGATCGGGAAACCAATCGCCCTCGTCGAGCCGGTACTTGTAGAGCGATCCAGCTCGCGCCTCTTCTACTAGTCCGCCAAAATATCCTGCGTGATCGCGCTGCAGTTCGAAGAAGCGGTCCTCAATTACAACCTCCACTTTCTTGCGTACCGGGGCCCATACTCTAAAATGCACTCCTCCTGAAGGCACAACTTCCGCGCCGACAGGCACACGCCTGCTGTATTGGTCTGACACCAGACTATTAGACACCCTGGATGGCGGCCTGTTTCGCTGCTACTCGCATGGCGGCAAAACAGCAGTTCGAGTCCAGAAATGAAGAAGGTCGCGAACCCGTTCGAAGAGAACGGTAACATCCATGGGTTTTTGCAGATAGCAATTGGCGCCGCTGCGATAGCAGGAGATGATGTCCTGCGGCATCACTGAACTCGTAAACACAACGATAGGTATATGCCGCATCCGCTTGTCGCCTTTAAGCTGTTCGAGAACTTCGCGGCCATCCACGGCAGGCAGGTTCAGATCGAGGATGATCAGGTTCGGCCGTTCGCGCCGCAGTAGTGCGAGCGCCTCGGCGCCGTTTCCCGCCACGGTGATGGCGACAGCCGGATCCGTTGCCTTGAACGCCTCGCGGATAAGGCGTTCGTCGGCTGGATTATCTTCGATCAGAAGAACGTAATATTTCGGCGGCGGCTCCGTCATGGTTCTGCTCATTGTATCCGTTCGAGTCTGGGGACAAGTAGTTGGATCGCTCCGAGCGCAATTAGATACATCGATCCGGCCGCTATAAACACCGGGCCGTACGCGCCATCCGAAAAATCGAGCCAGTAGCCGACCAGGGGCGCCACCAGCATGCCTCCGACCGCTCCGCCCAAACCGCCGACGCCGACGACTGAGCCGATCGCCTGCTGCGGGAACATATCGGAGGTGAGCGTATACAGATTGGCCGACCAGCCCTGGTGGGCCGCCGCGGCCAGCGAAATCAAGCTAACCGCGAGCCAGAGATTTCCGTGTGAGGCCTGCACGAACACCACACCGACGACTGCGAGTGCACACGCCAGCATGGCTGTCTTGCGCGCGGCGTTGACCGTCCATCCGATATCCAACAACGCGGATGAAAGCCATCCGCCGCCGATGGAGCCCAGGTCGGCCGCAATATAGATGACGATCAGAGGAGCGCCGATGTGAATCAAATCCAACTTGTAGGCGCGATTCAAAAAACCCGGCAGCCAGAAGAGATAAAACCACCACACGGGATCGGTCAAGAATTTTCCCAACAGGAAGGCCCACATGCGACGCTGCGTCAGAAGTTCCACGTAGGGAATGCGCGGAAGATCTTTTCGTTCCGCCTGGGCGACGGACAGCGGAGGTTTTCTGTAGCCCGTGAACCATAGAACCAGCCACACGAGCACCAGGGCGCCAGTCGCGAGGAAAGCATAGCGCCAGCCGAACCGCACAGTGATAATCGGAACGACTAATGGCGCAATGATCGCGCCAACATTCGAGCCGCTGTTGAAGAGGCCGGTGGCGAGAGCCCGCTCTTTCTGAGGAAACCAATCCGTGACGGTGCGAATCGCCGCGGGAAAATTCGCCGATTCTCCGAGGCCAAGTCCAAACCGAGCCAGGCCGAATTGAAAAGCGTTCCGGGCGAGCGCGTGACTCATTGCCGCCGCGCTCCATAAGCCGATCGCCATGGCATAGCCAAGTTTCGGACCGACCCAATCGATAATGCGGCCCGCGAGCGGCATCATGATCGCGTAGGCGCCTTGAAAGGAGGCGATGATCCAGCCGTAGTCCGATTCACTCCAGCCGAGTTCCCGGGAGATGGTGTCTTTTAGGATCCCCAGGACCTGGCGGTCGATATAGTTTATGGTGGTCGCGAAGAACAACAGGAAGCAGATATACCAACGCCAACGAGGCGAATGATGCGGCTCAGGAGCAGTTCGCGTGGAAAGCTGCAACCTGCATGTTACAACGGATCAGCGCGGCGAAGTTGTGATCTCGACCACTTGTCCGTTATCGATTCGAACGCTTCCGATACGGTGCGTCGAATCCTGATAGCTCATCATCTCGATGAGGTGTCCTTCGTCGGGAATCGTGACGTGGGACGACGGTATTCCCAAAGTCGTGAGAACTTCCTGCCGCGAACTGCCGTCCTTGATTTTCGCGAAATCCTGGACGGAAGGCGGCGGGGGTAATCGCTCATAATATCCGCGATATGCCATTCGGTCGGCGGACGAGGAAAAATAGGGTCGCGACGACCTCGTTCCTCGCGGGCGGCTTGCGACCGATGAGTCGCCTGAAGCGGAAGCATCGGGCAGCGATCCGGTTGCGACGGTGGGAGTCGGAGGAGTGGGAGCCACCGGGACTTTGGAAGGCGGGGCGTGACGGGGAGCTTCGGCGGTTTGAGCCGCCGGGGCCAGTGCTTTATCGAGCACGTTGCTCAAAACCTTACCGCCGGCAGTACCAACCGCTGCGCCAGCGGCCGCGGCGGCATGATCCGTCAATAACTGTGCATGTCCGACGGCTGCAAGAAAAACGACGGCCGCCAGCCGGATGGACTTTGACTTCATTCCTGAATCGTATTCCGAACCGCGACGTAACAGAAGACGGCGAAGGCCCTATTTCCATGCGGATGACGGCTTAACCCGAATGGTACGAATGGCCGGGCCTTGTTATATTGAGCGCATGAGAATCGTCATGCTGGGGGCCGGTGAAGCGTTCGATGAGACCCTCGGAAACACATCCGCGCTGGCGGCTGCCGAGTCGACCGTGTTGATCGACTGCGGTTACGCCGGTCCGTTCCAAGTCTGGCGTCACGATTCGTCGCCCGACCTCATCGATGCGATCTATATCAGCCATGCGCATGCTGACCACTATTTCGGACTTCCCGCACTGCTTGCCCGCATGTGGGAGGAAGGGCGCAAGAAACCGCTGACATTGATCAGCCAGGCATCCGTTCTCGACCAGATTTCGCAGATTCTGGAACTTGGGTACGTGGGGCTGCGCAAGCGGTTCGAGTTTCCGATTGAGACGGTGGAGGCGTCGCCTGGGAAAGAAGTCACCTATCGCGAGTTCAAGATGAAGTTTGCTCCGACCATCCACTCGACGACCAACCTTGCCGTGAGAATGGAAACTTCCGGCAGGTCATTCTGCTTTAGCGGCGATGGCATGTTTACAAACGAGAGCCAGGCGCTCTTCAAAGGTGCGGATCTGGTGCTCCACGAGGCGTTCTCGTTTGAGCAATCGCCCGTGCATGCCGACATCCCTCGCCTGATCCAGATGGCGGAGGAGGCTGGAGTGAAGCATCTCGTCCTGACGCACGTCCAACGCCGAGTCCGGAAAGACGACGCGCGGCTGCATGGTTTGCAATCGAAGATATCGCTGACACTGGCCACGCCTGGCGATTCTTTCACTCTTTGATATTCTGGAGTTGCGGAATGTATTTCCCCCGTCGCGATTTCTTGAAATCGGCTTTTCTCGCAGCCGCGGCCCAAACTGGCAACACCTACGCCTCCACGCCGAAACTTGGGATTCCTGGCCCTTATCCAGGACGCGTAGTCGAAGTGCACGATCCCCGCTCCATCGTATCCGACGTTTATCAGGCAGAGCCCGTGAAAGCCATGATGCGGAAAGGCATGATGGAGCTGACCGGCGCTCCCTCGTGGGACGATGCCTGGAAGGTTTTCCTCGAGCCCGGCGACGTGGTTGGAATTAAGGTGAGTCCGGTCGGTGGTCCGACCCTCTCTTCGGACGCAATCGTTCTGAATCAGATCATTGATGGAATCCAACGCGCGGGAGTGCCGGCAAAGAACATTATCGTCTTCAATCGCTACGCACAGGAATTGCAAGCCGCGCATATCGATAAATGGCTGCCCGCCGGCATCCGCTGGACCGCCTCATCGCCCGCTTATTCTGAAAACCAGCTCGACATGGGCGGCTACGATCGCGACATGTTCATGGAAATGGCGGTGATCAAGCCGGGGGACGATCCTCTGGATTCGCATTTCCGCCGTTCCTACGTTTCGAAGGTGGTGGCGCAACAGGTGAATAAGATCATCAATCTGCCGGTTCTGAAGCATCACCAATCGGCCGGTGTGACCATTTGTCTCAAGAACCTGTCGCACGGCTGCGTGAACAATGTGAATCGCAGTCACGTGAATGCCACGGCGAACGTCTGCGGGATTTTCATTCCGTCGGTTGTGAGTCTGCCGGTGTTCCGGCAGAAAGTGGTCCTGCACATCTGCGATGCAGTAAAGGCGTCCTATCACGGTGGCCCTCCCGCCAAGCCGCAGTATGTCTGGGAAAACAAGACGATGTATTTCGCGACGGACCCGGTGGCGCTCGATAAGACAGGATTGAAGGCCATAGACGCCAAGCGCGCTTCGGTTGGTATGGCCTCCGTCGCCTTGTCCAAGCCCGACGAGGATAGCCATTTCCTCAACTGCCAACCGGAGCATATCGAACTCGCGGGGACGCTGGGTCTCGGCGTCTTCGACGACGAAAAGATCGATGTGAAGAAGTTCACACTGTCGTAAGTCCCGCGAAGTTTTCCCTCAACGTTTCCGGCCCAACCGCAGTTAATACTGATGACTGTGGATTTGCCGGAGTTCATCCTGCCCAATATCGGACGCAACGAAACCGTGCTGGAAAGAGCGCGGGCGGGCGATCTCGATGCGTTTGAGTCGCTGCTTCGATCGCATGAGCGGCAGGTGCTAGGGACGGCTCTGCGGCTGCTCGGCAGGCTGGAAGATGCGCAGGATGCGGCGCAGGAAGTTTTTATCCGGCTGTTTCGGAATTTGAAGAAACTGCAATCGACGGACGCGGTCGGTCCCTGGCTGTATCGCGTGACCGTGAACGTCTGCAACGACGCATGGCGGAAACGGCAGCCCGAATCCGATATCAGTGAGTTCAGAATCACGAGCGAGGCGCCCGATCCGGAAGCGGTCGCTACGCAATCGCAGCGGCAGCGTGCGGTAGTTCGCGGGCTCGGGACATTGGCGCGAAAGGAGCGAGCCGCGCTGGTGCTGCGCGAAGTGGAGGGGCTCTCGACGCGCGAGGTTGCGGAGATTCTCGGCTCCTCGGAAGTCACCGTGCGGACGCAGATCTGCTCGGCGCGGATGAAATTGAAAAGGTTCACGGATCGTTTCTTGGGGATGAAGTCATGAATTGTTCGGATTGGCAGGTGCGGATTGCGGCCGAAGAGGCCGATCCGGAAGTGGAGCGTCATCTGGCGGATTGCGGCGAATGCCGGGAATTTGTGCGGGATCTCGCTACGAACGCGAGTGCGATGCGAGCTATGGATGCGGATGCGGCGGCGTATGCGGCCGTGCGGGCGCGGGTTATCGAGGCGGTTCGGCCCCGAAGGAGATTCGTCTGGTTTTATGCGGCTGCCGCGGCTTTGGCGACGGCCTGCATCGTGCTGATTTGGATCACTGCTCCGTTGCGCGCGCCGGAGCCTTCGCGTCCCGCTGCTGTTGTATATCGGATCGCGCCGCCCGAGTGGCGTCCGTCTGTCGTTTTACAGGCGAAGCGGCGAGCTGTCGTTCGACGGTTCCGGCGTCAGCCGCGGCCCGAACAGCTTACCGCGATCAAGCTGCTGACCGACGACCCCAATGTAGTGATTATCTGGTTGATCGATAAAAAAGGAGATGCGTTATGAAAAGACTAATTGTGTTGGCGCTGGCGTTTGCGGTTCTGGCCTGCGCCGAAGAG
Organism: Bryobacterales bacterium; assembly: GCA_963802915.1. GTDB lineage: Bacteria > Acidobacteriota > Terriglobia > Bryobacterales > Bryobacteraceae > JAICMB01. The sequence continues at coordinate 110,812 of CAWDKQ010000008.1, forward strand.
AACCACGGACCGGTGCAGAAGATAATTTCCGTGAAGAATGGAAACGTGGGGCAGGTGTATCAGGCCGTTCACGATGTTCTGGCCGGCACGCCGGTAACCGTAAACATTTACCAGAACAACATAGTATTGAGCGGCACCCCGGAGATGGTGGCGGCTGCCGAACAACTCGTCAAAAATCTCGAAAGTTCCACGCCGCGCGACAGGGATGTCGAGATCACTGGATACATCGTTCTTGCGTCCGTTCAGGTGGGCGATGGAACGGCTGCGGTTCCTGGAGACTTGGAGCCAGTCCTCAAGCAATTTCGGAGCGTCCTCAATTACAAATCGTTCCGCGTACTCGACACAATTATTCTGCGGACAAGGGAAAACAGCAGCTCCGCGAGCTCGAACGGATCGCTCCCTTTGCCCAATGGGCCAACTTCCGGCGCTAGCGTTCAGTTTAACGTCAACAAGGCCGTTGTCGTGGATGACACGATACAGCTCAAAGGGCTCCGTTTGTCTACAGGCGTTCCGGACAACTCCGCCCCGTACAGAAGCACAACTATTAGCACCGATGTCGATATTAAGGCCGGCCAGAAGGTCGCGATTGGGAAAGCGGCTATCGATGCCAACGGCGATGCCCTGATCCTCGTAATTTCAGCTAAGGTAGTGGATTGATCCACCGATTTCTGGCCATTGACCTGGGAGCCGAGAGCGGCCGCGCAATGCTCGGCACACTTGACGGGGAGCGTCTCGCTCTGGAGGAACTCCACCGGTTCCCAAATACCCCGGTGCGCCTGCCGACCGGTCTGTACTGGGATACGCTGCGGCTTTTTCACGAGATCCGCCACGCGCTCCACATCTGCGGGCATGATCGCAAAATTCGATTAGATGGCATCGGCGTCGATACCTGGGGCGTGGATTTTGGTCTGCTCGGCAGCGATGGCGCGCTGGTCGACAATCCGCGCCATTATCGGGATTCGCGCACCAACGGCATGCTCGATCGCACTTTCGCGGTGGTTCCGCGCGAAGAGATTTTCCGCAGTACGGGCATTCAGTTCATGGAGCTCAACTCGCTGTATCAGCTCCACGCGATGAAGCTCGCGGGATCGCCGGCTCTGCAAACCGCGGCGAAGCTGCTGTTCATGCCGGATCTCCTCAATTACTGGCTGACCGGCGTGGCGAAAGCCGAGTTGACCATCGCGAGCACGTCGCAGTTTTACGATCCGGTCTGGAAACAATGGTCACGCGAGCTGTTTAACCGGCTGGGTCTGCCGGCCGCGATCCTTCCCGAGATCGTTGCGCCAGGTTGCCGGTTGGGGACGTTATTGCCCGAAGTCGCGGAATCGAGCGGTCTTTCAGCGGACACGCCCGTGTACGCCACGGCATGCCACGATACGGCATCGGCGGTTGCCGCAGTGCCGGCGGTAGGATCCGGATGGTGCTATATCAGCTCGGGAACATGGTCGCTCATGGGCGTCGAAGCGGATGCGCCGGTGATCAACGATGCCTCGCTCGCGTTCAACTTCACCAACGAGATCGGCGCAGGCGGCAAAGTTCGATTGCTGAAGAATATCGCCGGGCTGTGGCTGTTGCAGGAGTGCCGGCGGGATTGGGCGACGCGGTGGCGTGAATTTAGTTACGAGGAACTGACGCACATGGCAGCCGCGGCGGAATCGTGCGGCGCGATTCTCGATCCGAACGTATTTCTCGCGCCTGGACACATGCCGGCTCAGATTGCGGAACATTGCCGGAATACCGGACAGCCGGTTCCGGCTGAACCGGGAGCGATGTGCCGGACGATTTTAGAGAGTTTGGCGGCCAGTTATCGAAGCGTGCTCGAAAAACTCGAAACGCTGACAGGCCGTCCGATTGAAAAAATACACATCGTCGGAGGCGGATCGAGGAACGCTTTGCTGAACCAGTTGGCTGCAAATGCCACGGGCAGAACCGTTATCGCGGGCCCGGTGGAAGCCACGGCAGCCGGCAATATTCTGGTGCAGGCGATCGGCGCCGGAATCGTTTCGGGGTTGGACGAGGCTCGCGTTGTCGTCCGGCGATCCTTTCCATTGGAACAGTACTCCGCAAACTGAACGGAATAACATTCGCTAAAATAGAATGTTCCCGTTCTAATTTCAATCACATGGCAAAGAAACGCATTGGTATCTTGACCGGTGGCGGCGACGTTCCAGGTTTGAATGCCGTCATCAAAGAAGTGACCTACCGGGGCACCGAGCACGATTGCGAGGTGGTGGGCATTCGTCGAGGCTGGGAAGGTTTGACGCACGTCAACCTCGACGACCCGGAGAGCAAGAATCGCTACATTCTGCCTCTCTCTCGCGAGAACACGCGTACTATCGATCGTACCGGTGGCACCTTCCTTCACAGCAGCCGAACCAACCCCGTGAAGATGAAAAAGCTTCCGGATTTTCTGAAAGACGCGGATTTCCCGACGTCTCAATCCACAAAGGGCGGAGTTACGTCCACCGTCTTCGACGCCAGCAAGCAGGTGATGAAGAACCTGGATCGTCTCGGCGTCGAGTACCTGATTGCGATCGGCGGAGACGACACGCTCAGCTATGCCGCGCACCTCTCGCGTCTCGGAGTGAACGTGGTCGCTGTTCCGAAGACGATGGATAACGACGTCCGGAATACCGAGTATTGCATCGGTTTCTCGACGGCGATCACGCGCGCCACGGACGCTATCAACCGCCAACGAACCACCGTCGGTTCCCACGAGCGCGTCGGCATTTTCCGAGTATTCGGCCGCGACGCCGGCTACACCGCTCTGTATACCGCGTATGTTACTTCGATCCGCTGCTGCATTCCGGAATATAAAGTGAACCTCGACAAGCTGATCGAGCTCCTCATGCGCGATAAGAAAAACAATCCGAGCAACTACTGCCTGCTCGTGATTTCGGAAGGCGCGGAGTGGGAAGGTTACGTCACCCAGGAATACGGCGAGCCGGACGCGTTCGGTCATCGCAAGAAGTACAACGTGGCGGAAGCGCTTAGCGATGAAATCAAGAAGCACACCGGAGAAGAGACGGTGGTCTCCGATCTGACCTACGATCTTCGCAGTGGCGCTCCCGATTTCGTCGACAAGCTCATCGCAAACACCTACGGGACAATGGCTCTCGATGCCGTGCTCGAAGGCAAGACCGGTTTGATGGCGGCGGTGGTGAACGGCTGTTACTCGATGGTGGAAATTCCCGATCCCAAGCTCGGACCGCGCAAAGTGGACATCAACTCGATGTACAACACAGAGCGCTACCGGCCAAATTACGAGAACAAGTTAGGACTTCCGATCTTTCTTACACGGGCCTGATGCCCGGTTTCTGGGACCGGTTGTTCAGTAGAACGCGGCCGCCAGCCGGTGATTTGCGCGAGATCATCGCACATTTCAACGAAGCGGCCGCGGATGAAGAGAATTTTCCTTCGATCATCGATCCGCGGATCTATCACGTTCAGCTCATCCTCGAGTGGTTCGGCGACTTGAACGGGCGGCGGATTATTGATATTGGCTGCGGCAAGGGCCGTTTTGCGCGCGTGCTCAAAGAACGTTTTCCCCGTGCGTCCATCTGCGCTTTCGATCTGGCTGAAGCGATGCTGCGCGCGGTGCCGGCTGGAATCGACCCCTGCCAAGGATCGATGACAGCGCTGCCGTTCCGTTCCGGAGCGTTCGATTGCGCTTACGCCACGGAATCCCTGGAGCACGCGATCGACATCGAGACGGCGATTTCGGAGATGTGCCGCGTGGTCCGGCCGGGTGGAAGCATCGTGGTCATCGACAAGAACGCCGAACATTGGGGGCGTTTGAAAACGCCTGCATGGGAGAAATGGTTCGAGCGGCGGCAACTCGAATGCTTGCTCGAGCGAAATTGTAAAAAAGTGTCGAGCAAGCCGATCTCGTACTGGGAGGATGTTGCGCCCGACGGATTATTTTTGGCCTGGCTGGCTCGCAGGTGACCAGTTGCGGAACCCGCTTCGGGAATTTAGGAGCGGCCGATTCTGCGAGCTCGCAAGAACGAAGAAACTCCGAAGAAGGCCATCAGAACAATGAAAATAAGCGACATCGTCAAACGGGGGAGACCGTTTGGATCGTGGTAGCTGCGAAACGCGGACGGAACCGGTACCAACGCGAGCACGATGAACAAGAATCCGACGACCTGATTCCAGAGGATGTGCAGCGGTCGAGCGACGCTGGGTAGAACGTGGTGCAAAAGCTTCCGGGAAATTGCAATCATGAAGCTAGTACCAGTTTAGCGAACCGCTACTGAAAGCGGCGTCTGAATCCGATATATAGTAATAGAGCATGGATGGGTGTGTCCCACTGTGCTGGTAGTGCTGTTCTCAAAAACGTTGAAACTCTGGGGGTTTTTAGAACATCCAGAATGTAGAGTATCCTGGAAGCATCCTGCTCTGCGTTAGATCCGGATGACTCGGGAAAGTAGCTCCGATATATAAGGAAGGGGGCGGGCGGTGGAAGAAAAACTGAAGGACCTCATGCAAGAGCTGGGAAACGCGATCAACGAATCGCTCTCCGACTCCGATCGCATTGCCGCCGCAATCGGAGAAATTAAGCGCGCCGGTTACGACGTCTTCCTGGTGCTTGAAGCAACCATTGGGTTTAACAAGCGCGAAGAATCCGACGAAGACAGCGAAACCGAGGTCGAAACGGAGCCCAAACGCCGTTTCGAAACCAACGGGAAGATCAAGCTGACTACGCAGGATCAAAAATTCCTGCGGGCGCTGAAGATCGCTATCGACGACGAGAAGAATTAACCTGCGGCGAGCAGTTCGCGATATACATCCCACGTAAGAGAGGCTGCCCCGTCCCAGGTGTATGCGGACGCATGTTGTCGGCCCTTTTCAGATAATCTCATCCGCAAGGTTCCGTCCACTATAAGGCAATTCAGAGCTGCTGCGATTTGATCCGTGCTCGTCGGATCGACCAGAATTGCAGAGTCGCCAGCGACCTCTCTCAGAGCGGAAGTGTTGGAAGTTAGTACCGGAACTCCCCGACCCATGGCTTCGAGCACTGGAATCCCGAATCCTTCATCGAGAGACGGAAACGCGAAGATCGACGCGCGGTCATAGAGGCGCTCCAATTCCAAGTTGTCGACATAACCCGCGATAGTTATATCGTTTCGCCGGGAGCTTCTCTCGATTTGCTGCATCGCCTCCTCCGCGCCATAACCCATCGAACCGGCAAGTACCAGCTTCCAGCCCGCTGGGGTCGGCTCAAAAGCGGAGACCAGCCGCTGGATGTTCTTGCGCTTCTGAATCGCTCCCACAAAAAGGATCAGCGGCTCGCGCGAAAGTGTAGAAGCCTGTTGCGGGATTTTCACGCCGTGAGGGACGACGCGGATACGCGAGCGCTCGACTTTCAACAACTCGCAAACCTGACCGGCTGTGAACTCCGAAACGGCAATGATCAAATCCGACCGCTCTGCCGCCAGCCTCGCCTGCTCCGCGAATCTCGCGCGGAACTCAGGCGTGGAATAGTCCCCGGTCAGGACGAAGAGATCGTGAAACGTCGAGACGCTACGGCGGAACCGTCGATCCAGACGTTGATTCAAGCCGTGGAATAAATCGACAGAGCGGGGCGAGCCGTTCCAAAGCAGCCGGCGTCGAACATTCCGTGGTCGTCGGATATCAAACGAACGGAGAAAACGATGCGGTCGGTAACAGAGAAGAAACTTCACTTCGGGATGCGCGGCGGCGAGTTGCGTGGCAATCTCACGGGAATAAACTCCTACTCCGGAGAGATTCCGGCCGACGCTGTAAGTGGCATCGAGCGCGATGGTAGGAGTTTTCAATCCGCCAGCATAGCGGGTTTCGCGACGACTTTGGGACGGGCGTCTTCAAACAGTTGCTCCAGATCGTACGGACCCGACTTGGGCACGCTCACCGTGCCTCCGATTACGCGCAATCCTTCGCGCACTTCTCGAAGTTCGTTTCCAAATTGTTCCAGACGTCTTCCGAACTGTCTTTCCGCCGGCAGAAATGCGACGATGCCGAAGCTATTTGCGTCCAGGCGGCCGATGGATGCCGCATCGTCGAAAACATTCTGAAGCCGCTCGGCGACGTCGAGCAGCAGAAGATCACGATCTTGCAGGTCTTCGCCGAAGCCGTCCACTTCGAGAACTGCCATGGTGACCGGCGCGCCAGTGGCTCGGGCAGCGCTGAGGTCGTGGCTCGCCATGGAGATGAATCCATAGCGGCTGTAAAAACCGGTGAGATCGTCGAAAAAGGAGATCGAACGTAGCGCGCGGGAACGGCGTTGTCGCTCGATGGCGTGACGCAAAGAACGGGCAAGCGATCCGCATTCGATATCGCCCTTGACGAGGACATCCTGTGCGCCTTCCCGCAGAAGCCGGTGCCCAAACGACTCGTCTTCCGCGTCGATAAGACAGATGACGGGTGTACCGCGAGCCACCAGCTGGATCTGTTCGAACGTGTTCAGCACCAGCGGGCTATCGGGTAGCGCGAGATCGAGGAGAACGGCATCGAAGCGTCCGCGATCGAGGCAATGAATCGCGTCGGCCAGGTAATCCACCGCGATGACCTCGCAGGAGAACCAGTGGAAGCGGGGACCGCATTCTTCAGTTTCCGCGAGAGCGTCCCGGATGAGCTGTTGATCTTCGAGGTTGTCTTCCACCAGCAGCAGGTTCAATCGTTGAGTTCCCACACCAACTAGTGGAGGAAGGTGCCGGGAATCTCAGAAAAGCGTGTTAGCTGGCGATCTGATATTCCTTCAGCTTGCGATACAACGTGGTCCTGCCGATGCCAAGCAGACTGGCCGCGACCGCGCGATCGCCCTTGGTGTATTCGAGAGCTTCGCGGATGGCCCGTTTTTCCATTTCCATGAGCGGAACCACAGGAGAGCCGGGTGCGGCATAGCTTTCGGGAATGCGATCCAGGGCAACCGCAGCCGGGAATCGGGGCGCTGGACCTGCCATGGCCGCCACGGCGAGCGATTGCGAGCGACGCATCGCGACATGGTTTTGCAACATCGACGGCAAGTCGGTCATATGGATCAGCGGGCCGGAGTTGATGGCCACCATGTGCTGGATGCAATTTTCCAACTCGCGGACGTTCCCCGGCCAATCGTAGGAGAGCATCGCTTCAAGGGTTTCCTGCGTCAGGGTGTGATTCCTGCCGTACCGCGTCATGAAGTGAGCGATCAGAGCGGGGATATCTTCTTTGCGGTCGCGCAGGGGTGCGATGCGAACGTTCACTACGTTCAACCTATAGTAAAGGTCCCGCCGGAAAGTTCCCTTCTCCACTTCCTTCGCGAGGTCGCGGTTGGTGGCGGCGATGATTCGAAAATCGGAGCGGCGCTGCTGCAAGGAGCCGACCGGGCGGAACTCTTTTTCCTGCAACACCCGAAGAAGTTTAGCCTGAAGATCCAGCGGCAGCTCCCCGATTTCATCGAAAAACGCGATGCCCCCGTCCGCCATCTCGATCAGTCCGATCTTATTTCCGACCGCGCCAGTGAAAGAACCGCGACACGTGACCGAACAGCTCGCTTTCCATAAGGGGCCCGACCATGGCCGAACAGTCGATTGTGACGAACGGACCGACCGGGCTTATATTATGGATAGACCGCGCGACGACTTCCTTACCGGTTCCGGTCTCGCCGAGCAGCAGGACGGGCCAACGGCAATGGCCCACCTTATCAATGAGTTTCAAAACGTGGCGGATGCGGGGCGACTGGCCAATCAGGACGTGGCGCTTGGGTTCTTCGACGGTTGCTAGCATGTTAAGCCTAAAGTCTAGTGCGTTCCCGGAACCTAAACTCTACAAGAGACTTTAGGTCCCTAACAAGACCACAAAGCATTAGTTGTAAAACTCCTTTGGGGTAGACTCACCCCACAAAGAGGGGGTATTTTGCGGAGGTACTTCCGTTTGGACGGATACGGTGTTCGTCCTACCTCGATAGCGCTCCTTGGCGCTTGCTACTCGAGTCGGACGACGAGCGCTTCACCCGTCTGAGTCCGGACATGGTCGGCGAGAACGTTCGCGTCATCCAGACTGGAAACCGCCCCTACCAGAACGCGCCAGACGCTCGGCGGTCCTTCGCGATAGATGACGCGCGCCGTTCCGAATTGTTCCTCCATGGCGTTGCATACGCGATTCGCATGATCGCGATCCTGAAACGCGCCGATCTGGATGGCGAACAAAGCCGGAGTGGATAGCTGCTGCGGCGGAGCGGCGATGATGTCGAGCCGAACTTGCGCGATGCCGGGTCCGATGAGATCGATGGCGCGAGCGGCGGCGTGAGAAAGATCGATGATGCGTCCGTCGATGAACGGACCGCGATCGATAATTCGCACGTCGATCGTTTTTCCGTTGGTGAGATTCGTGACGCGCACCCAAGTGTTGAACGGTAGCGTGCGATGCGCGGCCGTCATTTTTTCCATGTCGTAAATTTCGCCATCGGCTGCCGGCCTTCCGTGATAGGGATGTCCATACCAGCTCGCGATGCCGGTTTCAGGCCCTGGCGGTGTTAGTTGAGGACGCGGCGTCAGCTGCGGGGCCGGAGCAATTGGCGTCGGCGGGACATTTGACGTTACGTGTTTTTTCTTCGCGCAACCGGAAAGTCCGAGGACGATCGCGAATGAAAACGCGAGAGCGGCGGATCGATGACGAAACAGCACTTCGTCACGATCTTACTTCGTTGCGCGTGCCCCGGGCAAGCGGCAACGAAGTCCAGATGAAACGTTTTAGGGGTTGGAAGCGCGAAAGTCGATGCAACAATTCGCATCGAAAATGGTTTTGCGTGCCGCAAAGCTACGCGTTCACCGCCGAGACGATCCGCATACGCATTTTTTTCTTGACTTTCGTTCCAAAGAACCTTATATATGAATCACACTGCGATCTCGTAGAGGTCGCAAATTTTGATGTTAGGGAGAATCAATCGATGAAGAACGCAACGAAGAAAGCTGCTGCAAAGAAGACTGCGAAGAAGCCCGCAAAAAAGGGTAAGAAGTAGTCTCACCTCCCAAAGAGGGATTGCAGAAAGTTTAGGTTCATGCAAAACGGCCCCGAGGAATCGGGGCCTTTTTTATTTTTCTCTCCTGTTCGAGCGGCGCTACGATGAGTCGTATGGATCGCCGCACCTTCCTTCAAGCCGCTGGCAGCACGGCTTTCGGCTTACAACAAACCAGCGCTCAGCCCGCGAAATCGAGCGAAGTTCCCATCCGGTTGGGATTCGACACTTATTCCTTGCGAGCTTTTCGATGGAAAGCGATTCAACTCCTGGACTGGGCCGCCACGCAGAAGGTGGATACGATCCAGATTTCCAGCTCCGGCGATTACGAGAGTCTGGAGCCATCCCATCTGGCGCGCGTGAAGGAACACGCAGCTTCGCTTGGAATTACGTTGGACGCTGGCATCGGCTGCATCTGTCCGACGTCGACGAGTTGGAGCGCGAAGAACGGCGATCCGGTGGAGAACCTCGTGAAAGGGCTGCGTATAGCCAAGGCGATCGGCGCGACCTCCATGCGTTGTTTCATGGGAAGCGACAAAGACCGGCACACACCCGGCGGCATCGAGCCGCATATGGAGAAGACGATTCAGGTACTGCGCACCGCCAGAAACCAGGCTCCCGATATCGGCGTGAAAATCGGACTTGAGAATCACGCCGGCGATATGCAGGCGCGCGAGGTGCGCACGATCATCGAAGAAGCCGGCAAGGATTTCGTCGGAGCCTGTCTGGATTCGGGAAATCCCATGTGGGTGGTGGAGGATCCCATGGTGACCCTCGAAGTTCTGGCTCCTTACATTGTTACCAGCCACATCCGGGATTCGGTAGTGTACGAACATCCGCGCGGCGCCGCGGCACAATGGGTCGCGCTCGGAGACGGAACGATCGATTTCAAAGCCTTCGTAGCGCGTTATCGCGAACTGTGTGCTACCGCGAGCATGCAGCTTGAAGTGATCACGGGGCGTCCTCCGCGCGTCATGCCCTATCTGGAGCCGGATTTCTGGAAGGCGTTCCCGAAGGCGAACGCAGCGGAGTTCGTGCGCTTCGTCGCGTTAGGACGTCGTGGGCATCCATTCGAAGGGTTCATGGTGACAGAAGACGGCGCGGCCGAACCTCCCGAAGAATACAGGGCGGCGTTGCGCGAACAGCAAAAAGTGGATCTTGAACGAAGCCTCGATTACGCCAAGACGGCGCTTGGCGTGGGCGTGAAGTGGCGCGCCTGAAAGCTAAGACTTAGAATCCACCGGCCGATGAGGTTAGGTGTATCGCTATCGCAGCGGCTCGGCCAATCCTCTAACCGGTAGATTCCTCAACCGCGCCAATTCCATCAAGCGGAAGCTGGTAGCCATCATCATGCTGACCAGTAGCACGGCCCTCCTGCTTTCCTGCGGCGCATTCAGCGTCTTCGAAGTCATCATGTACCGCATCACCATGGTGCGCGAACTGTCCTCCGTGGCGCAAATTGTCGCTGCGAGCAGCAGCGCCGCGGTCTTATTCCAAGATCGTAAAGAGGTCATAGCGACCCTGGGGATGCTGCGCGCGGAGCAGCGCCTCACATCGGCATGCATCTACCTTCGGAATGGAAAATTGTTTGCCTCGTATTCCCGGGCGGGAGTCACTCCCCGCCTTCCAGGAACACCGGGTCCGGATGGAAACTATATTGGTGACGATCGGTTGCATCTTTTTCGACCCATCCTGCTGGATGGAGAACGGTTGGGAACGGTGTACCTCGAAAGCGATCTGGACGAAGGCCGCGCGCGTCTGAAGCTGTACACGACGATGGTGATGCTCGTCCTGCTGCTGGCACTCGTGGTTGCTTTTGTGCTTTCCTCGCGCCTGCAGCGCGTCATCTCCGAACCCGTGCTACGGCTCGCCGAGACGGCGAGCCTGGTGTCGGCGAGCAAGAATTACACGGTGCGGGCTCAGAATAATAGCAACGATGAAGTGGGCCTGCTGGTCGACAACTTCAATGAGATGCTTTCCCAGATCCATGCGCGGGATACGGCGCTGCAAAAGGCGCAGGATGGATTGGAAAAGCGGGTGAAGGATCGGACACGGGCGTTAGAGAATGAAGTTGCGGAGCGGCGGCGTATCGAATCGGAGTTGCTCGCGGCCAAAGAAGCCGCGGAGCAAGCGAACCGTACAAAAAGCATCTTTTTAGCCAACATGAGCCATGAGCTTCGTACCCCTTTGAACGCGGTCATCGGCTACAGCGAAATGTTGCAGGAGCCCGGCAGCATTGAAAATGTCGAGCAGGCCCGGGAGGATCTAGCGCGAATCGAGAGAGCCGGCAAGAACTTGTTGGCGATCATCAACGACGTCCTCGATTTATCCAAAATCGAGGCGGGCAAGACGGAGCTGCATAACGAATTGTTCCTGGTTGCGACTGTGGTGGAGGACGCCGTCAGCACGGTGCGTCCGCTAGCGCAGAGTAAAGGCAATACGCTCCTCGAGGAATGCTTCAGCAACGTCGGTTACATGGAGGCGGACCTGGTCAAGGTCCGGCAGAGTCTCCTCAACCTGTTGAGCAATGCCTGCAAGTTTACTCAGGGCGGGTCCGTTCGCGTTGTCGTGCTGCGGACGGGACCTCCGGGAAGAGAATGGATCGAATTCCGGGTAATGGACAATGGTATCGGCATGAGCGCGGAGCAGCGAACCAAACTTTTCAAGTCGTTCTCTCAAGTGGATAGTTCGACGACTCGCAAATATGGAGGCACCGGCCTCGGTTTGGCGATCAGCCAGCGATTCTGCCAAATGATGGGCGGAAACATCTCTGTAGATAGCGAGTTGGGGCAGGGTTCGACGTTTACGATGCGTCTGCCAGCCGCCGCCAGAAACTACAACACGGAGCCGATTGCCGATTTCAGCTCTTGCTCGGACATAGCGCCGGGATGGTAGAGACGAACGATGCCATGGCGATCGATCAGGACGATGGTCGGTGTGGTGCTGGCGCCATAAAGTTTGAAGTTTTGCTCGCTGACGGGCACCGGGTCGGAGAGAAGTTCAGGGTAATAACGGCGGCGAACCTCGTCGATGTACTTCAATTCCTGGGTAGGCGATGCATCCTGCCCACCCGCGGCATAGCCGTAGCGCTGCGTGGGCGCAATCACGGTCAGCCCCCGCGGACCGTATTCCTGTTGTAGTTGGGCGAGAATTGGCGATTCCGCTTTGCAGTCGCCGCACCAGTGCGCCCAAAAGAAAAGCAGGACGGGCTTTCCCCGCAGTGCCGCGAGCGGAGTGGGCTTCGCGCCCAGAAACTCGCGCTCATCGAGCGGCGGCGCCGATTTACCCTCCAGCGAGAGCAGATTGATGTTTTTCTGAATGCGCGTTCGGATCGAAGTGTTGTTCCAGGCGAGCAGCTCTTTATGCAGCAACGCAACCGCATCGCTTCGTTCGCCGCGCGCCGCCAGAACTTGCGCTTGAACTTCGATCGCCGCGCCGAGAGCGGTTGCCAGGTGCGGGTCGGAATCGACCGAGCGCCCTTTTAAGTTTTCTCGAACCAGCTTTTCCGTTTCCTGGGCGTAGGCTTCTGCTTTATCGAATTGCTTCGACGCAAGCGCGCCGCGGGCCATCCAAGATAGTGCCTCGAGCATCTCCGGCGTGACCCCGTGCTTCTTGCGATAGCTTTGGATTTCGGAATCCGCAAGCGCAAAGTTGCCTTGAGAAAGGGCTGCGCCAACTTCCTCGACAACGTCGCAGTAGGCGGCCTGCGCCAGGAATAACAAAATGAAAAATCGAAACATCACATTGAAGAGAGCGTGCGGCCGCCATCGACGACAATAGTCTGGCCGGTTAGGTATGACGAAGCATCGCTTGCAAGCAGCAAGGCAACGCTGGCGATCTCATGGGGCTGGCCCAGGTGTTTGATCGGCTGCGATTTCTGCATGTGCCCCCAGCGGTCCTCGTCTTTCCAGTAATATTCGCTCAGATGCGTCTGAATCAGTCCCGGCGCGATGGCGTTCACGCGCACCCCCTTCGATCCAAGCTCTACCGCAAACGACTGGGTCATCATGATCAACGCAGCCTTGGTCATGCTGTATAGCATCCCGTGATATTGCGGCCGCATGCCGGCGATGGACGCGATGTTAATAATGGACCCCCAGCCGCGCTCGGCCATACCGGGCGCCACCAGCCTGGTGAGACGAAAAGCACTCTTGAGGTTCACTTCCACCATCTTGTCGAACTGCGTGTCGTCCATTTCGATGGCGGGACCCTGCGCGATGTTCGTGCCCGCGTTGTTGACCACAATATCTATACGTCCGAACTCCTTGTTCGTCTCGTCAACCAGTTTTGTCAGATCCTCCAGACGACCGACATGGGTCGCGCGGGGGACAATTTTGCCGGGCAGAGATCGGAATTCAGCGGCTACCGCGTCGAGAGTATCCTGTTTCCGTCCGCAAATCACAACGGCCGCGCCTTCGCGCGCGAAAGTCTCAGCGATCGATTTTCCAATGCCTCGGCTCGCACCTGTGACGATTGCAATCTTCTGATCGAGTTGGCCCATGGGCTCCTAGATGTTCAACAGCTTGTAAGTGTATCGCAGACTTGCTTCCAGGTCCTCGCGCTCGCGCTGTTGCGCAAGCTCTTTGGGAACAGGATCCAGCTTCGGGCGCGGCGCGCCCTTTTCCGCGATGGCCAGAAATCTTTCGAATTCCCACGCGGGCGTTCCGCGGTAAGATTCCCAAAATTTCGGATCTTCGAAAGCAAAGATGCGAGGGGGCGTGACAATGATCTCCAGCGATAACGCGCGGCCCGGACACAACTCCTGATATTTGCGGACGTAATCGTCGATGCCGACGTTGCCCTCGCCCATGCGAACCCACGCAACGGCAGCTCCTTCCCGAACGCGCCACACAGCGGAGTCGCGCACGTGGCTGGTCAGAACGTAGGGGTGCAATGTTTCAAGCGTGAGATGCGGGTCTTCAATGGTCCAGAGCGGATTGCCCGAATCCAGACAGACCCCCACGAAATCCCGGCCGGCTTCTTCGACCAAAATCTTGAGCTCGCGAGCCTGCATATCGCCTGCGTGGTTTTCAATCGCGATCTTAAGACCGCTGTCGAGAACACGCGAGCGAACGGCGCGAAGTACGCGAACCGTGTCCTCGATATGCGGTTCAATCCCAGGAGGACGCCGATCCTCCATGCTGCCCAAGACCGCGCGCACGATCGGCGAGCCGATGATTTTCGCCGAATCGATCATTTTAGAAAGCTGCTCTTCCGCGGTGCCCTGTTTGGGATCGAACATGGTCGATGAGGGGCAGATGGAGCGCATACCGATTTCGAGCTGGATGCCCAGCTCCTCGGCGCGGGCCCTAACTTTTCTAAGATGATCGGGTTCCAGGCTGCCCAGGAATCGGATCTCGGAGAAATGGACGACCTTGGCCTTCCACTTTGCGCAATAGTCCAGATACTCGAATGCACTCCAGCCCTGCGATCGAATGCTGAAAAGATCTATGCCGAGACGGACTGGCGCCGGATTCTGCGCGAGAGCCGTCGCTCCGGCGGCGGCGAGAGTGAACTGGCGTCTGGTCATAATTTGAGGCTTTTGAGATACTCGCGAAACTCACCGCCGAGATCGTAGCGGTGCAGCGCAAATTCCACCGTGGCTTTCAGGAAGCCGAGCTTATCGCCGGCATCGTAGCGGGTGCCTTCAAAACGATAACCGTAGATCGGACGGTTACGCAAAAGGTGTTTCAGCCCGTCCGTTAACTGGATCTCTCCGCCGCTCCCAGGCTCGACGGCTTCTATCGAATCGAAAATCTCGGGAGTGAGTACGTAGCGTCCGATGATCGCAAGATTCGAAGGAGCTTCGGAAGGTTTTGGCTTTTCCACCATATTGCGGATCCGAAACAGACGATCGCGGCTGCCGTTGTGCGCTACAGGCTCCGCGTCCACGGCTCCGTATGCCGAAATGGCGTCGCCCTGAACCTCCATGAGTGCAACCACCGGAGCGCCATAAAACTCGTAGACGTCCAGCAACTGACGAATCGCGGGGATCTCCGAATCGATCACGTCGTCGGATAACACCGCCGCGAAAGGTTCGTTCCCTACCAATTCCTTGGCTCGCAAAATCGCGTGACCGAGACCGAGAGCCTCCTTCTGGCGAACGTAGGCGACATTAATCATGTCCGAAACGTTGCGCACGATGCTAAGCAGGTCCTTTTTACCCTTGGATTCAAGAACCGACTCCAGTTCGAAGCTGACGTCGAAGTGATCTTCAATGGCGCTCTTGCCGCGTCCGGTAACAATAATGATGTTCTGAATACCTGAGTGGATCGCCTCTTCGACGCCGTACTGGATCAGGGGCTTGTCCACGAGGGGAAGCATTTCCTTCGGCTGCGCCTTCGTGGCGGGCAGGAATCGGGTTCCTAATCCCGCGGCGGGGAAGACCGCTTTCCTCACTTTTGGAATCATCAGAACCATTGTAAGCGGTGGGCGAGAACTGCCCTTGTTCTACCAAAGGCGTTGGTGGTTGTTGGTTCGTTGTTGGTGGTTCCGAACTACGAACCACGAACTACGAACCACGAACCAAGGGGCGGTAGCCGAACGGGTTCACTGGGTATAATGAAGATTACCTACCACGTCGCGGCCCGGCGTGCCGGCGAGCGGTTCATATCGATCATATATATGGCTTACGTTATAGCGGAACCTTGCATTGGAACTAAGGATACGGCGTGCGTAGACGCCTGCCCAGTGGATTGTATCCATCCGAAGAAAGACGAGCCGAACTTCGGCGACCACAATATGCTCTACATCGATCCTGTTGAGTGCATCGACTGTGGCGCGTGCGTGCCGGTGTGCCCCGTGTCTGCCATTTTCGCGCTCGACGATCTGCCGGAGAAGTGGTCGGATTTCGCGAAGCAGAACGCTGCTTTCTTCGGTAAATAATGGCCCTAAGGCCGATAGACTGCTGAGCTCGTATCTGTCTCCCAGACTTTCACTTCCGCGATGCGGACCGGAACTTGCACGTTCAACTCCGCGCTGATGCGGTCATGAAAATATTTCGCAATGTTTTCGGCGGATGGATTGATTTTGTCGAAGGGCTGCAGGTCGTTAATGAACTGATGGTCGAGATAA
Source organism: Bryobacterales bacterium (assembly GCA_963802915.1). Taxonomy (GTDB): domain Bacteria; phylum Acidobacteriota; class Terriglobia; order Bryobacterales; family Bryobacteraceae; genus JAICMB01. The sequence continues at coordinate 126,863 of CAWDKQ010000008.1, forward strand.
TCGATCGCGCCTTTCATGGCGCGCTTTAGCTCGACAAAGTCGACCAACAGCCCGATATTGTCCAATTCCTCACCTTGCACCTTCACTTCGATGCGATAGTTGTGTCCATGCACGTTTTCGCATTTGCCGCGATAGTTGCGGAGCGCGTGTCCCGCCGCGAATGTCTGTTGCACGGTGACTTCAAACATTAAAGAACTGTTCCACCTCGTCGATCTTGGTAGTGAATCCGTAGTCCGGAAGGCTGTCGAAGAAAATCTGCCCGTAACGGGTCTTCGTAATTCTATTGTCAAGCAAAACAAGCACCCCACGGTCGGAGCGGCTGCGAATTAGACGTCCAAATCCCTGCTTGAGGGCGAGCGCCGCCTGCGGGATCTGGTAATCGTAAAATGGATTCCCGCCCTCGTCGCGGATATTTTGGATTCTCGCTTCGACAACCGGATCGCTGGGCACCGCGAAAGGCAGCTTATCGATAATAACGCAGCTCAACTGATCGCCTTGCACATCGACGCCTTGCCAGAACGACGATGTCGCGAACAGCACGCAGTTCGGGGTTCGGCGGAACTCTTCGAGCAGCGCGCTGCGCGGGCCCGTGCCTTGCAGCAGAGTCGGGTAATCGATTTCAAGCGACACCCGATCATAAACCAGCCGCATCTGCTGGTAACTGGTAAACAGAACGAACGCGCGTCCCGAGCTGTGTTTCAAGAATCCGCGTCACCTCTTCGGCCGCGGCCGCCGTAAAGGCTGGACTGCGCGGCTCTGGCAAATGCTGCGCGACGTAAAGCAGCGCCTGTTTCTCGAATTCGAAGTGGCTCGGAACCACGAGTGTGCGCGCATGCCGAACGCCCAGCCGCTGCTGCACGAAATCGAAGCTTCCCTGGACGGCTAAGGTCGCGGAAGTGAGAACCACCGTGTCTAAGGAATCGAACAGCTTCTCCTCGAGAATTTTCGATACGTCAATGGGCGTCGCCTGTAGAAAGCAGCCGCGTCCGCGTCGCTCCACCCAGTAGACGTAGGAGCGGTCCCCGCCCTTCATCCAGAATTCCAGGCGATCGCGGATTTCGAGAGCGCGCCGATAGAGAGGGATGGATTCCTCCGGCGCGTCCTTGATCAGTTGCAGGTGTGTCGCGAGGAGTTCCAGCGCCAGGCGAAGGTTGTTGTACTTATCCTCGTGCCGGTCAAGAAAACTCTCGTGGCCCCGAAAACCCGTACGCCCTTCGGAATCGCCGAAGAGCATGAAAAAATTCTCGCTCCGGTCGAGCACCGTTTCTACGATTCGATCGAGCTCCTGCGATCCAAACTGCTTTCGCCGGGAAAGATTGGCTACGTCGCGCCCCAGATCCTGCACCTGGTAAGTGCTGATGCTGACGCCGAAGTACTGGCCGGCAACGTCTTCAATCTCGTGCGCTTCGTCGAATACCACGGCCGCGTACTCGGGGATAATTCCGCCGAATTCGTCGTCCTTCACCGCCAGATCGGCAAAGAAGAGGTGGTGGTTGACGATGATGATGTCGCTTTCGAGGGCGCGGCGGTGCATCTGCGTGATGAAGCAGCGCTCGAAATGTTGGCACTTCTGGCCGGTACAGAGATCGCGGCGCGCGTCAAGCTTGATCCAGGCCGAGCTGTTTTCGGGAAGAGTCTTGATTTCCGCGCGATCCCCAGTTGAGGTCTTAGTTTCCCAATCTTGAATGATGCGGTAATCGACCACCTCTTCGAGGCCGGTCAGAACCGGTTCGCGTTCCGCGTCGTAGATTTTCTGCCTGCAGGCGAAGTTCGAGCGCCCTTTCATGTAGCAGACTTTCAACTCGCGGTCGAAATGCTGCTGAAGGAACGGGACATCCTTATAAAAAAGCTGCTCCTGAAGGTTTTTCGTTCCGGTCGATACCACGATGCGCTTGCCGGAAAGAATAGCGGGAATCAGATAAGCGAGCGTCTTGCCGGTGCCTGTTCCAGCGTCCACCAGCAGATGACGTTTGTCCGCGATGGCGGATTCGATGGCTTCGGCCATTTCCAGTTGACCGGCCCGAAACTCATAATTCGGGTGCCATTTAGCGAGGAGGCCCTGACGTGAGAAGAACTGCCGCGCGGTCAGAGCTTGGGCCGGCGAGGACGACATCTGACTCTATTATGTGCCGGTCGCAGTGTTGTCCGAAGCGCGTTTTCGGTCTAATCGATGAAACCGCGCCAGGTACGGCCTTTTTGGTCGCGCAGCGTGATGCCAAAGCCGTCCGTCAGGCCGCTTATGGTTCGACCGTCGCCATTGCGGAAGGTATAGCGGTAACTTCCATCCGTGCCCCGGTCCGCGGTGCCGCGCCATGTCTGTCCGTATTCGTCGCGAAGAGAAATGAAGTCTCCGTGTCCAAAACCGTGCATGCGCATCTTGGTTGCTTCTTCCTCAAAGCTGAAGAATCCGCCAGGCACGCGGCTGTGTACGCGATTCCGTTTGTAGATCACTCAATTCATTATTCGGATTTGAGAGCATCCTTCACATAAGGCGAACCGATTAGTACGTGCTCATTCTAGTACTGAGTCCATTCCAATAAGTCATCCCACAGCGCGACCCCGCCGGCAACGACCTTATCAACATCCGTCCGCCACCCTCCAAAACAACCTGATATAACGGCAGATCCTTCTTTTGAACCACGTACAGACCGTTTTGCATCTGCCAGGAATCGTCATACCGCGACACGATTATTGGACTGTCCCCCATCGCTCTCACACGGAATTGGCCCGTTGACGGTTCGTAATTCGCGTAGCTGTAGCAGCGGCCAACGCAAACACGGTCGATGATATGCGGCAGCGGGTCCACCCGGTCATATGGATCGTCGATTCCGCTGACCAAGCGCTGCCCCGGCGGCAACTGCGATACCACGTTCTGCATCGTGTCCTCGAATCGATTGATCGCGATTTCGTCTCTATAGAGAAGACCGAAAAACAGGATCGCTACAATGGCGATCGCCCCGGTCTGCATGGGTCGGATCGGCGCCATCCCCGCCAAAGCGATCATACAAATCGCCAAGGGAAGGGACATGCGCTCGGAGATAAATGCCAGGGCGTGTTTGAACACAGGCGTCATCAGCCAGTCGGGAAATATCAATACCGCTGCCGCACCGAGCACGCAGAGATGAAACGGCACGCTGGTAACAATCGCCCGCATGCCCGATTTTCGGATCGCCCCGAATATCAGCCAGACCCATACCAGAAGCAGGCCGAAATAGACGAGCCAATACTCGCCGCCAAAAACACGAGCCTGATCGAAACCCGTGATCATGGTGACCTGATCAGGTGACCATCGCGCATCGAGCACCAATCGAATGAGGAATGCGGCGGCGGCGATTGCGACAAGAGCTCCGCCGAGCAGTTTTTGCCTGGGATATCTACGAGCCAGCCAGACGTAGGCAATCAGGCAGATCGTCGACGCGACCGGAAGCGGATGGGCCACGTACGCCAACGCCAAAACCGCGCACGCGCATGCCATCCTTTTTCGTGAAGGCTCCCACATCAAGGCCAGCGCCCAGAAGCATAATCCGAGGCTGAGGAAATAATTGAAGAAGCCCATGCGGAACACCCAGCCGTAAGAGCAAATGGCGATCAGAAGAAACAGGCTCCAACTCCGGCGTCCCGCGACTTTAGAAATGAACGCGAATGCACCCCATGCGAAGACGAGCACGGCGAGAGACACTGAAATTCTCTGCGCGGCGCCCGGACTGAACACCTTCAGCAACGCGCTCAACAACAGGTCGAACAATACATTGGTCGTCTGAAACTGAAGTGTGATTCCTGGGGCGCGTCCTTGGCCGGCCAGTTCGGCAAGCCACGCATTATACAAGTGACTGGAAAGATCGCCAGCCTGAATTCGCGATTGCCAGTAACATGGCACTAACAGCAGGAAAGATGCCGCTACGGTCGCGAGCGGGCTGTGGCCAAAAACCGCAAGCCGGGTTTTCCACAGAGGTGTCTGCCGGACCGGATTCGGTCGCTTTGCAACAGCTTTCTTCATGAATAAATCAAATTCATCGGAATATGGCACCAATGAAGGGTGGGTGCAATACTAAATGGTACATGAGAATCGTAATGCAGCGCGTGACCCGCGCGAGCGTCGAAGTAGCTGGAGAAACAGTAGGTTCCATCGGTCGCGGATTGCTGCTCCTGCTGGGGATTACACACGCGGATACGACGGCGCAGGCCGATCTTCTGGCTGCAAAGATAGCAGGGTTGCGAATCTTCTCCGATGACGATGGAAAGATGAATCGCAGCGTCCAGGACGTGGCGGGAAGCATCCTGGTGGTGTCGCAGTTCACGCTGTACGGCGACACGCGCAAAGGACGCCGCCCCAGTTTCGACGAAGCCGCTCCGCCGGAGCAGGCAAAGAATTTGTATGAATACTTTGTGGAGCGTTTACGCGCCGTAGGCTTACAGGTAAGCACAGGCGTGTTCCAGGCAACAATGCGAGTCGAACTTATTAACGATGGACCTGTAACATTTATTGTTGAGGCGTAGTTAATTAATGATAAGATCGCAGTGATTAGCTATCGTCCAGTCAGGAGCCTCGTATGCCTCGACCGAGAAAAGACTCTCAAAATAATGTCCTGTTGCAGGCCGCATTGGAAGGGCTGGAAGTCCAACGGCAAAGAATTGATCTGCAGATAACTCAAGTGAGATCCATGTTGGGTCTGAACGGGGCTCGACGCGGCCGGCCGCCGGGAAGACATTCGGCCGCCTCTTCTACAAGCGGCAAGAGAAGATTGAGCGAAGAGGCCCGCGAGCGAATTGCCGCCGCTCAAAAACGGCGCTGGGCGGAATACCGTAAGAATTCTTCCGAGGCCGGCGCATCGTAACCTGAAGTCCAGTCGAAGCGGCGAACGATTTCATCAATTGCGGCGTCCGCAAGCACTCGCCCCTTTTCGAAAAATACAGCTCGCGATGCCAACGCCATTGCAAAATTGACGTCGTGAGTTATGATTAGCTTGGCTTGGGGAAGCCTCCGCAGTAGCTGCACGAGGCTTTTTTTCCCGGGCGGATCGAGGAATGTGGTCGGCTCGTCGAGCACCAGCACTTCCGGGTTCATTGCCAAAACTCCGGAAAGCGCAACGCGTTTCTTTTCTCCCGCGCTCAAATGATAGGGCGCCTTATCGAGTGCATAGTCCATTCCGACCTCGCCCAGCGCCCATGTCGCCTTGACCACGGCATCCAAGCGGCTCATCCCCAGGTTCATCGGACCGAACGCCACATCTTCCAGGACCGTCGGCATAAATAACTGCTCGTCGGAATCCTGAAACACCATCCCGACCTTGGATCGAACGGCAGCGAGCGTGTCTTTGCCCACGCGCATCCCACAGACGTCCACTTCGCCGCTGCCTTGCAACAATCCATTCAGGTGGAGTGCGAAAGTTGTTTTGCCGGATCCGTTCGCTCCTAATAACGCTACGGTCTCACCGGGGAAAAGATAGAAGTTGACGCCGTCGAGCGCTTTTGTTCCATCGTCGTACTGGTAATGTATGTCGCGCGCGTGAACGAGAAATTCCATCTTCTAATAGGGAAGCGTGCGCAGCGCGGCCAGCGCCAGGATGGTCAACCCGGCAAAAACGCCATCCTCAACTCGGAATTGGCCCGGATCCGCAACCGGTAAATGGCCATTGTACCCTCTCGAAAGCATGGCCCGATGTATCCCATCCGCCCGTGAATAAGAGCGCGCAAACAAAACTCCCAGAGCTCCCGCCGCTGATTGGAAGCGATCGCTACGGCGTCTTCGGCGTGTTCCGCTGCGGCAAGCGGCCGCGAGGCGCATGTGCTGCGCCTGCTCTGAAATCACGAAAAGATATCGATAGAGAAACTGGATGACTGAGACGAGTACGCGCGGCACGCCGAGGGTTTCGAATCCACGCAACAGGGCCGGGAGCGGTGTCGTACCCGAAACGACGAGAACGGATAATGCAGAGAGATATGTTTTCTCAACGAGCGCAATCGCGCGCAGGTGATCGCCTCCGAACCAACTGATCGCCGCAAAAGTGAATGAGAAAGGAAGCACCACTGTGGCTCTGGTCAACACGCTCATGAGCGGGAGTCGAGCCATGATAATCGCTGCGAGGGCGACGAACGCGTACGCCCCGATGCGGTAATTCGCGCCGGGAGGGGTGGTGGCTACGACGACCAGGAAAGCAAGAAGCGCAAGAATCTTGGCTCGTGGATCGCGCAAATGGAGCGGACTATTTCCCTGCGCCCAGCGTTCCAGGATTACGTGATGCACTCGGCTTCCCTTTTGGGTTTCTCCGGCCGCCCGCCGAGAACCTTCCCCGCGATCGCGCAAAGCCCGAAGATGAGTCCGAGTCCCGCGATTCCGGCTACGGCTCGCCGGCCCCAGTTCGAAGACCAGAACGGCAATTGATAATCGGCCAGTGGCGCGTGGAACGGAGATTTAGAGGCCATGCCGGTCAAAATGCCGATCCGTTGCAGACCATCCGGAGCCGCCGACGCCAACAGAAAACCAACGCCGACGAGCAGCACGGCGAAAGCTCCCAGCGCGGCTATGATTTTGCGATTCGATTTTTCGGGCTTTTGCACCCATCCCGGATTCAAACGCTCAATCGCTTGCAGGACTGCCACGGTGATGGCTCCCTCAGCGAGAGCGTTCACAGTGAAAAGGCCGATGGAACCGAGCACCAATTCTCGCGACATCGGAACTTTCGAAACCAGCAACTCGCTTAAAGCCAGGACGCCGCTGACCATCACGGAAAAGAATGCGCCCAGGAAGATCGCCGCTTTCCGGCCCGATCCGCGGCCCCAGAGCTGGTAGAAAAACGAGGCTGCGAGGACACCCGCGATCGCCATATTAAATACGTTGGCGCCGAGCGCCAGGACTCCACCGTCCTGAAAGACGAACGCCTGGGTCGCTAGAATCGCGGTCATAGTAATCACCGCGAAAGCGGGTCCAAGCGCATACGCCAGCAGTGCGCCTCCCACAAGGTGTGCGCTGGTACCTAAACCCACGGGGAAGTTGATCATCTGAGCGGCGAATACGAACGCGCCCATCACTCCCAGCAGGGGGATCCGTGCATCCTCCATTTGCCGGCTGGCGTGTCGCGCGATGATGCCGAATGCGGGAATGGCAACAACGTCCAGCGTTGCCCAGACCGGCGGAGATAGAAAATTGTCCGGGATGTGCATAGGAGCCGCTACAAGAACAGTATCACCAATTTCAGATTCGTGTGCTTGCCCGGAGGCCATTCCTCCGCTAGTGTGAATACGAATGAGCGACCTCAGCCGGATTGGCGTAGCGATCGATTCCGATCTTCTCCAGAAGTTCGATGAGCTGATCGCCTCGCGAGGATACAGCAACCGATCGGAAGCTTTTCGCGATTTAATTCGCGACGAGTTGGTGGAAAGAGCTTGGGAACATCCCGACAGCGAGGTCGTGGGAACCGTTACGCTGGTCTACGACCATCACGTAAGGCTGCTCAACGAGAAGCTGACCGGAATGCAGCACTCCCATTTCCATCAGATCCTCTCGACGCTTCACGTCCATCTGGATCATGACAACTGCCTCGAGGTGCTGGTGGTCCGCGGGAAAGCTGCGGACGTGAAGAAGATCGCGGACTCCATTATCAGCACTAAAGGCGTGAAGCACGGACGCCTGACCATCGCCTCCACCGGGGCGGAATTGTGATCGTCGGGATCGGAACCGACCTGGCTGAAGTGGATCGAATCCGAGCGGCCATCGAGCGCCATGGGCTTCGCTTCGTCGAGCGCGTCTTCACGCCCGGTGAGATCGCCTACGTGGAACGCAAAGCGAATAAATACGAACGTTATGCCGCTCGTTTCGCGGCCAAAGAGGCCGGCATGAAAGCGATTGGCACAGGATGGAGGCGCGGCGTGCGGTGGCAGGATTTTGAGGTCTCCAATCTTCCCTCCGGCAAGCCCACCTTGGCTTTTCATGGCGTCGCCGCGGAGTTCGCCAAAAGAATCAGCGTCAAGAATATATCCCTCTCACTCACGCACACAGCTCTTCAGGCCATGGCGATAGTAATCTTGGAAGCTTGACCACCCAGTACGTTTGGGTGATTTCACCACCCTTTTCTCCGGCTTCCGCGAGTTTTCACCAATTCGGGCAGATCTTGTGCGATCGCACCCTTTGTCATTTGAATAACTTGGAGATGGCGTGGGAAATGCCTATTACTTGGCATCGGGAACAGGAATCGCTCAGAGAGGATCTTATGAAAGCCCAGACACTTAGCGTACGAGAGTCGACCGGCCACGTACTGAGTTGCACCATCTTCCGGGCCGGTGGAAAGAAGTTGTTAGCTAAAGGACATGTCATCAGCGAAGAGGACGTAAAACTCCTCGAAGTCGAAGGCATGAACGAAGTCTGGGTAACCCAGCTTGAAGAGGGCGAAGTTGCGGAAGACGATGCGGTGATGATGGTTGCGAGTGAGATGGCCTGCGGTTCGGTGGACATCCGGCTCGCTGCCGGCGGCCGCGCGAATCTCGCCGCTACGGAATCGGCTTGTCTCCTGGTCGACGACGAACTGCTGAAACAGATCAACTGCACTACCAGCATTGCTATCGCGACGCTGAGCAATTTCTGCCATGCGTCTACGGGACAGCGCGTCGCGACCGTGAAGAGCGCGCCCTTCGCGGTTCCGAAAGATCAACTCGAAGCCGTGATGACCATTCTTAAAGAACGCGGTCCAATCCTGCAGTCGCGGCCGGTTCGCAATCCGACGGTCGCCGTGCTTTACTCGGATCCCGTGGATGGTGAGCGAGCCCGCTTGCTTTTTGAGAGCGTGACACGGCAGCGGCTCGAACGTCTTGGCGCAAGCGTTTCTTTTGCCCTGAGCTGCATTGAAGACGAAATGATGGTGTCTCGCTCGCTCCAGCATCTTCTGCGGGCCAAACCAACGGCTATTCTGATTGCGTCCACCACCGCTCCAGCCGGCCCCGGCGACGTGATCGGCCGCTCGATGGCCCGCGCGGGATGCACTCTGGAAAGATTTTTGGCGCCCGTCGAGCCTGGCAATCTTTTGCTGCTGGGCTATAAAGACGACGTCCCCGTAATGTCAGCACCAGGATGTTTCCGATCAGCCAAGCCGAACGTCGTAGACCTGCTGCTGCCACCAATGTTGGCTCGATATCGGGTCTCGGGTTGGGAGATCGCCTGTTTAGGACACGGCGGCCTCCTCGCGTAATCGCAGATCTCCTCCATTACCTAGGCGCTAACTCCGAGGCGCTTAAGGATGTCCTCAGCCGGGTGCTTCCAAGTGCCCGGCTCTTTTTGTCTGTGGAGATTCTAAAAAGCCCGAGTCTGGGTCGTGCTTGCCGGTACGCGCAACTGGGCGTCTTCGAGCCGCTTTGCTTCCTGGTAGGTAAACGCCATGCGATGAATCACGGTGATATTTGCCAGCACCGCGATCACCCAAAGTACCGGCGCCATGCGGTCGAAAAGGGCGCCAATGATCAGTAGGACCACCCGCTCAGGACGCTCCATGAACCCGACCTTACAACTCGGAATCGTGTTTTCCGCCCGTGCCCGGGTGTAACTCACCATCACGGAACCCGTCATCACGACGGCGGTCAGCACGACGTAGAACGGCCGGCTGATATTGCCGTAGTAGACCAGCAGCCCCATCAAAAGAGCGAGATCGGAATAGCGGTCCAGAACCGAATCGAAAAATCCGCCAAAACGGGTTACCTGGTTGGTCGCGCGCGCCACGCGCCCATCCACCATGTCAAACAGGCCAGCGCTGATAATCACGGCTCCGGCCCATCGGAATTGTCCCTCTGCGAGCAGCACGGCGGCGACGATATTGATCACCAAACCGAGAAACGTCAGGACATTTGGGTGGATCTTCGAGAGGGCCAAGCCACGCACGATAAGGCGGATCGCCTTACCGAAAACCAAGCCAATCAGCCGGGTGTAAGTCATTATCCCCTACTGAACTCAATTCTACTACGTACCCGCGAGATCGTGGATGGTTGAGAGCTTTAGTATTTCGAGTTCCTTCGTGCCACCGGGGATCTGGATTTTGGTGGTATCCCCAACTTTCTTGCCCACCAGACCGCGGCCGATCGGCGATGACGTGGAGATTTTTCCGTTGTTTACGTCCGCATCCTCGCTGGTGACCAGGTGGTACGTCATCTCCTCGTCCTTGTCGACGTCCAGAACCACCACGGTAGAGCCCAGGCCAGCGCGATCTCTTGGAATTCGCGCCGGGTCGATCATTGAAATCTCCCGCAGCCGCGCCCGAAGTTGACCCAGGCGCATGTTCACGTGTCCCTGGCGTTCTTTGGCGGCGTGGTATTCCGCGTTTTCACTTAGATCGCCGTGCGCACGAGCTTTCGCGATTTCACGCGGCAACTCGATGCGCAATTCGTTTTCGAGCGCCGTGATTTCATCTTGCAGTTTCTTCTTGAGTTCTTCCATGGGCGGACTATTACACCACGTTCATTATAGGGCTGTTGCAAGCTGGTTGCGAGTCATAGGCCTTGACATGAGCTACCCTATGTAGCATTCTACTTATATATGAGCGCCGTCGCTCTATCCTATACCGCCGCCTCCATCCTGTTCGCGATCGGCACCGGCTATCGCTATGGCTTCGACGTGATGGACATAACCGGTTTACCCAGCGGGACTGTCTACCCGGCCCTGCGGCGTCTCGAAAAGTCCGGATTGATTACGTCCGAGTGGGAGGACGAAGAGATTGCCCAGCGCGACCTTCGCCCGTCCAGAAAATACTATTCGATTACGATGGCGGGCGAGGACTCTCTGGAAGCCGCGCTGAGCCGATACCCTTTGCTGGAGCGTCTGAGTTCGCACTTGCCGCAGAAATCGGAGTGATTTGATATGGTTCCGCCAATCTGCCGTTTGTTGATCGTGCTCGCTTCGCTGGCTGTACCGCGATCGGAACGGAAGGCCTGGAAGCAGGAATGGTATGCGGAGGTGTCTTATCGTCAGCGTTCCGGGGCATCTCTCAAGTATCTTTTACGCTCCTCGACCGGAGCTTTCCGGGACGCATCCTGGCTGCGCTCCCAGACGCCTTTCGATTTTCGGTTCGCTAAGGCGCCCTTGCGGATTGAGAGCTTTGCGGTAATTTTGGCTCTCCTGATCTGTCTCTGGACTTCCGCGCTGTTCCCCGTGCGCCCCGAGTTCTCTCATCTCGATCGCCTGGTTCGTTATGAGCGCGACCTGCACTTCATGGGTGCGGTGAACCAGTATATCTGGCCTCCGTTTCTTGCAAGCTGGCGGAAACTGGCTGACGTCGAACAGATTGCTACGTATCGTATCCGACTGCTCGGTGCGATTCGCTTCGGCAAGGTATCTCCCAATTTCTTCGACGTTCTCGGTGTCGCGGAGCCGGCCGGTCGCCTTCCGCGGTCGAGCGACGACCCCCATACGGCTGTGATTACGAACACATTCTGGCGTACTGCTTTGCACTCCGACCCTCACGCCATCGGTAAGTCGTTCATCGCCAATGGCCAAAACTTTACGATCGTCGGGATACTCAGTCCCAGGTTTGCGTTCAACCGCTGCTCCTTTTTCGTGCCTCTGGGAAACGAACCGAGTTTTTACGCCATCGCGTTGTTGAAGCCGGGCGTCTCGCGACAGACTGCGGAAGCCGAATTGATCAAGACGACGCAGAACATGTTTCCGCGCTGGAGGTACGGCGGGATTACTCTCGAATCTCTCATCTCGCCGTTCACTCTGACTAGCACGGTCATGGCCGCCGGGATCGCCTGTCTGGGTATTGCCTATCTTCTGCTTCGCTACCGGAAAATCGCTTTGTTTACAGGCGCTCGAATTGCTGTGGGCTTGCTGGCAGTAACAGCAATGAATCTTGCGACGGCGCGCCCCATTGGGCATTTCTTCTGGCTTCTTTCGTTGCTGCAATTCTGGGTCTATATCGGACTTTGCTCGGCTGTCGTTTACTTTGTCTTAAGAGACCAGAAATCGCGGTGCCCCATTTGCTTGGTGCACCTTCGCATGCCCGTCCCAATCGGATCCTGGAGCAGTCTAATCCTGGACCGTCCGGCAACCGAATATGTCTGCCCATCCGGCCATGGCGCTCTTTTCGTGTCGGAGGCGTTGCACGACCCGAATCAGTGGACCGAATTCGACGAATCGTGGCAGGACCTTTTCGCGGAAACCTCTCCAAAATAGCAAGAGCCAGCTATCCACCCACTTCCGCTGAATTTTCGCGTAGACCGGGCCAAATCCCCCAGCCTAGTTCAGACTACTACATTGAAAACACAGAACAAGCGCCTGGCCACAAAAACGCTTTGACCTGTTCGTCCAACATGGCGATTATCCTGTTATGCGAAGAATGCGCCGACAACGTGACCATCCATAGCATCGATCCCACGAAGAACCTCGAGACTTCGGCCCGGCAATTCGGTTGGATGCGTACCGTTGAGGGTTGGATGTGCCCACTCCATAGCCAGAGGATCAGTGATGGTGACAAATCGACATCCGGCTCGACACAGCATTCAGGCGAAAACAGTTGATACCGGCGGCCTCGTTGCGCGCGCTCTTTCTAGGGGCCGATCCGCGCGGGCCAGCATTCGCCAAAAATGCTTGGGCAATGAAGATCTACTCCTGGAGTTGAAACGGGCCCGGCGTCTCGTCCAGAACGCCATCACCAAAATTGAACGCCGGCCTGCGGCCTAGACATTCAAAGCCAACGCTTGTCGCTGGACTGTATCCGCCTGTTTTCGGCATACTGGTATTGCCGTGACGGGCCGCATCTTTCTCAAGCTCCTATTCACCGTCACCATTCTCCTCGTTGTTGCTTTGCTGGCCGCGGACATCCTGACTTCACGGGTCGCCGAAACAAACTACGTCGAGACTTTGCGGAATGAGCTCACCGAAAAAGGCCGCACCCTCGCGCTCGCCCCCGAACCGACGTTGCGAGCCTCCGTGCGGGAATATGGGCGCGCCGCGCACGCGCGAATCACTCTCGTTGCTCCCGGCGGCGCCGTGCTTGCCGATTCCGATGTGGAAGCGCGAGGCATGGAGAATCACAGCGACCGTCCGGAATTGAAGGCGGCTCTGCATGGCGTCGAAGGATGGAGCATTCGCACCAGCAAAACCATGCACGCTCCATTTCTGTTTGTCGCCGTGCCCGTTCCCTATGGAGCGATTCGTCTGGCCGTTCCGGTCTCGCGCATCCATGAACAGGTCAGCGATCTGCGCCGCCGCGTACTTCTGGGAACTGCGCTGGCCTTTTGCCCGGCCGTCCTCATCGCTGCGTTTCTCGCGCGCCAATATTCCCGGCGATTCGCGGAGATTATCGATTTCGCTGGAAAACTCTCGGCCGGCAATTTCTCGACCCGCCTGCGGGCCGGCCGCCGGGACGAATTCGGTATCCTGGCCGGACAACTGAATGAGACCGGAGATAAACTGCACGGAATGCTGGAGCAGCTTCAAAAAGAGCGCGTGGAACTGGATCGCCTGGAGCGCTTCCGCAAGGACTTCCTGATCAACGTCTCCCATGAGCTGCGCACACCGCTCGCGTCGATTCAGGGTTACGCCGAAACCCTGCTGGACGGAGCGCTCGACGACCCTCGACACAACTCCCGCTTTCTCGGCATCATCAAACAAAATGCCGACCGCCTGGGCCGCCTTATCGCGGACCTGATGACCCTCTCGCGCATCGAGCTCGGTTCGCAGAAGGTTGCGGTTGCCCCGTTTTCGGTCTGCGAGTTACTTCGACAGAACGTGGAATCCATGCAGCCGCTCGCCGACAAGAAGAACATCATTGTGACGCTGGATCTTCCGCCCGAAGAGACCGAAGCTATGTGCGACGCTGAGGCCGTGCATCAGATTCTCAATAATCTGATGGACAACGCGCTGAAGTACACGCCCGATAGCGGCAAACTTCGCGTCGGCGCATACGTCGAGGCGGACATGGTGCGCCTCTATGTGGTCGACACCGGTGTGGGCATTCCGCCGCAGGACCTGCCGCGACTGTTCGAGAGATTCTATCGTGTGGACAAAGCGCGCTCGCGGGAACTGGGTGGAACCGGCCTGGGCCTTTCGATCGTGAAGCACCTCGCGCGTGCGCAAGGCGGCGACGTTTCAGTGGAAAGTGAGGTGGGACAAGGTTCCCGTTTTTCCTTCACCCTACCGCTTGCGCCCGCAACACCGCTCGTCGCCGTAGAATAGAGTGTCATGCACTTGTAACTTAGCTTAGTTATTGTGTAAGCAGACCCGGATGAAAAAGATTCTGCTCATTGAGGACGACACAGACCTCTTTAATCTGGTTCAGTACAACCTGGAAAAAGAGGGCTTTTCTTTTACTGGCGCCAAGACCGGGAGGGGTTCCCTGGATCTGTGCCGCCGTGAAAAACCCGACCTCGCGATTCTCGACATCATGCTGCCGGATTCCGACGGGCTCGACATCTGCCGCGGCATCCGCAGCGATCCCGAGCTTGCGCACATTCCCATCATCTTTCTAACCGCGCGCGCCGCCGAAACCGACCGCATCGTCGGCCTGGAGCTTGGCGGCAACGATTATATCGTCAAACCGTTCTATGTCCGCGAACTCATCGCGCGCGTTCGCACGCAGTTCCGCACCGCCGCGACGCAGTCTAACGTGATTCGCGACGGCGATCTCGAATTGAACCGCACGGCGTGCCAGGTCCGTCTGCGTGGCTCCGAAGTAAGTCTCACGGCCACGGAGTTCCGCATGCTCGACGTTCTGATGAGCCGTCCCGGCGTAGTATTTAGCCGCGAACAGCTTCTCGATGCGGTCTGGGGTAGTAATCACGCCATCACCGACCGCGCTGTCGACGTATATATCCTACGTTTGCGGCAAAAAGTCGAAGGCAATCCGGCAAGCCCGGAGCGTATCCGTTCCGTGCGAGGTTTCGGATACACATTCAAGCCCGCTGCCGAAGAAAGCCGGGTCTGAGCGGAGCCGGCTACGATTCTCTCAGCGCCACTAGCGGGTCGACGCGGCTCGCCCGCCGCGCTGGCAAATAGCAAGCCGCCACGGCAACCGTAAGAAGAACAAGCGACGAACCAAGAAAGCTAATCGGATCGGTCCCGCTCACTCCATAGAGCATCGCGGAGAGTGCTCGCCCGATCAGCAACGACGCAACAACGCCGACTGCGATTCCGATTCCTACCAGCGCAATCCCCTGCCTCAGGATTAATCCTATTACGACCCCGCGAGCCGCGCCTAAAGCCATGCGAACTCCGATTTCCCGTTTCCTGCGATTTACGGCGTAGGCCATGATGCCGTAGAGTCCAATGGAAGCGAGACCCAGCGCTAGAATGCCGAAGACGCCAAGCAGTCCCACGCCTAGCTTCGCGCTGAATAGCGCTTGCTCAATGAGCTTGCGGCCGGTGCGGACGTCGCTGACGTCCACCCGAGGATCTCGTGACAAGATCTCACGCTGCAACGCCCCGACGACGTTCGAGGGGTCGAGGGAAGTCCGCACGTAGAGGTTCATCGCATCGGAGAAGTTTTGTTTGAGCGGCAAATAAATGCAGGGTTGAGGCTCTTCATTGAGCGACGTATAGTTTGCGGTCTTCACCACGCCAACCACTTGCCGCAAAATATTCTCGCCGGTGAATTTGAAGCGCTGTCCCAGAGGATTCCGATTCGGCCAATACCGGTTGACCATGGTCTCATTCACGATCGCAACTGGAACCGTTCCCTCCCGATCGTTGTCATTGAAATCGCGGCCCTCCGTCATCGAAATTCCGGTGGAAGAGAAATAATCGCGCCCAACCGTGTTCACGATGGTGGCGATCCCGTCATACTTGTTGCGCGCCTGTTGCCCTTCGAGAATCACCGCGCGCGATGCGCGGCTCCAGAACGGCAGGTTCGACGCCCACGCCGCGGATACAACGCCGGGCAGCGTGGCTACGCGCGAGCGCACATCACGATAAAACTGTTCCGTGCGCGCCTGATCGTATCCGGCTTGTCCTGGATTTGTCATAACCAGGGCAATTCGCTTCGTTTCGAAACCTGGATTGATGGCGTAAGCCGCATTGATGCTGCGTAGAAAAAGCGAGGCTGTGATCAACGAGATCAGCGATAGCGCCACTTGCGCCACCAAGAGTACATTGCTGAATCGGAGAGCGCGGCGGCTTCTTCCGGCTGTGCGCGTTTCCTCTTTCAGCGCCTCCACGATGTCGGTACGCGACGCTTGCAGGGCCGGGATGATTCCAAAAATCAAACCGGTAATCAGCGATACCATCAGCGCGAAGACGAAGACCCGGCTGTCGAGTTTCGGGTCTACAAAATTAGCAGCGACTTCGGCGGGTCGAAAAGACCAGAGCAGTTTGCAACCTTGGTCGGCCAGGAAGAGACCGAGGGCTCCGCCCATCAGTCCCAAGAGCGAACTCTCGGTTAAGAGCTGCCGGACGAGCCGGCTACGGCTTGCACCCAATGCCAGCCGCGCCGCGATCTCCTGTCTTCGTCCCGCCGCGCGCGCCAGCAACAAATTCGCGACGTTGGAACATGCGATCAGAAGGACGATCCCTACGATCAACATCAGCACGGCGCTGCCGTAAACAACGGGTTGGCGCGTATCGCCCAGAGCGGCATCGCCGAGGGGCGTGACCGCGATGCCGCGCCCTTGATTGGGTTCCGGAAATTCCTTCTCGAGGGCTGCTGCCACCGTCTTCAGGTTTGCCTCCGCCTGTCTCATAGTCACTCCCGGCTTGAGGCGTCCCGCTCCATGGAACTCCAACATGCTTCGCTCGCTGAGCGCGTCGTGAAGTTGCACCGGCTGGACCTGTTCTGCCATAACCGCTGGAATCCAGAGGTCAGGTCCGAAGATTGCATTGATTCCCTTGAACGCTTGCGGGGCTACTCCGACAACCGTGAAAACGAGATTGTTCAAGCGCAGCGTTTTTCCCACAATGTCCGAAGCGCCGCCGAACTTGTTTTGCCACGCGCCGTAGGCAACCACCGCGACGGGATGCGCGCCCGGATCGTGATCTTCTTCAGGCAGAAAGAACCGTCCCGCCACGGGACGCAGCCCCAGCGTCCCGAAATAATTCGCAGTGACCAACTCCCCGAACACCCTCTCCGATCCCGAGCTTTTCGATAGCGTCAATGCCAAAACTGATGTGTACCCCGCCAGGTCCATCAGCGCAGTGTTCTTGTGGCGTAGGTCTTCAAGGTTCAGATAGGATAACGGCTGATGAGGTCCTGACCCACGCGCCTTCTGTGTATCGACCGTGGCAACCGCAATCAGCTCCGCCGGGCTCTGCACCGGCAGAGGATTCAAGAGCAGCGTATTGATGACGGTGAAGATCGTCGTATTTGCCCCGATGCCCAGAGCCAGTGTCAGCACCACCACCCCGGTAAACACAGGACTCTTGCGCATCGTCCGGAGCCCGAATCGTACGTCCATCCAAATGTCGGCGAGAATGTTTCCTTTGGCGGTAGCTCCCGCGGGAATCGAGTGATCGACGGGCACTGGCCGAAGCGCATTCAGATCGCTTTCCTTCAGTTCGGCGAGAGCTGCCCGGTAAGCTTCCGGTTCCGGGACGCCGGCATTCATCAGCTCTTCGTAGCGATCTTGCAAATGCTGGACCCACTCCTCGACCATTGCGGCTTCCTTGGCCGGTTCCATGCCCAGCCGTGACAGACGCCCCTCAATCTGCGTTCTCCAATCATGCATAATCGATACCCGCAATCCTGCCGACCGCCTCCACAAACTCCTGCCAGCTTTGCCGCTGTTGCGCCAGGATCTTCTTGCCGTCCTTTGTCAGGCGGTAATAACGGCGTCTGCGCTGGCCCGCTTTTTCGACCCAGCGACCCTCGATCCAGCCGCGTTCTTCCAGCCGGTAGAGCAACGGATAGAGCGAGGTCACATGGAACCGCAAAGCTCCGTTAGAGCGCGCCTCAATGAGCTTGGAGATGTCGTAACCGTGGCGGGCCTGGTCTTCCACTAGCGATAAAATCAGCAGTTCAGCGCTGCCTTTTTTCCATTCTTTGGAGTCGGTGTTCGGTTCCATATATGGCTATTCCATATATGCAACACAAATACGAGAGATGTCAACTGAGGGGAAGAAGGCAGGCCACTGTCGCGCGTGACCTGCCGCTGACTCGAAGGACTTATCTTATTTCTTGACGGCGCCAAGGCCGCCAGTGCCGCAGGATTTGCAGATCCCGTAGCCACTGCCGTTGGATTGAATGAAGTTGCAGGTGGAGACGTCCTTCAGCAGTTCCGACGCGCTGAGCACTGCCGTCGCGAAGGGACCTTCCGTAACGCTATACCCACCTGTAAGCGTGTTCTGATGAATCGTTGTACCCCAGGCTAGCAATCCCGACACCAGATCGCCGCTCATACCGGCGTTGCATGATCCGGCGACAGGTGCGGTCGCCACGAGTTTGATCACCAACGACGTAGGAACACCCACCGTGAGAGGATCGCTGATGAGGTCCGTTATCGTCGAGAGAGAATCTGACCCGTTCGGCGTGATCAGACACGAGCAGCAGGAGACCATCTCCTCCGCGGGATCGAAGGTGTAGACGTTCGCGCAGATTCGGCCGGCCGGATCGGCGCCGTTCACTGTCCCGGTATTGGTCAAATTGATCACCGAGTCCCCGATGTTCAGATTAGATGCGTAGCGAATCTGGAACGCGTCAGCCGGCGTAGTGTCGACCTCGATCTCCGGGTGGTACCCCGTCCAGCATCCGACGTCCTCTTCCAGAATGCCGGTGGGTGCGGTGCCGCTACACGAATTGGCAGGCAGCGTATAGTTGACGAAAACACTGCTAGGATCGATGACCTGGCCAATAATGGGGCTGCCCTGCGTACTGACATTCAACGAGTCGTACGGACAGTTGTTGTCGGTCGCGAAGCATGTAGTACCTTGGCCGATCGGATTGGGTCCATAGTGAGTCGTGTTGTACGAAATGCCGACGACCGCCCGATCCGGAACCTGGACGTGCAGGCTGGTCAGGTCGAATACGATCGGAAACGCTAAGCCGTGGTAACAGGCATTGGTCGCTGCGTCGTACCATCTGGTTCCGTCACTTCCCTGGGCGACAGTGGCGCAGACCGCACTGGAAGAGGGCCGGTAAGGGACAGCGAAAGTGGACGTTTGAGTCGCCAGAAGAGTTCCGGCGGATGGTGGCGTAGTAGGATTCACCGCATAGATGTTTAGCGTTATCGGCTGGCTGAACGTCGCGCCGGCCGGGGTGACGCAAGAGTCGGCAGTTCCGACTGCGTTATACCAGTGGCCGCTGGTACAGGCCCAATCGTCCATAACTACCGTCACGTGAGTCACGAGTCTGTTCGAGCCAGGAGTAAAGATCAAACCGTCGCCGATTTCGCTGAAGGCATAGGCTTCGGGTCCTTCGCTCGACACGCTGGGTGGCAGCGGCGATGGAATGCTGCTGTAGATTACTTGTGCATGGGCAGTGAACGCCATTCCAACAGCAAGTGTGAACGTGAGAATTGCTTCACGATTGCAACAATTCCCTAAAAATAATCTGGCCTTGCGAGTGTTCATTTCCGCCCTCCTGGACGAAACCACCACAGGCGCACGGATAGCTTCGCGCCATTTGACATCAGCGATAAAGACAAATTGGAACTGGTTGGCGGCCCAGACAAGGGTCGCCAAGAGCGCGCACTGACGGTTAGCCGAACTGACTAGCCAACCCTCGCTTCGAACCTTAACAGCACTTCCGAATCGGCGCAATTCTCTCGATGGATTAGCCTAACGGGTGATGAGCTAAAGTAGGAACCTATTTTCCCAGTCATTTACGGTGACCCGCGCGCAGCCGGCGTAGTAGTAGTCGCAGTGGCGAAAGTGCGCCGATTTCCGGCCTGATACCAGCGTGCTTGATATCATAAGTACAGAGGAGCTCCCCCGGCAGTTTCATGTCAGAACCCACCCAGCCAAAGAGTCTCGGCATCAATAGCTGGCTCGAAGACGAACTGTATCAACAATATCTTTACGACCGGAAAACCGTCGACGAAAGCTGGAAAAAGGTTTTCGAGACCAACGGCACGCCGGCTTCGCAACAAAACGGATCGCCCTCCGCGGTGACTACTCCCACGGTTACAGCACACCAGCCCACGGCCGGCGAGGACCTTATCCCGATGCGCGGCCCGGCCCTTCGGCTTGCCGAAAACATGACGGCGAGCCTCTCCATTCCCACCGCGACTTCTCAACGGAACATCCCCGTAAAGGTGATCGATGAAAACCGGCGCATCCTCAACGAGCACCGCGCGTTGATGGAGCAGAGCAAGATCTCTTACACGCACATCATCGGCTGGGCAATCGTAAAGGCGCTCGCAAATTTCCCGACTCTGAATCACGCCTTCGCGCAGGTGAACGGTGAATCCTATCGCGCGGCGCGCAAGCAGATCAATTTCGGCGTCGCCGTGGACGTTGCCGGCAAAGACGGCGCTCGCTCGCTCAAGGTGCCGAACATCAAGAATGCCGGCGCATTGAATTTCAAGCAATATCTCGCGGCCTATGACGACATCGTCGCGCGAGCCCGCGTAAACAAGCTCCTGATTCAGGATTTTGAAGGAACCACCATTTCATTGACGAATCCGGGGACGGTCGGCACGTTCGGCTCTGTCCCTCGCCTCATGCCGGGACAGGGAGCGATCATCGCTACCGGCGCAATCGATGTCCCCCCCGCCTATCGCGGAGCTTCGGAAGCAGCGCGCGCGGAGCTAGGGCTCGGCAAATCGATGATGGTCACTTGCACTTATGACCATCGCGTGATTCAGGGCGCGGAATCCGGAGCATTTCTCGGCCGCCTGGAAACGCTCCTCAACGGCGAAGACGGATTTTACGAACAGATTTTCGAAGACTTGGACATTCCACACGCCCCGGTCCATTGGGAGATCGACGCGCCCGTCACGATCCCCGGCGCCACGATCGCCAACATCGATCAAATGGCTAAGACCGGCGCCGTCCACACACTCATCAACGCCTATCGTGTCCGCGGCCACTTGCTCGCCGATCTGGATCCGCTATTCCCCAACACAGCGCGCCATCCCGAGCTCGATCCATCCACTTACGGCCTGACCATCTGGGATCTCGATCGCGAGTTTCTCACAGGCAGCCTCACTGTGGACGGCAATCATCGCATCGCCACGCTGCGTGAAATTCTCGAAACACTGCGTGGAACGTACTCCGGCAAGATCGGCTGCGAGTACATGAATATTCAGATCCCGGAGCAGAAGCACTGGCTCCAGGAATACATGGAGCCCACGCGCAACCGCTGGCCGCTTGACCGTGCCGCGAAAATCCGCGCACTCGAAAAACTGATCGAAGCGGAGGAGTTCGAACATTTCCTGCATTCCCGTTTCGTGGGCCACAAGCGGTTTTCACTCGAGGGAGCGGAATCGGCCGTAGTCATCCTTGACGAACTGCTCGACCGCGCCGCCAACACCGGCGTCCATGAGGCCGTCATCGGCATGGCGCATCGCGGACGTCTGAACGTGCTCGCGAATATTATCGGCAAGTCCATGTCGCAGGTCTTCAATGAATTTGAAGGCGTCGATCCGTACAGCACGGAAGGCTCCGGCGACGTAAAATATCACCTCGGCGCGGCCGGCACGCGCACCTCGACCGAGGGCAACGAAATCGTCGTCTCGATGGCCTTCAACCCCAGCCACCTCGAAGCCGTCGACCCGGTGGTGGAAGGAATCGTCCGGCCGAAGCAGGATCGCCTGGGCGATACGGAGCGCGCCCGCGTCGTTCCAATACTGATCCATGGCGACGCCGCTTTCGCCGGACAGGGAGTTGTCGCTGAAACGTTGAATCTGTCGCAGCTCGACGGGTATTCGACCGGTGGAACCATCCACGTGGTCATCAACAACCAGATTGGATTCACCACCAATCCGAATCAATCGCGTTCGACCGCCTACTCCACCGACATCGCCCGAATGGTGCAGGCACCCATTTTCCACGTCAACGGCGATTCGCCGCAAGCATGTTTGCGCGTCGCGCAGATGGCATACGATTTCCGCCAGAAGTTCAAAAAAGACGTCGTGATCGACATGGTCTGCTACCGCCGTCATGGTCACAACGAGGCAGACGATCCCAGCTACACGCAACCGATTTTATATCGCAAGATTCGCCAGCAGCCGTCGGTCGCCGTTCAATATGGAGACCGGCTCACGCGAGAGAAGGCCATTGAAGCGGGCGAAGCGGAGCGCATGCGGCAGGCCGTAAAAGACCGCCTCAACCGGACGTACGACGAAGGCCGCAAGAAGGCGCCGCAGTACGAAGTGCAGGAACTCAGCGCTGTAGCTTCGGAGGATATCGAGCGCCCTCCGGCGAGGACGGCTGCCGATCGCGCAACTTTAGAACGCGTGATCGAGGGCATGACCACGTTCCCCGAAGCCTTCCACCTTCATCCCAAGCTAAAGGGCTTCATCGACAAGCGCCGTGAGACCCTAAAAGGCGCGCCCATTGATTGGGCCACCGGCGAAACACTCGCCTTCGGTAGCCTGGTGCTGGAAGGCACGCCGGTGCGGTTAAGCGGACAGGACAGTGGACGCGGCACCTTCAGCCAGCGCCACCTGGTTTATTACGACAGCGAGACCGGCTATCCATACATCCCCTTGCAGCATCTTGCGCCCGGTCAGGCGCGCTTTGACGTGTTCGACAGTTCATTGAGCGAATACGCCGTGATGGGCTTCGAGTTCGGTTACACCGTCGCAGATCCTCTGACGCTGGTGCTGTGGGAGGCGCAATTCGGCGACTTCTCCAATGGCGCACAGATCATGATCGACCAGTTCATTGCCTCGGCGGAATCGAAGTGGGGCCAGCCGAGCGGATTGGTTCTGCTCCTGCCGCACGGCTATGAGGGCCAGGGGCCGGAGCATTCGAGCGCGCGCATGGAACGCTATCTGCAGATGTGCGCCGAGAACAATATGCAGGTGGTGAACTGCACCACTCCGGCTCAGTATTTCCACGTCCTACGACGACAGATGTACGGCGGCGTGGACCGGCGCGGCGTTCGCAAGCCTCTTGTCATCTTCACGCCTAAGCGCATGTTGCGTCATCCTAAGGCAGTTTCCCGGCTGGATGATTTTGCCAACGACGCGTTTCACAAGGTGCTAGCCGACGAAGCCCCTCTCGACCCGGCGAAAGTCTCGCGCATTATTTTCTGCACCGGCCAGATTTATTACGATCTGCTCGCCGCCCGGGAGGAGAGAAAGGTCGATAGCGTAGCGATTGTGCGGATGGAACAGTTGTATCCGTTCCCAGCGCCGCAGATCAAGACCGGCTTGGCGCGCTATTCTCCAAACGCGGAAATCGTGTGGGTGCAGGAGGAGCCGCGCAATATGGGCGCCTGGCGATTCGTCGAAGAAAACCTGGAGCCGATTCTCGACGCAACCAAGCGTCGAGTGCGTTATATCGGCCGGCTCGAAAGCGCCAGTCCCGCGACGGGATCGCTCAGGCGGCATCAGCAGGAGCAGGCCGATATTATCGAAGAAGCTTTCAGTGCTGAAGCGAAGAAGAGGGCGTTGAGGAAAAAGCGTTTGATCACGGCGTGAGATATGGCTGGAGCTGCTGATCAACGCTTGAGTTGTGCCACTTTGAGAGAGAATTAAGACGTGACGCGAGCTATTACAAAGGATCCGGAGATAATGCACGGCACACCGGTGTTCCGGGGAACGCGCGTGCCCGTCCAAACGCTTTTCGACTATCTGAAGGGCGGTGAGACGCTGCAAGACTTTCTGGAAGGCTTTCCGACGGTGCACCGCGCGTTGGCATTGGAAGCGCTTGAAGAAGCGAAGGAACGTTTGTTCGCCGGCGTCTGATGCGGATACTGCTCGACGAGTGCGTCGATGAACGCCTGCGTCGTCTCTTTCCCTTGCAAGAATGTCAAACGGCGCGTTTTGCCAATCTCGCCGGTTTGAAGAATGGCGATCTCCTGGAGGCTGCTGAAGCCGCCGGCTTTGATGTTTTGATTACCGTCGATCAGAACATTCCCGATCAACAGGATCTGAGCGGGCGCAGAATTGCACTGCTGATTCTCTGCGGACCAACGAACCGGCTGCGGGATTTGGAACCGCTCGTACCGGCGGCGCTAGCAGCCCTACGCCAGATCGCAGATGGAGAGGTTGTAAGGATCAAGTAGGCTCCGGGTGAAAGTTGGTGAGAATATCGCGACTGCACGCCGTCAAGGCGGCAGGCACGTGCAGGCGGGCATCTTAAGGGCTATCCTGCAAAGCCATGGACTGGAAAAGAAGGAGGAATGATGAAGTACACAGTCATCTACGAGAAAGGTCCTACCTCCTGGGGCGCCTATGTTCCCGATCTTCCCGGTGTTATTTCCGTAGGTGACTCGCGTGGCGAGGTGGAGCACCTGATCCAGGAAGCCATCGAGTTTCATCGTGACGGCATGCGCAAGGAAGGGATTCCGATTCCTCCGCAGTCGAGCTTTGCTGGTATTGTCGAGATCGATCCGGCAGCCTAAAAAGACAGCTCCGCGGTTCAACTCGAGCATTTGGCCGCAATACGATCCAATATCATAAACAGCTTTGCAGATTCGATGTCCGACACATCTACGCCATATACTTCGTTGATTCTGTCCAAGAGAACCCGGTTGTCCTCGTCCGTATGGAAGTCCCAGAGGCTTGATTCGTCAGAGATCCATGCCCATTCGAGTTGCAGAACGCGTCGAATGAAGTCGTCCGCTAGCTCCGGATGTACACCGACCCGTTCTTGCGGTGCGAACTGTATTGGCTCAGAGACGCCGGGCCGAGGAACGCGCTTTCCCTGGCGTTGCCTCTCGACCTTTGCCGCCTCGAAGTTGATGGCCAAGTCCGCTTTGGCCTCGTGTCGCGTGTCGCCGCCGCCCGCCAAGCCCCAATTCACGACGTAGGCAGTGTACCGTGAGCTTTGAATCGCGAGGGCGCCTTGGTTATCCGGCGAAAATTCCTGTGCACGAACACAAACTGGATAATCGCTCAACACCCAGTCATTTTTTCGAAATGAAAGGCACCGTTTCCACGAAGCTAAGATCTGATTCGTAAAACGTGTCCATCCGAACTTCACGCTTGCTCAGGGGTTCGGCTCTTTTTACAGCGGGTTCATTTGATTTTTGGAGAGAGCATCTGCTCGCGCACGAGACTCGCAAACGGCTCAAACCCGCACTCCGACCAGAAAACGTGTTCCCATCCGGTCAGCGTGCCGTTGCTCCACAGCACCGCGATCCTGACCTTCTCTCCATCTCGCCGCAACATCCAGCGATATTCGCCGCTGGTGTGGCGCCAATAACATTCTCCGTAGCCGCTGGCAGCGGCGCCGTCGACAGCATCCATCAAGGCCGACGACGCAGCCGTGCAATCCGAAGCGGTGACCGTTGCCACGGGCCCACCGTCCGACATAGAGCAGCTCAATCGCCCCAGTTCGTCCGTGGCGAGGGTGAATTCCATACCCTCATTCTAAATGTCAGTGGAAAACGATGTTCGACTCGCCTTCGAACTTGTGATAATTCCGGAACTCGATCACATTGCGCTCGCACGTCGTGGAACCGCGCTCGCAGCCTAGGATCTCGGCCTTCACCGGCAGCAGATAGTTCCCGTCCCCAATGCGCGTGTAATCGTAGTCGACGGCCATCTCGGTGGTGTCTTGCGGAAACTCGGTGGGTATTTTAACGGCCTGCATTTCGAGTCTCAGTACGCGCGAAGTTGACTTTTCAATCCAGACCGTGCCGCGATACGCCGGGTTGATTCTCTGTCCCGGAACCTGAATCGACCAGTGAGAGTGCGGATGATCGACTTCGAAATCGTAAATGAACGCCGCCTTCTGCTCGATCGAACGGCTGCCGCGGTATTTGAAATCCGCGGCGGTAGCGGGTGAGAACAGGTCATCCAGCACCGTCCCGAACTCTCCGTACGAGTAAGCGCCTTTCGCCTCCACATCCGCCTTCTTCACCTGTTTGCCGTTGATGGCCAGTTTTTCATAACGCTCTTTCCCCGATTCCCAGATCACTTCGGACGTGACCACATCTTGCGCTTGCCAGTCGGCTTTCCGGCCCGAGCTGACGTACCGCGTAGTGAACTGCTGAACCACGTAATTGGGCAAGCCCTCCAGAAAATTCTCCGACGCCTCTCGCGCTTTCGCGACGACATCCTCATGCGTGGGCTGGGCGGGAGTCTTGGTGGGAACCGGCGCAGTTGTCGGCGCTGGCGCCGGCTGCGCTGGAATCTCAGCTTTCGCCACTTCCGTCTTCGCAGGGGCAGCGGAGGGTGTGCTGGCAGCCTGTTGCTTCCTCGGCTTAGGAATACCGTGCTTGAGCGTGGGTGGACCGCTGTCGTCGTCCGGATCGGATGGCGCGGGAGTTGCCATGACCGTCGTAGGACGTGTATCTTCTGCTGGTTCAGGGGCCGGCCTATCTGCCTTTGCGGGCCCATCTCCATCAACAGAAGGTGTGGGAGCTGCCACCACAACCGGAGTCGGACCCGAACCGGTCTTCCTGATTTCGGTCGCGACGAATGCGCCCTTGTCGTCCTGCGTCGCGTCGATCTCCACCTTGTCGCCGGGAATCAATTTATCCGGCTTCTTCGTTTTATCGTTGATCTGTAACGTGACAATCCGCTCGTCGTCGGCGCCCACTTCCATGCTCTTGTCGTCGATCGACCGAACCACGCCGCGAATCACCTGATAATCGTCCGTTTTTTGAGTGGTTGAAGCGGATTTGCTGCGTCGAGGAATCCCGATACCGCCCTGTTGGCCCGGATAGGTCCCCGGGGGGTAAGTTCCCGGTGGATACCCTCCCGGCGGGTAACCGCCTGGAGGATACTGCGCGTAAGCCGCGCAAACAACCAGCGATAATGAGAGCAGCGTTTTCAACTTTCTCCTTAGACGAGCCTCACGGGCGTCTGGATACACAAATGGTATTAAAATCGAACCTCGGATGGGCGCTTTGGGCCGCGTTGGCTCCCGCCCTGTTCGCCGCGACGCCGGCAGACATCGATCGCCGCATCGACGACCTGCTCAAACGAATGACTCTCGAAGAGAAATTGGGCCAGATGTCCCAGTCTACGTCGATGAACACGCCCATATCCGACGAGATCAAAAACGAGATTCGTAAAGGCCGCTGGGGCTCTTTTCTGAACGCCGGCAGCGCCGCGGATCGCGCCGAAGCGCAACGGATTGCTCGAAAAGAGAGCCGGCTCGGGATTCCTCTGATCTTTGGCCGCGACGTGATTCACGGCTATCAAACCGTATTCCCGATTCCACTCGGCCAATCGGCGAGCTGGGACCCGGCTCTGATTGAACGGGCAGCCAGGGTTGCAGCGCAGGAAGCTTCGGCGGTTGGCATCCACTGGACCTTCGCGCCAATGCTCGATATCGCACGCGACCCCCGCTGGGGCCGCATCGCGGAAAGCCTCGGCGAGGACCCATACCTGGCGGGCGTTCTTGGATCGGCCATGGTGCGAGGATTCCAAGGGAAGTCCCTCGATGCTCGCGATTCGATTGCGGCGTGCGCGAAGCATTTTGTCGGCTATGGAGCCGCGGGGGGAGGCCGTGACTACAATACCACCTGGATCCCGGAACTGCTGCTGCGCAACGTTTATCTTCGGCCATTTGAAGCAGTAAGGGATGCAGGCGTTGCGACGTTCATGAGCGGCTTCAACGACCTGAACGGCATCCCCGCGAGCGGCAACGTCTTTACCTTACGGGACGTGCTGCGCAGCGAATGGAAATTCGACGGCATGGTGGTGAGTGACTACAACTCGATCACTGAAATGATCAGTCACGGTTACGCCGCCGATGCATCCGAAGCGGCTTTTGAAGGTGTGCGAGCCGGCGTCGACATGGAAATGGTGAGCACCGCCTATTACGATCATCTGAAATCCCTCGTGGATGCCCGTAAAGTCGACGTCAAAATCATCGACGAGTCGGTTCGGGATATTCTGCGGTTGAAATTCCGGATGGGCTTATTCGATGAATCGCCGAGACTCACTGGCTCACCCGCCCTTTCCGCGCTCGATGTGGCTAGAAAGCTGGCTGCGGGGAGCTGCGTTCTGCTCAAAAACGATGGTGGCGCACTTCCGCTCGCAAAGTCGATCGGCAAGGTGGCCGTGATCGGGCCACTGGCGGACAGTCCCGTGGATCAGATGGGCACATGGACGCTCGACGGCCGCCGCGAAGATGTTCAAACTCCACTGATGGCGTTGCGGGAGCGGTTGGGCGAAGCCCGAGTGATACGGGTAGCAGGTTTGAACACGAGTCGTGACACCAGCCGTGCTGGCTTCGCGGCTGCTCTGGATGCCGCGCGTGAATCGGATGCTGTTCTTCTCTTTGTAGGCGAAGAAGCGAATCTTTCCGGCGAAGCTCGGTCTCGCGCCTTTCTCGATCTGCCGGGAGCTCAAGAAGCGCTCGTCGACGAGGTGGCAAAAGCCGGCAAGTCGGTGATCGTAGTCATCATGGCGGGTCGTCCGTTGACGTTTCACAATGTCGCATCCAAGGTAAACGCGGTCCTCTACGCGTGGCATCCCGGAACTATGGGTGGGCCCGCAATTGCGGATTTGCTGTTCGGTGACGCGGCGCCGAGGGGAAGGCTCAGTGTCTCGTTTCCGCGCACGGTCGGCCAAGTCCCCATTTACTATGACCACATGAGCACGGGCCGCCCGCCCTCGCCGAGCACGCTTGGAATCCCAGCCGGCAGTCCTCTCGATCCCAAAGACTACACGTCGCGTTACATCGATATCGATTACACCCCCGAATATCCCTTTGGCTTCGGTCTGACCTACACAACGTTCGACTACTCCAATCTCCGTCTTTCGCAGCCCGGCATGAAGACCGATGGCGTCATGACCGTCTCGGCCGACATCACTAACACCGGTTCCAGCGAAGGCGACGAGGTCGCGCAGTTGTATACGCGACAGCTCGTCGGGACTATAACGCGCCCGGTTCGGGAACTCCGGGCTTTCCAGCGAGTCCACCTGCGGCGTGGCGAAAAAAAGACGGTCGAGTTCACGCTAAAAGCGAGCGATCTCGCCTTTTACAACGAGCACATGAAACTGGTTGTCGAACCAGGAGCCTTCCAGGTTTGGATCGCACCGGATTCCGCCCGGGGGGTCCAGGGGGATTTCCGGGTCGAGTGAGGGGTTCTTATTTCCGCCCGATGTGCAAGGCCACGGACCCACCAGTCATCAGCTCATACCGCACTTCGCCAAACCCGGCCTGCCGCATCTCCCCGGCCAGTTCGGCCGGGGCAGGGAATTTGCTTACGGATTGCGGTAGATACTCATACGCTTCCCGCGATCCGGAAATCAATCCGCCGAGCGCAGGCAAAATCTTACGGGAATAAAACGTGTGCATCGCGCCAAACAAGGTTTTAGGCGGCGGGGCGAATTCCAGGATTGCGGCCGTCCCTCCGGGCTTCAGCACACGAATCATCTCTTCAAGACCGCGCCGGTAGCTGACGAAATTTCGAAAACCGAATGCGATGGTGACCAGATCGATCGAGTCATCCGCTACTGGAATCGCAAGCCCGTCCGCCTCAAACAGTCTTTGCGGCAGGCTCTTCCGCTCGGCCTTCATACGAGCCGCTGTCATCATAGGATGGCAAAAGTCGCTGCCGTAAACGCGCGCCGATGCCTTCGCCGTCATCGCCAGCATTACGTCGCCTGTGCCGCAACAAAGGTCGAGTGCACGAGCGTCCGGGTTCCGCAAAATCGGCTCGATACGCCGGATCATCCGGGCCCGCCAGCGCTTGTCGATATTAAAAGAGAGAAGGTGATTGAGCAGGTCGTAGCGCGGCGCGATCCGCCCGAACATCTCGCGCACCCACTGCGATGCTTCCTGCTCGCCCGTTGCGCCGGTTGGCGTCGTGCCTCGAATCATGCCAGCGCCGCATCGATGGCCGCGTGTACGCGCTCTTCCGCGACGCCCGAAACGATCTTTACTCGCCCGACACCCTCCACAAGCACGAAATGAATCTTGCCTTGCACCGTCTTCTTGTCGCGCAGCAACCGCACCGCGATCCGCTCGCGCGAAATTCCGTCCAGAGCCGGCAGGGGGCCATACGAATTGATGCAAGCGAGCATCTCACTCGCTTCCGATTCCGGCACAAGCCCTTCCAAAATCGATAGCTGAATCGCCGCTTTCATGCCCCACGCCACCGCTTCGCCGTGCAAAAAGCGTTTGTATTCTGTCTCAGCTTCTAGTGCATGCCCGAACGTGTGCCCGAAGTTGAGAATACGACGCAGATCGTTTTCCTTTTCGTCGTTCGAAACTACGTCAGCCTTGATGCGAACGGAATCGGAGACCATGCGGTCCACAATTTCCGGCGCGTGCCGCTTCACCGCATCCGCGCACTCGCGCATGATCCGAAACAGATCGGCGTCGGCGATGATGCCGTGTTTCACAACTTCGAACAGACCCGCGCGATACTCGCGCTCCGGAAGCGTATCGACCACAGCGGGATCGATGTAGACCGCCAACGGCTGATGAAAACTGCCGATCAGGTTTTTCCCACCAACCAGGTTGACGCCCGTCTTGCCGCCAACAGCCGCATCCACCTGCGCGAGCAGCGTCGTCGGAATTTGAATGACCGGAATTCCGCGCATGAATATCGCTGCAAGAAAGCCCGCGATATCGGTCAGTATGCCCCCGCCAAGCGCGACGACGATGCTTGATCGATCGGCGCCTTTGAGCACCATACGTTCGGCTAGCGCTTCCACTTCAGCGAGCCGCTTGCGAGGTTCACCCCCAGGAAACAGCAGCAATTCATACGAACGCCCCGCGAGACCGCGCTCCAAAGCGTTGCCGTACAGGTCCCAGACATCGGCCGTCGACGCAACAAAGACCTTACCCGCCTTCTGTGGAATCGATTCGTGAACGCGCGCGAGACAACCGCGTTCAACAATCGCTGGATACGTGCGCTGCGCCGTTCTCACGGCGTAGGAGGGCATACAATCGTTGTACCATGTGGGTATTCGCGCCTTGCCCGATCGAATTGAAACAGATTTTCTCGTAATCGGAGCGGGCGTAGCGGGCTTGCGCGCAGCCATCGAACTCGCGCCAGCAGGCCGCGTGCTGGTCGCTGCAAAAGACAGCCTGCGCGAGTCTTCTTCCGAATACGCCCAAGGTGGAATCGCCGCTGCTCTCGCCGATGACGATGACATTTCGCTGCACGAAGAGGACACGCTCTATGCCGGCGATGGACTGTGCGACCTCGCCGCCGTACACACCCTAGTTTCCGAAGCGCCGCGGGCCATCGAAGAGCTCATCGAATGGGGCGCCGCGTTCGATCGCGAAAAGGGCCATCTCATGTTCGCCCGCGAAGGCGCCCACAGCCGCAGCCGCGTGCTGCACGCGCATGGCGATTCCACGGGCCACGAAATCGCGCGCACTCTCTACCATCACGTGTCATCTCTTCCCAACATCGAGATGCGCAGCTTTGCCGCCATGACCGATCTTTTAGTGTCCGACGATGGCTCTGTTTCCGGTGCGCTCGTTCTCGATGGACACTCCGGCGAAACGATCCGCGTCGAATCGAGAGCGGTGCTGCTCGCGACCGGCGGCCTCGGCCGTGTTTTCAAAGAAACTACGAACCCCAATGTCGCGACCGGAGATGGAGTCGCGGCGGCTTTCCGCGCGGGTGCGGAGATCAGCGATATTGAGTTCGTGCAGTTTCACCCCACGGCGCTGCACCTTGAAGGAGCGCCTCGGTTTCTGTTGTCGGAAGCGTTGCGTGGCGAGGGCGCGTACCTCAGAAACGCTGCCGGCGAACGCTTTATGGAGCGTTATCATCCCCTAAAAGAACTGGCGCCCCGCGATGTCGTTTCGAGATCCATCGTGATGGAAATTCGCCGCGGCGGTTCCCCGCATGTGTTCCTCGACGTGCGGCACCTGCCGCCTGAGATGGTCCGCACCCACTTCCCGCGCATATACGAAACAGTCCTCCGCTACGGCCTCGATCTGACAAACGACCTCATCCCCGTTCACCCTGCCGCTCACTACGCCATGGGCGGCGTCCGAACGCATTTGCAGGGTAGAACATCGCTCCAGCGCTTGTATGCGGCCGGCGAAGCCGCTTGTACCGGAGTTCACGGAGCGAACCGGCTGGCCAGCAATTCGCTGCTCGAAGGGATCGTCTTTGGCGCCCGTGCGGGCCGGGCTATGCGAGAAGAGCAAGGTCGAACGCCGGCCGGTTCATTGCCTGATCCCGACTTCCCAACCATGTCCGAATCCGAGCTCCGGAACCTGGCGTGGGAACATTGCGGCGTCTTAAGGGAGCCGCGCCAGCTTCCCGATCTGGTCTCGACAGCGCTCTCGAATCCCACTGTGGCCGACCACGAACGCCGCAATATCCAGACCCTGTATCAGTTGATCTTCATCTGCGCCCAGGCCCGGCGCGAGAGCCGCGGGGCGCATTACCGCATCGACTATCCCCAAAAAGAAGCGGCCTTTCAAAACCACTCCGTGATCTCGAAATCGAAAGAGATCACTTTTGCTTAATGCGCTTTAGGAATCCGCTCTAGTAGCCGCTCGGTGTATAAATCGATGCAAAGCAGCGGCAAGCCCAGCACAGTTCTTCACCGCTATTCCTTGCCGGATGCCGACTGGTTTGGTTGCCACAAAACCTCGGGCACGTTCAAGACGTGATTGGCCCAACGGCTCCAGACGAAAAGCGCATCGCTGAGCCGGTTGAGGTATTGGATCGCGTCGGGCGGGACCTCTTCTTCGCGCGCCAGACTCACCGCTACACGCTCCGCACGGCGGCAAATCGTCCGGCAGGCGTGCAATTCCGTGCAGATGCGGCTGCCGCCGGGCAGCACAAAGGACCGTAACGCCGGCAGCTCGGCATTCATGTCGTCGATCTCCCGCTCAAGCTGCTGGACTTCGACTGCCGTAATCCGGGGCTGTTTCGGATGCACGCTTTCCGGCAAGGTCGCCAGAATCGATCCAAGATTAAACAGCTCGTGCTGGACGCGCCGCAGAATCGGCAAAAGGGGTGCAGATGGGCCATCCGCCGAAACGGAAGCCATCCCGACGAAGGCGTTTAATTCGTCAACCGTGCCGTAGCACTCGATCCGCAGCGAATCTTTATCCACCCGCTGGCCGCCAACGAGACTGGTCTGGCCTTTATCGCCGCCCTTAGTGTAGATCCGGTTCAGCGCGATACGCGGTTCGTTGAATTTCGCTTCCACGAGCCTATGCTACCGCGCCAAAAGCGGCATTACTGCCTCCGGCGTAAGGGAGCGGACTGGAGATCCACGAAACCCTTTGGGGTCCCTCGTCACGATACACTCGCAACCTGCCACTCGCGCCGCCGCGGCGGTCACCGCATCTTCAAAGTCGGAGAAGGGCAACTGCAGCGCTTCCAGAACGACGGCATTATCCACCGCGGCCACTGCAAAGACTTTCAGGATCGCCGATAAGATCCGCTTGGCTTTCACGACACCCATCTCTTTACGCACCAAATAGTGAATTGTGGTCACCGCATGAGCCGCGAGCATTCCTTCCAGGAGTCGCATCTCGACAGCCGCCCAGGCTGCCCCGCTCGCATCCACATATGGGTGCCGCTCCATCAAAACATCCAGGATGATGTTGGTATCAAAGAGGATTCTCTTCATCGATATTTTTCCACCAGATGCTCCCGATAATCCTCAGTGTCGGCATTCCTGAGAACTCCCAGAACCGAACGAAGAATGGGCGTATCGCCCGTGGCCGCGCCAGCGCCCTCCGCTACTGCGGCAAGATAGGCTTCTACCATCTCAGATATGGAGACCCCGCGTCGTTTCGCGTATTGTTTTGCTCGTGCAACAACACGGCCATCCACACTCAGGGTCAACTTGGCCATATACGTATGCTATCATGGGGATCGTACGTGAAAGAAACTGGTGGTTGCTGCTCGGAGCAGGCCCGTTTAGGGCATTAAGTTTCTTGATAGGACCGCCGATAAGATCATTGGGATGATTGATGCCGTTCAAGACAGCGAAATCGTGCTGGCGCGATTTAACCGCCTGATGCAGGAGCTCCTGCGCGGAACAATGAACCGTAATACGTTCCGTCCGTGGGAGATAGAAATCCTTCTCGACATTGAAGCCTGTAATCTGCGCGACGCTGGAAAGAAGGACATCCTCCGCCGCTATCAGAAGGCCGTCCAGAGAGCGATGGAAAAAGGCGCTCAGACCCCGATGAAGCTGTCTGAGTACCTGGCCTCCTTAAAAGCCGCCAAAAACGGAACAGCGGCAACCGCTTAGCCTCTTCACACTGTTATCCTGAATCTGAGGAGATCCCCATGGGTTGCGGTAGTGGCATGCTTGGTCCACAGGTCGAGCAGAACAAGAGCGGGCGCACCGTTTTCTGCGTCAAATTTCAAAAGGAAATGCCCGGCCTCGACGAGATCCCCTTCGAAGGTCATCCCCTCGGCCAGCGCATCTATGAGAACGTCTCCAAAGAGGCCTGGAAGATGTGGCTCGAACAGATGAAGATGATCATGAACGAGTACCGCCTCAATCTCGGCACACAGGAAGCCCAGGAGTTCCTTCTCAAACAAATGGAAGAGTTTTTTTTCGGCGAAGGGGCCGCGCTTCCGCCTGGATACGTTCCGCCTCGCAGCAAGGGCTAGCTCCCAAAGTACTCGCCTGAAGAAATGTCGCGCCGAGTCCTCGCCGTCTTCGCGTTCGCCGCCCTCACTCTGCTCCACGGTCAGCCGCTCGACCGTGCCAGGATCGATGCCGCTGTACACAAGGCCATGGTCGACTGGGGTGTTCCGGGCGCGGCTGTCGCCATCGTCCGCGACGACCAGGTGCTGCTCGCGGAGGGTTACGGCGTCAAGGAACTTGGAAAGAGCGCGCCAGTCACAGCGAACACCCTGTTCGCGGTCGGTTCCACCACCAAGGCATTTACGACGGCGGCCATGGCTATTCTCGTGGACGAAGGTAAGATGCACTGGGACGATCCAGTTCGCAAATACGTCGAGTTCTTTCACCTTTCCGATCCGCTCGCTGACGAGAATGTGACGCTGCGCGATCTCATCTGCCACCGCACCGGCCTCAGCCGTAACGACATGCTGTGGTACAACTCGCCCTGGACCAGCGAGGAGATCATCCGCAAAATCGCATTTCTGAAGGCAACCAAGCCATTTCGCTCCGCCTGGCAATATAACAACCTGATGTTTCTGACGGCCGGCTTCGCGGTCGCCAAAGCGTCTGGAACCACCTGGGAGGATTTCGTCAGAAAGCGCATTTTCGAGCCGCTTGGGATGATATCGACCGATGCCGGCGCAGCGATCGCGGAAAACGCGCCGGATCACGCCAGCCCGCACCTCCGAACGGACGGAAAAATCGGCGTCATTCCCTGGTACCACCTGGACAACATTCAGCCTGCGGGTGCGATCGATTCGAACGTGACGGATCTCGCGAAATGGGTGCAATTCCAATTAGGCGACGGCACATGGCACGGAAAGCGCCTCATTTCCGCCCGCAACATGACTGAAATGCACACACCGCAGATGGCCATGCGTCCCGAAGATTGGGGCCGCAATTACAATCCGGAAACTCATCAGATGAGTTACGCGATGGCCTGGGAGCTACAGGATTATCGCGGCCTTCATATGATTTCCCATGGCGGCGCGATCGACGGATTTCGAGCAAACATCACCCTGTTGCCGGACCAGAAAACCGGCATCGTGGTGCTCTCCAATTTGAATCAGGAGAACATGCCGGAATCTCTAAGATTCACGCTCATCGACATCGTGCTGGGTTTGAAAGAGCGCGATTGGAACGGCATCCTGCTGGAGCACTTTGGGGCCGAAACGAAGCGCGACGCAGCCGAGACAAAGAAATTTCTCGATTCTCGCGTTCCGAACACCATGCCCACTCACGAACTGGAGGCTTACCGCGGCGAGTACGTCGAACCAGCCTACGGAACGGCGATGATCTCGGTGGAAGACGGCAAACTCGCGATTCAATGGAGCAACTTCCATCAGCCCTTGGATCATTTCCACTTCGACACGTTCCGAGTCCACAACGGGCGTCTGGACGGTGTCCCGGTGCAGTTCCGCCTGTCGGCCGACGGAGCTGTCAACGGGATGGAATTTCTGGGCGTGGAATTCGAAAAGCGAAAATCAGAGCACCGGTAGGGCGCCCAGAATCTCAAAATCCAATTGCCCGTGAGCGCTTCGTAAAGCACTTTCTGCTTCGGCCGGGGTGTCGGCGCGGGCGAAGATGAATCCCAGGTAGCTGGCGCCCTCTGGCAGCGGGACAATCTTATGCCCGTGCTTCGCGGTGATGATCACTTCCGTGATCCCCGGCAAGGCCGCCGCTTGTTCCACTCCCGTGGTCTCGACGTAAACGCCTTCGCGCGGGATCGGAATCATCATCACGGCCGACGCGTCCTTTGGCGTGGGTGGTGGAACGGCTTCTCCAACCGCACGTCGCAATAGAAACTCTTCCAGCCCTGGAATTGCTTTGGCGCACAGTCCGCCGATCGGCCTCGCCGCGACTTCAAGCATCCACACGCCCTCCGCGTTCACGCGCATCTCGGCGTGTATCGGGCCATCGCTGAGACCGAGTGCCTTCACGGCTCGCCCGGCAGTTTCGAAAATCGCGGCTTGGATCGATGCGGGCTCGCGCGACGGCGTCACGTAAATGGTTTCCTCGAAGAACGGACCGTCGAGCGGATCGGGTTTGTCGAATAGCGCGATCGCTTCCAATCGGCCTCGATCCATGATTCCCTCGAGCGCGAACTCGCGGCCTGCGATGAATCGCTCCACCTGAATCGCTTCGTTCAATTCCTCGTGCTC
This sequence comes from Bryobacterales bacterium, assembly GCA_963802915.1. Lineage (GTDB taxonomy): Bacteria > Acidobacteriota > Terriglobia > Bryobacterales > Bryobacteraceae > JAICMB01. The sequence continues at coordinate 163,576 of CAWDKQ010000008.1, forward strand.
GAGCAAAGCACGAATCCGGCGAAAAGCGCGCACGAACTCGGTCTCGTTGTCCGCCCGGATCACGCCGCGGCTCGCCGACAAACTGAGAGGCTTCAAAACGCATGGATAGAATCGCGCGCCGGAGGGATGCTCCGAAATCGGGATCTGATAGAACTCCGGAACAAGCAGCCCGGCATCGCGGAATCGCTCGCGTGCGAGGAATTTGTTGCGGCTTGCCTCGACTGCATCGGGCGAATGGAATCGCAATCTACAAGCTTTGGCGATTTTAGCGGCCACAAACGCCGGCTTGTCTCCAACTGCCACTATTCCATCAAGACGGCCCGCATCTTCCAGAACGGGATCGTCGAACTTGATCGCTAGAGCATGGTCTCCCCAAGGATCTTCGAGAACGTGGCAGCGATCTGTCGCGAGCACAAGCTCGACGCCGGCCCGTTCCGCGGCGTCCGCAAACATGCGAGTTTGATACCCGGTGGTAGCGGCGACCAGGAGGATTCTCCTCCGTTCAGTGCTTAGGCTCACTCGGTTGACTGGTTCCATTATCAGCCAAGGCCGGAGCTTCCACGCAGATAGCGCCAGAGCAGTTCCTTATGCTTGCTGCAAAATGCCCTTGGGTTGATGCTCTGGCCGAGTTCGATGCGTCCGTTCATATAACACGCGCCGTTCATGCAATCCCATGCTCCCAGGTTATGCCCGAGTTCGTGGATCGCCACCACGCCAAACTTTTCGGTCTCTTCACGCTTGCGAAGGTTCTCCAGACCGTATGTTGTAATCACGCTGCCGCGTGGATGCTCGCAATCATCGCTGAGTATGTCAGCCCAACCCAACACGTTCATAACCGTCCTCCACATCCCCGTCCGCACTGGCGCGCGTAAGGGTCCGCTCGTTACGGCCATGACGCGCCCGGGCAGCCGCGATATGTGGTCGAGGACGGCATTAGCATCGTTCGACGTGTCGAATAGTTGAAGTGGGCAAAGGACCACTTCGATCAAATACGTTTTATTAAGCGCTACCGTAACGCCTTCGATTAATTCCTTGTCCACCGGCTCGTTTTTTGCACTGTACAGCGGTAGCAAGGAGAGTCTGATCCGGTCTAAAGGGGATGCACAAACCGCACTGGCAGCGAGGCTGAAGGTGAGGAACTCGCGACGACCGATTCTGCAAAATCTGTGTTTTCGCTCACGGTGCTGTTCGGATTCCTGGCCCGCATCAATCGCCAGTTGCATCGTGGTTCAAATCTCGCATTTTTTCAGTCTATCCGAAGTAATGGAGATGCGACGGTTTTGCTGCTGGTTACTTTTCGTAGGACCGCTATCCGCCATTAACGCAGATATTACCATTTAAGCTCACACCCATAGACGTTGGCTACGTTCGTGATTAACTAACGAAATCTATATCCTGGTTTCAGTTCGCAGCTATAGAGCTTAGTGCGATTCGCAGCGACCTGAACGCTGCATGAAGCCCACGACAGGCTGAGTTCCGGGCCCAAGGGGAAAACGACATCGAGTTGATTCTCCTCCGCTTCGATGCTAGGTCCCTGTCCTGTGGGAGGCAACGTGAACGTCATGCCCCGTCCAAAAATCGCGGGGTATGCTTGCCGGATCGTGTCGGTGACCATGGTGCGCGCCGCTTCAGCTTCCACCAGAAAAGTCACCGTGTCGCTCCAGGCGCGAACCGAAACTTTGATTTTTCGTCCACGGACAGCACAATGTCGGCCAGGGTGACCTCCGGACAGTCCGATTCAACAATCCTGACGGAACCGGAGGGAATCATGCGGGCGATGAAAAGGCCATCGCTCAGGCGTCGTCTAAGTACAAGCGGTTGGTAGTCGGGATGCCGGAAGGCAAGTGTGATCTGCTCATCTCGCCAGACTCGGGTAGGCCAGTTCAGGCGGAAGAAACCGGAAGAATCGGACTTGCCCGTCACAGTCGTGTCTCCCGCTTTCGCCGTAATCTCGGTGTTCGGAACGGGTAGTTGTTTTCGTGGATCGGCGTCGGCAATGATCACCGCACCGGCTAGCGAAATCTCCTGCCTGCTACGTACGTCCACGACAAGCAAAGCGATGATAAGGGCGACACCGGCACAAATCGCGGTCCAAATTGCGGTTCTCCGCCGTCCCAACGCGCTGTCCTTCACGCTCCGAGTTTTGACAGATGGCGATCCTGCTTCCGCGATCGTCTAAATTGATAAAAGAGTAGCAATCGCGCGCTCTCATCGACTCCAACCTCCAGTGCGCCCGGCCCGACCTGATCGGTTGAACCTTCCACCCGTGTTCCCAGAAGCTCTGTTATCCTTCTGGGCATGCGCCGCAACCTGTTCGTTACCTCCGCTGTTATGCTCGCCGCTATGCCTCAATTCGCCACTTCCCAGGCTCCTAGCTCGGTGGCCTCGCGTGTAGCCGCCCAGAATGCCCTCTTTGAGGATGCGTGGCAGGCCAGCCTCAAGATGAATCCCACTCTTGCGACCGCCATTGGCGACTACCGCTACAACGACCAACTAGGCGACTACTCACTCGCCGCCCCCGCGACGCGCCACCAGCGTGACCTTACCGACTTGGCCCGCATCAAGGGCATCGATCCTTCCGGTTTCTCCGAACAGGACCTAATCTCCCACGACCTGTTCCTCCGCCAGCTTCAAGAGCGCGTCGAGGACTACGACCTCAAAGAGTTCGAGATGCCCCTTAGCGCATCCGGAGGTGGCGGGGGCATCCATGTCAACCTCGCTGACCTTTCTCATTCCATGCCATTCGACTCCGTCAAGCACTACGAGGACTACATCTCTCGCCTCCACCAGATCCCTCGGGCCTTAATCCAAACCGAGGAAGTCCTGCGCGCCGGAGTGAACGATCACCTCGTCCCCGTCCGATTCATCGCCGAGAAGATTCCCGGCCAGGCTGAAGGCGTGATCGCTTCCAACCCCTTCATCCTCCCCCTCAAAAAATTCCCCGCCAGCTTCTCCGACGCCGACAGGAATCGCCTTACCGAACAAATCACCTCAACCGTCAACAACGAGGTCTTTCCTGCCTACAAGCAGTTCGCCGCCTTCATCAAGGCGGACTACATCCCCTACACCCGAACCACGCTCTCTATCAACTCCCTTGGCGGCGGCAAACGCCGGTACCAGACCACTCTCCGCCGCTACACCACAACTAACCTCACGGCCGCCCAGATCCACGAGATCGGCCTGAAAGAGGTCGATCGCATCACCGCGGAGATGGCCGCCCTCGCCAAGGCCAACGGCTATAAGGACCTCGCCACCTTCCGCGACCACATCGAAAACGACCCCAAGTATCGGTGCGTATCCGCTGAAGCCATCGTCGAAGACTTCCGCAAATACATCGACCAGATGCAGCCCCATCTGCCTGAGCTCTTCAATCTGCTGCCCAAGACCGCAGTGACCGTCGAGCCCATTCCTCCTTTCCAGGCCGCCGCCGCAACCCACTATCAGGCCGGAACCCCGGACGGAAAGCGTCCCGGCCGCGTCTCCGTTGCGGTCTCCGACCCCACCCACCGCAGCTACATCAACGACGAGGCTGTCGCCTATCATGAGGGCGTCCCTGGGCATCACCTTCAGATCACCATCGAGCAGTCCCTCACCGGCCTCCCTGAGTTCCGCAAGCACGGCGGAAACTCTGCCTACATCGAAGGATGGGGACTCTACGCCGAGGAACTTGGCAAGGAGATCGGCTTCTACCGGGACCCGGGCTCGGACTACGGCCGCCTTCGTTCGGAACTGTTCCGGGCGGTGCGTCTGGTTGTAGACACGGGCATTCACGACATGGACTGGAGCCGCGATCAGGTCGTGGAGTACATGCGTAACTCCCATGCCATTGACGAACCAACGATCCAGGCTGAGACCGACCGCTACATCTCCGGACCCGGCCAAGCTTGCAGTTACAAGCTCGGCCAGCTCAAGATCCGCGAGCTACGCGGACGCGCCAAACAGCAGCTAGGCGCGAAGTTCGACCTCAAGACTTTCCATGACGAGATCCTCTCTGGCGGCGCCCTCCCGCTCGATATGCTCGACGCTCGCATCAACCGCTGGATCAAAGCCAAGGCGGCGGCCAACAACTGACTTCCGTCCCTTGTTCCCATGTCTCGCCAGAAGAGACAAAGCGTGGACGGGGTGGTGCGGGCGTGGTAAAGCCGAGTCACCCGCTCATAGGTTCCATAGAAACGGCGTCCGAGTCCGCCAGGATGTCAGCCCGACCGAGAAGTACCTGGATGGAGCGAATATCGCGCCCGCTTCGAGAAGGTGCGTCGCATAGCTATGACGCAGCGTATGAGGCGTGATGGGTTTGGAGATTCCGGCGCGCCTGGTCGCGCTTGCCTTTGCCTCAGAGTATTTATAATTTGTTACACAAGAGCCAACTGCTCTTCACTTGGCTCCGCTCAACAATACCAGGGCTCATCCATATAAGGAATGGCGGCCCGGGGAATCAGGCTCACGTCGTCAAACGGGATCTCGTCCGACACCATTGACCAGAGTTTCCGAAAAGCCCATCGCCGCGTCGCATGCTTCTTTCCCGCAATGCGCATCGCTTGAGATGCCATCTCGTCAACTGCAGGATCGGGATGCTTCCAGCGATAAAGCAATGCCGCCTGATCGTAACCCTGAATGAGGGTCCGAACTTCCGGCAACTCCAGCATTCTCGAACCGGCCGGGATCAGGAGTCGTAGCGCAAGCTGGATTGGAGTCACATTCTCGATGAGATCGAGATTGGCGATCGATTCGAGCAATTCGCGATAGCTCTCGCGCGTAGTCCAGGGCGTAAACGCAATAAAAGTCGGAGTGAGCGTCAGCCCGATTTCGCGAAGCAGATGGACGGCCGCGATAAAATCCGCCCTGGTGTGATCCTTGTCCAGCTTCTGCAATACGTCGTCGTCCACCGATTCAACAGCGCTCGTGATAAAAAGGCAACCGGTGTGCTTCAGCGTTTCCAACTCACGCCTGTTCTTGAGTAGATGCTCGATTTTGATAGTGGCATCGTACGTCACTCCGGGAAACTCGTCATGTAGCGCTTCGACGATGTTGATGGCGTGCGTGGGGCCATTGAAAAAATCCGGATCGCCGAAAGTAATGTGTTGCGCACCCGCCGCGACTTGTTGACGAATATCATCGAGCACCACGTCGCGCTGCACGACGCGAAATGTCCCGTTGTATATCGGAACCACCGGACAGTGGCGGCATAGATGCTTGCAGCCCCGGCTGGCCTCGGTATAGCCCGCGACTCGCGATTCTCCGTTGAGCTGGAGATGGGCGTATTTTTGAAGCGGTGGTAGCGTCGAGCGATCGGGCGTCGTGAATCGCAGCCGATCGAGCGGGATCAGCGTCCTATCCCGTAGCGATGCCAGCTCGGATTCAAACTCGCCGCCGATAATCGCCCGCACCCCGAGCGATCGAAGATAATCTTCGTTTAACGGCGCGTAAAGGCCGAAGCAACAGAGTTCGGCGCTGGGATTGATTTTTCTAACCCTCGCGATCGCGGGGACGGCCAGTCGTGTAGCCGTGTGCATGGGCAGGTAAAAGGCGACCATGTCCGCATCCCGAACGGCCTGCTCGGGAAGGCTCTGGATTGAAAGATCGGCGCAGGTGACTTCGTGCCCGGCCCTCTTCAGCCAAGCCGCCGGGGAAGCGAGGCCAAAAGGCTGGCGTCCCATTTCATACGTAGAGATGAGAACTACCCGCACGCTTTACCAATACACGAAAGTTTCATCCGTGCAGATCAGCATGATAGGCGGACCGCCGGTAGAAATCTTGACTGCATGCGCGATCACTTGCTTGCCCGCATCCGACTCGGCCGCCTTGTTCAGATCGTCCATCGTCGAGAAATGGACCTCGGCCATGCGATAGGCAGAGACCTTTCCTTGAGGCGACGAGAGCACCTTGGTGAGGACCAGACGCGTGATGCCTTTCATCTTGTCCTCCACCATCGGGATGTGCTCTTGAGTATAGGCCCGCTCAAATTCCGACTCGTCGGTCGGGCGAGGATAGATGACGACGATCTTAACGCTGGTTGTTCCGGCCATTCACGCTCCTGGGGTCATGTTATCAAGGTTGACTTCATCCATGATTTCAGCCACCCGATCGCGTCCCTCGCGTCCGAACAGGGGCGCATAGTCGCGAGCAAACTCCAGGAAAGTGGTGGGATCTTTTCTTGCGATCTTGGGTACGGTATCGGCGATCTCGATGTGGCTATTGAACTTCCAACTTGCATATAGTTCCAGGATCCCGTCCGCATTCCATTCCGGAAGGCCTGCATCGATCAATGCTTTTCGGGTCGTTTCGGGAGGAACGTCGTCATACTCCACCGGCTTGCCGAGGACAAATGATAATTGCTCGGCTACATCGGCGTAAGACAACGCCTCGCCACCGGTGACCTCGTACTCCTTCCCAGCATGTCCGTGTTCCTCTAGTACCTCCGCGGCGACCGCGGCGATATCGCGTACATCCACAAAGCTGATTCGTCCATCCCCCATCGGCGCATAAATCTTGCCCTGGTGAATGATGCTCTCCCTGAAATTCAGGAAGTTCTGCATGAACGAGTTCGGACGCAGGATGGTATACGGAAGGTCGGTGTCCCGCAGGTAACGCTCGATCTCTCCTTGAGCTCGGAGGAAGCGGACCGGAGAATCAGGACCCGCACCCATAGCTGAGAGCTTGACGAGGTGTTTGACGTCGGGCCGGTCCGCCGCGCTAATGAAGCTTTTCTCGATCTCTACCTGATGCTCAGTAGACGGCGTCAACAGGAAAACTTTATTCACGCCCTTGAAGAGCCCGTCGAAGACGGCTCTGTCCGCCATGTCGCCTTCGAAGATTTCTACGCCGGGGAGCGCGATAGAAGCTGCTTTTTTGTGATCGTGCACCAGGACGCGGATAGGTTCTTCCGGACGCGCCAATAACTTCACCAATTCGCGGCCTACTGTTCCGGTGGCGCCGGTGATTAGAATCATTTTGTCTCCTTTGCTGGCAAGGCCGCTTCCTGTTCGGTCACGGCTCGCTAACTAGATGCATACTGATGTAAAAAGATTGCTAGCGTCGGCCGACAACATATTGTCCGTAGCGCCGGTTGAAAATCATATCGGCATCGTCGGAAAAGAGAACCCAGAGGCTGTAGAACCCCACGAGCGTTCCGAGAGGCAGGTTCAGTAGCTGAAAAACCGCAAGCAGAATTCCGGATACGCGAGCCCATCCATGAAAGCCCAACAACGCAAGTCCGATCACGATGCTTGGAATCGCCAGCAGCAGCATGATCCAAAGCCAGACGGTCACCACCAGCGTCTGAATCGACAGATAGACGGCGATGGTAAGAGGACCACCGAAGAACAAAAACTGGAAGAGTGCGATGAGACCGCTAAAGGCTCCCACCGCGATGTTTAACAACCCCACGATCCTGACATGATGTTCCAATTACCAGTCCACCTCGATCGTGTAGGCATCGGACCCGTTCCCGGGGTCCAGTATTTCGAACACCAGTTGATAACCATTGCGATCGCTCGGATTCTCAACAATCGTAACCGTTCCGCGTCCCTGGATCTTCTTGATCGTCGGTTTGAGGTCGGATCGCGAAGGAAGAGGTTGATCGAACGCGGTCGTTTCGGAAGACACCGCCCCGCCGCTGAGCGGTTCCGAAAACGCTACTCCTCCCTTAAGGGTGACGCGCACGTGGCCTCCGACGCGGCCGGACCACGTCATCCCCCTTTGCTCGGCGAGCGGTTCGGCATCGGAGACGGTTGGAGATGTCCAGATGAGCGTGAATGAGTAGTCGCCGGCGCCGGGTTGAGGATCGCGAATCCTTACGCGCGCCGCAAATCCGTTACTTTCGTTCGGCTGTTGGATGAGCTTGACCTCACCGCGGCCATCCACGTCTTGCAAGCTGACCCGGACGTCGCGCCCGGGAAGCGGCCGTTCGAATTTGCAGTGCTCCCGCATCACTGGGACACCATGAACGGCGTCCGAAGTGCATTTATTGCCGGCGCAGGTGACAACCACTTCATCCTCAACGCGGCCGGACCATTTGACCCGATCGCGGCTGCGGCTACGGGGAGAATCGTAAGAGTCTCCCGGAGTCCACTCCATGGCGATGGAATAAAAACTGCGTCCAGCTTGCCGATCCTCAATAGCGACGGTCAACGTGTAGTCGTTGTCGAGGCTAGGTTGCTCCACGATATGGACATAACCGCGGCCTTCCGAAACACGCAAACGCACATCCTGATGATTTGGCGGAAGCGCGTCGTTGATGCGGTACCGTTCGTTTTCGATAGGTCCACTACCCCGCGTTTCCGTTTTCAGCCGCTTGCCGTGTATATAAAGGAAGGCGGCCCCTTCGACATCGCCTTGCCAAATCATCTGCGGTTTGGCCTCCTCACCGGCCTGTAGAACGGGGAGCGCGGTTGCGAGCGCCAGCGCGCCCGCTAAGAGTCGCAACTGCATCTGTCCACAACCATTGTACTTGGCAAACGCCTACCCGAAAGAAATACAATATAAACTAGTTGGGTGAAGTAAGCGGGAGCCCAGAAAAACATGCACATCTTGGCCGGTTCGCCCGCATTGCTACTTGCGGCTTCCACAACGACTCAGATTCTTAACGCTCTGACGGACAACACGTTTGCCGATCTCTATCGCTTGCAGCCATTCGATTGGGCGATTCTGATTCCCTACTTTGCGGTCCTGGTGCTGCTATCCGTATACGGCTGTCACCGTTATGAGATGATCCGCGCGTATTACAAACACCGCAAACGAATTCCCACCGAATCGAGCGTCAAGTTCGACCAGTTGCCGCGTGTGACCATCCAGTTGCCGCTCTATAACGAGCGCTACGTAGTGGAGCGCCTGCTCGAAGAAACGTTGAAAATTGAATATCCGCGCGAACTGCTTCAAATCCAGGTCCTCGACGACTCTACTGACGACACCCACGCTTTTACGGAGCGCCTCGTCGCGGGACATCGAGCCGCGGGCTATCCCATCGAGTACCATCACCGGACCAACCGGCACGGATACAAGGCCGGCGCATTGCAGGAAGGCTTGAAGACCGCGACCGGCGAGTTCGTCGCCGTGTTCGACGCCGATTTTGTTCCTCCTCGCGATTTCCTGACGCGCACCGTGCAATACTTCGCGGATCCCAAAGTCGGCGTGGTTCAGACTCGCTGGAGCTACCTGAACCGGCATTACAATCTGCTCACCGAAGTGGAAGCGATGCTCCTCGACGGGCATTTCATTCTGGAGCATGGCGCGCGATCCGGCAGCGGCCTCTTCTTCAACTTCAACGGCACCGCCGGTATCCTCCGCGTCAAAATGATCGATGACGCCGGCGGCTGGCAGCACGATACTCTCACCGAAGATTCCGACCTCAGTTATCGCGCTCAAATCAAAGGCTGGAAGTTCGTTTACGTCCCCAGTGTCGATTGCCCATCCGAACTTCCCGTAGACACCTATGGCTTCCAGGTCCAGCAATCCCGTTGGGCCAAGGGCCTGACGCAAGTCGCCATCAAACTACTGCCGACCATCCTGCGCGCCAAGATTCCATTGCGGGCGAAAGTCGAAGCCGTCATGCACCTGACGCCGAACATTTCCTATCCGCTCATGCTGGTCATCACGGCCCTGATCTGGCCTGTGACGATCGTGCGTTTCTACATGGGCTGGATGCAGATGGTGCTCATCGATTTACCTTTGATCATCGCAGCTTTCTGGTCGCTGACAGCCTTCTACATCGTGGCGCAGAAGGAATTGAATCCGAAAGATTGGAAACGGTCCATCGTTTTGATGCCGGCGTTGATGGCCGCCGGCGTGGGGCTGACGCTAGTCAACGCGAAAGCGGTTCTGGAAGCGATCTTAGGAGTGCAAACGAGTTTCGCCCGAACGCCCAAATACGCCATCGGTGAAAACAAGGCCAAGCTGCAGAACGTGAAGTATCGCAGACGCAGCGGTTGGTTGCCGTACGCCGAGTTGGCCATGGGCACTTACTTCGTACTGATGATCGGTTATTCCATCGACACTTGGAATTATTTCGCCATCCCGTTCTTGCTGCTGTTCGTAAGCGGGTACTACTGGGTTGGATTCACGACGCTCTGGCAGGAATATCAAGGCAAGCTGCAGTGGCTTCGCCAGCGGCGACTCGAAGCGTTGGAGAGCGCCGCTGCGGAGCGGAGCTCCTAGTCCGTACGGCTACGGGCCCGCTGCTCTTCCAGCGTCCCGTACCAGGGAAGGCCAGCGCCCGTCCAGGGTTATTATCGTCGTTCGGCGTGCCGGTGGCATCCAGAATCAATTGGATGGCGCGGAGGCGGGTGGCCGATGGCGTTTTCGGATCCGTCACTAGAGTGCGGATAGCCTCGATCGCGACCTCGGCGAGAGCGGCGAGTTGCTGATTCGCGTGTTTCATTTCTAATCAATCAGAACCCAACCGCCTGTTGACTCGGCTGTCGTCTACGCGTAAACGGTAGCAGCCATGGCAAATTCAGCTCGACGATTTTCGTGAACGCAAGCGCGTCCTAGTCGCCTATCGGGAACTTACCTGATTGTTCGCATCGGGTGAATGCCGGTACAATCATCCCGCCGAGTGGAGTCGGCCGGGAGCAATGTTGAAATCTGCAATCGTCGTGCTGGCCACGGGTGGTTCGAAGCAATTATTGGAAGTTGAGGGCAAATCCCTCTTGCGCCACGCGGTCGAGGCGGCGTGCGGTTCGGGTTGCAGTCCGGTAGTCGTTGTTCTCGGGCGCCGGGAAATGGAAATGCGCGCCGCGCTTGAGGGATTGCGGGTCGAGGTGGTGATCAATCGTCGTTGGATGGAGGGCACGGGCACCTCGATCCAGGCAGGTCTGAACGCACTCTCCGACTGCGATATCTGCGGTGCGATTCTCGCCTCGGCGGCTCAGCACTCCATCACCGCCGAATACTTGCGCGGCTTGGTCACTACCCATTACGAGAGCCTTAAGCCGATCGTCGCTTCCAGGTATTCGGGTACTGCTGGAGTCCCGGCGTTCTTTGCACAAGCGTTTTTTCCGCGCTTGATGGCTCTCAAAGCAGACCAGGGGTGCGGTGGAGTCATCCTGGCGCATGAGGCGGAGGCGTTGCTGGTGGAGTGTCCGGAGGGCACTCCACCGGACGAAGATCGTGTGCGAGTCGCGCGAGGCTGAATTCTACCGTTTCGCCGAAAGCGCCCGATCGAGATCTTCGCGAAGATCCTCGACGTCTTCAATTCCCACCGAAAGCCGGATGAACGTATCGGAAATTCCCGCCGCGCTCCGCTGTTCAACCGGTACCGATGCATGCGTCATGATGGCAGGATGCTCTATCAGGCTCTCCACGCCGCCTAGGCTCTCAGCAAGCGCGAAAACCCGGCACCGCTCCAGCATTGCCCGGGTGGAATCGAGATCGCCTTTCAAATACACCGAAATCATGCCGCCGAACGCGCACATCTGACGCCGTGCAAGCTCGTGCTGCGGATGCGAAGCGAGACCCGGATAAAGCACGCGGTCGACCGCCGGATGCTGCTCCAGCCAATCGGCGATCTGCTGCGCGTTCTGGCAGTGCCGCTCCATCCGGACGTGGAGGGTCTTCAGCCCGCGTAAGGCAAGGAACGCATCGAAGGGGCCGGAAATCGCTCCAACAGCGTTTTGTAGGAATGCGAGACGTTCCCCGAGCTCAGCGTCTGCTACAACCGCAATCCCCCCAATCATGTCGGAGTGCCCGTTCAGATATTTCGTCGCCGAGTGGACGGAGATATCGAATCCCGCTTCTAGCGGACGCTGAAGATACGGCGTAGCGAAAGTGTTGTCCGCCACGGCAAGGAGTCCATGCTCGCGAGCAATCGCGCCGACGGCTTTCAAATCGATCAGCTTCAGCAGCGGATTCGAAGGCGTTTCCACCCATAGCATGCGAGTATTGGGCCGTAGTGCCTCCCGGACTGCTCGCGAATCCGACATGTCTAAAAACGTAAAATCGAGCCCCGCCGAACGCCGCCGGACGCGTTCGAACAGCCGGAATGTTCCCCCGTATAAATCGTCGCTGGCGATCACATGCGAGCCCGTGTCGAGCAAGTCGAGAATGGTGGACATAGCCGCCAGGCCGGACGCGAATGCAAAGGCCCGGACGCCGCCCTCGAGATCGGCCACGCAGCGTTCATATGCAAACCGCGTCGGATTTTGCGACCGCGAATATTCAAATCCCTTGTGGACGCCGGGACTCGACTGCACATACGTCGACGTAGCGTAAATAGGGGTCATGATGGCGCCGGTGGAAGGGTCGGGCTCCTGGCCGGCGTGTATGGCGCGCGTTCCGAATCGTTGAGACATGCGGTTCCCTCAGTTTAGCTTTCGTCGAAGATGGCTCAGCAGATCGGAGCGCGTAATGAGCCCTACGAATTGATCGCCGTCGGTAACTAGAGCCACCAATCCGCGGTCGAGGATGTTATACACCTCGGGAATGCCCGAATCGGCCTGAATCGTTTCGAGGCGGCTGGTCATGGCGCTGTTCACGGTGGACGTGAATTTGCCCGCCTTGCCGTGAATGGCAACCAGCAGATCCGATTCATCGAGCACGCCCACGCAGCGACCTTTATCGATCACCGGAACCTGCGAAATATCGGCCATTCGCATACGTTGGAATGCGGTGAGCAGCGTGTCTTCGGGGGTCACCGTGATCACGCCGCCTTCTTCATATCGCCGTGCGATCAGCTCGCGCAAAGTCCCGCTGGCCGGCCGTTCGAGGTACCCCTGATCCAGCATCCAGTAATCGTTGTACATCTTCGACAGATACTTCGCGCCAGTATCGCAGGCGAAAGTCACCACGCGTTTCGGCACTGTCTGTTCGCGGCAATAACGTAGTGCCGAAGCGAGCAGCGTCCCGGAGGAAGAACCCGCAAAAATTCCCGCCTTTTTCAAAAGATCCCGCGCCGTATTCAGGCTCTCCGAGTCCGGGATGCTGTAAGCTCTTCGCACGCGCGATAGGTCGGCGATCGCGGGCACGCAACTTCCGCCGATCCCCTCCACCGTATAACTGCCGGACGGTACATGCTTTCCGGTCCGCACAAACTCGGCCAGCGAAGACCCTTCCGGATCGGCCAATATCATTTCGAGTTCGGGCTGTGTCCGCGCGAAGTATCGGCTCAGCCCCGTTAGCGTTCCGCCCGAGCCAACACCACAAACCACGGCATCTACGCGATGCCCCATCTGCTCCCAGATTTCGGGCCCGGTAAAACGCTCGTGTGCGACCGGATTGGCGGGATTGCCGAACTGGTTGATGTGATAACAGCCCGGAGTCTCTTTCGCGATGCGCGCGGCCATGTCCTGGTAATAATCCGGATGCCCGGGTTCGACATCCGACCGCGTGAGTCGAATATCGGCGCCGAGAGCTTTCGCGTGAGCGATTTTCTCCGGCGACATTTTATCCGGAATGACGAGAATGATCCGATAGCCTTTCACCGCTGCCACCAGCGCCAGTCCAATGCCGGTATTGCCGGCCGTGGCCTCGATCAGCGTACCTCCGGGCTTGAGAGCGCCGGAAGCCTCCGCGGCATCGATCATGGTCACGGCCATGCGATCCTTGATCGAACCTCCCGGATTCTGAGATTCGAGCTTCATGAAAAGCTCGCAAGGACCGGAATCGAACGCAGTCACTCGCACGAGGGGCGTGTTTCCGATCAGCGAAAGAGTGGAGGGCGCCAGCGGCGGTGTGTTCATGCGGGTCTCTTCATTATTGCGCCTGGGTCATGTAGCGCCGGTAACAAAAATGGAGGACGAAGACCGCGGGGAGCAGGTTCAGCGAAGCGGTCCAGCCATAAGCGTGGCTGACGAGGATCATCGCGCCAGCCAGGACCGATCCGGCCAGATAATAAAGAAAGAACCACGCGAACCAGGCCCGCCAAATCGTGCGAACTCCCTGACTTTGAAGGATAGAAATAATCCCTGACACAAAGAGCGTATTCACAGCAAAGAAAATCACCGTGAACACCACGACTTTGGTGGGTATGCGCACGGGGCCCAGAAACGGGACACCAATCACAACACTGTATACGGCGATGCAGATCATGAACACAGCCACGTTGAATAGTACCTGCTCTATCGATGGCCGCGGTTTCGCCTGCCACAAACACTGGACGGCGGCGGCAACAGCTGCAATCGCCAGCGATTCGGAATAGCTCAAATCAATCGTGGCCATGAGCACGAAAAGATAGGACAGCGAACACGTCCCCGGCATCCCGGGCATTCGTACTTTTAAGGCCGAGCCCAACATTGCCAAGCCGAGATAGGCCAGAAATCGCCGCCAATCAGCACAATTCCAGTGGCGTAAGCCTTCCAGCAGAACCGCAACACCGATTCCGATCACACTGTAGATGTATTCGGTGGCGCGGCGAGGCATTCGGATATCTCCGGTTGTGAATAGCACCCGGAATGCCACCGTTTTAGTCCATAACTTGCTGGAAAATAGAGACAACCTTAGTGACGAGTTGTCCTCAGACAACCGCGCCGGCGTCAAACTGTCGCATGGCAGATTCATGCAAGAATGTCAGATAATGCTAGAACGTCAGATCAATGCTAAAATGTCAGATATGGAACGCAATACCACAAAGGTCGATTCTGCGGGAAGGATAGTGCTGCCTGCCGAGGCCAGAAAGGCCATGGGGCTGAAACCAGGGTCCGAAGTAATCGTCCGATTCGAGGATGGAGAGGTTCGTGTAACGACGCGCGAAGAAGCGCTAAGGAAAGTCCAGGAAATGGTGCGGAGGCACGTACCTGAGGGCGTGAGTTTGGTGGACGAACTGATCGCGGAGCGGAGGGCAGAAGCGAAACGTGAGATCGAGGATTAAGCACGTCCTTGATTCGTCCGCAATTCTCGCGGTAATGGGCAGTGAACCGGGCCAGGAGTTAGTCGAACCGCTATTAACAACAGCGGCCGTTACGGCCGTGAACGCCTGCGAAGTTATTTCCAAGCTGGTTTCACGTGGCGTGAGCGTGGACGAAGCAATTGGAGGGCTTCTTAGGCTCGAAATCGAGGTCGCGTCATTCGAGTCCGCATTAGCGTTCGAAGCCGCAAGGCTCCTGCCCTTGACCCGCTTACTCGGCTTGTCGCTGGGCGATCGGGCCTGCCTGGCTTATGCCCGCTACTACAACGTTCCCGCCATCACGGCCGACCGAGCCTGGAAAAAACTCGCTCCCAAGCTCGGTGTCGACATCCGCGTAATTCGTTAGCTAATTCTCCCCGCTCGGAGCCGCCACTGGTACCACAACAGCTGGCACATTCTGCTCCCGAACCAATCGATTGAAAGACGCCAGGTCCGTCGACGAGAGCTGCTTGAACTTCTGCAGCTGGGCATTCGCCTTCGTAGCCAGATCTTCCCAAACCACGTCCGATTGCGAGGTCGGCGCATTGTCGGAACTCTCCACTACACTCTCCAGCGCCGCCAGCTTATTGTTCAGCTTAATGGGGAAATTTAACGGATCCTCGCTGCTGCGGTTCTTCGTTTGATACAACTCCTCTTCCACATCCGTCAGCTTCTTAGCAAGCGTCTTGGCGGCATCCACCACCTTCGGATCTTTGACTCGATCGGCGTATTCATTCAACTGCTTGCGGATTTCACGAATATCGATCACGGTCTGATTGACGGCGCTCACCTTATCGCGGATCTGCAAAGCCAGTTCGAGCTGCCGCGCATAGTCTTGGGGCGTGGCGCTCAAGCGCGGGTCTTTCAAAACCTCGAACTTCTGAGTCTGCGTCAAGCCATCGACACTCACTCGCACCTGATATGTTCCCGGAACAATCAGCGGCCCGCGCACGCTGCCCGCCCACATGATCAGACCGGGAAACGTGGTCGCATCGGGATATCGAAAATTCCACACAAACCGATTCAAACCGGCTTCAGCGGGAGCGCGGTCGGCGCCCGGCCGGGGTCTCGGGAAATCTTCGTCCTCATCCTCCGGCTCAGCATTACGTTCAGCCTTTTTCGGAGCCGCTTTGCTCGAGAATCTTTTCACCAGCTTCCCGTTCGAATCCAGGAACTCAATCGTAAGGTCCCCCTTCGGTTTCGCGGCCAGCGAATAATAAACCACCGTGCCGCTAGCCGGATTCTGGCCGGTCGCAGGATCGGGAGGACGGAATCCACCACCCCCGGCTGTGCGATACGTCTCCTTCGGCGCGAATAAATGCATCGGCTCTTTCAGCGCCGCATCGCTGAGCTGATAAACCAGCGGAAGATCGTCGAGAATCCAGAACGCCCGCCCTTGCGTCGCAACCACTAGTTCCTTCTCACGCTTATGAAATGCGAGGTCGGTGATCGGAACCACGGGCAGATTCAACTGGAACGGCTGCCACGACGCGCCGCCGTTCAGGGATATGTACATACCGGTTTCGGTGCCCGCCACGAGCAGGTCGCGATGATTCGGATCCTCGCGAATTACGCGCGTAAAAGCCGGAGCCGAGATCCCGTTATCGATTGCTTTCCAACTCTTCCCGTAATCAATGGTCTTGTAGAGATAAGGACGGAAGTCGTCGGACTTGTACATGGTCGCTGCAACGTACGCAGTGCCGGCCTCAAACGGCGATGCGTCAATCGAATTGATCTGAATCCATTCCGGCATGCCTTTGGGAGTAACGTTGTCCCAGTGCTTGCCGGCATCCTGCGTGACATACACGAGCCCATCATCGGAGCCCGTCCAGATCACGCCCTTCTTCACTGTCGATTCGGCGATCGTGAAAATCGTGTCGTAATACTCGACGGCGGTATTGTCCTTCGTGATCGGTCCGCCGGTTGGTCCCTGTTTCGATTTGTCGTTGCGCGTCAGGTCGGGACTGATCGGCTCCCAATTCTGCCCCTCATTCGTCGTCTTGAAAAGAATATTCCCGCCCGCGTAGAAAGTTTTCGGATCGTTGGGCGAGAAGATCATCGGGAAATCCCATTGGAACCGGTACTTCATTCCCTCAGCCCCATAACCCATGGGATTGTCCGGCCACACCGTGATGTCCCGCATCTGGCCGGTGCGATGGTCGTAACGTGTGAGCAGTCCATCGTAAGACCCGGCATAAACGATCTCGGAGTTCTTCGGGTCCGGTATCACCCAGCCGCTTTCCCCTCCGCCGACGTCATACCAATCATGATCGGTGATTCCTCCGGGTGCTCGTGTCACAATCCTCACGGTCGTGTTGTCCTGCTGCGCTCCGTAGGCGTGATATGGAAAGTCCTCATCCAACGCGACGCGATAGAACTGGGCGGTCGGCTGCTTGTTGATGCCGGTCCACGTCTTGCCTCCGTTGGTAGATACGTTCGCGCCCCCGTCGTTGCTCTCAATCATGCGATTCGAATCGTTTGGCGCAATCCACAGGAAATGGTTATCGCCATGCGGCGTTCGAATCGATTGAAACGATTTTCCTCCATCGTCCGAGCGGAAAAATCCCACGTTGACGGCGTAGACGGTGTCCAGCTTCAAAGGATCGGCGAAGATGCGCGAGTAATACCAGGCCCGCTGGCGAATCGATCGATTCTCGTTCACCCGCGTCCAGTTCTTGCCCGCGTCGTCGGAGCGATATAAACCGCCGTCCTCAGCTTCGACAATCGCCCACACGCGATCCGAGTTCATCGGCGACACTGTCACGCCGATTCGTCCCAAAATCCCCTTCGGCATTCCCGGAGCGCGAGTCAAATCCGTCCAGGTATCGCCGCCATCGGTCGATTCAAAAAGTCCGCTGCCATCGCCGCCGCTATCGAAACTCCAGGGCGACCGCTTCACCTGCCAGAAGGCTGCGTAGAGAACGCGAGGATTGTTAGGATCCATGGCGAGATCGACCGCGCCCGCCATGGGTCCACGCGTGTAGATTTGTTTCCACGTTGTTCCGCCATCCATGCTGCGATAAATGCCGCGTTCCTCATTTGGACCGAACAGGTGCCCGAGCGCCGCCACGTACACGATATCCGGATTTTTCGGATGCACCTTCACCATGCCGATGTGATACGTATTCTCGAGTCCAATGTGCTTCCACGTCTTCCCGGCATCGACCGATTTGTACATGCCGTCGCCATTCGACGCATTGCCGCGCACATCGGGTTCTCCCATGCCGACATAAATCGTGTTCGGGTCGGATTCAGAGACCGCGATCGAACCCACTGACCCGGTCTTCAACTGGCCGTCGCTGATGGGCTGCCAATCAGCTCCTCCATCGGTCGTTTTCCAAACTCCGCCGCCGGTCGCCCCGAAATAGTAAACATTTGGCTGCGAGCCGACGCCGGCCACGGTATCTACACGGCCCCCTCGAAATGGACCAATTAGCCGGTATTTCAGATCTTTGATGGCGTTGAAATCCACCTGCGCATACAAACTCGCTGAACACACGAAAGCTGCCAGCACTTTTTTCATTTGTCCTAGAATAGCTGTCCGCCGCCAGCCTATGCCACCCTAAGAGTTGGGTCCATCCGCTGCTCGCGCGGCCTTTGGCTACGCAAATTTCCGATATTTCTTAACCACCCGATTCCTGGTGGCCGCGTCGACGGAGATGCAAGCCCTCGCCGTGGCGTGGCAGATCTACGGCATGACGCACCGGCCACTCGACCTGGGCCTCGTCGGACTGGCGCAGTTTTTTCCCGGCATCTTGCTGTTCTTGGTCGCCGGACACACGGCCGATCGCGTGTCGCGGCAGCGCATTCTCGCGACCTGTTATGGCGGCTTCTCGCTCTGCTCCATTCTTCTGCTCGCTCTCGCAATTCGTCCGGTCCACATCGTCTGGCCCATCTATGCGGTTCTTCTATGGAACGGAGTCGTGCGTGCCTTCAACGGTCCAGCCAGCCAGGCCTTTCTGCCCCTTTTGGTGCCGCAAGAGCACTTCTCCACCGCAGTCGCATGGAGCTCTTCAGCTTTTCAAACTGCGACCATCGTGGGGCCGATCGTGGGTGGCGTTATCTACGGAGTCGCGGGAACTCCGATCCCCGTTTACTGCTCGTCCGCCGTGGCATATTTAGTCGGATTGTGGATGATGTCGAGGGTCCAACTGGAGCCCTCGGCCCGCCCCCGCCCCGCTCCGTCAGCAGAAATGGTGCTCGAAGGCCTGCGATATATCTGGCGCAATAAAATCATCTTGGGCAGCATTTCCCTCGATCTATTCGCCGTGCTGCTGGGCGGAGCGGTTGCACTCCTACCCGTCTACGCGCGAGAAATCCTGCACGCCGGCCCATACGCTCTAGGCATTTTACGAAGCGCCCCTGGATTAGGAGCTGTAACCATGGCGGTCGTACTCGCGCATTGGCCGCTGCGTAAGAATGCCGGAGTCGCGATGATGTGGTGCGTTCTCGGATTCGGGGCTTTCACGATCGCGTTCGGTTTATCGCACAACCTGCTGTTGTCGGTGGCCGCGCTAGCGCTAGTGGGTGCCTGCGACATGGTCAGCGTAGTGGTGCGTCACACGCTGGTGCAACTCACGACTCCCGACGATATGCGCGGACGCGTGAGTGCCGTAAACATGGTCTTTATCGGTGCGTCCAACGAAGTGGGTCAATTCGAATCGGGACTCACAGCGCAATGGTTCGGAACGGTCCCCGCGGTTGTGCTCGGCGGAGCCGGAACGATAATGATCGTCGCGCTCTGGGCCTGGTGGTTTCCGAGCCTTCGAAAATGGCGCGGAATCTGAGCCAGCTTTCGCACAGCTATCCGCGATCGCTCGATTCCAAGCCGTGACAGGCAGGGTCCGTGAAAAACTCGACCATTACCCCGCTCTCCTGGATTTTCACGACCTTACGGAACCGCGCGCGTGAAGCAAGCGGAGAGTGCCGGAATTATTTCACAGACCCGGCAGCAAGCCGTGTCCAGCTCGCGAGTCAGTCCCACCGCAAAGCAGCTATTGGATCTGCCCGGCTTGCCCGCCGGGCCGGCACATAGCACGCCAACACCGCAGCCAGGAGCAACAGAACAGCAACGCCGATGTAAGTCGCCGGATCTGTCGCACTCACATCAAATACCAGACTCGCTAGCACCCGCCGCATAGCTATCGCCGCGACAATCCCGATACCAAGTCCCGCAGCCGCAAGCTTCAGAGCATATTGCAACACCATCGCAAGCACCTGCCCGGACCTCGCTCCGAGCGCCATCCGAATCCCGATTTCGCGCGTCCGCTGCATCACCGACCACGACATCACACCATAAATCCCTACCAGAGCGAGCAGCAAAGCCAAGCCGGCGAACGCCGCAAGCAGTCCCATCGTCCACCGCCGCGCCCGTGCCGATTCGTTGACCACGTCATCCATCGTGCGAACATCCGAAATCGGCAGCTCCGAATCGATCGCGTGGATCTCGCGCTGCACGGCATTCTCGAGAGACACCGCATTCCCCCTGCTCCGAACCAACAAATATTGCAGCGTGAGATTCGGAGAATACTCGTCGAACGAAGCTTCCGAATCGAGACCGAACTGCTTCACGTTGCCCACGACGCCGACAATCGTTGACCAAGTTGGATTCGGCCCCCAAGGACCCGTGATGTATTTCAGACCCACAGGATCGCGCCCCGGCCAAAAACGTCGCGCCATGGTCTCATTAATAATCACGACGGATTGGTTCAGATCGCGCTCATTGAATGCGCGGCCCGATTTCAGCGGAATCCGCAGCGTGCCAAACAGGTCCGGGCTGGCCGAATGAAGCTGCGCACCTGGCAGCGCATCGGGATTGATTAGCGAATTTCCGGGCACATTGAAACGGCTGGTATTGCCACGTTTGCCAAGAAGCGGCAACGAATTCGTGACAGCCACGGATTCAACGCCAGGAATGGACTTCACCCGTTCCTCAATTCGATGAAACAAAATCTCGGGTTTACGTGAAGGAGGAACCGCGAGGCGCAAAGTGAGAACGCCATGAGGATCGAAGCCCGGATCGACATGCATCAATCGAACAAAACTCCGCACCAGAATGCCAGCTCCCGATAGCAGAACCACAGCCAACGCAAACTCCACAATCACGAGCGCGGAGCGGATCAAAGGCGAGCCGCCGCCCGTAACCGATCCGGATTTAATTACAGCGTTCGTATCGCTGCGCATCGCATGGAGTGCGGGCGCCAGTCCGAAAGCGATGCCAGTTACTGCCGAAACGCCAAGCACGAACAGAAGCACGCCGGAATCGAGAGGCGCGGGTATCGGAGCAATCGCACGTAGCGCCCAAGCGCCCAAAACGAGCCCAACCAATCCGCCGGCCGCCGCCAGCACGACGCTCTCGGTAAACACCTGCCGCACAATACGCGACATGCTGGCGCCAAGAGCCGTGCGGATAGCAATCTCCTTTGCGCGGCCGCTCGCCCGCGACAGCAAGAGATTGGCGACATTTGCGCACGCGATCAGCAGCACCATCGCGACTGCGCCCAGCAGCACCAGCAGCGCAGGCCGAACGTTGGCCGTAAGATCGTTTTGCAGCCCCGATACTCTCATCCCCCAACCGCGGCTCGTCTTGGGATGCTCCGCGGCCAGCCGGCTTGAGATCGCATGTGCCCGTGCCTTCACCTGCTCCAGACTCGCTCCGGGCCGCAATCGCCCGATGAAACCGGCCGCATGCCGCACCGGATTCGTCATTTCGTCGCCCATCTGCGCCTGCGTCAGCCACAAATCCGCGAAATCAGGGAACTGGAATCCGGCTGGCATCACGCCGATTACGGTGAACTGCTGCTCGCTTAATCGTATGCTCCTGCCGAGGATCGCGCGGCTTCCGCCGAAACGATTCGTCCACAGCTTATAACTGAGAATCGCGGAATTAGGGTTCTCTGAAGCATGAAACGTTCGGCCGATAAACGGCGCTATCCCAAGCAATGGGAAAAGCCGGTCAGATGCGCAAGCCGCATGAACCTCCACAGCCTCCGATCCCGGCACGCTCAGATCCAGATCCTGGGAAACATATCGATACCAGGCTGTTTGCTCGAACAAATCCGTCTGTTGTTCCCATGAATGGACTTCAGTGGGAGAATTCCCGACTTTATCGAACTGCGGCAAATACGTGTCCCAGATTGCGACGAGTTTCGAAGATTCCCGAAACGGAAGTGGCTTGAGAATCACGGCGTGGACCAGGCTGAAAATTGCCGTATTGGCGCCGATACCGAGGGCCAGCGTCGCTACGGCGATCGCGGTGAAACCCGGTGTGCGTGCCAGAGTTCGAAGCGCGTATTTTACATCCCGCATGATCTATTGTCTCTTCAAAAGAACAATTTGGCCGCCGTGATAGAGATTGTGCTGGACGATCCCGTGCAGCAGATTATAGAGCGATTTGCCTCCTTCGCCGAGCTTTTCGGGAGGCACCTCAGAAGCCGCTCTTTCGAGTGAGACCTCCGCTTCCTCCAGAGCACCGACCGCGGAAGCCCACGCCTCGGCAGTAGTATCCGTCACCGGCGGCCAGTCGCGATCCCCCTTAAGGATTTCATATTGCTTGCCCGTAGCGATCGCCGCGGCCTCTTCCATCCAGGCACGCATATGGTGCACGATTTCCCAAATCGAGTGTGCCGGCGTCAACGAGTGACGCGCAGCAATCTCTGCCGTTACACCGTCCAGGATCTCTTTGACCGCCGGTCCATGCCAGGCTCTGCCGAAGAACGCACGATGCAATTGATCCGCGATTCTCTGCGATTCGTTCATCCCTTCATCCTAAGGCGTCAAGCGGCCTGTTCGTTCTAGTACGTCTACTAGTTCCAGGCGATTGTTGCTTCCGTAGGGCCGATGATACGGTTCTTACGGAGGCTATTTGACTTAATGCATTTGCGAATTGCAACTTTCGCTCTCGCGACACTTTTTGTTTCGACAGTCGCTTACGCCCAAGCCGTTGGTGGGCCTTCCGACGCGTTCCAGGTATCCTACGCGTCTAATTTGAACATCGGCGATTCCGTGGTGAATCTAGTGAACGCCGGAACGCAGTCCGGGATTGACCCGGCCGGCCGGATTTGTGCCAACGTTTATGCGTTCGACCCCGCCGAAGAGCTCATCTCCTGCTGCTCCTGCCTGGTCACCCCGAACGGGCTCGACTCTCTTTCCGACCAAGCCGATCTGATCAGCAACACCTTGACTCCAGGCGTACCGACTTCCATCGTAATCAAGCTCATCGCAACCTTGCCGGTGGCAGGCGCCTGCAATGCTGGTAACGGCGGCGCTCCATTCACGGCCGTTCAACTCGCGCCTGGTCTGCGCGCTTGGGGTACTTCCCTGCATGCCAACACCAATGGCGGCTATTCGGTAACCGAAAGCGCCTTCCAGTTGGCGACTCTGAGCGCTACCGAATCCCTCAAAGTGACCAGCTATTGCAACTTCATCCAGTCGGATGGCAGCGGCTATGGCATCTGCAAGTCCTGCGCCGTCGGCGGCTTGGGAGCAAGCACGAAGTAGTTTTCCAATCCTCAACAAAAAGTGAGCATTGCATCAACCCGGAAGGCAGCTTTACCTGCTTTCCGGGTTGCATTCGTTTTCGGGACCTTTATGCTTCAAGGCGAGGATCAGGAACCGGATAACCGATCGCGAAATGGTACACGGCTTGTCCCTGTTCTGGCGTCAGATCGAGATATCGATGCACCTGGTCGTCGTAGAACGCGCCGATACCGGTGGCGCCAAGTCCGTGCGCTTCGGCGGCCACATACAGACGCTGGCCTATGGCGCCGGCTTCGAAGTGTACATAGCGATAGCCGCGATCGCCATGAACGCGAGTGGCGCGATCCAAATCTCCGATCATCGAAAACGCGACGCAGGCATTGCCGGCTAAATCCTGCCCGAGACTCAGCCCCGCCGCGACAACGCGCTGATCCCCTGTCCGAAATCGCTCCAACTCGCTTCGTTCCGGCCAGAACCGGTAGACGCCAGCTTCCAAACCGTCAACGCGATGCACGTATAAATAAAGTTGGATCAAATGCAAGCTCGCAAAATCGGCACAAAGCGGTTGAGTCGCCAGGCGAAGAATCTCAGTGAGTTGCTCCACTGACATCGATCGCGATCCGCCCTGGAAGTCAAGGGCCGAGCGCCGTCTTCGGGCGATCTCGCCGAAGTTATGAATCGGCCAGGCCGGCCCAGTAGGTCTGCGTGGAGACGAGACCACTCCCTGAAGAATTGTTGTCGCGTCGTGAATCGCTGCAATGGACGGGTAAACGATCGTCTCTTGCGAAAGTTGATTGGCTTGCCCGCCGAACCAGACAGTCTCGGGAACATCTGTCTGAAGCACGGGAATCGCACCTCCGCGCATTTCGAAAAAGAGCATGGGCCACTCATCGTCGGCCAGACAGCATTCTTGCGCGACATCATCGTCGTGAAAATGGCCCACAGCGTAGCTGTCGCATCCCATGGCGTCGGCGGCAAGTGCCAGCGCTTGCCAGGCGTGACCGATGTCTAGCAAACAGTATCGATACGCCCGCTCCCGATACTTCCACGCTTCGCGCCATGCAATGCTCGTGAGCACAAACACAATTGGCGCGGAGCCGCCCGTAAAGTCCGTAGGGAGCGCACCCAACGCGCGTTGCTCGGCCATGTGCGATGAAGGACGGTAATGATAAAACGCATCCGGCCAGTCTCTCAAGCCGCGCGTGAAAAAATGAAATTCCGTCGGATGCAGATTCCCCGAAGATGGATTCACCCGCAGCGCATACTTGTATCCCATCGATGGAACGCGCTTGGACGCGCTGATAGCAGCGGAATAAAACAGCAGTTGCGAAAGAAACGTCGCCCCATCGCTGGCAGAACCCGATTCCGGCGCCGGCGGATCTGCCGGCAGATCGAGCACCGGCACGCCTTCGTAATGCCTGAAAGGATCGGGCATATTCGCCCAATCGAGAACATGACGCGATCTCCGCAGAGATTCAACGGTGTGTTTTGTAGCTTCGTGATACTCGCGCCACGTCACACCTTCATCATGTCAGTAATACGAATACCGGGACGGCAGACGAACGCTATAACGCGTCTGTATAAAGGCGACGAGATCGGTTAATTGCTGAACCGTCATCTTATCGGAGTAAGATGGCATGCGCGATTTTCCTCCAGTGCCAAACTTGTCCACCGGGTGATGAGCATAGTGATAGGAGGGATTGATCACCGCGGTAACAAGATATCCATCGCTGATCTCGCTGTCCACCTCGCCCCCAATCATGACGAGTACTGGAGGCTGAATCGTCGGTGCCGGCAGATCCGTACCCGATACTTTGTGACAGTTGTGGCATCCGTAAGCCACAAGAGTAGCTTTGCCGCGTTCCACGTTGCCGTCGGCCGGTAAACGGAAGCCCGCGGAAGAATGGCGTCCTGAATCGCACGCCGCCAATCCTAGCAACGAGAGTAATCCTAGCAATTTCAAACAGCCCCGCATACTGAACCTCCTTGCGGGTTCTCGCCGGTTGTCAAATGCCAGTAAGAATCTTGATTTGGAAGCCAATTTATTATGTGCCAGGCCGAACACCTTGGCAAGGGCTGAGTCGATTAACTCATCTCCCCGTTGACGACGATCCCAAGGAGAGTTAGGATTCAATTGGCTTCGGGTTATTATCCATGGCGTCCCGCTCGAGGCCTGGAGGCATTCACTGCCGCGTGAATCCCGAAGCTTTGCGTCTTGAGGAGGATTTTATGATCCGGACGACGCCCTTCCGCGCAACATTATTGTGGCCGCAGTTCACGATAGTGTTCACTGTTTTCTTACTGATCCTGTTGGCTGTCATGGCCTTCCTTGTGTACGGGAACAGCTAAGCCCCCAGGCCATCTGGCGCAATCTGTGTGTTATTTCGAGCAACTATTCTCAAGCGTCAGCGTAAGACGCCGCTGTGCTTGAGTACTTCGTCTTCCCAGTAAGGGTTGCCCTTCTCGTCTCTGAGCACCAGAATGTCGCTGTCCCTGCGTAATTGTCGTGCCAGTACAAGATCGGCTCCATGAAACCGGATCTTCGACCCGGAGATCTGAAGCTGGTCTCCTCGGACGAACGTAATTGAGAAAGCTTTCAGAAAACTGGCCGGCGAGATATAAACCTGCACAGTTCCTTTTTCTCCACTAAGATATACGTGAACCCCTTTCAACGCAGGTGGTTCGGTTACTTCCTGAACATCCTGTACGGATCCGGATATGCTGACAACCGTCGCCGGATCGTATCTGATCTCGGCGTCGTTGTTCACTTTTCCAAAGGCTGCTTCGGTGGGTGTATGTCCTATAGCTCCGGCCAGGACCAAGACACAAACAATCGAAGATCGCACGTGATCCTCCTTGGCCTGTCGACACGTGGCTCATATCAGGCAGCAAACGACGTGCCAATGGGCAAAGTGATCGATCGTCTAAGATTTTACCCTTGTATCTATCAGTCGTCGGTGTCATCATCTCGGCAGGCACTGAAACTCGGCGCTGGAGGAAACACATGTCGAACGTTGAGAAAGCGAAAAGTGCGGCTGCAGGCATGCAATCGGACACAAACAGCCAAACCGCGCAGGATATCGCCGCGCTGGCTTACGAACTTGACGAACAGGACGTAGCCGCTCTAGCCTACGAACTCTGGCAGGCAAGAGGCTGTCCCGAAGGATCGGCGGACGAAGACTGGTTTCATGCGGTAGACGAATTGCGCTCTCGGAGTTGACGTAGCGCGCGCAAACGCCGGAAGAGTCTTTCAGGTCCATCCGTCCGTACAATCCCGCCCTCGAGATTGTCCTTGCTTACCGAGGACAAGACATTGTATATTGATATCGGTAATCGAGGGCATCGTTCAATGAGTAAACCTTCCGATCTCGTCCAGGGCACACTGGATTTGCTTCTACTCAAAATACTGGCTCTCGAGCCAATGCATGGCTGGGCCATCAGCCAGCGTCTGAACCATATCTCCGGCGACGTATTGCGTGTCAGCGACGGTTCGCTCTATCCCGCCCTGCACAAACTGGAGCAGGAGGGATGGATCACGGCCGAGTGGAAGACCAGCGACCTGGGGCGTCGAGCAAAATTCTATTCCCTCACTCGTCTCGGCCGTCGCCAACTGGCCCAAGAAGCGGCCAACTGGGAGCGGCTATCGGACGCTATAACCTCGGTGGTCCGCCTGAAGGAGGCGTGAGCGTGCGCCTCGAACATTGGTTCTACACAATTCCGCTGCGATTGCGCTCACTCCTCCGCCGCAGCCAGATGGAACGGGAACTGGAAGAGGAGCTTCAGCTTCATCTCGAACAAAAAGTCGAACAGGGGATAGCTGCCGGCAAAACTCCGGATGAGGCCCGCTACGCGGCGTTGCGCGACATGCAAGGAATCGAGCAGCGAAAAGAAGAGTGCCGCGACGCCCGCCGCGTCAACTGGTTGGAAGATCTGCTGCAAGATTTACGTTACGCAGTCCGCATCCTGGTCAAGAACCCCGGTTTCACGATGGTTGCCGCGCTGGTGCTGGCGCTCGGTATCGGCGCGAACTCGGCCGTATTCACGATAGTGAATGCCGTTCTCCTCCAGCCATTGCCGTTCACTGAGCCAAACCGCCTGTTTCTGATTTCGTACACGCCGAAAAACGACGCCTTTGTTCCCATGGGAACCGCCATGTCGGACCGCGATTATATCGACTTTCGCCGCCAGGATCGCGTCTTCGAGAGCCTCTGTTCCTTCGGTCAAGACCCTGTCACGTTGACGGGCGCGGGAGATCCCGTAGTGGTGAGCGCTCTGGATGTGACACCCGATTTCCTGGAAGTCTTGCGGGTGCGCCCTGCCATCGGACGCGCCTTTCTCCCTGAAGGTCAGACCGACACGAATGTTGTGCTGTTGAGTGACCGTCTCTGGCGCAGCCGTTTTGGTGGTGATCCCACTATCCCCGGTAAGGCGATAATTCTCGATGGAGTCAGCTTCACGATCGCCGGTGTTATGCCGCCGAGTTTCGCATTTCAGGACGCGGAGTTGTGGAAGCGAATCGAAATCGAGCTCAGACCGCACAACTCCTTCATGCGGCCGGTGATCGGAAGGTTGAAGCCAGGTGTTCCGGCGCGACAGGCTGATGCGGAACTACAGGCCTTTGCTGCCCAAAGACCGCGCGGCAAAGGTGAGAACGGTTTTATAGCGCGTATCCTCCCTCTCAAAGAGCTATTCGTCGCCGACGTGCGAAAGCTCCTTTTGATTTTTTCAGGTGCCGTTGCGTTTGTTTTTCTGATCGCTTGCGCAAACTTCGCCAACCTGCTGCTTATCCGAGGAGCTTCCCGTCAACAAGAGATCGCCATCCGCGCGGCTTTGGGTGCAAGCCGCTGGCGCCTGGTGCGTCAGCTGTTAGCCGAAAGCACGCTGCTCTCCTTGGCGGGTGGAGCGCTGGGCATTCTCTTGTCAATCGCCGGGGCGAAGGTCTTGCTAGCGCTTCTGCCGACTGGAAAGATCCCGCGCGTGGAGGACGTCCATATGGATATTTGGGTTCTGGCGTTCACACTCGCCCTCTCTTTGTTCACCGGCCTCGTATTCGGCCTCGCGCCCGCACTGAAAGCAACGAGGCGCGAGTTGCGGCAAGCAGTGAACGAAGGAGGGAGAAGCTTGACGGGTCGGCACGAAAGGCTTCGCGGCGCTCTCGTTACGGTCGAGATCGCGCTCGCTCTCGTCCTGTTAACGGGGGCCGGCCTGCTGGTCAGGAGCTTCCTGCAAATGCGTTCCGTGAATCCGGGCTTCCGGCCGGAAAACATTCTAGCGGCGACAGTGGAGCTTCCCGACTCACGCTATCCCACCGCCGCCAAGATGCGCGCACTCGATGAGCAGGTCCTGGCATCGCTCGCCGTGCTGCCGGGAGCCGCATCCGTTGCCGCCGTGAACTGGATACCTTTAAAGCGTGAATTCGTCCGTGGAGATTTTCAACTCGAAGATGGACGCCATGTGCCGCGCGGTTTCATTGTCGACAAACCGGCGGTCAGTGCGGGCTACTTTCGCACCATGGGGATAAGGCTGCTCAGCGGCCGCGAATTCACCGCGCGCGACAACTCGGCCGCGCCAGGCGTCGTGATCATCAGCGAGTCCGTTGCGCGCCAGCTCTGGCCGGGAGGAGACGCCATCGGCCAACGCATCTCGATGGAAGACAATGCCAAACCCGGAGACTGGCTGACGATTATCGGGATCGTCTCCGATGTGAAGCAGTTGAGTTTGACGGACACGCCTAGCGCGAGCGTCTACCAGCCATATCTCCAACTCGACCGAGCGTTCTTTTTGAACCATATGAATTTTGTGGTGCAAACGACCGCGAACCCAACGGCCATCGCGTCCGGAATCCGCGCTGTCATCCACCATGCCGATCCAGAACTCCCCACTCAGTCCATCTCTACGATGGAGGAAATCATCTCCGATCGGATAACCGAGGCTCACTCTCAGACGCGCTTGCTAGGAATGTTTTCGATGATCGCTCTGCTGCTAGCGGCGGTTGGGATCTACGGAGTGCTCGCATCCGCGGTGGCGGAGCGCACGCACGAGATCGGAATTCGCATGGCGATGGGAGCACGGCAAGAGGATGTTCTCTGGTTGGTGCTTCGGCGCACGCTGGCGTTGGCCGGAAGCGGCGTTCTCATCGGAACGCTCGGCGCTTTAGCAGTGACGCGCGTGCTCGGAAAACTCCTCTTCGAAGTCAAGCCGGCCGACCCTCCCACATTCCTCGCCGTAACCGGGCTCCTTGTGTTGGTAGCGCTGCTCTCCGCCTGGATACCCGCTCGCCGGGCAACCCGAGTGCACCCGCTCGTGGCTTTACGGCACGAATAAGGGACAATCGAGGCATAGTAAAACTGCTTTGAACTACATGCCCAACGTCCAGATCTTCGGCCTAAAAAGCTCCCAAGCCACCCGCGCCGCGGAACGATTCTTCAAAGAACGCCGCGCGCAGATTCAGTTCGTGGATCTGAAGCAGAAACCGATGTCACCGGGCGAAATCAAACGCTTCATCAACCGCTTCGGACTCACGTCTCTCCTCGATTCCGAAGGCAAGGCTTACGTCGATGCCGGTCTGAAATATCTCAAAGTGTCCGATTCGGAGCTTCTCGAACGAATCGCTCGTACCCCTCAACTCCTGCGCCTGCCCCTGGTCCGAGCCGCCAACCGGCTCAGCATCGGCCAGGACGAAGAATCCTGGAAAGCCATGCTCGCCGCGTGACAGCCAAGCGCTATCGGTCGTTCTTCTCCAACCGGATCAGATCGCGCACCTTGTCTTTCAACTCGTCGCTCGCGTCCTGGATCTGGTTAGTGTCGTAAATCACATGCGGAGTCATGAAAATAATAAGCTCGTCGCGGTTCTTCGAATAGGAACGCGATCCGAACAGTCCCCCCAAAATCGGGATGCGGTTCAATCCGGGAATGCCCGACGTGGCGTAACTGGTCGATTCCAGGATGATGCCGCCGATCGCAATCGTGTCGCCATCCTGAACCGTCACCTGAGTCTGAACCGAGCGCTGTTGAAAAGATGGCGACGAAATCGAAGAAGTGGTAGTCTGCTCCGGCGAGCTCACATTCTGATTGATCAGCATCGTAACAATTCCGCTCGGATTGATTTGCGCAGTAATATTGAGCGTCACGCCCGTATTGACGTTGGAAACGCTATTCGCAAACAGGGACGTTCCGCCCGATTGCGCACCTGTCACTGCCTGCGCCGTGAGCACGGGAACCGAATCGCCCACGTTGATCGTTGCCGGAATACTATCGGTCGCAATCAGGCTGGGATCGGAGAGCGACTTCGCCTTTTGCTCGGACTCCAGCAGTTGGACAGCGAGCAGAAGCTCTTTCGCCTTCCCCACCAGAAACCCGTCGCTCAGGTTGGTTGCGCCCGATCCGAGTGAACCCAGAAGATTATGCACCGTGCTCGCATCGCCCGACGTGTTCTTATTCTGATAAGTCGCCGCAATGCTGCTCGTAAAATTGTTGGTCAGTTGGACCTCGTAGATTTTTGCCTCGATCAATACCTGCCGAGGAGGAACGTCCATGTCCCGCAATAGTTTCACTATCTGTTCGTAATCCTCGGGCCGGGCTTGAATCATCAGCGAATTGTTGAACGGGTTCGGAATCACACGCGGCAGCCGCGGATTGGGTGCGCCGGGATACTGTGCATTTCCCAGGTAATTGCCCGTCAGATCGGAGTTGCCGCCGCCAAGTGGGGTTGCGCCGGTGGCCGATGTTGCAGCGTTCTGTTGACCCGTGGGAGTAGCATACGGACTTGCACTGGGCAGGCCGCCATAGGTGTTCATTGGCATCTGTCCGCCATACATTCCTCCGCCGTACATGCCATTCATGCCGCCGTTCATGCTATTCATGCCGCCCATCATGCCCATGGAATTCAGGCCGCCCATCATTCCCATGCCGCCCATTCCCATTCCACCGGTCATTCCGTAACCCATCATGCCCATGCCCGGATAGCCCATGCCGCTTTGCCCGTAGAGCATCATGATCCCGTAGGCGAGCATCATCGCGTTTCCGTACTTGACGCGATAGACGTAGTTCTCCGTCGCGCCGGCTGCACCCTTTACGGGGATATCGAGTTTGGCGAGCCATTTTTCAACTTCGATAAATGCGCCCGGATTTGGAGCCACCGCGATAATCGTGCTGATCCGGTCCACCGGAAGGAATTTTATGGGAGAGTTCTTCTCGTCGAGAGAAATGGATTTGACGATCGTGTCCAGTTCCTTCACCAGATCGCTCGGCCTTCCGTGCTTGGTTTCAAACAGGTGCACGCGGTTACGGGCCAGCGTATCGTTATCGAAAAGCGCCACCAGTTCCATCAGCCGTTTCATGTTCCGGCGGCTGTCGAGAATCAGCAAAAGGTTCGCGGGACCATAGGAATAAATCGACGAGTTTTCGCCCCGAAACGGATCCAGCACCTTGGCCAGTTGATCGGCCGTCGCGTATTTCAGGAACACCAGGTTGAGCATGGTGCGGTCGTCGTCGGGAATATTCTTCGGATTCGTCACCTGCTCGGGCGGCAGCGGGAAGTGAGAGATCTCGGTCAACGGAACCACGCGATACAACTCGCCCTGTTGCACCATGCCGAATCCGTTAATGCGAAGAATGGCCTCCAGCAGCGAACGCGTATCGATATTCTTCGTTTCGCCGTACGTATTCAGAATGACCCCGCCCTTTACGCGGGGGTCGAGCACATAGTTGAGGTGCAACTGGCGCGCGAGCAGGTCGATCACTTCCGTCAGCGATGCGTTGTTCATCGTCAGCCCGCCATAGACCGTCGGAGCGACCTGTGGCGTGGTTTGCGCGGGCGCGGCCGCGTTCGGCGTCCCCGCCGGTTGCTGACCCGCCGGCTGCGTGGCGGGAGCAGGAGTCGCCTGCTGCTGTTGTTGCTGCGGCGAAGGCGCGACCGGTCGCGGAGTAAAGCCTGGCGGAAATACTTGCGGCGCCTGGCCGGCGACAACGGCGGTCAAAACTAGCCATACCAGCGCACCGCGAAACGACTCGGGCAATCGCACCTACTTTTTCCCCGTGTTCTGGCCCGCCGCGATGGCGATCAGTCCCTTCTCGTCGCTGCTCATTTCCGTCTTCTTCCTGGTCCAAACAAATTGTCCGAATGGCGTTTTTCGCTCGAATCGCACGCTGTCGCCCAGGTCGGTGGCGCTGACAGGATTCGGTTGCTCCGGCATCGTCGGTTTGGGGATATCGCTGTCCCGCCACTTCGTCACGCCGAACGGTGTCTGCCGGTACATCCATTTGTTCCCGCTCGCATCCGTGTAGCTGTACGTATACGGCTGCACTTCTTTTGCATCCGCCGGGATCTTGCCGGCCGGCGCATTGCCGTCCGCGGCGAAAGCGCTCACACCCACGAAAACACCAAGCACAATTATGTTTTTCATTTCTCTTTTCCTAATGTTGCAGGCCTACCTGCCCACTGGCTCCCAGCGGCAGGTAACGCCGAATGGCGTTGTGTTCACTTTCTTTTGAACACCGTCGATGACGGTTCCCACAGGCGAGGTATCGCCTGCCTGGCACAGCCGAACCCCGCCGGATTCTTTGCCCGGGCCGTTCACATCGGCCGAAGCCGGCGCGGAATCGCTCAAACTTTTGGCGCCCTGCTGCGGCGCTGCCGCCGGAGCCGCTGCTGCCGGCGCTGCCGCGGCGTCCTGCTGCGCCACGAGATTCTTTTCCATGATCTCGTCCAGCCGTTTGCTCACTTGCTTCCCGTCCCATTCAAAAACGATTTCTTTGTTATTGACGGATACGAGCGTGAATTCGCCGATCTTGTCGCCAGGATGATAGCCTTTTTGTGGACCTCGGCCATCGCTAAGCACTACCGTCGGCGGTATGCCTTCCCACAACATCACGCCGTGAGCGGTTGGAAGCGGAGGCATCTTCTTGGGTGGCGGGGGGGGCGGAGGTGGATCGGGAATCGGAGTCGGATTGCGATCCGGCGAGAACAGGTTTTTTACCGCGACGTCGCCGTAAGCACTGGCGTCAAGCGGCCCCACTTTCTTCAATGGTGGCGGCGGAGAAACGGCGGGAGGTTGCACGCGCGCCATTCGGATCCTGCGCTCCTGCTCCTTCTCTTGCAGATACCTCGTGCGCAGATACCATCCGAGCAGGCTAACCAGCGCCAGCAGGGCCACGTTCAGAACCAGCAGATTCCGCTTCAAAACGACGCGTTTCCTTTCTTCTCGGGAATCAACTTCGACGCCACTATGCCGGTGACAGTCAGGCGTACGGGGATCATTTTGGTTTTGGCATTGGCAGTCGCAAAACGCACTTCTTCGGTCGCAATCAACTCCGGTTGAACGCTCAGGAACGCCATGAAATTTACAAGCTGATCCGTTCGGCAGTCCATTGTAATGGAGACGGGGACTTCGCCGTAGGCGTCTCCGAATCGCCGCGGCTGGCCCAATTCAGTCTGCCGAATTTCAAGCGGAGGAGTCTGGTTTTTCGCAACCTCACTCAGGATTTGCACCAGGCGCGCCTGCGCCTGCGCGGCCGTGTCTCCGGCGAGTAACCCTTTTTCACGTTCGGCCAGTTCGCCCGCCACTTTTTTATAGATCTCCTGCTTAGCCGGGAGAGTCGCTGCGATCTGCCGCTGCTTATCGAGCTGTTTCCGAAGCCGGTCCACCGACTCGATCGGTTGCACCACGGTTCCACCCGCGTCGCTGGTCCGTGTCGCGAGAAACACGATAAAGAAAACGCCGAGGCCGACGGCCAGAAGGATCAGCGCCCGTTTATCGCGATCGCTCAAATTCACTGATTCACCCCTTCGCGCGATGCGCGAATGCTAAAGGTCTCGCCGGTGGGCACGCGTGCCATCGGGAGCGTAAACTCGGACCCTTTGAACTGCTTGGTGCCGTCGAGAGCCTTGAGTAGCGGCGTGGATTGATCGGTCTGGCCGGAAATTGTGAGCTGGGTGCGGCTCAACTGCAGACCGTTCAACCAGGTGGGCGGCTTCAGTACGCGCGTCAATTCATTGAGCGCGTCCATGTCGTCTTTGGATCGCAGGCGGAAAGTGTCGAGCATCTGCGCCCGGTTGCGGAGCGTCGTGATCTCACGGTCGAGAGCAGTCGCTTTTGCGGCCTGCGGCTGCACCCCTTTGATTTGTTGTTCCAGAGTCTCCACGTACTGGCGATTTTCATAATTCCCACTGAGAGCCAGCCCGCCGAGAGCGAACAGCAGCAGGGATGCGAGCACCATGGTCGGAACGTAGATCCAGCGCGATCGGGCCGCGCGCTGCTCTTCGGGAAGCAGGTTGATCGATAGCGCTAGCCGCGGGCAGGCGCCGGTGAGCGCCGTCGCGTACGGCATTGCCATGCGGGAAAGATCCTCGCCTTCAGGCGCGGCGGTCGGCTTCGGCAGGATGGCATCGAAAGAGGTGGGCTCGTAATCGGGATCGAGACGCAATTCGGAAAGCGCGAGCGACCGCACGCGCTGCTCCGGCATTTCCAGGCTCGCGGAAAACAAGGGATGCGTGGGGCTTTCGCCGTAGACTTCGAACAGTTCTTCTTCGTCATCCTGCCGCTGGGGCGAAAGAGCCAGAAATCCTTTGGCGGGAGCCGCATACAGGCGCACCGCGGAATACATCGACGCCGCCGAAAAGGTGAAAGAGGAAACTTTGATGCCCGCTTCGTTGAACAACGCGATGTAAGAATCCAGCACGTCGCGCCGAGTGATGCCGACCAGAATTGTAGGCGTTTTGCCGATCCGCGCCCAGGCGTAAACCGCTTCGTTTTCCGAATAGGGATGCAGCGAATCGATCTGGAAATTGAGCGCCGCGGGAACATCGCGATTCACGACGCCCGGCAGCGCCACCTGCCGTACGATAACATCCTGGCGAGGAAGCATCACGGTTGCGGTGAGATAGCTGCACCCGAGTTTGCGCAGGAAATCGGTGTAAGTGGCGCCCCACTCGGCCGCCGGCTGCTCGCGGAATTTGAGGATATTAAGCGATCCGAGAATCCGCACTCCACCCGGACGCACGCGAGCGACGGTTATGTTGAGATCCTCGCTGCTGATTTCAATACCGGTGCCCGTGCCGATGGCTATCCACTTTCTCAGGTCCGCGGGGCTCATTCGACTGGTACCGCGTTATCGTACCAACGCAGGATGTGATATGGAGGATCGTACTTGTCGCCGAGGAAAGCGACCATGGCGGAAACCGACCGGCGCAGGTCTGAAAGCCTGCCGTTTGGGAGGCGCGTCATCGCGGTCGCCCGAAGAGTGATTACCTGGCTCGATCCGAGTCCAAGATGTCCGCCCGCTAGATTCATATCCGGGACTGCGTTGATCTGATCCCCTGTTTTGAACGGCGTCTGACGTCGCATGGCGACCACCATCGCCGCCGATTCCACCGGAAGACCCAGTGCCTGCATGACGACAGGTTGGACCGTGTTGATGTCATAAGTACCCGAGCCGCCGAAAACGGAAAGACAATCTCTTAGACCCGGACGGGGGAGAAGGCGCCCGTCCGGGGCTTTGTCGTACCGGCCGTAAAACAGCTCGGGCGTCATTCCGCGAATCACAAGGAGTTCTTCGATCTGTTCAAAAGACGCATGTCGCGAGCGAAAAGTCGGGGCGATGGACAGATAATATTCGTCGAAATCAGTGAGTTGCCCCCCGGGTGCGCCGCTTCGCCAATCGTTGATTCCGGCGACGATCATCTGCGCCCGTTCGGCCGAAACTCCCAGCGCCGCCATCAGAGCCATCAACTGGGCCGAAGGAGTAGTGTTGATATTCAGCTTCGATGTTTCCGGGATCACCTCGACGTCGGCGAGGCCGGTGGGGTACTGAAAATGGATAACCGGCATCGGAGGATTATAATAACGCGGCGATCCGTCGGGGTTGCGCTGGCCAGGTCCCCAGATGATCCAAAGAATGGCGCGTTCCACGCTGCCGCTGGCGAGGTAGTAAGCGCGCAGGGAATCGACATCGGTCGACGTGCGCTCCGTCTCGCCGTGGACAGTGTTGGCGACGGTGAATGCGATCGCCGACAGCGCTGCCGCCAGCCACAGCACGGCAAGAAGCGCGCTGCCTGTCCGCCCAAACCGTTGCGGAACCCCGCGCGTAAGCAAAGGGACTCCAGTCGCTTGCTTTCGCGCGCTACCCCGTTTAGAACACATAATCATCCTTCATCGGGTCCTTGGTCACTCGGATGGGGATGGTCAACGGAACGAGTTGCAACTTCGCCGAGTCCGGTATGAGAGGAGCCATTTCGACGCGAATAGCGCTGGGCAACAGTGGCTTATTCCAGTGCGTAAGCCAAAGCGGCTTGATCTTCGGATCCGGCGAAAGAAAGCGATAACTGAATCTGCAAAATGCCAGCTTGTCGGCGATCACGAAAGAGGACGGATTGGTCTCGATCGGCAAAAAATTGGGAACAGAGGTCCCTGTTTCGTCGCGAATCATGCCGGAACAAAACGCTCCGGACGCGAGCGGTCCCGTATACATATGCTCATTGACCACCAGACGGACGCCCCGGCCCTCTTCTCCAGGAATGACGTGGAACTCGAGAATCATCGGGAGTCCCCGCGTGGCCTGTTGCAGCGAATAAGTGGACACCAGGCGCATCGCCTGAACGTCGCCCTGAAAAAACGGGACGGTGGTACGCGGATTTTCTCCCTCCGCCATGCACTTCGCCTTGACCGGCATGATCCCTTTCATCTCGGCTTCCAGGATTTTCTCGACGCTCGCGGCGCGGCGGTTGGACATGAGCCGGTCATTGGATTTGTCCATTGCGCTCAGTCCCACTCGTAATGCGATCAGCATCCCTACCGCCAGCATCGCAACGAGCGTGACCGCGATCAGCAGCTCAATCAAGGTGACGCCGGCCTCAGCTCGCTTCACGGTCCCGGCACCTCTTCCGGCGTCATAATGGCGCGGCGGAATCCATCAATGGGGAATGTCTTCCGTCGCTCGCCGTTCATCCACCAGATTTCGAGATGGATGCGTTCGAGAATCACCGCTCCTTGCTTGGAGCCCGGAGGCATCTCGAATGGAGTGATCACCGCGCGCCATCCGGTCGGCGTCGGTCCCGTCATCACAGGTGGGAAAACGCCTTCGAAAGGGACCATTCTGGGCAAATCCGCCGCGAGAATGAGCTCGTCCATCTTCTGCCGCGCCAGGATCACCGCACGATCGTAATCCGTAAGGCGCGCTGCGTTGCGCATCGAAGTGGATAACGCCGAGAGCACCCCGGTTACCGCGATACCCATGATGAGCGTCGCGACTAATACTTCGAGCAACGTGAATCCGCGCTGTTTCATTGCGTCGGCAGATTCTCCACTCTGGGCACACCGGTCATCGGATCCACGCGGACGACTCGCGCGGCGCGTTTCCGGTTCACCAGAGCGATACCGAAGGCGGGCACCGTGCCCCCGGGATACAGCAGAAAGCTGCGGGGAGCGTCGGCATCTTCTTCAGGCAACTCTGGGAGGATACTCTCGATCCGGATTCCTTCGGGCAGTTGTAATTTGCGTTCAAAACCGGCGTCGGTTGAACGCAGCGAGAGTGAACTGTCAGCTTTCGAAATCGTCACTTCCACTACCTGCTGCCGCCGCTCCGCGCGATTCAATCCGCCGTTGATGAACGATACGATACTTTGCGTGGCGGCATTGAGGCGGAGGGTCTCCACACCGGAAGACATAGTTGGATAACTGATTCCAATCACGATCGCAATGATCGTGACCACCACCAGCATCTCGATCAGCGTTACGCCGGTCTCGTCGTTATTGCGCTTTCCAACTGACGATATCGGCATTATTCCCTTCGCCGCCGGGTTGGCCGTCTCCGCCTAGCGAGATCAGGTCGGGCTCGTCGCCGTGGTCGCCAGGGTACTTGTAAATATAAGGGTGTCCCCAGGGATCCGGACTGATGTCCTGCTGTACGTAGGGTCCCTGCCAGTTCTCCGCGCCTTCAGGTTTGATGCGCAGGGCCTGAAGACCTTGTTCGCTGGTCGGGAACGTACCGGTATCCAACTTGTACGAACTGAGCGCCGTCACGTAGGAGCTGATCTGCGCGCGCGCCGCGGTCTTCTTCGCTTTATCCGCCTGACCCATGAACTTGGGCAGGACGAAATATGCAAACAGGCCCATGATGGTTACCACCACCAGCATTTCGATCAGCGTCACACCAGCTTGAGAACTT
This sequence comes from Bryobacterales bacterium, assembly GCA_963802915.1. Lineage (GTDB taxonomy): Bacteria > Acidobacteriota > Terriglobia > Bryobacterales > Bryobacteraceae > JAICMB01. The sequence continues at coordinate 202,031 of CAWDKQ010000008.1, forward strand.
CGTCTTCGACTCATATTCCGATCTCCTACATCGCAACATCGTTAATGCTCGTGATCGCGAGCAGCATACTCAAAATCAACGTTCCGACCACGATGCCCATGACCAGAATCACCAGCGGTTCAAACAGCGAAGTGAACCTCCGGATGGATGCCTTGGTGTCCACTTCGTAGATTTCGGCCATGCGGTTGAACATGTGGTCGAGGTGGCCGGTTTCCTCGCCGACGGCCAATAAATGCCCGGCGAGCGGCGGAAACTGGCCGGCTCTTCTCAACGGGGCCGCTAATCCCTCACCGCGCTTCACGCCCTGTGAAATGATCTCCAGCGATCCCGAGATTCTCTTATTGTTCAGGATACCGCCAGCGATCGAAATCGATTGCACCAGCGGTACGCTGCTCTGCACCAGCGTTCCCATCGCGCGTGCAAACCGAGCTGTTTCGGCCTTGCGTAACGCGTCTCCCAGAATGGGAATCTTGAGGCGCAGCGTATCCCACCAGAGGCGTCCCTTTACGGTCCGGACGTATAAGTACATGGTCACGGAGAATGCTAGCAGTCCGATGAAGAAACCGAGTGCGTAGGCGTGAACGATATTGCTCGCTTCTAACATGATCTTCGTGGGCAGCGGCATCGCGATGTGTGATTGCTCGAACACGGTGGCAAAGCGCGGCACCACGAAGTTCAGCAGGATGAAAATGGATCCCAGTCCGACCATCGATAAGAGCGCCGGATAAATCATCGAGGAAATGATGTAGCCGCGCAGATCGTCGCGCGTGCGCTCGAATTCCGCGAGCCGTTCGAAAACTACCGCGAGCGATCCGCTGGCCTCTCCCGCTCGCACCATGTTGGTGTAAAGGGACGTGAAGTACTCAGGGTGCGTGGCCAGGCTGTCGGCGAAAGTCCTGCCGCCCTTCAAGACGCGCAGTACGTCGGAAACGATGAGCCGGAAGCGGGCGCGCTCGGTCAGTTCGCTCGTGATCGACAGTGCGCGGTCGAGAGGGACGCTGGCGTTCAGCAGCGTCGAGAGTTCCTGCGTGAAGAACAGGACGTCGCGCCGTTTTCCTCCGACGAAGGACGGGAGCTTTATTTCGAAAGACTTCTTCGGCTGGAGTCCGACGTAGACCGGAGTGAGTCCTTGCTTGCGGAGTTCCTGCGCAACCCAGCGGTCGGAGTCGGCGTGGAAGGTCCCTGTGCGGAGCTTTCCGTCGGACGCGACTGCCTTGAAAAAGTACGTCGTCATGACTGTCGGCCGGCTCGCCTTGCTAACGCGCGGGGTTCCGAAGGTTGCGGCGAGGTGCCCCCTACCGTTGCGCCAGCGTCGCTGTTACGCCGATGCGGAACCCTGACCGTAAGGGAGGGGCAATGGCCCAGCATTAGACAAACTCCTGCGTGACCCGCATCACTTCGTCGGCCGAGGTCATTCCGCTTCGCACCTTCAACCAGCCATCCTCGCGCAAGTTCCGCATGCCGTTCCGTCGCGCGGCCGAAGTGATCTCAGTGGCATCGGCCCTGGCCATAATCATTTTGCGGATCTCGTCGTCGAGTTCCATCATTTCGAAGATGCCGATGCGTCCGGCATACCCAGTGCCGAAGCAGCGATCGCACCCGTGGCCGCGGAAGGTTTCGATATTGTCGCCTTCGGGGGTCATGCGATAGCCCGCGCTCTCTTTGCAATGCGGGCACACCACGCGAACCAGGCGCTGCGCAAGCACGGCCACCAGCGACGATGTGATCAGATAATTCTCAACGCCCATATCGGTCAGCCGCGAGATGGCGCTGGGGGCATCATTCGTGTGGAGCGTCGAGTAGACGAAGTGTCCGGTCAGTGAGGCGCGAATCGCAATGTCGGCTGTTTCGCGATCGCGAATTTCTCCGATCATTATGACGTCGGGGTCCTGGCGCACGATGTGGCGCAGTCCCGAGGCGAAGGTCAGCCCGATCTGCGTATTGACGTGGATCTGATTGATCCCGTCCATCTGGTATTCCACAGGATCTTCAATCGTAATGATCTTCTTATCAGACTGATTGATCCGTTTGAGCGCCGAATAAAGAGTCGTGGATTTGCCGCTGCCGGTCGGTCCCGTAACCAGGAAAATACCGTGCGGCATGGACGTAAAGTACTCCATGCGGCGGAACATGTGGCCGTCGAATCCGAGGCGCCCGAGATCGTAGAAATCGGTAGCCGAGCGATCCAAGAGACGCATCACAACGCTCTCACCGTAAAGAGTGGGCAGCGTGGAAACGCGAAGATCCACCTCGCGGCCCATGGATTTAATCTTGATGCGGCCGTCCTGGGGTAGACGGCGCTCCGCGATGTTGAGCTTGGCCATCAGCTTCACACGCGAGATCATGGCGGCTTTCATCTCGCGCGGTGGCGAATCCTGATTGATCAGCACGCCATCGATTCGATAGCGGACGCGAAATTCCCGCTCGAACGGCTCGATATGAATATCGCTAGCGCGTTTTTCGACCGCCTGCGCAATGATGCTATTGACCAGGCGAATGACGGGCGCTTCGCTCGCCATATCGCGGAGATGCTCCAGGTCCTCGGTCGCCTCGCCCCCGTCTCCGACGTATTCGCCTTCCGCCTTGGCTGCTTCGCCATAGAAGCGATCAATCGCATCGAGGATCTCCTGCTCGGCGGCGAGAACCGTATTGACGCGCAGACCGGTGCAGTTGCGAACGGCGGCGATGGTTTCAAAATCCAGCGGATCGGCCATGGCGAGCGTGACCGTGTGGTCAACGCGATCCACGGGAAGACAGCGAAACTGGCGAAGAAACTTGGGAGAAAGCGCATCGGTTTCAGGCGATGCCGCGGGCGGACCCTCGATGGTCACGAGCGGGAGATTGAGCTGTTCCGATAGCGCAGCGAGGACATCGCGCATGGCAATGAAGCCGAGGTCGACCAGCGTCTTCCCCAGCTTGTCACCGCGCTCTTTCTGTAGCTCGAGTGCTCGATCGAGATCCTCGGCGGTAATCAGCTTCCGCTCGAGGAGCAATTCGCCCAGGCGCATTCTAGTACTCGTCGACGCGCACTATGGAACCGAGCGCTGCCTTGTCCTTGGCGGCTGCGACTAGGGCTTTCTTGGTCGCGTGCATCACCACCTGGTCAGGCAGTCCGGCGTGGTCCTCCCAGCGCCAGTAAAACAGTGAGACGGCCAGGGCGACTTCTTCATTGTCGGGAACGTCGTGCAGTTCGACCGCCGATTTGGCGAGCAGATCCTGCATGGCGCTTCGGAAGCCCGGCATACGTTCTACCTTCTTGACGCGCGTTCGCGTGATGTCTTCCTTAGTGATGGTAGGGTGGAACGGATTGATGTTACTGCCCGGAGCAAGGTTGACTTCACCGGCCAGCACGGCGCCATAGCCACGAATATAAACAGCTTGCGTGACGCCGACGAGCTCCAGTGGGTAGTCAGGCCAGAGGCCCCGAAAACCGTTGTCCACCGTATCTGAGGCTCTTGAGAAAGCGGTCCGATCCAGCTTGAGAGGTGCATCGCCGGCCGTGGAGGCTGCTTGTACAGTCAGGGCCGTAAGGGCCATCATGATTGCGAATCTCATCGTCCACCGCCGTAGTTGGCATTGCTTGCCACCATCATCTGTCCTACCTTGTTCTCGTAATAGCGGGCGCTCTGTTCCATCATGGCGATGTCCGAACGGCGCTGCATCTCAAAACGCTTCGAAGCGGCGTCCAACAATTGCACAGACTTGGCTTCGCGGGCCTGACTGTCGGCGACTACCTTCGCGACGGCTGCGTTTACTTGGGCATCTACGCGCTTGTTCACCTCAGCTTGAATCTTTTGTTCAATCTGCGCCGTGTTTACGGCGACGGGCTGAACGGCCGGCACGGGCCGGACGGCGGCATGCACGAAGATGGCTGCGGCGAGCAGGGCGGCCGACGCAAATCCCATGGCCGGTCCGGAATGCCAGATCCGCTGCCACCAGCGCGGCTCGAAAACTTTGTCGGATACGAAGGAGATCCTTTGCGGGACTTCTTCTTCCTTCAGCGTGAGCAGGGCCGATTGCATCAGGCGCAGCCGTTCCAGCTCTTCGCGGCAATTTTCACACGATTCAATATGCGCGGCTTCTCCGGGACCACCCGAGGGTTCGCCAAGCGCATAGGCTTTCACATCTACAGACGAGCAGTTCATCACACACTCCGCGTGTTCGGTTTCGCCGCGGCATCCGTGCCGGGGCGAGCCTCAATGGGAGCCAAACTTTCTTTCAGGAGATCGAGCGCGGTGTAGAGGCGGGATTTGACTGTGGAAACCGGACATCCGAGAATCTCAGCCATCTCTTCGAATTTGAAACCCTGATAGACCTTGAGTTGGACGGCCTCGCGCTGGTCGACATTCAGGCCCGCGAGGGCCCGTTCGATCGCCAAAGACAGCTCGACCGGATACATGCGCCCGGTCAAATCCAAGGTGCTCGGCTCGACGGCCATTTCGCCCTCGGGCCTGTTTTTTCGCAGCAGCGAATAGGCCTCATTATGAGCGATCCGGTACAACCAGGCCGCGAACCGGCCTTCATCCTCGAGCTTTTTCAGGTTCTGGTACGCCTTCAGGAAGACATCCTGGCTCAGGTCGAGAGCGTCTTCCCGATTTCCCACCAACCGCAGCAAATAGTTGAAGACACGTTTCTCCCAGCGCGAAACGAGCACGTTATAAGCATCAACGTGGCCGCGCCGCGCCTTGGCGATCAGGTCGCGATCCTCAATCTCCCGAAATATCAGATTTCGGCTCCATTCCGCTGAGAATCTCAGCGTTCATACATAAAGACGTGCCCGGCCCCGGAAAAGTCGGAGGCGGCGGGAGTGTTTGGTGACTGACTCATGGTAACAACCGCTGGCTTGCTGGTACGTCGGCTGTTCTGTCAGAATCAGACCAGGATGCTCACCCGGCTTTACGTCGATAACTACCGCTGTATGGTGAACTTCGAGTTCCGGCCGAAGCAAAAGCAGTTGATTATCGGGGGGAATGGGACAGGAAAATCCACGTTTCTGGACGTCCTTGCGGCGATTCGGCGTTTTGTGATTGATGGGGTCGATGTCGAAGCCGCATTCGCCCCTTCTACTCGCACGCGATGGGACCTCCGTCCGCAGCAGACGTTCTTCGTTGAAGCGGCGATTAACCACGCTGAGTATAAGTATGGACTTGTGACTGAGTATGAGGGAGGGACGCTCCGAGTTCATACGGAGTCGCTCTTCCACAATGATAAGCACCTACTCCACTTCAGCAACGGTGAAGTTCATCTATCCAATTCCCGTTACCCTAACGGGGTCAGTTATCCCTTCGGTTGGCAACGCTCCGCTTTGTCCACCATCGATTCGCGGCCGGAGAACGAGGAAATCGCACGTTTTAAGGAGTGGCTCGCCGCGCTTTGCGCGGTGCGCGTCGACCCGTACCATATGCTCGCGCACGCCGAAAAGGAGGATTCGTACCCCGACCGGGACTTCTCGAATTTTGCACCGTGGTACCGTCACATGACGCAGGAGAATGGAAGCGGCGTGGATGAAGCGAAGAAGGCCCTGCGGCAAGTCATCGAGGGGTTCGAGTCTTTAGATCTCGAACGGGCTGGTCAAAATATCCGAATTCTAAAAGCCAGGTTTGCTCCCGGGAGTGGCGTGCCGCCCAGTAGCCCCCCTCTTCGGCTCGATTTCGATTTTGGCGAATTGTCGGATGGACAGCGAACTATCATCGCGCTGTACACGCTGCTGCATTGCGCGGTGGCGCCAAGCAGCACCTTGGTCTTGGACGAACCGGATAATTTCCTGGCTCTTGCTGAGATCCAACCTTGGCTCTTCGGATTAACGGATCGAGTGGACGACGAAGATGCACAGGTAATCCTTATATCGCACCATCCCGAACTCATTAATTATTTTGCCCACGGCAATGCCTCGCGATTCGTGAGAATGGGCTCGGGTCCAACCATCGTCGAACTGTTCGATCCAAAGGGCTCCCCCGGGCTTTCCCCTGCCGAACTTGTGGCGCGCGGTTGGGATCGTGAGTGAACGGATTGCGGAAATTGTGATCCTGGGCGAGGACTTGCGCCACGCTAATCTTGTACGACGGTACCTGGAGCAGTGCGGGCACGAAAGACGCTGCCTTCGCTTTATGCTCGCGTCCCCAGGCAGAGGCGCGGGAGAGCAACACGTTCGTCTGAACTACGCGAAAGAAGTGAATGCGTACCGCAATGCAGCGCAGAGACGTAGGGCCGCCCTCGTGGTAATTATCGATGCCGATACGTGCACGGTGCGACAGAGACGGCAAGAATTGGCGGACGCACTTATTGAGGCCCATCTCGAGACACCACAAGCCAAAGAAACCATTGCGTTACTGACACCAAGACGAAATGTTGAGACGTGGATTCTTTGTTTGACTGGTGACCATGTCGATGAACAAACGGATTACAAAGGCCGTGCCGGTCTCGATCACAAAACCCGGTCCGCAGCCAAGTCCCTTTGGGAATGGACGCGCCCCAATTTCGTGCTGCCCTTGACTTGCATTGATTCGCTCCGGGAAGCAATACCCGAACTGGTGCGGATTCCTGAACCTCGATAGCGTCTACATCGCGCGATTCACGCGCGACTGTGTCAAAATAGCTTCGCATGAAGCGACTCCAGCCGGTCATCTGGATGAAGGGCACTTTCCTGAGCCCGCAGTATCTGCAAACTCAGGATCGGTTCATCGAGAGCACGCTCGAATTTTACATGGATGCGCTGTCGTTCGCGCCCTGGGGGTTCAAGCGGCTCCAGATTAACCAGGACGCTCTCGATACCGGCACATTCGCTCTGACCGACGCTGCCGGCATCTTCCCGGACGGGCTGATTTTCGATATTCCGGATTCGGATCCGCCACCTTCGCCCAAAGCTCTGGTCGATTGCTTCGAGGCGGACCAGAAGTCGCTCGATGTTTTTCTCGCGATTCCTCATTATCGGGATCGCGGGCTGAATGTATCCATTGAGCAGAAGAAAGCCGACACTCGTTTTCTGGCCGAGGTCGCGATGCTGCGCGATGAGAATTCGGGCATGACCGAGAAGCCGGTACAGGTGGCTCGCAAGAATTTTCGTTTTCTGGTAGAGGGCGAGTCGCAACAGCACCAGTCAGTTCTTCGCGTGGCGCGGATTCTTAAGACCGACGCCGGAACCCTGCAACTCGATCCGAATTTCGTGCCGCCCGTGCTCGACATCACAGCGAGCGATTACCTGGTTTCCATCAGCCGTCGTCTCGTGGAGATTCTTGCGGCCAAGAGCACGACCCTATCGGGAAACCGCCGGCAAAAGAACTTGAGCCTGGCCGAGTTTGGCACATCGGATATAGCGAATTTCTGGCTGCTTTACACCATCAACTCGCATTTTCCTTTGATGCAGCACATCTTTGAGACTCGCCGCGGGCATCCGGAAGATCTTTACTCCACGATGCTATCTTTGGGCGGTTGTTTGACGACTTTTTCTAAAGATATCCATCCGCGCGACCTGCCAAAGTACGAGCACGACGATCTCTACGGCTGCTTCCACGATCTGGACGAGAAGATCCGTTATCTTCTCGAGACGGCCGTGCCGAGCAACTTCATTTCTCTGCCGTTGAAACTGCTGAGTCCTTCGATTTATGGGACGTCACTGGCGGATGACAAGTACTTGCGGAACACACGACTTTACCTTGCCGTGAATGCCGATATGAACGAAGCGGAGTTGATCAGCAAGACTCCGTATCTGATTAAGTTGTGTTCGGCGAATCATATTGAAGTCCTCGTGAAACAGGCCTTGCCAGGCGTGCCGCTTACGCATCAGCCCAAGCCTCCCAGCGCGATTCCGGTCAAAGTGAATTATCAATACTTCAGCCTGAATCAGTCCGGCGGCGCTTGGGAGGCGATCGTGCGTGCGCGAAACCTCGCGGCTTATGTTCCTGGCGACTTCCCCGTTCCGAAGATGGAGCTAATTATTTTGCTGCCGGAGAGTTAAGAAACGACTTCCGTCAACGAACAATGTAGATGTTTTCTTTGTATAACATTCGCTTGGGATCTGGTTTACCGCTCCCACCGATCGCGCCATCAGGGCGGAGATATTGGTGGACTCGAGCAACTTCATCCCCGTCCTTATTGACGTACGAGATTATTTGGCTGCGGGTACAAAACGGTTCGCTCGCCGGCTGAGGTGACGGATGCTTCTCCTTCATCAGCACGCCGCGCAGAATACCGGATTGGGCCTGCTCGATCATTCGCTCCTCGTTGAACATGCGTCGAAGTTCTTTCGCATCCACGCGTATACTCTAGGGATGAGTTCGTCGCCAGCCATGTTGAATATTCAGGAACTGGTTCAAAAACTATCCGAGCTTGCGGTTGGCAATATCTCGGTTCGGGACTTTGAAGACTGGTTTGTTCCAGCTTCCTGGAACGCCAATTCTTGGGCCTCGGCCGAACTGCGCGATGCTGTGTACGGACTTGAACTGGAGTTGGCCGAGTACTCCAATGGCCATCGGGATCGCTCACATCTGAGGGGGCGTAGCGCAGACATCGCGCGTGAACTTGGACAATTCACCCAGCGCGTTGTTCCCGCACGCATCGGGCCCAATCTTAGCAATGCTGACATTATCGTTAGTGGCGTAGCTGCAACGTCGCCGCGTTTAGCAGCTTAGACGCTCTCAGCGTCGATCTCTGCGGCAATCGCGAGAATCCGGTAGGCAAGTAAACGCGCTTGTTTCGGCTGGAGCGCCGCGCCGGGATAGGTATCACCCTCCGCTGTAGTCATTTTCATATCATTCGATAGAATCACGGCTATTGAAGGCCGGCCGTCCGAATCCGGGGCTTTGAGAACGCTAATGCCAGTGAATTTCATCGTTCCCAGTATTGCAAATCGTATTCGGGCAAGCTGGTCTATACACTAAGGTCGCGGGCTCATTAGAAAACCGCCTGAGACTAGCGTGGTGACTACTTGCATGAAATCCGGCAGCGGTGTATCGGCATGAATGATTGCTTCGGCCTTCAGTTCGGCGAAGATCTCGTTTACCGTTTTCGATCCGTCGCAACGGGTTAACAAATACGCGATCCAGGGGTCGATTTTCATCTCCATACGGAAAGGCTCGCTTGTTGCCAGCGAGTAGCTGACAGGTTCCCAATCGCTCGCTTCGAGGCGATTGGAGGTCTGGAGAACGCAATGCTCCGACGCCTGGAGGCGCATTTGCAGCACTGCGATCGGGTCGGACTGTGATTCCCAATCGAGCAGCCACTCGTGCTCCGCGCGGCCTGTCTTCGACCCCGTCTGGCGACGCACCGTGAACGGTTGGCGTCCGGCGGCGTGGCGTTGCACCATGATCATGGCGTAAGAGAGCGCCACGATCTCCCGAGCTTCGAAGAGCTCTTTCCATTTGCGGGCCATGCCGGGATCGTCGCTGCGCACCAGAGAATCGAAAGCAAATTCGTGGGGATCGAGAGAACGGCGGACCACTACGGCGATGTCGAACTCGGCGTGCTCCGATCCCAGCCATTCGCGGACTCTATCTTCGAGTGGACGGCCTTTTCGATCCGACGCCATAGCGAGACAGTAAAGCGTACCCCTCGGACGCAGGTAACGAGGCAGTTGCTCGATCATCCGGCGCGTGACGTGTTCGCCGTCTTCGCCGCCTGAATAAAAAATCCATTTCGATTCGAGCGCCGGCACGTAGGGAGGATGGGCCACGATGCGATCGAAGGTGGCTCCGCCAGCGGGTTCGAAAAGATCGCCGGCACCGGTCGTGAAATTCGAGAGACCATTCAATCGTTTCGCGAACTCGGCAAAATGCGTGGACCGCGGCGCGATGTCGTAGGCGTGCGCTTGGTCGGCGTATTGGGCAGCAGCGATCAAAGCCGCTACACCAGTTCCGGAACAAAGGTCGAGCAGCGATTCGCAGCGGGAGCGTGGCAGCAGTTCTAGAAAAAGCCGAGTGTTCGGAACGACCGATGGATAGACGATATCGTCCACGCCGTCGACGGGCTTGCCATCCGGAGTCCTCCAGCGATCCGACACCGTGTATACGCCGGATACCGGGCAGAGACAGACCGGCGAGTAATATGTTGAATCGCGGCTCTCAAGCAGGCCCAAACGCGATAACGAATCCAACTCGGACTTAGAAATGTGTCGCGCTGCCACCTGCTGTTCAACCGAGCCCCCGAGCACAAAAATGCGTGTCGCCAAGTCCAGCAAGGTGGCGGGCTGCTCCAGAGCTGCCATCGATTGATCGATGGTCGGTTGCGTGAGCAGCGGCACGCCAAGACGGGCCGCTATCGCGGGCTCGTTGAAATCCGCGCGCGCCAGCAGATCCCGCACGATCGCGAAATCTTCGTCCGAGCCGACGTGAATTGGATACAAGCTTCAGTGCTTCCGCATCGCGAAAAAAATCAGGATGATCACGAGCACCAGTAGCAGCGCTCCGAAGATCAATATCAACGGCAGAAATTTCCTAAAAGCGCTTTGCTGCGGAGGCGGCTGAGTAGCAGCGGCCTGCGCCAAAACACCTCCCGACGGCACCGACATCATGCTGGTAAAGGATCCTCCCGAGGGCGCGGAACCGTAGCTCGGTTGCGGCGCGGGCGGATACTGCGGCGCTTGAAACACGTTCGTCGCGCCGGCAACTCCAGCCGAGGGCGGCGGCTGCATGATCGGCGGCGGAGGCCCTGACGGTCGCTGCCCCTGCATGTCTTTCGGGCCGAACATGCGTGTGAACTCGCCTTGCGGAGCGGCCGCCGGAGGCGGCATACTCGACCGGCCCGCGTAGGGGTCGGCCGCGCCTTGAGTTGGAGGCAGCGGGGCAGGACGGAGCGGCGATTCGAACATGCGCGTGAACTCGCCCGGCTGCTCGCCCCTCGGAGTAGCAGCAGGAGTCGGGAATGCGGGCAATGGACCGGCCGGTTGTTGCGGCGCTGCGGGTGGCGGAGGGCTGTTGAACATCCGCGTGAATTCTCCAACGTCCGGCTGTGGCGCCGCCGCCGGTTTCGGAGCGGGAGGGGGCGGGGGAGGAGTTGGCGATGCTCCGCCGGCTTGAAACATCCGAGTGAACTCGCCTGCGTCGAATTGTTGAGGCGGGGCAGAGGGTTTCGGCGTCTCCATCACACGCGACGGCTGCGTTTGGAACATGCGCGTAAATTCCCCCGCGTCCGGGGAAGGCGAGGCTTTCGGCATTTCCATCACAGGCGCCGGCTGCACGGGTGCTGGTGGCACTGGCGCTGGTTTTACCTCCGATGGAAGCGTCTGGAACATTCTCGTGAATTCGCCGGGATCCTCCTGGCTCGGAGCCGGCGTTACGGGAACAGCAGGCGCCTGGAACATGCGCGTGAATTCTCCCGGTTCGTCCCTCGGCGGCGCGGCCTGAGCAGGTATGGCCGGCGCCTGAAACATGCGCGTGAACTCGCCAGGGGCCTCGGACGGCTTCGATCCCACGGGTCTCGGTTCGACCGGTTTCGATTCAGCCGCTGGCTGCTTCTGCTGTGCTTCGAACGCGCGCTCGAAGTCGGCTGTCGACATGATCCGCGTTCCTTCGGGCGTCGATTCCGGCGGCGGTGGCGCAGGCCGCATCACCGGTTTCTTCGTAGTGGGCGTTTCGATCAGATGCCGGAAATCTTCTGTGGCGGCATGCGTCGGAGGCGGGTCCGTAGCCGGCGTCGCGGGCTTCTTGAATAGCGACGCGAACGGATCGTCGGGACTTTTCGGCGCAGCCGGGGCTGGCGGCGGAACGGGAGCCGGCTGAGCCCTGCGCTCATTTACCAGCCAATCGCGGAAGCTGGGATACGCCGTGATCGGGATCGTCACTACATAAGGTGTTCCCTCGTGGTCCCCTTGTGTCAGGATCTGCGCTTGCGCGGAATCGGAAAGTTTCGCCAACATCCCGAGAAGCGCCTGCATTTCCGGGGATTGCGGACGGGTGAACAGATGGACCAGAACCGTTCTGCCCGTGGCGATTTCGCGAGCGCTAAAAGTCTTGATGCCGTCGTCGCGCTGCAAGTCGATCAACTCGTAAGTGCTGTAGAAGCTCATGGTGGCTCCGATTGCCGGATAACCCGGACTGACTTACATCATACGAGAAGAATGGCGTCGAGCGTGGTAGAGTGGATTCTACTCATATGACCCCTGTTCCGCGCCTCGCGGGTGCGGCCTGAACTATGAAGTACTTATCGCGTGTTGTCTGGTCCGAAGGCATGTATCTCGCGCCGCACCATTTCCAGGTGCAGAGCCGTTATTTTGAGGACTCCATCCGCTTTATTGCGTCCTCGCTTTGGTATCAGTCTTACGGCCTCATTGGCGGCCAACTCGACGCCCAGGCTCTGGTGAACGGGACCGTCTCGGTTCTGCACGCGCGCGGCATTTTCCCGGATGGCCTGGCGTTTCACATGCCGGAATCCGATCCCCTACCGAAAACACGCAACATCGCCGATTTGTTTCCCGTGGCTCGGGACAAAGTGACGGTGATGCTCGCGATTCCTCCGCGGCGTCCGGAAGGGCTAAACTGCATCACGCCCGAGTCGAACGGCAACGCGATCAACGGCGAAGCCACTCGATTCTATGCCGAAGCGAAGCTGCTGCATGACGAGACTACGGGCCGCGACGAAAAGCCGGTGCAGGTAGGACGCAAAAACATCGAAATTCTTCTGGACACGGAGTCTTCCGGCGACTCGATTACCCTGCCGATAGCTCGCGTCATGCGCGACGGGTCCGGTCACTTCGTTTACGACCCGGAATTTATCCCGCCGTGCCTCGAAATCAGCGCCAGCACACGCCTGATGGATCTGCTCGGCCGGCTGATCGACATCCTGAGCGATAAGAGCACGATGTTTTCGCGGAATAATCAGGGCGACAAGCGATCTTGGGTTGAATTCTCTACGAGCGACATCGCGAATTTCTGGCTTCTTCATACCGTCAACTCCGCTCTCGCGCCGCTCCGGCATCAATATGTCACGAAGCGCGGGCACCCGGAGGAGTTGTTCACCGAAATGTTGCGGCTAGGCGGCGCGTTATGCACCTTTGCGCTCGATTCCCATCCGCGCTCTTTGCCGCTTTATAACCACGACAAGCTCGATGAATGCTTCGCCCTGCTCGACGATCATATCCGGCGACATCTCGAGACCATCGTGCCGACGAAGTACATCACCATTCCGCTTACCAAGACGGCTGAATACTTTTATACGGGAGACGTCGCGGATCAACGCTGCCTCGGCGCATCGCGGTGGATTTTCGGCATCCGCTCCTCGGCCGGCGAAGTCGAGATCATCTCGCGCACGCCTCGGGCTGTAAAGATGTGCTCGGAAGCATTCGTTCCCAGGCTGGTAAAAAGCGCGCTGCCCGGCATGACACTAACTCACATGCCGGTGGCGCCGTCGCAAATACCCGCCAGAGTCGATTATCAATACTTCAGTGTCAACAAATCGGGACCCTGCTGGGATCATATCGGGCAGACCCGGCGTATCGGCGTTTACGTCTCGGGTGAATTACCGGACCCGGCCGTAGAGTTGTTGGTCATATTAGAACCGTAAGAGTTCTATCTAGATCATTGAGGAGCGGTTATGAGTCCACAGGCAATGCCGGCGGCCGCGGCGACGGAGCGCCGGCCGGAAAACCTTGCGCTTGCTTTTCAGGAGCTACTGACGGTCGGAGAGCGCCTGAGGAGCCATCGGCAACAGGTTTCGGATGCGAATGCATTCCGGGACCAGATCTGGGAAGCCGTGAAGATCGCGCAGTCGGAGGCCCTGCGGCGCGGCTACAACGGCGACGATATAGAATTGGCGCTCTTTGCCGTGATCGCGTTTCTGGATGAATCCGTGTTGCAGCTCCACTCGCCTGCATTCGCCGATTGGCCGCGATTGCCCTTGCAGCAGCAGCGCTATGGCCACGATATCGCGGGCGAGGTGTTCTACCAGAATCTTCAAAAGATCCTCGGGCGCAGCGAATCGCACGATCTCGCTGACTTGCTGGAGATTTATTATCTGTGCCTCCTGCTCGGATTCGCGGGGCGCTATAGCATCGGCGGGCGCGGGGAATTAGCTGCAATCATGCAGGCGACGGCGGACAAGATCAAGCGCATCCGTAGAAGTTCGGGCGAGCTTTCGCCACGCTGGACCCTTCCCAACGAACGTATCCAGACGGGCGGTAGCGATCCACTCTTAAAGGGTTTGATGATCGGTGTGGGAGCGTGCTTCGCCCTGATGCTGGTGCTCTTCATTATTTTCCAACTCAACTTGAGTTCCGGAATCGCGGCGATGCGAGCCATCGCGGTGCAGGGGCAATAGCGTATGAAGGGTTTCAATCTCTACTGGGGCGCGGCCGCCAGCTTGATCTTCTTCGTCGGCGTCGGATTCCTCTGCGCGCATTTCCTGCATCTACAAGGACAGGAGTTTATGTTCTTTATGATGCTGATGAGCGCACTCGGCATCTCCGCATCGGCGTTCTTCTATTTCTTCCAAAGCAAAGCCCAGCAGCGCATGGAACCGCAAGCAGCGGGAGCGGGTGGGGGAACGGCCGCCGTACCCGGATCCGGCGCGAGCCCTGAAGTGGACCAGCTCATAAAGGATGCGGATCAGCGCCTGGCATCGTCGAAGGGAGCTCCGGGCTCGGCGATTTCGAACCTGCCTTTGATTTTTGTGATCGGCGATCAGGGAGCGACGAAGACCAGCGTCATTCTGCACTCCGGCCTGGAGCCGGAGCTGCTCGCGGGACAGGTTTATCAGGGTAACGATGTCGCGTCTACTTCGACCGCCAATGTCTGGTTCGCTCGCAACTCGATTTTTGTCGAGGCCGGTGGACGGCTTCTCGCGAAACCCGATTCCTGGACTCGATTGGTGAAGAGGCTACAGCCCGGGAAGTTGAAATCGGTAATGGCCAAGGGCCAGCAATCGCCGCGCGCGGTGCTGCTCTGTTTCGATTGCGAAGCATTTACGAAGCAGGGTGCGGGAGAGCAGGTTGCGGCGACAGCTCGTTATTTGCAGGCGAGGCTGGGCGAGATTTCACAACTGCTGGGTATCAGTTTTCCTGTTTACGTGCTATTCACGAAAGCGGATCGGCTGGCGTTCTTCGCCGATTACTTCCGCAATTTGAGCAACGACGAAGCGACGCAGGTATTCGGTGTCACGCTTCCCATTCAACAGGCGCACGGTGGCGTGTACGCGGAGGAGGAGAGCCGGCGTCTCAGCGCGGCCTTCGACGAATTGCTGCATTCTCTGTGCGACCGCCGAATTGATTTTCTTCCGCGCGAGCACGATGCCGAAAAAATTCCCGGCGCTTACGAGTTTCCGAGGGAGTTTCGCAAGCTCCGCGCATCTCTTGTCCAATTGCTGGTGGATATCGCGCGTCCGAGCCAATTACGCGCGAGCCCGTTTCTACGCGGATTCTATTTCAGCGGCGTCCGGCCTGTGGTGATTCAGGATGTCGCGTCCGCTCCGGTTCGTCCGGCTCCGGAAGCGCAAAAAGGTTTCGAAGCTGGGGCGACGCGCATGTTCCGCGCCGGAATGGAACTGCCGCAGGGCGTCGCGCAGGCGCAACCAAGTGGCGGGGGTACACGGCGTGTTCCGCAGTGGATGTTCCTAAGCCATCTGTTCAACGACGTCATGCTACAGGATCGCGCGGCCATGGGCGCGAGCGGATCGAGCGTGAAAGTCAGCGGCATGCGGCGGCTGTTGTTCGGCTTGGGATCGCTGCTGTTCCTGCTGTTGTCGGGAATGTTCTTATGGGCGTGGCTGAATAATCGCTCGCTCGAGAAAGAGACAATCGACGCCGCGCAGAACCTGGCCGGCGAACGCGTGACCGGGGCGAATCTTCCGACGCTTACGTCGCTTCAGAAGCTGGATCGTCTGCGCGCGGCGGTGCAGCAGCTTTCGGATTGGGACAAAGCAGGACATCCATTTATGTACGGCTGGTTCCTGTATTCGGGGCACGATCTGCTGCCGTATGCCCGTCGAGCCTATTACCGGTCGTTCAAAGATTTACTGTTCGGCCAGGTGCAGGGGAATTGGATCACATACTTGCAAAGCGTGAAGGTCCCTCCGGCTCCGACCGACGATTACGGATTCGGCTACAACACGCTCAAGGCGTATCTGCTCACGACGTCGGAATACAAGCGCACCAGCGAGAAAGTCTATCAGGATTTCCTGGCGGACACGCTGATGACGCGTTGGCCAGCCGGTCGCGATGCGGCCATCGACAAGCCCATGAGCGATCTTGCCAAAGCACAGTTCGATTTTTACTCGCGCGATCTTCAGAACGGCAATCCGTATTCGGACCAGGCGGAGGCCGACACAGTGGAGCATGCGCGCGATTATCTATCGCGTTTTAACGGTAAGGATCGCGTGTACCAGGCGCTGCTCTCGGAAGCGGCTCGCAAGGGCGCGACGATTAATTTCAATCACGATTATCCCGGCTCGGATCGTGTCATGCGGAACAGCTATACGGTGCCGGCCGCGTACACAAAAAACGCATGGCCGTATATGACGCAATTGATCGCGGACGCTGAGAAACGGTTTGGCGGCGAGAAGTGGGTGCTCGGCGATGGCCGCGGTCCGACGATTACGGATTGGGCGCAGACCAAGAAAGATCTGGCGGATAAATATCTGGCCGACTATATCGCGACATGGCGCGCGTTTGTCACCAACAGTCATTTCGCCGGTTACGGTGGCCTCGAAGATGCGGCGTCGAAGCTGGGGATCATATCGGCAAACGACAGCCTCTACATGCGGTTGTTCTGGGTGATCTCGACAAACACGGGCGTCGATCCACGCGTGAAGGCTGCGTTCGAATCGGCTGACAAAGTAGTACCGGCCGATTCGCAGGTCTTGATCACGGACAGCACGCGTGGGTATATGACGTCGTTGAATGGACTGCAGCTTGCGATTCAGAGCATCATCGGAAAACCGCTGGATGCATCGGCGGCGGGGCCGATCGATGCTGCGGCAACGTCCGCGACAGGCTCTCGATTCCAGGTTTCGGCGCAGTTCCCGCCCGATCAGGAAGCGCACGTCGACAAGGCGGTCACGGATCTTTTGCAGGATCCGATCACCCGCGCGCAGGGTCTCGCGAAGGGATTCGGAACCGCGGGACTAAACGGAGCGGGCAAACAATTCTGCGCCGCTTCGGGATTCGGTAAATTCCCGTTCAATCCGAAGTCGCAAGTGGACGCATCGCTTCAGGAAGTGAACGACATCTTCCGTCCCAAAGAAGGACTGCTCTGGCGATTGTACGACGGCACGTTCAAGCAGGCTTTGACGTGCACGGGCTCGGGCTGCGTAGCTACCGGCACTCCCGCTCTTACTCCGGCGTTTGTCGCGTTCATGAGCGAAGCGGTGCGATTCTCGAAGGCTCTCTACGGCGATGCGGGATCGGACCCGACTTTGAAGTACACGCTCCAGCCGCGCTCGGATCAGGTGGACACGTTCACCTTTACCGTGGATGGCGGCAAGTCTGCTCTGAAATCCGGACAGCAGGGTAATTTCACATGGTCCGGGACATCGAACAAATTCGGCATCGCTGTTAAACTTGGCGGAGGAGGATCGGAGCTGCCTGTTCAGCCTTGGGACGGTCTGTGGGCGCCTTTTCACTTCTTCGCGGGCGCGGACCGCACCATTCCTTCGGGCGCGGCATACACGTTTGTATTCACGCCCCGCGTCGGGTCGCCGCCGAGACCGTTTACGGACACAGCCGGCCGTCCGCTGGAATATCAGATCCTGGTGGACACACACGGCGCTCCAGCCGTATTCAATACCAATTTCTGGCAACAACTACGATGCGTATCGAATGTTGCAAGGTGATGCCTAAATCGATGAGGCCCTCGTGCCGCTGAGCTCTCCCATTCCCCTTCCCGCGCGAATCGGGAAATACGAGCTCGTTGAATATCTGGGTGGCGGGATGGCTCACGTATACCGCGCGCAGGATACGATTCTCGGCCGTACCGTCGCTTTGAAGATCTTGACGGAAGCGGGTAATAACGATCGCGAATTGCGCGAGCGCTTCCTCGAAGAGGCGCGCACGGCGAGCAATATCAGTCAGGACAACATCATTGCCGTTTACGACTTCGGCGAAGAGAGCGGACGTCCGTTCATGGTGATGGAGTTCCTGCGCGGCGAGAGCTTGCGCGATGCGATGAAAGGCGGCCGCACCGGCGACATCGAGTACAAGCTATCGTGCGCGCTTCAGATCGCCCGCGCTCTAGAATACATTCACTCGCGCAAAATTATCCATCGCGATATCAAGCCGGAGAACATTCACATCGATGTCCGCGGCAAGGTGAAGCTGATGGATTTCGGAATCGCCAAGCGGGAAGGCGTTGCGCTGACGCGCGCTGGCTTTACGTTGGGCACGCCGTTCTACATGGCGCCCGAGCAGGTGATGGGCAAGCCGCCGACCAACTTGGTGGATGTCTACGCCTTCGGCGTGATGCTGGTGGAACTGATTTCCGGCGAGAAGCCGATCCAGGCCGAATCGGTGGAAAAGATTTTCGAGCAGATCCTGCACCAACCTCTCAACCTGGAGCCAGTGCGTTTGAAGGGAGCTTCCAAGCCGGTGCTGGATCTGATCGCGCGCTGCACCGCGAAGAATCCGGCGGAGCGGCCGCAGAGCTTCGCGATCGTGCGTCAGCAGCTCGAGCAGATGTTGAACGAAGGCCCGCCGTCGACGGCTACCGGTACGCAATACACCCTGCAAAGCGCGGCTGTTGCCGCTCCTCGGTCCTCAAAGATTAGCCAGACGTGGATTATCGTGTTCTCCGCCGGTGGCGTTGTCGCGCTGGTGCTAATCCTCTTTCTGATCGGCCGGATTTTCGGACTCGTCTAATAAAGAAGCCTTCCCTGGTTCACGACCGTGTTAAACCGGAACGCGCCGCCGCAACAAGTTGCTGAAAATCGACCGGTAATTGTACGTGGTCAGCATCCAGAGGGCCGTGGCAAGTGCGGCCAGGGGAATCCCGCTCGGCGCCATCAGTGCGTGGAACAGATCGATGTTAACGATCACCGCCGCGAGCATCGTGAGCGCCAGCGGCACGTAATGATTCATCAGCAGCAGGACCCCTGAAACGAGCTGGATCGCAAAGACTACTGTGATGTAATGCGTGGCCGCCAGCGCCCCGATGAATTGACCCGCGGAACCTGCGGGCAGCGGCCCCATCGGAAGAAAGTGCAGAAAGCCGTTGAGTCCGAAAACGAGAAACACAACGCCGAGCAGAACGCGAGCGACCTGAGAAACCATCTTCATTACGCCGCCGCCTTGAACTGCGCGCGGATGGACGCGAAAGCCGGTTGCAGGATCGTTTCGCGGTCAGTTCCCTGACGTGAACGGGAAGTTCCTCCAGCGTAGACAAAGTTGACCTCCTTCACGCCAATGAAGCTGAAGATATGGCGCAAGTACGGCTCGACGAAATTCAGGACAGCTCTGGGACTTCCTTGGTCGTAAACACCGCCGGAGGCGACCAGAACCGTGACCCTCTTGCCGCGGAGCAGGCCGGCCGGCGCATTATTCTCATAGGTGAAGGTTCGCCCGACTCTAACAATCTGGTCAATCCAAAGCTTCAATCCCCCGGGAATCGTGAAATTGTGCATGGACACTCCGACGACATATTCGTCGGCAGCTTCCAGTTCCGCAAGGAGCTCGTCAGACGTGGCGAACAGCTCTCGCTGGCCAGCGGTGAGGCTAGCTTTCGGCGTGTAAGCAGCGGCGATCCACTCGGCATCAATCGGCTTGAGATCAGTTGTTGCAAGGTCGCGGCTGATCACGCGGCCGTTCGGCGTATTCCGCTTCCACTGCTGGACAAACTCTTCCGTAAGCTGCCTGCTAAACGAAAACTCACCCGGAAGAGGACTGGAATCGATTCTAAGAAGTGTTGGCATCTGAAGTTCTCTAATTCCTTCACAACGTTTGATGTGTAGGCGACATCTGTCGATTCAAGAAAAACAACGAACGTCGTTTTGTTAAGCTGGTACCCGGAGGAGCCATGCGTCAAGAAATCGACGAGTCCGTGGATCCGCGCATCCGGCGTACTCGCCAGCTTCTCCAGCAAGCCCTAGAGAAGTTACTGGAACAGAAGGAATTCGACAAGATTTCCGTTCACGATATCGCGGACACCGCGACCCTCAATCGAGCCACTTTCTACGACCATTACACGGATAAATACGCCCTCCTCGAATGCATGGTGGGCAGCCGCTTTCACGAACTCCTGGCCGAGCGCGAGGTCCAATTCGACGGAAGCTGCGGGTCGGCACTAAAAGCCATGGTGCTGGCACTTACCGAGTACCTGACGCGGATGCAAGGTCCGGGAGGCTCGCGCCAAATAGAACCGCACACGGAATCGGCGATCATCGCGGTGTTGCGGCGCATCCTGGCTGAAGGTTTGCAGCGTCATCCCACCAGGATCTCGGCGGAGATGAAAGCAGCGGCCGCGAGCTGGGCGATCTACGGCGCCACGAAGGAATGGGCGCAGACGCCGAACCGGTGCGCGCCGGATGATATCGCGAATACAATAATGACGCTCGTTTCGCCCGTCCTGCAGTCGGCCTAGCCATTATGTTGTAAGCTGCGGGGGGAGGCTATCCTTACTTGAAACTTGTTACCTTTCGCCGCGGCGGCGGCAAGCCGGAAGTAGGTGTTCTTTCAGGCGACACTGTCGCGGGACTCGCGATGGCGGGATTTCCTGATGTCCTGAGCGTGCTCGCGGGCGGCGTCGAAGCGCGGGATCGCGCGGAAGATGCGGCCGCTAAGTCTGAGACTGTTCCGCTCTCGTCAGTGACTCTGCTTGCGCCGGTGCCGCGTCCCCCAAAGCTGATCTGCGTCGGATTAAACTATCGCGACCACGCCATTGAAACTGGCAACGAAATTCCCAAGATTCCGACCATCTTCAATAAATTCCCCACCAACACCGTCATCGCTACCGGCGAGAACATCGTGCTGCCCAAGAACTCGACCAAGCCGGATTACGAAGCGGAAATGGCTTTCGTGATCGGTAAAGGCGGTCGTCATATTCCGGCCGAAAAATGGCAGGACCACGTCTTCGGATACACCATCGTCAACGACGTTAGCGCCCGCGATTTTCAACTCGCGACCTCGCAATGGCTGATGGGGAAAACCTTCGACACGTTCGCTCCCATGGGTCCCGCGCTGGTCAGCGCCGACGAGATTGCCGATCCCCACGCGCTCGATATCAGCCTTACGATCAACGGAGAAACGCTCCAGAACTCCAACACCCGCGAGCTGATTTTCCGGATTCCGGAGCTGGTCGAGTACCTCTCGAGCGTGGTAACACTGGAGCCCGGAGACGTAGTATCTACCGGAACCCCCTCAGGTGTGGGATTCGCCCGGAAGCCCCCGAGATTTCTGAAGGACGGAGACGAAGTGATCGTCCGCGTGCAAGGTCTAGGCGAACTCCGCAATGTCTGCAAGTCGGAATAATAAAGGAATCCACACACGACCGGAAGTTTACTTCGGTGAGGCTACCGCGCGTTCGAGCGTCTCACGAATGAAGCGCGTATAGGGAATGCCGCGAGCCTTCGCGCGGGCCTTCACCGCCGCGAGCAACGGCTTCGGTACGCGCATATTGATCTGCTCGTCTTTCTTCTCAAACTCGAAGTGCGCCGTCTTGAACTGTGAAAAGTCGAGATGAGAAAGATCTTGCGCCAGGAACACCTCAGCTTCCTTATCGGTTTTCAGTCGTGGGACTTTCTTCTTCATAAGCTTCGATCTCCCTCGCATGCATGAATCTGGCCGTCACGGGACGAATGAGGCGGCGTCTGTTTTTTGTCCGTACCGTGAAGGCGACAAACAAGGCCGCCCTGCGCTTGTTCTTCCAACGGCAATCAACCGGTCCTCGTCCATCATGTGTTTCAGGTCAGGCGCTATGCGGGGGCTATGCTGAAATAAAGCTTCAATCTGGGCAATCGTAACGCCGTGCTTTTGACACTTCGTCCGATTGCCGCTATCCCAATCGAATCCGCTGACCTGCCGAATCATGATAGCATGATGCTATACAACTGTATATACATTTGTAGATTCCAATAAACGCCCGGAATCCACAATCTTACCAACATGGAACGGGGCCGCTGTCCGCCCCCTCGCATGCACCCAAGACTATCGGAGCTCGAACTTGCAAGAAGCATTTGAATCTCTCATGAGGGCAATCATTTTCGGCTTTTGTGCGGTGCCATGCGGATTGGAGATCGCGAACGGGGTTACAGCTGCATTCTCCGCCGTCAGCGCACGAAGGTACCTACGGCCTCACACAGCCGCGGAATTGGATGTTCCACTCTCCTGACGATAAGAAACATCGATATTGAATAACTCAATTGAATAACTCATTCATGACTCCGTCAGGGATGGGCTCTCCAGAGGTTCCAGTAGCGACGGTCTTCCATGAGTTCCTCATTCCCGGCGACCTTGATTTCGATTTTGTATGTAACGCAGGAAATTCATGCGTTTAACGGTTGCGCCTACGGCTGGAGAATGTCATGCGGGTCAACGAGGGCCGAGTTAGCTGAAATGGGCCATGCCCTCTCACTTGCCTCGATCATATGATAAGCTCATCGTGACCGGCGCGCAGAGGAAGTCATGTCGCACTATCGGCGGATTGTCGGAATAAGGTCCAAGGTCTTACATTAAGGATGCAAATGCAAAGGCTCGTGATCGCGGTCTTCTTTGTCGTCGCGTCGGCGCTCGGACAGAAACTCGCCGTCAAGATCATTAACCGACAAGACAACGAAACTGACTACTCATACGTAGTTCCGGGGCACTGGTATTCAAATTCGACCGCGAGTGTAAACTGCTTCGGAACTTCCAATACCTTGAACTGCGACGAGCGGACAAGAACCACCGGTTCAAGCACGCCTGCCCAAGAGGTGTCATTCCACGTGCGAGGAGCGACGTTTTCCCTTCAGTTGCCCGACGGTCGAATGGCAGTCGTCAATTGCGAGAGCAAATTTGCCGAGCGCTTCGCCGGACCTCGGGGCAATCGCCGAAGCTGCCGAGTACCTCTTGTGGACGACATCGAAGTTGAGTTCAACGGCGACAAGGCAAAGTTGAAGTGGTCCGTGAGCATCGACGGCAAGAAAATGGCGTCGGAAACTTACAAGATTCTAGCTGTGTTGACAAAATGAAGGCGCTACTTCAATAGGATGAACCAGCGAGCGACCCTCGAACGTAATTGAGGTCTTGAATGTCGACGATGCCTGTCCACCAAATCAGTTCGCAATACACCGCCGCCAAGGTCCAGCCAGGATGCACGGTGGACGACAAGATCGACGTCTTTGAGGACTGGATGAACGGCTGGCTTCTAAGACACGCTCATGCTCTGTCTGATGAGAAGTACATCTTATGCAAGCATAGCGGCTTCGCAGTTTTGATGCTAACAACGGCTTACTTTGAGCCAATCGAAGCCTACCACACGGGTCAATCGAGCAACCATCAATCCAAAGCATTCTTTAGACGGGGATTTCTGCGAGTCTTCAGCGGATTGCCAGAAACACTCAAACGTAATGGGTACGCCGCTGATGCTGATCGGAAGGCAGAGGACATTGCCGACGAGATTTACAGCCATCTGCGCTGCGGCCTCTTCCACGAAGGTGGAACTAAACACAAGTTGATACTCCGAGAGGACACGGCTCCATTAGGCTTCATGTTGGAGGCGGCAACCGGGGAAATTGGGTCTATTGTGATAGACCCACGCAGGTTCCTCGCAGAGGTCCAGCATCATCTGGACGGATATGTCGGACAACTCCGTGACCCATATCAGGTTGACTTGCGTCGGAGGTTCGAGCGTTTTTTTGACCTCAGGATCTCGCCATCAACTCAGACAGTCTTGCCGCCCCCAGTCGTCGGCTTCTGAAACACTGTTAACTGTTCCAAGCCGTTGCGGTTGAAATGCAGCCAGAAAGCGCACCTCGTGACCCAGCCCTCGGGGATCACCCAAAACCGGCCATACGGGATCACCTGAAAACCGGCCAATGAAAAACTGAGTCAGGACGTTGACTGACGGAGAGTATTCTCCGTCGATGTGAGCAACGTCTTGAACGAGAAAAAGAAGCAAGAAGTCATCGCGTTGGGGCGGCTGGGATGGTCGCTGCGGCGCATCGAAAAAGAAACCGGTGTCCGGCGTGAAACTGCGGCCGGATATCTAAGAACAGCCGCCATTGCGGTTCGGCCGCCCGGCGGATGGGGCAAACGAGCGGCGCAAGACTCAAAACCGGCCAATGGCGTGACCACCGACTCTGGCGGCCCAAAACCGGCCAATGAGGTGATCCCCGACTCTGGCGCCGATCCTCCGACGCAAACCACGACGGCAAGTACCAGCGAGCCCTATCGCGAACTCATCCAGCATGCGCTGAGCCAAGGTCGCAACGCCAAGGGGATCTGGCAGGATCTGGTTGACGACCACGGCTTTACCGGCGGATATCAGAGCGTCAAACGCTTCATCAACAAGCTCCATGGCTCGCCGGAAAAACAACCCTGCGCCGTCATCGTCACGGCGCCCGGCGAAGAAGCGCAGGTCGACTACGGCGAAGGCCCCATGGTTCGCGATCCCCAATCCGGCCGTTACCGCCGCACCCGCTTGTTTGTGTTGACGCTCGGCTATAGCCGCAAGTGTGTCCGGCTGATCGTCTTCAGTTCCAGCACGCGAACCTGGGCCGAGTTGCACGAGACGGCGTTTGCCCGAATCGGCGGCGTGCCACGCGTTCTCATCCTCGACAATCTGCGCGAAGGTGTGTTGAAGCCGGACATCTACGATCCCACCATCAACCCGCTCTATCGCGACATGCTGGCGCATTACCACGCCGTGGCGCTGCCCTGCCGCATCAAAGATCCGGATCGCAAAGGCAAGGTCGAGTCCAGCGTTGGTCATGCGCAGAAGACACCGCTAAAAGGAAAGCGCTTCGAAACCATCGAAGAAGCGCAAAGCTACCTGGATCGATGGGAGGAACATTGGGCCGACACCCGCATTCATGGCACTACCAAACGCCAGGTTGCGGCGATGTTCTCAGAAGAGAAACCTGCGCTGTTGCCGCTTCCCGTCGAGCCATTCCGCTATTACCAATACGGTGAACGCGCGGTGCACATGGATGGCTGCGTCGAAGTGGAAGCCGCCTACTATAGCGCCCCGCCTGGCTGGATTGGGAGACGAGTCAACGTGCAGTGGAATCGACGGCACGTGCGCTTGCTCGATCCCAAGACCGGCCAACTGCTGCGCGAACACTTGCATCAACCTCGCGGCGCACATCGCATTCTTGCTGAAGACCGCCACAAGAAGACGCCGTTCACCACACAACAACTGCTCCGGCGCGCCGAGAATGCCAGCGATTCTATCGGCGTGCTCGCAAAAACGATGTATGCGCAGAAAGGACAGCCCGCCGTGCGCCGCATTCAAGGGGTTCTCTCTCTCGCCAAGAAATACGGCGCCGCGGCAGTGGACGATGCTTGTTCGGCCGCGCTTTCCTTCGAAGTCTACGAATACCATTTCGTCCGCCGCTATCTCGAACGCAAAGGACCAGCGCCACTCTCGCTACGGCAGGTCGATCCGTTGATTCGCCAACTCACGCTGTATCGCGACGTCATCGAACAGCGAACTCAATCGCAGTCTGAAACCAACCTGGAGGGAAATCCGGAATGAATCTGATTGAACTACAACGCGCACTCGGCCAGCTCCGTTTAGGCGGCATGGCTGCCGTGCTCGAAACCCGTCTCAAGCAAGCACAGGCGGAAGCGATGCCGCCGCTGGATCTGATCTCGTGCCTGATCTCGGATGAACTCACGCGCCGTTCCGACCGCCTGCTGGATCGCCGCCGCAAGCAAGCCGGCTTTCGAGACGCCCACAAAACTCTAGACAACTTCGACTTCACTTTTAATCCCAAGATGAATCGTAGTCTCGTTTTTGATCTCGCGACCGGCGCTTTCATTACACGCCGCGAAGATGCGCTCTTCCTCGGTCCCGGCGGCACTGGCAAGAGTCATCTTGCGCAAGCCATCGGCCACGCTGCCATTCAACAAGGCCACCGCGTGCTGTATCGCGAAACACACCTGCTGCTCGAAGAACTCGCCGACGCCGTTGTGGACGGTACGCGCAAGCAGTACATGGAGTCGATTGCATCGGTCCCGCTGCTCATTGTCGACGACTTCGGCATGCGCAAACTTCCGCATACCGCCGCCGAGGATTTGCTAGAAATCGTGATGCGGCGTTATGAGCGTGCCAGCACGCTTCTCACATCGAATCGGCCCGTAGAAGACTGGGGCAAACTGCTCGGCGACAATGCCGCTGTCAGTTCCATGCTCGACCGCCTGCTGCATCACGGACACGTGCTGAAGTGCGGGCCGCGCAGTTGGCGCACCAAGACTGCGTTGCCGGCTGCGGAGTGATCTCAGATGAGAACTCAAGAAATAAGGAAGGAGGCTTCTTTACTGCGAGGACTCTGCCCTCGCGCTCCCGGGATTTATCGCTTTCGCGCCAGAATGGCTCAAAAGCCTGGCGGGCGACTCGGACGCCGCCCAGCCATTCCAGCCTCTGGGTCGGCGCTCGGGTCGCATCCCTGCGGTGCCCTGTCTTCCGCCCAGGTATTCGTTAGTATATGTCCGGTCATTCCCGCTGCGGAAAACCCGTTGTCACTGGCTGTCCGGACAAGGTATAAATGAGCTTGTCCTGACTCAGTTCCATTGGCCGGTTTTGAAGTGATCCTCATTGGCCGGTTTTGAGGTGATCCCCGAGGAGCTGCGAACATGGGTAATAGGCGCCGTTTAGACCATCCAGCTGCCGCGCCCACACGACGCATCCGTGCAGTGACTATGGTCTAGCGTCACTGCCATAAGCGAGTGAGCCGATAAGGCGGGAAAGCTATTATTGCGTTCAAGAGAATCTTTGAGATTTTTCGACCCGTATAAGCCCATACGAACCAGAGTTTTACAGCGAACTCGGCCCTTATCGCACTTGGGCAACTGTTGCGTCCGCCGCTTACAATGAAATAGAGATCAGCGAATCAGAGTTCAATCGCCCCTCGCCCCCAGAAGTCAAAGATAGCCACTGCGGAGGCAGACCCTCGGTTCCAGCTTCCCCAAGGCCGTCCCAAAACTCATAAACATATTGAAATCAATCACGTAGCGCGGTGTGTCCCGCCTTCGATATGCGAACGAAAAAGCCGACGCGCTCACACAACCGAATCCGCCTTCCCGAGCCCCAGCCGGGAGGAATCGAACTCGCCGCTCCGACACGCGCGTAAAGGGGCCGACAGGCACAATTGACACCCGGAACGGCCTCAAGGCGCCATCGTAATCGCCCACGGGCGCTACACTAGAAACGGTTCGACCGAACAAAAGCCGCCTCTTCTTCGTATCGGATTAAGGAACAACCATGCCAACTGCTACCTCACACATCGGCCAGATACATGCCTTGCTAGCTGCCAAGCGATATTCTGTCACCGAGTTAGGTGACGACGTTTTGAGAATCGAGGACGTCGACAGCGGCATCTCCATGCGCGCCGTCCTCCAGGGGGATATCCTTTATCTTTCGCTCGTTTGCCTCGTGGCGCCGCAATCCGCCATCACCGCGCCGATCATGCACAAGATGCTCGCCGCCGACAACGGCATCTCCACTTCGTACTTTCAGTTGTATGAAACGGGCGATGGGAACGCAGCCGTCACATTGAATAACTTCTGCAAATTGCAGGAAATGGGACCGGACGACGAGGACGACATCCTCTCCTGCGTCGGCTTCCTGCTCGCTGACGTCGTGCACGCGAAGCAACTGCTCGGCGGGGATCTCAGCGCGAAGGCATAAGGAACAAAAAGGGGAAATTCATGGGATTCTTTTCGGACATGTTCAATCGTACGGGCCGCGTTGCCCGCGGACAAGTGAATCAGGGAGTCAGCGCTCTGGAAGACGCCACCTTCGAAGCGACCGTTCGCCAGACCGTCGCCGACATGAAGACGGAGCTGAATAACGTCGTGCGCTCTTCCGCCATGGCGATGAGTAACTACAATCGCCTGGACGCCGAGTATCAGAAATATGTGAAGCAGTCGCAGGAGTGGAAGGATCGCGCCGGTCAGGCTCTCGACGCCGGCAACGAAGATCTCGCCAAGAAGGCGCTGGCGCGTAAAGCCGAGTCCGATAAGCAGGTGGCTTCGCTGCAAACGGCGGTGGAACAGGCTCGCACGGCCAGCGATTCACTCAAGAATCAGGTCGGCGAACTGAAGCACAAGATCGACGAAGGCGAACGCACCGCAACAACTTTAGTGGCGCGCAAAAACGCCGCCATGGCGCAGCGCAAAGTATCCGAAGCCCTGGCCGGAGTCGGTAAAGCGGACAACGCTTTCGCGCAGCTCTCGCATTTCGAAGAGTCCGTAGCGAAGGAAGAAGCCACGGCGAAAGCTTTCGATCAGCTAGCCAGCGCGGGTAAGGATCCGGATCTGGAAGCCGAATTCGCTCAGTTGGGCGGGCACTCGGTAGACGCCGAGCTCGAAGCTTTGAAGCGCGAGCGTGCGCTGCCTAAGGTCCAGATCACCAAGGAACTGCCTCCCGCCAGCACGAGCGCATAAACAAATGTTCTTCGATCGCAAACCGGCGCAAGGTCCGCAAGAGGACCTTGCGAATCTCAAGATTACCGATGCGCGCGTCGGCGACACAATTTCGGTCACCGGCGCCGCCGAGGATTTTAGCGACGTCGACTTCACGGTGGACCGCAACGACCAATACGAAGCCGGGAGCCGTCGCTGGAACGAACTGAGCGGCCCCTGGCGCGATCGGCGCGTCGCGCTCGAGGTTCACAACGATTCTACGTTGCAGGTTCTCGGAAATTTCGACGGCCGCAGCCTCACGCTCGACGAACTCGGTGTCAGCGAAGACGATCTTGGCGAAATGGATCAGCGCCAGAATCAAGCCGATTTCTTCGACTGGGACAGTAAATTCTGGCTCTATCGATCGAGTCGTGAAGAAGGCGTGTTCACCGCCGGAAACGCGACCGGCCGCGGCTTCTATTGCTGGACGTTTCAGGAACAGGATGGCAAACGCTTCCTGAGTATCCGCAAGTTTGAAGGCGAACCCTTCGCCGCCACCATCTGGAATAAGATCGAGCCCACGGACATCACCGTTCTGCGAGGTTCCTAAATGCAAGCGCGTATGCGCAATCTCGTTCTTTTGGGATTCGTGCTTCTTGCGGGCTGCGGCGCACGTCTGCCGCGTTCGCTTCGCACTGAGATCCGGTCCGAAAACGAAAAACTCCAATCCGCCGACCGCGAATTGCAGCGCTCCGAGAAAACCCTCCGGGACGATTTGGCATCCGCGCCCGATCTGTTCCAGGGTACGAGCGTTGGCAACGACTGGCAGGCGCGCTTGCGCTCCGCCCGCGAAAAACTAGATGACGCGAAGAGCGAAGGCCGCGAGATGGACCGGCTCGCCCGTGAAGACCGCGCCGATTCGCAACATCGTATTGAATGGCTATTGACCGGAGAGCGCAAAGAGCGCGAATCGGCCGTAACCGATGCTGATTCCGTGGTGGCATCGGCAGAAAAATGGCTCAGCTTCCGCCGCAATCTGGCTTCTTCCGTCGATGGCATGAAGCGGGAAGAAGACGCCATCAAAGCCGTCGATCTCACGCCTGCCGTCAAAGCGATCGAGAAAGCCGACCAGGATTGGCCTGCGAAAAAGTCCGCGCTCGATAGCCGTCTGGCGCTGCTACAAGCGATGCCGCAAACCGCCGCGGCGAAATGGCAGGAGACCGAAACCGCTCGCAAAGATGCACTCGCAGGCAAAGCGAGCGCGGCCGAAATCGCGACGCTGATTCAGGCCGACGACGTCCTCTCGCAAACCGCCCGCGACCTTCCTCAGAAGGCGGACGAACTCCGTTCGCAGGTCGGCCAGCTCTACGATGCCTGGGACAAAATCCTGACCGATCTCGACGTCTCGCATGAAGGGCCGGAAACGGTCTACCGCGAGAAAGTCAAAACCGTTCGAACGCATTATACGGACGTAGCGGACAAGAAGACCGAGGTCTCCAGCGACGAGAACTGGACGGATGTTCCCGAGCCCTCTTACCAGGCTGTCGAAAACGATCTCGGCATGGCCATCGCGCACAAAGACGCCGGCGTCTTCGATTCCGAAGCGCAGAACGTGCCGCAGCCCGCTGGGTTCGCCTACATCGCTCCGCCATCGGAAGGCCGCAATCAGTACGGTTATTGGGACAACAGCGGCGGCCATGGCGTCTGGACATGGCTCCCCGAATACCTCATCATGCGGGAGCTGTTCTGGGGTCATGATTATCACCCCATAATCGTCAACGACTATTACGGCTATCGCACCGCCAGATCCTACGGCCGCACTTACTACGGACAGGAAACGCCTGCCGCGCCGCCGAAGTATGGAAGCCATGGCACGTTCACGCAGAACCGCTATGCCAGCAGCCGATACATCCAGTCCGGCGGATTCCGTGGATCGGGATACGCGTCGCATCCCGGCGGACCGGCGGTCTCGCGTCCTAGTTGGACGCCGTCGGCACCATCTGGTGAACCAAGCATCGGCAAACGCTTCGGCGGGGGTGAGTCTTCCGGTCACCGTTTCGGAATTGGCTCCGGCCCTTCTTCAGGGAAAAGATTCGGATCGCCTATGCGGAGTCCGGGACGCAGTTTTGGGCGTCGGCGTTAACGCGATAAGCTTCTAAAGCCTCGAGTGCCCGCCGGCATACTTCCGTATGTCGAGCTCGTTTGTCGCGGCGGAATTTCTGACGAGTTTCCTCATCGAGAGCGGGCAGCAGATCGAAAGTGATATTCGCGGGCTGGTAATCCGAAGGATCCGCGCCGGAGACGTAAGCGCATAAAGATCCGAGCGCCGTCTCGCGTGGAAAAGCACGAATCGGCTCTCCCGCAGCCAGCGCAGCTGCATGGCGGCCGGTCATCAAACCGGTCGCGATGGACTCCACATACCCTTCCACTCCCGAAATCTGTCCCGCGAAAAAAACGTCGGGCCGAGATCGCAACTGCAGCGTCGGAGTCAGCAGCGCCGGACCGTTGATATAGGTGTTGCGATGCATCTGCCCATGCCGCAAAAACTCGGCATTCTGCAAACCCGGAATCATTCGGAAGATCCGCGTCTGATCTCCAAACCGCATGTGATTCTGAAATCCGACCAGGTTGTAGCTTCCCGCCCTCGCGTCCTCCTGCCGGAGTTGGACCACGGCATACGGCCGCCGTCCCGTTCGCGGATCGACCAACCCCATCGGCTTCATGGGACCGAAGCGCAGAGTTTCGCGGCCGCGCCTTGCAATCTCCTCAATCGGCAAGCACGCCTCGAAAAAGGGCGTCCGGTCCTCTGAAATATGAGCCGGAACGGCGTCGCCCGAAAGCAGCGCGTCCAGGAATCTCTCGTACTGCTCCTTATCGAACGGGCAATTGACATAATCGTCGCTGCCGTCGAGCGACTTGCCGTATCTGGACGCGCGAAACGCGATCGACATGTCGATGCTCTCGGCATCCACAATAGGACTAATGCTGTCGTAGAAAAACAGCCTCTCGGCCCCCGTTAATCGCGAGATCTCGGAGGCAAGGGCGTCGCTGGTAAGTGGACCGGTCGCGATGATCGTAATAGCGCCGTCGGGGATATGGGTCACCTCTTCGCGGCGCAGTTCGATCAGCGGTTCGTCGTCGATCGCGCGAGAAATTTCGGCCGAGAAAACCTGGCGATCCACGGTCAGCGCATGCCCGCCCGGAACTCGCGCCCGCTGCGCGGCATCGAGGAGGAAACTCCCGAGCCGGCGCAGTTCTTCCTTTAAAAGCCAGGGAGCGCTGTTCTCCTGCTCGGTCTTCAGCGAATTGCTGCAGACGAGTTCCGCGAGGTGATCCGTCTGGTGCGCTTCGGTCGACCGGAGCGGCCGCATCTCATAAAGGATGGAGGGAAATCCGGCGCGGGCGATCTGCCAGGCCGCCTCGCATCCTGCCAGTCCGCCGCCGATTACATGAATGGGAACCACTAATTTTCAGGATAGCGTGCGACCAGTACCAGGGCCGCCGCTCCAAATGCCGCCGAAACAATATAGAGCCAACTTGTCAGGACGCGATAGCTGAGTGAAAACGTCGTATAGCGATCCACTAAGAAAAACGCCACGATGATGATCAGGAAGGCGGTCCGAAAAACCGCGATCGCCCTTCCGGCGGAGAACTTACGTGTCAGAAAAGCTCCCAGCGCGGTCACTGCGGCGGATGCAGTGAAGCCGAGACATTCCGCCGCGACTAGAAAGTTAGCGCGGGGTATCAACGGCTGGATGTGTCGATTGGTCAGGTTTACGATCAGCAGGGCCAGCGCCAGCAACAGCGCGGAGAAGGCCCAGGACAGGAGCCAAACGCGCGCCATCTTGCGCAAACCGCTGCCCTCTTCGTCCGATGAAAACGCATCGGTTGCCGTGGGACCCGCAAAAACCGCGGCCAGGCAGGCGTACGCGACGATCAGCCTTCGATCCAGAAAGCCGTAGCCTTTGTAATACGGGACGAGCACGCCGAAGGCTGCGGCGATGGCGAGGATGATTAGGAGTTGCCGTGTCGGCATCACGTTTATCGTACCGTTGCACGACCAACGTCATGGTACTGGCGAATTGTCTAAGGTGGTTGGTCGCCTTACTTTGAGAATAGGCGTTTTTCTGAGGTTGTGGGCGGCTAAACATTTGCGTTTTCAAGGCCGATAACACAAATGTATGCTGAACAGGCGCGTGGAACCTCGGCTGCTATGTGCCGACATGGTTGATGTCTGCTGGAAGGACAAGGGCGGTCGAGCCAAAAGAAGTGTTGCAAACCTGGAAGACATCTCGCTGTCGGGAGCCTGTCTGCAAGTCGATATTGCGATTCCTCTGCAAACTCCAATTCGCATCACGCATGCGAAGGGTCAATTAGCCGGTATCGTCAAGTACTGCGTATTCCGTGAAATCGGCTATTTTTTAGGCATCGAGTTCGATCCCGATTCCCGCTGGTCTCTGCGCCAGTATCGCCCGCAACATTTGCTGGACCCCCGGCGTCTGGTCCTGCGCAGCATCAGTCGTGTGGTACGGTCCTCGACGCCTCCGTCCGATTTGATTCATTAAGACCGGCTTTCTCGAGCATTTCCAAAAACTGTTTCTTCGTCCTCATATCGATGGCTTGTGCCGCGAGTTTTCCATTACGGTCGTAAACGAAGCTCTTGGGAATGCCTTCGACACGAAAAGCCTCGTTCACCTTGCGGCCCGGATCCAACAGAATCACATAGGAAACATTGTGGTCCTTAATGTACGACTGGACCTTGGCCGCGTCCTCATCCGAGATCGCCAGGACCACCAGGCCGCGATCTTTGTACTGCTTGTAGAGAGCGTCGAGATCCGGCATTTCCTTGCGGCAAGGGGGGCACCACGTCGCCCAGAAGTTCACCAGAACCACCTTGCCCTTCAGATTCTGCAGAGTCCATTCCTTGCCACGCAAGTCCGTGAGGGTGAAATCGGCATGCTCGCGACTCCGGTCGTCGGCTTCCAGTTTGGACATAGCCTCGGCAAATTTGGGACTGGCCGACGATGCATTCACATGCTCATAACGAACCAACGTGGCGAGTTCGAGATAGGGATCGGCCGGCTGATCCGGCTGTTCGCGTAACGCATCGGCCAGCGTTGTCGCGACCTCCTGAAGAGTGTCGTGCCCGAAGTCTCCTTCGGTCGATAAGTTCGCGAGGCCTTGCGCTAGCCTCATTTTGTTCGGCGTCACGGGCAGCGCGCGAATGTCCAGCGCCAGTTGCTTCGTGGTTTTGGCCCGGACATCGTCCGGCAAACCGCGAAGGCCTTTCAGCGTAGTGACGAGCGGCTGTTCCTGGTCGCTCCAGACCACCTTTTTCTGCTGGGCTCCGACGTTCAGGGAGGCCAGCAGCAATATCGCGGGAAGCACGTATCGGATCATTACTGCCAGCGTAGCATCGAAGATACTTGACGTAGTCAACGAAGTATTTGACAATGTCAAGATGGCAGAGTTGGAACGGGTCCAATGCGTCCGCCGGTTCAACCGATTCTATACCAAGCAGATTGGCGTGCTCCAGGAAGGGCTGTTGGACAGTCCCTTCTCATTGTCCGAGGTGCGGGTTCTCTACGAACTGGCGAACCGAGATCGTCCGATGGCCGCGGAACTGGTCCGCGACCTCGGCCTCGACGCCGGCTACTTGAGCCGCATCCTGACGCGTTTCGAAGTCCAGGGACTGGTTCGAAAGATTCCTTCGGAAGCCGACGGCCGGCAGATTCTGCTTTCGCTGACGGCGAAAGGCCGCAAGGTTTTTGGGCCGCTCGATGCGCGTTCCAACGCTCAAATTCAAGAAATGTTGGCAAAACTGTCTCCCGAGGAACAGGAACGGCTGACTCGTTCCATGTCCGCCATTGAGGCATTGCTGAGCGGAACGCCGGATAGCAAGGCCCCCTATATCATTCGCACTCACCAGCCCGGTGATCTCGGATGGATCGTACATCGTCACGGCGCGCTCTACTCGCGGGAGTACGGATTGAACGATAATTTCGAGGCGCTGGTCGCCGAGATCGCGGCTCACTTTCTGCGAAACTTCGATCCCCAGCGCGAGCGCTGCTGGATCGCCGAGCGCGATGGTGAAAACCTGGGATGCGTCTGCCTGGTGCGCGAGTCCGACGAAGTGGCGAAGCTGCGCGTTCTTCTTGTCGAGCCCAAAGCGCGAGGACTCGGGCTCGGACACCGGCTGGTCGCCGAATGCATCCGTTTCGCGAAGCAGGCCGGATATCGCAAGATCATCTTATGGACCAGCGACGCGCTCGTGGCCGCAAGACGTGTTTACGAGAAGGCTGGCTTTCAGCTTGTGGAAGAGAAGCGTCACAACATGTTCGGGCCGGACTGGGTCGGACAGACCTGGGAACTGGCGCTGTAGTCACCCGATGGGCAGCGGTTCAGTCCCCTGGCTCAGGATGTCGATATAGCGCGAGTAGACATACTGGCGGCCTTTTAATTTTCCGCTGATCTCTTTCACGATGCCCAGCCGCTGGAGATGCTCCAGGCTTGCCGTAACCGTCGGGACGGAGATCCCAAGCTGCTTCGAAGCGGCTGCAATTGAAGTGATCGGATGACGTTGCAGATAATGATGCAACATGAGCGCTGACGCCGCCGGCCGGCCGAGCTGGCCGATTCTCGCGCGATCCTCCTGGAAGATCGCAACCACCTGCCGCGCGGCATCGACTGCTTGAGTTGCCGTATGCGCCACTGCTTCCAGGAAAAACTCGATCCATGTCTCCCAGTTTCCAGTCAGGCGAACATCCTGGAGCAGATCATAATAGCGCTGCCGGTTTTGTTTGAAGAAAAGGCTCAAGTAAAGAACCGGCTCCCGCAGGACTCCTTCGGAGCAGAGCAGCAGGGTGATCAACAGACGCCCCAATCGTCCATTGCCGTCGAGAAACGGGTGGATCGATTCGAACTGCACATGCGCCAGCGCTGCTTTCACGAGAAATGGCAAACCGGATTTGGAGTGCAGAAACTTCTCGAAATTGTCGAGGTGCGACATGAGCTGGTCGACCGGAGGCGGGACGTATGTCGCATTACCAGGCCTTGTACCGCCGATCCAATTTTGAGTCGTGCGAAACTCGCCGGGCGTTTTAGGCTCGCCCCGGCCGCGTGCCAGCAAGACTTCATGGATCTCCCGCAGCAGCCGCAGCGAGATCGGAAATCCGCCGCGCATGCGATCGAGCCCGTGCTTCATGGCTGCCACATAGGACGAAACTTCGGTGACGTCGTTGAGAGGAATGCCGGGCGCCTGGTCGTTCTCGAAAAGCAAAAGATCCGAGAGAGAGGATTGTGTGCCCTCGATCTGAGACGACAAGACCGCCTCTTTGCGAACGTACATGTAAATGAAGAGCGGAGGATCGGGCAGCAGGAGCGTGAGAGCGTCGAGGCGTCCGAGAGATAAATTTGCCTCGTCGAGCAGAAGTTGCGATGACGCGATGTTTATGGGCGGGTCGGGAGGCAGCGGCGGCGGAAGGTAGGCCTTATACACTTCCTCTCCGGTACGATAGGGGATGTAGCGGCCAACCCGAGTGTTAATCGGTTGGGAAGCCATTTAAAGTTTCTTTAGAAGATTGGTTGTAAATTAAACTATATCGTCATAAGTTTTAAATAGCAACTATGCGATGTCGGGCAAGAGGTATCGCTGGGGATGGCCGGCTGCCCGCGCCACCGATTCGGCGGCAATATAGCCGCTCCGGACGGCACCTTCCATGGTCGCCGGCCAGCCGGACCGGGTCCAATCGCCTGCCATAAAAAGGTTAGGAAACCCGGTTTCCGGACCGGGCCGTACCGATTCCAGCCCCGGAGCCGCCGAAAAAGTCGCCCGTACCTCTTTGACAACATGGGCCTTTTCGAGTTTCGCTTCGGACACAACAGGGAAAAACTCAGCCAACTCCCGTACGGCGAGATCGATCACCTCGCCCCGGCTCATCTCGATCAGACTTCTCGACGCGCTCACAACCAGTTGCAGATACCGGCCCTCTTCCTTGTTGAACATCCACTGGATGGTCCGATCCAGCAGCGTGGCGTGGGGCAGGTCCGTAATCTTACGATCGAACCATAGGTGAATGCCGGTAATCGGAGAATGAGTGAAGTGGCTTACGTCTGTTTCCAACCCCAGGGCGCTCAACCGCTCGAAGGGAGCGGCCGAGATGTAATAATCCGCCCGGAGCTCAATCGCTCGCGCTAGAACGCCCGTCACGCGTCCGCCCGAGAGGAGCACCCGGTCGACCGGACATCGCAGATTCAGCCGGACATTCCCCACCCGCTCCCAAACCTCCGGGCTGTACAAGTCCGCCAGAGGCACTGCCGGAACGCCCATCTCATAGCTGGTGCGCGACGCGAGGAATCCTAGCCAGAAGACCTGGAATCCGTGGATCGCAGCCATGCGGTCAAGATCTTCATTCACCGCGCTGACCAGCACTTGCTGCCAAAACCGGTCGATCGCACGCTTGGTCTGCCGCTTTTCCCGCAGCCAGTCGAGCATTGTGATCCGGTCGAGATCCGTCCGCTTCCGCTCCCGCTGCAAGGCGAGCAATCCGCGGCCGATCGCGATCTTGTCACGCAGGTCGAAGCATTTCATCCCCAGGAAGCTTTCGGTAAAATGCAGCGGCTTGGGCAGAGCGCCCGCCTGCATGGTTGATACCCGCCCGCCCGGTTCAATGAAGTAGAACTTCTTATGGAATTGAATCCGATCGCCCACGCCCAGCCGGCTATAAAAGTCGAGCAGGTTGACGCAGCAGCGCAGGAGGATGTGCTGGCAATTGTCGATGGTTTCCGAACCCTCGGACGTGTTCAGCGGATAGGAAGTAGCGCGACCGCCCAGAAACCCGCGCGACTCGAAAAGATCGACTTCGAAACCGGAAGCGCCCAAAGCCGCCGCGGACGCAAGACCGGAGAGGCCACCGCCGATGACGATAGCGCTGGGCATCTGAAAAAAGGGATGTGTCTTAAATGCGCACGGGCGCGCGATGCCCGCCGCCGCCACTGCCGTTAATGATCGCGATGGCGATGGACAAAACTACCAGGATAAAGAAGATATCAGATAGATCGAATTGCATTTAAGGCACTTCCAGTATGCTTGTATAGAAGACTCTCAGCAAGACCCGAGGGCTCCAGTACCGACTTTCTTTTTGCGGAAACTAGTATTAAGCCTAACACAGAAGCCGGTAGAACACCTTATAAACAGCGCCCTGATGGTGCTGCTTTCCGATAACGCTAAAATAGAGTTTTCCCTCCCAATGCTTGATCGCATCACCGTGCATGGGGCACGGCAGCATAACCTGAAGAACATCGACGTCGAGATTCCGCGAAACACGTTCACCGTGATCACCGGACTCAGCGGATCGGGGAAATCCTCGCTTGCGTTTGACACCATCTACGCGGAAGGGCAGCGCCGCTATGTCGAGACTCTGTCGCCCTACGCGCGCCAGTTCCTGGACCAGATGGAGCGACCCGAAGTCGATTCCATCGACGGCCTGAGCCCGGCCATTTCGATCGAGCAGAAGACCACCAATCGGAGCCCGCGATCCACCGTCGGAACCATCACCGAGATTTACGACTACCTGCGCGTACTGTACTCCTCGATCGGCGTTCCGCATTGCCCACAGTGCGGCATCGAAATTTCACGCCAGAGTACGGAGCAGATTCTCCAGCAGATCATGGCGTTGAAGCAGGATGAGCGCGTTATGATTCTTGCTCCGGTGGTTCGGGGACGCAAAGGCGAATACAAGAAGGATCTTGAGAAATTGGCTCGCCAAGGATTCGTTCGGGCGCGAATCGATGGCGTTTTGCGTTCGCTCGACGAAGAAATAGCGCTGGACCGGCGAAAAAACCACACTATCGAAGTCGTGATCGACCGGCTGCTGCTGCGGCCGGGCATCGAACAGCGCCTCGAAGCGTCCATTGAAACCGCCGCGAAGCTGTCCGGTGGACTCGTGCTGGTTTCAGTCGTAAACGGCGACGAGAGGATGTATTCGCAGAAGCTGGCCTGCCCGGAGTGCGGCGCCAGCGTGCCGCAGCTCGAACCGCGGTCGTTTTCTTTCAACAGCCCCTTCGGCGCTTGCGAGACCTGCAATGGATTAGGAAGCCGCTGGTCCTTCGATCCCGCCAAGATCCTCGCCGACCCCTCCAAGCGGCTGCTGGACGGTGGCCTGGTCACGATGGCTGCGTCCACGTACACGTCGCACCGGCTTACGGAAGCAGCCGAGCGACTAGGGATTGACATCGACCATCCGTTCGACGAACTCCCCAAGAAAACGCAATCGCTTTTGATGGAAGGCGGTTCGGGATTTCCAGGGATTGTGAAACTGCTCGACGAGACCTTCGAGGAAGCGAGCCCCGGATATCGCGAATGGCTGATGGATTACATGGCGCCATCCACCTGTCCCTCTTGTCACGGCCGCCGCCTCAAACCGAGCAGCCTTTCCGTGCAGGTGAAAGGCATCGGTCTTGCCGACTTGACTGCCATGCCGATTGCCCGGGCGGTCGAAACCGTTCGAATCTGGAAACTCAACGACCGGGAGCGCCAGGTGGCCGGCCGCGTTGTCGAAGAAATTCAAAACCGTCTGGAGTTTCTGACCGCCGTCGGACTCGATTACCTGAATCTCGCTCGATCCGCCGCGACTCTATCCGGCGGCGAGGCACAGCGCATCCGTTTAGCTACGCAAATCGGATCCAAGCTGCGCGGGGTGCTTTACGTCCTCGACGAACCTTCTATCGGCCTCCACCCGCGCGATAACGACAAACTCCTCGACACCCTGGCGCATCTGCGCGATCTGGGAAACACGGTGCTGGTGGTCGAACATGATGCCGAGACCATCGAGCGCGCGGATTACGTGATCGATCTCGGACCCGGCGCCGGCCGGCTGGGCGGTGAACTCGTCGCGTCCGGAACCCCGCAACAGGTTCAAGACAATCCCAATTCGCTGACGGGACGTTATCTCTCGGGCAAGCTCTCCATCGCATCGCCCGCCGAGCGCCGCAAAGGAAACGGCGAAAGCCTGATTGTGCGAGGCGCGCGTGAGCACAACTTGAAGAATGTGACGGTGGAATTTCCGCTCGGCAAGTTGATCGTTGTCACGGGCGTGTCGGGCAGCGGCAAATCGACGCTCGTCAACGACATCCTCTATCGCTCGCTGGCGCGAGAATTGTACGGTTCGCATGATCAACCCGGCGATCACGATTCGATTGAAGGGATCGCACTCATCGACAAAGTGGTCGAGATCGATCAGGCGCCCATTGGCCGCACGCCCCGCTCGAATCCAGCGACGTACACTGGAGTCTTCTCGCCGATCCGCGACCTGTATGCAATGCTTCCGGAATCGCGCGAGCGCGGCTACAAAGCCGGCCGATTCAGCTTCAACGTCAAAGGTGGCCGCTGCGAAGCCTGCCAGGGTGACGGACTCAAGCGCATCGAAATGAACTTCCTGCCGGACGTTTACGTCACCTGCGACGTGTGCAAAGCCAAGCGCTACAACAGCGAGACGCTCCAGGTGAAGTACAAGGGGCTCTCTATTGCGGATCTGCTCGGCACCACGGTTGAGGATGCCCTTCCGGTGCTGGAGGCCATTCCGCAGATCCACGCCAAGCTGAAAACGCTATACGATGTGGGGCTGGGCTACATACATCTCGGCCAGTCGTCCACCACTCTGTCCGGCGGCGAAGCGCAGCGCATCAAACTGGCGAAAGAATTGAGCAAGCGTCAGACCGGCCGGACCCTCTACATTCTCGACGAGCCGACCACAGGGCTGCATTTCGACGATGTCC
Organism: Bryobacterales bacterium; assembly: GCA_963802915.1. Taxonomy (GTDB): domain Bacteria; phylum Acidobacteriota; class Terriglobia; order Bryobacterales; family Bryobacteraceae; genus JAICMB01. The sequence goes on from CAWDKQ010000008.1 coordinate 242,256, forward strand.
GCAAATTACTCGAAGTCTTGCAGCGGCTGGTGTCACTCGGGAACACGGTGCTCGTGATCGAACACCAACTCGACGTTATCAAATCGGCAGACTGGATCATTGACATGGGACCGGAGGGAGGCGAGAAGGGCGGCCAGATTGTCGCTGCGGGAACGCCGGAGCAGTTGATACGCGTCCGCCGCAGTCACACGGCTCATGCTCTGGAAAAAGTGATGCGAAACGGAAAAGTCGCGTGAGTTCCAGGTATCCTTACGAGCCACTCGAGTTCACGGGCCTGAAAACCGTAGCGATCAAAGCGCGTGGAGGCAAGGTGCGTGTCGAGCATTTCGCAAGGCCGTTCCACAAGGGCGATGGCATCGCAAGCTTCATCGATTCGCTGCCTTCGATTCTTGCGGCCGATTCGTTCCGCGCTGTCATTGAGGCTATCGCCGAAGCGCGCAAGCGAAAGCGAGCGATCCTCTGGGGACTCGGCGGCCACGTCATCAAGTGCGGCCTGGCTCCGATCCTGACGGATCTGATGCGACGCGGTTATGCGACCGCATTCGTACTTAATGGCGCGGCTGCGATTCACGATTTCGAGATCGCGATCGCGGGCCAAACCAGCGAAGATGTCGAGGCGGTTCTGCCCGATGGGAGTTTCGGAGCGGCGGAAGAAACCGGGCGCGAAATGAATGAGGCGATCGTTGAAGGCGCCGGTAAAGTAGGCCTCGGCGAAACCCTGAGTATCCGTCTGGAGCGCATCGCCGATCCTCAGTTTGCGTCGTCCAGTCTCTTGCATGTAGCGTACCGCGCCGGCGTTCCTGTAACCGTTCACGTCGCCATCGGTACCGACACCCCGCATACCCATCCGGCAGCCCGTGGCGCCGCCATCGGCGAGGCCACCCACCACGACTTCCGGCTCCTCTGCGCAATCGTGAAAGAGTTGAACGACGGCGGCGTCTATTTGAACGTCGGCTCCGCCGTGGTTTTGCCCGAAGTGTTCTTGAAGGCGGTGTCGGTGGTGCGGAATCTTGGCAATCCGCTGGCAAACTTTACGACCGTGAACTTCGATTTCCTACAGCACTATCGGCCCAACGCCAACGTCGTGAATCGACCTCATGCCAAATCGGGCGGACATGGTTACTCCATTACCGGCCACCATGAGTTGATGATTCCGCTGCTCGCCGCGGCGCTGATCGAGCGCGAATCATGATCCCTCCGGAGCCGCCGCTCGAAATCGTTCGGCCGGCCCACGAGCCAGCGCAGAACGACGCGTTCTGGGATTACGCCGACCTTGGTCTCTTCATCACCCTGGGTATCGCGAGTTTGTTCGCCTCGCTGCTGCTGGTACGGTTCATCCCCGTCCTGCACGCGTTGCCAGACGCGTACAAACTTCTGGTTGGGCAACTTATTTGGTACGTTCTGGTTTTTTGTTGTCTCGCGGCCATCCTGCGAACCCGCTATCAGGCGCCGTTCTGGAAAGCGCTGGGCTGGATTCCACCTCGATTCGGGCAGGCAATCAGCAGTCTGGCCGCGGGGCCGGTGATCGCGATCGGACTGGGCCTGATCGGCGCCGCGATGCGCACGCCGCCCATGCCGCTGGCGTTCGAAAAAATGCTGAACAGCGCCGCACTCATTGTATTATTCGGGTCGCTTGTTGTTTTGATCGGACCGCTCTGCGAAGAACTGGCGTTCCGGGGCTTCATGATGCCGTTGCTGATCCGTTCGCTCGGACCGATTGCGGGGATCGTCATCACGGGCATCCTCTTTGGAATGCTGCACGGCTTCGAATATCCCGATTGGCGCCCCGTCGCGCTCATTGCAAGCGCCGGCATCATTTTCGGTTGGCGACGTTATAAAACCGGATCGACGGTGAACTCGGCGCTGATGCATGCCGGCTTCAACCTGACGCAATTTGTCGCATTAATGGCCGCGCGGCACGCGAATCTCTTACGTTGAGCCATACAATTGAACATGGCTAAACTCGCGCTAGTTTATGGAATGCGGCTCCTGCCCGCCGATGAAGTCGAGGAAGTTACGGAAGCGGAAGTAACTCTCAAGAGCGGCAAGAAAGCGCGGATCAGCATGCATTTGATTGAAGGCGGCGAGGACGAGATCCGCGCGCAACTGATGCAGTCGCTGGACGCCTTCTTCGAGTTCTATCCCGAGATCTAATGAATCTTGGCGATTCGTCCCGCCGTGATGCGGACCAGTTCCTCAGGCGTTAACGCGAACACGGCATACGGAGTTCCCGCGGCGGCCCAAATTTCCGCATATTGAAAGAGGTCCTCATCGATCCACGTCTCGATCGGCGTCGCAAAGCCTGTGGGCGGAACGCCGCCGATCACAAAGCCCGTGGCCTCGCGAACGAAATCTGCGCTGGCTTTCTCGATCGCTTCCCCGGTGTGGCCCGCAATGATTTTCTCGTCGACCCGGTTAACGCCGCTCGCGACTACGAGGATCGCTTTTCCGCTCTGGGCGCCCCTGAATACGATCGATTTTCCAATCTGCGCGACCTTGCATCCGATCGCCTCTGCCGCGTCCTTCGCGGTCCGGGTGCTTTGCGGCATCTCGACCACTCGCAGCGTCAGGCCCGAACGTTCCAGGGCCTCCTGAACTTTTTTCGCGCTATCGGGGAGCATCATAGTTCCAGCAGATAGCCTTTTTTCCCAACATTGAACGCCCGCGTCGCGCCGAACAGCTCCTCGACGCCTGCAGCTTCGTGGATGTGTCCGCAGAAGAAATAAGCCGGCTGGACGCGCTCGATGAAATCGCGGATCGACTTGCTCCCGAAATGCTGCTTCTCACCGGCGCGGTCGAGCTTCGTTCCCAGAGGCGGACAATGGCACACCATGATCAGTGGCGACAAATCTTCAAACGCCGACAATCTCCGCGCCAGCTCCTCCTCGCTATATTCTCCCGGCGTTTGAAACGGCGTCGGATTCGAATAGCCCAGCCCGGCAACGGCGTATCCGCCCAATGTCATTGTTTGTCCGTGAAAGTTGTGGAACCCATGCTGGGCGCAAAAACGATCGATGTCAGACTCCGATTCGTGATTGCCCGGAAGCATGTAAACCCGGTCGGCATGCTTCTGGAGAGTCGCGGCGCATCTGTCCAGCCCACGGCCCCAATTTGCCAGGTCGCCCGCCGCGAAATAGTAGTCCGCATCGGTATCCATGAGCCTCTGTAGAGCTGCGATATCGCCATGAATGTCTGAAAAGATCAGAAGCCTCATGGCGAGAGGATAGCAGGCGAAAGCTGCTCGGTAGCCGCGATTCTTAGCGCGTCAGGCCGCTGCTTTCGACAAATAAGGCCAAAAATGTTACCATATTTCCTGAGGCAGTAACAACCAACCCATGGCCGCTAAACCCGCTTACGCTCAAGGTGCTCAGATCGAACATACAAAATTCGGACTCGGCTCCGTCCTTTCCTGCAATGAAGAGCACATCGTGATCAAATTTGACGAGCACGGCGAGAAGAAATTTGTACTTTCCATCGTCATGCCGGCGCTTAAGAAAAGCGACCGTCAACCGCCGGCTGAGAAAAAGCGCGCCACGCGTAAAAAGGCTGCTCCGACCCCTGCTTAACCGCAGGCAATCCCTAATCAGCGCGTGTTAGAATTTTCGTATCCCGATGAGATTTGGCGTCGTTGTCTTCCCGGGTAGCAACTGCGATCACGATGCGTGGTACGCAGTGTCGCATAATCTCGGCCAGCAAGCTGAGTTCATCTGGCACGATTCTACAAACCTGAATAACCTGGATGCCGTAATTCTGCCCGGCGGTTTCGCTTACGGCGATTACCTCCGCTGCGGAGCTATCGCGAAGTTCTCGCCCGTGATGCAGAGCGTTAAGAAGTTCGCGCGAGATGGCGGGCTCGTCCTGGGGATTTGCAACGGCTTCCAGATTCTCGTAGAGAGCGGACTGCTCCCCGGAGCCCTGGTACGCAACCGGCTCCAGAAGTTTATCTGCCGCACGATTCCCATTCGCATCGAGACGACCAATTCACCTTTCACCGCGCTCGGCGAGAAGAATCAGGTCCTGCGTCTACCGATCGCTCATGGCGAAGGCTGCTATATCGCCGAAGATCGGACGCTCGATCAACTCGAGTCCGAGGATCGCGTGCTGTTCCGCTACGCGGAGAATCCGAACGGCTCCATGCGGGACATCGCGGGTATCCTCAACGAAGGCCGCAACGTGATGGGCATGATGCCGCATCCGGAGCGAGCCAGTGAGCCGCTGATGGGATCGTCCGATGGACTGGTGGTCCTGCGGTCGATTGTGTCGGCGCTAGCGCCCGCCACTATTTAATGACCACTGACGTTATCGAAGCGCATCAGCTTACTCCTTCCGAATACGACAAGATCGTTTCCCTGCTGGGCCGCGAGCCCACTTACACCGAACTTGGCATTTTCAGCGTCATGTGGAGCGAGCACTGCTCCTACAAGAGCTCGCGCCTGCACCTGAAGAAGCTCCCGACGCGCAGTAAACTCGTGCTGCAGGGGCCCGGCGAGAACGCCGGCATCATCGACATCGGCGGCGATCACGCCATCGCCTTCAAAATCGAGTCTCACAATCACCCGAGTTTCATTGAGCCGTTTCAGGGCGCTGCGACCGGCGTCGGCGGCATCCTGCGCGACATCTTCACGATGGGTGCGCGTCCCCTGGCCGTCATGGATTCGCTGCGATTCGGCTCGCTGGATCTCGCGCGCAACAGAAGGATTCTCGAAGGTGTGGTCTCCGGCATCGCGCATTACGGCAACTGCTTCGGCGTGCCCACGGTCGGCGGCGAGTGCCTCTTCGAACCCTGCTATAACGGCAATCCGCTTGTAAATGTGTTCGCGCTCGGCGTGTTCCGGAAAGACGAAGTCTTCTACGGACGCGCCACCGGGATCGGCAATCCCGTCATTTACGTGGGAGCAAAAACCGGACGCGACGGCATTCACGGCGCGTCGATGGCGTCGGCCGAGTTCACCGAATCGTCGAAACAGAAGCGTCCCAACGTGCAGGTTGGCGATCCGTTCATGGAGAAGCTGCTGCTCGAAGCGTGCCTGGAGGCGATGAAAACCGGCGCGATCGTCGGCATTCAGGATATGGGCGCGGCCGGGCTGACCTGCTCGACCTGCGAAATGGGGAGCCGCGCGGAAACCGGCGTCGAAATCGATCTCAAGTACGTTCCGCAGCGTGAAACCGGCATGACTCCCTACGAGATCATGCTTTCCGAATCGCAGGAACGCATGCTGCTGGTCGCCGAAAAAGGCCGCGAGGACGAGGTATTCGCGGTATTCCGCAAGTGGGGCCTCGATGCCGTCACTGTCGGCCGCGTCACCGACGACGGCATGCTGCGCGTGAAAGACCATGGCGAGGTGGTCGCGGAAATCTCGAATCGCGCACTGGCCGATGAAGCTCCCGTGTACGACCGGCCTCACAACGTTGCCCCCTATCGTCCGGCGCCGCTCGAGGTTCCGCATTACGTCTTGAACCACAGGCCCGAAGACCTCGGCGACTCGCTAAACCTCATCCTCTCGTCGCCCGATGTCTGTTCCAAGCGTTGGATCTGGCAGCAGTACGATTACACGGTCCGCACCAACACCGTCGAGGGCCCCGGCTCCGACGCCGCCATCATCCGCATCAAGGAAACGGGAACGTCGATTGCCATGTCTCTCGACGGCAATCCCCGTTTCTGTGCTCTCTCACCGCGCGAAGGAACAAAACTGATCGTGGCCGAGTGCTGCCGCAATCTCTCGACCGCCGGCGCGTTGCCGGTAGCGGCAACCAACAATCTCAATTTCGGTAATCCGGAGCGTCCTGAAATCATGGCGCAGCTCGTGGAGTCCATTGAAGGGATGGCTGAAGCGTGCCAGTTCTTCGAGACGCCGATCACGGGCGGCAACGTCAGCCTCTACAATGAAACGCTGGGCGAAGGAATTTTCCCGTCGCCCGTGATGGGCATTGTGGGACTGATGAAGACCGTCCGGCCCATGCCGCTGCATTTCCAGGCTCCCGGCCGGCCGGTGATTCTGCTCGGCGGAATCGGCGATACTGATCCGCAGCATTTCGGCGGAACGCAATACGCCAAAGTCATTCTCGACGATCTCTGGGGCCTGCCGCCCGTCCTCGATATGGACTACGAGAAGCGAGTCCACCAAGCAATTCGGCGCATCGTATTAGAGGGGATTGCGGAATCGGCCCACGATCTGAGCGATGGCGGTCTCGGCGTTGGGATCGCCGAGGCGTCGTTTGGAACCAACGGAATAGGCGCTAGGATTGAATTGGATTCAGATCTCCGTCCGGATTTGCTGTTGTTCCACGAAGGTCCATCGCGAATTCTGATCTCGACGGAGCAGCCGGAAGCAGTAGAACGAATTGCGGCCGAGTACCGGGTGCAAGCACCCCGGATCGGCGCTACGATAGAGGGGCTAATCGAAATCGGCAACCGCTCGAAAACGCTGGTCTCCTCCCCCATTGCCGATTTGAAGTCAGGTTGGGAAAACTATCTCGAGGAAGTTCTGCACCACTCATGATTGTCCCCTTCGACGACAAGCTTCACGAAGAATGCGGCGTTTTCGCCATCTATGGCCATCCCGAGGCCTCCAACATGGCGTATCTGGGCTTGTACCAGTTGCAGCACCGCGGGCAGGAGAGTGCCGGAATCGCGACCAGCGATCGGCGCGAGATTCATTGCCACAAGAGCATGGGTCACGTCGCGGATATTTTTACTCCCAACGTGATCAACCAGTTGCCCGGCGATATCGCCATCGGCCATACCCGCTATTCAACCACCGGCGACACGGTTCTGCTGAATGCGCAGCCGTTCTCCGTGGCCTGCAATAAAGGAAACATCGCGGTCGCGCACAACGGGAATATTACGAATGCCGCCAGTCTGCGCCGCGACCTGGAGCGGCACGGCTCCATCTTCCAGGCATCCAGCGACACCGAAGTCATCCTGCACCTCGTGGCGCGCTCCTTCCACAAGACTCTTTCCGGAGCGCTTCGCGATGCGTTGCTGCAGCTCGAAGGCGCGTTCTCGCTCGTCTTTCTCGCGCAGGACCGCATCATCGTGGCTCGCGATCCTCACGGCTTCCGCCCGTTGGCCATGGGCCGCCTGGTCCAGCGCGACGGCAAGGTTGCCCATGTCTTTGCGTCCGAAACCTGTGCTTTCGATCTGATCAATGCCACTTACGTCGGCGATGTCGAGCCAGGTGAGATGGTGTGCGTCGGACCCGAGGGCATGACGCGGGAACGATTTACGTCGCCGCAACCGATTTCGCAATGCGTGTTCGAACACGTCTATTTCTCGCGGCCGGATTCCATCGTCTTCGGACGCGCCGTGCAGGAATCGCGTGAGAACCTCGGTAAGCTTCTAGCGCGCGAAGCGCCCATCGACGCCGACGTGGTCGTGCCTGTGCCCGACTCGGGAACCACGGCCGCCATCGGCTACGCGGAAGAGTCGGGCATCCCGTTCCGCCAGGCTCTCATCCGTAATCACTACGTTGGCCGCACCTTCATTGAACCTTCGCAAGCGATCCGCGACTTTGGAGTCAAGCTGAAGCTGAATCCGGTGCGGCACCTGCTCGAAGGCAAGCGCGTCATTCTGGTCGACGATTCCCTGGTCCGTGGCACGACCAGTAAGAAAATTGTCCGCATGGTTCGCAACGCCGGAGCCACCGAAGTCCACCTGCGCATTTCCTGCCCGCCCACTATATCGCCCTGCTTTTACGGTGTGGATACGCCATCGAAGGACGAACTGATCGGCTCGTCCCATTCGATCGAGCAGATCCGTGAGTTCGTCGGCGCCGACACGCTGGCGTACCTCCCGATCGAAGCGCTGCGCGTCGCGGTCGACGACAAGAAGGGCGAATACTGCTACGCCTGCTACACCGGCGATTATCCGACCGAGCTCGTCCAGATCGCGGCGTTGGATAGCAAGAGCCGCCTCTAGATCCGTTTCGCTTTGACTGCTACATTGTGGCCAGTTTTCCAACGTAAGCGTCGATCTCGGACTCGGGCATCGGGGGCACGTCGGGCAGTTCGTAACGGGTGCCATTTCGCTCCAGACAGATGAAGCGTTTAGGATCCACGCGGCTCCATGAGGTCTTGTGAACCGTTAGTCGAACACCGAACTCCAGAGCGACATCCTTGTAATATTTCAACGCGAAGTCAATTGGCACTCCGGCGCGATCTATTTCCACCGCCGTGTGTATGTCAACAACGTAGGTAAGATCATGCCAATTCCAGTACGCCCCGGTGAGTTTCAGGTAAACCTCAGGGAACAACAAGCACAAGTGAGCATAATGCGCTTCGGTCAAGAACTGCACATGGGAGAACATAAAGGCGCCGTTTGAAAACGCGTAAGGTGTCCAGATTTCGACCCCCGCGCCATCTTGTGCGACGCGCGCGATTTCTCAAAAGAAGTGCTCGGGATCCTTCAAGTGTTCCGGGCAGTGAGACGAGAAAACGTGGCTCACGCTTCCGTCGGGAAATGGCAGCGGCTCTGTTTCTATATCGATGACGTAGTCGACGCCGGGAGCGGGAAGGGCATCAACGCCAACGTACCCGGCGCGCTTTTTGGGGCCGCATCCAAGGTCCAGCTTGTATATCACTCCCGCATGGTAGCTGACGTCTCCTTGCGAGTGAATTCGACAAGCTTCGGCGAGGGACTGTATCCCTGGTCTGCCGCCGCACCGCGGCGCTTGTGCAGAGCGCCTTGCGATCGGGGTGATAGCAGACCGCCCATGGCGAACTTGCGCCGTCTGCCCATGGATTGTCCTTCACGTCGCTAATCGGGCCGCGGTTGGCGCTCGCGCGCGAGGCGCTCGGCCAGGAACACCTTTAGCAGCGACTGATATGGAACGTCGCGGCGGTTGGCGAGTACCTTGAGATCCTGAATCATCGAAACGGGGAGCCGCAGCGATATCGTCTTTAGAGACGGTTTGAGTTGAACGAGCTTAGTGCGCTTTCCGGATTGCCAATCCACGTAGGCAGTTGAATCCGCAGTGGCCCAGAATTTCCTTTCGTCCTCTTCGTTCTTGAACTCAGGGATTTTCTTTTTCATATCTCTCGTAGTTCTCCGTTTCATTTCGGTTCATGTCCCTGGCCGAAATCACTCGTATGAGCTTCCGCCTAACAGTAAAGACCACAAACAGACGCCGGCTCGCACCAGTCCGTCCAAGGGCATAGTAACGTTTCTCAATTTTTGAATGGCGAACATCGCCGCGGATCACCAGTGGCTCATGAAAGAAGACGTCTTCGGCTTCCTCCGGAGCAACTCGGTGGCGCTCCCAGTTTTTCTGAGCGTTAGCGTCGTCCCAGTCAAAGCCGGTGCAATTCTCCAAAAGATCCGATGCCGCCACAATATCAGTATACAACCAACATATACCGCCGAGTAAACGTTATTTGCCCGCTCCACCTGCCTGATCGCTCACCGGACGGACCGTTGGATACTTAATCCCGAGCTGATCGAGATACGTCGGGAACTTTGAAGGATCGTAATAGAACGCCTTCATGCGTGGACGATATTCGTCCATGATTTTCTTGTTGAGCCAAAGTGCGGGTTTGTCGCCGGGGCGGATGAAGGTCTGATACTTGACGTCTTTGGTTTGCTCCTTGAAGTAATCCTTGGCTTTTTCGACAAGGTCGGGATGCACCAGGATGTCGAGCATGGTCATCGCCTGAACTTTCGCGCCGGCAATCACGCCTTTGTGCGCAATGGGTGTCGCCATCGAAATCGCGTTGGCCCAGTTGTGACCGGGACCGCCGGGAATGTTTGACGGATAGCGCAGCGTGACGGTCGGCACGTTCCAGGAAATATCGCCGATATCATCGGACCCGCCGCCCAGGGGGCCGATGTTCCTCTCTTGTTCGTCAAGGTCCTCTTCTTTGCGCGGCGCCCGCAGTTCGTCAATCTTCGATGGCAGGCCTTTAGCGGGGACCTTTAATTCCTGCTGCAAAGCCTTCGCGAGTTTTTGATCGTCATCGGACCATTGCGGCAGTCCGACCCTCTTGATGTTTTCGTACATGTCCTCCGCGATCGGTTTGCTGAAGTAGCCGGGCCACGCGCTGCCCAGGAGACGCTCGGTGAAGGTCGTGTCGGTCATCAGTGTTGCGCCCTTCGCCATGTTGTCGCCGATGCGCCACATGTTCATGATGTGTTCGTAGTCGGCTTCGCGGAAGTAATACCAGACGGCCGCGTTCGGCGGCACCACGTTAGGCTGGTCTCCACCATTGGTGATGACATAGTGAGAGCGCTGCGCGAGACGCAGATGCTCGCGGCGAAAATTCCAGCCGACGTCCATCAATTCCACGGCATCGAGGGCGCTCTTACCGCGCCACGGCGCACCAGCGGCATGCGCACTTTCGCCCTTAAACATGTATTCGATCGACACCAGCCCATTCTGCCCGCCTGGACCGTACGACACACCAAAATTGCTGGCGACGTGAGTGAAAAGGCAGATGTCGACATCTTTGAGAAGCCCGGCTTGAACCATATACGCTTTCGCGCCCACTAGCTCCTCAGCCACTCCAGGCCAAAGCTCGATGGTGCCCTTCAGATGCTCGCGCTCCATCACTTTTTTGACGGCAAGCGCCGCGATGATGTTCAGCGGTACGCCGGAATTGTGTCCTTCGCCGTGTCCCGGCGCCCCTTCGATCAAAGGATCGTGATAGGCGACTCCGGGCTTTTGCGAAGCTTGTGGAATATCGTCGATGTCGGAGCCGAGCGAAATGACGGGTTTGCCTTCACCCCAGGTTGCGACCCAAGCAGTCGGGATATCGGCGAAGTTCCGCTGAATATGGAAGCCTTCCTTCTCGAGGATGCCGGCCAGGTACTTTGAAGTTTCGAATTCCTGGAAACCAAGCTCGCCGAAGCTGAAGACGCTGTCGACCATCACTTGCGCCTGCTTCTTCATGCCGTCAATCTGGCCGGCGAGATCGGCTTTGATAGCCGCTTCTTTCTCGGGCGACATTTGGGGACGCTGAGCGAAGGCGGACAGGGCGCAAGCGAGCAGGGTCAGAGTTAGTCTTCGGGTAAGTTGAAACTGCATATATTGCAGACTAGTTTATCTGAAGAAAGTTCTAAGTTCTAAGTTCTAAGTTCTAAGTTCTACGTTCGACGTTGGATTACTCGTAGCGTAGGGCGACCATGGGGTCGACTTTCGCCGCTCTACGCGCCGGCACGTAGCAGGCGAGCAACGCGATCAGGCCGAATACAACGGCTGCGCCGAAATACGTCAGTGGGTCCGCTGCGCTTACGCCGAACAGCATGCTTGTGAGCAGGCGCGTTAAACCTAACGAAGCGGCTATTCCAACGATGACGCCGATTCCGGCGAGGCCCATCCCTTGCGTGGCGACGGTGCGGAAAACATCCGATGCCTCGGCGCCGAGAGCGACGCGTACGCCGATCTCCCGCGTCCTTTGCGTCACCACGTAGGACAGCACTCCGTAGATTCCGACGCAGGCTAGCACCAGCGCCAGCCCGGCCAACGACGCCAGCAGAGTCGCCTGTATGCGGCGCCGCGATACTTCATGGTCGAGGATGTCGTCGAGAGAGGCAATATCGGAAAGGGGTTGATCTCGATCCACTGACCAGACCGCTCGCCGTACTGCGCCGGCAAGGCTGAGAGGATCGCCGGCGGTGCGAACCACCAGATCCCTAGGTACCATCCAGTTTTCTTTCGATTGCCAGGACGAGAAATACATTTCCTGGCGGGCCGGTCGATCCAGAGCCATCTGGCGCACGTCGGCGACGATTCCGACGATGCGGTAATACGGAGTTTTCTCGCTGAACTCGGGTTTGAATCGTTTATCCAGTGCATCCTGATTCGGCCAGAATTTTCTCGCCATCGTTTCGTTAATCACGGCGACGGGAGGCGCGTTCGCGCCGTCGCGATCGTCGATCACGCGGCCACGCCGCAGTGGGATGCGCATAGTTTCGAAATAACCCGGTGTTACGACGCGATCATTGGCGTCGTGAGTAAAATCGGGTTGCAAGGGCTGTCCTTCGGGGATGATGCTGTTTGTTCCTCCATCCCACGTCAGCGGCAGGGCGCTCGTGAATCCAGCCGAACGGACGCCGGGCAGGGCACGCACACGCTGCAACACGGCATCGAAGAACTGGGTGCGGCGTTCAAAATCGTGGTACTTGGTCTCACGCGGTACGATTATGCGCATGGTCAGGACATGGTCGGGCTGGAACCCTGGATCTAAGCCGCGGAGGTTTGCGAAACTCTTGAGCAGCAGACCGGATCCGACGAGCAGCATCAGCGACAGCGCGACTTCGCCGATCACAAGAAGATTCCGGAGTTTTTGACCTCGGCTTCCGGCACTGCCTCGTCCACCTTCCTTTAAAACATCGTTCAAGTCGACTCGGGAAACCTGGAGCGCTGGAGTCAACCCAAATAGGAAACTGCTGCCTAGCGATACGGCAACGGCGAATGCAAGGACGCGGAGATCGAGGCTGAGTGTTTCGGCCCCGGCGAGGTCAGCCGGAAGGAGATTCTTGAGGAACGCGAAGCACCAGTCGGCGAGTAGAAGTCCGAAAGCTCCGCCGCCTAACGCGAGCAGAGCGCTCTCCGTGAGAAGCTGGCGCACGATGCGGTAGCGGCTGGCTCCAATCGCGGTGCGGACGGCGATCTCACGCTGTCGTCCCGCGGCCCTGGAGAGCAGCAAATTCGCAATGTTCGCACACGCGATCAGCAGAATAAATCCGACCGCCCCGAAGAGGACAAGCAAACCGCTCTCGACATCGCGAGTGTATGCGTCGCGCAGAGGTGTTGCGAAGAAACGCTCGATCTCGGAATTCGTATCGGGATACTCTTTAGCGAGCCGCTTGGCGAGGACCAGGAGTGCGGAGTTGGCTTCCGCGAGAGTCACTCCTTGCTTCAGACGGCCAGTCACGTTCAGATAGTGGCTGCCTCTCTTGGCCAGACCCTTGGGCCCAAGGGCGATCGGCGTCCAAACGCTGGCCGTGCGCCACGGGAATGAAAAGCCGGGTGGCATCACACCGATCACGGTGTACTTTTCGTCATTCAGGCTGATCTCGCGGCCGAGGGTTGCGCGGTCTCCGGCGAACCGCCGCTTCCAGAGACCGTCGCTGATGAGTGCGACGCGATTCGCTCCGGGCTGATCCTCTTCGGGCGTGAAATCGCGGCCTAATGCGGGCTTGACGCCGAGCAGGGTGAACAGGTTTTGAGTCACAGTAACGCCGTCGAGTTTTTCTGGCTCGCCGGAAGTTCCGGTCAGGTTGTAGGGTTCGCCGGACATGGCCGCTACGTCTTCAAAGATTTTCGTTTGTGCCTTCCACGCCGCGTAGTTGAAGGGCGCCGGAGTATTGTATGGAAACCCGTTCTTGCCCATATCTTCGTAGATCGAAACCAGACGCTGCGGGTCGCGATAGGGGAGCGAGCGCAAGAGCACGGCATCGACTACGCTGAATATTGCCGAAGTCGCGCCGATGCCGAGCGTGAGGGTCAACAACGCGACCACGGTGAAGCCGGGACTCTTGACCAGCATCCGGAGACCATAACGCAGATCCTGCATGAACGTGAGCATCGGATCGTTCGATGCAGTCGCGGGGCCGGTAAAAGAGTTTTAGAATCAGAGTGCGCGGGCATGCGGTGTGTCCATTTTCGGGATAGGCTGTCTCGCGACGAACAGGGGAGAATGCCAAAACTACGTTGGATTTTTGCAGTCGCGCTCGGAATGAGCGCGCTGGTGGCAGCGGAAAAGCCATGGCCTGCTGACAAAGCAGCCGCCTGGCATCGCCAGCAGCCATGGCTGGTGGGAAGCAATTACATCCCATCGAACGCCATCAACCAACTCGAGATGTGGCAGGCCGATACTTTCGATGCCGCTCGGATCGATACGGAACTCGGTTGGGCCGAGGGGCTCGGCATGAATACGATGCGTGTATTCCTCCACGATCTGCTCTGGAAGCAGGACTCCGCGGAATTCCGCAAGCGGATCGACATTTTTCTAACCATCGCGAGTAAGCATCATATTCGTCCCCTGTTCGTTTTATTCGACTCTTGCTGGGATCCGAATCCACAGCTTGGCAAACAGCGCGATCCCAAACCGGGCGTTCACAATTCGGGGTGGGTGCAGAGTCCGGGGCTGAAGGCGCTGGACGATCCATCGCGGTGGGGACGGCTGGAAGTTTACGTCAAGGGAGTCGTGGGCGCGTTTGGTAACGACGATCGCGTGCTCGGATGGGACGTCTGGAACGAGCCCGACAATCTCAGCGATTCCAGTTACGCCGATCCGAATAGCAAGGTGAACCGTGTTTTGGAACTCCTGCCGCGCGTCTTCGAGTGGGCGCGCGCCGCAAATCCGAAGCAGCCTCTGACGAGCGGCGTTTGGAAAGGCGATTGGTCGTCTCCGGACAAACTCAGTCCGATGGAAAAGATCCAGATCAACTACTCCGACGTGATCTCTTTTCACAACTACGATGCGCCCGAAGATTTCGAAAAACACGTCGAGTGGCTCCAGCAATATGGGCGTCCGCTGCTATGCACCGAATACATGGCCCGGCCGCGCGGCAGCACGTTCCAGAACATCCTTCCGATTGCGAAAAAATACGATGTCGCTGCCTATAACTGGGGATTCGTGACGGGCAAATCACAAACGAATCTGCCGTGGGATTCCTGGCAGCATCCTTATACGGATCGGCAACCTCCGGTCTGGTTCCACGATATTTTCTATCCTGATGGGCGGCCATACCGGCCTGAGGAGGTCGAGTTCATCCGGAAGATTACCGGGCATGGCCGCGCGAAGAAAGCGGCGGCTTGAAGAAGTTCCGGCGGATTATCGTTCTGTTTCTTTTCGGCGCTGTTCTGGTAGCGTCGGTAGCGACGCGGCCACCGGCGGGAGGGAGTGGCGGTCCATTGCTCGCCGGGGCGCAGATCCCTCCTCACGTGTTCGCGATCCTTCAGCGATCGTGCCGCGATTGCCACTCCGACGCGACACGATATCCCTTGTACAGCTTCGTGTTCCCCGTGTCGCACTTGATCGGGGACGATGTGCGGCGCGGACGCGAGCATCTCAACTTTTCGAGATGGAGCCAGTATTCCGTCGTGCGCCGGGAGCGGGCGCTTTCGGAAATCGCGAATCAGGTGCAGGATGGCGGCATGCCGCTATCCATCTATGTCTGGATGCATCCGCACGCAAAGTTGTCGGAAGCGGATGTGGATGCGATTTTCGCCTGGACTCAGGAAGAACGCATGCGCTTAATTCAGGCGGTTCGGGCAGACTCCAGTAAATGATCGCAGCCGCGAGTCGTTAAGGCCATCATGGTCAGGGTCGGATGCTTATCTCCCGTCGAAACGAAGCAGCCGCCGCCAAAGACGTAAAGATTCGGGATGTCGTGAGTCTGGCAGAACGAATTCAGAACACTGGTCTTGGGGTCCGCTCCCATGCGACAGGAGCCTGTCTCATGAATCAGGCTGCCCGGGACGGCCATCGCGGGTTTCGCGTCTGTTATTTCGCCTCCGGCGGCTGTAAACAATTCCTTCGCATGTTCGAAAAAGTCTTCGTAAACGCGGCGATCGTTGTCGCAATGAGTGCAGTTGATGCGTAGCGCTGGGATACCCCACTTATCGCGCACCTCGGGATCGAGCTCGACGAAATTCTCTTTACGCGCGAGCATCTCGCCTCCCGACATCCAGACACGGGCGGCCGCCGGATAGAGACGCTTCACTTCTTTCTTGAATGACGAACCGTAACCGGGAAGGTTCGTAGCGAAGGCCGGGAACATGGCCGCACCTCCGGATGCGCTCATGGCGTATCCACGGATGAATTTGCCTTGCTTCTTCCCTAGGTTCGAGAAATTCGGGATATAGATGCCGCCGGCTTTTCCGTCGTCGTTGCGAATCACGGAGCCCTTCAGGACGGGCAGGAAACCGGTCACACCGGCGCCGCTGACCTGGTCCATCACGTAATGCCCCAACACGCCGCTGCTGTTTGCGAGTCCGCCTTTGGCCGAGTTCAACAGCAGGCGCGTGTTCTCAAGCGAAGAACCGGCCAGAACGACTCTCGAAGCTTCCACTTCGACAAAGCGATTCGTGAATCGCTCGATATAGCGAACGCCGCGCGCGCGATTCTCATCGTTCATGAGGACGTGGCTGACCACGGAATCGCAAAGCACAGTAACGTTGCCGGTCTTCATCGCGGGTGGGAGCGTGACGGCGATGGTGCTGAACATTGCGCCGACGTCGCATCCATTCACGCAGTTGCCGCAATAGTGGCAGGGCGGGCGATTGTTCAGCATGCGCGTCAATTGCGCAACGCGGCGCTGCGTGGAGGGAAAGCCGATTTTCCGGCAAGTCGCGTCGAAGATGGTTTCGGCGCAATTCAAGCCCATCGGCGGAAGGAAGATGCCGTCGGGAAATTGTGGCAGCCCCTCCGGGGAGGCGCTCACGCCGATGTAGCGCTCGATGCGATCGTAATAGGGCGAGATGTCGCGATAAGAAATCGGCCAATCGTCGCCATAACCGTCGCGCGAGGCGGCTTTGAATTCCAGGTCCGACATCCGGTCCGTAACGCGGCCCCAGTGCAGCGTCCGCCCGCCTAGCACCCGCGATCGCGACCATCGAAACGGCTGATCGGCAGGCGTGGTGTAGGGGTTCTCGCGGTCATCGATCATGATGCGGTAATTGAATTCGGTGGAACCGCGGAAGTATTTGCGAAGCAATCCGGGCTGCCCGGCGCCGTGGAAGGGCAACTCATACGGCCAACGATGGTGAAATTCTTTCACGGCATCGACGCGTGAGCCTGCTTCGAGCAGAAGCACTTTCATCCCAGCTTGAGCGAGTTGCATGCAGGCCCATCCGCCGCATGCTCCGGAACCTACGATAACGACGTCGTATTGCGGCATGTATGTTTAAACCTTTTTGTGCTCCGGATGTGTGCAGGCGGGAAATTCGGTCAGGTAGGCGTTCCCTTGATACTGAAGGTTGTCGATGAGTCCGGCGCGCGAGGTGTAGTATGCGCGGACGGTCATTTCTTTGATCAGGCGATAGCTCGGCGAGCCCTCACGATCAATTTGTTCGATGTTGGCGAAGTTTTGGTTGCGCAGCCACGCCATGGCTTTACGCCAGTCGGTTTGCATCTCCGGCGCATACTCCGCTGCCGAGTTCAGGACGAAGTCGATGAAAGGAGTCACGTGCGCTTCGCGTGCGCCAGGAGTCTCGTCGGTTGGAATCAGGATGGCCGTGAAAGTATCAAGGGTCTGAAATTCGTCCGGCGTGAAGAACTTTGGCTGGTACGCAGTCCAGCGATCCGGCTCCGGCGGTGCATGCGAATGAGAGGGCTCGGCACGCAGCCAATCGCTGAAGAATTCCTGTCCTCCGGTGGCGAGGGCGGCGCGCGCGATGATCGAACCGAGATCGCGACGTGTCATTGCGCTTATTCTAACTGTAATTCAAGGTCGATTTTGTGCCACATTGTAAACATGCAACGCCGGGATTTCCTGAAGGCGGCCGCGGCCGTGGTTGCCGCGCTGCCGGCTGAAGCGGCAGCCCAGTCCGCCCAGCGACACGTGTTTTCGATGAATCGGAACTGGCTGTACGGAGGCAAGGCCGTGCCGGGTTCGACCGCGGTGGATTTCAACGACAAACATTTCGAGCGCGTAACGATTCCGCACTCGAATGTCGTACTGCCTTGGCACAGCTTCGACGACAAGGCATATGAATTCGTCTCCATCTATCGCCGCCATTTCCGCGCGCCGCGCGAGTTGCAGGGACAACGCGTGTTCGTCGATTTCGCCGGCGCCATGACTGCGTCCACGGTGACGATTAATGGAAAGCGCCTGGGCGAGTATCGCGGTGGATACACGCCGTTCTCTTTCGAGATCACGCCGCACGTGAATTGGACCGGCGACAACGTGCTTGCCGTGGAAGTGGATTCGACGGAGCGCGCCGATATTCCTCCCTTTGGCGGCAACATCGACTATCTGACTTTCGGCGGCATTTATCGCGAAGTCTCGCTGCGTTTTGTCCCCGCCATCTTCATCGACAATGTCTTTGCCAAGCCGGTCAGCGTTCTGACCGCGGATCGCAAAGTGGATGTCCGGGTGTCTTTGAACGGCACGGCGGGTTCGTTCGCGCCGATGACTCTCACTGTTGAACTAAAGGACGGCGATCGCGTTCTGAAGAATCTCACGAAGGAAATAGGCACGGGCGCCTCCGACGATTATCACGATGTTTCTTTGAACGAAATCGGCGAAGTCGATCTCTGGGACCTGGATCGTCCTAAACTTTACAGCGTGGTCACGAAGCTCACCGGAGCGAACGGACTGGCGGATGAGCACACAGTTCGGATCGGTTTCCGCGAGGCCCATTTCACACCCGAAGGCTTCCATCTGAACGGAAAACACATCAAGCTTCGAGGGCTGAACCGGCACCAGACATTTCCGTACGTCGGAGGGGCGATGCCGGCTCGCGTCCAGGCACGCGACGCTCTAGTCCTAAAGAGAGAGTTGAAGTGCAATCTCGTGCGGACGTCGCATTATCCGCAATCCACGCATTTTCTCGATGCATGCGACGAGATCGGTCTGCTTGTATTCGAAGAGATCCCCGGATGGCAGCACATCGGCGAGAATGCCTGGCAGGATCTCGCGGTGCGCAACGTCGGCGAGATGATTCGCAGGGACTGGAATCATCCCAGCATCATTCTGTGGGGCGTTCGTATTAACGAGTCGCACGACAATCACGACTTCTATACGCGCACCAACGATTTGGCACATCGTCTCGACGATTCGCGGCAGACTGGCGGCGTTCGGTACCTATACGGTTCCGAATTCCTCGAAGACGTTTTCACGATGAACGATTTCGGATTCCCGTTGATGCCTCCGAATCATCCGGCGTATCTGAATACCGAATTTGTCGGGCATACTTATTCGACCAAGCGCATCGATAATGTGGAGCGGGTCGCGGAGCATGGTCTGCGCCACGCACGCGTCCACAACCAGATCGGCGGCAACGACCAGTATGCCGGTGGCATCGGCTGGTGCGCTTTCGACTACAACACGCATGGGAATTTTGGATCCGGCGATCGCATCTGCTATCACGGCGTGAGCGATATTTTCCGAATCGCGAAGCCGGGCGCGGGATTTTATAAATCGCAGTGCGATCCCAAGGATGAAGTTGTTGTGGAACCCGGTTTCAACTGGTGTTCCGGCGATCGCTCCGGCGCTGGCGGTCCGGGTCGTGTTCCAATCTGGTCGAATTGCGATCGGCTGAAAATCTTTCTAGACGGCGAGCTCAAGAGCGAAGTTCATCCGGATACGAAGCAATATTCCGGGTTACCGCATCCGCCGTTCTTCGCCGATCTCAGCGGTCTTCCACTCAACCCATGGGGTGATCTCAAGATTGAAGGCTACATCGGCGACAAGCTCGCGATCACGAAAGTCTACTCGGGGAAGGGAATCGACGCGCAGCTTCACCTCGATCCGGACGATGTGGAACTCGACGGCGACGGCATTGACGCGACCCGGCTCGTGCTGCGCGTCACCGACGAATACGGCGGTCCAAGACAATTCGCGTCGGGTGCGCTGGCGTTGAGCCTCGAAGGTCCGGGTGAGTTGGTGGGAGAAAATCCCTTTTCGCTCGTCGGAGGGGTTGGCGCAGTTTGGATCAAGACCAAGGAAGCGGCGGGCACGATTACGGTCACTGCACGACACGCCATTTTGGGAACGAAGAGCGTATCGATCAAAGTTCGCGGCGTTGCCGCGGAGCGAGTCTAAGGGCATGCGCATCGTCGCGCTGGTGGTGCTGTCTCAGGTTGTGATGCTGGGGCAGACAGTCCTCAGGCCCGATCGCGTTTTCGACGGCGAAACCATGCACGAGGGTTGGGCCGTTCGCGTAAAGGGCGATCGAATCGAGAGCGCCGGACCTGCGGTGAGCATCGACACGGTAGGGGCAAAAGTGGTCGAACTGCCGGGCACGACGCTGATGCCCGGTCTCGTCGAGGGGCATTCGCACGTTCTGCTGCATCCCTACAATGAAACGCCTTGGAACGATCAGGTGATGCATGAAGGGCTCGCGTTGCGAGTGGCGCGAGCCGTGAATCACCTGCATGCAACTTTGATGGCCGGTTTTACGACGATTCGGGATCTGGGCACGGAAGGCGCGGGATACTCGGACGTCGAGCTCAGGCAAGCCGTGATTCAAGGCATCATTCCCGGTCCGCGGATGCTGGTTGTGACCCGAGCGATTGTGGCGACGGGCAGCTATGCGCCCAAAGGCTTCGCTCTCGAATTTCGAGTGCCGCAGGGCGCGGAGGAAGCCGATGGAATCGATAGCCTCACCCGCGTGGTCCGCGATCAGATCGGTCATGGAGCCGACTGGATCAAGCTGTATGGCGATTATCGCTGGGGGCCGAACCCCGGAGCGCATCCTACGTTTTCATTGGACGAGATGAAGCTTGCGGTCGAGACGGCGAAGAGCGCGGGAGTTCCCGTAGCTGTACACACCGCGTCGCCAGAAGGGATGCGGCGCGCGATTCTGGCGGGAGTTGCAACCATCGAACATGGAGATGATGGGACGCCCGAGGTTTTCCAATTGATGGTGCAGCATCATGTCGTGTTGTGCCCAACGCTGGCCGCGGGTGATGCGATCGCACGCTATCGCGGTTGGAAGAAAGGCGAACCCGAGCCTCCGATGATCGCGGAAAAACGCGTCAGCTTCAAAGCAGCTCTGGACGCTGGCGTGACCATCCTGAGCGGCAGCGACGTCGGCGTCTTTACGCATGGCGAGAACGCTCGCGAGATCGAATTAATGGTCGATTACGGTATGACTCCGTTAGCGGCGCTGAAGGCGGCTACGTCAGTCGCGGGGCGCGTGCTGCATATGGATATCGGTGTCGTGAAAGCAGGCATGCTTGCCGATCTCATCGCTGTGGAAGGCGATCCGGTAAAGGATATTTCCTCCATCGAGCACGTCAAGTTTGTGATGAAGGGCGGAACTGCTTATAAGTGATCGCGATTCGCGATCTGTTTGAGAGCCACTTAACGGTCAGTAACCTGGACCGTGCAGTCCAGTTTTATCGAGACGTTCTGACGCTGCCGGTCGCCCGTTTATTCCAGGATCGGCGTGTCGCGTTTTTCTGGATTGGCGGGCACGGCAAGGCGATGCTGGGCCTTTGGGAGACGGGCAGCGGGCCGCAAAGGATGAGCCTTCACCTGGCTTTCGAAGTGAAAATGGAGGATGTTCTCGAACGCCTCGCGTACTGCGAAACGCCGGCGTGACGCCGCTCGATTTCGATTCCAAACCTACGGATGAACCCGTCGTGCTCGCATGGATGCCGGCGGTCGCGGTGTACTTCAAAGATCCGGACGGGAATCAACTCGAGTTCCTGTCGATGCTTTCTCAGGATCCGCGACCGGAACTCGGCGTGTTGTCCTGGAGCGCGTGGTCGGCTGCTACATCCTGACCGCCCCAGACTCGTTTTGACGTCCAAGGCTGCGCGGGATTCGTCCAGAACGGATCGGAAGCCGGGAGGCCGAGCGGCAGTAAGGCGGTCGAACAGAGATAGAGGCTGCCAGTCGAGATGTAAGACTCAGCAATCGATGGCTGGTGGCCGCAGAGTCCGACTTGCAGCCAGCCATTCGTGTCGAAGGTCCCGGGAGCTTCCATGGTTCGTCTGATGACTGCGGTCAGCGCGCCGCGAACATCGGGAGCTTGACGACGCAGGGCCATGTCGGCGAGCAGATGAAAGGCTCCGCAGCGGTATGCGAGTGAACGACCGATGGCCGGGAAAGATCCGTCAGGGGCGATCAGCCGCTCCTCTATGGCGGCGTAACGTTTTGCTCTAGCGAGAATCGCGGCGTCCAGTTTCGAAGTGGTTTCCAGCACCGCGAGCAGCATGGGATGGATGACGTAACTGTTGTAGTAATCCCAGTGGAACTGCGGACCGTCGCCGTAAATCCCGTCGCCTTTGTACCATTGCTCGTGTTCTCGCACGGCATAATCGACGCGCATGGAATCCCAGGATTCGCCGATTTTTGCGAAAAAAGCTTCGATGGTGGCGCTGAACAAAAGCCAGTTATTGAAGCCTGGTTTGATTACGCGAGTCGAGCGGAGCGCTTCGATCAGTTGGCTGCGCGTTCGGCTATCGAGTTTCAGCCACAGCTCCGTCGGCGCCCGCAAAATGCCGAGCGCGAGAAACGCGGCGTCGACGAGCGGTTGCTGGCCGCGGTTGAAATTCATGAAGTCCGGTGACGTGGGATCGACGGCTGCGGCGATAGAAGCTCGCGTGAGATCCGCGTAGCGAGATCGAAGGTCCGCTTCGCTTCCGGATTCAAGCCACGGAGCAATGCCGGCGAGGGTGCGGCCGAGCGCTTCCAGGTAGGTAAACGGTCTGCGATCCTCAACTTTTCCGTTTGGCACTTCGACAGGCATTGTGGTGGCGAGTTTCCGCTGGCTCAGAGCGGTGAGCACCGGTTCGGAAACGCGCGTCAGGACAGTTAGCCAGTATTCCCGACCCGACTGCTGGGCTATTTGCTGAGCGGCGGCCGGCGCGATTGCGGCCGCGGTAAGGAAGGTGCGCCGACGCAACAAATTGTCCACGTAACTATAACTTTAGAGGAAACCGGATGGCCTGTAACGCCGTTTTGCTATCCTTTTAGTAGTCGCGTCTTATTTCATGAGCAGTAGTGACACCAATCACAGGCGAAGATGGCTGTACCAGACAGCGTTCATCGCCCTGTTGTTGCTCTGTTTCGTGGGTCTTCAGACAGCTTCTGTCATACATCCACATGAAGACGGCGACTCTCACACGCATTGCTGTCCTGCTTGCCACGCTGGGCACGTTCCGGTTTTGCATGCGATCTGCGCTATTCCGATTGCCGCGCCAGTCTTAGGGGAATGGCGCACGGCCCCGCAGGACGCGCTCTGCTGCGGCGAGAACCCGACCGTATTCAATTCTTCCCGCGCGCCGCCCGCCTAAACATCCTCTCGACCATTTTGGACTCCGGTAGATACATCACTGAGGTTAGTGTATTTACCGAGCCCCTATGTATTTTTGAAATTTCTTTCGAGGAGTCGGGCGTGCGTTTTATGCGTTTTCAGAATTTAGCTGGGCTAGCTTTACTTGCATCGGGGTCGTTATTCGCGCAATCCATAGGCAGTGGTACTGTTATCGGAACGGTAAGCGATCAATCCGGCGCGGTTGTGTCGGATGTTGCGGCGCTACTACGCAATCCAATCACCGGCTATGCGCAGACGGCGAAAACAGATGCGAACGGTAGTTATCGCTTCAACAATATCCCTCCCGGAGGCTACGATATCAGCGTTTCGGCGCCTGGTTTTAGCGGCGTCTCCAAGCACGTCGATGTGCATGGCGGGTTGCCGTTGACCGTGAACCTCACTCTCAATATTGCGAGCGAGTCCACGAGCGTGACAGTCGAAGCGACCGGAGCAAAGGTGGAGGGAGATCCATCGGCGCACGAAGATGTCGATGCGAGTTCGTTCCTGAAACTGCCGAGTTTCGATCCGGGAGCCAGTCTCAGCCAGGCGGTGACGTTTAGCACGGGTGGCGTGGCCGCCGACGCGAATGGATTTTTCCATCCACTCGGGGATCATTCGCAGACCACTTTCGTCATCGACGGACAACCTATCAGCGATCAGCAGAGTAAGCTTTTTTCGACACAGATTCCGGCGAACGCTCTTCAGTCGATGGAATTGATTACGGGGTCTCCGGATGCGCAGTACGGAGATAAATCGAGCCTGGTGGTAAATGCCACTACGCGTTCCGGCCTGGGCGCGACGAAGGCTTTCGGGAGTGTCGAGACCGATTGGGGATCGTTTGGAACCTGGGGTGGCAGTGCGTCTCTGGGGTTCGGAACTCCGAAATTCGGTAACTTCATCGTGGTGAACGGGACGGAGTCGGGGAGGTTTCTGGATACGCCGGAGTTTCTGCCTATTCACGATCGAGGGAACAACGAGAGCATTTTCGACCGTTTGGACTGGCAGCCAGGCCCGACGGATGTTATCCATTTGAACCTATTTGTCGCGCGGAACTGGTTTGAGGTTCCTAACAGCTACGACCAGCTATCGCAGGACCAGAGGCAAAGAGTTCAGACCTGGAGCATCGCGCCGGGATATCAGCACACATTCAACTCCCACACCTTACTTACAGTGAATCCTTTTTCCCGGCGTGACCAGGTGGACTATTACGGCAGCCGGAATCCATTCGCGGACACGCCGGCTACGGTTTCGCAGTCTCGGTTTCTAACGAATTATGGGATCAAAACCGATATCTCGTACACTCATGGAAGGCACGATATAAAAGTCGGGACTCAGATTCAACAGACGCGGCTGGATGAGGGCTTTCAGTTTGGTATTACGGATCCGGCTTACAATCCCGTTTGCCTCAATGCGACCGGCGGATACTTATTATTGCCCGGTGTTACTAATCCCAACGAATGCTCCACTATCAATCCGACTTATATCGGGAACCCGAATCTTCAGCCCGGAATCGTGGCGTACGATTTGACGCGCGGTGGATCTCTGTTCAATTTTCGAGGCAAAGCCAACATCAATCAGTACGCCGTCTATGTCACGGATACGATGAAGTTCGGGAATCTCACCGTGACCGCCGGCTTACGCGACGATCAATATAACGGGTTGAGTTCAGGAAACGGAATTCAACCGCGTTTGGGCCTGTCGTATTTACTTCCAAAGTCGAACACCGTACTGCGGGTTGCGTATGCCAGAACCTATGAGACTCCGTTCAATGAGAACCTTATTCTATCGAGTGGCACAGGCGGCGGAGGTCTGTCGCAAAATGTGTTTGGGTCCAACTCCACGCCAATTCAGCCGGGGGCGCGGAATCAATTTAATACTGGCTTTCAGCAAGGGATCGGGCACTGGCTGGTTATCGACGCCGATTACTTTTGGAAGTATACGCACAATGCATACGACTTCGACGTTTTGTTCAATACACCGCTGACGTTTCCGATTGCGTGGCATAACTCCAAGCTGGACGGCGTGACGGGTCGCGTCAGCACTACGAACCTACACGGGTTTCAAGCCTATGTAACTGTGGGTCACACACGCGCGCGTTACTTTCCGCCGGAGGACGGCGGGTTAGTTCCACTTGGTGGATATGCCGGAGGAGTGTTCCGCATCGATCACGACCAGGCTTACCAGCAGAACGCTGTGTTGCACTATCAACGGAAGACTTTCGAGTGGATCGATTTCACGTGGCGCTACGACAGCGGCCTGGTGGTCAGCGGAGTTCCGGACGTTGCCGCGGCGCTGGCTCTCACTCCGGCGCAACAGGTAGATATCGGATTTTCGTGCAACGGCGTCTATGCCACTCTCAGTAGTCCGATTACGACGTGCAATGGAACCGGAGCGTCTAAGCTGCTGACGTTGCCGCAGACGGGCACGGAGAACGACGATCACAATCCGGATCGCGTGAAGCCGCGAAGTCTTTTCAATGTCGCCGTTGGCACCGACAACCTGTTTCACAGAGAACAGGGAGGGAAGGTGACGCTGCGGTTCACGGTGGAAAATCTGATGAACAAGGTCGCCCTATATAATTTCCTGTCGACGTTTAGCGGTACCCACTTCATCGAGCCCCGAAGTTACCAGATCGCGATGGGGTATACGTTCTAAGGACGCGGATCGGTTGCCGGCGCGGCTGTCGCACGGGTTAAGTGACGGTAATAACCCAGATCCTCTCCGGTCAAAAGCTTGGTGGCGAAAATGATCTGGGCTGTATGCTGCGCGAAATGCTCGACTACGTGATAAATGGCCTCCAGAACGTTCACGGGATAATCCTGGACAGTAATGGGGTCGAGCAGCCGCGATGGCGGCAGCGTGTTGATGGTCTTGATGGCGGCGTCCACGGATTCGTCTAGCTTCGAGAGCAGGGCAGCGGTGTCGAGACCGCCGCGCGCGGCGAATTCGGAGTCGCGGTCGCGAATGTCGGGGTTTCCCGCGACTCCACATCCGATCCATTGGCGGACGTTGCCAGACAAATGCAGCACCAGGTTGCCGATCGAATTATCCTGATCGCCGTGGCGCATCCAGATCCGCTCGTTGTCGAGACGGCCGACGCAGTCGTGGATGCGGCCACGGAGCTGCTCCAGCTTGTCCGCGGAGAATTTCAGAAATGCCGGTTCGATCATAGAACCTCTTCAGACCAGTTCTCGAGGATCGATTTTACTTTGGCGGTGAACTGATCGGCTAGCGCTCCATCGATCAGGCGGTGATCGAAGGTGAGCGCGAGATAGGCCTGCGACCGAATTGCGATGGCGTCGTCAATGACAACGGGAACTTTCTCGACGGCTCCGACACCGAGGATAGCGACCTGCGGTTGGTTGATCACAGGCGTTGCGAAGATGCTGCCGAAGCTTCCGAAGTTGGTGATCGAGAAAGTGCCGGATTGCACTTCATCGGGCTTGAGCTGGCGCGAACGGGCGCGCGTGGAGAGATCCACGATAGAGCGTTGAAGACCAGTGACGTTCTTTTCGTCGGCGTTGCGGATGACCGGAACGATTAAGCCGTTGCCTCCGTCGAGCGCGACTGCGATGCCGATATTGATGTCGTTGTGATAGATGATATTCGTTCCGTCGATGGATGCATTGACGATCGGGTAGGCGCGCAGGGCTTCGGCGGTGGCTCGCGTGACGAACGACAGATAGGTCAGCGAGAAGCCGTGGCGGGCCTGGAATTCAGCCTTAGCGCGATCGCGGGCTTTGGCGACCTTGGTCATGTCGACGCGATGCACTGTGGTGACATGCGCGGAGGTGCGCTTGCTCATGACCATGTGCTCGGCGATGCGCTGGCGCATGGTGGTCATAGGCTCGATGCGGGTGTGCGGCGCTCCAGCGGGCGCGATGGGCGATTCGGCTGCACGGGCGACTGGTTGTGGCGCAGGCTGAGCGATGGGCGGCGGCGCGGGGGCGGGGGCTGCCGGTGGTTGGGATACCTGCGAGATAGTGCGGGCGCCCTGGGCGGACATGTAGGATTCCACGTCCTGCTTGGTGATGCGGCCGCCGGCTCCGGATCCCTTTACCTGCTTCAGGTCGATGTTGTACTCGCGAGCCATTTTACGAACGAGCGGCGAGAGCGGACCGGAAGGTGATTCGGCTACGACCGGTTCGGGCTCGGGCACGGGGATTGGATATGGTCCCGCGCTCACGGCCACCGGCTCATGGACGACAGGCTTTTCGGGACTCGGCTGTGCTTCGGCAGCCGCTGCCGAGGGTCCTACTTCGGTCGGCGAAGGCTGCGCGGGGGCGGCCGCTCCGTCTTCGATTCTGCCTACTACGGTTCCAATTCCTACCGTGGTTCCTTCCGCGACCAGCACATCTCCTAAAACGCCGGCGGCCGGGGATGGAATTTCGGTGTCGACCTTGTCGGTTGAAATCTCGAAGAGCGGCTCGTCGCGTTCAATGCGATCGCCTTTCTTCTTGAGCCACTTCGTAAGAGTGCCTTCTACAATGCTTTCGCCCATCTGGGGCATGACGATGTCAGTCATGAAATTGTGGTCTCCAATGCCGGGATTCGAGCCCCGGCCAGCTTGAAATCGAATTGTCGCTCAAAGTGATGTGCCAGGGCGCGGATGACGTCTTCGCGGGACGCATTCGAACCCAATTGCCGCATGGACGTCACGGGCTTGGTGAGTCCGCAGGGCACGATGTATTGGAAATAGCTGAGGTCAGTTGTATGATTCAACGCAAAGCCGTGAGAAGTGACCCAACGGCTGATGTGAATGCCGATCGCGGCTACCTTGGCCGAATCGACCCAAACTCCGGTTGCGCCTTGCACGCGGGTACCAACGATATCGAACTCCGCGAGGGCATCGATAATCGCCTGCTCGACGGCGCGGACGTAGCCGACCACATCGCGTTTCCACTCGCGCAGGTCGAAGATGGGATAGCCAACGATCTGTCCGGGACCGTGGTACGTGATGTCGCCGCCACGGTCGGTCTGATGGAACGAGATACCGGTACGATCGAGAACCTGGCTGCTCGCGAGCAGGTTCTCGAGATGTCCGTTGCGGCCGAGCGTTATGACGTGCGGGTGCTCGACGAAAAGCAACTGGTCGGGAATTTCGCCGCGCTTACGCTGGTCCGCCAAATCCTTTTGGATGACGAGCGCTTCCGCGTAGCCCAGTTTGCCGAGATCCCGAAATTCGCAATTACGCATTGATGGCGAGCCCGTAGACGTTGTTGAACGCCTCGCCCATGGCCTCGTAAAGAGTCGGGTGGGCGTGAATCGTGCTCATCATAGTTTCGACGGTGGCTTCGGCTTCCATTGCGGCCACGGCCTCGGATACGAGTTCAAATGCCTGCGGACCAATGATGTGGACGCCGAGGATCTCGCCGAATGTTTCATCGGCGATCACTTTCACGAAGCCGTCGTGGCTGCCGAGGATGGTCGCTTTACTGTTCGCGGCGAACGGGAATTTGCCGGTCTTCACTTTGAAGCCCTGGGCCTTGGCCTGCGCTTCGGTGAGTCCGACGCTGCCGATGCCGGGATCGGTGTAGGTCGCGCCGGGGATGCGATTCCTGTTGAGCGGCTTGGCCGGTTTCCCAGCCATGTGGGCGACGGCGATCATGCCCTCCATCGAAGCAACGTGGGCGAGCTGCGGAGTTCCGGCCACGACATCGCCGATGGCGTAGACGCCCGGTTCAGCGGTCTGCTGGTATTGGTCCACTTTGATGAAGCCGCGGTCGAGCTCGACCTTGGTGCCTTCGAGACCGATGTTTTCGGTGAGGGGCTTGCGGCCTACCGCGACGAGCAGCGTTTCGGCCTCCATTTCTTCCGTCTTGCCGTTGGCGAGCGTGACGGTTAGCTTTTACGCCGGTGTCGGTCTTGAGGATGTTGTCGGCGCGCGCGCCGGTCTCGCTACGAATGCCGGTCTTTTTAAAGACTCGCTCCAGTTCCTTCGAGACTTCTTCGTCTTCGACGGGAACGAGCCGCGGCAGCATTTCGAGGATGGTGACCTTGGTGCCGAAGCGGTTGAATATTGACGCGAATTCGACGCCGACGGCGCCCGCGCCGATGATGAGCATGGTCTTCGGGATGACCGTGAGGTCGAGAATTTCGATGTTGGTCAGGATGGTTTTGGGGTCGGGCTGGAGGCCGGGGAGCATGCGGGCTTCCGAGCCGGTCGCGATGATGACGTTCTTGGTTTCGAGCGTCTGCGTGCCCTTACCGTTCGTCACTTCGATTTTGTGAGTCGGGCCGCCGCCGGGGAGCAAGTTTGCCGAATCCTTTGATCCAGTCGACCTTGTTCTTCTTCATGAGGAACTCGACGCCTTTGGCGTGCTTGGCGACGATTTTGTTCTTGCGGTCGATGGCTTTGGGGTAGTTGATTTTGGGGTTCTCGACTGAGAAACCCTGCTCGTCGGCGTGCTTGAAATACTCCCAGACGTCGGCGGTATGGAGGAGGGCCTTGGTGGGGATGCAGCCGACATGGAGGCAGGTTCCGCCGAGTTTGGGGTCCTTCTCGATGATGGCGGTCTTCAATCCGTACTGGCCTGCGCGCACGGCAGCCGAGTAGCCACCGGGACCGCTCCCGATAACGATCAGATCGTAAGTCATTTTTCTTTCTCTAGGTTAACGCAGGGTTGCTCGAAGACGGCGTTGTTCGTTCGTAGTTGTTGGTTTGTGGTTCTCTGTGTTCGGATGTGGGATGTACGCGAGAATTATAACGATCACAGCCGCTCAAAGAGCAACTGCAATCCGCCACGCACCGCATCGGACGCGGCGTCGCTCAGTTTGCCGGCGAATTCCGAAAGCTCTGTTTTGTCCACGGTTAGGATTTGCGAGACGTTGACCACGCTCGCCTTCGGAAGATTGGCCTCTCCTCTCTTGAGAAGCACGTTGCCCGGCGCCTTCGCCCTGCTTAGATTTGAGGTAATCAGGCACACTACAGTAGTTGCAATCGCACTCCGATTGAAAACGTCGTTCTGAACAACGACGCAGGGGTGCAGCTCAGCGGGCTCGGAAGCTTTGGCAGGGCCGAAATCAAGCCAGTACACTTGTCCTTGCCGGATTTCGCTCACCAGTCTTCCTTGACCGTCGGGCGCACCATGGCCTTGATCCTATTCAGTAGTCGCTTTTCGTCAGCTTCGGGGTCGTTTGCATATACCTCGTTGAGCCGAAGCAGCATATCTTCCCGCCGCTGGCGTTGCAGGAACTCACCGACCGCCATTGCGAAGAGCCGGCTGCGGGTCAACCCCAGTGACCGCGCGGTCTCGTCCGCTTCCCGCAGTAGGCCGTCATCAATGGAGATTGCCGTCTTCATGTTATACCAGAAATTATACCTTACTTGGCACCAAATAGTTATACAATTTCATGAGGTAGAGTCGCGATTCCTCTTGGGAACACGATTCTTCTTCCGGCGCGTCACACTAGAGGAATGGGGTGGGCACGGTTCGTCTTCTTCGCGATTGCTTTGGCGTTGGGTGCGTTCGCTCAAACTGACGATCCGTCGAGCACCGCGGCACCGCTTCCTTCGCCTTCGGTTTCCGAGAAATGGAACCGGTTCGTGCAGGAGACCTTTGCGCCTCTGACGCTCGAGGCGGGCGCGTTCAATGCGGCCGTTTCGCAAGTGACGGACTCCACCCCGTTATATGGCCGCGAGTTCTTTCCATCGTACCCGGCGCGTTTCGGATCCGCTGTCGGCGACATCATCAGCCAGAACTTTTTTGGGGATTTTGTCCTGGCGTCGGCTTTTCATGAGGATACACGCTATATCCGGCGTGGACCTTCGCACAGGCTGCTGCCGCGTATCTTTTATGCCGTTAGCCGTTCGGTGGTGACCCGCACGGATTCCGGGGACCCGACGTTGAACTACTCCAATGTTCTCGGAACCGCCATGAGCGCGGCGCTTTCGAACGCGTACTATCCTCCCGAGAGCAGAAACGCGCATGCAGCGACCGTCAATTGGGTCACTGGCGTGGCCGGGGCGGGCATGGCCAATCTTTTACCGGAGTTCTGGCCCGATTTTCACGCTTGGGTCACGCGGCATTTCCATTAACTCAAGCCGGTCTGCCGAAACAACTTGAGAGCTTCAATGGCTGCCCCTCGGGCCCCGGCGGTATCGCCATTGGGCATGACGTGAATAGGGATTCCGGCCTGTTCCACGCGCTGGGCCGGCATACCGGCTCGGATTTCGTCGAGGAACCAGTGTTGGAATTCCATGCCGGTTTCGAGCGCTCCGCCGCCGACGATCATGGCATCGGGATCGAACGTGTTCACCATTTCGTCGAAGAACAGGCCGAGCGCGTGAGCCTGTACGCGGAAGATTTCCCGGCAAAGAGAATCGCCCTTCTCGGCCATGCCGCGTACGAGTTTTGCCGCCTTCTTCACTTCGAGTTCGGCGAGCGGGTGGCCGGGATAGCGCGGGAGGAAGTAGGGAAGCAAGGTTTGGGTGATGGCCGTGAGCGAGCAGAGCGACTCCAGGTCGCCGATGCGGCCGCAGTTGCATTCCGGCCTCAGACCTTCGATGCCGGCGATGCTTTGATATGGAATGAGCACATGGCCGAGCTCTCCGCCGAAGCCCATTCTGCCCTTGACCACGTTGCCATCGATGATGACGCCCCCGCCGAGGCCGGTGCCGATGACCGCGGAGATGGAAGTATGTTTGCTATCGGCGCCGAAGATGGTGAAGTGACCCCACAGGGCTCCGGCGTTGCCGTCATTGAGGTAGGTGACGGGGCGGTCGAGACGGGCTTCGAGGTTGCTCCGGATGTCGTATCCACACCAATTGGTATGGACGAAGTTAGTGGAACCGGTTGCGCTGAGAACGCCCGTCGAACTTGCTGGGCCGGGGGTGTCCAGTCCGACGGCGACAATGTCGGCCAAACGCACGCCGGCAAGGTCGGCTGCGACTTTCAGGCCATCCTCGATCTGCGCGAGACAGACGTCCGGCCCTTCGACGGACATGGCCGGATGCTCGCATAATCCCGCGATGAGGAACTGCTCCTGCTCATTGATAATCGTGTAATTGATGGCGGTCCCGCCAAGGTCGACTCCTGCGACAACGTTCACGGTTGGGTCTCCATTTCGGTCTGAAATGCAAGCTTAGCAGGAGTGCGCTGCAGAGTGGCTGTTGGAGTCCAATTCGGAGACAGGCACCGAAATCCGCGCTGAGGTGGTTGGTGCCTTCTAGGTGTTGGGGACGCGGAATTTCGGAGCCAGCCGCCGAATTGGTCGGCTTAGTCGGTGCCGTAGTTGATTTCGAGGCGGCGGATTTTGTAGCCGGACCAGATTACCACTAGGGCGCTGAGGAGGATCAGGCTCGGAATCGCGATAATCGGCGAGGCCGGGTCGGGGTTGACGGCCAGTAGCGAGAAGGGTGGTCCGACGTTGGGCGGCACTTCGACCGGGCAGAGCGATTTCAGATAGTAGATCACGCTGAGCTTTTGCAGGAATGCCGGCAGGAAGCTGCTGATGGCTTCCCAGACCAGGATCACGGCGGCAGGGATAATCGGATTGCGAAGCAGGACGCCGGCGGCGAGAAAGACGCTACCGTAGCCGATGCATGCGAGTACCGTCACGCCCAAATAGGAGAGCAGGTGATGGATGCCGTCGCCGCGAAATACGAATTCCTGGAGCGTGGGAGGGTCGAAGACGGAGTACACAGCGATCAGTTGCAGGACGGTGCTCGTGCCGAAGATCACGATCGCCGCGAACAGGCCGGCCAGGAATTTTCCGGCCATGAGCACTTCCCGGCGGATAGGCGCGAGAAAGTAGAAGTGCAGGCTGCGGTCCAGCATTTCGCCTCGGATCAGGTTCATGAAGATGCCGACGCATCCGAAGAAGATGGCGAGGCGCAGATAGAAGAACTGGAAAACGGTGGCGAAGATGTTGGTGTCCTGGCCGAAATCGGCG
Organism: Bryobacterales bacterium; assembly: GCA_963802915.1. GTDB lineage: Bacteria > Acidobacteriota > Terriglobia > Bryobacterales > Bryobacteraceae > JAICMB01. The sequence goes on from CAWDKQ010000008.1 coordinate 275,084, forward strand.
GGATTGTGGAAGCGCATCACGGAGATCGCCCGGGCGGTGAAGAGGGCGAGCGGCAGCAGCGCGAGAATGTAGATCCACAAGCCGCGTTTGGCGAAGAACGTCTTCTTCAATTCGAGGCGGATTACCGCGAGGACTTGCACCAGCCAGAGGTTCATTTGGTCGACTCCTCTCCGCCGATCAGGTATTCATACAGCGAGTTGACGTCGTCGTCGGCTGGGGCGACGGATTCGATACCCACGCCGTTCAATGCGATTTTGTTCAGCATCAGGTAAAACTTGTTGGCATCCCGCGTCTTGATCATCAGACCGGCGCCGTCTTTGTGGATGCGCGCTTCGATGACGTGTTCCTGCTGGAACATTTTCGAAGCCAACTCGCCGGGCTTATTGCAGCGGATCAGGATTTGCATAGGTTGATCCTGGATCTCTTCGCGCACACCACGAATTTTTCCTTCGGCGACCACGTAGCCGTTGCTGAGCAGGATGACCTGATCGGAAATGGCGTCCACTTCGTGCAGAATGTGACTCGAGAGAATGACGTGCATACCTTCTTCGGCGAATTGCTTGAAGAGCGCGATGGTTTCGGACCGCACCAGCGGGTCGAGACCGTTCAGCGGCTCATCGAGGACGAGAACGGAGGGTCCATGACAAGTCGCCTGCGCGAGCTTGATACGCTGCCGCATTCCTTTGCTGTAGCCGGCGATCTTGCGATTCGCGGCGTCCACGATTCCGACGCGCTCGATGGCCTGCCATGCCAGCGTCTCCGCTTCTTTTGCGGGGCAGCCATAAAGGCGCAGATAAGAATTCACAAATTGGTAGCCGGTGAAGCCTTTAGGAAAAGAATCGAACTGGGTGCAGTAGCCGACTTCGCGGAAGAATTCCTGGGGATTGTCGGGCGACAATCCGAGTACGCGGATGCGGCCGCGGCTCGGCTGGATGAGCCCGGTCATGAGATTCATCAGCGTGGTTTTGCCGGAGCCGTTGGGCCCAACGAGGCTCGTGATTCCGGGCGGAATCGAGAGGTTCACGCGATTCACGCCGAGGACGTCGCCGTAGAACTTGGAGACGTTTTCGAACGCAATTTGAGAAGCGATCATTTGACCACCTCAAAAGCTCGTATCTTGCGCGAGAGCAGCCACAAGCAGAGTGCGCAAACGGCTACGAGTTGAATGATGGCACCGGCTACCGGAACTCCAGCTTCGAAATCGGCATTGCGGAACAGCCAGGCCCACACGGTGTGAATCATGTGCGAGATGTCGATGTAATAGCCGTTCGTGGTGCGCATGATGGCGTTGATGGCGGCTCCGAATCCCGCGCCGAGGAAGAATGTGCCGAGAACCAGCGCACCCGCTATCGGCTTCCATTTGACCCAGGCAGAGAGCGCGAGTCCAAGGAAAGAAAGGATGAGCACGTAGCCGAGCGAAGCAAAGAATATGGCGTTCGCGAGCCATAGATTGTTCCAGGCCCAGACGGGACCGGACAATCCCGCTTCGATGGCGAAGAGCAACAGGCCGGGAACCCAGGTCATCAACGAGACGAGCCACGCGATCACGCAGAACTTCCCGACGACGTATTCGGCGCGGGAGATCGGGCGGCAAAAATAGAGCGGCAGCGCGTTGTTGGTGAGGTCCGGTGAAATAAGCGACGGCGCGGCGAAGGCTGTCAGGAGGATCGCGAACGAACACTGCATCTGAACGAAGGTCTTGAAGTAGAGGGGGAAATCGCTAATCAGCGGACGGCCGGTGGGCAGGCGCAAGAGGCGTAGCAGGCTATCGCTGTGGTTGAGATAGAGACCGACTCCCATCACGAGCGCGGGGACGAAACAGAGACTGAAGAATCCCGTCATCATGCGCGACCGGAACAGGTATTTCCAGGCGTAGCGAGTCAGAATCCAGGAGCGCGACCAGGTTGGCGTGAGCTGGCCGGTGTAGGCTCGATAGGTACGTTTGTAGATCGCCATTTACTTACCCCCGGGGACGTCGATGGCTTTTAGGAAGATGTCTTCGAGTGAATCGCGCCGGTAGTTCAGGCGGCGCAGCTGCATGTCGCGCTCCGCGGCGATGCGGTAGATGTCGCGCATGTCGACGCCGTCCGACATCACCATCTTGATGCGGCCGTGTCCAATGAGCGCGCATTCGCAGCCGAGTTTTTCGAGGGCAACGGCGAAAGGCGCCTGGTCGCCGACGGTTTCGAGTTCCACAAATCGGCGGTTGGCTTTGCGCTCCTCTTCGAGATTCGAGTAATGCACAATCCGCCCGCGATTGAGGATCAGGACCTCATCGCAGGTTTCTTCGACGTCGCGCAACAGATGCGAGCAGAGTACGATGCGAACTTCGCCCGACTCTTTCATTTCCTTGATGAGGCGGACCATGCGCTGGCGAGCAGGCGGATCGAGACCGTTGGTCGGCTCGTCGAGGATGATCAGCTTGGGTCCATGCACGATGGCCTGCGCGAGCTTGGCGAGCTGCTTCATGCCGAGCGAATAGGTGCCGAGTTTGCGATAGCGCGCCTCCCCGAGACCGACGTAGAAGAGGGCTTCATGGGCGCGTTCGAGAGCCGCTTCGGAAGGCAGACCGGACAATTCGGCCATGTAGCGAATGAACGCGACAGCCGTCATGTTGGCGATGAATGAATCGTTCTCCGGCATGTAGCCGACAAGAGTTCGGATCTGCTGCTCACCGGTTCGAATATCGTGGCCGAGCACGTGGGCGGTGCCCGCAGCCGGCTTATAGAATCCGAGAAGCGTATTGATGAGCGTCGATTTACCGGCGCCATTCGGGCCGAGCAATCCGATTGCGCAGCCCGAGAGCGAGCACGTAAGTTGGTCGAGGATGGTGCGTTTCCCGAAGCGTACGCTCAGGTTTTCGAGCTGGATCAGTGTGCTCATTGCGATTGGTTGTGCAGGCGAAATCCGCCATGTACCGCATTGGCGATGATGTTGGGGACGGCCATGCTTTGCAAGCTCAGGCCGAAGAGCGGGCCGACGCCCGAGATGACAATCCGGTTAGGCTCGCCGTACGCGAAGATCAGCCCAGGCGCGTTATTGGCCTGCAACGCATCGATGGACGCGCGCTGGGCGGGTGTGATCGCGTTGAGCGATTTCAATTGATCGGCAATGGGGCCGATGAGCGGGCCGACGTTGTGATAGATCACGCCGGAGAAGCTCGCGTAAGGATCGTGCGGTAGAAGCGCGCGGAATTTATCCGAATGAGAAAGCGTGTAGCCGTTATGCCGATTTTGGATGGCGCGCAACAGCATTCCCTGGGTCGCGCCGGCGAGCAGGTAGCTGTCGGCGAAGGTATAGTGCGCTTCGATATTCGTTTTCGTGCAGGTCAGAGTGTAGAACGTGCGGCCGCTAACTTCTTCCTTGGTCAGGTTCAGCTTGGCCTCGCCGGCGGCGTGGTTGTTGAAATCGGCGATCAGCTTTTCGATGGTCCATTGCAGGCGGTCCGGGCTGTAGACTTCGATGGCGAATTGCCAGTTCGGCACCGGGAAAATGGGGCCATCGATGGCGAACGCGGCGTCGGTTCCGAGCGGGCCGGCAAGATCTCTCAGCACGTTGATGTTGCTCCTCTGCTCGAAATCGGAGAGCTGCTGCGTGAAGTTCGAATTCTGGCCTTCGAAGTAACTGAATAGTTCGCCGAGCAGCGCTTGCGGATTGCGCAGCACGAAGCCGGCGGCGACGAGGGCGTTGGGCGAGACGAAGTCGAGGCCGCCCATGGGGCCGGGAGCGCCGAGCCAGGATGAGAATCCACGGCGGTGACCGCGGAAGTTGAGGGCCACGCGATTGTCGGTGCGGCCGTCCACGTCTTTACGTTCGAAGATGAGGTAGCGAACATCCTGCAATCCACTGGGATTCTTGTCGTCATCTTCTTTCTTCATTACGCCGTTGCGCAGGATTTGTTCCAGATTTGCGCAGAAAAGCCAGCCCACGCCGGACTCATACGACTGGGAGATGACCTGATGAAAATAAGAGTGTTCGAAGTCGTGGTCGTCGCTAGCGAAGCGCTTCACGGCGTCGGACATGCCGATGGCGACCACATTGTTCTTGATCGTCATCACGAGCGGGCTAGCATTCTTGGGAGCTGGAGCCTCCGGATCTTCGACGTAGCGGAATGCTGCAGCTCCGTTGGAGCCCAACTCTTTCGCCTGGGCCTGCAGGAAATCTTTGAGACCCGGCTTCTTCACTTCGGCGAGAAGCAGCGGCGCGACGTTGTGATTTTCCCAATCACCCGCAATCGATAGCACGACCTCGTCGCCAAGATAGGAGCTGAAAGTGCGCAGGCGATTGACGATATCGTCGACGTTATGCGTGCCTTTTAATTGATGCTCACTCCACCAATCGCGCAGAACCTCGTTCTGTTGAATGCGCTCGTTGAAGAGCTTGGTCGCTTCCGTAAGTGTGTTGCCCAGATTCGGAATGGCCGCGTAGATGACGGTGTTCCCCGGAACCATGTCCAGCAGCTTCGAACTATAGCGCAGAGCGGGGCCAGGCAGTTCTTCGAGGTGTTTCTGAATTCCCGATAATTCGCCGAGGAGTGCGAGATACTTCGCCGAATTGCGGCTCCAGGTAAATTCATCAGGCACGGCGGATTTCTCGATAGAAGGATTTGTAGAGGTCTGGTCGCCGGGATGCAGCAACTCGGAGTGGCCGTTGTCGTCGACCTTCACCTCTCCTTCCGCTACGGAGATGCGCGTCCCTTTGACGCCGCGAGTGACAGCGAATACGGTGCCATGGACGGTGACCAGGCAGTCGGGCGTAGCGACGTAGAGGGCGCCGGTCTTTTGCTTGGCGGCTTGCACGATGACGTTGCCGCGATCGAGATGGATGGTGGTGCCGCGCGCGTTGCGGGTGAGAGAAATTTCGGCGCGTTCGTTCATTTCGACCAGGGATCCATCGGTGAGGCGGAGCATGGCGGTGGAATCCTTGGCGGTGCGGATGCGCTGGCCTTCGTTGATCTCGCGACCGGAGAAAATCGGTGCGCTCGACTGATCCGAAACCGCATAGAGAATGCCGGCGACGGATTGAACGCTGGCGCGGGCGCCGGCTGACGGCAACATCCGGATTACACCCCAGGCGCTCAGTCCGACGGTCGCAATCAGAGCCGCGGCCACGGCCCACTTGGTGTATTTCGGGAGCTCATGATGGACCGTCCGCGGACGCGGCATGGTGCGAACCTTGCCGGTACGGGCGGCCGTAAGAGCGCGGCGGCAATCGACGCAGGAATGGACGTGATCTTCGAGAAGCATCACGCGCGATTCGGGGAGCGATTTCGTGAGATAGGCGCGCATCAGAGCCTGGAAGTCGCCGCAGGACCGCAGCGTTACCGAAGCGGGGTCCGCCGCCGCGGCGAAGATCCGGGTTCGCACGCGCGCCGTTGCGTCCGCTACTGCCTGTTCGTCGATGGGCTCATTGCGAATGCTATCGATAATTCTGTCCAAATTGTCCCGGTTCATGACCTGCCTCCCATATACGAACGGACCTCTTTTTGAAGCTGCCTGCGGCTGCGGTGCAAAATTACAGCCACGTGCACCTGCGAGATGCCGAGCATCTTGGCGATCTCAGGGTTGCTGTGACCTTCAAAGAATCGCAGCGTGAAGACCTCGGCCTCGCGGTGGTTCAGTTGCGCGAGGGCGCGGCGCAGACACTCCTTAGCTTCGCGGCCGGCTTCGTCGGACGGCTCGGTGACGCTGCGCATGGGCGCATCTTCGAGCGGCACGCTTTTGGCGGCCTGTTTGGACCGCACGATATCGAGGGCGGTGTTGACCGCAGCCCGGCGAAGATAGCTTTCCTGGTTTTCGAGGGCGGCCGCGGCAGAGTCGCGCCGGACCAGCCTTAGAAAAACGGTCTGGAGGACATCCTCGGCGTCCGCGGCATTACCCGTGATGCGGTACGCGGTGCGAAATACCAGACCGGAATGGTTCTGGTAGGCCTTTTCCAGGTCGTCTGGAATGGGCGCCGCCGGCTCTTCTCTGGTTGCGAGTTGCATATCCGTTCATACGGGAAGACGGGTTAATTGTTCGATTATTACAGGGCAGACGAGGGGGTGGGGTGCGGCGGCGACTCAGGACTTAGATTGCCGCTAAGGCGTTTTACGGATAAGTATGTCGGGTTTTGCTGACGATGAGATAGCTTCGTGATATCTCTGAAGAAATACATGCAGGTGCAGCTTGAAGACCTGCTTCAAGCCACCATGCAGTCCTATCGTGCGGCTCTCCAGGGCATGGCGGACTGCGGCAAACAGGTGTTTCCGCAATTCGGCGACGATATGCGGCAGAGCCTGATCCAGCTTCAAAAGTCACTGTCCTCAGATGTCCCGCCGGCCGTCGTGCTCGAGACGCAGAGACAGGTGGACATTCAAATTCGCGAGTGGGGCAATCGGGCTTCCGATTACCTGAAAGAGAAGACAAGCGAAGTCAAAGAAATCATGACGCTCATGGCGAAAGCGGCGCAAACCGTCAGTGAGCGGGATCAAAAATATGTGGGGCAATTCGAGCAGTTGACGACACGGCTGGAGTCGATTGCGGGGCTGGAGGACTTAACGATAATCCGGCAGTCACTTTCGCAAAGCGCCAGCGAGCTGAAGAGCAAGGTGGATGACATGGCTCGCGACGGCCGGCGGGCAGTCGAGCAATTGCACGATGAACTGCGCGTGTATCAGGCGCGGGTGGAGGAGGCCGAGCGGCTGGCTTTTCGGGACAGCCTGACAGGTCTGGATAATCGTCTCTACGTCGAACAGCAGCTTGCTTTCCGGGTCAAGCGCGCGCAGCCGTTTTGCGTGATTCTATTCGATTTGAACCATTTCAAGCAGGTCAACGATTCCTGGGGTCATCTTGCGGGCGACGAGTTGTTGAAGCAATTCGCGCACGAGCTGAAATCGTTTTTCCGACCCACCGATACGGTTGGGCGTTGGGGCGGCGACGAGTTCATTGCTGTCATGGACTGCGGTGTGAATGAGGCCACGCGCCACATCGAGAATTTGCCGAAGTGGCTTTTTGGCGATTACAAGATTGCGGTGGGCGGCGCGCAAAAAAAGGTGAACGTCACTGCATCCTTCGGCATGGCGGTCTGGCAGTCCGGCGAGACTCCGCTCCAAGTAATTGGCCGCGCGGATGCCGCGATGTACAGTCAAAAAAGCAAGTTATAGGGGACTGCTCCCCGCCGTCAGGCGGCGGGTTCTTTGCGCGGGGCGGCCTCATTTGCCGGCTTAAAGGTGAGACGGAAGGAGTCGAGGGCTGCGCGCACCTCAAATTCACGTCCCGGCCAATGCAGTTCAAAGTTGGTAGGTTTCTCAGGTACGATGCCAAGGCCGATGGAATGCACCACGTCGTTGGCATGCGCAACGACCAGGCTGAGCGGCGCCGAGGACGTGTCATCCGGTTCGGGGTTGTGATGGCGGTGGACTGCATCGCCGATTGATTCGGGCAAATGCCACCGCTCGGCGACCATGCCCGAGATCTCAGGGTGGTTAATACCCAATAATTCGCGCTCTGCTTCAACCATGGGAGTGCCCGTAAGGCGCGCGAAATCAAGTACTTCGCCGGGTGCTTCGTGGTTCGCCATGGCGATGACCAGCTTCCCGATATCGTGCATCAAACCTACCATGTAAGCCGCTTCGGCATTCTGCACCGGGAGATAATCGCAGAACAGATCACACAGAGTCGCGGTGTGCTCAGAATGGGTCATAAAGCGCATTGTCGACCAGGCCGCATTATCGGCCGTATGGAAATGGCGGAAGACCGATCCCATGGCCCAACTCAGGGCATTGCGGCGAATGGCGGGTACGCTCACGAAGGCTACGGCGTGTTTCACGGAATCGATATTGCGGCGGCGGCCGTATGCTCCGGAATTTGCCAGTGCAAGAATGCGTCCCGCCAAGACGGGATCATTTTCCACGAGTTTCACGATGTCCTTAACTTCCAGATCCCGCTTCGCCAATATGGCAAGCAGCCGTCCGGTTGCGCCCGGGATAGGAGGGAGACGGTCCACCACCTTGAGGGAGGTCTGCCGTAAATTCGTGAACACAGCCACAATTTTCCATCGTCCACTCGGTACGAGAACTTTATTGCCTAGGGTGTGGTGCTTAGCAGATCGATCTGCGCAAAATGACTTAATGAAGATCTGGTTCGTGATGACGACCTGCGCTGTCGCGCTAGCCGCCCAACCCGTTTTCAACGTGAAGGATTACGGCGCCTCCGGACGCAAGCAGGACAATGCGCGGCCAGCCCTGCAGCAAGCCATCGACGCTTGCGGGCGAGCCGGAGGCGGAACGGTGTATGTTCCACCGGGCGAATATACTTCCGGACAGCTTCATCTTCGATCCGGAGTGCGGCTCTACGTCGAAGCGGGCGCCACACTGTTCGCTTCGCTGGAGGGCCGTGAGTTCGATCCAGGGATGAAGGCCGCGCTGCTGTACGGGGAGGATTTGCACGATATCGCTATCGATGGCCGGGGGACCATCGACGGGCAGGCCTCGTACGAATTCAAGTTGAATAACTTCACGGATTTTTACATCCGGCCCAATCAGCTTCTGATGGAGGTCACCGGAAAGCCGCTGATCCGATCGTTTCCAGTCGGATTCGGAAAAGAGTCGGTGTATCCGCGCCTGGTTTTGTTGTTGCGCTGCCAGGATGTGCTGATTCACGGCTTGAAGTTCGTGCGCTCACGCAGTTGGACCATCAATCCGTACGGCTGCAAGCGTCTGGTGATCGATGGCGTCTACATTTCTTCGAGTCAAAAAGCTGGGGTGTGGGCCGATGGAATCGATCCGGATGGCTGCCAGGATGTGCGGATTTCCAATTCGACGGTCGAAACAGGCGACGATGCGCTGGTCTTCTATTCGGCCGAGATCTGGGGCCCGGCATTGCCCACGGAGAACGTCACGGTGACAAACTGCCGCTTGTCGTCGTCGTCGAGCGCTATCAAGTTCTGCGATGGCAACTCGAATGCCGTCCGGCGCGTGGCCATCGATAATGTCGTGATCACGAATTCCAATCGCGGACTGGCGTTCATGGTGTTCGACGGCGGCATCGTGGAAGACGTCGTGATCTCAAACGTTACAATTGAGACGCGCCGGTTCGATTGGTTCTGGTGGGGAGATGGCGATCCGATTCACTTCAATATCAAGCGCCGCAGCGAGGTGGATGGAACAAAGCGCGCCAACGAACCGCCGGCCGGGATCATCCGCAACGTCTCGATTCGTAACGTCATCGCGCACGGAACGGGGACCTCAACGATCAACGGCCATCCCGACAGTTGGCTGGACGGCATCCGCCTGGAGAACGTCCGTCTGTTCGTCTCGCACGATCCGCAGGCGCCGTACGAGAATACCGCGGCGGCTCTCATCCTGCGTTATGCGCGCAACTCTACAATGCGGGATGTCGAGATCCGTTGGGAAAAACCGGAGTCTCCGACCTGGAAAAGCGGCCTCGAGATGGACAATGTCACGGATCTGTTATTGGACGGCGTGGTTGTCCCTACGAAAATGGAACTGAACGATGCCGACAGTATCACGCTGCGCAACTCGCAGGCACCAACACTTCACGTATCGGGAGCGCACTCCCGCAAAATCCGACTGTTCGATACAGAAGGAACAATCGCAACCGATTCCGACGTCGCCAAAGATGCGGTGGTTCGCGCCGTGCGCTGACGAACGTTCCACTCGCAAAAACTCACACCATTTGGGTACCGCTGTGAATCTAAAAATGAGAAAGGCTCTGGAGGTTGTTACACGATGAACGCCACGCAAGTGCTTCACAATTTAGGCCAAAGCATTTGGCTCGACAACATTACACGCGACATGCTCAATGGCGGAATTCTTAAACGCTATATCGACGAGTGGTCCGTGACGGGCCTGACATCGAATCCGACGATCTTCGATCATGCAATTAAAAACAGCTCTGCTTACGACGATGCTATTCAGGAGAAGCTGAGACAAGGCAAATCGGGCGAAGCTCTTTTCTTTGAGCTGGCTGTCGAGGATCTTACGCGCGCCGCTATGTTGTTCCGGCCGATCCACGAGCGAACGGATGGCGTTGATGGCTGGGTGTCCCTGGAGGTTTCGCCGCTGCTTGCTTTCGACACTGCCAGCAGTCTCGCCGCGGCCAAGAGCCTGCATGCGCGCGCCGGCCAACCGAACCTGTTCATCAAGATCCCCGGCACGAAGGAAGGTCTCCCCGCGATCGAGGAAGCGACCTTTGCCGGTATTCCGATCAACGTGACTTTGTTGTTCTCGCGCGAGCATTACCTGGCTGCCGCCGAAGCGTACCTTCGCGGCGTCGAACGGCGTATCGATCAGGGGCTCAACCCCAACGTCGGTTCGGTGGCTTCATTGTTTATCAGCCGCTGGGACGTCGCGATAGCCACCAAAGTGCCCGAGCCGCTTCGAAACCAACTCGGAATTGCGATCGGCAAGCGGACGTACAAAGCGTATCGCGAATTCCTCGATTCGCCGCGCTGGAAGCGGGCTCTCAACTTCGGCGCGCGGCCGCAGCGGCTGTTGTGGGCCAGCACCGGAACCAAAGATCCCAAGGCGCCCGATACGGTTTACATCAAGGCGTTTGCCGCTCCGCTGACGGTGAACACAATGCCCGACACCACTCTGAAAGCGTTCGCCGACCATGGCGAAGTGGGCGCAATGATGGATGTGGACGGGGGCGACGGCGAAGCGGTTCTGTCTCAATTCGGCAAGGCCGGTATCGACGTGGATGCTCTCGCCGCACAGCTTCAGCAGGAAGGCGCGGAGTCCTTCGTCAAATCCTGGAACGAGCTGATGGAAGTAATCGAATCCAAGAGCGCCGCTCTCAAGAAGGCCATCGCGAGCTGAGGCGAGGAGAACGGGGATGACACCACGCGCGGAAACAGGAGCGGCTCTCGAGCCGCTCACCAAGCGTAAGGCTTGGAAAAATCTACTGACGCATCATCAGAAAATCGGCGAGACGCACCTGCGAGATCTCTTCTCCGGCGATGCCAAGCGGGGAGAGCGAATGACGGCGGAAGCCGTCGGGATCTTTCTTGACTACTCGAAAAACCGTGTCACGGATGAAACCCTTCAGTTGCTTCTCGCACTGGCCGAGGAGTCGGATTTACGTTCGCGAATCGATGCCATGTTTCGCGGCGAAAAGATCAATGTCACGGAGAAGCGGGCGGTTTTGCATGTGGCCCTGCGCGCGCCTCGCGGAGCTTCGATCGTCGTCGACGGCCAGAACGTAGTTCCGGAAGTTCATGCCGTTCTTGACAAGATGGCTGATTTCTCGAATCGCGTGCGGAGCGGTGAGTGGAACGGTTTTACCGGGAGACCCATTCGCAATGTGATCAACGTGGGAATCGGCGGCTCCGATCTCGGCCCCGTAATGGCTTACGAGGCCTTGAAACATTACAGCGACCGTTCCAGGACGTTCCGATTCATCTCGAATGTGGACGGCACGGATTTCGTGGAGGCCGTTCAGGGTATCGACCCCGCTGAAACGCTCTTCATCATCTCCTCCAAAACATTCACAACGCTCGAGACTATGACGAATGCTCACTCGGCGCGCGCCTGGCTCCTTGAGGACCTGGGCGGCGACGAAAAAGTCGATCGCCAAGCATTTTGTCGCGGTGTCGACGAACGCAGCCGAGGTGTCCAAGTTCGGCATCGATACCGCGAACATGTTCGGTTTCTGGGATTGGGTTGGCGGGCGTTATTCGATGGATTCAGCCATCGGTCTCTCGACCATGCTGGCCATCGGGCCGGAGAATTTTCGGGCCATGCTGGGCGGCTTCCATGAAATGGACGAGCATTTTCGCACCGCTCCGTTCGATCGAAATCTGCCGGTTCTGATGGGTCTTCTCGCCATCTGGTACAACGACTTTTTTGACGCGCAGACCGTCGCGGTGTTGCCATACGAGCAATATCTGAAGCGCTTTCCCGCGTACTTGCAGCAGTTGACCATGGAGAGCAACGGAAAGCACGTCACGCTTGACGGGGCTGAGGTAGACTACGCGACCGGACCTGTTTATTGGGGTGAACCCGGAACGAACGGCCAACACTCTTTCTATCAGCTCATCCATCAGGGGACGCGTTTGATCCCGTGCGATTTCATCGCATTCGGACAGCCGCTGAATGAGGTCGGCCGCCATCACGACATTCTCATGGCGAACGTCTTCGCGCAGGCGGAAGCGCTCGCGTTCGGAAAGACGCCGGAGCAGGTGAAGGCGGAGGGCACACCGGATTGGCTCGTACCGCACCGCGTTTTCGAAGGTAACCGGCCGTCGAATATGATTCTCGCCGACCGGCTCACGCCGGAAAATCTCGGCAAGTTGGTCGCGCTGTACGAACACAGCGTGTTCACGCAAGGCGCGATCTGGAATATCAATTCTTTCGATCAGTGGGGAGTGGAGCTCGGCAAGGCGCTGGCGCAGCGAATCATACCAGAGCTCGAGAGCCAGACAGAGCCGGCGCTCAAACACGACAGCTCCACGAACAATCTGATCCACAAGTACCGCAACCTCAGGGGGTAAACATGCAACTCGGAATGATCGGCCTTGGACGAATGGGCGCCAACATGGTGCGCCGCCTCCTGAAAGGGGGGCATCAGTGCGTCGTTTTCGACAGGTCGCCGAATGCGGTGAACGACCTCGTTCACGAGAAGGCGACAGGGAGTTCCTCATTACAGGATTTCGTGGCAAATCTTAACAAGCCGCGGGCGATCTGGTTGATGGTGCCGGCCGCGGCCGTTGACCAGACAATCTCGGAGCTGCTGCCACACCTCGAAGCGGACGACATTCTCATAGACGGCGGCAATTCTTATTACATCGACGATATCCGGCGCGCGAAGGAGCTGGCTGCGAAGAATATTCACTACGTGGATGTTGGGACCAGCGGCGGCGTCTGGGGACTGGAGCGAGGGTATTGCATGATGATTGGCGGCGAGACCGGAGTCGTCAAGCACCTCGATCCGATCTTCGCGACGCTTGCGCCGGGCCCGGGAAATATCCCGCGCACACCGGGACGCGAACAGCTCGACGGCACCGCGGAGCAAGGTTATCTGCACTGCGGCCCGAGCGGCGCGGGCCACTTCGTAAAGATGGTCCACAACGGAATTGAATACGGCCTGATGGCTGCATACGCCGAAGGTTTCGGCATTCTGCGCAGCGCCAATGTCGGGAAGCAGGAGCACGCGATGGATGCGGAGACTACGCCGTTGCGCGATCCGGAGCATTATCAGTACGACCTCAGCTTGCGGGACATCTCGGAGGTATGGCGGCGCGGCAGCGTGATCGCGTCGTGGCTGCTGGACCTGACGGCGGCCAGCCTGGTGAAAGATCCCAGTCTCTCCGAATTTCAAGGGCACGTCTCGGATTCCGGCGAGGGCCGCTGGACCATCAACGCAGCTATCGATGAGGCCGTTCCGGCGCCGGTTCTTTCGGCCGCGCTCTACCAGCGGTTCACGTCGCGCGGCGAGGCGGACTATCAGGACCGGCTGCTATCGGCGATGCGGTATGGGTTCGGCGGTCACTTGGAGAAGGTAGCCGGCAAGTAGTACGAAGGAGACTGCGATGAGCGATTCTCATTCCGACGCGCTGGTGTTTTTCGGCGCAACGGGCGACCTCGCATACAAGAAAATTTTTCCTGCGCTGCAAGCGATGGTGAAGCGCGGCCATCTGAATGTCCCCGTGATCGGCGTCGCCAGGGGCGGGTGGACTCTGGAGCGTCTTCGAGCCCGAGCGCAGGACAGCCTCCGGGAACATGGCGGCCTGGATGACGCTGCTTTTCAAAAACTGAGCGAGCTTCTGCATTACGTGGATGGCGAGTATACGGACCCTGCTACTTTTGAGGCGCTGCGAAAAGAACTCAACGGGGCGCACCGGCCGGCGTTTTATCTTGCCATTCCTCCGCTGCTGTTCGAAACGGTTGTGGATCAGTTGGCCCAGTCGGGTTGCGCTCAGGATGCGCGGATCATTGTCGAGAAGCCGTTCGGGCATGATTTAGCTTCCGCGCAGGGGTTGAATCGCGCTTTGCATCTGTCCTTCCCTGAATCCTCGATTTTTCGAATCGATCATTATTTGGGAAAGCGGCCGGTGAACAACGTGGTGGTTTTTCGATTCGCGAATGCCTTCATGGAGCCGTTCTGGAATCGGAATTACATCGAAAGCGTGCAGATCACCATGGCGGAAAACTTCGGCGTGGAAGGACGCGGCGCTTTCTACGATCAAACCGGAACCATCCGCGACGTGATTCAAAACCATCTCTTCCAGATCATGTGCAATCTGGCGATGGAACCGCCGGTGCGTAGCGACAGTGAGACAATTCGGGACGAGAAAGCGAAGGTGCTCAAGGCAATTCCGCCACTGGAGGCGAAGGATCTCGTTCGAGGTCAGTTCCAAGGGTATAGGCAGGAAAATGGGGTCGCGCCCGATTCGAAAGTCGAGACGTTTGCGGCTCTGCAACTCGAAGTCGATTCGTGGCGCTGGAAGGGCGTGCCGTTTTACATTCGCGCGGGAAAGAATTTGCCGGTGACTTGTACGGAAGTTATTGCGCGGTTTCGAACACCTCCTTCAATCATCAGCGAAGAGGTTGCGGGGAACTACATGCGGTTCCGCATCAGCCCTGAGATGACGATTGCCATGGGTGCAACGGTGATGGGGCCCGACGAACAGACGGGAAATGAAGCCGTGGAAATCATAGCGAGCCGTCGCCCTTGCTCCAATGAGATGGACGCATACGAGCGGATCCTAGGCGATGCCATGGCGGGCGACTCCACTTTGTTTGCCCGCGAGGATTATGTCGAAGAGGCGTGGCGAATCGTGGATCCTGTGCTGAGCGCCGGAACTCCGATCAGCACCTACGACAAGGGTAGTTGGGGTCCGAGTGAGGTCGACGAAAAAGTTTCGCCTCCCGGAGGCTGGCACAATCCCACGGCCGAGGAGCCGGAGGATTTCCGCGTTTCGCATGCGACCGTTTCACCTAAGGAAAAAGCCCATGAAGCTCGAAGTCTTTGATGAAGCCGATTCTGTCGCGGGGAACGCCGCGTCAGTCATAGCCGCCGATGCTCGCGCCGCGATCGCCGCTCGGGGAAGATTTACTTTGGCCGTGAGCGGAGGCCACACTCCCTGGATCATGCTGCGCGCGCTGGCTACCGAAGACGTACCGTGGGCTGGTGTGCATATCTTTCAGGTCGATGAGCGGGTCGCACCGGAAGGACACCCGGATCGAAATCTCACGCACCTTCGCGAGAGCTTGCTCGAGCATGTGCCGCTTCCCGCGGGACAAGTCCACGCGATGCCGGTGGAATCTCCGGATTTGAAGCAGGCAGCCGCGCAGTATGCCTTGGATCTTCAGAAAATTGCTGGGGAGCCGCGTGTACTCGATCTGGTCCATCTCGGCCTCGGTCCGGACGGCCATACCGCTTCGCTGGTACCCGGCGATCCGGTACTCAAGATCACGGACGCAGACGTTGCGATCACGGGCGAATATCAGGGGCGCCAGCGGATGACTTTGACATATCCGGCTCTCAACCGCGCCCGGCGCGTGCTTTGGGTAGTAACTGGACGCGACAAGACACAAATGTTTCAACGTTTGCTAGCTGGAGATGAATCCATTCCGGCCGGGAGGATTGAACGCGAACGGGCGCTCGCGCTGGCGGATCGTGCCGCCGCGGGCGAGCAGGATACGGTACACAAGCAAGGAGCATGATATGCGGATTGGAATTGCCACGGATCATGGCGGGTTTGGTTTGAAGGAGGACTTGCTGGCGCATCTTCGCGAGGCAGGACATGAGGTCGTCGATTTCGGCGCATACAGTCTCGATCCCGGCGACGACTATCCGGATTTCGTGATCCCGCTCGCACGGGCGGTGGCGGACGGGAGCGTCGAGCGAGGTGTCGCTGTCTGCGGGAGCGGCGTTGGCGCGTCGGTGTGCGCAAATAAAATCCGCGGCGTCCGCGCGGGCCTGATTAACGATCATTTTTCCGCGTGGCAGGGCGTTGAGGACGACCACATGAATATCATCTGCATGGGCGGCCGAGCCATCGGGGCGTACGCGGGATGGGACATTCTCGAAGCGTTTCTGGGTGCTGAGTTCAGCCAGGCTCCGCGTCACCTTCGCCGTCTCGCCAAGGTTGCTGCGTTGGAGCCGCAAATGGCCGGAAGCAAAGCCTGAGGATGAAGGCGGTCCAGATTCAAAAATTCGGCGAACCATCGGAAGCGCTGAAGCTCGTCGAGATTCCTTCGCGCCCGCTTCGGCAAGGCGAAGTTCGCGTGCGAACCGAGGCGTCCGGCATCAATCCGAGTGATGTCGCGAATGCCAAAGGCGCGTTTCCCTCGACAACCCTGCCCCGAGTCATCGGGCGGGATTTTGCGGGGGAAATTGTCGACGGCCCGGCGCAGTTCATCGGTTTGAAGGTTTGGGGCTCCGGAGGCGATCTAGGATTCACTCGCGACGGAACCCATGCGGAGACGATCGATATACCGGTGGAGGCAGTTTCTGCGCGGCCGAACAATCTATCCGCCGAGCAAGCCAGCGTCGTGGGCGTACCTTTTATTACCGCATACAGCGCGCTGGAGGCTGCGCGGCACAAACGCGGAGAGTGGGTTCTTGTGACCGGCGCGGCCGGCGCGGTGGGAAGCGCGGCCATCGAACTTGTCCATGCGCGGGGAGGATTCTCGATCGCGCTCGTCAGGGACGCCAGCCAGCAGACCGTGCTCAATATGGACAAGGTCAAAGCCGTGGCTACTTCGGAAGCGGGCAATCTTGCTGACGTCGTTCGTGACGCTACCGCCGGGCGGGGCGCGGATGTGGCGCTCAATGGAATTGGAGCATCGGTCGCCCCAGCGATCATCTCTTCGCTCGCGCCGGGTGGCAGGATGATGGTCTACACGGCTGCTTTTGGAGGACGAGAGTTTCAGCTCGATCTTCTCCCGTTTTATCGATATCGCCTTGAGCTCATTGGCGTTAACACGGTGGGAGTCGACGTGGTCACCTGCGCCGCCATGCTTAACGCAATAAGGCCGTTGTTCGAGAGCGGCGCCTTAGATCCTCCCGATGTCGCGGAGCAGTTTCCCTTGACCGAATTTGCCGCCGCATACGGTCGAGTCGCCGCTGGAGCGGGGAAAGTAGTCTTTCAATTCAGCTAGGATTACGTGCCCTTATTGAGTTAACAGGGAGCTGTAATTCTTGTGGGCCGAATGGACGCCAAAACGTCGTTGGCTTGGTGTGGACTCCACAAGTTAACCGCTCTGCCAAAGTTTTTTTCCCATCACGATACGGATACTACGATCTTGGTCAGAGTCCCCCGCGCGGACCCCGATCAGGTGATCGTGACACGGCCCGATTGTGAGACGCGCGCGACGAACGGTCCAGGCTGGGCATGGAGGACTCTGCAAATCTGCAGTAGCGCATCGAGGAAGACCGCCGCGATTTCGATGCCACGCAGATTACCAGCCGTAAGGACGAACACTCTGGCTCTGCTGGCTCTCAACGCGGCGATCTCCAGCGGACGATATCGCAGTCTCTGATCCTTAGTGAGCACGACCCAGCCCCGTTCGCCAACTGTCCGGAGCCAAACGCGGTCCTCCTCATCACGAGCGAAATGGCTGTCGTGAATCTCGACAACGAGACCAGCCTCGATGAGTTTCGTTCGGATTGGATTAGCGACCTGGCGATGAAGAATACAGTTTCGTCAGGCGGCTTCGCAGCGGATTGCTTCTTCGATCGCACTGATCTCCAGATGGAAGTCCTGCGCGAGATCCGCGACGGAATCCCCGGCCTTGTATCGCTCGTAGATAGATGAAACGGGTATGCCGGTTCCGACAATCACTGGGCGACCGAAGGAGATTGTAGGATTCATAACGACGACGCGAGGGTCGGCGGTAGGGGTTGCCTGCGTCTGCGTATCCCGAGTGAAAGGATAGAGCTTGATCGGAAGCCCCTTTGCGTCCCATTCAATCCGTCTGAGGTACACGCCAATGATTTCCTTCATTGCGCGCTGGCCCTCCCGCGAGGCGTTGATCAGGTCGCCGTATCGTTCTACGAATAAATCAAGGCCATCTGTCTGGAAAGCTTGGTTGATGAGCGGGTGCTCGACTCGAAACTGCCTCCGCACGTAGTCGAGCGCCTTACGGACCTTATGTAGTTTCACTCCATGCCGGCGGCGAATTGCGGCGAGGATGTGCGCCTCCACGAGGTTTATGAAGGACAAGTACTGCTTCTTCGAATCGTCCAGATTGATGAGCGGCCGGGAACGGTTCGACTGTCCGGCGACTGGGTAGAGCCGGCCTACGACCCAGCTGCGCAACGTTGCTTCCGGCATGCGCAGATAATGGGCAGCTTCAGCCAGAGAGTACGCTGGTGCCTGTCGGGGATCGTCGGTCGTCTTGAACGTCATTCCCTGCAAACATTATCAGCCCGGTGTGTTGCGATAGACAAGCCCTCCGCCCGCAAGTCACTGCACCCGGTGTGGACGGCTTGGCGGCTGCCAACGCCATCGTCGCATCCAGTGCGGTGGTTGGGTTCGTTTTGAATTCTCCGGGTTTCTTGCCGCGGCGGCACCGAGTTCCCTCTGGATGCGCCTCGTTAGTTCATTCCGGCGCTCGGGGCGTGACCAAGGTGTACTCGCCTGTCATTTCGAGATCGCTGTGGCCGGCGATTTTTGAGGCTTCCGGTTCCTTCTGCATATAAAATGCTTTTCAAGTAGAGTCAGCGCGCATCCAGTTCACCGTCGCATTTAAAGGTGCCTTTCATAGCCTGATGGACGTCGCGCTTGGTCAACCGCAAGATTCGCCGCGCAGCATCGTGGGCCGCATCTGAGCCCATATCCGCAAAGGCGGCCCTGGCGACCGGTATAAAGATACTTGCCAATCGCGATGGCAGGCCTCGTGGTTTCCTGCGGAATGGCAAGCAGCCAAGGGGCTTCATCGCCGGCAACGGCGGCCATTATGCAGGATGCCCGCGGTCCTTGCCACAGCGCCGACCAATTTGCCAGGCAGCATTCAAATTCCGAATTTGTTCTTGGGCATTCTGATCCAGATTCAGCACGTGCGCTGTCGGTCCGCCGCTCGGGTCGACAGCAAACGGCAGTTTTAGGAGATGGAGGATGTTGCTGTCGGAGGTGTTCCGAACTTTATCGGTCGCTTCCGGTGGATTTGTATTGCTGGTGAGGAGGGCTGTTGTCAACCGGAGTCTCCATCTGTGAGAAACAAACTTATGCGGCTTGTGTCAACGTTGCCGGCACCCAGCCATCTAGCTATCGTCACTTCGCAGAACGACGGTAAGGAACCTCTGTCTATACTCTCAAGTGCGTTTTGAGAAACCGGCCCGTGTGTGACGCCTTGCACGCGGCGATCTCCTCCGGAGTTCCCGTGACCACCACCTCCCCGCCTGCGTGCCCTCCCTCGGGCCCTAGGTCAATCACGTGATCGGCTGTTTTGATCACATCCAGATGATGTTCAATGAGAAGCACCGTATGTCCCGCGTCCACCAGCCGGTTCAGAGCAAGGAGCAGCCTCTCAACGTCCGCCAGGTGCAGCCCGGTGGTCGGCTCATCCAGGATATACACCGTGTGCCGCGGGCGCTGAAGTTTGCTAAGCTCGGTTGCAATTTTGATGCGCTGGGCCTCGCCGCCTGACAGCGTCGTCGCGGACTGGCCTAGAGTCAGGTAGCCCAGACCCAGATCGCTCAGCACTTCGATCTTCTTGCCGATGACCGCCTCCGTGGCAAAAAAGTCCACTCCTTCTTCCACCGACATGTTGAGCACGTCGTCGATCGTCTTTCCCCGCACCGTGACTTCGAGAGTCTCGGCGTTGAAGCGCGCGCCCTTGCATGCGCCACACATCACTTCAACGTCAGGCATGAAGTAAAGCTGCGTCGTAATGACGCCTTCTCCCTGGCACTCCTCGCAGCGGCCGCCCTTGACATTGAAGCTGAACCGGCCAGCCTTATAATCGCGCTCGATCGACAGAGGTGCCTGCATGAAGAGGTCGCGTATGTTGTCATAGAAGCCAATATACGTGGCCGGGTTCGAACGGCTGTTGCGCCCAATCGGCGACTGGTCGATATTGACCACTTTGTGGACCTGCTCCATGCCGTCGACGCCATCGTGTTCACCCGGCAGAGTGCGGGTGTCGATGAGACGCTTCCACAGCGCCTTGTAGAGAATCTCGTTGATGAGCGTGCTCTTTCCCGAGCCGGAGGCGCCCGTAATCGCCACCAGCTTGCCGAGCGGGATAGTGACGCTCACGTTCTTGAGGTTGTTCTCGCGTGCGCCCCGCACTTTCAAGGCTTTGCCGATGCCCTTTCGGCGTCTCTCAGGCGTCTCAATGAAACGCCTGCCGGAAAGAAACTGGCCCGTTGGCGACGCTTCGCATGACAACACGTCGCGGAGGCTTCCCTGCACCACGACAGCTCCCCCGTGGACGCCCGGACCAGGGCCCATTTCGACAATGTGATCGGCGGCGCGGATGGTGTCCTCGTCATGCTCGACAACGATGACGGTGTTGCCGATGTCGCGCAGGCTTTCGAGCGTGGCGATCATCTTCACGTTGTCCTTTGGGTGAAGGCCGATGCTCGGTTCGTCCAGCACGTAGAGCATCCCCATAAGCCCGGAACCGATCTGGGTAGACAACCGGATACGTTGCGACTCGCCGCCCGAAAGCGTGCCGGCGCGGCGATTGAAACTCAGATAGTCGAGCCCGATGCCAAGCAGTAGTTCCAGGCGGCCCCGGATTTCGCCCAGCACCTGTCTGCCGGCATCCGCGCCGCGCCCCACGGGTTTGATGGTGCCGAGAAACGCGTGCAGTTCGTCGAAGTGAAGCTGGCCCAAGGCATGGATAGTATTGCCCGCAATGGTGAACAGCAACCGCGTCGCGCGGATGCGAACTCCGTCGCAGTCGGGACAAGTATGTTCCACCATCACCTTGTCGAGCCACGCCTCCATCCCCGAATTGGCTTCGCCTCGCTGCCTGTAGCGGCGATAGTGTCGCTCGATACGCCGCGCGATTCCGCCGAAACCCACTTCTTTTCCTGCCGACTCCTCGCGTTTGACTTTCGCATCGGGTGGGACCCGGATCACGATTTTCGCGCCATCGAGCCCGTTCAGAATCACGTTCCGTATGTTCTCCGGCAGCTTCTCCCAAGGTGTTTCCAGCGAGAAACGACGTTCTTTGGACAAGCTGTACATTACTCTGCCATCCCAGGTGTCGGGGTTGTATCTGAACGCTTCCCGCACGAAGCAGCCGCCGATGATGCTCCTGCGCGGGTCGGGGACCAGCAGTTCCGGGTGCGTGCGCTTGTAAACTCCGAGTCCCCCGCAGGTACGGCAGGCGCTCTCGGGGTTGTTGAACATGAAGTACTCTGGCTGGATGTCTCCGTAGACGAAGTGATGTGTTTTGCTGCACGCCGAGCGGTAGAAGCGCTCCGCCTCTGCCTTGTTCACGCCCTTCACAATGTGGATCTGGAGCAGCCCGTCTCCAACCAGCAACGTGCTCGCGATACCCGCTTTGATCGCCTTTTCGTGTTTGCGGCCAATCGCGAACCGATCCACGACAGCGTCCATGTGGGTGACCTTGGATTCGTCGAGATCGACCTCCGCGGAGATGTCTACCGGTTTGCCGTCGATGATCAGCAACCGGCAGCCCTTTTTGCGTACTTCGGTCAGAACGAAGTCGAGATCCTCGCCATACTGCTTGAAGACGGGCGCACGCAGTTCGATCTCCGCGCCTTCAGGCAGCGACAGGATCGATTCGAGGATCTGGCTGGCCGTTCGGCTTGGCACTGGCTCACCGCCACGCGGGCAGTGCGGCTCACCGATAGTCGCAAACAGAAGGTTCAGGTAAGACGCGATATCCGTCATGGTGCCGACTGTGGATCGTGGGTTGTTGGCTATGGTTTTCTGCTCGATCGAGATGACGGGAGAAAGACCGTAGATGAAGTCCACGTCGGGCTTCGCGACTTGGGCTACAAATCTCTTCGCGTAGCTCGACAGCGATTCCATGTAGCGCCGTTGCCCTTCAGCGTAGATGGTGTCGAAGGCCAGACTGGACTTGCCCGATCCAGAAAGGCCGGTTACGACGATCAGCTTGTCGCGCGGTATTTCGAGCGATACATTCTTCAAATTGTGTACGCGCGCGCCCTGCACCGCGATGGTGCTGCGTGCGGCGGCCTTGGCGCTCTTAGAAGTCATTATCTTTTTGTGGCGGCGGTTCTCCCAAATGTACAAACGCCAGTTCCTCGACGGTGATATTGCTTTTTTTCGTGAGCTGGACCGGCGTGGAGACTTTGCCGATTAAGCCCTGGTCGGCCAGATATTCGCACGCCATCGAGACGCCCTCGACGTCGATCTGCCGTTTGAACCAGACCTCGATTTCGCTACAGGATCGCGCTTCGCCAGCCTCGCGCAAATAGTCGAGCACAGGTAGGAACAGCTTTTTCGCCCGCTGGGCCAGGTACTCGTCGATCCCATCCAGCGCTGCCCGCACAATGACGCGAGTCTTCTTCATGTTCAGCAGGTCGGAATACACGGTTTTGAAAAACGTTGGATTCAGTTTTATCGCCTGTGGTATCACCTCCCGATCCGCCAGAAGACCCGCGCCGATCACTTCGATCCGCGCCAACGAGTTTGCCGTGTAGAGAATCCAGAGCGCTGTGTAATCGAGGTCGCCGCGTGTGATGAACCACTTGTGAGCTTTATAGACCGACGGCAGAGCGCGCGTCGCCGCCGCTAGAAGCTGAACCTGCCTGTCGCGCTCGCCGATCTCGTGCAGGCGTGCGCAGAGTTGAGCGATGCTCTCGTCGTGTGTGTAGAGGAGGGGGCCCTTGGCCAGCAGTGAATGCATGAAGGAGTTGCGAACGGCGCCCTCCACTGTCTTGCGAAACTCCGCTCGAGGCATCAGCAACGCGTGGACATTCACTCCGGCTGCGTAAAGCGAAAGGCTGGCCGACTCCACCTTCTTATCGTCGATCGTGATCAGCGCCAGGTCGATGTCGGACTTCTCCCATACGACATCATGCGACAGGCTGCCGCAGAGGATGGCTGCCAGGATAGACCGGTCCATTCTCACTTGGGCGACGAGATCGTCAAGTGCCGCCTCGAATTTCTGTTGAAAGTGCCCTGTCGACGTGCTCATCTCACTGCTTCTTTTCGGTCCGGTGTCGGTCCTAACTCTCGCTTCGCCCAAAGAACGCTTCGCGGATTATAACGCAGATTCTCAGGGACGCAGCTTGTCTCCAGGGGCGGGTATGGGCGTTGCCACTCCCGTCAAGCGGAGGCCGCAGAGGAACGGTTCAGTCGTGGGAAAGTCGGCGGCGAGGCTCCATCAACAATTGCACTCCGTTTAACGCATCGGGTTTCCGGTGCTATCGAGCATGGGATCCAAGATCACGACGGACCCGAAGCTGTCCCTCAAATAAAACCGCACTGAGTACCCTTCTTCGGTGACTAGCCGGAGATCTTCGCGGATGGGTAACTCGCCCACCACAGTTCCCTCCACCTTCTTGGCGCCGACTGTCCAATTGGCCCCATGGTGCTCGTGATCTTCAGGGTTCTCTTCGTAAATCTCGAGATCGTACTCGGCAATATCCAAGAGCTTTGTTCCGAGGAACACATTCCCGATCCCCGCTAATTTTCGAACAGGCCGCCATGACATCCAAACGAAGAATACACCCTTGGCCGAGCACCGGCAAGGTGGGTTTCGACAGAGCTTCGAGTTCCGCGGCACGCACAAAGATAATCGATTTCTAGTATCGAGCCCCTTCCCAAGCCTCTTCTATACGGACAACTTGCTTAAAAAGAGGGGCTGAACCATGCCACACATCGCACTCCCCGAAGGCGTTCCAGGAATTCGGGGCCTATGATGTTCCGGCCAGAGACGGCAAAACCGTTGAACGAAATCGTGGATGTACTGCTGCGCGGGCCACATCCGCTCACTCCGGGCGAACGAGAGCTGATCGGAACTTATGTCTCAGCTCAGAACGACTGCAATTATTGTCAGACCATTCACGGCGCCATCGCAGGACATCATCTGGGTGGTCTCGAAGACCTTGTCTCCGCTGTCAAACACGATTACGAACACGCTGCCATCTCGGAGAAGCTGAAGGCGCCGCTCGTCGGCTTTTGGTACGGTCCTGGCCTGGTTGAGCTAGGCGTTGACGGAGTTCGTGGTTCGTCGTTCGAGGTTCTACGTTCTACGTTCTAGGTTCTAAGTTTTTTCGCTCCCAATCCGGCGATCTGGGGTCCCAGTCTACTCCGAAACGGGCTCGGACACCTGTTCCGCGGGTTCGGGCTCGCCGGCGACTTTGCGGGAGTGCTCGAAGAGGAGGTTCAGGGTCTTTTCGGTTCGGATGTGAGTGGCGATGCGGCCTACGGCTCCGCTCTTTTCGAGTTTCTTACGCATGGCCGCTACCGGTTCGCGCTCCTGGCGGGCGATTTGCTGAATTTCACGGTCCACTTCGTCCTGCGTAGCTACAATCGTTTCGCGATCCGCTACTTTGTCGAGCAGCAGGGATGCCTTGACGTCGTGGAGGGCCTTTGGACGCTGGGATTCCTTGACTTTGTTCCAGTCCAGTTTCAGCTTCGAGACATCCACGCCGTTCGAAGATAGCTGGCGCAGACGGGTTTCCATTTCGGCTTCGATCTGGCGATCGAGGTAGACTTCGGGGACGGGGAAGTCGTGGGATTCCACCAGGCGATCGACGAGTTCATCTTTCGCTTTTCGCTGCGCGGCGCTTTCCCGCTCCTGGAAGATCGATTTCTTGACCGCGTCGCGCAATTCGTCGAGGGTATTGAAATCGCCCAGGTCTTTCGCGAACTCGTCGTTCAACTCCGGCAGCTCTTTGCGGCGGATCGCTTTCAACTGCATACGGAATTTAACGGTTTTGCCGGCGAGCTTCTCCTGGCCGTAGTCTTCGGGGTACGAAATGTCGAATTCCTTCGACTCCTCGGGAGACATGCCGCGCAGGTTTTCCGTGAATTCGGGAAGAGTGTCGGGGTCGCCGACATGAAGCATCATTTCGTCCTGGTGGATCGGCGAATCCGTGCCCGAAATGCTATCGAGCGAGATGGTGGCATAATCGCCATCCTCGATGGGACGGGGGTCGATGGTGACGTGCTGCGCTTTTTGCTCGCGAAGCTGCTCGATACGCTGGTTCACGTCTTCGTCGGAAACTTCCGGATCGGAGTAGTGAGTTGTCAGGCCGCGATACTCGCCCAGTTCGACTTCCGGAGCGACTTCGAATTCGGCTTTGAACCTTAGCGGCTCACCCTTTTCGAAGTGAACATCGGTGACGTTGGGACGGCCGACTACTTTGAGCTCATCGGCCTCGAAGCGCTTCTGGAGATACTTAGGGACCAGGGTCTCAAGGACATCCTGCCTGACTTCCTGCGCAAAACGCGTGCGAACGATGGTAGCGGGAACTTTGCCGGGCCTGAAACCGGGGATTTTTACTTTTTTCTGAATGTTAGATACGGCCCGTTCCGTCTCCTGGTCAATCTCCTCGACGGGAACGGTGATCTCTAATTCGTGTTTGCAGCCTTCAATTAACATGGGTTGGTGGGTAGCAGGAGGCGGGTGACGGGTAAATCTCAGGCCACCTGCCTCCTAACACCATTCTACGTTCCTTCCGACCAGCTCGCGAGGTACTCTTCCTGCTCCGGCGTCAGGCGATCGATTTTGACGCCCATGGCTTCGAGCTTCAGCTTGGCTACCTGCTTATCAAGATCCTCGGGGACGGAGTAGACCTTTTTCTGAAGCGACCCATGGTTCTTTACCATGTAGTCGGCGGCGAGGGCCTGATTCGCGAAGCTCATGTCCATGACAGAGGCGGGGTGACCTTCGGCAGCGGCGAGATTGATGAGGCGTCCTTCGCCGAGGACGTAGATCCGGCGGCCGTCGCGCATGACGTACTCTTCGACGAAGTCGCGTGTCTGGCGGCGGGAGGAGGCCATCTTGCCGAGGGCTTCGAGGTCGATTTCGACATTGAAGTGGCCCGAATTACAGATGATGGCGCCATTCTTGAGACGGTCGAAATGATCGCGGGCGATGACGCTCTTGTTGCCCGTTACGGTGCAGAAGATGTCGCCGATTTGGGCCGCATCGGCCATGGACATGACGCGGAAGCCGTCCATGAGAGCTTCGATGCCCTTGATGGGATCGATCTCGGTGACGACGACATTTGCTCCCATGCCGCGGGCGCGCATCGCGAGGCCTTTGCCGCACCAGCCGTAGCCGGCGACGACGAACGTACTGCCGGCAATCAGCATATTGGTCGCGCGAGTAATACCGTCCAGGGTGCTTTGGCCGGTGCCGTAGCGATTATCGAAGAAATGCTTCGTCATCGCGTCGTTGACGGCCACGATGGGGTATTGCAGGACGCCTTCTTTCGCCATGGCACGCAAGCGGATGACGCCGGTGGTGGTTTCTTCGGTGCCACCGATGACGTGTTCGAGAAGATCCTTGCGCTTCGTGTGGAGGATGGTGACCAGGTCCGCGCCGTCGTCCATAGTGAACTGTGGTTTATGGTCGAGGGCTGCCATGATATGGGAATAATAAACGTCGTTATCCTCGCCTTTGATCGCGTAGACCGGGATGCTGTAGTCGCGAACGAGTGACGCGGCAACATCGTCCTGGGTGGAAAGCGGGTTCGATGCGCATAGCACGATGTTCGCCCCGCCGTCGCGTAGGGCAATCATGAGGTTGGCGGTTTCCGTGGTTACGTGCAGGCAGGCCGAAACCCGGATACCGGCGAGCGGTTGGGACTTGATGAACTGCTTGCGGATGGTTTGCAGAACGGGCATGGATTGGAACGCCCATTCGATACGTCGCTTACCGGCGTCTGCGAGGCCGATTTCTTTAATATCGCAAGGTAAAGTTGCCGTTGCGTTGTTTGTCATTTTGCTCCTCTGATCAACTTGTTTTAACTTGCGGCCAATGCTGCTTTGGTGCTCTCCTGCAGCGCCAGGGCCTTATCCGGGGCTTCCCACGTGAAGGTCTCCTCACGGCGTCCGAAGTGACCGAATGCCGCAGTCTTCTGGTAGATCGGCCGGCGGAGTTTCAGGTGTTCGATCATGCCTTTCGGCGTCAACGGGAAGTGCTCGCGAACGAGTTGCACGAGCCGTTCGGCCTCCACCGCGCCGGTGCCGAATGTGTTCACCATGACGGAGACGGGCTCGGCCACTCCGATTGCATAGGCCAATTGCACCTCGACGCGCTTGGCAAGCCCGGCGGCGACCAGGTTTTTCGCGATGTAACGCGCCATGTAGCAGGCGGATCGATCAACCTTCGTCGGATCTTTGCCCGAGAAAGCTCCACCGCCGTGACGACCCATACCGCCGTAAGTGTCGACGATGATTTTGCGGCCGGTAAGGCCGGTATCACCGTGAGGCCCGCCGACTACGAACCGGCCGGTGGGGTTGATGTGATACTTCGTGCCGGAATCGACCATGTTGGAGGGGATCACGGCGTCGATGATGTGCTTCTTTACTTCGCGGCGCAAGTCCTCAGTGGAGACATCTTCGCTGTGCTGCGTGGAGACGACCACCGCATCAATGCGCAGGGGCTGGCCGTCGACATATTCGACACTAACCTGGCTTTTACCGTCGGGACGAAGGAAATCGAGTACGCCGTCGCGGCGGACCTCGCTGAGTTGCCGAACCAGTTTGTGCGCCATCATGATCGGCAGCGGCATCAGTTCGGGAGTCTCATCGCAGGCGTATCCAAACATCAAGCCCTGGTCACCAGCGCCGCCGGTATCTACGCCCATGGCGATATCGGGAGACTGGCTCTGGATAGTGTTCAGGATTCCGCAGGTGTGGCAATCGAAACCGTACAGAGCGTTGTTGTAACCAATGTGATCGATGACACTGCGCGCGAGTTTCGGCACGTCGACATAAGTAGTTGTCGTAATCTCGCCCGACACAACACAAATTCCCGTCGTCAACAGGACTTCACAGGCCACGCGGCCGGTCGGATCGTCCCGCAGGACCGCGTCCAGTACGGCGTCCGAAATCTGGTCCGCCATCTTGTCGGGATGACCTTCGGTCACAGATTCCGACGTGAATATATGTCGCATTCGATCTACCACTGATTTGAAACCCTCCTGGTCCCCTGGAAACTACCGTTGAAAGTGGACTTGTGCTGGTGAGCGCAAACACTTTAGTGTAGCGTCACAAAAACGGCACCGTCAACGAACTGTGCCCGAGCTGTTACTTGGAGGCCCTGACCGGCTTTAACTCGGCATCAATCAGAGGTTTGATCGCGGAGAGTTCCATGGGGCCGTTGTACAGCTTACCGTTTAGGAAGAAGGCCGGAGTACCGAAGACTCCAGCGTTTTCTCCGTCCTTATAGTCCTTACTCACCTCGGCGTCGAATTTGCCCGACGTCCAGTCCGCGGTGAAGCGATCCATGTTGAGTCCAATGTCTTTTGCTATGGCGAGAATGTGTTCGCGGCTGAGTTGTTTGTAATTTGCGAACAACTTGTCGTGCATTTCCCAGAATTTTCCCTGCTCATTGGCGGCCAGCGCGGCGGTCGCGGCAAGCCGGGCGTGCGGGTGCATGGAGAGCGGAAACTGCTTGTAGATCAGGCGTATCTGGTCCGGGTAAGCTTTGAGGAGTGCATCGACTTCGTGAACGGCGCGGGAGCAGTAGGGACATTCGAAATCCGAAAATTCAATGAGCGTGATGCGGGCGTTTTCGGGACCTTTCGACGGTGCGCCTGCTGTCGGGATCGGAGTTTTGACGGGATCTTCGAGAATTTTTCGCTCGGGCGGTCCTTTGGATAGGGGCGAGGCCTTGACGTCGTCCAGAACCTGATCCATGTTTTTGCCCTCACGAACGGCTTTCACCACAACAGCCGCGAGTCCGGTACTAAAGCCGCACCTGGGATCCTTCACGCGACACTCGGCAATCTTCATGCCGCAGGTACAGGAGCAGTTTTGCTCGCGCAGGATTCTGAGGACCGCGGTTTTCTGATTCGGCGAGAGGCCCTTCATGTCGACGCCGGGGAGGTCGGTCGCGGTTTGCCAATCGATAGGAGATTGAGCGAGAAGGAGACCGGCCATGGCGGTGAAGAGGCAGGCTCTAAGCAGAAGGCCCATTGGTTTTATTATTGCATTTGGGGTTCGGAACAACACTTATTTTAGGCCCAGCGGGTTGAACCAACGCAGGCCGGGGAAGCGGGCGAAATCGGTATCTGTCGAAACCAGTTCGGCTTGATATTCAATTGCCAATGCGGCGAGGTGAGCGTCCGTCGTTAGGTTTCCGGCTGTTCCCAAATGCTCCAAGAGGCCGAAAAGGATTTCGGCGTGGCGATCGGTTGGCTGGAGGAGTTGTACACGAGGACGCGAAAGCCAGGATTTCACGCGACGAACCGCGTCTTGCACGGGGAGGGGGTTTGCAAGAATCCTGCGATTCGTGCCGATGCGAATGAATCCAAGGACCGTGGCCCACGGGAGGCCGATCGGACGCTCGCCGCTCAATGTCGATGCCCACCATTCGCTAGCTTCGGCGTGCTTCGGGGACCTCGGATTGTATGCGTGAACGAGGACGTTGACGTCGGGCAGGAGCACCGGTGTCTATTTCCTCAGCGATTCGGCGAAAGCTTCCGACTCGAGTTCATCGGAAAGCTGATTGAGCTTGTCCAGGTCGATGCCCGGTTTGAATTGGAAGTCGTGCGGCTCGACGATAAATCTCGGCATGCTCGACTCCGGCTTGTGCGCTAGCCCGACACGCAAAGCCTCATTGACCACTTCCTTCAGCGACTTGTTGCGCTCGGAAACGGCGCGTTTGAGCTGTTCGGCCACGTCCGGATCAAGAGTGAGCGTCGTCCTCATGAAGACATCATAACATCAATTATTGGACATCAATTGATGCTGTGATGCCTGCTAACTCTTTTTATGCTTAGACGTCTTTGTATTATGATGTCTGAGTATGCCGAAGCCTGATTCGCTCCAAGGTTCGCTCGATTTGCTGGTCCTCAAGATTCTTTCGAGGCGGCCGCGGCTGCATGGTTATGCCGTCATGACCGCCATCCAGGAGATGTCGGATGAGGTGCTGCGGGTTGAGGAAGGCTCGCTCTATCCAGCTCTGCACCGTATGGAAGAGGCGGGTTGGATTCGCGCCGAATGGATTACCAAAGAGAACGGCCGGCGGGCTCGGATTTATGAGTTGACGGCTGCCGGAAAAAAGCAGCTTGGCGCGGAAGAATCGCGCTGGGAAGCGGTGACTGGCGCCGTGAATCGGGTTCTCAGGATGGCTTAATTATGTCTTTGTGGTCGCGCATTGGAAATGTATTTCGCGGCGATCGTTTGAGCCGCGAGATCGATGAAGAGCTTCGGTCGCATGTGGACGAAGCGATCGAGCAGGGGCGGGATCCGGTGGAAGTCCGGCGAGCTTTCGGGGCAGCCTTGCAGCGACGCGAGGAGAGTCACGATCTGCGAGTCATTCCGTGGCTCGATTCTTTGCGGGCCGATGCAGTGTTTGGATGGCGGCAGCTGAACAAGCGAAAAGTGGCATCGGCAGCGGCGATTCTTTCGCTCGCACTGGCGATCGGGGCGTGCACTTCGGCGTTCCGGCTGATTGACGCGATGCTCTTCCGGCCTTTGCCCGTTGCCGAGCCGGAGCGGCTATACAGCATTTCTTACGAACAAAACAATAACGACGGCAAGCCCGAGACATTCGATAGCACCTCTTATCCGCAGTTTCGCCGCATGCGGGCGACGGTTGGGGAGGATGCGGAGTTGATCGCGGTCTCGTATGCGGTGAGCGTGGACCTAACGTATGCATCGGATCACGAGATGGAGAGGGCTTACCGGCAATATGCGTCGGGCTGGATGTTCCATGCGTTTGGAATCCAGCCTGCTGTCGGCCGCCTGCTGAGGGCGAACGACGATCTGGAACCGGAGACGCATCCGTACGCGGTGCTCTCTTACGACTACTGGGTGCGGCGGTTTGGGCGGGATCCGAAGGCGATCGGCCGCACGTTCCGCATGGGCGACGATGTTTTCGAAATTGTCGGAGTTGCGGCGGAGGGGTTCACGGGGACCGAAACGGGCACAATGACCGACATCTTCGTCCCTATCATGATGATGAACGCGCGGACGATCGGCAGCCCAAATTCGTTTTGGTTCCGGACATTGGTTCGGATCAGGCCGGGAGTTTCGGTTCAAGCGCTGCGCGACAAGCTCTACTCGATGTATCTCGCCTATGAGCAGGAGCGGGCGAAGACCTACACCAGTTTTTCGAAAAGCGCGCCTCAGATAACGATGAAGCTGGAATCGGCGGCGGCCGGCGTATCGAACCTGCAGAGAAGCTATCGACGCTCGCTGGTGATTTTGGGCGTGCTGGTGTCGCTGGTGTTGCTGATCGCTTGCGCCAACGTCGCGAACCTCATGACGGCGCAGGCGGCGTCTCGAGCGCGAGAGATGGCACTGCGGGTGTCGATCGGCGCGGGCCGATGGCGGCTGGTGCAGCTCGTTCTGGTGGAAAGCGCTTTGCTCGCGCTTCTTGCGGGCGTGGTTGGCGGTTTGTTCGCATGGCAGTCGGCTCCGCTGGTGGTCAGCATGATCAATCCGCCGGACAATCCTGCGCGACTGGTGCTGCCCGCGGATTGGCGGGTGCTCGGATTCGGGCTGCTGCTGACGGCCGCGGTAACGTTTCTGCTCGGGGTGGCTCCGGCGTTGCGGGCATCGCGGGTCTCGCCCGCGAGTGCGCTGAAGGGCGGGGAGAATCCACACTCGCGGCGTCGTCTGATGCATGCGCTGGTGGCGTGTCAGGCCGCATTTTGTTTTGTGGTGCTTTTCGTGGCGGGTCTGTTTGTGACCACGTTCCACCGGCTTTCCGATGTCTCCACCGGTTTTTCTCCTGAGCACCTCTTGGTTCTGGATACGGCGGCGGAACGGTCTCAGGCTCCGGCGTTGTGGGCGCAGGTGGCTGAGCATCTGCGCTCCATTCCGGGAATTGAGAATGTAGCGTTGGCGGGATGGCCGCTGATGAGCGGGACGATGTCGAACAACTTTGTTTCAATTCACGGGGCGCGTCCCGATGGCGTCCTGGCGTTCTTTCTGAAAGTCTCGCCGGGCTGGCTCCAGACGATGAAGATTCCGCTAATCGATGGCAGGGATTTTCGAGATGGCGACGTCAATCCGAGCGTGGCGCTGGTCAACAAGAAGTTCGTTCAGCAATATTTCGGCGGTGCGAATCCGATCGGCGATTCTTTCGAGACGGTGGACGGGAAGGGGGTCCGGACGCGATTCCGGATCGTTGGCGTGGTTGGGGATGCCTGCTATCGCGATATTCGCGAACCCATGCTTCCGGTCGCGTATCTTCCGTTCGATTCAAAACCACGAAGGTGGGGCACGTTGATGGTGCGCACGGCGGGTGCAAATCCGCTGGCGCTGGCGTCGATTCTGCGGCAGGAGGTATCGCGTGCACGATCCGAGTTCCGGGTGAGCAATGTCCACACGCAACTGGAACTGATTCATGCGCAAACGGTACGCGAGCGGCTGTTGTCGATGCTGGCGATGTTCTTTGCCGTGGTTGCCCTGGTGCTGGCGGGGGTCGGGTTATATGGCGTTCTCGATTATTCGGTGCTGCAGCGGCGGCGGGAAATTGGGATTCGGATGGCCGTTGGTGCGCCGGCTATCGATATCGCGCGGCGCGTCACTCGCGAAGTGTTTGCGATGGTGCTGGTGGGTGCGGCGGCTGGGCTGGCGCTTGGGATGATGTCGGCGCGCTATGTCGAGTCGCTGCTGTTTGAGGTGAAAACGACGGATTTGAGCGTGCTGGCGATTCCGTCGTTGACGATCTTCGCGGCGATGTTGTTCGCGGCGGTGCCCGCGGTGATTCGGGCGGTTCGGATCGATCCTGTGGCAATGCTGCGGTCGGAATAGAGAAGGTTTGATATGTCTTTGTGGTCGCGTATCGAGAATGTATTTCGCGGGGATCGGGTAAGCCGCGAGATCGATGAAGAGCTTCGGTCGCATGTCGACGAAGCTATCGAGGAGGGGCGGGATCCGGTGGAGGCTCGGCGAGCGTTCGGGCCTGGACTACAGCTGCGCGAAGAGAGCCACGACATCCGGATCGTTCCGTTCCTTAGTTGTTTGCGAGCCGATATTGTTTTCGGTTGGCGTCAATTGAAGAAGCGTAAGGTGGCGTCGGGCGCGGCGATCCTGTCGCTGGCTCTGGCCATCGGGTCTTGCGGCGCGGCGTTTCGCATCATCGACGCCCTGGTGCTGCGCTCTTTGCCTGTCAACCATCCGGAGCAGCTATACGTGCTCTCGCGTCATGAAATCGGGTGGGATGGCAAGCCGCAAGATTTCGATGGTTGGGCGTATCCGGATTTCGCTCGGATGCGCGACGCGGTGAAGGGTCAGGCGGAGCTGATCGCAATCTCCTACCCGGATCGGACGGATCTGACCTACGGGTCGGACCAGGAGATGGAGAAAGCGCACCTGCAATATGTTTCCGGGCGGATGTTCGACGTCTTCGGGCTGCAACCCGCCCTAGGCCGGCTGCTTACTGACAATGACGATCTCAAGCCAGGCGGGCACCCCTATGCCGTTCTCTCGAACGATTACTGGACGCGGAGATTCGGAAGAGATCCGAAAGTGGTTGGGCGCACGTTTCGATTAGGCAATCGGCTGTTCGAGATCGTGGGAGTTTCCGAGGCTCCGTTCACCGGGATCGAGCCTGGGACTATGACCGATATTTTCGTACCCACGATGATGCATCGACGCGTCAGCAGCGCGGATTCAACGTGGCACCGGACGCTGGCGCGCGTGAAGCCGGGCGTGGCGATCGAACCGATTCGCCAGAAACTGAACGCAGTCTCACTCGTGTTCGAGACCGAGCGGGCCAAGGGTTTTACCGGGATGCCGCAGCAGAGCATCGACAATTACTTGAATCAGAAGGTTGTCATGGAGCCGGCGCCGGCGGGCGTCTCCGATCTGCGGAATGAGAATCGGCGGTCGCTTGCCGTGCTTTCTGTTTTAGTGGCGCTGGTGCTGTTGATCGCGTGCGCGAACGTAGCGAACCTGATGACGGCTCAAGCAGCGGCGCGAGCTCGCGAGATGGCTTTGCGCGTGTCGATCGGCGCGGGAAGATGGCGACTGGTGCAATTGGTCCTGGCGGAAAGCGCTTTGCTCGCATTTCTAGCCGCAGCTCTAGGCGCTTTGTTCGCGTGGTGGTCGGCGCCGTTCGTGGTCTCGATGATCAATCCTCCCGATAATCCAGCACGGCTGGACCTTCCGGCAGATTGGCGAGTGCTTGGATTCGCCTTGGCTCTCACCCTGGCCGTGACGTTTTTGTTGGCTACTGCTCCCGCGATTCGCGCCGCGCGGGTCCTGCCGGCGAGCGCGCTCAAGGGCGGCGATGATCCACATTCACGCCGCCGTCTGATGCACACACTAGTGGCTGCACAGGTCGCATTTTGTTTTCTAGTGCTTTTTGTCGCGGGCTTGTTTGTTGCGACATTCGACCGGTTGTCGCATCTGCCGACGGGCTTTTCCACGGATCGGATACTCACGCTGGAGACGGTCGCGCAGCGTGCTCAGCCTGCGTTCCTATGGGAGCAGCTAGCGGAACACTTACGTGCGATGCCCGGCGTGGAGAAGGTCGCGATCGCAGGATGGCCGCTGCTCACGTCGAACTGGAACAGCTTCGTTTCCATCAATGGCGCGATCCCGAGCCAGGTGATGACGGATTTTTTGAATGTTTCTCCCGGATGGGTCGACACTATGAAGATCCCCTTTATTGCAGGCCGCGATTTTCGAGCCAACGATGTATATCCTGGCGTGGCCATCGTGAATGAAGCTTTTGCCAAGCAGTATTTCAACGGTGCGAATCCAGTGGGAATGCCGTTCGATAAGACGGACGACGATGGGGGGCGCACGCGCTTCCAGATTGTGGGCTATGTACGCGATGCCCGCTACCGGAGCATTCGAGAGCCGGTGCCGCCGGTAGCATACGTACCGTTTCGTTCGGCCGAAAGAAGGGATGACGAGGCGACTTTCATTGTGCGAACATCCACTTCGAATCCTTTGTCGATGGCGCCCTTTCTGCGCCGGGAAGTGACGCGCGCGCAGCCGGATTTCCGGGTGCGGAACATTCGGACGCAAGAAGAGATCGTTGAATCGCAGACGATACGGGAGCGACTGTTGGCGATGCTGGCGCTCTTCTTTGGCGTGGTCGCGCTGGTGCTCGTCGGCGTTGGGCTGTATGGGGTGCTGGATTATTCCGTGCTGCAACGGCGGCGCGAGATTGGCATTCGGATGGCGATCGGCGCGCAGGCGAGTGATATTGCCGGACGCGTAACCGCGGAAGTTTTCACGATGGTGCTGGTGGGCGCGCTCGGCGGGCTGGCGCTGGGAATGATATCGGCCCGGTATATCGAATCGATGCTTTATGAAGTGAAGGCGACCGATGCGGGCATGCTGGCAATTCCATCCTTGACGATATTCACGGTGGCTTTGCTGGCTGCGGTTCCGGCTGTGATTCGGGCGGTCCGGATCGATCCGGTGGCGATGCTGCGGTCGGAATAGGGAGATTTGCAATGTCGTTGTGGTCGCGTATCGGAAACGTTTTTCGTAGGGATCGGTTGAGCTGTGAGATCGAGGAAGAACAACGGGCTCATTTGGAGGAAGCGGTGGAACAAGGGCGAGATGAGCGCGAGGCGCGGCGAGCTTTCGGGTCCGCGTTGCAGCGGCGTGAAGAAAGTCTGGATATGAAGCTGATACCTTGGCTCGATTCACTGCGCGCCGATGTTGTTTTCGGATGGCGGCAGCTCATGAAGCGCAAAGTGACTTCGGCTGCCGCGATTCTGTCGCTCGCTCTCGCGATTGGTGCGTGCACGTCGGCATTCCGTTTGATTGATGCGCTCCTGTTGCGGCCACTTCCTATTGCGCATCCGGAGCAGTTGTACGGGTTGTCTCTTCAGGGGATCGGTCCCTCCGGCAAGCCGGAAACGGACGATGGTTGGGCGTATCCGGATTTTCAGCTGATGCGTGCGGCGGTGAAGGGGCAGGCCGAGCTCGTGGCAGTTTCGTACGCCCAGCAAATGGATCTGACCTTTGGCTCGGAACAGGAGATGGAGAAGGCGCACTTCCAATTCGTCTCGGGATGGATGTTCCAAACATTCGGGCTCCAGCCTACCGTAGGACGGCTGCTTACCGAGAACGACGATTTGAAGCCCGGAGCTCATCCGTATGCGGTGCTTTCGTATGACTATTGGTCGCGCCGATTCGGGAAAGATCCTAACGTGGTCGGGCGCTCGTTTCGATACAGCGACACCCTATACGAGATTGTCGGAGTAGGTCCAGAGCGATTTACAGGGACGG
This sequence comes from Bryobacterales bacterium, assembly GCA_963802915.1. Taxonomy (GTDB): domain Bacteria; phylum Acidobacteriota; class Terriglobia; order Bryobacterales; family Bryobacteraceae; genus JAICMB01. Next base: position 311,378 of record CAWDKQ010000008.1, read on the forward strand.
AGACCGGCACTGTCACCGATGTCTTTCTGCCGTCGATGATGCATCCCGGCGCGATTCATGACGATTGGACGTGGCATCGCACTCTGGCGCGCGTGAATCCGGGCGTTGAGCTGGAACCGCTGCGTCAGAAGCTGGACGCGACTTCGCGAGCTTTTGAAGCAGAGCGGGCCAAGGGATTCACGGGCATGTCGAATGAGGACATCGAGAAATTCCTCGCTCCCAAGGTCGTGCTGGAGCCGGCGGCGGCGGGAGCTTCGGGATTGCAGCAGGATTATCGGCGATCGCTGTTGGCTCTCGGCGTTTTAGTGATACTGGTGCTCTTTATCGCGTGCGCGAATGTTGCAAACCTCATGACTGCTCAGGCCGCATCGCGGGCTCGCGAGATGGCGCTGCGCGTATCCATTGGGGCGGGGCGATGGCGGTTGGTGCAAATGGTTTTGGTCGAAAGCGCAGTGCTCGGCTTTCTTGCAGCCGCCGCAGGCTGGTTGTTCGCATGGTGGTCCGCGCCTTTCGTGGTGAGCAGGATCAATCCTCCGGACAATCCGGCTCGACTGTGGCTGCCAATGGATTGGCGCGTGACCGCATTCGGCATCGGTCTGACGCTGGCGGTTACGATCCTGTTCGGCTTGGCTCCGGCGCTGCGCGCTTCGGCTGTAAAACCTGCGAGTGCGTTGAAGGGCGGATCGGATCCGCATTCGCGGCGCCGTTTGATGCACGCGCTGATTGCGGTTCAAGTGGCTTTCTGTTTCCTGGTACTGTTCGTCGCGGGGCTGTTTGCCGCCACTTTCGACCGGCTCTCGCATCGGTCTCTCGGCTTCTCAACGGAACGGCTGCTGACGGTGGATGCGGTGGCGCATCGCGCGCAACCGATCGCTTTGTGGGAACAGGCGGCCGAACATTTGCGCGAGGTTCCGGGCGTTGAGAAGGTGGCTATATCGGGATGGCCGCTGCTCGGCATAGGTGCATGGAACGGCTTCGTTTCCGTCAACGGAGCGCCTCCTGGTCCGGTATTGGCATATTTTCTGCCTGTCTCGCCCGGTTGGGTCGACGTTATGAAAATGCGGCTTATCGACGGTAGAGATTTTCGCCGGAGCGAGACCTCGCCCGAATTGGCGATCGTCAACGAGACGTTCGTCCGGGATTACTTCGCTGGGATGCATCCGGTTGGACAGTTGTTCGCGAAAGGTGAGCAGCACTTTCGAGTAATCGGCGTTGTGGGCGACGCTCCGTATCGAAATATCCGAGAGCCGATTTTACCGGTTGCTTATGTTCCATTTCAGTCCCCCACGGACAGTGCGACGTTCGTCGTGCGCACGGCCAGTTCGAATCCGCTCGCGCTTGCTTCCAGTCTTCGTAATGAAGTGCCGCGCGCTCGATCCGAGTTTCGCGTGAGTACCATCAGGACACAGGCTGAGTTTGTCGAAGCGCAGACTGTTCGCGAACGGCTGTTAGCGATGCTAGGGCTATTCTTCGCCGTAGTCGCGCTGGTGCTGGCCGGCGTTGGGCTTTTCGGCGTGCTCGATTATTCGGTTCTGCAGCGGCGTCGGGAGATTGGGATTCGTATGGCCATCGGCGCGCAAGCTGGCGATATTGCATGGCGCGTCACGGCGGAGGCTTTCTTCATGGTGGTTTTGGGAGCGATTGCCGGATTCGCGCTGGGGATGACGTCGGTGCGGTTCATCGAATCGCTGCTTTATCAGGTGAAGGCTTCCGATGTGGGCATGCTGGCGATTCCGTCTTTGACGATTCTTTTGGTGGCTTTGTTAGCCGCGCTGCCCGCAGTAATCCGGGCGGTTCGGATCGATCCGGTCGCGATGCTGCGTTCGGAGTAGGAGCGAGGACCCGGTCAGTTAACCACAGACCAACCGGCCACTCCGGCCATATTCAACCAGTTCCAAGCTTCCAGAACCGCGCCTCCGCAGCCGCCGTAATAATGGAGATCTTAAACGAAGTTCTGAGATCGAGCGTCTTCCGGACACCTTCCATGAGCTAATGCCTCAGTCATGTTGGGATTAAGTGTGATTGTTAGTTGGTAGTTACAGAGAATCTAGAAACCGAGCTCGAATTTTCAGCAGCATCTCGCGAAATGCCTTCGCGCTCTCGTTATCCCTTTGCTCATCAGTTAAAGGATCCGGCTCCGGCGGAACTACGCCCTTTGGCACTTGAATTTTGCCATTCTCAATTTCGTACGCAGCCACGTGGATCTGGAGCCAGTAACTCAGAACTTTCGCTTCGGGCCATGCGATAGTAATTGACGTATGTTGCTCAACAGTCACGTTGTCCACAGACTGATTGAGTTCGCCAAATACTAGCTTGATATCCCACGCGCTCGGTTGAAGTTGAACGTTGTTGGCATATGCCGCTACGAAATCCTGAATTCGCTCGAACTCGGGTTTTGGATCTTCCATAATTTTTCCGAGCCTCCTCTAAGCCGCGGTCGGATCCGGTATTCGCCGCCATGCGCGCTTCTTGCGAACGTCTTTCTTTGCGATCGTCGTCATAGATCCGGCGCGTTTTGGGGAAGTGAAAGCCTGGAACGCTGCGAGTGCTCCCACGGGCGCGTTATCGGTGCTCGATCCGCTCGGCACCTGAATTAAAGGTCGGTCGCCATTGCGCTGGCCCTCGATGCTCCCCTGCGGAGACAGAAGCCCTAGCGGGGTTGTGTAATATCGGACTGCGCCAGGAAATAACGGGGCACAAGATGAGGGAATCTTGCCCCGACGTTCCATCCATCTGCTAAACGACTGCTGGCTTTCCGCAGATGGTCGGCCCGCCAACAAGTCCATTGCACTAATGTCCTCGTCGAGGTCCTCCCAGTGGATTCCCTGTCCGACGCCTATGAGAGACCAGTTCTTTAGCTCCTGCAGGGTGCCGTGCGCAAGGCGTGGAAACCACGAGAGTGGGACGGAGATCGTCCTGCCGTCCGACAATTCAACAGACAAGACGCTATGATTTGCCCTCACGGTTAGAACGGTTGGTTCAGTTCTCAATTCAGTTCTCAAAGTACTCATGCCATTTCACCAGGAAGACGGTTGCTTGCTCTTTGACCACGCGCTCAATGTCCCGAATTTCGACGCCGCGGAAGCCATCGTTCTTTACTAAACTCACCGGTTCGAGCCAAAATTTGGCCGTGGCAATGTCCCGAACGACATGGATGTGCGGCGGTTCGCCTCCGTCCGCCGAATAGAAAAAGAACCTATATGGTCCATCCTTCAGCACCGTCGGCAAACGCCTTCAGTTTACATGTTCTTGGCATCACATCCAAGCTCGGGTTGTCCGAGGGCGGGGATACAATCAGCAGTTCCTTCGGGAACATCGCGAATTTGGCCTCGGTGCCCCAGGGGCGGTCGTACCGGACAAGACCGGCGAACCGTTCGCGACGAAGACGGATTGGTCTGGACGGAACGGGCCAGCTGCATGTTGGTGCGAGCTGAGCTGCGATTCGAGACATTCAAGGGTCAGTTAACTACAGACCAACCGGTCACGCCCGTCATATTTAACCAGTTCCAGGCTTCCAGAACTGCGCCTCCAGGGCCACCGTAATAGTGGACCGTGACCTGGCCGGTCGAATCGCTTTGCCACACGAGATCGGGGACGCCATCGTTGTTGAAGTCGGCCGCGAAGGCAATGTGCCAGCCCGAAACCGGGGATCGGTTTAACCAGTTCCAGCCCTGTAGGATTGTTCCGCCAGTGCCGCCGTAATAATGGACGGTGGCTTCGCCGGTCGAATCGTTCTGCCAAACGAGATCGGGGACGCCGTCTCCGTTGAAGTCGGCTATTGCCGCTACGTGCCAGCCGGACACTCCGGTGTCGAGTGTAGCCGCCCCTTGCTGAACGGCTCCTCCGGACCCGCCGTAATAATGCACCACGATCTGGCGGGTTGAATCGTTCTGCCAGACCAGGTCGGGTACGCCGTCGCCGTTAAAATCGGCTGCGCCGACTACACTCCATCCGGGCTCACCGGTTTCGTCCAGCCAATTCCAACTTTGCAGAACAACTCCGCCGCTGCCACCGTAGTAGTGCACCGTGACCTGTCGCGAGGAGTCGTTTACCCAGACAAGGTCGGGCACGCCGTCTCTGTTGAAGTCGGCGACTGCCGCGACGTGCCATCCCGGCGCGTCCGCCATATTCAACCAATTCCAGCCTTGAAGCGTCGCGCCGCCATTTCCGCCGTAATAGTTGACCGTGACCTGTCGCGTAGACTGGTTCTGCCAAACCAAATCCGGAACTTTATTGCCGTCGAAGTCGCTCAAGCTGGGATGCGAGCCGAGCAACCCGAAGACGCCGACTCCGGAAGTGGTACCGACGTAGACCTTGCCGTTTGCCACGGTCGGAACGATGAACTTATTCCCGGTTCCGAAATTGTCACGACCGTTCGCGGCGGTGTTGCTGTTGTACAACTCGGAAAGATCGCGGGTATCGAACGCATGCAGGGCCGCTGGGCTGGAATTCTCGGATGCCCAGACGATTCCGTTTGAATTTCCGAATGCCGAGATAGAGGGCGTGGCGCCGGGGTAGCCGAAGGTTTGTGAGGTGGTAGAGGTTGGATTGGGCTCAAACGAGCCGCCGTAAAAAGTGAATGCCTTGATGTGGTCGCCGGAGCCGCCATAGTACAGACTCCCGTTGAACCATGCCGGAGTGGAGAAGACACCTCCGACGGCGGACGGCAATTCCTGGAAAAGGGTGTTCACATTGGGATGGAACTTACCCATATTCCCGGTGTCCACCACGTAGATGTTGCCGTCTTTTCCCGCTCCCACCGCGAGGTTGCGTGGAGTGGATTGCGCGTCGTTGAGAGTGGGCAAAAGTATCAATCCGCCGGAACCGAGATCCTGGTCCATATTCGATTCGCCGACCGTGTTGTACATGGTGAAGTAGTCCGCGACCGATAAGGAACTGCTGGCCGTCGAGAGTTTGACCACGGCGTTGCCGTAATCGCCGCTAGCGGGGAATCCTGCTTGAGTCAATGTGGTGTCAAAGGTTCCGTTGGCCATCAGCATGTAGAGGTTTCCGCCGGCATCAAAAGCCGGTCCCGCGCCCGCGTTCCAGATCGCCCCATCGCTGCCGTTGGGAGTCAGGTCGATCGCGGAGACTCGAGAAAGATTCGACGAGTTGTAGCCGATGACCCAGCCGTTGTATGGACCGATATCGCAGTGCGATGCCCACGTCGTATAAACGACTCCGTTCACGAGCACGAGTCCGGCTCGTTCCTTGTATTGCTTGGGATCGAAAGTCTCGACACCGCCGCTGCTCCCTGCGCCCGAGCCCGGATAGGTCGCTTGAATTGTAACGGGACCGCCGAGTTGTTCAACTCCGGTGGAAAGATCGAGCGCGTGTAATCGCTGATGATATGCGCCACCCGAATCTTTCGACATGGCGACAGCATAGAGGATGCCGTGCGAGCCCATGTGAGGATCGATGACCGGAGTAGATGTGATTCCGATCTCCGGAGTGACCTGGCCGCAACCGCGCGTGTCGGACGTGGACTCGCCGTTCCCGAGCAGCGATACGTGCCAGTACTGTGTTCCGGAATCGGCGTCAAAGGCGTAAGCGCTGTCGTGCTCGGTGACGACAAAAAGCGCGTTGTGCACGCCTCCTCCAATTGCAAGCGAAGGGACATAGAGCGGTTGCGCATCCACTTTGCCGTCTACATTTATGGTGAAAAGCTTTCCGAACTTGGTAGCGTTGACATTTTCGGGCCGCAGTGCGGTTTCATTGAGGTTCTGGCCGCTTCGCGCATTATCGTTGTGCCAGGTGAGGACTTGAGCCGGCGCTGCCGCGATCAGGAGGGGCATTATCAACAGGCAAATCTTGCAATTCACAGTAGAAATTAGACCGCACAACGGTAAGAATCGGTTCTGGGATTTCGCCTTAGAAATCGGATCAAATTACCGGCCGTAGGGTAACCTAGGTACAAGCCCGTATGGATTAATGGCCGTATCTATATGAGAATTAAGTTACTTAGGTAATATTGTTCAGGCAGTACGGAAAAATTTCCTCAAATATGCCACACTCAGTCAATAGATCAACAACTTACACCTGCTGGCACGGAAGTTGCTCTGCAGGTACCCCGAAGGAGAGAGGTTTATGACAACTTCTAAAGCACAGGCGGTACTCGCAACAGTCGCGACGTTGTCCCTGGGGACCTGGGGCTGCGCGACGAAGAAGCACGTGCGTGAAGCGATCGCGCCTGTCCAGCAGCAAGTAAATCAAGTCCAGAAGGACACAGCGGCCAATAAGACCGCTATCGGCGATCTTGATCGCCAAGTAGCCAGCGTGGATGAGAAGGCACAGGACGCCGGCCGCAAGGCTACGGATGCCGCAAACGCCGCCGCGCAGGCCAATAGCGCTGCGCAGCAGGCCTCGAATCAGGCCAATTCAGCTAATGCTTTGGCACAGCAGGCCATGAGCGGCGTAAGCAACGTAAACAACCAGTTGCAGAACCTCGACAACTACACTCTGGCGAACACTCTGCAAGTCTACTTTAAGGTGGGCCAGAGCACGTTATCCGATGATGCGAAGCAGCAGCTCGACCAGGCTGTAGGCAATGCCGGCGGCATGCACAACTATGTGATTGAGGTTGAAGGATTCACCGATAAGACGGGCAGCAAGGCCTACAATCTCGAACTAGCACGGCGCAGAGCCGATGCCGTGGTCCGGTATCTGACGGTAGATAAGAACCTTCCTCTGCGAGACGTCCGCGAACTGGGCGTTGGCGCCGATTTCCCGAACGCTGAAAATCACACTCGCGCGCAGCGAAAAGAAAATCGCCGCGTCGATGTGAAGATCTATGCGCTCAACCTGAACGGTCAGACGGGCGCGAATTCCTCGTCGATGAATCAGACTACTCCGAACGACATGAACCAAACCACGTCGAGCGGAACGAGCGATCGGATGAACCGGACGACGCCACAGTCTACAATGCCGCAGTCCACGCCGCGCTCGACCACCAATCCGCCAGAGTTATAAGCCGTTCCTGACGGTCCAGCTTTGCCCCGCAAACATCGCGGCTCGATCTCACAGGTCTGGCCGCGATTCATTTTTGCTGGCGTTCGTCGTTGTTGGTTCGTGGTTCGTCGTTCTTGAGGAGCCGGCGATATCAGGCCGTGGTTCTCGAAGCGCTTTGCATCCCTTTCGCTGCTTAGCTAATGGCCGAGGGCGATTGCTAGCGTTCGTCGTTGTTGGTTCGTAGTTCGTCGTTCTTGGGGAGCCGGCGATATCAGGCCGCGGTTCTCGAAGCGCTTTGCATCCCTTTCGCTGCTTAGCTAGTGGCCGAGGGCGATTAAAACTCTTTCAGTGATTTCTCGGATCAGAGCTGGTAGGGCTGCGTCGAGGGCCAGTGTTATCGCGGCTTCTACGCGCTCGGGATCGATTTCGGGGCTGGGGGTTGGAGCGTGGTGGGAGGGTGGCGCAGGGACGGTGACGGCTGGCGCTGTTTGAGCGACCTCTTCGGCAAACAGCCCGCGGGCTAGCTGCGCTTCGGTAACGAGAGGCTTGATGGTGTTCACCAGGAGCGACGCCTCGAACGGTTTCTTCAGTATCCCATCACAACCGGAGCGGGCGGCTTCAGCTTCGTCGAACGGCTCGAGCAGGCCCGCCGTCATTATGACGCGCACGTGCCGGTGCCGTGGGTGTGTTTTTACATAGCGGCAAAGGTCTAAGCCGGATTTGCCAGGCAAAAATGCGTCGGCGAGAATAACGTCGGGGTCGGCGTCATCGAGGCGCAGGATAGCCGTATCGCCGTCCGTGAGACTTACCACTTCAAAGCCCTCTTCGCGGAGAATTCGTTCCCCCATGCGCTGGGCATGGGGGCTATCGTCCGCGAGCAGGATGCGACTCACTGATTCGCCGGAGGCGCTGCGGGAGGCGTTGTGGGCGTCGCGGCCGGAGTGGACTGCGAGGCGGCAGCCGGCGGCTGAGTCTGCTTCTTGTTCTTCTTTTTCTTCCTCGCCGTATAATTCGCGTTCTGAGGAAGCGGCTCGTTCGGCCGCGCCGGTGGAGTCGAACTGGCGGCCGGCGTTGCGCTCCCCGGCGCGGCGCTCGCGGTTCCGGTTGAAGCCGCAACTCCTCCCGCCGCGGGCGTGACGGCACGAGCATCCGGTTGGGTGTCGAGGGCGGACGGGCCGGTTACCTGCGAAGCAGAAACGTCGCCGCTAAAACCCGTGGCTCCAGCCGGTATCGGAACGCTCGCCGGGACGGTCGGATTCATGGTCGTCATGGTCGGGTTCCCGGTCTTGGCCGCGGCACTCATATCCGGGCCGCGCTTAAGAAATCCAGTAGAACGTCCGATCATACCGGCCTTGGTGCGATGCGACTGGTCATACTGCATGCGGGCGACGGCGGCAGGATCCGGCTCGGGAACCGGCAATTCCATCTCCTTCAACTTCTTCTTCGCTTCATCGGCGTAGGAGCTCAGAGGATATTCGCGGACCAGGCGGGCATAGGCCTCTCCACTCTTGCCGCGGAACCGAGTGCCCATTTTGCTGTAAGAATCGCCGAGTTCCATGAGGGCTAGATCGGCCTTGCTGTACAGCGGATATTGATCCACCAAGCGCTGCAAGCGATTTGCAGCCGCAGGATTGCTGCCTTTGTGGTGATAGTAATACCCGACTTCATACTCGCCCTCGCCGAGCGACTCTTGAATGTTGCGCAGAAGCTGCTGCACCTCGGGAACGAACTTGCTGTTGGGGAACTGCACCAGAAGTTGGCGGCACTCGTCTTCGGCGCGCACGGCCTGCGTGGAGTCGCGATCGGACTTGTCCATCTGCTTGTAATGGATCTGGCAGATTTTCATTTGCGACTCGGCGGCCTCTTCCATAGTCGGGTAGAAGAGAATGAAGTCCTTGTATTCGGCTTCAGCCTGCGCGAATCCGTGAAGTCCTCCTTCGCGATACCAACTATCGGCGATCGCGAGCTTGGCTTTGGCGAGGAACTCGCTCTGATCGTAGGTATTGATCAAGGTATTGAGCGTGATGCGAGCCACCTCATACCGGCCATGTTCGATGTCGCTAATGGCTTTGTCGTAGAGCACCTTGTCCGGCTGTTTGGTGTCCTTGCTGATGGGGTTGTCGTACTTATGCCGCTTGAACCCGCACGAACTGAGCAGAGCCGCTAACGTTAATAGAATCGCGAAGTTACGAACCATAAAACTCACTTCCTGTTTGGTCTGGCCACACCCTGAGCTAAATTCGGACCAAGTTCGCCTCTCGGGCCGTACGCTGCAACTCCCGAAACGCCTCTTTTGAATCGGGAGCGTGAAAAATAGACGACCCTGTGACGATCCAGTCACACCCTGCCCGGACCGCGTCGGCGACGTTTTCAATCGTAATACCGCCATCGATCTCGATGGCGAAGCTTAAACCTAACTCCCTGCGCCTTCGAACCAGTTCCCGCACCTTCTTGAGCGCGTTGGGAATGAACTTCTGGCCGCCAAAACCGGGATTCACGCTCATGATTAGCACATGGTCGACCAAGTATAAAACATCGTCGAGCAAGGATACGGGAGTGGACGGATTCAGTCACGACACCTGCGAGCGCGCCTTCGCTTTGAATCATGCGCAGCGTCCGGTCCAGGTGAGGGCAGACTTCCTGTTGGACCAGGACCTGATCGGCGCCGGCTTGGATGAAGATAGGCGCGTACGTGTCCGGATCGGTGATCATTAAGTGTAAATCCAATTTTAGCTTGGTTACCTTACGGATTGACTCGACCACTGGCGGCCCGAGCGTGATGTTGGGGACGAAGTGTCCATCCATGACATCGACATGCAGAATGGAAGCTCCGGCCTGCTCCATTCGAGCGATTTCCTCGCCTAGCCGCGTAAAGTCCGCAGCCAGTATAGATGGAAGTATCTCAACCATTTGGCGGGGCTCCAGTCATCCTAGCACAGCGGCGAAAAAGCCATCGCCGGGATCGCGGCCCGGGATTCGCCACGTGACGGCCCAATCGGCGGGGATGGTCGCGATGACGTCCTCGTTTTCTTCCTTTTCGAGCGAGCAGGTGGAATACACTAGTTTGCCGTCCGGTTTGAGAAGTTTCACGGCGTTAACTAAGATTTTAACCTGACGCTGGTGTAAGTCGAGCAAATCAGTGGGTTTGACGCGCCATTTTATTTCCGGGTTGCGGCCGAGCGTTCCGGTGCCGGAACAGGGGGCGTCGACCAGGATGCGGTCGAATTTGGCGTCGAAAGGAAGGGGGATCGTGGCATCGAGGGCCACGCGCCGGCAGTTTGCCGAAGGAACGTCGCGGAGGCGGTGGAGATGGAGATCGCAAGCGATGGCTTGGACGCCGTGTTCTAAGGCCTGGGCGGTTTTGTTCCCGGGAGCGGCGCAGAGGTCGAGGAAGGTTTGGCCGGGTGCGAGATCGAGAAGAGGAACGATCGATTGGGAGCCAATGTCTTGCAGTCGGCCGGTGCTGGCGACGGTCGACTCGGGCGGTTCCAGGAAGGCCTTGGCGATTTTGTTTGCTGTTTCGGGATCGAAGTGGGTATCCCAGCGATCGAGGAGCCATTGGGGGCAGGAAAGGATAGTGGCTCGATCAGGCCAGTCGATCGGCTTCTTGTCGATCTTGCGAAGGATCGCGTTTACCAGACCGGAAGCGGATTGCTTTTTCGCCCGCTTCACGAGCTCGACGCTTTCCGCGACTGCGGCGTGGGCCGGAATTCGTTCCAGGTATCGGAGCTGGTAGATGCCCATGCGCAGGGCTATTCGTACTTCAATGTCCAACTTTTTTGAAGTGTAGAGGGAGATCAGGTAATCGATTTGAAGCTGGTAGCGCAACGCTCCGAAGACAATTTCGGACGCCAGTCCGGCATCGCGCGAATCGAGATCCTTCGATTTGGCCAGGAGCAGGTCAGAGGCGTAGGCTCCGTCGTGGACACGGCGGAGAATGTCGAAGGCGATCGTTCGAGCGGGACTTATCAGTGCGGACCCACAGCCAGGTTATTCGTTACGGCCTTGACGCCCTTCACCTTTTTGGCGAGCTTCTCGGCTTTCGATTTTATCTTGTCGGACTCAACTCTTCCCGAGAGCGTCACGACGCCGTCCTGCACATCAACATTGATGCCTGTGCCCTTCACTTCCTGGTCTCCGGCGAGCTTGATCAGCACCTGATCGTGAATCGCGCCGTCGTTGGCCACATTTTTCTGAGCGAAGACGGGGGCAGCACATAGGATAAATGCCAGCAGTACTGCAATGTAACGGATCATATTTTTTCCTCTGGTTCGGACGCGCCGGTCATGGCACGCCAGTCGATTGCGTTCAGGAATTCGGGGCTCTCGCGCCAATGGGGTTGCACCTTCACAAACAACTCCAGGAAAATCTTTCGCGCGAAGATCGATTCCATTTCGAGACGCGCTTCGGTACCGATTTTCTTCAACGTAGCTCCCTTGGCGCCGATCACGATTGCTTTCTGGCCAGGACGCTCAACGTAGACCGTAGCGGCAATTCGAAGGATATTCGGTTTCTCATCCCACGTATCGACGATCACAGCGACTGAATGGGGTACTTCCTGGCGTGTTTCTTTGAGAATTCTTTCGCGAATCAGTTCGCCTGCGAGGAAGCGCTCGGGCTGGTCCGTGATGAAATCTTCAGGGAAGTAGGCGGGGCCCTCGGGGAGACGTTCGATGACAGCTTCCTTCAATTTCTCCAGTCCTTCGCCGGTGAGAGCGGAGACGGGCACGTAATCGGCGAACTCATGCTTCGATTTGTAGTGTTCTATACGGGGCAGGAGTTGGCGCTTGTCGTTGAGCTGGTCGATTTTGTTCAGGACGAGAATGGACGGCGTTTCGATGCCATGGAGAACGGAGGCGGCGTGGTCGTCTTCCGCGGTCAGCGGGCTCGTGACATCGTCCAGGAATAGAATCACGTCGCGATCTTCGAGCGCTCCTCGAACGACGTCCATCATGCGTTTGTTGATGAGCGAAGTGGACTTGTGAATACCCGGCGTGTCGACGAAAATCACCTGCGCGTCGGGGGTGGTGAGGGCGCCTTGAATCGAGGTGCGAGTGGTTTGCGGCTTGTCGGATACAATTGCCACCTTGCCGCCTACGAGCGCGTTGAGCAGCGTCGACTTGCCGGCGTTGGGGCGGCCGAGAATAGACACGAAACCGGATCGATGAGGCAAGGTTCAATTTCAGTGTAACTGCCCGCAAGCGAGCATTCGTAGTTCGTCGTCCGTAGTTGTTAGTTCGCGAGCACGACTTGCTATCGTAAACGCAGTGTCTTCGGAAGCATCCACGCCGCTGATGCGGCAGTATCACGCGATCAAGCAGCAGGCGCCCAACACGCTGCTGATGTTCCGGCTCGGCGATTTCTATGAGCTGTTTTATGAGGACGCTGTCACGGCCGCTCGCGAACTCGAAATCACGCTCACGTCGCGCAATAAAGAAAAAGGGCTGGCGATTCCGATGTGCGGAGTGCCCTATCACGCGGCCGAAGGATATCTGGCGCGGCTGATTCAGAAAGGATACCGGGTCGCGATTTGCGACCAAGTGGAAGAAGCTAGCGCGGCGAAGAAACTGGTTCGGCGGGAAATTACGCGTGTGGTTACGCCGGGAACGGCCACCGAATCGTCGCTGCTGCGGTCGCATGAGAATAACTACCTCGCGGCGGTCTGCTGGAACGGTTCGCGGGCCGGGATCGCGCACGTGGATGTATCGACCGGGGAGTTTCGCGCGACGGAAATTGAGGGGTCGGACGCGGCAGCAATGCTCGAGAATCTGAATGCGCGCGAGGTACTTGTCGCGGAGGGTCGCGAAGGACTGCCGGGGCTTCGAACGACCCTCGACGATTGGGCATTCAGCTTCGATTATGCGGATCGAACGCTGCGTGAACATTTTCGGTTGTTGACGCTCGACGGCTGCGGACTTGGCGGGCGCGCATTGGCGGTATCGGCGGCGGGCGCGGTGCTGCACTATTTGCGCGAGACGCAGAAATCGGCGCTCGATCACGTGGAGCCGCCGGCATTTTACGATCGCAGCGGGTCGATGATTCTGGACGCGGTCACGGTGCGGAATCTCGAATTGCTGGAGCCTTTGTTCGCCGGCGAGACAAAGGAATCGACTCTGGTTCATGTTTTGGATCAGACGTGCACTGGCATGGGCGGACGGCTTCTGCGCGGCCGCCTGTTGCGGCCATGTTTGCAGATCGAAGAGATCGAGGCGCGGCTGGATGCGTGTCAGGAGATGGCGCAAGCAACCATCGCGCGTTCGGAGATTCGCAAGCTACTGGCCGCTGTGCTCGATATCGAGAGACTGCTGTCGAAGCTGACGCTGGGGACGGCGGGGCCACGCGAGTTGATGGCGCTGGGGCGGTCTTTGGAGCTGGTGCCGAAGTTGAAGAGGCTGCTCTCGGACAACGCAGGTCTGTCAACTTGCGTTGCTCGGACGGCGGGGATGGATGAGGTTCCTGAAGTGCGGGATCGTATTTTGCAAGCCATCTCGGATGAGCCTCCGGTCAATTTGATCGATGGAGGAACGATCCGCGCAGGTTTCAATGCGGAGCTCGACGAACTGCGCGATATCAGCCGGAACAGCAAGCAATATATCGCGCAGATTGAGACGCGGGAGCGCGGCCGGACGAATATCGGGTCGCTGAAGGTTCGTTTCAATAACGTATTTGGGTATTACATCGAGATCTCGAAGGCCAACCTGCACCTTGCGCCTTCGGATTATGAGCGCAAGCAGACGCTGGTGAACGCGGAACGCTTCACGACGCCGGAGTTGAAGGAGCTGGAGAGCAAGATTCTCGACGCCGAGGACAAGATTCTCGCTCTCGAACGCACGATCTTCAACGATTTGCGAACCTTTGCAGCTTCGCATGCCACGCGGGTTCGAAAAACGGCGGGCGCGATCGCCGAATTGGATATCACGGCGGCTCTGGCGCAGGTCGCGGTGGAGAACCGCTATATTCGGCCGCGGTTTTCGGATTCGGGCGAGATGAGAATCGCCGCGGGCCGCCATCCAGTGATCGAAAAGCTGGCGCAAAAGGAAGCGGCGCGATTTATCCCGAACGATCTTTACTTCAATGCCGAATCGGAATTTATTGCCGTGATTACAGGCCCGAACATGGGCGGCAAGTCGACGTATCTGCGGCAGGCGGCGCTGATTGTCATCATGGCGCAGACGGGTTGTTTCGTGCCCGCCGACTCGGCTCTACTGCCGATTGTCGATCGCGTGTTCACTCGTATTGGCGCGGCGGATAATTTGGCGCGGGGGCGGTCGACGTTCATGGTCGAAATGACCGAGACCGCCGTAATATTGAACACGGCGACGGCGCGTAGTCTGATTGTTCTGGACGAGATTGGACGGGGTACGGCGACTTATGACGGACTGGCGCTTGCGTGGGCCGTCGTGGAACACATTCATCAACGGATTCGGGCTCGCACATTATTTGCGACTCATTATCACGAGCTGACCGAGTTGGCGGAGCAACTCGACGGCGTTCGCAATTTGCAGGTGTCAGTTAAGGAATCGGGCGATCAAATCATTTTCCTTCGCAAGGTCGAACCGGGCCGCGCGGACCGCAGTTATGGCATTGAAGTGGCGCGGCTGGCCGGCCTGCCGATGGGCGTGATCGAACGCGCCCGCGAGATTCTATCGCTACATGAAAAATCGGAGCATGCGGTTACTGAGGAATTGACGCCGCGAGCCGACGTCGGGCCGATGCAGATCCAGATGTTTGAGCCGGTCCACTACGGGCTGGCTGAACGCATTCGAAAGTTGAACATCGACGAGTTGCGGCCGATCGAAGCATTGCAGCTACTGAGTGAATTGCAGCGCGAGCTGAAACGCTGATGCGTATCGCGGGACTGATCAGCGGAACGTCTTTGGATGGGATAGATGTTGCCGTGATCGAGCTGTCGCCGGGTTTGAAAACGATTGCGTTCAAGACGATTCCTTACCCTGTCGATGTGCGCGCCGCGCTGTTATCGATCTCGAATGCGGCCACGCATACGGCGCAAATTGCTCGCATGAACTTCTTGCTCGGCGAGTTGTTCGCGGAAGCGGTACGCAATTGCGGTGTGCCTCTCGATACGATCGAACTGATCGGATCACACGGGCAGACGATATTCCATGAAGGCGATCCCATCGAGCTTTTTGGATACCAGGTCGCGAGCACGATGCAGATCGGCGAGGCGGCTATCATCGCGCAACGCACGGGGGTTCCCGTGGTCGCGGATTTTCGGCCCAGCGATATGGCGGCGGGCGGCAAGGGTGCGCCTCTCGTACCGTACGTCGACTTCCTGCTGTTTCGGAGCGAGACAAAGGGCCGGGTTGCATTGAACATTGGCGGCATCGCGAATATTACGGTGATACCAGCAGCTGCGCGGCCCGAAGACGTGGTGGCATTCGATACCGGACCGGGCAACATGATTCTCGACGGCTTGACCGGAAGCTACGATCGCGATGGCGCTTTAGGTCGCAAAGGGAAAGTGGACGAGGCGCTGCTCGCGCGCCTGCTCGATGACGCGTACTATCGCAAGGTTCCGCCGAAATCGGCTGGGCGAGAACAGTACGGAAAAGAATTTCTGGCGACGCTGCCTAAGCTGCCTCTGGAGGATCTCGCGGCAACCGCTACGGAGCTCACTGTGCGGACCATTGCCCGAGCGATTCATGGTTACGACGGAATCGATGAGGTGATCGTATCGGGCGGAGGCGCCCACAATTGTTTCATGATGGAACGTCTGCGATGCGAGCTTCGCGCAAAGCTGAAAACATCGGCTGAATTTGGCATCGATATCGATGGAAAAGAAGCGATCGCATTCGCGATTCTGGCGTATGAGACATCGTTACGTCGAGCATCGAATTTGCCATCAGCCACGGGGGCGCGCGCTGCCGTTATCCTAGGGAAGATCTGCTATCCCCCGGCCCGTATGCCATAGTCACACGGGGAGTTATAGATTTTTTCCTGTATTTTTCTTGAGACATTCAAGTAGCTGCCCGGACTAAGAGGCTTCAGAAAAAAGAAGAAGCAGTTCGGGATCGCGACGTACACGCGATCTCGCCTTCTCACCGTCCGGTGAGCACTTCGCACCCAGAGGAAAACATGGTCACCGCAAAATCGATATGCATGTTCTGCGCCTTGTTGGCGCTTGTCGCGACACCAGCTTTTTGCACCGTCGTTACCTACACGAGCTTAGCGTCGTGGCAGAGTGCAACGACGGGAGACAGCACACCAATTGGTTTTGACATTTCGGGGCTTACGACGGGCAGTCAAGCGGACTTCAACAACAACAACATGAGCACGGGACTCGTTATCAATGGCGTTGACTTCGAGGCAATGACTGGTGCGAGCTCATTTGATGAGCATGTCGTCAATCCAACTCCAGGGCAACAGTATTACGACTTCGGAACTGGTTCTATCCTGTACTGGAATGGGTACACTAGCGGAACATACCCTTACCTCGCCGTGACATTGCCGCAGGCCGTAACGGCCGTGGGGCTTGATGTGATGGGCGGGGCCGGCAATATTTACTATGCAGGTCTAAACAACCTCACCTTCGCCTATAGCAGTGCCGCGACCCTGGGGCAACCGAATGTGACCTTCTTCGGGTTGACTTCGGATACTCCATTCACTACGTTCTACCTCCAACTGCCAGGAGGCAACACTCCATTCATAGATAACTTCACTTACGGGTCGGAAGGCGGATCGGATCCTAGCGATACGCCGGAAGCCGCTACGTTCCTGATGATTGCTACCGGCCTCATCGCGCTTAGCAGAGGACGAAAACTGTTGCGACGTTTTCCGGCAGCATAAGGAATTTAGACAGCGAAGTATTGCCCGCGGGCGTCCAGATAGCTGCTGACAGCCTCTTCGAGAGGAGGCATTGGCTGGATGCCCGCTTTTTCCATTTTCGAGTTCGATAAGGCCGAGAACTTCGGACGCCTGGCCGCGGTTCGATATTGCCTTTCGTCGGTAGGCTGAAGATCAGCGTAGACGCCTGCAAGCCGGAAGATCATGCGGGCGTATTCAAACCAGGAAATCGCGATGCCGCCGCCGACATGGAATATCCCGCTTTGTCCATGTTCGAGCAGATCGACAGTACGGGCTGCGAGATACGGTGCGTAAGTCGGCGAGGCAACGTGATCTTCCACCGCCCGGATGGTGCGGCCGGCCGAGGCCTGGCGAAGCATCGTCTCGATGAAATTGCCCCGCGCCGTCCTCAGGCCGCCGGGTCCAAAGACTCCCGAAGTGCGAATGACTAATGGCGCATCGAGATAAGCCTGGGCATAGAATTCACCCGCAAGTTTCGAAACCGCGTATGCGCCGAGCGGATGCGGCCGGTCGTCTTCTGTGTAAGGGCGGCCGGCGGTTCCATCGAAGACATAGTCCGTTGAGTAATGCACGAGCCGAGCGTCTACCTGGCGGCAGGCCATCGCCAGATTGCGCACCGCCAGGGCATTGGCTTGAAATGCCGCCTGCGGTTCGTTTTCGGCGACATCGACCTGGTTATAAGCAGCGGCGTTCAGGACGATCGCGGGGTCGAATTGGGCGAGAGAACGCTCCACGCGGGAGCCGTCGCTAATATCGACGGAAGAGCGATCGAAACCCTGCACGGTATATCCGCGATGCGTAAACTCTCGGACCAGCTCCACGCCGAGTTGTCCGCCACTTCCGAAGACGACAACTTTATGCTTGTTCACTTAGGCGTAGGATAACGCGGTTGCCTGAATGCCACCTTTGCTCACGCGCTCAGGGTTCCGCAACGCGGTGGGCACGCGGGTGGCAGGTAGACTGGCGCACGACAAGGGTAGGTGTAATTGTGTATTCGGCGCCGTGAGCCGCGCGGCCAGGTGTAGGCTCGATGTGCTGTAGCAGTGCGAAGATCGCTTTTTCCGCCAATTCGCGGCGGGAGAGTTGGACGGTAGTCAAGGGCGGCTCCGTAAACTCCGCGAAGTGGATGTCGTCGAACCCGATCACCGAGACATCCTTGGGCACGTTCCAGCCTTTGCGGTGGACTGCTCGCAATGCGCCGATGGCCGTCAAATCGTTGGAAGTGAGAACCGCTGTGGGAGGGTTCGGCCGATCCAGCAGGCGGGCCATGGCAGCGAGTCCACCGTCGATCATGTGATCGCCTTCGGTGATGAGGTCTTCATCCTCGAGAATCCCCGTCCGCGACAAGCATTCGAGAAACGCAGTCCGGCGAACCGATGCTGATTTCAGGGTCAGAGGACCGCTGATAAAGCCAATGCGGCGGTGCCCGAGCGAGAGAAGATGCTGGACGGCCTGGTTAATACCAGCAGCGTAGTCGACCCAGATGTTGCTGATGAGCGCGTGAACTGCGCCGACGTCGAGAAAAACGGTTGGGACTTTGCGGCGTTCGAGCTGATCGATTAGCGGCTGGTCCATTTCCGACGTCATGATGGCCACGCCTTCGACCTTGCGCTCCAGTAAGCGACGAACGCAAACGGCCATGCGTGCGGAGTTATAGTCCGTGGAGCTGACCATGATTTCGTAGCCATGATGAACGGCGACGTCCTCGAAGCCTTTGACCAGTTCGGGGAAAAATGGGTTCGTGATGTCGGACACGATCAGCCCAAGAATACGGCTACGCCCCGAGACAAGAGAGCGAGCGTAAATATCGGGATGGTAGCGAAGCTCTTCGACAGCCTTGAGCACGCGAGCGGCGGTTTTTGGATCGACAGTAGAGGGATTGTTCAACGTCCGAGACACAGTTGCGATCGAGACTTTCGCGCGCTTGGCGACCTCGTGAATTCCCATTTGGCCTCGCTCGACTCGGCTGGCTTTTGGAATGGTTTTGTAAGTTCAGATACATTCTAAGTGCCGCCGTCAAGCTGAAAGGGCAGAGTATCACCGCCCTGAGCACAATTCAATCACAAAATTATTGCAAAGGGGCTTGACTGAAGGAGCGACAGGCTTTATGCTCATGGAAACGTTTACACAGAAAACGTTTTCGCTAACTGGGGGCGACATGAGCCACGTTGCATTGCTTCGCACAGTAGTACTCTCCATATTCTTCGCTGCGTGTATTTTCGCGCAGCGCGATCTCGGAACCATCACGGGAACCATCACAGACGCTCAGGGCGCGGCCGTTCCGTCCGCGCGAGTGAACATCGTTGAAGACGCGACCGGTTTGTCGTATACGACACAGACCGGGGCAAGCGGCGAATTTGTTCGCCCCTTGCTAAAACCCGGTACGTACACCGTAACCGTGGAAGCGCAAGGGTTCCGTAAAGCTGAACAAAAAGGTGTTCTGGTAACCGCCGGCGACCGTGTTGCCGTCAACCTCGCACTGCAAGTAGGCGAGTTGACGCAAACGGTAGAAGTTGCCGCAACGGCTCCGCTGCTGCAAACCGAAAGCACCAGCCAAGGGGCTAACTTAAACACGGCCGAAGTGAGCCAGCTTCCGTTGGGAGGCACGAGGACGTTCACATTCCTGGCGCGTTTGTCGCCCGGAGTTCTTCCGGCGGAAAGCGGAGCGCGCGACGCGCTCGGTGGAGGTTTCTCGGCGAACGGTGTGCGATCGACCGGCGAGAACAACTTCCTTCTGAACGGCGTCGACAACAACGTCAATGTAATCGATTTCATTAATCAGACCTCTTTCGTGGTCGGGCCATCCGTGGAAGCGATCGGCGAAATGCAGGTGCTCACGAATGGCTACAACGCTGAATACGGCCGCGCAGCAGGAGGCGTGATCGACGTCAGTCTGAAATCCGGTACCAACCAGCTGCACGGTGTTCTCTTTGAGGACCTGCAGAATACGGACCTCGATGCCAATCGATGGGAGAACAACTTCGAGGGTCTTCAACGCCCGCCCGTGAAGCAGAATCAGTTTGGCGCCGCAGCCGGTGGACCAATCATTAAGAACAAATTATTTATCTTCGGCGATTACCAGGGCACCCGAATCAATACAGCCGGTGGCGTGGTTCAGAACCTCGGATACGGCGGACTATATACGATTCCGACGCCTGCGATGGTGAACGGAGATTTCTCGGGCTTGCTCGGGAAGGCGATTGGTTCGGCTAACGGTCTGACTATTCTCCAGAACCAGATCTTCGATCCCAATAGCACGACTTGTGTCAGTGGTTGCACCACCGGTAACCCCGTATATACGCGGACTCCGTTTGCCGGTAACGTGATACCCAAGAGCTCAATGGATCCCGCGGCCGCGAAGATTGCCAGTCTCTACCCGGCTCCAAACCAACCTATCACTCCTGGGAACTATCCGCAAAACGATTATGCCGTTCTCACGAACGGAACTCTGGGTACTGACCAGGGTGACGGACGCGTCGATTACAGAATCGATGAGAAGGACAGCCTGTTCGGCAGCTTGAGCTGGTCGAACACAGGAAAAACGAGCGGTGCGCCATTTCCGGGCGCTTTGGACGGCGCTAACTTTAACGGCGCCAGCGAACAGGATCTGGGCCGGAACGCGCAATTGGGTTATACCCGCATTTGGAATCCGTCGCTGATTTCAGAAACGCGTATCGGTTTTAGCCGCCTGGTTACCGCGCGAACACAGCCTAACGCAAGTACCGACGAGTTCAAAGCCGAGGGCATCGGCGGATACGATCCGACGTCAACTCTCAACGGAGGATTGCCGCAGTTTGGTCTCGGCCGATATAGTCAAGCCGGCGCCAACGATTGGCTGCCAACCAAGGAATACAGCAACGTTTGGGATTTCATCCAAAACGTATCGATTACCAAGGGGACACACTCCCTGAAGTTCGGCGCGGAGTGGCGTCCCATCCGCTTCCCGTTCTTCCAGGTCCCGTTCCCACACGGCGAAATGAACTTCGCCCGAACCGAGACGGCTTACCCGTCCAACGCGAGCAGCACTGGCCAGAACGGTACACTCAGCGCCGATACCGGCGACGAAATGGCATCCTTCCTGTTGGGCGCCATCGACAACGGTCAGATTTCGACGACGAACTTCATTTCGTCCACCAAGCAGGCATACGCCTTTTATGGACAGGACGACTGGAAGGTTACGTCGAAAATCACTGTGCAACTCGGTCTCCGTTACGAGTTGTGGTCCCCGATCGGCGAACAGTTCGGACGCCAATCGAATTTCAATTTCGACACCCTGACCTTGGACATCCCGAAGGGGCCGAATCAGAATGCGGCTCTGCCGCCGAACTTCAATTCGCCATATACTTTTGGCGGGATCACCTACCCGGCTCTTTTCCCGGGCGTGAACGTGTCGCGTGGCCAGGTGAGTCAATACCTGATCCCATGGGACAAGGCAGACTTCGGCCCGCGCATCGGTATTGCCTGGAACGTCCGTGAGAAGACCGTCATCCGTATGGCATACGGCATCTTTTACGGTGGTGAAGAACAACAGGGCGGTAACCCGAACCGCGGCGAGTCGGCTCCATTCAACGAGTCGCCTCAACTGAATCGTCCGAACGGCGTCAATGCCTTCCAGCCGGATCCGTTCTTTGCTAACGGCGCTCCCACGGGCGGTATTTCAATCGGCTATCCTTTGGACGTTTTCACGACGTCGCCTGTATCTTCTCTGCAGTTCCGATCCATTTCGCAGGATTTTCTGAATCCGATGGTGCAGAAATGGAACTTCGCGGTGCAGCAGGAATTGCCTGGAAAGATGGCCCTAGAAGTCGGCTACCAAGGAAACCACTCGTCGCACCAGCTTCTACAGCCGGACTTTAACGCTTGTCCCAACTACGCGACGACGAATCCCGATATTACGTGCACGTCGCTCCGGCCTGATCCGATCCTCGGAAGCATTTCGGGAACAGCCAGCTTCGGCTTCGGGAACTACGAAGCGATGACGGCAAAACTCGATAAACGATTCTCGAAGGGCCTGCAGTTCATCACCTCGTATACGTACGGCCATGCGTTGGCGAATAGCGGAACCACGCTGAGCGGTTCGAACGGGTTCGGCTATAAGGACAACACGAATATCTCTTCGTCCTACTCCAGCGCGGCGTGGGACATACGCCACAATTTCACAACCGGGTTCACCTACGACCTTCCGTTCGGTCGTGGCCGAACATTCGGCAACAACATGAACAGGGTCGCCGAC
Organism: Bryobacterales bacterium; assembly: GCA_963802915.1. GTDB lineage: Bacteria > Acidobacteriota > Terriglobia > Bryobacterales > Bryobacteraceae > JAICMB01. The sequence goes on from CAWDKQ010000008.1 coordinate 333,384, forward strand.
ATCCTTGTTGGCGGCTGGCAGGCGAACGGCATCCTGACGCTGCACACCGGTCAACCTTTCACTTTGACAGCCGGCGGTTGCCAAGGCGTCTGGGCGAATTGCTATCCCGACCTCGTATCGGGCATGAATCCGAACGCGGCGCCCTCGGGCGGCAGGACTCCCGCTGAGTGGTTCAACACTGCCGCCGTGACCAAACCCGCTCCTTTGACCCAAGGCGATCTCGGTCTGCAAACCAATTACGGGCCGCCCACGCGAAATCTCGATTTCTCTCTGTTCAAGAATTTCAAATTTACTGAACGGTGGCTGCTCGAATTCCGCGCGGAGTCCTTCAACCTCGCCAATACGCCGCAGTTCAGCGTGCCGGACAACTCGCTCTCGGACGCTAACTTCGGGAAGGTTACTAGCACTGCGACGGGAAGTGAACGTCATATTCAGTTCGCTTTACGTCTGCAGTTCTGACGAAAGAAGTGTAAGAGTAGATTGGGCAGGCCCGCGGGCCTGCCCTTTTTCGTCTCAGGAAGAGTAAAATACAAGATTCGTATGAATCGCCGTTTGTTCGTTGCATCAGCGGCGGCCGCCACGTTGCGCGGCGGCGAAAGCAAGCTGCTCCTGCCGAGTGATAAGCCGGACGAATTTAATTTCCGGCTGATGTGGTACAGCCCTGTTCCACCCATCGATCCAGCCACGTATCAACTACACGTAAACGGACTCGTAGAGAAACCGCAAGCGCTTTCCATCTCCGATCTGCGGCGGCTGCCGCATGAAACCCAGAACACGCGGATGAAGTGCGTACAGTGCTGGTCGGCGCGCGCGGAATGGGGCGGGTTTCGCTTCGGGCATCTACTCGAAGCCGCCAAGCCCAAGAAGAACGCCAAAGCGGTGCGGCTTGAATGTGCGGACAAGTGGTACGAGTATTTCTCGATCGAAGACCTGCTCAAGCCTCGCGTGATGTTCGCTATGGATATGCACGGGCAGCCGCTGGCGGACCGGCATGGTGCACCGCTGCGTCTCATCGACCCCGGGCGATACGGATATAAATCGGCCAAGCTCATCACATCGATTGAATTCGTGGAAGAGGGCAAGGGGAGCATGGCTTGCGACATCGGTCCGTACTACACTCCCGGAGGCGAGATTCAGGCCGGCTACGATACGCCGCTCGATCTCGGCGGGAAGACCAAGCGTAAAATCTCGGGCGGAGAGATCACGGATTATTAAAAATGGCGCTGCCGTTGAGTAAGCGAAGTTTCCTGCGGCTGGCTGGTCTTTCGATCGCCCCGCGCATTTTGCCCTCGTGGCTGAGGGGCGAGACAGTAGGTTCCCGCGAGCGCCGGCGCGTGATCATAGTCACATTCGGCGGCGGCGTACGCTATTCGGAGACCTTTGCGCCGGAGGGGCTGCGCAACATCCCGCGCTTGGCGGCGATGCAGCCGCACGGCTATTTCTTCCGATCATGCGTGAATGCTGGCGTGCTGTCGCATTTCAATTCGACCGCGAGCATCCTTACAGGCAATTGGCAGCGCGTGGACGATTTCGGGTTCCAACCGCCTGCAGGTCCGACGCTTTTTGAATACTATCGGAAGGGCGCGAAGGCAGGTCCGATGGATGCGTGGATCATCGCAACCAATAAGAGCTTCGCTTCGATGGGCGCGAGTGGCGATCGGGCGTGGGGAGCTCCATACGGCGCCAACGTCGTACTGCCGAAGCAGCTTCTTCTCGACGCCGTAAAAGAAGTGGTTCGCAAAAAACCGGGCGGCGGCGTCGCGGAGCGGGATAACGTACTGCGGCAACTGGAGGGCGTTCTAGCGGAAGGCTACGAGGGAGTCGGCTGGACGATTTTCAAAGCGGGGCGGCAACTCGACGAAAAGGTGCGCGAGACTCTGACGCGCGGGTTGATGGATTACATCAATGGTCCCGAAGCTCCCACATCGGGCGACGAGCTGACGTTCTTCATCGCCAGGGAAGTGATGCGCGAGTTTGCGCCGCATCTCATGCTGGTGAATTTCTGGGACATGGATGTCGCGCATTGGGGCTCGTATTCGCTTTACCTGCAAGCGGTCACCAAGACGGACCGGCTCACGGGGATGCTCTGGGACGAGATCCAAACGAATCCGCACTACAAAGACAATACGACCGTGCTGGTGCTTCCGGAACTCGGACGCGACGGCGACATCAATGCCGCAAATGGATTTCTGAATCACCGCAGTGGGGATGCGTCCTGCCGTAACATGTGGATGCTCGCCATGGGCGCCGGAATCAAGCCTGGAGAGACCGAGCGGACGGTCCATCACGTGGATGTGGCGGCGACGGCGGCATCGCTGCTCGGCGTTTATACGAGCGATATCGCCGGAACGCCGGCGCACGAGATTCTGTAATGGCAAGCAGTAATCCCAAGTTGTCGCCAGTGCTCGAGGGCTTCATCGAGAAGGGGTTGTTCGACCGGCTGCCGGTCACATTCTCGACGTTTTTCTACGAGCAAATCCAGGATTGGGAGCTTCTGTTTCCGGCCGAGAAGAGTTATTACGAGCGGCTATTTGGGCTGTTCGATCGAACGGATCCCGCGGAAGTGGATCAGCTATTTGCCGGTGTGCGCGATGCCGAGCGCAAAATGGGCGTAACGGACGCTGTCTGGCCGAAGCGGACCTTCACGCTGCAACAGGTCGATTTTCTGAATCGCTCGCCGCATTATCCGGAGTGGCGCAAGGCGGTTAGCGAAGTTTTTGCGAGAGTGGATCCCGTGTTGGGTGCCGAGGCGGCGAAACACGGGCGGCCGCGGCTGGTCGTGGTGCTCTCTCCGGCAGAGATGCCGGTCGGGCCGGACCGGCTCTGGAAGCGCATCGAAGAGCACGGGAGCCGGATCGAAGTGGAAACGCCTGACGACATCGCGGATTATGTTCCGCTGCTGTTGACCGGGAAGCCCGCGGCGGCGCACGCGCCAGCTATTACGGACTTGTTTGCGGCCTCAGACCGCGCCGAGCCCTATGCGGCCTGGTGCATCGAGACCAGCGATCGGCTGGCGTCGATGTCGAGCCACGCGGGCGTCGTTCGGCTCAGTTACCAGCGGCTCGCCGATTATCGGGCGCGCTTGATGGCTGAAGTTCGGCAGTTGGTGGAGAATGAGCAGATCCGGGGTCCGCAACAACTCGTTGCGCGGTTGAAACAGATGAAGATCCGGGCCGGCGAGGGGGAACTGGGATCGGACGCGGCGCTCGGGGAGTTCGCGCGAGCCATTCTGCTTAGCGGGAATGGGACTCTCTTGATCAACAACACGTTTGTCGAATGGGCTTCGGTTCAGGGAATCCGGCGGGCGCGTCCCGTGGTGAGTCTGATTTCGTACGGGATTCGGAACAAGGTGAAGCCTTTCTCAAGTTTGTTGATCTTTACGGACCAGGACACGGCAACTCCGATTCCCACTCAGTCAGACATGTTGGGTTCGTATGTGGATCTGGAGATCTTCCATCAATATATTTGGCAGGAATTCAGCAAGTACACAGAATACAGATCGAACACGGCGTTTTTGTTTGTTGCCGACGGCACTGATGAGATGCTCGCCATCGGCCCGCCCGATTTCCCATTGAACGACGCTGCCAAGCCACAAAAGCTCGGCAGCGTGTTCGAAAATCTAAAGGACTGGCTGGCGGTTTAGTCAATACGCCGGACAGGCCGGGTTGGGTATCCAGTTGCCGTACGCGTCGTAGTAGCCAGGACTGCAGGGAGCCGGACTTGAGTAGTAGCCGGGGCCATAATAATACGGGCTGTAATAACTGCCGTAATAAGGGGCTCCGAAACCTAAATAGAGTCCTCCGCCCCAGCCGCCGCCGTAGTATCCGCGGCCTCCATAGTACCCGCCACGACCGCCGTAGTAGCCGCCTCGGCCGCCGCCATAGTAACGCCCGCCGCCTCCGCCAGCATAATGGCCCCCGCCACTAAAGGCGTGTCCACCGCCTGAATATGCGTGTCCGCCTCCACCCGAGAAGCCGCGTCCACCGCCGCCCGAAAACGCGTGCCCACCGCCGCCAAACCCGTGTCCGCCACCTCCGCCGTGGCCTCCGCCTCCGTGCTGAGCGAGAGCTGCATTCGGGGAAACGAACATTAAGAGTGCCCCAAGAACGATCCCCGGTAAACCTAACTTTTTGAAGATCATAGTCTTCGTTCCTTCCTACTAAGTTAGATGCGCGGACTCTTCTGTGGGTTCTATTACGCTAACAACGTGAACAACAAATAATTATGGAAACGAAGTGGGATCATTGTGCGTAGAGGAGCTTTCGATTGATACACGAAATCCTGCCTGTGGGCATACTGCAGTGCAATTGCTCGGTATTCGGAGACGAGGCAACCCGGGAAGCGATCGTAGTCGATCCCGGCGACGATATTGGAGAGATCCAGGCAATCCTGGAGCGCCATCAACTCAAAGTTAAGGCAATTGTGATCACACATGCGCACATTGACCATATCGGTGGCGCGGCCAAGCTGAAGGTCGCCACGGGAGCTCCGGTGTACATGAACGAAAACGATCAGCTCTTGTACGACGATCTCGACACACAGGCTGCTTGGCTCGGAGTGCAACCACCGCAAAGGACGCCTATCGACGTGGCTGCCAAAGAAGGCGGGAAGCTGACCCTCGGCAACGCGGAATTTCAAATTCTCCAGACGCCGGGACATACGCAGGGCAGTATCAGCGTGTGGATTCCAGCGGAGAACAAGGTCGTCGCTGGCGACACGTTATTTCGGGACAGCATCGGACGTACGGACTTGCCGGGCGGCGATGGGCGCAAGATACTGCGCTCGATTGCAGACAAACTACTCGTCTTGCCGGACGAGGCCGTCGTGGTGCCAGGCCACGGGCCGAACACGACGATCGGCCGAGAGCGGGACTTGAATCCCTTTCTGCAGCGGATCTAGTCCTTGGCGTACATTCTTATGATGCGCTCGATCGCTCGCCGGCAGACCGCGCAGAAGCCAACCTGATCGCGCGTGAACATGATGCAGTCCTGCTGCGGGCGATAGTAGCCGTGCGCTTCATAATTGGCGCCCTCGAACGCTCCCACTTTGCCGGCATTCGGACCCGACGCGAGGAGCTTCGTAACCAGGCCCCGCTCTTCCACGAAAAGCTCCTCCATCTCCTGCTCCGGCCGATGTTGCGCTCGAATATTGCGGCGCCGTGCTTGGATCTCCGCCTCCAGATGCTCGAATTCCTGCTTGGGCCAAGCCGTTGGAAGCTCGATGCCGGGGCTGAGCAGATCTTTCCACTTACTCGCGTGTGGGTCAGCCGTCGCGTTGGGCTCCCATGGCTCAGGCCGCTCCGACGGGGAGCCGTAAGCCACATCGGAGGTGTAGTATTCGTCCGCCAGTCCTGCGAAATGGTGTCCGAACTCGTGGACGAAAACATATGGGGTGAACGCGTTATCGGCCGCCACGGTGGCGTAGAGATTGAAAATGCCTCCGCCTCCGTATTTGCGATCGTTCACCACGATCTCCATGAATTCGTACGGCGCGGCTGAGGCGATCTCGCGCAGCCGCTTATTGTCGAATGTGAGAACGTAGCGCTCCGATCCAAAGGCGTCGTACGTGGCGCGAAGCGCCGAGCGACGGTAGATTCCATCGGACGGTCTCGATATGCCGCTCTCCTCCGAAGGCGTGTCGATGGCCCATACGTTGAAATCGCTGCGATGTTCTTTGAAGGGCGATTCGTTGAAAAGGAGCACTGCAGTTCGGCGCGCATCCTGATGCCATTTGTCCATCTCGGCCGCCGTATAGCCATCGCCCAGAAGCAGCAGGTCGACTTTATCGCGCGGCGCGCCGTTCTGCATTACGGCCCAGACCGGTAGCTTCGGCGGCGCGCTGCGATCGGCCGTCGCCGGATCCACGAGGACCGACCATACTTCTCGGAATTCATTGCGCGGCCCACGTTTCTTGATCACCACCTGCACGGGTTTGGCCGGCGCCGGGAAGCGCACGCTCTCGCTGAAGGCGCGCCGGACCTGTTTGGCCTCGTCGGTCGATTGCCACTCGCCGAAGACTGTGGCGAAACCACGAGAATATATGATGCGGTTCGTCTCGCGGTCGAGAACCTGGAAGTAATATCCGCCGAGATTTGTCTCGTCAATCCAGCGATCGAGAGGGCCGGGCCAGGCACCTTCCAGCACGACGTGATCGAGAGCGAACTGCTCCTCGGTAGCCGAGCCGGTGTGCACGTAATCGAGCCGCATGGTTTTCAGATCCGGCGGCTGGGCGAGGGCAACAGCGGCCGCGGCGGCTAAAAAGACGAGTGAACGCAAGGGCATGGACGGGGGATAACCTCCGGCTTCGTTTATCTTATATTTAGGAGTCCTTTTGCAACGACTGATCTTCGCTATTCGAGCTTTCTTCGCGATTCTGTTCACCGGGAGGCTGCCGGCCGACATCGCACTGGCCTATGGATTTGTCTCCAACAAGCCACAGGTCGTCCCGAAACCGGCTCCCGCGGCGAAGCCGGTACCGCAATTGAAACCCTCGGACGGCGCCCTTCAGATGCTCGCGATCCTGCAACGCGATTCGCGATTGATCGACTTCCTGATGGAAGATATTTCGCCTTACTCCGACGATCAGGTGGGCACGGCCGTGCGCAACATCCACGACCAATGCCGCGATGCATTGGTGCGCTACGTTCATCTCGGACCGGTGATCGACGGTGTTGAGGGAACGTTCACGAAGATCGATACGAACGACCCGAACACCGTGAAACTGCTCGGGAATGTCCCTGCGACCGGGAAGGCTCCGGGCGGGTTGCTCCGCCATAAAGGATGGCGCGCGGACCGGGTGGAGCTGCCGCAGCTTTCCGCGAGCCAGAACTCGACCATCATTGCGCCGGCCGAAATCGAGGTTGAGTAGCCGCATTGGCCAATCCATACGTTATCGGAATCGATCTCGGGACGACGAACTCGGCGCTGGCTTACGCGGACAAAGGCGCAATTCAGGATCCGCATGCGCTGCCGCCAGTCACGCTCATGGAGATTCCACAGCTTGTCAACCCTGGAGAAGTTCGGGATGAGGCATTGCTACCTTCGTTTCTTTACGTGCCGGGGCCGTCGGATTTTCCCGCAGGCACTCTCGATTTGCCCTGGGAGCAGGGCTCGCCCTTGCTCGTCGGAACTTTGGCGCACAAGCGTGGCGTAGAGAATCCAGGAAGGCTGGTGTCTTCAGCGAAGTCTTGGCTATCGCACGCCGGGGTCGACCGCACGTCGGCGATTCTGCCGGTGAACGCTCCGGCCGGTGTCGAAAGACTCTCACCAATTCAGGTCTCGCGCGAGTATCTGGCCCACATGCGCCATGCATGGGATTTCAAGTTTCCGGATTCGCCATTCGAGGAACAGCAGGTGCTGGTGACCGTGCCCGCCTCGTTCGATGCGGTGGCACGTGAGTTGACTCTTGAAGCCGCCCAACAGGCCGGGTACAAAAACCTGCTTCTGCTCGAAGAGCCGCAGGCTGCATTTTACGCCTGGATCGAACGGCACCCGGACTGGCGCGAACGGGTGCAGGTCGGCGATCTCATTCTGGTTGTCGACATCGGCGGCGGGACTACGGATTTTACGCTGATCGCGGTGACGGAGCGCGCGGGCGAACTGCAATTAGAGCGTGTCGCAGTCGGGGAACATATCCTGCTGGGCGGCGATAACATCGACCTCGCGCTGGCTCGGCATGTCGAACAGCAGCTCGCGGCAAAAGGAACGAAGCTCGATTCGCTCCAGCTCTACGCGCTTTGGCAGCAGAGCCGTGTCGCGAAAGAGAAGCTGCTGGAGGAGAAGGCGAAGCCGGAGCAAGGGATCACGATTCTCGGCAGGGGAACAGGGCTGGTAGGTGGCACAATCAAGGCCAAGCTTCAGCGGGATGAGTTGGAACGCATCCTGCTCGATGGCTTCCTGCCGGCGGTGTCGAGCAACGACCTGCCGCAGCGCACACGCCGGATCGGTCTGGCGGAGATGGGATTGCCTTACGCAGCCGATGCCGCGATGACCAAACACCTCGCACGGTTCTTGCGGCAGCAGGCGTCTACCGCCGAACACGGGAGCGTGCGGCGCGGATCGAGCGGCCTGGCGTGTCCGACTCACGTGCTCTTTAACGGCGGCGTGCTCAGGGCACAACTGGTTCGCGACCGGCTTCTCGAAACTCTGAATGGATGGTTGAAGGAAGAAGGCATGCAGCCGATCCAGCCTCTGCTGGGTGAAGACCTGATGCATGCGGTCGCACGGGGCGCCGCTTATTACGGTCTGTCGCGCGAAGGCAAAGGCGTCCGCATCCGAGGCGGCGTACCGCGGACATATTACGTTGGAATCGAGACCGCGATGCCCGCGGTTCCCGGCATGACGGCTCCTTTGAAAGCTCTGACCGTTGCGCCGTTCGGCATGGAAGAAGGCACCGATTTACGGTTCCCCGATCGCGAGTTCGGCCTGGCAGTCGGCGAACCCGCCGAGTTCCGCTTCTTTAATTCAGCTACGCGCAAGAATGACGCTCCGGGCACGATGATCGACGACATCGGCAACGACCTGGAAGAACTCTCGCCGATTCAGGTGGAACTTCCGGCGGATGGCGCGTCGGGCGATTATGTCCCGGTGACGCTCGAAACCGTTGTGACTGAGACCGGTATGCTCCAACTCTGGTGCGTGGCTCGCGATGGCCGCCGCTGGAAACTCGAATTCAACGTGCGCGAGCGCGTTCAGCAATGAACATTGGCATAGATCTAGGCACTACCAATTCGGGCCTTGCGTATGTTCGCTCGGCCGGCGATCAAAGCGATTATCCTGACATCGAAATCCTCTGGGTCCCGCAATACGTAGCGGCCGGGCAGATCGAGGCGCGGAGAACGCTGCCGTCTTTTCTTTTTCTTGGCGATCAAACCTACGTCGGAGCCTATGCGAGGGAACAAGGCGCACTGGTCCCGACCAAGTCGGTGCATTCGGCGAAGAGCTGGCTCTCCAATCCTGAAGTGGATCGAACGGCGAAGATCCTGCCTTGGGACGCGCAGGAAGCAGGCCGCGTTTTATCGCCGGTGGAAGTTTCGACAAAGATCATCGAAGGTCTGCGCGACGCGTGGGACAAGGCGAATCCGGACCGGCCCCTGTCGCAGCAGGATGTCGTGCTCACAGTGCCGGCTTCCTTCGACGAAGAGGCGCGCGAACTGACCGTAACGGCCGCGCGCGAAGCAGGCATCGAGAAGCTCACGCTACTCGAAGAACCGGCCGCCGCGTTTTATTCGTGGATCTCGAACCATCTGGCGCAATCGCAGAAGAGCTTGTTCGATGGCCAGATGGTTTTAGTGTGCGACGTCGGCGGCGGTACCAGCGACTTTACGCTGATTCGCGTGAACCGGACCGGGGATCGCGTCGAGTTTACGCGTACGGCGGTCGGCAAGCATTTGCTCCTGGGCGGCGATAATCTCGACCTTACGCTGGCGTGGCTGGTGGAGGCGAAACTCGGCACGCAGCTTTCGATTCGCCAGCGCAGTGGTTTGCGACGCCAGTGCGCCGCGGCGAAAGAAAAAATGCTCGCCGATGCGAGCGTGAAGAGCGTCGAGATTACCGTCTTGGGCGCGGGATCTTCGTTGATCGGGGGCACGCTCAAGACCGAGATTACGCGGGAAGAGGCGTTGGAGCTGACGCTCGACGGATTCCTTCCCTTTTGCGGCCTTGATGAGAAGCCCAAAGAAGAAAAGCGCAGCCTGTTTCGCGAACTGGGCTTGCCCTATGTTTCGGACCCGGCCGTCACGCGTCACCTTGCGGCATTTCTGAGCAGCAATGAGAATTCGCGGCCGGATGCAGTGCTCTTCAACGGCGGATTCTTCATTCCGGAGATTTGCCAGCAGCGTGTCGCGGATGTCATCGAGCGCTGGTATGGACAGCGCCCACTGATTCTCGAAAATCGGGACCTCGATCTCGCGGTTGCGGTTGGCGCCGCGTATTATTCGTATGTCCGCTCGACGGGCGCGGGGCTTATCGTTCGGGGAGGCCTGCCGCGGGCGTATTACATCGGCATCGGCGAGCAGGCAGTCTGCCTGATGCCGCGCGGGACGGAAGAAAGCACGACGCTGGAGCTCGATCGCGACGATCTACACTTGGTCGCAAACAAACCCGTTTCGTTTCGGCTGTACAGCTCACTGACCCGTGTTGACGATCAGCTTGGCCAGGCTGTCGACGTATCCGAGATCCCGGATCTGCATACACACGCTCCATTGAACGCTGTGATCCGATTTGGAAAATCGGGAGAGCGGCTGGTGCCGGTAAAGCTGCGCATTCGTCTAACGGAGATTGGGACCCTGGAGCTGTGGGCGGATTCGAAAATCAGCGAGCACCAGTGGCGGCTGCAATTCGAATTGCGTAAGGCGGCCGCAGCATCGCAGCGCGCGGGTAAACCGGCGGCTGTTGTCAGCGATGAGGCGCTCGCGAAGGCTGAAGCGCTAGTCGACGCAGCGTTCAGTTCCGCAACGGTCCCGCCCGAAGAATTGCCGGGCAGGCTCGAACAGGCGCTCGCACTGGGACGCAATTCATGGCCGGTGAGCGCTATCCGCCGGCTTGCCGATCGTATGATCGGGCTCGCGGATAGCCGGCGCAAATCCGCCGCGCTCGAAATGCGGTGGCTCAATTTGTGCGGCTTCTGTCTGCGCCCTGGATTCGGATTCCCAGGCGATGAATATCGCATCGAGCAGGTACGGCGCGTCTACGCCTCGGGACTCGCCTTTGCGAACCAGGTCCAGAACGAAATCGATTGGTGGATTTTCTGGGGACGTGTCGCCGGCGGGCTGAACAAGAATCAGCAATACGATATTTTCCAGCGCCTCTCATCGAACCTGCTTCCCCGCGGCAACAAGAAGCCGGGACGGATCAACAATAGTTTGTTGCGCGAGATGTGGCGGACAGCTTCGAGTCTCGAATTGCTTCCCATCCAGACCAAGACGCAGCTTGGCGACGTGTTGGTGGCGAAAGCGAAATCGGGTGATATGCGCGAGACGGCGTTATGGTGCGTGGCCCGGATCGGCGCGCGCAAGCTTTTTTACGGTCCTATCAACCAAGTCCTGCCCGCGACCACGGCTACGCGTTGGGTGGAAGCATTGGTCAAAGTGTCGGGCTCCCAGGACGCGGTTGTTTCGATCGCGCACCGCACCGGCGACTCCACGCGCGACCTCTCGCCGGCAACTTTAGAGTTGGTTCGCCGATCAATTCCCGAAGTTCTGATCCCGGTACTCGATGGTGAGGAGCAGGAGGATCTCGGCAAGGTATTTGGCGAAGAGCTCCCGTCCGGATTGGTGATGGCGGAAGTCACGGCGTGAACGAAGAGAGTCTGCTTGCCGGACTGCCGCGCAAGCATCGTAATCTGGTGCTTGGGGTCGGAGACGATTGCGCGATTTATCGCCCAAAGGTCGGCGAAGAGCTGGTGTTTACGACCGATCTGTTCATCGAGGGCGTACATTTTCGCGGCCGGGACGCAAGATTATTAGGAGACCGCGCTCTTGCCCGCAGTTTGAGCGACATCGCGGCGATGGGCGCTACGCCTCGTTTCTGTCTGGCATCTTTGGCGCTTCCAGGTTGGGTGGACGAAAAATGGGTAGCGGCGTTTTATGACGGTCTTCTCGCTTTGGCAAAGAAGACGAACACGGCTCTCGCCGGGGGCGATTTCTCGCATGCCCGGCAGCTCATATGCGACGTAATGGTTTGCGGGTCGGTTCCGCGAGGTAAGGCTTTGCGCCGCGATGGCGCGAAACCGGGTGATGCCGTTTATGTTTCGGGAGCCTTGGGCGGATGGCGCCGCCGTTCCAAAATTATCCCGCGTCTCGATGTAGGTAAGAAGCTCCTCGGCAAGGCCACTGCGTGCATGGACATTAGCGATGGGCTCGCGCTCGATCTGCATCGCCTCTGTATAGCATCAAAAGTTTCCGCCGCTCTCGAGGACATTCCGATTCTTGAAGGAGCGACGCTGAAACAAGCCTTGCATGACGGCGAAGATTACGAACTGCTCTTCACCGCGGCGCCGCAAACGCGCGTGCCGGGCATCCGGATTGGCATGATACAGAAAGGCAATCCCGGTGCAATTTTGCTAAAGGGAAAGCCGCTCCAACCCACGGGCTATGACCATTTCCGGAATCGTTCTTAATCGTTTTCCACTACACTGATGAAGATGTCCACCGCGAATCGTCTCGCCTACATGGACTGGATGCGCGGCCTTGCCGTGGTCGTGATGATCGAAACCCACGTCTTTAATTCGTTCTTGCGGATGGACCTTCGCAAGACCGACGGGTACATGATCGCGCAATCGATCGGTGGAATTGCCGCGCCGCTCTTTTTGTTCATCGCCGGCATCATGGTAGGATTTCGCATCGAGAAGCGAGACCGACAGGGATACGGTCCGATCGCCCGGATGCTGGATGTTTGGAAGCGCGGCGGATACATTCTTTGTATCGCCGAGTTGATCCTTTTTCAGCAGTATGTATCGCAGGGGTCTTTCGGGAATTGGAGGTATTTACTTCGCGTCGATATCCTAAACTGCATGGCGCTGGCCATCGCAGTCGCGGGGATCGTCGCGCTCGCGGCCGCGCCAAGGCGGCCCGGGATGGCTCTCTTGTTGGGGGCCGCAATAGCGGGCTTAGCGCCGGTGGCCTGCGGGATCGACTGGAACTGGGCGCCGGGTTTGATACGAGACTATCTCATCCCCGGTTCGCGACGCTTCGCTTTTTTTCCCGAGGCGGCGTATGTACCTTTCGGAATGGCTGCGGGATTTGTCCTCCGCCGGACCGACGAACGTGGACTTCAGACGGCCATGACGTGGATCGCTTTTGCGGGTTTCGGTCTTCTCTACGGAGGACAGTTTTTCTCGTCTCAGTCGTATTCGTTGTACTCTAACTCCGATTTTTGGCTGAACAGCCCTGGGCTCATTGCGATCCGCACGGGAGTGATGGCGCTGATTCTCACGATATCTTTTGTTTGGACCCGCTTCGGTTTCGCCACTGGAATTTTGCAGCAATTGGGAACGACATCTTTGCTGGTCTATTGGGTGCATATCGAATTGGTCTATGGATCGTGGCTGGCGTTCTGGAAACGACACTTAACGATTGGGCAGGCGCTGCTCGCCACCTTGCTTGTCACCGCTGCCATGTACGCTTTGTCGGTCGCGAAAACCAGATGGGCGGGCCGAATTGCGGATGGAATTTCGAGGATTTTGCATTGGCGAGACAAACCGACGCACGAGAAAGCGGCGGTAAATGCCCGCGCGTAGCCGAACTATCATAGAATAGATTGCTTCGGACAGCTTACGAAACCATGAGTTTGAAATTCTTTTTGTATTTGGGCACCGCCGTCGCCCTGACCGCCACGTTGAGCGGCTGCCGAACCGGTACTTCTATCGACTATGACACGGCTGTGGCCCTATTGAAAGATCGCAACGTCGAACCCGTCAAGTTGACATTCAGCGCTTCGCCGCCGCGCAATGAAGACCAACGCGTCCAGCAGGCTTACGAACGGCTCGCCGATGCGCATGTGATCGTCTGCGCTGATGCGCAATCAATTGGAAAGATGTGCGAACCCGGGCCGGCCGGCGAAGCATTAGCACTCGAGAACGCGACCGAGCTTTCTTTGATTGCTGGCCGCTGGGTACCCTCGGTGATTTCGAATATTTCCCGGTCGGGCGATGGCAGTGCTACCGCAGAGGTGAGGATGGCCTTTGAGCCAAGTCCGCTTTACCGCGATTTTGAATCCACCTTCGACGATATTCAGCAATCGGGAGGGCGCCCGCCCCTCGACAAAACACTCAAAACCGTCCAAGCCGTCTACCAAAGGTTGGACGATGGCTGGCACCTGAATAGCGTGAATTAGACAGTCGGTCGACTAAGCCTGGCAAAGGGTCAAGTCGCGCAGGGACGGGGTGTACTCCCGATGCCGTAGCGCCATTCCCATCACACGGCGAACCTCGGAGTACTCGAACGGCTTCAAGAGGACATCGTAGCAGCCTAAATTGAGGACTTCCGCCCAAAACCGTTCGTCGGCGTGACGCGACACCACTACAACGGGCGGGGGATTGTCCAAGCCACGCGCCTCGTGAAAAACGTCTTTCCAACTTCCGTCGGGCAGGTCTTTTTCACAAAGCACCAGGCTCGGCTTTTGGCGCAGTAGGCCGCTGGCTTCCTCGATGGTTCCCGCGGACTGCACAGTCCAGCGGTCATTGTCAAGGATATGTTCCAGGGATTGGCGATCTTCCCTGTTGGGGCTAATGGCCAAGAGGGTAATATTTTCCGTTATTTCATGATGTGTGGGTAGTTTCTTCATGCGGGTTGCGGTGGCCTCCTTGACCTCATCGGTAAATCGTTCCATAGGCTCGCATACAAAGTTCTACAATTACTGATGTTTTTTAATCTGCAAGCGATGCGCCAAGACAGTATTCAAGTGAACAGATTATGACTCTCCCGGACAATCCGGCGAGACGAGAAATCTTATGGCTGAGCTTATTGAAAGTAGCCACTGGCCAGTTCCGGCTTCGCGGCAACGGCCTGTTTCCAGCATTTTCGAGCTTCGTCCGATTGACCCTGTGTTTTCAGCGCGTGCCCGAGATTAACCAGAGCTTCGGCGAAATCCGGGCGCTCCGCGAGAGCCTCGCGGTAAAGTTTCACTGCATCATCGAGTTGCCCTGATTTTTGAAGCAAAAGTCCGGTGTTGTAAAACAGTTCCGGCGAGCGTTCTCCTTGCTCTATCAGCTTGGCCTGAAAATCGAGCGCCTGATCCCATTGCTCGCGCTCGACAGCCAGGGCAGCCAAACCCTGGAGCGCATCGACTGAGTTCGGCTCGAGCCCCAGGACAGCCTGGAAGCCCTTCGCCGCCCCGTCCCGATCGCCCGTGCGCCACATGGCCAAAGCGAGGTTTAGCTGGGCCTCCGCCCAATCGTGCTTGCGGAAGACGCAATGCTGGAACGCGTCGACCGCGCCGCGATAATCCGCCTTTTCTAAACGTAAGTACCCGAGTTGGAACCAGGCTCCTTCCAACTCCGAATTGCGCGCCAAGAGCCGGGTATAGGTTCGTTCCGCCTCGTCTTTCGCGCCTTCGGCTTCGAGGACGCCAGCGAGGTTATAGAGTACGTCTTCGAGGTCGGGAGCGATCTGGAGCGCTCTTTCATACGAGCTTCGCGCTTTTTCCATCTCCCCGGCTTGCTGGAATAAAACGCCGAGATTGACGTGCGCCTGCTTGGCATCGGGCCGGATCCGGATGGCTTCGGTGTAAGCTTTCACGGCTTCCGCCGTCTGCCCGAGTTTCTGGTTTGCGACTCCAAGGTTGAACCAGCGATCGAAGTTATCGGGAGTGTACTCGACCAGTTTCGCGCAGAAGTGTGCGGCAGCAGAGTAATCCTGGGACGCGAAGGCGCATGCGGAAAGGCCTTCGAGAGCTACCTGGGAGTTGGGACGCAGCTTTAAGAGCGCCTCCGAGTATTCCCGTAACGTGCCATGGTCCTTGCGCGCAATCGCGATTCCGACAAGATTCGAAAGGCATTCCTCCGATTCCGGTTTGTCTTTTAGAATCCTCTGGTAGAGTTCGGTGGCCTCATCGAATTTCCAGAGAAGTTGGAGACCGACGGCCTTACCGAAGAGCGCTATCGGATTGGCGGGATCAATCTCAAGAACCTTATCGAGGCTCTTGATTGCTTCTTCCGGATGTTCCAGGTGGAGAGTGCAGACCGCGATTCCCAGCATGGCTTCCATGCGGTCCGGCTCCAAAGCCAGGGCGTTCCTGAACGCTTCGGCGGCCTCTTCCCACTTGGACGTCTTCTCCAGCGACAATGCGAGATTCAGCTGCGCCCCCGAGAAGTTCGGATCGAGGCTGAGCACTTTTTGATAGCTTTTCGCAGCTTCGCCGTATTCCTGAAGCTCGTATTGGATGTGGGCCTTCGCTGAATAAAGCTGCGGGGTTCCATTGCCCGCACCCAGGGCCCGGTTGATCTCCTGGAGCGCTTCCGTGAATTTGCCGTCCAGATGCAGGCTTACCGCTTTTGCAAATGCCGCCGCGGCGGCTTCGTTGGAACCGTTTTGATCCAGCGAGTTGCTCTCACTCATTTATCAACTCCCGTTGGTGCTGTCCGCACCTTCCGATGCAATGTAGGCACAAAAGCGGCCCAGGGTATCATTCTGATGCGCCACGTCGACACGGCGAACACGCGCCGACTCGCCTTTTCCACAGAAGAATCCGATCCCGCCAGTCCTCAAGCGACCGTCAGACCAGAAATCGGCTACTTTGTCCTGCACCATTAGGGTGAAATCGTTTCCTCGTATGCTCATGTGGACGTCGAAGAAAACGTCGCTTCCGAGAGAGACCGGAACGGGAGTTTCTTTCTTCGGGCCTTCCCGCCCATTGATAACGGCGTACCGGATTATACTCATCTCCGGTAGAGGGCCGGTCTTTGAAATCAGGAACTTGACTGCCTGATAATTGTTCGTATCCGAGGCGCGGAAGACGAATCCCAACGCTCGCTGTTCTACGTGGCCGGTAAATTCGACCTCGTAATCCGCAGCCTGAATCGTCGGGCGGAATATCGCCAGATTGCCCGGTTTCACGAAACCCATGTTGTCGTAGGCCCAGTTCAGGCTCGATCCGGATCCGGTGCTCCAGGCGTCGAGGCCGGAGCGGAAATCGTCCCCGTATTCGAATCCGGCACGTTCGGCAACGCTCTTCCGGAA
This sequence comes from Bryobacterales bacterium, assembly GCA_963802915.1. Taxonomy (GTDB): domain Bacteria; phylum Acidobacteriota; class Terriglobia; order Bryobacterales; family Bryobacteraceae; genus JAICMB01. The sequence continues at coordinate 350,059 of CAWDKQ010000008.1, forward strand.
CGCGTGCCATTGCCGCATTAACATTCCGTCAATCATGGGTTGAGCCGTCGCCTTAATCGCCACGGGCGTGCTATAAAGCCGTGGCCCGGCGGCATTTAGGGTGAGCAGCAGGATCATCGGAATGACCATGGCGATGAGCTTCAAATCTCCCGGCGAGTTCTTCCAGATTTCGCGCAACCGTTGACTCGAAAGGTCGATTGAAGACGGATCGATGGCTGCCGCCGGACGGGCTGTACGGGCAGACTTCTTCGCTGTAACCTTCAGTTTACCGGGATGAATGGCCAAATGCGGGATCAAGGGGGTCGTCGCCGCCACCGCTGGCGTAATCGCCCCTTTCGCGGTTCGTTTACCTGCAAAACGCGCCGCGATTTCGAAGCACATTGCGACGCGACCCGATGGCGGCGGAGCCCAAGCGTCTTCCGGTTTCGGCACGCCGAGTTCGGACGGAGGCGGAGGCAGGGGTTGAACCGCAATCAACCGCTCTCCCGCAGGCTTTCTAAACGTCGTTTGCGCTCGAGGCGGCGGGCTCGCGATGGCACCGCAATTCCGGGCACCGGCAAGCCCGGGCACTCGCGCCTTCACGCGAACGGTCTGATGGACCGCATGGACCAGAACATCCAGACGCGCGGGTTCCAGATAGGAGCGAATCGCGTTGCGCAATCGCCGGACGCCCGGCCGGACGATGGGAAATAGCTCACTGGTTAGAGGCAGTTCCCTATTGTCCTCGTAGAGTTGGCGGTGCTCATCGGAGCAAAACGAACCGTTGGCTAGCGTGCGGAGGATGGCCAATGGGACGCCGCAATGGAGACACTGCATTCCTTACCGAAGACCTCCATTCCAATATGAAGGCGGCGCGAATTGATTACTACGAGTAGAAATACCTACTTGACATACAGAATATTACGGGCAAGTCCACAAAACTACGGTAATAGTTCTAATGGAAGCCGCGGCCCACACCCGTGAACGATCACAGTTCTAAGGCCCGAAAAAAGTGACGTGCGAAGATCGCGGGCTAAAGAGCCGCCGGAAGTCCCAGGGATGCTTTCGAGAGCGTCCGCTGTAGTAGATCCACTGCTTCTAATTCCTTAAGTCCGCGTGAGATGGAGAGCTCGGTCACCAGCATGTGTCGAGCCCGATCCAGCATTTTCTTCTCGCGGAAGGAAAGCGGCTTGTCAGTCTGAAGAAGAAGAAGCGTCTTCAGAACCTCCGCAATTTCGAGGAGGCTCCCGTTCCGCATCTTATCGGTGTTCTCCTTGAATCGATCCTTCCAATCGACCTTGCTTCTAATCGTCTGCTCGCCGAGGTACCCTAGCACCCGGGCGATTTCCCCGTTCCTGGTCACTTTCCTGAGCCCAACCTGCTCAACGTGCGAGAAGGGGACCATAACGGTCATGCTGTTTGCGGTTAACCGTAGCAGATAAAACCGTTCAAAGCGACTCCCGAAAGTGCGGGTGCTAATGTTCTCAACTGTTCCAACACCCTGGTTCGGATACACGACCTTCTCGCCAATCCGAAAAAACTGCATAGCGCCCAATTTGACACCTGCCCTAAGCTGTTATTTACCGGACAAAACCTGGATACAGAATGTTAAGCCCAAGTGTCTTATTTGTCAATACAGGAGTCTGTAACAAGGGACCGGGACGGTCAGGTCTCCTGGAGGGTACGCCTGACGTAGGTCAGGTTCCGCTTCATGTCGGCCTCCACCGAGTTCGACGGACAATCGGTCTCGAGGTTCGCATAGCCCTGATAGTCCATCGTCTTGATGGTATGAAGGATCGTCGCGAAATCGATCTTACCTTCCCCGAGGTAATTGGGATTGTCCTTCAGATGGAATTGGCAGATGCGCTTGGGACCTAGCCAGCGGATCTCCTTGATGACGTCGAACCCACCCGCGGTGGAATTGCCCACGTCGTAATAAACTAGGACCGCCTTCGACCCGGCGCGGTCCAGGATCCGGGCATTGTCTTCGGCCGAGATGGTGTTTTCAAGTCCCAGGATGACGCCGGACTTCTCGGCTTCCGGGCCAAGTTCACGGAGGGTATCGGCAACGAAGTCCATTTCCTGCCGGGTCCGCAGCGCCCCGTTGCCGAAAAATGGAAGCAGCATGACCTTGGTTCGCAGCGCGTTGGTGGCGACAATGCCATCTGTCACCCATTTCGGACCGAGCTTGTCATTCTTCAGATAATTTACGTGCAGGATATCGAGGCACGTACCATCGATCGGGATATTCTGCTTTTGCGATTCCGCCCTGAATTGCGCTTGCATGGCCGGATCGCTTAAGGGAAGCCGGCCATCGACGGGCGTCTTCCCCAAGCTCACTTGAACGCCATCGAAACTGAGCCGTTTGGCCAGTCCGATCGCCTCGATTTTACCGGTTTGTCTAAGATTCCAATCGGTAACGCCAATCTGAAGTAGGGGTTTGCGAGCCCAGAGCGGGCCGGTAGAAGAAGCTGCCGCATAGCGCAGCAAATCTCTTCGTGAGAATGCCATGAACTGATTCTAGACTGGAATAACTGAAAGAAAGTATGGGACGGCAACGATTGTTGCCGTCCTTCGTGCCGGCGGCTCAAAGATTGGAGGCTTTTGCTGCAAGCACGTGCGCAATTTTAGCACTCCAGGCTGACCGGAACCAGCCTTAGACCACGCTGCGTCGGCCAAACAGTAAGCTGACCACAAACAGCACGAGAAAAATAAAGAAAAGGATTTTTGCGATGCCCACGGCACCGGCCGCAATACCGCCAAACCCAAACAATGCCGCGATAATCGCGATCACCAGAAATACCCATGCATACCAGAGCATTTGCGTTACCTCCTGGCGTTTGTGGTGCAAGAAACGGACCAGATCGGGAGCAGTAATGTTTTCTGCGACTTACCACCGAGGTAGTCCTAAAACTGTGTAAGGCTTACCGCTGAGACCCGTTTCTGGATGGAAGAGAGATCCCGGACGAACAGACGATATTCCCGCTCTCGACGCTGCGCGTCCGGAGCTCGAAGGATGGAAGACGGATGCACTGTGGCCACGATGTACTTAGCTTTCTCGAAAGCAATAAAAATGCCGCGTTGTTGGGTAATCCGGAATGAAGCTCCCAGGAGGGACTGCGCGGCCGTCGCGCCCAGGCACACGATCACCTCCGGCTGCACTATGTCCAGCTCCGCATCTAGCCATGGATGGCAGGCTTTGATCTCCGTCAAATTGGGTTTGGCGTGGATGCGCCGCTTTCCCCGTTCCACGAATTTAAAATGTTTGACGGCATTCGTCACGTAGACCTTCTGACGATCGATACCGGCTTCGGCGAGAGCCTTATCGAGGAGCTTCCCGGCGGGGCCGACGAATGGCTTTCCGCTGCGGTCTTCGACATCGCCGGGCTGTTCGCCAATCATGAACAGAGGCGCCGGAACGGGTCCTTCGCCGAATACGGCCTGAGTCGCGGCTTGATAAAGATCGCAGCCATGGCAGTCCTTAGCAGCACGGATCAGCTTGGGAAGCGTCGGCCGGGGTGGTATCCAGGGCGCCGCAGTCGGAACATCGATATGAGCAGCCACTGATTCCTAGACTCCCGCAGTCGGCTATTCTGGTCTTTCCAAATGGGTCAACTCACGTTCGTCCGCCACGGACAAGCATCTTTTTTGCAGCCCGATTACGACAAGCTCTCGATCCTGGGAGAACGTCAGGCGAAGGTGCTCGGGGAGTACTGGTTGCAACGCGGCGTGCGCTTCGATCATGTCTATTATGGCCCGGCGAGGCGCCAGGAACACACCGGCGAAATTATAGCTAGCGTGTACCGGGAGGCAGGAGTGGATTGGCGGGATCCCGTCAAAGTACCCGAATTCGATGAATATCCAGGGATCGAAGTGATGCGGGCTTTTCTCCCTGGGCTGATTGACAAGCACGAAGACATTCGTTTGCTGGAGGAGGAATTTCGAACCGCCGGCGAGCATACGGTCGCGGCTCGGGCGTTCGAGAAGATGTTCCAGAAGGTCACTCGCATGTGGGTCGCCGGGGAGTTGGAATCGCCGGAGGTTGAGACCTGGCAGGCCTTCTGCGATCGTGTCGAAGTCGGAATCAATCGCGTGCGCGCGGCAGGTGGAAACGCGGCGATTTTCAGTTCGGGTGGAGTGATGGCGGCCACGGTGCGGCTGGCGCTGGATTTGTCACCGGTTCGAACGCTGGAGCTGAGTTGGACGCCGCGCAACGCGAGCTATTCCGAGTTTCTGTTCTCGGGCGAGCGATTCTCTCTCATCACATTCAATGCGGTTCCCCACCTCGATTCAGCGGATCTGTTGACCTGGCGCTGAATAGCAGCAACGAATTGGCAGTTTTGCTAAAGACAGGCGCATCCAAGGCGATGAGGTTTATTTGAGAGGCACGAGCCTGTATGGATGAAGCTTGCACAACTAAGACAATGACGGAGGTCGAAATCGCGGATGCAATACGTTCGGCTACACAAGACGTGTTTTCGACGATGCTTGGCCTCGAGATGGCGGCTGGCGAGATGGAGACCGGCGATACAACCTCGAGGCAGAGGACCGGCGTGGTCGCGCTGCTAGGTTTTGCGGGAGATTGGATCGGGTCGGGAGCGTTATGTTGCGAAGGGCGCTTCGGTTGCCGGATGGCAGCGCAGCTACTGATGTCCGAATACGATTCGGTGAACGAAGAGGTGCTCGACGCGATCGCGGAAGTGGCCAACATGATTATCGGGAACGTGAAAACGGTCTTGGAGCAAAGGTTGGGAGCGATGGGCTTGAGCACTCCGACAGTAATTTATGGCCGCAATTTTGAAACCCGCAACGTCGGTAGTCGGGAGTGGGTCAGCGTGCCGTTCACGTGCGGCGAAGACACCATGGCCGTCCAGGTTTCCATTGCTCCGAATACCAGAAAAGAGCGTCCAACAGCTCCGAAAACGACATTGACGGGGAACGCCTGTCCGTACTGCGGGACATACGCTAGCTAGAAGATCAGTTTCAACCCGAATTGGATCTGGCGCGATGTAGTTGCTGTCGTGGTTATTAAACCCGCCGAGGGGCTGATCGCGCCGCTCGAAAAAACCGTTGCGTTCGGAGTTCCGAAATTTGCATGGTTTAGCACGTTGAAAACTTCGGCACGGAATTGCAGATTGAGGCGCTCGGCGACAGGGGTGTCCTTGAACAAGGAAGCATCCACTTCCGCCAAGCCCGGGCCACTATATACGCCGCGCCCCAGCTCTCCATAGGTGCCGGCGACAGGCTGAACAAAAGCTTTGGGATTGAACCACTGATTGGGATTGCCAAGGACCACGGGTCCCGAGAACGCGGAATTGAGTGAGGGACGGTCAGGATTTCTGGTATCGCCGTCTCCGGACCGGTTTGAGCCAATCTGGGGAGTGAACGGAAACCCGCTGAGCAGCGTAACGATGGTATTGAATTGCCAGCCGCTAACGAGCCGGTTTCCTAATCCACCGAAATTATTTGCCCACGGCTTGCCTTTACCAAAGGGCAATTCATACGTGCCCGAAATACTGGCCTGATTCGGAACATTGTACGCCGACGGTCCCCAATCGCGGTGCAAATCGTTCCGGTTCAGGATCATCTGCGCCTGATTGTTCGCTTGCGCGCCTGTGAGCCCCGAGTTCATGTCCAGATCCTTCGACCAGGTGTAGTTTGCCCGGAACTGCAGACCTTTCCTGAAACGATGGCTCACATCCACTTGCAGCGCGTTGTAACTGGTGTTCCCTTCCGTGTACCAGAAGAAGCCCGCGCCGAGATTGGGATTGGGACGGCTGGCGCCAGGGCCGGGGATGTACTGAGCGCCCTGCGGCACGGTATGAGGAATACTGCTCAAGCTGGCAGCCGTTGCGACACCGCCGGCGGAACAGCCGCTCGGGTCCGAACAAATCTGCGTGGGAATAGTATTCGGGTCGATGCTCAGCAAGCCGTGGTATCCGAACGAGCCGACGTAGGCGACGCGTAGCGATGTGTCGCGATCCAGCTGCTGCTCGACTGTGAAATTCCATTCCTGGACCGTCGGAGTCTTGGCGTTGGGCTGCACGCCCTGAGGGGCGAAGATTGTCCCCGATGAAGGAGGAACGCCGGGAGTAATCGGAACGAGCGTGGGCAGCGATCCAGTCTTGGACACCGAGCCGTTGTTGGGAGGGATCGAGTTCAGCAGAAAGCTCAAGTCGTCGATCAGAGAATAGTAAGTGCCGTATCCCGCCCGAACCGCGGTCTTGCCATTTCCAAAAACATCCCATGCCAGGGCTGCTCTCGGACCGAGCAGGTGCGTCGCGTTGTTTTGTGTGAAAGCCGAGCTGCCCACCCGAGGCGTGGTGACCAGGATACCGTTCGAATCGGTGAGATAGTTCGCGGCTCTCCCGGATTCTTCATTCCAACCCGTAGTGAATTCGTATCGCAGGCCAGCTTCAAACGTGAGATTCGGCAATAATTTGATCGCATCCTCGAAATAAGCGGCGCCGAAGAGACTTCTCCAGCCCAATTCGTTGGCGCTGGGCACAACTTGAAATGACGTCACGTTGCCTTGCAGAAAGGTTGTCAAGCTCGCGAAGCTCGCTTGCCCAAGCTGGCGCGAAGCGGCGTCCTCGTTATCCTGAAGCCGCTGGAACCAGACGCCGGCAGTGATCTGGTGCCGTCCTTGGACGATCTGGACGCCGTCGGTGTAGGTGTATAGGTTGCGGCGGTTCCATACGTTGGCGGCGTTGTTCGGTCCGGCTGACGTGATGGTTCCACCCGCTGTCGTCGTGACACCTCCGCCAATGACGATGCCGCCGGGACCAAGGCCGGTAACGAAGTCAACAGTCGGCGGGAAGGAAGCGAGCGGGAACGAATCGTAGTTGAAAGCGGCGCGCGAGAAGCCCGCGCGAAACGTGTTGAGAATCGCTGGAGAGACGACGTGCGTCTCCTCCACGCTCGCCACCTGGCTGCGCAGTGTTTCATACGATCCAAACAGCGGGTCGGCCTGGGGAATCAGACTGTCGCCATCGTCGATTGTGTAAGAGGTCGAGAATGTGTCGCGTTCGCTGAAGACGTAATCGGACCGCAACGTGCCGAAATCCTCGCGAATGGACTGCCTGGGGTTGTTGTAGGATTTGGTAATGCCGGTGGGCAGTCCGTTCACCATGAGTTCGGCGCCATTGGGCGCGGGCCAGAGCTGCATGTACTGGAGCATGGCGGGATTCAGCTTGGAAACAGGCGCGTAAACGCCGGAGGCATTGGGCAGCAAACCCTGCCGTGCTTCGGTATCGGGAACCACGCTCACGCTGCTGACCGCGAGCGCCTGACGGAAACCTTCGTAGTTCCCGAACAGGAACCATTTGTCTTTCTTGATAGGTCCACCCAGAGCGCCGCCGAACTGGTTACGGCGGAATGGAGGGACCGAGGCGAGATCAAAGAAGTTTCGAGCATCGAGATCGCTGTTGCGCAGAAACTCGAAGAGTGTTCCGTGCAACTCATTCGTTCCTGATTGAGTAACGACGCTAATCTGCGCGCCAGCGCGTTTGCCATACTCGGCGCCATATGTGTCGGCGAGAACATTGAACTCGCGGATAGCGTCGATACCCAGCAACTCCCCGCTCACGCCTCCGGGGCTGATGGCAAGCTGGCTGGATCCGGTGTACTCGATGCCATTCAGCAGGAACAGATTCTCATAGGTCCGGCGGCCGTCGACGGAGAATGTGTTGCCGTCGCTAGTGCTGGTTTGAGGGCTCTTCAAGGCGCTGTAGTTGAGCGCACCGGGATTGAGAGTGATGAGATTGTCGAAGCTGCGGCCGTTGAGGGGCAGATCCCTGATCTGCTGCTCTCCCACCACGCCTGACACCGCGGACGTGGTTGTATTCACCAGAGGCGTCTCGCCAACCAGCGTGACCTGCTGCGCGAATTCTCCCAGCTCCAGCCGAAAATTGACTACCGCTTTCTGCCCGACGACTAAATCCACACCCGTCCTGACAGCGGTTTTAAAGCCTGTCTTCTCGACTTTTACTGTTTGCGGACCGAGAGGAAGCGAGACCACCGTGTAGTTGCCGGACTGGTCCGTCGTGACGGTTCTCGAAGCTCCGGTCTCCAGACTCTTGACCGTGACCGCTGCTCCGGGCATGACGGCTCCGGAAGCATCTTCCACGGTCCCCGAGATCGCGGCTGTTACTTGAGCCCGAAGCGGCAAACAGACTGCGAGCGCAACGAGCAATAACGTACCAGAGCGGGCAGCGCGGCAGAGGCAGCGTGATTCACTCATGAAGCTTTGTCGCGGCAGGCCCTTTCTGAGCACGTTTCTGTTCCAGTTTACGGTATCCTGCGAACTCGCAGGATGAACCCGTGGTCCTCGACCGCAGGCGGTATAACATGGGGCGTGGACCTTCCCGTCAATCCGCCGATCCTTCCCATGCTTGCCAAACGCGTCGACGAGTTGCCTGACGCCGGATCGTGGATTTTCGAGCCGAAATGGGATGGATTTCGCGCGCTGGTTTTCCGCGATCGGGATGAAATCGAGATTCAGAGCCGCGACGAAAAGCCGCTCAATCGCTATTTCCCTGAGCTTGTTGAGACCTTACGAGAGCAGTTGCCCGCCCGCTGCGTGCTCGACGGCGAAATCGTCATTGCGCGGAATGGCAGCCTCGATTTCGAATCGCTACAGCTCCGTCTTCATCCTGCCGCTTCGCGAGTGAAGCTTCTGTCGAAACAAATCCCGTCATCCATAGTGTTTTTCGACGTGCTGGCGGAAGGCGACCGCGATTTGCGGGACAAACCCTTCGAGGAGCGACGCCTCGAATTGGAATCTCTGCTCTCATCCGCGCAACCTCCGATCCACCTGACGCCCGCGACTCGCGATTCGAGTGTCGCGTCAGACTGGTTTCGCCGCTTTGAGGGCGCTGGACTGGACGGGGTCGTCGCGAAACCCGTCGCAGGCACGTACGAGCCAAACAAGCGCGTGATGCTGAAAATCAAGCACGAACGCGATTGCGACTGCGTAGTCGCCGGTTTTCGATGGTACAAAAAGGGCGATCGCACGGATGTCGGCTCGCTATTGCTGGGGCTTTACGACGATTCCGGCGCACTGCAGCATGTCGGTGTATGCGCGAGCTTTTCAGACGAGAGGCGGCGCGAGCTGGTAGAATTCCTGGCGCCCTATCGCGAAAATGCACTCGCGAATCATCCGTGGAAGCAATGGGCCGGGCAGGCATCTGAAGGCGGCGAAGCCGGGCATCGTATGCCGGGTGGACAGAGCCGCTGGAGCCAGGGCAAGGATTTGTCGTGGGAGCCATTGCGGCCCGAACTGGTCGTCGAAGTCGCCTATGAGCACATGCAGGGGACTCGTTTCCGGCACATGGCGCATTTTCGACGCTGGCGGACCGACAAGAAGCCGACCGACTGCACCTACGATCAGCTCGAAGTAGTTCCACCGCACGAACTGGCGTCCATCTTCGCGGCCAATCGATGAGCCTACGCGCGCTTTTTTGAAGGACGTTTCGCACGCAGTTCCCGCCATGCACGCGTCGGATCGTCATCCGGATCGGGCGTTTCCGGCGCTGGCCGCAGATCTTCGGGTACATGCCGCAAGTTCACGCGAATGCGGGTCCAGGTGGACGATCGGCCTCTCATGGAATCAACCAGAACGTCGTCCACGGCGAGAAGCGTCGCTGCCTCGGGATACTTGTTTTTCCATCGTTCGAGACCGGCAAGAGCGGCTTCTTTGTCGGGAGAATTAGCCACTGTCAGAAGCGGCATTTTCGCGCGAGGAGCTGACTTGGCCCGCGACGGCATCACCCGCGGCGCTTCACCCTCCATCTTTCGGAAGTGCGGCGGCCAGGGCGCGTCCGCCAGGCCCGCGGCTTCATCTTTGTCCGCAAGTTCCAACAATCGCTCCAGCGAACCTGCCTCGGCGTCCATGCCAGCGTGAGGATCGCCGATTTCCGAGAAACGCTTCGGCACCGTGAAGACGGTAAAATCGGCCGGCTCGCAGTCGGGAACTTCATGCCAGTGAAGCGGCGTCGAGACACGAGCGTCCGGGAGCGGCCGCACCGAATAGGCCGAGCAGGTTGTCCGATCCTTCGCGTTCTGGTTGTAATCGAGGAAAACGCCGTGCCGTTCCTCTTTCCACCATTTCGAACTGGCCAGCGCGGGGACGCGGCGCTCGACAGCACGCGACAGAGCCACAGCCGCGCGGCGCACTTCGGCGAAGGTCCAGCGCGGCTGGATTCTCACGTTGATGTGCATGCCGCGTGAACCGCTGGTTTTCGGCCATCCGTGAAGACCCATCTCTTCGAGAAATGCCTTCACCTCCAAAGCGACGTTGCGAACATCGGCCCAGTTGACGCCGGGACCTGGATCGAGATCGACGCGCAACTCGTCGGGGTGTTCGAGATCGCCGGACCGTACGGGGTGTGGATGCAGCTCAATACAGCCCAGGTTGACGATCCAGGCGAGGCCCGGGGCATCGTCTACGACCAGTTCTTCGGCGGTACGGCCGGAGGGAAACGAGAGCGTTACTGTCCGCAGCCAGGAGGGCCGCTCAGCGGGTGCCCGCTTCTGATAAAAAGCCTCTCCCTCGGCGCCGTTCACAAAGCGCTTGAGCACGATCGGGCGATCTTTAATTCCGGCCAAAGCTCCCGGCGCGACCGACAGATAATAATTCACGAGATCGAGCTTCGAGATTTTAGCCTGCGAAAAATAGAGTTTGCCGGGGTGCGTGACGCGAACTTCGCGTCCGTCGACCGAAAGCACCTCGGCGTCCTGCGTCATGCTCCTTGTTGACCTGTCCGGCCCGGGATCACGTCGATCTGCAAGGTGGGATCGGCTGCGGGGACGTACGTCGTCGGGAACCCAAGCTCGCGTCGCACGATGTTCGCGCCCTGGGCGATCGCGCTGGCTTTGTAGAATGCGATTTCACGATTGCAGCCCTGGCGGCCGAATCCGCAATCGCTCGATACGATCAGGCGTTCGGCGGGGATGTATTTCAGGGCTTTGCGGATCTCGCCGGCGACATCTTCCGGCAGATCGGCCTGCAGCGACCGGTGGCTGACCGTACCGATGCAGATCTTCTTTTTCAGATCGTGCTTGAACGGTTCGAACAGCTCCAGATCCCGTTGATTGCGATCCTTCATCTCGAGTGTCCACACATCGCCGCGACATCGTTCCAGATAGATTTCGATCGAGTTGGCGTAGCTGGTATCCTCCATCACGCGCTGCATGTTGGGATTGCCCCAACAAGTGTGGATCCATAATTCCACGTCATCCAGCCCCTGGACCTCGCGGTTGAACGCATCCACCATGAACTTCACTTCGTCATGGTCCTTGCCGTAGGTGTTGGCCATGAAGTGGAACGTAGGCTCTTCAATCTGGATGCAGCGGCAGCCCGCGTTGCGCAGCGCCAGCAGTTCTTTGTTCATCGCCTCCGCCATGTCCCAGATCACCTGGCGCTTGTCGGTGTACTTCGGCGTGTGAATATCGAGAAAGAGCGCCATCACTTGGGAGCAGCAGGTTCCGAACTTAACCGGCTTGCGCGTCTTCGCCTGCGCCAGACGCCACAACTTTGGATAATCGAGCGGACGGTGCTCGATTTTGTCGACTACGTGAGGCCAGCGCCAGCCGGTATAGATCTCATTCAGCAGCGTTCCAGGAGGGTAATGAAGCCATGGCGCCGTGGTCTCCTCGGGCTGCAGGTGGTCACCTTCGAAGCCCGCCCAACGTTGGAGTGGATAATGATGCCACGCCCGGCCGGCCAGATCTTCATCGACATGAAGATCGCCATGACTCAGAATGTCGAGGCCCGCGCGCTCCTGGTCGCTGATTAGCACAGCCATGGCATCCTGAAACTTCTCCCGGAAGCGCACGTCGAGCATGCACGTGTCTAGCGGCCGGCCCCACATATTCACGTCGTACCAGCGGGGACGCGGAAACGATCCTGTGGTAGTACTGGGAAGAATGAGATCGGCGGTGGAAGTAAACATAGTCGATCCACATTGTACTTCCCCGCGACTAGCGATTGGGTTTAATGCGTATCTTTGTCGGTCTTTACGTCGCGCTTGATCTTGTCTGCCTCTTTATTGACCTCGCGCGAAGCTTCGTGGGCGTCCTTCTTCACCTCGCGGGCCGCCTCATGCGCGTCCTTCTGGAGCTCGCGTTTTGCCTGCTCCGCGTCCCGTTTCACTCGTTCATTGTCCTGCTGTGTGCACCCGCTGAGCAGTCCCGCGACTGCGAGCAGAAATGTAAAGAAATGAATTCTCATCGCACCTTCTTTCTTCCGACCTCGTATCCTAAAACTGGATGGACGCGGATCTTGCTATAGAGACTAGCAGCCTCACCAAAGTGTTCCGCACTCGTTGGACGCGCCGGGAGGTCAAGGCTGTCGATGGAATTTCGTTACAGGTCCGCCGGGGCGCCACATACGGTTTTCTGGGGCCGAACGGCGCCGGCAAGACCACGTTTGTAAAAATGTTGCTTTCGGCGGTGCATCCGACGTCCGGCTCGGCGCGGGTCTTCGGAAAGCCGGTGGAAGAAGCCGAAGCACGACGGCCGATTGGCTATCTCCCCGAAAACCATCGCTTCCCGACATATTTCACAGGGCGAGGCATGCTCGATTTTTATGCGGCGCTCTCGGGCGTAAGCGCCGCGGATCGCAAGCGGCTGATGCCGGACCTCCTCACGCGCGTGGGGCTGGATCAATGGGGCGACATACGGATCGGGAAGTATTCGAAAGGCATGTTGCAGCGGCTGGGACTGGCGCAGGCGCTGATTCATTCGCCGAGACTTCTGATTCTCGATGAGCCGTCCGATGGCGTCGATCCTGTGGGCCGGCGGCACATTCGCGAGATTCTGGGCGAATTAGAAGAACAGGGCGTCACGATTTTCATCAATTCTCACCTGCTGGTGGAAGTGGAACTGTTCTGCAAAGAAGTGGCGATCCTGCACCGCGGCAAGGTTGCCCTCAGCGGACGCGTCCGCGATCTGACCGCCGGGAAGGGTTATCGGCTCACGGCGGCGCAGGTGCCGGAACAACTTTACAAAGTTCTGAACGAACGAGCTGCGTCGGCGGCAATCCGGGACGGCCTGTCGGATTTCCAGTTTTCCACGCGTGAACAAGTCAATGAGGCGGTGGACCTGCTGCGCGCTGAAAAGTGCGAGATCGAGGCCGTGATTCCGACCACAAGCACGCTCGAAGAGATCTTCGTCAAGACGGTGGACAAATGACCGCAACAATCGCATTAATCCGCGACACCTTCCGTGAAGCTCTTGCGCGGAAAATATTCTGGGGATTGTTCGGGCTCTCCACAGTGATGATTCTGTTCTTCCTCTTTCTTTTGAAGATCGACATCGTCGAAGGGGCCATGGCGACAGTTTCGGTCTTCGGCCGTTCCATGAATCGCGCGAACGATCTGGAAAAGATGGTCCGCGGCGTTTATGGCGCGATCGCAACCTATCTTTATGTGTGGGGGATGGTGATCGCGGTTTTCGCGTCCTCCGGGTTGATTCCGAGCGTTCTGGAGCCGGGACGAATCGAGTTGCTGCTTTCGAAGCCGATTTCACGCACGCATATCCTGATCGGTCGCTATATCGGCAACGTGCTAGTGATTTCGTGCAACGTGATCTACCTGGTGCTCGGTGTCTGGCTCATTTTTGGGATCAAAACAGGCATTTGGGAAGGCCGCTTTCTGATCTCGATTGCAACGACAATATTCGTGTTCGCCGTCCTGTTGAGCGTTGTGGTTCTGGTCGGCGTGTTGTTCGAGAGCGCGGCTCTGGCGACCATGATCGCCGTGGCGCTGATGATTATGAGCGCGATTCTGGCTCAGACCACGATCATGCTGAAGCTGCTTTCGTCGGAATGGTCGCGCAACATCTGGCGTCTGCTCTACTACACGTTTCCGAAAATCTACGATATGGGGACCATGACGATGGACGCTATTTCCGACCGGACGTTCAGCGGCTACATGCCCATCTGGAGCTCGGCTGTGTTTGGCGTCGTGGTTCTGGCGACGGCGCTGGTTATTTTCGCGAGGAGAGATTTTTAGTGCGTTATGTTTTTGCCGCGGCGCTGCTGGCCGCACTCGTAGGATGCCAACAATATCGGCCCAATACGGGTTCGATAAAGATAGATCCGGCACTCGAAACGCTGGTTCCCGCCGATACGATGTTCATCATGGGGGCGAACATCGACGCGATCCGGAACACGCCGGTTTATCAGAAGCATATCGGCGTAGTCGATCTGCCCCGGCTGAATGAGTTCGCGAAGGAAACCGGCGTCGACCCGCGCAAGGACCTTTGGCAGGTGCTTTCCGTATCCAACGGCAAGACCGGGATTCTGATGGTCCGCGGCAAGTTCAGCGAGGGCGACCTGGAGCCCCGTCTGGAAAAGAAGGGCGCGGCGCGATTCGGATACAAGGGATTTAATCTTTGGGGAGATGAGCGGAACGCGGTCCTGTTTATCAGCTCGACGACCGCGTTGATGGGCTCGACGGCGGGTTTGAAATCGATTGTGGACGATCGGAACAGTCCGCATCACGGTTTGCCGCCGGCACTGGCCGAGCGCATGCGATCCATTCCGGGAGAAAGCCAGATTTGGGCGGCTTTCATTGGCGGAGTGCAGGGGCTGAATGTCACGGTTCCAGAAAACAGCAATCTTGGCAATCTCCTGCGGGTTTTCAAAGGCCTGGACAGCGCGGTGCTAGGGATCGACCTGCGCAACGGCTTCGATTTGTACGCCGATGCGCTCTGCAAAACGGATAACGATGCAAAGCAGGTTCGCGCGGCGCTGAAGGGAATCATCGGACTTGGCCGTCTCAGCACGCCCGACAACAAGCCCGAGTTATTGAAGCTCTACGACGCGATTGACGTCGAACAGGCGCAGAACAAAGTCACGGTGACAGCGCACATACCGCCGGATTTGGTGGACCGTTTCGTCGACATGTGGGTTAAAAAACAGTAGCACCCCTGGGGCTGGTAGAATCTGGCCATTACGGGTGCGCAATGATCGAATTTTTCCGCCGCTTGTTTTCGTCGGACTTCATGCCTCATGGGCATTGTTTCTTCTGGAGACCGGAAATCCTGTGGCTGCACGTTTCCTCGGACTCGCTGATCGTCATTTCCTATTACCTGATCCCCTTCGCGCTCGTTTATCTCGTTCGGAAGCGGCGGGATCTGGCGTTCAACTGGATGTTCCTGATGTTCGGCATGTTCATTCTGGCGTGCGGAACAACGCACCTGATGGCGATCTGGAACCTGTGGCATTCGGCTTATCGGCTGGAAGGCGTCGTTAAAGCAATTACTGCCCTGGTGTCTCTGCCCACGGCGCTATTGTTGTTCCGTTTGTTGCCAACCGCCATCGCGCTGCCGAGCCCCGATCAACTCCGCGCCGAGATTCAGCAGCGGACAAAGGCCGAGGAAGAGGTCCGCCGGCTGAATGCGGACATGGAGCAGCGAGTGGAGGAGCGTACCGCCAAATTGCGGCGGGCGAACGACACGCTGAAACGATATGCGTACGTGGCGAGCCACGATTTGCAGGAACCGCTCCGAATGGTGGTGTGCTACAGCCAACTGCTGGCGGAACGCTATAAGGGACGCTTGGATTCCGATGCGGATGAGTTTATTGGCTACACGATCGAAGGTTCCTTCCGCATGCAGGAACTGATCACGGACCTGTTATCTTACGGCCGGTCGCTCGAAGAACGCTCAGACGGTGTGATCGAAGATGTCGATCTTGCCGAGGAGCTGCAGCGTGCCATCGCGAACTTGAAATTCACCATTCAGCAAAGCAATGCGCGCATTACGACGGGGTCGATGCCGGTGGTTCGCGCAGAGCGTGCGGCAATCCAGCAGGTGTTTCAGAATCTGATCGGGAACGCGCTTAAGTATTCGAAGCCTGGAGAACCGCCGGACGTCGAGATCTGGGCTGAGACTCGCGATGGAAATTACGTCATTTCCGTGCGCGACAAAGGGATTGGAATCCCACCCGAATATCGGGAGAGAGTCTTCGAGCCATTCAAACGTCTGCACGGACGTCACGTTCCGGGCAGCGGCGTCGGCCTGACCATCTGCAAGAACATTGTGGAGGCGCGGGGCGGGCGAATTTGGGTAGAGTCCGACACGGGAGCGGGGGCAACGTTCTCGTTCACATTGCCTTTGAAAGACAATGCGGCGGTAACTGTCTAGAGAAGAGAAGAGAAATCAAGCCGCCTGGTGGCTCGGCTCATGATGAAGTTGCAACAACCGATCACCCCGAAGCGGCAGCGACGCATAGGTCCGCCCTTTGTCATCGCTGAACTCGACTTCGTAGACGCCGGGAGCTAACAGTTCTACGATCGTCCCGACCTGGCCACGCTGAAGCCCTCGGCCGGGAAAGTCTTCCAGCAATGCGACCACGGATAGAAGTTCGCGTTCGCGCATAGCGCACTTTATGTCAATATTACAAAACAACTGGTGAGGCGTGTCCGAGGTGCCTGGGATCCCTTCAGCGTCAAGAGCTGCTCGCAGCAGTTCCCTTCGAAGAAATTCGGCATCGCTCTGCGACAATCCCAAGGTGGCGGCGAACACGCGCGCCTTGTGCCGGCCTCGTGGATGAAGGGGGTTGAGACAATAATCGTGGAGTTTTGAGATCTCGACGATAGCATCCGTGCATCCTGGGAGCTTCACGCCAAACCGAGGGTAACAGATCCAATTCTTAAGACTTGGTTTACTGCTTTTGCAATGAGAAGAGCTTGTTATGAAGCGCAGCGGTTGATTCAACGGTAAACGGTGACATTCACTGTACTAAGTACTTCCCATCCCCTTAGTACCGTTGCCCGGACCTGTCTATTAATAGAACACTGATCGTGAGATCAGCCATGGAGCGCGCAGAACTAGAACAATGGAAAGGCCGCGAAGTCGCCCGGTTGCTGGCGCTGGTAGAGAACGAGCGCCGCTATTACCAGGACATTGTGGCGACCATACCGGTCGGCCTGTTGGTTCTTGCCCGCGATTTATCGATCGTTTCTTCCAACCGAGCCATTCGCCGGATTTTTAATTTGCGTAGCGGAGAGCCGGTGCGCGGCCGTTTGGATGTCATGCTGCCCGAATGGGTTCTGGATAAAATCCAGATCGTTTTCGAAGGCGGCGGACCCGTTCAGAATCTCATCGTGGATCACGTCGGCAAGCACCTCCGGGTCTCGGCGATGCCGATCCGAAACGGCGACGAAGAGAACCAGTACGAAGCGCTCATCTCGATTGAGGATCTTACCGGCGAGGAGCTAGTAGTGCACGCGGCACCGCCGGCGCCCACGGCGGTAGAGGCTCCAGTTACGGAAACGGCCGTCGAGCCCGAAGCGCCCGCGCCAGTCGAAGAACCCGTCACCTCCGCCGCTCCCGAACCCGAGCCTGTCGCGAAAATCGAGCCCAAGCCGGAACCCGCGGCTGCCGAAGCCGTCGAGTTGCTCCAAAGCCTCGACGCGATTATTTGGGCCGTCGATATCCCGTCCATGCAGTTCCTCTTCGTGACGAACACGGCGGAAGAGGTCCTCGGCTATCATCCGGATTATTGGCTCAACAACGCCGATTTCTGGTCCGAGCGTATCGATGCCGCGGATCGCTCCGCGGTTCTCGATTCCTATCACGAGGCCATCGAGCACGGCCGGCGTCACAGTTGCGAGTTCCGCGCCAAGTCTGCCGACGGGCGTACATTGTGGCTGCGTGAGACGTCGCGAATTCTGACCGGGCCCGACGGTCAGCCGAAACACCTGATCGGCCTGACCATCGATATCACGGAGCGGAGGCGCTTGGAGGACGAGCATGTGCGCGCCGAGCGCATGGAGGCAATTGCGAAGCTGTGCAGCCGCCTGTCGCACGATCTCAACAACATGCTCATGATCATCAACGGCTACGGCGAGGAATTGTTGGACCACGTGGCGAAAACCGATCCGGTGCGCGCCGATATCCAAGAAATCCTGACCGCGACCGAGCGCATCACGGCCCTCACGAATCACCTGCTGGCCTTCACTCGTCGGCTGGCCGGTCCGGCCACCACAATCGACCTGAGCGACCTGCTTGGGGCCGCGGCGGACAAATTCAAGAAGAGCGCTGGCCCGAAAGTCGCCATCGAGATTCAGCCCGATCCCGGCTTGCAGGGAACGGCTAATCGCGAACAGCTTGAAGAATTCCTCACCGCTCTTGCTCTCCGCGCGGGTGCGATCATGGAAGGCGGCAAACTTAGCATTGCCGCCGGCGAAACTGAGATCAAGGAAGATCTGCGGCGTGATGAACGGGTCATCGCCCCGGGAACTTACGCCGTAATCTCCATTCAAGACACCGGCGGACTGGTGGATCGCAACGAGCAGACGACACTGTTCGAGTCCTTTCTTCCGGTGCACGAGCTTCCAGGCGAGACCGGCGCGATCATTTCGCGCGGCTACACCTTCGTGCGGCAATGGGGCGGCGATATCTTTGTGGAACCGACAGCCGCAGGCACAAAGATCTCCGTTCTTCTTCCCTACGCCGGCCGTATTGAGCCTGTGGTTGCACCAGCACCCGCTCCCGTCGAGGCACCGAAGCCTGTCGAGGAACCTCCAGCCGCGGTTCCGGTAGAGGAACCGAAAATGGAAACCATCCTCGTCGTGGAGGACGAGGCAGGAATCCGCGCGCTGGTCCGCAAGATTTTAAAACGTCAGGGCTACGGGGTTCTGGAAGCCGGCAGCGGCGAAGAGGCGATCAAGCTATGCCAGGAGCGGCACGAGAAAATCGATCTGCTGATCACCGACATCATGATGCCGAAAATGGACGGACGCGAACTGGCGGACAAGATTCGAGAAGTGTGCGGTGACATGAAAGTGCTGTACGTTTCTGGCTATACGGACGATCCGGGAATCTACGCGGGCGACTTCCCGTCCGGTACCGCATTCCTGCAAAAGCCCTTCACTCTGGGCTCGCTGCTCGAGAAAGTGAAAGAAGTCCTGGCTCAGTGATCGCTGTCGTGGCGCGATCGTTTCGCATACATCGAGCTGTATCCTAACTGTTGTTTCACATAATCGCGAGGATACGAGATCGCGACGGACTTGACCTCTTTATGAGGACCGAAGCTGGCAGTCAGGTCCGAGTTGACGCCTGTCCAATAGGTCGGTAAGTCGAGCTTTTTGTAACGCTCAACTACCTGGTCGCGTAACGCTGGGTCGAAGTGCACACCATACTTATCGATTAATGCTTTGATGGCGTTGTAATCGCCTTCGGCCTTGATGCGCATCAACTCGCCGAGAAGCATTCCTACGCCCTGCTTCATTTTGTCGAAGTCGCGAACCACGAGATATGTTTTGCCGTCATGATTCTCTTCGACAATCCCTCCCGTCTTGTCCTTGATGAAATTGACGATGAGCTGGCGGTCGCGCTGATGATCCTCTTCCAGGGTGTCGCCGGTAGGATTGCGCCGAAGCTGGGTGATAGCGACACGCGCGGCATTGTAGTACATCGCTTTGGCGACTTCCTGCTGATTGCTTACCAGGCCGAGTTCCTTGAGCTTCGGGTCCCAGATGTTCCACAACGCCATCAAGTCGGCACGCCCCTCTTCGAGCGTGGAAAAATACTCTTTCAGATAATAGGATGCCTCGTGCGTGAGTTTCGGGTTGAGTTTGCCGGAGCCGTGGCCGATGATCTCATGCAATGCGGTCATGAGGCCTTCCGCCTCTTCTCCATATTTTTTGACGGTCGCGATTTCGTCCTTCGACGCGGCGAACTCTTCGAGAGCTGAAAAACCAGTGGCGCGGTCGAGCGCGCGAGTGCTGCCCGTGAACAGGAAGCTCTTGCTTCCGTATTTCTCGTGAATTTGGTCTTCGTTGGGCAGGTTGTCGCCTATGGTCGTTACATGAAAATCGCCGGTCTCAATGATCGTTTCGACGGATTTTGCGAGCGGCGGCTTCACGCCCTGCTTGCGATATTGCGGCGCCCAGGGCGCTTTGTTTTCGAAATACTGGGCGTTCGAAGCGAGCTTCACCATCATGGAGTTGAGGCGTTCATCCGTGATGCTGACGAAGCTTTGCGAGGTGCCCTTTGCGCCCCGGGCGTCGCGATAAACCTCAATGAAGCCGTTCACAAAATCGACCGGCTCGTTGTTCTGGACCCAGTCGATATCGAATGCGATCCAATCTTTCGGATCGCCTGTCTGGTAATAGCGGACCAGGTCGCGGATTACCTTGGCTTGCGCGGGGCTGGCGACGGCGGCGGCTCGTTCGAGAAAACTGTTCGCCTTGCCCAGGAATTGGGCATAAAGGCCGGGTGCCACGCTGCCGTCCGGCGTTCCTGCGCGATAGACCTGCTCGACCAGCTTGCCATTGATTTTTGCAAGGCGCGAATTGAGCGGATACAACTCCTTGAAATTCAGCAGATCGGCGACCGTGACGTCGAGATAGAAATTGTTAGAGCTCGCCTGAATGATGTCCAAGCCTTTCGTGGGACTCTTGGCGGTCATCATGGGCTGAAAATCGACACCGAAAAACGAAGGTCTCAGCTCGTCGATCTCCTGGCTGATGGATGCCGCTGTCCAGCCGGAATGCGCTGAGTTTTTCACGGCGATCAGCGCCGCCTGTTTCAGTTCCTCGAACGTGAAGTCGGGAAGGAATTTCCGGGCAGTCATTTCGTTGTGATTGCCCTTGTTGGCCCAGAAGAGCTTCGTGAAGTCGGATATCTTCTTATAGGAATCCGCCGGAATGCCTTCCGGATGCGCTACCACGAGTTCGAGCACGGCCTTCTGTCGCAGACCGAAGCGCGAGAGCTGATCGTAGATCATGGGATCGATTGCGATCGAAGCCTGAGTTAACCAATAGGCAAGTTCCTGCTGCTTTGAATTGAGATCCTTAAAACTTTCCGCCTCAATCTGGAGGAAACCGGTGGTGCCGACCCGATCCACGAGGGTCTTGTTCTCTTGCGCGCAGGCGACGGAGCCGAGTGCGCAAAGAAGTGCGAGAGTGCGCCGCATCATGCTCTTAGCTTACTCGTAGCGCAGAGCGATGGCGGGGCGCACGCGAACGGCGCGAATGGATGGGATCAACGAAGCAATCCCAGCCACGGCCATCAGCGCCGCGGCGACAGAGAGGAAGACGAGCGGATCGGACGGCCGCACGCCGAACAGCATGCTGGTCATCAGGCGCGTCAGGCCGAGCGCACCGGCAAGTCCGATCGCGAGTCCGATAAAGGCCAGCTTGACACCTTGGCCAATCACCATTCCGATGACATCTCTCGCGCTCGCGCCGAGCGCCATACGAATTCCAAATTCACGCATGCGCTGCGTGACGGTATAAGCGAGCACGCCATAAATCCCGATGGCAGAAAGCACCAGCGCCAGGATTGCAAATAGCAGGCAGACCACCATCGCCGCCTTCCGGTTCTGGGTCGAAGCCGAGATGCGTTCCGGCATGGTCTTCACATCGAACATCGGTAATTCCGGATCGGCTCGCAGGATTTCGCGTCGGATCGCGGACGCCAGCGCAGGATCGTCGCGGGTAGTCTTCACCACCACGTGTGGCTTGCGAGGCGGGAACTGCTTGTAATCGAAATAGATGTGACCGGTCGGACTCTGCTCCGCGAGATCTCCGACTTTCACACTGCCGACCACTCCTACGACGGTGCAAATTCTGCTGGTGCTCTCAACGCCCATGCGAATCTTCCCGCCCACGGCGTTGCCCCTCGGCCAATACTTTCTCGCGAGGAAGCGGTCCACGATGACAACTCTTTCTGTGTTCGCTGCATCGCTTTCATTAAAGAACCGGCCCTGAAGCAAAGGGATTCCCATCGCCTGGAAGTATTGCGGATCGATGATGTTCCAACCCGGCACCGGAGGGCTTTCGCCTTGCGCCGGTGTGTAACCTTCGATCGAAATCACGCTGGCGTTGTCATTGCCTGCAAACGGCAAATAAGTAGTTGCGCCGGCATACGTCACACCGGGGATGGAGCGTAGCGATGTGAGCAGCGTATCGAGAAATGCCAGGGCCCGGGCGTCGTCTTTGTAGCGCGAAATGGGAAGCACGAACCTTGCTGCAGTTACGTTCTCAGGCTGAAATCCAGGCCTGACCGAAAGCAGGCGCGCGAAGCTGAGCGTCAGTAAACCGGAGCCGATCAGGAGAATAAATGCGAGAGAGACCTGACAGACCACCAGGGCTGAACGCGTCCAAAGCGCCCCTTTTTGCGTAGTTCCTGTTCTCTCAGTCTGGCGGAAAACAGCATTAAGATCGCGGCGGAAGAGATGATATACCGGCACGATGCCGAATACGAGTCCGGTCGCGATAGCGACGACAGCGCTAAATGCGAGCACTCCTGCGTCAATGCGGATATCAGCGCCTCGTGGCATGTCTTTCGCGCCAAGATACGTGAGGAGCCGGACGCCTGCGAATCCGACGAATACGCCGAGAGCGCCTCCCGCCGCGGCCAGGGTAAT
The DNA here is from genome assembly GCA_963802915.1 of Bryobacterales bacterium. GTDB lineage: Bacteria > Acidobacteriota > Terriglobia > Bryobacterales > Bryobacteraceae > JAICMB01. Next base: position 372,425 of record CAWDKQ010000008.1, read on the forward strand.
GCTCTCAGTCAGCAACTGGCGGCTGAGTCGCATGCGTCCCGCGCCGAGGCTGAAACGTATCGCCATCTCTTTCATCCGAATGTTGGAACGAACCAACATGAGGTTCGCAACATTGACGCAGCCGATCAGCAAGACGAACGCGACCGCGGCTTGCAGCAAATAAAGTGTCGGCCTAACCTCGCGAGTTAGTTGTTCTTTCGTGCTTCGGATCACGGTCGCAAATCGAGCATTCTCGAGTAATTTGCGGTATTTCGGGAAACGCTCAATATTTCGTTTGTTTAGTATGTCCAACCGCTGTTTCGCGTATAAAATTGTGACTCCGGATTGCAGGCGCCCCACCATCCCCCAGCGGTTGCTATGGCGTTCATCGTCGGACGTCTCCGGAGGTGTGAATGCCACCGGTGTCCAGAGCTTGGCATCGAGTTCAATTGCCTTGAAGTTCTCCGGCATGATACCAACCACGCGATACGGTATGCCGCCCAGCCGGACATCTTTGCCGACCATCTGGGGGTCCTTCGCAAACATGTCCTTCCAGAGCCCGTAGCTCAGAATCGCAACGTTCTCTTTTCCAACTACGGCGTCATCGTAGTTAAAGGTTCGCCCCGCTATCGCGGAGGTGCGCAGAACGCGGAAGTAATCGGGCGTGACTTTTTCGCCGTCTACGCGGACGGGTGAACCTTCCGATCCCATGTCATAACCGAAATTGCGAACCAGTGCGACAGAATCGAAGACGTCAGTCATCGCCCGGCGATCGTAATAATCAGGAACGGCATTGGAACCGTTATCCGATAATCCAAGACCGGGGTATATGTTATACATCGAGACAACGCGATCTGGCTCCGCATAGGGCAGGGGATTTAATATGACAGCATTCAGCACCGTGAATATCGCTGTATTGGCGCCGATACACAAAGCCAGTGTGAGCAGCGCGGTAACGGTGAACGCTTTATCTTTCCAAAGCAGCTTCAACCCGAATTTTAGATCCTGAAACATGTCCAAGATGCCTGCGGTCTAATTATTGTACTCATAAATAATCATGCCAGCTCCGAAAATAATGTTAATCCGTCATTCTGAAAAGCCTACCGTCAGCGATAATGGCGTCTCTCCAACAGGCTTGCAAGGGGCGAAGGAACTCTCCGTTCGAGGATGGCAGAGGGCCGGAGCCCTGGTCTGCTATTTCGCTCCTCCCGGCGGCGCGTTCCAGGATGAGCGAATCGCTACGCCTCAATTCCTCTTCGCATCGCATAGTTCCAGCAGCAGACCGCGAGAGACGATACTGCCTTTGTCTGAAAAACTCGGACTCGCAATCGACATGAATTATGGAAAGGGCGACGAAGAACGCCTGGTCGCGGCCGCCAATGCGTGCTCCGGCGTTGTTTTGGTCTCCTGGCAACACGATTTTATGGCTGCGGTCGCGAACTCGATCCTCGGCGACAATCGCACTGCCCCGCAGGACTGGCCGAGAGAGCGGTTCGACGTTTCGTGGGTGTTCGACTTCGACGCCGCGACAGGGAAATACGGACTCGTGCAAGTGCCGCAGCGTTTACTCGCCGGCGATTCGGCCGATCCTATCCGGTAGTCCTGCATGCCATACTGAATCCAAGGGATTTAGGCGTGAATAACACAGAAACGATGAACGTAGCCGTGCTGGGTCTGGGCTACGTCGGTTGCGTCAGCGCGGCCTGCCTGGCTGACCTGGGCCACAATGTTGCCGGTGCCGACCGCGACGAACACAAGATTCGCAGCGTTCTGGATGGCAAGGCGCCATTCTACGAACCGCAATTGGAGGAACTCGTACGGAAGAACGTTGCCGCTGGCCGCTTGACCGCTACCCTTTCGACTGGCGAGGCCCTCAAGGACTGCGACGTTGTGCTGGTCTGTGTCGGCACGCCCTCGGAGAAGAACGGCAATCTCGGGCTCGATCAACTGCGCCGCGTGGTAAGCGATATCGCAGCATATGCTCCGTCGTTGACGAGGCCGTTAGTGGTCGCGATTCGCAGCACAGTTTTCCCTGGAACTTGCGAGGAAGTCGTCCTACCCGCGTTCCAGGGGCTCAGCAATATTACGGTGGTCTCCAACCCCGAATTCCTGCGCGAAGGCGCGGCTGTAAAGGATTTCGTCGAGCCTTCGTTGCTAGTCGTCGGCGGCCAGCACAAGCCCTCTGTGGATAAGGTCGCGTCGCTGTACGCGTCACTCGGTGTCAAGCCTTGCCTGGTCTCGTTGCGAACGGCCGAGATGATCAAGTACACCTGCAACGCTTTCCACGCCGTCAAAATCGCGTTTGCCAACGAGGTGGGGGCATTGTGTTCGAAGTTGGATGTCGACTCTCAGGAAGTGATGTCCACCCTCTGCGAAGATGTGAAGCTCAATGTGTCGGCGGCCTACCTGAAACCAGGATTTGCGTTCGGAGGATCCTGTTTGCCGAAAGATCTGCGGGCGCTCGTCTATCGTGCGTCGCGGCTCGACTTGAAACTCCCGCTCCTGGAATCGGCCATGCCGAGCAATCGCGAACATTTGCAGCGCGCCGTGGACACGATTGTGGATCTTCCGCCCTGCCGCGTCGGCGTCGTGGGTCTGGCGTTCAAAGAAAACACCGACGATCTGCGTGAAAGCCCCGTAGTTACGCTGCTGGAGCAGTTGATCGGTAAAGGACGCGACGTTCGGGTATTCGATCCGCAGATCCAGCTCGATTCCATCTATGGCGCCAACCGCAGTTTCGTACTCAACGTGATTCCCCATATCGGGCGTCTGCTCCAAAAGAGTCTCGACGAGTTGCTGCAGTGGGCCGAATATCTGGTCATCGCGCAGAAACAATCGCCTGCGGCGATGAAGCAGATCGAAGCGAGCGGACTGCCGGTGCTCGATCTGATCACCGCGAAACCCGCTCCTGCGCGCGCCATTTCTTTAGCTGAATCCGGCCGATAATTGCCCGCACGCGCCCAGTTGTCGACTCACGAATTGCGAGCGGTCTCGCGCGCTTTGTCCGATCCGCGCCGATTCGAAATCCTCCAGCACATCGCCGCGCGGCCGTGTGCCGCCTGCGTGGACTTGCGCGCCGCGTTCCCGATCACAGCGGCCACTCTCTCCCATCATTTGAAGGAGCTGGAATCTGCCGGTCTGATCGAAACCAGCCGCCGTGGGAAGTTTATCGATGCGAAGTTCTGCCGCGACCGGTGGGCTGCCTATCTGGATGAGCTGAAGAAGCTCTGAATACGGTTACGTTCCGCACTTGTTCATAATGTTGCGGAAGCGGGTACGGCTAATCTGGTGATCAGCCAGCAACCGGCCGTTGTAAATCAACGCAAAAACGGCGTAAGGGGTTGGCGCAGTCTGGGCATCGCTCCACGACTCGAGTTCGACGACATTCGGCTGGATTTGATACTCCTTCTCAGCCGTCTCGACGATGTCAGCCGCGAATTTCGCGATGTGCGGACACTGGCTTGAGCGGATGATGGTCAGTCCCCGGCTGTACTTCCCAAGTTTCTTATCCCAATCTTTTTTGAAGGCCGGGTTGACGGCGCCACTCCTGACTTTCCGAACGAGCAACTGGTAGTCCTGCGGAGCGGTATCGACAGGCTCGAAGCCGTTTGCCAGGAACAAGCGGCGGTCGGCCAGCCACGGACCGTCTCGAACCATTGCGGCAGCGCCGCTCATGCCGGCATTTTTCGCATCGTCCAGGCAGGCTTGCACCATGACGCTACCCCAGCCTTTCCCCTGATGCCGCCTGGAATAAACCCAAACACAATGGATAAACATGTAGCCGCTGGCTTCCACGCCACGCCAGGCGAACTCGCCGGGAAGGTATTCGATGTAGCCGGCCGGTTGGCCGTCCGGTGCGAGAAGAGTTCTTGCCCGCAGACCAAACGTGGCGTTCGCTTGCAGCCAGCATTGTTTCTGCTGACGGCCCGGATGCGTCGGGCTCTTGATCCCGCAGCAGGGTAGCGCCTCGAAGCCCGCTGCACCGACATCAACCAATTTAGGTTTGCCTGCCACTGGAGGCCCGCCTTTCGTGGCTCCTGTCACTATCGAGTCTACTCCTCAGCGCCGCAGTTTAATGAAATCGACTCGCGCGTCGAAAGACCGAATCCAGGAGGGCGCTCTTCTCATCATTTAGATGGTTGTCAAACTATCGAACGGATTGGAGAACACGGAATGGGAAAACTGAAGGATAAAGTCGCAGTGGTTACAGGCGCATCCAAAGGAATTGGAGCGTCCATAGCGGAATACCTGGCAGCGGAAGGTGCTTCCGTAGTCGTGAACTACGCGAGCAGCAAATCGGGCGCGGACGCAGTCGTGAAGCGCATCAAGGAAAAAGGCGGCAAGGCATTGGCGGTGCAGGCCGACGTCTCAAAACCGGAAGACATTACGCGGCTCTTCGAGGAAACTAAGGCCGCTTACGGCAAGCTCGACGTGCTCGTGAATAATGCCGGCATCTTTGAGTTCGCTCCACTCGAGTCCGTGACCGGCGAGCACTTCCACAAGCAGTTTGACCTCAATGTTCTGGGACTTATCCTGACCACGAAAGAGGCTGTGAAGCTGTTCGGCGATAACGGCGGTTCCGTGATCAATATCAGCTCCATTGTGGGGCCGATGCCTGTGCCCGGAGCATCGGTCTATAGTGCTACGAAGGCGGCTGTCGATGCCGTGACTGTGTCTCTCTCGAGAGAGCTCGGCCCCAAGAAGATTCGCGTCAATTCGCTTAATCCGGGAATGGTGGAGACTGAGGGGACACACACCGCGGGCCTTGTCGAAAGCGACTTCCGAAAAAAGATCGAAGCGGAGACACCGCTGGGACGCATCGCACAGCCCGACGACATCGCTCGGACTGCCGTATTCTTCGCATCGGACGACGCCGGCTGGGTCACCGGCCAGACGCTCATCGTTGCAGGCGGTCAACGGCAGTAAGGTTACTCGTCGCGTCGATAGAGGCGGATCTTGATTGCACCGATCTGGCCGCTGCGCAAGATGGGCCGGCCTTCGTCTCCATTGAGCCGGCGGCCGGCGATCCATTCTCCTTTATCAAAAACGCCCTCATCCAAAGAGCCTATCTCCGCAATTTTCGGTCCTGGAGATACTGGAGTGAAGTTGACGAAGAGACCGGATCCGACGATCAGGAACTCGTCTGGCGCGGTCGAAATGACGAGACCGAAAGACTTGGTATCCGTGCTCTTGGACGGTGAAGTGATCTTCAACTGATAACCCGCGAGTTGCGCGACCGCGGGCTTATCGTTCTCGAGTATCACGCCGATCATTCTCTTTTCAGCCTGGGCTTTCGTAATCAGCGGCCCCATATTGCCAAGGAAACGATAAGCGTCGGCCAACTCGTTGTCTTTTTTCACGTCCTCGATGCCAAACGGCGAAAAGCCCATCGCCGATTCTTGACCGACTGCCCAGAACAGGTTGCCCACGTCAGCTCTGGCCTCCGGGATGAAGAACGGATTGCCCGATCTTGTATAGAGCGCGCAGGTGCCCTTGAAATCCGGGACGTAGATATCCGGCGCGAAGAGATCGGCAGCCGGTGCGGCCGCACGCCATACATCCATCACTCGCGCGACTGGACCACCGCTCGGATACTGGCCTGGCTGATCCATGCCCGGTTGCGGTCCGAGCCAGGCGTTGACGTACATCGGCAGCGGCAGCTCCGCCTTGCCGCCCTCAATTACTTTACCGACGTAGCGGCCCACATACCAAGCCATGAAAACCTGGTCGGCGTGATTCGAAGTGCCGAATACCTCAGGCCAATTGCCCGAAGTTTTAAAATCGCGTGCTCCCCAGACTTCGAGCATCTCGGGAAGCAGGTTTGCCTTGTTCCTGACCAGGTAATCGATCAACTCACGCGGAACTGGTTTCGACCAGGCGGCTTCCGCCAACGGGGAACGGTCACGGCTGTCGGCCAACAGGCCGGTCTCGTTCTCCACCTGCATCATGATCACGGTGTGCTGCGTGTCGACCTCACGGAGGTGACTCATCAGCGCGCGAAACGCCTTTATATCCGCGGCTAGTGTCTCCTCACCGAAGGCGCTCAGATTCGGCAGTGGCATGGACTCCGCGAAGTAGGACGATATGGAGGAGCGCAGATCGGGCCGGGGCTTCGTCGCCACTCGCGGGAACCGGCGCGTGTCGAGTTTGACCCACAGCGGAGCGTAAGTTGAAGTTGCGTTCTTCCACGTGGCGAACCAGATGAGAACCAGCCGCATATTTCTGACCCGGGCCTCATTAATTTGGGCGTCCACCAGGGTGAAGTCGAACTTGCCTTCTTCCGGTTCGAGCAACTCCCAATTGACCGTGCCGATCACGGTATTCAGGTTCAGCTCGGACAAATGATTCCAGATCGGTTTCATGTAGTCGATGCTCGAGGCGCTGGAGTTGTGCAACTCTCCGGCGAGCATGAGGAAAGGCTTCCCGTCGACGAACATCTGTGTGACCGCGCCGTTCTTCTTTAGCGCGGGAAGCTGCGCCTGGCAAAGACCCAAGGTCTGAAATAGACAAATCAGACCCAGAGCGCGCCATTTCGTCACGGACTTGGTGATCATGGGGTTTCCGTGATCAATATATCGTGAAAGCGCCCCAGGCTGATTGCCCGCCAGCCGCGCTACACTCATTCTTAATGAAAATAGGAGCGCTTCTGGCCACCGGCATTATGTGTGCCACTCTGTATGCGCGCGAGCCGGTCCTCGCACGGCACGCTATGGTTGTCGCGCAGGAGCCGCATGCAACCGATGTTGGGATCGCGGTGCTCAAGGCCGGAGGCAACGCGGTGGATGCCGCGGTTGCGGTCGGATTTGCCCTTGCAGTGACGTATCCTTTCGCCGGAAATATCGGCGGCGGCGGATTCATGCTGATCCGTATGGCGGACGGCCGCACCACCTTCGTGGATTTTCGCGAGAGGGCTCCGTCCGCGGCAACCCGCAATATGTATTTGGACGCGAGCGGAAAACCGACCCGGGACAGCATTATCGGATGGCGAGCTTCCGGCGTACCGGGCAGCGTTCGCGGCTTCGAATACGCTCACAGGAAATTCGGTCAAAAGAGTTGGGCGGAAGTAATGAATCCGGCCATTGAGCTGGCCTCGAAGGGTTTTCCGTTTTCTTACCGCATGGCTCAATCGCTCGACGCCAACGGCCGGACCGCGAAGCTGATGGCCGAGTATCCCGATAGCAAGCGCATTTTCCTGGGCCATGCGATTGACGACAACTTCGTCCAGCCGGAGCTCGCGGCTACGTTGAAGCGCATACAGGATCGCGGCGCGAACGAGTTCTATGAAGGCGAAACGGCCCAGAAGCTCGCTGACGCGATGAAGGCGAATGGCGGTCTGATCACGCTCGACGATTTGCGCAATTACAAACCGGAAGAGCGCAAGCCGCTCACCGGCAGCTATCACGGTTACGACATCATTACATCGCCTCCGCCGAGCTCGGGCGGCCTCGGCCTTTTGCAGATGCTAGCGATGCTGGACGGCACTGGCTACGAGAAATCAGGAGCTGGCTCCGCGGCTGCGATTCACTATGTCGCCGAGTGCGAGCGTCGCTACTTCGCGGATCGCAGCGAATTCATGGGCGATCCTGATTTCTACAAGAATCCGATTAAACAGCTTCTCGATCCGGCCTATATAGCGAGCCGGCGAGCCAGCATTGATCCCAAGCACGCCACATCAAGCGACGAGATCAAGCATGGCGACATTAAGGTACACGAGTCCACCGAGACCACGCATTACAGCATCGTGGATGCCGACGGCAACGCCGTCGCCGTCACGTACACGCTCAATGCCGGCTACGGAAACGGCATCACCGCTCCGGGGCTCGGGTTCTTGTTAAACGACGAAATGGACGACTTTGCCGCCAAACCGGGCGAGGCTAACATGTTCGGACTGGTGCAGGGCGAGTCGAATGCGATTCAACCGGGCAAACGGCCGCTTTCATCCATGATGCCCACCATTGCGCTCAAGGATGGCAAGCTCGCCATGGTTCTGGGCGCGCCCGGCGGCTCGCGCATCATTACAGCCGTGACCGAAGTGTTCTTGAACATTGTCGATTTTCATATGAGCGCGCAGGACGCTAACGACTGGCCGCGTTTCCATCATCAGTGGCGGCCGGACCGCCTGGAAGTGCAGCCCGGCATCTCGCCCGACACCGTGGCGATACTCAAACAAATGGGCCACAACATCGATTTCGCCAAACCATTGGAAGGCGCCAAGGTAGAGGCCGTCGTTGTCGAAAACGGCTGGCTCGCGGGCGCCCTCGATGGACGCGGAAGCGGCAAAGCGGCAGGATATTGATGCAACACGTTCTCTCAACTCACGTCTTCGCAAATCATCGGCTCACCGCCTCCTGGCTCGAGAAGATCTGGCAGGCGGGTATTCCCGCGGTCGAGTTTTTTTGCGCGAGACAACACCTGGACTATCGCGACACCGCGCAGATCGGCGAACTCGGCCATTGGTTTCGCGATGCCGAATTGAAGCTGCATTCCGTGCATGCACCCATGTATAACGATGACGTGTGGGGCCGCTCCGGTCCGCATGCGGTGATCAATATCACCGAAACATCGAAACCGAAACGCCTTGCGATGGTGGACGAGGTTAAGCGTTCTCTCGAAATCGCCGAGACGATTCCGTTCCGTTATCTGATCCAGCACATCGGCGTCGCGGGTGAAGAATACGATGAGCGCAAGATCGACGCGGCTTTCAGCGCGCTTGAGGAAATTAGCCTTTTTGCACGCCAGCGCGGAGTCGAGGTGCTGCTCGAAAATACGCCCAACGCGCTCTCCAGTGCCGAGCGCCTCATGCTTTTCCTGGGCCAGACACATCTCAAACTCAATTTCTGTTTCGATGTCGGCCACGCGCACATGAATGAGGGCATCGCCGTCGCTTACGGCATTATGAAGAGCCGTATCCGCTCGATCCACGTCCACGATAACGACGGAAAAAGCGACCTGCATCTGTTCCCGTTCGACAAAGGCGGAAGCATCAACTGGAAGGACACCATGGCGTTGCTGCATTCGCAGCCCGATCAATATCCGCTGCTTTTGGAACTGCACGACACGCCCGATTTCCTGCATTCCCTCGAGGCCGTCAAAAACATTTTCGATCGCCTCGAGAACGCATGAGCGAAACGAAGGCCGGATGTTCCAGCCGGCGAGTAGCCATCGTCGGGGCGCCTCTCGACCTGGGAGCGGGCCGCCGCGGCGTCGATATGGGGCCCTCCGCGGTGCGCGTAGCAAATCTGAATGCGCGATTGGCCTCGCTTGGCTATGATGTCGACGATCTGGGCAATGTGCCGGTGGCGCAGCAGGAGTCGAATCCCGAGGGTCCTACCAACGCGCGTTATCTACCCCAGATCACGGAGACGTGCACGCGCCTTGCGAATCTGGTGGAGGAGGCGCTCCAGCGGGGAGCTTTCCCCCTGGTACTCGGCGGAGATCATTCCATCGCGGTGGGAACGGTGTCGGGCGTGTCCCATTATTTTCGGAAGCGGAATGAAAAGGTCGGCATGATTTGGATCGACGCGCACGCCGACATGAACACACCGGAATCGAGTCCCAGCGGCAATGTCCACGGCATGCCGCTGGCCTGTTGTGCGGGACTCGGGCCACCGGAACTAACCGACATTTTCGGCTACAGCCCTAAAGTGGATCCCAGGAATATCGCGATCGTCGGGCTGCGTTCCGTCGACGATATCGAACGTGGCCACGTGCAGCGTTCCGGCGTGCGGGCCTTCACCATGCGGCAGATCGATGAACGCGGATTGGGGTCCGTTTTGGATGACGCGATCAGGATCGCGTCCGAAGGAACGGCCGGTTTCCACCTCTCGCTCGACATGGATTCCATCGATCCTCAGGAAGCTCCGGGCGTCGGAACGCCGGTGCGCGGCGGATTGACGTATCGCGAGGCGCATCTGGCCATGGAAGTCATCTGCGATAGCGGAAAAATGCGGGCGATGGAAGTGGTGGAAGTGAACCCCGTGATCGACGAGAGCAACCGCACCGCGGTGCTGGCCGTCGAACTGGTAATGTCCGCGATGGGAAAGGGTATCTTGTAAGCGAATGAAGCTGCGCGTGGCAGTAATCTATGGAGGCCGCAGCGGCGAGCATGAAATCTCGCTCCGTTCGGCCAAATCCATTATTGAGGCGCTGGATCCCGACAAGTACAAGGTGATCCATTACGTCATTTCGAAAGAAGGCAAGTGGCGGCCCAGACCGATTACACCGGAGCCTAACGGAAACCCTGAGATCGACGTCGTATTCCCAGTGCTTCACGGAACGTTCGGCGAAGATGGTACCGTCCAGGGTCTGCTGGAGCTTGCGGAACTGCCTTACGTTGGCGCGGGCGTGCTGGCGTCGTCCGTGTCGATGGACAAAGAAGTCATGAAGCGGCTGGCGCGAGAGCGTGGTCTGCCGGTGGTCGATTATGTCGTCGTCACTAAACCTGACGGCACGGTCGATTTGCCGTTTGGCTATCCCGTTTTCGTCAAACCCGCGAACCTCGGTTCATCCGTCGGAATTTCGAAAGCGAACAACGCCGACGAACTGAAAACAGCGATCGAAACAGCCCTCCGCTTCGACCGCAAAGCTATTATCGAACGCGGCATCATCGGCCGTGAATTCGAATGCTCTGTGATGGGGAACCAGGAGCCGCAAGCAGCGGTTCCCTGTGAAATCCTTCCCTCGCGCGATTTTTACGACTACGAAGACAAGTATCTTCTCGACGCCGCGAAGACCGTCCTTCCAGCGGATCTGACGCCGGCGCAAACGGCTGAGGTACGCCGTCTGGCAGTCGAATGCTACCGTGCTGTCGAGTGCGAAGGCATGGCCCGCGTCGATTTTCTGCTCGAGAACGCCAGCGGCAAGTTCTACATCAATGAGATCAATACCATCCCCGGTTTCACTTCCATCAGCATGTATCCCAAGATGTGGGAAAACTGCGGTTTGCCGATGCCCAAACTAATCGACCGTCTGATCGAGCTTGCCATGGAGCGGGCAGAAGCCCGGAAAAGTCTGCGGTACACCCGGTGATCCTTCCGTTTTTCCTCTTTTTTCAGGCTCCCCCGCCTTCAACCGCTGACCTCGAGGCAACGTTGAAGAAGTTTACCCAGGTGCTTTCCATCGCGCAGGAGCACGCCGCCGATCCCGTCAGCACTGAGAACGCCATCTACCAGGGCGCGATCCCCGGCATGTTGCAGCGCCTGGATCCCCATTCCGTCTTCTTCGACCCAGGGCAATTTGAACAGCTCAAGCAAATGGAGCGATCCGAACAAAAGGGCTTCGGAACCGTCGTGTCCATTTTGCCGGGACGCGTGGTGGTGTTGCAGGCGGCGCAGGGAACGCCTTCCGCGAAAGCCGGCCTCACACCCGGCGACGAGATTCTGGCCGTCAACAATGTCGCGCTCAATCGATTGGATGCCGAGCAGTTGATGGAATATTTGGGACAGGCACGCCAGCAAACCGCCTATCTGATCGTTCACCGGCCAGGCGACTCACGGCTTCTGCAGTTTACGCTGAAGCCGGAACTGGTGGATACGCCGAGCGTCGACCGTGTCTTCTTCGTCAAGCCGGACATAGGTTTGATTCACGTGAGCAGTTGGGATCCGAACACGGGACGTCTATTGAAGGAGGCCATCGAAAAGCTCGGCGGCGATAAGTTGAAAGGACTGGTCCTGGACCTGCGCAATAATCCAGGAGGCGTCGTGCAGGCTGCTTTCGAAGGAGCTGCCTTGTTTTTGCAGCCCGGACAAACCATCCTTAGCGTGAAGGGCCGGTCGATTAAAGGCGAGACTGCCGAAGTGCCGAAGCTAGCTCGGCCTTATACGTTTCCGTTAGCCGTGCTGATCAACGAGAAAACCGCGAGCGCTTCCGAGATTCTTACGGGCGCGCTTCAGGACCATGATCGCGCCACCGTCATCGGATTGCCGAGCTATGGCAAAGGACTGGTACAGAACGTCTTCAATCTAACCGGCAACACCGGTGTCGCGCTGACCACCGCGTTTTACTACACACCAAGCGGAAGGTCGATCCAGAAGCCGCTCCGAAGCGGTCACCTCTCGATCGAAGTATCGAAACAGGAGTACAAAACAGATTCCGGGCGCACCGTGCGTGGAGGCGGAGGAATACAGCCCGATTTCGTAGTTCAACCCGAAGCTCCGACGCGCTTGCGGCTCGCTCTCGATGTCAGCGGCTCGCTCACGAGTTTTGCTACCGAGTACACACGACAGCACAAGATCGACGATTCATTCGAGGTCACTCCACAGATCCTCGACGAATTTCAGGTCTTCGCGGCGGAACGAGGCATTCAGCCGAATGTTGGCGAGTGGGTAAGCGATCGCAATTGGATCCAAAACCGGCTCACACAGGAGATCCTCAATCAGGGCGTTAGCGTCGAAAAGGGCGATGAAGTGGAAGCCCAACGAGATCCGCAGGTGATAACCGCGGTCTCAAAGCTGCTTCAATACCAGTGAGCTATTTTGAGAAGCGCGCCTTCAACACGTGATAAATCATCGGCGAAATCGAGATAAAAATCACTGCCAGGACAAACTTCTCGAAATTCTTCTGCACCATCGGTATCCCGCCTAGAAAGTACCCCAGCACCACCATCGAAATGACCCACCCGATCGCGCCGAAGATATCGAACGATGCGAAGCGGGAATACTCCATCTTTCCTACGCCGGCGACAAAAGGCGCGAACGTCCGGATAATCGGCACAAATTTCGCATAGACGATCGTCTTGCCGCCGTGCTTCTCATAGAACTCGTGGGTCCTCTGGAGATGCTCCTGCTTGAAGAAGCGCGAGTCCGGCCGTTTGAAAATCGCTGGTCCAGCCCGCCTTCCGAGCAGGTAACCGCACCAATCCCCGATCATGCAGGCGCAAATCAGCAACACAATGATCAGAGCAATATTCAGTTTTCCGGCCCCGGCCACCACGCCGATTGTAAAAAGCAGAGAATCGCCGGGTAGTACGAATCCAACCAGCAGACCCGTTTCCGCGAATACTAGGGCAGTGAGAAAGGCATACGCGAGCCAGCCCGACATCACCGTCGAGAGGAACGCAATGAGACGCTCCGGATTCGTGAGCGTCCGCAGAAAATCCAGTATCGCGTGGACCACCGGCTAGCTGGCCCGGTAGCGCTGCATGATCTGGTTCACGACGTCTTTGTGAATCTTCACCTTGCCCTGCTGTTCCAGCTTGGTAAGAATGCTGTCCTGGAACAGGAGGTTGCGCTCTTCCATCTTCTTTTGCTTGAGGTTCGAGATGATGCTGCTCTTCTCGGCGGCGAACATAGTGTTGTCGGGCTGGACCTTGTCGATGACTTTAGCGAGCACGGTCTCACCGCTGGCATTCACAGGCCCGATGATGGAGCCAACGGGCTTGGTGAACGCGTCGCCGAAATAGCTTGCGCCCATATTGCCGCCGACCGAACCATTGCGCGTAAACAGATCCGATTCCTTAACTTCCAATCCCAAGCTCTTGGCAACTGCCTGGAGATCTCCACCGTTTTTCGACAGCGTGTCGGCGGCCTCTTTGGCCTTTTTCTGCAAAAGCTGGCCGGATTTCTCCGTGATGTAGGCAGCTCGCACCGAAGCTTCCACGTCGGACAAAGGCGGGGTCCGCGGCGGATTCACCGATGTGACCGTCGCCACAGCCAGCCGTGCAGGCGTGACCTGAATCACCTGAGTCACCTGACCTTTACCCTCTGAAGCGATCGCTTCGCTTAGGTCCTTATTCACGCCGACTCCGGGAATAACACCGCTCGGCTGCACGTTGTCGGCTTTGACAAATTGCAGACCGAGGTTATTGGCGATTTGCTCCGCATTCTGCGGCGCCTTCACAAGTTGCGCACGAGCCTGATCTGCAAGGTTCTGCATCTTGTCGTTCACTTGCGATTTGTTCAATTCGGCCGCAATCTGATCCTTCACCTTGTCGAACGGCTGCAATCCGGCGGCTTCCTTTTCCTCAACCTGCAGGATGTGGAAACCGTATTCGGTGGTGATCACGCCGCTGGTCTGTCCAGGTTGTAAAGAAAATGCGGCAGCTTCAAAATTCTTTACAGTCTGACCGCGAGTCATCCATCCATACTCGCCGCCCTTGTCTTTGGTCCCAGGATCTTCCGAATTCTTCTTTGCGAGCTCTTCGAAATTACCGCCAGCCTTGATCTGCTTCAAGAGATCGTCGGCTTTAGCCCGGATCTTCTTCACTTCATCCGGACTCTTTCCGACGGTTTGCAATAGAATGTGGCGGACCCTTACGCGGTCCGGCGTTCGGAAGTCATCTCTGTGGGAGTCGTAGTATGCACGCAACTGCGCGTCTGACGTCTGGATGGTTGCGGCCACTTTGTCCTGGTCGATCAGAATTACCTGCACATTGCGCGACTCAGGAACCGTGAATCCGGCCTTCTTGCCGTTGTAGTAGGTCTCCAACTCAGCCGGCGTCGGATTTATCTCGGACTTGAACTTGTCTGGCGTGAAGATCACATACGCCAGCTTGATCTTCTCGTTCATCTGGCGATATGCATTCTCGGCTTCCTGCGGCGTCACGATAACGCCTTCTGCAGCCACGTCCTTGAGCATCGATTCCACAGCGTTCTTACGCATGTCTTCCTCAAACTCAGGTACGCTGTAGCCCATCTGCTCTATCGTCTGCTGGTATTGCTCCGGAGTCAGCGCCGCCAATTGAGGAGTCGATCGGATCTGCCGCGCGAGTTCCTCGTCGGTGACCTTAAAACCCATGCGCTGCGCTTCGTATGCTACGGCCTGATCCGCCACCATCGCCTCGATGAGCTGCGGAACATAAACTTCGAGCACATCCGGCGACAGCGTATTGTTCTTGAAAACGCTCTGGATGCGCCGGTAGACCTCGCGCGCGGTAATTTTCGTGTTCCCAACCTCGGCGACCACGTCTTCCTGGCCCCCGGTGCTGGGAACCCCCTGACCGGGAATCAGGTACAGCAACATGCCGAGAGAAACCACGCCGAGGATGGCGCCGAGCATGATGCGCTTCATCTTATCCTGGCTGCGAAACAGATCAAACATGCGAAAGGACTCCTAGAGACACAATAAGGGTATGTGTTGTTCTCTGAACTACCATTATACTCAAGTACATGGACCTTCAATACCCTGTCGGCAAATTCCACTGGTCCGGCGCGCTTGCGCCCGCTGAACGCGACCGGTTAATCGACGAAATCGAAGCCGCTCCGGGCCAGATCCGCGCCGCCGTTGCCGGTATGACCGACGCCCAACTGGACACGCCCTACCGTCCCGGAGGCTGGACCGTTCGCCAGGTGGTTCACCATGTCGCCGACAGCCACATCAACTCCTATGTCCGCTTCAAGCTGGCTTTGACCGAATCCGCTCCCGCGATCAAGGGCTACGATCAGGATTCCTGGTCTGCTCTGCCCGATTCGAAAGCGCCGGTGGAAATATCCCTCGATTTGTTAGATGCGCTCCATCGCCGTTGGGTTGTATTGCTGCGCTCCATGTCTCACGAGGATTTCAAGCGAACCTTCATTCATTCCGAACTTGGCAACGTGGGGCTCGATCGAACCTTGGCTCTGTACGCCTGGCACGGCCGCCATCATACGGGCCATATTTTCTCAGTCAAACACGCCACGCGAAGCGCGGCGGCGGAATGAAGAGATTAATCATAGTCCTGGCTCTGGCGCTCGCCGCATTCGCCGAGCAGGACCCTTGGAAGGACTCCGATCTCATCCAGCCGCAGTCCTTAGCTGCGCGGCTGACCGACGCCGGAGCAACAAAGCCACTGATCTTGTATGTCGGCTTCCCGGTTCTTTACCGTAGCAGCCACATTCCGGGCGCCATTCTCGCCGGGCCAGTCTCGAAACCGGAGGGGCTGGAGGCCCTGCGGCAAGCCGTCGCGAAGCTTCCGCGCACTTCTGACATCGTGATTTACTGCGGTTGTTGCCCTTTCGACCATTGCCCGAATGTCCGGCCGGCCTTTTCCGAACTGCGCAGACTGGGCTTTGAACGGGTGACACTCCTGTCTATTCCGACAAACATGTCCAAGGACTGGATATCGAAGGGCTATCCTACCCAAAAGTGATCGAACAAGCGCGCACGATTGTGCGTAGATCCAAAACGAGGAGGCTTATGTTTCCGAGATTCTCCGTGCCGGCGGTTCTTGCGTTATTGCTTCTTTCGGGATGCGAGTTTTCCAACGCTCCTACGGGTCCCACTCAACATGAATCCAAATCCGTCGATCTCGACAAGCTGGAAATGGCTCGAGTCAATCTTCGCATGGGGGCTGGAAATCTCAATGTCCGAGGCGGATCCTCCAAGCTGGCCGAAGCCGACTTTACTTACAACGTCCCATCGTGGAAGCCGGAGTTTCGCTACACCAACACAGGCGTTCGAGGCGATCTCACCATCGAGCAGCCGTCCGGTGGCGGCGCTCATACGGGGAATACGGAATACACTTGGGACCTTCGGCTGAACGATCAGGTCCCGATGGATATTACCGCTCATTTCGGAGCGGGAGAAGCCAACATGAATATCGGCAGCATGTCGCTCCGAAGTGTCGACATCGAGATGGGCGTCGGAGAGTTGAAACTGGATCTGCGCGGAAATCCCACTCGTTCCTACGATGTTCGGATTCGCGGGGGCGTCGGTGAAGCAACTGTCCACCTGCCCAAGGATGTCGGCATTGAAGCCGATGCAAAGGGCGGTATTGGCGGGATCAACGCAACCGGCCTGCATCAAGAAAACGGGCGTTACGTCAACGACGCCGATGCCACCGCCAAGACGAAGATCCATCTGGATATTAGGGGCGGCATCGGGAATATCAATCTGATTGCGGAGTGATTGTTACTTCAAACTCGATATCAGATCTTGAGTAAGGATATCGGCCCGCTCGGCCAGGCTACGCGCCCGTACGACGTCGGTTGCGCGCATTTGCTGCGCCTGCGCGATGAATCCGCGGATTTGGGTGACTGACGATTTCTGCGCCGCCGTAAGCGTCCGATTTTCGGTCGTCGCCAGCGCCTGCGTCGCGTGCTGGATGTGCCGGTCGATCTCGGCATTGCTCGCCCGCGCCTCTTCCGGTGTCAGCGCTTGGCCTAATCGAAACTCGGGAGTGGGCGGCTGTATCGCCGGTTGGGGCGTTGCCGCCGGCGTCGGACTCGGCTTCGCGCGATGGGTGGCTGGCGGGGCCGGCCCGGCGGGAGCAGGAGTTGATGCCGGAGCACTCGCTGCAGGCGGGGGAGGAGGCGGCGGCAAATTTCTATGGCACGCCTGCCCAGCTAACAGCACCAACAGTACTGCTGCGATCTCAATCGAGCGGAGCATGGGTTAGTACCGAGCCGTGACGTTACGGAAACAGGTTAAATTTTTCTGCCTGATCCCGCTGCTTTCGATAACAACTCGTCGCCCTGTCGCATCAGGCTCGGAAAGCGCAGGTGAAAAGAGGTTCCTTTACCTGGTTCGCTGATGAAATCGATTGTACCACCGTGCATTTGAATGACGCGAAAAGTCATCGCCAGCCCAATCCCGGAACCCTGCTGCTTGGTGCTGAAATACAAATTGAAAATCTTATCGCGAACCTCGGACGGTATACCCGGACCATCGTCGGTGACAGTAACCATGCTCTCGCTATCCACTGTGCTCGTGGCGATCGACAGATGCCCCCCATCTTTCATCGCCTCGATGGCGTTCACTACAACATTGAGCAGGGCCTGCTGAATCAAGTCGTGATCGCCGCTGATCCAGGCGCCGTCCTCGAGTTCCGTCTCCACAACGATGCCCTTCATCTTCGCGTCCGGCGTCACAAGCGTGGCCACGTCCTGGGCCATTGGCGCTAGATTCATGCTGTCCATCTTCAATTCCAGCGGCTTATTGAAATTGAGGAATGTCTTCACAACATGATCCAGCCGCTTGATCTCGCGTGAAATCACTTCTACTTCCGGCTGCGCTTCTTCCAGTCTCGATTTCAAGACCTCCAGGTGTAACGCCATGGCATTGAGAGGATTCTTGATCTCGTGGGCCACGCCGCTGGTTAAGCGGCTGAGAGCAGCCAGCCGCGATGAGATGTCGAGTTGCGCCTCGATCTGCCGCCGCGAGTCCGCGTCCCGCAGTGTAATTAGCGTCCCCATATTCCCACCCACCGGATTCTCCAGCGGTTCCACGCTGACTATCGCGCGCACCTGATTTGCCGCGCTCTTCACCATCACGATGTGATCGCGCCATGGTCTTCGAAGACGCACTGCGTCGGCGATCTCAGTTCCGTTCCGGTCGTCCGTGAAGACTTGCTCGACAGTGCGCCCCATCAGTTCTTGGGGCGTGCGTCCAATCAGTCGCTCTACCGACCGGCCCGCCAATATCAAATGGCCTCCGGAGTCGAACAGTAGCACCGCTTCTTCCAGCCGTTGCAGTAATTGCTCGATATTGCGGCGCAACTCCATGGCATCCTGTCGAACGCCACGAAATTGTTGCCCGAGAACGCTGAGCTTTGACTGTACTGCCGCAAACTCGACGGATTCGCTTCGCGCCGCGGGAACTGGATCGGCTGCTTCGCCCGAACTGATCGATTCGATTCGCTGGCTGACACGCTCCAATGGGCTGAGAAAAAGATTCGGCAGCAAAGCCCCGAGAAACATTGCGCCCGCAAGCGCCGTGAAGAAGCCTGCCGCAAGCCGGTAAAAGGCCGGCTCCAGGACCCGGCTCAGCAGCACGGATCGGATGATAACTTCAATCGTGAAAACAGGAGGAGCTGTTTGGCCGCTGTCCAGTACGCTCACTGGAATCCTGGTGGCATAATCTTCGCGCCGGAAAAACAAGTCCCAAAGATTCAGGAACGCGTTACGCTTCCGCAAATCCTCGAAATGGTAAACCGGCAAGCCGCCCCCGGACGCCGGCTCGGCCGCCGCCATCACGCCTTGCGGCCCCACTATTTCAATATTGAGTACCGCGTCGTAGCTTGCGCGGCTCTCGAGCAGTTTCCTGGCGATCCGAGGATCGGTCTTAACGATGTCGGTGGCGGCGTCGCGAAACTGCTGCAGGTTGGCGGGGTGCAATGCGCGCGCGCCGATGTCTTCCGCCACGCGCTCGGAGACGTAGTCTCGCACCTCGTCTCCCACAAGAAGCGCCCTCGCGTGGGCCCCTTCGAAAGCCAGGGTTCCGAAATCGTAGAGGTAAAGTGCCGATAGCGCAATCACTACGATCGCGGCGAAAGCCACAATCGAGATCCGCAGCCGGGTCTTCAAGGACATTAGCGATTCGAACCACGAACTATCAACTACGAACTACCAACCACGAACCTACGACCCAGCTTCGGCTTCGGCTGCCGTTCCGTACTCCTTCAGCTTATTGAAAAGCGTTTTGAGACTGATACCAAGGATTTCGGCGGCTCTCGTTTTGTTGTTCTTGGTATGCTGCAGCGTAATCTGAATGAGCGCCTTCTCGGCCTGGCTCACTGTGGTACCTACCGGCAGACGCACCGCATCCGGTTCCACAACCTGGAGGTTCGGACGGTTGCCCATCGAAACTCCGAAATCGTGAGGAAGATGATGTGTTGTGATAGTCCCTTCACCCGCTACAATCACGGCGCGCTCCAAAACGTTGCGAAGCTCCCGGACGTTGCCCGGCCAGGAGTAGCGCGCGAACTGATCGAGCACTTCCTCCTGAATGTCTGTGACGCGCGTCGTGTGTTTTTGGTTCAACATTCCGATCAGCGCTTCGGCCAGGATGGGAAGGTCGCCCATTCGCTGCCGCAGCGGCGGCAGATGAATTTGAAAAACATTGAGGCGGTAATAAAGGTCCTCGCGCAGCTCGCCCTTACGCAGTGCATCGTCGATGTTCTTGTTGGTCGAGGCGACGACACGAACATCCACGGCGATCTCATTCTTTCCGCCCAGCCGGCGCACACGCGAGTCTTCGAGAACGCGCAGCAGCTTAGCCTGCGTGCCCACCGGCATTTCGGCCAACTCATCGAGGAGCAGCGTGCCGTGCTGGGCCAGCTCGAAGCAGCCCTGCCGCCGTTCCACCGCGCCTGTAAATGCGCCCTTCTCGTGTCCGAACAGCTCGCTTTCCATCAGCGTTTCCGGCATCGCAGCGCAGTTAATGGCTACAAACGGCCCGTTCGCACGTGGGCTCAAGCGATGAATGGCGCGAGCCACCAGCTCCTTCCCCGTTCCGCTTTCACCCGTCACCAGCGCCGCGGCCTTCGAAGGCGCCACTTGGCGGATCATGGAAAAAACTTGTTGCATTGGAGGGCAGGCGCCGACAAGGTCGACCAGAACGCCCTGATACGCAAGTTGGCGCTGCAGTCTCTCGGTTTCTTCGGCCAGGCGGCTCTGCGTTGCGGCGCGCTCCAGCAGCACCTTTAACGCGCTCGGCTGGATCGGCTTTTCCAAAAACCAAAAGGCGCCCAGATCGTGCATCGTCTGAATTGCGGTTTCGATATTGCCGAAGGCTGTCAGTACGATCGCCGGCGGCATGCTGCCCTGCGCACCCAACCGCTTCAAAAGCTCGAAACCGTCCATCCGCGGCATCATTAGATCCGTCACCAGGACGTGAACGGCAGTCGAATTTAGTTTGTCAAGGGCTTCCTGGCCATCCGCCGCGGTCTCTACGTTAAATCCCCAGGACTGGATCATTTTGGCCAAACCTGCCCGCTGGTTCTCCTCGTCGTCCGCTACGAGAACGCGGGTCAGTGGCCCGGAGGCGATGTCACTCATTTAGTAAATTGTACCGCCAAGGTTAGTTTTCCCTTACACTGCAACGGGCAAGGGCTGGGTGTTAGACGCGATTTCGAAAGGTTTCAACCAACTTTTGAT
This sequence comes from Bryobacterales bacterium, assembly GCA_963802915.1. Lineage (GTDB taxonomy): Bacteria > Acidobacteriota > Terriglobia > Bryobacterales > Bryobacteraceae > JAICMB01. Next base: position 393,193 of record CAWDKQ010000008.1, read on the forward strand.
AATCGGCATCGCAGCTTCCGCCGCCTGCTCTCCCAATTCGATCATGCGATCCGCATTTTCGAAAGAATCCCAGGCGAGATCGCCGACCGCCGGCGAAAGCACGAGGTCGGACTGCCGTCTCCATTCGCTCTCCAGCCGCTCGCTCATGGATTGGAAACAACGATTGATTACCGCAAACATGCTGCCCGGATCAGGACAGGCACGAGAATTCGGTAGGTGAACCGAGATTACACTGGTCGCTCCCATTTCGCGAAGCGGCTTGGCGGGCACCTCCATCGCAATCGCGCCATCCACCAGGCAACGCCGCCCATCTCGGATGGGCAGAAACAACCCTGGGTAAGAGCAACTCGCGCGGATGGGCATCACCACATTGCCCTGCCCCCGAAACACGACCGGAGCGCCGGTACCCAGATCGGAGGCGACAATGGCGAGTGGGATTTTCATCTTCTCGAAGCGATCCTCCGTGAGCAGCCGCTTCAAAAAAGGAACCATGCGCTCGCTATGAACCAATCCCAGCTTACTGATCGTCCAACATGCGACGTCGCGGAATCGCATCGAGCGCGCGATCGCTTCTATGTGTTGCGTACTGCCACCGGCTGCATACGCCGCTGCCACCATGGATCCCGCACTGACGCCTGCTATTGCGTGGATCGGAATGTTGTTGCGCTCGAAAGCTCGCAGGACACCGACATGCGCAATGCCCCGTGCGAATCCACCTCCAAGAGCGAGCCCTATGCGCGGAGGCGCGGGTGTCCGGGGAGCCACCGGCCCCTTGCGCAGTACATATCTCCGCGTGGCATCCCACCATGTCTCAGACGCTTGCATCCTGAAACCTCCTGCCCGCATCGCCTAAACTGTAACTTTAGGCCACCGTGCTGCTTACCTACTTACCTTCCTTTTTGCAGAGCACTTTCCGTGCCAGCCGCGTCTTAGGCGTCGTCGCGCTCTTTTTTATGGTCGCGACATTCCCCGTAGAAGCTCAGCGCGAGTTGTCCGGCGCCGCCGAATCGCGACTCGCGATCGAAAAGCTGAACGTCACCGGCAGCGTGTTGATGATCGCCGCCCATCCCGACGACGAGAACACCGCCCTGCTCGCATATTTCTCTCGCGGCTTAAAGGTTCGAACCGGTTACCTGTCGCTTACGCGCGGCGAAGGCGGCCAGAACCTTATCGGCACGGAGCAGGGCGACGCACTCGGCGTTCTTCGCACTCAGGAATTGCTCGCAGCCCGGAGAATAGATGGAGCGGAGCAGTTCTTCACGCGCGCCATCGATTTCGGTTTCACAAAAACTCCACAAGAGACATTCGAGAAATGGGGCCATGAAAAAATTCTCAGCGACGTGGTCTGGGTGGTCCGCCGTTTTCAGCCCGACGTAATCATCCTGCGATTTTCCGGCACTCCCCGCGACGGCCACGGACAGCACCAGGCCTCCGCGATTCTGGGTAAAGAGGCCTTTTCCGCCGCCGCCGATCCGAATCGATTCCCTGAGCAGTTGAAATACGTCAAGCCCTGGCAGGCTAAACGTTTGATGTGGAATGTGTTCAGCTTCACCCGGGAGCAGGAGAAGGATGCGGAACAAATGAAAGGCCGCGTCGAGATCGATCCCGGCGACTACGACCCAGTCCTCGGCCATTCCTACGGCGAGATCGCCGGCATGAGCCGCAGCATGCACAAGAGCCAGGGCATGGGCGCTCCGGAGCGTAAAGGTTCGCAGCCGAATTACCTTGTTACCCTCGCGGGCGACCTCGCGAAGAACAGTCCATTCGATGGCATCGACATCACATGGTCGCGCGTTCCGGGCGCCGCGGCTCTCACCTCCGTGTTCGACGAGGCCGATCGCGAATTCGACGCCAAGCAGCCTGAGAAGCTTGTACCCCTGTTGATGAAGGCGCGCACCGTAATGGCCGAATTGCACCAGCCGTTGGTGGAACGCAAGCTTCATGAACTGGACGAGACGATTGCGCTCGTTTCGGGTCTGTGGCTCGACGCTACCGCCGATAAATACGAAACTTTACCCGGTGGCTCTTTCAAAATTACTCGAACGCTCCTCAATCGCGACTCCCTTCCGATGCAGTCCGAAGGCAAAGATCTGCCCCTTAACAAGCCGGTCACGTTCACCGATAACGTTCCCGTCTCCCCTTCCGAGCCGTACACGCAGCCCTACTGGCTTCGTGAACCGAAACAAGGCGACACCTATACCGTCACCAACCAGTTACTGATCGGGCTCGCTGAAAATCCTCCATTGCTCGAAAGCAAGTTTCGCGTTCGCATCGACGGTCAGGAGATCCCGTACGAACGTCCAGTCGTGTACCGTTACATCGATCGCGTACTGGGCGATTTGGTACGCCCACTCATCGTCGTGCCACCGGTTGCTGTCGACGTTCCCTCTAAAGCTGTCGTTTTCGCGGACACTTCGGCACGCCGCATCGAGGTGGAGTTGAAGGCGACCACCGCCGCGGAATCGGGCGAGCTTCGAATTCAAGCGCCTCAAGGTTGGAAAATCCAACCGGAATCGAAATCTTTCCAAATCGCCGATGCCGGTCAGGAAGTAGTGGTCCCGTTTGAAGTGACACCTCCCAATCGAGACGCGCGCGGGTCGCTGCATGCGACCGCTACTGTGGATGGTCGTACGATCGGAGTCGGAATGGAATTGATCGACTATTCGCACATTCCTCCGCAAATGCTTTTCCCACCGGCCACCACGGCGATGGTACGAGCGGACATCCGCCTCGATGCGAAGAACATCGGTTATGTCATGGGAGCCGGCGATGAAGTACCCGAAGCTCTCCAACAATTGGGCGCCACGGTCACGCTTCTCACGCCGGCCGACCTTGCGAAAGCCGATTTAACGCATTACGACGCCATCATCACCGGCGTCCGCGCGTACAACACGAGGCCCGACCTGCGCGCCAACGAGCAGCGCCTGCTCGACTATTTGCACGCAGGCGGTACGGTGGTTGTGCAATACAACACGGTGGACGGATTCGGGCCCATATCTCCCGGACCATCCCCGAATCTCGCCCACATCGGACCTTACCCGATCACGATCGGCCGCGATCGCGTGACGGTGGAAGACGTTCCCGTCAAGTTTCTCGACGCGTCCTGCCCTCTGTTGCACCAACCGAACGAGATTACGGAGCATGACTTCGACGGCTGGGTCCAGGAACGGGGCCTTTATTTTGCATCGCAGTGGGACCCGCATTATCAGCCGCTATTTGAAATGCACGACCCCGACGAAAAGCCTCTCCAAGGCAGCACGCTGTACACGAAATATGGCAAGGGGACTTACGTCTTCACCGGACTCTCTTTTTTCCGGGAACTGCCCGCCGGTGTACCGGGAGCTTATCGCCTGTTCGCGAATTTCCTGGGCGCCCGTTAATTGGTGGCGCGATCAATACTTCATCAACTTCAGCTTGACGACCGTTCCCGACGGCGGCAAGCGGAGGCCGAAGAAGATCTCATCGCCGCTCAATTGCCGGCGCGGCTTCCACACGCCGTCCTCGTAAGCACCCTCCTCGACACTGACGAAATCGGCGCGCGGCGAAGCCGAGCCGAACTTCGGCCGAAAGCTGACCGTCGTATCGAAGCCCGCTACGACAAACTCTTCGGGCCCAATCTGACCGATGAGCGCGCGCCCGGTTGTGTGTGGCGTGCCGGCAGCCCGCGCGCCGCCATACCCCCAATGCAATGGTCCGAACTGTGCCATCGCTTCGTACTCGCCAAAGTCACGGACTAAGGTGGCAATTCCCTGTTCCTCCACCACCGCGTGAAGTTTGCCGTACTTCTTTGCTTCAGCCAGCAGCGGCATCGCGGCACTCACGACGCGATATGTGTCGGCCAAGTCGGCGAGGCTTTCGGGAATCGCGGAGTTGTTCCCTTCAGGCGAGCCTTCCACGCCAAACGCCGAAACGCCAATTCCCTTTAGATCTCCCAAAGCGTAAAACATGCGCCGGCAGAAGCCGAGGTCGTGCCCGGTTTCCGGAATCAACAGCGGATTGTCCGGGCGCGCGTAGGGAGTGGTCTCCTCGATGTATTGAACGTAGCTCTGCTTGTAAACATCGGGAGAAATCCAGTCGATGGACGGCACGATGGATTTGTAAAGAGGCAGCATGCGGGTCGTCGCGCCACCACTGGGGTGCGAAAAACCTGGCTCGTAGAATCCATCCTGGATGTCGGTCCAGACGTTCAAAAACATCGGCAACGGGAATTCGCGTTTGCCTGCCTCGGCCACGCGATTGAGATATCTGGCTTGGTAGTACGCGGCGAAGGTCTCGCTGGCGTACGGCCCGAACACATCGCTCCACGTACCGCTGTTGGTCTTACCGAAGGCCTTGATCGCGGCGGGCGGAACGGGCTGAGCAAAGAGCTGGTTCGCGCTCTCGGAATGGTCGCGATCGGTGCCCAGAACACCGGCTTCGTTCTCCACCTGGATCGCGATCACGGTATGCTGCTCACCATCAATCTGCTTAAGATGGCGCATGAACTCGGCGAATGCGTGCGCATCGGCAGCCTGAGTCGCTTCAACATGGGTCGCCAAGGCCCGGATGGGGCTGCCTGTCTGATCGATCATACGCGGGTACTTCTTAATGTCTTCTTTGACCCACGCCGGAGCAAAGTGCATGGCGCCGTTCTTAAAGCCTCCGAACCAGGCCAGTATCAATCGCAGGTTGTTCGCTCTGGCCCCCGCGACCAGACCGTCAACGACCGTAAAATCAAAGCGGCCTTCCAACGGCTCCACGCTCTGCCATTGAATAGGGACTTGGACTGTGTTCACATGAATCCGCTTGGCCAACGGCCAGGTACGTTCCAGTTCACCGGGATATCCGCTGGAATTCCCGGTTTGCACCCCTAGAATCAGAAAGGGACGGTCGTCTACCAAAAACTGAAAACCACCGTTGTCTTTGAAGAGCCGTGGCATAGGACCCGCGGTCAGAGCCGTCGCGGCGAGCAGCAGGACTGCCATCGGTTTCACTCTCATGAAGCCTCCTGGGAGAGAGGCGTTGTGCCGGTGCCTATCTCCACCAAAAGCATATACCCGAGGAAATTCGGAAAACGAAACGACCCTAGCCTACCAATGGCATCTGATTGGGCATCGAGTCTCCTTCGAGGCTATCGTGGCGAGCAAGCAGTGAATTCAGGTGCTGTAATAAGGTTCGGGAGAATGTCACATGTCCGATCGGGACGACGCTGAACTGCGCGGTCCGGTGAAGAAGTGCTCTAACGAGCACGACATCGTGTGTCCGGACCACCACTGGGTGACGTTCACCGACGATTTGTTTTCGCCGGATGGGCGATTGCTCGAACGGCGGAATCGGAATTCGGATGGTTCGCACTGGTCGATTATCTGCCGCTACGACGCGTCTGGGCGAATCGTCGAGAAAGCGCATTCGGGTGCATGGGAGAACGCGGAGGGAAAGGCGTTTTCTTATTCGTACGATGCAGCCGGCAGGCTCGCTCGTGTCCTGCGGCGCTCGGAGAAGGACGGGGAACGTCTCTACGAATCGTTTCAATATGCCGAGGAAGAGGCGAGCAGGCAGACCTCGTATCCGATTCCGCTTCCCACGGGTTGTGGGATTTCGCCCGCATGCGCACTGCATATTTCAAGGGATACGGCGGTCACCATGACGCTCTTGGATGGCTTGGGACGGCCGGCGCGCAAGGTTCTCTATGATGCCGACGATCGCGCGATCCGGCGCATCGCGTTTCGTTACGATCCGCGCGGGCTTCTTCTCGAAGAAGGTGAAATTATTGACGGGCAGATTCGGGAGGACTTTCGGAATTTTTACCGCTATGACGAATCCGGACGGCCTATTGAGGCGGATCGGAAGTGGGGCGATATAGGCGGGGAAAAACGGACGTTCACTTACAACGGGCGCGGCGATGTGACAGAAGTGCGTATCGAAACCACGAGCCTGTTCCGTGAACCCGAAGTCGAACGGTGGGCGGAGCAGTCTTCTTACCAGTATGACGAACGAGGCAATTGGACAGAGCGAGTGACGGATACGGTGCGTTCGAACGGCGAGAAGACTGTGACCACCATCGACCGCCGGGAGCTTGTCTATTACGACTAGCGAGTCAACGGTAGTGCTAACGCCCTCAGCTCTTTCAGAAACGCGTCCTGCTTTGTGAACACCGCAAAATGACCGGCGCCGTCTATCGTGGCGAAGGCTTTGCGAGGAGCATGGAGTGAATCCAGGTAGGTTCTGGCCAGACTCGTCGGAGTGGTGAAATCCTCGGCGCCCTGGATGACGAACACCGGTAGCGCAAATTCACCGCCAAGACGTTTTGGGTCGAGCACGGAGGTCAGGGGGACGAGGTGCTCGGCGCTCAGGTTCTGTCCTTCCAACCAGTCGTTGATGTCGGCCAGCGTGTACCCTGGCGCGGTTAGCGCGAACCCCATCATGGATGCAATAAATGCGTCCGCTCCTTCAAACAGGTTCGCCCATTTCCGTTGGACCGCGAAACCCTTGCGGTCGTTATATGGCGGTGGGCCGACTTCCTTCAGTTCCTGAAGAGCCCGGGAATTGCCCTCGCGTGAGGCCTTCACCACAAGAGCTTCGTATGCGACGGCGTAGTTTCGCGAAGGATCGGCAACCTGGCCAGTGCCCACGAATGCATAGAAAAGTTCGGGCCGCGCTTTTGCCATGAAAACGCCCAGAGTGGAGCCCCAGGAATGTCCGACAAGAACGATTTTGTCCTTCTGCAACCTCTTCCTCAACAGCTCCGAAAGCTCGATGCCATCCTGAACCATCCGCTCGATGGTGATGGTAGATGCCGATGCCGCACCGTTTCGCCCCAACGTTCTTCCGGCGCCACGTTGATCCCATTGGACGACGGTGAAATACTTCAGCCAGGTGCGAAAACCTGCGTATCCCCAGGGATTGGTCGCATCGCCGGGTCCTCCGTGTAAGAGCAACAGCATCGGATTCTTGCGGTCTTCGCCGCGAATGGTGATCCACTGATCGAGCCCGCCGATCTTGACAAAGGTCGCTTCGTCGATTCCGTTCGGAGCGGTGATCGCATAGTCCCGAGCGTTGCGGGCGCGCAAGAACTTCAGCGCAGGCTCCAGTTTCTGGAAATCTGCGGCTTCTTCCTGCGCGCTCAAGGAGGCGAGCATCATGCCGCAAATCAACACCAGGTAACGATTGAAAGCCATATTGATGTTTATACGAACGAATCGGTAATGCGGTGCGCAGAAAATTCTCGCCTCATCGCTAAGTCATACCTTGCACTTCTACACATCATGGGATTAATATGTAGGAGTACGAGGTATACCATGGCTGCGAAATCGGATCTCCCTCAAGGCACTCTCGACCTCCTCATATTGAAAGTCGTGGCGCTCGGCCCGGTCCACGGGTACGCGATCGCGCAACGGCTCCAACAGGTGTCGCGCGACGTAGTGCAGGTCCCACAGGGCTCGCTTTATCCGGCATTGCACCGGCTCGAAAACCGGGGATTATTGGCCGCGGACTGGAAAGACACCGAGACCGGACGTGAGGCCAAGTTTTATCGTTTAACCCGAAAAGGCCGCGCACAGCTCGACACAGAAGCGGCAAGTTGGGCGCGATTGACGGAGGCGGTCGGACTGATCCTCAACTTGTCGGAGGGAGGCGCGGAATGAGCCAACGCAGGGAGGAACAACTCGATAAAGAACTGCGCTTTCACCTGGAGCAACACATTTCGGATTTGATCGAGCATGGCTGCGATCCGGAAGAAGCACGGCGAAAGGCTCGAATCGAGCTCGGCGGGCCGGAGCAGGTGAAGGAGCAGTGCCGCGATGCGCGTCGTACACGCTGGCTGGAGGATCTATCGCAGGATTTGCGTTACGCGCTGCGCACCCTGCGGCAGAAGCCCGGATTCGCAGCGGTCGCTCTGTTGACGCTCGCACTCGGCACCGGCGCGACTACGGTTATGTTCACCGTGATCGACGGCGTGCTTCTCAAGCCGCTTCCTTATGCCGATCCCGGCAGGTTGTTCAACGTCGACGAGCAGACGAAGGGCACGTTCGACTACAGGTGGGGGGATCGATGGGCGTTTGCGTATCCCAATTATCTCGACTGCAAGCGTGAGAGCCGCTCTCTCGTTCTAACGGCGTTTCGCCACGGCGGCGGGACTGTCAGCGGCACTGGGCAACCGGAGTATGTCGACGGTCTCGAAGTATCGGCCGACCTGTTCTCTGTTCTCGGCGTCACGGTCGCGCGAGGCCGCGCCTTCACAGCGGATGACGACAGGCCTGGCGCGGCGCCCGTGATCATTATCGATGACAGCTTGTGGCAGCGGCGCTTTGCTCGAAGCCCGGATGCGGTTGGCAGTCCGATTACTTTCGATGGGAAGTCTTATACCGTGGTCGGCATCACACCGGCGGGTTTTCCTTTGCGAGACGCGGAGGTGTTTACGCCGCTCGGTCAAAACACGCAAGGAGTGATGCAGAATCGCGAAGCACATCCCGGCATTAATGTCTGGGCACGATTACGGCCGGGCGCGACGGCCGCGCAGGCCAACGCGGAACTGGATCTGATTGGACGCCAGTTGGCCAAGCAATACCCGAAGTCGAACACAGGACGCGGCTTTATTGCGGAAGTGCTTCGTCCCGATGTGGGCGATGTGCGGTCGACATTATGGTTGCTGCTGGGAGCGGTCAGCCTGGTGCTGCTGATCGCGTGCGCCAATGTTGCGAGTCTGCTGCTAGCGAGGGCCGTCTCACGCGAACGGGAACTTGCGATGCGTGTGGCGCTCGGAGCAGGCCGTTTGCGCCTGGTACGCCAATGTTTGACAGAAAGCGCAGTGTTGGGGCTCGCGGGAGGCGTGTTCGGCGTGTTGCTGGCGGCCTTGGGAATCCGGCCCTTTGTCACGTTCTGGCCGGGGAGTTTGCCGCGCGCCGAAGAGGTACGTCTCGATTGGCATGTGCTTCTTTTTGCGGTTTGCGTTGCACTGTTGAGCGGACTGCTTTTCGGATTGGCGCCGGCGCTGCGGGTGCCTTCGCGCGCCGTAGAACAAGTACTTCGCGCCGGAGCGCGGTCTGTCGTTGGAAGCTCGCGGCGTCTACACAGCGGTTTCGTGATCTCCGAGATTGCGCTGGCGGTGGTGCTGCTGGTATCGGCGGGGATGCTCGGCAGCACGCTGCTGCGATTGTCGTCAGTGAATCCGGGGGTGAACGTTCATAACGTTCTCACCAGTCGGATGGCTCTTTCGCCAGGCGTGCTCTCGGATCCCGCTCGGATCCGCGCGGCTTGGGATGACGTTCTGGACCGGGCGCGTCACGTTCCGGGCGTGCAGTCGGTTGCGATGGTGGACACGGTTCCGATGCGCGATGGTAACAATCAGCTTGGTTATTGGAAGACACCGGCTGAACCGGCACGGGGCCAGAAGCCGCTCGCGCTGGCAAACAGCGTTACGCCGGATTATTTGAAAGTGATGGGCATCGAACTGCGGCAGGGCCGGTTCTTCGATAACCATGATCGCAAGGGCAGTGAACCGGTCGTCGTTATTGACGAAGTGATGGCGCAGCACGCTTTCGGCGGTGAAGATCCCATCGGGAAGCGGCTATGGACCGATTTGGTTCCGGAGCCCATGCGTGTTGTTGGCGTCGTTGGCCACGTGCGGTATTGGGGGCTCGCCAGCGACGATCAAGCCGTCGTGCGGGATCAATTCTACTATCCGTTTGCACAAGTTCCGGACTGGTATTTACGCCGCTGGTCGGAGCTGATGTCCATTGCGGTGCGGACGCAGGCTGGTCCATTGAATGTCGTGGAACCCCTGCGAAAAGAGTTGCGCGGAGCAAGCGGCGATCAGGTTCTTTACGAGATCCGCAGCCTGGAGCAGCTTGCGAGCGACACGCTCGCGCGGCAACGTTTCCTATTGTTATTGTTCGGAGCCTTTGCGGGTCTGGCTTTAGTTCTCGCGTGCATCGGGATCTATGGCGTGCTCGCCTATGTAACCAGCCAGCGCGTTCCGGAGATTGGGGTCCGCATGGCCCTCGGTGCCACGGCTCGCGATGTGGTGCGGCTGGTGCTTCGACAGAGCTTCGGCATGATTTTCATTGGGATCTGCGTGGGGATCGCTGCGGCGTTCGTGGCCGGGCGTTTGCTGGAGCGGCTGGTGGACGGCGTGCGGTCCACGGAGCTGTTGACATTCGCGCTGATGGTCACAGTGCTTGTGATTGCCGCGCTGTTCGCAAGTTTCGTACCGGCACGCCGCGCGAGCCGCGTAGATCCCATGCGCGCTTTGCGGCAAGAATAGCGGCGTCTCTCGATTATCGAGTACGCTTTGCCGATGCTTCCAAGTACGTCGTGAAGCCGTTGCCGCGGGAGGAGATCTCAAACTTGATACGCAGCGAACTGGCGGTGACTCGCGTATAGGTCAAACGGTATTGCGGACTGTTTGGCGCCGGCTCGCTCGTAAAAACGATGCGATCTCCGAACATAGTGATGTCGTAACGGATCACGTGATCCTCGCTGTCGAAGAAAATAGCTCGCGGAGCCCCCTCTGCACGATCGTCCAATTCGCGGTAGACGATCATGAGATCTTCGTGGGCGAATGCCGGATGATCTTTCGTGGCAGGATACTCGGCGCGGCTTTTGCGAATCAGAACTTTCCCTTCGAGGCTGGGCTCAAACGAAAATGCGCCGACACCTTGTCCGGGGACGCCGCCTCCTTCACCGGTCCAATTTCCGATCAAGTAATCGATCGCGCCCCAATCGCCGGCGGAACACGCGAGGGGACAAAGCAGAAGGATAGCTGATAGTAAAAAACGCATGCGAGTAAATGAATGGCTGAACACTGTTGAACCCTAGTTATCTTCGATTGTTGCGCATGTGAAGCGCGCCGGCTTGCGACAGCTACAATTGAGCGTGAATGGGGTTGTTGTTCAGTTGCCAGAACATTTCGAAAACGTTCGGCGCGCGGTCACTCTTCGAAGGAATTTCACTCACGATCTCGGAAGGCGAGAGGATTGGAGTGATCGGTCCCAACGGTTCCGGCAAATCGACTTTGCTTGCGATTCTGGCGGGCGAGATCGTTCCGGATAGCGGCATTCTAGCGCCGCGCAAGCTGTTGCGGCTCGGCTATGTCGCGCAAGAAGACACGTTCGACGATGCCAAAAGCGTCCAGCAGATCATGGACGATGTGATTCTCGAGGATCACCTTACTGAATCCGAACGCGTGGCACGCACGAACACCGTTGTAGGCCGCGCTGGATTTACGGACACCAGTGTCAAGGCCGGAGCGCTTTCCGGAGGATGGCGCAAGCGGCTGGCGATCGCGCGTGAACTCTTAAAAGAGCCGGAGCTGCTGCTGCTCGACGAGCCGACGAATCACCTCGATCTGGAAGGTATCTTGTGGCTCGAGAAATTGTTGAAAGCCGCACCGTTCGCGTCAATGGTGGTCAGCCACGATCGCTACTTCCTGGAGAATACGGCTACCGTGATGATGGAAGTCAACCGCATTTATCCGGACGGCCTGTTTCGAGTAGACGGGAATTACAGCGAGTTTCTGGAGAAGCAGGAACAGTTCTTGCACGCGCAGGCGAAACATCAGGAAGCTCTCGAAAACCTCGTGCGGCGTGAAATCGAATGGCTGCGGCGGGGCGCGAAGGCGCGCACCTCGAAATCGAAGGCGCGCATCGACAACGCGTACGAGCTGATGAGCGAGTTGAGCGACGTCTCCGGACGCACTGCGAAGAGCAGCACGCAAATCGATTTCACGGCGACGGAGCGGCGCACGAAGCGGTTGATTGAGGCCGAACACATCGCGAAAAAGATCGGCGGGAAGGAACTTTTCGAGAATCTGTCGTTCGTTCTTTCGCCGGGGACGCGGCTGGGATTATTGGGACCGAATGGCAGCGGGAAAACCACGCTGCTCCGGATTTTGGCCGGCGAGTTGGAAGCAGACAAAGGGAACGTTAACCGCGCGGATCTGGTGCGCATACTTTACTTCGATCAGAATCGGGAACAGTTGGATCCGCAGATTCCGTTGCGCAAAGCATTGGCTCCGGACGGCGACATGGTTCTCTATCGGGACAGACAGATTCACGTGGCGGGATGGGCGTCGCGATTCCAGTTTCGAAGCGATCAACTCGATCTGGCTGTCGGAAGGCTTTCGGGCGGAGAGCAGGCGCGCGTTCTAATAGCGCGGCTGATGCTGCAACCAGCGGATGTTCTGTTGCTCGACGAGCCCACCAACGATCTCGACATTCCAACGTTAGAGACGCTCGAGGAAAGTTTGATCGAGTTTTCTGGAGCGGTTGTTCTGGTGACGCACGACCGCTACATGCTGGATCGCGTTTCGACCGTGATCGTGGGGCTGGACGGGAATGGCGGCGCGGCAGCATTCGCGGATTGCGAGCAATGGGAGCGCTGGCGGCGCGAAACCAACAAGCGGGAAACGGTTAGCGAGACGAAGCGAGAACCGCTGGCGCGGACGCAGGAGAAACCCCGGCGGCTTTCGTATGTCGAAAAGAGAGAATACGAGCAGCTCGAGACGCGCATAGCGGAGGCCGAGGAGCGGCTCCGCAGAGCTCAACTGGAAATGCAAAATCCCGAGGGGAGTCACGACGCGGGAGTCGTGCAAGGCGCGCTACGACGAGATGCAGGAAGCACAGGCGCTGGTAGACCAGCTTTTTGAACGATGGGCGGAGTTGGAATCGAAGGTCGCGGGTTAGACGCGGGCGCAATGTCCAGCCAATCGCCGCGCATCTACACATTGGAGGCATCGCCGTGGGAGCGTTTTTGGAAACTCCTGCAACGCGCCGGGACCGCGTCGTACGAGGACAACTGCTTCGGCATCGCGAAGGGCGTGGCGTACTCGGGGCTGCTGTCGCTTTTCCCGGTGCTAACGACTATCGCGGCCATACTTGTTCGCTCCAACGCAGAGGCGGTCTCGAAAACGCTGGCGCGATTTCTATTCGAAGTGGTCCCGCCTGGCTCGGCCGAACTGGTGCGCTATCAATTCGTCGTGAAAGGGCAGAGACCGATTTGGCTGGTGGTCGGCGCGGCGCTGTTGTCGATATGGGCCGCGTCAGGCGCGATGATGAGCCTGATGGAAGGGTTTCAGGCTGCGTATCGTCTTCCGGGCGGACGTCCATTCCTGAAACAGCGGCTGGTCGCCGTGTTACTGGTTTTTATCGGCGCCGTTCCCGGAGTCGGCTTTTCGTTTCTTATCGTGTTCGGATCGCGTTTGGAAGCCCGGTTTTTCTCGTCGATGGGAATCAAGGCGCCGGGAGGACATCTCACCGGATGGGCCGCGGTTTTGAGCGTGTCCTTGCGATACCTGGTCGCTTTTGCTTGCGTGGTCCTCATAACCGGGCTGCTGTATTATTTCGGTCCGAATCGTCCTATGAAGCTGAAGCGCGTGTGGCCGGGGGCGTTCGTCGCTACAGTATTGTGGGTGCTTGCGACGTCGGCGTTCGGATGGTACGTGCGGAACCTGGCGAATTACAACGTGATGTACGGAAGCATTGCGGCGGTAATTGTGTTGCTCGTGTGGATGTATTTGCTTTCCATCATTGCTCTGTTCGGATGCGAGTTTAACGCGGAGCAGGAAAGGCTCCTACGGCGGCCTACGGAATGAGCAGTAGGTAACTCGCGGCATATCAATCCAGTCTTTTGTGCGAGGAGCAAGATATGAAGCGTGTTTGGACCTCACTCGCATTGGTCGCTTTACTGGCGCTTTCGGCTTTCGCCCAGGATGAAGAGCGGGACCGCTCGAAACCTGTGGAGATTTCAATTACCGGGTGCATTACCAAGGCGGATGCCGGCGATGGGTGGCAGTTGACCGACAACGAATCCGGCGCGAAAACGATGGTATTGGGCGCGGCGGATGTCGGCAAGCATGAAAATCACACGGTGAAAGCAACGGGCACACCGAGCGACGACGGGCAAGACCTTCAACGTTACTAAGATCGAAATGGTTTCGGATTCCTGTCCCGCCAAGTGACACTCACTGGCTGAGTGAGAAGTTCACATCGACGTTCGTGACCACTTCGACGGCCTGGCCGTTGGCCATTGATGGGCGGTAGGTCCACTTCTTGATTGCATCCAGCGCCGCGGGGACCAAGAGCGGATGACCGCTCACCAGTTGAACGTTGTGCAGCTTTCCGTCCTTGGCGATTGTGGCTCTAAATCGCACAGTTCCCTGGATTTTCTCCTGACGGGCCTGCGGTGGATAGACAGGATCCACTTTGGTGATCAGTTGGGCAGCTTCGAGATTGCCCGAAAATCTTCCGGGCGTCCTTCCGGCGGTTTGCGATCTTAATGTTCTCATTTCGCCTAACTTCTGCACCCACTGACTGGCTTCCTCAAGATCCTTTTGAGACTCGTCGGGCGACTCGGCGAGTTGTGCGCGATCTCGGAGCAGGAGATTCAAGTAGGACATTGCGCTTTCGAATACCGGGTCGACGTTGAGCGCCTTCTTGAGACTCGAGATTCCCTCATCCACGATCGGGCCGTACTGCGCCTTAAGTGAACGGCGCTGCGTGGCATCTGCTTGCGCGAGATTGGGATGCGCCTTGCGCCAGTCGATCACGCCGATCGTGTAAAGCGCATTTTTGTTTTGCGCATCAACCTCCAGAACTTTTTGATACCAGGAATGAGCATCGTCGAGCTTGGCGATATCGGGGTGGTCCGTGTCGCCCGCTTCCCGGAGGCTCAACGTTCCGAGCGAGAGCATCGCAGTTGTGTTGTCGGGGCTGAGTTCGAGGACGCGCTTGAACTCGGCTCTTGCGTTCTCGGCGTGCGCCAGGTTTTCCTTCGACATCTGGCCCGGAGAGTAGAGGACCATATTGGCGGTCGCAAGATAAAGGTGCGCTCTGACATCGTTGGGATCGAATTCGATCGCGATTTGAAAAGCCTCGATAGCTTTTTGAAAATCACCGCTGCGATATGCGTCTATGCCATTGTCGAGAAATGACTCGGTATCGCCGGGAACCAACGCCCGCTGCGCAAACAGCGATGTGGTCGCAAGAAGAGTTGCTAGGATGAACCACCGCATGGTGCCTACGGATTCATTACACACCATTTGAAGACGGGAGTGAACGGAGCTAATATCATGGCGAATCCAGCATTTGGCGCGATCCGACCGGTAATGTTCCATTGCGGGGACGATCGTAATGCGAAAGAACAGGTTCGGCCACTCATCTACGAATGGGGTTCGAAGCTGTAGACGCGGACCGCTCACTCAGGCCCGAGTTCTGGAACCGTTCGCGCTGCTTTGGATCTCGCTTGCATACCAGGCTGGGTTGGGCCGCGACATTGCATTCCAGCTTTAGCGGCGCTAAGCAGGCTTCACGACTCGATTCCGCAGGACGCCGATTTTCTCGATCTCGAGTTCGATAACGTCATCAGGCTGCACCCAGCGATCCAGTTCGAGTCCACAACCGGTGCCCACGGTGCCCGATCCGATCACGTCGCCGGGGAAAACGGTGTCATCGCGCGTGAGGAACTCGATCATCTGTTCGAATTTCCAATAAATGGAGGCGGAGTTGCCGCGGGACCAGACTTCGCCGTTCACCCGCGCCGTCATTTCGAGACCGTATGGATCGCCGATCTCGTCGGTGGTCACGAGCCAGGGGCCGAGTCCAGTGGCCCAATCCTTACCTTTCGCGGGGCCGAGGCGCACGCTCATCTCTTTACGCTGGATATCGCGCGCGCTGAAATCGTTCATCACGGTGAAGCCGGCAATGTAGTCGCGCGCATCCCCGGCTTTGATGTTGGAACCTTTCTTGCCGATTACGGCCGCGAGTTCCAATTCGTAATCGAACTTCTGCGTGAAGGAAGGCCAAAGCACATCGGTATCGGTTCCGATGATGTTGTGGTGGCCGCCTTTGTAATAGACAGGGATCTCGTACCACTCCTTCGGCATCGGCTCACCGCGCTTATCGAACCCCGTTTTCACGTGCGCCTCGAATGCGAAGAAGTCGCGGAGTGAAGCGGGATTTGGAATGGGCGCGAGCAGACGAACCTGCTCCGGAATATATAAGATGGTCTCGTCGTTCGACCCGCGGTCGGCGACTCGCTCCGCAACAGCCTGTCGCGCAGCGGCCATGGATCCGTATTCGAGGAACTCACGCATCGACGCAGGGACAAGCACATCGGCCTGTTTGTAGCTGCCGGTCAGCGCGGCGCAGGCGAAATTGAGATCCACGATGCCGTCCGGCGTTATCGCGCCGAGGCGTTGGTGACGTCCGAGATGGGTCCGCACCTCAAAAGTGCAGAGCTTCATGCGTTCTTAGAGATTACCGCGTAGCGCCTGCTCGCGCTCGATCGCCTCAAAGAGAGCCTTGAAATTTCCCTTCCCGAAACTGCGGCTGCCTTTGCGCTGGATGATCTCATAGAACAGCGTGGGCCGGTCTTCCACGGGCTTCGTGAAGATCTGCAGCATGTACCCCTCGTCATCGCGATCCACGAGAACGCCGAGATCGGCCAGTTGGTCCACAGGCTCGTCGATTTTGCCGCAGCGCTGTTCCAGATCCGCGTAGTAGGCATTGGGAACGCGCAGGAACTCCACGCCCTGGGTTCGCAGCTTGGAAACCGTTTCGATGATGTTATCCGTGGCCATCGCGATGTGCTGGACGCCCGGACCGCGGTAATAATCGAGATATTCTTCGATCTGCGATTTCTTGCGTCCTTCGGCGGGCTCGTTGATGGGGAACTTGACGCGATCGTTTCCGTTCGCCATCACCTTCGACATCAGCGCGGAATATTCTGTGCTGATGTCCTTGTCGTCGAAGTGTTGATAGAGGCGGAATCCCATCACATCGCGGTAGAACCCGACCCAGCGATTCATCTCGCCCCAGCCGACATTGGCCACCATGTGGTCGATGTATTTCAAGCCAACCGGGCGCGCGATGGTATCAGCAGGAGTGGCGACGAAGCCGGGTAAGAAAACGCCGCGATAATTGCCGCGTTCCACGAAGCTATGCAGGGTCTCGCCATACGCGGCGATGGAGGAAATGCAAACTTCGCCGTCGTTGTCGGTGATGCGAGTGGGCTGTTTGTATCCTCGCGCGCCGCGCAAAGTGGTCTCGCGATAGGCCGATTCGGCATCGTCCACCCACAGCGCGATCTCATGTACGCCATCGCCGTGCAGGTGGATATGTTCGGCGATCGGATCGTCAGACCGCAGGGGGGTGGTCAGTACGAAGCGAATCTTGTCCTGCTGTAAAACGTACGAAGCGCGATCTCTGGTTCCGGTCTCTGGCCCGCAATAGGCCACCAGTTTCATGCCGAATGCAGCGCGGTAATAATAGGCCGCCTGTTTGGCGTTCCCGACATAGAACTCGACGTAATCCGTTCCATTGAGCGGGAGAAAATCTTCCTGGGTCCGACGATCCACAGGTTTTTCGGTAGCTTGCATTTCGAATACCTCTATCAGCTTTGCGTTACTACGGTCAGTTTTTGGACGGCTTCAATGGCGCGTTGGTTCTCTTCATCTGTGCCGGTGGAGATGCGAATGCACCCCGGGAGGCCCCAGTTCTTCAGCGGCCTCACGATGACTCCCTGCGCCATCATGTCTCGAGTCATACGCGATGCCTGCTCCTCGCTCGCCATCGGGACCATTACGAAGTTCGCTTCCGACGGCACCACTTCGAATCCCATCTCGCGCAATGATCCCGAGAGGAATTTCAATCCACGGGCATTCAGCTCGAGCGAGCGGTGTTGAAATTCCTTGTCGGAAAGCGCGGCGATTCCAGCGGCTTGCGCCAGCGTGCTCGGTTCGAACGGCAGTTTCACCTTGAGCAGGTTGGCGATGAGTTCTTCATGCGCAAATCCATAGCCGATTCGAGCGCCCGCGAGCCCGTAGATTTTCGAAAACGTTCGCAGCGTGATGACGTTGTCGTAACGGTAATGCATCGAATCCGGGTAGCGCGGGTTGTCCTTGGCGTACTCGAAGTAGGCTTCATCCAGAATGATGAGAACCCGCTCCGGAACGTGACGATAGAACTCGTCGAACTCGTGTTTCGTGAAGATTGTTCCGGTGGGATTGTTTGGATTCGCGAGATAAATAATTTTCGTTCGCTCGTTCACTTCGCGGGCGAGGGCTTTCAGATCGTAATGCCAGTCGCGATATGGGACGGTGCGATAGCAAACTCCGCGGGATTTCGCGAGCACCTGGAATCCAATGAACGCCGCGTCGGTGGTCAGCACCTCGTCGTCGTCGCACAAGAAGGTTCGGATGATGTTGGACATGATGCCCTCCGAACCGCTTCCGGCGATAACGTTTTCTACTTTGACGTCGAACTCGCGGGCGAGAACCTTGCGCAGGTCCAGGCCGCCGTTGGGATAGACATTGATTTTGGTGAGAACATCCGACATCGCCTGAATGGCGAGCGGGGACGGGCCTAAAGGGTTTTCGTTGGAGGCGAGTTTTGCGACGCGCTGAAGTCCGAACTCGCGCTGGACTTCTTCAATGCTGCGCCCGGCCTCATAAGGCCTGAGCGATTCAATGTATGGGGGAACCAGCGCCATCCCACTCTTGATGTTAGCAGCACACGAAGGTGGTGTGCGAATATTACTGAATGCTCGCTACCGACCCAGTCGAAACAAAAACGCTGAAGATGGCTGCGTCAAGTCCCGGAGAGCCCGACACGGTGAAGCCGGACTCGGGGATCCCTGCGATCGAAATGCTGACGCCCTGCTTCGTGAAGGTTCCATAACCGTTGGTGGGAAGCAGGTTGAGAATCGCGGACGGGACCGTGAACGTTCCCGCGGACGCATCGGCGTCGCACACGATATACACATAGGAGCTCTGCAACGTCGACGGATTGTCTAGAATACCGTTGAATAAAAAGATGGTCGCCAAGGTGGATCCCGAGCCTCCGGTCCAATTCAGGGTAAGGTTTTGCCCGCGATTGATGCTGGCCGGGATGTTGGTGGGCACAATGTAACTTGGCACCGTCAATGCCTGATTGAAAGACCCCACGTTGGCTCCGCCGGTGCCGTTTGTGACCGTGTAGTTTCCGGGCTCAATGTAGACGGCTGGTGCGACGGCGAGATCGGACTCAAAGAGGCCCGTGGAAGTTTTGGGGATGGTTTTGGTCCCGGCTGGCCCCGTGATCACCAGGTCCGAGCCGGCATCCTGGTAGGTTGGCTGAATCGGATCGACAAGCGCTTTCTCCAACGACGTGCCTTGGACCTCGTAGGCCATGCAACTTCCGATGGACGGGCCGAAGGCGCCTCCATAAGACCGGATAAGGCTGTTGAGAGGGAAGTTCCCGAAGTATCCGAGCAGGGCATCGTTACCGGCGGCGACGCGGCTAAGCGAGACCCCGCCGACGTTCAGCGAGCCGCTCGAGACCGCCTTTTGCAGGTTAACCGTAGTCAGAAAGCCATAATTCTCGCCGCAAGTGGTTTGCCCGCTCGGAGCAATGGACATTGTGGTGACGTTGCCGGTGACCCCTTTGACCAGAACGGCAATCGACGTTTTGCACCCCCCGCTGATGCCAGCCGGCACAGTGAAGTCGATCTGATCGAGTCCCGGAGAGCTGCCCCGCCCCCCGTAGAGTACGGTTGCCGCTTGGTTTTCAACGAAGACTTGCACCCCTGTTCCCAAGTCGACCTGCTTAGGAGGCTCGGTCTCGTCGCCGCTCACCGCGCCGAGGCCGCTGCCCCACAGAATCAAAGTCTGGCCCGGATGCGCGGGGTTGATCATGGTGATCACATTGTAGTTTGCGTCGGTGACAACTCCGGGCCCCGTGCCGGCGCCATTCAAAGTATCCATGGCAAAGTTCGCGGCCAAAACCTGAACTGTAATCGAACTCGTCCCTCCCTGGTAGGAAAGTGTCAAAGTCGCGGTTCCCACGGGCGTAGCCGAAGGAAGAATCGCGTTGACCTGAGTCGCGCTCACGTAGTCCATAATGCAATTTTCGGTAACGCTTCCGACCTTCACTTGGATCGTGGTTCCGCCCAAACCCTGAGTCGTTGGCAATGGATATGCGGAGACCAGCTGCGGAGTGGAAGGGCCAAGCCCGTTTCCAACAAGCGAAAAGAAAGCGCCCTGCGCAATCCCGGAATTGGGCAAACCAGGAGGAACCCATGCGGTGTTATACACACCCGTAATAGCAGGGGCGGCGGACAAGGTTGCAACGCACCCGAACGCAAGCGCGGTCAGGCGAACCAGACGCTCAACAGTCAAATTATTCCCGCGGATCTTCATCTATTGTTTCCAACCCATCGAATGTGCAATTTCAAGCACTGATACGCCGAGTAGCGCCCCGATCACCTCGCACTCCGGCGTTAACCAACATAGTGTGCCTACTGCTTCTCGAAGTCAAACGTGCAAGGGGCCCTACGATGCCAAGGCCCGTGCGGCGGCATCGAAGCACGGTGAACTTTAGCCACCCGCTCCCGTCCGTTGAGCAGGAGGTGAGGTGGTTTGGGCGAAAAGAATCGACCAAATCAGCAATGGTGTTAATCGCGCTGACCGAAGGAGAAATCAGTCCATGCGATCGAGCATCCAACGGGCTAACTTCTCGAAGCCGCATATGCCGATGTCAACGTCTTTTACGACAGCCCTTTCAATGCGTCTTCTATCTTATTCACCGCCTTCTACGCGTACTTGAAATCGAGTAAGCTTCAGAAGTTCTTGTGTTAGAATGATTTGGAATCGGGCCGTGGCGCAGCCTGGCTAGCGCGCTTGCTTGGGGTGCAAGAGGTCCCGGGTTCAAATCCCGGCGGCCCGACCAACAGCCTTCATAGACTTACAGACGTTAAGCTTTCCTGAGCCCAAGTTGAGTCCAAATAGTAGGAACCGCCGTGGCTCGTCAAAGCCCCGTTCTGGCATTCTTTGCGGAGAAACCATCAAGACGCCCAAGAATGCAGGATATTTGAGAGACCTCGTATCGGTTGATCACAATTCTCACAATCCTCAAAATTCGTCGATTGAAGCTGGAGCGAGACTTTGACATCTCGATAGGCCGGACCTCAAGGCTCCTCACAATCCTCAATATCCTCAGAATGCCTCGGGGATCACCTCAAAACCGGCCAATGAGGATCACTTCAAAACCGGCCAATGGAACTGAGTCAGGACAAGCTCATTTATACCTTGTCCGGACAGCCAGTGACAACGGGTTTTCCGCAGCGGGAATGACCGGACATATACTAACGAATACCTGGGCGGAAGACAGGGCACCGCAGGGATGCGACCCGAGCGCCGACCCAGAGGCTGGAATGGCTGGGCGGCGTCCGAGTCGCCCGCCAGGCTTTTGAGCCATTCTGGCGCGAAAGCGATAAATCCCGGGAGCGCGAGGGCAGAGTCCTCGCAGTAAAGAAGCCTCCTTCCTTATTTCTTGAGTTCTCATCTGAGATCACTCCGCAGCCGGCAACGCAGTCTTGGTGCGCCAACTGCGCGGCCCGCACTTCAGCACGTGTCCGTGATGCAGCAGGCGGTCGAGCATGGAACTGACAGCGGCATTGTCGCCGAGCAGTTTGCCCCAGTCTTCTACGGGCCGATTCGATGTGAGAAGCGTGCTGGCACGCTCATAACGCCGCATCACGATTTCTAGCAAATCCTCGGCGGCGGTATGCGGAAGTTTGCGCATGCCGAAGTCGTCGACAATGAGCAGCGGGACCGATGCAATCGACTCCATGTACTGCTTGCGCGTACCGTCCACAACGGCGTCGGCGAGTTCTTCGAGCAGCAGGTGTGTTTCGCGATACAGCACGCGGTGGCCTTGTTGAATGGCAGCGTGGCCGATGGCTTGCGCAAGATGACTCTTGCCAGTGCCGCCGGGACCGAGGAAGAGCGCATCTTCGCGGCGTGTAATGAAAGCGCCGGTCGCGAGATCAAAAACGAGACTACGATTCATCTTGGGATTAAAAGTGAAGTCGAAGTTGTCTAGAGTTTTGTGGGCGTCTCGAAAGCCGGCTTGCTTGCGGCGGCGATCCAGCAGGCGGTCGGAACGGCGCGTGAGTTCATCCGAGATCAGGCACGAGATCAGATCCAGCGGCGGCATCGCTTCCGCCTGTGCTTGCTTGAGACGGGTTTCGAGCACGGCAGCCATGCCGCCTAAACGGAGCTGGCCGAGTGCGCGTTGTAGTTCAATCAGATTCATTCCGGATTTCCCTCCAGGTTGGTTTCAGACTGCGATTGAGTTCGCTGTTCGATGACGTCGCGATACAGCGTGAGTTGGCGAATCAACGGATCGACCTGCCGTAGCGAGAGTGGCGCTGGTCCTTTGCGTTCGAGATAGCGGCGGACGAAATGGTATTCGTAGACTTCGAAGGAAAGCGCGGCCGAACAAGCATCGTCCACTGCCGCGGCGCCGTATTTCTTGGCGAGAGAGAGAACCCCTTGAATGCGGCGCACGGCGGGCTGTCCTTTCTGCGCATACATCGTTTTTGCGAGCACGCCGATAGAATCGCTGGCATTCTCGGCGCGCCGGAGCAGTTGTTGTGTGGTGAACGGCGTCTTCTTGTGGCGGTCTTCAGCAAGAATGCGATGTGCGCCGCGAGGTTGATGCAAGTGTTCGCGCAGCAGTTGGCCGGTCTTGGGATCGAGCAAGCGCACGTGCCGTCGATTCCACTGCACGTTGACTCGTCTCCCAATCCAGCCAGGCGGGGCGCTATAGTAGGCGGCTTCCACTTCGACGCAGCCATCCATGTGCACCGCGCGTTCACCGTATTGGTAATAGCGGAATGGCTCGACGGGAAGCGGCAACAGCGCAGGTTTCTCTTCTGAGAACATCGCCGCAACCTGGCGTTTGGTAGTGCCATGAATGCGGGTGTCGGCCCAATGTTCCTCCCATCGATCCAGGTAGCTTTGCGCTTCTTCGATGGTTTCGAAGCGCTTTCCTTTTAGCGGTGTCTTCTGCGCATGACCAACGCTGGACTCGACCTTGCCTTTGCGATCCGGATCTTTGATGCGGCAGGGCAGCGCCACGGCGTGGTAATGCGCCAGCATGTCGCGATAGAGCGGGTTGATGGTGGGATCGTAGATGTCCGGCTTCAACACACCTTCGCGCAGATTGTCGAGGATGAGAACGCGTGGCACGCCGCCGATTCGGGCAAACGCCGTCTCGTGCAACTCGGCCCAGGTTCGCGTGCTGGAACTGAAGACGATCAGCCGGACACACTTGCGGCTATAGCCGAGCGTCAACACAAACAAGCGGGTGCGGCGGTAACGGCCGGATTGGGGATCGCGAACCATGGGGCCTTCGCCGTAGTCGACCTGCGCTTCTTCGCCGGGCGCCGTGACGATGACGGCGCAGGGTTGTTTTTCCGGCGAGCCATGGAGCTTGTTGATGAAGCGTTTGACGCTCTGATATCCGCCGGTAAAGCCGTGGTCGTCAACCAGATCCTGCCAGATCCCCTTGGCGTTGCGACCTTGGCTCAGCGCATGCTGGATGAGTTCGCGATAGGGCTCGCTGGTACTTGCCGTCGTGGTTTGCGTCGGAGGATCGGCGCCAGAGTCGGGGATCACCTCATTGGCCGGTTTTGGGCCGCCAGAGTCGGTGGTCACGCCATTGGCCGGTTTTGAGTCTTGCGCCGCTCGTTTGCCCCATCCGCCGGGCGGCCGAACCGCAATGGCGGCTGTTCTTAGATATCCGGCCGCAGTTTCACGCCGGACACCGGTTTCTTTTTCGATGCGCCGCAGCGACCATCCCAGCCGCCCCAACGCGATGACTTCTTGCTTCTTTTTCTCGTTCAAGACGTTGCTCACATCGACGGAGAATACTCTCCGTCAGTCAACGTCCTGACTCAGTTTTTCATTGGCCGGTTTTCAGGTGATCCCGTATGGCCGGTTTTGGGTGATCCCCGAGGAGAATGCAGATCAGCGCTATTTGTCGAGCGCCTTTGGACGTGCAACCGGACTCTTCCTGGTTGAGATCCAGCCTCTTCCGCGATCTGGTAGGTTTCTCACAATCCTCAGAATTCGCTACGGCATACCACTTAGGGATTGTCTGTTGACGAATGAAAGTTAAAACTGCTATTCAGATGCAGAATGATGACCACGCAGCAGCCAATGCAAGTTCAGATCTGGCCGATTGACCGACTAGTATTCTATAGCCGCAACCCACGCAAGAACGATGCGGCGGTGGATCGCATGCTGGCTTCGATCCAGGAATTCGGATTCAAGATCCCCGTGTCCCGATCTCACTTCAGAAATTCCGCGGCCTCCAAACGAGCTGACGCCGGTGAGCCCCACGGTCCAATAAACCCTCCGGCTTCTGCTAAGAGATCTTCACGCGCTGGCTACACAAATATCTGCGTGAAGCCATATCGGCAAGCAGCGCGCATTGTCTCCGGCGAGAGCGCCCGTTCTACCGAAATCTGCGCCGCCCGTCGAATGTCATCATTTAGGTTCCCGAATACATTCTCGGCCGCTTCAGACACCATCTTTGCCTTGTCAGAACGAAGTTTAGGAGCTACGATTCGCCGCCAGAGCTCCTGCAGTTCGTTAAGTCGCGAGCCAAATACCTCGAGCGTGTCGTGAATATACAAGATGTCCTTCGCGCGATCCTCACGACCACGTTCTTCACGGATGAGCACCTTCTGGGCGACGAAGCTCACAGGGTTTGCGATTTGGATCTTTGGCGCGACTCCGTCAGCCTCAAAGTCAATCGACCACGGGTGAACAAGGAGAATCTCAAGGTCGCGCAAACGCTGAGAAGCGACGCCCGCAACCTCCATTGTTGCTTTGCGCCTGCCCTGGCGATCGTAGTCACCGCCAATCAGGGGCGTCAGGAACTCGACGTAAAAACCAGACGCTTCATCACCAAGATGGTAGTGCGTTGCCGGTGGCCGGTCGTCACTCACAAACTCTTCCAAAAAGCCGTGCGTCAGCAGTCGTACACGGATGTCTTCTTCTCCGACCGGGAGTACGGCGGGCACGACGACGTCAGCATCCAGCGTGCTCAAGGGCGGGTAGTCCATCTCCTGTGCCTCTGGGTGCTGTCGATAGAGTTGATGCGCCCAGCCTCCGACGATTACTACCTGATCAAGCCATGGTTCAAGTGCAGCAAGGAGCCGCCTGAAAGCCTCGGGATCTTGACCACCATTCATTCATTGTCTCCCGAACAGCGGCTGAAGCACTCGACGCTGAATCTCTCGTGCTTGTTCGCGACCTCGTGCAGGGTGCGTGGCGACGTCAAGCCACACTTGCAGCACATCGGAGACTGGGACCTCTTCGCGCATCACCACAGCACTGAAAACAGCTTTTGGATGGGATGGTATTCGGACAATCACATCAGCGGGGCGGTTGGATTGGTCGATCGCTAGGCCGAGGCGGTTCAGTGAATCCAGCGTTAGGCGTTCGAGGTAAATGTGAGCCGGGGCGCCTCGAACGAAACCCAAGCTGAGAGCATCCGCCGCGGCGAAAAGTCCTAGACAGCAGTGAGGTTGGTTGTACATTTGCTGCGACGTGTATTGTCGCAGAGCCGTGACCAACTGATGTCGCCCGCTCTTTATGAGCCAGCGAGCCGGAACCTCCTTCGCTGCCTCGCGGTTGCTGGAAGTCCACCAGTCCAGTAATTCTTCGACACGAACGACTTCTAGATATTCTTCCCCTTTGTCGAGGAATCCCAGGCGGGTGAGCTGATTCACCAGCCTGGAAGCGCTCATGATCGAGACTTTTGCCACTTCGGCTAGGTTTGACGCGTTCCGAATCGGCCCTCTGGGTACATTAATGAGCGAGTCTGGGAGATGTTGCCCCAGGAGGATCTTCAGCATCCATTGGTTCAGGTCGGAGAATAGATTCGGGAGGCGCGACACGGAGGCAATATGACGCTCGTGCCGAGGAGGTTTCGTGTCGAGTCCTTCAAGCCCAGCACCGACAAACGAGCGGAACCCTTCGGCGTCGATCACGCCTATAGCTACATCCGGAGCGTGCTGTTCAGCGAACTGTTTAAGATGGTTTGCGACGGATGCTGGCACGTGTCTTGCTGCCACGACTGCCAGAGGAGCAGCGTGTTCTGGAAACCGACGTGCACGTGCCTGCGCCTGAAGGATTGCCTGAGCAAGGAGGGGGATCAACCGATCGCGTCGACCTTCAGAAGCCGCCTTGACCGCAACGATATACTTCTTCTCCCCAACGTTTACGACGAGGTCTGCTTGCAGATCTCCGTCCGCCCGGTGCCGGTGAACTCGCCAGCCCTCTTTTCGAAAGATTTCAGCGAGAATCCCTTCTAACTCAGCATCATCGGCGACCGGCATACACCCGCGCACCTTTCACATGGCCGTGCTAATTAACCTGGCCATGTTATTTAACACGGCCATGATAGCCCGCATCGCCTCCCGTGTCAATAGATATGGTGGAGTCCGGAAGGAGTCCACCCCCCGCAGACCTGGCGGGTTGGCGTCCGTTTGGCGTCCAAATCGTGCGGACTCAAATTTTTTGTTTTCAGTGGGGGCTGTCTGTAAGTGATTGATATTTGTTGCTTGGGGTGCAAGAGGTCCACGGGCTCAATCCCGGCGGCCCGACCAAAAGCCTTCAAAGAATTACGAAATAGCGATCCGAACAGCCCTCGTCGTTGGAGTCCAAATGGGGTATAGAACTGACCTTCGCGGCTACTAACACTGGGCTACTTGGTTTATCGCCACCTTGTTAAGGCTGCGGCGGACAAGGCTTAGCCCGAGAATTGGGTGTTTGCCCGAACGGATAGCGCGGCCTCGCGCTGTGGGATTCCGACGCCCGGCAGGAGCCGCCGGAGAATGCGATTTTCCTGGTCTCGCTCCGCAATCCTTCCGACGTGCCAACATCTCAAGTGCATAAGCCATTCCAGGCCGACGTTTCCTACAGCACTTCAAGATGTCCTACGAGGAGCCACGGGCTGTGCCGAAACGCTTTCGCGCAGTTGTGGCAGCAAAAGTGGCAAATGGGCTGTTTGGGGCTATACTTCCTTGGCAGAGGCGAAGTCCCACGGCAAGCAACGAGGAGAACCTCCTTTTACGTCGCGGGCTAAATCCGTGGCGCTGGCGCTCACGCACCCACTGTTGAATCTCAAACCACGCCGCGGCTTCACGCGGCATAACGCATTTCATAATACACTCGTCGAGCAATTTCGCTATGCCTCCGAGTAGCCACCGATAATGGCGAATAACGGGTCGACTTCTCGTGCGCAGACACCTGCGAAACGGGTGTGAGGACTTTGTAATTGGAGGTTCGTCCTGCGGACCCGCAACGACAGGTCCTGCGTCACCTTCGCCAGCCGAACCTCATAGACTGGCACTTCGAAGAATCGGGATGCAACAATCAGTGATTGCTCAATAAGTTTTCTATGCGACCTTCGATTTTTTCAACGGCTATGGGCGTGATTGCCGCCCTTGGCCCCCAGGTCGCGTATGCTCAGTCACCGCCGTGCACGAATACCGTGGGCATGGTGGTTTCTCTAACGGGAGCCGCTGGACGCTATGGTCAGGCCGCCAGCAAAGCTGTTGAGCTCGCTTTCAGGGAACTGAACAAGGCGGCTGGGGCGAAGGGGATTGCCGGATGCAAGCTGGCATTTGACGTCCGTGACGATCAGAGTCAGGGCTCCGTTGGAGTCGATCAGGCCCGCCAGCTAGTGGATCTCAAGAAAGTGCCCGCCATCATTGGGAGCACCATCAGCTCGGTATCGATACCAATTGTGACTTCGGTGACGGCGCCCGCCGGCGTTGTGCAGATTTCACCTGCGTCTTCGACACCCTTATTGACCAAGTTGGCCGCCGAAGGAAAAACAAAAGGCTGGTTTTTCCGAACCATTACTACCGATTCATTGCAAGGAACCGCTGCCGCCAAGTATGCCCTGGATCGGGGGATGAAAACGTTAGCCGTCATTTATGTCAACAACGATTATGGGGTCAGCATGATCGCCGAATTTCGTCGGGCGTATCAAGCGCTCGGCGGCAAAATCATCGGTGCTACGCCCTACAGTCCCGAGCAATCCTCTTATAATGCCGAAGTCACCAACGCCTTGAAGAGCGACCCGCCGGCTCTTTACCTCATTGGTTATCCCGGTGACGGAACAACCATTGTCCGCACCTGGATTCAACAGGGCGGCCCACAGCACTTCCTCTTGAACGATGGCATGAACACGGCGGACTTCATTAAGGGTGTCGGACGGCAATTTCTGAATAACGCTTACGGGACGTCGTCAGGAACCTCTCGAACACCATCCACCGATTACTTCGCCAAGGCCTACCCGGCCATGAGCGGCGGTTTTGACGCAGACTCGCCGGCGGCGGACCGGGCCTTCGATGCAGGCGCCATTCTGGGGTTGGCGATCGCCCAAGCTGGCAAGTTTGAAGCGGCGGCTATTCGCAACACGATTCGCAAAGTCACGTCTCCCGGAGGAGAAGTTGTCTATGCAGGTCCGCAGGGTTTCGCGCGGGCTATCCAATTGATCCGCGAAAAGAAGCCCGTGCGATATGTGGGCGTGATTGGCCCCGTGGAGTTCGACGCGTATGGCGACATCGCGGGTCCATTCCGAACGTGGAAGATCTCGAACGGCGAAGTGACCACAGTCGGAGAAATATCCACGGAAGAAGTGCAAGCGATTCGGGCACGGATACAAAAATGACTATTGAACAAAAAACGCTGCGTCCTGAGCGCACCGTCGTCGCGCCGGGGCTTGAAATCTCGCGCATCGTGACCGGCCTGTGGCAGGTGGCCGATATGGAGCGCGGCGGCACAATTCTGGATCCAGTCCGAGGCGCCGCGGCGCTCGCCGAATACGCCCGGGTGGGGTTCGACACCTTTGACATGGCCGATCACTACGGATCGGCGGAAGTGATTACGGGGACTTTGATAGCTTCCGCCGAACATCCGCCGGTGCGGGCATTCACAAAATGGTGCCCTCCTCCAGGTCCGATGACACCCGCCACGGTACGAGAAGGCGTCCAGCGCGCCTTGGATCGTCTGCAAACTTCCTGCATCGACCTGATGCAGTTCCACTGGTGGACCTTCGACGATCCTCGCTACATCGACGCGATGGTGCAATTGGCCCGACTGCGGGAACAAGGGTTGATAGCCCACCTAGGCTTGACAAATTTCGATACCGCTCACTTGCGGTTGCTGCTCAACGAAGGCATCCCGATCGCGACCAACCAAGTGTGTATTTCGCTGCTCGACCGGCGCGCTACGGAAGCGATGTCCGACCTTTGCATGGAGCGAGGAGTGCGGCTGCTGGCATACGGGACGCTCGGCGGCGGATTTCTGAGTGAGCGCTGGCTAGGCGCCGGCGAACCCGCCGCGGTGAACGATTGGAGCAAGATGAAGTACCAGCGATTCATTCAGGCCATTGGTGGATGGGACGCTTTACAGAATGTGCTGCAGGCTGCCCAGTCCATTGGTCGTAAGCACGGGGTCTCACTGTCGAATGTGGCAGCCCGCTGGGTTCTGGAGCAAAGGGCGGTAGCCGCGGTTATTGTCGGCGCGCGTCTGGGTGAATCGGAGCATCGGGTGGACAATTTGAAGCTCTTCGAATTTGCTCTCGATGAGGAAGACCACGCAACCCTCTCCAAAGCATTTGCCGGTACACGGCGTTTACCCGGCGACTGCGGAGACGAGTACCGCCGGCCTCCATTTTTGACCGCGTCCGGAGACTTGAGCCATCATTTAAAATCTGTCGCACCTCTGTGGGAGCGTCATCCTGTCGAGGGATATTCCGACCGTTTTCGAATCGACAGCGGCAGCCTCTGGGAGCCGATAGCCGGATACTCACGCGCCATTCGGACTGGGGATCGAATTTTGGTCTCGGGTACGACCGCCACTCACGGTAGCGGGCATCTGATTGGCAAAAACGATGCAGCCGTGCAGACCACCTACATCCTCGACAAGATTACCGCCAGCATCAGAGCTCTGGGCGGACAGTTGGAAGACGTCGTACGAACCAGGATCTATTTGACAAATGTGGACGACTGGCAAACCGTCAGTAAAGTGCACGGCAGCTATTTTGGCGAGATCCGTCCTGCCAATACGATGTTGCAAGTGGCGGCGCTGATCGGCGAGGGTTATCTGGTGGAAATCGAAGCGGAGGCGATTGTGGCATGAATCGCAACCTTCTGGTCGTGAATAAAATCACAAAGAATTTCGGCGGTCATCAGGCAGTTAAGCAGGTTTCCTTCTCTTTGAAAGAAGGATCGATCGGTGGCCTGATCGGCCCCAACGGCGCCGGAAAGACAACCCTGTTCAATTGCCTTGCCGGATTCCTGAAACCAACCGCCGGACAAGTTCTGCTCGACGGCCGGTCCATTTACGGACTCGCCTGCTGCGATATATTTGCAGCCGGTCTGGCGCGCACCTTTCAGACTCCGCGCCCTTTCCCGGAGATGTCGGTATTGGAAAACGTGATGGTGGCCGCGACTGGGCAAGCCGGCGAGCGCTTTTGGATGAACTGGGTGCGGCCGAAGCTGGTAAGCGATCAGGAGCACCACACCAGGGAAGCCGCCAGGCACTGGCTAAGTTTTGTGGGACTTTCGGATCTGGAGCATGAGCCGGCGCGCATTTTATCGGGCGGCCAGCGCAAGTTGCTGGAATTGGCCCGGGTGATGGTTTCAAAACCAAGGCTGGTGCTTCTCGACGAGCCCGGCGCCGGCGTCAATCCGGTAATGCTCGATTCAATCGTGGACAAAGTGACCGGCCTCAACGCGGCGGGAATCACGTTCTTGATCATCGAACACAATATGGACCTCGTGGCTTCATTGTGCAAGCCCGTGATGGTGATGGCCGAGGGCCGGATTCTCATGTCTGGCGATGCCGCCGGCGTGTTAAGCGATCCCCGTGTAATTGAGGCCTATCTGGGGAACGTCGCTTGACGGACACCGTGCCCGCGCTCGCCATTGAAGCGCTGGAAGCAGGTTACGATCCTGGGCTAGCCATTGTTCGCGGCGCGTCTTTGACTGTTGAGTCCGGCGAAATTGTCGCTGTCATCGGACCGAATGGCGCTGGCAAATCGACTTTGGTGAAGGCCGTAGCAGGCCTTGTTCCGATAAGCAATGGGCGAAATCTGCTGTTCGGGAAAAATATCACAAAGACGCCGGCCCACCGCATGGTCTTTGAAGGTCTGGCCTTCGTGCCACAGGGCGAAAATGTTTTTGTGAATCTGACTGTCGCTGAAAATATGGAACTCGCGGCGGCAATTGTCAAAGCCAATCGCAAAGAACGTTTGGACCCGGCCTACTCTATGTTCCCGGATCTTCACCGTCAGCGGGCGGATCTCGCCGGGCGGCTATCCGGCGGGCAGCGCCAAATGCTCGCCGTGGCCCGGGGACTGATTGCCCGGCCCAGGCTGATCATCCTCGACGAACCATCGGCCGGGTTAAGCCCCAAAATGCTGGAACAGGTATTCGACAAACTTCGCAAGGTGCGCGACAGCGGCGTCACGGTGTTGCTGGTGGAACAAAACGTCAAAGCCGCGCTGGCACTGGCCGGCCGCGCCGCTGTCCTGGTGGAGGGTAAAGAGCGCATCGTGGGCCGCAGCTCAGATCTGCTAAACGACGATCGTATTGCTGAACTCTACCTCGGGCGCCGCACTGATAAGAAGTTCGTCAAAGAACAAGCATAATGTTTCAAGTCGTCGCGGATGGACTTATCATTGGTTCGGTTATATCGCTCGGCGCCATTGGCCTCAGCCTCACGCTGTCCATCGTCCGCTTTTCCAACTTCAGTCATGGAGAGCTATTGGCATGGGGCGCTTATTTTGCCTTCTTGATCTCGGCCGGCCTGACGTCGATCAAGGAGCGGCTCGCCACACCGATCGGGCCGTTTTCTTTCGGGTGGGGTTTGGTTATCGCAATGATTGTGGCGGCTGCGATCACGGCTGTGCTTGCCCTTGCTCTCGACACAATTCTATTCAAGCGCTTGCGCAGACAAGGCTCCATCACGCTCGTAATTGCCAGCTTCGGCGCAGCGTTGGTTCTGCGCAACATGTTGCTCTTCTGGCAAGGCGGCGTACACAAATACTATTCGCAGAACCTTCAAATCGCCATCCCTCTGTTGCCGCGGAGTTTCTGGGGTGGGCTGCGATTTACGCCGGATCAGCTTCTGGTTTTAGCGCTGGCATTGGCGACCGTTACCGGACTGCATCTCTTTCTCCGCTACAGCGTCACGGGAAGATCGATGCGTGCAGCCGCCGTGAACCCAGGGCTTGCTCAGGTGACGGGTATCGATCCGGAACGGGTCTTACGCACCACATGGATGATCGGGGGCGCGCTAGCCGCGCTCGCGGGAATCTTCGCCGGCATCACCGTGCAGTTGCGCCCGACCATGGGAGCCGAGCTTTTGCTGCCGCTGTTTGCCGCCGTCATTCTTGGCGGCATAGGTTCCGTTTGGGGATCGGTGCTAGGTGGCTTGTTCGTTGGTCTGGCCGAGAGTGCGTCCGTAACTCTGATGGGGGCTGAGTACCGAACGGCCGCTGCATTCATCGTGCTGATCGTGATTTTGCTCGTCAAACCCAACGGCCTCTTCGGGGAGAGAGGCTGATGCAACTCCTGCTCGGCTGGATATCCTACGCGAGCTTCTTCCTCGTCTTTGCGACGGTCTTTGCAATCATTACCCTAGGACTCAATTTGCAATGGGGTTTCACCGGCCTGTTTAACGTCGGCGTGGCAGGTTTCGTCGCCATTGGCGCATATACCTCCGCGTTATTGACTACGCCGAAGGCCGCGGATCGTTGGGCTGGCTTGGGGTGGCCCGTTTCAGCCGGATTTGTTGCGGCCACTCTTGTTACAGGCCTGGCCGGACTTCTGGTTGGCGCAACGGTCCTGCGCCTGCGCCGCGACTATCTGGCGATCACCACCTTCGGCATCGCGGTCGCAATACAGACGGTGGCCAACAACGCCACGCCTCTGACAGGTGGGCCGTTCGGAGTGCAATTCATTCCGAAACCAATGCAAGCCTGGATGGGTACAGGTTTGCCGTGGACTTTGGCCTATCTGTCGCTATCGCTCGCCTTGCTTGGTTTCGTTTATCTTGCGCTTGGCAAACTGGTCGATAGCCCTTTTGGACGGGTGCTGCGTGCCATTCGCGAAGACGAAGATACGGCATCTTCCATTGGCAAACGCGCCTTCCTGTTTCGTCTGCAGAGCTTTGTAATCGGGTCCATGTTGATGGGTCTGGGCGGCGCGCTCTACGCGCACTTTGTCGGTTTCATTGCACCGGAGGACTTTCTTCCGATCCTGACCTTTCAGCTTTGGGCGATGCTGATTGTGGGGGGCGCGGGCAATAACCGGGGCGCCATCGCCGGCGCCTTTCTGATTTGGGGTTTCTGGACCGCCTCAGGAGCGGTGATGCGAGGATGGGTGCCCCCGGCGGAACAAGCGCGAGCCGCGGCCTTGCAGGTCGTTCTGATCGGCGTGCTGATCGCTACTGTGCTGGTGCTGCGGCCGCGCGGAATATGCGGGAACTTCAGGGAGCATCGGCCGAAGCAGGGAACAGACATCCCATAGGTACTGCTTCCAAGTTTGGGCCTCCTGGCTCCCGAGTGTTGGTCCGGACTATCCTTATCCTCCGGGTAATCTGGTAAGGTAGTTCCATGGAGTGCCGACCTGCTCCGTCCGATATTAAGTTGTAAGAAACTTCTGTAATAGAGGCTTCGGTTCATGAGATCACTGTTATAATGAAACTATCCAGAGAAGCGACTCAAACTCAGGATCGCATTTTATTCCGTAGCCCTGGAGAACCCGTGTGAAGCGTGCTGGTTCGGACGACTCTCTCCGTTGTTCCTTTTGCCACAAAAGCCAAGACGTAGTCGGCAAGCTCATCTCTTCCCCGAGCGACTACCCTCGTGCCTATATCTGCGATGAATGCATCGCAGTCTGCAATTCTATTCTTGAAGACGACCGTCATGACCAGCCTTATGGTGCTCCCCACAAGCTCCCTAAACCTCTGGAGCTGAAGGAGTACTTGGATCAGTACGTAATCGGTCAGGAAGCCACCAAGAAAAAGCTCGCGGTGGCTGTTTATAACCATTACAAGCGCATCCAGATGAACAAGCAGCGGGGTTCCGAAGTGGAGCTCTCGAAAAGTAATATCCTGCTGATCGGCCCCACTGGAACCGGTAAAACCCTTCTGGCGCAGACGCTTGCCCGCATTCTTGACGTTCCCTTCGCCATCGTGGACGCCACCACGCTGACCGAAGCTGGTTACGTCGGCGAGGATGTCGAAAACATCATCCTACGGCTTCTTCAAAACGCCGATTGGGACGTGCAACGTTGTCAGCAGGGGATCATCTATATTGATGAGATCGACAAGATCGGCCGCAAGGACGAAAACCCCTCCATCACACGCGATGTTTCGGGTGAAGGCGTCCAGCAGGCTCTCTTGAAGATTCTCGAAGGTACGGTGGCCAACGTTCCTCCTCAAGGGGGACGCAAGCACCCGCACCAGGAATTTACTCCTGTTGACACGACCAACATTCTGTTCATCTGCGGCGGCGCTTTTGTGGGACTCGAAAAGGTGATCGGTAAGCGCGTCGGCACCAAATCGATGGGCTTTGCTGCGATGGAAGATGAAGCGCAGTCCCGCCGCTTCGGCGGCAATCGCCGTGATGTGGCTCTGCTCGAACAGTGCCAGCCGGTCGACCTGATCAAATTCGGCTTCATCCCCGAATTCATCGGACGTATGCCGGTAGCGGCCGTTCTCGAGGATCTCAGCCGCGAAGCTCTGGTTCAGATTCTGACTAAGCCGAAGAACGCCATCGTCCGGCAGTATCAGAAGCTGTTCGAATTCGAAAATGTTAGACTGAAGTTTAGCGACGACGCCCTTGAGGCCATCGCAGCTCTTGCGATGGAACGGAAAGTGGGAGCCCGAGGGCTGCGGATGATCCTCGAAGAGTTGATGTTGGATCTGATGTATTATCTCCCGTCGTATAAGAAAGTCCGCGAGTTTCTGGTCACTAAGGAAATGGTCATGAGCCAGAAAATCAATATGGCTTTGCTCGAAAAGGCGGGTTAACAAACCCGCCGGAGCCAGGAGGTCTGACTTTTCACTTGCGACACTCCGCGTTTCTTACTCCTGGCTTTCGATTCCTGGCTTCCTGATCCCTTCAGAAAATGCTTACTTCCAAAGAAAAATCCGATACAAGACGATTACCCATGATGCCCATTCGGGACGTCGTCATTTTCCCTTACATGATGACCCCGTTCGTCGTGGGACGTGAATCGAGCGTCCGGGCTCTCGAGGAAGCGCTCGCGGGTGACAAGAAAATCTTCCTGGCCACCCAGCACGACGCCTCCGTCGACGAACCCCGCCCTGATGAAATTTACAACGTAGGTACTGTTGCCAACATCGTCCAGAGCCTCAAGCAGCCCGATGGCAACATCAAAGTCCTGGTCGAAGGCGTAGAGCGAGGCAAGGTCGTCTCCGTCAGTGAAGAAGAAGGATACTTCCGCGCCGTTGTCAAAACTTTTCACTACCGCATCGAACAAGGTCCGCAGCTCGAAGCCCTGACATCCCGCGTCACCGGCCTCTTCGAACAGTACGTCAAGCTCAGCCAAAACCTGAACTACGAAACCATGATCGCCGCCGTCCGCGTGGACGACGCCTCGAAGCTCGCCGACACCGTCGGAGCCAACCTGCAGCTCACCATCGAGGAAAAGCAGGAACTGCTCGAAATCTTCGATCCCATCGACCGCCTGACCCGCGTCGCCGACCTTCTCGACATTGAAATCGAGAAGCTGAACGTCGACCGCACCATCCAGGGCCGCGTCAAGCGCCAGATGGAAAAGGCGCAAAAAGAGTACTACCTCAACGAAAAGATCAAGGCCATCCAGAAGGAATTGGGCCGCGGCGAAAAGAGCGAGATCGACGAGCTCAAGAAGAAAATCGACGCCGCCGGCATGACCAAGGACGCCTACGACAAGGCCATCGCGGAGCTGAAACGCCTCGAGAATATGCCGCCCATGTCGGCCGAGTCCACTGTTTCCCGCAACTACCTCGACTGGCTTCTGGCCGTGCCGTGGAAAAAGAAATCCAAGGAAATTCGCGATCTGAATTACGCCCAGCAGGTCCTCGAATCGGATCATTACGGGCTTGAAAAGATCAAGGAACGCATCCTTGAATTCCTGGCCGTCCGCCGTCTGGTCCAGAATCCCAAAGGTTCCATCCTCTGCTTCGTCGGACCTCCCGGCGTCGGCAAAACTTCACTCGGCATGTCGATCGCTAAGGCCACCGGACGCAAGTTCGTGCGGCTATCGCTTGGCGGCGTGCGCGATGAAGCCGAAATTCGAGGCCATCGCCGCACCTACATCGGCGCCCTGCCGGGCCAGATTCTTCAAATGATGAAGAAGGCGGGCACGCGCAATCCGGTGTTCATGCTGGACGAAATCGACAAGATGTCGACCGACTTCCGCGGCGACCCGTCAGCCGCCCTCCTCGAAGTCCTCGATCCCGAACAGAATTACATGTTCATGGATCACTATCTGGATGTCGAATACGACCTCAGCCAGGTGTTCTTCATCGCCACGGCGAACGTATTGCACACCATTCCTCCGGCCCTTGCAGGACCGCATGGAGGTGATTCGGCTCTCCGGTTACACGGAACTCGAGAAGCTCGAAATCGCCAAGCGCTTCCTGGTTCCCAAGCAGATGAAGCAGACCGGCGTCTCGGACGACCGGATCGAGTTCACCGATGCGGGTGTCCAGTCCCTGATCCAGTTCTACACCCGCGAATCCGGGGTTCGTAATCTCGAACGTGAGATCGGGAACATCTGCCGAAAGGTCGCCCGCAGCGTCGTTAATTCTCATGTCCACGAAAGAAAACGGCAAGAAAGGCGACGGCCAGGGAGAATCCAAGACAGCCCGCCAAAGCCGTCATACAGCGGGAACACCGTCTCGGAATATCTCGGTCCGCAGAAGTTCCGCGATCTGGAAATGGAGAAGCAGAACGAAATCGGTGCCACAACAGGCTTGGCCTGGACCGAGGTCGGCGGATCGATACTGACTACCGAGGCGGCTGTCATGGAAGGGCGCGGCAAGCTGCATGACCACCGGAAAACTGGGCGACGTCATGCAGGAGTCCGCCCACGCCGCCATGAGCTATATTCGGTCACGCGCGCAACTCCTTGGATTGCCAAGGGATTTCTACCGCAATCTCGATATTCACGTGCATGTGCCGGAGGGAGCGATCCCGAAAGACGGCCCCTCGGCGGGCATTACGCTCGCCACCAGCATATCAGCGCTTTGACGAACATCCCCGTTCGTTGTAATATCGCGATGACGGGTGAAATTACCGTTCGCGGTCAGGGTGCTTCCAATTGGGGGACTGAAAGAGAAGCTTCTGGCCGCCCATCGCCACGGTATCCATGAGATCGTCCTCCCGAAGGACAACGAAAAAGACCTTCCCGATATCCCGGAGCAAATCCGCAAGGATATGACAGTTGCACTTCGTGAGATCGATGGATGAGGTCTTAAAGATCGCGCTGGAGCGCGAAATTGTGGCGCTTCCTCTGGCGGCAAGTACGTCGCCGGTTGAGATCGCCCGGACGGAAGAAAGAGTCTCGCATTAGGGGTGTAAGTTAGCTTTAGCTGTAACCCAGATAACCTGCCGTGGATTGGCGGGTGCCACCCTGCGGGAAACCTGTGAAAGCGGAATTTGTTAAAAGCGCCGTGACGGCCGGATCAGTTTCCGGCCGACGGCCTCCCGGAGATTGCGTTTCTGGGCAGAAGCAACGTCGGTAAATCCAGTCTGCTCAATTGCCTGGTCGGCGAAAGTGGATTGGCCTTCACCAGCTCGAAACCGGGCTGTACGCAGGTCGTCAATTTCTATCGGGTCGGAGACAAAGTTCAGTTCGTGGACCTGCCCGGGTATGGATATGCTCGGGTCCCGAAGGAAATCAAAGGCCAGTGGCAGCAGCTCATCGAGCACTATCTCCTGCACAGGAAAGCTTTGGAGACTTGTTTTCTGATCCTGGATGCCCGCAGGGGCTGGATGGAGAAGGACATCGAACTCAAGAATTGGCTTGAGTTCCACAACCGGCGATATGTAGTCATCGCCACAAAGACAGATAAGTTAAAGACTCAAAAAGAGCAACAGCACGGCATGTCGGCCATTCGGAGCAATACGGAGACGGACCCATTGCCGTTCTCGGCCATC
The DNA here is from genome assembly GCA_963802915.1 of Bryobacterales bacterium. Lineage (GTDB taxonomy): Bacteria > Acidobacteriota > Terriglobia > Bryobacterales > Bryobacteraceae > JAICMB01. The sequence goes on from CAWDKQ010000008.1 coordinate 431,196, forward strand.
CAGTGCCGGGGAGCGAGGGAAATTTGGCAAGCGATTTGGAACATAACGAAGAAAAACCCGTAGTAGCGCCTGCTACTCACCATGAGAAGGCGAACGGGAAACGATCTGAAGGAAAAGCGGAGAAAGCCGCCAGCGCCGCCAAGGCGTCGGAGAACAAAGCACCCGAGAGTGCGCCCGTAGAGACACCCAAACCATCTACGGCGGTCGCTCCGGTGGCAGTGGCGCCTCCCACGCCGCCGCCTCCCACGGCGCCGCCTCCGAACGCCGCGGCTCCCGTGGCAAACGACCCGCCACCTGCCGATCAACAGCTCGAACCATCTCGTTCCGACAGCAAAGCGCTGGTCGAGACGAAGCCCGCCGAAACTCGGCCCGTCGAACAGAAACCAGTTCCGCCGCCGCTACCCGAGAACCGTCCCGGCGAACGCGGACGCCGCCATTCTCCTGGTGCGCAAAACCAGGCGAAAAACGGTGGCACCACTCTCGATCTGGTCGAGCTCAAAGACATGAGCATCCAGAAGCTCAATCAGGTCGCCAAGGACTTCGGCATCGCCGGCGTCGCCGGTATGCGCAAACAGGAGTTGATCTTCAAGATCCTCCAGACGCAGGCCGAAAAGAGCGGCCTCATCTTCTCGGAAGGCGTCCTCGAATGCCTGCCCGACGGTTTCGGCTTCCTGCGCGCGCCCGAGTACAATTACCTGCCCGGTCCCGACGATGTCTACGTCTCGCCGTCGCAAATCCGCCGTTTCGATTTGCGCACTGGCGATACCATCTCCGGTCAGATCCGTCCTCCCAAGGAAGGCGAGCGCTACTTCGCGCTGATCAAAGTCGACGCCATCAACTTCGAACCACCGGAGGAAGCCCGCAATAAGATCTTCTTCGACAACCTCACGCCTCTCTATCCCAATGAGCGGCTGAAGCTCGAAACCACGCGCGACAACTATTCCGGCCGCGTCATGGATCTGCTCACTCCCATCGGCAAAGGCCAGCGCGGTCTCATCGTCGCGGCGCCCCGCACCGGCAAAACCATGCTGTTGCAGAGCATCGCCAATTCGATCACGACGAATCATCCCGAAATCGCATTCATCGTTCTGCTGATCGACGAGCGCCCCGAAGAAGTCACCGACATGCAGCGTTCCGTCCGCGGTGAAGTCATCAGCTCCACCTTCGACGAACCGGCGTCGCGCCACGTCCAGGTCGCCGAAATGGTGATCGAAAAGGCGAAGCGTCTGGTGGAACACAAACGCGATGTGGTCATTCTCCTCGATTCCATCACGCGTCTCGCCCGCGCCTACAACACGGTCGTGCCGCCCGTCGGGCAAAGTCCTCTCCGGCGGTGTGGATTCGAACGCCTTACAGCGTCCCAAGCGCTTCTTCGGAGCAGCGCGCAACATTGAAGAAGGCGGATCGCTGACGATCGTCGCTTCGGCACTGATCGATACCGGCAGCCGCATGGACGACGTGATCTTCGAAGAGTTCAAGGGCACCGGCAACATGGAAATCCATCTTGACCGTAAGCTGATGGACAAGCGCGTCTTCCCGGCCATCGACATCACCAAGAGCGGTACCCGCAAGGAAGAGCTCCTGGTGGCGAAAGAAGAACTCAATCGCATCTTCGTATTGCGCCGCGTTCTGAACCCGCTATCTCCGGTCGAAAGTCTGGAGCTTCTCCTGGACCGCCTCGGCAAAGCCCGGACTAACGCGGAGTTCCTGAACTCCATGAGCACCTAACCCGGCCCAACCATCATCGCTTCGTCACCCCATTCGGAACCACGGCCGTGAGGGAGTGGCCAAAAGCTGCTAAAATACAACTTCATAACATAGCTGTACGCCCAACGTTTAGCGACTGCACCTCGTCTAGACGTAAGTAGCGGGACATATCATAAATGAGTGGCATGCCGGCGCCGGCAACCGCACCCCTCACGCCAGTCGTTCGACCGGAGGTGGTGCAACCCCGGCCCAAGAAACCCAATCACTGGGGACGCTTATTCCTGGTGATCCTCATCGTACTGACGATTGGCGCCGGTATCTATGTCTGGCGTGCAAAAAAGCCTGCCCGAAACACCTCGAGCCTGCCTGCAATCCGCACCGCCTCAATTACATCCGGCCCCATTGAAAAGACACTTCGACTGACCGGCGTCACGGCTGCGGCAAATTATGTTTCCCTGATTACGCCCCGGCTTCGCGGCAGCCGTTCCGATCACAATCGCGACCTCTCAACCTCCACCACGGCCGCTGCCGCTTCATCCACTTCATCGACGTCCAGTTCCTCCAGTTCCACCTCGACCGGAACTAGTTCCGCGCCAAACGCCTCCGCCGCGTTCACGGCCGCCACCAGCCGTCTCAGTAGCTCGTCCACGACCACGGCAAGCTCCTCTTCATCAACATCAACCGCCTCGACCGCCTCCACCTCCACTGCCATGGGACCGTCCGGCCTGGGCAGCACCTCCGATTCTCTGCCCAGCGCAGTTGGAGCCGGCGGCGCCAGCAACGACTTCCTGCTTGTCCTTCAGGACGTTGCCCCCGCCGGAACCATGGTCCGAAAAGGCGACCAGGTCGCCGAGTTCGACCGCCAGTACATGCTCCTCCGCCTGGACGACTATCGCGCCAGCGTCTTCCAAAGCGAAGCCATGCTCAAATCGCGGAAAGCCAATCTCGAAATCTCCCACAAGTCGCATGAGCAGCTCGTGCTCGCCGCCAAGGGCGCTCTCGACAAGGCTCGCCTCGATCTGAAAACCATCCCCGTTCTCTCCGACATCGACGCCGAAAAGGCCCGCCTCGCCTTCCAGCAGGCTGAAGCGAAATACCAGCAGTTGCTCAAGGAAGTTCCTTTCGTCCTGGCTTCGGAGCAAGCGGACACGCGAAACTCCGAGCTCGACCTCGACGAAGCCAAACTCGAGTTCACCCGTGCCGAGAAGAACGCCGATCAGATGCTCGCCAAGGCCCCCATCGACGGGCTCGTCGTGATGCAAACCACGTGGCGCGGCGGGGACTTCGGGCAGATCCAACGCGGCGACCAGCTTTGGCCCGGCCAGTTCTACATGCAGGTAGTCGACCCCCGGTCCATGGTCATCAATGCAACGGTCAACCAGGTGGATGTTCAAAACCTCCGCCTCGGGCAAAAAGCCCGCATACGTTTCGACGCCTATCCCGACCTGGAACTTCCCGCCCACATCGATTCGATAGCCACCGTCGCTAAGCCCGGAATGTTCCGTGCGCAGTTCGTCAAAGAGCTTGCCGTGCGCCTCAAACTCGACGCCATGGATAGCCGCGTCATTCCCGATCTTTCCGTCAGCGCCGAAATTATCCAGGATGCCGACGATCACGCTTCGGCAATTGCCCCCGTAGCAGCCGTTTTCGAGGACAACTCTCAAAAACCTCACGTCTTCGTGCAATCGGGCTCGGGCTGGGAGCGCCGCGACATCGAACTTGGGCTGTCCAATCACCTGCAAGCCGTGGTCAAAGGTGACATCAAAGCCGGCGAGGTGGTCGCGCTCGACCCTCCTGAGGTGACGCCATAATGCCACGGATCGGCCAGCGCACAAACCGCACCAGGAAAATCATCACCTGGTCCGTCCTTCTGGTCGCCTGCGCAGGCGGCGTATTTGCCGCGTATCACTACGGCTCTCCAGCTACGAAAGTTGAAGTGCCCGTCGCCAAGGCGCGCATCGGGGAGTTCATCATCAGTGTCCAGACGCGAGGCGAAGTCCGCAGCGTGCGGGCAGAAATCCTGACCGCTCCTCAGGTCCCCTCGCCCCGCATCGTGCATCTTGCCGAATCCGGTAAAACGATCAAGGCCGGCGAAATGGTCTGCGAGTTCGACGCCGCCCAGCAGCAGCAAACCTATCTCGAGAAGGACACCAGCGTCCGCACCGCCGACAGCGAAATTGTGCAATTGAAAGCGGAGCAGAAGATCACCAACGAAACCGACAGCATGAACCTGCTCTCCTCGCAGTACAACGTCGAGCGGGCCAAGCTCGAAGCCGGGAAAGCCGAAGTGGTCTCCGAGATCGAAGGCGCCAAGGACCGCATCGACGTTGTCACCTCCGAAGGAGATCTGGACCAGGTCAAAACCACCATCAAATCCCACGGCACATCCAACCAGGCCGACATGGATCGCGCCATCCAGAAAAAAGACAAGACCGTACGCGACACCGTCCGCGCGAAAAGCTATTTGTCGAAGATGGTACTGCGCGCTCCGCACGACGGCATCGTCAATATCCTTCCGAATTTCCGCAGTTCCGGCTCCTTCGGCTCTTCGCCGCCGCCATTCAAAGAAGGTGATCAGGCCTGGACCGGCGCCGCAATCGCCGAAATCCCGGATCTCTCGCAAATGCGTCTGGAGCTGAAGCTCGATGAAGTGGATCGCGGCAAAATCAAGCTCGGCCAGAAAATCAAAATCCGCGTGGACGCCATTCCTGAAAAGGAATTCTCGGCTCAGGTCGATTGGATCAGCCCCATCGCGACCGTCAGCTTTCGCGGCATGGGCGCGACCGACAAACTCTTCCCGGCTTACGCGACCATGCAGAATCTCGACCCGCGTCTGCGCCCTGGCATGACCGGATCTGCCGAAATTGTCATCAGAAGCGCGCCGAAAACGCTCTTGATTCCAGCCCGTGCCAGTTTCGTTCACGATGGCAAGCCCTCCGTTTGGGTCCAACACGGTCAGAATTTCACCATCCGCACCATCGAAGTCGGCGAACGCAACGACACCGACATCGTCGTGAAAAAAGGATTGAAGCCCGGCGAACTCGTCGCTCTGGAGAACCCCATCGAAGCGGCCAAGAAAGCGAAAAAGTTGTAGACATGCTCAGGAAGGTAATCTTTCGCGTTCTCCTGACTGCAATCCTCCTCGCTGGCGGATGGAAAGGCTACACGTTCTTACGGGACCTGCCGAAGAATCAGGAACAGATCGCGACCACCAAGGTCCGGCGTGGCGACGTCATCGTTCGCAGCTTCGCCCGCGGCGAACTTCGCGCCGCTCGCTCGGTCACTCTCATCGCGCCCAATCTCTTCGGAACCGTTCAGGTCACCCGCATCGCCCCGCTCGGCGGATTTGCCCGCGCCAAAGACCTGATCGTTGAGTTCGACGACTCCGAAGTCAATTCCCGTGTCGAAGAGCAAGTGCTCGGCCTCGAGCAGACTGACGAGCAAATCAAGAAAGCCCAGGCAGACCTCGCCGTCAGCAGCAACCAGGATCAGGTCGATCTGCTCACTGCCCAGTTTGACGTCAAGCGCGCCGAGCTGGAAGTGAAACGCAACGACCTTCTCTCCGCCATCGACGCGAAGAAGAACGAGCTCGCGCTCGAAGAAGCAAAGAAACACTTGAAACAGCTCGAGAGCGATATTCAGTCCCGCCGCCAGCAGGCGAAAGCGCAGATCGCCGTGCTCCAGGAGAATCGCAACAAAAGCGTCCTGGAGCTCGACATTGAGAAACAGCGCCTCTCGCAAGTGAAGCTGCTCGCGCCCATCAGCGGCCTCGTGGCCATCCGCCCGAACCGCCCGAATTTTTATTTCCCCGGCATGCAAATTCCCGACGTTCGTGAAGGCGATCAGCTCAATCCGGGTGTTCCCGTCGCCGACGTTCTCGATCTCTCCGAGCTCGAAGTGTTGGCGCGGGTCGGCGAGCTCGACCGCGCGAACCTGCGCGAAGGTCAGGAAGCGATTCTCCAGCTCGACGCCATCCCCGGCCAGCGGCTCAACGGCAAAATCAAATCCATGAGCGGCACCGCCACGTCGAACATTTTTTCGAGCGACCCGGCGAAGAAATTCGACGTGGTCTTTCTCGGTCGACATGAAGCAGCTCTTTCAAGTCCTCGGCGTTAAGCCGGCGCAGATTCAAAAGCTGATCGCAATTTCGGAAGCAAATCGCAATCTCCACCCCCAAAGTTTGACCACCGCCGCGCCTCCACCGACGCCGGCGCCCCCACCTTCGAGCACGCAGGCCGCGCCGATGCCCACCATGGACGCTTCGCGACAGTTCACAACAAAAGAGCTCGAAGAAGCCAAGCTCCCACCCGCGCCTGAAGAAGATTCACAGTTCGACGTTCTGCTCCGTCCGGGCCTTCTGGCCGACGTCGAAATCATTGTCGACCGCATCCCCAACGCGATCTCGCTTCCGACGCAAGCCGTTTTCGAAAAGGACGGCCAGCTCGTTGCTTACGTCAAAAACGGCAACTCCTTCGAAGCCCGCCCGTTCAAACCTCTGAAACGCAGCGAATCCACCATGGTGGTGGCCAGCGGACTCCAACCTGGAGAAATCGTCGCCCTCGCCGACCCCACCGCGCAAAAAGACGACAAGAAAAAAGGCGCCAAGCCGGACAACGGAGGAGCCATGGGAGCGCTCCCAGCTAAATAGGCAATGACAAATAGATGACGAACATCACGGCTTATTTACCGGAACTGTACATGGGGCTCTCCAGCCTCCTGGTGCACAAGCTGCGCAGCCTCCTGACCATGCTCGGCATGATCTTCGGCGTCGGCGCGGTGGTGGCGATGCTCGCCATTACCGCCGGTGCGCAGAAGGAAATGATGAGCTACATCGACCTCCTGGGAGTCAATAACATCATCATCGAAGCCAAGGAAGCAGTCGATCGCAATGAATTGCAGGCCCGCCGTGTCATCTCGCCCGGACTCACCTTCCGCGATTTCCGCGCTATCTCCGAAAACGTCCAGGGCATCGAAGCTCTCACCCCCCGCAAGCGATTCAAGCCTCTCAAAGTGCTTCCCAAACCGTCGCAGGAGCCGCCGCTTCTGATCGGCGTGGAACCGAATTATCTCGGCATCAACAATCTCAGAATGGTTGAGGGGCGCTTCTTCAACGCAGAGGACGATGCGAAGTCAGCCGCTGTCTGTGTGCTCGGTGAATCCTCCAAAGTCAATTTGCTCGGTTACGAGCCGGCCGCGGGCAAATACGTCAAGATCAACGACACCTGGCTGCAAGTGATCGGAGTCATGGCCGGACAAGCGACTGCCGACTCCGACGTCGAAGGCCTCGAAGTCGCCGATCGCAATAATCTCGTCATCGCGCCTCTCAACACCGTCATGCGACGTTTCGAGGACAACAACAGCTACCTCAAAGACGAGATCGATGGCATCTATATCAAGGTCGCGCAAAACACCAACTCGGTCGAAACCGCCGGAGTAGTGAACGCAATTTTATCTACCACTCATAAAGGCGCGGGCGACTTCAATGTCGTGGTGCCGGCCGGCCTGCTCGAGCAGAAGCGCCGAACTCAATTCACTTTCAAAGTAGTCATGATTTGTATCGCGGGCATTTCATTGCTCGTGGGCGGCATCGGAATTATGAACATCATGCTCGCCACCGTTTTGGAGCGCACCCGCGAGATCGGAATCCGGCGCGCTATCGGCGCCCGCCAGTCCGACATCGTCCGCCAGTTCCTCACCGAGGCCGTTCTCATATCCATACTTGGCGGCTTGATCGGCATTGCGTTCGGCTTCAGCTTGTCGCGTATCATAGCCGCCGCGGCGGGCTGGTCCACTGTCGTCACTGTTTCGTCTATCGCCGTTGCTTTCGGCGTTTCGGTTGGTATCGGACTCTTGTTCGGAATTTATCCCGCTGTGCAAGCGGCGAAGCTGGATCCCATTGAGGCGATCCGGTACGAATGATGATCTCTATGCGTCTGGTCGCGATTCTTACTGCTCTTACTTTCAGCACCGCATGGGCCCAGACGGACCCTTTTTTCCGAAGCCGTCTTACTTCAGAAAACATTTCAGAAACGTCCCTACAAAGGTCGAGTTACAACCGCCCGTGCGCCTCGCCGACTTTGTCGTTGACGGAAAGCTGGAGTTGTCGCTCAAGAATTATCTCGAGCTCGTGATGGCGAACAATCCCGATATCGCCGTCCAGAAGCTCAATGTCGATTTCAGCCGTGACGCCATCCTGCGGGCTTTCTCTGTTTTCGACCCCCTCGCATCGGCCAGCTTCAGCACCGCCCGCCAGCAGACTCCCTCCAGCACGTTGTTAGCCGGCGCCTCGACTCTCAATACGCTCACGCAGCCGTTTGCGCTTGGGTACCAGCAAACCACGCCCACCGGCATGCAATATAACCTGAGCTTCACCGATACCAGGACATCCACGAACAGCTCCTTCTCCACTTTTAATCCGCAGCTCAGCTCGGGATTCCTTTTCAACATCACGCAGCCCCTCCTGCGCGGCCGCGGAATGTTCATCACCAGGATTCCCATCTCCATCGCGACCAGCCGCTTGAAAGCGGCCGACTTCAGTTTCCATGACCAGGTGATCCAGTTGCTCGCGGCCGCCGAGAACGCCTATTGGGACGTTGTCAACGCCCGCGAAACTTTGCGCGTCCAGGAAGAATCGCTCAAGCTCGCCGACGCCGCGCTGACGCGCGCGAAAAAAGAGATTGAACTGGGTGCGACCTCCAAGCTCGAAGTTTTCCAGCCGGAAGCGAACCGCGCCAACTCGGAACTCGGCGTAATCCAAGCCCGTTTTCAACTCCAGCAGGTAGAGAACGCGCTCCGCCGCCAGATGGGCGCGGATCTCGATCCTGCCTATAGCAAAATGCCGCTCCTTCTGACCGAGTCGGTCGACATGCCCGTGGAGTCCAGGCCCATCGATCGCGAAGCATCCATCGATTCCGCGCTGCGCCATCGTCCCGATCTCCTCAGTGCGATCCAGAACTTGGATGTCGACGATCTCGGCATCAGACAAGCTGACGACCGTATGCGGCCATACCTGGCGCTAACCGCTCAGTACGGATCTTCGGGATTGGGAGGAGTTTATTACCCCGGCACGGATCTAACGAACCCCACGGCGATCGTGGCTCCAGTCCCGGGCGGTCTCGCCGATGCCTTGCGCGGAGTTTTCGGCTTCTCGTATCCCATCTATGGATTTGGATTGACGCTCACGCTGCCGATTCGCGATCGCAATGCCGCTGCCAACCTCGCTGACGCCGTGGTCCAGAAACACATGGATGCTCTTAGGGTTCGTTCCACGCAGGAAAATGTCCGTCTGCAGGTGCTCAACGCCATCACCCTCGTCGAGCAGAGCCAGGAAAGTGTCCGCATCGCGAAGATCGCCCGGGACCTCGCTCAGAAGCGCGTCGAAGCAGATCAGCAGCGCTATGAGCTTGGCGTCATCACGCTTTTCTTCGTCCTCGATTCCCAGAACGCCTTCGTGCAAGCCGAGTCCAATCTTGTCGCGCAAACCATCAGCTACAAGCGCAACCAGTTGAACCTGCTCCAGAGGACCGGCGAATTGCTGGACGAACGCGGCATCGTGCTGCAATAGTTCCAGTGGGAAAAATTCGAGTTCTCTCCGACAACGTCGCCAATAAGATCGCGGCTGGCGAAGTCGTGGAGCGCCCGGCCTCCGTCGTCAAGGAACTCCTGGAGAATTCACTCGATGCCGGAGCTTCATCGATCCGCATCGACGTCGATAGCGGTGGCCGCAAGCTCATCCGCATCGTCGACGACGGCTGCGGCATGCTGCGCGACGACGCCATGCTTGCTTTCGAACGCCACGCCACCAGCAAGCTAAGCGACGTTAAGGATCTGCTCTCCATCGCGACCCTCGGATTCCGCGGCGAGGCCCTCCCTTCCATCGCATCGGTCTCCCGCTTGCTTCTCGAAACCCGCTCAGCTGACGAGACCACCGGAACCGCGGTCGAATTCGCGGGCGGCAAGCTGCTCCGCTGCGACGAACTCCCGGCCGGCGTCGGAACCACCATCACGGTGCGCGACCTGTTCTTCAACGTTCCCGCCCGCAAGAAATTCCTCCGATCCGATCAAACCGAACTGGCTCACATCGCGTCGCTGGTAACCCACTACAGCTTGGCTCACTCCGGTAAATCGTTCCAGCTTCGGAACGGCGCTTCCGAACTTCTAGACGTCACGCCGGTCCAGACGCTGCGCGAGCGCGTCTACCAAGTCTTTGGAGCGCAGACGCTCGATGAGCTGGTCGACCTCGGCTACATCGAACGGGAACTCGAAGTGCCCATGGCAGAAGAACAGGAAAGCCGCGTCTTCGCCCTGCGCGGCTTCATCTCCGGCCCGCAGGTGCAGAAGATGAATCGCAATTCCATCTTCCTGTTCGTGAACGGCCGGCTGATTCGCGACAAGCTGCTGCTCCACGCCCTATCGTCGGCATATCACAACCTGATGCCGCCCGCTTGCTATCCCTTCGCCCTGCTCTTTCTCGATTGCGACGCCGAAGAAGTCGACGTCAATGTGCATCCCTCGAAGACCGAGGTCCGCTTCCGTCACGGCTCCTTTGTTCACGATTTCGTTCGCGATGCCATCCGCGACAAGCTGATCGCCTCCCGGCCGGCATCCAGCCTTCCGTTACCGCCGCGCCAGGAGCCGCAACCGGCAGCCGCTCTCCCATATTCCGAATTCACGCAACGCCTCGAAAATCAGGAGTGGCCCATGCCGCCCGTCATATCGGAATCAAGCGAGCTGCTTCCGGTATTCTCCATGCGTCCAACCGACGCTCCGCATCCACGTTTCGATTTCTCCCTCCCTGATGAACCCGCGCCTGCCCGTATCATCGGCCTGCCCGTCCCGGAAACCCACGGCAGCATGCCTGTTCAAAGCGACGGAGCCGAAAGCCTCGCCGCGCTTCCCGACTTGCGCCCGCTCGGCCAGATTCACGACAGCTTCATCATCGCCGCCGGACGCGATGGCCTCTGGATTATCGACCAGCATGTCGCCCACGAACGCATCCTGTTCGAACAGGTGCTGCGTCAGCAATCGGAAAATCGTGTCGAGCGCCAGCAATTGTTAATGCCGATCGTTCTGGAACTGACCGCGGCACAGCAGATCGAATACGCGAGAATCGCCGACGAACTGCACCGTTCCGGTTTCGACACCGAGCCGTTCGGTAATCGCACCATCGCGGTGAAAGCCGCACCCGCCGGAATCGGGCCCGCTGACATCGAAAAGTTGGTTTTCGAGATTCTGGAAATAGCGGAAGGAGAGCAGCGCAAGGTATCGCTCGACGATCTGCGTCGCGGAATGGCCGCCACCATCGCCTGCCGCGCGGCAATCAAAGTCAACATGCGGCTCGATCAAACCAAAATGGAATGGCTGCTCCACGCCCTGGCCGCAACCGATTGCCCCATGAGCTGCCCTCACGGCCGCCCCATTGCGCTGCGCTATTCGATGCGGGAAATTCTCAAGAGCTTCCACCGGATTTGATCGGCCGGGAAATCACGCACGCATTGATTCCGCCAATGCCCATAGACAACTTGCCGCCCAATCCCTCAGCCGGCTCACAGGCAACATTGAACACCACGCGATCGTGCAATGCCGCGATCGCCGGATTGAAACGCTCACGCGACAACGGAGTCGGAAACAGCCGGCCTCTAGCGTAGCCGAGATATTGCGCAGTCAGCTCCCAACCGCCGCCCGCGCTCATGCCATGCCCGAACGTGCCCTTCCGAGCCGTGACCAGCACAGCGTCCGAAAGCACCGAGCTTAACGTCGCCATCTCGGAATAATCTCCCGGAGTCGCTGTAGCATGCAAATCCCATCCGCCGATATCCGACGGTTCGACTCCGGCCTGTTCGAGTGCCGCATGAATAGCGGCCTTGGGACCCTCGGTCGTCGGCGTGACGATGTGATGCGCATCGGAACTCACGCCCACCGCGAGCGGTTCCATGCCAAGCGGCTTGTAACCCTTCGCCTGAAAATAATCGAGATCGCCAAGGATCCAAATCACGGATCCGCCGGCAACGTGGGTCCCTTGCAAATCGGTCAAGGGCAGCGACAGTTTCCGATCCGCGGCAATCACGCGGGCGCTATAAAAAGCCCCAACCGTCAGCGGATGCGGCGGAGGATCGGTCGCGCCCACTACAACGGCTTTCGCATCGCCGGAACGGATCGCTTTCACAGCCAGCCCCAACGCAACCCCGAATGTCGAGCACGCCGCGGCAGGCGCAAACGCGAGCCCCGTGATTTTTCCAAGTATCGAAACCTGCGCGGCGGGCGTGTTGTGGATGTTCCAAATGACGTTGGCAGTGACATTCCACGGCGGCTTCGGAGCGCCCCATTTCTCCTGCAGCTTCGATCGCCGCTTTTCCTTCTCGCGGATCAGGTTGAGCTTTCCCGATTCGATCTCACCTTCGAACGTCATGCTGTCGATCGCCGCCAGCTCCACGAGATAATCCTGCAACTCGGTGGAACGCGCGGCCCAGTGAGCCCACCATTCCTCTTCGTCGCCGGATGGCGAATTGCCCTGCTCGAGATAAGCACGCAATTCGGCATTGCGCTCCGGCTGCGCCCAGAAACGATTCCAGGCCCGCTGCGACTTGTACAGCGTAATGCTGGCATCGTGGATGGTCCCCAGGCTCCCGAGTCCGCTCCCGATGTATATATGCGCCTTCTGCCCCAGCGCGCTCAACTCCTGCTCCATCCCTGCGTTCTGTCCGAGCGCCTGGATGAAAGCTCCGAGCGCATAAAGAGCCGGGGAATCCATCTTCTGTTTCAGGTTCTGATAATGCCGCGGCGCAAACCTTTTATCGATCCATTCGCGGTAGTCTTCAAAACGGAACTCCGGTGTACCCACCAGGAAATTATCCGGTCCGAATCCGTTGAACGGAGTGAGCCACGATTGCGAGCATTCCAGGTTCTTTTCAAACGCCGCAATGTTAGGAGATTTGGGCGCGATGACGCCCCAGCCGAACACGCCGATTCTCAACATGAAGTCATGATTACGCTACGATTCACAAGATGCTTCAACGCACGATTATAGCTTTGTTCGCGATGGCTCTTGCCTCCGCCGAGACCACCGTGCTCAAAAACTTCACTCTGATTGATGGCAATGGCGGCCCTGCCAGAGCCGCTATCACGATGGTCATCGTCGACGGCCGCATTCAATCCATCGGTTCAGCGGCGCGCGTCAAAACGCCGGCGGGAGCGCGGGTTGTCGATCTGACCGGCAAGTACATGATGCCCGGAATCATCAATGTTCACGGCCATCTCGGCAACGTGATCGATCTCACGCAGGACCCGAAATTCTACACCCGCGAGAACATCAAGAAAAATCTGAACACCTACGCCTCCTATGGCGTAACTACGGTGGCCAGCATGGGGCTCGACCAGGATCTCATCTATCAAATTCGCGATGAGCAGCGTCGTGGCCGCCCCGACACCACCCGTGTTTACACCGCCGGCCAGGGATTTGTCTATCCCGCAAGCATCGGCGCCATGCCCGGAGTAACATTCGCGGTGACCAGTCCCGCCGAGGTCGCGAAAGACATGGACCTGCTAGCATCCGAAAAGCCGGACTACGTGAAGATGTGGGTGGACGACAATCTCGGCCACGCGAAGAAGATGCCGTTCGAAGTTTCGAAAGCCGTCATCGACGACGCCCACCAGCATGGCCTCCGAGCCTTCACGCACCTCTTCTATTACCAAGACGCCAAGCGCCTCTCCGACGCCGGCGTGAATGCCTTCATGCACAGCGTGCGCGACAGGCCGGTCGATGACGCGCTGATCGCCAGCATGAAAGCCCACCACGTCTGGCAAGCCGCGGCGACGTTCACGCGCGAAGAATCGATTTTCGTTTATGCCCAAACGCCGGATTTCGTGAACGACCCGTTCTTCACTCGAGCCGTTTCTGAAAAGCTCATAGCGACACTAAAAGACCCGGCCTATCAGAAAAAGATTGCATCCAACCCGGATACCGTGAAATACGAAGGCTTTCTCAAAACGGCGCAGCAGAATCTAAAAAGACTGGCCGACGCCGGCATTCCTTACGCGATGGGAACCGACACCGGACCTCCCGGCCGCTTCCCCGGCTACTTCGAGCACTGGGAAATGCAGTTGATGGTGGAAGCCGGTTTGACGCCGTCGCAAGTTATCACCGCATCTACAAAAAGCGGCGCGCAGTTTCTCGGAGCCAAAGATCTCGGCACGCTCGAAAAAGGGAAGTGGGCCGATCTGGTCGTTCTCGAGAAGAATCCGCTCGATGACATCCGCAATACCCGGACCATCGACAGCGTTTACGTCGCCGGCACGCTCGCCGGACGGCGCACTGCGGTGATGGCCAAGGCCACTCCAACCACCACCAAAGGGCCGACCACGTTGAACCAGAGAAACGCGAGCTTGGTGAAGAAGTAGAGGAAAAAGATCACCGCCTCGCCCGCGATGACGCCATAGAACGCGGCGCTCGCCCCAACCTTCTTGAATAAGAACGCCAGGATGAAGACTCCCAGCAGTCCGCCGTAGAACAAAGACCCGACCACGTTCACCACCTCGATGAGCGCGCCGAAGCCCCCTCCGAATTGAGCGAACACAACCGCATAGATTCCCCAAAACGCGGTCGCCACGCGCGATGCGATGAGATAGTGATGATCGGGCGCATCCTTGCGAATGTGACGCCGATAAATGTCGATCACGGTAACCGTCGACAGCGAATTAATCTCGCCCGAAGTGGAAGACATGGCCGCCGAGAAGATCACCGCGATCACCAAACCGACGATCCCCATCGGCAGATATCGCGTCACAAACGACAGGAAGATGTAGTTGGTATCGTTCTTGCCAGCCAAAACCTCCGCTTCATGATGCGCCTCGCGAAGATCGGTCTGCGCCGTTCGATATTGTTCCAGGCTCGCCTGCTCCCGCGCCCGATCGTTGCCGCGCTTGGCCTCCAGGTAATCCATCGCCGCGGATTTCCGCTTATCGAACGCTCCATTGAAGCGGTTTTCCAGACCCGCAACCGCGCCCGTATTGGTCGTCTGAAGATGATGCAGCGAAACCGGATTGAATAACAGCGGCGGACGTTCGAACACAAAAAACACAAACACGATCGCCCCGATGAACAAGATGAAAAACTGCATCGGGATCTTGGCAACCGCGTTGAAAATTAGACTGAGCCGGCTCTGTGCAATAGATTTACCTGTGAGGTACCGCTGCACCTGAGACTGATCGCAGCCGAAATAAGCCAGCGCCAGGAACATGCCGCCGATAAGCCCGCTCCACACGTTATAGCGATCGTTCGGATCGAAATGCAGGTTGACGGCATTCAGTTTGCCCACCGCCCCCGCAAGATGAACCGCGTCGAGAAAAGAAACGCCGCGAGGCAGCAGATGAACTGCGATTCCAAGCGACAGAACCAGCGCGCAGAGAATCAGGGTCATTTGCTGAACGTCGGCCCACGTGATCGCTTTGATGCCGCCTGTGACTGTGTAGGCGATAATCAGCAGACCCATCATCACCGTAGTGAGCCGGTCCGGCCAGCCGAGCACCACCGACAGCGCAACCGACGGAGCGTAGAAGAAACTCCCGCCGCCAGTCCGCGTTCAATCAGAAAAATGCCGCTGACCAGCGCCCGCGTCCGCGCATCGAAGCGCATTTCCAAATACTCGTAAGCCGTGTAAACCTTGGCGCGATGAAAGATCGGAACAGCCGTAGCCGAGAGAACGATCATGGCCAGCGGCAGTCCGAAATAAAACTGCACGAATCGCATCCCGTCGACATAGCTCTGACCCGTCGTCGAAATGAACGTGACCGCGCTCGCCTGCGTGGCCATGATCGAAAGACCCATGGCGTACCACGGCATGCTGCGGCCGGCGAGCATGTATTTCGCAGTCGTGGAACTGCCCCGTCCGCGATACAACCCGTAGCTGACGATAAACGCCAGCCATCCAAACATCACCACCCAATCGAGCGGTCTCATGCGGAAAAAGTTTGTGCGAACCAGTAAAACAGAGCGATGAGCACGCCGACGTAGACCAGGATTGCGATGTAGATGTTATTCCACGTGCCAAGGAACGGCGGTGGTTCATCGGCCGCCTCACGCTTGAGGGGCTCAGGGATAGGATCGAGGGGCAAAATCAAGGATAGCGGATTAGGGTTGCATAATGGACAGTGTGGCGTTATCGCAGATGACCAGAGGACTCGTGGACAGTCCCACATCTGTCCCAACGGATCTCGCCCCCAATCTCGCCCTCCCGTGGGTTGTCCGTCTCCGCTACGGAATGGTCGCCGGTGAGGCCGCGGTAATTCTCGGAATTTCGTATGGCGTGCGTTTCCCTTATTGGACTCTCGCTCCTCTCGCCATCATTCTCGCCAGCAACATCTTACTCGGGCGCCTCCGCATGCTTCCGGTTCGATTTACTCAGGAGACCCTCGGAGCCGTCTTCTGTCTCGACACGCTCTGCCTGACCGCGATCTTAGGGCTGACCGGCGGCCCTATGAATCCGTTTAGCTTGCTGTATCTCGTCCAAATCACTTTATCCGCGGTCGTGCTGCGAA
Source organism: Bryobacterales bacterium (assembly GCA_963802915.1). Classification (GTDB taxonomy): domain Bacteria; phylum Acidobacteriota; class Terriglobia; order Bryobacterales; family Bryobacteraceae; genus JAICMB01. The sequence goes on from CAWDKQ010000008.1 coordinate 447,435, forward strand.
AGAGATGGACCTGGGCGCTCGGCGTCCTCTCGACAGTCTGTTTCGGTCTGCTCTTCTTCTTTTACGTGCCGTCAGCGGCGTTCCAACCCCACCATGTGGAACAAGGCCTCTCGCCGCACCTGGTCGGAATGTGGATGGCGTTCGTAATTGCGGCCGCTCTCATCAGCTTCTTCACCGGAAAGATCGCCGATGCGCTGCGAACCCGCGAGCAGGAGGTTCTTGTTCTCCAGGATCAGGTCGCAAAGAACGAAAGACTTGCCTCCCTCGTTACGCTCGCTGCGGGAGCGGCTCATGAGCTGGGGACACCGCTCGGAACCATCGCGGTAGTGGCGAGAGAACTGGAACGCTATGCTTCGAACGTCGAGGCCAACGACGCAGTCCTCGGAGATGCAAAACTCATTCGCTCCGAAGTGGATCGCTGCCGTCGCATTCTAGAGCGGATGAGCGCTCAAAGTGCCGAACCGATGGGCGAATCGCCCAGCAGGATTCGAGTGCGCGATCTTCTCATTCAGGTTCTCGATCAGTTCCCGGAATCGCAACGGGCGCTGCTCCAAATTGAGCTCAGCGATGAACAACTGGCGGCGGTTTTGCCAACTCATGCCACGGCGCAGTCCCTTGCCGCCCTGATCCAAAACGCTTTGGACGCCACTTCCGATCGGCGTCCGGTCGTCATCTCAGCCATGGCCACCGGTTCCGCTTTATCGATCGCAGTGCGGGACCATGGGCACGGAATGCCCGCCAATGTACTGCGCCATATCGCCGAACCATTCTTCACTACAAAGCAGCCCGGCAAAGGGATGGGACTCGGAACATTTCTGGTCCGCACCTTCGCGGAGAGCCTCGGCGGCCATGTACGTTTCGATTCCAGCCCCGGCGAAGGCACCACAGTGACGCTGGAGTTACCGGTCCACACTTCGGCGGAGAGCGCACATGTCTCCGTCTGAAGATCTGCCCTTGGCATTGGTCGTCGACGACGACGAGGTGTTTCGCAATCGTCTCTGCCGGGCGTTGTCGCAGCGAAATTGGGAAGCCGAGGGAGCGGCCGACGGTGAAGCTGCTCTGAGTTTCGCGCGAGATCGCAGCCCCGACCTCGTCCTCGTGGATCTGCGCATGCCCGGAAAGGGCGGCCTCGACGTCGTTTCAGAGCTGCGCGCCATCGATTCCTCCATGAGCATCGTAGTGCTCACCGGTTACGGCAGCATCCCAACGGCTATTTCCGCGATGAAGAAGGGCGCCGACCATTACTTGAGCAAACCGGCCGACGCCGATCAGATACTGGCCGTGTACGAAACGTTGCGATCCGCCTCGGGCGGCGCGCCTGAAGCGCCGGAAACCGTCCCTTCGCTGGCCAGAGTGGAATGGGAACACATGCAACGTGTTATTGCCGATTGCGACGGCAATATCTCCCAAGCGGCGCGATTGTTGGGCATCCATCGCCGCTCTCTGCAACGCAAGCTCGTGAAATATCCGCCGCCCCGCTGATCTCCTTCGTGCGACAATTTGCCGCACGACAACGCGGCGAGTTGATGTTTTCATGGAAGCAGTCACACTTTCCGGATGCCTCGTGTCCTTGCATCGCCGCTCGCTCAAAGATGGAATGGGAATCCCTGTACTGTTTCGCTTCTCGCTGCTGTCTTGCTCTCCCTGATCTCCTTGCCGGGTTGCGCTCGTGCCCCTCAAGCCAAGCCCGCCGTGAAGCGGTTTCAGATGCGCGGGCAGATCGTCCGCTTAGATCCGAACACTCATTTGGCCACCATCAAAAGCGAAAAGATCGAGGGCTGGATGGAGGCCATGACAATGGATTTCCCCGTGAAAGATAGCAGTGACTTTCAGGCGCTGCGCGTCGGGGACCGGATTGCAGCCACTGTCTTCGTTCAGGATCTCGATTATTGGATCGGCGAAATTCACAAGGAGGGAGCGCAACAGTAGACCCGAATGACGACTCGAATGTTGCTGCTAGCCATTGTCCTTCTGCCGAGCCTGCTTGCTGCTTCGTTTGAAGGAGAGCTCAGTCCTCTGGAGGCGAAACTGCAACGCGAGTTGCTGGCTCCCTGCTGCTATACCCAGACCCTCGATCGCCACATGAGTGACGCCGCGATGACGATGAAGGCGGAGATTCATCAGTTGATCGCAAGTGGAAAATCCGAGCGCCAGATTGTTGAAATGTATAAATCCCGTTATGGCGAGAGAATTCTGGCGGAGCCTGAAGGCGTTACGTGGTGGATGCTGACGCTCGTCCCTTTATTCGCGATGGCGATCGGTGCGGTCTCGTTGTTTCGAGTACTGAATAGATGGCGTGGAGCCGCCCTTTCCGCGCCGAATCGGTGAACTGTCATCGAAAGGATACGAACATGTCTCGCGAGTTCCATCGGAATTTGCTCTTCGCAGCGGTTTCGATACTGACTGTAGCCTCAATGCTTCTGGCGCACGAGGGCCATTCCCATGCGCCTGCCAGTGCGAAGACTCTGAAGAATCCCCTGCAGGGTACAGACGCGGAACTATCGAACGGTCGCGCCTTATATCAAAAGAATTGCGCCTCCTGTCACGGAACGGATGGGAAGGCTCAGACGACGGCAGCCCTGGCGATGAAAGTAAGGCCAACTGACCTGACCGGCCACGCCGTCCACGGTCTCACTGATGGGGAGATCTACTGGGTCATCACCCATGGCATCAAAAGTAGCGGAATGCCGAATTATGCTCCGAAATATAGCGATCGGGAGCGATGGGAAATCACGCTTTACGCTCGCCAGCTCCGCACGGCCACCGCGAACCGCTAGCAGTCCGGGGTGAAAGTCAGAAAACAGTTTTCCAGAAGAATGTTTGATCGTAGAATCGTCATATGGCGATGGGCAGGCGGCGGGAGCAGCAGGAAGAGATTTGGGTGCCGAGTTGCGAATTGGCGCGGCCCACGAGCCATCCTTTTTATGAGCGTCTGAACCAACTTCTCGCGCGACACGATTTTGACGGATTTGTGGAAAGGCAATGCCAGCGTTTTTATGCGGCCACAATGGGACTCCCTGGTCTCGCTCCTGGAATCTACTTCCGTTTGCTGTTGGTGGGGTACTTCGAAGGGATCGATAGCGAACGAGGGATCTCCTGGCGAGCAGGAGACTCGTTGTCGATCCGGGAGTTCGTGGGGATTCGACGGCACGAGAGTGCGCCGGATCACACGACGATCTCGCGCACGCGGCGGTTGATCGATGTGGAAACGCATCGCCAGGTGTTCCATTGGATTCTGGAACTGCTGGCCGACGCGGGACTGGTGAAGGGGAAGCGGATCGGCATCGACGCGACGACGCTGGAAGCCAATGCGGCATTGCGATCGATCGTGCGGCGCGACAACGGGGAAAGCTACGAAGCATTCTTGAAAGGACTGGCGCGGCAGTCTGGGATCGCGACGCCGACGCGAGAAGATCTGGCGCGGGTGGATCGGAAGCGGGAAAGGAAAGGGTCGAACGACGAGTGGGTGAATCCCCACGATCCGGACGCGCGCATCACCAAGATGAAGTGCGGGGGCACGCATTTGGCGCATAAGGCCGAGCACGCGGTGGACATGGATACGGGTGCGGTGGTGGCGGTGACCCTGCAGGAAGCCGATTTGGGCGACACCACGACGATCAAGGAAACGCTGGTGGAAGCTGGCACGACGGTGGCTGAGTTGATGGAGCGTGAGGCTGAGATACGGCCGACCGAAGAGCCACAAGTCCATGTGGGTGGGGTCGAGGAAATAGTGGCCGACAAGGGCTACCACAGCGGACCGATATTGCAGGAGATGAAGGCCCTGGGTGTGCGCACCTATATCTCCGAGAAGAAGCAAACCGGGAAACGGCATTGGGTGGGGAAAGAAGAACAACGCGATGCGGTATACGCCAACCGGCAACGGTTGCAGCGGCCGAAAGGCAAGCAGCTTTTGCGGAGGCGTGGTGAACTGATCGAACGGACGTTCGCACATTGTTATCGCACGGGAGCCATGCGGCGAACGCACCTGCGAAAACACAACAACATTCTCAAACGGATGCTGATCCACGTGGCGGCCATGAATCTGGGGCTGCTATTGCGAAACACGTACGGAATCGGAACTCCGAGAGGGCTGCAAGGACTCTCGATTACGCTCCATTTTCTGGTCGCTCTGATCGCGCAGGCGATTAGCTCCGAACCGAGGGAGGTTCTTGGGGACAAGAGTAACCACTAAAGGCTTGGTAGCGTCTCTCTTTCAACTCTTCCTTTGCGCGCATCTCATGCGCTCCCAATTTCAAAAACAGATTTCAACCCCAGGCTGCTAGCAGCATTCCTCCCCGGATACCGAAGATGCGACAATTTGCCGCACGACAACGCCGCAAAAATCAGGTTTGATAGTTCTGGTGGCTTCACTGCTTCGAGCTTCTCTCATTTTCCTGTTTTTTGGATCCCTTCTCGACGCGACGATTTTCGGAAGAATACAAGGAATCGTGCACGACCCGCAGCACCGGCCTGTGCCCGGCGCAACGGTGACATTGAAAGCGATCACTTCGGATTGGTCGCAAACCGCGCAAGCTAACGACAACGGTGAGTTTTTGTTCACCAACGTGCCGGTGGGTGACTACAAAATCACCGTCACTCAGCCGAAATTCGAGACTGCGGAGCAGATCGTAACGGTTACTTCCGAGTCGTCGCCGGTTCTTCACTTTCAACTGGCGATCGCTCATTTGAGTCAAAGTACCGTTGTCGTCGGAGAGGCCGAAGCGGTCAATATGGATTCGGTAACTCCCACGACGTTGATCAATCGTGAAGACATCGCACAAACTCCCGGCGCCGACCGCACCAACAGCATGGCGATGATCACCGATTTCACTCCTGGTGCCTATGTAACTCACGACATGCTGCACATGCGCGGCGGCCACCAGGTGGATTGGCTCATTGACGGCGTACCGGTGCCGAATACCAATATCGCCACGAATTTGGGTCCGCAGATCGATCCCAAAGACATCGACTATCTCGAAGTGCAGCGCGGCAGTTACGATGCGGAGTACGGCGACCGTACTTATGGAATCTTCAATATCGTGCCCCGGTCCGGCTTTGAACGTAACAGTGAGGCGGAACTCGTCACCTCATTGGGCAATTGGTATCAGACGAACGATCAGGTTAGTTTCGGAGGGCATTCCCAACGCTTCGCCTACTATGTGAGCCTGAACGGGAATCGCAGCGACTACGGTTTGCAGCCGCCTATCGGACAAGTTGTTCACGACGCCGAAAACGGTTATGGCGGATTCGCGTCGTTGATATTCAACGCCAGCGCCTCCAATCAGTTTCGCGCGGTCTTTTCATTACGCCAGGATTATTACCAGATTCCCATCGATCCCAATCCTGACTCGTCTGGAAACCAGGTTTACCCCAGTTACGGACTGCACGATACTGAACGTGAACCGGACGGTTATGTAACCTTTTCCTGGCTGCATACATTTAATCCCAACCTGCTTCTAACTATTTCGCCGTTTTATCACTGCAATCAGGCCAGCTACAACGCCTCGCCCAACGATTTCCCGGTGGTCTCTACCGTGAACCAGACCGCCAACTACGCCGGCATGCAAGCGAGTCTGAACGCGACCGTACTAAAGAACAACGACATCGAACTCGGAACCTATGGCTTCGCCCAGCATCAGAGTAACTTCTTCAATAACGTTTTTACGGATTGCGGAACGGACTGCCAGAACTTCGGCCCGTCCTCAGCCGCGGTAACCGGAGGCTTGGGTGAAGTCTTCTTTAGCGACCGGTTCAAACCGACCTCCTGGTTGACGCTGATCGCCGGCGTGCGTTATTCGCACTTCGACTCCGGCTCGGTCAGCGGGCAGCCGGGAATTGTGGAGAACGTCACCGACCCACGCCTCGGCATTGCGATCCGGGTCCCCCGCATCAACTGGGTCTTCCATGGATTCTACGGTCACTTTTATCAGGCGCCGCCGCTCTTGACTGCTACCGGTCCCTTGCTCAACTTAGCCTCCAGTCAGACCCTGACGTTCGCCCCTTTGCGCGGAGAGCGCGATCACGAATACCAATTCGGCGTCTCGATTCCATTTCACGGCTGGGTTCTCGAGGAAGATACCTTTCAAACTCGGTCATCGAATTGGCTGGACCACAGCAATATCGGCGAATCGAATATCTTCTGGCCGCTCACCTGGGCGTCCGCTTTAATTCAAGGTTGGGAAACCACGCTGCGTTCTCCGCGCATCTGGAAACGCGCTCAGGTCCACGTGGCTTACTCGAACCAGATCGCGCAGGCCGCCGCGCCCTTCACGGGAGGCTTGGTCTGTCCAACTCCCATTCCCGATGGATGCGAGCCGCCGCCGGGACTTTCGCCAGTGGACCACGATCAAAGAAATACGCTGAATGCCGGTATCAATTCGAGTCTTCCCTGGCATGTGTTCGCTTCGATGAACATGTACTACGGCTCGGGATTTACAAACGGTTTGCCGGACGCGCAATATCCGGGGGACTACCTGCCCCAGCACACGACTTTTGACGTTTCAGTAGGAAAAAGTTTCGGCGAGGGCGACAAATACAGGATTTCGTTGACCGCTCTGAACGTAGCGAATCGCCGGGTGTTACTCGATAACAGCCTGACCTTCGGAGGGTTCCACTTCAACGACCCCCGCCAGATCTACGCCGAGTTCCGCTGGAGATTTCACTACTAACCGCCGTTCCACGCCCTGCGGAACCCCGACGGTTACGGAGGGGCAATAGCCGGATTTTTTCACAGACCCCTAACGAAGCGCCGAGGATCCGAAGCGACCCGCCACGTAACCTCTAAGCACTTTTCCGGTATTACACCGTCTAAGGTGTCAAATGAGCGAACTTCTTCAGGATCTTCGATACGGTCTCCGCACCCTCGCCCAGAATCCGAGTTTTACGGCAGTCGCCGTACTGACTCTTGCCATCGGAATCGGAGCGAACACCGCGATTTTCAGCTTTGTGGACGGCGTCCTGCTGAAACCTCTCCCCTATGCCGAACCCGACCGCATCGTGCTCGTCCTGGAAAAGCCGCCGGGCGGTGGCAGAAACGGCATCTCGACACTGAATTATCTGGACTGGCAGAAGGAAAACCACGTCTTCGAATATATGGCGGCGCAATCCGGAGGATCGGTTGTATTGACCGGTGTAAACGAGCCCGTCCAACTTCGTGGGGCCGTCGTATCGCCGCACTACTTCGACATCTTCGGGATCAAGGCCGTCCTGGGCCGGACGTTTCTGCCGGAAGAGGAACAGCCCGGCAAGAACAATGTCGCCATATTGAGCCACGCGCTATGGGAATCGCGCTTTGGATCGGACCCGAGCCTGATCGGAAGGACGATCATTCTCGATGGAGAGCCCACTACAATCATCGGGGTTCTCCCTCCCGGCGGCGCATTCGATCGTGCCTACGCTCAAATTTGGCGTCCGCTCAGCTTCAAACCCGAAAATATGACGCGCAATTTTCACTGGTTCAGTTCGTTCGCCCTTCTCAAGCGAGGCGTGACCCTGCAACAGGCGCGTGCCCAAATGGACACCATCGGCGCGCGCATCGCGCGTGACTATCCGGACTCTAACAAGGGTTGGGGTGTTTCCATAGATCCGCTCTCCGAGATGATTGTCGGAAAGCAAATGCGGCAATCGTTGTACGTGCTTCTCGCCGCTGTTGGAATGGTTCTCTTGATCGGCTGCGCCAACCTTGCCAACCTGACATTGGCGCGCGCCACCGCGAGAGACCGCGAAGTTGCAATTCGCGCCTCGCTCGGCGCCGGACGCATGCGATTGGTACGGCAGTTTCTGACAGAAAACGTACTTCTATCGTTCTGCGGGGGGATTCTCGGGCTCGCAGTCGGATTCGTCACCATGGCGGGATTGAAAGCCGCCGTTCCGCCTTTTTCGTTTCCGCGAGAGGCTGACATCAGCATGGACACTCGAGTCCTTTTATTTACATTGGCGCTTTCCGTTCTCACGGGATTGATCTTTGGTTTAGCGCCAGCCATTCAAGCCACCCGGCCGAATCTCGCGGGCTCCATGAAAGAAGGTGGACGCGGAGCAAGCGCCGGAGGCGCGCGTCAGAGACTTCGTGGAGCGCTGGTGGTGACCGAAGTTGCCCTCGCCTTCGTGCTGCTCACCGGCGCGGGACTTCTGATTCGTAGTTTCTTCCAAATGCAGCAGGTAGACACGGGATTCGATTCCACCAACGTGCTGACGGCGGGTCTGCCGATTCCGGAAAAGAGGTTCCCCGATCCCGCGCAATTGAACATCTATCTACACCAGGTCCTGAACAATCTCACGTCCCTTCCCGGCGTCCGCGACGCAGCCGTGACCTCCTCACTTCCCATGGACGGCTGGGGATATGGGATGCCGTTCCAGATCGCCGACCAGCCGTTGGTAGATCGCGCCAACCGCAAGGCATGTTTTTTCAAGATGGTCAGTCCGTCCTACTTTGGGACTCTCGCCATGCGGCTTCGCAAAGGCCGCCTCCTGAGCGATCGCGACGTCAAGGGATCTCCGCCCGTGACCGTCATTAATGAAACCATGGCTCGAAAGTATTTCCCGAAGCGCGACCCCATTGGGAAACGCATCCTGATTCAGGAGATCGTTCCGGGCAAAACGCAGCTTGGTAACGAAATCCCCTGGGAGGTTGTGGGCATCGTGGCCGACGAGAAGGTCGGCAGTCTGGATGACAAGGAAGACGACAACCCTGGAATCTATGTGAGTAACCAACAGAGCCCGACTTATTACCAGGCGCTCTTAGTGCGTGCCGCCATGGATCCAACCACCTTGCAGCAGGCGATTCTCAAGGCCGTACACGACGTCAACAAAGACCAGCCCCTCACAGACGTCAAAACCCTCGAGCAGATCAAATCGGAATCGTTGGCCTCCAACCGCCTGCGGTCCATGCTGCTCGCGGTATTCGCCGTCGTCGCGGTACTTCTTTCGGCGATTGGGATCTACGGAGTCATCTCGTACTCCGTCGCGCAGCGGACTCATGAGATCGGCATCCGTGCCGCTCTCGGCGCCAGTGCGGGCAACATCCTTGGACTGATACTGCGCAGTGGAATGCTGATGACCGGAATCGGACTCCTGCTCGGATTGATCGGCGCGCTCGCATTGTCCCGGCTGCTCGCGTCATTACTGTTCGGCGTTGGAGAGCGGGACCCGGCAACCATTCTCGGGGTAGCCGCGATCCTGTCGGCAGTTGCGCTCCTCGCGTGTTACCTGCCGGCCCGCCGCGCGACGAGGGTCGACCCCGTCATCGCGCTGCGCTACGAATAAGCCGGCTACGCGTAAATCCCGCGCATCTTAATCGTCGTGGCCACCCGATCGATCGCCAACATATAAGAAGCGATCCGATTATTCACTTTGTGCTTCTCGGCATAGCTCACCACGTCCTTGAAGCTGCTGACCATGATCTCTTCCAGCCGGCCATTCACTAATTGTTCGTTCCAGAAGTAACCCTGCCGATCCTGCACCCACTCGAAATACGACACCGTCACGCCGCCCGCATTCGCCAGAATATCGGGAAGCACGAAGATCTTTTTCTCGGCAAGGATGGCATCCGCTTCCGATGTTGTCGGACCGTTTGCACCCTCGCAGATGATCTTCGCCCGGATGCGATCCGCGTTCGCGGTGGTAATCACATTCTCTTTCGCCGCCGGCAGAAGCACTTCGCACTCCAGCAACATCGCTTCCTGCGGATCGATCGGCTCAGCCTCGGGATAACCCACGATCGAGCCTGTTTCATTGCGGAATTTCATCAGCGCGTCCGGATCGATCCCACGCGGATTGTAAACCGCACCGTCCCACTCAATGACGCTGATAATCTTGAACCCGGTCCGCGCCATCAGCCGCGCCGACATTCCGCCAACGTTTCCGAATCCTTGCACCACCACTCGCGCTTCCGAGGGATCCAATCCGAACCGCCGCAGCGCCTGCATCGTGACGATCATGCATCCCCGCCCGGTTGCTTCCGGCCGTCCCTGCGACCCGCCCAGTTCGAGCGGCTTGCCCGTCACAACCGCGGTCACGGTGTGCCGCTTGTGCATGGAATACGTGTCCATGATCCAGGACATCGTCTGCGAATTGGTGTTCATGTCGGGCGCGGGTACATCGCGCTCCGGCCCGATGACGTCGATGATCTGGGCTGTATAACGGCGTGTTAATCGCTCCAGCTCCGACATCGACAACAACTCGGGATTGCAGATTACGCCGCCCTTCCCCCCGCCAAACGGAATATTCACAACCGCGCACTTCCACGTCATCCACGACGCCAGCGCGCGCACCTCATCCAGACTCACGTCCGGAGCGAACCGGATACCACCTTTTGCCGGACCGCGCACAATAGAATGCTGCACGCGATAACCAGTGAAAACCTCCAGCCGGCCGTCGTCCAACTGCACCGGAATATTCACAGTCAATTCCAGCGTCGGCGTGCGCAGGACTTTTCGGAGGCCTTCATCAAGGCCAAGCCGCTCGGCCGCTTCATCAAAGCGGGCAGCGGCCGACAGCCACGGGTTTATTTCGATCTCTTTTTCGACGTACGGGGTCGCTTCAAGGACCATTTTCCGAGTACCTCCGACTACATTGTAGCGATGAGACGCCCTTCCAACCCGCGCCCGCAAGGCTCTGTCGTTTTGGACAGCACAATAAACTTATTGCGGAACCCCGACGGTAACGGAGGGGCACACGCCCGGGGTACGCCCCGATGCCTGTTCTACAGACCTCGCAGCCAGCGGCCTGCCGCCCTTGCATCTTCCCCAACCTCCCTTCCCAAAACGCGAAAATAGAATAAATGGATGGTGAATTTTGAGCCCGGCCCAGCGGGGCGTCGTCCTGGCCGGGTTCTGCGCATTCGTTGGCTTTTACGCAACACAACCCCTTCTGCCTCTCCTCGCTTCCATCTTTCACGCCGGAAAAGTCGCCGTGAGCATGACCATCACAGCATCCACCATCGGTGTCGCCATAGCTGCGCCGATTGCCGGCCGCGTGGCCGACCGTCTTGGACGCCGCCGGGTCATCGTCATCGCCGCCCTCCTCTCCGCGTTCTGCAATTTTCTCGCGGCCACGTCTTCCGGATTGAACGAACTGATCTTGTGGCGATTCATTCAAGGCCTCATCACACCAGGCGTCTTCGCCATCACGGTCGCTTACGTGAATGACGAATGGACCGACGGGCAGCGAGGACGGACCATGGGTTATTACGTCACCGGCACGGTAATCGGAGGATTCAGCGGCCGCATGATCTCCGGAACCACAGCCGCGCACTTCAACTGGCGTTGGGCGCTCATTGCGCTTGGAACGGTGAACCTGATCGCGGCCATCGCGGTCTGGGCGTGGCTCCCGCGTGAGCGTCATTTCCGCCGCACCGCTAAATCAGCCTCCCCATTTCACGCTATTCTCGATCACCTCAAGAACCGCCAACTCCTCGCCACTTACGCCGTCGGATTTTGTGTCATGTTCTCGCTCGTCTCAACCTTCACTTACATCACCTTCCATCTCGCCGCGCCCCCATTTAATTTGGGAGCCGCGGCGCTTGGCTCCATCTTTTTTGTCTATCTTGTCGGAGCTGTCGTAACCCCCGTCTGCACCCGCTATATCGACCGCTTCGGTTACCGCAATGCGGTCGCGGCCGCGGTCGCAATGGGCATCACCGGCATGCTCCTCACTATGGGCAGCCGGCTTTGGATCGTTCTGCTCGGCCTCTGTATCTGTTGCTCTGGCGTTTTCATTTCGCAGGCTTCGGCCAGCAGTAACATTGGAACCGCGGCTACGCATAATCGGGCACTTGCAGTCGGTTTATACGTCACTTTCTACTATCTCGGCGGCAGCGCCGGCGCATCTTTCCCCGGCTGGCTCTGGAATGCCGGAGGCTGGACCGCCTGTATCGCACTTGTCATCGCCGTACAAATTGCGACCGTAATTATTGCCTTAACGGAATGGAACAATCCGGCGCAAATCTGTGTTCCCGAGGTTCCAGTACCTTAGTCCCGCCAGAGTTCCATGGGAATTAGCTGCTCACTTCGGATATACTGTTCCCTTCATAAGTAGAAAGCAAGGCGAATGCACTTGCGCCAAATTACGCACTGCGATTCGTGAATTTGCAAGTGCATCGGAGTCAAAGAATGCGGTCTGTTCTATGTGGTCTGTTTTTAACGTCGTTCCCGATATTTGCAGCGGCGAACCTGGATTGGAAACCGGTGGATCCGGCCGATCTGGCCCTCAAAACGCCTCGCGTCGACAAGGACGCCGGCGCTGAAGCGATCCTTTGGGAAGTATGGGTCGCCGACGAACTGCATGGTCAGGATTTTGAAACCGTACTGTCCAACTACATCCGAATCAAAATTTTCAACGAACGCGGTCGCGATTCTCATGCCACCATCGATCTTCCGTTCGCCGGGAAAGTGCACATCGGCGATGTCGCCGGACGCACCATCAAGCCCGATGGACGCATCCTGGAACTCAAGAAAGACGCGGTTTTCGAGCGCACCATCGTGAAAGCCGGGGGCCTGAAAGTGAAAGCTGTGTCCTTCGCGATGCCCGGAGTAGAGCCCGGCGACGTCATCGAATATCGTTATCGCGAGTACCGCGATAATGAAGTCTCGAATTACGCCCATCTCTACTTCCAGCACGACGTTCCCATCCAGTTGGTCCGGTATCACATTAAGCCGCTCAATGTTCGCTGGCTACCCTTCGCCATGCGCACTCAGGATTTTCACTGCGAGCACACCCCGTTTGTAATCGAGCGCGACGGCTTTTACGGCACAACGCTCTCGAATGTCCCGGCTTTTATCGAGGAGCCTCAGATGCCCCCGCAGGACGAAGTTCGCTCTTGGATACTGGTCTATTATTCCGAGGACAAGAAACTAACTCCCGATAAGTACTGGAAGAATTACGGGCGCGAAGAATATAAGACATTCAAGGGTAGTACCAAGGTGAACAGCGATGTTCGAAAGACCGCCGACGAGATTACCAATGGCGCAACAAACGATGAAGATAAACTGCGCCGTCTTTTTGAATACTGCCGAACCAAGATCAAGAACACACAGCGGGATGTAATCACGGCCGAAGAGCGCGCCGATACAAAACAGAATAAAACGCCCGCCGATACGATAAGCCAGGGCGTGGGCAACGGTTTCGATATCGACATGGCCTTCGCCGCCCTAGCTGCCGCCGCGGGTTTCGATGCCCGCATCGCTCGCCTCGCCGACCGTAGTGTCGCGTTCTTCGCTCCATTTCTGGCCGATTCCTACTTCCTTCGCGCCTACAACGTCGCGATTAACATAGATGGAAAGTGGCGCTTCTTCGATCCCGCCAACACTTACGTCCCGTACGGTATGCTTCGCTGGGCCGAAGAAGGTCAGAAAGCGCTCATTGCTGATAACAAGGAACCGGAGTTCGTCGATACGCCGCTCTCTGGACCGGAAAAGAACGTCGTGAAGCGGGATGGCTTTTTCCGGTTGAACGAAGAGGGAACGCTGGAAGGCCAAGTCACTCTCACCTACAACGGACACCCCGGAGTGACACGAAAATACGAGATCGAAAGCGATTCTCCGGAACAGCGGATCGAGAACGTTCGCGAGATGGTCAAGAATCAGATGAGCACCGCCGAAGTCACCCGCATCGAAGTTCAAAACGCCTCTGATCCTGAAAAACCGCTCACCTATTCTTTCCACGTCAAAGTTCCCGGATACGCGCAGCGCACCGGTAAGCGGCTCTTCCTGGAACTCAATTTTTTCGAAGACAACAAGGAAGCGATGTTCCCGAACGCGACCAGAAAGTATCCCGTCTATTTCCACTATCCCTGGTCCGAAGATGATTCCGTTCAGGTGTGGTTCCCGGCTGGATACGAACTCGATCATCCCGATGCTCCGGGGGCGCTAAACCTGGGTGAGTTCGGCGGATACACTGTGAAAATCTCCGTCGCGCCAGATCACCGGTTGATCTATACGCGTAAGCTTGTATTCGGCAGCAACGGCGTGATTCTATTCCCGAAAGAAGCTTACGCGGACTTGAAGCAGGTGTTCGACGCCATTCACGAAGCCGACATGCACGCACTGACATTGAAGCAACAAGCGGTAGCTACCAAATGAAATTCTCACGGTTACTGATCGGTCTCTTTTTTGCCGCCGTCGCTTTCGCGGGTGACGATGCTCCCGCCTGGCTACGAGACCTCGCGGCCCTAAAGACTCCCGCCTATCCGCCCAAGACACCGGCGGTCGTTTTACTCGACGAGATGAATCTCAGCGTCGAAGACAATGGCCGGGTAGTCACTACCGAGCGGCGAGCCGTAAAGATTTTGACGCGGGACGGCCGCAAAGAAGCGCGAGGCGAGGTCGTCTACGACACCGGAAGCGGCAAGGTCCGGGAAATGCGCGCCTGGATGATCCGGCCGTCAGGTGAAGTCAAGAAATTCGCCAAAGACCGGATTCTGGATGTGACTGCCGCGCCGGATGACGTTTACAACGAAGTGCGTGCGCGGGCGGTCGCCGGCGAAGACGATGCCGATCCGGGTGCCGTTTTCGGCTATGAAGCCGTCTCAGAAAGACAGTCTGTATTTACCCAGTTCGGGTATAGTTTCCAGGAATTCCTACCGGTGATCACTGCACGGCTCACCATGACACTGCCGGCTGGATGGCGTCCCACGGCTGTTACGTTCAATGGCGACGTTCCGATGCAGACTTCGGGCTCGACTTACACATGGGAGAGTCACGATTTGAAATCGATCGAACACGAGCCCGCAAGTCCGTCGGTCGCCGCGCTGGCGCTCCGCATCGCCGTGAGTTATGTTCCCGCTGACGGCGCCAAAACCTCAACGGCTAAAGTTTTCACGGATTGGCCGGATGTCTCGCGCTGGCTCGCTCAACTGGAAGATCCGCAGGCCGCCGCAAACCCGCAGATTTCAGGCAAAGTTCGAGGAATTGACAGCCGGCGCCGCTACCGAACTCGACCGGCTCCGAGCGATCGGACATTACGTGCAGGGCGTCAAATACGTCGAAATCCAAACCGGCATCGGGCGGGGCGGCGGATACGTCCCTCACACCGCCGCGCAGGTATTTCAAAAACAATACGGCGATTGCAAGGATAAAGCCAACCTGATGCGAACCATGTTAAAGGTCGCGGGCATTCCGTCTTACATGGTGAGCATCTATTCCGGCGACCCCACCTACGTCCGCGAGAACTGGCCATCGCCGCACCAATTCAATCACGCCATTATCGCCGTAAAAGTGACCGATGCAACCGTTTCTCCGGCGATCGTCGAAGTACCCAAACTCGGACGTCTGCTCTTCTTCGACCCTACCGACGAGTACACACCACTTGGAGACGTTCCGGACCATGAACAGGGCAGCTTCGCTTTGGTGGATGACACCGCGGCCGGACAACTGATTCGGATGCCCGTGATCCCATCGATGGCAAACCGCGTGGAGCGCGAAACTGAAGTTACTGTCGCGCCCGATGGCTCCATCACATCCAAGACGCGCGAGCAAGCCTTCGGACAAAGCGCCTCTGGTATCCGGTATCGCTTCCGCTCGCTTGGCAATGGCGAATTCGAAAAATGGATCGAACGCTGGGTGTCCGGTGGCGCGAATGGAGCGACAGTCGCGAAGGTCGAACCCGCCGACGCCTTCGCCGAAGATCGCTTCGACCTCGGCCTCGAATTCGCCGCACCACGCTACGCGCAGCTCATGCGCGGCCGGCTGCTGTTATTCCGGCCCGCCGTCCTGCCACGCCGCGGAACGCTGCTTTTTTCCGACGACAAACGCGAGAATCCCATCGTGCTGCATGCGCAGGCCTTCGAAGAAACCGTCCACGCCAAGCTACCCGCCGGTTTTAGAATCGACGAAATGCCCGATGGAGGCAAACTCGAAACGCCATTCGGCACCTACACGGCTTCTTATGCTTCACAAGACGGAGAACTGCTTTTCAAACGTAAGCTGGAAATCCGCTCCACCACAATTCCGGCCGATCAGTACGCGGCGCTCAAGTCGTTTTTTGAACAGGTCGCCGGCTCGGAGCAAGCGCCAGTTGTCCTGGTAAAAGAATAGCCTTCATGAAACTCTCTCCTCGCTGCCGCGTAAAATAAGCGAGGGAGAAATGCATGGAGTGGACGCCAGGCGGAGTGAGCGGTGATATCGAGGATCGCCGCGACGATGATAGCGGTGGAGGCGGATTCGGATTTGGCGGCGGCGGATTCGGCGGCATCCACCTAGGGATCGGTGGAACCATCCTCCTTCTCATTGTCGGTTTCGTGTTTCGTCACGCATTCCTGGGCCCCGATGCATCCACGGCGCCGCACCCCGTGCGGTCTTCTGCGTCTCAAGACCGCGAAGTACAATTCGTTTCCTTTGTGCTCGACGACGTGCAACATACCTGGGAGCAACTCCTGCCGGACCAGGCGAACATTCGTTATCGTCACGCCAAGCTCGTTCTCTTCCGCGATTACACCGATTCCGGTTGCGGCGAGGCGCAGTCTGCCACCGGCCCTTTCTATTGCCCCGTCGACGAAAAGGTCTACCTGGATCTCAGCTTCTTCGATGAATTGCGCAGTCGTTTTGGCGCGCCGGGGGAGTTTGCAGAAGCTTATGTGATCGCGCATGAGATCGGCCACCACGTCCAGAAACTGCTCGGCATTGAAACGCGAGTCCAGAGATTGCGCCAGCGCGACCCCGAGGAATCGAACCCGCTTTCGGTCAGTATCGAACTGCAAGCCGACTGCTTCGCCGGAATCTGGGGCCACTCCACGGAGCAACGCAACATCATAGATCAAGCCGATATCGCAGCCGGACTCCGTGCCGCGGCGGCGGTTGGCGACGATCGCCTGCAACGGATGGCCACCGGCCACGTCTCGCCTGACTCCTTCACGCACGGCTCGTCCGCCCAACGAAGCCATTGGTTTAAACAGGGACTGGACAACGGTCAGATTTCATCCTGTGTGGTGAGCCGTGTAGTAGCTCCTTAAATCGGGTGGTGTGACTGCCGCGAGGATCGTACTCGAACTTGACACGAAGCCTTGGCGGAAGGCTGCCGATACCGTTTTTGACAGCCGGCTCCAATCTCCCGATCCTCCTCAACTTCTCCGGAATCGGATCGGCATAATTCAGCTCAAGGCGCCTGCGGTTATTGACTCTCAATCGCCTCCCGGATCTCGCCTTCGAAACGCCGCCCGCTCTGTTCCGCCAGAAGCGGATCAGCCTCGATCCCCGTTCACGGAAAAATTCAAAATTCTTATGTCGGATTCGGAGCTTGAATCTCAATAACTTACATACAGCCGACTCCGCCATGGTCTATCCATAACGTTTGACATCCCTATATACTCAAACCGAAAAGCAATGCGCCAAACCAATTCACACACGATTCTGCGGAGGCAGCGCACAATTCCAGCTGCCGCAGGGCTGCTTCGCGGCTCATAACCCGAACGGAATCATTCACCTAGCTCGGTGTGCCCCGTGTCCGAACGAAATTTGACACCCCAACCGATTTCGCGAGTACCTGTCTAATAGAGACAGACCACCATGCAAACCGTTCTGCAAGACCTCCGCTACGCGCTTCGGAACCTGATGAAGTCGAAGGGCTTTACGGCTGTCGCCGCCGTGACGCTTGCGATTGGAATTGGCGCCAATACCGCGATCTTCAGCGTCATCGATACTATCCTGCTCCGGCCCCTTCCGTACCGGGAACCGGGGCGCCTCGTCAGGCTCTATGAGACTGAAGCCGCGCCAGGCGATTATCCGTTCGCTGGCCCCGACTTCCTCGATTGGAAAACGCAGAACCACACCTTCCAGGACATGACGCTCTTCAGTTGGGCCGGGGACATGAATCTCAGCGGCGAAGGGCGTCCGGACCACGTCCTGGGTGTTCCCACGGAAGCCAATTTCTTCTCCCTTCTCGGCGTCACTCCGATGTTGGGTCGCACCTGGGCGCCCGGCGAAGATCAGCCCGGCAAGGATCAGGAGGTCATTCTCAGCTACAGCCTCTGGCGCGCGCATTTCGGGGGCGATCCGGGCGTAGTGGGCCGCAACGTCGAACTGAACTCGAAGAAATATACGATCGTTGGCGTCATGCCGCTCAACTTCCGCTTCCCATCCCAAGCGCAACTCTGGATCCCGCTCGACATGGACACCAAGAGTCTCCGGCCGCGCGGGAATCATTGGGCAAACGCGATCGGCCGCCTGAAACCAGGGGTCTCCATTCAGCAGGCCCGCTCCGACCTCAAGGTTATCTCCTCCCGACTGGAGCAGCGCTACCCCGATTCCAACTATAAAGTCGGGTCGGTTGTAAATTCGCTTCACGACGACCTGATCGGCGATTCTCGCGACTCACTCATCATGATGCTGTCCGCCGTTGGACTCGTGCTGTTGATTGCCTGCGCGAACGTCGCCAACCTTCTGCTCTCGCGCGCGGTGGCGCGACAGAAGGAGATGGCTCTCCGAATCGCCCTTGGCGCCAGCCGTTCCAGGCTCATCTCGCAGCTTTTGACCGAGAGCATTCTGCTGTCCGCGGTGGGCGGTATTCTCGGTCTGATACTCGCATCCGGACTCGTGCGACTATTTAGCACCCTGAAGGCTGGGGCGTTGCCGCGATTCAACACCATCCAACTCAACGGCGAAGTATTGGCGTTCACTTTCGCGTTGGCCGTTATCACAGGCATTCTCTTCGGACTCGTTCCCGCGCTGCAAACTTCACGGCCCGATCTGCATGAGGAATTGAAAGGCGGCGCGGGGAGTTCCGTCAGCCCCGGCCGAAGGCGCCGTTTCGCGAGCAATGTTTTAGTGGTGGGGGAGATGGCTCTCTCTTTGCTCCTTCTGGTTTCCGCCGGACTGTTGCTCGAAGATTTCGCGCGGCTGCGAAGCATGAATATCGGAGTTCGTCCCGCCGGAGTCTGGACAGCCGCTATCCGCTTGCCCGAGAAGACGTACGAGAAGCAGCAGGAGATGTTCAATTTTAGCCAGGCTTTGCTCGCACGCAGCCGTCAAATTGCGGGAGTCGAATCGGCCGCGCTGACCTCTCATATGCCGCTGGAGGGCGGAAGCAACAACTACATCAAGATTCGCGGACAGGTATCGCCGCGCATGAGCGGAGAACTCGTGGAGGCGCATTCGTCCTCGCCGGAGTATTTCCGCGCCATGGGCGTGGCTTTGATCAGCGGACGCGTATTCACGGAAGCCGATGTTCAGAAAACCCTGGCCCAAGATATGCGAATGCGGCCGTTTTGGGAAAACGGAACGTACCCGCCTGCGGATATGACGAACGCAATGCTGTATCCGACCGTCATCAATGAGAGCATGGCCCACGATTTCTTTCCGAATCAGAATCCGCTGGGCCAGATGTTCTCTCCCGGCGCCGACAATGGGCCATGGCACGAAGTGATCGGTGTCGTGAAGGATGTGAAGGAGTGGGGGCTGACGCACAAAGCCGTCCCCGAAGCTTACGACGCTTTCGATGGCGATTCCCGCCTTTATCTGGTCCTCCATACCTCGCTCCCTCCGTCCAGCTTGACGCCCGAGGTTCGAAGCGTGCTCTCGCAACTCGATCCGAGCCTGCCGCTATACTCGGTCCGAACGATGGATCAGATCGTCGCGGAGCATGCGCAAGGACAGGAGTTCCTGAGCCTGCTGGTTGGATCGTTTGCCGCGCTGGCTGTTCTGCTGGCCGCAATCGGAATTTACGGGGTACTTTCTTACCTGGTAACGCAACGGACCAGGGAGATCGGCATACGCATGTCGCTCGGCGCGACGAACGGCCGCGTGCTGGCGGGGATTCTGCGGGACGGAATGCGTCTGGCCTTGGTCGGTTTTGCCGCGGGCATCGCAGGCGCCCTCGCGGCCGGTCGCATCATGGCAAGCCTGCTTCACGAAGTGAAACCCGGCGATCCCCTCATCTTGATCGCGACCGCGCTTTTTCTCGCGGCTATCGCGCTGATCGCGTGTTATATTCCGGCTCGCCGCGCAGCCCGTGTCGACCCCATGGTGGCGTTACGCTACGAATGAGGCCGAGGGCTTGGAACCTATTTCGCATTTCTTCTATTCGGATCGATTGAAGCTGCAGTTTTGGGATTACGGACAAGGGAAGAAGCCGTCGCTGGTGCTGGTCCACGGCGGCTTGGATCACGCTCGATCGTGGGATTGGGTGGCTCGGTCGTTGTGCGAGCAATACCATGTCTATGCGCTCGATTTGCGCGGACACGGCAACAGCGCGTGGGCGCCCGGCGCGATGTACAGCGTAGCCGAACATGTTCTGGACTTGTCGGCGCTGCTCGACATCATTGACGATTTCCCGATCCGGATCGTCGGGCATTCGCTCGGCGGAATCATCGTGCTGCACTATGCCGGCTTATATCCGGAGAAGGTGCAAAAGGCGGTGTCGATTGAAGGCCTGGGTTTCCCACCGCGGCACCGGCTTTACGGGCCGGCGTCACAGCGTATGCGGTTTTGGGTGGAAGCGGTTCGCAACTCCGCCGGCCGGACGCCGCGCAGTTTTCCGAATCTGGACGCCGCTGCTGCCCGCATGAAGGAGGCCAATCCGCATCTTTCCGACGAAGTCGCGCGGCATTTAACATTGCATGGAACTAATTGGAATTCCGATGGTTCGATGACCTGGAAATTCGATAATTATGCGCGTCCCATTTCGCCCTATGGTCACCATATGGAAGATCTGGTGGAGATCTATGGCCAGATTTCTTCGCCGGTTCTGTTCTTCTGGGGCCTGGAGAGCTTCGCGCCTCTGCCGATCGGCGATCCGCGATTGGCCGCTATCCGGGATTGCCGCCTGATCCGGGTGGAAAATGCCGGGCACTGGGTCCATCACGATCGGTTGGATCTTTTTCTGCGGGAAACCTCCGCATTCTTGGCGGCGGATGCGTCATAGTGTGTAATATGGCGTTTTTTCGGGGCTTCCTCTGCGCTGGCCTGCTTCTTGCGGGGCCGATTTTTGCCGGATCTGTCGATGGCCGCGTGCCGGTGATCGTAGAGCTGTTTACCAGCGAGGGCTGCTCGAGCTGCCCGCCCGCCGATGCGCTTCTTGCCCGGTTACAACGGAATCAGCCCGTCTCGGACGCCCGCGTCATTGTTCTTAGTGAGCACGTCGATTACTGGAACAATCTCGGTTGGGTGGACCCGTTTTCGTCGCCGCAATTCCGAGCGCGGCAGAATGATTACGCACGGGCCTTCGGCGTCGATAACGTTTATACGCCGCAAATGGTGGTGAATGGGCGGGCGCAATTCGTTGGTGATGATCTCGATCGGGCGACGGCGGAAATTCGTAAAGCGGCAAACCAGCCGGCGGCCGTGGTGCAATTGCAGCCATACCGGAATCGAAAGGATCGGGACTTGATCGATCTTGCGGTGCAGATCAAGGACCTGCCGCCGGTTCGCGCGGCGGCGGTGAAAGACGGTCCGCCGATCCAGGTCTTCATGGCGATTACGGAAGACAATCTTTCATCCGACGTGCAGCGCGGCGAGAACTCCGGGCACCGATTGCGGCATGTCGCGGTGGTCCGCAGCTTCGGAGCGATCGGTACGATGGACCCACGCGAAAAGGAATCGCTGTCTTTGAAGCCGACTCTCAAGTTTCCGGCGAGTTGGAAACGCCAGGATCTGCACGTTGTGGTTTTTCTGCAGGAGCGTGGAACGCAGCGCATCATTGGATCCGAGATCGCCGATCTCAATTAACCTTCTCATTTGAGCTTTCATTGGATTGAAACTTTGGTGCGATAGGCTGGCGGTTACGCAACATGTTACGTCTGTTGGCATTGTTCCTATGCGCTCTCTCGCTTGTTGGCCAGACGGCGCGCAAACCGCCGGTGCGGCCCAAGCTGATCCTGGCGCTGATGATCGACCAGTTTCGGTACGACTATCTGGTCAAGTATCGCGCCGATTATCATGAGGGCCTGGCGCGGCTGCTCGATGAAGGCGCGGTTTTCACGAACGCTCATCACGATTTCTTTCCGACAGTGACAGCGGTCGGGCACACGTCGTTCATGAGCGGGGCGTCTCCGTCGGTGAGCGGCATCATTGGCAACGAGTGGTACGATCGCGCGACTAAATCGGCGGTCACAAGCGTTTCGGATGAGAGCACGCAAATGGTTGGCGGCGTTCCGGGGGCGACAGGATCTTCGCCGCGCCGATTGCTGGTGTCGACGCTGCCGGATGAACTGAAGATGTCTGGGCTGGCTTCGAAAGTGATCGGGATTTCGATCAAGGATCGCAGCGCGATTCTTCCCGCTGGCCACATGGCCGACGCAGCGTATTGGTTCGACGGCGATTCCAATCATTTCGTGACCAGCACCTATTACATGAAGGAACTGCCGGAGTGGGTGAAGGCTGCGAACGATACCCGGCCGGCGGCGAAATACCTTGGCGTGTCGTGGTTTCCGTTCGACGCGAAGCCGGGAGACAAGCCGTATTGCTCGATGATTAACGGCACCGATGTCCGGTATTGCGGGAGTTTTGAGGCGACTCCATTCGGCAATGAAATGCTCGAGGATCTGGCCGAGCGGGCGATTCGGAACGAGAAGCTCGGGCAGCATGACGGAATCGATGTGCTGGCGTTGAGTCTCTCGTCGAACGATTATGTTGGCCATGCGATGGGACCGGATTCTCCGGAAGTTCGCGACATTTCAATCCGCACGGATCGTCTGCTGGGAAAGCTGCTGAATTTCATTGACCAGCAGGCGGGGAAGGGAAATACGCTGCTCGTGATGTCGGCGGATCACGGGGTCGCTCCCGTGCCGGAGGTGAACGAGGCGCGCAATATGCCGGGCGGACGTTTGGACGCTGCCGCTTTGGGCCGGACTATTAACGATGCGCTCAGCAGCCGTTTCGGGGAAGGGCAGTGGCTCGCTTCGGATGTCGGGGGCACCTTCTATCTCAACTACGATACGGCGGCTAAGTTCAAAGTTCGGATTGAAGAGGCGCAGAACGTTGCCGCGGCGGCCGCGCGGCTTTATCCTCATATCGCGCGGGTATACACGAAGGGGCAGTTATTGCGAGGTGAAGTCGGTGTTGATTGGGTTAGTCACGCGGTAGCTTTGGGATTCTATGAACCTCGGGCGGCGGATGTCATCGTGGTCGCGGAGCCGTACTATATTTTCGCGTCGTCGGGCACTTCGCACAGCACGCCGTACGTTTACGATTCGCACGTGCCGATTATTTTTTATGGCACGGGCATCCAGCCTTCGGTGAATTACGACAGAGTCGCAGTGACGGACATCGCGCCTACTCTGGCCGCATTGCTTGGAACAGAACCGCCGAGCGGCTCTTCGGGACGGGTGCTGAAAGAAGTTTTCAAATAGCTGTAGCGCTCGTAGACACCGGCGAAGACGGCGTCCCAGGAGCGTTTCGACGCAGCTTCGCGGGCGTTGCGCCGCATGTCCCGGCGCAGGTCGTGATCGCGTTGGAGTTTAAGAATCGCTTCGAGGAATTGCAATTCGGTTGAAGCGACGAATCCGGTGACGCCTTCTTCGACCAGGAACTTCGGACCGCCTCCATCGCTGACCACGGCCGGAACGCCTGACGCCAGCGCTTCCACGACGACATTACCGAACGTATCTGTCTCGGACGGGAACACGAACGCGTCCATGTTGGCGTAGGCTTCGGCGAGCGGAACACCTTGCAGGACACCGAGGAGCTCGACGTTTTTCATATTGGCCGCGAGCCATTTGCGCTCGCTGCCGTCGCCGACAATCAGGAACCGGAAGCCGGTGAAGCGTTCCAAAGAGGCTAAGAGACGGACGTTTTTTTCCGGCGACAGGCGGCCCACATAACCGACTACAAATTCGGAATCGGTTCGCGTACGACGGTGGGGGTTGAAAAGTGAAGTGTCGATGCCGCGCTGCATCAGGAATGTCGGGCTCCCGGTGCGTTCCGTGACTAACTGGACCAGCTCGGGGTTCGGCGCGAATTGCAGTTTCGCGAGCGAGTAGAATTTCATGATCAAATCGAGCGATTTGCGTTCCGCAAAATCGACCATGGAACGCCGCCAGCTTGCCGGCCAGATGCTGAGGAGTTTCGAGAGTCTGCGGCCTGCGAATTCATGCACGTTAGTGTGCCAGGAGGCCACCAGTGGGACTTTGAGATCGTACGCGATGCGGGCTCCGAGAATTCCGAGGTGTCCGGGGCCGGTGATGTGCACTAGATCCGGGTTGAACGCGCGAACGCGCTCGCGCAGCATATCGCGGTAGCGCCAGAACAGGAGATCGAACGCGAGGTCGCGTTCCAGTCCGATGAGGATTTTGCTGCGAGCGAGTTCCACGGTTTCGTGCACGCCTTCGATACGGTCCACGGTTTCGGGTCCGGCGTGGACGGAGATAAATGGATATTCATGCTCGCGGGCGAAACGGTCGAATTGACGGCTGGTGAGCGCGACGCCATTCACTTCATGAAAACTGTCGGTGAAAAAGGCGACACGCGGAATTTTCATAGAGCGACCTCTTCGCGGCGGGCGAACGTAGCGCGGAAGAGATGTTGGAAGCCAGGCTGTCGCAGCATCTGGATACCGCCGACGAAGATTTGGGTAGCGAGCGGGCCCTTGCCCCGCCACAGTTCGGCGAGCGAGCGAGTGACGCCGTCGTCGCATCGGTAGAAAACACGCTCGTCCCAACGTCTCCAACCTTTGCCGTGATGTTCGTGGTTGGCGAGGATGTCTTCGATGTTTTGCAGGATGCGCAGGAAGAACGGTTCGGCGTATTGTTCCGTGATCAGCACGTCGCTCCAGCCGTCGCGAACTTCCTCGACGAATTCCTCGAAGCTGCCGGCGTTGGTCAGGTTGAGGAGAGTGTTCGGTTCCAGGCCATGGCGGTCGCCGCCCGAAATCGCCGGTTTGTTGAACTCACGGGCCAGCTCGATGACTTCGCGGTTCTCTTTCCACGGGCGGAGACCGTTTAATTCGACCGCGTGCAGGCAGTCGTTGTAATTACGCAGCAGGCCGGCTGCAACAGCGACGTGCTGAGCGTGTCCAATTCCCTTCTCATCCCAACAGGGGTGATTGAAGACGACCAGCGATTCCGGATTAGCGGAAATCGAGTGCAGCAATTCGCCCAACCTCGGTTCGCTCGGTTTGGCGGTGTAAGACGCCAATTCACCCATAACCTGACGGGCAGAATCGACCGGGAGATTATGAACTCCCAGGTGGACGAAGGTGCCCCCGACGGGGACGGTCCATTCGACGGAAACGGGAATGTTGCGGCATTCATCGAGTACTCGCAAGTTCAGCGGGGCGTCTATGTTGTCGTGGTCGGTTATGGAAACGAACGAATCGAGGCCGAATTTGCCGATGTGTTCCGACTCCAGTTTCCAGGCGTCGCGCGGCGCGAGCGGTGGCGTCCAGTAGGCGCGCGTGAGATCGAGGTCGCAGCCATGCCTGGCGCGATACTGAGCTTCGCCGCGGCGCAATGCCGCCCGCATAGGCGCGACCATTGTGGCGTAGCGATAGATGAAATCGAGACTCTCACTGGAGTGCAGAGTGTGGCTGTGAAGGGAAACTCCGTAACGAAAACTCGCCGCGGCGTTCCGTTCCTGCTCCAAACGAATATTGGTGTTCGTCATGCGGACTCCTCCCGGAGAAGCGATCGAAGTGAAGGCGCCGTCTGCGGTTCCGTGCGCTGGAAACGCAGCGTAAGAAAACTCTTGGGGCGGAATTCAAAGTGCACGGGCAATGCTGCAGGATCGTTGGGGTCGATTTGAACCCGGAACTGCGAAGTGACCCGGCCGGAATCGTCGTGGATGGTTCCTTCCAGCAGAGTCGGATTTGGCCAGGATGAAGTGAGCCGATAGATTTTTGCGGCGTGCAGGAATTCGATTTGGTTGGAGCTTCGATGCAGCACCAACTCTCGGACCGCATAGAGGAACGTGGCGAGCGCGGCTCCGGATCGTTTGTGCGATGCGGCCTGAGAGAACGATTGCTTCAGAGTATCCGCGACCTGACGGCAATCGAACCAGGTATGGGCTCCGGGAAGCGCGATGTGATCGATCACGGAAGTGTATTCGCCTTCCGCCGTCCTGCCATGGGAGGCGCTAAATGAAACTGACGAGGACGCTACGAAGGACTGCTTAGCCTGTGCAAGGTTCTTCTCGGGCGAGGATGTCATGAAATTGAGATAGTTGCTTTCGACAATCCTGCCGTTTTCGGCGCGCACAATTTCCTGGTTCATCCCGAAGCGGTTGAAGCCTCGCAATCGAGCCGGCCAGGATCCGGCGCAGAATTGGACGGCTACGGTGGCGGAGTTTGCAACATTGCGCTGTTCGATTTGGAGAACAGCGCCACCGACGTCCTGCTTAGAGAATAATGGGACCGATAGCAGCGAAATGGTGGCGTGGACGCGGTAATGCGCAAATGCCGTCGACTCCTGGCTTTTTCCAGTCGCGCACGGCAGGAACGCGCCGCAGAGCAGGCGCAACATGGACCTCCGAGTGGGCTGCATGCCTTATGTTGCGCAATGTGGATTTCGGCTGTGTGAATAATTAGAACATTTTCAAATAAAGATGTTGTGGGGGTAGTCCGGACTACCCGCAGGTGGGGGTACTACTAATCGCTTTCGGGGCCGACTTTGAGGACCGCGAGGAATGCTTCCTGTGGGATTTCGACGCGGCCGACGCGTTTCATGCGGCGTTTGCCTTCCTTCTGCTTCTCAAGGAGCTTGCGCTTGCGCGAGATATCGCCGCCATAACATTTCGCGAGGACGTTCTTGCGCATAGCCGATATCGTTTCGCGAGCGATGACTTTGTTTCCGATGGCGGCTTGAAGAGCGACTTCGAACATCTGGCGAGGAATTAATTTGCGAAGGCGCGAGATGAGTTCCTTGCCGCGTTCGAAGGAGAATTCTTTGTGGACAATGATGGAGAGCGCGTCCACCGGTTCGCCGGCGACCAGTACGTCGAGCTTGACCATGGGCGAGACGCGATAACCGGACAAGTGGTAGTCGAGCGAGGCATAGCCGCGGGAGGCCGATTTCAGGCGATCGTAGAAATCGAGCACAATTTCATTTAATGGCAGCTCATAGGCTAGCAGCACGCGTCCGCTGCCGATGTATTCGAACTTTTGCTGATTGCCGCGCTTCTCTTCGAGCAACTTCAGGATCTCGCCGACGAAGTCTTCACGAGTGATTACGGTGGCGTCGATGATTGGCTCTTCGATTTGTTTGATGAGCGTGGGGTCCGGGAACTTCGTCGGGTTATCGACTTCGACGATCGCGCCGTCCATCCTGGTCACGCGATAACGCACGCCGGGCGCCGTGGTGATGAGGTCGATTTCGAACTCGCGTTCGAGACGCTCCTGGATGATTTCGAGATGCAGGAGGCCGAGGAATCCGCAGCGGAAGCCGAAGCCGAGAGCTACAGAGTTTTCAGGCTCGAAATTGAAGGCGCTGTCGTTAAGGCGGAGCTTTTCCAGCGCGTCGCGGAGGCGGCCGTGCTCGTGGCTCTCCACCGGATAGAGGCCGGCGAAGACCATGGGCTTGATTTCTTCGAAGCCAGGTAGCGGCTCACTTGCGGGATTCTCATGATCCGTGATGGTGTCGCCGATCTTGGCGTCGGAAACGGTTTTGATGGTGGCGAACAGGAAGCCAACTTCGCCCGCCGACAGTTCGTCGGCGGGGATGGCTTTCGGCGACTGGTAGCCGAGTCCTTCGACTTCGTGAACCGTGCCGTTCGACCAGAGACGAATTTTCTGGCCAACGCGAATGCGGCCATCGATGATGCGGGCCAGGATGATCACGCCGCGATACGGATCGAACCAGGAATCGAAGATGAGAGCGCGCAGTGGATCTTCCGGATTTCCTTTGGGCGCCGGCACGAGATGCACCACGGCTTCCAGGACGTCTTTGATGCCGAGTCCGCTCTTGGCGCTTATTAAGAGGGCATCCTGCGCGGGCAATCCAATGACCTGTTCGATTTGCTCGCGTATTCGTTCTGGTTCGGCGGAGGGCAGGTCAATTTTGTTGATGACCGGAATGATTTCGAGATTGTGATGCAGGGCCAGATACGTGTTCGCCAGCGTTTGCGCTTCGACGCCCTGCGATGCGTCGACGACCAGAAGCGCGCCTTCGCAGGCCTGGAGACTGCGCGAGACTTCGTAAGTGAAGTCGACGTGGCCGGGAGTGTCGATTAAGTTGAGCTGGTAGGTGTTGCCATCATCGGCGGTGTAGTTCAGGCGAACGGCGTGGGCCTTGATGGTGATGCCGCGCTCACGCTCGAGGTCCATGGTGTCGAGCACCTGCTCCATCATTTCGCGCTGCGCGAGCGCGCCGGTTACCTCAAGCAGGCGATCCGCAAGTGTGGACTTCCCATGGTCGATATGGGCGATGATCGAGAAGTTCCGTATGTACTTGGGGTCCATGCGGTAAAATGAGGGCCTGAAATCAAATTATCCCATATATGTCCCGAACCATCGAAGGTAATCTCGATTCGAAGGGCATGAAGTTCGCGATTGTCGTGTCGCGCTTCAACAGCTTTGTGACAGACAAGTTGCTGGAGGGCGCGCTGGGAGCTTTGAGACGCACCGGTGCGAGTGACGACGATATTGAGATTGTGCGCGCTCCGGGCGCTTGGGAGCTTCCGTTTATCGTGAAGACGCTCGCGGAGCAGAAGCGGCATGACGCGGTGATTGCGTTGGGCGCCGTGATTCGCGGCGATACTCCACATTTTGATTATGTCGCCGGGGAATGCGCTCGGCATTTGAGTGAGATTCCATTGCAGACGGGTGTTCCGGTGGCTTTCGGCGTTCTCACCACGAATACCGTGGAGCAGGCGATCGACCGGGCGGGCGCGAAGGCGGGGAATAAGGGTTTCGACGCGGCTTTGAGCGCCATTGAGATGGTGGATGTGGCGCGGCGTTTGCGCGGCTGACGGTTTTAATATTCCCCGCAGAGTCGATTAAGTATCAGTCACTCGGCGTGCGCTTTCGATGCGGCTCCAACCTTTGCCGCGTCAGTTCCTGTTATGGGGTTCGCTGTCCACCAACAGGATATACTCCTGCCCAAAGATCCTATGGGAAGCCCGAAAGTCTTCGATATCATCGAGGGGTGAAATGCTTTGGTTTGGCCGTCGTGATGGCCGTCGCGCTCGGCGCCCAGACTAAAGAGATCCATTGGGAGCAGCTTTCGAGCCGTAACGGCGATCTCCCGTCGCCCGGCACCTCGCGCGAGCAGACCGGCATCCTCACGGGCCGCTTCGACCCGGACTCGCCTGCCACCGATTTCGTCATGTCCTTCCGCGTGGTGGGCCCGGCGCTGGTGTGGTTCCGGCGCACGGCGCACGGCTGGGACCGTTACGTCATCGAAAAGGATTTCCTTCCTCTTGAGGCCGGCGGCGCCGCCTTCGACATCGATGGCGACGGGGACAACGATATCGTGTTCGGCAACGACTGGCAGGGCAACAAGCTCTGGTGGTGGGAGAATCCTTACCCCAATTTCGACCCTGCCGTGCCCTGGAAGCGGCACCTGATCAAGGACGGCGGCGCCAACCAGCACCACGATCAGATCTTTGCCGACTTCAAGGGGACCGGCAAACCGCAGTTCGCCTTCTGGAATCAGCAGGCGAGGACCGTCTTCCTCGCAGACATTCCGAAAGACCCCCGTCACACGGAGCCCTGGCCGTACACCCCGATCTTCGCAGGCACGGCGGGCGAAGGCTCCCATGGGGCGGCCCTCTACGCCGAAGGGATGGATGCTTATGACATTGATGGCGATGGACGGCCCGACCTTCTGGCCGGCAATTACTGGTTCAAATACGAAGGCGGGAACCGGTTCAAACCAATCCAAGTCGGCGCCATTGGCGGCCGCATCAAGGCGGGCCGCTTCAAGCCCGGCAAGTACCCGCAGATCGTGATCGCGCCCGGCGACGGTTCCGGCCCGCTCACGATCTACGAATGCACCGGCAATCCCGAGAATCCGGCAGACTGGAAAGGAACCCGCCTGCTCGACCGCGACATGATCCACGGACATACGCTCGAAATCGCCGATATCGATGGCGACGGCAACCTCGATATCTTTGCCGCCGAGCAGGGCAAGTGGACGCGCGAGCGGAACACGCTCGACAACCCGGATGCCTCCGCGTGGATCCTTTACGGCGATGGCCACGGCAACTTCCGCACCACGTTGCTTGCCCAGGGCCAGGGCTGGCACGACAGCAAGATCGCCGACCTCGACGGCGACGGCGATCTCGACATTCTGCACCACTCCTACGCCTGGGATGCGCCCCGCATCGACGTCTGGCTGCAAAACGGCAGCGGCCACGTGCGCCCCTGGAAGCCGAAGGTAGCGCCCTCGGTGAAGGTGCGCAGCCTCGACGCACCGGTCGGCATGGAACTCTGGACCTACCGGCAGGACTTGAAGAAGGATCTGCCCGGCACTTTGGCCCTGCTGCGCAAGTCGGGTTTCCGGGATATCGAAACCGCCAGCTTCTACGGACGCCATAGCGCCACCTTCCGCAAGTTACTCGACCAAACCGGACTTACTTGCAGCGGCCTGGTCGCCAGCTACGACTGGCTCTCGCAGGACTTGGACGGTGTCATCCGCGACGCCCGGACGCTGGGCGCGGCGTACATTATCACTTCCAGCATCCCCCACCACGGCGAACTGACCGAAAGCGACGTGAAGCAAGCCGCCGCCCGGTTTAACGAGTGGGGCGCCAAAATCCGCGAGGCTGGCATTCAGTTCGGCTATCACCCGCACGGGTTCGAGTTCGTCCACACGCCGACCGCCACGCTCTTCGATGTGCTCGCGGCCGAAACCAAGCCCGACCTGGTCACTTTCGAGCTCGACACCTTCTGGTTTGCCATTGCCGGCGCTGACCCCGCGGCCTATCTCGAACGCTACCCGCACCGTTTCCAACTGCTCCACTTGAAGGACCTCGCTCGCGGCACGCCGCGCAACGGCACCGGATCGGGGCCGGACGAGGCCAGTGTCGCGATCGGCTCCGGAAGTTTGCGCTGGCCCGATATCCTGCGCGCCGCGCGCGCCGCCGGCGTCACCAAGTATTACATCGAGGACGAGTCGCCTAACGCCCCCGCGCAAGTTCCGGTCTCGATGAGATACCTGGCCGGACTGCGATTCTAACCCGAACCGCTTGCCGCCATTAGAGCGTCTCATGAGCGATAGAATTCGGTTCTATCGCTCGCGCGGAACCGCAAGGGACAAAAGCATTGAGCGCTATTGAGATGGTGGATGTGGGGGCGTTCGCGTAGCTGAGTGCGGATTACGGCTGGCAGACTTGATCCAACACACTAAGCAGTCGTTCGGCGTGCCCTGGGGAAGCCTCTCTGACCTTTGCTGGGTCTATAAGCGCCAGAATTTTAAACGAGTGGTCACCCTTCGAGTACTCGCCTTTTTGACAGTCCCTCGTGGCGCGTTCAAGTCCATCGAACAAGTCGGCCTTAGGAATATTGTCGATATCCGTCCGGGGACTAAGTGCATTAGCTTTGAAACCTTTTCCGTAATACCTCTGAAGCGTGCCTTTGTCGGCGTGAAACCATGCTTCCATTGCTTGGACCATGAAATGGAGCTGATCGTCTGATGCGTCCTCGGGGCGTTCCCACTCGTCGCCCTGACGTAGTTTCACGTGTCGCCACGGATCGGTGCCGGTTACCGCTGCTTCGCTGTCTACTAAAAGGACCGGGAAAGAGTCCTCTTCTACGTTCGTGCAGGCCGTTCGAAAATCTTTAAAGGCCTGTTGCCTTCCGCCACACGCGACTACTTTTGGCATGCGATTTTCCAAGCCGGCCTTTTTGAAGAACTCGGAAAATCCTCGCCGGCATTCAGTCTGCAGAGCTTTGTTGTGGTCGCCGCCTCCTTCGGCATAGATCCTGACAGTCACCAGCGATTTCCCCCAATTTCACCACGCCGCCACAGTTGTCCAAGGCCATAGTCCTTCAGCCAGGCAGTCAGCTCCGAGCCGGTTCGCCGATTCAGGATGGTTGACCCATTTCGCTTCTCACAAATGATGACTGCTTCCGGGACCCTGGTCAAACCATCAATGAGCGTGTCCGAATGCGTCGTGACAATCAACTGCATCCGGTGAGATGCATCGATCAATAAATCGGCAAGTCCACTCAATAAATCGGGATGCAGACCCAGTTCCGGTTCCTCCAAGCAAACTAATGGCGGCGGTGTTGGATGGCACAGGACGACGAGAAGACATAGATACCGAACCGTCCCATCTGAAAGACGGGTCGCAGGGACAGGGGATTTCAAGCCGGAATGGTGAAGGAACAACTGAACAGTTCCCCCGGAGACCTTCGTCGAAAAATCCACGATTGATTCGTCTGCGTTCTTCAGTTGCTCAACAAGGCTTGCTCGAAGGTTGGAGCGGTGCTCCAGATCGTTCAGCACGAGCGCGATATTCGCGGCATCCTCGCGTAGAAAGTCCGCGGGAAGATCGGCCGGCTGCGGTCGGCGGGGCTGGGTATTACGACCCAAATTCCATTCTCGAAATAGCTTGATCTTGGCGTACTCATTTCCAAGATATGTAATCTCCGGATACTGGTCCGGGTCCTTGCGTTGGGAGAGAACTGATTGGTCAAGAGCTAGATCCTGGCGTCGAAGCTCGCGGCGGGCGCGTTCGTCGGACGTTGATGCTTCCGTCTTCACATTCAAGACCGGATGGCCGCCCTGATAGCGGTAATAAAAGTAAACATCCTGGTCCCCGGACCACCTAGAGTGCTCGTTCTCAATGGCCTCGTCCAGCAGTTCAGTGCGTTGGCCGACCATCGTAAACTTCAACCGATGACGAAGCGGCATTTTCCCAATAGGGTTCGATACCGTAACATCAATTTCCGCATCAGGCGGCCGGTCGGACCCCTTCCACAACCACTCCCCAATGCCGCCGCCCATTTGTATAGGATCGAGCAGATTTCCGGGCGACGCTTGAAGGAGGCTGACCGCCTCGATTAGATTTGATTTCCCCGCGCCGTTCGGGCCTACTAGCACGTTGAGAGATTTCAACTCCAGCTCCGGCGTGTCCGGCCCAAAAGACAGTAAGTTTGTTAGCCTGATCGTTCTCAGAAAACGCTTGTCACCAAGCATGTAGTCTTCATTTTACTTGGCCCGAGGTAACGAGATCCCCGTGTATCGGCTTGGGCGTTTACAACGCGAATCGATATGAGCGATAGATGCGCGGAACTGCATCGGACATGAGCGGTTGCGGTTACTTACTTTTCGCCTCGGCGGCGCGTTTCAAGTCACTTGCGAATTCGTCAAATGCGGGCTGCAAGTCCGGAATCGAACGGCCGATCAGCGGCGCCATCAGGCCCGAATATTCTTCGCGCATCGAAAACTCCACTTCTCCATTGGAGCCCGGCTGGAGTGTGAACGTCCGCTCGCCTTTAAAGAGCCCCAGCGGCATTCCTCCGGTCCACACCATGCGGCGAGGCCGTTCGAATTCGGCTACTTTTACCGGGAATGCACGGCTCGGGTTGATCTTGGGACGGACCGTGACACGTTCACCGGGTGCGATCTTTCCTTCGACCTTCTCTACGGTGTTATTCCATTGAGTGTATCCCGCGGCATCGGTAAGCAAAGACCAGATGCTCTCCGGCGTTGCATGAATCGAAGTTGTGACGGCGAAGGCTTTCATTTGTGGACCTATTCTCTCTTTGCCTTCGACGATGTGTCAACGAACCTAAATGTGCGTGATGAGTTTAACGCGAGGCGAGCAGCTTCGTGCCCCAGGTCAGCAGTTTCTTGAACGCCGGCATCAGGCCTTTGCCGAGCTTCGTGAGATCGTAGCAAGCGATGCGGCTGGCGCTGGCGTCTCGCGTCACCAGCCCGGCCTTGGTCAACTCGCGTAAGTTCCTGGTTAGTTCTTTCTGGCTGATTGCCGTTACCGTGCGGAGCAATTCGTTGTATCGCTGCGGACCGTTCAGTAGAAGCGACCGTAGGACGAGCAGCTTCCATTTTCCGCCGATGATTTGAATTGCTTCTTCGACCGGGCAAGGTACCAGGGCTTGGGCCATTTCATAATCTTAATTGGTGTGCGAACCGGGCGTTATTCCTGGACCTGGACTTGCCTCTAATTTGTGACGCCGACCGGAGGATCAATGGAATCAAAGCGCCTTGTCGATGGCGGGCGATGTCGCGGGTCGAATCGCCGCAGACGCGAGGCAATCGGACACGCGCTGTTATTTGTGTTGCTGCTCAAATTAGTTGCGTTAAATCTGCAGGCTCAACCGGCGGCCGGAAGCATCGTTACGCACAGCATCCCCGTGGCAGGGCTTTCGGTCATCGATTCTCAACAGAATGTCTATATCGCTGCTGGCGGCTCATGCGCCGGTGGGTTCAATTCTATTGTCGTTTGCAATCCTATTGAGATCGCGAAGGTCGATCCTTTGGGCCATGTGGTCTTCAGTACCTTGGTTGGAGGTCCCGATGCCAACGGACCCCAGACTGCGCCTTTGGATTTGGCCGTGGATTCGGCCGGCAATACCTATGTTGTTGGCACCATCTACACGCCGCTCCCTACCACCCCCAATGCAGCGCAGCCAACCGGTCCCGCTGGCGGCGCCTTCGCCGCGAAACTAAGTGCCGACGGAAGTAAGTTCCTCTATCTCACTTACCTTCCTGCCGCGCTTTGGGCTCCCGCTGCCATCAGGGTCGATGCGCAGGGTAATGCCTACATCGCGGGTACGACCTTGGACTCTCACGCGTTCCTCACTAAACTGAATGCGGCCGGAACGGCTTTCGTATACAGCAAGCGGCTGGCGGGTTCAGCCGCGTCGTCAACGAATCCGGATAGCGCCTATGCTCTGGCGGTTGATGAGACCGGCAATGCCGTCGTGACCGGTCGGACCGGCTCACCTGATTTTCCCGTTACCGCTGGAGTCCTCGAAGCCAAACTCCCGGCAGCCCCGAGTGCTTTCGTCACTAAGTTCGATGCAGACGGCAATATAGTTTTCTCGACATTCCTGGGCGGCGCCGGAGGGGCATATGGCCAGGCGGTCCAGATGGATGCTGCCGGAAGCATCTATGTTGCAGGCGCAGCCGGCGCCGGTTTCCCGACTACGCCGGGTACTTACGAGCCGACGGCTGTCATTCCACTATGGAGCGAAGGTACGGTCGGGTTTATCGCCAAGATCGAGCCCGATGCCAGCGCCGTCAATTGGGCAACCTACACGGTGCCAACCATCTACCCGCCCAGCTCCATTTTGCTGGCGCTCAGCGCAACGGGGGATGCGTATCTGGCCTTGAGCACGGGAGCTGGTTTCCAGACGACGGCATCTGCCCCCCAACCATGCTACGGCGGAGGCTTCGACGTAGTTGTGGTGCATCTGAATGCGAGTGGCGGTTTGGCGGATGCGACATACCTCGGCGCTTATCAATCACTTCCGATGGGTCTGAGCATACCCGGGGACGGATCTGTTCTTGTGGCGGCCACGTTGCCCCCGTGCTCTCAAGGGGTGTCGGTTTGCGCCACCGCCAACAACGGGCCGGTGATGGCGCAGATTCGCTTCGGCGAGGCTGGATGGAGCGCGCCTTCCTGCCTCTCGTCGGACGTTGTGAACTCCGCGACCTTCGTTTCCAATGGTTTCTTATCGCCGGGCGAGTTTGTCAGTCTGACGGGGTTCGGGATCGGACCGGAGAGCGGCGTGGTGTATCAACCCGGTCCACAGGGACAGGCTCCGCTGTCGCTGGGAGGAGTTCAGCTTTCTTTCAACGGTATTCCCGCGCCGCTGACCTATGTGCAGTCGCGGCAAATCAATGCACAGGTTCCCTTTGAGGTGAACGGCACGACCGCGTCGTTTACTCTGACTTACAATGACACCAAGTTTGGCCCCTACGTCATGGGTGTTGGTTACTTCGCCCCGCAGGGTATCTTTCGGCTGCAACCTGGAGTTTCCACGCAGGCCGCAGCCATCAACCAGGATGGCTCGGTGAACGGCCCGTCGAATCCGGCAAGCCGCGGTTCGGTGGTTTCTCTCTTCGGCACGGGCTACGGTCCGCTCAATCCACCCTGCGAAACAGGTGCTTTGAATCCGCCGGGACCGGTGCCGCTGTACTACACCGGACCCATTTTCGGCAATGGACCCAACGTTGGCGTCGGATCAAACTATCCCGAGGTGCTATACGCCGGCTCGGCGCCTACGCTTCTTTGCGGGATCGTGCAAATCAACATACAGGTGCCCTCAGACGCATCGCCGGGGCCGTTTATGCTGCTTTCCGATAGCGCTGGGGTAAGCACCGGGTCGACGATCTACGTGCAATAGCGTGCCGTAGTTCGCAGTGTTTAAAATCTCGCGGATGGGACGCACTTATAAGCTGCGTTGCGGCTGGGAATTCCAGTGCAGGTACATTATGCCGTCAGACCAGTGAACGAAAACCAGTTTGTCGCCGTCAGCGCCGTACAGTGTCACATTGGAAGCGTCCACCGGTTCCCAGGCCGACGTCGCGCGATTCAGCTTCCGGCGTGGTCTGGAGCGAAGAGGTCCTCGACAAGTGGTTGACCGATGTAGAACCGGTGGTGCCCGATGCCAGCATGACGTTCCGTCTTAATGACCGAGCGGAACGGGCGGCGATCATCGCATATCTCAGGGGGGTTGTTGCTAAGAACGGATTGAATTAGGCTGAGGCTTGCCTTCTATCGCCGCGACGAACAGGACGAGGCGAGTCCTGGAAGTTTCCGGCGTGGTCCTGCTATGGATCGCGGCCGGTCTCATTTTTCACCTGGATACGAACAGTTATCTGCTGCTTGGAATCCCTCTTACGGCAGCTTTTCAGTGGGTCGTGCGCCGGCAGCCTTTGCGCGCGCTGTGGGTGCGCGATGCAGTCCCGTTTCGTCTTGGAATAAATGGGTGGGTGTTGGCGGTGGCGATCGCGGCGTATCCCTGTTATCGACTGGGCCGGAACCTTTTCGGGAGAGCTTATGGGGTAGAGACAGCCTGGTATGTTGCGGCCGTGGCGGGCGCGTTTGCGGCAGCTTATGCTTTGAAGAATTTCCACCGCGAAACGCTCACGGATCTGTGGGGTTGTCTTGCTTCAGCGGGCGTAATTGGAATCTTCTTCATGGTCCTCAACGCGGTGACCGTCGGCGCGTCGCACAGCACATTCAAGCAGCGGCTGGCGATGGGTATCACGTCGCTGCTCCTTTATGTACCGGTGACGTTCGTGCTGGAAGAAGTGACTTTTCGCGGTGCATTCGACTCCCACGTGCATCATCCCGGCGAATCGCACGAATATCCGAGTGCATTTTTTGTGTCTGCGTTGTGGGGGTTGTGGCATATTCCGGTTGCCATCGGTCAGAAGCCTCTGCCGGTGCTGATCATTGGGCTGGTAGGGGTGCATTGCGCGATCGGCGTGCCGCTATCTCTTTATTGGAGGCGGAGCGGAAATCTATTCGTTACCAGCTCGACTCACGCACTTGTGGATGCGGTTCGGAATGCGCTGTTTGTTATCCCGCACTTATAGGCTGTGTTGCGGTTGAGAATTCCAGTTCAAGTACATAATGCTGTCAGACCAGTGAGCGAAGACCAGTTTGTCACCATCGGAGCCATACAGTGTCACATTGGAAGCGTCCACCGGTTCCCAGGCCGACGTCGCGCGATTCAGCTTCAGAACTCGATAGACCTTCGCTTCGCGGTCGCGGCGTTGGACGTAAGCCTGATTGTCGGCGGTGAAGGCCACTCCGATGAACTCGTCAGTCGGGTCGAGTCTCCAACGACCCTTGAGGTTGCCATCGAGGTCTAACTCGACCCATTCCCTCTGGTTACCTACTGAGCCCGATATGGCTTCAATACCGACGCGGTCGCCGGTGACTGTGATCTGGCGGATTTGCCATTGGTCCATTCCCGGCTCGAGTCCGGCGGGAAAGAGCGATCTGGGAAGGTAGGCTCCGATTTCTTTGCCATCCGGCGAGTACTTCCTCAGAATCGAATAATCCTGCCGGTCGGCAACGGACGTTTTAGTAGAGGCTTTGCGCTGCCATCCCAGGCTCCATAAGGAATGATCCTCACCGAATGCGAGATGCGATGGGATGTACCTTCCGGTGTCAATGGTGCGGATCACATTGCCGTAGAAATCCCGGATATCGATTCCCGCGTTCGGGAAATCTATCCAGGCAATTGCCGGCGTGGTATCCGACTCGATCGCGACAGACAAGATTTGTGCGTCGCCGTTGCCGTGGCCCTGAATCGGGAGGGTCAGGATCAAGCGGCCGTCCGGCGCAAAGAGGGTTAGGACGTGGCTGGGCTGGCAGTAGAAGAGGTAGCCGTTGTAGAATCCGGGCAGCAGATTGCCGAAAAGGGCTGACGACGAGGATTCTTGATGCGGAGCGCTCTGGGAACAAATAGCGACGCTGAATAGGCCGAGAACAGCGATGGCTCGAAGCATTAAATGCTCCCTTTAATACATTCTACGTCTTCCGGGGTTCCCGGATTGCGCGACTCGCGCCAGTGCATGTATGCAAAGCCGGCCAGGAGCGCGACTAGAAATAGATAGGGCGTCAGGTTATAGGGCCAGTCAGGTTGCGGAAAGATTGTCACAAAAAGGACAGGAATAAGAGCCAGAGTCGCCAGCCAGGGGACTACGACGTGTTGCCAGACGGTGAAATTGGGTCTCTGCTCTCGGCGCATGTAGAAAGTCAGGGCGAGATTCGCCATCGCATACAAGACGATGACGGCGAGCGTAGCAATCGTTTCCAGGAAACCGAAAATATAATCGGGCCGCAATAAAAATCCTACTAAGAGAATTGCCGCGATGCCTGATATTTGTACAAATGCGATTGCGAAAGTGGGCGTCTGGTGAGTGGGATGAATGCGACTGAAGTTAACGGGGAGCGTGCCCGCACGGCCCATGGTGTACATCACGCGGGACGCGGCGTTGGTGCAGGCGAGACCGACACCTATCGCGCTGTTTATGAGTGCGAGGACAACGAACCACCAGCCGGCCCCCCAAAAAGTATGTCCAAGGACGTAATACGGATTGGGATTGGAGGCAAAGGCGGCCATGTTGCCAGTGCCCCACCCGATGGCGCTGGCATAGGAAGTGAAGATGTAGAAGACGCCGATGCTTCCTAGCGAGAGCACGATCGCCTGACCGATGAACTTGCTGGGAAGGCGGGCTTCCTGGGCGAGCGGCGCGGGCGCCTCGAAGCCGCTGAGCGCGAGGATGGAGAAAACCATTCCGGCCAAGATTCCGCTGAAATGATGGGTTGAGGAAGAAGGCTCTAGCGGCGCAAGGTATGTGGAACCTGGTCCAGGATGGATCAGAAACGTGATTCCGAGCGCCAGCATGATTAGCAGTTCGAGTCCGCCCAGGAGCGCTGTAATCCGCGCCGATAATTGAATGCCGTGGTGAGTGAGGAACCAGATTAGGGCGATGGTCGCCAACGTGAAAGACCACCACGGGATGTTCACATGGAACTGCGTCTTTAACATGTCGGAGATGAGATAGCCGAGGAAACCCGTGCATCCGGCCGCTCCGAGGATCTCATAGATTAAATAGCTCCAGGTCGCCATGAAGCCGCTGCGGTTTCCGAGCCCACGAGTGGCGAAGGAATAATAGCCGCCGCTCGACGGCATGTAGCGGGAGAACTGAGAGACGGTGTTCCCGATGAAGAAGCAGATTATCGTGGAGAGTAGAAACGAGAGCGGCATGGCCGGTCCGGCTTTGAGGGCGATGACCGGAAATGTGAACACGATGTTGGCTGCCGGCGCGATATGCGTGACGCCCTGAAACACCAGTTCGGGAAGGCCGAGCGAATTGCGTCGAAGCTGCGTATCCGCGTGGGAACTGGTGTTTGCGGGGGTCATTGAGACCTCTTACGATACTAGATTTCCAACGCCAGGACAGTATTCGGATCGAGGAAAAACGGCGGCACAATGGCGCAGGTATTCGAGAGCGGCAAGACTTCTTCCGGCAGATCGATGCCGAGCACATCGGCCATAAAGGACCGTCGTTTTTGGCAGCGGCTGTAGCAATCCGGAGCGGATTCTTGCAGCTTCGCTCTTAGCGCGGCGTCGGCAATCACGATGCCGTCTTCCATGCGGGTGGAAAAATATAACTTCGATTGCGGGATGACATCGACCTGGATCGCCATGCCCGACGCGACTGGAATCTCAGAGCCTAAATAGAACGGCGTGCTCATCCATTCGTCGAGGTGAATCAGATGTCCGGGGTTGAGATAGATTCCGAATTTGTCGAAAGGCAGGCGATCCTGAATGAGATCGTAGACGCAGTGGCCTGGCGTGCCGACCTTCATCAGGCCGAACCATTCGTTCATCGCTTCGAAATACGGACCGGCGAAATTCTCGACGTAGTCAGCGGCCACGGCGGGAAGATCGGCTTCGTTTTGGGCAATCCATCCGGCGCGGCAGATATTGCTTCCCCAATAGGCGATGTTGAAACCAAGGGGTTGGCCACGGCGAATGATTTCGCCGCTCGGGCTGCACAGGCCATAGGCGGCGTTACGACCGGTGCAGAACGTGACGTGGCAGCTCAGAGGGTCGCCATTGAGGCGGCCGGCCTCGACCACCGCATGATCGGTCATTCCCTCACGCAACGCGAAAAACATGCGCTTCACCGCTTCCGCGGCTTGCCCGTTAGCGTACTCGAAATAGGCGATTTCGAACGGCGAACATTTTGCGCGCAGGCCATCGGCGGGATGCATGAGCAACTGCGTGGCGTTGGAGACGTTCTCGGGGCCCGCTAGATCTCGAAGCGTGTCGGCGATGTAGGACGGGATGTCGAGCGCATGAGCGGCGTTGGGATGCTCGCTTTTGGAGAAATACTTATAGCCCACGGCGCCCACGCGTGATCCGAGTCCGATGCCTTCCTCCGCGAGAATCTCGCGCAGGGGGCGGCTGCGTTCGCGCGGTTGACCGAGGAGCGAAAACGACTGGAAAACTTCATGGCGCAGGCGTCCCGCGTTGTGCAGGGAACTGAAACCCAGATAGGCCTCGCACTCGTTTCCCACAACGATGAGCGGCGGAGCCGTTTTGCCGACGATCAGCAGAGCTTCTTCGAAGCGGGGATCGAACCCGGTAAGATAAGCCAGGTTGGCGAAATGCTCGCGATCCGCATAGACGACGATGTGCGTGATGTCGAGCTTTTCCATCTTGGCGCGCAAGTCGTCGATGCGCGCGTCCAACTCGGCGGCCGGCGGAGGGGGTGGGCAGGCGGCGGCCACACCGAATTCAGGCCAGTCGATTTCGATTAAGCGATGTTTCCGCGATGTGGATGAACGAAGAACAGGCACAAGCGCACATCGTAGCACTGCGAGTGTGCTTATTTCTTGGCGAAGAGGTCGAGAGAGACGGTGGTGTTCGGATACTTGCCAGTGATCTTGAATGGTACGAATGTGATTCGTGATTTGTGCTTCAGCAATGGTGAGATCGCACGCAGAAGGAACGACTTGAATCCAGTCGTGGACACGTAAACCTTCCCATCGGTGCGCAACACACCATGCAGATCCACCTGCTCAGTGATCAGATTGTAGGTGCCGTTAACCAGCGCACTGGCTCCGGGCATATCGAACGAAATGCGTGAAAGCGTCGCGATTCCATTCTTCGCCGAGACGTGGCCTTTGAAATTCGACAACACCGTTTCGGGGTCTTCCTTTTCCTGCTTGGTCTCGTCCGGGCGCGCGCTCATGCTGAGCTTGTCCAAGCTGTTTTGCAGGTCGTGACCTTCGAACTTGCTGGAAGTCAAGCCGAAATCGCCGACCATACTTAGCTTTTCCAGGAATGCGCCTGGTTCAGGCGGAACATCGATCTTGGCCTTGAGAGTGACTAAGCCGGTCATGGGCGATCGCTTGGCTTCGAGAAACAAATTGAGTAAGTCTTCAATTCGGCCGTTTGTCGAGGAGACGTTGAGCGAAACGGACTTGCCTTTGACGCCGTGGATACTCGTCACGGCCCCTGACGCATCCAAAATTGTGTGGGCAAGAGTTGCTTTGACGCTTTCCAGGAAAGTGTCGCCATCGGTGGCGTTTACTGAGCCTTGATATTCCGAAGTCAAGTTCACTGCGTGGGCACTGTGGTTCACTCGAAAGCCAGATACGCCAACCTTTCCCTGGACCGCCATCCGAGCGAGTGTGCCTGAAAAGTTTCCTTGCGATGAGAGAATTCCCGAGAGATCCTTGAATGTCGCTAAGTCGGCATGTTCGAAACTGTAAGTGCCGGCGACGGCCGTCACTCCCGGATCGTCGGGGTTCCAGGGTCCGAATTGGCCGGTGGAATTGATCACTCCGACAGGTTCGGTATTGTTGATCGTCGCTTGGTACTTGATTGGCTTGCTCTTTCCAACACCATCCAGGGCGAGTTTGTCGATGATCAGTTTGAACGGTTCTTTATTCGGATGGCTGGAAACGAATTCGAGGATTGCTCCGTCGGCTAAGATCCTGCCGATTTCGATGGGACGGTTTGTAGAAGCGTCGGTCAGAGGCATCACCGGATTTGGTTTCCCATCGTTACTGTTCGGCGGGACCGTGACGTGCATTCCGACTACAACAACTTTGGAAAGACGTTTTGGAGAGCCGATGAGACCTAAGTAGCTGCCCTTAATAACGAGTTTCTGAATCGTTATCAGGGGCGGTTTATCCTTATGCTTGCGGTGCAGGAAATCGATGCCTTCCGCGACGCAACCGGGAGGAAAAAAGGTCATTTTGAAACGCTCGATTGTGACCGTTCTCGCCGAACTCTCCTGAAGTGCGTCGATAACCGCCTGACGAGTGAACGGCCAGTTCACTATGAGCAGAATCAGCGCTACAACAGCCAAAAGGAGAACTGCTAAGGCAACCACGTAGGGCCAGCGACGGGCACGTTCCGCGTGTTTGGCCTTTGGCACTTCAACGAGTTCAATCGGCATACTCGTAACGCGCCTTCCCTTATTGGGGACGCCAACTTGCGGCGTTCTGTTGCTAGATTAAATTCGCCAAATCAGATGAGCGGGGTTAACAGTCGATCGGCGACCAGTTAAGGTCTTCGTATTTACGAAGATCGTGGCGTTCTTCGAGCGCGGGCAGCCAGATTCTGGCGAGTTGTTCCGCCGCCCATTCCTTGGCGGACTCGAGGGTCGCGACCGTGTGCTCGTGAGTATCCACGGCAGTTTCGGGCGGCGTTAAGGGTCTTATGCTGTGGATGGTTACGATCCACTGATCGCCGCTGGGGCAAATCCTTACCTGGTACAGGTCGTCGTGCGTAGTTGTTTCGTACCCGCGTTGTCCTGGCATGTTCACTTAGTATACGGCGATTGGCCGGTCGGCTGACGCGGTTTGTCGAGAAGGCTTGGGGGGACCTCCTCCTGCCTGGCCCGTGAAATAATCGTCCGCAATCTCCCCTCGCTTACGCTCAGGGTTCCGCAACAACTGCAGAACCTCAACGGTAAGCGTGGACGTGATACGGAACGTAGTAGCGCGGGTCCGTTTCGCGGATCACGAGGGAAAAGCCGGCGTTCTTGAGGAAGTCCTGAACGAATTGCATGGTTCGAAATGCGTCGCCTTCTCCTCGATTGGCTCGAAAATCATGCGCGGCGACACAGGCGTACCGCGTCCGGCGCAGCGCGTTTTGACAGCCTGGCAGGGCGAGACGCTCCGCTCCTTCAATGTTCATCTTCAGGAAATCGATGCGATCGATGGAATGGGTTGCACAGATCTCGTCGAAAGTGAGTCCTTGTACAGGGTGACTCGAAACTGTCGGAGTGCCGTCGAACACGTAGTTGGATTCCCAAACCGGGAGGGTCTCGATCTGGAGATTTGCCGGCCGGTCGACGCAAGCGTAGTTCAATGGCGAAACATTCGCCAGGCGATTTAGGGAGCAAAAACATTGAAGGGCGGCGAAAGAGACCGGGTGGGGTTCGATGGCCCAGACCCGGCCTTGGTCGCCTACGGCGCGGGAGAACGCGAATGTGTCTTCGCCGCGGCCGGCGCCAA
This sequence comes from Bryobacterales bacterium, assembly GCA_963802915.1. Taxonomy (GTDB): domain Bacteria; phylum Acidobacteriota; class Terriglobia; order Bryobacterales; family Bryobacteraceae; genus JAICMB01. The sequence goes on from CAWDKQ010000008.1 coordinate 491,264, forward strand.
TGTCGACGATGGTGTCGCCAGGTTGGGGTTTATAGACGTGAAACCAGTAATCATTCGCATCGCGGAGATGCTTCTCGGCGAGGCCGGCCCATCGGGAGGTGGGCGGCGGAGTACCGTTCCACAGCTCCGGATACGGGAAATAATGGGAGCCCTCACGCAGTACCCACATGTCGCGCCAGAGGATTTCGATATCGACGCCGGGTAGGGACTTTCGCGCCAACTCGGTCGCACGGCGGGCCAGTTCCTGACGCTTCTCAGGGCAGTTCAGCTCCTGGACAAGCGATTCCGGAATCCACGGGCTAGTCATGCTGCGTCGGGATGTTCATTTACAACGATTCTAACGCTGGGAGCTAAATACGTCGGGTTATTACACTCGGAACGACGAGCCAAATGACGCCTTATGAGGCGATGTCGCGCAAAACAGGCGCAGTAAGCGTGGCAACCAAAGTGCATCTCTGGTGGCAAACTGCGAATATCCCATGGCCCGGAAACTTGCCTTTCCACGATTTGAGAGGGACGCCTCGTGATGCGGCGGCGGACTTTCCTCAGTACCGGCCTGGCTGCGGCAGCCGCTGGCACCACGATCGCCTGCGGCCGATCTAGCCACGGTTCCCGCTGGCGTTTTTTCACGGACGAAGAAGCTCGCACGGTGGACGCCATCTGTGCGCAGATCATTCCCGCGGATCGCGATGCCGGAGCGCGGGAGGCCCGCGTGGTCGAGTACATAGACATACAGTTAACGAGGCACCTGCGGAAGCATCAGCGCACCTATCGACGGGGCATTGCGGCCGTGGACGCGGCCAGCATCAAGGCTTTTGGAAAGCGTTTCGTGGATTTGCCACCCGGGGAGCAGACCGACGTTCTGAAGGGAATCGAACAGAGCTCGCCGTCGTTTTTTGCGCTCATCCTCGACCATACGAGACAGGGCTTTTACGGCGATCCGCGGCACGGCGGCAATTACAAAATGGCCAGTTGGAAGATGCTCAAACTACCGTTCCCGCCGCTACGCGGCAGACAGCACTTCGAGGGCTAACGCGATGGCCCTACAACATGTAAATGCAGTGATCGTCGGCGCGGGCGCGGGCGGCGGAGTTGTCGCCAAGGAACTGTCGACGGCGGGGCTTCGCGTAGCGCTGCTCGAACGCGGGAAATGGCACACCGCCGCGGACTGCCGCAAAGACGATCTTCACAACCAGCGTAACCCGACCCTGGGCAACGCGTTCGGGCCGGACGAAGATCGGAATCCGCGCGTGCTGGTGGACGACGAGGGCGAGAAGATCCTCGCTCCAAGCGATGGCGGGTATAGCAACAACGCAGCGTGCGTGGGAGGCGGCACTTTCAGCTACGGCGCGATGGCGTGGCGGTTTCTTGAAAAAGATTTCCGGATGCGATCGACGTATGGGGCCGTCGCGGGAAGCACGCTCGAAGACTGGCCGATCGAGTACGCCGACCTGGAGCCCTACTACGAAAAGGCGGAGTGGGAAATGGGCGTGTCGGGCGACGACTCGAACAACGTTTTCAAGGCGCCGCGCAGGAAGCCGCTGCCGATGCCTCCGCTAGCGCCCACGCGGGAGCATCAGATTCTGGACGCCGCAGCCAAGCGCCTGGGATTACACCCGTTCGATATTCCAATGCTGCGCAATACGGTGCCTTACAACGGACGCCGGTCGTGCATGCGGTGCCGCTGGTGCGTTGGTTTCGCCTGCGAACTGAGTGCGCGCACCGGAACGCACAATACCGTGATCCCGACAGCGCTCGCGACGGGAAACTGCGAACTTCGGACGGAGAGCATGACTCGCGAGATCCTGCTCGATAGCCAGGGACGCGCTCGCGGAGTTGCTTACTTCGACAGTCGCGGTTCATTACAGGAACAGACCGCGGATCTCGTGATTGTGTGCGGGGGAGCGGTGGAATCGGCGCGTTTATTGTTGAACACGAAGCACCGACTTTTCCCAAGCGGGCTGGGGAATCGCTTTGACCAGGTGGGACGGAATCTACAATCGCATTCCTACACGGGCGCGAACGGACTCTTCGATATCGAGACGTATGACGACCTGGGGCCCGGTGCATCCATCGCGATCTGCGATTACAGCCACGGAAATCCGGGCTTGGCCGGCGGAGGTATGCTCGCCAACGAGTTCATCCGGCTCCCTTACCAGTTCATGGGCAAGGTTCCTCCGTGGATTCCGAAATGGGGGCCGGCGCACAAGGATTTTGTTCGTAATGCGTATAAACGGACCATCGATGTGATGGGGCCGGTGCAGGAGATGCCTCTTTTCGACGCGCGCGTGCAAGTGGATCCGAAGGTGAAGGATTACTGGGGCATTCCGGTCGCGCGGCTGTCGGGGACGCGGCATCCGCACACGATCGAGATTGCGCGCTTCCTTTCGTCAAAGGCCGAAGCGTGGCTCAAAGAAGCGGGCGCGATTCAAACATGGAAACAAATTCCAGGCCGAACGCTGAGTTCCGGACAGCACCAGGCGGGCACGTGCCGCATGGGGAACGATCCGAAAGGTTCGGTGGTCAATCGCGACTGCCAGCTTCATGATGTCGATAATGTCTACGTCGTCGACGCGAGCTGTCACGTCACTAACGGTGGCTTCAATCCTGCTCTGACCATTCTGGCCAACGCCTATCGCGCGTCCGACGGCTTACTCCGGGCCTGGAAAGGGACCAAGGTGCGCACATGAAACGGGCCGTCATGATGGCCGCGGTGTCGATCGTCGCGCTGTTTCTGATGGTGCCCGGAGCGAGCCTGGTTTTTGAAACCGGACGCGGCAAGGGATGCACGAGCTGCCACGAAATGCAGCCGCTTTACGATCGATGGCACGCGTCCAGCCATCGCGGCATCGCTTGCGAGAAGTGTCACGGTGGAGCGATTACGCCGGATGCGTCGTTCCATCTGAATAATGCGAAGCGTGCGTACTCACACTTGCGGGGAGATTTGCCGGAGCAGATCGGGTTCGGAAACGAATACGTGCAAAAGATGCAGGAGCGGTGCCAGGGGTGCCATCGGCAGGAGTTTGCGGCGTGGCAATCAGGCCCGCACAGCGCTAACTATGCGCGCATTTTTCTGGATCGGGAATACAACAGCAAAAACATGTTGATGGACGATTGTCTGCGCTGCCATGGGATGCATTTCGAGCGCGGTGTCCGCGATCTGGTGCAGCCGGTGAGCCGTACCGGGCCGTGGCGCATGGTCGATCCGGAGACTGCGAAGATGCCGTCCATGCCCTGCCTGACGTGCCACGAGATGCATCGGGAGGGCGCGCCGATGACGAAGAGCGGCGTGAAAGGGCAAGTCGCGGGACCGGCGCAGGAGGTTGCCCGGCCATCGCTGGCGCTCTTCGATCGGCGGACGCAGCAATACGTGCCGATTACCGAGTTGCCGATGCCTGCGATGTCGGAAGGCGCGAGGCCGGTGAAGATGAGCCCCGATCAGCGGCAGGCTCTGTGCTATCAGTGTCACGCTCCGATGAGCACGATGCAGGTGGCAAGCGGGGACGACCGCACCGCTATCGGCGTCCACGAGGGGATCAGTTGCCTGGCTTGTCACGCCGAGCACGGGGAGAAGACGCGCGCGTCATGCGGAACATGCCATCCGAAGATGTCCAATTGCGGGCTGGATGTCGAGAAGATGGATACTTCGTTCTTTAGCGCGACGAGCAAGCATAATGTGCATTGGGTGAAGTGTCTGGATTGCCATCCTGCGGGAGTGCCCGCGAAAAAACGACCGTCATAAAGGCGCTCCCTATGGTTTCGGCGTATCCGCTTCCTGGGCGGCGCGGAGCTCCTGCGCGGCCTGGTCGGTCTTCCCTTGTTTTTGCAGAACCATGGCCAGATTGTAGTGCGCCGAAGCTAATTTGGGCTGGAGGCGGACGGTCTCTTCGAATTGCTGACGCGCACGATCGAGGTCGCCCCCTTGCAAATAGATTTTGCCCAAAGTATCGTGCGCTTCAGCCGAGGATGGGTCGGCGCGGAGCGCGAGCTGCATGCGCCGCTGGGCCTCGGGCCAGTTCTTCTCGATGGCCGCGAATACGCCCAGGTTGTAATGCGCAGTGTAACTATTCGGATCCACCAATAGAAGGTGATTCAGACTAGCGCGGGCGGCGAGGAAATCCTTTTTCTGAATGTAGATTTCGGCGAGTGCTTCGTCGGCTCGGGTGAACCAGGGTTCGATGGCGAGCGCAGCCTTGAACTCCTTAATCGCATCGTCGGATTGGCCGAGCCGGAAATAACAGGATCCCAACTCGAAATGCGATTCTGCGTCCGATGGAGCCTCTTGGATGGCGCGCTTGAATTCGGCTGCGGCGGTAGCGTAATCGCCCTGCCGTTTTTCGTTCAATCCCAGGCTGATCCGGATGTCGACGACGTCGGGCAATTTATCGCTCAAGCTTCGGAGCAGACGGCCGGATTCGACGTTCTTGCCCGCGGTCAGAAGCTCGAGCGCGGTGTAGTAACGTTCAAAATCCGCGATTCGATCTTTCGGATCCACGCGAGGTTCGACGCGGGATTTTGTCGATCCGCTCAAGTAACCGAGCGAGCGGAGCGCGGCGTATTGATCCGGCTTTTGCGCGGGCGGTTTGGCCGCGTGCGCGGGAGCGCTTGCTCGCACGGCGGCGATCTTCTTGCCCATCTCGGCGGCTTTCGAGCGCTGCTGGTCGTAAATATTTTTTTGCTCGCCCGGGTCGGCCGCGAGGTCGTACAACTCGGGCTTGGGAGCACTCGATGTATTTGTAATTGCCCACGCGAAGGCTTCGAATGGTGGCACAGCCGAAGTGATTCCGCGCATAGAGGCTCTCGGAATAGATCTCGCGCGCGCCGCGGTTGCCGATCAGGCTACGGCCTTGCATCGCCGGGGGACGAGAAATTCCAAGCGAGTCCAAAATGGTCGGCGCGACGTCGAGGAGGCTGGCGGCTTCATCCACGCGATCGTGCGGCGAGCGCGTGAAGCCGGACGGCCAATGGATAATCAGCGGCACATGAAGGGTGCTTTGATAGATGAAAAAACCGTGCGTATTCTCGCCGTGCTCTCCTAGGCCTTCTCCATGGTCGGAGGTAAAAACGATCAACGCTTTTTGAAGAAGGCCGCGATGCTCCAGGAACGCCAGGAAATCTCCAAGTACGCGATCCTCGTAATTCAGTTCGGCCGTATAACCGGTTTCGCCGTGGCGCTGACTCGGGTCCTGCGGGAGCTCGTAGGGTAAGTGCAGATCGTATAAATGCAGGAAGAGGAAAAACGGAGCGCTTGAATTGTGTTCCAGCCAGCGCATTGCCGATTCCGCCACTTGAGCTCCCGGCCGCTTGCGCTCGGTCGGTCCCGCGTTTGGATTGTCGTGAACATCGATGGGACCGTCGTAGACATCGAAGCCGCGGTTCAATCCGAAGCGCCGATCTAAAACGAAGCTCCCGATGAAAGCTGCTGTGCGGTATCCCGAATTCTTCAGGACGGTGGCGAGCGTTACGGCGTTCGATTGGAGCGGGACGCCGTTATCTTCCACTCCGTTTGTGAACGGATAGGTAGACGTCAATAGCGCCGCGTGGGATGGGAGAGTCAGAGGAAACGCGCTGCTGACCTGGGAGAATAACGTCCCGTTTTTCGCCAGCGAGTCGATGTGGGGCGTGGGCTTTCTCCCCGTTTGATAACAACTAAGATGATCGGCGCGGAGCGTGTCCACGGAGATCAGAATGACCGGCGTGGATGGTTGGGCGTAGACGGCTTGACACACGAACGCCGCCAGCAGGAAAAACACGAAACGCAACACTTTGCATCACTCTAGCATGCGTTCGGTCTTTCCATGTAGTATTGGTGATCGGATCTAAAACGGTGCAAATGCGACTGTGGTTCGCAGGGATCTGCGTGGCTCACGCGATATCTGCCGCGGCCCCGCCGGAGCCGCGATTTTTGAGTTTTTCGGAAGCCCAGGAAATCCTGACCGCGTTCAGCCGCACGGAGGACGCCGCCGCGTGGGACGCATGGATCAGGACGCAGGACCGCGAGGTGCGTGCGCGAGTGGAGCGCGGCGTCGAAGATTCGATCAGCAATCTGGTTATTTATGGAACGTCCTTCACACGATTGCCTCGTCTGGAGGCGCCTGAAGCCGCGGTGACTTCAGCCGGCGAGTTGGTGGAATCGGCTAGGGCGCGGGTGCATGCGGCGACCGCGGCGCTGGCGCATCCCGAAGGAAATGAGCGGTTGCAGTTCGCGCATGATTTTCTGGCGCGGCGCGGCCTTGAACAGAGAGGTATCGAGGCGTTTCTGGCCGCCAATCTGACCCGGTTTGCCATGGAGCAGCGTGGATATCAGGAAAAATTAAAATCGGCGAGCCAGAACGGCGATCCGCATGAGACGCTTTTCGTGCGCGCCACGCTATTCGACCAGCGCGGGTTGTCCGTGGACACATCGCTGCTGCCGAATTACGCTCTGGAAGACACCCTGCGCGTGATGCAGCGAAAAGGCGCGCTGAGCGAGCGGCGCATCCGGAATATCGCGGTGATCGGTCCAGGGTTGGATTTTGCGGACAAGCGCGACGGCTACGATTTCTATCCGGTGCAGACCATCCAGCCGTTCGCGGTTATGGAAGCTGTCGTGCGGCTCGGTCTCGCGGACGCGGGCGGCCTTCGGCTGGTCACGTTCGATTTGAATCCGGCGGTGAATGCTCACGTGCGGCAGATGGCAGAGCGGGCGCGCGCGGGAACCCCATACATAGTGCCACTTGCCGCGCGATAACGCGGCGGATTGGACACCCCAGGCGATCGCTTATTGGGAGCATTTCGGGGAATTGATCGGTTCTCCCGCCGCGTCGCAGGCCGCGCCAAACGGGTCTGAGCGTGCGCGCCGTCGCCGTGCAGCCGAAATATGCGTCGCGGATTGAAGCGCTGGATTTGAACGTCGTCGGGCAGGTGGTGGATGGAGAAGAGTTCGACCTCGTGGTGGCTACCAATATTCTGGTCTACTACGACCGGTTCCAACAGGCGCTGGCAATGGATGGGATCGCGCGAATGATGAGGCCGGGCGGGGTTTTCCTGTCGAATACGGTGCTACCAGCGCAACGGCCGAGTGCCCTCGAATACTTGGGACGGCGGAGCGTAACGTACAGCGTGTCGGGGAGCTATGGAGATGATGTCGTGGTGTACCGCCGCAGATGAGTCCGCCGTAAATCGGCGTTCATCCGCGGCGGTATTAGAGGATTAGAAGGTTATGCGTGCGCCGAGTTGTAGACGCCGCGAAGGTTCGTAGGCATCCGTGCCTTGTCCGGCCAGGATCTGCGCCTTGCCGAAATCGCCGCTGTTCAAATTGGTATTGATTCCATCGAAGTTCGGATGGTTGTCCAGGTTGAGCGCTTCGAAGCGCGAATCTGAAGCTTCACCGCTTCCGTGACCTTGAAGTTCTTCATCAGCGCCCCATCCAGACCGTTGAACCAGGGCCCCCGGAACACGTTGCGGCCCAAGTCGCCGAAATGGACGCCATAGCCCGGAGGATTAATGAACAGCGAGTTCGGCGTGCTCACGCCGTAGGCGGCATTGCACGCCGCGATGTTGGTGGATTTCGCGCCGGGGAAGCCGCAGCCGATCAGATTGTTGTCTGTGAAAATGCCGTCCGCCGCGCTGTTGCATTGGAATAAACGCGATGGCGCTCGAGCCGATAAAGTACGGGCGATCGTTGGCCACGCCGTCGAGATTGTAGTCACCGCCGATGTTCTCCGGGTATCCGTTGGGATCCAGCGCGTTCCCAACATAACGGGAGCGGCTGCTGTAGACATCGATGGGATGGCCGGAGTAGCCCTGGTAGAAAGCGGAAAGCTGCCAGCCGCCCAAAACGCGTCCGAGGAACCCTTTCTGATTCTTCAAGAACGGCAGCTCATAGGTGAATATGGCCTTGAAGTTCTTCTGGTGGTCGAAAGCGCCCGGACCATACTCGAAATTGGGGTGGTTGTTGCTTACGAAGTAAAACGGCTGGCTATACCCGCCGGTGGTGGTCGATCCCGTGAACAGATCCGAGCCCTCATCCATCAGTTTCGACCACGTGAAGCTGAACTGGAACTGCAGGCCGTTGCTGAAGCGCTTCTGGACTTCCGTGACCAGGGAGTTGTAGTTGGAGTTCAGATTGTTGGCGCGATAATTGAAGCCTGTATACAGCGGATTCGGCCTGGCAGTTGGCGGTGCTGAGAGTCGCGTTGTACTCCGAGCCGTCGTAACGGTTGAGGTTCATCAACTGCGACAAGTGCCGTCCCATGGAGCCCTGGTAGTTGACCCGCAACAGGAAATTGCTGCCAAAACTGCCTCTCAACGCCCGAAATAGTAGCTCTGGACCGAAGAGTCTCGCATGTGGACGTCCATGGTGCGGACCGATACACGTGGGAGCGCGGCTCACGCCCGGAGTATAGCCGGCGATGGACGGATGAAGCGTGTAGACGATGACGTCACCGGCAGTGGCGTCGTGATCGAGAAGGGCATAGAAGGGCGGGTTCCATGCGCCGTTGGACCAGATGTTATCGAACAGCCGGTCGTAGGAGATGGCGAAACCGCCGCGAACGGCCATCTTGCCGTCGCCGAACACGTCGTACGCAAAGCCGGCGCGCGGGCCAAAATCGTGGTTCGGCGTGGTCCACATGCTTGTCACCGGTCTCACGCGGGCAGCCGCAATCTGCGCCGGAGCGTAGCCGTCGAGATTCGTGAATTGCGCGATTTGGTTGTTTGCTTCGGTTGGCGCCCCGTAGCGCTCCCATCGCAGCCCAAGATTCAGGGTCAGCCGCGGCGTCACCTTCCAGTCATCGTTGACGAAGACGTTGGAGTCCTTCATGATGTAGTGGCGATAGGCGACGCCGGGACCGCCGGTTGTCGGATTGATGGAGACTTCCGAATAGTACGGGAAATCGTTCTGGAAATTGCTGTCCGGGTAGTTATTGATATTGCCGATCGTGCCACCCGGGAGCGAAGCGCCCACCGACGCCGCCGTGGGACCGAGCGTGTTGGCGAACTCGTAATATCCGGGGCTCCCAAGATCCCAGTTGCGGTACAGGATGCCGTATTGAAAGCCGCCGCCGAACTTGAAGGTGTGCCTGCCCTTCGTCCAGCTCAGGTTATCCTGAAACTGCCAGCGATCCTGTACGAAACCCTCTACCAGGTCGCCCTCTGTCGGCGCCGAATCCGAAACCCAAACCGTCGTAGTTGGCTCCATCGATCATGCACTTGCGCCATCGTGGATTTGCCATTGTTCGCCTGGTCGACTGAGTAGTGCCGGTTGTGAGCGATGGTGAGTTCGTTCAGCAGACTGGCATTGAAGAGGTGGGTTTCATCCAGGGACAGATTGTGGTAGTGCTCGTTGTCCGTGTAGGGGACGTTCGTGGCGCTCGTTGCATAGCCGCCGCCCCATTTGTCGGTATAGCCATACCGCTGTATGTTGGCCGTGAAGCTGAGCCGGTCCTTGGTGCTGAAATTGTGATCGATCCTCGCAACGTATGTGTTCTGACCGGTAAGAAGCGGGTCGTACACGTTAATGCAGCCGATGTGGCCGACGGCGTCGGGCTGGTTGACGGCTTCAGCGGGGCACAGAGCATTGGACGTCAGCGGCTGATAGGCTTTTAAATACGCCTGTGCGTTAGGGCCGGCGCCAGTGCTTATGGCTGTTAACTCAGCGGGCGGTGGGGACCTGTGTTACGAGTGTATCTCCCTGATGCAGATCCAGCCGGTCGTAGGTGCCCATGAAGAACGTCTTGTTCTTGATGATTGGTCCATCCACCTCGCCACCGAACTGGTTTCGGATGTACTTGGGATTCGGATTGCCGGCGCGGTTGTCGAAGAAGGTGGAGGCGTTGAAGTCCGTGTTGCGGTTGAACTCGTAAGCCACTCCGTGGAAGCGGTTGGTTCCGGACTTCTGGATAGCGCTCACCAACGCGCCTGCGGCATGTCCGTATTGAGCGCTCATGTTGTTGGTGAGCACGGTGAACTCACTCACCGATTCGAGCGGCGGGGTGACATTGTAAGAGCCTTCGCTGAAGTTGTCGTTGTTGTCGGCGCCGTTCAGCATGTTGGTGGTGCCGGACTCACGGGCGCCACCTGCAGAGGCGTTGAAATTCATGCCCTGCGAAACGGCCGGAGCCGCAAAGGACAGGTTGAATACGTTGCGCGTGAGCAGCGGCATGCTGGTGATGGTCGTTTGGTTGACCGTGGTGGTGAGATCGGAGGTCGCGGTCTGCACGAGAGTCGGCGGACTCTTGCACGTCCACGGTAGTTGTGGACGTCGCGACCGCCAGCGTTACATTCACGGGCACCGTCTCGCTGGGATCGACTTTGATGTCGTTGATCTGCTTCTCAGTAAATCCCGAAGCCTTGACATCCAGTCTGTACATCCCTGGCGGCACGAGTGAGAATCGATACGAACCGTCGGAACCGCTTTTCGCTTTCTGAGTGATGTTCGTGCCGACGTTAGTCAACGCTACGTCTCCGCCAGTCAGCACCGCGCCGGTGCTGTCGAAGATCGTGCCTGTAACTACGCCTTGCACTGTCTGTGCTTCCGTGAAGCTTGCGCCCGCAAGCAATAGAAACACAATTCCTAAACTAGTGGTCAACTTCGCCATGTAGTCCCCTTTTCAATACCCAACAGACGAGGTGGAGCAGCTTTGAAGAATATTTTAATCGATGCTACTCGGAACGCAAACAAAAGTCAACGATTATCCGTTGCACTAACGGGGAGGTAATTCGTTTCGATGCCTGGGTGAAGTTAGCGAGGAGTTAGAGGGTTTCGACGAAATACGTATAAGTTACACAACCAGCTGCGATGTCAATGTTATGTAATTCTTAAAATCAATGGTTTTTAAGATTGTTAGCACAGCATATCACTCGAAGATCTTGCGAATTTTGTTGAGGAAGTCGGCCGCGGTAAATGGCTCGGGAAAGATCTCGAAGCGCTCTAGCTCGGCCCTATATTCGATTCAATCATCGGCGAGCAGGCCAGCCAGTATCAGGATGCGCATGCCGGCCTTATAGGTCTGCAAGTACTTGGCCGCGGCATAGCCTGTGATGCTTTCGACGTAGGGAGAAATGATGAGAAGATCCGGGTTTTCCTCGTGGATGCGATCGACTGCGTCGCCAAGATCGCCGGTCGCCATCACGACGTATCCGGCGCCTTCAAGGACTTCCCGAATCACGTGGCGCACCACAGGTTCCGAAATCAGGATGAGAATCGCTTGGGCCATCACAGGCCTTCCAATTGGCTTTTCCGGGAGCGCCATCAGGCGCCAGTTTCCACGTCGCTCTTGTGAGCCGCGAGATCCGTCCCGGTTTTTTTGAGCGCTACCGCATTCATGCAATAACGCAGACCACTGGGCGGCGGGCCGTCGGGAAACACGTGGCCGAGATGCGCGTCGCAGGTATTGCAGATTGTTTCGACTCGCTGAAGAAAGGCCGGTCCGTCGAAGCGATACGCTATGACGTTGGGCGCTATCGGCTGTGTGAACGAGGGCCACCCGGTGCCGGATTCGAACTTTTCGGAAGCATCGAAAAGGAGGGTGTCGCAGCATAGGCAAGAATAGATTCCGGGCTCGAAGAGACTGCACATTTGCGAGCTGAATGCCCGCTCGGTGCCAGCCTGCCGGGTGACGCGATATTCTTCCGGGCTGAGTTGCTTGCGCCATTCGGCGTCGGATTTTTCAACCCTATGATCCGGGGCGGGATTGCCCTGTTTGGCGAATTTCAACACATCGGGCCATTTGAGTGTCATGCTGCCCTGTTAGATGATCCAGCGGCTCAGAAAGTTGTAGGCCTTGTATGCCCTCCGGAGAGGACGGGGGTTCCGGATTCGAAGCGTCCTTGGGCTGGTCCTCAGAAGAAACCGGCGAGATCTTGTCCATTGGCGGCGGACCTTCGCGCGCTTCGTCAAACGTCTTCTTCACGCCTTGCCAGAACGTTTTGCTCAGGAGTTCCTTCATATGCGCTTCCTAGATCAGAATCGGACCTCCAAGGGATGACCATCGAAGACTACGCTCCGCGTGGCGTCGCCCAGTTTCACAACCAATTCACGACGGAGGGGTGGGAGCATGCGTGAGCTTCTTGCCAACTCCAGGTGTAACATGCTCCGGCGGTCGCTCCAGTTCATCTCGACGCCCATCCATTCGCCCTTGCGGTAGTTGAATGAACTGCCGTCGTCTTCATAGAGTAGGAACGAACCATCGGCGCCCGGATAAATCGACAGGGCGAGCGGGGCGTTCACCGGCTCGCTGGTGTACTGTTTCACGGGACCAAGCGGCAGGATGGCTCCGGCGCGCACATATAGCGGCATGGTTTCTAAGTCGACCTCGCGCGTGATTTCGCGGCCACCGTCGTGGCGTTCGCCGGTCCAGAAATCGTACCAGACTCCCGGAGGAAGATAGATGCGGCGCGACGACGCTCCTTTTTCGGTGACAGGGGCCACCAGGATATCGCGCCCCCACAAATACTCGTCGCCGCGTGCAACCGATGCGGGATCGTCGGGATAATGCAGCCACAGCCCGCGCATCACAGGCAATCCCGACAGCGTACACTCACGAACCGCACTGTACAGATAAGGAAGCATGCGATAGCGCAGGTCGAGGTACTTGCGGCAGATCGGCTCCACTTGGGTATTGTGCAACTCAGTCGCGTCGGGCAGCGCGGCGTGGTTTTTGATTTCGATAGGGCCTGGATCGCCGGTATTCCATCCCCACGGCAGCCGCAGTTTCCAGTTGCGGCCGTGCGAACGAAACAAGGGACAAAAGGCTCCGAACTGGAACCAACGGACGTAAAGTTCGGCCGTAAATTCCGTGGTGGGCACGAAGCCTCCGATATCGGTACCCCAATAGGGCACGCCGGAAAGGCCGGTATTGACGGCGATCGGAATATGGGTGCGCAGGGTCTCCCAGGTTGAGTCCACGTCGCCGGACCAAAGGAACGATGCGTAGCGTTGCATGCCGGCGTAGCCATTGCGGTGCAGCGCATAAGGCCGTTCGTTGGGACGATCGATTTGCGGTCCCTCCCAATACATGCGGTTGCGCACGAGACGGGAAGCGATGTTCAGCGGGTCGCCCTCGTCCGGCCACCAGCCGTCGACGCCCTGGGAAAACACTTCGCGGTGCTCTGCCCAATAGCAACTTGCCTGCTCTTCAATCGGCTGCTTCGGATCGCAGGGATCATGCACCGTACCGCGCATTGTCCGCGCGTTGATCACAACGTGCAGCGCTACCTTGAAGTGCTCGCGATGCAGTTCGTCGAAAATCGCTTTCGGGTCGGGAAAGACTTTCTGATTGAACTGAAATTCTCCGTTGTTGGTATTCCAGCCGGACGGGCAGAAGCCGGTGCCCAGATAGATCATGGCATCGCATGGCAGCTTCTTTTCACGAAACGTGCGGGCTTCCTGAAGGATCTCGTCGCGGCCCGCGAGCGTGCGGTGTGATTGTTGATAGCCCAGGCTCCACAGCGGCGGTAATTCGGGGTGACCCGTCAATCCGGCGTATTCGGACATGATGGTCCGTGGGTCGCGCGAGACAACAACAAAAATGTCGAGGGGCAGCGCGGTGTCCGGCGAGGCGGGATGAAAGCTGCTTTCCGCGCCTGCGAAATCGAAGGTCCCGAACGGCTGGTGGAAAAACATCGCCCAGCCGGAGGTTCCGATGAGCCATGGAATCGGGACTCGGCCGCCATGCGTTCGCAACTGGTAGCCGCCCTGGCCGCTGCGCATCCGATCGGTGGACCCGCGCCGGTCGAATTGCGGTCCGCCTTCGCCCAGGCCGAGCAGGGGCGCGTTGCCCGTGGCGAATGAGACTACGCCGGTCTCTCGATCAATTTTGATTTGTTGGGCCAGCTCACCGGTTGATTCTTCGATTGCGAACGTCAGCGGGTCTGGTGTCACTTTGACCACCACAGCTCCGAGTTTAAAGGTCTGCTTTTGAACTGCTCCGCGGAGCTTAAACGCTGGCGCAGCCCAGAATCGCTCGACGAGTGAACCATCGGAGGGGATCTCCGCGATCTTGCCGTTATCGACAGGAAGGATCGAGAGTCGGAAAGTGACGGTACTCACTGGAGTCATTTGGATCTCGACTTCGCGGCCCGCGATCTCCAGAGGTTTTTCAGCGGCGTTTGTTTGTGCGCTTGCGACGAGGGCCGCTCCGGCCGAACGCATCCAGTTCCTTCGCGAGATGTTGTTCATTTGGTCCGATCGGCTATGCAGCGTATGCCGGCCATAGGAGCGGCGTCGGTACTGTCCATTTCCGTGCGGCGGGACACGCGGATATTCCGTACCTCCGACTCCCAATAACCACCGCGCGTCAGGGCCGAGGCATTCGAAGCCAGCGGTTGATCCACATCGCCTAATGGCGGCGCTTCAAGATCGTACTTATTGTAGTAGCGGTCCAGAACCCATTCGGAAGCATTGCCCAGCATATCGTAGAGTCCATAGGCATTGGGTTCCTTTGTCGCCACGGCGTGCCGGGCATCGCCACTGTTGCCGGCGAACCATGCAATCTTTGATGGCACACCGTAGTAGGGGCCGCTGACACCTCCTCGGGCCGCGTATTCCCATTCGGCTTCCACGGGCAACCGCCCGCCGGCCGCGGCGCAGTACGCTTTAGCCTCGCGCCACGATATGTTCACCGCGGGCAGGTTGCCTTCGTTTGCTGGAAAGGTCCACGAGGCCACTACTCGTTTGTAGGCGTCGTTCGTGACTTCGGTTTGTCCAAGCCAGAATCCGGCGGGTAACTCGACCAGATGGCTAGGACTCTCGTCGGCCTTGCATTCGGTATCGCCAGGCGAGCAGCCCAAGGTGAAAGTACCGGGCGGTATCCAAACGTAGGTCAATCCGTCTTTGGGATTTACCCATGGTTGGGGTGTGGCCCCCGTATGGGCGTTGTCCTTAAGTTCCATGGATTGGGGATCCGTTGTATGCAGGTCTTTCTTCACGATTCGCGGCGACGGCCATACCGAGTAAACGATGGCTCCCAGCAAAACGAGGAATACAGCGCCAGCCGAGGCAAACCACTGATAACGTCGGGAAGTCTTCGCCGGAGTTGGTACGATCCGGTGAGCGAGTGCCTGCGTGATGGCTTCTTTCAGGAGCGCCAGATTCTCACTCGTGCAACCCTGATGGGCGTCGAGCCACTGGCTCATCGCCAGAAAGTAATCGAAGTTCTCGGGTAACGTTGCGTTGGAGAGCCGGAAGGGGATTATAGGTTTCTTTTCGCCGAACGCGTGTTCGATCTCACTGAGAATATGTGGAGAAGCTACGGCAGCCGCACTGATGATAACCACCACGGTCTGAGCGTTCCGGACTCCATCGAGGATTGCTGTGGGATAGTCACTCCCCGGTTCGATATTGCGCGGGGCAATCCAGCAGAGATATCCTGCCGACTCGAGGCCGGCGCAAACCTGGTCCGCTACCGCCCTATCGGTGGATGAGTAGCTGATGAAAATCTGGCGCTCCGGAACCGGCAACTTACTCGATCCTCACAACGCACCCAGGCTCAATTGCATGTCGGCGTTCTTCCAAGCGACGGCGAACTCTCTCTCGACCTCTTCCGCGTCTTTCCCCTGAGCCTTCAGAGACTCCAACAAGCCGAAAAGCATAAAGCCGTTTTTCGGCGATCGCCGCAGACCCTCGCGCAGTACCGTCTCGCCCTCGGCAGGCCGCCCTGCGCGGACCAGTTCGGCTCCCAACGATTCCCGCACCGGGTAATACCACGCCGGCGGCTCATCGTATGTCAAGGCATCCTGGATTTCCACCGCCTTGCGCCAGTGTGCGATCGTATCGTCGCCGAACCGTGCTGCGACGATTTCGCGCGCCAGGTTCATCACGTCCGCGGATGCATTATTGGTGCCCCAATGCGCATCCGCGGGCACCTTAGCGGCAGCTTGCTCAAACAATACACGCTCTTTTGTTGCGCCGTTGCGATCGTTCTTTGCCAGCAGCGCGAGCGTCCGGCTGTAGCGCCAAATCGCCGCGGCTGCCGGCAGCTTGTCTGCAGGCTGCGGGGTCTTCAACACTTCGTCCCATGCTAGCGTACGTATCCGCGCGAATAAGGCTTGCGTAAGGTAATAATCCGCCATATCCGGCATCGCGACGGCCATCGACGTTGCGGCACCCGCGATTACCGCGGCAGCTTTTAAGGCCTCGGCACGATTGCCCTGCATTGCTCGCGCATACACCACGAAGTGCAAATTGTGGACATAGTACGGCTCGTAGGACCCCATGGTGACATTGGTGGCCGAGATGTACTCGCGATCCACGGCGGACGCGCGCTCATTCAGTTCCGCCGCGAGTTCGTATTCACCCAGCACCAACCAAATGTGGGCCGGCATGTGGACCATGTGCCCTGCCGCCGGTACGACGCCCATCAATCGTTGCGCGCTTGGAATAGCTCGCTCGGGAGTCGGTGACGATTCTACAGCGTGAATGTAATAGTGGTTTGCGCCAGGGTGGTCCGGCCAGCGCCGCAGCACGCCTTCCAGAACATGTTCCGCCTCCTTCATCCCTTCCGCGGGGCGTCCAGCGGCGCCGTACCATCTCCAGCGTTGGGAAATCATCAGCGACTCGGCATACAGAGTCTGCGCATCCAGATCGTCGGGCCACTGTTTAGCGAGCCCTTTCGCCGCGCGAACATAATCTGCGGGACGATATTCGGGACACCATGTAGAAACAGCCTCCAGATATCCGCGTTCCCGGTCTGTCGCTGAGCTAAGATGCTTACGGCCGGATTCCACCGCGGCGCAGGCGCCTTTCAAATCGAAGCTCGGGTCGCCATCCATGTTGATATAGGGACCCTGTGCCGCAGCCATTCCCCAGTAAGGCATAAGAGCCGAAGGATCCAGCTCCGAGGCTTTCTTAAAAGATCGCAGCGCCTCGTAACGGTTGAAGCCGTAGAGCAGGGCCAAGCCCTGATCGAAGAACTTCTGAGCCTCCGCGTTATTCGTAGAAATAGGATGACGCCACGACCCGAGTCCCTTGTATAACACCACTGGTTTCTCGACCGACGGTTTCATTTCATGGTGCTGGCTGAACCCTACAGAGACCGCCAAAAGCGTCGCCACGAATATGCGCATATACCTTCTCTGTGCGGTTCCCACGACGCTTCGTATCGTGTTGCTAGACATACAAGCGGCTCAGGAGAAAAAATGTTTTAAACGCCAGCACATCGGCCAGTATACAAGGGGGATCGACACAGATGCTCCAAGCGGTTGAAGCAACAAGAGGTATTTGAGGGGTGGTGGGCCTGACAGAACTCGAATCTGTGACCTCTACCGTGTCAAGGTAGCGCTCTAACCAACTGAGCTACAGGCCCTCGGGACGTAAGTTTTATTCTCGCACAACTTCCGCGAAGGCGGCTTTCAACTTCCGGTATGTTTCCGGCAGCTCTTCGGGGATCACACGGGTCTCGGCTACGGTCGTCATGAAGTTCGCATCGCCGGTCCAGCGCGGCAGAACGTGCATGTGAATATGACCGGCGACTCCCGCGCCGGCCGATTCACCGATGTTCATTCCGAGATTCACTCCATCAGGCCGATAGGCGGTTCTTAAACAAACAATAGACCTCCGGACAAGCAGCATCATCTCGAGCAGCGTTTCCTCGCGCGCGAACTCCGGAGTCGCGATGTGCTCGAATGGCACCACCATGACGTGACCGCTGGTATAGGGAAACGCGTTCAGGATGACATAATTGTACTCGCCCCGGCAAACGATATAATTCGCTTCGTCGTTGCCTTCAGCGGGCTTGTCACAGAAAATGCAGCCGGACGTTTCCTTCGTGGCGGAGATGTATTTATAGCGCCACGGAGTCCAGAGCCGGTCCATCAACTGTTGTGAGGTGGTTCGCCGCCCGGGGTAACCGGCGCGGGCTGCGGAGCCGCGGCGGGAGCGGACGCCCCATTGCCGGTGTTTACCAGATCTTTCAGTTCCTTACTGGGTTTGAAATAAGGTATGCGCTTCGACGGCACTTCCACGCGCGTACCGGTTTTGGGGTTACGCCCCACGCGGGGCTGCCGCTGGCGAGTGCGGAAACTGCCGAATCCGCGAATTTCAATCTTGTCTCCGGTCCGAAGTGAGCGAACGATGCTGTCGAAGATCGCCTCCACAATGACTTCCGAGTCTTTGCGCGTCATCTCCACGACACGCGAGACTTCTTCGATCAATTCGGCTTTGGTCATAATCGTTTAGTGGTCCCCCAGGTTCCGTATATTGAGCACGGACGGCGCGGAATCAACGGCCCTCGCCCTTGCTTCTGGTATTCATTACTTCCTCGATCGTTAGCGTGGCAGCGGTCGCCTGCCGTTGATAATCGTCGAGCCTGCTGCGTTCTTCGTCTTCCGACAACGCGCGCACGCTCAAGCCGATTTTCTTTTCCGCTTCATTCATTTTAATGATTTTGAAATCCATCTCCTCACCGATCGGAAGAGGAGTGTCCTCGGCGCGGCGATCGGGGCCGCCCGGAATCTCGGAACGGTGGCATAACGCCTCCACTCCTGGCGCGAGCTCGACGAAAACTCCGAAACTGGCGCCGCGGCAAACACGGCCGCGCACGATGTCTCCCACCATATGCGTTCGGAAGAACGATTCCCATGCATCCGGCTGGAGCTGCTTGACTCCCAACGAAAGCCGGCGGTTCGGCGCATCTATGTTTAAGATTACCGCTTGAACCAACTGACCTTTCTTGAGTATCTCAGATGGATGCTTAATGCGCTTTGTCCAGGAAAGATCGGAAATATGCACCAGACCGTCGATGCCTTCTTCAATCTCGATAAAGGCGCCGAAGTCCGTGAGTTTGCGAACACGGCCTTCGATCACGGAGCCGATGCTATAACGTTCCGCGACGGTCGTCCATGGATCGGGTTCGAGCTGCTTGATGCCAAGGGAAACACGGCGGTCCTTCGGCTTCACTTCGAGTACGACCGCTTCCACCTGATCGCCGACCTTCACCACCTTACTCGGGTGCTTCATGCGCCGGCTCCAGGTCATCTCCGAAATGTGAATGAGACCTTCGACGCCCGGTTCCAATTCGACAAATGCGCCATAATCGGTGACGCTCACCACGCGGCCGATTACGCGCGCGCCGGTCGGATAATTGGTCGCAATGGTTTCCCATGGATCGGGAATCAGCTGCTTCAGCCCGAGGGAAATGCGCTCCTTCGAACGATCGAATTTGAGCACACGCACGGTGAGCTGGTCGCCCACATTGATCACCTCGGAGGGGTGATTCACGCGCCCGTAAGACATGTCGCTAACGTGCAGCAAACCGTCGATGCCGCCGAGATCGATGAACGCGCCGTAATCTGTCAAGTTCTTGACAGTACCGGTGACAATCGACCCCTCGGCGAGGTCTTCGAGCGCGGCGGACTTGCGCGCGACCAGATCTTCTTCAATCGCCATTTTGCGGGAAACGACAACGTTGCCGCGGCGGCGATTTAATTTAGCGATCTTGACCGGAATGTCTTTTCCGACGAACGATTCGAGGTTATGCAGCGGACGAACGTCCACCTGCGAACCAGGCATGAATGCGACCACGCCGACGTCTACGGTGAGGCCGCCTTTAATACGTCCCAGCACGCGTCCGGAGACGATCAGGTTTTCACGATGAGCCTTTTCAAGGTTGTCCCAGGATCGCAGCTTGCTGGCCTTCTCATGCGAGAGAAGAATATAGCCTTCGGGCTGAGGGCCCGAGCGATCGATCATGACGTCGATCAAGTCGCCGGCTTGGACGTGGGTACTACCGTCGGGCATAGCGAATTGTTCGATGGGGACAAGTCCTTCCGACTTGTATCCGAAATCTACGATTACGTCTTTTTCAGTGACGTTAAGGACGCGGCCCTGCAAGAGCTCGCCCTCATGCGGCGGCGCGAAGTGGCCGTAGTCGTCGATGAGCTGCTCGTATTCCGCCTCTTCAGCGAGACCCGGCATCTGCACGTTCTGCTCATCCGATTGGTTGGCCATGGCCAAGACTCCCCGAGATCATACTACAACAGCGGATCATGCGGTAAACATATGGTGTGTCGACAGTTCCTGGTATGGGGCAACGTCGGACCGGAAGATGCAATATGTAAAACCCGTTACACGACAAACCGTTGATAGATCAGTACTTCAGAACTATACCGGACGGAATGGGCCCAAGTCAACCGTGCGCCCAACGCGTCCACCTCAAAAAAACCCGCAAGTGCTTCCATCATCTTATCAAGTAACGCTTTGACCCGCATCGTCACTATACATCGCTTACCAAGATAGTGGCACCCAAGTTGCTCACTAGATGGACAGGTGGTGGGAGTAGTCTTATGGTCATCGGAGCGGTGATAGCTTTTCTCTTCATTTTGGGCCTGTTTTTATCTATGCTCGGGTCCTCACCGAAATCGGATCCGGAGGCGGAGTGTAGTTCAGACACAGATAGTGTGCAAGAATTGCTCCACTCCGATTTGCTTCACGGTGCCGGTTCGTCGGATTCCCTTTTGCCTGTGGCTTAACGGTACGATTTCCTCGGTCTTCCTGCATTGCCAAACGCTAAACATTCTGCGGGTGTATAATCACTGGCCAAGGGGGAAGAGCGATGAAGCGCTTCGTCTTTACTATGTTGTTGGGCTGTGTCGGAGCCGCGTTTTTGACGTTTGCGGCTGACACCAAGGTTGCCCGCGTCACGACCGTCGAGCCTGATTCCGGCAAAGTTGGCGAGGTTGCTCTTGCAAAGGGCGAGAACCTCGACAAGGATGTGGTAGCCGACCTCTTTTTTACGGATGGAAAGAACGACACAAAAGTCGTCATCACCGAACGCACCGCGGACTCCATCACGTTCAAGGTGCCGCACATAAAGGCCGGCCGCTATCGGTTGATGACGGCGTCCAAAACTTCTTTGATCGAGCAGCCGGTGGTGTTTGAGGTTAGCGAACCCTAGATCGTAAAACACGACGACGCGTCTGCCCGTTGACACCGTGTCGCCGCTTAAAGTCGGCGCAGCGATTACTTGAACTCGAGGATTTCTTTTTCCTTGGCGCGGGCGGCGCTTTCGAGTTTCTGAATGCTCGCGTCGGTCATTTTCTGAATTTCTTCGAGAGCCCGGCGCTCGTCATCCTCGCTGATTACCTTATCCTTGAGCAGCTTCTTCACGGACTCATTGGCGTCGCGGCGCACGTTGCGCATGGCTACGCGGTGCTCCTCGACGACGTGGTGCAGTTTCTTGACGAGATCCTTGCGTCGCTCTTCCGTCAAAGCGGGAATCGGGACGCGAATCAACTTCCCGTCGTTACTGGGGTTCAGTCCTAAATCCGAAGCTCGAATCGCCTTTTCGATGATCGCAATCTGCGATGTGTCCCAAGGCTGCAACGTGAGCAGCGACGCTTCGGGAACGTGCAACGTGGCCAACTGGTTCACAGGCGTTGGCGTGCCGTAATAATCGACGCGAACGTTATCGAGCAGGCTCACGGAAGCGCGGCCCGTCCGAATATTGGACATGTCGTGCTGAAGTACGCTCAGCACCTTTTCCATGCGGCCCTTGGCATGGTTTTCGACATCCTTAACGGATTGGAACGCATTTGCTGTCGGAGTGGCTTGCGGTTCGTTTTTCATATTTTTCGCCATCGGCGGGCATGCTCGAGCGGCTGCCCGCCGCTACTTAGATCCTAAGCCCCCAGTTTCCCACCGTTACAACATATGACGCAACAATTACAGCACGGGTCCTATTCGCCACGGCACAAACTCTTTGTGACCCAGGCGTTCGCTCGAAGTTCGTTCTCCGGATGCCACGCGCAGCACCATGTCGAAGATTTCCTGTCCGATCTCACGGATCGAAGAATCGCCGTCGGCGATGCGGCCGGCATTGATGTCCATGTTATCGGCCATGCGCTTGTAAGTCGCGCTGTTGGTCGCGATTTTGACTACCGGAATAGTTGGAAAACCGATGGCGCTTCCGCGCCCTGTCGTGAATGCGATCACATTCACACCGCCGGCCGCGAGTCCGGTTAATGAGACGGGGTCGTGCCCGGGCGTGTTCATGAAAACAAAGCCCGGAGCGTCGACGCGTTCGCCATAATCGACGGCCGCGTTCAGAGGCGAAGTACCGGCTTTCGCGACCGCGCCTAGAGATTTTTCAAGGATGGTCGTCAAGCCGCCGGCTTTGTTGCCCGGGGACGGATTGTCGTCGAAGCTGGCGTCGAATTTACGCAGGTAGGCTTTGTAGCCCTCGACGAAGCTGAGCAGCCGTTCCGCAACCGCGCGGTTCCGCGCGCGCCGAACCAGCAAGTGCTCCGCTCCGAATATCTCGGTCGTTTCGGCGAGCACGGCGGTTGCTCCGATCGCGGCTAGCATGTCGGAGCAAACGCCTAAAGCCGGATTCGCGGTGATGCCGGAGAACGAATCGGACCCTCCGCAGTTCAATCCGAGAACGATTTTCGATGCCGGTACTTCGACGCGGCGCTCGGCTGCGGCGCGTTCGATCATTTGTGAGATTTCGCGGCGAGCGGCTTCGACCGTTGCCCGGGTGCCTCCACTGGCTTGCAATGTCAATCCCATGAGCCGATCCGTGCGCGGGGCGGCATTGCTTAAACCGTCTGTGCCCAGATAATGATCGATCTGATTCACTTCGCATCCGAGCCCCAAGATGATTGCGGCGGCGACGTTCGGATGATGCAAGACCCCACCGAGAGTGCGCTGGAGTTGCGTGAGGTCTACGCCCCGTGTCTGTCCGCAGCCGTCACCGTGCGGGAAAGCCATTACGCCATCGACATTGGGCGGGAGCTGGGCACCTTCAAAACTCGCTGCAATCAGCTCGGCTGTATGCGCGGCGCAATTGCTTGCGGCAACAACCGCGATATAGTTGCGTGTTCCGACACGGCCGTCTTCACGGGGATAGCCCAGAAATGCCGGACCGGTCTCGGGTCGCCGCGGCAACTCCATATCGCCGGTTGGAAATTCGTAATTGAACGACAGTTCCTCGAAGAGAACATTGTGCGTGTGGAGATGGCGGCCCGGTTCAATACGAACCTTGGCGCGGCCCATCACCTGACCATATCTGAGGATCGCTTCGCCTGCCGCAATGGGACGGATGGCCACTTTGTGTCCCATCGGAATCGGATCTTCGAGCGTGATCGCATGGCCGGCGGCCTGGATCGTCTGGCCCACGGCAAGCTGCACGCGAGCAATCGCTATATTGTCGGATTCGTGGAGGTGAATTACCGCGTTTGCCGCAGTGGGCAGTTTTGTGATTTCGAGCAATCCCATGTTCTTATCTCTCCAGCACCGTTTCCGTGATCATTTCTCCAGTGTGCACGTGAAAGACTTTGCCTACCGGATGAATCCAGAATCCTTCGCCCTTGGGAGGCACCGGCACATCTTCAATGTGTTGGACGGTTATGAATTGGGTGTTTTCAACGGCAGGCATCCACTTTCCGATATGAAGGTGTACGTGGCATTGCGTCTGGACTTCCGGTGCGTTGTAGGCGATGCCCCAGTCGTTTCCGAATAGCTCCTTGCCCTTATCCATCGCGGCTCGGAGAAGCTCGGCGCGAATATCAGCGGGAAGCTGATCGAAGGATCGCGCATGAAGTCGAGGGAGCGCGAGCCAGCGATTTGGCTTGGTTGGACTGGCGTCTTTCAGAAAGAAAACGCGGACATTCTCAGGCTGCTTTTCGGCCTCCCGGCACAAACTGCATTCACGAGCCTGGAGGGTTTCCGGACGAGTGAGGTCGCAATGGCAGGTGACGATATCGGCGCGAGCGGCAAAGGCGACCAGCGCCAAAAGTAACGGGAGATGTCGCACTTAGGTTCATTATACGGGGGCAGGCTGGGAACCTGCCCCCGTATCGAGAACGATCAGCGACCGAAATGACGCCAGCCGCCGCCGATGACGACGCCGACACCTACAGTCGGGTAAGAGGGAGCGTATCCGTAGCCATATCCGTACCCATAATCCGCGTAGGGATAAGCAGACGGGTAATAATACGGATCATAGCCATAGTCGTAGTAACCGGGGTAATACCAGGGCGAGTAAAAGCCCAGGCCATAGCCCCAACCGCCCCATCCCCAGCCACCCCAACCTCTGCCGTAGTCCCAGCCCCCGTAGCCGCGGCCATAGCCACCGTAGCCTCCACGGGCATAGCCACCGTAGCCGCCACGAGCATATCCGCCGTAGCCGCCACGAGCATATCCGCCGTAGCCACCACCACGGGCATATCCGCCGCCGGCGAAGCCACGGCCGGCAACTCCACCGCCGCCGACTGCGTGGCCGCCACCGCCGAAGCCTCCGCCACCGCCGTGACCTCCGCCGCCACGCTGTGCGTAGCACATAGTGGTGGCTGCCAAACCGACTGAAATGACCAAAACCATCAGCTTGTGCAACATAAGTGCCTTCCTAAATCTCAGAAATACTAAACCTTACCGGCGGAACCGGCCGTAAAAGTAATGTCCACCGTAAAACCGGGGACCGTAGAAGAACGCGAAACTCGGTCCGTAGTAGTAGGGATACAAGCCCGGTCCGTAGTAGTACGGAGCTGCTCCATATGGGGAAGCATACATCGTGGGCGGAGGGCATCCGTACGGTCCACATCCGGCCCGTGGCCCCATCGGCCCCGATGCCTGCAATACTGTTGCGTAATCCTCGGGTCCGACGTAGCGGAAAGCTTGCGGAGCCCGATCTGTGGCGATTGTAACCGGCTGCTCAACGCGGAACGTGAGCATCTGTTCGGGGTAAATGATGGTCGGCTGACCGCGCGTCAACAGGACGCCGAGGATACCGACGGCAGCACCGGCGCCGGCTCCGATCGCAGCGCCGCGTCCCCAATCCGCCGCGGCTCCGACGGCCGCGCCTAACGCCGTAGTACCAGCCACACCGGCGACATCACGGCCGACCGAAGTTGGCCCGGTCCGGTTGATAAGTTGTGAGTGAATCGGAACACTATCCCCATCGACGAGCGTGAGGTCTGTAAGTTGAACAGCCAATCGCGAGACGCCAGCTACCCTGCCGGCTTTCTGTGCTTCAACGACATGCCCACCCACGGTCTCGCCGACATCGGCCACCACAACTCCGTCCACCACGACGGGCCGGACCAGGGTCGCGGTGAAAGGATCTCCCTGCTGGTTCCTATCCGAAGAGAGCGGCTGGTTGATGCGCACCGTCACGTATGTGCCGGGTTTGAGGGTCAGTTGCGCGGGCACGGGGCCCTGCGGCGCCTGAGGCTGTTGGTTCATCCTGCCCTGATATTGCGGCGGCGGATACTGTCCGGCGCTCGGATATCGCGGATTCGGCGGATACTGCGCATTCGGATACTGTCCGGCTCCCGGATATTGCGGATTCGGCGGATACTGCGCATTCGGCGGGTACTGCGGATTTGCCGGATATTGAGGATTCGGCGGGTACTGCTGATTCGGCGGATATTGCGCCGGTGGAGCCTGGCCTCCGCCGCTTATCGGAGCGCCATATTGATCGCGAGGATCGCTCTGGGCAGAAGGCTGCGGTTGTCCGTTCTGCGGCTGTGCGTAGGGCGGCTGCTGCGGGTAGGGCTGCTCTGCCTGCGATGACGGCGGAGCCTGCGGCATTCCCGAATCGACCGGTACGGCCTGCGGGTCGGGAGCGCTGCTGCTCGTCCCGGTCTGGCTGTCCGCCGTCTGGCTCGGCATAGTCCGACTCGGCATCGTCTGGCTCTGCATTGGAGCAGGTGCCGGAGGTGGAGCGTCAGCCCGGCGCCAACCGGTATGTTGCTGTTGATCGGTTTGCGGCGCTGTCGTCGCAGGATCCTGGGCGAATAAGAAGACCGGTCCGGCCAAAAGGGCCAGGCCCAAAATAGGAGTCTTTCGAATTAGTTGGATGCTCATTTTTTGCTCCCTTCTACGAAGCATGAAATATGGCATGTGCACGTCACCTGCCACACCTTTTGCGACGTAAATGGCTGAAAACAAGTTGCTGTGAAGGGGTTACATGGCCGCTCTGCACCAGGGTGGTGCTTTTCGGCCAGTTACCCCGACGGCCGTCGCCGCGTCTCATAAGCGGAGGGAAAGTATGCGTTGGATAGTGCTTTCCATAATTA
The DNA here is from genome assembly GCA_963802915.1 of Bryobacterales bacterium. Lineage (GTDB taxonomy): Bacteria > Acidobacteriota > Terriglobia > Bryobacterales > Bryobacteraceae > JAICMB01. The sequence continues at coordinate 517,259 of CAWDKQ010000008.1, forward strand.
CCGCGATCGTGCTGGCCGTTCTCGGATTTTTCGTCCCAGGCCCGGAGAGTCTCAACTTTCCGGTGAAGATCGTTTACTGGTTCTGCGTGCTCGGGTTCCTGACGGCGCAGAGCGTCCACGCGCTGGTATTGATAAACAAGCTGGATATTTGAATTTAAGGCGTTCGCCTCATTGTTCGTCTACGTAGTTCGGAATATGCTGAGACCATGCGGCTTGTCTGCTTCTACATGGTTCTCGCGGCGGGGCTGATCGCCCAAGACACCAGCGTTTATAAGCCCACCGAGGTCGACATCAACGGCAACCGGGTATCGGCTGGCCCGGAAATCGCCACCTCTCAATCGAAAAATGGTTCGGAGAGCGGGGAGTTTGTTCAGTCCATTAACGGGGGCAAGGTTCCACTCCAGAAAATCGAGGAGCGGGTTGTAAGCGAGAATTCGTCCAGCAAGGTGACCGAGCGGATCGTGCTCCGCTACGATCTGACGGGAAATCCGTTGCCGCCCGAGAAGGTGATGATTGAGGAAACCAAGGGACCGAACGGCAGTTCCACGGTTCAAACCACCAAATACAAGGGCGATCTGAACGGCGAGATGCAGGTGAGCGAAAGATCCACCACGCAGACTCAAGATTCCAGCACGGCGAAAACGTCCCAGACGTTGGTCGAAAGGCCTACCCTGAACGGGGGGTTCGAAACCGTCCAGAAGACTGAGACCACAGTGGCCAAACAGCCGAACGGCTATGAAGAAGCCTCGATAACGTACCGGCAGGATCCTTCCGGCAATCTTTACCCTGCTGTACGCAGAGTTACCGACCATACGGAATCGGGCAACAGCAGCTCCGACAATGTTGCGGAGTATGAAGTCGGCCCAACCGGCGACCTGGAGCTGCATGGCCAGAAGATTGTGAACACGCACAAAGGACCGAACGGCTCCGAGGAAGTGGATGTGGACGTTTTCGGTAAGAATGTTCCGGGCATCGCAAATCCCGATCGATCCATGCAACTGATGGAGCATCAGGTAATCGAGCGGCGTAAGACGAGCAGCGGTGCTGTCGTGGAAACCGTGAACGTCCGCAGACCGACCGTGTCCGATCCGAACAAACTCGGCCCTCCCAAGCAGTTGTCCGAGACGATCTGTCAAGGCAAATGCGACAAGCCTTAATCAAATTCCCCTCTTGACGTATAAGCACATTCTTATATAATCGAGATTGCCGCGCGAAATTGAAGCGGATCTCGTTTATCAGGCCATCGCAAATCAAACGCGGCGGGCGATTCTCGAACTTTTGGAATCGGGCCCGAAGCCGGCGAACGAGATCGCGAGCAGATTTACGATGAGCCAGCCTGCGGTGTCGCAGCAGCTTCAGGTCCTGTTGAAGGCTTCGCTGGTGCGAGCGGAGGCGCAGGGCCGGCAGAGGATTTATCATCTTGAGGCAGGGAGGCTTCAGGAAGTGTACGCCTGGGTGGAACATTACCGGCGCTTCTGGCCGAAGCGGCTGCAAGCCCTCGGCAAATACCTGGATGCTCAGAAATGAATCCGGCGCTCCACTGGGAAGTTTTCTATCCTCACCCTGCCGAGCGTGTCTGGCAGGCGCTGACCGACCCCGAGGCTCTGGCTGCATGGCTCGCACCGGAGGACGATGTTATTAGCTATCGTGTTGTCCATGCTGTTGAGCCGCGGCGTGTGTCGTACTCATGGAAGACGCGCGGCTGCGATGCCGTGGTGACGTTCGATTTGAACGCTGCGCAGGGCGGCACCAACTTACGGGTGCGAATGGACGAATGCTTCGCCGCCGCACTCGATTCATTGAAACGGTATTTGGCCAGATCGCTGCCCGACCCTTCGGGACATCCGTGGGTGGGCATAGAAGAAAGGAGCACACCATGTCTATTCAAGGTTCCCGGCCCCCGGGCGACCGCACAGTAGCACCCAACCTGATCGTGCGGGGAGTCGAACAATCGATCGACTTCTACGAACGAGCGCTCGGAGCTCAGGTCCTGTACCGCGGCACCATGCCCGACGGGACAACACTCCACGCACAACTGAAACTTCCCGGCGGTTCGTATGTGCTTCTCTCCGATGAGATCATGTCGACACCGGAAATGAAGACCGGTTCGCCCCTTAAGTTCGGCGGTTCGAGCGCGATCTTCGAGCTGTTCGTCGATGACGCCGATGACGCGTTCCAACGCGCCGTAGATGCCGGGGCGACCTCTATGTTTCCGCCTTCCGACTCTTTCTATGGCGATCGCGTCGGCCATTTCATGGATCCGTCAGGGCACATCTGGACCGTATCTTCCGTCAACGAAGTGCTCACGCCCGAGGAACTGTATCGCCGCATGTTAGAGCATTTCGCACCTCAAGGCGTATGAAGAAATCCATCTACGAAGCTCAACCGCGGCGGACGATGGAAGAAGCGTGCGTCGCGAATTTTCCAGCGAAGACAGGTAAGACGATCGAGGAATGGGTTGCGATCGTTAAGAAGTCCGGCCCACCCACGGAAAAAGAACGGCGCGAGTGGTTAAAGGCAAAACACGGCTTGACGACAAATTATGCCTGGTTTGTCGTGGAACGAGCCGCGTCGGATCTTAGCCTCGCGGATCGCTACGATCCCGAGGCATTTGTCGCCGATATTTTTAGTGGACCCAAAGCGGGATTTGAGCCGATCTACGAATCGATCCTGGCGTTCGCGCTCAAGCTCGGCAAGGACGTGTCGGTTCGCCCGTGCAAGACGATGATTCCGTTTTACCGGAAACACGTTTTCGGTCAGGTGCGGGTCCCGAACCGCTCCCAAATCCACCTTGGTTATGCGCTCAAGGACACGCCTCTCAGCGGGCGTCTCGTCGATACCGGTGGATTTGCCAAGAAAGATCGCATTACCCATCGAATTGAGATTTCGACGCTCGGGGATTTCGATACCGAAGCCAAGCGCTGGCTGCGCACCGCGTACGAAATGGACAAATAGTACACGATAGAATCGGGGTTGGCGCGCCGTACTTTCACTTCTGCCGCGAACTCCATTCTGCTGGACGAAGCTCGCGATTTTGTCGCCGAGTGGGCCGCGCGAGGCGAAGTTGTGGTCCTCGGAGCGACGAAGGCGGCCGCGGACGAGTTAGTGCGTGGGGCCGCGGGCGCAGGGGCGCTTGGCGTTCATTCATTGACAGTGACGCAGCTTGCGGCTTCCATCGCTGCGCCGTCGATGGGAGAAGCGGATCTCGCTCCGCTCACTCGACTGGGCGCTGAAGCTGTTGCCGCTCGCGTAACCCATGCGGCCGTTCAGGCGAAAAAACTCAAGTATTTCGCTCCGGTGGCGAACTTTCCAGGTTTTCCGCGCGCGTTGGCATCTACGCTCGCTGAGCTGCGATTACAGCGCGTCGAGGCGGGCGATCTCAAGAAAGCCGGCAAGCCCGGCGCGGATCTCGCCGTTCTCTTGACCCTGTTCGGTGAACATCTGGATGAACGTGGACTCGCCGACCTCGCCGATGTTCTGGCGCTGGCTACGCACGAGATCGCGAATCGCGGACACCGGCTGGCAGGACTGCCGCTGGTGCTGTTGGATGTTCCGCTCGATTATCGCGCCCATCGTGAATTTGTCGACGCGCTGATTGCTCGAGCGCCGGAAACTTTAGAGTGCGTGGCCGGGACCACGGGTTCAGAGAAGTGCTCGACGGTTCTCGAGCGGGTTCGCAAGTATTTGTTTTCGCCGGAAGTGCCGGCCGACAATGTTGAGACGGATCTGACCCAGTTGATCTTCTCGGCTCCAGGTGAGGGTTTGGAATGCGTAGAGATCGCACGCCGCATTCGGGCTCTCGCCGAAGCCGGTACGCCTTTCGATCGAATCGCCATTCTGTTACGCGATCCGACTCGGTACCAGCCGCTGGTCGAAGATGCTTTGCGGCGCGCGGGAATTCCGGATTATTTCACGCGCGGCGCCGCTCGGCCCGATCCGGCTGGACGCGCTTTTCTCGCTTTACTGGCATGCGCCAGCGAAGGGTGCACGGCAACTCGATTTGCCGAATATTTGTCGCTGGGGCAGGTACCTCCGCTGGATGCTTCGGGCGCGCCGCCGCGTCCAGCGCGCAAGTTTGTCGCGGCGGACGATGAGCTGATCTCCGCGATCGAATCGGCCGCTCCCGAGCAGTCCGAGCCGGAACCGGGAATCGCACTCGAGACGCCGGCCGGTTGGGAGAAACTGCTGGTCGATGCTGCTGTCGTGGGAGGATACGAACGCTGGAAGCGGCGTTTGCGCGGGCTTGAAAATGAGCTGCGGCGGAAGCTGGTTGAGGTGCAGCGTGAAGACGATCCTTCGCGGGCGCACGTCGAACGCCAGCTCTCGCAACTCGGGAATTTGGAGCGATTCGCTCTGCCGCTCATTGAATATCTACACTCGCTGCCCGCAAACGCGAATTGGGGTGTCTGGATTGAGCGGCTGAGTGAGCTGGCCGGCATGTCGCTGCGCTGGCCGGATTCTGTTTTGTCGGTGCTGGCTGAGTTGCAGCCCATGAGCGAGGTCGGACCGGTTCAACTCGACGAGGTTTACGGCGTGCTCGCGGAACGGCTCGGCACGTTGCGCCGCGAGCCGCCGCGACGGCGTTATGGACGCGTCTTTGTAGGGTCGATTGAAGAGGCGCGCGGACGGGTGTTCGATGTCGTATTCCTGCCCGGTCTCGCCGAGGGTGCGTTTCCGAAGCGCGTCTTCGAAGATCCACTGCTCCTGGACGATCGGCGCGAGCTGGTGGATTCCGGGCTCCAGCGGCGTCACGATCGTGATCAGCGCGAGAGGCTTTTGCTGCGCATCGCAGCCGCGGCTGCATTGAAAACACTGACCGTTTCTTATCCCCGCGTCAATGTCGAGCAAAGCCGTCCGCGCGTGCCGTCGTTTTATGCTTTGGAGGTTCTGAGGGCCGCGGAAGGCCGTTTGCCAAATTTGCGCGAGTTCGAGAAGCGCGCTTCCAGCGGGTCACCGACGAGGCTCGATTGGCCCGCGCCTTCCGATCCGATTGAAGCCATCGACGACGCTGAATACGATCTGGCGTGGTTGCAGGCTTCGAAGGAGACGAAAGGAAGCGGCCGTTATTTGATCGAGGCGAACCGCTTGCTGGCAGAATCGTTGCGCACGCGATGGAAGCGCTGGGATCGCAAAAGATGGCGCGACTCGGACGGAATTATCGATCCGGACACCTCCACGCTCACCGCGCTCAGCGCGCATAGCTTGCACGCGCGATCCTACTCGCCTTCGTCGCTACAACAATTCGCGGCTTGTCCTTTCAAGTTCCTGTTGTATGGAATTCTCCAAGTCCGCAAACGTGAGGAGAGCGTCGCGCTGGAGCAGATGGATCCGCTCACGCGTGGCGCGTTGTTCCACGCCGTGCAGTTTGAGCTGCTGGGCACGCTCAAGGATAAAGGACTGCTTCCCGTTCCGCTTGGCGGCGTTGAAGAGGTGCTCGGGATTGCCGATTCCGTGCTCGACAGAGTGGCCGCCGAGCAGGCCGAGGATCTCGCGCCCGCCATCCCGAAGGTTTGGGATAACGAGATCGAAGATATTCGCACCGATCTGCGCGGCTGGGTGCAACACGTCGGTTCGCAGCGCGATTGGACACCGGCGCGGTTTGAATTTGCATTCGGACTCAAGGAACACACCGGGCATCGCGATCCGAGCAGCACTCCCGATGAAGCCGTGATTCTGGATGGAGTGCGTGTGCGCGGTTCTATCGATCTCATCGAAACCGATGCGGATCGGGGCGTGCTGCGCATCACGGATCATAAAACGGGAAAAAGTCCGGAGAACGCGCCCGTGCATGTCGGAGGGGGCGCGGTGTTGCAGCCCGTTCTGTACGCGCTGGCCGCCGAGAAGTTGCTGAATGCGCGGGTGGAAAGCTCGCGTCTCTTTTTCTGCACACAACGCGGCGATTACAACGAATATCACGTACCGATCACCGACGATGCACGGCGGAGGATTGCTCAGGTCGCTTCGATTATCGATCAATCTATTGGAGCGGGTTTCCTACCTGCCGCTCCGGCTCACGGTGCTTGTGTGAATTGCGATTACAGGCCGGTGTGCGGTCCTTATGAAGAGCAGCGCACGCGGCGCAAGCCGAAAAATCGCCTCGATGAGCTGAACGTGCTGCGGAGTCTTCCATGACTCCACGAGTTCGCGTCGAGACAGATGACCGCGTGTCGCGCGAACGCATCCACAATTCTCTTGGCGAGAGTTTGCTGGTGGAAGCGTCGGCGGGTACCGGCAAAACTACGGAACTGGTGGCGCGGATCGTTCGGGTGCTTCAGACCGGCACCGGACGAATCGAGAACATCGTGGCCGTGACGTTCACGCACAAAGCGGCCGGCGAGTTGAAGATTCGTCTACGGCAGGAACTAGATCGCGCACGGCATGCGGCTTTGGCTCCCGAGGAGCGCGGCAACCTGGAAGATGCGCTGGAGCGCCTGGAAGAAGCGTCCATTGGAACCATCCATTCGTTTTGCGCGCAGATTCTTCGCGAGAGGCCGGTGGAAGCTGTAGTCGACCCCGCGTTTCAGGAACTGACGGAAGGCCAAGCCTATTCGATTTTCTCGAATGCGTTTCGCGTCTGGTTTCAGGAGAGGCTCAATGAGACCTCGCCCGCGCTGCGGCGAGCGTTGGCGCGTATCGCCACGAACGATTCGTGGAAAGCGGGAAGCGCCATTGAACAGCTCGAATCGACGGGCTGGAAACTGGTCGAATGGCGCGATTTTCCGACTCATTGGAAGCGGCCGCAATTCGATCGCGAAAGCTTCATTGACGGCCTTGTGGACGTAGTGGAAGAGCTTGCCGATCTGAGCACCAAGGCTCGCAGGAAAAACGATACGCTGGCTCTTCAACTACGTCCCGTTCGGGATTTGGCCAACGCGATCCAGCGAGCGGAAGAAGTTCGGGACCGCGATTACGACAGCCTGGAAGCGCTGCTGCTCAAACTGCTGCGCGAGATGAAACGCCACACCAATAAAGGCGGCGGCGTGTACGCGGACGGCATTACGCGCGAAGATGTCGTGCGCAAACGCGATGCTCTGATGGTGGCGCTCGATCGCTTCCGGGACGTCGCTAACGCGGATCTCGCCGCGGGGCTCCGTTTGGAGATGTGGGGCGTTGTCGATCGCTACGACTATCAGAAACGCCGCGCCGGGAAACTCGACTTTGTCGACCTTTTGATCCTGGCGCGCAACCTGGTGCGCGATAACGAAGAGGTCCGCATCTATTTGCAGCACCGCTTCTCGCACCTTTTTGTCGACGAGTTTCAAGATACCGATCCGCTGCAGGCGGAATTGATTCTATTGCTGGCCGCTGAAGATCCACGCGAGACAGCATGGTTGTCCGCGACTCCTAAGCCAGGAAAACTGTTTCTTGTCGGGGATCCGAAGCAGTCGATCTATAAATTCCGACGCGCCGATGTGGTTTTGTATCAGGAGATCAAACGGATGCTGGCGGTGCGAGGCGTCGGCATCGTGCATCTTACGTGCAGCCATCGCGCTCTGAATCCGATTCAGGAATGTGTTAATGCGGCTTTCAAAGCCGAGATGCTGGAAGACGCCGATGCCGGGCAGACGGCATACTCACCTCTCGATGGCGGCGCGGAGCCGATCCCCGGCCAGCCTTATCTGGTCGCACTGCCTGCACCCGAGCCGTACGGCCAATCCGGTAGAGCAACCATGACCGCCGTGAACGCGTGCCAGCCGGCCGGGGTTGCCGCTTATGTCGAATGGCTAATTAAAGAGAGCGGCTGGAAGGTCCGGGGCGAATCGGGGGCGTTGATTCCCATAACGGCGCGGCATATTTGCATTCTTTTTCGCCGCTTCACCAACTGGGGCCAGGACGTCACGCGCGAATACGTGAAGGCTCTGGAAGCGCGCGAAGTGCCGCATCTTCTGGTCGGATCGAAATCGTTTCATGCTCGGGAAGAGGTCCAGACGCTGCGTGCCGCGATGGCTGCGATTGAATGGCCCGAGGATGAGCTGTCCGTCTACGCCACGCTGCGCGGGTCTTTGTTCGCTGTTCCCGACAGCTCTTTGTTGCGCTGGCGTTCTGAAATCGGGAGATTGCATCCCTTTCGCAAGGCGCCCGGCGCGCTGGATGAGGCATTATCGCGAGTTGCCGAGGCGCTCGATTTTCTGGCCGGCTTGCATCGCGAACGCAATCGGCGGCCGATTGTCGCGACCGTGAACGCATTGCTGGAACACACGCGCGCCCACGCCGGATTTGTCCTGCGGCCCGGCGGTCACCAGGCGCTTGCCAACGTTAGCCGTGTCTGCGATCTGGCGCGCGCGTTCGAGGCCGATGGTGGAATTTCTTTTCGAGGATTCGCCGAGCAGCTCGAATCGGACGCCGAGCGATCGGAATCGAGCGAAGCGCCTGTGCTTGAAGAGGGCGCGGAAGGCGTCCGGCTGATGACGGTGCATGCGGCCAAGGGACTCGAGTTTCCCATCGTGATTCTTGCGGATATGACCGCGAAACTGGCTCCTGGTGAACCCGACCGGCATATCGATTCCAATGAGCGTCTGTGCTCCATGCGGCTGCTCGGCTGCACGCCTTGGGAGCTGCATGACCATCGCGTCCAGGAAGAAAAGCGTGAGCGCGCGGAAGGCCTGCGAGTCGCCTATGTCGCTGCGACTCGCGCGCGGGATTTGCTTGTCGTTCCCGTGGTCGGCGATGGCGAGTTGGATGGCTGGGTCGCGCCCTTGAATAAAGCGGTTTATCCGGCGCACACGAATTCGCGCAAGCCGCGCCGCGCCGACGGATGTCCGAAGTTCGGCGAGAGTTCGGCGCTGGGATGGGAGGATTTCACACAACACGATCCCACCGTGCAGCCTGGATTGCATTCACCGCGAGCGGGCGATCACGATGTGGTCTGGTGGGATCCGACGAAGTTGCGTTTGTCGGTGGACGTCGATGTTGGACTGACCCAGCAGGACATTCTCGCGGATACTGGCTCGAACGAAAGCTCGGAGCGCTATCAGGCGTGGCGCGCGCAACGGGAACAGGCTATTCGGAGCGGCGAGCGGAAGCAGTTCGACATCTTCACGCCCAGTGAAGCGACCGATGCCCCGGAGAGTCCTGAAGTCGTGCTTCATCTTGTGGATCGGCCATTGCAGCGTCCATCCGGACCGCGGTTTGGGACTCTGGTCCACACGATTTTGCGGGACGTCCCGCTGCAGGCCGACTATGCCGCGATTGAGCGGCTGGCGCGCTCCCAGGGCCGAATGCTCGGGTGTCCAGAAGATGAAGTGCTTGCAGCCGCGTCAGCAGTCGAACGTGCACTGGCGCATCCTTTGGTGCGAAGCGCGGCGGCATCGACGAGATGCCATCGGGAACTGCCAGTCGTAATGCGCACCGACGACGGCCGCACGCTCGAAGGCATCATCGATCTCGCGTACCTAGAAGGACAACGCTGGACCATCCTCGATTTTAAGACCGACGCCGACTTCGGTCCCAAGCGCCTGCACTATGAGCGCCAGCTTCGCTGGTATGCGTTGGCGTTGGGTCGTCTGACCGGGTTGCCGGTGACGGCGAATCTTCTCGGAATTTAAGGGCGCGCTACTGAACGAATCCAATCTTGCTTAGCGTTTTTGCTGGCTCGCTCTCGTCGAAATTCGCGACGAACGCCTTCTGATGGCCATTATGCAAAGCCGAGCCATAGGGCGGGTCCACGAACTTGAACGTCTCGCGCAGCTTCTTCACCTCGAGCGAGGTGCCGGCTTTCAATCCGGTGTCATGCAGGAACGACTCCGCGAACTGCGGCATGCGCGTCGGTATGGCTATGACCTTCGTGTCTTTCCAGTTGTACTTCGCCATCCTTCGCGCGGCGGCATCGCAATGCATGCATTCCGGATCGTAGAAGAAGAGGAAGATATTTCCTACTTGCAGTGAGTACGGTTTGCCGTCGACCGTAATCGACGCCGGCGCCTTTAGCCCGGTGTTCGCATTCGCACTGATGCCATAAGAAACGCCCGCGAAAACGGCGACTGCGCCGAGCATCACCAACGCTGCCCGCAATCCGTGCGGTCTCTGCGTCCACATCCCGGCTATCACCGCCAGCAGCAGCATGACCGCGTCGCCCGCAAAAAAGCCCGGCCCAATGGCTCGCTTGACCAATGGGAAACAACTGCAGTCTTTGCCGACAAGAATGTTATATTTCGCGCCGATGTAACCGATGAACGAGACTAAGAGGAAGCCAATCAGGATCGCGCCCCAGCGGCGGAATCGAGGCACCACGATCATCGCCGCGCCGAGCGTTTCGCCGATGCCCACCAGGATCGTAAACGGAAGCGCCAGCGCCGCAGGCACCTGAAACTGACCCATCATTTGCGCCCATTGAAACGGCTCGGCCAGTTTCCAACAGCCGGAAACGAAAAACAGCATGCCGAGAAGTAGAGCGGCAATCGTTCCTGCTACCGACTTCCAAGGCGCCAAGTCCACGGCTCCGGCGGGCATAAAGCCCCTCGGGAGCGCTGGATTATCTTGCATATATTAACTATTCTAATGTGTCGTGGGGGCCGGATGTGCGGGGGCGGCGCTCGCCGCGGGCTTCTTCAGCCACTCGTCAATCCAGGTCAGGAAAGTGTCGTACCAGAGCACCGTGTTCTGGGGTTTCATAACCCAGTGGCCTTCATCGGGGAAGATCAGCAATTTCGACGGCACATGCTGCATCTGAAGCGCCGTGAAAAGCTGCAATCCCTGCGTGTAGGGGACTCGAAAATCGAGTTCGCCGTGGATCACGAGAGTCGGTGTATGAAAATCCTTGACGTAGGTGCTGGGCGACCATTTCGCGTACGATTCCGGATCTTCCCAGGGCATTCCGTGAAACTCCCAAATCGGAAACCATAACTCTTCGGTGGCTCCGGCCTCGCTTTTCAGATCGTAGACTCCGGCGTGCGAGATGAGCGCTTTGAAACGTTGCGTGTGACCGAGCAGCCAATCGACCATGTATCCGCCATACGAGCCGCCTGCCGCTGCCATACGATCGGGATCGACGAAAGGCCGCGTGACGACGTTGTCCGCCACCGCCATGATGTCGTCGTACGCTTTCCCGCCCCAATCCTGATTGATCTCGTCAGTGAATTTCTGGCCGTAGCCCACCGATCCGCGCGGGTTGGGCATTACCACGACATAGCCGGCTGACGCGAAGATTTGCGCGTTCCAACGGTAGCTCCAGCTCTCGCCCCACTCGCCCTGCGGACCACCGTGGATCAGAAACAAGACCGGATATTTATGGTTTTGTCGAAAGCCGGGCGGTTTGATCATGAAGCTGTAGACCCGGGACTTGTCGGAACTCTCTACCGAGAACTCCTCCAATTGACCCATATCGATATCGGCGAGCAGGTCGTCATTGAGATGCGTTAGCTGCACGGGAGATCCGCCGGCCGAGGTGACGCGATAAATCTCGGTCGGATGGGATCCGCTTTGTCCGCTGTAGATCATGGACTTGCCATCACCGCTCATCTGCATGTCGTCGAGCGTCATATTCCCGCTGACGAGCGCCTTCGTGGCTCCGCCTTGCACGGGGATCATGTGAATACCCTGGCGTCCGCGATCTTCCGTTGTGAATAGGAGGCGCGTCGAATCCTGCGACCACGCAAAGCTGGCCACCCAACGGTCCAGCGTTTCCGTCAGGGAGCGCGACGTACCTGCTGCCCGGTCGTAAACCATGAGCTGAAACCGGTCGCTTTCATAACCCGGCCGTGTCTGGCTGCGATACGCGATGTACTTGCCATCGGGCGAATATTGCGGGCCGCTGTCGGACGCTGGATTGAACGTGATGTGCTTGGGTTCGCCGCCAACGATCGGAACGGTGTAGAGATCAGTGTTGGTGCTGGTTGCGAGCACCGGATCGTTGTTGATGGTATAGCAGACCTCCGTGGAATCGGGCGAGATGGCGTAATCGTCAGGGCCGCCCAGCGAGAACGGAGGGACATCGCGATTGCCCGGCGTCAGGTCCTTCGGTGTGCCGCCGTTCACATCGACCACCAGCAGGTGAGACCGCTGCTCGCTTTCCCAATGCGTCCAGTGGCGATAGAGCAGCGACGTGTAGGATCGCGCCTTCACTTTGCGGTTTTTCAATTGATCGAGTTTCTGGCGATTGCAGGCATCGTCGGCGCCGCAAGATGGGAAAACGTCGCTGGTGAAAACGAGCTTCTTGCCATCGGGTGAGAACAGAACGCCGCCTGCTTCCGTGGCCAGCGTCGTGATCTGCTTCGGTTGCGCGCCGTCCGCATTCATCAGCCAGATTTGCAATGAACTGCTGCGGTTCGAAATGAACGCGATCTGTTTCGAATCGGGCGACCATCTGGGTCTCTCATTCATAGAGCCGTCGTGGGTGATCTGTACAGCTGGGCCGCCGTCGGACGGGACCACCCAAATCTGACTGGGCTTAGTGTTCTGTTCCACATCGACGGTCTGAACCGTGAACGCGACCGATTTCCCATCCGGTGAAAGTTGCGGCTCGCTAATGCGGGAAAGTTTCAGCATCGCCGTAACATCGAACGGCTGCTTCTGTGCGGACAACGTGGACGCAAGAATACATGCGATGAGAGTGGCTCGCATAATTAAAGCCTAGCAGCACGCGAGCGCCGCTCCGGCGCGTTATCGGACCGGCTCGATTTTGTCAACTTGCAGGATTCCGGTTTTCTCGAATAGCGTGCCAGTGACCTTCACTTTCTTACCTGCGAACTTTTCGGGCGTCTGCTGGTCGCTCAGCTTATAAGCATTTTTTCCGTCGTACAACACGAATCGAACTGATTTGTCGAGCTTCGCGCAGGCTTTGACGCAATCCGGATCAGCGCCCATGTTCATGGCTTTGTGATCGCCCCGGCACATCGAGTCGGTGATCACTCCGGTATAAGTCGCCGCGCTCGCAAGCAACGTGGAAGCGGCAAGAACGAAAAAGAATTTAGTCATGATGACCCTCCATTGACGATTGAAAAATCCTGAGGCCGTTGGCCTCCATTACGCGCTGCCAGAGCAGGTCGTAACGATCCTGCGGCAGCGATTGTTTGAGTTGAAAGCGGGTCTCGCCATCGAGCGATGTCAGCGACAGCTCAAAGGGACCGGCACTGCTTACGTTCTGTAAATCAGTGATGCGCCAAGTGCGAGATGCGTGTTCGCCGGCGGCGTTGAACACGACGCGGTCGGCACTGAGCGTTAGTTCGCCGCTGAAGCCGCCCGTATGATGCAGCATCTTCGCCGGTATGCGCCACTCAGGCGCGCCGATGGACGCGGCGGCGATTTCGGCGATGAATCGTTGATCCAGCTTTGCGATCAGAAATGGATATAACTTGGCGGTGTCTTCTTTCGAGAGGTGATCGAAGCTGTAGACGCGATCGCAGTCGAGCTGCCAGCGCACATCATCATAGGTTCGGATGCGAATCTCTGTCGGACTGAGGCGCAGCTCCTGGATATTCTCGTAATCCAACGCTCGCGGCTCCCTGCCGCGTTTTTCGATCGTCACACCGCCATCTGAAAACGTGACGGCTCCATGCTTTGTGCTGAACGTGAACGGCTGTGCCGCCAGAGACGACAAGAAAATCAAGATGCAAGTTGCCGCTTCAATTCGAAATGCCATTTCCAAACCTCGTAGATTGCCGGATAGACAACCAGCTCAAGTAAGAACGATGTAAAGACTCCGCCGATCATCGGGGCCGCGATACGCTTCATCACGTCCGCGCCGGTGCCGCTGGACCACATGATCGGAACCAGGCCCATGAACATGCAGGCCACGGTCATAAACTTTGGACGGATTCGCTTCACGGCTCCATGTAGGATCGCCGTTTGTAACTCCTTCAGGCTGCGCAGGCGTCCTTCTTCGCGCGCCTTCTGGTATGCGAGATCGAGATAGAGGAGCATGAACACGCCCGTCTCCGCGTCGACTCCCATCAACGCGATTAGTCCCACCCAGACACCGATGCTCACGTTGTAGCCGAGCGCGTAGAGGAACCAGATGGCGCCCACGGCCGAAAAAGGAACGGCGAGTACGATGATGGCGGTCTTCGCCATCGATTTGGTGTTCATGTAGAGCAGCATCAGGATCAGGAAGGCGGTGAGCGGCAGAACGATCAGGAGTTTTTGGCGCACCCTCTCCATCGCTTCGTACTGGCCGCTCCAGGCGATCGAATACCCGACCGGCAGTTGCACACGATTCCGCACCAGGCGCTTCGCTTCCGCGACATAGCTGCCGACATCTCGTCCGGCGACGTCAACGTATACGTAGCCGCTCAGCATTCCGTTTTCGTCTCGCAGCATCGACGGACCCGATCTCACCTTTACAGCCGCCAGATCCGAAATGGGCACCTGCGCCGACGATCCCGGCAGGTTCACCGGAACCAGGACTCGCGCGAGCTGCGAGGGATTGCTCCGAAAATCGCGCATGTAGCGCACGTTGATGGGATAACGTTCGCGACCTTCCACCGTGGTGCTCACGTTCTCTCCACCAATCGCGTTCATAACAATCGATTGCGCGTCATCGATCGACAATCCATATCGCGCCAGGGCTTCGCGATTCCAATCGAAATCCAGGAAATATCCGCCGCCGGTGCGCTCCGCAAACACGTTGCGGGTTCCCGCGACAGCAGGGAGCAAGCGCTCCATCTCCATCCCGAGGCGCTGAATTTCGTTGATGTCAGCGCCGAAGATCTTAATTCCGACCGGCGTCCGAATGCCCGTCGTGAGCATGTCGATGCGCGCCTTCACAGGCATGGTCCACGCGTTTGATACGCCCGGCAGCTTCAACGCATCATTCATCTCGTCGATGAGATCGTCGGTTGTCATGCCTCTCCGCCACTGGCTATGCGGCTTCAGAACCACAACCGTTTCCATCATCGAGAGCGGTGCCGGATCGGTGGACGTTTCGGCTCGTCCGGCCTTCCCGAGCACAGTCTCAACTTCCGGGAAAGCGCGGATGATGCGATCCTGCACCTGCATCAACCGCTGCGCCTCAGTGAGGGAGATGCCCGGCAGCGTGGATGGCATGAAGAGCAGTGTGCCCTCGTCGAGCGGCGGCATGAACTCGGAGCCGAGCTTCCGATATGCCGGAACGGTGAGCGCAACAATCGCGATGGCCGCGGCGATCACGGCCCATTTCCAGCGCAGGGACCAGGCGCACACCGGCTCATACAGGCGAATGAGGACCCGGCTGATCGGATGATTCTCCTCTGAATGGATTTTTCCCACCAGCACGGCGTTCGTCGCGCGAGCCAGCCAGCGCGGACGAAAATTGAAGTTGCTCATGTGCGTGAAGAGCAGCCGCATTGCCGGGTCGAGCGTGATGGCGAGTATCGCCGCCACGATCATCGAGAAGTTCTTTGTGTACGCGAGCGGCTTGAAGAGCCTGCCTTCTTGAGCTTCCAGCGTCAACACGGGCAGGAACGAGACTGCGATCACCAGCAACGCGAAGAAGCTTGGACCGCCGACCTCTTTGACCGCGTCCAGAACCACGCGATGATAGTCTTCCATGCGTCCGCCGCGCTCCCATTCCTCGAGTTTCTTGTGCGTCTGTTCCACCACCACGATGGCCGCGTCCACCATGGCTCCGATAGCGATGGCGATACCGCCAAGAGACATGACGTTCGAGGTCAGGCCCATGGCCTTCATCGGAATGAACGAAATGATAATGGCAATCGGGATCGTGAAAACGGGGATGATTGCGCTCGGGAAATGCCACAAGAAGATCAGGATGATCAACGCCACTATGATCATTTCCTCGATCAGCGTGTGGCTCAGGTTCTCGATGGAGCGGTGAATTAATTCGGAGCGATCGTACGCCGTCACGACTTTGACACCGGGAGGCAAGCCCGGCTCGATATCATGCAGTTCCTCCTTTACGCGATCGATCACCTGCAGCGCATTGGCGCCCTGCCGCATGATGACAATGCCTGCCGCAACGTCGCCTTCGCCGTTCCAATCCGCGACGCCGCGCCGCAGATCGGGTCCGAGCGACACATCGCCGACGTCGCCCACGCGCACCGGCGTGCCGCCTGAGTTGGTCGACAACACGATGTTCCGGATATCGTCTGGGGACTTCGCATAGCCGCGGCCGCGCACCATGTATTCAGCACCCGCCGATTCAATCAGCCGACCGCCGACATCGTTGTTCCCGGCGCGAACGGCTTCCACGACCTTCATAATCGGAACGTTGAAAGCCTGTAGTTTCTGTGGATCAACATTTACCTGGTATTGCCGCACGAAGCCGCCGACCGCTGCGACCTCCGCGACGCCGGGCACGGCTCGCAATTGATATTGGAGGAACCAATCCTGAATGGAGCGTAGTTCCGCGAGATTGTGACGATGCTGCGTGTCGACAAGCGCGTATTGAAATACCCAGCCCACGCCGGTCGCGTCCGGTCCCAGTTCGGTCTTTACCCCTTGCGGAAGACGCGGCAGCACAGTTTGCAAGTATTCGATCGTGCGGGAGCGTGCCCAATAAATATCGGTGCCCTCGTCGTAGATGATGTAGACGTACGAGTAACCGAAATCGGAGAAGCCGCGGACTGCCTTCACCTTTGGCGCGCCCAACATGGACGTCACAATCGGATACGTGACCTGGTCCTCCATGATGTCGGGACTACGGTCCCAACGCGAATACACGATCACCTGCGTATCGCTCAAATCCGGAATTGCATCGAGCGGTACGTTGAGCATCGACCAGATTCCGGCCGTGACCGCAAATCCAACGAGGATGAAAACGATGAGCCGGTTGCGTCCGGAGAATTCGATGATACGGTTAATCATGCTCGCCGCCGTTCTTCAATTGCGCTTCCGAATCGATCAGAAACGCACCGGATGCAACCACGCGCTCGCCTGGCTGCAGACCGCGCACAACTTCGATGCGATCGCCAATACGGTCTCCCGTCTCAACGGGCCGCGGCTCCAGATAACCGTTTCCGCGATCGACGAAAACCGTTTTGCGCAAGCCTGTATTCACCACGGCGTCGGCAGGGACGGTCATTCGTGCACCCACGCCGAGTCCAAATTCGACATTGACGAACATGTCCGGCTTGAGGCGCATATTCGGATTGGCCGCTTCCAGACGGATCTTCAAAGTACGCGTCGCGGGATCGATTTGCGGCTGTATGTACGTCACCTTCGCGGGAACGCTCACACCTCCGTAGGGCTGGGTCAACGTAGCGGACTGGCCCAAGTGGATTTTCGCGCTGTCCGCCTCAAATACATCGGCCATGATCCACACCCGGCTCAGGTCGCTGAGGATGTACAGTTCTGTTTCGGGCGATATGCGCTGGCTCGGGAATGCATTGCGTGACATGACAAATCCGGAAGCCGGCGAGTAGATGGTGATGGTTCGTACCGTCTGCCTGGTCCGCTCGATCTCGTCAATCTGGCTGCCCTTCAGATCGAATAATTCCAGCTTGCGGCGCGATGCCTCCAGCAGGATCTCGCTATTCTCGTACGCCTCATGGCTGGGATTGTTCTTCATGGCGTCGCGGGCCCGCAGCGCCACGATAAGCTCTTGTTCGCTGGCCAGCATCTCCGGGCTGTAAATGGTCAGGAGCGGATCGCCCATCTTGACTTGTTGGCCAGTGAAATCGACTTGGGTTTGATAGATCCAGCCTTCGATTTTCGAGTGAACGCGAGTAATTTTGGTTTCGTCGGCTGCCACTCGGCCGGCTGCTCGGATGGTGTCAGTAGCCGTTGCCGGTTCCACGGTCGCGAACTTCACTCCGATCAACTGCTGCTTCTCGACGCCAACCTGAATGGTCCCCTGAGGCATGCTCTCGGCTGAGCCTTCGTAAACCGGCTGGAGATCGTAGCCCGTTTCAGGATTCATGCCGGGCTTATCGGAATGAAAAGCCGGCTGCTTGGGATCGCGATAGTAAAGGATTCTCCCCGTCGGAGCGGCAGGCAGCGGGGAGCCTTCGTATACAGGCTCCAGCTTCATGCCGCAGTCAGGCGCGATCCCGGGTTTGTCCGATTTGTAGGCCGGATGCATTGGGTCTACCCAATACAGAATCTTGCGGCCGTCGGCTTTACGCGCGCTGCCGTTGCGCTGCACGTACCACGTTCCCGCACCGAACCCGATCCCCAGAGTCAACAACAGCAAAACGACCGTTTTCATCGGATCAACTCCACTCCCGTTAGCTGCTCCAACTCCACCAGCGCCATATGGAATTCGTGCAGTTGCTCGTGGTAATTCATTTCGTAGTCGATCACCGCGAGTTCATTCGTCAGCACGGATAGAAAATCCGCGCCGCCTGTTTGATACGAAGCGAGCGACGACTCGACCGCCAGCTTTGCCTGTGGCATGACAGTTTTCGTGTATAGGTCCACTAACTTCTGGGCCGTTTGAGCGCCTAGGTATTCGTCGCGGATTCGATATTGCAACGATTGCGCCGTTGCTTCATACGTGTATTTCGCCTGCGAAACTTCCTGGCTCCGTTCGGTTACCTCCGCGCGCGTGCGGCCGAGACGGAGCGGGATCTTCACGTCCGCGCGGAACATGTACATCGGCGGCATTGCGCCCATGTAGTAATAGCCGGCGTTCAGGGTGAGATCCGGATAATAGTCCTTGCGCGCCAGATTCAAGGCCGTCCCGGCGCGTTCGATCATCTTTTGATCGCGCGCCAATGCTGGCGCCGACGTTGCAGCCTTCGCGATCAGCTCTTCGACACTGAAATCCAGAGGCGCCGCGTGCAGATCGGCAGGCCTCGCCACCGGTAAATCCGGCGCTTGATTCAGTAGAGAATTGATTTCCAACTCGCGAGCATGTTTTTCGCGATCGATCTGGATCAGACGCGTCTCGATAATCGTGATTTGCGTTTGCGCTTTGAAGACGTCCGCCTGCATTGCCTTACCGACTGAATAGCGAGCCTCCGTCGCATGCAGCAGAGATCGCAGCAGTTCGCGATTGCGTTCATAGACTTCACGGATCAGCCAGGCGTGTTCCAGACCGAAATACGCCAACTTGACTCGGGCAGACACTCCCAATGCGATGGAGCGATATTCTTGCGCCTCCGCTTCTGCCTCTTTCGACGCCACGTCGCCCCGTAATCGCAACTTGCCGGGAGCGGGAAATTCCTGGGACGCCATGATGCCAACGTTCGCCACCGGATCCGTTCCTACGCCAGCAAACGGCAGGGGCTTGCCGGTCGAATTCCAGCCAAGCGAGAGCGTTGGATCCGGCAACGATCGTTCTTGCGCGGGACGCTGCCGAGCCGCTTCATACTTCTTGCGAGCCGCGAGCACCTCGGGGTTCCGTCGCAAGGCTTCATCGACGAGTTCGTGTAGATCGAGACGCTGATCCGATGTCTGGGCAATACCCGACAGCGGCAGCGCGAAAAACAGTGCGATAAGTCGCACGATAGTCTCCTAGGTTCTAAAAAAATTGGAACGGGATAGAACAGGAGACGAGATCAGATTGTGAAGATGGAGTTGAGGAGACAGAGGTCCGGGGGCGCGTGAGGAATTACGAGGGACGCCGGTATATAAGGTGCCGAACTAGTGGTTACGGGTTGGACAATCTCTACGCGAGAGGTCATCTCCAAGCCCGCATGAGAATTTTCGGTCCACGCTTTTTCGACGCTCGCCAAAGTCAGATCGGGCGAGGCGCAGTTTTGCGGTGCAGGCCCCTTGGCCGGCTTCTCGCAACCGTCATGATGACAACAGGAGCCAGGAGCGCGCGTGCCTGGGCTCGACGTGGAGCACGCGAGGCACGGTCCAGCCGCCGATAGCAGGATGAGTGCTATGACGATACCGAGGCTGACGAGGATTCGGCCCACTGGAGATCCTTACCGGGAGCTGAGCACGCGCGCTGCCAACATTGTTTTATTGTCGTTTCAGTATCTTGGACGTGCGATGCCACAGGTTCGTTTGGGACTTCCCCAAACTTGGGCGATAGCACCCACACTTACTCCGGTTCAATCGAACTCACTTTAATGGTCTTGGTCTTTTCGTTCAGAACGCCGGTTACCTTCACACGTTGAGCGGCAAATTTGGCCGGTGTCTTCTGATCGCTCAGTTTCAGGATGTTTTTGCCATCGTTGAGCGCGTACTGGCTATTGGAGCCCTCAACACACATCTTGACGCATTTGGCATCGGGCTGCCCAGCCATCATCTCGTGCGTTTTTCCGCACATCGTGTCCGTGATGACGCCCGTGAATGTTTGCGGTTCGTTCGACGCCGCCGCGGTCGCGGCCAAAAGAAATGCGACGAAAACAACTTTCATGATCCTGCTCCTTTATTTCTCGTTTGGTTTGAGACGCAAACGTAGATAAGCGTTCACGCCCCAAGGATGGTCGCCATAATACGGCTTGATGGCCGCAGGCAAAGTATAGGCAGTGGCATTCGCGCCAACACCTGTTTCGATATCTTTGAAGGTCCCGATATCGCGCGTATAGCCGGCGGTATACGCTCCGATTCGAAAAGTGCTTCCAACGGTGCGAGCGAGCTGTTCTTCCAGATCCGGATTGTCGGCGAAGAGTTCGTCTTTGTCTACCAACTCCATGCGTCCCGTAAGAAAATTCTTTTGACTTACCGGATACACGGTCTCGGCCAGATACGAGTTGAGATTGTGCTGTGAGACAACGTCGTGGTTGCGGCCCCAGATAAGGCTGGTGGACCATACCTCGCCGTCCGAAAGCGGTTTCGAATAGCTGACAGACGCCGTGGTCCGGACGACATCGCCTGGCGACTGACGCTCCGGATTCGTCAATCGCCCCGCGGACACTTGGGCCATCCAGTTTTTGGTCGGAAAGACAGAAAACCGGAATGCGTAGGAATTCATCGGTCCCCAATCGAAGTGCCAGCGATTTTCGTCCGGCTCCGTGCCATAAAATCCGCTCGCTTCCACGCGCATCCATCTATACTTGAGCGCTACGGTTGCAACGTTGTCCGCGATGTGGGTCGAATCCTGCCAATGATGGCTGAGCGTCGCTTGCGGCAGTTCGTCCGCCGAAGCCCGGTGCGGATAAGCAACGGGCCCGAGCGCGGGATCGCCGACAGGGGCGTAATAGAGTTGCAGCATGGCATTCTCTCCAATCGGATGCGCATACTGAATACCCGCGCTCATGACGAAGTTATGCGGATGCTGCCCGTCGACAATCGGCTTACCATAGGCCGTCTCGCCTGTTTGAAACAAAAGCGGGTATCGGCGATCCGTAATGGTTAGCGGCTCCAGACTGAACATGGTTTGGATCATAAAGCTGCCGCCACCGAGTGTATGTACCGCATCGAACATGAACGCGTTCGGTGAATACAGCTTGTCTCCGCCACGCGGACCCGATTGCTGCGTATCCACGATGAAAGCCTGGCCCATGATCATGAGGTTCCAGGAACCGAGACGAGGCATGAGCATCGGCATCGGCGCAGACAACGGGCTCATGCTGGTCCCCGATGCCATCGTCATGAGATACATTCCAGCCGGATTCATCTGCATGGCCATCTCTTGCGCGCATGCAGAAACAGAAAAGAGCGTAATAACAACGCACCTTCCATTCATAAACACTTCTCCTGTAATCGTCTTTGCTGTTGGGGAACAGGAGGGTGGTTAGACGCGCAAAATTGTCAGTAAATCGAGTAGCGGAGAAAAGGTTGGGAATACTTCTTCGATCGTTAGGCGGACGGCACTCGTCGCGGATGGGATTTCGACACGCGCCAGGGGGATGTTGACGGCCGGAGCCGCAATCGTCGCCGCCGCACCGCGCGCTTCCGCAACGAAGAACGGGTGCTGGCATCGTTGCGGACCGTCCTGCTGTTTAGGCATATGGTGCCGATGGCATAGCGGCATTTGAGTGACGCCGGAATCGTGGCAAGGCAGCGCGGCGCAGGTTACGATGCATTGCGCGCTCGCCACCGAAACGGCCATCGCCAATAACGCGACTTGTAGCCGCAGCCACTTCATTGCTTCTCCCAGGATAATCGAAAAACGGCGCAGCCGCGCTGTGTTGTACTGTGGCAACAGATGCAAGTGAATCGCGAAAGCATCAGCCATGCTTACCAGCTCATCCGTCCTCATGTTCGACGTACGCCCATTATCGAAGTGGAAGGCTCCGATTTTGGGCTCCGCGGCAGCCTGATTCTGAAGCTGGAACTGCTCCAGCATGCCGGTTCATTCAAGACCCGGGGCGCTTTTACGAACCTGCTCACACGCGATGTGCCGCCGGTCGGCGTCGTCGCGGCGTCCGGTGGCAATCATGGTGCGGCGGTCGCATTTGCCGCTATGAAGCTCGGGATTCCCGCGACGATTTTCGTCCCTACGGTTTCTTCTCCGGCTAAAATCGAGCGTATTCGCGGGTACGGCGCGAACCTCATCGTTACCGGCGATCGCTACAACGACGCGCTCAAGGCCAGCGAAGAGTGGACATCGCAAACCGGAGCGCTCCCGATTCATGCCTACGAACAGATCGAAACATTACTCGGACAAGGCACCGTGGGACTCGAGTTCGAAGAGCAATATCCTCATCTCGACACGTTGCTCGTAGCGGTCGGCGGAGGCGGGCTCATCGGAGGAATTGCGGCCTGGTATTCCAGCCGTATTCAGATTATCGGCGTCGAGCCTGAAGCCGCGCCCACTCTCACGCGCGCTCTCGAAGCTGGCCGGCCGGTCGATGCCGAAGCGGGAGGAATTGCGGCGGACTCGCTGGCGCCCAAGCGGGTCGGCGAGCTGATGTTCCCGATTGCACAGGCGCATCTGAATCGCGTGATTCTTGTTTCGGACGAGGCGATTGTAGACGCGCAGGAGGCGCTGTGGAACGTATTGCGGATCGCCGCCGAACCCGGCGGAGCGGCCGCTCTCGCCGCGCTTCTGACGCATCAGTATGGGCCTCGCGAAGGAGAGAGGGTTGGCGTGCTCCTATGTGGCGGGAACACAACCGCGGTCGATTTCGGCAGGTCTGTCGCGCGTGGAACTTGAATTCTTTCCACTGCGTTTTTGTTTCCTGGCGCAGGATTCCATCTATTTTCCGGCGGGCAAGCCCGGCAACATCCTGCGCGGCGCGTTCGGAACTATTTTCAAGCGCATGGCGTGTGTTCCCGAATGCATTGATGTGCACGGGTGCGATCGGCGAGCTCAATGCGCATACGCTCGCATCTTTGAGCCTGCGGCGCTGGGCTCGGGACCGAGCGGTCTGACCGATTGGCCGCGTCCGTTCGTATTTCGCGCGTCCCATCTCGACGGTTCCACCATCGCACCGGACGTGCCGTTCCACTTCGACCTGAACGTGTTCGATGTGCGCGATCCATCTGTCGCGTATTTCGTTCAAACATTTTCCGAACTGGCTCGCGAAGGACTCGGTCCGCGCCGGGGACGCGCGCAGCTTGAATCGGTGTCGCAGCTCGATCTCGGCGGAAAGCCCACAGTGGAACTAAAGCGCATTTCCAAGCCGGTCTCCCTTTCACTCGCAGCCGCTGAGCATCCCGTTCACTCGATTCGAGTCGATTACCTGACTCCGACCGAATTGAAGAGCGGCCATCAGCTCGCAACGCGTCCGGAATTTCCAATTCTGTTCGCTCGGATCCGCGACCGCATCAGCACGCTTAGAACTCTCTACGGCCCCGGTCCGCTCGATATCGATTTCAAAGCTATGGGCGATCGAGCGGCGTCCGTGCGAATGACGCAATGCGATCTGCGCCAGGTCGACGTTAGCCGCCGTAGCTCCCGGACGGGACAGACACATTCACTCGGCGGCTTCGTCGGATCGGCGGTTTACGAAGGCGATCTCGCCGAGTTCCTGCCATTTCTGAAAGCCGCTTACTGGACCGGCGTTGGACGCCAGACCGTGTGGGGCAAAGGCGAAATCCGCACATGGGAGAATGTCGGCGATGGCCCATCCCATCTATAGCGATACTTTTCTGGATCATTTCCAAAACCCCAGAAACGTAGGTGAGCTTGCGCCTCCAGCGATCACGGTCGAAGTGATGAACCCGGTTTGCGGGGACATTCTGAAGTTGTCGGCTCGCTTCGAGAATGATTTTGTGGCCGACGTGGCCTACAAAGCACGCGGCTGCACAGCGTCCTTAGCGGCCGGCTCGGCGTTGACGGAGTGGATGCGCGATAAGTCGCGAGCCGAGTTGGCGGCACTCAAGCCCGCCGCCATCGATGAAGCCGTTGGAGGTCTGATTCCGGAATCGAAGCACGTCGCGATTCTATGCGTGGATGCGGTCAAGAAGCTCCTCACTTCGTCATCCCCGCAGCCAACGACGCCTCGTACAGTTTCTTAACCCGCTCCACATCGTCGACATCCTCCGGCTTCTTGTCCTGCCGCCATCGCACGATGCGTGGGAATCGCAGCGCGTAACCGCTCTTGTGACGCGGGCTTTTTTGAATGCCATCGAACGCCACTTCCAGCACGATCTCCGGCCGAACCAAGAGAACATGCCCATACCGCTCGATTGTGGCTGCTCGCAGCAGTCGTGTCAATTCGCGAATCTCGACGTCGGTGAGCCCTGAATAAGCCTTGCCGACGTTGAGGAACCGATCCCCGGAGCGTACCGCGAACGTGTAATCCGACAACACTGTGGCGCGCTTTCCATGGCCCTGTTCGGCCGCCGTGATCACGACATCGAGCGTTCCGTACGGCCGCTTGACCTTGTACCAAGTCCCGCTGCGGCGTCCCGGTTCATACGGGCTCTGACGCCGCTTCAATACCAGCCCTTCATTGGCGCTCGACCGCGCCTCAGCGAACAGCCGGTCGACATCGTCGATCAGAGCGGCTGAAAACTGCGGCGAGACAAGCAGCGGCGCTTCCAAACCCGCAAATGTCTGCTCCAGGATCGCGCGGCGATCTTCGATGGGCCGGTCGAGCAGCAGTTCTCCATCTCGATACAGGACGTCGTATGCCATAAACGCAACGGGCGCTTCGGTGATCATCTTCGGCGCCACTTTCTTTCGTGCGAGCCGCTGCTGCAACACCGCGAACGGCATCGCGCGGCCATCGCGCCACGCCAGGATCTCGCCATCCAGAACGACGCTTCCGCCGATCTGCCGAAAAGCCGCTTCCAGTTCCGGAAACGATCGTGTCACTTCGTCCATCCCGCGTGTATAGATCATCACGCGGCCATTGTCGATGTGAACCTGCGAGCGGATGCCATCGAACTTGTGCTCGACAATATAGTTCTCTGGGTCCGGCAAATCCGCAAGACTTTCGAGCGGCTTGGCCAACATGAAATCCATGGGATGAAACAGCCGCGCCTCAATGTGATGGAGCTCTCCGCGCCGTGCAGCCAATGCGACTTTCCCCAGATCGCCGAGCCGGTTGTTCGCCTGCTTCACCTCTTCGAGCGAAGCTCCAGTAGCCGCGGCGACGGCCTCCTCCACCATCTTGGCCTGCAATCCGATTCGCAGGCTTCCACTGATCACCTTGATGAAATACTTCATGGTCAGCGGCCGATAGGACGCAAGTGTCTGCCGCAATATCTCGATCTTTTCCACCGTGCGCCTGCAATGATAAAGCCGCGTGTAAATCTCTTCTGCCTGCGCCAGAGTGAGCGGCAGATTCTCCGTGTGACCCGGCAACAGAAGACCAATTGTCTCGCCTGTATCGCCGATCTCTTCGTGACACCTTCCGATCACCCAATCGTCGAAACCGGTCACAGCCTTGTACGCTTCACGCAGCGTCGCGTAGCCAACCGACAGCGTTCGCTTATCGTCATCGGCAAACAGCTTTGTCGGTGACGACGAACTAATGATCGGACCGCAGCACAGCAAATGAACCGCACGAGCCAGGTCTATGTCGTCCAGAGACTTCAGATACTCGGCGACAATCGACACCTTGCGCAACCGGCTTCCGTATCGCACCACTTGCTCGCAAACTTCGGCCAGCTTGTCCATCAGCCCTCGGGGACCTCGCCGCTCACTGCCCGCGCACTCAACTCCCGAGACGCCCGGGCCTCAATTCCGCGTTGCATCAAAATATGCGCGAACAAATCCGCGTAACCATGCACGACGTCCACTTCGCGCGCGCCGCTTCGCGTGACGATCTCGATGAGTTCCTCGAAGTCCGCATGATCTGAATAAGGAATCAACTCCTCAGCGCCCACGCGAGCCCGCGCATTGTCGAGCGCCGCCCAACCCGACACATAAGCCAGCCGATATGATTTATCTCCAGCCTCCAGAAAACTCCGAAAACCTGGAACTGTGACCAGGGCTTTCCCTTCGGTTTCGCCCACCTTATAAGGCGTCCAGCCAGGAAACGCGTAGCCATTCGATTCGTAAAGCGGAATGAAACGGGCAATGGAGCCATGCACCGAAACTGGGATACCGGCTTCGCACAACACATGCACGATCTCCTGCCCGCGGCCGATCGGGTACCCGATGAATGCCGGCATGATCCCCGCCGACAAAGACTCACGCGCAAACGCGACGATACGGTTCCGCGCTTCTTCGCGACTGAGGAAATGATAGATCGGAAGCCCGAATGTCGACTCAACGATGAGCCGGTCGCATTCGACAATTTCCGTGTCTTGCCCGCAGATCGGCGGACGGAATTTGAGATCGCCGGTATATACGACACGCTCGCCGCGATATTCAATCAGAAGCTGCGCCGAGCCTAGAATTTGGCTCGCGGGATAAGCCGTTAACTGCGCGCCATTGTGTTCCCATGGAACGCGATAATCAACCGCGCAGCCGTTTTCAGCGCGATAAAACTCCAGGGTATTCGCGGTCGCATAGACGAGGCCATGCAGCCCCTGCGCATGGTCGCTGTGTCCGTGCGAAACCCACACAGCTTCGCAATCTTCGGTACGATCGAGCCACAACCGGATCTCCGGAAGATAGATTCCCTGAGGGTGGAACTCGATCTCCACACTCTAGACTTACCACGCGCATGGTACCTTCGCCTTTTCATGCTTCTTTATGCGGCGACTATCTTCCTGAGCGCCTTTTTGCTCTTCGAAGTGCAGCCGATTATCGCGAAAATGATCTTGCCCTGGTTCGGCGGATCGGCCGCGGTCTGGACCACCGCGCTCATGTTTTTTCAGATCACGCTGCTGGCCGGCTACGTTTATGCGTACGGCACGACGCGCTATCTCAGGCCTCGAACACAGGCCGTGCTCCACGTGGGCCTGCTCGGCCTGAGCTTGTTCCTTCTCCCGATCGTTCCTTCGCCGGCCTGGAGAACGATTTCGACTGCCGACCCAACCCTGCGCATCGTTTTGCTGCTCAGCGCCGCCGTTGGCCTGCCGTACTTCATGCTCTCCACTACCGGGCCGCTGCTTCAAGCCTGGTACGCCGCATCGCGACCGGCTTCTACGCCATACCGCCTTTTCGCAGTGTCCAACGCCGGATCGATGCTCGCGCTTATCAGTTTTCCAATCGCTGTGGAACCATTTCTGCACAGCCGCGTGCAGGCCATAACATGGTCGGCTTGTTATGCGATATTTGCGATCGCCGCCGCGTTGTTAGCTCTCGGTGCATCAAAGCATGAAAGAGCGTTACCAGCCGAAAGCGCGGACGAGAGACCTTCGCGCACTACCCAGGCTTACTGGATTGCCCTGCCTGCCTGCGCGTCGGCGCTGCTGCTGGCCATTACGAACCACCTCACTCAAAACGTCGCGCCGGTCCCATTTCTTTGGGTGCTCACGCTCGCCCTCTACCTCCTGACGTTTATCCTTTGTTTCGAAAGCGACCGCACGTACCAGCGCGTAGTCTTCCTCCCTCTGCTAGCAATCGCGCTCGCAGGAATGTCGTATGGCCTCTACTACCAATACGGAAATTTGAGCATCTATTGGGCGCTGCCGCTTTACGCCGGCGGGCTCTTCGTCTGCGCAATGGTTTGCCACGGCGAGCTCTCCCGGTTGCGCCCGCATCCGAGATACCTGACGAGTTTCTATCTCATGCTCGCTCTCGGAGGCGCTCTAGGCGGCTTGTTCGTGGCCGTGATCGCCCCGCGTGTCTTTCACTCCTACATCGAATTCCCGCTCTCCATGCTCTTCTGTGCCGCGCTTGCCGTTTCGCTGCTGTGGACACAAATGCATCGCCAGGGGCTCCGAATCGCGGCGATAGCGCTCGTGCTGGCGCTCGCCGGCTATTTAGGTGTTAATGAATTCATCGACGAACATCGCTATCTCGCCGCGGAACGCAACTTCTACGGCTTGCTTCGAGTGACCACCGAACTCGAACCGGATGAGCATACGCCGATGGTCAAACTGATGAACGGAACCATTCTCCACGGCCAACAATTGCGGGATCCCAAGCGACGCAGTCAGGCGACAAGCTACTACGGCCCCAAGTCCGGCGTCGGCCGCGTGATCAAATTGCTTCAACAAAAGGAACATCTCCGTGTAGGCGTCATCGGACTCGGAGCTGGCGTTCTCGCGTCCTATTGCAGGTCCGGCGACGCCTACCGATACTATGAACTCAACCCGCTCGACATCGAACTCGCGCAAAGCTATTTCACTTTCCTGCGCGATTGCCCAGGAGATTGTTTGATTCTTCAAGGCGATGCCCGACTCACGCTCGAACGCCAGGCGCCGCAGAACTTCGACCTGCTCGCGGTCGATGCCTTTTCGAGCGATTCCATCCCCATTCATCTGCTGACGCGCGAAGCCTTCGAACTCTACTTCCGCCACCTCGCGCCGCATGGAATCCTCGCCGTTCATGTCACCAACAGGTATCTCGACCTGGTGCCCATCGTCGCGCGCAACAGCCAGGAACTACATCGCCCCGCCTATCAGGTGATCGATCGGGGAGCGGATGCGGATTATCTCGCCGCCACGGACTGGATGCTCGTCGGACCCGACACGCACATGTTTGTCCTGCTCGGTTTCGACGGCGCTTCCATTGTTCAGCGTGGCGCGCCCAAACGTCTGCGCACCTGGACGGACGATTACAGCAATCTATACGAGGTCTTGAAGTGAAGCTCTTATGAAAAATCTCCTGCGCGGACGGGTGCGTTGGGCCCTCATTTTCTGGATGTTCGTAATGAGCGCCATCGCCTATCTCGACCGCGTCAACATCTCCATCGCGGGAAGCGCGATCGCTCGCGATTTTCATCTCGACAACGTCCACCTCGGCTGGGTCTTCAGCTCATTTGTGCTTGGATACGCTTTGTTCCAGGCGCCCGGCGGACGTTTGGCCGACCGCTTCGGACCGCGCCGCATCGTCGCGCTCGGCGTCATCTGGTGGGGCGTCTTCACCGCGCTCAGTGCTTCCGTGCCCGCTATGGACGGTGTGCTGTGGGTCATGATCGGCGTTCGATTCGCGCTCGGCATGGGCGAAGCGGTCGTCTATCCCGCGTCCAATCGTCTCGTCGCGAAGTGGATTCCATCGAACGAGCGCGGTATCGCGAACGGGCTGATCTTTACGGGAGTCGGAGCGGGCGCGGCCGTCACGCCTCCGATCATCCGCTACATTCTCGAAAACTACGGCTGGCGCTGGTCGTTCTGGTTCAGCGCGGTTGTTGGTCTACTCGCCGGATTAATCTGGTATCTCATTGCGCGCGACATCCCCGAGGAGCATCCCTGGGTAGATCGTCAAGAGCGCGAGCTGATCGAAGCCGGCCTGCCGCAAGCGCCGGAACAGCACGACTCGCACAAGACCCTCCCCTGGTCGGCCATCTTCCTAAACAAGGACCTGCTCGCCATGACCGCGAGCTATTTCGCGTATGGCTACGCCGCCTATATTTTCTTCACCTGGTTCTTTATCTACCTGAGCACCGTGCGCGGTCTCAACCTGAAGACCAGTTCCTATTACGCGATGCTGCCGTTCGCGGCGATGGCCATCGGCTCGTTGCTGGGAGGCTATCTCAGCGATCGCCTCACGGAACGCTATGGCAAACGAATAGGCCGTTGCGGAATCGCGGTGATCGGTATCGGACTGGCAGCCGTATTTATCGCCCTAGGGACGCAGGTAGCAAGCGCACAGCTTGCCAGCATCGTCCTCGCCGGAGGAGCGGGAGCACTTTATCTTTCGCAAAGCTCGTTCTGGTCCGTAACAGCCGACTTGGCGGGCTCGTCAGCCGGATCCGTATCGGGAGTGATGAACATGGGCGGCCAGATGGGAGGAGTAATAACAGCCTCGTTGAGCCCCTGGATCGCCGGCCGCTTCGGTTGGACCGCATCGTTCCTGACCGCCGCGGCACTCTGCGCCATAGGATCGGCAGCGTGGTTTTTGGTAAATCCGGAAAAGAAGTTCTAAGTTCAAGGTTCCGTTTCTCGAGACGTTGAACTTCGAACGTAGAACGTAGAACGTAGAACGTAGAACTTCGAACGTAGAACGTAGAACTGTAGACTACTTTCTCGCTCCCCGTTGCGGCGACTTCACGCGCGACTGGTGCAACTTCGTGCGCTTCCGCTTCGGCTTGTGAACGATAAACGTGCCGCTAGCGATGTACTCGGCCTGCCATAAGTTCTCTTTCGACGGCGCCTTCGCCCCCGCAGCCGCGGCAATCTTCCCCGCGGTCGCCCCAATTGCTTTCGCCGCGCCCACTAAAACTCCACTTTTTGCTTCATCAGCCATATCTTTCCCATTGTGACATGAGATCAGAGTCGGGCGAGGGCTAACTTTGCGATCTTCTTCACTGCCCCCGATACACGTTCCGCATGCCCGAAACCGAGCACCGAGACCAGAAGAAAATCGTGGTCGCCGCGAAGGACATTGAGCTGTGTCCCCGCCGTGTCCATGTCCAGGAAGAACGCCCGCGTTCCGATCCCGCTCACATCGCGCAGTTTCGCGTGCGGTAGCGCTTCATGAATGGATTTGATCTCCGCGTCCAAATCCAGCTTCACAGGCGAATGGCGCAGCGCGATGGTGACATGCCCACCGTCCGAAACAAAATCGCAAGTTGACCCGGCGATGTCCTTTTCTTCTTTACCACTGCCCACCGCGGCGCCGACCACCTGCCCGATCTCGGCCGCGGATACGGCCTCGCAAGCCGTCACGGTCTTGAAGGCTGCCGGGAATCTTGAGGGTTGCAAGGAAGCGTGGACCGACAGCAACGAAAAAAACACCAACAACGGCATGCTCTATTGAACGGCCCCGGCTGGCACAGAACAAGAATGTCGAAAGTACTTGCCGATCCAGTACGGATTGAACCGCTCCTGGTTCACGCCAATTCGGTCAATCGCTCGCCCAGATAATCCAGCACCTCCGACGGTGCCTGAATCCCATCGAGTGGAAGCCGCAGCACACCCGCCGGAGTGAACTGGGCTCCCTGAGTACCGGCAATCAGGTTCATCAGCCGGTTCGGATCGATCCGCGATTCCTTGTGGAACTTCACGTTCAGCGCGCCTTGACGCCGATCGATTGCCTCGATCCCGAGCCGTTGCGCGCGACTCTTCAGCACGGAGAACTTCAACAGCGTCGCGACCGCTTCCGGCGGCGGCCCGTAACGATCCGCCAATTCGGATAGAATTCGCTCCGCATCTTCCGCCGTATTGACATCGGCCATTTTCTTATACGCGCGCAATCTCTGGTGCTCATCGGAAATATATTCCGACGGAATGCGAATATCCAGCCCGAGATTTAGCGTCGAATGAACCTCCAGCGGCATCTCCTCGCCTTTAAGCTCGTGGACCGTCTCCTCCAGCAGCCGGACGTACATATCGAAACCTACCGCGGCAATATGGCCGTGTTGTTCGCCGCCTAGGATATTACCCGCGCCGCGCAGTTCCAGATCGAGCGCGGCAATCTTGAAACCCGCTCCCAGATCGCTAAACTCCTTGAGCGCCGCGAGCCGCTTTCTGGCCACTTCGCTCAACTCCGTGTCGCCGGGGACCAGCAGGTACGCGTACGCGCGCCGGTTCGATCTCCCTACGCGTCCGCGTAACTGGTACAGCTCGGAAAGACCGTATCGTTCCGCGTTCTCGATGATCATCGTGTTCGCCAGCGGAATGTCGAGCCCGTTCTCGACAATCGTGGTGCACACAAAGACGTCGTATTCGTGGCGCATGAATCCGAGCAGCACCTTCTCCAGTTCGGATTCGCCCATCTGCCCGTGCCCTACGCCGACTCTCGCCTGCGGCAGCAGCTCTTTGATGCTGGACGCGCGCTGGAAAATCGAATCCACGCGATTGTGAACGAAATATACCTGCCCGCCGCGGCTCAGCTCCGTATCGATTGCTGTGCGAATCAGTTCCGGATCGAAGTGCGCGACGACCGTGTGAATCGCCAGCCGATCCTTGGGAGGCGTCTCAATCACCGACATATCGCGAATGCCCAGCAGCGACATGTGCAGCGTACGCGGAATCGGCGTGGCGCTCATCGTAAGAACATCCACGTTCCGCTTCATCTGCTTCAGGCGTTCCTTATGTCGAACGCCGAAACGCTGTTCTTCATCCACGATCAACAGCCCCAGATCCCGAAACTCGACATCCTTCGAAAAGATGCGATGCGTCCCGATCAGCACGTCGATTTTTCCCTCAGCCGTCTCTTCGAGAACCTGTTTGATCTCCTTCGCGGTCCGGAACCGGCTCAACATTTCAATCCGCACCGGGAACGCCGCGAACCGTCGTTTGAAGCTCTCGTAGTGTTGAAACGCGAGCACCGTGGTCGGAGCCAAGACAGCCACCTGCTTCCCATCCCCGAGCGCCTTGAAAGCCGCCCGCATGGCCACTTCCGTTTTGCCGAAGCCGACATCGCCGCATAGCAGCCGATCCATGGGAGTGGAGCCCTCCATGTCTTTCTTGATCTGCTGCACCACCGATAGTTGATCTTTCGTCTCCGTGAATTCGAACGCGTCTTCGAACTCGCGTTGCCAGTTGCTATCGGGCGAGAACGAGAACCCTTCGGCCATCCTGCGCTGCGCGTAGAGTTTCAACAGCTCGTCCGCCATATCGCGCATCTTCGCCTTGACGCGCGATTTCGTTCGTTCCCAAGTGACGCCGCCCAGCCGGTCGAGCGGAGGCGCCGCGCCTTCTCCCGCCCCTCGGAACTTCTGCACCAGGTCCATGCGCGTCAGCGGGACGTAAAGCCTCGCTTCGCCGGCATACTCCAGCAGCATGAAGTCGCCCTTTTGATCGCCCTGCACCAGCTCTCGCGTGCCCAGGAATTTCCCGACTCCGTGCGTCACGTGGACCACGAAATCTCCGGGCTTTAAATCCGCGATATCGGCTGTGAATGCGCCGAATTGCGCTCGCGACGGTCCGGGCCGCGCCACAACATCGGAGGTATCGAACAAATCCTCCGATCCGAAGACTACGACCTGCGATCGAGGAAATGCCGCCCCGCGCCGTATATTTCCTTTGACCAGGAACGTGCTCGCCACGGCCCCAGCCATGTACGATCGCTCCGCGAGATATCGCCGCGTCGCGTCGCCCGGCTCGATGCCAATCTGGAATGGAACCGAATATTCCTGAAGAATATCGGCCATACGCTCCAGTTCGCCGTTCGATTGCGCGAAGAAGACCACGCGGTTGCTCTGCTCGACGAGATTTCGCGCTTCCGCCACGGCCACCTGCATATTGCCGTGGAAGGTCATCGACGGCCGTGTCGCGATATGCGTGCTGGTGGAGTGCGCCAGGTCGAGTTCCCGCATCTCCACTTCGGCCTGATCCTCGACATGCGCGCGGAGTTCATTCCAGTGAAAGAAATTCTTCTCCGTTGGGCACGGCGGCGGACGATCGGGATCTTCCAACCGCTTCCAGAGCCTCTCCGCTGCCGTCGAAATCTGTTCCGGCTCGTCAAAGACAACCACCGGCTTTTCAATCAGCGTAAATAACGAATGACTCCGCGGACGAACCAGCGGAACGCAATATTCCCAGCCGGCGAACGCATCGCCTGGGCTCGGAGTTTCGATCTGCTCGGACAAGGCGTGGAACAAAGCACGCGATTTCGGATACTCCACCAACGGGAGCACCGTCACCTCGTTGACTTTCATCACGGACCGCTGCGTATCCACATCGAAGCGCCGGATCGACTCGATCAGATCGCCGAAAAGCTCGATGCGGACCGGCTTCGAATTCTCGGCCGGGAAAATATCGAGGATGCCGCCGCGCAGTGAGTAATCGCCGACCATCTCAACCGGTTCCCGCCGCTCGTACCCGACGCTATCGAGATGCGCAATCAGATCTTCCAGAGGAATCTCTTCATTCACGCGCAGCGTGAGCGCAAGCTGCCGGTAAAACTCCGCCGGCTCTGTCCGCAGCAACGCCGACGCCACGGGTGTAACGGTGATCGGCGCGCGCCGGTTCGCAATCCGCCAGAGTGCAATGGCGCGCTGCGATGCAATCTCGCTATGCGGCGAGAGACGCTGCGAAGGAAGAACGTCGAGCGCGGGCACCAGCTGCGGACGCGGAACATCGGAAGTGACAAGAAGGTCGAAAAACGTTTCGATCGCCTCGGCCAGCGCCTCGGCCTCTTTATTGCCGTCCGCGATGACGATCAGTGGACGCTCCGTCGCCTGCCACAACAGGACCGCATACAACGCTTTCGCCGTTGTAGTAAGTCCTGAAAGAGACAACCGCGCGTGCGGGTCGCGAAGGAGCTGTCCCACGGCTTCCTGAAAGGCTGCTTCTCTTCCCAGGCTTTGGAACAGATCGCGGATTGCGGGATGGGTCAAGTCGAGGTTCTTGTCCCATTTTACCGGACCCCGTTCCGAACCCGTGTGTAAATCAACCGCAGCGAGTGGCGGGAGATTGTCCATTCCGACGAGATGGCAACAAACCGTCAACATGGATTCCAGACGCGTTTGGCGGACCTATTCAGACTGAAACGACCTCGGGCGTCGGGAGCACCAAACGGATACCGGCGGCATCGGCCTCATTCGAATGGGTGAATGCATGAGTTCGGTCGAGGATCAAACGGGCTCGATCCAAATCTGAAAAATCGACCGCGGCCGTGTACTTCTGCGCGAAATCGATCACTCGAACAAGAGCGCCCGTAACGCCGTTCTGCGAGAGCGCCTTCAAAGCCATCAGATAGTTATTGCGGTAGACCGTCGGCACAATGATTCGGTTCTCACTTGCGGCGACGAGTTCGGCATTCATCATGATGCGAGCTACGCGTCCGTTGCCATCCGCGAACGGATGGACCTCGGAAACCAGGAACATCATGAATATCGCACGATGCAGCGGGCTTGTCAGACCACG
This sequence comes from Bryobacterales bacterium, assembly GCA_963802915.1. Taxonomy (GTDB): domain Bacteria; phylum Acidobacteriota; class Terriglobia; order Bryobacterales; family Bryobacteraceae; genus JAICMB01. Next base: position 552,239 of record CAWDKQ010000008.1, read on the forward strand.
GTAGATTTCAAAACCCTTCGCGAGCGTTCCCTCCACCAGCTCTGGTGTCACGAAGGTGGTTGAGCCAGCCCGGTTAGGCTCCGACTTAAAGCGTCCCGGCCCTTCGTCCGGGCGCCCTTCCATGATTCGAGCGTGTCGGCTTTTCAAAAGAGCGATGAGTTCGGTAGAGTTCCCAGGGAGACGAGACATGTCGTTCTGGTCGGACACCACTCGCCATGTGCCCAGTACGTCATGGGCATCCTCGGGTCGTGCTTTGGGTATGTGTCCCTTGAACACAATATCCGCCGCCTCGTCGACGGCGAACTCCGTGCCCTCGATAAAGTTTGAGAAATACGCTTCGAAAAATGGAAGCGCCGGACCGTCCGTCGATCGCGCCAGGCGGATCACGGGCGCAGTTCCCGCAAGTTCCGCGAATAGACGCTGAAACAGTTCCAGGCGGTGCGGGTCGTATGGCATTCCTGCCGCCCGCGCGATGGCAATTGGTGAATCCAGAGCTGCTTTGCGTGTGCCGAGCAACGTGCCAATCAGCGCATCGAGGCGTTGAAACTCCTCCGGTAGCCTGAGCTGGGCGGCAACCTCGCGGGCGTCATCGCGCATTCGCTGAATCGCAGGCTCGCCACTGTGGCGCAGTAGTTCGTCGAGTCGCTCTTCAATCTCGCGCTTTGACAAAGTCCTGGCTACGCCTTCCCTCGCGCGCGATGAACGCATGTTCTCCAGGAAGGCTCGCGCAGGCGAGGCGATTCTGAGTCCACTGATAAACTGCCTGTCGCTCTCCAATGGCGGTGGTCCCTTGCGGGGGCGAAGAGTCACCCCTGGGATGGAAATGTTCCGTTTGTGGTTTGCGATGAGAAAGACGGACCCGTCTGCCGCTGGTCGATTCTCCAGCGCGGTGCGGTCGGCAATGAGGGCGCCGGGAAGATAGGCAGCCACCAATGGCCAGAGATTCCGTTGCACGATTTTCTCAGGCGGATCTTTGAGATTCTGTGTATACAGCCTGGACCCTAATTTCCGGAGTCGGCCGGCGCGGACCTCGCGCGAAACGGCTGTTGCCAGGTCTGCACTGGAAACGAAAGCCTCGGGCATCTTGGAGAAATCGGGCAATAGGACCGTCCCACCCCCAAGTCTAGCAATTTTTTGGGGCTTAATGGAGCAATTATGAAAGTTTATGGGATCTAACGATCGAATTGCCACCGGGAGCAGTTGGCGACAAATCGGGCGCTAACAGGCCGTGCCTGAACCCCGCTGCAAGTTTCCGGGATACAAGGGCAAGGCTATGCAATTTTTAGGGAATTAAGCCGCAAGAGCCCGCAAGTCTTTCGAAGCCAGTTCACGTCCACATTATTGCGTCCCCTGATCGCTGAATCTGGAACTTCCATCTTCTGCCGGGCAGGCAGTCGTCCGGCTTCCATAGCTTGTTGTAAGAAAACGCGCCTGCTTGCCAGAAGGTGCGCCGGCCCCGCCAGCGGTGCCCGATCGGGAAACGATAAGTCCTGGTGCTTTATCGGGAACGCTCCGGCGAGAGAAGTTATCGGGCTAGAATCGCTCTATAGAGACGACCATGTCCAAGGCTGTTCTTGACCGGCGGTTCAAAGATAAGAAGGTTGGCTCGCTAGCATGGGTGCTGCTTGCAGCTGTTCTGTTGGCTCAGGCACAACCGGCATCGACCCCGGTTTTGCGTTCTTTCGATCGCGTTCTGCTGCTTGAAGAGAAAGCCGCAACCTCGGCCGGCGTAAGCGTGGGCGACGTCAACGGAGACGGCCTACCGGACATCGTTCTTGGCAAAGGGCGGCATTGGCCGCTCTTCAATCGCGTGCTCTTGAACGATGGCCATGGCGGCTTCATCGCTAGTAACCTGGGGACGGCGCCCGACCGCACCTATTCGGCGGCGCTGGCCGATGTCGACGGCGACGGCCACCTGGACATCGTAGTCAGCAACGATGCGCCCGATCGCAAACTTGTCTACCTGAATGACGGCAAGGGTCACTTCACTGAATTCGGCACGTTCGGCGATCCCAAGTGGAGCACGCGGTACGTGACCCTGGCGGACCTTAACGGTGACGGATACCCGGACATCGTGGCCGCCAACCGCGGCGACTTTCCGGACTTGGTGGACGGAAAACCGGGTAAAGGCTCCCAAGTTCCCACTCCGAGTTACGTCTGCCTCAACGATGGGAAAGGACATTTCCCGGCTTGCCAGCCACTGCCAACCGAATCAGCAACCTCGATCGTAGCGGCGGACTTCGACGGCGATGGCGCGTTCGACCTGTTTGTGCCTCATCGTGACGGCGGCCAGAGCATCGTGCTTTGGAACGACGGCAAGGGCCACTTCCCGGCCTCGACCAAGGTAGGGGCAGCTAGAGCGTGGATTCGCATGGGCGCGGCCGGCGACCTTGACGGCGACGGGCGGCCCGATTTGGCGATCATCGATGAACGCCTCAAGGCTGCGTTCATCATCTTTAATCGCGGCGGACGCCAGTTCGGAGATCCGGTCAGGCTTCCCGGCCCCGAGCGGCCCCCATACTGCCTGGCGATCGCCGACTTGAATCGCGACAAGCGGCCGGACATCGTCGTGGGCTATGTGGAGTTGCCCGGATCGGTGTACTTCAACACCGGGCAGGGCCGCACGTTCCACGACGTCCCCTGGAACGACGGCAAGGGCACCGTGTACGGCCTTGCCTTCGCCGACTTCGATGGAGACGGTTGGCCGGACATCGTGGCGGCGCGTTCCGATGCTCCCAATGGCATCTGGTTCAACACGAAACCGGGCCGTGGGCACTAACACTCTATGACCCAAACGGACCGCAAGCGTCGCGAACTACTTGTTTTGGTCATGGCCGGCCGATCTGGGCCCGGCACCAACGCCAACAGCTGCGTCAACGTGGATTCCAGACGCGATGCGCGTTTCTCGTTCTCTATGTGCACGAGAACGATTGATGCTCTTTGAATGAGCAGCTTAGGTGGTATGCAGGTCTCTCGGCCTCGGGGGAGGCGAGTCCTCCTTTGCTCGCACGTGGGTGTTACACGCGGGACTCAGAATACTACCTACTGGATTTGAAGAACGGAGACTTGACCACCAGTCAGTCTATATCGGCTTGGCGTCGTTGACTGTTCAGCTTGGGAAGATTTCCCCTATATGGTTGTTGGCGGCAGGAGGATAGCGGGCAAAATTCAACCCACAAGCGATTCTCTCAAGAATGGTTAACAGGCGGGACACGAAGCACGGCGGGCTCAGGATCTGTTGGCAATGTTCGCCAAGGCACGGCACCGCTGCGCTTCCGTGTGGGCCTCGTCCAAACCCTTCAGGGTGCGGCATAGCGCGAGAAGATCAGCCTTCACCTGATCCTTGTCGGAATCGCCAATATGGGAATTGAAATACAGCCATCCGAAGAGCTGTGCGGTGTTCTGGACGAGCAACGCATCGAGCTCGGTTCGGGCGAGCTTTTGTGCGCCGACATCATCCGTCAACACCGCCTGGCGTGTCTTCTTCGCGAAGACGATGACGGAAAGCTCCCCGGTGCTGATCTTCTTCCGGTTTTTCAGGATCTCAACGTCCTGAAGATCCTCAATCGCTATCCCGTGAAACGCGATTTTCCCTGCCGCGACCTTGGACCGCAGCCGCTTTTGCAATTCATCGCGTTCCGGCCACGCGCGGCGGCTGGGCTTATGAAGGCACTCATACCGCACGAAAGTGGTTGAGCAGAGGCGCACGCCCGCAGATTCTGCCGTGGAATAGAGCATCGGTGATGCCAGCAGATTCCAGAGCGAACAGGTATCGGCCACGTTCAGCTTTTCAAATTTCGATACGTCGATCAATGCACCGATACCTTCACCCCGAACAGCTCGCCGATTTCTTCGAGTTCGGAATCATCCGTCAGTAGCATCTCGGCGGCTCGGCCTCCGCTGACGATTCCCCGGTTCCATGCCTCAAGGCATAAATCGACGTAGAAGTTGGTCAATCCGCGCTGAAGAAGGATTTCTTTCCTGGCCGCCGCTGTTTCCGAAAGGTTCGCCAGCTCGGGATCGATCTTTTCGTGCGCCGGAACCTTGGCCTGCCGGAGTTCGTCCACTTCACGATCACTGATGATCTTGGACTCTTTAAGTGCTATCGCCAGCGCATGGGTGCTCACCTTGAGCTTGCTCGCCCACCTCACGATTTGCTGCCGGGTCCATTCCGTCAACGGGATCTGCGTGATGACCTCAGGCGGCAGTATGTAGCGGGACGCGAACGTGTTGGCGCGAATCTCGACATATTCCTGGCCCTTATCCTTGAAGGAAACGATCACATCGTCGCCGTGGTCGAGAATGCCGTGGGCGCCTTCATGGGCGCCGGTGAATCTCTGCCTATATATGTCCTCGGAATAGTTCACGAGGATGCAGGTCCCCGCCGATGGATGTTGTATCGTGAGTCCCGAAATATTGGAGTTTTCCAGCCGGCGGCGGAATACATGGAACCCCAAGCGCCGGAAGTCCGCATAAACATCACTCGGGACTGCGTTGGGCGCGTATTTGAAATGGCGACGCAGGGCTTTTGCGGCTGCCTCGCCGTGGCCCTTGTAGTAATTGCCCGTCGGCGTGAAGCCGAACGGTTCGGTTTTGCGACTGAGTTCGGTGAGAAGAAAGGCCTCGCACTCACAAAGAAAAATGAATTCCTGTATGCTTCTCCGGTCGTTTCGCGTGAATTCGTTGCCGAATTTCCGGTAGAGGGTCTCCGTCTGCTGAAATGCGGCCAGCTTCTCGTTGGAGACGAAAAACCGATAATCGCACTGGAAGAAGTCGGCGATGATGAGGACTTCGTCGCCCGTGGGAACGATCCGCCCTGCTTCGAGGCCCTCAAACCTGTCGAGCGGAATTCCGGTGTTCAACGCCAATTCCTCGGGCGCGAGTTGCCGCTGGTCCCGATAAGACCGCAGCTTCCGCGCGAATTCGTTGAGATCAAACGACACGGTCTACTATTCTAACGCTTTGGCCAGCAATGCGAAGGATTTGCGAAGCGGGTGAAATCGCACCCCGCCAAACGGTAAAATCAGCGTTGGCCCTCAAATGAACGACGAGACGAAGCGACCGGCACGGGTCTTCCTAAGCTATTCAAAGGCGGATCAGGAGATCGCACGTGAGATTGCCTATCACTTGATGCAGGCCGGCCTCCACGCGTGGCTAGGGGATTGGGAACTGGGTCCCGGCGACTCGCTACGGGAACATATCGGTAGCGCAGCGACATCGAGCGACTGCATCCTAGTGTTGCTTTCGCCCGCGTCTGTGGAGTCTCCATGGGTTCGGCAGGAGATTAATTCCGCCCTCTCCCGTGAGCTTACTGACCGAGCGATTCGCCTGATACCGATACTTATTGAGAATTGCGAAATCCCAAAGAACTTAGCGGATCGGATCTACTTGGATTGGCGAAGTGACCGCGAAAAAGGAATGAAGCGACTGGTAGACCAAATATGGGCTGTTGCGTCCATTCAGTTTTCCGAAATGACTCCTGAAAGATTTGAGCAGTTGGTGGGCGATCTCCTCGTCGAAATGGGATTCACCGTTGAGGCTCATGCCAGAACGGCCCGAGATCGGGGCTACGACTTTATGGCGGTTCACAAATCTTCGGACCCATTCGGAGTGCAGAAGAGCGAGACCTGGCTCGTAGAAGTAAAGCTTTACAGCAATTCGCGCGTGAGTATCACGGCCCTACGGCAGGCTGTGGCGTTGTTGGCTGCTTCAAGCGAAGCGGACAAGGGTCTGGTCGTGACCAGCGGAAATATAACATCCGAGGGGCGGAAGTTCCTTGAAGAATCTGGTTACGCGAGCAGGATCAGGATTATCGAGGGGCCGGAACTGACGAATTTAATCGCCCGGCATCCCTCGCTGATTGAGCGATACTTCCACGGTGGCGGCCGTGCCTGATGGGAAAATCCTACGTCACCGGTTAGAGCAATGCCCGCCGGGACGACCCGGCTGGAAGGAATATGAGGATACCTGCATCGAGGCGTTGAAATACCTCTTTGTGCCACCTCTGGAAGAACCGCACATCCAGCCCAGAAGTTATTCCGAGATTGACCGGCGCGATGCTGTCTTCCCCAATCGCAACATGGACGCAAACAACAATTGGGGGCATATCTTCAAGGAACTTGCGGCGCGGATGGTGCTGTTCGAGTTCAAGAATTATGACCGCGAAGAGATTGGCAAAGAAGAGACGAACCAGACCAGGAACTATCTGAACAAGCCGATGGGAAAGCTCGCGATCATGTGCTGCAATCGCGCCCCGAATGAGGCGGCCCACATCAAACGCAATACCATCTACAGCGAGGATGGCAAGGTAATCCTGTTCGTGACGACCGAGCAGCTCATCGAAATGCTGTTTATTAAGGAGCGCGGCGAAGATCCGTCCGACCTCATCATGGACATGATCGAGCGTTTCTACCTGCAGCATGAATAGTCTGTGCCTCGCCCAAACTCACTGCCGTGGCTGGAGAGTGCCGACGCGAAGATGATTCGCGCGCATGAAAACATCGAGGGAGTTGCTCGGGAAATCAACGACTGGTTCGCGTCGATAGAGGTCAATATTTACCTGAAGACCGCTCCGGCAAATCCGGCGCCGTGGCTGGTCGTTCACGCCACCGACCACATCCCGCCGATCCGGCTCAGCATCCTTATAGGGGAATGCGTCCACAACATGCGATCCGCGGTCGACAATCTGGTCTGCGGCCTCGCCTTGACGCTGAAGTCCACCTGCAAGTGCCGTGACTTGGCGTTTCCCCTATACAAAGACCAGGCCGAGTGGGATGAAAAGGCGGACAAGCCGCTGAAGGGTATTCCGCCCCTTGCGAAGGAAGCGATACGTCAACTCCAGCCTTGGGCGGACACGGTCTCGCCTAATCCGCTGACGATTCTGAACAAACTGAGCAATATCGACAAGCACCGGGCCTGCAACTTTACCCTCGCCTATGGACACGACGTTGCCTTCCGGGTGCACTGCAATAACGGCGCGATTCTGAATGTGGATGTGAAGGAGCCCCTTTACCTTGGTGACGTGCACACGATTCCGCTGCAGATAGATAAACGGCTGGTGGAGGGCAGCGCGCGAGTCCAGACATCGGGAACTTTCGTGCTCACCTTGCGCGAGGAGAGCGACTGGGATGACATTCCTGTGATGAAAGTCCTGCAGGACTGTTTCGACCACATCGAACGCAGGATCGTTCCCAAATTGAAACCGTTTTTTGAAAAGCCTTGAGCCCGATAGCATCTGCCGAGCGCTTTATTTTATCGCGGATTCGTACCGACAAGTCGGCATCTCGTAGCTCAACTCCCAGCCAACACGCCGCCAATCCGCGACCCGGTTTCCGGCTTTGAAAGGCATCCAGTCCAGGAGCGCCGTTCCTCGGGCCCTGTCCGTCAAAAGAGACGTTGAAATTCGGCGGAGCGCCACTATTGTCCTTGAGACATCACCACCCGAAGGACGTTATTGATACGCGTAGAATAGCCCGCGCCGAATTGCTGAAGCCATTCAAAAACGTCGGCATCCAGACGCACGGCCACCAACTTCTTGGGAGGACGCCGGAATTGTCTCAGTTGCTTATCGGTGAGCGCTGGAATATCGGTATAGTCGATATCGGCAACATCCCCTCGTTTTTGTCTCTTTGCAACGCCTTCCAGCACCGCCTTTTGGCGTTCAGTCAGAGGTCTGTTCCAGATAGATTCGGCGCTCGCGTTGATCTGCCTCACGGGCCAGGATGGTGCGGATAACTTCTTCGCCATTCGGATGCTACTCAAAATACACATGGATTACTAACAAGGCAGCCTTACAGCGCCGATCCCGTGCCAACGCTGCTCACCTTCAACCACGCGCGGCCAGGATCCCGACTGAAACCTCGCCAATTCGCGTTCACAAAAAAATTAAACTTTCTCACATTGAATCAAAAAGACTTGCGCCCAACGAGCCATATTTTCTCAACATCTCTCCTGTAAATTCAAAATCGAAAGGAGATCCCGATGCCATCCACTCTTTCAACGAACCATCAAGCGACACCGTCCACGCGGAGGCAGGACCATGATTCCAGCCGCCGCGAAACCGGCTCCAAGAACAGAACCCACGATCAGTCAATCACTTAACTCGGTGTGCCCACTCCCTCGCAAAGCGCACCGTTTTACGCACATCGGCTGGTATCGCCGCTATGGCGAAAAAAACCGCGAGCGGACCGAGAGCAAGAACGGGGCGGGTCTGCACAGTAGGAGACACGGCGACGCCTCGCGACGTCGTCGGCCGGAGGGTAGTGAGCTACCAGAGCGCGGTTTAGGGGCCATTCTAGGAGTGATCTTCCATGAAGACCTATGCCCCATCATTTTCCGCATGGCGCTTCGTTTGATCAAGTTGGGCGCCCCACATTCGGTGAGAGCGGCCCGTGAAAACTATGAAGCGCGGCGTTTGAGGGCGAAGACCACAGCGCCGCGCCGATTTCGCGAGAAGGGCAGAGCCAGTCGGTTCGAGTGGCTCAGGATTTCAAATCGCTCTGCCTGGAAACAGCTTCTTCGCGACGCAAGTGATTACGGAGCCCGGGTCTGTGACGATGATTTGCACTTCGTCCCCGTTGTTATCGATGGCAAAGAAAGCTTGCGAGGAGAATCCGAAAGGATTGATCAGGACCGTATAGGTTCCGGTGCAATCGGAGTTCACCGTGTAGGTTCCCGTTTCGGTGGCTTGGGCGCTCATGCCGTTCTGACTGATAGTTAGCGCGCCTGTAACACCGCCGTTCCCGTCGAAATAAAGCGTGCCGACGTTGGCGAACGGGCCGGCTTGGTCCGGTGGCGACGTAATGACACCACTGCCAGTCTGCGCAAATGTGCCCCGCAGACTGGCGTTCGAGCATCCCTTGTACTGTGCGTTCGCCTCGGGTGCGATCGCCAACGCGAATGTCAAAGCTGCGGCAATCGTGAAAACCTTGCCGGCCGTAATACATGTTCTATTCTTCATGAGGAATCTCCCTTTCTGCTGAATCGATCAGGCGGCCAATCGGCTCACCTGCCTCCAATAAGGAATCCTGGACTCGATGGTTACAGCCATTACGGCGCAAGGCGTAAAATAGCTTCTACCCACTCTGGTCCGGATGCCGAATTGCCCTCAATGTCACGCGGAACTAGGTCCCGGCGATCCCGCCGGATTGTGTCCCCAATGTCTGATCCTCGGCGCATTCGATAGTTCGGTTGGCGCCGACGAATCCGGAACTCAGACCATCCAGGTATCTACAGCGGCAGAGTCAGATGACGACTTTGTCCGCTATCGAATCATTCGACTTCTGGGCGAAGGCGGTATGGGCACCGTGTACCTGGCCGAACAGCGCGAACCCATTCGCCGCCACGTGGCGCTCAAAGTAGTGAAACTCGGAATGGACACCAGCCAGGTGCTAGCCCGCTTCGCCAACGAGCGTCAGGCGCTCGCGATGATGGACCACCCGAACATCGCACGGATCTTCGATGCGGGCGCCACGGCCAAAGGCCGTCCGTATTTCGTGATGGAGTACATCGAAGGTGTTCCCTTCACTGAGTATTGCGATCGCAACCGGATCGCGATTGGCCAGCGGTTGGAACTTTTTCTCGCGGTGTGCCGCGCGGTTCAGCACGCCCACCAGAAAGGCGTAATCCACCGCGACCTGAAGCCGTCGAATGTTCTCGTGGTGGAGAAGGAGGGCGCCGCGGTTCCTAAAGTCATTGATTTTGGGATCGCCAAGGCGACCGACCAGTGGGCCGTGGAGAACACACTGCTCACGCAGTTTGGCCAGATGGTGGGTACACCGGAGTACGCCAGTCCCGAGCAAGCCGAGGTGACGACCGGAGATGTGGACGAGAGCTCCGATGTCTATTCGCTCGGCGTGATCTTGTACGAGTTGCTCGTCGGGGCGGTTCCATACGACGCGGCCAGCATGCGGCAGGCAGGCTTAGCCGAGATGCTCCGCATCATCCGCGAAGAGGAGGTCCCGTCGCTGTCGCGAAAGCTGACCACCATGGGCGCGGCGGCCACCGATATTGCTTCCCGCCGCCGGACGGATCTGGCCACTCTGCGCCGTCTGGTGGATGGAGATTTGAACAGCATCGCCATGAAGGCTCTGGAGAAAGCACGGGACCGGCGATACGCTTCGGTGACGGAGTTCGCGGCCGACATTCAGCGATACCTCGATCATCGTCCGGTGCTAGCGTCTCCCGTGCGCTGGTTTTACCGATCGCGCAAGTTTCTTCGCAGGCACAGACCGGCCGTTTTCGGTGCGGCCGCCGCGCTGGCGTTGATCCTGTTGAGCGGACTGACGGTGTGGTCGTTCGTGCGCCGCGTCTCTACACCTCCACTTAAGTTGGAAAACAGGGGGGCAATCGTTCTCGGAGAGTTCTCGAATGCGACGGGGGATCCGGTGTTCAACGGTACGCTTCGCCCCGTGATGGCGGGGGAACTGGGAAAGTCGCCCTACTTCAGCGTGCTCTCCGACGCGCGCACAAGCGATACGCTGCGCCTAATGGTGCGACCCGCGGATGCTAAGCTCAGCCTGGATGTCGCATCTGAAATCTGCGAGCGGACCGGCAGCGCGGCAGTCGTGGAGAGCTCGGTCACAAGTCTCGGAAGCCAGTACCTGTTGAGCTCGCGCGCAAGGAATTGCCGAACCGGAGACGTGCTGCACGAAGAGCAGGCGCCCGCGGCGAAAAAAGAGGACGTCTTCAAGGCGCTGGGCGAAGTGGCAAACCGGCTCGGGAACTGGGCGGGCAGGTCGCTTCCCAGGGTCGAAAAGGAGCCCACTCTATCGGCCGAGGTAACCACGCCATCGCTTGAGGCCTGGAGATCCTACAGTGCGGCAATGAAGACAGAGCAGCAGAGGGGACAGACCGCGGAAAGCATCCCGCTTCTGAAGCGTGCCATCGAGTTCGATCCGCAATTTGCCATGGCGTATGCCACCCTGGGCCGGCAATACGCCTCCTTCGGCGAGTCCGAACTGGGAGCCCAGGACATAGCCAAAGCTTACGAACTACGGAGTCGGGTAAGCGATCTGGAGAACTATTTCATCACATTCAACTACCACCGTCAGGTAACCAGAAACCTGGAAGTCGCCCGGCAAACCCTCGAATCGTGGGCGCGGCAGTATCCTCGGGATCTCATGCCCCACGGATTTCTGGCGGCTTTCACGACGCAGGGATCAGGCCATTATGACAAAGCTGTCGATGAAGGTCTAAAGGCCATCGAACTCGATCCGGACTATGCTATCGGCTACGACAATGTGGCTTTCGCCTACATCTACCTGAACCGCCTGACAGACGCGGAGGCGCTGCTTCGTAAGGCAGCCGAACGCAAAATCGCAACCATCGATCTCTCGCTCTGCCGGTACTTCATTGCCTTCCTGAGGGGCGATCAACCGGCGATGCAGAGGGAAATTGCTCAACGTCAGGTGAAAATGGAAGCCCAGGGATGGTTCGAATACCAGGAAGCTCTGACCATGGCCTACCTGGGGCGACTGAAAGAAGCAGCCCGGCTATCGGACAGCGCGGTTAGTTTATCCCGGCAGGCTGGTTTGCGCGAGCGGGCTTCCCTGGTTGAAGGTGCTCGAGCAGCATGGAGCGCCCTGTACGGCATTCGAGAGGAGGGCAAAAGAAACGCTGCAGCGGCGCTATCCCTTTATCGCAGCCGGGACGCCGACTATGGACCGGCATTTGCGCTGGCGCTTCTGCACGATCCAGCGCAGGTTCACAAGATCGCGGCGGAACTCGAAAAACGGTATCCGGAGGATACCTCTGTCCAATTCAGTTACCTGCCTGCTCTGCGAGCGCTCGAAGCTCTAGACCAGGGCGACGCTGCGAAGGCACTCGAAATGACGCAAGTGGCAGCTCCGTATGATCTCGCCGTTCCCGGTACGGCCTTCTACTCTGGCGCCTTCTTCGGAGCGATGTATCCGGTCTACGTGCGTGGCCTCGCCTATTCCCGGATGGGCCGTCATCGCGAGGCAGCGGCTGAGTTTCAGAAAATCCTCGATCATCCGGGAATCCTGCTGAACGATCCTATGGGACCCATGGCGCGCCTCCAACTCGCCCGGGCGCTCGCCGGTTCCGGCGACCGCGCGAAGTCGGCCGCAGTCTACAAGGATCTCCTCACTCTCTGGAAGGACGCCGATCCCGATCTTCCGGTGGTCCAGGAGGCCAGGGCGGAATCCTCCAGACAACGGTAATTGCGTGTAACTTTCGCCGGCTGATTCCTTATCCTGTTTAGCGAAGTGAAAGTGAGAAAACCATGACTGATGGCCAGACCGTACACACGCTGCCGGGATCATCCCAGTTTCCAACTACACGCTGGACCCTGGTGGTGGCTGCCGGCGATCCACGTCCCAAGGAAGCACGGCCAGCTCTGGTTTCCCTGTGCGAGAACTATTGGTATCCGCTATACGCGTATCTGCGCCGCCGCGGTTATTCGGCGGACCAGGCGCAGGACCTCACGCAGGAGTTCTTCTTACGCGTGCTGGAAGGACGATATCTCGACCGCGCGGACCCGGCGAAGGGCCGCTTCCGGTCCTTTCTCTTGACTTCCTTGAAGTTCTTCGTGGCCGACGAAGGAGACCGCGATCGAGCCCGGAAGCGGGGCGGCGGGACATTGGAGCCTCTTGAATTCCGGTCCGGCGAAGAGCGCTACCAGCGCGAGCCCTCGCACGATGAAACACCGGAGCGGATCTTCGAACGCCGCTGGGCGATCTCGGTGTTAGACCGGGTTGTTGAGAGATTGCGGAGCGAGTTCGTGCAGCACGGCCACCCGGAGCATTTCGACCAATTGAAAATGTTCCTTCTCGGGCAGTCCGGCGCGCCATATGCCGTGCTGGCACGGGAAATGAACACCTCGGAGGGAGCGCTGAAGGTGGCCATTCACAGGCTGCGCAAACGATACCGCGAACTCTTTCGTCAGGAAATTGCAGATACGGTCGCCGATCCCGCGGATGTGGAACCCGAGCTCCGGTTTCTAGCGGACGTCCTCTCCAAGAAGTAGCGGCCGGCCCCCCGCCGGAGAGCAAACCCATGCGGTTTGACTGCAAACCGCAGGTTGGCCGGAACGGCGTTGGAGGAACTTTCGCCGGATCGGGAACGAGAAGTCGGCCCGCGCGTGCGGCTCGCGAAGGAGCTGTCCCACGGCTTTCTGAAAGGCTGCTTCTCTTCCCAGGGCTCTGGAACAGATTGCGGATTGCGGGATGGGTCAAGTCGGGGTTCTTATCCTATGTTACCGGACCCCGCCTCCAAACCCGTCTGTATAGGAACCGGAGCGATGCCAGGAGATCTATGCTTTGACTTGTTGGATCGTCACATTCGGCAATGCACGTTTTGCCCGCGAGTGACGACGGACGCCTCTGAAGGCGGGATGTAGCGTGCAACCCCAGGAAATAAGTAGGGTCTAATGTTTTTCCAGGGGGACGCCGAAGTAGTTCACATAAGCTATCCTTGGCGGGGACTAAAAGCAGTACTTAGCCCCCCGTTTTGAACGCCCTCTGACTTCTTGATTAGGAGTCGAGGTGACCTGCGCTGACAGGGCCCACATCCGCGTTCACACTAACCAACTGCCGAATTCTCACACGGCCCACGCTAGCAATATGCGAGTTGTCTGGGTCATAGCAATCGATCAACCTTGTCGCTCAGAACTACAAGGCCTTGAGGGACAATTCTGCGCGCGAGTAAAAAATGGAAAGGGTTTTAATAAATGTCCGCTAGTCTTGTTCGTCGTGCGCTGTTATGCGTCACAACCATTTTTATGTTCGCGCTCGTCTCCGCGCCGGCTTTCGCACAACTGCAGATCAACGCAGGCGAGGACGTCAACGTCAAGTTCGGATTCCAGGGTCAGTTCTGGGCTGACTGGACGCAGGACGCCAACACCACCGCGCCGCAAGGCTATCAACAAAACTTGTATATGCGGCGCATCCGCTTCATGGTCGGCGGCCGACTCGCCAAAGACGTGACATTCTTTTTCGAGACGGACCAGCCCAACCTCGGGAAGACGCCCAAAGAGCTGAACAGCGGCTTCCTGGTGCAGGACGCGTTTCTGGAATGGAACGTACGGAGCTATTTCGCTCTCGACGGCGGCCTGATGCTGGTGCCTTTCGCCCGTCAGGGACTGCAATCGACGCTGAGTTACTACACAATCGACATCAGTCCGGTCTCGACCGTCAACAACAGTTCGACACAGTCTTCGGCATTACGGGACGGCGGATTCCAGGCGCGCGGATTCTTTGATAAGGACAAGCTGCAATACCGCGTCGGCATGTTTGAAGGCGAACGCAACGCCAACGCGCGAAACTCGTTGCGTACCGCCGGCTACGTCCAGTACGATTTCTTTGCGACAGAGACCGGTTACACCTATATCGGCACGGCGCTCGGGAAACAGAAAATCCTGGCCATTGACGGTGGCTTCGATAAGCAGGGCTCGTATCGCGGTTTCTCCGGAAACATCGCCAGCGACACTCCCGTAAACGGTGGTGACGAGATCGGCGGCCAGCTACAGCTGCTGCACTATGACGGGCGGACGAAGTTTCCCACGATCGGCGACCAGAACGACTACTTGTTGGAAGTCGATTACTACCTGCACAGAGCGAAGATCCAGCCGTTCGGCAAGTTCGAATCGCAAAACTTCTTACTGGAGTCGCTGAAAAAAGAAGACGTGAACCGCGCCGGCGTAGGGTTCAATTACTATATCCATTCGCAGAATCTGAAATTCACGGCGGAGTGGTTCCGGGCTTTGCCCCAGAACTCTCCGAATAAGCCGAGCAACGAATTTACCGCTCAGCTCCAGGTCTTCTATTTTTGACAAGAGTTCGCGCCAAAAGTGTTTGCATCGGCCGCTGTCAGAGCGTACAGACGATGCGCGGGCCTGCTGACCTGAGTGCCTGACGATAATGTGTGCCTGATCGAGGGCGCGGGCGAGTGTCATGAGATCGGCTCTCGTCAGATTTGCATAGGAATGGAGAAAATCAATGTCAAACGCAGCGACTTCGCACCGTGCCAATCCCGGACCTCTCGGACTCGCGGGGTTCGGCCTCACGACTCTTCTGTTGAGCGGTATCAATGCTGGTTTGTTAAAAGGAGATGGTCCCAGCCTCAC
Source organism: Bryobacterales bacterium (assembly GCA_963802915.1). Classification (GTDB taxonomy): domain Bacteria; phylum Acidobacteriota; class Terriglobia; order Bryobacterales; family Bryobacteraceae; genus JAICMB01. Next base: position 567,324 of record CAWDKQ010000008.1, read on the forward strand.
GGCTGTCGTGGTGCCACTCGCCTTCTCGTATGGCGGACTAGCTCAACTCATCGCCGGGATTTTTGAGTTCAGGAACGAGAACACTTTCGGCGCTGTGGCGTTCACCTCGTACGGGCTGTTTTGGTGGTGGTATGCATTCCTTTTCTGGACCGTAGGAGCCGGCTGGCTGAAGCCGCCATCGCCCACCGCTGTCGGCGCCGCCTTGTTGTTATGGGGTTTGTTCACATTGGGTATGTGGATTCCGACTTTCCGCGCCAATCTGGCAATCTGGTGTGTCTTCTTATTTTTGTGGGTCACGTTCTTCCTGCTGTCTGCCGGCGACCTCGGGTTTGGCGCTCAGTTCCGCACAATAGGTGGCTGGGTGGGCCTGGTTACCGGGCTCAGCGCTCTATACGTTGCGTTTGCTGAAGTGACCAATGCCACGTTCGGCAAAACGGTTTTCCCACTCGGTGCTGCGATTCTCAAAGCCTCTGAAGTTTGATCGGGTTTAGGTCAGCTCCGTAGTTTCCTTCCGTAAAGCGGGCGCGCGATCCGCAGTAGTTCTCGGAATCCGATCCGCGCCCGGGCACCCTCACTTCTCCTGTGTACCCGCTAAGACGACGCTCTCTCCATTTGCGGTCTAAAAGGTGGGATACAGCGTTTAATCCACGGTAAATAAGTAGGGTCTAATGTTTTTCCAGGGGCACGCCGAAGTAGTTCATATAAGCTATTCTGGCAGGGACTAAACAGTAGTACTTAGCCCAAGTTGCCGACGGGTATTGAACGCCCTCTGACTTGCTGATTAGGAGTCGAGGTGACCTGCGCTGTCAGGCCCCCATCTGCGTTCACACTTACCAACTGCCGACTTCTCACCTGGCCCACGCAAGCAATATGCGAGTTGTTTGGGTCCTGGTAATCGATCGAAGAGAGCTCGACGGCGGCTGCAAGGCACCTCGCCAGATTGACGACTGATCCTGAGCTACGAAGCAATTACTGAATGGGCTGAGCGAAGGATGACGCCAATGACAAACCCCGGCTAGAGGCTGTTTTTGGCTCTTTGGAGAACAAGCGCATGCAAGATCAAGAAGTGCTCCGCGAGTTTTTAGTCGAGAGTTACGAGAACCTCTCACGCCTGGATCAGGAGCTCGTGGAACTTGAGAAACGCCCAAAAGACACGTCTCTGCTTGGAAGTGTATTTCGAACTATTCACACGATAAAAGGCACGTGCGGTTTCCTTGCGTTTTCTACTCTCGAGAAGATCGCCCACCAGGCTGAGAACCTCCTGAGCCAGTTGCGCGACGGCCAGCGGGAGCTCACTCCATCCCTCGTATCCCTGATTCTAGAGACAGTCGACGCGACTCGGAAGGTATTGGCTTCCATCGAAGCTAGCGGCGAAGAGGGTCCGGATGCCTTCGACGACCTGGTGGAACGTCTGAGAGCCGCGGCCCGGTTGAAACCGGAAACGGAAGCGCCGGAACCTAAGAACCGGCCGGCCCCACCACCACTGGCACCTGCCACACCTGCCACACCGGCAGCTGCCACACCTGCCACACCGGCACCTGCAACACTGGCGACGGTCCCATTGGTGGAAGTTCTGGAAGACAACGCCCCCTCGGTAGTTGTCGAAGCCACCAAGAAGGAAGAGGACGCCACGAAGTCCTCAGCCGTCGCGGACGCAAACATCCGTGTTGGGGTGGGTCTGCTGGACAAATTGATGGATCTGGTAGGCGAATTGGTCCTGACCCGCAATCAGATTCTCCAGTTCACCACCGAACGGGAAGACGCCGCGCTCAACGCTACTTCACAACGCCTGAACCTGATCACCACCGAGTTGCAAGAGGGCGTCATGAAGACGCGCATGCAGCCGATCGGGATGGTCTGGAACAAGCTGCCACGCGTGGTGCGAGACATGGCCGTCTCGCTTGGCAAGCAAATCCGGCTTGAGATGGATGGCGCCGAGACGGAACTCGACCGGACCATCATCGAAGCCATCAAAGATCCACTGGTGCACCTGGTTCGGAACTCATGCGATCACGGCATTGAACGGCCGGAAGTCCGTGCGCGAAAGGGCAAACCGGCGCAGGGAACGCTCACGCTTCGCGCGTATCACGAAGGCGGTCAGGTCAACATTGAAATCGCGGACGACGGTGCTGGGATTGACGTCGCGCGCGTGAAGCAGAAGGCAATCCAGAAAGGGCTCCTGCGGCCGGAACAAGCCGAGAGACTGACGGATCGCGAGACTTTGAACCTGATCTTCCAGCCCGGCTTCTCCATGGCGGAGCAAATCACCAACGTTTCCGGACGGGGAGTTGGCATGGACGTGGTCAAGTCCCACATCGAGAGAATCGGCGGTGTGGTGGACGTGTTCAGCCGTATTGGAGAGGGCGCCACAATCAAGCTCAAGATCCCACTCACCCTAGCCATTATTCCCGGCCTCGTGATCACCAGCGGCGGCGAACGATTTGTAATCCCCCAAGTAAGCCTGCTGGAACTGATCCGCCTGGAAGTGGATTCATCGGAGAAGCATATTGAGAGAGTCCATGGAACACCGGTCTACCGGCGGCGAGGCAGTCTTTTACCCATCACCTATCTCAATCAGGTGCTGGGTCTGAAAACGACGGAGCGGTCGGAAGCAGTCAGCATCGTTGTTTTACAGGCGGAAGATCAGCAGTTCGGCCTGGTCGTGGACGGCATCAACGATACTCAGGAAATCGTGGTCAAGCCCCTGGGAAAGCAGTTGAAGGGACTTACTGTGTATGCCGGGGCAACGATCATGGGCGACGGCCGCGTAGCCCTCATTCTCGACGTGCTCGGCATCGGTCAGCGCTCCGGAGTCCTGGCGGAATCGCGCGAACAGGCGCGCTCAGTAACTGAGCAGAATACAGTATCGGGAGCTGAGCAGCAACGGTTGCTCCTGTTCCGGGCTGGTTCTTTCGACCGCTTGGCGGTGCCGCTTTCTCTCGTTGCCAGGCTCGAGGAGTTCCCGCAGTCGGCCATCGAACACGCCGGCGGCGGCCAAGTCGTGCAATACCGGAACCGCATCCTTCCCTTGTTGTCTCTTCGCTCAGTCCTCGATTCCGGCTCCGTCGAGCACGATCAAAACGACGCCGATCCCGTTCAAGTAATCGTTTTCAACGACGGCGACCGCAGCGTGGGTGTCGTGGTCGACCAGATCCTGGATGTCGCGGAAGACGTCGTTACGGTGCGCCAGAAGACGACCCGCAAGGGCCTGCTCGGTTCCGCGGTAGTGGGCAAGCGCGTGGCGGACTTCCTCGATCTCAGCTACGTCATTCGAGCAGCTTCACAAAATTGGTTTCAGAGCTCCGGTGGCAGCTCGAACGGCAAGAGAGTTCTCCTCGCCGAAGCCTCGCCGTTCTCACGGGGCCTGATTCGAAGCGGCCTGGACATGGCTGGATACAGCGTTACGGAGGCCGCGAATCTCGAAGAGGTCATTCGCGGGCTGGAGAAGCAGCCGGTGGATGTTGTTATAGCGGCTCTTGATCTCCCACCTGACGGCTACGCCGCTTTACAGGAAGCCGTGCACCGCCGTCCTGAATGGCAGGGAATACCGATTCTGGGGTTGGCTGATTCGTCCGAGCAGATCCAAAGGTGGCCGGGACCGTCAACGGGTTTCCAGGATTGCAAGTCAAAGTTTGACTCCGATGCGATGCTCGAATCGGTGGCACGTCTGGCCTCGGCTCTCACGCCGGCCGAGACAGCGCCGGTGTTGGCGGGAGAGGAACGATAAGCGATGTCGAACGATACCACAGTAAGAAAATCCGAACGGGCGCACGACAGCGAGCAGTTCTCAACTTTTTTCGTTGCCGACTTGTTTTTCGGAGTGGATGTTCTCCGCGTGCAAGAGGTGCTGCGTTTCCAGCAGATGACCCGCGTGCCGCTGGCTCCGGATGTCATCGAAGGACTGATCAACTTGCGCGGCCAGATTGTCACGGCCATCGATATGCGCCGGAGGCTGCGTTTGCCGCCGCGCGCCGGCGATCAGATGCCGATGAACATGGTGGTCCGCACCGAGGACGGTGCCGTCAGCCTCCTGGTCGACGAGATCGGCGACGTGCTGGATGTCGACTCCGCGACATATGAACGGCCTCCGGAGAACCTCGACGCCGCGGCGCGGGAACTCATCCGTGGTGTTTACAAGTTGAAAGATAGGCTGCTGCTGATCCTCGATGCGGAACGAACAGTGGATCTCGCCGTTGGGCGGGCAGCATAGTGCGGGGGGCCCACCGCTGCACGAGGAACGGATTGGCTGCGAAAGCAAGAACCGTGAAATCAATCGCCGGTGACGGCGCAAAAAAGCAATAGGGAAATAAGGAGCAAAAACAACAATGGCAAGAAATGGAAACGACGGCCGCCGAGTTCCTCCCGGCCGAAACCCGTCTACTGGCACCGCCGTATTGGAGCGCGAAGAAGGAGCACTCGGCTATCTCGGTATTGATACTAAGAGTCTGTACGACGCGCTGCCGGTGCCCGCCGTGGTCATGGACAGAGATCACACAATTTTGTATTTGAACGAGGCTGCGGCGTTAGCCGGTGGAAGGCAGCGGGACGCCTGCATCGGCCTCAAGTTCTGGGATTTGTTCGACAGTCCAGGCTGCCGTGCGGGCACCTGCGCAGCGGCGCAAGCGGTGAACACAGGAAAGGTTTGTTCGGGTGAAGCGCTTCCTGTCGTGCAGGGAAAACAGATCGCCGTACGCGTGATCGCGAGTCCTGTTTTCGACGGCCGGCACCAGGCCATTGGAGTCAATGAGGTGATCTTCCCGGTCGATTCCGAAATCCAAGTCTCGAACGAAATCCTCCGTGTGGCGAAAGCAGTTACTGCCGGGGATCTCAGCGAACGTGCCAGCCTCGATGGTCTGGAAGGGCGCTATCGCCAGATTCTGGAGGGGTTCAACACCGTCCTCAATGAGGTAACAGGATCGCTGAACGTGGCCGCCGACTATGTGGGCCGTATCTCGCGGGGCGACATCCCGGCAAAGATCACTGACACCTATAAAGGTGATTTCGTTGAGATCAAGAATAACTTGAACGCGCTTATTGACGTGGTACACATGCGTAATCAGGACCTGGACCTACTGATCACCTCGTCAGTTGAGGGCAAGTTGAAGGTTCGGGCCGACGTCAGCAAATACACCGGCTACAACGGAAAACTCATAACCCGAATTAACCAGTTGCTGGATGCTCTCATCGCGCCGCTCGACGTGGCAGCGGAATACATGGAACGGATCTCAAAGGGCGACATCCCGCCAAAGATCACCGACAACTATAACGGTGAGTTCAACACGATTAAAAACAGTCTGAACAACTGCATTGACGGGCTTAGCGGCATGGTAGAGACCAGCGCGGTACTCAAAAGCATGGCGGTCAACGATTATAGTCGCCGGGTCGAAGGAACTTACGCCGGGATCTATGCGGATGTAGCACGGTTTACGAACGACGTGCAAATAAGGATTCTGCATCTCGTATCCACAGTCAAGAAGATCGCCCAAGGCGATCTGAGCGATAAGGCCGAATACAAGGCGATCGGCCGCCGGTCCGAACACGACGAAATTGTGCCGGCCCTGACCACCGTGATGGAGAACCTGAGCGCGTTGGTAGCCGACGCCACAATGCTGACGAACGCGGCGCTGGAAGGTAAGCTGGCCACTCGCGCCGATGCCACCAAACACCAGGGTGACTATCGCAAGATCGTTGAGGGCGTCAACAGCACGCTCGACGCGGTCGTGAAACCGATTCGAGAGGCCTCCGTAGTCATCGGTAAGATTGCCTCCAAAGACCTCAAGGCCCGCGTCGAGGGCGAACATCGGGGCGACTTCGCGGAACTCAAAGAAGACATCAACAAGATGGCGGCCGACCTCCAGGACAACATCCGGAACTTCGGCCAGAATGCGGAAGCACTAGCCGCTTCTTCCGAGGAGATGTCCGCGGTGAGCCAACAGATGGCGGGTAACGCGGAAGAAACCGCAACGCAGGCCAACGTCGTGTCCGCGGCCAGCGAGGAAGTTTCGAGGAACGTCGCATCGGTCGCATCGGCTTCCGAGGAGATGCAGGCCTCGATACGAGAAATCGCCAAGAACGCAAACGAATCGGCGCGGGTGGCTAAGAATGCAGTGGCCGTCGCTCATTCCACCAATGAAACCGTGAGAAAGCTGGGCGAGTCCAGCCAGGAGATCGGCAACGTGATCAAGGTTATCACCTCGATCGCGCAACAGACCAACCTGCTGGCTCTCAATGCGACCATCGAGGCGGCCCGCGCCGGCGAAGCGGGTAAGGGCTTTGCCGTGGTGGCCAACGAAGTGAAGGAACTCGCCAAGCAAACCGCCAAAGCAACCGAGGATATCGGCCGCAAGATCGACGCGATCCAGGGCGATACCAAAGGCGCCGTAAAGGCCATCGAAGAGATTGGAGCGATCATCAACCAGGTGAACGACATCTCCAACAGCATCGCCTCGGCAGTCGAAGAACAGACCGTAACGACTAATGAAATCGGCCGCAGCGTGACCGAAGCGGCCGCGGGGGTTGGGGACATTGCCAAGAACATCGGTGGTGTCGCTACCGCCGCCAAGAACACCACACAAGGCGCCAACGATACCCAGAAAGCAGCTCGAGAGCTGAGCGAAATGGCAGCCGGACTCCAGACGGTTGTCTCGAAATACGCGTTCTGAATCGACGATTTAGGACACGGCCCGGCGGTGCTTCTAGCCGTCGGGCCGGATCCGCTCAATACACGAATGCAGGTGAAATGATGGCCAAAGCACTAGTTGTGGACGACTCGAAAGCGGTTCGGATGATCATCGGCCGGACCTTGAAGGAACTTGGGTACGAGGTTCGCGAGGCCGCCAACGGAAGAGAAGGATTGGAAGTAATTGAAGCCGAGAAGGCAAACCTGGCTCTCGTCCTCGCCGATTGGAATATGCCCGAGATGAATGGCCTGGAGATGCTCAAGCGGCTCCGCCAGAACCCGGAACTTTCTTCGCTGGTAGTGGTCATGGTTACCACCGAAACCGAACTGGATCAGATGGGAGTGGCCCTGGACGCTGGCGCCAATGAGTACGTGATGAAGCCATTCACGAAGGACATCCTCGTGGAGAAACTTCAGCTTGTTGGGGTCCATTCCTGATGGCCAAGACGGTAGTCAACAGACGCCTGCTCCAGCCAGGCGAGCGGATCCGTGTTCTGGTGGTGGACGACTCCGTGGTCATCCGGCGCCTGGTCACGCACGCTCTCGAACAAGATCCCGATTTGCAAGTGGTTGGAACGGCCTCGAATGGCGTGATCGCTCTGCAGCGGATCCCGCAATTCAATCCCGACATCCTAACGCTGGACATCGAGATGCCTGAGATGGACGGCCTCGAAACGTTGCGGCGCATCCGGTGCGAGTATCCCCATTTGCGAGTGGTCATGTTCAGTACGCTCACCGAGCGCGGCGCGGCGGTGACGCTGGAGGCATTGACGCTGGGCGCCGACGACTACGTTGCCAAGGCTTCCAACGAGGGCTCTCTGGATCGCTCCATGGCGCGCCTGCGAGAAGAGTTGATCCCGAAGCTGAAACAGTTCTTCTACGTGGCGGGACAAAGCCGGGTGGCGGGACAAAGCCGGGTGGCGGCACGGACCGAAATGGCTGTCGCCGCGGCGGCGGCACCGGTACGGCGGAGCACATCGTTCTTTCCGGGCGCGAAAGTACGGCCCAAAGTGGTCGTGATCGGAGTCTCCACGGGAGGTCCAACCGCGCTGGGCGCGATCCTGCCGGAATTGCCGGCCGGCTTTCCGCTTCCCGTTATGGTGGTGCAGCACATGCCGCCTCTATTCACCCGCTTGCTCGCCGAACGTCTGAACGCCTCGTGCCATCTGCCCGTCGCCGAGGCGGGCCAAGGCGACCCGGTGGAAGCGAGCAAGATTCTGATAGCTCCTGGAGACTTTCATCTGAAGGTTGTTTCTAGCAGCGGCGGCGCGGCGCGAGTGCTTTTGGACCAGACGCCGCCCCAAAACTCCTGCCGTCCCGCCGTCGACGCGCTCTTTGCTTCGATTGGAGAGGTGTATGGCGGCGCGGTGATCGCTGTAGTACTCACTGGCATGGGCCACGATGGATTGCACGGCGCTGAGATTCTCAAGGCCCGGGGAGCCAGCGTCATTGCCCAGGACGAGGCTACCAGTGTCGTGTGGGGCATGCCAGGCGCCGTGGCAAATGCGGGACTCGCCGACCGCGTGCTGCCCCTCGACCAAGTTGTTCCGGAGATCCTGTGCCTGGCGGGCCGAACTTAAGAGAGGAATTGGATGCACAGCCCAACATCAACCGCGGAGATCCATTCGGACAATTACAAGTTCCTGCAGGAACATGTTTATCACCACGCCGGCATCGTGGTGGAGATGGACAAACATTACCTCTTCGAAAGCCGTCTCACCCCCATCGTCCGGCAACTCGGCCTTGGTTCCATCAATGATTTGTGTGCTCTGCTTCAGGCGACGCGCGAGACAGAGATTGGCCTTCAGGTTGTCGAAGCCATGACGACCAACGAAACCTATTTCTTCCGCGATCCCGCCCATTATGACGCCATCCGAACAGTGTTGCTGCCCAAGCTGAAGGAAGATCGCAAGGACACAAAGAAATTGCGATTCTGGTCGGCAGCTTCATCCACCGGACAGGAAGCGTACAGCTTGGCCATGCTCCTCCTTGGCGAAGGGTTGAACAACTGGAATATTCACATCCTGGGCACCGACTTCTCTTCGCAGGCCGTGGAACGCGCGCGATCGGGCAAGTACAAGCAAATTGAGGTAAACCGAGGCTTACCGGCGGCCCTGCTCGTGAAACATTTCCGCCGTTCCGGCGTGGACTGGCAGTTAAGCGACGCGGTCCGCGCGATGGCCCGTTTTGAGACGATTGATCTGCGCAAGAGCATGCGCGCCCTCGGGCCGTTCGACCTGGTGTTCTGCCGCAACGTCATGATCTATTTCGACGCCGAAACAAAAAAGAAAATCATGAAGGAACTCCATGGCACGCTGTTTCGAGGTGGCTGGTTGCTCCTGGGCGGCGCCGAGACGGCATTCGGCGTCGAGGACTTGTTTGAAAGACGCGCCGTGGGGAACGCGACCATTTACGTCGCCCGCTGAAAGGAGACTGATGCAATCCGACTTAAGCACGGAGATACTGCCCAGTGAACTGGCGCAGATCGTGGAGTCCGTATTCGATAGTATGTTGGGTCTGGAAGTGCACGAGTGTGCGACACCTTGGTTCGCCTGCGGAGATCGACTGACATCCGCGGTCCATCTGGCGGGCACGTGGAACGGAGCGGTACTGCTGGAGTGCGATCAGAGACAGGCTTGCTGCTTCGCGGCACGTTTCCTTTCGATGGACCTAACCGACACGGTGGACGACAACGTACGCGATGTGCTCGGCGAATTGGCCAACATGATCGGCGGAAACCTGAAGTCTGTTCTCACGCCGGGGATCCGGCTTTCGATGCCATCCGTAGTGGACGGCGACTACAGTCTGCGGGTTTGCGGAGCCGCCGTTCGAAAGCGGCTTGCCTTTCAATGCACGGAGGGCCTCTTTTGGGTCACCATCATGACTTTCGATCCGGAAGCCAGAAAGGTGCCTGATATATCCAAGCGTCGCGACGCCTTCGTTCCCACAATGTGAACGAACAGTAGACGCTTTACATCAGGACTGAGAAGTTCGCATTATGCCGTGTAGCCATCGCCTGATTTCCCATACTGACGAGAAAACGTCCATGACGGACGGCATGCAGGCTCAAATCGACTGCTCCTCTTTGGCGGCGGCCGTAGCCCAATCCGCGGATGCCATATCCATTTCAGATACACGCGGCAGAATTCTGTATGTGAATCCAGCGTTCACTACCATGACGGGATACACCCGCGAGGAAGCTATCGGACAAAGCACAAGCATCCTCAAATCTGGCCGCCAATCCCCGGAACTTTACAAGGAACTCTGGGATACCATTTCGTCCGGTCGCGTCTGGCAAGGAGAGCTGATCAACCGGCGCAAAGACGGAAGCTTGTACACCGAGGAAATGAGGATCACTCCTGTTAGGGACTCGGCAGGTGAAGTCGCGAGTTATATCGCGATCAAACAGGACGTAACCGAACGCCGGGCCAACGAGGAAGCAAAACGATTTCTGGCTTCGATCGTAGAGTGCTCCGAAGACGCCATTCTCGCCATCACCCCCGCCGGCATTATCCTCACGTGGAACCGGGGCGCGCAAGCTCTTTTGGGGTATTCCGATAGCGAAGTCATTGGTCGCCATTTGTCTTTGCTGATCCAACCCGGAAGGGAGCATCATCTGGCGCCTTTCATTGCAAAAGTGTTGAAAGCAAATCCCGTCGCCCAACATGAAGCCCGGCTCGTCCGCAAAGATGGCCGCAAGGTGAGCGTATCCATCACAGCGAACGCGATTCGGAAGTCCGCGCGAGAAGTGGCCATCTCAGCCATCCTCCGCGACGTAACGGAGCGAAAGCACGCTGAAGAGTCCCGGGCGTTATTGGCTTCGATCGTTGAATCTTCAGACGACGCCATCGCCAGCGGAACAGTCGATGGGACGATCGTCAGTTGGAATAAGGGCGCGGCGGCACTTTTTGGTTACACGGCGGAAGAGATCATAGGAAAAAGCTATTCCGATCTGGCGACACCAGATTACCGTGACCAGGTGAGCGAAATACTTGGTCAAGCCCGAACGGGATCCATCAGGCATTTCGATACCGTCATGCTGGGAAAGGACGGATGCCAGCTCAATGTCTCGGTAACGATCTCTCCAATCAGGAATTCAGCCGGTACGATCGTCGGGATCGCAACGATCGTCCACGACATCGGCGAGCGCTTGCGCACGTTCCAGAGACTTCGTGAAAGTGAGGAGCGGTTTCGCATCATGGCGGACAGTTGCCCGACTTTGATGTGGGTGACCAACGCCGAAGGTGGGCTTCGTTTCATAAACCGGATGTACCAGGAATTCTTCGGTATCACGTACGAACAGGTAGAAGGAGGCAAGTGGCTCCCGCTGATTCACCCCGGCGAAGCGCAAAAGTATCTCGAGGGATTCCTGGCAGCGGTGAAAAAACGGACATCTTACCGAGCCGAAGCACGTGTCCGGCGGGCCGACGGCGAGTGGCGCTGGATGGCGTCGCACGGGGAGCCGCGTTTCTCGCCGGCCGGTGAATTTCTTGGTCACGTCGGCCTTAGCCTGGACATTACGGCGCGCAAGCAAGCCGAGGACGCAGTCCGGCGAAGCGAAGAGAAGTTTCGCCAGTTGGCCGAGAACATTCGTGAAGTCTTCTGGATGAAGAACCCGGAAACCCAGCAACTGCTCTATGTCAGCCCAGCGTACGAACAACTTTGGGGTCGATCCTGTGACAGTTTCTATCAAAACCCGTTGTCCTGGCTAGACGCGGTCGAACCTGAGGACCGCCAAAAGGCGCGGTCGTTGTTCGTCCAGCAGATGGCGGGAGAGCAGATTGACTCGGACTACCGTATACGAACACCGGATGGACAACAGAGATGGGTTCATGACCGGGCTTTCCCTGTTCGGGACCAGGCCGGACGACTGATTCGCATCGCGGGAATCGCGGAGGATATCACCGAGCGGAAGCAGCACGAAGAGGAGTTGGTTCGTGCGCGCGAAGCCGCCGATGCCGCCAACGTTGCGAAAAGCCGGTTCCTGGCGAACATGAGCCACGAAATCCGCACGCCCATGAATGGCGTGATCGGCATGCTTCAGTTGCTGTTGGAAACAGAGCTCACGCAAGAACAGCGAGAGTATGCAGGCGTGATTGACTCCAGCGGGCGGACACTGCTGGCTCTAATCGACGACATACTGGACCTGGCAAAAATCGAGTCTCAGAAGATCACGCTGGACTTCGTTGACTTCAATTTGCGAGATACCGCGGAAGACGTCATCCAGAGTTTTCGAGACCAGGTAAGGGCCAAGGGACTTGCCCTTGATTGGCAGGCGACGCCGGAAACGCCAGAGCTGTTACGGGGCGACCGAAATCGTTTGCGACAGATCCTGATCAACCTGACTGCCAACGCCATTAAGTTCACAGAACGCGGCGAAGTGATGCTACGGGTGAAAGTAGAAAGCCGCGTCGAGAACAGAGTGGTCCTTCGCTTTTCCATCACCGATACCGGAATCGGAATTGACCCGGAACAAGCAGCCGAATTGTTCTTGCCGTTTCGTTCAGGCGGATACATCCACTACTCGCAAGTATGGCGGAAGCGGCCTTGGCCTTTCGATCGCCAAGCAGCTGGTCGAGATGATGGGTGGAAAGATCGGATTCGATAGCAAGCCTGGCGAAGGGTCTACATTCTGGTTCACCGCGGTTTTCGATGCGATACCCGAATATCGAACCCGAGGGATGGTTGAGGCTTCGCTGGGAATCCAGACAGCAACCGAATGGGCGATGCGTTGCAGCGGCCCGGTTGGAACGTGTGCGGCCGGGCGGCCGCATCCTGGTCGCAGAAGACAATCCGTCAACCAACGCGTATTCCGAGCGCAGTTGGAGAAGCTCGGATACGCGTGCCACGTCGTAGGCAATGGAGTTGAAGCTATCAAGGCTCTACAACAGGAGCAATACGATCTTGTTTTAATGGATTGCCAAATGCCCGGGATGGACGGCTTCGAAGCTACGCATCGCATTCGCGATTTGGGCTGTCGCGACGTTCCAATCATCGCCGTCACGGCCAATGCGATGACCGGCGATCGGGAACGATGCATTCGCGAAGGGATGAATGACTATCTTGCGAAGCCGACGCAACTGTCGCGGCTTGCGGAAGTACTTGAGAAGTGGCTTCCCGAATCCTCTCCCGCGGATATTCGTCCAACGTCCGAACAGGCCGCCGTCGGACCATGTAAAGATGTTTTCGACGAACAGGATTTGTTGAACAGGCTGGTCAGAGACAGACACCTCGCCAGCCGCATAATCAGAGGCTTTCTCGAAGACTGTCCGTCGATGCTGAGCCGCATGCGGAAGTTGCTCGAGGAAGGGGATGGGCCGGGCGCTGCCTTGCAGGCCCATGCATTGATGGGAGCGGCCGCGGCTGTTTCAGCCGGAAGTCTCCGGGCTGTTGCAGCAGCAATGGAACGCGCCGGAAAGGCAGGGGATTTGGATAATCTGGGCCGGCAACTTCCCCGCGCGATCGACGAACTCGCCCAACTCAAGCGCGTGCTGGAGCGCGCCGGATGGATATAACCGGAGGACCAAGGACACCGATGAAAACACTAATTGTGGAGGATGATTTCACCAGCCGGCTTGTGTTGCACACGTTTCTTTCCCGCTATGGCGAATGTCACATTGCCGTCAACGGGAGGGAAGCGGTGGCAGCATTTCGCACGGCCCTGGAGCATGGGCAACGTTACGACCTAGTCTGCATGGACATCATGATGCCTGAAATGGATGGCCGCGAAGCTGTTAAGCAAGTACGAGCTCTGGAAGAAGCAAACGGGATTCTCTCAACGTCCGGCGCGAAGATCATAATGACCACGGCGGTAAGCGATATCACTGAAGTGGCTCGCTGTTTCGAACAGCTCTGTGACGCTTACCTTGTGAAACCGATCAACCTTGCGGAACTGCTCAAACAGGTGAAATCCTACCAACTCGTGCAATGAATATAACAATGAAGATGGGAGACGAAGGGAACTGTGAGCACCACTGAATTATCCGAATTGGCGCGGCCGGTCGGACAGCAGGATATTTCGAACTGCCTGGACAGGCTACCGCCGTTTTCGCCCGTCGTCCGTCTCCTCTTGACCAACCTCTCGGCCGACAGCGACGATGTTCCTCTTGCGAAACTTGCGGCATTAATTGAAGAAGACATCGTGATTTCGGGAAAGGTCCTGAGCGTCGTGAACTCCGCACGATACGGTCGCAGCCAGCGGATCTGTTCGGTGCGCCAGGCTGTGAGCCGTCTCGGCGTAGACGCTCTTCGAAATCTCGTATTGGGCCTGTCCGTGAATCGCATATGGAGTGGGCTCCGCGTGCCCGACAACTTCTCGATGCTGCGGTTCAACCGGCATGCTCTGGCAACGGCGATGCTCTCGGACATTCTGGCGCAGCGAATCGCAGTTCGGCAATCGGAGGGCGCATTTGTAGCTGGGCTCTTTCATGACGTAGGCCAGTTAGTGCTTGTCAGTTTGTTTCCCAAAGCATACTCACACATACTTGAAACGGTGCCTCCTGAAGAAGTAGAAGATCTGGAGCGACAGTCGTTCGGCCTCACGCACGGAGAGGTCTCCGGGTTAGCGACCGCTCTCTGGAAATTGCCTCTCGCGGTTCAAAACGCAGTCCGGTCTCACGAGAATCCGCCAGCCATAGTTGATCCGAACGCGAAATCGGACATACCGTTGGAATATATCGTTCACATCGCGGATGGCTTCGTATCCACCCTTGGGATCTCGACGATCGCTGCTCCGGTTGAGGGCAGTAACGTTCAACACGCTCTCTCGCAGTTCGACATTGACGACGCTAAACTCTGCGAGGAATTTCTACCACAGTTCAATTCGTTGGTATAAGCTCATGAGGCAACTGGGCATCTGCGGGTAAGTTGGAGAAGGACCGAAGGCCACCAACGTAAGGCGTCGGTTGGCCTCCGGCATCCAAGGCATGTTCTTTTGTCTGAGGATCTACGGCACGAAAGAGTTGTTGTCTTTAGACGCTCTGGGTTAGGCCAATGGCAGCCACGATCGAATCCCCTTCGAATTCAAAGGTGACGCATGCAAAGTCGCGCGCCTGTGCTTTGCGAGCTCGATAATTCGAGCCGCAAATCACAGTTGGCGTGCCAAGTCCCAGAGGTCCTAACGTCTCCTCGATTTCATTCTTCGTATTGCCGACGATCATGTTCGCGAGTTCGCCAAACGCGTCCAGCACCTCGTCGCTAAGTTCGGAAAACTCACACATTAGCATCCCCCCCGCAAGCTTGCATGCCACATGCTGTTCGCACCACAGCATGCCGGCCCCGGAGTACGAACCTGAAAGTCCCAGCACCGCCAGGACACCGGAAGAAGGTGCGAACGCGCCATCGGTGGAACTTCCGGCAAAGGTTATATCCGCCGATGCCATTACGCGGAGAACATCTTCAACGTTATGAGCCAGAACCGCAAGGATGTCCGTAGTCGTCAAAACCATTGGGGTTCTCACACGCAGGCACAGATCTTCTCTCTGATCTGCTCCACGGTGAAAGGCTTCCGGACATAGCCGCGCGCTCCGAGCTCGACGGCGCGTAACACCTTGGCTTGTGCGCCTTCCGTACTGATCATGATCACCGGTACGTCCCTTCCCTCATCTTTCAAATGGCTAAGAAACTCCAGTCCGTCCATCGTCGGCATGTTGATGTCGGACAGCACAAGAGACACCTGGAACTGCGCCATCTGCGCAAGAGCTTGTGCTCCGTCGCCCGCCTCGTATACGTCTTCTATGTCGAGCCCGGTCTGAGCCAGAACCCGTCTCAAAATCTTCCGAATCGCGGAAGAATCATCTACTATTAGTACGTTGATGCCCATCAAGAACTCCCTTTCACTTCCGTCTTACCGCTTTTGTATTTGCGGTTCCCCTCGCCCACATGAAATAGCAGTTGGCCGTCTGTCTGCACGACCTCGCCTGGCAGCCTCAAGACCTGATTAATAACGGCAGTGGGTTCTTGCGTCGTGGGACACTTTGAAAACACGATGACTTCGCCAACGGTAAGGTCCAGCAACGTCCGCGCGTCAATCTGTCCGCCGTCCAGAACCACTTCCATCCTCAGGAGCACATCCTGCAATAGGGCCTTCAAGCGACCCTGTTCTCGTCCCGATGTCTGCATGCGTGATAATTCACGAACATGTTCGAGGTTCCGTCTGAGCCTCTTGACAAGCAATGACGGTATCGCCAGGCTCATCAGCCCCGAAGTCTGACCGATGACAACATCGATCGAGATCGCGATAACTCCCTCCATGGGAGCGAACGCGTGGAACATTTCCGGTTCGACCGACAAAGACTGCATGGTAAACCGGACGTCCGCCACGGAACGCCACGCCTCTCCCAAATCGTTGAGAACAATCTTGAGCACCGCTCCGATCAAGCCCTTTTCGATTTCGGTCATCTTGCGGCCGTTCACAGGCGGAGTTGTTCCCGCGCCGCCAAGAAGCACTTCAATCAGCGCGGCTACGATGCTCGGACTGATTTCGATCATCCCGGTCGCGTCGTATGGCGCGACGTTCGTATAGGCGATACACGTAGGCGACGTAATTCCGCTCAAAAACTCCGAATAAGGAATCTGTTCGAGGCTCACGAGACTCATTCGAACAAAAGCACGAAGATAGACTGAAAGACTGGAAGACAACGCACGCGCGAATTCCTCGTGTAAAAGGTGTATCGCCCGGAGCTGTGACTTGGGAATCCGGTCGAGTCTCGAAAAGTCGCACGGAGTTATGCTTACGTCCTCGGGGGCAGTTGCTTTGCCATCGAAGCAGGCATCGATCTCTTGCTGTGTAAGTTCCTTCTTCATCCGTCGACCAAGCTGGCGGGTCGGACAGATTCAGTAGCTTCGGCAGCGTTAACCGCAGCCAGGCGCTGACTAAGCGCTACGATCTCTGTCACCCGCACACCGTAGTAGCCCTTGATAGAAACGATCTCTCCCTTTGCGAGGACGGCGCCGTGTACCACGATCTCCACGGGCTCTCCCGCGTACTTTCCAAGTTCTACGACCGATCCCGGCGTGAGCCGTAGCACGTCCTTGATCGGAATAGAAGTCTGGGCAATGCGTATTGAAACCGGCAAAGGCAGATCCAGAAGTCGATTTGCAATTGTGTCCGGATCGTTTTTTCCGTTTGTCAGCGCGGCACTCAGCTTACTAAGTGACTCTCGGCTATCAGAATGTGGGGAGACAGTCTCGGTCGTTTTTCCTTTATTCGGCTTGTCCATAAGAAGTAAGTCCTTGAGAATCCTGTCTATGGCGATGATCAGATTGCCCGACGCAGCCGGTTCATCGCATTGCGCGTACAGTAAACGAACACACCCATCGGTTGCCGTCGGCAAACTTGACTCGCCCGACCTTACCGGCGCTACGGAAACGCCGATTGCTTGCTGGACGTCATCGAGGATACGTAATGCCGTCTGGTTGAATGCCTCAAACAGGATTTCCTTCATGGCCCCGCGATCGCCATCAACCGAATCGAACAAGCTGGTCCACAACGTGTCTGCGACGCCGATCGCGAGCTCGCCCGTGCGCTGTCCAATCGTGAATATCTGTTTCCACCACAGGCAAGGTGGCAAGCCCTGAGTCGAATTTCCTGGACGCTTCGATAAGACGACATGAGCGCCGCTGGTCAGCTCGATGGACGCCCCGAGATATCTTTCGCTTGACCGGAAAAACTCGTCAACAGTCATCCCTGTTCTTCCTCGGCTTCTATAGCGACATTCGGATCTTTGAGGTCTGCCACCCGCACCGCTAAGACTCCCTGGCTGACCAAAACCTCTCCTGTTCCTAATAGAACGTTTCCTATATAGATATTTATGTTTTCCCCCGTGGCTCTCGTGAGTGCCAGAACCCCTCCGACCTTGAGTCCAAGAAGTTCGCGAGCACTAGCCGTTAGAGTTCCGAGTTCTGCAATAAATGGAACTTCCACCTGGTTCAAAGCTGAAAAGTCCATTGCTTCTGAGAGAGTATCCATATCTTTAGGTCACGAAGACATCGCTCTTCCCTTTAGAAGTGAGCACGATTTCGCCGTTCTTCTCCATTTCTCTCGCAATAGCGATTATTTCCTGTTGCGCCGCGTCGACTTCACGCAGCCGGACCGGGCCTAACACTTCCATGTCTTCTTGCATCATGGCTACAGCTCTTTCGGACATCTGAGCGAAGAAGTGGGCCTTGAGGGATGGGTCCGCTCCTTTAAGGGCGACTAAAAGAAGTTTTCGATCTACCTTGCCGATGAGGTCACGGACCGATGTCGCGTCGACTTTTCGCAGATCTTCAAAGAGGAACATTAGCCTGCCCACGCTGTCGGCGAGTTCGGGATCTTCGGATTGAAGAGTCGCCAGAACCTCATTGCACGCGCTGGGGTCCATGCGATTGCACAGGTCAGCGACTGCTTTTACGCCGCCGCAGGCTTCACGCAATTCTCCAAAGGCATGGAGCTTCTGGCGTATCACGCTCGACACCAGCCGGACCAATTCCGGCGATATCTGATCCAGCGCGGCCATTCGGCGCAAAATGTCCGAATGCGTTTGTTTTGGTAAGTTCGAGAGCACGTTAGCGCCTTGCGAGGGCAAGAGGCGCGACAAAATCACCGCAATTGCTTGGGGGTGTTCATCCTGGATGAACTTGGCAAGTTGCTGTGGATCGATCTTTGAGAGATGCTCGAAGGTCGGTTCTTCACCGGCAAGAGATTTTGTGAGACGCTCGATTTGTCTGCTAGCAACGTCGCGCCCGAATGCCGCTTCCAACATGGTTTTCGCATAGGGCAGTCCTCCCGCAACGTAAAGCTTGCTACCTGTTACCGCGGCAAACGCCTCGTTAAGAATTGAGCCGGCCTGCGTCGCATCAATGCTGCCGGTTCGGGCGATTGCGTGGGTCAGCCGCTCGACCTCCTCTTCCGGCATGTGCTTTAGGATGTTTGCGCTAGCTGCCGGGCCTAAGGAGATGAGTGTAATAGCGGCTTTCTGGATGCCTTGCAGTGTTGTAGCATCTCGTTCACCCACTTCTGCCATGAGGAATAACCGTTCTCCTGCCGTTCTTTAAGTGATTTGATGTTCGCTCTTGCTGAACAGAAGAGTTTCCGGGCTCCCGTGTGATCACAGGGCTACCTAGATGGCGTGGCGTTCGTCTCTAGTCTTCCATCGGACGGTTATCCCCAGGGCGTGTAGGGCCTTCACCTTAAAAGAGAAATTCAAGTGGGGGGATTGGTGTCGCGCGAACTAAACGTGAGGATCGGGTTATGAGACCAACAGAGTGAGTAGAAAGAGGCATGAATTGCAGGAGCGCTAGTGGAACGATGGTCTGATCCTTGCGCCACGGCAAGTCGCGCCCTCGGCTCGCCAAAATGTTTGCAATAACCCCATCAACTCGTGGGGAGGAGTCTCATACGGACGGCCCGAGGCTATTCGTTGGGTATACGATAGCCGCGACGCGGGTAAGCCGACAGATGCTGGGTACCGGGGGCGGAATGACCGTCAAGCACACGCGATGGAGACGCCCCTCATCGCCTTGATTTTGCGGTTCGTACCCAAGAATATACTGCGAGCGGAATTCCTTGGAAGCTTAGTCGACCGTTGAGGCAATTTCCAGAGGCGAGTCAACCTGGAAGTAGCGCCCACCGTAGCGGTCGCATAAACGGCGCAGCAGGCTGCCAAACCCCGCCACTCGGTGCGGTCACCTGGGTCCGCTACCTCCCGGCAACGGTCGTCCCGGCCGGTCGGCTGGCATAGCTCAGCGCGATCGCGGCCCAGCTTGTGCCCGCGGCGGAGATCCACTGGTTGTAGCCATGGGGGAAGCCCGCATCGAAGTACGGCTGGAAAGCCAGGGCGCGGCTCTTCACGAACCAGCTTCCGTCCTCCTGCTGGGTGTTCAGCAGGTATTGAACGCCGCGCTCGTAGGCGGTGTTGGAGGCAGGAACGCCGGCAACCTGCAGGGCATACAGCGCTCGCCCGGTGGCATAGACGCTGGTATCCATACCGTCGATGTCCGACCAGCCGCCATCCGCCTTCTGGGTGGCCAACAATTCGCGCAAGGCGCTCTGGGCGGCCTCTTTGTGGTTGCCTCCCCATGCGAGGGCCGCGAGGCGCCAGGCAGGGTCGTCGTTGCCCCTTGGCTTCGCGTTCAGAATCCAGGTGAGGGCCTTCTCGATGGCGTCGGCGTAGGCAGCTTTATCGGCGGTATTCGGTGTATAGAGTTGCAGCGCGCGCATGGAGAGCGCCGTCTGCCCGATGTAGTCCGAACAAATCGGCGGCCGAATATCTGCAGCCGGGTAGATCCACTGGCCGTCGGGGCGGTTCTTCAGGAACATGGCGGCCGCGTCGGTGTTGAGATCCGGCTTGTAGTGCTCGGCATCGAGGCCGATCAGCATATAGCTCACAACGCTGGGGCCGAAGTAGTCCTCGACCGGGGCACTCGGGCTCCACCCTGACGGGTTAACGAAGATCGTCGCGATGCCGCCCAATTTCAACTCATCCGCTTGCTCCGGCATGTTCAAGGCTACTCATGGTTCACGAGTAGTGAATGATTAAAGGACGTTGGCTGGATCGCCCCGGGACTGAAGACCTGACCGGCCTCTTGCGAGCGATGGCACCTGCCGTCGGCCTTACCCGTACGCGCATGCCCCGCATAAACTAACTGAAAGAATATATACGTCGGGTCCTTGGAAAGACTAGACAGTTCCGGGAAGATTCATCATCTTCGCGAGCTTCGGCCACCGGGGACTTGACGTGAGAAGGTTGCCGAACAAGGAAGCCAAGAGATGTGGAGTTCGGACGTCGTTTTGCTCGATAGCCCTCTCATACCAGTCCGCGGCCCGATCGATTTCCCCAACTGCGACGTGATAAGCCACAAAACCTGCAGGTGCTCCGAGTACTGTCCCATCGCCGAACTTTTCGATCAATCTTTGCGCTTGAGTCTCGTCTCCCTTACGTTTCGATAGTCCAGCCAACAGTCCAGTTACCACCGCATTCCAGGGCGCCAGGGAATAACACTGCTGAATGAGGTTGAATGCTTCAGACAGCTGCCCCCCCGGCCAGCGCATGAACCCCCAGCCAGAGGTAGGGCAGCCAATGATTCGGGTCAAGTTCTAATGCCTGGCGTTCAGTTGCTTCGCCTTCGCTGGAGTGGCCGGAAGCAAGGAGGAAGTCACCGAGGCGGACCCGGAAAAAGGTATTGAGCGGGTCTTCACGTAGCGCGCGTTCCATCTGCTCCCGGGCCTCTTCAATCCGGCTCAGTGGAGCGAGGAACCATAGGCTATAGAAATACCGGACGGAAGGTCGAATCGGCTCGCGGGCCAAGGCGAGTTGAAACTGTCGCCCGGCCTCATTCCAGTCGAAAGCCAGGACGGCCACCATGGCCAAGACAGCGTGTGCCTCGGTCAGCGAAGGGTCGATCTTCAGGGCTTGCTCTGCCTCCGCTCTCATCAGGGCGGCTCCCTCGCGCGGCGTAAGACGATTTTCCGTAACAAGAATGAAACGAATCCAGCCCAGTTCGCAGTAAGGCAGCGCAAATCCCGGATCGAGGTCGATAGCCCGCTTGAGGCACTCCTGCCCCTTAGCCGCCGATTCCGGATTCCACTTCGAAAAATAATGCCGCGCTTTCAGAAGCTCCTCGTATGCTGCAAGTTTTGGAGTATAAGCCCGCGCCGCGGCAGCCAACTTCATCTGTAGAGTCCTGGCGATGGCCGTGGCGATTTCTTCTTGCACCGCGAACACGTCCGCCAGCTCGCGGTCGTAACGCTCGGACCATAGCTGGCTGCCATCGGAAGCGGTGACGAGCTGAGCCGTGATGCGGATACGATTGCCCGCCCGCCGAACGCTCCCCTCCAGGACGTGTGTCACCCCCAGGATCTCGGCCACCCGGCGGACGTCCTCGTGCCGCCCCTTGAACGTAAAGGCCGAGCTTCGTGCGATCACCTTCAAGCCGGAAGTGTGGGTCAGCGCGTTGAGGATCTCCTCCGCCAAACCATCGCTGAAGTACTCGTCGTCCGGATCGCGGCTCATGTTGGCAAACGGAAGCACCGCGATGGAGGGAGGTTGTTCCGCCGGCTGGTTTGCGGAAACGGAGCCAAGGGAGGCAAGGAGTTCCGTGGCGGATTGAAATCGGCCCTCCGGCGACTTGCGCAGGCACCGGGCGACCACTTCCCGCAGCTCGGGGGGCGCATCGAGAGATGCTGGCTCCTTGTGCAAGACTGCGGCTATAATCGCTATTGCAGAATCGCCGTTGAACGCGCGGCGGCCGCTCAGCATCTCATAAAGCACGACGCCGAACGAGAAGATGTCGGAACGTGCGTCGACCGGTTTGGCCTGCGCCTGCTCGGGAGACATATAGGCGGCCGTTCCCAGGATGGTTCCGGCTTGCGTCAGATCGGTGGTCTGGGTGGCGCCGTCGTCCGATTTCGATGCGGAGCCAACTTGGGCGAGTCCGAAGTCGAGAAGCTTCACTCCGGCTACGCTGACCAAGATGTTGCCGGGCTTTAGGTCTCTGTGCGTGATGCCTTTTTTGTGCGCAGCCTCGAGTGCTTCACAAATCTGTGTGGCATACTTCAGCGCTTGATCGAGCGGCAGAGGCCCCTTCAGAGGCGCGCCCTCAATGAACTCCATCACCAGGTAGTTCGGCCCGACGTCGTAAAGCTGGCAGATATGGGGGTGATTTAGAGCGGCGATCACGCGCGTCTCGCGCTCAAAACGGGCCGAGAACTGCTCGGTTGAAGTTTTGACGGCGACAATGCGGTCCAGGCGCGTGTCACGCGCTTTGTACACCTCCCCCATGCCGCCCGCGCCGATTGGCGCGAGGATCTCGTAGGGACCGAGGCGAGTTCCGGGTGCCAGAGGCATGGAGTTTCACGCTATTGTACTCTGCGGGAGTTTACGGACGATCCCCATGCTCAAGTTTTGATCGGCACTGACTGGGCCAGCGGACCTCCAGGAAACTCGCCATTGCCGGTCTGCAACTGAGTGGATCGCGGCCAAAGCCTCGTTGATCTCCATGCCGCCGTACTTGCTCTTCCATGTGTAGATCGTCGCTCGCTCACGCCGAGTTCGCGCGCGACCTCTTTCACCCTCCGGCCCGCCTCCACCTGCTTCAGCACGCCGATGATCTCCTCAAAGTGCACATGTAGCGAGCCGAAATGGGGAATTCTCCACTTGTTCTTCGGGCCCCCGCCACGGATCCAAATAAGATTCACGCCCATCAGTTTCGCCGGTGAATCGCAATGTAGAATTGCCGCTGGGGACGCGGGGCCCGAAGAGAGGGTGATGTGGAATGGGCAAGTGTCACCGCGTGCCTGACTTAGCCTCTCGCTTGGTTGCTTAAGGAAAGGTGACCCGCTACCACACTGGTGTGGTCGCTGTCGGCTATCTCCCGAAAGCGGGCAGCCTGTGCTCTTACCGGGCGGCAACGGTCTTTCCGGTCGCTGCACTCGCATAGCTCAGCGCGACCGCGGCCCAGCTTGTGCCCGCGGCGGAGATCCACTGGTTGTAGCCATGGGGGAAGCCCGCATCGAAGTACGGCTGGAAAGCCAAGGCGCGGCTCTTCACGAACCAGCTTCCGTCCTCCTGCTGGGTGTTCAGCAGGTATTGAACGCCGCGCTCGTAGGCGGTGTTGGAGGCAGGAACGCCGGCAACCTGCAGGGCATACAGCGCTCGCCCGGTGGCATAGACGCTGGTGTCCATACCGTCGATGTCCGACCAGCCGCCATCCGCCTTCTGGGTGGCCAACAATTCGCGCAAGGCGCTCTGGGCGGCCTCTTTGTGGTTGCCTCCCCATGCGAGCGCCGCGAGGCGCCAGGCACGGTCGTCGTTGCCCCTTGGCTTCGCGTTCAGAATCCAGGTGAGGGCCTTCTCGATAGCGTCGGCGTAGGCAGCTTTATCGGCGGTATTCGGTGTATAGAGTTGCAGCGCGCGCATGGAGAGCGCCGTCTGCCCGATGTAGTCCGAACAAATCGGCGGCCGAATATCGGCAGCCGGGTAGATCCACTGGCCGTCGGGCGCCTGGCGGTTCTTCAGGTACATGGCGGCCGCGTCGGTGTTGAGATCCGGCTTGTAGTGCTCGGCATCGAGGCCGATCAGCATATAGCTCACAACGCTGGGGCCGAAGTAGTCCTCGACCGGTATCATGACTCCCTGTCGAAGGATATCGCGGATTTTTTCGAGGCCGAAAACATTGGCTTCGACCTGCTTAGCGGCCGTCTTCTCGTCCACCTGGAACCCGCGGCTACGCGCGGCGGAAACGGCCATCGCGGCGAAGCAGTTGTTGTGGCAGGAGACGCAGGCCGCTTTGGGCATAAAACTCGCGTCGGCGCGCTGGATCAGGGGAAGGCTGTCCTTGATGGCGCGCGCGATCGTATTGTCGCCGCGGGTCTTGAGGACCGGAGCGGACTCCGGCCTGCACCACGCGCCGGACTTTTTCAGAAATTCCACGATGGGCGTGTCGCCGTGGAGCCTGGCTATGTCGAGCACAGTCAGGCCGGAGTCGACGGCCTGCTTGTGAGCGTCTCGAGCATTGACGTTTGCGCCGCGCTCCACGAGGAGCTTCACGGTGTCGAGGGGGAGAATGTCGGAGCCGGCCGCGTACATCAGCGGAGTCCTGCCCAATGGATCGAAGGCGTTCACGTTGGCGCCGCGGTCGAGAATGGCACGAACGGCTCGGAGGTCGCCGAGACCCGCCACGTCGGCCAGCGCGGCTGTATACGTGTCCTTTCCGAGGTCCTTTTGCATCAACAGGTCGAAGCATCTGGCGCAGCGCATCGAGACGGCCATGGCGAGGGCCGGTTCTCCGGCTCGCCTGGCATCGGCGCCATGGCTGAGGAGCAATTCAACGCTGGCGGCGTCGCCAGCCGTCGCGGCTTCGGTGAGAGGCGAGGATTCTACTCCGGGGTGATCATTGGGATTCGGCTTCGCGCCGCGATCCAGCAGCAGCTTGACGGTGCGGGAGTTGCCAGGGCGGCGCACGGCAATCATCAACGGCGTGCGCATGTCGCTCGAACGGGCATTGACGTCCGCGCCGTGTTCCAGCAGGAGGCGGGTCTTGTCGAAGTCGGTGGCGGCCCACATCAGCGCCGTGGCGTTCGCGTCATTGCGCTTGTTGCAATCGGCGCCCAGCTTCAGTAGCCGTTCGAGCGTGGACGGGCTGGTGTAGAACACGGCGTACATGAAGGGCGTCGAGCCCTCGGGTCCGCGCGCGTTGAGCAGCTTGGGATCGGCCGACGCGGAACTTAGGAAAGCCTTAAGGTCGCCTGCGCGCAGCGACTCGACCATGGCCACGGCCTTGGGATCGAGCGGCGGCAGGTCGGCCTCATTGGCCAGCGAGTCCGGCCATTCGGCGCCCTGGTCAATCCAATTTTTGATGGTGCCGGATTTGCTCGGGGCGGAGCGGGCCGGTGGGCGGCATCTGCATTCCGTATGCATTCCCGGAGATGCGGTGGAACAGGAAGCTGTTCTCGCTGCTGCCGGGCACCACGCCACGGCGATTGATGACGACGCTCTTACGATCGACGCGAAAGCCGCTGATCTGCTGCGCCGGGCCGTGGCAGCCCGAGCAGTTCTGCCGCAGTATCGGCATGACGTCTTTCGCGAAATCCACCTTAGGCGCCGATTGCGCGCTCATAAGGGCGACAACAAATGGTGAACTGAGCCCGACTAATGCCAGACGGCGTCTGAACATAAACCCTCCCTCCATACAAAACGTGCCCGGTAACGAATCCGTGCGCTGGTGTCCCATTCCCCATTCATTTACGAGCGAACGATGGCGTGGGGCCACTTTCCGTTGAGACGCGGCCGACCAGGACCGAACCAGCATCGACGCGCACAGTGGTGTAGTCGGACAGGCGGGCGACCGCTTTCAACTGGATCTCGTCGTCGCAACTCGCGTCAGTATGAGTCCACGCGCCGTCCACAAAGTTGCCGTCGCAGAAGTGCGATTTTGCTTCGTCAATCACCATCCGCGTCGCCGGCTCCCGGAAGGTGTTCACGGTGAAATAGCCGGCTAAGTCCGCCCGGCCCACCTTCTTTTCCGTAAGGGCCTGCCGCACCTCCGGAGCCAGTTCGTCCGGTCGAAAATACACTTGGAAGGTGAAATTCCGGCCTCCGGCCTCATCTGAGCCCAGCGGCTGGCCGTCGTAAGAGTATGTGACTTCATAGGCTGTGGCAGGCGACCCCGTCTCCATGTATGGACAGTACGCCGAACCTCCCGGATCCCGGAAAGCAAGCTCCGCGCAGTACGACGGATTTATCGTGTACGCGATCCGGATCGGGACCTGGACCATCTTCGCCTTTTCAAACCGGATCGTGCCGGTGTCGGAATCCGCCGGGATCCGGGCCACGTGCGTGAACGGTTGCAACTCTATTTCCTGCGCTGTCGAGGCGCTGGATTTGGCGATCAAGCCGAAAGTTGAGTCGTTCGAATCCTGACCGAGAACGATGCCGCACGCGAGAGTCAGGCTGATGAGTGTTAATCCGATTGCGTTGCCATTCATGTTTAACCCTCCTTTCATCTCAGGTAGGCGGGATTACATGGCAAAAACTAGAATGGCCGTCCGGAATTTTTTCGGACCGGACTATAATCTTCTAAGGCGGTTCAAATGGACACTTCTCCGGCGGCGATCACGCGTCTGCTGGAGGCATGGGGCGAAGGAGACAAGGCGGCTCTCGACGCTCTGGTGCCCTTGGTGCACAAAGAACTCCGCCGCTTGGCCCATCGTTACATGCGGCAGGAACGGGCAGGCATCGCTTTCCAGACCACCGAACTGGTAAACGAGGTTTATCTCAAGCTGGTGGATTCGAGCCGCGTCCGCTGGAACGACCGGGCTCATTTCTTTGCCATTTCCGCGCAGTTGATGCGCCGGATCTTAGTGGACTTTGCCCGTTCCCGCCGCTACGCCAAACGGGGCGGGGAAGCGATTCGCGTGACGTTCGAGAAAGCGCTGGAGGCGCCCGGAGCCGGCGCCCCCGATTGGACCGCGCTCGACGACGCGTTGAACGCCCTGGAGGCGCTCGACGCGCGGAAAAGCCAGATGGTAGAGTTGCGTTTCTTCGGCGGTTTGAGCGTAGAGGAAACCGCCGAAGTCCTCCAGGTGTCCCCGGACACCATCCAACGTGACTGGCGCTTCGCCAAGAGCTGGCTTCACCGTGAGCTGACCCGCGGGCAACAACTATGAGCGATTCGGCACGCTGGCTCGAACTCGAGCGCCTATACCACGCGGCGCTCGAACGGCCACTCGACGAGCGCGCGTCCTTCGTTCAGCAGGCGTGCGCCGGTGACGAATGGTTGCGCCGCGAGTTGGAATCGCTGTTGGAGCACGATCGACCCGACGATAATTTTCTCGATCGGCCGGCGGTGGAGGTCGCGGCACGGGAACTGGACGTGAACGAGATCGAACCGGCATCGATCGAAGCCGGCAGCCAGATCGGCTCCTATAGAATTCTCGCGCAGATTGCACGCGGTGGAATGGGAGTGGTCTACCGCGCCGAGCAACAGTATCCGGTCCGCCGCATCGTCGCGCTCAAGGTCATCAAGCCCGGCATGGATAGCGAGCAGGTGATCGCCCGCTTCCAGGCCGAGCGCCAGGCGCTGGCCCTGATGGACCACCCCAACATCGCCCGTGTTCTCGACGCCGGTACGACCTCGGCCGGGCGGCTTTATTTCGTGATGGAGTTGGTCGACGGCTTGCCCATTACCGAATATTGCCAAAGGCACGAGTTGAGTCTGCGCGAGCGGCTCACCCTATTCATTCCGGTTTGCCAGGCCATTCAACATGCCCACCAGAAGGGCGTCATCCACCGCGACATCAAGCCTTCCAACATTCTGGTGACGGTTTACGACGGCAAGCCCGTTCCCAAGGTGATCGACTTCGGAATCGCAAAGGCCATGCAGGAACCGCTGACCGAACGCAGCATGCATACTCAGGCCGGAGCGGTGATCGGCACGCTCGAGTATATGAGTCCCGAGCAGGCCGGCTCCTTCGGCGCGGACATCGACACGCGCACGGACGTCTACTCGCTCGGCATCATACTGTATGAATTGTTGGCTGGCGCGCCGCCGCGCGATCTGGGGGGAATGGCTTTCGACGAGTTCCTGCGCAAGTTGCGCGAAGACGACCCTTCCAAGCCCAGCACCAGGTTGCGCAGGCTGGACCCGGCTGCCTCGATGGAAGTTCGCGCGAACGCCATACCGAGCCGCGGGCCCTCGCCAAGCAGATACGAGGCGACCTGGACTCGATCGTGCTAAAAGCCCTCGATAAGGACCGTTCCCGGCGCTATGGCTCCCCTTCCGATCTCGCCGCGGATATTGGCCGCTACTTGCGCAGTGAAGCGGTGCAGGCAGTGGCGCCCTCCGTGGCATACCGGGCACGAAAATTCGCCAGCCGTCACTGGCGGGCATCCCGCGGACCCCTGGCCGGCATCCTTGCAGCGTCGCTCCTGCTGGCAGCGGTGAGCGTCTCCCGGCGCTGGGACAGAAGGCTGTCGTGGACTGGGACGATCATTCCCTTTACCGCGTTTTCCGGCGATCAAAACGCACCGGATTTTTCGCCGGATGGGAGCCGCGTGGTCTTTACCTGGGACGAGGGCGGCAGCCGCCACCTCTATGTCAAAGCGGTGGGCGCTGCGAACCAAGTAGAGCTGACCTCCGGCGATGTGGACGACAGTTACCCCAAGTGGTCGCCCGATGGGGAATGGATCGCCTTCCAGCGGTCGGCGGGTGGCCGGCAAAGCACCGTGGTCATGCCCGCCGGCGGCGGCAATATCCGCGAAATATATAAGGGCGTCTCCTGCACCGGCCTCACCTGGTCCAACGACAGCCGCGCCCTTGTCTGCGGGGGCGGGGAAAGGGCGCCCTTGATTCTTCTACCGCTCGAAAACGGCCCGGCGCGCCGCATCACGTCACCTCCCAGGGACGAAGGGGACGAGCTTCCGGCATGGTCGCCGCGGGAACCCGCGATTCTCTTCGTGCGCGGCCGGAGATCGGCTGAGGCCGACCTTTATCTTCTGAGGCTGCGCCGGGATTGGACTCCGGATGGCGCGCCGCGGCGGGTTACCTTCGAGAACGCCTCGATGGATCTTCCGCACGAAGTCGCATGGACCGCCGATGGCCGGGAAGCCATCTGGGCGATGTCCAAGTCGGCGGCTTTCGCTCTGACCCTGCATCGTATTCCGGTATTCAATGGAGGACCGGTGGAGGCGCTGCCGTTCGTGGGAAGCGGCGTACATGCGCCGGCGGTCGCGCGCCAGGGGAACCGGCTGGCTTTCGTCCGGTGGTCGTACGACGTCGATATCTGGCGCGCCGACGGCCATTCAGCTCAGCGTCATCCCGTGTCTTCGACCGAACTCGAATGGGCTCCGGAATACTCGCCGGACGGAACCCGCATCGCCTTCGAATCGGACCGCTCGGGCGCGCAGGAAATATGGATTGCCCGCAGCGATGGCCGCGATCCCGTCCAGATCACCAACTTTGGAAGACACTGTGGTTCCCCGCAGTGGTCGCCGGACGGCAAATGGATCGTTTTCGATGCCTACATGGGGAATGGCGGGTGGGATATCTGGACTGTGGGCAGCGCAGGCGGAACTCCACGCCGCCTGACCACCGGCGGTGTCACGTCGCCCGGAACCTCCAACGTTCCGACCTTCTCGCACGACGGGAAGTGGGTGTATTACAGCAGCTACAAGACGTTCGTACGGGTCTACCGCGTGCCGTTCGCCGGCGGGATGGCCGAACAGGTGACGCCAGACAACAGGTTCGGTCCCGCGTTGGAATCGACGGATGGGAAGACGCTTTACTATTTCCGCAATGCCGGCCACTTCCGGCAGTTGTGGTCACGGCCGCTGAGCGGTGGATCTGAACGGCCGGTGGAGGGCGTGGAGGTTGCTTACCGGCCATTCCAGGTTTTTCCGGATGGGATTTATTTCATGGCGCGGAGCGATCCGGATGGAAACGGGCGCGAAATCCGCTTCTACGACTTCGCTACCCACCGGTCGCGCCTTGTCCAGTCGCTCGGTGTCGTAAAAACCGATCATGGCCTGAGCGTCTCCCCCGACCGTACAACGTTCCTCTATACCGTCGTCGCCAACGACACCAGGAATCTCATGCTGAGCGAAGGCTTTCACTGATCGCGAAGCCTCTCAATCCTGACATCAGGCTCTGACATTCAAGCTTCTGTATTGCTTCTTCGTCATTGAACACGAGCGCCGCAGAATCTTGCACTTCAATGTGACTCGTCATCCATGAGGGCCGTGGTCGTTTTCGTTTGATTACGGCGACCTGTTGACGCAAGGCAAGGACTTCAAGCGAGACGTCCACCCGAGTCCGGAAAAAGACCCGAATGGCGACGACAGAAGCAGTTATCAAATCGAGCACGAAACAACTGTTGTAACACCACGCAACCTGCTCTGATCCGACATGCCCAAGCTGCTGATGTTACTGGCTCAAGCGCTTTTGACTACGAACAATGGTGAAACGGTCGTTCATTATGGGAGGTTCCGACGAGGAGCAACCGGCTAAAGATTCCGGAGCAGCACGTCCAGGATGGTTTGTACGAACGGGTACGGCTGGGGGGTAAGGGGTTCGGCTTCGATCGAGTAGAGCCCTTTGTATCCAACCCCTTTCGAAATCTGAATCGCCCTGGCCGAGTCGAACAGATTCGGCATGTACTTAAAATGGCTGCTCGTGGCCATCGCATACATGACGCGCAAACCCGCCTCCCGCGCCGCGTTGTCCGGGAATGAGGCGACGTCGGGATTGGCCCAAACCCCGGCGGCCCTGATCAAATTGACCTCGTCTTCCCAAGTATGCTGAGGCGGACGCGCAGGTGGCGCGGCTGCGGCGCTGTTTGGAACTCCGCCCGCGCCGTCATCGCCGCCCCCGTTGGGCACCGTCGACGACACGTATCCTGGCGGGTCGTCGCGATTCTCCACGGTCACCATGACCTTCTTCGTATCGGCGTACGCCTTAATCTTCTTCAAGGTTTCGGCCGCGGTGGTACGCACATCCGGTGCGAGCGTGCCCTGGTTGATCATCACACGCGCCGCGGAGAGGAACACCGCACGGTCGATCCATTGGTTCGTCAGCTCGATCGTTTCCGACCGAATCGCCGGATCCGTGGTCGAAATGTCGTGCGCTCCGAGCTCCAGGACCAGCTGAGTCACCCGCGATTGGGCTTTCGTCAGCCGGTTTCTAAACTCTCCCAGGTAGTCGGGCTCGGTCGAGCGGAAGTGCGCTTGCTGGATCTCCAGACTATGGATTCCGTAGCGCTGCGCCATCTCGTCG
The DNA here is from genome assembly GCA_963802915.1 of Bryobacterales bacterium. Classification (GTDB taxonomy): domain Bacteria; phylum Acidobacteriota; class Terriglobia; order Bryobacterales; family Bryobacteraceae; genus JAICMB01. The sequence goes on from CAWDKQ010000008.1 coordinate 598,252, forward strand.
GGAAAATCAAGGATATCGAGGGTTCTCCGCGGATCGTCCGGACGCGCAGCACTCTTCATAATCAGATCGAAACTATAACTCATGACCGCGACGCGATCCATTTTGGCTCGGTACGCGGTCCGCCCCCACGCTCTGACCGCTCCGGCGGCGACGGCTGAACCGATAAGAAACTCTCGACGTTTGATCATTTGCCCCTCTCACAATGAAGTTGGCGAATGGGTAGTAGGAATCGATCCGGTAGTTCCTGGATACGAATACTTCCAGAAACCCGGCCTTCAGACCTGTGTGTCGCCAATAATCGCATAGCCGGATAACTGGAATTGTAACAATGTATTCAGAATCTCTAATCGTCAATTTCGAACGTTCACTTCGGGCGAAGCGGCCGGACCGAGGAGTTGTGAGCATCCGCTGCGGTTCGCATCGCGCGCCACCGGGAGTCGACCAATGCCGGTAGTCTCGTCGAGCGCTGTTCAGATGCTGTTCATTCAAAGGGATGACGTGGTCAAGGGGCTCTCGACGACAGCTCCCTACCCACCGCTCGGCGACCCCATTCTGCCACGGCGATCGAATAGTGACTCGTTTCGGTTCAGGCCAGTGCTCTTCAGGAACGAGATCACATCAATGTTGAATCTTGAATCTCGATCCAGGATGGCGTAACGATACGGCTGGTCTCCGGGGAATGCCTCACGGAGTTGCTGCACGACCCAATCGGCGGTGGGATGAAGGGTCACATTGAAGTTCAGGGATCTTGCGGCGCCCGTGTTCGTTGATGAAAAAGCAATACACAGACGGAATGTGAAAGTAGGAACGGTGAGGAAATCAAGGCGGACGATCGCTTCGCGGCGGTTCCGCAGGAAAGTCAGCCAGCTCTTTCCGGGATCACCGCGGCGGTTTGTATGTCTCAGATATCGAGAAATGGTCCGCTCGGAGACGTTGAAGCCGAGCTTCAACAACTCGCCATGGATTTCGGCGCTCCGCAGCCGAGATTCTCTTTTGCCAAGCGGCGGATCAGCTCGCGAACCTCGTTCGTGATCTTCGGTCTGCCACGTCGGCGACTGGAACGTCAACGCCAATACCACTGAAAGGACTTCCGGTGCCAGGACAGCACTGTCTCCGGCTTTACGATTAGCAGCGCGTTCTTCCAGCCCGACCAGAAGCGACTGAGTGCAATCCAGAACAGCCGGCCAATAGAACTCAACGGCGGCTTTGGACGCTTTTGTTGCCGGAGCGCAACCACTTCTAGAGCAATAGCAGTTCGAGAATGAAAGAAGACTCGGACGACGGAGACGAACGCACAAAGGTAGTCGACCACGAACCCCCGTTTTAGCAGTCCGGACGAGGACGGCGAGTTGTGCCCGCCGAATCCCAAGTTCATGAATCGACAACACTACGGGTTTTGGCGACACATCGGGAGTTTTTTGCGGATCACAACGATTGAACCATGCTGAGACAGATCGGCTGGAAGGCGCGCTAGATTTTCAATTGCCGGACGGCGGAGTGCTCAAAGGCAAGCTGGTGCCGATGCGCAAACAATAGTCGTTAGAGGTTTGCGAGCAATACCGCCGATGGCTCTTGAAGACACCTTCGATCGACTCGCTCGACGCAACGGCCCTCGTAATCGAGATCGATGTAAGGCTCCGACCCTGGATCTCAGTCACCTGTCTGGAGCATCGCGTAGTGCAACTCCGGAAAACGATTAGTGTTCGTGAACGCATCCGGGGAAGCTGCTCAAAACCATGTTCCCCTGATAACCCAGTTCGTCGATCAGACCGGTCTTCGAGGTATAGTAGCCATCGGCAGTCAGCTTCTTGATCAAAGCGAAGAATCGGACGTTTCGAGCGAGGCTATTCCCTGCGTCCGCTGCCTGGCACAAAGGTTCGAGAATCCCAATTTGGACCTCTTCGGAGAGATCCATAAACTTCTTCCCTGCCTGGCCGCTTGCTTCCGCATCCAGCCAGCGCAGCCCATCGGCAACTAGCTGCTGCAGTTCCGCATCTCGGGCGATCACCAGATCGATATAAGAGGGCACGCCGGCACCCGAAGCTGCGGGTGTGTTCGTTTCGGGAATAATTAGGTCGGCGATGCGCGAAATCGTCCGGAAATCTGGCTCGGCGAGAAAACGCGCAGCATCGTGGGGAGCCGCCGAGTGCTGGTGTTGGTGTTCCGGCGCGGCTTGCGCGAACAGCTCATCGCCGGCGTAAGGATAAGCACAAGTGGCGCTAATTGCGCCCATGATCTTGAGTACGGACCGGCGGTCGGACGAATAAGTTGCCATCAGGCTTCTCCTTTCTTGAGACGATCCGCAATGTGATCCGCAGTGCGCGCCGCAAGCGCCATGATGGTCAGGGTCGGGTTCTTCTCAGACGCAGACGGAAATACACTCGCGTCCACTACGTAGAGATTGGGGACATCGTGGGAACGGCAGAACGCGTCCACAACGGAAGTTCTGGGATCAGCGCCCATGCGGCAGCCGCCGATCTCGTGGTTGGTTGTCGGATTCTCACTGACGGAGTGGATCTTCGCTTTGCTTGCCAGCAGAATGTCGGTGCATTTCTGCTTCATGTCACTATGCAGCTTCCAATCGGCGTCCGATAGCTTCCAGTGGCGTCGCGCGCGTGGCAGGCCGTATTCATCGGGATTGTCATAATCCAGATCGATGAAACTGTCGCGATTGGGCAGCATTTCCTGATAAGGCGAGAACGTCAGATACGCAGGATACTTCGCCTTGACTTCGTCCTTGTATGCGCGGCCCATGCCTTTGATGCTGCGCGCCCATCCCACCGAGCGGCGGTTCTGATAATTGAACTGAATGCCAAAACTTCGCGGATAGTCGCGCTTTTGCTTGTGCATGAACGAGGGGATGTAGGCGTGATCGAGGAAGCCCTCATCATTGCCCTGCGGGTTCCCAATCAAGTCTTCGAGAAACACTTCAAAGCCCGCATTGATGTGCGGAATGAAATTCTTGCCCAACTCGCCGCTCGAGTTACCCAAGCCGGCCGGGAACCGGCTCGACTTCGACATCATCAGCAGAGCGACGCTTTGCGCGCAAGCGCAGGACACAACCGTGATTCGCCCCTTGGCAACTCCCTCGGCGTGAGTCTCGCGGTCAAAGTAGCGGACCTCGCTTACCCGTGCCTCGTCTGAAACGGCGATATCATGCACTACGCTGTTGGGCCGCAGAGTCAGTTTGCCGGTTTTCAGCGCCGGATACATTTGCACATCGGCGGAATTGTACTTGGCCACCACATCGCAGCCCGCCATGCAATTGCCGCAGAAATGGCACGCCGGGCGAGTCCGCGTCGGCTTGCTCAGCGTGGCTTTGCGCACGTGGATGACTGGAATTCCGAGCTTGGCCGCGCCTTTCTGAATCAGAACGTCCGAACACTTCATGGGAATCGGAGGAAGAAACACACCATCCGGCAAGTCCTCCAAATGGTCAAGGTTTCCGCAGACGCCCACTTCGCGCTCGATCTGGTCGTAGTAAGGGGCCATATCGACGTAGTCGATGGGCCAATCTTCGCCGGCACCGTCATGCTGCCGGCCCTTGAAATCCCGCTGGCTAAAGCGTAGCGCCACCGCGTTCCACAACATGGTTTTCCCGCCGATTCCGCGGCTGCGCTCCCCGTCGAAACCCGGTTTGCCCGGTTTCATGATGGGGATGTGGCGCGAGGGGAACTCATGCGGCAAGGCATGGGTATTGAAGTCGGTGCGCGTATCCACTTTGGGCCCGCCTTCGAGCACCAGAACTTCCGCGCCGAGCCCCGCCAGGCGTGCCGATAGCGTGCCGCCGCCCGCACCGGAGCCAATCACCACGACGTCGTACAGCTTATTGGCCATAGTTATTTCGTTTTGTTTTCGAACAGGAACAGCCCGCTCTTGCCCGCCACCACGAAGTCCAGATCGCCATCGCCGTCAATGTCGGCAACGGGTATCTGAATGCCGCCGCCGGTCCGGCCGCCGTAATCAAGTACGTGCTTGGCCCATTCCAGCCGGCCGCCACCGGGCGCCATCACGCGCTCATACCAATAAACACCCAGCGGCTCTCGTTCTCCCGGATCGTGGCCGTTGTGGGCCATGTACCGCTTGCCGGTGAGCAGGCCGATGTTGTGATTCCCGCGAAAATCGACCAGCGTGACCGCGTGCGCCTGCGACCAGCTGTCGTCGATGACGTGCTTCTCCCAGGAGCCGTCCGCTTTGTTTTCCAGCCAGAAGATGCCGTAGTTGTGGGCCATGGAAGTGATGACATCGGGCCGGCCGTCGCCGTTCACGTCGGCCACATAGAGAAAGCCGACGTCACCCAGCTTCCAGTCGGCGTGCATCTTCCAATTACCGGAACGCGGATCGGGCGGCGCTTCCAGCCAGCCGTCCTGCGTGAGAATATCGTTGCGGCCATCGCCGTTCACATCGCCCACGCCAATGCCGTGGCCGTAGCTGCGTGGGCTGACCACGTGCTTAGTGAAGCCGCCGTGGTGGTCACGCTCATACCAGGCAAGCGGGGCTTTGCCGTCACCGAATTGCGGGAGAATTTCTTCCTGCTTACCGTCGTTATCGAGATCCACCAGGAATGTGAACTCAATCGGATAGCCGGTCTCGATCGGATGCTCTTGCCATGGCGCGTCCGTCTTGCCGGGGTTTCGCCACCAGGCGAGCTTCTTGCTGAACCAGCCTGAGGTGACGAGATCGACGTGGCCGTCGCCATCCACGTCCAGAGGCAGCGTGCTGAGGTCGTCAATGTAGTTGTTGGTATAAAGGATTTCGCGGAAATGGTGTTTCACCCAGTGCGGCGCTTCGTACCAGTTCTCGCCGGAGACGATGTCCAGCCGCCCGTCCCCGTTGATGTCGGCGATTGCCGCCGATTCGCTCGAACCTAAATCGAGTGTGAGCTTTTCGAAACGAATCTCTTCGGGCCGTGTGCTCTCCGCGCCCTGGTAAAATGCGGCCGCACCGGCAACGAGCCCAACTGCCAGCGTTAAGGGCACCAACGTTTGTCTTGCGCGAGGCAAAGCAAATACCATCGATCAGAGGCACCGAGTCGAGGAGTTCTTGGAAACTCAGTCAGCTTATCAAATTTCCCATACACTCTGCTATGCCCTCCGGAGTGTTGGAGCTGGATCACTCGCGTTGAATCGAAATTTGTCCCGTTGACTCCGTGTCTCATCTTCGGGGTTCGCTCCATATAGCGGCGTATTACCCGCGAAGCAGTTGGCTCGGCTGTTTTGCAACGAGTTGTTAAGTAGCCGTTAGCTCAAGATGGGTCGCACAATCGATCCGCTCACATCGGTGAGACGGAAATGACGCCCCTGGAACTTGTACGTCAAGCGGGTATGATCAATTCCCAGATTGTTCAAAATCGTCGCCTGCAGATCGTGCACGCTGACTGGGTCTTTGGTGACGTTGTAGGAGTAATCGTCTGTTTCACCGAGCGTAATGCCTGGCTTGATGCCTCCACCCGCAAGCCAGATAGTAAAACACCGCGGGTGGTGATCGCGCCCATATTCCTTATCCGTGAGGCGTCCCTGGCAGTACACCGTGCGTCCAAACTCGCCGCCCCATATCACGAGCGTGTCGTCGAGCATCCCGCGCTGGCGCAGGTCTTCCACTAGCGCCGCGGAAGGCTGATCCACCTCTTGGCACTTCTTCGGCAGGTATTCCGGCAGCTTCGCGTGATGATCCCAATCGCGATGAAACAGCTGAATGAAACGGACGCCCCGCTCCGCAAGCCGCCGGGCCAGCAGGCAATTTGCGGCAAACGTTCCCGGTGTGCGCGAGTCCGGTCCGTACATATCAAAAACGTGCTCAGGCTCTTTCGAAAGGTCTGTTAACTCCGGGACTGAACGTTGCATACGGAAGGCCAGTTCGTACTGAGCGATGCGGGTCTGCGTTTCCGGGTCATTGAAGTCTTCCGCCGCCGCTTCGTTGAGAGTCTTCAGCGTGTCAAGATAACTCCGCCGATCATTGACATCGAATCCCGGAGGATTCGAGAGGTATAACACCGGATCTCCCACCGAACGGAACTTCACTCCCTGATAGCGGCTAGGAAGAAAGCCGCTGCCCCATAGCCGGTCGTATAGGGGCTGTCCGGCGGTACCCTTGCCCGGCGAAATCATAACGACGAACGCCGGCAGATCCTTGTTCTCGCTGCCGAGCCCGTAAGCGATCCAGGAGCCGATCGAAGGGCGGCCTGCAATCTGGAAGCCCGTTTGAAAATAGGTGACTGCCGGATCGTGATTGATCTGCTCCGTGTTCATCGAGCGAATGAAGGTCAGACGATCGGCAATCCTGGCTGTATGCGGCAGCAACTCACTGATCCATGCTCCCGATTCCCCGTGCTGGGCGAATTTGACCCGTGACGGCACCACTGGAAAGCTTGATTGCGACGCGGACATACCGGTAAGTCTCTGACCGTTTCGGACCGATTCGGGCAGGTTCTCGCCCGCAAACTTTTCCAGCCGCGGCTTGTAGTCGAACAGCTCTAGCTGCGAAGGGCCGCCGGATTGAAACAGGCAAATCACGCGCTTTGCCTTCGGCGGGAAATGTGGCAATTCCGGCATGCCGCCCCATTCGGTGGCGTCGGCGATCGCATCGCCGGCCAGCAGGGAAGCGAGCGCCGTCGCACCCAATCCAAGTGCGCCTCGTCGAAAGAGCGCCCGCCTGGTCATTTGGTCCATGGGACTCATCTACTCCTTACTAACCGTCTCGTCGAGGTTCAACATCAGACTCGCGACAGCGGTATAGGCGGCCAGTTCGCTCGGATCGAGTTTCTCGTCCCGGGCAGACGCCCCCTCGGCGATCAGCTGCAGAGCCGCTTTGGGATCGGACCGGTAGCGCTGCTCGAACCGTTCCAGCATGGCCAGCAACGCGCTCCTTTCCTTATCACGGGCCGGCCGTCCCAGCACGCGCTGATAAGCGTAGTCGATACGCGCCTCGGAGCTGCTTCCACCCTGCCGCAGAACCGCCTCGGCCAGCTTGCGCGCCGCCTCAACATAAGTAACGTCGTTCATCAACGTTAATGCCTGCAGCGGTGTGTTCGTGCGCGATTCGCGAACCGTGCATGTTTCTCGCGTTGGCGAGTCGAAGTTGATCAGCGCCGGCGGAGCTACAGTCCGCTTCCAGAACGTGTACAGGGTCCTTCGATATAAGCCCTCGCCCTTATCCGGAACGTAACCATCGCCTGCGTTTGCCAATTCCTGCCACAGACCCGGCGGCTGATACGGCTTCACCGAAGGCCCGCCTACCTTGTTTACCAGTAATCCGGAGACAGCTAGCGCTTGATCGCGGATCATCTCAGCCGGCAGGCGGACGCGAGGCCCCCGCGCGAGGAGCCGGTTATCCGGATCGCGCTGCAGCAATTCCGGCGTCACGCGCGAAGACTGGCGATAGGTATCCGTCATCACGATGGTTTTAACAACATGCTTCAGATCCCAGCCGGAGTCCATGAACTCCACGGCGAGCCAATCCAGAACGTCCTGATATGCCGGCCACTCACCTTGGGAGCCAAAATCCTCCACCGTTTTGACCAGCCCGACACCGAAAAACGCCTGCCATAAACGGTTCACTGTTACGCGCGCCGTTAGCGGATTGTCCCGGCTTACCAGCCAGCGGGCCAGGCCGAGCCGATTAGCCGGCCATTCCGGCCGCAATTGCGGTAAGACCGCCGGAACGCCTGGTGTGACCTCCTGCCCATGCGCGTCGTACGCACCGCGTTTCAGCACGTACGATTTTCGCAACCCAGGCTCGTCCTTCATCACCATGACGGACGGGAGCGAAGCGTAGAAGCGGTCTCGTTCGCTCCGCGCCGTCTCCGCGGCGAGGCGGGCGCGACGGATAGGCGGGGAGGCCGCCGTGTCCAGGAAGCACAGCCGCAATACGTTTTCCTCGGCTGGCGGGCGCTGGGCAGGCGTACGTCTCGCGATCGCACTTACGGGATCGGTGACGCTCAATGCGCTCGCTTCTTCCGCTTTCAGCGCGCGTGAATAGACGCGCGCATCCGCAATCTCGCCCTTGTATCGCAGACCTCCGCCCGCACCGATGCGGAGCGGTTCCTTTACGTCCATGGGCCAATTCAGCTCATCGAAGAGGATCTTAAGGCGCTGCGGCTTGCCGTCTACGTACATGCGTACGCCGGAGGCATATCGCTTTCCATCGTAGGTCACGGTGACCGTCTGCCACTCATGCAGACGCAGACGGTCCTCCGTTTCTACGCGCATGCCGATATCTGTCCAGCGGAAGATCACATGCAGCCGAAGCCTGCCGTCCATGAGGTAAAGCCCGTGGCCCGATCCCTCGGTGTAATCCTCCGTCTTCGACACAATGGCGCACGTCTCACAATCGGGCTTAATACGAGCGGATAATGTGAATGGATCCAGAAAATCCAATTTAATGTTTTCTGCTTTTTCGGAATGGAATTGCTTGCCATCCAACCGCAGCGCGTCCTGTTGGCGGTAAAGAAGGCCGGCCGTAACGGTCCAATTATCTGAGGGCGCGCCCCGCTTAGCGACCTGGCGTACCCACTTCTGCTGGGCCTGAACAATTTTGGGCTCCAGAGCGGAGTAGCGGCGCCCGGCAGTATCCGCTGCCGTGTCGAGTGCCGCCAGTTTTTGCTGTTGGTCCGGAGTCGGGGCCTTCATCAGTGGGTCGTCGTTGCCCCAGTTGTAAACCAAGCCCTTCTCGGGCACTTGGTTATAGAAGGCGAACATGCGGTAGAAATCGGTCTGCTTGAGCGGATCGTATTTGTGATCGTGACAGCGCGCGCAGCCGAGAGTAAGGCCCAGGAAGACTGTGGAAGTGGTCTCGACACGGTCCGCCACGTATTCGACGCGGTATTCCTCGGGAACGATACCGCCCTCCGCGTTGGTTCGATGATTGCGCTGGAAGCCGGTCGCAATGCGCTGGTCGAGAGTGGGGTTCGGAAGTAAGTCGCCCGCGATCTGCTCGATCGTAAACCGGTCGAATGGCATGTTCTTGTTGAAGGCGTCAATCACCCAGTCGCGCCAGCGCCACATCTCGCGGTTGCCGTCCGTCTGATAGCCGTTGGTGTCGGCGTAGCGAGCCGCCTCCATCCAGCGATAGGCCATCCGCTCACCGTAAGCCGGAGTCGCAAGCAAACGGTCAACGGCTCTCTCATATGTCGCGGACGAGGGATCCTTCAGAAAGGCCTGCACCTCTTCCATGGTGGGAGGTAAGCCGGTCAGGTCCAGCGTGACGCGGCGCAACAAAGTAGCCGGATCTGCCGGCCGGGAAGCTCTCAATCCTTCTTTGTTCAGCTGAGAGGTGACGAAAAAGTCGATCGGGTTGCGGCCCGGCGGCGCCGTGGCACGGGCCGGCGGGATGAACGACCAGTGCTGCTGCCATACCGCACCTTGCTCGATCCAGCGCTTCAGAATTTCTGTTTCCGCCGGTGTCAGCGCGTCGCGTCCCGCCGATGCGGGCGGCATGCGAACGGACTTATCGCTCGACGTTACGCGCCCAAAGAGCGCGCTCTTCGATAAGTCGCCGGGCATCACTGCAACGTGTCCGCTCTTCAAAGGACTTTTCGCGCTTTCTTCCGAGTCGAGCCGTAGACCTGCCTGACGGCTGCGCGACTCGGGCCCATGACAGGCGTAGCAACGATCCGACAGGATTGGCCGCACATCGCGGTTGAAAGAAATGGCGTCGCCGCCGTCCGCGAGCAGTACCGAGCACGCTGTCGACAGCAACAGAAACCCGACTGCTCTCAAGATGTGAATTTCCACTCCGGCCACGGCTTTACAGAATCCGAATCGTGGTCTTATACAGGCGGCAGGGCGGTGCCATGTCCGGTTTTGCGACGAACGGTGTAGCACGATTTCGGACATAACAGAGCGTCCAGTTTAGCATTTATGCCCCCACATTCTGGAACCCGGGACCTTTGCAGCAATTTCTTTGGTAAGTGGGGGCTTCTTTGCGCGGTTCAGCCTACTTGCCAGTCTATACGTTTGTCGAAGTATATTTCCGTAAAGTATAGGTTCAATCGAGATCTCAGCAAAGGCAGCGCCGAGCTTCTCGTTCTCACTTTGCTCGAAGGGCGTCCACGCCACGGATACGATCTCGGCAAGCTGATCGAAGAGCGTACCAAGGGGCAGATCCGCTTTCGTATCGGTTCGCTCTACCCCGGCGGCGGGACCGGATGGGCGGAATGCTGAACTACTACCACCGCACGGCTGCCTGATTCGTCGCGTGGTCTGCCAACTTAACGCTTATACTTTAGCCTCTGTTGACCGACAACGAGGAGACATGCCAGAAACAACCCAAACCCTCTCGATAGAAAGCGCACTTGTAGCGATAGTGTTGTCTGCGATTGCCATGTCACACGATCTCAGCGCCCATCAGGACGATACCTGTGCTACTGCCGCCGACGGGTAACGCGTTTTCGATATTCGGGCCATACGGAAAACGCTTCTCGAAACTGCTGTATCGTCCATTCCGCCGCAGGGTGGCTCGTTAGGTTGCAACGCTGGCGGTGTTGAGATTCACCAGAAGTGGGTAGTGACGATACCCGGAGGCCCCGGCGTATCGTCGACGATCTTCGTGTGCAACAGTACCTGTAAATTTCTTTTCGGCCAGTCGTTCGGCGCCTTCATGGCCAGAGCGGCCAGAAGCTGAGGAGAGGTGAGGAATTCCCCGGCTGCGCGGCTGCCATACTGAGTGATTCCAGCCGCCACGATCAGAAGCTCGCCAGTGTTGGAATCGAAAACGCGTGAAACGATCGCGTAATCCTCGGGTGTGCGTCCGTCCGGCGTCATATTCGGCAGTGTGTATAACCGATTATTCGATCGGTCGCGAATCGTCGGGTGCTGTTCGAAGACGAAACGCAAGTCGCTCGTCGTCTGCAGCGTCCAGGCGTTGTCGAAGGCACCGATCAAAATCGAGGGCTGATATCTCAGGTCGGCAAAGGTGAGATCGGCGCCATAGCGCATCCGGTAAAGCTTTCCCCTTCGAGCGAACAGCGAAGCGAGTTCAACGCTGGCGTACGCGTCGCCGATAGTCATGTACTGGTTGAGAACGGGTACGAGGTTGTGCGCGGAACTGGTCAGGTCGGCAGACCTAAAGATCGGCGTCGTGGCACTATAAATAAGGATCGGCTTCGGGCTGTTTAATGCGGGCGCCCAGAACTGGTCCATTGCGGAAGGCGCCTGGGGGGGAGCGGAGCGGAGACTCCGTGCCACCACCACTCTGACGGCAACGGCACCAATGACCAGGACAGCGGCGGCAAGCACCCACCACCACCGGAACTTCCGCCCAAGTGGTTCGGGCGTTATCGGCGCGATGGGCTGGTCGGCCTTCCATTCGAAGACTGCCCTGTAGGAGCCTGGCGGAATCTCGATTCTGACGAATTCGTCGCCGCCGCTCGACTGATAGTATTGGGCCAGCCTCTTGCGGACCTCGGCTGCGCGGACGCGCACGATGGAATCGTCGCTGGGCTCGTACCCCGGGCTTCTGCCGAACACTTCGGTGCCAATGACGCGCTCGCGAAGCTGATCGCCCTCTCCGGCCAGAGTGTGTTCCACCACCCAGGTCAACAGGCTCTGACACTGACGAGTACCACGGAAAGGCGCACTTTTGAGTATATGGCGCAGGGTCTCCCGGACCCGGACTACATCGCCCTCGCCGACCGAAGCGTCGTCTTTGCCGACTCGTACTCCCAACTACAATCCTTTGCAGGTACTTTACACCCTTCGGCAGGCGGTTGCAAGGAGAGACTTAGCAGGTTACTTTTCGGTTAAGAACCTTGTGGGATTCGCCCAATATACCTTAACTTTAGCGCTGAAGGATCTAAGAGCCACGATTTGCTTTTCTGAGTGCTCCGTCGCAAAGGAGATTTCATGTCCACGAGAACGTTAAGTCGGCGCGGTGGGTTGGCCCGTTATGTTGGGCCCATGTTGCTCGCGCTCGCAACCTTTCAGCCGGGAGCCTATTCCCAAACGCAGGCGTTCACCGCGTCGCTCGGCGGAGTTGTCCACGATAGTTCGGGGGCGGCGATCCCCGGGGCGAAAGTCACCCTGGCGAGTCCAGACAAGGGCATCACCCGAACCTACACAACCGACGCGGAGGGGCGATACTCCTTCGCATTGCTGCCGCCAGCAACGTACATTCTGACGGTCGATGCCGGCGGGTTTTCCTCCTACAAGCAGACAGGGATTGCCCTCGAGGCGGGCCAATCCGCAAATCAGGCAGTCACCATGCAGTTGGGGGCGTTACAGAGCGAGGTGACCGTCACTGCCCAGGGGGCCATCCTCGCCGCCGACAATGCTAACGTTTCCTCGGACTTGAACCAGCAGCAGATCGACCAGCTTCCGGTGGATTTCCGCAGCGTTTTTGGTCTGGTGCTCACGAACTCCTCAGTGAACAACGCGTCCCAGTTTCAGGTGGTCAATGGAGGAGGACAGTCGGGGACGGCCGATCAGGATATCTCCTTCCTCAACTTCGGGGGCGGCTTCTTTGGAACCAGCGGCTACTTGCTCGACGGCCACTGGGATACCGCTGGCGATTGGGGCGGCGTCATCTATGTGCCTTCCATGGAATCTGTTGCGGAGGCAAGGATTCAGACCAACTCCTTCACTGCGGAATACGGCTGGAGCACCGGCAATGTGTACAACGTAATCACCAAGTCCGGCTCCAGCAGCATTCACGGGGACGCGTTCGAGTTCCTTCGCAATTCCGACCTCGATGCCAACTTCTTCTTCAATAACGCCGACGGCATCCCGAGGACCCCGTTCAGGCGCAACCAGTTCGGTATCGCCGGCGGCGGACCGGTTTACATCCCCGGTCTTTACAAGCAGCGCAACAAGACCTTCTTCTTCGCGTATTACGAAGGACTGCGCCAAGGCACTCCGGGCCCCGTCACCCTCACTATGCCGACACAGGCCGAAAAGAGTGGAGATTTCTCCGGCATCTCCCAGATAATCTACAACCCCTTCACTACGGTGGCGACCTCGAGCGGATTCTCGCGTCAGCCGTTCGCGGGGAATATTATCCCGGCAAGCATGATCAGCCCGGTTGCGGCCAAGCTACTGGCGTACTATCCCAACCCGACGACTGGCGGGCTGACAAACAACTTCTCGGCCTCCGCCAGTGCCGCGGCGACCTCCGACGAATATGGCATCCGGCTCGACCACAACTTCACCGACAACCTGCGCATGTTCCTGCGCTGGTCGAATAAGAACGAGTCCAAGGTGGAAGAGGCGAATTATTACGGCAACGATCCGGGCGGACCAGGGTCCGAGAACCCCAACAACCGCCTGGATGGCGCCGGCGGTTTAACATGGGTGCTGAATCCCTCGACGGTTTTCAGCCTCAACGCGGGCTACAATCACTGGTTTGAGGGCAACGTCATGGAGGGCTACCCGTATGATTTTACCCAACTCGGCCTGCCCTCCTTCATCAATCAAACTTCGAACCAGTTCCCGGTGGTGGCGGTGGGCGGCTATGCCCCGCTGGGTCCACAGAACGGAGCGGGCCAGGGCGGCTTCCCCCGCAACGATTTGACGTGGTCGGCCGACCTCAACAAGGTCCACGGTTCCCACTCCCTCTCGATGGGCTTCATGGAAGTAGTGAGCCAGACTGGCGGCGGACGTATTTATCCGACGACGTTCGACTTCGGCTCCGTCTCCACGGCGGGACCGAACCCGGAGAGCGCGGACCCTAGCGTCAGCGGAAACTCGATCGCTTCGATGCTTCTCGGAGTCGGGACGGGCGGCTCGACCGGCGTCTCTTTTAAGCCGTTCACCTCCAAGCATTACTACGGCACCCACTTCCAGGACGACTGGAAAGTCAATCGCAAGCTAACGCTGAATCTGGGTATCCGCTGGGAATACCAATCCGCGCCCAGGGAACGCTTCAATCAGCAGAACTTTTTCGACTTCAACGCCACTAATCCGATCAGCTCGGCGATCGGCTCGACGGTCCACGGCACGGTGGTTTACAATGGCGTCGGCGGCGTCGGGGACGGACTTTACAAGCCGACCTGGAAGGACTTCGCTCCGCGGTTCGGCCTCGCCTATCAGGCTATGGACAAGATTGTCGTCCGAGCCGGATTCGGCCTCTACTACGTGCCATCCTTTTTTGGGCAGGGAGCAGGCCAGGGTTACGGGCAGAGCACGCCCTGGGTAACCACAACGTCCGACGGCTACACGCCGATGAACACCCTCAACAATCCGTTTCCCACCGGCCCGCTTCCGCAGACCGGCAATAGCACGGGCGCTATGACCAACGTTGGCTACAGCACGAACGGTTCGGAGTATGGCCGGCCCGATCCGTACATGGAGCAATGGATGGTCGGAATCCAGTATGCCCTGACCAAGAACGACCTGATCGATGTCAGCTATGTCGGGAATCATGGCGTCAAACTGGCTCAGGGTGGCCTGAACTATGACCAGTTGCCGACCCAGGATCTGGCGCTAGGCAATCAACTGCTCCAGCAGGTTCCCAATCCGTATTACGGCAAGCTCGCCGGCAGCGGCTGCGGCCTCGCCAGTCAGACTGTGGCGTATGGGCAGTTGCTGCTTCCCTATCCGGAGTTTTGCGGCGTCAGTATAGCGCAGCCGCTCGACAGCTTCTCGCATTACAACGCTCTCGAGTTGAGCTTCACTCACCGCTGGAGCTCGGGGCTGAATTTTTTGGCTTCGTACACATACTCCAGGTTCATCGACAACACCGAGGGAACAACAGGGTGGTTGGGCCAGGCCGCTATTCGCAACAACTACAACCTGGCCGCCGAGAAATCGCTGGACGCGGCGGACACCCCGAACAGTCTGGTTGTATCCTACATCTACGAGCTCCCGGTCGGAAAAGGCAAGAAGGTTGGGGCGAACCTCAACCCCGTGGCCAATGCGATTGTTGGCGGCTGGCAAGTTACGGGAATCACCAGCCTCAAGGACGGCTTCCCGATCTCTATAACAACCGGCGACAACAACACCAACTCGTTTGGCGGCAACCAGAGGCCGGACCTGGTCGGCAACCCAACCGCCAGCGACCAGACCATTCAGCATTGGTTCAACACCGCCGCGTTCGCGCAACCCGCGCCATTCACTTTCGGAAATGCGCCCCGGTACGCGGGAAACGTCCGTGCGCCGGGTCTGGCGAACTGGGACATCGGACTTCAGAAGTGGTTCAACTTCCGCGAAATTCTGAAGCTTCAGTTCCGGGCCGAAATGTTCAACGCGTTCAACCGTGTGAACTTCTACGCGCCCGACGGCAACCTCACCGATTCGACGTTTGGCGTAATCTCATCCACGCTTCCACCGCGCGATATCCAGTTCGGACTGAAGTTGTACTGGTAAGTGCGCGTCTTATTCACAATTGCCCTGGCGGCCTCGACTCTGGCTGTTGCCCAGCCGGAGCGGGACGCCAGGTTTGAATCGCTCCTGGCCGAAGCCCATGAGGCACAGGCCAGGAGCGATTTTCGCAGCGCTGCGGCCAGCTATCGCCAGGCCGTAGCGATCCGTCCGGATATCGCCGAACTCCGGAGCAATCTCGGGCTGATGCAGCACCAGTCCGGCGGAATATCCCCAGGCGGCGGAAGCGTTCCGCGCGGCATTTCGTTTGAACCAGTCGTTGTTCGTTCCCAATTTGTTTCTTGGTCTCGATCTTTTGCAACTGAACCGTCCGACGCGAGGCAGTTCCGTACTTTGCTGGCGGCGGAAAAACTCAAGCCGCACGATCCGCAGCCGGCGTTGGCTCTGGGGCGTGCGTTCCATGCGCTGTGGGAGCCCGAGAAATCCGAGGAATGGTATCGGCGGGCACTCGTGCTGGCTCCCCGCAATGGCGAGGCGTGGTACGGCCTGGGGCTCGCGTATTTTGGTTTGGCGGAAGCGGCCGGAGCGAAGCTGGCAAGTTCCTTTCGCGAGTCCGTGTACGTTGCCGAGCTTACCGCCAGCGCGCTTGCGGAGCAGGGCAGTCTGACCGAAGCGATCCATGCTTACCGCGACCTGTTTGCGTTGCGGGCGCCTTCGCCCCAATGCTCGCATACCTACTATGGTTTCGTCCTCATGCAGCACGGCGACCGCAGCGAAGCCGAAGCAGGAGTTCCGGCGCGACCTGGAGTCGTGTCCCGCTGCGCGCGTCGGAATGGCTCGCCTGCTGTTCGAGAGCGGCGAGCAAGAGAAAGGGTTGGCGATGCTCGCCGATTTCGCGAGCTTCCGGACCGGGCGGCGATTCGATTCGTGGTTGCCCCGGTTCTGGGAAGGCCTCGATACGCAACAACTCGATAAGCTCTGGCGTCAACTGCGGCAGTCTACCGGCGTCATGGCCGTAGCCGTGGCGGCGGCGTTTGCGCGAGGGCGTCCGTTACGCTCGACCCTGCTCGAACCGGAGCGCGCCGTCCCGGAATCCGGCAGCGCCGAAGACCTGCGGAGGTTCGCGAGCGATACTTTTTTCTCCGGGCATCTTCCGGACCGCCGCGCTGGCGAGCGATCGCCTTCGGCGGAAGTATCCGGACGATCCGAGCAGGCTGGTACTGGGCGGTGCGGGCCAACCAGAAGATGGGGGTGGCCGCGCTCGCGCGCGCCGGTGAGGTGGAACCGGATTCTCCGAGAATCCATGCTCTGCTCGGCGATGCCTACCGGCGCCGGAAGATGTTCGACGAGGCGCGGGAAGAGTATTCAAAGGTGCTGGCGATCTCGCCGGATAGCGTGGCCGGTCTGGCGGGGTTGGCCGCAAGCCGATTATGCCGACGGCAAGCTGGAAGAGGCTCGGAACACCGCACAGAAGGCGCTCGCTCAAAGCCCGGCCGATAGCGAGATCAATCTCCTGATGGGGGAGATCCTTGTGGCGCAACAAGACTACGCGGATGCGGAGCCGTATCTGCGAACAGAGCCTGCACGTGCGTCCGGATCTCCTGCCGCGCGTTCACGCCCTGCTCGGCCAGCTGCTGGCGAGAACCGGCCGGCCGCAGGAGGCGATGAGGGAGCTGACCCAGGGACTCTCCAGCGACGAGGACGGCAGCTTGCATTACCAGCTTGCGCGCCTGTATCGCGAAGCCGGCGATTTGAAAGCCGCGGCCGCGGCGTTAGAAAAATCGAAACAGATCCGGTCCAGCCACGACGAAACGGCTCGGAAAGCCCTGATGCCTGTTAACTGAAATCTGTCCTCATCCATAATTACATGAACACTATCCCGCAGAGCAAACGCCTAAGCTATGCCGCGACGGATACCGCGGGACAGCTCGTGTTTGCGGTGATCTCAACTTACCTGCTGTACTTCTACACCGACGTGTACGGGATATCCGGTGGGCATCGCCGGCACGATCCTGCTGGTGGCCCGCTGCATCGACGCCGTCGATGCGCCGGTCTGGGGGATGATCCTGGACAAGACTCGCAGCAGGTGGGGCAGGTACCGCCCGTGGTTTCTCTGGCTGTGCGGGCCGTACGCCGTGTTCGGGGTCCTGACTTTCCTGACGCCGGACCTGAGCACTCACGCCAAGGTTTGGTATTCGGCATCCACGTATATCGTCTGCGGTATCCTTTACACCGGAATCAACACGCCAGTCACCGCAATTCTGTCCGCGCTCACGCCGGACCCGAACCAGCGCGTGATGCTGACAACGTACCGGATGATCGGCTCCAAGGTCGGCGTGTTGATCGTTAATGCCACCGCGCTTCCCCTCATCGCCCTGCTCGGCCACGGCAACGACAAACGCGGATTCATGCTGACGATGCCTATTTTCGCGGCCGGGGCGGCAATATTGTTCCTGCTGGCGTTTCGCAACCTCGAGGAGGTCGTCGAGGCGCCCCAGAATCCGGCGCGGACGCTAGGTTCGTTTGGCGCGATCGCGGGCAACTGGCCTTGGATGATCATAGCCTCCAGCACTCTTCTCTTCTGGATCGCTTACGTCTCCAGAGTGTCTGCGGTGATCTACTACTTCACTTACAAGCTTGGGCGCAAGGATCTGGTTCCGCTGGTCAACAGCCTGGATATCGTCTCCCTCAGCGCCGTCGTCTTCCTGCCCTGGCTCTGCCGCTACACCTCGAAGCGGAACCTGTGGGCGTTGGGATTGGC
Organism: Bryobacterales bacterium; assembly: GCA_963802915.1. Taxonomy (GTDB): domain Bacteria; phylum Acidobacteriota; class Terriglobia; order Bryobacterales; family Bryobacteraceae; genus JAICMB01. The sequence goes on from CAWDKQ010000008.1 coordinate 616,264, forward strand.
TGGGTCGATCGCCGGTCAGTTGCTGATGTATTTCGCGGAGCCCTCGGTGCCGGCGGTGCTGGCGGGCTGGATTTTTGCCGCGATTGCCGGCGGAGTCGCCATGACCTTGCCGTTCTCGATCCTCTCGGACAGCGTCGATTACGGCGAGTGGAAGACTGGGATTCGCTCGGCAGGTCTGTTGACCGCGGTCGGCGCCGCGTTCTGCTTCAAAGCGGGCAGCGGCATCGGCGGTGCGCTGCCGGCCTGGACCATGGCCGCACACGGCTACGTTCCGAACGCACGCCAGAGCGCCTCTTCGCTTGCGGGCATTGAGATCGGATTCATTTGGCTGCCCGCGGTCTTCTTCGCGCTCAGCCTGCTGCCAGTTTTTTTCTATTCCCGGTACGAAGCAATGGAGCCGCGCATCCGTCAGGAGCTGGACCAGCGCCGCGCCGTGGCGGCTCTCCATGAGGCATGATATGTATGAATTCGAAAGCAATCGCGAATCTCTCGTCCTGATTTCTGAAACATCGCGCCTGCGGATCGGCTTTGTCAGCGAGTCCATCGTGCGCGTGACGATGACCGGGAAGCAGCCGTTCCAGGACCGCGCCAGTCTCTCAGTTGTAGCGAACTCCTGGTATCGGAATTACCGGATGGACGAAGACGCAACCGAATTTCGAGTCGCGACAGCATCCCTTGGCGTGACCGTCAACAAAAAAGCGGGCGCGATCGCCTACTTCGACCCAGAGGGCCGGCTGCTAATGTCCGAGCCCGCGCGCGGAGGCAAATGGCTCACGCCGATAGAAGTCTACAGGACCCGCTTTAGCAATGCCACGGGGGCATCCACGGACGGGATTGACGGCGTCCGCGTCTCGGCCGCGGAATCGGAGCGCATCCTGGATCGGCATGCTTTTCAGGCGAAGTTGGAATTCGTTTTCGCGGAGGACGAAGCGCTTTTCGGCCTGGGGTCCCACGAGGAAGGATACGGCAACCTGCGTGGCAAGTCGAGAGAACTATACCAGCACAACCTGAAAGCGGTTATTCCCTATTTCGTTTCCACCCGGGGATACGGGATCCTCGTCGATTGTTACTCTCTGATGACCTTTCACGACGACGCTCTGGGATCTTACATATGGGCGGACGTCGTCGACGAGCTCGACTATTACTTCATCCGGGGCGATCGATTCGATGACATTACAAGGGGGTATCACGCACTTACCGGCGCCGTTCCAATGCCACCGAAATGGTACTTCGGCTACACGCAATCCAAAGAGCGCTACGTCAACGCCAAAGAACTTGTGGATATCGTGCGCGAATACCGCCGGCGTGGCATCCCCTTGGACTTGATCGTACTGGACTGGAAATCCTGGCCCGACGGCGGGGGCTGGGGGCAGAAGTCGCTGGACCCGGTGCGTTTTCCCGATCCGAAGGAACTGACCGCCACGCTGCACGGGATGGGCGCGAAGCTGATGGTGTCGGTTTGGCCAGCGATGACCGGCGAGTGCGTGGACCGGAAGGAAATGCTCGAACGCGGCCTGATGTTGGGGAATCAATCGACTTACAATGCCTTTCAGGAGGAAGCACGGCGGTGCTACTGGGAGCAGGCCAACCGCGGATTATTCTCAAATGACATCGACGCGTGGTGGTGCGATTGCACCGAGCCGTTCGAATCGGACTGGCATGGCGCGGTCAAGCCCGAGCCCCATGAGCGTCTGCCGGTCAACACTGGAGAAGCGAAGCGGTATCTCGATCCAGGCTATATCAGCGCATTCTCGTTGCTGCATTCCCGGGGGATGTATGAGGGCCAGCGCGGCGCCAACCCCGGCAAGCGCATGGTCAATGTCACCCGCTCATCTTACGCCGGCCAGCACCGATATGGGACAACCACCTGGTCCGGCGACATTAGCGCTACCTGGGAGGCGCTGCGGCGCTCTATCCCCGAGGGGTTGAACTTCTGTGCGGCCGGGGAGCCTTACTGGAATCTGGATATAGGCGGCTTCTTCATCAAGAACGATCCCGCATATTGGTTCTGGCGCGGCGACTATGACGCCGGATGCCGCGGATTGACCGATGGCTCGGCTGAGGCTCCCGATCCCCGCGACACCGGCTGCACCGACCTAGGCTACTGGGAACTCTACACACGCTGGCTGCAGTATGCGGTCTTTCTGCCGATGTTCCGTTCGCACGGAACGGACGCGCCGCGTGAAGCGTGGCGCTTTGGTGAGAAGGGCACAGCGTTCTACGATGCGATCGTCGAATACATCCGGCTCCGCTATCGATTGTTGCCGTACATCTACTCTGTCGCAGCCCAGGTGAGCCTGAACAGTTGGACGATAATGCGCGCGGTTGCATTGGATTTCCCCCACGACCTCCAGACCCACGACCTCGCCGACCAGTACTTGTTTGGGCCCGCTCTGATGGTCTGCCCGGTGACGAAACCCATGTACTACGATCGGAATTCCGAACCGATTACGGGCGTTGAAAAGAGCAGAACGGTTTATCTTCCTTCAGGTGCCGGATGGTACGACTTCCTGACCGAGGCCTGGTTTCCAGGTGGAAAAACAGTTGTGGTACCCGCGCCGCTGGAAGTGATTCCGGTGTTCGTCCGCGCCGGAGCTATTGTGCCGCTGTCGCCCGTCATGCAGTATGTGGATGAAATCCCCGATGCTCCTTTCGAAATCCGGGTGTATCGAGGCGCGGACGGCGTTTTCCCGCTGTACGAGGACGAGGGAGACAACTACAATTACGAGCGGGGTCGCTTTTCCATGGTGACGCTGCGGTGGGACGAAGCCCGCGGCGAACTGATCGTCGGCGCGCGAACGGGCGAGTTCGATGGGATGGCGGCTTCGCGGGAGTTTCATATAGTGTTCATTTCTGCCAGCGGTCGAGAGTGGTGCAACGTGGTTTATAGCGGAGAGGAGATCTGCGTGCGCCCCGGAGGCGGAGACGCGCGCCAGCGTTGATTCCGACGGTCGTTAGCGTAACCCGGTTCTAGTGGATAAGGTGGGAGTTGTCGTTCGTGCCCCCAATGACGAACATCCTGTGGTCCGCAATAATATCACGCGGCCATCCTTTCGAGCCTGTCCCTCCAGAATATTCGGATCGGTCTGTAATTTATGAAGTTGATTGACTACCATATGTTTTTCTCTGGTGGCGCGGCAACGTTTTTTGGCGATCTTTGGCGCCCTCACCTCGATGTTAAAGACGTCGGCCCAGCTACGATTGGAAAACATCGCCTTGCCATCAACTTGCCGTATTGCGACGTTCGGCTCCTAAACGGCTGAAGCTAACGCCGGCCGATCGAATTTTCCGGGTATGGGTGCGGAACGTGTGGGCAGACTGGAAATCCGCCCTAATGATCGTCAAGGCTCCAATCGCAAGAATATTCAACAGCCGCCCGAACTGTGACCACCACTTCCCGCGCCCACCTAAACGACCTCGAGGCCTTGCGATTCGCCCAGGGCAGAAATCAAAAACGCGCTGTACGGGACAACAAGCCAACAGATGAATCGCCGTGCCCGTTCATGGTTTGCCGGCTCTTCTCAGGTATCACTTGCAATATACTACGGCTCCACTGCTCCGGATTCCGGTTGCAGGTCGCAATACGCACGTTCCGAAAACCTGGCCGCTATTGCTCGTCCGGCCGTTACTGCTCCCAGCCGCCACCAAGATTTCTGTAGATTTCAACCAGGCCCGAAAGTTCATTCAAACGCGCCTGGGCCAAGCCCAATTCGGCACTGAAGGCGTTGGTTTCGTTGGTCAGCACTTCCAGGTAGCTCGCCGCCCCACCGCGATAACGGATGTCCGACAGCCTCGCCGCATCTTGAGCCGCCAGGACCAACTCCTCCTGGTGTTGGCGGAATTCATGACTTTTCCGATATCCAATCAGCGCGTCCGAGACGCCGCGAAACGCCTGCTGGATCGTCTGCTGATAATTCAGGACCAATTCTTGTTCGCGCGCCTCGCTCAATCGCACTCCGGAGCGAATCCTGCCGCCGGCAAAAATGGGCTGCGCCAGCGATCCACCGAAGTTCCAAAAGCCGGCGGGGCCGGTGAACAGGTTGGTGAGCGCCGAACTCTGAAATCCGCTGTTCGCGGTTAACGTGATTTGCGGGAAGTAAGCTGCTTTCGCCACTCCTATTTCAGCGTTCGCCGCTATCAACTGCGCTTCGGCGGCGCGGATATCGGGCCGCCGTTCCAATAGACGGGATGGGATTCCAGCCGGAACCTCGGGCAAGTGCGGCTGCTCAGTCAGCTTCATGCCACGCGCAACCGGACCGGGGTTGTTTCCCAGAAGTGTGCTGATGAAGTTCTCCTGTTGCTGGATGCGCCGTTCCAGGTCGGGTATGTTCTCGGCGGCGACGGCGACTAACTGTTCCGCCTGCCGCACGTCGAGCATGTTGGTGGCTCCGCCCCTCGCGAGCGTTTGAGTCAGTTGCAATGAGTTCTGGCGCGAAGCCAGGGTCCGTTGCGAGATTTCAAGCTGCAGGTCGTAAGCGCGAAGCTGGAAATAAGCGGCGGCAACATTACTGACGAGCGTGTTCATCACGGCGCGCCGCGCCCACTCTGTCGCCAGGAGATTTGCCCGCGCAGCTTCGGTGGCGCGGCGGTACTTCCCCCAGAAATCAAGTTCCCACGCGAATGAGGGGCCGACCGAGGTCGCGTTGGTCTCCAGTTCCGGAAGAGGCTTTTGTCTGGCGGTGCGCTGGTTGACGGCTGATGCTCCGGCGCTGATCGTCGGCAACTGGTCAGCCCGCGTGATGCCCAACTGCGCTTGAGCTTGCAGGATTCGCGTCGCCGCGATGCGAACATCATAGTTATTCTGCAGGGACGTGCGGATCAACTCCTGGAGCCGCGGATCTTGAAACACCTCCCACCACTTTTGATCGCCGAACGATGACTCGGAGGATTGCGGCGGCAGCGAAGCTCCGCGGTACGTAGCTGGGACATCGATTTTTGGCCGGTGGTAATTGGGTCCGACAGTGCAGGCCGGCATAAAGATGACCAGTGTGAAAAGAAAGGATATTTTTTTCATATTAGTCGCCCCCCACAAGGGTGGGTTCGGGAACATCGGCGCGAGAGCGCGTGCGCCGCTTCCACATGCTCGACAGCCGTTCGACGATTACGTACAGCCCCGGGATCAGGAAGACGGCAATGCCGGTCGCGGCCAGCATTCCGCCGATTACAGTGGTGCCCATGATCTGCCGGCCCACGGAGCCCGCTCCGGTAGCGATCATCAAGGGCACGCAACCCAGGATGAAGGCGAAAGAAGTCATCAGGATCGGGCGCAGCCTCAGCCTGGCGCCTTCCAGTGCCGCCTCCACCAGCGGCTTGCCTTTCTCATATTCGGCCTTGGCGAATTCCACGATCAGGATGGCGTTTTTGCCCGCCAGTCCGATCAGCATCACGAGCCCGATCTGCGAATACACGTCATTCTCGATTTGCACCATGAACGCCGGGAAGATAAGCCCGAGCACGGTGCGCCGCAGCCATAGCAGTCCGAAGGCGCCGAACACCGCGACGGGCGTGCTCAGCAGCACTCCAAACGGCAGCGACCAGCTTTCATATAGCGCAGCGAGGATGAGGAACACGAACAGCAGCGACAGGACGAAGATCACCCAGGAGGGGAGACCCTCGCGCGCCTTCTGCTCCTGTCGGGACATGCCCATGTAATCGAAGCCCATCTCGCTGGGCATCGTGTCGCGGAAGACTTGTTCCAAGGCCGCGGTGGCCTGCTCCGAACTGTAGCCCGGCGCGGCGCTCCCGATGATCTGCGCCGCGGAATACATGTTGAAGCGCATCTTGTATTCCGGCCCGTAACGCGACTCGAATTTGGTCAGCGCGGATAGCGGCACCATCTGGCCCCGGTTATTGCGAACGTAAAACTGCCCTACGTTGTCCAGGCTGGCGCGGTAGGGCGCTTCCGCCTCTACATACACCTGCCACGCGCGGCCGAATTGGTTGAAGTAATTGACGAACTGCCCGCCCATGAAAGTCTGAAGCGTCATGTAAACGTCCTTGAGGTCGATTCCCTGCTTCAGCACCTTTTCCTTGTCCACATCGACGTACTTCTGAGGCACGCTCGGTATGTACGTGGTCGTGACCATGCCGATTTCGGGCCGCTTGCGAGCCGCTTCCAGAAATTTGTTCAGGTTCTTCGCCAGGAATTCGGATTCCCGTCCGGAGCGGTCCTCGAGGACAAACTGAAATCCGCCCGAGGTGCCGATCCCCTGAATGGCCGGTGGAGAGAAGGCGAAGACTGTTCCTTGAGGAAGGGTAATGAGCTTCAGGTTCAACTTTGCCTTGATTACCTGATACTGCTCCTCAATTGTCTTGCGGCTTTCCCACGGCTCCAGTCCCACGAAGAAGAACGTGTCGTAGCTGGTTCGGACCGTGCTGAGCAGACTGAACCCGCTGATAGTGTTGTAGTACTTGACCCCGTGCGTGGACTTCAGGACGGCCTCCACCTCTCGGGCAGCGTCTGCCGTCCTCTCAAGGGAGGACGACTCCGGCAATTGCATCTGGATGAACATGTATCCCTGGTCCTCGTCGGGCAGGAAGCTTGAAGGCAGCACCTTGGCACAGAAAATACCGGCTACGGCAAAAGCCGCGAGTGCTACCACGGCCAAGACAGACTTGCGAATCAGCGCACCCGAAGTCCGCAGGTAGAAATTCGTGCCGCGCTCGAACGTTCGGTTAAACCAGGCGAAGAATCTCGCGAGCGGTCCGTGAGTGTCTTTCTTGCGCCGGAGCAACAATCCTCCCAGCGCTGGGCTCAACGTCAAGGCGTTGAACGCCGAAATGATCCCCGAAATCGCGATCGTCAACGCAAACTGCTGATACAGCCGGCCGGTGATGCCCGGGATGAATACCGTCGGCACGAAGACGCCGTAAGAACCAGCGTCATGCCGACTACGGGGCCGGTCAACTCATCCATCGCCTTGCGAGTCGCGTCTTTCGGACTCAGGCCCTCTTCGATGTGCCGCTGGATGCCTTCGACCACAACGATGGCGTCGTCCACGACCAGTCCGATCGCCAGCACCAAGCCGAACAACGACAGCGTATTGACGGAGAAACCGAACAACGGAAACACGGCGAAAGTGCCAACCAACGAGACCGGGACCGCGAGCATGGGAATTAGAGTGGCGCGCCAGTCTTGCAGGAAGATGTACACCACGAGGATGACCAGCACGAAGGCGATCGCCAGAGTTATGACGATCTCCTCCATGCCCGCCCTAACGGCGTCCGTCGTGTCCAACGTTACGGCATAGTCCACGTCGGTCGGGAGGCTCTCCCTCATCTTGGCCATGAGCTTCCGGACGCCTGCCGTCGTTTCCACGGCGTTGGAGCCGGGCAACTGATAGACCGCCAGAACCGCGGCGGGCTGTCCGTTCATGCGGCTGATGATGCCGTAATCCTGCCCGCCCAGATCCACGCGGGCCACGTCCCGCACGCGCACGATCCCGCCGTCCGCGCCTTCGCGGACGATGATGTCGCCGAATTCCTCCGGCGTTGTAAGCCGGCCCTGGGCGCGCAGGGCATAGGTGAACTGCTGGCCTGGAACGCTCGGTTCGCTGCCGACCTGGCCGGCCGGGTTCACGGTGTTCTGCGCCTGCAGCGCGTGAATCACTTCGCTGGCCGTTATGCCCAATTTCGCCAGCTGATCGGGCCTCACCCACAGTCGCATCGCGTACTGCCCCGCGCCGTAAACCTGGGTCAAGCCCACCCCGTAAGAGCGGGCAATCGGATCGTTGAGAGTGATATAGGCAAAGTTGGACAAGAACTTCGCGTCGCGAGTGCCTTTCGGTGAATAAACGGATATCAGCATCAGCGGCGAGGTCAGCGATTTCTTGACGTCGATACCATACTGCGGGACCTCAGGCGGAAGCTGGCCCTCGGCCAACTGCGTGCGCGACTGGGTCAGGATCAGGTCCATGTTGGGATCGGTTTTCAGATCGAAATCGACGAGGAGCCACGTGCTCGAGCCGCCCGTCGAGTTCAGCGAGTACATGTAGTCCATGTTGTCCACGCCGTTGACTTGCTGCTCGATCGGCATGGCTACGGCCCGCTCCAGAGTCTCGGCGTCGCCGCCGACGTACGTGGCCACCACGCGGATCTCGGGCGGTACGATATTCGGAAACTGCGCGACCGGGAGATTCGCGATCGTGATCGCACCGACGATCACCATCAGGATCGAGATCACGATGGCGACAGTCGGGCGTCTGATGAAGAATTTCGACATGGTCTTAGAGTCCTTTCGACTGAGGTATCGCCGCCTTTGGAACGACGGGAGTTCCTTCCTTAATGTTTGCCAGTCCTTCCACAACGACCTCGTCGCCTGGCTTCAACCCATCGTCGATAACCCACAACTTTCCTACCTTCTCCCCCGCCCGGACCGTGCGAATAGTCGCCTTCTTGTCGGCGCTCACGAGGGCGACCTGGTAGCCTCCCTGAAGCTCTTTGACAGCGCTCTGAGGCACCAGCACCGCGCCTTTCTTCATGCCGGTCTGGATCCGCACACGACCGTACTCGCCGGGGCGCAAGATGTTGCCGGGATTCGGGAATGCGGCGCCGAGGCGAATGGTGCCCGTGTTGGTGTCCACTTGCCGGTCCGTGAGTATGATTTTGCCTTTGTGCGGATACACCGTACCATCGGCCAGGATCAGCTCCGGCGCGTTGTCAAAGAGGTCCATCGGCTGACCGCTGGAGCTGACGTGCTTAGCCCGCAGATACTCCTGTTCGCTGATAGGGAAGTACACCTTGATAGGATCAACTTGCGATACTGAACTGAGGCGAACTTGCGGGCCCACCAGGTTTCCCATCTGGACTTCGGCTATTCCTGCAATGCCATCCCCAAGCGACGTGACCTTTGTCCAGCCAAGATCGAGCTGCGCCCGTTCGACTGCTGCTTTGTTCGATTCGATTGCAGCCTGGGCAGATACGATTCCGGCCTGAGCGGATTCCACTGCGGCCTGAGCGGATTCGACAGCCGCTTCCGAGGCTCGTTTGGCCTGGATCTCAGTATCGAGTTTCTCCTTAGCCACAGCGTTCTGCGCCTCTAGGGGCATGTCGCGGTCGACATCGATAGTGCACTTGCCTAATTGCGCTTCTGCCTGGGCGAGTTCGCCCTTGGCGCGGGCAAGCTCGCCCCTGGCGCGGGCAAGTTCCCCGTTCGCTCGGGCAAGCTCCCCCTTGGCGCGGTCGAAGGCCGCCTGGAAGGGCCTAGGATCGATTTCGAATAGCACCTGGCCTTTGCGGACAAACGCGCCTTCTTTATAGTCCTGGTTGATGATGTATCCAGAAACCTGGGGCCGAATCTCGGCGTTGACATACCCGTCCAATATCGACACCCATTCGCTGTGGATGGCAACATCCTGCTGAACGGCAGGCGCAACCAGGACCTCTGGGTCCGGCATCTTGAACCCAGCTTGACCGCGGCTGCATGCCGCGAGTGCCAGTACAGAAACAATAACGGCCACTGCGCTAGCGATCGGAGTCCCTCCGCTGCCACGTTGATCTAAATCTCTAATTACCCGAATCATACTCATATCTCCTAATTCCCAACCTCAGCGTTGGTTTTCTTCGCAAGGTCTATCGAATAGCCGATTTCCGCGAGCGAAGGGTATTGTCCAATGTTTTTCCGAAAACAGATTCCTGCCTCGAAAACGGCCTCCTATGCCGTCCAGGCGGGACAGCGCCTTGTCACCGCGTCATCCGCAGATGCGAGATCCGAGACATCGTCTCCAAGCCGGCTGGTGGGTCCATACCCTCTCTGCCGCTTCGATGAGGCGCGTACTCGTGACCTCGTTGCTCTGTTGGTGCTGGAGTCGTTTCCGAGCCCTCATAGTGATTCACCGATGAGTCCGATACCGATCAGCGTTCGGGCACCATACCCGAATTCGCATTCAATCGGCCACGTGCGCCGGCACGGAAGCGTGGGACAAACTATTAAATCGATGAGAGTTACGCCGCCAGATAGACGCAGCAACCCAGATCCGTGCCTCTGCCAATGCCGGTGCCGATGTCTTCTGCCGAAGTTCGGCGCGGCGCAGCGCCATTGCAGGTGCTAAATTGCCGGGCCTTCCACGAAAGTCTGGTAACGGCAACGGATACACTGGCAACATCGACCTAATTACGCGCGGCATCAGGAATGCCCTCGAATGGTGTGGCGCACATAATTCCGAACCCGAATCGTTCGACTTCCTATATACGAACCGAGTATTGGAGGTTCGACTACAATTCGCCGTCGTATCGCGACGATCTTTCCGAGCCCTCGATCGGATTCGGATACCGCTGCTAGAAAGCGGTTGGTGCAGCAGGCAGCTATCGGCCAAGAAGCTTAGAGCAATAGGAGATACAAAAATGACGCACGAATTCGTAGATCTGAATAAGGTATATCGGGAGGGGATAATATCGTCACGCGAATACGTGGACATGGCCGAATGGCTGGCTACGGCTGAGAACCGCGAGGATCCTAATGAGATCCATTTGGTGAACCTCAGGCACGCACTCGAGATCGGTGTGTTGTCGCCCGCTGAGTATGTTTGCATGGCAGATTTCTTCTTTGACTGGCTGCTGGATCGTTTGTCTCTGGCGGCTGGAACGACAAAGTCAACCGATGAATCAGAAGGGAATTTCGGCAGCTGGCGAGTGGAGCAGTTTCTAGGTTAAAAAGACCTCGCGTCCGATTTCTCAGAGAATGCGGCAGCGCATCGTTTGCCCTTGCCCGTTACTCGCGGGGCCAGAGCAACGATATGAATGCGACGAAAATACCTAGCGCGAGTATCCAGAAAACGATCTGCGAAACCCAGCGTTTGTTTGCACTTCGACGATCAATTCGAACGATCATGAATGTTTTCCGTTTCTATGGAGCCTGTCACGCCATGACGGATTGCAACAAGGTGGCCAACTCAGCACCCTCAACGACATCGACAATCGAACGTACAACGTTGTCGCGGCCAAGCTCAGAGTTGATCATCATCTGATAAAGATGGGGGTCCTTCCAATCACACCCAAAGGATCTCCTGATGTAGGTAGCACGGACTTCATCAGTCGAGCGAACCAGTTCCTCAACGTTCTTCACTCCGAAACGGACCTGGACACGCGCAAGACGTTCGCGCCATGGTGCATAGACAAAAACGTGAAGCGCCTCGGGGCATTTCTGCAACACGCATTGTGCCCCGCGGCCGACAATCACGCAACCGCCTTTCGCTGCCGCGCCCAAAATTATTCTCTGCGCAAGAGCGGCCATTGTATCTGCATCGAAGATTTCTGCATCAACAGCAGCCGCACCCCCGGCGAGCGCGGCCGCCCAAAGTCCAGCTCGATTAATCCTGTGCCACCAGGAATCGACACTCTCGTCGTACCGGCGTGCTGTTTCAAGGTCTATCTCGGCGGTTCGCGCTATTGCTTTTACTAGATTCTCGTCGAGAAGCTCCCAGCCAAGGCGTTCTGCGACAGTCCGCGCAATGGCGCCGCCGCCACTGCCAAATTCCCTCGCAACCGTAACTACACCGAACATTACGCACTCCGGCGGCGGCCGCCAGCACCATACGTACGCCATGCGTTTGGCGCCGCGGCCAATTGGTCACCGAGATCCAACCCATAAAGCGCAGCAGGTGGCAAACGAACCTCGATGACACGCTCGACGAAATGCCCCACGGCGAACAATGCCTTCGTAATTCTTGTCATGGGTGATACCTCCTCTTGTCAGTCTTCGGCGATCAAATCGACGATCGATCGCCCAGGTAGCACAATCAGGAGTGCACGCCTGTTTCCAAGGCCGACTCCATTGCTTATACACTCACTGGTGACGATTTGCCGTCATGTGCCTTAGCACTTTTGCCGAAATTGGCACTGAGCAATCTCGAACTCGAGCGTGAATCGCAACGGTCGAAAGATATCGGTTCTAGCCTGGCGGCGCCCGAGTGTGGCACGCCAGTTGCCCCATGAAGCACAGGAGGTATGAATGATGACCGCTCTGCGAATGCAGATGGTAATGGGGATGGCCGCCTTGTCCCTTGCCACATGGGGATGTGCAACGAAGAAGCACGTGCGCGAGGCCATCGCCCCGGTGCAGCAACAAGTGAATCAAGTCCAGAAAGATACTGAAGCCAATAAGGCCGCAATCGGCGACTTAGATCGTCAGGTAGCCACGGCGGCAGAAAACGCGACTGATGCCGCGCGCAAAGCGCAGGAGGCGAGCGATGCCGCCGCGCAGGCGATTGGCGCGTCACAACAGGCTGCGAATCTCGCCGGCCATGCGGCCGTTACGGCTGAGCAGGCCCTGACGACTGCCAATCAAGTCAGTCAACAATTGCAGAACCTCGACAACTACACTTTGTCTCAAACAACACGTGTGTATTTCCGTGTGGATCAGAGCACGCTTTCAAAGGAGGCCAAGGCACAACTCGACGAGGTGATAGCTAGCTCCAGTGACATGCGTAACTACGTAATCGAAATCGAGGGCTTCGCGGACCGGACTGGCGCCAAGGCACACAACCTGGAGTTGGCTCGCTGTCGCGCGGATGCCGTTGTTCATTACATGACGGTTGAAAAGGGCGTGCCTCTCCGCAATCTGCGCGTGCTCGGTGTGGGCAGTGACTTTCCCAACGCCGCAAACCACACGCGCGCGCAACGTAAGGAGAACCGCCGGGTCGATGTGAAAATCTACGCTCTGAATCTCAGCGCTCAACCGGGTCAGCCGACCGCTCAAGTTCGATGAATCCAGCTACCGGCTAATGGTAAGCAAACTGCATTGGAATAAGTAAGTAATGCCGAGCGTCGCAACACCGGACGTGTAGCGCGCCTCCCCGAGGCGAGTGTCCCTCCACTCCTTGACTCGCCTCGGGCCTTTTTCGGCTTAGCTAGACAGACACAGGACTCTTTATGCGCAACGTGCTCATACCAGTTGCGACCGAAACGATAGCAACTACTCATACTAGCTTGCGACCGGCGGAGATCTTGCCGTGGCCACAACCATCGCGAACCTCTCGGGTCACATTGTTTTTGGCGCTGGCCTGCCTTTTGTTGCATTTTATCGGAAGAAATCACTATGGTTTTTTCCGCGACGAGTTATACTACATCGCTTGCGGCAACCACCTCGCGTTTGGGTACGTAGATCAACCCCCGTTAATTGCCATAATCGCAAGAATGAGCTCACTCCTGCTGGGAAACACCCTATCGGGGTTTCGTTTTTTCCCTGCTCTCGCGGGCGCCTGCCTGGTCTTGTTGACGGGCTGGTTGTCACGAGAGCTTGGCGCCGGTCGTTTCGCTCAGATGTTAGCTGGACTTGCAGTTCTGCTTGCCCCAATCTATTTGGCATTCGGCAGTTTTCTATCGATGAATGCATTTGAGCCTCTGTTTTGGATCACATGTGCGATCGTTCTTGTCCGGATTCTAAAAGGCGGCGATGAACGGCTCTGGCTCCTGTTCGGCGGCGTCGCAGGTGTCGGGCTGCTGAATAAACACACCATGCTTGTGTTCGGTTTCGCTGTACTGGTTGGTATGATTCTCACACTCGGTTGGAATCGACTCCGAACAAAATGGTTTTGGCTCGGTGGTTTGCTCGCCTTCGCAATCTTCCTTCCCAACCTGATCTGGGAGGCGCAACACCATTGGCCTCAGATAGAAGTCGTGCATAACTGCCAGAGGCTTAAGAATACTCCGGTTTCATTAGGGCGCTTTCTCGGAGAGCAAATCTTATTCTTGAATCCGCTCGCTTTCCCCATAATCGCCGGAGGTCTGGCGTGGCTTCTTTTCTCAAACAAAGGTAAGCGATTTAGATGCCTGGGTTGGGCATTCTTGGTTGTACTCGCTGTGGTCAGAGCACTCAATGGAAAGAGTTATTACCCATTACCGTTCTACCCTATCCTCATCGCTGCCGGAGCCGCGGGATTCGGAACTCTTCTATTGCGCTGCTGGCGAACGGTGCGCCTGACTTACGTGGGCTTATTCGTGACCTCTGGCGTGCTGATGCTTCCGTTCGGAGCGCCGGTTCTTCCACTCCAAACGCTAATGCGATACCAGAGTGTGATGCCTCTAGAGAAAACGGTCAACATGGAGCACGATTCCAACGGCGAGTTCGATCAGCTGTATGCGGATATGCTGGGCTGGAGAAGTATGGCTGCGACAATCGCGAATGTCTATCACAGTTTGCCCTCTTCCGACCAGGCAAACTGCGCCATTCTTGCCGGTAACTACGGGGAAGCGGGCGCCATCGATTTACTCGGCGAACATTACGGTCTTCCGAAAGCAATCAGTGGTCACAACAACTACTATCTGTGGGGAACTAACGGCCACAAAGGTGACGTTGTCATTCTATTTGGACAGCACGCTGAGTCTATAAAGACCATGTTCGGAGTCGTTGAGCGGGCGGCGACTATCTCCGGTCGCCATGCCGCGGTTGCGGAGAGGGATCTGCCGGTTTATGTCTGTCGGCGACCCAAAGCGTCTCTTGAGGAACTGTGGCCATCGTTAAGGTACTTCGAGTAGCCATGCCTGCGAAACCGGACTGTTCTTGTTTAGGTTCGCAATGAGACGGTAGCGAACACGTTTATAGGGCCGAGATCGAGTATCATCCCAGTCGTTCTTGTGGTGTTTCAGTGCATCAGGACGCGATCTTGCCCTACGGCCTGCCTTGAGTGGCGTGGGCTTAGTAGCCAGCTCTCATGAGGCAGTAGTGCCTTCTTGCCGGAACGCTCTTCCTAGTGTAGTCACGCACGGCGCATATCTTGGCGTTGACATAATTCCGACTCACATCACGACGTATCTAGCGAACCATTCGGCAAAGATCAGTAACGAAAATGATGGCGGCACACTTTCCACGAGGAGTTGAAGTGTGCCGCCCGGTGGTGTCGAGGCTCTTCACCTGAAGGATTGTCGATCCACTTCGCCATTAGGAAGATCGGTTCGCATGGTTGGCGAATGCGCTTCAGTCCACCACTTCGTTACTTGCAAGTTGATAACCAGCGCCATTCTGGCTGATACCAGGATTTGCGCAGGCATGGCTTGTGCCCAGGCCCGTCGCTCTGACGAAATCGGGCAACTGCCATCGGCAAAAACCGATCCTGGCTCGCTGATTCAGCGATTCGCGACCTTCGACTGACTAAACAGCCACGCTGAAAGTGGTAGTGCTCCGATCCATGTATGTCGCGATGTACTCTCGTATCGGGGATCCGGACCAGGACGGAGTGCTGAGCAAGCTCAAGAGCAATGAATGCATACATTGCATCACGCCGACCCGACACTGAAACAGCCCCCATTAGGGCGTCTCAGGAGGGCAGAACCCAAACTGTTTCTCGAAACACTGAAGTGGTGTGGACCCGATTCCGAATCAGAAAGCCGCATAGTCTCCCGAACACCGCCGCAATGTGATTCCCGCCTCGCCACTAACTTCATCAGCGTTGGATACGAGCGTACAGTGTGCCGGACGTGAGAGGCGATCCTTGAGGCGAGTCGAGTTATGACCGCAGATGACCCAAAATGCACAACGATCACCGTAGATGGACAACTGTCGGGCGAGTACGTGGTGACAATCGAGACCTGCTGTGCGGAGGCTGTATTGACAGGCTCGGCGGCAAAGGTATTGGATTGAAAGCGAGAGGTATCTACAGCTCATGTCTTCTTGCCGGCAGCAAGTCAAGACGCGAGAAATACACAACAACCATGACCTCGGGGATCACCCAAAACCGGCCATACGGGATCACCTGAAAACCGGCCAATGAAAAACTGAGTCAGGACGTTGACTGACGGAGAGTATTCTCCGTCGATGTGAGCAACGTCTTGAACGAGAAAAAGAAGCAAGAAGTCATCGCGTTGGGGCGGCTGGGATGGTCGCTGCGGCGCATCGAAAAAGGGCTCTGAATGAGAATGTGAAGGGCTGCCCATTTCACGCGGCTTTCCGGAAGACAACGAATTCTGTTTTCAGCGTTGCCATTCTTTGCGCCTTGAGTAGGAGATAGCGTAGATTTGTGTATCCACGTCCGCGACGGAGCAGAGCTTTGATGTTGCCGTTCACCGCTTCAACTACGCCGAATCGCACCGGCACGCGACAGTAGTTCAGAATCCCCTGCAGGTGTCCGAGCAACATCTCGGCGAGCTTTTTGAACGGCTGCAGCCTTTGCCAGCGTAGTTGATCGATCCACTGGTTCAGATATCGCAACGCCGCGCCTTCGTAGCAGTATGTCCAGAGCCGATCGAGACTTTCCTTAAGAAGATACGCTTTCATGATTCTCCGATTGAGCCGGAACAGTTCATTCAACAGTTGTCGTTTCCTGCTGTCCAGATTGACCCAGCGGCTGAGCAGGAGCCAACGCTTGCCTTTTACCAGACCGCGCATGCGGCCGCCCTTGCGGAAGAACTCGGCCCGGCGCACCTCATCTACCGCCTGACCGGCATGCTGCATAACGTGAAACTTGTCATACACGATCCGGCACTGGGGAGCCCAACTTAGAATACTTGCAGTGAACGGCTCCCACATATCCACGCATGCCGCCGCGATACGTCCCCGTTGCAAACCGCTCAATTCCGTTCGAAAGAACTCGTCGAGCGTCTCGCGCTTGCGATCCCGGCCAAACCACAGCGGCTCCCCCGTCTCCAGATTGCTCACTACCGTCAGAAACTTCTGCGTCTTGCCCAGGTAGATCTCGTCGACCCCGATCTGCCGCAGCGCGGGTTTCTTTCGCTTCTGTGTCCAACGTTCCAGATAACGTTGATCCATGGCTCGCACCGTCCCGGCCGCCAATCCAAACTGGCGCGCTACCTGCCGCGCCGCGGCCGACTCGCAAGCCAATCCCACTGCGTCTTCGAAGTCTTTACTAAACGGTGCTTTGCTCGGCAACTGCGCGACGGCTTCCACCTTTAATCCGCACTGCGGGCAGCGCACCCGGTAAAACTCGATCACCACGATGGTCTGATATTTGCGCCACGGCAGGTCCCGCACCTCGCGTTCTCGAATCTCCACGATCTTTGTGCAGCGGCCCCCGCAACCGGAGCAGATCAGAACCTTATTGCCACGCTTGCGACGCACCCACAGCTTCAGGGTTCGCGACTTCTCCTCGATCTGGTGCCGGTACACGCTGTATCCCGGCCAATCCAAAATCTTCGTAAATTCTCGTTCCGTCAAACCAGCGAGTTTAGCTTAGCTGTTCACATTCCTGCTCAGAGCCCGAAAAAGAAACCGGTGTCCGGCGTGAAACTGCGGCCGGATATCTAAGAACAGCCGCCATTGCGGTTCGGCCGCCCGGCGGATGGGGCAAACGAGCGGCGCAAGACTCAAAACCGGCCAATGGCGTGACCACCGACTCTGGCGGCCCAAAACCGGCCAATGAGGTGATCCCCGACTCTGGCGCCGATCCTCCGACGCAAACCACGACGGCAAGTACCAGCGAGCCCTATCGCGAACTCATCCAGCATGCGCTGAGCCAAGGTCGCAACGCCAAGGGGATCTGGCAGGATCTGGTTGACGACCACGGCTTTACCGGCGGATATCAGAGCGTCAAACGCTTCATCAACAAGCTCCATGGCTCGCCGGAAAAACAACCCTGCGCCGTCATCGTCACGGCGCCCGGCGAAGAAGCGCAGGTCGACTACGGCGAAGGCCCCATGGTTCGCGATCCCCAATCCGGCCGTTACCGCCGCACCCGCTTGTTTGTGTTGACGCTCGGCTATAGCCGCAAGTGTGTCCGGCTGATCGTCTTCAGTTCCAGCACGCGAACCTGGGCCGAGTTGCACGAGACGGCGTTTGCCCGAATCGGCGGCGTGCCACGCGTTCTCATCCTCGACAATCTGCGCGAAGGTGTGTTGAAGCCGGACATCTACGATCCCACCATCAACCCGCTCTATCGCGACATGCTGGCGCATTACCACGCCGTGGCGCTGCCCTGCCGCATCAAAGATCCGGATCGCAAAGGCAAGGTCGAGTCCAGCGTTGGTCATGCGCAGAAGACACCGCTAAAAGGAAAGCGCTTCGAAACCATCGAAGAAGCGCAAAGCTACCTGGATCGATGGGAGGAACATTGGGCCGACACCCGCATTCATGGCACTACCAAACGCCAGGTTGCGGCGATGTTCTCAGAAGAGAAACCTGCGCTGTTGCCGCTTCCCGTCGAGCCATTCCGCTATTACCAATACGGTGAACGCGCGGTGCACATGGATGGCTGCGTCGAAGTGGAAGCCGCCTACTATAGCGCCCCGCCTGGCTGGATTGGGAGACGAGTCAACGTGCAGTGGAATCGACGGCACGTGCGCTTGCTCGATCCCAAGACCGGCCAACTGCTGCGCGAACACTTGCATCAACCTCGCGGCGCACATCGCATTCTTGCTGAAGACCGCCACAAGAAGACGCCGTTCACCACACAACAACTGCTCCGGCGCGCCGAGAATGCCAGCGATTCTATCGGCGTGCTCGCAAAAACGATGTATGCGCAGAAAGGACAGCCCGCCGTGCGCCGCATTCAAGGGGTTCTCTCTCTCGCCAAGAAATACGGCGCCGCGGCAGTGGACGATGCTTGTTCGGCCGCGCTTTCCTTCGAAGTCTACGAATACCATTTCGTCCGCCGCTATCTCGAACGCAAAGGACCAGCGCCACTCTCGCTACGGCAGGTCGATCCGTTGATTCGCCAACTCACGCTGTATCGCGACGTCATCGAACAGCGAACTCAATCGCAGTCTGAAACCAACCTGGAGGGAAATCCGGAATGAATCTGATTGAACTACAACGCGCACTCGGCCAGCTCCGTTTAGGCGGCATGGCTGCCGTGCTCGAAACCCGTCTCAAGCAAGCACAGGCGGAAGCGATGCCGACGCTGGATCTGATCTCGTGCCTGATCTCGGATGAACTCACGCGCCGTTCCGACCGCCTGCTGGATCGCCGCCGCAAGCAAGCCGGCTTTCGAGACGCCCACAAAACTCTAGACAACTTCGACTTCACTTTTAATCCCAAGATGAATCGTAGTCTCGTTTTTGATCTCGCGACCGGCGCTTTCATTACACGCCGCGAAGATGCGCTCTTCCTCGGTCCCGGCGGCACTGGCAAGAGTCATCTTGCGCAAGCCATCGGCCACGCTGCCATTCAACAAGGCCACCGCGTGCTGTATCGCGAAACACACCTGCTGCTCGAAGAACTCGCCGACGCCGTTGTGGACGGTACGCGCAAGCAGTACATGGAGTCGATTGCATCGGTCCCGCTGCTCATTGTCGACGACTTCGGCATGCGCAAACTTCCGCATACCGCCGCCGAGGATTTGCTAGAAATCGTGATGCGGCGTTATGAGCGTGCCAGCACGCTTCTCACATCGAATCGGCCCGTAGAAGACTGGGGCAAACTGCTCGGCGACAATGCCGCTGTCAGTTCCATGCTCGACCGCCTGCTGCATCACGGACACGTGCTGAAGTGCGGGCCGCGCAGTTGGCGCACCAAGACTGCGTTGCCGGCTGCGGAGTGATCTCAGATGAGAACTCAAGAAATAAGGAAGGAGGCTTCTTTACTGCGAGGACTCTGCCCTCGCGCTCCCGGGATTTATCGCTTTCGCGCCAGAATGGCTCAAAAGCCTGGCGGGCGACTCGGACGCCGCCCAGCCATTCCAGCCTCTGGGTCGGCGCTCGGGTCGCATCCCTGCGGTGCCCTGTCTTCCGCCCAGGTATTCGTTAGTATATGTCCGGTCATTCCCGCTGCGGAAAACCCGTTGTCACTGGCTGTCCGGACAAGGTATAAATGAGCTTGTCCTGACTCAGTTCCATTGGCCGGTTTTGAAGTGATCCTCATTGGCCGGTTTTGAGGTGATCCCCGAGGCCATGAGACTCCGGCCTGAATGTTGGCAGCAGCCGTCATCAGTTGCCGAACAGTGGCGACAAGATAACCCGCTATGTACAGTAGCCAGATGCTGACGCAAAGGGCCGCCCTTTGGGCTATATGATGGGGTAGGCCAGCGAACGGGTCCAGAGAGCATCGAATGCTTATCTTTGCCTAACGACCCCGCCGTGGTGAGGAACCGTGGTGCGGCACTCATTTCGCGAATCCAGTCACGAAAGGAATACGCCGAGCGTGTAGAACCGAACCGACAGTCCTGTCGAGAGCGAACTTGCGGCCCTGAAGGCCAAGTCTGAGGTTTATTAACCGCAAGTCAGTAAGGTTCGGATGTGGTACGCCGCTTGCTGTCTACTCGGTGTGCTAAATCTCATCTCGCGCATTGGCGTCGTCGTCGTTTTTACTACGTGTCTTGCACACAGCCAGGAGGCCTCGGCGGATCAAACTCAGGAGCAGGAGAGCAAGCGTGTTTTGGGGATCATCCCAAACTATAGGACCTCTCCGAGTTTGGTGAATTACGAGCCGCTCTCCGTCGGAGAGAAATTCAAGGTCGCCTCAGAAGACGCTTTCGACCGAGGTACCGTCGTGCTCGCGGCGATGTTCGGCGCACAGAATCAACTGACGAATTCTAACAGGGCTTTTGGCCAAGGAGCAGCCGGATTCGGCCGCTACTTCGGAGCCTCTTATGGCGATCTCGTCATTGGGGACTACATGACTGAGGCCGTTTTCCCGACGATACTCCATCAGGATCCCCGTTATTTCAGACGCGGTACAGGCAGCGGATGGTCCCGGTTAGGATACGCGGCGGGACAGATTTTCTGGACCCATCGCGACAGCGGCGGAACACAGTTCAACTATTCGGAAATCGTGGGCAATTCAGTTGCCGTGGCCATATCGAATGCATACTACGTGGATAATCGTACTGGCCACGACGCGATCTCCAAGCTGGGAATGCAAATCGGCGTGGATATGGCCGCAAACATCCTGGAAGAGTTCTGGCCCGAAATTCAACGAAAGTTTACTCCGAAACATCACGAGCAGAGGTAACGAGTGAGCACACTGCGGAGCCGGCTCACGTCGGCCTGCCACTCGCGATATTAATTCCTATTAGCATCTACTGTGGCTCTGCTACCCGAAGAAATCGCCAACTGTTGGCAAAATCGTCTCCGCGCCACCGCCTGTGATCTCAGCTATGCATTCCGTCGATTTGGCGAAGAAGTTCGAACTGGTTGTGCCGTCCACTTCAACCGTTTATATCCCTGTACACCTCGCGCGGATAACCAGCCAGGCTGCTGGCCTCAATCCCATTCCGGACACCGCTTGCGCGTTCGCTCGACTGATAATGCAGCAGCCGAGGTCCGGCATGCATTGGAACAGCTCCCCGAAGTTAAGGAAATACTATTTTTTCGTCTGCGCGAAGTCTGGCGTGTGTTCCGCGAGCGATATTCAATTTCGCCGAACGGAGCCTTGCCAAGCAAGCCCATGAATAACTGTCGTTACGCTCAGAGCGTAAACTATTCGTTCGTAAGCACTACAGTCCTACAGAGCCACGGGGAGTTGAAACGACGTCCTCACTCGATCGACGTGGGTACCGGCACGTGACGTCGTCAATTGCCGAACGCGCCGAATCCGGCGCCCCACGACACCACGGAACTCTATAAGCCGCAAGAAAACAGTATTGGTCAGTCGCTTGCCGTTGTAGTGAGCGGATATGGCGAACACTGGCAAACTAAGCGAGACATACTGGTCGCAGGCGACCGCATTGTGGTGCAGGTTATTTCACGCAGATCCCATGTGGCCTATACGCGGATACTATCGATGCCGCACCTGCCTGCGTCAATATCCTGTTCCGTGGGAACGCGATAAAAACCTGCTCACGCAACCCGAGAGATGCGCGGATCTGCGTGCTGCTCGTCCGGCCATTCTTGGTGATGGCATGCGAACCGCACGACAGCCCTCGTGATTCCAAAACTCGCCTCCGCCATGCACGAAACGTTGCCGAAACGGTCTTGCGCAATAGCGCCGACGGCTGCTCGATCGAGCTAAACCCGTTGAGTCACAGGAGCAGCGTAATTCACCAGCAAACTGTCAAGGCAATTTGCCGATAACGGGGCCGTTACCGTTCGTCACTAATGTACGCCCAACATAGCGCAATGAGACCGTAGCACTCCACATACACACTGCTGAACCGCCGCGTTGGCGCGATGCGGACGCACCGATTGCTCCCAGTGCTTATGGAGCACGTTGCGTCCGTGACCCTCACATCGGGTATCGCGTTCGCCATTGCCGCAGCGACATGGCGATTAAAGTGCCCTGTCATTAGTGTTACCAATATGAGGACCATCACTTTCGCAATATTGATTATCTCCGCCGGCGCCGGGTTAAACTACGGCGCTGAACTGAACCAGGAAGCCATCAAGGCTTGGGACGGGTACCTGCAATCCGCGGAGGCGCAGATGAAAGAGAGACTGGAGGGCGGCAAGCCGTTCCTCTGGGCCCAAGAGCGGCAATGTCGTATGGCGTTGCTGAGTGAGGGACAAATCCCTGTAGAGCCCGTTACACCAACAGGCCGTACCGAAATCACGGACGCCATCATTCACCATTGGGTTGGGGCGGTTTTTATTCCTGGAGTAACTCCCGATCGCGTTGTCGAGATACTGGACGAATACGATCGATACCACGAGTTTTACAAACCCACCGTCGTTAGTTCCAGGCTGCTTGCGCGCGAAGGTTCGGAGCGTCAATTTTCGATGCGCTGGGAAAAGAAAACTGCGGGAGTGCGAAACGCTATCGACGCCGTTTACGAGGCCTGGTATGCGCCCTCGGGGCAGGACCGTTGGTGGTCAATAGCGCGGACAACACGAGTTCAGGAAATCGAGCACTTCGGCCGGCGCGACGAGCATTTGCGGCCCGTTGGCGAAGGCGCCGGTTACGTCTGGCGACTGTGCAGCATCACAAGGCTGTTGCAATTGGATCATGGCACGGTGGTGGAAGTGGAGGCGATAGCGCTGAGCCGCGATGTCCCGAACTCAATCGCATGGCTGGTCAACCCGATCATTAGCCGCATGTCGCGAAACGCCTTGGTGACGACCTTAGAACAGACCAAACAAGCAGTCACTCGATCCGGGGCGGAGGCTCCGCTGAGCGTTGCGACTAACGAATAGCAACCCGGCAGGATGCAACCCCTATCGTACGATGCCGCCAAGAATTCGCGATGGGAGAAGGATCGCCCGTTCGACACTGGAATCCAGGCCGCGACTGTTTTGTCGCGCCTCGGCAAGTCGTCCGTGTAAAGTTGCATACTCTTCCGGTGTTGTGCTCATGCGTTCCAGAAGTGCCGATGCACGCTGAGGCGCTCTGCTGAACCATTCTGGCGTATCCACGTATAGCCCGAACAACTCCAACTGATACTTCCGGTTCGTGGGATCGAGTTGCAGGGCTTGCTCCAGGCTGCGTTCGGCTTTGTGCGCATGCCTCGGGGCGATCAACGGCGCTGATGTTTCCGCCATCCGCTCGTACGATCGGCCCAGCCAGAAACGTACTTCGGCGTTATCCGGCTGTGTATCCGCTGCGCGCTTGAACGCGCGCACGGCGCCGCTGAATTCACATCTCGCAAACAGCGCGCGTCCCTGCCGCGCCCAGCCGGTGGCACTTTCGGAAATTGCTGCCGCTGCCACGCAAGGCATGAATGCGGCGCATAACGACAGAACCAAACCTCGATATCGCATACTTACGTAGAAGCATTTGGATCGCCTCGAACAGCAACGGTCATGATGGAACGAACCTCGGCGAGCAGTGCCGATATCGTCAATTGCGCCGGCAAGCGCCGAAGTAATAGCATGCTTCCGTGACATGTTGTAGACGACGGCCGGTCGGCGCCAGTGGCCACTGCTATCGGCAGGTGACGGAGGCGCCCAAAAAGAGCCGGCTGGGATTCTCGTAAGTGTCTGATCCCATGTGAGCGTGGGGATGGCGCAGGGGCTGCTAGTAAAGGAAGCGTGTCAGTTCCTGTAGCTGTTCCGTCGACAGGCCGTAGCCTTCCAATAGGTGCTGCGCTTGTACCTGGCGGCGCAAACTTCTCACTCTACTCCCGAACCGCGGCTGCCATCGAACTACTGTTCTTCGATCGGGTGGACGACGCTCGTCCCTCACGTATCATTCCCATCGATCCTTTAGCGAACCGCACGTACCACTATTGGCACGTGTTCGTGCCCGATGTACAGACCGGTCAGGTCTATGGATTCCGGGCCTATGGGCCGTACGAACCAGCCCGGGGTCTCAGGTTCGATCCATCCAAGCTATTGCTCGACCCGTACGGCCGCGCGATCGCCGTTCCGAAAAACTATAGCCGTGAAGCAGCCCGTCTCGCAGGAGACAACACCCCGACGGCCATGAAAAGCATGGTTACGGACCCTTTCGCGTATGACTGGGAAGGCGATGTGCGCCTGAAGCGGCCTTGGTCGCGGACGATCATCTACGAGATGCATGTGCGAGGTTTCACTGAACATCCTAGCTCCGGCTTGGCGGAATCGAAACGTGGCACGTACGCCGGACTAATCCAGAAGATCCCCTATCTTCAGCAACTGGGAATTACCGCGGTAGAGCTGCTTCCCGTATTTCAGTTCGACCCTCAGGATGCGCCCCGAGGCCGGACAAATTACTGGGGCTATTCACCGGTATCATTTTTTGCACCGCACCATGCATACAGCTCGTGTCAGGAACCGCTCGGCGCGGTAGATGAATTTCGGGATATGGTGAAGGCGCTGCACCGGAGCGGCATCGAAGTCATTCTCGATGTGGTTTTCAATCATACGGCGGAGGATGGACAAGATGGCCCTACACAGTGCTTCCGCGGCCTGGACAATTCCACTTACTACTTGCTGGATGAGGACCGCTCATGCTACGCGAATTTCACCGGCACGGGAGATACGCTAAATGCGAATCATCCGGTGGTGCGGCGCATGATTGTGGACAGCCTGCGTTATTGGGTGACTGAAATGCATGTCGACGGCTTCCGCTTCGATCTTGCTTCCATCCTTGCCCGCGATTCGTCGGGCGCCGTCATGCCGAATCCTCCAGTGCTCTGGGACATCGAGTCCGACCCGGCGCTGGCCGGGACGAAGATGATTGCCGAGGCGTGGGACGCGGCAGGACTCTATCAGGTCGGCAACTTCGTGGGCGACAGTTGGAAGGAGTGGAACGACCGGTTTCGCGACGATATCCGCGACTTCTTTCGAGGCACGAATGATTCGGTGTGGCGAGCAGCCGATCGTCTGCTTGGCAGCCCAGGCATTTATGGTCCCAAGGAGCGCGAACTCGAGGAGAGCATCAATTTCGTTACGTGCCACGACGGTTTTACACTGAACGACCTCGTCTCCTATAACTACAAGCACAACGACGAAAACGGCGAGGACAACCGCGACGGACGGGACGACAACCGAAGCTGGAACTGCGGCATTGAAGGTCCGACGGACGATCCCGAAATCGAGAGGCTTCGCAACCGGCAGGTGAAGAACTTTTTCACGGTCGTCATGCTGTCCGGTGGGGTACCCATGTTTCTTATGGGCGATGAGGTGAGGCGTAGTCAACGCGGCAACAACAACCCCTATTGCCAGGACAACGATACGAGCTGGTTCGACTGGAATCTGCTATCCAAACACGCCGATGTTTTCCGGTTTGTGAAGTTGCTGATCGCGCGCCGTTTGATGCGGGACGTCGAACATGAACGCCGGCGCGAGAGTTTAAGCCATGTACTGCGCGAGGCGAAACAGGCATGGCATGGCGTAAAGGTCAATCAGCCAGACTGGTCGCCTTTCTCGCACACTATCGTAATCGGCGGGGAATCAAAGAACGAAGGGGTCTTGGCGCACATCATTCTGAATGCGTATTGGGAACCTCTCGATTTCGAACTCCCGATACTGAGTAACGGTATAAAGAACTGGCGGCGGTGGATCGATACTGCACTGGATCCTCCGCATGAGATTTGCGAATGGAATGCGGAGCAACCGGTACTGGGGACAACATATCGTGCTGGCGCACGGTCGGTGGTGGTGCTTATCGCAGGTGACAGTCGGATGCCGGGCATTTCAACTGGAGTTCAATCGTGACTACCTCCTTACAATTGACCTATGGCGGAGTTTTCCTTGCGGTCTTTGCGAATCAAGTCGGCCTGCCTATCCCCTCAATCGTTTTTCTTATGGCTGCGAGGCGCGCTTTCGGCCCATGGAGAAATGCGCACGAGCATCATTATTTGTTTGGGTGTTTTGGGTTGCCTGGCAGGGGATGGGATATGGTTCTGGCTCGGCCGCAAGTGGGGTTCGAAGGCTACGCGGTTACTCTGCCGGTTTACTGCCGACCCGAGAAACTGCTCCCAGAATGCGCATGAAAAGTTTCGCCGGCATGGTCTCCCGTTATTGTGTGTGGCCAAGTTTCTCCCTGGAGTGGACGCCGTCATGCCGCCACTTGGCGGCGCGGAAGGAGTGTCGGTCACTGCTTTCTTTGCCCTCGATACAGTAGGCAGCCTCCTCTGGTCGGGCGTCTATGTAGGGCTGGGGTATCTCTTCTCGAATGAACTGGATGTTGCAGTTCGTTGGGTTCAACATTTTGGGACCGCCCTCGGTATCGCGATTGGGGTTCCGATCGTTCTATATGCCGGCTGGCGGGGACTGATTCTGGTGCGAATGATCCGTCAGCTACGGCTGCGCCGCATCAGTCCGCCAATGCTCGCACGCAAACTGAAATCCAATAGCAAGGTCGCCGTGCTCGACCTATTGGACTTCGAAGAAGAAGCCGACAGTGAAAGCCCGGAGGCTATTCCCGGCGCTTTCAGGGTAGATCCCTCTCTGTTGCGGAAGTCTCCATATATCACCGTGCCGGATGACGTCAAGATCATTCTCTATTGTTCTTCGGGAAGCGATATGGTAAGCGCGCGAGCAGCCGTGGATTTGAAACGCATAGGCGTTGACAAAGTGTGGGTGCTGGAAGGCGGACTCAAGGCGTGGCGTGAACAAGGGTACCCTGTCTCTCAATCCCTGGAAGCACCCGAAGTCATTGCAGGGCGTTTTGGAGTTAAGCTGCCAGGACCTTCGCGCGCCGCTTACACGTGAATACTTAGGTATTCAAATATCTAACATCACTGGAGTAAAGGAACGTCAAATGACAACAGAAGATCTTCCCGAGACGACAATTGCGAAACTGTCTCAAGCTATGGACAGCTCATTGCGGGCCTCGGAATTGCTGCGACAGTATGGTTGCGGGCCGATACCCTTCGTTGGAACAGAGAACGCATTCTATGAGCGTCATCTGATATTCGACCGCGTGATTGACCCGGCGGTGGCAACAGCGCGGGAACGCTTCGAAGCATTTGCCCGTTCAGTCCGCGACATCCTCGCGCAACGTTGGGTGCTGACCAAAAAAACATACGAGAGGAAGAATCCGAAAAGGATTTATTATCTTTCGATGGAGTTTCTGACCGGTCGTTCCGCGGCGAATAATGTAACCAATTTATTGCTTGATCCGCTGGTACAGCAAGCCGCGAAGGAAAACGGGATAGACTGGCTCAGCCTGCTCGAGGAGGAGCCGGATGCCGGTCTGGGGAATGGGGGATTGGGTCGTCTGGCGGCGTGCTTCCTCGACTCCATGGCTACCATGCAGTTACCCGCGACCGGTTACGGCCTGCGATACGAGTACGGCATGTTCAGGCAATCGATTGTGGACGGCTGGCAAAAGGAAAACGCTGACAACTGGCTGCGCGAGTCCGATCCTTGGGAGATTGCGCGTCCGCCCGAAAAGGTGGAGGTCAAACTGAATTGTTCGATCCAGGTTAAAGGCGGTCAGTTTCAAGTGATACGTGACCGGCCATCGAGTCTCTACGGCATTCCGTTCGATCGCCCCGTGGTGGGCTACGGGGGGAAAACCATCAACACTCTACGTCTGTGGGCCGCGGCAGCGCCCGACGATTTCGATTTTCAGGAGTTTGGGAGCGGAGACTTTATCGGAGCTCTCGGCGAGACCCTGGAAGCGGAATCGCTCACCCGTGTATTATACCCGGATGACTCTACTACTCTAGGGCGCCAACTGCGATTCGTGCAGGAATACTTCCTGGTTGCCTGTTCCTTGGCCGACATCGTACGCCGGTTCCGCCGCCTGAAAAACGATTGGGACAGACTGCCAGAGAAGGTAGCGATACAACTCAATGACACACATCCTGCCATGGCGGTCCCCGAACTCATGCGAATTCTGTTGGATGACGCTCACATGGACTGGGAGGAAGCCTGGGGCCTGACCAGAAGGACACTGGCATATACGAATCACACCCTGCTGCCCGAAGCCTTAGAAAAGTGGCCGATAGAAGGGTTTGAAGTTCTGGTGCCGCGGCAGCTGGACATCGTCTACGAAATAAACCGGCGGCTCCTTGAGGACGCCCGCAAGAGTTTCTTCGGGGACGAGGGTCGCGTGGAACGCGTGAGCTTAGTCGAGGAGGGCAGTGAGCGCAAGATCCGAATGGCTAACTTGGCCATCGTTGGTTCGCATAGTACGAACGGCGTTGCGGCTGTCCATTCGAAGCTGTTACGGAACTCCACCGTGAAAGATCTTGCGGACATGTTCCCGGAGCGCTTCAACAACAAAACCAATGGCGTGACACCGCGCCGATGGTTGTTGCAGGCCAATCCGGGGTTGGCAAGCGTTATCACGGAGGCGATCGGCGAAGGGTGGATTACCGATCTTACAGAACTCTCGAAACTCAAGCCGCTTGCCGGCGACTCGGGGTTCCGGGATGCGTTTCTATCTTCGAAGGCACAGGCCAAGGTGCGGTTTGCGAACTGGCTTAAGGCTACATCGGGACGAACCGTAGATCCGCAAACCGTATTCGACTGCCAGATAAAGCGGATTCACGAATACAAGAGACAATTGCTGAATGCGTTGCGGATCGTTGTCGAGTACAACCGCCTGCGGGAGAACCCGAACCTGGAGGTTGTTCCGCGCACCTACTTCTTTGCGGGCAAAGCGGCCCCGGCGTACCGATTGGCGAAGCTGATTATCAAGTTCATCAATAACTTGGCAGAGACGATCGATACTGATCCAATTACCAGCGACCGTCTTAAAATCGTCTTTCTTCCCGAGTACAACGTCTCGCTCGCCGAGAAGTTAATTCCCGCAAGCGATGTCTCCAACCAGATTTCTACGGCGGGGTTCGAGGCAAGCGGTACGAGCAACATGAAGTTTATGATGAACGGAGCACTTACAGTCGGGACACGGGATGGCGCGACGATCGAGATGGCGGAGGAAGCCGGCGAAGACAACCTCTTTCTATTTGGTTTAACCGTGGAACAAGTAGAGGGTAGCAGGCGTTGGTACAGCCCCTATTGGCACTATCAGAATGAGCCTGAAACAAAGGCAGCACTCGATCTTATCTTTTCCGGGCACTTCAATCGGAGCGAGCCTGGGATTTTCGACCCGTTGCGAGATGTGCTTCTAACAGGTGGCGACTATTACATGCACCTGGCCGATCTGACATCGTATTGCCAGGCGCAGGACCGCCTCGGCGCACTATATTCGGATTCAAGCGCATGGGCGCGGAAAGCGATCCTGAATGTCGCCAGCAGCGGCAAGTTTTCGAGCGACCGCACTATTGCCCAATATGCGGCTGATATTTGGAAAGCGGAACCTTGTCCCGTGCTATAGAAATACGGGATCGGCGGGCGGAATACACCTCATTTCAGCTCGGGTACCGGGCATCGGGCTTGTTGCTCCATGTCACGTCGCTGCCCTCGCCCTACGGTATTGGTGACCTGGGACCCGAGGCGTTCGCTTGGATCGACCGGCTTCATGATTCCGGCCAAGGATGGTGGCAGGCACTTCCCTTGGGGCCGACTGGATATGGAAATTCGCCGTATCAGCCATCGTCCTCATTTGCTGGGAATACCCTAATGATCAGTCCGCGGTCGCTGAACGCGGAGGGTTTGCTGGATCCAATAGACTGCCACGGTCAATTCGCTCCCGGCGTCGTTGATTACGACTCAGTAATCCCGTTTAAGGAAAAACTGCTCGAAACAGCATGGAACCGCTTCCGGCAAGTGAGGCGCGGCGAACTGCGGCTTGAGTATGAAGAATTCTGCTCGAGAGAGGCATCTTGGCTGGAAGACTACGCATTATTTCATGCTCTGAAGTACAGGCATGGCGGCGCCTATTATATTGAATGGCCGGCGCAGTTGGTGCAGCGGCATCCCCGTGTCCTGGCCGAGGCTGCGCTGGAACTCAGAGATGAGATCGATCGCGCCCGGTTCGCGCAGTTTTTACTATTCCGGCAAGGCGAGCAGCTAAAAGAGTACGCGCATTCGAAGGGAGTGAGGCTGATTGGCGACTTGCCGTTCTTCGTTTCGCCCGATTCCAGCGACGTTTGGGCCCATCCTGAGTTCTTCCTTCTCGACGAGCGCCGCCGGCCGAAGTTTGTGGCCGGGGTTCCTCCCGATTACTTCAGCGCGCAGGGGCAGTTGTGGGGCAACCCTGTCTATAACTGGGAGGCCCTCCGCGCGACCGGGTACCGGTGGTGCATCGACCGCTTCCGCGCGCTTTTGTCACATGTGGATTTGATTCGACTCGATCACTTCCGCGCGTTTGCGGCGGCTTGGCACATTCCTTCGGGGGCGTCCACGGCACAGACAGGGTCATGGGAGCCGGGTCCGGGGGCCGAGTTCTTCCACAAAGTGAAAGCCGAGTTAGGCGGACTGCCGTTCATCGCTGAAGATCTCGGTCTGATCACTCCGGATGTGGAAACCCTTCGCGACGAGTTCCAAATTCCGGGCACGCGGGTTCTGCAGTTCGCCTTCGATGGGCATGAAGACAATCCCTATCTTCCACAGAACCTCGTCGAAAACAGCGTAGTTTACACCGGTACGCACGACAACCTTACAAGCCGCCAGTGGTTCGAAGAGCTTACCAACAGTCAGAGACAGACCGTCTGGAGCAGATATTTAAACGACGAAAACGACCGGGCTATCGAGCCTGGTCCGGCTCTAATGCGTTTGGCGTGGTCCGCCCGAGCGGCGCTGGCGATAGCGCCCTTACAAGATTTGTTAAATCTGGGGCGGGAAGCTCGTATGAACGTACCTGGCAGCGCGCGAGGGAATTGGCGCTGGAGATGTACGGACAAAATGCTCACCGATAAGCCATTTGTTTGGTTACGGGACCTAACCGCCAGTTCCAAACGGCTCACTGATACTCTCTACGCTGATGCTGAGAACGCTGGCGCTGGCGAAGTGATGCTGGGTTCGGCTCAGCAGACTTAGTCCTCGCTGGAACGAGGTAATCGGTGCTCCGGAAAATAATAACCGTTCCGCAGGTCGAATGAGAATGAAAAGCCGATCATGGGTGACCCGTGTCCCGCCACGGTTCCGATCGAATACAACGGATATCATCAGCCGGCAGACTCGTAAGTCGCCGTCCGGGGTCGCGCAATAAATATCGCTATATCACCCGGCCCACCTATTGGTCTAAATTGGCCAGCTATCGGTGTTGAACTTTCGAAGACCTTCGGCCAACTTCTCCGACGCTATGGCGTCTTCGTTGTGCATCCAACGAAAAGTCTTTTCATCCAGGTGCCGCTCAATTCGCGAGCGCGCAGATGTTCGAGCTGTTTCACTTTCGCTAGCCGGCGGTTGTGACGCTCAGCCCCGCTGAACCTGGCGCTCAGAAAATTTCTAGTGCAGTCCCAGGCCACTTCGGTTCCCATCGTTCGCCCTCCAAGACAAAGGACATTCATGTCGTCGTCTTCGACTCCCTGACGCGCCGAATAGTCGTCATGGCAGAGCGCCGCACGTGCGCCGCTCACTTTATTGGCAGCTACCGAGGCGCCTACCCCGCTGCCACAGAGCACGACACCCCGCTCCACATATCCGGTTGCAACCGCCCGCGCGAGCGGGATTGCGAAGTCGGGATAGTCATCATCGGGATCGTAAACCATGTTCCCGAAATCGACCACCTCATGTCCTTCCTCCGCCAGCTTTCTGGCGAGTTGCTCCTTCATCACAAAACCGCCGTGATCGGAGCCGATACCGATTCGCATAATCACCCCTTCTAGTGCTGTGCCTTGTGGCCTAGAATCTGGTTTTTTGCCGCGGCTACAATGTGATCCGCGGTAAATCCGAATTTCTTCAACAGTTGCTTAATGGGCGCCGAGGCCCCAAACGTTTCTATGCCAATGTTCTCGCCTTCCGTTCCGGTGTATTTCGTCCAGCCGAAGTCTGAAGCCTCTTCCACTGAAACTCGCGCTTTCACACGCGGAGGCAGAACAGAGTCGCGGTAATCAACATCCTGATCGTCGAACAGCTCCCATGACGGCATGCTGACTACACGCACACGCACGCCCTCACTAGTCAATCGTTCGTAAGCTTCGAGGCAAAGAGAGACTTCGCTGCCGGTTCCGATCAGAATCACTTCCGGATCGGCGTTGGGTGCATCCGCCAGGACGTAGGCGCCCCGCGCCAACCCGGAGGCCGGGGCGTATCGGGAACGGTCAATCGTCGGAACCGCTTGCCGCGCGAGCACCAGCACCGCCGGCTCATGGTGCAGTTGGAGGACTACCTTCCATGCTTCGCGGACCTCGTTGGCGTCGCACGGCCGGATCGCGATCAGCCCGGGCATTGCACGCATGTGCGCGAGTTGCTCGATCGGCTGATGAGTCGGGCCATCCTCACCGACTCCGATCGAGTCGTGAGTGAAGATGTAAATCACCGGGATCTCCATCAAGGCGCTCAGGCGAAGCGAACCCCGCATGTAGTCCACGAAGATGAAAAATCCGGAGCCGAACGGGCGCACTTTCACCAGGCTCATTCCGTTTAGGATCGCCCCCATGGAGTGCTCCCGGATTCCGAAATGGAAATTGCGGCCGGCGTAATTCTGCGCCGAAAAATCGCCGGCGCCTTCGAAGGTCAGGCGGGTCTTCGTGGATGGTCCCAGATCGGCGGCGCCGCCGATCAGCCAGGGAATGTTTTTGGCCGTTGCGTTCAACACTTTTGCCGACGACTCCCGTGTGGCCAGGCCTTTCGGGTCCGCGGGGAATTCGGGCAGATCGCGGTCCCAGCCTTCCGGAAGCTGGCGGTGCTGCATGCGGAACAGTTCTTCGGCAAGCTCGGGGTATTGACTGCGGTACTCGGCGATCCGCTCAAACCAGGCGTCGCGCAGATCCTTGCCGCGCTTACCTATCCCCTGGCGGAAGTGATCGTAGACGCCATCCGGCACGTAGAATTTCTTGTCCTCGGGCCAGCCGTAGTTCCGCTTAGCCAGACGAACCTCCTCTTCTCCCAGAGGCTCGCCGTGCGCGCCGCTCGTATCCTGCTTGTGAGGCGCGCCATAACCGATATGGCTGTCGACGATGATCAAGGTAGGCCGATCGTTGGTGTTTTGAAATGTTCGGAACGCTCGGGCAAGCATTTCGAGGTCGTTCGCATCGCCGACCCGCGTCACGTTCCACCCGTAGGCGATGAAGCGGGTGGCCACATCTTCCGTAAAAGCCAGGGCGGTGTTGCCTTCAATCGTGATGTGGTTGTTGTCGTAGATCCAGCAGAGATTGGCGAGCCCTAAGTGCCCCGCGAGCGATGCGGCCTCACCGGAAATGCCCTCCATCATGCAACCGTCTCCGCAAAGCGCATATACGTTGAAGTCAAACAATTCGAAGCCGGGGCGGTTGTATCGCGCGGCCAGCCACTGCCGCGCGATCGCCATGCCAACGCTGGTCGCAACGCCCTGGCCGAGCGGCCCCGTAGTGGTCTCGACCCCCGATGTCCAGCGATACTCGGGATGGCCTGGGCAGCGGCTGTCCAACTGCCGGAAGTTTTTGAGAGCATCCAGCGGCACCGAGAGTTCGCCCAGTTTTTCGTATTCCTTGCCGACCGCCCGCACTTCGGTCAAATGCAGCAGCGCGTAGAGCAGCATGGAAGCATGGCCAATTGAGAGGACGAAGCGGTCGCGGTTGGGCCAGACGGGGTCCCGCGGGTCGAAACGGAGGAATTGCTGCCATAGGCAATAAGCGACCGGCGCCATCGCCATAGGCGTCCCAGGATGGCCGGAGTTGGCAGCCTGTACTCCATCCATGGCGAGCGTGCGGATCGTATTAATGCTGGTCAGCTCGATGGGAGAACGTACTAACTTGCAGGAAGTCACGATTGCTGTGCGCATCTGGAATCCTTTCGGTCTTTAGCTAGTGCGGCCAGCGCCATCCGGTAATTTCCGGAGCGTCGATCCCGTGTTCATAGGCGTATCTGCGGCAAGCGATCTGCCGCTCGCGGAACTTCTCCTTCGCGTGCGCGCCAATGGGCTGCAGATTGGGAACGCGGTCGATCGCGTCAATTGCAAGACTGAAGCGGTCGGTTTCGTTGTTGATCGCGAGTTCCATCGGTGTATTGATGTTTCCCTTCTCCTTGTAGCCGCGCACATGCAGGTTTTTGTGGTTGGTGCGCCGATAGGCCAGCCGGTGAATCAGCCACGGATACCCGTGAAAATTGAAGATGACCGGTTTATTTGTGGTGAACAGCGAGTCGAAATCCTTGTCGGAAAGTCCGTGAGGATGCTCCGTGTTCGGCTCGAGTTTGAATAGATCGACCACGTTGATGAAGCGGATTTTGATGTCCGGAAACTCTTCCCGCAACAGCACCGTCGCTGCCAGGGCCTCCTGCGTGGGGATGTCGCCGGCCGAAGCGAAAACCACGTCCGGTTCGCAGCCTTGATCGTTGCTGGCCCAGTCCCAGATCCCGATGCCCTTCGTGCAATGCACGATGGCCGCTTCCAGGTTGAGGTACTGCAGGTGGAGCTGCTTATCCGAGACGATGACGTTGATGTAGTTCTCACTCCGCAGGCAGTGGTCCGCAACGGAGAGGAGGCAATTGACGTCTGGCGGAAGATAGATGCGAGTAACAGCCGCGCTCTTGTTAAGCACCACGTCGAGGAAGCCGGGGTCCTGATGCGTGAAGCCGTTGTGGTCCTGACGCCAGACCGTCGATGTGATGAGCAGGTTCAGTGACGCGATATCGCGCCGCCAGGAGAGCTGGTTACAGATGGACAGCCACTTCGCATGCTGGTTGAACATGGAGTCGATCACGTGGACGAACGCTTCGTACGAAGAAATGAAGCCGTTTCTCCCGGTCAACAGGTAACCCTCCAGCATGCCCTCCATGGTGTGCTCGCTGAGCATCTCAACGACGCGGCCATCGGGCGCCAGTTCGGTGCCGTCCTGGTCTTCAGGGAAATACTCGGCCAGCCAGACCTTCTTGGCGGCTTGGTAGATTGCCTGCAGCTTGTTGGAAGTAGTTTCGTCGGGCCCGAACACGCGGAAGTTGGTCATGTTAAGCTTCATCACGTCTCTCAGAAATGTGCCCAAGGGAGGGACGTTCTCAGCCTCGATCGCGCCAGGCCGGTCAACCTTGACAGCGTAGTCGCTGAAAGAGGGAAGGCGCAGAGCCTTTTTGAGAACTCCACCGTTGGCGTGCGGATTGGCGCTCATCCGGCGCTGACCCACGGGCGCGAGCTCCTTCAGTTCGGCGATCAGCTTGCCGTTCTGATCGAACAGTTCCTCGGGCTTCAGCGCGCGCATCCACTTCTCAAGAATCTGGAGTTGTTCGGCGTTTTTCTTGACTTCCGTCAAGGGAACCTGGTGCGCCCGCCAGAAGCCCTCGACCCTGTGGCCGCCGACCTCTAGCGGGGCGCCCCATCCTTTCGGGGATCGCAGAACGATCATGGGCCAGCGCGGCCGGCGCGCCACGCCGGTCTGGCGACATTCACGCTGCGCTTTTCGGATCTCCTCAACACAGTGCTCCACCGTCGCCGCCATTGCCTGGTGCATGCTCTCGGGATCGGAACCTTCGACGAAGCAAGGCGTCCAGCCGTAGCCTCGCAGAAGGTCCTCCAACTCTTCGTGAGTGATCCGGGCCAGAAGAGTGGGGTTATTGATTTTGTATCCGTTCAGGTGGAGAATCGGCAGAACGGCGCCGTCACGAACGGGATTGAGGAATTTGCTAATGTGCCACGATGTCGCCAGCGGCCCGGTCTCCGCCTCGCCGTCTCCCACTACGGCGGCAACGATTAAATCCGGATTATCGAAAGCGGCCCCACAGGCGTGCGACAGAACATAGCCCAGTTCACCGCCCTCGTGGATAGAGCCGGGCGTTTCCGGTGTGCAGTGACTGCCGATCCCGCCCGGAAACGAGAACTGCTTGAAGAATTCACGCAGTCCTCGCTCATCCTCGCTCTTATCGGGGTACACCTCTGAGTAGGTACCCTCAAGATAGCCAGGCGCCAGAACTCCCGGTGCACCGTGTCCCGGGCCAGCCATGAAAATCATGTTGAGGTCGAACTTCTTGATCAGGCGGTTCAGATGGATATAGGTGAAGGCCAGTCCGGGGCTCGATCCCCAATGACCCAGAAGCCGGTTCTTGATGTGCTCGGGCCTGAGCGGCTCTCTCAGAAGCGGATTTTCCTGAAGATAGATCATGCCGAGCGCAAGGTAGTTGCATGCTCGCCAATAAGCGTCGACCCTTTTCAGTTCCGACCTATCAAGGGGAAATCCCGCAATCGTGGAGCGTGCGATCCCATAAGCGCTCAACGAGTCGCTGGAGCGCTGTTCCGTATCTATGACTGGCGTCATTCCGTAAACTCCTTCTTCGCAAGGTAGGAGACTCAAGCTCGACAAAACGACTTTGCATTCCTCTGCGATAGCCTTTGGGCTGGAATGCCCCGTCCGAGCGAGAGATGAACCTCACTACTCTCCGATTCGCAATCGATTCGCCATTTGGCGCAGTGCGCAGGAGTGGCCGGGTAACCGTTCTGATCTCCTGGATCAACGAGGGTTACGCCGCCAATGGAACGATGGCAACTCAGATTCCTGACATGCGCCTTGAGCAGATGCCCATGTCTTCTGCCAGGGGGGCGGCACTGCACCGACGACACGGCTGCGCGAAACAACAGCGTCGCGCCCTGGAATCGCCGGCTGGAAATGGTCCGTTTAGGGCCATGCGGCTACGACGCATGAGGCTCTCCCAGAATGCAGCGCACCGTGTCGCGCGCAATCAGTCCACTCCATGCCCCCGCAGATGCGCGCACGGATCCCCGGCGAATGCTCGCCTATGCCGCACCGTGAACACTACCGCATCAGCCCCGCCCATAAACGCGAGTTACGGGCCGATATACTTCCGCGCGCGATAACAGAAGACCTCGATAGCGAGGCGCACGCGGCGTTCGTCGTTCGACCTCAGCTCCTCTTCCAGCACCTTCATGTCGTTGGTCAGGCCGGATATGCCAAACAGTCCGGACTGCGTGTTTTAGAAGAGCCTCGACTTCGTGTGCTGAGAGACCTTCCTTGGTTGCGATGAGGTTGACGATCGCGGGATCCAGATCGCCGGAGCGCGTGAAGTGTGATGATGCGTTTGTTCGCGCGTGAGCCCGTGCAACGCCGGATAACGAAAGGCCACGTACCGAAGGAGGTGTGAAAGGCGGTATCGAATACTGCACCTGCGGCGTTGCCCAGCCCAGGATTTCCAGCAATGCCCGATTCCGCGAAGATTGTCGGCGTTGTGAAGCGGCGCCAGGTCAATGCAGTGCTCAATTCCCTTGAGCACCTCATCAGTGATAGGGGTGGACTGCGTGAACAGTTTTCCGCCATACACCACGCGGTGTCCGGCGGCGTGGATGTCACCTAAGCTGCGAATCTCATCGATTCCGGACCGTTCCGACGTCAGACAGCGCGGCACATAATCGAGGGCCGCGGAGACATCGCGGATGGGCCCAACCTGTATGTTGCCGACGAGTATCGTCACTGCGACGGCAATTTGAAATGAAACCGAATGGACGCACGTTGGACTGGATTTACACCCGACCCAGAGGAGTCCGAAAATCTATCCCCTTTAGTAACCTTGGATTCCTCGATGAAAGTTGTGCTCAAGGAGACGGTTTAAGATGTTTATCATTCTGCTCGCCCCTCTGCACCGGCTGGGCGAGCGAAGCTAACATCTAACGGTGCTTGTGCCGTGCGCTCCAGTGACTCGAAGCCGACTCCACGACGCGGCATACCTCTTGAACATCGAACGGCTTGGCTAGCACGTCCCATGCGCCCAGATTCAGAGCTTCCGCCCATAGCAGATCATCCGCCAGCCAGGAGGTTACAATCACGAGCGGCGGCGCCGGCAGCCGCACTGCATGCTCCAGGAGATCCCGCCACGAATCCGACGAATCACGCTGGACGAGGACAATCGGAATTCTGCGCTTTTGTAAGACTGCCAATGCCGATGGCACGGTGGCGCTGGTCTCCACCTTGAACTTGAGATGGATGTATCGCGAGCCCGTAAGGATTTGTTGCAACGCGACGTGGTCCTCCTCATCCGGGCTCACCGAGAACACGGTCAAGATATTGGTGACGCCTTCGTTCGGCTTCATGTTCATCACCACCTCGTGCCCGGCACTCGCCGAGGTAATGGACCGCACCTTGCCATAAGAAGCAACCGGAGCTGGCCACACCGTTTGCCATGATTGGTTCCTTTCGCTGACACTCATGTGAGAAGTTAGAAGCACATTTGTGCCCACTCGCGGCCGCGAGTTCATGGACCGATCGTGACGCATTACCGGGGGCAAGAAGCTTTTCGACGATGAATTCCCGTGTCATATCGACATCGTGCCGATGCCGACACTTGCCGTGGCACGGGACGATTTCCGGCACCGCGAGCGTATCGATAATCCGAAATTCGCATGCATCGACGGCGGTCAGACCATACGCCGTCGGCATTCTTTGTTCGGCCTAATGGCGTGTCCCATTGCCTGGTTGCGATAGCAGGGCCGAAGCTGCCTGCGCTATCCCCGCCGAGAAGCCCTGTGCCAGCGCCGCAGCGCTCTTCGCATCGTGGCCAAGAGTGGCGAGCCAGAAGCCGTATGCGAGGCAGGCGTGAACAGCATAGGGCACGAGATTAACGGATAGAGTCCGGCACGAGAGCGAGTCCGGAAAGCGTTGGGCGAATTCCCGGTTCCACACAATTTCGACGGAGCCGAGCTCGTGGCGATACAGGTCGGCAGCATATTCGGGATCCTCCAAAAGAGCCCAATGCATCAATCTCGAATTCCCAGGGCCGGCCACACAGACTGTCACGGTGGCTTCCGCGATGCGCTGAACGGCCGCTGTCTCACTCTCGTATCCGCTGGACGCGGTGCGCGCCTCGAGCAACCTGAGCCGCGTCTTCATATTGTCCTCAACCGTCTCCCGGAACAAACATTCCTTGCTGCCGAAGTAGAAGTCAAGAACACGTTCCGATATTCCCGCGGCCCGGGCAAGCATCGGCGTCGAGGTCGCACGAAGGCCAGTCGTGGCGAACTGGGTTGCCGCGGCCCGAAGCACCTGCGCCCGCGGAACCGGGCCAACGATGCGCCGGGGATGTTCGATCCGTACTCCCGCCGAACAACCGCTCCGATCTTCCTGTTGGATGAGCCCGAAATTTCTCTCCATTTTGCTTTCAACGTGCCCTGTAGTGCAAGCCACTCGCCACCGGGCACCCTTGAGGACCGCGGGAGAACGTCTCTCGCGGAAAGGACAATACTATCGGACTAGCCCGTACTGCATCGCTTCAGCACAACTATGGTTTCATCGTCCGCGGTGGACACGGAACCGCGAAACATATTGATGCCGGAAAGCAAAGCACGACCCGGCTTTATTCGGGCGATGCGAACCCGGACTGTTTCAGCTGCCGGGTCGCTTGCGTTCACGACTTTCTCCCCCCGGAGTGGAAAGTCCATGCGGCAGAATAGCGTAATCGAGTCGCGCCAGGTGGTCTATTCGTTAAGCCATCGATTCTATCCAAGACTGTTCGTGTCAACGGAGCTGCTATCGGCCATCAGTTTGCATTTGACAGCATCCGGTGGCCGATAGCCAGGACGCGATTTCATGAACAACCAACCATTGCAGTACTACATACACGACAATTCCGATGGGTTAAAGTTAGAACTCGCAGGGAGTCTGAGCGGAGCCGGCGTAGAGAGTGTCTATCAAGCATGGCAGACTTCGCTCTCAATCATCGGCAATCGTCCGTTGATCATCGACATCACTTTTGTCGTCGACGCCGACGAGCACGGGAGTGCCCTGCTCGACGCCTGGTATCGATTCGGTGCGCGGATCATCGCTGCATCGCCCGAATCGCAGGCGCTGGCCGGAGCCGTTCTGGGCTTACCCATTCCCGTGGTGCATCCCAAGCAAAGTTGGCTTCAGCGGCTGCGCGGATTCATCCTAGGATGCCCCACGGGCGCGAAAAAGGCCGCGGTTGGCCGCCGGTCGCGCCATTCTTCACAAATCTCCCAATCAGAATGCCGCCGATAACTTCCGCCACCTACAGCCTCGCTTGTGTTATGCGGCCGACTGCTGAGGTCGTCGCCCGCCGAGGCAGGTGCCGCATTTCGGCATTGCCCGTCGCCCTGAGAACCTGGACAATCAGGCGAACGAAGCGACCGAACAACCGCGCATTTGGGTTGGCAACAGGCGATGTCAAACCTACGCAGTGTATCTTCTTAGAACGATTCAAAGCCGGAGATACTCCGGAGGGGCTGGCACTCAGTGAAGGCATCCCAGTCGAGCGAATCACGTTACGGCTGGCCGTAGCCGCGGAATTCGCGCGGAAGCATCCGGCGAACGTGACCGTCTCCCGACGCCGAACTCGCACCTTGAAATGGCGGAGTAGCCGCGGATTCACCGGCCGCCGTGTCCCGAGCAATATACTATGCGATTCCTGGATGTTGGTATCAGTCTGAAAGTGAAGCATCGGAAAGGTAACTGGCAATGATCCGGATTATGACGGCAGAAGAACCCGCAAGCACAACGATCACTGTGGATGGGAAGCTGTCCGGTGAAGGCGTCGAGGCGGTTGAGGCCAGCTGTATTCAAGCGCTCTCCAGGGGAATGGCGGTCCGGATTCAGCTGCACGATGTTTCTGCCATCGATGAACGCGACCAAGATTTGCCGCGCCTTCTCGTCTCACAGGGCGTTGGTCTGACAGCCAACGTTATTTATAGCTCCTCTATCGTCGGTGAGACCAAACCGAGGGCCTGAACACCCGGCGCTGTTCGCGGTGACTCCTTCCAGAAATCGAGAGTTGCGTATGAACATTCACGCGGCCAGTTGCGGTTCGTGGGTTTCCGCCGACTCTCGCTGGTCGTGCAACTCCTGGCACTTCAAACAATATGAAGCCCACGGCACGACCGCTAGGCGTTTCGGAGAGATCGGCTCCTCACATTCCAAGCAGATCCCAAACTCGCCGTGATCGATGCGTTTGAGTGCTGCGTCGACCTGCATCAGGCTCTTACTCTCGCGTTCCAGAGTGCGAACCGCGAATTCCCGGTCACTGGCGAGTTGCACCGTCTCGATCAGGTCGTTGGATTCCACGATCCAGATATCCTCTCGATCGGCGCGACCTGCCCAGGATCTCTTCACGCTTCGCGATCAGCAGTGCCTTGTATTGATTCATGTCACCTTGTTTCATAATTACGACCTCTCATTTCTATTGCCGAACCACGCCTTCGCGAGATACGCGCGACAGCCTTCGAGGCCGGAGCTGATGTCGCCT
This sequence comes from Bryobacterales bacterium, assembly GCA_963802915.1. Classification (GTDB taxonomy): domain Bacteria; phylum Acidobacteriota; class Terriglobia; order Bryobacterales; family Bryobacteraceae; genus JAICMB01. The sequence goes on from CAWDKQ010000008.1 coordinate 657,631, forward strand.
GCGATTGCTTGCGTCCGGGTTCTGCAGGGTCATGAAGCACGGCGCATGCCAAATGCGTCCGGGCGTTGGTGTAAGGTTCCGCGCTGATTATGCTCAGATTATTCTGCTCGCCGCAAGCACTCAAGCGGCGCACGAAGGCAGTGCCGTAGCAGATGACGAGCATGGCGCGCACCTTGGACGACGTCCGCGCCGAATGATGCCGCGACGATCGGCAGGTTGAGCCGGCGGCGGTGCGACGGGCTGGGATTTTACACAGAATCAGCTATGATTGGCCTGTGGGAGCCTCCTCTACCGATATTTACGAGGCGGTGGTCGCGCTCTCGCGTTCCATCGCCGGCCGCACCGATCTGCGGAGCCTCCTCTCGGGCGTCGCCGGATCCCTTCGCCGTATCGTGACCTTCGATCATCTTGGGCTGGTGTCTGCACGATCCCAACAGCAACGTCAATGCAGGGGCACATTCTCAATGCGCCTGGGAATCCCGTCATCACGAGCCTTCGCCTGCCGGTCGAGGACGATCCCGCCGGTTGGGTATGGCAAAACCAGCAGCCACTCATAGTCTCCACCTGAGTCTGAAACTCGCTGGCCGGATTTCGTAAGATGGGCTCGCGAGAAGTTCGGGATCAGCACCCTGATACTCGTCCCCCTGACCGCGGGCGATAACCGGCTCGGGGCGTTCGGCTTCAGCTCCGTGGCGCCACTCGATCCCACTCCCGCCGAGATAGCGTTCCTGGAGCGCGTGGCCATCGAGTTCGCCGTTGCGGTCGAGTCCTTCCTCGCCAAGCAAGAAGCAGTCCGGGAGCGGGACCGGCTGCAAACGCTGTTCGATATCACTAATGCGCTGGTGTCGAAGCTGGGGCAAGACGACTTATTCTCGGCGATATTCAGCCAGCTCTTGAAGATTATCCAGCACGATTATGCGATGCTGACGTTATGCAATGAACACGGCGGCCTCGATGTGTACGCGTTGCATTCGACAGGTCCGCAGCTCCTCGATGAACTCAAGGGACCGTTCAACCCTCAGGGCATGCCGGCGGCGGAGGTGCTCGCCACCGGAAAGCCCGTCGTGGCGAGCGGCTCCGATGTCGACCGCTATCCGAATCCGAATTTCCGGCGGTTTCTGGGACTCGGATTTAAGTCTATTTGCTCAGTTCCGTTGATCACACGCGATCGCGCCTTCGGAACGCTCGCACTTTCCCGGCTGACCGATGAGGTCTGGACTCCCGACGATGTCGAGTTCCTGATGCAGATCGCGAGCCAAATTGCCATCGCCGTCGAGAACTCACTCACCTATAGGGAGCTGGAACAAATCAAGGATCGGCTCGAGACCGAGAAGCTCTATCTCGAGGACGAGATTCGGCTCGACCAGAACATTGGGAACATGATCGGCGCAGGGCCGGCTTTTCAAGCCGTCCTGAAGAGTGTTCAGATCGTGGCTCACACGGACGCAACCGTTCTCATACTAGGCGAAACAGGCACGGGAAAAGAGCTGGTCGCGCGGGCAACTCACGAGCTGAGCAGCCGCAGCAAGGGCAGTTTCGTCAAGGTGAACTGCGCGGCGATCCCCGCCAGCCTGCTCGAAAGCGAGCTGTTCGGGCACGAGAAAGGCTCGTTCACCGGAGCGGTAGCGCAGAAGGTCGGACGCTTCGAACTCGCCCATCGAGGCACGCTCTTTCTCGACGAGATCGGCGAAATGCCGCTCGAACTCCAGCCGAAGCTGCTGCGCGCGATTCAAGACCAGGAATTCGAGCGCGTTGGCGGCAATCGAACGATCCGGACCGACGCCCGGTTGGTAGCCGCTACGAACCGGGACTTGAAGAAAATGGTCGATGAGAACAAGTTCCGCGCCGACCTCTACTATCGGCTGCATGTCTTTCCAATACATGTTCCACCGTTGCGGGACCGCCGTGAAGACATACCGCTGCTCACACGCTACTTCGTTCAGAAGCACGCCGATCGCATGGGCCGCAACATCGAAACGATTCCTACGTCGGTTTTGGCCGAACTCACAAACTACGATTGGCCGGGCAATATCCGTGAGTTGCAGAATGTGCTGGAACGATCGGTCATCCTAACCAACGGGAGCGTGCTGCGAGTGGCGATGACGCCCGAACTGATCGTTAAGCCGGCTCCGCCTGCATCGCGGGGCACGTTGCCCACTGAATCGGAAAACGCCGAACGGGAGAGTATCCTTCGGGCGCTGGAGGAAGCTGATGGCCAAGTCGGAGGCCCAAATGGCGCGGCGGCACGCCTGGGATTGAAGCGCACCACGCTGCAGTCTCGCATGCGAAAATACGACATCTCACGCCAGTTTCGTTGAGGAAGCGGAATACGTGAGAGGTTCAGGTCAGATTGCTTCCCTGGCAGGCATTCTGAACTCTGTTGCTATGCCGCAGACCTCACAATGCCATCGCATGCCATCTGCAGCTCCCGGAAGTGGTCGATTGCCTTTGCTACACAAATCGGCGTCTCGCTTCGAAGCTGTTCTCCGGTTGCAGCGTCGATTGTCCGCGGAGGTTTCTCCCGAGCCTCCGGACCTTCTTCCAGCAGGCGAGCCAGCCCATGCAGACCGTCTTCGATCGAATCCCGGGCCTCTCTCAGGCGCCCAGTGTCCTGGACCCCTTCCACTTGTTGCGGCCATGTTCGCATACAGAACAGAAGGTCTCCCGTGGTCGTCGCGGCGGTCAAGATCTCGTTGCTCAGTCTCATGCCCGCCGCGCGATCGGGCGGAAATTCGAACTTAACGGCATGCGCAAAGTTCGGCAGATTCACAACCATAGCCGCGATCTGTTTCCTGATTTCCGCAATCCTGGCGCCCGCTGCGACATCCGGCTCCAAACCGAATAACCGAACGAGTTCGGCCTGGGCGCGAAGCAGACGCGCAAGCAGACGCCGCATAGTGTCGACGGTCCGCTCGGGCCGAACTTGATGGAAGATCCAGAACATCACGAGGAAACCCAGTGCGATGCCGAGCAGGCGGTCCCTCGCGGGAGTCATCTGGTCCGGAGCACGGAGCCGTTCAAAAGCGAGGAGATTAAACGAAAAAGCAATTTGCAGACCGATATACCCGTAGTACGGGCTGGCAGCGCACCATGCCCCAAGAAACGACACCGCCGCGATGATGAGGAGGAAACCCTGGACCCCCTCAAGATTCGGGTACACGAAAACCAGACAGCCGATACCCAGAATCATTCCTCCGATCGTCGAGCCGACGACGCGGATGATCAACTTGCGATTGCTGGTGCCGGTGGTGCTAAGGCCGGTGAAATAAACCGTGAAGAACGCAGTGGAGATGCCGGGCCACCCCAGTGCGTTGTAGATCACGTAGCAGATCGTCGCGCACAAACTCAGTTTCAGCGCATACAGGAAGTAGTCGCCGTTGGTGAACGCATCCGGCAGGAGCAGGCGTTTGAGCGAGTCCCTCCAGGATCCGCCGGAAGGCACGGTTTTTGGGGCTTCCGTCGTAGCGTCCGCTGCGCTGGCCTCCGCGGAATCTCCCAGATGGTGCAAAGTCTGCTCGATACGATCGAGTTCGCTGTGACCCGCAACCTGCGAATCGCCGAGGATGTTCTCAACCTCCGCCAAACGGCCTGCTTCGGCAGCCACAATGGCTCTCCCGATGCGCTCGAACCGCGCCAGGTCCACGGTCTCGGAATCGTTGTGGACGGCAAAGGCCGCGCCCAGAATAAGAAGCCGGTCCAAAGCGGCCGTTATAGCTCTGAGACGCCTGGATTCAGCGGCCTCACAGACCTTGTCTTTCGAAACGCGCTCCAGAAGTAGCTGGAGTTGCCCCACGCCAGTGACTGCGTAGCGCCGCACGATGGCGGATTGTTTTTCGATCCGTTCGGCTTCCGCATGGGTCGCGTACAACTGGAACAAGCGCTCGAGTGCGGCGCGCCGGGCCCGTATCTCCCGCCGCAATGCAACCAAGGGATCGCTGCGATTGAACAGGTATTCCACGACGACCGCGGAACCGGCAACAGTCAACAGCGTGCCCATCGGCCACAAAGAGAGATGCAGTATTCTTTCTGCCCGGATCTGGTACTCCCACAGGGAAATCACCATGTACGTCAGACAGCCAAAGGCCATCGGAAAGCCCGGGATCGCGCTCGTCCGAAAGAAGAACGCCGCCATAAGAGTAAACACAGCCAGCCCCATCACCCGTGCCACGGGATGATCGCCCGTGGCGCCGATCAGCAGCAGTGCGGCGATGATTCCCAGCGCCGCACCACTGAGCAAGATGAGGAGATCCCTGAAGGACTGATACGGCGAATCGTGCGAGATCAGGAACAGCATGAACATCGAGGGCGCGATGAAGCCGACAGGAGGTTGCAGGATCAGCAATAGGAGAGTCGCCAGCGCCGATGTCAAAGCGAACCGTAAACTCCCCGCCATTCGGCCCGGAACCGGCGCCATCTCCCTCCAGAATCGATCCAGTTCCGAGACTTTTCCCGCGCTGAAGAGTGACAAGGCTGTTATCTCACAATGGTTGTGGCTGTTTCCCCAATCCGAAACAATGCCGGGTCGGGGTTCTGAACGCGAACGCGCACGGGAAACCTAGCGGCAATGTGCACCCAATTCAACGTGTGCTCGATGTCGGGAAGGCCGTTATTGAGGCGCGTATCGTCGGGGGCCACGCCAAAACCAAGGCTTTCCACGATTCCGTCAAAACGCCGCGATGGTTGGCTCATGACGTACACGTCAACATGCTTGCCAGGCCGGATGGACCTCAACTCCGATTCCCTGTAGTTGGAAACCACGTACCACGTGCGGTTATCGATAAGCGTGAAGATCGGTACGCCTGGCTTCGCATATTCACCTTCCGAGATATTGAGGTTGGTCACGTATCCATCGAAGGGCGCCTTGACGGTACAGCGCTCCAGATTCAGTTGCGCATCGCTAACCTTCGCGGCCTTGGCCGGCCTCTGCGCCAGCAAAGTGTCCAGAATCTCCACCGCGTGTACACTTTGCTCCAGGCGCGCCTGTGAGGCCGTGACCGATATCTTGGATTCATCGTGAGCGAAGCGCGTCTGGCTCGCCGTGGCCTGTGCTTGCTGGAGAGCGGATAGTGCCTCCTCGTAATTCCGAGCCGTGATTCGCGCCTTGGTGCGAGACTCGTCGACCTGCTCCGGGGTTACATACTGCTTCGCCAGCAGCGGTTCAATGCGGCGCAAGTTACTCGCTGCAAGTTCCTTCTGAGCCTCGGCGGATTCGAGCGCAGCCTTTGACCGCTCCACTGCGGCGAGAGCCGCTTCCACGCTACTCTCGCTCACCTTTGTCTGCGTCTCGGAGCCGCTCAATCCCGCGCGCGCCGCTTCGACGGCGCTGCTCTCGGATGCGATCCGGCGCCGGGCATCCGTTATCTGAGCTTCCAGCAGCCTCTGGTCGGCAAGCGCCAGCTGGAGTGCATATTCGTATTGCCGGGAATCGATCGCGAATAGCAGATCCCCCTTATGCACAAAAGCATTATCTTTTACTGCTAGCGTGAGCAGGCGTCCACTGACTTCCGGGGCAAATTGAACGTAATTCGCGCGCACGCTCGCGTCGTCGGTACGAGGCTGTCTGTCAAGGCGCCGAAGCACGATCGCCACGGTTGCGACAGCAAACGCCAGGACTACCGAGCATGCCAGCAGATATCTGGCCTTGACCAGTTTATTATCGTTATTCAAGGTACGGCCTCCCACTTATGAAAAGAAGATGAGCCATAGCAGGCAACTGAATGCCACGGTCAGGCTCGGATAGAACACTACTAGCGGACCCAGTTTCTGCTCCAGGCGCCAGCGCACCAGCCCGGCCCGAATCAACCCCGTGATGGCAAGAGCCGCAATGATGCAGAACATCCACACCGGGAAGAATGTTCCGACGAACTCTATAGACGGAGCTCTCGAGCATCCGGTACAGCCCATCAGTGCCAGGCAGGGCAACCAGGTTTTTCCGAAATCGCGCACGAGTATCCTCTCCTTAAGGCGTCTTGGTAGCGGGTTGAGCTACGGGCGGCTGCCGACGCAACAGGTTGCCCGTCGTATAGTCTAGATTCGAGGCGTTGATGCGTACCGCGGAGCGAGACTGCACGTCCGCCAACCGCGCCTGGGCGAGTTGATTCTCGGCGGTCACGAGGTCGACCAGGTTTTTCACGCCGTACCTGTAAGCATCCAGGGAGGCATCGTAGGAGGTGCTTGCGGACGTCAACAGCGTTTCGGCCGCTTCGTGCTGGCGCACGGCCGTTCGGAACTGAACATAAGCAGCCCAGACTTCCCGGCCAATGGCGTCTTCCTTCTCGCGTTTTTCGTTTTCAACCTCGCGGCGCTGCGACTCGGCCCCGAGAACTTCGTGGCGCCGCAGTCCGCCGTCGAAGATGGTCCAATTCGCGGACACGCCTACGCTCCACACCGATGCGTTGGCAGAACCGACCTGATTCCCCGCAGGAAGGACCGTTCTCGGCCAGAGCGCCTGTTGACCGGCAAATGCGCCGAATTGTATTGTCGGCAGATACTCGGCCTTCGCAATCTTGAGCTGCGCATTCGCCGCCCGCAGCTTCTCGGAAATTGCACGTAAGTCCGGACGTTGCTGCTTCGCCTTGTCCACGAGGCTTGCCGTCGATTCGGCGACTTGGGCTGGCAGAGGCAAATTCGTAGGTTGCTCGACGAGAATGGCGTCCGAAGGCTCAACTCCGATGGTCTCTCGTAGTACGACGCGAGCCGTGTCCACCGCGCCGATGCTGGCTTCCAAATCGTAACGGGCCTGTGCGGCCGCGGCTCTGGCGTTCAGGACGTCGGGAAGAGTGGCCCTGCCATTTGCAAGCTGAGCCTCGGCCGCATCTTGCGTGGTCTGTGCGGTCTTGACGATCTGCCGCGATGCCTCTAGCCGCTCCTGCGACGTGATGAGGTTGAAGTAGCCTGTCACGACGCGAAACGCCGCATCCTGATTGGTTCGTTGGAATACCGCCGAGGCGGCTAAACGAAGAGCCTTACTGGCTTCCACTCTCCCGGCGCGCCTTCCGAAATCGTAGACGTTGTACCTCAAATCTACGCCCGCCTCCAGGGTGGATGCGTCGAGCAGAAAGTATCCGTTCGCTACCCCAAGCGGTTTGGGCCACGGTTCGATTGCGCGCTCGTCTCCGGCTAGCGCCAGCGCCGCTAAATGCGGATAGTACTCGCTGCGCGCTATGCCGAGCCGTTCCGCGGCTTGCTTTGCGGACTCCCAAGCGATCCGGGTCAGCGGATTATTGCTTTCCGCAACGTCGATCAGTTCTTCCAGGCTGTATGCCTTTTTCGGATCGATATCGGCCTTGAGCGCTGGAGTGTTGTTTCGCGCCGTGCAGTCGGCGGCGACATCCGTAGAGGATAGTGTCCCTTGGCATTGAGCGCGCGCACGGGACGCGCCTGCTAACAACAGCAGGGCCGCACAGATAGGCGCCAGCAGGCCTGCGAACGGCCCTGCCGGTCCGGTCCAGGTTGCTTTGGAAAGCCTGTACATCTCGATGTTCAATTTTGCAGGTTGCGGCCCGTTCCGGATTCGGCTCTAAAGGTCTGATATTAGGAGATGGCGCCGGCCGGCTCACATTTCCGCGTGCCAAGCGCCCTCGGCGCCCGGACGTGGCACGTGCCGCTTGCAGAACCGCCGGCGTTGTTTGGAATTCGGGTCGAAGCCAACCCGGCAATTCGAACATCCTAATGGCGCTGCGCCGCGCCAAACCTCGGCAGAAGACGTCGGCACCTGCTAACGGCGGAGGCGCGGATCCGGGTTGCTGCGGCCTAAATGGCGGAGCAACCTCATCGATATAACGATGGCCCCACTCTTCCGCGCGCCGAAGCAAGTGGCCAATCGAATGCGAATTCGCGCGTGATGTCCAAACGCAGATCAGTATCGGTATTCATCGGTGATTCACAATGAGGGCACGGAAACGAACCGGTGTCAATGCAGATGTTTACTTCTTAGGAGGTCGAACTTTATGGCCGTTGATGGGCCGGTTATAGCGGCGTTTGCGGCTCTCGGCGGATCCCTCGTTGGCGCTTGCTCGTCCGTAGCTGCGACGTTCATGGGACAGCGGCTACAAGCTCGATGGGCCCGCCTCAGAGCTGAACTAGAGGATCACGAGAAACTCTATGGAATATTTGTTGAGGAAGCTGTACATCTGTTTGTCGACTCTATTCAACGGTCGGCAATCGACCCCGCGAAGATTATGCGGCTCTACTCAAAGGTGGCCCGCATACGTCTAACATCGAGTGACCAGGTTCTTCGTGCCGCGGAGGAAGTTGGAAAGCGGCTGCTCGAGGCTTATGAACGGCCGCCGGCGGATCCCGCTGAAATTCTTGCGCGATACGCGAACGGCGAGGAGAATCTAGATCCGCTCCGAGAGTTTACAGAGGCTTGCCGCCAGGAGCAGGCTAAGGCTTTTCGAGAAGTATGAAGATGCCCGTTACGATGATAGATTGCCTAAGACTTCCCGGATCGAGCGACATCCTGCAGCCTCCAGTCAACCGGGCGCGAGACGCGCAGTGCCGGTCATGACCAGGTCCTGAGCAGGCAAAGGGTTATGCTTCGCAGAAACTCGGGACGCCCCACCGCCCCGGAGATGGCAAGTTTGCGGCTTCCTCGCCGGCGCGCCGTAACATGCCGCACGGTGCGCTTTGCCGTCCGCGCTAATTGTTTTGCAGGGCACAGCCCATATCGCCAGATCGCTTCTTTGGGAGAGACGGCGTCCAGCGTTCGCCGGGTTGGGTGCCCACACGTAGGGCATGAAGGGGCTGCCCGACACGTTAATTAACTAACTTGAAGGCATCCGGTCTCCGGGCAGGCGCTGGGCTCTCGACAGCTGCGATGTGGACTCTCGGGAGAGAGCGTCTTCTCGATGCCGGGTAGGAGTTCCAGAAATACTCGCTCGCCGGAGTGACGTATCGATGGCGACGTCCTGGTCACCGGGAGTCCGACCGCGCGGAACATCGTCGGCGGTCAGATATTCAGCTACCCCGCTGGTTGTCGCGACCCAATTTTGGTGCCGAGAGAATCTTGCACTCCTAAGTGGATTAGAGCTGTTAACGAGTTCAAAAAGAGTCTCCAACATCCTTCAAGGTGGCTTTTCCTTGAGGAAAAAGCCACTTGGCGGTTACGGTTCCCTATACAGCAACTGGAGAACAGCTGCCTTCAGCGTAAGCCGCAATATCGTCTTCTGCTGAAGCAGGTGCCCACCTCTATCGGCGGTCCGTATCGAATGGCGGGTTGCTGGCAATGGCGCAGCGATTTCGGAAGGCCGAGTGCATTGTACAAAATCGGAATTCGATCCGGCACGGATCGATTTCCGAAGGAGACGCATAGCATGGTTCCGGTTTCAATCGTTGGTGGACTCTTACTTGTAGGTTATTGCATTTCGCGCGTAAGAGCGAAGCGGGGCGCCAAGCCCGACGTGCAGACGTTGTTCGGCACGAAGTAGCACTTGAACAAGGAAGGAGATTCTTATGAACGGCACTTCGAGCATTTCCCGAGTGGCGTACTTCTCGATGGAGGTGGCACTCAGTCCTGCAATGCCGACGTATTCTGGCGGACTCGGCATTCTCGCGGGCGATACGTTGCGTTCGCGGCCGACCTCGGGGTGCCTATGGTTGCTGTCTCGCTGCTGCACCGGAAGGGCTACTTCCGGCAGCGGCTAGACCAGCTTGGTGGACAACGGGAGGATAGCGCCGAATGGTCGCCCGAGCAGTTTCTGGAACCGATGAAGCCGATTACTTCGGTGACGATTGCCGGCCGGGTAGTCCATGTGAAAGCGTGGCGCTATCTGGTGGAAGGAGTCACAGGCCACGTCGTCCCAGTCTATTTACTGGACACGTCTCTGGCAGAGAACAGTCCATGGGACCAGGCCCTGACTGACCACCTTTATGGGGGCGACAGCTATTATCGGCTTTGCCAGGAAGCGATTCTGGGAATCGGCGGTGTGGAGATTCTGCCGAGGTTAGGGCATCATCACATCGCCAGCTATCACATGAATGAAGGCCATTCGGCGCTCTTGGGTGTCGCGCTGATGGAGCAGCGTTTAGGTCCGCGGCGCCTCCTTTCCGCGACACAGGACGATTTGAACGCAATACGGCAAAAGTGCGTCTTCACGACCCACACTCCGGTGCCCGCCGGTCACGATCAATTCCCGCTGGACATGGCCCGCGGTGTTCTCGGTGACGAACGCGCACAGGCGCTCGAGCGGCTTGGAGCGTGTCCGAGTGGAGCGCTGAACATGACCGAAGTGGCACTTCACGGGTCTCGATACATCAACGGCGTGGCTATGCACCACGGAGAAGTATCCCGGACCATGTTCCCGCAGTATCCGATTCGCGCGATCACGAACGGCGTCCACGCGGCCACCTGGACCACGCCGCCGTTCCAGCAACTCTTCGATCGGCATATTCCGGAGTGGAGGGAGGATAATCTCTACCTGAGATATGCCGTTGGCGTCGGCATTGAGGAGATCCGCGAGGCTCACCAGAGATGCAAGACATCTCTCTTTGACGAAGTCCTCGCGCGGACTGGGCGCAAACTCGATCCGAACGTATTCACCATCGGCTTTGCGCGAAGAGCCGCCACTTACAAAAGAGCCGATCTGATATTCCGTAATAGCGAACGGCTGAGGTGGATCGCACGCCACAGTGGAGGTCTGCAGATCGTCTTCGGCGGCAAAGCGCACCCCAACGACGGCGGCGGCAAGGAGCTGATCCGGAAAATCGCCGAGCATGCCCGGGCTCTGAAGGACGCCATGGAAGTCATCTACCTGGAGGACTTCGACTGGCAATGGGCGCCACTCCTTTACAGCGGCGTGGATCTTTGGCTGAACACTCCAAAGCGACCACAGGAGGCCTCCGGAACGAGCGGCATGAAAGCCGCTCTCAATGGGGTTCCCAGCCTTAGCATCCTCGACGGTTGGTGGATCGAGGGCTGTTTTGAAGGCGTCACCGGTTGGGCATTCGGCGATCACTTAGGAACCGCGGAGGATGAAGCGTATGAGGCAGGCTCGCTTTATCACAAGCTGGAGCGCATCATCGTGCCAATGTTCTATTCGGATCCGGATGCTTATGCGCGCGTCATGCGAGGCGCCATCGCGGTCACTGGGTCCTTCTTCAACACCCATCGGATGGTTTCGCAGTATCTGGCCAACGCGTGGTTCCGCGAGATTCCTGCAGAGGTCTTTCAGTCGATCCCCACAGACGTGCGGGCACAAGTGCACTGAAGGAGAACGCCCGCAGGGCGTAAAGCATAAATCCAAGTGGAACGAACCATGCAGTTCGATGCCAAGAGCCGGGAGTTTCGGATCGAGTTAATTCGGGTATCGTGCCCACAAGAGGGGTAATGGAGAAAATATGACTGACGTTGAACTCAGGAGTCTGAAAACCGCACTCGAAGCAAAGCGGCTGGAACTCATTGACCAGCTCCGTGGCCGAGTTGCGGAGCTGACCATCGAATCCGATCAGCCGGAACTGATCGACTGGATTCAGGGTATGAGCAACCGGGACGAGACCGCCGGTATCATCAGCCGATTCTCATCGACACTCGCCGATGTAGTTCGTTCCCTTCGCGCCATCGATGAGAATTGTTACGGCGAGTGCATGCAATGTCATCGCCCGATTGCGTTCAAGCGACTGCAGAGCATTCCCTGGGCAACTTACTGCGTGCGATGCCAGGAGCTGTTCGAGGCCCAGGAGGAGGAGGGCTGCGTACCAGATTTCGATGAGCCGCAGGCAGCCTAGGATACTCAGCGAAACCGGCGCGAGCCCAAGAGATTCCAACGGACGCCGCATAGTGGCCTGAAGGCGTTCTCAGAACTCCTGCCCAAGTATCAGAGTCACCAACGGGGCCATAGCAACCAGATCATGACAACCCAAGGGCCCACCGTCATCACAAGAAAGCACAAGTTCGATAGGCGAGTTCTCCATCCTTTCTGGTCGCCTGCTTTGACTGTTATTGTCACGTTAGGGATTTTGCAGTTCGATAGCCGGAGTCCGTGCCGCGTAAATGAGTGAAGGTGCGGCGCCCGGAGCACACTTGCTGGTGACGAGACTGCCGGCCCATTTCGGCACACGACTTCGGCAGATGCCAAAATCATTGGCGCCGCGGAGTAAGTGCTTGAGGGCGATCGCCTATTTTTGGCGATCTCGTTGCTAATAGAGACAGCAGAATCCCGTTATGACCCTGCCTGTTGGAGTTTCGACCGACATCTACGAGGCTGTTGTCGCGCTATCGCGTTCGATCGCCGGCTGTAGCGATCTCGAAAGCCTGCTATCGGGCGTTGCGGATTCGTTGCGCCGAATCGTCGGGTTCGACTATGTCGGCATGACTCTGCACGAGCGCAGGAGCAACCGTATGCAGGGTCAGTTTCTACGCGAGCCTGGAAGAACCGTCACGAGTTTCTGCCTACTCGTCGATCACGATCCGGCAGGTTGGGTATGGCTTAATCAGCAACCGCTCGTAATTCGATGCCTGGATGATGAGAGCCGCTGGCCGGAGTTTCGGACGCGCGCCGGTGCGGCCGGGGTGACCGCCATAACACTGGTTCCGCTTACGGCAGGAGACAATCGGCTCGGCGCATTCGGGTTCGGCTGTGCGGCGCCGTATCAGCCCAGTCCGCCGGAACTGGCATTCCTGGAGCGTGTCGCCAGCGAGTTCGCGGTGGCGGTGGATGCTTTTCTCGCCAAGCAGGAAGCAATTCGGGAGCGGGACCGCCTGCGAACGCTGTTCGACATCACGAATGCGCTTGTGTCGAAGCTATCGCTCGAAGAGTTGTTCGCGGCGATATCCGGGCAGCTCTCGAGAGTGATCCGGCACGATTTCTCTGTGCTGAACTTACGTGACGAAACCGGCGGCCTGGACAGGGTCGGCCTTCATTTCACCGGAGCTCCGCTCTTTGACAAGGTGCAGGAGCACATTAGCCCGGAGGGGATGCCCTCGGCGGAGGCGCTCGCGACCGGCAAGCCCGTAGTCGTGCGCGACATCGATCTGGACCGCTACCCCTCTCCTCACTTCCGCCGGTTCGTAGAGTTGGGCTGCAAGTCTGGCTGCTCCATTCCGCTAGTCACGAATAATGGCACGCTCGGGACGCTCGAAGCCGTCAGAACCACCGGCGACCCCTGGACGGATGAAGACGTCGATTTTCTGATGCAGGTAGCGAGACAAGTTGCCATCGCAGTGGAAAACGCCCTATCTTACCGGCAGCTTCGTGAAATGAAGGAGCGGCTCGCCACCGAGAAACTTTACCTCGAGGACGAGATCCGGCTCGACAATAACAACGGAAACATGGTGGGTGCTGGGGCTGCTTTCGAGTCCCTCCTGAAGAGCGTTCAGATCGTCGCACCGACCGACGCGACCGCTCTCATACTGGGCGAGACCGGCACGGGAAAGGAACTCGTAGCCCGCGCAATTCACGAGTTGAGCAGCCGCGGCAGGGGCAGTTTCGTCAAGGTGAACTGCGCGGCTATCCCCGCCAGCCTGCTTGAGAGTGAGCTATTCGGGCACGAGAGGGGCTCATTCACTGGCGCGGTGGCGCAGAAGATCGGACGCTTCGAACTGGCACACCATGGAACGTTGTTCCTCGATGAGATCGGCGAAATGCCACTTGAACTCCAGCCGAAGCTGCTGCGCGCCATCCAGGACCAGGAGTTCGAACGTATCGGCGGCAACCGCACTATCCGTACGGACGTCCGGTTCGTGGCCGCGACGAATCGTGACCTGAAGCAAATGGTCGATGAGAACAAGTTCCGCGCGGATCTGTACTACCGGTTGCACGTCTACCCGTTGAATGTTCCTGCCTTACGAGATCGACGCGAGGACATTCCATTGCTCACGCGCTACTTCGTCCAAAAGCACGCGCAGCGCTTGGGGCGCAAAATCGAAAGCATTTCCACTCAGGCGATGGATGCGCTCGTCGCTTACGATTGGCCGGGGAATATCCGCGAACTGCAGAACGTGATTGAGCGATCAGTGATTGTGAGCAACGGGTCTGAACTACGCGTGAGCATGCCGGAGTTTGGCGGCAAGCCGCCGGCGGGCTCGCTGCGCGGCCGGGCTTCAGGTGGTTCCGAGGCCGTCGAGCGTGCGCGAATACTGCAGGCCTTGAAGGAAGCCAATGGACAGGTCGGCGGGCTGAACGGCGCAGCCGCCCAGCTCGGCCTGAAGAGGACGACCTTGCAATCGCGGATGCGGAAATACAATATCGCTCGCCTCTATAAGTGAGTAAAAACCGCGCGGAGAGCCGCCGAAATCGGCCTGTGTCTCGATAGGAGACGAATGCCGGGAGTTCTACGCCCTCGCGTCAACACGCGCTGAGAGATTGCACGAGATAGGACGTGTAAAGACCACTGGCGACCAGACGGACATTTTTGGCGAGCAATCGGCGCAAAAGGATCTTGCCCGCTTCGTCGACGCCGGTGACATCACGCAGGTGAACGTGGACGGGTTTCCCATTCGACGCGGCTTGATTGCAGCAGGTCTCGACAACCGTGATGCAGTCGGCGGAGAGCTGTCCATCAATCGTGACGACCGTGCGCGACCGTTCCTCTGTTTTCATAACCCGAATCATACAGTTCACTTCCGGTACTGCAGTGTGCACGCTGCTAACCCAACCCATCCGCGGCTAAAGTTCACTTTCAAGGGGGTTAGAGACCCACCAATAGTTTCCGAGACGCGAGATGACGGCGTATGCCGAAGCAACTGACGAAAATCGGCAGCCAGGGCCCGGAAACGTCCCAACCCCGAGGTGCGGATATTTGCCACTTAGGTGGACGTCGAGTCCTCGTTCCGTTTAAAAGGAATCCGACATTGGCAGCAACATTGCCCTGATCTTGGTGTGTGATCATTTTCATCGACACCAAGGAGGAGACTCAATGGGACGTCTCTGGAATCGCGCCGTTGTGATCTGGTGCCGGACGTTTCATCCGGAACCCTATTGGCCCGTTCATGGACATTATTGCTGTCCCGCCTGTTTGCGCAGCTACCCCGTTCCATGGCAAGAGGGCGACGACTTTGCACGGCGGGAGCTCTCCGGAACCCTGCCCGGCAATCACGTCCGAGGCTTCGTCGAACTTGCTTTTCAGAAGGATCGCAACTGAGCGTATTGGTGAACCGCGCGGTTGCTTTGCGATTCTCGCGGTTTGCCGAACTGGGTGAGAGAAATGGCATGCGAGCCCACACCTGGCAGCTCCATTTGGCAGCCCGCATGCTGAGCAGTAACAGAAGGAGAGCCCATTGATCGTCGCGGTAAATTTGCTTGCAGTACTTGTGGCCGGTCAAGGCGCCGCACCGGCACTCCCCACTGCCGGAGAGATTGTTGACCGTATGGTTGCGGCCGACAATCAAAGGTCGTCCAACCTGGCCGGCTACACTAGCATGCGTCGATATCGTTTGGAGAACCAGCGTTTTCACAAGTCTGCCCAAATGATGGTAAGAGTCGACTTTGACCCTGCCGGCACGAAGACTTTCGACGTCGTCGCTGAAGAGGGCTCCAAAGCGATCCTTCATCGTGTTTTCCGGCCGATGCTCGAAGCCGAGTCCGCGGGCAGCCGTAAAGAAGACAGGGACAGCAGCAGGATCCTACCTGCAAACTATGATTTTCGGCTGATCGGGGTTGATAAATCCGAGGGGTTGACGAGTTATGTACTGGAAATCTCGCCGAAGACGGGGAACAAGTTCCTGATCAGAGGCAAGATCTGGGTGGACGCCAAAGATTACGCTATCACTCGGATTGAGGGCAGTCCGGCAAAGAACCCTTCTTTCTGGACCCGTAGCGTTCACATTGAACAGCACTACGGAAAGACTGGCTCGTTCTGGTTGCCGCTATCGAATTCCTCTTCAGCCGACGTGCGGGTCTTCGGCCGAACGGTAGTGACTATCGAGTACTTCGATTACGTCACCAGGGAACAGCGCCAAAATACCGGTGCCTCCGAATAACTGCGGAGCAAAGTAGCTCCTTGACTCAATTTGTGAGCCGCATTCGCACCACGGCTGGCTGACCTGCGTGTCAGATAAAACCCTTCATCGCAATTAGTTGTAGGAAGCAGTTAGTGGGAAGAGTTATTCCTCCACAGTTGCGGTCGCCCCGTCGCGTCCGAACATTCCACACAGACATAAATGTTAGTTTGGCCGGCCGGAGTCAAATGGGCTTTCCCGAGGCACGAATGATGCCGTCAGGCAAATGCCGATGGCAATTGACGCGCTCGGCAAGGAAACCTCTGCTTCGCCGGCCTACCTTTCATAAGCTTTACAAGGTTGCATCACCTGGCGCGGGACGTGCATACACCTAACGCGGAGAAGATCGATGCCACAAGAAATGACGCAAGCGGGTGAGAAGCATCGAACAGGTTTGACTGCGCCCATCGTGTCTCGCAAGCTGAGAGGCTTGCTAGGCCCCAGTCCACGGAATATTGTGTTGTTCTTCACACTGGCTATTGGAGTCAGTTCCGGGTTTCAGATCGCCAAAGATCCTGGGCCGCAAACGGACAAGGCTTCGATTGAAGGTCTGATCACGCTCGACGGCCAGCAGGGACAAGCGGAAGCGGTTCTGGGCGTGCTAGTGACATTGAAAGGACCTTCGTCGGGTGTTGAGTCTCACTCAGACACAACGGATGCCGAGGGCCACTATCGATTTGCGCAACTATCACCGGGTACTTATACAATCGAAGCCCGTCTGGATGGTTTCAAATCGTTCGCTGAAAGCATTGTCGTAAGCCAGGGAGAGAGCAAGGTCGAGAACGTTCACATGACCTTGGATTTGGTTGTTCAGAAGATCGACGTGCATGAAAAGCAAGCGGAGGTTTCTACCGATAAGGCGGATTCGAGTGCTACTGTCGGCGGTTCGCAACTAACTCCCCTGCCATTAGCGGAGCAGAAATTCAAAGCGGCCTTGCCTCTGGTACCGGGCGTAGTGCGAACGGAGGACGGCAAGCTCAATTTTAAAGGGGCACCAGAGAACCAAGGGATGCTGTTGGTTGACTCCGCGCAGACGGTGGATCCAGTCACCGGGAGCTTCTCGATTCCCGTACCTCTGGACGCCATTCAGACGTTGACTGTCGATAAGGCCCCTTACAGCGCGGAATATGGGGGTTTTTCAGGAGGCCTGACCACCATCGCGACTAAGCCGCCCTCCAGCAATTGGAATCTCGGAGTGATGGACTTCATTCCCGGGCTTCGCGCTAAGGAAGGTCATGTTGCCGGCATTTCAAGCTTTACACCTCGGCTGCTTGTCAGCGGTCCCCTAATTAAGAACAAACTCAACTTTTCGGAAGCGATCACTTATGATGTGAAGAAGAGTGCTGTCCGCGGACAGCCCTGGCCCGACGATGAAACCAAGCGCCAGGGTTTCAATACACTGACCACTCTTCAAGCGGTGCTCTCACCTCAGCACCTTTTGTCTTTCACACTGAACGGGTTTTCGAACCACAGGCAGTTCGCGGATATGAGTGCCCTGGTGCCGGAAACTGCCTCAGCGGACGATGAACAACGAGGAGTATCCGTGGGAGCGAACGATAGTTTGCAGTTCAACTCCGGCGCGTTACTGAGTACGACGTTTCGCTACACTCGCTTCGACAGTTACGCGCATGGCCAGGGGCCTGAAGACATGCTCATAACACCCGAGGGGTGGGGGGGGAATTTCTTCGACTCCTGGACAAGGACTTCTAATCAGTTCCAACTGCTCCCTGCTTACCAGTTTCCCTTAAAGGAGTGGTGGGGCCATCACCAGGTGAGAATAGGCGCGGATGTCTCCTATCGTTCTTACGATGGCGCCGATCATTCGCATCCGATCGAACTGTTGCGGCAGGACGGCTCTTTGGACGAGCGGATTGTCTTCCAAGGGGACGGCCCTCTCAGGGCGCGGGAGACCGAAGTTGCTGAGTTCATCCAGGACCATTGGGTGCTCAACGATCGTTTGGCATTGGACGCCGGTGGCCGGCTGTCAAGTCAATCAATCGGGCGTTCGGCAGCCTTCGCACCCCGCGTAGGCTTGGTGTACTCTCCGCGCGAAGACCGAAAAACGATCATTCGTGCTGGTGGTGGGCTTTTCTACGACCGCGTCTCGCTCCTGGCGGCAGACTTTCGGGACGACCCAACACGGACTTTGAGCTTCTACGATCAGACTGGCGCATTGGTCAACACGCAAATCTTGCGGAACGCCTATATCACCATGGTGCCGGGCCGTGGAGTGGTCCAGAACGGCAGCCTCGATAGCAGCCCTCGCAACACCACCTGGAACTTTGAGGTGGACCGGGATCTCTGGCGCAGCGCCGTCATGCGCATGAGCTACCTCTATAGCCACACTCAGGACATCTATATCGTTAATCCGACCGTAGCCGCGCCTGGAGCGCCTTCCCTGTTGGGGCTGGCTGACACGGGAGGTTCCCATTATCACGAGCTCGAAGCAACCCTGCACTATAAGACGAGCGAACGTAGCGAGTTTAATGTGTCTTATATCAGGAGCCGCGCTCGTGGAGATCTGAATACCTTAGCCGACGTTTTCGTACCCTTCGAACAGCCCGTGATCCGTCCCAATGTCTCCGGCACACTTGCACAGGATGTTCCCAATCGCGTGGTAGGCTGGGGAGTTTTCGTTTTGCCCGGAAACTTCACGTTGAGTCCCATTGTCGATGCTCATTCGGGGCTGCCCTATTCGAACGTGGATGTTCTCCAGAATTACGTGGGTACGCCCAACGGCCAGCGTCACCCGGAATTCTTCTCGTTCGACTTAAAGTGCTACAGGGAGTTCCCACTGCGCTTACCGTTCATGGGGAAGGTGAAAGAACGGAAAGTTCGTCTCGGAATATATACGATCAACCTCACGAACCACTCAAACGCGCTTGAAGTCTACAACAATGTCACTTCTCCGTATTTTGGTCACTTTGTGGGATTCCAGCACCGCGCCTACGGTTTCGTGGTTGACGCCGTTAATTAGTGAATGTGAAGAAAGCTCACGGAACCCGCCATGATAACGACGCTCATCGAAAAGCATAAACTCGCCGCGCTTCTTCTCATCGTCGCGCTGGGCTTATCTTTCCGTTTGCGCGGGCTCAGCAGCGCGGGGTTCAACGAAGACGAAATCCAAAAAGTTCAGTCCGCCCGTTCCTACCTCCACGGGAACTTCGCTGTGAACCTGGAACACCCGATGCTCATGAAGTCGTTAATCGCGGCCTCTCTTTCCGCGTCGGATATGTGGAACCGGGGACTCGGACACTCTCACCAAGTCTCGGAAGAGGCTGCCGTTCGACTCCCCAACGTGATTTTCGGCTCCCTTACGGCGGTGGTGATCTTTCTTCTCGCCCAGGAGCTATTTGGCGTCCAGATAGGGCTACTCAGCGCACTGTTGTGGTCGATAGGAACGATCGCCATTATGATAAATCGAGTGGCGAAAGAGGACACACTCCTGGTTTGTTTCGCATGGCTGGCATATTACCTCTATCTTCGGGGTCACAACCATAGAACGACCGACGTGGAGCGATCGGAGAAGTATTACGCAGCAGGTGGCGCCAGCTTTGGGCTCATGCTGGCCTCCAAGTACTTTCCTCATTACCTGGGCGTGAACGCCCTCTATTACTACTTGCGTCCGGGCAAGAATTCCAATCGCCCGTTCGGGACGCGGGATTATGTTCTGTTTCTCGGGACATGTGCTCTCGTATTCTTCCTGTTCAATCCCGTCGTCTTTTCACCGGTCGCGCTTAAGCATATGTTCGATTATGTGGGCGGGAGCAGTGTGACTCATCACGGCTACCTGATGATGGGCCGGCTACACTACCAAGAGGCGGCTCATATCAGCGATGGCATGCCTGCCTATTTCTATGTTCTATTCCTCGCCATCAAGACACCGCTGCCCATCCTTGGAGCATTAATCGTTGGCCTCGTGGAAATTGTGAAGCGCAGACGCGAGTCTGGCGCCTCTTTTCTGATCTTTGTCTTCCTTTGTTGGATAATACCCTTTTCGCTCGTCGGTGCTAAGTGGCTTCGATACATGCTCGCCTGGATGCCGGCCGTCTATATCATGGCTGCAATTGGCCTCGCCAAAATCTTTTCTTGGTTGTCGGCATTAGCAAACCAGAGAACGAGTCCGCGGCTAGCTCAGGCTTCCGTCGCCGCCTGTGCGCTCGTGTTTATGGCTAACCCGGTTTGGGCCGTAGTGAAGAGCGCTCCTTATTACACCCTCTATTTGAACGCATTGGGGTTTGGGCGAACTGGTTTCTACTTCCCGCACGACGAAATGAATGACATGGGCCTGCGAGAAGCCATTCAGCGGATCTCGAAAGAAGCCTCCCACGGAGCCACCGTGGGAGGTGAGGGAGGACCAGTCTTCAATTATTACCTTCACAAATTTGGGAGGGACGATCTGCACTACTTCGATCTTTCCGACGAGGCAAGAAGACAAGATGCGCCGGCATCGGCCTTTCTAGTGGTCCAAGATGGGCGGAAGTATTTCGAAAACATCTCTTTTATTCAAAGAGTCGAGTCTCACCAGGCGCCGGTTCAGACGATTGAGATCGGCGGCGCTACCGCGGTGCGTGTTTATCGCGACGAAGAGTTAGCGGAACTTAGGACCCTCCGATGAACAACCGTTATCTCCGGCCCTTGGCCTCGATAGCAAGCATCGCTTTGTTCGTCTACGTGCTACAGCGGACCGGTCCCGCGACTGTCCTCGACAAATTCCGTCTGCTCGGGTGCGGTTTCTTCGCGCTGATTCTGCTCTCAGGTGTAAGGCATGTCCTGAGAGCGGCAGCCTGGAGCTACTGCGTCCAAACCGATGGACCGCGCCCGACAGCGCTTACTCTCTTGGGACCCCGGCTCATGGGGGAAGCTTTGGATGACTTGACTCCGGCGGGGCCGCTGCTGGGTGAATCCGCCAAGGTCGTCGTGGTTTCGAGGCTCATGCCTGCCCAAGCCGGAGCCTCGTCGGTTGTCATCGAAAATCTCATCTATGCGCTCGGCGCGCTAGTGTTCATGCTGAGCGGGTTCACGCTTGCGTTGCTCAAACTTGCGATACTCAAGGATTTTCGATGGATTGGCGGCGGGGTGGTGATTTGCTTCGCCGCTGCCATGGCGATTGCATGCTGGGTTGTCACCCGGCGACTCTCGCTAGTTGGATCGGCGTTGGATTACCTGAAGCGTGTAGAACTGCGATGGGCTTTTCTCGAGCGCCACGGGCGGGCCTTGCGGGATGTCGAACAAAGCATCTACGATTTCTTTCTGACTCGCAGGCACCTCTTTCTCGGCGTCCTCGCGATTGAGATCGCAACTAATTTCACTGGCGTCGTCGAGGCTTATCTCATTCTTATGATGACAGCGGCGCACAAATCGTTCTTCGCGGCTTATCTTGTGGAATCCACCAGCAGGGCGGCCCAATTTGCTTTCTCTTTTGTTCCGCTCGGACTGGGCACTCAGGAAGGGGCGGCCGCAGGGACGTTGCAAGCTCTCGGAAATGCGGCGAGCGAGGGCGTTTCCTTGGCTATCATTCGCAAGATTCGCACGGTCTTCTGGGTAATGGTTGGCCTGCTTCTGGCGTCGAAGTACGCAATCGCATTGCCGGAAGGTGAAAGGAGCACGATTTAACGATGCGCCAGCTAATTGTCAACGCCGACGATTTTGGACTTACCGAGGCTGTGAGCAGCGGTATTCTCGACGCGCACAGGAACGGCATCGTTACCAGCACGACGCTCATGGCAAATGGCGATGCATTCGACGCAGCCGTGGCCATGAATCGCAGGGCGCCCCGGCTTGGTATCGGAGTGCACTTGAATCTCACATCGGGCAAGCCTGTTTCGCCCGCGCAGAGAATTCCCAGCCTCATCGATCGTCGTGGGCGGTTGCATTGGAGCGCAGGCCGCTTGCTGCGCGCTATCCTGACGCGGCAGGTCGATCTTGCGGATATAGAAACCGAGCTTCGGCGGCAGATTATCAGAGTCCGTCGCGCCGGGATCTTGCCGACCCATCTCGACGGACACAAGCACGTGCACGTTATGCCGGGCGTTTCGGATATTGTCATACGCCTGGCTCAAGAGTTTTCCATTCCATGTGTGCGCTGCCCGGGCGAAGTATCGCCGAACCTGCCAACTCTGCTGCGGAGCGGAAATCCCCGAAACGCGGTCGTCAAGCAGTACCTGGTAGGACGCATGGTCTTCAGGTTCGCCAGGAGTTTTGAGGGGAAACTGGCAAACGCCGGGCTGCTGTTTCCCGCTCACTTTTACGGTCTGTCTCAAACCGGGTTTCTGGATGCGGCAAGCATTCAGGACATCCTGGGACGCTTGTCCGATGGCGTCAGCGAACTGATGTGCCATCCGGGGTATCTCGATGGCGACCTTTTGAGGACAGGCACTAGATTGCTATCACAGCGTGAGATCGAAATTCGGGCGTTGACGGCGCCTGTAGTCAAGCAACAGGTGGCCGGCAGGGAAATTCAACTTATAAGCTATCGGCAACTCACGTGCATACAGGAGCATGGCAATGCGGATCGGGAAGTGACAATTGGGTCAAAACGAATCGGGCACGGACCATCTTCAACAAGGGAGTCTTTACGATGAATAGGCACATAAAATATTCCATAGTGGTGCCGCTATATAATGAAGCGGCGAACGTTTTCGCACTTTACGTGCGCTTGACTGAGGTGATGACCGGGCTCGTCGAACCTTATGAGATTGTTTTCGTCGACGACGGCAGTAAGGACCAAACACCGGCAACTCTTCAGGCTATCTATGAGAGCGATTCGCGCGTACGAATTGTCACCTTTGGACGGAATTTCGGCCAGACCGCGGCGCTGAAGGCAGGTTTTGACGCTGCGCGCGGCGACGTCATTGTCTCGATGGACGGCGATCTGCAGCACGACCCGGAAGAGATCCCCACCTTCCTGGCGAAGATTGAAGAAGGATTCGATATCGTCAGCGGGTGGCGCGCCCAGCGGCGGGACCGATGGCTGACGCGCCGTCTGCCGAGCCGTATCGCGAACTGGATGATGGCCAAGCTCTCCGGAGTCGCGGTCCACGATTTCGGTACGACCTTCAAGGCTTATCGTAGAGAGATCATTCAGAACATACAGCTCTATGGCGAACTCCATCGTTTCATTCCTGCTCTCGCTGCCTGGTCCGGAGCGCGGATCACCGAGATCCCAATCAATAATCCGCCTCGCCGGAACGGGAAGTCCAACTATGGACTATCGAGAACCGTCCATGTGTTCCTCGACCTCTTGAGCACTAAATTCCTGCTCGATTACTCGACCAGACCGCTGCATTTCTTCGGTCCAATTGGACTACTCGCGACTGGCGCCGGCACACTCATCGGTTGCTTGTTGGCTTTCCAGAAGTTGTTTCTTAGCAACAGCATAATGCTGCAACACGGGCCGCTGCTGTTTACCGCTATCCTGCTTATTGTGGTTGGCATCCAGATTCTCTGCTTGGGGCTGGTGGCTGAGATACTTTCCCGCACGTATTATGAGTCACAAGGAAAGCCCATTTACGCGGTGAGAAAGATGCGGAGCCACGACCTGCAACCGCTTATGTCAGTGCATCAGATGCCAAGCCGGGTCGATAAAATCACTCCAGCAGACAAGGTCGCCGACGACCTGGAACAGTTTCCGGTTTCCGAATTACGAGCGAATGGGTGAACTGGCGAGTCTCGTTCTACTCGCGCTTCTCGCTTCTGCCTCGGCCAATGGCGCAGCCACAGTTGAGCTCCAGCGCAATGGGGAACGCATCGAGGTTGTGATTGGCGGACTTCCTTTCACTACCTACTACTTTGGTGCGGCCGCCGCAAAGCCGTATCTATTTCCGTTGCGGAGCCCCCAGGGAACTGTCGTCACGCGGAGCTTTCCTATGCTGGACGACGTTCCGGGCGAAGATCGCGATGAGCCACACCAACGCGCCATGTACTTCGCGCACGGTGACATCAACGGCTACGACTTCTGGGGTGAGGCCGAGTTTCCCCGCTGGAGCCGTCACTCTGTCTCGACCTTTGGCCGCACTGTCTTTCGCAGACTAGATGAAATGCGTGACGGACCTGAGTCCGGCAGCCTCCGCGCGGAATTCGATCTCGTAACATCGGACGGGCGCGTGATCGCCGGGGAGACACAAGCTTATCGTTTCACGGGCGATCGGCAGGCCAGGATCATCGATTGCGAGTTTACGATCCGGGCGAGCCATGGACCTGTGAAGATCGGCGATACCAAAGAAGGAACATTTGCGATCCGTCTTGTTAAAGCGCTCGGCCCCCTGGGTCACATGGTCGATTCAAACGGCGCCACCGGTGAAAAGGCAATTTGGGGCAAGCGTGCGGATTGGGTGGATTGCTACGGGAATGTTGCGGGAGAAGACGTTGGCGTCGCGATCTTCGACCATCCCAAGAACCTTCGTTATCCCACTTATTGGCACGCCCGCCATTACGGCCTTCTCGCAGCCAACCCTTTCGGCCTCAGAGAATTCCTACATGACCGGCGTTCAAACGGTAGCTTTGTAATTGCCGCTGGCGAGTCGCTGACACTCCGTTATCGGGTGTTCATACACCACGGGGATTTCCATGAGGCTCACGTGGTTGACGCTTACAAACAGTACGCAGCAAGAGAATAGGAGGCTAAAGTATGAGATCGGATGTTACCCGCCGCGATATTGTCGGGACCTTCGTGAAGACAACTGCTGGCTTAGGCATTAGCGCACTTACTTTTGTTGGTCATCCCGAGCGGGTTTTTGGCGCGAACGACCGCGTGAGACTGGCAGTCTGCGGCCTTCACGGACGCGGCAAGGATCACATCGACGGGTTTTCGCGAGTGCCGAATGTTGAAATCGCGGCTCTTTGCGACGTGGACGAAAACATGTTGCGGAAGCGCCTCGGAGAAGTTGGCGGGAAACCGCAGACCTATGTGGATATACGCAAGCTGCTCGAAGACAAATCCATCGACGCTATCTCGATCGCCACGCCAAATCACTGGCACTCGTTGATGGCCATCTGGGCCTGCCAGGCTGGTAAAGACGTGTATGTCGAAAAACCCTGCTCGCATAACTTCTGGGAGGGGAGCCAACTTGTCCGCGCCGCCGAAAAGTACAATCGCATCGTTCAGCATGGCACTCAAACTCGCTCTGCACCCGCCATGCGGGAGGCGATCAAAGGACTTCACGAAGGCGTTCTCGGCGAAGTGTATCTGGCTCGCGGACTATGCTTCAAGAGACGTGACACCATTGGCCACACCCCTGAAGAGGCCGTGCCCGCGGGGGTTCACTACGACCTGTGGACCGGACCCGCTCCTCTGAAGCCCTTCGCCCGCAATCGCTTTCATTACAACTGGCACTGGATCTGGGACACCGGCAACGGGGATCTCGGCAATCAGGGCGTCCACCAAATCGACGTGGCCCGCTGGGGACTCGGTCTCAAATTTCCCAATCGCGTCTCCGCCGTGGGCGGCCATTTCATGTTCGACGACGATCAGCAGACGCCCAACACGCTAAACTGTGCCTTTGAATTCGATGTGCCGGACGGCAAGTGCAAGATGCTGGAATTCGAAGTCCGGCATTGGATCACCAATTGCGAAGCCGGTGTGGGACGCGGTAGCCTGGTGGCCGGTAAGAAGCGCTTTTTCGGTCACCACGACACTATCGGCAACATCTTCTATGGGGCCAACGGCTACCTCGCCAATGGAGACGAAGATGCGGCGAGTTATGAGACGTTCCTGGGCCGCGACGAGAAGTCTGGGCCCCATGGTCATGGTGGAGGCGATCATTTTGCGAACTTTATCGACTGCGTCCGCAGCCGCAAGCAAGAGGATCTGACAGCGCCAATTAAGGAAGGGCACATCTCTTGTGCGCTGATTCATTTAGCAAATGCGTCCTACCGCTTAAAACGGATGCTCCACTTCGATCCCGAAGCAGAGCGCGTGATTGGAGACGATGAAGCCAACAGCCTGCTGCGCGAAAGCGCTCGGGGGTATCGAGCCCCATTTACAGTACCCGAAGAAGTCTGAGCTTGCCGGTTCGGGAGCTCGCCTGGCGAATCGCTCGGAGTCGAGCCACGCTTGCCTCCGGGCATCGTCCTGCTGTCGCTTGAGCAAAGCTCAGGAATGGTTCTGGCACCGGCTGTGGTGGCTTGGGGAACCGTCTCTACTCTGCCTCAACGCATTCCCACTGCCCGCTGCGGACAGCTTTCTCCTCACCTCCTGGCGGGCCCGAAACAGACGGGTTTTGACCGCCGGTACAGTGATGTTGAGCTCCCGTGCGATCTCGCCGAGATTCATTTCCTCGAAGGTCCACATGTAGAGAGGATCCCTGCCTGGGCTCGGTAGATTCAGAACCTGCCTGCGAACCCTGGAGGCAAGGTCCAGGCTGATTGCTCTCTGCTCTGGGTTCGCCGTTGCCCGGTCCGGATAGCCGTCGAGAAACTTGGCGCCGTCACTGGCCAAGCGCCGGCGATTCCGGCGCCGCAGCGCCATCAGGCCGTAATTCCACGTGATGCTGCTCAGCCACGTCCGGAATCCCGCCTCGCAACGAAATTTCGGCATGTTCCACCAGGCCGCAAGGAGAGCCTGCTGCACTACCTCCTCGGCATCTTCGCGGTTGGACACCAGACGCATCGCCAGGCGAAACTGGTGTGGCTCGTGAAGTTTCACCAGCTCACTGAAAGCATCGTCCCGGCCTGATCGCGCGGCGGTCACCAGGTCCGCTTCGTCTTCGACTACAGCCAGATTCTCCATCACATCGTGCACCTTGCACGAACAGGTCCAGATGCGCATCGAATGTGCCTAGAGGAGACTTTCTTGTTCTTGGATGTCCAGCGCATGAGTCACAACGCACGCGCTGGCAACCGCAAGGAGCTTCATTTTGACAACCACGAGCGTGCCGCTGCCGAGACCTAGCAAGTGCCGTGGCAAATGACGCCTTCAGCCATTCAAGATTTCCGGCTGCGAGCCTGTCAGTGGATGCTCCGATCACAGCATACGGTGGCGAGTAACGTGCATACAGTCCCAGCAGGAAAATATTATGCCTGCAGAACAAACACCGGCCGAGAAAGAGCCGGCTGGCCTGTACCGATTAAAGCCGTCTGTACATGATGCGCTGGTGGGCAGCCCTACCCTCCGGCCGGTCGTGCGGCCTGTTACAGAACTCACGCTTCCTGAGCCGAAGTATCCCCAGTTTCCGGAGAAACGCGGCGACGTAGAGCCGGATCTGAAGTACCTGCCGAAAGACGGAAATCCTTATCGAGCACGTGTCACGGCGCCGATGGTATCCCGCGCGCTGAGAGGCTGGATGGTTCCCTACCTTCGCTCCCGCCTGCTGCCGGGCGAGTTCCACCCGATCATTGCGTACCTTTTCACCGAGTTCAAATGCAACTTGTCTTGCCACTACTGTTGGGCTTTCGACAACCGCGTAAAGGGGATGACTGAAGATACAGCCGTGCGAGCCATCGACTGGCTTCACGATACCGGTTGCCGCGTCCTAGCGCTGATGGGCGGGGAAGTGTTGTTACGGCCGCAGTTTGCTCACAAGGTGGTGCACTATGCAGCGAATAAGGGGTTCTTCGTTTACGTCCCGACCAATGGGCGCCTCATGCGCCCGGACGTGATCGACAAGCTGGCTGACGCCGGCGTGGCCACGGTGAATCTCGCCGTCGATTCATTGGAAGACCGGCCCGAACTCCCCAAGGCGCTTGCGCCTATTCGCGCCTCCTTCGATTATCTGGTCAAGAAGCAATATGTATACGGCTACAGCGTATTTCTCAACATCAACATCACGCGGATCAATCTTGAGGACGTTAAACAGTTAACCGAGATCGCGCACGACGCCGGCATCGCCACGGACTACCACATTAACGAATCGCCAATGATGGAGCACGAGCATTTCAAACATGCCAGCGGGAACAGCACGTACATCACTCCGGACGACTGGCCGCGTGTCGATGCAGTGGTCGACTGGTTGATTGAAAAGAACCGGGCGGGATACAAGATGGTCAACTCGGTCCGCCGGCTCGAAGACATGAAAGCCTTCATGCGCGGCAAGCTGCAGGAATGGGATTGCCGCGCTGGCCAGAACTCTTTGATCATCCGGACGGATGGATCGCTGGCGCCATGTTTCCCCCTGTACTCGGCGACATGCGACTGGGGCTGCACCGGCAACCCTCGCTTCGATTCAAAGCAGTTGCTGGCCATCAAACAGGAGTGCCAGCCGCACTGCTATTCGACGCTGAACCACACCCTTGCTCATTGTTACGATGCCGGCCGAATCTTCCGCTGGCTGGTGAAGCAAGCCGCGAACGGGTTTCGCGGGACCACGGGCAGCTTCGAGGATTGAACGCGGAGGCTGCCCCGGGTCCCGTCCTGTTCCAAAGTTGCCCTGGTTGAGGCACGTCGGGGCACACCCGGTGGCCGCTCCTCTCCGCAGCGAGCCACCGGTTTCTTTGTCTGTTGTTTTTCTCCAGACGACGAACAGTCCGTGGGCGCCCGCTGCGATGGGGCCATGAAGATGCCAAGCAGAGAACGTGCCCAAGGTCCATCTTGGAGGTGGAAGCGATGATCGGATCGAACCAGTATAAGGCGCCACGCGAGAAGGCTTTCCTGGCAGAGGATCGCGATCACACAACAATCCTGTTCGGCACGCTAACCCCGAAACACGAGGCTTTCATTCGCGCCGTGTTTCGAGGCAGCGGCTACAAATGCGAGAGCCTTCCAACCCCTACTCGCCGCGCGCATGACACGGGCAAGGAATTCTGTAATAACGGGCTCTGTAATCCCAACTACTTCACTGCCGGCGCTCTGATCGACTATTTGCGAGAGCGCGTGCACGAGGGGATGACGCCCGATGAAGTCGTGCGTAATTACCTTTACTTCACGGCTGGAGGCTGCGGGCCATGCCGCTTTGGCATGTATGAAGGTGAGTATCGGCAAGCTCTGGACAACGCCGGCTTCAATGGCTTCCGCGTCATTACATTCCAAAGCGGACGGGCCTTTAAAGATGGATCGCAGACGCCCGGTCTGGAATTCACCATCAATTTCGGCGTAGGGATGTTCAATGCGCTGAACCTTGGGGATGCTTTGTTCGATCTCGCATACCAGATCCGGCCGTATGAGGTCTTTCCCGGCGACACGGACCGCGTTATTGCCGAGTGCATGGAGGAGATCGCGAACTTTCTGGAGACGCGCCGCCACTTCGAACTGGTCGAGCGCGTCCCCCCTTGGGTCGCCCGGTTGCTGCTCCGCGCGCCAGCAGTAAAGAATCGTGCCTCGGTCGCGTTGAAGGCCCGCCAGCATTTGTACGGTACGGACTATATCGCCCTGCTAGATCGCGTCCGCGAACAGCTTGACGGCATCGCCGTGGACCGGACGAAGGTCAAACCCGTTGTGAAGATCACCGGAGAATTTTTCTCGGCGCTCACGGAAGGAGACACGAACTACAATCTGTTCGCGTTCCTGGAGCACGAAGGTGCAGAGGTCTGGGTCGAGTCCATCGTGAGCCTGATTCACTACTGGATGCATCAGGCGCGCCTGCAGAACCGGCGCCGCCGCGGTTTGAGGCCCCCCCTAGAATTTTGGCGCAAGGACCTGCTCTTCCGGGCGTGCATCTGGTTTTGGTCGCGCCAGTATGACCGTGTCAGGAACGGTCTGGGCGCCCTGGCGCATCCGCTGCCGCCGCAGCCGGAGCTAAGCGATCTGGCCTCGCCCTGGTACGATCCGTTGACGCGAGGCGGTGAAGGACACCTGGAGGTCGCGAAATCCCTCTACTATTCAGATGGGCAAAAGTGTCACCTTGTCCTAGGTGTCAAGCCGTTCGGTTGCATGCCATCCACGCAGTCCGATGGCGTAATGGCGGGCGTCTGCGCACAGAATCCCGGCCTGCTCTTTCTGCCGGTCGAAACTTCCGGCGAGGGGGAAATTCACGCGCTGAGCCGCGTTCAAATGGCGCTCGGCGATGCCCGCCGGCGTGCTCGCGCGGAATTCCGGCGCGTCCTCGAGGAATGTGGCGTGGGTCTTCAGCAGATCCGCGAATACGTCGCGCAGCACCGAGAGCTGCGCCGTCCATTCTATAGTTGGACGCGCCGGGCCGGCTCGATAGGAACGGCTGCGAGTTTCGTCGCCCACGTGGCGGCGAGAATGCGGGAGGAAGATGGCCGCTAGCTCAATCTTCATCGGTCTGGATGTCGGTTCCACCACCGTGAAAGCTGCCGTCATGCCGGGGGACGAGGACCGCATTGTTTGGCGCGACTATCGCAGGCATGAAACGCGGCAGGGATGGACCGCGCTCGATTTTCTGAAGAGGATCTCGAAGGATGTTGGGCTGGCCGGCCGAACTGTGCGCTTGTGCCTTACGGGATCGGGCGCCGGCGAGATCGCGCGGGTCTCCGGCGCGCGCTTCGTACAAGAAGTCAATGCTGTCTCTCTCGCTATTGAAGCTCGCAATCCCGACGCCCACTCCGCCATCGAACTTGGGGGGCAGGACGCCAAAATCCTGTTCTTCGGCGCGGAGCCGGCGGGGAGCGGCCGCAAGCGCGCCGCCACCATGAACGACAAGTGCGCCGGGGGTACCGGAGCCTTCATCGACAAGCTCAGTGCCAAGCTATCCATCCCGCGTGAGCGGCTGTGTTCGCAGAAGTATCGCGGCTATCCATTGCATCATGTCGCCGGAAAGTGCGGCGTGTTTGCGGAGACCGACATCAACGGTCTACAGAAACAAGGTGTACCGCCCGGCGAACTCATGGCTTCGCTGTTCGAAGCTATTGTGCTGCAGAATCTAACGGTCCTCACGCGTGGACGCGTCTTATGTCCCAAAGTCCTGCTGTTGGGCGGTCCGAACACGTTCCTGCTCGGGTTGCGTGAGGCTTGGCAAGAGCATATTTCCCGAATGTGGCTGGAGCGTGGGGTCGCTGTCCCCTCCGCGGCGCGCATGGACGACCTGGTGTTCGCTCCCGAAAATTCCGAGTACTATGGAGCGCTTGGCGCCATCGAGTTCGCGCGCGAGCAAGCCGACGAGATCGCGCCCTGGCAGGGGCCCGAAAGCCTGGAAAAATGGCTCCAAGCGGAGCGCGGATCGCGGAGCCGCGGACGATCGGGAGTGCCCGGTGTGCGAGGGTCGGACGCGGAACTCGAGGCTTTCCTACAGGAGTATCGTGTCCCAGTCTGGACGCCGCCGCCACTGCCCCGCCGGGTACAAGCCTTCCTCGGCATCGATGGCGGCTCGACCTCCACAAAAGCCGTCCTGATAGATGAAAGCGGCGGCGTGCTTGCCAAATCCTATCGCCTCTCTGACGGAAACCCTATTCACGACGTAATCGAGATTGCCGGGGATTTGGAAGAACACGTTCAAAGTCACGATTCGGAGCTGGAAGTTCTGGGCGTTGTGACGACCGGTTATGCAAAGCATATGCTGGCCGGTGTCATCAACGCCGATGCCGAGTTGGTTGAGACCGTAGCACACGCCCGCGCCGGCCTCGCTCTAAACCGCGACATAGATGTCATCGTCGATGTCGGCGGCCAGGACATCAAGCTGATTGCGTTGACGAACGGCGAGGTCCGGGATTTTATGCTAAACACGCAGTGCTCGGCCGGCAATGGCTATTTCCTGCAAGCAACAGCCCGGTCGTTTGGCGTGTCTGCCGACAACTATGCCGAGCGCGCCTTCCGCGCGGAACGCATGCCGGAATTCAGCTATGGCTGCGCCGTTTTTCTGCAGGCCGATATCGCCAATTTTCAGCGCCAGGGCTGGACCTCCGACGAGATTCTGGCCGGACTCGCCGCCGTGCTTCCGAAGAATATCTGGCTATATGTTGCGAAGGTGTCCAACTTGTCCGCCTTGGGCAGGCGGTTCCTGCTGCAGGGCGGCACGCAACGGAATCTCGCCGTGGTGAAAGCGCAGGTGGATTACTTGCGATCGCAGATGCACCATTTCGGTGTGGAGCCGCAGGCGACCATCCATGAGCACTGCGCCGAGGCTGGAGCGATCGGAGCGGCGCTTGAGGCGTTGCGCTTATATCGCAGTGGCCACGCCACGCGATTTCCTGGCCTCGCTCACATCCGGCGTCTTCAGTTCGAGACGACGACCGGTGAGACGACACGCTGCTCTTACTGCGCGAACCACTGTCTTCGAACATTCATCGATTTTGGGACAGGCGAGCGCCGGGAGCGGATGATCGTTGCGTCCTGCGAAAAGGGAGCGAGCCATGACCAGCGGGAACTGCGCGAAACGGTCCACCGGTTGCGCAGAGTGCAAGATGCCAATCCGAACCTGGTCGAGATTGCGGCGCGAACCGTAGTTCTTCCCCAACGTTCTCGCCTTATCGCCGATGCGCCCAGCCGGGTTGCGTTCATGCGGATTCAATCTGCGCGGAATCGTCTGATCGCCCGGCGCGGCGACATCCGCGTCGGCATGGCACGTGTCTTCAATCAATACCTATACGCGCCATTCTTCTCGGCTTATCTCCAGAGCCTGGGAGTCAATCCGCGGAATATCGTCTGGTCCGACGTAACCAGCGACAAGCTGTATCGCGAAGGTGCCGGAAGGGGTGCCATCGATCCCTGCTATCCGTCTAAAGTGGCCGTTGCGCACGTGCACAACCTCATTTTCAAGCACCATGCCCAAAAGCCGTTACACGCCATCTTTCTTCCGCAATTCGACGTGCTGACAAGCTCGCTCGAAAAATGCGCCGGCGCCAATGCTTGCCCAACCGCGAGCGCGACCCCCTTGGCGGTGGGCGCCGCATTTCGTGCCGACACGGACGTATTCGCAGCGGAGCATATCTCTTATCTGCATCCACTGCTCAATTTTCGGGAGATCCCGCTGCTCGGCCGCCAGATGTTCGAAAGCTGGGAATCGCTGCTCGGGTTGACGCCGGAGGAGAACGCGCGCGCCGTCGCGGCGGGATTTGACGCGCAGCAAGGATGGCTCGACGGTCTGCGCGAGCAGGGGCGCGCCATCCTGGACCAACTGGAAGCGGAGGACCGCATGGGCATTGTGATGCTTGGACGCCCGTATCACCACGATCCAGGTTTGAACCACGGCATCTTCGAGGAATTTCAGAAGCTCGGATACCCGGTGCTGTCGCAGACTTCGTTGCCTGTAGACTCTTGGACGCTGGAACGCGTTTTCGGCTCCGATCACCCTCTCGACATCGAAGACGTGTGGAAGCACAGCTTTTCGGCGAGTACCTCGCAGAAAATCTGGGCGGCGAAATTCGTCGCCCGCCATCCGAATCTGATCGGCATAGAAATATCGAGTTTCAAATGTGGCCATGACGCCCCGGCGTATCAACTCGTTCAACGGATTCTGGAATCGGCGGGCAAGCCTTACTTCGCGTTCCATGACCTGGACGAGAATAAACCGGCATCGTCACTGCGCATCCGCATCGAGACGATCGATTACTATCTCCGGCACATCTGGAAATAGTTCTATGGGGCAAATCGGCGCCCGGGGGGCTGTTCCGTTTTTGCTCAACAAAACTGACGTGAGATGTTGTATCTCCGCATGCGAGCTTGCAACGTAGTACGCTTCAGTCCCAGACGAGCCGCCGCGCCGCCGGGGCCTCCGACCTGGCCTTTTGCTTCCTCCAACGCTTTGAGAATCTTGTCCCGTACCGAGTCGTGCGACTCAGGCAACGATGGTTCGTTCGACGGAATCGGATTCGCCTTGCGGATAAGATCGTGCATTGGGACTTGAAGCGCGCTCCCTTCGGTCAGGATGACGGACCGTTCGAGCACATTCTGCAGTTCGCGGATGTTGCCCGGCCAATCGTAGTTCGTGAGTGCGTCCAGAACGGCGGTGGGAATCGTATCGATGTTACGGCGCATGCGTCGTGCATGCTTCTGGACGAAGTAGCGCGTAAGCAGCGGTACGTCTTCACGGCGCTCCCGTAACGGTGGAACATGCAATGGAAACACATTCAGCCGATAGTAGAGGTCGGCCCGAAATTTGTTTTCCTCTACCATCGCCTTCAAGTTCCGGTTCGTCGCGGCCACGAACCGGGCGTCGACCTGGATTGTGCGATTGCCGCCCACACGCTCGAATTCCTGGTCCTGAACCGCGCGTAGTAGCTTCGGCTGGAGCTCGAGCGGCATCTCGCCGATCTCGTCGAGAAAGAGCGTGCCTCGATGCGCCAGTTCGAAGCGTCCGATCTTCTGCGTCACTGCTCCGGTAAACGAGCCCTTCTCGTGTCCGAACAACTCGCTCTCAAGCAGGCTGGCGGGAATCGCCGCACAGTCCACTTTGAAGAACGGGCCCGCGTTGCGCGCGCTGAGATTATGAACGGCGCGAGCCATCGACTCCTTGCCGGTCCCCGTCTCGCCATAGATCAGGACGGTAGAGTCGGTCGGCGCAACGGTCTTAACCTGTTCCAACACGCGGCAGAGTGCTTGGCTCCTGCCGACGATCTCTTCGAAACTCAGTTCGTTCCGGATTTCGTTTTCCAGGTATAGCTTTTCCAAAGTGAGCTTCTGCTTCTCGTCAGAAACTTCGCTGTTTCCGCCGTTCTGATCGGAGCGGATCTCCTTCTCCACATACGAGCTGATACAGCGCCGGATGATGCTCAATAAGGCTTCTTCGTCGACGGGTTTCGTCAAAAAATCGGCTGCACCTGCTCTAACTGCGCGCACAGTCATTGGGATGTCGCCGTGGCCTGTAAGGAAAACGATGGGGAGCTGAGGGCCCGATTTGGCTAGCTCCTGTTGCACGTCAAGTCCGCTTACCCCAGGGAGATTCACATCCAGCACCAAGCAAGCCGGCGTCTTAGGTCGCGGGGCAGCCAGGAACTCCTCCCCTGACGCAAAAGTCCTCGTCATCACTCCGGCGGAGCGAATCAGACGTGCCACGCTTTCGCGCGCGGACGCATCGTCATCCACCACGTAAACCAGAGCTCCTGTTTCACTCATGGGATCTCCTTGGTTCAACTGTCTTTCTGATAGCCGCCCGGCTTCCATTTCAAGGCCAGGTCGACGGCATCAAGCAATTCATCCCCACTAAATGGTTTGGTAAAGTAAGCGACCGTCCAATCCGAGGCCGCTTCTAATCTCGCCCTGTCGTCAGATCCGTGTGCCGTAATGAAGATTACCGGTACGTTACACTCGCGGGCCAGCAGGTGATGGTGGAGTTCAATGCCACTCATCCCCGGAAGGCGCACGTCTAATATGAGACAGTCCGCCTTGCGAGAATGGTCCGAGTTCAAGAATTCTTCCGCTGAGGCGAACACTCTCACCTCCAGGTGGACGGACCGAATCAGCCTGTCCAGCGATCTGCGGATCGAAATATCATCGTCGACTACTGAAATAAGCGGCGCCATTTAGGCTTCCATAGGTTTAATAACAGGCAGGGGAAAAAGAATCTACTACACTTTGGTGGTGGATCGACATGCTTGAGCCCTGCTGGCCCGAAGCTCGGGCCTGACTATTGCGAGCTGGATCCCCAGGTTCTCCGCCATCCTGACTAGATCGGCCAACGAATCGGCCCGCATTTTGCGCATGATGTGCCCGCGATGAAACTTGACCGTATCCTCGGTTATTTTCAGTTCGGCTGCAATTTGCTTATTCAGCAGGCCGGAGACCACCTGTTGCATGACTTCCTGCTCACGCGCGGTAAGCGACTCGTACCGTTCTCGCAGCTCACTCAGGTCCGCGTGCTGCTGTCGAGTGCATCGATCGCGTTCCACCGCCTCCTGAATTGCTTTTAGAAGATCCTGCTCATCTACCGGCTTAGTCAGAAACTCAACCGCCCCCGCTTTCATCGCCTGCACGGAGGCTGGGATATTGCCATGGCCTGTAAGGAAAACGATAGGGGTCTCCAGGCCGGCCTCGGCCATCCGCTTCTGCAGGTCGAGCCCGCTCAGACCGGGCAGTTGCAGGTCCAACACCAGACAGCTTGGCGCCTCACTCCGAGGGCGCGCCAGGAATTCCTGCGCGGAGGCGAAGGTCTCGGCCTTCCACCCCGCTGACCGGATCAGCCGCTCGAGACCCCGCCGAACCGAGGGATCGTCATCCACAATTGCGATGACGGCCTCAGACTTCCGCGACTGCTGCATCTGATTTTTCTTTGAGATACTTCGGAACCGTAAAGTGGAAGATCGTGCCAGGCCCGTCCCTGCCCGTAGCCCATAGCCTGCCACCGTGTGCCTGGATAATGGAACGGCTGATCGACAGTCCCATGCCCATGCCGCCGGACTTCGTCGTATAAAAAGGCTCAAAGATCCTGGCTATCGTGTTCGGGTCCAGACCCATCCCGGAGTCTTCCACACTCGCATGCACCTGGCCGGCGTCGATGTTCCGGGTGGTGATCGACAGTTTTCTCGCCCAGTCGTTTACACTGCTCATCGCTTCGATGGCATTCATGACCAGGTTCAGCACCACCTGCTGCAACTGAACCCGATCGCCGCAAACAGGTAAAAGATCAGCGGCAAACTGCGTCCCGATGATCACGCCCTTCCTCCTGGCCTCGTCGCCGGCGAGGGCGAGGATTTCCTGGATGGTCTTATTCAGGTCCAGCTTTTCTCTTTGTGTTGCAGCCCTCTTGGTGGCCAGCGCCCGAATCCGCGCGATGATTTCACCGGCCCGCTTCCCGTCCCGAACAATGTCGCGAACAGCTTCGCGGACTTCTTCCACATCAGGCGCATCTCCGGCCAGCCAACGCAGGCAGGCGCCCGCGTTGCTTACTATGCCGGACAGCGGCTGGTTGACTTCATGCGCGACCGAGGCGGCCAGTTCTCCCATCATGCTCACCCGGTTTAGATGTCTGAGATCCGCCTCTAACCGGCGCAGGTTCTCACGCTCCGCCTCAGCGCGCTTGCGTTCCGTAATATCGACCGTCGTGCCGACCACTTCAAGAACCTCCCCAGCGGGACTCAACACCGCATGGGCAACGGTATGCACGTGTTTGACTGTTGCATCGGGCAAAACGAGCCTGTATTCGAAATCCAAGTCTTCTTTCTTAAAGGCCGCTCTTTCGGCGGCCTCTTTATACCTGTGAAGATCTTGCGGGTGTATCCGCTGCAGTATTTGGTCAAACGTCGGTAGCCCCTGGTGCGGATCAAAACCCCATATTCGGAACGTTTCCTCCGACCAGTACAACGACACACGAGTCGTGCCATCCAGGGCCCAACTGCCCGTATGGCTCAGCCTCTGCGCTTCCGCCAGGTAGGCTGCTGTACGGCGCAGTTCTTCCTCAGCGCGTTTGCGTTCCGTAATATCGACGAACGTGCCCACCAATTTAACGACGTCCCCCGCGCTGTTTAGCAGAGGGTGCCGGATCACCTGAAGGTGTTTGATCGTTCCCCCGGGCAGCACGAATCTGTACTCGTCAGAGGTATCGACTTTTTCCTGGAGTGACCTTTCAAAGTTCGACTGCACGCGGTCCCAGTTCTCCGGGTGAACTTGCCGGGCCATTCTTTCCCGCCTCGGTATTCCCTCTTCCGGGTTGACCTCGAACAATCTGAACATCTCCTCGGACCAGTAATCATACTCGCGCGTGACAGCGTCCAGAGCCCAACTGCCTGTACGGCTCAGCCGTTGCGCTTCCGCGAGGTAAGCCTCACTCTGCCGCAGACGTTCCTCGGCCCGCTTGCGCTCGGAGATGTCCCGTACGAGGGCTAAGTTGTAAGCCCGGTCTCCGAATTCGAAATAATTCGCGCTGACCTCGACCGGGAAAATGCGGCCATCTCGGGTTCGGTGGCGGCTCTCAGAATTCCTGGAATGCTGTACTTTCAGAACGCGCCAGTGGTCTTGCCAACTATCCTCGGGATAGCTCAGATCAACATCCGGCACGCTCATGCCGAGCAGTTCCTCCCGGGTATATCCAAGGGACCGGCAAGCCTCCTCGTTCACGTAACGAAGACGCGCGCCTTCATCTACCAGAAAGGCGGCTTCGCGTACGCTGTCCAAGGCGAAACTGAGGAGGGCGACTTCCTGCTCGGCCCGTTTGCGTGCAGCCTGGGAACGCAGAGTGACGATGCCGAACGCCAGGTCGCCAGCCAGTTCCTCAAGCAGCCAATTCTCTTCCGGCGTAAAAGCGTCGGGCTGCGCGGAATGCATGGTAAGGCTGCCGAATGCGTTGCCGTGTTCGTCCTTGAGCGGCAGGGCGATGCCGGAACGAAAACCGCGTTGTAAAAGGCTGTCCCGCCAAGGCCCCAGTCGAGGATCCGTTTCGAAATCCTGGACGCAGCAACTCTTCCCGCTCCGGATGGCCGTTCCGGTGAGGCCGCGTCCACGTTCCGCGTCGGCCCAAGTAATGCCGGAGGTCGCGAGATATCCTTCTTCGACCCCGGCCGATGCGACCGGACGCACGCTTCTGGCTTCGTCATGTTCGGCGTAGGCCACCCATGCCAGGGGGTAGCCGGCCTCCTCGCAGACGATCCGGCAGATTTCCTCCAGCAGACTCTGCTCGTCGGTGGCGCGCAGGAGGGCCTGGTTACAGTTGCTGATCGCTCGCAGTTCGCGATTCAAGCGACGCAACGCGTCCTCCGCCCGCTTGCGCTCGGTGATGTTGCGGCTTACTGTGGCCAGCCCGATTGGCCCGCCGGCAGCGTCTTTGATGTGGAATACGTTGTAAAGCATCCAGATGGGTTCGCCAGTCTGGAAATGGCGGAAGCGGATCTCCATCTCCGCGCGGCCTTCCCGCACCACGCGCGGAAAGAATTCCTCGGTGATGAACCGCTGGTCTTCCGGGAAGAACAACTCCGCCACCGGCGCTCGCGCGGCCTGTTCCAGGTTGTCAAGACCCACCAATCGCAAGCCGGCCGGGTTGACGTAGAACCGGGTCAGATTCATGTCGCAGATGCCGATGAACTCGGCGCTGTTCTCGGCCAGTGAGACGAACTTCCGCAGCTCCAGTTCCTCTTTCTTGCGCTCGGTGATGTCGTTGTTGGTCTCCAGGATCGCAACAGGCGCACTTCTTTCGTCCCGCCGCAAGGCCCAACGGCTTGCCACCACCACCTGGGTCCCGTTCCTTCGGGTATGCACAAGCTCGCCTTCCCAGCGGCCTGTAGGCAACAACGCCGCTTTGATTTGCTCCAGCGTGCCGGGGAAGACTGTTTTGAGCAGGTCGTGAACGACTCTGCCCACTGCTTGCTCCGCAGCCCAGCCGTACCGCTCCTCGGCGCCGCGATTCCAATACTGGATCACCCCCTCCATATCCATCACGAAAACGGTGTCGTGCGTGAGATTGAGCAGATTGGCCTGCTCACGCAGTGTCGACTCGGCCCGCCGCCGAATCGTGCTGAACCACGACATGAGCCAGGCAAATGCTGCAAAAACGATGAAATTCGGGATCTCGGACGGATAGATGTAGATGGTGCGGACCGGCTCCACGAAGTACCAGTAGAAGGCGCCTATGGACAAGATGGCCGCCAGCACCGCAGGTCTTGGTCCTCCATACCAGGAACCTATGGCCACCGCCAACAGCAGTAAAGGAGCCGCGGGAACGCTGAGGTGGAAATGCCGCAGGAGTAGCGCCGCCCCAAGCGCGAGGCCAACGGAAAGCGCCGCGAGGCCATATCGATCGAGACCCGACAACGGTTGCTGCGCAGCTACCGTTTCGGCGACGACCCGTTTTACCTTTTGAGCCCCACTGCGCACTAGGCTCACGTTTCCTCGATTTCGGGTCCTTGGAAGACCCTACCATTATAAGCGACAACAGGGCGCAAGGCGGCCGGCGCAGCAGATGCGCGCGCGCCGTCGCGGAGGGATTCGACGCGCAGCAAAGATGGCTCGACGGTCTGCGCGAGCAGGGGGGCGCCATCCTGGACCAACTGGAAGCGGAGGAACGCGTGGGCATTGTGATGCTTGGACGCCCGCATCACCACGATCCAGGTTTGAACGATGGCATTTTCGAGGAATTTCAGAAACTCGGATACCCGGTGCTGTCGCAGACTTCGCTGCCTGTAGACCCTTGGACGATCGAGCCCGTTTTCGGCTCCGATCACCATCTGGACATCGAAGACGCGTGGAAGCACAGCTTTTCGGCAAGTACCTCGCGGAAAATCTGGGCGCCCGTGATTGACTATCTCCTGCCTGTATTTGCCGGTCAATTCCTGGCGCGTGGAGGGACGATGATGTTCGCTTCGGGCTGCGACGCGTGTATTCTCTGTAGCAGAATGGGGGAATAATCTTGGAAGGAACAGGGGGTATGGTCGGAGCTGATGATAGCGGATGTTTTTCTTACCCCGAACAAGGTCCTCCGAACTGGGATCTGCTACGCTGCCCACGCGATATCATTGATTACTCCGCCGTGCTCTGCCGCGATAGCGCGGGCAGTGTCGGATGAATTATAGATTGTTGCTAGCGCAAGGTCTGTAAAACGTCTCTCATCGGCGTTCCAGCCCGAACCACGTCTAATCACGATAAACATAAGCTTGTAGTCCTTTCGACTTATGACTTCGAATTAGTCTCCATTCGCTGCCAGCAGCTAAGATGGCAGCTAGCAGACTAACTACGCGCGTAAACGTGCAGACCGCGCGATGTGCTCTCGCCATATCGACGCAGGCGAGTGTAGGATAAGCCTTGTAGCATTCAGCCAGTGGCGGAGGCGCGCTGAACGAGGACGTATCACCGTAACCAGTTCGGACCGCATGTACTGAACTCGAACGTAAAGTGATATGACAGGGTGCCATTGATGACCTCGGTCGTGCTCCCTCGCTCACTGAAACAGGCGAGCGATGTTGTATTTCCGCATGCGTGCTTGCAGGGTCGTCCGCTTCAGACCAAGCCGGGCGGCTGCCCCGTTCGCTCCTCCGACAGTTCCGTTGGCTTCCTTCAACGCCTGCAGTATGCGCGCGCGCGCGGCGGCCTCGGACGCATTCGTGACGCCGTCGTGCAGCACCATTGGGGCGGTCTTAGCATCAAGCTCAGGTAAGGCGATGTGGAGCTCAGGCCCGTCGGTCAAAACCACTGACCGCTCGATGACATTCTGCAGTTCGCGAATATTGCCCGGCCAGTCGTAATTCGTGAGCGCCTCCATCGCATAAGTCGGAATGCTTTCGATGTTCCGGCCCATCCGCTGTGCATGTTTCCGGACGAAGTAGCGGGCGAGCAAGGGAATGTCCTCACGCCGGTGCCGCAAGGGAGGAACGTTCATTGGGAACACGGCCAGCCGGTAGTACAGGTCCGCCCGGAACTTGTTCTCCTCTACCATCGCCTTTAGGTTTTGATTGGTTGCGGCGACAATCCGCACGTCGACGCGGATAGTCCGGTTGCCGCCCACCCGCTCAAACTCCTGCTCCTGAAGAACCCGTAGCAACTTGGTCTGTAGGTGCAGGGGCATATCGCCGATCTCATCCAGGAACAGCGTGCCGCCGTCAGCCACCTCGAAGCGACCTATGCGCTGCGCCAGCGCACCCGTGAAGGCGCCTCTCTCGTGTCCGAAGAGCTCGCTTTCGAGCAGCTCCGCCGGGATGGCCGCGCAGTTCACTTTCACGAATGGCCGATTCCGTCGTTCGCTGTGCATGTGGATGGCGCGCGCGATCAGCTCCTTGCCCGTACCGGTTTCGCCTTCAATCAATACTGTGGAGCCGGTGGGCGCCACCAACCGAACTTGATCCAGGACGACACGCAGCGCCGGGCTTGACCCCACGATGCCTTCAAATTCTGTCGAGGACCGGCCGCAAGCGGAATCCACGAACTCGCCGAGTTCGATCCGCGATCCCAACCGTGACTGAACCCGCTCGGCGCCCGAGAGGCTCGAAAAAGACCCGAAGTCGAATACTGCTGCTGCGGTTGCCATGTTGTTCTTCCTTGAACTGATTCTCCGTTTTTTGCGGCTCGACGGAAACCTTATTTAGTAGGGGGTGGAGGTGGCCGGATGGTTGAAGATGGCGCTACCACTTTCAGGGGAAAGTAGAACGTCCCTTTTGGGCCGGCGCCGCTTAAGCGCGGGTCCGCCTGGACCCGGCTCGCACAGGCATTATATGAACGTGTGGGAAAAAGTGGCGGACAGCTCCGTGGTGCTAAAGCGAGGGAGGGACGAAATGCTTCCGGCCGTAAATTCGGGCGTCGACGGACCACTCGCCGGGCCCGATCAGCGCCAGCGTAATGCCCAGTACGGCCAATGCGGCGGGAATACCCGCATGGGCCAGCGACGAGAAGGCGACCCATGCCTCGGCGCACGCCGTCGCAACTCCAGCGACGGGCGTCCACAAACCGGCGATGAGCAGCAGGCCGGCCAGCGCTCCGATCAATTGCGCCTCCCCAACCGTGCCGCCGCGTGTCGCGGCCACGCAGTACAACAGAGTACCGCCGACCAGCAAGCGCTGCATCAAAAGGCCGGCGCCAGGCCAGCCGTCTGCGAAGTTGGAGAAAAGCCGTTGCACATGTATCCCGTTTCCAGCTTACGGGAGTCGCAACGATTTTGAAACATTAGAAAGCGTGGACGCCGCACCCCACTTTTGGGTGATTTAAAGTTCGATTATCCCGCGCTTGAGCCCGATGGTGACGGCGTGCGTGCGGTCGTTCGCTCCCAGCTTCTCGAGAATGTTGCCGACGTGGCCTTTCACCGTATCCTCTCGAATGGAAAGCTGCGCGGCGATCTCCTTGTTCGGGTTCCCCTTGGCGATCAGCTTCAAAATATCCAGTTCGCGCGCGGTCAACTGGTCCTCTGTGGCATGCATGGCCATCTCGGCCGCGACCTCCGGCGGAATCCGTTTGCGTCCGGCATGCACCGCGCGGATGGTCTCCAGCAGGTCCGTATGTACGTTTCCCTTCAGCAGGTAACCGCGCGAGCCCGCTTTGAGCGCGCGCACCACCTGGACGTCGCCGGCGTACGTCGTCAGAACAACGATTCGGGCATCGGGGAATTCGCCGCGGATGGCGATGATCGCCTCGATACCGCTGATATCGGGCATCTGCAGATCCATGAGGGTGATGTCCGGCTGATGCCGCCGGAACTGCTCGATGGCCTCGCGTCCCGTCGCCGCCTGCGCCACCAGTTCCATGTCGGGCTCGAGCTCGACCAATGACGCGATGCCCTGGCGCAGAAGCGCATGGTCATCGGCGGTGAGGATTCGGATCGTCTTCGTTTCGGCGTTCATGAACGCGCCTTCTTTCTGCGAAGGAACGAAAAGGGGCCGCCATTGGAGGCCCCGTAGGCGGCCGCCGCCGGCACGGTCAACACCGCTTCGGTACCGGCCCCCGCTTCACTC
Organism: Bryobacterales bacterium; assembly: GCA_963802915.1. Taxonomy (GTDB): domain Bacteria; phylum Acidobacteriota; class Terriglobia; order Bryobacterales; family Bryobacteraceae; genus JAICMB01. The sequence goes on from CAWDKQ010000008.1 coordinate 700,691, forward strand.
CAGAAGTCCAATTTGCCGCCGAGCCGATCGGCCCGCTCCCGCATTCCCGGCATCCCCCAGTGTCCGGCGCGCCGGCCGGCCTTTAGGATTTCGGGGTCGATCCCTTTTCCGTCGTCGCGGACGTGCACGCGGAGTTGGCGGCTCTCGTACCGGATCTCGGCCTGTATCCGGCTGGCCTGGGCGTGCCGGAACGCGTTCCGCAGCAATTCCCTTGCGATCCGGTAGACCTCGTCCTGGATCAGCGGCGCGAGATCCCGCCGCTCCCCTTCCACGGTCACGCCGAAGACGGGCGGATTCCCCGGCGCCTCTTCGGAGTGCGCCAGTTCCTGCCCGGCCGTCGTGAGCAGTTCGGCGAGATCACCCTTGTTGGGCGGCTGGGCGCGCAAGTCCTGGATCGCGTCGCGCCCCTCCTCGACGGCCGCCGCCGCAATGTTGATCGCCGCGTCGAGGTTTTGCATAGCGTTTTCAGAGCGGCGCACAAACATGTTGCGTGCGGCCTGCATCCGGATCAGTGAAGCCTGGAAGCTTTGGAGCAGCGTGTCGTGCAACTCGCGGGCGATCCGCGTCCGCTCTTCGATGCGCGCGTTGAATTCCCGCTGCAACTGCTGGATACGATTCTGGTAGACTGCCCACAGCACTGCCACAATAACCGCCGCGAAGAGGCTGCGAAACCAGTTTGTCTGGTAGTAGGCAGGCAACATCGTGAACTCCACTGTTGCGGTATCAACAGACCATAGACTATTGGTGTCGCTGGCGTTGACGACGAAGTGGTAGGCGCCGGGTGCAAGATTGCGGTAGCTGACAAAGTTCGACGCGCCGGCGTCGTGCCAGTCCTTGTCCGTTTCCCGCAGCTTGTAACGAAAACGGATCGCCCCAGGGTCCGAAAGGCTTACGGCTGCATAGCCGATCTGCACGCTGGAGGTGCGCGGAGGTAGCCGGATTGGTGACTCTAGACTATAGCCCTTGTCGTCAGCGGAAACCGACTGGATCGTAACGGGAAATACCACGACCTGTTTAGACGCACGCGCGGGATCTAACGAGAAGACGCCGTTATTCACCGTGAACCAGAGTCGTCCATTCGTGCCCTCGATAGCGCTCGGAAGTGGTCGCAACGGCGCTGCCAGCCCAACTAGTCCTTCTCCTCTGCCAAACCGCTCACCGCTGACCCGATAAGCAAGGTTTTTCAGCGCTTCTGTAATTTCTGCCCGGCGAACGTGAAAAATCCCTCCCGCTCCATTCAGCCAAAGGTCTCCGTTTGCCGTCTCCACGATACCGGAGATTCCGCTCAAAGACTCCTTATGCACAGCGTTGATGCTATGAATACGTCCGTGGTCGAATTGCTGCAATCCAAACTCGCCGCCGATCCAGACGTCCGGCCCCCGTCCATAGATCGCGGTGATCTCCCCGACTCGAATACCGTCAGTCGGGCCGAACGTCTGCACCCGGTCCCCGTCAAGCACAGCCAATACATTGTTCCTGGACCCGAACCAGATGCGGTCGAGTTGATCCCTGAACTCGCAATATACCCGTTGCTTCGGAAGATCACTACGCCCCCCGTGTTCTGTCCAGACACCATCGGCAAACCGGTAAACCCCACGATTCCAAAATGACACCCACATTCCTCCTGATCGATCCTGCGTGATCGCCTGGAGGAACTGACCGTTGTCGGGATTAGCCAGCGCCGGTGGAAGCTCGACTCTGGTGAAGCGGTCACCCACCATGTGCCACAGTCCGCCTTCACCCCCAAACCAGAATGTCTTATCCGGCGCCCGGTATGCGAAATTCGCTAGTCCTCGCTGCTCCCTCTGAAACTCCATCTTCCCGTCTGCCAAACGATACAGTGTGGATTGCCCTGTCCCGGTTCCATTGCTGATCCACACCTTCCCACGTTCATCAGGCGCGGCGGTGAACCAGCCATGACTGGTCGGGAGTTGCGGTTGCGTCAGAGGACTATAAGAGAATCGGTGGACTCCCCTCATATCTCCAATCCATATACTGCCCTCGCGATCTACGATCCTCGAATAGCGGTACGGATCGAACTTGTAGACCCGGGAATTGCCTGGCGAGGCCTTGCTTATGACCTCGGCGAGTGGCGTGCCTGTGGGATGGCGAAAGAGGGGGTCATAAGAGGAAACAAACCAGATGCCGTCAGCGCGATCGAGGGTCTGTTCAGAGTTTTTCCTCAATATTGGATACGCGGGAAGTGAATCCTCTAACTCGACCCCCGACCCTGGCGTTCCCCGGGGGTTTTCGCGAGTTGTTAAAACCGCGGCGTCGGCATCCCATGTTAAGCCTTCGACAAACAGATTGCTCCCGGCCTTGCGAAACTTCGTGCCGTCCGGCAATAAGTAGAATAGTTGCCTCCCAACCTCCGTACTCCTCCGGTCTGTCAAAACCCAGAGTATGCCCTTTCGATCGAATCCCACCTGAGCAACGCTCGTATGGGGATCCCACTCATACGGATTCTGCTGCCATTTGGAACCATCGAATCGCCACACCCCGCGAGTACTGCCGGCCCATACGATTCCATGACGGTCCTGCGCGAAACCTTGCACAGTTCCCGTCGGGGATGGGAACTTGAAATCTGCGAGTTTGCCGTTCCTCAGGAAACTGAAGGATCCACCGATGCGATAACCTATCCAAAGGCCTCCCGTGCGGGGAGCAAACAGGCAGGCAACGTCGGTTGCCGGAAGTTGATCGCCAAACGGCGACTGAAATCGCTCGAAGCGGGCGCCATCGAAACGATACAGTCCCGACTCAGTTCCCAGCCAAAGGTAACCGTCGGTTGTTTGCGCGAGCGATTCGACCACCTGCGGCGCACCCTCTCGGAACGTCCAGGTCTCGTGCACAATTTGCTGACCCCAGCCGGACCCTGCGAACAGGACAATCAGAATCAGACGCCACGCGTTGTGGGACGGATCCCCTGATCCGCGCACGCCCTCGTCGGCCTCCCGGTGCTGGATTACAAGCGCCGGAAGGCGCGTCCAGAGGTACGCGCGCGCATTCGCCAGTGTCGTCAAAAGGACGAGTCCCCTCATGGAATCCGCTGTTGCGGGATCATGCCCCGGTCTTCCTCCTCCGGAGGAACGAAAAGCGGCCTCCATTGGCGGCGCCGTAAGCCACCGCGACCGGCACGGTCAGCACCGCTTCGGTGCCCGCCCCCGCTTCGCTCCAGAAGTCCAGTTTGCCGCCAAATCGATCGGCCCGCTCCCGCATTCCCGGCATCCCCCAGTGTCCGGCGCTCCCGCCGGCCTTGAGGATTTCGGGATCGATTCCTTTCCCGTCGTCGCGGATGTGCACGCGGAGCTGGCGGCTCTCGTACCGGATCTCGGCCTCGATCCGGCCGGCCTGGGCGTGCCGGAACGCGTTCCGCAGCAATTCCCGGGCGATCCGGTAGACCTCGTCCTGGAGGAGCGGCTCCAGATCCTGCCGCTCCCCTTCTACAGTCACGCGGAAAAAGGGCGGATTTCCTTGGACCTCGCCGGAGCGGGCCAGCTCCTGACCGGCCGCGGTGAGCAGTTGCGCGAGATCGCCTCCGCCCGCCGGATGTACGCGCAAGTCCTGGATCGCATTGCGCCCCTCGGCGACGGCCCCCGCAGCCATGGTAATGGCTTTGTCGAGGCTCTGCTCAGCCTTTTCCGGCCGCCGGGCAAAGATATTGCGCGCGGCCTGCATCTGGATCAGCGAAGCCTGAAAGCTCTGCAGGAGCGTATCGTGCAGCTCCCGCGCGACGCGCATGCGTTCCTCCACGCTCCCGTCCAACTGCGCGTTGAACTCCCGCCGGATCTGGTATAGCCGCAGCCGGTACAGCCCCCAGAGCATGGCCAGAAAGGCCGCCACGCACGACGCGTAGAACCAGTTGCTCTGATAGTATGCCGGGGCGATGGAGAACTCCAGCGTATCGCCAGTTTCGTTCCACACGCCGCTATTGTTCGAGGCGATGACGCGGAAGCGGTACTTGCGCGGCGCAAGATTTGTGTACGTCGCCTGGCGCTCGTTGATCACTTCGTGCCAGTTCCGGTTCTGTCCCTCCAGCTTGTATTTGAAATGGACCTTCTCCGGCGCAACCAGGCTCAGGGCGGTGTATTCGATTCGGAGAGTGTGGACGTTGGGGGGCAGGCGCATGCCGGGCTTGAGGTCGCATGGTTTGTCGTCAGCGATGACCTGCCCGATGTGTACCGGCGGCGGGATTTTGTTCACGGGAAGATGGCGGGGGTCGAAGACGCTAACGCCGTCGAAGGTGACGAACCAGATTTTCCCATCCGTGTCCTTGGCAACCCGCGGGCTCAACCCGCCAGGAAGCGCACGGGGTGTGAAGCCATCCGACCCGTCGAATACTGAGGTCGCGATCCTACGCTTCGGGTCCTTTGCCCAGGCGTGCACCTCGGAGTGCGCCAGGCGGACCAAACCACAAGGCATGTACAGCCAGGTTGAATGATCGCCGTCCTGTATACTCCAGTAAACCGTGTCGCACGGCAGGCCGTTCTTGCTGGAAAGCGTAGCAATGCGCCCTTCCCGAATCACGCTGAGCCCGCCCTCGGTTGCAGCCCAGATCGCCCCGTCAGGATGGATTTGAAGATCGGCGACGAAGCCAGCGCCCAACCCGTCTGCGCGCGCATAAGAGGCGCGCACTTGACCATCGTTGAAACGAGCCACACCACCATCCTGAAATCCGAGCCACAGTCCCCCTCCCCCGCTGTCCGCGGCGAGAGCCCAGGCCTTGCCACTGTGTCCCAGCCGAGACCACGGAATCTGCTCTGCCAATTTTCCGTTCTGCAAGTGCAAAAGAGCTTTGCCCTGCGACAGCCAGAGGTTACCTGCGTTGTCACCGGCAATGGAAGACGCGCTTCCGCCTGGTACACCCGCCACCTGAACGAACCTTCCGCTAAAGAAAAAAGCCAGCCCGTGCGCGGAGTACGCCCAGAGCCGCCCCTCATCATCCGCAGAAAGCGATTGCGCACCGTCGTCCGGGAGTCCATCTGATTTTTTGAAAGTCGTCACCTGCCCCTTCCTCCACCTGTCCAATCCGTGGGGAGTAGCCAACCAAACACTTGCATCCCTGGCTCCCAGTACGGAATAAATGGAGTCACCCGATAAACCTTGCCTCGCGGAGACAATCGCGACGGGGAACTCACGAAAGCGGTCGAGCCCTGCGTAGGTCGTCACCCAGATATTGCCCTCACGATCCTCGAAGACGCTAAGAACTTCGTCCGCCGAGAGTCCGTCCGCCCGTGAAAATACGTCCGTCCGGCCCTGGCGTACGTGCAGGAGCCCTTGGCCATGCGTTCCGATCCACAGAGCTCCATCGCGATCCCGCAGCATACGCGTGATGGGGAACTTGGGAGCGCCGGGGATCTGCCACGGCGTAGTTTTCCCGCCTTTATATTCGCTAATCTGGCGTCGCATTGCGACAAGAAGCTTTCCGATCTCACTCTGAGTCAGGTCCGTGATCTCCGGCTCCGGCATCGCATAATGCGTTGGAACACCGGGTTTCCACAGCCACAGCCCGGAACCGGCGCCGGCCCAGAGATTTCCGGTGCCGTCCTCATAAAGCGATTGGACACCATAGCCCAGCGAGCCGTCCTGACCGTAACACTGACTTGCGCCGCCTTGGACTCGGCAGAGAAACCCTGTGCCCGCCTGCGTGCCGCCGGCCCACACGGTCCCTTCACGGTCCTGCAGGATCGACCAGACACGCGCGCTGACCTCTGGATACTGCGTCAGCTTGGCGCCATCCCAGCTCACCAGCCCAGCCGATGTGCCAATCCAAAGAGTACCGTCGCGCGCGGCGTACAGCTTGGTAATTTGGCTACTGGGTAGACGAGCGGCACCCGGAGGCGTCCACGGAGAGGGCCGCACACCATCGAACCGGACCAGTCCGAACTCTGTCCCCAGCCATAGGTAACCATCAGGGGTTTGCGCTATCGAGTAGATCATGCCTTTGAAAAAGCCCTCGCGGATCGTCCAGGCCGTGTGTGCGTACTGGCTGATGTCGAGGGAAGGATTCAACGCGAAGGCAGACGGACACAATCTAGTGAGCAAACTTACTATAAGAGCAGCCTTCGTAAGTCGTGCACTGTTCACTTATGAACTCATTATCCTCCCTTCGCCCCGCTGAGGTTATGCTTAGTAAGATCCGCATAATCGGGAGGCACTAGATGGTAATTCGCGTGCTCCAAGATGCCAAGTTCACCGAGCATCTGAGTTATGGAGGTGTGGCTGAATATGTACCGGCTAGCACTTTTCGCACTCGTTACTACTGCTCTCTTCGCCCAAACCGCGGAACTTTCGGGAATCGTCTCCGACCCCTCCGGCCTCCCCGTCCCGAAGGCCACAATTAACCTTCAAGATCGTGAAACCGGCGCGACACGGCGGTTCACGTCGAACCATCAAGGGTTTTACAGCGCTCCAGCGCTCGCGCCCGGCTCCTATGATGTCACCATCCAAGCAACAGGATTCGCTTCTATTCATCAAAACAGCATCGTACTCGAAGTGGACCAGCGCGCAACGCTGGATTTCAGATTGTCCATCGGGAGCACCAGTGAGAGTGTCACGGTCGAAGGAACCGCCCCACTGCTCAACCAATCCGACGCATCGGTAAGCACGGTGATCGGTAATCGATTCGTCGAGAACATGCCCTTGAACGGTCGAAGTTTCAGCTCGCTCATCGACCTCTCGCCAGGTGTAGTGCTGACACCAGCGAACCTATACGAGCAAGGCCAGTTCAGCGTGAATGGCCAGCGGCCGGATGCGAATTATTTCATGGTGGACGGCGTCAGCGCCAACCTGGGAAACGCCGGGAGCGGCGGCCTGCTCTACCAGGGCGGCGCCGGCCAGCTACCCTCGACGAATGCACTCGGAGGGACGAGCAATCTGGTGTCGCTCGATGCGCTGGAAGAATTCCGCGTTCAGACCTCCACGTTTGCGCCGGAATATGGCCGCACCCCTGGTGCTCAGATCTCGGTGGTGACGAAGTCAGGCACAAACTCGTTTCACGGTACGGCATTCGAATATTTCCGCAATGACAAGCTGGACGCCAACGATTGGTTCGCCAACGCCAAGGGCCTGGCGAGGCCAGAGCTGCGGCAGAACGACTTTGGCGGCGTGCTGGGCGGACTGATAAAGAAAGATAAGCTTTTCTTCTTCGGCTCGTATGAAGGCCTTAGGGTCCGGCAGCCCCACGTTGCGAACACATACGTTCCCTCTCTCGCCTCACGCCAGAACGCGCCGACAACGGTCCAGCCGCTGCTGAACGCTTTCCCTCTGCCGAACGGTCGCGATCTTGGCAACGGAACGGCCGCGTTCGCGGCCAGCTACTCCGATCCATCGACGCTCGATTCCACCGGCGTCCGGATCGATTATATCCCGGTACAACGAGTCGCGATTTTCGGCAGGTATAGCGACGCTCCCTCAAGAATCAATGTGCGAGGCGGCGTCGGCGCTGACGAGTACGCCAACGTCGCAAATACGAAGTACGGGACGCAGGTTGCGACCATCGGCAGTAACCAAACGCTTACCCCAAGCCTGACAAACGAGGTCCGCGTCAATTACAGCCGCAGTACTTCGGATGGCTTCTACACAATCGACAATTTCGGCGGCGCTACCCCTCCACCGAATGCCGCCTTATATCCTTCGTTCGCCAGTCCGCAGGATTCCTTCTTTTTGTTTTATGCCGACCCCGCTCCCTACGGACTTAAATTCAACGTTGGCAAGTTCGGGGACAACTTGCAGCAGCAGATCAATGTGACAGACAACCTCTCCCGAATTATTGGCGCACACCAGATTAAGCTCGGCTTGGATTACCGGCGGATCGGTACAACAAATGGCTTTTATGCCTATAACTTGCAGGCCGCCTTCTTTAGCCTCTCAAACGTTCTGGCGGATACGATGCCCGAAGCAGTCGTGCTTGCAAGAAATGACGATGTGAAGCTCGCCCTGCTGGGCCGTTCCGCCGTCGCCGCGGCTCCGCCGCCACGTTATCGGCCTGTTGACCGTGACATGCACCGCCGTATCCTGTTCCGAACGACAGACTGATTCCGCAGCGGCTCTCAGAGATTATTCTCAGCCGGCTTTCGAAGCGCGCGATCGACGGCACTCAAAACCGGAGCGGTAACACGTAAAGGCTGATCAAGACGATTGACACGCAACTTATGGCAAGCCGCTAGCTCCCCTAGATCGGCCTTGTTCAGAAATAACGGTTCATCCTCCTGCAGGTAGAACATAACCGACCACGCACTCGAATTGTGCTTTAGCCCCAAAAGATGTCCGAGTTCATGCACTGCAGTAAAAAACATTTCATTCGCGGGCAGGCTGACATTCGGGTTGAACGCGATCCATCCCTGGAAGGCAGATCGGTCCGGGAGTTGTGCGCGAGCGACCTGGCCTGGGATAAAGAGGTCCGGACGGCCGTCAACGATCTGAATCGCGCAGCTCCCGCTGTTGTCTTCGCGCCACTCCATGTCGAGAACAGTGGCCCAGAAATCCAACGCCCGGGCGAATTCTGCCGCTAACCGGAGATTGGATGTCGAGAAGCGAACGCCCAGCTTCAGGTGCCTCTTTTCTAGCAATTCAGAGTGCCGGTCGCACGGGGAATACTCTCCGCTCCAGTTGGCGCTACGCTCTGCCGGGATGCTGGCCGATACCGCCAGCAGGTAAGAAACAATTAATCGAACAAGAACTCTCATGGAGACGATACCTTCTCCCCACTCCGAGGCTGAGAGGGCAATTGTCGTACCGGGGATTCCAGGTACAAATAGCAGGAAGTGTTTGACTTGCTCGTACCAGTGACCGACATCAATGCCGATTAACGGCACTTGCTCTTGGCATGCGGTGGCCGTATGGCACAATTCTCCGGCTTTCGAAGGTATTAATAGATCGGCGAACTGGCGCAGGGTTGGGGGTAAGGCAGGGAGCCAGTAAGGCAGTGTTAGGTTAAGAAGCCAACCTCAGGGGCCGTCGAGATAAGAAACGGTAACTATGCAATACCGGGTAAGCCTCCGACGATCCAGTCCTGCCCGCGCAGGTTGTGGCGGCTATCCGCAAAATGCGCATGAACGCCGCGCAGAAGAGCCTCGAGCGGCCATAGAGCGACCAGGATGGGAAACGCGGGCGGGCTTCCGAACGTACTCCGCAACGTCGGCGGCAGTATCGGCATCTCTCTCGCAACCACATATCTGGCGCGTTCGACGCCGGTTCACCAAGCCATTAGGGTCGGCCATTTGAGGACGGACAGGCGGGGTTCCCGGGGACTTTTAGCTTTAGTAATGGGAGAAGCAGGCGATCATCGCCTTCCACTTAAACAATCCGCTGGAGCGCTACCGGCGATTAACCTTCATGATGCTGGATGCCGACATCGTGGCCGTGAGTCCGGCCAGCTCATGGCGGGTGCTGAGCCGGGAAGGGCTGCCGCGGAAGTGGAACCGAAAGCCCTCCAAGAAAAGGAACCGGCTTCGAACAACAGCCAATGCCGCACCAGCATTGGCATATTGACGTCTCTTACATCAACATCTGCTCAGCCGCTTCATCGTTCATTGGGAACTGCGCGAACAAATGACGGAGGCCGACATCGAGATCATTCTCTAAGCGGCCAAGGAGAAGTACCCCGAGCCGAGGTCGCGCATTATCTCCGACAACGGTCCGCAGTTCATCGCGAAGGATCTTAAGGAGTTTTTCGGATCTCGGGCGTGGCGCATGTCCGAACGTTGCCGTATTATCCACAATCGAATGGAAAAACTGAGGCGGGCACAAATCGCTTAAAACGGAATGTATTCGACTTAGCACGCCGTTGACACCGGAGGACGCCCGGAGATTAATTTAACAGTACGTGGATCACTATAACACCGTGCGACTGCACAGCGCGATTGGGTTTGTGACGTCGGCCGACATGCCGGCGGGACGCCAGAAGGAGATCCTCACGGTACGCGATCGAAAGTTGGAGGAGGCTCGCTGGTAACGTCAAATACGGCGGCACTAGGTAGCATGAGGGCGAATTACAATGACTGTGCCAAGTGAAACGGAAACTAGCTCTGTAGGGATGCAACCATGCCGACGGATAACTTGGTGGGCTCATCGAGACGATGACCGGAGCGTGGAAGCCTTGCTTCTGCGCTCTTCAAAACAACCTATCGGATCCGTCGACCCAAATGCCTTGAAAATCCCAGGCAGAAGGGGGGAATGCTAACTAACGCAGAAACGCCTCTTTCATTTCACGCTGAACCGGAACAGCTCAACGAAACCCGCGTGAGATGTTGAGTTTGCGCATGCGAGCCTGGAGCGTAGTACGCTTCAGTCCTAAACGAGCCGCCGCGCCATCCGGCCCTCCGACTTGGCCTCTTGCTTCCTCCAGCGCCTTCAGAATCCGCGCGCGTTCGGCGTTCGGCGGTTCCTCCGACAATCTTCCGTTCAACGGAGGTGGACCCGCTTTGCCGATGAGCTCTGTCATGGGCACTTGAAGGATACTACCGTTGGTCAGGATGACCGATCGCTCCAGCACATTCTGCAGCTCACGGATATTGCCCGGCCAATCGTACTTCGTGAGTGCGTCCAAAACCGACGTGGGAATCGTTTCGATGTTACGGCCCATGCGCTTCGCATGCTTCTGGACAAAGTAGCGCGTAAGCAGGGGTATGTCTTCTCGGCGGTCCCGCAACGGTGGAACATTCAATGGAAAAACATGCAGCCGGTAATAGAGGTCGGCCCGAAATTTGTTTTCCTCTACCATCGCTTTCAAGTCCCGATTCGTGGCGGCCACGAACCGGACGTCGGTCCGGATAGTGCGATTGCCGCCGACGCGCTCGAATTCCTGGTCCTGAATCGCGCGCAATAGCTTCGGCTGGAGTTCGAGTGGCATCTCGCCGATCTCGTCGAGAAAGAGCGTGCCGCGATGCGCCAGTTCGAATCGTCCCATCTTCTGCGCCACCGCTCCGGTGAATGAGCCCTTCTCGTGCCCGAATAGTTCGCTCTCCAGCAGGCTCGCCGGGATGGCCGCGCAGTTCACCTTGACGAAACTGCCCTTACTACGGCCGCTCAACTCGTGAATTGCCCGTGCCACGAGCTCTTTCCCGGTGCCTGTTTCGCCTAGTATGAGAACCGTTGCGTCCGTTTGCGCCACGGTCTGAACACTTTTCAAGACGGCTTGAAAAATCGGTCCTGCGCCGACCATGTTCCCGATGTTCTGGTCGAGGCGAATCTCGTCTTCCAGGTAGAGCTTCTCAGTCGCGAGCCGCTCCTTCATGTCTGCCAGTTCCCGATAAGCGAGTGAATTCGATACCGTCATGGCAACCTGGCTCCCTACCTGAACCAGGAACTCGACATCCTCAGGAGTCCAGGCGTCCTCGGTCATTCGACCCAGCTCCAACGTGCCTATCGTGCGGTCTCGCGCGATCAATGGAACTAAGCAGGCGGACTTAGTTCCTAGTGCCACGAACCGTCGAAAATTCGGACTGGGATAGCGGCCGATATCGGTGTCGAGCGCCACTACCGGCTTTCCGGTGGCGAGCACCTCGGCCGCGGGCATGCCCGCAGGATCGAGCGGTCCCTTCAGTAAGTCGACCAACTGCGGGTGTCGGCAATGCAGTGCGTACACATCGAGGTCGGCGCTCTGATTGCACAGCGTCAGCAACGCATAATCGTGCCGGATGAGCTTCGAAAGCTGGGCTGATATCGCAGAAAATAGGTCGTCTCGCTCTAGCTTCGACACAAGCGCACCAGTGATATCGAACAGCGTGCGCAGCCGGTCCCGCTCCCGGACTGCTTGCTGCTTTGCGAAGAAGGACTCGACCGCGACGGCAAACTCGCTGGCAACGCGCTCCAGGAACGCCATCTCGGCCGGACTAGGATCGAGTGTCGCTACGGTGCCGAAGCCGAATGCGCCAAGTCGGTTGTCGCCAGTAGTGAGGGGAACGAGCATCAGGGTACTGATCCCGAAGTCGCGAGCGCGTTTGACAAACTCGGGCCAGCGAGTTTCCGACTGAAGAGAAGTGACGACGAGTGGTTGCTGGTGCAGCCATACCCAGCCCGCGGGATCCTCGTCGACCCCAAGCCGAAGGCTCGTGATGACGGGATTGCAGGGCTCATTCAAAATGTAGCCCTGCATGGCGTTGCCGTTGGGATCGTGCAGAATCACGCCGAGATGATCGAAGATGAGGATGCGGCGAAGAGATTCGGCCACACCCGAGAGCAGGCTTCTCAGGTCCGTGCGGCCGGCGATCGAACGTGAGAGCGAGATCACAGCCCGATAGAGGACGTCTTTGCCGGAATCGTTCGCGCCCCGGATTAGCACCTTTGAATCCAGCGGTGCGATGGTCCCGTCTTCCGCTATTATGCGCAGCCGAACTTCGCTCTCGCCGGCGATACTGTCAAAATGGAGTTTGCTCCGGTCTTCGGATTCCAGATCCACGTTTTTCATGACCTATCTTCCTTTTCGCAGCCCGCTGATCGCGTGCCTTCAACCACGACGCCTCTAGGGACTCGCCGCGAACCTGGTATCGAGCACTCGTTCCCGGTTAACAAGGTCATTGTCAACCGAACGCTCCTTGGAGGCAACCCTATATCGTCATGTCGCCGCTTGAATCGATCGTGAAAGCCGTCTTTACCACTTTTGGGGGTTTTTCCAGCAACCTAAAAGGACCAAACGTATCCTTTGCTGCTTCGTGCAGCCGATCCGCTCGACTGGCGCACAGGGGGGCCGCTTTCCAGGTGATCGTGGAAGGTCAGCCGCGAACCCTGTCTCCTTGTTCCAGGACGAGATTCACGCACGCTCGCGAGGTATTGCGAAACGGTTCCGACGCGCGACTCCGGGACTCCGGGAGCGCGCTTACATATGGTGCGAAAGTGGAGCCGGCACGGAAGTTGAGCTGACGTCGCCTGCGCTACATCTCATGTCCACCGCCGAATTGGGGTCTTCCGGATCACAACCATGATCTTATGAGCCGCGGCCCCATACCTGATCGAAGCGGAACTCCCGCAACAACGGGCTTCCCGGCCAGTGGCAGCTTCCGCAACCAATTCCATGTCGCATTCAGCGGTGATTAGGGCCGCGATTCTTTCCCGAAACAGCGGATGGTCGTTCCACTATGAGGACCCGGATCGGTTTTTGTCTAGAGGCCCGAATACACCTTGTTCCTACGACATGCTCGGCCGCACCTTAAGGACGTTTCGCTCACAATACCCAGGGCTTGCGGTGAGCCGTCCGCAGTAACTCCGAGAAGGTGCGCGGATTCGTCAGTAAGGCAACCTGGAGCGCCAGCCGCCGCGTAGCATACAGATCGCGGAGTTGATAAAACCGCGTCTGGAACTCAGCCCAGAAGCGCTGCATTGCCGCACTCGCCGAAGCTAAGGCCCACATCTGGCCTGCTGTTTTCAACCCCTCCCGATATCATCTCCGCCTCCACAATCATTCTTGGGAGGAAGCTCGGGGGCGCGGCACCCACAATGTTCTATCAGTCGGACCGGATTTCGGGTTTTCGGGAGCGTTCTTCAGGGGGTACTCGGTGATTAGGAACTCGGCACGGCCCAGTAGGGGTACTTTAAAGCCAATGTGAGTTATACGCTCAAAAACAGATCCGTCCAGCAGCTTGGTGTCGCGCACGAGATCCACGCCGCCGAGCACGGAAGGCACGTCGGTGAGGCGACCGGTGACGACGACTTCAGCGCCGGTGGCAGAGTCCATCCAGAGCTGTCCTTTAATCAGCCCGAGTCTCCTTTCCCTCGGCGTGATGTCGTACACGTATGCTTTGTCGACTCCGGCTTTCACTTCGCCGCGAAAACGAAATTTGTAGTTGGCCGGAGTGATTAGGATGGAGGATAAGGGCAGGTCTTCTACCGTCCGTGCAAGTTCGAAAGACCGGGCCATCACTTCCTCTACAACGGTGCGGTCGCCCGCGATGTAAACGATGAGGTATTGACCCTTCTCGTTTTCGCCTGTCTCGCGGACGGCAAGCATCTCGGCCTGTTTATAAAGCTGCGGTAGAGATGCCTGTATGAGAATCGCGACCGGGCCAGATTCGGTGAGCGGATCGCGCTTCTGAAGCGAGGTAATGTATCGAACGAAGGCAAGATTCTCCGGCGACAACCGCGGCTCGATCGAAAAGTCGTTGGCCGTTGCATTCTGAATAAGAACTAGGATTAGCAGGAACCCGATCCCGCGGGCTCCCATACACGTCTTTGAAACGATGGACTTCATGCCAATCTCATCGCAGCTTGTCAGCCAAATTCCTACTTCACCGGAATGTGGGCGAAATAGATAATCCTACTCTGGCGAGTCAGGTCCTTGAGCACGGTTGCCCCTAGGCGGGGCCAATCGAAACAACGCCGAAGACGGCATTCGCCATCGGCAGCGAGCGGCTCTCGGCATAGCTTCCGAAGGAGCGTACGCGGCATCTGAGTAGATTCTAGGGCGCGGCGCTACATTCTTTCGCGTAGCCGTTGCCGCTGGCAGCCTCTCGATGGCGAGGCCAGCCCGGCAACTCCAACCGAAGCCGGCATCGCGATGCGCCGCGCCGAACTTCGGCAGAAGACATTGGGCACCCGCTAACGGTCCGGGCGCGGACCCGGGTTGCTGCCATCTCAATGGCGGAGCAACCCTCGCCAACATAACGGGTTACCCACCCTTTTGCCCACCGAAAGCAAGTGGCCAATCGAATGCGAATTCGCGTGTGATGCCCAGACGCAGATCAGTATCGACATTCATCGGTGAATCCCAATGAGGGCCCGGAAACGACTCACGCGCCAGGAGAGCCAAGAGGTGACGCGCATGCGACTCATCGAAGCGGCCGAGAGACTGTTTATCCGGAAAGGTTTCGATGACGCCTCAGTGGAGCAGATCAGCGAAATGGCGGGATATTCACGGGGCGCCTTCTACTCGAATTTCGACAACAAGGAGCAGGTATTCCTCGCAGTGATCGATCACCGACGGCCCAAAGCCCTCGACGACATCTTTCAACAGACTGAACACGCGGAGCGCATCGCCGCGGTTCGGGAATGGTTCTCGAATCAGTGGCGGCTCAAAGACTTCATCGCCCTGCGGATGGAATTCACCCGCAGAGCGATGAGAGATCGCTCTGCGCTGAAGCACCTCGCCGAACTAAGCCGCCGGGAACTCGAAATGTACGCCCGTTCCGTGGACCGGTATCTTGGCGCGCCGGACAGAGTCCAAGCCGATTGGCCAGAACTCGTCGCGCTTGTGCTGTTGGCCATCACATATGGTCTTGGGAGTCTCGCCATCGATATCGGGACTGAACGGGAATACATCTACACGCAGGCCGCCAAACTTGCTTTCGATCGCATGACTGGCGCCGAAATCTCTCATCAAGGATAATTGCCATGCAGAAAAACAAAATCATTTCTTCTCTCATCGTGCTCGGGTGCGTTGCGGCGCTCTCGTCGTGCGTCCACGAAACCCACGCCTCTTCCGAGCAGCCGGCCGTGCCGGTCCAACTCCGAACTCCTGCCGTCGTGGAGCGGGCCGAATCGGTGAGCGCCAGTGGTTCGGTAGAAGGTTCGGAAACGGCTGACGTGGCCTTCCAGGTCGGCGGCAGAGTAGCCAGGGTGCTGGTTGAAGAGGGCCAGCATGTAAACAAAGGGCAGTTGCTGGCCGAAATCGAACCCACCGATTACCGGAATGAATTCAACGCGGCCACCGCGCAGAAGGAAGCGGCGCAAGCCGTACAGCAGAGGGCTGACGCCGGCGTTCGGCAGCAGGAGCTGGAACAGGCCCGCATCGACTTCGAACGCAGTGCGGACGAATACAAGCGCATGAAATTCCTGCTGGATAGGAAGAGCCTTCCTCCCAATGATTTTCAGAAGTTCGAGGCGGCCTACAAGGACTCGCGCGAGCGATATGAAATGGCGAAGGAAGGGACGCGAAAGGAAGATATCGCGACCGCGCATGCACAGGCACACGCGGCAGACGCCCAGGCCAGCGAGGAACAAAAACGGTTGAATGACACGCGGCTAGTCGCACCGATCTCCGGGAACATCAGTATGCGAAAAGTCGACCCGGGCCAAACGGTAGCCGCGGGAACGGCGGTCTTCTCCATCGTCGATCTCAACCCCGTCAAGGTTCGGGTGGGAGTTCCGGAAGCCGAAATTGCGAAAGTGAAGTACGGCGCCCGCGCAGAGGTTTTCGCGCCGTCGCTCTCGGGATCCCGATTCGAAGGGAAAGTCGGAATCATTGGAGTTGCTGCCGAGCCGGCCTCGCGCACGTTCACGGTGAAGATCATCGTGCCCAACCCGGGCCCCGTGCTGCTGGCGGGCATGGTGGCGGAAGCCCGCATCTTCGGCTCCGCCACGGCTCGTGTGTTGACGCTTCCCGCTGAGACCATCATCAACGATCCGCAAGGCGCACCGAACGTGTATGTCTACAATTCGGATCGCAAGCGTGTATACGCGCGTAAGGTCGATGTGGGTCCTCCGATTGGCGCGGAAGTGGAGATTCACTCCGGTCTGCAGGGCAACGAGCAGATTGTCGTTGCAGGTCAGCAGAAGCTTCGGGAAGGAAGTCTGGTTGAAGTTGTCGGAGGTGGACGATGAATCCGGTCCGGGCTTCGCTGCGCTATCCGCAGGTCACGATCGCGCTTGCCATCATGCTGGTCGCCGCCGGCGCTTACGCCCTGCTCCGGATGCCCCGCCGGGAAGACCCGAAGATCCATGTGCGGACCGGGATTGTGGCCGCATTTTATCCAGGTGCAACCGCCAAGGAAGTGGAAGATCAGGTCACACAAAAAGTCGAGCAGAGGCTCTTCAAGATCGAAGGCGTACGGCGCGGAAAGACCTACTCCACAAGCATGAACGGCGTCATGTTCGTCAATGTCGAGGTGGAAGACAACGTCGTTGACACGGACAAGTTTTGGTCCAAGCTGCGTCTCGACATGGCGGAACTGAGGGCGACGGATCTCCCCGATGGTGTGCAGGGGCCGGTCGTCGATTACGACTTCGGCGATACGGTTGCGGTTCTGCTCGCGATTCACGGTGACCGCTACGGTTACCGGGAACTGAAAGATTATTCCGAGCGGATCGAGGCCGCGATCCGGCGGATTCGGGCTGTTTCAAAAGTGAAGAGGATTGACGAGCAGAAGGAGGAGATCGAAGTGAACGGCTCCCTCGATCGTCTCTCCCAGTATGCCGTGACGCCGGAACAGGTCAGGAAGGCGCTCCAAGGCCGCAACATGGTCAACTATGCCGGCGCCGTGCCAACGAAGCGCGGCAAACCGCCCATCCAGGCTACCGGCGCATTTCAGACCGAGGCGCAGATCCGGCGCGTCATGGTCGATGTCACGCGCACGGGACAGCCGGTTTACATCGGCGATCTCGCGGACGTCCAACGCGTGTATAAGGACCCCACGCAATACGCGCGGTCACGAGGCGAGCGGGCCATTCTGCTCTCCGTGGAGATGCAGGAAGGCAACAATATCGTCGATTTCGGCAAGGATCTTCACGCTTCTTTGGATAGCCTCCGACCGCTGCTTCCGCCCGATCTGAAGATCGACATGGTTGCGGACCAGCCCAAGGTCGTGGCTCAGCGGGTGAAAGACTTTATCCGGGAATTCGGTACCGCGATCGCTTCGGTGATTCTGGTCACCATAGTACTTCTGCCCTTCCGCGTGGCCCTGGTTTCCGCGGTGGCGATTCCGGTGACCATCTCAGCGACCTTCGGCCTGCTGAACGCCTTCGGCATCGAACTTCATCAGGTCTCCATCGCCGCGCTCATCGTGGTGCTCGGGATGGTTGTAGATGACGCCATCGTGATCGCCGACAACTACATCGAACTGCTCGACGAGGGGGTGGATCGTGAAGAGGCGGCCTGGCGTAGCGCCACCGAGCTTGCGATTCCCGTTCTTACGGCCACCCTGACGATCATCTGCTCGTTCCTGCCGTTTCTGACGCTGTCCGGCACAACCGGCGAATTCATTCGCGCGCTTCCCCTCACCGTTGCTATTGCTCTCGCTACGTCCTTCGTCGTGGCGATGTTGCTGACGCCCCTGCTGTGCCGGTTTTTCATCCGCAAAGGCCTGCACAGCGCAGAAGCCGTTGGAGGAAAAAAGCGCCATTCTCCCCTGGAGTTAATGCAGTCGGTATATAACCGCATAATTGTTGTCGCCATGAACTGGAAGGCGCTTGCGCTCGCCGCCGGCGTATGCGCTGTGATCGGAGGCGTGCTCGTACTCCAGCATATTCCGCAACGGTTCTTCCCGTTCGCTGAGCGCGATCAGTTTGTGATCGACGTTTGGCTTCCGGAAGGATGGAAGGTGGAAGCGACCCAAGCCGCGGTGCAGCGCATCGAAGCAGCGCTGCAGCATGAGAAGGAGGTCGTCAACTACACCTCTTTTATAGGATCGAGTGCTCCGCGTTTCTACTACAACGTCAATCCACAGCTGCCGGATAAGAATTACGCGCAACTGCTGGTCTCAACGATGTCGCCGGAAGTAACCCCGAAACTGGTGGTGGCGTTGCGGCCGAGACTTGCGCAGGTGGCGCCGGAAGCCCGCGTATTCCTCCGCGAACTGCAGCAAGGGCCGATCCAGGAAGCTGCAATCGAGGTCCGGCTCACCGGCGACGACGATAAGGTCTTGCAATATTGGGGCAATCAAGTGGCGAGGCTGCTGGAGCGAACCCCAGGCTCGCTGGACGTGCATAGCGACTGGCGCGAAGATGCATATCGGCTGAAAGTGAACCTTCGGGATGAGGTGGCAAACCGTCTGGGTTTTACGAACGCCAATATCGGCCAGGAACTGGCCGGAGGCTTCGAAGGAGATCCGGTCACAACCTACTGGGAAGGCGATCGTGACATCGCTGTCGCCCTGCGGCTGGAGCCGGCACACCGGCAAAACTTCCAGGATGTCGCCAACACTTACGTGACCTCGCCTATTACCGGCGCGCACGTTCCTCTGGACAGCATCGCCGCGGTATCGGCCGTGTGGGATCCTGGCCGCATTGTCCGCCGCAATGGAGTGCGCACCCTGACCATCCGCTCCTGGGCGGGCGGAGGTTTGCTGCCAAGCCAGGTATTGAAGCGCATCAAACCGGCCATCGATTCGTTGCCGCTTCCGCCCGGGTATCGCGTCTCATACGGCGGCGAATATGAAAACCAGAACGATACGTTTCCGGAAATGGTCAATGCGCTGTTGATCAGTTTCGTTGCCATCTATCTCATCCTGATGTTCCAGTTCCGTTCGACCGTCGATCCGCTGGTGATCATGGCGGCGATTCCGCTCGGCTTGTTAGGGGCGTCGCTCGGATTGCTGATAACGGGGAATCCCTTCGGTTTCACCGCATTCTTGGGAATCGTGAGTTTAGGGGGCATCGTGGTGCGCAATTCCATCATCCTCGTCGATTATATTCGCGAACGAATGGAGGAAGGCGAAGAGATCGAAAAGGCTGCCATCGAAGCCGGTGAACGCAGACTGAGGCCCATCTTTTTGACCACCATGGCAGCGGCGGTCGGCGTGACGCCGATGATCCTATCGGGTTCGAGCATGTGGTCGCCGCTGGGGAGCGCGATTGCCTTCGGATTGGTTGGTTCGATGTTCTTCACGCTGATCGTGATTCCCGTGCTGTACGTGCTAGTTCACCAGCGGAGGTCGCGGCCTTCTCCGCTCCTTCCCGTCCACGACCTTAAACACGCGGGGCCGGTTGCGGTGGCAGTGCTGATAGCGATCGGTTGCGGCGCCATCGCGCAGGCGCAACCACGCAAGCTGACACTCGACGAGGCTGTATCGCTAGCAACCAAACACAACTCGACGGTCAAAATCGCCGGCGATAAGGTGAAGGAAATGGACGCGCGTGTTCACGGAGCGCGGGCAAGCTATTTCCCTGCGCTCTCGAATGACTCAAGCGCCGTGCATATTGCCAATCAACAACACATCGACATCGCGCAAGGCGCCCTTGGCGTGTACCCGCAAATCGGGCCGGTTCCGGGTGCGGGAGTATCGCTGGCTCAAGGCAACCCCAATTTCCTGTTGAGCACGACAACGCTTTCACAACCGATCACACAATATTTCAAAACCCGCGCGGGCGTGGACGTGAGCCGCGCGGAGGCGGCCGGTGCGCGATCCGACATGCGCCGCTCCGAAGACGAGGTCGCGTTCAAGGTAAAAGATGTGTACTACAGCATTCTGGCGACGGAGCGCCGCAGGAATGCCGTGGAGGCCCAGATTCGAGCCGCCGAGCTGAGAATCACGGAAACACGCAACGCGGTTGACACCGGCGTTGCGCTAGAGGTGAAGGCTGCCGAAGTGCGCGCACAAATCGCCCAGGCGAGATACGTATCGGGTCAGTTGCAGGACGCCGTCGCGGACATGAGGCTGGAACTCGCCGACCTTTGCGCGATCCCGGTCGATACAGAGCTGGAACTTGCTCCACCCGGCGGCGCTCAAGATCCATCGCCGGACACCGCATCAGCCGTTGGACTGGCCCTCGCGCATAATCCCGAAATCGAGGCTGCGGCTCATCAACTCGAAAAGGCGCGTGCTGCGTTGCGCGCGGCTCACGCTGAATACATACCCGACATTAGCGCTTTTGCACAGCACATTTATCAGGACGGCGCGCCTTTCCTCTCGCGCAACAACGGCGCCTTTGGCGTGCGCATGGATTGGACCTTGTTCGAGTTTGGCAAGCGCCGCGGGCAAGTATCGGAACGGGAGGCGGAGGTTGCTCAAGCGGAAGAGAATCTCGCACATCTCAAAAACCGGGTTCGGATCGATGTGGAAAAAGCGGTTCGGAAGCTGAATCGGACCGAAACCGAGATCGCTTCGGCCCGCGAACTGTTGAATACAAACACGGAGGCGCGCCGCGTCGCCTCGGATCAGGTTGAGGCCGGGACCGCGAACCGCTCCGCATTCCTGGAATCGGAAGCCTCGGTTTTCAGCGCACAGGCGGATGTGTTGCGGGCGGAATACGACCGCAGCGTGGCAGCGGCGGACTTAGCCCGCATTACTGGCGGCCTCTGACGCGCCGATCTGGGCAATTGCCACGGCAACGGCCGACACGCGGCTATGGCGCCGCGACCAATCCCTTTTCGATCGGGAAAGTTGAATGGGCACCGATTTGCAATTGACCCATGTAAGCAGACCACGAAATGTAATCGCGGACGACACGGAGAGAACAGTGAAACCGTTTAATATGACGTTACTAATGTGTTTGGGCGTAGCTGCTTTCGCTCAAGAAGTGCAATACGACTACAGCCGTTCGGTAAACTTTAATACCTATAAGACGTACCAATGGGTCGATTACAAACCAGTGCAGCTCTCCGACCAGCTTCTGGATCAGGACATAAAACGCGCCGTGGACGAACAACTCGCCGGCAAGGGTCTGCGGCGTGTCGAGAGCGGCGGTGACCTGCTCGTCGGTTACCAGGCGGGGATCTCGCAGGAGAAACAGTTTGATAGCTGGGGTCGGGGTGGTCCGCTCTGGTTCGGGAGCTGGGGCGACACTCGGGTAACATCTTCGACTATCGAAATCGGCAAGCTAGCGATTGGGCTATTCGACCCGGCTACCAAACAACTCGTATGGCGCGGCTCCGCGGCCAAGACGCTCGACATCAAGAAGGATCCCGACAAAAACTACCGCAACCTCGAGAAGGCCATGGCCAAGCTGTTCAAGAATTATCCCCCAGCCGTGGGTAAAAGATAACGGGTGTCACCGCAGGCGAAACTCACTGGAGCAGGTCAACGCCTTCGGTGCACCCTAAACAACATAACTTATGCGCCGGTTTGATAAGGAGGGTACGCGAATGTGGATTGTCTGGTCTATGGGCATATTGGTTGGCATCAGCTTAGTTTTATCGGTGATCGAAGATCCCGCCAAACCCGCCACAGGTCGGAGCAGACCACGGAAGCCGGCTAGCCGGAACTGATTGAGTGGGTTCATGGCAGGAGCGCTAGTGGCAGTATAAGTAGAAGATATGTCCCGTCACATGAGGTACCGCTGACTATCGAGCGGCCCTATCGATGCATAGGGTAATTGCCAAGGGCCTCCCTCCGATGTAGACGGAAGTAAGTAATCAGCAACGCCCGATGGTGCTGCCGGTTCGGAACGATGTTTAAAGGATCGCTCCTAAATTGATAAAGCGTAGCGTCACGGATAGTGTGGCTTAACGGGAATGCGAGCGCACACGCCGGCGGCTCGGTTCGACGGTGATGTCGAGCGGTCGGATGCGGATCGGGCGACGTTGGGTAACGCGGAGGAAAGCGCTGGAAGGAGAGCCGATAGTGCGACGGGCTGCTATCCTGTTGAGCTTTCTTGTGGCAGGCTGTGGTCGCGGCTTCGCATTGAATCCCGCCCTCGACATCACCCAGTACGCGCATAACGCGTGGACCGTCCGGGATGGGTTCTCCGTCGGCGCCATCTACGCCATGGCTCAAACGCCCGATGGGTATCTCTGGTTGGGCAGCGAATTCGGCCTGTTTCGTTTCGATGGCATTCATGCTGTACCCTGGCAAAAACCTGCGGGTCAGCACCCCCCCTTAAAACCTTATAGTCTGCTCGTGACGCGCGACGGCACTCTCTGGATTGGCACCTTCACTGGCCTTGTCAGCTGGAATGGCGACAAGCTCACCCAGTACCCGGAGATTGGCCGACACTTCGTGACATCGCTGCTCGAAGATCGCGACGGAGGCGTCTGGGCCGGAATATTGGGCGGCTCACCCGGTACTCCCACAGGCCGACTCTGCTCAATCCGAAACGGGCGCGCGCAATGCTACGGCGAGGATGGTGCCTTCGGCTCATTCGTTTGGAGTTTGTGTCAGGACAGCTCAGGCTCTCTTTGGGCTGGCGCCGAATCCGGGCTTTGGCGATGGAAGCCCGGTCCTCCAAAGCGCTATGCGTTGCCCGGAGCGCGGATTGGTGACCTGAGTACTGCCGCCGACGGACGACTGTTAGTTGGCGTGAGCGGCGCCGGCCTCAAGCAGCTCGCCGGGGACAAACTCGAATCATATCCGATACGAGGCACAACCGATCGGAATCGACTACTTCCGGACCGTGCTGTCAATTCCAATAAGCTGCGCCGGGACCGCGATGGAGGTCTGTGGATCGGAACCCGCGAGCGCGGCCTTCTCCATATACACAACGGCAGAACAGACGTATTTACGAAATCAGACGGGCTCTCAGGTAACATCAGCTGCAGTCTCTTCGAGGATCGTGAAGGCAGTATCTGGGTGGCCACCACGGGAGGACTGGAGCGGTTTCGAGAGCTCGCCGTCACTACGATTTCTACCGAACAAGGTTTGTCCAGTGACTATACTACGTCTCTGCTCGCAACCACAGATGGAAGCATTTGGGTGGCCGCTCACGACGGGTTGACTCAGTGGACAAATGGCCAAACCATAATTTTCCGCAAAACAAATGGACTGCCCGATGACGCGATACAGTCTCTGTTCCAGGATCATCGTGGGCGAATCTGGGTGTCCACAGGTCACGGACTTGCTTACTTGAAAGACGGCAGGTTTGTTGCCGTAAACGGTGTACCCAGCGAAGAAGTGTATTCCATCACGGGGGACATGGCAGACAACCTCTGGCTTTCAGGCAATAGAGGGCTCTCGCATCTGCGAGATGGACGTTTGGTCGAACATTTTCCCTGGTCAGCGTTGGGGCGTCATGAACAAGCTAAGGCTGTACTCTTCGATCGTGCACAAGGCGGACTTTGGCTTGCATTCTGGATCGAGGGGGGCGTGTTTTATTTCAAAGATGGTCAGGTCCGAGCGTCGTACACCGCCGCGGATGGGCTTGGAAAGGGGCCGGTCGCCGGGCTCCAACTTGATCGCGATGAAACAGTGTGGGCCGCAATCCAGGAGGGCGGCGGCCTTAGCCGCATCAAAAACGGCCGCGTCGCTACACTCACTACGAAGAATGGCTTGCCGTGCGACACGACTCACTGGTCGATTGAGGACGACGACGGTTCGGTCTGGTTGTATATGGCATGCGGCCTTGTGCCCATCACGCGGGCTGAACTGAATGCGTGGATCACCGATCCGAATCGCAAGATTCAAATCACGCTCTGGGATGCCGCGGACGGTGTGAGGCTCCGCGAGGTTTCGCCTGGCTACTACGGTCCTCCTGTCACGAAGTCGGCAGATGGCAAACTGTGGTTCCTGACGGGAGAGGGAGTCGGAGTCGTCGATCCTCATCATCTTGCTGCCAACAAACACCCGCCCCCAGTCCATATCGAGCAAGTCAGGGCCAACGGTAAGACGTATCAACTCAAGCAAGGGATGAGCGTGCCAGCCAACGTCCGCGACTTGGATATCGAGTTCACGGCGCTGAGCCTGGCGGCTCCTGAGAAGGTCCATTTCAAATACATGCTGGAGGGCCAGGACCCGAACTGGAAGGAAGTCATCAACGAGCGTCAAGCGCAGTATTCGAATCTGCCGCCTCGCAAGTACCGCTTTCGCGTGATTGCCTGCAACAACAGCGGGGTGTGGAACAAGACGGGCGATTCGCTGGAGTTTTCAATCGATCCCGCGTATTACCAGACGGATCTGTTCCGCCTTGCGTGCGTGGCGGCCATTGTGATCCTTTTCTGGGGGTTGTATCGGCTTCGGATGCTACAGATCACCCGCGAATTCCACGCGAACATCGAGGGGCGCGTTGAGGAGCGAACCCGTGTCGCCGGCGAACTGCATGATACGCTATTGCAGAGCTTTCAGGGGCTGATGTTCTCGTTCCAGGCGACCCGCAACCTGCTTCCCGAGCGTAGCGAAGAGGCCATCCGCACGCTCGACAAAGCTATCCGCGACGGGGACGAGGCCATCGCGGAGGGCCGCGATGCCATTCAAGGCCTGCGGGCCGACCCGGCGCTTGAGAGCAATCTCGATCATCTGCTCGCAGCCGCAGGGAAAGAATTCGCGAGATCTTCCACTGACGTCGAAACGACAGAGTTCCAGGTCACTCTGGAAGGAGCGCGGCAGCCCTTGTCACCGCCCCTTCAGGACGAGGTCTACCGGATTGCGCGTGAGATCCTGCGCAACGCCTTTCATCACTCGCAAGCCGGCCGAATCGAGGTCGAAATCGCTTACGACCCCCAGTTCTTCCGTTTGCGGATTCGGGATAATGGCAAGGGCATCGACCGCGGGGTCCTGGAGCAGGGCGCGCGCTTGGGGCACTGGGGATTACCAGGCGTCCGCGAACGCGCGAAACGCATCGGAGCGCGGTTGAGACTCTGGAGCGAACCCGGTGCAGGTACTAAAGCGGAACTGACCGTTCCAGCGCGAATTGCTTACCGAACGGTACATCGCCGCATGGGACTGTGGCTGTTTCGTAAGAGGAAGGTGGCATCGTGACAGCCGTGAAAAACCGATTCGGAGGGGATGAATATCTCCGCGATTGGATAGCCTCGCAGGCTCAGCCTTTTCGCGGATCCAGCTAGTCACACCGTGGTCGCAGCCGCGAATGGGAATATTTAGGTTGACGCTCAGGATGTTTTGACCAGTTCGAGGATGGACAAATTACGATATTCCGTAAAGCAGGTGGGCTTGCGGGGTGCGAGCCGGATCTTGCTTCTTTGCGTCATTCACTCCGCTTATGTTTTAGCAGATGGTCCGCACCCCGCCACAAGCTTGTCCAATCTGGCGGCGAAAGCCGGCTTCCAGGGGGACCGCAATGGGAAACCGGACTTCCCGGACCGTCACTTTCAGAATATCCATGCCCAAGGCCACGCTCTGGTGGGCGACCTCAAATTCACTCATCTCACCACCAACGATGGCCTATCTCAAGGCTACGTTACAGCCATTTTGCAGGATAGCCGGGGATTCATATGGTTTGCCACCCGAGACGGCCTCAATCGGTACGATGGCAACGCTTTTGTCATATACAAGAACGATCCCAACGACCCTGGTAGTTTAAGCTCCAATTTCATTCAAGATGTCATACAAGACGATCACGGCTATCTATGGATTGCCACCAACGCCGGGGTGAACAAATTCGACCCTACGACCGAACGCTTTGCCCGCTACCTTCATGACCCTAACAACCCCAATAGTATCGGTGGCGCTTACGTTACGAGCATCGCCCGAGACAGCCGGGGCTATCTTTGGTTTGGCACCCAAGACGCCGGCCTCGACAGGTTCGATCCAACTACCGGAAAATTTGCTCATTATCGAAATGACAGCGATGGCGAGTTTGTTGGGGGGATCACTCAAGTTATCGAGGATAACCGTCGGGATATCTGGTTCGTTGGCGACCATGGTCTGTTCCATTTGAACCAACAGACCGGGCAGATTACTCGCCCTCCCGCAACCAGGAATGGACTCAGCGCAGACAGTGTGTATGAAGACGAAACGGGCAATTTGTGGATGCTCACCCATTCCCCGATCATCGGGCTCGTGAAATATGATCGGAACTCAGCGCGCTTCACGAAATACCCATTTGACGCCGGTGCCGTCGGCCTGGCATCCACTATGAACGGGGGCTCGCTTAATGGCAGGCTTCTGGCTGACGGGCAGAGTGGATTATGGGTGCCATCGAGCCAAGGCCTTTATTACTTTGACCGTCGCACAGAACGTTTCACGCACCGGTTTCAGCACGATGAAAGCAACCGGGATAGCCTCGACAGTAACGCGGTTATGTCAGTCTATCAGGATAGGAGTCGTGTGCTGTGGGTGGGAACTGAAAATGCGGGGCTTAATATCCTTAATTTCCGGCAAGAACAGTTCGTCCATTATAGGCATCGCCCATCCGACTCCAAGAGTCTCTCACCCGGAAGGGTCAAGGCGATTTATCAGGATGCCAATGGCGTTCTGTGGGTAGGCTTCTTTCCTCGCGCACTGGACCGATTGGATCGAAAGACGGGCCAAATCACTCATTACGTCCCCAACCCCGGCGACGAGGATACGCTCGGTAAAGGCACTAACGTAGATAGCCTTTACAAAGATGCAGCGGGTTATCTCTGGGTGGGCGGCGGGGGCAGCGGTCTTGATCGGTTCGATGAACGCACCGGGCGTTTCAAGCATTACCGGCACGACCCTGATGATCCCAACAGCTTGATTTCTGATAACGTTTACACGATCTATGGGGACCGAAACGGCCACATGTGGGTGGGCGGCCAGTACGGTCTGAGCCGCTTCGATCCAGCGACGGACGGGTTTACCAACTACCGGCCTGTTCCAACTGATCCGGCCAGCATGGCAAATTGGATTTGGACCATTTATCAGGATCGTTCCGGCACGCTGTGGTTAGGGACGTTTGGCGGCGCGCTGATCCACTTCGATGAGAAGGCGAAGGCGTTTGTGACTTACATGCCGGACTCACGCTACCCTCACAGACTCAACGGCGGCGGCCTCACCACCATCCACGAAGACCGGACTGGAACACTGTGGGTGGGAGGGTTTGACGGACTGTACCAGTTCAACCGGCAGAGCGGAACATTCGCCCGCTACACGGAAAAGCAGGGGCTGCCGAGCAGCACCATTCGGTGCATTCAGGAAGATGGATTGGGCCGGCTTTGGCTCAGCACTCAGAAGGGCATATCCCGGTTTGATCCCAAATTCGAAGCTTTTAGAAACTACGACGTGTCCGACGGCTTGCAGAGCAATGAGTTCAGTGACGGTTGCTATCAAAGCCCGGATGGGGAGATGTTCTTTGGCGGCAGTAATGGGTTCAATGCATTTTTCCCTGATCAGGTCCGCGACAATCCCTACGTGCCGCCGATAGTAATCACTAGCTTCAAAATATTCAACAAACCTGTGGCCATCGGCGCTAACTCGGTACTTAAGAAAGCCATTCCATACGTCGATTCCTTAACTCTCTCCTACCGGGACAATGTCTTCTCCTTTGAATTCGCGGCCTTGAGCTATGGAAATTCGCACAAGAACCGTTATCGATATAAGCTCGAGAACTTCGATCCAGGCTGGAACGAGGCGGGTAGCAAGCAGCGCTTGGCTACGTACACCAATTTAGACCCCGGCAAATACGTCTTTCGCGTGCAGGGATCGAACAGCGACGGCGTATGGAATGAAGAAGGGGCATCACTGCCGATTCTGATCACGCCCCCGTGGTGGAAAACCAACTGGTTTCGAGCCCTTTGTGCGGCCGTTTTTCTGGCAATGCTGTGGACGGCCTACCAGTTTCGCATCCGGCAGCTGCAGCGGGAATTCAATATGCGCCTGGGGGAGCGCCTCGACGAGCGCGGGCGCATCGCGCGCGAACTGCACGACACGCTTTTGCAGAGCTTCCAGGGACTGATGTTTTCGTTTCAGGCTGCGCGCAACCTGCTCCCCGGGCGCACCGAAGAGGCCATCCGCACGCTCGACGGGGCTATCCGCGAGGGAGACGATGCCATCGCCGAGGGCCGCGATGCCATTCAAGGCCTGCGGGCCAACCCTGGGGTGGAGAGAGATCTGGAGTATCTGCTCGCAGCCGCGGGGAAGGAACTCGCGAGATCTTCCAGTGCGGAGGGTGAACCGCCGGCTTTCCAGGTCACTGTGGAAGGAGCACGGCAGCCCTTGTCGCCGCTCCTTCAGGACGAGGTCTACCGGATTGCGCGCGAGATCCTGCGAAACGCCTTTCAGCACGCGCACGCCAGCCGCATCGAAGCCGAAATCGCTTACGACCGCCAATTCTTCCGGTTGCGGATTCGCGATAATGGAAAGGGCATCGACCCCAAGATCCTCGAGGAAGGCGCGCGCCAGGGACACTGGGGATTGCCGGGTGTCCGCGAGCGCGCGAAACGCATCGGAGCGCGGTTGAGACTCTGGAGCGAACTTGGCGCGGGCACGGAAGCCGAACTCACCGTTCCGGCCGGAATTGCTTACAAAACAGTTCACCGCCGGGAGCGATTTCGGCTGTTTCGAAGGAGTAAGGTGTAATCTTGACCACCGGACAAAGACTGATTCGGGGCGGGTTCATCGATACCTTGTTCGTGCCGTCGGGTTCGCGGACACTTAACAAAAAGAAGTCTGCACTGTGGGGGTTGCTGCTGTAGGTTGCGGAGAAGCGCTATGGCAGCGATCACAGATCCGGCCGCACAGGTGTATGCGCTCTTGCGCATACGCGCTGCCCTCTGGGGGCTGTCGAAGACGGCCTTTCTCACCGGTATCTTTTGTGTCTCGGTAGTTGCCCAAACCACGAAACTTAGCTTCACCCATCTTTCCGTTGCGGATGGACTCTCGCACGCCGACGTGCGGGCAATTGCCCAGGACCGTCAGGGATTCATGTGGTTTGGCACGTGGCTGGGCGGGCTAAATCGCTACGACGGGTACACCTTCCGGGTCTATAAGCACGACGACCAGGACCAACGAAGCCTCATCAATGACACGGTCCGGACGCTGTACGTGGATCACACCGGCGTTCTGTGGATATCGACATGGGGCCCGGGCCTTGACCGGTACGATCGGGATACGGATTCCTTTACGCACTTTCGGCATGACCCGCATGATCCCACCAGTCTGCCCGATAACAATGTCAAGGCCTTCTACGAAGATGAAACCGGCACACTGTGGGTGGGTACCCACGCCGGGCTGAGCCGTTTCGACCGGGCCCGCGGCACGTTCTTCACCTACAGGGCCCGTCCGGACGATCCGGCCAGCTTCGGCGAGACCCATGTTCAATCCATAGGTTTGGATGCCACTACTGGCATGCTCTGGGTAGGCACAGAGGACAGCGGCGTGAAAGTGCTGGATCGCTCAACCGGCCACTTCACCTCGTATGCCAATGACCCCGATGACGCTTCCAGCCTGAGCAACAACGTCGTGCTGAACATCTTCCAGGATCGTGCCGGCGCCAGATGGCTTTCCACGGCTGACGGGTTGAATCGCTTCGATCCCCGAACACACAAGTTTGTTCGCTACTTCCACGATCTCAGGAACCCCAGCAGCCTGAGCGACAACTCCGTCCTGGAGACATATGAGGATCGGGCAGGACGCTTCTGGGTGGTCACCAACAATGGTCTGAATCTGATGGATCGCGCCCGCGGAACGTTTGCCCGCTATCTGCATGACCGCAACGATCCCTCCAGCCTGAGCGGCAACACCTTCAACTATGAGGCGCTGTGCGAGGATACCTCGGGCACGCTGTGGATGGGCATGCGGTCCACCGGGGTCGACCGGTTGGCAAGCGCGGCGGCGAGATTCACCACCTATCGCCACAATTCTCAGGACGTCAACAGCCTGGACAACGATTCCGTCACCTCGCTCGCCCTAGGTTCCGGAGGCGAACTGTGGATCGGAACGGAAACCGGTTTGAATCGTTTTGATGGGCGGACCTTCACCCACTACGTCAACGATCCCCATGACCCAAGCAGCCTCAGCCCCGGACCGCAGCGGATGGTCGCCCAGGACTCCCATGGAGTGGTGTGGACAGGAACCTACGGCGGCGGGCTGGACCGGCTGGATGGACAGCGCGTCAAGCATTTCCGCCATGATCCGAGGAACTCCGACAGCCCGGCCAATGACAATATCAGCAATCTCGCTCCGGATGCCCAGGGCGGGCTGTGGATTGGAGTGCATGGCAAGGGGATGGACTATTTCGACGGGCGGCGCTTTACCCATTTCGCCCCGGATCCGGCCAACCCCACCAGCCTGCCGGACGCGTACGCGCTTCCCTTGCTGCTCGATCGGCACGGCATGCTCTGGATCGGCACGACCAACTCGGGACTGGTGCGGTTCGATACGCATACGCGGAAGTTCACAACCTATCTTATTGACCCGAACCAGCCAGGCAGCCAGGCCGCGAACTGGACCAAGGATGTCTATTCCGACGGTGCAAGTATTTGGGTCGCCTCGTCCATCGGGCTGTCCCGTTTCGATCCGGAGACCGGTAAATTTACCCACCATTACACCGAGAAGGATGGCTTGGCGAACAATTCCGTGGTGGGGGTCCTGGGCGACGCGCAGGGCAACGTGTGGGTCAGCACGATCAAGGGGTTGTCCAGATTCGACCCCAGAACGGAGACCTTTCGCAACTACGATGTGTTCGACGGCCTTCAGGGCAATGAGTTCTCTCTGCATTGCCGCGCCAAAGCGCCCGACGGGCGGCTGTTTTTCGCCGGCGTGAACGGGCTAAGCGCCTTCTATCCCGACAAGCTGGTTGATAATACGACACCGCCTCCGGTGGTGCTTACGGAGTTTGAGCTGTTCAACAAACCGGTGAAGATCGGCGCCAAGGATTCGCCGCTCCGGCAAGCCATCAATGTCGCGACGAGCATCACTCTCCGCTACGAACAAGCGGTCTTTCGTTTCCAGTTCGCAGCACTAAACTACAGCGCCCCGCAGAAAAACCGGTACGCCTATAAACTCGATGGGTTCGATCGAGACTGGCAATACACGGATGCCACGCGTCGCTTTGCCACCTATACCAACCTTGACCACGGTGACTATACGTTTCGCGTCAAGGCCTCCAACAATGATGGAGTCTGGAACGAGCAGGGGGTGGCGCTTCACATTCGGATACTGCCGCCGTGGTGGAGTACATGGTGGTTCAGGGCACTTGTATTGGCGTCAATCCTGCTCTCAATCTGGTGTGCATACCAATTGCGGGTCCGCGAGTTGCGGCGGGAATTCCACGCCCGCATCGAGGAGCGCGCGCGCATCGCCCGCGAGTTGCACGACGGGCTTTTGCAGAGCTTTCAGGGACTCATGTTCTCGTTCCAGGCGGCGCGCAACTTGCTCCCCGGGCGCACCGACGAGGCCATTCGCACGCTCGACAAGGCGATCGTCAAAGGGGACGATGCCATCGCGGAGGGCCGGGATGCCATTCAAGGCCTGCGCGCCAACCCGGCGCTGGAGAGTAATTTGGAACATCTTCTCACAGCCGCGGGAAAGGAACTCTCGAGATCTTCCAGTGCGGAGGGCGAACCGCCAGCTTTCCAGGTGACTGTAGAAGGATCGCCGCAGCCTTTGTCGCCGCTCCTTCAGGACGAGGTCTACCGGATTGCGCGTGAGATCCTGCGCAACGCCTTTCACCACGCGCACGCCAGCCGCATCGAGGCGGAGGTCGCGTACGATAGCCAATTTTTCCGGTTGAGGATTCGCGACAATGGAAAGGGCATCAACCCCAAGATCCTCGATCAAGGTGCGCGCCAGGGGCACTGGGGATTGCCGGGTGTCCGCGAGCGCGCGAAACGCATCGGGGCGCGTTTGAAACTCTGGAGCGAGACTGGCGCGGGCACGGAATTGGAGTTCACCGTTCCAGCCCGAATTGCATACGGAACAGTGCGTCGACGGCAGGGGTTGGGGTTCTTTCGCAGGAACAAAATGCAACTATGAGTACCGGACAGAAACCGATTCGGGTCCTTGCAGCAGACGACCATGCTCTCTTGCGTAACGGCATCCGCAGGTTGATTGGTGCGGAATCCGACATGCAACTTGTGGCGGAGGCATCCACCGGGCGCGAGGCCGTGGAGGAGTTCCGGACTCACCGGCCGGACGTGACCCTGATGGACTTGCAGATGCCCGAAATGAACGGGATTGAAGCCATCATCGCCATTCGCGGCGAATTCCCGGACGCCCGAATCATCGTGCTTTCGACGTATTCCGGCGACGTGCAGGTGGTTCGCGCCCTAAAAGCCGGGGCACGCGCTTATCTGCTCAAAACAAACGTGAACAAAGAAATGCTGTCGACGATCCGTGCCGTGCATGCTGGGCAAAAGCGGATTCCCGCCGAGGTGGCTTCAAGTTTGGCTGAACATACCGGCGAGGACGAATTGACGCAGCGGGAGATTGAGATTCTCAGGCTGATCGCCGCGGGCAACGCGAACAAGGAGATCGCAGCGCAGCTCGATCTCGCCGAGGACACCATCAAGAGACACGTGACGAATATCCTCTCGAAGCTGGGGGCGAACGACCGCACACATGCCGTAACAATCGCGCTGAACCGGGGAATTATCGAACTGTCATAACACTAAAGTAGGAGTGCCTGATCCCCGTTTCGAATCTTCCCGTCCGGCGGCAGATTTCTTAAGATCAAGACGGGATACTTTGCAACGGCTATTTTCGACCTTCGCTGATGGTTTTCCAGGCGGAGGGATTCTACTCCTACGCGTCCTCGCGGGAAGCGCCCTCATTAATCGCGGAATCGCTGCAATGAGTGCGCAGACTTATACCGGGCCCGTCGTGCTACAAATCGTCGGAGCTGCCACGGGTCTCTTGATGCTCGGTGGCCTGTGGACGCCAGTCGTGGGCGCGACGGCCGCCGTGGTTGAGGTGTGGATCGCGTGCACCCAGCCTGGAACACAATCGTTAGCGATCATGTTGGCAGGTCTGGCCATCAGTCTGGCGATGATCGGACCGGGAACCTGGTCGATCGATGCGCAGCTTTACGGAAGAAAGCAGATTCTTCCACCGGAGCCTTGAGGCGTGGCCTGAGTCGATGCGTACCGGTTAGCTTGCGCTCTCGCACTTGCGGTTGCGGAGTTCGATGTATCCGCGCTTGATTGCGATGGTCACGGCATGGGTGCGGTCATTGGCTCCCAGCTTCGCCAGGATGTGCGTAACATGGTTCTTGACGGTTTCCTCTGTAATAGCAAGCTGAGCCGCGATCTCTCTATTGCCGTTGCCGGTCGCAATCAACCGCAGCACGTCGATCTCGCGGGGGCTCAGGTCGTCTTCGGTGGCATGGTCGGCCAGTTCGGCGGCAATCTCCGGAGGGATGCGTTTTTGCCCGTGATGCACTGCACGAATGATCTCCAGGAGTTCCGTGTTTACGCGCCCCTTCAACAGGTAAGCCCGCGCGCCGGCTTTTAGGGCCCGGAGGACTTGGACGTCACCTGTATACGTAGTCAGGACAATGATGCGGGCATTAGGGAATTCCCCACGAATGGCGATGATAGCTTCAATCCCGTTCATGTCGGGCATCTGCAGGTCCATCAAGGTGACGTCTGGGCGCTTCAGTTTGAATTGTGCGAGAGCTTCCCGGCCAGTGGCAGCTTCCGCAACGAATTCCATGTCGGGTTCAGCGGCGATTAGGGCCGCGATTCCCTCCCGAAGTAGCGGATGGTCGTCCACTATGAGGACCCGAATCGGCTTTTCAGCGCTGTTCACTTCTTCGCATGCTTTCCGGTGATGGCTTCGCTTCTGAAAGCCGGTTTGGGTACGCCTTGTGGCCGATACACTTTCTAGCTTATTACGAAGGCGTGTTAAGAAGTCGGGCAGATTTCGCTAGCTGCTATTACGGAGTTCCTGTGCTCCGCAAAAAAATCAAGCGGCCACCTTTTCGAGCGAGTATTCATGGTGAAGGCCACTCAGAATTGCCCTGCTTCGAACCGCGTAGCCTCGCGGGAGCCTATGTCGATGTTCGATCATGGGTGCAGTGTTGTAGTGTGCGACCCAGGTGTTCAGAATCATCTTCAGATGCCGCTCGTTCCAAGTGATTAAGAAGTCCAGACACTCCCTGCGAACGGTTCCCACAAAGCGTTCGCAGATTGCGTTCGCTTTGGGCGCCCGGACCGGCATTCGCAATATCCGGACACCCATGGCTTTAACAGCTTCATCGAGCTCCCCCGAAAAGATACTGTCTCGATCATGGACGAGGTATTGATAAGGATTGACCGCCGGTCAGCGCTTCCCGGAATTGCTGCAAAGCCCATTCTGCCGTGGGATGGCTCGTGACATTCCAATGCAGGATGGTTCGCCGACCGAGCTCCATGGCCACAAAGACATAAAGGAAATGGAATCTGGCGGTGACCACGGTAAAGAAATCACAAACCGCAGTGGCCTTCACGTGGTTACGGATGAACGTCAGCCAGCGCTGCCCTGGATCCGGCGTTCGCCGGGGTCCCTTCTTCGTTAAGTACTTCTGCACTGTCCGAGGCGAAACCGAAAATGCCCAGCTTCAGCTTCAATTCATCAGCGATCCGTTCCTGGCCCCAACTCGGGTTTTCGGCGGCCATTCTCTGGATTAATTCCCGAAGGTTCTTAGGCAGTCTGGGCCTCCCTGGCCGTTTGACTTCCAGCGCTTACAAAAGGAACCCTTCACGCGGTCAAAGAACTACCGCGTTACGGTCTTCGAGTTGGTGAAACCCGAACGGCAGTACCGTCCGTGACAAATCGGTGCAGGCGGGCCACCCGGTCACCGTACCTTCGGACTTCTGTCCGTCACCGCGTATCTGGCGCAGCAATTCCATTCCAAGGGCCGTGCGCAGATGCTCCCGCAGTTCAACAGCGTCTGTGAATGAGTCCCATTTGCTGCCCAAGGATCGGAGCAATTCTTCTGCTTCTGGAAGTCGAGACGAAACCTCTTTGCGGAATGCCAGAATCGGCTTCCCGTAGTCCCGTGCCGTCTGGTATTCGGCTTTAAATGGGTCCGTCGCGCAACGCCCCACGATGAGCACGAATAGATCGCAGGTCCTGACCGCGCCAAGGTAGAAATCCAGCAAGGGCTTCGTTGAGGCCGGTTCGGCCTCAAAAGCCCACGGCTTGGCGATGGGCGCGAATTGTTCGACGGCGCGCCGCGCAGCTTCCCGCTCATTGAGAAGGTCCTCAATGGTCGGGTTCATGATCGAAGAAACGAAGACGGGAAAGGGGGCCATGGGGTCCAGGGCACGGACGCAGGGTCCGGCCCGTTACGTCACAAACCACGTCACAAGGACCGATTCGGAATCCTCGATTCTTGCCCTAACCCACTCATTCTATTGGTCGGGGCGGGGCGATTTGAACGCCCGACCCCCTGCGCCCAAGACATGAGAAGATCAATGCACGGTAAGCATGTAACTTCAATTATTTCAGGGCGTTACCAGCTATTGTCTACAGAGCCCTATTGGCCCACGTAGTCGATTTTGTAGCTGCCTGTTTCCTCAAAGTACAACGGGTGCTTGCTGCTGGACTGGACTGTGCCCACAAGAATTTCGTACAAGCTAGGGCAACACGTTGTGAACGTGTCAATCCCGTGCCGAGGTTCGCAATCCGAAGTCACCGGAACCAGAATAGTTGGAGGACTACGGCAAAAGCGTTTTGCCAAGGAGATTACTTGTCGTCAGAGTTGTTGGCAAGCAATGCTGCGTGCGATCCCGGGCCGAATACTCAGTCCACTACTGCGCGTGATCGATTGTTAGGCGGTCGGCGTTCATAGTGATGGTGCAGGCCGCCCACTTCGCGAACCTCGAACACCTCACCCGCTGCGAGAGACTGAACTCGTCGGGAGTGCGGGGCATCTTTGTCGAGCGATATAAGTGAGTGCGCCAGTTGTGGTAGTAGGCAAAATACGCGGTGAGCGCAACGATGCAGAAACCGTTCGCAGAGAACGATGATGTGATCCAGACACTCGCGGCGGATCGAGCCTATGAGCCATTCGACGTAGGCCCGCTGCCACGGAGATCTCGGCGCGGATAGTACCTGTTTGATCCCCATGGCCTTCACTTGATCGACGAATTGTTTCCCGAAGATCCGGTCACGATCTCGTAGCAGCTGGCGAGGCGCTTTGTCCCACGGAAATGCTTCGCGAAATTGTTGGGCGGTCCATTCCGCTGTCGGAAGAGCAGTGACGCCGAAATGGAGAATACGCCGACGATCATGGGACAAAACAAGAAACACGTAGAGGAATCTCAAACCGAATCGTCGGCACAACAAAGAAGTCTACAGACACTATGCTCTTTATGTGATTCTCTAGAAGCGTTCGCCAAGTCTGGGACGGCGGCTTTCGGTGCCAAACCATGTACTTGGCGACGGTGGGCTCGGTGATGTGGATCCCAAGTTTGAGCAACTCGCCGTGGATGCGCGGGGCACCCCAGCCCGGGTTGTTGCGGCTCATCATCCGAATGAGATCCTGAACCTTCTGAGGGACTTGGGGCCCACCTGGGTTTCCACGGTTTACTTTCCGAGTCCAAAACAAGCGGTTTCCGATGCCAGGCCACAACCGTTTCCAGCTTTACGTTCATCAGCGCTGATCGCCAGTCCTTCCACACACGCCGCACCCAGACCCGGAGGATCGATCGGCTGGCGTCAACTTCAGCCGTTTAGGAGCTGAACGCCGGAGAATGACAAGCTGCAGCCGCAACGCGATGTTTTCAAGCCGTAGTTGAGCGGACGTCTTGAACATCGATGCGAGGGCGCCGAGCACGGTGAACAGCAGTTGTTGCGGCGACCAGTGGAACAGATGGGAGTCGATCAACTTCAATGATTGCGGACCGGTACGAATATTTTGGAAGGACAGTGTTCTCCTAGTATCTTTGATTTAGAAAGCATCTTACCGGCCGCAGAACGTTGCGGTAACCCCTAGAGAGTGGCTCGCCAAACACGATTGCTACAAGTAGGTTACCTGGCTATGCACGAAGAGCCACGAAACGGCGTACTACATCGGTACGTGGATCGCAATCAGGACGCCCTGCCCAGGCTTAGTCTCTAACGAAAATACTCCGTTCACGAGCCGGACGCGCTCCTGCATGCTGATCAAACCAAGTCGGGAATCCTTCCCTCGAACATCGAATCCGATTCCGTTATCCCGCACGCTGAGCGATAATCGACCCGGGCTGCCTGACAACGTCAGGGAGACCTGCGTGGCTCTTGCGTGCTCGGTAACATTGCGGAGGGCCTCCTGTGCCACTCGATAAAGACAGCTACCGATGTCGTTGGGAATTGTTTTAGGCACTCCCTCGACAGTGAAGTTCACCGCGAATTGTTCGCGGTCCCCGAATTCTTTACACAGCAAGCGCAGTGCTTCGGAGAGACCAAGATGGTCAAGGACCGAAGGATGAAGCCGGTTGGCGATTTGCCGGACGTCATTGGACAACGCCGCCACTTCATCGCTTACGCTTAACAGGCCAGTTTTCAATTGTTGAAAGTCGGAAGGCAACTGCCGCTCCAGTGCCTCGACATCAACCTGCAACCCGCCAATTTTCTGAGCCAAGTCGTCGTGGAGTTCCGTCGACAAACGACGTCGCTCTTCTTCCTGCGATTGCAGCAGCTTAGCCATCGCTGCTCGCAATTCTCCGCGATTGTGAAGCAAGACCATTTCACTTTCACCTAATACGGTTTGGGCTCGCTCCTTGCCATACGACTCGGTATGCAGGATTTGAAGAGTTTGTCCCAGTTCTGAGGCTCCGGCTTCCAGGCTACGGATCAGCCGCTGCTGTTCCTCCAACAGAATTCGTTCGGCTTGCTTTTGAACGGTGATATCCTGCACCGCAACGAGCACCTGCTTCTCGCCATCTCGTTGGACCGGGCGGGCGTTGATCAGGAGGATCCTTCTCACCGGCCCGGCCTCCTGCTCGAACTCCAGATCTTGAACGGGAACATGTTCGGTCCACAGACGGTCCAGGGCAGTTCTGAGCACAGGGCGGTCCCAGGCTCCATCGCCGATCTCATAGAGGGAACGATTTTGCACGTCGGTCGGTTGAAGTTTATAGGATTCGAAGAAGGCGGGATTCGCGAGACGAACACGAAGGTCGTTACGCAAGACCAGAAGAGGTGTCTGCAAGGACTCCACTACGGACTCGGCAAATTCGCGAGCGCTGTTCGCCGCAAGTTCGGCGCGGCGCATCTGATTAATGTCCATCAGGAACAACACGGCGCCCTGGATGCGATTATCGACTGTTAGGCAAGGCCGTACTCGCAATATGTACCAGCACCCATCGCGGGCCTGCACCTCTAAATCCTCGTCATTCTTAGAGCCGATAACCCACCGCACGACGGGTTCTACCTTGACCAGGCTGAGCCCCAGTTGAATGTCGGACAAAGGCCGGCCGATGTCGCTCGGCCGTACGTTGAGGAGGTCCTGGGCAGCTGTGGTGAGGCGCTTGATCCGGAGTTGATCATCGAGCATGACAAGGGGAATCGTGGTGCTGCTCAGTAAATTCGAGAGGTCGTCATTGAGTCCGATGAGTTCCACGTTGCGCTTGTGAAGCTCTTCATTGACTGTCTTCAATTCCTCATTGGTCGATTGCAGTTCCTCCTTGGATGTTTCCAACTCTTCATTAATGCTTTGGAGTTCCTGGTTGCTCGACTCGGTTTCTTCGTTTGCGGCAGTTAGTTCCTGGTTGGTCGCGTCGCGCTCGTCGATAATGGACTGGAGACGCTGTTTGGTTAAGGCTAGTTCCGTTCGAAGGCGTTCTACCTCGTCGGAGTCGGAACGTGCGCTCCCGCCGGACCGTGCGACCAGGTTATCGTATGCGTCCGTAGAGAAAAGGACGACAAAGCATGAGCCGGCGCTGGCCGGCTGAGGAATCCGCCTTACCGCCAACTGGATGTTGTGGATTTGTCCTCCCTCCTTTACGCTGACGATTGCCGATTCTTTTAAGCTTCCGGCGGCCTTCGCCTTCGTCAGAAGTTTCCGTAAATCGCCGCGAACATTCTCCTGCGCAATCTTCAGCAGGGCAAGTGTAGGCCGTCCCGGCGGGTAATGTAGATAGGCGCCCGTATCACCGCGCGAGTGTAGCAGTTCGAGATTTTCATTCACCACAACCCAGGCAGGGGCATATTCGGCAAGGACAATGCGTTCCGCCGCCCGTTCAAGCTCTGTCTGTTTACTTTTGAGAGAAGAAGAGGCGGCGTGCCCAGGTTGTTCGCTCGCTAACCCGCGGCCGACCAGTTCCATGCTGACGGAACTCCCCGAGGCCTTCTTGGAATAAAACCTGTGCCGCTTATCCGGGAATGCGAAGAACTCCGGGAAATCTTCCAGGCACTCGGATCGATCCAGCATCAGGTATCCTTCCGGTTGCAAAGCATAGTGGAATGTGGCGATCGCTCGCCGCCGCGATTCGGATGCAAGATCAATTAAGACATTGCGGCAGCTAATAAGGTCAAGCCGCGAAAACGGTGCGTCGGTTAAGATGTTATGTCGCGCGAAGACGATCGCGTCGCGAACCGTCTTAACCACTTGGTAACCGCTCGCGACTGGTGTAAAAAAACGCGCTTGTCTCGCAGGCGTCAATTTGGATATAACTGTTTCCGGGTAAGTAGCGTCCCGGGCGATCCGAATGGCACCTTCACTGAGGTCGGTGCCGAAAATCTGGATAGGAACCGCCATCCCGATATTCGATATCGATTCCAGGATGCAGATGGCAATGGAATAGACCTCTTCTCCGGTCGCGCAACCAGGTACCCACACCCGCAGTTGAGAATCACTGGCGTGCCTTCGCAGCAGGATGGGCAAAATGTCGTTTTCGAGAGCCCCAAAAACTTCCGGATCTCGCAAGAAGCCTGTCACGTTTATGAGGAGGTCCTCGCACAAAGCCGCGACCTCGGACGAATTGGATTGCAAATACGAAACGTACGCGTCCAGATCCGAATGCCGTTTTAGAATTATGCGGCGGGCGATGTGACGTCGGATGGTTCCGGAGTTGTATCCTTCGAAATCGAATTGTGAAGCCGTTCGCAGGATCGCAAGGAGGTCACTGAATTCGGACTCTTCTCCGCGCTCATTCCGCGGATCGTCCAGCCTTATGCGTCCTTTTAACATAGGGTGCTGTGCGATCCGTTTCAACTCTCCGGCAATTTCTTCGGGAGAAAGTATCAGGTCGACAGGCCCGGCTGCGATGGCGGCCTTTGGCATCTCAGGATTCTTTGTCGAGTTCTCACTCTGAACAATCGCGATGCCGCCGTGGCCGCGAATCGCCTGCAACCCCAAAGCTCCGTCCGAGTCGTCACCCGAAAGAATTACTCCAATTGCGAGCGTTTTACGTTCAGTCGCCAGGAAGCGGAAGAAATGATCGATCGGTCTGGGCGAGCCGCGCTCATCTGGCCGAGGGCGGAGTTCCAGGCGGGGGCCGGCGAGGCGCATGAGCGTGTTGGGAGGAATGACATACACGCAGTTGGGCTCGACGAGAGCGCCATGCTGAGCTTCGCTGACGGGCATCTCCGTAGCTCGCGACAACAACGATGCCAGTATGCTGGGATGGTCGGGCGAAAGATGCTGGATAAACACGAAGGCCATCCCTGTATCGGAAGGAATGTGCTGCAGCAACCTCGTGAATGCTTCAAGACCTCCCGCGGACCCGCCAATGCCAACTATTGGAAAGATACCGAACGCGGGCGGTACGCCAGACTCCAAATGCCGATCGAACTTCTTGGTTGTGGTTCCGGGCCGCTTATCGTTTGCGACGACAGGCCGTGCCGGCTCATTCGTCTTTGCCATCGGATCACCTTAATCGGGCGTTTCAAATCATCAGTCAGTTTGTCTGCGGGCTTAGTTCGGACAGCATCATTACTTTTGTACTCCTCCTTCCTGGAAATCGGCGCAAATGATTTCGGCGTGCAACATGGCTGGGGCGAGAGATTCGTCTCTGCGCAGAACAAATCGTGTTTCAGCCAGCCAGAGGGCAGCGCTGAAAACAACCAGGAGAACGATCGGAAGATTGTAAGGGGCATAGGTCACGATCCACGCCGGTATCTTCGCTGTCTGAAAGTACCAGATGAGCATCGTTGTGACGGAGAGGCCGGAGGCGACCCAAAAGTCGAGTTGTTTCTTTGACACGTGGATTTCTGAGAATACCTGCCGCTTATGACTCCGCAATCGCAAAAGAGCGTTTGTAAGGTAGATCAGAGCCAAGACTCCCAGCACATCAGGAATGGCCACCACCCAAAACGAGATTCTGCCGTCTCCCGAAAGCACACCTCGCCGGATCAAAGAAATGGCGACATTGGCGAAGAGTATGCCTGCCGCCATGGTCAAGGTCGCGGGCGGTTCAATCGGATTTGCCTTTTCCGAGTGTTTGACGATGCTCGATTCGGGCATTCTTAAGATACATCCTTTCAAATTCTAAAATAAGGAAACTGTCTCTCGGGAGCACCTGGCTAGTTGCTCGATGGAGAAAATGAAATCATTTTGGCGTTTATCAAATTGCATCGGAGAGAGAGGGTGGACCAGACCCTCTCTATCCGGTGCGCGCGGTGGCGGTGACTCTACTTATTCACCGCCCCCAGGCCACCCGTCTGACACGACTTGCAGATGCCGTAGCCGCTGCCGGTGGCTTTGATAAAGCCGCAGTAACTGGTGAGCTTGGCAAGCTCGGAGGGACTCAGGCCGACGTTCTGGAAGACGTTTTCCGTCGTCTGATAAGTGCCAGTGCCTGTGTTTTGGTGCAGACTCGTAGCCCAGCCCAGCAAACCAGGCTCAAGCGTGCTGACCGTTGGCGATGCAGCATTGCAGGTTCCTGCGTTCGAGGGCGCCGAGGCCAGTAGTTTGATCACCAGGGACCCGGGCACTCCGGGCGTGAGTGTGTTGCTCGCCAGATCCTGCTGCGCCGACAGCGAGTTGAGCCCGTTCGGAGTCACCAGACAGGAGCAGCAAGAGATCATCTCCTCCTGGGAGTCGAACGCGTAGACGTTTACGCAAAGGTTGCCAAAGGCGCCGGTATTCGTGAAGTTGAGGTACGAATTCCCTTGGCCCAAGTTGGTCGAAATGCCGATTTGGAATACATCGGCCGCGACGCCGTCCGTGAAAGTCGCAATGGTCTGTACTCCGGCACTGACGGTAACATTAGCCGTGCCGGTGGTTAAATCGCTGCTGACTAGCAATCCCGCTGCCGGCAAAGTAGTCACTGCTTTCAGCAGCACATCCGCTGGCAGCGTTTCGGTGATGGCGACCGTACCGGATGGCTCCGCAAATACAGGACTGCAAATACCCACGGGACCGGCACCGGCTGCGACGGTGAGCGGCGTTCCAGCAACATCAAATGTGAAATTCATTCCGGTGAGTAGGCCGTTCTCCGCTACTTTGCAGATCTGCAAAAAGCCAGTAGTCAGAACGACCGGGACTTCGTCGGTAAACGTAACGATGGTCTGACCGCCGGAAGTGACTGTCACGGTAGCGGTCCCCGCGGCCAGATTGCTGCTGACCAGCAATCCCGCGCTCGGCAGCGTGGTAACACTTGCCAGAACCGTACCTGTGGGCACCGTCTCCGCGACTGCAACCGAGCCTGCCGTTACCGCGACGGGCGCGCTACAAGTGCCGCCCGGCGCGGCACCCGCCGCGAGTGCTGGGATCGTGTTTCCGGCAACGGTGAAGGCGAAGGTCGTACCCACGGTGACGCCAGGCCCAGCGACTTTGCACACTTGAACGAAGCCCATACCAGGAGTCGGGATAGGAACAGTGTCGATAAAAGTGACGATCGTCTGGGCACCGCTATTGACTGTCACTGTCGCGGTCGTGCTGCCCGGGAGTGTGACTGTGCTCGGTACAACAACGACGCTCCCGAGCAGACTGGCACTCGGCTGGGTGGATACGCCCGCTACCGCCGTATTCGCCGGAGTCGTTTCCTCGACGGATACGGTGCCCGCCGCGACTTGAACCGGTGCGCTGCAAGTTCCGCCCGGCGCGGGGCCGGCCGCAAGTAGCGGTATCGAATTTCCGCCGACGCTGAAAGCGAACGTCGTACCCGTGCTAACTCCCGCACCGGCGACTTTGCAGACCTGAACCAGGCCGGTGCCGGGAGTGGGCGTGGGCCCATTGATAAAGGTGACGGTAGTCAGCCCTCCGGGGCTGACCGTCACCGTCGCTGTGCCCGCGCCCAAGTTGCTGCTGACCAGCAATGCCGAACTTGGCGAGGTGTAGACGCCCGTCAGCGAGGTGCCGTTCGGTAGTGTCTCTGTAATAGTTGCCGTTCCGGACGGCACCAGGATGGGTGCACTGCAAGAGCCGGCGGCAACGGTAACTGAAGTCGATTGCGGTGGCGTTGCGGAGGGAACGTTGAAACTGTAGGTCCCCGGAGTGGAACTTGCAGCGACGCAAATCTCAACCGAACCGCTATTGCAGGCAGCGACCGAGATTACGTTGCTGTCCAGCGTTACCGCGCCGTTGAGGGCGATGGCTCGTCCCGGCTCGATGGTCGCATTGGTATTCACGGAAATACTGGTGTACGCGAAAATATTTCCTAAAAACTGGGTGCCCGTGCCAAGAGTTGCGGAACTTCCAATTTGGAAATACACGTTGCAAGGTACTCCGGAGTTGATCATGACGATAGCGGAGTTGCTTGCGGTCGTGAGCGTGCTTCCTATTTGGAAGATGAAGACTGAATTGGGGTTTCCCTGAGCGTCGAGCGTCAGTGTTCCGGTTAACTGAGCC
The DNA here is from genome assembly GCA_963802915.1 of Bryobacterales bacterium. Taxonomy (GTDB): domain Bacteria; phylum Acidobacteriota; class Terriglobia; order Bryobacterales; family Bryobacteraceae; genus JAICMB01. The sequence continues at coordinate 744,605 of CAWDKQ010000008.1, forward strand.
GAAGAGGAAAAACAGTAAACACCTGCCGTCAGCGTTTTGCCGCCGAGATCCATTCCAGTCAAGTTATTGCTAGGGGAGCACGCCTGGCCGGCTAACGAATTATAAGCCGTAAGGGAGTCCGCTTGCGCCTGAGCCGCGACCGCATCTGTCTGGTGTATTGTTCCGTTGACTATTCCGGGCGGAAATCCCGTGATCGAAGTGCCCGGGCTTACACCCAGATCGCCGGTAATCACGGTCGCACCCGTATTAGTGACCGCCGAGCCACCCAGAACCGCGAAGCTCTGCGCTACGCCCAATGTGGGAGCGGTTTGAGCCGACAGTGCCGGGATCAAGGCGGTTACGAGAGTAAGTCCCAGTAGAAGAGCCACTCGCCCGTTAAGGTCCTGACACTTTCCGGAATGGTTTGTCATAGCCATTATCGTTCCTCCGTCCATCACATAAAATATTATTCGCACAAATAAGCGAATAATAACGTGTCTGAACATAGCATCGATTTGCGCGGTGCAACAATCACCCAAATGGCGTAGCCCAAGGTACAAGCTGCGGAATGTTTTGCGCAATATACATTAAATACAGGGAATATCCTAGGAGGCAACTAGGGAATAGCCTAGGAAATCGATTTGGTCGGAAGCTGTGATAATTGGCAAAAATGGCTGCGTGGGGCCATCGATACTCAGGTACGTCGCAAGGCGTTCCGCTTTCAACTGACGGTGAAAAAAGCTCGATTGGCGCGAGGTCCAGGGCTTGCCGCATGAATCAGGTGGTACGGTAGTAGCTTTCACGCTCGTCACGGGTTTGCCGCGGTATGCGGGAGATCTTAGAGCGATTAGAATCATTTCAAGCGGAACTGCCGTACTAGGATGAGAGCACAATACCAGGTACGAAGATTGTTTTTGACCTCGGGGATCACCTCAAAACCGGCCAATGAGGATCACTTCAAAACCGGCCAATGGAACTGAGTCAGGACAAGCTCATTTATACCTTGTCCGGACAGCCAGTGACAACGGGTTTTCCGCAGCGGGAATGACCGGACATATACTAACGAATACCTGGGCGGAAGACAGGGCACCGCAGGGATGCGACCCGAGCGCCGACCCAGAGGCTGGAATGGCTGGGCGGCGTCCGAGTCGCCCGCCAGGCTTTTGAGCCATTCTGGCGCGAAAGCGATAAATCCCGGGAGCGCGAGGGCAGAGTCCTCGCAGTAAAGAAGCCTCCTTCCTTATTTCTTGAGTTCTCATCTGAGATCACTCCGCAGCCGGCAACGCAGTCTTGGTGCGCCAACTGCGCGGCCCGCACTTCAGCACGTGTCCGTGATGCAGCAGGCGGTCGAGCATGGAACTGACAGCGGCATTGTCGCCGAGCAGTTTGCCCCAGTCTTCTACGGGCCGATTCGATGTGAGAAGCGTGCTGGCACGCTCATAACGCCGCATCACGATTTCTAGCAAATCCTCGGCGGCGGTATGCGGAAGTTTGCGCATGCCGAAGTCGTCGACAATGAGCAGCGGGACCGATGCAATCGACTCCATGTACTGCTTGCGCGTACCGTCCACAACGGCGTCGGCGAGTTCTTCGAGCAGCAGGTGTGTTTCGCGATACAGCACGCGGTGGCCTTGTTGAATGGCAGCGTGGCCGATGGCTTGCGCAAGATGACTCTTGCCAGTGCCGCCGGGACCGAGGAAGAGCGCATCTTCGCGGCGTGTAATGAAAGCGCCGGTCGCGAGATCAAAAACGAGACTACGATTCATCTTGGGATTAAAAGTGAAGTCGAAGTTGTCTAGAGTTTTGTGGGCGTCTCGAAAGCCGGCTTGCTTGCGGCGGCGATCCAGCAGGCGGTCGGAACGGCGCGTGAGTTCATCCGAGATCAGGCACGAGATCAGATCCAGCGGCGGCATCGCTTCCGCCTGTGCTTGCTTGAGACGGGTTTCGAGCACGGCAGCCATGCCGCCTAAACGGAGCTGGCCGAGTGCGCGTTGTAGTTCAATCAGATTCATTCCGGATTTCCCTCCAGGTTGGTTTCAGACTGCGATTGAGTTCGCTGTTCGATGACGTCGCGATACAGCGTGAGTTGGCGAATCAACGGATCGACCTGCCGTAGCGAGAGTGGCGCTGGTCCTTTGCGTTCGAGATAGCGGCGGACGAAATGGTATTCGTAGACTTCGAAGGAAAGCGCGGCCGAACAAGCATCGTCCACTGCCGCGGCGCCGTATTTCTTGGCGAGAGAGAGAACCCCTTGAATGCGGCGCACGGCGGGCTGTCCTTTCTGCGCATACATCGTTTTTGCGAGCACGCCGATAGAATCGCTGGCATTCTCGGCGCGCCGGAGCAGTTGTTGTGTGGTGAACGGCGTCTTCTTGTGGCGGTCTTCAGCAAGAATGCGATGTGCGCCGCGAGGTTGATGCAAGTGTTCGCGCAGCAGTTGGCCGGTCTTGGGATCGAGCAAGCGCACGTGCCGTCGATTCCACTGCACGTTGACTCGTCTCCCAATCCAGCCAGGCGGGGCGCTATAGTAGGCGGCTTCCACTTCGACGCAGCCATCCATGTGCACCGCGCGTTCACCGTATTGGTAATAGCGGAATGGCTCGACGGGAAGCGGCAACAGCGCAGGTTTCTCTTCTGAGAACATCGCCGCAACCTGGCGTTTGGTAGTGCCATGAATGCGGGTGTCGGCCCAATGTTCCTCCCATCGATCCAGGTAGCTTTGCGCTTCTTCGATGGTTTCGAAGCGCTTTCCTTTTAGCGGTGTCTTCTGCGCATGACCAACGCTGGACTCGACCTTGCCTTTGCGATCCGGATCTTTGATGCGGCAGGGCAGCGCCACGGCGTGGTAATGCGCCAGCATGTCGCGATAGAGCGGGTTGATGGTGGGATCGTAGATGTCCGGCTTCAACACACCTTCGCGCAGATTGTCGAGGATGAGAACGCGTGGCACGCCGCCGATTCGGGCAAACGCCGTCTCGTGCAACTCGGCCCAGGTTCGCGTGCTGGAACTGAAGACGATCAGCCGGACACACTTGCGGCTATAGCCGAGCGTCAACACAAACAAGCGGGTGCGGCGGTAACGGCCGGATTGGGGATCGCGAACCATGGGGCCTTCGCCGTAGTCGACCTGCGCTTCTTCGCCGGGCGCCGTGACGATGACGGCGCAGGGTTGTTTTTCCGGCGAGCCATGGAGCTTGTTGATGAAGCGTTTGACGCTCTGATATCCGCCGGTAAAGCCGTGGTCGTCAACCAGATCCTGCCAGATCCCCTTGGCGTTGCGACCTTGGCTCAGCGCATGCTGGATGAGTTCGCGATAGGGCTCGCTGGTACTTGCCGTCGTGGTTTGCGTCGGAGGATCGGCGCCAGAGTCGGGGATCACCTCATTGGCCGGTTTTGGGCCGCCAGAGTCGGTGGTCACGCCATTGGCCGGTTTTGAGTCTTGCGCCGCTCGTTTGCCCCATCCGCCGGGCGGCCGAACCGCAATGGCGGCTGTTCTTAGATATCCGGCCGCAGTTTCACGCCGGACACCGGTTTCTTTTTCGATGCGCCGCAGCGACCATCCCAGCCGCCCCAACGCGATGACTTCTTGCTTCTTTTTCTCGTTCAAGACGTTGCTCACATCGACGGAGAATACTCTCCGTCAGTCAACGTCCTGACTCAGTTTTTCATTGGCCGGTTTTCAGGTGATCCCGTATGGCCGGTTTTGGGTGATCCCCGAGGTTTTTGAGGCAAATCGTATTGGCACGACTTGCCTGTTCCAAACGCTCAGCTCGTTCGATAAGCATGAGGAAGATTCGTGAGAAGCAGGCGCTTTCGCTATTAAATACCAGTGAAATCGAGCAGCCAAGCATAAAGCATCGAGGCTCCGAGAACTGGGATATTCGGCCCGACAGCAATCGAATCTCAATCGGCACCTTGAAACTTAAACCGCGGCCTTCAAAACCGCGCCCACCGTCTACCGTCGCTCTAACAGCTTGGCCTGTATCCCTCTATTGCTCGTGAGACGTTCTCCGGTACAAAGAATCTGACAGCAACCATTTAACGAAATCCGTTCCAGGCGTGACGAACATGGTTCGACCCGGGGTGCTCAGCCGTTTCGTGAATAGATATGTAATTGAGGTTACAGACAAAAGTATCCTTCCCCCATCCTCCACATCGCAGCCCTGTATCCCAACAAAACGAACTTAATACCGTGGGTCTTGTAAGGCAATTCCCTACATCTTACCGCGTTGTATTTTCATCCTCTCGACCGCAGTCTCGACGCCCGTCCCACTTTTTCGTACATCCGGATCGCACATAACGAGCACTATGTTCTCACGTAACTATATGAAACTAGATACCAAAAATATGATTGCCAGCTCCATACTGGCCGATGTGCAAGCAAACACGCCTCTTCCTAAGACTATCGTTCCCCAACTCGCTACGACTCTTTAGGGAGTTTTGTCCATGACTCAAATGAGCTAGTAGGGCGCTGTCGCGCCGAAGAATTTAACTGGGCGTCGTCCGAGTTAGCAACTAGTGCATTGCCCAGTATCTTTATTAATAATATTACGAGTATGATACCGTAGGTTATTTCGAAGCAAACGGGGCTCGTGCTGCGGCGAGGGGATGTCAGATGCATTTAGAGGGTCGACATGTAATGGTTTCATTAGCTCGGCTCGCCACTGGGGAACATCGTCGCATCTGCGTAAAATATCACTTTTTTCGGGTCTCGACGCGATTTTGTGGTTTCGAGTCATTTCTTGGAGTTCCCAGGACCTACTGTGACCAATCCTGGCTCCGCCAGTTTCATTCGACATTGGCGCACCGTAATTGCAGGTCCTTCGGTGATCGGGACCTCCGCAGACCAGTCATGTTTCGTGCTTACAATCGCGTGCGACGCTGTATCTTGTTTTGCAAGACCTGCAAAGCGGCATGCGGCACTGTCACCTTTTCTAAGGCAGCGTTGCCATGCTTGTGAGGATCAAACGGAATAATAGTCCGGGCGGTAGAGGCCTCGTTAATGCCGCGGTAACCCCAGATCCGAACGAGGTGTCCCTCGATCCGGGCGGCGATCGCGAAGAGATTATTGAACCTGCTTTTGGTCTGCTGACGATCCTGTCTATTGGGAGGGGTCTAGTGCGGCTCCGTAGCGCGGTACTGGCTCATGTCGCATTCTTAAGAGACTGGCTACGGCTTACCAACCCGGCCGATGCAATTCGATGGCATGATGCTGATCCAATGGATAATCTCGAGGCGCTTTCAGTATGTCCCAAGGCACGGCCATCCATCGGTAGCGAAAGTGACAGAAGGAGGGCCCCCTGACGCTGGTGTCTTCGACTCCGGATTCTTGATGGGTACCCGGCGTTAAGAATCCACACCATTTTAGATAACAGCGCGTTATCTGACGGGTAGAAGAGGAGCCAGTGCTCAGTAATACGTGCACCTCAATAGACGGGGTATCCGTTTGCGTCAAGAGGAATTCTCTGTGCGACCGCGTTTACTATTAGCGGATGATCACAAGTTGTTGTGGGACGGATTCCGGTTGTTACTGGAGCCCGAGTTTGAGCTAGTTGGCTGTGTTGAGGATGGTCAAACGCTCTTAACAGCGGCCAAGGAATTGAAACCTGACGTCGTCCTGCTGGACATTTCAATGCCGATTTTGAATGGGATCGACGCAGCTCACCAGCTCAAGAAGACATTGCCCGGTACCAAAGTGATATTCGTAACGATGCACGGGGACGCTGGTTTTGTAACGGAAGCATTGCGGGCGGGCGCGGCAGGATATGTTCTCAAACGGTCCGCAGCTTCCGAGTTGCTTACAGCCCTTCGCGAAGTTCTCAACGGCAACCACTACGTCAGTCCTCTGGTGACCCGCAATACCATCGAGCTACTGATTTCCTCCTCCGACACGGAGTCTAAGCTCTGGAACCGGCTCACTGCGCGGCAGCGTGAAGTTTTGCAACTCGTTGCGGAAGGACGTAGTCGCAAGGAAATTGCCAGCGCGCTGAAGATTTCGGTGAAAACTGTCGAGTTTCATAAGGCGGCACTCATGCGCGAACTCAATCTGCGAACGGCCTCAGACTTCACCCTCTACGCAATCGAGCATGGAATGATAGTTTCCAGTGTTGGGCGTAAATCTAATAACAAGCGTTGCGCCGGTTAACCTTCAGACCTGATTCTCCGGCCGGGTCTGATTTTGATGGCCCATTAGAGTTCTCTACCAGTACAGTCAGCGCTTCTGTCTTATTCTCGGCAACGAGCAATAGTGAACAGACGAATACAGCATCGGGTGCTAGGCTAGGTTTTCCAGAGCCGGCGAAATCGTTGACTGGCGATATTCGGGAGGGGAATGAAAATACGCATCTTCAAGGAGAACGCACTGTTCAAGGATGAGCAAACCGTTTCGAACCTGAATGAAGCTGTCGCTATCTATAAGCGGTACTTCCGTGAAGGTTATACTGTTCGGGTTGGAGAGGTAGAAACCGGAATAGAATACGCAATGTGCAACGAGACACTCGCTCCCGTCCCCTATCGGCAGAGTCGGGCGCCGATACTCAGTAAAGGCTGGCGAAGAAGCCGGTTCGTATCCGGGGACACTCGAGGCGTCGTCAAACCGTGACCTGAAGCTGATGCAAACGAAGCCCTGCCGTACGCTCCTGGTTGAGGATCACTGAACACAGCATTCTGCTAGATTTCTGAGCGCGCGTCCGCAGACCCGACCCGACGCGCCACACAATTGTGGATTTGAAGGATTACAGCAAACGCTCTCTTAGAAGGTGCCGTCAAAGCATAGGCCATTAGCGTTATCACCGCGAAGGTCGGTCAGTCGTGCAAAACCACATTCAGCAACGAGCTGTGCACATGCAGGGCACGACCGTTGTACTCTATAAAGCCCAGTTGACGAAACCTGTTCATGAAGAAACTAACCCTCGAACGAGTGGTACCGACGATCCCCGCCAAGGTTTCCTGACTCAACTTTGCGATTACTGGTTCTGGCTTGCCTTCTTTCCCAAAATTGGCCAGGAGCAGAAGTACGCGCGCCAGGCGCTTCTCACTAGAGTTGAAAAGCTGATCGACCAGATCTTCCTCTATTCGAATGTTTCGGGAAAGCAAATACTGGAGGAACAACTCAGAAAATGCCGGCTCTTCGTGCAGCACCGAGATTATACGCTGCTTTTCCAGACGCATGATTGAACAATCGGACATTGATGAGGCGGTTGACATGCGTTGCGACTGCCCAGCCAGACATCCCTCGCCAAAGAAGTCGGTGGCTCCGAGGATGGCGATGATAGCCTCTTTACCTTGTTTAGAGATTACCGTGAGCTTAACTTTGCCCTTCTGAATGTAGAAGATGGCATCTGCCGGGTCACCTTGCGAGAAGATTCGCTGGTTCTTCTTGTAATCCGCTTGAATCCTCCCGTTGCCGACCCTGGCTAAAAACATTTTGGGATCGAAAACGTCCTTTGCTGCCCGCTTCATCCGAGTACCTCACCAATCCCTATGATTCCTGCAGTCTGCTCGGCAAACTTCCCGGCTCGACGCGGTCGCACGTGCTGGGTCAGACGCGATCGATAATGTGGATCGTTGTGCCGCAATCTACAAACATTGCCTTCTATGAAAGCCTCCACTTCTTCAGCCGACGACATTAGTTGTGGAAACTGCTGGTGGAATTCGGTTCGCCTTTCGCCCGGGAATTGGAGGGGTCCACTAAGCAGCCGGCGGAAAAACACAGTTGATACGCGTCCTGAGTGTTCTCCGGCGGGATCCATCCGGTTGCGATTAATCCGACAGGGAGTCGCCAGTCCCGCCCGGGCATTGTCTGGGACACGCGCATCCGCCTGGTGTGATGTGTCATCCACGACCTCGGTGGGGACGCCTTCGATGATAGTGCCCGGACCTGCGCGGAACCCACAGCAATCACGCAATGATTTACGTTTCTCGATCGTTGAGTTTCTCAGCACGGCAAAGCTCGGACCGGCATCCGATGTTGGTGCCGTTTGGGCTGACATCAAGGGGGACGAGGCCGGCGATAACGTTAACGGCGAAACAACGAATAGCGCTGCTCTGGCAGCCGCGTCGCCCTTTCTGTATGTGATCCCCATGGTATTGTGTTCTACGACTCATTCAGTATTCCCTTGCCGCTATTTAGAAATACTGCGTGTTTGAAGATAACATCCACTTGAACAGTTCAACAATTCTCCGAAGGGCGTAGTCTTTAATAAACCATTAGTTGATCGTTAATGATGAATAGAACTAGGTTAATCCACGGGGAATAACTAGTCACCTACCTAGGGAGCGGTTTTCTCGAGTCTCTTTACAACAGCGAGACGGTGTTCCGGAGCGCTCAGGACAGGTCGGGGACAATCGCCCTGCCCGCGTCAAGAGTTAATATCTAGCCCACTCTTCACTTCGCTGATGACCGCCCGACAAGAATCAGGCATCGGGGAAGCGCTTGATGGACATGAGCACCTTCCGTTAAGCAGCGTCATTCGCCAGTATGGCTATCATTCTGTTCCTAATTTCTGCTTGCAGTGAGTTCCACGCTGCCCTAAGGCCTGTTAGGTATTGCAGTGCTTCCGTAACATTCCCCTGATCGATCTTGTTTTCGATAGCCTCGGCGATGTTGGCCAGTTCTTGCGCTCCAAGTTGCCGAGCGCTACCCTTCAGTGTGTGTGTGATTGCGGCGATCGCTTTCACGTCATTCACCAAGAAACGCTCCTTCAGGTCTCGCAAGTGTTTTGCGCCGTCGTCGAGAAAAAGCTCTATCATGCTCAGGGCTATTGCGGGATCCTCCGCGAAGATTTCGAACAAATATTCGGGAACCTCCCATACAGGTCCCACGACGTTGGGGAGGTTATTCACGTCCGGAGTCCCTTGCAAGGCCAGCGCGGGACCTGCTCAAGTCGATTATCAGCGTCCCCAAATAGCGTCTTGCGAGCTTCATGTCGTGGCGGAAGGACTCGGTCGCACTGTAATAAGCCTCCGCCGTATAAGTTTCTTCCGCACTGGCTTCATCACCAAATATCACCTCGGCCTCTGTGATCAGTCCGGCTTTCGACTTCAGATAAATCGACTTCCAATCGAACGGTAAGCCTTCGGCCTCTGCTCGGGTCCGCGGCTTGACCCCAACCAAAAACAAATCACCGCGAAGCACTGAAAGGAGTGCCGGCCAAACATATAGTAGAAAAACATACCAGCGGTTATGGCGGGCCTTGTTGTAAGTTCGGAAGCGCAGTATGGAATATTCGCGCCATCCGGCAGGATTGTCGTCGGCCGGAATGCGTATCGCTTTCTCCAGATAGAGCTCCCCACGCTGTGTGACTCTTAAGGAGAGTAATACCAGGGCTGCTACCGGGGCGAAAGTTAGCAGCAAGAGCAAGGCGCCCAAACGAGAGAAGAACTGCTGAACCGAACGATGTTTAGTATGTTCGATCAGGCTGGAAAGTAGAAACGTATCTGAAACAAGGAAAGATGTTCCGATCCTCACATTCACGAGCCGGTTCCGATCGACAAGTACCTGGTCCAGTTCAAGCCCTTGTCCGATGTAGGTTCCGGGCGCTACGACGGAGTTTCGAACCGAGGAGTAATCGTCAAGGATGCAGTTCTCGCTAATCACGGCGGCCGGTCCAATTCGAGCGCCGCGGGCAACTCTGCAATTAGGACCGATAAACACGGGTGCCTCGATAATCGCGGTGGGATGGAGCGTCACGTTGCGGGATATCCAAATTCCGGTTTCGGACTGTCGTCCACCAATCATTAAACCCGAAAACTTCCCAGCCATCAATTGTTCTTCACTAGATAACAGCTCCGGACCAGATCGGAAACTCATCACCCGAGGGGACATCAGCCTCGTGAAGACCTCAGGTAATTGTTCACCCGCTTTCGCATTAAACAACTCATCGATTGCGCCGTCTGGAATGATCGAACCACGTGGCAGTAGTACCCACCCGCTCCAGTCTCCGGACGGCAGCAAGAATAGTGTCGGTCCGTTGTGAGAGACGACATTCATTTCCGGCAAACAGTCGGCACGGCCCAGCAAGATTCCCTCAGTAAACTGCAAAGCAATCGTTTGCGCCATGCGGTAAGGGTTTGCAAATGAAGGGATGAGATGGAATCCGAAGGAGCAACCCCATCGCGCACCATCGCCGAGGTAGGACTCTATCTTATCGGCAAGATGGCTGAGAATAAACTCGAACCGGCGGACACCCTGTTCGACCAGATACTCAATGATATGGTGCAAAAGTGGACGATCCACGAGCGGAAATAGCGAGAGGGGAAGATGCTCGTCGAGCCCGTGCAGCTCCGGGTACTGTTGCGAAGCAATGACGATGGCGATCATGGAGAAACCGAACTGCGGGAACGGTCACGAAAAACACGCGCAAGGAAGAGCACATTTCCGACGAAGTAGCGGCGCCACATGCGGCGCGGCTCCTGCCAGAAGCGGAAGAGCCATTCCATGCCGGCCTCTCTCATCCATACCGGCGCACGGCGAACGCGGCCTGAGTAGAAATCGAATAGACCTCCGACGCCGATGGCAACCTTCACCCCCGCTTCCGTAAGGTGATCGCGAATCCACCGTTCCTGCTTGGGAACGCCGAAAGCAACCAGGAGCATTTCGGCTCCCGAATGTCTTATGTGTTCAAGAATGTCCGGCAATTCCGCCGGCTCGAAGTAGCCATGTTGATACCCGCGGATCAGCAGAGTCGGAAAAGTTTTTCTCATCCAGTTTGCTACGTCGGCCGCAACTCCGGGTCTGCCGCCCAAAAGGTAAATCCCCAAGCCATTGGTTTGCAACGCCTCACAAAGTAGCGGCAACATGTCTGTTCCATTGACGTTTTGCCTGATGTTACGATTTAGCAGTGTTCCAGCCAGTTTAATGCCGATTCCGTCAGCAAGCACCAAGCCACACGAACTCAGGATTGTGGTGTATGCTTTGTTGTGCCATGCGATATTGGCGCAGTCCGCGTTGAGAAAGCAAACCTGCGAAGGCTTATCCGCCCGGCATTTCTCCAGAATTGTTTCGATCGCTTCGTCCATAGTCAGGTTGTTGATGGGAATTCCGATCAGATCGACGCGGCTTGGTGCCAGTGCTACACCTCTGCCGTAAACCGACGCCGGGACTGCGCGAAGCGCTATCCCTAGATCACTCATGAGACTGTGGCTGTCGACATATTCGGCATCCGCCAAAGCCTCGGTTCCATAGGCAATGTTGGCCCGCACGCGTATCCACCAGAGGCAGAGCAGGCCGGGGCGGACATCGAACCGTTTCCAGGTCGGACGATCGCAGGAAGCTACCTCGGCCGGCGCAACCGGACGCGGACCAATGATGGACATATCTCCCCTCCACACGTTGATCAGAGCCGGCAGGCCTGAGAGCGGACCTGACGAGAATGAATACTTGTTAAATATGCAGCCCCACCGGCCGAGCATGGGAGAGCGAATGAGTCTGGCCGCCTTGTTCAGGTTTAGGACCTCAAGAATCAGCCAGATTGGACCAAGAAACGCGAGAAGAGCACTGGAAACTCCAAGATCGAAGATCCGTTTTCCGACATCGGATAGCTGTACCCATATCAACCAGAACGCCGCCCGAGAACGCGCGGTCTGCCGATTCTTAATCGCGCGCGCGGAGAATCCTTGATCAATCTGCTCGATATGCCTGGTCCGAAGCACCCTCACTCTCTGCGGTGTTCCTTGGCTCTCTGTCATAGCCTGAGGTGCCTAGTAGGCTCCTTTGCCGAACACAATCGCGGGTGCCGTCTTCAGCAACAGAAGAATGTCGACCCATATACTCTGACTCTCGATATATTGGATATCGAGTTCCACCTGCCGGTCGAAAGGAATGTCCCCCCTACCCGTAACCTGCCAGATGCATGTCAGTCCGGGCTTCACATCCAATCTCCGGCGATCCCGAAGGGAGTACTGAGCTACTTCCCGAGGCAGTGGAGGGCGCGGTCCCACCAAAGACATCTCGCCTTTGAGTACACAATACAGTTGAGGCAGCTCATCCAGGCTAAGCTTTCTGGTTATCCGGCCGATCCTTGTGACTCGAGGGTCGTGTTTCATCTTGAACGTGATTGAATCGTGATGGTCATTGCGGGCAAGTACATCGGTTTTTAACTGCTCGGCGTTGACCACCATAGAACGAAACTTTGGGAAGGGAAACTCTCGCCCCCATTGTCCGACCCTTGTTTGCCAAAACAAGACCGGGCCGCGGTCCGTCAACTTGATGGCTATAGCTACGAGAGCCAGGATCGGCGAGAAGCAGACTAAAGCGCACGAGGCGCCCACACAATCAATAAGCCTTCTGATAAAGTGCGAGCCGCCAATCACAAGTTTCCAGAGATACTTCTTACGCAGATAGTGTCGCCGATTACCACTGGCCGCCGAAGCCCCGCTGCCGTAGCGCTTGTACAATTCCTCGAGCAGGTCCCGCCTGCCGTATTGACGTGTCGCCGCTAGCTGGTTTACGCAGGTCACGCGCACGGCTGTTTCAGTGGTACCCATTGGCGGCTCGCGAGGGCACGGAATCTCAGGGTCCGGTCCACACAGATAGTTCCCCCACTGAACCAGATTAGCGAGGTAACCGAAACGTGTCTGTTCACACTTGATCACTCCAGCGTGAAACTGATCCGTAATCCCCGTAAGAGCGAAGCGGTTCAAAACACAGAACATTCTGATGGAGCGGTGGTCCCGGAGAGATTAGTCCGGCGGACGCTAGAAAAAGTACGATCCTTGTCGACTCTCTCGATAAAGTGATCAACAGTGAGCAGCAATGTTTCCACGCCGCAGTTATGATCGTTGTCCGGGGAGGGCGTATTAGCAATAGCCCCGTCCGCGCTCCCATCGACTGTTTAATGCGCTGGCTGTATCGTTGCATCTGCAAAAGTGAACTCCGTCACGCTCGGAACCATGGACACCGTACTCGCGCTGCTCGACAATTCGGACATTCCTGCCACCGGAGGCACTGAGGTTATGCCACAGTTGTGCAACGTTGCGCTTCGGCCGGGCCGAATACTAGTCATCGAAGACGACCGCCATATCGCCCGGCTGTTGGATTATGTGCTCCAGAGAGCCGGGTACGACTTGCGTGTGGCTCACACTGCCGAACAGGGATTTCTAGAGATGGACAAGTGCAAACCCGATGCTTTACTGCTGGACCTTGTTTTGCCTCGTATGACGGGGTTGGAGTTTCTGCGCGCCATTCGTGCCGCACCGTATTTTTCAGAATGCGTTGTGATCGTTTTGAGCGGGCACTGGGTCGAACAAGCCAGCGCGGTCTTGCTGGAAGCGGGTGCAAGCGCCCAATGTTCGAAGCCAATTGCGCCGAGCACGCTGCTTCGAAAGTTGCGGGAATTCGGAGTGAATCCGTTGATGCCCACCCAAACGGTGGCATTGGGAGGAGCCTAACGAGCATGCTTGCCCCTTCGACTATCAATCGCATTGATGCTGAAAAGACCGGCGTCGACCAGATCCGGCGAATCAAAGCCTCGTTGCAGTTACTGCATCGAATGGCTGGATTATCTGTCTATATTCGGAGTGTTGAAGGGATCGTGACGCTCATCATGGGCGAGCGGCAGAGCGAGTGCGGAGCACCCATCCCCGAAGTTGACTGGTCCCGTCCCGGCAAGGGAATGGTATTTATCGCGCTCGAAACGGGCGGAACACTTCTTATACACGACAACACTCCCGATCAGCTTTGCCTCAGACCCGCCGAGGCCATTGTGCGCGCAACTCTGAGTTTATTCGAAGTGGAAAAAAGAGAGGAGCGGCTCCTCGAGGAATTGAGTGCAAGTTGGGAAAGTCTCGAGGCTCATTACGAAATCAGTACGGATGCCCTGCGATCTGTCAATATAGACGAAACTCTCAAGCGGCTGCTCGATCGTCTTGTTTCCATGCACAGCGGACTTCATGGGACGCTGTTCGTCGATCGGGAAAGTTTGTTTCTGCCTCTGGTCAGCACCGAAACTCATGGGCAAGCCATCGCGCTGGAGCAGCTTGGCCATCTGGAGCGGGTAATTCGCGAACGGCAAACGATAGCCGTAACGCACGTCCCCGACGTTGACGGAGCCGATGTTTGTTGGCGAAATGCTCGCGTGGTTGCAGCCACTCCGGTTACTTCACGGCAGGACACAATCGGGTTCCTTGCGGTCTGGTGTGAAGAGCCGGATTTCGAATTTGATTCGGCCTTCCTCCGCCTGCTTGAAGCCATCGCGTACCAAGCATCCATCCTAATGGAACGCGACCGGATGAATCGCCAGCTTCGCGATAGCGAACTGCTTGCGAAAGAGATAGAGATCGCGTCTTCCATCCAGCAAACGCTGCTTCTGGCCAATACGCCAAAGGATGTGCCCGGGATCGAAATTGCAGCGTGCAGTCTGCCATCTCAATATATCGATGGCGACTTTTACGATTTCTTTCAACATCCCGATGGAACCCTCGACGTAATCGTCGGTGACGTGATGGGAAAGGGAGTCGCGGCGGCATTGCTCGGGGCGGCTACCAAGAGCCAGGTCCTTCGATCGCTTGCGAACCTCGCGCTCCGGGCCACTTCCGGTGCGCCCCTTCCTGTTGACATTGTGCGGCGCGCGGCGTCCCGGATCGGAGATCAACTTATTTCGCTCGATCGTTTCGTGACGATGTGCTACGCGCGATTCGACACTAAGGCTAGAATGTTGCATCTGGTCGATTGTGGACACACCTCCACGATTCTTAGCAGGAAAGCCAAAGAATGCGTGTTTCTCCGAAGCGACGACCTACCCCTCGGAGTTTTGCAACCCTACGAGTGTACCCAGCACTCCTTTCCGTTCCGGCAAGGCGATACGTATCTCTTCTACTCCGATGGAGTGACCGAGAGCCGGTCCGCCGAGGGTGAGTTTTTCGGCGCCGACAGGCTTGCCGAGTGCGTCGAACACTGGAGTTCGCTGGGCCCAGCGTTATTGGTCGAGCAGATTCGAAAAGAAGCTCAGCAATTTAGCGGCTCGCAGAAGTTTTCCGACGATTTCACCTGTATCGCGATAAGAATCAAAATCGGATTCGAAGCAAGCCAGTCGCTGTTTTCCGCAACGGCGACATTTCCGGCCGAGGCCGATGAACTGTCACGTTTCCGCAACTGGCTGCGGTCGTCCGTGGGAGTAGTTGACCCATGTCTTGGCGAAGAAGAAACCGCACGAATGGAACTGGCGTGCTCAGAGCTATTTGTCAATTGTGCGAAGCACAAGCACCCCATCCCTTCTTCAGAATTCATTCGTCTCGAAACCCAGAGATGTCAGGATCACGCGACGGTTCGAATGATGCATAAGGGTCCGGTATTCGATCCACTTTCCGTCGTGCCACCGACCTTTGACGGATCGAGAGATGACGGTTTCGGGACCTACATCGTTCTGAGGTCGGCCGACGAAGCTAAGTACGAGCGAGACGCCGAAGGAACCAACGTCATAACGGTTTCTTTTCTAAGAAGCGACAGGAGCAGTTCCAATGCCATTGCAAATTAAAACAATTGACAACGTCGTAATTGCGCATCTCGAAGGAGAGACACTCGATGCCAGCAATGCGAAAGCTTTTAAGTCGGAGATCGCGCCGTCGATTAAGGCGAACGCCAGGCTCATCTTCGATTTGAGCAAACTCAAGTTCGTGGACAGTTCAGGTCTGGGCGCTCTGCTCTCTTGCCTCAGACAAGTGAATGCGGCAGGCGGAGATCTGAAGCTCTGTGGAATGATCAAGCCTGTCAGAGCGCTCTTCGAACTGGTGCGGATGCACCGTGTCTTCGAAATCTTCAACACGACCGAAGAGGCGCTTCGCTCCTACGGCCCGAACGTGCCCGGCGATCTAGCGCCGGCGGTTGATTGTGCGGTATGAGAGCCAGGATTGCCTATTTGGTGAGCCGTTATCCGGCGGTTTCGCACACCTTCATCTTGCGTGAAGTGCTGGAGCTTCGCCGCGTGGGTTTTCACATCGAGGTTGCATCCATCAACGGCTTGGATCGGCCGGCAGACCGGCTTACGAAGGACGAGCTAGCGGAAGCGAGTTCTACTTTCTACGTAAAAGAGGGCGGCCTGGGCGGCGCACTGCGTGCTAACTCGTTCGTGGCCTGTCGACGTCCGTCGGCATATATGCGAGGGCTATGGTTTGCGGTTGGGCTCGGCGGCACAGACATTCGAAAGATAGCGATGGGGTTTCTCTACTTCATTGAGGCGATTATTGTCGGCCATTGGATGGAAAAGAACGAACTGCAAAACCTCCACGTTCACTTTGCCACGCCGGCGTCAACCGTGGGTCTGATCCTGTCGAAGGTCTTTCCGATCAGTTTCTCAATCACCGTGCATGGACCCGATGAGTTCTACGATGTGCCGGGCTATCTGCTCGCCGAGAAGATCGCTTCTGCCTGCTTGCTCTGTGTAATAGGATTTTACGCGCGCAGTCAAGTAATGAAGAGTTGTGATCCATCCGACTGGCCAAAGATCAGGGTCACTCCTCTTGGCGTGGACCCGAATCTGTTTGTCCCCAAACCAGTCCGATCGATAGGGAAAGTCTTCGAAATAATCTGTGTCGGCCGGCTGGTACCTGCGAAAGGCCAGCATGTTTTGATATCCGCGCTATACCGCTTGCGTTCTGGCGGCCGCTCGGTGCGGTTGCGGCTGGTTGGGGAAGGCCCTGATCGCAGATCTTTGGAACAGGCTTCCCGGCGGCTCGGAATCCAGGACCACGTGATTTTCGAAGGCGCTGTGAACCAGGATGAGATCCAGGAATTATTCGCCAAAGCCGATGTTTTTGCTTTGGCCAGTTTTGCCGAGGGGATCCCCGTCGTTCTCATGGAGGCGATGGCCATGGAGATTCCATGCGTCGCCACTTGGATCGCTGGTATTCCCGAGCTGATTCGAGACCTCCAGGATGGTTTGCTTGTGGCGCCTTCGGATGAGATCGCCCTCGCCGGCGCTATCGCGCGATTAATAGATGACGGAGATCTCCGCCGGCAAATCGGAGCCGCGGGCCGCAGGCGTGTCATAGATCAATACAACCTCCAGCCGAATGTCGCGCGGCTTGCGAATGTATTCGATGAGTATTTGAATAACCCGGAACTCGCGGCGGTAGCTTGATGTTCAAATTGTTGATCATTACAGGCGGCCTGCTCGCACTCATCACGCTTCCGGGCACAGTTGAATTATTGCTGCTGACCGTGGCGGGGCTTTTACCCAGGAACCGAGCACGCATCTTTCAGGGTGGCGCAAGATACCGGCTTGCCGTGGTTGTACCTGCACACAACGAAGAATTGCATATTGCTCGGTGCGTGATGAGCTTGCTCGCCGCCGGCCATTCCGGAATGGACAGAAGTATAGTCGTGGTCGCAGACAACTGTGACGATCGAACGGAAACCGCTGCCTTGCGAGCTGGTGCGCGTGTACTGGTCCGGACTGACGATCGGAACCGAGGAAAGGGTTTTGCCCTCGATTTCGCCTTCCGCAAACTGGACGAGGAATCTTGGGACGGTTTTGCGGTCGTAGACGCAGATAGTGAAGTGTCCTCGAATTTCCTTACCGAGATAGTAGCCATGCTGCAGGTGGGAGCAGACGCGGTTCAGTGCCGCTATCTTGTGAGAAACGCCGGGGACTCGGCCCGCACGCGACTAATGAGCGTCGCACTGGCGGCTTTCAACGTCCTGCGCCCGCGGGGACGCGACCGCTGCGGACTTTCTGCCGGGATCTACGGAAACGGCTTCGCCCTATCAACGGCAACGTTACTGGCAGTGCCGTACACCGCTGCATCCGTTGTAGAGGATCTCGAATATCACCTGAAACTGTTGCGGGCCGGAAAGCGTGTTCGTTTTGCGAACGCGGCGGTTGTCTGGGGAGACATGCCAACCTCGGGCGCCGGCGTCACAACGCAACGTACGCGATGGGAAGGTGGCCGGTTGAGGATGATCGTGGAGAAACTGCCGGGGCTGGCGGCGGAAGTCTTTCTCGGTAAGTTGCTGTTTCTGGAACCGTGCCTCGATTTGTTGCTTCTGCCCCTGGCATTCCACGTCACATTGCTCTTACTCGCCGCCCTGACTCCCTTCTGGCCGGTGCGCGGCGTAGCTTTGTTTGGAATGGGCGTCGTGATGATTCATTTACTGGCAGCGATCCATGTTACCGGCGGCGGATCGAAAGCATTTGCCGCTTTGCTCGGCGCTCCCTTCTATATGGCTTGGAAACTGTTGCTAATCCCGCAACTTCTGCGAAATTCTAAGTCGGGCACTACCTGGGTTCGAACGGAACGCACGCCGAAGAGAGATCGACCATGACGCCGGATGTCTCGGTAATAGTGATCTCCTTTAACACCCGGGATCTCCTGCGCGACTGCCTGAAATCCGTGTACCAGGAGCTGCAGGGCATCTCAAATGAAGTCTTCGTGGTCGACAATGTGTCACACGATGGGTCAGCCGATATGGTGCAACACGCGTTTCCGTCCGTACGCCTCATCCGGAGTACTGTCAATCTGGGTTTTGGAGCAGGTAATAACAAGGCCTTCGAACTGTCGAGCGGCCGATATATAGTTCTGCTGAACTCGGACGCTTTTCTGCGGCCAAACTCCCTGCACCTCGCGATCACGCACATGGATGCCGAACAGAACATCGGTTTAGGTGGCGCGCGTTTAATTGGGGAAGACAACTCCTGGCAACCCTCGGCCCGAATCTTCCCGTCTCCGCTGAACGATTTCCTGTCACTGTCCGGACTGGCCGCCAAGTATCCGAAATCAAGTTTTTTCGGGCGTCAGGATAATACCTGGACGGACCCAAACCAACAGTCTGACACCGATTGGGTACCTGGCGCGTTTTCGATTATTAGAAGATCGGCTCTGGAAGAGGTTGGATGTTTTGATGAGCGGTTCTTTTTGTACTACGAGGAAGTAGATTTATGCCGACGTATGAAGAAAGCCGGATACCTGGTTCGATACTGGCCTGATGTAGTGGTGGTTCACCTCGGCGGGGCGTCTTCGAAGACCGTCAGGAACCTGGCCATGTCCAAATCGGGAGCGCAACTGGAACTCTGGCGGATGCGTAGCGCTTTTCTCTATTACCGCAAGCATCATGGGAACACGGCTTGGTTTTCGAAAGCGATCGAAGCAACGTGGCACCGATTGCGTGGATGGAAGAACAAGTTGCGCCATGATCCGATAGATCGTGCAAAGGCGGAACATTCTCAAGCCGTGCTTCAACTGCTGGATCAGGCATGGCGGGAGACATCTGGCGGTGCTGTGTCACCCCGGCGACCCTGGTGACGAAGATGCGACCGACCTCCTACTTAAGAGCAAACGTAACCGGACAAGTCATGTTGCTGGCCTTTCTTATCTTGCCGCCCCTTAAAGGACAGCAGCATTTCACCGTTCGGCAGGACACAAAGGCAATCACGCAGGAGGACATTGTAAGACGTTTCGAAGCTCCTGAGCTGGTTTCTTATAGCTTGGGAGACGGTGACGAGATCACGGTGGACGTGTGGCAGCATCCGGAACTTTCGGGGAAGCACCTGATCGGCCCTGACGGCAAGATCACGCTTCCGGTTGCCGGTGTAATCGCAATTTCCGGCCTGACACGTGAAGACGCAGAAAACAAGATCGACTTGGCGTTGGCGCGCTTCTATTCAGATTTGACTGCGACGCTTCAGGTGAACCGCTACACTTCATATCGCATCTATATCCTGGGCCGGGTCGGTAACCCCGGCGCCCTCCAATTCGACTCGCAACCCACGTTGCTCGACGTTGTAACCAGAGCTGCCAGCCTCCCTATCAGTAGCACTACTGCGGAAAAGGCGGGTATCGGCAGATGCGCGATTATCCGCGGCCGCGATCAGATGATCTGGGTGGACTTAAAGGTCCTGCTCAACCAGGGAAATCTGGCAATGAATATCCGACTAGCGCGGGACGACCTGGTCTATATCCCGGATGCTCGCGATCAATTGGTCTATGTCCTTGGCGAAGTGAAGCACCCCGGCGCGTTTCGGCTAACGTCCGCTTTGACTTTTCTCGATGCCTTCACACAAGCGGGGGGATTGACCGAGGACGCCGCCGAGGACAAAATCGAGCTGGTTCGCACCGTTTCGGGAGAACAGGTCGAGTTTCGGTTGAAAGATCTCCTCGGTAGGCCACAACAATTCAATTTTGCTCTCGAAGAGGGAGACATTGTATACGCGCCGCGCCGCAATATGGCGAAATTCGGTTACGTGTTGCAGAAAACCAGTGCTCTGGCTGGATTTGCCGTGCTTGGAACAGTTGGAATCAGGTAATTATGTCATCCCTACAAAATGTGTCGCTGATCATATCCGGCCGCAGTGCCGTGAATTCTCGCGATCACTTACTAAGTATGGCAACCATCAGCGATAGGAATGATACGTCCCCTCCTCCATTGGTTCTTCCCGTCCCTGACAAGCTCTCCAGCGAGAGCCCAAGTAAGCGGCCATCCTTTCACGTGCTCGCCAGCCTGAAGAAACACCTAACGATGGCTTCTCTTCTCGCGTTCGCCGCTCTATGTATTAGTCTGGCCGCCGCATGGGTGCTGGGTGCACCAAAGTATTCCGCTACCGCGACCATCTTTGTGTCACCCAAATTCGTTTCTAACCTTGGCGACGGTAGTGAACAGAAATTCGAGTCGACCACCCAATACCGGGATTACGTACAGCAGAATGTCCGGACGATCAATCGGTTCGATATCGTGCTGGAGGCGCTCAAGCGGCTCGGTCCTCTAAACTCTTCCTGGAGTAAGCCGGGAGAACCAATGGAGCTAGCGGCGTTGCGTCTTCAAAGCGCGCTTGTTGTGGAACAGGTCCCGGACACCTATCAGATTACGATTACGCTCGAAAGCAAAGAGAAGAGAGGGCTCGCCGAGCTGGTGAATTCGGTCGCCGCCATATACCTGGAGAAGGCGAAATCGGAAGAGTTCTACGACAGCGACCAACGCGTACAGAGTCTGCTTGCCGAGCGCACCCGCCTTCAAAGGGAAATGGACGACAAGCAGATACGGCGTCTGGCTATTGCTCAGCAACTGGGAGTCAGCAGCTTCACCGACAACTATCTCAATCCCTATGACAGTTTACTGGTGTCGGCCAAAGAAGCTCAGTTGGACGCAAGAAAAGATGAGATTCAGGCCGATTCCCAGCTTTCGGCTCTCGACGAGAAACAGCGCGCCGGCGGCTCCGATTCCCTGAAGGCTTATGCACTGGAGCAAGCGAACAAAGATCCAGCTTTCGCCAGCTTCATGACGAATATAAACGCACGCCGGGAACAACTCCTGGCGAGTTTGAGCGGACTTGCGGCAGACCATCCGGGCCGCCGCGCCATCGAGCGCGAGTTGGCGGACATCGAAAAGGAAAGACAGACGGCTTACCAGCGGCAGATAGATTCGTTCTCTGCAATTCTTCTCGACCAAAGGCGCGCCGACTCGTACAGGGCCGGACGAGTGGAGAAGAAGCTCACCGCGGAAGTGAATAATCAGGCATCGCAGGCAGCATGGTTCACCAAGAGTTATCAGGAGGGGATTCAACTCGGCTTGGATGTAGATGGCGCGCGGAAGCGTTACGACGCCATCCAACAGCGTATTGACTTTTTTTCGCTCGAAAAAACGGCGCCCGGTTTTGTCCGTCTGTTTTCCAGCGCCCGTACGCCGGATTTTCCCGTCAAAGGCGGCCGCAAACGATGGTTCGGAATACTTTTGTTGGCAGGGATCGCCGTGGCGATCCTCCTTCCGGCTGGCATCGATTACCTTGATCCGCGCCTTCATTCGCCGCGTGACGTGGAAACTCTTCTGGGCTTTCCACCGATCGCCTGGTTGATGGAGAAGAGCGAAGCGGGTCCTGAGTTTGCGCACGAACAGGTTCTGCGTCTTGCAAACCGCATCAGCCAGGATCAACAAATTAGTCACAGCCGTGTCTTCGCCTTTACTTCGGTGAAAGCCAGGGGCGGTACTTCGTCGATTGTTGTCGAAACGGCCCGCGCGCTTGCTCAACTGGGAATTCCAGCGCTCGCGGTCGAGGCAAATGCTTTTCGGTCCGACCCACGATACCGGCCCACTAACTCGCGCGGCCTAACTGTATTACTTACGAGCAATCATACGCTGCGTTCAGAAGTAATTCCCGCGGACGGTGAGATGCCCGACCGCATCCCGGTTGGCGATCTTCTGAATGAGAAGAATCTTCCTGACATTCAAAATCTGGTGCGAGTGTTGCGACAGGCCGCGGAGGCGTATCCGGTAGTGTTGGTTGACATTCCTCCAATCCTGGTTTCCGTGGATGCAGAGTTCATCGCGCGCAGTGCGGACGTGGTTGTACTCGTCATTGAGGCTGAGTCCGTAACTAAGACGGAGCTGCGGCGGGCTGCGAAGAGCCTGGAACGCATCCATGTGCCGGCTGTTTCAGCCCTTCTGAACCGGGTGCGCGGAGCCGAGGCGGGGGGCTTCGCTAATGCCGCGCTTCATGAATTTCAAACGGGAGCGGCAAAAACGCCGCCGCGATGGTTCAGTCCCTGGTTATGGGGGAGCAGCGGATGAAGAAGGCGCCATTCCTCTCGGTTGTCGTAATCGGCCGCAATGAAGGTCCGCGTCTCGATCGCTGCCTCCACTCTGTCTTTAATATGGATGCGCCGACCGGCGAAGTGGAAGTTATCTATGTGGATTCGGCTTCCACCGATGGCAGCGCCGGGCTAGCGGCCAGTATGGGGGTGACTGTGGTTTCCCTTGCCTCGCGCCGCCCTACCGCGGCCATGGCGCGAAACGCGGGATGGCGAGCTTCAGCGGCCCCTTTCATTCTGTTCCTGGACGGAGACACGATTCTGAATCCCCGTTTTGTAGCGGATTCTCTCGCGGATTTCCAACAAAACAAGACAGCGGTCGTTTGGGGAAACAGACGCGAGATTCATCCCGAACTGTCCATATACAACCGAGTCCTTGATCTCGATTGGATTTCCCCGGCCGGCATTGTCGATTATTGTGGCGGCGACGCCTTAATTCGGAGAGCGGCGCTTGAATCAGTTGCCGGCTACGACGACAGCCTGATTGCCGGCGAAGAACCTGAGATGTGCCGCAGAATGCGCGCGCATGGCTGGAGAATTCTTCACGCGGATCGACCAATGACAGGACACGATCTCGCAATGACAAAATGGCTGCAATATTGGCGGAGGGCTGTTCGCACCGGCTATGCCTACGCTGAAGTGTCGCAAAGATTTCGCGGCTCAGCACTTCCGTTTTGGGAAGACGAGGCGCGACGGAATCGAAACCGTGCGATCGCAATAGGCGGTCTGATCGTAAATGCATCGGTGATTTCGTTAGTGCTCTTAAAGCTTTGGCCTCTCTTGCTGATGTTGGGCTTGCTCCTTATGCTCGGGTTGCGGAGCGCGGTAAAAGGCGCCTGGAAATCGCCCGACTTTATAACGCGACTTCTTTACGGGGTACACTCTCACGTCCAACAGATACCAATCTACATCGGCCAGCGCGAATACTGGCGTGACCGCCGAAATGGCCACACGCGTGGATTGATCGAATACAAAGAGGCGGTCAATGAGCATACAGTCTCTTAGGATCCTCCTTTCCGCCTATCAATGCGGGCCCGGCATGGGATCGGTGTCTCAGATCGGCTGGGAATGGTATTCGCGGCTATCTCGTCATGCGTCGGTCACTCTGATTACGCACGTTCGGAATCGCGAGTGCCTGACGCGCGCAGGTGCTCCCCTCGAAGGCACCGAAGTGATCTACATCGATACCGAGTGGTTTGCCCGTCCTCTATACCGCCTCGCCTCACGCCTCTTCCCGAAGAGCGAACACGCCGTCTTTCTTCTTACGTCGGCTGACTTTTATATCTATGACAGCGTCGCGCTCCGGCAAATGAGCAAACGCGCCGGGTCCTGGGATCTCGTTCATGCCGTAACGCCCGTCTCTCCCGTGGCGGCTACCCGGCTTTATCGCCTCGGGATCCCGCTCATTGTCGGGCCGTGGAATGGCGGACTTGCCTCGCCACGTAATTTCCCGGAAATCATGAAGCAGGATTCCTCGTGGATTTATCGTGTCAGGGATATCGGGAGATTGCTCGACCGATTACTCGGCTGCACGAAGAGAGCCGCGCTGGTTCTGAGTGCTTCCAAATCGACGGATCGGAGTCTGCCGAAACATGCCCACATCCTGCGCATGCTCGAAAACGGCGTCAATCTTGAAACGTTTAGACCCGCCTGTTTCCCCGCCGGCCTCTCCAAACCGGATCCGCTGAAGATTCTTTTCGTAGGCCGGTTACTCCCTTTCAAGGGTGTTGCGATGCTGTTAACGGCTGTTTCGCGGATCTGCGCCGAATTGCCGGTCGCGCTCACCATAATCGGAGATGGTCCCATACGTCCCGAGTTGGAAGATGCGGCCGTAAAGCTGGGCCTTGCGGGAATAGTCACGTTCGCGGGCGCCCTCCCCCTAACTCAGGTGGCCTCGTACATGAGAGACGCGCACATTTTTTGTCTTCCTTCCGTGCGTGAATCCGGAGGAGCGGTGCTTCTGGAGGCCGAAGCATGTGCCTTGCCTGTAGTTGCAGTCGATTATGGCGGTCCCGCCGAGATTGTCGACGAAGAAGTTGGTCGTCTGGTTTCTGCCGCGGGCCCGGAAGAGCTGATTTGCGGTCTCGTCGATACGTTTCGCAATATCGTTCGCGAGCCGGAGCCGTGGCGTCTGCGCGGACTCCATGGACGACGCCGCGCCGAGCGGGAGTACAGTTGGGAAGCCAAAATGATCCGGGCTATCGAAATCTATCGCATGGTCCTGGTAGAGGGCGGCGTCCATGCCTGACCCCGGCATGCTCGACACTCTGAATGCCGAAGAGACGAGCCCCAACGATCATGCGGCGACAGTGAAGGACTCACTGTCCCGGAATGTCACGGTCGATGTTGCCGCACGAGTCGGTTATTTGATATCGCGATTCTTCATTCCCCCGTTCGTCCTGGCGCACGTCAGTTTAGAGGCATATGGGCTCTGGTCTACGGCGTTCATTATGGTTTCCTACGTTGGGCTGTCGACAATGGGGATCTCGAGCGTTTATATCAAATTTGTGGCTGAGTATACGGCCCGGCGTGAGTACGGGAAAGCCAATGAATTACTTTCGACTGGTCTGTGCCTGACGGTCCCTTTTTGCCTGGCAGTGTTCATCGTGTTTTATCTTTTGTGGCCTCGAATGATCGGCTGGCTGCACATCGCTCCGGCACTGCGCGGTGACGCTCGCGAAGTGGTGCTCTCGGTAGTCGCAATCTTTCTGGCTTCTCTCAGCTTGGGCGCCTTCCATGACGCGGTGGTGGGAGCACAAAAGACCGATCAAGTTCAGAAACGATGGGTGGTCTGTTATGTGGTTGAGACCATCCTGATTTTCGTTCTCGTTGGAATGGGCAGAGGAATTCGAGGACTCTCCGAAGCATTCCTGATTCGGACTGTGGTGGATTTAGTGCTTTGTCTCGTCATGGCTGTGCGCCTCCTCCCGTGGTTAAGAATCTCGATTGGGCTTGTTACACGGGAAGCGTTTCACAACTTGTTCTCTTTCGGCGCAGTGGTGCAGATTCAGGGTCTGCTCTCTGTAGCCCTGAATTCCATTGAGCGGGCAATCGCGGCTCCGCTTGTAGGATTAGTCGGAACAGGATTGCTGGATATCGGTAAAAAGCTACCCGCCATGGCGGGCTCGGTACCTCTCGCCTTCGCTTCATCGTTTACCCCCGCCGCGTCCTATCTACACGGCGGACTGGAGGGATCGCCTGGCCAACTGGCCGCCGTCCGGACTTTGTATTTGCGGGGCGCGCGCTATATGAATCTAGCGTCTGGTTACTTTTGCGCTCTCCTGGTTGCTGCTCCGGGCCCGATCCTCGATGTATGGATGGGCAAACATTACGAGGGCACGGCGTATCTGGTCGTAATCTTCTCTATTTCCATTCAGGTTCATCTCATGACCGGGCCTGGAACATCCATTCTGAAGGGCATCGGCAAACCAAAGGAGGAGTTCCACTATGCCATCGCGAATGTCATCGTGCTTCTCGCCGCTGTAGCTTTGTCCCGCGCGATCCTTGGGAAATGGACGGGCTCCGGAATCGCGACAGCGGTTTCATTCTCCACGCTGATAGCCGCAAGTTACTTCATCTGGCATGCGAACCGTCTCTTAGTGGTTCCATTCCGTGAGTATTTCAGGGTCGTAATTGGTCCCGGCCTGGTGCCTTACCTCGTCGCTTTCCCGTTTGGTATTGCCGCGGCTTTTGTGGTCGAGCATGCTGGCCGTTGGGCGTCGATGGGGTGGATCGCAACCATCGGTTTCCTTTATTCTCTTGCACTACTCTTCCTGGTGGACCGCTTTGTCTGGGGTTCGACCGAGCGGCAATGGTTTCACACGCTGCTTTTCAACCGTCTCCGGCGTTTCTTCCCGTCGAAGGTACTTCAGGAGAATCCATCTTGACAGCGGCGAACCTTTCCGACTATTTTCGCGCGGCCTACATCATCAATCTCCCGGAGCGCAAAGACCGTCGTCAAGCCATAACAACCGAACTTGACCATGCAGGCATGCCGCTGTGCGCGGGCAAGGTCGAAATGTTCGCGGCGGTGAAGCCCAAGGAACGTAGAGGGTTCCCGAATACAGGCGCCCGCGGATGCTTTCTCAGTCATCTCGGAATCCTTACGAAAGCCAAGGAAAGAGGTTTACCCAACGTTCTCGTCATGGAGGACGACCTGATCATCTCTCCGGAGATCAATAAACATTTCGGGAGGATTGTTGAGGATCTGCGCAGCACCAACTGGGGCATCGTGTATCTGGGACACATCGAAAAGATTTCCACCTCCGAGATCCCGCGCCTGCTTCCCTTTAGTGAACCGGTGATTACTTCCCACTTCTACGCCGTGAACGGACCGGTAATTCCGCGTTTAGTGGATTACCTCGAGCAGGTACAGGCCAGGGAGCCCGGCGATCCGCGCGGAGGCCCCATGCACCTCGATGGCGCGCTCACAATGTTTCGGCAGGCCAATCCGGATGTTCTGACGTTGATCGCACAGCCTAACTTGGGATGGCAGCGCCCTTCCCGAAGCAATATCAATTGCCGTTGGTACGAGCGGTTACCGCTGATCAAGCAGGCTGCGGATCTGGCTCGTACCTTTCGCGAGTACCTACGAGCGTGATGAATGGAATTCCTGCCCATTATCCCGGCTTTGATAGCTATGTTCATAGCTCTGCGGTACTCTCCGTGGCGGGCCTATGTGGATGTCTATATACCGGTGTTGCTGCTGCTTCCGATGTATTACCGCTGGGTCCTTCCCGCCCTTCCTGATCCCACTTTTGAGCAGGCCACCATCTTACCGATTGCGGCGGTCTTCATCTTCCGGCAAGGATGGACTTGGAAGTTCAGTCTTACCGACGCATTAATCTTGGGCTTCGCCGCTTCCATCGGGTACTCCGAATACTTGAATGCCGGTTACAACGAGGCCCAAAACTTGATCTTCGACATGGTGGCTTCGGTTGTACTCCCGTACATGCTGACGAAAAGCCTGGTCGAGCCGCGGGATCAAAGCATTGTGTTCGCGAAACGAATCGTACTGATGTTTTTCGCGGTCTCAATCGTGTCGGTTTATGAGTTTCGCATGGGCGTCACTCCCTGGCTGCTCTTGTTTCGACATGTCTATCCGAGTCAGGGAACAGAATGGGTAACGACTTTCCGGTATGGATTTGCCCGAGTCGCAGGACCTTATGGTCATGCCATTCTCGCCGGCCTGGTGTTGATGGTTGGCTTCCGGCTGCAGCGCTGGCTGCAGTGGAACGGCGTATGGGCGCAACGGATCCGCTATCTGGAGTGGACCAGATTATCTAAGGCCTGGATCATCACTCTTGGCCTGGCGTGCGGCATCGTCATGACGATGGTGCGCGGGCCTTGGCTAGGAGGTTTGGCGGGAGCTGTTATCGCCGCAATCGGACGCACCCGCCATCGCAAGCGAGCGTTGTGGGCGATCGCATTAGGATTTCTCGTAATAGGGATTCCGGCCGCTTCCATGTTATATTCCTATGCTTCGGTCGGCCGTGCGCATGCCAAGACGCTGTCTCAGGAAACCGCGGCATACCGGCTGGAGTTGCTGGACAAATACGTCTCTATTGCCTTAAAGCACGCCTATTGGGGCTACGGCCGCAACACATGGCCGCGAGTTCCCGGTGCGCCCTCTATCGATAACTACTATCTCCTTTTATGTCTGATGCACGGTCTAGTGGCTGTAGGATTCTTTGTCGTAATTATTCTGTTGATGATCGTCCGTCTCGTGTTCACGGACATGCGCCGACCTATTAGTTGTCCTCTCGGAAGCTCCCTCGGTTTCACGCTCGCCGCCATTTATATCGTGTATGCAGTGGCGCTCGGGACCGTTTATATGGGTCTGCAAGCGATTCCAGTGTTCGCCATCTTGACTGGCTGGTCCGAAGGATATCTGATCACTCAATCGGCGGCGAACGATCGTGCAGTCGCGGCTGGTTATTCGTTTCATCGGGTAGTGGTATGAAAACGACATTGGCTTTTCTGGGCGCGATAGCCGCGGTACTTGCATGGTTCGGGCCTTCCTCGTTTGGCTCTCGCATAGAGGTCGACGCCTCCATAACTTCCAGCGTCATGGTCAAAGCAGTTTCAAGGTTCGGAATGAACTTGGGCGGCTGGTCGTTCTGGGGAGCTGACCAGTTCTCTTCTAACATCCTAAAAAATCCCGGCTTTGAAGGTCTGATCGATTCCGCGATCGTGATTCCCGTCCACGCCGATCGAGGGACGTTTGATGACAGTCCAAGCTGGCTAGCTCGCCCGGATGGCTTTTGGGAAGGAGCGCGCTACAGCATCCGCAGTGGATTGAACGCAGGCAAAGAAGGATTGATCGTCCATTCTTCGCATACCAATTACTGGGGCTTGCCGTCTTTTGTCGTGCGCGAAGGAGACGCCTTCCCGAACCCTGGCGACGTCGTAGCGGTCGTTAAGGATACCGAGACGGCTCCGCCGAGTCAGTGGTGGTACTCAAATAATCCGGGAAACGTGTTCCAGCCGGAATTGAATCAGACAAGACCAGGCAGTCCGGGTACCCGATCGCTGCGCGTGATTTCGAGCGGGAACACAACGGCCACGGTCGCTTCTTACCTCGATAGTATCGGCGTGCGGGCGGGGAAAATGCTGCCGCTCGGGGGCTCCTGGACGCTTTCCTTCTGGGTCCGGCTCGACAGCGGTAACGCGTCTCTCAATGTTGTGTTAGGACGGCAAGGCTCTTCGCCAATTCTGTCGCAGAACATCCCGATGTCCGGTTCATGGCGAAACGTCGTGCTTACTTTCTCGGGAGACGACAACGGTCCTGTCGGTACAGTCAATCTCCTTTTTCAGGTGACCGGTAGTCCCGCTGGGCAAGTTCTCCTAGACGATGTAGACCTGCGCAGAACCGAAGATGCCAACCAGCCGTTCCGGCACGAAGTTGTGTCGATGTTGGGAGAGCTGCGCCCAGCCTATCTGAGAGATTGGCAGGGACAGTTAGGTGACACAATGGCAAACCGGGCCGCCGGCCCGTTTGCACGCAAGTCATATCGATATCGCCCGGGTGACACCAGTCAAACGGATTACGGTTATGGACTGCGCGATTTTCTCGACCTTTGCCTGCGTCTCGACGCGTCGCCCTGGATCATTGTACCCCCAGTATTTAATGATTCGGATTGCGCGGGCATGGGCGACTACCTCTCGGCACAGAGCGATCTCACTCCGGCGCGTGAAATCCTGTTGGAGTTTGGAAATGAAAACTGGAACTCCCTGTTCCGGCCGGCCGGCATCCCGGATCCCCGGTCTCACGGCGAAGTCTCCGGAAGGTGCTTCTCTGAGATTCTTCAGCACGCGCCAAGGTTACGCCTGAAGACGGTGATCAATGCGCAAGCGGACTATCCCAGTGGAGCCATACAGTTCGCCCAGCAGAGCGCGGTTTCCGACATTGTTGCGATCGCACCTTACTTCTACTACTCGGTACCCGCTGGACTTACGTTTAATCAGCGCATATCGTTGCTGTTCCAACCCAATCAAAGTAACCTCACCACAATAGCGGCGGCGCTTCCCGCCTTAAACAAGGAACTGGCAATCTACGAGGTAAATCTCTCCACTACTGACGGCGCTGCGTCGGCTGATGACCGTCTACCGGTAGTCGCGGGAATTGCCTCAGGCGCGGCTCTTGCGGGGACCATGTTGGATTCGCTGGCCCGTGGGGCGCGACGGCAATGCGCCTATTCGTTTACGGGATTCGACTTCCAACTTACTTCGCAGCCGGGTTATGTTTCGCTCTGGGGCATGGCGCGTGACGTCGGCCCGACGCAGCGCTTTCGACCCACGGCCTTGGCGCTGGAATTGTTGAACGAAGCTATCCGGGGAGATATGGTAGCGGTTCACAAACGCGGACCGTTAGATGTTTCCGTATATGCGTTCCGAACTGCGCGAACATGGGCCGCTGTATTTGTCTCCGCCTCCACATCGGACCGCGTAGTTAAGTTCCAAGTGCCGCCAGGCGCGGGCTCCGCGCTGCATCTCGACCGCCTGGTTTCCGACGCGCTCGACGCGACGAATGAAGATGCCGCTCATATTCGCATTGATCGGGAAACGGTTCCAATCGACGATGCTACAGCATCCTTTCGTCTGCCGCCGTTGAGCATCGCGGTTCTGTTCCTGAAGGAAAGTGAGGCAGGCCGCCGTCCTGCGGAACGCTAATGCCAAACGAAACCATGATCTCGCGGTGGCGGGTTGCGCGCAATGCGTGCCTCGTTATGGCTCTGAACCTATGTGTGACAATGACCGGCATTGCTCAGACCAGCGCGCCCGTCGATCTCTCGGGCGCCAGCCTGGAAGACCTGATGCACATAGAGGTGACCTCTGTCTCCAAGAAAGAGCAGTCCCTTTCCAAAACCGCCGGTTCAATTTATGTCATCACGCAAGACGACATTCGCCGCTCCGGCGCCACCAATATCCCAGACTTGCTTCGTATGGTTCCAGGCGTCGACGTTGCCCGCATAAACGCGAATGCATGGGCGATCAGCATTCGGGGTTTTAACTTCCGCTATTCAAGCAAGGTGCTGGTCCTGGTTGACGGCCGTACCGTCTACACGGAACTGTTCTCGGGCGTCTATTGGGATCAACAATCGATGCCGCTAGAGAACATCGATCGCATCGAAGTCATTCGTGGACCTGGTGGGACTGTTTGGGGGGCAAACGCTATGAATGGCGTCATCAACATCATCACCAAGAGCGCGAAAGATACTCAAGGAGGTCTGATTAGCTCAGAGGCAGGTTCGCAGGATCGCGCTCAGGAGTTGGCCCAATATGGTGGGACCGCCGGCGCGGAGGGCTCTTACCGCGTCTATGGCCGTTACTCGATGAATACGGACTCTCCTTCAATCGAGCAAACTCCTCCAGTCGACAGCGGGCACACCTCGCAGACGGGCTTTCGCTCCGACTGGAACCTGTCCCCGAAGGACCAGATGACGATACAGGGTGATTTGTTCGGATCTTCCGAGAGTCAGACTATCACCACGTTCTTCTCGAACGACCTTCCGGATGAACACACGTTTAACGATAAGGTACGGGTTGGAGCCGGAAACATTCTTGGGCGCTGGAATCACCTTTTCTCCGATGGCTCGGAAACTACCACGCAGATCTACTACGACGGTATCAGTCGCTTCGATCAGGGGCTCGACATTCAAGATACAGTTGATGCCGATTTCCAATATCACTTTCACATCGGGGCACGAAACGACGTTGTCGCGGGACTGGATTATCGCTTCACTTATCAGAGCTTCAAGGAAGGCTATGAGACCTCCATTGGGACGGGTACCCGGCGCGACAAACTCTTCAGCAGTTTCATTCAGGATGAAATAACGCTGACGAGTTCGCTTGCCCTCACGATGGGAGTCAAGTTGGAGCATAATGCCTACACCGGATTTGAATACGAACCTAGCGTCCAGCTTGTATACGCCCCGAACAGCCGCCAGACTGTGTGGGCCTCGGCCTCTAGAGCGATCCAGCAACCCGCTTGGATCTACGCAGCAGCGCAGGTGGACGAGGCTTCGGTGCCACTACCAGGAGGGGGAGTCGCAGTTTATGAGGTTTCGGGTAACCCCCAGGGTTCGGCCCCTGTTCTGCTTGATTACGAACTTGGGTATCGCACCGAACTTTCAAAACGTCTGACTCTGGATGCGACCGGTTTCTTGAGCAATTATAGTCGTCTGCAGACGGTCGAGGCCGGGACACCGTTCTTCAGTACGTATCCCGCGCCGCCCTATTTGATTCTGCCAAATACCTTCGGAAATCTCGGTAACGCCACGGACTACGGAGTTGAGGCATCCGCGCACTGGAACCTGTCCAGATCATGGCGGATCAGCCCGGGATTCAGTTTCCTCCAAATGCACGTTTCACGCGACGCGCTCAGCAACGATACCGGCTTCGCCGGAACGGCTGGCGATTCTCCGAAATTCCAGGCCCAATTACAGTCAACTATAAAACTGCCGCACAACGTGGAATGGGACACCTCGGTGTATTACGTCAGCGCGCTAAAAACCGGACCCGTTCCCGCGTACACTCGGCTCGATACCGGGTTCAACTGGCACATCGGGGAGTCGATTGACCTGAGCGTTGGCGGGCAAAACCTGCTCAGCCCGCGCCACATCGAGTTCCTGGATTCCATGCAACTCGTGCCGACGGAAGTTGGCCGCACAGTGAACGCAAAAGTGACGTGGCACTTCTAAATGCGCAGTCCGGCGATCAAGAACAGAAGTCCACGTTGGCCTTACCGCCTTCTACTGGGTGTCTTGTTCGCCATCACTGTATATGGCCAGACGATTGACGAGTACCAGGTCAAGGCCGCGTTCCTGTATAACTTCGCCAAATTTGTCGAATGGCCGCCGGGGACATTCAAAACCGATAAAGATCCTATCAGGATTTGCGTCCTCGGCCAAGACCCTTTCGGCCCTACGCTGGACAATGCTGTCAATGGCAGAAAGGTACTCGGCAGAGCCTTTGTGATCATGCCGATATCTGACGCCGCCCACGCCAGCGAATGCCAGGAACTGTTTGTAAGCTCATCCGAGCGGAGGCATCTGAGATCGATTTTGGCCAACCTTCGAACGGCCGCGGTCCTTACGGTTGGCGAGACGGAGGGGTTTGCCGCGCAAGGTGGAATGGTTAACTTCAAGCTGGAAGACGGACGTGTCCGCCTCGAAATCAACGTTGACGCGGCCGAAGAGGCAAAGCTGCGGATAAGTTCCAAAGTGCTGAACTTGTCGGAGATTGTGGGATCGAGGGCGCATAAATGAGTTGGCAACAGACAACCATTGGCCGGACTGGCGTCGCTGCGGCGTTCGGAGCTTTTTTCGTCGTTAGCGGTCTGGCTCAAAAACCCTCCCCGATTGATTTGACTGACGCCAGCCTGGATGAGCTGGCCAATATTCAGGTCACGTCGGTCTCCAAAAAAGAACAAAGCCTTTCAAAAACGGGCGCCGCGGTCTTCGTAATCACGCACGAAGACATACGGCGTTCGGGTGCTACCAACATCCCCGATCTCCTTCGCATGGCTCCGGGCGTGGATGTTGCCCAAATCGACGCAAACACATTTGCGATCAGCATACGTGGGTTCAACGATCGGCTCGCGGACAAAGTTCTGGTGTTAGAGGACGGTCGCACCGTTTACACCCCAACAACATCGGG
Source organism: Bryobacterales bacterium (assembly GCA_963802915.1). GTDB lineage: Bacteria > Acidobacteriota > Terriglobia > Bryobacterales > Bryobacteraceae > JAICMB01. Next base: position 778,256 of record CAWDKQ010000008.1, read on the forward strand.
CGTCTACTGGGATCAGGTAAATGTGCCTCTCGAAGATATCGATCGCATCGAGGTGATCCGGGGACCCGGTGGTACGGTGTGGGGCGCGAACGCGGTGAACGGCGTCATCAACATCATTACCATGAGTTCCAAAGACACCGATGGTGTTCTGCTTCGGGCGGGCGGCGGTTCTCAAGACACTGCAAACGGCTTGGCCCAATTTGGCGGCAAGATCGGTCAGGACGGGGCGTATCGTCTCTTCGAGGACTACGCGAACACGGGGAACCTGCGCGCTTCCGACGGCACCGACAAAGCCGCCGACGGTTGGCATAAGTTCGATACCGGGTTCCGGTCCGATTGGACTCTCTCACCTCGCGACACGATGACAATACAAGGAGACGCTCTGGAAACCGGCGAGGGACAAACCATCTCGGTAGTATTCGTCAACGCCTTACCTCTCAGCAGGGTTTTCAATGACTCGGTTAGTGTCGATGAGATCGATATCCTTGGACGCTGGAAACACACATTCAAGGATGCCTCTTACACCTCCCTGCAAATCTATTACGACCAATACCATCGTCACGACGAGGGAGTTCGTGAAACTTTGCGAACGGTGGATTTTGATTTCCAATACAACACCAAAATCGCTTCCAGAAATGACGTTGTATGGGGACTTGGATATCGCTCCACTGACGGCAACGATCTCCCAGGATATGGGAAATCGTACGCGCCGCCCAGTTTCCAGAACAATCTCGCCACTACCTTTATTCAGGACGAGATCAGCGTCACTGATTCCATTTCACTTACGCTTGGTTCGAAATTCGAGCGTCAGCCATACGTGGGATTTCAGTACGAACCCAGCGCACAGTTGGTCTGGAGTCCCACCAGTAGGCGAACCGTCTGGGTGTCGGCCGCGCGAGCGATTCGCGAGACCAGCCGGGAGGAGGAGGGCCTCCAAATATATCAATACACGTTTGCTCTCCCTGGCAACGGCTTCGGAGTATCTGTGGTGAACGGCGATCACAGCGTCAAACCGGAACGTCTATACGATGTCGAAGCTGGATACCGCGATCAGTTGACGAAACGCGTTTCGCTGGATCTTGCCGCCTATTCGAGCCATTATAAGGATTTCGTGACTTTGGATGCCGGCGAACCTTACTTTACGGCCGTTCCCGCTCCCCAACATCTTGTCCTTCCGTTTTTCTTCGGCAACACTGCCGGCGCCGATACCTACGGTGCCGAATTCTCCGCCAACTGGGACGTGACGGACCGTTGGCGGCTTACTCCCGTCTATAGCGGCATTCACATGGATGTAGTCCAGCATCCCGGAGGTCAGTCCACGTCAGTTGCGATCGTGGAAGATAACACACCGGAAAGTCAGGCCCATATACGTTCCTTGTTCAACGTGACACCCCGGCTGGAGTGGGATAGCTCGGTTTACTACGTTGGTCGTTTGCGGGATAGCGGTTATGGAGCCGTACCCGCTTATACCCGAGTCGACACGCGAATGGGATGGCGAGTGAGCGAGTCTCTCGATTTGAGCCTCGTAGGCCAGAATCTTCTCAGTCCCCGTCATGCTGAGTTTCACGACGCATACGAAGTGCGCCGCACACTAGTGGAGCGGAGCGTGTACGCGAAACTGACATATCGCTTTTGAGGTTCGTATCCCAAAGTCAATGAGGCGCACAAAATGAGAAAAAAGAATCTATCGATCCAGCAGAAGCTCCGCCTGATCATCATTGCTACGGTAGGCGTGGCCATGACGCTGGCCTGCGCGGCCTTATTGATATACGACCAGCTCGCATATCGCGACTCGATGCGTTTCGAACTCGGTATTCTGGCCGAGATTTTCGGTTCCAATAGCACGGCGGCGCTCACCTTCAAAGATCAGCCGGATGCTGTAGCTCTCCTTTCAAGGCTGAAAGCGAAGCGCGCGATTACAAGGGCCGTTATCTATGCGGCGGACGGCAAACTTTTTGCTGAGTATGTGCGCGACCCGGGCGCCAACAATTCCGTTGCCCCCCCTATTCACGACGATGGCTCCTGGTTTGAGGGTAATAGGCTGAAACTCTACAAGAGCATTATGCTCGACGGGCAGAGGATTGGAGTTGTCTATCTGGAGTCTGATCTGGACGACCTGCATTCCCGCCTCAGACGGTTTACCGGAGTCGTCGTGGCCGTATTGTTCCTCAGTGGATTGGTGGCGCTCGGACTCTCCACGCGGTTACAACGAATCATCTCGGCGCCCATTGCGCATCTGGCAGCGACTGCTCGAATCATCTCCCAACAAAAGAACTACTCCGGACGAGCAGTGAAGCATGCGGACGACGAATTAGGACAGCTCATCGACACATTCAACGAGATGCTCGCGGAAATCGAGTCCCGGGATGAGGAACTGTCGAGTCATCGCGATCGTCTGGAAGGCGAGGTTTTCGCCCGGACGGCTGAACTCGTCCATGCGAATACCGAGCTCCGCGAAGCCAAAGAGAAGGCGGAAGCTGCCAGCCGCGCGAAGAGCGAGTTTCTCGCCAATGTGAGCCATGAAATCCGCACGCCATTGAACGGCATCATGGGGTTGACGGAGTTGGTGCTGGGCACGAACCTCAATCAGGAACAACACGATTGTTTAAGTACTGTGAAATCGTCCGCGGATAACTTACTCAACGTTATCAACGATGTGCTCGATTTTTCGAAGATCGAGGCCGGCCGCCTCGAGCTGGACACAATTCGCTTCGACTTGCGGGGAAAGCTCGAGGAAACGGCGAAATCACTTGCTTTCCGCGCCGACGAAAAAGGACTGGAGTTGATATGCGACATTGGGTCGGACCTGCCCGATTATGTGACCGGCGACCCCACGCGGCTTCGTCAGATCATCATCAATCTGTTGGGGAATGCAATCAAGTTCACCGAGCACGGTGAGATCATACTTGGGGCTACTCTTGAAGCGCGCACAGGGGACCGCCTGCAGGTGCATTTCACGGTTCAGGACACGGGCATTGGCATCTCCATGGAGCAGCAAAAAGTGATTTTTGAAGCCTTTACCCAAGCCGACGGGTCCACAACCCGAAAGTTCGGCGGAACGGGCCTGGGGCTGACGATCTCCTCTCGCCTCGTCGAGGCGATGCAAGGCAAACTCTGGGTGGAAAGCGCACTGGGACGGGGAAGCTGCTTCCACTTTACCGTCTCGCTGGGAGTTGCGCATCAAATGACGCCGCAGAGCAGTAGTGTGGACGCGTCTCTGGCCGGAAGACCTGTGCTCATCGTGGACGATAGTGTTACCAACCGGCGAATCCTGACAGATATGGTTTGGCTTTGGAAGATGCGGCCGACTTCGGCGGGCAGCGCGCAAGAGGCATTGTCCTATATGGTCCACGCCGCGGAGATTGGTGATCCCTTCAGCTTGGTGCTAACTGACGGCCACATGCCGGGGATGGATGGATTTGGGCTCGCGGAGCGGATAAAAGCCTCCCCGCATTTAGCGGATGCAGTGATTCTGATGCTTACATCCGGGGACCGGCTAGGCGACATAAAGCGCTGCCGCGAATTGGGCATCGCAGCATACTTGATGAAGCCAGTACGGCGGGACGAGTTGCATGCGTCCATAATCGCGGCACTCAGCCCACAGGCGGCAGGGCACGACGAAAACCAAGTTGCGCTCCCCAGTGTGAATCGTTCCACTGCCTCGGGCGCCCAACAGCCGAAACCACTGCGCATCCTTCTAGCCGAGGACAACATGGTGAACCAACGAGTGATTGTGTGGATGCTCGAAAAAGCGGGATATTCCGTCGTGACGGCCAACAATGGACTACAGGCGCTCGACATACTGGCCGAGAACAATGTGGACCTTGTCCTGATGGATGTCCAGATGCCGGAAATGGATGGTTTTGAGGCCACCGCCGCGATTCGGCTCAGAGAGAAAGTCACCGGCTATCATCTTCCAATCATTGCAATGACAGCGCATGCGATGAAAGGCGACGAAGCACGATGTCTCGCGGCCGGTATGGACGGGTACATCTCGAAGCCGGTCCGGCGTCATGAGCTTCTTGAACTCGTGGAGCAGCACGGAGCGCAACACTTGATATCGGGAATTTCTCCCTAGGGTGCGATGGCTATTTAGAATAGTTTTTAGTTATCTCGTTAGTTTGTAGCTTCAACGGATAATCATCCGTTTTGTCGGTTTTACTTGCTCAGTGAGCAATGCGACACAGACATAACGTACTACAGGTCCTATTATTGCCATAGGATTTCAAACACGACGTGCTGGATGCAGTTCTCAAGCGTGCGCGCTGGCCATCCGTATGTTGTCGCATAAGAGGAAACAAAATATGATTTATCGCGGATTTTCTTTGGCGGTTCTTTCGCTCTGTGCAGTGAGTGCGTATGGCGACACGATAACGGTCCCACTCGGAACAGCAGGCGACTATGCTGTCCTCGCCGGATCTACAATCACCAACACGGGTGCATCGGTGGTTTTCGGGGATATTGGAGTCGCGCCGGGTACGGCAATCACGGGCTTTCCTCCGGGCGTGGTGACGCCTCCGGGAACAATAGATGCGGGTAATGCCGCTTCGATGCAAGCTCAAACCGACCTGGCTTCGGCGTACGCTTTTGCCGCGGGTGAACCATGCGGAACATCTTTAACGGGCCAGGATTTGGGCGGACTAACCCTCACACCTGGTGTGTATTGCTTCGCGTCAACGGCGGAGTTGACGGGAACACTCACGTTGGACGGACTTGGCGCCACCGATCCGGTTTTCATTTTTCAGATCGGTAGCGCGCTCACCACGGCAAGCGCCTCGTCTGTTCTCTTTACCGATGGGAGCGAAGGGAATGACCTTTTTTGGCAGGTTGGCAGTTCCGCAACCCTGGGCACGACGACTGATTTTGCGGGAAACATTCTCGCGATGACCAGCATTACGTTGGACACCGGCGCCGATATTACGTGCGGCCGTGCCCTGGCGAACAATGGTGCGGTAACGATGGACACAAACGATGTTTCGATTAACCCGGCCGCTTGTAGCGCAACCACGAGCGGCGGAAGTGGCGACGCTGTTCCCGAGCCCGGCACGGCTCCAACGGCGGGCATAGGTCTTTTACTCGGACTCATCTCGCGCCGCTGGCGACCCCGGACGAGGGCAAGTTAATTAATCCGCGGGCCGCGGCCGCCAGCTTCGCTCACGAGCGGGACGAGGCTGGCGTTTGCAAGCGCTTTGGCGCGCTATAAAGGTGTCCGATATATAGCCAACGTGGCGGTTCTGTCTCGCGCCAACGAAGGATGTGAACGCGACGGACAAGCCGATCTTCTCACATTGACCACCTCGCCTATCCACTCGTCCACTTCAATCGCGCTACGGAGCGGGTGATCCCGGACCGAGGGGATTATCCAATAGGTGCTGTTATGCGAGGATTCGTTTCGAACCTTAGCGTCATCACGAAAAAAGCAGCAAAACACTCTCTGGCAAACAAGCTCGCGTCGGGGTAATGCAAACGCAAACGCGGGCTTTTCTCCCCCTCCTCGAACGTGTGTTTCTCAGTTTCTCAGCGACTTGACCGCGCATTGTTTGACCCCGGTCGGAACGTTTTGTTTCCGCAGAATCATTCGACGTCTATCATTCGATAGACTCACCATCTCGTCTTGGTGGATCAGAAACTCGAAACAGTTCCGATAACTAACATATCCAATAGTGGACCAATGGACACCGTTCAGGTGTTGGGCAGCCCGCTCCGTTCGAGGAGGGGAGAGGCGGGTTGCTCGTTGTGCGTAGCCACGCATTCTTAGCCTGGGTTCGCGACCCGCTCCTCACATAGACATTCTTTATGCGCCCATTTTTGTGCCCTCCCTGCTTAGACGGGGTTTTACGGGGTTCTACAGGAGGTCCTGCAAGTCTTTGAAATATCACGGAATGGAAGATTGTAGAAGCGTGGAGCAATCGGTGAGAAGGCACTGATATGGATTATGAGTCCGCTGCGTCGCTAAGGGCCCCCGTGTAGCTTCCCTCTGTGCTAACGATCAACATTCCTGTCTAAATTCTCAATTCTCGAAAGAGCACATTTCGTGCTTGTCGTCGGGTAAAAGATGAATTCGAACGAGATGTTGGGACTTCGAATCGACCCGCTTGCCGTGGATTTGTAAATTCGTTCGCCGGGTCCCCGACCGGGATTCCAAATACGATTCACGCCAATCATCGTCACCATAAATCGCGATTGGAATCGGCATTAAATGGTTTCAAGCGGCGGAGTAGGTGTCGAGTTAGCTACTGTAACGCGGCGGAGCGCGGTCGTCGGCATGGTCGAACGAAGACACCTCAACCGTTCCAGTTCAACACATCGTTTGATTCGCCGCTCTCTTGACTAACCGGAGGCGCACCGGGCTCGTCTCGGCGCGCAAGCCACAACCAAAAACATGACGAAAATACGGCTCTGAATGAGAATGTGAAGGGCTGCCCATTTCACGCGGCTTTCCGGAAGACAACGAATTCTGTTTTCAGCGTTGCCATTCTTTGCGCCTTGAGTAGGAGATAGCGTAGATTTGTGTATCCACGTCCGCGACGGAGCAGAGCTTTGATGTTGCCGTTCACCGCTTCAACTACGCCGAATCGCACCGGCACGCGACAGTAGTTCAGAATCCCCTGCAGGTGTCCGAGCAACATCTCGGCGAGCTTTTTGAACGGCTGCAGCCTTTGCCAGCGTAGTTGATCGATCCACTGGTTCAGATATCGCAACGCCGCGCCTTCGTAGCAGTATGTCCAGAGCCGATCGAGACTTTCCTTAAGAAGATACGCTTTCATGATTCTCCGATTGAGCCGGAACAGTTCATTCAACAGTTGTCGTTTCCTGCTGTCCAGATTGACCCAGCGGCTGAGCAGGAGCCAACGCTTGCCTTTTACCAGACCGCGCATGCGGCCGCCCTTGCGGAAGAACTCGGCCCGGCGCACCTCATCTACCGCCTGACCGGCATGCTGCATAACGTGAAACTTGTCATACACGATCCGGCACTGGGGAGCCCAACTTAGAATACTTGCAGTGAACGGCTCCCACATATCCACGCATGCCGCCGCGATACGTCCCCGTTGCAAACCGCTCAATTCCGTTCGAAAGAACTCGTCGAGCGTCTCGCGCTTGCGATCCCGGCCAAACCACAGCGGCTCCCCCGTCTCCAGATTGCTCACTACCGTCAGAAACTTCTGCGTCTTGCCCAGGTAGATCTCGTCGACCCCGATCTGCCGCAGCGCGGGTTTCTTTCGCTTCTGTGTCCAACGTTCCAGATAACGTTGATCCATGGCTCGCACCGTCCCGGCCGCCAATCCAAACTGGCGCGCTACCTGCCGCGCCGCGGCCGACTCGCAAGCCAATCCCACTGCGTCTTCGAAGTCTTTACTAAACGGTGCTTTGCTCGGCAACTGCGCGACGGCTTCCACCTTTAATCCGCACTGCGGGCAGCGCACCCGGTAAAACTCGATCACCACGATGGTCTGATATTTGCGCCACGGCAGGTCCCGCACCTCGCGTTCTCGAATCTCCACGATCTTTGTGCAGCGGCCCCCGCAACCGGAGCAGATCAGAACCTTATTGCCACGCTTGCGACGCACCCACAGCTTCAGGGTTCGCGACTTCTCCTCGATCTGGTGCCGGTACACGCTGTATCCCGGCCAATCCAAAATCTTCGTAAATTCTCGTTCCGTCAAACCAGCGAGTTTAGCTTAGCTGTTCACATTCCTGCTCAGAGCCGAAAATACAAACAGGAAAGTGCGCGTAGTTCGGATCGGACAAGAATCCCCACGTTACGGGGGCGGCTGTACGATTCTCAGAGATGGGGCGATTCGATGGTACTACCGCGTCTGGTTGCGCCGTTCCTTACGGCTATTGAGACTTATGTTTACGGGGTGCGATGGGTCTCTTCATCCACCAGCAAGGGGTTCCAGCCACGTCCGGCAGATCTCCCGGATGATCGCAAAGTAATCGTCAAGCGATGCAGGTTTCGTGAAAAATGCGTCAGCGGGAATCAAAGATCGAGCAGCGGCGTGTTCGCACGGAACGAACTGAAGACTATTGCCGGTACCGCGCGTAGGCGGCTTTCGGGTTGTTTGACGAAGCGAGTCACTTGAGAACCATCGATTCGAGGGATGTTGAAGTCTACGATGATGATCCGATTTGTAGTCGGGGTCGGAAAGAACGGCATGGGCTTCTTCGCCATTGTCGACACATCGGAGCTCGATCTGTACCGGGCACGCAGCGAACGCTTCACGCACTAACACCTGGTCGCCGGGATTGTCCTCAACAAGAAGAACTCTGATCACTCGTTCCAACTGCGGCATAGCAATGCTCGCAAGATAACACGTGCGAGCGGTGCCGTTCTCGAGACGTAACGAGGTACATGCAGCTCATGGCGGTTAGCTACTCGGCGAATGAAAGGGCGGAGAACCGCATGTTGGATCCCGAATTTCGGTGGTAGGGAACGCGATCTGGCCCCAGACGGTAAGTTCGCCTGGCTCTCACGGCTTTGGTGGACGTGCCGGAGGCGACCAAGCCTGAGGACGAAGTCACAATCATCTTCAACTTCCTCGACGAACTGCGCCGGGCGTGTTCCATTGGGCAGGCAACTGGACAAATCCTCAGTCCACGGCTATATTGAGCTGCAAACAGAGCCGGTCTGGCTCTTAGCGTTTGATTCTGCGTTGCTCATACTCCCAGGCATGAACACCATATTGTCGTATTTCCGAGTGGCAACCGCTTCGGCGTCGCGTCGCTTAGGAGTCAGGACGGTCGTAACGGTCACCTGCATCGGGTGCAAAGGGTCACCGGTTCGGCTAAGAACCTCTCGAATCGGTTTTAGCCCTTATGTCCTGCTCAACGCCAAGCGTTCCCAACTCGCTCGGAAAGTATCATGTAGTCGTTCTTGTAGCTGCTGGTTTCCTCGGGGTTCCAACAGCAGACACGAGACGCCACCAGCGGCGCAAATCGGCCGACATTCATCGAACAAGCCGGTTTTAGGGAGAAATCGAGCTAGGCAGATTTTCGACACCTTGCAGGTCCAGCTGTCCGATATCGTATGTGGATAAAGCGATTTGTAACATAACCGTTTCTTATCTATACTTTAAGGGTGATTACATCCGAGCGGACTATATCATTAATGTTTCCCTTACAACATGAAGAAGTCCAAGCGCCTTTTCCGCTCCATTGCAATCCTCGGTACCGTGGTCGTTTTTGGGCTTGGTTCGTTCATTCCCAGTGCTCTTGCCGGGAACACTATCTCGATAAGTTCGGATACGGCTGTATTCCTGAGTGGCTCTGGCATTACTCTGATTTTAGCCTCGGGCAGCACCCTCGATAGTTACTCGGTCAGCACGACCACCTTGACGCTGACCCTGGATGCTACCTCTAACGTTACCGTTAAGTCAAACAATCTCTACACGCTAACCAACAGCCAGAATTCGGCTACCCAATGTTCAGCGTCCCCGGCCTACTCTTATCTGGCACTGACTGTGGCCAGTCCAACCACCATAACCATTACCCCTTCTACAACGGTGGCATGTTCAGGAACAGCTCCAGTGATCGCTACCTTTGCCGCCTCTCCGACTTCCATTACTTCCGGCCAATCCTCGACCTTGTCCTGGTCGCCTTCCGGAGCAACCACGGTCAGCATAGATAACGGAGTAGGTTCTCAGTCTAATGCCTCTTCCAGTTCGGTAATAGTTTCTCCGACCCAGACCACCACGTACACCCTGACCGCGGTCAATTACGTTGGCACGACTACGGCTCAGGCAATCGTTACGGTTTCCGCTCCACCGACCGGCGGAGGTGGCGGGGGTGGAGGGGGGATTGTTAGCCCACCAACCATCACCTCGTTTACAGCTTCCCCGTCAACGGTCTCGCCCAGCCAAGCTGCAACCCTGTCCTGGCTGACTTCGGGAGCCGTTAGTATTTCGATTGTCCCGAATGTTAGCACGAACAGTCTGAATGCGCTGACTGGTACGGCAACTGTTACGCCAGTCACCACAACTCTTTACACTTTAGTGGCTGCCAACAGCTATGGCCAGACCATAAGCACGACTACGACGGTGAATGTCACAGTGACTCCTGTTCCTTCTCAAATACCGCCGCCGGTAAGCGGACCCGGAGGCCAAACTGCCCCTACGACTTCAGTAGTTAAACCGGCGTACTGCCTGGTTGACAACGATGGAACGTTTGTTTTAATACTAAGCGGTGTCCGCCACGGGATCGCTAATCCTGGCCTGCTACGGAGCTATGGATATGGTTTCGGGGACGCCATCACAGACACGGCTGCTTACGAAGCACTACCGAGTGGCAGCTTGCTGGGTCCACAGGATGGCGCGTTGGTCAAAACCGCCAACGATCCGACCGTGTACCTAATTTCTGGAGGAACCAGGCATGGCTTTACATCTGCCTCGGTCTTTCATGGCTTAGGCTACAGCTTCTCCTCGGTCTTAACGATTCCTGCTCCCCAGCTTGATATTTTGACTGTCGGCTCGATTATTTCTAACGCCAACTCTTCCCACTTGCCAGGCTCCGAAATTAGCAGTAAAGGAACTATCTATTATATAGGCACGACCGCCAGATATCCATACCCTTCACTTTCAGTTTTTAATACCTGGAATCTTCACAACAACTTCTCCCGAGTACTGCCAGCAAATGCGGCTGACTTGGTGTTGCCGGTGGGCCAACCTGTCATCGCCCGCACAAGCTGCAGTTAGTCAGAAGACCGGTAGCTGTTACCGCAAGTCACTCGAGATCTTTAATCCTGACTGCGTTGTCATCTTTGTCTCTTCATTCATAATCATTAATTCTTTTTGTTTATTATGAACATATATAGACAGCTCAACAAGTGGGTATCACACAAGGAGAGAGTTTACTTATTCCTTGGTGTTCTGTGCCTTTTGGGGTCCGTAACGCTGACGGCCCAAGCTATACTAACGGTTAGTAATTCCGGTTTGTCCGGTGATAGCAACGTTACCGTCGACGCAGCTGGTGCACTTAACATCGGCACGGCTTCATCCACAGCAGTCAATATTGGGAAAGCGGGCACGCCCGTCATCATTCCCGGGGGCTTCTTAGCCTTGGGCGTGGCCAGCACAACGGGAGGCCAACTGATCTTTCAGAACGCTTCAAGCAGCTTCACGACTATTTTACAGGCGTCATCCTCACAGGCCGCAAACTTAATATTCACTTTACCAGCGACCAAAGGCAGCGCAGGCCAAGCTATGCTGACCGATGGAAATGGCGGATTGTATTTTGGCAGCAGCAGTGGTGCCTCACAGTGGCTGAGTGGCACGAGTAGTTCCATATCATTCAGCGGAGGTAATGTCGGCATTAACACCACAACTCCGCTGGCATTGCTTTCGGTTGTTGGTTCGGCCTCTTCGACCGCACCGCTGTTTGACGTCGTCAATTCGACCGGTACGTCACTATTTCTTATCACGCCGGATGGAAGCGTAACGGTGGGTACCGCATTTCCAGCAGGTTCGGGAACCTCAATCAGCCCTACGCTAGGTATTGCCTCCATCAGTCAATGGGTTGATCCGATTACCAGTTACAACGCAGCGGGGACAATCGCGACGACGACAGGCACGATAACGTCTGGAACCAGCACTCTAGTCGTTGCGAATGCAACGGGTTGGAGAGTTGGGGAAGGAATAGCGGTTGCGGGAGCGGGTACAGGCGGCAGTGGCGGAACCGAATTGGTATCGTCTGTTACGGCAATCAACGGGCTTGTATTTACACTGGCAAATAATGCGACAGCTTCGGTCAGCGGAGCTACGGTGAATCATGATGACACCGTTGCGCTAGGGGAAGCCTTAATGAGCGGGTATCCAGTACATTTACGCGCCGGCAACTATAACGTCAGTGGGCCAATTGCAACATGTTCCACGTCTTGTTCGATGTACGGCGACCTCGGTTTTTCATTCATCTGGAGTCGGAGTAAAACCGCGAACCTCTTCACTATCAACTACGGTAATTACGCCGGGACGCCGAGGGCTGATAACATAAACTCGCTATTCGCGAATTTCAAAATCAACCAAGCTCCTGGAATCACACCAACTGCTGGATACGCTTTCGTTGTCGGTAGTGGCAGTAATTCAATTACCGATTTTACATCGGGTGTATACATCACGAACGTTTCAATGGCAAATCTGTGGTGCGGAATAGAAACGACCACTGGCTTGATCGCTTCGTGGTTTACGAACATCCAAATGTTGGACTTCTCTGGCGGAAACTGTGGGATATATATGCAAACTCCGTCGCCTGGTGGTGACCTCCATTGGAACGATGACGAGTTGTCGGGCTACAACACCGGGGTAACTTTTGGTAACAGCTTCGACACGCAAGAGGTCACGAACCTTAAGACTAACGATTCTGGTGTCGTGATCGGTGCCGGCATACGTTTACGAATGGTGAATCCGTCGATCGAGGGCGATTTCAACAGCACGCCACTTTATGGTATCCAGTTCCTAAACGACAACGCGTCTCAGATCCAAATCGTAGGTGGAGCGATCGATGGAATGCCGAACTGCCTCGCGGCTACTAACGTTACAGGACTGGAGATCGTCGGTGTCAACATGAACCAATGCACCACGGCGATTCAATTGAGTGGCGGAAGCGCGACCATCAGCGGCAGTACGCTTGGGGCATACGCTGGACAGATTAATCTCACGAATGGAGCTACGGCCAGTATTAGCGGTAACAATGTGACTGGCGATGGCGCATTTGTGACCACCTATTCGGCACCCTACTTCCTATCAACGGATGCAACGGTCAATTCAGTGACACTAGGGGCAAATAATAATCCATTCAACATACCCAGTACAATCAATGCCGCCACGCAGGTAAATAGCCAGATAGCAGCAGCTTCAGTTCCTGTCCTATCCCCTATTCCTGGAGTCTACTCAACAAGCCAGAACGTAACGATTGCCTGCACAAACGGCACGCCATATTACAGCACGACCAATGGCTCGGTGACGCCTTACACGACAGGTATCAGCGTATCTTCCACTACGCCAATTCAGGCGATGTGCGCCGGTACTGGTTTCTATTCGCAGAGCACCGGCGGAACGTACTCAATTTTGCCTTCTCCAATGTTTACCGATACATTCTCGGGAAGTTCTTTGAGTTCTAACTGGACTACATTGGCGGGCGCGTTTTACGTAAACTCAAATGAAGCAGGACCGTATTCCGTTGCTAGTCCGTATACGTCGTTGGCATACCGGAACGATCAGACGTTCACAGATTCTAATCAATATGCCTACGCAACATTTACAAAGGTCGGGGTATCAACCGGTACTTACAATAACGAAGCTGGTGTTGCCGTAAGGGTACAATCAAGTGGCTTTCAAGGATATGGCTGTGCGTGCACTTCGACAGAGTGTGGTATGTATAACCTGTATTCGGCAAGCGGCAAAACGCAACTACGTCCGTTATTGCCCTACGGTGCATCTGTAGGAGATGTGCTTGAGATCAGTGCGGTGGGAAGTACTATTTCTTGTTCCAAAAACGGCCAAACGTTTGCTACAGCTACCGACTCGACATATACCGGTGGTCGGCCAGGCCTGTGGGGTAATGGCATTTCAGCAAATATGTTAGGAAGCTTCGCGGCGAGCGGATTTTAAGACCTGTTCATGCGTCTCGGCCGCGAGTGGCTACCACGGCTTCTCTGGCCGAGAAAGATCAATTACCTAGCAGTAAGCGCACTTCACAGCTATGTTATTGCTGTTCTGTAAAATACCGTTAATCTTGTGGATGCTAGAGCGCGGTTCTCTTCTAAGGATCCTTCTCAAGAGATCGAGAACTGGATTGTTTTTGCGTACGAATTGAAGTTGGCGCTTTTTCGATCCGCGATTCTGATCGTGGCGACCAAGATCGCGTTGCGTACGCTGAAGTGTGTCGAGATTGAATCGTGGAATTCCACAACACAATTCTCACAGAACTGCATACTCGTTAGCTTAGGGAATCCCCGCGTTGAATATCGAACGAATCTGCCAAACGCCAACTGCCATCTTTACATGGCATCTCTAAAGGTCGCCGGGCAGCGCTATAGTCGAAAGTAGGGGATGGATCGACGATCATCGATCATCGAGAATTAGGTGGTTGCATTGTCTTATTTCTTCCAGAAGTTGCCGATCTTCACGTTTGGCAGTCGCTGGAGCGCCGCGATGGCAGTGTCGCGAAGCGACTGCTCCGTCTCGAATGTTCCTGGAGGAGTTTGGGCAGGTTGGCCGCATTGCGCGCAGAAGCTTGCTAATGGCGCAAGAGGTGCAGAGCACTTGTTGCAGATCAATTCGTCAGCGACACTAGTGTCCTGAGTTAGAAATTCGTTGACAAAGTCTTTCGACCTTGCCCAAAATGAGATCGGCGTCGGCCGTCCACACGAAAGGTTTGGGATTTTGATTGCGCTTGTCCAGGTAAGCAAGCATGGCTTTCTCCAGTTGCCCGACCGCGGTGTGGCTCCCCCGTCGTACGCACCGCTCCGTCACTTCGGCGAAGAGCCGCTCGACCAGGTTTAACCAGCTTCCGCTGGTTGGTGTAAAGTGTACGTGATATCGGGGGTGCCGCGTCAGCCAGCCTCGCACCTTGTTCACCTTGTGGGTGCCGTAGTTGTCCATCACCAGGTGGACGTCGAGCCCGCGGGGAAGATTGGCGTCGACATCGTTCAAGAATCGCAGGAATTCCTGGTGGCGGTGTCGGCGATAGCAGTTGCTGATCGTCACCCCGCTAGCTACATCCATGGCGGCAAATAACGATGTGACCCCGTGCCGTTCGTAATCATGGGATTGTCTCGCCGGCACGCCGGGTGCCAGCGGCAGAATCGGCTGGGTCCGGTTCAGGGCTTGTACCTGACTCTTTTCGTCCACGCACAGGACCATCGCGCGATCCGGTGGGTTCATGTATAGTCCGACGATATCTCGCACCTTTTCAACAAATTGTGGATCTTTGGAGAACTTGAAGTTCTCTACCCGATGCGGCTGCAAGCCGAACGCATGCCAGATGCGCACAACGGCTGTTTGCGACAGCCCGGCCTTCTTCGCCATTAGCCGGGTGCTCCAGTGCGTGCTGTTGGCCGGCATGGACTCCAACGTCTTGGTCACAACCGCCTCAACCTGCTTGTCCGCAATCGAGCGCGGAGCGCCCGGACGGGGTTCATCGAGCAAGCCTTCGAGCCGGTTCACTCGAAAGCGCTCCCGCCATTTACAGACCGTCGCACCCGTGATCCGCAACTTCTTGGCAACCGCATCATTGCTCAATCCTTCTTCGCAGCCGAGCACAATGCGAGCGCGCATCGCCATGGCCTGAGCCGTCTTCGGGCGACGAGCCAACATCGCGAGCTTCTCTCTTTCCTCCGATGACACATCGAGCGGTTTGGTGGGACGTCCGATACCCATACCTCCAGTATGAGGGTATCGCATCTATTATTCAACGTATTTCTGACTCATGACACTAGCAGTCCGGGGTGAAAGTCAGAAAACAGTTTTCCAGAAGAATGTTTGATCGTAGAATCGTCATATGGCGATGGGCAGGCGGCGGGAGCAGCAGGAAGAGATTTGGGTGCCGAGTTGCGAATTGGCGCGGCCCACGAGCCATCCTTTTTATGAGCGTCTGAACCAACTTCTCGCGCGACACGATTTTGACGGATTTGTGGAAAGGCAATGCCAGCGTTTTTATGCGGCCACAATGGGACTCCCTGGTCTCGCTCCTGGAATCTACTTCCGTTTGCTGTTGGTGGGGTACTTCGAAGGGATCGATAGCGAACGAGGGATCTCCTGGCGAGCAGGAGACTCGTTGTCGATCCGGGAGTTCGTGGGGATTCGACGGCACGAGAGTGCGCCGGATCACACGACGATCTCGCGCACGCGGCGGTTGATCGATGTGGAAACGCATCGCCAGGTGTTCCATTGGATTCTGGAACTGCTGGCCGACGCGGGACTGGTGAAGGGGAAGCGGATCGGCATCGACGCGACGACGCTGGAAGCCAATGCGGCATTGCGATCGATCGTGCGGCGCGACAACGGGGAAAGCTACGAAGCATTCT
Source organism: Bryobacterales bacterium (assembly GCA_963802915.1). Classification (GTDB taxonomy): domain Bacteria; phylum Acidobacteriota; class Terriglobia; order Bryobacterales; family Bryobacteraceae; genus JAICMB01. The sequence goes on from CAWDKQ010000008.1 coordinate 794,274, forward strand.
TGAAAGGACTGGCGCGGCAGTCTGGGATCGCGACGCCGACGCGAGAAGATCTGGCGCGGGTGGATCGGAAGCGGGAAAAGAAAGGGTCGAACGACGAGTGGGTGAATCCCCACGACCCGGACGCGCGCATCACCAAGATGAAGTGCGGGGGCACGCATTTGGCACATAAGGCCGAGCACGCGGTGGACATGGATACGGGCGCGGTGGTGGCGGTGACCCTGCAGGAAGCCGATTTGGGCGACACCACGACGATCAAGGAAACGCTGGCGGAAGCTGGCACGACGGTGGCTGAGTTGATGGAGCGCGAGGCTGAGATGCGGCCGACCGAAGAGCCGCAAGTCCATGTGGGCGGGGTCGAGGAAATAGTGGCCGACAAGGGCTACCACAGCGGACCGATATTGCAGGAGATGAAGGCCCTGGGTGTGCGCACCTATATCTCCGAGAAGAAGCAAACCGGGAAACGGCATTGGGTGGGGAAAGAAGAACAACGCGATGCGGTATACGCCAACCGGCAACGGTTGCAGCGGCCGAAAGGCAAGCAGCTTTTGCGGAGGCGTGGTGAACTGATCGAACGGACGTTCGCACATTGTTATCGCACGGGAGCCATGCGGCGAACGCACCTGCGAAAACACAACAACATTCTCAAACGGATGCTGATCCACGTGGCGGCCATGAATCTGGGGCTGCTATTGCGAAACACGTACGGAATCGGAACTCCGAGAGGGCTGCAAGGACTCTCGATTACGCTCCATTTTCTGGTCGCTCTGATCGCGCAGGCGATTAGCTCCGAACCGAGGGGGGTTCTTGGGGACAAGAGTAACCACTAAAGGCTTGGTAGCGTCTCTCTTTCAACTCTTCCTTTGCGCGCATCTCATGCGCTCCCAATTTCAAAAACAGATTTCAACCCCAGGCTGCTAGCGGTCTGCATCACCGGTTCGTATTGGTGTGTCAGAATCCGCTGGTAATCATCCCCCTCTTCGAATGTGAGGAGGGCGTGGCAGCGTTCGACAGGAAACGGATGGTCGGCGCGTGTTCCAGCCATGAACCGATAAACTTTATCCAGTTTGGTTTCTTCCTCCGCATCCTCGCGATATCGGCTCGCCTGGCTGAGAAATTCATCGAGATTGAGTTCGGCCGCGAATCGTGCAGAGCCTCCAGCAAGCTTCATCAGTATGGTGTTGCACACCCGGTTGTCCTGCACGGCAAGGAGTGCCGCCCGATCTGCGCTCAACTCTGAGCGACGGTCCCGCACGAGAAATGCTGACTCGACTCCCACGCCTACGAGCCCACCCACGCCTGGGATTGCTGCCAGCATCGGGACGAGCAACCGAGCCATTTGCTTGTAAAGAACGTGCCCGCATTTTATATGCCCGAGCTCATGCCCCAGAACGCCCATGATCTCGTCCTCTTCAAAAAGGTCGATCAGGCCTGTTTGAAGGACGATGTAAGGGTTGTTATGTCCGGCAGTGTAGGCGTTAATGTCGCCCTGCTGGACGTACAACTCCGGTTCTCGAACATCTAAGATACGACAGCACTTGCGCAAGAGGCCGAGGAGCGTCGGCATCTGTCGCTCGGTTACGCGAATACTGCCGCTCATGTTGTGTACGTACTGCAGGCGCTCAAAGCCATACTCCAAAAAAAGCGAGACAAGTTTGTCAAAGCCACGGACGCGCTTGAGGTTCTCCGTGGCCGCCTTATCAAGCGGATGCTGAAACGCTGAAGCCGGCAGATCGGGTAAATCAATTTGAGCCATATCAGACATAAAGGAAGACCCGTCCGATTATATGCCGTCAGACTCTTCCATGCAATCCCCGACATATAGCACGAGAAAACAGTAAAAAAGGTTCGCAACCTGCCGGACAAGGCGAGCACAGCATGCGCGATTGCCAATGAGGGCATTCAGGAAAGTCCTTTTCAGAAGGCCGTTTTTCTTGTATGCTTTTGGTAACGAATACATTTCATTGAGCCACTGAGGAGTCAGTGCGCAGAACTACGATGCCAATTACTTTTGATGAGATTGCGAAAATCGATAGCGGTGCACGGTTTTTCACGGCCGATTTTCACATTCACTCTTTCGGTGCCTCGAGCGATGTCACCGACGCCGCAATGACGCCGGAAGCTATTGTAGAGACCGCGCTTCAGCACCGAGTCTCGGCGGTTTGCCTTACGGATCACAACACGGACAAGAATACACAAGCGTCCATCGACTACGCACAAAGGTTCGCTGGCCAGATTCTGGTTTTGGCGGGTGTTGAGATTTCGACCGCCCACGGTCATCTCCTTGCATATTTCGCTCCCGATAAGATCCAGTCAGTCCGGAGCTTATTGGGGCAGTTAAACATTGTTGGCCAGTGGGGTAGCCGAGATAGCCACACAACCATGTCTATGGCGGACGTCATTGCCCGGGTTGACGCTCTGGGTGGCATTTCCGTGGCGGCGCATATTGATCGAGAAAAAAGCGGGTTCGAAACCTTGGCACCAGGCTACCCGAACTGGAAAAAGGACATAATCGGCAGCTCTGGGCTATACGGCCTGGAGGTCGACGAATCGAAACATCTTGTTTGGTTCTCCGAAACCGACGACAAAACAAACTCAGGAAACGAGCGAGCGAAACTATTGGCCTTGCGGGAGCACTCAAGCGCAACTGCTGGCCGCGTCCAACTCGCACATGTCCAAAACTCCGATGCCCATTCGCTGGCGGACTTCGTTGGACATGTCCAAAAGCGCGAATTGACCCGCGTCAAGCTGAACGAGTTGAGCTTTGATGCTCTGCGAACCGCGTTCGTCGATCCCGAAGCCCGCGTTCGCGCTATAGCTACGCTGCCTCCGGCAGTCCCGCGGATCCTCGGAATGCAGATCGCCGGGGGCTTCCTAGACGGTCAAACCTACCATTTCAGCGACAACCTGAATTGCTTCATAGGAGGTCGGGGTGCTGGGAAGTCAACCGCGATCAAAGCGATTGCATATGGGCTAGGCGCCGAAGACGATTTGGTGGAGTACGACAACTGTCCTGACAGTGTCGTCATCTATGCAGAGGATGACGGCGGTGTCCGGTACCGATATGAGCGGAACCGTGGATCTGATCCACTTGTCCGCGCGAAGGAGAGTGGTGAGATAACGGATGTACCACCGGATTCATTTCGGATCGAATACTACGGCCAAGGGGAATTATCGAAGGTGGCGGAGGATCCTCTCCGGCGACCGGATTTGCTTCAGCAGTTCCTCGACAGGCACATCGTGCTTAGCGATCTGCGAACCAGAGAAGCAGAGCTTGTGAACCTGCTTTCTGAGAATAGTGCGCAGCTGATCCCACTGGAAGCGGCAGCGAATCAGCTACATTCAAAATCTGAGGATTTGAAGAAGCTTGATATAAAACTTGAGGTCGCCAAGGCCGGAAAGGTAAAGGAGCTAGCAGAATTTCAGATCGTCGTTGCTGCTGAGAAAGGTCTGAGGAGTGCGCTTGGCGAGGTTAGGAAGGTCTACGAGGCAGGACTGTCTCTCTCCAAATTCCTGCGCGACTATGACGCGATGGCACGAAGCGCGGGGGAGCTTACAGCCGACCAGAAGTCCGTTAGCGCCTTTCAATCGGCGAAGGCTGTCATTACCCGCACGAACGACTATTTGAACGAACAGCAGAATAAAATCAATCTGATTCTCAAGAGCTCGGCTCAGGATCTTGAGAATGTTCTTGATCGGGTTTCGGAGGTGCACAAGGCTTTCGACCAAACCGTTGCTGAGCGGATCAACGACCTGCAGAAAAGAGAGGACTCTCCGGCAGCGTAGCCGAGCTGAACAATCTGATACGGCAGCGAGGCGTTCTGGCAGGGGAGATCTCGCGTATCGAAGGACAACAACCTCAATTAAGGCAGTTACGACAGCAGCGGCAAGAACAGTTGAGCGAGTTAGCGGCTATTCGAGAAGGAATCCAAACGAGGAGAAAGTCGCAGGTAGCCGCTATCAATAATAATTTGGCAAGGACCATTAAGGACTACACGGTAGCCCTCTACTACGACAATAAGGGCGACGCGGTCGCGTTCAAAACCTTCGTGGCGGACACGATGCGGGGAACCTACTTCCAGGAAGAATCAGTAGCCGCATTATGCTCGGCAACGAGCCCCGAGATCTTGGCGAAGCTTGTAGTAGCCCGCGACGTCGCTGCCATCGCCGCCTTTGGCAACATCGGTGATGGCCGCGCAAAGCAGATCCTGGAAAAATTCCAGCCGTTCACGGTTCACCATGCGCTTTCGGTAATGTGGAAAGAGCCATGTCCGGTCATCAAGGTCATTACGAAGGGTAGTACTCCTAAGCCAATTCCAGTTAATCAATTATCCGATGGGCAGAAACACACGATTCTGCTCACAATCGCGATGCTTGCTGAATCGAATCTACCTCTAATAATCGATCAGCCCGAAGATGACCTTGATAACGCGTTCATTTTTTCTAGTATCGTGACGACCTTGCGTTCCATTAAAGAGCGGCGTCAAGTTATCGTCGTGACACATAACGCGAACATTGCCGTCCTCGGAGATTCCGAACTCATCCTGCCTATGCGGCGCAAGGCTGATAACGGCGAGGCATATGACCGCGGAGGAATCGACAAAGCTGATACTCGGCGTGCGGCGCAGGAAATCCTCGAAGGAGGGCCGCTAGCGTTTCGGAAGCGGAAAGAGCTTTATGGGTACTAGTTGGACGTTCGGCTCTCCATTCCCAACTGTTGCAGTTTCGACGATAAGCCGCAGAAACTAAGCAAGAAATATCCGTACATCTTCCCGGACCGCCAAAGTCTCGGATTCGAGCGGAATATCCAGCGCTCACGTCATAGCACTGCTGGTTGAAACGTTGCAAACTCTGGGCGTCCTAGCGAAATCTCCATCGTGGCTATGAGCAGGGCCGATTTTGCGACAACAACACCCTATTAGCAAAAGTTACCCGCTGATTTTGCGCGAAGCTTGCGGTTTTAGACCCCTTCTGCGAGGGATTCGCGCTAGCCCTCGGGGATCACCTCAAAACCGGCCAATGAGGATCACTTCAAAACCGGCCAATGGAACTGAGTCAGGACAAGCTCATTTATACCTTGTCCGGACAGCCAGTGACAACGGGTTTTCCGCAGCGGGAATGACCGGACATATACTAACGAATACCTGGGCGGAAGACAGGGCACCGCAGGGATGCGACCCGAGCGCCGACCCAGAGGCTGGAATGGCTGGGCGGCGTCCGAGTCGCCCGCCAGGCTTTTGAGCCATTCTGGCGCGAAAGCGATAAATCCCGGGAGCGCGAGGGCAGAGTCCTCGCAGTAAAGAAGCCTCCTTCCTTATTTCTTGAGTTCTCATCTGAGATCACTCCGCAGCCGGCAACGCAGTCTTGGTGCGCCAACTGCGCGGCCCGCACTTCAGCACGTGTCCGTGATGCAGCAGGCGGTCGAGCATGGAACTGACAGCGGCATTGTCGCCGAGCAGTTTGCCCCAGTCTTCTACGGGCCGATTCGATGTGAGAAGCGTGCTGGCACGCTCATAACGCCGCATCACGATTTCTAGCAAATCCTCGGCGGCGGTATGCGGAAGTTTGCGCATGCCGAAGTCGTCGACAATGAGCAGCGGGACCGATGCAATCGACTCCATGTACTGCTTGCGCGTACCGTCCACAACGGCGTCGGCGAGTTCTTCGAGCAGCAGGTGTGTTTCGCGATACAGCACGCGGTGGCCTTGTTGAATGGCAGCGTGGCCGATGGCTTGCGCAAGATGACTCTTGCCAGTGCCGCCGGGACCGAGGAAGAGCGCATCTTCGCGGCGTGTAATGAAAGCGCCGGTCGCGAGATCAAAAACGAGACTACGATTCATCTTGGGATTAAAAGTGAAGTCGAAGTTGTCTAGAGTTTTGTGGGCGTCTCGAAAGCCGGCTTGCTTGCGGCGGCGATCCAGCAGGCGGTCGGAACGGCGCGTGAGTTCATCCGAGATCAGGCACGAGATCAGATCCAGCGTCGGCATCGCTTCCGCCTGTGCTTGCTTGAGACGGGTTTCGAGCACGGCAGCCATGCCGCCTAAACGGAGCTGGCCGAGTGCGCGTTGTAGTTCAATCAGATTCATTCCGGATTTCCCTCCAGGTTGGTTTCAGACTGCGATTGAGTTCGCTGTTCGATGACGTCGCGATACAGCGTGAGTTGGCGAATCAACGGATCGACCTGCCGTAGCGAGAGTGGCGCTGGTCCTTTGCGTTCGAGATAGCGGCGGACGAAATGGTATTCGTAGACTTCGAAGGAAAGCGCGGCCGAACAAGCATCGTCCACTGCCGCGGCGCCGTATTTCTTGGCGAGAGAGAGAACCCCTTGAATGCGGCGCACGGCGGGCTGTCCTTTCTGCGCATACATCGTTTTTGCGAGCACGCCGATAGAATCGCTGGCATTCTCGGCGCGCCGGAGCAGTTGTTGTGTGGTGAACGGCGTCTTCTTGTGGCGGTCTTCAGCAAGAATGCGATGTGCGCCGCGAGGTTGATGCAAGTGTTCGCGCAGCAGTTGGCCGGTCTTGGGATCGAGCAAGCGCACGTGCCGTCGATTCCACTGCACGTTGACTCGTCTCCCAATCCAGCCAGGCGGGGCGCTATAGTAGGCGGCTTCCACTTCGACGCAGCCATCCATGTGCACCGCGCGTTCACCGTATTGGTAATAGCGGAATGGCTCGACGGGAAGCGGCAACAGCGCAGGTTTCTCTTCTGAGAACATCGCCGCAACCTGGCGTTTGGTAGTGCCATGAATGCGGGTGTCGGCCCAATGTTCCTCCCATCGATCCAGGTAGCTTTGCGCTTCTTCGATGGTTTCGAAGCGCTTTCCTTTTAGCGGTGTCTTCTGCGCATGACCAACGCTGGACTCGACCTTGCCTTTGCGATCCGGATCTTTGATGCGGCAGGGCAGCGCCACGGCGTGGTAATGCGCCAGCATGTCGCGATAGAGCGGGTTGATGGTGGGATCGTAGATGTCCGGCTTCAACACACCTTCGCGCAGATTGTCGAGGATGAGAACGCGTGGCACGCCGCCGATTCGGGCAAACGCCGTCTCGTGCAACTCGGCCCAGGTTCGCGTGCTGGAACTGAAGACGATCAGCCGGACACACTTGCGGCTATAGCCGAGCGTCAACACAAACAAGCGGGTGCGGCGGTAACGGCCGGATTGGGGATCGCGAACCATGGGGCCTTCGCCGTAGTCGACCTGCGCTTCTTCGCCGGGCGCCGTGACGATGACGGCGCAGGGTTGTTTTTCCGGCGAGCCATGGAGCTTGTTGATGAAGCGTTTGACGCTCTGATATCCGCCGGTAAAGCCGTGGTCGTCAACCAGATCCTGCCAGATCCCCTTGGCGTTGCGACCTTGGCTCAGCGCATGCTGGATGAGTTCGCGATAGGGCTCGCTGGTACTTGCCGTCGTGGTTTGCGTCGGAGGATCGGCGCCAGAGTCGGGGATCACCTCATTGGCCGGTTTTGGGCCGCCAGAGTCGGTGGTCACGCCATTGGCCGGTTTTGAGTCTTGCGCCGCTCGTTTGCCCCATCCGCCGGGCGGCCGAACCGCAATGGCGGCTGTTCTTAGATATCCGGCCGCAGTTTCACGCCGGACACCGGTTTCTTTTTCGATGCGCCGCAGCGACCATCCCAGCCGCCCCAACGCGATGACTTCTTGCTTCTTTTTCTCGTTCAAGACGTTGCTCACATCGACGGAGAATACTCTCCGTCAGTCAACGTCCTGACTCAGTTTTTCATTGGCCGGTTTTCAGGTGATCCCGTATGGCCGGTTTTGGGTGATCCCCGAGGCTAGCTGCAAGCCCGGCGAATTGCTCCTAAGAAACGATCCGAAGTCCCGGAACTCGGACTGAAAGCCCGCCAGTCGGGCCTTTCGCCTGGGCGTCGGAAGCATCTCCTGCACGTGGGCCCCTTGGACCGTAAGTTGAAATGCGCCGTCGATGCCGATAGGCACCACGACTAAGCGGCGTTCCAGTGACGTCATCCGGTGAAGGTAAAATCGCTCGAGTTTTAGAAGTAGTCGCGCCTCTTGTCGGAGGTTTCGGACCTTTATGCTCCTCAATCGACGGCTTATCACGTCAGCCCGGTGGTCGTTCGGCGATCCGGCGAACATACCGAGATAGCGAATGCCGATATCGATCCATGGGAACGGCTCCCCATGATCGAGGTGGCCCTGACAGGATGCGGCGGTCTCGAATCCGGCCGCGCGCAAGGCAATGACAGCTAAGCGAATTCCCGGATCGACGGGTTTACCAAGCCGGTCGCGTATGCCTAACACCTCCTGGACAGCGAGCCCCCAGTCTACCCCGATCGAGGAACGATTCTTAACCCTGAACGGTTTGGAATTTGTCATATGACCAGAGGTCTGAATAATGAATGTCGCCGCCGCGGGGAGGCCTGATTAGCACCGAGCCGTCGGCGGGACGTTTTGGCTCATTTGGGTCTTGTGCTGGAGAATCCTGGGTGATATTACTGTCGTCGAACGCAGTTGAATCTCAAATTCGGAGAAACGTTGATGGCCAAGTGCAGCCAGTGCAGCGGCAGAGGCCAGATTTCGTGCATTCAATGCTACGGCTCTGGCAAGCATGGTAGTGACCCGAAGAAGTCATGCGCCCACTGCGGCGGAAGCGGCAAGCAGCGCTGCCCTGTGTGCGGCGGTTCCGGCTCAGGACGATGACGTTGTTGCAGGCGTAGACCGTCTTTGTTCGCGGACAGGTCTCTAAAAGGCTCTGAGTACGCAGAGCCGAGCCGCAATTCGTTTTGACTGTCTAGAAAGTGCGTGTCTTTCGAGGAGGTAGTGCATTGCAACTTCATTTGAAGAGAAGCCAGGCGTCGAAGATGTTTGGCGGCGTGAAATTTGAACTTGAGGCGAGAGCGACCTTGACTGACGAAGAGGCGACGCTCATCAGCAAGTACAAAGTGCACGACGAAGTCCTGACGCAAAAACAGATCAAGATACCTTTTACTGATCGGGCATTGGTGGTAAAGATCACCATCGGATCGCTTACCTCGGGACAGATTTTCAAGTGCAGCGATATCGGTGAGATCTTGCACTACGAGGAAGAGATCAAGGAATCGTGCGGCCAATTGCGGAAGTTGATTGAGGTCATGAAGCAGTTCGGTGGCGAGGAGGTGATCGAGTACACAGGCGAGGGCGAGAAAATGATTTCTGCACGTGCGTGAATCGCGACGCGGGCTTCCGAATGAAGAATAGCATCGGTGTTGAATTCGTCAAGTCCAGCGGGCCCACGACACTCCTAAGCGCGCATTAAGAAGACAGGCCGCCGGTCAAAGCCACGGGGACCACGACACGTAACGCGTGTCCACTTCGTGATCATCTACAATCGGATTGGTGATGAGGTTCGAATGTGACTGGTGTGGTAAAGAGACGACAAACGGCTCAAATCCAGCACCGCGCGTCCCTTGAGCTGCGTAGACCACTCGGAGACCATCCGGCGAGATGGCCCACTGGATCGCTGTTCCGCGCGTACGGATAAATTGATCCTGACCGCCGGCGTTTCTTACAACGAGACCGCCATCGCGACCGAAGACAACGCTTGATCCGTCAAAGGCCCAAATCGGTTCGCTATCCCCAGGCAAGAAGTCGGAACACTCTGTTGACCTCGTTGTTTCCGGACGTACCTCGAATAGCCGGGGAACCGTCCCGCCAGAGTAGAGGCTGAACATGATCGAGTTCGAAGGCGACCATGTGGGATAAATTTGATCTTCTGTGTAGAGCACCTGCTTCCATGTCTTCGTCGCAATGTCGACGATACACAATGCAGAGCGGTTCTCATGCCATAGCCATAGTGAGTACGCCAGCCGTCTCGAATCCGGGGACCAACAGGCCGGCGTCACGCTGACGTCGTGATGGCACGTGAGCCGGCGGACGTCTTCGCCGTTAGGATTCATGACGAATACGCTGGGCAGACCACCATTGTCCTTTGTGCCCTCCACGAACGCGATTCGTCGCCCGTCCGGTGACCACCTGGGGCACTCTCCGCTCGTCCGAATCAGGCGGCAATCCTCGCCATCTGGATCAATCGTATAGATCCCTCTGGGACACCCGGGCACGTGTTCACCCGTTCGCTCGAAAGCTATGCGGGTTCGAGCGGGTCTCCTCGTAATACCCTTCAAGATATTAGCCAACATTTCGATTAAGACGCTCTCAAACCGAGTCTATGTGAACTGAGCATTGGACAGGCGAGTATAGCTCATATGGTCCATGCTTTCGGCCACCTGCCGCCAGTCCCGAGTCTGCCTCGCCGACTGGCCCTCTGACATTCCGCCACTGTGGCGGAATGTCAGAGGGCCTTTGGGTGACGAACACGACGCAGGATCTGAGTATATGACAGGTTAGGGATGGCCCAATTGATTTGGCTTGGCTCGAAAACCCCGTTGGCCCAAGAGCTGCGGTAGTTGGTCGCGTCATGGTTCCATACCGAGAAACGCCGGAGATTCCAAAACTTGATCGCCAATGGTCCATGTCGTAGCCGCCATTGACATCGAATGGTCCGGTCAGATGGTACAAAGAAACCATCGCAATCCCACTTGTCAGGTGTCGTCATGCCTGGCGCCAACACGTACGGCGAAGTATCAAAGATCGAGCGCTCATTTTCGTGCTTAGGTCCGTAGACGACCAAGTATTCCTCGGTGTCGTTTGTGCACTGGCCCCACCCGCGTGGGGGCAGGATACGAAACGGCGGGCGGATCAAGTCGCCGTAATTAAGATCGAGCAACCGCATTTCTTCGCGTCGGCACTTCATCAGCAGGAATTCACGATCATAACAGCGTTATCGATCGGTTCGGGTAGAGGCCGCGTCTAAGCAAATCCGCGGCCTGAAGCTTACATCATCAATCGATTTCGGAATCGCCTCATAGGGGGCACAAGAACTTATGCACCATCACGTTCGGAACGTGGAACGCCGCTCGACTTTTCCCTTCTTGATCAATTTCGCCCGTGTGATACGCTGCCCTAACGATGAAGATTCAAGAAGCTCACAATTTGTTCTTGGCCTATGGGCGTGGAGAACGCAATTACGCAAAAGAGACGTTGATCAAACATCGGGACTGCTTCCAATCCTGGATCTTGCCGGAATTGGGAGATCTTGAACTTGAGAGCGTAACGCGTTTGGATGTACTCAGACTTCGGACAGCCATGGTTGACCGTGGCCTGAGCGTGAACCGGCAGTACAGCGTTCTCACGACGCTTAAGGTGTTTTTCAAGTTCTGTCGCCGGGTTCTCAAGATAACGTGCCTCGACCCGGATCGAGAGATTCAGCTTCCGCAGCGACCTAAACCTTTTGTCCACTACCTCACCAATGAGGAGGTCGGACGGCTGCGAGACTGCATTGACATCCACAAGTTCGCCGGCCTGCGCATGCGCACGCTCATCGAGGTGCTGCTAAACACCGGACTCAGGATATCCGAAGCGCTTTCGCTCGATCGTGATTTTTTTGAGATGGGAAGCGCTGACGTGGTGATCATAGGCAAGGGAAGCAAGCCACGAACCGTGTTCTTCCCAGAGCCTACGATTGAGTGGATTCGGCGTTTTTTAAGATTCCGCGCAGACGACTATCCGGCGGTATTCGTCACCACCGGTATGCCGCGACGGTGGGATCGCAATGATCTCTCGAAATACTTCAAGAAACTGAAATGGAAAGCTCGTATCACCAAGCCTCTGACCCCTCACATCCTGCGCCATACCTTCTGCACGAATCTTCGGGACAACGGTACCGATATCACGCTCATCAAGGAATTGGCTGGCCACCAGGACATTCAGACGACGGCGAAGTACTACCTTGGTGTGAGCAAACAGAGCCTGCGTGACGCGGTTCGGAAGAATCTGAACTACGATATTCCGGCCCAGTCGGAAGCGGCCTAAAGATCTCCTCTCCGATTTGACAGAATCTTGGAGCAGAGCTAAGATCAACCCGACAGCACATTATCATTATCGAGATTCAGAGTTCATCTCTGCCAAAGAAGTTCCTAAGCACTCCTGCGAATCATCGGAACGCAATCACCTCCTTTCTAAGGATAAAAAGCTTGATTAGGCCACTTTTCGAAGGACCTGTCAAGCCAATCTGTTGGTCGTCGTCAGTCACTTTGACTGGCGCTACTCTTGGGGATTGACGTAACCGGTTTTGACACTTCTACTCACTACTAGCTGTGAAAGCAGCAAAAAGGCCTTCTGGCAGAAGCGGTTCTCTGTTTCTCGTCGGAAGGTCTTTTTGTATGCAAGGAGAACAATCAACAACGGTGGCCGCGCCGTGCATCAGCGTGGCGACGGCCCAGTTCCTCGAGTTCGCCAAGGTGGAGCTTCAGTTTGCAGCGCAGTCGATCCAAAAGATACGACGCCTGCCTAAAGCAAGCGTGCCGAATGATCGGCGACAAACTTGTGACCGACATCACCGTCGGCGATGTTCTGGCCATTAAATCGGTGATGCTCGGCCGGGGTAACAGCGTCTGCTGGCAGATTGTCATGCTGGCTTCAATAAAGCGGCTGCTGATGTATTGCCAGGAACGCCTCGGCCTGCCTGTCCTCGATCCCAAACTCGTTACGATCCCGAAGCGCCCGCGGCGCGAGGTTCTGTACCTAACTGCCGATGAGGTCCAGCGGTTCGTCCAGGCGATTCCGCTTTTAACGCAGCGCGGCGTGCAGCATCAATCCGGCCTGCGATTCCGCGCCTTGGTCGAGGCTCTGCTCGGCAGCGCCATGCGTATTGGTGAACTGCTCTCTCTTAACCGCTCTGATATTGACTTTGAGCGGCGCGAGGCGCGCGTGATCGGCAAGGGCAACAAGCAGAGGACGGTGTTCTTTACTGACCGGGCGCTGTGTTGGCTGCGGCGCTATCTGGACACTCGGGAGGATGGTTGCGAAGCGCTGTTTGCAACCGAATGCGGCGACTCCCGGCTGTCGCGAACCGACATCTGGCGGCCTTTTTCCCGATATCGGAAATTGGCCGGTCTAAACAAGCCAGTGCGGCCCCATTTGTTGCGGCATACAGCAGCCACGCAGCTTCTTATGAATGGTTGTCCGGTGGGACATATCAAAGAAATCTTAGGTCACGAGCGGCTCGAAACCACCTGCCGCTACTACCTGGGTTTGGATCGGCGGGCAGCCAAAGCAGCCCACCAGAGATACCTGATCTATGAATAGGGCCTCGAACCCAGAGTCACTAAGATCGAAACGACCCCTAGCATCGGGGAACACAGCACCCATCCATCGCGGAGCGTACTGGAATGCCAGATAACAAAACTCCGTGTGCCTTCTATGCCCATTTTCGCGCACACGGTCCTTTGGGCTGAAAGTGTATTCTTGGTAAACCTTCCGTGCGTCCATGAAATCTCGTGGAAACCGTTGGAGATATTCTCAGAGAACGAAAACAGCCTCACGTTCGTCGAGACTCGACAACTCACCGATATCCGCCAGCGCGATAGTAGGGTCCGCGTTAACGAAATCGCCCAGAAGTTCCGCTACTGGAGCGAGGTCGTTGTCCACGGAGGCGATACACGTGCATGGGGCACCAGCAGCCTTGAAGGAGAATGCGCCCGAAGACTCCACGCGGTCGTAGAAGTAGCAGTGGCCGCAATCGAGCTCCGGGTGATGTTGGCAATGGTTCCAGAAAACGAGCGGGCTGAGCGGCAAGCCTACTGTGCCGTTCACAACGTATGCCTCATCTTGAGAAAATGGGCTCTGAATGAGAATGTGAAGGGCTGCCCATTTCACGCGGCTTTCCGGAAGACAACGAATTCTGTTTTCAGCGTTGCCATTCTTTGCGCCTTGAGTAGGAGATAGCGTAGATTTGTGTATCCACGTCCGCGACGGAGCAGAGCTTTGATGTTGCCGTTCACCGCTTCAACTACGCCGAATCGCACCGGCACGCGACAGTAGTTCAGAATCCCCTGCAGGTGTCCGAGCAACATCTCGGCGAGCTTTTTGAACGGCTGCAGCCTTTGCCAGCGTAGTTGATCGATCCACTGGTTCAGATATCGCAACGCCGCGCCTTCGTAGCAGTATGTCCAGAGCCGATCGAGACTTTCCTTAAGAAGATACGCTTTCATGATTCTCCGATTGAGCCGGAACAGTTCATTCAACAGTTGTCGTTTCCTGCTGTCCAGATTGACCCAGCGGCTGAGCAGGAGCCAACGCTTGCCTTTTACCAGACCGCGCATGCGGCCGCCCTTGCGGAAGAACTCGGCCCGGCGCACCTCATCTACCGCCTGACCGGCATGCTGCATAACGTGAAACTTGTCATACACGATCCGGCACTGGGGAGCCCAACTTAGAATACTTGCAGTGAACGGCTCCCACATATCCACGCATGCCGCCGCGATACGTCCCCGTTGCAAACCGCTCAATTCCGTTCGAAAGAACTCGTCGAGCGTCTCGCGCTTGCGATCCCGGCCAAACCACAGCGGCTCCCCCGTCTCCAGATTGCTCACTACCGTCAGAAACTTCTGCGTCTTGCCCAGGTAGATCTCGTCGACCCCGATCTGCCGCAGCGCGGGTTTCTTTCGCTTCTGTGTCCAACGTTCCAGATAACGTTGATCCATGGCTCGCACCGTCCCGGCCGCCAATCCAAACTGGCGCGCTACCTGCCGCGCCGCGGCCGACTCGCAAGCCAATCCCACTGCGTCTTCGAAGTCTTTACTAAACGGTGCTTTGCTCGGCAACTGCGCGACGGCTTCCACCTTTAATCCGCACTGCGGGCAGCGCACCCGGTAAAACTCGATCACCACGATGGTCTGATATTTGCGCCACGGCAGGTCCCGCACCTCGCGTTCTCGAATCTCCACGATCTTTGTGCAGCGGCCCCCGCAACCGGAGCAGATCAGAACCTTATTGCCACGCTTGCGACGCACCCACAGCTTCAGGGTTCGCGACTTCTCCTCGATCTGGTGCCGGTACACGCTGTATCCCGGCCAATCCAAAATCTTCGTAAATTCTCGTTCCGTCAAACCAGCGAGTTTAGCTTAGCTGTTCACATTCCTGCTCAGAGCCAGAAAATGATGCGTCGCCTACATACCGTGACACTGTCACAAACGGCGGTCGCCCAAGGGTATGCCGAAACAAGCCATTAAAAAGCTTACCAAACCGGGGCTTCTGTACTTGCTGGAATAAGCCGAACCTACTCTCAGCAAACGCCTTTTGAAGAACGTTCGCGAGAATCTGAACAGGGCGGACCGTATCAATGTCTCGTTCATCAACCTTTCCGTGCTTTTCCTTTGCGATCTGGTAGATAGCTCGATCGATAGGACCATACAAAGGAGGTTCCGTAAGTTCACGCAGTGCTGAACAGAAAACGCTACCTGTGCGCATCCCTCGCATGCTGTCCTGGAAGAGCTTCCATAATGGACCAGCGGATCGTTGGGTAAAGCCCTTGAATAGGTACGATGTCTGTTTGCCTTTTCGTACGCAATACTCGAGATAAGCCATGTAGGCGGCGAGCGCGAGGGCAGACTCTGTGAATTCCCGAGCGCTGGAGACAAGCCTTCCTGGTTCGGCGCGCAAATAGTTTGCCAACGGTGTGGCCAATGGGAAGGGTAATGAAGAGGTCAACCCGCTTAGGTCGTTCCAGAACTTCTCTTGGGCCCGTTTTTCATACGTTTCGATCGATCTTTGGTTAACAAATGAAACAGACGTGTTGCTCGTCCCGAAGTCCAAACCGATGTATGCGGCCGGAAAGGTTTCCGGCTCGCCCACCGTGGTGTCCAGATAAAACGGCCTTCCGTCCGCAACAATCATTTCAGACTCGTCACGGCCCGTTTTATAAATGAACCTTGGAATCGCCGTGCCATCCGCGCTTACACTCAATTCGATTTGAATGTTGGCATCGAACTTGCATTGTTTCGGAGTAAAGACCGTGTGCTCCTCGACATTTTGAAGGCTTCCGACCTCATCCGGGTTGAAGCTTGATCGAAGAAAATAGTAATCTAGTCGTCGGCTGGGAAGTTTCTCGAGATGTACTTTCCATCTCATCGGTACCCCGATAAATTTACTGAGCGAACTCGATGATGGCAATAAGACACCAGCAATATCGCTGGTCGGCATTGCTGGGTTTCTTGGGTTAAACGGCTTGAGTCTAAAGCCCGACTCGTCGGGATCGAGTATAAGGCATAGCCGATTGTAAGTTGTGGACGCGAAGTCACCCTCCGGCTCGTAAAATCGCCGAACGCACTCGACGGCCAGCCCTTTTGACACGACCTCCTGATAATCCTTTAACTCTAGGATCTCAGCATGAGCGAGTTCAGTATGGAAATCTCGTCGTAGCAACTCCCTAAGCCATTTAATGTTTGCTGATCCCCCTGAAAGAAGTACTACGGTGATCGGGGCCCCGTTGAGTTCATCACGTCCCCGATCTAGGGCTCTTTTAACAACCTCTCTGAGTTGCTGCTGCCAAACGCGTTTCACGAAAACGTCGCGAAACTCCGTTGCGGAGAGTTGACAATTGACCATGGGTGACGTCATGAACGGGTTGGCCGGAATCGCAATCGGCACCGAGAGGTTTAACGGGGCGTCCAAGTGCCAGTCGGTGATTGATCTAGAAACGGCGAGCTTCGTATCTTCGATCTCGTGTGAAAGAGTATGAAACTGCTGAATGAAATGCTTCTGCTCCTCGGATAGCCCTGGCAGACCGATGTCATTGCGTCGCCATTTCCGGTATAGGTCGAGGCCGGTATTGTACTTTGCCGTGAGACCCTGCTGGGCTAGATACTTTTGGAGTATGCCTTCCAGCAGACAGCGGTTGACAAAGAATCCACCGATCGGAGTAGACGCCGCAGAACGGGCCTTTGACAAGCGTCTAGCTTCGTTGATGTCGATCTCACCTTCCTTAGTTGTTTCTATGATGCAAACGTCAAAAGTACCACCACCGAAATCTATAACGAGCGCGTTGTGCTGTCGTCGGTCGGCCACTAGCGGGTGCTTTTTTCCATGCCGATAATACTGGAATACGGCGAAAGGCTCAGGCAAGAACTTGATGCGCTCTTCGTTGAAGCCTTTGCCGATTAAGATGCGCTTGATATTACTGCGATAGTTCTGTAACCAATCTCGCGAGACAAGTTCTCCCTGTCTCTGTTGAAGTCCCTCCTTTGGGGCCGTCGCCGGAACGTTGGTTTCGGTAAGCATTGAAAGCGGTTCTGCAACCATGATGCTGGGTGCTAGCTTCAGATCTCGCTGGTCCATCCATTCGTTTACGTGAAGCAGGACCTCGTGGAAGAAATCAGCCGTTAGTTCGGCGGCGGACTTCTTTTCTCCCGTCGCCGTCGCGAAGAGCCGGCGAGGTGCTAGTGTCCTGAGTTAGAAATACGTTGAATAATAGGCGCGACACCCTCATACTGGAGATATGGGTATCGGACGCCCCACCAAGCCGCTCAACCTCACACCGGAGGAAAGAGAGAAGCTCGTGATGTTGGCTCGACGGCCGAAGTCGGCACAGGCCATGGCGCTGCGCGCTCGCATTGTGCTGGGCTGTGTTGAAGGATTGAACAATGCAGCGGTGGCTAAGAAGCTGCAGATCACTGGAGCTACAGTTTGTAAATGGCGGGAGCGCTTTCGGGTGAACCGGCTCGAAGGCTTGCTCGATGAACCCCGCCCGGGTGCTCCGCGTTCGATAGCGGACAAACAGGTTGAGGCAGTTGTGACCAAGACACTGGAATCGATGCCGGACAATAGCACGCACTGGAGTACCCGGCTGATGGCCAAGAAGGTTGGGTTGTCGCAGACGGCCATCGTGCGCATCTGGCGTGCCTTCGGATTACAGCCGCACCGGGTGGAGAACTTCAAATTCTCCAAAGACCCTCAATTCGTAGAGAAAGTACGGGATATCGTCGGTTTATACATGCACCCTCCGGATCGCGCGATGGTTCTGTGTGTAGACGAAAAGAGTCAGGTTCAGGCGC
Organism: Bryobacterales bacterium; assembly: GCA_963802915.1. Lineage (GTDB taxonomy): Bacteria > Acidobacteriota > Terriglobia > Bryobacterales > Bryobacteraceae > JAICMB01. Next base: position 812,178 of record CAWDKQ010000008.1, read on the forward strand.
TGAACCGGACGCAGCCGATTCTGCCCTTGGCTCCGGGCGTACCAGCGCGGCAATCGCATGATTATGAACGGCATGGAGTAACATCACTGTTTGCGGCCCTGGATGTGGCAAGTGGCGTCACCATCAGCAATTGCTATCGCCGTCACCGCCATCAGGAATTTCTGCGATTTCTCAACGATGTGGATGCCAACCTCCCGCGCGGGTTGGAGGTTCATCTGGTAATGGACAACTACGGAACCCACAAGGTGAGCAAGGTGCGAACCTGGTTAGCGCGTCATCCCCGCTATCATGTCCACTTCACACCAACCAGCGGAAGTTGGCTGAATCTGGTGGAGCGGTTATTCGCCGAAGTGACGGAACGCTGCGTACGCCGCGGAAGCCATACCGCAGTCCGAGAACTGGAGAAAGCCATGCTCTCGTACTTGGACCACCGCAACCAAAATCCCAAGCCCTTCGTGTGGACTGCGGACGCGGATCTGATCTTGGGAAAAGTCGAAAGACTTTGTCAACGTATTTCCAACTCAGGACACTAGCCCGCCGGGCTTTGAATTGCCCAGATCGATCTTGAAATCCTCGTTTAGTTCGCGTCGGTTGTGCTTCAGCGACAGAGCATCGGATCCGATCGCCGAAGGTTGTCCTTGTCTGTAATACAGGACCGTCGGTATATTTGCGTTACCGTCGATCTCAACTAGATCAATCGCGTTGACTAAAAGCCCTTTGTCGCTCAAGACTTTCTCCTAGTTCTTGGTGGAGGAATGGCAATCTGAGAGGTCTTGTAGCACTGGATATGGTCTCGGGCGCCTTGAGATCTCCGACTTAGATGAGAATGCCCTCCACGTTTCGTAGTTCCTTCGAAGAATCGATTCTAGCTCACTTCTGGGCGTGCTTCACGTTTCTTGTCCATCCTCGGTGAACGACCCAGTGACCCCAGGGGCATATTAAGGAGATCTTATCTTGAAACGAACTACCCGCCGTGAGGGCGCATAACTTGGTCCGCAGGGATAAACCATACAACGTTTCTGACCTGGAACGGCGTTCGGTTTTTCCCGTCTTTTAAATTTGGCGGAACAGCGCCATCGTTCCCGGACGATGTTCGAGAACCCTTTCGTTCAATTCGCCCTGGAGGTGGTTCGCGCTCTATTTATAGATGAGTTCTCCGAGCGTGTCCGTCCTTCCCTGGGCCGCTGGTTTGTCCGGCGCCAATCGCGCGACGTTCGCGCCGCGTTTTTGCACGTGCACCGGCGCAACCGTGAGCGCCTCATCCACAGGTTGCGCACAGAGATCAAACGGGACCTGTAATTGTCCACAACTTTTCCCGCCTTTACGATTTCCGCCAGGGTGCTACAGTGACCCTGCATGTCTCGAAGCAAACAAATACAAAATAACCTTGTGCTGTATCGAAGGAGGATGGGCTTTACCCAGAAGCAGGTGGCGTATTTGCTAGGCCAGCGCGATACCTCCATGGTTTCGCATTACGAGAAAAGCCACGCACTGCCGCCCCTCACGGTTGCGCTCACCCTGGAGATCATCTATCGCGTGCCCGTGGCTTTCTTGTTCCCGGTAATGTACGACGAGCTGAAGCGGCAAATCCGCGACAAGGAGAAAAATCTCGCCGGCCCCGGCCAACCGCCCCTCTTTTGATTATTAAGCCCCGCGATGCAATGACTCGCATTCTCGATCGGTTTCCGATCGCTCTCTCACAATTCCATCCCAAAACCGTTGGTGAAATGTTCGCTTTTCGTCTCGCCCAGAAGCTTGGCGAAAAAGGCGCCGTTCACCATTACATTTCGCTTCTGGACGCCTACTCGGAAGCCCATCTGTTATACGCCTACCGACGCGCCCTCCGCGGTGGCGGCCGGGCCGATATGGGCAGGCGCTTTCACGTGGAGCTGGAACGGACTCACTCCAACGGTTACCACGACGGACAGAGCAGCCTACTTGCGATTCGGATAGAACGACGAGCAGTTGCAGCTGCGGTATTTAACGGCACTCATCTCGAGTATGCCGACTCGCGGCAGCTCGCATCGACTCGGGACCGGGCACTGGCAAGTTCCGTAGGTTTCATTAATTGGATGCTCGACCGATTCCCGGTCGAATCCGCAGCCCTCGAAACCATCCCAACCGGCCAGGAAATTCAGCGCCGGGCGCTGCACGATGCGATCTGTGCCGAACTACGCGAACACGCGCTTCCCATCTGGGAAGTATCCCGCGCCGATTTGCTCGATGCCTGCGCATATTCCTTTGCCAAATCTCGCGCCGATCTCCGCGCCACCGCCGTCTCAATTTGGCCCATACTTGCAGGCGACCGCGCGAAAATCTTCATTCAGGATGCAGCAATCCTTGGGCTCCACGTTCAAATCGAACGTCTTTTTATGAATTAACCCCAACAGCTTCATGATTGGTCCGCTCCCTTATATAGGCGGCAAGAACCGCCTGGCAGCTAAGATCATTCCGCTCCTGCCCGATCACATCACTTACGTGGAACCGTTTGCCGGCGGCGCGCAAGTGCTCTTTCACAAGCCGCCGTCGAATGTCGAAGTGCTCAATGACCTCGATTATGAAATCGTGAACTTCTTCCGTGTCTGCCAATGGCATTACGAAGAACTCGTCCGCTATCTTCGCTTCTGCATCATCAGCCGCAAGCTGCACGAACTACATCTGGCAACCGATCCCGCGATATTGACCGATATCCAGCGCGCCGGACGGTTCTTCTATCTCCAAAAGAACTCGTTCGGCGGACTGATTCTCAAGCAGAAGTTTCATTACGGGATCACCCACCCCTCGAACTACAATCTCGATCGCATTCCCGAGATCATCGCGCAGGCCCATCACCGTTTGGCACGAGTGCAGATCGAGTCCCTTCCATACGAACAGGTACTCGAAAAGTACGACCGATCGACTACTGTTTTCTATCTCGATCCTCCCTATTGGGAACGCCGGTTATATCGGCACAATTTTACCGAGCAGGATTTCACAGTTCTTGAAACGCGACTGCACCAGATCAAAGGCAAGTTTTTGATGTCCATTGATGATCATCCGCAGATTCGAAGGATCTTTCAAGGATGGCCAATGACGCCGGTCGAGATTGCCTACACGGCGCAGCGCTTGGTGGGAAAACGGTTCCAGGAACTCCTCATCACGAATTTTGAGCCGCCAACCACAGTACTCTCAAGGTAGCGGGAAAGTCAGATGTCTCAATCCCACGTACTGGCCCTCCGGCCTCGGGTCTCGGGCTTGTCCTCCCCGATCGCGTGGCTCCGCGATCGCGATGTGCCGGTCAAGCTAATAGCTGATGAGCTCGAGATTAAGGAACTTTATGTTCGTCAACTCGCCTATCGCGGAAACTGGCGAAACCGACAGCCTGGCATCTTGCCCTGGCTCGAAGCTCAGTTCAACTCCCCTGCAGATCCATTTGGAACCGTCTCGGACGAAGTTCGGCGGGACTTGGGCATCAGACCGGCAATCGAGTCATGGACAGTCGATATTCGTCCGCCCGATCGTACCCGCCTCGGCGACCTAGAAGAGCGCATTGAGCAGTTTGGTACGGAGTTTTGGGACGGAGTCAGATTTGGCGTCGGACTCAGTCGGTTGAAAGCCATGTTGATTGACGTCGGCAGGCCAGCCCGTCTCGACCGGGTTCGGGCCAAAGCCAGAATTCGGCATCTAATCGCCGAGACGTATACCCACGCCGGTTACTCGCGCTCAGCGATCACTGAGGGACTCGCCGCACTTCTTCTCTGGCGGGCTGCGCACGAACAGTCTCATGACACACACGATCTCGAACAGTACGCCCGAACGGCGCTTATCATTTCACAGAGCCATTTGCTGCGCCAAGAACCCGGACGAGCACAACATTTTCTAGACCTCTACCAGGCCGCGCGAAACCGGATCGATCGGCCGCTCGGCGGGGAATATTTTCGCCAACGAGGAGCCGTCGCTTTCCAGAATGGTGACGATCAAGAGGCCCGACGAAACTTCAAGTCCGCTATGAAGATTCTTGCCGAGACAATCGAGTACGGACGCCCGAAAGAAGAGCATGAGGTGCTCAACATTGGAACCCGCCAAATGAATCTTCTCACGCCCGTGAACTGGGAGGATGCGCAGAAGTTGCATAATTACATGGTGAAAACGCTTCCGCCCGCAGACATTCACATCAGCATGAATGTCAACTGGGCAGCTGCCTGTGGGTTCAGCATCGACAGTCCTGCTGCAAATCGTGCAGCCAGCGAACTGCTCGATCGTTTCCGCGACACCTCGGTGGGCTTTGGGCACCAGGCCACGGCAGCGTGGCTTCTCAAACTGACGCCGGCGCTTCCGGCCCGGCTTCGTGCCGATTGGGTGCGACACGCCCTGTACGAGAACACTTTTAAAGACCTTTAGTACCCGGTTTCGCAAGTGCATCGTCGGGCGTTACAGAATCCGGCGGGGGTGACTATAGGGCCGACGACCCTGCCTGCCGCATCATAGGGCTGCGATGGGCGAAGCGGCTTGCGAGTTCCGGCAATGGTGGCGCTGGAAGGATGGCTACGACGGCTCAGCCCGTCCGACTGCCGCGTGGCATAAGTTAAAACGCTTCGCGATCCTAACGCCGGTTACTGTGACCATTTTTTTCAGCGCCACCATTGCTGGAACTGGGGCCGTTTCCGAAAACAATAAACCTACCCCGAGCGTGTTCCGCGGCCAACACGTCACTCGAGGACAACAGCTATTCATCACAAACATGATCGAGAAAATTCTTGCTTCTGCCTGGAATCGGTTAATTAGTTCGGGCGGGTCGGACCAAGAGGCGGGAGGGCATCTTGAACTCGGATTTCGGGTGATCGATGGCGAGGTGCAACGTTCGCGAGTTCATCTGGCGGATGGCAAGCGCTGCGAACATTTGGCGATTTTTGGAAAGACCGGACGGGGCAAGTCATCCTTGACGCACTACCTAAGCAGCCAAGATGTGCGTCGCCGGAAAGGCTTTCTCTCCTTTGACATGCATGGCGAAACCATGCCGTTCCAACTCAAGTGTATTGCGGAGGAGGAGCGCCGCACCGGGACTGATCTCAGCGATCGTCTGATTGTCATCGAGCCGGGCGATCCGGAGTACTCAGTGGGCCTGAACGTCCTCGAATCGCAACCAGGCCAGGACAATTATGTTGAGTTAGCCGAATTCAGGCAGATTCTGAAGGTTCGCTGGCACCTCGATTCCTTCGGTGCGCGGACCGAAGAGTCGCTCCTCAGGTCATTGCACGTTCTGGCCGACAACGATCTCACGATTCTCGAACTTCCGCCGCTACTGACAAACGCTGCATTTCGCGCCACATGCTTGAACCGAGTGCAAAACACTGAAGTCGTAAATTACTTCCGCACCCGCTTCGACACTCGCAGTGAAGCGATGCAAGGCGTCTATCGCGACGCCATTCTAAATAAGGTTTCGGGGTTCACGACCGATCGGCGCTTCCGCCACATTCTCGGACAGCAGCGATCAACTTTTTCCTTGCTTGACGCTATGGATCGCGGCTTGTGGGTGATTGTCAACCTCGACAAAGGACGGCTGGGTGAGGATGCGGCGACTTTTGGCAGCCTGCTCCTCACGAAAGTAAAAAACGCGCTGTTTGCCCGCAGACGAAGAACATTGTTCACCCTGTACTGCGACGAGATCCAGAACCTCGTTGCGTATGATGCCGGACTCGACACGCTCCTATCTGAGGCTCGCAAATTCGGCATCTCGGTAGTTTCTGCCAATCAATTCTTAGATCAGTATCCGGCCCAGATGCGTGCCGCCATCATGGCCGTTGGAACTCACATTTTTTTTCAGCTCTCCAGCGTTGATGCCGACAAGATAGCTTCGGCGCTCGACGGCGGCAAACATCTTGCCGAGATACTGAAAAACCTGCCACAGCGGAGGATGATCGTCAAAAGCGGCTCGCACCGGCCCCAGGAAGCGCTCGTACCGAACGTTGTGGAACCCGCGGCTGACTACAACGACCTGTATAACCGCAGCCGCGCGCGGTGGGCTAGACGCCGAACCGACATCGAAGCCGACATCCGCCGCCGGCAGCACCAGGCCAATCAACGCGCCGAGGAGGTTCTCAATGACTGGGACTAAACACGATGGCATGGTGGTCGGCAGGCGTGAGTTTCATCTGCTTTCTGAACTCGGCGTCATGAGGGTTGTGGATCGGGAAGCGGCGAAGGTAGTTGCCGAATTTAAGTCAACCCGAAGAGCCAATGCACGATTGCTGCAACTCACTCGAGCGGGACTGCTGAAACGGTTCTTCATCGGCAGCATTGCCCACGGACGCAAAGCGGTCTACACCCTCTCGCCGAAGGGCGAACAACTAGTCAGTGCGGTGCTGCCTGGCATCAAACGAGCCTCCGGAAGACTTGTCGTCGGCGATGCGTTTATTGCCCATCAAAGCGGCATCAATGACGTTTACCTGGCTGTGAAATACCGAGCGTTTCCAGGTCTTCGACTTCTGCGCTGGCACACCTTCCGCCAATCGATATCAGAAGCAATCAAGCTCACCCCCGACGGCTATTTCGAAACCGCCATCGGCGCCAACGTTCGCGCGATGTTTCTCGAGGTCGATCTCGGGACGGAGGCGCTCTCCGTCTGGCAGCAAAAGACCGCCCTATATCTCCAGCTTGCAGTCTCCGGCGAATTTACGAAACGATTTCGCCAACCCCAGTTCCGCGTCCTTGTGGTAACCAACTCCGAGCGTCGCCTCGCCAACATCCGCGCGACCGTTGCCAAGTCAACCGACAAAATCTTCTGGTTTTCAACTCTTGAAACTATTCACCGCGATGGCATCTGGCAGCCCGTCTGGCTCCGCCCGTCAGGCGATCAGCGCCATTCGCTTGTCTGAGATCCCTTATGCGCTACTGCAACCAGTGCCACAAAATCACGCCCGGCGAGCCGCTGTTCTGCAACTTCTGCGGACGCTCGTACGACTTCAAGCTCTGCCCGCACCGGCACCCCAATCCCCGCAACGCTGAAGTCTGCAACCAGTGCGGTTCCCGTGAGCTGTCCACGCCACATCCGCGGATTCCGCTGTGGTTCTCTCCGCTGCTGGTGCTGCTCTCGGCGCTCCCCGGTTTGCTGCTGCTGGCGCTCACGATCGTGTTCGGCCTCGGCCTGCTCCATGCCCTGGCCAGCAGCCCTCAGCTGTTGTTCCAGTTCATGCTCGTTGGACTTGTCCTGGCATTCCTCTGGTACCTCTACATGCATTTGCCTCACTTCCTGCGTCGACTCATTTCCCGATTATTCCAGCGCTCCCACAAGGGCGACCATGGCCATTAAACCGAACCGGCCGAAGTCGCCAACGCGCCGTTCCTCACCGAAGGACCGGCTGGCCGAACCGCGTAAACCCGCGCGTTTACGGCCCTTTTCGCCTCCTTCCCTAGGCCAATGCTGGCCGGGGCATTGGCCGGGGCAACCAGGGCCATTTCCGGGCCAACCCGGGCCCGTTCTGTGCCCTCCAGGCGCGGGGCTTGGCCAGCCCCTCGGCATCTCCGAGGTAGCCCAACTCATCGGCTGCAGCCCTTGGACCGTAAGGCAGACCCTCATCCCGCGAGGGCTTCCGCACTTCCGCTTCAAGGCCAGCGGCAGATTGATCTTCTATCGCGATCAAGTGGTTCGCTGGATCGAAAACCAACAACAAGGAGGAAACAAACCACTGTGAGCCTGTTCAAACGCGGCAACGTATGGTGGGCGTACTTTTACCAGGACGGTGTCCGGCACCAGTATTCCACCGGAAGCTCGAACCGCCGCCAGGCCGAAACCATCCTGAACAAATTCAAGGAAGATGCCAACAAGCGCCGGTTCCAGATCGTCGAAGCCGATCCCGATATGCGGTTCGGCGAATTGGCAGCGCGCTTCATCGCCAGCGGTTCCGTTCGTCCGCATCATAGATATCACCTTAAGTTCCTGCTGCCGTTCTTTGCCGACATTCCCGTGCTGCGGATCACCAAATCCCTGGCTGACGAATTCCGCAAACGACGACACGCAGGAAGGACCATCAAGGAGGCTACGGTCAACCGTGACCTAAGCTGCCTGCGGCACATTCTCTACTGGGCGGTCGACGAACAGCTCATTCCGGCCAATCCGCTCGCCCGGATGAAAATGGCGCGCGAGCGGCGCACCAGGCGTCAGGTGCTCAGCCTTTCCGAGGAGAATTTTCTCCTCCCAGCGGCGAGCGGTCACCTGCACGGCATGATTCTTATGGCCCTGGATACCGGCATGCGCCGCGGCGAGGTGACGAGCCAATGCTGGGAGGATATCGATTTCCCACGCAAGCTGCTATTTGTCACGCGTTCGAAAACGCCGGAAGGGGAAGCTCGCGAGATTCCCCTAACCGACCGGCTGCACACGTACCTTCTCGAACGCCGCAAAGAGGACGGTCTTGTGTTCGAGTATCGCGGTCGTCCGATCCGCATCGTTAAGCGTTCGTGGAAAACCGCGCTGAAGAAAGCGAGAATCCGCCACGTGCGATTTCACGATCTCCGCCACACCTTTAATACGCGCTTGATGGAGTCCGGTGTCTTGCAGGAAATCCGCATGGCGCTCATGGGCCACAGTGCAGGCTCGAAAGTCCACGCCACTTATACCCACATCGAGCTACCGGCCAAGCGACAAGCCATCCGCCGGCTCGAGCTCTGGGTCAACCAGCAACGAGAACAACTGAAACAGGAGAACGAACATGCCCGTACCGAAACAGACCGATCCGAAATCACCGGACCCCAAAGCGCCTCCGCCGAAACCGGAAGGACGCAAACCGTGGAAGAAGAAGACGCCCGTTGAGGTGGTCTTAGAACAGGCCGACAAGCTCAAAGCCGAAATCGCCGAAGCCGAAGAAGAACTCAAGGCCAAGCGTCGGCAGCTTCTGAAGTTTGAAGAAGCCAAGAAGCTGTTCGAAGGGATGTAGGGCGATGGACCTGCTGACCGACGAACTGCGCGCTCGTCTGCCGAAGCTCTATGCGCAGCAGGCTGAAGATGAGCCGTACATTTACTGCCGTTTCTTTTTGCCGGGCACCAACTGGGCCTGATACGTCATGGAAGGCGAAGCCAAAAGGCGACGACTTTCTGATGTTTGGCTACGTGTGCGGCCATGAGAGAGAGTTCGGCTACTTCGTGCTTTCCGAGTTGACCGCCGTTCGCACCCAGCTTGGAGCTGCGGTGGAACGCGACCTGACCTTCATCGAGGGCAGAATCACCGATGTCGCACCCGCGCCCGATTCTTGACGGCGCTCGTGCGTCGCGCCTTAAAACGTAAAACCGTTCGGGGCGCTCGCACCAGAGACCAGGATTCAATTCTTGGTCTCTTTTTCGACGGGCTCCATTCCAATGAGCACGCCCAAAACAATCACCGTAGCGGGAGAGGACCCGCCTCCCACCATTCTCAGGTTAATAAGGAGCAACAGAACCAAAATGAAGAAGCTATCCGTTGTTGTGGCCGGATCCGGCCAAATTCGCGATGTGGAGATTCGTCCGGGCACCACGGCCGGAGACATCCTCCATCAACTGTCCCTTGAGGACTACCTGCTCTCCAAGGGTCCAAACGAGCCTTTTTTCGCTGCCGCCGAGTCTGTCTACGACAAGGTAAAAGACGGCGAGAAAATATTCGCATCCACCAAAGCCGATGTCGGAGTCATGGTGCTGTGCGCATAAAAGACCTCGGTACCCGGCCCGCTCCCGCTTCCATTCGCGGCACTCTGTCGCGCGTGGGGCGGGGGCGGACCCCCGCAATTTCGGTCGAACGCCGCGAAATTCCCTACTGGCAGGAACGCGGCTGGACCCGGCAGGGCAACGTCTACACCGGCAGCTACCAGAGCCCGCATGGGGCATTCTATGGACACATCGAACAGTATGACGGTGGCCATATCGATTTCCTTCTTTACAATCCTTCGGATGCAATCCGGAGACATAGTCACTGGGTTTGTTTCCAACATCGCGGCAATGACTGGTACCTCGTTCACATGGCCAAGATGCCGCGCGACGTCAGCTCGGGCATTTTCACGATCGAGCGACTTATCAGTGAAGCGTACAAATCCTGAACGGAGTTAACAATGAAGCAACAACAATTATTGGATCACCTTGAAAGCGAGCAGCAAAAGCTGCTCAAGAAACGGCAGGCCTTAGTCGGGGAATTCTCGAAGGCGGCAAACGCCGGCAAACAGAAACGCCTGTCCACGTTGTTCATCAAGATCCGACAGACAAACGATTTCCTCGGTTCGTTGGAACTGATTAAGGCTGGCGCAGATGTAGAAGGTCTTGAGTCGAACCGTAGGCGCTACTTTGTCAGTTCGTTATTCTTGCATGACAGCTATCGCAAGCTGACCGCTGATCAGGACGAGCAATTCTTCTTTGTCACCGGCAGTGAGGTCGAAGGCGTCCTGGTGCTCGATCAGTGGGCTGAATTTGCGCACCTGAACCGCTCCTACACGGGCGTTCAAGGTGAGCCGCGGGCTACCCACGGGCTGCTTATAAAGCTTGAGCAGTTTGGGCATCGGTTACTGGGGCACTTCCACAGTCACCCCGGCGAGGGTGCTGATTCGACTCGTCCTTCCGGCATCGACCAGAGATTCCAAAAGCGCCTGGAAGATGCCGGACATGTCGCAGTCATGGCAATTTTTAGCCGGGATGGCTATGTACGCTTCATTCGGCTCGACAACAACCTTGAAATCGAAATCCACGGAAACGGAGTAGAACAATATGCCCCCGGTATTTACCGTCTCACGAACATCGATCCGGCTTAGAGGGAAGCCCATAGCGGGAGCCGAAGATCGCCAGCGCAAGATCCCAGGATTCGGGCAAGAGATCTTCTCGGCAGCTTCGGTGCTTTGTTTTGGGGCCGGCGGCCTCATCTCGCAGGTTGCGCCTACGGTCGCGCGCAAGGGTATCGGTCATATCATTTTGCTTGACGAGGACATCGTCGAGGTAAGTAACCTCAACCGCCAGCGATTCTACGAAAGCGACCTCGGTCGCAACAAGGCTGTCTCCCTTGCTGCGAATCTGCAACGCGAATGCATTGCCGCAACCGAGATTTGCGGCTGGCCGTATCGACTGGAAGAGGCGATTGCGCGGGGCATCGATTTGTCATGCGATGTCGCAATCTGCGGAGTCGACAACAACCCAGCGCGCGTGACGGCGAGCCGGTTTTTCCGCAGCAAGTGCATCCCGGTGATCTTCACGGCCGTCAGCCGCGATGGCGATCATGGCTACGTTTTCGTGCAAGAGCGTGGGGGTTCCTGTATAGCGTGCTTGTTTCCGGACATGCTCAACGACGACCGCTATCCCTGTCCGGGCACGCCTGCAATCGCGGACATCCTGCAGGCGGTCGGGGCTCTCACAGTCTACGCGGTCGACACGTTACTCATGGATCGGCCGCGCAGTTGGAACTACCGCCGGATCAGCCTGTCTGACGCCGCAGCCGACGGTGCATCTCAGATCGCTCCACGGCCCGGGTGCCAAATGTTTGTAGCGGAACTCGGCGGGCACTCGCCTTTGAGATTGAGGGGAAAGTGAAAATCGTTTCCAGGGAACTGCGGTCCGTCGCCATGGTGGGCCGTATAGACCACCCATGCCTATTCCAACGAAGGGGAAGGTGAACGCCGGGGCTTTCGCATATGAACATCGATCAGATCCAAATCGGCTATCGCTATCGCAAGGATCTCGGCGATCTGCGGACGCTTGCCGAAAGCATCGAGGAAGTCGGCCTGCTACACCCGATTGTCGTTACTCCTGAAGGTCGGTTGATCGCCGGCCAGAGGCGTCTCGAAGCCTGCCGCACGCTGGGCTGGACCGAAGTGCCCGTCACCGTGGTTGACCTCTACCAGGCCGCCCGCGGCGAGGCGCATGAGAATTTTGTGCGGAAGGACCTGCTTCCGAGCGAAATCGTAGCACTCAAGCGGGCGATCGAGCCACTTGAGCGCCGCGCGGCGCGAGAACGGCAGGGGAGTCGGGCGGACCTCTGTCATCCCGCCACAATGGCGGAATGTCAGGGGGCCGGGGACGCGCGCGACAAGGTGGCCCGCTACTTGGGTGTAGGCCGGACAACCGTTGAGCGAGCTGAAGCCGTTGTGGAAGCTGCTGAAGAAGAACCCGAGGAATACGGTCACTTGGTTGACCAGATGGACCGAAGCGGCAAAATAGCCGGTGCGTATCGAAGACTCACGGTCTTAAGGCAAGCCAAGGAATTGGAAATCACACCGCCGGAACTGCCCACTGGTCCATTCCAAGTGATTGTGGCTGATCCTCCTTGGCGGTACGAGTCCGGTAATGACCTTCCATACCCGACCATGGATATCGACGAGATCAAGGGCCTGCCGGTTGAAGACATGGCCGCTGAGGACGCGATTCTCTGGCTGTGGACGACCAATGCGCACTTGCGCGTCGGCTTTGAGGTCGTTGAGGCCTGGGGGTTCGAGTACAAGACAGTGCTGACGTGGGTGAAAGATCGTATGGGGACGGGCGAATGGTTGCGCGGGCAGACCGAGCACTGCTTGCTAGCCATTCGTGGCAAGCCGATATTTCTGCACGGCAATCACACTACTGTCATCGAGGCTGCGCGGCGCGAGCATTCGCGGAAACCGGAAGAATTCTATGCGCTTGTCGAGGCGACGTGCCGGGGGGCCAAGGTCGAGCTATTCTGCCGCCGAGAGCGTGACGGATGGAAAGCCTATGGGAATGAGACGGCGAGGTTCGCATGCCAGGAACAGAACTCAACCTGAATGACCCCAGACTGTTACTGATTCTCCATATCAGTGAATTCGGCTACGAACCAGCGGGTATTGCTCGGAGATAAAATGAGAAGCACCGGATGAAGACCAGAGGACGCCGATCCTCCCCACGGAGCTGCAAGAGCACCTGTGCGACATTCGAATCAAGGCTCTTTGATACTGTGCGTGGTTGGAAATTCGCTCCGGTGGAGATTACATGCCGCTTGGCCTTAACAAATTACGCGCCGCCATGAGACAACCCAAGGTCATCGACTCGAAATATATTCCGCCGGCTCCCTAAAGAAGCCGAGATCAAAAACCTGTACGGTAGCCAGACAGAGGTTTTGAATGCGTGGTTGGCTGACCGGGCGAACCCTGACCATGTCGTAAAGTTTCACACCGGCGGTGGCTAATGGTTGTGGTTTAGCTCATTTGGGCTGGTTTGTGAATGTCTGATTGATGAAGCATAATTAGTTGTCTCTTACAAGAAAGGTTTGCCGTACGGGATTTAGACCTTGCCGCGCGGGCTGAACATATGCACTGGACCGGTCACCCTCTTGTTGATGTGGGCCTCGCTACATTGTGTGCGATGTCCCCAAAGCAGTCGCCCGAAGATCTGACGCTGGATGATCTGGATCAGGTTGCTGCAGAATTGAAGCGCTACTACTTCAGCGGCGTCATGTCGAGTTACCTTAGCTGCGTTTTCATGAACTCAGAATATGTGCAGCCGGGATCCGGACAAAAGAAAGACGAGAGTCGAGAGCGCTATTCCCAGAGAGTCCTATTCGCGCACCGAACGGAGCCGGGACCGGCGACGCAGGGGCTCACCTGCGTTTTTTCCGGTCAACCTGCGACGCACATTATTCACCGGGCGCAAATGCCGCTGCTGACGGGCGAGGATGTTCTAAATTTCTTCCCGAACGCGGCTGGCGGCCTCGCGATCAGCGGACCTTATTTAGTGGCATTACAGGCGCTGCCGATGGGCGGACGCCGCACAGAGGGTAAATTGCTAGTAGTACATTCCGACGCGCCTGATCTCATGATCGCGCTCGCCGAGAAATATCTACACGACAATCGTCGACTTATAAACCTGGCGAGCAGAATGCGCTCCCGGGGAATGACGGACCGGATCCGTCGCTCGAACGTGAGCAGGGATCTTGGGACACGACGAAGAAGCGTGCTAAATATCCCGATGCAAAAGGTCCAACATCTCTAGTCGCAGCGGATTTAAACGCTATTTTTCGCGAACGCCGTCGAGGGGCGATGTCGAGTGCTTCGGTTACCGTGTACTGGCTCAGCAGTTCAGGACAGGGCCCTTCGCTGCAGGTTTACGGCCTCCCTTCGCAGTTGGTGGGCTTCATCCGGCTTGCCGCCGCGGACCCTCACAGTGCGCCCTGGAACCGGCTTGTTGCCCGGGGTTGGGATGAAGAGGCCAGTCGTGCGAGCAAACCGCTGACGAAGGCGGCTGGGCTGCGTTTAGTCGGCGCTGGCGTTTCACGGAACCCCGTGTACAACGATTTGTTCAGGATTTTTGAGAGCGGGCAAGCGGATCCGAGGGCCGCTCGCGCGTTTCTGCGTCGTCACGTTCTGTCGAAGTTGAAGCATTCGATTGCGAACGCGGCGGATTGCGACTGGTCTCTTGCCGAGTTGTTCTTACGGGAGGTGTTGGGTATGGATCAAAAAACAATAGAAGCGATACGCGATTTTAGCGATAGGCTTGCGAAACATATTCAGGCCCGCAATGATAAGGGATTGTTCCGGAGCATTGTCTATGCAAAGCGACCATGGGAACTGCGGGCAGCACTCACAAAGGCGCAGCGCAACGAGCACATGAAAAATGGCGCTCTACTGTTCGGTCTTGAGGAGTATCTTGCAGTTTTTGAGGCCTCCGACTCAGTCGGCGCTTCCGACTGGTCGCTAACACGCGATTTGATTTCGATACGGCTCGTTGAGAATTTGCACGCTCTAAATGCCCTTTCGAGCGATATGCTGATCGACGAATCGGCTACGACGACCGAAGACGACACTGTAACTGAGACGGTATAGGGGGAATATGGCATTCTTAACAGGCTGTATCGTGCTGGACGCGCCCGCGTCCGCGCTAAACAACGCCGGTTCGGCTCCCGGCGCGACGACGGACAACGCGATAGTCGTGAAGAAGATCAGAGTACCGGGCGGGGGCGAATACGCCTACGTGTCGGCGCAGGCCATGCGGTACTGGATTAGAGCGAATTTGGAGTTGAACGATCCTAAGTGGAAAGCGGCTCCAGTACGCCGCGAAGGAAAGATCGCTTATACGGACGCGGATCCTATTAAGTATTGGGATGATGATCTTTTTGGATATATGCGCGCTCCGTCTCAGAAATCGGACGCGAAAAAGGATGTTCAAGCCAGCCCACTCGAAGAGAAAAGAGAGATCACACGCGTCTCTCCTCTGCGCATAAGCACGTTTACTTCGATTTCACGGTCTGCCATCACTACAGATTTCGGAACGATGACGCGCCAAGAAGGGAATCCAGTTCCGTACGAGCACGAGTTTTATCGTGGGCACCTGCTCGGGCTGATTTCGCTTGACCTTTCTGCATCAGGCACATTTTTTGACGGTGAGCGGGTCGGGTATAAGAATCTTGACAAGCACCGCCGCGAAGAGGCGAAGGATCTCAAGCTTGCGGAAGTGACGCTGCGGAAGCAGGGCGCCTACCGTCTGTCACTTGAGGACCGGATGGACCGGGTTTCTACTCTGGTTGGCAGCCTTGCCTACTTAAGCGGCGGAGCGAAACAAGCGGTTCATTACACAGACATTACTCCAGCGGTTATGGCAATTGCCGTGACAAAGTACGGCAACAACCCATTCTACCGCCTCTTTACAGCGGGTTCCTCATACACGACACAGTTTCACGAGGCGGCGTTCAGGGAGATGATGAGTGTCTATGGCGACCAGTTTCTGGGCGAGGTGCTGATTGGATGGTCACATGGTTTCTTGGATGAAGAGCGAAAGAAGCTGGAATCCGCAAGAGATCAAGACGGAATGGAGGGCCGCATTTCACTAGCCCATCCTGTTGAGCAAATCAGACGAATGGCCGAGTCGCTCCGCGATCCCGCCAATTCTGCGTGGTATGAGTAAACACCTCGTCGCCCGTATAACAATTGAAGCTCCTGTGACGTCGTTTCGTTACCCGCATTTCCTCGTCGGGCGGCAGATCACATACGAAATGCCTCCGCCATCCACTATTTATGGGCACGTGGCTAGCGCGGTGGGAGATCTGCTAGCCCCGACGTCGTTCCAATTCGCTTACGATTTTCGTTTCCGGTCAAAGGGTGCGGATCTCGAGCACCAACACATCATTTCGGCGGGAGGCGCTCGATTCGAGTTCGAAGGGGCAAAATACGTTACTTCGGTGCAAGGAGATGTCCAGCCTCACGTGCGCGAGTTTCTATTTCAGCCCAAGTTGACATTGTACTTGGATGACCTACGGCTCGCGGAATCATTTCGGCACCCGGTGTTCTGCGTCATTTTGGGCCGCTCGCAGGACTTGGCGGCAGTTACACGAGTAGAAGAGGTCGAGCTTGAACTGAGCGACGGAGCTTATCTCGAACACACGCTTGCGCCTTACTCGCTGCGTCCGCATCTGGGAGTCGGCTCGACGGTTCTTATGCCTCGCTTCATCGGTCCTCCACCGAAAAGGGTTGCGCAGTTTGAGCGCTACGTGGTGCTGCACGAGCGGGTGTTTTCCGGTTCTGTCGACGGATCGCCTGCCGCTAGCAGAATGCTGGCCACGCGAGAAGTACAGAAATGGTGGGTGGACCCTGATTCTCCAATAGCATACGGCGTTCACCGAGCCGTGGTTTTCCATTCCTTTGTTGAAGCTTCCCACTAGCGGCGTTAGCGAGATCTGGGCAAAGAGTCCGAAGCCCGGGGACGTCCGTGGGGAGTCCCTGGTAGCACATACGAGCAGGGTTCTCTCTAACCTTGGCGCCCTGATGGAGCGTACCCCGAACCTTCACGTGAGTTGCGGGATGCCACGCTTGTGGATTCGCGCCGGGATAGCGCTGGCAGTCCATGACTTGGGGAAGTGCTGCAACGGATTTCAGGCGATGTTGAGGAAGGATGGAAAGAAATTTCCGTTTCGGCACGAGGTGATCTCGGCTGCTTTTTTACCGTACATCCTCGGAGGAGACGAACACGACGATTCGGGTTGGGTATCCGTCGCGGTGTTGTCTCATCACAAGGATCTCGACACTATCGCAGAGCGATACGAGCATGTGCCGCCGCTTTTGGAGCCGGAACTCACGCCGGGGCTCGTCGGCAGGGCTCAATCGATCTTACGAGCAGGAATTTGGGAGCGGCTTCTGCGACTGCCGGTGACTATACCTCGCGAGTGGAGCGGCGCGATTGAGCGTCCGTGGATGCCGCGAGACTTCGTGAGCGATCTCTCCGAAATTCTTCTTAGGGCGGACCAGCTATACGGAGGTCTGCGGGCCGCAAGTCCTGAACAGGTTCTCTCAGGAATGTACTTGCGTGGTCTAATGCTGCTTTGTGATCACGCTGGTTCAGCTTGGGCGACCCTGGCCGTTTTACCAATGCTCAAGTCGGTGGAGGCGATGCAAACACTTTTGAAGCTGCCACCGGATGATGAGTTATTCCAGCATCAGAAAACATGCCGGGCTACGGCCGCCAGTGCAGTCTTGATCGCTCCAACGGGCAGCGGTAAGACGGAATCAGCGCTCCTATGGGCTGCACGAAGAACGCAGTCGGTGAAGGGTACGCCGGTGCTCTTTTACGTTCTTCCGTATCAGGCGAGCATGAACGCCATGCGCGAACGCCTTGAGCCGGCACTTGGTAAGGGTCTTATTGCTCTCCAGCATTCGCGCACACTTCAGGCCCTTTACCAACAGCTGCTGGATAAGAAATACACACGTGCCGATGCAGAGAGCGCCGCTATCCGCGAGAAGGCATTGGGGAGGTTGCATGCAACTCCAGTACGAATTCTGAGCCCCTATCAGTTGCTTCGGGCTCCGTATGAGTTAAAGGGACACGAAGCGATTTGGACCGATATGGCGTCGGGCACATTTGTCTTCGACGAGATTCATGCGTACGAGCCCAGCCGCTTGGGAATGATACTTGCGACCTTAGGTCACATCCGCACGCGGCTCGCTGGAGATGCGTTTATGATGTCGGCTACTTTGCCTTCGCGGCTGCAGCGTATTTTGGGCGAGATCCTTGGGAATCGTCAGATCATTCGGGCAGATCAATCCACGTTCAAACGTTTCCGGCGGCACAGGGTGCACATAAGGGACAAAGATCTTTTCGCGTCCGAAATCATTGGTGCTATAGCTCGCGATGTCGGGCAGGGTCTGTCGGTTTTGATTGTTGCGACAACCGTTGCGCGTGCACAGGCTCTGCGGACCGCGCTGCAAAGTCGTCTCAAAGTAACGGTGGATTTGTTGCACGGCCGGTTTCATTCGGAGGACCGCGCGAAGAAGGAGGGCGACCTAATGAGACGGAAGGGTGTGGGAGCCGAGTGTCCGGCACCGGTGGTTTTGGTGGCAACGCAGGTGGTCGAGGTAAGTCTCAATGTCGATTTCGATGTCCTGTATTCCGATCCGGCACCACTGGAAGCGCTGCTACAGCGGTTTGGGCGTGTGAACCGCAAGCGTCAAAGCTCGCAGCCACCGGCCAAAGACGTTCACGTCATGTCACGCATTCCTGAGGGTTGTCCAGTTTACGAGCAGGTTGCGCTCGACGCGGCTCTAAAACAGCTCATTGCGGTTGATGACCAGGTACTGGCTGAAGATCAAGTTCAAGGCATGATCGACTCGATATATGCCGGAACCGTAGGTGACGCATGGGAACGGGAGGTCAACACCGCGACTGAGACATTTGAGAGAACGGTGCTTTCCGCATGCCGTCCATTTGAATCGAAACCAGAACTTCAAGACATGTTCGACGAATTATTTGAGGGATACGAAGTGCTGCCGTTTGGGTTCGAGCCCGAGTTCAAGTCGCGGCTGGAGAAACAACCCTTTTTGGCTTCATCGTTGCTCGTGCCAATCACAAAAGGGCAAGCACATTTCCTGAGGAGAAATGGCAATCTTTTCAAAAGCGAGGCGGCCTGGATCGCGAAATGCAAGTATACGGAGGAAGATGGCTTGGATTTAAGCTCCGCGCCGCAGTATGATGGCGTGTAAACAATGAGTAGCCTTTCCGCAGCGCTTACATCAGCTTCGGTTCTTTCACCGCGAAAGCCCGCGGCGGCGGCGCAGTACAACTGGATTACCGAGTCGTTTGAGGCGCGGCCGGAACAACTCGATCTGGAAATGCCTCCTGCCGATGATGCAGTTTTGCCCGAGGATGGCACGGTCACTTTGCTCGCCACCGAAAATGGATCACAACTCTTCATTAGCGGATTTGGGCTATTTGTCGGGAAAAAAAGCGAGCGGGTGGTCGTTCGACAGGGAAAGAAGACGATCGCACAGATTCCATTTCTACGGCTCCAGGAAGTAATTCTGGCATCGCACGGCATCAGCACGTCCACCGATTTTCTCGAAGAAATCTGCGCGCGCGGCATCCGAATCGGCGTTGTTTCCTCAAGCGGCAAACCGGTGGCGCTGCTCACTTCCCCGCTCCTCACCGCGACAGTCGAGACTCGAAGATCACAAATGACCGCATATCACACAACCACCGGGGCTGAGTTCTGCCGCTGGGTTGTCGCGGGCAAGCTGCACAATCAGGAGAAGCTGATGCGGTATTTCGGCAAGAGCCGGGAGGGCGAGAAACGGGATTCGCTCGAAACAGGGGCGGCTATTCTGAAGGGTCTTCGCAAGAAGGCACTCGATGCCGAAGGGGAGAGCCCGGACCATGTTCGCGGGACATTGATGGGCCTCGAAGGAACGGGCGGCCGAGTCTATTGGGATCGCATGGCGGGGATGCTTCCGGACAGGCTCGGATTCGAGGGCCGCGACCATCGTGGCGCGACCGATGCCGTAAATGCAGCGCTCAATTACGGGTACGGCATCCTTTATATGCACGTGTGGGGCGCGGCGATGAATGCAGGACTTGAGCCGTTCGCCGGGTTTCTGCATGTGGACCGTAGCGGCAAACCGTCGCTGGTGCTCGATCTTGTCGAGGAGTTCCGGCAGCCGGTCGTGGATCGGGCGATTCTCACCTGGCTGAACAAGGGCGGGAATCTCTCGCTTCAGAAAGGGATGCTGGATGCGGCGTCGCGGGAGAGTATCGCGAGCCGGGTGCTGCTGCGCATGAACTCGACGGAACGGCACCGTGGGAAGGAGCACCAGATCTGGTCGATTATTCAGATGCAGTCGAGGCTGGCGGCGAGCGCGTTGCGGGGACTGCGTGCGTACCGGCCGTTTGCGTTCCAGTGGTGAACGGGCTTGGCGCATAAGAATCCTTATCGCGGAGTTTTAAAGCCGCTCGGGGTTGGAAAGGGCAGCCCGGAGGTGTCGTTGATTTTGATTTACGACATCGAAGACGATCGGCTGCGGACGCGGGCGTCGGAAATCTGCCTGGATTATGGACTGGAACGTATTCAGTTCAGCGCGTTTTTTGGGAAGCTGAATCGCAATCGGCGGCAAGAGCTTGCGCTGCGGTTGCAACGCGAGATCGGCGGGCAGTCGGCACGGGTACGGATTGTGCCGGTGTGCGAAGACGATTTGCGGGACATGTGGGTGCTGGAGCAGTACCGGCTGGATGCCGATGAGTTGAAGGCGGTGGCCGAGGCCCGGAAACCTTCGTTGCGGATTCTGAAAGGGGACGGGTGAAGGCGATTCCCGTGACGGAGCTGAAGCAGTGGGGGTATTGCGGGCGCATCGTGTATTACCACCGCGTGTTGGGAGGCGTGGGTCGACCGACGTACAAGATGAGCGAGGCGGTTCGTGCGCAGGAAATAATCGAGCGTTTGGAATTGCGCCGTGCGCTGCGTGAGTATGGGTTTGAGGGGGCACGGCGGCGTTTTGGCGTGTGGCTGGAAGACGAGACGGTGGGCCTGTCGGGGAAGATCGATTTGCTTCTGGAGCGGGAGAACGAGGCGGCGATTGTCGATTTCAAGCTGACGTCGGGCGAGCCTGGGGAGAATCACAAATACCAGTTGGCGGGATATGCGGTTCTGGCGGAGGCGCGACTGAGGATTCAGGTGGCGAGGGCGTTTTTGTATCGAATTCCGGATGATCGTATTTTTGGGATTGATGTGGGGGCGGAGGAGCGGGATCGAGTAGCCGAGGCCGTTCGTATGATCCGGGTCGTGGAGGAACAGCAAATATTTCCTGAGGCGACGAAGGTCAGGGGACGATGCGCGGAGTGTGAGTATGCGAATTACTGCGGGGACGTCTGGTGAAAATCGCAGATTGGGTGGATTTGGGAGCAATTGAGGTATATTCGAGGTTTTGGGGAGTTTATTCGGGTGTAAGTGGTATACAGGTGAGATAGTTAGAGAGCAGTCGCGCGCGACTCCCCTGTGAGAAGGGGACTGAAATAAAACTCACCTCAGTCGCCACCCTGTAACCTTCGGGAAGTCGCGCGCGACTCCCCTGTGAGAAGGGGACTGAAATTGAACAAATGCGGGTGCTGATTGGGGAACTGTCCGCCGCGTCGCGCGCGACTCCCCTGTGAGAAGGGGACTGAAATGGAAGTCGCGCGGGCCGCTCAGTCTGGAACCGGCCGGAGTCGCGCGCGACTCCCCTGTGAGAAGGGGACTGAAATTTCATTGATGGCCGCGCCTTTGCGGAATTCGTCCCAAGTCGCGCGCGACTCCCCTGTGAGAAGGGGACTGAAATCCGTGAAACAGAGTCTCTGGTAGCAATCCTCAAAGGTCGCGCGCGACTCCCCTGTGAGAAGGGGACTGAAATCCTCGATGTACTGCTCCAGGTATTCACGGAGGGCATCTGTCGCGCGCGACTCCCCTGTGAGAAGGGGACTGAAATTAGAACTGCACGTCGTCGAGAACAATGTGACCGCTGCGTCGCGCGCGACTCCCCTGTGAGAAGGGGACTGAAATTTCGGCGATCAGGTCGGCTTCTTTCGAGTCCGAGTCGTCCGCGCGCGACTCCCCTGTGAGAAGGGGACTGAAATCAAGTGCTCTACACGACGACGGACGGGAACACGATGGTCGCGCGCGACTCCCCTGTGAGAAGGGGACTGAAATTAATTTACGCGTCCCCAGCCTGCTAACGTAACATGTCGCGCGCGACTCCCCTGTGAGAAGGGGACTGAAATCCGATCATATCGTAGACAAACGCGCGGCGCTCAGGGGTCGCGCGCGACTCCCCTGTGAGAAGGGGACTGAAATAGTATTACAGTCACCGCGACCTCTCGGCGCAGGCGCTGTCGCGCGCGACTCCCCTGTGAGAAGGGGACTGAAATCCTTGACGAGCCAGAGCGCCGCAGTCGTTCCGAGTGTCGCGCGCGACTCCCCTGTGAGAAGGGGACTGAAATGAAAGCGGTAGTTTCCTGCGCGGCGTAGCGGCTCGATCGTCGCGCGCGACTCCCCGATGAGAAGGGGACTGAAATGCGGGCATGAGCCGGGTTCAACTGGCCGGAGGACGGGGTCGCGCGCGACTCCCCTGTGAGAAGGGGACTGAAATTTGCAATTGCAACTATCACAGCGACCTCACAGGCGTCGCGCGCGACTCCCCTGTGAGAAGGGGACTGAAATTAAGTCTTCTCCGAACGGCTTTGTGGACGCTGGAATCGTCGCGCGCGACTCCCCTGTGAGAAGGGGACTGAAATAGAACTGGCCGCAACCAACTGAGTAGCCCCCGACGGGTCGCGCGCGACTCCCCTGTGAGAAGGGGACTGAAATTCGAATACCACTTTCCGTCCGTCCCCTTTTTCACTGTCGCGCGCGACTCCCCTGTGAGAAGGGGACTGAAATCGGCGATGATGTGAATACGCGGCGAATCTGTGTACAGTCGCGCGCGACTCCCCTGTGAGAAGGGGACGGAGATTCTGGGAACAACAATTCTCAGGGGAGGGGTCCACCCCATCCGACTGTAGTCAATTTTGTAGCTGTTCGGGGCCTCCAAGAACCCCAAAAAGCCATAAGCCGCTACAGGTGCGCTTGGGGGCGCAAAGGAGAACGTTGCAAATAAATGAGTTACTTAGGAATGGTCGGGGCGGGGCGATTTGAACGCCCGACCCCCTGCGCCCAAGGCATGAGAAGGTCAAGGGAGTGGGTGCGTCTAAGTTACATAATTCCAATTAGTTGCAAGCAATCATCTACAGGGTCGGAAACTTTCCTGTAGTCAATCTTGTAGCTGCCGATTTCCACCAAGCGCAACAAGTGCTTGCGCCTTTGTAGTTAATCCCGTAGCGGCGCGGTGTTGAGCCCGCTCTTGGGTTTTTCGCGTTACAATCTTGGTGATCGGGGGCTTCCGCGATGACAATGGTGGGCCAAGAGCATATGCCGTACTATATTCCGGCTTCGCAGTCTGAGTGGGCGCAAGTTGTTCCGCTGGCCTTGCATAACCAGCTTCAGCAGCCCACTGCTGGTGAACTGATCGTCGACCTGCTTGGCAAATTGGCGATGATAGGTGCCGGGTGTGCCATGGCGTACGTAGGCTATAAGGTGCTATTCGAACCGGATAAGCCCGTTCGGCATTGTTCCGAATGTGGTCAAACGAATCATACTGCGCGAAACTGTCCTTTCCGCGGCCCAAGGACACGTCTGGTCTTGGAGAAGATGGGCTGCTGCGAGTGTTGTGGTGGTCGTTTCCAATACACGGAGTTGCACCATTATGCAGGTCGTGGCGTCGAAAGAGGGAAGGAAATGTGCAGCCCGTGCCACTTCCTTTGCGGCCATAACGGCGACTGGTCCAACTTCCCGATCAATCCGCGGTACTGTCGAATAGCAGCCTAAGAATTTTCGTTCTCGGGGCGATTTTGGTTGAACGACTACGACAAGCTTGTGTTAGGCGGTGCGCTTCAATTACGACATTTTGCGGTCCTCGAGGGCACCTACTAGCGCGGCTTTCGTACGGTATTGCGGGACTAGGTCTAACAATCGCGATAAGGTCGTCCAGGCGTTCACCAAAAAACAATCAACAACGTCCACGTGACGCGGTGTTTGTCCGTGGTGTACGAACGCAGATCGAATTTTGTAAATCTCCTCGATGTTCTTAACGATTTCCTTTCGCTGCTGTGCTGTCTGGCCGATTAGAAACGCCATCCGCTCGCCCAGGTTTTTCTGAATTGGCTCGCTGCTGTCCCTCAGCAGCATCGATTCAAGCGCCGAAAGTGTAAAAACGAGTTTATCTGAAATCTCTACGGCCAGCGCTTGTCTTGAGTAAAGGATCAACGCATCGTAGAGGAAGTTTTGGAACTCTGTAGAGTGCTCAGATGCGAGCCAGTGAAGATTGGCCAGAACGCCCGGCTGCAATTGCAGACTCCTATCGACGTGCCAGTGCGTGTCGCGTTGATCTTGTACCCCTTCGCTGATCGTATCGATAAAGCCACCATTCATGAAAAGCTCTGTGCATAAGCCAACTGCTTGAAGACGGACTGGCGTACAGTAGCTGGTCAATCGGGAATTGAGGTTTGCCGGCGACAGGAACCTCAAAAGAGCTGTGGCATTTTGTGCTGCGATGCGCGCGAGTTCGACAGCCTTATGCTTCTCCGCACGAACGGACACGCAGGCCGCCAAGCTCGCCTGTAATTGCGACCTTCTTTCAGCCCATCTGTGAAGTGCGAGCGCGTTCGTCGGGTCTTCGCGGAGCGCGACCGGCATCCGTCCCCACCACTCGTCCATGATCTCTCTGGTGATCGTCCGAAATGTCACATCGCCGATACTTAGATCAACGGAAGAATAAGTTCTGAAGAGCGGAGCCCAGATTTCATATTCCTTGACCTCTTCGTTGCTTCGAAGTTCGATGTATTGCGAGAGCTCACAGGATTGTCGTCCCTCCAAGGTATCTGATAGCCATTCGCAGATTCGTTGCAATAGGAATTCTCTGGAAACAAGGTCTCGGAAGGGTTTCATTGCGGCTATCGAATCCGTTAACGCCTTTATGGGTTGAAAGGCCCTGCTCACCCAGCCGACACGCCTTCCCGCTGAAACCCATAACACGCCAGCAGGTTCTCCAGCGGGATCATGTTCGTAAACTAAAGCTGGCTGTGAAATGATGTCCTCGGCCTTAATCGTCGCGACAGGATGCAAATCGACCGTGTTCTTATGAACTTGTATCACGCTGCCCAGGTCCTGAACGGTAGGCATTATTTCCCGCACACGCTCATTGAATCGTTTGGCTGCTTCGGAGTGAAAGCCCAGGGGAGCCGAATTCGGATTCATTACGTTTATGGAAGCACAATTAACGGTGCTAGCGTAAGTTGCGGGTCTCTGATACCTGGCGATCACCTGAAAAGGTCTGTTCGGCGGCTCCAGCGGCTGAGAATCAAGTTCTTTGGCCTGCTGTAGAACAGTCAGGCGACTGTCGTTCTCGTAGACTCCGTTCTAGTTGATAGAGTGGGAGTTGTCGTTCGTTCTTCGATTCCTCCCTTTCCACGTGTTGTCGGCGCTCTTTAGTACCGTCGTCGCCTTGTTTCGGAGCCGTGCGGCTCTCCAACTCGAGATTTTGGCGTTGCGCCATCAACTCGGTGTTCTGCAACGCTCCGTCAAAACGACCGGAACTGGTCACCTGGTAGGGTCGAGCGCTGGCGCGGTGGCCCGTAGGCTCCTCCTTGGCTTGTATCCGAGGTTTCCCTCTTCGTGCCCGTTTAGGAATCGCCGTAGCTCCGTTTCCAGCGCCCGCCACATCGTACGTAGCGTGCGGATTTCCCGCACTACGCGCTCCTGCACACTTCACGGCAAAGTTTATGGGACCTATCATGCCGGGGCGGCTGCAGAATTCGACCGATACGATTGTCCCTACCAAAAATCCAATCCGACAACAAACAAAGCACTTAGCGAGCGTTGTTGTGACAATGTTACTGGCATAACCTAACGTAGTCGAGCGTACGCTTTGGATCCTTGGACACTACGAGATCAGTTATGAAATTCATCGAGAACGGATTCGATACCTCTCGCCGCTAGTGGACCCAACCGCCGACGGGCTTCGTCCAAGCGGTCACGAATTCGCCTCCTGACGACCAGCTCCGGCAGAACCTTCATTTCCGTTCGGATTGCTGTGGCCTCTTCGAGGAGTTCGCGCGTCAGAAATCTAACGAGACTTGGTTCGAGCGTAACCGGAAGTGTTCGTAAAGAAGTTTTGGAAAGCCTGGCTCGAACCGGACCGAATGTAAGATATTGAGCAAGAAAGTCCACACTGAGGATCGGTGAGTCAAACGCTGGAATTCCGAAATCACGTGTGACACTGTCGCCGATCGCGAGGGCTGAGCGGTCGAGCGTGAGCCACCACGCACTGTATCCGAATGGGGAGGCCTTCTCCTGCCTGCGTTGTTGAATAACACCAACGTAGTTCTCGGCATCATGCCGACTGAGTCGTCCAACAGCAATTGGTTCGACGAGTCCGCCTAGGTTTTCACGTCTTCGCTCGTGAATTCGATACCAGACATCCTGAACCGCGTGACGTAGATTCTCCGGAGCGCCAGCGGCTTGCCCTTCAAGACTCCGTCGCTGAATGTGATAGCTCTCTTGAAGGAACTCAAAAATATCGTCGATTGGGCGATTCGAGCCTCTAAACAATTCTGCCCACGGTGGGAACTCGCCGGGAAGTCTTCCGGTCTGGAGGAAAACCTCAAACAGAAACGGAAATCTACCTTCCCATATGTTAATCATCCGACTACACAAAACCGCACGGTGAATATGTCTATCCAACTCTTCGACTACGCCATCTGTTACAAAGAACTCAATTCCAGCCTGCACGGCCAATTGAAACATCCGTTGAAATGTTCGTTTGTCTTCTTCCAGGAGTTCCTCGGCTAATAGCGGTAGGATAACCGAAGTATCCAACCAAATCTCTCCATGAGAAAACATCTTCTCGACCGCTCTCTGCACGTCTGGAGTCTGCCTTAGGAAAGCCATTAGAGTATATGCATCGGCCAGTTCACGCATGTATACCTGGGTCGCTTCCCCGGGGCTCCCCAGAATCTCGCGAATCACGGCTGCCAGCCAATCGGGCATGGCAGCAATTTCACCTCTCTTCGCCGGGTTCATACGAAGATCGTCGAGGATAATCGTCGGCAAATGGTCAGTCGCGAAAGCTGCTGTGCTGCCAGCCAGCACAGTCGAAGCAAACGATTCGGCACGGGAATACAGACAATGTTCCAGAATGCGCCTCACGCGCACTGTCGCTCCAGCTACGTCGACCAATGAAACTGAGGCCGGCGCCACTGAGCCCATAATCACCTTTGTGATTTCCTCTATCAGTGCCATCTCGTCTAGCTCGTGCGCAGCTATATATTCCGAAGCGCGTTCGTTCTCTTCGTGTGTCAGGCAGAACTCGTCGGATTGTTGCCAGTGCCGGATAGCCCGCTTAGTCAAACGCAAAAGAGCGTTGTCCGTCAATTGATCAACACGCTTCGCGTCATCGTTCGGTAGCAGATTTCTGACTCTTTGCTTTATTTCCGGTCTGGCTATTCTTCTATCCGAATTCGTGTTAATTAGGACTGCTCGCACGAGGGCTTCAAACGAGAGCTTGGTAAGACCCTTTTCTTGAACATCATCTCGGAATTGAAGTGAGAGGTAAACGTGAGCGGCCTTGGCCTCGTCGCTGTTGAGCACGGGCGACGGTCGTGACAATACTCCAGCCGATCGCAAATAGGGATCAACAATGTCCGCAGCCAGAGCCTCCGCCGCTGCTTCGGTCTGAGGAGTTCTCTGGTAGCGCTCGAGAAAGTAACTTCGATCTCTGACGTCAAGATGCATTTGAAAACCCCTGCGGAGCTCCTGCTTGATCTCGTCTGCATCGGGACCGATAATGTGGTTAGTTACGTATATCAGCAGCTGCGCGGAAGGAAGGGTCGACGAAATCCGTTTCGCTGTATTCCGGATTTTCTGCTTCCAGTTCGGGGTTACTGAATATTGAACAACTTGTGTGTTATCTCCGGTCGGCGAAAACAGTTCAGCGTCACGCCCTTCATCACCTGAAGGAGAAGCGACGGTTCTTAACTCCGGGAGTTCGGCACTCAAGAACTCCGAAGCAAAGCGCTCGAACCTTTCCCAATCCGGCCCTTGCAACTCTCTTAGAGCCAATTCCAGTCGTTTTCTACTCATCGGAATGTTCTTCGTCAGATGACGGTTGGGTGATGTACGATTCCAGAGTATCGCCTATCGGCGCTCGGCGCTCGAACTATGTAGGCGAACGGCGCGGAACCGGGAGGCCCAGACAACCTCGTAAGGCCACCAGAAACATAACGGCAGAACGGGGTCGATAGATCCGTAGGGCGTGGCGGAGCGGTCGACGAGCCAGAGTGTCGTGCGCTCAGCAATCGAGCTGAGGGTGAGTTGTTGTCCGAATTGGACGTCCCACGCCCGCTTTACTGGGTGCCGTCCATTGTCTCGTCTACGACGTCCAGCTGCGGGCGGCGGGCGGCCAGTTCTCAACTCGAAGACCCGTTACAGCGCTTAACGTACCGGCGCACAGGTCACCTGCATCGGGTGCAGGTGGTTGTCTGTTCGAATCGCAATCGCTCAGGTAACAGAATGAATCAGACACGAACCGTTGCGTCGAACTACGCGACGGCTCTGTAGACGTTTTTGTAGCCGTATGATTCCACAATGCACAACAAGATGTGAAACCTTTGGTTTTTGGGCTTTAACGTGTGATTACTCTGTTTCACTGTTTCACGGTGACTGACGCCCCGGAAAAGCGACGAGAAGTGGTCCAAGGTCCTCATTCTCTTGACCATATCTTTAATGGACGCTATACTTACCGTAGGTTTACTTACTTCCCTCTGGTGGAAGAACCCATCGAAACCCAAATAACAATCACAATCAAATACACTTATGCTTCCTAACAAACCTCTGCCAACGGCACAGGAGATCGGCGATTTAGTGCCGTAACACAGTACTCTGTTCGCGACGTTAGGGTCAAACAAATGTTTGAGCCCTCTTGACACTGTTTTAGACTCCTGTAAACTTCAACCTAAGCTATATACACCTCATTAATCTTCCGTACACATATAAACAACAACACTCAAACAAGCATCTCAAGAGACTTCAGACACACGTTAATAAGATAAGTCTCGTCGTACAACATATGGCTGTTTTCCAAAACTATACACCCCCACCGGACCTACGAAATACCCTCGCATACGCGGGCGTCTGGGCATCGCTAATAAGTCCAACCGCCTGACAAAAACCTGCAACTACCGTCCAGAGTGCGCGTCTTTGAACCGTCAACCAATATCGATGCCGGTGTCCTGATGCTATTCCCTATCGAATGGGCGCGGCCATATCGAGCGACTTTCTCATCCCATTACCTTACTATCCATGACCCCCAAACCAATCACAAACGCATGGGCCCTTTGGTCCGCAACAATTATAAGTCCACTTGTTGCAGAGTTGTTGGTTGTTGCGTTCACGTTCTTGCTTCCGACGATGTCTAGAGGCTTTGGAATAATAAGCCTTATCCTTATCCCGATTTGCGCGGGACTGATCTGCTTGAGTGAAATTAGAAAGCATGGCACAATCGCAGCAATCACGCACATCGGGCCAATCTACGTGACAGGCGCATCTCTCATTGTAGTTATTTTGCAGATAGAGACCCGCCTTCAGCTGCACTTGTCCGTTGCGGGTCTTATAAATGTAGGTGCTCTTTCTTTCGCTGTGTTATGGTTCGGGTTGACTTTATAGGCCTCAAGTACAGTACCGCGCCGCGCCTTGTAGCATATTGTGAATGATATTCACAAACGCCTAACATTAAGCCATATGCGAGCGACATTGGCACCAAGATCAACATAACCTACGACATCATTGATCCCCACTTGCAATGGCGTGCCCCAAATGTCAACTGCGGCCCCGAGCGGGAGCCCTACAATATCCTCAATGCTCTCCGTTAGCACATCTATTTGGGCCTGCCTGTAGATGGAGTCTTGGTCAGCGTAAGTCTGACTCCATATTTGCGCGTTCAGAAGATTGGTCATTGCCTGGATACACTGACTATCATGAGGCGCGCAGTGGTAAGTTGGAGACTGAGGCATGCTTGTGGCAGCAGGAGTTGGCGATGCTCCGGGTACGTTCAAGAGTGTCTGGGGTGTCGTCGCAGAAGTACTCGCCCCAAGGACCATCCCTTGTGGCTCTGCAGCTAGGCCAGAGGGATCAACCAACCTGGTCGGAGCATTGTTGCAGTAACCATACGAGCTGAACATCCATTTGACTACAGGATCACCGCTAAGGAATCTTCCGAGCGATGCGTCATAATATCTGGCTCTCAGGAACTCGAGCCCGTCATTTGGATCAAAAGCCTCGCCCGTGAACTTATACTTCTCTTTGCTGCCGAGCGGATCGAGCGGTAACGTTATTTTTCCCCAAGGATCGTAGTAACTGCAGTCGTTTGTAGCGGCGGCTCCTTAAATCCCAACAACCTCCGAAAACTACGCGTTTCTAGACATACTGCGTTTCCGACGAAGAAATCACCCATTTCGAGGTTGACGCGATCAAAACAGGCGCCGATCCGTGGGGTATTCCGTGTTATTCAGATTCGCTGTTCAACATTATTGTGTTTCAATAGTTTGTACCTGATCGCGCAACCTCGGAAATGCGGATGCCGCCAACCTCGGAATGGATAATCGCGGCGACCTCGGAGTGCGGAATCCGCATACTGCCGTTATGTTGTATCTCAGACATATCTTACATGTGGATATACGATTTGCAAGGTTACCACTTTTTATCTATACTCCAAGAATGATACGTCTATGCCGCATGCTCGACACGCGAGATCACAATAATAAGATGAACCGTCTTGATAATTACTACTGTTGTTGCTCTCTGAATGAGACGTGTATAACATTTTTAATGCGCCGCCTTGTTTTCGCCATGGGATAAAAAGTCGATTAGGTCCGAGAAAAAAGGTTGGTGCTCATATCGAGATCAAATATGAGAAGAATCATTATATACAGCATGGCGGGCTGTCTGGTTGGGCTTATTGCAATCACGTGGGCCCTTATGTTTACAAAGGCACACGACTTGTACGGTAAATCGTTTCACCAGCCAATATTGCTTGTATCTGCCCTTTTATCTGCTGCGTTTTGTGGCGCAGCAATAGGATTTAAAATCGGTTATTCAAAATCCAGGCAATCGAATGGTGGCGCGATAGCCATGCGATTCTTGCGAATGTTATCGTTTTGGCGGCCACGCATTCAAGACAAGTTCATAATTTACTCGTTTAAGGCCCGGTTAAATGTAATGATTGTCGCTGTCGTGATCGCCGCAAATATCGTTTTGATCAGAATGATGCCATTGCCTTACGGGTATATGAGCGCATGCGCAATCGCGATCTTGTATCTCGCGGGCCAATTATCACTCTTGCTGGATGCCTCACGCGCAGTCTCAAAGAAGGTCGTTGTCAATCCGAGTGGCCGGTCGACAGACCGAGAACTGTGGTACTTAATGGAATGAGTCACTGAAATAATCCAACTATAGCTTGACCGGCACTGTACGAAGTACAAAAAGTTCCGGCACCTAAGAGCGCGTACCCTCCCCCAGTACCAGCGGTAGCCAACCAGCCCGATGACGCTACGCCTTCCGCCGAAAGTGCAGCCGATCCCTCGAAGATTCCGGGTATATCAAAACACGCGTAATCTATTAAATTCTGAGCCCCCTCTGCCCAATTAGTCGCCCTGTAAAATAGAGTGTGGGTTGGGTCAGAGCCGGATCCTGAGACGTTGAGAATCGTTGAAGGAGTACTGAAGCTCATTCCAACCGGTTCGGGCATATACCCGCTTGGGTCAGAAAACCTTAGCGGGTTGGACTGGCTATATTGGTATGCATTAGTGTTGCTGACCACTGCAGGAAACACAGCTCCTGGATCGCGGCTGACGAAACGAGCCAATGTCGGGTCGTAGTACCGTGCTCTCAGGAAGATAAGGCCGGTATTCGGGTCCTGTGCCTCACCGGTAAACTTATACTTCTCCTTGCTCCCAAGCGGATCGAGTGGTAACGTTAACTTGCCCCAAGGATCGTAAGAATAATCGGCCTTTTGGGCACCGTTAAGATCTGTGATGTTGATCGCGCTGCCTAGGCCGTCAAATTGGTAGAAATATCTAAACGTTGAAGAGCGCTCCGACACCGTCCCAAGGCCATAAACATACGCAATATTACCATCAGGACCGCTCTCGTATAACGCAACTGGCAGCGTTCCCGCTGGATCGTTTACATAGTTATATGTTCCCGTTGGCACCTTTTGAGCGATCCGGCTTCCGTCGCCGTCATACTGGTACTGTGTATTCACCATACCTCCAACCACGTACACTAACCTATTGAGAGCGTCCCAGCCATACGTAGTAGTTGTCGTGCCGCTAAGCCTGGTTAATTGATTGCCGTTTCCATCGTAAGAAAAGGTCGCCGGTCCTGCGTTCAGTAGCTGGTCGCCAGCATCGTATGTGTACCGTGTCGTTCCGGCCGAAGAGATCATGGATTGACGGTTTCCAACCGCATCGTAGGTCCATGTCGTAGTTTGTCCGGATGGAGGGGTCCAGGAGATTAGTCTGTAGAGGTTGTCGTATCGGTAGATATTGGTGCCGCCCTCGCTGGTTGTCATATTGAGACGATTGCCGACGGAGTCCAAGAAGTAACTAAACGAGGAAAGTGTAGAGGAGCCAGATTTGTTGGTGATCCCCAATAGACGGTTGGCGGAGTCATACTGATATGTTGATGCCGCACCATTGGGATGGGAGAAACTTCTGAGATTTCCCGCTGCATCATAAGCGTAGGTCGTGGTGTTGCCCGACCAGTCGGTAAGCGTGGTCAGGCGGTTCAGGCCATCGTGCGTATACTGTACTTGTGTCCCATCTGGGTACATAAGAGCGGTCCTATTACCGATAAGATCGTAGGCGTATGCAATGTTTTCTCCGTCCGGCGTTGTAACCGAGGTAACTCGATTGAGGAGATCATAGATATATGATGTAGTACCGCGCCAATCCAGCATGGAGAAGCGGTTACCTACGGAGTCATAGGTATACGTCACAGCTTTACCATCCGAAAGCAGCATGGAGACGAGACGGTTTAGCGAGTCGTAGCGGAATGTGTTGGTCTTGCCGTTCCCGTCCACTGTGGTAATGAGGTTACCGGCAGCGTCGTAACCATACCCTCTTTGGCGCGCCAGCG
The DNA here is from genome assembly GCA_963802915.1 of Bryobacterales bacterium. Taxonomy (GTDB): domain Bacteria; phylum Acidobacteriota; class Terriglobia; order Bryobacterales; family Bryobacteraceae; genus JAICMB01. The sequence goes on from CAWDKQ010000008.1 coordinate 845,117, forward strand.
GGTCAGTAATACTTGTCACTCGACGCAGGCCGTCATAGTTGTAGGACGTAGCGTGACCGGCGGCATCCGTGATCTTTACGAGGTCTGTGTTGCCGTTATATTGGTACATTGTGATCCCGCCGATCGCGTCAGTCACCTGGGTGAGTTTGTTGGTGGCATCGTAAGCGTATTGCGTGTTGTTACCGTTTGCATCCTGCATGGACGTCAAGTTCCCGTTTACGTCGTAGGCGAAATCGATGGTATTGGACAGGGGGTCGGTGACGCTCAATAGCCGATTATCGGCGTCATAAGCCCGCGTTGAAGTTTTGCCGAGCTGGTTCTCGACGCTGTCGAGGCGACCGACAGCATCGTACGTCGAAGTGACTATACCTCCAAGGGGGTCAAGGCTTTTTACCAAATCGCCTCCTGAGTCGTACTGAAAAGAAGTCGTAAAGCTGCGCGGATTCGTGGCGGCCACGAGTTGTCCGTACGAATCGTAGGTGAAGCGCGTCGTACCGCCTAACGGGTCGATGACGGACGCCAGATTGCCTTTATTGTCATACATCAGGTGTGTTGTTCTGCCGAGTTTATCGGTCGTGGACAGAAGATCGTTCTGGGCGTCGTAGGTAAAGGCACTCGTCTTATCCATAGGATCAGTGATTGAAATTGTGTTCCCATTCGCATCGTAGGTCAACGCCTGCGTGCGTCCGAGGGGGTCAGTTGAAGTGGCTGTAAGATTGCTTGTCGTGTACGTATACGAGGTAATCCCGCCGGCGGCATCAATGTTCTGGACTAGCTGCCATGCAGAGTCGTTGATCTGCTTCGTGATATTTCCAAGCGGATCGGTGATCGTTGTCGTGCCCGCCACCGGTGTATCATACGCAAACGTTGTCGTAAAATTGCGGGCGTTCTGTTGAGCGATAACCCGGCCTTGGGTGTCATACGTGTTTTGAAGATACACGTTCCCTCGCGGGTCCGTTGCAGAGATAAGTCGATTAAAGGGATCGTAGGAATAGGTTCTAATCGCTCCGAGCGGATCTTGGACGGATGTAAGGTGGTTGAGGATGTCGTAGCCGTACTGGACTGTCCGGCCAATTGAATCTGTGATTGACGTCATGAGGTTCGCGCCGTTATACGCCAGCGTGAACGTTCGAAGCGCCGTATCAGTAATGGTGACAAGTCGGCCCAAGTCATCATAACCAAGAGCCTGTGTATTATTATTCCTGTCCGTTACGGACGCAAGCTGGCCGGCAGAGGAAAAATTAAAACGCGTCTGGTTTTTTTCCGTTAAGGTGAAAGAACCGTCAGGATTCTTAATTAACGTTTCGAAAACCCCAGCCGTCACCGGGGTATAAGCGCCTCCTTCGGATGGAGAAAACGTAACAACCCCACCATCGGACTCTTTGATGCTAACGGAACCGTCCGTATTGACCGTAAGGACGAAGTTGAATGAATAGGTCCACCCGATCCCAAGTGGGCCAGTATAGGGATCTGAGCTGTTGTACGAGCGGCTAAAAACGAAGGCTAGTCCACGGCCGGGGACTGCGAGATCGGTCATAGTAGTAAAGTAATTTCCCGTGGCCGTGTTGACGGGCTCTGCAAATGTGCCGGCTGGATTTCGAGGAGTTCCGGCCTGTCCATAGGCCGCCGTAATCTGAGCGGCCGGTGGGACTGATGACCCAAAGGCGATCGAAACGCCTTTCACCGCAACATCTGAGCTGTAGACAAATCCAATACTCACGCCTCGGTCAATGGCGTATTCTCCGGCGTTCGCAAATGATATCGTGGCGGCCCGGTCCACGTACACCGTGTTGGGCGATTGCGCGTAACCGGTTGGGGGCACGTAAATCAACAGACTAACCATGACGGTTAGCAGGAATATGAAGCGTTTAGCCATTCCCATTTCGAAGTTCCTTGACGCGAGCCTTTACAGACCGACAGCCCGCCGGAATTCCAGAGAAAGTGTGCTCGGCTCGATTTCAAACCCGTTGGCTCCCCAAAACCGATACCATGGGTTTCTGCCTGGAGATGAGGCGACTTCAATCTTCCTAGGCGCATTTGGAACACTTTCTGGCGACAAATTCTTGGTGAGTAGCGAGGGATCGAAGGTGGCGGAAACGAACAGATACGAAACCGCTGAGCGGTTCAAGTTCGACACATATATAGTCGCGGTGCTCGAAGCCATCGTGCCGGATAACGTAGCGGCTGTTGCGGTTGCGCTGGTCCCAGTCCCGCTGAAATTGATAGTTATGGGCGAGCCGACCGGTACATTGGTTGCTTGAACGACTACCGGGATCGGGTCCTGTAACTGCAAAGGCAGTAAGAGATCAATTGAACTGAAGCTGGAACCAGAGTAGGAGGGAACCGGGTAGCCGGCAATGCTGACGATCTGCAAGGTTGGTGGATTGTTCAGGATAATTTTGGGATTTATCGTGGCGATAACTGGGGCAGTGCCGCTGCCGGATGCGTACGAAACGGAACCCAAAGGAGCTTCAAGCCGCACCACCGCTGCTTCCAAATCTGAAGCGTCGGTACTAGTATAGCCAGAAATGCTGATGCTGTTTGCCACAAGGCGAATCGCGCCCCCGGAACCGCTTGCTTCACCGCTACAGTAGCCATGCGCTGTCGTGACGTCTCCGTCCGCGAGAATGCGCCCCCCGACCACTATCGATGAGGACGAGGCAATCACGACGGCCCCCCCTCCGCCGCCACCCTGCACTGGCCCTCCGGCAAAATACGAGCAATTCGCCACTGCTCCCGCACCGCCGGAACCCCCGATTATCGGAACAAGGGAGAGTGGACCGACCCACTGACCATTGATCTGATTGCCTCCAGGCTGCCCGCCACCAGGTCCGAGGCCCGGTTGACTGATGTCTCCTCCATAGAAGCCGCCGGGCCCTGGCGTTCTACCCGAAGCAGACACATTGATCGTCCCGGCTATGTTGACGGACCCTCGGGCGAGCATGACTACCGGCGTATTCTGGAGATTGTTCTGAAAGGTCAGCGTCCGCCCAATGGGGATATTGACGCTGGTGAAATTGAAGATGCCGGAAGGCGGAATTTGCAAAACACTATCTCCGGCCGTTAAGTCGAGAGCGCCATCGGCGCCGCTTGAACCGCTTGAAAAGGCTTGGCCGACTGCGGTCTGGCAAAGAACGAATCCAATGAGCAAGAAGCAGGTAGAATACTTCACAATTCAATCCTCTAAGCCTTCATTAGAAATGAGAAACCACTGTAAACACACGGACTGAGAACATGCGCGTCGCGATGTTGATCCGGACCATTAAAGGGCATCAACAGCGCGGACGGACGCTTCCACGACGACGAAGACGACACCTCAAGAACAGGACGATGGTAGCGACAAGGATAAGCGAGCTTGGCTCTGGCGCAGTCGTTCCGCCGCTGGCGAAGTTTAAGTCGTCCAAAACAAAATCGCCAGCGCTGCTGGTAAGGCTAACAGCCGCTATCGCTGGATCAGAGAACGACAAGAAGGATGATGTGCCGGTCGTCCCGTCAGTATTCGGATCGCCGACCACCGTTCCAAGCAAGTTTTCACTCGAATCATAGGCCTGCAGCGTAAGAGGATCGAACGATGTGTACCAGATGCCGAACGATACGACCGAGAAATCGAACGTAACGTTGATCGTTGGATCAAAGGCATCCCAAATCACAACGTCCCCCGAGTGGGGAGGAAAGGCATCACTCGCGTAGCCCCCAAACCGCGAAACGCTCAGGGCGGTGACGTTCGGCCCGAACGTGACGCCGGGATAGTACGACCCGACATTCTGCCCGCCGCTGCTGAAGAAATATACATCCGGCAAATCTTCAAACATTAATATCGTGTCCGCCTTCGCTGCCATGGACAGAGCGCAGAGCAGCCATGCGAGTCCTACATGAAAGGTGGCCCGATAGGAGCAACATCGTTTCAGAGAACGTATGTTTTCCGGTTCGATTGCTGCTCTTCCCATAGACGAATCCTCGACAATCCCGCACATTACCAATGCCGAGCCGGCCCAGCAATATGCATCCCCGAAAGTGAAACAACAGATATAACCGTTGTCCGATACTCAGGCAAGCGAAAAAACACGCAGAAACGCGAAATGCGGGTAAAAGTGAGGTAGTTGTCACAAACCTTCGAACTTGATAGTCTAAAACTCTACGCCAAATGGTTACCGGCAGCAATAACGGTCCGGATGAGCTCTCCACTTGGCAGCAGATTGCCGACTACCTCGGCGTGAGCGTCCGCACCGTCCAGACTTGGGCCAAGCAACGTCGTTTGCCGGTGCGAAAGATAGGCGGACGGGTTTTGGCGAGCATCTCAGACCTGGAAAGCTGGAAAAAAGCAGAGGCTTCGGCAAACGGCCTTGCCGCAGAGGCGCTGGAACAGCATGACTCAAATGGGCCGCATCCTCTCACCGATGACATCGTCGTGAAACACGGTACGTGGTCGCGTCTGAGGAAATGGCGGGGCTGGGCGGTAGGAATCGGGTTTGGCCTCGTTGCCGTCGCATCAGGCTCAGTCTGGTGGCGGGCGGCTTCAGAACGCGATAACGTTCCTAATTCCTATCGGGCGGTAGGCAAGGCTCTGACCGTTTACCGGGCCAGCGGACGCGCGCTGTGGCAATACACATTTCCTTCCCCGTTATACGAACCCAGCTACACCGCGCCGTTGCCGGCCTGCGTGTTCGCCGACCTCGACGGCGATGGCACGATTGAAACTGTCTGCCGCTACCATCCTGATGACCAGTTCCCTGATCAGCGGCTGTACTGCTTTGATCAGCGCGGCCGCGTCCGGTGGGTATTCAGGCCCGGCCGCACAATTCGCTCATCTGGCAAGGAGTACTCAGCCCCCTACTACATTTCGCCGATTCTGGTCACACCGCGGGACAAGACTGGTCACCGCAGGATTGTAATAAACAGCAATCATCATTGGAGTTTTCCCGACCAAGTGGCCGTGCTCGATTACCGCGGGCGTCTGGTGGGGGAGTATTGGCATCACGGCCACCTCCCGCATCTGCTGCTGCTCGACTTCAATGGCGATGGTAAGCTCCGCTTGGTCGCTGCCGGCCTCAACGACAGCCCAGGTTATAAGCGGGCGACACTCCTGATTTTCGATCCCGACCACGTTTCCGGCAGTTCGCTCCGGATCGATGGCACTCCGGACTTCGAGGGCATGACGGCGGGCTCGGAACAAACTGTCGTGCTCTTCCCAAAAACTCGCATCAGCCAGACTGCGGAATTCAACCGGGTCGTGGAGGTGTCGGCGTTCGGCTCCGGTACGATGGCTGTGCACGTTTGTGAGGGCATAAAGGAGGATCTGCCCTATGTCGTGTACGAGTTTGCGAAAGGCCTTCGGCCCCAAGACCTGACATTCTCAGACGCTCTTAAGGCAGCGTATCGCGAGCGATTTGGCACTGCAGTTGGTGACTGGTACATACGCGCAGACACCGAACAACTCCTCGGCGAAGTCATTGTGGGTAAAGGCTCGGGGGCGGCCCTGGAAGCGTTGCGGGAGCAGGTTCCACCACGCTGAGACGGTTTTGTCCCGGGGGCAGTTCTGTCACGAAAGGAATATGATATACCCGAAACCGCCGTATTTGAAATGACTGGAATGAGCTATTACTACCAGATCTGATTCAACATACGAACGGCTCTCTGATATTCCGACCTAATGGCGGCATGTCACCGGCGTAATCGGGCTAGACTTGGCGACTTCGGGGGAGCACCAGACGGGGCCACGATATCCTCCGATCCAAGCCCCGGCGGAATATCCGGCGCTCACGTCATCAGCACTGCTGGTCGCGTTTTGACCTCCGGGCGTCCCAGCGAAATTTCCATCTTGGCTATGAGCTGGGCTGATTTGCGACCACAACACCCTGCCTTGAGGGTCGCAATGCAGCATCGCGTCCCATCGACCAGCAGGTGATCACCATTGGCGATTCTCGGCTTTGAACGTTACGGTATATTGCGGTTGTCCACTGTAATCACCCCGGTTGGCCACAGCCACTGGAGCCAGGTTCAAGTTTGCCCGCTTTGCCATCGACGAGCAATTTGATAAAGTAAGCCAACAGGCCGCCCTCAAGCAATTCGGTACCGGCGCGCCAATTCGGATTTAACCGTCATCAGTTGATTAGCCTTTCTCTCCCCAGCGTTTGGCCACCTCATTGAGCTTCCGCGATAGCTGAAACGATTCCGCTTCGGCTGTCGCGGGAGGCCCTCAACCAGCCGTCCCGGACAACATCAACGGGAGGAACACATGCAAATCACGCTCAACGAGTGGCTCGCTCAACACGACTACGCGTCCGTCCAGGAAGCCTTGGAGGACTATAGCGAGTTCGACGACGCTTACCCCGCCCTGTGCGACGAAGATTGCTTCGTGGAACCGGATGGTCACTGTCCGCACGGCGCGCCGTCACTGCTTCTAGCACTAGGGATCATCTGACCAAGGGAATAATATGCCACTACGATTTCCTTTGGGCCGCGTGATTGCCACACCAAGTGCTCTTGCGGCGATCAGTGCAGTTGGCGGCACGCCACAGCAATTCATCAGGCGTCATCAAACCGGCGACTGGGGCGAACTGTGTGATGACGACCAGCTCGAGAACGAGCGCTCGGTCACAGACAACTGCCGCTTGTTATCGGCATACACGTTAGACGACGGCACGAAGATATGGATCATCACGGAGGCGGACCGGTCGTCAACCACAATCCTGTTGCCAGAAGAGTATTAAGACGGAGGGCAGCCACATGGAACCTGCAGCGATGTAGGTTCCTTTTTGTTGTTAAGATTCCTTAGTGTCTGATTGGGATGATCTTGGCGCACGTATCATTTTCGGCGGCTGTCTGAAGAAGACCATTGGTGACAGAAATGTCGAGTTGTGCTTCCAGATAGGCCCTCTGACATTCCGCCACAATGGCGGAATGTCAGAGGGCCTATCTGGTCGGAGCTAGCCGGGAAGACCCAGCCGCGCAACGATGTCCTCATACGAAAAATTAGGGATCGCCCAATTTATCTGACTTGGCTGAAATAATCCATTGGGCCAGGAGCATCGGTATTCTTTGAGTCCGGTCCTCGCGATCCGAAAATGGCGATGATTCCAGAACTTAACGGCCAGGGGACCACTCCGATGCAGGTGCCACCACCGGAGCATTCGGTTGGCAGGCAACAGGAAACCATCACAGTCCCAATCATCCGGAGTCGTACTGCCCGGTGGTAACACGTAAGGCGACGTGTCGAAGATCGACCGTTCTTCGGGGTGCTTAGGTCCGTAAACGACCAGGTACTCGGAGGTTACATTTGTGCACTGGCCCCAGCCGCGACTCCGCAGGACACGGAACGGCGGACGGATCAGGTCGCCGTAATCCAGGTGGAACAACCGCATTTCTTCCGCTCGGCACGTCATCAATTGAGTTAAATCCGTGACGACCGATCATAACAACGTTATCGCTCTGGCAGTGGGACCGGCGCGTTCAAACGAATCTCACACCCCTTATTGATCTGATCGCCCAATGGGATCGTACCCAGGATTTTCATTGTATTGCCATCGAAGATGATGGAGCGGATGATGACTCGAAGAAATTCACGCCACTCCACGTCGGTGAACTTGGCCAGGTTATCAGCTGCTTCATTGCAATAGTCGCGCACCTCCGATTCGACTTCCTGAGGCTCCATCGGGTTTGCCGACTCAGTGCGCCGCCGATCAAGGGCCATGCGTCTGGCTCTGAGTTTTTCAAGCTGCTCGCCGAGTTGCGTCGATGATATGACGGCCGTCCGGTATGCATCGAGCAGTCGTTGTTCTTCGGCATCGATCTGCTTCGCGTCCTTTTCGACATCGCCCGCCATTCTCGTCCGTTGTGCCTCCTCCTCGGCGTGGGCGGCGTCGAGCTTTCGGATGGGTTCTAAAATCACATCTGGGTTCAGGATGATTTTCCGAACGGCGTCCTCGACGACTTGATTGAGCACCTGCTCTTTGACGCTTCTAACTTTGTGGCACCGCTCATTGCAGCGATAATAGAACTTACCGTGACAGGCGGTACCTCCATAGGGTCCGCCGCAAGCGCCGCACCGAAGGAGGCCCGTCAGAACATAGACATGCTTCTCGTTTCGGGGTGAGAGTGCGATATTGCGCGTGATCTGCCTTTGAACGCGTTCCCACCGATCGCGCGGCACGATCTGCAGGGACTCGGAAAGTTCCACTGGCAACCACTCACTCTTCGGGCGCTGCCGGATGCTGCTCTTGAGACGTTTTCGGTATTGCTGGATAGATGAACGCTTGCGCGGCTCGCAGCATTGAAACTTGTTGTAGTACCAGACTCCCACATACATCTCGTTTTTGAGTATCCGCAGGACGCTCGACTTAGCCCAAGTAGCAGAGCCGTTGCGTGTTTGGTGTTTGCGCTCGTTAAGTCGTAGCATCACGCGCCTCGCTGAGAGACCTTCCTCATCGACCCATTTGAACATATGTCGTACAACCTCAACCTCCTCTGGAATCGTCTCTAGAAAACCCATCTTGCCGGATACCGGGTCATTGGGAGTGTACCGGTAACCGTAGGCCGCGTGGGAACTGAGGTATTCCTTCTTGACCTCAACCTTGTGGCGGCGTCCGCGCCGGGTGCGGTCAGTGATTAATTCGCGCTCGAACTCGGCGAAGCTGCCCAGAATGTTCACCATCAGATTGTAGGTGGGGCTTGTCTCCGACGGCAGCTTGCGAAAAATCACTCGGATTCCGTTTCGCTCGAGGTCGCGTTTGATGATTCCCAAGTGTGAGACATCGCGCGCTAACCGGTCCACGTCGTTGATCAGGACACCGTCGAACAGACCTTTCTGTGCATCGTCGCGCAGACGGTCGAGAGCGGGCCGCTCCATGACTCCGCCGCTCCACGCTTCGTCTTTATAAGTGCCGACGACCGGCCAGGCCTTATCACGGGCGAAGTATTCGAGCTCGGAAATCTGGGAATCGATGGTTTGGCCCTCCCGCTGTTCCTCGGTGGATACGCGGGCATAAATGGCGAGTCGCAGGGCGACTTCCGCGATTTCGGGCATTGTTGAGAGGGATTGTTACGGATTAGAGTTGACGTCCATACATTAGCGTCTTGTCCGTTTTTGTCAAATCCGGGCCTGTGGATAACGGGACCCGTCGATGGAAAAGCATTGCGACGGCCTTTAAAAGGGCTTGAGGGTCCGGTGCCGGAGCGGTCTCCCAGAAAACTCGGATTTGGTTTGGCTTTGGCGGCTTGGGCATAGGGAGATCAGCATAGAAGATATGAGCGAACCTGCCCAGAGGGGAAAACCTGAGCGGTTATCCGCTTGGGTGTATCGAGACGTTTCCCGCCTTTCCATGCTGGCCGGACAGCGCCATAGTTCCCGAACAATGTTCGAAAACCCTTTTGTTCAATTCGCCGTGGAGTTGCTGCGCGCTCTATTTATAGATGAGCTCTCCGAGCGTGTCCGGCCTACAATCGTCCGCCGACTTGTTCGTCGGCATTCCCGCGACGTTCGCCGGGCGTTTTTACGAGTGCACCGGCGCAACCGCGACCGCCTCATCCACAGGTTGCTCGCAGATATCGAGCGGGACTTGTAGTTGTCCACAAGTTTTCCCGCCTTTACGATTTCCGTCAAGTTGATACAGTGACCTTACAGAAACGGTCATGGATTCACTCAGACGAAAACATAATGATCTCGTCCTGTACCGGAGGAGAATGGGCCTAACCCAGAAGCAAGTAGCCCGGCTTCTCGGTCAACGCGATACGTCGATGGTCTCGCACTACGAACGTGGCCGCGCCCTACCGCCACTGGCAGTAGCCTTTAAGCTTGAGATCATCTATCGTACGCCGGTGGCGTTTCTGTTTCCGGCGATGTACGATGACTTCAAAAAGAAAATCCGCAAGCAGGAGGAATCTCTCGCCGGTAACGGCCAACGGCCGCTCCTTTGACCTAACAGCCCGTACCATGAGCCTCATTCTCGATCGGTTTCCGATCGCAACAACCCACTTCCAGCCCCGGACCGTTGGCGAGCTTTTCGCCCTTCGACTTGCCCAGAAGCTCGGCGACGCACGGGCTGCCAAGCACTACAGCTCACTTGTCGATGCGTACCCGGAAGCTCATCTCTTGACGGCCTACCGCCGGGCGCATCGCAATAGCGGCAACGGCGAGATAGGTAGGCGCTTTCACGTGGAGCTGGAACGGATTCATTCGAACGGCAGCCACGACGGCCAAACGAGCCTGCTCGCGATTCGCATCGAGCGACGAGCGGTTGCGGCAGCGGTATTCAATGGCACTCATCTCGAATACGCCGACTCGCGCCAGCTCGCGTCGGCTCGGGACCGGGCATTGGCAAGCTCCGTTGGTTTCATCAATTGGATGCTCGACCGGTTTGCGGTTGAATCCGCGGCGCTGGAAGCAATCCCGAGCGGCCAAGAGATTCAGCGGAAGGCGCTGCAGGATGCCATTTGCAGCGAGTTGCGCGCCCAGGCGCTGCCCCTGTGGGAAATCTCTCGCACCGATCTCCTCGAAAGCTGCGCACACCCCCCGCTCAAGTCGCGTGCGGAACTCCGCGCCATTGCTGCCTCGATCTGGCCGATAATCGGGGGAAAGCGAGCCAAGGTGTTCATTCAGGATGCCGCGATGCTTGGCCTCCACGTTCAAATCGAACGACTTTTTATCCATTAACCCCACATGTCTCATGATTGGTCCGCTTCCCTACGTCGGCGGCAAGAACCGCCTGGCAGCTAAGATCATTTCGCTTCTGCCCGAGCACATCACCTATGTGGAACCGTTTGCCGGCGGCGCGCAAGTGCTCTTTCACAAGCTGCCGTCAAATGTCGAGGTGCTCAACGATCTCGATTACGAGATTGTGAACTTTTTCCGGGTCTGCCAATGGCACTACGAGGAACTCGTTCGTTACCTTCGATACTGTCTCGCCAGCCGCACGTTGCATGAGCTTCACGTGAAGACAGACCCGACGTGCCTGACTGACATCCAACGAGCTGGCCGGTTCTATTACCTCCAAAAGAATTCGTTCGGCGGACTGATCCTTAGGCAGAAATTCCACTACGGTGTAACGCAACCCTCAAACTACAATCCCGAGCGTATTCCCGAGGTCATTGCACAGGCCCATCAGCGTTTGGCACGTGTGCAAATTGAGTCCCTCCCTTATGAACAGGTACTCGAAAAATATGACCGCCCGACGACCGTGTTTTACCTCGATCCGCCATATTGGCGGCGCAAGCTATACAAGTTCAACTTTACCGATGCCGATTTTCGCGATCTGGACGCACGGCTGAGCAGCCTGAAAGGCAAGTTCATCCTCTCGCTCGATGACCGTCAGGAAATCCGCAAAATATTTGCGCGGTTCCGAATCGAGTCAGTAGATCTGGCGTACACCGCGAAACGCGATGCCACAGTGAGGCACAATGAGTTGTTGATCACGAATTTCGATCCGTAGAGTGGAAATGCCATCACAGCAGTCTCGGCTTTCACAGTTCGGTCCAGCATTCGACTGGCTGATGAAGAAAGACGTTTCGGCGGACCGTCTCGCGAATCTTTTCGGCACTACCGCTGAGAATATTCGGGTCATTGTATTCCGTACCCGTCATGTCCCAGAGCTTAAGAGTACGGAACGGACCGGGCTCGAAACTCCGCTGACGCCCGAACGGGCAGAGCGAGTGGGAATCCGGGGAACGCCAGATGAAGTCGTGCAAACGCCGGCACGGGATAAGAAGATCGATTGGCTGCGCGATGAAATTGACAAGACGGTCCGCCAGTATGCCTCCCAATACGGCTTTAGCGGCGGGATCAAGAAACTCCGGCTCCTTCTGGCTCAAATAGGCTATGCCGGTGATGCCCGGCGAGTTGCTCTCGCTGCATCGCTTCACCAGCACATTGCCTGGTTCCTGGTTCACAGCGGTCAATGCATTTCAGCATCCCGGGAAGCCTTCGCAGCGCGCGAGCTGTGGCGGCACGCCTATCATGAGGCGGGGTCGCGCGAGAAAGAGACGGAATATGCTGCCGGATATGTGCAAGCGGCCCTCATCGGATCGAACGCACTGCTCCTTGGACGAGAGCCGGAGGAGGCCTGGGCCATTCTAGGGCTTGCCAAGGACGCAGCCCAAGCAATAGGCGCGCCTGTCGGATCCGAACATTATCGCCAGCGCGGCGTTGCCCTGTTCCAACTTCGAGAAGATGATCGCGCCGCCTGGATGTTTAAACGGGCCGCGAGAGCAATGGAAACACTTGGCGAAGCGCGGAACCCGGCTCACTTGCTGATGACCGGCACCCGGCAAATTAATCTGCTCGATCAGCCCAAGTGCGACCAGGCTCGCGAGCTGATTGTTGTAGCGCAGCAAGGTTTTGGTTTCGACAGTCTGGAGGTCTCGATGGCGCTGCATTGGGCGGCCGCCTGCGGTTTATCGACGGATAGCGACACAGAGATTCAACAAGCCGTCGATTCATTGAAAAACGCTTCGGCTCCGGTGGCCCAGTTCGGGCACCAGGCCACTATCCGTAAACTCCTCGCCATCACCCCGGAGCTGGGATTCGACTCCCGACTCCGTTCCGCCTGGGTGCGCCGCGCTTTGTACGAGAACGCGTTTCGCGCCCGCTAAATAAAAAACTCCCCGTTACAGAAATGCCAGGGGGTGGCTCCTGACCGGAACCACCGTTAGGCTGCATTCTGAGTGTGCGTTTGAGTGAGTTCCTGTGATTCCGGCGCTGGCCGGATCTCGACGGCAAATTAATAAACCGGACGGCGCAAACAACCACGCGCCAGATCCACGCGGCCGTTTCCGAAGATCCGGCAGCGCCGGAATCGCGGGACCCATTCACTTGAAAAACTTATGTTCGAAAGACTCATCACTTCGACGTGGAACCGGCTCATCGCCCCAAGCAGGCCCGAGCAGCACAACGGATCGCGGCTTGAACTCGGCATTCAAGTGATCGACGGCGAGACCCAGCGCATGCATGCCTACTTGCCGGAGACAAAGCGATGTGAGCACATGGCCATCTTGGGAAAAACCGGGCAGGGCAAGTCATTCTTCCTCCGCCATTTGAGCGGACAAGACATTCGTGGCCGGAGCGGGTTCGTGTTCTTTGACCTGCATGGGGACACCATGCCGTTCCTGATGCGACTGGTGGCCGCCGAGGAGTCGCGGAGCGGAGCCGACCTCAGCGAGCGTTTGATCGTTATCGAGCCCGCGGACCCCGAGTTTTCCATCGGTTTGAATGTTCTCGAACCGCAGGCGGGCCAGCACAACTATGTTCAGCTAGCCGAATTCGCGCAGATCCTGAAGGCCCGCTGGCATCTCGATTCCCTGGGCGCGCGAACCGAGGAACTGCTCCGCAATTCACTGCATGTTCTGGCCGACAACGGTCTCACGCTTCTCGAACTCTCGCCTCTGCTTACCAGCGCCGCATTCCGCGCCACCTGCTTGAACCGCGTGCAGAATACAGAAGTCGCGAACTACTTCCGTACCCGTTTCGATACCCGCAGCGAGGCCATGCAGGGCGCCTATCGTGACGCCATCCTCAACAAGGTTTCCGGGTTTACGACCGACCAGCGCTTCCGCCACATCCTCGGGCAGCAGCGCTCGACCTTTTCGCTGCTCGATGCCATGGATCGCGGCTGGTGGGTGATTCTGAACCTCGATAAGGGACGGTTGGGCGAGGAAGCATCGACGCTCGGCAGTCTGATGCTGACCAAACTCAAGAACGCGCTGTTCGCCCGCAGGCGTAGAAAACTGTTCACGCTGTATTGCGATGAGATTCAGAACCTGGTGGCGTACGACGCCGGACTCGACACACTTTTGTCCGAAGCTCGCAAGTTCGGCATCTCGGTAGTTTCCGCCAATCAGTTCTTAGATCAATATCCGGCCCAGATGCGCGCCGCCATCATGGCCGTCGGGACGCACGTTTTCTTTCAGCTCTCGAGCGTCGATGCCGACAAGATGGCCTCCGCGCTCGACGGCGGCAAACATCTCGCCGAGATACTCAAGAACCTGCCCAAGCGAAGGATGGTCGTCAAAAGCGGCTCGCACCGGCCTCAGGAAGTACTCGTGCCGAATGTTGCCGAGTCCGCTGCTGACTACAACGACCTGTACAACCGCTGCCGCGCCCGCTGGGCCAGACGGCGCAGGGATATCGAAGCCGAGATCCGACAGCGGCAACAGCAGGCCAATCAAAGTACCGAGGAGGCCCTCAATGACTGGGAGTAAACGCAGCGGCATGGTGATCCAGGAGCGCGACCGTCGTCTGCTTTCCGAACTCGGCGTCATGCGAATTCTGGATCGGGAATCGGCAAAGGTAGTCGCCGGCTTTAAGTCCACGCGGCGAGCCAACGCGCGCCTGCTACAGCTCACTCGCGCGGGATTGCTGAAACGGTTCTTCATCGGCAGCATCGCCCACGGACGCAAGGCGGTCTACACGCTCGCGCCCAAGGGCGAACAGCTCGTCAACGCAATACTGCCCGGCATCAACCGAGCTTCCGGGAGACTCGTCGTCGGTGATGCGTTCGTCGCTCATCAGACCGGCATCAACGACATCTACCTCGCATTGAAGTACCGCTCACATCCCGGTGTTCGCCTTCTGCGCTGGCACACCTTCCGTCAACCGATATCCGAAGCAATCAAGCTCACTCCCGACGGTTATTTCGAAACTGCCATCGGGGATGCGGTCCGCGCGATGTTCCTCGAGGTCGATCTTGGGACTGAGGCGCTCTCCGTCTGGCAACAAAAGACTGCCCTCTATCTCCAGCTCGCAGTCTCCGGCGAATTTGCGAAGCGATTCCGGCACCCTCAGTTCCGTGTGCTCGTGGTCGCCAATTCCGAGCGTCGTCTCGCCAACATCCGCGCGACGGTCGCCAAATCTACCGACAAGATTTTCTGTTTTTCCTCTCTTGAAACCATTCATCGCGATGGCATCTGGCAACCGGTCTGGCTCCGCCCGTCCGGCGATCAGCGCCATTCGCTTCTCTGAGGTTCCTAATGCGCTATTGCAACCAGTGCCATAAAATCACGCCCGGACAGCCGCTGTTCTGCAACTTCTGCGGACGCTCGTACGACTTCAAGCTCTGCCCGCATCGGCATCCTAATCCCCGCAACGCTGAAGTCTGCAACCAGTGCGGCTCGCGCGATCTGTCCACTCCTCATCCGCGGATCCCACTCTGGTTCTCTCCGCTGCTGGTGCTGCTCTCGGCGCTTCCCGGTTTGCTGCTGCTCGCGCTCACGGTCGTGTTCGGCCTCGGCCTGCTCCACGCTCTGGTCAGCAGCCCACAGCTGTTGTTCCAGTTCATGCTTGTTGGACTTGTCTTGGCATTCCTCTGGTACCTCTACATGCATTTGCCTCACTTCCTGCGTCGGCTCATCTCCCGATTGTTCCAGCGCTCCCGCAAGGACGACCATGGCCATTAAACCCGATCGTCCGAACTCGCCAACGCGCCCTTCCTCACCGAAGGGCCGGCTGCCCGAAGCGCGTAAACCCGCGCATTTACGGCCCTTTTCGCCCCTTACCCTAGGCCAATGCTGGCCGGGGCATTGGCCGGGGCAACCTGGGCCATTTCCGGGCCAACCGGTGCCCGTTTTGTGCCCTCCCGGCGCGGCGCTTGGCCAGCCCCTCGGTATTGCCGAGGTGGCCCAACTCATCGGCTGCAGCCCTTGGACCGTAAGGCAGACCCTCATCCCACGAGGGCTTCCGCACTTCCGTTTCAAGGCCAGCGGCAGATTGATCTTCTACCGGGATCAAGTCATTCGCTGGATTGAAAACCAACAACAAGGAGGAAACAAAACTCTGTGAGCCTGTTTAAGCGCGGCAACGTATGGTGGGCGTACTTTTACCAGGACGGCATCCGGCACCAGTATTCCACCGGAAGCTCGAACCGCCGGCAGGCTGAAACCATCTTGAACAAACTCAAAGAGGAGGCCAACAAGAGCCGGTTCCAGATCGTCCAAACCGATCCCGATATGCGGTTCGGCGAATTGGCAGCGCGCTTCGTCGCCAGCGGATCCGTTCGTCCGCATCATAGATATCACCTCAAGTTCCTGCTGCCGTTCTTTGCCGACGTTCCCGTGCTGCGGATTACCAAATCCCTGGCCGACGAATTCCGCAAACGGCGACACGCGGGCAGGACCATCAAGGAGGCTACTGTCAATCGCGACCTGAGCTGCCTGCGGCACATTCTCTACTGGGCCGTCGACGAACAGCTTCTAACCGCCAATCCGCTCGCCCGAATGAAAATGGCGCGTGAGCGGCGCACCAGGCGTCAGGTGCTGAGTGTTTCCGAGGAGAATTTTCTTCTTCCGGCGGCGACTGGTCACCTGCACGGCATGATCCTCATGGCTGTGGATACTGGCATGCGCCGTGGCGAGGTGACGAGCCAGCGCTGGGAAGATATCGATTTCCCGCGTAAGCTCCTATCTGTCACCCGCTCAAAAACTCCGGAGGGGGAATCGCGTGAGATCCCTTTAACCAACCGGCTGCACGCGTACCTTGTCGAACGCCGCAAAGAAGACGGCCTTGTCTTTGAGTTTCGTGGCCGTCCGATCCGCATCGTGAAGCGTTCGTGGAAAACCGCACTGAAGAAGGCGAAAATCCGTCACGTGCGCTTTCACGATCTCCGCCACACCTTTAATACGCGCCTGATGGAGGCCGGTGTCTTGCAGGAAATCCGCATGGCGCTCATGGGCCACAGTGCAGGCTCGAAAGTCCACGCCACTTATACCCACATCGAGCTACCGACCAAGCGGGAAGCAATCCGTAGGCTCGATCTCTGGGTCAACCAGCAACGACAACAACTGAAACAGGAGAACGAATATGCCCGTACCCAAGCAAACGGATCCGAAATCACCGGACCCCAAAGCGCCTCCCCCGAAACCGGAAGCGCGCAAACCGTGGAAGAAGAAGACGCCCGTTGAGGTGGTCTTAGAGCAGGCCGACAAGCTCAAAGCCGAGATCGCCGAAGCTGAGGAAGAGCTCAAGGCCAAACGGCGGCATCTTCTGAAGTTTGAGGAAGCCAAGAAATTGTTCGAAGGAATGTAGGGCAATGGACCTGCTGACCGACGAACTGCGCGCTCGGCTGCCAAAGCTTTATGCGCAAGAGGCCGAACCTGAGCCATTCATTTACTGCCGCTTCTTTCTGCCGGGCACCGATTGGGCCTGGTACGTCATGGAGGGCGAAGCCAAAGGCGACGACTTCCTGATGTTTGGATACGTCTGCGGACCGGAAAAGGAGTTCGGCTATTTCGTGCTTTCCGAGTTGACCGCCGTTCGCACCCGGCTTGGAGCTGCTGTGGAGCGCGATCTGACCTTCGCTGCAGGCAAGCTCACCGATCTCGTACCAGCGCCCGATTCATGACGGCGCTTGTGCGTCACGCCACAAGAACGTAAATCCGTTCGAGGCGTCCGCACCAGAGACCAGGATTTTTTCTTGGTCTCTTTTTTGGCGTGGCTCATTTTCAATGACCACGCATGGCCCAAATTATCCGTAGCGGGAGAGGACCTGCCTCCCACCATTCTCAGATTGATAAGGAGTATAAGAAACACAATGAAAAAGCTATCCGTTGTTGTGGCCGGATCCGGCCAGATTCGCGATGTGGAGATTCGTCCGGGCACCACAGCCGGCGATATTCTCCAGCAACTGTCCCTGGAGGATTACCTCCTGTCCAAAGGGCCCAACGAACCGTTCTTCGCTGCCGCCGAGTCTGTTTACGACAAGGTAAAAGACGGCGAGAAAATATTCGCATCGACCAAAGCCGATGTCGGAGTCATGGCGCTGTGCGCATAAAAGACCTCGGCACCCGGCCCGCTCCCGCCTCCATTCGCGGCATCCTGTCGCGCGTGGGGCGGGGCGGACCCCCGCGATTTCGGTCGAGCGCCGCGAGATTCCCTACTGGCAGGAACGCGGCTGGACCCGGCAAGGTAACGTCTACACCGGCAGCTACCAAAGTCCCCATGGGGCGTTTTATGGCCACATCGAACAGTATGACGGCGGCCATATCGATTTCCTTCTTTATAACCCTTCGGATGCAATCCGGAGCCACAGTCACTGGGTCTGTTTCCAACATCGCGGCAACGACTGGTACCTCGTTCACATGGCCAAGCAGCCGCGGGACGTTAGCTCCGGCATAATCACGATCGAGCGGCTCATCAGTGAAGCGTATGAATTCTGAAAGGACAAAGTAAATAATGCAACGACAACTATTGGATCACCTCGAAAGCGAGCAGCAGAAACTGCTCAAGAAACGGCAGGTCCTGGTCGGGGAATTCTCAAAGGCGGCAAACTCCGGCAAACAGAAACGCCTGTCCACGTTATTCATCAAGATCCGCCAGACGAACGATTTTCTCGATTCTTTGGAATTGATAAAGTTGGGCGCTGAATCGAAAGACCTCGCGTCGGACCGCCAGCGTTACTCAGTCAGCTCGCTGTTTCTTCACGAAAGTTTTCGCAAGCTGACGGCTGACAAGGACGAGCAATTCTTCTTTGTCACCGGCAGTGAGGTCGAAGGCGTTCTGGTGCTCGACCAGTGGGCCGAATTCGCGCACCTGAAACGCTCCTATACCGGTGTTCAAGGTGAACCACGGGCTACGCATGGGCTGCTTATAAAACTTGAGCAGTTTGGCCATCGGTTACTGGGGCACTTCCACAGCCACCCCGGCGAGGGTGCTGATTCAACCCGTCCCTCCGGCATCGACCAGAGATTCCAAAAGCGCTTGGAGGATGCCGGACACGTCGCCGTCATGGCGATTTTTAGCCGCGATGGTTATGTGCGTTTCATTCGGCTCGACAACAACCTTGAAATCGAAATCCACGGAAACGGAGTAGAACAACATGCCCCCGGTATTTACCGTCTCACGAACCTCGATCCGGCTTAGAGGGAAACACATTGAAGGAGCTGAAGATCGACAGCGAAAGATCCCCGGTTTTGATCAGGGGATCTTCCTCGCAAGCTCAGTGCTGTGCATTGGCGCCGGTGGGATCATCTCGCAAATCGCGCCACCGCTCGCGCGCAAGGGTATCGGTCGTCTCATTTTGTTTGACGACGACCTGGTCGAGGTAAGTAACCTCAATCGCCAGCGATTTTACGAAACCGACGTCGGCAACAATAAGGCTGTATCGCTTGCTGCGAATCTGCAACGCGAATGCATCGCGGCAACCGAGATTTGTGGGTGGCCGTATCGACTCGAAGAAGCGATTGCGCGGGGCATCGATCTCTCATGCAATGTCGCAATCTGCGGAGTCGACAACAATCCTGCGCGCGTGGCTGCGAGCCGGTTTTTCCGCAGTAAGGGCGTCCCGGTGATTTTCACGGCCGTCAGCCGCGATGGCGATCACGGCTACGTTTTTGTGCAGGAGCGTGCGGGTCCCTGTGTAGCGTGCTTGTTTCCGGACATGCTCAACGACGACCGCTATCCCTGCCCGGGCACGCCAGCAATCGCGGACATCCTGCAGGCGGTCGGGGCGCTCACAGTCTACGCGGTAGACACGCTACTCATGGATCGGCCGCGCAGTTGGAATTACAGACGGATCAGCCTGTCCGACGCCACAGAGGACGGTGCATCTCAGATCGCTCCACAGCCCGGGTGCCAAATGTTTGCGGCGGAGTTCGGCAGCCACTCGCCCGTGAAAGTGAAGGGATAGTGAAGAGTGTTTCCGGGGCACCGGGGTCCATCACCATGGTGGGCCCTACAGATCACCCAGGCTTATTTCAACGAAAGGGAAGGTGAACGCTGGGGTTTTCGCGTATGAACATCGATCAGGTCCAAATCGGCTATCGCTATCGCAAGGATCTCGGTGATTTGCGGACCCTTGCCGAAAGCATTGAGGAAGTCGGCCTGCTACACCCGATTGTCGTTACTCCTGAAGGTCGGCTGATCGCCGGCCAGAGGCGTCTCGAAGCCTGCCGCACGCTGGGCTGGACTGAAGTGCCCGTCTCAGTGGTTGATCTCTATCAGGCCGCCCGCGGCGAGGCGCACGAGAATTTCGTGCGCAAGGATCTGCTTCCGAGCGAGATCGTCGCACTGAAACGGGCCATCGAGCCGCTAGAGCGCCGCGCGGCACGCGAACGACAGGGGAGTCGGGCCGACCTCTGTCATCCCGCCACAATAGCGGAATGTCAGGGGGCCGGGGACGCGCGCGACAAGATAGCTCGATACTTGGGTGTTGGCCGGACGACCGTTGAGCGGGCAGAGGCCATCGTGGAAGCTGCGGAAGAAGAACCCGAGGAATACGGTCACTTGGTTGACCAGATGGACCGAAGCGGCAAAATAGCCGGGGCGTATCGAAGACTTACGGTTTTAAGGCAAGCCAAGGAATTGGAAACCACACCGCCGGAACTGCCCACTGGCCCGTTTCAGGTGATAGTGGCCGATCCTCCCTGGCGATACGAATCCGGTAATGACCTTCCATACCCGACGATGGATATCGACGAGATCAAGGGCCTGCCGGTTGAAGACATGGCCGCCGAGGACGCGATTCTCTGGCTGTGGACGACCAACGCACATCTACGCGTCGGCTTCGAGGTCGTTGAGGCCTGGGGGTTCGAGTACAAGACACTGCTGACGTGGGTCAAAGATCGTATGGGGACGGGCGAATGGCTGCGCGGGCAGACCGAGCATTGCATGCTCGCGACTCGAGGCAAGCCGGTATTTCTGCACGGCAGTCATACCACTGTCATTGAGGCAAGTCGACGCGAGCACTCGAGGAAACCGGAGGAATTCTATGCAGTGGTCGCAAGCACATGTCCCGGTAGCAGAGTGGAACTGTTCGCGAGGAGTGAACGGGATGGATGGTGCGCTTTCGGAAATGACATCGGTCGCTATTGCGCGACGCGTATAAAACCCACAGGGTCCACTCCCATTCCTTTCAATGAGGCCGCGATCAGTTGATCGCGGAAATCAATTGACCTGAACCACCAGAACGGCCGCTTGTTCTGCTTCAATGAGGCCGCGATCAGTTGATCGCGGAAATATATCTTGCTTACCCATCCAGCGGTACGTGGACAAAGCTTCAATGAGGCCGCGATCAGTTGATCGCGGAAATCATTACCAGCGACGAACTGTTGAGCGCCAGTATTAAGCTTCAATGAGGCCGCGATCAGTTGATCGCGGAAATGTTCGACGCCAACGCCTGCGCCGATGTCGCCGTGATCGCTTCAATGAGGCCGCGATCAGTTGATCGCGGAAATGAAGACGCCTTTACCTGGGTGTCGATCCCGCTTCAGCTTCAATGAGGCCGCGATCAGTTGATCGCGGAAATCCTCGCCCTGGGTGTAGCCTCGCATGAGTCAGGTTTGCTCCAATGAGGCCGCGATCAGTTGATCGCGGAAATCCTTAGCCTTACTATCCGTTCCCCCGGTACCCACCAAGCTTCAATGAGGCCGCGATCAGTTGATCGCGGAAATGAAGTAGTTGTCGAGTTCTAGTCCGGTTTGCCCCACGCTTCAATGAGGCCGCGATCAGTTGATCGCGGAAATGCGTTTGGCAGCGGGCGGGCAAGTGACAGCTATACGGGCTTCAATGAGGCCGCGATCAGTTGATCGCGGAAATATGGTCAACTGGCAGTAGCTGAAGATCAGATTCTGAGCTTCAATGAGGCCGCGATCAGTTGATCGCGGAAATAGCCGAAGCGGGCTACAGGTTCCAGGGACCTGCCCCCGCTTCAATGAGGCCGCGATCAGTTGATCGCGGAAATGACTTCCTGATGGCGGAAGGGGTCCTGGAGTTCGAGCTTCAATGAGGCCGCGATCAGTTGATCGCGGAAATTGGTGGAGTATTCGAATTGCAGATCAGGTGGGGATTGCTTCAATGAGGCCGCGATCAGTTGATCGCGGAAATAGCCGGGGCCCTATCGTATTCTGTTTTCAATGATCTGCGCAACGCTCTTCGAGTGGCTCTCATCTCAAGCCTACCAGTTATAAGAGAACCAGCTAATACAACCTCTACGAAGTGTCACATCAAGCACTTACGATGCGCGAGCGGTCCCTGGCTTTTTCGCACCATCTCGCCGCTCGCGTCTACCGAGTCGTGAATGCCTTATAAGATCCAATCTCTCCTGTGACTACCCTCGCAAGCAGCCGCGCCTCTATCTCGAGCAGCCGCCGATAGCTGACACGATAATCAAACAGCGGGTGTGTAATCAGCGTGTCCATTCGCATTTCGTACGCTCGGAAGAAGCCCTTCCGGCCTGCGGCTGTCAGCGCGACAGACGCACCGGCCTTCACAAAATCTCTCTCTGTCACCATCCGCGTATTGATCGCGGTCAGCACGGCAGAATCCGCGATCAACGGTCGGAACGGCTCCACCATGTCCAGGGCCAGCGCAGGGCGACCAAACCGCGCGGCTGATGGTAGATGATCGGGGAAATCGCCGTTATGTGAATCCAGGCAGATCCGGCATGTATACCTTCAATGAGGCCCCGATCAGATGATCGGGGAAATAGACGATAGCTCGCGGTCCACCACGACGGCGTGGACGCCTTCAATGAGGCCCCGATCAGATGATCGGGGAAATAGTCTGCTTTTCTATAATATTCAGTTTTCAATGACCTGCGCGACGCTCCGCGAGCGGCTCTCAAGAAACGATTCTCTATCCCCGACACTTAACAATGCGAACCGATCAACTGCCTGCTACTCCAACCAGTTGTGCGCCCGCGAGCGCTCCCCACCATCCTCGCGCTGCCCCGCCGCTCGCGACCTACCGCGTAGTGAAAGCACGGTACGAACCTACCTCGCCTGTGACAGCCCTCGCAAGGAGCCTGGCCTCAATCTCGAGCAACCGCCGGTAGCTAACGCGGTAATCGAACAGTGGGTGCGTAATCAGGGTATCCATTCGCATCTCGTACGCCCTGAAAAAGCCCTTCCGGGCCGCCGCGGTCAATGCAACTTGAGGGCAGCACATCCGTTTGTGCGCCGTCAAAAGGAAAAAGCCCTTCCGGGCCGCCGCGGTCAATGCAACAGAAGGCCCAGCCTTGACAAAGTCCCGCTCTGTCACCATCCGCGTGTTGATCGCTTCCGTGCCGGGAAATGCTTGCTAAGCCTTATATGGTAGGGGAGGGATGGTTCTCTTCACGGCTTCATACGGCGGGCGGCGGCAATCCACGTCCCACCCGCCAATCGTGCTCTATCCTTCAATGAGGCCGCGATCAGATGATCGCGGAAATGTGTAATTCCGCTACACCAACAAGAGAAGAGAATCAGTCTTCAATGTGGGCGCGTCAAGATAATAGTATCAGGAACAGATTTTCTATTGACACCACAACCCTGCCGCGCGATACTCTTTCTAGCCGGGGGCCGGATTGCGGTCCAAGCCCCCGAATCAGATCGGCCGAGGCGGCCAACCGACGTTCAACGGTAAGATAACACGCCTCGGCCCAAGGGAGATAGTATGAAGACTTATTTAGTCTTGGCCGGCGGTACGAGCGTGGAAACTCGTGAGGCTATAGCTACTTTCGTCAACTCGGCAGAAGGCTATGCTCTGCACCCTTCAGTAAGCTCGTGGATGTTGCCGCACCTAGAGCGGCCAGGTACAGACGCCGCTACCATCCTCCGAGACCAGATCGGCCGTCTCACTGGCCCGAATGACGTTCTAGTAGTCATTGAGATCTGCGGCGGCTGGTCAGCCCTGGGACTCACTAACGCAACCTAGTGCCGCAGTATCGCCTCGGTCGCTGGCATGTCCGGCCACCGAGGCATATGATAAAGAATCGTATCCATAAACTTGCATAGTGTATTCGGCTCGAATTCGTATCAGTCCAGCATTGAAACGACTGGTCTTCACGGGAGAGCATCAATGGAAGCTAATCTTAATCTCAAAGAGTTAACATCTGCAGTTGAAGGAGCCGCAGCGGCTTTTCGATCGGTAACTATCCTTCAGCCCGTTGGCGGTGAAGGCGACAAGGTTTTTCCAGCCACCTATTCCGGCGGAAAATATGCAACTGAGACACGCCGCATCCTCTTAAGGGATGAGGCGAGCGGCAAGGATATTGAAAAGGAAGTGCATTGCGTTTTGATCAATTCGGTACAGTCCGAGGCAAACCATGCAGAGGAGGCGCTGCGCCAGGCAATTCTGCAGGGAGACATTTCAATTCCTCTCATTGAAGTCGATTTCTCGGGAATCAATGACCAGCTTCGCAAGCCGCTACCCAAACTGAGTAGTCTGGAAGTGCCGCATCGTTTGGCCGACGCCATTCTGCGCGATTCTCTTTTGCCCGATGGAACGCGGTTCTCTAAGTCGGAACATGCAACGAGTTGGGCACGCGCCAATCTATGGAACGCGACGCCAATTTACGAACGTTGCCCAACGGCGTTGCTTTTCGGCATGTGGGGATCTCCAGAAAAGCCAGGCGGTCTTGGAGCGAAGTTTGAGAGGGCCTACGTCTCGGAAATTGTCGGCGTTGATGTGCTCGAAGTTGACGGCCGGTCGGGTTTCCGCATCGATCCGATTGAAACCAGCAGGCAGGTGCCGGTCAAGCGCATTCGTGACGGCTTCGAAGTGGTTACTGCGAACACCAAAGGCGCTTTACGACCGTCGGAACTCAACCACGGCAACATTCCGTTTGATTCCGCTAATGGAGGTCTGCGTTTCCGCTACGCAGAGCAAACAACTGTGATATCACTTGGCTCCCTGCGAAAACTCCGGTTCCCGGTCAATGGCATCGAGAGTCCCAAGTTGAATAGCACAGGTCGCACCGTGCTTGCTGCGCTGGGACTCTGCGCCGGAGTGTTGGCCGCCGAAAGAGGAACGAGCCTCCGATCGCGCTGTCACCTGTGGCCGACGGCAGCAAGAGGATGGGAATTACTCGAAAAGCCGGGCAACCCTCCTCGCAAATTTCAGCTCAGCAGTGGAGATGCCGTGGCGCTGCTGAAGGAAGCTGTCTCCGCAGCGGAATCCGCGGGCCTAGCATGGATGTCGAAAAAGTTGACACTAACTCCCTCACCTGAATTGTCGGACCTAATTCGCCAAAGTCAGGAGGTAATGGCGAAGGAACCGGGCGAAGGCGAAGCCGTATGATCGCCCTGGGGATTCGCTACCTGACCGGATATGTGGTAGCGAAGGACTCGGCCACGAGCCAACCGGAATGGCCACCCCATATAGCTCGCGTATTCATGGCCCTTGCGGCAGCGCACTTTGAAAACGGCGCTACGGGGAAGGAGCGAAGCGCGCTGGAGTGGCTGGAGGCTGCGGAACCGCCGGCGGTATACGCCAGTGCGGCTCACCCGAGGAGCACGGTTGAAACTTTCGTGCCGGTCAATGACACCCACGGCGGGATTTTCAACCGATCCCGCCAGTCGCGAACGTTCCATCGCGCTCGGTTGGAGGATGACACGGTCTTTCTACTCTGGAACGCGGACCCGCCATCAAAGGTTCGCGAAGCCTTCGCATCGCTGTGCCAAAAGGTCACTCGCATTGGGCACTCATCTTCTCTAGTTCAAATGTGGCTTTTGGACGGCGAGCAAGTCCCCGAGTGCAACTGGATCCCGTCCGATTCCGGTTCCGGGCAGCGGCTTAGAGTACCTGTTGCCGGCACGCTCCTCCATTTGGAGTCCGCCTTCAATAAAGATGAGCGAGGGACCTATGTAGCGCTCGAGGCGGCAATCGCTACCGCACGGGGCCGCCAAAAGAAAGAGCTGAAAGAGCAGAGGGACACGCGGTTTCCCGGCGGCACTCCCCCGGTTCGCCGACCTCAAATCACATCGTGGCGAGGCTACGTTATGAAGGCTGCGCCGACCGTGGGACCCCAGACCGTGTCAGGCCCATTCGATCCCGACTTCATCGTCTTAACAAAGACCGATGGCAATGAGCTGGGTTTGGAGTCAACTCTGCAATTGACCGGCGCACTGCGGAATGCGTCTATGAAAGCGGCCGGCGACAACCCACCCGAATGGCTTACGGGGCACACCCCACAAGGGTCGCCGTCACTATCAGCGCACATCGCATTCTTCCCGCTGCCTTATGTTGGTTTCGAGAATGCCGATGGACACGTGATGGGATTGGGTCTGGCGGTGCCGCGATCTAGTGACAGTGAGGAAGTTCGCCGTGTTCTTGGATCGCTGCTATTCCGTGAGAATGGCGAGCCCGTGGAAATCCATCTTTGGAGGAGCGGGGTTTGGAGATGGACGCTGGAGCGCGAGACGCGCGAACGTGCTCCATTATCCTTGCAGCGTCGGCGATGGGACGGCCCAAGCCGGACTTGGGGCAGCGTGACACCTTTAGTGCTCCACCATCATCCAAAACCATCGCGAGGAGGCGACGTTGAACGTATAGTGCAGGAGGCCTTTGCGTCGGCACTCCTGCCGGTACCCGAAAAAATCCACATTAAAAGCGTCTCTGCCCACACGGGTGCCGGACACGTACGCGGGGTACCTGTTTACGAAGAGGGCGGCGCAAACCTCTGCCGTTACCAGGTACACGCTGTCGTAGGTTTCAGCAGGCCTGTCCAAGGGCCGGTTCTTGTGGGCCGCGGCCGATTTCGCGGGTACGGCCTGTTCGCGCCGATGTCCGACGAGGAGGTTGCAGAATGAGTGCCCTATCCATCGAGCATTTCGATACGTTCTTCGCCGAGCTCCATGATGGAAAGAAGCCATTCCCCTGGCAGCGGAACCTTGCCGCTCGAGTGCTGGAACAGGGATGGCCAGAGGTTATCGATCTACCCACTGCAAGCGGAAAGACGGCGTGCATCGATATCGCGCTCTTCGCTCTTGCGTGTAAGGCAACGTCGCCCCGTCGCATATTCTTTGTTGTCGACCGCCGCGTGGTCGTAAATGAAGCTTCCTTACGGATGCGCTCTATTGCCGGTCGGTTAAAGAATGCGGACGAAGGCGTTATCGGACAGGTTGCCCGGCGCTTGCGCGAGATGGCAGGAGATGTAAACGTGCTCCCGTTGTCGGTGCATGAACTTCGCGGCGGCATTTACCGGGACGAGAGCTGGGTGCGAAATCCTCTGCAACCAGCCGTGATCGCGAGCACCGTGGATCAGGTCGGTTCCCGCTTGCTCTTCCGTGGCTATGGCGTGACGCAAAGCGTGCTGCCCATTCATGCTGCGCTCATCGCGAATGATGCTCTAATACTGCTCGACGAGGCGCATTGCTCCAAGGCGTTTGCTCAAACGCTTTTCAGAATTAAGGACTACCGTGGCGAACGATGGTCCACAGAACCTCTGAAAGCACCGTTCGCATCCGTCGAAATGACGGCGACGCCTTCGCGTTCGCCCGCCGACGAGCCGTTCCGGTTGAGTTCGGAAGATCGGGATCCGATGCACCTTGGCAAACGACTTCGCACACCAAAGAAGACCCGATTGGTATCCGCGAAAGGACGGGCGGACGATTACGGCAAGCTCGCCAGCGTTCTGGTGCAAGAGGCCCTAAAGGTTGCCGAATCTGCCGAAGTAAAGCGTATCGTGATCATGGTGAATCGGGTCTTAACAGCACGGCTTGTATTTGCGGATCTGAATAAGGATGGGCGGAGAGCCGATTTGGTTATCGGGCGCATGAGGCCCATCGACCGTGACCATCTGAATGAATGCCTGGAGCCGCTGAAGTCGGGAAAACCCCGAATGGCTGAAGCGCCCCCGTGGTTTATCGTTGCCACGCAATGTCTAGAAGTCGGCGCCGATCTTGATTTTGATGCTCTCATCACCGAATGCGCCAGCATCGACGCACTGCTCCAGCGATTCGGAAGACTCGACAGGCTGGGCGAGTTCGGCCGTAGCGCTGGCCGGATCGTCGCGCTCGCCGGGCAGGTTGATGGAAAACAATCGGACTCGGTCTATGGAGGTGCGCTGAAAGAGACATGGGACTGGCTGAACGAGTTGGCGGCCAATAATGACGTCGAACTGAACTTCGGCATCGAAACGGAACCCGGTGGACCACAGACTGTTCCACAGATGTGGAACGCCCTCGAGCGATCGAAACGTGAGGCGATGACAATCGTTTTGCCGGCGGCGCCCGTGCTGTTGCCGGCTCACCTTGACGCGCTGGTGCAAACCTCCCCAAGACCGTGCGTAGAACCTTCGATCGATCTGTTCTTGCACGGCCCCCAGAGAGGCAATGCGGATGTCCAGGTGGTGTGGCGTGCTGACCTGGACGAGAAGCGTTCGCTCGAGTGGAAGGACATCGTCGCCGCGGCACCACCCGTTTCGGCGGAAGCAATGCCGGTCGCGATTTACAGTTTCAACAGGTGGCTGCGCGAAACTCTAGCCGACGACAGCGAACCAGACCTGGAGGGAGTTAACAAAAACGGGGACCGAGATCTTTCAGGGGGCGCCTCGAAGAAGGTGCTGATCTGGCGCGGCGACAAAAGCGAGATCGATTTAGAGAAGCTCCGGCCCGGCGATACTGTCGTGATTCCCGAGTCCTATAAAGGATGGGATGAGCTTGGGCATGTTCCCGACGGAGTTGAGATCGACTGTGCGGACCGCGCTTTCCACCAATCCCGGCGCAAGATCCGGCTTAGGCTGCATCCTGAGCTTATCAAGCGCTGGCCACAACGATCGGGTCTCGCGCAGGTGGGTGCGGTTGTCTCCACAGAGGGCTTCCTGTGGAGCGAGATGCAGGATGCGTTCAAAGCGTACCAGGAGGAGACAGAACCCAAACTGCCGAACTGGCTGGGAACAGCGATATCGGAGATCGTCTCGAAGCGAGAAAAAGCATTTCTTATGTCTACGTATCCTGGGGGCTTGCCGGGAGTGGTTATCGAAGGGCGAGCCCGTATCCGGCCCGGCGCACCCATGGAGGAGGACGCTGACGATGATGAGATGTCGGTGGGGTCGCCGGTGCATCTCGATCGGCATCTCAAAGATGTTCACGCCGCGGCCGAGAAAATGAGGCCGCTCGTGAGTCCGCAATTAGCTGATGCCGTTGAGGCCGCCGCTAAACGTCATGATTACGGCAAGGCGGATTCACGTTTTCAAGCAGTGCTGCATGGCGGCGATCGTCTAGCAGCCAGATTCGCACCGCATTTGCTTGCCAAGGGAAGATTCTTACCCGGAGACTACCGCACAAAGTGTGAACGCTCGGCGCTACCGGAAAGCTTCCGCCACGAACTTATCTCGCTCCTGATGGTTACCGGCGAAGCCGGCTTGGGCGATCAGCGAGACCTTATTCTCCACCTCATTGCGAGTCATCACGGCCGTTGCCGGCCGCTTGCGCCAGTCGTTTGTGATGACGTGCCGGAGCCGCTATCGCTCAACGGGCTGGTTTTATCCATACGAGATCGCATAGACCGTGCCGCACACCGGCTGGACAGTGGCGTTGCAGACCGCTTCTGGGCTCTGACCCGGCGATTCGGGTGGTGGGGACTTTCGTATCTCGAAACGTTGCTGCGTCTTTCGGACTGGAACGCCAGCGCGGAGGAAGAAGAGAGAGGGGAGGGCCAATGAGCGAGATCGTCCTACGAGGTCTCGACGGGTCGAACCCGCTCGCCTTTCTTGCGGCCCTCGGCGCTCTGCGGCTACTGAGCTCCCGCGCGCCTGATGTACGGCTGCATTGGCTTAATGACACCACATGGCGGCCGGTCCTGACCGGTTTGCCGGAACCGTCCGAGGGCACCATTTCCCAGTTGATTGTTGACGCGCCCGCGATGCCGACGGCGACCATTTCTGTTGCACTCGGCAAGAACCTGACTGTCGCCGGAGACGTATTCCTCCGCTTTGTTGAGGCGGCCGTAGCGGAAATGAATCGGGAAGATCATCGCGCGGCCGACTTTGCCGCTGCGTTCGGATCCGAGGTCTGCCAGGAGGAAAAAAAGAATCGAATTCAGTATACCGACTTCTGTTTCATCACCGGATCTGGGCATCAGGACTTCATCGATACTGCTTTGAATCTGGTGAATGAGGTAAAGGCTTGTGACATCCGGGACGCCCTGTTTGGACCCTGGCGATACAGCGAAGGGCTCTCATTGCGTTGGGATCCGGCCGATGCACGCGAATACGCACTTAGGTGGAGCGACCCCGGGAAGGGACCTGAACGAGTTCAAACGGTTTGGGGCGCCAATCGCCTCGCCTTGGAAGCGTTGCCACTGTTTCCCGTTTATCCAAATGGCGCGCAATTAAGGACGACCGGATTTCGCAAACAAAGGCCCTGGGACGAATTCACGTGGCCACTTTGGACGCAGGCCGTTTCGCTCGATACAGTGCGGTCACTCGTCGCCTTACGCGAACTTCAGGAAAATGAGGTGGACAGGCCCGGGCTGAATGCCAGTGGGATTGAAGAGGTTTTCCGCGTTCAGCGAGTGCGCATCGGCATGGGAGCGAACTTCAAGGTGAGCTTTCGACCGGCACGGTCTGTCTGAGCTGCTTCGAACGGCGAGAGAACGGATAACCGCGCGTACTTGGAAAAGAGACCAGCGCGAGGGTCAATCCACAGTTTATTAAAATGTCCGCCAAGGCTCCAGCGTTTTGACCCCAGTTACCGTGACACAGCTTGCTGTAGATAATTTTGTAGCTGTTGGAAGCCCACAGAACCACCAGAACTCCACAGGCTGCTACAGGTGCGCTAGGCGCGCCGAAAGCAAACGTTGCAAATAAATGAGTTACTTACGAATGGTCGGGGCGGGGCGATTTGAACGCCCGACCCCCTGCGCCCAAGACGGATTCCGGCACCGTGCCGCAGCCGCTTGTTTCCAAGTGCTTACGTTTCAAGTAGATGGCGCCTGCCTGTTGAGATTTGTTGAGCCCCGTGGGAACCGGAGGCTTTCGACAGCTACAATTTTATCTACACTGGCCAATTCTGTTATGCTCGCAGTGAGGAACGCCGCATGATGATCTCCTCGGACGCATATCGATTCGACCCCAACGTCTGTTTCGGTAAACCCTGCATACGTGGTACACGCATCTGGGTCTCCCTGATTCTCGACTTAATGGCTGCGGGCGAAACGCAGGAGCGGATTCTGGAAGAATATCCGCAATTGACTCGCGACGATATTCTGGCTGACCTCTCGTATGGTGCTGAAATGAGTCGCGAGCGTTTTGTTGATCTACCCGGCCAAAGTGCGGCGTGAAATTCAAACTTGACGAGAATCTCGGCTCGCGAACGGCGGACCTGATCAGCGAATGCGGATTCCGAGGCATGAAAATAATCATTCCGAGCTGAAGAAAATCATCGTTCCGAGGTGATCGCGATTGCCCGTTCCGAGCTCATGACGATCAAAAATCGCGGGGAGTTCGGAATGGCGATTTCGATGAGCTCGGAATGAAGCAGTAAGGTCGCTTACGGCGGCGCTGGACAACAACAAGGCGATCTGATCCTGTTTGAAACAAGGAGGATCAGATTTGCCGGAAGAGGCTCTGTCCATGCGCAAGTTCCGCGAGGTCCTGCGGCTGTCGGCCCTGGGGCTGGCTCAGCACCAGATCGCCCGCAGTTGCTCGATCGTCCAAAGCACTGTTCACAAATACCTGAAACTGGCACAGGCCGCCCAACTCAGTTGGCCATTGCCGGAAAACCTCAGCGACCAGAAACTCGACCAACTGCTGTTCGGTGAGCGGCCCGACCCGCCCAGCCGCCGCGTCCATCCACCGCCGGATTTTCCCAGCATCCACAAAGAACTTCAAACTCACAAGGACCTGACCTTGGAACTGCTGTGGCAGGAATACAAACAGGCCAACGCCAGCGGCTACCGTTACAGCCGTTATGTTGCGGCCAAAGTTATGTTGCGCGACAGACTGTCCTCTCTGCCGGGCCGGAAGGCCGTTCGCTCTTAACGCAACATAAGCTGGAACATGCGCTTGCGAACCTTACGCTGGAGGTTCAGCATGGATCAGACGCCTAGTTCCAATCACGCCGCCGCTCGGCATCGTGATTCCGCATCATTCGCCGACGAGCGAAGCCGCTACCTGCGCCACTGTGCAGATCACGGCGCGAGTCCAAGAACACTTAAGCTAAAGCGCAACGAGCTCTTATGGATTAGCCGACATCTTGATTCGAGTGCCAGGCAAGGCGTCGGCATGGAGGTGCTTCTGCAGATCGCACAGAAGCGGGAGAACCTTCATGGTGCGACCACCGCCGCGCGGAGAGTGATTGATATAGGACGACCGTGGCTGCGATTTCTCGGTTGGTGGCGCGAAGCAACCGTCGTGTTTCACCATCAAAGCGAACTTGACCGGTACATCGCGTGGATGCGCGAAGAGCGTGGGTTCACTTCTTCGACGGTGGAGCAATGGGCGCGCAATGCCGGCAGATTCCTACGTTGGTGCGAGCGGGCAAATCGCAAGCTTGCCGATCTCCAGGCCAGGGATATCGATGAGTATCTCGTAACCCAAGGAACAGGCCGATGGTCCCGCGTCTCGATGGCCAACATAGCGTCAGCGCTACGAGGATTTCTACGCTATGCGGCAATGCAAGGAATGTGTGGGGTCGGTTTGGCGGCGTCGATTTGTCGACCTCGCCTGTATCAGCAAGAATCGCTGCCGTATGCGCCCGACTGGTCCGACGTCCATCGAATGGTGGCTGATGCCGACACGGATAAACCGCGGGACATCCGTGATCGCGCAATCTTGCTGCTGCTTGCGGTCTACGGGATGCGCAGTGGCGAAGTCGCGGCATTGCGCCTCGACCAGATCGACTGGCCCGGCCGTACCATTCAGGTTTTCCGTCTGAAGCGTCGGCAGCCTCAGATTTATCCGCTGCTCGCTTCCGTCGCGGAAGCGCTGGCCGCCTACATCGACACAGTGCGTCCCTCGTCATACTACCCGGAGGTCTTCCTCTGCATGCATGCGCCGCGTCGACCCATGAAGGCAGGAAGTATTTATGATGTCGCCAATCGTAGATTCGTCGCACTTGGAATCGAGGCCGTCCACCGCGGCGGACACGCCTTACGTCACGCATGCGCGTCAAGACTCCTCGCAGAGGGTCTGACACTCAAGGAGATCGGTGATCATTTGGGACATCGCAGCACGTCGGCAACCCGTACCTATGCCAAAGTGAACATGGTTTTGCTCCGCGAGGTCGGCGCTTTCGACCTGGGAGACCTCCAATGAAGCTGGAAGACGTGGTCGATGCCTACCTAAGTCGACAAAGGTCGCTGGGGATGCGTTTCGAGTCTGCCGGGCAGCTGCTTTGCCAGTTCAGCAGGGCTATGGGCAATCCGAAGATCGGCGAGGTCACGCCCCAGGCAGTAGCAGACTTTCTTCGAACCAAAGGCGTAGTCAGCACGACATGGGGGCTGAGGTACAAAGTTTTGACTGGCCTGTACAGATTCGCCATCAGCCGGGGATACGTGGACCGTTCGCCATTGCCGGAGACTTTGCCGAATCTGCCACCACAGCAGACTCCATATGTCTACTCCACTGAAGAACTTGGCCGACTGCTAGAAGCAACCGCGACGTTGCGCATGGGGCACAGCCGTCAGGTGCCAGCCATGTACCGCACGCTCATCTTACTGCTTTACGGAAGCGGCATGCGTATTGGCGAGGCCCTCCGTTTGACCTTGCAGGACGTTGATCTTGCCGAACAGGTCATCACGGTTCGCGACACTAAATTCTTCAAGACACGCCTCGTTCCCATTGGACCAAAGCTCACCCGGGAACTAGCTGAGCATATCGAGCGCCGCCGCCAGCTTCCATTGCCAAATGAGAATGCATCGCCGCTGTTTACTACGCGTGATGGTCGCAAGTGGAGCTATACACGCGTCATCTCATGGTTTCAGCACGTCCGACGCGCCGCAGCAATCAATTGCCCCGTCGGCGAACCTCGACCTCCACGCCTACACGATATTCGTCACACAGCGGCCGTGCATCGGATGGTCGCATGGTATCGCTCCGGCCAGGACGTTCAACGACTGCTTCCGCAACTCGCGACTTACCTCGGTCACATCGACATCCGATCGCCCCAGCGTTATCTCCAGATGTCTTCCGATCTGCTTCTAGCGGCCAGCCAGCGCTTTGCCAAGTACGCAATTGGGGGCGAATCATGAAAGATGAGAAGCTTGCGGGGCCGTGGGTTCGCCGCTTCCTTCTGGAACACCTGGTGGCCGAACGCAATCTTTCCCGAAACACTCAGGCGAGCTATCGCGACACCCTGGTGCTGTTGTTACCTTTCGCCAGCAAACAGGCTTGCATCTCTATCGATCGCATCGCCGTTGAAGATCTGACACCGGCAATGATCCGCATGTTCCTTGACCACTTGGAGCGTGATCGCCAGTGCAGCGGCGTCACCCGCAACCAAAGGCTCGCGACAATCCGTTCGCTGGCACGCTTCATTGGCATGCGTTCGCCCGTCCACGTGGCATGGTGTGCCGAGATACGAGCAGTGCCATTCAAAAAGACGGTTAAGACCGCGATCGGGTATCTCGAGAAGGTCGAGATGGACGCTTTGTTGAATCAGCCGGATCAGCGCACAAGCCTTGGAGCGCGCGACCACACCCTACTCCTCTTCTTGTACAACAGTGGTGCGCGCGCTGAGGAGGCAGCTAAATTGACGATCGCCAATTTGCAATTGGGCACGCCTTCGTCAGCGCGGCTCCATGGAAAAGGAAACAAGTTCCGAACCTGTCCTTTATGGTCGTCGACGGCCACATCGTTGTCGCGCCTAGTTGCCAACCGGAGCCAGGCCGATGCTGTCTTCCTGAATCGGGTCAATCAACCATTGACACGCTTCGGGATCCACCGCATCGTGACGCAGTATGGCGCTCTGGCGAGCCGCAAGGTGCCATCCTTAGCCAGCAAACGTGTAAGTCCGCACACGATTCGACACACGACAGCCGTCCATCTTCTTCGGGCCGGCGTCGACATCAATACCATCCGCGCTTGGCTCGGCCACGTCTCATTGGATACGACGCATATCTACGCTGAGGTCGACATGGAAATGAAAGCCAAGGCATTGGCCAGCGTCGATATCACCGGCCTCAAAGGTCCACCTCAGGGACGCGCGCTACCCTCACTAATGGCGTTTCTGAAAGGGCTCTAGACCTATAGCTGGACGATATTATGTTGTGATCGGGCCACGAATAACCTCGTTTTCACCGGCCCAATCTCAGAGTCGCAACATAACTTTGGCCGCAACATAACGGGAGATATGTTGACCAGCACATATCAGCCGCTTCTGCGACCTCTATCGGGAGTGGGCGCGGGGGCAGAATCTCACCCTGCGCCAGCAGCACCAGCCCGGCGAAAGGATGTTTGTCGATTATGCCGGCGCCGGCATTCCCATCCATAACCGCGCCACCGGCGAGATCCATCAGGCCGCGATCTTTGTGGGCGCCCTGGGCGTCAGCAGTTACACCTTCGCCGAGGCTACCTGGAGTCAGGAGTTGCCCTGTTGGATCGGCTCGCATATCCGCGCCCTGGAATATTTTGGTGGCCTCCCGATGCTGGTAGTGCCGGATTTTGTGCCCGGGCACAAAATCCGGCTTTTGTGGCGGGTTGCGTTATGTGGCCTGGGCCGCGCGAGGGCTCGCAGGATATGCGTCCAACCAGAATCGCCGGGCACATAACGGCGTGGCTGCGGAGGATGATGATCTTCGGTTCGGGACTTCCGAACGGAGATTGTCATTATGCTCGAACGCTACTTCGTTAAGCCTTCAACTATCGACCGCATCCGCGAAAGCTGGCTGGCTCCAGAGATTGAGCGCTACGTCGAATGGATGGCATCACAGGGTTACGCCATCCGGAACTTTCACCGGCGCGTGCCGATACTCTGTCAGTTTGCGGAATTCGCTAAGCTGCACGGTGCTACCGATGTGAAGTCGGCCGCATCACACATTGAGGAATTCGCATATCATTGGCTGGCCCGCCACGGATGTCAGAGCGGGTCGCCGGCGGCCCGGTCCAAGGTCGCCGAAGAGGCAAGGAATCCCGTGCGGCAGATGCTGCACTTGGCGCTGGAGGGTCGCGTTGCCGCAGTGCGTACGCGCAAGTCGTTCCCCTTCGAGGATGAAGCACCTGGATTTTTGCGCTACCTGCGCGAAGAACGCGGTCTCCGTGAAACCACGATTTATCACTATCGACACCGCCTAAATGGCTTTGTTGATTACCTCAAGCGATCCGGCGTTAAGTCACTGACGGATTTGTCGCCGGCGCTGCTCGCATCGTTTGTCGTAGACACCGCCCCGAAACTGGCGCGTACCGGAAGACGGGATCTCTGCGGGGTCATCCGGGTCTTTCTGCGCTTTTGTCATCGTCAGCAGTTGATCGCGAAGGATCTGAGTGGCGCTGTCGAAATGCCTCAGGCATACCGATTGGCCGATGTGCCGCGGTCCATCACCTGGGACGAGGTGCGTCGAATGCTCGAAGCGGTCGATCGGCGAACAGCTTTGGGACGACGGGACTACGCCATTCTTCTGCTCTTGGTGACGTATGGTCTACGTGCACATGAGGTTGCCAAACTGACCCTCGACGACATCGACTGGAAACGCGAGCGACTGCAGATACCCGAACGGAAAGCTGGCCACTGGATGGCTTATCCGCTCGCCAATGTAGTAGCTGAAGCCCTGATTGAGTATCTACGCTCCGGCAGGCCGCAAACGCAGGATCGGCACGTATTCTTCCGTGTGCTGGCCCCGCAGGCGCCAATCACCAACGCCGCCATCTCTGCCACCGTGGCGGCGTACCTTCGTAAAGCAGGCGTCCGGGTCCGTCGGCCAGGCGCACACACGCTCCGCCATACTTGTGTCCAGAAGCTGATCGAAGCTGAGTTTCCCCTCAAGACCATCGGTGATTACGTCGGCCATCGCTCTCCCCAGTCGACGGAGATTTACTCGAAGGTCGCCATCGCTGCATTACGAGAGGTCGCCATGGGCAACGGGGAGGAGTTGTGAGAGTAGTTGCTGGTTTTCGCAGCGCGTTAGGGGAGCCGATCCGCAGTTTCGTGGAGTACAAACGAGCACTGAACCGCAAATACCGGCCGGAGGCGGCAGCTTTGCGCCTTTTCGACGGTTACCTATGTGAGCACGAGGCAACGGGATGGAGTTCGATCAACAGCGTCCTGATCGAAGACTTCCTCCAATCACGACCGCGATCCCGGCCACGCAGTTATAATCATCTCCTCGGCGTGCTTCACCGTTTTTTCGAATGGGCCGTCCTGCAGGGTTTCGTCAAGAGCAATCCTGTGAAAGCTACGCGACGCCGTGACACAGGCAAGCGCATTCCCTATCTCTTCGATCTCGATGACGCCAAGCGCCTCCTGGAACTGGTGAGTACGCTCCCTGACCGCTCTCGTGCGCCTCACCGAGCGCAGACCTACGAGACAATCTTCGCCCTGCTGTACGGCCTCGGTCTGCGTGTTAGCGAAGCGGTCAGGCTGAAACTGGGAGATGTCGATTTTCAGCAGGATACGCTGTTCATTCGCGACACGAAGTTCAGCAAGAGTCGCCTTGTGCCGCTGGGGCCTAGGTTGGCGACACGCCTGCGGCGATACATAGAGGAGTTCCATGGCGCCACGGGTGCATCCGATCGGCCACTGTTCTCGTTCACGAAACGCGGCTGTATATGCCCGGAGACCGTCAGCCAGACGTTTCACGCACTCGTTCCCAAACTTGGGTTGGTTCTGCCGCCAGGCGTATCCTCGCCGCGATTACATGACCTTCGGCACGCCTTCGCCGTAGGAACGTTGTTGCGATGGTATCGCCAGGGCATCGACCCGAACTGCCGGCTAATCCACCTGTCCACGTTTCTGGGCCACGTGGACCCCAACTCAACGGCTGTGTACCTGACGATCACAGAAGAGTTACTGAGGGAGGCCGACAGACGTTTTCGTGCCTTTGCCCCCTCCGGAGGCGATCGATGAACGGCAGCCTCGGCCGAGTTGTGTTCGCCTTTTTCGAAGACCACCTGAAGGTCCAGAAAGGCCTCCGTCCAGGTTCGATCCGAAGCTACCGGGACACCATTAAACTGCTGCTCGTGCATGTGGCCACCTTGTGTAGCAGGCCTGTGACGCGTCTGACCCTCAACGATCTTGCCTTTGAGCGCGTGCTGGATTTTCTACGTACGATTGAGGAACAGCGCGGAAACCAGCCGCGCACACGAAATCAGCGGCTTGCCGCATTGCGCACGTTCTATCGTTACCTCGCTGTGCATCACCCGGAAATGCTGGCCGAAGCCCAGAGAGTGGAAGCCATACCGACCAAACGTGTCCAGGCTTCGAAAACGGTCTACTTGGAACGCGATGAGATCGATGCGCTTTTTCATGCTCTCCCAAAAGACGGCAACTTGGCACTGCGCGACCGGGCGCTACTTATGTTCCTCTACAATACCGGCGCTCGGGTTCAGGAGGCTGCCGATGTTCGAATCGTGGATATCGACGTCAATGAGCCCTATAGGGTCCGTCTGCACGGCAAAGGAGACAAGTGGCGCTGTTGTCCGTTGTGGCCGCAAACCGCGGATTTGCTGAAGCGCCTGATGATATCCAATTCCGCTGAGAAAACGTCTCCGGTGTTCCTCTCGCAGCAACGGAAGCCACTCACCCGATTCGGAATCTACAAAATCGTCAAACGGCACACCACCGCCTTGGAATGCAGCGCACTGGGGCAGAAGCACCAAGGTTTGTACCCACACGCCTTTCGACACAGCGCTGCTGTTCACTTGCTTGAGGCAGGCGTTGAGGTCAACGTCATCCGGGCGTGGCTCGGACATGTCAGCCTCGACACGACCAATCGTTACGCCGAGATCACATTGCGGACGAAACAGGCTGCGGTGGCCGCGTGCCTGCCGCCCGTCGATTCCTCGGCGGTATGCCGCCCAGCGGACGGATGGCGGCAAAACGCGGACCTGCTGAAATGGCTTGATTCGCTGTGATGATTATGTTCCACGAATCGTGGCATCCACCCTGACCGGCGCGGTTCCGCGCGGCCGGAGCCACATAACGCAACCCGCCACAAAAGCCGGATAACCTAAAAACCGGCGTCACCAAAGCCTGCCGTTACGAACCCGATCTCAACCCCACTTACAGCGAAATGGCTGCACACTACGGCGTTGCAGTTTTGCCTGCGCGGCCGAGAAAGCCCCGGGACAAAGCCAAAGCGGAAAACGCAGTTCAAGTAGTTCAGCGCTGGATCGTGGCCGCTCTGCGCAAACACACATTCTTCAGTCTGGGCGAGGTCAACCAGGCAATCGGAGAACTGCTGGTCCGGCTCAATCACAAGCCCTTCCGCAAGCGCGAGGGCACCCGCGCGAGTCTGTTCGCCGCGCTCGACCAACCCGCTCTTCGTCCGCTACCGGCAGAACGCTACGAGATTGGCCAGTGGCGCAAGCTCAAGGTCGAACTGGATTATCATGTCCCGGCTGAGGGGCACTTCTACAGCGTCCCCTACCAACTGGCCGGCCAGCAGGTGGACATCCGCCTCACTGCCGCCACGGTTGAGATTTTCCACCGCGGTCTGCGGGTGGCCAGTCACGCGCGCAGCTTCGTGGCTGATCACGCCACCACGATTGCAGAGCATCGGCCCAAGGCGCATCAACAGTATCTGGAGTGGACGCCATCGCGTTTATTGAGCTGGGCCGACGCTGCCGGGCCGAACACTGCGGAACTGTTCCGCCAGATCCTGGCTGCCAAGCCGCATCCGGAAATGGGATATCGCTCGTGTCTCGGCCTAGTTCGCCTGGCCGGCAAACATACCAGCGAGCGGCTGGAAGCGGCTGCCGCTCGCGCTCTGCACTTCCGCGCCTACTCGCTCCACAGCGTCCAATCCATCCTCGACCACCATCTCGAGAATCAGCCTCTACCCGTTCCGGAAACTCCGCCGCCGGCCATGCTGCACGACAACATTCGTGGCGCGGCGTACTTCGACTCCACTCTCCAGTAAAAGGAATCCGTATGCTCAATCAACAAACTGTGCACAAACTTTACGTCATGCGTTTGAACGGCATGGCCGATGCTTTCCGCCAGCAACTGGAACAACCCGACCTGGGAGCACTGAGTTTCGAAGAACGCTTCGGTCTGCTGGTTGATCGCCAGTGGAGCTGGAAAGAAGACCGCGCCCTGACCCGGCGCTTGCGCAACTCGCGATTGAAGAGCACCGCCTCGGTGGAAGACATCGACTACCAAACGCCGCGCGGTCTGGACCGCTCGTTGCTACGCAGTCTGGCCGCCGAGTCCGAGTGGGTGAAACAACATCAGAACATCTTTCTGATGGGGGCTACCGGCGTGGGAAAAAGCTGGCTGGCAGCCGCGCTGGCGCACAAAGCCTGCCGTGACGGCTACACAGCCTATTACGCCCGCGCCGGACAACTGTTTCGCGAACTGGCGCTGGCCCACGCCGACGGCAGCTTCGGCCGTCTGCTGCGGCGCCTGGCTCAGACCGACGTGTTGGTGATCGACGACTGGGCCATGACTCCGCTGGCGGAAATCGAGCGCCGGGATTTTCTGGAGATTTGCGATGACCGCTATCAGACTCGTTCCACGATTCTGACTTCGCAGGTGCCAGTGGCGAACTGGCATGCACAGATCGGCGATCCCACCGCGGCCGACAGCATCTTGGATCGCTTGGTCCACAACGCTCACCGCATCGAACTCAAGGGCGATTCGATGCGCAAAAAGCGCGGCGGCAAGGAGGGAGCATGAGCGAGTTCCGCTTGAACTTGAAGCATCCCTCCGGTTTCTTCGCCGCCGGATGCGAAATGAAAGAAGCGCTGACCCTGCTTTCCGATGGCGCCTTCAAAATCTACGTTTATGTGTGCCTCCACGCCGACCGCCGTACGGCGCAGTTGCGCTTCCGCATGGCGGAACTGGCCCAGGCCACCGGCCACAGCACACGCTCGCTGACCAGCTACCTGGAGGAGTTACGCAGAACCGAAGTGAGCCAGGTCTACCGGGCGGCCAATCAGCACGAAGTGGGGCGCATCGAAATCCGCGATCGCTTCTGGCCCTATGAGAAACAGCAGCCGGGCTCGCCAAGAAGATCCCGAGCAGGCGCTGTTTGTAGCGCGTGTTCGTGGCTTGTTTCTGGAACCTGCTTGCGTCAGCTCGACCTTCTCCGCCGCGGATGAAAAACTGGCAGTGGATTGGTATCGGGCCGGTATGGCGCTCGATCAGATCCAGCGCACGATTCTGCTGGGCTGTGCCCGCAAATACGTGGCGCTGTTCAATCATCCGGGCGGCTCCCCCATTACCAGCCTGCAATACTTCACTGGACTCCTCGAGGAAGTCGCCGGCATGGAACTCAACTTGAATTACTGGCGCTATCTCGCCGCCAGGGTCCGCAAGATGGAAAACCAATGGCGAGCTCACGCAAACTTTGCGCCGGCAGAACCATCCACAGCAACAGAAACGAAATGATGTTGCCTGTATCCCCAACCTTTTTCTTGACTCATGGCGATCACCTGCCGCACAATACTTTTGCCAGCGTCGCTCGGCGAATGCTCTGATCGTCTTCAGCTCGGAATGAGCGATTTTCTTCGTCGGAATCCGCAAGCGAATGTGGACACGATGCGCAAACCATCTCCCAGGAGAAGCTGAACGGCGTTGAAGACGTCCGGCTGTTTGAAATTTGTGCTGCGGAGAGCCGCTGCTTGATCACGTTTGATTTGGATTTCGCCGACGTATTGCGGTTCCCGCCGGAGAGAAGCGCCGGAATTACCGTATTGCGCTTGCCGCTAACAGTCTCCCTCAGCGTGCTGATCGAGCTGGTTCGGAATCTGCTGGCAGCGGTTGAGCGGGAATCCATTGCCGGTCGGCTTTGGGTGGGTAAATTGGGAGTTGTCATTCGTACCTCGATTCCTTCCCTGGCACGTGTTATCGGCGCTCCTTGGTACCGTCCTCGGCTCGTTTCAGAGTCGAGCGGCTCTCCAACTCGAGATTTTGGCCCTGCGCCACCAACTCGGTGTTCTGCAACGTTCTGTCAAACGGCCGAAACTGGTAACCGCCGATCGACTCCTCTGGGTTTGGATTCGTGAAGTTTGGTCCGATTGGCGAAGTGCGTTGATCATCATCAAACGCGCGCCTAAGATACCTGGCGAACTGCTCAAGCTCGGCATCGAGATCGGGGAAACGAGCGTTGGCAAGTACATGGTCCGGACCCCGAAACCTCCCTCTCAAATGTGGCGCACATTTCTTAACAACCATGTCAAAACCCTGGTATCAGTCGATTTCTTACGTAGTGCCGACGATCCGGTTTCAGATCCTTTATGTATTTGTGGTGTTGGCGCATTATCGGCGGCGTATTCTGCATTTCGCAGTCACGGCACATCCAACGGCCGAGTGGCAGCGCAGCAACTGCGAGAAGCTTTTCCATGGGACACCGCGCCACGCTACCTGCTTCGGGATCGCGATGGGATCTTCGGGCAGGCGTTCGTTGAGCAGGTGAAATCGAAGGGCATCAAGCAGGTCTTGTCTGCTCCCCGGTCTCCTTAGCAGCGCGCTTACGTCGAGAGAGTTATCGGGACCATCCGCCGCGAGTGTCTGGACCACGTGATCGTCTTCGACGAAACGAGCTTGTAGCGGCACATAAGCGCTTTCGTCGACTATTACCATCGGACCCGAACGCACTTGGGACTCGAAAAAGACACGCTCGAACCTCGGCCCGTTGACCCGCCTATTAGAGGAAGGATCGTCTCCATACCCCAAGTAGGCGGTCTTGCATCATCGCTACGAACGTCGCGCCGCTTAAGCCTGCGCCCTCCTCTTTGACTAAGCCACAGAACGCGTGGCTCAGATTGTCGTGCATATTCACGTCGTTCACGGCCCGCTTGATCCGACAAAGACGCTCTTCACCTTACCCGAGTCGGTGTTCAAGAGCAAATTGTTGTCGAGTCAAAACTTAAAGCTGTTCAAAACTCTCAAAACATCGCCGATCATAATCGCCGAAATCGTCGTCGAATAGGATTTCCGAGAACGACAGATCTAGCGCAAACAGCCCTTCACCTCTCGTTCTGATCAAGATCCATCTCTACCTTCAGCCAGGCGGCAGCGGCGGCCCAGTCCCTCTTGACGGTGCGCGTGGAGATTCCCAGATCGACCGCGATTTCCCGCTCGCTCAGCCCAAGGAACACACGCATCTCGACGATCTGCGACGCCCTTACGTCGAATGAATTTAGCCGCGCCAGGGTTTCGTCGAGAAGTAGCAAGTCGACTGCAGTCTGAACTCCTTCCAACCGCCCTTCTATCGACACCGAAATGGGCTCAACGGCGGCATCGCGTTTCATTGCTTTTCTGGCCCGAGCCCGGTCCACTAGAATCTGCCTCATCGCCGCCGATGCGGTGGCAAGAAAATGCTGATCGTTTTGAAAACCATTCGACCAGCTTCGCAACTTCAGATATGCTTCGTGAACCAACGACGTCGCGTCCCCTTTCGCATTCGCGCCATATTCGCCAGTGAGCTTCCCTTTTGCGAGCATGCGGAGCTTCTCGTACAGCTCGTTGAAAAGTGTGGATCGGTCTTTCATTGGGGTGATTGGACTGCCGGAGAACATAGCCCAATGAACTGGCACTTCGCATGCAGGGCTAGAGTGAAATTGAAATTAACCGGATGGAACTGTGATGGAATGTTCGGCTTACCGGGAACGATCGATATAGGCGCCGTTCCGCCCGCGGCTAAACCGTCGACCTGGATAGCGGCGAACGAGTGGCATGAGATGCAGGAGATGTTCTTTGCCTTTATGTCGTCGGGATCCTCGATTAAGGGGTTTCCGAGAAGCGTCGTGAAATCAACTTGGGTGCCTATCAATCTGTAGTGGCCGAGGACTCCAGCATTGTTGGTATTTAGAAGCGTCTGAAGTGCAGCGGACGGCTTTTCGCCGGGATAGCCGAATACGTCTTGCGGCGTCGCCCCGGCTTCCGACACTCGTTGGAGAAACCTCTCGTGAATGTATGTTGCCCAAAGCCAATTGTCAAACGCCTTGATCATCATGTGGAACGCGACGAGCACACGCGTCCCGCCACTGGAGTCAACGCCCTCGACATATTGGCCCGTCGGGCTCTCGCTCTTAAGCTGCCACTCCGTCTTCATCTCCACAGCTGGAGGGTTTGGGCTCTGCGGAAAGCTGATGGTTCCAGCTTTCGCCGCGCTAACAAGCTTTTCTCGTCTCCAAAGCTCGTATTTGCCGACGTAGTTAACCGAAATGCCATTCAAGAAAACGACCTCACAGGCGTTTTTAGGTTGCTTCGATGCCGGACGCTCGGATTCTGCTTTGCATGCCAACGGGTAAATCGCTCCTGCCGTGTTTGTCTTTGGTGGACTCCCGTACACATCCTGCGAAGTCCACCATAGACGCCAGGACAAGGGCGTACCTCCCGTGGCGTTCGTCAAGTTATTAGGAGGCTTCGAGACTTCCGCCAAGGTCTTCCAAGCCAGTTCGTCGTTCGGTGTTGTTGAGGCCGCAGATGTTTGGCCTTCGACGGCTGCCAGCCCTGCAAGGGAGGCGCTGATCAACAGACAAATGGTATGGCCTCTCATAGGTCTCCTATTGTTCGTCGAACTGGCTAAGCATGTCGATCAATCTCCAGACAAACTGCCCGGGCGGGTGCGGGGGGCTGCTCCACGGGACATTCAGGGATGATTCACGGCTCTTGTCGGTATTGCTTCCGAGCCGGCTGATTTGATCTTTCATCACCTTGGCCAGAGGAACAGGAACGTATACGACTTTATTGGGGTCTGTATTGTCGGAAACGTAGACGGGCGTTAAGAGAGCCGTGAAGATCTCTGGATAAGTTGTGAGCAGTTTTTGAAACCGGGCCACGACGGAGGCGTCTTCCTTGGAGTTCCCAACCTCGATGTCGT
Source organism: Bryobacterales bacterium (assembly GCA_963802915.1). Taxonomy (GTDB): domain Bacteria; phylum Acidobacteriota; class Terriglobia; order Bryobacterales; family Bryobacteraceae; genus JAICMB01. The sequence goes on from CAWDKQ010000008.1 coordinate 889,719, forward strand.
GGGCAAGCACTTTGCCCCATTCGTCAGGAGTGGTGGGCATGTTGTCCAAGGCTCGTCCCAGGGCCGTTGGGTTTATCCCTAAGAGAATATAGCTAAAAAATTGTCCAGTTGTTATTGACACGATTGATCTCCTTGATTAGCAAGCTCGCACGGGAATCTGCTTACTACACCACATTGCGGTTTTCGCACGCAAGCGGGGACAAGAACCTTTTTTGGCCGGGCAAATGAGTTTACCGGGCCCGGCAGTTGGCCTCACACACCGACAGCCAATAGAGACCCGGCGGGGCGTGGCGCTCATCCCATCCTAGAACGACATCCCTCCGTGCCAAAATCTCTCTCCTAATCGACTCCACTTTGCCGGTCTTTTTGGATCGTGCTGCATACAGAAGAGACTCCAGATCCAACAGAGAGTGAGGGAGCTTTTGCGAACCAGCAATGCCGTCAAGAACGCGGCGCTCGTTGGTTGCCAGCCCGATCTCCGCCCGGACGCGTGCGGAGGCTTTTACCACAACAGGGACGAGGGGCCAGCCGCCCATCAGCGCGAGAACGCGGCTCGCTGAATTCAAGTCTCCAATCCGTGCGAAAAGTGCGCCCGCTAGCGAAAGAGAGTCGGGGTTGTCAAGATCTTTGACGACGGGGGCCAGAACTACGCGCACGCCGTTAAAATCGCCTTGAGCCCACCGCAGATAAGCAATTTCCAACTCGCGATCGGCGAATCTGGCCAGAGAATTTCTGCCTCGCTCGACATCGGCGCGCAGTAGTGCCTGTTCAGCGTCGTGCAGCCGACCGGCGTCGGCCAGCGCGCTCGCGACATAACGGGGACCGACGGAAGAAAACACGCCGTCTTTCCGGGTGGCTAGCGGTGCGATCTTCTGGGCTGCGTCCACGAACCGATGGCGAGCAAGGAGCATCAATCCTTCCACCTCGATCGCCCAATCGTTTTCGCCAAGCGTCCGGAGCCGGTTGGCACATTCTTGAGCTCGCTCAAATTGTTCATTCGCCAGGTACGCTGCCGCCTGATGGGGGAGGATAAAGAACTCCAGAGGCCCCAACTGCTGCGCACGCTGAAGTTCGGCCAGGGAGCCCTGGTAGTCGCCTTGATGGAACTGTAGATAACCGAGATAGAAATGCGGTAAGTAATCTTGTGGGAAATGGGCAATCCATGCTGCGTAGGTTGTGAGGGAGGCCTGATCGTCGCCCGCGTCGGCATTATACGCGGCCTCGATCTGGTAACGTTCACGTCCGGTCACGTTTCTTTTTTTGACCAGATCTAGCGCTCGCCTGTAACCTTCAAATCCCTCCTTGAACTGCCTCAGATCCGTGTGGGTATCCGCGCTAAACGATTCCGCTGCCGCGAACTCTGGGTCGAGATCGAGAGCTTCCTTCGCGAAAACTAGCGCCCCCTGGGGGTCGTTCGCAGCTCGTCGTGCGCGTGCCTCCTCAAGCAGTCTCAGTGCTTCCCACGAGCTTGTCGTCAAATCCTCCGGCCGCGCGTTCTGCTCGTCCAGGTCTCGCGCCCCCTCTCCTGAGAGTTTTCTGACCCAACTGGCGGCGCTAGCAATAGCCCCGAACAACGCCTTGTCGTCGGGCGCCTCGAATTTGCGCTCGTCGGCGACAGCAGCTCGTCTTGGATCGCGGCCCATGCCCTCTATGCGAAGATGCAGGACGTAGCTGCGGCCCTTTGAAATCGAACCAAACAACACCACGCCATAGCCAGTCCGCATGGCGAGTTGCCTCACAGTCGCCTCGTCGATTGGAGAGCCTTGCGATCTACCCATCTTCGCCAACGTGCTTGTCAACTCCGACGGGCGTACGACACTCAAATGAGGAGATTGCCCGACTGCTGCAGCCAAGGTCGCGTCGGCACCTAAGAGTGCGCCGTCCTTTGTTTCAACGTGCTGCAGCTCCGCAATCAGAATCCGCGAAAAAGCCGGGAAGAGGCTGGGTGTGGGCCTCAGCAGCAACGCGATAATCGACCAAGTTGAAACCAGCGCGACGAGCAGCGCCAAGCGCGCCAAGCTCGGGATCGCCTGCCAGCGAAATGCCAATATTCTCGACCACAGAATTACAAATGGTTTGGGCGCGTCGATGGCATCGGTGAGTTCCCTAGCGGTACGAAATCTACGTTCCGGTTCCCGCGACAGACCGCGGAGCAGGGCGGCGCGCCAGGCTAGTGAGATCCCAGGCGCCAGGGTGCCCGGATCTCTCGGCTGGCAGCAAAGACGGTTCAAAGCGAGAGACAGATCGGAATCGCCAGTAAATGGCAATTCCCCCGTCAGTAGCTCAAAGAGTATGAACGCGAATGTGTAGAGGTCCGATCGCCTGTCCGCTCGTCCCTGGATTTGTTCCGGAGCCATGTACCGCAAGGTTCCCGCGACTGCCTTGCTCAGCTTGGTCACGGTTTGGGCGGTCGCTCGGCGCGCCAAACCAAAATCCGTGATCACCACCCGCTGCACTCCATCCTCGGCGACGAGAATCACGTTGGAGGGCTTTAGATCCCGGTGCACCACTCCAGCGGCGTGCGCGGCATCGATGCCGGCCGCCAACTGGCGCGCGATGTCGGCCGCTTCTCCGGCGTCCAACCTGCCACGGTCGGCGAGTACGGCGCTTAGAGTCCTCCCGCGTAGCATTTCCATCGAGACTACGAGCATCGATGGACCCTGTTGCGGCTGGTGCAAGTACGGATCGAAAATACGGCAGATATTCCTATGGCTGACCATTTGAGCCAGCGAAACCTCGCGTCGTAATAGGCGGTCGGCGGTTTGGGGATCTATGGTCGGATTTGGAAGAACAACCTTCAAGGCGACGGACAAGTCTTTGACGTGGTCAATAGCTTCATAGATCTCCCCCATTCCGCCACGCCCAATTGGTTGGACAATCTCAAACCGCGAGGCAACCAACATCCCTTGGGTGAGCAACCAGCGGGAACTGTGCGTATCGGCGGTCGTGGCCGCGTCTTCGTCGAGTTCGAGATTGCTCAGCAAACCCGACTCGGCCGCCGCAAGCATACGCCGCGCCGCATCGGCCGCAGAGCCCGGCTCGGCGCTTAGCACTTCGCTTGGGCGTGATGCCTCGCCCGCTCGGAAGAACAGCGATTTCACGCGCGCCCATGCGGATGGGGACGGGTTCATCTCCTCCTTGTTCAGACCTAATTTACCTAAGATGCTGATCATAGCAACTTTCGAGTCAGGTCTTACCTGGGTCGCAACGGGACGGTCGGCGTGAGAGCAAAAGAAGAGATGGTGAATAGGCGTTTACGCTCAGGTTACGTCCGTCACGAATAGTTCCAATCCCGTTTGGCCTGAAAACTCCATCCTACTGAACCATGTGGACTTGCCCCGATTCTTGAGACAAACAGTTAAGACTCAGAATTCATCGAATGGAGAATTGAGTCATGGGATTGTCTCGACGGAAGTTCACTCGTGAGGTGAAATGGCGGCTGTACGGCGGCTGGAAACGGGGATCCTCGGTTGCCGAAGTGGCGCGTGCCTTTGAGATCAGCCCGAATGTTCTGCACCGCTGGTGGGGGAGTTTCGGGAAGGACCAGGCAACGTGTTTCCTGGTGCTGGAAAACGGCGCTGCGATGAAACCCCAGCAGGCCAAGCTGGAACGCAAAATCGGGCAACAGACGCTGGAGATCGATTCTTTAAGGGGTGCTTGCAGCGCATCGAGGAACAGCGGATGTTGCAGGCCTGGAATGAAAAACCGCTGTCTGCCAACATATCCAAGAACAAGTCCGGAGGGAAACGGCCATGAGCATCGAGGGGATGTGTGGCTTGGCGGAGGTGAGCTGGGCCGAGTTCTACCGCTTCCGGAGCACGCGGCAAGCGGGAGACTCAGAGCTTGATCTGCGGGACGCCATACAACGGATCGCCTTGGAGTTTCCCAGCTAAGGACGGCGCCGAACTGCGGAGGGGCGGCTGGCAAGTGGGACACAACCGGGTCTACCGGATCATGCGAGAGGATAACCCGCTGTGCCTGCGCGGCGGAAGTTCGTGATCACCACCAACTCGAATCACGACCGGCCGGTGTATCCCAACCGGGCACGCAATCTGATTCTCACCGACATTAACCAACTCTGGGTGGCGGACATCACTTACATCCGCCTGGAAGTGAAGTTCGTGTTCCTGGCGGTGGTGCTGGATGCCTTTTCCCGCCGTGTAATCGGCTGGGCGCTAGACCACACCATGTAAGACGATCTGTACAACTCGCTGATCTTGCTCACTGATCTGTTCTGGCCTACAAACAACCCGAAATCCGGACCCGCGGAGCACTTCAGGGCCGAAATTCTCCAACTTTTCGTGTCTCAAAATGCGGGGCGGGTCAACCCTGCAAAGTGTAGCGATTGTCTCAGTCTTCGGTTCAGTCCACTTTCCGCAACACTCACAGGGTTCGCCGTTTTCGTCTCGGCTTTCCCCATGGCTGAGACGGGCGGCACCTTCTAAGGAACAAGATAGGGGCACGGCAGCTCTAAACGTCGGCACCTGCTGTCCCGCGCCCTTTAGATTTCGCAAGGGCACGAGTGGCTGCTGTCACCGCACTCGCGCCGGTAGCCACGTAGGCAACCATCTGGTCGCCCCAAATGTATGCTAGTGCGGCGATAAAGGCTATGCCCGCTACAACAAAAACTATACGTAGCGCGCTCAGCATATCCGACGTTCCGCCTTCTTCTCGGATTACAAAATGGTCATCGTTGAACGAACGGCGGATGTAGTCGGCGAAATTCGGATCTATTACCTCGAACATCGGATCATGTATTATCAGCCCACGTTGGAAAAGGTGTGTCAGGGCTGGCTCTTGCAGGTAGTTGGCCCAAGTATGCTTGGCTATTTGGTGCAATGCAGCCCGTTCCTCCAATGCACAGGTTTGCCAGAGAAGCGCAAAGTACTGCTTCCCCTTGATTGAACTGGGATTCTCGATCTGAACCACATGGAAATTCGCCAGCACTTTGGTCCAGCGTTCGACGTCAAGAGTGTAATCGCGCGCATTTTCGAGAGAGGCTCTTCGCGCGGCCATCTGATCGAAATAATACAGAGGATCAATGGTCGTTGCGATCACTACTTTACACTTGACCTGGAAAATTAGCCTTTCCAGCAAATGGAGCTTCCTGCCCCTCTGTAGAGCGCTGTCCAAATCGTACTCGAAGTGGTCGAGAACCACTACGTCCTCCGATAAGAGGACCGGATCCTTTGTTCGGTCTTTCGTGCAATTAACCAGATCAATATAATGTATGCCGGAGTGATGCCTGAGTGCCTCCGTTTTCGAGGAGCAAGGCACACCCAGAAGAACAGTGTGGTGTCCGAGGCGTGGATCCCTTAAATCGAGGGACGAGATCTGGACGCCGAGCCACTCTTTTGGGGGCCTCCAATTCAGGGCAAATAGCCGCTCTATCGTGTAACGCAATCCGAAGAAGGCAGCGATGAGCACCACAAATATCAGTAAGCTCTCAACAGATACAAATGGATCTGACCGTGAATCCAGGCCGGGGAGAACCTGCTGCGGCAGGGTTGATACAATCCACCTATTGTGGTAGTCGCGCGATTGCTCTCCTTCGAGAACTTTGCAGCGCTCTTCGGCTTTGTCGATCCTGAGCAGAAGATTCGCTTTAGGAAACGGTCCGGCTTCGCACCACTCCCGCGCTTCATCTCGACCGGTCAACCCTGACCGGTGTTTGGGCGAACTCCCGTCGTGTTTCAGAACCGTAGAAGCGACGGATAACAGTAATGGATCCAGGTGTTGGGGCAGATATTCACTCCCAGCCCCCGGGGAAGGTAGAGAAAGATCCAAGTAATAAAGGTCCTTGATCTCCTGATCGCGACGTTGCGGAAGAAATTTGGCAGAAGCCGATTCCTCGTAGGCATGATTGATACGCTCTCGCCGCTCTTCGAAACGTTCCGCGAGTTCCAATTGAGAGCGACGGGCGGCAACTACGTTTTGAAACAACACCGAGGCATTGAACAGCCGTATGGCTGGAATGAAACCAACTGTAAATAGGAGTGCTGTTCCCGCCAAAGCGTAAACCGTTGACAAGCTTCCATGTCCAATCTTTGCTCTTAGCCTTCCGAGAGGAAGAGCAACGCCTGCAAACGCGGTGCAGATACCGGTGAAAGCTAGCCAAAACTGAATAGACCGCTCGCGATGGGAGATCAACAACGCTGCTCCAATCAACCACAATGCGACTGATACGTAAGGCATGATCCGTTCTTTAGCCCTAAGTTTCAAGACCGTGAAAATGACAGCTGCTAGTGGAATTGTGAAAGCCGTTACCCATAATTCTGTTCCGTCGCAGTGAAACAATAGCCATGTATTGAAAACGGTTAGGAAAGTCAACATGCCAAAGATGCTCCAATACTCGGAGAGACGCCTCTCCGAGGGCCAGATCCACTCAGGCGGCCTCTTCGCAATTCCGACTCCAAGCGATACAATGACGATCACAATGAAATAATTGCCCGACAGAAATAGGAACATTAGAACCGAATCGAAATGATCCTCTTCCAAATTTGTAAGATCCCGGAAAGTTACTATGGACCAAGGACAATTTTCAAACGCTCTCAGCGGTCGGACAGAAATACGGTGTCGAATTCCCAGGTACGACGTTTCCAAGGTCTCGCTCTCGCGAGTCGCAAACAAATCACGGATGCGCCGGCTCCGGCCGCAAGCGTCAGCGAAATTCTCTCTCCGGTTTTTCGCTGGCGTGGAATGAAACAGGACTTCGCCCTCGTGATCCACAATCGCAAAACCGTAATCCGGCGGGAAGATGGGATGGGAAACGCTGACCAATTCGGTCGCGATGACAGCGACTACCGCCCTTTTCTGTAGCTCTTTTGAGACCGCACGGCTTAGGAGCGCCAAATAACGGCCACTCGTTTTAGTGTACATCGGCTCAATCGAAAAAGAGTCATCCCGACCCCGGAGCTGCCACAAATCATTGGCGTGAAGAACATTCTTGAATGCATCCGAGTCACACACTCGAACCGCCGGAGTTACACTACTCCTCGCTGAAAACTTAATCTCCTGCACACCTGCTCGGTCAGCAAAGGATACATTATCGAAGTATGGATAGGTGGGCTGCTTGATGTATTTCAAGATTTCTGGTGTCCAGTGGAGGTCGTCCGCAGGAAGGGTCAGTTTGACGAGAATCTGTGGATCCAGATCGTCCGAACATGTCGTCGTACTTGGAATGATGCTGTCTCTCACCTGCGGGTGTGAGTCTAAATAGAATTTCTCGAGGCTACCTAGCATATCCAGCGCTAGACCGGTCTCCACGGCAACATTGCTTTCGATTTGTGCGGCCAAGCGCTGTAGCTCATCGTCTGTTTCTGCTCCATAGTGGGAAAACATCAGATGACCCGCCAAGCCACCCAGCAGAATCGCAGTGAAAACCAGTTGCAATACGAAAACAAAGCCGGTGCGTTGCTTCAAGACCTCAGCCGACCCCATCAAACGAAAGCGCAAGATGGGGTAAGTTCCCACGGCTACCAATAAGACGAAAAAGCCGATTGTGACCAATGTATTAGCAAGAGGCGTTACTCGCTCTGACTGAAACGTGCGCTCGCGCAGAATACCACCGACAATGAAGTCCATCGGAGCAGAGTTGTTCATTCGAACCGGCACTCGAACGGGAACGGTGTACAGTTTGTAATGCCCACCGCCCAAGTCAACGTCCCTTAGCTTGCTGGTTGAAAGACTTATAGCCAGCTCTTCCCCTTTTTCGGTGGATTCGGATTCTTGATCGTCGCTCTTTGTCAGCTTGTTCGCGTCTTTTCCAACAGTGGTCTGTTTTTCTTCTTGTTTACCCTTTGTTCTGTTTCCCTGTTGCCGGGTCTCTTCGTAAAACGGGTGTAGATCGTCAACCTTCATACCGGAGCGCTGCGTCTGGTAAAGGACGCGCCCGCCTGCATTTGCGAGGAGCAAGTCTTCGAAGACGCCCTTGGGAAGCGAACGTTCGAGGGAATACATGAAGCCTTGGTAAGAGATTGACCAGCACGAGTGCAGCCATTCCTTTGCTTTGACCGTGACGGCCCCAGACTTGGTGGAGTCCGGATGTGCCAGTCCTACGACCAAGGACAGTTGGTATCCAGAGAAGGAAAGTTTCGTTTCTGGCTCGGCCGTCATTACGGAGTCGCACGTTTCCGCTTCGAGTTCGGGCACCTGTCCTGGCAACTCGTTCGATCTCCAATTCTGGTGTCCGATGTAGTTAAGAGTCGCGAGGTGGCTTGAAAATTCGTCCGCGAGGGCCGCCAGAACACGCAAGGATCGCTCGTTAACGCCAGCTTCACTTCGCCGGACAGCGACTCGGTAATACCACGCGGAAATGGCGACGAGGAGGACCATCGCGAGCACAGGATATTGAAAGGTCCGCGAGAATAGTATCGTTTTCCATTGCGTCATTTTCCCTCCTTCTCAGCCAAGCAGTGAAGTACTGCTCAGGGTCGAATACCGGCGTCTTGTGTCATCGTCTGATTTCGGACTGAGCCGCTAAGGCGTAAACTCTCTTACAGCAACATCACAACTCCGAATGGATCGAAGGCTCGTTACGTATTCATATAGCGAGAGAATACGAAACAAAGGGACAAGACGGTTCCGCTTTTAGGCAATCCGGCAGGATTGTCGAGGCCTTGGACCCGACTGTGAAGCGCCACTCCCAGGGTTAGCAGTTGTGACGACACATCGGACCGATAGACCGATATAATCCGCCATGCCTAACAAAACGCTTTGTAAGGGCGCCATGAGGTCCAACGGATTCCGCCCTCACCTTTCATACGTTCCCCTCGTTGCTCAGCAGCGGCGGACAGAGAACGTTCGAACTCGACTGGCGGACGAAAGCCCGGAGCCGAGTGCGACCTGTCCTTCGCCAAAAGTCCTATAGGTCGTCAGAATTAGATCGAGCACAAAGTCAATTGCTTAGGTCGTCGAATTTGAACGACGTTACGAGTGTCACCGAAAATCGCCGAATGTAATGAACTATACAATCTTGCAGTAATTTGACCATTCGGGTATTTTCCCCATCGGGTGGGGCCAACCTGGAATGTCCCTTTTCTCTGGTAGTTTGCGCTACGTTATCATGAGCGCGGCCGAACAACATCAAATCAGTTTGTCCGCCGCAGGGAGGTATAAACAAAATGTCGCAAATCAAGATCAACGGCGTCACGTTCGATCCGTCGGGAACCGACCCCGTTAGGCTCGCATCCGCGCCACTGGCGGCCGACGCCGCCAATTCGAACTACATCTTAATTCAAACAAAGGCTCCTCTCACGTCGGAGCAGAAACGCGAATTGGAGAGCCTATCGGTATATATCCACCAGTCTGTTTCCGAAAACACGTACCTCTGTGGATACATTCCTTCCAACCTCGCCGTAATTCGGGCGCTTCCTTTTGTCGCGTGGTCCAACATTTATATGCGCGGTTTCAAGATCGCTCCGGCGCTGGCGGTCGACGCTCAACCCGGCGAAGTGAAGTCACTCGCCGAGATGTCGATTGCTCCGACGCGCCAGAAATCGCGGGAACTGAGGACCGTTGACATCGTTTTTCATAAGGATGTAGATCCCGAGGCGATGCGCGACAGACTCGCGGCGATCGTTCATCAGAACCCGCAAGACATCAAGCCGGGGCACCTGAAAGTGAGATTGTCCGTTCAGGAGAATCTGCTGCCCGATATCGCCGCGCTGGATGAGGTACGACAAATCGAGCCGGCTCCGAAATACAAACTACTGAACGATATCGCGCGAGGCATTCTCGGCCTGCCAGCACCGATACCTGCGCCGGGGGCACTGGTTGGAATGGGCCAGATAGTCGCCGTCACCGATACCGGGTTCGATAAGGGGTCGACCGCCGACGTCCACCCGGCGTTCACGGGCCGCGTCCTCAAGCTGTACGCGTTGGGCCGGACGGGGGCGTCCGACGATCCCGATGGCCACGGCACGCACGTTTGCGGGTCCGTGCTGGGCGATGCCAGTTCCGCCGTTCTCGGCGTCCGCGTTACTGGGACGGCGCCAGGGGCGCAACTCGTTCTGCAATCCGTCCTTGACAGTAGCGGTAACTTGGGCGGGCTTCCGGACGACCTTCTTAATCTCTTCCTGCCCCCCTATCGCGACGACGGCGCGCGCGTTCACAGCAATTCCTGGGGTGGCGGCGACGGCGGAGCCGGGTCCTATAATGCCAATTGCCTCGAGCTCGACGACTTTGTGTGGAATCACCGCGACAGCGTCATCTGCTTTGCCGCCGGGAACGACGGCGTCGACTCAAGCGGCGTCGGACGCATAGATCCGGGCTCGGTCTCGCCGCCTGGAACAGCCAAGAACTGTATCACCGTCGGTGCCACCGAAAACAATCGCCCCGGCTTTGACAACGGACTAACGTATGGCCGCGGCTGGCCCAACGACTTCCCTGCGGACCCGATCTTCTCCGACGAAGTAGCGGACAACCCCGAAGGCATGGCCGCGTTCAGCAGCCGCGGTCCTGTACAGAACGGGCGCAATAAGCCGGACGTGGTTGCGCCCGGCACGGCCGTCCTTTCAACGCGCTCACGTGTCACGACGTCGACCGGATGGCTCGCCAGCGCCGACCCGCTGTATTTCTTCGATGGTGGAACCAGCATGGCCACTCCGCTGGTGGCTGGCTGCGCGGCAGTGGTCCGCCAGTACCTGACGACAACCTGCGGCATCGCGACTCCCAGCGCCGCCCTTATCAAAGGCATGCTGATCAACGGCGCCACCCAGATCAAGGGCCAGTACACGCCTTCGGAAGTGGGAGCTGTTCCCGGCATTTCAGATGGGTTTGGACGTGTCAACATTCCCGCGACAGTCGGTCCATTCGCACCAAGTGCGTCTTTGACATTCCGCGACGAAGCAACCACGCTCGACACGGGGCAACAGGAGCAAGTCACTGTAACTGTTGTGGACGGCCAAACGCAACTCAAGGTGACCCTGGTTTGGACAGATCCGGCCGGGGAAACCCTGCAGAATGATCTCGACCTTATTGTGACGGCCGCCACCGGCGAAGAGCGCCATGGTAATGTGGCCGCTGGCTCGACCGATTTCGATCGGAGCAACAACGTGGAGCAGATCACTTGGGCCAACCCTCCCGTGGGAGATGTAGTGATCACGGTGCGAGCGTTCAGCATCGCCTCAAACACTCAAAGTTACGCGCTCGTCATCAGCCTCACATAGGCGGAAAGGAATCTAGGTACCGACTCCAAATGACAACAACACGTTTTCGTTCATTACTTCTATCGGTAGCGCTCGGGACTTCCACCGCGCTCGCGCAGTCGGCCGCTGTGGCGGGAGGCACCGGACTATATGTCGCGCCCGCTTCAGGAGCGTACTCGCTCCTCGCCAACGTTTCGAATAAAATGCTCATGGATATCCAGGCGCGCGTACCCGGAGTACAAGCGGTCGTGCTCTACGATCAGGCAACGTTTGGCAATGTTCCGTATTATGTAAGCGCCGTCGATCAGATCAAGATCGCGTTGCGCAGCCTGTGCGGCGTGCCAGGGACTCATGTTGAGGGCATAGGTCCCGCGGACCTCGGAACGGCCGCTTCGGGTCTGGCAGCGCTGATCAACGTAACCCTTCCGTCCTACGCGATCAATGGTCAGGCAATTACAACGATCGACACCTCGGCGCTCGCCGGAGTTTTCGCAACCGTCGCGAGGGCTGGTTCGGTCGCCGTAATCAATCCCGTATACCTCATGCCGGCTAAGGCGGCGGGCGGAGGGAGTTGCGGCAACTACGAGACCATCCAGTCGATCGCGACGCTCTGGACGCTCGCCGCGTTGGAAGCACGCAGACTCGCAGCTACAGCGGCCGCCACTGTCGAGCCCGGCAAGTCGGCACTGGCCCAGTTTCAAAAGCTGAACGATGTTTACCTTGCCGCCGACAAGGGCATGCCTCTGCTCAGCAAACTTCTGATCGTGGAGTCTCTGCTCTTTTCGATCACGGACCCAGGCCATACCGCCGTGATAGACATGAAACTCGACGGCGCGGGAATCGACTCGACGACGCGCACCATCTTGTGGTGGCGATCAACGAGAATCTCCTCCAATGTGCTGGCTCACTACTCGATCCTTAAAGTGGAGCGAGACGGAAGCCGGCTGACTTTGACGCTCGACAAGCCAGGGTACGCAAACTTCATGATGAAGAACGTCGACCAGAAAAGGTTCGCAGGCTCGCTCGCGCCGATTGGTGACATCAATCATTAAAATCGACCGCTTGGCGGAAATGTTGAATCTGGCATACTGGTGCCGCGTGAATGAGCTCTGAACCAACTCATCCCCGACGGAATAATGTCCAGAACTGCCCTGGGCTGTTCACGCGGCTTCGCGGTATTACCATTCAACAAGCCCCCTCCGGTTTGTTTGTAAATGGCGGTTGTGGGTTTCAGTCACGCATGGATGGGGAACGATCCGGCTGGCTCGGCTACCGTTATTGGATGCTTCGAGAATTGGTACTACCGCGCGGGCATCAAAGCAGTTCCTATGCACGAATTCTGCGCCGCACACCACAGAGCAACAATTACCCACCCCGAAAAAAAGCCGCTAAGGTTGCGACGCGCGATTGCTGTAGTTCTGCGGCCTTGCCATCCCAAGTACAGACCAAACCTAGCCGTCTTGCCACCGCTTTCGATTGCGCGGAACGAGTACTGTGTTATCCACGGACGGCCACCCGCAGTCTGCGAGAGACCATCGAGAACACTGACGTCGAACGGACACACCGTGAGACGCAGGCCAAAGATGAACGGGTTTGAAACTGGCGGTTTCCCAACGAAGTGTCACATGGCCCTGCGGGCCACCAAAGGAGACGAAAATCGTCTCGATCTCCGATAATATTTCGTGCAGGGCTTGGAAGAGGTCGTTACGCCTATGGAGAAGTCGAGGCCGTAACGGAGGCTGATCCGGATCACGCGTTTTCTAATTAGAGCGTTTACCACTTCAGCAGCAGCGCCGATCAGTAGCGTCCCAGTGACGTATTTCCCCCACCCAGCTTGCCGAGTTTTCAGCAAGGGGCCAAAAGCCTGAGGCCGAGACAGGTAAAACGCGAAAAGTCCAAGAGCGAATGCCGCCATTTTCAAACCACCTTCTTGTGCGCAGCGTAGACTCGCCAGGAGACCAACGCTCGTATCCCGACGGTCCCCTGCCGCAAAAACAGAGGGTCAAGAGCGTCCGCGACCCCCATTTACGGCGCTTTGATAAAGGTCTGGCGTAGATTGTAGTCAAAATTGTAATTGTGGTATCTGCAAGGTTCAACAGGTGGTCGTTCTAAGTTGGTGAATCTAAAGAGGTGCGAGAGGGGCGGTCCACTGTGCCCAAGGCAGTGTACATTGGAACGTTTAACGCCTTACATTTCAGAAGCTTACATTTCAATGACTTGGCGCGCACCTATTGAAATCTGCTGAAACTTGTTGGCACAGAGTGCTCCGATAGCTACAAAATCATCTACAGTGCGTCCTTGAACCCGTTAGGAATTCAGGCCCATTACGGGCGTAATTGACCGCGAAGCTCGACGTATAGCCATGCGCGCCTTCTGTAATCGTTTCTTTACCTCTGCTTCCGTCGCCCCGTCTAAGGATGGGATTTCGCGGACCTCGTAGCCCTCCAAATAGCGCCTTCGCAAAACCCTGCGATCTTCTTTTTGACAAAGCTGCAGAAGACAATGCGCATCAATGGTGGCCTCAATCTTTCGAGTGGGATCGTAGCCTCGATCTTTCGAGTCCCCTGTCGCCCGTTCCGGGGAAATCCGAGTCCTCGAGACGGGAGCGGATCGCTGAACCAAGCTCCGCAACGGTAATCGATTTTGTACTTCGAGGTACTGGTCGTGAACTGCAAAAGGTAGGTGCGCAAGATCATCATTGAAAACAAAGTAGCTTCGACCTTGCCACTCCACTTCGCTCATGTTCGGCAGCCTGCCAGCGCCGACGATTGTAATTTTAGCGCCAGCTGGAAGATCACTGAACTCGAAGCGAGCACGAAGAGGTCCCGGCTTATCACTAAGCTGGTACGCGATCATCTCCGACGATAATACGATGAACTCTGCAACCGACCGTAATTCTCTTAAGAGAGGTTTTCGGCTCTGCCTCGATAGATTCAATCGCGGAGAGGAACGTTTGGTCGACGGGTCCATTGAATCCAACAAAGGTTCCCGTCGAAGCTGCGCACGGTGGATTTTCAACGCGACCGAATTCATCCAGACGAAGACCATATTCGAATCGCGCAGCTGACCCAGACGCTCCCATCCCTTTGCCCAAGCCGCTTGGGCGTTTTCTTCCGCAGCGTCGATCGACAACCCTCTGCTACAGAGGAATTGAATGGTCAGTCTCAAGCCTTTGCAGTACGCGAAGCCGTATTCGTTCCGTGTCATTACCAGCGATCCCGAATCGCACGAATGTGCCTGAATTTACTTGTAGTTATAGGATAACACTTTATCTGCGCATAAAAACCCACCTCTAACGAGACGGGTATGGATTGAATCTATGGATTACCACGCGGGCAACTATTTGCGCCGAGCGAACACGATCCGAGCGAAACGACCTCGAAAATCTTCTTCAACAGCACCAAGCCATCCGCATCCGAAAAGGTGATCCACCCGGAAAATACGCGACTCCCCATCTGAACAGGCAATCGCCTCCATCACGAGGAGTATGATTTCGCCCTCCGGTTGGTCAGGATACTGAAGCCGTAATTGTGGGCCTACTTCGGCTGGAACGAGGGATAATCCCAGTTCTTGGCCACGAGCCTTTTTTTCTTCATGCGTCGCTCCACGACTGTAACCGAGATCGGACGTGCCAAGATTGACAAGCTCGATTTCTGTCCCAGCCGCAGCGAGAGGTGTTTTATAGACGAGTTCGATTGCCGGCTCTGGAATTCCGTATCCGGCGCTCCGCAAAGCTTCAAGTAAGTCTTGCGGTGATTGATGGACTCCGAGCTTGATAACTTTCCATACAGGGAATTCGGTTATGATCCGGCTGGAGCTTTCGTCTCGATGCCGATGCACTGTAATTCTCCATTTCCGCTGGTGCAAAACCTCTTCGCTAGGTCTAGCGAGGGAGTTGCCGCAGCCGTAATGCACCTTCGCTGTGGTACGTTACGGCTGCGGCGGGACAGATAGGCAGCTTTACGGTGAAAGATTAAACAGAGGTGTTGAAGGGCTTCGTAAGTGATACCACGATTTGTGCCGACATTCAAATACTGATACTGCTAGATTGGCCTGCTTACTCCGCGCCGGTCTATTGACTGATTCGATTAGTGGAGGTTGATATTTATGGCATGCGGCGCGAATTGAGAGATTTCGGGTGACAGGCGACCGGCGTGCAAAGCGTATAAAGAGTCTTGAGGATCAGCTGGCGGGAGTGGCGGACCAGTGGTGCGGATGACTCGACGGCAAATCAACCCGATAGCTCGATCCTCCAAGAGATACGTGAGCAGTTCGTTTCAGCGGCACCTCAACGCCGTTCTAAATGCGTCAACCGGCCACATTCTGGCCCGGCAAGAACTTGTTTTTCCTGGCGTTGCAACTTCGGTGCGCTAATTGGGCGTTCTCTTTAACTGTCTTCCCGCCTTTAACGTACGGATGGATATGATCTACAGTGCTGTCGTCAAAGACATGAATTTGATTCCCGCAAATCTTGCAGATTGCCGAGTTATCGAATAGCTTCCGCCGGAATGTGAAATCGAAGAACCTGGGCTCCAAGATCGTCCCGTCGATGATCGGTTCTACCGCTGTCCGTAGAATGTTCCATCGATACTTCGTCTGGGTAGTGCCGCCCGTCTGCTTAGATATGGCAGATTGAAGAACCTCGTCCGACAGAAGACAATACAAATAATGCTCTCGAATCTGTTCAGCGACGGACTGCACTTTGGCGGTCGATTTGCCAACGAGTGCACCAGCCTGGATATCAAGGGCTGCGACCGAGAACTTTGTGTCCCAAGTGCCGTTTGATTTGGTATCGATGCTGTAGAGCCGCGCAGAATTCACGCCAAAAACGTTGTAGATGTTTTGAACGGTCTGCCTGAAAATGTTGGCCTGCACCTTGATCTGCTCGGCATTGCTGGGCGCATAGGACGCCATGTAGTCGTTCAGAAAACGTTTCAGATTTCCCGAGTAGAACTGAAGCCGGTTGACGAATGAAAAAAGTCGTAAGATTATCTCTCGTTCTATAAACCTCGGCTCGGGCACCGGCGTCCCTCTGATCTTCCTCCAGTAAGGGTCGAGCTCAAGTTCCCTCAAAAGATCATTGAACGGGCCCCGGTAAACGCAGTTCCGAAGCTCCTGCTCGTTCAGAACCATAGAGCCGCGGTTCAGGCGCTCGAAAACGTCGTATCGCAGCTCAGTATTGGCACCAGCATCGATTACGACGCTCCGAATAGGCGTGTCTAGAATCTTCATCTGGTGCTCTTCCTGCAGTTCCTTGAAGGACTTGGCATTCAAGCTGGCCATTCTCTGAAGCCGCTGCAGCGGGAACTTGTTGCTGATAAAGTCAATCATCGTCGTCAGCCTTTGCTGGCCGTCGATGACTTCAAGTCGTCCGCCCGTAATCTTGCCGAAGTAAATGGGCGGTATTGGTATTTCGAGCAGAAGCGATTCGATTAACCGAGATGGTAGTTCAGGGCGCAATTTCCAGACGTACTCTCGCTGGTATGTCGGTTGCAGCTCCAACTGGCCGCGATCAAACTTGTCTCGGAGCGTGGAAAGCGTCCAGTCGTGTGGCTGGCTCGAAACGGGTCGGTCGTCGACCTTAGCGGGGGGCGGCGTGCCATCATCGGGTTCCAAAACATCAGGCGATACGGTGGATGGAGCACCACCGCTGTTTATCGAAGGACTCGCACTTTCACTTTGCTGTATCGACGTATTGGGATGCGGCTCCACCTGTTCTGCGGCCGGTGAGGCGTCAGAGAAGGAGCCGTTCGCCGGAGACAGTAATCCGAATAGCAGCAGATCGTCGATGCTAGCCTCCGCGAAAGTCGGCTCCGTCTTGAGACCTGCCAGCTCAAGAGCCTTTTCGATTTCGATGACAACATTTGCGCCTCGTCGTGTCGCGTTGAACCATTTCAGTACGCTGCGCACTGTTGCTCGCCTTGGCTGCTTGTTCTCCTTTAATTGTTGCACTAGGTCCACAAAACGACTTGGAATCTCTGGCATGAGCTGTAGTTTACATCTCTTTCACCTCTTTGCAAGGCGAAGACGTGAGACATGTGTCCCTCAAAACATTTCGGCGCGTATTTGGTTAAAATAGTTTAGTGACTCGCCGTAAGCCGGTTCTTCAGTCCGGGGATGATTTGCGCGACTTGCCCACCTTCACCATAGGCGAAGCCGCGATGTTCCTCGCCGTTCCGCCACGCACGATGCACTATTGGTTTTGCGGGCCGCGCCATATTCTCAAACCAGCTGGCTCCGTCGGAAACGTTGCCCTGTTGTCGTTCCGCGATGTCGCAGAAGCATACGTGCTCGAACTTCTCAGGTCTTTTTACAAGTTTCATCCGAATCAACTGCGCGACGTCGTTCAGAATTTCGAAAAGGAAACCAGCGTAAAGCGTCCGCTCCTGGAAAGTGATCTGTATGTTGTCCTAGGCAACATCGTGCTCCAAAAACCTGCACGCGGCAAGCAGCCCCATCGCATGGTGGACTTGGCCCATGGTCGCAATCTAGTGTTTCCCGAATTCGTAAAAACGATCGGCCAGCGGATATTGACCGACACGAAACGCGTACCTCAACGCATTTATCCGTGGCGCTTAGCGGCTCAGCCCGATGAAAGCCAGCCGGTTTCGATGGACCCCGATGTACTCTCGGGGCGACTGGTTGTGACTGGAACCAGAATTCCGGTGAGGATCCTAGTTGGCTTAAGGCTTCGCGGAAAATCGATTCAAGAAATCTCCGATTCGTACCACCTAAGAGCTGAGGTAGTCGAGAAAGCGCTGCTGCATGTTGAAAGGCCAATACACAAAAAAGCGGCGTGAGAGGTGCATTATTTTCCTCGATGATGCCTTTGATGCTGAGGGTATCCCCGAGAGTCTGCTTGCAGCAGGTTATTATCGCGTTGAACGCTTCACTAAGCATTTTCCACGAATAGACGGCACTGAGAAGCGTCAGCAAAATGTGAAGGATCCCAACGTCTTGAGACTATGTAATCGCGAGGGCTGGCTGCTCGTAACGACGGATAGCGACATGAGATTCACCCATATTGAGGAGATAAAGAATTGCGTGAATGTTGCCATTCTAGCCACTGCACACAACGCGGTCGAGGATCCATACGAATGGGTTCGCGGCCTGGAGAAGGGTAGAACGGCAATCGAAAGAAAATTCAGAAAACAACAACCGCCGTGGTACGGGCAATTTAATCGAGACGGCAAGATAACAACGTGCTATACAGTGACGGATCGGCATAGCAGCCGCCGAAACCGGGAAAGCGAAATGGGACTAGCGACCACGGCACTCGCTCCAAAGATATAACTCCGGTGGGCGCTTATGTCTAAGTCTTTACAGAATGTTCCTTCTCCCAAGTTGATATCAGAAACGTGGCCATGCTTCCAGAGAGATTCACCGAGAGTTCGGCATGACGCGGCTCTGGCCTGGCGAGCACGCTCCCCTTTCCATAGGCATCGCTGAGTTTGTTTCGTAGTGCGCCGAGACCCTCTACTACTGTCTGACAACCGCCAAAAATCTGTTTAAATATTTGCTCCGTCTGCTGGCTTGGGGCCAGATTCAACTGTGCCTACAAAAAAATCGAACCAGCCAATGGGAACACCCTGTGAATGCGTCGATCAGTGCGTGCGGAGGTTCGCAATCCGCAGTCACCGGAATCAGAATCGTAGGAGCACTGCGGCAAGAGCGTTCGCCGACGAGATGCTTGTCATCAGGAGTTGTTGGCAATCAATACTACGGACGACCCCGGCTGAATACTCACTCCGCTACGCGCTGTGGTCGATTGTCAAGCGGCTCGGCGTTCATAATGATGGTGCAGGCCGCCGACATCGCGAATCTCAACCACCTCACCCTCTGCAAAAGATTGAACTCGTCGGAAGTCCGGGGCATCCTTGTTGAGTGACAAGTGAGTTCGCCAGCTGTGGTAATAAGCACAATACGTCGCGAGAGTACGATGCAAGGAGCCTTCGCCGAAAACAACGACATGATCCAAGCACTCGCGGCGAATAGATCCTATCAGCCGTTCGACGTAGGCCCGCTGCCACGGAGATCGGGGTGCAGATAACACCTGTTTGATCCCCATGGCCTTCACCTGATCGACGAATTCTTTCCCGAAGATTCTGTCGCGATCGCGTAGCAGAAAGCGAGGTGCTTTGTCCCACGGAAACGCCTCACGAAGTTGTTGGGCGGCCCATTCCGCGGTCGGATGAGCAGAGACTCCGAAATGGAGAATACGTCGGCGATCATGGGCCAGAACAAGAAACACGTAAAGGATCTCGAACCGGATCGTCGGCACAACGAAGAAGTCCACCGACACCATGCTCTTTAAATGATTCTCTAGAAAGGTTCGCCACGTTTGTGAAGGCGGCTTACGATCGCGAACCATGTATTTGGCGACCGTGGGTTCGGTAATCTGGATGCCAAGTTTGAGCAACTCGCCGTGAATACGCGGTGCACCCCAACGCGGGTTATTGCGGCTCATCATCCGAATGAGATTCCGGATCTCGGCAGGCACGCTCGGCCGACCTGGCCTTCCACTGTTTACTTTCCAAGTCCAAAACAAGCGGAAGCCCTTCCGGTGCCAAGCTACAACCGTCTCAGGCTTGACAATTATCAGGGTTGATCCCCACTCCTTCCAAAGACGCCGCAACCAGACCCAGAAGACTCGATCCGCTGCCGTCAGCTTCAGTCGTTTAGGAGCTGAACGCCGGAGAACGATAAGTTGATGCCGCAAAGCGATGTTTTCAAGCCGAAGTTGGGCGGACCTTTTAAACATCGATGCGAGGGCACTGAGCACCGGGAGCAGATATTTCCGCGCCGACCAGAGGAGTAGATGGAAGTCTATCAATTCCAATGATTATAGACCGATCCGAATATTTTGGAGGGACACTGCCGCACGCTGGGCTGGACCGAAGTGCCCGTCACCGTAGTTGACCTCTACCAAGCCGCCCGCGGCGAGGCCCACGAAAACTTCGTTCGCAAGGATTTGCTTCCGAGCGAGATCGTGGCACTCAAGCGAGCCATCGAGCCACTTGAGCGCCGCGCGGCGCGCGAACGGCAGGGGAGTCGGGCGGACCTCTGTCATCCCGCCACAATGGCGGAATGTCAGGGGGCCGGGGACGCGCGCGACAAGGTGGCCCGTTACTTGGGTGTAGGACGGACGACCGTTGAGCGGGCAGAGGCGGTTGTGGAAGCTGCGGAAGAAGAACCCGAAGATTACGGTCACCTGGTTGACCAGATGGACCGAAACGGCAAAATAGCCGGTGCGTATCGAAGGCTCACGGTTTTAAGGCAAGCAAAGGAACTGGAAAATACACCGCCGGAACTGCCTACTGGCCCATTCCAGGTAATCGTAGCTGATCCTCCTTGGCGGTACGAGTCCGGTAATGACCTTCCATACCCGACCATGGATATCGACGAGATCAAGGGCCTGCCCATTGGAGACATGGCCGCTGAGAACGCGATTCTCTGGCTGTGGACGACCAACGCACATCTACGCGTCGGCTTTGAGGTCGTTGAGGCATGGGGGTTCGAGTACAAGACACTACTGACGTGGGTGAAAGATCGAATGGGGACGGGCGAGTGGTTGCGTGGGCAGACGGAGCACTGCATGCTCGCGGTCCGGGGCAAACCGGTATTTCTGCACGGGAATCACACTACTGTAATTGAGGCATGTCGACGCGAGCACTCAAGGAAGCCGGAGGAATTCTATGCGCTTGTCGAGGACACGTGCCGGGGGGCCAAGGTCGAGCTATTCTGCCGCCGAGAGCGTGCCGGATGGAAAGCCTATGGGAATGAGATTGCGAGGTTTGCATGAAGAACAGAATTCAACCTGAATTATTCCGCCGCTGCCGCGGCTGCCATGTTTTGTCATCTTAGCGACCGGACTAAAAACTTGTGTTCGGATTGGTGTGCAAGGCGAGCATTGACAAAGAGCATTGCAGAATTCGAGCAGCACAACCTCTTCCCATCGATAATCACCGATACCGCTGGACCATCCACCCGCACGCCTTCCCCGGTCACGATCCATTGAGCAAAGTCTGGCGTTTGAGGAGGAATTACATCTTGTACCTCGGATTGATCACAGACTCGTAAGGGGTCGAGGTAGGTCGCGGTCAGCAGTGCCGGTAAGTATGCCGGTTGGCTGTTCGCGTAGGTGTAATATCTAGCCACTGTCTAGCGAGGATAGTGGGGCATGAGATCGTGAGTCGTGTACCGCTGCACAGCACCCCCTGGCGTAGACTGTGCGAGAACGATGCATCGTTCAGTGGAAAACTGCATGATCCAATCCATGCAGCCACCGCAAGGCGTAAATCGCTCACGCTCGGCGGCTATTGCGAGCGCCAGGATCTGTCTGCGACCAGCGGCAATCATGTTCGTAATCGCATTAATCTCCGCATGGACATCATGACATCTATAACGGTGTTCTACGTTGCAGCCAACGAAGATTTCGTTCTCCAGTGTGAGAACTGCGCAACCAACCTTGGTTGGCCCGATTATGAAGGCATTTTCCCGTACCTTCCAGGCGTTATCGAGCAGGAGATCAACCGTGTGCTTCGGAAGATCAACTTCTGGAAGGCTAGACGCCATAAGCACTCACCAATCTCGCGAGTACCTGATCCCACCTCTCGCGATCCTCAATACCTGTTGAAGATCTTTGGAGTTCAATAATGGCGGTGGACACCGCGCGGGTCCATCCTTGGGGAACCCTATGGTTGTCGATGAAAATTGCTCTTTCGAACTCGCCGAGACAGCTCGGAAACGCTCTAACAAGAACGATATTCTCCGCGATCGACTGAAAGACGCGAATCGCGAAGTCGCCACCACCCAGAGCCGCCATCTCTACCAAAGACCTGGTGGCACCAAAACGAACGTTCGTCGAATCGCTCGACAGACACTTGACTAGTGCGGTCTGGTTTTCATCGGAAGGGTAAGCGCCCAAAACGTGAGCGGCTCTCCAGGCAACCGTAAAGTCATCCGATTGCGTCAGGCCACGAATCTGTTCCTGCTGCGCATCGGTGCAGTTCAGCCGACGCAAAACATTGGCGCTCGTCCACCCTAGTACTGAGTCGGGTGCCAATAGCAACGCGACGTCGTCAGCGGACGCGGCGGATTTCAAAGGCTTGGTGAACAGATCACGCCACGCCGCGAACCAGCCGCTGGCGGGGCCGCCCTCACCAACCAGCCCGAAAACCGCTGTCAACGAATTCGCGGCTAAAAATTCGCGGGACTCTTCGCTATCAATCAGACGCAAGGTATCCATGGCCCGTTGGGCGGTTGCTATGATTAAATCCCATTTCCGTTCGGCAAACATGGCCAATATGACACGCTGCATCTCGGCGCTCACACGGCTGGAGCGACCTTCTGCGATAGAGTAACCCGCTCCGTAAATATTCCAATCATAGAGTCTCCGCAAAAGATCATCGGCGATCGCAGAGTTGTCGATCTGCTCCATGGCCATGACAATGGTCTCGAAGGAGCTCGCATCAAACGTGATGGTCGCGAAGATCAGCGATGACCATCGTGTGGGATCGGACACAAGGTAGCGAGAAACCAGGTAATCGTGTTTGAGGTGATGGTCGAAGAAACCAAGATCTCCTTCCGTAACGATTGCGCCAGCGGCCAGCAAACGGTCGGTAATTGAAGCACCAGCGGCCGTTCTGAATTCGCTAAGCGGAAAAGTTCGGCTCGCATTGGCGTATACTTTGAAGGCGGCGTCAGCCGCAGTGTCTAGCTCAGTATCGCTGATCGCGTGACTGGAAAAATATTGATGCATTTGATCAGTGATGCTCGTGGCAAGTTTCCCACCCTGAAGAAATGCGTTCAGAAAATAGGGTGTGGTTAAGAGTGATCGCTCGCTCTCGGATGCCGATGCATAGAGTTCCCGTGCTCTCTCATCAGCAGACACGACGTTTTCGACCTGCGCTGTCTCCAGGGATAGCAGATGGCCTAGTCGCCAGCGCAGAGGCCTGAGGAAATCCCGCCGCACGAGGCGGTCGCTCACGATCACTGACGTGCTCAGCGCGAACCGGGCATACTCGTCGAGAGCATTGACGATTTGTTGTCCGATGCGCGAGTTCACTTCGTTCAGTCCATCTACGACGACCAGAACACCAGTTTCCGGAGAAAAGGCGGTAAAGTCTCTTGGAAGCAGCGGAACTCCCGAAAAGTGCTCAAAAAGATAGGAGATGCGGTCGCTGGGATTTTCGATCGAAGTCCATCTCTTGTTGTCCGCACTGGTCCAATCCTTCAGCGCGATGAACACCGCGGCTAATCCCTTTTCAAAGGACAGTTTGGCCGCCCTCGTCAGAAGGACGGTTTTTGCACCCCCGCCCCGCCCTACTACGAGGACCCGACCGAATTCTTGGGCTTGAGTGAGGATGCTGCCAGCATCTCCTGTGGAGATACATCTTCCTTCGAAGAGCCCGTCATAATCTGCCGCCCAACCAACGCGAAGATCGAAAGCAGGTTGAGGATCTGGCAACGCTTCGACACGTTCTCTGAGACTAACGGCCACTTCTTCAAGCTTTGTCGGCACTTACCCCTCCGGGCGTTGCTGGCGAAGGACCAGACGCAACGAAAAAGAAGTCCTCCAGGAGGACGGATGTGAAAGCTGTCGCTGCAGAGACGGCATAGGGGGTCCATTCCGCCCGCGTTTCCTGATTCTGCGTAGCGTCGCGGTCCACCAAATCGGAAATCCCTCGGACAACGAGATACTGGGGATTGTAATAAACGGAGGTTCTGGCCTTGAATACCGCGGTGGACAAGCCAAACCCTTCCATCTCAAAGGCGTATGCCTTGTCGAAGTGGTTCAGTATGCGTATCTGTTCTTCATTTTTCGGATCTCCAAGAAGGATGTTCCCGGACACAAGGCCCCCTATGAACAATTTCGGCACGCCGTTATTGGGCCGTGGCTCTTGTATCCGATCAATCCATTTCTTCGGGTTGATGCGCAGAGGCTCGACGTAGTTTTGAATCAAGTGCCCAGATGGGTGATCGTGAGGCATCTTCCTCTCGATAACCGCGCCGTTTTTGTATTTCCAGTAACCAGAATAGTCGACGTAGTCTGCGACTACGACGTCTCCAAGGTTGAGTCCCTCCCTGCCACTATGACCGCCGGCCGTCCCTATCAGGATGAGAAAAGCAGGACGGAAATCCTCGATCAGATCGCCCGCTATTTGCACGGATACAAGATTGGTCTGATTGGGCATTCGCTTGTGAACAATCTTGAAGTCTGGCGTGCTTTGAAGGGAGTTAATCGTGTAGCCAGTTCCGGGCAATGAGGCGTCGAGGGCAAAAATCTTGGTAACGATTGCAGCTTCCTCGGTGGTGACTGTCATGAGGCCGACCTGTGCAGAACCGAGGCGCCCACCCGAGATTAGCAAGCGGTCCTCCAAGTAGCTGAAACCATTTCATTAAACCTGAGCCTCAGTATAGCTCTTAGCGCCAAGAAAGTGACGAATTGCTTCCAAGCCACAATAGCACAAAAGAGCGAGCATGGCGAACAAAAGGAGAATGAGGAGAATCCCACACCCCGATGGACACCCAGTACTTGCTAAATAGGTGCCTGCCCTGCGGTGGGTTGCGATGCTATGCTCTGAATTACCGCGTAAATTGAAAAATCGACTTAAGGCGTTTCCGGAGGTAATCATTGTTGGAAACGTGAGTACGCCAAGCGATCTGGATATCTGTTTGCCGCCCTCGGCTCCCGACCTGCTGGAGTCGATGCGAGCGATTGGCTATTCGTTTGAGGCGGCGGTTGCCGATATAATCGACAACTCCATCGCGGCAAGCGCAACAAAGGTTGACATCCGCTTCGGAAACGAAGATAGTCTCTACGTCGCAATCCTTGATGACGGCGAAGGGATGTCCGCCGGTGAGCTCGTGGCTGCAATGCGCCATGGAAGCAGCAATCCCAACCAGGCCAGGGGTGCTGCGGACTTGGGCCGATTCGGTCTGGGCTTGAAAACTGCTTCGCTTTCGCAGTGCCGCTGCCTGACCGTGGTGTCCCTGAAAGATGGGGTGCTCAGTGCCCGAAGATGGGATCTCGATCATGTTGCCAGGACACGTGACTGGACCCTCATCGGCCTAAGTGCAGAGACTGCAAGCAAGCTCCCGCATGTCGCTGAACTCCTCAAGAGCCGACACGGAGCCCTTGTGCTCTGGCAGAATTTCGACCGGTTATCGGACGGAGACGTTGGACTTGAGCACGCGATTGGCGAGCGTATGGATATTACACGTAATCACTTGGCGCTCGTCTTTCACCGTTTCTTGAATCCCGAAAAAAAGACCCGTCCGCTTGCCCTTTCCATAAACTTAAATCTTGTTAGACCTGTTGATCCGTTCCTAAGTTCAAACAAAGCAACCCAGGCCTTGCCCGAGCAGGAGTTCACGGTTTCCGGCGAAGCGGTGCATGTTGCTCCGTTCATCCTTCCGCACATATCAAAGCTGAACGCTTCTGACCTTGAGTTCGCCGGCGGCGAGGAGGGCCTGCGGCGCAACCAGGGCTTCTATATCTACCGGAATCTGCGCCTGATCAGCTGGGGCAGCTGGTACCGTTTGGTCCGGCAGGAGGAACTAACGAAACTCGCGCGCGTTCGCGTGGACATCACCAACCGGCTGGATCATCTCTGGAGCCTGGACATCAAAAAGTCAACTGCATACCCTCCTGATGCCCTTCGAAACGGCTTGCGGCAGATCATCAACCGCATCACCGAAGGGAGCCGGAAGGTGTACACGTACCGTGGGCGGCGAACCGGGGCACAAGACATTGTCCGCGCATGGGACCGCACCGCTGTCCGCGGTGGCGTCACGTATGCAATCAACCGCGATCATCCGATGATCACCGCCATAGAAAAGGTCCTGCCTGACTCCGAATTGACGCTGTTTCACAAGCTCATCCAGGTACTTGAAACAACCTTTCCATTCGAGGCCATGTACGTTGATATGGCATCGGAGCGAAGGCCGGAGGTTGCCGACGCGGTGAAAAAAGAAGGCGATGGACTGCTTGAACTCGCCCAGCGCATCGTTTCGGCGCTTGGTGCCGGGAGCCCGGAGGCTGCGCGCTTCCTGGAGGGTCTTATGTCTGTAGAACCATTTTCCAGACACACCGAGAAAGCAAAAGAAATCATCCAGGCGCTATCACATGAGCGACACTAACCTGCAATTCATCGAACGATCCGTCATTGTTGCCCTGCCTCAGGACCGGCTGCCGAGCGAGGACGAAATCCACGACCTGGTAACTCGCCTGCGGACCGCGTTCCCAATTTCAGACGAAGAATTTGATGCAGTCCTAAAGCGGCTGAAAGCCAGACTGTCCATTTCGATGGACACCGGAACGGCGCTGCTTGGCGAAGAGCACATCCCGTGGCTGAACGCTCGCAAGCCCACCATTGAACCGTTCTATTGGAACCGCTTTCAGGACCTGCTCGGCAAGAAAGACTGGCCGCCCAAAGTGGTGACTACGCTTGATCGCGTCACCGATGAAATCCTTGACCTGCTCGGCGACCCCAACCGCACCGGCCAATGGAAGCGGCGCGGGCTTGTCGTCGGCGACGTGCAATCCGGAAAGACCGCGACGTACACGGCGCTGTGCTGCAAGGCAGCCGACGCCGGATATCGCCTGGTCATCCTGCTAACCGGAACAATCGAAAGCCTGCGGCGGCAGACGCAGGAGCGCCTCGACGAAGGCTTCGTCGGGCTCGACAGCTCGGGTGAATTGACCGTGATCAAAAGCGGCAGGGCCGTCGGCGTCGGACTGATTGATAACCGCAAGCATGCCGGCGTGTTCACGTCGCGCGAAAAGGACTTTAGCAAGACCCTCGTCAACGCATTGGGCTTCCAGCTGAATGCCTTCCAGGTCCCGGTGCTCGTAGTCGTGAAGAAGAACAAGAGAATCCTGGAAAACCTGGAAAAGTGGCTCCGCGACTTCAACGCCGGAGTGAATCAAAGAATTGAAATGCCCATGCTGCTGATCGATGACGAGGCGGATAGCGCGTCGGTCAACACCCGGCCACTGACCGAAGACCCGACCGAGATCAACCGCAGAATTCGGTCGCTGTTGCAGCTGTTTACTCGTTCGAGCTATGTCGGGTTCACGGCCACGCCATTTGCAAACGTGTTCATCGATCCGGAGAACGAACACGATATGCTCGGCAATGACCTGTTCCCACGCGACTTCATTTATTCGCTGGAGCCTCCCAGCAACTACGTCGGACCGCAGGCGATCTTCTCCGAAGACGCCCAGCTACGGATCCTTCGTGGCATCGACGATGCCGACCAGATCTTTCCAGACAAGCACAAATCTGCCCATGTCGTGACCGGGCTTCCCGAAAGCCTCCACGAAGCGCTGCGGGTGTTTCTTCTGGCGACCACGATTCGTGACCTCAGGGGCGAGGGGCCGAGCCACCGCTCGATGCTGGTCAACGTCAGTCGGTTCACCGCCGTTCAGGATCAGGTTGCAGCCTTGCTGTACGAGGCACTGGCTGGGATTCAGCAGGACATCCGCAACTACAGCCAGCTCCCGGTGTCCCAAGGGCTTAAAAATTCGAACCTTGCTGCTTTGTATGAGACGTGGCTGCGTGAGTTTGCGGCAGCGGGATTCATCTGGGAGCAAATCCAGCCTGCGTTGCTTGCTGGAGTGCTGCCGCTTACCGTGCAAGCCGTCAACCAGCGCACGGGTGCTGCAAGCCTTGACTATGCCAAGCATCGCGCCACCGGCCTGCGGGTGATTGCGGTTGGAGGTAACAGCCTGTCCCGGGGCCTGACGCTCGAAGGCCTGACCACAAGCTATTTCTTCCGAAATTCGCAGATGTATGACACCTTGCTCCAGATGGGCCGCTGGTTTGGCTATCGCGACGGCTATGCAGACCTCTGCCGCCTCTGGCTTACCGACGACGCCGCCCACTGGTATGCCCACATCACCCTTGCCACCGAGGAGCTGCGCGCGGATGTCAAGCGGATGCGGCAGGAAGGGCGCACCCCGAAGGATTTCGGGCTTAAGGTTCGCGCGCATCCGGATTCGCTGATCGTGACCGCCCAAAACAAGATGCGCCTGTCAAAGACCATTGAGCGGGTAATCTCGATCAGCAAGGAAAGCCTGGAAACCCCGCGCCTGAAAAGCAGTGAAGCAGTTCTGCGGGCAAACAAAACCGCAGTGGTCAGCTTCGTCCATTCCCTTAGCCGGGCCGGATACAAAGACCAGACCTCCGAATGGGGGCACACGATTTTTCGGCGAGTGCCTAAAAGCTTCATTGCATCGCTGCTCCGCAATTTCGACGTGCATCCCCTCAACATTACGTTCCAGGCCCAGGACCTTGCCTCATTCATCGGCAAGACGCCGGAGGAGAAGCTACAGGAGTGGGATATCGTCTTTCCAAATGGCAGCGAGCCGGAGATTCCCTTCGCAGGCTTTGCAGTGCGCCCGGCCAAGCGATCAGTACGCGTCGACACCGGAACTATTCTTGTTTCCGGCAGAAGTGCGCGGGTTGGTTCGCGTGGGATCGAGCGGGAAGGTATGCCAAAAGATCTCGTCGAAGAGATCCAGAAAACCTATCGCGCGGAACATCCGGGCAAGAGCGTTCCTGATCGGCAATTCAGAGAAAGTCGGGAGCGCCCGCTGTTGCTCGTCCACATCATTTCGCCCGAAGCTGAAGGGTACAAGCCCCCGCCCGACGAACTGATTGCGCTCGGCCTGAGTTTCCCGGCCTTCGACGACAGCGACGTAGCCAAGCGAGTGACCTACGAGGTCAACCTCGTTGAGTGGCGTTCCATCCTAGAGGGTGAAGTCGACGACGATATAGAGGCTGAAGCTGATGCCGTCATTGATTGAGACGCTCTGGGCCGAGCTTGCGGTAAGTCCACAGCGGCCAGTCTTTCGCCGCGTTGACGAGCACCATCTGCTTGAGCTCTATGCTGGCCTGGATGCCGACGGCAACTCCGTGCTGCTGCTGGTGACCGGCAGCGAGCCCAAAGACATTCCGACATACGGAACGCTTGAGATCATGACCAGCCTCCGTGATGACGGCAATTGGGCGTTGTTGTTTCGAGTGCTGAAAACCGATCTGGATGCCAACTTCGCCGCGCTCTGCCAGGACCTTATCGACGCCAGCCGCGACTGCACGATTTCTCCGTCGGAATTCCTGTTCCGCCGCCTAGCCCGCTGGCGACGGCTGATGGAATTAGCCAAGGACCGGATCCTTCCCGAAAGCGAGCTGCGTGGACTTCTGGGCGAGTTGCTGTTTCTCAAAGACACTGCGCTGCCGCGATTTGGAAGCACAGCAGCGGTAACGGGCTGGGTCGGACCGTTTGCCGCCCCGCAGGACTTCGCCCTCGGCGGAATGGCGGTTGAGATAAAAGTGCGCGCGCCGGGTTCGCACACGGTGAGGATCTCCTCTCTTGACCAGCTGGATTCCAAGACTGATCCGCTGTTCTTAGTCGTGCTGACGCTTAGTCCCGCATCACCGGATGTGGCGGGCGCGTTCACGCCATGGGGTTTAGTAGAAGCGCTGCGCCACGATCTCGAGCCGAATCCGGCAACCCGCGCTGAATTTGATCTTCGGGTCAAAGAAGCCGGATTCGAAGAACGCCAGGAATACAAAGGGGTCTGGTACCAATGCAGCGATGTGCGCTGTTATGCAGTAGGTGAGGGGTTTCCGCGTCTGCTCAATTCGATGCTCCCGGCAGGCATAAGCGCGGTGATCTATGATATCGATCTGAACGTCTGTATATCATCTGAGTGTTCATTTTAGAGGGATTCCGTTCATGGATATTGCCGAATACCACGTAGATTTCCTTGAGCAAGTCCAGGCGAGGGCTAGCTCCGAGTCCAATTTCACGCACGCCGAGTTTGTCGACTACTGCGCCGATCTGCTTGCCGACGCCGACGAAGTCGCCGATTTTGAGAATGGCTATTTCCGGGGCACCGGTTCCAAGAACAGGTCGCTTGGCGTTGACGGGTTTGCTTTGGATGAAACTGACGGCTCGATGCGGCTGGTCATCGCAGACTACGAAGGGACCGGCGATGCCAGAACGCTCACCCAGACGCAGGCCAAGACCGTATTTTCCAGGCTGCAGGCGTTCTGCGAGGATGCCTTAAGCGGCCGCCTTCACCCCCAGCTTGAGGACAGTTCGGCGGGTTTTTCCACGGCGCTGACCCTGTTCCAGCAGCGCCATTCGATCACCCGCCTGAGGTTCTATCTCATAAGCGACGCGGTCTTAAGCACCCGGGTGCGGGACTGGCCGGAAGAGATCGTCGGAGGCATCCCAGCTGAGTTTCATATCTGGGATATCTCGCGGTTTTATCAGGTCCATCAGTCGAAGAGCGGCCGCGACGAACTTGAAGTCGATTTCACGAGCTTAGTTGCTGGCGGGCTGCCTATCCTTCCGGCAAGCGTTGAATCTGAAGACTACCGCGCGTATCTCTGTGTTATTCCCGGTAAGGTACTTGCGGGCATGTACGACCGATTCGGCAGCCGCCTGCTTGAAGGCAATGTCCGGTCGTACTTGGGCACCCGTGGACGCATCAACAAGTCGATCCGCAAAACAGTGACGCAGGAGCCGAAGATGTTCTTCGCATACAACAACGGCATCGCCTGCACCGCCTCGGCTGCGGAAGTGACCAATACCCCAGGCGGCCTGCGGCTGACGCGCGTAACCGACCTGCAGATCGTTAACGGCGGCCAGACCACGGCGACGCTCGCAAATGCCCTAACAGGGGATTCGCCGAACCTCGACCACACCTTTGTGCAGATGAAGCTCTCAGTGGTTTCAGCGGAAAACTCCGGTAAGTTCATCCCGCTGATTGCGCGGTACGCAAATAGCCAAAACCGGGTCAGCGACGCGGACTTCTTTTCAAATCACGAATTTCACCGCCGCGTCGACCAGCTGTCGCGGAGTCTGCGGGCTCCGGCGGTCGGGGGAGCGCAGTACGGGACCCACTGGATTTACGAGCGCGCCCGAGGCCAGTATTTGAACGAATCGGCGAGGCTGACTCCTGCGCAGAAAAACTTGTTCGCACTGCAGAATCCGCGGCAGCAGGTCATCACCAAAACCGACCTCGCGAAATACGAGAACGCCTGGCGGTTCCTGCCCCACACGGTCAGTTACGGCGCTCAGAAGAATTTCCTCGCGTTCAGCACGTTCGTGACGGCTGAGTGGGATAAGAATCCCGACCAGTTTAACGAGGAATATTACAAGCGCGTTGTGGTCAAGGCAATTGTGTTCCGTCGCGCTGAGGAACTCGTTTCCAAACAGCCGTGGTACGAAGGAGGCTACCGCGCCCAAATCGTTGCCTACGCTGTTGCAAAATTCGCCAACCTGATTCAGTTCGACGGAATCGGCAAGCTGTTTGATTTCCGCTCAGTGTGGACGCGGCAGGCTCTGACGCCAGCGGCAGAGCGGCAGCTGGTGGCGGTCGCCGAACGGGTCCTCCATGTCATCGTGCATCCGGACGGTGGTCTTCAGAACATCACCGAGTGGTGCAAGAAGGAGCTCTGCTGGACCCGCGTTCGGGACCTGCACATCCCGCTTACAACCGAACTTGCGGGCGAACTCGTGGAACGCGAAGAAGAACAGGAGGCCAAACAGAAAGCCCAAGTCACTCAAAAAATCATGAGCGGCATCGAAATGCAGACGAAAGTCGTCGAGCTTGGGTCAGCTTATTGGGGCCGCCTCCGCGATTGGGCCAGGAAGCACGGGCTGCTGAGTCCTGACGAGGACAGCATTGTAGGCGTTGCTGCCAATATGCCCCGAAGACTTCCGACCGAGCGACAGTGCGCGCGCATCCTGGAAATCCAGGCTAAGGTCGAAGAAGAAGGATTTATGAATGAAACCGGCACAGCCGCACAGTGACGCGAGGCACCTGCTTTCGTCGGCACACCGAGTCCGCCCGCGGAGGGCGCTTGGCCTGGTACACTGAAATCCGCATGAGAGATCCTGAGACATTAGTTCCCGTAATTGATTTATTTGCGGGCCCTGGGGGACTCGGGGAAGGCTTTTCTGCGCATGCTCAGAGCGGGCTGAAGTTTGACGTAGTGCTCTCAGTAGAAAAGGATGTAGCCGCGCACCGCACCCTGCTGTTGCGGACGTTTTTCCGCCAGTTTGGACCGCAGGAAGCTCCCGACGAGTATTACAGGTACCTGCGCGGCGATCTGTCGATTGATTTGCTGATCGATGCTTTTCCTGAGCAGGCTGGGGCTGCCGCTGACCGCTGCCTGCATCTTGAACTGAGTTCCCAGTCAGCGCGGCGTGTCTATGCCCATATTGAGCGCACGCTGAAGCCGCGGGAGCCCTGGGTGCTTATCGGCGGGCCTCCGTGCCAGGCGTACTCCGTAGTCGGCAGGTCGCGTCGCGCTAGGGTTGACCGCGAGGAATTTGAGCAGGACGAGCGTCACACGCTGTACCGCGAATACCTGCGCATCCTTTCGCGGTACAGACCGGCGGTGTTCGTGATGGAGAACGTCAAAGGGCTACTCTCAGCGACCCTTTCGGGCAGCTCAACGTTCGACCGGGTAAAGGCCGACCTTGCCTCTCCGACGGCTGCGCTCCGGGAGCGTTTCGCAAGTACCGGAGTTAAACTCCGGAGCAAAGAATACGTGGTTTTGTCCTTCGTGCATGGCACATCGGATCCCGAAGGGCTTGAACCCCGCGACTACGTGATCGAAGCTGAAAAATTCGCCATACCGCAGAGGCGACATCGCGTGATCCTGTTGGGTGTCCGCGCAGATCTATGCGACGGCTCGCGCTGGCCGAGCTTGCGTCCAAGCGCACCGCCCACGGTGTGCCAGATGATCTCTGACCTCCACCAGCTCAGAAGCCGGCTTTCCGATCGGAAGGAGACAGCCGCGTCGTGGGCAGATACGGTCTTCCGCGAGTTTTCGAAAATCCGCCTAAACGGGATTGATCCCGATGTGCTTGCGGCCATGCACTCTTCACTGCCTGCGTTGCGCAAACACACCGAATGCGGCGGCCGATCCCTTAACAGCTACCATCCGTTGCGCAAACTGCCGGGCGCTTTCGCTGAGTGGATCCGGGATGAGCGGATGGATTTCGTATGCAATCACGAGACACGGCGTCACATGTCCACGGATCTCGTCAGGTACCTATTTGCATCGTGCTACGCCCTGGTAAACGGGCATTCTCCAAAACTCCACAATTTCCCTGAGGCGCTCTTACCTGAGCACCTGAGCGTCAAGCAGGCGATTGACGAGCGGCACGGATACTTTAACGACCGGTTCCGAGTGCAAGTCGGCTCAGAACCGGCGACGACGGT
The DNA here is from genome assembly GCA_963802915.1 of Bryobacterales bacterium. GTDB lineage: Bacteria > Acidobacteriota > Terriglobia > Bryobacterales > Bryobacteraceae > JAICMB01. The sequence continues at coordinate 923,121 of CAWDKQ010000008.1, forward strand.
AACATGCCACATTGCGAAAGACGGCCATTCGTTCATCCACCATGATCCGGTCCAATGCCGCAGTTGGACAGTGCGGGAAGCCGCGCGTATACAGACCTTCCCGGATAACTACTTTTTCGAAGGGACTCGGACGGACCAATATCGGCAGGTGGGCAATGCTGTTCCACCGTTTTTGGCATATCAGCTTGCTGACGTTGTGGCCCATATTCTCAAACAGCATTCGGTACGCTGTTAACGTGAAGATGATATGGACGTGTTGACGCCGCAGCAGCGCAGCTACAACATGTCTCGAATCCGAGCAAAAAACACGAAGCCGGAGCTATTACTGCGGAAAGCACTGCATGCGCGAGGGTTTCGGTACCGTCTTCATCGAAAAGACCTGCCAGGCACCCCTGACTTGGTATTCGCGCGCTTTAAGGCAATCGTCTTCGTACACGGTTGCTTCTGGCACGGGCACGGATGCCACTTGTTTGTTCTCCCAGAGCAGAACCGGGCGTTTTGGAGGAAGAAGATCGCGCGTAACGAGGATCGGGACAAAAGAACTGAGATGGAGTTGCAAAACCGCGGCTGGCGCGTGCTGACCGTTTGGGAGTGCGCCCTGCGCGGTCGCCATCGGAAAGTCGTCGACGACCTTGCCGCTGAAATCGGCCGTTGGCTCGAAGGTGAGCGCGTGAACATTTCTATTCCAAATCGAAGCAAAGCTAAGTAACGCTTCCGGTGATATGGCGTCCGGAGTAAATTGAGGCCTGCGCCTTCGGCGTGATGATGTCGCTGGTCTTACCGTCGATCTTCAGAAAACTACGTTTTCAGATGATTGCCGACATCGATTCTGAAAGCGGCCGTTTCCGAATCCTTTTTTTCGGCCCATCTATTCGTTTTAGTTCTCCATAGCTACGGTTTTGGATCACGCATAGAACGGGGGAGAGTGTACCGTCACGCCAGACTTATTGATCTTGTCGCCGCTAATCGGCAAGCGGAATTGTTGATACGTAGCCCGACAAGTACCCTGATCTGCTCCCATGCCTTGTCAGCAAGGCTGATGCGGACAACACAGCCTCTGGATGGCCGGAATGGTGTTGTAAATGTCGTCGTCTTCGCGATTTTCTTCGAAATGTTCTGGGCCATACAACGCTGCTTCTCCTTCTTCTTTTGTTGACGCTTGTACCCAACGAGGAGTAAGATTCCCCTTACCGTCAATAGGAGTTAATCATGCTCGGGAAACCGATACCCAGTCATATTTACGACACAATCGATGCTCACATCGCGAAAAAACAATGGGATTACGCATGGTCAGCGATTGCTGATGCGATCAACGCTTACCAAGACAAGAAAATAGCTCCTTACAACTGCCTCTGGCTCTATCACAAGGCCGCGTACGTTGCGTCGCAAGTGAATTATTCAATGGCGGTCGCCAATGCGAACAAGTTTATCATCATGAGCGAAGAACTTCTTAACCTAGGCAGTCATATGCAGAATCTGGAGTTGCAGACGGCCCAGATTCGTCCACCTCGTCGTGATGAGATTGATGAGATGCGGGCGCTGATGCAGAGAACTGAAATTGAATACATCGAGAAGCAAACATCAAAGGGGAAACCTCAAGAGCAAATCCAGAAGGAGATTGATGGCTTCAGAGGTGAAGTTATCAATAAGACTGCAACGGGAGGATGCTTTACTTTGGCTCTAACTGCGCTTGCAGGGATCGCCGGGATAGCCGTCGGGATTCGGTTGTTGTCATGAGAGTCTTTGTACAACGGGAAGGGTGGGTACGCACGCCGGACGGAAGGGTCATTATGCGAGTTAATGAGGACCGCAACCTCCGTCTGCCCGATGGGCGCCTCTTTGGTATGCTTGCCGAGGACGGACGGATCAACGGTGTATCAGGTCAAGCCACCCCTCAGACGCTTCCGTTATTGCCGGGTACGATATTTCGTGACTCCAACGGGAGAAGTGAGATTCGCGTCGACGAAAATGGTGTATTCCGTTCGGCTGATGGAAGGGCATTGGCCAAGGTAGATGAAGGCGTACTCGTGTTCGAATAAGGCGGGATTGACTTCGGACTCAGATCCGAATAGGCGTTCGTGACCTGAAAGTAAGCAAACTTACTGTAGTCGATTTTGTAGCTGTTCGGAGCCTCCAAGAACCCCAAAAAGCAATAGGCCGCTACAGGTGCGCTAGCTGGCCGAAAGGAGAACGTTGCAAATAAATGAGTTACTTAGGAATGGTCGGGGCGGGGCGATTTGAACGCCCGACCCCCTGCGCCCAAGACAGTGAACAGCGCAATGTATAACATCTCACGTTTCAAGCACTTAGGTTTCAGGTACTTGCCTTCGGCGTGTTGATTCTTGTTGAACTTTGCTGAGCCAGGGTGTTCTCGCATCTACAAATTTATCTACAGTCGGACGTCAACACTCGATCACCTCATAAGGGCATATTGCTCATCCACCGCGAGTCATCCCGTCGGCTGGTGTTGATGAGCTTCGACAATGTCGCCATTGCATTAACCCGCCGCATGAATACCGTGGATTCACATTTTGACGACCTTCAGGCCGGGTACGACCTCGAAGTGACGGATGTTGCGGTGGCGACTCCGAAGCCAAGTTGCAGTGCGGTTGCGGCGATCAATAAGTCTTCGAAGTCGATAGTCACGCCCTGAATGGCCTGATCACCTTCGATGCGGCCAGCCAAGCGGGCTGTCTCAATGGTCACCGGATGCACGGGCACATCGCGGATCAGTTCGTCCCCAAAACGTCTGCCGCCGTTGCCGGCGATCTTCCGTTCCCGCGCGCTGGACACCGTGGACAAATTCCACGGTGCTCACCACTGAGAGACCGATCTCAACCTCACCAGAATCGGCTCTGAACTGTTCCAGGATCTGTCGGACAATGTGGCCCCGCCGCTCTGCGCCGATCACCACGCTGGAATCGAGGATTAACCCCATGTGGGCGGGTTCCACGGCTTGCGGTTGCGGACGATCTCCTCCACATCGGCGGCGAAGTCTGGATCGAGCACCGGCTCCTGGCCGGTTTCCCTCTCGTGGGCTTCCGCCAGGGCGATGCACTCGGAAATTGTACGGCGCGCCGGAGTCGCCGCACGGATGACGGCAAGCGGTTGCGCGTCACATTCGATGACGACTTCAGTGCCGGCCTGCACATGTTGCAGGATGCCAGCAAAGTCGCGCACTTCGTCGGCTTCGCTCACGTGCAACACTCGCTGCTCGATACTTGCGATCATACCGCCTCATCCTAGGGTCCGCAAAGACTCCACATCGAACCTCTTACCGCGACGAGTTGTAACCTGGCAAGCCTGAGCGTTGATCCCGTTTGAGCCGAAACGAAACCCGAAGTTCGTCTGCGGTCAGTAACGGTGCAAACAATGTTACAAGAGCGGCACCCAAGTCTCTGAGTCTACGTTCTGTCGAGTTTTGGCGACACACAGCTTTCAGAGCGCCGCCTGAATACCTGAGCTGACCCGTGATATATTTAGGTTTCTTATTATGAAACATATATCTCCCGATGCACCCGACGTCAAGTATTCGATACGGGTGTTCCGGGGCGGGGGAGAATACGGGCCAGCAGCGTCGGTGTACTGGAACGACCGCTTCAATGAATGCTGCGATCTCTACTACTACATAATTCTGATTGAGGGCGGCGGCCGTCGAATTCTACTGAACACGGGACTACCGGAAGACGTCACGGAGTTTGATCGTTTCGTAAAAGCGTGGAACCCCGTTTGCAAGATTTATCGAGAGCCATCGGAGCGGCCAGCCGAAACTCTAGCGAGCGTGGGGCTCACCCCCGCGGATATCGATCTGGTGCTCATCACGCCGCTCACTGTTTACACGACAGGAAATCTCGCGCTGTTCCCGAAAGCGCAGTTTGGTTTCATCCGCCGAGGCTGGGTGGATTTCTGGGCCCCTGGAAAGCATGCACCCAGACTACCCCTGAATATCGCCATGTGCCGCGAAAGCCGTGTATTCCTGGCGGAAGGCGGTCTGGAGCGCGTCCGCCTTTTAGATGACGAGGAGGTTGTCTGCCCCGGAGTGCGCTGCTTCTACACGGGTGGTCATCATGCCAGCAGCATGGCTGTTGCGGTCACCACTGAAAAAGGCGTCGTGATTTTAGGCGACTGCTTTTTTACTTACGACAATCTCGAGAAGAACATCCCGATCGGCTGGGCGGAGAATCATCACGAAATCTACGCAGCATACGAGCGGATTCGAGAAGAGGCGGACATCGCAGTGCCGTTATACGATCCCGAAGTATTGAAGCGATTCCCAGACGGGGTGATCGCTTAGGAGGCCCATTGGCAAAACTGGAATATTCACAAGTGTTAGGAAGGATGATCCGCGCCGAAGGTGTGGACGAACTAGGAAAAGGCACGGTCCGGGTGATTAACGACCTGATCGACCAAGGTAAGGGCGAAGAAGCGAAAGCCATGGTGGACTACTTCCGCACCGAGATGCTGGTGGTTCATGATATCTATGCGCAGTACGTGCAGGATATTCTCGCTTTCATCGCACGGACCTTCGGCGAGGACCAAGTGGAAGCAGCGTTCCGCGCTGCACTTGGCACTTGGTTCCGAGAGCGCTATGAAGCCTACAACAAGATGTCGCTGACCGAGCGGGTCAGGTTAACCGCCGAAGGCATGCGTTGTCATCTTGATGGGCCGGAGCGGAAAGGCGATTTCAACCTCATCGAAGAGCACGACCGTTTCGTATTTCAATGGGACCCCTGCGGAAGCGGGGGGGCTCTACGCAGGAGGGCGGCTGCCGAGGGGAAGGAAGTGGAGTCCGCCCAGGAAGCTCATGCCTGGACATGGGGCAAGAAGGGCGTGTGCCTCTACTGCTCGCATTGCTCGATGGTAAATGAGATTTTGCCGATCGAGAATTTCGGATATCCCAATCGCATCACGGAATATCCCGCGAATCCCGGCGACCCGTGTACCTGGTACATCTACAAGAACCCGGACGACATTCCCGAGGAGTATTACACACGCATCGGGAAAACTAAGCCTCCGCGACGGGATGCCTCCCAGGCATGATTCGGCCGAAGGTCGGTCTTTTGGTTCCCTACGTGTCGTTTTACGAGAAAGTTGCACCGGTTCGCGAGGAGAAGATCGCGTTCGCTTCGTCTCTCCGTGGGTTGTTAGCGGAACGTATGGACGTGGTGGATGGCGGCATGGTGACCAGCGAAGAGGAAGCGTCGGCGGCCGGCAAGCGTCTTGTGGCAGCATCTGTGGACGCGCTTGTGATTGTACCGGCGGTCGCCACCTTCGGTGCGCTGGGGTGGGCGGCTGTTCGCGAGACGGCTGTTCCTGTTTGCTTGTGGAATCTACAGCCGGATGCAGGCGCATCGCGGGAATACGGCATTGCCGCTCTGATCCGCAACAGCGGTGGACTGGGTGTTCAGGCGTTGGCGAATACTTTGGCCCGGTCGGGCCGTGTTTTCGCCGTCGCTTTCAGCAGGGAGGGAGCAGGCGTCCCTCGCAAGCTGGTTGTCTTTGCCCAGGCATGTGCGGTAAGCGGGCGGCTACGGCGAGCCCGGTTTGGGGTCATCGGCGCTGTTTTTCCGCAGATGACGGACGTCGCCATGGAAACCAGTGCCTGGCCCGGTGCGCCGATCGTCGCAATTCCTGCCGCAAACATTGAAAGTGCGTTCGATCGGCAGGGAGAGGGCGCGGTCCAGGCACGAATCGAGGAGATTCGCCAGAACCACGTCGTGCGGGAGATCAGCCCCGATGAGATGAGCCGCTCCGCCCGGCTTTCCCTGGCGCTGGATTCCATGGTTGGAGAACACGCGCTGGATGGCGGTGCGTTCAACTGTCACGGCAATAATTGCCTCCAGAACCCACGGATCGGAGTCACGGGCTGCTACGGCGTTTCGAGACAGACTTGGGAAGGCCGGCCGTTTTCCTGCACCGGCGATCTTCCGACCGCGATCGCGATGAAAATCCTGCGCGACCTTGCTGGAGCCGTCCTCTACGGAGAACTCGATCTTGTGGACGAAGCGCGGAATGTTGTATTGCTCGCCAACGGAGGCGAGGGAGATTCTAACGCCGCCGCAGGCGCAGTTCGCATCGTGGGAAACGAGAATTTCGCCGGACTGCATGGACGGGGCGCTTCGTTACAGTTCGAGCCCTTTCAAGGAGACGCTACGATTCTCAGCTTCACGCCGAATGGCGAAGGGTACCGGATGATTGCGGCGGAGGGGACCCTGGAGGCCGCTCCGGCGACGTCCTTGGGAGTATTTCATGCAGCATTTCGTTTCCGCTCCGGGTCCGTTGGCGCATCCTACGAGCAATGGTGTGAGGCGGGACCTGTGCACCATATCGCGATTGCGCCGGGGCTATGGATCGAACATTTGGAGTACGTGGCACGGTTGTGGGGATTCGGAATGACAACAATTGGAGAAGCACAGTGAGATTGAATGATAAGGTTGCATTGATCACCGGCGGAGCAAAGGGAATTGGATTGGGCATCACGCGTCGACTGGCGGCCGAGGGCGCTATCGCTGTAATCGGGGATGTGCAAATCGACGCAGCCAACAAGGCGGCTGCCGCGATCGTGGGAGAGGGTGGACGTTCCGTAGCGCGCTCTCTGGACGTTCGGAACAGCGCCAGTGTGGAAGAGACACTCGCTTCGATTGCGAACGAGTTCGGCCGCATCGATATTCTCGTAAATAATGCGGGAGTTCACCTGGTCAAGCCGATCCGAGAGTTTAGTGACGATGACTGGGCATACGTAATGGACGTTAATGCGCGGGGACCCTTCTTCACGATGCGTGCCGCGGCGCGTTATATGATTCCGCAACGCAGCGGCAGGATCATCAACCTGGTGACGATCCTGACGGGGACACCATACTCCACAATCTATGAGGCTTCCAAGCACGCTCTCATGGGCCTCACGAAGTGCCTGATGTATGAGCTAGCGCCTTTCGGCATCACGGTCAATGCGATTTCACCGGGCGCCGTGGATACCGAATTATTGAAGAAAGGCATTCGTGAAAAGGCCGCGTCGGCCGGCGTGACCGTGGAATACATCTACCAACAGATCGCCGCGACCACGCCCCTTGGACGCCTGTGCACGCCCGAAGACATCGCCGCGACCGTAGCGTTTCTTGCCTCATCGGATGCCGACTACATCACCGGCGAGTTGATTCACGTTACCGGCGGGACGTTTCATCAAAACCTCGGACGGAAGTAGCGCTTATTCAGCTCTTTTCGCGATAAAAGATCAGGCGCACCGGCCCGAGGAGTCCGGAAGGAAACGGCTCGCGTATTTGTTCCCATTCGTCGCCGCCGGGGAAGCGGTCGCCATATTTTGCGATCACAGCGGAATAATCAATCGGCCCATCGCCCAACACTTTGTTGATCAAAAGATTGGTTACGGCGACGGATAGATGATTGCGACCTTCGTGCAGCAGGCTCGTCACGTCCATTTGGTAAGGGCGCATCCAGGCGGTTCCAGCGCTCTGTCCATTGAGTTGAACCACGGCGGTCTCACGAACGACGCCGAGGTCTAAAAGTACGCGCAGATTTTCCGGTAATTTGACCATCTGGAACTCTGCCTCGTAAACACCCTCCCCGGAGAAATAGCGAGCTGCTTTGATCGTCGTCCACGATTCCAGTCGAGGTAGTTTCGCGGGAGCGATGTGTTGATTGCTGAAACGTAAAGTCCAGGAGGCCGGTTCCAGCACCATGGGAGCGGGCAAGTCGGGAACCGTTCCCGTGCGGTTCGTTGCCACGCGATTTGGTTGAGGCGGCGCGGCGCTGGCCGCATCCGAAAATACTACAAACCGCGACTCGTAAGGGGCGAGTTGGATTTCAATCGCGTTCTGGCGGATTGCTGGACGCGTAATCGCTCCGGTGACCGGATTCCAGAACTCAACAGCGTGACGCGTCGATCGAAATCGGGCACGCGTCTGAAAAGGCCGATCGGAGATGTTCGCGATGAAGTAGAAGTCGCGGGCGTCAGTTCTACGGTGTTGAAATCCGACATAGCGACTGGGACCGTCGAATTCGATGTCCGGAGGCATCGAGGATTGCAGGGCTTTGAGCAGGCTCGGTTCCTCATCGGGGCAGAATATCGCTTTCCCACGCCCCAAGGCATTCGTTCGCATCTCATTCCGGAGGCGGCCCGATCCGAACAACTCGGTTGTGAGTTGATGAATTCTCTCCGCACGGCGGTCCCGGTCTTTGAATCCGTAGGTGGTGTCAGGGACATGGCGCGTTATCACCAGCGTGCCGCCTTCACGAACAAAACTTACTACGGCCTCAAGAACATCCACATCCACGCCGGTGAGGTTCGACATCACCAGGATCGAATACTCTCCGTCGCCCAGAGCCAACCGTCCGTTTTGCGTGCGCAGGCCCGCGCGAAAGATCGATGCATCGATGCCGTCGAACGAATAGCCATTCGTGCAGATCGTAGTCACGACGTCGGCACCTCGCTCGACGGCCTCGTGAAAACGATGATTGCGATCCCGTCCCACCGTATTGAACTGGCGATTGAAGCTGAATTGCAGTTCGTCCACCGGGGCACCCGCAAAACAATCTTCTTCGCCGAGATATAGAGCGATATCGGTCACGGGACGCCCTTGCTGCAAAACATATTGAGTGCGTGCGATGTAATCGGCAAAATGCGAAAAGAGCGGCCAGTGAGGCTGAGTGTGATTCACGATCGGCCCGAAATAAGGAGGCCAGCCGGGAGCACCCAATTTCACCGGCGAGTACCCATAGCTCACGCCGTAGGTTTCGTTGATGCCGCACAAGAATTGCATATCGGACGCCACCTTCAGAGATTCAAGCGAATCGCCGAAGCGGTTGGGATATCCAAGCCACGTCCAACCCTCGTCCGCGATCATGCGTTTTCCCGCCAGGCGGCCGCCCGACGCGCCCCATCGCGAAAGAGTGAACGTTTTCCAGTCGAAGCCTTCGCCGCAAGGGATGTCGACATTCTGGAAGCCAGCAAGGCCGATCGGAGGCGCACCGTAGGCTTCCACCTGCACTTGGATTCCGTGCTGCTTTCCCCATGCCGCTAAAGGATCGGTAAACTCCTCCTTGGCGAGTTCCGAAAGCGTGCGCCAGAAGTCGTAGCGAAGCTGCGGCGCCGAATCGTGGGCATCGTCAAAGAGAGCGGGAAGATGCGCCAGGAGGTTATATCCGCGACGCTGTTCGAACAACTGCGGGAAAAGATTGGTCCAGTTGGCGCGATAGACTTCGAAGCTGTCGCAAAAGAAAGAACGAAAGCTCCTGGGAGGCGTGTTGGCGAGGAGTTTTGCTCCCACTACATCCATGTAGCGGAGCAGGGCCGCACGGTTGTAATGGTCGAGGACGGGACCTTCGGCGCCCGCGGAGGCGCGCTTCACCTGCTGACCGGTAGGAGCCGAGTAGAAGAACTGAATTTCGCTGCCCGGCACGGCATCGTTGATCCGGATGCGTTGATCGTTCACTTGCGCGGCGACGTCGTGGTAGCCGTCCGGCCGGACGTGAAAGACGCCGATGAGGTGTTCTCCGGCCTTGAGCACGGGCAATTGCACTTCTTCGCTGCCGGTATGCGGCAGCCTGACCCGTAACAACATCCGTGCCGCATCCTCCACAGTTACGGAAGGTCCGCCGTATGGCCAACCCGTGCCTGCCACAATATCGAGAACCAAACCCAGGGAGCGGCTGCGGGCGATGACGGCATTCAGCGTGTCGAAGAATTCAGGCGACAGATATTGCTGGTTGTGAACGCCGCGGGTTGGGTTATCCACTTCGTAAGGATGAGCCGGGAAGATGAGGACGCTACCCACATGGGCTTGGGCCATCAGTTCGAGTTGGCGCGAAGCCTCCTCGTTGTTCCATGCGGTCCCAAATACCCACCAGTGCATGCGCAGCCGCGTCGATTCTGGAACGGCTGAAAACTCGTGTGCAGCGCTCAGCGCCGGTGTGAACGGAACCGCAGCCGCTGCGATCAGGAATTCCCGGCGATTCACACACGCACCGTCTTGTAAAAACGAAGATAAACCGGGCCTAAGAGACCGGAGGGAAACGGGTCACGCACTACTTCCCATTCGTCGCCCGGAGGGAAGCGCTTACCGTATTTCGCATACACGTCCGAATAATCGATCGGTCCGTCGCCCAGGATCTTATTGATCAGGAGATTAGTGACATCCACCCGAAGACGGTTGCGTCCCGGCTTGACCAAACGCGTGATGTCGCAGCGGTACGGACGCATCCACGCAACACCGGACGCGGCGCCGTTCCAATGGATATCCGCGGTCTCCCGAACCGATCCCAAATCGAGCTCGATGCCAAGACCCTGAAAATCCGGGATATCAAACTCCGCTTCGTAGACACCAGTTCCGGAGAAGTATCGCGATTTCGGTAATTCGGTCCAGGATTTTAATTCATCCAAGTCGTAGGGCTGATCACCCAGGGTGAGACGCCAATTTGGAGTGAGACGGTACGCCGCCGGGATTCCACTCACAGGCACCGTTTTTCTGCCGCCGCTGTTGGTGTAGAAGTAGGAACCGTTGTCGAACACGCGAGCGCCGCCGGCAGCGAGCGGCAGGTTTGTGTGCGATGCGGCGGGCTGTCGACCAGCGGGGGAAAACGCGATCACCTTGGATTCGAGCGGGCCCAGAACGAAGGGAACGCGTGTACCCGCTCCAACGTGCTCAAAGACCACAAGTTCTTCCGTGGCGCCTGTGTTCAGGTTCCACAGCTCGGGTGTTTTGTGTCCGACCCGGAACGTCCCATCGAGCTCCTGGGGTTGCTCGCTGGTGTTCGCCAGGAAGTAGAAATCGCGACCCGTCGCGCGACGGTGGACAAAGCTGACGTCGGGACTGGCGGTCTCGAAGACAATGTCGGGTTGGGCCGTGAGGAGCGCCTTCCGGAAACTCCCCTGCTCGTCGGGACAGAAGATAACGCGACCCTGGCCGAGTTTTCCTTCGCGGTATTCGCGCGCGGGCTCGGCGCCGAACAACTGACTCACCAGCTCGCGAACGCGGGCCTTGCGCTCCTCGCGATTCTTGAGACCCCAGGCGCGATCCGGAAGTTGCTTCGTCGCGATCAGAGTGCCGCCGCTCTTGACGAATGCTTGGATCTGTTGCAAGGACTCCGCATCGACTCCGGTGAGATTCGGAAGCACGAGAATTGCGTAATCTCCATCTCCCTGACGCAATCGGCCCCGCTCCACACTCATGTTCGAGTTCATTGTGAACGTGTCCACGCCATCCAGGGAGAATCCATTCGTGACGATCGTTTTCACGATGTCGGACTCGTAATGCAAAGCGTTCTTCAAACTGAATTCCGGTGGCGGTCCGTTGGAGCTCATGCGGTCCCGGACCGCCCAGTTCGGCAGAAACTGTTCCATGCCCGCTTCGGCCATAGCGTCTTCCATGGGAAGATACAGAGCGACGTCGGCAACCGGTTTCCCTTGCTGCAGAACAAACGACGCGCGATTTACATAATCGGAAAAGTAAGAGAAATAGGGCCAGTATGGTGAAGTATGATTGGTGGAAGGTCCGAAATAAGGCACCCATCCGGGCGATCCTAGCTTCACGGGGGAGTACGCATAAGTCACGCCGTAGAGGGCGTTGATCCCACTCAGGAAATGCAGATCGGAACACAGCTTAAGTTGTTCCAGCGTGTCGGCAAAACGATTCGGCAATCCAAGCCACGTCCAGGCTTCGGCAAGAATTACAGGTTTGCCGGCGAGATGCCCGCCGGAACTTGCCCAGCGGGACGAACTGAACTCCTTCCACTCGTAGTGTTCGCCGGTGGGAATGTCGACGTGGCGGTAAGCGCGAATGGAGACCGGTGGGGTGCCGTAAGCTTCCACTTGAGTGGTGACGCCATTCGCATGAGCCCATTCGCCGAGCGGCCGTACGAAGGCCTCCTCTGTTTGCTCCGCCAACGTCCGCCAAAAATCGCAACGTACATCGTGGTTAAGCGGGTCGGCTGGGTCGAAAAGCGCGGACAATTGCGGTATCAAATCATAGCCGCGCGCGCTCGCGAATACCTGCGGCAGTTTTTCGGTCCAAGTGGCTCGATATACTTCAAAGCTGTCGCAAAAAATCGATCGGATTTCGCCTTTTGGAATAGCGCCTAGCAACTTATCGCCGACATCGCGGAGAAACTGCCGGAGAGCTTCCGGGTTGTAGTGATCGACGACCAGGCCCTCGGCTCCCAGTGCTGCCCTTTTCACTTCCATGCGGGTAGGCGCGGAATAAAAAGCGATGGCATGCGAATCGTGGGTCGACGAAGCAATGATTCTTTCGCCTGGTTTCAGGGTGGGCGTACCATACGCCATGCGCAGAGTCTGAGCGCTCTGATCGAGAGACACCGAGGGCCCTCCGTACGGCCACCCGGTTCCTAGTACCATATCAAAGGTGAGCCCGGCGCGTTTGCAGGCCCCTGTAATGGAGCGCAACGTGGACAAATACTCCGACGAAAGATAGCGTTGATTGTGGACGCCTTCGCCAGGGTTGTCGACGGTAATCGGATAAGTGGGGAAAAGGAGTACTCCCCCGATGTGGGCGTCCGCCATGAGCTTAAGCTGCCGCTCACCCTCATCCGGTGTCCAGGCAGGACCGAAGACGTACCAGTGCATCCTCATGCGATAGGCATTAGGAATATCCTGGAACTCGGATTCAATAGTGCCGTCGGATTGCCCGGAAATTGATATGCCCGAAACCGCCGCGGCAGTGGCGAGAAATGCCCGTCTTGTGAAAAGATAGTTGCTCATTGGTAGATAATTTTCTTAAGATTCAACTTGAGGAGCTTCATTTGGGGGATGCAACTGTTCAAAGGTTGGCAAGCCGGATTCGGGAACTCCGACGCGAGCGGGGCCTGACCCTTCAAGAGGTGGCGGAGATCGCAGGCTTTAGCAAGGGGCTGCTGTCCAAAATCGAGACCGGAAGCGTCTCGCCGCCTATCGCCACTCTGTCTAAATTGGCGGACGCGCTCGATCTGCCCATCGGGGAATTCTTCGATGGACAGGAGCCGGACGATTCTGTCTCGTTCTTCCCCAAGGAGTCTCGCGAAGATTACCGCGGGCGGCTGAGCTCTCATCATTACAAATATGAGTTGCTGGTGCGCGGCAGAAAACATCGCGATATGCAGCCGCTGGTGATCTCGGTGGACGGCAAGACGTATAGATTCAAGCTCATGGACCACTCCGGGGAGCAATTCGTGTACATGCTCGAAGGCGAGATGGACTACATCGTCGGAGACAAGGTCTTCAACGTGCGGCCGGAAGACTGCCTCTACTTCGATGCCCGTCAGTTGCACGGCCCCAAACTCAAGAAGAACCAGAAAGCCCGCTATCTGGTCGTGTTTTCCGGCCAGAACCGGCGATAGAGCCAGGTTCCGCATACACGCCTTCGTGTACCGATTCCGGGCGTGGGTATGGCGATTGCACGGCAAAATCGATCGCCTCCTGAACAGCTGCGGCAGCAAGCGCGGCCTCACTCTCGAGCTCCGCTGGTTGCACTCCCAAATCCATCAACTGCTTTCCAAAGCGCGGAATGGGATCGGCCTTGCGCCATTTGTTTGCTTCTTCCGGATCCGCATACTTGCCGCTCGAAAAAGCGCTGTGCCGTTCCCATCGGACCGTCTTGCATTCGAGTAGCGTGGGGCCACGACCCTCTCTGGCATGCGCCACTGCATCCGCCATCGCGTTCTTAACAGCGAGAACGTCGTTGCCGTCGATCGAGATGCCCGGTGCTCCATAGCCGCGCGCACGATCGGCGATATCTGGCGTGGATTGCGACTGACTAACCGGCACTGAGATGGCCCAGCCGTTATTTTCACAAACAAAAACGATCGGAAGTTTCCAGAGCACGGCCATGTTAAATGTTTCGGAGAACTCGCCTTCGCATGTCGCGCCATCGCCGAAAAAGCACACCGTGACCTGGCGCGATTTCTTCAGCTTCGCCGCCAGTGCCACGCCTCCCGCAATTGGTATGTGCCCCGCTACGATCGCGTTGGTGCCCAACAGGCCTTTGTCCACGTCGCAGACATGCATTGAACCGCCGCGGCCTTTGCAGCAGCCGGTCTCTCGCGTGAGCAACTCCGCCATGAGGATCTTCGGGTCCGACCCTTTGGCAAGCGCGGCGCCGTGTCCACGGTAGGTGGCCAGCACAAGGTCATCCGGTTCCAGGGCCGAACAGACCCCAACAGGAATTGCCTCCTGGCCAATGCATGGATGCGTGGAGCCAGTGATCAGCCCCTTCGAGAAGAGGTCCAAGGCCGCCTCCTCGAACTTGCGGATTATCAGCATCTGCCGGTACAGCGATACAGCGACTTCCGTGTCCGATTGAATGGCAGGCGTCATTTCATATCCCTCAATTCACGAGCGCCCGTGCGGCCGCTGCAATCCTCGCGCGATCGGGCACCACCGCCATATGGAGGGGCCCGGAGGGTACGGGAACATCCAGCCCCGCCACGCGTGTGATCGGCGCGTCCAGATAATCGAAGGCCGTTTCCATCATCCTCTGAGAGATCTCCGCGGCGATGCCACACGTCTGGTAGGCGTCGTGAGTGATCACCATGCGATGAGTTTTTCGTAACGATGCCGCCACGCCATCCGTGTCGAAGGGAGATAGGGTACGCGGATCGACAACCTCGACCGAGATGCCTTCGCGTGCCATCTCCTCGGCTGCTGCGATTGCTTCCGGCACGGTACCCGAAATCGCAACGATGGTCACGTCCGTACCTTCCCTGAGTACGCGCGACTTGCCGAACGGAATCGCATATGGCTCTTCCGGCACGTCCGCCTTCGTAGCGTACAGTTTGACATTTTCGATAAACACCACGGGATTCGGCTCCCGCAGTGCGGACGCCATGAGACCCTTTGCGTCGAAAGCATTCGAAGGAATCACGACTCTTAGACCTGGGATGTGCATGAACCATGCTTCCAGGCTTTGGGAGTGCTGCGGTCCCATGCCGATGCGGCTTACGATCGGCATGCGAACCACCATCGGCACGTTTAACTGGCCACCGTAGAAGTAGTGCATTTTCGCGGCCTGGTTCACGATCTGGTCGAGGGCAAGCGTCGCGAAGTCCATGAACTCGATCTCGACTACCGAACGCATTCCCATGATCGCGAGTCCAATTCCGAATCCCACCGTGGCCGATTCACACAATGGGCCGTCCCGGACCCGTTCCTGACCAAACTCTTCGAAAAGTCCGCGATAAACCCCGAATGTTCCGCCGTAGGAACCAATGTCCTGCCCCAGCAGAACAATATCGGGCTGCGCCCGCATCTCTTCGCGAAGAGCCTCGTTGATCGCCTGGCTCATGGTTACAGATCGCATTAAACCCCCGCTGCCCGGTATCTGGAAATCACATCCGGATTCAAGTCTATGCCGAGTCCGGGCGTGTCCGGAAGAGACATGTATCCATCTTTTATCTTGGGAGGATTGAGTGGGAGTTCGAGCCACATGGGATCGCGATCAGGGTGTGGAAAGATCTCCACGTACAGCCCGTGAGGAACTGAAGACAGGAGATGTACCGATACCTGCGGCTCCTCATGGTGTGCCATGCGAACATTCTTCGCAGACGCCATGCCTGCGATGCGGCGCCACTCTGTGATGCCGCCGGCAATTGTGGCGTCCACGTTGAGAATATCCACGGCGCCGGCTTCCATCAGGTCGCGGCAACCAAATCGTGAGATCTCGCCTTGCCCGGCATTGATGGGCAAGCCGCCGAGCGCACGTACACGGGGCAAGCCCTCCAGTTGGTCGTACCAGACCACCGGCTCTTCCAGCCAATGGACGTCGAGGTCTCGCACAGCACGGCAGAACTCGATCGATTCATCCGCGGTCCACGCCTGGTTAGCGTCGCAGGCTATGATGAATTCCGAGCCGATCACCTCGCGCGCAAATCGCACACGTCCGGCGTCCTCCTTGGGCTTCAGACGGCCCACTTTCATTTTGATTCCCGCCAAGCCTTTGCCTTTGTAACACTGAAGTTCTTCGGCTAGGTCCCGATCGCTCTTGCCGTCGCCGTAATAACCGCCGATCGCAATCACCGGGATGCGATCACGGTAGCCGCCGAGCATGCGCCAGAGCGGCATGCCTAGAGTTTTTCCTGCCGCGTCCCAAAGACAAATATCCACCGCGGCGATCGCCTGCATGAGGATCGTCTTGTTTGCGAGGTCTATGGTATGGATGCCGCGATTCGCCAGACCCAGCGATTCGCAATGAAACATGGCATCCCAATGCCCTTCCACCGCGAACACATCGCGCCCGACGAGAAGGTCCCGGAAGGGGCCGTTAATACAGCGCGCGATGTCCTTTTGGTAGCGTTCCTCATCGCCGCCGAAGGTATGGCCAACGATGCCATTCTCCAGTTCCACCTCCATCACCAAGGTGTAGCGGGAGTCGATCACGTAAGTGCCGCCTTGAAAGACGTGGTCCAGACGCCGCTCCAGCGGAATCGCGCGAATATCTAGAATACGGCTCATGAGTTCCTCCGCGCATTCCGAACATCGTTCTCAAGAATTCGGCCGCCCGGGCCCGTGCCTGCGACCGTGGCGAGATCCACTCCCAGTTCTCGTGCCAGCTTCCGGGCCGCAGGCGTCGATGCCAACTCTCCGGCCGGCATCGTGACAGCGGAGGACGGACGCTCGGGCCCTTCAGGGGGATCATGGGACTCGCGCGAATCGTGATCGCCGGGAATGGCCTCGCCGGGTTGTCCGATCCAACCGATCGGCTGACCAAGCCGCGCGTTCCCCTCCATTACATCGATCCTCAGCAACACTCCGGCGGCGGGTGCGGGCACCTCGACAATGACTTTGTCCGTCTCGATCTCGTAGAGGACTTCATCCTTGCTGACGGTGTCCCCCGCCTGCTTCCGCCATGCGACGACGCTGGCTTCTTCCATGGTGATAGTGGCTTTGGGAATAGTGATTGGAACTGGCATATGGACAAACGGAAATTGCAGCCGCAGAGCCGGGTGTGTTTTAATAATATGCACCTTGTTGCTTATAATGCAACTGGCAGAAACCATATGAAACCTACAACGTGCAAGCGGTTCCAAGGCAAAACCGCGATCATCACCGGCGCCTCGCGCGGTATTGGCAGAGGCATCGGGGTGCGGCTCGCCAGTGAAGGCGCCTATGTCGTGATTAACTACGCCAAGGCCGCCGACGAGAGATTCCCTGGGGCCGCGGAAGAGGCCCTGCGTCTTGCCCGCGAGACCGGCGGAGATGGCGAGATCCGTGAAGCCGACGTCGCCGATACAGCTTCCATGCGAGACTTGATCCGCGATATTGCCAGCAGTCGAGGGCTCGACATTCTGGTAAACAACGCCGGCATCTGCCCCATGCTGGAACTCTTCGAGATCACGGAAGAGGCTTGGGACCGCGTCCACGACATCAACCTGCGTGCGACCTTCTTTGCCAGTCAGGAAGCGGCGCGCCTCATGATCGAGAAAAAAACTCGTGGACGCATCGTATGCATCAGCTCCATCGCAGCCGAAATCGGAACCCCGACGCAGATCCATTACGGCCCCACAAAAGGCGGCATCAATGCGCTGGTGAAGGCCATGGCGTCGGTGTTGGGGCCGCATGGCATTACGATTAACGCGGTGATGCCGGGCGACATCGCCACGGACATTTCGCGCGAATGGGATGAGGCCAATCCCGAGGAGATCCAGCGCTACATCGAGCGCTGTCCGGTCCGCCGCCGGGGAACGCCGGAGGACATCGCCGCCGTTACCGCATTTCTGGCTTCGCCCGAAGCCGCTTTCGTCAATGGCAGCGCTTATTTGATTGACGGAGGTCTCACGGCGGTTATGTAAGATCATTGCGCGCGGCTTCCTCTAGAACGAGCTGGTTTACCAAATCGATATGTGCCGCCAGATGCTCATCGAGATCGATGGATGGCTCCCGCACGACCACCGATTGCAGTAATCCGCGAGCGGCTAACAGGCGCTTCTCGCAATGATGGAAGACTTCCATGTTCTGCAGCGCCAGGTTAATCTGCGGCAGCAGGGAGCAGTGAATCCGCGCCGCGCCGCAGAGATCGCCGCTCTGCATCTTTTCGAAAATACGAACGAACAGATCGCACATGGCAAGCCCGGGCATGGCGCCGGCGACGCCGTCGTGTGCGAGTTCGATCATGTACATGCCGCCCCAGCCTTCCAGGACGCCAACAGAGCCGTCAGTTGCCTCCCGCACGGCGCGGATTTTGCGGCCCATGAAGGGCTCTTCCAGTTTTAAGTAGCGGAAGTTCGGAGCAGACTCGGACAATCGTTTGGCAAAAGAAGCGCCGACGCTTGGGCCGCCGGGATTGAAATCCTGGACCAGGACCGGCAACTTCACCGCCTTCGCCACCTTCTCGGCATAAAGGAGCAATGAATCCTCGCCATATGGGAACTGACGCGGCAATGCGAAGGATATGATTCCCGCGCCGATGCCCTCGTTTCGTTTCGCTAATTCAGCCGCCAAGACCGGTGACGGATGGTTGGACTGCGCCATCACAAGGACGCGACCGGCAGCAAATCGCACAGCTAATTCGACGAGTTGGAGGCGCTCTCCGTCGGACATCTTGTAAAACTCGCTGCCATACGCCGGGAGGCAAACGGCTTGCACTCCCGCCCGCACCGCAAATTCGATGAGCGGATCCAGCGCCGCGCCATCTACTTGCTGTTCAGGGCCGAACGGAGTTGGAATTACCGGGACGATTCCGAGAATCGTCCCGGGGTCGGAGACGCTCATACCGTTGACGTTCCCTAATGCCTAGAACGCGAGCTTCATCGCAAATTGGATCACGCGAGCCGGTTGCGTACTTGAAATCAGTCCGAATTGGCTTGAGGAGATCGTGGTGTTCGGATTGTTAAAGTTAGCTCGGTTCGGCAAGTTAAAAAACTCCGAGCGGAACTGCAAGCGCTTCGTCTCGGTGATCGCGAAGGTCCGGAAAATCCCTAGATCCAATGTGAAGAAACCGGGACCGTCGAAAACGTTCCGTCCCATGTTTCCGAAGGTGCCAGGGCTCGGATAGGCGAACGCCGCCACATTGAAGTAGTGGGTAAGCATATCCTGCTTCGAACGATCGCCGCTGATGATGGGATTCCCAATGATGTTAGGTCTTTGCCGGCTTGTACGATTGGAACCGTCCAGTGCGATATCGCGGCCATTTGTGAAATTCACGGGCGCGCCGCTACGCGCAGTGATGATGGGGGACAACTCCCATCCGTTTACCACTTGGTTCAGAACAGGATTCAAATGCGTCTTGGGCAGTTCCCACACCAGGCTGGCGGTTGCAACGTGCGTGCGGTCGTTGTCCGAGCGGCCATGGTCGAAATTCCAATTGAACGGGTTGGAGTTGATGTCGTTCTCGACATTCGAAGTAATTACATCCAGCAACTTTGAGAACGTGTAGGCGAACGATCCCGTCACTCCGCGGGAATAACGTTTGGTTACCAGCACTTGCAGGGCGTTGTAACTGCTATTGGCTCGTGATGCCGCTTCAATCCCGAGCGTGTAAACCCCGGGCATGAACACGCGCCGCTGCTCCACGTTAGCCAACGTCGCTCCGGGCGTGTAAGCCGCGGGATCGAAATCGAGAGCTTGCATCAGCTTTCGTCCCAGTTTCCCGACATAGGCTACTTCCAGGCTCAAATCAGACCGGATCTGCTGGCCGATCTGGAAGTTATACGAGATGGTGTACGGGTTGACGATGTCCGGGCTGACAAACACCGGCGAGATCGGCAGGAAAAATGTTTTGAGATCCGGGAGGATCGAAGGTTCGCCCTCAAGCGGATTGGACAGGCTCGTGACGTTGGTGAAGTTTCGACTGATGTTGAACGGTTGCGAGTTCGCCGACGCGAAGCTGTTGGAGTTGATTTGACCCGTGAAGATTCCCGCGGCAGCCCGGATCACTGTTTTTCCGGTGCCGAATACGTCGTATGCGAGGCCCAATCTTGGCGCAAAGTTGTTCTTATCCAACTTGATAAAACCCTTGGGCACTCCAGGATCGCCTTCGAATACCATGCCGATCGGCGCTGTCGGGTACTTCACCGACTGCTCTCCCGGGCGGATCTGCGATAAGTTCTTGATGGGACTTGCCCACGGCGTCTGAATCTCATAACGCACACCGAGATTCAACGTCAGCCTCTGATTCACGCGGAAGTCGTCTTGAACATAGCCGGCCACGATGGTGGAGTTGACCGCCAGATCGTAGGTCGGCTCGTTGGTGGAGAACGAGATCGGCCGACCGATTAGAAAGTCGGCGTATGAGTCGCCAGTGATTTCTCCGTCGAATCCCGCGTAGCCGTAAGAGAGGTAATCACAACGGTACAACGAACGGTACTGCCAGGCCTGCCCGCCGAATTTAAGCTGGTGACGGCCGCGAGTCCAGGAAACGTCGTCCGAAAGCTCATAGATGTTGCCGATTGCATTTGTAGTTACCTGGGGCTCTAATGAGACAACCTCGTTGTTGTAGATGTCGATGTATGGCGGATTCTTCACGGACGGGAAAGCCGCGCCGAGAGCCGCGAGGTCGGTGTGGTTTTTGTTCCCCGCGCTGTTGTTTGTGCGATGATAGCCGCCACGGAACTCGTTGACAAAGGTCGGGCTGATCACCATAGTCAGTGCCGCGATGTAATCCTGCACGGTAGTGCCGTTAAAGTTTGGACTGAAACCAGGAACGTTGGTGCTGCGCGCGGCCAGCGAATCGTCCACGGTTTTCCAAAGGTTGTAACGCCCAAACAGGCGCAGCTTATCGTTGATTTGATAGTCCCCTCGCCCCGTATACTGATTGTTGTTTTCGGGTTGAGGTAAAGCATAGAACTGCTCCTGGCCCGTAAATGCCGCGGTCGGAATATAGAGGTCCTGAATCTTCTTTGAGACCGGATCGATGCGGCTTGCGGGAATAGTGTTATTGGGGAACGGCAAACCTGTGACTGGGTCCGTGATCGCTACCGGGAACACGCCTTCCTTCTCCGCGGCGGTGGGTGCGAATACGGAGGCGCCTGCTGCTGCCGGGCGGATACGCAGTCCTTCATAGCCAAAAAAGAAGAACAGCTTGTTCTTTATTACCGGTCCGCCGACCGTGCCCCCAAACTGGTTTTGCTTCAATTTGGCCACGCTCGTATCGAAAAAGCCGCGAGCGTTCAGATCGTCGTTGCGCAGGAACTCATACACATTCCCATGGAACATGTTGCTGCCCGACTTTGTCACAGCGTTGATGACCGAACCTGGTACCCGCCCATATTCGGCTCCAAAGGACGCCGTAATCACGCTGAACTCCTGAAGATGGTCCGGCGGGGGCAGATTTAACCCTGTTCCTCGAAACAGGTCCATGTAGAGGCTCCCGTCAAGATAAATGCCGTTTTCGTTAGAGCGCGATCCGTTCACCACCAAGCTCGGTCCGAACCGCGCCGTCGCAAAAGATTGCGGCGTGCTCTCAGTCGCCACGCCAGGCATCAGTTGAACCAGTTGCAGCACGCTGCGCCCGTTGAGAGGCAATTCCACAATTCGCTTGCTGTCCACGACGTTGCTAATTTGAGCGGTATCCGTAGCGAGAATATTCGCATTCGCCTCCACAGTTACGGTTTGAGTCGTATCACCGACGGCTAACTGCATGTCGACGGAAGCGATCTGATTTACCGTTAACTCAATCGGCTCTCGCAGCGCACTTCGAAATCCCGTGTGTTCCGATTTGACTGTGTATGTGCCTACGGGAAGGAATGGCAACACGTATTGGCCATCCGCGCCGGTCGTTGTAGTTCTCACGAGCCCTGTGCCTTTATTGGTGGCCGTTACCTTCGCTTCGGGAATCACACTGCCCGAAGAATCGGTGACGGTTCCGGATATCGTGGCGGTGATGATCTGCGCCCGTAGCGAGAACGTAAGTCCCGCGGTCAGACAGATCAAAGCCAATAGACAACGAGCGAAGCGACTTGGCCGCATTCTTTTCCCCTTTTATGGTTTTCTTAGTTTCCAGCCACTGCGACCAGTTTCAAATCCTGGCGCAGAATCCCACCGGCTTTGATGTTCACCGGGGCGCATCCTTTACCTGCAGTCTTGCCATCCCAACTAAATCCGCATGCCTCATAAACGCCCGGCAGCACCCTCGCCACGAAATACGCGCCTGAAGCATTGGAAACGGCTACGGGAACTATTGCGTCCTGCGCGCCCGCCAAGCGGACCCGCACACCGCTCCTGGGACTTCCGTCGGGACCGTAAACCATACCGCCCAAGGATCCCGACGCGTCCTTTCCGACTTGGTCAGGCGGAGCCGGCGCCGTACTCCGAAGCTGCGCCAGCATGCTCTGAAACTCGTCACGCGTGAGTGGTACTTCGAGATGAAGCTCGCCAATGAGGCTCTTCTGCATCTCATTGAACCGTCCGCTGTCGTCGCGGTAGAGGGCCAACAAGAGACCTTGCCGCAGAAGATCCGAACTCACCTGAAACGTCCGGTAATTTGCCTGAAGCCCGCTGTAATTCCACTTCAACCCGGCTCGCGGGTCGTCGATCCGCGCCGTAACGTTACGCGCATACGTCACCGTATTGCTCCACGAATCCAGCGCCGGCAGAGGCTCCATCGCGATCCTGCCGGGAGCCACGTCGACATCAAGCCGCAGCAGTTGAGGAACGCTCACCGAATACAGCGATTTCGCAGTGCCCGCCGAGAGGTCTACCCGCCTCACCCGCATATCCGCATGGGTTCCCATGGCGCAATGTTCGCCACTCATGATGTTCTCCACGGCCTCCACGGTCGCTGCGGCCGTATTCCGCTTGAAATAGAGCGTCGTGGGGTTCGGCTCCTTTTTCTGGCCTGTACATTCGTCCGCCGCCCAGACATACTCCACTCCGTTCAACTTTGTAGCTCCGTAGTTACCCTCTACGATCCGCACATAGCTCAGGTTTTCGCAGTGCGGCTGAGACGGCCTCGCGTTCGACCGGCACGGGCACGGAACCTTGCAAGGGCATGTCACGATTGCTTCACCTCGTACCAGCCACTGCACCGCCGGCTCTCCGAAGACGACTAAGCTAACGGCCGCCGTTACTCCCGCGGCTAGGATTGACGTTGTAGTGAGTTTCAAACTGATCTACCCTGCGAAGCTTGCCCTCGACTTTGGCTGAGAATAGCAGAAGGAAAAGTAGCGTGTCAAGAAAATGTTTTACTATTGAGAAACTTTTTTGCGATAGCGTACGCTAGGGACGGTAGAAGAACCGCAGCCGCTGCACCTGGTTCAATTCGTATTGGTCGTCTCGTGACGGATCGCGTACTTCGGGTTGTGCTTCCCCAGTTCGCGATGTGGCTCGCGAGGCCACGGTATACGCTCCTGGCGTTTCCAGGCGTGCCTCATACGACCAGGCAACCCACGTAAACGGTTCCGCGGCGGTCAATATCCGGGCAGTCTTCCACGCCCCTTCGTTTAGCTGGACCTCGACTTTTTCGATCGCAGCGGCGCCAGCCCAGGCATAGCCGCACACCTCCAGCGTCTGGCCGCGGACCGCTGCGTTCCGGACGGGTTTCACAATAGTAGACTTTACGCGGATCACCCCTACGGGTTCTCCCACATTTGCGTTGTGCACCCGCCGGAAACGTTGCGTCATATAAAACGAATCGTCCGGTGCCGCAATCAACTCAACGTTTTCCAGCCACTTTACGGAGTCCATCCCGTATCGGCCGGGCACAATCACGCGTGCCGGGAAACCATGATCCGGCGGCAGTGGCGCTCCATTCATGCTTAAGGTCAGGAGCGTCTCGGACCGCATCGCCTCATTCAGGGAAAGGCAGCGGGAATACGGCACCGTAGGACCGTCCGGCTCGTGTCCGCGATCGATGCCCGTCAGCCGGACGTACTTCATTTCTGCTGCGATACCGTTCGAGCGCAGAAGCTCGCCTAATGGAATGCCTCCCCAATTTACGCAGCCCACGGCTCCCACGCCCACTCCGTTGCCCGCGCATTCGAGCAGTGCCGTAACTCGCCGCTGGGGAAGCGCCCGCAGCGCCTTCAATGAGAATTCCCTGGCGCCGATGCCCAGTGTCCAGGCCCCGGCATCGATGGCCGGCGTCTCGAAATGGTTTCGTATGAAGAAATCTTCCGAGGGAGTGATCACGCTTGGATACTGCTCGAAGTCCTGCACCGAGATCACCGGCGAACTGCCGAGTTGACGCCGCTCGGCCTGAGCGCTCGCGGCCAACACAAGCGCCAAGTATTCTCTGCGCGTGAGGCGATTCATGGTTGAATATTACTCGATTAGTGTAGCAATATGAGACAACATGCGAATCGTGAAAATGGACGTATCGGCGGTCGGATTGCCCGCGGGGGGCGACGTCGCGAGCCACGGCGAGTTCCTCGTTACCCCGTTGCACATCTTCGAAGATTACCATCGTCTTCTGGGCGAAGGGTTTGTAGGTTTGCGTGGTGGACCAGTCGGCGGTATCGTTGTCCGGCTGATCACCGACGAGGGTATTCAAGGTGTCGCGAGCGTCGGGGTCGGCAACGGCTCCGCTTTGTACATTCTCGAACATAGCCTCAAGCCGATCGTGCTCGGCGCCAACCCCTTCGACGTAGAACTGCTCTGGGAGAAAATGTTCCGCAGCACGATTTACTTCGGACGCAAAGGTACTGCGATCGAAGCGATCAGCGCCGTGGACATAGCGCTGTGGGATTTGATGGGAAAGGCCACGGGACAACCTGTCTACAATCTTCTCGGGGGGCGCACGCGCGATCGCATCCGCGTCTACGCCAGCCGTTTGTACGCCAACAGGAATCTCGATCGCTTGGCGTCGGAGACCGCAGCTCTGGTAGAACGAGGCTTCACGGCTCTCAAGCAGCGTTTCGGGTTCGGTCCGCGCGACGGTATCGCCGGCATGCGTGAAAACCTCGCGCTCGTGAAAACAGTCCGCGCCGCCGCGGGACCGGAGATTGATATTGCG
The DNA here is from genome assembly GCA_963802915.1 of Bryobacterales bacterium. Lineage (GTDB taxonomy): Bacteria > Acidobacteriota > Terriglobia > Bryobacterales > Bryobacteraceae > JAICMB01. The sequence continues at coordinate 948,008 of CAWDKQ010000008.1, forward strand.
GCGGACTGCTATATGGGTTGGGACGTTTCCTACGCCATTCGAATGATTCGCATGATCGAAGACGCGGGCATCGAACTCTCCTGGGTGGAGGAACCCGTGATCCCTGACGATATCCGCGGTTACGCGGAAATTCGACGTTCCGTAAACACGCCGATCAGCGGCGGCGAGCACGAATTCACGCGCTTCGGTTTCCGGCAGTTGATTGAAGAAGGCGCGGTGGATATTCTTCAGCCGGACGTGAATCGGGCCGGCGGCATTACCGAAGCTCGCAAGATATGGGCGCTTGCCGCGGCCCACGGCTTGCGCGTCATTCCACACTCCGGCCAGTCCCACAATTATCACTTGGTGATCTCGAATATGAACTCGCCCATCGCCGAGTACTTCCCTTCGCCCGCGGAGGGCGCACCTCTCGATGACGACACCCTCTTCTGGGAGATTTTCGACGGCGAGCCGCTCGCCCAAGACGGTCACGTCACGCTTTCGGAAAAACCGGGACTGGGCCTGAAGATACGCGAGGACCGTTTGCGGGAACTGGCCGTCGCATGAAAATCTATCTCGCGATTTTCTGGCTGATAGCGGCGGGGGTGGTCCAGGGCGCGTTTCCCTTGCCGATGAAATATACCCGCAAGTGGGCTTGGGAGCATCTCTGGTTCTGGTATTCGCTGGTGGCGTTTTTTATCCTTCCGCTGGCCATGGCCGAGGCCACGGTGCCGCACCTGACCGACGTCTACCGTTCGGCGAGTATGCAATCGGTGCTTGAGATCGTGCTGTTCGGCCTCACGTGGGGCTTCGGTTCCGTGCTCTTCGGCCTCGGGATTGATGCTCTCGGAATGACTCTCGGCTTCCCTATCATGACGGGATTGACTACCGCGCTCGGTGCGCTGATTCCCATGGCGATTCTGACCCCTGGCCTCCTTCTGGCGCGCAATGGCTTGCTGACCATCGCCGGAAATGTTGTTACTGTTCTCGGCGTAGCTATCTCCGCAACGGCCGGCGAGCGCCGCGACAAACAATTCGGTCGAACGGAAACACAGTCGATCCTCGGGCCGAAACGCACTTTCGCGACGGCCTTACTCATCTGTATAGCATCCGGCATTCTCAGTGCCATGTTCAACTTCGGCTATGCGTTCGGAAGCCCGATCACAAATGCTGCGATCTCGTTGGGCGCCACGCCGGACGATGCCACCAATGCGGTTTGGCTCATCATGCTTCCCGCCGGGGGCTTGATCAACCTGATCTATTGCACGTACCTGGCGCTGCGGAACGGCACTTCGTCCCGCTTTCTGCGTGGGAGCGCTTTCGACTGGTCCGGCGCAATCGCGATGGCTGCGATGTGGACGGGATCCGTGATCCTTTACGGTTGGGGCGCGAACAGTCTCGGAAAACTTGGCGCTACCGTGGGCTGGTCGCTCTGGAATTCCATTCTGATCACGACGACGGTATTGTGCGGCCTTGCGACGGGAGAATGGCGCGGCGCGCACGGTCCGCCGGTGCGGATGTTGTGGGCGAGTGTCCTGGTGTTGATTGTCGGCATGCTCGTCCTGGGAGCAGGCGTATGAACTACACAATACAAGTTTTGAAGATGGGCCAGTCTGATGTGCCCGGCCCGGAGGTTTATTGGATGAGTCACTTCGAAGAGTGGCTCACTTTGTACTTCTACATGGTGGTGATCCGGGCTCCTGGTATCGTAGCCATCGTCAATACAGGCCCACCAGCCGATCTCACCGAGATGAACCAGCAGTGGGCATCCTATGCCGGGCCGCGATGCCAGATGCTGCGCCAGCCTGGGGAGCGTCCCGACGCGGCGCTCGCACGCCTCGGCATTCAACCAGAAGATGTAACTCACGTCCTGATCACGCCACTTCAGTCATACGCCACTGGCAATATTCCCATGTTCCGGAACGCGCAGATATGCCTGTCGCGCCGAGGTTGGATCGAAGACTTTCGCGCACCCCGCTTCCCCATTCACTCGCCGCGGCGTACCCGCATACCGGACGACGTGCTGGCATACCTTGAGCTCGAAGCTCCGGAAAAAGTCCGGCTACTTGAGGACGAAGACGAGGTCGCCCCCGGGCTGCTAGCTCATTGGGTGGGCGTGCATCATCGTTCGTCGATCGCTTTTGAAGTCAATACGGCTAAAGGTCTGGTCATGACCAGTGACGCCGCGTTCTATTATGGGAACATTGAAAAGCCGCATCCTCTGGGAATTGGTGAGAGTCTGGAGGAATGCCACGTTGCTTACGAACGTTTCCGCAGTGCGGATGTCTTCCTGCCCTTGTATGATCCAGCGTTGGTTGAAAAGTATCCAGAAGGACGAGTTGCGTGACAAAAATGTTTGCGAAATGTATCCCGTAGCGTCCAAAAACTCGAATGTGTTGAAATCGCGGCAGTTGAGGAGGCTGCCCCGAAGCCCTGCGATAATGCGCTTTGAACATGCAGCGGCTTCTCGATCCGTTTCGGTTTGTCCTAATCTCTTTAGCCGGATGGCTGAACCAACAGCAGTAGTCTGCCATTGAGTACCTACGCGAGGAGAATCGGGTACTGCGCGAGCAGCTCGGCGGCCGAAGGATTCGTCTGAACGATGATCAACGGCGGCGATTGGCCGCCAAGGCAAGACGATTAGGCCGGCGAATTCTAAAGGATGTCGCCGGTATTGTCACGCCCGAGACGCTGCTAGCATGGCATCGCCGGCTAATCGCGATGAAGTACGATGGCAGTGGAAACCGTGGACCAGGAAGACCTGCAACAAGCGCAGAGATGCAGTCCCTCGTTGTTCGCATGGCAGAAGAGAATCGCAGCTGGGGATACCGGCGCATCCTCGGAGCGCTTTCCAACCTTGGACATAACCTGGCACGCGGAACAGTCGCTAATATTTTGAAGAAGCACGGAATTGAACCCGCACCCGAACGCGAGCGAAAGACGACTTGGAGAGAATTCAAGCAGCGGCATTGGGAATTGATCGTAGGTGCAGACTTCTTCACGGTTGAGGTGTGGACAAACCGCGGACTGCAACGGTTCGTCGTGTTGTTCTTTTTGGAACTTTCGACGCGCAAAGTTGAAATCGGAGGGATCGGTCGGCTTCCAAATGGCCTGTGGATGAAGCAGATTGGCAGAAATCTCACCGATGCCGTGGATGGGATCCTGAAGGGAAAGCGCTACCTCATTCATGATCGCGATCCGCTATTCACGGTTGAATTCCTCGGTCTGCTTGCCGGCTCCGGTGTCGAATCAGTGAAGCTGCCGCCGCGAAGTCCCAACTTGAACGCCTATGCCGAGCGCTTTGTGCGAAGCATCCAAGGAGTCCTGTCTGGACAAAGTAATCCTATTCGGCGAGTCCTCGCTCCGAAGGGCCATTCGTGAATTCGTCGCGCACTATCATATGGAGCGCAACCACCAAGGCCTTGGAAACCGGCTCATCATGCCAGATCCCCAACGTCGCGAAAACCGAGGAGCCATCCAGCGACGGGAGCGGCTCGGAGGATTGCTGAAATACTACTATCGCGCGGCAGCTTGAGCGATGGGGACACCGTTATGGTAACGATCAACCGTTGCGCGATTGTCGTTCAACCAGTACAGCCCTTCCTCGATTGGCTTCATCGCGTTTGGCCCGATTATTCGAAACGCGCTTCGGGTACCCGAGGTAACATCCGATGAACAACGGCCTGAGTTCTTATGACAACAAGTCGCGAGCCATGGCTAGCACCAGTGAGGCGTCGAAGCGTCGCCTTTTCCAGCGCCTGGACCCGGATGCAAGCGTCGAGCGGAACGTCCTGGCGATGGTCGTTTCGGACTACTCGCGTACAGTTAAGCTCGGCCTCATGCAGCCCTGCGGTGGTAGTAGTTGAGCATGCCGCCCAGCCTCTCCCGTCGCCGGATTGGACCGCTTGTCACGATCAATTCTTTTTCTGGCATGATCAGCCGGTTGCCGAGACCCTGATGATTCCGTTCGTGATGGTAATGCTCCAGAAATTCATGAACGGCCGTACGAAGCGAGCTTTCGCCGAATAAGATGAGTCGATCCAAGCAGGACTCTTTGATACTGTGAACGAAGCGTTCGGCGTAGGCATTCAGGTTCGGTGATCGTGGTGGCAACTTGACCGACTCGATGCCGGATGCTTTGAGCATGCTGAGAAACTCAGCGGTGAACAGCGGATCGCGATCATGGATCAGATAACGTTTGCAGGCAAGGATGCCTTCGACGGCATCGGTGAGATTGCGCCCAACCTGAGCCATCCACAGCCCGTTCGCAGCAGCTGCCATGCCGCCTATCTCAACCTTGCGAGTGGACAACTCAATAAAAAACAGAACCATGAAGCGCTGTAGCCCACGCATGGTCCATACTTCCACAGTGAAGAAGTCTGCCGCCACAATCAGTTCCCAATGCCGCGCGAGGAACTCCTTCCAGGTCGTTTTCCGGCTCCGCTCCGTAGCAGGCTCAATTCCATGACGTTCCAGAATCTCAGCGATGGTGCTGCGGGCAAGGTCGTGACCGAGATTGGACAATGCACCCTGAATTCGGCGATACCCCCAATCACGGTTTTCTTCTGCCATTCGAACTACCAACTCCTCGATCTCATTGGCTGTGCGGGGTCGCCCCGGATCGCGCTTGGAGGTGCCATCGTATTTAGCGGCGATCAGTTTTCGGTGCCAAGCCAACAGGGTCTCGGGCGTGACGACTGTGGCGAGTTCCGCAAGAAGCTTACGTCCTAAGCCTTTGGCCTTCGAGGCAAGTCGACGACGCTGATCATCACTCAGCCGGAGTCGGCGACCGCCGAGCTGCTCGCGCAAAACGCGATTCTCCTCGCGGAGGTAGTCGATCATATGCAGTTGGCGTTGGTTCATCCAGCCAGCGATGGCCGTGAGCATGAACCGGAATGGATCCAAGACTCTTGACATCTCTGTCAGCCATTATCGCGAGTTGCGCATGCGATCCGAAAGTCTCAGCGATTCATGCGGATCGAGTTTTCGGGCCATAGTGCGACCAGCGAAGGCTGGCATGTTCAGTGGGAGTCAGTCCCACCGGGGCAAGAGTCGGAACCCCGTAGCTTGGGTTGCATTCGTGGAGGAAACGAAGCGGATGAAGCCAACCGACAAAGCCGTCCTTGGGATGGCGAGCGAGTCACCGGGCCGCAACGAAAGTGAACCCACGGGTGGCCTCGACAGAAATAATCCCGAAGGCCGAGCCCTCTATGGTCGGGCGAAGGCTGCATGGCATGCCGCAGACTGACCGACGCGGCGTGTCACTTCGGCGGGGTGGTAGGGGCAGCACGGTGACAAGGACATGCCGAGCAACTGGTGAAACCGTCCTCGTCCCATCGAGAAATCGGTGGAGCAAGGTAAATCGTATAACCGGCGCAACCGGGAAAGCGATAAAAGACGAGACGGCGGCGGCCAGGTCTGTAGTAGCGATGAAGCGGGGTAATGCCTGTGGAGCGAAGAGGCCTTGCTGCACAAGCAGTCTTTATCAAGAAGGGAGGCAGGGGTGAGATGACAAAGGCACCCATCAGTCTGCAGGACCTGAGACGAAGACTATACATCAAGGCGAAGGCCGAACCGACTTGGCGGTTCTGGGGTTTGTATGTTCACGTTTGTAAGCGGGAGACGCTCGCGGAAGCCTATCGGCAAGCCAAAGCCAACGACGGAGCTCCGGGAATTGACGGTGTGACGTTTGGGGTTGTGGAAGCGGGAGGTGAAGCGGAGTTTCTCGACCAGCTTCGCAAGGAGTTGGTAGAACGGACATATCGGCCGCAGAGGGCACGGAAGGTGGAAATACCGAAAGGCGGCGGCAAGATGCGCCAACTTTCGATTCCATCGGTTCGGGACCGGGTGGTTCAGGGAGCGTTAAAGCTGATCCTGGAACCGATCTTCGAGGCTGAGTTTCAACCGGGGTCGTTTGGATACCGGCCGAAGAAGTCAGCGCACGCTGCCATCCAGCGCGTATCGAAGGCAATTCTGGAGGGCAAGACCTACGTCATCGATTTTGATCTGCGGTCCTACTTCGACACGGTGCAACATCATACCGTGCTGAAGAAGGTGGCGCGGCGGGTCGATGACGATGCGGTTTTGTGGCTCTTAAAGTTGCTGCTGGACGCGTCGGGGAAGCAGGGAGTTCCGCAAGGCGGGGTGATTTCGCCGCTGCTCAGCAATCTGTACCTCAATGAGGTTGACCAGATGCTGGAACGGGCGAAAGCAGTGACCCGGCACGAGCGGTGGAACGGCGGTTGAGTACGCGAGATTCGCCGATGATCTGGTGATTCTGGTGGACTCGCATCCGCGCCAGCAATGGCTTCGGCAGGCGGTGGAGAAACGGCTACGGGAGGAGTTGGCCAAACTGCAGGTGGAGGTGAACGAGGAGAAGAGTCGAACGGTGGACCTTCAGCGAGGCGAGAGCTTTGGATTTCTTGGGTTTGAGTTCCATCGTGTCCGGACGTTGCGGGGACGATGGATGCCGCTGTTATTGCCGAAAGGTAAGAAGCGGACGGCATTGCTTGGCAAGCTCAAAGAGATTTTCCGGGCTTCTCGGTCTCAGCCCGTAGGCGGGGTGATCGAAAAGATCAATCCGATTCTACGCGGTTGGGTGAAGTACTTCGCGATAGGTCACTCGAGTCGGTGCTTCTCGTTCATCCAAAACTGGGTAGAGACGAGGATTCGGCGCCACTTGGGCCGAGCGTGCCAACGTCGAGGCTTTGGCTGGAAGCGGTGGAGCAGGGAATGGCTGTACAACACGCTGGGACTCTTTTCGGAGTACCGCGTTGCGTATCGTCCCAACCAGGCAGCGGCTCCGGCCTGATAGGTCCCATAACCCTTGATGTGAAGTGTGCAGGAGCGCGTAGTGCGGGAAATCCGCACGCTACGTGCGATGTGGCGGGGGCTGGAATCCAGTTCACGGTCTGGCTAGTGAGGCACTCCCAAAGGAAACGGGGAGCAACAGATAGGCCGGACCTACGGAGCAATGGCGCCAGTCCTCGACCCTACCTGGCGGTCGCTGGTCATTATCAAACCGGAAACCGTGATTGCCTGGCATCGCAAAGGCTTCCGGCTGTTTTGGAGTTGGAAAATTCGACGCGGTCAGCCGGGCAGCCCATCTGTTCCCAAAGAAGTTCGCGAATTGATCCGACAATGAGCCGTGAGAATCCGCTGTGGGGAACTCCGAGGATTCATGGCGAACTTCTCAAGCTCGGCATCGAGATCGGAGAAACCAGCGTGAGCAAATACATGGTCAGGACCCCGAAACCTCCCTCTCAAACGCGGCACACATTTCTTAAGAACCATGTCAAAACGCTGGTGTCGGTCGACTTCTTCGTAGCGCCGACGATTCGGTTTCAGATCCTTTATGTATTTGTGGTATTGGCGCATCATCGGCGGCGTATTGTGCATTTCGCAGTCACGGCACATCCATCGGCCGAGTGGGCTGCGCAGCAACTGCATTTCCATGGGACACCGCGCCACGCTACCTGCTCCGGGACCGCGTGCGATTTTCGGGCGGGCATTCGTTGACCAGGTAAAGTCCATAGGCATCAAGCAGATCTTGTCTGCTCCCCCGGTCTCCTTGGCAGCGCGCTTACGTCGAGAGAGTTATCGGGACCATCCGCCGCGAGTGTCTGGACCACGTGATCGTCTTCGACGAAACGAGTTTGCGGCGTCACATAAGCGCATTCGTCGACTATTACCATCGCAGCCGAACGCACTTGGGACTGGAGAAAGACGCGCCGGAACCTCGGCCCGTTCAGCGTCCGAACGCCGGACGTATTGTTTCCATACCCCAAGTCGGTGGCCTGCATCATCGCTACGAACGTCGCGCCGCTTAAGCTTGCGTCCTCCTATTTGACTCTGCCACAGAACGCGTGGCTCGGATCGTCGTGCGCCTTGTCGTCGTCTGTGGACACCTTGGTCCGACTCAGACGCTCTCGATCGTGTCCGATTCGACATTCAGGGTAAGATTCTTGACGAGTCAAAAAGTCACAGCTGTTCAAATCTCTCAAGGACTCCCCAATCATATCGCCGAATCGCGTCGGGCGGGATATCCGAGAACGACAGTGAACAGGCCTTGTCGCGCCGACCAGAGGAACAGATGGAAGTCGATCAACTTCAATGATTGCAGACCGGTCCGAATATTTTTGGAGGGACGGTTGGACCTTTTACAAATCTTAAGGTTAGATGTGCGAAATCTGTCGTTCACTGGAAATGCCGACACAACTGCTCGGTCTCTGAAAACAAGTTTCGAGTCCAGATGAAGCGCACGAGATCGTTACGAAACCTGGCGTCATCCACGTTTCTAGGATTGCTGTATATGGCGTGCTCATTGCATGCCCAACCGTCGGCCGCCCCAGCGAGCGTCAAGGGTGTTATCACAGACCCCTCTGGCGCTAACATCCCCAACTCTGTCGTAGTCCTAACCGGCCCGACTGGCGAGCGCCAGCAAAAGACGACGGGGGCGCAGGGACAATATACGTTCGAGTCGGTAAAGCCCGGCAAGTACGCAATCACCATAACGGCGAAAGGCTTTCAGACGTTTGCCCGCACGGACCTCGACGCTACCGGAACCGTCGTCCTCGATGCGCAGCTCGCAATTGTGACGGAAGCACAGGTCGTCAACGTTCAGGACTGCGCGCACAACGTAACCGTCGATCCGGGCTCAAATGGCGGAGCACTCGTTCTAACGAATCGCAAGATCGACCTGCAACTTCGATTTGCATTTTAGAACACGAATGAAGATAATTCTGGTTTCCGGACTCCTCTTGGCGCTTCTCGGCGCGCAAACAAAGGACCTCTCGGGAACTTGGGTAGCCAAGCGCGAAACCCCGATGGGCGAGATGGAGCTGGTTTACGAGCTCAAGGTCTACAAAGGCCGAATCACAGGCATGCAGAGAATGCCCTTTGGAGACTCACCGATTGTCGACGGCAAGATCGACGGTGACCAGTTTGAGCTTACGGTCGAGACAGAGTTCTTTGGAAATGTGCAGAAGAGGGTCGTTAAAGGCCAAATCGTCGGCGACGCCCTGAAGATTGAACTCGCGATGCCTGGGCCACCGCCAGGAATGGGGCCGCCAGGAATCAGACCAGCAGGTCCAGGCGGTCCTCCCGGCGATCCTGGAGCACCCAGTGGTAACCCCATGAGCGGTCCAGTAATTTTCCATCGCGGCACTCCGACACCTTCCTACCGTGCACCGACCGTAGATTATAAATCTCTGCCGAAAGTCGATCTTCCGCCGATTACGCCGCTGGAGCCAAATGGACTCGCGAAAACGCCGCCGATGGGATGGAACAGTTGGAACCGTTTTCGCACTAAGATCGATGACAAGACCGTGCGGGACATTGCCAACGCCATGGTCGCGAATGGCATGCGCGATGCCGGGTATGTCTACGTCAACATCGACGATGGCTGGCAAGGCAGGCGGGATGAAGACGGTGTTCTTCAGCCCAATCCCGGTTTTCCAAACATGAAGGCCCTGGCAGATTATATCCATGGAAAGGGCCTCAAATTGGGAATGTATTCCTCGCCCGGCCCGCGAACTTGCGGCGGTTTTGAGGGCAGCTACGCCCATGAGGAGCTTGATGCCAGAACTTGGGCGTCGTGGGGTATCGATTACCTCAAATATGACTGGTGCTCCGCATCGCGCCTTTGGAAAGACGAAGACATGCGAGCTGCGTACCAGAAAATGGGCGAAGCACTTCTTCGGAATGGCCGCCCCATTGTGTACAGCCTGTGTCAGTACGGCCGCGCCAACGTTCAGGAATGGGGCCCGTTAGTCGCCGGTAATCCGTGGCGCACAACAATGGACATTCGCGATCAGTGGCAGTCCATGATCGCAGTCGGACTCTCGCAAGCTACACTCGCCCCATTCGTAGGACCAGGTGCCTGGAACGATCCCGACATGCTTGAAGTGGGCAATGGTGGCATGACCCATACGGAGTACCAGACGCACTTTGGTCTCTGGGCGATGCTCTCGGCCCCTTTGATTGCAGGAAACGACGTGCGCAACATGTCACCGACGACCAGAGAAATCCTGCTCAACAAAGAAGTGATCGCGATCGATCAGGATCCGCTCGGGCGCGCCGCACACAGAGTCTTGAAGAGTGGAGATATGGAAGTCTGGCAGAAGCCACTGTCCGGCGGAGCGTATGCGGTGGGGGTTTTGAATCTGGCTGCTACAGAAACCGGTATCGCTATACCGTGGAACGAGTTCCAACTGCCAAAGGCTCGGCGAGTTCGTGATGTTTGGCGCCACGCCGATTTGGGACGAGTCGAGAGCGAGCTGAAGACAACCGTACCTCCACATGGAATGCTTTTGCTTCGCGTGAGCCCATGAAAGGAGAAGAAGATTTATGATCAGGATCCTTGTCGTATGCGCCTGCAGCGCTCCTCTAATGTTATTTGCCGCCGATCCATGGAAGGCCAAGAAGGCTTCAGAGTGGACCGAGAAAGATGCGACCCGCATCCTCACCAATTCGCCATGGGCCAAGACCGTGTCCGCGGAAATCGACCTTAGCCGCATGCAGGGAATGCCGGGCGGACCCGATGGAATGGGCGGGCCTCCGCCGGGTGGCGGCCCAGGTGGACCTGGCGGGGCAGGAGGTCCTGGGATGGGTGGACCACCGACTGGTGGGATGGCGGGAGGACCGGGCGGAATGGAGGCGCCGAAGTTCCTCGTTCGTTGGGAGAGTGCGGCGCCCATTCGTGAAGCAACGGCGAAGACGGAGGACGCGAACGGTGCCAAACTGACTGAGTTGTCGAAAGAATACTACGTCATTTCGGTCACTGGAACGGCCAGTTCCCCCGGAATGCGAGACCCCCAGCGCGGTGGTATGCAGCCCGATTTCAGTCGCATGGCGGAAAGGATGAAGGATGCCGCCTCATTAATATTGCATGGCAGGGACAAGATTGCTCCCGCCAATGTGGAGAGCATCGAGACGGCTGGTGGGCGAACCATACTCTTCCTGTTTCCGCGCTCCAGGTCGATTGACGCCGACGATAAGGATGTAGTTTTCGAAACCTCCATGGGGCCGATGGCGTTGAAGAGCAAGTTCGTGCTCAAGGATATGATTTACGACAGTCGCATAGCACTCTGACAAGCATGCCGTAGTGTCCAAAAACTCGAATGACTTTATATGTCAGCGATTTGAGACAAACGCATGGGCTGCGTGCGAAGGCCTACGATAATGTTCTGAATATGCAGCGGCTTCTCGATCCGTTTCGGTTTGTTCTAATTTCTTTAGCCGGATGGCTGAACCAACAGCAGCAGTTCGCCATTGACTTGTCCATGGCGAATTGCTAAATTCAACTGAATTCGGTGGTTTGGTGTTAGTACGATTGCCGGGATGCGCGACTTCGCTATTCTCCTCGTCCATCTCATCGTTATCCTGGCCCGACTGGCCAAGCCCGGCGGACTTCGTTCCGTTGTCGCCGAATCCGTTGTCGGTCATCAAAAGTCGATCCGGGAGCGGAATGAACACGTTATGAATGGGCGCGTCAGGTGTTGGTCATCAAAAATCAATCGCGCCCTGTTGGAAAGCGCGACCCGCAATTTTAAGCACCATTCCGCACCCGACATCGAACAGCCACGATCCTTTTAGGCTGTCTATTGCTTTGCTTCTTCTGATAAACGTGCAACGAAATGCATCCGAGGAAGCAAAGTGGCTGTGATCCGCAAAAACATCACGCGGCCACCTTTTCGAGCGAGTATTCATGGTGAAGGCCACTCAGAATTGCCCTGCTTCGAACCGCGTAGCCTCGCGGGAGCTTATGTCGATGTTCGATCATGGGTGCTGCAACGTCTGTACCGGCAGGAATTCCGGGACCGAGGCTCTGGTGCGGTCTACCAGTGTTGTAATGTGCGACCCAGGTGTGCAGAATCATCTTCAGATGCCGCTCGTTCCAAGGGATTAAGAAGTCCAGACACTCCCTGCGAACCGTTCCCACAAAGCGTTCGCAGATTGCGTTCGCTTTCGGCGCCCGGACCGGCGTTCGCAATACCCGTACACCCATGGCTTTAACAGCTTCATCGAGCTCCCCCGAAAAGATGCTGTCTCGATCATGGATGAGGTATTGATAAGGATGACCGCCGGGCAGCGCTTCCCGGAATTGCTGCAAAGCCCATTCTGCCGTGGGATGGCTCGTGACATTCCAATGCAGGATGGTCCGCCGACCGAGCTCCATGGCCACAAAGACATAAAGGAAATGGAATCTGGCGGTGACCACGGTAAAGAAATCACAAGCCGCAGTGGCCTTCGCGTGGTTACGGAGGAACGTCAGCCAGCGCTGCCCTGGATCCGGCGTTCGCCGGGGTCCCTTCTCCGTTAAGTACTTCTGCACTGTCCGAGGCGAAACCGAAATGCCCAGCTTCAGCTTCAATTCATCAGCGATCCGTTCCTGGCCCCAACTCGGGTTTTCGGCGGCCATTCTCTGGATTATTTCCCGAAGGTTCTTCGGCAGTCTGGGCCTCCCTGGCCGTTTGGACTTCAAGCGCCAAAACAGGCGGAAGCCTTGTCGGTGCCAGTGAACGAGCGTCGCTGGCTTGACCGCGATCAGGGCACAGCGCCAGTCGAAGAATCGGCTGAGAACTGCCAGCAACCACCGAGTCGAATGGTCAGCCCTTCGTGGTTTGACCTTCCTCTCCTGAAAGAGTGCCAGCTGCTTTCGTAAGAACAGGATCTCAGCGACCAGCGCGCGGTGCGACCGAAGCAGCCCAGACAATATCGGCATCACCTCTAGCAGGAGGACGACGGCCATTCGAGCCCAGCAGCGCAGACGCTCGAAGCTGAAAAGCAGGAGCAGGATCAAGAGCCAGGATGCACGTTACATACGGTGCCGTAACGCAGCCGTTAGCCGCGCAGAGTTTCTGCGGACCACAAGTATGCATTTGGGACGTATCTGGATAATGGGTCGGGCGTGTATTATGCGGATCAGCGGTGGTATGCGGCGGCGCCGGGTAGGTTTTTGTCGCCGGACCCTTCATCGAGGAGTGGTCATCGCAAGAGTCCCCAGAGTTGGAACCGCTATTCCTACGCAATCGATGATCCAGTGAATCGGAATGATCCGAGGGGCTTGGACTCGGTTGTTTGCCAGGGTCGGGGCTGCCGTTCAGTCAAAGATGGCGGCTCGACAAGTGGCACATTTGAGACCACAACGTATAATGGTTCAACGTTCCTGACCGAAGTTACGAATTACGAGCGAGTAGATGTTGATGGTGGCCAAGTGGACGAAATCAATTCGACGGCCCAAGCGGTTATCAATATGGTTGGCGACGGTATGAATCTTACCGATTTTGTGTACGGAACAAATCCAAGCGTTTTTGTCTATGCCGATTACGAGTTACCCGCTGGTAATGTGCCAGGGGCTTATGTGGCAGGTGTTGTTACGCTTGGTCCAAATGGACTTTCATACGAATTGATTCCGAATGGGCCGGCTGGATGGTCAATGCAAGTTGGCGGAGCACTGCCGGTCCCTCAAGACGGAACTGCCATGGGTGTGGGATTCTTCCAAATACCCGACTCCCCCTTTGGCATCTACCTGGACACCAGTGGTGGCGTTGGCGTTTATTTTGGGATATCGGATGCGATTGGAGCCGGAGTATGTTTCTGCGGAGGGAGCGGTCAGGGTGTCACAGCGCCGGGTAGCTCGGTGGGTAACTCGCCAGTTGATGGTATTGATCAATATGTGCTGGAGGAAGTCTGTCAACATTGGATCACAACGCTAAAGCTATGATGATCGCCGCTCTCTACGTTGGCATTGGTGTGATTCTCATTGTCCTTGGGGTTAGAACGCGCCAATTTTACACCCGGGAGTTCGGATTTCATGGGGAGCGCCGCGAAGCTAACCTATGGGGGGGACGTTTGTTCTTTATCGGTAGTGGAATCCTAGCCTTAGGGAGCGGCGTATATTCACTCATCAAGTTGCTGCGAAAAGCCTGACGTTGTCTTCGCCGCCATCACGACGAACTATACGTCGTCCCTTGGTTGGAGCTAATTCCTCGGTCTTAGTTCGGTGACGGGACCAAACGGTGACACCACGGGGATCACAGACAACGGGACCGGCCGGCCCCTGACCTCGTCGTCGCCATACGGGGCGGTTACCAATTACACGTACAACGACACAGCTTCGCCTCCGACGCGTACAGCTACAACCAATACCCATTTTGTAACTACGTCGCTGGACGGGTTCGGACGCACTATTCAGACAGATAGCGGTGACACGACGAGTCACTCCAGGGTCCAAACGCAATATGCCGCCAGCGGTTGCTCGCCTCTCGGGAAATTGTATCGGCAGTCTCAGCCTTATGACCCCAACGCGAATGGCGGGAATCCGACGATCTATTGGACTACTTACACGTACGATGGTTCGGGTCGCACCACGAAGGCCACGTTGGCGGACGGCAGCGTTACTACTTATGTCCACTCCGGCAACACGGTAACAGTGACCGACCCAGTGGGCAATTGGAAGAAGTTCACCATGGACGCGTTTGGAAACCTGACCCAGGTGGTAGAACCGGATGGGTCCCAAACTAACACCGGTGAACAAGCTACAACGACGTATACTTACGACATTCTCAACCTGTGCTCCGCAAAAACTCTGCGGGGCTGGTGGAAGCTGTACCGCAATCGCTGTAACGTGGTAATCCTGGGTTTGATCCTGCTGTTGCGTTTCGCTATAGAATGTCTGAGGCATTGTGCTTGGACATGCTCGGCTGTTCTGCTCGATTTCTGCCAGATCTTCTCAGGCGCGCTCCGGTCGCGTAGCGCCTTACTAGCGGAGAACCTGTTCCTTCGAAAACAGCTGGCGCTGTTTCAAGAGAGGAAGGCCAAGCCCCACCGGCCGACCGATGCTACGCGTTGGCTACTCGCAGTCTTGAGCCGGTTCTTCGACTGGCGCAACGCGCTTGTCGTAGTTAAGCCGGCCACTCTCATCCGCTGGCACCGTAAGGGTTTTCGATTCTTCGGGCGCTGGAAGTCCAAGCCGACAGGTAGGCCAAAATTGCCGAAGGACCTTCGGCAGTTGATCCGAAAGATCGCAGCGGAGAACCCTACTTGGGGACAAGAGCGGATCGCCAATGAATTGAAGCTGAAGTTGGGCGTATCCGTCTCGCCGCGCACGGTCCAAAAGTATCTGAGCGAGAATGGACCAAGGCGAGGTCCGGATCCACAACAACGTTGGCTCACCTTTGTCAGGAATCACGCGAAGGTAACTGTAGCTTGCGATTTCTTCACCGTCGTAACGGCGAGTTTCCGGTTCCTTTATGTGTTTCTGGCCATAGAACACGGTCGTCGAACGATCCTGCATATCAACGTCACAAGCCATCCAACGGCAGACTGGACCCTCCAGCAGTTCCGGGAAGTGCTGCCCGGCGGTCATTCGTATGAGTACCTCATCCATGATCGCGACAGCATCTTCTCCCGCGAACTTGATCGGGTGGTCAAGGCAATGGGTGTCCGAGTTTTGCGCACACTAGTCTCTTCGCCGAAAGCGAACGCTCTGTGCGAACGCCTTGTGGGGACCATCCGCAGGGAGTGCCTAGATTTCCTCATTCCGTTGAATGAGCGCCATCTGAAACTTGTTCTGAACACCTGGGTACCTCACTATAACAGGGGGCGGCTACACATGAGTCTTGGTCCGGGATTCCCTGTGTCGCCGCCAGAGAACCCTGCGGAGAATGCAGACCGCCGTCACAAGCTTCCTGCCGGACTTCGAGTCCACAGCAAGCCGATTCTCGGTGGACTACACCACGAGTACTGGCTTGAAAAGTTGGCGGCATGAAGTTTTTTGCGCACCACAGTGGTCGCTCGTAAGCCAGCTATCGATTCCGCCCGTTCCACCGGTGAACAGGTCTAACCCGCTACGCACGAGGCTTGATGACATTCGCGTCAACACCTACGGATCGATTATATGATCCGCCGTTCCCCTTGTGTGGCAAGGTTGAGCTGCGAGCACGCTTGTCGTTGACCCCATTAGGGAAAGCACAGCTACAAAATCATCTACAGCGTGAATTTTAGACGTTTACAAATGCCGCGTAAAGCTCTGATTCTATTGGTCGGGGCGGGGCGATTTGAACGCCCGACCCCCTGCGCCCAAGGCAGGTGCGCTACCAGGCTGCGCTACGCCCCGACTTTTCTACTCATCTGATTCTAAAACACTTTTTCACCCGAAGCAACCCAGCGCCCCAAAACCTACCGCGAACCCACCTTCGCCATAACCCTACGCCGCCGTAGCTCCCCCTCCAACGCATGATATCCGAGATACATAAAGGTCCCCGCCGCCGCAGCCAACAAAATCCCAACCCACGACGGGCCAACCCTTGCCGCGACTCCAAACCCGGCCGCCCCGCCGACCACTGTCATCGCCTCAGCCGCAACGCACGCCAGCAACGCCTTCCAATGGTTCGTCATCGACGCCCGTACGATCGCTCCCAACGCCAGCCCCTCTGGAAGCTTATGCAGCCCGATCCCCAACAAAAACGCCATGCGTACAAACTCCGATCCCTGCGCCGAAGCAGCTAGCCCCCAACCATCGAGAAAGCTGTGGATCGAAGTCGCAATCAGCAGCGGCGCCGCGAAGCCGTGCAGCGAAGCGTCGCAATCGTCATGATGATGCGTGTGCGAGCAGGCCGGGCAGATCGGGTAAACATAGTGGTCAATAACCCACAACACGCCAAAACCCAGTGCGACCCACAACACCGCGACCACCCAGCCATAATGGCTGGCCACTTCCGGAACCACCCACAGAAGTGAGATCGCGATGAGCAGCGCGCCGCTGATCGCCAGCACGCCGTGAGAAATCTTCGGAACTTCAGCGAGCCGCGTGCCGATCAGCGCACCGGCGACGGCAAGAGCAAAAACGAGAACGACGGTCGCAAAGCCCAATTTCCACTCTAGCGCGGCATTCCTCAAAGACGCGGTCCAGTTCAGGACATGCTATGATCGCACCGCTTTAGTGAGGTGTGAAATGGCGGAACCCAAGCCAGCTTTCGACATGGAACAGCAGCTCTCTTTAGAATTGGTTCGCGTCGTGGAAGAAGCCGCGGTCGCGGCTGCGCGAACCATGGGACAAGGCGATCCGGATGCGTCCGACCACGCCGCGGTCGAGGGCATGCGGCGCGCCTTTGAAGCCGTCCCTATCGCGGGCACCATCGTGATTGGCGAAGGCGAGCGCGACGAAGCTCCCATGCTCTACATCGGCGAGCGCGTCGGCGCGCCTACCACTCCCGGAACGAACCCTCCTCAAATCGACATCGCGGTCGACCCCCTCGAAGGAACAAATCTCTGTGCCACCGGAGCAGCCAATTCCATCGCAGTGCTTGCCGCTGCCGAACGCGGCGGTCTCTTGCACGCACCCGACTGCTACATGAAAAAAATCATCGCAGGCCCGGCCTGTAGCGGCGCCCTCGATATCGATGCCCCAGTTGAGGACAATTTGAAATCGATCGCCAGGCGTCTCGATCGCCAGGTCAAGGATCTCGTTGTCATGGTACTCGACCGGCCGCGCCACAAAGATCTGATTCGCGATATTCGCGCCGCCGGTGCGCGCATCCGCCTCATCGGGGATGGCGATCTCTCCGCCGGAATCGCCGCCGCGGTCCGGGGCGCGGGCGTACATGCAGTGATGGGAATAGGAGGCGCTCCGGAAGGTGTGCTCACCGCCGCCGCGATGCGATGCCTCCACGGTGAGATGGTGGGCCGCCTCGTGGTCGACCGTCCGGAATTAGAGGAACGCATGCAGCGCATGGGCATCCGCGACCCTCACCGCGTCTACCGCGCGGAAGACCTCGCGCCCGGCAATCAGATTATCTTTGTTGCTTGCGGCGTCACGGCTGGAGCTTTGTTGAACGGCGTTCGATTCTTCGGAAACGGCTATCGCACTCACTCCATCGTGATGACGATGCACCCGAACAAAGTGCGATTTATCGACACCGTGCACATGTCGCAGGAACCCGGTCCGCGCGGTATCCGGCTGTACTGACTATTCGATATCGCGAAGCCGCGCCTCGACTTCGCTGATCACTTCCGGACCCAGGATCTCGCAGCCTATCTGTCGCATTACGTCGCTTGCTTCCGCAACCCGGCCGAGCAGTTTCACGGCCGTCAGGTGCCCCATGCGATACTCCGTCAGCGTCAATCTCCGGCACGGCTCCATGCGAATCGGACGCATGGTATTGTCTGCGCACGGCATCAGAATGTAAGTCTCGTGAGCTTCCAATTCCGACCCGTCATCGAAAACTTCCGTGTAGACTTGGGCGGTCAGCCCAATCTGCACGAAGTTCACGCGCTTTCCATCCGTTTCCGGAAACAAAGCCCACAGCTCGCGTTCGGCTTCAATGTACTCGCTGTAATTGAAAGAGCTTGGAAGCGGATAACACGATGCTGGATCGACAAAAGAGTATGAAGACACGATGGCCCCCCAATAAAAGACTTCTACAGCTAGGGATCGACCGGGATCAAGACTGCCTGTAGAGCGATAAACTTGGACGCTGGATTAAGAACTAGTCTGCATGTTGGACGCCTCCTTGTCAAGTAAGGAGTACGATTAGAACGCTTAAATCCGTTTAATTCAGCGTCCCGAGCCAGCGATGAATCGCCGCCATCTGCTTCACGATGTCTTCGCGGTCTTCTGCTTCCGGGCTGAGCCTCAGATACTCTTCGAAATCTGCGCTCGCGGAGCGAAATTTTCGTATGTGCACATTCGCGATTGCCCGGCCTTTGTAGTAGTCGGGTGTCGACGGCGATGACTGCACCAGCAGATCCAGCACTGCCGCTGCCCGCTCGAACGATTCTCGCCGGAAGTACGCTGCGCGAAGATTGTTCAGCATTCGTATCAGGATGTATCGTGCGCCTACCGGCTCCAGCATCTTCCGTTCCGCCACTTCTTTTGCAGCTGCAAGATCCTTCACCAGTTCCCGGCACTCGCTTTCGTTCAGAAGTTGGCCTCCGTTGAATGGGTCGATGTAGCTCGAATACTCGCCGTCATCGTACTGCACGACGAAATGGCCAGGCAGCCCAATTCCGAACACTGGACGCCCCGCCCGGCGCGCCAACTCCAGATACAAAACCGACAGCGTGATGGGAATTCCGGTTCGTTGATCCAACACCCAGTTGAGGCAACTGTTCTTGGGATCGTAATAGTTGCCTTCGTTCCCTCGAAAACCGAGATCCTGGAACAGGTATATATTGGCGCGCGCGACGAACTCGGGCCCGCTCAGGCCTTCCGTTTCATCGGCTAGCTCGGCTCCCATCTCATCCAAACGGGCGAGATACGGAGCCGCAACCATGGAAGGGAACTCGATGGTCGCAAGATCCAGCGCCGCGGCATCCAACCGTGCCTTCCCCCCTGCGACCAATGCTGAGATCAGCGCCTGCATCGTCCGCCACCCACTATAGCGTTCCGGCGGAATGGCAGGTGAGCCCGCTGTTACACGTAGCTTATTTAGCGAAGCGGCGTCCACTAGACAGCAAACAGATCCCAACCCTGGAGCAAGAATGTATCACCACGTAAAAAAATTGATGTACACGGTCCGAGTGGACACGCCCGACCCCAAATTCGGCAACATGCTGCTCGAGCAATTCGGAGGCGCCAACGGCGAGCTAGCGGCCGCCATGCAATATTCCATTCAAGGACTCAACTGTGAAGATCCCGATCGCAAAGATCTTCTCATGGACATCGGCACCGAAGAGCTGAGCCATCTGGAAGTCGTCGGCACTTTGGCCCGCATGCATCTGAAGCCTTCGAAGAATAGTCGCAAGGATGCCGAACAAGATCCGCTGATCGCAATCTGCGGGGGCGGCGGTGTGTCACTGAACAACTCCGAGGGAAATCCCTGGACTGCCGACTACCTGAAGATCACCGGCGAGCTCGACGTCGATCTTCGCAGCAACATCGCCGCCGAAGCCCGCGCCAAAATCGTCTACGAACGTTTGATCGATTTCTGCGATGATCCGGGCAGCATCGATGCCTTGAAGTTCCTCATGACCCGCGAGATCACGCACATGAAGGCTTTCACGCTGGCGCTCGAAAGCATGGGCAAGCCGCCGTTTTCTATCGGCCGCATCCCGCCCACTCCAGGTCTGGTCGATCAGTATTTCAACGATTCCACCGGCACCGGAGATCGCGGCGAAACCGACGCCCGCGGCCCCTGGAACCAAGGTGGAACCTGGCAATATGTCGATGCTCCGGCCTTCAAGGAATTTGAGTCCGAAAAAGCAGGAACACGCACCACCAACGGTCACACGAAAGGAACAAAGGAGCCGGTCGGCACGCACCGAAAATAATCTATGGCGGAATTAAAGGAACTATTAGTGGAGCAGCTCCAGGACCTGCTCCACGCTGAGAAACAACTTGTCAAGGCATTGCCGAAGATGTCGAAAGCGGCGCATCATCAGAGTCTTCGGGAAGGTTTCGAGAAGCACCTCGCGCAGACTCAGCAACACGTCGAGCGGCTGACCCGTGCCTTCGAGCTGATGGGCGAAAAGGCCACCGCGAAACCATGTAAAGCCATGGCCGGTCTCGTCGAAGAAGGTCAAGAAGTGATCGCCGAGGGCAAGGAGAAAGACGAAACCATCGCGGACCTGGCCCTCATCGCCGCCGCGCAAAAAGTCGAGCACTACGAAATCAGTGCTTACGGAAGCGCGCGGACCGTTGCCCGTTTGATCGGCGAACGCCAAGTCGCCGACCTCCTGTTGGAAACGCTTGGTGAAGAAGAAGCCACGGACTGGCTTCTGACCGAGACCGCCAAGCCTCTTCTCCAGGAGGTCGCGGGCAGCGAGCAACCGGAGACCGAAGCAGACGAAGCCGAGGAAAACGAAGAAGACCTCGAGAAGGTCGGCGCCGACGACGTAGAGTAACTTGATATAAACCCGCTCCCTCACGACACGAGCTCCCCCAACCGAGCCGTGACCGTCAGGGAGCGGATTTCCGAATACGCCGACACCGTCACAACTAGATCGCCGGACGCTCGCAACCGATGCTTGCGCGCCCCGAGCATCCCGCCCTAAACTGCAAATATGGATGCCATGCCCCGACATCAATGCATGATCTATGAGGGGTCCCCAGCAAAGCATTTACCCGGAATCGCGCAGCTCATGATGAAACGACTGCAAACGAACCACCGCTGTCTCTACCTGAACAGTCCCGTTATGGTTGCCGGTATACGATCGTATCTGGCAGCAGCCGGCTTGGACGTCGTCCGCGAAGTGAGCAACCGATCGCTCGTCCTTTCGTCTGACCCGAGTCACCTCATCAACGGGCGTTTCGATGTGGATCGCATGCTCACCGTGCTGGGGAATGCTGTGGCTGAAGCAGTAGCCGATGGCTACACAGGTCTGTGGGCAACTGGCGATATGACGTGGGAACTCGGGAGCGAGGAGAACTTCGCAAAGCTCCTGGATTACGAGTGCGGCCTGGAGCGGATGTTTCGCAGCCATCCTGCCCTGAGCGGTATCTGCCAATATCATCAGGACGCGTTGCCCGGTCGCGCGCTTCGCGTCGCGTTGACAAATCATCCCGCGGTTTACGTTAATGAGACCCTTTCGCGCATGAACCCGTTCTATTCCTCTACGGAGTCTCCAACCACGAAAGGGTTAACTCTTCCGAAGCTCAAAGAAGCGCTCACCCGGTTGGGTCTGCAAGCGGGCTCATAACCTGCCATTAGACACGAACCTGAAGAATCGCCACCTCCGTCCATTGACATTGCGGACTTCCTCCGCATGGACGCCATGCGAATGGCTCGAAATCACTGCCCGCCAGAATCCCACGGCCCCGGCATTGGATTCGAGCACTCTGACCAGCCATTCGCCGGGACGTTCCCTCCAAAGGAGCGCCGCCATTCTTTCGCCGAAGCCGCGCCTTCGATACCTGCGGATGATAAAGAACTCGTGTACGTCATGCGCGCCCGCGTCTCCCAACCATTCAGACGCCGAGCCAACCAAAGCGAAGCCTGCTAGGGACTGACCGATCCTAGCCAAATACACGTCGCAGCCGTTCTTCCACAGCGGCGACGTGTCGTAGGAGTAGCTGCCATCGGCCTTGGTATCGAGTTCGAACCACTCTGCCATGTCATGAATGTAGTGCTCGAACAGATTCCGAAGCACCATATCCGACTCGGGCCCTGTCTTTGAGATAACGAGATCGGACGGCGACATAGCGAGAGGCGCGGTTAATTGCCTAAGTGCTTATCGAGAAAATTCGCCGTAGCTCCATAAGCTTCGAGCCAGCGCCGATGCGTCAGAAACCCGTGGATTTCATCCGGAAAAATCAATTGCTCAAACTCGACACCTTGTTTCCGTAGCGCTTCCACCAGCCGGACAGTCTCCGTGAAAGGCACGTTGCGGTCGTCATCGCCATGGATCAGCAGCACCGGAGATCGCCACGTGCTCACCGACGCGATCGGTGACGATTCATACGCCACGCGAGCGGCGTTCTCATCCTTCGCCGGATCGTAGCTCGGATCGAAATTGCGGGTCGTTAGGTTCCAGTTGTGGACTCCGTGGAAATCCACTCCCACCGCGTAAAGATCGGACGCCCGCGCCAGCGCCAGCGCGGTCAGATAACCCCCATACGATCCTCCCCAGGACGCAATTTTGTGCGGGTCCACGTCGGGGCGCGAACGCAGATACAAGCCCGCGCCCAGCACATCGTTAAACTCGCTCGCACCAGACGCGCCGTAGTTGAGCGCTTCGCGGAAATTCAATCCATACCCGATGCCGCTGCGGTAATTCACCGCGAGAACCACGTATCCGCGGCTCGCCAGGTATTGATTCATTGCGTACGCATGGTTGTAGTAATCCATGTAGTGCCAGCCAAGCAGCATCTGACGCCGCGATCCGCCATGATAAAACACAGCCGCGGGATGCTTCTCGCCGGGCTTCGCATCGGGCGGAAGGAAAAGCTGGCAGTGGATCTGCATGCCGTCGGCTGCGTTGATGATCACCGGCTGCGGTTCCACTAAAGAAGACGCCGGAAAATCGGATGGGATGCCGTCCGGCGCGAGGTCGCGAACCGTGCTTCCAATCAAAACCGCGGCCCGCGCGGGATTGCGTGCATCCGAATGGAGGAAGACCAGAGCTTTGCCGTCCGCGGTCGGCTCGGGCGACCACTCGAGGCCATCCTTCGTGATCTGCTTCTCCATTCCGCCGGTCACCGGAACGCTCCAGATATGACGGCGGTCGATATCGCCTTCATTGGAATTGAAAATCACTTCGCGGCCATCGTGGGAAAGCGTCGCGTCTTCGATTTCAAACGATGTGTTCGTGTTCAGCGGCGTGGGATTGTCGCCGTGGATCGAGATCGAATAGAGGTGCAGGTAGCCGGTGCGCTCCCACGGGAAGACGATGCGATCGCCATCGCCCCATAACAATTGGTTCTCCGCGCTCATCGGATGAAAGGCGCTTCCCGGACCTTTTAATGCACGCCACAATTCATGGCCGTTTCCGGTTTCGACATCGGCGATCCGGATGGACCACGGGTCGTCGGCGGTGAGGACCGGTCCGAAGCGCATTCCGCGATTGATAGCCGCTATTCGAATGAAGGCGACCTGTTTGCTGTCGGGTGAGAACACGGGGCTGGTATCCGTATCGACGCTAGGGTCGATGTACCAGAGCTTCTTCGATCCGAAATCGTAGGCGCCGACGATGGCATGTTCGGTGCGGTTGTTAATGAACACAATGCGCGAGCCATCGGGCGACCAGCGCAGCATGGAAGGCCGGCCTTTGGCATGGATGAGTTGCTCCGGCTTGGCGTCAGGCTTGAGCGCGACCGTCCAGATCTGGCCGCCTTTGAGGAACACCAGGCGGTCGCCTTTGGGAGACAATTCAGGTTCGCTTCCTTCCGCGATTTTGCGCGGGGCTTCGGAGCCCAGCGACGCCATCCAGATATCCTGCTCGACGGCATCCGGCGAGCTCGACGGATTGGGATTATCCCGGCCCATCTCGAAATCGCCGCCGCGTACATAGATGATGGAGCGGCTATCCTGCGTCCACGAGATCTGGGCGATCTCCTGCCCGTCGTCGGCCTTGTATTGCGTCAACCGGCGGCCCTTATAATCGGGTGCTTCCGCGACCCAGATATTCCGCGCGCCGTTTTCGTCGAGCACCCACGCGACGCTCCCGCCCGTGCGGGACGTCTTGATCTCCGATGGAAAGGGAGCGCTCAACACCTGCTCGATCGAGAAGCGTGCCGCGGATGCGCACGCCACCATGAAGATTGCCGCCAAACAAGGCTTCCAGGTCATACGAACTGTTATACACTGTCCGGGTGCTCGCCTACGCCAAGGGCCCCGATCGCCCGCTCATTACCGACACGATCTTCGAAGCCTTCTCGAAAACCGCGGCGCGAGTTCCGGAGAAGACGGCGCTCGTCGTTCGACATCAGAAAGCGCGGTTCACCTTTGCGGAGCTTGCGAACGAAGTGGAGCGGACAGCGGGCGGACTTGTGGGACTGGGACTGCGATGTGGCGATCGTGTCGGCGTGTGGTCGACGAACTGCGCCGAATGGACTCTGCTCCATCTCGCCTGCGCGCGCGTGGGGATCGTGCTCGTAAACGTAAACCCATCGTATCGTGCTCATGAGCTTTCATACATCCTGCGCAAGTCCGGAATGCGGGCGCTGTTTTTGCGCGAAAGCGATGCGCGTGCGGACTATCGCGCTATTTTCGAGCAGGCGCGCTCGGGTCATGAGCTTGCCGTTTATATCGGAACCGGCGATTGGGCTTCGATGCTCGCGAATGGCGTCGATGTGCCGCCGGCACAGATCGCTTGCGACGACGTGACCAACATTCAGTACACTTCGGGAACAACCGGATCGCCCAAAGGCGTGCTGCTCACGCATCGCAATTTGTTGAATAACGCCGACGTGATCCGGGCTGGCATGAAGATCGACGATCGCGATCTCATCTGCGCGCCCGTGCCCCTATATCACTGCTTCGGATGCGTCGGCGGCACGCTCGTGATGGTGATCTCCGGCGCTGGATTGCTGCTGCCCGCGCCTTCCTTCGATGCTCTCGCCACAATGTCGTCAATCCACGAAGAACGCGCCACGGCAATCTATGGCGTCCCTACGATGTTCATCGCGCAACTCGGCCACGCCGAATTTGGCCGCTTCGATTTCACGTCGCTGCGAACGGGTGTGATGGCCGGCGCTCCTTGCCCTGTCGAGGTGATGAAGCGTGTCGTCGGTGAAATGCACTGTCCCCAGATGACCATCATGTACGGGCAGACGGAAAGCTCACCCGTGATTACGATGTCGAGCGCGGATGACAGCATGGAGTTGCGCGTATCCACGGTAGGGAGAGCGTGCACGAACACTGAGGTGAAGATCGTGTCGACGGAAACGGGCGCGACCGTTGAAGCCGGCGAGCAGGGCGAATTGTGTACGCGCGGATATCTCGTGATGAAAGGATACGATCAAGATCCGGACGCCACCGCGAAGGCCATCGACGGCGATGGATGGCTGCATACGGGCGACCTGGCGTCCATGCGGCATGATAGCTATTTTCGAGTCACGGGCCGAGCGAAGGACCTGATTATTCGCGGCGGCGAAAATATATATCCGCGCGAGTTAGAAGAGTTTCTGGTCACTCATCCCAAGATTGCCGATGTGCAGGTGGTCGGCGTGCCGGACCTCAAGCTAGGAGAAACTGTGGCCGCGTGGATTCGACTGCGATCAGGCGAGAGCGCGACAGAGGATGAGATACGCGATTTCTGCCGCGGCAAAATCGCCCATTTCAAAATCCCGCAATATATCCGTTTCGTCGAGCAGTTCCCCATGACAGTGACCGGGAAGATCCAAAAGTTCCGAATGCGCGAAGTGGAAATCGGTGAGCGCGGTCTCCAAGACGCCGCGAGCATCCAGACGGCATAAATGCTGAATACGTTCCTTGTCGCCTTTCAACTAGTCGCCGCCGCGGATGCGCGCGTTCCCAGGCATATTGATCAGGTCTGTATGGGTGCTCACTGCGAGTCACTTTCAGTACAAGGTGGAATTGTACGCCTCGTCGACTCGATGCACCCTCCGAGGACGTTAATCATGGGAAAGTATCTCGCAGAAGACCAACACCTTGTCCCTCGAACTGAGACGCCGATCCGCGGTCTCCGGTCCGCACGTGGCTGGAGAATCGTTGTGAGCGCGTTCCTACGACACTCCGGACCTAATCAAGGTCTCTGCGGTTTGCGCCTTCGCTTTATCGATCCTCGCGGCGTGTTGGAGGGCTCGGACGATATTCTCGAGACCATCGAAGAAGTCGACATAGGGTATCTATTCGGCGGCCACGACGATATTTTCGCCGTCACATCCACCGAAGAGCATGCCTACAACGTTGACACGGAAATCTGGCTGCTCCCCGAGCGTGGGCATCCCAAACTCTTGCTCGCATTCGCCGGAATATACGAGAAGTCCAACCGCGCGGAACCGGGACATCCTGCAGGCGTCACCGCGGCACGCGAGACGTATGACGGAGTCCATGCGGAAGCAAAAGGCAGGGTGCAGGAATTTTGGGTTTGGAACTCTCAAACCCAATCTTTGAGTAACCGCACATCGAACAAGTGATCGTGCCGATGGATAATCCACGCTGCAGGCACGAACAATCTCGTCAACGGAAAGTCTGGCATCAGTCGGGAGATGGCAATTCGTCGCACGAACGGGTTCGGCAGCACAGAAGAGACGTGGTTGCGGATGCAGATGGCATATGACCTGGCATAGCGCGTAAGAGCGAAAACAAAATTAAGGTCCGACGTCAGTACCTCCACTAGAAAACACATCGCAACTAGCTGATCTAGTACTTCTAGTACCTTAGCCACCTACAGAATTTCCCGTATAACGCCGCCATTGCGACGTGCCGATAGCGATTTTAGAGAGACTGCTATGGCGTAAGCCACTCTCTGTTTTAAGGCAACCATGCAATTCAAAAATTTGGCCCTTTCGGCCGCGCTATGCGTGTGTCCTATGTTTGCGGACAACGTTCTTCACCCCGGCACGCCCGTCCTCGATCGACCCACATTGACAGTGCTCGGCATTCAGTTGCCCATCACGGGCGACGATAATTTCAATGCCTCGGTGACCGTCCAATATCGGCAGACTGGTACTACCGCGTGGAGCGAGGGGCTGCCGCTATTTCGCGTGCATCCGAATTCAACCGTCCTTTACACGGTCCAGCCGCAATTTGCGGGCAGCATCTTCGATCTCCGGCCCGGCACAAGTTACGACATCCAACTAAATGCCACGGACCCGGACGGACCGGTCAACCAGACGTTCAATTTGACGGCGAGCACGCGTCCCGTCCCGAAAGATCCGCCATCGGCCAAGGTTGTGAATGTGAGCAGCGCCTCGGCGCTTTCCTCCGCCGTCAACTCGGCGCAGCCTGGGACGGTCATTCAGCTAGCGAACGGTATTTATTCTGGTCCATTTTATTTCCAGTCCTCGGGAACGGCGCAAAATCCGATCGTAATTCGTGGCTCGGATGAGGAAAATACGATACTCGACGGCGCCAACTGCGCAACCTGCAATGTCGTCGAGGTCTACGGCGGCTACATTCATCTCGAAAATATGACCATCCAGAACGCGCAGCGGGCGGTGCGTTTTTTCAATAACACAACCGGCAACGTCATGCGGTACGTGCATATCAAAAACACGATCATGGGCGTCACCGCCTACGGGTCGTACAACGACATGTATATTGCCGACAATACTCTCGAAGGGCGTTTGACGTGGCCCTTGGTCTACGCCGCGGACAACGGCCTGCATGCCTCCGACGACGGCATTAACCTCCAGGGATTTGGAAACGTTATTGCCCACAATCGCATTTCCGGCTTCGGCGATGCCATGAAAACGTCGTTGAACGGAGCGCGAGCGGACGATTTCTACGGCAACGAAATCCTGTACTCCTATGACAATGGAATCGAGCTTGACGCCAGCGAGGGAAATACGCGCTGCTTCCGCAATCGCTTCACGAATACCTGGGACACCATCAGCGTCCAGCCGATTCTCGGCGGTCCGGCGTACATTTTCCGCAACATCGTGGTGAACGCCGCCGACGAACAGATGAAATTCCATGCCGTGAACACCAATCCGCCGCAGGAGCCGAACGGCGTCCTCGTGTATCACAACACGTTCGTCTCCCCCAAGGGGGATTTGTATCTCTGCACGCCGAATACGAGCCATCATTTCTGGATCGAAAACAACTTGTTCGTCGGCCCCGCGGTTCTAGCTAACAAAGCGGTTATGTGGTGCGGCCCCGTGGACGACGGCCATTTCGATTACGACGGCTATTGGCCCGACGGCGGCTTTAGCTTCAATCTGCCCTCGGGAAGCGGTTATGCGTATTTCAATTGGCCGAGTTTCGCTGCCATGCAGGCGGGCGGCCTCGAAACGCACGGCACCCTGCTTCCCGGCCTGATTTTCGCGAATGGTTTAATCGGTCCCCCGACGTACCAAAACCTCATGGCGCCCCAGGACGTGACTCTGGCTGCCGGATCGAAAGCTCTGGACCGCGGCTTGGTGCTGCCGAATATCAACGATGGCTTTACCGGTAGTGCGCCGGATTTGGGCGCGCTGGAATCCGGATGTCCCGAACCGGTGTATGGCCCGCGTCCGGTGGGGATGGATGAAACCAATGAGCCGCTGGGCTGCGCGTCCAAAGCGACACCCGTACCGGTAACGCCCATACCCGTAGTGGTTGGAATCTCGATCAATCCGCTGAGCACAACTCTGAGCGCCGGTGAATCGCAGACGTTCGGGACGACAATCACTGGGACAACAAATTCCGCGGTCAACTGGAGCATCAACCCCAGCAACATCGGAACGTTAGCGAACGGCGTTTACAAAGCTCCGGCGAGCATCACTTCCACCCAGCAACTCACCATAACCGCCACGAGTCAAGCCGATCCGACCAAATGGGTCAACGCCATGATCACGCTGCAACCTCCGGCAGCGCCCCCGCCTCCGGTGACAACCCCGCCACCCACGCCGCCGACCGTTCGGGTGATCGTATCGCCGGCATTCCCAAGCGTTTCGCCTTCTGGAAGTGTGCAGTTCACCGCGCGGGTGATCGGCTCGACCAATTCGGCCGTCAGATGGCTCATCAGCCCGCCAGTGGGCCAAATCAGCTCCACCGGACTATACACGGCGCCGTCGAAAGTCGCAAGTACGATGATTATCACTGTCACCGCGACCAGTCTCGCCAACACCAGCGACTCGACTTCGACAGCCATTTTGCTTAATTAGCAACCCGAAGCGGCCATTTCAGTCCAATAAGGTGAGAGGTGGCCGCAAATGTTCGGTCGAGGTATCAGGCTGTTCAATTTGATGGGGTTCGAGGTGAAGCTGCATTCCAGCTGGCTCATCCTCGCTGCACTCGTAGTATGGTCGCTTGCGAGCGGATTCTTCCCGTACCGTTTCCCAGGGTACTCTCAGACCGATTATTGGCTCATGGCAGCCGGCGGAGTCGTCGGCTTGTTCTTTTCCATCGTGATCCACGAGTTTGCGCACTCCGTCGTGGCGCGGCATTACGGCATTCCCATGAACGGCATTACGCTGTTCATTTTCGGCGGAGTCGCCGAGATGGGAGACGAACCGCCAAGCGCCAAATCCGAGTTTCTAATGGCGATCGCCGGGCCGTTGACCAGCTTCCTGATTGCAGCCTGCTCGTTTGCCGTGGGTAGCGCCATCTCCGCATCGGGATCGCCCGGGTTCTCCGCCGTTTTCTCCTATCTGGCGTGGATCAACACGGCGCTGGGCCTTTTCAACCTCGTTCCGGCCTTTCCTCTCGACGGCGGGCGCGTGCTTCGAGCCGCTATCTGGGCGAAAACCCACGACATCGTCAGTTCCACTCGCATTGCCTCCTGGATCGGATCAGGCTTCGGCTTTCTCCTCATGCTCCTGGGCGCCTGGAATATTTTTCGCGGCAATATCATTGGCGGAATCTGGTACATCTTCATCGGGATGTTCGTGCGAGACGCCTCCAACATGTCCTATCGCCAGGTACTATATCGCCGGGAGATGGAATTGCGAGGAGATCGTCCGGTGATTGACGTAGAACCGGTTTACGAGAAGGACGAGGAGCACCACCGAGTCTAGGTGGACGCTTTTGCGCTTTCACTTTCCCGTAGTGCGCTATCCCAAAAACGAGATTAAGTGATTTCAACAAATTAGCAGCCAACTTCTAAATCCTGTATTCTCATATATAAGTGTTTCTTGGACGCGTGGCCCCCGAAGTGCAGCGCTTAGCCCAAGGAGAAACTTATTACCCGCGTTTACCTGATGCTGTAGGACTGCCCCAGACCGGGTTGGTCCCGGGCGGCACCGCGGGAAGGTCGGGTGGGACGTTGAAGGATCTCAAGGCCCAGCTAATCAGTGCGCTGCTGTTTGTTCTGACAGTGGCAGCGGTGAGTTGTGCCGTCATAAACTTCCGGCAACAGGGCGTCTACCGTATCCCCGAAGACGGGATCATCTGGGTGGACCGCTCTCTCCCCACCGGCGATTCTGAAGTCGTTGCACTCAATGTAGATCCAGGCAGCCAGGGCGATCATGCCGGAATCCGCAACGGTGATGTCTTAACTGGAATCGGCGCCTTCAAAATCAACCAATCGAAGAACGTACCGCAGGCTTTGGCGCAGATCGGAGCCTGGACCAAAACGGAGTATCACATTCACCGCAATGGGGTGGAGGTGGTTACTCCGGTTATCATCGGCGAGTCTGTCCCGGACGACGCCGTTTATTACCAGTACGCGGTCGGCATCGTGTACCTGGTGATGGGACTGTTCGTGTACTACCGGCGTGTCAATGCGCCGCGTGCCGTGCACTTCTACGTCCTCTGTTTCGCGTCCTTCATTCTGTCTAGTTTTCACTACACCGGCAAGCTGAACCTGTTCGACAAAGTCATATATTGGGGGAATGTCGGCGCTGGCATTCTTGTGCCGACCCTCTTCTTACACTTCTGCCTGGTGTATCCATCCCGGCGTAAATGGCTCAATTCGAAACTGAAGGTTGGTCTCATATACATTCCCGCAGTCGCACTCGCGACGGTTTACGTCCTGGTCGCGATGGGCATGCTGCGGGTCGCGGCGCCGCTGATCCTGATCCGCTGGTCGCTCGATCGTATCTGGCTGATTTATCTGGTCACCTGGTACCTGCTTGGCGCTGGCGTCCTGACCATGCAATTCCGGGAAGTCGAGGACGCTGTGGTCGTCCGCCAGCTCAAGTATCTGCGCAACGGCGCGATTCTAGGGTTGATTCCCTTCACGTTCGCATACGTGATCCCCTACGCCGTTTTTGGAGCGATTCCCGGCCACTACCAGAAGCTGGCCGTGCTTTCGCTGGCGCTGATTCCGATCACCTGGGCCTACGCGATTCTGCGCTACCGGCTGATGGACGTGGATATCATCTTCCAGCAAGGTTACGTCTACACGCTGGCGACTCTGGCCGTTATCGGCGTCTTCTACGGGCTGATTATCTCGTTTACGCACCCCGACGACCTCGGTCCCGCGATGATCGTCGGCTTGATCCTCTTCGCGACGTTCATTTTCCAGCCCATACGCGACTGGCTGCAGGAGCAGTTGGATCGCTATTTCTTTTATAAGGATCGTTACGATTATCGGCGCACACTGATCGAGTTCGGACGCGAGCTCAGTTCGGAAACGAACCTGGAAACGATGCTTCAGGCCGTGGCGGATCGCCTGGTTCACACGCTCTCCATCCAGCACGTGGCTTTTTTCCTGGCCCGCGAAAACGATGACGGCTTTGATCTGCACACCACCATGGGCACGCGCAAGCACGGTCCGCCGCCGCGCAATCCCGATCTTTCGTTCCTGAGCAAGTATCCGGACAAGTCCTACCTGTTCTTCGAGAGCACGCGGCATTTGATCGATGTAGTGTCACACAAATGGCCGCAGCCGGTCCGTTCTACGATCTCCGAGCTCGACCTGACCTATTATTTCGCGTGCTCGATCCGCGGCCGCACGATTGCGTATCTGGGTCTCAGCCGCACCGACAAGGGTGACTTCCTGTCGAGCGACGACGTCGAGTTGCTCATTACGCTATCTGGCAACGTTGGAATTGCGATCGAGAATGCGCGCCTCTACCGCTCGCTGCAGCGCAAGGTGGAAGAATACGAACGCCTCAAGGATTTCAGCGAAAACATCGTCGAATCCATCAATGTTGGCATCCTGGCCGCCGACCTCGAAGATCGCGTGGAGAGCTGGAATACGCAAATCGAGCGGCTCACCGGAATATCGCGAGAAGCGGCCGTAGGTCGTCCATTGGGCGAACTATTTCCTGCAGATCTGGTCGAGATCTTCGACCAGGTGCGCGGCGAGACCGGCGTCCATAATATTTACAAGTTCGTCCTGAATCCGCTGGCTGCCAGCGCAGCCGCGGCAAATGGGAACGGGCATTCGAACGGATCATCTCACCAGCCGGCGCACCAAACGGCGCCGATCGCCCATACGTTGAACCTGGCCATCGCGCCGCTGGTGTCGAAGGACATGGAGCGGATCGGCCGCATTATCATTTTCGATGACGTCACCGATCGCGATGAACTGGAGCGGCGCCTGGTCCAGGCTGACAAGCTCAGCTCCATAGGACTGTTGGCCGCCGGCGTCGCGCACGAAGTGAACACGCCGCTGGCTGTAATTTCCACCTACGCTCAGATGCTGGCCAAGCAGGTTTCCGAAGACGATCAAAAATCGAAGCTGCTCGAAAAAATCGCCAAGCAGACCTTCCGCGCAAGTGAGATCGTCAATTCGCTGCTGAACTTCTCCCGCACATCGCCGACAGAGTTCGTCGAAGTGGATCTCAACCGTGTGATCCGCGAGACTTTGACCTTGATCGAACACCAGTTGCAGAAAGCGGGTGTACACGTGGAAACGAAGCTCGCCGCGGCGCTTCCGCCCGTCAAGGGGAACGCGGGAAAACTGCAGCAGGTATTTCTCAATCTCTTCCTGAATGCGCGCGACGCCATGGAGCGCGGCGGAATTCTGGCCGTGAGTACGTCGGCCGACGAAGCCGTAGCTCGCATCGAAGTGGCCGATTCCGGTCAGGGCATCCATCCCGACAACCTGGCGCGTATTTACGATCCGTTCTTCACCACCAAAGGTGCGCGTAAGGGCACCGGGCTGGGCCTTTCCGTCACTTACGGCATCGTGCGCGAGCACGGGGGTACCATTGAAGTTGAGAGCCAGCCCGGGGTTGGCACTCGCTTCCAAGTGGAGTTACCTCTAGTCAGAAAAATGGTGCATGCCTGATAAATTTCCTCCGGATAAGCTTCCCCTGGACGAACCATCGAACAATCACGTTAAGGGACGAGTTCTAGTCGTAGACGACGAGATCGACATACGGGAGAGCCTGGAGACTTTGCTCAGTCTCGAGGGCTACACGGTTGAGCTCGCGCAGAACGCGACCGAGGGCTTGAAAAAGATCGAATCCGGTTCCTACGATCTCGTTCTGCTGGACCTCATGATGCCGGACCGTTCCGGCATGGAAGTGCTGCAAGACGTCCGTGAACGCGACGCCGAGACGCCAATCTTTATGATCACCGCGTACGGCTCCGTTGAGGTCGCCGTGAAGGCGCTCAAGGCCGGCGCCAACGATTATTTTTCGAAGCCCTGGGACAACGAGAAGCTGCTGGTTGAAATCGAGCGCATGATCGCGCGCACGCGGCTCGAGAGCGAGAATAAACACCTCAAGCGAGCTCTTAAGCAGCGCTACAGCTTCCCCAACATCATCGGCAAGAGTGAGCGCATGCTGCGCATACTCGATCTCGTCACGCAGGTTTCGGCGAGCCGCGCCACCATACTGATTACTGGCGAGACGGGGACAGGAAAGGAGCTGATCGCGAAAGCCATCCACGCCAACTCGCCGCGATCGGATCAGATGTTCGTTGCCGTGAACAGCGGATCGGTCCCCAGCGACCTGCTCGAATCCACGCTATTCGGTCACGTCAAAGGCTCCTTTACGAGCGCCGTCACGTCGCGCAAGGGCTACTTCGAGCTCGCCAACAAGGGCACCATCTTTTTCGACGAGATCGGCACCATCAGTCCCGAAACGCAGTCGAAACTGCTCCGCGTCATTCAGGAACGGGAATTCATGCCGGTGGGATCGAACGAAACGGTCCGCGTGGACGTTCGCATCCTCGCGGCCACCAACGCCGACTTGAAAAAGATGGTTGACGAAGGCAAATTTCGCGAAGACCTTTATTACCGCTTAAACGTGATCAACATCGCGCTGCCGCCTTTGCGCGACCGGAAAGAGGATATCCCGCGGCTGGTAGAGTTTTTTTTCACCAAATATTGCCGGGATAACGGAAAATTCCTCGATTCCGAACAAAAAAGCACGCTGCGATTCGAATCGGATGCCATCCAGTTGCTCATGGATTACGGCTGGCCGGGCAACGTTCGCGAATTGGAAAACGCTGTCGAACGTGCCGTGGTTCTGGCGTCGGAAACGGTGGTTCCAGCATCTGTTTTACCTGACGCGATTCTCCAAGCCGGCGGGTTGCGCATTCGCCGCGATGAAAGTGGCTATCTCGCCCCCGACGCTTCGCTGTTCGACATCGTCGCGGACTTCGAGCGCCGCAAAATTATCGAGATGCTGGAGACTGTCAACTGGAGCCAGACAGACGCGGCCGAACAACTCCGCATTCCTCTCTCCACGTTAAATCAGAAAATCAAACGCCTGAATATTGACGTGAAGCGCAAAGGCAGCGGGGCTTAATAGCGGTTCTATCCGAGCCGCGACCGAAGGAAGCGGTGGATAACGGATGATCGATAGTGGGAAGCGGACAGACCCGCACCTGCGAGCCTGTCGCGCCTGAAACGCTTACTCAACGTCTTTATTGCGTTTTTTGCGGTTTCGCTTGCGGGCCAGCGCTTCTTTTGTACGCTTCTTCTCGCCCGGTTTCAAATAGAACGAATGCCGCTTGATCTCTTTGATAATGTCTTCTTGCTGCACTTTCCGCTTGAACCGGCGCAGGGCGCTTTCCAAAGTCTCGCCGTCTTGCACCGTAACTTCGGCCAAAAAAATTCACCTCCCCGGTCCCCTCGCCAAGAGCCGTTATCCTGGACACACTTCGGCGGGGCTCCTTTTATAATAGTTCTTCCGGAAACCGTTCCACAAGAGGCGGCGATGACGGACAATCAGAAGTAGATGCAGAACGTCCTCGCGATTCTTTTGGCCGGCGGGGCCGGCGAGCGCCTTTCGCCTTTGACCTGGAACACAGCTAAGCCCGCCGTGCCGTTCGGCGGAACCTATCGCATCATCGATTTCACTCTCTCGAATTGCATTAACTCCAACATCCGCAGGATTTTCATTCTCACGCAGTATAAAGCGCTCGAGCTGACCCGGCACATCCGCGAGGGTTGGACCATTTTCAGTGGTGAGTTGAACGAGTTCATCGAAGTCATACCGCCAATGAAACGGGTCCACGCGGGCTGGTACCTCGGTACCGCGGACGCCGTTTATCAGAACATTGAGAGCATCGTCGTGGAGGGGCCCAGCCATACGCTGATTCTCTCCGGCGACCAGATCTACAAAATGGACTATCACGAGATGGTGGCTTGGCACGACCTCAAAAACGCCGACATCACCATCGCGACCATCCAGATTCCGCTTTCCGAAGCGGGCCGTTTCGGTATCGTCGAGATCGACCCACACTATCGCGTCACGGGCTTTGAAGAAAAGCCGCAGCATGGCAACCCTACCCGCTCCGTCTTCAATCCCGAGATGGCCAGCGCTTCCATGGGTATCTACGTCTTCAACACCGCAAAACTCATCGAAGCGCTCATCGAGGACGCCGACGATCCCAACTCATCGCACGATTTTGGCAAGGACATCCTGCCGAGGTGCATCGCCAACTGCAATGTCGTGGCCTACGATTTCCGCGACCTGAACCAAAAAACGATTCGGTATTGGAGAGATGTTGGGACACTGGACGCCTACTACGAGGCCAATATGGACTTGGTGTCTGTCGTCCCCGAATTCAACCTCTACGACAAGAATTGGCCCATTCGCACCCGGCTCCAGCAACAGCCTCCCGCGAAGTTCGTGTTCGCCGTGGAAGGCCGGCGCATGGGCGTCGCGATGGACTCCATCGTCGCCGCGGGATGCATCGTTTCCGGCGGCCGCGTGACGCGCAGCATTCTCTCACCCGGCGTGCGTGTCAACAGTTATTGCGAGATCGATAGCTGCATTCTCATGGCGAACTCCGAAATTGGCCGCTATAGCCGCCTCACGCGAACCATCGTTCCGGCGGGCGTGGTGGTTCCGGAGAACACCATCATTGGATTCGACCTGGAGCAGGACCGGGCCCGGGGATACACTGTCACCGATTCTGGCGTCGTCGTCCTACCCCCGCCTCCGGAAGCCATGACCAATGGACGGCGAGCCCTGGTGAGCGAGTTGGCCTAAGACGTACCGCGTTCCCCGAGGGTTACATTTCCTCTTCCCTTTTTCCCATTTTTGTTCATAATGGTAGGTAACCGCAGTTAAGGCATGGATCGTAACGGGAAGGGATTGGAGCGGATGTGTGCCTACACGAATTCTACTCCGCGCACCTTGTTTGGTGCCTTTGAAGTAAGTTGGCAAACTCGAGAGTTACTGAAGCACGGTGTCCGCATAAGACTGCCGGGCAAGTCGTTTGAGCTGTTGACGGCCCTCTTATCGCGACCCGGAGCTGTAGTGACGCGCGACGAATTGCAGCGCCGTCTCTGGCGTGAGGATAGCTCGGCGGATTTCGAAACCGGCTTGAACACCGCCGCGCACAGGCTGCGGGCGACTCTCGGCGATACAGTGGATAAGCCGCGCTATATCGAGACGCTTGCCGGCATCGGCTATCGCTTCATCGCGCCGGCCGATACTAAGAACGAAATTCCACCGGTCAATGGGGACACTCCTCCGGATTCGTTTCACTTTGGCATTTTCGAACTTCGCCTCCAATCCGAAGAACTGCTGAAGCACGGCATCAGAATCAATTTGCAACAGAGGCCGCTCCAAATTCTGAAGCTGCTGCTGGAGCGCCGTGGCAGCGTGGTCACACGCGACGAGTTGCGCTCGCTTCTCTGGCAGTCCGACGGCTCAACCGATTTCGCGAGCAGTCTCAACAGCGCCGCAAACCGTCTGCGCGTCACTCTCGGCGATTCGGCGGGCAACCCCTGCTATATCGAGACCATCCCTCGCGTGGGATACCGCTTCATCGCGCAAGTACGGGAAACCTCCCGAAAGACGATGGAAGCCGATTCTTCCGATGGTGTACAAGCTGTAACCGACGCGATCCAGGGTCTCTCACAGCCGGAACAAGAGAGGGTTCTGCGGGCGGCGGCCGCCCGACTCGGACTCACCCAGGCGTTCCTGTATCCGGCGCAGCTTACGACCACCTCTGTGCTTCCCGGTACAGAATGATCAGTAGCAGTATGTACATCACCTGAAGCCACATCCCGGTTGCGTTGGGATCGAACACGAAAATCTGGTTGATCGTGCTCGCGATACTTCTCCAGTAGAACCATAAGCCAAGGAGCATGCTGAGCATGAGAAAAACGATCGTGACGGTGGCAGCGGTTCGGACACGGATGTCGAGCAAAAACATCGCGGCCACCACAAGATCGAAAACGACCACGCCGTTCGAAAACCACGCCGGCAAATGGAGTCTGGTCATTTCAGCCGCTCCGTCCCCTGGATGAAACATTCGAAACACCGCGGAACAAAGGAAAATGACGCAGGCGACCAAACGGATTATATCGATAGTCTCCGACTGCGGTCTTTTGTATGCCATGTCTCTTTTGAGACTTGCCAGGGAACTAACCATCGTACAGCCTGCACGCCTCTTTTGAAAGCTGGCGACGGCGGACTGTCTGATACGATCAGCCGTGACCCCTCGGAAAACCTTCTCGACGGCGCAGCGGATCGCGCTCGTAGTGGCCGCAGTCTTCTACATCGCAGCGGGGGCTCTCCATTTCATCAAACCCGAACCCTATCTGAAAATAATGCCACCCTATATCCCGTGGCACGCCTTTATGGTGCGCGCCAGCGGAGCCTGTGAAATCCTGGGCGGTTTGGGGCTTTTCGTCCCAGCGACGCGCCGTGCGGCGGCCTGGGGATTAATAGCGTTATTAATCGCGGTTTTTCCGGCCAACATCTACATGGCCACGAATCCGATCGAAGCGGGCGCGGCATTTGTCGCGCCGGCACTGCGCTGGGGACGCCTCCCTTTGCAGTTGCTGCTGATTTGGTGGCTGCTCTGGTGTACTGGTCCGTCCAAGACACCCGCGGCGGAGTAGAATAACAAAAGGAGCCGTGCGTCGTTCACGTATCTTGTTGTTGCTGCTGCGTGTCACCAGCCGATGCTTGTTACTGGCATGCTTGGGATGTGCGTTTGCAGCCACTCCGAACTTCTCTCTTCAGGACGCGAACGGCAATACCTTCACCAGCACGGATTTGCGCCACTACAAGGCGACCGTTTTCATTTTCGTCGCCACCGATTGCCCCAATTCCAACACCTACGCGCCGGTTCTCGCCCGGTTGTACCGGGAATACTCTCCCCGCGATGTTTCTTTCTTCAACGTTTACTCGGATCCGTCGGAAACAGCGGACTCCGTCCGCAAGCACGATGCGGATTTTAAAACGCCGTTTGCGGCGCTGCTCGATCCGCATCAAGTTCTAGCCCGCGAAACCGGAGCGCGATCGACACCGGAGGTCGTGATCCTCGGACCTGGCGGCGAGGAACTTTATCGCGGCCGTGTAGATAACCGCTTTGTCGATTTCGGCAAGACCCGTTATCAGCCTACCGAAGACGATTTACGCGAAGCCCTCGACGCGATTCTCGGAGGCAAGCCCGTGGCCCACCCCGTTACCAAGGTGCTTGGATGCGCCATTCCCGGAGTCAATTAATGCGATTTGCAATCACGATGTCAGCCTTGGCATGCGTGCCATTCGCCGCGCTGGCAGGCACGCCGAAGAGTACGGACGTTCCCACATTCAATCACGATATTGCGCCGATCTTTTATAAGAACTGCTCCAACTGCCATCGGCCTGGCGAGGTGGCGCCGTTCGCGCTCTTGACTTATCAGGATGCCGCCAAGCGGGCGAAACAAATCGCGGCCATCACGCAGGCCCGCGTCATGCCTCCATGGAAAGCAACGCCTGGCTACGGCGATTTTCTCGATGCGCGGAGACTGACGGACGCGCAAATCGAACTGATTCGCGCCTGGGCCACGCATGGCGCGCCGGAAGGCGATCCAGCCGAGAAGCCGGTCCCACCGAAGTTCGCATCCGGATGGTTGGGTGGTGAGCCGGATCAAGTCATCAAGATGACCGAGCCTTATACGATTCCCGCCGAAGGCGCCGATCAGTTCCGTTGCTTCGTCATTCCGCTGCATGCCGATCAAGACGAGTACGTGAAAATGGTGGAATTTCGAGCCGGTAACCCGCGCATCGTGCACCACGCGATTCTTTTCCTCGACACCACCGGCGATGCTCGCAAAAGAGAAACAGCTCCCGGCCAGGGTTACTCCTGCGTCGGCGGTCCAGGCCTGGACATTACCGGATCGCTGGGAGGATGGGCTCCCGGCGCGCAGCCTGCCATGGCCGGACCCGGCATCGCGCATACCATTAAAAAAGGCGCTGACCTGGTGCTGCAGATCCACTATCATCTCGACGGCAAAGTGGAGCAGGACCGCTCCATTGTGGGCCTGACGTTCGCCAAGGAGCCGCCGACCAAAGGTCTTACGTTGTTCGTGCTCGGCAACGAGAAAATCGATATCCCCGCCGGCGACGGCGATTACGTCGTCAAGGCATCCGGCACGCTGCCAATGGACGCCGAGGCTGTCGCAATCTTCCCCCACGCCCACTATCTCTGCAAAGACATGAAAGTGGATGCGCACCTTCCCGACGGCACCGTGCAGCCGCTCATTTGGATCAAGGATTGGGATTTCAATTGGCAGGGCGCCTACCGCTATGCTTCACCGGTCAAGCTGCCGAAAGGCACCCGGATCGAAATGCAGTACACCTACGACAACTCCGCGGGCAATCCGCATAATCCCAGCGACCCGCCCAAGGAAGTCAAATTCGGCGAGCAGACCACCAACGAGATGGCCTTCGCATTCGTCTCTCTGACGCTGGCTAGTCCCGCAGACGTTCCGGTGTTCCGCCGTGGAGCGCGCGCGGAATTTGTAGCCTCCATGCTCGAGAATGGCGTCGATGAAACCGCCCTCGGTCCCGAGCGGGCAGCGCGGTTGAAGATGTTGCTCAACGCCTTCGATCGCAACCACAACGGGAAGATCGATCCCGACGAACGGCCGGCCGTGGTGGAGTTCCTCACAAAGCGCTACGAGCGAGAGGACGCTGCGAATAGCGCGCAGAGCCCGCAGAAGTAGCGCTTCGCGAAAACCTCTCCAACATCCTGCCTGAGGCAAAAAGTGTCACGAATAATTCAGTGACAAATCGGCTATCGCCGACGTAGTGGAAAGCTTGCATTCGGTTCAGTAATTGGTACGAGGGGAGGTTCCATTCGCGGCGTCGCTGTTAACGCCGTTAGGCCCCGTTTTAAGGCATCTTTCAGCATTTCGCCCCGTACGAACCCTTTAAATGTCGAAATCGCAAGTTGGCAACCAAACTGCCTTGATTCGTGCAATTACGTTTGCGACAAACGGCAAGCGTAACAGCAAAACGAAACTAGAAGGCCTGCAAAGATGTACCAAGGAATTCGTGTGTGCTTTTGTTTTCTCGCGTCACTGCTGGTTGGCGTGTCCAGCTTCGCGCAAATCGATAACAGCAGCCGCGGGCGGTTGGCGCCAATGGTGGATGAAGGTGAAGAAGAGGGTGTGATTCGCGGCCAAATCTACATGGGCAATGTCGTAGCCGGGCAGCTCTATGTGATCGTGAAAAAACCAGGCATGGATTCCTATGACCGGAGGGTCAGCGTATCCGGCGACGGCACTTTTATGTTCAGCGGATCCAATAACGCAACGTACCTTCTGCGAATCGTGGACAACGCGGGCAATGTCTTGGACGAAGAACTGGTAACACCTAACACCATGGGCTACGTTGAGATCCAACTGAGGCAGCGCAAAGATGCCCGGCCAGTGAACGGCACGGTATCCGCTTTCGAATTAAATCACAAAGTGCCCTCCAAGGCTTACAAGGAGGCGCGGGCAGCCGACAAGAGCTTGCAGAAGAAAGACACGGATGCTTATCTCGCGCATCTCGAAAAGGCCGTGGAGATCGACCCCGATTACCTGCTGGCGCGCCGCAATCTCGGAATCATGTACCTCCGAACGGGTCAGCTTCAGAAATCCATCGACGAGTTCCAGGAAGTTACGAAGCGAGATTCCCGGTCTCTGACGGCTTACGCTGGAATCAGCTCCGCCTATCTCCAACTGGAAAAATTCAAAGATGCCGAGGAGGCTGCGCGCCGCGCACTCTCTGTCGATCCGGGTAGCGACGTGAGTCACTACTTTCTCGGTGTGAGTCTGGAGTTGCAAGGTAAGGACGACACCGAAGCGCTGGAACATCTGGAGCGTGTACAGACCCGTTTTCCCAGAGCCCACCTCGTAGCCGCCGAGATTCTCCAGCGGATGGGCAAAAAGAAAGAGGCCAAGAGTCAGCTTCAGGCCTACCTCGCTTCCGGCGACAAGGGCGTGACTACCGACGTGAAGGGTTGGCTATCGTCATTGAATTGAAGAGCTTAGGTCGTTTCTAGGACGGTTCAGGACTCCTCGGGCTCCGTTTTCCGGGTTATAATGGAAAAACGGAGCCCACATCTTGTTGTCTATTCGCAATTTCCTGCGTCTGAGCGCCCACGTTCAGCTTTTGCCGGTTCTCGAAAGCGGTGAGGAAACCACCCTCGTCGGAGGCCAGGCGGTGATGGAAGGCGTGATGATGCGCGCGCCTCACAGTTATTGTGTAGCCGTGCGCCGAGCTAACGGTGAGATCGTGACGGAAGAGAGCTCTCTTCCTCGCCTTTCCGAAAAATATCCGATCTTCAAACTTCCCGTCCTGCGCGGCCTCGGCACGCTCGGACAAGCCATGGGACTCGGGTTCCGGGCACTGCGATTTTCCGCGGCAGCCGTCCTCGACGATGTCCAGGCGACTGAAAGTGTCGCCGCGGCGACAGCCGGAGGCAACGGATCGACAACCGGCGTTCTCGCGCCGCCCAGCCCTCCTAAAGAAATGCCGCGTTGGTTGATGTGGCTCAACCTGGCATTCTCCATCGGCTTCTTCCTGGTGCTCTACAAGGTGGTCCCGCTCTACCTGGCGACCGTTCTCGGTAACTACGTTCCCGCAATGCACGGCCGCATCGCGATTAACGTTACCAACGGCGTGATCCGACTGCTGCTCTTTCTCGTCTTCCTGGCCTTGATCTCGCGCATGAAGGACATCCATCGCGTTTTCGAATACCATGGCGCCGAGCACAAGGTGGTTTTTAACTTCGAATCCGGCCAGGAGTTGAGCGTTGCTAACGCTCAGAAGTTTGTCACTTGGCATCCTCGCTGCGGTACCAGCTTTTTGATTGTCGTCATGCTGATGTCGCTCGCGGTTTACGCATTTCTGCCCATCGATGGATATTTTCCGCGCCTGATTGCCCGCATCGCCTTGCTTCCCCTGATCGTCGGCCTGAGCTACGAAGTAATTCGATTCGCCGCGAAGCGCCGTTCGAGCTTCCTCGCTATGTTAACCACCCCCGGCCTCTGGCTCCAGCGAATCACCACCCAGCCCCCATCGGATGAGCAGGCCGCCGTGGCGATCCACGCATTAGAGGGAGCCATGGCGCTCGAAGCGAAACAGGGCGGAGAGTTGGTTATTGCCTGATGCAGTATCGACAGCGGCTCGACGAAATCGAAGCCCGGTTTGAAGAACTGACCCGCCAGATGGCCGATCCCGCGGTTATCAGCGACTCGGAAACGTATCGTAAGGTAACCAAGCAGCAAAGCGATTTGTCCGAGGTTGTGGCTAAGTATCGCGAGTACAAACAGGTCCAGCACAATTTCGACGATGCGCGTTTGATGGCCGACGACGCCGACGCGGAGTTGCGCGCCATGGCCGCCGAGGAGATCGCTCGCCTCGAGCCGGAACTGGTCCGCATCGAGGAAGAGCTCAAGGTTCTCTTACTCCCCAAGGATCCGCTGGATGACAAGAACATTGTTCTCGAAATTCGTGCCGGCACCGGTGGCGACGAAGCCACGCTTTTCGCGGCCGAAGTGTTCCGCATGTACAGCCGCTATGCCGAAAAGAAGCGCTGGCGCGTGGAAGTAACCTCGGTAAGCGAATCGTCGGTCGGTGGTTTGAAAGAAGTTATCGCGCTGGTGAGCGGCAATAAGGTTTACAGCCAGCTCAAATACGAGAGCGGCGTGCATCGCGTGCAGCGCGTTCCGGAGACGGAACAGCAGGGCCGTGTCCATACCTCCGCGATCACCGTGGCCGTGCTGCCTGAAG
Source organism: Bryobacterales bacterium (assembly GCA_963802915.1). GTDB lineage: Bacteria > Acidobacteriota > Terriglobia > Bryobacterales > Bryobacteraceae > JAICMB01. Next base: position 991,395 of record CAWDKQ010000008.1, read on the forward strand.
CCGACGACGTCGAGATCAAGCTCGAGGCCAAAGATATCCGCATCGATACGTTTTGTTCTTCGGGGCCCGGCGGCCAGTCCGTGAACACCACCTATTCCGCGGTCCGCCTCACCCACATCCCGACTGGTCTCATCGTGTCCTGCCAGGACGAAAAATCGCAGATCAAGAATCGCGCCAAGGCGGAGCGCGTTCTGCGGTCGCGTCTCTATGAAATCGAGCTGGAAAAACAGCGCGAGCAGATCGGCGCGGAACGCCGCAGCATGGTGGGCACCGGCGATCGCAGCGAGAAGATCCGCACCTACAACTTCCCCCAAAACCGTTTGACGGACCACCGCATCGGCCTGACACTGCATCAACTCGACCGCGTGATGGAAGGCGAATTGGAGTCGATCTTCGACGCTCTGACCACCTACTATCAGACCGAAAAACTCAAGCAGCAAAACGAACCCGTCTCCGTCTGATTTTGTGACACTGCGCACGGCTCTTCTCCAGGGGACAAAACTCCTTGAAGAAGCCGCGATCGCCGTGCCTCGACTCACGGCCGAGGTGCTGCTCAGCCACGCCATCCGCCGCGACCGCGTCTATCTTTATGCCCACCCCGAAGAAGAGCTGACCGAGCTCGGCTGGATTCACTATGGCCGCTACCTGCATGAGCGCATCGAAGGTAAGCCGACGCAATACATCACCAAGCACCAGGAATTTTATGGGCGTGATTTTATGGTTGGCCCGGACGTCCTGATTCCCCGGCCGGAGACCGAGCATCTGGTCGAAGCCGCCATTGCAAAAATCCGTCCTGGAGATCGCGTGCTGGATGTCGGCGTGGGTTCCGGAGCCATTGCGGTCACACTAGCCTTGGAAACCGAAGCCCGCGTTCTCGCCACAGACATTTCTCTGCCGGCCTTGCGAGTCGCCGCCACGAACGCCCGCCAACTTCAAGCTGCCGTGACGCTCCTGGCCACCGATCTCGCCTCCTGCATCCGGCCCGCGAGCATCGACGTCTTGGTTTCGAATCCACCCTACGTGCCGCACACCGATCATCCCGCCTTGCAACGTGAAGTGCGCGATTACGAACCGCAAATTGCCCTCTTCGGAGGTCCCACGGGAAATGAGATCTACGAGCGGTTAATCGAACAAGCCAGCACGGTTCTGCGCCCCGGAGGCTGGCTCTTGCTCGAGCTCGGCTACAATTCCTTAGGACCGGTCCGCGACATGCTTTCCGCCGATTGGCAGGACGTTGAGGTCCGCTGCGACCTCGCAGGATTGCCCCGCGTCATCGAGGCCAAACTTCAACAACCCTGAACCGATCCGCGACTGCGTTTCCGAGCCGTGACCAGAGGGAGCGGAGCCTCGGCAAGAGTATCCTGGGGACAGAGCGACGACGGTAAATGCGCACTTACTTCCACGTTGACATGGACGCCTTCTTCGTCTCCGTCGAAGAATTGTTCGACCCGTCCCTCAAAGGCAAACCCGTCGTCGTCGGAGGCCAGCGCGATCAGCGCGGCGTAGTCTCCGCTGCCTCCTACGCAGCACGCAAATTCGGCGTGCATTCCGCGATGCCGCTCCGGACCGCCGCCCGGCTGTGCCCGCAGGCCATTTTCGTCGACGGCCACGGTGACCGTTATCGCGATTATTCGCATAAAGTCCAAGCCGTCCTCAGAAGCTTCTCCCCGCTCGTCGACATGGCCTCCATCGATGAAGCCTATCTCGACGTGACCGGCACCGAACGACTGCACGGCCCTCCCTTCGAAGCCGCGCACCGCCTGCACGACAAAATGAAGCGCGCCACCGATCTCAATTGCTCCATCGGAATTGCGACCTCTCGCCTTGTCGCGAAAATCACGTCCGACCAGGCCAAGCCCAACGGAATCCTCTGGGTGATTCCGGGCCACGAAGCCCGATTTCTATCGCCTCTCGACATCCGTAAGGTTCCCGGCGTCGGAAAAGCCACCGAAAAAGCTCTGCACGATTGCGGCATTCGCAAGGTCGGCGACCTGGCAGCACTCGATGAATCGTTTCTCGAAAAGCGCTTCGGACAATGGGGACTCGCGCTGGCCGGCAAAGCCCGTGGACTCGATGCCGGCGGCTGGTACAGCGGCGAAGTCGGCGACGACATCGGGCCCAAATCGATCAGCCACGAACATACCTTCAACGTCGATACCGCGGACGACGGCGCGCTCGAAGCAACACTCGCGCGTCTATCGGAAATGGTCGGACGCCGCCTGCGCGAGCAAGGTCTTCATGCGCGCACTGTGCAGTTGAAACTCCGCTACACGGATTTCTCCACCATCACACGCGCGCACTCCCTCGATCACGCCACTCAACTCGACACCGAAATCTTCGAGCAGGCGCGCGCGCTTTTCCGGGACAATCGAAAGCCCGGATCGGCCATCCGTCTTCTCGGCGTTCATGTCTCCGGATTCGAAAACGAAGAGGGCCAGCTCAATCTCCTCGAAGGCGAACGATCCGCGCGCTGGCGCAAAGCCTTAACCGCCGTCGACAAGCTGCGCGACAAGTTCGGAGAAGACAGCGTCGCTCTCGCCGCGGGCATGAAAGGCCGCTTCCGCGAGCGCATCCACGACGCCATGCCGAACACGAAGCCCGTTTCGGACCCGCCCCTTGACAGTTCATCCACGAAAAAGCAACATAAATAGGTTACATATTTCCGGAAATGAGGAGACAGTATGGCACAATACCGGATTTTAAGTCTGGATGGCGGTGGAATTCGCGGGCTCGTTAGCGCAATCCTGGTCCAGGCCCTCGACTCCCAATTCTCAATTCTCAAACAAATCGATTTGTTCGCAGGAACCTCCACGGGTGGAATTATCGCCCTCGGACTTGCTGCCGGTGTCCCGATCGCGAATATCATCGACTTGTACCAGAAAAAGGGGGCCGAAATTTTCAAATCGCTTCCCTTCACCAAATGCCTGCTTCTTGCGAAACAGTCCGACGCCGCGTTGGCCCTCAATCCCACCGAGTTGTATCAGGCGATGTACACCAACGAAGGATTGCAAAAGGAGCTTCAATCTACCTTGGGCTCGACCACCGTCGGAGCGTTAAAATCCAAGGCGCTCGTAACCACTCTGCAACTCCGCTCCACCGCGGTCCCTCATGCCTGGCAGCCTCTGACGATCACGAATCTGAAATCTTCGAAAAACCCTCCAGTCGACAACGCCACGACGCTCGTCGACGCCTCGTTATGCACATCCGCCGCGCCGCTCTACTTCCCGCCATTCAAGCATCCCGTGTACGGATATTGCGCCGACGGTGGTGTAGTCGCAAATAATCCAGCCGTTGTTGCGGTCGCAAACGCCATCGCCTCCGGCGTGTCCTTGCAGGATATCGTGCTGCTTTCCATCGGCACCGGATTCGCGCCTTCGAGTATGGATGTGACCGGAAACCCCGATTGTTATGGAATCAATCAATGGGCGTGGCCGGAATCGTCTGGCTCTCAGCCCGCATTCGCCATCATTTCCGCCTTGTTCGACGGCAGCTCCGATATCAACGATTTCGAATGCGGCATGCTGCTCGGGAACGCCTACATTCGCGCCAACCCGGCGGTCAGCGCCAACATCGGCCTCGACGATTACAACGCCGTCGGAACGCTGATTTCCGATACCAAGAAATACATGCAGAGCGCCACGTCGAATTGGACCCAGGTCGTTTCCTGGACGAAGGCGAATTTCTAGAATCCCACCGCGTCGTAGAATGAAAGCGCAATGCAACGAAGAAGCTTCATCGTCGCCGGAGGCGCGCTCGCCATGCGCGCATTTGGTGCCAACGACCGCGTGAATGTCGCTATCGTAGGCGTGGGAGGCCGCGGGCGCGACCACATCAATGGCTACGTTAAAGTACCCGGCGCGCGGATCGCCGCCCTGTGCGACGTCAACACCGCGCAAACCGAGCGCGGCTCCGTGATGGTGGAGAAAGCGACCGGCGAGAAGCCGAAAATCTACCAGGACCTGCGCAAGCTTTACGACGACAAAGATATCGACGTCGTCTCCATCGCGACACCCAATCATTGGCACGCACTCGCGGCAGTATGGGCTTGCCAGGCCGGCAAGGACGTCTACTCGGAAAAACCGGCCAGCTACAACATTTTCGAAGGCGTCGAGATGTTGAACGCCGCGCGCAAGCTCAATCGCATCGTCCAAATCGGTATGCAGGGGCGCTCCATGGCCTACAAGCGCAAAGCCATCGATCTGCTTCGCAACGGCGCGATCGGGAAGGTTTACCTCGCCAAAGGACTCTGCTTCAAACGCCGCCCTTCGATCGGCCACACACCGCCCGAGCCCGTGCCTGCCGGCGTCAACTGGGACATCTTCCTCGGCCCCGCGCCCATGCGTCCCTTCACAAAGAACCGCTTCATCTATAACTGGCATTGGTTTTGGGATACCGGCAACGGTGACATCGGCAACCAGGGCATTCACGAGATGGACATCGCCCGCTGGGGACTGGACCGCACGGCTCCCATTAGCGCCGTGTCGACCGGAGGCAAGTATTTATACGATGACGACCAGGAAACGCCTAACACCCAGATCGCCACGTTCGATTTCGGCGACGCCGAGCTGGTGTTCGAAGTGCGCGGCCTGCCGACCGGCGGCGAATCGGCCATTACGGGAACGCGTCAGGGCTTCGTCGGCAACATCTTCCTCGGTGAGAAAGGATACATGTCGATCGATCAGGCCGGATACCAGATTTTCCTGGGCGAAAAGCGCGAACCTGGCGAGTCCGGCGTGGCCGAGAAAGGCGACGACACCGCCGCGCACATGCAGAATTTCCTCGCAGCCGTGAGGAGCCGCCGCCACGAAGATCTGAATGGAGATGTCGAGGAAGGCGTACTATCGGTGAACCTGGTGCACATGGCGAATATCAGCTATCGCCTGGGAGGCCGCAAGGTAACCAGCACGTTCTCGGACCCCGAGGCGAGCGCCATGCGCACCCGCCCTCAATATCGTGAGCCTTACGTTTTCCCGAAGATCTAGCCGCCCCAGTAACGTAGGCCATCGGGGTCTGTGGCCTGCGGCTCCGTTAAAGCCCGGCCATTCCGATACCGATGGAGGATTGTGGGATCCTCCGCCAAAAAAACGGCTGCCGCGCCAATCGGTCTGACCCTCTGGCTGCGCCGTGGAGAAGGCCTCTTCCGGCGATTCGCGTCGCATCGCGGTCGGGCCTGCGCTTTTGTCTTTTTTCTGGCGATGGTGCTACGCCTGGCCCTCCTGCCAATCTTGCCGCTGCCGGTCCCCCAGGTGCACGACGAGTTCAGCTACCTGCTCGGTGCGGACACCTTCGCCTCAGGACGCCTGACCAACCCCGCCCATCCCTTGTGGCCGTTTTTCGAGACGTTCCACGTCTTGCAACAACCGACCTATCAATCTAAATTCCCGCCGGCGCAAGCCCTGTTCATGGCGAGCGGAAAAGTATTATTCGGGCATCCCTGGTTCGGCGTGCTGTTGGCGTCGGCTCTGTTGTGCGCTGCAAGCTGCTGGATGTTGCAAGCCTGGATGCCTTCCTACATCGCATTTTGGGGCGGCATCGTAATGGTGTTGCACGTCGGTGTCTCGAGCTATTGGGTAAATTCCTATTGGGGGGGGGCGGTTGCCGCGCTCGGTGGCTGCATCGTGATCGGAGCGGTACGGCGTCTTGCCGATCGCGTGAGTGCGAAAAATTGTCTCGCCGCGGCTGCCGGAATCGCGCTGCTTGCCAACAGCCGTCCATACGAAGGATTGCTGCTGATGGTGTCGTCGATCGCCGTACTTCTTATATGGAAGAGCCCCCGCCTCCCTCTCCTCGCATTAGCCCCGGCAGCGGCCTTCCTGGCCGTTATGGCCGGAGCGATGCTCTTTTATAACTACAGAGTGACCGGACATGCGCGCGAGTTGCCATGGCAGACCTACGATCGACAGTACGCCGTAACTTCGGCGTTCCGGTTCTCGCCTCTGCGCCCAGTCCCTTCCTATCGATATGTAGCACTGAGGGACTTCTTCGCCGGCGATCAGGTTGCGGAATTGAACGAAGCGAGCACGCACCCGATTCGAAAGATCAAAAAAGATACCGCCGGCGTCGTGGAATTCTTTCCCGGTCTCTCTCCGCTCTGGATTCCGCTGCTTGCGTTCCCGTTTGCTTTAGGGCATCCGGACGCACGGGCCGTCGCCGCGATCGCTATCGCGTTCTGGACCGGAATGCTGCTCGAAAAGGGATTTCTCCCGCACTACCCCGCGCCGGCTTTGGGACTCGCGTTGCTCATGAGCGCGTTCGGTCTGCGATATCTCCGCCTGCTCGGACGCAAATCTTCCCGTGACGGGGTGATGCTGGTCCGGATCGTTACAATCCTTTTTCTGATGCCGCTCGTAGTTTCCACCTTGCAGGTTCGAGCCGTCTTTCACCAACCTAACTATCGGGTTCGCGACCAGATCGCGGCGAGTCTCGCGCAAAAATACGGCCGCGTTCTGATCGTGGCCCGTTATGCGTCCCCGCACGATTTTCACGGCGAGTGGGTCTTCAACGATGCAGACATAGACCATGCTCCGGTCGTCTGGGCGCACGATCTCGGCGACAAGGAGAATCGCCGCCTGCTCGACTATTTCCGCGACCGTAGCGCGTGGCTATTCGAGCCCGACGCCCAGCCCGCGATTCTGAAGCCCTACCGGATCGCCGATCCGCCGGCGCTAGCCGATGCAGGGCTTAAATCTGTCCCTTAGGCCTCGCGCACGTCCATTTTCGCCTCGCTGCGTGACTCCCACCAGATAAACCCTCCGGCAACCAGGCACCACGCTGCCGTCAAGAGCGCCAGCAGAACAACGATATTCACCGGTGAGCCTCCGTCTGTCTCAGGCGCAAAGATGACTCTCGGGTCGAGTGACTCCACTCGCATCGCACAATGCGCCGGGATCGCAGCCCAGACCGCGGGCAGCCGTTCGAGCGCCCCTTTGCCATCGACTACCAATTTCGCAACGAAAATCGTCGCCGCCAGCGGGGCGGCCGGAGTCACATACCAGGTTGTCGTACTGCCACGCCAAAGATGTTCAAAACAATCTACAGGCTTCGCAGCCGTGTCGATCATGCATTTTCGAAGGATCGCGATCGCAACCGCCAGAGTCGTCAACGGAAAGACCACGTTCCCAGCGCATGCACGGCGGGCAGTAATTCGCGCGGGCCAGCCAGGCGCTCGGCAATAACCAATCGGCGCCAAGACCAGTCGGCGCAGCGCCGGTAATGAACGCGCTCGCTCCATCAATGGCTGATCCCGGGCCCACTAGCTCGACTCTCCGCCGCGAGCCGGCATAGCCGCCATCTGCTTCTTACGCGTTGTCCCCACCAGCCGCAAAATCCTCCGAAACGTCCACACCGTCGAATCCCAGCGGTTTAGCGTTGTCGCCCCGATTCTCTCCTCGTATGGAATGAAGATCTCTCGCACCCGAAAGCCCTGCATCGCCGGTTTGAGCAGCAACTCCACCGGAAGCGCCGGACCGCTAGGATCGAATTCCACCTGCTCGATTACGCTCCTTCGATACGCCCGCATCCCCGAGTGCAGATCGGTAAACTTGAGTCCGAGGAGAATCCTGCCAGCCATAGCAAACGCGGCATTTGCCAAATAATTTACGAACGGCATGGCCTCGGGCCGTTTCTCTAGCCGCGAGGCATTCACAATGTCGCATTCGCCCGCCAAAACCATGCCGGCGATGTCCGCGATCCTTCCAGCCGGATAGGTGCCGTCGCAATCGAGCGTCACCACCACGTCGCCTCTCGATTCCCGCAGCACGCGATTCATGGCGTTTCCGTAACCGCGTGGAGGAAACTGCCGGATCACGCGCGCACCCATGCGCGCTGCAATTTCCGGCGTGCTATCCCGGCTGCTGTCCACCAGCACGATCTCGAACTCGCGCCCTCGAAGAGCCGCTTGTATATCGGAGAGAACGCCTTCCACGGCCTTCTCCTCGTTCATCGAGATCATCGCGACAGAAATCAGGCTCATGCTACCGTCTCGAGAACCTTATGGGCCGTGCTCTGCCCGCTCAATCGCGCCGCCACCTTCCGCCCGCGATCGATGCATTGATCCATGTTGATGTATTCGAACTCCGCAAGCCGCCCGCACAGCGCGATGCCGGCCTGCTCAAACCATGCCTTCGCGCGCTTCAGATTGCGACGGCAATCGTCGTTCTGAACGACGTACCCGTATTCCGTGCGAATCACCCTTCCGTAGCAGACCTCCGACGCGTGGATGAGCCCCATCGCTTCCAAGTCGGCGATTACATCCCGCAGCAACTCGTCATTGCTCATCTCGTGAGTCCCATCGCCAGGATTGGTTGTGATCTCGGCCTGAATCAGCGCCTGGCCCGCGGGCGCATTATGATGACTGAACATCGCGGGAAACGAAACCCGGTGGAAACGGATCTCGGGGTCAGGGACATACACAGCCGTGTAATCCGGCAATCTTGCCGTGCTCAACCCGATCGACACCGTCGTGAGGGCATTGAAGCGTAGCGACTGAACAGCGTCGTTAATCTCCCGGGGCACACCCTCCACCGCGCGCACCAGTTCATGCATCGGTATGGTCGCTGCAAGGCTGTCGTAACGACGCGTCGACCGCCCGTCCGAAACACACCACCCGCGATGCTCCTTCCAGATCTTCTGAACGTTGAAGCCAGTCACGATATTCTCCACCTTCGAGCCCATCGCGAGAGGCAGCGATTCGATTCCACCGCGCTTCGGGTAATCGAAGTAAAGCTGGTGCGTGTAGCCTTCCGTCTCGACACCCACGGCGGCCTTGATCACGTCCTCGACTGGCGGCTTCGGCACCCGGCCTTCCACCCACTCCAGGCCCAATTCTTCCGCCGGAACGTTCCAGATCTTCTCGTTGTAGGGGATCAGGTATTTTTCCGCCAGGCCTTTTCCGAAATGGTGGTAAATCCATTCCTTGAAGTTCGTCTTAGGCGCTGGATAATCATTGCGGATGTAGTGATAAAGGCACTCGAAGCGATCTTGAGGTGATAGATCGAAAAGGCCATTCTCGAACGGATATTTTACGTAGCGGCCGTCGAAAAAGATCTTATTGTTGCGGCGTGCCTTGTGCACATTCTCGCCGAGCAGCGAGACCATGTATTCCACCATGCTCGAATCGCGCGAAAAGATGATATGTGGGCCGCCCGCGTCGTAAGTAAAGCCCTCTTCCTGGACGCTCTGGCAATGCCCCCCTCCGCGGCTGTCTTTTTCGAGAACTTCGCACTCGCCCTCGACATGAGCGCCGATTGTCAGCCCCGCGAGTCCCCCGCCCAGAATCCCGATCGGCATCTCTGCGCAACCCTCCCGATAGCCGCTTCGGTCCACCGCGGCTCTGCTAAATGTTCGGGCGATTTGCCGTTTTTCTGTAGCTTAAAGACGGCCTGCGATTCTGACGATCTAAGAGCGGCCGTCCTTATAATGATCATCACCCGCACACCCCTGCGTATTTCCATCGGCGGCGGAGGCACCGACCTCCCTTCCTACTACGAACAATACGAAGGCTTTGTCATCGCGGCCGCCATCACGCAGTACATCTACATCAGCATCAACCGGATGTTCAAACCCGGCTACCTGCTCAAGTATTCGAGCCTCGAAGAATGCCCCACCGTCGACGACATCCGTCATCCCATCTTCCGCGAAGCGCTGCGCCGTCATAACGGCCAGGGCGCCATCGAAATCGCCAGCATGGCCGACGTTCCCGCCGGCACCGGCCTCGGCTCCTCCGGCGCATTCACGGTCGGTCTCCTGCGCGCCCTCTATGCTTACAAACGCGAGCACGTTCCGCCGACCCGCGTCGCCGAAGAAGCTTGCGAAATCGAAATCGATTCGCTCCGCCAATCCGTTGGCAAACAGGACCAATACATCGCCGCCATCGGTGGTCTCACCTCGTTCGAATTTCACTCCGACGGCGGCGTCACCTTCAAACGCCTCGCCGTTTCCGAAGACACCCTCTGCGACCTCGAAACCAACCTGGTCATGTTCTTCACCGGCTACGTTCGCAACGCCGTCGAAGTCCTAAACGATCAGAAACACCGCTCGCTCCAGGGCGACAAAGAGATGCTCGAGAACCTCCACTTCACCAAGCAGCTCGGAATGGCCGCCCGCGGCGAGCTCGAAAAAGGGCGCACCCGTTGCTACGGCAAGCTGTTGAATGAACACTGGTCGCACAAACGCGCGCGCTCCCGTGGCATGACCAATGAGCGCATCGACCGCTGCTATTCGCTGGCGCTCGAAAACGGCGCGGTGGGAGGCAAGCTCGTCGGCGCGGGCGGAGGAGGATTCTTGCTCTTCTACGCCGAAGACCCGCTCCGGCTGCGCCACGCCATGGCCGCCGCCGATCTTATGGAACTCCCGTTCCGCTTCGACTACGACGGATCGTCGATCCTCGCCCGAGGCTGATGCTCGCCTCGCCCCAATGCGTCGTGCTGGCCGGCGGGCTCGGCACACGCATGCGTCCATTTACGGAATCCTGTCCCAAAACCATGCTCCTAGCCGCTGGCCGTCCCTTCGCCGAGCACCAGCTCGAATTCCTGATCCGCAACGGAATACGTAGAATCACCTATCTGATCGGCTACCGAGGCGAAATGATCCGCGAACATTTCGGCGACGGCCGTAAATGGAACATCCAAATCGATTACGTCGACGAAGGCAGTGTCCAGCGCGGAACCGCCGGAGCCCTCCGCCTAGCCCTCCACGAAGGAGCGCTCGAACCGGCGTTCCTGCTGATCTACGGCGATTCCTTCACCCCAGTCTCGATCCCCGCCGTCTGGAACGCATTCGAATCGAGCGCAATGCCCGCGCTGATGACCGTGTTAGGCAATCGCGAGCGTTGGGATCGCAGCAACGTCGTCTACGACAAAAACCGTATAGCGGTCTACGACAAAACACGTAGCGATCCGCGCTCACCCTTAATGACCCACATCGATTACGGCCTCTCAGCCTTAAAAAGAGAGGTCATAGCGGACCGAGTCCCCGATACCATCCCCGCCGACCTATCTGAAGTCTTCCACCAGCTCAGCCTGGAAGGACGCCTGGCCGGCTTCGAAGCCACGGAACGTTTCTACGAAATCGGCTCCCCCGCCGGCCTCCAAGACTTCGAGCAACTACTCGTCACTTCGGAACCCTGACCGTGAGGGAGGGGATATAGCCGCCCCCACATACTGCCGATGGAAATACGGGATCAGTGTGATGGCATCCTTCAGCAGTACCTTTATATCCGAGGCCCAAGCCGTACTATCCGCCCTCGACTTAGATTCCATAGAGTCCCTAGCTCAAGGCTTGGCCGAAGTGCGAAACGCCGGAGGTCGCCTCTTCATCCTGGGAGTCGGAGGATCGGCTGGCCACGCCAGCCACGCGGTAAATGACTTCCGCAAGCTCTGCGGCTTCGAAGCCTATGCCCCCACCGACAACGTGAGCGAGCTCACTGCCCGCATCAACGACGACGGCTGGGAGAGCTGCTATTCCAATTGGCTAACCGCCTCGCGAATCGCAAAACAAGACGCCATCCTGGTCTTCTCCGTAGGTGGAGGCGACAAAGACAAGCACGTCTCCACAAACCTGATCCGGGCCCTCGAAACAGCCCGAGCCGCCAACGCCCGCATTTTCGGAATCGTAGGACGAGACGGAGGCTTTACAAAACGAATCGCCGACGCCGCCGTTCTGGTGCCAATCATCGACCCGCGCCGCATCACGCCCCACACCGAAGGAACCTGCGCTGTCCTATGGCACCTGCTGGTAAGTCATCCAGCGCTCCAATTAGCGCCCACGCGTTGGGAGACAGTCAGTGCCCGCTAATCGCTGGTTCATCGTCGGAGGCGCCGGATTCATCGGCAGCCACTTTACCGATCGTCTGCTCGGCGACCCCGCCACGGAGCGCGTCACTCTCTACGACAACTTCTCATCGGGCCGCACCTGGCACTACGCGCATCACACCGGCGACTCCAGGCTTCACGTCGTACGCGGCGATGTAAACGACTGCGCCACGCTGCAATCGGCCATCGAAGACCACGACGCTGTGATCCATATCGCCTCGAATCCCGACATCTCCCGCGCCGTAACCGATCCCGATATCGATTTCCGGGAAGGCACCCAGCTCACGCGCGGCGTTCTCGAAGCCATGCGCATCTCCGGCATCCAGCGCATTCTCTACGCCTCCGGAAGCGGCGTCTACGGCGACCTCGGCACCACGGAAGTCGCGGAAGACCACGGCATGCTGATCCCGGTTTCCACCTACGGCGCGAGCAAACTCGCCGGTGAAGCGCTCATAGCCTCCTACTGCCACATGTTCGGCATGACCGGCCGCGCGTTCCGATTCGCCAATGTAGTGGGACCGCGCCAGACCCACGGAGTCGGTTTCGATTTCGTCCGTCAACTGGCCGCCAACGCTCGTGCACTGCGCATCCTCGGCGACGGCTCGCAAAGCAAATCCTACATCTGGGTCGGCGACGTGGTGAACGCAGTCCTCCTGACCAACGAAAAGTCCGCGCACAAATTCGATGTCTTCAACGTCGGCACAGGCGACTACGTCACGGTCACTGAAATCGCCCAGCTCGCCGTCGAAGCCATGGGTCTCCAACCCGGCTCCGTCCGTTTCGAATACACCGGCGGAGATCGCGGCTGGAAAGGCGACGTCCCCATCGTCCGCCTCAACACGAATCGCATCCGAAGCCTCGGCTGGACCCGCTCTCGCAGCACGCGCCAGGCCCTCGCCGATTCGCTCCAAGCCCTGATCGCCGACATGGAACCCGTCGCCGTATGAGCGCGCGCCGCAAAGCCGTGTTCCTCGATCGCGATGGCGTTCTGAATCGCGCGCCGGTTCGCGACGGCCATCCCTATTCACCGCGGTCGATAGAGGAGCTCGAGGTGCTCCCCGGTGTAAAAACCGCCTGCGACGCCCTCCGCGAGGCCGGTTACCTGCTGGTGATGGTTACCAATCAGCCCGACATCGCGCGCGGCCGCACGCGTCTCGAGACCGTCGAAGAGATGAACCGCGCCCTCATCGAAGAGTTGATGTTGGATGGCGCCGAAGTCTGCATCCACGACGACCACGAGGAATGCCCTTGCCGCAAACCCAAGCCTGGCCTGCTGACACGCGCCGCCGAACGCTTCCACATCGCCATGGACAGTAGCTATGTCGTGGGCGACCGTTGGCGCGACATCGAAGCCGGCCAGCGCGCCGGCTGCCGCACTATCTTCATCGATTGCGGCTATGAAGAAAAACGTCCCGAAGCTCCCGACCACGCCGCCTCCAGTCTGCTGCGGGCCGCTGAATGGATCCTCAACTCCAACAAATCGAGAGGAAAACGCATCGTCATGGAACCAGCCGCACCACCAACCGAACTGCGCGTGAAGATTTTCGCCGACGGCGCCGACGTGGCCTGCATAACGGCCCTCGCCCGCGACAGCCGCATCCAGGGTTTCACCACCAACCCGACGCTCATGCGCCATGCCGGCATCCAGGATTATGAAGCGTTCGCCAGAGACGTCATCGACGCCATCCCGGATCGTCCCATTTCCTTCGAAGTCTTCTCCGACGACCTCGACGAAATGCGCCGCCAGGCGCTCTACATCTCCTCCTGGGGACCGAACGTCTACGTGAAAGTGCCTGTCACGAACACGCAAGGCATGAGCACCGCGACCGTGCTCCGCGCACTCGCATCGGAAGGCGTGAACCTGAACGTGACCGCGCTCATGACCCTCGATCAAGTCGAACGCGTCGCCACCATGGTCCTCGGAGGCCCCCACGCATTTATCTCCGTATTCGCCGGCCGAATCGCCGACACCGGCCGCGATCCGCTCCCGATCATGGCTGCGGCCGTCGACGCGCTTCGCCCTTATCCTCATTTGGAACTGATCTGGGCCAGCCCGCGTGAAGTCTTCAACGTGTTCCAGGCAAACAGCTGCGGATGCCACATCATCACGCTGACTCCGGACCTGCTGAACAAATTGCAACTCGCCGGCAAGGACCTGGATGAGTTCTCGCTCGACACGGTAAAAATGTTCCATCGCGACGCGCAGGCCGCCGGCTTCACGCTGGGTTCGGATATGTTGAATTTATTCCGCGCACTGGGCGACGCGGGCGCTGTTACTGATCCTTCGCGAACTGAATCGTACTCTCAACCTTTGCCCGTTGAAATCCGGAACTCGAAGACGAAATAGAAATGTCGCGGTTCAGGAAAAAGAGGACATGCAGCCGAAACTCGGTGCCAAAGCTCACCGGGAACCAGACGTCCTTCTCCACCCGCTGATACCGCACGCTGAAACCTAACCCAGGCAGATCCGTGCCGAGCAAAACGCGGACAGCCATCGGAATCCGCCGCGACAATTTCGTATAAACGGATACCGGCTGATATTCTTCTTCATCGATCAGTGCCTCGCCAGACCAGTTAATGTCATTCCGGTCCTTCGGCCGAAACCGCACCTGATACGTCTTGCGACCATCCACCACCTGCTCGCCCGCAAGCTCGAAATCGTACTGCTTTTGTTCTTCCGCCGTAAGCGGAAACAGGTCGCTCGCCATTCCGTCCTTCGACTTGTCTTCGAGCAGATCCGTACGGAAGCTCTCGACCAAACTCCCGTCCAGTCCTTCGTGCTTGTCGGCCGGCTCGCCTTGAAACTCCACGTACTTGGATTTATGGAGATAGCGCCCTTCGAGTTTCTGAAGCTTCTTCTCAGTCCCGGAAGGCGTCGGCGCGATTAGATATTCCGCAACTTCCTGTCGCGCCAACTTGCCGTTGGTGTGCCGTGTCGCCACGGTTACGCGTTCCTGATAAACGTAATCCGCCCTCTGGCGGACCGCCCGATCCTGGTTCTCAGCCACCCGGGCCATGATGCTCGCCGCATCCTCGGCCGCCAGCACGCCCGAAAACGACAAAGCCAACACCAAATAGTGCATCTCTGAATAAACTACGCGCGTTGCCCGGCCGGAGTACGCACAAACGTGTGAAGAGAATCTACTTCTGATGAATAATCGGTGCTTCCAGGCGGCCTAGGCGATCGTCCAGCCGCTTCACTTCAGACTTGAGCAGATCTCGCAAATCGTCAAATCGCTTGTTCACCGATGAGTTCGTGTCGTCAAAGCGTTTGTTCATTGAATCTTTCAAATCGTCTATGCGTCGATTCTGAAAGAAGATACCGAGCAGGTATCCCCCGAGGATTACGGCGACCGGTCCCCACTGCGCCAACGCGTTCATATCGCTACCTCATTGTAATCGAATATCCTGCGTTTGAAGCCCTCCAGGACCTGCATTTTTTACCCCGATACGTACCGCGCGGGTCTACGCCAATTCTCGTAAGAGCTTAATTCTACGTGAGAAATCCCGCACCGAACTCTTGGTACCTGGCCTGCTCTCACCAAGCCCAGGAGCATGCCCGTATGAACACTGGAACCGTGATCATCCTGATTGTGGCCATCGTGGCAATCGCGTTCGGCCTCTGGATGTACGTACAAAGAGAGAAAAGTCGCAAACTGCGCACCAAGTTCGGTCCTGAATATGACCGGCTTGTCGAGCAGGAGCGCGGCAACACGCGGCGCGCCGAAGCTGTCCTGGAGGACCGCCGCAAGCGCGTCAGTAAATTCAACATTCGCCCGCTGACCAACGAGGAGTGCAATCGTTTCGCTGCCGACTGGCGTCGCGTCCAGGAACAGTTCGTCGACGATCCGCGCCTCGCCGTATCGAAAGCGGACGCCCTGGTAAATGAAGCGCTGCTGGCCCGCGGTTATCCCATGGGAGATTTCGAACAACGCGCGGCCGATATCTCGGTCGAGCATCCGCAGGTGGTCGAGAACTACCGTTACGCGCATGACATCGCCGAACGCGACCAGCGCGGCCAATCGTCAACGGAGGAACTGCGGCGCGCCATGCAGCACTACCGCAATCTCTTCGAACACCTTTTGGATACTCACGTGACGCACTATGAGGAGGTGCACCGATGATCGAAAATCAGGTAATCGAAAGCGAACCCACCAGCACGGCCCAGCTATTGAATAGCGGCTCCGAAAAGGCGCCCCGCCACGACCTGCTCTTCCCCGAGAACGAAAGTGAAAACTTCCGCTCCCGCTGGCACGACATTCAAGGCAGCTTCGTAGACGAGCCGCGTAGCGCCGTCGAGCAAGCCGATCAACTGGTCGCCTCGGTAATTAAGCGCTTGGCCGAAGTGTTCGCCGGCGAACGTAACGCAATGGAACATGAATGGTCGCAAGGTCAGGACGTCTCGACGGAAGACCTGCGCCAGGCACTACGGCGTTATCGGTCTTTCTTCGACCGGCTCTTGTCCGTATAAGTTGTTGTTTTAGACGGGGTCGGCTGTCAAAAACCGCCGGCCCTTTGCTGGAACGTTCCGGAGGAATGGTACGCCCGGTAAGATTCCAACGTACGTCTTTGCTCCGGAGGCGACCGGATGGGTTGGGACGGCTTCCGCCTACCCCGGCTGAAGGCCTTCACGAGGGGGTAGGAGGGGCGTATGACGGGGCTCCCGCGCATCGCCCCGCATTTCTCGCACGCACCACCTCAAAATCCTCGGCCCCGAGTAAGCTCCGAGGCGTGCTGGTGCTGGCTCCAGGGCACCAAGCTCTCGCAGGACGCCTCCCAACGAGCACCTAGGACCCTTCTTTCGTGGTATCAGGGGCACACGAGACCAATTTAAAATGGGCCACGACGCTCGGCTCAAATCGCTTCTGAAAAGGTACTAGGTTGACGTGCCCGAATCTGACATCCCCAAGATCGCCGAAATACTGACGAAGTAACTGACGATCATACGGAACAGCCCGGGGTTCAGCAAGCTGCTCGGCACGCGGGCACGCGAGGCGACGGCGGCAGCGGCATGAACGACGACAGCAGGCAGAAATCCGGCGACCTATCATTCAACAAATGCGCCGTTGCCCTTTACCCACCAGAATGGACTACAGATAAAAGATGGTCCACCCGGATCGATCCATGGGGCAAATGGACCAATGTAAACGACTTGGTGAAGAAAGGGGAAAATAGGAGCTAACTGAATACTCAACAGAGCTCGCCAAAGTCGCGTTGCTGCCCAAATTGCTTCCAACACCAATGGGTCAAAGAATTCGTGCGTGGCGGAGGCTCTAAGACCGAAACATGTTCACACCGCGGAGCGCGATACGTCCGGACAATCGCTGTCCAGGAATTGTACGAGTATTTCGGCAATCTCCTTGACGAATACGTGGACGAGTCATGCCGGGAAGAGGAGATCGACGTCCCTGGTCACCACTGGGCAGCCCGGCCCTTGCTTGAGGCGATACAGGACGACTGGGGCGTATTTTCGACAGCTCTTCTCAGACGGGACAATGCCCGGCATCTAGTGGATGACCTTCTATGCAATTCGAAAAGTCCTCGTCACGGTGAAAATCTGAAGGCCGACAGTTGGGTGCTAAACTTCAGCCTACGAGCTCGCAGAACCGAATGGCGCGTGTGGGACAGAATGTTCCCAACCGGCTTAGCCGGTTCGCCGCAGACGGTAGATGAGATTCGTAGAGCTCAAGAGACCATCGCAACTGCCGAGAACCAACTAAGTGATCAACTTTCTTATTTTGCGGTCCTCATTGAAAGAGGCAGCATATTATTCCGCGCAAGACCAGGATGCGAGGCCAGCAGAGGCGTAAGTGTCCCTCACAAGGACGTTGGGCCCAACCCTAGTCATCCGGCGAGCCGCGCAAATACCGAAGGGCAATACTCCGTGTACACGGCAGAAGCCGAAATGACCGCAGTTGCAGAAACCAAACAACCGCCGGGCTCGGCACTCTCAATTGGGGAGTTCGTTGTAGGTCCTGACATCACGGTTATCGACCTCTGTACGTCGTTCGGAACTCCCAATCCGTTTGTAACGAAGAACCTGCCATTGCAGCTCGACGTAGGGAGGCTTCTCAGCGGTATCGCCGGAACGATGTCAAAACCAACAGAAAGCCAGGCTGAATACCGTTCCACCCAGCTGCTAGCCAACATCGTTCGTGCTGTAGGATATGACGGAATCAGATACCCAAGCGCTGTCAAGTCGGGTTCACCCAATGTCGTGTTGTTCAGGCCCGACGCGCTTTCTAAGCGAGCCAGTTGGGTTAACGTACTTACGGATAGGGGCGCTGAACGGGTGTGATGCACAGAACTTCTCTGCCGCCAAATTGCCTAAGAGACACGTTCGCGAGGACGATTGCACGCTGCTGCAATCGACGAACCAACAAGCTAGCTCCTGGGCCTGATCCGTCTTTGGCTGTAGCAGAAGCCCCTCGGCTACCCAGCGCTTGATAATCTCGTCATTCAGGCGCGCGACGACATTCTCGTGATGGTTTAGGATGCGCTGGGAGGGCCGTCTGACGGGGTTTTGGTGGGTGGTACGCCCGGTAAGATTCGAACTTACGACCTTTTGCTCCGGAGGCAAACGCTCTATCCAGACTGAGCTACGGGCGCACAATCAACACCTTAGTTTATCACCGAACGCCCGCTTCGCGTCCCTCACCCACCGAACTTCCACCTTTACAACCACCCCATCCATGTGCAAAATAGAACGATCTAGCTCCCAGGATCGGAGAACCCGATGGATCTCCATCAGCTACGCGTGTTTCACGCCGCTGTAAAGGCCGGTGGCTTCACCCGCGCCGGCGCCGAGTTGCATCTTTCCCAATCCACCGTCAGCCAGCACATCAAGCTCCTCGAAGACGAGGTCGGTTGCCCGCTGTTCCTGCGCGTCGGAAAGCGCGTGCAGGTGACGGAAGCCGGTAAAGTGCTGCTCCCCTACGCGGAACGCATCTTCAGCGATCTCAAGAACGCCGAAATGGCCCTCCGCGAAATGAACGCGCTCCGGCGCGGCACCGTTCGACTCGGCGTCGGCCCCACCACCCTCATCTATCGCCTTCCACCCATACTCAGCGACTACAAAAGGCGCTTTCCCGACATCGAGCTTTTCGTGCTCGCCGGAACCACCGAATTCCTGCTCCAGGAGCTCCGTTCCCAACACATCGACCTCGCCATCGTCATGAAAACGGGACCGCTCGCCGGGTTAACCGCGAAAGCGCTGGGCCGCGAGGAACTGGTCATCGTGATCGATCGCGACCACCCCTTCGCCAAGCGCAGTTACATCGAACCGTCGGAACTGGCGACCCTGCGCCTCATTCTCTATGAGAAAGGTACGGCCATGCAGAATTTAGTGGACCGCTACTTCGATTCGCTCCGGATTACACCCAATATCGCGATGGAAGTCGAGAATAATGAGGCGATTAAGAGCCTGGTCCGCGCCGGATTGGGCTCCTCGATCCTGCCTCTTTGCGCCATAGCGGACGAGCCGCCGGATGGTCCCCTGCGCATCTTGCGCGTGAAAAAGAAACCCTTGATGCGCCAGCTTCAGTTGGTCTCCGCCGCGGCCGAAGTGTTTCCCAAGGCCATTGCGGAACTTGCGTTCGCCGTTACAGCAGGATTAACATCTCCCGCCAATGATCGGCAAAAACGATCAGCATTAGCGAATGAATCTATTGGACAGATTGAAAGCGTTTGAGTATCGTATCTTAAAGCGGTTTTAAGTCGCCTCGAATGAGGTTCAGCAAAGTTTGCTTTTCAGGGGGTAGTTTATGTTCGATACGTCCCGGTCGACGTTCGCGAGCCGGTGCTGCTTCGCGGTTGCCTTCCTCTTCCTTCTCAACTTCACCGCTAATGCCCAGGTCACAGCCGTGGCGCAAGTTAGCGGAACCGTAACCGACTCCAGCGGCGCGGCAATCGTCGGCGCGATTGTCTCAATGACTGAAGTCGACAAACAAACGAACCACTCGACAAGATCGGATTCGAACGGCAATTACACCCTTCCAAATCTTCCAGTCGGACCCTACTTCCTCGAAGTCAAGGCCCCCGGATTCAAGGATTACGTGCAAAGGGGCATTGAACTGGTCGTCAATAACAACATCCAGATCAACGCCACGCTCGAGGTCGGCGCCGCCACGGAGCGCGTTGAAGTCAGCGCTACTGCGAGCATGGTGGAGACCAAGGAAAACTCCATTTCCAGCCTGGTCGATCAGGAGCGCATCAACGAATTGCCGCTTAACGGACGCCAGGTCACCCAGTTAATCTATACGGTCGGCGCGGCCGTGCCCGCCGATAGCGGCGACACCGGAAGCAAGACCTTCTGGAACGCAACTCGAATTTCGGTGGCGGGCGGCCAGGGAAACGGCACCGCTTATCTGCTCGATGGCGCCGATGCCACCGACGCGATGTCGAACGTCAACCTGCCGTTCCCATTCCCCGACGCTCTCCAGGAATTCAGCATCGAGACCAGCGCCGTATCGTCGCAATTCGGCACGCATCCCGGAGCCACCGTCAATGTCGTCACCAAGTCCGGTTCCAACGCATTCCACGGCGACGCATTCGAATACATCCGCAACGGGGACCTGGACGCGCGCAACTTCTTCTCAACGACGGGAGCCGACACGCTCAAACGAAATACCTACGGCGGGACAGCCGGCAGCCGGATCATCCGGGACAAACTGTTCTTCTTCGGAGGATTTCAGGGCACGGAAAACCGGCAGAATCCTCCGCAGTTGACCACACATATCCCCACTGCCGCAATGCTGAGCGGCGATTTCAGCACCATCGCGTCCGCCGCCTGTCAATCGAACGGAAAAACTCTCACCCTGAAGAATCCTGCCGGCGGGACATTCCCCGGCAATCA
Organism: Bryobacterales bacterium; assembly: GCA_963802915.1. Taxonomy (GTDB): domain Bacteria; phylum Acidobacteriota; class Terriglobia; order Bryobacterales; family Bryobacteraceae; genus JAICMB01. The sequence continues at coordinate 1,012,059 of CAWDKQ010000008.1, forward strand.
GATTCCCGTATCCATGATGGATCCGGTCACCCTGGCGCTGGCGTCGAAATACCTTCCGACGGCGCAGGCCAACCCGTGCGGCCTGGTGACCTACGGCATCCCACAAACCGGAGACGAACAGCAGTGGATCGAGCGCACGGACTGGGTGCTGAGCCAGAAGCATACCATTTACGGCAGATACTTCTGGGATCATTGGACGAATCCTCCCGTATTGGTGGGCGATAATCTGCTCACCAGCACTTCGCCGGGCAACCTGGAACTGGCCCAGGAGGCGACCATTGGCGATTCGTATACCTTCAGCCCAACCCTGGTCAACACCTTTCACGTCGGCTTCAATCGCCGCCGCGACAACCGCGGCCCCACAAGCTTCCCCATCAATTGGACCGATCTCGGTGCCAATATGTACAGCGCGGTCCCGAACTTCCTGCTGATCTCGAGTATGACCGGCGGCTTCACCACTTACTGCGGCACCTGCGCTCCCGGACATTTCAACTTGAACGATTTCCAGGTCGCCGACGATCTGAACTGGGTAAAAGGCAGCCATCAACTCAGCTTCGGGTTCAACGTCATTCGCGTTCAGAACAACACCATCTCCGGCTTCGACGAAAATGGTGCGCCCGCATGGAACGGCGAATTCACCGGCCTCGGAATGGCCGATTTCCTGTTGGGAAAAATGAGCGATTTCCAGCAGACCAACGCCACCCCCGACGATCTGCGCACGTGGGTCATGAGCTACTACGCCCAAGACAGTTGGCGCATCAACAAGCGCTTCACGGTCAACTTCGGTCTCCGCTGGGAACCGACGTTCTCCGATCCCGATAAATACAAGCGCGGCGATTCTTTTATCGAATCGGCATTCCTTGCGGGTCAGGTCAGTAAACTGCATCCGACGGCGCCTCCTGGGCTGTTCTTCCCTGGCGATCCCGGGATTCCCGCCGCCAACTGGAGCGGACAAAAAGCTAATTTCGCGCCGCGCGTAGGGATGGTCTGGAATCCCAGCGGTGAAGGTAAGGATACGTTGCGCATCGGCGCTAGCATCCTCTACGACGCTACCGAAACTTGGTTCAACGAACGCGAAACTACGAACCCGCCTTACGGCAACGACATCGATGTCGGCGCCGCGCAACTCTCCAGTCCCTGGGCGAACTTCGCGGGTGGTAATCCATTTCCCCAGAACGGGAATCTCTACTTCCCGAAGTCCGGCGTCTACATCGACATGCCTCTGCATCCCAAGTCCACTTATGTGGCGAATTGGAACGTCACTTATCAACGTCAGCTCGGGAATAACTGGATGGTGTCCGCAAGCTATCTCGGCAACAAGACCACCCATCTTTGGATCGCTCTCGAAAGAGATCCCGACATCTACATTCCCGGCAACTGCACCGCGGGACAATACGGCCTGACAGCCGCCGGCCCATGTTCAACCACATCCGGAGCGAATTACCAGGCACGTCGTTTGCTGACCCTCTCGAATCCGGCCACCGGTATCTACTACTCGAGCATCGACGAGATGGATGACGGCGCCGTGGCGCGATACCAGGGCTTGTTGCTGTCTACCCAGCATCGTTTCAGCCAGCACTTCACTTTCCTCGCCAACTACACCGATTCGTATTGCCTGTCCGATTACGACTTCGGCGCCGCGCTGGCCGGCTCGACGAACTCGCAAATTTTTAATCGTCACGCCGATTGGGGCCCCTGCATCTCGGACGCCCGGAGTCTTTTCAATGCCTCCCTCGTCGCCATCAGCTCTTGGAATAGTGGCAACAAATTCTTGAGCGCGCTACTCAACAATTGGGAGCTTGCGCCTCTGTTCCAGGCCCGCTCCGGCCAGCCCCTGACAATCACAACCGGAACCGACAATTCGCGTACGGACCTTGGCAACGATCGTCCGAACCAAGTGATGAGTGATTATTCCGCAACCAACCCCATCTGCTCGACAAGCAAAATATGCGTGCAGTGGATGAATCCGGCGGCTTTCACGCCGAATCCCATCGGCACCTACGGCGACCTCGGCCGCAACGCGGTCCGCGGACCCGGCTTCTTCGGCTTCGACCTTTCGCTCGACAGGAATTTCAAAATCACGGAGCGCTACAGCTTGCAAGTCCGCGCCGACGCGTTCAACATTATGAATCACACGAATTATGTCGGCGGTTTCGCTCCGGCCGGACAGCCCGCCGGCGCAACCTACGGCACCGTGAGCACCGCTCTCAATTCGTCGACATTCGGACAGGTCACGGGCGCATACGATCCGCGCATCTTTCAATTTGCGATGAAGCTTTTCTTCTAAAGTCGAGCGCAGCCGGCATCGGCGGGACAATCGAATTATGACCTCTTCTTCGACCCAGGCGCGAGCCTTGCTGGACGAGACCGCGCTGGCGCGTCTTGCCGGCCACCTGGGCGTATCCCGGGATGGGATTCACATCCTCCCACAATCGCTCACGCAGAACGCGCGGGCCTCTTATGTCGCGATTGACGTTGTCGGCCAATCCCGCCTTCTTCAGATAGGCGGTGAGCCCGAAATCGGCCAGCCGCTCTGGAGCGACGGTTCGAACCAGCAATATCTCTACGCCTTCTCGCCGTCGGATGACGCCATCCTCCGCGCTTTCGCCGAACGCATTGACCGGAGTTTTTTGCCTCGACCCCAGCGCAACGCGCCCGCCATCGCCGTTGGCAATCGCCATCCTGAAATCAGTCTGCCCGCGGCATTCGACGCGTTCGAATCCATATTGCGCGCGACCGGAAGAAATCTCGCGTCCACTGTGCAGCTCTCGGCGACGCGCGAGATGACCACCGACGCCGAAATCGCGGCTCGCGATGGATCCAATCCCACTGCTCCTGGCCACACGCGAGTGAGCATCCGGCATCTCTATCACGCCGGCATTTGGGCCGCCATCCGATCCGGCTATCGCGCTGGATACAACGCCGAAGCCGACCATTTCATCGTGAACGGCAGCGACGATGCTGCAATCGCCAAATCGGTCGAGTGGGTGAAGGAAGCGATCCGCCATGCGGCTGGATATACGAAATTCACGACGGATACTTCCCGCCTGTTCGACTTGCGCGCGGATTCACGTCACCCGAGTCCATGGACGGAATCGGAAATTGACGATCTGTTCGATTCCCGCCTCACGCCCGATGAGCGTAGCTGGGCATTATCCGCATTTTCCGCAAAATTCGAGTGCGAAGATCGCGAGTACCGATTCACAGATCGCGAGATCAAGCGCCTGGCCGTGAAATTCGTCCCCAGTCTAAAACTCAACGAAGAACTCTTCGATGCGATCGCGGCCGCCAAATACGGCGAGCCATTCGATTTTGAACCGTCTCTTGATGAAGCTGAAACGCTGACCACGCCGCAAGAGCTGATCTTCTACATGCACTGGCTGCGCGAACGCGGCCGGCCCGCGCAATTGGTCCCACCCAACCTCGGATTCAAGAAGCGCCAGGCATATCCCGAAGCTCGCGGTGCCTTGGCCGCGTACGCGAGCCACAAAATGTGGCCGGAATTGCTCGATCAGGTCGACAGCAAATTTGATGGCGATCCCATCGCGGAGCTAAAGGATCGCGTAGCCGTGTTGGCCGGCGTGGCCCGATACTTCGATGGCACGCTGAGCATTCATTCCGGCAGCGGCAAACAGGCGGGCGTGTTGCGCAGCATCGGCTCGGCGACGCGCGGCCGTCTGAATTACAAAATCTCCGGCGAGCTGCAATTGCAACTCTTCGATGTCCTCTCGGAACAAGCTCCAGGCTCCGCTGAGCGCGCATTATTCGAGCGCATGGTCACCGCCTGTGAGCGATTCGCCTCGGCTCAAGCTTTCGGCGAAGAGAGCGCGCTGGCGGCGCAATATCGAGCTTCGCACGGTCCCTATCTCGGCGACGCCGCGCTGGGCCGTATCGACGGCAATCTCTTCCTGGTCTTCTGGCTCGGAAACATGGTCGGAAGCCGCGATGAAGACGGCCGATTCTTCAAGGAATCGCTCGACGATCTTCCCGCCGCCATCGTTGACGAAACGCGCCGCCGCAACGCCGGCTATATCCGTTGGCTCTCTGAGCAATTATTCGGGGCATAGCAGCCCGTGTTACAACTGGGCCTCGCTGCCAAAGCGGTGCCTGTCTCCGCTTTGGCTCTTTCGCCACGGCATAGCTCAACTACGGCGCGGGATCGAGCTGGAAATCGCGAAAACGCGCCGCTGCTTGAGCGCTTCCGCCGCACGTCAAAGCGATATGCGCCTCTGAATTCCACGGCGAGCTATCGGCGGACATGTCTTCGTCCATGTTCGTCCAGCGCGCTCCATCCGCGCTGAACGCAAACCGAAAACCGCGCCCTCGCAAAACGGTCATGCGCAGAAACACAAGCGTTGCGGCGGGTGCGTCCATGCTCGTTGTGATCCGCGTGACGCCGGCCATTCGACGCCACACGATCAATCTTCGATCGCGAACCGCGATGCCCAGCGCATTGTCGCCATTCGCATAGGCCGTCAGCCCCGCCGTGCTCTCGCGAGGCACCGAATCGAGATCCAGGGCAATGCGCGCCGTGTAGCTCAGGGATACGGGAGACACCGCCAGCACAGCCCCGAGAGGATCGGCAGCGTGATCGGCATTCGGACGCAGCGTGAGCCAGCCGCCGCCGGATACAGCCAGCGGCTCGTTATTCCACGGCCATTGCCAGCGAGGATTCAGCCCGGATTTCTCAAACTGATCGTGAAAGCTCGGCTCCGTGAACGGCTGCGCGGTGTGGAACGGCGACGCCGTCTTGTTACTCGGACCTTTGTTCCCGTTGATGACCGGCCATTCTTTGCGGTTCCATTTCACTTCATCGAGCAACGCCTCGCGGCCGAGAAAAAGGAAAGCCGCCTGATTATAGCCATGGTAAAGAAGATAGTCGCGCCCGGTCGGATCTTCAACGATGCTCCCGTGACCCGGGCACTTCCAAACATCGGTGCCCGCCAGAATAGGATTATCCGGATCCTTCTTCCACGGCCCCAGTAGATGTTCGGACCTCGCGACTCCCATTTGATAATTGCATCCCGAGCCGCAGCATACGGCGCCCGAATAAAACAAATAAAAGTAACCGTGGCGTCTCAAAATGAACGGGCCCTCCACCACCGGGCCCTCCCAAGGCGCATCGTTGCGGATCAGCTCGGTCCGCTCGCCGGTGAGTTTCGTCCCGTCGTCTGAAAGCTCTTGCGCCCAGATTGGCGTGGGACCACCCCGGCTATTCCCGTCTTCTTTCCAGATCAAATAACGATGTCCATTGTCATCGACCACGGCCATGGGATCGATCGATCCATCGTCCTGGCAGACGATCGGCCCGTAATCCGTGTAAGGTCCCTCCGGTTTCGCGCTCTTCGCAACGGCGACGCACAGCGGCCCGTTCTTCTTCCGAGCCGCGTAATACACATAGAACTGCCCTTGATACTCGGAAATTTCAGGAGCCCAATACCTGCCCGCCGACCACGCCGGCGGCTCTGGCAACACAAAGCCTTCCGTGGTCCAATTGACCAGATCTTCGGAATGAAGCAGCGGGAAAACGGGAGCCCATTCGCCGCTGGTTGACGTCGCCCAATAACTCGACCCCACGCGGATCAAGGATGGATCGGGGTGATCGCCCGGAATCACAGGATTGATATATTCCGTGCTTCGCCGCTGCGCCACGCCGGCAGCAGCAAGTAAGATAATCGCGAGCGCGCCGTTCCGCACTACTTCAACTTCGTCTCGAAGAGCTTCAAGATTCTCTTATATTCGTCCGACCAGCTCGACGGCTGCACGAACCCGTGATTCTCCACCGGGAACACCGCGAGTTCCCAATTCTCCTTGTGCAACTCCACCAACTTCTGCACCAATCGCACTGTATCTTCGAAATGGACATTCGTGTCCACCATCCCGTGGCAGATCAGAAGCGACCCTTTCAGCCCGTTGGCGAAGTAAATCGGCGACGACACGCGATACGCCTCGGGATCGCTCTGCGGAAGATTCAAAATCCCGGACGTGTATGGATGATTGTATTGCGACCAATCGGAGACCGGCCGCAGCGCCGCGCCGGCCGCGAAAACATCGGGCGTTTTGAACATCGCCATCAACGTGATAAATCCACCGTAGCTGCCACCGTAGATTCCAATGTGTTTCGCATCTACGCCCTCGTGCGACACCAGCCACTTCGCGCCATCCACCTGGTCGTCGAGATCCTTGCCGCCCATGTGCCGATAAATCGCCGTCCGCCAATCGCGTCCATATCCCGCAGATCCCCGGTAATCGATATCCAGCACGGCGAATCCGCGTTCCATCAGCAGATGATGAAACATGTACTCGTGCGAGTAACTCGACCACCAGCGATGCACGTTCTGTAGATATCCCGCGCCGTGGACAAATATAACCGCCGGTCCGCCCTTTTTGAAATTCGCCGGCTTGTAATAACGCGCCCGCAGCATAACTCCATCACGAGCCGGAAAAGTGACGATCGGCACGTTGAGCCACGGATACGTCCAGAATTCCGGCGTCGGCGACGAAGTCAGCTTGCGAGGTTTCGCGTTCGGTCGATTCTCTTGCACATAGATTTCCGGCGGTTTGTTCGTGTAAGAATAAATGTCCGCGATCCATCGTTCATCCAGCGACAAAGTAACGTTATGACTGCCGGGTTCCGGAGTGATCAGCGTGCGCCCGCCGCCCTCCGCATTCATTTCATACAACTGCGTAACCCCGGGATCGGCTTCGCTCGTCTCGAGATAGAAACGGGATTTGTCGCGTGAGATTTCCGCTCCGCGAACTTCCCAATTTCCCGATGTCAGCGCCTGCGGTTCGCCGCCTTCCCACGGAACCGTGTACAAATGCGAATAGCCGCTGCGTTCGGATTGAAAGTAGACCGCATTGTCGCCCTTCATCCAGCCCAACGTTCGCGCCCCCGGCCCGTCCACCCAAGCATCATCATGGATGTCCACCAGCACGCGCGTCTTCCCCGTCGCCGGATCCAGCGCCAGCACCCAGCGATCCTTATTGTCCGCGGCCCGTGCGTAAATAACAGCTTTCGTTCCATCCTCGGACCACACTGGCTGAAGCAACTGTACATCGCGTTCCCGTTCAGCAGGCGCTTTGATATCCGGCTTCATGGTCTTCGACGCATCCTGCGGAGGAGTTTCCTTCTGGCCGTGATCCACCCATTTCACTTCACCCGTTTCCACGGAAAGAATCGCGATCTTAATGCGAGGCTGCCGGTCGCCGACTTTCTCGCGCGAAGGAATGTCTTCTGTGTACGAAGAATCGGTGATGTAATTCGGCACGATGGTGTTCTTCGAGCCATCGCCCGCCTCAATTACCGTTGCCGTGACAGATTTTTCATCCGGTGAGAGTTGCAGACTTCCGATCGATTGCCGCGCTTGCAGCGTAAACGGCTTCCGGGGATTCTCCTTCTTATGCAGCTCTTCCTTTTCCTTCTTCAACTCTTCCCGCTCACGAACCACCTCGAGCAGTTGCTCCTGTTCTTTCTTCAACCACTCCTGGCTCTCCGTCCCCTTCTTCTCTTCCGATGAATCGGTTGCGGCCGCGCGCCCTTGCCCTCCTCGACCACCCGATCCAGGACCACCCCCGGGAGCAGCGCCCGGCGCGCCCGGCATGCGAATATCGGTCAACTGGATAAGGCTTCCATCGTCCAGCGAAACGACATACAAGTTGTTCGCCCGCGTAAAACAAACGCGATTTCCATCGCGCGTGAAATGCGGATTCGATTCCGCGTCCGCCGTCTTCGTGATCTGCCGCGCGCGATCGGTAGAGTAGTCGTACACGTACAGATCGCCGTCGTGCGAGTACACGATGCGCTTGCGGTCGCGGGAAAACTCGCCATTTGAGGGCGGCGCGAGCGTAGCTTCTTCATCGCTCAGCTTCCGCAGACCGGAGCCGTTCCGGTTGATGACGTAAGTGTCGGGCTCTTTCTCGATCGGATCGCTCGGCTGTTTCCAGCGAAAATAAATGCGCTCCGAATCGCCCGACCACCGTACCTCGCCGGGTTCGTAGCCGATCAAACCCGGACCGCGCATGATGTTGTCGATCGTCAGGGAAAACTTCGCGCTCTGTGCCGGAAGCAGAACGACCGGGGAAAGAACCATGCAGGCGGCCAGGACAGCCGCCTTAGACAAACAATTACGCATTACGTTGAGGTTACCGCGAGCGGCCCAATTGCGCCAAACCGCCGTCGACCGTGAGGTTCTCGCCCGTGATCGTTTGCGCTTCCACGCAGAAGAATAGAACCGCCTCGGCGACATCCTCCACAGTGGCGATCCGCTCGAGCGGAGTCACGTGCGCCGCCTGCGGGAAGATGCTTTCCGGCCAGTTCGCAAATCGTGTCTGCACCGCTCCCGGCGAGACCGCATTCACGCGAATCTCCGGCGCCAGCGACCTCGCCAGAGCTTTGGTCATATTGATCAGACCGGCTTTCGCAGCCGCGTACGCGATGGAGCTTCCAAACCCCGTTTGGCCCGCAACAGACGCAATATTCACGATCGCCGCGCCGGGACGTTTCTTCAGCATCGCAGCCGTGGCTCGCACGCAATAGAACGGACCCCGCAGGTTCGTGTTCAGCGTGCGATCCCAAATCACGTCCGTGAGGTCGTCCATGTTGGCGTGGGGAATCACGGTGCTCCAGCCGGCGTTGTTGATCAGGAAGTCGAGCCCGCCAAATTCCTGCTCCACGCGGCTCGCCATGGCGCGGACCTGTTTGTCATCGGAGACGTCCGCCGCAATCGTGATCGCCGTTCCGCCTTCGCCTCGAATCTGGGCCGCAAGCTCCTCGGCCGCGTCGCGCGAGTGCGCGTAATTGATCCCGACCGAGGCGCCCTCACGCGCAAACAGCAGCGCCGTCGCGCGGCCCATCCCGGTAGCCGCCCCGGTAATCAGGGCAATTCGATTGTTCAGTTTTCCTTGGGGCAAATCCGATCGTATCGCAGTTTATTTGCGAACGAAATTTAAGGTCGCGTCGCCGCTCTGGCCTTGCGTGGAGCTTTCTTTGATTTCGAGCGTCATGTGCTTGCCGTCGGGAGCGAGCGTCCGGGTCCAATGTCCGTTCACCACTTCGCCGCTGGTATGCTTCGCCACCCATTCCGTATCCATCTTGTTGCCGTCCAACGTGGTCTTCGCAGTCTGCATAAACGGACCGATTTGATTGACCGATTCGCTGCCATCGGTATTGAGGTTCAGGTCAGTAACCATGATGCCGAGATACAGCAGAGGCGCCACGGCATTAGCCGGCTCCCCGAACACGGACTCGATGGAAACGCTGTTCCCATGGACCTTGATGCGTTGCTGAAGTCCATCCGGGGGCGGCGTCGTGGCGCTGTTATTCGCCTTTTTATCGAGCACCCACTTACCGTCGAAGCCCCGATCCGCGCCAATCGAAGCCGCTGAAGCGAGAACCATTGTCAAAACTGTTGATAAGACGACGCGTTTGTACACGAATACTCTCCTACTGAATTGGATGCGTAACTGCGTTACGGATTTCAAAAAACTGAGTTACTTCTCGATCAGGAAGTTGCCCGCAAAAAGGGCATCAATGCCTGAGGAATAGAAGCTGCGGACAGCGTCACGGGGCGTACACACCAAAGGATCGCCGAAAAGGTTAAAACTCGTGTTGTAGAGAACCGGCAATCCGGTCGATTTTCCCGCGGCATGCAGCAGACGATGATACAGCGGATTGTCTTCCCGAGACACGGCATGCACGCGTACCAGGCCATTGTCCATAGCGGCGGCTTCAAAAGTCTTGCGATGCTCATCGCGCACGCGTCCCACCGTCGCCAGATATCGCGCGTTCGGTCCGGTCTCGAAATACTCCGACGCCACTTCTTCCGGAACCGATGCCGCAAACTTCCGAAACGGCTCGCGATGCTTGATAAAAATGTTCAGATTTTCGGTCGAGTAAGGATTCAGCGGGGACGCCAGAATACTGCGATTGCCCAGCGCGCGCGATCCGAATTCCATCCGCCCCTGCATCCACGCGACGATCTTCTGATCGTTGATATCGGACACCGCGCAATCGATCAATTCATCGGTGGTCAGGAGATAGCGAAACCGCAGCTTGCAATTTTCGAGCACCTGCTTGATCTCTTCGGAATCGAAGCTCGGGCCGAGGCAGAGGTCGTTCAATGAGGCCCGCGCGGTTTCTCCATAAACGTTGTGCCAGGCGTAAAAAACAGCTCCCAAAGCTGTCCCAGCATTGCCCGCCGCCGGCTGCACGAAAACGTTTTTCGACCGTTCGATCGCGCTCACCAACAGCGTATTCAGAGCCAGCCCTCCGGCCAAACAAAGCCGCTCGGCATCGCCGGCCATTTTCAAAACCGTCCGCTCGATGGCGTGTTGCAGACCCGCGGCAAGAGGAGCTTTCATCTCTTCCGGAATATCCGCTCCATCTTCCAAACCCAGTTGCTGATAAAATTTCTCGCTGAATCCGCCTTGTGTCAGCCGGTCGGCATCGAACCAGGATCGGTCGATGGACGGCCAGTCGCCTTTGCCGAGGATCTCCTCGAACAGCGAGACATAGGCTTCCCCATGCTCGCAAGCCGACAGCCACTGCACCTTGTGTTCGTCAGCGCCAGCCTGAAAACCGAGCAACTCGGTTACACGTCCGTAGAGATCGCCGAGCGAATCGGGATAATACAGATCTTTCTCGAGATGCAGTTCATTATGCGAGGCGCGCCAGCGTGCCGCCGACCGGAAATCGCCATCGCGATCCAGCGTCAACACGGTCGCGTCCTCAAACGGCGAAGGATAAAATGCCGAAGCCGCATGCGCCTCATGATGCTCCACCATGATCACGCGCGCCTTCGTAAACTCTGACCGCACCGCCATGTGCAGGTTCTGGTCGAACGGCCGCACCAGCGCCACGCAATCGACGTCCGATGGCCGTACTTTCGCCAGTTGCAAACTCGCGGCGATTGCCTCTTCAGGAAGAGCGCCGCGTTGCACATGCCGCGCGATCTTGCTCTGTTCCACCGCCGCTGCAAGCGCGCCATCCACTAGCACTGCGCAGGCAGGATGATTGTAGAGACCGCCAAGTCCGACAATGATCATTTCGATTTTTTCTCGATTTTGGCCCACGTGTCCCGCAGTGCCACCGTGCGATTGAATACCGGCTTCTCAGGCGTCGAATCGAGATCCGCGCAGAAGTAGCCCAATCTCTCGAACTGATAACGATCGGACGGCTTCGCTCCGGCGAGGCTCGGCTCCAGCTTGGCATGCGTGATCGTTTCGAGCGAATTCGGATTGAGATTCGCCGTGAAATCCTGCCCTTCATCGACCTCGTTGGGATCTTCCTTCGTGAACAGATTGTCGTAAAGCCGAACCTCGGCGTCGATCGCATGCTCGGCCGAAACCCAATGGATGGTCGATTTCACCTTGCGATTATCGGGCGCATTGCCGCCGCGCGTAGCCGGATCGTAAGTGCAATGAATCTCGACGATCTCGCCGGCGTCATTCTTCACCACGCCAGTGCACGTGATGAAATAGGCATACCGTAGACGAACTTCGCGTCCCGGCGAGAGCCGGTAATACTGTTTCGGCGGATTCTCCCGAAAATCGTCCTGCTCGATATAAAGCACGCGCGAGAACGGAACCTTGCGAGTGCCCATCGACGCATCTTCCGGATTGTTGACCGAGTCCATCTCTTCCACTTGCCCTTCCGGATAATTGTCGATGACCACTTTCAATGGACGCAGCACGCCCATGACGCGCAGCGCGCGTTTGTTCAAATCTTCGCGTAAGAAATATTCGAGAAGCGAAAGCTCCGTGGTGCCGTTAGTCTTCGATACGCCAATCCGTCCGCAAAAATTACGGATCGCCTCCGGCGTGTACCCGCGCCGCCGCATCCCCGAAATGGTCGGCATGCGAGGATCGTCCCACCCGTTCACCAGCGCTCTTTGGACCAACTGCAGCAGCTTGCGCTTGCTCAGCAGCGTATACGTGAGATTCAGCCTGTCGAACTCAATCTGCTGCGGATGATAAATCCCGAGCTGCTCCACGTACCAGTCGTAGAGCGGCCTGTGATCTTCAAACTCCAGCGTGCAGATCGAATGCGTGATCTTTTCGATCGAATCCGACTCGCCATGCGCGAAATCGTACATCGGATAGATGCACCACTTGTCGCCCGTCCGATGATGCTCCGCATGCAGAATGCGATACATAATCGGGTCCCGCATGTTGAGATTCGGCGACGCCATATCGATCTTCGCCCGCAAAGTGCGCCCGCCATCCGGAAACTCGCCCGCCTTCATGCGCTCGAACAATTCGAGATTCTCTTCCACCGTTCGATTCCGATACGGGCTCTCCCGCCCCGGCTCAGTCAGGGTCCCGCGCTGCTGGCGAACTTCTTCGGCCGTCAAATCGCAGACGTAGGCCTTGCCTTCCTTGATCAATTGCACAGCCCACTCATAGAGCTGATCGAAATAATCGGATGCGTAGAACATCCGGTCGCCCCAGTCCCCGCCGAGCCAGTGCGCATCTTCAATAATCGAATCGACGTACTCCGTCTCTTCCTTTTCCGGATTCGTGTCGTCGAAACGCAGGTTGCACTGACCGCCGAACTCCGCCGCCAGCCCGAAGTTCAGATGGATCGACTTGGCATGACCGATATGCAGATAACCGTTCGGCTCCGGCGGAAAGCGCGTATGCACGCGACCACCGTACTTATTAGTCTTCAGATCCTCGATGATGATGTCGCGGACGAAATTCGACTGTGTCGGCTCGACGGTTTCGGTCGTTGGTAGTGTCATATTACGTCAGCTTTTCGATGGCCTGCGAGATGCGCTTCAAAGAAGTCTCGCGGCCGAGTACTTCCAGAGTCTCAAAAAGAGGAGGCGCGTTCTTCCGTCCGCACACCGCAACCCGGATGGGTTGGAACATCTGCCCCGCCTTGATTTTCAATTCCTGCGCGCCGGCGCGAAGCGCGGCATCCAACGCATCGTGGCTGAACTCGGCCGTGGCCAGGATGCTGCTCGCCTTCTGCAATGCCGCCAACGCCATCGCCGCGTCTCCTTTTTGCGGCACGAGTTCCGAAGCGTCGTACGGCGGAAGCTCCTCTAAAAAGAAGAAATCCGCCACGGTCGCGACATCGCCCAGCAGCTTGATGCGCTCCTGGATCAACGGCGTCACTTGCCGCATCTTCTCTGGAGTCGTTTGAAAACCGGCCTTTTCCGCAAACGGCAGCAGCTCCTTTGAAAGCTCGTCCAACGGCATGTTCCGTATCGTCTCGGCATTCAGCCACACAGCCTTCGAATCGAACGGATCTTCCTCCGTGAAATTCACGACCGCATTACTGCGATTGATTCCCTCGAAAGAAAAAATATCGATCAGCTCCTGCCGGCTCATCCGCTCCCGATCGTCCTTCGGAGACCACCCCAGGAGACTCAGAAAATTGATGAACGCGTGCGGCAGGAACCCGGCATCGCGATACGTCGTCACACTCACCACCGGACCATGTTTGCGCTTCGACAGCTTCGATCCATCGGGCGCAATCAGCAGCGGCAGATGCGCGAACTGCGGAGGCTTGGAACCCGCCGCCTCAAAGATCAGAACGTGCTTGAACGTATTCGTCAGGTGGTCCTGTCCGCGAATAATATGGCTGATATTCAGGTCGATATCGTCGGCGCACGAAGCCATATGATAGGTCGGCATCCCGCTGCTTCGAACCAGCGCGAAATCCTCGATATCGGCAGTAGCTTTCGTCTGCGGTCCATACACCGCATCGTTGAAAGTGACTTCGGCACGAGTCTCCCGAGGCACCCGGAATCGCAGCACGAAAGGCTCGCCCCCCGCCGCCCTCCGATCGCTTTCTTCCTGCGACATCTCTCGCATCCCGGGGTTAAATAGCCACGTCGCACCATCCCGAGGCTTCTCTTCTCCATCCGCAACCGCGGGCGTAAAATCTCGATACGCCAGACCCTTCTCAAAAATCCGCTGCGCAACTTCTCGATGCAGATCGAGCCGGTCCGATTGCCGGTAGAATTCATCCCACCCCAGATCGAGCCAGCGCAAGCCCTCGAAAATCGAATCGAGCGAGGCCTGCGTGTTGCGATCGACATCCGTATCGTCAATGCGCAGAACCATCGTCCCGTGATGGCGCCGGACGTAAAGCCAATTGAAAATGAAGGTTCTCGCGCTCCCGATATGCAGGTAGCCCGTCGGGGACGGAGCAAAGCGAACACGGATCATTAAATTTCAGGATAGCGGATGTCTTACTATCGGCTGCCAACCAACGCTCCCAGTTGTCCCACGATCCCCTGCAGCGCCGCCGCCTGCGCCGTCAATTCTTCGGCCGCCGACGCGCTCTCTTCCGCCCCCGCCGCTGTCGTTTGAGTGACCTTCTCCATTTCATGAATGGTCTTCGAAATCTGTTCGATTCCGCGCGTCTGCTCCTGGCTGCCGGTGAAGACCTCGTCCACCAGCGTCTTCATTCCTTCGGCCTCGCCCGTCAGAGCCCGAATGCTCGCGGCCACTTCGTCCACCTTCTTCTTGCCCGCTCCCGACTTTTGAATGGAATCTTCAATAAGTCCCGCCGTTTCCGACGCCGCCTGCGCACAGCGATGCGCCAGGTTCCGGACTTCGTCCGCCACCACCGCAAATCCCATCCCCGCTTCTCCCGCCCGGGCAGCTTCCACCGCCGCGTTCAAAGCCAGAATGTTCGTCTGAAACGCGATCTCGTCAATTACTTTGATGATCTTCGAAATTCTATCGCTCGACGCCCCAATTTCGCCCATCGCAACGATCATTTCGTTCAATGTCTTGCTCGCGCATTTGAAGCTTTGCTGCGACCGCGTGACGGTCGCCGCGGCCGATTGAGAATTGTCCGTGTTCCGGTGCGCCATGGAATTTATCTCTTCACTCGACGCCGACGTCTCTTCGAGCGAAGCCGCCTGCTCCGACGCGGACTGCGCCACCATCTGGCTCGACGAAGCGATCTGACCCGCCGCTCCCGCAACCTGCGAAGCCGTCTGTTCCAGTTCCTCCGATGTACTATGCAGTTGGCGCGACATTCGCGTCACCACCATCCCAACCACAATACCGATCGGGATGCACGCGATAAGACAAAGCGCAACCAGCAGCCTTGCCGTTTGTTTCACTCCCGCGGCGGATTCAGCCGTCTGTTGATTGATCTTGTGATGCCGTTCATTGAACTCCCCCAAGGCCGCCACAATTTTTCCGCCCGTCGTAACTAGAGTCTTTTTGTCCAATTGGATGGCTTCCTCCACCTTTCCGGCCACCAGCAATTTCCAGACGTCCAGTTGATAGGCTCTGTAATCGTTAATTCCGGCTTCAATCCTGTTAACAATATCGCGCCCGTCCTGCGTTATCAGGAGTGGCCGGATCTCGCGGGTGTTCTCAAACGCTTGATCTATGCCCTTTTCGTAAGCTTCCCGGCATGCCGCCACCTGCTCCGGCGAATTAACGTGGGAAAACAACAGCATCCCGCGCTCTTGAAGCCGGAACGTGAATACATTCGCGCGCAGGTCGCTCGTGATTTCCAGCTTGCGTGCTGTGACATCGATCGCCTCATCTAAACGGCGTCCCAGTGCGCTCACGCTGAACCACGCCACGCCTCCGACCACTACCGACAGCGCCAGGCTCGCCCCAACGCAAACTCCAATCTTTTTTCCAATCGTCATACGCGAACCTTATCGGCGAAAGGCCGGCCATTATGAATTTTGTAGACTCTTCCAGATGCCGATCAGTTCAGGGATCGAAAGCTGCTCCGCCCGCTGTTTGCCTTCCGGCATGGCGTCCAGTACGTCTTTCTCGTAAGTACCGAGCAGGTTGTTCCGCAGCGTCTTGCGCTTCTGACGAAACGCGGCGGATGCGAACTTCAGAAAAGCTCCCGCATCGCCAATAGGAAGTACCACTCGCGGCCTGAGCCGCACAACCGCCGAATCCACCTTGGGCGGTGGACGAAAAGCCCCGGCCGGAACCGTGAAAAGAAGCTCCGCTTCGGACAGTAGCTGCGTCTGAACGCTCAGATACCCGTAATCGCGACTCCCCGGCGATGCCGTCAATCGTTCCGCCACTTCCTTCTGCACCAGAAACACCGCTTGTGCGAGCTGCGGACCGAGCGCCAGTACTTTTTGAAGAATCGGAGAAGTGATGTAGTACGGAAGATTGCCGACCACCGTCATCGGGCCGTAACCGGACAAATCCGTTTTGAGAATGTCGTTCTCGACGATCTCAAGGTTGTGCTGTTCCCGAAACTTCGACCGCAGATATTGCACCAGAACCGGATCGATCTCGACTGCCACCACCCTCTTGGCCAGAGCCAGCAGGTGCAAAGTCAGAGCGCCCCGGCCAGGGCCGATCTCCAACACCAAATCGTAAGTTTCAGGGCAGGCTGTTCGAGCGATTCGTTCGAGCACGGATTGGCGGGCAAGAAAATGTTGACCGAAGCGGCGGCCCAACTCCCGGGCTAGCCCTTCACTTCGATGCGGCTGCTGCGGAAAACCATCCGGACCGTTCCCGACATCGGCACGCCGCAATCCGGGCAAGAATTGGGCGCCACCCTGGCGGGAGCAAAGCGCGTGAAGAGCAGGCTGTTCTCGATGCTGCGATGAATCGCTTCCTCGTGTCCCGCTGCTTCCACAATCGAGAAATTCACGATGCGCCCATGCTGGTCGATTCGCAAATCCACAACCGCGTCGCCGGGTGCGAAGCTGATCGGCCCCATGCTTTCGAGCATCGGCTGCGTAAACAGAACGCAGGGCACGTCGCCCGCATGGACGATCACCGGCCTGGAAAAGGTCGGTACCAGGGCCGCAAACAAGAGCACCGCGGCCGCAATGCCGCCAGCCAGCGGTACCGCCAGCGGACGGAGCAGACCGTTCAACCGGAACGTGAACCGCTCCCAACGGGTGCGGCCCAGGCCAATTCTGAGATTACGCTCGCTCGAAGCGATCATGCGAAGACGGAGCGTCAGATCTCTCGGAATTTCCCTTTTGGGTAAAGAACGAAGTGCAGCCCGAACCCGCGCGTAACGGTCGCAGGCATCGGCGCAAGAGCGGCACGCCCTTAAATGCGACCCCAACTCCATCCGTTCCTGTTCGGACACGGAATCGTCGAAGTAAGCCGGGATGTTGCGCTTTGCGATCGAACACATCATAATTCCATCCGAACCGCCTACTCGACCGTTTGCGGCGACCAGGAGAGCGCCGTTTCCGTTTCGAGGCGGCTTTCAAGTATCTTCCGTAGCGATTCCCGCCCGCGTAGGATTCTCGATTTCACCGTTCCTAACGAGACTTCGAGCACAGATGCAATCTCCTCGTAACTGAGGTCCTCGATATCCCGCAAAACCACTGCCGCGCGGAACTTAGGATTCAAGTCCGCAAGCGCGTCCTCGACCAGAAGACGCGTTTCTTCGTTCGAAGCTAGTTCAAATGGGCTGCGCCCCGGATCCGCGAAATTCTCTTCGTGCAATCCCGGAGTTTCCTCGTTTGCTGCAAACCCGATTTCCGGCCGCTGATGCCGCGAAAACCACCGCCGGTGATTATGCGCTTCATTCACCGCGATCCTGTAAATCCAGGTCTTCAGCGAACTTCCACCTCTAAAATGACCAACGTTGCGAAATATCTTTAAGAAAACTTCCTGGACCACATCGCAAGCATCGCCCGGATCGGTCATCAACCTCGATACTAGGTTATATACCGGTTGTTGATAGCGAAGGATTAAAGCTTCATACGCTCGTTCAGACCCTTCTCGAAGGCCTGTGATCAGAGCGTCTTCCTCGGAATTGCTTCCAGCGCCGAGGTAATTATCGAAAGTAAGCCCGGTTATGTCCGCCACGGTACGCCTACTTAAATTTTAACCCTAAACTAGGGGTCGGAGTGTTGGACACCGGTACTGATAGGAAAGTTCCCGTTACACCGGCTGTCACTTCGCATCCCGCCAGTTCGATCCTATCCCCGTATCCACTACCAGCGGTACATCCAACTTACGCACCGTCTCCATCTCCCGTTTCACCAGTTCCCTGACATCCTCCGCCTCTTCCGGAGGGGCTTCCAGCACCAATTCGTCATGGACCTGTAACAGCATCCGAGACCGCAGCTTCCGTTCCCCCAGTTCCCGATCGATCCCGATCATCGCCAGCTTGATCAAATCGGCCGCCGTCCCTTGTAACGGAGTATTCACAGCCGTCCGTTCCGCAAATCCCCTCGCGTTGACATTGCGGCTATTCATATCCGGAATCGGACGCCGCCGCCCGAACATCGTCGTCGCAAATCCCGACGCCCGCACTTCCTCAATCGTTCTATCGATAAATTTCCGGACGCCTTTATATAGCTCAAAGTAGCTATTGATGTATGTCTCGGCTTCCTTGCGGTCGATTCCCAAACTCGCGGCAAGGCCAAACGGAGTCTGCCCATACACAATCCCGAAATTCACCGCCTTCGCCCGCCGCCGCATCTCAGGTGTAACCATTAGGGGCGCGATCCCAAACACCTCAGACGCGGTCCGCGTATGAATATCCTCGCCGCGCCGGAACGCATCCATCAAAAGCGGATCGCGCGACATGTGGGCCAGCAGACGCAGCTCGATCTGCGAATAATCCGCGACCACAAGCGTCCAGCCTTCGTTCGGCACAAAGGCCGCGCGAATCTCGCGACCCAGTTCCGTCTTGATCGGAATGTTCTGCAGATTCGGATTCGAAGACGACAGCCTTCCCGTCGCCGCGCCCGCCTGATTAAAAGTTGTGTGCAGGCGTCCCGTCGACGGATCGATCAGCAGCGGAAGCGCGTCCACGTACGTGCCTTTCAGCTTCGAAAGCTGGCGATATTCCAGCACCTTCCGCGCGATCTCATGTTCGGCCGCAAGTGTTTCCAAAACATCCGCCGCCGTCGAGATCGTCTTGCCCTTCCCGTACTTCACTGGCGCGGGAAGATTCAGATCCTCGAACAGCACCTTGCCGAGTTGCTGCGGTGAGTTGATGTTGAAAGGCTTGCCTGCGAGATCGTAAACGTCTTTCGAGATGCGCTGCAGATCCGCGTCCATGCTTTCTGATAGCCCCTTCAACGCCGCGGGCTCGATGCGAATCCCAGTGCCCTCCATGCGAGCGAGCACATAACTGACCGGCAGATCGATGGTGCGATACACCTCCCGTAGCTTCTGCTCATCGACATCGGCCGAAAGGCGCTCCGCAAGGGTGAGAGAGCAATCGGCCTGTTGTTCCGCCGCGGCCGAAACGCGCCGTTCAAGAAAACGTTCTGCAAGAACCTCCGGAGAACAACCCGAGGGATCGGCGGAAAGCAGAAAAGCATAAAGCATAACGTCGTGCTCGAAGCCGCGCGCTTCAATGCCGTATTTTGCAAGCGCCAGCACCACCGACTTCACATCATGCGCAATCTTTTTCCGCTCTTCGCTTTCGAGCATCCGTTGCGCCGCATCCAGCAGCTCCGTCGAAAACGCGCGCGCTTCTCCCCGCTTCCACGCCACGCCGATCATCGTGAGCGGCAGATCGCCATCGCCGGCCGTCTGCACTGCGACCGCAATGGCCGCATCCGCGGGAACCGCATCGAGATACGCCGCGACTTCCTCACGCGTCGTCAGCGTCTGATAATCCCGCGTGTGCGAATCGTCCGCCGGGCCAACTTCGCGGAGCAGGCTCGTGAACTCCAGCTCTTTATAAATGCTCCGCAGCGCCGCCACATCCGGCTCCGCGGCGACCAGCGTGGTCACCTCGCAATCGATCGGCACCGTCGTATCGATAGTCGCCAATTTCTTGCTCAGCAAAATCTGATCGCGATTATTGAGCAGGCTCTCGCGATACATCTTGCGCTCCACTTCGTTCGCATGGTCGAGCGCATTCTCTACCGAACCGAACCGCGCAATCAAATCCCTTGCGCCCTTATCGCCGATGCCGGGCGCGCCGGGAATATTGTCAATCGAGTCGCCCTTCAAGGCGAGCAAATCCGCCACCTGGCGGGGCTTCACGCCCATGAACGCCTCCGCTGTCAGGGGATCGTACCAGACATCGTCCTTCACCGGGTTGTACATATGGACGTGTTCATCGACGAGCTGCAGCATGTCCTTATCGCTCGACACGATCACGACATCGAGACTCGCCGAAGACCGCCGCGCCAGCGCTCCAATGACATCGTCCGCCTCAAAGCCCGGGCACTCCAGAATCGGAATGCGTAACGCCTCCAGCACCCGCCGTATATATGGAATCTGGTCCTTGAGATCGAGCGGCATCTCGGTCCGGTTGGCCTTGTACTCGGCGTAATTCTCCTCGCGAAATGTGCGCCCGCTCTCAAACACCGCCGCGATGTACTGCGGCTTGTATTCCGTCCGCAGCTTGCGCAGCATGTTGTGGAAAATGTAGATGGCTTCCGTCGACAACCCGGTCGAAGTCCGCATCGGAGGCGCGCTGCTCCGCGCCCGCGCATGATACGCCCGGAAAATGAATCCATAAGTGTCGATCAGAAAAAGACGGGGTCGTCGGCTGGCTTGTCTCACTTACTTCAGCGTACGACTTCGCCATCCTATCCTTGCCGCTGCCGTCTGTTCGGGCGTCTGTTACGGAACCCTGAGCGTGAGCGAGGGGATCAAAAATCAAACCGGTCCAAAGCTCACTGAGCAGCCTCCACGGCCGGGGCCGGCAAAGTAAACCAGCGAGTCTCGTACCCCCGCGGCATCACGTACCGGCTGTTCGACGTCGGAAAAACAAAAAATCCGACCATAGGAGATTGCCCCGGCGGGGGCATCCAAACATCAACCCCCCGTTGCATCCGGCCGCGCGCGAGCCTTTCCGCGTTCGCGATCTCCTGGCCCCGGTCCAACTTGGCATAGAACGGCATCTTCACGCCGTTCATTTCAATGGACTCGAGCAGGATTCCAACCTCGAAGCGACCCTCCCCACCCACCCGATGTTCCATCATCGTCAGCCGTCCCCGCACCGTCGCGCCCGCCGGAATCGCAATCTCTTTATGTTTTCCGGAAACAACATTCTTGCGAACTTTTGCTTCAACGATATCGCCGGCCGCGGCTGTATCCGAATCGATCGGAGTCTCCAGCGCGAGAGTCACGGTCACGCCGGCCGGAATCGCCCGCTCTTCCACAGCCTTGGCACTCGCCGACGCCGTCTCCGGCATGTCCTCAAAATGAATCGTGGATTCGCCATGGAATTCGTGGCAATTCGAATACATCGTGACGCTCTCGTTTTCACTCCCGTCCCGCAGCAAAAAATGAAGGACGCTGACATGCGGGATCAGAGTCTCACCCGACCCCACCTCCATCATCTGGTAATCAACCGTAGTGGTAGCCTCGCAGCTCAAAGTTTCCGGAGGCAGTTCGCCGGTCCGCACCCGCAGCCGTTTTACTTCAAACGAAGCGGAATCGATCCACACCTGGCCATCGTATGGCGTTGCCACCCATCCCTTACCGGCCCGGATCAGGTAATGGCTCGCGCTCACCGGCACCTCGAATCTGTACTCCAGCACCTTGGCCCCGTCCGCCTCAGCCTGCCCCACGTATTGAAAGCTGGCGCCTTCATTCGAGAAGATGTCGCTGTTCAGAGTGCCAAATGCCCCCGTGCCGACAGGACCGGTCCCCACAATATCGACGATGCTGCGCGAATCGAATTTGTCGGCGCCTGCCCAGGAGCCCACCTCCGTGCCTTCCGACACCTTGACGTCCAGCCGCAGCCGGTCCGTCGCTTCGATCTGCAATTTCGGCGGCTTCTTGATCCGCTCCCCGATCATTTTGTCGCACGATGCCGGCTCGCTGCCTTGTTTGAAATAGCTGCGATTCACGGTCTGAACGCAGGTGTAATTGGGCAGCCTGTCGATCCTGTCCAGAACAATGTCCCTGGCGTGCGCGAAAACCTCTGTCGGATCTGGCGTCGTCTGTGCCTGCGCGGCGAGAACCGTCAGAAGAAGTAAACTCGTCCGCATGGTTCGAGAATAGTCAATTCCAAGCCCGCCCGCCACCGACTTGTTTCAGTTATCGCTGGGCTCGTTCTCCAACGCATGCCGGCCGGCGCGGAACTTCAGACCACAAGACTGCTCAATGCCCGCGAGCCAAATACTCTTCGCCGATCATTCATTCCTCCTTTTCTTGCGGCTTCAAGATTTTTCTCAATTGACGCCGCAGATGCCGGGTTGGATCGTCCGGACCAGCTTCGCCGTCCTGTTCGCTATCCACCTCCTGCTTCTCTTCCAAGACGTATTGGACCTGCGGCTGGGCTATCGATTGCAGTTCCTGAAATGCGTTCCCAAGCGAGCCATAAGTCGGCGGGTCGCCGGAATATAAAATCCAACCGCGCCGGTCCATCCACGACAGCAGCCGGCGAAGGAAAAACACAAACAGAGTTATGCCCACAAACAGGGCTAGTCCCAGATCTAATAATGTCGCGACTCCACTGGACATAAAAAGACACCATTCCTTCCATTGCGAAACTGAAACATCGAAAATAAGGAAGGGATCTTAAGCCAGCGGAGGAGCGCGGTCAGACGGTCGGGCGAGAATTGGTGGTTCCGGTAATGCCAACTCTTGCGGCGAAACACGCCCGAAAAGCTGCAACGTCGGAACGATCCCAAAAAGAAAGATAGGAAGGGGCGTCAGACAGGCAATGAAATTCCCCTGCGCCGGCGAGCTGAGCCCCGCGAGCAGCACCACGACGCAAACGGCCAACACCAGAAGCGCTAGACTTCGAAATGTGCCGCGCCAGGTTCTGCTCAAACGGCCTTCATAGTATCACCGATAGCGCTTCCCTCGCCTTTTGGGATAAG
The DNA here is from genome assembly GCA_963802915.1 of Bryobacterales bacterium. Taxonomy (GTDB): domain Bacteria; phylum Acidobacteriota; class Terriglobia; order Bryobacterales; family Bryobacteraceae; genus JAICMB01. Next base: position 1,034,789 of record CAWDKQ010000008.1, read on the forward strand.
CTTCATATAAACGGATGTTGTTGTTCGCCGCCCTTATTCCCGGACTCCTTCTCACGCTCCAACCGACAGACCTGGCCGGCAAAGCGGTCTCGCTCTTCTCTTCACCGGACGCGAAAACCACCGTTCTGATTTTCGTCCGCACCGATTGCCCCATCTCGAATCGCTACGCTCCCGAATTGCAGCGCCTCTATCGCGCCTATTCAACGCGAGTCGCGTTCTATCTCGTCTACGCCGACCCCGCTGAAACTGTCGACGGCATTCACAAACACATCGCCGACTACGGATACTCATTCGAAGCCCTGCGCGATCCCGGCCATGACCTGGTAAAGAGGTCCAAAGCGCGCGTGACTCCGGAAGCAGCCGTATTCTCTGCGCGAGGCCAGCTCCTCTATCACGGCCGCATCGACGATCTCTACGTCGATTTCGGAAAGGCGAAGCGCCAGCCCACCACTCACGATCTGCAAGACGCTATCGACGCCGTGCTCGGGGGCAAGCCGGTCCGCGTGCCGGAAACGCGCGCTGTCGGCTGCTACCTCGACGACGTCCAATGAAACGCGGCATTATGATCTGCGTCCTGGCGATGCAGGCCGCGCTGGCCCAGCCTGCCACCGTCACCTTCAACAAGAACATCGCGCCGATCGTCTTCACGCAATGCGCCCCCTGCCATCGCCCCGGCGAATCCGCGCCCTTCAGCTTTCTCAGTTATCAGGACGTCAAGAAACACGCCCGCCAGATCGTGACCGTGACCAAAAGCCGCTTCATGCCGCCCTGGCTGCCCGATCCTAATCCGATCCAGTTCGCTGACCAGCTCCGTCTCACCGATGAGCAGATCCGTCTCATCGAACGCTGGGTGGAACAAGGAGCGCAGGAAGGCAACGCCGCCGACCTCCCGCCGCACCCTAAGTTCACCGAAGGCTGGCAGCTCGGCGAGCCGGACGTGGTGCTGACAACTCCCAAAGCCTTCACGCTTCGCGCCGATGGTCCCGACGACTATCGCAACTTCATCTTCACCTACACCGGAACCAAAACCCGCTACGTTCGCGCCATCGAGATCCGCCCTGGCAACAAGCGCGTCGTCCACCACGCGAATCTTTTAATCGATCGAAATCGTTCCTCGCGATGGCGCGAAGGACGCGACGGCCAGCCCGGGTTCCCCGGCATGGATCTCCGAATCGAAGCCAACCTCAACGATCCCGAAAGTCATTTTCTGTTCTGGAAACCCGGAACCGTTCTCTCGAACGAGCCCGACGGCATGTCCTGGGCGCTCGAGCCCGATACCGACCTGATCCTCAATGTGCACCTCCAACCCACCGGCCGTCCGGAGCCGATCCAGCCCTCCCTTGGCATTTATTTCACGGACCAGCCTCCGCGGCTTCACCCCTTACTCGTCCAACTCGAAAACGACCGCGCCCTCGACATCCCGCCCGGCGCCGCGCAGTTCACCGTTACTGACGAGTTCACTCTCCCCGTCGATTGCGATCTGTTAGGCGTCTACCCGCACGCGCATTACCTCGGTAAGGACATTCTTGGAACGGCCACCCTGCCCGACGGCTCGCGCAAAACGCTGATCCGGATCCGTCATTGGGACGTTAACTGGCAGGCCGTCTATCGCTACGAAAAGCCCGTCTTTCTTCCCCGGGGAGCCACGATCTCCATGCGGTGGATTTACGACAATACCAGCGCGAATCCCGCTAACCCGAACCATCCTCCCAAGCGCGTGATCACCGGCGATCAAGCCACCGATGAGATGGCGCATCTATGGCTGCAACTCCTGCCGCGCGGCCCCGGCGACCAGCGCATGAAAATCGAAGAAGCGCAATTCCGCAAACGCGTCCGACGCGATCCTGAGGATTTTACGGCACACTTCAATCTCGGAGGAGCGCTCCAGGCTTCGGGAAACACCGACGGCGCGATCCAAGAATTTGAAGCCGCCTTGCGACTCCGCCCGCGCGACGAAGTGGCGCACAACACGCTCGGCGCAGTCCTCGAATTACAGAACAAAACAAGTGCAGCCGAAGCGCAATTTCGAGCCGCCATCGACTCGCGTTCCGAATACCCTGACGCGCACTACAACCTCGCGACCCTGCTCCTCGCTTCGGACAAAATCGACGAAGCCATTCCTCATCTGCGCGAAGTTTTGCGTCTTCAACCCGACGATTTGAAGGCCAAGCAAACTCTAGAGGAGGCTTTGAACGCACGGGCCCACGCGCTTGGCAAAAGTGGAAGGCTGAAGGAAGCCGCCGCTGATTTTCGTGAGCTCCTGGCGTTGACCCCCAACGATTCGGACACCTGCACCAACCTCGGCGTCGCGCTCGCGATGCAGGGCGACATGACCGGCGCGAGAGACCTCTTCGAGCGCGCCATCGTGCTCAATCCCGCCAACGAAGTGGCTCGCAAAAACCTCGAAAGAACGCGGCCCCAATAATTAATGCATGACCAGCAGCATGTGCCGGCCCTCAATGCTCTGCGGAAAAAGCGTCAGATAACGATGCAGCACCTGCATGCGTCCACCCTCCTCGCCCATTGACGCGTACAGCTTCGCCAATTCGAAATAAGCGCGCTCCAGAGAAGGATCGAGCTGAATAGCGTGCTCCAGAGTGCGCATCGCCTGACCTTCGTCGCCGTTCTGCGCATAAACGATCCCCAGATCCATGGTGTTCTCCGCATTGCGAGGATACTGCCGAACCGCTTCCTTGAAATACTTCAGCGCGTCCTTCGGCATATTCTGCTGCAGCATCACCGATCCCAGAGACGCCAGCACCGCCGGATCTTCAGATAGCGGACCGCGTAGATTCAGGAACAGGCGCACGGATTGCACCTCCAATGCCGCGGACCGCATATCCGCCGCGATGGAAAGGTCCGCCAGCGCTTGGTCTCTCTCCCGCAGTTCCGGCGCCAGCTCCTTCCACGCGACTGGGGATTCAAGAGGCGACGCATTCGTATCCCGCTCCGGTTCCGGCCGCCGCAAAATCCGATGATCCGTAATCGCCGCATGCGCGACATCGCTGGCCTGACGCGGAGGCATATGGCAACTCGTGCATTCCGTAACGGCCGAGTGCGAGGCCGTGGAAAGTTGGGCGTGGCAGGATTGGCAGATCTGTTTCACCTGCGCCGAGCGATCCGCGGTCGGATCCGCGTGCGGATCGTGGCAGGTGGCGCACCACATGCGCCCCTCGCTCGCCCGGAAACACTTGCTCTCCGCGAGCTGTTCCACGTGGCTGACCGCCTTCACGCCATTGAGATTCTTCTGTAGAAAGACTGCGAACGTCTGCTCCATCTCCTGTCCGGCACGAAAATCCCACCAGTCTTTCCCGGGATTCAAAATGCGAACCGCGTCTTCCAGATGGCACTGTTCGCAAACGCTGTCCCGCGCCCTCACCGAAAGCCGGATCGGGTTCACAATGTTCGATCGCGATGGCGATTTGACATGCTCCGCCGTTGGACCGTGGCAGCGTTCGCATGAGATCGGGGTAAAAGGAACCTGCTGGAAACGCTTGGGAGAGCCGTCAATCGTTCGAACCTCTCCCGTGTGGCAAAATAGGCAGCCGGACGAAATCACATGGTCGAAATCGAGGCTGCGCTTCGAGCTGTAATCCGGCGTCAGGTCCCACCCGTTCGCCTTGGTATAAAACGAAACAGGCGATTGAAGCAGATAGTCTCCGGCCCGCGCAAAATAGCTGCGTCCCACCTTTCCTGCCCCGATATAAAACGGAACCTTGTATTCGGCCCTGAGACCTTCCTCCTCGATCTCTTGAACCATCGACCCGTGTTCCGAGCGAATCGTAACCGTGCTGCCAGAAAGCTTGTGGACCACGCGCCCGCCGGGTTGTCCCTCGGTTGAGCCGAGCGAATTAGCCATCGCGGTTCGTTCGTAATTCGAAGTCTCGCGTGGATGACAGCTAACGCAAACTTGCTGTGAATATAACTTCGCTACGAGCAAACACAGAACCGCAAGTCGACTGCACTCCCACACCTTGCACCTACGGCGACAAGAAGACATTCATGGTTACCGGCGTTGTGAATCGGGGTAAACTGAAAACGGTGACGCAGCATTACACCGTCCGTTTCATCCCCTTTGTCTTAGCTCTCGTTCCGCTCTGGGCCGCCGACCCCGTACCAACAGGCGCCCCTGGAGTCAACAACTTCCACCAGGTAAACGATCACATCTATCGCGGCGCGCAGCCAACACCAGACGGATTCAAAAGTCTCGCCAAAATTGGGGTAAAAACGATCATCGACCTGCGCAGCGGCAAGGAGCTGCGTCGCGATGAACAGCACATCGTGGAAAACGACGGCATGCACTACGTGCACATCCCATTAGCTGGAATGTCCGCGCCGTCCGACCAGCAGATCGCAACGGCGTTCGCGGTCTTGAACGACCCCACCGCATGGCCCGTCTTCGTGCATTGCCGCCGCGGCGCGGACCGCACCGGAACGGTGATCGCGTGCTATCGCATCGCGCACGACCATTGGGACAACCAGAAAGCGCTCAGCGAAGCAAAAATGCAAGGCATGAGCCGCATCGAGCACGCCATGCAACAATACGTGCTCCGCTTCCAACCGCCTCTCGAGTCCAAAATTTCTTCAAACTAAATCTAGGCTCTTTTCAACGAGATCCACTCAAGCCCACCCCGCGCGAGCTTGACGCGCGCATAAACTCGAACCAGAAAGAAGGTTCCGCAGGGAGCAGTCTTCCGGTGATGTACCGATTGGTGGCCACCAACTCTTCACCGCAAATAGTGCCGGTCCATTCTGGGCCTGCCGGTTCGCAAGAATCGGCAGGCGCTTCCGGAAGTGGGTCCGGCTGGATCGCGGTCCACGGGGGGCCAGAGGCTCCGGCATAACTCCGATCGCCACCCCTTCAGAAATGTCCGAGGTGCAGCGGACCTGAAGGGAGCGTCGGAGGTGAAACGTAGAACGTAGAACTTAGCACGTAGAACGTCTCCCCGCCGTAGTGTCTCTACCCGTCGAGTATTATAGAAAGGGCATGGAAATAGCTCGCGGCATCGCGGTCGAGCCCTCGCCCCTGGTGAGCGTCATCATCCCGACTTACATGGCGTCCACCTTCATTTCCGGCACTCTCGATTCCGTTCTCGCACAGACCTTCACCAGCTACGAAATTCTTCTTGTAAACGACGGCTCGCCCGACACGGCCGAACTGGAAACTGTTCTGCAGCCCTATCTCGACCGCATCGTCTATATCAAGCAGGAGAATCGCGGACAAGCCGGAGCCCGCAACACCGGCCTGCAAAACGCACGCGGCGAATTCGTCTGTTTCCTCGACAATGACGATCAGTGGGAGCCGGATTTCCTGAGCTTCCATACTTCCGTGATGCAAGCCGATCCAGGTCTCGCCGTCCACTATTGTGATGCAATCATATTCGGTGACACACCCCGTTCCGGGCACAAGAGCATGGAATTTACACCCTCAAAAGGGGAAGCGAATTTCCGCAGCCTGGTTTCAAAAGCCTGCACCGTTCTCAACTGCGGCGCGATGAGCCGCCGCGATGCCGTATTGCGCGCCGGCATGTTCGACGAAACTCTGCGCTATGGAGAAGATATCGATCTATGGCTCCGCATCGCGCGCCAGGGAGGCCGTATTAGCTATCGATACAACGCGCTCGCGCGCTGCCGGCTGCGCGCCGATAGCGTCTCGGCGAACGTCTCGCGAATGACCGAAGGTTATCTCAGGGTGCTGAATTCCATAAAGACTTCCAAAGACATTTCCAAAGAAGATCTCGACGTTGTGAATCGTCAGATTGCGGTCGAGACCGCCGACCTGAACCTCCTCAAGGGCAAAGAGGCGCTCCGTCGCGGTGACGTGGAAACTGCCGTTCAACACCTGGAAAAGGCGAACACTCATTTCCGCCGGCTCAAGATTGCGATTTCCATCTTCTTCCTTCGCGCCGCGCCTAGACTGTTTCTGAATTCCTACCGCCTTTTTGCGGATTGAATTGCGCAACGAATTATTGAATGGCTAGTCCGGCACGACCCTCCTCCCTCACCATTGATGCATCCTGGCTGCTCATCGCCCGGACCGTCTCGTTCGCATTCTCTCTCGCGCTCCCGCTGTTCCTGGTGCGGCACCTCAACCAGGTAGAGTTCGGTATTTATAAGCAGGCTTTCCTGGTCGTAAACAGCCTGGTGGCCATCGTGCCGCTCGGATTCGGAATGAGCGCGCTGTACTTCCTGCCGCGCGAGCCGGACAAACGGTCGCACACGGTCTTCAACATTTTCCTGTTCAATTGTTTCGCGGGAGGATTGGTCTGCATTGCCTTCGTTGTCCGCCCTTCCATCGTGCAGTTGATCTTCGGCGGCCCGCAGCTCATTCCCTACGCGCGAGCCCTTGGCTTTATCATTCTTCTCTGGACCACCGGGTCCGCATTTGAATTCATCGCCGTGGCCCTCAACGAGATGCGCTCCGCGAGCGCCATTATCATTTTCGTGCAGCTCACCCGCACGGCATTTGTTCTGACCGCGGCCGTTTTCTTTGGATCGGTAAAAGCGCTCGTAACTGCCGCGATCTTTCAGGGCGCCTGCCAGGTGATCGTATACATCATCTATCTGGAGGCTCGCTTTCCTGGCTTCTGGCATCACTTCGACCTCGCAATGATGAAGCGCCAGCTCTCGTATGCGCTGCCGCTCGGCGCGGCCGGCCTGCTCTATCAGTTCCAGACCGATCTCCACAACTACTTCGTCTCCAATCGATTTGGTCCCGCCCTGTTCGCCGTCTACTCCATTGGCACCGCGCAGCTCCCGCTGGTCTACATGCTCCAGGAAGCCGCTACCTCGGTCCTGATCCCGCGCATCAGCCTTCTCCAGCGCAGCAATGAACGGCACGAGATTACATTACAGATGTTTCGCGCCATCAGGAAGCTCGCCGCGGCCTATCTCCCCATTTACTTTTTGCTTTTGGTCGTCGGACGCGAGTTCATCCGCTTTCTGTTTACGGCTCGCTACGCCAACGCATGGCCGGTCTTTGCGGTCAACCTGACACTGCTCCCCATCAGCATTATTTTGTTCGATCCGCTCTACCGCGCCTACGCAGACCAGCGGTATTTCTTGATCCGCATGCGCATGGCGCTATTTGCGGTAGTCGTCGTACTCCTATGGTTTGGGACCAAATACTTCGGATTAGTAGGTGCGATTTCTTCCGTCGTAATCGTGTCGTTAGCCGAACGTGTGGTCACAATTATTCGTTTTAAACGTATTCTGGGCGTCACGTGGAGCGATCTCGCCGAGTTGACCGATGTAGTAAAACTCGCTCTAGTGGCCATTGCCGCGGCCGTCGTCACCGCTTTCGTCCGAGTCCAGATCCTCGGATATAAGCCGTTCTATATTCTGGCGATCTGCGGCATCGTTTTTGCCATTGTGTATGTCGCCGGCGTGCTGCTTCTCGGCATCCCTACCTCGGACGAAAAACGCATGGTCCTGAATCGTGTGAGGCCGTTCGTCCCGCCGTTTCTACGTCCGCGCTTGCAGTGAGGGGTTAAGGTTGTACCCGGTAGAATTGTATTAACACATGAGGATTTTCGAGGAGGGCGCTCGCTGATTGGCACGTACGCGACGCCAGTTTATTCAATCCATCTGCCGCACGGCATCCGTGTTCACGTTCGATCAGCTCGTGCGCGGCATGCCGCTCGGCGTGCAGTTCGTCAACATCGCGCGGGAAGCGGGGCTGCGCTCCAAAACTATCTTCGGCAGCGAGCAAAAGAATCTCTATCTTCTCGAAACCACCGGCTGCGGCGCAGCCTTCTTCGATTACGACGGTGACGGCTGGCTCGACATCTTCCTCGTCAACGGCACGCGCTTCGAAGCTAATTACGCCAAAGGCACTGAGCCCACCAACCGTCTCTACAAAAATAATCGCGACGGCACCTTCTCCGACGTAACCGCCAAGGCCGGAATGCTGCGTACCGGCTGGGGCCAGGGCGTCTGCGTCGGCGATTACGATAACGACGGCCACGAGGATCTGTTCGTCAGCTACTGGGGCAATTGCGCGCTCTATCACAACAACGGCAACGGCACCTTCACGGACGTCGCGGAAAAGGCCGGCGTCACCACTCGCACCACCACCGGCCTCAAGCGCGAGAACACCGGCTGCGCCTTCCTTGATTACAATCGCGACGGACATCTCGATTTGTTCGTCGCCAACTACATCGATTTCGATCTGAAAACAGCGCCGCTTCCCGAGTCCGGCCCCTGCCTCTACAAAGGACTTCTGGTAGCCTGCGGGCCGCCGGGATTGAAGGGCGGCAAGAACATTCTGTTTCACAACAACGGCGACGGCACGTTCACCGACGTCTCCGAAAAATCCGGCATTCTCAACACGCCCGGCACCTATGGACTTGGCGTCACAGTCTCGGATTTCGATAACGACGGCTGGCCGGATATCTACGTCGCCAACGACTCGACCTCGTCCACGTTATACAAAAACAATCACGACGGCACCTTCACCGACGTCGCGATCGAGTCCGGCGTGGCGTACAGCGCCGACGGAAAACCTCAGGCCGGCATGGGCGTCTCCGTGGCCGATTACAATTGCGACGGCTGGTTCGACCTGGTCAAAACGAACTTCGTCGGCGACACCGCGAGCTTGTACAAGAACACCGGGAACATGGTCTTCGAAGATCAAACATTTCAGGCCGGATTGGGAAAGAACACGCGCTTCCTGAGTTGGGGAATCGGCTTTCTGGATTTCGACAATGACGGCTGGGCCGACATCATGGTTTGCAATGGCCATGTCTATCCCGAGGTCGGCGAGAGCGATATCGAGTCCGGTTATCAAGAGCGCAAAGTTCTGTATCGCAACCTCGGCAACGGCAAGTTCGCCGACGTCTCCATGGACGCCGGCCCCGGCATTCTGGAGAAAGTCCCGGGGCGCGGCTGCGCGTTCGGCGACTTCGATAACGACGGCGACACCGACGTTCTTGTAAACTGCATCAACGATCTGCCGCAGCTTCTGCGCTGCGACCAGGCCGAAAAAACAAACTGGCTGAAGATAAAAACGGTCGGAACGAAATCGAACCGTTCCGGAATCGGCGCCCGAATTCATTGCACCACCGAAGGAGGACACCGCCAGATGGACGAAGTCCGCAGCGGCAACAGCTACATGTCACAAAACGATCTGCGCGTCCATTTCGGACTCGGCAAGGCCACAAAAGCCGACCTGGAAATTCAGTGGCCCAGCGGCCAGGTGGATAAACTCCCCGGCGTCGCGGCCAACCAGATCCTGACGGTCACGGAGGGAAAAAGCGCGAACAAGTGAGGCGTCGCGACTTGCTCAAATTGCCCGCGCTGCTGATTCCCGCGGCGCGCGGCTCGGATTCCACCGGCCTGCCCTATTTCGTCGACGTGGCAGCCAAGGCAGGGCTCACCGAGCCCGTAGTGTACGGCGGCATCGAGCGCAAGAAATACATTCTCGAGACCAACGGCTGCGGCATCGCTTTTTACGATTACGATCACGACGGCTGGCTCGATATTTTCGTGCCCGGCGGCTCGCGCCTCGATGGCGCGCCGCCCGCCACTAGCAATCGTCTCTACAAGAATAATCGCGACGGGACGTTCACGGACGTTACGAAAAAGGCCGGCCTGGAACGCGTGGCGTGGGTCTCCGGCGTCTGCATCGGCGACTACAACAACGACGGCCGCGACGATCTTTTTCTGAGCTGCTGGGGACAGAACATTCTCTATCGCAATAACGGCGACGGCACGTTCACCGATGTCACCAAGCAAGCAGGACTGCTGCACGACAAGCCGCGTTGGGGCGCGGGCTGCACCTTCGTCGACTACAATCGCGACGGCTTTCTCGACCTCTTTGTCAGCACCTACCTCGATTTCGATTTGAAGACGACGCCTCTGCCCGGCGCGACGCCGAACTGCATGTGGAAAGGCATCGCCGTCAACTGCGGCCCGCGTGGATTGCCCACCGGCCGGAACATGTTGTTTCGCAACAACGGCGATGGAACGTTCACCGACGTCTCCGAGGCCTCCGGAATCGCGAAGGTCGACAAGCGCTACGCCATGACCGCGACTGCTGCCGATTTCGATAACGACGGCTGGCCCGATATTTTCGTGGCGTGCGATTCCACGCCGGGCATTCTCTACAAGAACCAGCACGACGGGACGTTCGTGGACACCGCCCTCGAAGCCGGAGTCGCCTATAACGAGGATGGCCGCGAGCAGGCCGGCATGGGCATCGGCATCGGCGATCTGTTCAACACCGGCATGCTCGACATTTTCAAAACGCATTTCGCCGACGATACGCCGGTGCTGTATCGCAACAAAGGACGCGGTATGTTCGAAGACGTCACCACCAAGGCATCGCTGGGCAGCATGACGCGCTACGTCGGCTGGGGCACTGGCTTGATGGATTTCGACAACGACGGTCTGCTCGATCTGTTTTTCGTGAATGGCAACGTCTATCCGGAGCTGGAGCGAATGTTCGCGGAATACAAGTACAAAAACCCACGCATGTTTCTACGCAATCTCGGAGACGGCAGCTTCGAGAATTGCGGCGCAAAGTGCGGACCCGGAGTCAACGAGCCGCACTCCAGCCGCGGCTGCGCCTTCGGCGATTTCGATAACGACGGCGATATCGACGTGGTGATCATGAACATGAATGAGCCGCCGTCGCTGCTGCGGAACGATCTACAGTCGACGAATCGCTGGTTGAAGTTGAAGCTGCTGGGAACCAAATCCAATCGCACGGCAATTGGCGCGTCCGTGATCGTGACCGCCGGCGGGCGTAGACAGCGGCAGGACGTGATCAGCCAGTCGAGCTTTTACTCGCAAAACGATCTGCGTCTCCATTTCGGATTGGGACAGGCAGACCACGCCGACACCGTCGAGATCCACTGGCCGATGGGATTGCGCGAGATCTACAGCAACGTCAAGGCGAACCAGATTCTGGTGCTTAAGGAGGGGTCTGCCCCTAGTGGCCAGGCGGCTGGCTCGCCAGAATCGAAATAGCTTCTCGCACGCGAGCTCTCTGCGTATCGTTCACAATCAGGTATCGTTGCTTTCCATCCGGCGATGCCGAAAAACTTGTCTTGCCTTTCTCATCGACGGAAATAGTGCCGGGCTGCGACGTGGTGAAATAGCCATCGTTCGGGCGCACCGCATACAACACCGCGGTCGGATCCCACAGCGGCTCATCGTACGGCATGGGCTTGTAAGCACGATACGCGTCGGTCAATGGATTGTGTTCGGCATATCGAAAATCCGCTTCAACATTGTTCGCCGGATAGGCGATGCTCAGGCCAATATCGAAAGCGCTCGTCACGATCGGTCCGGGCCAATCGCGAAAGAGCTTCTGAGCGGCGGGAATGTCCTGATTGATGTTGTACTCGGCGATGCGCTCCGGACGGAAGTCGCCGGCCATCATCGAAACCAGCCGCACTTTCTTAGCAGCAAGTTCGCGCCCTTCCTCGGATTCGAGCAGCCGCGCGAGATTGGTGCTGAATCCAACCTGCACAATCACGACACTACCGTCCGGCTGCGCCGCAAGCGTCTTCTGAAGCAACGTCACCGCATCCGGCACATCGCTTGTAGCCGTGATCCGATGCGGATATCGATTCGATTCCGCAACCTGGCGAAGATAGTTCCCGTCTTCAGGCGTCTTGCCACCTTTCACAATCCCGATGGGCACATCCACACGGCCGTAATACGTGTCCATCAGATCCACGAAGACCGGTGCCCATCGATTGTCTTTCGTGATCGTGACGGCCAGCAATTTCGCCTCGCCACGCGACTCGAACGCATGGATCTCAGCGAGCGCGATCGCATCGTCCACGTCGTTGCCCATGTCGGTGTCGAAAATAATCCGGACCGGCTCGGCCGAAACAAGGCACGCAGCCGCGCAGAGAATCGCTAAGTATCGCATTGGTTTTGCTTCTTCAAAATAGCAAGCGCGCCGGACAGCACTTTTTCCCGCAGTTCCAACGGTTCCACAACTTCAACATCCCCGCCGAAGCTCAGAGCAAATTGCACTGCTTCCTGCTCGATATCGAATCGCATTCGCACCAGAACAGAATCGCCCCGCGGCGCTTCTTCTTCCAACCGCCATCCGCGATAGCGAACCCAGCGCATGACCTCCGGGCTAACCAGGAACGTAGCGTAATACCGGGGCAGCTTTTCCCGAAACTCGACGGCGGAACGCTCCCAGTATACGGCGAGATCGAAATCCGAAGGCCGCGCGCTTGGTTCGTCCAGAATCGTCACCTCCGAGATCCTCGAGACACGATACGTTCGCGGCTCGCCATCCACGTTCGCGATCAGGTACCAGACGCTTCCCTTCGCAATCAGCCCAAGCGGATCTCCAAAGCGCTCGCTCGCCTCGCATTCGACCCTCCGATACACGAATCGCACGCGCCGGTCGCGCCACAGCGCGTCCAACAGAACGGGCAAACATCCCACCGATTCCGCAGGATCGCGCCATCCCCGCGTATCGATCAAAATCCGCTGCCGCGCAAACTCGGCTTGCTGCCTGGACGCCAGCGGCAACGAAGCCTGCAATTTGATCAACGCCGCTTCCGATTCTTTCTTGATGCCGAGGTCCGCCATCAATCCGGATGGCCGCGCCAGAAACAGCGACTGAATCTCCGGCGCGCTGAGCCCGGTGAGCTTCGTCTGATATTCCTCCAACAGACTCCATCCGCCGCCCGCTCCGCGCTCCGCCATCACCGGAATTCCGGAGACGCTGAGCGCATCCATATCGCGCAGAATGGTCCGTTCGGAAACCTCCAGCCGCTTAGCGAGATCGCGAGCCGTCACGCGCCGGTGGACTTGCAGCAGCAGCAAAATCGAGAGCAGCCTGTCGGCGCGCATAATGAAACTTTACCGCCGAAACATGACATCGGATGTCAGGAATCGGCCCGCACACTGGTCGGCATGAAACCTCTACAAGGCAAAATCGCAGTAGTGGCAGGCGCTAGCCGTGGAGCAGGCCGAGGCATCGCGCTCGCTCTCGGCGACGCTGGCGCAACGGTGTATGTGGCGGCGCGAACCTCCCGCGGCGGGCCGAAACCAGCCGACAACGTTCCCGGCACGGTGGAAGATACGGCCGAGGAAGTGACAACTCGCGGCGGCTGCGGTATCCCATTTTGCGCCGACCTCGCCGACGAGGCCCAAACCGCGGCGCTGTTTTGTCGCATCCAAAGGGAGCAAGGACGGCTGGATGTTCTCGCAAACTCAGCTTGGGGCGTAAACATTATGGCGGTTTGGTCCAAGCCGTTCTGGGACCTCGACCCGGGCTTCTGGCGCGCGACTCTCGATACTTTGAGCGCGTGCTGGCTGAGTAGCGTTCATGCAGTGCGGCTAATGTCGAAAAACGGCGGCGGCCTCATTGTTCACGTCACGGACAATTACTACCCCGATCCGTCGCGGCATCGCGAACAGATTCTCTGGGACCTGGGGCACGAGTGCTTGAACCGCCTCGTGAAGAGCATGAGCATGAAGACCAAAAAGCGGAAGATCGCCGTCGTCGGCCTCAATCCCGGCTTCATGCGCACGGAGCGAGTCCTCATGCACATGACTTCCCAAGCGGTCAAGAAACAGTTTCGCTTCGATTTGAGCGAATCGCCCGAATACATCGGCCGGGCGGTCGCGGCGCTTGCCGCCGATGCGGAGGCGATCGCTCAAAATGGAGAATTACTCTGGGCCTCTGACATCGCCAAGAAATACGGCTTCACCGACGTCGATGGGCGGTATATTCCGAGGTTCGATCCCAAGGCGCTGCAAGGAAGCTGGCCGTGCGAGTAGCTCTGGGATTTCGCACTCATTCCGGCTGGACCGCCATGATTGCTCTTCGCGATCCGGTAGCCGCGCCAGCCGTGATCCAGCGCCGCGTTCTCCAGATCGCGGATCCCGGAATCAGCGGCTCCAAGCAGCCTTATCATGCGGCGGAAAAGATGAAGTTGGACGAAGCCGAGGATTTTATAAACCAGTGTTTTGAAACCAGCCGCGCCATGGCCGCGAGAGCCGTGGAGAAATCGCTCGCCGAAGTCACCGGCAAAGGCTATCACGTCGAAGGCGCCTGCGTGATTGCCGGTTCGGGCAGGCCGTCGCCGAGCCTGGCTGCCACTTTGAAATCGCACGCTCTCATCCACTCCGCGGAAGGAGATTTTTATCGCGACGTTATCCGTCGAGCCTGCGAATCCGCCGGTCTCAAGACGACTGCCATCAAGGAAAAAGAACTGCGCATTCACTTGTCGGTAAACGAACGGGCTCAGCGTATTTCCGAAATGGGCAAGCTCATCGGCCCGCCCTGGAGACAGGATGAAAAACTAAGCGCTATCGCGGCGTGGCTGCTCCTCGAAGAATCTCAAGCGGAGGCGGACCGCGAACGAATGGCTTCGATCTGCCTCAAGTGATTCAAATCGTGTCCGCCCATGGTTTCCAGCAGAACCTGGAACGTCATTTCGCCGCGTTCCGGATGGGACAGCGGCTTCGAGAGTGCAGCCTTACCGGCCGCGTGGACCAGCGTCAGGTTCCAATTGCGAACCGTCGAAAACACTGCCAATGCCATCCGAGCTTGGTAAGCAGCGTAAGGATTAGCCCACTTCTCCTGATCGAACGGTTGAATGACGTGATTGTCTTCCGCCAGCGTCTGCCGGATGCGAAAGGCGAAAACAATCTCACAATCCGCGAGATGACAGATAATCTCGCGGCAACTCCATTTACCGGGCGCCGGCGCCTTTTCCGCGTTTTCGGGGCCGATTTCGTCTAGCAATATTTCCAACTCCCGAGGCGTAGCCGCTATCACCTCGAACGGATCGCGATCGCCTAAGAACGAAGCGTACGGATTCATATCGAATGAAGATAGCAAATCGCGCGTACACTCGAAAGATGGATATCGTTCCCGCCAATGCCACGCTCTTGGTCATCGATGTTCAGAACGCCATCGATCATCCCAGTTGGGGTGTACGAAATAATCCCGACGCGGAGAAGAATATCGCCGCCTTGCTGAAGGCATGGCGCGCCACGGACCGGCCGATCTATCACATCCGGCACGATTCGAGAGAACCCAACTCGCATTATCGTCCGGGCCAGCCCGGCCACGATTTCAAGCCGGAAGCGCAGCCGCTCCCGGGGGAGATCGTGATCGCGAAACAAACCAATAGCGCGTTCATCGGCACGGACCTGGAATCGCGGCTTCGAACTGCCGGCCAAACCGTGCTCGTGGTCACCGGAGTGATTACCAACAATTCGGTGGAGGCCACGGTCCGCATGGCCGGCAATCTCGGATTCGAGACTTACCTCGTCGAAGACGCGGTCTTCACATTCGGCCGCAAGGATTGGAACGGCCTCCCGCGCACGGCCGACGAAGTACACGCCATGAGCTTGGCGAACCTCGATGGGGAATATTGTACGGTTACGCGGACGCGAGCTGTTCTCGGTGCCGTTCGAGATTCGGCAGAAAGCCGGTCAGCAGGCCGATGAGCGGAAGAAACGAGCAGACCCGGTAAACGAAGCTGATGCTGGTGGCATCGGCGAGCTGTCCTAGCAGCGCCGCGCCGATTCCGGCAACTCCGAACGCGAATCCAAAAAACACACCCGAAATCATACCTACTTTCCCAGGCACCAATTCCTGCGCGTACACCAGGATTGCGGAAAATGCCGACGCCAGCACCAGCCCGATGATGACGCTGAGAACGCCGGTCCAGAAGAGGTTCGCGTAGGGCAGCACTAGCGTAAACGGGAGAATACCCAGGATGGAGCACCAGATTACGAGCTTGCGCCCGACTCTGTCGCCCACCGGTCCGCCAATGATGGTTCCCGCCGCAACCGCGCCCAGGAACAAAAATAAATAGAGCTGCGCGTCGCGAACGGTCAGATGGAATTTGCTGATCAGGTAAAACGTGTAATAGCTGGTCAGGCTTGCAAGATAGATGTATTTCGAAAAAATTAGCGCGACCAGAACCACAATCGCCATCGCGACCTGCTTCGGAGGGAGCGTCGCATGGCGCTCCGGCTTCCGGACTTGCACATTTCGAGCGGCCGCCGCCCGCTGCTTCTTATACCATCTCCCAACACGCGTCAGAACCACGATCCCGAGTAGAGCGACAAGTGAAAACCACGCGATGCTTCTCTGCCCGTGCGGCACGACGATGAATGCGGCAAGCAGCGGTCCCATGGAACTGCCGGCGTTTCCGCCGACTTGAAATACCGATTGCGCCAGCCCGTGCTGACCGCCGGAAGCCATGCGCGCAACTCGCGACGCCTCCGGATGGAAAACCGCCGAACCCATCCCCACCAACGCCGCGGCCGCGAGCAGCATCGCGTAAGTCGGGGACATGGAAAAAAAGACCAGGCCGATTAGGGTTAAACCCATGCCGACGGCCAGCGAATACGGTTTCGGCCGGTGGTCGGTATACAATCCGATGACGGGCTGCAGAAGCGACGCCGTCATCTGGTAAGTAAGCGTGATCAGGCCGATCTGTCCGAAGTCGAGATGAAATGAACTCTTGAGGATCGGGTAGATGGCCGGAATAAGAGATTGAACCAGGTCATTCAGAAGGTGGCAGAAGCTGATGGCCGCCAAGACACGAAAGAGCGTGTTGGCGGCAGCGTTTTTCTGACTTATTTCCGCGACGCTAGCCTGCATGGAGCCTGTTCCACCAGTGTAGAACGAGGCTATCGGAATCTGCTGAAATGCCTGGCAGCAAAGCGTTTCGCGAAGCCCATCACGTCGGGTTTGAACTCGGTCCAGAGGGCGTCCTGGAAGTAAGTTGTTGCCGACACGCCGAAGCGTCCAAACAGACGCGATGAGGTGAGCGCCCTGCCGCGCCACGCCGAATCGACGGTGTCCGCCGCAAACGTGCCGAGAAAGCGGCTATACGCCGGCTGCCATTGTCCATCGGGGCCGCGCGCGAGCGCAGCATGCACCAGCGCATATTTCAGGCGCGGGCGAAACCCGGCCAGGTTCGAGGGACGGCGACGAATGTCTTCATGCAGTAAGGCTCCGGCGCCGAGTTCCATGGAGGATCGCGCGGTTCGGCGGAAGATGGCGCCACCGAAATCGTGCGGATAACAATACGGCGGGCGGCCGCATTTTCCGATTTCAAAGGTCTCTTCGAAAACGCTATCGACGGCAGTACCGGCAGCAATGAGGCTAATGCGTTGCCAGTCGAAGGTCCGATCGACATAGTAGTCCCAGCGCTCCTGCCAGGTCACGTCCCCCGTGACCCTCTGAGCGCTGAGTCCGAGTTCGCACACGAACAGTACGAGTACTGCGATTGCCCAGAGCAATACAGCCGCTTTCTCCCCTGTTTAACCTTTGTAAGGGAGTGTACCATTCGTTGGTGCTTTTTGTGCCCGGAGAATTGTAAGGATCGCGTTACTGCGAGACCGTAATATAAGCGTTCGACGGCGATGCCACGCCGCCGATAGTCACGATTACAGGCTCGTCACCAGTAGGCACTCCGGCGGGTATTTGTACGTTCAATTGATACAAACCGGCGTCGCCGCCGACGACTCCCGCATAGAGTATGTCCGCCGCGTCGACCGTTATACCTCCGATCGAAACCGTAACGGACGCCGTCACTACACCTGCCGTCGTTGGCAACTGGCCAGCGGCGAAGGAAGGATTGGTGGCTCCGAAACCGGTTGCGAAGAGCGTGAGTATGTCGCCGGATTTTGCCGGCACGAAGGTGACGCTGGATATGAGTCCGGGCGAGCCGATGTAGGCGTGTGTTACCGCGTTTATGGCTGCAATCGGATTATGGCCGTTGGCGTTGTTCAGGAAATAGAAAAACTCCGGAGCGGCTGACTGAATCGTGACTGCGGCCGCGTTGCTGGTTTGAGACGACGCGGTGCCGCAGCCCGTGGTCACTTCAACCGTGGAATTGCCCAGCGATGCCGCGGGAACCTGCATGTTGATCTGCGTTGGAAACACGGCGAGAATCGGTGCTGGCTGGCCGCCGACCTGCACACAGACTCCGGCAAACGAAGTCGGAAGGGCGCCGTTCACAAGGTCTCCCGCGCTCACTTGTTTCGCCGTGCCCAACGGCGCAAAGTTCGATCCGAAGATACTCACTATGGCGTTGGGAGAAAGTGCGTTCACAGCGGGTACGCTGAGCCCCGCGCTTACGACTCCGTTGTTGCTGATGACAGGAGCGGTGGAGGAGACTGGCGCCGTAATGGTCAACGTAAATGTTGCGGTTCCAGTGACACCCTGCGCCGTGGCAGTGATAGTTGCGGTGCCGGCGGTTACACCGAGAATTACCGTAGTGCTTGCGGTGCCATCGTTCAATGTGATTGCAGTCGCGGGCTGCAGGGTGACGATATCGGCTGGATTGACACTGAAGTTCACGACCACTCCCGGAACTCCCGCACCAGTCGCATCGAGCACCGTTACCGTAAGGGGACTCTTAAGAGAGCCGCTCGGCGTCCCCGTCTGGTTGTTTCCGCCAGTTGCTTGAATGGAAGCAGCAGTGACTATTTTCGGTGTTAATTTCCGGATGCGATCGTTGGACAAATCGCTCACATAGACGTAGCCAGACGCATCGACAGCGACGCGCCATGGATCAAGCTGCGCTTTGGACGCGAGCGCGCCGTCGCCGGTAGCAGGCCGCGGTACTCCGAAAGTTCCCGCTATGGTGGTGATCAATCCGCTACTTGTGACGCGGCGCACGACGCCATTATCGCGGTCGCATATGTAAAGGTTGTCGCCGCTATCGACCGCGATTCCAGTGGGACCGGTTAGAGTCGCCGATGTCGCTAGACCACCATCGCCGGAATAACCCGGAGTGCCGGTGCCGGCGACCGTGCTCATGGTTCCGTCGGCAGCGATTTTACGAATGGCGCACCCGGCGCGATCGGCGATATATACGTTTTGTTTGGAATCGACCGCGACGTTCGAACGGATCGATAGGGGCCTGCCCCGCGCCTCCGGCTATGATCGATGTGCCCGACGTCGTTACTTTACGAACCTGTTCGTTGTTGTAGTCCGCGATGTAAATTGCCCCGGCACTGTCGACCGCGACGCCAGTGAAGTAGCCGGTATCGGTGCTGCTACCAGCTTCCTGAGTTGTCGTTCCATCGGACGCGATTTTGTAAACAGCGGGCTCGTCATCGGCGACGAAGAAGTTGCCAAATGTGTACGTCGTGAGACCCGTCGGCATGCCTCCATTCAATTGTCCGAAGCTGTTGATGTTGCCGCCGGGCGAGAAGGCGCGGAGTTCATGGTTGACGCTGTCGGCGATTCCGACGCGGCCAGTCCCGTCCACTGCGACACCCCAAGGAAAGCTCAGGAAAGCGCTCGTGGGCGGCCCACCGTCGCGGATGCTGGTTCCAGCAACGGTCGTTATGATGCCTCCCTGGATTCTGCGAATTCGATTGTTGCCCCAATCGGCAAAATACAAAACTCCGCCGACAGGGCTGCTGATGAGGCCGCGAGGCGAATCGAGTTCCGCCGCGGTCGAGGATCCGTTGTCGCCGGAGAATCCGGTGACGCCGTCGCCCGCGAGGACGTGGATCAAGCCGTCGGCAAAAGTCACGCTAAAGATCACGTCGCTGTTGTAGTCCGAGATCAGGAGATCGCCGTTTGGATCGAACCCGACGCCCAAAGGCAGTATGAGCTCCTGGATGGCAGGGACACCATCCCCGACCAAGCCATAACCGCCTGAGCCGGCGACCGTAGTGAGGTTGCCGGACGTGTCGATTTTGCGGACGCGCGCATCCGATAGGTCGGCGAGATAAAGGTTGCCGCTGGAATCCAAGGCCATGTCCGCCACGACTCCGACCCGGCACGTCAAACCTGGCCCCGTGTCCGTTACGGTGTAATCCGCCGCGGTGCCCGTTCCCGCGATCGCCGTAATATTGCCGGATGCAATATCCATTTTCAGGATGTGAAATGTAGAATCATCAGCGATGTAGATCGCGGCGCCTTTGGGATCGACGGCGATCGATTGCGGCGAGAAACCGGTCTTCAACGCGGCTCCATTACCGGCGAATGTTGGATCGCCGCTGCCGGCAACGGTACTAATGACTCCGCTCGGCGTGATGTGCCGGATCACGTGATTTCCATAATCGGCAATATAAATATTCCCCGCGGCATCGAGTGCGACTGTATGTGGATCGTAGATTTCGGCTGCCGTTGCCTGGCCATTGTCGCCTGTGTAGCCGCCGACGCCGTTTCCCGCGATGGTGCTTATTAGGCCTTGTGGAGTGATGCGGCGAATGCGATTGTCCAATCCGTCCGCAATATAAATGCCTCCAGCCGCGTCGGCGGCCACGGATCTGGGATCCCGCAGAGGAACCGACGTTGCGGGATTTCCATCAAGTACCCGGTTGGTTCCGGCAATTGTACTAATTATATAGGGTTGCGCCAAGCCGTTTGCAGCGAAGACGGCCAGCGCGAAGAGGACGCCCAAAGATGATTTCATTTGAAAATGCTGTGATCAACTTATATCACAAACGCCTCATTTAAGGGCTAAGTGTTTTCGCGCAGTTTTTGTGTCTTTTATGGGGGTCCTGTAACACTTTACTCGATGACAAGAACTTCGTGATCGAGCACGGAAGCAATCTCCACGCTGGCCCATTCGCGGTCGACAGATGGGGTCGAGGAGTGGCCGGATACGAGCATTCTCGCGATCGTTCCACGCACTCCCGATGGGAGCCTGGCGTGAATTCTAAGTGGGCCGACCGGGATTAATTCATCGATCGGCATGCGGCCCGTTGCCGTTAGATTCACGACATGAACGATGACGCGGCCCGGCTGCGTGTACAAATTGCAGTCGAAAAGACCTCTACCGTCCGCCTTGAAAGGGATGCTTCCATTTGCCGCCCATCGGATTATGTTTTCGAGCAGGCCGGCATAATCGGGAAGGCGGTCGCGGGAATAACGGCGATCGATGTCAGCGGGAAGAAATGCCACGCGGCCATTCAGAACCAGCGCGGGAATGTCGGTGGAGGGTTGACGCATCCACGATGTTTCCGGCGGAAAAATGGGGAACGGCGGGATGTATGTTAATGGCACGGTCACACCGCTGTCGAGCTTTAAAGGCGAAAGGGCGCCGCCGAAGGGGAGAATCGCAGTCCCTTCAAAACCCTTCAAGACTCCATGACGCAGGCCAAGCTGTTCGGGGTTGAGACGAAGATAGGTGTGTTGGGTTTGAGCGGCCCAGGTTTTTTCAGCGCCCGGTGTTCCGGTGAAGTGGGCTCCGAACAAATCGGCCATAGCGTAATCGGGCTGGGGATCGCCAAATTCGTCGTAGAGACTGGTTGCACCCGTGGCGATGAGAGCCCCGCCTGCAGCGACAAATTTCCGCACGGATTCGCATTGCGCGTCCGGACATGGACGGCCAAATCCGGCAGGATCAGAGTCTTCAGGTTTTTCGATTCGCGCTCCAGATGATCGATGTGAAGAGGCACATACGGAATGCGCGCGCGGATCATCGCTTCGGTGAAGCCGCGATACGGCGCGTCCACCAGCTCAGCGGCTCGATCCTGACCGTAGAAATCGGTATTGCGCTGCGACCATGCAAGTCCAACCGTTGCGAGCGGCCGGCGGTTGATCATGAAACGCTGGTTCGCGGCATACCACTTCATTTCCGGCTCGGCTGTTTGAAACATGCGCCGGTCTTCCTGATACGCGCCGATATGATGCCACCAGGGCTGGATGCCTCCCGCGAATCCTTCGATCATCCACATGCGTGCTTCAGCGGCGGGCTTGCTCGATAAGCGGAAGGAGTTATGCCCTGCCTGGTACATCGCCATGCTCTCCGGCGCCAGCTTGTCCCAACCTAGAACTCCATGGACAAGCTTCCCGGTATCGGAGTTTTCTTCGAAGCCCGCGGCGCCTCTCGCCTGGTGATCGAGGAAGACCATTTCGGCGCGCTCGAAAATGGCTTTGCAATTGCGAAAATCCTGGCTCTGCGCGGTCACCGAACCGCTGTTCATGCCAAACCACAAGCAGGCGGGCCCTCCGGCGGCTTTTGTGGTTCGATTGTTCAGATCCCAAATTTCGAGGCGGCGGGCGTAGTTCCAGTCGATCCAACGGCGATACTTGGGATTTTTCCAATCGTGCTCTTCGGGGATCTCCTGACCGGCCTTTTCGCGGAACTTACGCTTGCAATTCTCGCAATAGCAAATGTTGTCGCGCGACAATCCGCTCCAACTGTTGTCCGCAAATCCTTCCGGATGGCTGCGGTCGATTATCTCCGTGAGCACGGCGGGAAGATACTCGTCGTAATACGGGCTATTCACGCACGTGATGTACTTGTCGGCCGCGCGATAAGGATTTCCGGCGCGATCGCGGGTAAACCAATCCGGGTGGGCATCGAAGAAATCCTGCGCGGTGCGGTTGGAATCCATGCGCGCGATCACCACGAGTCCGTCATCGTGAGCCGCTTTCGCCAGTTCCCCGTACAGATCGCGGCCGCCGAGAAATTCAGCGCGGTGCTGCAACGGAAATTTGCTCGGATAGTAAGCGACGATGCCTCCGGCATTGACGATTACACCTTGAACTTCGGTGCGTTTCCAGAACTCGCGCCACCACGGGATGTCGTAACGGATGGGGTCTTTTTCCGTGATGTTCGTCTGGCCCCAGCGACAGGTGCGCCGATACCAGGGCTCGGAGGAAGCGGGACCCGATGCGCCGGTGCGGACTGCTGCGAAAGCCGCGGCAGCGGTCGAGATGAAGGTGCGTCGCGTTGTCATTCTTATTTCAGCCGCGCGAGGTGGAGGCCCTTTCGATGAGCCGGACGGGGACTAGCTTCGGGTCCGTATGGGTCTCGATCGATCTGGAGGCGATCAAATCGAGCGCGGCGAGGGCGGCTTGTTTGCCCATCTCGAAACTGTTTTGATCGATGGTGGTTAGCGGAACTTTCAGAAAATCGGTGTTCGTCATATTGCCGACTCCGATCACCGCGATGTCTTCCGGAATCCGCAATCCCGCATCGAGTATCGCTCGCAGCGTGCCGGTTGCGGCTTCGTCGTTGAAGCAGAATATACCATCGGGGCGCTGCTTACATGCGAGCAGGCGCTGCGTGGCTTCGAATCCATTTTCGGCGCTGCTGGAATCGGCTGACGGAATTTTGATGACGTATTCCGATCGCACTTTGAGGCGCGCCGACTCAAGCGCTTTGCGATAACCGTTGAAACGGCCGCGTCCGGTGCTGATATCTGGGCCAGCGAGATGGGCAACGCGACGGCAGCCGCGATCGATGAGGTGACGCGTCGCAAGAAAGCCCGCCTCCTCATCGTTCACTCCGACGAACGCCGCGCGCACTCCGGGAACGGCGCGATCGAGAAGCACGAGCGGCACTTTGTTGCTGGCGATTCGTTCGAAGGGATTTCCTTTTTGCGTAGCGGACGTGAATGTGGTCGCAAGCAGAATTGCATCGACCTGACGTGCGAGCAACGCATCCAACTCGGCGCGTTCTAATTCCGGATCTTCTTCCGACGATGAGATTAAGAGGCTGTAGCTGTTCGATCGCAACACTTGCGAAATCGCTTTCGCAATCTCGCCGAAGAAGGGATGCACGAGATCGGGAACGATCAGACCCATGATGAAGCTTCTTCCAGTGGCGAGACTGCGCGCCGCCAGATTCGGCTCGTAGCCGAGCTCGTGAATCCGCTGCAAGACGCGATCGCGTGTGGCAGAACTGATATCGGTGTTACCACGCAGCGCTTTCGATACCGTGATTGCCGAGACCTTCAGGTCGCGTGCGATGTCGCGCATGCTGAGTCGATTTGTTTTTGGACGAGTACCCACGAATTACAAATGTACTTGACGCGCGCCATGCGGCGCGAGTATTATCGTAGAGAGTTACCGGTAACGCCATTGAAATTAGGAGCCTTGATGAAGGGTGGAATCGATTTCCACGTACACCCGGTATTAATCCGGGAGATGATCCGGAAACACCCCGAACTCGCGGCGGCTTGCCGTGAAACCTACTATTGCGGCAATGCTTTCCAGCCGCTCGAAGTGATGCTGGCGGAGTTCGATCTGGTAGGTATCGACCAGGCGGTGCTGCTTCCCATGGATGCCACGACGTCGCGCGGGGCGAAGATTTACAGCAACGAGCAGATCGCCGAAGTCTGCGGCATGTCCGATCGTTTCATTGGATTTGCGAGTGTCGATCCGCATCAGGAATCCGCTCCGCAACAACTTCGTGAGGCTATCACCGGGCTCGGACTGCGCGGGCTGAAGCTCGACCCGGCGATGCAGGATTTCGAGCCTTCCGACAAGCGATATTATCCGCTCTATGAAACCGCCGCGGAACTGAAAATCCCGATTCTGTTTCACGCGGGCTTGAGTTTCGCGCCGGGATCGAAGCTGCGGCAAGGGCATCCTACGCTTTTCGAGGATATCGCGGCGGATTTTCCGCAGTTGAATATCGTGCTGGCGCACCTGGCGTGGCCATGGGTTGTGGAGGCCGTGGCGCTGGCGATCAAATACCCGAACGTCTATCTGGACACGTCGGCGCTGTACTTCGACAATCCTTACGATTTTCTCTCCTACGCGATGACGAAACAGGTTCCTCTCACTGTGTTTGAGCGCACCTTACGGAAGCAGATTGTATTCGGCTCAAACAATCCACGGTCGGAGACGAAGACCATGGCGCGAGCGATTCGCGGCTTAGGATTTTCGGAGGAATGCTTGGAGTTGATTTTCCGGGTGAATGCAGAGCGTCTGCTGGCGGGAGGGCGCGCATGATCCTCAAACTGATTCGTTTCGAAGTGATCTCGAAAAAAGAATTTCAGATGATCGATATCACGGGCGAAGTTGAGAATGCGATCGCGTCTACCGGGTTGCAAGACGGAATTGTCTTTGTGAGCACCACACACACTACGTCGAGCCTGGTGGTGACCGAAGGCGTGGAGTGTCTGGAGCGCGATGTTCCCGCGCACCTGGAGCGACTGTCGCCGAAAAATCCGCCGGAAGGAAGCAACTGGGGGTGGTATCACAACCGCCTGCTCGATTTCGACGGACGGCTCGGATACAACGCCGGCGATCATATCAAGAGCATTCTGGGCGGCATCCAGTGCTTCTTTCCGGTGGAGAACGGCGCGATGGTACGTGGCACGCGGCAGCGAATTTATTTTTGCGAATACGACGGGCCGCTGGCACGCACGGTTCTGATCCAAGTGATGGGTGAGGCGAAACAACAATGAAACGGGTATTAGTGACCGGCGCCAGCGGTCGAATCGGACGCGCGCTGGTGCCGCGTCTCCTCGAAAAGGGTTATCGTGTGCGGGCAACGGTGAATCAGAAGTCACTCCCCGAGGTGTGGGGATCGCACGTGGAATCGGTTCCCGGGCCATTGACCGACAATGCCGCGCTGGCGGACGCCGTCGCGGATACGGGATTTATCTGTCATCTCGCGGGGTTGATGCCGCCGATTCCAGACGATGAGATATTTAAGGTCAACATAGAATCTACTTACAAGCTGTTACAAGCCGCCGCGGCATTGTCGAAGAAACCGCGCTTTGTTTTTGCGAGCTCCGACGCCACTTACTGCACGGGCTGGAGCAAAGGGCCGTGGCGTTCGCCCATCGATGAAAATACCGCGCAAAATCCGATGCTCTTCTATGGAGTATCGAAAGTGATCGGCGAGCGTCTGTGTTTTCACTTTGAAGATATCCATCGGATTCCGACGGTTCGGCTGCGCCTGGTTTGGATTCTGGAAGCTGCCGAAGTGATGGACCTATTTCTCACTGCTCCTTACAAAGAGTATGTAGAGGACGCATCGATCTGGAATGCACCCGATATTGTTCCGGTTCCGAGAGAAGCGACCGGACGGCCTTTCACCGAACACATCTGCGACGTGCGCGATGCAGTGGAAGGCATCCTGCTCGCTCTGGAACAGCCCGGCGCCGCGGGGCAAACGTTCAACATCGCGGGGCCGGCGCCGTTCAGCTATGACCAGGTTTCACCCTGGCTTGCGCAGCGGCTGAGCCGACGAGCCGTACCCGGCAACTGCCGCGGTATTCACTCTTACGAAGTTAGCATCGCCAAAGCGCGCGGAATCCTCGGCTACCAGCCGAAGTACAGCGTCTACGAGTCTCTCGAAGACGCTCTTTCGCGACGCCCACTCTAAATCAAAAGGCACCTTACTTATGAACCTGGCAGAAAAGAACCTCAAAGCTGAGATCTTCTCCGCCCCGGTCGTCGCGGACGAACTGGAGCGGATGGGAAAGGAGAAACAGGCTCAAATCGCCGAGATCGCGAAAGAGATCCACAAGAGGAAACCGAGCACGATCCTCTATTTCGGCAGCGGCGGCTCTTCCTCGGCTCTCTTCAGCGGATACTGGGCGGCTCTGAGTCTCTTGAAACAGCCGGTCAATTATCTGCTTGCGCCCGATATCATAGCGTCTTCGCCTGCGATTCTGGATGAGAATTGTGTTGCGATCGGCGCGAGTTACTCGGGCAAAACCGTGGACACTATGCGCGCTCAGCGCTGGCTGCTGGAACGCAAAGTGCCGCTTTTCGCGATTACGCGGCGGCCGGACGCGGAGTTAGCTAAAGGCGCAACGTGGTCGATGACTTATGAATCGATCGCTCTCTACAGCTCGCCGGCGTATCTTACGATGCAGCTTGCGATCGAGTTGGCGCGACTGCGCGGCGAAGGGTCGGCGGAAGTAGACCAGTTCGAAGCTTCCCTGCATGCTCTGCCGGGATTATTGCGTCGGACTTATGAGTCCACCCGCCAGATGGCGGAAGCAAAATCCGCGGAACTGGACGAAGGTAAGCTGGTTGTACTTTCCGGCGGCGCCGCGACGATGCTCGGTTACATGTTTGCTTACGATATGTTCGGCGAGTTTCTGAAGAGACATGCGGCGTTTATTCACACCGGCGAGTTTCGCCACGGCCCGCTCGAGATCATCCAGCAGGGTGAACCTACCATGCTGTTTGTCATCGGCAACGATCGCGCCCGGCTCTTCGCGGAAGCTGGCGCTAAGTTCTCGAAAGGCAACGGCGCTCGTGTAGTTACTTTTGACGCCCGAGAGCTGGCGCCGGATGCACACCCACTGCTGGATGCGTTATTGATGTATAACTCGCAATTGTGGCTGCTCTATCATATGGCCTGCCGAAAGAATATTGACCTGGATCACTATAAGTACATGCATCAAGTACCCTACGCGGAAGACGATACTTACTTCTAGACGCCAGGACAAAGCCATGCTCGTACTTCAGTTTCCCGAGTTACATCGAATGGAAGTAGTCAACGTGCCCAAGCCGGAGCCCGGCCGGCACGATCTATTGGTGAGGGTCGGCTCCGCCGGTATCTGCGGCACTGATCCTCACATTCTTCACGGGATGTATCCGGCGACGTTTCCGGTCATTCCGGGACATGAATATGCCGGAGAAGTGATGGCTGTCGGGTCGGACGTGAAAGACTTCCGGCCTGGCGACCGGGTCGCGGTGGATCCGAATATTCTTTGCGGCTATTGTTCATTTTGCCGCGCAGGCAAGGTGCACCTTTGCAAAAACCTTGTCGCTCTGGGCGTGAATATACCTGGTGGGTTCGCGGAATTCTCCCTGGTTCCGGTGGGGCAGGCGTATCGCTTGCCCGCTTCCTTCTCGCTGGCGCATGCCGCGCTTGCGGAGCCTGTCGCGTGCTGTTTGCGCGGCGTGGACATGGCGGGAATTCGCTCAGGAGATCGCGTGGCGATTTTCGGTTTCGGGCCGATGGGCGCGATTATTTTGCAGCTCGTTCTCATGCAGGGCGCGAGCAGCGTGATCGTGATCGAGCCGCAGGCCGGCCGAAGGGCCCGTGCCGAGGCTCTTGGAGCGCAGTGGGTGATCGATCCCACGCAGGAGTCCGCGGTCGACGCAATTCGCGCCCAATATCCCGATGGCCTCGAAGTAGTGTTCGATTGTTCGGGCAACGTGGATGCGGTTCGCCAGGGCCTGCAACTCGTGATGCGCGGCGGGACGCTCATGCTTTACGGGGTTTGCGACAAGAACAAGAATCTCGAAATCAATCCGTTCTGGGTGAATGACAACGAAATCACTATCCGCGGGTCTTACAATAATCCGAATACCATGGCGCGAGCGGTAGAACTGCTAGTAAGTGGTCGTCTCAATGCCGAGGCTGTGGTTACTCATCATTACCCGCTTGCGCAAGCGCAGGAAGCATTTCGCGCCAGCGGTTCTTCTGAAACTTTGAAAGTGGTGATCGATCCATGAAACTGATGGTTGTGGGTTTGTTACTCTGCGCCACTGCATTTTGCCAATCGCAGAATGTAGTGTTGTATCGTGAAGCGGATCATTTCGCGGGCTGGCCTGCGAATCACGGAATCTGGTCATGGGGAAACGAGATTGTAGTCGGATTTGAAGTGGGTCACTTCCACGGAAAGTCCGCACACGAACATGCAATCGATTACTCACAGCCGGAGCGGCATTTTCTGGCGCGCAGCCTGGATGGCGGTGAGACCTGGACGGTGGAGGTCCCCGCCAGCTTGCAGCCACCCGAGGGCGTCAAGATCGCCGGCGTTCCCGTGGCGCCCGGTGGAAAAGCTGCAACAGATTGCCCGGGCGGCATTCGATTTACGGATCCTAACTTCGCGATGACCGTGCGCATGGAAGATATCCACGTCGGTCCTTCGCGATTCTATTATTCATACGATCGTGGAAAGACTTGGGCGGGTCCATTCAAGCTTCCAAACTTCGGACAGAAAGGCGTGGCCGCGCGGACCGATTACATGGTGAACGGTCCTCAGGATTGTACGCTGTTTCTGACCGCGGCTAAGTCGAATGGCAAGGAAGGCCGTGTGTTTTCCGCCCGCACTCAGGATGGCGGCAAAAGCTGGCTGTTCGTGAGCTTTGTCACTCCTGAACCGGCAGGAAAAGACCATGCCATCATGCCGGCGACGATTCGTTTGTCTCCGACTACCTTGTACTCCGCGATCCGCTATCGCGAGTTCATCGACACTTATCAATCGGACGACAACGGGATCAACTGGCATCGCGTGAACCGGGCGGCTGAGACCGACAATCCGGCCAGCCTGGTTAAACTTCGCGACGGGCGGCTTGCGATTGTGTATGGGCGTCGGACACCTCCGTTCGGTATTCGCGCGCGCATCAGCAAGGACCAGGGACAGAGCTGGGGCGATGAGATTGTTCTGCGCAAAGATGGCGGCTCTTGGGATTTGGGTTACACGCGCTCGGTGCAGCGGCCGGACGGCAAAATTGTCAGCATCTATTATTTCAACGAGGCTCCGGATCAGGAGCGCTATATCGGTGCGACCATCTGGGACCCTTCCGCGGCGCAGTAACATCCGCGGGCTTATAATTGGCTCGCGGGGATACGTTGTTGAGGGACGAGACCATTGCCAGTCCCGGCGTTGCCACGGGGAAAACAGAATCGTCCTGGCTGTTGGGCACGGGATTAATCGTCACGTTGATTGCCACAGTCAAGCTGGTGGTGCAGCTTTATGCGAGCGGCCACTACGGTTACTTTGTCGACGAACTTTACTACATTGCGTGCAGTAAACATCTGGATTTAGGCTATGTCGACCAGCCGCCGCTAATAGCGCTCATCACAGCGCTCGAGCGAATTGTACTCGGCGAATCGCTGCGGGCGATCCGTTTCTTGCCCGGCCTCGCGGGAGTGGGCCTGATCTTTTTGACAGGGTTGTTTGCGCGCGAACTCGGCGCAGGGCGATTCGGTCAAGGGCTGGCGGCCCTCGCAGTCCTCCTAGCGCCCGGATTTCTCGCGACAGACAATCTCCTATCGATGAACGCGTTCGAGCCGCTGTTCTGGGTGGGCTGCGCCTATTTGTACGTTCGCATTGTGAAAACCGGGAATCAGAAGCTCTGGCTATGGTTCGGGGCGGTCGCGGGGGTGGGGCTCGAAAACAAGCATTCTATGCTGATTTTTGGGTTCGGGCTGATTGCGGGCATCCTGCTGGCTGGTCAGTGGCGCATGCTGCGAACGCCCTGGGTTTGGGTAGGTGGGCTCGTGGCGCTCGCGATCTTTCTTCCTAACCTCATCTGGAACATCCAGCATCATTTTCCATTCCTGGAACTGCAAGCCAATATAAAGCGCAACGGCCGCAACGTCGATCTGACTCCGGCATCGTTCCTTGCACAACAGCTTTTGACAATGTTTCCCATGAGCGCGCCAATCTGGCTCGCGGGTCTCTGGTTCTACTTTGCTCGGCCCGAGGGAAGGCGTTTCCGCGCGGCCGGATGGGCTTGGGTCATTGCGCTTGCCATCATTCTGATATTCAATCCACGCGTGTATTATCTTTGGCCGGCATTTCCCGTTCTATTCGCGGCCGGCGCCACGATGTGGGAAAAAAGGCTAAGTCATCCGAGGGTCCGATGGGTTCGGGTCGCTTATCCCGCGTTGATGGTTTTAGTAGGTATAGTTGTTGCGCCGATGGCTATCCCGGTTCTTCCGGTGGAGACGTATATACGCTACGAAACGGCGCTGCACCTGAAGGCGCCTGCAATTGAAAAATGGAAGCTCGGCCCATTGCCGCAGATTTATGCCGATCAGTTCGGATGGAAAGAGATGGTGGAGACGGTGGCTCGCGTATACAACTCTCTGCCACCGGATGTGCGCGCGAAGACCGCGATCTTCGGACAAAACTATGGACAGGCCGGCGCGATCGATCTCTTCGGACCGCGGTACGGACTCCCTGCTGCAATCAGCGGGCATCAAAGTTATTTCTATTGGGGCCCTCGCGATTATACGGGCGAGAGCATTCTCGTCATGGATACGAACAAACAATTTATGGATTCAGTGTGCACGAGTTCGGAGAAAGTAGCGCGAGTGGACGATCCTTATTCCATGCCCTATGAACACTTCGATGTCTTTTATTGCCACGGGCTGAAATGGCCCCTGAAAGAGTATTGGCCGAAGGTCAAGAACTGGAATTAGCGGCGGGCGACGACGGGCTCGGCAGCGTATAATTAGTTCGCGGGGATACACTGTTGATGGAGGTCGGCTTTTGGCATACGAATGTAATAGACGGCATTTTTTCTTTGGCTCCCTTCTAGCCGGCGCGGTTCCTTTGGCCGGTTTCGGAGGGGTGCCTTCATTGAAGGCCCTGGGCTACAAATCGCCCAATGAGAAGTTGAATATTGCGTCGATCGGCGCCGGCGGCAAAGCTGCCAGCGACATCATGGGCTGCTCCGGAGAAAACATCGTTGCGCTGTGCGATGTGGACGAAAAGCAAGCGGCCCGAATGTTCACCCGGTTCGATAAGGCTCCGAAGTACAAAGATTTTCGCAAGATGCTGGACGAGCAAGGCAACAACATCGATGCCGTGATCGTCACGGTTCCCGATTTCATGCACGCGACCGCCGCGATGTGGTGCATGGAACGAAGCAAGCATGTGTACGTCCAGAAGCCGCTGGTCCGCACGGTTTGGGAAGCGCGGCAGATGATGGAAGCCGCCAATAAATACAAGGTCGCCACGCAGATGGGCAACCAGGGCTACTCGAACGAGGGGACACGGCAAGCGGCGGAAATGATTTGGGCGGGCGAGATCGGCAACGTGACCGAAGTGCACGCCTGGACGGATCGTCCGATGTGGCCGCAGGGATTGACTGAGATCCCGCCGCCGGATCCGGCGCCCGCGACACTCGATTGGGACTTGTGGCTGGGAAGCGCGGAGAAGCGGCCGTTCACGATCGGCGGCCCGGGATATCCGACGCAATACGGCAATTTCTATCAGCCGTTCAACTGGCGCGGGTTTTACGATTTCGGATGCGGCGCGCTGGGCGACATGGCGTGCCACATTCTGGGCGCACCGAATCTGGCGCTGCAACTCGGATCGCCGACCAGCGTGGAGTGCATCCATAAAGAAGGCACCAGCGATTTCATGTTCCCGAAGGCGTCGGTGATTCAGTACAATTTTCCGGCGCGGGGCAACATGCCTCCAGTCAAACTCATCTGGCATGACGGGATGAAGGAAACTCCGAAGATCGAGGGAGTGCCGGAAGGCGAATTACTCGGCGATCTACCGGGACATCCATTTATGCGCAGGCCGCCAGCGAGCGCGACCGGTGCGAGTGCATCCGGCGCGCCTGCCGGTCCGCCTCCAGGTCCGCCGCGTCCACGTCCGTTCACGGGAATGATCGGACGCGTGTTCAATTACGAGGAGTTCGAGAAGGAAAAGAACGATCCGGATCTGTTCGTGCCAAAGCCGGATGGAAGCTTGTTCATCGGCGACAAAGGCATGATCACGACGGGAACGTACGGCGAGCAAACCCGCTTAATCCCTGTCGAGAAGATGAAGGATTACCAGTTCCCGCAACCTCTGCTAACGCGCTCGCCGGGTCACTATCAGGATTGGATTCGCGCTTGCAAGGGCGGCGATCCAGCCTGTTCCAATTTCAACGTAGCGGCGCCGTTTGTCGAATGGATGCTGCTGGGAGTGATCGCTCTGCGTGTCGACGGCAAGCTGGAATGGGATGCCGAGAAGATGCGATTCTCCAATAATCCCGATGCGAACAAATTCTTGAAGCCTGTTTTTCGTAAAGGCTGGTCGTTAAATTCGTAATCGGAATTCGGAAGGCTCACTCCGCGTCGTACGGTTTGAGCCTTCTGATCCAGATGTTCCTGTATCGCACAATCTGCCCATGATCCTGCAGGCTCAACGGTTCTTCGGCGCCGTGGGGTGTGTATTTAGCGACTTGCCGATGCACCGTGGTCCCCAGAATTTCCTGATGGTTGTGGACCAGGATTCCATTGTGAACCACCGTCACGTAGCCCGGCTTCGTTAATTTGTTTCCGTCGAATTTCGGCGCTTCAAAGAAAATATCGTAGACGTTCCAATCGCCCTGCGGACGGGTGGCATTGACTAACGGCGGCCACACGCCGTACATCGATGCAGCCTGACCATCGGCGTAGGTAAGGTTCTCGTAGGATTCGAGCACCTGAATCTCATATCGCATCATGAGCTCGACGCCGCTGTTTCCGCGTTCTTGTCCGGCGCCTTCGACTCCTTGCGGAATCATCCACTCGACGTGAAGCTGGCAATCTCCGAACTTCTCCTTCGTCACGAGGCGGCCGCTACGCGGGACGATTTCCATGTAGCCGTTCTCGACTTTCCATTTCGGCTCCTGTGGTTTTCCGTGGTACATTGCGATCCACTGCGAGAGGTCCTTGCCATCGAAAAGGACGATGGCATCGGAAGGCGGGGCCTCGTTCAACAACGGAAGTCCGGGCGTGACCTTGGGCGGATGCGGCCGCGCGGCATCGTGAACTTTCCACTTCTGTCCGGGGAGTTGCGGCGTATCGGTGTAGCCGTGGCGGTCGTCGCCTGCTTCGTGCTGCTGGGCAATGAGGCTGGTTGAGATTGCGATAAGGACGAATAAAATACGCATTGCTTTTCAGTCTACCCGCACGCGCGCGGCTGTGCCATAATTTTCGGCATGGCGGTACCAGCTGTTGTTTTGAGCGCGCAATTGGACTGCCCGGGTCTGCTCGACGTTATCGAGCGAGCCCTGCACGCTACCTCTTACGAATGGCTCTTTCTCCGCGAGCTGCGCGTGGGCACGAGCAAGAGGAACGGGAGCGTCCAACGGCTGGATGGTTTCGCGCTGAACTCGCTGCCGCACACCGCGATGAAGCGGGTCTGCTACGAAGTGAAAACGTCGCGTTCCGATTTTCTTCTGGAGTTGAAGCAGCCGCTGAAACGCAGGATCGGCATGCGTTATTCGAACGAATTTTATTTCGTGACGCCGGCCGGGCTGGTGGACGTCGGCGAGATTCCCGCCGAATGCGGACTGATCGAAGCGGGACGGGCCACTCACGAGGAGTGGAAGCGCCTGTTTCCCAGGCATGCGGGTTTCTTCCACTTCAATCCGGAGACGCAAACATATTGCATGGTGCGTGTTCCCGCGCCCTGGCGCGACACTCCGGGCCCGACGTGGCAGTTGCTGGCCGCGATGCTGCGGCATCAACGTCGGGAGCTATCGGAGAAACCTCCCGCGCCGCCCGCCCAACAGCGGCTGGAGCTGCTGTGATGACCTACTGCGACGCCTTCGCCAACTCCGGCGGGACGGGCAGCGTGACTTGTCCCGTGGCGGCCCACTCCGCTCCGCGCGTGAAGGTGACGGTGAACACCGGCGTCTGCACGGCTGCTACGTCGTGGCCTAGCGCGGTCACGAACACGCGTCCTTTGCCGTAATTGACGGTCCACAACATCGGCTCATCAATGCCGGGTCCGGGGATGGGCTGTTTTTCATTCGAGTTGTACAAGGAATGATCGTCCCAGGCCGTGGCCAGGACATGAAACGTACCTTCGGGCTGCCACTTGAGATTGGCGTATAGTTCGTCGCTGGTTTGCGGAATCGACGTCTTCAGGCCGCGGGTTATAGGATGTTGTTCGTCGCGGATCTGAACGGTGAAATCGTGACGAGCGGAATGGTGACCGTGGTTGGGACGCCAATTGCCGGCACAGAGCTTGTCGAACTCGGTCCAACCGTCGAATGCGGCGATGGAGAAATGATAAACGACGAGTCCTTTGCCGGAGCGAACGAAATCGAGCAAGGCGGCATCGGCGCGGTCGCCCCAACGAAGCTGCGGCTTCTTTCCGTCGTAGTAATTCAGGATGACGAGATCGTACGGAGCGAGCGTTTCGGGTCCGGCGCCGCGAAATTCCTCCGTCACGTGGACGTCAAATCGTCCCGTCTGTTCGAGTTCTTCACGGAGCAAGGGCGTCGTACCGCGCCAATCGTGTCCGTTCTGTCCGGTAATGATGAGAACTGGTATTTTCGCCGCCTTGGAGGGCTGCACGTCGGCGCACCAGGCCAAGGCGGAGACGGCCGTTAAGACCGCTAGGATGCGATGCACGCCTGTATCATATCTGAATTGCGGGTTGCTCAGCCGCTAGCGCTATTACGACGAGAAACGATAGCCTTTGCCTCGAAACGTATGAATGTGTTTTGGCTGTTGGGGATTGTTTTCGAGTTTCTGGCGCAGCCAGGCGACGTGCACATCGATGGTTCGGGATGAAACGTCGCTACTATACTCCCAGACGTTTTGCAGAATTTCTTCGCGAGGGACGACGCGTCCCCGATGGTGGATGAGGTACTGGAGAAGCTGCAGTTCTTTACCGGCCATGTTGACGCGCTCGCCGGCTTTCACTAACACGGCACGCTCGAAGTCCACATCGACGTCTCCGAATTGGAAGCTCTTGAGCGGGATGCGATTCTCTTTCTGAACGCGTCGCAAGAGGGCTTCGACGCGAGCGAGGAGTTCGGCGGGATCGAAGGGTTTGGAGACGTAATCGTCGGCGCCGAGTTTTAGTCCCGAAACACGATCGACAACTTGCGATTTTGCGGTCAACATGAGGATCGCGGTGTCGACGCCACGCTCGCGAAGGGTTTTGCAGACTTCGAATCCGTTCTTTTTGGGAAGCATGACGTCGAGAATGATGAGGTCGTGGGTGCGCCCGGAGGCTTTGGAGAGGCCGGCCTCCCCATCGGTGGCCGTCTCGATTTCGTAGCCTTGCGAGGCGAGCAGATCGGACAACGTCAGGACGAGGCCGGGCTCGTCTTCAACCAACAGGATGCGCGAACTCATGTTGTAACTCCAGTGGCGCGGCAGGAAGGCGCAGCAGGAACTCGGCCCCCTGCATCGGTTCGCTGTGAAGGGCAATGGTTCCTCCGTGAGCCTCGACGATTTTCTTGACAAGGCTGAGTCCGAGACCGGTTCCATGCACCTGATCATGCACGGCGCGCCGGCCGCGGAAGAAGGGATCGAAAATGTGTTTTTGCTCTTCGGGAGGAATGCCGGGGCCTTTGTCGGCGACGCGGATTTCGATCATGGCTCCATTGCGATCAGCGGATCGCGCGGCGGAAATACAGATCCAACTGCTTGCACCGGTGCCGTATTTGACGGCGTTGTCGACCAGATTCTGGATCGCGTATTTCAGGGCCAGCTCGTCGGCGAGAACTACGGGCAGGCCAGGCTCGATGTGCTTCTCTACGACGAGGCCGGACGCATCGAGGGCGACGCCGCTGGATCGAAGCCCTTCTTCAATGAGAGTTTCGACCGCGACGGGCTCACGCTCGCGAATCACGTGGCCGGCTCGGGTTCCCGCGAAGCGAAGAACCTGTTCCACGAGAGCTCCCAGTTTTTCGCTTTCGTCCTGAATCAGTTTGCCATAGCGCTCGACCTGCTCGGGACGATTGGCGAGCTTGCCGCGCAGGTTGAATGCGGCGGTTCGGATGACGGTGAGCGGAGTCCGTAATTCGTGCGACACGCCGGCGACGAAATTCATCTGAGTTTCGGCGAGCTGCTGGGCGCGGCGCGAGAAGCGCAGGAGCGTCCCGACGGTGGCGACGATCAGCAATAATACCCCGAGCGACGTGGCGAGGTTTTGGAATCGTGCGCGAGAGACAACCGCTTCGAGAGAGCCAGCTTGGTGACGGACCAGCAGTCTCC
Organism: Bryobacterales bacterium; assembly: GCA_963802915.1. Taxonomy (GTDB): domain Bacteria; phylum Acidobacteriota; class Terriglobia; order Bryobacterales; family Bryobacteraceae; genus JAICMB01. Next base: position 1,071,151 of record CAWDKQ010000008.1, read on the forward strand.
AGCGGCTCTGGCCTCCGGGTCCACCAGGTCCACCGGGGGGTGGTTCGAGTCCTCTTGCGAATGGCGGACCTGGGAATCCCATTTCGGGTCGTGGACCTTCGGGCGGCGGGGGCCCCGGATGAAATCCTCGAAAGAACTCGCCACGCGGTCTCATAATCGAACCGTAGTTGATATCGAATAACGGGATCGAGGCATCCGCGGAATTGCCGATATGGGCGGGAGTGGGTCCGGTTTCGAAGATGACCTTGGAGGGATCGCGGCCGTCAATGACTTCGGCCTGATAATCCAGTTTGCCTCCAGTGGCTAAATAGCGGTGGAGTAACTCGGGGATTAATGAGCTACGAACGTAATCTAAGTTGATTTCTAACAGGAGCCATCCCGCAGGCACTCCCTCACGGCCGTGGTTCCGAAAGTCAGGATGCGGGAGGGCGATGAGGTTATCCCACGAGGAACTCCACTCGGGAGGCCACGACGCGGGCTCGAACTGAGCGGTTGTGGGATTCAGAATCGAGAGATCCATGCCGTTGCGGCCGGGAATCGCTAAAGCTATGCGGCTGAAGATGTGGTCGTGAGATTGTTTCCACTGCACATAGCGATCGGAGTAGGCTTTCCCTTTACCTAAGGCGTCGATTTCCTGCTCGCTGGGTAAGAGACTAGCGCAGGCATTCGTGATCTCTCCATTGAATTCGCGGCTGAGATGGCTTAGTTCGGTTTGCAGTTGCTGCTGGAGACGTTCGCGTTCCGCAAGACTGACTTCGGTAATCCAGTGGTTTTGGAGGAGCGCCAGGACACCGCACAATACGGCCAATATTCCCACGGAAATCCATGAGAGCCACGCGCGCTTCTTTAACGTGTCCATGTACGGCGAATTATAACGGCGTCTTTGTTCCATGGTAACCGGGATGCGCGGTGTCGAAGTTGTAAAGGAGTGTTAAGGTTGCGAGCTGATGGTCACTGTCACGGGCGGACCTGACGCAGTGCCGACTTTGCAGGTTCCGTTTCCGATTGCGACGAAGGTCAGAGTTGCCAGGAATGATTGCGGTTGGCCGGAGATGACTGCTTCACCGGTGTCGTTGCGTATGCTTACGTCGAACTTCGAGGTTTGATCGGCGGGAGTGATTTTTTCGAGACGTAGTAGCGCCGGATCCCAGGTCAGGTTAAAGGGCGAAGCTTCGATTTTGCTGTGAAGGATGATGTCGAATTTGCCGCCGGGATGGGTTGTTATCGCCGAGGGCTCGAAAGCTCTTTCGGAGACATGCACGGTTGGAGGGGCTTCCGGGGCGACTTCTTCGGGAGCATAGTTGACCTTAATTACCTGCTCGGTCCCGGCCGCAACCTCATCGAGGGCGCTGGCGGGAACGTCCGAGGTACGCAAGACATGAGGGATGAGCGCTATCATCAGCTCACCTTGCTCGCGGTCCGTGGCGTTGTTGCTGCTGAGGGCCTTGCCAAGGATCGGGATGTTTACGAGTCCGGGAATGCCGGACAAAGTCTTCGTGTTTTGGAGCTGAGTGAGCCCGCCGAGAAGGTTCACTTCGCCACTACGCATGCGGACATCGGCGTCGTCCTTGCGCTGCGAGATTACAGGCTGCGAAATTCCTCCGATATCGACATATTTACTTACACTCGATATTTCTACCGAGACATGCATGGATACTTCTCCGTCACCGTGGACGTGCGGAGTTAGTTCGACATTTACTCCGACTTCGGCGAAATTGAACTGCGTACTAACAAGCGGACTTACGGTACTGGTACCCACGGTGCCTGTCTGATAACTGCCAGTTGCATAGGGGACTTTGTCGCCTATCTTGAGAACTACTTTTTGGCCGTCGGAAGCACGGACTTGCGGGGATTGCAGGATGTGGGTGGTGCTATCGGACATGATGGCTTCAAGAAGCGCGCCGGGCAGGGAGATGGAGAAGTCGCTGAAACCGACTTTTCCTATTTGGCCCACTGAGATTGTTGAGGAGGTGGTTGTGGATGAGCTGCTGCTCGAGCTTGCTGGCGTGGTGCTGATGGAGGATCGTGGCGTGAATGTTAGTGGCAGGCCTAAACCTGCGCCTCCGGAACTGGTTACGAGGCCGGAGGCGAGCGTCTTGGTACGGCTGCTGTTCACTTCCATTACTACGATATCTACGAGAACTTCGGCTCTTTGGCGGTCGAGATCGTGGAACAGCTTTGCAGCAAGGGCGACTTGATCGCACGTTCCGCGCGCGATTACCGCGTACTGGGCGTTGTCGACGAACATGCGGCGAATGTCGGTGGCGGAGCGAACGGCGTTGACGACTTCCTGAAATTCCTGAACCGTGGTCATGTTGCGCAGGTAGAACACTTTGAGCACCTGGTCTTCGTAATCGTGACGCTTGGCCGTGGTGTCGTCAGTGATGAAGATGGTGTTGCCGGTCACCGGTTTCCAATACGTTTTCGTGATCAACCCGATATAGTCGAGAGCTTCCTGGAGCGTGGCGTTGTTGATGTCGACGTTCGCGTTGTGTTGAGATTGCTGGAGCTGCGGGTCGAAGATCACATTCACGCCTGCTAGTTTGCTGACTGTCTCGTAGAGCACCTTCACCGGCTGATTGTTCATTTTGAGAGTGGCGATGCGATTGAGAATGGGTTTCAGTTCGGGGGCGGGGAGCATCGACTCGAATTTGCGCGCTTCTCTCTTCTGTTCTATTTGCGCCGCGGAGAGATTCGCTTCATCGGCGGGGACTTTGCCGGACTTATTGCGCAGAATCATCTCCTGCGTGCGTTGCTTTTCCTCGACTGCGAGCAGGTTCGAAGGGTCCAGCGTGAAGGCGCGCTGGAATTCCGAGACGGCGGCCTCGAGTTGTCCTTTCTCGCGAGCTTCCTGGCCGGCTTTGATGTGTAACTGACTCGCCTGGACACGGACGCGGCGTTCGCCCATGGCGTAGGAGGGATTGCCAGGGTCGAGACGCGCCGCCTGGGAGTATAAATCCGCCGCACGCTCGTAATCTTTTTGCTCTTCGGCGCTCTGCGCTTGTTTCCAGAACTTCTCGGCTTTCGACGTGCGGGCGGATGCGCAACATATTGTCAGTAACAAGACGGCGAGGTACAACGAAAAGCGAGACAATGAGATCCTTTCTGTTGAAGACCGCTCCTCCCCGGACCGTAAAGTAATGGTGGCGATTTCCCCTCGCTTACGCTCAGGGTTCCGCAGCGCGCCGCCCGGGGTTCCGTAGATCCGAGATAAGGAGCGCCCGCGAGGACGCTCCTTTCAGTGAGGCTTACTGCGTTGCTTCTTCGTTTCGGTTTCTCAGGAGGCGTTCCGCTTCGAGCCAGTCTTCTACCGGGGACCCGCCTTCACCGCCGCGCTGTTCCCAGAGTTCGTATGCGATGGAAGCGATGTCGTCCAGTGTGTATCCGTTGTCGTTTATTTCAGTCATTGAGTGTGTCACCTTCTATCAGTCATGACGAGTGAGATCACCTTGGCGCGGGATGGATAAAGCGTAAAGAAGTATTAAGCCAAAAATGAAAAGAGCCGGCGCGCGTGGGTTACGCGCCGGCTATGAGGGTGCATCTTAGTGGAAGGATGGTTTTAATGAAGCTGCTGGCAGAGTTTATTGGGGTGGTGGAGGACCTCCAGGACCGAAGCCGCCCGGACCGCCGGGGCCATGGGGCATGGAATCGTACGTGGTCTGCTGCGTTGACGTCAGAATCGCATAGAAGGCCGCTTGGGCTTTGGCGTTGATGCTGGTGAGCTGGCCTTCGAGCGTTCCGATGGACGCCGCAAGCTGATCGATGGTGGTGCTGTTATTGGCCTTAATGGCGGTCGCGAGAGAGTCCCTATTAGTTTGCAGACTGGTGTGGACGCTCTCAGCCGCGGTGGCGGCGTTCGTAAAAATCGTGGTGGCCTGAGTTTGTTGTGTCGAGTTCAGAGTGAGAAGGGCTGTTAACTGAGCCACCTTCATTTGGACCATGGTCGCGGGATCGGGGGGTGTGCCACCGTTGTCTCGCGGCCTGAATCCCTGAGCAAGAATGAGCGCGGCAGAGAGGGCGGCTACTGCCGCGAAGCGGATCACTTTCGTCACTTTATAGTTTTTGAACCTCCTGCACTATTAAACGACGAAAGGGGGCGTTTTGTTGCCGCCGGAGCTGTTAAGTTGTGTTAAACGTTCTAAGTTCTACGTTCCTAACCCGCGAAGGTGAAGCGCTCTCTTCTCTTCAGGCTGGCGCCGAGATAGTCTCGATTCATTCTTGCTATCGTTTCTATCTTGATTCCTTTCGGACACACAGCTTCGCATTCTCCGATGTTGGTGCAGCTTCCGAAACCTTCGGCATTGTGCTGCACCACCATGCGTAAAGCTCGACGGTGGCGTTCGGGTTGTCCTTGCGGGAGCACTCCGAGGTGCGTGATTTTTGCGGATGTGAAAAGCGCGGCCGAGGCATTGGGACAGGCTGCTACGCAGGCCCCGCAACCGATGCAAGCCGCCGCGTCCATGGAAATGTCGGCGGCTTCCTTGGGCACCAGGATGACGTTGCCGTCTTGCGCGCTGCCTGTGGGGGCGGTGATGTAGCCGCCCTTTGAAATGATGCGATCGAAGGCGCTGCGATCTACGACGAGATCTTTTATGATCGGGAAGGCCTTGGCTCGCCAGGGCTCGATGAAAACGTCCTGGCCATCTTTGAAGTGACGGAGCGTCAATTGGCAGACCGTAGTGGCCGGCAACGGGCCATGCGCGACGCCATTGATCATGAAACCGCACGATCCGCAGATGCCCTCACGGCAATCGTGTTCGAACGCGACGGGCTCTTCGCCCTTCAGGATCAGCTCTTCGTTGAGCACGTCGAGCGCTTCCAGCATGGACATGTCCGGATTGAGAGCCCCCGCTTCATAACGGACTATGCGTCCTTTCTCAGCGGGGTTCTTCTGGCGCCAGATATGCAGGTTCAGTTTCATTACTTGTAGCTCCGTTGGCTCGGATGCACGTATTCAAATACCAGGGGCTCTTTCACAAGCTCGGGAGGCGCTCCGCTTCCTTTAAAGAACCAGGCGGCGACATACGAGTACTCGTCGTCGTTGCGCTGCGCTTCTCCTTCCGGCGTCTGATATTCCTCGCGGAAATGACCGCCGCAGGATTCATTGCGATGCAGCGCGTCGATGCACATCAGCTCCGCGAGTTCGAAGAAGTCGGCCACGCGGCCGGCCTTTTCGAGCGACTGGTTCAGCTCGCCGGCGCTGCCCAGCACGTTCAAGTTCTGCCAGAATTCCTGGCGCAGCTCGCGGATTTGTTCGATTGCGCGCGTGAGACCTTCGGCGTCGCGGCCCATGCCGCATTCGTCCCACATAATTTTGCCCAGCTCACGATGGAAGGAATCGACAGTGCGTTTTCCTTTTATCGAAAGAAGATGCTTGGTCAGTTCGGCGACGCACGCTTCGGCGCGTTTGATCTCGGGATGGTTGGCGTCGACCTTGTCGAGCTTGGTTTTAGCGATGTAATCGCCGACCGTGTAGGGCAGGACGAAATAGCCGTCGGAGAGACCTTGCATGAGAGCGCTGGCTCCCAGGCGATTGGCGCCATGATCGGAGAAGTTTGCCTCGCCGATCGCGAACAGGCCGGGGATGGTGGTCATCAAATAGTAGTCCACCCACAGGCCGCCCATCGTGTAATGGATGGCGGGATAGATGCGCATCGGGACTTTATAGGGATCTTCGTCCGTGATGCGCTGGTACATTTCGAAGAGATTGCCGTAGCGATCCCGAATCACGTCGACGCCGAGACGGCGGATGGAATCGGAAAAGTCGAGATAGACGCCGAGGCCGGTTTCGCCCACGCCGCGGCCTTCGTCGCAAACCGCTTTCGCATTGCGCGATGCGACGTCACGGGGGACGAGGTTGCCGAAGCTGGGATATTTGCGCTCCAGATAATAATCGCGATCCTCTTCCGGTATCTGATCCGGCGGGCGCGTGTCATCGACTTTTTTCGGAACCCAGATGCGGCCGTCGTTGCGCAGCGATTCGCTCATCAGCGTTAGTTTCGATTGATAATCGCCGGATTGAGGAATGCACGTCGGATGGATTTGCGTGAAGCAGGGGTTGGCGAACGCCGCTCCTTTTTTGTAGGCGCGCCAGATGGCGGTCGCGTTGGAGCCCTTGGCATTGGTCGAGAGATAGTAGACGTTGCCGTAGCCGCCGGTGCCGAGAGCGACTGCATCGGCCAAATGCGTTTCGATTTTGCCAGTGACGAGATTGCGCGTTACGATTCCGCGCGCTTTGCCGTCGATCACGATCAAATCGAGCATTTCGGCGCGCGGATACATGGTCACGCGTCCCGCATCGACCTGGCGCTCCAGCGCCTGATAGGCGCCAAGCAAGAGCTGTTGACCCGTCTGTCCGCGGGCGTAGAACGTTCGCGAAACCTGCGCTCCGCCGAACGAACGATTGGACAGCGTGCCGCCGTATTCGCGCGCGAAGGGCACGCCTTGCGCGACGCACTGGTCGATGATCTCGACGCTGATCTGGGCGAGGCGGTAGACATTGGACTCGCGGGAGCGGAAATCGCCGCCCTTCACTGTGTCGTAGAAGAGGCGGAAAATGCTGTCACCATCATTCTGATAATTCTTCGCGGCATTGATGCCGCCCTGGGCGGCAATGCTGTGCGCGCGACGCGGCGAGTCCTGGAAGCAGAAACATTTCACGTTGTAGCCGAGCTCGCCGAGAGAGGCGGCGGCAGCGCCTCCGGCCAGTCCGGAGCCGACAACGATGATGGTGTGCTTCCGCTTATTCGCGGGATTAACCAGCTTCATTTCGAAGCGAGCCTGGTCCCAGATATTCTCAATGGGACCAGAGGGAACTCTGGAGTCGAGTGGCATTCTTTAATGAACCAGCCCCGTCATGACGGCGACGGGAATCGAAATATATCCTGCGGCAATAAGAATCGCGACCACGGCCGCCAGGCGCTTCAGCACTGGCGTATACCGCGGCTGATGGAAACCAAGCGATTGAATCCAACTCCACAAGCCGTGGTAGAGATGCATGCACAACAATAAGATTGCAGCAATATAGACCAGCGCAACCGGAACGGATTGGAAAGCGCTCACGACGTTGTCGTACACGTCGCCTTCGCGGAATCCGGGATGCAGGGTTCCGGTGGTCAGATGCAGGATGTGATAGATCACGTAGGCGGCGATAAACGGGCCGCTCCAATACATGGTCCGGGATGCAAAGTTCGAGCCGACGGCTCTTTTCTTCACGTATCCAATTGGCCTGGCCTCGAGTTTACGGACCCCAAGCTGCATGTACGCGAGGATATGCAGGCCGATCATTGCAATTAAGAAAATTCGCACTGCCCACAGCGCCGCCGGATACATATGAAGCAGGACGGCGTAGTGGTTGATGTCTTCGCGTCCGTTAGGAAGGAAAATCTGAAGATTCCCTATCAGGTGCCCGATCACGTATCCAAACAGGATGACTCCCGTGATCGCCATGACTGCTTTTTTGCCTACGGTCGAGTTCCAGATCCCTGCGGACGCACGTCCGGACAGACCGATCGCGGATGCACTCATATACACCAGGATAACAATCCGCCGCATAGGGACGGCTATTCTTTTGTTCGAACGTCACGCGGGCGGGGCACGAAAACGCTGAAAAAGCGCTGTCCGCTCATCGGTAATCTTAGCCCGCATACGGCATCTTATAGCCCGACTGTCGGAAAGAGCTAGGGCGCGGCGAGCCGCTCACCGACACTGATCGAAGATGAGGAAAATCGCTTTTTGTCTTATCTTTTCACTCAGCTCCGCGGTTTCCGGTTATGCCCAGAACGGCAACTCGGGAATTGTACGCGGATCTGTTGTCGACCCCTCCGGAGCAGCTATTCCGGGCGCTACAGTCCAGATACAAAATCCGGTTTCGCAATACAACAGGACCGCCCGGACGAACGCTCAGGGTGCTTTTGAATTCGACAACATCCCATTCAACAACTATCATCTCAGCGCCTCCGCTAGAGGATTCCAAGGCGGTGAACAAGATGTTAATGTGCGCTCTCCGTTGCCGGTGGATGTGAAGATTCCTGTTACCCTGGGCGCCGCTAACCAAAGCGTCACCGTGACAGAAGCGGGAGACCTGGTGGAGGCGGATCCTACAACGCACACCGATGTTGACCGCGACTTGTTCGACAAGCTTCCGCTGGAAAGCGAATCCTCTTCACTCAGTTCGTTGGTGACGCTTTCAGTGCCAGGAATCTCGGCCGACTCAAACGGTTTGTTCCACGGACTGGGCGATCACGCGTCCAATTCGTTCTCGCTCGATGGTCAACCGATTACGGATCAGCAGAGCAAAGTTTTCTCGAATCAGATTCCGATAGACGCGGTTCAGTCGATGGAGGTTATTGAAGGCGCGCCGCCCGCGGAGTACGGCGATAAGACCAGCGTGGTGATTGTGGTAACAACCAGGTCGGGGTTGGGTTCGACCACGCCGCATGGCGATGTAACGGCTTCGTATGGCTCTTTCGGAACCTCAAACGAGGGTTTCGACCTCGCCTACGGAGGGCAGAAGTTGGGGAACTTCATCTCGGCGAATGGTTTGAACACGGGACGTTTTCTGGACGGGCCGGAGTTTCAGATATTTCACGATCATGGCAATGAGGAGAACGTGTTTGATCGTGTCGATTACAAGTTTTCCGATGCGGATACGTTTAACATCAATCTTGGCTTTACGCGGTCCTGGTTCCAGACGCCCAATTCCTACGATGCGCAGAACGCGACTGCGTGGAACGGACTGGTGGTGAACAACGGCGGCCTGGGTCCTAACGGCGTACCCGTCGGCACACAGGATCAGCGATCACAGATCCGAACGTTTAACATTGCGCCAACGTGGACAAGGATTCTCAACCCCAACACGGTTTTCACTTTCGGCGGTTACGTGCGGCAGGATCAATACAACTATTATCCCAGCGCCGATCCGTTCGCCGATTTTACTCCCGATCTGCAATCCGCTACGGTCGGTCAGAATCGCCGTTTGACCAATGCCGGGGGGAGGTTCAGTCTGTCGTATATCAACGGCATCCACAACATAAAAATCGGCGGCGATTATCAGCATACTTTTATCACGGAGCGAGATGCTTTCGGACTGGTCGATCCGACCGCGAACGCACCTTGTTTGAACCCTGACGGCAGCGCCAACACGAATCCTTCCATTACCGATCCGTCCGGGTGCCCAGGAAACCTGCAGCCGAATGTGGGGCAAGGATCGGTCCCGGCATTCATACCGAATCTCGCCTGTTACGATCTGACGCGAACGGCGGGCTTGCCGGCTTCCGACGGGTGCCCGAATAGCACGAGCGGCTTGTACGGTTATTTCGGTCATTCCGACATCAAGGAATTGTCTTTATACGTTCAGGACACTATTAATGTTCACAACTGGACGTTCAATCTCGGCTTGCGCTTCGATAAATACAACGGAATTACCGCGGCGACGCAGGGGGAACCACGCCTAGGCATTGCATATAACATCAAGCCGACCAACACCGTGCTGCGCGTGTCCTATGCACGCACGATGGAGACGCCGTTCAACGAGAACCTGGTGCTGGCGAGCGAGGGCTGCAACGATCCGGTGATCGTTTCGTTCCAGACGCTGGTTTCAGGCGGATCTTGCGTGACAACAACGCCGCTACGGCCTGGTCACCGCAACGAGTTCCATGCCGGCCTGGAGCAGGCGTTTGGCAAATACCTGGTGATCGACGGCGAATACATTTGGAAGTACACGCATCGCGCGTTCGACTTCAGCGTGCTCGGAAACACGCCGATCACTTATCCGATTGAGTGGGCATCCTCGAAAATTCCAGGGTATGCGATTCGCGCAACTGTTCCGAACTTCCACGGGCTGACAGCATTTGTAGTGATGTCCAGCGTGGCAGCGCGCTTCTTCGGTCCGCAGATCTCCGGCATTGGAGCAGCACCAGGTGGAAGCAGCGTGTTCCGCATCGACCATGACGAAGTTTTTAATCAGACCACGCACCTGCAATACCAGCCATCGCAGAAACTCCCGTGGCTCAGTTTCAATTGGCGCTACGACAGCGGCCTGGTTGCCGGGCCGGTACCTTGCGCGGGCGGCAATTGCGGAAATGGACCGAACGGCACGGATTCGATTGTAGACGTTTCCGGCCTCACGCCCGATCAACAGTTCGAAGGAGGGCTCTATTGCGGGAGCGTGCACGCGACACCGACCATGCCGATCAGTCCGAGCGGCCTATGCCCAGCGTCGATGTACGGTTCGACTCTGGTCTCGATTCCCGCTCCGGGCACGGAGAACGACGATCACAATCCACCGCGCATCTCTCCGCGCAACCTGTTCGATATCGCAGTGGGGCACGACAATATCTTTAGAGGCGATAAATACAAGGTGAGCGCGCGGCTGACTGTGGTCAACTTGACCAATCGAGTGGCGCTGTACAATTTCCTCTCGACTTTTAGCGGGACGCACTACGTCACGCCGCGCGCGATCACGGCCACAATCGGGTTCCACTTTTGACAACTGCGGAAACAGGTCCAGAACACGCTGAAGACAGCCACGAGCACGGCCACGTCGAACCGTTCGACCTGATTCGCATCGGCATAACCGCATTTGCGGCGGCGTTGGTGTGGTTTCGCGTCTGGGAACCATTTCCACATGTCAGCATTGTTGGAATCGCTGGCGTCCTGTTTGGCGGATGGCCGATCTTCCATGAAGCGCTGGAGAACCTGCGCGATCGACGGATGACGATGGAACTGTCGATGACGATAGCGCTGCTCGCGGCGCTTGGCATCGGGGAATTCTTCACCGCGCTCATCATTACAGTATTCGTATTGGCCGCCGAGGTGTTGGAGGGGCTTACAGTAAGCAGAGGCCGGCGCGCGATCCTCGATCTGCTCGATTTGTTGCCGCGTACCGCTTGGATCGTGAAGGAGGGCGCGCCGCCTATTGAGGTCAGTGTCTTAGAGCTTCGCGCTGGGGATAGAGTTCTGATCCGACCGGGAACCAGAATCCCCGTGGACGGGCGCGTTCTATCGGGGAGCTCGACTATAGAGGAAGCTGCGATTACAGGCGAATCTTTACCCCAAGACAAGCTGCCGGGCAGCCGGGTTTACGCGGGGACGCTCAACCAGATCGGCGCTCTGGAAGTTGCCGTCGAGAACCTGGGTCACGATACGACGTTTGCAAGAATCGTGGAGGCGGTTGAGAAGGCGGAGCAAACACGCGCGCCCATACAACGCCTTGCCGACCGGCTGGCGGGATACCTGGTGTACTTCGCGTTGGGCAGCGCCGCGCTGACGCTGCTGCTCACACATAATCTGCGTTCGACAATCTCCGTCATCATCGTGGCGGGAGCATGCGGAATCGCGGCGGGCACTCCTCTCGCTATCCTGGGCGCTATTGGGCGGGCGGCCCATAATGGGGTCATCATTAAAGGCGGCGTCTACCTGGAGCAACTGGCCAAAATAGATACGGTGTTGCTGGACAAGACGGGCACGCTCACAACTGGCAAGCCGCGCGTAGCTTCCGTCGAGCCAGCGGATGGCTATCGTTCCGATGAACTTCTGCGAATCGCCGCGATTGCAGAGCGCAACTCCGAGCATCCACTGGCGCTGGCCGTGGTCGCGTCGGCACACGAGCAAGGTCTCGAGATCGACGAACCAGATCGTTTCAGCTATGCGCCGGGAAGAGGCGTGCGCGCGAGAGTAGATGGCCACGCTGTGATCGTCGGCAATTTCGCGATGCTGGAGGAGGCCAACGTTGGACTGCCAGCAATCCGCAAGACGGCTGGGGCGAGAGTTCTCGTCGCGCGCGATGGCCTGTTCGCCGGCTCCATTCATATTTCCGATCAGGTGCGCGACGAAGCTTTTCAAGCCATCCGGGAATTGAGGGAACTGGGACTACAGATCGAGGTTCTCACGGGCGATGTGGAAGCGTCGGCGAGCGCTGTTGCGGAGAGTATCGGAATTGGCCGGGTTTCGAGCGGCCTGCTGCCCGAGCAAAAATCAGAGCGCGTCGAGGAGCTGATTCGTGAGGGCCATAACGTGGCGATGATCGGGGACGGCATCAACGACGCCCCCGCGCTCTCGCGGGCACAAGTGGGTATCGCGATGGGAAGCGGCACCGAAATCGCCCATGCGAGCGCGAACGTTCTTCTCATCGGAAACGATCTGCGGAAGTTTGCTGAAGCGGTGAAGACTGCTCGCTGGTGCCGCGCCGTAATTCTCCAGAACTTCTACGGGACGCTGGCAGTGGACGCGCTCGGCATCGGTTTAGCCGCGATGGGAATGATCAATCCTTTATTGGCCGCGTTCATCCATGTTTCATCGGAGTTGACGTTCATTCTGAACTCGACGCGTTTGCTGCCGCGATTCTCAAGGCAGTAAAACTTCTGCTGCTACTTCAGGTAGGCTCTCAGCGCATGAACCAGGTCGTCTGCGGCCTGTGCCTGCTCGTCCGTAGGAGTCGTGTTGGGATCGAGGACGTGGAAGCGAATGTGTCCCTCGATGACTTCGGCCATCAGGGAGTCCATTGCTCCGCGGCAAGCGGAAATATTGTGAAGCACCTCGGAGCACTCGGCTTCCTGTTCGAGTGTTCTTTCAATGGCCTCAACCTGGCCCCTGATTCGTCTGACACGATTTAGCAGTTTCTTTTTTTCTTCGGTGGTGTGAGCCATAAAACTTCCGACGCGTACCTTGACGAGCATACCCCATGGGGTATACGATAAGCAAGGGTCGCGAGGCCTGCCAATGCACCCATCACGGCACGTCAGGCGAAAGAATCATGTCGAAAGAAGTACGCTATCCACTGCTCGACTTGCGCCAGAGCGCTCGGATATGCCTGAGCCTGACGATCGCTTTCGTTCCGCTCGCCGCTCAAGACGCTGCAACTCCGGATACCGCCCCGCCGGAGCGTTGGAATCTCTACTATCAGGCGACATCGATCGGCCAATATCACGGTACTTTTGATTCTCCTTACGAAGGGCCGCTGAGTTTACGGGATTATCAAGAACGCGACGTGTCGCTGACGACGACTTTGTTTTTCGGACTGCGACTCGAAGATAATACGCAACTCTATTTCGATCCGGAGATCGCGGGAGGGAGAGGATTCAGTGGCGTCGACGGATTGGCGAATCCGTCCAATGGAGAGCTACCACGTGTCGCCTCAGCCACGCCGAAGCCGTATCTGGCGCGTCTTTATATCGCGCACGACTTCGGGTTCGGATCGGAAAAGGAGATTGTGGAGAGCGACGAGAATCAGCTCGGAGGAGCGCGGCCCATGACACGCTACTCGATTTATGCAGGCCGGTTCTCGGTGACTGATTTTTTCGATAATAACAACTACTCGCACGATCCGCGCACTCAATTCATGGCATGGGGCGTGATGTATAACGGGGCGTGGGATTATCCGGCCGACACGCGCGGCTATACATGGGGCATTGTGCACGAGTTCCACACTCGAAACTGGGCCTTTCGCTACGGAATCGCGGCCGAGCCCAAGGTTGCGAACGGATCGCAGTTGGACCGCCGGCTATTTCGCGATCACGGCCAGACCGCCGAGGTTGAACGCCGTTACACGATCGGGCAACATCCGGGCGCCATACGCGTGCTGGGATACGCGAACCGCGCCGATGCCGGAAACTACGCCGAAGCACTGCGTATTGCGAGGGAGACTGGAACCACGCCGAGTGTCGTGGCGACGCGAAAAGTCGGGACGTTGAAATACGGGACTGGTGTCAACTTTGAACAGGAGATCGCGCGCGATATTGGCGTTTTTTCGCGGCTCGGATGGAACGATGGGAAAACCGAGAGTTTTGCCTTTACGGCCATAGACCGGCTCGCGACGGGCGGCGTATCGATAAAGGGAACGCGATGGAAACGGAAGGACGATGTGCTCGCGAGCTCGTTTACCGCAAGCGGAATTTCGGGCGTTCACGCAGCGTATCTCGCGGCGGGCGGCCTCGACTTTTTGATCGGAGACGGGAGATTGAATTACTCCCCGGAGTACGTCTGGGAAAGCTACTACAGCGCGCGCGTTTTTCCGGGATTCTACGCCAGCTTGGATGCGCAGCACGATACGAACCTGGCGTACAATCACGATCGCGGGCCGGTGTGGATCTACAGTCTACGTCTGCATTTAGAGTTGGGGCTCAAGCCTTGGCATGCCAAGTAATGACCATTTCGAAAAATCCCCGGCACCCTCCGCATGCTTTGCGGGTTTGTGAAAAAAAGAGCGGCTATTGCCCCTCCGTTACCGTCGGGGTTCCGCAACGCTGTCCCGGATTTTCACGATCTTACGGAACCGCGCACGTTACGCGCGCAGTTCCGTAAGGTCATGAAATCCAGAAGAGCGTTATGCAACTCCGACACTTAGCCGACCTTTTCACTCGACGGGCGACTGCTTGCGCCATGAGAATCGGCGACCTATAATCCCTTTGACGATCAGATGGTCTGTAGCCGCGGTTACGCCGATGCCAACGCCGAAGTTGATCTCCCAATTCGGCGAGACGTTCAGATCGGTGGCTGCGAAGAATTGCTGCTGCTGTTCGTGAAGCGGGTCTATATTGAATAGCGGGCCGTAATCGGCATAGTATTCCACGCCCGCGCTGATCTGCTTTGTGAAATCGTAGCTGACCTTCGCGGCCGGCGCGAAACCGACTCCCTGATGCACGTCGGGGCCGTGCCAAGTCCGTTCGAGCGCGGGGTTGAAGGCGAAATACCAGCGATCTATGGCCTTGTCGACAATGGGCCGGATTTCCCAGGTCCAGGTGTCGAGTGAATAGTTCGGGCGCTGATAGCCGATCTCGGTGGAGATGCTGACGCCAACCGGCCAATGCCATGACGTCGGCACACGAACTCGGGGACGAATGTGGTCCCCAACCCACTGCACGCCGTGACCGTTCTGTTCGCTGGTGAAGATATAGAAGCCGACCTCCGACCAATCGTTAATGCCCTGCGTGATCTCGAGCGTCTCGTGCTCCTGATGGTAGGTCGGATAAATGCCGTCAATCTCGTTGCGCTGTCCCAGGGCCGTGAAGTTGGAATGAAGCTCGAACATGATGGAGCCCGGCGCCACAGTGTCCGCACCGTAGACTTGAATTTCATAATTGCCCTGGGCATGCAGATGGAAGGTGCAGGATGAGGCAAGAAGGAACAGCAGCATCAAGTTACGCATAGCGGAAAAGCATCATGAATCCCATGTCCATGTGATTCTGCTGGTGGCAATGAAAGAGAGTCAAGCCGGGGTCGTCGGCAGTGAATTCGACGTCTGTCTCGGTGTTGGCATCGACGAGAACGGTGTCTTTCAGAATGCCATGAGTCGCACGTCCGCCGGGCAATCGACAGAGTTCGAACACATGACGGTGCAGGTGCACAGGATGATCGTCGATGCTCTCGTTCTTAAAGAGGAGGCGGTAACGCTGACCGCGCTGGAGGGTAACGGTATCGGTGTGAGGGAATGACTTGCCGTTGATGGTCCAGTGATCCATATCGCCGTGGCCGGCGAATTTCGATTTGAACACGAGCGGGATCTCGACTACGCTGCTGTTGTTCGGTGTGCCCGGCTCAGAATTCGTGAAGCGCGTGTAGTCCCAGGCGAGTTGGTCAGGTTGCTGCCATTGCGGCTTCCCACTCTGTCCAGCGTATTCGATCACAATACCCATTCCGGCGGCTTGTATGTGTTTGCGAACTTCTCCCAGGACCCAAACTCCGGGATTTGTCATTCGGACGATGGCGCTGACGCGCTCCGCGGGAGCGAGCCGGAGCATGGGCATCCTTTGCGGCGAGGGCACTGCGTTGCCATCGAGGGCAATCACTTCGAAATCGTGACCGGCGAGAGCGATCCAGTGAACCTCAGTGGGACTCGAGTTCAAGATTTGAAAAAGCACACGTTGGTTCGCTTTGAATCGCAGCGGCTCGCCGAAACCGAGAACGCGTCCATTGACAGTGGACACGTCATAGGATGGGTTCATTGACCCGTCATCGCTTGCGAGCAGATGGCCTTTCCAGTCATGGAGCGCTACAAATGCCTCGGCGTCATAGCGGCCCGGGTGGTCGCTGGATTCTATAAGGATGAAGCCGTGCTGGCCGGAATACTGTCCTTTACGAAGATCGTGTCCGGCGACGACGTGCGTGTGGTACCAGCGGAGACCAGAGGGGCGCGGCGTAAACGTATAGCGGGCCTTGCCGCCGGGAGGAATCGCTGGAGTTCCCTCTTCCATCGCGCCATCGACTTCGGGAGGCAAGAAGAGTCCGTGCCAATGCACGACTTCAGGGATCTTGGTGCGATTGGTTACGTCGATCGTGACCGGCTTTCCTTCCCGCAATCGAATTAACGGTCCGGGGACTTCCGTGTTGTAAGCGACGGTCTCGATGACCGAGTGGGGAGATACTTCGAGCGAATAGGGGGCGATGTCGAGGGTGTAGTCGGCTCGAGCGGGGACATCGGCTTGGGCAGACGCCAGCAGGGCCGCGGAGCCGCCTAGCGCAAATTGCGCGAACTGTCGCCGGTTGAGCAAGTTTTATGCTAACAGGCGATTCGGCGGGTGTTTCGTATGCAAAAAAAGTGGGCTTACGGCATGAAATCATGCCATAAGCCCGTTTGCGAATCGACTAACTTACCACTTCAGGCGCAGAGCGAACTGCAAGATGCGGGGATCGAATGCGGAGTTGATGACCATGAAGTTCGGACCGAGCGTGTTATTCGGGTTTTCGAGATTCGGGCGATTCAGAGCGTTGAACGCCTCGGCGCGAAATACAATCCCGATCCGCTCGACGGGACGGAAGGTTTTTTCGAGCGATAAATCAAGACTTGCGAATCCCGGACCATAGAACATGTTGCGTCCGGTGTTACCAAAGGTGCCGAGCGCGTTGGCCGTGAAGGCGGCCGGATTCAGATACTCGGCGACTTCGTCGCCACGGCTGCGGCTTCCACTGATGTATGGGTCGGAAATCAAACTCGCTCGATCCGATCCGACTCCGGACATAGAGTTGTCCACGCCGCTGTAGACCGAGAAAGGCTCGCCGCTTCGCATGGTAGCGATACCGGAGAACTGCCAGCCAGAGATCAGTGTTTTGGCGAATCTGTTGGCTGGCCGGAGCGGGACGTCCCACAGTCCGGATATGGTGGCCACTTGCGGCTGATTGAAGTCCGACACACCACGGTCAAAGGCCCGATTGAATGGGTCGGTAACCGTTTGTCCCGTCTGCTTGTTGTAAGAACTAGTGTCGATGGACTTTGCGAACGTGTAATTTCCCAATAATGTGAACCCTTGGAGAAAGCGGCGTTCCACGGTGAGTTGGAAAGCGTTGTAACTGGAGTTATCGCCAGGCTCCACCAAAGTCATTTGGCCAAAGTTGGGGTAGAAGGGACGGCGCTCGTCAGTATTCGAGGTGGTGGCACCCAGCGAGTAGACCGCGGCGTTGCCTTCTCGCAGACTGGCAAGGTGCGTTCCTTTGGACCCGGCATAGGCGGTGCGAATGACAAACTGCCCGGGGAGTTTGCGCTCCAATGTCAGATTCCAGCTTTGTAACTGAGCGTTCTTCAGGCCAGTGGTGTACATGTAAGCGACGTCGGGTAAAACGAACTGGACATCTTTCGGAGGAGTTGTGCTGCCGGGGAAAGGATTGGTGGTGCCCGCGTAAGGAGTTGAAAGGCTGTTAGCATTATTTCCATTCACGATATCCACGGTTCCGAACGGCGCCTGGTCCGCTTGCGCATTTGTGGAAATTGTATTGGGACGATCGTAGTAGATGCCGTAGCCTCCGCGGATCGCGGTAGTACCGTCTCCGAAGACATCCAATCCGAAGCCGACTCGAGGACCCAGATCCGCCCATGCCTTTTTGTAGTTGCCTGATGGAACTCCCGGATCGCCGGCGTACAAGATTCCGGGAGGCGCATTGGTATAGCGTTGCGACTGCTCACCGGGATAATAGGAGGCAAGCTTGCCATACAGGTCGGTGTAGGGGAAGAACGGATCCCAGCGCAGGCCGAGATCAAGAGTAAGTCGCGGCGTGATACGGTAAGTATCCTGGATGAACGCGGAGAAGATAGTGAATCTTGTGTTCTTGTACTCTCCGACACCCTGTTCCAGAGAATAGAACTTACCAATCATGAAGTCGGCGAGAGCATCCGTTGTAAACGGCGCAGCGCTGTCGAAGGTGAAGTAACCGTTAGTACGGTAGTCATTGTTGATGTCTCCTTCTCCGCGTCCGTACTCCGCACCCATACTGATGGAGTGTTTGCCGAGGGTCCAGCGCAGAGTATCGTTGTATTGATACTCCTGGCGGAAGAATGAGTTGGTGTCTTGCGTGTCGAGCAGGAAGTATCCGTTCACCTGAAGATAAATCTCGGGGGTCTTATCGTTGTACATCTGGGAGCCGAGTCCGGCGACGCCCGCGGCAGGATAAATCGGCGCATTCAGGTTGTTCGTGCGATTGAAGGAGAACAGGGCCTGATTGACCAGGGTCGGACTAAACGTGTACGTGTCGGAACCGACCACAGTGGTGTTCCGCCAGACCGCTCCGGGCAGCGCGGAAAAATAGTCATCGGGCGCCAGGAAACCTTGCTGATTCGCTTTGGAGGTGAAGAAGCGCCCAGTAATGCGGTGCTTGGTGGAAATGTCATGGTCTATACGCACCAGGTACTGGTCGTCATCCAAGTTGTTCGGAAGAGCGAAGGAGATGCTGTCGGATCCGGGGGCGGGAGCGGGGATGCCTTTATTTAAGACAGCCTGGGTTATGGGACTGATCTCCGACGAGGGAATCTGGTTGTTCGGATAAGGGGCGCCATTGGAAAACGGGTCGTAGATGGGATGACCCAGGGCCGAAAAGTCTCCAACGCGTTGTTCGTTGGTGGGAACCACCTGCTGCACCTTGCTGGGCGCCTGACGCGTGCGGGTCCCCTGGTAGGAAAAGAAGAAGAACGTCTTGTCCTTGCCGTTGTAGAGCTTCGGAATCAGCACCGGACCGCCGAGCGTCGCACCGAACTGATTTCTTTTTAGTCCATCACCCTGTTTGCCGATTCCATCGGCGGAAGGCGGTGCAAAAAAGTTGGCGGCGTTCAAGTCGGTGTTGCGGATATACTCGAACGCGGAACCGTGAAGCGAGTTGGTGCCCGATTTCGTGACGGCATTGACGATGCCCCCGACGTTTCTTCCGAACTCAGCAGTGAACGTATTGGTCTGGACGCTGAATTCCTGGAGGGCATCGGGATCGGGCATGGGGTTGGGGGCATTGCTGTAATGATCGTTGTTCTGCGCGCCGTCGAGAATATAGTTCGTCGTGTTGGCGCGGCCGCCATTGACGGAAACGGGTGTCACACCCGGATACGTGGTACCCGATGTGACATTGGCGTTCTGGACATCCGGGGTCACACCGGCAATCAACTGCATGAGTTGAACTGGATTGCGCCCATTTAAGGGCAGGTTTTCGATGCGTTGTTGATCGACCACGTTTTTCAAAGTGATCGAGTTGGTGTCGACGGTTTCGGCGACTCCGGAGACGTCGACAGTTTGAGCGACGTCGCCGATTTGCAGAGTGATGTCGACG
Organism: Bryobacterales bacterium; assembly: GCA_963802915.1. Classification (GTDB taxonomy): domain Bacteria; phylum Acidobacteriota; class Terriglobia; order Bryobacterales; family Bryobacteraceae; genus JAICMB01. Next base: position 1,090,669 of record CAWDKQ010000008.1, read on the forward strand.
CGCACGGATTCATTGACCTGAACCCGCAGGCCTTTAGCGACGAATTTCTTGAATCCGGCCGGTTCAACCGAGAGTTGATATTCGCCGACCGGCAAACCGCGAACGAAGTAAGCGCCCGTCGCATCCGTTGATGCGCGATACTCAGCGTTTGTACCTACGTTCATAACCGAAACCTGAATTCCGGGCGCGACCGCACCCTGCGGGTCTTTCACTACGCCATCGATCGAACCGGTCACGTCCGCGGCGAACGAGAGGGAGCAACAGCATATTGAGAGAAGGGTCAACCAGAACAACAGTCTTGAGCGCATAAGCGAGAGTCCTTCGAGTTTTCGGAAGAGTGGAAATCTTGGATTTGCTTACTCTAACACAGAGGGCAAACACAATCAAGAAAAATAAAACGGTGTTTCACATATGAAACGGGAGCTTGACGGGACCTTCCGAGATTCGCTAGACTCCCGAGCGTATACTCATCCCGATTGCCGGCCCAAGTTGTTTCTCTACGATGGATCCGGCGTGGAGCTTCGTTGAAGATTCTTCTGGTAGGCGAGATCAATTTAGACCTGATTTTACAAGGTTATTCTACGTTTCCGGAGCCTGGCCGCGAGACGCTGGTTCAGGATTTCCTGATGACTCTGGGCAGTTCCTGCGCGATCACGGGCGCGGGACTGGCGCGTTTAGGCCATAGCGCGAGCTATCTCGGCAGGACCGGCGACGATCCCAGCGGACGTTTTTGCGTGGAGCGGATGGCCGCGCTGGGCCTGGACGTTTCAATGACAAAACTGCTTCCAGAGCTCAAGACGGGCGTGACGGTGGCCATTACATCGCGCGAAGACCGCAGCTTGGTGAGTTATCTGGGAGCAACCACGGCGCTGAAGCCCGAGGATATCCCAGACGAGGTGTTCGCGGGGTTCGATCATCTTCACAGCTCCTCGTTTTTTTTGCAGAGCGGGTTGCATCCCGGTTTTGAGGATCTCTATCGAAGGGCAAAGGACCACGGGCTGACGACGTCCCTCGACCCGGCGTGCGATCCGGCCGATCAGTGGGATTCGGGGCTCCGAAGGGTGCTCGAATATGTCGACGTGTTTTTGCCGAACGAAGTCGAGCTGCGTGGAATCACGGGCGAGTCCGATCCGCTTACGGCTATCCGGGCGTTAGGTAACGGGAAGTCGCTCACCATCGCGAAACTCGGACCGCGCGGCGCGATGGCGGAGCAGGCCGGCGTATTGACTTGCGTGAGTGCGCCACACGTGGTTCCAATCGACCCGACTGGGGCCGGCGATTGTTTCAACGCGGGCTTTCTGCATGGCTGGCTGACGGGCCGTCCGATGGAGGAAGCGTTGCAGCTGGGAGTCGCGTGCGGTTCATATTCGACGCAAGCTTTGGGTGGAACGGGCGCGCAGGCTACGGAAGAGCAAGCGCTGGAATTTCTGCGGGCGAATACGTGACGTCTTAACCGATGCGCAGTTCCTGACTGATCGCGCTGGCGGTTTCGCGGACGGCAGCCAAGAGCCTGTCCTGATTGGTGAATCTCATCTTTGGCATGGAGATGCTGATGGCGGCAATGGCGAAGCCATCGTTGCTCAGGATCGGTGCGCTGACGCAACAGCCGCCAAGAGTAGATTCTTCAAGATCGGTCGCGTACCCGCGTGCCCGGACGAGTTCCAACTCTTTCTGAAAGGCGGCTTCGTCGACGATGGTATTGGGGGTGAAACGCACCAAGCTGAAAGCTCGGATGAGCTTCTCGCCGCGTTCGGACGGTTGAAAAGCGGTGAGACATTTGCCGAGCGAACTGGCATGGGGAGGAATCAAAGAGCCGACGTTATTCCCCATTTGCACACGATGAACGCTGTCGATGACGGCGACCACCTCGATGTGGTTTTCAAAGAGGAAAGCGAGGCTGATGGTTTCGCGAAATTCCTGCCCGAGCTGTTTCATTAGCGGCCGCGCGATTTCGACGACGTGACTCACCATCTGGCTGGGCATGGTGGAAGCCGACGGAGTGAGCACGAAACGCTCTCCTTCGACGCGCTGCAGATAGCCGGCTATTTCGAGGGTCCGCAGGATGCGGAACACGGAACTTTTCGGCAGTTTCGCTTCGGCGGACGCTTCGCTCAAGGTCAGAGGACGGCGGCTCCGTTGAAAAATTTCGAGCACTCGCAAAGCATTGCCAATCGCCCGCGAGAAGTAGCGCTCGGTGGTACGCGGGGGCTTCGCGACCAGCTTGGGAGAAAGTTTAGTAGTCATGGTCGAATGTGCGATGATAGCGGGCGACTCCATGGAACATTTCTCGATCCACGAGACGTTTAAGGGAGAAAACCTCCATCCTGCTCTCGAATGGTTGAATCCGCCGTCTTCCTGGCGGATGGATGCAGTCCGGTCGCGACTGGTAGTGGAACCCGGCGGCGAAACGGACTTCTGGCAGCGTACCCATTATGGATTCCGCGCCGACAACGGGCATTTCCTTTACGCCGAAATCGAGGGGGACCGCGAAATCAGCGCGAGGGTTCTCGCAACACCCGCCCATCAATACGATCAGGCCGGATTGATGGTGCGTTCGAGCGAGGACTGCTGGCTGAAAACGTCGGTCGAGTACGAACCGGACGGGGCGAGTCAATTGGGCGTGGTGGTCACCAATCATGGATACTCGGATTGGTCTATGCAAGATTTCCTGGGGCAAAACGTTACTGATGCCGGTGCTCTTTCGTACAGTTTGCGGGTTCGCTGGGAAGGCGAGGACTTTCTGGTGGAATACGCAGCGGCTGAGAACGGACCCTGGCGTCCGATGCGAGTGGCTCATCTTTTCCGAAAATCCGGCGTTCCGTGGCGCTGCGGTCTTTACGCTTGCAGCCCTAAGGGAGCGGGTTTTCGGGCTGAATTCAGCGACTTCCGGATAGAGCCCGCGGAGTGACGCGCCGGAGGCGACGATCGTCGCCCCGGTTATTTCGTATATGAAACGCCGCACCGTATCCCCAAATGTACCGCAACGCGCACACGGAATCCAAGTACTAGCTAAATGGGGGCGGAGTTCTATTTCGGTAAAGATTCAGTTTTGAATATAAAACACCGTTTTATATTTCCTTGACCGGCTATCGGGACTGTGATAGATTAAGTCCTTCGTTGCCGATTCTATGAACTCTCCTCTTTCCGGCGTGTTTGCCGCTTTGGCAACCCCCATCGACGACCTAGGCCGCATCGATATAGCGACGTTTGAACGCATCGTAGACTTCACGCTCGATCGTGGAGTCGACGGTATTGTGCTGGGGGGCGGCACGGCGGAATATCCACATTTTTCGGTAGAGGATCGGGCGCGCTTGTCGGAACTGGCGGTGCGGCGAGCAAATGGACGGGGCACGGTGATCACGTGCGTCGGCACGTCGTCGATTCATTCCACATTACAATTGGCGCGATGCGCGCAGGATACGGGCAGCGATCTGCTGCTGGTGCCGATGCCGTTTTTTTTCCGCTACGAACAGCAGGACCTGACGGCTTTCGTCGAGGCTGTGTGCGGAGCCGTCACGATGCCGTGCCTGTTATATAACCTGCCGTCGTTCACGAATTCGCTCGATGTATCCACGGCGGTCGAATTGATTGACGGAAATCCGAACGTTGTCGGTATCAAGGACAGCAGCGGAGATAAGGAGAGATTGAAGCCTCTGGCCGACGCGCGCGAAACGCGCAATTTCTCACTATTTGTCGGCGACGACAGCCTGCTGCTGGATGCTTTGACGGCGGGATGGGATGGCGTTGTTTCCGGTATCGCATGCTTCGTGCCGGAGTTGATCGCGGCAGTTTACAACAGTTATCGAAAAAACGATGAGCAGCGGGCACGCGCCTGCCAGGCGACCATCGACCAGGTAATCGAATACCTGGTGCGTCTCCCGATTCCGTGGGGCGTTCGGGTGGGCCTTGAAACGCGCGGCATTCCGAACGGACCGATGCACGTTCCGCCGTCGCCACAGCGTCGCGTTCAGATGGACGAAATGGCGCAATTCCTGGCCTGCTTCGCCGCGCAAAACGATTTGCAATTGGGCGGTATTTGGCCCACATGTTAGACACACAGTCCCATACACACTTTGGAGGACAGTAGATGAGAGTCATGGGGGTAATCCCCGCACGTTACGGTTCCACGCGGCTGGAAGGCAAGCCACTGGCCGACATCAACGGCAAGCCGATGATCCAACATGTTTATGAGGTCGCGTGTCAGGCGAAGACCCTGGACAGCGTGGTGGTAGCAACCGACGATGAGCGGGTTTGCGATGCCGTGAAGAGCTTTGGCGGCAAGGCCGTCATGACGAAGATGGAGCATTTCTCGGGCATGGATCGCGTGGCCGAAGTGGCTGAACTATCGGACGCGGATATTGTGGTTAATGTGCAGGGAGACGAGCCGCTTCTCGATCCGATCATGATCGACGAATGCGTGAACGCGCTCAAGGACAGGATAGACGGCGAAGTGTCGACAGTGATCAAGGCCGTGGGTGAAGAAAGCTTCGGCGATCCGTCAGTGGTGAAAGTAGTGCGCGACAACACCGGACGGGCCCTCTATTTCTCGCGCTCGCTGCTGCCTTATCCACGGAATCGCACCGCCGACTTTCGCGTGTTCGAACATATCGGGCTTTACGCATACAGCAAAGATTGCCTCGCGCGCCTGTCGCATCTTCCTCCTTCTTCGCTCGAACAGATCGAAGGACTGGAGCAGTTGCGGGCACTCGAGAACGGCATCTCGATTCAAGTGGTGGTGACGAAATCGGAGCGGGAACTCGTGTCGGTGGACACGCAACAGGATCTCGAAAAGGTACGCCATATTCTCGCCGGCAGGAACGGGTCATGAAGCCGACGCCCTCCTTTATTGAAGAACTACGCAGTTCGCTTCCCGGGTCCACGCAGGCTCATCTCGACAATGCGATTCACGCTATGGTTCGCGCGAAGCAGCGGGGTGGACGCGTGGTTGTGGTTACGGGGAGCGGCCCGAATATCCACGAGGGCGTGACTACTCAGATCGCGGAACTGATTCGCAAGGGCTTGGTGGATGGCGTGATCACGAGCTCGGCGGTGATCGCGCACGAAATGGGCGGGACGCTCGATCGCGTGAAGCGCGTTCGAGTGAACGACGGCGCGGGTCTGCCGATTCCAGAAGAGTTGCTGCCGCGCGGGCGGGTTTTCGAAATCACCATGCTGCGGCCCAGCGAGCGCAGAGAGATCGAAAGCGAAATGCCCGAGGGCTGGGATCTCTACGATGCGATGGAAGCTCGTCCGGGGAACCTGGTTATCAAGGCGGCGGGAAATATGGCGTGGCCGATGGGGCTGCGCACAGAGCGACTGGCGCGTGAGATTCGCGATGTCGCAAGCCAGCATGGCACGTCGCTCGAATATGTGGCGGGACTCGGGAGCGATGCGATGACGATGATCGGAGCGGGGGCGCGGAAGAACGTTCCGGTTCTGGTATCGATTCCACAACTGGTGGGCGGCGGAGCGGTGGGGCTTGCGATCGGCGATGCGATCTCGATATCCCGGCGCGCGAGGTTGATCTCCGAGATGTTGGGCAGCGCGGATGTGATTATCGAATCGGCAATCGCGCTGTCGCAGGAAATTCACGACGGTCCGTTTGAGACTTATACGGGTCACGGCATCTGGGCGGCTTGGGATTATCTCGCGACGTATAGTCTCGAAGGAAAAACGCTGGTCCGAATCGATCTCGATTCCAACCTGGAGCGGGCGTGGGAGATGGAGCGGCAAGATTCGGAAATTCAGCAGGCCGTCAACCAGGGATTGCCCAAGACGAAACGCACCGGCATTCCGTTCCGGATGGAGATGTCGGGATTTGCACGGCTCGAAAGCAGTATTCCGGTGACGGCTGACATCGGCGTGGCATGGCCGATTATTGCGAGCGCGCTCGAAGAACAGCTCGGCGTTCCGCTCGATTTTGTCTCCGCTCCGCAGGAATCGGAACATGGGCGCGCGGTGCGCGAGTGGATCACTGAAGAGGTTGCGTATCTACATCGCGTTCCGATGTATGAAGAGTTGAGACGGCGCACGAGTGGCGCGGCCGCGGAGACCGTAACGGCCGGATAAGATCGACCCTAGCAGGACAAAGGACGCGAGTGAGCAAACCCCTCAGCAAGAACTACAAATGGTATGTCGTCGGAATGCTGTGGTGGATCGCCTTCTTCAATTACGCGGATCGCCAGGCAGTCTTTTCCGTATTTCCGCTGCTATCGAAGGAGTTCCACCTCAGCAACTTCCAACTGGGATTACTCGGTTCGTCGTTCGCGTGGGTCTATGGACTCTCGGCTCCATTTGCAGGGAACATTGTGGATCGCATCCGGCGCAAGACGGCGATCCTGTCCGGTCTGCAAGTCTGGAGCATCATCTGCATGGCCACGGCGGCATCTCGCACATTTGGGAATCTGCTGTTTTTCCGCGCCGCGGAGGGGCTTGGCGAGACCGTTTATTTTCCCGCGTCGATGTCGCTGATCAGCGATTACCACGGTAAGACGACGCGATCGCGGGCGATGGGGACGCATCAGACGAGCGTCTATATCGGGTCCATCGCGGGCGGATTCTTCGCGGGGCTTATCGGGCAGCATTATGGATGGCGATCTTCTTTTATTGTGTTCGGCGGCTGCGGCGTCCTGCTCGGCTTTGTCCTCAATAGGTTTTTGAAAGAGCCGGCGCGCGGGGCCGCGGACCTGGAAGAGGTCGCGGGACATGCGCTGCCACCGGTGAAACCGCCTCGCATGAAGATCACTGATTTTCTCAAGGTGATCTGGGGCACGCCGACGGTGCTGCTGCTGATGGCGGCGTTCATGTGTGAGAACTTCACGGCCATGGTTCTGTTTACCTGGATGCCGACGTATCTGTACCAGAAGTTTCACATGAGCCTGGCACTGGCGGGTCTCACGGCGACGGTGTACATCCAGCTTGTGAGCATGGTCGGTTCTCCGCTGGCGGGGTGGCTGGCCGATACGTGGCGCAAACGCACGCCAGGCGGACGCATTCTGGTTCAGGCGATCGGCATATTTCTCGAAGCTCCGTTCGCGGCGTGGTGCGCGCTGACAGGAGCGACGGAATGGCTGATCGTCAGTTTGATTTTTTGGGGACTGTTCAAGAGCTTCTATGAAGCAAACATCTTCGCTTCTGTTTTTGATGTGATCCGTCCGGAGGCGCGTGGAACGGCCACGGGATTCATGAACATGATGGGATGGCTGGCGGGCGGCGGCACGGCGCCGGTGATCGTCGGTTACTTGTCGGAGCGGATCGGTTTGAGTCACGCGATGGCGCTGACGTCGCTCTCGTATGTGGTTGCGAGCGTGTTGCTGATGATTGCCGTTTTGGGATTCGTCCGCCGAGACAATGCGCGGATGGAAGCGATTCTGGCGGCGGAGGCGGCGACGGCCGCTTAGACGTGCGATGGATGGGCATGCGGAGGCAGGCACCGAAGATTCCGCCGCAAGCGCAGTCTGGCCTTTTCTGAGGATTAGCGGGGGCGAATTTCGGAGCCAGTTACCGCTTTGGCCGCGAGGCCAGTGCTACCACGGGCTGTGACACGAAAGGGATTATGAGACTGCTCTTCTCGATGTTATTTCTATTCGGCTGCGCGGCATTGGCGCAGACGGGGCTGAAGACCGGCGATCTGGCGGGTCCGGTGGGATTGCTCTCGCCGGAAGGTTTGCCGATCACGATGAATAATTATGGCGAGAGGGAAGGAACGGCCGTGCTTTTCCTTTCAGCGCGGGATGAGGCGTCGGACAAAGCGGCGCCGGCGATCGTGAGTCTGAATCAAACATTCCGAAGGCGACATCGCTTCCTGCTGGTTGGTGTTTTTCCGAATGGCGAGCCGGCTTCCGAGGTGAGGGCTTATTGTCAGTCGCGAGGCTTTAATTTTCCGGTGTATCTCGACCCCGGGATGAAGGCGACCAAACATTTCGGGGCGAAAGTCACGCCGGAAGCGTTTTTGCTCAATAAGGGCGGCAAGCTGGTATATCGCGGATCGCTGGCTGGTCTTGGCGGCGCGATGACGGCGCTCGATTCCGGGAAAGAGGAACCGAGCTCCGAGATGCAGCCCGCGGGAACGCCGATCGGCGAACATCTGCCCGCGCGCTCGATTGAAGATCCTTACGGAGCGATTGAGTTTTCGAGCGAATTGATTTTCGAAAAGATTCCGGGTTTCCCGGTGCATCATTGCTCCAGCATTACGGAAGCGCCGAATGGCGATCTGTTAGTCACGTGGTATAGCGGGAGCTACGAATCTGCGGACGACCAGGCGTTGTTCATTTCGCGCCGGAAGAAGGGCGAGCGTGTGTGGTCGAAGCCGGAACTGCTGCTGAAGAGTCCGGGAAAACCACCGGGGAATGCGATCGTCTGGACGGATAAGCGCGATCGCGTGTGGCTGCTGTGGGGGCGCATGGACGGAACGCAACCGATGATGCGTGGCACCGGTTGGGATCAGTGCCGGCTGTTCTATCGAACATCGGACGATAGCGGCGTAACGTGGAGCAAGGACGAGCCGTTCTTTCACGACACGCTTGGCTGGCTGCCTCGGAATCTTACGGTGTGGCTTCACGATGGAACTTTGATCGTGCCGATCAGCGATGAACTTCACGGGCACGGCGTGGATCTTTCGTTCTTTCTTGCCACGAAAGACGATGGGGCGACGTGGACACAGAGTGGGATCATGCGCGGCGGCGAACAGCCGACATTTATCGAACGGAAGGACGGCACTCTGGTCGCTTATTTGCGAGTGCGGCCGAATATTAAGTCTTCGGAATCGCACGACGGCGGCAAGACTTGGAGCGAGCCCGTGGCCACACAGTGGAAGAATCCCGATGCGGGCATTTCGATGCGGAAGCTGAAGAACGGGCATGTCCTTCTGGTGTTCAATAATCAGGACAACTCGCGCACTCCGCTGCACATTGCGCTTTCTACCGATGAAGCTCGAACGTGGAGTAAGCCGCTGCAATTGGAATCGAATCCGGGTGAGTATTCGTATCCCTCTGTGATGCAGAGCTCCGACGGGAAAATACATATCATCTATACTTTTCGACGTTATTCGATCAAGCACGTGGAACTGAACGAGGATTGGTTCACGAGGCTGGCCAGGCCGGATTGAAGTTAGTTCGAAGATGCCGGGCAGCCTTTTATTGCTATGGCTGCGTCGGAGTCGCCGCCGTGATAGATCACTTTTAAGTGCTCGTCTTTGATGAAATCGAGACTGCTGGAATAGAAGATCACGTAGGCGCTTGCACCTTTGGGCAGCTTGCCGCTATCTGCTCCGGAGAATGCTGGGAGATCATCGTTCGAATAGGAACGGCGATAGAAATTCAGAGGGTCGGCTTCATCGATTGTGGTGGATTGGAGGCACGCTCCGGCCAAAACAAGCAAGGCCGGATTATCTTTGTACAACCGCATTTGTGCAACATTTGATCTTAGCCTACGATGCGACCCTACGTAGTGTTTAGCGGAATATGAGTGCGAGGCAAGCTTCGTCTCTTGGGGATGCTCTGCGGCATCATCAGGCCGGGCGGCTGAGGGAAGCTGAAGAGATTTACCGAAATATCCTGGCCGTCGATGCGCATTGCGCGGACGCACTGCATTTGCTCGGCATGATTGAGTTTCAAGCGGGGCGTCACGAGGCGGCTGTCACGATGATCCGCAAGGCGATTGCGATCGACCGCGGGCAGGCGGCTTATCACTCCAACCTCGGTATCGTTCTTCAGGCACAAGGCAATCTGGAGGAAGCCGCGGCTTGTTACGAACGGGCGCTGGCTCTTAAACCGGATCTGCCGGAGATCCACTGCAACTTTGGAAATATTCTCCAAGCGCTCGGGAGACTCGATGAAGCCGCGGCGTGTCAAAGACGAGCGCTGGCTCTCAAAGCCGATTGTGCGGAAGCGTTGTCGAACCTGGGAAGCATCCTGCATGAACAAGGAAAATTGGATGAGGCTGTCGAATGTGACGAGAAAGCACTCGCACTTAAGCCTGAGTATGTCGAAGCTATGTCGAATTTGGGGAATGTACTTCAGGCGCAGGACAAACTCGATGAGGCCGTAGCTTATTACGAGCGCGCTCTGACTCTTCGACCAAATTATGTCAAGGCGCATCATAATCTCGGTTGCGCGTTCTTCGCACTGGGCAGGCTGGACGAGGCGTTAGCGATACAGAGACAAGTTCAAGTTATCCAACCCGGCTATGCCGAAGCGCGTTTTAGCGAGTCTTTGGTGCAGTTGTCTCAAGGGGATTTCGCTGCTGGCTGGCCTAATTATGAGGCTCGGTGGCAAACCAAGGAGCATAAGACACCGATGCGGGCTTATCGGCAGCGGCTGTGGAACGGTGAGGAACTGGTGTCGGGCCGTGTGTTGATTTGGGGCGAGCAGGGTATCGGCGATGAAATCATGTTCGCGGGACTAGTTCCGGATGTTATTCGCAACGGCAATCGGTGCGTGCTGGATTGCGATGCGCGGCTTAGACCCCTATTTGCTCGATCATTTCCGGCTGTGGATGTCGTAAGCGGTCCTGAGCCGGAGCTGGATTTTTCGGCGCACCTGCCGAGCGGGAGTTTGCCTAGCCTGTTCCGATCGACCGATGCTGCTTTTGCCGCGACCACATCTCCATACTTGTTTGCAGATGCGGCTAGACGGGAGCGGTTTCGTGGGCGGTATGCCGATGGCAGACGGCTCGTCGGACTGGCCTGGCATACCAAGAGCCGGACGACGGGGCGCAGGCGGTCCATCGACCTCCCGTCATTCGCACCGCTTTTTGCGCGGCCGGATATCCGATGGATTAGTCTTCAGTATGGCGATTATGATTTGTTGGAGGGCGCGGCGGCTGCGGCGAGCGCTCCGATTTTTGTCGATCGCGCTGTCGATCAATTCTCAGATGTCGACGGCTTCGCCGCACAGATCGCGGCGATGGACCTGGTGATCACAATCGATAATTCGACGGCGCATCTGGCCGGTGCGCTGGGCGTTCCGGTTTGGCTTCTGGTGCCATTCGCTCCCGACTGGCGATGGATGCAGGGGCGTGAGGATAGCCCCTGGTATCCCACGATGCGTCTGTTTCGGCAGCCCAGAATTGGGGATTGGGGGTCGGTGGTGGAGAGGGTGTGTGGGGAGTTATAAGTTAGTGAGTCAGGCCGATGCGGTGGAGCAGGCTTTGAAATCGAGGGTCGGGGCGCAGAGAGTCGAAAGTTGGGCGCAGTAAGGCTCCTGGGTTGAAGCGCTCTTGATAGGCTTTTTCCAACCAGGACATAGCTTGATCTTCGTTGCCAAGACCTACATAGACGAGAGCGATTTCGGGAGCGTTCGATTTCAGATCCTTCAAAAGCTTTTCTGCTTCTTCTTTCCTTCCTGAGACTGCGTAGGCGTAGGCCAGGTTGGATCTGAATGCTGTATTTCCGGATAGCTCGATCGCTTTTTGAAGTTCCGCGACGGCTTCGTTGTACAAGTGTTTTTGGACGAACGCTTCGCCGAGTACGTAGTGCGTAAGGGCAAAAAACGGGTCCATGTTCATTGTCGTACGGGCTTGTTTTATGGCGTCGTCATAACGATGGGCGATGAGTAATTCTTCCGCCAAATCAGCGCCGATGATGAGCGAGAGCGGGTCCAGGTTCTCGGCTTTCTCCATTTCCGCGATGGCTTCGTCGTTCTGCCCCAGCGTTGCCAGATGCCAGCCGTACCAATGGTGACCGGTCGCGTAGCCGGGACTCAGCTCGATTCCTCGCTTGTATTCTTTTTCGGCGGACTGCCAATCCCAATCGAAGCTGTCCAGACACCATGCCAGCGAAATGTGAGCTTCGCCGAGATTATTGTCGAGCGCGATGGCTTTGATTGCGGCTGATTTGGCTTTGGGGTAGGCTTCCGCGGGAGTCAGGACGCCGTATTGCCAATCTCCCAACAACGAGTAAGAGTCGGCCAAGCCTACGTAGGCGTGGGTGTAATTCGGATTCAATTGGATGGCCTGATTGAAATAATCGACGGCTGTTTTCAGGCCTTCGGCCGTTCGTTTATTCCAGAAGTAGCGGCCTTTGAGATAGGCGTCAAAGGCTTTGGGATTCAGGCGCTTCCCGCTTTTCAACGCGGCCTGTTCGTTCGGAGTCAACTTGATGCGGATCTCGTCGGCGATGGAGCTGGCGACTTGTTTTTGAAGGCCTATGGTGTCGCGCAGGTCGCCCTCATAACTTTTCGCCCAGAGGTGCTTGTCGGCCGGCGCGAGGATCAGCTCCGCGGTGATGCGAACCTGATTTCCGGAACGCAGGACGGCGCCTTCCACGACGGCGTCTACTTGTAAATCCTGGGCGATTTGCGGCAACGATTTGTGCGTTCCTTTGTAGGCCATTGCGGAGGTTCGCGAGATCACGCGCAATTCGTTGATCTGGCCCAATTCGTTAATCAACTCGTCGGTCATGCCGTCGGAGAAATAATCTTGCGTGGCATCGCCGGACAGGTTTTCGAGAGGGAGGACTGCGAGGGATCGGATTCTGGGCGTCGGATGGGTTCGGGAACGGAGGGTCCAGGCAGTCGCGGTGCCGATCGCCAGGAGCAGGATCAAGATAATCCATTTCATGGCGCTTGGCCGACGCGGGTGCGGCGTTGTTTCGGTCACTGGCGATTCTTCGTTCGCGGTCGGCGTGGAATGCACGGGAGCGATAAACCGGTAGCCGCGGCGCGGGAGGGTTTCGACGAATCGTGGATTGTCGGCCGAGTCGCTGAGAGCTTGACGGAGTCTTTTGATGGCCGCATTCAAGCCTTGTTCGAAATTCACGAAGGTGTCGGCGGGCCAGAGTTTGCGGTGCAGTTCCTCTCGCGTTACTAACTCACCCGGTTTTTCGAGGAGGCAGATCAGTATCCGGATGGGCTGCCCTTCGAGGTGGATTTTGCGGCCCTGCTTCCGCAGTTCGCTCGAATGCAAGTCCAGCTCGTAGACTCCGAATTGGATCAGATCAGGCATTTCCGATGACGACAGTACAGAGTCTAACACCGGGCGTCCGTTTCACAACGCTTTCTAAATACCTGGGGCGCAAGGACTTTTCGTGTCAGCCAGGGATGATTCGCGATTCATGCCGTTGCCATTGAACCGCCGGGCCTGTCGGACCAAACTGAACTCGAAATGACTCCCAAACTTATCGACAACATTGACCGCCGCGGGTTCCTGAAATGCATGCAGTGGGCCGGCGCGGCTGTAGTATGGTCTTTCAGCGGCGGCGTTCCCAGTTCGAGTCTGCTTGGCGCGGATCAGGGGAAGACCAAAGCTGCCGACTTCACCTTCGTCCAGATCAGCGACAGTCATATTGGGTTCAACAAACCGGCCAACACCGACGTTAACGGTACGCTGCAAGCGGCTGTCGACCAAATCAACGCCGCGATCCAGCAGCCGGATTTGATTCTCCATACCGGCGACCTGACCCATCTTGCTAAGGCCGGCGAATTCGACACGCTCGATCAAATCCTCAAGGGTCTTCATCAAAAGGAGGTTTTCTACGTTCCCGGCGAACACGACATAACCGGCGACGATGGCAAGCTGTATCTCGAGCGCTTTGGCAAAGGCGGCAAATCATGGCAAAGCTTCGACCATAAGGGTGTGCATTTTGTTGGGCTGAACAACTGCGTCCAACTGGAAGGGCTGGGCGAGATCGGCGCGGAGCAATTGGAATGGCTCGGGAAAGACGTGGCGAATCTCAGTTCGAGCACGCCGGTGGTGGTCTTCGCGCATATTCCGCTGTGGTCCGTTTATCCGGAATGGGGATGGGCCACCAAAGATAGCGCGCAGGCTCTCTCCATTCTCAAGCGATTCGGCTCTGTCACCGTGCTCAACGGCCACATTCATCAAGTGATGCAAAAGGTGGAAGGGAACGTGACGTTTCATTCGGCAATGTCGACGGCGTTCCCGCAACCGGCGCCGGGCGGCGCGCCCGCGCCTGGCCCGATGAAGGTCCCGGCAGAGAAGCTTCGACAGGTGATCGGCGTCACGAGCGTGAACTTCGTGGCGGGCAGCCATCGTTTGGCGGTGGTCGATTCTCCGCTGGGGTGAGGGCATGAAGCTGAAGATCATAGCGCCAATCGTTTTTGCATTGGGCTTCGTTCTTGCGGGGCTCGGAGGCGATCTCGTTAACGGACGCTCTGCCTTTGAAAAACGCTGTACCGGGTGCCATGCGCTGGACCACGAAAAGGTCGGGCCTCGGCTGGGCGGCGTTGTTGGACGCAAGGCCGGAACGATCTCGACGTTCGAATATTCCGATGCGCTTAAGAAATCCGGCGTGATCTGGAGCGAAGAGGTCCTCGACAAGTGGTTGACCGATCCAGAATCCGTGGTGCCCGATACCGACATGACATTCCGTCTCAATGACCGCGCGGAACGAGCGGCGATTATCGCTTATCTGAAGGGGATTGTTGCGAAGAACGGATTGAATTAGGCTGAGGCTTGTTTTCCATTGCGGCGACGAACAGGACCGAGCAAATCCTGGAAGTTTCCGGCGTGGTCATGCTGTGGATCGCGGCGGGGCTCATTTTTCACCTGGATACGTACAGTTATCTGCCGCTGGGAATTCCTGTTACGGCAGCTTTGCAGTGGGGTGCGCGGCGGCAGCCTCTGGATGGGCGATGGCAGTAGCGATCGAAGCCTATCCGTGTTATCGCCTTTGCCGGGACCTTTTCGAGAGAGCTTATGGAGTAGAGACGGGCTGGTTTGTTGAGGCCGTAGGGGGACCGTTTGCGGCTGCTTGTGCTTTGAAAACTTCCACCGCGAAAATCTGACGGATCTGTGGTGGTGTCTCGCTTCGGCGGGCGTGATCGGAGTCGTCTTCGTGGTCCTCAACGCCGCAAACGCCGGCGCGTAGCACAGCACGTTCAAACAGCGGCTGGCGATGGGTATTCACAGTGGCGTCATTCACTCTTGATCGAGACATACTACGTTATAGAGAGCCGTCCGGCCCGACGCATGTGTACCACTTACTCGCGATAGCCATTCTTACCCTCCATGTCATCTGGATGCTCTGGGTGATTTTCGGCTATGCGGTGGCGCGTCGCAACCCCGCTCTTCGGTGGTTCCACATCTTCTCGCTGTTCTATGGAATTTTCATTGAAGTCGCGCCATGGCCTTGCCCGCTCACGATCGCCGAGCAGTGGCTCGAAACGCGCGCCGGCATCACCGCGTACCAACAGCCATTTCTGGTCCATTATCTCGAGGCGTTCATCTATCCCGATATTCCGGACGCGGTGCTTATTGTTGGCGCCGTATTGGTATGTGGCGTGAACCTATGGTTGTATGCGAGGCGTGCATGGCGGCTCAGGACGGTCAATCCTCGTACCGAACCGCCAGCGTGAATCGTTGACTCTTGGCTGTCTTATCCGACCGCTACGGGTTCTTCGGCGTGTGCGGACGTCTTTGCAGCCTTGTGGAACGTGCCGAGCCCCGCAAAGCGAGCCTGAGATCCCAACTGCTTTTCGATACGGAGAAACTGGTTGAACTTTGCAATGCGCTCACTGCGGCATCCCGACCCTGTTTTGATGTGTCCGGCGCCTGTCGCAACCGTCAGATCGGAAATAAACGTGTCTTCCGTCTCGCCGGATCGATGCGACACGAAGCAGCCGTAGCCATTCGCGCGTGCGAGTTCAATGGTGTTCAACGTTTCCGTGACGGTGCCAATCTGATTTAGCTTAATAAGAATGGAGTTTGCGATCCCGTTCTCGATACCTTCCTTGAGGATCGCCGGATTCGTACAGAAAACATCGTCGCCGACCAATTCGATCTTGGAACCAAGCTGTTGGGTAAGCTCTTTCCAGCCTGCTGTGTCGTTCTCGCCCATTCCGTCCTCAAGCAAAATGATCGGGTACTGGCGAACCCAGGAATCCCAGATCTTGATGAGTTCAGCCGAAGAGATCGCTTTTTTGGTTGACTTGAAGAAAACATATTTGCCGTCATCCCAGAGCTCGCTCGCGGCGGGGTCCAGACAGATGGAAATGTCTTCGCCAGGCTTGTATCCCGCCTTAGCAATGCCTTCGAGAATGACCTCGACGGCCTCATCATTCGATTTGAGATTGGGAGCGAATCCACCTTCGTCGCCGACCGCCGTGCTGTAGCCCTTTTTCGAAAGGACCGATTTCAACGCATGGAACGTCTCGATTGCCATTTGGATCGCTTCGGCAAAGGTGGTGGCGTGATGCGGCGCAATCATGAACTCTTGGAAATCGACGGTGTTATCCGCATGGCGTCCGCCATTGATCACGTTGAGGCAGGGAACCGGGAGCAGAGACGCGTTAACTCCACCGAGGTACCGGAACAAAGGAAGACGATGTGCCAATGCCGCGGCGCGGGCAGCGGCCATAGAAACCGAGAGAATCGCGTTGGCTCCCAGGCGCGCTTTATTCGGCGTGCCGTCCAACTGGATCATGGCAGCATCGATGCCGCGCTGGTCGGACACTTCCATGCCGGTAAGGACTTTCGCGATTTCGTGATTGACGTGGCTGACGGCCTTCAGAACCCCTTTACCCGAAAAACGGCTTTTATCGCCGTCGCGCAGCTCAACAGCCTCTTTTTCGCCGGTGGACGCACCGGACGGCACGGCCGCGCGAGCAGTGGTTCCATCCGCAAGTACGAGCTCCGCTTCAACGGTGGGGTTTCCCCGCGAGTCGAGAATTTCCTGTCCGGTAATTTTGATGATCTCAGGCATATGGACACCTCTAATGAATGACCCATGATGAGCAATCGAGCTCATGCGGCAAGTGAACGGACGCCAAAAAACAAAAGCTCCTACAAAATGTAGGAGCCATCATTCCTCTGGAAGAGGACAGTTAATGGTGATGCTCCATCACCAGCCGAGTTTTAAGTTCACCTTCATTTTACTACCGTGGATCGTCCTTAAACGGGCAGTTCGTCGGTGACGCAGCCCAGGGCGGCGCTCTGGACCATTCGAATGTACTTCGCGAGCGTCCCGCGTGTGACCTTATAGGGGGGCATTTGCCACTCCTTGCGGCGGATGCGGAGTTCTTCGTCGCTCAGGTCTACCGCGATGGAATTGGTGGAAGCGTCGATCGTAATCGTCTCTCCGTCTCGAATCAGCGCGATTGGGCCGCCTTCCTGAGCTTCCGGAGTGATGTGCCCGACGATAAAGCCGTGGGAGCCGCCGGAGAAGCGTCCGTCGGTGATGAGAGCGACATCGCGTCCGAGTCCCGCGCCCATGATCGCCGAGGTTGGCGTCAGCATTTCCGGCATACCGGGTCCACCTTTCGGCCCCTCGAAGCGGATGACGATCACATCGCCTTTTTGAATTTCATTTCGCTCTAGCGCGGCAAGCATTAGTTCTTCCGAATCGAAGACGCGCGCCGGACCGGAAAAACGAACCCCCTCTTTGCCGGTGATTTTGGCGACGCCACCCTCCGGCGCTAGATTGCCCTTCAAAATCTGAATGTGTCCCGATTTTTTTATCGGATGCGACAAATCGTGCACGATCTTCTGTCCCGCTGAAAGTCCGGGCAGATCTCTCAGATTCTCTTCCAGCGATTTGCCCGTTACGGTGAGGCAACTCCCGTCGAGCATGCCGTGTTCCAGGAGCAGCTTGAGAACGCCCGGAATACCACCGACGAGGTGCAGATCCTCCATCACATATTGTCCGCTCGGCTTGAAATCGGATAGCAGCGGCGTTCGATTGCTGACGCGCTGAAAATCTTCCAGGTCGAGTGGGACATCCACGGAGCGCGCCATCGCGATGAGATGGAGCACGGCGTTGGTCGACCCGCCCAGAGCCGAGACCACCACCATGGCATTCTCAAACGCCTTACGCGTCATGATGTCACGCGGCTTTAGATCCAGTTCCAAAAGGTTTCGAATGGCGGCTCCGGAGCGAACGCACTCATCCATTTTCAAGGGATCTTCGGCAGGGGTAGACGCGCTGTAGGGAAGCGACATGCCGAGCGCTTCAATCGCGGACGCCATGGTGTTGGCGGTGTACATGCCGCCACATGCGCCGGCGCCGGGGCAGGCGTGACGAACAATATCGCGCCGCTCTTCTTCGTTAATGCGACCGGACAAATACTCGCCGTAGCTTTGAAAAGCCGAGACCACGTCGAGCTTCTGATGATTGCTATGACCGGCCCGGATGGTCCCTCCGTAAATCATGAGCGACGGCCGGTTGAGCCGCCCCATTGCTAAAATACATCCAGGCATGTTTTTGTCGCAGCCCGCGATGGAGACGTTGGCGTCATACCATTCCGCGGACATGATGGTCTCGATCGAATCGGCAATGAGATCGCGAGACTGCAGAGAATAACTCATTCCATCCGTGCCCATCGAGATGCCATCGCTGACGCCGATGGTGTTAAATCGCATGGGAACGAGGCCGGCTCCCGAAACTCCCTCCTTCACCTTCTCCGCGAGCGCGAGGAGATGCATGTTGCAGGGGTTGCCGTCGTACCAGACGCTCGCGATTCCGACCTGTGCCTTTTGCATGTCGTCTTCAGAAAGGCCGGTCGCATACAACATGGCCTGGGATGCGCCTTGGGATTTCGGCTGCGTGATCCGGGAACTGTATTTGTTGAGTTGTTGACTCATGGCTGTAAACAATCAGTATAGGATTGTGCTCACAACCCAGGTAAATCGAGTGGCCGATAATGGATTCGATGAGGCTGATCCTGGTCGCTCTTGCGCTCCTCCTTTCCGGGTGTAGCCACGACGTTCGATCCCATCTGGTTGGGCCGTTTCCGAAGAAGCTCTCGGCGTGGCGTCTATTCGTCGGAACGGGTTCGGATTTGAAGCCCAACACGGGCGTCGTTCCGTACGATCTCAATACGACCCTGTTCACGGATTATGCGACCAAGAATCGCTTCGTCTGGATGCCCCGGGGGCGGGCCGCGGTATACAAGGCCGACGCTACGTTCGATTTCCCGGAGGGGACGATTCTGGTGAAGACGTTCGGCTATCCAGACACGGCGCTGGGCGGAAGGGAACGTCGGATCGAGACGCGTCTGCTGGTGCGCGGATCGAGTGAGTGGTTCCCGCTCCCCTATGTGTGGAACGCTGCGCAGACCGACGCGACGCTCGACATGAACGCCGATGGCGTGGAGGTGAATTGGAAGAATCCGGCGGGTGGAAATTTCGATATTCACTACGCGATTCCGAACGCGAATCAATGCCGCGAGTGCCACGATCAGAGCAAGATCACGGGACCGATCGGGCCTAAAGCCCGGCATCTGAATCGCGACCTGGATTATCCGGATGGCCGCTTCAACCAACTGGCGTACTGGACGCGGATCGGCTATTTGAAGGGCGCACCGGAGCCCAGTGCCGCGCCGCGGCAAGCGGTGTGGGACGATCCATCTACCGGAACACTGGAAGCGCGGGCGCGGGCGTATCTGGACGTGAACTGCGCGCATTGTCATAGCCCGAACGGCGCCGCGAGCAACACCGGGCTGTACTTAAGCGATCTCGAAACGGACCCGTCCCGAGTCGGTTTCTGCAAGACACCTGTGGCGACCGGGAAGGCCTCCGCGGATATGTTCTTCGATAGCGTGCGCGGCCACCCGGAGACATCGATCCTGGTGCATCGCATGGCATCGGAAGAACCGAAGATTATGATGCCGGAGATTGGGCGGACGATTTCACATCGCGAGGGCGTGGAACTGATCCGTCAGTGGCTCGGGTCTCTGAATGGCAACTGCGAAACGTCGCGGCCGAGTATCTAGGACCGCGTCATTGCGAGCCAGCCCGCCAGACGTTCTGCAGTTGCCAAGCGCCGTTCTCGAAATAGAAAAGAGCGTGAGCGCGAACGACCTCCTTAGATCCACTTTCATGGATGCTAAGCTCCGCGAAATATTGGAAGTCTTTCAAAGAGCCAGAACTTCTCGTCGTGTTTGAAACGGCATCGATTGTTGCATGTCGTCGAAATTTAGGGTTCGCCGAGATGATCGCGGCAGCTTCCGCTGGTGTCAAATCCGGAGTGTGCGGTCGGCCGATTTCCCAAACTAGACCGATGAGGCCGGCGGCGAGAGCCGTTGCGGTCCAGGGGATCCATCGTACTCTGCCTTTCGTCACGTTCGCGGTGCGCTATACGGACTTGGGAATCACGATGCCAACTTTGGTAGGCTGTGCTCCCGCCGGGACCTTCATCATCTTGCAGACGAGCTGAGTCGAGGCAACGGGGGACATGATGCGGGTCACGTTCTTGTCGCTGTCGAGACCGGTGAGTACGAAAAGCTGGGCCGACGGAACGTAGATTTCGAGTACGCGGAAGACGCCGGCGCCGGTGGTGAGCAGGATGACCAGTTCCTGATCTTCTTTCAGCGCTTTTTGCATGGCCTGGATCTGGCCGACGATGATGTTGTGGAGCTTTTCGGGCTGCGCGGGCGCAGGTTTGTCGGGATCGAGGATTTTATCGACGGAGTTCCCGATAGCCTGGGCCGCGAACTGCTTCGTCAAATCGACGAGTGCCATTGCCGCCATCCTAGCATGTACGTCAGGCGAACAGACTGAACTCCGAGATCGCCGGGACGGCCGGGGATTGCGTAATGCGCAGGCGGACTCGGCTCGTCGAGACAGGCGTTTCGAGGCGCAACAAGCGGCAGTTTCCGATGCTTGTGGCTTGCGCGATCGTTCGCCAGTCATTGCCCTGCCACGCATCTACCGCGAAGGCTTCGACGCGTTGTCCGAGACGGATTTCTTCCCGCACGCGAATCACGCTGAACGTGGCGCGAGCGGGAACGTCGAATGTTGTGGAGGGTCCGCTCACGGGAATTTTCGGTGCGAGATTCGTTTGAAACATAGCTCGTTTCATTTGGCCGAAGGCTTTTAGCGACGCGACGTCGTTTTCATACAACAAGCCTCGGCGATCCGGCGGAATATTGAGCAGCAGGCTGCCGCCGCGTCCCACGGATTTGAAGTAGAGATCCATCAACTGGTCCGGAGTTTTGACCTTATCGTTTTCGGCTTCGTGCCAGAACCAGCCGGGACGGATTGAGACGTCGCACTCGGGCGGCATCCAGAGCTTCCCGTTGCGCGTGCCGGTATTGCTTTCGGACGTTCGCACGTCGCCCGGCGATGCAGGTCCGCCGTTCTCGCCGACGGGCGTGAATGTTTCCCAGCAGGTCTCGGCGGCGTAGCCTTTTTCGTTGCCGACCCAGCGAATGTCCGGTCCGACATCGCTGAAAATCACGGCGTCGGGCTGGAGCTTGCGAACCAGTTCCCAGGTTTCGGGCCAGTGGTAATAAGTGCGCTTGTCGATGGTTCGCTTCTCGCGGGCACCGCCGTAGTAACCGTCGCCCCCGTTGGCGCCGTCGTGCCAGACTTCGAAAATCGGACCGTAGTTGGTGAGCAACTCATGCAACTGACCGCGATAGATATTGATGTATTCGGGCCGGCCGTATTTGGCGTTGTTGCGATCCCAGGGCGAGAGGTAGACTCCGAATCGCAGGCCGGCGCGGCGAGCTGCGTCCGAGATATCGCGGACAATATCGCCTTTGACGATGTGATGATCCGTGGTCTTTGTGGGCCAGAGGCAAAAGCCGTCGTGATGCTTGGCAGTGAGAATTACGCCGGTCATGCCCCCGGCGACGAGAGCTTCGACAATGGCATCGGGGTCGAAGGCGGTGGGATTGAAGATGGACGGATCTTCGTCGCCGTAGCCCCATTCTTTGTCGGTGAACGTGTTGACGGTGAAGTGCAGAAAGGCGTAGGTCTCCATTTTGTGCCAGCGCAGTTGACGGGGCGAGGGCAGGGCTCCAAATGGCGCGGGCGAGGCGAGCAGGGGCGCAGCGGCGGTAGTTAGGAGGAACTTTCGGCGGGTCACGGATTTATGATATCGAGGCCGATCTTAGAATGTCGTGGAGTTGACGGACTCCATCGGTGAGCGATGCCGGGCCGGGTTGAAGGATGTAAGTCGATTTGATTTCGTAGATGTGTCCGTTGCGGACCGCCGGGATCGATGACCATCCTGCGCGGTTTCGGATCGCATCGAAGTTGACTTTTCTTCCGCACCAGGATGCGATGATCACGTCCGGGCTGGCGGCGATCAGGGCTTCAGGCGTGACGATGCGATTGCGAGCATCGTGTTCTGCTCGAAGGTGCGGGAAGACGGGCTGGCCACCCGCTATTTCGACTAGCTCCTCGACCCAGCGAATGCCGCTGATCAGCGGGTCCATCCACTCTTCGAAATAGACTCTGGGACGTCGCGGGAAGCCGCGGGCGGATTCGGCTATGGCGGCTAGATCGGAACGAAGCTTTTTTACTAGTGTTACTCCGGCAGACTCAGCGGCAACCAATCGCGACAAGGTGAGCATCATTTCGAAGATCTCTTCGATCGATCTTTGATTGAAAACGAGGACGTTGACCCCGGCTTTGATCAGATCGTGTGCGATTTGGGCCTGGAGGTTGGAGAAGCCAATGACCAGGTCGGGCTTCAATTCAAGAATCTTGTCGATCTTAGCGGTCGTGAAAGCGGAGACTTTGGGTTTCGAGCGCGCTTCCTTGGGTCGCGCGGTGAAACCGGAGACGCCGACGATGCGGTGGTCTTCGCCTAATAGATAAAGCGTCTCGGTTGTTTCTTCGGTCAGGCAGACGATTCGCTGGGGACCATCCAGGTTCATCGGGACAGCAGCGATTGGATGGCTTCGAGCTCCTTGCCCGCGTCCGACCATTTGCCCTGCCCGACCAGTTCTTTGTAGCGGTCGAAGTGGCGGCGGATTTCGCTGATTCTCGGATCGCTCGAAGGGGTCGGGGTGGGAGCGGTGGCTGGGGCTGGGGCCGAAGAAGCGGCTTCGTTGGCGTTTTCAGGCGGCGCAATCGGTCTCCCGGTGAGCTGAGCCAGGGCCTGCTCGTAGGTATCGGCGTAGATCAGCGTGTTTCCCATCGCCAGCACCACCTTCTTCAACTGCGGCATCTTCGCTTCGGAGGCTTGCAGGTAGATCGGCTCGACGTAGAGGAACGTATTCTCGATCGGGAGAACGATCATCTGACCTCGCAGCACCTGGGAACCCTGTTGGTTCCACAAAGAGAGATCTTTCGAGATCACTTCGTCCTGATTGATGCGCGCATCCACCTGCATCGGGCCCAGAATGAATTGCTGCTTCGAGAGCAGCAGCACGATCTTCTCTCCGAGGTGCTCGCCGTCGCAGCGCGCCATCATCAGGCCGATGAGGTTGTCGCGGTTGCGCGGCGTGAAGGGAAGCATCTGCATGAATTCCGGTTGGTGGCTTCCTGGAACCGATGCGATCAGGTAGGTCGGTTGAACGGGCTGCGCCTGAGTCTGCTGACCGCTGGTGAACTTGGCGACGTCCCACGCATCGGACTTGTTGTAAAACGTTTCGGGATCGCGCATGTGGAAGTTGCGATAGATTTCCGATTCCACGCGGAAGATCAGTTCGGGGTAACGGGCATGTTGACGCAGCTCGGGCGGCATCGCGGACTCGTCCTGGAAGAGATCAGGGAAGAGATTGCGATAGGCGTTGACGAGCGGGTCATCCGGATCGAAAACGTACATGTGAACGGTTCCGTCGTATGCATCGATGGTGGCTTTGACGGAATTGCGGATGTAGTTGACCTCGCCGACGTCTTCGAGATCCACCAGGCGCGAATACGGATGGGCGTTCGAGGTCATGTATCCGTCGACTATCCACACCAGGCGCCCTTCCTTGTTCAGGACGAGGTATGGATCGGTGTCCCACAGGATGAAATTGGCTAGCTCACTTAAGCGTTCCGTGACCCTGCGATGGATCATCATACGGCTCTCCGGAGTCAGGTAACTGGTGAGCAGGATGTTCCAGTCGCCTTGCTGGACTGCGGCGGCGGTGCGCATCCAAAGAGACGAAATGGGGAATCCACCTTTGCCGGCGTAGCGCGTGTCGACGTTGTGGGCACCCGCGGGATAGTCGAATTCAGGCTGTGCGGTGCGGACAAACACCGGGTCTTGCGACGCTTCGCTGAAATAGAGCTGGGGTTTCGTGAGCGTCAGGCCTGGCGCGGTGATGATCGGCGGTGCGTCTTTGATCAGCAGGACAGGGAGGCCGTTCGGAGTGATGTGGTTGGCCTCCGCCATGACGAGACCGTAGCCGTGCGTGTAGATGAAGTGCGGATTGATCCAACGCGAGCGGGCATCGCCAAGCTGGTTAAGGTCGAGCTCACGAGCCGTGACGAGAACCTGGCGGAGCTCGCCGTTGAAGATGTAGCGATCGGCGTCGGGGTTTTCGTAGACGTAGGGGCGCAGCGGTTGGATTTGCGAAACAGTGGCACGGAAAGCGCCCCAATCCCACAGGCGCACGTTGTCGAGCACGGGGCGGTTGGCTGCGACATCGATGGGCTGTTCGGGCTTCGCGTCGACTTCGATCTCGGTCATTTTGCGATCGAATCCGAAGGCGGATCGAGTGGCTTCAATGTGACGCGCGATAAAAGGCTTTTCGAGCGAAATTTCGTTCGGGCGCACGTACAACGCGGAGACAATGGGCGGCACAACGCCTCGAATAAGGAGGGCGAGAATCACGATCGCGGCTATTTTCCATTGCTTCGCGATTACGGCGATGGCCGCGAGGACAGAGGCAACGATGACGACCCATTGCAGCGGCAGGCTGAAGTACTGATTGGTGTAATCCATGCCGACCATGAAGCCGTGGTCGTTGAGAAGCATTTCATAGCGGCCGAGGAAGAAGTGGACGGCGAGGGCCAGAAGGAACGTCGCTCCCAGCAGGCGGCTGAAGCGCGATTCGAGTCCACCGGTCAAACGGAAATCGATGCGGATATTTTGGGGATCGCGGCGAAAATCAGGGAACGATCTGCTGAGCTGCCATACGCGCGCAGTGGCCCAATAGAGGATGGCGCTGACGACAATGATTGTCAGCACGAAGCGCAGCAGGACGGAGTAGAACGGGAGATCGAAGAGATAAAACGAGAGCGGCTGGTTGTAGACCGGATCGTGCCAGGCGGCCGCGTGACCGCCGATGCCATGTCCACCGAAATATCGGACAACAGTCCAGGTGTCCGTCGTGGCGGAGCCGATGATAATGGCGAGGAGAAGTATGGCAAGAGTCGCGATGCGGCCGTACCAGCGATGCATGCCGAGGCCCGTGCCGGCAAACTTGAGGGCGCGCGCGTGGGCGATCCAGAACACGACGAAGCCGATGATGGCGGCGATGACGACGGGAACGACGGCATACGCGAGCATGCTGAACCAGGTCCGCAACTGGCCCAGTTCTTTCCACCATTCGAAGTCGATGGCGTAGGATGCGAGTCCACGCAGGACTGCCAGAATAATGAACGCCGCGATTGCAATCGTGATGCAGCCGGCGCGGCGGCGGGCGGGTCCTTCGATTTCTCTTATTGGAGTCGCCATGCAAATTCTCCGTTGACGATCGTTGCGACTGGGCCGCCCCGAAAACTGTGCCCGTCGAACGGTGAATTACGGCTTTTGGAAAACGAACGGTTGACGTCGTAGGTCCAGAGACGTTCCGTGTCTAAAATAGTCAGGTCGGCGGGACCGCCGGAAACCAGGCGTCCGCGGCCTTGGAATTGGAGGACTCTTGCGGGTCCGGTGGTGAACAGCTCCACCATTTTGTTCAGTGAGATGCGGCCGGTATGAACGAGGCGTTCGAATGCCAGGCCCACGGCGGTTTCGAGTCCGATGATGCCGAAGGGGCATTTTTCGAACTCCTGCATTTTGTCGTTGCCGGAGTGGGGCGCGTGATCGGTTGCGATGGCGTCGATTGCTCCTGACACAAGTCCCCTGGTGACAGCCCCCGCGTCGCATTCGGAACGGAGCGGCGGTTTCATTTTATAGTTGCTGTCGTAGGGAGGCATGTCCGTGTCGGCGAGGGTGAAGTGATGCGGCGTGGCCTCGCTGGTGACGGAAAGGCCGCGGGCCTTCGCGAATTCCACCATTTCGACCGAACGCCTGGAGCTGATGTGCGCGACGTGATAACGCGCGCCGGTCAATTCGGCGAGGAGCAGATCGCGCGCGACCATGACGTCTTCGGACGCGGCCGGAATGGCTCGCAGGCCGAGGCGCACGCTGACCGGACCTTCATGCATGTCGCCGTCGGCGCTGAGATGCAGGTCCTCGCAGTGGTTGATGACGGGGATGTTGAAGCCCTTGGCGTACTCCATGGCGCGCCGCATTACGCGGGCGTTCATGACGGGCTTGCCGTCATCGGATATGGCCACGATGCCCGCCTGCTTCATGGAACCGATGGCAGCCAACTCTTCACCCGCGCTGTTTTTCGTGATGGCGCCGATGGGGAAGACATTCACTACTGCATCGCGTTTGGCGCGGTCGACGATGTAGCTGGTTACGGTGGGACTGTCGTTGACCGGCGCGGTGTTCGGCATGCAGCAGATGGAAGTGAATCCGCCGGCCGCCGCGGCGCGGGCTCCGCTCTCGATGGTTTCGGCGTGTTCGAAGCCGGGCTCGCGCAGGTGGACGTGCATGTCGATGAAGCCGGGCGCGACGATCAGGCCGGTAGCGTCGAACTCTTCGGCGCCGGTGGCGTAAAGCTTTTCACCGATGGCGGCGATGTAGCCGTTGACGCAGAAGACATCGCAGACGGCGTCCGTGTTACTGGCGGGGTCGATGACGCGGCCGTTTCGGATGACTAGCTTCGGCATTAGGATAAAACCCGTTGCTCGTTCGTAGTTGTTCGTTCGTCGTTCGGCTTTAGGAGCACTCGTTCCAGCACGGCCATTCTTACGGCTACTCCGTTTTCTACCTGATTTAGAATGACGGATCGCTGGGAGTCGGCTACTTCGGACGAAATCTCTCTTCCTCTGTTTATCGGGCCGGGGTGCATCACCAGCACTTCCGGTTTTGCGAGTTCGATGTGTTCGCGGCGGAGTCCGTAGAATTGGAAATATTCTCCTGCAGGGAAGGCCGCTTCATGCTGGCGCTCTAGCTGGACTCGCAACATCATAATTACGTCCGCGTCCCGAATGGCTTCTCGCATGTCCGTGGTCAAAGAAACTCCAGGAACCATTTGCTCGAACTCGGTCGGCAGGAGCGGGGCGGGACCGCAGAGCACTACTTTCGATCCGAATTTTGAGAGCAGATATATGTTGGATCTTGCGACCCGGCTGTGCGCGATGTCGCCGATGATGGCAACTTTCAGGTTTTCGAGGGATGGGCAGCGATCCAGAATTGTTCGTGCGTCTAAGAGGGCTTGGGTGGGATGCTCATGCAAGCCGTCGCCGGCGTTCACGATCGGCACGTCCATGTGGCGTGCCAGGAAGTGCGGGGCTCCAGAGGCGGAGTGACGCATGATGATGGCGTCCGGGTGCATCGCATTCAATGTATTTAGAGTGTCGACCAGCGATTCGCCTTTGGAGACGCTGGAGCCTGACGCGGTGATGGAGATGGCGTCGGCTCCCAGGCGTTTGGCCGCGATTTCGAAGCTGGTTCGAGTGCGGGTGGACGCTTCGAAGAACAGATTGACCACCATTCTTCCGCGCAAGAGATCCAGGCGCTTGAAGCGGTGGTCCTGTTCGGGTTGAAAATCCCGGGCGCGATCGAGAATGGATTCAATCTCAACGCGGTCGAGCGATTCGATTCCTAGTAAGCCGGCGGGCATGGGCGCGCGCGTCTGTCAGGCTCTTTCAACCAGGAGCACTTTTTCCATTTTGTCGATCTCCTGGAATTTCACCTCGATAATCTCGTTGGAACTGGTTTGCACCATGCGTCCGACGTAGCGAGCCTCGATAGGGAGCTCGCGATGGCCGCGGTCGATCAGCGCCAGCAATTGCACGCGAGCCGGACGCCCTTTGTCGAAGAGCGCGTCGAGGGCGGCGCGAATGGTGCGGCCGGTGTACAGCACGTCGTCGGTGAGGATGATGTCTTTGCCGGTTACCGAGAAGTTGATTTCGGTGGCGTTGTGGACCGGCAATTCCGAAACGGTAGAGAGATCGTCGCGATAGAGGTTGATGTCCAGGATACCGACGGGGACATCGAGTTTTTCCAAATCGCGGATTTTGGTCGCAAGCCGTGTCGCGAGAGGCACTCCGCGCCGCCGGATCCCGATGAACGCAAGCTTGGTGAGATCCTCAGTTTTTTCGAGAATTTCATGAGCCAGGCGGACCAGGGTGCGATCGATCTCGGAAGCGCTCATCAGTTGAGCTTTTTCACGAGTGGCCGTCATAAGTATGAACGTCTTGAGCGTATCACAACCAACGCATACAGCGTTGTTAGTTCGTAGTTGTTGGTTCGTCGTTCGTTGTGCGCCAGCTTATTTGAGCAGGGGGAGGAGAACTTGGTCCAGAGTGGCGTCAGTCCAGTTGGGGATCTTCACATTCTTGTTTAGAGTCCAGTGTTCGGTGTGGTCTACGTTGGATCCGGGCTGAACTGTTTTTAGCGCGCTTAGGGTTTCCATCTCCAGGAATTCGTTGTTGCTGAAGGTTTCGAATGAACACCCATAATCCGGTTGTTCCGTGGGGTCCTTGGCGGTCGTTCTTTTGATGAACAGGTCCGTGCCTAATAGGTAGGCTCCGAAGGTGTTTTTGTTGAACGTTCCGGCTTTTTGCGGTGTCGCGGCTGCTGAGTCCTGGCGCAGAATCAGATACTTCTTCGTGAAGGTCCAGCGAGGGTCGCTGAAATCGGTGTAGGCCCACATCACTAGAGGATTTGTCGGCGGGAGATCTTTGGGGTGCGTCCCTCGAGGCGGAAAGCCGGTTATGGCCGTTCCTCCCTGCGCCATCTGTGTGAGCGACCAGGCGGCGATTCGCTTCGGCTTGTCAGTCTTGTTGGTCAGGCGATGGTAGACCTCGACCGCGGTTCCGGTTGGCGCCAGCTTTACGGTCATTTGCTTTTGAAGGCCGGTTTCTTTTTCGACGTCACCGGTGAGAATCAGCGTGTCGCCCTTCTGTTCGACGTGCACCGGCGAGTTGTCCAGGGCGTAGCTTCCCACGGGATCTTCCGGGCCCATCCAGAGGCGATGGCCGCCGCGGGCCAGCCACTCTTTTTCGCCGCTATGGCCCATCTGCTCGTCGTATTCCTTGAAGATGTTCTTGCCTTTGATGAAGGCGTATCGGATGATGCGAGGCCCGATGTCGGTGACGACGATCAGTTCGACTTCGCCGTTCGACATGCGATAGCAGTTGGGCCATCCACGGTAAGGTACCTTTTCGATTTTCACAGCGGCGGTGCTCATGGGAAGGAGTAGAATTGCGGAGAGCAGAAGTTTGCGCATTCGCGCTCATTATATATAAAGCGCGCGGCGACAACGGGGTGAATAGGATTTCATGTTCAAGGACTTTAATGTCCAGGGACAAAGCCTATTGTT
This sequence comes from Bryobacterales bacterium, assembly GCA_963802915.1. Taxonomy (GTDB): domain Bacteria; phylum Acidobacteriota; class Terriglobia; order Bryobacterales; family Bryobacteraceae; genus JAICMB01. The sequence goes on from CAWDKQ010000008.1 coordinate 1,119,894, forward strand.
GAACTACTGTGTTTTGAAGGGGTAGAGAAGAATCATGAAGAATGCTCTGAAGCTCACTATAGTGAGCGCGCTGGCTTTGGGGATTGCCGGCGCGCAGAACGATCCACCAGGACGGGTTGGAAGACTCAACTTTGTCGCCGGCGCGGTGTCATTCCAGCCGGGCGGGGTGGACGATTGGGTCGACGCAACTATCAACCGTCCGTTAACAACGGGCGATCATCTTTGGGCGGATCGGGACGCGCGCGCGGAAATCCATATTGGATCGACTGCGATGCGATTGGGTTCGCAGACCGCGTTCGAGTTTTTGAATCTCAACGACACCGGGGTGCAGGTACGGCTGGCGGAAGGATCGCTGGTGGTGCGGCTGCGGCGGCTGGACGATAGCGAGTCATTTGAAGTGGATACACCGAATATGGCGTTTTCGCTGCTGCGTCCAGGCGAATATCGGATCGATGCGGACCCGAATGCGGGTACGACAACAGTAACTGTGCGTGGCGGCGAAGGAGAAGTGACGGGCGGAAACCAGGCGTTCCCGGTTCATGCACGGCAACTGGCGCGCGTTACCGGCTTCGACACTCTGACGTTCGACACGTCCGATATCCCTCCGCCCGATGGATGGGATCGCTGGTGCGAGAGCCGCGATATACGCGAGGATCGTCCGGTTCGCTTTGTCTCGCGCGACATGGTCGGGTACGAGGATCTGGACCAAAACGGGACGTGGCGTGATGTTCCCGGATACGGGCCAGTGTGGACGCCAACAAACGTAGTCGCGGGATGGGCGCCGTATCACTACGGACATTGGGTTTGGATGGAACCGTGGGGTTGGACCTGGGTAGACGATGCGCCGTGGGGATTTGCGCCGTTCCACTATGGACGTTGGGCATTCATCGGCGGCGGTTGGGGATGGGTGCCGGGACCCGTGGTCGCGACGGTGAGGCCGGTGTATGCGCCGGCGCTAGTCGCGTTTGTGGGCGGCCCGCATTTCAGCCTGTCGATGTCGATCGGCGGCGGAGTGGCCGGAGTGGCCTGGTTCCCACTCGGTCCCCGAGAAGTTTACGTTCCTGCGTATCATGTCAGCCCGGCGTATGTGCAACAGGTCAACGTGACGAATACGACGATTACGAACGTGAACGTTACCAACGTGCGGTATGTGAATCGTGAGGTTGTGGGCGGGGTGACGGCGGTTCCGCAGAGCGCATTTGCAAGCTCGCAGCCGGTTGGGCGCGCAGCCGTCGCGGTGAATCCGAGAGAGATCGCGAGCGCCCAGGTGACTGGTACGGCCGCGATCGCGCCTCGTCAGGAGAGCGTGTTGGGGAACGTCCAAGGGCGAGGCATGGCGACACGGCCCCCGGCGGCGATTATGAATCGGCCGGTAGTGGCGAAACTGGCGCCTCCGCCCCCTCCAGTTCCGTTTGTGCAGCGGCAGGCGGCTATGGCGGCAAATCCGGGTCGTCCTTTGGACACGCAGGAGTTGGGCCGGATTCGGGGAACTTCGGCGCCGCCAGTGAATCCGCTGGTGCGGCAGGCGGTGCGACAGACGGGAGCGCCGGCTAATCCTGTGAATCCGGGGCGGCCATCGGGAGCGCAACCAACGACGCCGCAGTCTCGGCCAGCGATCATGCCGGCTCCTGCGACGCAGCAGGGTACGCAGACTCGGCCTCAGAATGCATATCCGACGCCTCCTCCGAATACGCAGCGTCCGGCTGTGGTGACACCTCCACCGAATACACAGCGTCCGGCTACGGTCACGCCTCCGCCTGAGAATACACAGCGGCCAGCTACTGTCACGCCACCGCGTGAGAATACGCAGCGGCCGGCTACGATTCCGCCGCCTCAGAATACCCAGAGGCCGGCCACGGTCACGTCGCCTCCCGGACAGGTTCGTCCGCAGGAGCGTGTTGCCCCTCCGAACAATGCGCCGCGCACACCTCCGGCAAAGGAGAAAGAGAAGCAGAAGAAGACCGACGAAGAACGCAAGCCCTGAGCGGGTGTTATCGTTGGCTCTATGATCAGGGCCGATGCCAAAACGTCGCGGTACACGACTGAATTCAGCAACGGTAAAGCTTATGGAATCGCCGATGTCGCAGGCGAAAAGGGCGGAAAGGGAGAAGGCTTTCCGCCTCACGATCTACTGGAAGCCGCCCTGGCTACGTGCATGAACATGACGGTTCGCATGTACGCGGACCATCATGGGATTGAGATCCGCGGAGTTTCGACGACCGTGACGCTGGAGAGTGGCGTCGAAGAGACTGTGCTGCGGTGCCAGGTTGAAATCGACGGCGATCTCGACGCGACGACACGGACAAAGCTGGAACAGGTGGCGCGGAGGTGTCCGGTGCGCGTGTCGCTGTCGAAGCCGATACGGTTTGCGGATTAGTTCCTAAGACAAAAGTGAAGAGAGCTGCTTGTACATCATGATGCAGGCAGGTCCCAGCGTTACCAACAGCACTGACGGAAAGATCAGAAAGAAGACCGGAAAGATCAGCTTGACGCCGACCTTCCGCGCGGCTTCCTGGGACTGCTGGCGGAAACGCGTGCGCAGATATTTCGCGTGGGTTCGAAGAGCGGGTCCGAGGGGCGTTCCGAAACGATCGCTATCGACAAAAACCATCGAGAGTTTCCGGATCTCGGGCTCGCGCGTGCGTTCGGCGAGATTGCGGAATGCTTCGGCGCGGCTGTGGCCGGCGCGCAATTCTAGCAGCGACTGCGTCAATTCTCCGCTGAGGTCGCGGTGGGTGCCGCGCAAGGCGCGGGCGGCATCGGCGAGGGCGTAATCGAGCGATTGGCCGGATTCAATTCCGAGCACCATTAGATCGATAGCGGCAGGCAAGCCGGTGCGGAGGCGTACGGTGCGGGCGCGGGCGCGAGCATCCAGCATGCGATCCGGTAGAAGGAAGCCCAAGCCGCCACCGCAGACCATCGGCAGGAGCGGAAGATTGAAGAATCCGCCGGTGAAGACGGCTGCCATTCCGAACACACCCGCAAACAGCAACGTGCTGCCGCATTTCACTCCATAAAATACCGAGAGCGCACCAGGTGAACGAAAGCCGGCCATCTGGAGGCGCTTGCGATAGGGGTTTTCCTGCTTCTTCGAACCCGGGAAACGGTTGCCGATGGAGCCGAAGAACTCGACGAGAGCGCCGCGGATATCGTCTGCGTGACGGGTTCTTTCGGGTGGCGGAGGAGCGGGCGGCGCCTGGCGGGCGATGGAAGCGGGCTTCAAGAAAAAGAGGTAGCCGACCAGCGTGACCATCGACAGCACGAAGGAGAAGAGGCAGAGTCCGATCCAGATGAGGTCCATGGTTTGTTACACCTTGATGTCCACGATGCGCCGGATTATGAGATGCGCCATTACGAGGCAGATTACCGACCCGGCGAGCATGTATTTGCCGTACGGGTTTTGGATCAGGACGCCGAGGTAGGTGGGATTCACCATGGTCATGGTGAACGCGATCACCAATGGCAACACGGTGAGAACCATCCCCGTCATTTTCCCGTGAGCGGCGATGGCTTTGACCTCGCCTTTGAGCGAAAGGGCCTCGCGGAGACTCTCGGAGAGAGTGCCGAGCACTTCGCTTAACTTACCGCCAGTGCGGCTGTGAAGTTGCACCGCGGCGGCGAACATGTTGACTTCGAGCAAGGGCACGCGATTTGAAAGATTGCCGAGCGCCTGCTGCCAGCTTGTTCCGAAGTTGCCTTCGACGGCGGCGCGGCGGAGTTCGGTCGAGACGGGCGCCTCGGCTTCTCCGGCAACCAGGTCGAGAGCGACGGCGAAAGGATGGCCGGCGCGGAGCGCGCGAGAAAGCGAATCGAGTGCGTCGGGGAACATCAACTCGAATTTCGCGAAGCGCTGCTTGCGGCGGCGCAGAATGTAAAAATAAGGCGCGAGAGACGCGGCGTAAGCGAACAAGCCGGTCATCCAGCCAGGGAACCAGCCGCCTTTGACGAGGATCACCAGGGCAATGGTGCCGGTTAGCAGCATCGACAGGGTTACGCGTCCGATGGACCAATCGAGGCCGGCCTGTTCCATGTGCCGGCTCATCAGATCGACGAAATCGAAGCGCTCGAGAAGCTTGGACCAGAGCGAGATGGTGCTGATGGATTGATCGCGCAGAATGCTCGGCCCGGCGGGCTGGGACTGCTCTTCCTGGGGAACGTCCCGGGTCTGTATTTTCTGCAGTGTGAACCATGCCAGCGAGAGCACCAGGCCGATGGCCACGAATGTCGTGACGAAAAACAGAACGCTGGAGAAGACGAGCATTAATGCCCCCGGTTTGGCATTGCGTCCGAGGTGCGATAAAGCGAGGGCACACCGAGCGATTTGCGGGATTCGGTGTCGTTATCGAGCGGGTTGCGGAGGGCCAGCCGCAAACGGGTTCCGGAATCGGCGAGCGCAACAATGTCGGAATCTACGGGGCGGGTCAGAACCGTGACCACTGGCGCGGTGAAGCGTCCACCGACAACGGGTTCCGGTTGAGGATTCACCGATAGAACTTCGACGTCCTGGAGGACGGGACTTAATTCCACCGTGCTGTTGCGTTCGGAAACGGCCTGGATGTCGACCTTGCTTCCGCGACGGATAAGCGGCAGAATTCCGGAGGATTCGTAGACGTGGATGGAGACCGCGCGCATGCCGGCCGGGATGCCGCCGGAATTGGAAGCCGACGCGTCTTTGAGCGCGACCGTGGTTTCCGTGAATGGTTCATTTTCTTCGAAGGCATCGAGCGCGATGGCGCTAGCGAGCTCTTTGGGCGAATCGAACGAACCTTTAATGGGGGTTTTCACGCGCATTTCCGAGACCCGCAGGTCGCCCGATGTTAGGAGCGCCCCGCGATCGATGTGATGGGCTGCCACGACGAGCGAGCGCTGTGGGAGGTCGGCAGATGCGGCCCGAAGCTTGCCGGCGAAGAGACCGTAGAAGACGCCCGTCGAAATGGCGGCCACGATGAACGCGATGGCTAATAGCGGTACGACACTTCTTTTCATGGGACGGTCTCCTGGCCTGCTGTGAGTCGGCACACGGCAGCGCACACGTTTAAACGACGAAAAAGAGGGTTTGCTGGATGGAGTGTTGCCCTAATGTGGACACCTTAATCGCCTTAGGACACTTAGGCTGCTAGTCCGGCAATGAGCGAATACGCGAGAATCGGGCTATGCGGGATGTGCGATTTGGGCTGCGGCTGCTGGCGCGGAGCCCGGTGTTTGCGGCGACGGCAATTCTTCTGCTGGCGATCGGTATCAGCGCGAATACTCTGATTTTCAGCGTTGTTGATGCGCTGCTGCTCAAGCCGTTGCCGGTTCCGCATCCGGAAAACCTAGTACGGCTGGTTGAGATGCATCCGACGCGGTTCGTCACTTGGGATCTGCCGTATGGGCTTTGCGAACTGACGGCGGAACGGGCCAAGGATGTCTTTAGCGACATTCTGTGCCAAGGCCAGGAGGATGTCGCGTTCAGCGACGCGGCGGGGACGGAACGGGTTCGCGTCCACGCAGTATCGCCGAATTTCTTTTCTTCGCTGGGGGCACGTGTGCTTCTGGGGCGTTTCCCGGGGTCGGATCGGGAACAGTCCGCGGTGCTGAGCTACGAGTTTTGGGGGCGCCGGTTTCGGAGCGATCCGAGAGTTCTTGGACGAGGATTCTCGCTGGCCGGGAAGGCCTTCACGATCGTTGGCGTGACGGAGCGCGATTTCAACGGACTCACGGTGGACACCAGCCCGGATCTGCGCATTCCTGTGAAGTCGATCGACGCCGCTCCCGATGGGCAGATTTTTGGACGGCTGCGCTCCGGAGTGACGGTTGCACGTGCGAGCGCGCAGATGGATCCGCTTTTGCACGCTGCTTACGACGAACTCGAGGCGCAGCGCTATCCGGAGTTCAAAGGGAACCTTGGGAAAATAGAGAGCCGGCTCGAACTGGAGGCGATTCCGAGAGGCGTCTCGACCCTGCGCACTCAGTTTTCGCGCGGCCTGGAAGTCATGATGGCGGCTGCTGGCCTGCTGTTGCTGATGGCATGCGGCAATGTCGCGGGACTTTTGCTGGCGCGATCCGCCGGACGCGAGCAGGAGATCGGAATCCGGCTGGCGCTGGGCGCAAGCACCGGACGCATCGCGCGGCAACTGCTTACCGAAAGCCTGGTTTTGGCTTTGGCGGGAGGGATGGTTGGAACTATGCTCAGTTATGCGTTTCAGCCGGTGTTGATGCGGGCTTTGCCTCCGCTGCGCGATCGGGCCGCGGTGGTGCAGCCACTGGCGGTGCATATCGGAATCGATGTCCGGGTATTAGGGTTCGCTTTCTTGGTCACGGTTTTGACGGCGGTTCTGTTCGGTCTTTCGCCGGCTTTGCGCGGCGCCCGCGCCGAACTGGCCAACACGCTGCGCGGCGGGCGTACTTCGACCCGGCGGATGTTGGCGCGCAATCTGGCGGTGGTAACGCAGGTCGCGGTGTGCACATTGATTCTGATCGGCGCGGCCCTGTTAGTCGAGACGCTTGAACGCATGCGCACGATGGATGCGGGATTCGACCGAGACCACGTGGTCACTTTCACGATCGATCCAGGGTTGAGGAATTACAAGCCACAGCAGGCGGAGGAGTTGAGCCAGAAGCTATTGGAGAAGGCGCGAACGATTCCGTCGGTAGCGGCGGCCAGCGTCGCCCGGTTGGGGCTGATGCGAGGGACGGGGATGAAGGGGACGTTCGGCGTAGAAGGAACGCGGATCGTCAAGACGGACTTTCTCAACTCGAGCATGAACGCGGTCACGCCGGGGTATTTCGAGACGATGGGGATGAGGGTGGTTGCCGGCCGCGATTTTACGTGGAGCGACGAGAACAAGAAGCCGGGAGTCGCGAAGGTGATTGTCAACCAGGCCTTCGTTAGGCGGTTTTTTGCGGGCAAGAATCCGATCGGGGGGCGGTTTGGATTTAGCGGATCGAACGGGATTGCGAAGGCGGATGACGAGATCATCGGCGTGGCGAACGATGCGAAATATCGATCCCTGCGGGAGCCAATTCCTCCCACTGTTTACAATCCCGTGGTGAAGGGGTTCGATGACGGCTTCATTTTGCATTTGCGTACACCACAGCGGCCGGAGTTGCTGATCGAGCCGGTTCGAGAGGCGCTGCGATCGCTCGATCCGGAGATGCCGTTTATCGAGATCAAGACCTTGCGGGAAGAAGTGGACGACTCGCTGTGGCAGGAGAGGCTGCTGGCGGCCCTCACTTCTGTTTTCGCTGCGATTGCGGCGTTGCTGGCGGCAATCGGATTGTATGGGGCGCTGGATTATGCAGTGAAATCGCGGACGCGGGAGATCGGGGTTCGGGTCGCGTTGGGCGCGGAACCGGTGCGGATTGCGAAATTGTTATTGCGGGAGGCTCTGGCGATGGCGCTGTCCGGCTTGGCGCTAGGTGTTTGTGTTTACGCAGCAGGCGCGTCTTGGATGCGGCAGGTCTTGTACGGCGTGAGGCCGTGGGATGCGGGCGCTCTGGGGGCGGCGCTGCTGGCGTTGGGAATTATCGTCGTCATTGGCGCGGGGCTGCCGATCCTGCGAGGAACTTATATCGATCCGGCATCCGCTTTGCGATCGGAATAAACCAATTCTTCGTACAGCTGTTTTTGTTCGAGTGCAATAGCGTCCCAGTCGAAGCGGCGTTCGACAGTGGCGCGGGCGTGCTGCTCGATGGCTATTCGCTTTTCTGGATTCAGCAATAAATCCTTGATGGCGACGGCCATGTCCGCTCCCGTTTCGACCACAACGACATCGCTGCCGGGAGTCAGATCGAGGCCGTTGATTCCGGCGGGAGTACTGACGATCGCCTTTCCCATAGCCATTGCTTCGAGGACCTTTATATTCGTTCCGGCGGAAGCGAGCAGAGGGGCGACCACGACGGCCGCCTTTTCGTAGGCGGGGCGGACGTCGGCGACGAAGCCTTCCAACTCTACTCTCGGCTGGCCCAGATCGGGCTGGACACGATCGCGATAACGTTCCAGGAAATACTCGTGGCGGGCGCCCGCGATCATGTGGAGCGTGGCTCCGAGCGGGTGCAGATGCGGCCAGCATTCGCTCAGGAAGAAATGGAGGGCCATGAGATTCGGCAGGTGCGCGAAGGAGCCGATGAACAGGACTCGCATGGAGCCGGGTTGCGCGGGCGCGGGACGAAACCGATGGAGGTCGACGCCGTTGGGCAGGCAGGTAGAACCGGGAATCGTCTTCTGGTCTTTGCTCGACATGGTGACGACGCGGTCGACGTTCTTCCAGGCGTTTCGTTCGAAGAGATTCCAATGCTTGAGCTGGCGGCGCACTTCCCAATCCTCGCCCTGAGCCAGTAGTTGTTGGTAAAGGTCGAGCGTGATGTCGTGTTCGATGAGGATGGTTTTGGCTGGCGCGCAATCGGGGGCGTACTGCGCCATTTGCGTGAACTCGAGCTGGGCGATGGCGGGTTTCCATTTCCGAACGGTCTCGCGTAAGGCGGCGTGAAAGGCGGGACGATCGAACTCTTCGACGACTTCGGGTCGTTCTTTCGAAGCGTGAAGGTGGGTGCCGGGTCGTTTCACGGTGACGACTTCCGCGCAGATGGAGCGCAACTCCTGGGCGACCGGAAAATGCTCGTCGACGAAGGAGACGAGGATTTGATCAAAATCGGAGGCGGCACGCCGCATGAGGTTGAACATGCGGACCGCTCCGCCGTGAGCGAGCGGAAACGGCAGGTAAGGCGTGACGATCATGACCACGGGGCGGCCGGAGGGTTCGATGCCGGGTGTAACGGAGACTTCTCCGGATCCGATGGCGAGGGCGTGCGCGACCGCTTCGGCGTCGGAATAACCGCGACGGGTCCACAGGGGAGCTTTCCAGGCTTGGTATAGCGCTCGAAGCGCGGTCTGGTTGGGAGGCTCCTGGGCACCGAGCAGATTGAGGCGGCGGATTGCGGCGCTCCATAGGCGGCGGAAGTTCGATGCGCCGTTAATTGTGCGAGCCACGAAGCGGAGATAGTTGATTTCAAGAATGCGGTCGAGTTCGGCGGACGTGTAATAACGCGAGGTAGTGGAACGGTGCTGGTGCAGAACACGGGCATCGGATACGAAGACGGTGGGCCAGCGGCACTCCCACCCGCGAACTCCGAGGTCGAGATCCTCGACGTAAGCGGGCTCGTAGAGTTCGTCGAAGCCGCCTAAGGCGCGGAGTTTGGCGGTGTCGAACAGAGAGCAGCCTCCGCTGCCGTAGAGGACGTAGGTGAGATTCTCTCCGTCGATCGGTGGCTCGCAACGGACGGGGAAATCTTCTGGATTGCGAACCGGCGGCATCACGGCCTTACCGGTTTCCTGGCGGCGTTCGCCTTCCGGGAAAAAGATTTGGGCGGTGGCGCAGAAGAGACTGGGGACGCGATCGAAGGCGGCGTGCAATGCGCGGAAGAAGCCAGGATCGAGGACCATGTCGTTGTTGAGGAAGCAGACGTGGGAGAATCGCGCTTTGCGAAGGCCGGCGTTCACGGCCCGAGCGAAAGACAATGGCGCGGCGCTCGATTCCAAGATGACGCCGGGGTAATCGCGGGCTAGAAAATCGGCGGTGGCGTCTGTGGACCCGTTGTCCACGACGATGATTTCCGAAGGCGCGTCGGCGATTACTTGCGGCAGAACGCGGGCGAGCAGGTCTTGACCGTCGCGCGAGGGGATGATTACTGAGATGCCTTCGGGGTAACCGCCCAGAACGGCCGGCTGATTTCGAGGGGACGTGGGTTTCAGGATCGACGTGAAGAATCCAGCCGCGCGGGCTGCCATCATCATCAACGGCCGGCGGAACGCCCAAGGATGGATCAATCTCCAAAGGAAGGTGTAGATTGAGCCGCCGGGAGAAAACTCCCTTACGAGGAAGGTTCGAATGCGCCAGAGAATGTGCCGCGCGATGACCGGCAAAGAACGAGGGCGCAGCATGAAATGGCCAAAATCCTCGTTGAACGCGAGAAAGTTAAAGGGCGCGAGGACGAATGCCAGGACGCGCAGCCGCCAATAGGGCATGCGCGGCTGAAGCACTACGGCCGCGATGCGGATGTGCTTGTCTTGGAAGCGCGCGCGGCAACGGGCGAGGTTTTCCCTGAAGCCACGGCTGACATGGTAGGGGGTCCAGTGTCCAAAAGGCGGCGGAAACTCGGAGACAACTTCGAGAGGGATCTCGGGGTAAATGGACTTGAGGTGTTCGACGACGGTTGGGATCAGGTCGCGCGAGCAGGATGCGAACAGGACCTTGACCGGCGGTTTCAAACGAGTGCGCGCCGGTTGGCGACCGGAGCCTTGTTGATGCGGTCGCCCCAGAGCGCGACGGCTTGCAGACAGAAGCCGGTGGACACAGGGTTGATAAATGGGAGCATACCGCTGGGCTTCCTTCCAAAGGCGAAACCGCCGTCGATGCGAGGGTTCGAATCCTCGAGTTGGAAAGCGGCAGCCTGCGCGGCTTCGCGAGAAGCTTGCTCTTCGTCCAGCGGCACGATTTCGAACTGCGCGGCGAAGAGGCGAATCCGGAGCAACTGCGCGTAAACGTCGGAGCGGACGAAGACCGTCTCGATGCCGTTCAGATATTTCGCCGTCCTGGCGATGCCGCCGGATAACGCCTTCGCGCATTCCGCGCGGGCGGGGCAGGGAAGCAGTCCCTCAAGAAAATAGGCGTAAGCGTGGAGGCGATCCATCACTTTTTCGGGATCCACGTCGCCAGGAAGAAAGAACATCTCGGACGCGATGGCATTTTCGAGCGCGGTTTCATAGGCGGCCTGGAACGCGTGCTGGCCGGTCTCTTCGAATAGATCCAGCCAGGCCATGGCGGATTTCAACTGATAACATCCGGGGCTGGCCGACCATTTCGGTTCGTAAGCGAGGGGGCGTTTGGCGGGAAGGCTCACGATGGGGTGGATGACGAGATCGGATTGAAAATCGACGATCATGGAACGGCCAGTTTCGACCGCAACATCCAGGAACTCCTGCTCACGCGTGGCGCGCCACGCCGCGAGGAGACCGCGCACGATGATGCCGCAATCGAAGAAATATGCCAGGCGCGTAGGCTGATCCCCATTTACGGAATGCTCGAAGGGGAAAGTCGCGAGAGGGCGATTCCAGGCGGAGCGGGTCAGAAAACGGGCGGCTCGAATGGCTGCATCCGTGTAGTTCCCGTCGGAAGTTCGTTGGGCGAGGAAAAGCAGCGTGCTGATGGCGTAACCGGTTATCTCGGTCGAAACCCGAGCGTTTTCGCCGAGGTCGGAACGGTAATAGCGAGCAACGCCTCCGTTTGGCTCCTGGATCCCCGATCTCAAAAACCACTCGCCGGCGCGGCGAAGTATGGAATCGGTGTTGACCAATCACCCGATTGTATCAAGCGATATAAGGAGGACACCTTAGACGTCTATAGACAGGTTTTGCGATGCGCGTACTAACAATTGTGACGCTGATGACGTCGGCGGCTCTGGCGCAGGAGATCGCTCCGATCGGGATTTTGCGCGGAGATCTGGTGGGATGGTCAGGGACTCCACACTCCGGCCTGCTGACAGTCCGTACCGCCGATAATCGCTTGCTCGAATGCGGGTTCGACGACCAAACCTGGTTCGAACATGAGAACGAGCACATTGCGATCGGCGGCATGCGGCCGGGCGATCACATGGAGCTGGTTGCAGACCGGGAGCCGCATTCGATTGCCTGCTACGCGCGGACGGTGCAGACCGTGGAAGCACTACAGCCGCGCCGGACGGCGGCGGGCAAGCCGCGTCTGCGATTGCCGAATAGCGCAACGGATTTATTCGCGCCTCGCGGGGACATGACACTGGCCGGAATCGTCGCGGTTGTGGATGGAAACCGTCTTACGATTCGCACGCGGGATCGAGGGGAACAGGTTTTGCACCTGCGGCCCGATACGCGCTACCTGGGAGACGGGTTGCCGGCGGAGCGGTCCAACCTGGAGCCCCAGACACTCATCTTTATCCGCGCGGGACACAATCCGGATGGAGGGATCGAAGCCTACACAATCGTGTGGGGCGACATCCTCCAAGTTCGGAATTGAAGGTCCCCGAGTGAGTGAATTCGGGCACAGTGTGGCCTAGTTTCACTGTTCTGGACTCTTCCGGCGTTGACGCGAACCGGTCTTGCCTTTGGTCCGTAACGTGTTGAATCGATTATCCGGTTGAAACCTGTAAACGCAGGGGTTCGTCGGACAACCTTGGTATACTATGGGTTTACCCGCAAATACATGATGAAGAAGTATTTCGCCTATCTATTCCTAGCCTCGTCCATGGCTGGAGCACAGAACTATTTTTACTTCACTACGGGGCAGGCTGCTCGCGCGGTTTTCGGACAGCAGACATTTACAGCTCAAGACGAGGACACCGGGACGGCGGGAGGGGAATGCTCCACGACAGCGGGGACGTTGCAGGTTTGTAATCCCACTCCGTATATTCTTGGAGCTTCCGGAGGGGTCGCGTACGCAAACGGCAATCTGTTCATTGCGGACTCCAACTACATGGGAGCGGCGCCGCTCTATGAACGCGTTCTGATCTACACGAGCATCGGGGAAGCACTGCCTTCGCCAACGGCGGATATTTCACTTCCCTCGACACCGTTTGTGCGGTGTCCCGTCTGTATCGGATCGACGCTCACTCCACTGAACGTTTACACGCTCGGAGGATATCCCGCAGCGGCATCTCTGCCCACGGGAACGGCCGTCCCGAACTTCACTTATTACGGAACTACGTCGCAGTCTTTTCGGACGCCGACGGCCGTTGCTACGAACGGAACGATTCTGGTGGTCGCGGACACCGACAATAATCGCATTCTGATCTGGAACTCGATTCCGAACAACAACGGCGTGGCCGCCGATATCGTGCTGGGCCAGCCGGATATGAACACGGTAAAGCCGGTGACCGTCGATAACAAGTCGTTTCGTGGACCGGAGGGAGTGTGGATCCAGGGTAGCCAGCTTTTTGTCGCGGACACGCAGAACAATCGCGTGATGATCTACAACCAGATCCCTACCAGCAACGACGCGGCGGCCGACGTGGTGCTGGGTGTGAAAGATTTCACGACCGCGCCGCCGCTTGACGTGACAACGAATCCACCGAAACCCTCGGCGTCGAACATGCTGAGTCCGACTTCCGTGACGAGCGATGGTACACGCCTTTTCGTCAGCGACCTGGGCCAAAATCGCATTCTGATCTGGAACTCCATTCCGAACTCTAACGGGCAGCCGGCGGACGTCGAGATCGGGCAGCCGGACATGACCGGAAATGTTTCGAACAACGCTTTCACGGGAACATCCGCGACTTCATCGACCGACACGACGAATAAAGAAACTCCGGTCCTGTGCACAGTTCCGAGCGGAACCGACCTGGCAAGCAACAATGTCTACCCGTTCCGATGCGCATTCACGATGAGCTATCCGCGATTTGCGCTGTCGGACGGGACGAGGTTGTTCGTGGCCGATGCCGGCAATGACCGCGTCCTGGTGTACGACCAAATCCCTACTCAGAACGCGCAGCGAGCCGACATCATTCTGGGACAGGCGAATGAGACCGACGACGTTGTTACGGACAGCACCGACGCTTTCCGTCCCGATGCGAACGTAGGCCGTTCGGCGGCAGACGAGATCCGAAGTCCGACGTCCCTGGCGTGGGACGGGACGAATCTGTATGTGGCCGATCCTTACGACAGGCGAATCATGGTGTTCACGGCGGCGCTGCCGCTGATCCCGCTCAACGGGATCGTGAACTCTGCGAGCATCAATGTCAATGCGGCGGGCACGGTCGATTTGAGCGGCACGATTACGGCGGGCGATACCGTGACTATTTCGATCGGCACGAATTCGAATACGACGGCGATTGCCTACACATATACCGTGCAGGCCACCGATACACTGCAGACCATTGTTCAGGCCCTCGTCAACCTGATTAATACGCAAAATGGAGGCGATCCGAATGTGCTGGCGGTCGCGAACACTGCGATTGACGAAGTAGTTCTGACTTCGAAGCTAGTCGGCAATAACGGTAACGCGATCACTCTGGCAGGGTCGTCCGCGGGCGCGGGAAGCACGACGGCGAACCCTAAAACGGCGACGGAAGTTCTGACGGCTTCCGGAAGCACGCTGAGCGGCGGGGGAACGGCGGGCGAGATCGCTCCTGGTACCTTGGTGACCATTTTTGCGACTCCGGGCCTTCAACTGTCCGATCAAACTGCATCGGCGGATCCGAACGCTTCCTTGCCGACGACTCTCGGCGGTGTGCAGGTGTATTTCGACGGCTTGAAGATACCGCTCAGCTATGTGAGCCCCAAACAGATCAATGCTCAAATGCCGTACGAAGTTCTTGATGTTTCGAGCGTGAGCGCTTACGTGAGGATCCAGCACAGCGACGGGTCCATTACCGTTTCTTCCGCGGTTGGTATTCCGATCGTCGGCGAGAATCCGGGAATCTACGCTTACGGAGGAACTGAGCCGCGTCAAGTGATGGCGTACCATGCCAGCAGCTATGCGCTGGCGGTGGTCGACCTGGAAGGGACGACCGAAGCCGGCGACACCGCGACAATCAGTGTCGGCACGCACTCATACAATTACAACGTTCAAGCCACCGATACACTCGACAGCGTGCGCGACGCGCTGGTCGCGCTAGTCAATTCCAATCCCAATGAGAAGGTGACCGCGACGGCCGCCGGACAGTACGACCGCGTAATCCTGACTGCGAAAGTCCCCGGACCTGACGGGAACGGGATTCCGATCGGAGGGTCCGCTTCCAGCACCCTTACCGCGGGGGCGACCATCACCGTCACCGCTCTGCAGATACAGACCGGCGGAGCGAGTGTCGCGGGTGCGCCGGTAACAATGGACAATCCGGCTGTACCAGGGGAACTGATTACGATTTACGCGACGGGACTGGGCGTGATTGGGCCGGCGGGCGCTCAGAATTACGAGAACGACGGAGCGCCGTATCCGATCGACGGTCCGCCGAACGCACCAACGGCGCCGGTTGATAATGCGCAGATTGGTGGAAAGACCGCCTCGGTGCTGTTCTCGGGTCTTAAGCAGGGGCTGATCGGCGTGTATGAAGTACAACTGCTGCTGGACGTCGGATTACCGACCAACCTTCAGACGCAGATGTTCATCGCGCAGAATGTCTTCACAAGTAATATATGCACGATTCCGGTTGTGGCCGCGACTCCGCCGGTCACCCAGTAGTTCGGTGACCACGGCTGGCACCGCAGCGAAGGACTGAACTCAGGAACGAGAGCCCGGCAGAATGGGAGCCACGACCTCCCAAACTCGCTCGGCTATTGTTTCGGGAGGTGCATTGCCATCGATTAACCGGACGCGCTCGGGTTCGGTTTGAGCCAGCGCGTGGTAGGCCTGGCGAACTTTCTCATGGAAGTCGAGGGCCTGCTCGTCGATGCGGGATTCCTTAACTCCGGAACGGTGGCGATTACGGCTGTGAGCCCGGGCGAGGCCCGATTCGGTGTCGATGTCGATCACGAGCGTCAGGTCCGGGACGACACCGTGGCACGCGATGCGGTCGACTGCCAGAACCGTGTCGATTCCTAAGCCGCGGCCCACGCCCTGATAGGCGATCGTAGAATCCGTAAATCGATCTGAGAGAACAATGCGGCCATTTTCAAGAGCGGGGATGATCCATTGTTCGACGTTCTGGGCGCGCGCGGCGAACATGAGCAGAAGCTCGGTGGTCGGACAGAGTTCCTGGTTCGCGGGATCTAGCAGGATTTGACGGACCTTTTTTCCAATGGGCGTGCCGCCGGGCTCGACGCTTTCGAGAATGTTGTAGCCGGCGCCGCGGAGACGGTCAGCGAGAAGATGGATCTGAGTGCTCTTGCCGCTTCCGTCGGGTCCTTCGAAGGTGATGAAGAGACCGGGCCGCGGTCTAGTCATAGACGAAGTGCAGCACTTTTTTCAGATCTTCCCAAGCTTCGCGCTTAGCATCCTGATTGTAGGGGCGCAGGAGATAGGAGGGATGATAGCTTACCATCACCGGAAGGTCCCGCCACTTGTGCCACTTTCCTCGCAGGCGCATGACGCCGTCCTTGGTTGCGAGAAGCGCCTTGGCGGCCGTTGATCCGAGCGCGCAGATCGCTTTGGGCTTGAGGACCTCAAGCTGGCGGAATAGAAACTGGCCGCATATTTCCATTTCGTCCGGTTGCGGCGTGCGATTCTCTGGCGGGCGGCACTTGACGACGTTGCAAATGTAGACGTCTTTGCGAAGAAGGGGGATACCTTCCTTCTTGGCCGTACCTTCGATCATCTGCGTGAGGAGTTGTCCGGCCCGGCCGACGAACGGCAACCCTTGCGCGTCCTCGTCGGCCCCAGGGCCTTCACCGACAAACACTAGCTTGGCCTGCTCGTCGCCGGTTCCGAAAACGATTTTGTTCCGGCCTTCGTGCAGGCGGCAGCGTTTGCAGTCTCCTATATCTTGAATGATTTTTGCGAGCGTGTCATGTTCCGGGGCGAGCGGAAGTACTACCGGCGCCGGGCGAGAAGCCGCCGCTGTTACAGGCACCGCTGCGCTCTCTGGCGGGGCGGATTTTCGGTACAGTTGTTTGATTCCCAAGTCTTGATAGAACTCTAAGTATTGCCGGAGCTGTTCTGCGGTCATTTTGTTGCATGCGCGGCGCGGTGGAGAGTCAGAACCTGGTCGAGGATGAGGTCGGCCAGAAGGCGCTTGGACATTCTTGGGAGCGGTATCGGTTCGGCGTCGCGGAAGATCAGGACAGCTTCATTATCCGGAGAGTCGAAGCCGGTGTCTTCGCGTCCGACGAGATTGGCGACCACCATATCGCAGTTTTTGTGCAGTAATTTGTCGCGGCCCTGTTCGACCAGATTTTGCGTTTCGGCGGCGAAGCCTACCAGCAGGCGATCTCCTTTGATTCTTCCCAACTCAGCCAGTATGTCGGGATTTGGCTCGAGTTGCAGAGTGATGCCACAACCGCGCTTCTTCATCTTTTCCTGCGATACCTCGGCGGCGCGGTAATCGCTGACGGCGGCGGCCTTGACGATGATGTCCGCTTCCCGCATGCGATCAAAGACGGCATCGTGCATTTGCTGAGCGGTGTCCACGTGGATCGTTTCAACGCCGCGCGGCGCATCCAATGCGACCGGGCCGGAGACGAGAATGACTTTCGCGCCTCGCGTAGCCGCGGCCTCGGCGATGGCATATCCCATTCTGCCGCTGGAGCGGTTGGTGATGAAACGGACGGGATCGATGGGTTCTTGAGTAGGACCGGCGGTGATCAGGATGGTCTGGCCCTCGAGATCGTGCTGGCGATGAAGTAAGTTCGTGACGACTTCCGCGATCTTCACGGGCTCGGCTAGGCGGCCTGGTCCCACCATGCCGCAAGCCAAAGCTCCGTCGTCGGGATCGACAATGATGTGACCGCGGTGCTTCAGTCTTTCGAGATTTTCCCGCGTCGCTGGATGATTCCACATGTTGGTGTTCATCGCGGGCGCCAGAACCACGGGGCCGGTGAAGGCAAGATACATGGTGGTCAGAAAATCGTCGGCGAGGCCGTGGGCGAAACGGGCCAGCAGATCGGCGGTGGCGGGGGCAACCACAAGGATCGCGTTGTCCTGCGCGACGGCAATGTGCTCGATGGCGCTCGACAGCGTTTCTTCAGAAGACACGGAAGAGAAGAGTCCGGTAATGACTTTGTTGCCGGTAAGAGCAGCGAAAGTTAAGGGTTGGATGAACTCGCGAGCCGCATCGGTCATGACTACCTGAACGCGAAACCCGCGCTCCATGAGGGCGCGGGCCAGTTCAGCGGATTTGTAAGCGGCGATGCCGCCACCAACGCCCAGTACGGCGTTCATGAGTTACTCGTCGCTCGGCTCTTCTTCCGGCACGATGCGCATGGGGTCGTCGTATTTCACGAGGCCGCGGCGCACTTCTTCCATGGAAGCCACGGTGGGCTTTTTGGAAGTGGTCGGCAGGAACGAGCGTGCGCCGTTCTGAAGCTGGCGCGCGCGCTTCGCGGCGACGATGATGAAACGATAGGTACTCAACTCCGGGTCGTCCGGAATTGCGTATTGGGCATTGTTTCTGACACGTTCGGACATTCTTACCTCAATCCTACAAATTCGTAGCGGCGTTCCCGTCTGCGAAACTCTCGAGAATCGGCCGTATATTTTCTTCCATGCGCGACCGGCGGAGACGCTCCGTCCGGACAATCGCCTCCAGATCCCTCGCACACTCATCCAGATCGCGGTTCACCAGCACAAAGTCGTACTGGGTATAATCTCTGACTTCCCGTGCCGCGCCCCGCAGACGCCGCTGAATCACAGCATCGGAATCCTGGGAACGGGCTCGCAGGCGCTGTTCCAGGATATGACGGGACGGTGGAAGCACAAAAATACTCACCGCTTCGGGAAGCGCTACCTTCAATTGTCGCGCACCCTGCACGTCGATGTCGAGTAGCAGATCCTTTTCTTCGCGAATCGCCTCCTCCAGGGCTAACCGACTTGTTCCGTAGTAGTTACCGAACACTTCCGCGTGCTCGAGGAACTCTCCTTTCAGAATTCGCGCTTCAAAATCATCGCGGGTGATGAAATTGTAGTCGATTCCGTTCCGTTCGCTGCCTCGCGGCGGGCGGGTGGTGTATGAGATTGAGAAGATCAAGTCGGGGACGTCTTGCAGCAGGCGCTGGACGAGGGTTGATTTGCCGGACCCCGAGGGCGCGGAGATCACGAAAACGCTGGTATTGTGCCGCATTATTCGAGGTTGAGGGCCTGTTCGCGTATTTTCTCGATGTCGGCTTTGCCAGCCAGCGCGAGGTCTGTGATGCGGAGTCCAAGCTCGCCAATGCCCGTAGTCTTGGACAGGATCGTGTTGGTTTCGCGGTTCATTTCCTGAAGGAGGAAGTCGAGTTTCTTGCCGACTTCGCCGCCGGCGTCGAGAATGGCGTCCAACTGCCTGGAATGAATTTTCAGGCGGGCGATCTCTTCGCCGATGTCGCTGCGATCGGCCAGCAAGGCCGCTTCCTGTGCAAGCCGCTGGGGATCGAGTCCGGGACCGCGCAGCAATTCACGGAGACGCTCGTTTAACCGATTTTGAAAAGCAGGAACGGCGCGGGTGCGGATGTCTTCGAACTCGGCGCAATATTCCGAAATCGATCGATTGTGGAGGCGAATCACGGAAACCAGTTCGTCGCCCTCCCGGGCCCGGAACCGATTGAGCGCGTCGAGAGCTTCCTCGAGAGTTTCAACCAGATCCTTTTCGGTCTCGGCGTCTTTCTCCTGTTCGGCGGGAGGCGCGAACATCCCGGGAATGCGAAAGGCCTGGTTAAGATCGGGCTGGACCGCGAGGTGTTCTTCCGACTCGATTTTTCGGAAGGCGGCGAGCCAGGCTCGAAAGAGAGGTTCGTTGAGCGCTCCGTTGGAAGTTTTCAACGTCGGGACAAAGGTGGCGCGGATATCGAGATGGCCGCGCGTCACGGAGCGCTTGATGACAGAGCGCATGCTTCCTTCGAACGCGTCGAGTTCGGCGGGAAGGTGAAAATGCAGGTCCAGCCCACGATGGTTCAGGCTTTTGATGCTGACAGTGTATTCGCCACGCTCGTTGCTCTTCTGAGCACGAGCAAATCCCGTCATGCTGCGGACCGGGGCTGGCATTTGGACGACCGTCATAGTTGGGCCTGGTTCGTGAGTGGATCGGCTAAGAATTGCATGTCGTGCAGACGCCGGTAAACTCCTGTTTGGGCGATGAGTTCCTCATGCGTTCCCGTTTCCGAGACGTGCCCGCCTTCTAAAACCACTATTTTATCGGCGCGGCGGATGGTGGAGAGACGATGGGCGATCACGATGACCGTGCGATGTGTCATGAGGTTTTGCAGGGCGCGCTGTACCAGCATCTCGGATTCGGTGTCGAGGTGGGACGTGGCTTCGTCCAGGATGAGAATCGGAGCGTTCTTGAGCAGGGCGCGCGCGATGGCGATGCGCTGGCGCTGGCCGCCGCTGAGCTTGAGGCCGCGCTCGCCGATGATGGTGTCGTAGCCTTCGGGCATGCGGTCGATAAACTCTTCGGCCATGGCGTTTCGCGCAGCCTGGCGAATTTCGTCCTGTTTTGCTTTCGGTTTCCCGTATCGAATGTTGTTGGCGACTGTATCGTTAAACAGGAAAGTTTCCTGAGACACGATTGCAATCTTCTCACGAAGCGAGGCGAGCTGGATGTCGCGTACATCGCGATTGTCGATGAGAATCGCGCCGCCAGTCACATCGTAGAAACGCGGGACCAGGTTTGCGACCGTCGTTTTGCCGGCTCCGCTCGGTCCGACGAGTGCCACTACTTCGCCGGCCTTCACTTCCATGTTGACGTCATCGAGGTGGAAGCCGTTCGGGGAGTTGGGATAGCGGAACGATACATCCTGTAAGCGGATCGCATGTTGGAGCTTGGTGAGTTTTACGGCTCCGGCGCGTTCCTGGACGTGCTGGTCTCCATCGAGATATTCGAAAACTTTCTGCGATGCGCCGAGGGCCTGCTGGAAGATGTTGTGAATGCCGGTCAGTCGCTTCACGGGCTCGTATAGAAGCAGGAGAGCGATGATGAAGCTGGTGAATTCGCCGGCGGTTAAGTGGTGCGTCTGGATCTGCTGGCGCGCGTAGGTGAGAAGCACCACGATAGTGATCGCGGCGAAGAAATCGATTAACGGCGAGGCAATAGCTTGCTGCGCGACATAGCGTAGATTGCTCGACTTCAGACGCGCGGCCGCGACGTGGAAACGATTCGATTCGATTTCTTCCGTGCCGAACGATTTGACGACTTGATGTCCGCTGATGGTCTCCTGAAGGATTTGATTTAACTCCGCGGCGTCGTCCTGGGCGCGGCGCGTGGAGCGGCGGATGCGGCGTCCCAGGCGCGCCGTCGGAACAAGCACGAATGGCAGCACGGTGAGGCTGAATAGGGCCAGCCGCCAATCCATTTGCAACACTACGCAAAGCAGGAACAAGGCGGTGAAGGACTGACGCAGCCAGTCGGCCAAAATGTGCGATGTCGCCACCTGGATTTTTTCGATGTCGTTCATGATGGACGACATCAGACGGCCCGTGGAAGTGGATTCGAAGAATTGCGAATCTTGGCGCAGCACGCGATCGAAAACGCGCTGGCGCAGGTCGGTCACGGCGGAGATGCCGACGTAGTTGATCAGGTAATTTCCAAAATAATCGCAGACGCCCTTGATGAGATATGCGCCGAGAATTCCGGCAGCCACCATGGTCCAGACATTGTGAATGGACGGCGGGACGAACTGATTCAGGTAGATGGTGTGACCAGGGATTTTGAAGAGTGCGACGGGTGTGTCGGGCGAATTGGGATTGAGGACGCGGTCGAATACGGGCTTGATGAGGAGAGCGACCAGTCCCTGGCATGCGCCGACCAGGAGCATTAAGAAGACAGATCCGAGAAGATGTGGCGTGTAAGGGCGGACGAAGCGGAGAAGCCTCGACAATTCCCTCATGAGGCCCCCTGAGCCGCCGCGGTCGAGAGCCGTTGGACGGCTTCGAGCACTTGTGAGACTTCGATTTTGGCGATGTCGTCGGCCTTGAGTACCACGGATTCGGTTTTCCAGGGCGCCCAGATTTCGTGGTCGGAGGGGCCGAACAGGACGATGGTCGGTATTCCGAAGGCCGCCGCCATGTGAGCGGGTCCGCTGTCGTTCCCAATGAATAGGGAGGCACCGGCGAGCAGCGATTTGATCTGGCTGAGTGGCGCGCCCGTGATGCACTCGTACTTGCTGAAATCGGCGAGGCTGTCGCCGGGTCCGGCTATGAAGATCGGTTTAAAATCGGCGGCGAGATCTTTCGCGACTTTCTTGAAGTTCGCGGCCGGCCAGGTTTTGTCGGGCGCGGACGCCACTGGATGAATGACGGCGAATGGAGCGGATCTTGTGGCGGGCGAGGCGAAGAGCTTCGCGCGGGGGATCTCTTGGATCGGGACGCCGAGAAAAAACGACGCGCTGGCCAGATGCTCCGCGGTGTGAACTTTGCGATGAGTTTTCAGAATCTGCTGTGCGGTCGGGATTCTGACATTGTATAGAGCGCTGAATCGGAAGTGTGTGAATCCGGCGCGAAGGCGCGCGCGCGACGAGAATGTCAGCTTCGCGCTACTGTTGCCGCCGTGGAGATTCAAAGCCAACTCGGGATGCAGGCGCGCGATTTCGGTGGTGCTGGGTGAGAGGATGTTTTCGATGTCCGGATTGCCCTCGAAGATCGGTGCGAAGGCGTCTTCAACGACGATAGTTAGTTTCAGATCCGGCCTGGCAGACTTCAAGAGATGAAGCGCTGGCGTCGTGAGGACGCAATCCCCAAGTGAGCGCAAGCGGATCACGGCAACCCGCGCCCCGGACGCCAGGCGATCGAGGATCGTGGTCATTAGGCGAGACTACTCTTCTATTTTCGCCTCATCAATGAGCATCACGGGAATGTCGTCACGGATGGGATAAACTCGTTTGCACTTCACGCACTTGAGGCCGCTCTGATCGGGTTTCATCTCGACCGTCTCCTTGCAAAGCGGGCACACGAGGATTTCCAGTAAGTCTCTACTGATGGCCATCTTTTAGGTCCAAGTGTAACAAGTAAGCGTCCTACGTTCGAAGTTCTAAGTTCTACGTTAAAAGCCGAAGCGCAGCTGCCATTCCAATCTCCGATTGTTCAAAGGCGATTGTTCGGCGCCGAAGCCTCCGGCGAGCGACGTGGAGGTTCCGAAGGTGGGAGAGCTGAGCAAGCCGTTGACCGGGCCGTAATTCGTGTGATTCAGGAGATTACGGGCGTTGATGGATGCTGTGAGCGTGTAGCGGCGTGCGCTGTTGGTCGCGTCGGGTCCACCCATTCCTCCCATGCGCATTCCGCCCATACCCCCCATGCCGCGCGGTCCGCCGCCGCCGCGGGGTCCACCGCCGCCGGGACCACCGTATCCTCCGCCTCCACCACTGCTGCTTGTCGGACGCGCGCCGCGTTCGGGTCCAAAGGCCCAGGTTCTGCTGAGCCGCAGATTGACTGTTACCGAGCCAGGGCTTTGGCCATAATTGCGCGGGATGATGGTCTCGCCCTGCTTGACCGTGCCGTTCGGGAGATAGGGATCGATATCGAAGGTTCCGTATCGAGTCGTGACAATATCAGGGCCGGTAGCGCCGGCTGGAGCGAACGCTGGACGTAAATCGTACATGCCGTTGCCGTCGACCGTCGGGCTCACGATATTGAATGGAGCGCCCGAGGAGATGATTATAAACGGGCTCAGACGGATGTCCCACTTGGTCGCCAAGGTGCCTGCCACTACCGCGCGATTGCGGACGTCGAAATTCGCGCGACCGTATTCATCGGAAAGATCGTAATCGTTCGCGGGCAGTCCGCTGGGCACGTTGCTCAACGCACGGCTCAAGAAATATCCACCGAACAGGCTGATCTTGGTGCCGATGCGCGTATTCACGTTGACAATGAGCTGGTTCTGATTGAGAATGCCAGTCGTTTCGTAGTTGTAGATGTCGCCGATATTGCCGTAGGGACGCAGGCCAGTGTTGGGCTGACCGGGCGTGTAGCTGCCGGGAAGCGGCGCGTTGATATCGCGCTCCAGCAATTGATGGACTCCGCGGGTGTTCGTATAGGTTACGGCCAGGCTGGTATTGCCGGCCAATTGCCGCTCGATGCCGATCGCGCTCTGCGCAACGTAAGGGGCGTGCATGTTCCTGTCCACCTGGTAAGCAATGGTGGACGACTGCGTCAACTGGCTGAGAAAGGCCGCTGCCGGGCTGTTTGGCGCCGGATTGGCGAGATTGGCGAAAGTCAGACCAGTAGTCGGATTATAGGTTGCCAGCAGCGGAAAATATTCCGCGAGCAGCGCCGGGTTGCTGGTTAAGAGAGTTTCCTGGCCGGCGTCAAAGTGGTTTTCCTGGAGTGTGACGTTTTCCGCGATGCGATCGTAAAAAACTCCGAAGCCGCCGCGTATGACCATCTTCGGCCGCGAGAACGGCCCGTTCGATGCGCCGCCATGAGGAGCCCACGCGAAGCCGATGCGGGGCGCGAAGTCGCTCCAATCGTGAATGTTGGTCTGCGTTTCATAGCGACCGCCCAGGCTGAGCGTAAAGTTTGGCTTGATGCGCCAGTCATCCTGGAAAAATGCGCCAACATCGACCTGCGTGACAGTGGCGAGCGGCACGCCGGCGCTGATGGTGAATAAAGAAGGAGCGCCGGCGCCAAGGCTTTGCCCCGTGCTCAAAGCTTGTAGCGCAAGTTGATAGGCGCCGAGCGAGGTCAAATTGGACGAGCCGCTGAAGCTCCACGTCCCGCCGAAATTATTCTGCACCAAATCCGATTCCTGAATGGACCGGACGCGAACGCCAAACTTGATGGAATGGGTTCCCTTCGTAGTTGAGGTGTAGTTCTGAAGCTCGTAGTGGCGCTGCCAGTTATTGGAAGCACCGACTCCGGTGCCGCCATCGGAGAACGCACCCGCCACGCTGAGCACTGGATTCAGGTTTCCGTTCAGGGTGGTGACATCGTTAATCACCTGAAATCGGGTCTCATTGATCCATTTCGAATTCAGAACGGCGGTCTCGGTGAGTTGCCCGGTTTGTTCGGCGATATGGCGCGAGTAGGCGCGATCCGGCAAAACGAAATTGCCGATGCCGTAATCGGGAAGGCTGTTGTCCATATAGGTGTAGCGCGCCATCAACGTATTGTTGGGAGTGAGGGCGTAATCGACGCGCGGGCTGAAAGTGGTGCGGCGCTGGGGGGTGGCTCCGGCTGTGCTGTAGGGCTCCTGCTGAAATGTGGCCGGGTCGACGATGCGCGCGTCGATCACGGCGGAGTCATCGATCTCGCGGCGATCGAAATCGAGAAAGAAGCTGGCCTTCTTCCCGAGCGGGCCGCTCAAATTGCCGCCGTACTGGCGGGTTTGAAAATCCGGCATCTCGAACGAGGAACCTGCGGCTGGCGTCAAAAACGGATTGCGGGAATTGAACTCACCATCGCTGATGTTGAACATCACCTGGCCACGGAATTTGTCAGTTCCGGGCTTGGTAAGGATTTCAATGCGCCCGAATCCGAGACGATCGTATTCGGATGAAAACGGGTTCTGATTGATGCGGATCTCGCGGATCGATTCCTTGGGAGGCAGCCGACCGCCCGTGAAACCGTCGATGTAGATCTGACCGCCGTTCGGACCGGCGGCCGGGCCGGCTAAGGCCTGTAAATCCTGTTCCAGATCGTCTGGATCGTCTGAAAGAGCGTCGAGGTCGGCACCCTTGAGCACCAGCGCTCCGGCATTGCTGGAGGGGTCGACGTTGACGACGTTATTCGTCGATTCCTGTACCGTCACTTCCTGCTTTTCGAGCACGACTCGCAGGACCAGATTGGCCGTCTGCGTCCCGCCGCTAACGGTCAACTTCAGGGCCGTTTGCTGTGTCAGACCTGGCGACGAAGCTTGCAGCGACCAATCGCCCTGGGTCAGGCCAGTTATCGTGTAGGAGCCGTCCGCAATCGTCGTTGCGGATTTGACCACTCCACCGGGTCCGGAAGCGGTCACCTTGGCGCCCGGAATGACGGCTCCGGATTCGTCGGCTACCTGCCCCTTAACGATCCCGAGGGACTGCGTGAACGCGGGAATCGAAAGACCGCACACGAAGACACACAGCACTATTCTCTTTAGCATTTTCTCTTCTCTGGTTATGCTGCTTTTCTTATTGACCGGTCTCTTACTGCGCCGGCATTCCTATATCGAAATTCCACGATCCGAGATTGACCGCACCCGCGGATCTCGGTGCTGACGCAAGGAACGGCTCTACGCCGGCAACGATGGTGATTGCCGTCAGATTGGAGCGATCGGCTCCGTTTGTACTGGAGATAATCAGGGCGTCGCCGGCTTTGAGTTCGGCGAGGTCGGTCTTGGGGAGGCGCTCCATCATCTGCTGGAGGTCGCCACTGCGGCCAGCTCCGCCGCCGGGTCCACCGGGACCTCCTCCACCGGGACCACGCCCGCCATTACCCATTTGGGCCAGGTTTCCCGCGGGACCGTTCGGAGGACCAGCGCTCCCTTGAGCGCCGCCGTCGGGCCGACGCTGCATGCCTTGACCACCACCGTTCGGAGTAGTACCGCCAGCGGCGGCTCCATTTAGCCGCATTGCCATAAACATGGCCATGCGCTCCGGCATGCGTTTCATCACTGTATCTTGGTTTACATGAATTGTTACGGGCTGTTTATCTTTGGAGGACAGATCCTTTACGGCGATCGTGTTTGCGGCTGCATCGACCGAGACGATCTGGGCGGCTAGCGTCCGGAACGAACCGGAGACGATTTCCTCCGCCTTATAGCGTGTTCCGTCGTCGTTTTTGTCAGCAAGAGCTCGGAGCCGATCACCAACCTTTAAATCGGTAAAGCTACTTGCCTGGGCATCACTGAATTTGACCGAGCCCGGAGCGTAGCGACGGTATTCCACCTTACCGGAGGTGTCTACCGTGACCGTTTTCGGAGGGATGGAATCTGTTTTCAACGTGATCTCGTGGGAATCGGGATTGATTGCCGTGATCGTGCCGGCAACGCCGCGCTTAATCCATTCTTCGCGATCTTTTTGCTGCTTCTGGGCGACATCGGCTTTCGTCATCACGACTACACTACTGGCCGCGATAGTTTTTGCGTCTTCCGAGACTACTCCGCGGGACAATACCCGGTCTCCAGCTACAACGTCCGTCTCGGCGATCTTAGTTGCCTTTTTCAGATCGAGATCGGGGCCAACTTTCAGAAAATGCGTCTTGTCGTCGGTGGAGACCGTGTAGATGACGCCCGTATCGGTCTTGATTTTCAACTGCTTCGCGACCGGATCGACGGATTGGACCTCGCCCACGGTGTTGGTGCGCGGCGGCGCGGCTTGCTGGGCCAGCGAGGAGACGATCGACACTCCAAGTAAGAGCCAGTATTTCATTAAATTAAAAGGCGTTACCAAATTTGGCAGCGGTTACATAAGATCTGTCAAGAAACGTAAACACGCTTTACATCAGCTCCCGGTTTTTCGTCTCCGGGAGCGTGAAGATCAGGAACGCTCCGACCAGGAAAAAGCCGGAGTTTAGGACCAGGGCGGCTCCGATGCCTTTCCGGTCGGCGATAGCTCCTACCAGAAACGGCGCCAGGGCGCTTAGTCCGCGGCCCAGGTTGTAAACCAGCCCTTGGCCCGCTCCGCGGACTTCCGTCGGATAGAGTTCAGCTAGCATGGCTCCGAATAACGCGAAAAAGCCGGTGCCGCAGAATCCGATCAGGGGGCCGATGACGAGCAGCCAGGTCTCCGACGAAGCGCCGGCCCAACGCGGCGTCAGACCGTAAATCGGTGTCAGAATGGCGGCGGCGATAACGTAGCCGAAGAAGGCGGGACGGCGGCCGAAGCGGTCGGCGAGCCATCCGAAGCTCACGTAGCCCACGAAGGTGCCTGTTTGCATAACGAAAATCCAGGCGCTGGTTCGGGCGATGTTCAATCCCGCGCCTCCCTGCGCCACCGGAGCGGAGAGAAAGGCCGGGAGCCAGGTGAACAATCCCCAATAGGCGAAAAGGACGGATGTCGCCAGAGCTACGGCGCACCAGGTGATGCGAGCGAGGGGTGGCCGGAAGAGCGTCAGAAGCGACACTTTCGCTCGGTTGCGGGTCAGCCAGATTTGCGGCTCTTCGACTTTGCGCTGGATCCAGATGGTCAGAAGAGCGGGTAGGACTCCGGTCAAGAACAGGACGCGCCAGCCGTAGCGGGGAAGGATCAGCGCAGTGACTACGGCGGCGAGCATGTATCCGATAGCCCATCCGGATTGCATCAGTCCGATGGCTTTAGCGCGATGCTCGGAGGGCCAGGTTTCGGCGACGAGCACGGCTCCGGCGGACCACTCCCCTCCGAGGCCAATTCCGATGAGGGCGCGCCAGAAGAGCAGGGTGACGAGTCCGCTGGAAGTTGCCGATCCGGCCGAAGCAATCGAGTAGATCAGGATCGTGTAAATCAGGGTGCGGCGGCGGCCGATGCGGTCGGCCACTATGCCGGCCGCGATGCCTCCAATGGCCGAGGCGATCAGAGTTGCCGAACTGACCAGTCCGGCCGTGGTGTTAGTCCAATGAAATTCGGCGCGCAGGGTTTGGACGGCGAAAACGTACAGCAGGACGTCCAGAGCGTCCAGCATGTAGCCGAGCATAGCCGCGACGAGAGCGGTCCATCGAGCTTTGGAAGAGGCGATCGCGATTTGCGGCGTCACGCGATTGGTTTTCGACTGCCGCGTTTTCGGATGCAATGCCTCGGCATAGTATCCTAACAGTTTAAGCGACACGTTTCGGCTGGCAGAAATGCGGCTCAAAATTCTACTGCTTGTCGCAGTTCTGGCGATGGGTGGCGGGGCGCTGTACATGCTTCAGGGCAAACAGCAGGCTCCAAAATCGAGAACTCCGGCGTTCAAGGTGGCGACCGTCGCGACGGCATCGATCGCGCGCACGATCCGTCTTACGGGGCAGACGTCCGCGCGTCATTACGCCAACATCAATGCTCCCCGGCCGCGTGTGCCCGACTCGAATCGCCTGGTGGTCTTGACTCTGATCAAACCCGGATCGTTCGTGCGGAAGGGCGACCTAATCGCGACCATCGATCCGCAGGCCACCGAAGATCATATCGACGATGTGATGGATACGGTGAAGCAGGCCGATGCGGACGTCGTGAAGCGCAAGGCCGAACAGGCCATCGAATGGGAGACTCTGCAACAGACGTTGCGCCAGGCCAAATCCGATATGGAGAAGGCGCGGTTGGACGCCAAGCCCGCTGGGATTCTCACCGACATCGAGCGTGAACTTCTGGAACTTAACGTCCAGCAGACCCAAGCTCGATACACGGAGTTGTTGAAGAGCGTCGCGGAACAGAAGACCTCGTTCGAGGCGGAGATTCGCATACTCGAGATCACGGCGGCGCGGCAGCACCGGCATCTCAACCGGCATGTCGGGGATTTGAAGGGTTTCACCATCAAGGCTTCCATGGACGGCCTGGCGGTAATGCAGCCGATCTGGCGCGGCGGAGACATGGGCCAAGTGGAACAAGGCGATCAACTGGGACCGGGTCAGTTGTTCATGAAAGTCGTGGATCCGAAGAGCATGCAGGTGGAAGCGAGCGTCAACCAGGTGGAAGCGACCGATCTGAGGATCGGCCAGCATGTGACGGTGCGATTCGATGCGTTTCCGGGTCTCGAATTGCCGGGGTCAATTTACAGTATCGGGGCGCTGGCGACCGGGAGCTGGTTGCAGAATTACTACATCCGCAATATTCCCGTGACCATCACGATTGCAGGCTACGATCCGAGAGTGATTCCGGATCTTTCGGCGTCGGGCGAAGTGACCGTCGAGAAAGCGGAGAACGTTTTGACGATCCCGGTTTCAGCAGTCGAGAATCGCAATGGTCGCGCGTTTGTCCGGGTGAGCGATGGCGGAAGATTCGTGGAGCGGCAAGTCACGCTTGGCATTCACAACGAATCTCAAGTCGCGGTGCTTTCCGGGTTGCAATCGGGCGATCAGGTTCGTGTCGATTGAATGAGCAAGCGCACGCTCCTGCGGAACCTCAAGAAGGTCTACTGCCGCCTGCAACCCTCCGGGCATCATGGGGTCGGAGTTTTTGCGATTCGCCGCATTCCGAAGGGGATCAATCCGATTGAGCTGCCGGAGCCTCCTGAACTCGTGAATTTGACGGAAGAGGACGTTCGCGCGCAGCCAGTTGGAATTCGCAAGATGATCCGCCAGTACGCGGTGAAGCAGAACGGCCATTACGTTTTCTCGACTCTGGGATTCAATATTGTGGAATTGGAGTATTTCGTCAACCACTCCAACGAACCGAATCTCGTATTCGACGAAGACGAGGGTTGTTATCGCACGGCGCGGCCGATTGCACCCGGCGAAGAACTTACGTGCGATTACAACCATTTCGCGCCATCCATGCCGTCGATAAAATATCGGCGAAACAGGACGGCGGGCTCCTCTGCCAACCTATAATTCGATAAGAAGCCTTTCATGATGCGGAACAGGCTGTTCTTTTATTCCGGTCTCGTACTCCTCACGGTCCTGGTCTCGGTAATCGTGTGGCAGGGATCTTTCACGTTCGGCCCGTTCGCTCCATCCACCATCGAACAGACCTACATTTTCTGGGCGGTCTCGACGGTCATTTTCATTTTGACCGTGATGCTGGGCTTCCTGCTGTTCCGCACGTTCGTGAAGATCTATCTCGACCGGCAGAGCAAGAAGGCGGGTTCGCATATACGGTCGAAGCTGGTGGCCGGGGCCCTGGCTCTGACGTTCCTGCCGATTTTCTTCCTGGTGCTGTTCAGCGTTTATGTTTTGAATTACAACCTGAACAAGTGGTTCAGCAAGCCGGCCGATGTGATCCATAGCGACCTCGTCGAGGTCGGCAACGCGCTCGGGCGGGAGATGAATGACCGGCTCACCGCGCAAGCGCACTGGCTGGCGGCGGTTCTCGCATCCGGCGACACGCTCACGGCGGCGCAGTTCTGCGACGACCAGAATGTCGGTTATGCCGCGGTCCAACAGCAGGACGGCAACGTGCAAACCGTGTGCGGCAAGGATGCAAAACTGCCGGCCTGGATTTATGTTCGAATACCCGTGCCGGAAGGAACGCTGGTTCTTGCCGGCAGCCTTCCAGTCGATCTGGCTGCGACTAAGCTGAGCATCGACTCGGCCGTGAAAGATTCGAACAAGCTCGCGGCGGATCGCAATAACTTCCGCAAGCTCTACCTGGAGCTGTTGTTGCTGATCACGCTGTTTATTTTGTTTTTCGCGACGTGGTTGGCCCGCTATCTGGCTGGACAAATCAGCGTTCCCATCACAGCGCTCCTCACTGCGGCCAAGGAAATCCGGCGAGGCAATCTCGGATATCGCGTGCACGTTGCCGCGATCGACGAAATGAAAACTCTCGTCACTGGCTTCAACGACATGGCGGATGCGCTGGAGGCGAACGATAAGGAATTGAATCGTCGCCGGCGGTTTACGGAGGCGATTCTCGAAAGCATCCCGACGGGCGTTATTTCGCTTGCGGCGGACGGGCGTATTCTTCTGGTCAATCGTGCTCTCAAGGGCATTTTCCCCGAGGAGCAGGTCAGCCGCGCCACCCGTCTCGATGAGTTGTTTTCGCGCGACGATCTCACCGAAATCCGCTATCTCATGAACCGTGCGCGACGCACCGGTGTTGCCGGCACGCAGATCGAGTTCAAACTCGAAAGGCGCGTGCTGCACCTGGCGCTTACGGTGGCCGCCCTCGACGAAAAGCGCACTTCGGGGTTCGTTCTGGTTGTCGAAGACACGAGCGAACTGCTGCGGGCGCAGAAATCGACCGCCTGGAATGAGGTGGCGCGGCGTATCGCCCACGAAATCAAGAATCCGCTGACACCCATCGCATTATCGGCGGATCGCATCGTCAGGCAATTGGATCGCAAGGGACCACCGCCGGATGTGGAACGAATTCTGCGGGAATGTTCGGTAACGATCGCGCGTGAGGTGGAAACGGTCAAGAGGCTGGTGGATGAGTTCTCGCAGTTCTCGCGTTTCCCGGCGGCGCAGCCGGTGCCTTCCGATCTGAACGAAATCGTAGAAAATGCGGTCAGGGTTTTTGAAGGCAGATTGGACGGAATCGGCTTGGAAACGAAGCTCGCGCGGGACCTTCCGCTGGTGAACGTGGACCCGGAACATTTTCGCGCCGTGGTGGTGAACCTGGTCGACAACGCCGCGGAAGCGATGCAGGATTCCAATCGGAAGCAGATCTTTATCGGCACCAGCTCTCCCGACGCAGATTCGGTGGAACTGGTGGTGGCCGATACGGGTTGTGGCATTTCGCGTGAGGACAAGGAGAAATTGTTTTTACCTTATTTTTCGACCAAGGGCCGCGGCACCGGCCTCGGTCTCGCGATTGTGAATCGCATTCTCTCCGACCACGACGCTGTGATCCGCGTGGAAGACAACACTCCGAGTGGCGCACGCTTCATCGTGGATATTCCAGTCAATCGAACGCCGTTGCCTTTGGTTGAGGCAGCGTTAGAGCCGGTGGAAGACGCCGCCCGGAGCCGCTCATGAAGGCGCCGCGCCTGTTGATCGTGGATGATGAGCCGCTGATCCGCCAATCACTTTCCGGTGTTCTCGAAGACGAAGGCTATCACGCGGCGGCGGTAGAAAGTGGTGAGGATTGCTGCCGGGAACTGGAGCGTGCCAGTTACGACCTGGTGCTGCTGGACGTCTGGCTTCCCGGCATGGACGGTCTTGAAACGCTTTCGCGCATTCAGGAAATCCCGTTCGAGCTGCGGCCGACCGTGGTGATCATCTCCGGCCACGGGACCATCGAAACCGCTGTGAAAGCAACCAAGCTCGGAGCTTTCGATTTTCTCGAAAAGCCGCTCACCATCGATAAAGTGACGGTGGTGGTAAAGAACGCTCTGCAGCAGCGCAAGCTGGAGCTGGAGTTGCAGCGCTTCAAAGCCGAGGGGAGCAAGGTACAGATCATCGGCGAAAGCGTGCCGATGAAAGCACTTCGCCAGCAGCTTACTTTGATGGCCGCTACCAATGGGCGCGTTTTGATCTATGGCGAGAGCGGGACCGGGAAGCAACTGGTGGCGCACGCGATCCATAGTTTCAGCCCGCGTGCGTCCGAGCCGTTTATCGAAGTGAACTGCGCCGTGATTCCCGAGGATCTGATAGAGAGCGAGTTGTTCGGGCATCGCAAGGGCAGCTTTTCCGGAGCGCTGGAAGACAAGACCGGGAAATTTCAAAAGGCCGACGGCGGAACGCTGTTTCTGGATGAAGTCGGGGATATGAGTCTGCGGACCCAGGCAAAGGTGCTGCGGGTTCTCGAAGATCAGCGGTTTGAGCCGGTGGGGAGCGAGACCTCCATTCAAGTGGACACGCGCATTGTCGCGTCCACTAATAAGAATCTGGAAGACGAGATCGAGCGTGGGAACTTTCGCGAGGATCTTTTTTACCGGCTCAACGTGATTCCGTTTTCGGTTCCACCGCTGCGGGAGAGGATCGAGGATGTTCCGCTTCTGGCGGATCATTTCTTGAAAGAATTCACGACGGCCTATGGGCGCAAGCCGAAGGAAATGACTCCGGAAGCCTATCGCGTCCTGCAAGAATATTCCTGGCCCGGCAATGTGCGGGAGTTGAGGAATCTGATGGAGCGCATCGTGATTATGAATCCGCAGATTCGCGTGGATGCGCGTCACATCCCACTGAATGCTTCGCGGCGGTCCACGGCCGACCGGGCCACAGACCGGTTCGGCAGCCTCCAGGAGGTTCGGGAAGCGGCCGAGCGAGATTATATTCTCCGCAAGCTGGAAGAAACGCGCGGGAACGTAACACGCGCGGCTGAGTTGCTGGGCCTGGAACGGAGCAATCTGTACCGGAAAATGAAGGCTTTAGGGATCGCGCCGAAGGAATAGGAAAGCGGCGGTATACTGTAGTTGAGCCAGAGAGCGTTCCGACTCGCGTCTCCGCGCTGGCACGAAATTGAACGACTGCGGCAACGCATTGAAAAAAGTCAAGAAAACTTCCCCATAGCGCAACCGGGAGGCCTCCCAAATGCGTCTTCCCAAGAGAAAGAGAGAGTACACCCGATGGTGCCAGTTTTGAAGTTTTTGCGTATCTCCTGCGGAATCCTTGTTTTGGCAGGGGTCGCATCGGCCCAGAATCAGAGTCCGAAGCTCACGACGTCGGATCGGGCGGATTCTTATTACCACTACTCGCTGGGGCACCTTTATGCCGAGCTGGCTGGGACCTATGGGAACAAGGGCGACTACTTTAACAAGGCCATCGAGAACTATCGCCTCGCGATGAAGGAAGATCCGAGCGCCACGTTCATTGGCGAGGAACTCTCCGATCTGTACATCCAGTCGGGAAGGCTGCGAGAAGCGGTGGTCGAGGCTGAGGACGCTCTCAAGAAAGATCCGAACGATATCAATGCCCGCCGTCTTCTGGCGCGCATTTATACCCGGCTGATCGGCGATCAACAACAGAATCGCATCGACGAGACGATGGTGAAGAAGGCCATCGAGCAGTACCAGAAAATCACGGAAAAAGATCCATCGGATGCGGAAAGCTGGCTAATGCTGGGCCGGTTGCAGGCCGCTTCGCATAACTCGGTAGAATCCATCGCCGCGTACAAGAAGGCGCTGGAACTCGATTCGGACAATGAAGACGCCCTGTCCGGTCTCGCGATGGTGTACGCCGAAGCCGGCAACACCAAGGACGCGGCGGACCTGCTGCGGCGGGCAGCCGAAAAGGATCCCAATCCGCGCAGTTTGAAGGCGTTGGCAGCCGCATACGAGCAGATGAAAGATTATTCGCTGGCGGCCGAAACGCTGCGCCGGGCACTCGACCAGTCTGACGGAGACGTCGAACTCAAGCGCGCATACGGGGACGACCTTGTACGGGCGGACCAGACGGATGCCGCGCTCAAGGTGTTCCAGGAAATGGTTGCCGCCGACCCGAAGGATGCGCAGTCGGAACTGCGGATTTCGCAAATTTATCGTCAGAAACACGATTACGCGAAAGCCCAGGAAGCATCTGACAAGGCCAAGGCGATCGATCCCACCAATCTCGAAGTCCGCTACAACGATGTAAGCATCCTCGAGGCGCAAGGCCGCATTCCGGAAGCGATCTCGGCCTTGAAAGAAATTCTGGACAGTACGACGCACAAAACGTACGAGCAGCCGCAGGCCGCAATGAGAATCGAGCTGCTGGAGCGCCTCTCTTACCTCTATCGCGAAAACGAACAATGGGGTCCGTCAGTGGACGCATTACGACAGATCGCCGATCTTGACCCCGAAGCGGCTGGACGCGCGGAAGCAGAGATCATCGATACCTACCGCAGCGCCAAGGATTTCACCAAGGCTCAGCAGGAAGCCGATTCGGCTCTGAAGAAGTTTCCCGACGATCGCGCGGTGAAGTCCATGCACGCATCTTTGCTCGCCGACATGGGCAAGACGGATCAAGCGGTTTCCGAGACGAAAACGCTGTTCAACGGCAAGAACGACCGCGACATTTGGCTGCAGTTGGCGCAGATTTACGAGAAGTCCAAGAACTGGACGGAGATGGGAAAGGCGTTGGCGGAGGCCGAGAAGCTGTCGACGTCGAAGGACGACAAGGAAAACATCTATTTCATGCGCGGCGCGATGTATGAGCGCATGAAGAAATACGACGAAGCCGAGGCCGATTTTCACAAAGTTCTGGAGATCAATCCGGACAATGCGTCCGCGCTAAATTATCTTGGATATATGCTGGCGGATCGCAATATCCGGCTGCCGGAAGCGCAGGATCTGATCAAGAAAGCGCTCGATCAGGAGCCGAACAACTACGCTTATCTCGACAGTATGGGTTGGGTTTACTTTCGGTTGAACAAGTTCCCGGAAGCGGAGCAGTCCCTGCGCCGAGCTCTGGAGCTGTGGCCGACCGATCCCACGGTGCACGATCATCTGGGCGATGTTTACTTCCATCAGGGCAAGACGCGGGAAGCGATCGCGCAGTGGCAAAGCTCGCTTAAGAACTACGAGACCAGCGCGCCTTCTGATATGGACCATGAGGACATGGCAAAAATCCAGAAGAAGCTGGACAACGCGAAGGTGCGGTTGGCCCGCGAGACCGGCGCGAAGGAATAATTCCTGCTGACGCGTTAACCTATAGAAAATAATTGGATGCGTTACGTGTTCGCGCAGCGCATTGTAATTTACCCTAAAGAACACCTTAGCCGTCGCCGATAAGTCAACTTGGGGCTTCAACCTAGGGTGGATCGATGACCGGCGACGAGACAACGGATCCCAGGGGCCGTTTCCTGGCGAGTCTGAACCATGAGGTTCGGACTCCGCTGAGCGGTATTCTGGGTATGTCGGACCTGCTGCTCGAGACAAAGCTCGATGAGGAGCAGCGCGAATACGTTCAGGCCACGCGGTTGTGCGCGGAAAACCTGCTGGAATTGTTGAACGCTACCCTGGAGTACTCCGCTTTACTGAGCGATCGCGTGGTTCTCGACGATTCCGAGTTTTGCGTTCGCGATTTACTCGATAGCTTAGCGGGCGAATTCGAATGCAAAGCGCGGGCAAAGGGTCTGCGGCTGGTGCGTTCATTTCAGCCGGATATTCCGGAAATGGCCTGTGGAGATGCGGTACGTTTACGACAAATTCTATCGCATTTACTGACTAACGCCGTCAAATTTACGCTGACCGGTTATGTGGAGATTGCCGCTTCCGCTACGCCCACCCTGGACGGTCGCATCGGCCTGCGGCTGAGCATCAGCGATACGGGTATCGGAATTCCGGCAGAGGAGTTGAGCGCAGTTTTCGAATCGTTCCGGCAGCTCGAAACAGGCCTTGCGCGTCGCTATAACGGCTTGGGATTAGGGCTTTCTTTAGCGCAAAAAATAACGTCGCTGATGCATGGTGAACTCTCAGTGGAGAGCAGCGTCGGCAAGGGCAGCACGTTCACGGTAGATATTCCGCTTGGTCCCGCCCGTGAGCATCGTCATGGAACGTCGGAAACAGACGCAGCCAGCACCCGTATCCTGGTGGTCGAAGACAACCCGGTGGCTCAGACGATCACCACGCAGGCGCTTCGAAAAAACGGCTTCGACGTGGATTGCGCGTCTTCTGGGCGCGAGGCGGTGGCCTCCGCGGCCGCGGTTTTCTACGACTTGATCTTAATGGATCTGCAAATGCCCGAAATGGATGGTTTTCAGACCACCGCTTCGATACGATCTCTCGAAGCGTATCGAACCGTGCCGATTATCGCGCTGACCGCCAATTCATCGAGCGATTATCGCGATCTGTGTACGCAACATGGGTTCGACGGTTTCCTGAGTAAACCGATTCGCCCTCGAGAACTGATTTCGGCAATTGAACGTTATTTAGAGGCCAAACATCGCCCTCTGCGGATGCCGGCTCAAGCGTCCGGCCCGGTTCTCCATTCCCGGCTCGCGTGAAATAGAAAACGAAAGCTGAGAAATTGCGGTTTTTCGTCTACTAACAGGCTGATGACTGCTGCCACCGCGATCACCAATGATGAACTGCTCCATTGGCTTGCTCTCAAACTTGTTCCTGGCCTCGGGACTCGACGCGCAGGTCAATTGATCGAAACATATCGCACACCGCAGGCAATATTTCGGGCGTCGCCGTCGGAGTTGGAGGCAAGTGGAATCTCAGGCGGCGTGGCGCGAAGCATCGCGAGCGGGTGCGCGTTTGAAGAGGCGGTCGACCAGCACCAGCGGATGCTCGATTATGGCGCTACGCTGATCCCCATCACCGATCCCCGATATCCGCCGCGGTTGCGTCAGATATTCGACCCGCCGGTGGTGCTTTTCGCCCGCGGCCGCGTCGATTTGTTGAGGTCGTTGATTCTGGGGATCGTGGGCACGCGGCGGCCGACGGCGTATGGAACCGCGGCCACGGAACGACTGTCAGCCGACCTGGCCCAAGCTGGCCTCACAATTGCCAGTGGGATGGCGAGAGGCATCGATACGGCGGCGCACAAAAGCGTTCTCAGAACGGGCGGGGATACCATCGCGGTGTTCGGATGCGGCGTCGATATGGTGTATCCTGCCGAGAATCGGAAGCTCGCCGAAGAGCTGTCGGAAAAGGGGCTTTTGTTGTCGGAGTTTCCGATGTGCTCGCCCGCCTACCCTCAGAATTTTCCCGTGCGTAACCGTATTATCAGCGGCATGAGCACGGGTGTATTAGTGGTGGAAGGAGCGCAGTACAGCGGGTCGTCGATCACCGCGAAGATGGCTCTGGAGCAACAAAGGGAGGTGTTTGCGGTGCCCGGGAGCATCATGTCCAAGATGAGTTGGGGACCCAATCTCCTCATCAAGCAGGGCGCCAAACTGGTGCAGGATTGGAACGACGTGGTTGTCGATCTGCCGGCGGAAGACCGGCGGTCGCTGATCGCCAAAGCCCAGGCGCGCCAGGGGATTTTGGGTTTGGAAGCAAAAGATCAGGAAGGAACAACGCAGGGCGAGCTGTCAGCGGCCTCTCGTAAGTTATTGAATTCGTTGAAACCTGATGTGCCAACTCATCTGGATGTGCTATTAGAATCGTTTGAGGAGCTTTCATCATCAGAGACTATTGCCGCGCTCTTCGAGTTGGAGATGACGGGCCTCGCCCGGCAACTTCCTGGCAGAAACTTTGTTAGAGTGTGGTAGGTTCGTAGACACATCAACGCAAGTTCACCGTAACGGAATTCATACCATGGCAAAATCTCTCGTCATCGTCGAATCGCCGACGAAGGCGAAAACGATCGGAAAATATCTCGGTAAGCAGTACACGGTCAAGGCCTCGCTCGGTCATATTAAGGATCTCCCTAAGAAGGATCTAGCGGTCGACGTCGATCGCGATTTCGAACCGCGCTACGAGGTCATCGAAGGCAAGAAGAAACTCATCACGGAGTTGAAGCAGGCGGCCAAGGGCGTCGATTCCATTTACCTGGCGGCTGACCCGGATCGCGAAGGCGAAGCTATCTGCTACCACTTGCAGGAAGAACTCGACGGCGGCAAGAAGAAGGGCGCCGAGGGACCACGGGTGTATCGCGTGATGTTCAACGAGATCACGCAGAACGCCATCAAGAAAGCTTTCGAAAAGCCCGGCGTCGTAAACCTTCACCTGGTGGAAGCACAATGGGCGCGCCGCATTCTGGATCGGCTGGTCGGTTATAAGATTTCACCGCTGTTATGGGATAAAGTTCGCCGCGGTCTGTCGGCCGGCCGCGTTCAAACCGTCGCGCTTCGTCTGATTGTTGAACGCGAACGCGAGATCCGTGCTTTCCAGAAACGCGAATATTGGACCATCGACGCGAGTCTCTCGGCCAAGAAGCCTCCCGTTATCACGGCTCGGTTCACCAAGCGCAACGACGAATCGGTTGAAGTTGGCAACGAGGAAGCGGCCACCAATATAGTTACCCAACTCGACGGCGCGCACTACATTGTTCAATCGGTCGGGACGCGCGAGAAGCGGCGCAATCCCGTACCGCCTTTCATTACGTCCACGTTGCAGCAGGAATCGGCGCGCAAGCTCCGTTTCAGCGTGAAGCGCACCATGGTGCTGGCGCAGCGTCTATATGAAGGCGTTGAGCTCGGCACTGAAGGCGCGGTTGGTCTCATCACCTACATGCGTACCGATTCTCCGCGCATTTCCGCCGAAGCGCTGGACGAAGTGCGGGACTACATTGTCGAACGCTATGGCGAGAACTTCCGGCCCGCGACGCCGAACGTTTATAAGAGTAAAAAGGAAGCGCAGGAGGCCCATGAAGCCGTCCGCCCCACTTCAATCCGCCGCACACCCGAGGAACTTGCGCCGTATTTGCAGGAAGACGAGCTGAAATTGTATCGCCTCATCTGGATGCGCTTCATCGCGTCGCAGATGACGCCGGCGGTCTTCGATCAGACGACTATCGACATTGCCGCCGAAGGCAAGGATGGCGCGAAGTATTGGTTCCGCGCCACGGGCAGCGTGCCCAAGTTCAAAGGCTTCCTCGAAGTGTATGAGGAAGGCAAAGACCAAAAGGACGAGGAAGACGACGATCTAAAACATCGTCTGCCGGCTGTTGCCGAAGGTGAGGAATTGAAGCTGAAGGCGCTCGAGCCCGAGCAGCACTTCACGGAGCCGCCGCCGCGCTTCAATGAAGCCACGCTGGTGAAGGAACTGGAATCGGATGGAGTGGGACGCCCGTCGACCTACGCGTCCATCTTGTCTACGATCCAGGAGCGGGAGTACGTCAAGAAGGAAGGCGGCAAGTTCACGCCCACCGAACTCGGCATGGTGGTCACCGATCTTCTTCTCGAGAGCTTCGAGGATCTCTTTGCGGTAAGCTACACGGCTCGCATGGAAGAAGAGCTCGACGATATCGAAGAAGGCAAGATCGAGTGGCGGACCGCGATGGCGGAGTTTTACGACCGCTTCCAAAAAGATCTGACGCACGCCGAGCGGCACATGACCGACATCAAGCGCATGGAGAAGCCGACCGATCTCATATGCGATAAATGCGGCAAGCCGATGGTGATCAAGTGGGGCCGGCATGGCAGTTTCATCGCCTGCACCGGATATCCCGATTGCACTAATACGCGTGAATTGACTGTGGATCTGCCGGACGTGGACAAGGCGGATCTGACCGAGCAGGACGCCGAAGAATACTGTGAGAACTGCGGCCGTCCGATGGTTCTGAAAAAAGGGCGTTTCGGAACGTTCTTCGCCTGCTCCGGCTATCCCGATTGCAAGACGACGAAACAGATCGGCGGCACGCAGAAGAAATCCGACGTGCCGTTGGATGAAAAATGTCCGACGTGCGGCAACAATTTGGTGTTGAAGAATGGCCGCTTCGGCGAGTTTACGGCCTGCAGCCAGTATCCAACTTGCAAGTTCGTCAAGCAGAAGACCATCGGCGTGGCCTGTCCGAATTGCTCGCAAGGCGAAGTAGTGGAGCGCCGGTCCAAGCGCGGGAAAACGTTCTACGGGTGCAATCGATATCCCGAGTGCGATTTCGTCGCGTGGGGCAAACCGCTGAACGAAAAGTGTCCCGATTGCGGCAGCAGTTACCTCATCGAGAAGTGGCTGAAGGCCGGTCCGGTGGCGCAGTGTCCCAATCCCGAGTGCAAGCATAAGCATCCTATCGAACAACCAGCGAATGAGCCGGTTGGCGCGACAAGCTGAGACGCGCATCGTTTAGCGCGCATGTGTTAGTGTGAACGCCAGAGGCATGCCATGCGACGTTCACACGCGACCCTAGCGCTATTATTTTGTTTGTCTATTCTTATGCCGCCCCGCGCTCGATCCTTCGACAGCGCCCCAGCTCCGGGCTTGCTCATAGTTGCAAATAAGGGCGACGAGACTGTCGGGATCATCAACCCGTCCTCCGACAAAGAAATGGCCACGGTCGCGGAGGGCGGCACGACTGCCCACGAAGTGATCGCATCGCCCGACGGGAAGCTCGTCTATGCGCCGATCTATGGAAACTCCGGTGTGGGCAAACCGGGCACCGACGGCAGCAACATGATTGTGATCGACGTCGCGTCGCAGAAGATTGTGGGCAATCTCGATTTTGGGCACGGCGTGCGGCCGCACTGTCCCATGTTC
The DNA here is from genome assembly GCA_963802915.1 of Bryobacterales bacterium. Lineage (GTDB taxonomy): Bacteria > Acidobacteriota > Terriglobia > Bryobacterales > Bryobacteraceae > JAICMB01. Next base: position 1,160,990 of record CAWDKQ010000008.1, read on the forward strand.
GGTCCCAAGGATGGCCTGCTCTATGTCACGACCGAACTCGACAAAACGATCAGCGTCATCGACCCGCACACGTTGAAGATTGTGGGGACGATTCCGACCGGGCAGCCGGAGTCGCATATGCTCGCGATCTCGCACGACGGCCGGCGCGGATATACGGCCAACGTTGGTCCGGGCACCGTGTCGGTCCTCGATATGGAAGCTCGCAAGACCATCACGGTGATTCCGATTTCGAAAGAGACGCAGCGCATTTCGATCTCGCCGGACGATCGCATGGTGTTCACGTCGGATCAGACGAAGCCGCAGCTTGCGGTGATCGACACGGCCACGAATAAGGTCAAAACATGGGTGCCGCTGCCATCGCCCGGTTACGGGACCGCTCCGACACCCGATGGACACTACCTGGTTGTTCCCATGGTGAAAGCGAATCAGGTGGCTATCGTGGATCTGCATGCGATGAAGGTGGTGCATACCATTGATGTGCCGAAGGCGCCGCAGGAAGCTTTGATGCGGCCCGATGGTCGAATCGTTTATGTTTCGTGCGACTCGAGCCATAAGGTGGCGGCGATCCGCACTTCGGACTGGACCGTCGAGAAGCTGATTGACGCCGGCAAAGGCGCCGACGGTTTGGCGTGGGCCGCTCCAAAATAAGGACGTGAGGGCAGCAATCGGGCGGGATCTTCGTTACGCGCTACGCGTTTTCGCGGCAAGCCCAGGGTTCAGCTCCATCGCGATTCTTACGCTCGCGATCGGCATCGGCGCGAACACGTCTATCTTTACTGTTGCCAATGCGCTGTTATTGAGGCCGCTTCCTTATTCCAATCCCGAGCGGCTGGCGCTGGTCTCACTCGCAAACCCAACACAGGGGACTGCGATCGACGTCTTTTCCTATCCTCGATTTACGTTTATCCGCGATCACAGCACGTCCTTCTCGGGCATTGCCGCATTCGCGGAAGAGTCTTTTAACCTAACCGAATCGGGTGACCCGGAGCAGTTGCCTGCGGCGCGTGTTTCCGCGAATTTCTTTCGCGTGCTCGGTGTGCCACTTGCTCTCGGCCGCGACTTCCTGCCCCAGGAGGACACGCCGTCCGGCAAACCAGTGGTCGTTATCAGTCACGGTTTGTGGATGCGTCGATTCGCGGGGAACGCAGCAGTTTTGGGGCGGCCCATCAGCCTCAATACAATGTCGTACACCATTGTCGGCGTCGCCCCCGCAGGCTTTCACTTTGGATTGCTTACGACCGATGTAGACGTGTGGGCGCCGCGCGTTTTCGACCTGAATCTAGCAACTCCGCAACAGATTCAGGCTGGCGCGGGATTCCTGAATGCCGTGGCGCGCCTCCGTACGGCTGTGTCGATGGACCAGGCTCAGGCTGAGATGAACGTGCTCAACAGGCAATACCAGCGCGAGTTTGCCGCCCTCGGGGACGCGAATCCCAAGAACACCGTTGTCCTCGGCGACCTGCAGCAACAACTCGTGAGCAACATCCGCCCCGCGGTTCTGATTCTTTTTAGCGCGGTGTTTCTGGTGCTTCTGATTGCCTGCGCCAACGTCGCCAGCCTGTTGCTTTCGCGGTCGCTCGCGCGCAAGAAGGAGATTGCTGTCCGCGTCGCACTGGGCGCGACGCGCGCGGATCTGATTCGCCAGCTTCTCACGGAAGGCATCCTGATGTCTTGTGCAGGAGGCATTCTAGGGATTTCTCTTGGAGCCTGGGCGACACCGGCCCTGGCGACGATGGCTGGGCAAAGCCTGCCACGAATCCGCGAACTTCGCACCGACGGTTTCGTGCTTGTTTTTGGATTGGTCGTCTCGATACTCACCGGCATTGTCTTTGGGCTGATTCCCGCGCTTCAGGCTTCGCGCGCGGATATCAGCAGCGGACTGCGCGAGGAAGGACGGGGAGCTACCGGCGGAAGACGACGTAATAGCCTCCGCGTCGCGCTGGTCCTGGTGCAAGTTGCGCTGTCGGTGATTCTGTTGATCGGGTCGGGGTTGCTGATCCGGAGCTTTGTACACCTGCTTCAAGTGAGCCCCGGTTTCGACCCCGAGAACATCCTAACAATGAACATCCCGTTGCCTCCCTCGCGCTATTCGGGAAATCATCAAATGGTCGCGTTCTGCGAGCAGGTGGTGGAGCAGGCACGGCGCATTCCGGGAGTACGATCCGCGGCTGCCGCGTCGGCGCTGCCTTTGAATCCGACGCGATTTTCGCCTGCATTGCTCGAAGGCCAACCGGCTGTTCCGATGCCGCAGCGTCCAATGATGGTGCTGGAGATGGTTAGTCCGACCTACTTCCAGGCGATGGGGACACAGCTTCTGAGCGGACGCGTTTTCATGGAACATGATGATGAAAAATCGCCGCTGGTCGCCGTTGTCAACCAGGCGCTGGTGCGCCGTTTCTGGCCGAAACAGAACCCTATAGGAAAACGCATCTATCTCGGACGCCTGACGACGCCGATGGAGGTTGTCGGAGTAACCTCCGACATCAGGAATGTGGCGATCACGTCCGAGGCTTCGCCGGAGATTTATATGCCGTTTGCGCAGCGCCCATGGCGTTCCATCGACTTGATCCTGCGGACCAGCTCCGATCCCCATACGTTTATCGCCACGGCGCGTCATGTGGTTGCAACCGTCGATAAGCAGCAGCCTATAACGGCGGTCCGCACTATGGACGAAGTGCTTGCCGCATCGCGAACCCAACCGCGTCTGATTATGTTTCTGCTCGGCGTTTTTTCCGGTACGGCGCTGTTGCTGGCGTTAGTCGGAATTTATGGAATGCTGTCGTACCTGGTGGAGCAGCGAACTCAGGAGCTGGGAATCCGTATGGCTCTGGGCGCCAGTCGCGCCGACATTCTGGCGATGGTTATTCGGCAGGGCATGACGATTACGCTGGGCGGTGTGGTGGTGGGAACGGCCTTATCGCTACTTCTGACTCGGCTGTTGGCTGGGCTCTTGTTTCAAGTGAGCGGGACCGACCCCGCGACGTATGTCATGTCCGCGGCAGTATTCGGCATCGTTGCGCTATTGGCGAGTTATGTTCCGGCCCGACGGGCCACGCGCGTAAATCCAATGCTCGCGATGCGCTGAGGCGAGCATGCTTATCAGGAGCACCGTCGTGCCGCCAGGATGCTGCATCACTTTGACAGCATAGGAAACAACTGCCTGATCTGCTCCTCAGTCGGCTGCTTGCCGTATTCGCAAATCTCGAACGCCTCCGCGTGCTTCACCTGCGCGCCTTTATCCGCGCCGTACCATTTTTCAAGCGACGCGCGGATCGCCGGTGTGATCTGGCGCTTTTGACTTTGCTGCGCGAGCCAGGCCTTACGCGCCACCTTGTCTTTCGGAACGCTGTCGAGACTTCCATCTACCCATGGCAGCCATTCGTAGAACTGCGACACGTGGGCATCCATCGCGTCGATTTTCTGGTCGTACACATCGTCAATCGAAATGGCGATGTCCGGCCGGAAAGGATTCGGACGTTGAAAACCATCCTGGAAATACAGGAACACCGGATTCTTGCGCAGCGGCGGAACATCGGGAACTACGTTTGGCACAACCACCATATACGCGGCGTCCTGTACCAGCACGCCGGTATAGCGATGATCGGGATGATAATCGTTCGGACGCGGCGCAATCACAATATCGGCTTTCCACTCGCGTATGCGCCGGATAATCTGCTTCCGGACTTCGAGCGTCGGCAGCAGCTCGCCATCGTGATTATCCAGCACCTCGTATGTGATGCCGAGCCTGCGCGCGGATTCCATCGCTTCCGCGCGGCGGCGATTCGCTAGTTCGCCACCTCCCATGTCCTGATGTCCGGCATCACCGTTCGTGACGGACACGAACTTCACCGCATTTCCCATCTTTGCGAACATTGCGGCTGTTCCCGCCGCTCCCAGATCGCAATCGTCCGGGTGCGCCCCAAAGGCGATCACCCGGATCTGCTGCGCGTTCGCGCAAGCGAAAAGCAAAGGTACAGCTAACAGCGCGCGCTTCATGCTCCGATGTTCCCGAACTCACCTTTCCAAGTCGCCTCGCGATTCTCGTAAATCGCCGTACGGCCCAGAATCGCGAACAGTGTGCTGATTCCCGAGCGTTCCGCGACGTTCTCCGTCTGTCCGTCGATAATCCGTTGCAGGAACGCTTCGATCCCGTCATAGGTGATGTCGCGCTTCGATTCGATGGTCTCCACATCGTGCGGGCCCTTGGTGTGCATCAATCGGGCGCGCGATGTATCGAGGACGCCTTTCGTTCCGGTGAACTGCTCGCCCACGTGACTGAATCCCGGAGGTGACAACTGATTCGCCTCGAAATTCACGTGCATATTGTCGGGGAAAGTGAACGTCAGGCTCAGATGATCCAGAATCTCCATGTTCGTGCGGACCTTGCGCCCGCCGCGTCCGACCGCGCTCGTCGGCGTCGTGTTCAGGAACCAGTGCAGCACGTCGAAATTGTGGCAATCCTGCTCGACGATGAAATCGCCGGAATAATCGCGGTAGCAGAACCAGTTGCGAAGATGCTCGATCTTCGGGTCTGGATACGCGATGCGCTTGAACGGGTCGCCGCCGATCCAATAGGCGCGCGCGTTGACCAGTTGGCCGATGTCGCCGGCCTGCATGCGCTTGAATGCTTCAAGATAAACCGGGCCGTAGCGCTGCTGGAATCCAAAGCTGAGATTCTTCGACGGATCGCATTTCTTGCCCGCGGCAATCACGCGGCGCACGCCTTCGAGATTCACGCCGGCCGGCTTTTCACAATAGACATGCTTCTTGGCCTGTACCGCCGCCTCCAGCATGCGAGGATGCTCAAAGGGCGGAGTGGCGATTATAACCGCGTCGATATCGGGCGATGCGAGCAGCTTCTCGAAATCTTTATAGACCGTCGGATTCTCGACCTTGATGGTCTGCTTGGCCTTTTCAAAGCGATCGTCGTAAAGATCGCAAAGAGCTGTGATGCGGCCGCGCGGATCTCCGTTGACGATCGACGCGTCGTAGGATCCGCGGTTGCCGCTACCGATCAATCCGACCGAAACTCTCGAATTGGCCTGGTAGCCTTTTACAACTTGCGGGCTCATGATAGAGAACGCAGCGGCGCCGGCCGCGCTCCCGGAAATAAAATTGCGGCGTGACAAGGCTGACTTAGTCATCTATACGCCTCCGTCGCGATTATATATCAGTGGTTATGCAGCGTCGTCTTCGGGCACGGCATCGCGACCTTTCATACTGCCGTGAGCGCTTCTGTGGATCTCGCCAAGATTCATGCCGGTGAATGCCACCGCGATAAAGCCGACGATCAGCAGAGGCAGAGTGAGCAATGCCCACAGGATGATGGAGAAACCTTGAGCCATATCGCGAAACGGATTCGGGCGTAGACGGCGATGAATCGTGCCGGGCCCCGCCGCCGCTGGCAGAACGGCATCGGAGCGGAACAAACGCACGCCGAGCATCGTTGCGGCTTGAAATGTGCCAAGATTGCCAGGCGCTTGGGGCAGCACCGCATTCAGGCGCAGAATGACGGCTAACGTGAGGGCTGCAACGACGGGAAGATGGCCGAGTCCATTGTACGCTTTTAGAACGGCGTAGATCGGGAAAACCTGCAATAGGAAAAAGGGCAGGCTGAGAAAGAACGCGTAGTACAGGAAACGCGAGTGCCCGATCAATTGCAGGTCCCTGATGAGGATGTGCACCCAACCCAGCCATCTGGCATTGAGCAACGCGTCGAGGGTCTGCTCTTTCCAGAACATCGCGATGGCAAGCAACGCGCCGATCATGAGAATCAGTACCCCGAGAAAAATGCCGCCGCTTTGGATAACGGCGGGCAGTTTCACATACCGGATCGTGACAATGAGCCCGACAATCAGCCAGATACCATCGAAAATACGCTCGATCAGCGCGGATGCCAGCGTAACCGAAATGGGAATCTCGCTGCATCGTGCCAGCAGATAGCAGCGAATGATCTCGCCCGAACGCAGCGGAAGCACTTCGTTAGCATAGAGACCGACATAAATCGCCTGCACGGCATCGGAAACCGGCACCGCTGTTACGGGAGCAAGAACCAGGCTCCAGCGCCACCCCTGCAAAACGTAACTGAGAAGATTCGAAGCGATCGCGGCGCTGACCCAGTCCCAGCGAAGATGTTCGAAATCGCTCATGAGCGAATGAAAATCGACGCCGCGAAGCACCCACCACAAACAAGCAGCGGATAGGAGATTGACTACGACGAAAAACGCGATTGTGCGGAACTTGCGCGGTAATACACCCACTCACTCACAATGATAACGTGCACCGATTTACGTTCCGTTCGTTTGGAAGAGCAATGGCGCTAGTTCAGTGAGGTTGCGCCGCCAAACCATCCAGGTATGCGCACCAGGAGTCTCGATGGGCGTGAATTTTACATCCTTGGAAGTGAGCCAATCGCGGAATTTCCGATTTGGCGTAATAAGCCTGTCGTCGGTGCCGCAGGCGATCCACAAAAGGTGGAGCTTCGCGTTGGCCTTCGCATCGAGAGCGGGGAATGTGGCATTGAAATCGTCAGCCGCGCCTCCCGCGCTGAACGATGCCACCCATGCAAAACGGTCGAGCGCGTTCAGTCCCACGTAGAGCGATTCGGCGCCGCCCATGGACAAACCCGCGATCGCCCGCGAATTGCGATCTTTCGCAACCCGATACGTTTTCTCTACCTGCGGCATCACTTCCGTGAACAGCGCATCGCGAAACTTGTCGTAATTGCGTTGTCGCAGGTTCGGATCGCGCAACGTAGGCCCACCGCGAGACACGATCTCCGGCGCACCGTATCCAAGAGGCATGACGATCAGCATCGGTTTCGCCTTGCCCTGCGCGATCAAATTATCCAGTATGACGTTGGCGCGTCCGACAGCCGACCACCCGTCCGCTCCATCGCTGTAACCATGCAGCAGATACAACACCGGATACAGTTTCTTCGAAGTAGGTTCGTATCCCGGAGGCGTATAAACATAAAAATCGCGATCGTCTCCCACCACGCCCGAATGATAAAAATGATGATGCACTTCGCCGCGCGGTACGTCGTTGATTTCCCAACTGATCGTCGATGGACCGGGAACGTGAACGGCGCTTTGCGTGTTGAGCAGGTTGGGCTTCATCAAAGAGTTGTTGGGATCGATCAACGCGACTCCATCGGCAATGAACGAATAGCCATAAATATCCGGCTCGAGCGCATCCGTCGTGATGCTCCAGACGCCCTGCTCGTCTTTCTGCATCGCGACCCGCTGCTGCGCTCCTTCACGCGAAAAGAAGACTTCTTTGGCGTTCGGATCGCGGAACCGGAAGGTGACGGTATGGTCGCCGTGGACCTCTGGGGAAATAATCGGTGCCGGCGGCTGGGGTTGCGGCTGTGCTTGCGGTTGAGCTGACTGCGCCAGCATGGGCGCGAGGGCCAACAGGGAAAGCAGGAGTGTTCGCTTCATAGTTGTAGAGTATCCCTATGAGAAGGTTGTTGGCGGCGACGGCGTGCCTGGCGATGTTTGCAGGATGCGCTTCGCGGCGGATCTCGACGTACCGCTACGTCGCAATCGCAAACACCCACATCCTGATTCCTCCCGGAGCAAAAAACGCCAGCGTAGCAAAGCGAACTTTCAATTTTCCCGCGGGTAAGACACCGGATCGAACATGCGCTATTTCAGACCAAGGAGTTCGTGTCGCGTTGCGCGGTCGAACAATGCGGGTGACCGTTCAACGGGATCAGATCGCGAAACAACAGCCGGGCGATCTTTTTGTCTGGGCGGCTTCGTATGAAAAACGCGGTTGCGTGGCGCCGGGAGAGGGTTTGCCGCTCGCGACGCGAATCGCGGAAGCGCTGCCGCTCGATCCAGCCGTGTTTCAAACGCTACTGCATTCCGACCCCCTGCATGGTGGGTATGTCGATCTCGGAGGCGAGAGCAGGCTTAAGGTGGTCAGCCCGATTTTGCGTGAAGGTGCGCCGCAGGGTAGTTCTGCTCTGATGGCCGCGACTGGCGACGACAGGTCGATATCGTTAGATGTGAAAGCCTCCGCCGATTTCCTCGGATACGAAACAGATTGGTACAAGGCGGATCCAAAATCCGACGGTATCGGCGAGCATCTCGTGTTTGTCGCGGGTGAATCTCGCATCGGCGATCAGGTGAACAAGGAAGCGCGGCCGCGCCACGATTATTTTGTATTTGCGCCCGACGACGCCTATTTCCGTCTTTTCTTTCTGACACGAATTTCGAGAGCGGACCACGATATCGCAATCCTGGGCGCTCCAACTACAGCGGAACTCGATGAAATGACGTCTCGCCTGCAGGAGAATCCGGATGATTGCCGGAGGTGCGTCATGATCCCGAAGGAGGTGGCAGTGGTCCCGTACCTGGCGGTGACGGTTAACGGCAAAGAGGTCGCTGTTCCCGCTGGCGCGTTGCTAGCGACGGCGATACTCGCCAGCGGCGAACACAATCCTGAGTATGTCGTTACGACTTTGCAGCTTCGACGCCCTTATGCGAATACACTTGCGCCCGTGACCTTCGATCGCGCGAAGGCCGACATTTTGCGGCTGCCGTTGCGGGGCGGGGAAGACTTGCGCTGGTAAATTTAAGTCATACTGATAATTCGAAATGTCAACCACCCGTCGCCAACTTCTTACTGGATCTCTGGGCAGCCTCGCATGTATCGCTGCCGGTTTTGGACAGCGTAATGTAAGCGCCGCGGCCAAGAAGCCGCAAAAGCTGTCGGACTTCGACCCGCAGGTGCGCCAATTGCTTGCGCAGTTGTCGCTCGATCAAAAAATCGGGCAGATGACGCAGCCCGATCAGTCTTTTCTCAAATCGATGGACGATATCGAGAAGTATCATCTCGGATCGTTATTGAGCGGTGGCGATTCCGATCCCAAATCCGGCAACGATCTGAATTCCTGGACCGATCTCTACGACGGATACCAGTCCCGCGCGCTCAAGATGAAGCCGCGCATTCCGCTGCTCTACGGCATTGACGCCGTGCACGGAAATAACAACGTGATCGGCGCGACTTTGTTTCCGCATAATATCGGTCTGGGATGCACTCGCAACTCGGCGCTGGTAGAGCGCACGGCGAGAATCACGGCGGAAGAAGTTCGTGCGACCGGAATCAATTGGGGCTTCGCTCCGTGCGTGGCCGTTCCTCAAGATATTCGCTGGGGACGAATCTACGAAGGCTTTAGCGAATCGCCCGAAGTTGTCCAGATGCTCGGCGAGGCCGCGTTACGGGGTCTGCAATATGAGGGATTGGATAATCCGCTCTCCGTTCTGGGATGTCCGAAACATTACATCGGAGACGGTGGAACCGCCTTCGGAACGGGCCTGCCGAAGCCGTGGAATCCCAAAGTCCGCTCCGGTCTGGACCAGGGCGATACGCAGGTGGACGAGGCTACGCTGCGCCGCATTCACCTTCCCGGCTATATCTCGACACTCCGCGCTGGCGCCGCTTCCATCATGCCGTCCTATAGTAGTTGGAACGGCGTGAAGTGCTCGGCGAGCCATCGGCTTCTAACCGAAATCCTCAAGAACGAACTCGGATTTGAAGGATTTCTGATTTCCGATTACGCCGCGCTCCAGGAGTTGCCCGGCACCTACAAGCAGCAGATTGCGCAATCGATCAATGCCGGCATGGACATGGTGATGATTCCGGACAAATACCCGGAATTCTTCACCCTGTTACGAGAGCTCGTCAATGAAGGCGCCGTGCCGCAGGCTCGCATTGACGATGCCGTGTCGCGTATTCTGCGCGTGAAGTTCGCGATGGGTTTGATGGATCCCAAACGCTCTCAACTCGCCGATCGCAGCCTGCACAAGAGTTTCGGATCCGCGGAACACCGCGGCGTGGCACGGCAGTGCGTGAGTGAATCGCTCGTTGTGCTGAAAAACGATCGCAACGTTTTGCCGTTGAAGCCGGTGGCGCGTATTCACCTTGCCGGCAAGAGCGCCGACAATATCGGAAACCAGTGCGGTGGGTGGACCATTACCTGGCAGGGCAAGAGCGGAGATGTCGTCGCGGGCAAGACGATTCTCGCGGCATTTCGCGGCGCGGCCTCCCATGTCACGTACTCGATGGACGGAAGCGGCGCGAGCGGCGCGTCGATTGGAGTGGCTGTGATCGGCGAGACGCCATATGCGGAAATGCAGGGCGACCGGACCGATTTGCATCTCGCGAAGGAAGATGTCGCAGTTGTCGACCGGTTGAAGAGCGCAGGGATCCCTGTAGTCGTGATCCTGATTTCAGGACGTCCGATGATCGTCGACGACATACTCTCGAAAGCGGACGCCATCGTGGCCGCGTGGCTTCCTGGAACGGAAGGCGATGGCGTGACCGATGTCCTGTTCGGTTCGCACAAACCGATGGGCAAACTGTCGGTCACCTGGCCGGCCGGTTCGTCCACAACTTTGCACGTCGGAGATCCCGGCTATCATGCGCTTTATCCCTTCGGACACGGTGTGAGCTGGTAACGTAACGGTTACACGCGGTCCTTCAATTGCAGCCTCCATTAGTGGAGGCGCAAATGAAAAAGATAATTTTATCGGGCTCCGTATTCGTAGCGGCCTTTGCATTCCAGGCTGTGGCGCAAGTCGATGTTATTCCTCCCGGAACGGAAGTCGTGGTGAGGACGAATGAATGGATCAATTCCCATCACGTCGATGGACGAATTTACACGGCAACCGTGAATCGCGACATCCTCGACCGGGATGGGCATGTCGCAATTCCGCGAGGATCCCAAGTAGAATTGATCGCTCGACGGTATGCGCCGGGCGAGATGACGCTCGATCTCGAATCCATCAATGCTGACGGACGGCGCTATGTTGTCGAAGCGTCCGGCGCTAATCTCAATGGCGGCGAACGCGAAGGCGTCGGCGGCAATGAACGGACCGCCAAGTACGTCGGAGGCGGGGCCGTGATCGGCAGCATCATTGGAGCCATCGCCGGCGGTGGAAAAGGCGCGGCGATTGGCGCTCTCGCGGGCGGTGCGACCGGAGCTGGAACGGAGATGGCCACCCGCGGCCATGAGATCCACGTTCCGCCGGAGTCCATTCTATCGTTTCGGTTGGAACGGCCAATTCACCTCGCCGAAGGACCCGATACAGGATACATGCGGGACGGTTACCACTACCACCACTAACCGGACAGCGTTCCCGGGCCCCGGCCGAAATTCTGCTTGACAGTGCACGGGCGTTGTACCAAGCTAGTTATGTATAGCTAGTTAGGTACAATGCCCAAACAGAAAAACGACATCCTGCAAGGCACCCTGGCCCTGCTCGTCTTAAAAACCCTGGCTCGCGGAAAGCGCATGCATGGTTACGCCGTCACATGCGATATCCAGCGCGTGTCTTCCGAATTGCTGCGGGTTGAGGAAGGCTCCCTGTACCCGGCGCTGCATCGCATGGAGCAGGATGGCTGGGTCCGAGCCGAATGGGGCACGACGGAGAAGAACCGCCAGGCGCGATTCTATTCGCTGACAGCGGAAGGCAAACGCCAGCTCGCTCGCGAAGAAGAGAGTTGGGCGCGGCTTACCGAGGGCGTTCAAAAGGTCCTGGGATATGAGCTGGCCTAAACGTCTCCTGAATATGTTACGGCGCGATCGCGTCTCCGAGGAGATCGATCGAGAGATGTCGTTCCATGTAAGAGAGCGCATCGACGATCTGATCGCCTCGGGATTGAGTGAGCAGGAGGCCATCTCCAACGCCAAACGGCAGTTCGGCAACTACACCGGCCAGAAGGAAAAGACGCGTGAAATCGATCTGCTAGGCTGGCTTGAATCGGTGGGTCAGGATGTTCGCTATGCCTTGAGAATGATGCGCGCGAGCCCCGGCTTCACCGCCGTCGCGATTCTTTCGCTGGCTCTCGGCATCGGTGCCAACACCGCGATTTTCAGTCTTATCGACACGGTGCTGCTTCGATATCTGCCGGTAAACCATCCCGAGCAATTGGTGCAGGTCAAGATCGCCGGGTTCGGAGGCACGCATACCAATCCGATCTGGGAGCAACTACGCGACCGTCAGGATGTGTTCTCCGGGTTCTTCGCCTACGGAACAGAACGATTCAATTTATCGCCCGGCGGCGAAGCACGCTACGCCCCAGGCGACTGGGTCAGCGGCGATTATTTCAACGCGCTCGGCGTGCGCCCTTTTATCGGACGCACTTTGATGCCGCAGGATGACAAGCGTGGGTGTCCTGCCGTCGCGGTTCTTTCGTACGATTTCTGGCAGCGCGAATATGGAGGAAGCACGGCCGTTCTGGGTAAAAACATTTCGCTCGAAGCGCATCCCTTCGAAATCGTCGGTGTCGCCCAGCCCGGATTCTCCGGCGTGGAAGTGGGCCGGTCCACGGGTCTGTTCGTTCCCATTTGCAGTGAAGCCGTCATTTTAGGTGAAGCAAGCAACCTCGATCATCGTTCAACCTGGTGGCTCATGATCATCGGCAGACCGAAGCCCGGCGTGAGTCCACAACAAGCGCGAGCACGGCTGAATACGCTGGCGCCGGTAGTCTTTAGAGCCACTCTTCCCCCGGACTGGCGCGCCGACATGCAGAAGTCCTATCTGAGTGCCAAGTTCGACCTTGTTCCCGCTGCGAACGGATTTTCCGGATTGCGGTTCCAATATCGTTCCGCGCTCATCGCGCTGATGGTAGTTGTCGGCGTCGTTCTGCTGATCGCTTGCGCGAATGTTGCGAATTTATTGTTGGCGCGCGCCACCGTTCGGCAGCGTGAGTTCGCGGTCAGGCTGGCGTTGGGCGCGGGTCGCTGGCGGCTGATCCGCCAACTTTTGACCGAAAGCCTGATACTGTCGGTCGGCGGTGCGATTCTCGGCGCGCTATTTGCGCAATGGTCCAGCCGTTTGTTGGTCGGAATGTTGGCGAGCAGAGGTGTGCCTGTATTCCTCGACCTCACTCTGGACGGGCGAATCCTCGCGTTCACCATAGCGATCGCTGCCGCCACAGCGCTGCTATTCGGCGTCGCTCCCGCCATTCGTTCGACGCGCGTACAGCCGCATTCGGCGATGAAAACGAACTCGCGCGGGACTGTCGAAGGACGCTCACGCTTCAACCTCGGCAAAGCCTTAGTGGTCGGCCAACTCGCGCTGTCGCTCGTTTTATTGGTGGCAGCCGGGCTGCTGCTCGGGACTTTTCTGAAGCTCGCGAACATGGAGCCCGGTTTTCACCAGGATCACGTTCTGCTGATGAACGTCGGGCTTCGCAATGGCCACTTCCCGCCGGAGCAACGCGCCAGCTTATACTCGGAGATCCTCGGCAAAATACGGGCAACCCCGGGTGTGGAGTCGGCGAGCTCTTCCGATGTCACTCCCGTATCGTTCAGTCAGTGGGATCAGAATGTCGTCGTGGATGGTTACGCGGCCAAATCTCTCGATGACACCGACGTCTTTTTCAATCGTGTAAGCGATGGATTCTTTGAAACGCTCGGAACGCCTCTGCTCGCCGGCCGAGATTTCAATGTCCACGACGAAACGGACGCGACGCCGGTAGCCATCGTAAACGCATCCATGGCGCTGAAGTTTTTCGGTAAGGGCAGTCCGCTTGGCAAGCACTTTCGCGTACAGGAGGGAAACGCTACGGGACCGCCAGTCGAAATTGTCGGCCTTGTCGGTGACGCAAGATATCTTTCCTTGCGCGACGATATCCCGCCTACAGCTTATCTTCCATTCAAAAGGAACGATGTGAAGAAAGCGCTTGAGCGAGGACTGTCTCAGAATTTCGAGATTCGCTCCGGATCGGGTCCTGACGACATCATTCCCGGGCTGAGATCGGCGGTCTCACAAGTCAATCGTGGCATCTCAGTTGAGTTCACGCCGTTGTCGACGCAAGTAGCGCAATCCTTGTCGCGCGAGCGCCTTCTCGCAATGCTGAGCAGTTTCTTCGGAGCGCTCGCACTCCTGCTTGCCACCATCGGACTTTATGGCGTGATGTCCTACAACGTCGCGCGCCGCCGCGGCGAGATCGGCATTCGCATGGCCCTCGGAGCGGAGCGATCCAAAGTCGTGCGGATGGTGCTTGGCGAGACCGTGCTGATGGTTGGCATCGGACTGGCGTTGGGCGCGGCGGTCGCGCTTGCCGCGGCACGCTTAGTCCAGTCGTTTCTTTTCGACATGAAGCCAACCGATCCCGCTACCCTCGCCGGGGCCTTGTTGATCCTGGCCTTGGCGGGCGCATTCGCCGGATACCTGCCCGCCCGCCGTGCCGCGCGGATGGATCCCATGGCCGCGTTGCGCGAGGAATGATCCTTTATATATCGCGCCGCGAAAAAACGACGTACGCGGCAATCGATCCGGCAATCCAAATCCCGCCGAGCACAAGCAGGTTCTTCGACGGCAGTGGATTCCCCATCACCAGTTCGAACGGATTGAAATAACGAAACGGCGAAAGCCACACGATCTTCTCCGCCGGCTCCCATAACCGCGCGACATAATCCAGTAGGAATGTGAACAACGCCAGGAATCCCACGATCGCGCTCGCCACTCCGCGCCTTCTCGACGCCGTGCCGATCGCCATCGCGATGCCGCTCCACGCCATCATCAACAAACCGAGATTTGCCGCGAGCGACAAGACAAGCCTCGGAGAGGGCCATTCGACATTCGCCGGCGCCAGGAGATGCAGCCCGATACCGGTGCCGGCCATCATCAAAGCGAGCATCGCGAGCGTTGCGAGCAACGAAACGATCACTGTCCGCGTGACCACCCAATGTCGCGCCACCGGCCGCGCCAGGATCAAATCGATGAATCCGACCTCGATTTCGGAGGCGGGAATTGTCGCCAGCGCGATCGAGATCCCAACGAGCGACCCCATCACAGCCACGTGAAAATATCCCAAACAAACGATGCCCGCAAACGACATGATGCCCGCCATCGCCGGTCCCATCAATTCACGGGCGAAATCCGGCATCATCGCACTCAACTGTGTAAAGCTTCCGGAGACCTGCAGAGATCGGCCAACCTCAATGAGAATCATCTGAAAGGCGCACAGCAGCAGTCCGATGGCGAGCACCATGTTGCGGACCCGCTTGATGGAATATCGAAGCAACCATAGCGGCGCTCTCATTGGTTGGCCTCGCGATAATACGCCAGGATCACGTCTTCGAGTCGCGGCTCGTCAATTTCCATGTCGCTCACGGGAAGTTGAGAAACAATTTTGAGCAGCGGTCCGATCCCTCCTTCAACCCGTAGCGTCCAGACGCGCGCCTCCTTGCGAAGCATCTCGTTCGATGCTGGCAGATCCGGTACGTGTTCAACATCCTCCGCAAAAACGATTCGCACGCGCCGTGGTGCGAGCCGTCGCGTCTCGTCCACCCTCGCCAGCAAAACCAGTTCACCTTTTCTCAAAACGGCGACACGGTCGCACACGCGCTCCACTTCCGAAAGCACGTGCGATGACATAAATATCGTCCGCCCACGTTTCTTTGCGTCGACCAGCAACCCATAAAACGACTCCTGCATAAGCGGGTCGAGCCCTTCGGTCGGCTCGTCGAGAATCAGAAGACGCGGATCGCTCTGGAATGCCTGGATGATCCCGAGCTTGCGTTTCATGCCCGTGCTGTATTCGCGCAGCTTGCGGCGCAGGTCCGTGTCCGGCATCTTCAGGCGCTCCTGAAGCTCTCGCCGAACCGAACGATCGATCTTGCGGCCTTGCAGCCCCGCGAGAAAATCCAGCACTTCATCGCCCGTAAGATTCGAGTAGATGCCTAACTCGCCGGGCAAATATCCGATCGCGGATCGGGCACGCAATCCGTCATGCTGGCAATCGTGTCCGAAGATGTGCGCGGTGCCGCCGCTTGGCCGCAGCAGGTCGAGCAGAATACGAATCGTAGTGGTTTTTCCCGCGCCGTTCAGCCCGAGAAAACCGAGAATCTCGCCCGGAGTAACATTCAGGCTGAGGTCCTTTACCGCGGTTAGCTGTCCGTAGCGTTTCGTGACGCCGCGAATCGAGATGGCGGAAAGTGCCACGTCATGGGACGCCACACTTGCATTCTACGGTACGATTGTGGCGTTCGTTGCCAACCGCAGCCTGTTTCGTTCGTCTCGGTCTTAAGATGCGGATCGAAACCTTCATCCAAGACCTGCGCTACGGCGCGCGCCAGCTACGGCAGAATCCAGGTTTTACCATCGTCGCGGTACTCTCTCTCGCTCTCGGAATCGGGGCCAACACGGCTATTTTCCAGCTTGTCGATGCTGTGCGGCTCCGCAGTCTGCCGGTGAAAAATCCACAGGAACTGGCTTACATCGACTTTGTGAAAGGTTCCACGCGCAATGGCTGGTTCTCGACGCGCAGCGCCAAGTTCACTTCCAAGGAATGGGACCTGACCAGGTCGCAGCAGCAGGCCTTTGCACAGACTTTCGCGTGGAGCGCGACGCGTTTCAATCTGGCGCCCGGAGGCGAAGCCCGCTATGCCGAAGGTCTCTACGTGAGCGGCGACTTCTTTCGAGGCTTGGAAGTCAATGCGATCCTGGGTCGCACCATTACGGATGCGGATGACCGGCCGGGCTGCGGTTCTCCAAGCGCTGTGATCGGCTATGCCTTCTGGCAGCGCCAGTTCGCAGGCGATCCGAACGTCCTTGGTCGAACCGTGATGCTCGACGGTCACGCCATTCCCGTGATCGGCGTCACGCCGGCCAGCTTTTTCGGCGTGGATGTCGGCTATCAATACGACGTCGCGATTCCGCTCTGCGCGGACGCTCTTCTGTCCGACGATGGTAAGGGTCGCGCGCCGAACCTGACCGCTTGGTGGTTGTCTGGGATGGGACGATTGAAGCCCGGTTGGACCACGCAGCGAGCCACCGCACAGCTCCGCGTTGTCTCGCCGGGCATCATGCGGGATTCATTACCTCCCGCCTATCAGCCCGACAGCGCCAAGAAATACCTGGCGAACAAATTGGAAGTAACATCAGGCGCGACAGGCGTTTCGCAGCTACGCCGGCAGTATGAAAGTCCGCTGTGGATTCTGCTGGCAATCACGGGCCTTGTCTTGCTGATTGCCTGCGCCAATCTAGCGAATCTTCTTCTCGCGCGGGCGAGCGCTAGAGAGCGAGAAATAGCGATTCGCCAGGCCATTGGAGCAGCGAGAAGCCGGTTAATTGCCCAACTTCTGGTGGAGAGTCTCCTCCTTGCCGTTCTGGGCGCGGCGTTTGGCGCCGGACTGGCGCAGTTCCTCAGCCGTGGTCTGATCGCCTTCTTGAGCACCTCGGGCAACACTCTCTTTGTCGACCTCGGCCTGGACCTTCGAGTCTTCGGTTTTACCGCAGCCCTCGCCGTGGGTACTTGTGTCCTGTTCGGTCTGCTTCCCGCCTTGCGCGCTACTCGTGTTGCTCCAGCCTCCGTAATGCGGGCAAGCGGCCGCGGACTCAGCGCCGGCCGGGAACGTTTCAGTTGGCGCCGCGCATTGGTCGTATCGCAGGTTGCGATGTCTCTCGTCCTTTTGGTGGGTGCGCTGCTGTTTGTGCGCAGCTTCCGCAATGTCCTCGCCATTGACCCTGGTTTTCGGACCGAGGGGATCATTGCGGTGAACATCGATTTCAGCCGCGCTCATTACAACAAAGAGCGCCGGAGGGTCGAGTTTCACGAAATGCTGCAACGGCTGAGCGCGCGCCCTGGCGTGATGTCGGCGGCGCAGACGCTCTTCACGCCAGTCAGCAATTCCGGTTGGAACGATATGGCTCGCGCGGACGGATCTGCGAACGCCGGTAAATTGATCAATATCAATTTAATCGGACCCGGCTATTTCCGCACCATGGGAACCGCGCTTCTCGCCGGCCGCGATTTCGACCAGCGCGATAGTCTCGGTTCTCCGAAAGTTGCAATCGTCAACGAAGTTTTTGCGAAGCAGCTTTTCGGAGGCGGTAATCCCGTCGGCCGTGCGTTCAGAATCCAGGCGGAGGCCGGCAAACCCGACGACGTTTTTCAAGTGGTCGGTCTCGTCAGGAACACAAAATATTACGACCTGCGCGAAGATTTCGAGCCTATCGCGTTTCGTCCCATCGATCAAGACCCCGATCCCAGCTCAGGCGCCACCTACGTGCTGCGTACGAACGGTCCAACGGCCGACCTGATGAACGGGATCAAGGGCGTCGTTGCCCAGCTTGACCCGCAGTTCGGCCTGCAATTCACGGTTTTGACCAAACAACTTGCGGAATCGCTTCAGCGCGATCGCCTGATGGCCACTCTCTCAGGAGCGTTCGGCCTTCTCGCGGCTCTTCTCGCGACACTCGGCCTCTACGGCGTGATCGCATTTATGGTGGCGCGAAGGAAAAACGAGATTGGCGTACGCATGGCGTTAGGAGCCGATCGCGGTAACGTGGTGCGATTGGTTTTGCGCGAAGCCGGTTTGCTGCTCGCCATCGGGATCATCGTCGGAACGGCCCTGGCGTTGTGGGCCGGACGCGCCGCGAGCACCTTGCTATTTGGACTGAAGCCTTACGATCCCTCGACCATCGCGGGAGCAATTGCCTTGCTCGCGGTGGTGGCGTTGCTGGCCAGTTACGCCCCGGCGCGCCGCGCCGCCAGACTCGATCCCATGGACGCTTTGCGCGAGGAATAAATTCCTCGCGCACTACAACCATCAACCGGGGAAATTGTTTTATGATAGCCAATACAACCCGTGCTACCCGGCGCGGTTTTCTAATGAGGTTGGCTTGCGGCATCATATTTCTTCGGACGAAATCGAGATGTTTGCGTTCCGCCGTGTGCCTGAGGACCGGCGGCGCCGTATTATTCTGCACCTGAGATCCTGCGCCACATGTAGGGCCAATGTAAAGAAGGAACGATTGCTCCGCACTGCTTTGGTCGAAGCATTTCGCGAAGCGGCCGCAGCCTCTGCGTCAACACATGCAACCAGCATCGACACACGCACTCGCACCCGTCCGAAGTCGGCCGGCTGGCAAGTTACGAAAACCGTTCCGCAACCTTCCACGCAATGCCGGACGTTTTCCCCCGATCCTCCCGCCGCTGGCAAAGATGCGCAACCCTACACCGCGTCGGCCGTCGTTTGGGATGGCGTTCATAGCGCTTCCGATTGGCTGCCGCTTACCATCAACGCTCGCACTCGACTGCGCCCAACTGAGCTTAGCCGATTTGAGCTGATCGTAACAGTGCGTACGGAAGCCAGGAACTTCGTCACTATCGGCGTTTAGCTGTAATTCCACATTACGAAATTGCGGCGTCACAAGAACAATTCTCTCCGCAAATGTGTCAATGTCGATCTTGTTGACAGTTAAAACAAATACCCCCATACTGTTTTGGCAGTTGATAGTACAGAAGGTACATAAAGTACCACGGAGGAACAGTTTCATGGCATCAACAAGTTACTCCCTACCCCAACGCGGGCTTAGGGGCTCCCAAAAACTGTTGGAAAATCTGGCGAGAAACGGCGAGATTCCCACGGTCGATGAAATCAAAAAGGCGCTCGCCTTTCCTGCTTCGCTCAATTACACCATCCCGAACTGGCTCACTCGCGGGATACCTCCCGCCTACCTCGAACTCGACGCTACACTGCAATGTCCGGTGACTCAAGTGGGTGAAATGGTGAATCAGCTCATGAGGCTGAATGACAGCACGATTAACCTGAACATCCTGGTCAACGGAATTCCCATCCCCGACATCTGCACCGTGCGGATCCGCAATACCGAGGGAGAGGAATAACTTCATGTTCGAGGGGGCAGCGTGTACGCTTCAGCCGATTTTGCAACTTCACCCCACGCGCCGATGCAATCTGCGCTGCCTCCATTGTTATTCTCTTTCCGGGCCCGATGAGCGTGACCTGCTGTCTCATGAAGTGCTCGCGGACGCCCTCACCGATGCCTCGGAACAGGGCTACAAAGTAGCCAGCTTTTCAGGCGGTGAGCCGATCCTGTATAAAGACCTGGGCCACCTTCTCCGGCATGCCAAATCGCTCGGACTCCGGACCACGGTGACTTCGAATGGCATGCTGCTCGAAGGCCCTCGCCTCGAAATGCTCCAGGGTTGCACCGACGTTCTGGCCATCAGCCTCGACGGTATTCCCGGTTCCCACAATCGGATGCGTGCATCGCATCAGGCGTTCGAGCGCATGCAGGCGAATCTCGAGGGCGTGAGGAAAAGCGGTATCGATTTCGGATTCATTTTTACGCTGACCCTGTACAACGTCAATGAACTCGATTGGTGCGCGCGGTTCGCGCTCGAACAAGGGGCGAAGCTCTTTCAAATTCACCCGCTCGAGGAAGTTGGCCGGGCCGCGGAAATCCTGATCGGCGAACGGCCCGATGAAGTCGAATCGGCTTACGCTTTTCTGGAAGCCGACCGTATTCGCAAGGAATACGGAGATCGGATGTTCATACAACTTGATGTCTTTCACCGCGACCTGGTGCAGCGTTTCCCTGATCGTTTCTACGCCGACCTTGGCGGCGATCGCAAGACATGCCTTTCTGAGTGCGTCACGCCACTGGTCATCGAAGCCGATGGCATGGTGGTCCCGATCGAGTATGGTTTTTCCCGTGAATTTGCGATCGGTTCGCTCCTGAAGACTCGCCTCAAGGATTTGGCCCCGGTTTGGATAGAGCAACGGCACGAGGCGTTCCGGCAGCTCTGCCGCAATGTCTATCAGGAAGCCTGCACGCCATCGCAACTCCCGTTCCTGAACTGGTATGAAATGGTCGGAGCCCGCTCGCTAGCCATTTGATCCGCGCGAACCACCAACCACGAACTACGAACGCTTGGCCTGAGCGTTTTCCCCCAAACAAAGCGCGATATCGCTCGCCCCGGTTGCAGCCACAATCCTTCCGCGCCCCCTATTTTCAGTAACTTCGCAAACGGAACTTACCGTGCAGTTCTCCGAGTCAAGTTGGGTTCGTTATTTACGAATCTGGGTTCAGCTTTTGGTCCTCGCCAGCAAATAATGCGGAGGATCCGTTGACGCGGGCGTGATCGCCGCACTCATTGTGTTGTTCGTCAGTACTCATAAGCATGGCTCCTTCCTGACGATGCCCTCGGCATGTCGCCTACCAACGGGGTGACTTAACGACACAGCGGCAGTGACGCCCGCGTATCTTCTTACAGACCTTCACGGTTTCAACCTTCGTTCCGCCCATGGTCGAAACTCCCTCCGATGGCCGACTCGGTAATTTGTTCCACGCGAAAAAAGGAGATCCGATGTCCAGGCGCATCGCTGTTCTACTCGTGTGTTTACTAGCCGTTCTCCTGTCAGGGAGCAACTTCACTCGCTTAGCCGCCCAGCAGGCGGCAGCGTCATCCAAATCCCAAATCCAGCCCGACGATAGCATTACGCCGCGCACGCTTGAGGGATACGTCGAGCAGGAAAAGCCATTCTACGATTACTTGCTAAAGAACCACCCGATGTTTAAGTACGAGAAAGACGGTCGAATTGTCGGCAAGTATCACATCAGCGACCGCGACGAAGAGTTCGTTGAAGAGGGTGGCGGCAAAGATTACGCCAAAAAGAACAATCGCCAGGTTTCCATGACCTACCGCCTGGGTACGGAATCGATTCTGGATCTTCCTAATCGGTTCGTCGGCGCCAAAAAGTGCGGCGAATGCCATCCCGCCCAATACGAGAAGTGGGTCCGATCCCGCCACGCCAAAGTAGTTCGCTTTCCCGATGAAATGGACGAGGTACCAAACAGGGATCTCAAAGCCGGCCTCTACGGAAGCAAGGCATCCGTTCTGCCGGAGGGCATCACCCCCGACGCAGTTTACGCCATCATCGGAACGCCGCGCACAAAATACGGTTTCGTCGACGCCTGGCTGGTCCGCGGAACGTATCACGTCGAAGGCGGCCTGCTGAGAGATGGAACCGGAACCCTCGTAGCTGGCGGGAACCAGTTCTCACGTACCTGGGCCGAATCGCTGACCCCGGATGTCGTTCAGAAGATCGCCACTTTCGTGCCTGGTTTTCCCACCAAGCTCGAGGACTTCGGCGATAACGGATCGAGCGTCTGGGGCATGACATCCTACGGCGCTAAGAATCGCAAAACGATGCTGTTCCAACCCGCGACCGCCTATTGCGAAGTGTGCCATTCTTTCAAATTCGACTTCAAAAACGACGCCGAACTGATCGCCGCGCTCGGAAATCCAGTGGAGTTGCGTAAGCACACCATCAGCAAAGGCATCACCTGTGAAGAGTGCCACGGAGCCGGCGCTCACCTCTACGGAGCCCGCGGCGCGGGGCTGCCCTCCAATTGCGAACGCTGCCACCAACGCTTTGCCTGGAACGAAGAGCAAGCCGCCAAGGACCCCAAGCATCCGTTCACGGCCTTCTTCAAGAGCAAGTGCCCTGCTTGCGGAACCGAAGGCGCGCAGGGATACAACACGGCTCATTATGCCAAGGGCATCCGCTGCACCACTTGTCACGACCCGCACGAAGTAACGGAAAACGATTGGAAAGACAGCTATACGGTTCCGGCGCTGAAGAAAAAATGCCAGGACTGTCACGCCGACCAGCAATTATTTTTCGCCAACAATGAAATTCACGGCGGCAACAAGTGCGAGAGCTGCCACATGCCGAACATGATGAGCTGTGAGAATTTCGGCACCATTCAGAAGCCTGATCATGCCGGCTTCGACACCGCGCGAGCTGCCCACATTTGGCGCATCCTGGTTAGCCCGGACGAGAAGACGCTGAATCCGCCTAAGGGCAAGGGGCGCGATTACCAGGATGGCTCCTGGCAGCTTACTAAGAAAGACGGCAAGCCTTACATCGATCTCATGTGGTCCTGCGGACGCACCAGCTACATGGATGGGAACGTTATCGAAGGTGGCGGCTGCCACGGCGGAGTGCAATCGTCTCAACCCAAGGAACTGACTTTCGTCAATCAGAAAATGATTTACGATCGCGTCGTCATGTGGCAGAAGCCGGTCAAAGATGGCCTGGCATCCGTCGGCGCAGCCCTGGAAACCATCGATGCCGGTCTTACCAAAACGCGTCTCGGCGCCGCCGAAAAAGCTCAAGTCCAGTTGATGGCCAACCAGGCGCGGGATATCCTCACCGCCGTCAAGAAAGACGGATCGTGGGGAGTTCACGCCCCTTCCTTCACGCTGAAGAAGGTCAACGAAGCGAAGGTGCTCACCGATGGAGCACTATCCGCTCTGTCCGGAAAGTCGAAGCTGGCGGCGAATCTTCGATAGCATGCGCAACTGCCTCGCCATCGTCTGCCTGCTCGCCGCCACATTGCCGGCAATCTGCGAGAACTTGCCAACCGCGCTTACCATGGCGCAGGTCGAGCAGCTCCTCGGCAAACCGGGCGTGTTCATTTTCGACGTGAACCCGCCCGATCTGTGGGAGCAGAGCCATCTGCCCGGCGCTATCTTCATCGACCGGCCTGACATCAAGCGCTTCCTGCCACGCGATCGCAAGGCCACGCTGATTTTCTACTGCGCGAACCGTCTCTGCACCGCGAGCAGCGCGGCCGCCACCGAAGCGCTTCACCGCGGCTACCGGAATGTCTTCGTCATGCCCGAGGGCCTTTTCGGCTGGGTGCGCAGCGGACGTCCCGTGGTTTCATCGTCGCATCCCTAACTGTTGAAATAAACCGCATTGATTGCAATTTCACTGTAGGGCACAATAAACATTGCGGCGACTTCTCATTCGGCCCGGTGCGATTGGCGATTGCATTGTCGCACTTCCGGCTCTAGAGTACCTTAAGACAGATTACACGGAAGTTTGGGTGCCGACCGCGGTCGTACCTCTGATCCGCTTTGCCGATCGCGTCCAACGCGTGCCATCCGGAATTGACCTGTTGGCTCTACCAGGTCTGGAGCCCCCCGTCGCGCTCCTCGGATATCTGCGGACGTTCGATTCTATTGTTTCCTGGTACGGATCCAACCAGCCAGAATTTCGGGCGAGGACTGAAGAACTGAATCTCCCCTTCGAGTTCTTCCCCGCCTTGCCGCCAAGCAACAACCGGCTGCACATTGTCGACTTCTTCCTGAATCATGTCGGCGCACCCTTAGGAAAAGCTCCGCATATCGATGTGACACCCGTCCCGAACGGAACCATCGTGATCCATCCGTTCTCCGGCAGTCCCAGGAAGAACTGGCCCATGGCGAAATTCCGCGCCGTCGCCGAGCATCTCGAAGGGGCGATCTCATGGTGCGCGGCGCCGCATGAACCTCTGGCCGGCGCGGTGAAAATCCCGGATCTTTACGAACTGGCCTGCTGGCTCGCCGGAGCAAAAGCCTATATCGGTAACGATGCGGGAATCACTCACATCGCTGCCGCGGTTGGAGCGCCCGTGGTCGCGATTTTCGGCCCGACAGATCCTGTGATTTGGGCGCCGCGCGGGCGCTGCGTGGGTATCGTTTCCGGCGATCTCGAAAAGATTTCGGTCGAAGAAGTTTTGAGCGCCGTCGAATCCTTGCTCCATTTATGATGGATGGCGGACCGGTTGTTCCTCAGACGCCGAGTCCCGCTCTGGCGCCAAAAGTTTATCCAGTTCTTCCCGCTCCAGCGTTTCCTTTTGAATGAGCGACACCGCGATGCGGTCCAAATCGCCGCGTCGCGAGTTCAATGTGCTCCTCACCTCTTCATAAAGACGATCGGCAATCGAACGCACCGCTTCGTCAATCTGTTCGGAAGTGTGCTCGCTATAATTCCGCTCTTCATTGTCGAACGGCATTTTGAGGAAGCGCGATTGGTGAGGAATCCCGTAGGTCATGTTGCCAAGGCTCTTGCTCATTCCGTAACGGGTCACCATCTGCCGCGCGAGTTCCGACGCTTTCTCCAGATCGTCGCTTGCGCCGGTGGAAACGATGCCGTTGTAAACGATGTCTTCGGCCCCTCGACCGCCTAACAGGACGGCGATTCGTGTCTCCAACTCGGGTTCCGTGAGCAGGTATTTGTCTTTCGCCGGCAACTGCAGCGTATGGCCTAGCGCGCCGATCGATCGCGGAATGATGGAGACCCGCCGAACCGGATCCGCATCGGGACGCGACAGCGCAACCAGTGTGTGGCCGAGTTCGTGGTACGCGACCCGCTCTTTTTCCTCGGGGCTGATAAGCCGCCCTTTCTTTTCGAAGCCCAAGGTGACGCGATCAACAGCCTGCTCAAAATCGCGCTGTTCGATCTGCGTAGCGCCGCGCCGCGCGGCATTGAGCGCCGCTTCGTTCACAATGTTCGCCAGGTCCGCGCCGACCATGCCAGGAGTTGCCGCCGCGACCCTCTCGAGACTGACCTCCGGGGCGACTGGAAGCTTTCGCGCATGCACCTTCAGGATGGCTTCGCGCTCCTTTAAGTCCGGCCGATCGAGCACCACCTGGCGATCGAATCTCCCGGGACGAAGCAACGCCGCATCCAGCACCTCCGGCGTGTTGGTTGCGGCCATGATGATGACGGTCTTCGAAGAATCGAAGCCATCCATCTCGACAAGAAGCTGGTTCAGCGTTTGCTCGCGCTCGTCATTCGAAAAATACGCCGGGCCGGTTGCGCGGCTCTTGCCGATCGCATCCAACTCATCGATGAATACGATGCAAGGGGCGCGCTGTTTGGCCTGCTCGAAAAGGTCCCGCACACGCGCGGCCCCTACACCAACGAACATCTCGACAAACTCCGAGCCGGAAATCGAAAAAAACGGGACGCGAGCCTCGCCCGCCACTGCCCGCGCCAGCAGCGTCTTTCCTGTGCCCGGAGCGCCTACCAGCAACACCCCTTTGGGAATCCTTCCGCCGAGCTTCTGGAACTTCTCGGGGTTCTTCAAAAAATCGATGATTTCAGTCAGCTCGCCCTTCGCTTCATCCACGCCGGCCACGTCGCTGAAACGGGTGTCGAGCGTGCTCGACTCGTCGTGGATCTTGGCGCGGTTGCGCCCGATGTTCAAAGGCCCTCCACCCTTTTGCATCCGGCGCATCACGAATCCGTAAATGAGGAAAAGCAACAACAGCGGCCCCCACGAAATCAAAATATCCGTCCACCATGATGGGGCCGGGATGGTTCCGGAGAACTTCACCTTTTGTGCCTCCAGATCTTGAACCAACGGACCGGCATCGAGTCCGGGAATGCGCGTGCATTCGATCTGGAGATTTTGAGGAGCCTTCTTGTCTTTGGTCTTCTCCGGCTTCAGCGTGCCGATCAGTTGCCGTTCGGTGATTCGAACGTCTTCCAAATGGCCGGCTTTTACCTCCGCGAGAAAGTCGCTGTAGGAAACCTCCCGCGGCCGCTGGGGGGATAAAGTTGCGCGTAGCGACCAGATCGTAAAGATGACCCAGAGGAGATAAACAATGGTGAAACTCCATTGCCGCTTGTTGAGGTTCTTGCCCACCTTACGAACTCCCCCGTCACTGTTATTTTATCTCGCAGGCGTTAAAGCGCCGAGGTTCAAAGGACCTGGTGCAATACGCCTCGATGCATACTGGAAGCACGGCAATGTCTGACGAGATCCCAGCGTCCGGCCTCGTTCGGTCGCGTCTTCAGTTACTGCTTCACGTGGATGCGCGTGCGAAGCCGAGAGTGTATGAGCGAGTTTTCGCCACCGCGGAAATGGCCAGCCTGAGCTATTGGCTCGAGATCTTGTTCTCAGCCGGTATCGCTACATTCGGCCTGGTGGAGAATAGCCCGGCGGTGATTATTGGCGCGATGCTCATTTCTCCCTTGATGGGGCCGATCATGGCGACCGGCTTAGCTCTGGCTGTGGGAGATCTTTATCTGGGAATAAAGGCGGTAGCTACCCTTCTTAGCAGCCTTACCGTGTCCATTGCATTTTCCGGCCTTTTGGTGTGGCTCCTGCCGTTTCACTCCGCCACATCCGAAATCATCGCTCGCACGAACCCCAACCTGCTCGATTTGGGCATAGCGTTGTTCTCCGGTTTGGCCGGCTCCGTCGTAGTTTGCCGTGGCGAAGCGGACGGCGTCACCGCGCTGCCCGGAGTTGCCATCGCGGTAGCGTTGATGCCGCCACTCTGTACCATGGGCTTCGGTTTTGGCAGCGGCCTGAATCTGGAAATTATCGGTGGAGCGGGTCTTCTCTTCCTGACCAACCTGGTCGCCATCGTGGCGAGTGCATTCCTGGTCTTTCTTCTCCTCGGAATGAGCACTCCGGAAGTTCGGCAGGCAATGGAGGCATCCCGAGGAGACGATCCGCTTGCGCGAGCGCTATCCCATGGCCCAGTGGCTCGAATCTTGGCGACGGGGGGACAACTGCGCTGGCGCGTCTTGATGATCTTGATTCTGCTCGCCTCCATTGCGGTCCCGCTGCGTAGGGCATTGCTCCAGGTTGCGAATGAAACACTCGCCAGGGGCGCGGTTCAGGAGGAATTGAAGCGTCTGGTGCCATCGGGCTCTCTCGTCTCGGAGCAGGTGAATGTCAGCAATGACGAAATCGCGATTCGTTTGATATCGACCCAACGTATCAGCGATTCAGAATTGGAGCAGGCGCGCCAAGACCTGATGCGGCGGACGGGCCGCGACGTCCAGCTGTCTGTTGAAGCCGTCGCGAGCAAGAGCGAATTAGCTGACCTGATGGAGCATCTCGAGCGGCCGGCGCCCGCGGTCGCCAAAGAGAAGACAATTGCTGAATTAAAACAGGAGCTGTTAGAGAAAATTCGTCCGGCGATCCAGGAAATATGGCCCTCGTCGGATGCGCCCATTCAGAGCTTTGACGTGGTCCTCGGAGCAAACGGGACCGCGGTTGAGATCGACTACCAGGCCGCCAAGGATCTCGGCGATATTCCCATCGGCATGGTGTTGCAAAGCTTGCGAACGAAGCTAGGAATGCCGGATCTCACGTTGAAAGCGCAGCGGATTAGCCCACCGGTTGCGACGAAAAGCCCGAGTGCCGCAAATCAGAAACTTAATATCGTTAAATGAGCGTTATACTTCAGCTATGTTCAGACGCGGTCTTGTATTTGCGTTTGTAATGTCATATTCACTTTTGTTCGGACAGCTCGATCCGAACACAGTTACAGTCACGGCTACGAGCAGCGCGACTTTATCGCCGGATCAGGTTGTCTTCAACGTGGCAGTCAGCGCCGGAACGGATAAGACTCTGGACGATGTGACTTCCGCGCTTGCCGGATCGGGCATTACGATCGCCGAGTTTTCCGGGGTCTATGTGTACTCTTGGGCTGCGAGTACGGGAAGGACTTCGGTTCCGGCGAACACACTCACCTGGTACTTCAACGTACCAGTAGCCTTTTCTCAAATGCAGGCTGAAGTTGTGGCGCTGACCGCGCTTCAAAACACAATCCAACAGATGAACAACGGGATGTCGCTGCAGTTTACGGTTCAAGGAACGCAGGTATCCACGCAACTTCAGCAGTCGCAGACTTGCTCCGTGCCGGCGCTTCTTGCGTCCGCGACCAGCCAGGCTCAAACGCTGGCGACCGCGGCCGGTTTTAATTTGGGGTACATCGTCTCGATGTCGAGCGTTACGACGCCCTCGTCCGTCTGCACAATGACGGTCGAGTTTCAGTTATTGAGGGTGTCCTAAATGATTAGACAGATCCTCTGTCTCATAATCTTGTCCGGCTCGCTGGCTCTCGGACAACTCACCTCGAACTCGGTCCTCGTGACGGCTTCGAATAATGCCACGCTCGCTCCAGACCAAATCGTATTCGATGTGAACGTTAATGCCCCGATCACCGCGAGCCTCGACGATGTTCTAGCGGCATTGGCCGGGAGCGGAATCACGCAAGCAAGCCTGTCTGGCGCGACGAATCAGGAAATTATCGACACTTTAACAAGCGTTCCGCCACAACCCCCGGTTTCCTGGAATTTTACTCTCCCCGTGCCATTTGCCCAATTGAAAGCAACGGTCGCTACATTGAATGGACTTCAGAACAGCATTGCCGCCAAGAACAATGGCATGCAAATGTCGTTCAGCGTGCAGGGCCCCCAGATCTCGACACAGTTGCAGCAATCTCAGACCTGTTCGATGACGAGCCTGCTAACGGCGGCACGTGCAAGCGCCCAGACCCTCGTCACTGCCGCCGGATTGATGCTGGGCAATGTTCTCGCGATGTCCAGTCCGGCACCCGCTTCCAGTTGTTCGCTGACCGTAATGTTCCAACTGATGAGGTGATGGCGGCCATGCGAAGGCTATATATGTTGTTCCTGCTGCCCGCTTGTATGTGGGCGCAGACGGAAAGCTCTTTGACCGTAACTGCCACGCGATCGCTTTCGGTGCAACCGGATCAGGAAGTGCTCTCAGTCACAGTGACGACACCTCTCAGCACGGGTTTGGACGATGTGCTTACGGCTCTCACTAGCGTCGGAGTGACAACAGCTAATTTGTCGGGCGTGTACAGCGAAACGACAGGAACGTCCACGGTCGTATTGCAGTGGACGTTCGCATCGCCCGTACCGCTCGCGACGTTCAAAGCCAACGTCAATTCACTTGCGGCGTTGCAACAGAGCATCGGACAGCAACATTCCGGTTGGAGTCTAAGCTACAACTCCGAGCAGCTTCAGACATCGGCGGCCGCGCTAGCCGCGCAGCCATGTCCTACGGCGAATCTTCTCGCCGACGCCCGGGCGCAAGCGCAAAACTTGGTCTCGGCCTCGCCCGCACTGTCGGTGGGACCGATTTTGGCATTGTCGGATGGAACCGGAAGCGCAAATTCACAAGTAGTGAGTGGTAGGTATAGTACGTTCTTTGTCATTTCGGGCCCGTTTGAGGCAGTCTATCTGACCGGACTCACGACGTACCTGTCAGCTCCCGTGTTCGTAACCAATCCGACCTGTACCCTGGCCGTGAAATTCGCTTTGCAGAGGTATCAGTGACAGCCATGCGAAGCCTTTTTACGATGTTCCTGTTGTCCTTTTGTATGTGGGCGCAGACGGAAACCGCATGAGCTGCGCCCTCCTCTTTGACTAAGCCACAGACCGCGTGGCTCAGATCGTCGTGCATATTCTCGTCGCCTTGGGCACCTTGGTCCGACTCAGACGCTCTCTACCCTATCCGAGTCGGCTTTCGAGGCCAACTTTTTGACGAGTCAAGAGTCAACGCTGATCCGAAACGCTCAACATCGCCAACCAGGGGCGTTCGTCACTCTATCCTGGTGCTTAGGGCATCAAATTCGGACCGAGAGGCCGCCGTCATAGCTCTCGACTCGAAATCCGCCCTCTTCGATTCGGAAAGATTCCACTCCCAGAATCGCGATGTCGTTGTCGCTTGCCAGATCGATGGGTTTTTTCGCCTCCTGCAGCGGCAGGACCCACTTATTGCCGCAACGCTTGGCGGCCTTAGTAATGGACACCGGAAGCATTCGAGAGCGTCGGACATCAGCAGTCACTCGTGTGCCTTGTCTAGGGCCGCGCTCCTTCAGGTTCAAAACTGATTTTAAGCCGCGTCCCAGTAGCCTTGGCGTATTTCTCAAGAGTCCGGGTCGAGGGCATGCTGCCGCCGCCTTCCAGACGCGCGACAACGGCCTGCGTGGTCTTCATACGCTGCGCCACCTGCTCTTGAGTGAGGCCTGCGCGGGCGCGGGCTTCGATCAGCGCGGCAGCAAGTGAAAACTCTTCCTCCAGCGCCTCATATTCGCGCCGGTACTTCGGATTCTTCATCCACTTCTTGTGGAGATCATCGACTGTCGTGCGTTTCATTGATCCTGTACCTCCTGCGCTCTTTGCAACGCGATTTCAATCTCTCGCCGCGGCGTCTTTTGCGTTTTCTTGACGAACACGCGGACGATGACAACCCGGCGGCCTGTCGCAGTGACGTAGACCGCCCTCGATATTCCGTCCTTACCCTTCATGCGCATTTCCCATAAAGGGCCTTCCAGGTGCTTTATGTGCGGCTCATGAACTCGTTCGAGGCCATATCCCTGGATCAACTCAACGATGCGGCGAAAACGGGCCTGCATATCGGGCGGCAGCGCTTCGAGTTCATCTCGAACGCGATCGTCGAGCAGCTCTACTATCCAAGCCACATAAAGTCATATTATCGCATTTTTGCAATGTGCGGCGATCCATGATCGAGCGCCTCGCGGACAAACCCGAGGACACGGCCGTCGAAGTGTGGCTGCACCAGGTCGCGACGGACACCGTCCTTGAGTATCGGACGCGAAGAATGGACAGACCTCGGTGGCTCCAAGGCGCTGAACGTCGTAAATGACGGAAGCGAGAACATCTACGCTGTGCACGGTTCACTGACCATCGCCATTCGATACGATCGACCAGTGGAAGCGATTACAAGGATCGTCTCACCTTTAAATTCGGCTCTGAATGAGAATGTGAAGGGCTGCCCATTTCACGCGGCTTTCCGGAAGACAACGAATTCTGTTTTCAGCGTTGCCATTCTTTGCGCCTTGAGTAGGAGATAGCGTAGATTTGTGTATCCACGTCCGCGACGGAGCAGAGCTTTGATGTTGCCGTTCACCGCTTCAACTACGCCGAATCGCACCGGCACGCGACAGTAGTTCAGAATCCCCTGCAGGTGTCCGAGCAACATCTCGGCGAGCTTTTTGAACGGCTGCAGCCTTTGCCAGCGTAGTTGATCGATCCACTGGTTCAGATATCGCAACGCCGCGCCTTCGTAGCAGTATGTCCAGAGCCGATCGAGACTTTCCTTAAGAAGATACGCTTTCATGATTCTCCGATTGAGCCGGAACAGTTCATTCAACAGTTGTCGTTTCCTGCTGTCCAGATTGACCCAGCGGCTGAGCAGGAGCCAACGCTTGCCTTTTACCAGACCGCGCATGCGGCCGCCCTTGCGGAAGAACTCGGCCCGGCGCACCTCATCTACCGCCTGACCGGCATGCTGCATAACGTGAAACTTGTCATACACGATCCGGCACTGGGGAGCCCAACTTAGAATACTTGCAGTGAACGGCTCCCACATATCCACGCATGCCGCCGCGATACGTCCCCGTTGCAAACCGCTCAATTCCGTTCGAAAGAACTCGTCGAGCGTCTCGCGCTTGCGATCCCGGCCAAACCACAGCGGCTCCCCCGTCTCCAGATTGCTCACTACCGTCAGAAACTTCTGCGTCTTGCCCAGGTAGATCTCGTCGACCCCGATCTGCCGCAGCGCGGGTTTCTTTCGCTTCTGTGTCCAACGTTCCAGATAACGTTGATCCATGGCTCGCACCGTCCCGGCCGCCAATCCAAACTGGCGCGCTACCTGCCGCGCCGCGGCCGACTCGCAAGCCAATCCCACTGCGTCTTCGAAGTCTTTACTAAACGGTGCTTTGCTCGGCAACTGCGCGACGGCTTCCACCTTTAATCCGCACTGCGGGCAGCGCACCCGGTAAAACTCGATCACCACGATGGTCTGATATTTGCGCCACGGCAGGTCCCGCACCTCGCGTTCTCGAATCTCCACGATCTTTGTGCAGCGGCCCCCGCAACCGGAGCAGATCAGAACCTTATTGCCACGCTTGCGACGCACCCACAGCTTCAGGGTTCGCGACTTCTCCTCGATCTGGTGCCGGTACACGCTGTATCCCGGCCAATCCAAAATCTTCGTAAATTCTCGTTCCGTCAAACCAGCGAGTTTAGCTTAGCTGTTCACATTCCTGCTCAGAGCCTTAAATTCCAGCATCGGAACTAGCGCCGCGTTGCCCTCGCCAAAGATGTTGCTCCATTTCTGCTGCCCAATCGGGAGGGCCAATCACTACAGCGAGGCCGAAACGACATCCAGTCGGGGCGTACGCCTCGTCCGGCACCGTACAAGTTAGAAAGAAATCAACTGCCTCGGACAGTGACTCTCGCGCATGCCAGGTCGTCATCAGACAGCCGATGTCAGTCTCAGGAGGGTTATCCCCCATTACGCTTTCGTCCATGATGTCGTGAACGCGCTCGCAATCCGGCCCCCAGACGCAGAAGTATGCGCATCCGCGGTCGATCAACTGCGAGCAGAATCCAGACAATGCTTCGCTCGACATTGAACTTGCATTGATGGCACATAGGCACACGAACTTCTGCTGGTGAAGGTCGTCCCAACCGAGGTCGACCGGAAGCGCATCGAGTTCAAGCAACCAAATCTGACTGTCGGTCGTGCGGTTGTATTGGAAGAATCGCGGCTTCGCCATGAACTTCGAACCCGATGCCATTGTACGTGGTACGTACTATTTTGGTCGGGTCAGCTTGCCAGTCTCCACTTCGCTCCCGCGCCTACCCCGACCTGTACCCTGGCCGTGAAATTCGCTTTGCAGAGGTATCATGACAGCCATGCGAGGCCTTTTTACAATGCTCCTGCTGCCCGCTTGTATGTGGGCGCAGACGGAGACCTCATTGACGGTCACCTCCACGCGGTTAATCTCTGTGCAACCGGATCAGGAGTTGCTCTCAGGCACCGTCACAACGCCTCTCAGCACGGGATTGGACGATGTACTTACGGCTCTGAATAGTGTCGGAGTCACAGCCGCCAATCTGTCTGGCGTGTTCAGCGAGCTTTCGACGTTGCAGTGGACGTTCACATTGCCCGTACCCCTCTCGACAATCAAGGCCACGGTGAATTCACTCGCCGCATTGCAACAGAGCATCGGACAACAACATTCCGGTTGGAGTCTTACTTACAACTCGGAGCAACTACAAACATCGGCGGCCGCTTTAGCCGCGCAGCCATGCCCGCCCGCGGATCTTCTGGCTGACGCTCGGGCTCAGGCCCAAGAGCTGGCATCAGCATCGCCGGGGTTGTCGGTCGGTCCGATTCTGGCATTATCCGATGGAACCGGAAGTGCGAATACTCAAGTAACGATCGGTACGTATTATTTTTCAGGCCTGTTTGGGATAGCTCCCTCGGTTGCGCCTACCCCGACCTGCACCCTGGTCGTGAAATTCGCCTTGCTTCGCTATCAGTAATCAGGCTGGCATCACAGCTTCGAACTTCGCGTAATTCTTCTCGAACCGGCTCCGCAAATCGCGAGCCTGCGCATCGTACGCCGCATCGTTCTGCCATTGCCCGCGAGCATCCAGAACCTCGGCCGGCACGCCAGGGCAACTCACTGGAACGTCCACTTCGAAAATCGGATGGCGCACTGTGGCGACCGAGTCGAGCTGTCCTTCCACCACGGCATCGACAATCGCCCGCGTGTAAGGGAGATTCATCCGCTCCCCGATTCCATACGGTCCGCCGACCCATCCCGTGTTGATCAGGTAGCAGGGGACGCCGTGGCGTTCCATCTTCTCGCCGAGCATTTTTGCGTAGACCAGCGGCGAGCGCGGCAAGAAAGGCGCTCCAAAACAACTGCTGAACGTCGCCGATGGCTCTTTCCCCAAACCTCTCTCCGTGCCGGCCAGCTTCGCCGTGTATCCGCTCAGGAAGTGATACATCGCCTGATCGGGAGTCAGGCGAGACACCGGCGGCAGCACGCCAAACGCATCCGCAGTCAAAAAGAGAATGTGCGACGGGTGCCCGCCCACGCTCGGGATCACCGCGTTATCGATATATTCGAGCCGGTACGCCGCGCGAGTGTTCTCGGTCAACTCGTCGGACTCGAAATCGAGCAGGCGCGTGTTGGGATCGATGACCACGTTCTCCAGCACGGTCCCATAACGAATCGCATTCCAGATTTGCGGCTCTTTTTCCCGCGACAGCTTGATGCACTTCGCATAGCAGCCGCCCTCGAAATTGAAAACGCCGCGATCGCTCCAACCATGCTCATCGTCGCCGATCAGACGCCGCGTCGGATCGGCCGATAGCGTGGTCTTGCCGGTCCCGCTCAGGCCGAAAAACAGAGCTACATCGCCTTTACTTCCTATATTCGCCGAGCAGTGCATGGGCAGCACACCACGCGCGGGCAGCAGGAAATTCAGTGCCGTAAAGATAGACTTCTTCGCTTCACCGGCGTACTCCGTGCCAGCGATCACAACGATGCGTCGCTTGAAATTCAGCGCGATCGCAGTGGTTGACCTCGTGCCATCTTTTTCGGGATCGGCGTAAAACGTCGGCGCGAAAACGATGGTGAACTCGGGGTGGTGCCGGTCGGTCTCGTGCGGATTCGGACGGATGAACAACTCACGCGCAAACAGCGAATGCCACGCGCGCTGTGTGACCACGCGGATCGGAAGAGTAAACTCCGGATCCGCGCCCGCAAAGCAATCTTGCACGAACAGTTCTTCGTTCTCGAGGAAATGTTCCAGCCTTGCGTACATCCCTTCGAAGGCCGCCTCGGACATCGGCTGGTTCACGTCGCCCCAATCGACCGTGGATTCAGTAGCCGGCTCGCGTACAATGTACTTGTCCTTGGGCGACCTTCCGGTAAAACGTCCCGTTTTTACGACAAAAGATCCGCCGCTCGCGAGCATCCCCTCATGCCGCTGAAGCGCAAGTTCGATAAGCTGCGATGTCCCCAAATTCCAATGCGCCAGTTGGTACCTGGCGATGCCTTGCTCGCTCAATCCGAAGCGGCTCGGCAGATTTCCGATGTCCGTCATAAGACCTGCAAATATTGCAATCAGTGTACCAAGCGCGCCGATCCATCTATGATGGAATTAGTAATGGTCTTG
This sequence comes from Bryobacterales bacterium, assembly GCA_963802915.1. GTDB lineage: Bacteria > Acidobacteriota > Terriglobia > Bryobacterales > Bryobacteraceae > JAICMB01. The sequence continues at coordinate 1,196,379 of CAWDKQ010000008.1, forward strand.
CTTCGCGCGCTTTCGGGAGTACTCGTGTGCGTGTGCCTGTGTGCACAGGTGATCGAGTTCGATTCGAACGGCTTGCGGTACAAAACGCTGACCCGCGCGGGTGTAACCGTCATGTTCGCCAACCTCCCGGTCCACATTCGCGATTATTCGGTGATGCAGGTGGCCATTTCGAATGGATCGCAAGTTTCATGGAACGTAAAACCCGAAGACTTCATTTATCAAAGAAGCGATGGCGAGATGTTGCAGGCTTTAAGCGCGCAGGACGTGGTGCTTTCGTTCATAAAACACTCGGGCCGTTCCGACGTGATTAAGCTGGTGTCCACTTATGAGGCCGGTTTGTACGGTAACATCCACGTGAGATCGACGAATGGATATGAGGCCCGCCGTCAAAACGCACTGGCTGAAGTATCCTCCGCGCGTCTTAAAGCGGGAGCGGCTGCGTCCGCTATCGTGCTCGCGCCAATCAAGCTCGGGCGCGGCGAGTCCACTGACGGCGCGGTGTTTTTCGAGGGACCCGGGAAGTCGCTTGGCCCGGGGCATTTAGTAGTGCATGTTGCTGGAGAAATTTTTGATTTCGAGTCTGCCGAGTGATTGATCTTCATAGTCATACCAACGAGTCGGACGGTACGTATTCTCCGGCTGAATTAGTGGATGCCGCCTTGAAAACCAGGCTGGAAGCGCTCGCGATCACCGATCACGACACCTTCGCCGGCTACGATCAGGCCGCGCCTATTGCGCGCGAACGAGGCCTGGACCTCGTCTGCGGCATTGAAGTAAACAGCCGGATGTCACGCGCGGTCAACGGCAGTGAGCGCCGTTGGGACGTACACCTGCTCGGCTATTTCCTGCATGAGCCGCCGTCAGCGGCTTTTCGCGACTGGCTCCTCGAGATGTTGGCATCGCGGCGTCAGCGCAACGTCTCTCTCGCCAGGAAATTGCAATTCATGGGCATCGATATCACTTTGGGTGAAGTCGAAAAGCTCGGCAGAACGCTCACCGGGCGGCCGCATTTCGCGCGCGTGCTGGTGGACAAAGGCTACGCTTCGAGCACGGACGAAGCCTTCCGGCAATACCTCGGTGAAGAGGCGCCCGGTTTTGTTCATCGCGAGAGCCCGCAGACCGCCGTCAGCATTCAGCAGATCGAAGCGGCCGGCGGTCTTTCCGTTCTCGCGCATCCCGTTCGTTTGGGTATTCGCGATCCGCATCAGGAAGAGGAATTCATCTCCGAGCTTCGCGATGCGGGTCTGCGCGGCATCGAGGTGTTTCATTCCGACCATCGTCCGCCGGACGTTGAACGCTATGCCGCGCTAGCGGAGAAGCTACACTTGGCCGTCAGCGGCGGGTCCGATTTCCACGGCGCCGCGAAACCGAATATTCATCTCGGCACAGGCACAAACGGCAACCTGAACGTCTCGAACAAAGTGCTGGCCGACCTGCGCCGCGAATCCTGATTACAACTCCGGCTGGTCCGCGTACACTCTGACGTAATCCACCAACATGGTCTGAGGGAACGTGGTCGTCTGATCCGGATTTCCCGGCCACGACCCTCCGATGGCGACGTTAAGTATCAAAAAGAAGGGATGATTGAAAACCCAATTCGTGCCGCTCGGGAGTTGCCGGGTCGATGCTCGATAGTACGCGTGTTCATCCACCAAGAACGTGATGGAATCCGGAGTCCACGAAATTGCGAACAAGTGATAAGCATCGGAGAAATGCGCTCCGGCTGGTAATGTGTACGCGGCTGTGAACGGGGAATTCCCAGCGTAGCCGGGACCGTGCAGCGTGCCATGAATAATGCCCGGCTCCTTCCCGATATTCTCCATGATGTCGATCTCGCCGCAATCCGGCCAGCCGATGCTATCGATGTTATCGCCGAGCATCCAGAACGCCGGCCAGAGCCCCTGCCCATACGGGATCTTGATCCTCGCCTCGACGCGTCCATACCTCGTGTTGAACAGGCCTTGTGTTTTTATCCGTGCCGACGTGTACGAACCATCCGGGTTTTTCGCGCCTCGGATCACTAGATTTCCGGCGCCGTCCTGATAGGCGGCCGCTTGTGTATAGGTCTCGAGCTCCTCGTTTCCCCATCCATAGTTGTTTCCCAGATCATAGGTCCAGTTGGCGGGATTGGGCGGAGCGTTCGCGGGCCCGTTAAACTCATCGCTCCAAAGGAGCTTCAAAGCCAGAGCTATCAGCACGACCGGGTGCATTCTCTAGACGTCCAATCCCACGGCCCGCATCAACTCCAGGGCATTGCTATGGTCGACAACGCCGGGACGCAGCCGGTAATCGAAATTTAACTGACCGTTCACAATAGTATCGGAGAAATGGACGTTGATCGCACGCGGGCCTAGCGCGTCGGCGATATCGGCCAACGCCAGATCGTGAGTGGTGATCAATCCGATCGCGCCGCGATCCACCAGCGTGCGCACCAGCCCTCCCGCCCCGATCCGGCGATCGTGGGAATTCGTGCCGCTCAACATCTCATCCACCAGAAACAGCAGAGTGCGCTTCTGGCCGGCCAGATCCATAATCCGCCGAAGCCGCGTGATCTCGGCATAGAATCGGGAACGCCCGTCCTGAAGCGAATCGACGATCCGCAGGGAAGCTCCCACCTGGAGCGGTGAAATTTCAAGCCGGTGAGCGCGCACTGGTCCGCCCGCCCACGCCATCACCGTGTTTAAACCGATCGATCGCAGCAGCGTACTTTTTCCCGACATGTTGGAGCCGCTGATGATGATCAGCCGTAACTCCGCGCCCAGGCGGACATCGTTTCTCACGAACGATTCTTCTGGCAGCAGCGGATGACCGAGGCCTTGCGCATCGAACAAAGCCTCGCGATCGGTGAGGGCAGGGAAGGGGTCGGCGGGATGTTCAAAGCTGTATGCGGCGATCGAGCAGAGCGCTTCGAACTCGCCGACGGCGGCCAGCCATTGGCGGATGGACGCGCCGGATCGCCGCCGCCAGCTCTCTACCGCCATCGAAAACTGCGTGCCCCACATCACCGCCGCAGCGATCGGTCCGAAGAACTGATTTTCGCGATCGTCCAGCCGGCTGATATAGACATGGAGCCGGCGAATCTGTTTCGAAGCCGGTTCGCCTTTGGTTTCGAGCAGCGATCGCACGCGCAATAGCAGAGGTGAGTGGAACTGCTGCGCTTCGATGCACTGGATTACGGCGGAGAGCAAATCCAGATCGCGCGCGGGATGCTCGGCCGACTCGATTATCTCGCGCACGCGCGAACGTAGCGCGAGTCCAAGGCAGGATTCAACCAGGATGGCGATGAGGAATGGCACGCGAGAGGTCACGCTCGCTATCCACAGCGCAAATGTCACCAGGACGACGGCGACGATCAGCAGCACCACTACTCGTGTGCCGGGAGGGAACTTGACCGGAGGATTCTCGCCCCATACCGCGAGCGCATCGGGGTCGACGTTCTTGCGAACGACATCCGCGAAAGCCGCCAGGTCCTCACGCAGATCGAGCTTATCGCGCAGTTCGGCTATGGCCTGCTGCCGTTCCAGGACCTCGTCTGCCGGCGCCGGGCCTTTCAGCCACCGTGCCAGCGTCGCTTCGCCCGCCTGCGTCCGTGCGATGCACAAAAGTTCGAAGAGCGACCCACGCCCGAAGAGATCGAGATCGTCCGCGTAAACGTGATCCTGCTCCCGGTAGCGATCGCCGGATTCACCCTGCCCCACCCAGCGATGTTCAAGGCGTTCGATGCCTTTCTCATAAAATCGAACCGCGCGCGCGGCGTAATCGCGCTTGTCAATAATGCGGGAATGCCATACCAGCAACGCGATGAAGACCACTACGGGCAGAACGAACCACCAGGGAGAAAGAATCGGCCTTCCGAAAACGAAATACGTGACGATGGCCGCACTGATGCCCACGGCAAGACGAATATTTCCGATCGTTTTATGCAGCCGCGAGTAGCGATCGCATTCTGCTCTGTGCTCACTCAGCCGGCGTGAATACTCTGAAGCGGGGTCCACTGATGTTAGGCTAGCAACTGCCGCATGGATGACGCGCCAATTCGTATTCCGATCACGGATGTCTTCGATCTGCACACCGTTCCGCCGCGCGATGTGAAGCCGATCGTCGAAGAGTATTTAGAAGAAGCGCATCGCCTCGGATTCCGGGCTCTGCGGATTATCCATGGCCGCGGAATCGGCGTGCAGCGCGAGATTGTACGCGCGGTGCTCGCGCGCACTCCTTTCGTCGAGAGCTTCGGCGATGCTCCGGCCGAGGCGGGTGGTTGGGGCGCTACCGTGGTGACATTGCGCCCGTAGGCACAACTTTGTCGAGATCCATGTAGAGCGCTAGCACGGGGTTGCCGCTATTCACGAACGCGGCCGCGATCTTCGCCGGTTCGCCGCCATTCTCACTGCGGACGCGAGTGAGCAAAGACTGGGCGTGAAAATACCACTCTACCGGCTTCTCGCGCTGCAACTCGGAGTTGGCTACGAAGTCCACATAGGATTGAATTAACTTGTCGCGCTCTGCTCCACGTGGTGTCAGCTCTACCAACATTTCATAAATGATTGCCTTCTGATGAAAGAAGGACGCCTCGTCCTTTTCGTCTGAAGCCTGCCAATCGGCCAACTCCTTCATGAAGTCCGTGAGCTTCAGATACCATTCCGGAGTGTCGCGCTCGGCGTCGGTATAGAGACTGCCGGCATCTTTAAATCGCAAATGAACGCCCATTGTGAAGAGCCGCTTGGCCTGATCCGATTTCCAGAAGGCGTCTGGACGCGACGATATATCGGTTGGCTTCTTGTCCCGGCAGTTCGGCGTCACCAGAGACTGGCGCAGCCCATTCAATCGCGCCATGAGTATATCGCGCTGCTCCGGGCTGACGCTCAGACTGGCGACCATGCGCTCCAGCGGAGCGATCTGAGTCGGCGAAGCGGCTCTCGACATGTAGCCCATCACGAGGTTGATGTGCTCTTCCTTCTTTCTCTCCTGATCGCTGAATGTCGAGTTGGCAATCGTGGAGAGAGTCTCATACAGAGGCGTCAGGTCGGGAACCATGAGCTGGTCGCAGCCCGGGGGATCGATCGCCGGCTGGCTGATCTCGAGAAACAGTTGCCGCGCCGCGGCGCTGTTCAGCAGCAGCATGCTTCGAACGGCTCGCGTCTGCAATGTCAGCGTATCCAGATTTAATCGCGCCGCCGATGCCACCATCCCCGCGCTGGTATCCGGAGTCTGAGTGAGGATGATCATGGGCGTATGGAACTGTGCACCGGCCGCGGTGTGAAACGCCCGGTCGATCAGGTCCATACGAAGCTGCTTATCGATTTTACTTACGCCGGCGACGCGCAGCAGTCCATCCGCCGCAAATTCGGGCGGCGAAGCGTTCGCGAGCTGGACAATGCGCTCCAGATCCGGCGGTAGTTTCGGCTTTTCTACAGTCGCCGCCGAAACTGCCGCGGACAATATCAGGAGCGCAATCCAGCGGGACATCAGAAGTTAGCAATCGCCGCGAAGGAAGTTGCGTCGAGGCTCGCGCCGCCCACCAGCGCGCCGTCGATGTCTTCCTGCGCCATCAGACCTTTCACGTTATCGGGCTTGACGCTGCCGCCATAAAGAATGCGCGTATCGTCATGACCGTACTTCTGTTGAACGAGGCTTCGAATGAAGGCGTGAGCTTCTTCGGCGATCTCGGGAGTCGCGGTCCGTCCCGTACCGATGGCCCAAACCGGCTCATATGCAATCACGATTTGCGCGAACTGTTCCGGCGTGAGCTTCGCGATCCCGTTGCTGAATTGCTGCTCGAGAACCCAGTTGGTTTGTCCAGCTTCGCGGTCCCTTAGCAATTCGCCGACACAAACGATCGGTTTTAAGCCGACTTCGAGCGCTGCAACAGTTCTTTTGTAAACTGTTTCGTCGGTCTCGTGGAAATATTGACGGCGTTCGCTATGGCCGATGATGACCCATTGGACGCCGCCATCTTTCAACATGCGGCCGCTGATCTCTCCGGTATAGGCGCCGTCTTTCACTTCCCAGAAAACGTTTTGACCGCCGATCGCGACGTTCGTATGCTTCGTCGCTTCTACCGCGGCCGGAATATCGATAAAAGGAGGACATATAACAATGTCGCGGTCGCTCACACCCTGCACCGCGGGAGTGAACTTTTCAAAGAACGCACGGGTCTCGCTGGGGGTCTTGTACATCTTCCAGTTGCCCGCCATTACATATCGTCTGCTCATGAAAGTGTGCTTAGGAAGCTCTGTCCTTGTGAGATATGAACGCCAAAGTTTTCCGCCACGGTCTGGCCGATGTCGGAAAGGGTGCCGCGAGTGCCGAGGCCGGTTCCCTTGGGATTGCGCGGCTGGTATGCGAGCAACGGAACATACTCGCGAGTATGATCGGTTCCAGGAACCGTGGGATCGCAGCCGTGATCGGCTGTGAGAATCAGAAGATCTTCAGCGGTCAACTTATCGACGAAGCCTGGCAGCCATGCATCCACTTCTTCCAGCGCGCGGGCGTACCCTTCCACATCGTTGCGATGCCCGTATTGCTGATCGAAATCCACCAGGTTTACGAAAATCAACCCGTGGTCAACTTCGTCGAGAGCGGCCAGCGTCTTCGCCATGCCATCCGTGTTGTTTTTCGTTTTCTCGTATTCGCGAATGCCGCGTCCGAGAAACACGTCGAAGATTTTGCCCACGCTGAAGACCGGAACATCTTTGTCGTCAAGCTGATCGAGCAGCATGCCCTTGGGAGGCGGAACGGCGTAGTCTTTTCGATTCGCCGTGCGGGTAAACTGGCCCGGATCGCCAGTAAAGGGCCTTGCAATCACGCGTCCCACTTCGTTCGGTCCTCGCAGGATTGCGCGCGCCGTCTCGCACATTTTATACAGCTCGAAGAGCGGGATTACTTCTTCATGCGCCGCGATCTGGAAGACGCTGTCGGCCGACGTGTAGACGATCGGCGATCCGGTCCGCATGTGCTCTTCGCCCAGTTCCTTGATGATCTCGGTTCCCGACGCGGCGTAGTTGCCGAGCGTGTTGCGTCCGATGCGCCGTTGGAACTCCTCCATGATCTCGTGCGGAAAACCGTTCGGATAGAGCGGGAACGGCTTGGCGAGATGAATTCCCACCATCTCCCAATGCCCCGTCGTCGTATCTTTCCCCGGAGAAGCCAGTTTGCATTTTCCGTAAGACGCGGAGGGTTCCGTCGTGGGCGGGATGTTGTCGAGAGGCTCGATGTTGCCGACGCCGAACTTCGCCAGGTTGGGCAGGTTCAAACGTCGCCGGTGCGCAATGTTTCCGAGCGTGTCGGCGCCCGCGGGATCTCCGAACGAAGCGGCGTCGGGCATAGCGCCCACTCCGACGCTGTCCAGAACGATCCACGTGACGCGCCGGAAGCTGTTCATTGATTGGTAGCCTGGGCCTTCGGGATAACTCCGAGAGCTTCGTTAATTCGATCGCTCAGCATGTCGACGAAACGCTCCGGAATGAATCCGTTCATGCGGCTGAAAACTTCACCCTGCTTGTTGAGAATCAGAGTCATCGGTATCGACGAAACCTGCAATAACTGGACCAGCCCGTCTTCGAAGTAAACTTTCTGACTCCATTTCTGCTTCTCGAGGAACGGCTTTACCAGCGAATGGTCCTCGTCGGTCGCGACCGCGATAAACACTACGTCGTCGCGATCCTTGAAGCGCTTTTTGGTCTCTTCATAAAGCGGATGCTGCGCGCGGCATGGACCGCACCAGGTGGCCCAGAAATCCATCACAACCACTTTGCCTTTCAGGCTCGAAAGCTGCAGCTTCGTACCTGAAAGATCCGTGATAGTGAAGTCCATGGGATCCTTCACCTGCGCATTCGGATCGAGCTGTTTGCGTTCTTCGCGGCGTGCCGCAAGCTCCGCGTAGGTCTTGTCGTAAGACTTCAGTATCAGATCGCCCAGTCCTTTTTCCGAACCGTTCAGCTTGCGATACAGTTCGCCGATGCTCCTACGGTCCTCCTCGGCATCGGGATTGGCGGATTGCAAACCGGAAATCGTGAACGAGTCAGCCATATACTCGATGGCCTGCTCTGTTTTGCCTGCTTTGTCGAGCCAACGGGCCGCTTCGCGCGCACCTTCCACGCTGGCGTATGTTGCATAGCTTTTCTCCGCCAACGCGATGGCTTGATCGCTATGCCCCAGCACGCCATTAGCGCGCGCTTCCAGCAGCAACGCGCGAGCTGCTGCCCGGTCATGATCGTCCTTGTGACGGAATTTGTCGCGCGCGTTTGCATCCTTCTCGCTCTCGTCGGCTTTCTTGACCACTTCGGCGAAATGCTCGGCGTGCTTCAACGCGCGCTCCTGGTTTTCAGTGCCGCCGGTCTGCAACAACGCGACGGTGACCCGCTCCAGGATTTGCATGTCGTCGGGTTCGCGCTCCAGCACTCTCTCGCCGTACCGGATGATTCGTGGATTGTCTTTCAACTCAATCGCCGTTTTTACGAGAGCGCGCTCCATTTCCGCGCGCTTGGGCGAATTCGGATATTTTTCGAGATGGTTTTCGAGCGCCCGTTCGAAATCGACCTGGCTGTTGCCGGCCTCGCCGAGCGCGTCTCTGAGGCTTTCCTGCTCCTTTTGCGACATCTCGGATGACGAAGGAGGGGGAGGCGTCTTCGTCTGGCCGGAAAGGACAACACACACCACGCCGCAGGCGAAAACCTGCGCTAACCTGCGACACTTCATTGCTGTTCTGCCTTTGCTGATTGATGAGTCCGGAACGCCTCTGCCAAACTGGCCGCCCGCTCCCGCGCCATGTGAAGATAACTCTCATTCTTGATCACGCGATCGAGCAGAGGGAGAAACTGCTGCGGCGCGATCAAACGTTTCTTTTCATAAACGATTTGAAGGAGCAGCAGCGATTGATTAACTCCGAGCTTGTCGAAATGCGCCGCGCGATCCAGATCGATGTAACGCTGCTCGCTTTCTGTCATGCGTTCGAACCAATCGAGAAGAGCTTGCGCATCGGGATCGGTGGAATAATTGAACTTCACTTCATTTTTGACGTCGCCGTCTTCGAAACGGAAGGTCTTGACGCCCATTTGCGCGACCTTCAGGCCGGATTCAATGGGCCGGTCGAAACGGCCGAGCTTCTCCGTAAGTCCAAAGATTTCGGCGGTCTCTGCCTCGGTGAGTTGAAATTTGATCGGCTGGTCGTCGTCAACGGACTCTTTGTAAACCGCTTCGCCCTGTTTGTTTAGCGTGATGATGACGTTTTCCGGCGTGCTTCCCTTGAAGTATTTGGAGTAGGTGATGAGCGGCTCGGCGGATAAGGAGGATGCGAGGAGCAGGATGGCGGTAACGGCTCGGTACGTCATCGCGCACCTGTCATGGCACGGGCTCCGGAATGGGTCGCATGGCAGATGGCGACGGCGAGGGCGTCGCAAGCGTCTTCGGACTCGATCTCGACCTCAATCCGCAATAACGAATGCACCATCATCTTTACCTGCTGTTTTTCAGCGCGGCCGTAGCCCACTACGCTGGTCTTGATCGCGAGCGGGGAGTACTCGCCCAATGGAATTCCGGCCTCCGCGATGGCCAACAGCACTACGCCGCGAACGTGCGACAGCTTGAGTGCCGTCTTCACGTTCTGAGCGTAAAAAACTTCCTCGACCGCCGCGGCCCCGGGTTGATACTGCCCGATCACATCGCGAAGAGCCCGCGCGATGGCCAGCAGCCTTTCATGCAGAGGATTTTTCGGACTGGTTTGGATGCATCCCGCGGTCACGATGCGGTGCGTGCGGCCATCGCTCTCAATAAGACCGTAGCCGGTCCGCTCCGTGCCGCAATCGATGCCCAAAACCCGCATTAACGGCCGGCCAGAGCTTCCAGTTCCTTTTCGTCGACGTCAAAATTGGAATAGACGCTTTGAACGTCGTCGTGTTCTTCGAGCGCCTCGCTCAAGCGAAGCATTCCGGCCGCGTTTTTGCCCTCGAGCTTTAAGAGATTCTTCGGCACCATCGCGATTTCCGCCGACTCCGTCGGAATATTGGCCTTTTGGATCGCCTGCAAAACGGCATCGTGGCTCTCGGGCGCCGAAATTACCGTCCAGGTGTCCTCTTCGTCACGCAAGTCCTCGGCTCCGGCATCCAGAACGATATTCATGAGCTGATCTTCCGCGGCCTTGTCCTTTTCAATCAGGATCTGGCTCTTGCGCTCGAACATCCAAGCGACGCTACCTTGCTCGCCGAGGTTACCGCCGTTCTTGGAGAACATGTGGCGGATTTCGCTGACAGTTCGGTTACGGTTATCTGTGGCGACGTTGACAAGAACCGCCGCGCCTCCCGGACCGTACCCTTCGAACATGATTTCATCGATCTGGCCGCCTTCCAACTCGCCCGTGCCGCGCATGATGGCGCGTTTGATGTTATCGGCGGGCATGCTGACAGCCTTCGCAGCCGTCACGGCGGTGCGAAGACGGGCGTTAGAGTCGGGGTCGCCTCCGCTGCGCGCGGCGATCATAATTTCTTTGATGAGGCGCGTGAAAACTTTCCCGCGCTTGGAGTCCAGGGCGGCCTTTTTATGCTTGATCGTCGCCCACTTAGAATGTCCTGACATATAAAAACCTCTGCTCCCAAACAGGGGGCAAGCATGGAACTTGTAGTCTAAATCAAAGGATACCATCGCGGTTGACCTGTCTATGGCTTCAGGGTTCATTCTGATCGCATGATCCAATACCAGACAGTGCTCGTGGTTATCGCCTTTTGTTCGATCTCTTCAGCGGCTCCTGTTCCGGAGGCGCATACTCGAACCGAGTTTCATTTCGTCACTGAGATGCCTTTCGCCCAGGCGGTTCCATTATTCGGCGCCTTCGAAGAGCAGAGATGGGCGCCAGAATTCAAACCCGAGTTCATTTATCCAACCCCGGCTGCCGATCAGGAGGGTTCGGTCTTTCGCGTAAAGCACGGGTCGCACGATAGCATCTGGGTGAATAGTGTTTACGATCTCGCGGCCGGTCACATTCAATATGTTTATGTGCTCGGGGATGTTCTGCTGACGCGGATCGACATTCATCTTTCGAAAGATGGCGAGTCCCGGACGGCTGTTTCCGTGGTCTACGAGCGGACAGCTTTGGATCCCTCCGCGAACGAGCATGTTCTGAAGATGGCCGCGCACGATGGCGATCAGGGATCTGAGTGGAAGGCCGCTCTCGACGCGTACGCGAAACGCTGAACCGGTTGAGGGGAAACCCTTAAAGAGTCGGGTATTGCCCCTCCGTTACCGTCGGGGTTCCGCAACGCTGTCCCGGATTTTCACGATCTTACGGAACCGCGCACGTAAAAGGCGGGGGTGACGGCGCGGACCTAGCCCAGTGCTTTGCGGAGTCGCGCCACGATATCGGAGGCCGAGGTTCGCGCCCACGTCTCATTCACCTGGAATGTGAACCAATCGCCGGAGGGGGGATGCGCGGTGATCCCGGTTGGATCTAGTCGCATCTGGTACACCGGAGCGTTCACGTTGAACACCCGCATTCGAAAAACATTGGTTCCATTTGGAATGCGCTCGAATGCGAAGTTGCTGTCCATGCTCAGTGCCGCGATGACCTGCTCCGAAGTGGCCACGGCGCGCTGGAATCTTTCCTGAAACCCATCCATGTAATGCAGCGCAACGGCGGCAAATGGCCAAACCCGCGGCAATCCGCCGCCGAACATACGTCGTGTGTGATAGAGATCGGCCAATAGCGATTTCGGTCCGGCCAGCACCGCACCGCTGGCGGCGTTGAAGTATTTGTACATGGAAATGTAGACGGTATCGAATAGTGCCGCGTACTCTCGAACCGGCCGGTTCGTGTAGGCGCTTTCGAGGAACAGTCGCGCGCCATCCAAGTGCATTCCGATGCCGCGCTCCCGTGCCCAAGCCGAGATGCGTTTCATTTGGTCGAAATCGAAACGCTCGCCTTGTTTGCGCCGTACGGGCGACTCGATCTGAATCGCGCCGATCGGAGCGGCAACTCGCCCGCTCATCGCGCTGCTTCCCGCCTGCTCGACGTCATCAAGGGTAAATGTCGCCTTACCCGGCGCGAGCGGAATCAGCGTCAAGCCGCTGAGGGTTTGGCAGCAATCGCCGCAGTCATTATAAAGATGGCTTTCGGCCTGTACCAGAACGCGACGCTTCGGTCCGGCAAGCATGCGAACAGCGAGATGATTGGCCAAAGTGCCGGTGGGAAGCCAGACTGCCGTCTCCTTCCCCAGCATCGATGCGACCTGCGTTTCCAGCTTCTCAACCACGCCTCCGCGCGAATAATCGTCGGCGGCGATGTCGGTGATGCCGGCCAACAGCTTGGAGTACTCCGCGGGCGTGTGCGGAATGCCGTCGCCATAAGCGTAGACCCAGGGTGGATCGGATACGCCGGCTGCAAGTTGGAAAGCTGCGAGCGGGGTGCCGAGAAAAACTCTGCGTTCCATCGAGATTCCCAGAATATCTTAGGCCGGGCCGTTTTGATACCCTGCAACTTCATGCGAAAGTTTGTCGTAATCCTGTCCGCTCTTTGCGCCGCGGCATTGTCGCAAAACCTTCCGGCGATGCGCCCGCCCGCGGTTCCGCTGGTAGCGCACGATCCTTACTTCAGCATCTGGTCCATGTCGGACCGCCTGAACGGCGACACTACGAGACATTGGACCGGCAAGCCGAACACGTTGACCGCGCTTTTACGTGTGGACGGGACAACGTATCGCGTGATGGGACGCGACCGCCGGCAGATGGCCGCGCTCGATCAAACGTCGGTTGAAGTGCTTCCTACCCGAACCATATATAAATTCAGCGGCGCCGGAGTGAATGTTGGCCTGACGTTCTTCACTCCCGCGCTTCCGCATGATCTCGACGTTCTTTCCCGGCCACTCACCTATGTCGAATGGAGCGTTGCTTCGAGCGATGGAAAAAGCCATCAGGCTTCTCTTTATTTCGAAGCTGCTTCCGATCTTGTCGTGAACACACCCGATGAAGCTGTTCTCGCGTCCCGGTATGAGTTAAACGGTCAGCCGATCCTGCGGATGGGTTCGCGTGAACAGCCTGTTCTGGCAAAGCGCGGCGACGACGTGCGTATCGATTGGGGATATCTGTATCTGGCAGCCGATAAGCCGGATGGCGTTTCGGAAACCGCGGGGCTTCGCGATACGGCCCGATCCGCATTTGAAAAGGATGGCCGTGTTCCCGACTCCGACGACCTTTCTGAATCCGGCCCGCGCGTCATCGCTGCCGATATCGACCTCGGCAGCATTGGCTCCAGCCCTGTATCTCGTTATTTGATGCTTGCGTACGATGACCTTTACTCGATCGAATATTTCCAGCGGCGCGAGCGTGCGTGGTGGCGTCGCAACAATGCCGATGCCGCCGATCTGATTCGCAGCGCGAGGCGCGATCACGATTCGCTTCTCGAACGCAGCAAGCAGTTCGATGACGAGTTGATGGCCGACATGCGCCGCGTGGGAGGAGAAGCGTACGCGCGTGTTGGAGCTTTGGCCTACCGGCAGACATTAGCCGCTCACAAACTGGTGGCCGATCTCGACGGCACGCCTATGTTCTTCCCTAAGGAGAATTTCAGCAACGGCTGCATCGCCACTGTCGATGTGATCTATCCGAGCGCGCCGTTCACGCTGCTGTTCAATCCGGTGCTCTTGCGCGCACAACTCGAGCCCGTGCTCGAGTATGCGCAACTGCCTCGCTGGCGATGGCCGTTCGCCCCACACGATCTTGGCACCTATCCGCAGGCGAACGGACAGGTTTACGGCGGCGGCGAGCGAACGGAAGAGGATCAGATGCCGGTGGAAGAGAGCGGCAACATGCTGATCCTGATGGCAGCTCTCGCGAAGGTTGAAGGGAATGCGAGTTTCTCCGAGAAATACTGGCCGCAGCTTACGAAATGGGCCGAGTACCTGAAGGAGAAAGGGCTCGATCCCGAGAACCAACTCTCTACTGATGACTTCGCCGGTCACCTGGCTCATAATGCGAACCTCTCGATCAAGGCGATTGTGGCTCTTGGCGCTTACGGATATTTGTGCGAGCGCACTGGCCACAAACAGGACGCTGAATCTTATCGCAAAACGGCGCAGGAATTTGCTCACAAGTGGTCGGAACTCGCGACGGAGGGCGATCACTACCGCCTGGCCTTCGACAAGCCCGGCACGTGGAGCCAGAAATACAATCTCGTGTGGGACAAACTGCTGGGGCTTGGATTGTTTCCACCGGATGTCGCGCAAAAAGAAGTGGCGTTCTATCTGACGAAGCAAAACAAATATGGCTTGCCGCTCGACAATCGCAAGGATTACACGAAGCTCGACTGGATTGTGTGGACCTCGACGCTCGCCGATAATCCCGGAGATTTTTCGAAGCTGATCGCGCCCGTTTACCGATTCGTCAATGAATCGTCGAGCAGGGTGCCGCTGACCGATTGGTATGACACGGTGACGGGCAAGCAGCAGGGTTTCCAAGCGCGATCGGTGGTGGGCGGCGTTTTTATCAAGATGCTTGCCGACCCGGAGGTCTGGAAAAAATACGCTGTAAGCCGCTGATCGCGCCGCACCGGCGTCGCGTTATGTTGTAGGCGGGAACGCCATGCGCTTTATCGGAATCGATTTCGGTTGGGAGGGTAAGCCGAGCGGGCTGGCAGCGCTTCATTGGAACGGGAGCACGCTGCGCCTGGTGCACCTCGATCGTTTGGAAGACGAGCGCGAAATCGTGGCGTGGGTGGAGCGCGAAGCGGGATCGGATGCCGTAGTGGGGATCGATGCGCCGATCGTGATCCGGAATCGAACGGGCATGCGGGATGCGGACAAGCTGGCGCATTCGATGTACGGGAAGTATCATGCCGGCGCGTATCCGGCGAGCCGGGCTCGTCCTTATTGGAAAAGGACGACGGGGCTGAGCGATGCGCTCCTGAAACTTGGTTTTCAGCACGGCGATACGATAGCGGCTCGATCGCGCGGGCGCTATCAAATTGAGGTGCATCCGCACGCCGCCGTAGTTCAACTGTTCGGTTTGGATCGCATAGTCAAGTACAAGCGCGGCTCGCTCGATGCACGAGCCACGGGGCTGGCTCGGTTGCGGCAACTCATTCTGGATCAAACTCCATTTCTGACGCCGCCGCTGCATTTAGAAGATTTGCCTCCGGTACCGTCGAACGGGCGGGATCTGAAAGCGGCTGAGGACCGGATCGACGCGGTGACTTGCGCGTATGTTGCAGCGTATTGGTGGTATTGGGGACGCGAGTGTTGTGAAGTGCTCGGGGATTCGTCGAAAGGGTATATCGTTGTTCCGAAGCGGCGTCCGCCGAAACTGAACCTGGCGGATTTACGGGAGACGTATCGCAAGGCCGGGATCGTTGAGAGCGAGGTCAGCGCCGATCCGATCGTTCAGTTCGAGCGCTGGTTTGCCGATGCCCGCGCGACTGGTATGCGGGATCCGAATGCCATGACGCTCGCGACCGCCGACAAGCACGGGTTCCCGAATGCCCGGACCGTGTTGCTTAAGGGACTCGAGGACGGATGCTTTCTCTTTTATTCAAACTATGAAAGCCGCAAGGGTCGCGAGTTGGAAGAGAATCCGCATGCCACGCTGCTCTTTTATTGGCCGGAGCTGGAAAGACAGGTTCGGATTCGCGGAGATGTCGAACGAACGTCGCGCGAGGAGTCCGAAGCTTATTTCAGAACTCGTCCGATTGGGAGTCAGTTGGGGGCTTGGGCTTCGGAACAGAGCTCCGTGATTCCGAATCGCGAAGCGCTGGAGAGCCGGATGACGGAATTGGAAAAGGAATACAAGGGAAGGGAAGTTCCGACGCCTCCATTTTGGGGCGGCTATCGACTGAGGCCTTTGAGTATTGAATTCTGGCAAGGGCGTCCCAACCGCTTGCATGACCGCCTGCGTTATGTGCGCGACGGCGAGCGCTGGCGGCTGGAACGCCTTGCTCCATGAACCGGGCTTAGCTATTCGACTGCGCTGGCGTCTGCTGGCGCATGTGCCCACGATGGGACATGAAGAACTGGTGCATATTGTCCGCCTTAGTCTTCTGATCGGGTGTCAAAGTTGCATAGATCTTCTCGAAAGCATGGGCGCGGATCGCCGCGGCCTGGGCGATCAAGGGGGCTTGCGCCTGAGTGATCTGGTCGATCTGGGCGTCGTTGCCGGACTTGATCGCCGCTTGCAGCGCCTGACGGCTCTGCTTCAGTTGCGCGCGGATGGGCGCAGCCGCTTGCCGAGCCTGAGCCCTAATCTGCTTGGCTTGCGCCTGCTGATCGGGCGTTAGGTTCAGATAAGCCGCCATGCGCTGTTGCATGCGGGCGCGCCGCGCCGCGGGTCCGGGACGCTGGGTCGGCTGCTCCGGAGTAGTTGCCGCGCTCTGCGCGAAGATCACGCCACCGGTCAGTAATGCCAGTCCCGCAAGTCGAGTCAATTTGTTTTTCATTTGGATTTTCGATCCTCCTACTTATATGAACGAGGGAAATCGAAATCCGACGGTAAAGTCTTGTAATCGTCAATGGCCGTAGATGACGCTATCGAAGGCGGAGATATCGTTGGGGATCTCCGATGGATCGTGGTAGGCCTTGAGGCGGGTATGCGGGAAGTAGTAGTGGATCATGGGCAGGTCGCCGGCCGGCACCAGCAGTGTTTTGTCCGTGAGGTGTTTTTGCCGGATCATATCGAGCATGGCGTAAGCGTTTGGGTCGTGAATCGGGTGCCGTTCTTGAAGGACGCGATAGCTGGTGAGGAACATGGCGAGCGTGATGGCCGCGACCGCGGCGTAGCGAACGGCAGGGCGGAACTCGACCAGCCAGATTGCTGTCGTGAACGCGCCTAAGATGACGATGGCGGGCCAGAGCGGCAGGATGTAGCGCGGTGTCTCGGTATTCACTCTCAGGATGGCCAGGAACATCGAGACTGCGTAGATTGCGAACGGCAGCAGTATTGGCGACCACGGCACGCGCCGCATGAGCAGAAGGACGATCGCGAACGCAAGCATGATCCACGGGATCGGCGAGGTCTCGAAGCGCAGCAGCCAGGTCTGCCAGACGGTTACGTCGCTGCCCCAGGCGTTTTTGCGGAAAACAGCCAGGTAGGCCATGAACAGGTAAGCTTTCACGAACGAGAGTTTGAAGATCGCGGCGGGCCAGACGATCAGGATCGGGATTAAAAACGCGCCGGCGGACTTGACGGCGAGTGAAAGGCTCGGCTTGAGCTGTTCGCGAATCAGGTGGCCGCAGATCAGGAGCGTTGCGACCAGGGCGAAGGCGACTTCGAGTGTGCAGACGGCCAGGGCCGTCGCAACGATGGCGGCGTACCAATGACGGCGCGAGGCCAGTAGCAGTAGTGCGGCGACGACGCAAAGAACGAACAGCTCGTGCGGCGCCAATTCCGGACTGTTGATTACCGGGAAGCTCCAGAGGTAGAGCATCGCGGCTAAGAACGCGGCGATTTGCGCGGCGGGCGACGGCAGGAGCCAAAGCGCTCCGAAGTACATGAGCAGGGCGGTTGCGATGGCGAGCGCGAAGTTGAGGGCGCGCATCGATTGTTCGTCCCAGGCGATCGGCTTGAGCAGGGTTAGCCAATCGGTGTAGAGCGGGCCGTGCCAGTGGCGATAGAAAACGACGTCGTTGGAGCCGCGGATCATCTCGGCGAGATCGGACTGATGGCTTTTATCGCGACCCCGTTGCAGTCCGATCTTCAGGAACTCGGGTAACGAGAGAGTGGGCGAGTCGATCCAGTTGGCTTCGGGGCCGAGCCGGACGGCGTGCATGTAGTCGGCTTCGTCGTAGGTGTACGGACCCCAGATGACGCTCGGACGGACCAGGAAGAAAAATACGACGATCAGGCCGCACAGAATCACGGCATGCTTGATCATGCGACGGACAGGCCGGCAGATCTGTTCCACTCGCTCCAACGTTCACGCCTGCCGGTGAGAAAGACGTCGCCCCAGATTTGGAGGTTCAGGAGACGCCAAATGCGATCCGTGGCATCGATCTGGCCTGAGCGATGTTTTTCGAGAATGCGATCGAGCTCGCCGCGATTGACGTAGCGTGCCAGCAGGCCGTCCGGCGCTCGCAAGTTGCTTACGAGCGGCGCGGTTCTAGGATCCATCAGCCACTGGCGAAGCGGTGTGGGAAAACCCATTTTTTTTCTATAAATAATGTCGTGCGGGAGCAGGTCTTCGACCGCTTTCTTGAGAACGTACTTTTGCGTCGTGCCGCGAATCTTCATGCGATCCGGCATGCTCATGGCGAATTCGACGAAGTGGTGATCGAGAAAGGGGACGCGGCTCTCGATGGAACAGGCCATGCTCATCTGGTCCTGCTTCATGAGCAGCTCGACAAGATAGGTTTTCTGATCGGCGTAGAGCATGCGCGGGAGAAGCGGCGAATCGGGACGATCCTGCCAGCGCTTCATGTAATTCGCGTAGGCGTCGCCGGTGTGGACGTTCAGCAAACGGGTCTGCTCGGCCGCGGAAAAGGCGCAGTAGAAGTTGTCGAGATACAGAGCTTCGAGACTGTTATCGCGTCCTAGAAACGTGTGGCCGAGCTTGCGTCTCGTAGAGGCGTTCAGAAGGCTGCTGGTGGCGACGGATTCGCGAATCCAGCGGCGAGCGGGCGCGGGAACAATCCCGTAGACGCTCGCAGATTTTTGATTGACGATGTTTGCGAGATAGCGCTCGTAGCCGCCGAAAAGTTCGTCGCTGCCTTCGCCGGTGAGCACCACTTTCACCTGCTCGGCGGCGAGTTTCGAGACATAAAAGAGCGAGACGCTGGACGGCCAGGTGATCGGCTCGTCTTCGTGCCAGACCAGGTCGGGGAGGGCGCCGAAGAAATCGTCCATGCCGATGACGACTTCGTGATGATCTGTTCCGATGGCGCGCGCGACTTCCGCGGCGTAGCTGAGTTCGCTGAATTGAGCTTCGCGGTAGCCTACGGCGAAAGTTTTCACGGGGCCGCCGGCCATGCGCTTGATGAGCGCCGCGATGGCGCTGGAATCGACGCCGCCGCTCAGGAACATTCCGAGGGGAACGTCACTCATAAGGCGCATGCGTACGGTTTCTTCCAGCCGGCGGCGGGTTTCGGCGATCCACTCTGCGTCGGTACGGCAGGTTATTTTCTGGCGATTCTCATCGGGCTGCGGGACATCCCAATAGCGCTCGATTTTCGGCTGCGGGTGGGCATCGTTCAGGTTGAGCGTTAGATGATGCCCGGGCATTAGCTTGCGGATATGGCGGAAGAAGGTGCGTTCTTCGCTGATGTAGCCGAAGGCCAGGTACTCGGAGAGCAGAGATTCTTCGAAGTCCGTCGGGACGGCGGGATGTTCCAGCAGGGCTTTAATTTCTGAGGCGAAGACCAGGACTTGGCCGTCCCAGCGGTAATACAGCGGCTTGATGCCCAGGCGGTCGCGAGCCAGGAAGAGTGTGCGTTTCGGCGCGTCCCAAAGAGCGTACGCGAACATGCCTCGGTAGAGGCTGACCGAATCGGGCCCGTATTGTTCATAGGCATGAATGATGGTTTCGCTGTCGCTGCGATTCGTGTAGTGGTGGCCGGCTTTTTCGAGATCGGGACGCAAGTCGGCGTGATTGAAGATCTCGCCGTTGTAGAGCAGCCAGAGAGATTTGGTCTCGTTCGGCATGGGCTGGTGACCGCCCGAGACGTCGACGATGCTGAGCCGGCGATGGCCGAGAAAGGCGTGGTCGTCGGTGTAGTAGCCGGCGTCGTCCGGACCGCGGTGGCTGATGCGGTCGGTCATGCGGCGCAGGACGGCTTCGGAGCCCGTGCGAGGGCTGGTGGTGACGAAGCCGGCGATGCCGCACATAGATTCTAGTTTAACGTTCTACGTTCCTGCGTTCTAAGTTCTAAGTTCTAAGTTCTAAGTTCTAAGTTCTAAGTTCTAAGTTCTAAGTTCGACGTTCTACGTTGGGCGGTGATGGCGGGATAACGCCAGTAGCCGGGGCCGACTCGGAAGCGGTGGTTGATGGCGAGTGGCGTGAGCCACAGGAGCATGCCGGAAAGGACGGTTTGTGCGATGCCTAGAACGATGATGTTGTGGTGGCGTTCGAAAATCCTGGCGGAAACAATGCCCCATACGAATGTTGCCGGCACTAGCACGGGGTTGGGTAGATGGGCGATTGCGAAGAGAGTCCCGGTGAGGACGTATGCAGTCCAGGTGGGCCCCAGGCTCGATCGGATGCGGAGATAAATAAGGTGCTGGAGCAGGATTTGCTGGAGCAGACACCAGGATAGGTACGCTCCCCCGGGAATCGGGAAAACGGCCAAAGCGAGAAGGAACGGGAGCGCGAGCGACCTGAGATTCTCGCGATGAACGATCAAAGACGTTACGGCGAAGGCGAGTATGAGTGCGTCGCCGACGTACGTTTTCGAGTGTAAAAACCAGATATCCGCCAACACGGCGGCTGTGAATCCGAATGCCTCTCCCAATCCACTATCATATGTAGGTCACGATGACCGACACGGCAACAATTCGCGCCGGCGAGGAGTTGAACGTCGCCGCGCTGGCGGATTTTCTCAAGGATAAGATCGAAGGCGCGGAGCGCGGGATATCCATCGAGCAGTTTCCGGGAGGGCATTCGAATCTTACTTATCTGATTCGCACGCCTGCTCGCGAGTATGTTTTGCGGCGTCCGCCGCTGGGGCCGGTGGCTCCCAAGGCGCACGACATGGCTCGGGAATATTCGGTGCTCAAGGCGGTTCATCCGGTGTTTGCCGCGGCTCCCGAGGTGTTCTATTTGTGCGAGGACGCGTCTCTGCTGGGCGCGGTGTTTTTCATCATGGAGCGGCGTCGGGGAATCATCGTGCGGGGCGAGATTCCAGCGGAACTGGCGGCCTTTCCTGAATATCCGGAGCGCGTCAGCAAGGGCTTCCTGAATTGTCTCGCGGATTTGCATGCCGTCGATATCGAGGCGCATGGATTAAATGCGCTCGGGAGGCCGGCGGGTTTTCTGGAACGACAGGTGCGGGGCTGGGCGGAACGTTGGGAACGCGCGAAGACGGAAGAGATTTCCGAGATGAATCATCTGCTGCGCTGGCTGAGCGAGCGGCTGCCGCAATCGCCGGCGGCGACTTTAGTCCACAACGATTTCAAGCTCGATAACGTGATGCTGGATGAGAACGATCCGGGACGGATTGAGGCCGTGCTCGATTGGGAGATGGCGACGGTGGGCGATCCGTTGGTGGATGTCGGATTGGTGCTTTGCTATTGGGGTCAGCCGAGCGATCCGGGCGGCACCAAGCCATCGTTGACGTCGATGCCGGGCTGGTTCTCGCGATCGCAGGTAGCGGAGTATTATGCGGAACGTTCCGGACGCGACGTGTCCGGGATCTCTTATTACGAAGTTTTTGCGATTTTCAAACTGGCCGTAGTGCTGCAACAGATCTACGTGCGGTTCCATCGAGGGCAGACGCTGGACGAAAGATTCCGGCATTTCGACAAGCGCGTGCGGAATTTGATCGACCAGGCTGTAGCGCTGTTATAATTTCGGGGATGTCCTACCAGGAGATCCTCTACCACGTTGCAGATCGCGTAGCGACCATTACTTTGAACCGGCCCGACAAGTTGAATGCGTGGACCGGCGTCATGGAACAGGAGGTCCGGCGGGCCGTGTACGACGCCGAGGCCGACGAAAACGTTCGCGTCATTGTTCTGACCGGAGCTGGCCGAGGTTTTTGCGCCGGCGCGGATATGTCGCTGCTGAGCAGCATCGCCGCTCACGGGATCGGCGAGCGCGAGAAGGTCCTGGCGAATACCGACAACGGCGTGAAGCGCGAGTCGATTCGCCCGGATTTTCAGAAGAAGTATTCGTACTTCCCGTCGATTCAGAAGCCGGTGATTGCGGCCATTAACGGACCCGCGGTCGGGCTGGGTTTCATTATCAGCCTGTATTGCGATTTGCGATTCGCATCGGATGCGGCGCGGTTCGGAACGGCTTTCGCGAAACGCGGATTGATCGCGGAGTATGGCCTGGCTTGGCTGCTGCCGCGACTGATCGGTCCGGCGAATGCGCTCGATCTGTTGTTTTCGGCTCGTCTGGTGGACGCGAGCGAGGCGCTTCGCATGGGCCTGGTGAACCAAGTTTTTCCGCAAGATTCTTTCCTGGATCATGTTTTGGCTTATGCGAAAGAGCTGGCCAGCAGCGTGAGTCCGCGATCGATGCGGGTGATTAAGCAGCAGGTTTATAACGCGATGTTCCAAAGTCTGTCGGAGGCGTTCGATGCATCGGAGCAGGAGATGATCGACAGCCTGAAATGTGAGGACTTCAAGGAAGGCGTCGCGCATTTCGTTGAGAAACGGGCCGCCCAATTTTCGGGCAGGTAAACACAATGCAATTCGAATATACGGAGAAGGTGAAGGATCTCCAGCGGCGTCTCGAAGCCTTCATGGACGAGCACGTCTATCCGAACGAGCAGAAATATTATGAGCAGATCGAGCAGAATCGCTGGCAGCCGGTTCCGATCATTGAAGAGTTGAAGCCGAAGGCTCGGGCGGCGGGATTGTGGAATTTGTTTCTGCCGGAGAGCGAGTTTGGCGCGGGGCTGACGAATCTGGAGTACGCGCCGTTGTGCGAAATCATGGGCCGCGTGGTGATGGCGTCGGAGATTTTTAACTGCTCCGCGCCGGACACCGGCAACATGGAAGTGATCGAGCGGTATGGAACGGCAGAGCAGAAGGAGCGCTGGCTGAAGCCGCTGCTGGCAGGCGAGATCCGATCGTGTTTTGCGATGACCGAGCCGGGCGTGGCATCGTCGGATGCGACCAATATCGAAGCGAGCATCGCACGCGATGGCAATGATTATGTGCTGAACGGCCTGAAGTGGTGGTCGTCGGGGGCGGGCGATCCGCGATGCAAGATCGCGATCTTCATGGGCAAGACGGATCCGACGGCGCCGCGGCATAAGCAGCAATCGATGCTACTGGTGCCAATGGACACGCCGGGCGTCAAAATTCGCCGAATGTTGTCGGTGTTCGGGTACGATCATGCTCCGCACGGGCACGGCGAGATCAGTTTTGAAAATGTTCGCGTGCCGGTTTCGAATATGCTGTTGGGCGAAGGGCGGGGATTCGAGATCGCGCAGGGGCGGCTCGGGCCGGGACGGATTCATCACTGCATGCGGCTGATCGGCGTTGCGGAACGCGCTCTGGAGACTATGTGCAAGCGGGTGCAATCGCGAGTGGCGTTCGGGAAAAAGATTGCCGAACAGGGAACTATCCGAGCCGATATTGCAGTGTCGAGGATGGAAATTGAGCAGGCCCGTCTGCTGACGCTGAAGGCCGCGGCGATGATGGACACTGTTGGAAACAAGGCGGCGAAGGCCGAGATCGCGATGATCAAGGTGATCGCGCCCAACGTGGCTTTGCGGGTGATCGATCGCGCGATTCAGGCGCACGGGGCGGCCGGGGTTTGTCAGGACACTTTTCTGGCATCGGCTTGGGCCAATTCGAGAACTTTGCGGCTGGCGGACGGACCGGATGAAGTTCATATCGAAAGTATTGCGAAGGGCGAGCTTTCAAAATACAGTGTGCGAAGCGCGGGAGTCTGAACACACTTCCGCGGCGAGGCGTTTTTCAGCGTTGTTGGTTCGTAGTTCGTCGTTCTTGCGCCGGGGCGTTCGGTTGCAGGGTGCCTCACCCGGCTTTCCGAACGCTTCCGACGTTATTGTTTTCTGCCAGCAGCGGCGACCTTTTCAGATCGCCGGAGTCGACTCTTTGCAGGCGAAGTTGGTGGCCACCAAAATTGCATCACCTGCCAACAGTATAGGAACGGGTGTTTTGCCTTGAGCCGGCTGTTTGCGCCAAGTGATTGATCCTGAAGTAAATACACTTTCAACAAAAATTGTACCGGGGCTTCCTAGAACAAAGAGGGCGCTCCGCGCGTATAATTCTTAGGAGCCCTTATGAGCCTTCGTGATTTTCTTTCCAAACAGTTCATTGACGTTATTGACTGGACGGAGCCGGAGGATGGAATCCTCGCGTACCGCTATCCGATGCAGGATCGCGAGATCCAGAACGGCGGTAAGCTGACCGTCCGCGATTCGCAGATGGCGGTGTTCGTGAACGAAGGCCAGGTGGCCGACGTGATGGGTCCGGGCCTATACACGCTGAGCACCCATACGCTGCCGATCCTGACGTACATCATGAACTGGGACAAGGCGTTCCAGTCGCCGTTCAAATCCGACGTGTATTTCTTCTCGACGCGGATGCAGACGAATCAGCGCTGGGGTACCGCAACGCCTATTACGTTCCGGGATCGGGAGTTCGGGGCGATCCGAATGCGGGGGTACGGGATTTACTCCTACCATGTGGCGGATCCGAAGAACTTCTATCAGAAGATCAGCGGCACGCGCGACCTGTATCATGTCGCCGAGTTGGAAGGGCAGCTGCGGAACACGATCGTCGCGGTGATGACGAATACATTCGCATCGAGCAGCGTTCCTTTTCTCGATCTGGCGGGGAACCAGCTCGAGATGGGCAACCGCATCATGGAGCATATGAAGCCGGCGTTCGCCGATCTCGGACTTTCGCTGGATACGTTCGTCGTGGATAATGTTTCGCTGCCGGACGAGCTGCAGCAGATGCTCGATCAGCGCATCAGCATGAACATTGTCGGCGATATGAATAAGTTCACGCAGTTCCAGGTTGCGAAGTCGATTCCGATCGCGGCGGCCAACGAAGGGGGCGGCGGCGTGGCTGGAATCGGGGTCGGGCTTGGCGCGGGGCTGACCATGGGCCAGCAGATGATGAATGCGATGCAAAGCGGCGGAGGGCCAGCGGCACCGCCTGCTCCGCCCACGGCGGGTCCGGCGGGTCCAGTTGCTCCAGCCGGTCCTGCGAATCCGGCGGGTCCATCGGCATCGGAGGGGGCGCCTCCTGCCGCGGCGAGCGACACCAAGTTTTGCATGAATTGCGGGAAGCATATTCCGCGGCCCGCCAAGTTTTGCCCGGAGTGCGGCACGGCTCAATAACAACGTGAACGGCGTCGAGTGGGTGATTGAGGCGCACGGGTGCGATGCGTCCGCGTTGACGGATGTGTCCCGGTTGTCACGACTCTTCGAACTGCTTGTCGAGGAGATGCACCTCCATCCACTGGGGAAATCGAGCTGGCATCAGTTTCCAAATACGGGGGGCATTACGGGGGTGAGTTTGCTGCAGGAGTCGCACCTGGCGTGCCATACTTTTCCCGAGTATGGATCGTTGTGCCTGAATCTTTTCTGTTGCCGGGAGCGGGCGGATGGGGATTTTGAAGGGCTGATTAAAGCGGGCTCGGTGCGCCGCTTCCGTGCGTGTGAGGAAGATTGAGCGGCAATACGCGATTGTCCTAATTGCGGGGCGCCGCGTGAATTTCCGCTGGTCGGGCGCGGTGCAGACGACGTGCGAGTTCTGCCACTCGATTCTCGTCCGCACCGATCTCGACTTGAAGAAAGTTGGCGACAAGTCGCGGAACTGCCGCAAGACAGCTCGCCGATACAAATTGGGACTGAAGGGCAGTATCAGAACCGCGCATTCGTCGTGGTGGGGCGTATCCTCTACGAGTATGAGCAGGGCGGATGGAACGAGTGGCACGTCGTTTACAACGACGGCAAGAGCGGGTGGTTGTCCGACGCGCAGCTCGAATACGATCTTTCGTTCTGGACGCAAGCGCCGACGCCTCTTCCGCCGGAAGAACACATGGTTCGCGGGGGGTACCTTTGACTGGGAGAACCGCCGACTATTTCGTGACGTCCGTCACCACGGCGCATTATAAAGGCGTCGAAGGGGAGTTGCCGTTCGAATACTGGGGCAAGCAGGATATGACGTTCGCCGATTTGCGAACGACGAGCGGGGATTTCGCGACTATCGATTACTCGGAAGATCCGCCACTGTTGTTCATGGGCCGCGCGGTGGATTTCGACGATCTTCATTTCAAGAATCTGCGCGCGTTTGAAGGTTGGACGGCATGAATGCGGCCGCCGCGAATCCTCCATTGGTGAGAGTGAAGGCGCTGATCTGCCCGAATTGCGGCGGTCCGGTTGAGCTTCGCGGCTTCGCCCACACTTTGAGCGCCGTCTGTCCGAGTTGCCATAGCATTCTGGATGCGACTACCCCCACGCTTTCGCTACTACAGAAAATTCAGAACGCCGAAAGGATCCAGCCGGAGATTCCGCTAGGAAGTCGCGGGACTTTTGAGAACACGATTTGGGAAGCGATCGGGTTTCAGATCCGCGATCCGGATGGACAACAGGAATACGGCTGGACAGAGTACCTGTTGTTCAATCCGTATAAAGGATTTCGGTATCTCAGCCAGTATAAAGGGCACTGGAACTACATACGCGTGCTCCCGCTCCTGCCGGAACAAACAAAGCGCGGCGGGAAACGGGCCGTTAACGTTCAAGGCCTGACTTATACGCATTTCGATCGCGCGAACGCTGTGACGGCGTATGTGCTCGGTGAGTTTCCCTGGCGGGTGCAGGTCGGAGAGACGGCACAAGTGGACGATTATGTGTCGCCACCTTACATGGTCTCGTCGGAGACGATGTCGGGCGAGGTTGTCTGGTCTCGCGGCGAGTATTACACATCGGAGCAGATTTGGCGAGCGTTCCAGCTTAAGGATCGCGTACCGCGGGCGTCCGGGATTTTTGCCAATCAGCCATCTCCTTATGCCGGGCGGGCGGCGTCGGCATGGCGGACGTGGCTGTGGCTGATGGTGGCGCTGGCGGCGATCGCGTGTTTTTTCAGCGTGACGTCGGCGGATAAAGAAGTTTTCCACGATAACTATTACTTCGCCCCTGGATCGCAAGGCGAAGCATCGTTTGTAACCGATACTTTCGATCTGAACGGCCGGCCCGACAACGTGCAGATCAAGATCTCCACGGACCTGAACAATAACTGGGCCTATTTCAATTTCGCGCTGATCGATCAGAACTCGGGACACGCCTACAATTTCGGACGCGAAGTGAGTTATTACTATGGGCGCGACAGCGACGGAAACTGGAGCGAAGGGCATCCGGTGGATAGCGTGAAGATCCCATCAGTTCCATCCGGACGGTATTATCTAAGGGTCGAACCGGAAATGGATGCGAAGGCCGTGCCCGTGCGCTATGAACTCGAAGTGTGGCGCGGCGTAATGACGTGGACGTGGATCTGGGTCGCGGCGCTGCTCCTGATGATACCGCCGATCTACATTTCGATTCGGTCGATTAGTTTTGAAGGCGCGCGCTGGCGCGAGAGCGACTATGCGCCATCGAAATCGTCGTCGGGAGGTGATTGATGCAGCATCCATTGTTCCTGGCTTATGGAATTATGCTGCTCGGCCTGGCTGGTTTTGCCGAGTACAGCGGCTGGAGTCCCACACGCGTTAACGAGCTGCGCAACGTTCCGAAGACGATTCGCGACAATCCCGGAGCGTATCGTTCGATTTACGGCGGTTTCTCGCGGTACACCGGAGGCAAATAACATGTCCGAATTTCACCCTGCATACTTACTCAACGCGATTGTTTACGCGGTTCTGGGCATTTTGATCTTCGTCGCGGCCTTCGCGATTATCGACAAGCTGACGCCGTATCATCTCTGGAAGGAGATTGTCGAGGATAAGAACGTAGCGCTAGCGGTGCTGGTGGGGGCGATGTCGATTGGGATGTGTATCATCATTGCGGCGGCGGTGCATTAAGCCGCTGCTCACGCGCGCGGTTCCGCAACCACATGTCTGCTGTATTGTTTCTTTCCGTTCTTCTCATCGCGGCTTGCGGGCTTATTTATGAGTTGATTGCCGGGACGCTTGCGAGTTACTTGTTAGGCGATAGCGTTTTTCAGTTTTCAACCATCATTGGGGCGTATCTTTTCGCCATGGGGATCGGGAGCTGGATTTCACGGTTCCTGGGACGCGGGCTGGTGGCTCGGTTTGTTTCTGTTGAGCTGATGGTTGGGCTTGTGGGTGGGTTCTCGTCTTCTTTGATGTTTCTGGCTTTCGCGTATACGGAGGCGTTCCGGCTTGTCCTCTACCTGGTGGTCATCCTGGTTGGCGTTCTGGTGGGGCTCGAAATCCCTTTGTTAATGCGGATTTTGAAAGAGCGATTTCAGTTCAAGGAATTGATCTCGCATGTCCTGACGTTCGACTATTTGGGCGCTTTGGGTGCTTCGATTCTCTTTCCGATTCTGCTGGCGCCTAAGTTGGGTTTGGTACGGTCGGCTTTGCTGTTCGGGATTCTCAATGCTGGAGTCGCGCTTTGGTCGACTTATTTATTCAAAGATCAACTGGGGCGGCCGTTGGGGTTGCGGGTATCCTGTTTTGCGGTACTGATCGCTCTGTTTGGCGGAATGGCATTTGCGGAGCGGATCTCGGCGTCGGCGGATAATCAGCTTTATTCCGACGAGGTGATTTTCAGCCGGACCACTCGTTATCAAAGGATCGTTCTTACTAAGTGGAAAGACGATCTACGTTTGTTTCTCAATTCGCACTTGCAGTTCAGTTCGCGCGATGAGTACCGGTATCATGAGGCGCTGGTGCATCCGGGGTTGTCGGCGATTCCGGGGGCCCGGCGGGTGCTGGTCCTGGGCGGTGGCGATGGACTGGCGGTTCGCGAGATTCTGAAGTATCCGGATGTTCAGAGCGTCACGCTGGTGGATCTCGATTCGGAGATGACGCGGCTTTTTTCCACGCATGAAGTATTCACACAGCTCAATCAGCATTCGCTCACGGATCGGCGGGTGCGCGTGATAAATGCGGATGCATTTCCGTGGCTCGATACGAATACCGATCCGTTCGATTTTATAGTTGTAGATTTTCCAGATCCTACCAGTTATGCGCTGGGGAAGCTCTATACAACGACTTTTTATCGGTTGCTGGCGCGGCATCTGAGCGAGAGTGGGCTGGTTGTTGTGCAGAGCACGTCGCCGCTGTTTGCGAGGCAATCGTATTGGTGCATTGTCGAGACTTTGAAGCAGGCGGGATTGCGAACTTATCCGTACCATCTGTACGTGCCCTCGTTCGGCGAGTGGGGATTTGCGATCGGGGCCCTGCACGAGTATGAACCTCCTAGAACGTTGCCTGCTGGTCTGAGGTACTTATCAGTTCGCGGCCTCCCTGAGATGTTTACGTTCCCGAACGATATGCAGCCGCTGGCTTCCGAGCCGAATCGCTTGAATGACCAGGTGCTGGTCCGCTATTACGAGCGCGAATGGAAAGAGATCGCGCGATAACACGGCGGGTTTTTGCGGCGGGGCTGGTGGGCTTGACGGCCAAAGCGGAGCGCCCGATCGGAGGGACGTTCGTGAACGATGCATTTCCGATCGGCCACAAGCTGCGGGATAGTGCGACGTTTGCGACGCCGTCGAAGCAGGTTCGGATTCCGATTGTGATTGTCGGCGGAGGGATTGCCGGCTTGAGCGCGGCCTGGCGGCTCGATAAGCGTGGATTCAAAGATTTCGTGCTTCTCGAAATGGAACCAGAGGCTGGCGGGAACGCGCGTTGGGGTGAAAACGACGTGAGCCGCTATCCTTGGGCCGCTCACTACGTGCCGGTACCATCGCGCAAGAGCGTTTTGGTTCGGGAATTATTCGAAGATCTTGGGGTGCTACGCGATAGGAAATGGGACGAGCGGATGTTGTGCTTCGCTCCTCAGGAGCGCTTGTTCCTGCATGGCCGCTGGCAGGACGGCATCGAGCCGGATATCGGGATGGCGGCCAGGGATCGAGAGCAGTTCCGGCGATTCGATGCTTTGATGGCCGAATATCGCGCATCGGGCGAGTTTGCCATTCCGCTCGAAACCGCGGACCGCAGGCCGGGAGGCCATGTCGATGGAGACATGGAATCGTGGATGGCTGGGAACAGTTTCGATTCGAGTTACTTGCGCTGGTATGTGAATTATGCCTGCCGAGACGATTATGGCGCATCCATGCACGAGACGTCGGCGTGGGCGGGTATTCATTATTTTGCGTCGCGCGAGCCGGAAGATAAGGGTCCACTTACATGGCCGGAGGGTAATGGCTGGATTACTCGGCAGCTTTTGAAGAGGCTGAGGCAATATGTGCGGGTGAAGTCACCTGTGTACCGGATTGCTCGAGACGGGCGCCGTCTGCGGGTGTTGACGGAATCGGCAGAGTACATTGCCGAAGCGGTCGTGTTTGCAGCGCCGACATTCCTCGCGCCTTACTTGATCGAGGGGGCTGAGGCTCCGCAAGGTTATGTTTATTCGCCTTGGCTGACCGCAAATCTGACTCTGGATCGTCCTCCGCAGGAGAGAGAAACCGAGCTGGCTTGGGACAATGTGATTTACGATTCGCCGGCCCTGGGATATGTCAACGCAAAGCATATGAGCGTGGCGTCGCAGAGGGAGCGCAACGTATGGACTTTTTATTGGTCGTTTGCGGAATACACGCCTCAGGCAGCTCGGCGCATGTTACTCGAGAAGGATTGGAGCTATTGGAAGGAAGCAATCTTGAACGACCTCAGCCGCGCGCATCCGGACATACGGCGGTGCGTGTCGCACATTGACATTATGCGTATCCGACATGCGATGATCCGGCCCACGCCGGGATTTCTCACGCGGCGAGCGCCCGTGGTTCCGCAGATCTATTTCGCCAATTCGGACTTGAGCGGGATTTCGATTTTCGAAGAGGCGCAATATCACGGCGTGAATGCCGCGGAACAGGCGTTAAGAGCGGTGTCGCGTGCTTAAGACGCGGTACATATTGCTCGTGCTTGCTCTGTTGGCCGTTATTGCGTATCTGCCGACGCTGCGGCAGCCGCTGCTTGAAGACGATTATCCCAACATCGCCGAGGCGCACGCGCTTGGCATCCACATTTTGTCGGACCCGATCTTCGGGATACGATCCACCAGCTTCTTGTTGATGGATGCGATTTACCGACTGTTCGGGATGACGGCAGCGGCATACTATATTCCCCTGATTGTGCTGCATGTCTTGAACACATGGCTGGTGTATGCGCTCGGATACTGGCGGCCGATCGGATATCGAGTGAGCGCGTGGGCGGCGGCATTCTTTGCCGTCTATGAGGGACATCAGGAAGGAATCATGTGGTTGTCCGGCGCGACTGAGCCGCTGCTGTTCCTATTCGGCGTGGGCGCGTTTTTGTGCTGGCTGCGATTTCTTTACGAGGGTAAATGGCGTTGGTACATCGCGGCGCTGGCGGCTTTTGTTCCGGCGTTGTATTCGAAGGAATCGGCGTTTATTTTTGTCGCTCTGATGGTTCTTCCCGTCGCGTTCGATCGTTCGAGCTGGCGACGGGTCGTGTGGCTCGTTCCCTTCGGATTGCTGGCAGGGGCTGCGGTCGCACACGTGTTGTACACGCGCACTTACTCGTTCCGATTTAATGACGGCAGTTTTTCGTTGCACGCGCCATTTTGGTTGACGTGGCCGAATACGCTGGTCCGGCTGTTCTGGATTTGGGGTTTGCTTGCAGCGATCGCGCTTGCGATTTGGAAGCCGGCGCGATGGATGGTCGTGTTGGGGATCGGGCTGCTGTGGGCGGGACTTTCGCTGGTGCCATATAGTTTCCTGACCTATGCGACACGAATTCCCAGCCGGCAAGTCTACCTGGCGAGCGCGGGCCTGGCCTTAGTGGTTGGATTCGCTCTGACGGAATTGGAGGCTCGCTATTGGCGGAAATGGCCGGCTCTGGTCGCAACGGTGTACGCCGTAATCCTGCTTCAGAATGTCGGATATCTGTGGACGAAGAAGCGGACGCAGTTCCTGGAGCGGGCGGCTCCCACCGAACAGTTAATCGCACTGGCGCGGCGGACTCAGGGGCCGATTTTCATCGAATGCTTCCCGCGGCCGCCATTAGTTGCGAACTTTGCCGTTCAATTGATGACCGGTCGCGATGACTTGATTTGGGATGCGTCCAAGCGAAGTTCGGCGGCGGCCACGTTCTGTTATGCCGCGCGTTCGAAGAGTCAGTGAATCTTCGCGATCGCGTCCTGGGCCCTGCTCACGACCTCTTTCGGTAACGCGAGATAACCCAGAGCGGCGGCCTGTGTCTGACCCGGCCCCAGCATCCATTTCAGAAAGCCGACCAGCGCATTACGCTTGCTTTCGTCGGGAATTTGCGTGGGGATCAAAAACCAGGTGAAGGACGCAATCGGGTAAGCTCCGGCTCCGGGAGCATTCACTATGGAGACCTTCAGATCGTCGTTCATTTTGACGCACTGTCTGGCCGCGACCGCGATGCTTTCGAGACTGGCTGCGACAAACTCACCGTTTCTGTTGCGGACTTTTCCGAAGCTCAGGTGATTCCGAAGCGCATAGATGAACTCGACATAGCCGATGGCGCCGCCGAATTCCTTGACCTCTTTGGCTACCCCGTCATTCCCGCTTGCTCCGCGTCCCACGGCCCAGTTGGGTTCCAGGTGCGCGCCGATTTCGTTCTTCCAGTCGGGATTTGTTTTCGATAGGAAATCGGTAAAGGCATAGCTTGTGCCGCTTCCGTCCGATCGATGGACTACCACGATATCCAGATCGGGAAGCCGAACGCCCGGATTGACTTGTCTCAGAAGCGGATCGTTCCACTTCCGGATCTTTCCTGAATAGATGCCCGCCAGGATCTCCGGAGTGAACGAGATATCGCTGGGAATGCCAGGTAAATTGACAATCGGCACCACAGCACCCACAACGGATGGAAGAAAGAGGAATTTGTTTTCTTCATTCGGAGCGATTTCACGAATTGCTTCCGGGCTGTCCGACGCTCCGAAATCCACTTCGCCGGCAAGCAGTTTGCGAACTCCTGCTTCCGACCCAATGGCATCGTAAGTTATCTCCAAGTTAGGATTCTCGCGTCTGTAATTTGTGAACCATTTTGTGTACACGGGCTGCGGGAATGTCGCCCCCGCACCGTTTAAGGTTGTCTTCGCTTGAGGCAAGAGCGCAGTTCGGAATGTCGTTTCAGGTTGCTCCAGCGCTTCGGCGACCTGTCGTGCAATTTTCTTCGATAGTTGCTTGGAGACGTCGTCGGATCCGGCTCCCGGAGTAACCAGATACGACCACAGGGTCTCGCCGCTCCTGTCTCTCAATTCAACCGAAAGGTAACCGCCGTATACGGGATTTCCGTCAGACGGCAGCCTGCCGGATCTAGGATTCAGACTTTGATAACCCCGGACCCAAATCTCGCCTCCGCCGCCCAGTATCACGTCGGCGTTCGATTCGTTCTGAACCAGCGAGACTGAGTTCACCTTGCGGAGTTCCGCGATGGTGTGCTCCCGGAGCTTTTCCGCGCCCACGTTTGTGGTGAACGGCTCGACGAATAGCTTTCTAATCTCGGCAGCTCCTGCCAGTTGCAAGGCAAGCGACAGAAGGGCCGCCGCGCATGACTTTTTATAGAACGCTGTCATCAATGTTGGTTTCTTTCATCCTGACATCAATCAGATTACGGCGACGTTACGAATTCATGAATTTTTGCTGCGCGGCCGACAGAATCGTTGACATCGGCAGTGAACATGGCAAACCATGAGAAGGCCCTGCGAGTTTTCTTTCTCATCCTGATCCTTGCATCTTGGCCCCTTTTTGCTCAAGCCAGCGACGCGCCCGCGCCTCCGCCGGACAGCGAAGAATCTTCGTTCTGGGACCGATTTTGGGTTTCAGCGCAAGCGAATTTCATTAGTCAATACCATCCGACTTTCTACGCAAAATACTCCGGGCCGAATAGCTTCCAGCCTGAAAGCGAACGCGCGACATCCCGCGTCGAAACGCTTTATACGGGATTTCAGATAACGAATCGGCTAGAAATTCTGGCCGATGTCGAGAGCGCCGGCGGCGCTGGGCTGAGCAACGCGCTTGGTATCGCGGGTTTCACAAATGTGGATGTGGTTCGCAATCCGGCGCTCGGTGAAAAACCCTATTTTGCGAGAGCGATGCTGCATTATACGATCCCTCTGAGCACCGAAACTACGGAGGCGACGCGCAACCCTTTGTCGCTGGCATCCACTGTTCCGGTGAGACGTCTGGAGCTGCGCGCTGGGAAAATGAGCACAGTCGATTTCTTCGACCTGAATTCGGTCGGCAGCGACAGTCATCTCCAGTTCATGAACTGGGCAATTGTGAATAATGGTGCTTTCGATTACGCCGCGGACACGCGTGGGTACACGTATGGTTTCGTAGCGGAATATTACGACAGATCCTGGGCCGCCCGCTTTGGCGAGATGCTAATGCCAACGGTGGCGAACGGAATCACACTCGATTGGGACCTTGCTCGGGCGCGAGGCGAGAATTTCGAAGTCGAACGTCATTTCGAGCTGATACCAAAGCGATTGACGATAGTGCGAGGGCTCGGTTTCGTCAATCACGCGGACATGGGCAGCTATCGGGAAGCCATCAACGGATACTTATCGGGCAAGGATAGCGTTCCGGACGTCACGCTGTATCGGAAACAGGGACGCGTGAAGTACGGCTTCGGCCTGAACGCCGAACAGGAGCTGACGTCGTTGTGGCGCGCGTTTGGACGGCTGGGATGGAACGATGGAAGGAAAGAATCGTTCGCGTATACGGAAATTGACCGGACGGCCGAGGCCGGCAGCGATTTTAGCGGAAAGCCGTGGCACCGTTCTAAGGACAAGATCGGGGCCACGTTCGTGGTGAACGGAATTTCGGGGGATCACCGACGCTATCTCGCGCTCGGCGGGCTGGGTTTCATCCTGGGCGACGGCGCGTTGACCTATGGCCTGGAAAAAATTTTCGAGACGTATTACACGGCTCATCTGTGGCGCGGGATCTACTGCGCCGTCGATTATCAACACATCACCAATCCTGGCTACAACGAGGTCCGCGGTCCTGTTTCGATTGTGGGTTTTCGCCTTCACATCGAAGACGCGATTCCGTTCGACAAAATCCACTAACCGAAGAGATAGCCGGCTAATAGCTGTTTCATTTCGCCGATCACTCGGGCGCGCTCGGTTGTCGTGGATTGAGAGAATGCGAAGGCGATCAGGCGATCTCCTGTTTCCGTGGCGATTCGGATTTTCAGGTTCAAATCCGACGATTCCTGGATGCCCAGGCTGGCGATGAAGCCTTTTACCAGCGCGGCGGGACCGACCTCAGCGGCAACCTGGCTCTCGCGTGTTCCCGCGCTGATGTATCGGCCCAGGGCGATGGTGCGGAAATCGGGGCGGGCGTCCAGGAAGGCGACATAAGCGTCGATTACGAGATCAAGGAACTGGCGCGGATCGACCCCGCCGGTTTGTTCTAGCGTGCGCTCGACCGAAGCCCGAAACTCGTCGACCGCATTGACGGCAATCGCGTCGATAATCGCCTGCTTGTCGGGAAAAAAGCGGTAGAGGCCTCCAACTGAAACGCCGGCTTCGGCTGCGATTCGGCTGGTGGTGATCTGTTCCAGCGGCATCTTGCCAAGTAGCGCTGAAGTCGCAACAAAGATCTGCTGAACGGTGTCGTTGGATCGTTCCTGGACGGGCGAGTGTCGTAGTCGAGCGGGGATCACTATTGACATTATGGCAGGAAGAATGTTAAAACGCGAATAGGTATTCGCTTTTGCGAATCCGAGGACTACGAACTATGCCTGTACCGGTTTCGCAGATGTGGACGGTCGCAACTTACGTCCTGAAACAGAAATTGAAGGGACGCAAGCAGTATCCGCTGGTGTTGATGCTGGAGCCGTTGTTCCGCTGCAACCTGGCTTGCGCGGGATGCGGGAAAATCCAGTATCCGGCCCACATACTGAAGCAAAACCTATCCCCAGAGGATTGTTTTAAGGCCGTTGAGGAATGCGGCGCCCCCACGGTGGCGATTCCGGGCGGGGAACCGCTGATGCATCCGCAAATCCACGAGATTGTGGAAGGCCTGGTGGCGCGCAAGAAGTACGTTTATCTCTGCACGAACGCGCTGCTGCTGAAGCAGAAGCTCGATCTTTTCAAACCGAGCAAATACCTATCGTTTTCGGTGCACATGGACGGGCAAAAGGAGCATCACGACTTCTCGGTGTGCCGGGAAGGCGGATATGAGATCGCGGCTGATGGCATTCGCGAGGCGTTGAAGCGCGGGTTCCGCGTGACCACGAATACCACGCTTTTCGACGGGGCCGATCCGGAGAGCGTGCGGGCGTTCTTTGACGAGATGATGGAGCTAGGAGTCGAGGGGATGATGCTCTCGCCCGGCTATTCCTACGACAAGGCGCCGGACCAGTCGCATTTTTTGGGCAAAGCGCGCACTCGACGGCTGTTCAACGAGATTCTCTCGAATCGCAAGCCGAACTGGCGGTTCAACATGTCGCCTTTGTTCCTGGAATACCTGATGGGAAAGCGCAACTACAGCTGCACGCCCTGGGGTATGCCAACGTACAATATCTTTGGCTGGCAGAAGCCCTGTTATCTCATGCAGGATGGGTATGCCGATTCATTCCAGGAACTGCTGGAGACCACGGATTGGAGCCGCTACGGGACCGAATCCGGGAATCCGAAATGCGCCAATTGTATGGTGCATAGCGGTTACGAGGCGTCTTCGGTCGACCACACGTTTGGATCGTGGAAGGGGTTTCTGGCCACCGTCAAGGCCACGTTTTCGAAGTATCCGGCTCCTGTTGAGCAGGGCTCGGCGCGGCCGGCGTTTCCGATCGTGAACAATCGTGTATGAACAACCTAAATCCGGATCAACTGGAAGTAGCGCCCGGCTTTGAGCATGAGAGGCTCGAAGGGGTGACGTGGCAGATCGGGTCGGAGGCGGATCTACGCGCGGGGCTTGAGAAAGCCTTCGACTATCGCGGAGATGTGACCATCGCAAAGAAGGACGGCAGTCAGGTGGAGGGCTACATTTTCGACCGGCAGGCCGATCTGGTGCGGCTGATGCCCAAGGATGGGCGAGGTAAGGTGAGCGTATCCTACGCCGATATCGCCGGGCTGGCGTTCACCGGGAGAGACACTGCGGCGGGGAAGAGTTGGGAAGCTTGGGTGAAAAAATACAACGAGAAGAAGGCGGCAGGGGAGCAGCAGATTGCTTTGGAGCCCGAATCTCTGGACTAGAAATATCGTATTTTCAATGCATTGCAAACATCTTTCAAAAAAGTGACGAAAAGGCTTGCCAAGACCCCTATGCCTTGATATTCTGAAAAAGCCGCCGAGAGACACTAGCGAGCGAGGGTTGAGCGGAAGCAAAAGACCCGAAGGCTGAGCGCGGGCCGAAAAAGTTCGGCAAGCAGTTGCGAAGCTGAGTAAAGTTTGTTAGATTGATTGAAGGCAGCAAGACATACGGCAGGCAGTCCAAAGCGTTTTAGCCTCTCCTGTCAGTAGTTCTTAAATTTCCAAGAATTCTGGTACAAGCGACACCGATTAAAACTTGTAAGTATCGCTTGCGCCGAAACGCCTTTCGAGGCCAGTAATCAGTCGGTCTTCTTTCACGAGATCGCCGGAGGATTGCTCAGATCTTTGAAAATCTGGTTGGACGCAAAAGTAAGTTCGTCAGAACTTTGAGTTAAACCGAGGCGACAAGCCCGGAAGGTGGACCTAAGCGAAAGCAAGGGAAAGCTGGAAGGGAAATTAAGTCTCACAAGATCAAACGAGAGTTTGATCCCGGCTCAGAATCAACGCTGGCGGCGCGCTTAACACATGCAAGTCGCACGAGAAAGTGGAGCAATCCATGAGTAAAGTGGCGTACGGGTGAGTAACACGTGGATCATCTACCTCTTAGTGGGGAATAACCCTGGGAAACCGGGGCTAATACCGCATAATCCTGAGAAGGGAAAGCAGCAATGCGCTGAGAGAGGAGTCCGCGGTCGATTAGCTAGTTGGTAGGGTAATGGCCTACCAAGGCGATGATCGATAGCCGGCCTGAGAGGGCACACGGCCACACTGGCACTGAAACACGGGCCAGACTCCTACGGGAGGCAGCAGTGGGGAATCTTGCACAATGGAGGAAACTCTGATGCAGCGACGCCGCGTGAGCGATGAAGCCCTTCGGGGTGTAAAGCTCTTTCGGCAGGGACGATAATGACGGTACCTGAAGAAGAAGCTGCGGCTAACTACGTGCCAGCAGCCGCGGTAATACGTAGGCAGCAAGCGTTGTTCGGAATTACTGGGCGTAAAGAGTGTGTAGGCGGTTTTCTAAGTTTGGTGTGAAATCTCCCGGCTTAACTGGGAGGGTGCGCCGAAAACTGGAAGGCTTGAGTGTCGGAGAGGATAGCGGAATTCCTGGTGTAGCGGTGAAATGCGTAGATATCAGGAGGAACACCTGCGGTGTAGACGGCTATCTGGACGACCACTGACGCTGAGACACGAAAGCGTGGGTAGCAAACAGGATTAGATACCCTGGTAGTCCACGCCCTAAACGATGCATACTTGGTGTGAGCCATTCATTTGGTTCGTGCCGGAGCTAACGCGTTAAGTATGCCGCCTGGGGAGTACGGTCGCAAGGCTGAAACTCAAAGGAATTGACGGGGGCCCGCACAAGCGGTGGAGCATGTGGTTTAATTCGACGCAACGCGAAGAACCTTACCTGGGCTCGAACGGCTTCGGAAAGACCGGTGGAAACACGGGTATCTCCCGCAAGGGATCGGAGTCGAGGTGCTGCATGGCTGTCGTCAGCTCGTGTCGTGAGATGTTGGGTTAAGTCCCGCAACGAGCGCAACCCTTGTCCTGTGTTGGCATGCCGAAAGGCGCAACTCTCAGGAGACCGCCAGCGATAAGTTGGAGGAAGGTGGGGATGACGTCAAGTCATCATGGCCTTTATGTCCAGGGCTACACACGTGCTACAATGGGCGGTACAAAGCGCTGCAAACCCGCGAGGGGGAGCTAATCGCAAAAAACCGTTCTCAGTTCGGATTGCAGGCTGCAACTCGCCTGCATGAAGCTGGAATCGCTAGTAATGGCATATCAGAACGATGCCGTGAATACGTTCCCGGGCCTTGTACACACCGCCCGTCACATCACGAAAGTGGGTTGTACTAGAAGTCTGCGCGCTAACCCGCAAGGGAGGCAGCGGCCCAAGGTATGACTCATGATTGGGGTGAAGTCGTAACAAGGTAGCCGTAGGAGAACCTGCGGCTGGATCACCTCCTTTCTAAGAGAGAAAGTGGTTGGAGTCACCGAAGTGGATCCTTCAGTGTATAGGGGTCTAGTAAGTGGCAGCCTTTCCAATCCATCCGTCTCGGAATCTCTGCTTGGAGTTCTGCGATCTACTTGCCGGATCGGCCTGGTGCCGGCCGGCAGCGTCCAATCGGCCTCGATAAGAAAATACGTTCTACGTTCAAAGTTCTAGGTTCTATGTTGTGTTCCTCTGGAGCCAACGTAGAACTTAGAACGTAGAACTGCGAGCGAACAGAGGGGCTGTAGCTCAGCTGGGAGAGCGCCTGATTTGCATTCAGGAGGTCGCCGGTTCGATCCCGACCAGCTCCACCAGTTTCCAATGGGCCTGTAGCTCAGGTGGTTAGAGCGCATCCCTGATAAGGATGAGGTCGGTAGTTCGAATCTACCCAGGCCCACCATCCAAGAGCTATAAAACTCAGAAGCCAGGAGACGGTAGCTAAAGTTTGGCTATTGTGTCCCGGCTGCTGAAGAGTGGTCGTTGATCTTTGACAATTGAATATTTGATGGGCAACACAAGTTGCAACCATGTCGTGCGAACAAGTATACGGCATGGTGAGCGCTAGCAAGAGTAAATCTCTGTGTCTAGAGTAAATTTTATGGTCAAGCTACTAAGAGCATGCGTGTGGATGCCTTGGCGCAAGTAGGCGATGAAGGACGTGGACAGCTGCGATAAGCCTCGGGGAGAAGCAATCATTCTGTGATCCGGGGATTTCCGAATGGGGAAACCCAAACCGACGAACTCGGCTTATCTCATCCTGAATACATAGGGGTGTGAAGCGAACCTAGGGAAGTGAACCATCTCAGTACCTAGAGGAAAAGAAAACAACCGTGATTCCGAAAGTAGTGGCGAGCGAACTCGGAATAGCCTAAACCAGGACGATTCGAAAGGAGAGTCCGGGGTTGCAGGACCACAAACCTCACCAGGTCGGGCAAGCGCAAGTTTGTCAGGCCCGGTGAAGTAAAGAGTTTATAGGAAAGCGTTAATGGAACAGTCTGGAAAGTCGGGCCATAGAGGGTGACAGCCCCGTACATGAAAATGCAATCCTAGATTCGAGTGGCTCCTAAGTACCGCGGGACACGTGGAACCCTGCGGGAATCTGCCGGGACCATCCGGCAAGGCTAAATACTCACTTGCGACCGATAGTGAACTAGTACCGTGAGGGAAAGGTGAAAAGAACCCCTGCGAGGGGAGTGAAATAGTACCTGAAACCGCATGCTTACAAGCAGTTGGAGGGCTATGGCGGCAATTGCAAGAGGACGGCAATGCCTGACATCGTGCCTATTGAATAATGAGCTGGCTAGTTATTCTCAGTGGCGAGGTTAAGAGAAATCGAGCCGCAGCGAAAGCGAGTCTGAATAGGGCGTTTAGTCGCTGGGAATGGACGCGAAGCGGGATGATCTACCCTTGGCCAGGATGAAGTCCGTGTAACAGCGGATGGAGGTCCGAACCAGTGTTGGTTGAAAACAGCTTGGATGAGCTGAGGGTAGGGGTGAAAGGCTAATCAAATTCCGTGATAGCTCGTTCTCTCCGAAATAGCTTTAGGGCTAGCCTTGCGTGGTCCGTATCGGCGGTAGAGACGTGAATGGACTAGGGGCCTTCCCAGGTTACCGAATCCAACCAAACTTCGAATGCCGATAATGAGTAGCGCAGGAGTCAGACGGCGGGGGCTAAGCTTCGTCGTCAAAAGGGGAAGAGCCCAGACCATCAACTAAGGTCCCCAAATCTATGCTAAGTGGGAAAGGAAGTCGGGTGCCTCAGACAGCCAGGAGGTTGGCTTAGAAGCAGCCATCCTTTAAAGAAAGCGTAATAGCTCACTGGTCGAGGAACCCGGTGCCGACAATCCAACGGGGCTAAAGCATAGTACCGAAGTTATGGATCCGATCCGCAAAGGATCTGGGTGGTAGGAGAGCATTCCTAACGAAGCGAAGGTGGAGCGAGAGCACTGCTGGATCGTTAGGAAGAGACTCTGCCAGCATAAGTAGCGAGAAACCAGGTGAGAACCCTGGTCGCCGTAAGTCTAAGGATTCCTGAGAAAGGTTAATCCGCTCAGGGTTAGTCGGGGCCTAAGGTGAGGCCGAAAGGCGTAGCCGATGGACACTACGGTTAATATTCCGTGACTACCTTGGTTCGATCAAGACCCGATGGGGGGACGCAGCGCGTAAGTCCTGGATGCGCAATGGTTTCAATTCCGGGTGAAGCGAGGACCGGATTGGCAAATCCGCCGGTTCGTCTGCCAGGAAAATCCTCTAGGGAGAATCGAGGTACCCGTACCACAAACCGACACAGGTCGACGAGTTGAGTATACTCAGGCGCTCGGGTGATGGATTGTTCAGGAACTAGGCAAATTAACTCCGTAACTTCGGGAGAAGGAGTGCCCTCCAGCAATGGGGGCCGCAGTGAATAGCTTCAGGCGACTGTTTAACAAAAACACAGGTCTCTGCAAAGTCTAAAACGACGTATAGGGGCTGACGCCTGCCCGGTGCCGGAAGGTTAAAGGGAGTGGTTAGCCGCAAGGCGAAGCTACGAACTGAAGCCCCGGTGAACGGCGGCCGTAACTATAACGGTCCTAAGGTAGCGAAATTCCTTGTCGGGTAAGTTCCGACCTGCACGAATGGCGTAACGATCTGAAGACTGTCTTAACAATCTGCCCGGCGAACTTGTGGTTCCGGTGAAGACGCCGGATGCCCGCATCAAGACGGAAAGACCCCGTGCACCTTTACTATACCCTTTCATTGAACTATGGTGCGATCTGCGCAGGATAGGTGGGAGGCTTTGAACCCGGGTTCTCGGACTCGGGGGAGCCAACGGTGAGATACCACCCTGATCGTTCTGTGGTTCTAACTTACTCCCGTTATCCGGGAGAAGGACAATGGAAGGCGGGTAGTTTGACTGGGGCGGTCGCCTCCTAAATTGTAACGGAGGCGCTCGAAGCTTGGTTCACGCTGTTTGGAAATCAGCGGTCGAGTGCAAAGGCATAAACCAGGTTGACTGCGAGACCTACAAGTCAAGCAGGTGGGAAACCAGGACTTAGT
Source organism: Bryobacterales bacterium (assembly GCA_963802915.1). Taxonomy (GTDB): domain Bacteria; phylum Acidobacteriota; class Terriglobia; order Bryobacterales; family Bryobacteraceae; genus JAICMB01. Next base: position 1,238,408 of record CAWDKQ010000008.1, read on the forward strand.
GATCCGGTGGTTCTGTATGGAAGGGCCATCGCTCAACGGATAAAAGGTACGCCGGGGATAACAGGCTGATCGGAGTCAAGAGTTCACATCGACGCTCCGGTTTGGCACCTCGATGTCGGTTCATCGCATCCTGGGGGTGTAGAAGCTCCCAAGGGTTAGGCTGTTCGCCTATTAAAGCGGTACGTGAACTGGGTTCAGAACGTCGCGAGACAGTTCGGTCCCTATCTGATGTGGGCGCAGGAGATTTGAGAGGGCTTGTCCTTAGTACGAGAGGACCGGGATGAACCAACCTCTTGTGATCCAGTTGTCACGCCAGTGGCATAGCTGGGTAGCGAAGTTGGGTCAGGATAAACGCTGAATGCATATAAGCGTGAAACCTTCCTCAAGATGAGATCTCCCAAGGAGAATATCCTAATAAGGGCCGTGGAAGACGACCACGTTGATAGGACGGATGTGTAAGCGTAGAAATACGTTGAGCTGACCGTTACTAATAGCCCGTTCGGCTTGACCATAAAATTCACTCTCGGCACAGAGAGTTAGCGCGCAATTTAAGGTTGTCCCATCAAATATTCAAGTTAAACCAAGCTTTGGGTGATCATAGCGTGGGGGTCCCACCCGTTCCCATCCCGAACACGGAAGTTAAGCCCTACAGCCCCGATGGTACTGCACGCGCGAGTGTGTGGGAGAGTAGGAAGTCGCCCGATTAATAAGAAAGCCCCGGCCGGTGAAAACCGTGCCGGGGCTTTTTCGTTTTTCCCGGTAACTTCCCGCGCATCGGTCGGTATTCAAGCTAGATTATGTCTATGCGCGCGGACCTCGTTTTCGGCTGGCGCCAGCTCTGGAAGAAGAAAACAACCTCGGCCGCGGCGATTTTGTCGCTCGCGCTCGCGATCGGAGCGTGCACCTCGGCCTTTCGCATTATCGACGCCCTGCTGCTCCGCCCGATGCCAGTCTCAGATCCCGGCAACCTTTTCGCCCTCCTGCGAGAGAGTATCGGGCCGGACCTCGGGGATCACCTCAAAACCGGCCAATGAGGATCACTTCAAAACCGGCCAATGGAACTGAGTCAGGACAAGCTCATTTATACCTTGTCCGGACAGCCAGTGACAACGGGTTTTCCGCAGCGGGAATGACCGGACATATACTAACGAATACCTGGGCGGAAGACAGGGCACCGCAGGGATGCGACCCGAGCGCCGACCCAGAGGCTGGAATGGCTGGGCGGCGTCCGAGTCGCCCGCCAGGCTTTTGAGCCATTCTGGCGCGAAAGCGATAAATCCCGGGAGCGCGAGGGCAGAGTCCTCGCAGTAAAGAAGCCTCCTTCCTTATTTCTTGAGTTCTCATCTGAGATCACTCCGCAGCCGGCAACGCAGTCTTGGTGCGCCAACTGCGCGGCCCGCACTTCAGCACGTGTCCGTGATGCAGCAGGCGGTCGAGCATGGAACTGACAGCGGCATTGTCGCCGAGCAGTTTGCCCCAGTCTTCTACGGGCCGATTCGATGTGAGAAGCGTGCTGGCACGCTCATAACGCCGCATCACGATTTCTAGCAAATCCTCGGCGGCGGTATGCGGAAGTTTGCGCATGCCGAAGTCGTCGACAATGAGCAGCGGGACCGATGCAATCGACTCCATGTACTGCTTGCGCGTACCGTCCACAACGGCGTCGGCGAGTTCTTCGAGCAGCAGGTGTGTTTCGCGATACAGCACGCGGTGGCCTTGTTGAATGGCAGCGTGGCCGATGGCTTGCGCAAGATGACTCTTGCCAGTGCCGCCGGGACCGAGGAAGAGCGCATCTTCGCGGCGTGTAATGAAAGCGCCGGTCGCGAGATCAAAAACGAGACTACGATTCATCTTGGGATTAAAAGTGAAGTCGAAGTTGTCTAGAGTTTTGTGGGCGTCTCGAAAGCCGGCTTGCTTGCGGCGGCGATCCAGCAGGCGGTCGGAACGGCGCGTGAGTTCATCCGAGATCAGGCACGAGATCAGATCCAGCGTCGGCATCGCTTCCGCCTGTGCTTGCTTGAGACGGGTTTCGAGCACGGCAGCCATGCCGCCTAAACGGAGCTGGCCGAGTGCGCGTTGTAGTTCAATCAGATTCATTCCGGATTTCCCTCCAGGTTGGTTTCAGACTGCGATTGAGTTCGCTGTTCGATGACGTCGCGATACAGCGTGAGTTGGCGAATCAACGGATCGACCTGCCGTAGCGAGAGTGGCGCTGGTCCTTTGCGTTCGAGATAGCGGCGGACGAAATGGTATTCGTAGACTTCGAAGGAAAGCGCGGCCGAACAAGCATCGTCCACTGCCGCGGCGCCGTATTTCTTGGCGAGAGAGAGAACCCCTTGAATGCGGCGCACGGCGGGCTGTCCTTTCTGCGCATACATCGTTTTTGCGAGCACGCCGATAGAATCGCTGGCATTCTCGGCGCGCCGGAGCAGTTGTTGTGTGGTGAACGGCGTCTTCTTGTGGCGGTCTTCAGCAAGAATGCGATGTGCGCCGCGAGGTTGATGCAAGTGTTCGCGCAGCAGTTGGCCGGTCTTGGGATCGAGCAAGCGCACGTGCCGTCGATTCCACTGCACGTTGACTCGTCTCCCAATCCAGCCAGGCGGGGCGCTATAGTAGGCGGCTTCCACTTCGACGCAGCCATCCATGTGCACCGCGCGTTCACCGTATTGGTAATAGCGGAATGGCTCGACGGGAAGCGGCAACAGCGCAGGTTTCTCTTCTGAGAACATCGCCGCAACCTGGCGTTTGGTAGTGCCATGAATGCGGGTGTCGGCCCAATGTTCCTCCCATCGATCCAGGTAGCTTTGCGCTTCTTCGATGGTTTCGAAGCGCTTTCCTTTTAGCGGTGTCTTCTGCGCATGACCAACGCTGGACTCGACCTTGCCTTTGCGATCCGGATCTTTGATGCGGCAGGGCAGCGCCACGGCGTGGTAATGCGCCAGCATGTCGCGATAGAGCGGGTTGATGGTGGGATCGTAGATGTCCGGCTTCAACACACCTTCGCGCAGATTGTCGAGGATGAGAACGCGTGGCACGCCGCCGATTCGGGCAAACGCCGTCTCGTGCAACTCGGCCCAGGTTCGCGTGCTGGAACTGAAGACGATCAGCCGGACACACTTGCGGCTATAGCCGAGCGTCAACACAAACAAGCGGGTGCGGCGGTAACGGCCGGATTGGGGATCGCGAACCATGGGGCCTTCGCCGTAGTCGACCTGCGCTTCTTCGCCGGGCGCCGTGACGATGACGGCGCAGGGTTGTTTTTCCGGCGAGCCATGGAGCTTGTTGATGAAGCGTTTGACGCTCTGATATCCGCCGGTAAAGCCGTGGTCGTCAACCAGATCCTGCCAGATCCCCTTGGCGTTGCGACCTTGGCTCAGCGCATGCTGGATGAGTTCGCGATAGGGCTCGCTGGTACTTGCCGTCGTGGTTTGCGTCGGAGGATCGGCGCCAGAGTCGGGGATCACCTCATTGGCCGGTTTTGGGCCGCCAGAGTCGGTGGTCACGCCATTGGCCGGTTTTGAGTCTTGCGCCGCTCGTTTGCCCCATCCGCCGGGCGGCCGAACCGCAATGGCGGCTGTTCTTAGATATCCGGCCGCAGTTTCACGCCGGACACCGGTTTCTTTTTCGATGCGCCGCAGCGACCATCCCAGCCGCCCCAACGCGATGACTTCTTGCTTCTTTTTCTCGTTCAAGACGTTGCTCACATCGACGGAGAATACTCTCCGTCAGTCAACGTCCTGACTCAGTTTTTCATTGGCCGGTTTTCAGGTGATCCCGTATGGCCGGTTTTGGGTGATCCCCGAGGCGGACGGCAAGCCTAGGATTAGCGACAGCTACGAGTACCCGCTATTCCAGCTAATGCGGCATGCGGTGAAAGGGCAGGCCGATTTGATCGCGGTTTCCTTCGCGGACCGGACGGATCTGACCTATGGGTCCGACCAGGATATGGAGAAGGCGACCAAGCAGTACGTTTCCGGCTCGATGTTTCCTTCGTTCGGACTGCGGCCCACAACAGGGCGCCTTCTTACCGAAAACGACGATTCGGAGCCCGGAGCGCATCCGTGCGCGGTGCTCTCGTACGACTATTGGACGCGGCGTTTCGGGCAGGATCCGAAAGCAATCGGACGAAGCTTCCGGATGGGCAATGATCTTTTCGAGATTGTCGGCGTCGGGCCGCAGGGATTCATAGGTACTGAACCCGGGACCGCGACTGACATTTTTCTTCCCACCATGATGTACGAGGGCGTCAAGCACGCCGACTGGGGCTGGCTGCGGACGTTCGTGCGATTGAAGCCGGGTGTCGCCGCCGAGCCGGTTCTCCAGCGGCTTCGCGCGACATTCCGCGCATCGAACGAAGATCGGGCGAAAGAGTTCACCGGCAGGCCCAAGATCTTCGTGGACCATTTCCTGAGCCAGAAGCTGCTTCTCGCTTCCGCGGCGGCGGGTAGGTCCAACATGCAAAAAGACTATCGGATTTCCTTGATCGCTCTTGGCGCGCTGGTGGGGTTGGTGCTGCTCATTGCGTGCGCGAACGTCGCGAATCTCATGACGGCGCAGGCGGCTGCTCGTGCACGCGAAATGGCGCTCCGCGCTTCCATCGGCGCGGGACAGTGGCGCCTGATGCGGTTGGTGTTGGTGGAAAGCGCTTTGCTTGCGTTACTAGCGGCTGCGGGCGGCGGCTTGTTGGCATGGTGGGCCGCTCCGTTTATCGTCGGCGAAATCAATCCAACGGATAATCCCGCGCGGCTCGCCCTGCCGGCGGATTGGAGGGTGCTCGGATTTGGTCTGATGCTCACCGCCGGCGTGACGATACTGTTCGGGCTTATCCCGGCACTACGCGCGTCTCGAGTGCAGCCGGCCAGCGCCATTCGAGGCGGAGACGATTCGCATTCCCGCCGGAGATTGATGCGCGCACTGATTGCCGCCCAGGTTGCCTTCTGTTTCCTGGTGTTGTTTGTGGGTGGTCTCTTCGTATCGACTTTCGACCGCTTGTCGGATCAGCCCACCGGCTTTTCGGCGGAACGTCTCCTGGTGCTGGATACGGTCGCAAAGCAACCGCAGCCAGCGGAGCTGTGGAACCAAGTAGCTGATCATTTGCGAGGGCTGCCGGGCGTGGAGAAAGTCGCGCTCGCGGGGTGGGCTCTTCTGAGCGGCACCGGCTCGAATGGTTTCGTTGCGATCAACGGAGGGCCGGCGTTCGAAACGTTCAACTACTTTCTGCCGGTTTCTCCGGGCTGGGTAGACACGATGAAGATCTCTTTCATCGACGGCCGGGATTTTCGCGCGGGCGAAACATATCCCGGGGTTGCCATCGTGAGCGAGGCATTTGCGCGACAGTACTTCGGGGGTGAAAATCCGACGGGGAAGACGTTCGAGAAGGTGGAGAAAGCCAACGAGCATGTCCGCATCCGGATCGTCGGTTATGTACGCGATGCCCGCCAGCGCGATATGCGTGAGCCAATTACGCCAACGGTCTACGTGCCGTTTCAATCGATGAATGCTTCGGGCGCCATCATAGTGCGCACGTCCGGTAGCAACCCTCTGGCGCTTGCGTCGATGCTGCGTCAGGAAGTCTCGCGTGCGCGGCCGGAGTTTCGCGTGAGCAACATCCGCACGCAGCAGGAGATCAACTTATCCAACACGGTGCGAGAGCGGCTGCTGGCGATGCTGGCGCTGTTCTTCTCGGTTGTGGCGTTGCTGCTGGCGGGCGTCGGTTTGTATGGCGTGCTCGATTATTCGGTGCTGCAACGGCGGCGGGAGATCGGAATCCGTATGGCAGTCGGCGCGCCTGCCGGCGATATCGTTCTGCGAGTGACCGGGGATGTTTTCGCGATGGTGCTGGTTGGCGGGGCCGCGGGGCTGGTCCTGGGGATGATGTCGGTGCGGTATATCGAATCGTTACTCTACCAGGTGAAGGCGTCGGATCCGGGAATGCTGATGCTTCCAGCTTTGACGATCGTAGGGGCGGCCGCTTTAGCTGCGGTGCCGGCCGTGGTTCGGGCGGTGCGGATCGATCCGGTAGAAATGTTGAGGTCGGAATAACAAAAAAGGCCGGGCGGTAAGGCCCGGCCTTAATGGGGAGAATGGAAACGGAATACTTTCGCGTTTAGCGCGCCGCCAGCAGCGCCCGGAGATGCCGGGCCCGTTCCGGCGACCGCAGTTGCCGCAATGCTTTGGCTTCAATCTGCCGGATCCGTTCGCGCGTGACGTCGAACTCCTGCCCGATTTCCTCGAGCGTATGCTCGCGCTCACAGCCGATGCCGAAGCGCAGCCGAATCACTTTCTCTTCTTTGGGAGAGAGCGTCTTCAGGATATTCGCCGTCTCGTCGCGGACGTTCGAATCGATTACAGCGTCGACCGGAGATCCTACCCAACGATCTTCGATCAGATCGCCGAGAGCGGATTCTCCATCGCGGCCGACGGGCGTCTCGAGAGACACCGGATCGCGCGAAATGGTCTTTAGCTTTTGAACTTTTTCCACCGGAATATCCATCCGGCGGCTGATTTCTTCGTTCGTCGGCGCACGTCCGAGTTCCTTCTCAAGCTCTCGCGTTGCTCGCAGGAACTTGTTCATGCTCTCGTTCATGTGCACCGGAATGCGTATAGTGCGCGATTGATCCGCAATCGCGCGGGTGATCGCCTGGCGAATCCACCAGGTAGCGTAGGTCGAAAACTTGTAGCCGCGGCGATACTCGAACTTGTCGGCGGCGCGCATCAGCCCGATGTTACCCTCCTGGATCAAATCCAGCAGGTGCAGCCCGCGATTGACGTACTTTTTCGCCACCGATACGACCAGGCGAAGGTTGGCTTCAACCAGGTCCTTCTTGGCGCGCTCGGCTTCAGCCTCGCCGTGACGGATTACCGCGATGGTGTGCTTCAGGTCGCTGTGGGAAGCTCCCGCCGCCATTTCGCGCTTGCGAACTTCACGGCGCAGTTCCCGAATCTTGGCTTGCAGCGTCTGCCCCTGGATACTTTGCACCAGGGCCGGCGGAATCTGGGATAACGGAACGCCGTTTCCATTCGAACGGTCGTCCAGACGGCGCATCTCGGCCTCGAGATGCCCGATCTCCTCCGCTACGTGCTCGATTTCCCGGGTAAACTGCTTCCACTTGGATGGATACCACGGGATGGCCCGGATCGCGACCGAGATTTCCACGATGCAACGCGCCAGCTTGCCCTGCCACTTACGGCGTAGCTTTTTGTTGCTCAGCGCGATGCTTTCCAGCTTTTCCGCGATCTGCTGCTGCTTCTTGGCGAGTACGATGATCTCGCCGAACTGTTGGCGTACTTCAGACTGGCGCTTGAGATCGGCCGGAGTGCCTTCTTCCACATCTCCGAGATCTACTAGATTATCGAGTTCCTCTTCGCCCCGCTTCAAGCGCTCCGAGATATCGGCAACCAGCCGCTGCACCAGGGCGGAACGGCTGATGGATTTCTGCATGCGCAGCTTGCCACGCTCCATACGCCTGGCAAGATTGACCTCACCTTCGCGGGTGAGTAGCGGAACGGCGCCCATCTCACGCAGATACACCCGTACCGGGTCATCCGTGTAAATGGATTCTTCGGCCTGCTGAGCGGCAGGGAACTCCTCGTCCTGGACTTCTTCCGGATGGAAAAAGTTGGCTTCCTCGTCAAAAGGAATCCCTAGAGGCTCGTGCGTATCTGCTAAAAACTGATCTTCGAAATGGTCCACTTAAAGCTCACCTCCCGACAAGCCGGGCCCTCTACTTTGAGACGCGCAAATCCAGGCTGTGGGATAATCGATTAACAAAGATTTATAGACGACACCAGTACTGGTGCGAAGACGCACCGCGCCGACAGATAGTAGCATCTGATTATAGCACCTATCCTTTGCGAAGTTAAGTCCCTATGTTAAAGATGTTTCAAAACGGCTTTGGTTACAGCGAAATGCGTTTTTCAAGGGCGTTTCTGTATCCCTAAGTGATTCAATTCGTTGAGGAACGCTTCCACATCCTGGAAGTCCCGGTAGACCGAGGCAAACCTAACATAAGCGATCTTATCCAGGCTCTTGAGCCGTTCCATCAACATCTCCCCCACTTCCGTGGTGCTTATTTCGCGCTCCGCGCTGTCGGCCAACTTCGCTTCAACTTCGTCTACGATCTCCGCCAGCCGCCCCATGGGGACGGGTCGCTTCTCGGATGCTTTCAACAAGCCCCCGAGCACCTTCTGGCGATCGAACTTTTCCCGCCTGCCATCTTTTTTGATGACCATGTACGGGATTTCGTCGCTACGTTCGTACGTCGTAAAGCGGCGTTCGCAAGCGAGGCACTGCCGGCGACGGCGAATGACATCGCCTTCCTTGCTTTCGCGCGAATCGATGACTTTGTCTTCCTTATGTCCGCAGAAGGGGCAAGTCATAGAAATCTCGAATGACGAAGCCTCATGTGGCCGCCGTTCCCGATTCCACTTCCTGTGTTATGTGCCTGATTTTGCTCCAGTTTACACCTTCATGGAATGCAAAAGCCAGACCCACGGGTACCACCAACACCCAGCTTAGGAGCCAGATCAGAATCGCAATTCCGGTAGCCATCTCACCGCTCAGTTTAAAGATCTCATGCAGTACCAGGAACGAGGCCACCTGGACTCCGCCGCCGATACCAGGTACTTGGACGACGCTGCCGAACGCCACGATTCCAAGGAAGATCATGACCTCGTCGAGGGAGAACGAGGACGTGGCGGGCAGGGCACGGAACATGAAGTAATAGCCACCGACGATAATGATCCACTCAAGAATGGTGTAGCCGACCAGGAGCGCTAAGTTGTTCAGGTCGTGGGTGCATTCCATCCCCTGCACGAATGCGCTGAGGATCTTGGCGAGCCGCGAATAGAGTTTTTCGGGCAGGACACGGGCCCCGCTCAGGATGCGCGCCTGGGCCGGAACCGCAAAATTGCGAAACACCACCAGCAGAAGGATCGAGAGTGCGCCTAAAGAAGCGACCAGGTAGCCGCCTGTGCGCAAAATCCATTGCAGGGCCGGGCCCAGATGTAAGTTGGCTGGCATGCGAGCGAGCGCGATACCGAAGATGATCAGCACCAGGATGAGATCGAAGATCCGCTCCAGGAACCAGGCTGCCATCTGAGAACTAAAGGGAACGCGCTCCTTAACAGAGATCAGGTACGGGCGAACTAGCTCGCCCGGCCGTCCGAGCAGTACGATGGCTGTGAAACCGATTACTGTTGCCGAAATCAAGTTCCACAGACTGGAATGGGGACGGAGTGGCCGGAGCATGACCTGCCATCGCAAGGCCCGGCCAACATAGGTTAGTAAAATGAATACGATAGCGATGGAAAGCCAACGCCAGTCCGCCTTGAAGGTGGAAAAGAACAGGTCCCATCGAAAGCCTGTGCCGCGCAGCCTGTAGATTCCGAGGACGACGACCACAGCAGCCAGAGCGGCCACAATCCAGACTGTGCGGCCCATATGGCTAGGGGACGCGCCACTTTTCTCGTCTACCACCTATCACCCAATGCCCACCACCCTCTACAATGGATTCGTAAATCTTGGATTTCAGCGAACTTCTTATCATAAATCCTCGTTCTACTAACTGGAAGGAGGATCCGGGTAAAGGTACCCATGGATCCGACCCGATTCAAGGTTACGAGGAGCGATAGGAAGATGGCCACGGCCGTACAGCTCGCAGGCGCCACATGGCAATGGGCCCAGCCGTACCTTGGTCAGGCTGTACGAAGAGCGGAAGCTGCTTTGGACCTCGACGCGAACCTTGTAGAACGGTGCCTGGGCGGTCAGGATGCTGCCTGGGAAGAACTTGTCAAGCTGCATACGAGACGTGTTTACGCGATCTGCTACCGGTTTACGGGCAGCGATTCGGAGGCGCAGGACCTCTCCCAGGAAGTGTTCCTTCGAATTTTTAAGAATTTGAAGAGTTTTCGAGCTGGTGAAGGTTCGTTTGTGGTGTGGCTGACGCGCCTGACCCGTAACCTTCTGATCGATCATTATCGCCGAACGAAGTTAGACCGCGCGACGGATTCGATTGGAAGATCAATAATGGTTCTCGAAGAAAAGACCGGGAGCATGGGCCGCACCGATGGGATGCTAGCCGGGCGCGAGGCCAGTGAATTATTGCAGCATGCGCTCCAGAAGCTTTCTCCGGAACTGCGGGAAACAGTGATCCTCCGTGACATGGAAGAACTCGAATACCGGGAGATCGCTGAAGTATTGAATGTGCCGGAAGGCACCGTGAAATCTCGTCTGAACCGCGGGCGGGCCGAGTTGGCGCGAGTTTTGAAGCGGCAGAAGGTGGTTCTATGAAGCCGGTTACCTGCGCCGAATTCGAAGTCCTGTATTGCGACTACGTTGACGGCCTGCTCCGCGATCCGGAGAAGACCGCGCTCGAGGAGCACCTGCGCTCTTGCCCGCGTGCGCGGAACTGGCGCAGGACATCAGCGGCGCGCTCGCGTTTCATTGCAGAGCGCCGAAAAAGTGGAGCCGCCGCCGGCGTTGCTGACCCGGATACTGCACGACATCCCGTCGCCGAAGGTGAAGCCGGAGCGACGTTCCTGGTTCCGCAAGATTTTCGGCGGCGTCGCTGGATACGGTGCTGCAGCCGAGATTTGCGATGGGCATGGCGATGACGATGCTCTCGTTCGCCATGCTGGTAAGCTTTGCTGGATTCAATCCGCGGCCATTGCATCCGTCGGACTTGGACCCGGTAAAGATCTGGGCTTCGCATGGACGATCGTGCGCATCGCACCTGGGATCGCGCGGTGAAGTATTACGACAACATGCGACTGGTCATCGAGGTTCAATCCCGGCTGAAAGAGTGGAGCGAACAGGACCAGGAGCAAGCGAGGTTGCAACAGCAGAAGCAAATCAGGCAGAAGCAGCAGCAACAACAGAAAGAAACAGCTCCGAAGGAGCGACAGAAATGAACTGCATTAATCATCCCGAAACTCCGGCCGTGGCCTATTGCCGGACGTGCGGTAAGGCGCTTTGCGAAGCGTGCCAGCATACGGCTCAAGGCACGGTTTATTGCGCGGAACATCTTCCCGCCACTGCCTCGACGCCAGTTGTTCCTCAGCTGCCCGCGCAGCCGCAACCAAACCCGCCGGTCACGGGTTACGTTCCTCCGTTCCCGCCTTTAGGGACGCCGGCACCGACGTCCTCATCGGCGGGCAGCGGCGCCTCCTCCATCGGCGCGATCCCTCCAGCGCGGCTCCGGCTGGCGCTTGGACGGCTCCGGGCAGTCAGGCCGGCCTCGCCGTGGGTGCCCGGCTGCGACGCCCTACACCGTCCCGGTCGATCCGGGCGCATCGCCAGGGCTGGCGTTCGTTCTCGGCATGATTCCCGGCGTCGGCGCCATCTATAACGGGCAATACGTCAAAGGATTGATCCACGTGATCATCCTCGGCATCCTGATTAGCATCGTGAGCTCCGACTGCCTCGGCCGTTCACTCCGCTGTTCGGAATGCTCATCGCCGTGTGGTGGGCCTACATGGCGTTCGAGGCGTACCATACGGCGAGAAGACGGCAGTTCGGACAGCCGGTAGATGAATTTTCGAGCATCGTGCCACTGCATTCCAGCCGCCGCGGTTTCCCTGCCGGTCCGGTGATCCTGATCGCTTTCGGTGTTCTGTTCCTGATGAACACCATGAATATTCTCCGCTTTGACCGATGGTACGCTACTGGCCGGTTCTGCTGATCGTCTTAGGCGCGTATATGCTGTATGAACGTCTGACCGGTTCGACGCCGTCTGCGCCCCCGCAACAGGAGATGGGCCATGAACCTCGCTAATATCACGCAGGCCGCCCGAGGGCCGATTCTGCTGATCACAGTCGGCGTGTTGATGGCGATCGATTACAACACTCCGTACGGTTTCGGCCATACGTGGCCGATCCTGATCATCGTCTTCGGAATTCTAAAGTTATTGGAACGCGCGGCGGGTCCCGCGGAGCCTCCGGTTTATACGCCGCCGGTGCCTCCGGGATTCACTCCCAATCCAACTTATCAGGCTCCGGCCGGAAGCTACTCCGGCTCGACGTATCAGTCGAATCCGATGCCGCCGCAACAGCCGGGAGGAAATCCCCAATGACCAGGCGCGCGTCGGTTATCGGTCCGCTGATTCTGGTTCTGATCGGCGTCGTATTCCTGCTGCGGAACTTCTTTCCCGAGATTCATATTGGCGATCTGATCGCATCGTATTGGCCGTATCTTTTGATCCTATGGGGCGTTCTACGGCTTGCGGAGATCGCCTTCTGGAGCTTCACCTCAAAACCGCTGCCGCGCAATGGCGTCTCCGGCGGTGAGTGGGTGCTAGTCGTTTTTCTGTGCATCTTCGGATCCGCATTTCACGCAGCGCGTCACTATAATGGCTGGTTTCCGGATGGCCGCTCCATTCGCGGTCTTGTCGTGAACATGGGCGAGCCGTTCGATTACACGGTAGATCCCGTGGAGAAGGCGACCGGGAAAACCCCTCGAGTGATCATCGAGAATTTTCGCGGCAATGCGCATATCACAGGGGCTGACGTGGCTTCCGTGAAAGTGGGTGCTCATAAACGGGTGCGTTCATTCCAGCAGACCGACGCCGACCGCGCCAACACGGAGACACCGATAGAACTGGTGGCGCAAGGCGACGACGTTATCGTTCGGACGAACCAGGAACGGGTGCAGGATTCCATGCGCGTCGAGGAAGACCTCGATATCACGGTGCCGAAGGGCGCGAGTGTGGAAGCGCATGGCAGTTATGGCGATTTCGATATTTCGGACCTGGGCGGGTCAGTGGAAATCAACAGCGACAATGCCGGCGTTCGTTTGCAGAATATCGGCGGCAACGTGCGGATCGATCTGCGCAAGAGCGACATCATCCGCGCGGTCGGGGTAAAGGGAACGATCGATCTCAAGGGCCGCGGGAACGATATCGAGCTGCAGGATGTCGATGGGCAGGTCACGGTAAACGGGACTTACGTGGGACAGGTGCAGCTTCGGAATCTCGCGAACCCGCTGCGCTACGAAGGATCGATGGTGCAGTTGAACGCCGAGAAAGTGCCCGGCCAGGTGCGCTTCGAGCCGGGCGAGTTTACGGGGTCAAATCTCATCGGTCCAGTTCGTTTATCCGCGAGCTCGACCGATGTGCAACTCACGCAGTTCACCCAGTCGCTCGATTTGTCTTTGTCGAGAACGGGCAATGTCGATTTGCGTCCGGGAGCCGCGGTTCCCAAGATGGATGTTCACACCAACTCCGGCGACATTCAACTGGCGCTTACGCCCGCCGCTAAATTCGATTTGCGCATGTCGACCGACCGCGGAGAAGCCGAGAACGATTACGGCTCTCCACTGAAGGTTCAGGACGATCATCACGGCGCGATCATATCCGGGTCGCAGGGAAGCGGACCGCAACTGCGCTTGGCCACCGAGCACGGGACGATTACGGTGCGCAAATCCGACGTCGAGACCGATACGGTCAGGGACATTCCGAAGCCGCCGTCGCCGCCTCCGGCTCCTTTGAAGCCTGAAGAGCAGTAGTGAATCAGGCGTACAGTAGACGGCCTTTAGGTTCCGGGATCGCCCGGCCAAGTTCCCGGGCGGTTTCCAGCCATTCGGCAATTACCTCCTCGGCATTTGCGACGGCTTCTTGCCGGGTTGGGCCATCGGCGGCGCAGCCGGGTAACTCCGGCACTTCGGCAATGAACGATTGGTCTTCTTCGCTCCAGTACAGGATGATCTCGTATTTCGTCATTGGGCCCTTTCAACCAGTTTATACCGGACGATTAGAGAGCGAACCTGCTTGACTTGGTATGCCTTGGCAAACGAGCCGCGAGGCTGCAGGTTTAAGATCTCCACAACTTCCGGTTTCGTGAAGATGTGGTGACCGCCCCTCACGCGCTCACTGAAGCCCAGAGCAGCCAGAAGCGACCGCAGATCACCGAACCGAATGTTGGAGTCGGCAGTCCCTTGAAGCACTTGCAGCAGAACTCTCTTGTGCACGATTCTAATTATCGCGGGTCTGCGATGGCTTACCAACTCGCGCTTATCGCGCGACCACGATCATTAAAGTTCCCAATTGCCTGCTTGACGAAGATGCTGAGATCAAGATTGAGAGCGTTACGTGGGCCGGCTCGCATCTCATACTTTAAGGCTCCTAAGCGACGATAGTTGCTGGCTGATCTCCTGCCAGGGCGTTTCGGTTTGGCGGATTCAGGACCGGGGTCGCCGAAGGACTTAGTCTTACGGACGACGCCCCCTGCTATGGAATTCTCAGTGCGTTCTGGACTGGGAACCTAATCGTCTAGCGCACACCCTCTCAAACGGAAATGGATGTTTCGGATCGGTTCCGTAAGCAGCGTCTTTAACTCGGCCGAAACGCCTATGTAATTGCTGAACAGTTCAACACACACCGCATTGGCTGAGTAAGAGAGTACGGACTGCCTGGGTAGTGCCCAACAGCGGATAAATTAATGCTTCCAATCGATGGCTGACTGGGTTCACGATATAGTCATGAGTGACCAACGTCTAGTCCCCCGCGCAGACGCGATGGAAAGCGTCAGGCGGGCCATGAACCGTTCGGCCGCTATCGTTCACGAAGAGATGAGAGAAGGCCTGAGCAGCCTCGCGACGATAGCCACGATCGCGCCGCTTGTCGGCGTCTTTGGCACCGTGATCGGAATTGTGAATTCGTTCGGGGCACCTGCCGGTGAGAGGTCTACGGCTATTGCATTTTTCACCGCAAGTTTATCTGACGCTATCGTGCCCACTGCGCTCGGACTCCTGGTCGCGATGTTGTCATTCTGCTATTACAAATACCTGACCGGTAGACTCGCGTCCATCGACCGCGATATGGAAAACGCATGCCTGGAACTGCAGAACCAACTGAGCCTTCTTCCTGTCCGATCGCTGGCATGCACGACAAGCGCTCTTGGCTGCGACGTCATCTTTTCACGATTATCTGGGCGGCAAACTGCGCGAAGAGCACCGGCCGTGGTATGGATCAACGGCTGCAGCCAGCGTGCTTGTGATGTTGGCATGGTGCATCCAGGAGGCGCGTTACTTCGAAATCGATGAGCTTTCGCTGCCGTTTGTCGCATGGAGAGCCGGCGCCTCCGTTATCTTTACCCTCGCGCTGTCGTTCATCCCCGCCTACCCGGTATGGGTCAAAGTCTGTCACCGGAAGTCCGGAGCGTTGGCAATGTTGGCTTCCACGCTATGCCTAAGCTTGTGCTTGGCGCAGCCGTTTGTGGTCGACTAAAGGAGAGAAGTCCCTCGCAGAATCCATCCAGCGTCCGCTCCATCGCGGGCATCGCGCCTTCTTAGTCTTTAGCACGGGCAACGATCCGGTAGGTTCGCTCCAGGGCGTCGGCGGCTGTGCTCAGCACACGTTGTTCCGGGTGCTATTTCCGAGTGTCTTGTTCACTAATTCCTCTTGTACACGTAACGTGAACGACAGAAAATAATGAACGGCAGGCTTCGTAAGTGCTTCTGTTGCGGAAAGATCAATCCGCAGTCCGCCCAAACCGTCGATTTACAATGGCCCCTTGACTACTGTCGTCGCAGCCGTAATTCAAAAAGACGCGCGGATTTTAATTGGACAGCGCCGCGCTGACATGGCGCATCCGCTCAAGTGGGAATTCCCGGGAGGTAAAGTCGAGGCGAACGAGAAGCCGCCGGATGCCTTGGTTCGGGAGCTACGGGAAGAGCTCGATATTGAGGCGGAGGCGGGTCCTGAACTCGCGCGGTACCAGTACGAATACCCCGGCAGGCCGCCGATCCTGCTAATCTTTTTTAAGGTCGACCGGTTCCACGGGGAGCCGCGCAACCTGATTTTCGAACGCATCGCGTGGGCCTTGCCTCGCGATCTGCCCTCCTACGATTTTCTTGAAGGAGACGTAGAATTCGTCCGCGCTCTTGCGGGCTGACAGCCGAAGAGTGCCGAATTGCTTTACTTTCAGTCACATAAGATGCTACGCTGAGGACTATTGATGCGAACTGTTGACCTGATCCACCGCAAGCGGGACGGCGAAGAGCTCACGCCGGAAGAAATCAAGAAACTCGTCGATGGTTATACGCGCGGCGAAATTCCGGATTACCAGCTTTCCGCGTTTTTGATGGCGGTATTCTTCACGGGCATGTCCGACCGCGAGGTGAGCGCACTCACCGAGAGCATGATGCGTTCCGGCGAAGTGCTCGATTTTTCCGATATCCACGGCGTGAAAGTGGACAAACATTCCACCGGCGGAGTCGGCGACAAGACCAGCCTGATCGCGGCTCCGATCGCGGCCGCGGCGGGCGCAATCGTTCCCATGATCTCCGGCCGCGCGCTGGGTCATACCGGCGGCACTTTGGACAAACTGGAATCCATTCCCGGCTTCCGAACCGATCTCAGCGTTGCCGAGTTTAAGGACCAGGTAGGCCGGCTAGGCCTTGCATTTATCGGCCAGACTCCCGAGGTTGCCCCGGCGGACGGCAAGTTGTACTCTTTGCGCGATGCCACCGCGACGGTGGAATCGATTCCTCTTATCGCTTCTTCGATCATGTCGAAGAAGGTTGCGGTCGGGCTCGACGCATTGGTGCTGGACGTCAAGGTCGGGGCCGGCGCGTTTATGAAGAAGCAGGTGGAAGCGCGCCGGCTGGCACAAATGATGGTCGGCATCGGACGCCGTCTCGATAAACGCGTTCAGGCGTTGATCACCGATATGAATCAGCCGCTGGGCTACGCCATCGGCAACGCGCTTGAAGTGATGGAAGTTTCGCAGACGCTGCAGAACGCGGGTCCTACCGATTTGACGCGCCTTTCTCTCGAACTGGCGGCGCGCATGATCTATCTCGGCAAGATCACCAAGACGCTCGAAGAGGCGCGCGAGATGGCCCAGAAGAGGCTCCTCGATGGCGCGGGCTATCGCAAGTTTAAGGAAGTGATTCAGGCGCAGGGCGGCAATCCCCAGGTGCTCGACCGGTTTGAGCTGCTGCCGAACGCGACCGGCGCGCGCGAGATCACTTCACCGCGAGCGGGTTACATCACCACCATTGACGCCGAGTATATTGGACAAGCCTCCAACATGATCGGCGCCGGACGCGATACCAAGGACGACGTCATCGATCCTGCTGTCGGCGTGATCCTCGAAGTGAAGATTGGCCATAAAGTGGACGCGGGGGCGGTATTGTGCCGACTCTACTATACGGGTGACGAGCACGTTGAAGAAGCGGCTCAGATGGTGGAAGACGCTTTCCGCATTTCTTCCACTCCTCCGGACGAGCGCGAGCTGATCCTTGAAGTGGTAGGATAGCTGAATCCTCATGGAGCGCTTTACTGGCCTGCTTGGGCTGGCCGTCATACTATTGGTGTGTTTTGTTTTCTCGAAACACCGGCGCGCCATCAAACCGAGCATCGTGATCTGGGGCGTATCGCTCCAGGTCGCCTTCGCCGTCCTTATTTTGAAAACGCCCGTCGGGATCATTTTCAAGAAGGCCAGCGACGGCGTGAACGCGCTTCTAGGCTATGCCGCGGCGGGCAGCCGATTTGTCTTTGGAGATAAACTCGGCGGACCATCGCCCGACTTTGGCGTCATTTTCGCTTTTCAGGTTCTGCCGATTATCATCTTCACCGCGAGCCTGTTCGCCATCCTGTACTATTTCGGCGTCATGCAGCTTTTCGTGAAAGCCATGGCCGTGCTGATGCAAAAAGTGATGGGGGCAAGCGGGGCGGAATCGACTAATGTTGCCGCGAGCATTTTCATGGGCCAAACCGAAGCCCCCCTGACCATCCGCCCGTTTCTGGCAGGCTTAACCGAATCCGAACTCTTCACCATCATGACCAGCGGCATGGCGCACGTTTCTGGCGCGGTGATGGCGGCATATGTTCTGATGGCCCATGTTTCGATCGAGCATCTGCTGACGGCGGTAATCATGACGGCGCCGGCCACCATCATGCTGGCGAAGATCCTGATTCCGGAAACCGGAGAGCCGGCGACGGCAGGAACCGTAAAGATCCAAGTGGAAAAGCCCGGCGTAAACCTTATCGACGCGGCGGCCCGGGGCGCGAGCGACGGCATGCACCTGTGTCTGAACATCGCGGCCATGCTGATCGCTTTCCTAGCGCTGATCGCGTTGGTAAATGGCATCCTCGGCAATTTTGACTTATCGCTCCAGAAGATTTGCGGATGGGTATTTTCTCCTGTCGCCTGGCTTTTGGGCGTCAAGTGGAATGATTGCCAGGCGGTTGGCGATCTTCTGGGCATTCGGATCATTTTGAATGAATTCGTCGCATTTCAGCAGCTTGGCCCGATGCGGGGTCATCTCGACCCGCGATCATTTACCATTGCGACGTATGCGCTTTGCGGCTTCGCCAACTTGAGCTCGATCGCGATACAAATTGGAGGCATCGGCGCTCTGGCCCCGAGCCGAAAATCCGATATCGCGCGCCTGGGCCTGCGGGCCGTCGCCGCCGGAACGATGGCAAACTTCATGTCGGCCTGTATCGCGGGGATGTTGTTGTGACCGAAGCGGCGGGGTACATACGATCGGTTACGCAGGCTTCGCCCCGAATCGGGGTGGTGCTCGGCAGCGGATTGGGTGCTTTCGCGGATGAGTTGACGGACGCCGTGGCGATTCCTTACACGGCGATTCCAGGCTGGCCTCAATCGACCGCAGTCGGGCACGCCGGCAGATTAGTCATCGGCTCCTTGGACGGTTTGGAGATCGCGGTGCTATCGGGCCGCGCCCATTTCTACGAAGGCTACACGCCCGCGCAAGTCACCACCGGCGTACGCGTGCTCGCGGAGTTGGGTGTCAAGTCGATCGTGTTCACAAACGCGGCCGGCGGAATTAATTTGTCGTATCAACAAGGCGGCCTCGTCCTGATTTCCGACCACATCAATTTACAGGGTATGAACCCGCTAATCGGTCCAAACGATGACGCGCTCGGCCCACGATTTCCAGATATGACCGATGCGTATTGTGCGACCTATCGCGCTACTGCGCGTGAAGCGGCTGGCGAACTCGGAATCGTACTGGCGGAGGGAGTGTACGCGGCTTTGTCGGGTCCGAACTATGAAACGCCGGCAGAGATCCGTTTTCTGCGAATTATCGGCGCGGACCTGGTGGGCATGTCGACTGTTCCTGAAGTGATCGTCGCAAATTATCTTGGGTTGAAAGTGCTTGCAGTCTCCTGCGTGACCAACATGGCCGCCGGAATTTCAGCGCGGAAAATAAATCACGAAGAGGTCCTCGAAACGGGACTTCGTGTGCGCGGCATCCTGATGAAGCTTCTTAAGACGGTGCTGCCGAGGCTGGCCAATGCCTGATCTGCTTGCAGCCGCGCTAAATGCTCGCAAGAACGCGCACGCTCCTTTCTCCAACTTCAAAGTCGGTGCCGCTATAGAGGATGAATCGGGCCGCGTTTTTACCGGATGCAACGTCGAGAACGCGACGTATGGCCTGACGGTCTGCGCCGAGCGCGTCGCCGTCTTCAAAGCGATTTCGGAAGGAGCGCGAAAGTTCCGCCGCGTTGCCGTCGCCGCCGACACCGATGTGCTCACGCCCCCCTGTGGCGCGTGCCGTCAGATTTTGTGGGAGTTTTGTGGCGATGTCGAGGTGACGCTCGTCAACCTGCAAGGCAAGACTGAAACGTTCCGGATGATCGATCTGTTCCCGAGGCCCTTCGATGCTTCGTTCCTTTAAATCAATCCTCCTGATTTGTGTTTGCGTCATCGTGGCTCGCGCGGAACAGGCCGACGCAATCTATACTGCCCGCTACGTCGTCACCATGGATCCGTCGCGCCGGCTCATTGAAAACGGTGCGGTCGCTGTGCGCGGCGAACGCATCGCAGCCGTCGGCACACGCGTCGAAATAGAAAAGAATTATCAAGCCAAGCAGCGATTCGATCGTCCCGACGCCATCCTGATGCCCGGGCTGATCAACACGCATACGCACGCCGCCATGTCGTTGATGCGTGGCATCGCCGACGATCTCACGCTCCAGGATTGGCTCACCAAGTTCATCTTCCCCGCCGAAGCAAAGAATGTCTCGCCGGATTTCGTGCTCTGGGGAACGCGTCTCGGATGCCTCGAAATGATGCTCTCGGGCACCACGACGTTCGTCGACATGTATTACTTCGAGGATCGCGCGGCGCAAGCGGCGAAAGAGGCCGGCATGCGCGGCGTGCTCGGTGAAACCATCATTGGATTCCCGTCGCCAGATTCGAAAACGTCCGCCGACGCTCTGAAATATACCGAGCGATTCATTCAGCAATACAAAAAGGACCCTCTGATCGTTCCAGCGGTCGCACCTCACGCGTTGTATACCAATAGCGATGCTGATCTGCGTGCCTGCCGTCGCCTTGCGGATCGCTACTCCGTTCCGGTTGTGATCCATCTCTCCGAGACCAAGCACGAGAACGACGAATCGGAAGCGAAGCGCGGCATGAGCCCGACGCAGGTGCTCGATGTGATCGGGGTTTTAGATGGTCCGACCATTGCGGCACACGGCGTTTGGCTGGACGACAAGGACATCGCGATTTTGAAACGCCACGGCACTGGGATCGCACACTGCCCGTCGAGCAATATGAAACTCGCGAGCGGCGTCGCGCCGGTTCTGAAACTGTTGGCGGCGGGAGTACCAATTGGAGTCGGCACCGATGGTCCGGCGGGCAGCAATAACGATTTCGATCTGATGGAAGACATGAATCTCGCCTCCGATCTTCAGAAAGTCACGAGCGGCGACCCACGCGCACTGCCGGCGATTCAAGCTATCGAAATGGCAACTATCATGGGAGCGCGTGTCGCGGGAATGCAGAAAGAGATCGGATCGCTCGAAGCAGGGAAGCGCGCCGATTTCATCACCCTGCGGCTCGACCGTCCGCATGCAGTGCCCATGTACAACGTATACTCGCAGATTGTCTACGCGTTGAAAGGCTCCGATGTGCAGGACGTGACGGTGAACGGGAAACCGATCGTGCGCGATGGCCGCTCGCTGACTCTGGATGCGCCGGCAATCATCGGGAAAGCGAAAGAATTCCAGGCTAAGATTTCGGCTTCGCTACGTTAGGCGCCGAGTCTACCAGCGATTCCCCAATATCGTGCGCTTTATCGTGCGGCCAGCTTTCGTCCTCGGCGGCCTCATGGCCCTCATGATGCCCGGCGTGGGATCTCTCCTTCTCATTCATGTTTTCCCACTCGTACGCCGGACTGGCGGTCTTTCCATAATTTGCGCGCTCGCGACGAATCTCGTCTTCGGACATTGGCTCGGCACCCGGATTGTGACCACTCCAGCCCCGCTCCCGCCAGTTGGCGACACGCTCGCCCATATCGACGGCGCCGTATTCGGCCAGAATGCGCCGGACCTTTTCCGCTTCTTCACCGCTGGCTTCGACCGTGATCACGATGTCGCCCCGTCGAACGCTTTCGGCATAGTTGGGAGCTTCGCTTTCAGGCACTCCGGCCTCGGTTAAGGCGGCGATCAGTCCTCCAGCGAGTGCGCCAACTCCGGCACCGCCTAAAGCGGCCAAGAGCGGGCCCGCCACCAAGACCGGTCCAACACCGGGTACTGTCACTGCGGCAAGGGAGACGAGCAGCCCTCCCAACGCGCCGATGCCGGCCCCAATCTCCGAGTCCTTCACCAGCCGGCTCTTGTCTTCTTCCGACCGGGCCACAACGCTGATATCGCTTTCCGGGATTCCGCCCTCACGAAGCGCGGTGTAGGCGTTTTGGGCCTGTTCTCGCGTTTCGAATACACCAACAACAGTCGCCATAGCTCCTCCTGCGCCCCTTTTGTGAGCAGGATTCCGGCCAATCCTGTCTGAGGGGGCAAAATGAAAATGCCCACCCGATGAAGGTGAGCATTTTCATACGCCCTGTTCTACCAGGGTGATGTTATGGGAGAATCAGATTCGACGGAAACGCAACCGTCAAAACCTGTTTGTGATTGGATGATATGGTTTCAGGGCAAGGCGCGTCAAGTGGAAAAGCTGCCGCGCGAAAATTGTCCCTAAGCCGCTCACATCGGCTGATTTACGGCGATCCTCACGTTTTGCAAAGCTGTGGAAAACCCTGAGGAAAAGCCGTTAGAAAGTACCCTTGTGGCTTCTAAGCTGGAGAAACTTGGGAAGTTATCGATCCACAAGATGCAGAACGATCATGGCCTCATCAGCATTTTGATAACCAAGCCGCTTGCGTGCCAGCTTCAGTCCGGCGAAACCCAGACCCGCGAACAGGCAAAACAGGATCAAAGCCCCTGCTAACTTGAAGATCGTGAGCACCATGCTGGCCACGCTTTGCGCGGTGACCTTAGGTGGAGGCTGTTCATCCCAGCTTACTTGGGCTTGATAATTTATTTGAGCAAGCAAGTTGTCGGCCGCTGTCGGATCCGGCGGGTTTAGTACCGCAGCTAATATTGAACCGCTCCGTTTCACTACGGCTCCGGGTAACTTCTGCACTTCCAGGAGCTGTTTTCGGGCGACCTGTGCCATCGGAAAGTAGAACAGTACGAGTTCTTCCTCGCCTTTTGGCGTCCGATACTTGGCCGAAGCAACTTCCGTGCCGAACTGGAAAGCGGCCGCTGAAGCCGGAATACGGGGCGCAAATTCCTTGAGGCCAATTGGACCCAAGGCGTACCGTTCCGAGCCCATCACGCGCCCCTTAGAGGGCAAGTAGGCCCAAATGAGAGGGGTTTCCCCATGATGCTTGCCAGGAAACTCCATATCGGCGAATTCCTTAGCCGCTGGACAACGGCCCGCGCAGGTAATCACGTATGTACCGTCGAGAGCGGTGTTCGGATTGGACGCCGCCAGCCATTGTTTTGCAGCAAACGAGTCCGTCCCGTCCTTGAACCGGTAGGCTGTGGCCTGGAATGTTCCGTAATCGGCCTGGGTGGCCGAGGCCAGCCCGAACTCGTCCCAGAGCCCCCGGTTCGCCGTGAGCGCGACGCCCTGCTCGGACTTAAGCTGATTTTCGCCGATCTGCGCCGGCCAGACGGCGGCGTGGGCCGCCCCAGCCAGCAATATTGGGATTACGAAGCTCCGCAGCATTTTTTGTACTTCTTACCACTTCCACAGGGACACGGGTCGTTGCGGCCGGCTTTCTTGGTCGAGATAGCTTGCTTCTTCTGGGCGCCCGCGGCCGCGCCACCCACGAAGTTCAATTCGGCCATCTCTTTATCTTTCTTGCGATGGATGTTCTTGGTGAAATCCTGGACGGAAAGCTGCGCTTCCCGGCGTTTGTCGTCGGGAACGGCAACAGGCTCTTCCTCCTCGTCTTCGTCGTCGAACTCATCCTCTTCGGGATCGAACGGTAGCACCGGACGGGGCCGGCTGATGCCGGAACCATTTCCGTCGCCGTCCCCCCCGATTTCCGGACCGGTCGAGATCTGCAGGAAGAACAGGTAGCGGATGGACTCGTCTTCGATACGGTCCATCATGTCCTGGAATAAGACGAAGGACTCCTTCTTGTACTCGATCAGAGGATCTTTCTGGCCGTAGCCGCGAAGTCCGATGCCTTCCTTTAAGTGGTCCATCGACAAGAGGTGGTCCTTCCACTGGTTGTCGATGACGTTGAGCATGATCATGCGCTCGGCATCGCGCATCATCTCGGGCCCAACCACTTCTTCCTTTTCCTTATAGCGGTTCTCGAGCTGCTCGACAATGGCCTCTTCAATCTCAGCGCGATTCATCTGCGAGAGCTCGGTAGGATTGATTTTCACACCGAACTGCGTGAGCACGTCGGATTGAAGGCCGGTGAAGTCCCAGGAAGTGGGATGTTCCTTTTCGGGACACCGTGTATCGATGAACGCAGCGACGATGCCGCGCACGATGTCCATGATGCGTTCGCGTTGATCGGCACCGCTGAGGAGCTGGTTACGCAGGCCATATACCGCCTGGCGCTGCTTGTTCATCACGTCGTCGTATTCGAGGATGTGTTTGCGCGAGGCAAAATTCTGCGCTTCGACGGCCTTCTGAGCGGCCGCAATACGCTTCGTGATCATCTTCGATTCGATCGGCACATCTTCTTCCATGCCGAGCCGCAGCATGAGATTCTGCATGCGCTCGCCGCCGAAAATGCGCATCAGGTCGTCTTGAAGAGAGAGATAAAAACGGGAACTGCCGGGATCGCCCTGGCGGCCGGCGCGTCCACGAAGCTGATTGTCGATCCGGCGGGATTCGTGACGTTCGGTCCCGAGCACATGAAGACCGCCTGCGGCGACCACTTCGTCATGCTCGACATCGGTCTCCGCCTTGTATTTTTGAAAAACCGCATCCCATTCAGCCCGCTCCGGAGTCCCGTGGGCGGCAGTTTGCATGGCATCCGGATCTAAGTTCCGTTTGCGGAACTCTTCCTTAGCCATGAACTCGGGGTTGCCGCCGAGCAGAATGTCGGTACCGCGGCCTGCCATGTTGGTGGAAACCGTGACTTGATTCTTGCGGCCCGCCTGGGCGACGATAAATGCCTCGCGCTCGTGATTCTTGGCGTTCAACACTTCGTGGCGGACGCCCATGCGTTTCAGAATGCCGGAAAGCTTCTCGGATTTTTCGACCGAGACGGTGCCAACTAGCACCGGCTGCCCGCGATCGTGGAACTCTTTAATTTCCTTTGCCGCGTTGCGGAACTTTTCTTCTTCGGTGCGGTAGACAACGTCCTGATTCTCTTTGCGGCTCATGGCCCGATTGGTCGGGATAACCACGACGTCGAGTTTATAGATTTTCTCGAACTCGGCGGCTTCCGTTTCGGCGGTACCGGTCATACCGGCGAGCTTCTTGAACATGCGGAAGTAATTTTGGAAAGTAATGGTGGCGAGCGTCTGATTCTCGCGCTCGATCTTGACGCCTTCCTTAGCTTCCACTGCCTGGTGCAAACCGTCGCTCCAGCGGCGGCCCGGCATGATGCGGCCCGTGAACTCGTCGACGATCACCACCTGGCCGTCCTGTACCAGGTAGTCCGTATCGCGATGGAAGATCACATGGGCTTTCAGGGCCTGCTGGACGTGGTGGTTGATCTCAATGTTCACCGCATCGTAAAGGTTGCCGATGCCGAGCAGCTTTTCCACCTTGAGCACGCCCTCTTCAGTGAGTGCGGCGCTGCGGTGCTTCTCATCCACGGTATAGTCGCCGGTGGTGTATTTTTCACCCGGCTCTTTGCCTTCGATCACCTCGCCGCGAATCAGCTTCGGAATGATGCGATTGATTTTGAAATACTTGTCGGTGGATTCTTCGCTGGGACCGGAAATGATCAGCGGGGTGCGCGCTTCGTCGATCAGAATAGAATCGACCTCGTCGACGATGGCGAAGTGGTGGCCGCGCTGCACGCAATCCGCGATGCGGAACTTCATGTTGTCGCGCAAGTAATCGAATCCGAACTCGTTGTTGGTGCCGTAGGTGATGTCGCAGTTATAGGCGGCTTTGCGCTCTTCATCGTCCAGGTCATGGACGATCACGCCGACGGTCAGGCCGAGGAATTTGTAAATACGCCCCATCCACTCCGAGTCGCGATGCGCCAGGTAGTCGTTGACCGTGATCACATGGACACCGTTGCCGGCCAGAGCATTCAGGTAGACGGCGAGCGTTGCTACTAGCGTTTTGCCCTCGCCGGTCTTCATCTCGGCGATTTTGCCGCGATGGAGAACGATGCCGCCGATCAACTGCACATCGAAATGGCGCATGTTGAGGACGCGGCGTCCCGCCTCACGGCAGACCGCGAAAGCTTCGATGAGGATATCGTCGAGGGTCTCGCCGTTGGCCAGCCTTTGCTTAAATTCCTGCGTCTTCTGGGCTAGTTCGGTGTCCGAGAGCTGCTGCATTTGCGGCTCCAGGTCGCCTATTGCCGAGATGATGGGACGCAGCGCTTTGATTTCGCGTTCGTTTTTCGTCCCAAAAACCTTGGCGAGTATTGTGTCGAGCATAAGAGTAGATGTATTACTATTTTACCGCCTGAGCGCGGTGGTAAGACTAGTATTCGGTTCGGTAACGCTCATTACCATAGTCCTCCTTGACGAAACCTTACACATCCAGGAAGTCAGCAGGGAAGCCGGCCAAGAAAACCTCCACTACGTTGGACGTGGGCGAATCCATGTTCGTTCTCATGCGGGCTGTGATCGCTCGCGTGCCTCGCGGGAAAGTGATTACGTACGGTCAGGTGGCCGAGAAGGCTGGATTTCCCGGTGCGGCACGACAGGCGGTGTGGTCCTTGCGGGCTTCGAAGGGTCTGCCGTGGCATCGAGTGGTGGCGGCGGGAGGCAGAATCGCGCTGCCGGGGGAACAAGGTTTGGATCAGCGGCTGCGTCTCGAAATGGAGGGCGTGACTTTCCGGGGCCGCCGCGTGAGAATGGACCTGCATGAGTGGAAAGGCAAGTCTCGATCTAAGTGAAGGGCGCGTTCGCAACGCCGTTGAAGAAGAGATCGCCATTGTTCCATACGATCCACGCTGGCCGGAACTGTTCCGCGAAGAGCGGGACCATCTTCGCTCCTGTCTGCCGAAAGAGCTGATTCGCCGCATCGAACATTTCGGCAGCACCGCCGTCCCCGGTTTACAGGCCAAGCCCATCGTGGACATGCTGGTCGAGGTCACCGATCTGGAGGCCACGAAGATCCAAATCGTTCCGATTTTGGAGTCTCAGGGCTACGATTATTTCTGGCGTCCGACCATTGGCGACGATACTCCACCTTTCTATGCCTGGTTCATCAAGCGAGATGAAAACGGAATTCGGACGCATCACATTCACATGATCGAAGCCGGGTTTGAGCAGCATTGGGAACGGCTGCTGTTTCGCGACTACTTAATTCACCATCCCGAAACAGCCGCCGAATATGCGCGCTTGAAAATAGGTCTGGCGGCTGCTCACCCTCGCGATCGTGCCACGTACACGAAAGGTAAATCCGAGTTTATCGCCAGGATCATGCTGTGCGCATCACGCAGCAAACATCGTGATGCGTGATGTGTTAATGTAGCAGTTATGAGGACTACTCTCGATATCGATGACGATGTCTTACAAGTCGCTAAACAACTGGCTGTCCAGCGGCGGCAAACCGCGGGACAAGTTGTCTCTGAACTTTTGAGGCAAGCCCTCGAGCCGAAACCAGCGCCCAAGAGCCGTAATGGGGTGCCTTTGTTTACCCCGACACCGGGCGCGAAGAAGCCGAGCTTATCGCTGGTGAACAAGCTCCGGGATGAAACGTGAGCGTTCCTCTCCTGGATGTCAACGTTCTGATCGCTTTGCTTGATCCGGCGCACCCGAATCACGAGGAGGCGCATTCCTGGTACGGGCCGATCCGGAAGCGCGGCTGGGCCACTTGCCAGCTCACGATCGCAGGATGTATCCGCGTGCTCAGCAATCCCGCTTATCCCAGCTTCCAGGCGACTGCGTCGGATGTCATTGCGCATCTGCGCACTTTTTGCGCGGGAAGCGGCCATGAGTTTTGGCCGGAAGGACTCTCGCTGCTGGACGGAGATTTGTTCCGTAAGGAGTTTATCGCCAGCCAAAAAGTGACCGATGTTCTCCTTCTGGGACTTGCAGTCCTACACAACGGCGTTTTGGCCACATTCGATCGCGGGGTTCCACTAAAGGCAGTTATTGGAGCTAAAGCCGAGCACCTTCATCTGCTCGGTTGACGGCTACTTTCCCAGCGCCTTCGAGATCGCCTGTTCCGCCAGCGGACCCATCACAGCATAGCCCGCATCGTTCGGATGCAGCCCGTCGTACGTCAGTTCCTTATTGAACATGCCCGCGTCATCAACCATAGCGGCGTAATAGTCGAGGTAGACGAAGCCGTTCTTCGACGCGTATTCCTTCATCCACTCATTCAACGCCACGATCGTCAACGGAGGACGCTTCTCGGTCTGCGGCCGGATGTAATCGCAGACCGGCATGATGGAGGACATCACCACGCGGATGCCGTTCGCCTTGGCGAGTTCCGCCATTGATGTGAGGTTGCCCTCGATATCGTCCAGCGTCTCAGGACCCGTGTTGCCCGCGATGTCATTGGTTCCCGCGAGTATTACCACTACTTTGGGGTGAAGCGCAATAACGTCTGGCCGGAAGCGGATCAACATTTGCGGCGTGGTCTGCCCGCTGATTCCGCGATTCACGTAAGGCTTGCCGGGAAAGAATTTTCCATACTGCCGGCCCCAGGAGTCCGTAATGGAATCGCCCATGAACACCACGCGATCCACGCCTTCGGCGGGAGTTGCCAAGGCTGCGTTGTCGACGCGATACCGCGTCAGGTCCGGCCAATCTCTGAGAACTCTCTGACTTCGTTCCAACTGCGTTTGCAGCGTGGAAACGTCGGTTTGCCGCGGCGGTTGCGCAAGAGCGCCGATGCTGAATAGCAACGCGACTAGAGTTGGTCTCATTTGACGATGGCGTTGGCCGCGACTTTCTCCTGAACATCCATGCCGATGGCCCGCTCGGTATCTTCTCCCGCTTTGATGTGGGCCTGAACCTCGGGCAGCATCTGGTAGGCAAAATAGCGCACTTCGGGATTCTTTCCCAGGTCCATTTCACGTTTCACGGCATCTGCCTCGCGCTGATGCCACTTCATGATCTCGCGCATGTAGGCGCGGTCCAGCAGATTTGGCTCCAGCGTTTTCAAGCGCTCGATTTCAGCCGCGTCTTTAGGATCGAGGTCCCCTACCAGCAACGAGTTCTGCCTCGCCGCCAGAGGACGCAGGTCGTCCGCGAGCGTGGTGTGATAATCCACCAGATCGCTTGCGAACTGCTTCACTTCATCGCTCAGGGCATGTTCTTCGGCCCAGGCGCTTAACTGCACCTCCGCGAGATTTGCTTGGGCCGTTCGGCTCACGAACCTCTCGTCCTGACCGGGGACCTGTTGCGCGCCGGCAGAGATAGTAGCTGCAAGCGCCAGAAACAAAAAAGAATTAGCCTTCACTCCGTAATCCCTCACTAAAATAGACCCTCCGCAGGGTGCGTTCGGTTTCCCGCAACGCTATCCTAAAGAAAACGAAACGAATGAGGAAACTGTACGAACGCGTCATTACATCATGGGAACAGCGTCTTTGCTTCCGATCCACGAATCGCGTCGTCCGCGACTTCGAATGGGGCCTCGAGTGGACCCGTCAGTGGCCGGTGTCACGAATGTTTCCTCAAAATGGTCACGCTCCCTACGATTATCTCCGAAAACTAAATGCCGCCGCTATGGAACATAGCGACGATTTTTACGGCTACGAACGTCCGTCTGATTTTGAGCTACGAGAAGGTATCGTCCGTTTCACGTCGCCAGTTCATACTCCCTATCCCGAGAACAACGTGGTGCATGCGCAATGGTTCCCGGCCAAGGGGAGCCGCAAAGCCGTGACGCTGCTGCCTCACTGGAACGCGCCGGCAGAGGGTCACAACGCGCTCTGCCGGGGATTGCAGAAACTCGGGATCTCAGCGCTGCGCATTAGTCTGCCGTACCACGATTACCGCATGCCGGCGGAGTTACAGCGCGCCGATTACGCAGTATCGTCTAATGTCGGCCGCACCTTGGACGCCGCCCGCCAGGCTGTGATCGATGTACGCTGCTGCTTCGACTGGCTCGAATTGCAGGGCTACGAACGGATGGGAATTGTCGGAACCAGCCTGGGTTCATGCTACGCATGTCTCGCGAGCGCGCACGATTCCCGCATTCGGGTGAATGTATTTAACCATTGTTCCACCTATTTTGCAGACGTAGTTTGGCGTGGATTATCGTCTCGTCATATCCGCGAAGGCATGGAAGGGAACATCGATCTGGATCAGTTGCGGGAATGCTGGATGGCGATCAGCCCCGTGAACTACATGGACAAGTTCAAAAGTCAGAAAAACAAGTCGCTGTTCATTTACACGACTTACGATACAACTTTCCTGCCGGAGCTTTCGCGCGATATCGTCGATACGATGCGGCAGCACGACGTGGATCACAAAGTCGTCGTGCTGCCTTGCGGACACTATACGATGGGTGAAACGCCGTTCAAGTTCATCGACGGGTATCACATCTGCTCGTACTTAAAGCGAAACTTGTAACTGCGTTTATTTTTCCGGGCGGATTTTGGTTTCTGTGTCTTCGGCCAGCCGCAGATGCTCTTGCAGAATCGGCAGCGTCTTGCCGGCCCATGTCTTCAAATCCGGATCCCTGCCGTGGTCGGCCTCATGTTGAAAGTCGGCGATGTCTTTCCGGTGATCCATGACCATATCTCTCATGTAGGCTTTGTCGAATGCGGCGCCATGCAAACCGGAAAGCCTGTCGTAAGTAGCCTGGTCCTTAGCGTCGATATCGGAGGGTAACGTAACGCCCTTCTGACTGGCCAAGCCCTTCAACTCATTGTTGGCCTTGCTGTGATCGTCGATCATTCTTTGGCCGAATGTTTTCACAGCCTCATTTTGGGCGTTCTGCGTGGCCAAATGGCCCAATTTAACCTCGGCCATACCGCCCTGAGCGGCCTTCATCATGAAAGCCTGGTCCGGACTGCCGGGCCCGGTCATCCGGTCGGAGCTGCCTGTCTGCGCAAATAGAGCCGTGCCGCTAAAGAGTATCGCAGCCGATAACAAAGTTACAGTTCTGTTCATAAGTGAATCCTCTCCCGCTAAGTGTGATTCGGATAAAATGCGTTCGTTTCAACGGTAGAAGCGTCCTACAGCGGTGAATAAAGAGGAAGACAAAAGCGCGCTCTCTGTTCCGGAAATCGATGAACGCGAAGAAAAGCAGATTGAGGCGCGCATTGCGGTTTCCGCGCCCGTTGTTCACGAGGCAATCCGGCACGAAGGCGAGAGGGAATTGGAGAGACCCGTTTCGGCGCTGGCCTGGTCCGGACTTGCTGCGGGACTTTCAATGGGATTTTCGTTAATTGCCGAAGGTCTGCTGCGCTCGCATCTTCCCGACCAGCCTTGGCGTCCTCTTCTGTCTAAATTGGGATACCCGTTGAGCTTTATTCTCGTAATCGTTGGACGTCAGCAACTGTTCACTGAGAACACGCTGACAGTGATCCTCCCACTCCTTGCCAATCGCAACCTTGCGACGTTAGCGCGCGTGGCGCGGTTGTGGGTCGTGGTGCTCTTGAGCAACATCGCCGGCGCGCATGCGATCGCCTGGGTGCTCTCGAACACCGCCGTGTTCCGGCCGGAAGTCCGCCATGCAATGCGAGAGATCGCGCGCGAGTCTGCCGCTGTGGGTTTCGGCGACGCGCTGCTGCGCGGCATCTTCGCCGGTTGGTTGATTGCGACAGTGGTGTGGCTTCTGGCGGCCGCAGACTCGCGCAGAATCAGCATCATTTTCATCCCGACTTATATCGTCGGTCTGGCCGGTTTGACGCACGTGATCGTCGGTTCCATCGAAGTGCTCTTCCTCGTAATGATTGGCGAAGTCGCGTGGACGCATTATGCGATCGGCTACTTCACTCCGGCCTTGATTGGAAACATCCTGGGCGGCGTAGCGTTGGTTTCAGTGCTCAATCATGCCCAAGTGATCTCGGGCAAGTAAACGCAATTTACAATCGGAGTATGCTCGATCTCGCTACCAAGGCCCTCGAGGCGTCCATGAGAAGCGGTGTATCTTACGCCGACGTCCGCGTGGTGGAATCGAGAGACCGTACGCTATCGACCAAGAATGGCCGGCCCGGCACGGTGTTGAGCTCCGAATCGATTGGCCTCGGGATTCGCGTGATCGCGGAAGGATGCTGGGGGTTTGCCGCAACGGACGATCTCACTTCTCAAGGCATCGAAGCGGCCGCAGCGCTCGCAATTTCGATAGCCAGATCCAGCGCCATGGCGAAAAAGAAGGATGTAGTTCTCGCTCCCGAAGACAAGTACGTGACAACCTGGTCCTCTGCCTGCGAGATCGATCCATTCTCGTTATCGGTCGACGAGCAGATCGGCTATCTTCTGAAAGTCGACGCCGAGCTACGCCATAACTCGGGAGTCACGATGTCCGAAACTTCGTTCCACTTCGATCGCACGCGTCAGGTTTTCGCATCTTCTCTCGACAGCCTTATCGATCAGACGCGGACGACGAGCGGTGCAGGCATGGCCGCGTTGAGTTTCAAAGAGGACGAGATTCAAAAGCGTTCGTACCCCAATTCCTTTGGCGGCCAGTACCAACTGCGAGGTTACGAGTTGGTACATGATTTGAAGCTGTTGGAGAATGCTCCGCGCGTCGCCGAGGAAGCGGTCGCGCTGCACTCGGCGGATCAATGTCCCGAAGGCGTGTTTAATCTGATCGTCGATAGCAGCCAGCTCGGACTGCAAATTCACGAATCGATCGGTCATCCCATCGAACTCGACCGCGTGCTCGGCTCGGAAGCAAACTATGCCGGCATGAGTTTTCTCACCCTCGACAAACTGAATCGCCTGCGTTACGGCTCGGAAATCGTGAACGCGGTCTGCGACGCTCGCGTGGAACACGGCCCGGGTCTCGGAACTTTTGCCTTCGATGACGAGGGCGTTCCGGCCCATGGCACCGATATCATTCGCGACGGGCTCTTCGTCGGATACATGACCTCGCGCGAAACGGCATCCGCGATCGGGCAGAACCGCTCCAATGGGACGATGCGCGCGAATGGATGGTCCCGAATCCCGCTGATCCGCATGACCAATGTGAGCGTGCTGCCGGGCAAGCAGTCGCTCGAAGAAGTGATGGGTGGCGTGGACCACGCGATTTACATGGAAACCAACAAGAGCTGGTCGATCGACGATAAGCGCTACAACTTCCAGTTCGGGTGCGAAATCGGATGGGAGATCCGCAACGGCAAGCGCATTCGTATGCTCAAGAACCCGACATATAGCGGCATCACGACGGAATTCTGGAACTCCTGCGACGCCATTGCGTCTCGCGAGCATTGGACCTTGTGGGGCGTTCCGAACTGCGGCAAAGGACAGCCGGAGCAGGTGATGGGAACAGGCCACGGCGCAAGTCCGTCGCGATTCCGGAACATCAAAATTGGAGCCGGCTATGGATCGTGAATTCGCGCGGGGCATTCACCAGACGGTCGAGCGCATGGCCCGGGAAGCCGGCATTCGCGACGTTGAAACAATGATTGGGAGCCGATCGGAAGCGCTGACGCGGTTTGCCAACAACACCATTCATCAGAACGTCGCCGATCGTGGCCAGTGGGCCTCCGTGCGCGTGCAAATCGATCAGAAAACAGCTCGCGCCACGACGAACCGTTTCGATGAAGCGTCGCTCCAGCGCACGGTCGATGAGGCAATCGCGCTCACGAAGGCAGTCGAGCCGGACTCGCATCTTCTGCCGATGAATGAGCCACAGCCGATCACGCCTGCGGACCGTTTTTTCGAGACCACGGCTCTTGCAACGCCGGAACATCGCGCCGGCGCCGTGACGGAGGCGATCCGAATGGTCGAAGCCGAAGGCCAGACGGCCGCTGGGATTTACTCAACCGAACAGGAAATCGACTCCATGTTTAATTCGCATGGCGTTGCAGCTTACCACACCGAAACCATGGCCCGATTCTCAATCACGGCGATGGCCGACGATAGTTCGGGGTGGGCGAAAGCATCGGCAACGGATCTCTCGGAGATGTCGCCAGTCAAGCTGGCCAAACGCGCCGCGTTGAAAACTCGTTTGTCGAAATCTCCACGCGAGCTGGCGGCCGGCAAATACACCGTGATCATGGAGCCCGCCGCTGTGCTCGACCTGGTCGGTCAGATTTTCGGCGACTTCAGCGCCACTGCGATCGCCGACCAGCGCAGTTTCCTGACGGATCGTATTGGACAGCAGCTCTTCGGAAAAAACATTACGATACGCGATGACGTTTATCATCCTTTTCAGTCGGGCACCAGCTTCGACGGCGAAGGTGTTCCGCGTAAACGCCTGTTGCTGGTGGATCATGGCGTTCCGCGCGAGATTGCTTATTCACGATCGAGCGCAAAACTAGCCGGGGTTGAACCGACGGGCCATGGATTCGCATTGCCAAACGAAGCCGGCGAAATGCCGGTCAACATCGTGATTGAGGGCGGCGATACGAGCCTGGAAGACATGATCGCGTCCACCGATCGCGGCATTTTGGTGACGCGTCTCTGGTACATCCGCGAAGTGGATCCATACGAGAAGATAATGACCGGCATGACACGCGATGGAACGTTCTTGATCGAAGACGGCGAGCTCGTTTGCGGGCTGCGGAATTTCCGTTTCAACCAAAGCGTGATCGAGCTTCTGAATCACGTCGAGGCTTTGTCGCCCTCGGTGCGGGCATCGGGCGAGGAAGCGTTTGACATGGTAGTACCAGCCATGAAGGCCACGGAATTCAACTTCACCGAAGTTACAAGATTCTAAGCCGCGTGCTATGCTCGCAACGAACTCATGAAGCCAGGATCCAGACGAGCGGGTTTGCTCTTTCTGCTTCTGGCGGCAGTGTGCGGCGCCGTCTCTGTTCCCTCTTTTCACGCCATCCTCAGCGTTCAGATTTGCTGTCCCGCGAAGCGCAAGGCAGCAAGAATTGAAGAACAAAAAGCACGGATCGAGCCGCGGCGCAATCAATCCTCTGGTCCCCTGGTTATACCCGCGGAGCGCCCGCGATCGCTCACCACGATTACGCGGGACGCTCTGTATCAGCGTCCTCCTCCCATTCCTTCTCGCGGCTAATACGAACAATCCACGTTTGTAGAACCGAAGGAGGGAACTATGTCTCTACTTGCTCGTTTTCTGCAATATTTGCGGCCCGAACGGCCGAGTGAGGTCGCCTGGGAAAAATACGAACCGCAGCTTCACGAGATCAACAGGCTCCGCGACGCTAAGAGCCCAGTTACCGGCGATTCACTTGTCGAGTGCTTCGCCGCCGCGGCGATTGCCGCCGAAAAAGTGCTGGGTCTGCGGCCCTTCGATGTGCAAATCATCGGCGCTCTCGCGATGGCCGACGGCAAAATCGCGGAAATGCAGACCGGCGAAGGAAAAACGCTGGCCGCCACGATGGCAGTGAACTATCTCGCGCGGGGACACTGTGGAGTTCACGTGCTCACCGCCAACGATTATCTGGCGCGCCGCGACGCGGAGTGGATGGGCGGCATTTATCGTTCTCTCGGACTCACCGTTGGCTCGATTTACCAGGGAGCGACGCCGGCCGATCGCCGCGCCGCCTACGCTTGCGACATCACATATCTAACCGCGAACGAAGCGGGGTTCGATTATCTGCGCGACGGCCTGGCCCTCCATCACGATGGTGTAGTGCAGCGTCCCTTCGAAGCTGTGTTGATCGACGAAGCCGATTCGATTCTGATTGATGAGGCACGCATCCCCCTGGTGATCGCGGGCGGCGTCGCGCCTCCGCACAACCTGGCGACCCGCATGGCAAACGTCGTGACGCACCTCGCCCCGGGCCACGATTTCCAGTTCGATGAACATGGACGCAATATCTACCTCACCGATAGAGGACTCCTTCGAGCCGAGGCCTTTGCCGGCTGCTCCAATCTGTACGAACCAGCCCAACTGCCTGTCCTCACGGCGTTGCAGAACGCTCTGCATGCGACCTACCTGCTTCGACGCGATGTCGATTACGTGATCAAGAACGGCCGTATCGAACTCGTCGATGAATTCAAGGGCCGCATCGCCGAGAACCGCCGCTGGCCGGCCGGTTTGCAGACTGCGATCGAAGCGAAGGAGGGACTCGCGCTCCAGCAGCAAGGATCGATTCTCGGCTCAATTACACTCCAGAACTTTGTTTCGCTTTATCCCATGGTTTGCGGCATGACGGGGACTGCTGTCACGCAGGCCGCGGAATTCAAGGAATTCTACGGCCTCGACGTGGTGTCCATTCCGACCAACCGTCCCATGATTCGAGTCGATGAGCCCGACGTGGTTTTTCCAACACGTGCCGACAAAGAGCGGGCCGTGATTCGCGAAATCGTCGACGTGCATGAAAAAGGCCGCCCGGTGCTGGTAGGAACGGCGAGTGTATCCGAATCCGAACGCCTCAGCACGCATCTGCTTCGAGCGGCGGTCCCGCACGAAGTTTTGAATGCACGCAACGATGAGCGCGAGGCGCAGATTGTGGCTCGCGCCGGGCATCGCGGAGCCGTCACCATCTCGACCAACATGGCCGGCCGCGGTACCGATATTCCGCTCTCCGGCGACGACGTTCGCGCAGCCGGCGGTCTGCGCGTGATCGGAACCAATCGTCACGAAGCGCGCCGCATCGATCATCAACTTCGCGGGCGGGCCGGAAGACAGGGCGATCCCGGCTCCTCGCGATTCTATATCAGCCTCGAAGATGATCTGCTCCAACGCTACGGGGTCGCGGAGCAGTTGCCATATCACTCGATCGGTGGAGCTATCGACACAGTACAGAGAATCATCGAAGATGAAAACCTACAGATCCGGCGGATGCTGCGGAAATACGAATCGACAATCGAACAGCAAAGGCGCATTCTCTGCGAGCATCGGATGGAGCTGTTGCTCGGTGCAGCGCCGGCTTCACAACTTCATGCCATCGATGAACGCTGGGCCGATTATCTGGCCGCAATCGAGGAATTGCGCGACGGCATTCCGTGGGTATCGTACGGCGGCAAAGACCCGTTCCCCGGATTCATTCAGGAAGCTACCAGGCTATTCGAGGAAGTCCTGCGGACTATCGGCCAGGACGCGAATGAGATCTCCGACGAGCCGGTGGACCGCGGCGCGACCTGGACCTATGTGATCAACGATCAGCCTTTTGGATCGTTAACCGAACGTCTTGTGGCCGGGCTGCGGCGCCGCGTGCGAGACCTGATGGCCAGTTCGCGTGGGTGAAAACCCGCACAAGGGAGCGTCTTAGCGCCTTTACATAGCCTTACAGTCGTCATACGGAACGATGCTGCGCGGACGGGGTTTAATAAGGGGATCGTGCGCAGATCCGAATTTCGATGCGTAAGACACTGATTTCTCTCTCTCTATTTGGACTAGGCCTCGCCGTTGTGTATGCCTCCTCTTCCGAATTCTGGCGTGACAAAGGCTACACTCAATGGACGTCGGACGAAGTCGACAAGATGTTATCCGACTCGCCCTGGGCGCAGAGCGCGAAGGCTACCGCTCAGCAGCAGCAAGGCATGAATCGAGGTATGGGCCGTCGCGGCGGGATGGGCGGTGGCGGCATGGGTATCCCGGGTATGGGCGGCGGTGGAATGGGCCGAGGAGGCGGAAGCTATCCAAGCGGCGGCTCGTCGATCCCCGACGTCACAGCCACCATACGGTGGCAAAGCGCGCTGCCCGTGCGCGAAGCCTTGCTCAGGCAGCAATTTGGTGTGACCAAGCCGGACGATGCGCAAGTTGCGGCCAGTCTGACCGCTCCGGTAAACAACTACATCATCGCGGTCTTGGGACTGCCGGAGACCCCTCCCTCTTCGAGAGGCGGTGGCGGCTACGGCCGTGGAACGGACACCGATCGGGATGACGATACCTACGGCCGCAGCGGCAGTAGCAGCAACTCCCGCGACGACACCACGGATCATTCGTTAGATCAGGTGAAATCGGCCAGCTATCTAAGCAGGAAGGACAGGGCAACGCTCTTCGCGGAGAAGGTGCAGCGCGATAAGGATGGCGTCACTCTGCTGTTTACGTTCCCTAAGACCACGCCGATCACCCTCGATGATAAGGAAGTGGAGTTCAACACGCGATATGGACCCCTCCAAGTCAAACGGAAGTTCAAGCTGAAGGAAATGGTCTACCAGAGCAAACTGGAGCTGTAATCGGATTGGAACTCGAAATGCTCTTTGCAGCCGAGCGAGTCCAATCATGGAATCCAAATCGCGTCGTAGTTTTCTGCAATCCGCGGCTGGTCTTGCCGCGCTTGCACAGGCGGGCGCAAACGCCGCCGCGGAACCAGAATCCGCGCCGCTGCCGAAAGTTAAATTCGGCAATCACGAAATCTCGCGGTTAATCGTAGGCTCCAACCCGTTTTACGGATATTCCCATTTCAATCGCACGCTGGACGCGCTGATGCGCGAGTGGTACACGCAGGATCGCAAAATGCAAGTCCTGCACGCCTGCGAGCGGCATGGCATAAGCACCTGGCAGTTCCACTACAACGACCAACCTGTGGAAGACGTCAAGCGGTATCGCGCAGAGGGCGGCAAGATGCAACTGGTGCTTCTCGCGGATTTCGAGCTGATGAAGGATCCCAAGCTGCTTCCCGAAGCGGCCAAAATCGGCGCGCTCGGCATCGGGCATCACGGCAATCGAACAGATGAGCGGTTTCGCAGCGGCGAGAAGCAAAAGGTCAAGGATTTCCTCAAAGCGGTGCGCGATACCGGCGTCATGGTGGGTTTATCCACGCACAACCCCGCGGTCATCGATACGGTGGAAGGCGAAGGTTGGGACATCGATTATTACCAGACCTGCCTCTATCGCGTCTCGCGGACGCCGGAAGAAGCGCGGGCTGAGTTTGGCGAAGCGCCGCTCGGAGAAACCTTCATGGAGAAAGATCCCGAGCGGATGTGTAAGATGATCCGGCAGACTAAGAAGCCGTGCCTGGCGTTCAAAGTCTTTGGGGCGGGCCGCACCAGCAGTTCGCCGGAGCAAGTCGAGCAGTCTTTCCGATTCGCCTATTCCAATATCAAGCCCGGGGATGCCGTTATTGTCGGCATGTATCCCAGGTTCAAGGATGAGGTGACGGAGAACACTGCTCTAGTGCGCCGAATTCTGAGTGGGAACGTGCCGGCGTAACCAGAACGGAGCATCGGGCCAGCGGCGTTCCAGGCCGTAGAACCATGTCTTCGCCGCTTGATGGTCGGCGTACTCCGTATCGAGCCGCTCCTGATAGTGCTCTCGGGATTCCGTTCGCCCGTCGAGATAATCAACAATAACGATAGCTGCCAGCTTCGCCGAACGTAGCGCCTTGACGATTCCTGTCGATGAGAGCGGATCGAGCGTGGCGGCTGCGTCGCCTACTGCGAGCCAATCTTCCCCGAAAACCGGCGAGAGCCGTTGCGTCCGCGCTGTACACACTCGCGGCGAGCCCTCCATCCGACCCAAAGCGATGCGGCTATGCGTGTGCGTGCTGCGCGAGAGCCACTCGATCCAGATCTTGGTGTTGTCGAGGCTCTGCTCACGAATAATATCGGCGTCACTCATCCACGCAACGGTGACGCTCGAATCAGGCAGCAGCGACGAGTACCACCATCCGTCTTCCTGAGACTCGACTAAAGTGTACGTGTCCTTCGGTGCTGCGTCTTCCGAGAACCGATAGGTTGCATAAACCCCCGTCAGTGCGTCCGCGACAACTTTCTTTCCGCCCTGGCGCACGGCGAAAGACGCGGCTCGTCCGGTTGCGTCCACAACAAAAGAAGCGTGAGCGAGACGTCTGCGCTTGCCACATCGCACTACCAAATCCCAAATCGGCGATCGTTTTTGGGAATGCCGGCGGACGTCCATGAAGCGGCACTCGCGAAATACATCGACACCCACGCGCTGCGCACATTCGCACAGCATGGAATCGAAACGTCGACGGTCGACATGCCAGCCATTGCCACCGCCCGAAAACAAAAACTCGTGCTCATGCGGTCGGTCGCTTCGTCCCCAAAACGCACGGGACCCTAGAGACTCCAGGAAGCCTTGCTCTCGATAGCTGTCACCGCAACCGAGACTGTCGAGAATTGCCTCAGTCCCAGGCGGGAGAGCTTCGCCCGTGCGCCATCTCTCATAACGCGACGCTTCGAAGATTGCGATCTTCAAAGAGGGCCGAAGTTCTTTCAATGAAATCGCCGTAGCCGCTCCGGCCGGACCACCGCCGAGAATCACCACATCGTACCTTAGCGATGCCGATGCGTCTCCCACGTGAGCTTATTGTGGAGGTTTGCTCAATCGATTGCAACAACTGATATTCAATTTGTTGCGGAAACTGGAGCGCGGTCCGCTGTCCAGCGCTCGACGGCGTTCCTGAGGCGCTCGAGATCGACGGGCTTGGTCAGGTAATCGTCCATGCCCGCCTCGAAACAACGCTCGAGGTCCCCCTTCATCGCGTGCGCGGTAAGCGCGACGATCGGGATATGCTGTCCGGAGGTTTTTTCGGAACGGCGAACGAGTGTTGTGGCTTCGAGACCGTCCATTCGCGGCATCTGGATATCCATGAGGATCAAGTCGAACGCCTGTTGCTCCAGAGCCGCGAGAGCCTCGTATCCGTCCATTGCGACCTCGACTTCGTGTCCCTGCTTCTTAAGGACTGCGAGCACTACCCGCTGGTTAATAACGTTATCTTCCGCCAGAAGCACTTTGAGCTTCCGCCGTCCCGCGGCCTTCGACGGCTGTGTAGATGATCCGTATGCCGGCAAAGAGGGCATAGATCGGTCGACCGCGAATGGCGCTGTAAAGTGGAACGCGCTTCCCTGACCCGGCTGGCTTTCCACCCAGATGCGGCCTCCCAGTAGACGGACGAGCCGGGAGCTGATCGCCAGCCCCAATCCCGTGCCTTCATACTGCCGGGTTGTGGAGCCGTCCGCTTGGCGGAACGGATCGAAGATGAGCGTTTGTTTTTCCGCTGGGATTCCGATGCCCGTGTCCGTAACCGTGAAATGCAGTATGGCTTCGGACGCCGTCTGACGGTCGATTTGGACGCCGAGCGATACCTTTCCGTGATCCGTAAACTTGATCGCGTTCCCGACAAGATTCAGTATGATTTGCCGCAGACGGACCTGGTCGCCAATCAGGATGGGCGCCTCGGCGTCGACTTTGACGCAG
Organism: Bryobacterales bacterium; assembly: GCA_963802915.1. Lineage (GTDB taxonomy): Bacteria > Acidobacteriota > Terriglobia > Bryobacterales > Bryobacteraceae > JAICMB01. The sequence continues at coordinate 1,278,992 of CAWDKQ010000008.1, forward strand.
AATTGAAGTCCTTTCTGCTGCGCCGCGACCCGAAACATGCGTCCGGCGTCTTCGACGCAATCGGAGATCGAGAAGGGGCCGGGTATTAGTTCCAGGCGTCCCGCTTCGATCTTGGACAGGTCGAGGATGTCGTTCAGCAGCAGGAGCAGCGATTTTGCGGAGTGCTTGCCCAATTCCAAGTATTCGCGCTGGTTGCCCGTGAGTTCCGTCTCGAGCACCAACTCGATCATCCCCAGGACCCCATTCATGGGCGTGCGGATCTCGTGGCTCATGTTGGCCAGGAATTCGCTCTTGGCGCGGCTCGCGGCTTCGGCGGCTTCTTTGGCGCGCTTGAGATCTTCTTCCGCGAGCTTCCTCTCGGTGATGTCCGTGTGGGAACCCACCAGGCGAACCGGTTTCCCTTGTTCGTCCCAAAGAGCTTGCCCTCGCGCCAGCACCCATCGATAGCTGCCGTCCTTGGCGCGCAGCCGATACTCGGTTGAATAATATGGCGTGACGCCGTCCAGGTGTTGCTGCAGTTCGCGATGAACCCGAGCGGCATCGTCGGGATGAAGACGCTGTTCCCACTCCTCGTGACTGCACCCGATTTCGTCATCCGCAAATCCGATAATCTGTTTCCAACGGCCGGAATAAAACACCTCGTTCGATCGGGCATCCCAATCGAACAAGCCATCGTTGTTGCCGCGCAGGGCAAGCTGCCAGCGCTCTTCCGACTCGCGGAGCTGTTTTTCGGCGCGCAGGCGCTGGGTGATATCGAATGCGACTCCCATCAGCCCGGCAACCAGCCCGTTCGCATCGTGCAGCGGGCTACAGTGGGTCTCGAAGCTGACATCCCCTATTTCCGTGACGTAAGTGACGGTCTCTCCGGCAAGACCTCTTCGGATCCCTTCAAGGACCTTGGGATAATCGCGATAAATATCGTAGACGGAGCGGCCGACGACCTCTCCGGCCTTCAATCCGAGACCTTCAAGTCCTTTGCCCTCCGATAATGTGAAAACACCCGCACGGTTCAAGGCGAAAAGAACGATCGGCACACTAGACGCAACGGTACGGAGGCGGTGCTCGCTTTCGTGGAGCGCCTCCTGCATTTTCTTGTTCCCGGTAAGATCGCGGAAGATCACCTGAACGGCCGGCTCGTGTTCATGCAGGAACGGAAGCGCGGTCAATTCCACTTCGACCGGGTTGCCGTCCATTTTCAGGAAACGCTCGATGCCGAGATGATCCGCGCCGCCGTTCCTCGTAACGCGCGTAAGACGGTCGGTCACCGTGGTGCGGGCTTCCGGGCAGATGAACTCGCCGACTCGCCGTCCGAGGAGTTCCTGCGCGGACGACGCGCCCAGAAGTTTAGCGCCGGCTGCGTTTATGTAGACGATTCGTTCGCCGCGCGCTACGACAATCCCGTTTGGAGAGAGTTCCACCAATTGGCGGTAGCGTTCTTCGCTTTCCTTCAAAGCCGCTTGAGCTTTATATCGCTCTCTCACGTCCCGCTGGTACATGTGAAAGAGCAGTACCGGCACCACGCCAAGCATGCAGGAAATGACCACGTGAAGGCTTTCCCTCTGGCTCCGATCGAGCAGGGTCAGTCCAATAAAGATGGAAAGAAACGCAGGCGGAAGGGTGATCCATGTCCACAACGGAGACAGGACGTTCCATTCGCTCGTTTTGCGAGCACGCTTGAGCCAGGCAGGCATTAATTTGAGCTGCGGTATCTGCTGGAGTTATCGGCTGCGGACCACGCGAAGATTAGGATTTTGCTGGAGTTGTAGTCGACGGCCGTCGCCAGTCTGGCCATGGCGCGGGAAGATGATTGGCGCGCGTGTAGGCGATCATCTGTCCCATATGTTCGTGCATATGCGCCAGCATTCGCATGTAGACGCGGCGGACGCTGGTCTGCTCGCCAAAGAATTGTCCCTCTTTGCAGAGCTCAGATTCCCTGGTTCGGGCAAAGGCGTCTCTCGCAGCCGTTAAGGATCGCTCCAACAAGGCTACGACATCCGGCTTTGCCACCACGCGTTTTTCGAGATCGTCGTTTTTCTGAACGATTCCGTAGATACGCGGCTTAGAGTCGCTCTCGATCCCGGAGTAGAGGTCGGCCGGCGCGGGTACGCCAACTATGTCGAGCAGCAGGAAATTGCCAACCGCGATGTGAACGAAAACCTCGCCCGCGGAACGAGCCCCGTCGCATGGCCGCCACGTGAATTTCTCCTCGGGCACTGCATTCGCCAATGCCAACAACTGCCGTTCGGCGATTTCGAATTCCCAGAGAAACTCGCCTTTGAAGCCAGGCGTCCTATCCATGCTTTGAGGCTACTTCAAAATTTCGCGAGCCGCATTGTAGCCTGGGGCGCCCATCACTCCGCCGCCGGGGTGCGTTCCGGAGCCGCAAAGATAGAGTCCCTGGATCGGGGTGCGATAACGCGCGCAGCCAGCTAACGGACGCATCATAAACATCTGGTCGAGACTCATTTCCCCGTGGAAAATGTTGCCGCCGGTCAGCCCGAACCGGCGTTCGAGATCGAGCGGCGTGAGCGTCTGGCTCTCGACAATAAGAGATCGAAAGCCGGGGGCATATTGTTCGATCAAATCGAACACGCGATTCGTAAACGGCTCGCGCATTTCGTCCCAGTTGGTGCCGCGCAGAGTGTAAGGCGCGTATTGCAAAAAGATCCCCATGATGTGACGCCCTGCAGGCGCGAGCGACGGATCGTACATCGTGGGAACCGTCAGCTCCAGCAGCGGCGATTCAGACGGCCGCCCGTACTTGGCGTCGTCCCACGCACGTTCGACATATTCGATCGACGGGCAAATGTGCATCGTGGCGCGATGCTGCGGACCGGGCGCGCCGGGAAGGGCGCGAAAACTCGGGAGTCCGCTCAACGCGAGATTGATCTTGCAGGACGTTCCTTCGCTACGGAATTTTCGTATGCCGTCCAGAAGTTCGGAAGGGAGCTGGTTGGCTTCGATCAGATTCAGAAACGTCACGTGAGGTGTAAGATTGCTCGCGACGATCGAAGCCTCGATCTCTTCACCGCCGCGCAAGACCACGCCGTAAGCGCGTCCGTTTCGAATTTTGATGCGTTCCACGTCCGCGTTCGTGCGAATCTCCGCGCCGCGGCTGCGCGCCGAATCGGCGATGGCATTGGAAACCGCACCCATGCCTCCTCGCACGAATCCCCATAATCCACGTTTGCCGCCAACGCTACCCATGACGTGATGGAGCAGAATATAGGCAGTTCCCGGCGAGCGCGGACCGCCATTGGCGCCGATCACGCCATCGGTCGCTAGTGTGACCTTGACCTGGTCGGACTCAAACCATTCGTCGAGGAACTCCGCCGCGCTTTGCGTGAAGATCTTCACCAGCCCGGTCATCTCGCGTGCGCTCAACTTGCGAAGACGGCCTGCAAGCTTCAGATAATCGATGAAATCGCCAATGCCGCGCGGCGGAAATTCCGGTGGCGTGGTGAGCAGCAGGCCTTCCACAACTTCTGACAGTCGCTCCAGAAACCTCTCGTACTCGGGAAAGACCTCGGCATCGTGCTTTGAGAATTTGGCAAGCTCCTCCAGGGTCTTCCGATCGTCCTGCCACATGAACATGTAGCGATCGTCCGGAAACGCGGAGAAGAAGGCAGGATCCTTGGCGTCGACCTGGTACCCGAAGCGAGGCAGATCCAGATCGTGGATGATCCTCTCTTGTAAGAGGCTGGTCAGATACGCGGCTGTAGAGACTCGATAACCGGGCCAGATCTCTTCGGTAACCGCGCATCCGCCGACCAGTTCCCTCTTTTCGAGCACCAGTACTTTACGCCCTGCCCCGGCAAGATATGCCGCCGCAACCAAGCCGTTATGACCGGCTCCGACGATAACAACATCAAATTTTTTCAAACCTGCATTGTAGCGAGTCTTGCAGGTTCAATGACTTGCAATCTGGGCAGGAACTTGCAGTAAGACCGCGAAGGAGGGAAAACATGTCATTCGGATTGTATTTGGTTGGCTATATTGTTTTGATAATCGGGCTCGCGGTTGCCGCCAACATGCTGCATGTTCCACCGCGATGGATCGGCGTCGGCGTAGTAATTATGATCGGACTCGGCATTCTTACCGGAGTCTCGAACACGCGACAGAAGGACCCGTCCAATTAGGTTCAGAGCTGGAACGCAACCACCGCGAGCGGCGGTACTGTTATAGAAATGCTGTAGGGGCGGTTGTGCGTGGGCGTCGCGCCTGCCAGCACCCCGCCCGCATTCCCCATGTTGCTGCCGCCGAAGAGCTCTGAATCGCTATTCAAGATTTCTCGATAGAAACCCGGGGCTGGCACTCCAATCCGGTAATTTTCACGCGGAACCGGCGTGAAATTGCAAACGAACACGATGAAGCTTCCGTTAGTCGCCCGCCGCAGGAACGAAATGATCGAGCTCTGGACATCATGAAAATCGATCCACTCGAAACCCGTGTAGTTGAAATCCACTTCGTACAGGGCCGGATGGGAGCGATACAGGCGATTCAACTCGCGGGCATAAGTTTGCAGCTTCCGATGGAAGTCGTATTGCAAGACTTCCCAAGGGAGTCCCCGGTCGTGGCTCCACTCGTTCCAGTCCCCGATTTCGCTTCCCATAAATAGTAATTTCTTGCCGGGATGAGCGTACATGTAGCCGAGAAAGGCCCGAACGTTAGCAAACTTCTGCCACATATCGCCGGGCATCTTGCTCAGTAGCGATTTCTTGAGGTAGACCACCTCATCGTGAGAAATCGGTAGCACGAAATTCTCTGTGAAGGCGTAAAGCAGGCTGAAAGTGATGCTGTTGTGAAAATACTTGCGATGTACCGGATCCTGCTGGAAGTAGGCGAGCATGTCGTGCATCCAGCCCATGTTCCATTTCATGGTGAACCCGAGGCCGTTGAGGTAAACGGGTTTTGAAACTCCAGGGAACGATGTTGATTCTTCGGCGATAGTCACCGCGCCGGGCACCCGGTGCGCCTGTTCGTTAAAGCGCCGTAGAAAGTCGATTGCTTCCAGATTTTCGTTACCGCCGTGAATATTGGGCACCCACTCGCCCGGTTTGCGTGAATAATCGAGATAGAGCATCGAGGCCACCGCATCCACGCGCAGACCGTCGATGTGATATTCCTTCAGCCAAAACAGCGCGTTTGAGATTAGGAACGTGCGGATCTTCATTGCGTCCAAAATTGAAAATCAGCGTTCCCCAATCCTTGTGTTCGCCCTTGCGCGGATCGGCGTGTTCATACAGCGCCGTGCCGTCGAAGTACGCGAGACCGTGCGCATCCTTGGGGAAATGGGCCGGAACCCAATCGATGATCACACCAATTCCAGCCTGGTGGAGCCGATCGATAAGGTACATAAAATCGCGGGGGGTGCCATAACGAGCCGTCGGAGCGTAATATCCGACGACTTGATAGCCCCACGAACCCAGAAACGGATGTTCCTGGATGGGCAGAAATTCGACGTGCGTATAGCCGAGGTCCTTCACGTAAGGAGCGAGAGTGTCGGCTAGCTCGCGATAGGTCAGAAAAGAATTATTGGGCCCGCGAAGCCAGCTTCCGAGATGAACCTCGTAGATGGAAACGGGTTCTTTGAGCTGGTCCGTTTTGGCTCTGCGCTCCAGCCACTCGGCGTCCGTCCAATCGTATTTGTTGATGTCGAAAACGATCGAAGCGGACTTGGGAGGCACCTCGGACTCAAAGCCGTACGGGTCGGCCTTTTGCTGGTTATAACCCTGAAATCGCGAGCGGACCTGGTACTTGTAATGCGTCCCCTCGCCAATGCCGGGAAGGAAGATCTCCCAAATGCCCCCCGTGCGCAGACGCATGGGGTGACGGCGGCTGTCCCAATCGTTAAAGTCGCCCGTGACGCTGACGACTAATGCGTTGGGCGCCCAAACCGCGAATCGCACACCCGCCACTCCGAGGCACGTTGCAACGTGCGCGCCCAGTTTCTTGTAGCTCTCGAAATGGGTGCCCTCGCCGTGCAGATGCAGATCGAAATCGGTGAGCAGCGGGAGGGAAGCGATAGGGGTCCTCGATCTCCTGTTCCGAGCCGTCCCAGAGCTTGATCTTGAATCGGTACGCCTCCGGGTCTCTATCGAGGCAGACCGTAAACAGGCCCTGGGGATGGGTCTTCGGCATCGGTGTCACGCTGTCGCCGGCAACAATGTATGCGTCGGAAGCCTGGGGAAGGAATGCCCGTACTTCCCAGCCCTTCTTCACGCGGTGCGGGCCGAGGGCGCGGAATGGATCGCCGTGGTATCCCCCAGTTATGGCTTCCACTTCGTTGGGAGTCACGACGTTATTATTGCAGACGATGAACAAAGCAGAGCTTCATGTGCATCTGGAGGGGAGTATCGAGCCGGAAGCATTGATCGAAATCGAGCCGCCGTTGACGCGGGAAGAGATCGCCGCAAGCACCGCGTTCGATACTTTCGAGGGGTTCATCAAAGCGTTCATCTGGGTGAACAAAAAGCTGTTGACGCCGGAGCACTATGCCATTGCCGCCCGTCATTTGTTCGCGCGTTTCGAAGAGCAGGGGATTACTTACGCGGAGATTACTCTTTCGGCAGGGATGATTCTGTGGAAGCAGCAGTCGCTCGCGGATGTGTACGAAGCGTTATGGAAGGAATCGCAGAAATCCAGGGTGAAGGTGTTCTGGATTCCCGATGCAATACGTCAGTTCGGCGTGGAGAAGGGAATGGAAGTCGCCCGCTTCGCCGTCTCGCGCCGCAACGACGGAGTGGTTGCTTTCGGAATCGGCGGAGACGAGCTGCGCGGGCCGGCGGAGTGGTTCAAAGACGTCTTCAGCTATGCGCGCGACAACGGGCTGCACCTGGTGTGTCACTCCGGCGAAACGGCCGGACCGGAATCCGTGTGGTCGGCTTTGGAGATTGGAACGGAGCGCATTGGCCACGGAATCGCCGCCGCTCGCGATCCAAGTTTGATGGACCATCTCAAACAGCGAGGCATCCCGTTGGAGATTTGCATTACCAGCAACGTCCGAACCGGCGCCGTGCCCGCTCTCTCCGCCCATCCGGTCCGCATCCTCTACGACGCCGGCGTTCCGATAACGTTGAACACGGACGATCCCGCCATGTTCGGCTGCACGCTGCGCGACGAGTATAAAATAGCCTGCCGCGAGTTTGGGTTCACGCCGAACGAGTTGGAGGGCATCGTCGCGAACGGATTCAGATACGCCTTCAGCAACGCTAATCCGTGATGTACACCGTATAGCTCGTCGCCAGCCGATATCCCAACTTCCGATACAAGTTGTATCCCGATCGAGTGGATTGCAAAACCGTCCTTTCGATTCCGGTTTCGACTCGAACGCGATCGAGAACATTCCGCATCAGCGCTTCGGCATAGCCCCGGTTGCGATGACTCGGGAGCGTTCCCACTGAATAGATTCCGGCGACACCGCCGGCAACCACCACTGCCGTAGTGGCCACCGCGGCGCCGTTCGCATATCCGACCCAGCCTCGAAAAGTCCCGTTCCAGGCGCGATCCGTGCCGTAAACTTCACGGCAAATGCTCCAGGGCACGTCGAAACACACGCTGGTCAGGTGCGCGAAAGCGGCTCGCGTATTTGTATCGGCGACCGGTTTCACATCGATCGCAGGAAGGCTCCTCGTAACAGGAGCGAGTTTCTCCGCGATCATGCCGGGTGCGTCGGTCAGCTCAATCATCCCGTGCTGTTCGAGCATCGACCTGGCACGCCGCATGAGACCTTTGCCTATGAAGTCGTTGCAGTACCAATACGACCAGCGCAGCTTGCGCCCCGCAAAATAGGTCGCTGGATCTTCGATGCGCTGTTCGAGGACGCCCGGCTCGCCGCTGATTGGTTGCGATAGGACACCGGCATTGAACGCGGCATAATCGAGCCCGCAATAAATGGTTGCGACGCCGGGCATCTCACGCACTTCGGCGTTCTGATGAGCCCGTCCGAAGAAGCGCATCGCTTCAGCCAGGTTTTCCGTTATGGTGCGTGCATCGGGGCTACACACGAACGCCGATTAAAGCAGACTCAAAGGGTCAACGTCAATCACGAGAGCGGTAGGTCCCCATTTTTTGTCCAACGCAAAACGCCGCAAGCGTTGTAACAGCTCGTTCAGGACCTTGCGGCTGGCGGCTTTCAAAAGTAACTGGTAACGATATTCGTTCTTGAGCTTCGACACCGGCGCCTCGGCTGGTCCGAGCATCTTGATTCCTTCCGGCGCCGGCGTCAACAGATTCGCGACTTCGCCGGCCATCGCCATTGCCTGGTCCTGTTTTCCGCTCCGAACCAGCACGTTTGCGAGAGCGCTGAATGGCGGATACCGCATCAGCTTGCGGAATTGAATTTCCTTCTCGTAAAAACCTTCATAGTTCTGCGCCGAAGCAAACCGGATCGCATAATGATCGGGGTTGATGGTTTGAATCAAAACGATCCCCGGGATATTTCCACGTCCGGCGCGACCCGCGGCCTGCGTGAGCAACTGGAACGTCCGTTCAGCCGCGCGGAAGTCGGGCATGCCAAGACCGACATCGGCCGAAACAACTCCGACCAAAGTGACGTTCGGGATATCGTGCCCCTTCGCTATCATCTGCGTGCCGACGAGAATATCGAACTCCCCTTCGCGGAAACCGTAGAGAATCTTTTCGAACTGGCGCTTCCCGGTGACGGTATCGCGATCCATGCGCGCAATCCGAGCCGTCGGGAAATGCTGGTGCAGCTCATCTTCAACCTTCTCCGATCCCACGCCGATGAATTGCATGTGCTCACTGCCGCACTTGGGGCACTCGCCCGGTACTTTCTGAGCGTAGTCGCAGTAATGGCACAGCATACGCCGATCGCGGCGATGGTAGGTCAGGGTCACTGAACAGTTGATGCATTCCAGCCGCTCGCCGCAGGCGCGGCAAGCCGCGAAGCTCGAAAATCCGCGGCGATTCAGAAGCAGCATGGTCTGCTCGCCCTTTTCGAGACGTCCAGCCACAGCCTCTAAAAGACGCCGCGAGAACGTCGATTGCTTCCGCGTCTCCAAAAACTCATGCCGCATGTCGATCAGCTCGACCTGCGCCATCGGACGAGACTCAATACGGTCCGGAAGCATGATGAGCTTGTATTTTCCGCGCTCCGCGTTATACCGGGTCTCGAGGCTTGGCGTCGCGGAGCCGAGCACCACACAGGCATTGGCCCCCTGAGCGCGAACGATAGCCACGTCGCGTCCGTTATAGCGGGGATTGTCCTGCTGCTTGTAGCTCCCGTCGTGCTCCTCGTCGATAACCACGAGTCCGAGATTTTGAACGGGAGCGAAGACGCCGGATCGCGTACCGACAACCACGCGCGCCTTTCCCGCCTGGATGCGACGCCATTGTTCTGCTCGTTCCACTTCACTGAACGCGGAATGAAGAATCGCAACTTGATCGCCGAATCGCCCCAGAAACTGCCCCGCGACCGCCGGGGTAAGTGCGATCTCCGGAACCAACAGCAATGCGCCGCGACCATAGGCGAGGCAGGCGTCGATGGCGCGCAGATAAACTTCCGTTTTGCCCGATCCCGTAACGCCCTGCAGCAGAAACGATTGAAACTTGTTTTCGCGCAGTGCGGCCTCGATTTCCTGATAAGCGACAAGCTGCGCCGAGTTGAGCGTGCGGACTGGACGCGGGTCGGCAAGTTGAAGCGGGGATTCGGTTTCCAGAGTGACAAGTTTCTTCCTCGCCAGCGAGCGAGCCGACTGGCTCGCGTTCTTTACCGCGATTTCGACCTGCGCCAGATTGTGACTGCCCGGATGCAAATCGAGATAAGCCAGAAGCTCGCGCTCCCACTTGGGAAGCTTGCTGCCTTCCGGAATCGCGGACCCGCCCACCGGTGTCACCCGCAGCCGTTCCGCCGAGGCCCGCATCGGATCGCGATCCGCCTGCACGTCCTCAATCTGTACAAAGCCTTTCTTCTGAAGCGACTTCAGCACGTTCGCCGCATTCGGGATTTTTTGTTTGATGTACGCCCCAGTCAGCGGACGGCCATGCAGCAACTGCATAACCTGAAGCACCGGATCCGGATCGCCCGATGTGAGCATCAACTGCCGCGCCGCATCCCGTCCGGCATCGGTCAGCTCATACATCTTCGACGATCGCAACTCGCCCGTGAGCGGCGTCATCGAACGCAGCACATCGCCCAATGGACAACAATAATACGCGGCGATCCACCGTCCCAGCGCGATCATCTCGCAGTCGAGAACCGGATGCTCGTCGATCAGCCGCAGCACTTCCTTCACAGGCCCATCCGGAGTTTCATCGCTCATCGCCAGAACCACGCCGGTCAGCTTGCGAGATCCGAATGGAACGAAAACGCGGCAGCCCGCCTGCACTCGATGCTGAAGCGTCAGGGGCAAACTGTACGTGAAGAGCTGATCGACCGGCACCGGCAGGCTGACATCGCAAAACCTCATATCGACTGGTGCCGCAATGCTCTAGCTTTTCGCAACAATTGTGAAGAAGTTTTTCAGCGCCGGATAGAGCGACTGGTAAATCTCATGTCCCCTCGCATAAGGAGTTCCCGACTGCGGCTCGATCGATTCGGTCTCATGGATCGCGGCCCGGCATGCCTCGGGAACGGATGCATATGCACCAGTGCCGACGAGCGCCAGGAGCGCCGCGCCGTACGCCGATCCTTCCTGCGTCTCCAGCGTGACCACTCGCTTGGCGAAAATGTCGGCGAACATCTGACGCCAGAATGGACTCTTCGCGCCGCCTCCGGACAATCGAACGCTGGATAGCGGGACGCCCATCCTTTCGATAATATCTAGGCAGTCTTTCTGGCTGTACGACACGCCTTCGAGCAGCGATCGAATCAGATCGGCCCGCTTATGGCGAGCCGTCATGCCAATCCATCCTCCGCGCGCCGTAGCGTCGAGATGAGGCGTACGCTCGCCCATCAGGTAAGGCAGCCAGAAGAGCCCCTGAGAGCCGGCGGGCGCGTTGGCCGCTTCGCAGGTGAGATCGTCATATTCGACGCCTGGAGCAAGCTGGTTCCGGAACCATTGCAAACTGAGGCCGGCGCCCTGCGTCACGCCCATAACGTGCCATTTGCCCGGAACCGCATGGCAGAACGTGTGAACTCGGCCGGCCGCATCGTACTTAGGCTCTTCCATGTGCGCAAACACGACGCCGGAAGTTCCCAGCGTGCACGAGACCACGCCTGGCTCGACAATTCCATTCCCGACGGCGCTCGATGCCTGATCGCCTCCGCCCCCCACAACCGGCGTGCCCGCCTCCAGGCCCGTGCGTTCCGAGGCATCGCGAGAAACCGTACCCGTCACCTCCGGCGATTCATAAGCTCGCGGGAGGATTCCTAGATCGAGCCCCAGCGCCGACATCATCTCGCCAGACCAGCGCCGCCGCACGACATCGAACAGAGCGGTTCCCGAGGCGTCCGAAACATCGGTGGCATACTCGCCGGTCAAACCGAAGCGCACATAATCCTTCGGCAAAAGAATCTTGCGCACGCGGGCAAAATTCTGAGGTTCGTTGTCGCGCACCCACAGCAGCTTCGGTAAAGTGAATCCCGTAAGCACCGGATTCGCCGTATACTCCAGAACCTTTTCCGATCCCAACTTGGCGTTGATCCCGTCCACCTGCTTCTGGCTTCGCTGATCGCACCAGATCAAGGCTGGCCGCACAATATTATTGGCTTCGTCCAGGAGAACCAGGCCGTGCATCTGGCCGGAGAGTCCGATCCCCTTGACATCACCGCCCGTAGCGTTTGCCTTATCGAGAACGCCTCGGATGGCCCGCTGGGCCGCGTCCCACCAATTTTCAGGACGCTGTTCCGCCCACAACGGATGCTCCATATGCATCTCATCGTGAGGCGCGGTGAACGCATGTACCAGGCGTCCCGCCTCGTCGACCAACAGGGCGCGCGTACCGCCGGTGCCGACGTCCACGCCCATCCAATAGCTCATATTCCCGGCTCCATTCCGAGGTAGGCCGCGCCGAACAGGCCGGCTTCATTGCCCAGCGTGGCGCGTTCAATGCGAGTTTTCGTGTTGCGAAAAGTGAATGACCGGCGCTCGCATTCCGCGAGCATGACGGGAGCGAAAAAATCCCAGGCCGGAAGCGGACCGCCGCTCAAAAGATACAACCGGAAGTTGAAGGCGTTCACCAATGTCGCAAGTCCGATGCCGAGCGTCTCGCCCATCGCTTCGAACACCCTCTTTGCTTTCTCATTCCCGGCCACGGCGAGATCGTAAACTTCCGCCGCGGTCAGATTCGGGCCCAATTGAAGCAGTCGCGCCATGGCGCTGATGGCCGACGCCGAAGCATGTTTTTCAAGACATCCACGATTGCCGCAGCCGCACGGAAGTCCATTCGGAACCACCGTGACGTGCCCAAACTCGCCCGCCATGCCATCCACTCCGCGCAGAACCTTCCCCCCCGAGATCACGCCGCCGCCGATGCCGGTCCCCAGCGTCAGCAGCACAAGATCCTTGACGCCCTTACCCGCGCCGATCCAATGTTCGCCGAGTGCAGCGGCATTGGCGTCATTTTCAAGCACCACCCGTGTGCCGAGCGACTTCTCGATTTCATCGCGCACCGGCACGCCCTCGAAATCGGGCAAATTGTTCGATCCGACAATAATTCCTTCTTCTAAACGAATGAATCCCGGAACGCCGATCCCCACGCCAATGAGTTCATGCGAGCCGCATTGCTGGCGTAGCTTGACAATGGAATCGACCATGTCGGCGATTACGGCTTTGCGGCCCTGCGAAAGAGGTGCGAGTCCCGATATCTTCCCCAGTACCTCGCCAGACCTGCTGATAGCCGCCGCCCGCAGGTTCGTTCCCCCCAAATCGACACCGATCGAATATTCGCCCATGAAGCCGAATTGTATCTTCAATCCGATGCGACTTGGATTACCGGCTCCTGAATTGGCGTGATATTCCCCGGAAGCATCGAGGCGAGAGCTTTTTGCCGGTAGCGGAAGATCGCGAGAAGCTGCCGTTTCACCACTGCCGCGTGCGCCAATCGTCCAAGAATGCCAAAAGGCAGCGCGTAATTGACAGTGTCTCGAATAATGGTGCCGCCCTCGATCGCTTCAAAATCGTGATGATGATGCCAGCGTGCGTAGGGACCCTCCAGTTGCTGATCGGCAAAACGCACGGGAGGCTGGTACTCGACGATCAGGCTCTTCCACTTCATCGGAAAATTCATCCAGCGAATCTCGTATTCGATCATCAGGCCATCGCGCATCTCCAAATCGCCGTCCGATGTAACGGTGAATCGCAGCCACGGCGGAGTGATTTTAGCGAGGTTACGCGGATCCTCAAAGAATGCGAACACGTCGTGGATAGGCAGGGTTGAGAGAAGCTCGCACGTCAGGCGATACGTGGCCATAATCGATGGACTCCGCTGACTCATTATGGCGCGGCTAAAAAACCTTGTACGCTGAACAAAGTGCCCCACGACGCGTACTCTACGCCCGAAAAGCGCATCAGCGCCATCTATCCCGGGTCGTTCGACCCCATGACCAACGGCCACCTGGACTTGGTGGAACGCAGCGTCCGGCTAGTGGACCGCCTCGTGATCGCCATCCTGCGCAATGAACAAAAGCAGGCGCTGTTCAGCGTCGAAGAGCGCATGGAAATGGTCCGCGAAGTGGTGCAAGGGATACCCAACGTCGAGGTGGCAGCCTTCGACGGCCTTCTGGTCGACTTTGCGGGCCACTGCGGAGCTTCCGTAATCATCCGTGGCATCCGCGCCGTATCCGACTACGAATACGAGCTTCAAATGGCGCTGATGAATCGCAGGCTGCGGCCTGAAATCGAGACAGTGTTTCTCATGGCTGGCGAAGCGCACTCATTCATCAGCTCGCGATTAGTGAAGGAAGTGATACGGCTGGGCGGCAACATCTCTGGGCTGGTGCCGCGGCAGGTTGAGGTTAGACTAATAGAAAGACTTTCAAGAGACGGAGAAAAGAATTGCAGCTAGCACTCGAACTCGCAGACCGCATCAGTTTAATTAGCGAATCCTCGACGATGAAGGTCGCCGCCGATGCCGACCGCCTGCGCCGCGAAGGTGTGGATGTCGTGGATTTCGGAGCCGGGGAGCCGGATTTTCCGACACCCGAAAACATCAAGAATGCCGGCAAAGCGGCCATCGACGCTAATTTCACCAAGTACACGGCAACCGGCGGCATCCCCGATCTCAAGAATGCGATTTGCGACCGCCACCGCACCGATTACGGCACGGATTATTCGCCGGCGGAATGCATCGTCACGGTCGGAGGCAAGCACGCCATTTTCAACCTCACCCAGGCGCTTCTCAACCCCGGCGACGAAGTGCTCATCCCCGTTCCTTACTGGGTTACCTACAAGGATGTTGTCAACTATGCGGGCGCGAAGTGCGTTTTCGTCAAAACTGACGAAGACAGCGGCTTCACCTTTAACGCCAAGACCATCGAGCCCTACTTCACCGGTAAGACGAAACTGCTCATCATCAACTCGCCTGGGAATCCGAGCGGCGGCGTGTTGAGCCGCGAGGATTTTGAACAAATTTACCGGCTCGCTTCGCAGCGCGGGATCTGGCTGATGACCGACGAATGTTATTGCCGTTTTCTGTACAGCGGCGAACCTTTCTCGATCGCGGCCATGCCTGGCGCGAAAGATAACGTTGTTGTCGCGGGATCGCTTTCGAAGACCTACGCGATGACCGGTTGGCGTATCGGATTCGCTCTCGCTCCGAAACCGGTAATCGGGGCCATGATGAAGCTCCAGAGCCACTGCACTTCGAATCCGACCTCCATCGCGCAGAAGGCCGCGGTGGAAGCGCTTCGCGGACCTCAGGAATCGGTCGGCTTAATGCTCGCCGAGTACAAGAAGCGCCGCGACTACGTCGTGCAGCGACTGCGAGCCATTCCCGGCGTGAAGATCGCCGAGCCTCAAGGCGCGTTCTACGCGTATCCGAACATCTCTGTCGCCTTTGGCCGCGGAATCTCTTCAGCGATGCAGTTCTCAGAGAGACTGCTCTCGGAAGCGCATGTCGCCGTCGTTCCGGGTGAAGCCTTCGGAACCGATGAGCACATCCGAATCTCCTACGCGACTTCGATGAAAGAGCTTGGGCGAGGACTTGATCGCATCGAGAAATTTATTCGTGAGCAGTAGCGGACGGCCGGTCCGCCTCGATCGGAAACTCGACAAGCGGCCCTGGGGCGGGGAGTGGTGGTACACCGTCGACGATGAGTTCCCGCTCCTCATCAAGTTCATCTACACGAATCAGGCGCTGTCGTTCCAGGTGCATCCTGGCGACGACTACGCCGCGGAGCATCATAACTCGCGCGGCAAGACTGAGATGTGGTACATCGTGAGCTCAACTCCCGATGCGCGGATCGGGCTGGGGCTGCGCGAGTCGATCACAAAGGAACGCCTCCTGGAGTCGTCAAAATCCGGCGAGATTCAGGATTTGCTGAATTGGGTCCCCGCGCACCCAGGCGATGCGTTCTTCACGCCCGCCGGCACCGTGCATGCAATCGGAGGCGGCATCGAGTTCTGGGAGATTCAGGAAAACTCCGACCTTACCTATCGCTTGTACGACTACGGCAGCGCGCGTCCACTGCATCTCGATCATGCGGCCAACGTCGCCAACTTGGAACGTTCGGAACTGGGGTCAGTCAAACTGCCGGTTTGCTGCAAATTCTTCTGCACGGAGCGGCTCCCATTTGAGAAGTCGATCGAGTATCAGCCCGATCCGGCGAAGTGGCAAGTACTGATCTGTGTGCATGGCAAGGGATCGATCGCCGGCGAGGCGTTGGAAGAAGGTCAAGTCTGGCTAATACCAGCCGGCGACTCGGCCCTCGAACTACGCTGCGACATGCCAGGAGAATTCCTGCGTACCTGGGTTCCTTAATCGGCGTTTCTGCATTCAGAACGATGTGCTCCGCAACTTCATAGGGCACATGTTGTACACAGACCAGATGGGAAGCGGGGGGGGGGCCGTGCAGGAACGCCAGTACGATTACTCCGCCATATCGAATCTCGTAGATCAGACGATAGCTCTTAACCAGAAGCTCGCGGACAGCGTCGTCTCCCAATTCGGGCACGATTCTTCCACGTTTGGGGAACTGTCTTAAGGATCTTGCGGCTGTTCGTGCTTCGTCGACGAGTGCGGCCGCATATCACGTTGAGTCTCGTGCAATGAAACTTGTTGCGGAATTTAGTTCCTGCCCCCTGATTTCCAGGTCGTTGGTCACATTCCTGTTGCTTTCCAAAAGGTATTGTGGCATATTCATGTTGGAAACCAAGAGGTGCTTCCCAAATGGGAACCTTAGCCCTGATGGTCCTTAAAACCCTTGATCTGCTCGGCCCCCTCCACGGCTATGGCATCGCGCGCGGAAACAGTCCCTTATGGGATCATGAATAACGAAAATGAGCCAGCAGTCGCACCGCTCCGATCCACGGATCCTTAATCGACGTACTCTGCAACGGGATCATCCGTACCTTGCGCGAGTCCTGCGCACCGGAATGGACGTCCTCGATGTTGGGTGCGGCACGGGAGCGATCACCGCTGATATCGCGAAGGCAGTGGGCCCGGACGGTGTGGCGTTAGGTATCGATCGTGACGATGCCAACCTGGCAATCGCCGTTCAAGAATATGGCGGAATCGGAAACCTGCGCTTTGAGGGTGCGGATATTTTGATGCTCGCCGACAGGTTCAACAATAGGTTCGACATCGTAACCGCCGCACGGGTAATCCAATGGATCAGCGAGCCGGAACGCGCGATTGTCCACATGAAGAAGGCCGCGAATCGTGGAGGTCGCGTCATCGTCTTGGACTACAACCTCGACGAAACACATTGGGAACCGGAGCCGCCTGTCGATTTTCAGCGGTTCTACCGGGCGTTCCTCGACTGGCGGAGCGTGAATCACTGGGACAACCGTACGGCCTCGCATCTCACCGAGCTTTTTTGACGCAGCCGGTCTGGTTGAAATTGCGAATCACACGAGTGATGAGCTTATTCGACGCGGCGACCCCAATTTTTTCGAAGCCTATGCGTCTGGGATTTGGCTCTACGTGATCCAGTCCCTTGGTCCGAATCTGGTTCAGGCCGGCTTTCTTGAGGAAAGCGTGCGCCTTCGCGCGGAAGAGGACTACGGCGGTTATGTTCAATGTGCGCTGCGGCTGCAGAGACATTCGATGTTGACTGTGGAGGGACGTATCCCGTGCTGAGAGACAACCGTTATGCCGCGTCCCTCGGACGTTCGCTCTGCACCTAGTCGTCGTCATTCACGACTTACGGTTCAAGAAGCATGTTAGGACGGAAATTCCTCGTGCCTTGACCCCTACTCAGATCTGATAACCATCGGACATCCATTTCGCGAACAGATCAAGCCGGTCCTGGGGCCAGAACGGTCCATTGGGGGCATCTTCTTTTGCTTCAAAGTACTCAATACCCCCTGGCGTTCGCGTGACCGCCGGAAAGTTTGCCATTCCGCCGCCAGCGCGCCTGCGTCCTCCCCGCGAAACCAGCCATTTTTCACCGTTCCGGTGATTTCGCTTCGCCGTTGGAGTGAGGCCGTTAACGAGGTTGTTCAGCCCGGCGCATCGAGGAATATGGTCTGTCCGACCGCCAGTCGACCGATGCGAGTCACCGCGCCGTAGATTCCCGCGTGGTTCTGGTTCGCACGAACGATCACCTTCAACATTTCTGGATTGGGAATTGCTGAGTCGGGATCAAGGTTCACCATCGAACAGCGAAGGTCGCGCATCGTGACGGCGATGGCGGGGGCGTCGGCCCCCTCGCCGAATGACAACACACCCCCCAGCCACTCGTCTTCCTGGAAGGGAGCCGGACGCAGTAAACGAACGACAACATTTGGGCGAAATCGCCGCACGTCGGGACTCAGCCCCGCGAGTCGTCCGATCTCGCGGACCGTGTCGGATGCGATTACGGAGATGTTCGCTTCGTCGAAGATGCCATGATTCAACTGCATCATCTGCACGGGAGCGCCATACTGACGCCAAATCTCCGCGGCCAGGTCCTCCCCAAAGATAGGCATCTCTTCGCCATCTGGCGAGCCAACATGCGTAGGAAGGTCTCCTTGAGCACCGTCTTCGCGGCGGTGCGGCGTATATAGGACCAGGTCGGGAAGCTTCCCTGCTGTTAGCCACGGGAACCCCCCTCGGTCATTAATCCTACGGAATGCCAGGCGCCTATCACCGTCGATGCCATGCCAGCCCAACTGGGCGACTTCGAGTCGTTCGCCGCGCATAGACTTCACGGGATAGCGGAAGATCGCGTCGACATGTCCAATTTCTAAGTGCATACCGATCCGATTTCGGGCAAGCAGGCCGTCCGGAGTCGACGCTCATCATTCCGATCGGCGTTTTCAACAATCGTCGCACAGTCTCCTGACCCTATCCTTTCAGGGTCGCGCCGATCCAAGTTGAGCAGGCGGCTGCAGCAGGCGGGCGGACTTTGTTTCTCAGCTGTATTTGATTCGCCGCTTGCCACAGTCTACAATGTGTGAAAGCCGGTCGTTCTCACAGCGCAACCAACGTCTATTGCAGTAACCCAACAGGAGATTTTCATGAATGACTCAAGCAGTGTAGTTGCGGTTTATGATAGCCACACCGCCGCGGAGCAGGCGGTCGCAAAACTAAGCGCGAGCTCTTTCGACATCAAGAAAGTTTCCATTATCGGAAAGGACTATCACAGCCAAGAAAACGTGGTCGGCTATTACACCGCCGGCGATCGCATGAAGTCTTGGGGGGGAATGGGAGCTTTCTGGGGAGGGATTTGGGGCTTGCTTTTCGGGGCTGGTTTCTTCCTGATCCCAGGCATCGGTCCGGTTTTGGTAGCTGGTCCGTTCTTGGCAGCGCTGGTAGGCGCCTTGGAATCGGCGGCCATCGTTGGGGGTCTCTCCGCAGTGGCTGCGGGACTGGTCAGCTTGGGCATTCCAAAAGATAGCGCCGTCAAATACGAGGCTGAGATTAAGGCTGACAAGTTCGTGCTTGTTGTACACGGCACGGCGGAGGAACTCGAACGAGCCCGAGTCATTCTTGCAGAGTCGGCGCCAATCAGCATCGAAAAGCATGACTTGGCTGCCTAGAAACGATAATGTTCGGGTGGGGGTTGCACAATTAAGCGGAGCGCAAACTGTACATCAGAAAGTCCTTAAACCGGCCACCATCCAGACTGCCCCTGTAATAAGGAAAGTCAGGCCGAATTCGGACCAGTTCAGATGGGATTCCGGGTGGGCAATCAGACGCGGAATCCAAACCAACACACCAAAGAATGCCAGCATGAGCGTCATCAGGCGGATCGCAAGCCGCGCCTGACGATTGATGAGAATAGAAATCGCTGCGAGTGCAAATGCGATCGTCGTGAGTATTGCCCAAAAAGTCTGACTTGGAGGAATCCACTTTGGAACCAAGTCAGCCGTCACAGAAAGATAGAGTATCTGACTCAGCGTAAACGAAATCGCGCAGACTCCAAGTCCAAGGCGCGCCACTCGGCCGAAGGCTACTGCCCGTGCTGCCTTTGTAACAGTTGCAGCGTACAGGGCAATCGCACCACAGAGTGAGGAAAACTGTTCAAAGAAGCTACCGTAATGCACATAGATGGTCGGGGCGGCAATGATGCCAGGGATGCAGGCCAGGCAGAAAAGCGAATAGATGACGCCGAGAACGATCGCCGCCAAACGCGCGGTCATTGGGTACTGCATCCCAATCCCACCCGCAATTTGAACCACCATGAGGCACCCGCCGATGATGGTTCCAAAAGGCAGGCTCCAAATCTGACGCAGGGTTTGCCAAGTGTCAGAGTCGTACCACATCAGTGCGATGACGCCGGACAGCACCGCCGACGAGCCAAATACGATCCGCCCGTACAACTCTGTTTTCATACAGAAACCGTAACACCCTCGCACCGCAACTCGCGGTGCCTGCCGCGCGGGCATGCGTAATAATTCGCCGCACTGGAGGTCGAACCGAATGCTGCCTTCTCACTTCTCCGCCCTATTCACGAATGATTTTTCGAGGAATGTTGCGGCGCCATTGCTGCGGCCGCGCTTCGTCCAGCGCAGTTGGCCTTGCCCGCGGGAGCCGAGTCGAAGCCATGTCAGGTGGTCGTAGACTTAATGCACGTTAACGATAATTATTGCGCCTCTCATCAGGCGCTGATTGAAGTGCAGATTGGCCAAACCCTTTTGAATTCTGCACATCAGATTGCGTCGGCACCGTTGGCCTGCTGCGTCAATCTGCCGCGTGCGACGGCTACCAGCACCGGCTTGGCCGGCATCGTGCTGATAGGGTTGCTCCGAGGTATCAACGAGCATGTAAGACCTCTCGCTCGTCAGGGTGTGCAAATCTTCTAACGTAGTCCGGCCGGAGCCAACGGCCCGAGGGCCCCGAGATTGTAGATGGGCTCCATCGTGCATTGTCCTCGCTGCGGAGCCTATTTGTTCCGGTAGTTCAGTGGTGGCTTCTGGCCGGCTGGTATGACCGACTGATACGTCTTGCCTTCCATTTGACGCCGGAAATCCGCTTTGGCATCCAGCACTAATTGTTGATCCGAAAACAAATCCGCGGCAGTGGCCGCGAGCGCCTTTGCCGCGACGACCATCCCGTTTTGGCCAATACTCATGCCCGCGGTGGCAGCCGCCTGCCAGGTATGCGGGACCACTCCCGGCACAAAGGTCGCCGTGATAAAACCGATTGTTGGTACGTTCCAACTGACGTCCCCTACGTCTGTCGAGGCGGCCGGTGCGTTAGGATCCGGCCGGCGAAGTGGCTGAATCAACGCCGTCGAGTTCAGGTCGCCGGCTCCGCCCGCCGGCAGGCTTTTTTGCAGTTCCTCGGCAAAATGCTTTTCTTCCGCCGTATAGCGGAAGCCGCCCACTTCTTCTAAGTTCCGTTGCGCCACTCTTGCAAGCGCGTCGTTCGGAAGCACATTAGCGTCGCCCGAAACTTCTCTGACTTCCAGGGTGGTCTCCGTCATCAAAGCCGCCCCCTGGCCGATCTTGAGAATTCGATCCCAAATTCCGGCAAGCACCGTTGACGAAGGATTACGCGCGAGGAGGTATAGTTCCGCTGTGTCCGGAACGACATTGGGTGCGGCGCCCCCATTCGTGATGATGTAATGGATGCGGCTATTGCTGGGGATATGCTCGCGAAGAAACTCGACGCCATTACCCATCAGCATGACGGCATCCAGCGCGGACCGGCCCCGGTCCGGAGCCATGGCCGCATGCGCGGCAACGCCATGGAATAGGAACTTGGCGCTTGTGATAGCCAGCATGCCACCGTTGGATACGGCGTTCTCGCTCGCCGGATGCCATTGCAGAACCACATCGACGTCGCGAAATAAACCTGCGCGGATCATATATACTTTACCGTCGCCACCCTCCTCAGCGGGCGTCCCGTAATAGCGCAGCGTACCCGCCACATGATTGCGCTCCATATACTCTTTCAGCGCTACGGCCGCGAGCGCTGCCCCGGATCCAAGCAGATTGTGGCCACAGCCATGGCCCGCCGCGCCGGCCACTACTGGGCTGCGATCCGGAACCGCGGCTTGCGAGAGGCCGGGGAGCGCGTCAAATTCCCCCAGGATTCCGATGACCGGCTCTCCCTGGCCATAAGTGGCGACGAAAGCCGTAGGTTCGTCCGCTACCCGCGCCTGCACACGAAAACCTGCCGTTTGTAACTCGCGCTGCAGCAAAGCCGAGCTCCTCGTTTCTTCATAGCCCAATTCCGCGTATTCCCAAATGGTCTTGGAAATCGCAGAAAAGTGTGCCGCGTTCTGATCTACGAGTTCGAGAATCTGCGGGTGTCGCCCAGGCTGCTGGCCGAAAGCCCATCCTGGGAGCAGAGCCGCCGCAAAGACAATGGTTGGAAGAAAAGAAATAGCCTTGGCAGGTCTAACTCGCATTCGTTTAGGATACTATCAGCTCCTAAGCGGTCGGCCAACCGGAGCGCTGTTTGGGCTACGCTGGCAATCGCAACATCAACAATTCAGCGACCCGTTCGAACTCCGTAGTCCAAGAACATGCCTCAGTATCGCCCGCAACGGCGCGATCGCGCATGAGCAGATATTGACGCTGCAGAACTTCATAGCATTTGTTTTGAATCGACCAGAGTACGAGAGAAACCGGCAGCGATCGGCTGGCCGACATCGCCTCGGTAAATGCCCTGAGAAACGCCATATCCAGCGGGTTCTCGAAAAAGCGATCGGACATGCGCTCCAGGTTTTTTCGCAATGTGAACTCCAGTGTCACCAGATCGAGATCGACTCCCGATTTCCGCACCTCGTCCAGCAGGTTGTGGATGCGTTCGAGGTCAAGCGCGTCTTCGCCGAGCGCCTCTCTGAGCAGCCCATTCAGCGCGTATTCCGCGGTGGTCTTCATCTCCCTGGGAACCGGAATATGGTTCTCGGACAAGAAGCGCAGCAATGGGGCATGACTGCTGTACAGGTCACGAAAGGCGCCTTCCGCCTCCTTCATCGTCGATCTCAGGATTTCACCCAGCACCTTTCTCTGCTCATCCCTGAAGAGGTTTCTTAACGAGTAGGCTTCTGTACCAAAGCCCTCATCCATCAGATCAACGCACCGCGCGATATCGCGGTGCTTAAAAGCCTGGGACAGAGCTTTCACGAGAGACTTGTACGCGCGCTCGTTGGTGAAAGGCCGCACTTTCGCATGCAGGTTATGATCTCCGTAGTGTAGGACTTCAAACGTTAATAACTCCGAATGTTGGGTGACCTCTGAAGTAAAGTTCGCCTTCCCCGTCGCAATTCTCAACTTCCCCGCCTGCGCGATCCGCTGGTCGAGGCGATCGACCGAGTATGAGTAGATACGCGTGCGCTGGCCGTAGTCTTCGAATAACGAGCTGATCGCATAATGGCCCCGAGCTTGTGCGGATCGAGCATCGCCGGTTTGACGAACCTTTCGTATATCGCGGCTCCATCGCCCTGCTCCGGAAGATTGCTTTTAGCTAACGCCAGGTACTCCAAGAACTCCTGCTCAATCGAACTGCCGAACAATTCCTCCGCGAGTTGCACGACTCGGCCAGCATATTGCATCACCTGGACTGTTTCGATGCCCGAAAGCTCGTCAAAGAACCAACCGCAGCTCGTATACATCAACATCGCGTGCCGCTGCATTTCGAGGAGTTTCCATGCCTTCACTTGATCCACTGGTCTCATCCCGGCCTTGAAGTGCTCGTGGACGAACTGCTCCCGCTTTTCCGGGCTGCGGTCCAAGATCACGTGGATGTACTCGTTTCGCGCCGTCCATGGATCTCTGAGGTAGTCGCGGCCAAACACCTCGAAGCAGGAAGCCACTGTGTCTCGCAGCCAGTCGAGCGCCAGCCGCAACGGCGCACGCCAGGCTTGGTTCCAGCTTCCGTGCCCGCCCGTATTACATCCGCAGTTGGTCCTCCATCGTTCGACACCATGGCAGCAACTCCAGGACGTATTCTCGATCAGCTTCACTTCGCGCGCCGGCGCATGCTGACTCAGGTACTCACCATAATTCGTAATGCGCGCCAAGCCGTTCGATTCGATATGATCGAGTGCATAGGCGAGCGCCATTTCACCGAAGGCGCGATGATGCCCGTATGTCTCGCCGTCCGAGGCGATATTTACCAGAACGTCGGAATCGCCGTCCGCCGAAAACCCACTCAGCAGGCGTTCGGCGAAGCGCTCTCCATTGGTTAGAACATTCTCGAACGCCACCGCCCGCGCGATAGGGCCATCGTAAAAGAAAACTGCGATTTCGCGGCCGGATCGCAACTTTAGAAGGTAAGGCTGCCTCGGATCGATCCGCCCGCCGCTAACGTCTTCGCCATTAACCGACTGCGCTTGCGAAGGGGCGAGGATGGTAAAACGAATGCCGAATTCGGCCAATATATCCAGCGTCTTCAGATCTACAGCCGTCTCGGGAAGCCACATCCCTTCGGGCATGCGCCCGAAGCGATTGAGGAAGTCCTCGATTCCCCAGTAGACCTGCGTGTACTTGTCTCGCCGGTTTGCGAGCGGCATGATCATGTGCCCGTAGCATTGCGCAATTGCGGAGCCGTGTCCGGAAAATCTCTCCGCACTGATGCGGTCCGCTTCCAAAATGGAGCGATACGCTTCGGGAGCTTTGTCCTTGATCCACGACAGCAACGTCGGACCGAAGTTGAAACTGATGCTCGCGTAATTGTTGACGATTTTGAGAATCTTTTTGTCAGCATCGTGTATGCGCGTGGCTGCATTGGGTGCGTAACACTCAGCCATGACACGTTCGTTCCAGTCGTGGTATGGATACGCGGAATCCTGTAACTCGATGGCTTCGAGCCACGGATTCTCGCGCGGAGGCTGGTAGAAGTGACTGTGGACGCAAAGGTACCGCATGGTTCCAGAATGCCAGACCGGCTCCTTCCTGATGCCCCATGGCTCTCCCACCCGGCAGTGCTGGAGTTTCGCGAATTCCGGCGCCTGTCATATTACGAAACTAGTGGTGTCTTGTTATGTCTCCGCAACATTGGGGATCTAAGATCCTCTCATGCGTCGAACTTTGTTGCTTCCAATTCTCACCCTCTCAATATCTGCGTTGGCGAGTGCGAGCACGCTTACCATCACTGCTGGCGGAACCTTCTCTTCAACCGACACTCCGGACACATACGTGACGCCCAATGCTATGTTCAGCCTGAGCTTCCTAGTGAATTCCAACCCGGTGATTCCCGCCGGTGATTTTACGACCGTCAGCTTCGACGTTCCCGTGGCTGACTTTGAGTACACCGTGAATGGAACCGGCGTGAATGTTACACCCGGCGAGATCACTTTCGATACCTCAGCCAACGGCGGCGGATTCACCGTTAACTTCTCGAATGCCGAGTTCATCTTTGGCGGAGATCAGATGTTCTCCGGAAATACGTCCTCTCCTGTCTTCGCGGCGGGCACGTTCGATAGCACCGGCTGGACGTTTCTGGACAACGACAATGTCGACGCCGGAAGCACCTCATCTTTTCAAAGCGTTCAAAACACACCTGAGCCATCCTCATTTTCCATCCTGCTTTGCGGCTGTCTTGCACTAGCGGCCGTCGGCTTCAAGAAGACTCGCCGGAAGACGGCATAAAAGACCCCTCAGTTTTTCTAGAGACGAATAAGGAAGGAAATCATGAACTGGAAATCGATAAAGTTCCCTGTTGCTATTTTCGCGAGTCTCATTTCCCTGGGAGCGCAGGTCCCGGTTACACCATCTATTAACGTACCCAACACGGGCCAAGTTATCACGCCGCTAGCGGCACACGGCTCGCGATTCACTTACTTGAATCCAGGGTTGGCGAACCATCCGAACGATGTTGTGGAATTCGCTGTAAGCTCAGCATTAAGTCCTGACGGCAAGACCCTCGCGTTAATCACGAGCGGCGACTACGGCATCTACACGACGACCGGCTCAAAGGACACGTCGGCCTCCACGGAATGGCTTTTCATTTTTGACATCAGCCACGGTCTTCCTGTTCAAAAGCAGGCCATTCAGGTCTTGAATACTTACCAGGGTGTTGTTTTCGATCCTTCCGGGACGGCATTGTACGTCTCCGGTGGGCGCAACGATTCCGTCCACATTTACACGTTAGCGGGCGGAGTTTGGGCGGAAAGCGCATCGTCTCCAGTGGCGCTCGGTCACAGCGCCGGCCTTGGTACCAACACTCCTTCGGAGGCGGCCGGCCTCGCCGTCAGCAGCGATGGGACCAAGTTGGTGGTTGCGAACTATGAAAACGATTCGGTGACGGTTCTGACCAACAGCGGCGGCAACTGGTCGATCGCCAGCGAACTGGACCTGCGGCCTGCCACGGTCTCGCTCCATCCCAACGGTACGTTCGGCGGTGAGTATCCGTTCTGGGTCAGCATCGCGCACAACAATACGGCCTTCGTTTCCTCTATGCGCGATCGCGAGGTGGTTGCAGTCGACATCTCGAATCCGGCGGCGCCCACGGTCGTAGCGCGTATCACCACGACCGGCCAGCCGTTGAAGTCCACGCTCGACGTCGCACAGAACAATCTCTACGTCGCGGAAGATCAGTCGGATATGGTAGGCGTCATCAACACGAGCAGTTTCGCTCTCATTGCGGAGCAAAAGGTGGTGGGACCCGCCAGCATCTATCCGGCCGCTCTTGCCAATCTTTCCGGCAACAACACCAATAGCGTAACGCTGAGCCCGGATGGAACTACACTCTACGTCACGAATGGCACGACGAACAACGTGGCAGTAGTCAGTGTCGCGACGTTATTGGCGAACAATGCGAACCCGGTGGAAGGCCTGATTCCGACTGGCCAGTATCCGTCGCAAGTGCTGGTAACCGGATCGGGAGTTGGGCAGTTTATGTATGTGCTGAACGCGAAGGGCCCGTCCGGTCCGAACGCGAACCACTGCCACGGAAGTCTTACGTATTCCAGCAGCGGCCCGACTACCGCGACCTGCAACGCATCGAACCAGTACAGCCTGCAGTTGAGCAAGGCGGGTCTGCAATTCCTGCTGGTTCCCGCGGCGTCGTCACTGCCGGCGCTCAGCGCCCAGGTAGCGGCGAACAACAACCTCAATTTCACAGAGAGTTCTTCCACTGCCGCTACGATGAATTTCCTGGCGCAGAACATCAAGCACGTGATTTATATCGTTCGTGAAAACCGCACGTACGACCAGATTCTGGGAGATTTGGGCAAGGGGAACGGCGACCCGTCGCTCGTGGAATTCGGGGCCAACTACACGCCCAATATTCACACGATTGCGAACAATTTCGTCGATCTGGATAATTTCTACGATACGGCGGAGGTCAGCTACGATGGCTGGTCGTGGTCCACAAGCGCCATGGCGCCGGATATCGTCATTCGTCAAACCGCCGTCAACTATTGTTTCCGTGCAGGCGTTGCTTACGAGTCGGAAGGCGACCTCCGGGGCGTCAATCTGAACTATCGTCCGCCAACGCTGGCGGCGAATGTGCTTCCCGGCGTGATCGACACCGACGCTCCCGACGGTCCCGGCAATCAATTGAACAGCGGATATCTCTGGAGCACGGCGCTGCGGTCGGGCTTGTCGGTCCGGGAGTATGGCGCGGACGGCGACTCTGTCGGTTCTGCAATCCCCTGGCCGGCTAGCATCGGCGTGCAGCAGACAAACCCGTCGTTCGCGGTTCTGAACAACAGCACGAATTACGACGTGGACTTCCGCTCTTACGATCTGGTGGAGAACGATACGTACCGGTATAAGGAGTGGAACTACGATGTTTTCACGCGGCTCGGCGGCAATCTTCCGGCACTGAGTATCCTGCGCTTCCCGAAAGACCACACGGGTTCTTATAGCACCAACCCGAACACCGTGAACTATGCGCCTGAATCCGAGGTGGCCGACAACGATTTTGCCGTAGGCAGCGTAATTCAGGACATCGCTAACAGTCAATACAAGGACAATACGCTGATTTTCGTTATCGAAGACGACGCGCAGAACGGCGGCGATCATGTGGACGCACACCGCAGCGTGGCGTTCATCGTGGGACCGTATGTCAAGCAGGGCGCGGTGGTCTCCACGCAATACAATACGATCAACTTCATTCGCACCATGGAACGCGTGTTGGGGCTGCAGCCGAACCACATTACCGACGCGCTGGCGCAACCGATGGCGGACGTGTTCGACACGACGCAGAACCCTAATAACTGGTCGTTCACCGCGACGGCCGCTCCGATCCTGTACGGAACGGAACTCCTGCCGCTGCTGCCCGCGGCATCCACTGGGATGGTCATCCCAAAGCCGACTCATGGTGGAAATTACTGGGCCCGTGTCACGAAGGGGATGGACTTTACTAAAGCTGATAACGTCGACCCGGCCGCCTACAACCGGATCCTGTGGCGCGGGCTCAAGGGCCACGTGACGTATCCCGGCGATTCCAATGTCAGTGAAACTCGCCGGCGCTATAAAGACATCCAGAAGAAGGGCGCGGCGAACACAGACGACGCGGGCGAATAAGAGCAAACACGAGTAACTGCACCCAAGGAGGCTGGCTCTCAGTGTAAGCCAGCCTCCATTTTTGTGTGCACATCCCGGTAACGATACGTGAACTCGGTACCGAGTTCGCCGGCAGCGCCCTCGGTTGTTCCATGAATCGCTCCTCTTGTCTCAGCCCTTGTACTCGTCGTGGCGACGCCACCAGACGCCCGTCTCGTTGCGGCCCTTGGGTGCGCGGTCGAGCCATTGGTACATGCCCCAGAGTCCGTCCAATCCGCGCGCATAGGTGGAGTAAGCGTGATAGACGACGCCGTCATCGAGCGTGAACGCGCTCATGCCCGGCCTCTCCCGTATATAGGTGGGCGCGTCGGTTCCGCACATGGCGGCGAACTGGGCAACTGCACTCTCACCTCCACCCTCTCGATCCGCGCGTAACTGCATCCTCGGTTCGCGGTGGAAATTGTATTCGATACCCTCGATCTGTTGCTCCTTGGTGAACGAAGTGGTGAAGTCGAAGTTGAAGTCGCTACCGAACGAGGACGCCCAGGGAAACGTCCACCCCATCCGCTTCTTGTATGCCTGGAGTTTCTCGATCGGCGCCCTCGACACCGCCCAGAGCATCACGTCATGGTTGGCCAGGTGGACGAAGTTGCTGTTGAAGCCGTCCGCGATCGACGAGCAGGACGGGCAGCCCGCCGTATAGTCGGGGCCGAACATGAAATGGTAAACAAGCAGTTGCGAGCGCCCTTGGAAGAGATCCGCCAGCGAGGCTTGCCCCTCTTCGGTGTCGAATCGATATTCCTTGTCGATGCGAACCCACGGTAGTTCCTGCCGCCGCTGGGCCAACTCGTCGCTACGCCGCGTTGCTTCTTTCTCCGCCTTGAGCAGACCGAGCCGCGCTCGGAGCCACTCTTCGCGTGTCCCGGTCTTGTGTTTCGTCGTCATCGCTCTTGTCTCCTTTTTCGTGTGATCATCGGTTGTCGGTGATTGCCGGTCACGAGATAAACTTAACGCCGGATATCGAAACGATGGGAGTGACAAGTGTGGCGGGATTCCGATGGACTCACTGATCAATGCAGCGGCACGGGCGCTCGCGGCGGGTGACCCCCTCGGCGCGTTAAAGCGGATCGCCCTTCGAGACGACGCTCCGGCTCTCGCTCTTCGAGGCATCGCGATGGCGCAGCTCGGCGATCTCGTTCGAGCGAAGGCCCTGCTGCGTAATGCCGCGCGCGCCTTCGGTTCAAAAGAAGCGATGGCCCGCGCGAGGTGCATCGTCGCGGAGGCCGAGATCTCTCTGGCCTCGCGCGATTTGGGTTGGCCTGCGAAGGTCCTCGACGCGGCACGGGCGACGCTCGAAGCGCACGGCGACCGGGTCAATGCTGCACATGCCCGGTACCTTGAGGTTCGCCGTCTCCTCCTGATCGGATCCCTCGATGAGGCCGAGCGGATGCTCGCCGATCTCGACCCGACGGCCTTTCCACCCGCGTCCAGGGCCACTCACGAGTTGCTGGTTGCGGGGATCGCGATGCGTCGTCTGCAAGCGCGGACGGCCCGCGCAGCTCTCGCTCGGGCGGAGCGTGCAGCGCGCCAGGCATGTATCCCGGCGTTGGCGGCGGAGGTCGAAAGCGCATCCCTGGTCCTGAACACCCCCGCGGCGCTCCTGATTGCCGGTGGCGGAGAGCGGCACCTGCTGCTCGGGGACGTTGAAGCATTGTTGGCTTCGGAAGCCTTCGTGGTGGATGCATGCCGTCACGTCGTGCGTCAGGGCGGCACCGCGATCTCGCTCGCAACACGTCCGGTATTGTTTGCGCTCGCACGAGCGCTCGGCGAAGCGTGGCCCGGAGACGTGCCCAGAGACCAGCTCCTTGCGCGGGCGTTCGGAGCGAAGCTCGCGGATGAATCGCATCGCGCTCGTTTGCGAGTCGAAGTCGCGAGGCTGCGGAGATTGCTTCGGAGGCTGGCCAACGTTACCGCGACGAAGCGAGGGTTTGCGCTGGCTCCGCGCGAGGCACGCGAGGTCGTCGTGCTGGCGCGGCCAGTCGAAGATGAGCACGCCGAGGTTCTCGCCTTCCTCACCGACGGTGAATCCTGGTCGAGTTCGGCCCTTGCGCTGGCGCTTGGCACCAGCCAGCGCACCGTGCAGAGGGCTCTCGACTCGCTTGCGGAAGCGGGCAAAGTGCAGTGGTTCGGTCGCGGGCGCGCTCGTCGATGGCTGACTCCACCCGTGCCGGGATTCACGACTACTTTGTTACTCCCCGCCCCACTCCCAATTGATTAAGGTGGAAGCATGCGTGGATCAAACGCCGAGATCGTCCGTGAGTATGGCCCCTTCCCGGGCGTCGACAATGTCGCCGGCGTCACGTATGACGGCCAACAAGTCTGGTTTGCCGCGGGAGACATGCTGAACGCTTTCGATCCTGCGAGCGGGAACATACTGCACTCCATCGATGTCGCCGCGCATGCAGGAACGGCGTTCGACGGTAAGCACCTCTTTCAGCTCGCCGAGGATCGCATCCAGAAAATCGATCCGAAAACCGGCCGTGTGCTCGCAACCATCCCGGCGCCCGGCGGTGGCGGTGACTCGGGGCTCGCGTGGGCCGAAGGAACGCTCTGGGTCGGGAATTATCGGGGGCGCAAGATCTATCAAGTCGATCCCGAAACGGGGGCGATTCTTCGCACCATCGAGTCCAACCGCTTCGTCACCGGAGTGACCTGGGTCGACGGGGAGCTTTGGCACGGCACTTCGGAGGGTGACAAGAGCGATGTAAGGCGAGTCGATCCGGGAACGGGAGAAGTCCTGGAGAGACTCGATATGCCGTCCGGTGTGTTCGTGTCAGGGCTCGAATCCGATGGCGCGGGTCAGTTCTTCTGTGGAGGAGGAAAGAGCGGAAAGGTCAGAGCCGTCCGGCGGCCCAAGAGAAGCTCTGCTCAGGGCAGCAGCTCTAAAATCGAAAACTGCGAGCATGGTGAGTAGAACGGTCGATTCCTACCGCTTCCTTGATGGGGTCTCCAAACGGGTGATGAAACGCTGGGCGAGACTACCTGCGGAGATCCGGATTCCCTGGACTCCACTCGCCAAGCCGCTGTCGAAATGTACTGTCTCTCTTATCAGTTCAGCCGGGATTGTTTTGAACACCGATCATCCTTTCGACTCGGAAATTGAGTACCAGGATACCTGGTTCGCCGACCCGTCATATCGCGTGCTGCCATCGACGGTGCGGACGGGCGATGTTCAAGTTTGCCATCTCCACATCAACCCGGCCTTCGCTACACAGGATTTAAATACCGTGCTGCCGGCCGAGCGACTGCAAGAACTCGCGAAACTGGGTGAGATAGGAGCGGCCGCATTGTCCCACTACTCTTATATGGGCTACACTCTTCGGCCGGAGCGGCTCCTGCGTGAGAGCCTGCCCGCGATCGTTCGGCAGCTTCGTCACGAGCTTGTGGACGTGGTGGTGCTGGTGCCCGTTTGACCGGTGTGTTGCTGGTCCGTTGGACTGGTACAACGCGAGATCGAAACGGCTGGGTTCAGCACTATTTCGTTGTCCATGATCCCGGAACTGACGGCGAACGGCGGCGCTCCCAGAATAGCCGCGATCGAGCATCCGTTCGGCGTGACACTAGGCCGGCCCGGCGATGCGTCGGGTCAACAGTCTGTCTTGCGGGCCGCGCTTCGGGCGCTGGAAGCAATAGCGAAGCCAGGCGAGGTAGTTCATCTGCCGTTCGAGTGGACATCAACCGAGAAACTCGAGTTCGCTCCGCCTTCGCCACCACCCATAGCGCGGTACTTGCTGCGGCATCCCTGGGATTTGCCGCGGTTTCTGAATCGAACGCCCCCGGTGAGCGACGGCTGAAAGTGAATGCGAACATCGTGACGTAGACATCGCACGCGCGGGGCAGCAGCCAAACGTCCGCGGAGTAGTGTTTAATGGTACAAATCACACTAGCTGGTCCGGCTTGAGCACCAGCCTCGGCGCGGGGCTGCCCCCTGTGGGCGTGCAGGCACGATCGACAAAGTCGTGATCGTGGCCGTCTTTCTTACGTCCGACCAGGCCGCCGATGTGAGCGGCAGCGATTCTGAGTCAAAGCCAATGAAAATCACGGGCCTCAAAACTGTCGTCGTCAACGCGGAAATGCGCAATTGGGTCTTCGTGAAAGTGGAGACCGATCAGGATGGCCTGTGGGGCTGGGGCGAGTCGAGTCTGGAATGGAAAACGCGGAGCGTCGTGGGCGCCGTCGAGGATTTCGAACCGATGATCGTCGGAGAAGACCCCACCCGCATTGAACATCTCTACCAGATGATGTACAGGCAATCGTTCTGGCGGCAGGGTGTCATCGGGATGTCGGCGATATCGGGAATCGAGCAGGCCTGCTGGGACATTCTTGGTAAGTCGCTCGGCCAACCCGTGTATCGTCTGCTCGGCGGAGCCGTGCGCGACAGAGTCCGAATGTACACGCACCTCGGCGGCGGCGATATGAAGGCAGTCTACGAATCCCAGTTAGCTGATGACCCGGCGGTATTCGTCGACCGGGCGCTACAAGTGATCCAAAAAGGCTATACGGCTGTAAAAGTCCTGATCACTCCCCCGACAGAATCATTAAACAGCATTGCCGCGTACCGCTACGCCGATCGGATGATGGAAGCTTTGCGCCGCGCGGTTGGCGAAGGAGTGGATATTATGATCGATTGCCACGGACGCCACTCACCGGCGAACGCCATCGAGTTTTGCCGCGTGCTTGCACCGTATCGTCCCTATTTCGTCGAAGAGCCAGTTCCGCCAGAAAACGTAGACGCTATGGTCGAAGTACGCAGAGCGAGTCCCGTGCCGATTGCAACCGGCGAACGTCTGGTTACCCGATTTCAGTTCCGCGAACTATTCGAGAAACAGGCCTGCCATATCATTCAGCCGGATCTCTGTCATTGCGGAGGATTAGCCGAGGCGAAGAAAATCGCGGCCATGGCCGAGTCATATTACATGGGCGTTGCACCCCACAATCCACTCGGGCCGGTTGCCAACGCCGCCGCTTTGCACTTTGCTCTGAGCACGCCGAATTTTCTGATCCAGGAAGATATGCTCGCGGACGTTCCCTGGCGGTGGGACGTCGTAAGCTATGCGCTTCAAACTAAGAACGGTTATTGGCTCCCGACAGACGCCCCTGGACTCGGCGTTGAAGTAAACGAAGCCGCGGCGGCAAAGCATCCGTTCCGTCAAGAAGTACTGCATTCGAAAACCGTGCGCGCGTACGACAATGCAATTCTCGATTGGTAGACATATGGAAATTGCGACTGGAATTCACTTGATCGCGGGAACGGTGGGGAATCGCCCGCTGCACTTTTCTTTTTGTATGCCGGTCGCATATCGACTGGCTCACAAACTGAGCGCCAAGGAGGCTTAGCATGAGCACAGACAGCAGAGAAGTCGTTATCAGCGCTTTGAATCACACCAGCTCGAATCGAATTCCCATCGATTTCGGTGGCACATCGGTTACCGGAATCCACGCCAGTTGTGTTTCCGCCTTGCGCCGGCACTATGGACTCGAGAAACGGCCGGTGAAGATTCACGAGCCATATCAGATGCTCGCAATGGTTGAAGACGACTTGCAGCGTGCCATGGGAATCGATACCGAAGGCGTTTTCGCCAGGAACACGATCTTCGGGTTTCCACTCGGCGAGTGGAAGCCTTGGGTGTTCCGCGGCATGGAGGTGCTCGTCCCCCGCGACTTTGAAACGACGATCGACGATAACGGCGACACGTTCATTTACCCGCAGGGCGATACTTCCGTGGCCCCGAGCGGGCGTATGCCCAAAGATGGTTTTTTCTTCGACACCATCGTGCGGCAGAGGCCGTTCCGAGAGGAAGATCTCAACCCGGAAGATAATCTCGAGGAGTTCACGCCGATTACGGAAGAAGATTTGGCCTGGCTCGTGGAAGGCGCAAAGAATGCTCGCGCTACCGGAAGGGCCGTGATCGCGAGCTTCGGCGGCACGGCTTTCGGCGACATCGCGCTGGTTCCCGCCCCCTTTCTCAAAGATCCCAAGGGGATTCGCGACATTGCGGAGTGGTACATGTCGACTCGCAGCCGGCGCGATTATATCCACGCCATCTTCTCGCGCCAGTGCGACCTGGCGATCGCCAATCTGGACAAAATCTATAAGGCTGCCGGCAACTGCATCGACATAGTGTTTACCTGTGGCACGGATTTCGGCACGCAGAAATCGGCCTTTTGCTCGGTGCAGGCTTTCCGAGAGCTGTATTTTCCCTATTACAAACGTCTGAACGACTGGATTCACAAGAACACGAATTGGAAAACCTTCAAACATTCCTGCGGCTCCGTGGAGCGTTTCATCGATTCCTTTATTGAAGGTGGTTTCGACATCTTGAATCCCGTACAGTGCTCCGCTGTCGGCATGGAAGCCAGCCACTTAAAAGAAAAATACGGCGACAGGATCGTCTTCTGGGGTGGTGGAGTGGATACACAACAGGTGCTGCCGTTCGGAACGCCGGAACAGGTACGCGAGCAGGTCCTGAGGCGTTGTGAAATCTTCTCTAAGAACGGTGGCTTCGTATTCAACACGATTCATAACATTCAGGCTCAAACACCCGTAGAGAACATCGTCGCGATGATCGACGCCGTGCATGAGTTTTCCTCTGTCGCGATTTCATAAGTAGAGAGCAGAAGGTCCGGAACATGTCCGATGGTTCGCGGCTTCATGATCCGATTGGCGACCAGACAGTTCCGTTGAGGCTCATGGCTTTTGTTCCGCCTTCTGCGCGATGCCTGACGGACAGTGAGCATTGGCGTCCACGGATGCCGTAGGCGGTTGATCTTTCAGGCGGATTTCGGTGGCCGGCCGCATGACCGACCCGGGGAGCCGGTGCCATTGTTCGAGCGCCGCGTTATAGGCTTCGTGTGTGGGTGGAGGGCCTCCGGCAAAACGGCGTTCCGTAATCGCGACGTGCACGATTCTGTCTCGTCCCGCGTGGTGACGGCGTGGCCAGGGATGCTCCCTCCCGAAGTCTCGAGATTCCTCTGGGTTTGGGTCCTGTCTGGGATTGTCAGTTGGATCTTTGGGCTTGGCCATGGTGACTCCGTGCACGCTCTAGTCTCTGAGGCCCGGTCTAGTGTGAAACGCCTGACTCAGAGCTACGCATCCTGTTCTGTTGTCTAGCGTGGCGCACGGGGCTTGTCCTTTACATGATGAATGTCTTTTTTTGAAGAGGCCGTCGTGTAAGATGTCCCGCATCTGGGAGTGGAATATTCCAGAACAACGGTTCGATATCCTCGACTACCACGATCGCGGTACAACAACCTCCGACGCCGGTGTTAGTCCAAAAACATCCCAATGGGGCATGTCAAATGCGCCCGGAAGGTTCAGCATACGTGAAGGAGCCGATTTCGTTCTTGAGGATGCCATGACCGATCGCGTGCCAGTTGTCGTAATCGTTGGAGGAGGTTTTGCCGGCCTCTCCGCCGCTAAAGCACTGCGAAATGCTCCGGTCCAGGTCTTTCTGATCGATCGCACGAATCACTTTCTGTTTCAGCCGCTTCTCTACCAGGTTGCGACATCCGTGTTGGCTCCAGCGCAGATTGCGTCACCGCTACGTGAGATCTTACGCAAGCAACGCAATACGACCGTGTTGTTGGCAGAAGTTGTAAGCATCGATAAGGATCGGAAACTGGTCTTTGCCAACACCGCGGACCGCGGGTGCGTGCCGCTTCCCTACGACTACCTGATCCTGGCGACGGGCGCAACTCACAGCTACTTCGGTCATAACGAGTTTGAGAAATATGCCCCAGGTTTGAAGAGCCTTGCGGATGCAGTTGCTGTCCGCAACAAGATCCTCCAAGCCTTTGAAAGCGCCGAGGCCGAGGAAGATCCCCGCGCTCATCGCGACCTGCTGACATTTGTGCTCGTAGGCGGTGGTCCGGCCGGCGTCGAGATGGCGGGCGGCGATCGCCGTTCTCGTCCGCAACAGCCTGCGCTCTCAGTTCCGCCGCATCGATCCGACCTCTGCACGAATTGTATTAATCGACAGGTCCAAAAAGCTGTTGAATACTTACGCCGACGACCTTCCGGAAGGGGCAAAGGAGCGGCTCGAGAAATTGGGTGTGGAAGTCCGGCTCGAACAAAGCGTGGATCTCATCGATGCCGACGGGGTTATCGCGGGCGGCGAGCGCATCCCGAGTAAGACCGTGATTTGGACGGCCGGCGTCGCTCCTTCACCAGCCGGCACGTGGCTGGATGCGGAGACAGACCGCGCCGGGCGCGTGCGAAGCGAACGGGACCTCTCCGTGCCTCGGCACCCTGAGATTTTCGTGGTTGGCGATAGCGCCACGCTCGATCAGGACGGCAAACCGCTTGGCGGTGTGGCGCAGGTGGCGATGCAGCAGGGACGTTATGCAAGCAAGGTTATTCGCCAGCGTGTCATCGGCAAGCCTGCGCCTGGCCCGTTTCGTTACTTCGATAAGGGCACGATGGCCGTCGTTGGTCAAGGATATGCGGTTTTGCAGAGCGGCCGGATTCGTTTGAAGGGTTCGGCGGCATGGATGGCCTGGGCCGTCGTGCATGTCCTTTCGCTAGCGCAGCCCGGTCTTCGAATCAGTGTGTTTTTGCAATGGGTTTGGACGTATTTCACGCGCCAAAGGGGATCGCGTCTAATTGTCAATCATCATGGGACGCCGCGAGAATTCCAAACTTCGGAAAGACCGCCATGCGCGGTGATGTCTCGCGAGGCGTAATTCGGAAAAGGAGATCAGTATGGCGAAAAAAGTTGCGGATGTGTTGTGGGAGATGCTCGTCAACGCTGGAGTAAGACGTTGCTACGGCATTGTTGGCGACGCTCTCAATCCCGTGATCGACGCCCTGCGGCGAAACGGCAAAATTGAGTTTATTCATGTGCGCCACGAAGAGTATGGCGCATTTGCCGCTGTTGCGGACGCTTATTTCACCGGTGTACCGGTGGCTGTTTGCGGAACTGCTGGACCGGGCGTCGTACATCTATTCAACGGACTCATGGATGCGCGCAAAGAGGGCGCTCCGGTGATAGCGATCGCCGGCGATGTGGAGACCGGCATTATAGATACCGCCGCGCTCGAAGAGCTGAATCCGTACAAGTTCTTCGAGGCCGCTTCGCTCTACACGGGACGTCTGATCAATCCCGCGCAAGCCCGGTCCATCATCAATACGGCTATCATGACCGCGGTCATCGAGAAAGGACCAACTGTAATCTCGATCCCCGGGGATGTGGCTTCTTCCGATGCGATCGAACACTCTGTTGAGATCAACATTCCGACGCAGCCCACCATTCGTCCTTCCGACTCCGACATGACCCGGCTTGTCCAGATGATCGACGATGCCGGGACCGTGGCAATCTTTGGAGGCGATGGGTGCAGAGATGGCCGCGAAGAAGTAATTCAATTGGCCCACAAGCTGAAAGCGCCAGTCGGTTACGCATTCCGAGGCAAACAGTGGTTGGAACACGACAATCCCAATGCGGTCGGCATGACCGGTCTTCTAGGGTACGGTGGCGCCTGGGGCGCAATCAATGGCGCCGATCTGCTGTTAATGCTGGGCACTGATTTTCCTTTCTCTGAGTTTCTGCCGGGCGCAAACGTGAAGAAAGTTCAGGTCGACAAGAACCCGAAACACATTGGCCGGCGGACTCCCGTGGATCTTGGTCTCGTCGCCGACGTGAAGACGACTGTGGCTGCATTGCTGGAGCGCGTCCAAGAAAAGACCGATGACCGGTTCCTTCGCAAACATCTTGAAGCGACAGACTCGTTCTCCGAACTGAAACAGCACTATGTCGACAAAGGTCCGGGGATCAAACCCATACGTCCAGAATTCCTCGCGTCGACGCTGTGCAATCTGGCATCGGACGACGCAATGTTCTTCGCAGATACGGGCACAGCGGTAATTTGGCTGGCAAGGCACATCAAGGGCGGACGAAATCGCAGGCTCTTCGGCTCGTTTGCGTGGGCAGCCATGGCCAACGCGGCGCCAAACGCATTCGGGGCGCAATTGGCATATCCCGGCCGGCAAACGATCGCCATATGTGGCGATGGTGGATTCACCATGCTCGGCATGGGCGATGTGTTGACCCAGGTGGAGCGCAAGTCTCCTGTGGTCCATGTCGTTCTTAACAATGGATCTCTCGATTTCGTGAACATTGAGCAGCAGGAAGCCGGCTACATTCCTTTTGGCGTGGGATTCAAGAATCCAAACTTTGCCACCGTGGCTGAGGCGATGGGCGCGAAAGGGATTCGCATCGAGGATCCCGGCGACGTCCGCGAGGGTCTCGCCGAGGCCCTTGCGTACAAACGCGGGCCTGTCGTTGTGGATGCCGTAGTCGATCCTTATGCCCTGGCAATGCCATCGCACGTACCCTTCAAAACCATGAAGGGATACACGCTCAGTGTTGCCAAACAGGTATTGAGCGGAAGGATGGACGGGGTCATAAAATCCATTGAACGCAACTTGGTGTTGCTGTAGGAGCTAGAGGCCTTACATGACCGATACGCTTGCCAAAAAACTTCGAGGCTGGATCGTCGCTGGGGCGATCCTTTGCATTGCAATCGTGCTGATCTTCATCCTGTCCTTCAACTGGAGCACTTGGGCCAGTAACAGTGAAGAGCAGAAGACGGATGACGCTTATGTGCGAGCGGATGTCACACCTCTCAGCACCAAAGCAGCAGGGCTGGTCGCATCGGTTGAGGTCTCGGACTATCAGCCGGTGAAGGCAGGCGATTTGCTGGTGCGCTTGCGCGATGACGATTTTCGCGCGCAGGTTGAGCAGGCGGAAGCCGCGGTCCAGGCCGGGGAGAGCGCGCTGATCAATAACCAACGGCAAAAAGAACTGCAGGATGCCAGAATACAACAAGCGCAGACGGGCATCGCCGCGGCCGAGGCCGATGTCACCGCGGCGGAGGCGGGCATCCAGGCTGCAACTTCGGCCCTGGCGAATGCCCGAAGCGGACTTACGGGCACCGATGCGGACGTGCAACGCACATTGCTCGAGCGCAAGCGCCAGGAGGCGCTTGTCGCGGCCTCATCAGCGACACGGCAGCGGCTCGAACAGGTAACTGCCGATGAGGAACGGTTTCGGGCGCAGCGTGCCAGCCGTCAGGCCGAGATCGATTCTGCTAATGCCCAAGTGGCTAGCCGGCAGGCCGACTTGGCCCGCGCACGCGCACACGTCGAGAGCAGCCGCGCGGAACTGGAGGCCCAGCGCCGCCAGCGCGCCGTGTTGGATTCTCAGGAACAAATGCTCCGCGCCGACTTGAAGGCAAAGCAGGCCAATCTGGACTTGGCTCGCACGAACTTAAGTTATACCCGGATTGTTGCGCCTGAAGACGGGGTCGTGGGAGAGCGTAAAGTTCGCGCGGGACAATTGGTCAGCCCGGGCACTCAGATCGTCTCTCTGGTTCAGCGTCAAGTCTGGGTGCAGGCGAACTATCGCGAGACGCAATTGCGGCATATTCGGAAAGACGATCCCGCGGAGCTTCGGGTCGATGAGTTTCCAGGCCTGCTTCTTAAAGGCAGTGTCGCGGAAATCGCGCCAGCAAGCGGATCGCAATTCGCGTTGCTGCCTCCGGATAATGCGACCGGCAACTTCACCAAAGTCACGCAGCGCGTGCCGGTCAAGATCGTGCTCGATCCAAATCAGGCCGAAGCGGACCATCTGCGCCCCGGTCTCTCTGTCGTTGCCGTGATTCGAACCAAAGGTCCATCTTAGATGAGCGCTCCGCAGGCAACGATGACGACATCACGACGGGCGCCGATCGCGATCCATCCGTACATCGGAATCGTCGGCGTCTTCCTTGGGGCGGCAACATCGACTCTCAACGGCCGTCTCGTGAGCACCGGTCTGCCGGATTTGCGCGGCGCGCTTGGCTTCGGATTCGATGGAGCTTCCTGGATCCCCACAGTACTCAACATGGGGATGATGTTCATCGGCGTCTTCGCCGTTTTCCTGGGAGCTGCTTACGGCATCCGGCGTGTACTGATGATCACCGGTGTGGTCTTCACCATAGCCTCGATTCTGCTGCCTTTCTCATCAAGTCTTGCGGTAATGCTGGCGCTACAGGCGATCGCGGGAATATCGTCGGGCGCTTTTTACACATTGACGTTGACTTTCGTCGCCCGGAATCTGCCTCCGAAGCTCCTCCTCTTCGGCGTCGCGGCTTACGCCATGGACATTGTTGTGACCAGTAACGTCGCGGCTCTGATCGAGGGGTGGTACATGGAACATCTCTCGTGGCACTGGATCTTCTGGACCGCCGCTGTTCTGACCCCGATCATGATGGTCTGCATCTATTTCGGAGTTCCGCGAGAAGATGAAGGGCCGCGTCCGAGTTGGCGCGGATTTCTTTACACGAGCGCCGGCCTGAGCTTGATTTTTGGCGCCCTCGATCAAGGCCAGCGACTGGATTGGTGGAGATCCGGAGTGTTCGTTGGGATGCTGACGGCCGGATTATCGTTGCTGATCGCCTCGTTAGTCCGGCGATGGTTTCAACCCAATCCGCTGGTGAATTTACCCTTCCTCAACACGCGGAACATTATCATTCTGGGATTGGGCGTTTTTACCATCCGCTTCGCTCTGCTCGCGCCGTTAGCAGCCATCCCCGGATTTCTGGGTAGCATTCAGCAATACTTACCGATCCAGACCGGCGCAGCGCTAGCCTGGGTTGCGGCCCCTCAATTTGTTCTGGTCTGGATAGCGGCGATCACAACAGCGTTTATTCAGCCCCGCATCGTTATGGCCGCGGGATTTGCAACTGTCGCCCTGGCATGCTGGATGGCAGCGAACGTCGATTCGTCGTGGGCAGGAGCGAGCTTTCATGTTCCCGAGCTCATGCTTGCCACCGGCATCGCTGCGGCATTCGTCGGCCTGGTGGTAAACCTCCTCCTTCTCGCCGTCGAAATGGGCGCGCTTACGAACGTCGCGAATGCCGCGACATACTCGGCATGGATGCATACGATGCGACTGATGGGAGGCGAGATCGGCGCGGTGATCTTCGGACGCTTCGTTGCGGTACGTGAGCAACTCCACTCAAACATGATCGGGCAGCACGTCGATTTAGGAAATTGGATTACCGACGAACGGCTCCGCGGCGTTGCCTTGTCCTTGGCGCCGTCGTCAACCGGATTGGAGGAAGCGCAGGCACGTTCGACGGCCATCCTGAGCGCGCAAGTGAGAGCACAAGCGTTGTCGATTGCCTACTCCGATGCATTCTTGCTGATCGCGTGGGCAATTGCCGGCTATCTGATCCTGCTCGTGTTTCTCCGGCCCAGCACCATCAGCCTACGTCCAAAGGAGAAAGTAAAATGACGCGCTGGTCTTTCATTCTTCTCTTCCCGTGCATTCTTCAAAATGCTTTGGCCGCGGATGCCATGAAACTGACGCTTACGGACGCGGTTCGGCTAGCTCTTTCACAGAATCGCGATTTGAAAATCGCGCGGCTGAAGGTGCATGAGAACGAACAGAAAAAAGCCGGAACGAGAGCGGATTATTTCCCGAGAATTAGAAACGAATCGAACTTCCTGCACACCACGGCCCTTGAAAACATCGAGATCCCCAGGGGCGCATTCGGCGTAATTCCAAACGCCGGAGCGGTGCCCGCGCAGAGCGAACTGATCACCCAGGGAAGCCAGACGTTCGAGACCATCGGAACGGGCATGGCTCAACCTTTGACGCCCCTGATCCGCATCCGGCAGGCGAACCGAATTGCAGCTTCGGAAGTGGTCGCATCGCGGGATGAGCTGAAGAAGGCTGAGAACGAGGTCGCTGTCAAGGTTCACGAGGTCTATTACGGTATCCTGATCGCCCGCCTTCAAAAGAAGGCCGCCGAGCAGGAAAGCACGTATGCCAGGACGCGCCTGAGCGAGAGCAAAGAAGATGTGCGCAACGGCAATGCACTGAACGTAGATCTGATCGACAGCCAGGCCGTTCTCCTTCAAAGCGAACAATCGTCTTTGACGATCGACCTTCGCATGTCGGACTTGAATTACGAACTCGACGATCTGCTTGGGATTCCGTTGGGCACGCCAGTGGAGTTGAGTCCCGTGGTCGTGACGACTCCAGCCGACACACCGCGCCGGGAAATGCTCCAGATGGCCCTTTCGGGGAATCCGGATATTACCGCAGCGGCGGAAAAAGTGGAGCAGGCTAAGGCCGGGCTTACCGCGGCGAAATCCGCATACATTCCCGACATCTCAGTTTTTGCCCGGCAAAGCTATCAAAACGGCGTGCCGTTCCTGGTGCACAATTTCGGCACATTCGGAATCACGATGAATTACGACGTCTTCGATTTCGGTAAACGCCGCGCGGCGGTCCGCGAGCGCGAAGATCAATTGGCCGAAGCCCAGGAGAACCTTGAAAGGTTGAAAGAGC
This sequence comes from Bryobacterales bacterium, assembly GCA_963802915.1. GTDB lineage: Bacteria > Acidobacteriota > Terriglobia > Bryobacterales > Bryobacteraceae > JAICMB01. Next base: position 1,321,341 of record CAWDKQ010000008.1, read on the forward strand.
AAGTAAGCGTGCAGGTTGAGCAAAGCTGCAATAAAGTGGAGCGAACGCAAAAGATGCTCCAGGTAGCTGCCGAGGTGGTGAAACTGCGTACCGAAGGCGAACGAATCGCGGAGAACCAGTTGATGCAGGGGGTGGTTCTGGTCTCGGCCCGGCGGCATGCGTCCGCCGCAAGCTACAAGGCCGAGGCCGACTTGCTGCAAGCACAACTGGCGCACTTGCTGGCAAGGGCGGAACTGGAACAGACGATCGGGCAAACTCCGGGCCAGTAACATCTTCCGCCGGCTATCGTCAGGATTACGATGGATCGCCCTATTTGGCGGCCATTACTTAGGGTGCGGAGAACTCGCAAAATATTTGTGCCGGTTAAGATCGAAGATCGCCGGTAAGGAGGCTGCACCGGCCGATGCCACGCTTGCGTTCGCCGAATCAGATTTCGACTTACGGTAAGAGCTGGCTATGATCGCTCCAGGTAGAAACTTTATATGAGAATGACTGCATTTGAGAAGCATTTTGTCAACAGTCCGAGACATACTGCTGAGGTCGCGCGTCATGCGCAGCAGATTCTAAATCGCATACCCATTAGACCTGCCTCGCGGTATTTGGATGTCGGATGCGGTGTTGGATCGAGCGCCTCCGAAATTGCCAACACATCCGGCTTGGATGTAACTGGAATCGATGTAGATCCACTGCAGATTGACGTAGCTCGATCCCGCCCCGCGCACTCGCGCCTTCTGTTCATGGTAATGGACGCGACAAGATTGCAGTTTGATGACGCTCAATTCGATGTTGTGGCAAGCAGCATGGTTACGCATCACCTACCGCATTGGGAGACGGCTTTCTCCGAGATGATTCGTGTGCTGCGGCCGGGAGGATATCTCTTGTACACGGACTTCATGTTGCCTTCGTGGCTCGCGGCCATTGGCCGCCGGTTGCAATTCGTTGGGATTCCTTCGAGGCGGACGGTCGAGTCTCTCGCCTCACAAGCGGGCTTGACCGAGGTTCACTATGCTCACAAGGGCTTGCGGGCCGACTTCGTATGGCTACGGAAGTAATGAGATAAATCAGTAGCCAGCGGTATCATTGCAGTTGTCCAACCGCGATGATCGCCCACCAAATACGAGCGCGACAGTTCTTCCTTAGAGCCTTATGACGGCACAGACCATGAGCGTCTCCTCGGCTCGTCGTCCAGTCATCCAGGTTTCCGGCATCCGCAAGACCTACGGATCGACAGTGGCCGTCTCCGACGTTTCGTTTACAGTCAACGAGGGCGAAATCTTCGGTTTGATTGGACCGAATGGTGCAGGGAAGACTACGACCATGGAGTGCGTCGAGGGCGTGCGCCGGCCGGATCGCGGTTCGATTTCGATCCTGGGACTCGATCCGTTCCGGGATGTATATCAATTACAGAACCGGATCGGCGTACAGCTCCAACAGGCGCAACTCCAGAAGAGAATCAAGGTTTGGGAGGCGGTGGACCTATGGGCATCGCTGTATACGAAGGCCGTCGACGGGGATCGGCTTCTGGAACAACTCGGGCTCGAGAACAAAAGCAACTCCTGGTTCATGACGCTGTCAGGCGGGCAGAAGCAGCGGCTGTTCATTGCCCTGGCGCTGATCAACGATCCGGATGTGGTGTTTCTAGATGAGTTGACCACCGGCCTCGATCCGCAGTCGAGGCGCGCGATCTGGGAATTAGTGCGCGGCATCCGTGAACGCGGTAAGACAGTCTTTATGACCACCCATCTGATGGAGGAGGCCGAGCGGTTGTGTGATCGGGTGGCAATCATCGAGCACGGCAAAATTATTGACATCGGCAGCCCGGAAGAATTGGTGCGGCGGCACTGCCCTACGCGAACCGTCGTGTTGGCCGCGGACAGCGCGCTCGTCGAAGAACGACTGCGCACGATCCCTTCAGTGGAAATCGTGACGCACCGGGAGTCGCGATTCACCGTTCAGGGCGTGGGTGACGACTTTGTGACTGAAGTCATCCAGTGTCTCTCAGAGAACCGCATCCGCGTTACCGATTTTCGGACCGTGCTTCCCAACTTGGAGGATGTCTTTCTGAAGCTGACCGGCCGATCGATTCGCGATTAGTGGAGGCGATACCAACGATGTTGCGAGGACTTTGGAAACTAACCTGGCTGGAGATCAAGATCTTCCTGCGCGAGCCGCTCGGCGCGTTCGGCTCGATAATCCTCCCTGTCCTCGTCTTTGTGGTGATCAGCCGGTTATTGGGTGGGTCGCGCATGCCCAACACAATCGCCGCCAGCCGGTTTGTAAGCGTCGAACTGCCGGTTTTCGTGGCCGTGCTGATTGCTCTCAGCGGTGTGCTGTCGCTGGTGACGATCATTTCGATTTATCGTGAGGGCGGCATTCTCAGACGGCTCCGGGCAACGCCGCTCCGCCCCCAGACGATCCTCACCGCTCACGTGCTGGTCAAGCTGGCGCTGACAGTGGTCACCCTAGCCCTGATGGTGCTGGCAGGCAAGCGTTACTACCCGCTCCATGTCGACGTTCCATTTTTCAGCTTTGGAATCGCGCTACTGATCAGCACGTGGAGCATCCTGTCGATCGGTTTTCTGATCGCGAGCATTGTGCCTACGGCGCGTTTCGCGCAACCGGTGGGCGCGGCCATTCTCTATCCGATGCTTGGCTTTTGCGGGCTGTTCGTGCCGGTGCATTCGCTGCCGCCCGCGCTTCAAATCGTGGCGCGAGCGCTACCGCTGACCTATGCGGTATCGCTACTACAGGGGATCTGGAAAGGAGAATCGTGGTCGGTGCACATCACCGACGTCGCGGCTCTCGTGGTTTTCTTCGCGATTTTCACGGCGCTCTCGGCGAAGTTATTTCGATGGGAGTAGTTCAGGAGTTTGTAGAGCGAATCTGTTTAGCGACCTGCGCCATTGTGGCCCCGGCTTCATCGGGTAACCGGCCGGTGTTGTCGGGCGCGAGGTTGAGCAGAAGATTGGCATTGCGAGCCATGCAATCGCGGTATGCCGCGGCGATGACGTCGGCGCTTTGCGTCTTGTAGTCCTTGCGCCAGAACCAGCTATGCATCCGCGGCATCGGAGCGTACACGGGGCCGGTCGGAAGCCAGGTCTCGAACGGCATGTAATAATCCTTGCCCTCGAAGCGAACATGCGAATCGTGTCCCTCGGCGGGAGGCAGCGTGTCTTCTCCATTGATGACGTCCGACGGCCAGCTCGCCGGTTCGCAGATGTGGCCCTGGTTGCGGCGGCTCTGGTCGAATCCTTGGTTGCAAACGACGACGCAATCGGGACTCAACTTCTTGACGAGCCGATAGAGTTCCCACCGCTGCGCGAGAGTTATCTTCCACGTGATATCGAACAGTTGATAAAACGTATTCGGGTAAGCGGTGTGCAGCTCCGTGATGTGATGCTTGATAAGGTCGTAGTAAGAATCCGGAACCATCGAATTCCAGTCGAACTTTCCTTCGTTGTGCGGGTCGAGAATGCAGTAATAGAAACCCGGACGGATACCGAACTCCCGGCACGCGGCGACGAAGGTGGCGACTACATCGCTCTTGTTCGAGCTGGCTGCGACATCGTAATCGTATCCCTGTGAGTCCCACAGACAGAAACCTGACATGTGCTTGGCGGTCAGAACAGCATACTTCGCTCCAAGACTGTGCGCGACACTGATCCACTGTTTTACGTTCAGGCGGGTTGGATCGTAGGTGGTCGCGGGCACCTTGCCGGTTTCGTAATCGTCCCCCGTGAAGGTGTTCATGCTGAAGTGGAACGACACCCCGAAGCGTCGCTTTTCATATTCATCAAGTGCCGGAGTGCGTTCCGTGGCGGGGCTTGGACTCTGCGGACCGGCCACCAACACGCGATGTACCACGACGCCAGCGAGCGGCGCGGCGAGATTTGCCAAAAGTCGGCGTCGGTTCATAGCGCTAGTTCTCAAAACGGTGGAAGAAGCTCGAGGTGAGGTAGTGAGGCCGGGCGGCATCGTTCGCCACGCGCCGCGCGAGATCGGCGAGGAAGTCGTCGAATTGTGCGGCCGCGGCGCAATCGACCGGCTGATTCAGATCGTCCTCGGTCGAGTGGTAGCGCTGCGACAGCCATTGCCGCCAGGCTTTGTACTCCGGCGATCCCGGTGTCCAGCCGAACTTCATTGCCAACGCGGGAACCCCGGCAAGCACGAAGCTGTATTGATCGGTGCGAATAAAAGAGTTTCGATCCGGTTCCGGGTCCGCCGCGATCTCGATGTGGTGCTCCGCGCCGACCGCACGAGCGTCCACCGCTAAGGTCGATTCATCGAGACCCTGCACATGCAATTTCTTGAGGGGGAAAATCGGCATGAACATATCCATGTTTAGATCGGCGACGATGCGTTTTCCCGGAACCGTCGGCCGCCCGGCGAAATAGCGCGAACCTAGCAGTCCCTTCTCCTCGCCCGTGAAAATAACGAAGAGGATCGAACGTTTCGGCCGTTCGCGCGTCTCGCTGAAACTCTTCGCGATTTCGAGGACGGAGGCGACTCCGGACGCGTCGTCCATGGCACCTGGATAAATCGTTTTGCCCTTGATCGGCGCGCCAACCCCCAGGTGATCCAGGTGGGCGGAAACCAGAACGTATTCACTCTTCAGAACGGGATCGGACCCTTCCAGTTTGGCGACGATGTTGGGCGATTCCACACGATCGTTCTCGGTGGTGACGGTCGCCGTGAGGGTTTTGTTGAGAGCGAAACGAGGTAATGGCTTCTGTGCGTCGGCCAGCGCGAGCAGTTCGGAAAAAGTGTGGCCGGTGCCCGCGAAAAGTTTCTCCGCCTGCGCCGGGTTGAAGGTTGCCGAGAACATCATCTGGTGGATGTCCGCCAGGTCGGGATGCGCCGCTGCTACCGCGGCATCATTGGGGTCGGCGGAAAGCCTCATGCCGGGCTGCGACGCACTGCTGGCGATGCGTTCCCATCCGAAATCCATGGACTTGGGCGTCGGAATCGATATCGAGCCAACGGCGCCGGCATCTTTGAGGGCCTTTTGCAACGGTGACGTGCGAGCGAATGATTTGAGTGCTCCTGGCAAATCGGCCGGACCCCCGTTTATGAACACAACAATCTTGCCCTTCAGCGACGACATCTGCATTTCCGGAGAATTGAAGTCGTCGTATTTCGCTTCGGGGAGATGGAGGCCATAGCCGATGAAGACCAAAGGCGCTTCGATCGCCTTCGGCTGTATCGCGCGAGAACTCAGGACCGCGTCACGCCCAAGCATGAGTGGCTCCGGCTTACCATCAACGAGCAAACTTACGGAGGACTGGGGCGCGATTACTCGCGTCACGTCGAATCGAACGGGCTGATAGTAGCCGTTCACACCGGCTGGACGCAGCCCATCGGCCTTGAATTGCGAGACGACGTACTCCGCGGCATGCAGATAGTCGTCGCTGCCGGTGAGGCGGCCGCGCATACTGTCAGCGGCTAGCACTTTAATGTGCGCCCACCAGGCTTGGCCTTTAGCTTCGTCCGCGGCAGTGACAGGACGGCCCTGAGCAAAGACGCCAGGTGCGAGGACAACCATCATGGATGTAAAAAGGCTGGCGCGAATAATCCGATTCATTGGTCACCTCAATTTGCCTCGAAGTTCACTGATTATCGCATGCCGTATGATCGGTAAGAACCCATGCCCGATCTTCAAGAACAGTTCGGCCAGATCGACATTTATCTTTTTGATCAGCTGCTGCGAGGGCGCATCCGGCCGGGGATGCGCGTGGTCGATGCGGGCTGCGGTTCGGGGCGCAATCTCGTCTATCTTTTAGGCGAAAAGTACGAAGTGTTCGGCGTCGATACGGACCCGAACGCCATCGAGTACACACGACGACTCGCTCGATCCCGAGCGCCGGCTCTGCCCGCGGAGAACTTTCGAGTCGAAGCCATCGAAGAGATGACGTTTCCGGATGCGTTCGCGGATGTCGTGCTCAGTAGCGCAGTGCTCCACTTCGCGAGCTCCGACGATCATTTTGATGCGATGCTGCGTGGGACCTGGCGCGTCCTGAAACCGGGAGGACTGCTCTTCTGCCGTTTGGCGTCTTCCATTGGGATGGAACAGCAAATACAGCGTCTGGAAGGACGCCGCTTCCGATTGCCGGACGGCTCAGATCGCTATTTGGTCGATGAGCCGCTGTTGTTACGGTACACGGGCGAACTGGGCGGGCAATTGGCCGACCCGCTGAAAACCACTGTCGTGCAGAATCAACGCTGCATGACCACCTGGGTCGTTCGAAAGAACTCCTGAATCAAGACGAATTATGGAATTCCGGTCCAATAGCTTTTTCGAGTCTGGATTACGGCGTTCGGATAATCGGGGACGCGGACTCGTAAGGAATGAAGGCCGAAGGCCGCTGCCGACGCTGGCTTGAAACTGAGCAGATAGTAATTGTGGATTTGGTTGGAGATTCTTTGCAAGCCCTCCTCGAATCCTCTTTGAGTGGTGAAGTTGATGTATTGTCCTCCGGAAAGAGAAGCGAGTTCCGAAGAGGTGTTTCGCCTCAGAGCGTTCACTACGAGCATAAGTTGCGGAGGCAGCTCAAATAAAGGAGGCTTCTCCACATACGGCTCATCGTCCGGAGGCGCGGACGTCTTGGCCTCAGCCGACGCCGACGGTTGAGCTAAGGCCGGCACGGGAGGCGGGTGATCGCCATAACGGAAGCCCTGAATGAAATCATCCCGGACCGGAGAAAATGCGACGGTGTAAATTACCGTGTCCGTGATGCCGAGCTCGGCGACAACCTCATGAAGCTTGGAGCGGCTCCCGTGATCGCGCGTTTCGCCAATCAGCAGGATGGCGCGGCGATAATGGTTCGGCCGCCGCTTCAGCATGTCGATGGCAGAGTAGACCGTATCGATCGCCGCGGCTCCGTAATCGTCGCAAGGCTTGAGCCTCGACAACCCCAGGCGAACGGCGTCGGCGCTGTCGGAAAAACCGCTAAGGACGCGAGGTCCCGCGCCATAACTGAGGATCGAGACCTCGTGCGGGGCGTCGCCGACAATCCCGTCGATCATCGCGCCGAGTCCTTTGAGCTTAATGAATTCCGAATCGGCGGACCTGCTACATTGCACTGCGACCACCAGGGATAATCCGGACGAATCGGGATCCTCCTCGACATTTACGGATTGTCGGATGCCGTTGTCCTCTACGACGAACTGTTCTGGCTTGATCCCGTAAATGGTTTCACCACGCTTGGTCTGAACGCGTGTAGGAAGGAAGACCAGGTTCGAGCGAGTTGTGAATTTATTATTGTCTGCGTCCGTCTGGTTTTGAACGGACTCCTGGCCAGCCAACGGCAATAGAGCGAAAAGTATCACTCCGGCGAGAGCTGTCCCAAGGATCGTGCCGCCGGAGCGGGTCCAATGGTTAGTGTTCAGGTTCGGTTGACGGGTCTTCTTCCGTCTCGGCCGATTCGACAATCTCATCCATCACTTCCGGACGCGGCGTATTCATATCGGGCTCTTCGGAACCTTCTGGCAGCGCGGGTGTTGGGTCCGGTGCAAACAGTTCGGGCAACGATCGCACAAGTTCGTCGTGACTCATCTCGGCGGCCATTGTCGGACCCGGCGTTTCCGGTTGCGGGTCGGTACCCGGCAGGGGCAGCGGATCGGTGTGAGGCAGCGGCTCCGGATCGGGTTGCGGCATAGGCTCAGGCTGCGTCGGAGGGATCGGATCTGGCTGTCCCGGGGGCAGAGGTTCCGGCACGGTCGGAGGTATCGAGGAGCGTACGGGTTCGCTCGCCGTTAGCGGCACTTCGCATTCGCAGCAATCGCTGCAGCGTTTACAGCGCAAACAACGATGATTCGCGCACGTGTCCTTAGTGCAGTACACGCAAATATCGGAAGAAGATTCCCCGCAGATGGTGCAGACGAAGGTTGCTGTTTCGATCACTTACTTGTTCCTTTGGCTCCGGTGGATTGACGCATCAGCGAACTGCGGCAACGCTGCGCTTCCTTATCGGCGATTTGAAATTCCTGTTCCTTCTCCGTAGCTAACTCTCGGATATAATCCCGGAGACGATCCCGATTGCCACTGTTCTCATTTACGATGCCCTGAATAAGATCCGCGACGGCGGGATTTTGATACTTTCGAATCCCTTCGATCAGCGACCCGAGCATGGTGTCCATTGATTGCATGCGGAAATAAGTATCCAGGGCGAGCGGCAAACGGTCAGGCTGTCTGGAGAAGGCGTCGCTCGATTGCAGCATATAACCCAATTCCGCGGTTGCGCTTTTGTACTGCGCGATGTAGGCTGCGGGCGCACCTTTCGAAACCCATGTTTCCGGGTGAATCTGATCGAGAACTGGCTTTATATGCTGCGTCTGGGTTTTCAGACTCTGCACCAATGTGCGTACGTCCCATTCTTCGGGAACGCCCTTCTGATCTTGAGTTATACCGAACGTGGTGAATAACAGTAGCGCCGCGCAGAGTCTCACGTACTGATTTTAGCCTGGGCCTGGAGGCGGAGGCGGCGCCGGTGGTGGTGGCGGAGGCGCGGGTGGTGGAGTCTGGCCTGTTACACCGCCGCTGCCAGGGGAGCCGGATCCCGTTGAACCAACGGTTCCGTGAGTAGTCGTCTGCATCGTGTACAGTGCGTCGTACATCGCACGCAGGATGCGGCGGGCGATAGCGCCTTTGTCTACGAAGCTTTGCGCGAGCGGCCGGCTTTTGTAGACTACGATCGAGTCCCCGGCGTTGACGGTAATCGTCGATCCGCCGCGAGTGGCATGGCGAACGTCGACCGCACCTTCTTCCACGGTTACTACTGTGTTCTCTTCGTCGCCATCCACTTCAACATCGAAAATCGTGCCCCGTACCGAGATAATCGCCGAAGGCGTGTGGACGGTGTTGGGATTGGGCTGTCCGCCTAGCTTCTGAATGTGAACCTTAATCTTACCGACCCAAACGTCGAGGAGGTCGCGCCAGTTGCCGGGGTTATTCCGGAACGTAACATTTGAGTTGGGATAGACCTCAAAAGTACTGCCGTCCGAAACCTGGAACTTGGCATATCCGTCCGCACCCGTGATGATGACCTGCTTTACCTGGATGAAATCGCCGATGTTCAAAGCCCAGGGTTGGGAGTCCTTTAGAACGGAGACTTGTCCATTGAGTTCGACAACTTTTGCGGCCGCTTCGGGAGCCTGGGAAAACATTTGCGCCGAACCCGGATTCGAGAGGAGTAGACACACCATTGCCGTTAGCGCGGCGCTTAGGAAGACACGCGCCGTCGCGCGCGCTTCTCCGGCTTTGGCGACGTTGTCCATAAAGGAACAGCCTATGTGTACCGATACCCCGTTAGAGACATCGGCCGGAACAGATAGAAACCTCAGTCTACCACCAAAATTGCAGAGCAAAACGATGGCCGGTACTTTAGTAAGTTGTAAAGGCGTATGGATTCAGATATTTTGATCATGACCGTCAACGAAGAAAGGATACAATAGACTCGCTCCATGTGTCTCCGGGCTACACAGCGTGCCAAATCAGTACAGGCAGTACTGTTTCTGCTGTTTTGCGCTACCTCGGTTTTGGCACAAACACCGGACCAGCGGCAGGCCGATTGGCGGCATATCGGCAACTCAGCCATCGAACTGTCGCTGCCATCGGCTGCGACGGGCCCTGTGGATCGCGTCTGGTATTCCTCTGACGGCTCTATCCTTTACGCGAGAACGGGCTTCGGCCGGATTTTCCAGACGGCCGATCTGGAGACGTGGAAACCCGTTACGGACGCGTCTATTGTGCCACCGCCCGAAGCGGATTCCGTTGCTCCGAATAGCCCCGAACCGGGAGCCCGATTGCGGCAGCGCGCTGCCAAGATGTATAGCTACGCGCGCAACGCATTTCGCTCCGACGATGACGGCGCAACCTGGATTAATTTAACGTCATATAAAGGCAGCTCCATTTTGGGTGCGCCATTAGCGGATTTTGCCGTTTCACCTAGTAATCCGGAAGACATTACGGGCGCAAATGCCGCCGGGGTGTGGCATTCAGCAGACTCTGGTCTTTCCTGGATTGGGTTAAACTCCGCGCTGCCGAACCTCCCTATCCGCCGGATTTTCACCCTCCCGTCGGGACTTTCAGGCGTGAAGATCGGCATGGGAATACCCGGAGCGCCGGAACTGGAGTGGGCGCCGGGCGAGAAGACGTCGTGGCGCGTGTCCGACAGCACCGAATTAGAGAAGGAAGATGAGTTGAAGCAGTTTGCCACTCAGGCGCTGCACGCGAACATTACGGCTGTTGCGACTTCTGGCGATGCCATCTACGCCGGCTCCGCTGACGGAAATTTGTGGGTGTCGCTCGATAAGGGCGTCAACTGGAATCCTTGGGCAACGATCGAAGCGGGTCCGGTAGAAGCGATTTACGCCGATCCGAAGAATCCGAGCGCCGCGATAGCGGTTTTCGGAGCGCATCCCAAACAGTTATCGCCTGGCGTGCAGCCGGTTCACGTGATGCGAACGATGAACGCCGGCCTGTTCTGGGATCCCACGACGGCGAATCTGCCGGATGTCGCCGCGCATGGAGTGGTCGCGGATCGCGCTTCCGGTTCGGTTTACGTCGCGACCGACGCGGGTGTATTCTACACTACAATCGATCTTGCCAGCGCGGGACGACCGTCGTCCTGGAATCTCGTCAGCAACGGCCTTCCGAGCGCTCCGGCCATGGATGTAAAGCTGGATTCCGCGGCAAACAATCTCTACGTAGCCCTTCAGGGGTATGGTGTTTACGGCACGATAGCTCCACATCGTTTTCGAGATTTCAAGGTAGTGAACGCAGCCGATTTTAGCTCTCGTCCGGCCGCGCCGGGTTCTTTGTTAAGCATCCTTGGAGCGCGCGTAACTTCGGCACGTTCCGGCGACACTTCGATCCCGGTTCTAGCGACAGATGGCACAGGATCGCAAATCCAGGTTCCGTTCGATGCGTCCGGCCAGAGTTTGGCACTCGCGCTCGAATCCAGCGCCGGGAGTTTGGTCACGGGTTTCCCGCTGAAAAGCGTATCGCCAGCGATTTTTATCGATCCGGACGGCACACCGATGCTCCTCGACGGCGACTCTGGCGTGATGCTGGATGCGTCCAAGCCGGCGCACTCCGGGTCGCGCATTCAAGTTTTGGCCACCGGCCTTGGCCGGGTCGATCCGGATTGGCCTACCGGTACACCAGGTCCGACGGCCGATCCGCCGCATGTTGTTGCATCGGTTCAAGCTTATCTGGATCAAACGCCGGTTGAGGTGAGCCGTGCGGTGCTCGCGCCGTACGTCGGATTTTATCTGATCGAAATTCAGTTACCCCGTATTGTAAATGCCGGACCTGCCGAATTATATATAGAGGCGGAAGGTCAGCCAAGCAATCGGGTTCGGCTGTACATCGAGCCATAAGGCTCAATTCCACTGGGCGCTTCCGCCCGAATGAACGATGCTTCCGCATTCCTGGCGAAGATTCCTGGCCGTGGTGCGCCTGACCCTCGCTGTCAGTTGCCTGGCGCTCCAGCTCATCGCGTTTAACTTCGCGCTGACGGATACGGTCGCGATGTTTGGTGCATACATCGTCTATTCCGTCGCGGTTCTGCTGTGGCACGGTCTCGAAGAGACTCGTTACTCGAATTTCGGCTTGGCGATCGATTTTCTGTTCTTTCTCCTAGCTGCCGTTGCTCCTGTCTCCTACGGGCCGTGGATCGCGGCAGTGTTCTACAGCTTCGTGCTGATCTCGGCCGTCGTTCTGCATGACTGGTGGAAAGCTCTAGGTGTCGCCGGCGCGTCCATGGCGGGTCTGTATTTCGCATCTCCGCTGCATGGAAACATTCTGCTGCCTGTTCTGATCGCGGGAGGAATCGTGGCCTGTGCGTTGGCCATCGAGCGGGATCATCTGGAAGAACGTCTTTCGCATACCTCCCGGCAATCGGTGCTTTATCGATACGATGCCGAGAAAGCGCGCGAAGCGGAACGGCAGCGAATCGCGGCCGATTTTCACGACGGTCCGCTGCAAAGTTTCATCAGCTTTTCGATGCGGCTGGAGTTAATCCGCAAGCTGCTGCTGCGCGACAAGAACGCCGCGACGGATGAGCTCACGCAGCTTCAAGATATCTGCAAGAACCAGGTGAACGAGTTGCGCGCATTTGTGCGAAGCATGCGTCCGATGGATGTCGAAGGCAGCTTGAACGCTACGCTTCGGCGAGTGGTGGAGCAGTTTCAGAAGGACAGCGGCATTCCCGCCACGTTTGTCAGCAGTGAGTTTCTAGAGCCCGCCGAGCCTGAGATTTCACTCGAACTGCTTCAGATTGTGCGTGAGGCGCTCTATAACGTCCAGAAGCACTCGCGTGCATCGCGCGTTGCAGTGAGCGTGCAGAAGAGCGACCGCTCGCTCGAGATTACCATTGAAGATAATGGCTCAGGCTTCCCGTTCAGTGGAAAATACAGCTTGGATGAGCTCGAGATGCTGCGTCTCGGGCCCACCAGCATCAAACGCCGGGTGCGAACATTAGGGGCCGAAATGCAGCTCGATTCGAAACCCGGACAGGGCGCCGGTTTGCTTATTCGTCTGGCTACCTAGCCGCCTTGCTCCTGCTGGCCGGCTGCGGCCGGTATTCCGATTTCACTCTGCCCGCTCCAGGCGGCAATCCGGTGCCGGCGCAGTACACTTGGCATCCATCTGCCGCGCCAGTGATTCCGCACGGCCAAGCGGGCGAATTCGATTCTCATGACGCTCTGAACCCGTCTGTCGTGCTCTGGCACGATAATTACCTGAATCTCTATTCCGGCTTCGATGGAAGGGTCTGGAGCACCGGCCTGGCGACTTCATCCGACGGCATCGCATGGCAGAAGCAAGGGAAAGTGCTGGGACCCGACGCATCGACTTGGGAAGGCGATTATATCGCTGCGAATGGATTGGCGATCGCCGATGGCGGCCGGCTGCTTTATTTTTATCAAGGCGGCCGGGTGCCCCAAATCGGCCTCGCTGAATCCACAGACGGCCGCGCGTGGCATCGCCACGGCGATCCCGTGCTCACTCTTGGACCTCACGGGAGTTGGGATGAACGCGGCGTCGCCGATCCCTACGTCATCCGAGCCGGCGCCAAATTCTTTCTGTTCTATTTAGGCCAGGACCGGGCTCGGAGACAGCGGCTCGGCGTGGCTGTCTCCGACGATGGCGCAGCGTGGACCAAATTCCGCGACAATCCGATTCTGGAACTCGGCGCACCTGGCGACTTCGACGAAAACGGACTTGGAGAACCCGCGGTCTGGGATGCCGGCGGATATTATTGGATGCTCTATACAGGCAGAGATCGCGATGAGGTGCGCCGGCTCGGCCTGGCGCGGTCGAAGGACGGCGTCCAATGGGAAAAAACGAAAAGCGTCTTTGCGGGAGGTCAATCATGGAATTCGAAAGTTCTCTGCGATCCGTCGGTGCTTACTGGTCCCGACGGTCTGCGCGTGTGGTTCGGCGGCGGCGATGTTGCGCATCCTGACGAAAACGTTCACGGGCAAATCGGGTTCGCGTTGCTAAAATAAAGGCCCGTATCGCGATGAGAATAGGAATCACGTGCTATCCCACTTACGGCGGCAGTGGTATTGTCGCGACGGAGCTTGGCCTCGAACTCGCCAACCGCGGCCACGAAGTACACTTCATCACGTACGCGAACCCGATTCGGCTCGATCCCGATGTCCCGCGGATTCACTATCACGAAGTGGAAGTATCCAACTACCCGCTGTTTCAATATCCGCCCTACTGTCTGGCGCTTGCGTCGCGGATGTCGGAAGTCGCGGATGATTACGGGCTGGACCTCTTGCATGTGCATTACGCGATCCCACATTCGATCTCGGCACTGTTGGCCCAGCAGATGATGGCGCCTCGTTTGCGGCTACCCTTCATCACCACCCTGCATGGAACCGATATCACGCTGGTCGGAGTGGACCGTTCCTACTATCCGATCACGAAGTTTTCAATCGAAAAATCGAATGGGATTACGAGCATCAGCCAGGACCTGAAGCGTCACACGTTGGAAGTCTTCGGCGTGCAGAACGATATACGAGTCATTTACAATTTCGTAAATTGCGACCTGTATAAGCCGTCGCCCGATCGCGGTAAAAAAGGAAAGCGCCTCATTCACATTTCCAATTTCCGCCCGGTGAAGCGTGTTTTAGATTGCGTGCGAATCCTGGCTGAGGTGCGCAAAGAGGTCGACGCGGAGCTCTTCATGGTTGGCGATGGACCGGACCGCGGACCCGCGGAGCGTCTTGCCCGCGATTTGGGAGTCGAGCATCACACGAATTTCCTAGGCAAACAGAATCATGTCGAGCGGCTCATTCCACAGGCGCACGTGCTTCTGATGCCGAGCGAAATGGAGTCGTTCGGCTTGGCCGCCCTGGAAGGAATGGCGTGCGGGCTTCCTGCCGTGACCACTCGAGTTGGAGGGATTCCGGAGCTTGTGACTCATGGCGTGGACGGATTCCTCGAAAACGTCGGCGATATTCAGGCGCAGGCCGCGCGTGTGATCGAATTGCTCTCGGACGAAACTGTCCACGAGCGAATGGCCAAGGCTGCGCGCAAAACCGCAACCAGCCGCTTCTGTACCGATTTGATCATTCCGCAATACGAAAAATACTACGACGAAGTCGTCGCCGCCCAGTAACGACGAACTACGAACGACGAACCAACAACGCCGCCTTTTTCAGAATTTCAACACGTGCCACAGGCTCGCGAAATCATCCGTCCAATCGATAACTTGCCCGCCCGTTGAATCCGCGTGCGCGATCACGGGACGTTTTAGGAACTCAGAATTGCCAGTCACGAGAACCCACAACGAGCGGCTCTCGCCCGTCGCTTCGTTTTCCGGTGAAACAAACGAAACCGCCTGCCATCCAAGATGCCGCGCCAGCCCGCGTACGACGGGATCAAGCCGCAGCAGGTTGTTCGAGATATGAAACAGTAGGAGCCCGTCCGGTCTCAGATGCCTGCGATAAACATCGGCGCATTCATTCGTCAGAAGGTGCAGCGGAATGGCGTCACCCGAAAATGCATCGACGGCAAGGACGTCGAAGAGCGGTTGCGCGGGCCCGCTCAACTCGCGATCGAGTTCTACGCGCGCGTCCCCAAGAACAATCTCCTCCCGCGCCTTCGAATCTCTCAGGTACGTGAACCATTTCCGCGCCACCGACACAACATCTGGGTTGATTTCATAAAACCGAAACGTGTCACCCGGACGTCCCCACGCGGCCAGCGTTCCCGCGCCGAGTCCCACGATTCCCACGCGCCGCACACCCGCGAGTTCATTCAGGACAATCCCGATGCCGCTATGAGGTCCGAAGTACGAGGTCGGCCAGGTGTTCTGAGGCGATTGCAGAAATTGGTAGCCGTGCCGAATGCGGCCATGAGTCAGTTCGCGGATGCGCCGGTCGAGATCGTCCTCACGTTCGGTCACTCTTAGGACGCCATAGAAATTTCGCGACTGGGCCACGACGGTTTGATTGCCGCTGTCCACAATGGTGACGATGCCGGTGAGGCTTCCAATCACGAGAGCCATCAAAGGAACGCGAAGCGCCAGCGTACCGCTCGACCACTGCTTCAGCGCGCCGCTGCGAACCCATCCGAGAGCACCGAGCAGACAAGCGCCCGTGACCCCGATCGGATACTCGTCGAATCTGGCGAATATGTGAGGGCTGATCAGCGCGACGAAGACGCCCCCGAGAGCGCCTCCGACCGCGATCGCGAGATAAAACGTCGTGAGATGCCGGGCGCTAGGGCGCGCCAGCGCAAGCTCGCCATGACAAACCATGCACATCACGAATAGAGCGGCGAGATAAACAGCAAGCTGCCACCAAGGCGGCACGCCAATGGCCGCGGCCATTACCGCGCAGCCGGCCGGACCCAGGATTCCGGCGGCGATCGCAAAAGCAGGACGCCGGTACCAGCGCTCGTTTTCAAAAGTCAGAACAAACGTCAAAAGATAGACAGATAAAGGCGCAACCCAGAGGAAGGGAACCACGGCGACATCCTGCGAAATCAGGTTGGTGGTTGCGAGAAGCAGAATCGATCCGAATGCCGCCAGAGCGATCCAGAACAAAATCGTCGTAATGCCAGGCCGCACGTCAGGCGCAGCCCGGTCGTCGCTCGGCTCCGGCACAGCTATGCCACGCAGAGTCCAAGCCGACCATCCGCAAACAATCGCGAAGACGATGTACAAAGCGGACCACGACCAGGATTGCGTCCGCATCCGGAAATACGGCTCGACCGCAAAAGGATAGCTGAGCAGCGCGAGGAACGATCCCGTATTCGATAAAGAATACAATCTCCACGGCGAGCGCTCCGGATAGCGAAGGTGAAACCAACGCTGCAACAACGGGCCGGTAGAAGACAGCAGCAGATATGGGCCGCTGATCGAGGCCGCGAGCACCAGCAGAATGCGCCCTGAAGGATCCGCGCTCGAAGCTTCGCGAGACAACAGCCCGCGCGGATCGAGAGGTAGGAAGAAAAGTGTCGCTGCCAGGAGTGCCATATGCACAGCGCCTTGCGTGCGTGTACTGCGCAGCGACCCCAGCCAATGCGCGTAAGCGTAACCGCCGACGAGCAAGACTTGAAAGAACAGCATGCAAGTGGTCCATACGGCTGGTCCGCCGCCGAACCATGGCAGGATATAGCGGCCGATAATCGGCTGCACCTGGAAAAGGAGGAAGGCTCCTAAAAAGATGGTGATTTGTAACACGGGTTCATGACCTGTGTACCATTAATGTTCACGGCTATGCTTCGAAATGTCTTATTGCTACTGTGCATTCCTCTTTGCTCGTGCTCGACGCCTGCGAAGCAGGAAGCTCCCGCTGTCTATCGGGTGAAGTTCGATACATCGAAAGGTCCGTTCGTCGTCGAAGTCCATCGCGACTGGGCGCCGATCGGGGCGGACCGCTTCTACGATTTGGTCCAACAGAAATTCTTCGATGGCGACCGCTTCTTTCGCATCGTCAAAGGATTCATCGTGCAGTTCGGTTTGAATGGCGATCCTGCTGTCTCCTCGCAGTGGGAGTCGAAGACCATCCCCGACGATCCAGTGAAGCAGAGCAACACGCCGGGCATGCTGAGCTTCGCGATGGCCGGACCTGGCTCGCGTACGACACAGGTCTTCATCAACCTCGGCGACAATGCACAATCGCTCGACGGGCAGAATTTTGCTCCCTTTGGGCGCGTGATCGATGGGATGAACGTAGTGACGCAGCTCAATGACGAGTACGGCGAAGCTCCCGACCAGGGAAAGATCCAATCGCAGGGCAACGAATATCTCAAGCAGAGTTTCCCGAATCTCGATTACATAAAGACCGCGCGCATCGAACAATAATCCATCTTCATGCGAAGATCGGCTAATCTATGGTTTGGCGTGGCCCTGCTGTTCGAGGCTCTCGTTTTCCATCGCGCCGTTCTCTTCTATCCCGGCTATCTCTTTCCCTGGGATTTCCGCGCCGTTCACATCCCTTTCGAGACATTCGCCGCCGATTCGTTCCGGCGCGGGGAGTTTCCGTTGTGGGACCCGTACACCTATTGCGGAACTCCGATATTCGCGAACATTCAGGCCGCGCTATTTTATCCCCCTGTGCTTCTTGCGACGTTAGCTGGAGCGTGGCTCGGAGACGATGCTCTCCCACGCCTTCTCGCGATTGCGTTGATCGCGCAGATCGTATTCGCCGGGATCTGCGCTTATTTTCTTGCGAAGCGTCTGGGTGCTTCTGCCGCCTCCGCTTGGATCGCGGGCACGGTATACGAGCTCGGCTGTTTTTTCGCCGCGCAGGCCGAGCACATGGGAATGATGCATGCCGCGACGTGGCTTCCCTTATGCTGGTGGTGCGTGATCGAGTTGCGCGATGGTTTGAAGTGGCGATGGCTCGGAATTCTCTCAGTCGCGCTCGCGATGACAGTTCTCGCCGGTTCGCCGCCCTGCGCTGCCGCTGCATTCGGATCGACACTTGGGCTTGCCATCATTGTTGTGGCATTCCGGCTCGCGCAATGGAAGCTTCCTGTCTACGTGATTGGCGCGTGTCTTTGGGCGCTGCTGATCGCGGCGATCCAGATCCTTCCGACAGCGCAGCTCACGCAGAACAGCGTCGGGAAATTCCGAACGGACTGGCTGAAGACGGGCGGCGGCATGAACCCGGGAGCGTTGTTCTCGCTTGTCATCCCGAACTATTGGTCCGTTTTCGACGAATCGAAATTTCACGGACCCGGCGACCTGACGTTCTTCTACCTATACTCAAGCCTACTCGGACTGGCGCTAGCGCTTGCCGCGGTCCTTTGGAAGCCTGCCCGTTGGACGCAGGTTTGCGGTGTCCTGACTCTAATCTCCGCAATCGCGATGCTGGGCGACACCACGCCTATCGGGCGCGCGATGCTGGCCGCCTTGCCCGCCGCCATCCGCATCGCACTCCACCCCGAATACACCTATTGCAACTTCTCGCTCGGACTCGCGCTACTGGCGGGATTCGGCGCGAGCCGCTTTCTCAAGAACGAGCGCAACCGGATCGCCGCCGGCATTCTGATCGCCTGCGATCTGGTCCTGGTGAGTTCCGGCCGTCCTATGAATCGCGTGTCCACCGGCGTGGAGCCTGGAATAGAACACTCCGAACTGGTGACGCAACTGCGCACATTAACCGGGAAGACGATGCCGCAATCGCGCTTCGACATGGGACCGGATGTTCCCTACCTGTGGTCGAGCGTCGCGCCGCAGATCGCGATTCCGACCGCAAACGGATGCGATCCACTCGCGCCGGAACGGATCATTCAAGTGCGACTTTCATTCGCGCCGGGCGCCCGATGGGGCGCGTGCTATCAGGTGGTGAATCCCGCCTCCCGCGTGCTCGGGCTCGCCAATGTCCGCTATCTTCTTTCGAGTGGCCGCATCATTGAAAATCCTAGTGTTCTGCCGCGCTTCTTCTTCGTGAACCGTGTGAGATCGGTGGATGGACTGCAGCAAGCCGCCGCAATCCTGCACTCGGCTGAGTTCAATCCGGCCGAGGAGGCCATCGTGGAATCCAAGGGGTTTGAGACGGCGCCGGCGGTTAGCGGGTCGGGGACGATCGAAGTCGTTTCTTACTCGCCGACGAAGGTTGATCTCAAAATTCACGCCGACAAAACTATGTTTCTGGTCGCGACGGACGCCTATTATCCGGGATGGGAAGCGCGTATTGACAGCAAGCCCGCACCGCTATACATCACGGACGTTGCATTTCGGGGCATTCGAACGCCGGCTGGACATCACAGAATCGAGATGCGTTTCCGGCCGGCCATTCTCTATCGCTCCGCCGCTATCAGCGGCTTTGCGTTGGCAGTGGCTCTGATCGCGATTGCATCGTCTCGCCAACGGTCAACGCGAGAACGGCAAATCCCGTTGCCGCATCGCGCATGAACTGCAATTCCATCGACCCCGGCTCGTACGTCTTGTTCAAAGATTCCGCCGGCCAGGATCCCGATTTAAGATCCTGGTGCGATTTCAGCCAATCCGTCGCTCGCGCAATCCTCCCGTCGGACATCGGTACTCCTGCTTCTTCCAGAACGAACGTTGCGAGCGCCGTCGCATAGCTGTTGCTGCCACTGTAGCTTGGCGCATCCGGATGCGCTCCGAATGGTCCAAGTGATGCCATGGTCCAACCTCCGTCGGACTGTTGCTTTCGCAATATTTCATCGACGATCTGTTGTCTCATCTCACCGGGCAGCACAGCCGGAAGCTTCGTCGATGCCCACAGCAGCATCAGCCTGTTGTGTAACGACTGATTTGCCGCTTCATGCTTCAGATAGTTCACCAGCGCGGCAACGTGCTCTCGAACAGCCGGAATCTCTCTATAAGACGAAGGGGCATTGCCGACGGCCAGCGCGGCCAGCGAAGCGCCGAAGAATCTCGATTCCGGCCTCTCCCAAGGATCCAGATCGAGATTGAACCAATGCCACGCGCCCTTCGCCGGGCCCTCCATGATCTGCAGCGCCCACAAACGGTCGAATGCTTTTTGCGATTCCGGCCCGAGTACCAGCGCTGCCAGTACAGCTTCCACGCCGATCCCATCGGCCGTCGGCGGGTCCTTTTTCTCCACTCGCGCAATCAGGCCATTCTTTAATCCGGTCTCGTATGTTGTAGGGCTCTGCCCATTCAGCAGGCCGCGCAGCGCCGGGCGAGCCAGTAGATAGCTCAGGCCCGTGTGACAGGAAACGCATGGACCGCCCGCCTTAGCCGCAGGCTTCCAAGCGAACCAGTCCTTCTGCCGTGAATCGAGATAATCCGCCGCAAGCTTCGGATTCCAATCTGCGCAAAACGCCGGTAGTACCGAAAGTAAAAAAATGGCAAGCCGAATCATTTCGTCGTCTCCACTGTGCGGGCCGGATCGTAGTAAAAACGCTCCCGCACGATCTTGTCATTGTGCCAGATCTGGTATGCGATTTCATCGCGGTGCCGCCGGAGGCCGGTCGAATCGGTGATCTCGAAGATCCAATTAATCGCTGCCCGATCCCCATCCACCACATAGGAAGCGGCCTGGACTAGGTGGATTGTTTGAAACATCGGCATCATCTTTCGTTCGTGCTCCAGGAGGGTTTCGAGACCTTGCCGCGGCGGGTCGTTGTTCTCCTGCATGCTCGCATCCTCTGCGTAGAACTTGCGGATGGCCTCGAGAAACTCGGCCCGCTCGACCATCGAAATCAGTTCCTCGACGTTGGTCTTAATGCTCATGCATTCCAGTGTCCCCCCCAACCGTCACCTTGGTCGCGCAAGATTGGACACAGAAAAGCAGATTCGGGCCGCGGCTATCCGCGTAAGCTTCTCGGCGTAACGCCCAGCAAACGCTTCATATGATGCGCTAAGTGGCTTTGATGCGCGAAGCCGGCCTCTAGCGCGGCCTGGCCGACCGACATTTCTTTGTCCGTAAGCAGCGCCTTAGCTCGCTCAACGCGGCGCTGGATTACGTATTGATGCACCGGAATTCCAACCGACTGCCGAAACGCCAACTTAAAATGAGAGACGCTGATTCCCGCCGCGTCCGCAATCTCTTTAAGAGAAAGTTCGCTGCCGAGGTGATCTTCGATATAACCGATCGCTTCCCGCAACCGTCGTCCCGACATACTCATCTTCTGCCGCTCGCGATGCGCCGACACCGAGCTATGGCGATCGAGGAGAGAAACTGCCAGCGCCATCGCTAGGCCGTCGAAGCACAGCCGTCCGCCGCGATAACCGGACTCCATCTCCGCCTTGAGCGCCCAGCCAATATGCTCGATCTGCGGATCGCGCGTTTGAAACCGATTCACAACATCGACGCGTTTCGGATCGACGCCCGCCTCGTCCGCGACAATCTTCATCAGATCCGCGGAAACGCCCAAAATGAGAGCCGTGTCCTTCTCTTTGAGCTCCCAGCGGCACGGCGTACCGGGAGGGACTACATCGACATCCCCGTGCACGGTGACGCCGCGATATTTGCGCCCGCCGCGGTCGCAGCCGACGTGAACCGAGGGGCCAACATGAAGCACCACGACCGGATGCGCCCGCGCGCCGATCTCGATTACTCCCGCGGGGTCCGATTGCAGACGCACGGTTAGACTCTCGCGCGGAAACAGTCTTGGCTCCAGCATGGCCGCTCCTGATCCATAATGCCAGAAATGTCACGCCGCGTGTCACCTGCTGTACGCTGGAACTGGATGCTTTCCCGTCGCAGCTTCTTAGCAGGCACGGCCGCCGGCGCTCTCGCGTTCACAGGCTGCCGTCGTAAAGCATCCGGTTATTCCGGATTCGCTTTCATTGCAAATCAGGAAGGGCAGGCGATCGCCGCTGTCGATCTGGAGAGCTTCACTGTAGCGCGGCATATCCGGCTCGAAGACAACCCGTCGCAGGTGATTGCGAATTCGTTGAATGGACGCGTCTATGCGCTCACGCCTACATCAGGAACGATTCACGAAATTCACACCGACACGTTGACGTTTTCGAGAAAACTGCAAGTCGCGCATACCGCTGTAGCAATGCGCCTCTCCAAAGATGCCCGCACGCTCATCGTCTTATGTCGCGATCCCAAGCGCGTTGCAGTCATTTCGCTCGATATCCTGCGCGTCATTTCCGAGACTCCTCTTTCGGCCGATCCCGCCGATTTAGACATTTCCGATGACGGACGTTATGTTGCCGTCAGCTATACCTCGGAGCAGGCAATTAGCATTATTGGAATCGCGGATCGCCGAACTCCCGGCCTCATCGCGGCCAACGGCGAGATCGGTGCAGTGCGTTTTCGCGCCGATTCGAAAGTGTTGATAGCCGCCGATCTGACCCGCCGCATGCTGAGTCTTTACGACGTGGACGCGCGCGGCCCAATGGTGGATTTGCCGCTTGCCGTTCGTCCCGAGCGCCTTTGCTTCAGTGGCGATGGGGGCCAGTTATTCGTGACTGGCGAAGGCGTCGACGGCGTTGTGATCGTGTACCCGTACTACACGCCCGAAGTCGCGGAAACCGTGCTGGCCGGCCACTCTCCCGGCGCCATGGCCGCCTGCACCGATCCTGCATACCTGTTTATCGCAAATCCCAAGTCCGGCGACGTGACCATTCTGGATATTGACAATCGTAAGGTGGTCGCAATCACCCCTGTCGGAACGAATCCAAATTACATTGCCATCACGCCCGACAATCGCTACGCGCTGGTGCTCAATGAGTCTTCCGGCGATATGGCCGTGATCCGCACGGAAAGCATCATGCGCGCCGTTGCACAGCGTTGGCGAAGCCGTCGCGGCGCTCTCTTCATGATGATCCCGGTTGGATCGAAACCGGTAAGCGCCGCCGTCACGCCGATATAGTCGATCACCTCATTCCGACTCACCTCTGTTCACTAAGTTGGCCGGAGGGGATCGGTTTGGACCGAATGCTGACGTGGATCGGAGTTGAGCGATTGCTGGCGGGGAGAGCGATTGCGGGCGTGAGTCGGAATAGGGCTGCCGAATAGCGGTTTTCGACGCTTCATCCGAGATTCTCCGCGGTTCGTCGCCGGAGCAATGCCGAACTGCTCAAACTTGTCTATTCTGAGTTGGGTGGCACACTGAGAAGTGAAGGATCATGGATGAATCTGAGGACGAGCTGCGACTGGGTCGGATTGGGGCGCACCGTCCTGGCGACTACCTGCGTTTCGCTTCTTTTCCCGACGCTTGATTACGGCAATGGACTGAGAGGGTTCCCGGATCTCTTCCGGGACTTCATGAATGCCTGGATTTTCTCGAATTGCATCGGCGTACCGGCGGCTCTGATTCCGTGGGCGTATCTGGAATCTCGCCGGCAGACGAGCCTGAATCGATGGTCCGTGCGGCTCGGATTGTTAGTTGCTCTTGCCATCTCCGGCTCGGCTCTGGCGGATCTAGTGCTTGTGCTGATTGGATGGCTGTCGCCGCACTTTTTAGTTAGTTATTACGTGGCTAAATTGCCGATCGCCATTTTGCTGACTCTGCTCATCGGACTCGCGATGATCATTTACGAGACCACGCGCGAGCGGCTGGAAAAGACCGCGCTCGAACTGCGCACGCATGAACTGGAGCGAGAACGCACGATGAAGCTTGTCACCGAAGCGCGGCTATCGTCGCTCGAATCTCGCATCCATCCGCATTTCCTGTTCAATACGCTCAATTCCATCTCGTCTCTCATACCGGAAGATCCGGTGCGGGCGGAGAAACTCGTGGAGCAGATGGCGGCACTGCTGCGCTTTTCGCTTGATTCGACGCGCCATGGGCTGGTGCCGCTGGAACGCGAACTGAAAATCGTAAACGACTATCTTGAAATTGAAAAGACGCGTTTAGGAGACCGGCTGAGATATGAAGTGATTTGTACGAACGATGTCAACGGTGTCGACGTTCCGCCGCTCGCGATACAGACATTGGTTGAAAACACGATCAAGCACGTAATTGCGCCCAGCAGGTCGGGCGGCTGGCTGGAAGTGTCGGTGGCGCGTTCGAACGGCGCGGTGAACCTCGCCGTGCGCGACAGCGGTCCCGGTTTCGATATTCAAAAGACGCCGGCGGGGCATGGATTGGACAATCTCCGCAGCCGCATCAACGCGCTCTATGGAGGTGCTGCATCGATCGGCGCCACGCGCGACGGCGAGACGGCTTCCGTTCGCGTGAGCATTCCTGTGTCGAACCCATGATCCGGGCTTTTCTACTTGACGACGAGCCGCTCGCGGTGAAAAGACTGACACGACTGTTGCAAGCGACGGGACGGGTTGAGATCGTCGGCAGCCATACGGATCCCGTGGAAGCGCTCCCTTTGATTGTGGGATGGCGGCCCGATGTGCTTTTTCTCGATATTCAAATGCCTGAGATGACAGGTTTCGATTTGCTTTCGCGGATCGACCCGCAGCCGCTGGTGGTGTTCACAACTGCTTGGGATCAATACGCGCTGCGAGCTTTCGAGGTCAATTCAGTGGATTATCTTTTGAAACCCATCGAGCCGGAACAGCTGAACCGCGCTTTGAACAAAGCGGAGCGAATCGTGAAAGGCAGCGAGGCTCGGCCGGATTTACAGGAGCTTCTTGCGAAATGGGCTGCATCGGTAGAGAAGCCTCATCAGGAGTATCTGGAGCGCATCGCTTCGCGAACCGGCGATCGGGTGGAACTGGTGGAACTATCGCGCGTGACTCATTTCTTCGCGAGCGATAAGCTGACCTGGGCGGCGACGCCCGGCAAAAACTACGTCGTCGACCACAGTATTCAGGAACTCGAGAAGAAGCTGGATCCGAAACGGTTTGTGAGGGTGCATCGATCGGCTTTGGTGAATGTCGATTTTATTCACGAGCTTCATACCTGGTTCGCGGGACGCATGATGATTCGGCTGAAAGACGAGAAGCGCACAGAAGTGCCGGTATCGCGCGACCGGGTCCACGAGGTGAAGGAACGGCTGGGTATTTAGTGGGTCGCCTTTGTGCGATGTTCCAGGTGCGCCGGCTTATCCGGTTCGTTCATCAGCTTCGCTGCTTCGGCGCGTATAATCGCCGTTTGCTTGACGAAATCGTCGGTGAAGAAATCCTGCTCGTTGCCGGTGTGCTGGCTTCGAATCATTCCTTTGCGGTCGATGAAGACCATAAACGGAACGAAGTTTCGCACCATCGGCGAGAGCTCCATGAAGGCTACGGACTTCATATTATCTGAAGTTCCGACCGGAAATGTCAGTCCGAAACGTCGAATGAAGCCCGGCACGTCGGGATTCTCGTTAATCGCCGATAGAATTGCCTGGAATCCGCGCGGTCCGATTTCAGTCTGCAGGCCGCTCAAGACCTGAGCGGTTCGTTGGCAGTGCGGTCAAGTAGTGAGGATGAATGCCAGGCAGATCACCTTGCCTCGGTACTGCTCCAGGGTGATTTTTTGCCCATCAGTCGACGTTATATCAATATCGGCTGGTTTGCGCGGCAGTTCGGCCGCAGTGGCAAGGATCGCGCACAGAATTGCGACAGCAATCGACTTCATAGTTAGAAACCTTGAGTATAGCTTCTCCGAGGGCAATTATGGCTGCCGATATCCGCGCCGGGCGTGTACGTAGAGTTTCGTGGCCGACTTCGGCTGATGCACTTTCACTTCAATGTGACGGTAAGTACCAGAAAACCCGGATGGCGCCGGATGGTAGCCGAGGAGATAGCGGTCGTGTAATGAGAGGCTGATGCGAGCGGCGAGGTCCGGCAGGTCGGTGACATCTTTCGCTGTGTAATGCTGGCCGCCGGTCATGTTGGAAAGGTCATCGAGTATCCAGGGACCGTGGATTTCTTCGATTCTTCCGGGGTGATCGTGAATGCCGATGGAATGGATTTGGACATCCGACTCTTCGGCTATCGTCCTGAGATCTCGTTCCGAGAACCGGCTGTTGTTATCGCCGCCGTCTGAGATCACCAGCAGAACTTTGCGCTCGTTGCGCGCGCCACGCATCTGGTTTAGACCCATCGCGACGGCGTCGAATAAAGCAGTTCCTCCGCTTGCGGTGATCGACGGCAGGAGCGATCGGATGGGTGAAACATCGGAGTCGAAGGTCGACCTTAGTTCGGGGTGGTCGGCGAAAGTGACTAGCAGGGCCTCGTCGTTCGATTCCAGGTTTTCAAGGAATTGGTTTACGGCGACTCGGGCTTTCACGATTTTGTCCGCCATGCTGCCGCTGAGATCGAGTACTATGCCTACGGAAATTGGCGCGTTTTCGTGGGCGAAGGAGGTTAGCTGCTGGGGATTCTTTTCTTCTTCCAGAGTGAAATCGGTGGCTTGGAGGTTTTCTACTGGCCTGCCGTGGTTGTCGGTTACGCTTACGGGGACTAGTACGAAGTCGGCGTCGATGGAGAGCGCGGGGGTGGGGTGAATCGACTCGGCGGTGCAACTGAGGGCCGTTATAACGAAGATAGTTACGGCACGCATTCGCACGACACATAGTGCACGTATACTGCCGTTCGGGTGGGTGCCAAGCTATTTGATCCGGCGTTTGTGATGGCGGGTGAGTCGTTTAGCCAGGATCCTGATAGGTGCGTTGAAAGGGGAGGACGGTGTAGATGCCGTGGATCAATGCGTTAGCCACCGCTATAATCGCGCCGCGGTGCCCAATCTGGGGAGTGTGAAGTTGATAACATGCCTGAAACTGGGAACCTTTGGTTCGTGAACTGGCCCAGGCGCTCTGAATCAGAGTCGCCCGGAAATAGGGATTGCCTTTTGTCGTTTTTCCACTCTTGTTCTCCGCGCGCTCTCCCGATTGCCGGGACACACTTCCGCCCAGGAGCTTAAATGCGACCCGCTCGGAAACGACTGCACATGGGGACCTACTTCAGGCACTGTCTCGGCTGCCGCCACGCGATCCAATCCTGGGATGCTCTGCAGCAATGTGGCGCCTCGCTGAGAATCGACGCACTTCCCACTTTGCTTCCGCTCCAGACGGGCCCCACATCACACGGGCCACACGTCGTGCCCGTGCACGTAAATTCCCGCGCACTTCTCCCTCGCTGCGGAAATCATGCTCCCTCCTTTGCTCGGGGGGGCGCAGCTACTAATCAGGTTGCCTCTAGCAGTCCAACTGCGAATCAATTCGGGGTACTCCCCTTGCTTCCACTTATCGACCGCATTTTCATCATTTGGGGTGATCTCACAGCTCATGGATAGCTGCGTAGGCGTAACGGCATCCCACCGGCCCCTGGAATTGTGCAAAATAGAAGTAGTGTGGGTGTAGCCGGGTTACTGGCAATTTGCATTGACCCAAAATAACCCTCTGTCAGTTCACAGTTGACCGGAGGAAGTGTGGTCCTACTACTTTTTGGGCCGCCAGGTTGCGGCAAGGGGACTCAGGCGCGTTTGATTTCCAATACTTACCATGTTCCGTCGATCTCGACGGGGGAAATGCTGCGCGCGGAAATGAAGGCTGGCACCGAGCTGGGCAAAATGGCGCAGTCCATCATGGCCAGCGGAGGCCTGGTCAGCGACGACATCGTGAATGAGATGCTCGCGGACCGAATCAGCCGATCGGATTGCCAGGATGGGTTTCTCCTCGACGGCTATCCGCGCACCGTGGAACAGGCCGAATTTCTGGATGCTCTGCTCGAACGGCGAGGTTTGCCGCCGGCGGTCGTTCTGCACCTGGACGTACCGGAAGATGCGCTGGTCGGACGAATGACTTCGCGCCGGCAGTGTCCGAAATGCTCCCGCATCTACAATCTGCTGCATCAACCGCCCAAGAGTCCGGGCGTTTGCGATGACGATGGCGTGGAGTTGATTACGCGCAAAGACGATCGGGAAGACGTGTTTCGCGAACGGCTGCGCACCTATGACGAAGTTACTCGTCCGGTGCTCGCGCATTACCACGATCATGAGTACCACCAGATCCGCGGCGACCGCTCGCCTTCCTACATCTTTGAAGCAGTGACCGGGATTCTGGAAAAGGTCATGAACGGCCGGACGCTCGTTAATTAGCGGCCTTCGAGCCTGAGATGAACTCGCGGATGTAACCGTCGACTTCCGCGGGTTTTTCGTGGATCACCCAGTGGGTCCCGTCGGGGATCCGTTTCACGGTCAGGTCGGGCACGAACTGATCGAGCCCTTCCAAATTGCCAGTCAGAAGCGCGGTGTCTTTTTCGCCCCAGATTACGAGCGTCCGAACCTTGACCGTGAGCTGCGCTGGATCCAAGGCGAAGTTGCCCTGAGCGGCGTCGCTGCCGTTCGGAGTCGGCGGCCCGACGCGAGCGGCGCGGTAGTAGTTGAGTCCACCGGTGAGCGCTCCGGGCTGCGACCAGGCGTCGATGTAAGCTTTCTTGTCTTCTTCGGTGAAGATGCCGGCCTTCAATCCCGGTCCGAGTACGATGTTGACGAGCGTGGCATAGTCATTGGCCGCGAGAGTTGCCTCGGCCTTGTCGCTGCGGAACATCAGCATGTACTGGCTCGCCTTCTGCTGGTCGGGATTATCGCGCAGCTCGCGCATGAACACACCCGGATGGGGAGCGTTGACGATGACGAGCTTTTCCAGGTATTCAGGATGCGCAATACCGAACGCCCAGGCGACCGCGCCGCCCCAGTCGTGGCCAACCAGAATGAATTTCTTGTAGCCGAGATGATCCGCCAGAGCGCGAACATCCTCGACGAGGTAATTCATCTTGTACTGGTCCACGTCCGACGGCTTGGCGGAGAGATTATAGCCACGCATGTCGGGAGCGGCGGCGAGATGGTCCTTGCCGAAGTCTTCCAGCTGGTTCTTCCATTCGTACCAGAACTCGGGAAATCCGTGGAGGAAGATGATCAATGGTCCTTTGCCCGCTGTCACGTAGTGCATGCGGATGCCGTTCACTTCGGCGTAATGATCTTTCAGCATAGGCGTTTTGGGATTCTCTGCCACAGAACAGGCGACTACGACCGCGGCCACCATCCAGGCTTTGCGCATAGGAAGCAGTATATCGTTATCTTGCGAGCTCTTCGATTACGGCGGGCCAGTATGGCGAACGCGGATCCACGATGTCGAAATGGTCGGCGCCATCCAGCCGCAGAGTTTCGCAGTTCTTCGAAGCGGCGGCGAAACGGTCACTCAGCTCTACGGGAACGATGTCATCCTCCGTTCCATGAATCATGAGTTGAGGCGCGCGGATCGGGAGCAGTTCGATGGGCGAGGCGTTGCGATACGCGTCTTGCAATTGATCGGGAGATCCTCCCATGAATTCCTCGATGGCGCCGCTGCCTAGATTTAGTGCGAAGCCACGTCGCAGATCCGTTACGCCCGCGAGACTGATGGCGCGGCTCAGCGGCACGGCGTTTTGCGCGGCCAACCACAAGGCTAATTGGCCACCGGCCGAGTGGCCTGCCACTTTCATATGGTCCATGTCGACAGGATAGGATTGGGCGAGTTGTTCGACGAATCGGCAGGCCGTTAATACGTCCTCGATTGTTCCGGGATATCCGCCGCCGGGGTCTCCTACACGCCGGTACTCGATGCTCCAGGTAGCTACGCCACGTTCGGCTAACGCTGCGCAGAGATGGCCGGCATAATCGAGACTTCTGCGCGCCCGCCAGAATCCACCGTGGATGAATATCAGAACGGGATGAGGCCCTGGGCCCGCAGGTAAACGCAGATCGCCGAAATGGAGCGGGTCGGTTGCGTAGGGGATTCGACGATCCGCCTTGGGCGCGGGGATTTCCAGAATATCGTTCACAATGCGGCCGTTCTAAGTAATGGTAGTACTGAAGTATTTTTGTCGAGCAAACAGTTCATGACTTTCGTTCTGTTGAGCTACAAGAGTACGTCTGTCATTTTAGTGATACTTATGAACTCCGTTTGTAAGGCAAGAAGTCTATGAGAGCATTCCTTCTTTTCCTCGCGGGTATCGGTATTTGCGTCGCGCCGTGCGCGTTTGCACAGAAGCAGTCTTACTATACTGGCACGAACGTTACCGGTCAACTGACGCTCACAAACGTGGTGAACGCGTTGCAGACTTCCAATGCCGCGCAGCTTCAAACGATTGGCCTGCTGGGAACAGAAATCAATCCGAACGGTCCGCCTCCATTGGTTCGCCCGCCGCTGCTGCCCCAAGTTACGACGACACCGCAGCCGGCTATGCAGAGCCTGCCCGTGGCTACTGCCAACGGCGTCGGTTTCGCAGGGATGACCCACTATGACATGCGAAATGCGAACGGCGGGAATCAGTACAGTATTGAGCCGCCGTCCCAAGGGCTCGCGGTCGCTAATGGCTATGTCGTGGAGGGTGTGAACAACGCATTTCAGGTTTACTCGACTTCGGGAACGCCGTTATTGCCGACTGTGATCTCCACGAATCAGCTCTTTGGCGTAACCCCTGCGATTAATTGGGTGACGGGGATTGTCGGCGTGAATCCCACGGACATCCGCGCTTTCTACGATCCCGACATTCAGCGGTTTATTGTGTTGCAGCGCGTTCAGGCGAATACGAGCGGTGGTTCGGAGCTGCCGCAATCGAATATTTATATTGCAGTAAGTCAGACGAACGATCCCACCGGCAATTACAATATTTACTCGATCGACACCACGGACTCCGGCGATACGTATGGCGATTGCCCCTGCATCGCGGATTATCCGCAGATCGGCGCTGATCAGAACGGCATCTACATTTCCATGAACGAGTACGATGCCACGTTTCATATCGTCGACGCCTCTGTTTTGGCCATTTCGAAAACTTCTCTGGCTTCCGGATCGCTTACCCCGACCACTTACAAGATTCTGATTCCGTTTACGAGCGGGTATGAGTTTACGATTCAGCCGGCAATTACGCCGCCAGGAGGGACATACTACCAGGCGAACGGTGGAGTGGAGTTTTTCCTGAGTGGTCAGGCGTCTTACTCGAACAATAGCGCGATGGCAATTTATGCACTAAGCAATACGAGTTCCCTGGCATCAAACTCGCCAAGTCTGACGATGACCGAAGTTGTGATTCCAACCTTGACTTACGTTTATCCCAATCCGGCGAAACAGAAGTCCGGTCCGCTTCCGCTTGGTTCCAGCTTGACGCCTCAGGGGCAGCTCGCGACGCTCGATGGCGGAGACACGCGCGTACTTTCGTTGTCTTACGTCGGCGGACGGTTGTATGGGACGGTTCAGACTCAAGTGACAGATGAGAACGGCACCAGACTCGTCGGCGGGGCTTATGTGATTCTCTCGCCCACATTTCGAGGAGGGATTCTCTCGGCTCCGGTTTTGCGACAGGGGTATTTGATGGTCAAGAATAACAATCTCCTGCGGCCGATGATTGGAGTGAATGCTCAGGGCGAGGGCGCCGTGGTGTTCACGCTGGTCGGCCCGGATTATTATCCCAGCGCTGCTTACGTCTCGATCGACACTTTTTCGACAGGTTCGGCCATTCAGCTAGCGGCGGCGGGGACTGGCCCCGAGGATGGGTTCACGGGTTATGCCGCGGAGCTTCCGGCAGGTAGTTATTTGGGCTATGCGCGCTGGGGCGACTACGGATCGTCGGTCTCCGCCGATGATGGATCGATCTGGATGGGCACGGAATTCATTCCGGGCACGCAGCGAACGGATCTGGCGAATTGGGGAACTTATCTTGCGCAATACGTACCGAGCACGGTCGCTACAAGCTCCTACTTGAATGTTTCAGTAAGCCATACGGGGAACTTCATTCAGGGGCAAAATGGCGCGACATATTCGGTGACCGTGTCGAATCAGATTGGCGCCGGTCCCACCAGCGGTCTCGTAACGGTGGTGGATACGCTCCCGGCTGGTATGACTTTTGTGTCCATGTCAGGCACGGGCTGGACTTGCGTTTCGAATAGTTGCACGCGCGGCGACACGCTAGCCAGTGGAGAATCTTATCCGGTGATCACCGTCACCGTGAACGTGTCCGGCACCGCTACTTCCACACAGGTCAATTCGGTAAGTGTCAGCGGCGGTGGTTCATCGAATGTGACAACCACGGATACGACCACGGTCACTGGCAACCCTCCAATTCTTAGTATCTCGATGACGAATATCGGAACGTTTTCGAGGGGCGAACAGAACGCGACGTATCAAGTGACGGTGTCGAATGCATCGGGCGCGGGTGCGACCAACGGCCTTGTGATCGTGACGGAAACAGTGCCGAACGGACTCGTGATCGTGTCGCTGGCGGGCAACGGATGGACTTGTCCCAATACGTTGGTTTGCACTCGATCCGATGCGCTGGCGGCGGGCTCCAGCTATCCTCCTATTACCGTGACGGCGAACGTTTCGTTGACTGCGCCGGTGCAATTGTTGAATCAAGTGAGCGCGTCGGGGGGCGGCGCGGCCACGGTGTCCACCGGCGACCCCGTGGTGGTCTTCATTGCGGTGATCGACGATTTCGACGGCAATGGCGTCCCGGACCTAGTATGGTCGGACGATGCTACGGGGCAGGTTACGGTTCACTATTATGGCGGCACGGGCGGCGCGACTCAAATCGGTTGGAACTGGCTTAATAAAGCTGGTGTGGCCGGATGGCATGTCGTCGCGGTAGCGGACTTCAATGGTGACGGCATTCCGGATCTGGTCTGGCAGAACGATACGACGCGGCAGGTCACTGTAAATTATTACGGCGGCACAGGCGGCTCAACACTTCAGGGATGGAATTGGCTCAGTCAATTCGGAGTCCCCGGATGCCACGTTGTTGCCGCGGCGGATTTCAATCGCGATGGCGTACCGGACCTGGTCTGGCAGAACGACACCACACGACAGGTCTTTGTCGATTATTACGGAGGTTCTGGCGGCGCGGTGCTTGAAGGCGAAGCGACACTCAATACTGGCGTGCTGGGTTGGTCCGTGAAGGCCGCGGCGGATTTCGATGGGAACGGCGTTCCGGATCTGGTATGGCAGAACGATACGACTCGCGCAGTCGTAGTTCACTACTACGGCGGCACGAACGGATCGACATACTTGAGCTGGGCGTGGCTGAATCAGGCGGGAACTCCTGGCTGGTCGGTGAAAGCTGCGCTGGATTTCGACAAGAATGGAACCCCGGACCTGGTCTGGCAGAGCGATACGACGCGGCAAGTGACCGTTCACTACTATGGGGGCCCGAATGGGTCCACGTACTTGAGTTGGAACTGGCTACAGTCGACAAGCGTGCCTGGTTGGTCGGTTGTGAACTGAGCTTCGGCCGCTAAGAACCGCTTTCCAAACGGGGTCGAACAGGCGTATGCTGAGGCTGTAAACAGGAGGTTCCGCAACACATGGAACCTGTAAAGCGTGATTTCAAACAGGCGGTGATTGCAGGATTCATTGCCACCGCTATTCTTACCGCATTGATGTATGCCGCGCCGTTGGTCGGTTTGCCACGTATCGACCTTGCGTCCGCGCTCGGGACGCCGTTTGCCGGAGCGCCAGCAATGATGTTTACGCGGGCCTGGTGGATGGGGCTCGTGATTTTCTTCCTGTTCGGAAGCGTCGCCTCACCCTACGTGTTCGTCTACGCGTTCCCCGGGTTGTTAGGCTATTCCTGGCTTCGCGGGATCGAATGGGGCGTATTTGTGTGGGTCTTCGGCGGCGTTGCCGTGATGACCGCCATGGGCCTCGGTTTTAACGAAGCCCACTATGCGCACCCGTTCTCGAGCTTTCTGTCGAGCCTCGCGGGACATATCGTTTATGGAGCGATACTCGGCGCGATTGCGGGCCGCACGTGGATGCACGTACGCGAGGCTTAGAGGGCCTGTAGGGAAAGTGAGTGGAGGGCCAATGCGGAGACAGGCACCGGAAATTCCGCGCGCTGCACTTCGGTTGTTCTACGGTTTAGTTGCGCGGAATTTCGGAGCCAGTCACCGCATTGGCAGCGGAGGCCAGTTCTACCAGGGCCTGTTAGTTTAGAGGGCCTTACACTCGATCGATCGCTGCTTCGTGAGCGCAAAGCTATAGACTATCGTCTCCCAAATTCCAAGGGAGGCGTTCGTGTGCTTTACGGTCTCGTAAGATTTCACGAACTTGTAAACGGAGGATGGAACGCGCGTATGCTCCATTCCCGTCAGCAATACCGCGGCTAGCAGGAAGATTGCGCTCAGTTTGAATTTCCGTCCGTTCATGCATGTAAAGACGTTCAGAATCGGCTGAAGTTAGCCGGCTAAACATTTCTTAACACTTTCGGAGAACGCGCGAACGGCTGTAACCTGTTCGTCAGACGCGGGTTGCTCGAAGTTCTTGGCGATGAAGTAAGCCGCTTCACCACGCCGTACAAGGGCGGCAAATCCGTGCTCAGACAGGAGTCCCGGGGAGCCGATGCGTCCGAAGCCGTCGGGCGCGCGCTCCACGAGCACAATAAAGCCATCGCGCTCCAGTACAAAGTGCGTCGTGATCTCAGTTGCGGGAAGGATGTTGATACTGGCCGCAGCCAGGCATTCGAGCTGCTGCTCAATCACATCTTGTAGCGGCCGAGATCCTCGTCGCCCAGCCCTTCGAGCCAGCGGCGCAGTTCCTCGTTGCTGTTCATCTTATCCGTGATAGCACTGGCGCGATTTGAATTTTTCAAAACGGCATCGTCGACAAAGATAGGGCAATCCAAACGCAGCGCCAGGGCCAGCGCATCGCTAGGCCGGGAATCGACGCTGATGAGTTCGCCTTCTTTTTCGAGCCAGATCACGGCGTAGAAAGTGTCATCTTTCAGTTCGCTGACCACGACCTTGCGCATGCCCGTGCCGAGACCGAGCAGGAGCGTTTTAATCAGGTCGTGGGTCATGGGACGGGGAGTCGAAACCTTTTCGATCTCGAGGGCAATGGCATTGGCCTCGTAGATGCCGACCCAGATCGGCAAGATCGAACTGCCTCCGACGTCCTTCAGGACGACGATCGGCATATTTGTGACGGGGTCCATCATGAGCCCCCTGATTTTCATTTCGACTTCCATGCTGCCCCCTCTCGTTACCTCTACTGTACTGCTTCTCCCGCGAGGGAATTTGGCCCGGCGCGCGTAACACGTACGGGAAGGTACTTGCCGGTGAAATCCGAAACCGCGTCAGGATTCGGAAATGCCGCGTGCGTGAAATTGAGCGTGCGATTTTGCGACGTGCGTCCGATCCACTGCCCCGTTGCCTTGTTGTAACCTTCCACCATCGCCTCTTCGATGCTTCCCACCAGTTCGCCATTACGCCTTATTTGGATCGCACGCTGCTTTTCCTGAAGAATAGTCAAACGACGGCCCTTTTCGTCTTCGTCGATATGGTCCTCTAGTACTAAAGCGGGCGTGTTGGGACGTTTTGAGTACTTGAAGCTGAACAACGAATCGTATTCCACCTCCTCGAGCAGATCGAGAGTCTGCTGAAAATCCGTGTCTGTTTCGCCGGGAAAGCCGACGATGATGTCGGTGGTAATGGAGATGTTGCGGCGGGCACGCTTCATCCATTCGATGCGGCGCATGTATTCGTCGCGCGTGTAGAGACGCTGCATCCGGGCCAGCATGGTGCTCGATCCCGATTGCACCGGAAGGTGAACGTGATTGCAGAGCACAGGGTTCTCGTCGATCGCGTCAATGATCTCCTTCACGAAGTCGCGCGGGTGGGAAGTGGTGAAGCGCACGCGGCGGATGCCGTCGACTTCGCCCATTGCGCGCAACAGACGCGCAAAGTCCCAACCGGCCGGCGATGGATCGCGATAGCTGTTGACATTTTGGCCAAGCAGTTGGATTTCGGTGTAGCCCATTTGCGCCAGGTCGCGCGCCTCGCGAATGACGCTTTCACTGGTGCGGCTGCGTTCCGGACCGCGCGTGAACGGGACCACGCAATAGGCGCAGGATTTATCGCAGCCTTCGATGATCGTGATGTAGGCGCGGTGCGGATTGTCGCGACGCGCGAATGGCGTATCGAAAGTTTCTTCCGTATCGAGATGGAGGCCGGTGACACGATGATTGCCGGCTTCGAGTTGCACGAGCATCTCCGGCAGCTTGTTGTAGCTCGCCGATCCTGCGACCAGGCTGACGTGCGGAGCGCGCTCGAAGATCTTTTCGCCTTCCTGCTGGGCGACGCAGCCAAGGACGCCGAAAACTTTGCCCTTGCCGTCTTTCTTGAATTGTTGGAGGCGGTGAAAAACCTTTTGTTCGGCTTTATCGCGTATGCTGCACGTATTGTAAAGAATCAGTTCGGCGTCTTCCGGCCGGTCGACTTGCGAATAGCCCTGCGTGAGGAGTGTGCCGACAACTTTTTCCGAATCGTGCACGTTCATCTGACAACCGAACGTCTCGATATAGAAGGTCTTCATCTGTGGTGCTAAGTTTCATTGTAGCCGGTATTGGAGCTTTGTTCCTACGGCGCCGAGTCGCGGTAGAGCTTCAAAACGTAGGGTTGCTTCGATCCGAAAGTCGCGGTCATTTGCAGACCCGACGGAGCATCGAAGTGGATGCGCGGGGCACCAATCATACCGAACACCATCAACAGCAGGATGCAAAGTGCTTCGGTGAGGGAATTTCCGTCTCTCTCTTCGCCTTGCATGATTCCACACTAAAGCTGCATCGTTTCGGAAGCCCGCTTTAATCGGCGAGCGGCGAATCCCAGCCGACGAATGCCGTTCTTCAGTGGCCTGTCGGTTGCCTGAAGGTTGGCGCATTCCCTTCCCACATAGACCAGCGAGTAGTCGATGAGGGGTTTGCCTCAGAGTTGGGGGAAAGTCCGCAGCTTATGTATGAATAAGCGCGGCAAATGATTGACGGTGAAAGGGCTGCTTAGTGGACAACCACTTGCAGGTGGGTGTAATGGCATGATGTGGTGGGACCAATTTGCTCCAAAGGTCATGACCGCTGAAGAGGCGGTCAAGGTTGTCGAGTCCGGGGACCGCGTGTGGTTCGAAGAAGGCTGCGGAACGCCGAAGCCTCTCATCGACGCCTTGGTGAAGCGGGCCCCGGACCTCCGCGACGTTGAATTGTGCCACATGCTGACCTTCGGCGAAGCGGTCTATACCCGGCCGGAGTACGAGGGACATTTCCGCCACAACGGCCTCTTCCTGGGCGGAAATGTCCGCCGAGCCATTGCGGAAGGCCGGGCCGATTACACGCCGATTTTTCTCAGTGAGATCGAAGATCTGTTTCGTTCCGGGCAACTGCCCATCGACGCAGCGTTCATTACGACCAGTCCTCCGGATGAGCATGGATATTTGAGCCTGGGAACGAGCGTCGATTGCACGCTCACGGCGGCGCAGACGGCGCGCACGGTGATCGCGGAAGTGAACCAGCAGATGCCGCGAACCTTGGGCGATAGTTTTATCCATATCAGCAAGGTTTCCGCGGTCGTAGAAACCGACCGGCCGTTGCTCGAGCTCCCGATTGAAGAGCCCTCGCCCATACAGGATCGCATCGCGAAAAACGTTGCGTCGCTGATTCCCGATGGCGCAGTGCTGCAAACCGGAATCGGCGGGATCCCGAACGCCGTGCTGGAGCATCTGCGGGATCGCAAGGCGCTTGGCGTTCACAGCGAGATGTGTTCGGACGGCGTGATCGACCTCATTGAAGCGGGAGTGATCACGGGAGAACGGAAGAACATCCATCGCGGCAAGATCGTGATCGGGTTCGTGCTGGGGACGGAGCGGCTGTTCCGGTACATCAACGAGAATCCGATTTTCGAGATGCACCCGACCTGCTATACCAACGATCCGTTCATCATTGCCCAGAACGACCGCATGATCGCGATCAATTCCGCTATTCAAGTGGATCTGACCGGTCAGGTTTGCGCGGATTCCATCGGCACGAAGCCGTACAGCGGATTCGGCGGACAGGTGGATTTCATCCGTGGGGCTTCGCGATCGAAAGGCGGCAAGCCGATCATCGCTTTGCAATCCACGGCCAAGAACGGAACCATTTCGAGGATCGCGCCGGTTCTCGATCCCGGCGCGGGCGTAGTGACATCGCGTGGTGACGTTCACTACGTCATCACGGAACATGGGATCGCCTATCTACATGGCAAAACTCTGCGGCAGCGCGCGGAAGCCCTGATCGCGATTGCCCATCCGAAGTTTCATGACGAGCTTTTTAGATTTGCAGAACGCGCCGGCTACCTCGAGTCGCGAGGCGTGCTGGTCTAAGAGGAGGCCACATGTTGGAAAATGCAAGACCGGACAAAGGCACTGTGGTGACGAACCCGGAAGAGTGCAAGGGATGCGGGCTGTGCGTTGCGTCGTGCACGCCCGGCGTCCTGCGATTGTCCGAAAGCCTCAACCGCAACGGCTATCATCCGGCCGTTTACGTCGGACATGGCTGCAACGGTTGCGGTCTCTGCTATTACGCGTGCCCGGAACCGGGCGGAATCACCGTTTATAAACGATCCGTTGTTCCCCAGGCGGTTACGCCGGAAATGGCGTTCGCGTAGGAGGCCGAACCATGGCCAAACAACTCGTTAAAGGCAACGAAGCCATTATGAGAGGCGCGATCCTCGCGGGATGCCGCGCCTTCTACAGTTACCCGATCACG
Source organism: Bryobacterales bacterium (assembly GCA_963802915.1). Classification (GTDB taxonomy): domain Bacteria; phylum Acidobacteriota; class Terriglobia; order Bryobacterales; family Bryobacteraceae; genus JAICMB01. The sequence goes on from CAWDKQ010000008.1 coordinate 1,359,687, forward strand.
CCGGCCAGCGAAATCGGAGAAGCCGCCGCGAAATTCATGCCGCAAGTGGGCGGGACATTTCTGCAGGCCGAGAGCGAAATCGCGTCGGTCAACATGCTCTACGGTGCCGCGGCCACCGGCATTCGCGCCATGACTGCATCGAGTGGACCTGGGATCAGTCTCATGCAGGAAGGCATCAGCTATCTGGCCGGCGCCGAGTTGCCTTGCGTTGTCGCCGATATCATGCGCGGCGGACCGGGCCTGGGCAATATCATCGCGGAGCAAAGCGATTATTTCCAGGTCGTGAAGGGCGGAGGGCACGGTTGCTATCGCAACCTGGTGCTGGCACCCGATTGCGCGCAAGAGATGTGCGACCTCACGATGCTGGCATTCGAACTGGCGGATAAATATCGCAATCCGGTTTTCGTGCTGGCGGACGGTTTCATTGGACAAATGATGGAACCGGTGGAATTTCCGGACCGCGCTACGCTGCCACCTCCGCCATCGTGGGCGGTTCGGGGCGACGCGGCGACGCGCAAGAATCTCATCAGCTCGATTTTTCTTGAAGCCGATCAGCTCGAGCGGCACGTGCGCAAGCTGGCGTCGAAGTATGAAAAGGCGGAGCGCGAGGAAGCCCGCTTCCAATCTGTGCGGACCGAAGACGCGGATGTGGTGGTGGTTGGATATGGCATCAGCGCGCGCATCCTGAAGTCGGTGGTCCAGCTCGCACGAGCCGAAGGACTTCGTGTTGGGCTTTTGCGGCCCATCACTCTGTTTCCATTCCCGACGGAAGCCATTCGCAATCTGGCGTCGACGGCGTCCGCATTTCTTACCGTCGAACTATCGACCGGACAAATGGTGGAAGATGTTCGGCTCGCGGTGGAAGGCAGGCGTCCGGTTGAGTTCTACGGCCGTACGTGGAGGGAATGTCCCGGCGGCCGAAGAGGTTCTCGCCGTGGTCCGGAATATCGCGCGGCGATGTTCGGTGGCCTGCGAACTGGAGGTTTCCGATGTCTGACTTTGAAGTTCTTCACCAAAGAGCGAAATCCTTCTACGAGACTTTTGAACGCAAGTCGGACCTGCAACATCAGACTCATTACTGCCCCGGATGCGGTCATGGCATCACGCACAAGCTGATTGCGCGTGCGATAGATGAGCTGGGCATTCAGGATCGGACGGTGCTGGTGTGCCCGGTGGGGTGCTCGGTCTTTGGATTTTATTATTTCGATGTAGGAAGCGTGCAGGTTGCGCATGGCCGCGCTCCGGCGGCTGCCACGGCGATCAAGAGAGCGCTTCCGGACAGCATCGTTCTGAGTTATCAGGGCGACGGCGATCTTGCGGCGATCGGTACGGCGGAGATCCTGCATGCCGCGAATCGCGGTGAACCGATCACGGTGTTCTTCCTCAACAACGCGATCTATGGGATGACCGGCGGGCAGGTGGCGCCAACGACTCCGGTGGGTGAGAAGACCATCACTTCGCCGTATGGCCGAAGCGTTTGGAACGAGGGTTATCCGCTCCATATGTCCGAGGTTTTGGCGTCGCTCGAAGCTCCGGTTTATATGGAGCGCGTGGCGCTGGGTAATAACAAGATGATCGTGCGCGCCAGCCGCGCGATCAAGAAGGCGCATGGAAAATCAGGTCAACGGGCTGGGATTTTCCTTTATCGAGATCCTCTCGCCGTGCCCGACGATCTGGAAGATGCAACCGCGCGATGCGCAGGCGTGGGTGCGCGATGAGCTGACCAAGATCTATCCCTTGGGCGTGTTGCGGGACAAGACCGCCGAGGCGGTACATCGTCCTGCTCCTCTGCCGGCGCCTCCGTTGGAGGACGTGCCTGGGATTCTGGGAACGTCGGTATCTGACGACCAATCGTCCGCGCCTGTGACTCGGCGCGATCCATGCGATTTCAGAATTCAGATCGCAGGATTCGGCGGTCAAGGCGTTCTGATGCTCGGTGAACTGCTCGCCGAAGCGGGCCTCGATGCCGGGCTCAATGTCTCCTGGCTGCCCTCCTACGGGCCCGAGATGCGATCCGGCACGTCGAATTGCCACGTCCGCCTGGCGACGCATGAAATCGACTCGCCCCTGGTCTCGAGCCCGAATATTCTGATGGCGCTGAATGAGCCGTCGCTGCACAAGTTCTATCGGCAGCGTCGAACCGGGCGGACTGGGTTCTCTATAACGCGACGTCGTTGCCACCGGATATCGGGCGGCACGACGTGAATTTTATCGGCCGGCCGTTTACGGAGCTTGGGCGACACGCTCGGCGACGCCTCGCGCCGGCAACATCGTGATGCTTGGCGCGCTGCTTGGAGTCGGCCGGCATGCTCGAAGAGAAGTGGATCGAGAGCGCGCTGCAACGCTTGGTGAAATCCGAGCGCTGGCTGGAGCTGGACCGCAAGGCGTCTGGCCGGCTTGGCCGCAGAGGCGGTGAACCAATGAAAACCGAAGCTCCCAATCCGAACACCATCGTCTGGTTCAACAACAAATTCGTTCCGCTCGCCGAAGCGAACGTCAATATCCTGACCCATGCCTTGAATTACGGCACTGGCGTCTTCGAAGGAATCCGCGGCTACTTCGAAGAAAAGCAGCAGGATCTCTTCCTGGTGCGGCCCGTGGAGCATTACGAGCGCTGGAAACGCAACGCCGCGATTTTGCGCATCGGGATCCCGATGGGCGCAGTCGATCTCGCCGAGCTTACCGCGGAGTTGTGCCGGCGCAATAGGTTTCAATCGCATGTTTACGTCCGGCCGCTCGCCTACAAATGCTCGGCGCGGATCGGCGTCGCTCCCGATCAAAACGACGCTTATGCGGTGGTGGTCGTTGCCCTTTGGCGATTACTTCGACAGCGCCAATGGTCTTGAAAGCCGGCGTGGTCTCGTGGCGCCGTATCGAGGACACGGCGATTCCCGGCCGCGCCAAGATCTGCGGCGCTTACGTTAACAGCGTGCTGGCGACCGATGAAGCCCGGCAGAACGGTCACGATGAAGCGATCTTCCTGACCGGAGCGGGCCACGTCTCGGAAGGCGCCACCTGCAATCTCTTCATGGTCCGCAACGGGAAGCTCGTGACGCCGCCGGGCACGGACAATATTCTCGAGGGAATTACGCGCGCGAGCGTGATCGAACTCGCGCGCAACGAGATGAAGATGGAAGTAGTGGAGACGCTCCATCGGCCGCAGCGAGCTATATGTTTCCGATGAGGTATTCTTCACCGGCACCGCGGTTGAGATTGCGCCGATTATCGCAGGTGGATCATCGGCCCGTTGGCCGCGGTGAGGTGGGGCCGGTCGCTACGAAACTGCGTTCGCTTTATATTGAGGCGACTCGTGGGCGGATGGCGGCGTATCGGTCGTGGCTGTGGCCGGTATATCGGCCGGTTGTTGCGGATAAGGCGGCTTGAGGGCGCTGCGATTACGGCTTAGTTTTCGAGCGGCTCGCTTCCGCTGAACCCTGGCTCTTTACGAAATTTTTAGCCAAACTGGCTCGGGGATGATAACCCGGTCCCTTTTCGAGCTGAAAGAGCGCTTCCGAAATCCGGTTCACAACTTTTTCTTCTACCATCTTCGACGAACCGTCGTGAGGCAGAACCGACAACTGCAAGTGAATCAGTTCGTGGACGATGGTGTATTCGATATCCGTCGGGATTTCCGGTGCGGGCAGGTCGTAATCCAGCGGATTTAGTACTTTGATGACGGCGGTTTTATTACTGCTGTTCCACTTCAGATTGCCGAGCGTGTCCGGCTTCAGGTCCGCTACCCGAACGATCAACGTCGTGATGCTCCACTCGTTGAGATCCAGCCGGTTCTGCCAGTTCTTCGTCCAATCGTCCACCTGCGCCTGCGTAATCGCGGGCGTTGTCGCCTTATCCGGTGTGGACACGGAAGCTCCAAGGGATGCGACGACCCCCAGGATCCCTAAAACTGCCAACTTCATGTTGAGATGTATATTGTATCGGAAGATTCTCGCAAACTCTTCACAAAAAAATTTATGAGGCCATTCACGTCGTGCGGCTCGCGATGCCAAGACCATAGTCCGCAGAGGCTTAGGCAATTTTCACGATTCGGATCGACCTCGCTTTGCATCTAACACCGAGGAGCCAATCGTTGAAGCTCAGTTCGTTACTCGTAGTGTGCTCAATCTCTCTTTTCGCGCAAACTGGTCCCGCTGCAGGATCGGGCGCGGCGCCGGAACCGAACAGGTCTGTCTCGCCACCCGCCACGAACGCAGCCACCCAATACAATCCCCTGCAAGGCAGCGTGCCACCACAGGAAAAGATCACGGGCCAACTGTCGTTGACCTTACAAGACGCGGTTCAGAGGGGGCTAAGGTACAACCTCGGTTTGCTGGTCGGCGACCAGAGCACTCGCGCCGCCCGTGCCGAGGAACTTCGCGCCCGCGCGGCGCTGTTGCCCGATTTATCCGCCCGTGTCAGCAACACCTATGAACAGGTGAACCTCGCGGCGTTCGGATTCAGCTTCAAATTCCCGGGCATCAATATTCCCAGCATTGTGGGTCCGTTCAATGTCTTCGATGCTCGCGCCTACTTCTCGCAGACTGTGATGGATTTCACGGCTCTCAACAATCGCCGCTCTGCTCACGAATCGGCCCGCGCGGCCGATTTCAGCCTGCGCGACACGCGGGACATAGTGGTCCAGTTGGTGGCCAGCGGCTATCTGCAAGTAATCGCCGATCAGGCGCGAGTGGACGAGGCGCAATCGGAAGTGAATACCGCGCAGGCTCTCTACCAGCGCGCGCTCGATTTGAAGAATGCCGGATTGACACCCGCGATCGATGCCTTGCGGGCCCAGGTGGAATTGCAGTCCGAGCAGACACGGTTGCGCGGCGATCAGAACGATCGGGCCAAGGATCTGCTGGCGCTGGCCCGCCTGATCGGGATTCCGTTGGAACAGGTTTTCGTTCTGACCGACACCATTCCCTTCGCTCCGCTAAACGGCGTCAACCTCGAGTCGGCTTTCGATCAGGCGCTAAAGAATCGATCGGATTATCTGGCTTCCGCGGCCCAGGTTCGCGCCGCCGAGGCCAGCAAGAAAGCGGCGGAAGACGAGCGCCTGCCGGCCGCCGACATCAATGCGGACTACGGGGCCATTGGGAATGCTCCATGGTCGAGCCATGGTACTGTTACCCTGACCGGGAGCGTGCGCGTGTCGATTTTCGATAGCGGCCGCATTCGCGCCGACATCGAACAGGCCGATTCCGTTCTCCAGCAGCGCAAAGCGGAAGAGGCCGACCTGCGGCAACGCATCGACCAGCAGATCCGGGACGCTCTACTGGATCTTCAAACGGCGGCCGACCAGGTAGAGGTTGCCCGTAGTTCCGTCGATCTCGCGCATCAGACCCTGACCCAGTCGCAGGACCGTTTTTCAGCGGGCGTAGCGGACAATATAGAAGTAGTGCAGGCACAGAACGCCGTCGCTAATGCGGCGGAGACATATATTTCGAGCGTGAATGCGCATAATATGGCGAAAGTGGCCCTGGCGCGGGCGCTCGGCATCGCGGATCAAGGGGTTCGCGAATATTTGGGAGGAAAATAATAAAAAATATGGCTCGCGAAATAGATACGGAGCCTGTAAAAACCGAAACCGTTGGTTACGGTCAGCCGGTCGCGTCCGATCCGCAGCGGCGCGCACCGGAGCCGCCGCCGGCGAAGCGCTCATTTTTCCGCGAACATCCCGGCGCTATTGTTGCCGGGCTCATCGTGCTGATCGCTCTCGCCATCGGAGGCGTTTGGATTTGGAATTATCTTTCGTCATTCGAAGAGACCGACGATGCCCAGATCGACGGTCATATTTATCCAATCAGTCCGCGGGTTGGCGGCCGCGTGATTGCCGTGGACGTCGAGGTTAATCAAACTGTGAAGGCGGGAGACGTCCTCGTGCAACTCGACCCGACGGATTACAAGGTTGCGCTGGAAAAAACTAAGGCCGATCTGGCGCAGGCGCAAGCCGATGCGCAGGCCGCAACCACGCAGGTTCCTATTACGCGGACCAATACGTCCAGCCAGACTGAGAACGCCGGTGCAGGCGTAGCGCAGGCACAAGCCGCGGTCGCAACCGCCGAGCAACAGTACATCGCGGCTCAGGCGCGGATTCGCGAAGCGCAGGCGAACTATGAGAAGGCCCAAAAGGATGTGGAGCGCTTTCGCCCGCTGGTGGCCAAGCAGGAGATTTCATCGCAGCAATTCGATCAGGCTGTAGCCACCGCCGCGGCCATGGGAGCCATGGTGGACACCGCTCGAGCGAACGCCGATGCGTCTGCCAGGCAGATCACGGAAGCCAAGGCGCGTGTGGACCAGGCGATCGCGGAACAGTCCGCTACGCGCAGCGCCCCGCAGCAGATCGCGACGCAGCGCGCCCGCGCGCTTTCTTCGGAAGCCAATGCGCAGGCCGAAGTCACCAATGTGCAGCAGGCTCAACTGAATCTTCAATACACGACGATTACCGCGCCGGTAGATGGAGTGATCGGCCGCCGGTCGGTGGAAGTGGGGCAGCAGGTCCAGGCCGGGCAGGATCTCATGTCGGTGGTTCCGCTGAACGATCTTTGGGTGACCGCGAATTATAAAGAGACGCAGTTAAAAAATATGCGCGTGGGCCAGCCAGTAGCGATCCACGTAGATGCGGTCGGACGCGACTATAAGGGTCATATCGACAGCTTCCCCGGCGCGACTGGCGCCCGTTTCAGTCTGCTGCCTCCCGAGAATGCGACCGGCAATTACGTAAAGGTGGTGCAGCGGCTGCCGGTGAAGATTTTCTTCGATTCGGGTGAAGACACCGAGCACAAGCTGCGGCCCGGCATGTCGGTGGAAACGAAAGTCTGGCTAAAATAGGGCGGCCATGCCCCTTCTCGACTTCGCTCTTCGGCTCGGCGCCGCGCTCCTGATGGGGGCTGGTGTCGGACTGGAGCGCCAGTGGAGGCAGCGGATGGCCGGAACACGCACCACCGCGTTGGTTGCGGCCGGCGCGGCGGCTTTCGTTCTGTGCGCGTTCATGGTTCGGGACACGTCCAGAAGCGAGGCGCAGATTGTGTCCTATGTCGTCTCCGGTGTAGGATTTCTTGGCGCGGGAGTCATCTTCAAGGATGCGGGCGGCGTCCGTGGATTGAATACGGCTGCCACCATCTGGTGTTCCGCTGCTATCGGAGCGATCTCCGGATTAGGAAATCTTTTGCCCGCATTGATCCTCGCTGGAGCCGTGCTGTCGACGAACATTATTTTGCGGCCGCTGGCACATCGCCTGTACCCGGTCCAGGCAGCGGGAGAAGAGCAAGAGGTCGCGTACTCGCTGGAATTGATTGGCAGGCCTGAAGATGAGGCTCACATGCGCGCTCTTCTTTTGCAAGCGATGGCGCCCAGCCCGCTTACGCTGACAGCGCTACGCAGCGAGGATATCGAGGGTACGTCGAAGTTGAAAGTCACGGCGCAGATCCGAGGGTTGGGGCGGCAGGATGAAGCTATGGAGCAGCTCGTAGTAAGGCTGTCGCTGGAGCCTGGCGTCAGCTCGGTGAGTTGGGCGGTCCATCCGCAGATTTTAGAGTAGGGCGTCTTTATTTCAGTCGCAAGTCGAATCGAAACTGTGGCTATTGCCCGGCCCGGAGCTCGTTTAGCAGATTGGGGTGCCGATCGAGCACCATGAGGAGTTTAACCAGAGCGAGTGGCGGCTTCGTTTTACCGTTTTCGTAGCGTGAAAACGCATTGGCGCCGCCGCCGAAGATAGCCGCCGCTTGCCGCTGGTCGAGCGCGAGCTTCTTGCGGACGCGCGCGATGAAGGCGGGATCGACGATGGAAGCGTTCACCTGCTTGTTGAACTCCAGCATCGCCGCGCTGACCCGTTTCGATTCCGCCGCTGTGAGAACGCTTTCCCCGCATGCCGGGCAGAACTCGCCCCGCACAGTCGGAATAGTGGTCGTTTCGCCTTTGTAGGTGTACGGGATATCGCGGGTGTCGCGCACGAGCTTCGCTCCCGCGCAGGATGGGCATTTCATCGCATGGCTCCTTTTCTTCATAGCTCCTTGAACGAAACGATTAGCACATCGTCAATAACCGTGAGCTTCAGATACACCTCGCCGGCTGCCGTTGGGGGCGGTAGACGTCTTGCCAAATCCTGTGATCGGCGTGCGTGGTCATGCTCTTGTAAAGTCGCTCGGTACTAAGCGCCGCAACGACAGCGACGATCTCCTCGAAACCAAACCCGAGGGCAGCGCCGCCAGCGAGTGCCAAAACGGTGGCCCGGACCTTGCCAACCGCGACCATGGCCTTCACGACCGCCAGCTTACAATGCGGCGTTCGTTTCTCCACACCACCCAGATTAACCTAATTGGTTATTTTGGCAAGTTGGTGAAGCGTGGAAACCGGTACCGATGGCCGGCCAGCATATGGCCAGGTCAGCTTACGGCTCGGTCAGCTGTAGACTAGGTTTGGGTTACCCCAGCTTTAGCTCGGCTTCCAGAGTCTCGGGGTCCGATCCCTGCTTGATCGTGAACCCGTGGCGCTCGAAGAGCTTCCGCATGGGACGATTCTCGAAGAGCACCGTTCCTACGATGCGCTCCAGCTTCTCGGCCTTTGCGAAATCGATCATCTGCTCCATCAAACGCGCGCCGATGCCGCGGCGCTGGAAGGCATCGCTTACGATTACGGCCAGCTCCGCTTCTCCCGGCGTGTGAAGCTTCGACCAGGCGCCCGACCCCGGTGATCTCTGCTTCGCCGGTCTTGGGATCGGTGCGGACGGCTACGAAAGGCCATCTGGCGGTCGTAATCGATGAAGCACATCCGGGTCAGCCGCTCATGCGCGGTGCGCTGCTCCAGCTTCATCCAATGGAAATAGCGCATGTAGACGCTGTGCTCGGAGAGCGTGTAGTGGAAATTCACGATTTGCGGTTCGTCTTCGGGACGGATCGGCCGGAGCGTCCAGTGTCGAGCCGTCTTCGAGGGAACCGTCTTGATGATACTGCCGCGGATATGGCCGGATGGCGGGGTGCGGCAGCTTGGATTCGTCTACGTCCTTCCCATGCAGCACGACGCGGGCATCGAGGGCGATGAGCCGTTCCGGCGTGGCGAGAAGCGGATTGATGTCGATTTCTTTGATCAGCGGCTGCTCGACGACGAGCTGGCTGAAGCGCACCAGCAACTGTTCTAGCGCCGGGACATCCACCGCTTTGCGGCCCCGGACGCCTTGCAACGCGCGGAAAATGCGCGTCTGCTCCATCATGCGGCGAGCCAGCGTGCTGTTGAGCGGCGGAAGGGCCAGAGCGCTATCCTTGAAGACCTCTACGAACTGGCCGCCGGTGCCGAACAGAAGCACCGGCCCGAACTGCGGATCGATGCTGCTTCCGACAATCAACTCGTAGCCGTCCTTGGACGAGATCATCGGCTGCACGCTCACTCCGCCGAAATGCTCCGACCCCACTTTGCTGAGTGATCGACTTCTGAATGGCGCGGAACGCATCGCGTACCGCGTCCTCATCCATGAGGTTTAGCCGTACGCCGCCGACGTCGGTCTTATGCGTGATCGTGGCGGAATTCAGCTTCAGCACCACGGGATAGCCGATCGTCTTCCGCCGCCGCCACCGCTTCATCTTCGGTCGGCGCGAGCCGGGTCTCCACTACCGGCAGGCCGTAAGCCTGCAGCAACTGCTTCGACTCGGACTCCGTCAGAATCGTTCTGCCGGACTCCCGAACCTCTTCGATGATTCGCGTGGCCGCGGAATGGTTCTCGCGCTCGCCGTCGCCGTCGGCCAGCGTCGGCGTTTCATAAAGTCCGCGCAGGTTGTAGCTGTAGCGCCACATGTAGTTGAAAGACCTTGACCGCCGTGTCCGGGAACGGGAAATGTCGGAATGCCGGCGCTGTTGAGGATGGCTTCTCCCGCGGCGGCCTCGTTGCCGCCCATCCAGCTAGCGAGAATCGGTTTCCCATCGCAGCTTGGCGTAAGGCTTGAGATTTTGCGCGATCGCAGTCGGGTCGGTCATGCCTTGCGGCGTCATGATCACCAGCAGGCCATCGCTGTCGGGATCTTTCGCCACGATTTCGACCGCTTTGCGATAGCGCTCCGGTCCCGCATCGCCGATGATGTCGATGGGATTGTTGTGGCTCCAGTGCGGCGGAAGCACCTCGTTGAGCTCGTCCATCGTCGCCGGAGAGATGTCGGCCAGTTCGCCGCCCACGCTGAGGAGGCTGTCGGTCGCCAGAACGCCCGGCCCGCCGGCGTTGGTGAGAATCGTGAGACGAGGTCCTTTGGGCCGCGGCTGGCTGGCCAGGACCTCCGTCATATAGAAGATATCCGAGATGTTGTTGACGCGCAGAACTGCCAACGCGGCGGAATGCGGCGTCGAGAACTTCGTCGCTGCCGGTCAGCGACCCGGTATGCGATGCGGCCGCCTTGGCAGCTTGCGCCGTGCGGCCGGCCTTGATCACGATGATCGGCTTGTTCAAAGCGACTTCACGCGCCGCGGACAGGAACGCGCGAGAATCGCCGACCGATTCCATGTAAATCACGATGCTGCGCGTGTTGGGATCGTCGCCGAGGTAATCGATGAGGTCTCCCCAACCGACATCCACCATCGATCCTACGGAGACGAAGGCGCTGAAGCCGACCTGCTCCTTCAGGCTCCAGTCGAGAATGGCCGTACAGAGAGCGCCGCTCTGGCTGATGAGACCGACACTGCCCGGCCGCGCGATAGTGTGTGCAAAGGTGGCGTTGAAGCCCGTCATGGGGCACATGACGCCCAGACAGTTCGGCCCCACGACGCGGATGTTGGCTTTGCGAGCTTCGGCCAAAACCTCGTTTTCCAGTGCAACTCCGCTAGGGCCGGCCTCTTTGAAGCCCGCCGAAATGACGATCGCGCCTTTGACACCCTGCTCGGCGCATTCGCGGATCACACCGGGAACGGTCGCGGCCGGGGTCACGATTACGGCCAGATCGACTTGGTCCGGAATGTGTTCCAGGCTGGGATACGCCTTGATTCCGAGAACGTTGGGACGCTTGGGATTGACCGGATAGACCGTGCCCCCAAACGGGACTGCTGATGAGGTTCCAAAGCATGGTTCGGCCCACGGCTCCGGCTTTCTCCGTTGCGCCGATGACGGCTACGGCTTTGGGCCGCATGAAAACATCCAGGTCGCGCTTGGGAGCGTCGGTTCGCGACGGGTCGAAGTTCTATCGTTCCAGTGTCATAATTCATTACGAGTGCCTCTCAAACGCTGACAACGGGACACGGCGATTGCCGGATGATCGAGTAGGCGTTCGTCCGCAGCCGGCCCAGCATTCCGTCTTCAATACTGCGTCCGATCACGAGCAGATCGGCATTGTTGTGAGCGCGGTTGTGCTTACAGCGAAAGGCACTTCGTCGGGGATTACGCGATATCGTGGCATCCAGCCCCAGGCTTCGCTGCAGGGTCTGATTTTGTCCTTGGCGCCACGCACCAGTTCGTATTTCCAATCCTGATCGCAATAGATATTGGGATGGTCTTTGGCCGTGGGAACAGCGTGAACAATGGTGAGATGCGCGCCGAACTCGTTGGCAAACAGGCCTGCCCAGCGGAGGGCGTGGCAACTCTGCTTCCCGAGGTCGATGGCGCATACGACGTTCCTGAAATTCCAGTTCTTCCTGGTTCGGAACGTGTTCCAAATGCGCGCCGGTCCAGACCGGACAGCGGGCGTCGTGCAAGACTTTGGCCGCAACGGAACCAAGAATGAATCGCCGGAAACGCCCGTAGCCATGCGTTGGCAGCATGATCAGATTGAAACGGCCGTCATGCGCGAAATCGACAATTTGTGCGCGGCATCGCCATGCAAGAGCACCCTTTCGACGCCGCCGTCCTGGAAGGAGTCCGGCAGATAGGTGTTGAGCTGCTCTTCGGCGATGCTGGTGGCATCCACCGGCAGGTCCGTGTACATGATTGGCTCGACCACGTGCAACATCGTGAGATCGGCCTTAAATGGTCGGCAATGGTTTCCACCATTCTCGCCGCCGCCGTGCAGCGCTTCGGAGAAGTCGACCGGAAACAGGATCTTGCGAGGTGGAAACATTATCGGTCTCCTTTTCGTACATGGATGCAATCGTCATTCCACTGCTTAAACTGTGGAAACTTATGGGGTTTCGCTATCTTGGACGGGTGAAATGCCCCACCGGCATGTGCACGCTATGCGCCTTCTTTCACCCGTAAACTGTTGAAATCTCCACATCCAGGATTGGCCAAGTGTGGTTGCCATGAAGCCCATATCGGACATGCTTGAAAAACTGCGCTCCTGGCTGATACCCCTGGTGTACCTTTCCGACAACTGGATAAGTTTGATTGGCGTGGTGCTGGTCACCACGTTGCACAGTTTTCTGGCTTTTTCTGCTACCGGTGATGCTGCGCGGCGGGCCTGGCGATCCTTATTTCGGGCATCCTCATATTCATGCTCCTTCCCGGCAGCTTTCTTTCCTGAGCCTGCTGCTTATCCCGCTCGGGATTGTATCTGAAGCGGCGAGCGCAAGGAAAGACCGCCGGCGGATTTGCTCAAGATCCCCGTCTCACTCGATTTCCGCCGCATTGAGATTCGCCGGCTCGTCGGATTCATGCTGGTCACAACCATAATCAACATTGCTGATCGCAAGCCAGCTCAGCTATGCAGCCGTAAATTACATGGAAACCGTGCAGTTCTGCGGCGAGACCTGCCACACCGTCATGCAGCCGGAATTTACTGCGTATCAGAACTCGCCACACTCCCGCGTCGAATGCGTGAAATGCCACATCGGGCCCAGGCGCCGTCGTGGTTCGTGCGCAGCAAGTTATCAGGCGTTCGTCAGGTGTTCGCGGTGACTTTTCATACGTATTCCACCCCCATTCCTACTCCGGTGCGCAACCTGCGCCCGGCCCGCGACACCTGCGAAGCACTGTCACTGGCCGGACCGTTTTGGCGGCGACCGTCTGCGAATCATCTCCAAGTTCGCCGACGACGAAAACAACACGCCTTCGAAGACCGTGCTGCTGATGCACATCGGCGGTGGAAACGGCAGAGGCATCCACGGAATGCATGTCGGCCCCGGCATTACGATCCGCTACGCATCGGACGAAGCAAGGCAGACGATCCCGTGGGTCAGCTATCAGAAGGGTTCCGCGACGCCCACTACGTATACGGCCGAGGGATTCAAACAAGAGAAGCTCGGCTCACTCAAGGAACGCGTGATGGACTGCATGGATTGTCATAATCGCCCGTCGCATACGTTCCAACTGCCGGAACGCGCGGTAGACGAGGCCATGACAAGCGGCGCCATCACTAACACGCTGCCGTTCGCGAAAAAGACCGCCATCGTCGTTCTGAAAGAGAACTATGCGTCGGGCGCCGACGCCACAAGCAAGCTGCCGGCGGCTTTCGAGTCGTTCTACAAGCAGGGCTATCCTGACGTTTATAGTCAGCACACTTCTGACGTCCAGCGCTCCGCCAAGGCCGTGCTTGCCATTTTCAATCGCAACGTTTTTCCGGCGATGAAGGTGACCTGGGGCTCTTATCCCAATAACCTGGGCCACACCGATTTCCCCGGCTGCTTCCGTTGTCACGACGATTCGCACGCTGCCGCGGGCGGGATGAAGATCACGCAGGATTGCAATGCCTGCCATAGCCTGCTCGCGATGGAAGAGCAGAACCCGAAGATCCTGAACGATCTCGGTCTCGCGGTCGCGCAGGCAACACCTGCCGGCACAAGCCAGCAAACGGCTAAAAACAATTCACCGCAAAAATGAAGGGCCTTTACCTAACTTTTACCCTGTTTGCGTTCGAGCTGATTGGCTCGGCGCAGCAACCGGCGCTGCAATCCGTCGCTTCTCAAAATGAGGTTTGCACCGGCTGTCACGAGCAGGGTAAGAAGGTCGCCCAATCGGTCCACGCGTCCGTGGCCTGTGCTACCTGTCACGTGAAGCACGACGATTATCCGCATCCGGCCGGCATTCCCAAGCCTGATTGCGCGTCGTGTCATTCGAGCCAAGGACGCGATTACGCGCGTGGCGTCCACGGCCAGGAGAAGAGCCACGGCAACACCGCGGCGCCCGATTGCGGCACCTGTCACGGCGTGGCTCATGAAACCATCAGTCCGGAATCCGAGATCTTCCGCAAGAACGTTCCCGATACCTGCGGCATGTGCCATAGCGACGTCGCCGACCAGTTTAAAGCCAGCGTCCACGGAAAAGCTCTAGCCAGCGGGGTTACCAGCGCCCCCGTTTGTACGGATTGCCATGGAGAGCATTCCATCCTGCGACCTTCCAACCTGGCGTCGACCGTCAATCCGAATCACATCCGCGACACCTGCGGCCAGTGCCACGGAAACGTAAACCTGTCGCGCCGTTTTGGACTTCCCTCCGATCGCATCACGAGTTTCGATGCCTCGTTCCACGGCCTTGCCGCGGCGGGCGGATCGCAGACGGTGGCGAATTGCTCGAGCTGCCATGGCGTCCATAACATTCTGCCTTCGGAAGATCCGAAGTCGATGATCAACGCCAAGAATCTTCCTACTACTTGCGGCAAGTGCCATCCGGGCGCCGGAACGCGGTTCGCATTGGGACACATTCATTCCGTTGAAGGCAAAGGAGAGCCATTCGCCGTCGCGGCTGTGCGCATCTTCTATCTCATGGTGATCCCCGGAACCATCGGCCTGATGATCCTGCACAATCTCGGCGACTGGTTCCGCAAATTGATGGCGCGCCGTTTCGGCCCTCATCCTTCCGCGCCGCCCATTGGTCGCGGTTCGTTCCGCATGTATCGTTTTGAGCGGTTGAGCCACGGTCTGTTAGTGCTTTCGTTCGCCGTTCTCGGTTGGACGGGTTTCGCATTGAAGTATCCCGATGCATGGTGGGCCCATCCGCTGCTGGTTTTGCCCGGCCTCCGTCGTAATGTCCACCGCGGCGCCGCGATTCTGTTCCTGGCCGTGAGTCTCATGCATGTCATCTCGCTGATCTCGAGCAAGAAGCTCCGCAATCACTGGAAAGTGTTTCTGCCCAAGTGGAGCGATGCTTCCGATGGCATTCGCATGATGATGTTCAATCTGGGATTGTCGGAACGGAAGCCGGTGATCCCATCGCACAGCTACATGGAAAAGGCGGAATAT
This sequence comes from Bryobacterales bacterium, assembly GCA_963802915.1. Classification (GTDB taxonomy): domain Bacteria; phylum Acidobacteriota; class Terriglobia; order Bryobacterales; family Bryobacteraceae; genus JAICMB01. Next base: position 1,374,765 of record CAWDKQ010000008.1, read on the forward strand.
TGGGCGGTGCTGTGGGGCGGCATCGTGATGTTCGTCACGGGAGTTTTGATGTGGGCCAATTCGTGGTCCATGCATTGGCTTCCCAAGTCGGTGCTCGATGCGTGCACGGCAGTCCATTGGTATGAGGCCATTCTCGCGACACTGGCTATTATCGTCTGGCATTTATACTCGGTGATTTTGGACCCCGATGTGTATCCGCTGGATACGGCTTTTTTGACCGGCCGGACTGTGCGGCAGCATGATGTTGAGGAAGAGAGTGAAGAGAAAGAGGAGCCCGCTCCCGTGGCTCATGAATAGGAGCTTAGCGTCGGAGGGGGGCCATCTGATGGATACATCAGGCTTAGCCCACGTCGGCATTCGAGAAGTTTCCGAGAATAACACGCTTCGCCCACTATGCCCTGTTTCCGAGTGGGCGACGATTCGGGAGTTGCTTTGCACTAGCCGCCACACGGGGCTTGCGCGTCGGGGCGGCATTCAAGTATCCCATTTTCCTATAATCGATCACGCTGTCCGCACCCGAACAGGGGCGTCTCGTGGCATAGGTCGCGCGGGTGCCGCCGAACTTGACATTGACACTCAGCGAGTGTTCCAGCAAACCGATGCCCGAGAAGGACGGCTTCGAAGCCACGGTGGCGATACAGGAGATCGAGCGCGGTACGGGCCAACACCATTTCATAGGAGCTATGACGGCGCACGCAATGAAGGGCGATGACCAGCGCCGGTTAGCGGCGGGGAGAGTGTACTATTCTTCCGTTAGGATCGAGACCGACATGCCCGGGAGATGACGTCGTGGATAAAGAGCGGCGTTTTCGGTAACAACCCCGGCGGCTCCGGCGCCTCACGTCGTAGAAACGGATGGCGCGAGCCAGGCGATGAGACTTCGCCAATGGGGCCGTGTGGCGATGGGCAGCGGCTTGTCGATGGAAAGAAACCGGCCGGCGTCATCGCGTTACTAGCCGCGCAAACGAGGTGAAACTGGAAATATGGGTTTAGTGCAATCGGGAGGATCCATGCCGAGGCTCGATCGGAGAGAGTTGCTCAAGCTGGGCGCCGTTGCGAGCGCCGCAGTGCTTTCGCCCGCCGCGGCGGCTCCACTGCAAGGAAGCGAGCAGGTTGCCGTAAGGACACTGGCTGCTGCCGCGGCTTGGGCCGCGTGCTGGACCTGGCATCCGGGCCAGCTTGCTTACCACCTTCATACCAGGGTTTCGCGCACAGCCTTCAATCGCGTGGTCAACCTCGGTTACCCTGGCTTCTACCAGCGGCCGGAGTACGGGGCCTGGTTCCGACGGCGGACGACGCTCGCCGCCGATACGCCGGTGCGCTGGGCTTGGCCGCAAGGACGCGCCCGCGTGCGCGTCAACGGGCGCGAAGGCGACATCACGGTGAACCATCGAGTGCTGCCCGCAGGCCCGGTCGAGATCCTCGTCATTGAAGACATGATGCTCTCACTGCCGTGTTTTCTCATGGAAGGCGAGGGCGTCGCCACGGGCGAAGGATGGGAAGCAAGCCTCGATGGCGAGCACTGGACCGCAGTGGAAGTCGCGGAGAGGCCCGGCTTTCCTGGAGCGTTCCCCGACCAGGAGATCGACGGCCACAAACGGTTGCTGCCGCGCACGCCCGCACGTCTCTCCCTGGCGAGCGAACGAGCCGGCGGATACGACTTGGCGAAGGGCGGGGAAGTCGTGCTCGACTTTCACGACATCGAGCTGGGCGTGGTTGAGTTCACGGCCACGGGTGCGGGCGAGGTGACCGTGGCGGTTGGCGAATCCTTCGAAGAAGCAACAGAGGAGGACGAGTCGAAGTTCGAGCAGTTGCCGCTCGATCCGGTGCGCCTGGAATCCGCCCGACGCGCCTTCACGGTTCCCGAACGCGCCGTCCGGTATGTCCGCTTCCACGCGAGCCAGAACTGCCGGATCGATGCGGTCAGCATGAACGCGCGCATCTATCCGGTGGAATACCGGGGACGGTTCGAATCGAGCGACGTGCGTCTGAACGAAATCTGGAAGGTGGGAGCAGCCACGCTGCACGCGTGTATGCACGACGCGACCATTCTCGACGGGATTAAACGCGACGGCCTAGTGTGGCTGCTCGATCAGAATATCGACTTCGATGCAGTGGATTGCCTCTTCTTCGACAAGGCCGTTGTGCGTAACACGCTCCTGACACAGACTCCGCCTCCGGGAGCGGCGCTGGGTCGCATCGGCGAGTTCGAGCTGCTGATGTACTACGTGATGGGCTTTGGCCAGGACTACCTGACGCGCGGAGACGTTTCGTTTTCAGAGCGCTACCGCACCGACCTGACCGAAGTACTCGACCTGTTTACACGCTTGCAGGACGAGCAAGGATTCATCCCGGCGAGGGCTTTCTCCCCGAAGAAGACCAGTTCCCTCAGTGCGGGAGTTCAGGGCGTCGATTACCTGGGCGAATACCTTCCGGATTGGGCTGGAAAGAGCGATCGCGGCGAGAAGCGAACCACGGATCTCGATTGCGCGGGCACGCCAACCTATGGCCAGATGCTCATCCTGCTTTCCTTGGAAACCGGCGCGCAGCTCGCGCGAGCGTGGGGCGACGCGGCCCTGGCGGCCCGTTATGCCGACGTTGCGGCGCGGCTTCGATCGAGCATCGTCCGCGTCTTCTGGGACGAAGCTCAGGGAGCATTCATCAACGGCCTCGATCGCAGCGGAGCGCGCGATGCGCGCTTTTCCACGTTCGCCCAGACGTGGGGCATCCTACTCGACCTGGTCCCAGAAGGAAAGACGGCGGGCCTGTTCAACGCGGTTTATGACAACCCGCGCAGCAGAGCGCGCAACATCAGCATGCAGGCGTACTACGAGCTGATGGCGTACACAAAAGCCGGCCGTTTCCCGAAGGCGCTCGACTACCTGAAGAAGAATTGGGGCTGGATGCTGGACAACGGCTTCACGCGCTTTATCGAAGACATCCGCCCGTACGACGGACCGCGGGAGCGCCTGATGTTCTACGGCCGCCCGTACGGTCTCAGCCTGAACCACGGCTGGACCGGCGCCACTGCCGTCTCGCTGCCTATGCGCGGGACTCTGGGCTTGCGTGTGATTGAGCCCGGCTACCGGCTCTGCGAGTTGCGGCCTAACTGGAAGATCTTCGACTGGGTGAAGGTGACCATCCCTACGCCGCACGGCAGCCTGGCGCTCGATTACAGCCGCGAGAAGGGGGCGGAACTCGAAGTGCCCGAAGGGGTCCGCATCCGCATGGTGGACGAGCGCGGGGGCGCGGCTGAGTTTGGCCCTGGGCGACACAAGGTTTAAGCTGCGCCTAAGCAGTCAGCGTAGCGCGGCAGACCAGGCGGCAACGTTGTTCCGAGCGCTGTCGGTTGCGAACGATCTCACTTCATAAGAGGCATCCGTCAGCAGGGTTCTGAGGCCCTTCGATGTTGTACTGCGGCGGCATCGTGTCTGGTTCTCCTCGCTGTGAAAGGGTATTACAAGCCCATAGATCCCCGCACTATGACGCATAACGCCCAAGGGGAGCGCTTGCTGAAAGTCAACACCGTCGCCGCCCAAGCCGTCGATTTTGGTTTGGCGAATTCGTCAGTGGACAAAAAACGTTAGCGTTGGATCGGAAGCGGCCCGGCGCGATCCACGCCATAGCTGAGGTTTCGCCGGCCGCTTGAACCAAGGATTGGGCCTGTTGTCACGTCGTCGCCGGGTGTCCCGGAACGGTCACGACGTTCGGCCTTGACGGGTGCTTATAGTGTCGATGGCTCCCGGTTGTGCGAACATGCCTCCAGCCGTCCTTCTCCACGAGCCGCACCAGATCGCGGACCTTCACGCCTTCATCCTAATGCAGCACACACGTCGCTTATAATTGCAATGCGCGTCGCGTATGGGCAATCTCATTCAAGACTTCCGCTACGGCCTTCGCCAATTGCGCCGCTCTCCCGGCTTTTTCTCGATCTCCGCGCTTTTGATTGCCGTCGGAATCGCCGCGACCACTCAGATCTTTACGCTTATCGATGCCGTCCTGCTCCGGCCGCTTCCGGTGCACGATCCTCAGAGCCTGGTTCAACTCTTTATAATTCATCCGAAGCGTCCGCTCGATCCTTACTTTGACTATCGCTTTTACAAACAGCTCTCACGCGATTCTTCCACGCTGATCGAAACGGTGGGTGAGATCGACACCACTCGCGCTCTCGAACACGGCGAGCACGCCGACCGGGTTCACGCGGTCGCGGTTACGGAAAACTTCTTCAACGATCTCGGCGTAGCGCCACTGCTCGGCCGGGTTCTGGGACGTGGCGACAATCATGTTGCCGTGCTTTCGTACGCGTACTGGTCCCGCAGCTTCGCGAGGGATCCGAGAGTTCTCAACCAGTTAGTGCGCATTCAAGGCCACGCCTACAATATCGTCGGCGTCACGCCTCGGCAATTTACCGGAACCACCGCGGATAGCAGCCCGGATCTGTGGATGCCGTTTGCCAATCAGCTCGACTTTTCGCGGATGCCGAATCCTAATCTAGACAATTATGTGATCGAGATCGTCGCCCGCCTCAAGCCCGGCGCATCCGAATCACAAGCGCAGCAGGAAACCGCGGCGCTGTGGGATCGGTACATGCAGAGCGAGCCCGGTTTCTCAAGACTCCCCATGGACAGGCTGCAAGTGCAATCGATCGCGCACGGCGTCTCCCCCCTGCGCGAACAGTCCAGGACAGCTCTTATGCTGCTATTGGCCGGGACCGGATTACTTCTGCTGATGGTGTGCGCAAACGTGGGAGGACTGCTCCTCTCACGAGCGACAGCGCGCGAGCGGGAAACCGCTGTTCGCATCGCACTCGGATCGAGCCGTGCACGGATCCTGCGACAGTGGCTGGTCGAGAGCTTGATTCTTACGACGATCGGCGGAGGAGCCGGCGTAGTGTTAGCGTCGGCTAGTTTGCCGCTGTTGATGCGCTGGATGCCGCCAGCCCATGGGATCGGATTCGACCCTGGGGAGATTCGAATCTTGACGCTGTATCTCACTTTGAATTTTAGAGTCGCGGCGTTCTCATTCGCGTTGTGCGCTTTGACAACGGTCTTCTGTGCGCTGGCTCCGGCGTGGCGATCTTCGCACCGGGACATCAATATTGCCTTGAAGAGCGCAATGAGCGAAAAACGGAATCGCCTCTTTCAAGAGGTTCTGTGCGGATTTCAGATCGCGCTCTGTACGACGCTCCTGCTCTCCGCCGTTTTAATTATTCGCAGCCTTTCGAACCTGCGCGCCACCGATGCCGGATTCAACCAGAATCATGTGATTATCTTTTCCGTCGATCCACATGTGCGCGGCTACGACGGCCCGAAGACCTGGGCTCTTCAGCAGCGGCTGATCGACGGTGTGCGGCAGTTGCCTGGAGTGGATGGCGCTGCGCTAGCGTATCGTGCACTGATGCGCGGGATTGGACTGGGCACCTCAGTCGTTTTGCCGGGGCAGACAGGAGACGGCGTCATCAATACCAGCACGAATTCCATAAGTCCCGATTACTTCGGCGTGATGGGCATTCATTTCCTGACCGGCCGGAATTTCGGGGAGTCCGAATTCGCCGAAGAGGACAAGCTAAACAAGGCGATCGTCAACGAGGCGTTTGTGCGGAGGTTTCTGGGCGGCCAAAATCCAATTGGGCAGCAATTCGCAACGGGCCGGCGCTTTGTCAAACCTCAGTACGAAGTAATCGGTGTCGTCAACGACACGAAGTACCGCTCTTTGCGTGAAGTTCCTCCGCCGATCCTATATACGTACGACTTCGGCCCTAAAGCCTATCCGGACTCTTTCATTTTGCATGTGCGCACGCACGGCGACCCGCATGCGATCATCCCGCCCGTGCGCGAACTTCTGAAATCGATCGATCCGGAAGTGCCGCTTTACCAGATTTCCACGCTGTCCGAAGAAATCGATCGTTCGTTGTGGCAGGAGAGATTGTTGGTCCTGCTCACCTCCTGCTTCGGTGCATTCGCCTTGTTGCTCTCAGCGATCGGTCTCTATGGAATCCTGGCGTATTTCGTCGCTCAACGGCAACGGGAAATCGGATTGCGAATGGCGTTGGGAGCAAACTCAGGCCACGTGATCCGATTGGTTATTGGCCGCGTGATTCCAACCATTGCCGCGGGGGCCGCGGCAGGTATCGCGTTGTCCTGGTTCGCACGAACATGGGTGGCGAGTGTGCTTTATGGTGTGAAAGCGTCCGACCCATGGTCGACAGGCGCGGCGATTCTGCTGGTTATCGCGGTCGGGATCGGAGGAGCGATGGCGCCAACTCTTAGAGCCATTCGTGTAGATCCATCGTCGACCTTGCGCCAGGATTGATGGTAACGGTTAGGTCCTTCTCTCGAACCTCTGCGGAGCGTATAGTGTGGGCATGGCTGAAAATTGTTCGAAACACGAGGGCCATAGCCACCAGCACGGCCCGAATTGCGGCCACACTGCAGTTCAACACGATGGGCACACCGACTACCTGCATGATGGACATATGCACCACATGCATGGCAGCCATGTCGACGATCACGTTGTCGAGAGTGGACCATCGAATCCTTCTGGTTGCACGCCGGCGCACGATTGCGGCGGACACGATCAGGGTCATGTGCATGGGCCGAAATGCGGCCACGAGTTGGTGCCGCACGGCGATCACGTGGACTACCTGGTAGCCGGGCACTTACATCACCAGCACGGGAACCACTGCGACGATCACGGCCGGATCGCGATGGCGGCGAAGGGCTAGATCCGCTCGACCATAACCAGTCTTACGTCGGCTACGTTTGTTCCTGTCGGCCCGGTTTTTATAAGATCGCCGAGAGCATCGAAGTAGCGATACGAATCGTTGTTTGCTAAGTACGCGGCGGCATCCAGTCCGAGCGCGCTTCCCCGCGCTAGTGTGTTTCCGTTCGAAACCGCACCGGCGGCGTCGGTCGGGCCGTCGGTACCGTCCGTGCCTGCGCTGAGAATCGTGACACCTTCTAGCCCGGAAATATCGATCGCAGCCGCGAGTGCGAATTCCTGATTTCGTCCGCCCAGGCCGGAGCCTCGGATGGTTACCGTCGTTTCGCCACCCGAAACAACGCAGGCGGGAGTGTGGAGCGGACGTCCGCTGGCCAGAATTTCCTTGGCGATCGCCGCATGCACGCGCGCGATATCTCGCGTTTCTCCTTCGATGAACGTCGACAACACGAGGGTCCGGTAGCCCAGTTTTTTTGCTTCCGCGGCGGCTGCCGTGACGGCGAGCGCGTTACTTCCGACGATGAGGTTCTGGACGCGTTCGAAGGCGGGGTCTCCCGGCTTCGGCGATTCCTGGAACGACGGAGTACTGATGCCGTAGCGGCTTAAGATGCGTTCGGCGTCGGCCACTGTCGAACGGTCTGGAACCGTTGGCCCGGAGCCGATCACGTCGAGATCGTCGCCAATCACATCCGAGAGAATCAATGCCAGCACCGCGGCGGGAGCGGCAGCCTTCGCGAGACGTCCGCCTTTGAAAGCCGAGATGTGCTTGCGGATCGTGTTCAGCTCATGAATATTGGCCCCGCAACGCAACAACTCACCGGTGAGCCGCCGCTTTTGTTCGAGCGTGACGGGCGGCAGCGGCGAGGGCGTCAACGCCGATGCGCCTCCGGAAATGAGCGCGATCACCAGATCGTTAGAGCCGGCGTGCGATGCCATCGCCAGGATGCGCTGAGTCCCGCGCAGCCCATTTTCGTCCGGCACGGGATGGCCGCATTCGTTCTGCTCTATGCGGCGCAATTTTGCAGTATGTCCGTACTTGACGTTGATCAGACCGGCTGTGATGCGCTTGCCGAGCAAACGCTCGATTGCCTGCGCCATTCGCGCACTCGCTTTGCCGGCGCCGACAACAAAAATGTTGTTGAAGCGATCGAGCCGGTACTTCTTCCGGCCCGCGATCAAGACTCTGTTTTCGAGGCACACATGGCGCATCACCGCTTCAAAAGGGTCGGCCGCTTTCAGTGCCGCGCGGAAGATTCCGAGCGCGGCGGCTCGCTGCGTTAGCTTAGATGCCATTTAAAAGATCGGGAGGTTGAGGATACTCGCGACAGCCACGGCGGGTTCGTCGCAAGTAATCTCGATGCGAAAGTCGGCACGCGAGTAAGCTGCTTGCCGGGCGTCGTACAATTCGCGGAACCTTTCGGCATCGCGCGCCAGCGGCCGATGTGTTGCGCGCGCCACGCGCTCGCTTACCACGTGGAACGGACAATCGAGCCAAACGGAAATTCCGTTGTTCTCCAATAGCTCGAAATTCCCCTGCTGGGCGAACGCGCCGCCGCCGAGCGCGACGACCATCGGACGTCCGCGTTCAATCAATCGAACGCGCTTATGGATGGCTTCGGTCTCCAGGCGCCGGAACTCTTCCTCGCCGCGAGTATCGAAGATTTCCGCGATCGACGTTCCACTCGCCAGTTCGATGTCGTCGTCAAGATCGGCAAAGGTCCAGCCTAATTCGGCGGCGACGAGCTGACCGATCGTGGTTTTGCCGGATGCCATGAACCCCACAACATAAATGCCGGGCGTGCGTTTGAGCTTGAGGATCATCATCAGTCCGAAGTTCGTCCGTTTCCGCCGTTCACTTCACCCCTCTATTGGTTAAAGAAGCCATAATAGTACACATGGAGCAGTCGCTCTTGCCACTCTTCCCATTGAACGTGGTGCTGTTCCCGCGGACGCCGCTGCCGCTGCACATTTTCGAGGAACGATACAAGGAGATGATCGGCAAAGCGATCGACTCGCAGGAAGAATTTGGAGTCGTGCTGGCGAGCGACAAAGGGATCGTCAACACCGGGTGCACTGCGGTGATCGAAAGAGTTTTGAAGAAGTACGACGATGGGCGCATGGACGTGCTCGCCGTCGGCAGGCGGCGATTCGAGATTATTCTTCTAAACGAGGACAAGTCCTATTTGCGCGGGGCGGTGGAGTTCTTCGACGACGAAGAGTTTGAACCGATCCCGCCGGGCGTGAAGGAGCGCGCGCTTGAAGGATACAACGACCTGATGCAGATCGATCCTCCGGAGCCGCTCATCGATCCGGAATTGGCCGACCCGCAGCTCTCCTTTCAGCTTGCGCAAGTTTTGTCCGATTTGAATTTCCGTCAAATGCTGCTGGCGACGCGATCCGAGAGCGAGCGCATGAAGCGGCTGGCCGATTTTCTCCCCGCCTTCAATTCGCGGCAGCGCCAGATCGCCCACGTCAAAGCCGTGGCTCCGAATAACGGGCATGGGAAGTGGCCGCCGGCGCTGTGACCTTCCCGCAACGACAACACCTACTCATCGACGCCGACGACACGCTCTGGGAAAACAATATTTACTTCGAGCGCGCCTTCGACTCGTTTTGCGAATTCCTGGCGCATTCGAGCATGGCGCCGGCGGATATCCGCGCCGTTCTCGATGGAATTGAAATCGTGAATGCGCAGGTTCACGGCTATGGCTCGAAGAATTTCGGACGGAATTTGAAGCAGTGTTACCAGCGCCTCGCGGAGCGCGCGATTCGTCCCGACGATCTCGATCGCGTGATGCGTTTCGCGGAGGAGATTCTGGATCAGCCTATGGAGCCGATCGCGAACGTTCCGGAAACATTGGAATATCTTTCCCTGCGGCACGATCTGACGCTGTTCACGAAGGGCGATCCGGAAGAACAAAAGCTGAAGGTGGATCGATCCGGACTGGGCATTTACTTCGGCCACACCGCGATTGTGAAAGAGAAGAACGCAGCGGCTTATCGGGGGCTGGTGCGGGAGCAACGGCTTAATTCTGAACAGACCTGGATGATCGGGAACTCTCCGAAATCCGATATTAATCCGGCGCTCGATGCGGGGCTGAATGCCGTCTTCGTGCCGCACCCGCACACCTGGACGCTGGAACGCGAAGAAGTAAAGACGGGTCCAGGCAAGTTTCTACAGATCGAGCGCTTTAGCGAACTACGAAACTACTTTTGACGCGGGAAGCTTACTCCTGCGTCGAGATGAGCGCCAGCGGAGCGACGTTCGAACCCTGACCGAAGTAGTTTTCCTGAGACAGGTTCTTGTAGACGGCTCCGGCAACTCCGGCCGCGACAGGACCGTTCACCGGTTTCCCGCCAGTGAGGAGAACAACGACGACAATCTTCTTCGATCCCACTTCATTGAACGATCCGAACCATCCGAGATGGGTAGCAACGCGGTTATCGGTGCAAGTGCCGGTTTTGCCGAAAATGGGCTCATTGGGATTGTAGGCGGCGCGGCGAGCGGTGCCGAATTCGACAGCACCCATCATCCCGGGCTTCATGTAGGGAATGTATTGTTCGATATCGAGGTGACGCTTTAGCCGCGGCACAAACTGCGCGATGTCATCCTGAGACTTGGGATGCTGCAGATAATACAGATCCCCTCCGTTCGCAATTGCGGAAACGAGCGCGGCGAGCTGTAACGGCGTCTGTTCGATACCCAAGCCGAAGACCGTCATCATGCCGGGGCCTTCAGCGGGAGGAGCGTCAGCGATCAGCCCGGGCTGTTCTTCGTCAATAGTGCTCGCCTTCTCTCCATATCCGAAGAGCCTGGCATATTTAGTGACCCGATCAAATCCCAACTTCTCTCCCACGCCGTAGAAAAACGGATTATTGGAGTGCGCGATGGCATCGGTAAGAGTCATGCCCCGCCGCATGCCAGCCTGCAAAAGAGTGTTCGGGTTGATAATGCCTTCGGAGAGGCCGGCGAGTGAGGCAACCAGCTTGGAGGTTGAGCAGGGCTCGAATCCATCTTTATAGGCGAGCTTTTGGTTGACGATGCTCAGAATGCGGCCTGAGGTCGGGTCCGCCACGACAATGGATCCGTTGAACGGCCCAAGAGCTTGGACAGCGGCGCGCCGTACGACAAGATCCTCACCATCGATGAGGTCCCCGGCAGTAGAGTCGGCAAAGGTCGGCTCCGTCCAGGGGCTCAAGACGTAATGTTTTTTGGGGAGGCGAGACAGGTGGGAAACGGGGTGATGCGGCGTCGCGACAAACGAAGCGTGCTTGAGACTCGCGGTTCCTAACGCGGTCGTCCGGGTATGCGAAACAACCCTTTTACCCGAGCGCGCTCTATGTTTCTTGTGTTGTGTCGGGGTGGTCGCTCCGAAACTCGAAGCGGTTATGAGACCCAGCGCTATTAAAAAACCTAGTAGACGTGAAATCCTCTGAAAGTGCATGCCATCCCTACGTGATGTTTAGATTCGGGAGAGTGGTCGAATCGTTTCCGCAACAAAGTTCTAACATTATGTAATATCGGCGGTTTCCAGTCAAGGCTTCAGCCGATTCCCGGAAACCGGACTATCCAGGGCAGGTACATACCCAATACTTGGACGCCGGAAGTCCCTTCAAGGTCTCCTGGTACTACTGACCACGAGCCACTCAGTCCTTTTAAGCTAGTACTTATGTCCTAGCATAACGGTTTTTTGTAATTTTTGAAACAGTTTTTTTGAACGAATGACGTAAAGAAATAGCGGGCCCTTTCAGGCCCGCCTCACAAGGAGTAGTATCAGCAGAATAATTAGTAGTAGTCCTAGGCCGCCGCTGGGATAGTATCCCCAGCCCGTGCTATACGGGCCAAGTCGGTAACGCCGCGAAAACCAGAATTAAGACGATGATCAGCAGCAGCGTTCGATTCATGGATTCCTATGCCGCAGCCGCATTGTCGATTGCGCGATCCAGGCGTTCGGCGCGTTCTTGAACATCAGCCAACATTTTCACGAAGATTTCTTGGAATCTCGGTCCTGCGCAGTCAAGACGCGCGTATAGGCGTTCGAGGATGCTTTCATCCTTGCGCAAACGGATCAGCTGTGAAAAGAGTTCGTTTTGAATGGTTTCCGGCACGTTTGGTCTCCTCAAATCGTTAACATCAACAACGGTTTCTCTGGAGCATTTGGAGGACCAATTCCGAAGCACTTCCTAAGTTGTTGAAGGCATTAGAATCACATTCTCCAAAAGCAACTCAGTGTCGAAAGAACAACTTACCTGGAGTCCAAGGACGAGCGTAATCCATTCCAGCCGCGATATAGTTGAGGTTCCAGGAAGGCGCACATGTCCCAAGAACATTCCACGACGAACCGAAGGCGCTTTATGGGCGCCGCTCTCGCGACTGCCGCGTCGTATGGACGCATCCTCGGAGCGAATGATCGCATCCGGGTGGGCGCGATTGGCACGGGCAGCCGCTGCCAGTATTTGATGAGCCTGCTGAACAAGCTCGGGTCGAACGATATTGTCGCCGTTTGCGACGTTTACGAACCGAATCGGCTGACGGCCAAGGGCAAGTATGCTCCCGATGCCCGGGATTATGTCGACCACCGGGAGGTTCTCGAACGAAACGATATCGACGCGGTTGTGATTGGCACGCCTGACCACTGGCATGTGCCGATCATTCTCGATGCCGTGCACGCGGGTAAGGATGTGTATTGCGAAAAACCGGTCACGCACACGATCGACGAGGGCGAGCCACTGGTCGGTGCCGTTCGTGAATCGAAACGGGTGGTCCAGACCGGTACGCAACAGCGTAGCTGGGAGCATTACATCCTGGCTAAGCAAGTTGTGGCTTCAGGCCATTTGGGACAGGTCACGTTCGTTAGAACGTACTGGTATCAGAATCACATCGCAAATCAGGCTGCGCCGCCCGATTTCGACGTCTCGAAGCTCGATTGGAAACGATTCCTGGGGAAAGCCGCGGATCGTCCGTTTGACGCCGATCAGTACGCTCACTGGCGCTGGTATTGGGATTTTGGCGGAGGCGCGATGACCGATCTTTTTGTCCATTGGGTAGACGTCGCGCAGTGGTTCACCGGTTCCGACATGCCGAGTCGCGCAACGGCAACCGGAATGCGCGCGATCCTCAAAGAACGCCAGACGCCCGATACGATGAGCGCGGCGCTGGCATATCCGACATGCATCGTGGAGTTTGACAGCGCGCTGTTGGGATATATCGAAGGCGGCGGATTGATGTTTCGAGGGACGAAGGCCGCGATGCGGCTGCATCGCAGCGGGTTTGCCGTGTATAACGAAGTCCCGCGTTACACCGAAAATTTTGAGCCGGATGACGCCGTTATGATGGTGAAATCGACGCGCGATGGCGCTTTCGATCATATGAAGAACTTCCTCGACTGCGTGCGTTCCAGAAATACACCGAACGCGCCCGTGGAAGTGGGTGTCGCGGCGGCGCGTGCCGGACACGTCGCGAATTTCGCGCTTCGCGGCAACGGGGTTTGGACGGCGTAGGTGTCCCCGTCGATAACGCCAATCATCAGTGTCGACATTGGCACGTCCAGTGTGCGCACGCTGCTGTTCGATAGCGAAGGCCGCCAACAATCGGGCTTTGGCGATCACGTCTCCTACCAGGTGACAACGACCCCCGACGGCGGCGTGGAGATCGATCCGGCGGCGCTGCTCGACATGACGTTGCACTGCCTGGCGACGATTCACGACCAGGTGCAAAAGGCCGGTCTCAAACCGGTTGCGGTCGGAATCAGCGCTTTTTGGCATAGCTTTTTGGGTGTCGATAAAGCCGGTGCGCCGACCACCGCCATCATTCATCTCTTCGATACGCGAAGCGCAGCCGAAGCTCAAGAGCTGGCACAGCGGCTGGATGCGAAGGCGGTGCATGCGAGAACCGGCTGCCGGTTGCATACCAGCTATTGGCCGGCCAAACTGCTGTGGCTGAATCGGAATCGAGCGGATCAGTTCGCGAAGACTGATCGCTGGATGTCTTTCGGCGAGTATCTGTTCCTGCAACTGTTTGGCATGCTGACAGCCTCGACCTCAATGGTCTCGGGCTCCGGGCTTTGGAACCAGGCGGCAAACGCGTATGACGAGCCGGTCCTCGGAGCTCTGCCGATTCAAACCCGCCAGCTCTGCGCGCCCGATGACATGGACAAACCACAGACGAAGCTCGTGGATTCGTATCGTCAGAAGTGGCCGCTTTTCGACGGTATTTCATGGTTTCCGGCGGCTGGCGATGGCGCTTGCGACAACATCGGCAGCGGCTGTACCACGGTCGATGCGTTTTCGCTTATGGTGGGCACCAGCGGAGCGATGCGCGCGATCCTGGAACGGGACGAGATCCAAATTCCGGATGGACTGTGGTGTTATCGCGTGGATCGAAAGCGCTTTATTCTTGGCGGCGCACTGTCAAATGGCGGCAACGTGTATGCCTGGATGCGGCGTACTTTGGCGCTGCCTTCGGAGGCGGAGAGCGAAGCGGCACTCGAAAAATCAACGCCGGGATCGCATGGGCTCGAATTGCTGCCGTTTTTTGCCGGGGAGAGATCGCCTTACTGGCGGGCCGATTTGCGCGCCGCGATTACGGGGATGAATCTTTCCACCCGAGCCATCGATATCTTACAGGCCGGGCTCGAATCCGTGTCGCTTCGTTTTCGAGAAATCTTCATGCTGATGACCGGCAGCCTCGGCGAGCCGCGCCAGGTGATTGCATCGGGCGGCGGCCTGTTGCGATCGCGGGGATGGTCGCAAATGATGGCGGATGCGCTCGGCGTTACCGTGTTGCCGTGCCTGGAAAATGAAGCCAGTGGACGCGGCGCGGCGCTGCTTGCGTCGGAACGGATCGGCGCGATTCCGAGTATCTCCAAGGTGCCGGTTCAACTCGGACCGCCGATCGAACCCCGGCCCGACAACACGAAAATCTATACGGCTATGCTGGCCGCTCAAAAATCGCTGTACGAAAAACTATTCGCGGAGAATTCCTAACGTGGCAGCTTCAATCACAGAACTGGCGTCCAATATTCGACTGCTTCTGATGGATGTCGACGGGGTGCTTACAGACGGCAAGTTGTACAACGTGCCCGATGCTAACGGCAACATGGTCGAGACCAAAGGGTTCGACACGCAGGACGGTATTGCATTGCAATGGCTCTCCTGGAAGGGCATCAAGAGCGGGGTCATTAGCGGACGTCTCTCGCCGGCGACCGAAACTCGTGCGAAGCAGGTGGGGATGACCTACATCTACCAGGGGCACATCGAAAAGATTCCAATTCTCGAAGAGATCCTGCGCGATTCCGGTATCACCGCCGATCAGGTTGCCTATGTCGGCGACGATCTGACCGATGTTGTTATCATGCGCCGAGTCGGATTGAGTATCGCTCCCGCGAACGCGCGTCCGGAAGTGAAAAAGTGCGCCATGCACGTCACGAAGGCCGCCGGCGGATACGGCGCCATTCGCGAAGTGATCGAACTGCTTCTTACAGCGCAGGGGCATTGGGACGATTTGCTGCGCAAGTATGAGGTGATATGGCCGAGCGCGTAGGCGTCCTGGTGGTCGCCCGCTCCGGCACCGGCGTGCTACATGAATTAACCGGCATCATCGCGAGCCACGATGGCAGCATAGATTCCGTCGAGATCATCGAAGAGCAGCCGCCGACGTCGCGTATCTATTTTGAAGTCGATTTGCCCGGCGATCCCAACCGCCTGCGCTCCGATCTTGAAGCTTCGTCCATGGTTCGCGACGTAAGCATCGTCACTACGATGCAGAAGGTCTACGGCAAGCGCATCATCATTGTCGGGGGCGGTGCGCAGGTGGGACAGGTTGCGATCGGCGCGATCTCGGAGGCGGACCGGCACAATATTCGCGGCGAACACATTTCGGTGGATACCATTCCGCTGGTGGGTGAGCAGGCGCTGGCCGATGCGGTCCGCGCGGTTGCCAGACTGCCTCGTGCCCGGGCACTGGTGCTCGCCGGGTCGATTATGGGCGGCGAGATTGAGAAGGCCGTCCGCGATGTGCGCGCCCAGGGGCTGTTGGTGATCAGTTTGAATATGGCGGGCAGCGTTCCGGAGGCGGCCGACCTGGTTGTTACCGATCCGGTTCAAGCGGGCGTTATGGCGGTGATGGCGGTTGCGGATACCGCGAAGTTTACGGTTGAGCGGTTGAAGCGGCGCGTGTTCTAACGTTCTAAGTTCTACGTTCCAACGCTACCAGGCCAGCAGGGCCTCGGCCTCGCGCGCCAGGTCTTCCACCTGCGGCAGAATTTCCTGCTCGAGTTGCGGGTTGTAACCGACCCAGGTGTCGAGAGCGGCAACTCGCTTTACGGGGGCGTCGAGGTGTTCGAAAAGCTCGCTGGCTATGCGGGCGGCGATCTCCGCGCCGTAACCGAAGGACAATGTATCTTCGTATGCGACGATCACGCGGCTGGTTTTCTCCACCGACGTCCGAATTGTTTCCCAGTCGAAAGGCGCCAAACTGCGTAGGTCAATGACCTCGATAGTCGCATCCGGATTCCGCTGCTCCACCTGAAGCGCGGCTTGGAGCGTCTTCTGCACCAGCGCGCCGTAGGTGATGATCGTGAGATTCTGGCCGGACTTGACGACGTTGGCTTTTCCAAACGGGACAGTGTAATCAGGCCCTGGGTGCTGCGATCGATTGTACGGTTCACGGTAGAGCTTTTTGTGCTCCAGGAACAGCACAGGATCGTCGGACCGCAAGGCAGTGCGTAACAGACCGCACGCGTCCAAAGCATTCGATGGCATCACGACTCGCAGACCGGGTAAATGCGTGAACGTAACCTCGCCGCACTGGCTGTGATAAATCGCGCCGCCGTTGAGATATCCGCCGATCGCTACACGAATCACCATAGGAGCGCGGAACGCATTGTTCGAGCGCCAGCGGATGGTGACCAGCTCGTCGCGGATCTGCATCATCGCCGGCCAGATGTAGTCGAAGAACTGGATTTCCGGGACGGGTTTCAGCCCGCGTTCGGCCATACCGATAGCTCGGCCGATGATGGCAGCTTCCGCTATCGGAGTATTGAAACAGCGCTTGCCGCCGTACTTGGATTGAAGGCCATGCGTCGCTTTGAAGACTCCGCCCTTACCTTTCACTTCGCACAACGACGCTTCGCGGCTGCAATCTGCGACATCTTCTCCGAAAACGACGATTCGGTCGTTGCGCTGCATCTCCTCGGCGAGGGTCAGATTGATCTCGTCCACCATGGTGCGGGGATCGCCCTTAAACTCCGGCTCGACCTCGAACTCAGACGACGTCGGATCCACTGTGTCCGAGTAGAGATGATCCAGTGCGGAGCCTTTGGCCGGCGCAGGCGCGTGAAGAACGCGGTCCGTCACTTCCTGGATCTCTTTATCCACTTCGTGGGCAACGAGCTGTACCCCGTGCCGCTCCAAAATGCCCTCTGAGACCAGCCATTGCGGGAACTTGATGACCGGATCCTGTGCTTCCTCTGATGCGCGATCGGCCTTCGTCTTATAAAGCTTTTCGTCGTCCGAGAGCGAATGCGAATACGGACGCGTGACCTTTGCGTGCACCAGCGCGGGTCCTTTGCCCGAGCGGCAGTAGGCAGCAGCTTCCTGGAGCACTTTGTAGGATTCGATGAAGTCGGTGCCATCGACCTGGAATCGCGCGAGGTTAGGGAACCCGCTTAGCAAGGTGCTGATATTGCCGCCTGCGGTCTGGTATTCCACGGGAACTGAAATGGCCCAGCCGTTGTCTTCAACCAGGAATAAGACCGGCAGGCGTTCCAAACAGGCCGCGTTCATCGACTCCCAGAACTCGCCTTCGCTGGTGCAGCCGTCGCCGCCACACGCTAGCGTTATCTCATCCGAGCCAGGGTTCAAGTACCGGCTGGCTTGCGCGCACCCGACCGCATGCAGCCACTGCGTTCCGGTTGGCGACGAGCCGGTCACGATGTGAAGCTCGGGCGAGCTCCAATGTGAAGGCATCTGGCGTCCGCCCGAAGAAGGATCGGTAGCCGCGCCTACTGAGCCGAGCAGCATATCCTCGGCTGTCATGCCGAGTGCGAGACACAGTGCGCGGTCGCGATAGTAAGGATAGAACCAATCGTGCCCCGGCCGCAGGACCATGCCGGCCGCCGTCTCCACAGCCTCATGTCCCGCGCCGCTGATTTGAAAGAAGATGCGATTCTGACGCTTGAGCAGGATTTCGCGGTCATCGATCCGGCGCGACATGTACATCACGCGATAAGCCCGAATCAGATCGTCCCGGCTTGGGACGGCGACTTCGCCAGAACTCTGCTTCTTGACTTCAGTTGAAGAATAAAGGCTCGTTGCCATGGCTCCAGACTTATCCCGTCCTTAGTTTAACCCGGAGCGTCCGCTATACTGACCGTTGATGTCGGTTGCCGAGCAGGAAGAAACAGTTACACAAAAGTCGGCGAACCTCTCCTGGCTGTTTCCGGTAACGCTCGCGATCATCGCCACCGCAATTTTCATCAGCACCCTGTCTTTCGATTTCGTCTACGACGATTACGCGCAGATTGTGGAGACGAAGCAGCTCAACTCCTGGCACATGCTGCCGCATTACTTCACAGGCCATGTGTGGGCCTGGAAGACGCCCGGCAAGGCTGGTCCGTATTACCGGCCCATGTTTATGGTCTGGCTGCTGTTGAACCAGACACTTTTCGGAGATGCCGCGGAATGGTGGCATTTCACAAATGTGCTGATGCATGTCGTCGTCACGCTGCTGATCTATGCCATCGTGCTGCAACTTGCCCGCGATCACTGGACGGCGGCGTTCGCGGCGCTGTTTTTCGCGGTCCATCCGGTCCATATAGAAAGCGTCGCGTGGGTCTCCGGAATCACCGATCCGTTGATGGCCGCGCTTCTTCTCGGTGCGTTTCTTTGCTACATCCGTCCGTTTCGAGGATCGTACCCATTGTCTCTTGTGCTCTACGCGGCAGCTCTTTTGGAAAAAGAAACGGCCATGCTGCTGCCGGCTCTCGTTTTCGCGTATGAATGGCTCTTCGGAACTATGCCGCGGAAACTGCGACCCGCAATTGCCGCGGTGCTGCCCTATGCCGTCATCTCGGCGATTTATCTCGCGATCCGGATAAAGGTACTGCATGGCATGGTGATGGTGCTGACACCAATCCCGTGGCGCAACGTCATCGAAACGTGGCCGACTATGTTGATGTTCTACCTCTACCACCTGGTGTGGCCGGTGAACCTCAGCATCTTCTATATGCTGCCTGTAGTCACGCAGCCAGGGTTTCGAAATTTTATCCTGCCAGCGATCGCATTGGTCATCGCCGGACTCGGACTGTTTCTCTGGTCGCGCCATTCGCGCCTGGCCGCGTTCAGCACAGTTTTGCTGATTCTACCGATTCTGCCGGTCCTGAACCTCCGCGTTTTTGCCCAGCATGAGACCGT
The DNA here is from genome assembly GCA_963802915.1 of Bryobacterales bacterium. Taxonomy (GTDB): domain Bacteria; phylum Acidobacteriota; class Terriglobia; order Bryobacterales; family Bryobacteraceae; genus JAICMB01. Next base: position 1,393,899 of record CAWDKQ010000008.1, read on the forward strand.
TCACGACCGGTATTTGTACCTGCCGTCGATCGGACTTTGCATCCTGGCGGCGCTGGCAATCCGGAATATTGGCAAGCGCAGCATTCAGATGACGGCTGTCGCCTTGATCGCCGTGGCGCTGGCGTTTGGTACTGTGACGCAGAGTCAACACTGGAAGGATAACGTCACGCTTTTCCAGCACGCTCTGACGGTCGCGCCGGGCAACGAGATTGCCAATCAGTGCATGGGAACCGCGTTACTACTTCGGGGATCTCCCGCCGATGCAGCGCCTTATTATCAGAAGGCTCTCTCGATCCAGCCCAACATGTTCGAGGCGGCGTATTCGCTTGGGCGCTCGTATTATGAGCTGACCATGTATTCAGAATCCGAGCCATACTTCTTAAGGGCCATGCGGCTCGATCCGAGGGATCCCAAGCCGCTGCTGTATTTTGGCTTGGCGCGCATGAAAGAGGGCGATCTGAAAACAGCCGAAGCGGCACTCAGAGCGGCGCTCAAAATCCGCGGTCCGGACGATTATCGCGAGTATCATCTGTCATTGGGCCAAATCTTGAAAGCCAAAGGCGATCGCGCCGGAGCCCTCGCCGCATTTAAGGCTGAGGCGAGGGAAAACCCGGACCCGTCCAAAGCGCTCCAGGAGATCATGGAATTGCAGCAGTAAGGTTGGCTGGTGGCGTGCCAATGGATCATTGGGGAAGGTGTTTTACAATGAATCTTATGAAGTTGTTGAGTATTTTTCTGGTTGGCATTAGTGTGTCCATTGCCGGCGACATCGGGGTAGTCGAGGAGATTGTGGCAAAGGTCAATGGCGACGTCATCACCCGAGGTGACATGGATCGCGCATTGCGCGCCGTCGCCGCCGAGCTGCAGCAACAGGGTATGACAGGTATCCGCCTGGAAGAGGCGTTGAAAGAACACGAGAAAAATATTCTGCGCGACCGTATCGACCAGCTTCTGCTGGAGCAGAAGGGCCGGGATCTTGACATCAAGATCGATCCCGAAGTTGCCAAATACATCGCGAACCTTCAAAAAGAATCCGGCATTGCCGATCCTGAAAAATTTCAGGAGTACGTCCACCAGCAGACCGGTATGCCGTTTGAAGACTACAAGGCCGACATCAAGAACGGTATGCTCACGCAGCGCGTGATCCGCGAGGAAGTCGGCAGCAAAATTAGCATCAAAAAAGACGAAGAACAGGCGTATTACGATGCCCACAAATCCGAGTTCGTCCGCCAGGAGCGCGTGTTTCTTCGTGAAATCATGATTTCGACCGAGGGCAAGGACGCCGCCGGAGCGGCTGCCGCCGAGAAGAAGGCGAAAGATCTGGTGGCGCGGGCCCGCAAGGGTGAGCGATTCGCCGAAATGGCGCGCGACAACTCCGATGCCGTCACCGCCAAGAACTTCGGCGACCTCGGCGGCTTCAAAAAAGGCGAATTGCAGGCCAACCTAGAGAACGCCGTGTGGTCCCAACCCAAGGGTTACATTACCGACCCGATCAAGATCGAGAACGGATTCCTGATCCTCAAAGTTGAGGATCATCAGAAAGAGGGGCAGGCCGAGCTGAGCGAAGTGGAGAACGAAATCATGGACAAGTTGTATGCTCCGCGCATGCAGCCGGCCGTCCGCGAATATTTGACCAAGCTTCGGAAAGACGCCTACCTCGAAGTTAAGACTGGGTATGTCGATACCGGGGCCGCTCCTGGTCAGACGACTACTTGGAACGATCCGGCGACGCTGAAGCCCGAGACGGTGACGAAGGCCCAGGTTTCAAACCGGCCGAAGATGAAGAGACTGCTGTGGGCGGTTCCGATTCCCGGGACGGAGATTAGAACGACGAGTTCCTCGTCGAAGTAGAGCATGAAATCTTTCTACGTCCGCGACCTGTTGCCTAATCAGGTCATGACTACGACATTTCTGGTGCACACCAAGGATGTCCGCCAGAAGAAGTCGGGCGAGCCCTATCTCTCACTTCTGCTGGGTGATCGAACCGGCGAAGTGGACGCAAAGATGTGGGACAACGTCGCCGAAGTTATGGACACGTTCGATCGCGACGACTTCGTCAAGGTCAAAGGACTGCTTCAGATTTTCCAGAACCGTCCGCAACTCACCATCCATAAGATGGCGCGGCTGGACGACTCAGACGTGAATCTCGGGGATTACTTTCCCTGTTCGGAGCGCAATCCGGATGAGATGTTCGCCGAGTTACGCTCGATCGTCAGCGACATCAAGAACCCTCATCTTCATGGCTTGCTCGACGCGTTCTTGGATGACGAGAAAATTGCGCGCATGTACCGTTCCGCGCCAGCCGCGAAAACGGTGCATCACGCTTTCTTGGGCGGGCTGCTCGAACATGTATTGTCGGTGTGTCAGCTTTGCCGCGTAACTGCATCGCACTACAAAGGCATCGATCTCGATCTGTTGATGGCCGGCGCTATCTTGCATGACGTCGGCAAAACGACGGAACTCACTTATGAGCGGACCTTTGGATACAGCACGGGCGGTCAATTGCTGGGGCATATCGTGATCGGTATGCAGATGCTCAACGACAAGATCGCGCGAGTTCCCGATTTTCCTCCCAAGCTCCGGGTCTTGCTCGAACACATGATTTTGAGCCATCACGGTGAGTTGGAATATGGATCACCGAAGGTGCCGGTGTTCCCAGAAGCTCTTTTACTGCATCACCTCGACAATCTCGATTCCAAGATGGAGTGCATGCGTGCCGCGGTCGCCAGGGACCGTAACGTCGAAGGTTGCTGGACGGCATACAATGCGGCGCTCGATCGTTCCGTGCTGAAGAAGTCCCGGTTCCTGGAGGAAGAATCCGTCCTACCTGTGCCTCAGAAGGTCGCTGAGCCGGCCGCTGCGGTGCCTGAGACCCTCGCGGCTGCTGTTCCGCCCCCGGATCCTCCCGAATCGCGGCCCTTGGATGCACCGCGTCAACAAGCGGCATCAGAACCCCGCCACGTCGAACGCCCACCGTCGGCGTTCGCTGAGAAACTCCAGCAAGCGTGGCGCGGGCCAGCAACGTAGAGCAAGCCTCGAACCCCGGCTCTTTTGCCAACCGTTTGCACCCTGCTGCATTGGGTCTGGTTTTGCGAACCGAGCGGATTCGCCGTCGATTCGTGTAGAATCGCAATCAATCGAGACATCCGATGAATCTCTCGCGAGTCCTGCTCGCTATCCTTGCAGCTGGTCCTGTTATGACACTTGCCGCAACAACGTCCCCGGCGACGCCCTACCGTCGTGCGTGGTGGAAAGAAGCCGTCGTTTACCAGGTTTATCCACGATCGTTCAAGGATTCTAATGGCGACGGCTTAGGCGACCTGAAAGGCATCACATCCAAGCTCGACTATATCCAGCGCCTCGGAGTGAATGTCATCTGGCTCAGCCCGCACTACGATTCACCCAACGCCGACAACGGTTACGACATCCGCGATTATCGCAAGGTGATGGCCGACTTCGGAACTATGGGCGACTTCGATGAACTGCTGCGCGGCATCAAGCAGCGCCACATGAAACTGATCCTGGACCTCGTCGTGAATCACTCCAGCGACGAGCACGCCTGGTTTGTCGAAAGCCGCAAATCCAAAGACAATCCTTATCGTGACTATTACATCTGGCGTCCGTCCAAAGACGGCGGCGAGCCGAACAACTGGGTCTCCTTCTTCTCTGGCTCGGCCTGGAAGCTTGATCCCGCAACCAACGAGTATTATCTGCACCTGTTCGCCGAGAAGCAGCCCGATCTCAACTGGGACAATCCCAAGGTTCGGCGCGAAATCTATGATCTGATGAAATTCTGGCTCGATAAAGGCGTAGACGGCTTTCGCATGGACGTCATCCCATTTATCTCCAAGCGCGCAGCTCTGCCTGATTTACCGACGGAATATGAGATGCATCCGCAGTATTTTTACGCCATGGGACCGCACGTTCATGAATACTTGCAGGAAATGAATCGTGAAGTGCTCTCGAAGTACGACGTGATGACAGTGGGTGAGGCATTTGGAGTGACGCTGGAGCAGACACCGTCCCTGGTTGACGAGCGCCGCCACGAGCTCAACATGATCTTCAATTTCGACGTCGTACGCATGAATCGCGACGGCGAACAATGGCGCGACTGGACCTTGCCCGAAATGAAGAAGATCTACGTAACAGAGGACAAAGCGCTGGATGTCCACAGTTGGAACACGATCTTCCTTTCGAACCACGACAATCCGCGCGTTGTATCGGCATTCGGCGACGACTCACCTGCGTTTCGCGTTCCCTCCGCGAAGCTTCTGGCGACGATGCTGCTGACTCTCAAGGGCACGCCATTCATTTACCAGGGCGACGAATTGGGCATGACGAATTATCCTTTCACCCATGTTGAGGAGTTCGACGACATCCAGGTGAAAAACGGGTGGAAGGCCGACGTCCTCACGGGGAAGGTTCAAGCGGACGCCTACCTCGCCAACCTGCGCAAAACCAGTCGCGACAATTCCCGCACTCCGATGCAGTGGGAGGACACGCCGAACGCAGGATTTACCACTGCTGCGACTCCGTGGTTGCGAGTGAACCCGAACTACCAACAAATTAACGCTGCCCAGGAGCTTGCCGATCCCTCCTCGATTTATAACTACTTTTGTAAGTTGATCGAGTTTCGAAAACAGGCCCCGGCCCTCGTCTACGGCGATTTCGAAGATCTCGATCCCGCAAACACCAAGGTTTTCGCGTACACTCGAACACTGAAAGCGGAGAAGTACCTGGTTGTCCTGAACTTCTCGAAAGACGACGTTTCTTTCACCTTGCCCGCGGGCCTCAAAACCGGCGAATTGCAGATCTCGAACCTCGCGAGTAAAGAATCGAAAACGCAAGTGCTCAAGCTCAAAGCCTGGGACGCCCGGATATACAGGCAGTAAGTAGAATCGCGCGTTCGGCGACCGCAGATTCGTCATTCGCCGATTCACGCGTTGCATTCGCCGACTGCGACTTCGCCGTGTCCGCAAAGCTGGCTAAGATCGGTCCAGAAAGCGAGACTTATGCCAACGAATTCATCGACTATAAAGCCATATAAAGGCTTGGGCATGGAGGGGGCTATCGCGAAGTGGTATGTGTCCCTTACCAAGAAATCTCTGGAACAGTTCAAAACGCTCGCCCGGCGCGTGGCGGCTCAGATCCCGGCGGACGCCAGCGTGCTCGAAGTCGCTCCCGGCCCGGGATACTTCGCAATCGAATTGGCGAAACTCGGTAATTATCGGATCTCGGGATTGGACATCAGCACAACGTTTGTTGAGATCGCTCGATCAAATGCGGCAAAAGCTAACGTCCATGTTGACTTTCACCACGGTGACGCTGCCCATATGCCATTTGGCGATGAAACCTTCGACTTCATTCTCTGCAGTGCGGCCTTCAAGAACTTCAGCGAGCCCAAGCGCGCGCTCCAGGAAATGAACCGCGTTCTCAAACCTGGTGGCAAAGCAATGATCATCGACCTGCGGAGAGATGCGTCTATGGAATCGATCCGCGAGGCTGTAGATGGCATGCATCTCGGGGCTGTGAACGGGGTCATCACCAAACTGACCTTTCGCTTCATGCTGCTCAAACGCGCTTACACGAAGTCCGAATTTGAGGAGATGGCGTCTGAGACCGAGTTCCACGGTGTCGAGATTGGAGAATCTCTGATGGGCCTGGAAATATTGCTTTCCAAAGATCCCGTAGCCGCATAGAACACAAAATATCCGGTAACAGATCCGGCTCCAGGCAGTCTTTCCTGAAAAGGAGTCGAATATGTCTTCATCCGCAACCAGGATTTCCAGGCCGTCAACTGATTCCAAAGAAGACGACCTCGCTACCCACTCTCGCCGGGACCGAGTCGCCGTGCTCGCTTACCAGCTCTGGGAGCAGCGGGGATGCCCGGATGGATCGCCCGAAATCGACTGGTTGGAAGCAGAGCAACTGATCGCTGAACAGCCGGTCGCGATACCGCCTTCAAAAAGCGCCCGGTAAGCGCCTTCTCGTTTCTACTCAACCTGCCGATAGTTTAAGCAGGTTGAATCATGACAACTGACACGGGGGCCACGGCGGTCAAAACACCCTGGGCCCTCGAAAATATCCCACCGTTCCCCGCTGTGGCTATGCGGCTCCTTCGAACGCTTTCGGGCGAAAACGTCGACGTCGTCGAAGTGGCCAAAATCATTGCGGCTGAGCCTGTCTTCGCCAGCCGTGTATTGAAACTGGCCAACTCCGCGCTTTTTGCCACATATCAGGAGGTCAAGGCGATTCCGGATGCCATCCTGCTGCTCGGCTTGGAACACATCAGAGCGATCACTACGACCCAGGCTCTGGGTGACTTCGTCAGCCCGGCGCTGCATCGGAAAACTTTACGGGTCTGTTGGGAGAACAGTCTGGCGGGAGCGGTGATCTCGGAAAAGTTAGCCACGTCTTGTCGTATGGACCCGGATTTTGCATATCTTGGTGGTCTGATGCGGGACATTGGCCGCCTGGCGTTGCTCGTAAAACATTCCGAGGCCTACGAGAAGCTGCTCGCCGATTCCACCGAGCGCGGCTCAGACCTCATGGCGGCCGAGCGGGAATTATTCGACATCGATCATTGCAGCGCCGGTGCCTGGCTTATTGAGAAGATGCCGTTCCCCGAACTGCGCGAGATCGTCGCCTGGCATCACGAGCCGGTCGCAGCAGGTCCGTTCCGAATGCTCCAGCTGGTGCAGATTGCGGACCGCATGGCCGATGCCCTCGGCTTCGGGGTCATGGCCTCCGCTCCCGTCCCCAATTTCGAAGACGTCCGAAACGATTTGCCCGAACACTCTCGCGCCCGTTTTTCGGCCGATCCCCCGGAACTCAGAACCGAGGTTCAAGCGAGAATCCAGAGCTGGACCTGATACTCCTCCTAACCGAAACACCTCGCTCTGAGCTATACTTCAAAAGCGTACCTGGTCTTTCTGAAGTATGCCCCATCTACGTACAAAGGTGCCCGTTCAGGTTCTTCTCGTAGAGGATAACGTCGGCGACGCTGCTTTGGTCAGAATCGCTCTTGAAGCGGCACAGGCTAGCTCCAATTGCTGCGGTATGCATCTCGTCAGCGACGGCTACGAAGCCAGTGATTTCCTCCGGCGAAAAAACTCCTACCGAAACGCTCCCCGGCCCGATCTAATCATCCTCGACATCAACCTCCCGAAGAAGGGAGGCCACGATCTGTTGCACGAAATCAAATCGGACGCCGAACTCAAGCGAATCGCCGTGATCGTTCTCGGCAGTTCGCGCGACGAGCGCGACATTCGGACCGCGTACGACCAGCAGGCCAACTGCTATGTCGAAAAGCCGGTTGACTTCGATCGTTTCTACGACCTGGTCCGCGCCATCGAGTTTTTCTGTATGTCTTCTTCGACCGCCAGGATCTCAACGCCGCTCGCCAAACCAACCGCCGCAAGCGCTGAGACTTATCCAGTGCTGACGTTATGATGTAGTTATGCGACGATTCGTGCTCTTCACGGCCTTGTGCTTAATGCCCTTGTTGGCTGGACCGCCGCCGCCGATGACGACGCTCACGATCGAGGTGACGAACCAGAGCGGGAAGCCTGTCGACCGCGCCAGCGTGATCGTTAAATTCGTCAAGGGCCACTCGGTGTTGAAGTTCGGAAAGAGCATCAAGACGGAATGGGACACACGCACCAGCCAGGAAGGTCGCGTGACGATCCCTCCGATCCCTCAAGGTGACATCCTGATCCAGGTGATCGCGAAGAATTACCAAACGTTTGGGGATACCTTCTCGGTCGATGAGGCGGAAAAGACTATCACCATCAAATTGAATCCGCCCCAGGCTCAATACTCCGAAGACGCCAAGAAGCCTTAATCCACGGCGGCAATCGCGTCGATCTCAACCATCACGTCGCGCGGCAGTTTTGCTGCTTGCACGGTAGAGCGCGCCGGCGGATTCTCGGAGAAGTACCGGCCGTATACCTCGTTCATCTTCGTGAAGTCGGCCATGTCCTTGAGAAATACGGTAGTCTTGAGCACCGAACCCATGGACGCTCCCGCAGCTTCGAGAACAGCTTTGATATTTTCGAGAACCCGCTCCGTCTGCGCGGCGACATCGCCCGCGACCAACTCGTCTGTAGACGGGTCCAGAGGAATCTGTCCGCTCAGATACGCGACACCATTCTTCACGATGGCCTGCGAATAAGGGCCGATGGCTTTCGGAGCCCGATCGGTCGAAATACTCTTCTTCATAGTTTGAGTGTTCCTGTAAGTTCCCGAATATGATGGAGCTTCTCTTTTTTAGCAAATTCGCCCAACTCGCGAGCCACGCGACATGGCGCGGCTGGATCTTTGAAGCTCACCGTGCCGACTTCGATGGCCGCCGCTCCCGCGATCATGAATTCGGCCGCGTCTTCACCCGTTCGGATCCCGCCCATTCCTACCACTGGAATCCGGACCGCGCGGAAAACCTCATGCACCATCCTCAGTGCGATCGGTTTTATGGCTGGACCTGAAAGACCGCCGAACCCGGCTCCCAATCTCGGACGCCGGGTATGAGCGTCGATGGCCAGTGACACAAAAGTATTCACGAGACTCACCGCGTCGGCCCCGGCCTCTTCCGCCGCTTTCGCCAGCACGTCGATGCGCGTTACGTTTGGCGACAACTTCACAATCATTGGCCGCTTGGTCAGCGGGCGAATCGATGTAACGAGCTCACGCAACAACGCCGGATCGCTGGAGAAGAAAATGCCGCCATGCTTCGTATTGGGGCACGACACATTCAGTTCGTACCCGGCAATGCCTTCTCCCTCCTCGAGAATCCGCACCACTTCCGCGTAATCCTCCGGCGCATAACCGAACACGTTGGCAAAGATGGCCGTCCGGAATCGCCGCAGTTCCGGTAGCTTCCGCTCGACAAAGGCCTTGGCACCGATGTTTTGGAGACCTACGGAGTTGATCATCCCGGCGCTCGCTTCCCAAAGTCGCGGAGGAGGATTGCCGGCCATCGGCTCTCGCGAAAGACCCTTCACCACAATCCCGCCAATCGCGTTCAAATCGGCAACTGTCTCGAATTCAACACCGTAAGCGAACGTTCCGGAAGCAGCCAACACGGGATTGCTCAGTCGAATCCCACAAAGGTCGATGCCTAGTAAGGTGTCGGTAGCCGCTTTCTCAGGCATTCCATTCATTGCCCGTAATGTTTCCACCTCTGATAATGGAGTCACGATGTTCTCGCAACTGTGCCAGCTCGTCGGGTTAATCGGTTTGCTAGCGTGTCTGGCATTCGCGACGCTAGCGCTGAATCGCAATCGCAAGAGCCGTCAATTCTTCCGCCGCGTGTTTCGCCGCCTCGGCTCCTAGCCGAAGCGGCGGCCGGCCTTACTTCTTCTGATGCTCCCAAGCCGCGGGCGCTCCTTCACCCTCAAACGGCCAGTTTTTGTTCAACAGCAGCTCCTTCTCGCGTTGCGCTTTGGAAATATGATTCACCTGGAGGTTCTCAAAGAAGTGCACCCCCGTTTTCCCAGCCGTCGCAATGTCGATATCTCCGTCGCCATCAAGATCCGCAACAATGAATTGCGTTCCCGCTGCCGCAGTTCCATTCATTGAGATCGGATACCGCGTAAACTCGCCAGTCTTGCGATCGATCTTGTAATAGTAAATGACGAGCGGATCGTAAGACCCAGGATCGCCGCCATCGTGACCGCGATAGCGTTTTCCGGCGATCAGTTCCATCTGACCGTCGCCGTCGATATCGGCCATGATCAACGTGTGCACCTGCGAGAACGATTCATCGATGGTGTGCTTCACCCACTTCCCGCCGTCTTTTTGCTCCAGCCAATACAGTCCGTAGCTGTGCCCGCGCCCGTAAATGAGATCCATCTTGCCGTCGTTATTCACGTCGTAGCCGATGATCGGAAATCCGGTCTCTTCCAGATCCCAGTCGGGGTGCCACTCCCATTTGTCGGCATTCGCGTCGATGTTCTTGAACCATCCGTGCGGCGTGAGCAAATCCACCTTGCCGTCGCCGTCGATGTCCGCCATCCCGATTCCATGGCCATCCTGGTCGTGTCCGCCGACGTGATGGACCTTAGGCTCCGGACCGGCGAAGTCGACCCAGAAAATTCCCGACCGACCGTAATGGGCCAGAGCCAGGTCGGGCTTGCCGTCGCCGTTGAGATCGGCCATCCAGCCGCCCTCGGTCTCGATGGTGTGCTCGATCAGATGGCGCTGCCATAAAACGTCGGTTTTTTTCGGATTCTCATACCAGTAAAGTCCATCGGTCATCCAACCGACCGTAACGATGTCGGGAGCGCCGTCGTGATTCACATCGACGGCCCACTCTCCGCAATCGGAAACAAACTCGCCGACGATATCCACCTTGCGCCATTGATGCCGCTTCCATTCGCCGCCTTGCGGACCCGGATTTTCATACCAGTACGCGCCGCTCACCAGATCGGGCTTACCATCCCCGTTCATGTCCAGCATCGTGATGCCCTCGGAGTGGTCGTTCCCGAGCTGATGGATAAAGAACGTTGCCTGCGGCACATTGCCCGGTGCGTTACCCCGGGTCTCATTGAGTTGACCCAAAGCCATCACGGGCCAGGCCAGCAAGATGCAAACGCGGAACCTTCTGCTCATAGCCATAAGTTACAGTATGATCGCCTGCGAGACCAACTGGTATACTGGTCAAGTAGTTTCTTGTGTGCAGGGATAGCTCAGCTGGTAGAGCGTCTGACTGTGGCTCAGAAGGTCATGGGTTCGAGCCCCATTCCCTGTACCATCCTCCTCGATGGCAGCCACCACTCAAAAAACACTAGTTCCCGCCCAGACTCTCAAGGGTTACCGCGACATCCTGCCTGAGGAGATGATCTTTCAGAACGCCCTGATCGAAAAGGTCCGCGGCGTCCTAGAACGATACGGTTTCGTTCCTCTCGACACTCCCTGCGTCGAATACCTGACCACGCTCACTGGCGCGGGCGGCGAAGAAACTGAAAAAGAAATTATCCGGTTCAAGAGCCGCGAAAACGAAGACGTCGGTTTGCGCTTTGATCTGACCGTACCCTTCGCACGGCTCCTGGCGCAATATCCCGAACAACTTCGACTCCCGTTCCGCCGTTATCAACTCGCTCCCGTTTTTCGCAACGACAAGCCCGGCGAAGGCCGCTATCGCCAGTTCCGCCAATTCGATTTCGATGCCGCCGGCTCCGAATCGATGGCTGTCGATGCCGAAATCGTAGCTGTGATCTGCGCCATTCTTAAGGTCGCCGGTGTCGCCGCCGGGCTATTTCAAGTTCGCGTCAACAATCGCAAGATCCTCGAGCTCATCATGAGCTCCGCTGGTGTCGCCGATCCCGAAACGCAGCGCCGTGTGGTCCGCGCCATCGACAAGCTCCAAAAGATCGGCGAGCGCAACGTGCGTCTCGAACTCGGCCCCGGGCGTGTCGACGATTCCGGCGATCCGATCCGAGGCGTCGGTCTCAATGACGCAAGCATCGACAAAATTGTGTGGTTGATTCTCGTGACCGCCCCCACACGCGCCGGAATCATCGACGCCCTAGAAGCGGAACTGGACCGGACCCCTGAAGCCACGCAAGTTCTCGAAGAAATGCGCGAGCTCGATCGCTGTCTCGGGGCCCAAGGACTCAGCGAGCAGGACGTAATCTTCTTTCCCAGCCTCGCACGAGGTCTCGATTACTACACCGGCCCCATCTTCGAAGCCTATTTGTTGGAAGCTCCGGAAATCGGAGCCGTAATGGGCGGAGGCCGCTACGACCAGTTAGTCGATCGCTTCCTGGAAAAGAAAATTCCTGCCACCGGAGCCTCGTTCGGTCTCGATCGTTTTACCGCGGCCTTGCGCCGCCTCGAAAAGATCTCGACCTCCGGTACGATCACTCAAGTGCTGATCGCTTCGTTTCCGGGCGTCCCGGCCGATCATCTTCTGAAAGTCGCCAGCCTGCTTCGCGCTGAAAACATCCGGACCGAAGTGTACTTTGGCGATCCAGGCGTGCGTCTCAGCGTGCAACTCTCCGCCGCAAATCTGAAACAGATCCCGGTCGCTGTGATTATCGGACCGGATGAATATCAGTCCGAAAAGGTATCGGTGAAAGACCTGCGTGCCGGCCTGAGTTCCCGCGAAGGCATTCAGGACCGCCAAGCGTTTCGGAAAGCGGGAAAATCCGGACAGCAGACGATCGCTTTGAGCGACCTAATCACCACCGTGAAGTCTATCCTTCAAGCGGAAGCTTGAAGTGTGGTCCCGACCGGATCACCTGCCGAGCTTTCTCAATCTGGTCGTGAAGCACGCAGTCCCGTTCCTTGAACTCCCGGAAATTGGCGAAGCGCGATTTCATGAGCTTGTACAACTCGCGCGTACCCTCTCCCATGAGGCGCGCTGGAACGTCCTCGCCGGAAGGCAAATCGCCGATTCGATAAGCAAGCGCAAGCGCGGCGCACAACAGCTCAATCGAAAGCACCGATTCGATGTTCGTGAGAATCGATCTGGCCTTCCGCGCGGCAGCCGTACTCATGCTCACATGATCTTCGGTGTCCGCCGACGTCGGAACGTTATCCACGCTCGCGGGATGCGACAGCACTTTGTTCTCGGATACGATCGAAGCCGCCACATACTGCGCCAGCATCACGCCTGATGTAGTTCCGCTCCGGCTATAAGTCAAGAATCCCGGCAGCCCGCGATTATGATTTTTGTCCACCAGCATTGCAATGCGCCGCTCGGATATGGAACCCAGATCGGTCATGGCGATCGACAGATAATCCATCGCATAACCCAGCGGAGCGCCGTGAAAATGACCGTGCTCGTAATGCAGGCGCTCTGTCCATCCATCGACGGGCGGGGTGGACGCGGCTGCCTCTTCTATCGTGAAGAAAATAGGATCGTCGTCCACGCTGCGCAGATGATTTTGAACACTCGTAGCCGCGTAGCACAGAGTATCGCGCACAGCGCCATGCACCTGCGGAATGCAGCGGACAGAGTAAGGATCGTGCACGTCTGGCGAGCCGTTCAGAAGCTCGCTTCCGGCGGTCATTCGCCGCACATTTACGGCTGAAATCTTGGCACCTGCATGCCCATACACCTTGAACACGATTTCATCGAAAGCCCGAGGAGCGCCGAGCACGGCCTCCGCCGTCATACTTCCGATCGCGTCCGCCCAGGCCAGCAGTTCGCGGGCTTTTTGCACATTGAGCGCGCCGATCGCGGCCGTAACAGCCAGCCCATTAATCAGCGCCAGGCCTTCCTTGTATGAAAGCCGGAATTTGTTGAGAAACGGCTGCAGCCGTTTCTCTTTCGATTTGAATCGCGAGAGAGCGGGAATGACCCCGCCCTCGAAGCGGACCGGACCGAGACCGATCAGTCCCAGCGCCAGGTGAGCCAGCGGCGCCAGGTCTCCCGAGGCTCCCACCGAGCCTTGCTCCGGAATTACGGGAAGGATTCCGCTGTTGAGCATTCCAACCAGCCGATCGATCAGCTCATAACGAACACCGCTGTAACCTGCCGCAAGAGTGCTGGCGCGAATCAGCATCACACCGCGAACGATCTCGTCATCGAGCGGCGCGCCCACGCCGGCGGAATGACTGACAACGATGTTCTCCTGAATCTGCCTCGCGTCCTTGGTGCTATCGAGAAGGACTCCTTTGAGCGCACCGAAACCGGTGGTCACACCATATATGGCATTTTCTTTTGTGCCGGCGTGGGAAGCGGTGCTCTCCTGGACACGTTGGTCCACGTACTTTCGAACTTCGGCGAGTCGCGGTTTGATTTTGGGATCGATCTCAACCGGCGCGCCATCCCGCGCCACATGGACCACGTCCTCAATGGTCAAACTCGTGCCATCAAGAGTGACAGGCTTCATTGCAAACGCCGATGGTACCTCACGACAGATCTGTTGAATATGAAGCGCGTTTCTTTCGATCATCGCCGCACATCGGCCAGCGAAATCGCTCGCAAATAAACTCCCGTAGGCTCGGACTTCCACCAGTTTCCTGTTGCCCGGCGCTCATCCCAATTCGTAAACCAATACGAAGAGACCATTGCACGCACAAAGTGAGGCGGCGCCTTCGGAAACGGATTCGTCTGAAGCAACCCGAGAACATCCGGAGACCCCTCCAGCAAGCTCACCATGAAATTTACAAACCATGGATTCTCCCGATAGCTTCCCAGCGCCGCGAACCACATCTGCCAATCCAGGCGCGGTTGATAGGGCGCGACCCACGCGGGCCTTCGGCCCAGAGGTCCGGGCTTGTATTTGAAAATATAGTTCGACCACGTTGCGCCGTCGTTCGAACCCTGAATAGTGATCTCCGGACGTGTCGTCGTCATCACTGCGAAAAGTCCGTAGGTGTTCACGATTCCGAAAGGCAGCGCCGCCTGCACGATCTCCGAGCCGATCCCTGGCAGACGGCCGCCGAACGTCGCGATCATTTGGAGCGAAGCCAGCCCCAAAACCAAAATTACAACTGCGATAGCGAGCTTTCGCCGCGTCACGATCCCGCGCCGCGCGGGAATCCATCGTGAAATCCCGGCGTCGTCGAAAAGGAAGACGCAGAGCCCGATGGTCAGCCCGTTGAAGAACGCGTAATTGCCAGTGATCAGGATCAGCGTCTGCAGTCCGATAAGGCACCACGCGCCGAAAATCCGTGCACGCCGCGGCAGAAAGATAAGAAACGGTACACCCAGTTCGATGACGAAAACCGAGACCGTCGAGAACTTTTGAAACCAGAAGGGAAGCTGTTCGAAGTACCACGCGATCGGGGTCGGAAGGGGCTGCGTGAAATAGTGATAGCTCATGGCGCTGAGGTTGCGCCACGAAGGGTCTCCGCTGAGCAGTTTGACAGCGCCCGACGAGAACATCAAACGGAACACAAGAACGCGATAGAGCCACAGCACAATGCGAGACGATCCCAGAAAGATCGCCAGGAATCCGGCTTCGAGCAGCAGCAGGTCCCACTGAAACGACAAAAAATCCTGACCAGCGGAGCACAACGACAGGTAAAGCACATAAAGGAGAATCAGGCAGGCGCGCTCGAAAAATCCGATCAAAAGCACGATGGAAATAATCGCGCCCGCGATGCATACTCCCACGAGAACCGCATCGCTGTGCCCGAACCAGAGCAAAGTTGGAACCGTCCGCCACGCGTTTGCTCCCAACGCGCGTGTTGCCGCGTCCAGATACCCGCCAATGGGAACTATCCCCCGAGAGCCGATCAATCCCCGAATTTGTACGCCGAGCGACACAAAGGCCACCAAGTAGACCAAAGCCAGCGTCCTAAGGAAAAGCCATTCGACTTTCTGGAACCTTGCGGGTCGAATCTGTTTGCCAACAAACAGAACCGTAAGCCAATAGAACAAGCTGCGATGATTTGCTATGAAACGGTAAGCAAACTCGGAGGCCGGTCGAAATCCGGGAAGTCTGTCGTAAAGATGTAAGGGCCAACTTTTCGCCGTATACGTCAGGAGCTGGAAAACGGCATTTGCGCCGTCCAGAATGCGACCGTCGGGCAGTATAAGCTGAACTGATTTTGTAAATTGTTCACGCGTAATCCTCGGATACTCGGCGGCAGCTTGCTGCGAAGGTTCATAGTCGACGAGACCGCCGGTTACTTCACGCCAGTACTCGATCCAGATGCGGCAAAAGCCGCACTTGCCGTCGTATAAAACAAGCGGCCTGTCGCGTGCTTTGCCTTCCATGTGTTGGCCCTCTAATTTTGTAACGCACCTCTGGTCTACACGTCCGATGTGAGGTATTCTTAGAAGTAAGTATTTCCATTTTTCATATCGCCTGATACGCGCCAGCGGAAGTGATAGACTCAATGGGACTATTGACTGCAACCCCGCGATGCAGCTTGCGTCTAACGGTAGGAGTTTTAAGCGGGAGTAACGGAAGCTCATGGCAGAACAACACATGATGATGCCCGAGGATCCAGACATACATCTGGCCAGGCTGCTCGCACCCGAAACGGAAATACCGTGGTACAAGGGCATTGCCCAAAGCATCAGGGAGCTCATCCATCCGCCCAAGCTCCCGCCACTCGAAATAACATCGAAACCCGTTGAAGTTCAAGACATTTGGGGCTTCTACGGTGGCCAGGAAAAGCGCGCCGGCCTCACTTCGATGCTCATCCATGTCGGCGTAATCGGTCTGTTATTTCTCATTGGGACGAATCGGCACGTTCAGCAGGCTGTCCAACAAACGGTCACTCTCATCGCACCGGATCTGGCGCCATACAAACCAACACCTCCAAAGAAGGACGTCATGGGAGGCGGCGGAGGCGGCGGTGATCGATCGCCGACGCCGGTAACCAAAGGCAAACTTCCGAAGTTGGCTGACAGACAGTTCGTACCACCCATGATCAGCAAGGTTGAAAATCCAAAGCTGCCCATGGATCCCACGCTCATCATCCAGCCGGATGCTCCAGTCCCGAACGTGAACATGACTCAGCTCGGCGATCCTCTTTCGAAGGTCCTTGGAGCCTCTAACGGAACCGGATCCGGCGGCGGTATGGGTAGCGGCAGCGGTGGTGGCATCGGCCCGGGCAGCGGAGCTGGCTACGGCCCAGGCCATGGTGGCAACTTTGGAGGTGGTGCTTACAGAATTGGCGGCGGCGTATCGGCCCCTGTGCCCATCTATAAACCTGAGCCGGAATACTCCGAAGAGGCTCGCAAAGCCAAGTTTCAGGGGACCGTTGTTCTGTTCATCGTCGTAGACGAGAAGGGCAACGCTCGCGACCTCAAAGTCATCCGCCCGCTCGGCCTTGGACTCGATCAGAAAGCGATCGAGGCGGTTACGAAGTGGAAATTCCGTCCCGGAATGAAGGACGGACATCCCGTTCCCGTACAAGCCACTATCGAAGTCAATTTCCGATTGTTATAAGAGATTTTGGTGAACCGCCTGGCGAAATGCGGACCTCGCCTGCCCAGAGTGTGCGCTTCTCTGCGGCATTTTCCGTAATTCGCCAGCCGGTCGCCGAATTCATTCTGCCACGGTGCGAATCCTTGTGCCATCAGGTAGAAGACCCAGTACCTCCTAGTACATTCCTACTGATTAGGGGGTATCCTGAAGCGTTTAGCGATGAAGAACAATCCTATTTGTGTGATGCCTTCCAGATTCCCGATCTTCCTCTTAGCTTCCTCCGGAGCGATCCTGTGCGTCGCAATCGCCGGCTCCGTTCTTGAGGGAACCGCCGCCTTCACCGACTATCGCCACGAACAGCCTGGCGTGATGCGTAAAATAACGCTTCAGGATCTTCCGGCGCCTTACGCCACTCAGTCCGTCGACAACGGACCTCATCTCGTCCAGAAACCTAAGGACGCCTGGCCCAAGACTCTTCCTGGATTTAAAGTGACCGAGTACGCCACGGGACTCGACCGGCCGCGTGAAATTCGCCGCGCCCCGAACGGCGACCTGTTTGTTGCTGAGAGCGAAGCGAATCGCATTAAAGTTTTGCGCGGAATGGACGCGAACGGTAAGGCCCAGACTATCGAAGTTTTCGCCGCCGATCTGAAACAGCCGTTTGGCATCGCGTTTTATCCACCCGGACCAAATCCGCAATTCGTCTATATCGGAAACACGGATTCCGTCATTCGCTTTCCCTATAAGAATGGCGATCTGAAGGCTCGCGGACCCGAGCAGGTAATTGTGCCCGATATCCCGGGCGGCGGCCGACTGCGCGGCGGTGGCCACTGGACGCGCGATATTGCCTTCACACCGGACGGCAAGAAAATGTTCGTGTCCGTAGGTTCGCATTCAAACGTCGATGACGCGGATACTCACCCGGAGGAATTCCATCGCGCCGACATTCTCGAATTCAATCCGGATGGCAGCGGACTCCGTGTCTACGCGTACGGGATTCGAAACCCTGTCGGCATCGCGATCAATCCGACTACCGGGCAACTGTGGGCTTCGGTAAACGAACGCGACGGCTTGGGAGATAACCTCGTTCCCGACTACATTACGCACATTCAGGAGGCTGGTTTCTACGGCTGGCCGTGGTTCTATATGGGAGGACATCAGGACCCGCGACTGGAAGGCAAACACCCGGAGCTGAAGTCGAAAGTGATTACTCCGGACGTTCTGCTACAGCCGCACAACGCGTCGCTCGAGATGACTTTCTACGAAGGGAAACAGTTCCCGGCGGAATACCAGGGCGACATCTTCGCAGCCGAACACGGTTCCTGGAATAAATCCGTGCGAACGGGATACGAAGTGATCTGCGTCCCCGTGAAGAACGGTCACGCGACGGGCGAGTATGAAGACTTCCTGACCGGATTCGTGACCCCCGACGGTGAGGTCTGGGGACGCCCGGTCGGCGTTGCAGTTGCGCAGGACGGATCGTTGATCGTCACCGACGATGGTTCCAGCACCGTCTGGCGCGTCAGCGCCGGCGGCCACTGAGCTACTTCTGCGCGATCTTCTTTTCGTCAGTGCTGTCGCTGATCTTCTCGGCTACAAACTTGATTTTCGGGTGAATCGAATAAACGATCACGCCTTCAATTTTCTTCGCGCCTTTGATCGAGCCGGTGTAGGTGACCTTGCCTTCTCCGTTGCTGAAGGCCCACTCGATAGAATCGCCAGTGATCGTCCCGGAGAGGTCTCCCCTTCCCAGAGGACCCAGGTACGTGCCGGTGATTTTATCTCCAGACTGTTTCAGGATGATGTTCGCACTGGAAGTACCGGGACCTAAGGCTTTCCACGTGCCCGAAATATTAGCCGCAAAAGATAGTGCCGTAAACAGGAGTGAAGCAAGGACGATTCTTCGCATGCCAGGAGTATATCCCGCGCCGAGCGTTGCGAGGAATGGAACGATAGCGCTTATTCGCTGTCCATGAGTACTTGGGAAGATAGTCCCGTGTCCCGCTAGAGCCCCTGCGGGGAATAGAATTTGGATATGCGTAGACGTTCCTTCCTGACTTCAGCCGCCACGGCGCTCGGTCTCAGTTTTTGGGATGACCAGACGCTCGACGCGGCTACGCAGCACGTCAACGGCAACTCGAAACCGTCGGATTTGAAAATCACCGATCTTCGCGTCGCCACTATCAAAGGCGCGCCCATGATCGACCCGATCATCCGCATCGACACCAACCAAGGCATCTATGGTTTGGGCGAAGTGCGGGATGGCGCGAGCAAGACTTACGCACTCATACTCAAGAGCCGCATACTTGGTGAAAACCCCTGCAACGTCGATAAGATTTTTCGAAAGATCAAACAGTTTGGCGGCGATTCGCGACAGGCTGGTGGTGTCTGCGCAATCGAGATGGCGCTCTGGGATCTGGCAGGCAAAGCCTACAACGTTCCCGTCTACCAGATGCTCGGCGGCAAATTCCGCGATAAGATCCGCTGCTATGCGGACACCACCGAATCGGACGATCCGAACATTTATGGCCAGCGTCTGAAGAAGCGCAAAGAGCAGGGGTTCACCTGGCTCAAGATGGATCTCGGGATCGACCTGATGCAAGGCGTACCAGGTACGATTACCGCTCCGGACGGAGTCTCCATCAAAGGCAACGGAACCGTGCAGCATATGTTCACCGGCATCGAACTGACGCCTAAAGGCATAGAGACGATGGCCAATTTCGTGGCCACCGTTCGGGAGTATGTCGGCTACGACATTCCGCTATCAGCCGACCACTTTGGCCATATCGGCGTCAACTCCTGCATCCGGCTCGGCCACGCGCTCGAGAAATACAACATGGCCTGGCTCGAAGACATGGTTCCGTGGCAATACACCGACCTGCTCAAAGAGATCAAACAGTCGATCAACATTCCGCTGCTGACCGGCGAGGACATTTACCTCAAAGAGGGCTTCGTCAACCTCGCGAAAAACCACGCTGTCGACATCCTGCATCCGGATCTCGCCACTTCCGGCGGCATCCTGGAAACGAAGAAAATTGGCGATGCCATTCAGGAATACGGCGTTGCGATGGCAATGCATTTTGCCGGATCACCGGTGTCGTGCATGGCGAACGTCCACTGCGCCGCCGCAACGGAGAATTTCCTGGTGCTTGAAAATCACTCCGTCGACGTGCCGTGGTGGAGTGACCTGGTGGAAGGCGTCGAAAAGCCGATCGTGAATCAAGGTTTCGTAACCGTTCCGGAGAAGCCGGGCCTCGGCGTCACGCTGAACGACGACGTAATGAAACAGCATCTGCTCGAACCCGGGTACTTCGAGCCAACCACGGAATGGGACAAAGAACGTTCCTATGACCGGCTCTGGAGCTAGTCACTTCGTTTCGATCTGCTTGTAAACATCGCGCTTGGAGATGCCGCGCTCGCGCGCCACGCGTTTATACGCGTCCATCCGAGACATCCCAAGCGCGATTAGCTCCTCAACAGCTTCCTCAACCGGCCGGCGGTCCATCGGCCGTTCTGCTCCCTTGCCGATCATTACCGTGAACTCGCCTCTGATCGCATTACGTGTGCGTAGCGCATCGCGGATGACTGCGGCAGTACCAGAGAGGAACTCCTCATGGATCTTTGTCAGCTCTCTGGCGATTACAACAGGCCGGTCGCCGAGAACTTCGGCTATATCGTCGAGCGCATCGACAATTCGGTGTGGCGCCTCGTAAAAGACCTGTGTACTTTCCGAGTTAAGAAACTTCTCCAACAAAATCTTTCTTTGCGAGGTTTTCGCCGGCAGGAATCCGTGAAATTCAAAAGAATCGGTGGGTAGCCCGGAAGCGCTCAGCGCGGCTAGAATTGCCGACGGACCCGGTATTGGTACAACCGTGATCCCGGCGGCACGAGCCTTTTCGACAAGCCGATAGCCAGGGTCAGCGATCAGCGGAGTTCCGGCGTCCGATACAAGCGCGATGTTTCGACCCGCTTCCAGGTCGCGAACCAAGTCCTCCGATTTTTCCTGCTCGTTGTGCTCGTGATAACTGACTAGCGGTTTTTGGATGTCATAGCGATCCAGCAGCTTCCGCGTTTGGCGAGTGTCCTCGCAAGCGATCCGGTCAACTTCGCCGAGAACGCGCACCGCCCGATACGTGATGTCCTCGAGGTTACCGATCGGCGTCGCGACAATGTAGAGGGTTCCAAATTCCGCCGGTGCCACGCTGCTCTCCAAAGAACATGATGGCACCGGTCGCGCTGAGAACGATTAGTCCGAAGGAACTGTCACCTGTTCGGGCTTGGGCACGTGAATGCGATCACCGCCCATTCCACCCATCTTTTGGCCCCCGTGCAGCCCCTTGGCAAATTCCTCGATCATTTTCTTATTGAATGCGGGGATGTCATCGGGCTTGCGGCTGGAGACGAGGCCGTTATCGACGACGACTTCCTGGTCTACCCAATCGGCCCCGGCATTCTTGAGGTCCATTTGGACCGAGGGCCACGACGTGATTTTGCGGCCCTTCACGACGCCGGCATTGATGAGAGTCCAGGGGCCGTGGCAAATGACGGCGACGGGTTTGCCGGCTTTGAAGAAGTCACGTACGAAATTCAGGACGGTTTCATTCACGCGTAATTTGTCGGGGTTCATAACACCGCCAGGGAGCAGGAGAGCGTCGTAATCCTGGGCGCGGGCCTGCTCGATTTGTTTGTCGACGGGCAATTCTACGCCCCAGTCTTCGAAGTTCCAGGCCTTGACCTTGCTTTTTTGAGGCGAGACGATTTCAGTTTGAGCGCCGGCCTGTTGGAGCGCCTTCCTGGGCTCGGTGAGCTCAACTTGTTCGAAACCATTTTCGACGACGATGGCGACTTTGCGGTTCTTTAATTGCTCGGCCATAAGATAAAGTTCCTCGCTAGTTGGACGCTTTGGGTTGGGTTGCATTTCGTGGAAGTCTTGCGGGTACGCTCGAATGATTCTTCTTTGTGGCCGTGCGTGGCTCGACATGCCTTGCACATGTGTATATGCTGAAAACATGTCAAAGATGATTCAGGTGAGAGACGTCCCGGATCAGGTGCATGTCACTTTGAAGTCGCGAGCGGTACGCGAAGGCATGAGTCTTTCCGATTTCATCAAGAGGGAACTGGCACGTGTGGCGGAGCGGCCAACAATGCAGGAATGGCTGGAGCATACCAGACGGGTGAAGCCCATTAAAGGTAAGAAGAGCCCCGCGCAGGTGATACGCGACCTGCGAGACTCACGATGATTGTTCTGGACGCGTCCGTTGTTGTCGAACTCCTCACGAATGGCACCCTGGCCGATGCGATTCGACGTGACCTGGGAGGGCGTGACGAGTCCTTCATCGTTCCCCATTTGATCGATATCGAGGTTGTGAGTGCGATTCGTAGGTTAGCGGCTGGCCAGCGGATTGGGCCGGATCATAACGATCAGTTTCTCGCGGGACTCGCGACCCTGCCAGCCGAGCGTTATTCGCATACGCCGCTGCTCGATCGAATCTGGGAACTACGGCACAACTTCACCGCATACGACGCCACGTACATAGCTCTCGCCGAGGCGACGGGCGCCATCCTTTACACCACCGACCGGAAGTTAAGTAAAGGTCACCGCGCCCAAGTCGTGCTTTTCACGCCCTGACGAAACTGGCGCGCAGTTGACCAGTGCTCACCTTACTTGAGCTCCTTTTCAACGTGAGTGTCCCCGTAGGTCGCGAGAATCTCCAACAACCGCTCGCATTTCTTCTTCTCGGCAAGCTGCCTGGTCGTATTGCCCATCATGCCTGCGTGAACGTCGGCGCCGGAGGCTAGGAGCAACTCTAGGATTTCAGGCCGCTCCTTGCCGAACGCCGTGTACCAAAGGGCAGGGAAGTCGTGGGCGCCGCGCTCATGGACGCGGTTCGGGTCTTCCTTCAGCAACAGCTTCACTACGTCGATATGTCCCAACATTGTCGCCGTGCATAGCGACAGCGGTGAGCCCTTCTCGATAAAGTAATTCGCCATGTCCTCGCGGCCCATGTGCGCCGCAGCCTCGACGCCGATCTCGTCCCAGGTCGAGCGCGTCAACAGAAGATCCGAACATTGGACGTGAAGTCTCTTCACTTTCTCGAAGTCGAAGTGCGAGGCGATCACGAAGTCGTTGATCCAGGATTGCGGCAGTCCGTAGGTGTCGTCGCGCTTTACGCCCCGGTACCGTCCGGTTTCGCAATTACGCGCAACCGATGAAGCGTTCTCAAGCACCGCTATGGCTTCTCCCGTCGCAACGTGGTTGTCGACCTCGGATGGACTGGCTCCCCGCCGGATCAGCACTCGAACCGCATCAGCATGGCCATGCTGCGCGGCGATGTGCAGCGCAGTTGTTCCGTCGGTCTGATGGGCATTTGGCGCGGCGCCGTTCCCTACCAGGGTTTCAATCATCATGGCCGCTGTTTTGCTGTCCGCGATACCGGCGGCGAAATGAGCTGGTGTCGCGTCATCAAGACCGGTGGCCGTGGCGCTGAGATCGGCTCCTTTTTGGAGAAGAACATTAACCATAGCGATCTGACCGCATGCAGCGGCATAGTGGAGTGGTGTCGCGTCTTCGAGGTCGCGATGATTTACCGATCCGGGGTTGCGAGCTAAAATTTGTTCGACGCGCGCTGTGACTCCCGCCGCGGCTGCTTCATGTATGTCGAGCCGAAGCCCCTTTTTTAGAAGCGCCTCTTTCTCCGATTCGTTTCCTTCCAGGCAAGCTTGAAGAAAAGCAGAGTGTCGAGCGGCCGCTGCGAGAGCGCTGGTTGCGAGCATGGTACCTCCGAGCGCGAGTAGATGGCGTCTGGAACAGCTCATGCATACATCATGTCCTGATGCGGCTCCTTAAGCTTCTCGAATCTTGCTAATTTAACCTGATGGCTGGGGCTGTCGTTAATCCTAGGGAAGGGCCAAGCGGGGAAACGAATGTCATCCTCGCCGGCAGTGGCCGCCATTATTACGTCCGCGATTATCCGGGGCCTCTCTCCATCAAGTCCGTCGTGCGTGGGCAGGGGACCTGGAGCACGCACGATGGCCGTTTCGTCCTAGATGCGGATTCGATTCTGGTCCTCAACAGCAGGCAGCCTTATACGATCCTGATCGATTCTACGCAGCCGGTTCGCACCTTCTGTTTGTTTTTCCGCGACGGGCTGGTAGAAGAAGCACTGCGTTGCCATACCGGCAAAGCCGATACGCTGCTGGACGATCCACTAAAACCGCCGTTGTCGGCAGGCTTTTTCGAACGCATGCACCCTAAAGAAGGACCGCTTGCCACGATATTAAGCGCAATGCAGCGCGAAGTGGCTTCGGGCCAGTCGACTGCCGAATCCCTGGAGGATGGATTTCTGCTGGCGGCACGCGAGCTTTTACGTTTCCGGTCGGAGTTGTCGCGTTCGGCTGCTCGTGTGCCGGCGATGCGGGCCGCCACAAAAGAAGAATTGTTCCGCAGGTTGACGACGGCGCGTTCCATCGTCGAAGAATCGCTGGGCGAGCCCCTGAACCTGGAGACGATCGCTCGCGCGGCCTGTCTTTCTCCGTATCATCTACATCGCTTGTTCACTCAAGTCTTTGGAGAGACTCCGCATCGGTATGCGGTGCGGCGGCGGATGGATCGCGCTCGAAGATTGCTTACTCAGACGGAGATGCCCATAACGGAAATCTGCCTGGAGAGCGGCTTCCAGAGCCTCGGCTCGTTCAGCACACTCTTCAAAAAGGAGAACGGATGTTCTCCGCGGCAGTATCGCACTAGTGGTTCCCGTACTTCAACTCGCCAGCCTCAATGCGTACCGGCAATCGATTCTGCTTCGGCGGAAGAGGGCAGGTCGCGAAAGGCGTGAAGGCGCACGGCGGATTGTACGCCTTGTTGAAATCAAGAACCACTTTGCCTTCCTTCGCCAGTTCCGCATAAAGGAAGCGACCCGACCCGTAGGTCTCCTTTCCGCTGGTTTGGTCGCGGAATATGAAGAAGAGCTGTTTGTCTTCGAGCACCGGATCCAAACGATATTCATGGCCCTGCAATATAAACGTTGCGTATCCCGGACTCGGCTCGTTTTCCGTTTCGCCAAGGATATTCGGCACGGCAATCTGGTGAGGCGTGTCATAGGGCACCCATCGCGCGACGATTCGATAATCCTCACGCACCGGATACCAATGAAGGTTGGTGAAGGAGCGGCGATATTCGCTCTCCTTATCTTTAAGGCGTATCGCGTAGCGCTGGCCTCGATGAATCACAAACATCGTGAGATCGCCGATCGTGATCTTGTCTGGGCCACCTGGGTCGGTGTCGGCCTTCAACACCGCAATTTTTACCGGCTTGTCATTAATAAGAACCGCAACGTCGGGATCCGCGTGGAACGTCGCCTTGCCCTCGTGAAAATCGAAATCGCCGACGTGTGCCGCTACGCGAGGAAGTTGGATGGAACTGCCGGTAGCGGAACCCGCACTATTCGATCCCTCCTTAAGCCAGAACAGTCCCGCGACGGTGAGCCAACCGTCATCCGCCTTCAGACGGGATTCGCGCTCCTGCCGCCAATGCTCGATCGTGCCATTGTAGCCGCCGTCTCCCGCGGCAAGTGTACTCGCCATGAGAATTCCTAAACCAACCTTCGCACAAAATCGCATTTTTATATTGTGACCCCGTTTTAGTTTCTTTGTCGCCGTTCTTGTTGAGAGCACGATTGAGTCGGAGGAGGGGAGGGGCGGTCCCGAGGAGGGGGTCTGGCAACGAGTTGACACGGCCGGGTGGTGGCAGATATACTCGCCACTACCTGAATATGTCTGATTCGCGACAGAAACCGGAGGCCGTCCCTTAATTCCAGCGGATTGTGATACATTCAGCAGTGCTTCGGCACAGTAGAAGAGAGGCAATAACATGGCTAGAGCAAGCACACAACACAAACTCGATCGTGTACGTCCCCCCAGGGTTCAGGTCACCTACGACGTAGAAATCGGGGACGCGATCGAAATGAAAGAACTTCCGTTTGTTATGGGAGTTCTCGGAGACTTCACAGGCCAGCCAACGGAGCCGCTCCCGCAACTCAGGGAGCGCAAGTTCACGGAAGTGAACCCGGATAACTTCGATGCGGTACTAGCAGGTATGAAACCGCACTTGGCGTTTTCCGTGCAGGACAAGCTGACCAATAATCCCGACGCGAAAATCAACGTCGATCTGCATTTCAAGAGCATGGAGGATTTCGAGCCGCAGAGGGTCGCGGAGCAGGTACCGCCGTTGAAGAAACTGCTTGAGCTGCGAACGAAATTGTCGGATCTCAGAGGGTCGCTGCAGGGTAACGATGCTCTGGAGAAGGCGCTACTCGATACCGTCGGGAGCGAGGACAAGTTAAACAAGCTAAGAGGCGAACTCGGCGGCAAACCGGAGGAAGGAAATGGCTGATCAGCAACAATCGGGAGCGGCGGCGACTACGCAAACCGTCGATCAAGAGAGCCTACTCGATCAAATAGTCGAGCAAGGCCGCATGACTACCACGAAAGAGCGCGGCAAGGACCTGGTGAAGGAGTTCGTCACGCAGGTTCTCGACAAGAACATGCAGATCTCGGCCGATGCCGAGGCAATGATCAACCAGCGCATCGCGGATATCGACCGCATGCTCTCGGCCCAGCTCAACGAAATTCTGCATCATCAGGAATTCCAAAAGCTCGAAGGTTCATGGCGCGGTTTGCGGTACTTGATGGATCAGACCGAAACGGGCGTGCAGTGCAAGATCAAGGTTCTTAACGTAAATAAAAGAGACCTGCTCCGCGATTTGAAGAAAGCTCCGGAGTTCGATCAGAGCGCGCTTTTCAAACAGGTCTACGAAGAAGAATTCGGTCAGTTCGGTGGCGCTCCGTTTGGAGCGTTGGTCGGCAATTACGAGTTTGGACGCGGACCCGAAGATATGGAGCTGCTGGAGAAGGTGGCGCAGGTGGCTTCGGCCGCGCACGCCCCGTTCCTGTCGGCTGCCGATCCGAGTTTTCTGAACTTGGAAAGCTACTCGTCGCTGAACGTGCCTCGCGACATCGCCAAGATTTTCGACAGCACCGAATACGCCAAATGGAAATCGTTCCGTCAGAGCGAGGATTCTCGTTACGTAGGTCTTTGTCTGCCTCGTATGCTGATCCGCCTGCCTTACGGCAAGGACGGCACGACAGTCGAAGCGTTCAACTACGAAGAGAACGTGGACGGCACCGATTACAAGAAGTACTGCTGGGCCAACGCGGCCTTCGCCATGGGTGCGCGTATTACCACGGCATTCAATTTGTACGGCTGGTGCGCGGCAATCCGTGGCGTGGAAGGGGGCGGTCTTGTGGAAGGCCTCCCGGTTCACAACTTCAAAACGGATGCCGGTGAAGTCGCCATGAAGTGCCCGACCGAAGTGCCGATTCCCGACCGTCGCGAGAAGGAACTAGCCGATCAAGGTTTCATACCACTGGTTCACTGCAAGGACACCGACTACGCGGCGTTCTTCAGCGTGCAGTCGGCGCAGAAGCCCAA
The DNA here is from genome assembly GCA_963802915.1 of Bryobacterales bacterium. Lineage (GTDB taxonomy): Bacteria > Acidobacteriota > Terriglobia > Bryobacterales > Bryobacteraceae > JAICMB01. The sequence continues at coordinate 1,421,223 of CAWDKQ010000008.1, forward strand.
GGTGTACGACAAGGACGCGGCGAATGCCAATGCGCGCCTGTCGGCGCAACTGCCCTATATCATGGCTTGCTCGCGATTTGCGCATTACCTGAAGGCGATGATGCGCGACAAGATCGGGAGTTTCATGTCGCGAACCGATTGCGAGCGCTGGCTCAACCAGTGGATCACGAATTATGTGACACCGGACGATACGGCGGCGCCGTCGATCAAGGCCCAGCGCCCGTTGCGCGACGCCAAGATCGAAGTGCAGGAGATTCCGGGTAAACCAGGCGCGTATCGCGCCGTCGCGTTCTTGCGGCCGCACTTCCAGTTAGATGAATTGTCCATGTCGCTGCGCCTGGTAGCTGAGCTGCCGGCATCAGCGCGCAAATAACCAGCAGTTTTTAGCATCGGGCACTTTTCCGCGCCGTCCACGAGAGGTCTCGCATCCGGCGGCGCGGGGGCGGCCCCGTATGCGCGAAATCCTTTCAACCAAAGTGCATATAAGGAGAGCAGAAAATGGCGATCGTAGATTATTTCCTGAAAATCGATGGGATTGATGGTGAGGCCCAGGATAAAACGCACAAGAACGAGATTCAATTAGAGTCTTGGTCGTTTGGCGAACAACAAAGCGGCAGTGCCTCGACCGGAGAGGGCATGGGCGCTGGCAAGGTTTCAATGGGTGACTTCCATTTCGTGATGCGCAGCAACAAGGCGACCCCGAAACTGTTCCTCGCCTGCGCGAATGGCGAGCACATCAAGAAGGCTGTGCTCACCTGCCGCAAGGCTGGCAAGGATCAGCAGGAGTATCTGAAGTGGAGCTTCTCCGATCTTCTGGTCTCGTCTTACCAGACGGGCGGATCGGCCAACAGCGACGTGGTGCCGCTCGATCAGATCTCGATCAACTTCACCGAAGCCCAGTGCGACTACAAGGAACAGAAGGCGGACGGCACGTTGGGCGGCGCGGTTACCACCAAGTACAACGTGAAATCGCAGAGCGCCGGTTAATAAAGGCGGATGCGAGCAGGCACACTGCGTCGTCGCGCTGTCCTCAACCGAGGCCGGCGCGATGGCGCGTTTTCGCGTGCTTAGATCCGATCTTTTGCCATGAGTGAAGATTCCGCGGATTATTTCTTAAAAATCGATGGCATCGAAGGCGAATGCGCCGATCCCGCGCATAAGCGCGAATTGCGCATCGTGACGTTTTCGAAGGCGGTGTCGAATCCGCATGAGCGGGGCGGCGGCATGCCGATCAGCGCGCCTGTTTGCGACGATGTCCGTTTTACCATGCGAGTGGATCGGGCGTACACGGGTCTGCTGATAGCTTCAATGCAAAATCAGCTTCTCAAGAAGGTAATATTGACCTGCCGCAAGGCGGGCAAGGACGCGCGCGAGTATTTGATAATTACGTTGTCGGACGTAATGGTTTCGAGTTGCCGATTGACGGGGTCACCGGATAGCAATCCCATCCCGATGCTCCACTTCTCGTTGAATTTCGCGCAGATCCAGGAAGAGTACCGGGCCCAAAAGGGGATAGGAACGCTAGGCGGATCGCTGATGTATTCGTACACGCTGAAAAAAGCGTAAGATATAGCCAATTCGACATTTGTAGCGGAGGGACCGAGTGCCAGAGGACAATCGCGACTACTTTCTTAAAATCGATGGCATCGAAGGAGAATCGCAGGACCATAGTCATCGCGGGGAGATTCGCCTGCATGATTTCAACCTGGCCATGACGAACCGGGGCAATCGCGCCGGGTACGCGGTTGGCCGGCCCTACTTCGACGATGCGACCTTTTCAGGCCCGATCGACGCGTCGTATACCAAGCTCAACGAAGCCTGCCTTAAGAACGTCGCGGTCCCAAAGGTCGTGCTTACGTGCCGCAAAGCGGGGAAGTCGCAATACGATTTCCTGGTCATCACATTCAGTAAGGTGTACGTCACCAACTGCAGAATCGACACGGTGGCCGAGACTCCGAAAATGGAATTCACTCTGGGTTTCGCGAAACTGCAAGTCAACTACCAGGAACAGAAGCAGGAAGGCGGGCTCGGCGGAACCCTGAGTGCTGTCTTTGATTTAGGGAGTGGAAGAACGGAGGCTGATTCGTGACGCCAAAACAATTATTTCAATCCGGAAAACTGAATGAAGCTATCGCAGCGCTGGGAGCAGAGCTGCGTGACAATCCGACCGACGTGCAGCGGCGCACTTTTCTCTTCGAGCTTCTGTGCTTCGCCGGCGAGTACGACCGGGCGGAGAAACATCTCAACCTGCTCGCGGATCAGGGTCCGCAGGCGAAACTCGGCGCGGTGCTATATTTTTCGTCTCTGCATGCTGAGCGCCTGCGTCAGGAGATGTTCAAGAAGAGCGATTTCCCAATCAGCCGCACGCCGCTCCCGGCCGACAGCATTCAGGGATCGTTGAACGGGCAGGCGTTCGAATCGTTCGAAGATGGCGATCCGCGCATCGGCACACGCCTCGAAGTATTCGCGGCCGGCGCGTATTTGTGGATTCCGATGGAGCACATCGTTTCGATCGAAATGGAAGCCCCGAAACGCCTGCGCGACCTGATGTGGATTCCGGCTCTGGTGAGAACGGGACCGGCGTTCCAAGAAAAGGAACTCGGGGAAGTGCTGCTGCCGGCGATCGCGCCGCTTTCGTACATGGAAGAGAATCCCGAGATCAAGCTGGGGCGCCTGACCGAGTGGCGCGACTCGGAAGATGGACCGGTGCCTGTCGGTTGCAAACCATTCCTGGTGGATGGCGACGACATCTCGATTTTAGAGATTCGCAAGCTGGAGTTTCATGCCGCATCCGAGGCCAAGAAAGCGGGCGGAGCAGAGTAGTCCGAGTCATTCGGCATGCCCTTACGTGAAGACATTCTGACGCCGATTCCGGGCGCTAACCCGAGCGGCGAGAGCCTTGAATACAATCCGGTTTACGACAAGATCAAAGACGCGCGGCGTGAAGACGACGACGCCCCTCAAGGCGAGTGGCAGCACGCGCGCAAGACGGCGGATTGGAAAGCGGTCGTCCAACTTGCCGCCGATGCGCTGGCGACGAAGTCGAAAGATCTGCAGCTTGCGGCATGGCTAACGGAGGGACTGCTCAAACGCGAAAGCTTCGCCGGGTTGCGCGCCGGGTTGGAACTCAACAAGGCGCTGCTTGAAACATTTTGGGATACCTTGTACCCGCCGATCGAAGACGGCGATCTGGATTATCGCGCTACTCCGCTCGAGTGGATCGGGTCGCGACTGAATGAAGCCGTGAAGCAGGCACCGCTGACGAAGTCGGGCTACAGCTTTTTCAAGTTTCAGGAATCGCGCGCCGTTGGGTCCGAAGAAGAAGCGGCGGACAGTACGCAGAAGGCTGATGCGCGGCAAACCGCGATCGATGAAGGCAAGCTGCCGGCTGAAGCGTTCGACAAGGCGGTTCGGGAGACGTCGAAGGATTTCTACCAGAAGACCGTTGAACAGATGGACGGTTGTCTCGAGGCAATTCGCGGGCTCACTGCGATTGCGGACGAGAAGTTCGGCAATTACTCGCCCAGCTTCCTGAAGCTCCGCGAGACGATCGAGGAAGTCCGGCATGTCGCGAACAATTTCTACCAGCAGAAAAGGAAGGAAGCCGGTGAACTCGATCAGCCGGTTGAGGCCGAGCCCGATCCGGTAGAGGAAGAATCAGCCGCAGTCGCGGAACCTGTCGTCAGCAGCTCTTGGGGCGCTGCCGCCGCGCCTGCCCGAGCTCCCGCCCCCGTACGCAAAGCTGTGGCTGGTCTGGAGCCGGCGGATCGCGATGAAGTATCGGTCCGTCTCGCTGCCATCGCCAAATTTCTCCGAGAGCAGGACGGCTACGATCCGGCGCCGTATCTCATGCTGCGCGGATATCGCTGGGGCGAATTGCGGAAAGGGGGATCCAGTCCCGACGCGACGCTGTTCGATCCGCCTTCCACTGAAATTCGCACGCAACTAAAGAAGCTAATTCTCGATTCGGATTGGACCGCGGCAATCGAGGCATGCGAGATAGCAATAGCGCAGCCCTGTGGCCGAGCCTGGCTCGATTTGCAACGCTACGCGGTTACAGCGCTTGAATCGTATGGTTATCCGGAGATCGCCAATGCGATCAAGTCGGAAGTGCGCCTCCTGATAAACGACATCCCGGACTTGCGCCGATCCACGTTGATGGACGACACGCCTACTGCGAACGCGGAGACGCAGGCATGGCTCGATCAGATCGTTGCGGAGGCTGGGGAATCAAATGCTCCGGTGAATTACGCCGCCACAATGGAGGAAGAAGAGGCCCCCGCTGCCCCTGAAGGCGAACCGCAGCCGCCCGATGCCTACGAGCTCGCACTGCAAGCCATGCGCGATCGTCGTCCCGCCGATGCCATCGAGATTCTCTCTTCAGAGGCTGGACGGCAGTCGTCCGGGCGTGGCCGCTTTCGCCGCAAACAGCAACTCGCCGAAGTGTGTATCAAGCTTGGCGAGACCGCGGTGGCGCAGCCGATTCTAGAAGAGCTGCTCGACGAGATTGACGAACACAAATTGGAAGGATGGGAATCGCCGGATACCGTCGCCTACCCTCTCACCATGCTTCTCCAATGTCTCGGCAAGCTCGACGGCGATGCCGCGCTGCGGCAGAAAATTTATCATCGGATCTGCCGGCTCGATCCCGTGCAGGCGCTGAACTGCAAGCCTTAGTGAACCTCTATGCCTAGGGCTGAGACCGATTTCAAAATCACGCAGAGCATTCTGGACCGGCTGACCGACTCCGATCCTCGAACGACACCAGAGCGCCAGCTTAAGGCTGCGGTCCGTCGCGATCTGGAGTGGCTGTTGAACACGCGTCGTGTAGTGGAACCACCGCCCGAGTCGCTTACGGAAGTGAACCGCTCGTTGTACAACTATGGCCTGCCTGATTTCTCTTCATACAGCTTGAGTTCGCCAAAAGATCGCAGCAAGCTGTTACGCGCGCTGGAGACGACTATCGCTCTCTTCGAACCGCGACTCGCGGGCGTCAAGGTCACCGCGGTGGAAGCGCCGAGCGCCGGATCGCGCGTGTTGCGATTTCAGATTGAGGGGCTCTTGCTGAAAGATCCCGCTCCGGAACAAGTGTCGTTCGACACGGTACTGCAACTCGCAAACGGCGAGTACCAGGTCAAGGGAGAGCGCAGTGCGGGATGATCTGCTGCTCTACTATGAGCGCGAGCTGACTTTTCTGCGCCAGATGGGCGCGGACTTCGCCGAGAAATATCCTACCGTTGCCGGCCGTTTAGTTTTGGAGGCGAACCGCTGCCTCGATCCGCACGTGGAGCGGATGTTGGAAGCCTTCGCGTTTCTCGCCGCGCGTGTCCATTTGAAAATCGACGACGAGTTTCCGGAGATTACGGAAGCGCTTCTGAGCATCGTCTATCCCCACTACATCCGGCCGATTCCGGCAATGTCGGTCGTCGAGTTTCACACGGATCCCAATCAGACTGTGGCCGCGGGTCTCGAAATTCCCAAAGACACGCTGCTCTATTCGCGTAAGGTGTCGGGATTCGAATGCAACTTCCGCACGTGCTACGACACCACACTGTGGCCGATCTCCGTGGTGGCGGCGGAGTGGAAAACGCCGGATCGTCTGGTTCCTCCAATCAAGTCCGTTGACGCAGTGGGCGCGATACGAGTAGAGCTCAAGGCGCTCGGCGACGTGCTCTTCAACAAGCTCGAAACGGATTCACTGCGTTTCTTCCTCAACGGCGAGAGCGATCTCGTAAGTACGTTATACGAGTTGCTCTGCTGCAACTGCATCCAGATTCAACTGCGCGATCCGACACCCGGTAGCCGCGTGCGCCCCGTCACTCTTCCAGCCGATTCTCTGCGGCCGATCGGCTTTGATGAGAACGAGAACATGCTACCGTATCCGCGGCGCTCCTTTCCGGGTTATCGAATATTAACCGAGTACTTCACATTCCCTGAAAAATTCCTGTTCTTCGATCTGCGGAACCTTCGTCCCGCCTTTGCCTCCGGCTTCAAGGATCGGGTGGAAATCGTATTTCTCATCTCCGAGTTCGAAATGGCGGAGCGGCGTCAGAAGCTGGAAGTAGGAGTCGCCGGGAAAACGTTCAAGCTGGGCTGCGTGCCCATCATCAACCTGTTCGCCCAAACCGCTGAGCCAATCCTGCTCGATCAACGCAAATTCGAGTATCAGATCGTTCCCGATATCAGAAGACCGAACGCGACAGAGGTCTACTCCGTCGATCAGGTGGTGAGCGTCAATCCGCAGACGCAGGAGCTCTTAAACTTTGATGCGTTTTATTCGTTCCGTCACGCCGGAACACGCGATAAGAAACAGGTCTTCTGGATCGCGAATCGCCGTCCGTCTCCCAAGCGAGGCGATGAAGGCACGGATATGTTTCTCACGCTGGTGGATATTTCCGCCCGCCAGGTTTTTCCGGAGCAGGATACGCTCACAATTCGCACCACGTGTACGAACCGAGATCTGCCGTCGCGGCTGCCGTTCGGAAATGACGATGGAGATTTTTGGATAAAGGAAGGCGGCGCGGCGGTTAAGAAAATCGTGTGCCTGAAGAAGCCGACCAACTCGCTGCGGCCTCCCGTGGGTAGAAACGCTTTATGGCGCTTGATTTCCCAACTTTCATTGAACTACCTTTCGTTGGTCGAAGAGGGCAAAGAAGCGCTACAGGAGATTCTTAAGCTCTACAATTTCACGGATTCGGCTTACTCGGAGCAACAAATCAAAGGCATCGCCGGTATGCGCAGCCGCAAGCATTTCGCGCGAGTCATTTCAGAGAATGGAATCACCTTCGCGCGCGGCGTCCGCGTGGAATTGGACCTCGATGAAGAGCAGTTTGTCGGCGGAGGATCGTATTTGTTCGGCAGCGTGCTGGAACATTTTCTGGGCATGTATGCATCCTTGAACAGCTTCAGCCAATTGATCGCAAAATCGAAACAAAGGAGGGGATTGATCCACGAATGGCCGCCCCGAGCGGGACGCAAGATCCTGATGTAACAACGGCGATCGTCACGAGCGTCGAATCCAGCCGTCACGCCTTAGTGAAGAAGCTCCTGGAGACAGTTCCCCAGGAATTCGATTTCTTCCAGGCGGTGCGGCTGTTCGAGCGCGTATTCCCCGGCCGCTCGCCCGTAGGACGATTCATCACGCCCTCAAGCGAAGTGGTGCGCTTCGCCGCGCATGCATCCATGGTGTTTCCCGCCAGCGCCATTCAGCGTGTGGATTGGCCCGATTCCGGCCTGCCCGCGGTCGTTGTAAACTTCATGGGGCTCACCGGTCCCATGGGTGTTCTCCCGCTGTTTTATACTCAGACCGTCATCGAGCGTCTTCGCGCCAAAGATACGTCGATGCTGGCGTTCTTCGATATTTTCAATCACCGCATGATCTCGCTGTTTTATCAAGCGTGGGAGAAATATCGATTCGCTATCGCCTACGAGCGCGGAGAACGCGACAAGATGTCGCACGTGCTGCTGCATTTAATCGGCATGGGGACGGAAGGGCTGCACCGTCGACAGGCCGTCCCGGATGAAGCGCTGCTGTTTTACTCCGGACTGCTTTCGCTTCATACCCGCTCTGCCGCGGCCCTCAGGAACTTGTTGTGGGATTACTTCGACGTGCCGGTCGAGATCGAGCAGTTCGTGGGCGCATGGTATCGGCTGGACGAATCGACGCAATGCCGGTTCGAAAAGAGCAATACTTATTCGGAGCAGGTGGGTGTCGGAGTGATCGTCGGCGATGAGATTTGGGATCAGCAATCGGGCGTGAGGATCCGCCTCGGCCCGCTGAGTCTGAAACAGTACATGGATTTTCTGCCGAACGGTACGGCATACCAGCCATTGAAAGCATTGGTCCGCTTCTTCGGTGGAGACCAATCTGATTTTGAAGTCCAACTCGTGCTGAAACGGGACGAAGTGCCGCGATCTGAGTTGGGCGTCGCGGGACAGCTAGGTTGGTCCACGTGGGCCAAAACGCAAACCATGGGTTACGACCCGAGTGATACAATTCTACGGATCTGAGAGGCTTGGAGGGCTTCGATGAGTGTAAATCCAAAGTCGTTAATCGGCAGATTGAACAACGCAACGCGCAGCGCATTGGACGCAGCGGCGGGACTTTGCCTTTCGCGGACAAATTATGACGTTGAGGTGGAGCACTATCTTTCGAAGCTGCTGGAGGCGACAGATACGGATGCGGAAAAGATTTTTCATCACTTCGGTGTGAATACCGACCGCCTCTCCGCGGATCTGACACGCAGCCTCGACCGCATGAAGCGCGGCAACGGCAATCGGCCTTCGATTGGGCCATCAGTCTGGAAGATGCTCACTGAAGCGTGGCTGATCGGATCCGTCGATTATGGTTCCACGCGCGTGCGAACCGGCCACACCATCGCGGCTCTCGTCGCGACGGATGAACTGGCGCGCGACCTTGCGGACGTCAGCAAAGAGTTCGAAAAGATCCAGCCCGAAGTTCTGAAGAAGGAATTCCTCAACATTACGGCGGGCTCGGCTGAAGACACGCCAGCCGCCTCTGAAGTAGACACCAGTTCCGGATTGCCGACCGGCCTCAAGGGAGGCAAGACTCCGAACCTCGATCAGTTCACGGTGAATCTGACGGAAAACGCACGCAATGGGAAGATCGATCCGGTGCTTGGCCGCGACTTTGAGATTCGACAGGTCATCGATATCCTCACGCGCCGCAGGCAAAATAATCCGATCCTCACCGGCGAAGCGGGTGTGGGTAAGACAGCCGTGGTTGAGGGCTTCGCCCTGCGAGTTGCTGAAGGCGATGTCCCGCCGCCATTGAAAAATGTGACGGTCCGCACGCTCGATCTCGCCTTGCTTCAAGCCGGGGCGGGCATCAAAGGTGAGTTTGAGAATCGGCTCAAGGGATTGATCGAGGAAGTGAAATCCTCGCCGGCTCCTATTATTTTGTTCATCGATGAAGCGCACACCATGATCGGCGCCGGAGGACAAGCTGGTCAGAACGATGCCGCCAACCTCCTAAAACCGGCCCTTGCACGCGGCGAACTCCGCACCATCGCAGCCACCACCTGGTCCGAATACAAGAAATATTTCGAAAAGGACCCCGCGCTGGCCCGTCGCTTCCAAGTCGTAAAGGTCGAGGAGCCAACCGAATTGCAATGCATGGTGATGATGCGCGGCATCGTTCCGGCGCTCGAAAAGCACCACAAGGTTCGCATCCTCGACGAAGGCGTGAGCGCTGCTGTCAGCTTCTCGCATCGTTATATCGCGGGTCGGCAGTTGCCCGACAAAGCCGTGAGCGTGCTCGACACGGCATGCGCCCGCCTGGCTCTCGGCCAAAGCGCCGTTCCCGCCGCGATCGAAGATGCCCGCCGGCAACTCGACGATCTCCAGGTTCAGGAACGCGTGCTAATGCAGGAATCGAAAGTTGGCGCGGACCATACGGAGCGCCTTGCCGCCATCGCGCAGACGAAGGAGCAGACCGACACCCGTCTCAAAGAACTCGAGGAGCGTTTCAAAAAAGAAAGCGACCTCGTTATGAAGGTCCGTGAGATTCGCATGCAGCTGGAGAGCGATGGCAAAGCACCGGCGGCTGCGGCAGGGGGTGGTACAGCCACACAGACGGCTGCCGATCCGGAAACGCTGCGCACGGATCTTGCCGCTCTCGATGCCGAACTCTCTGCGCTCCAGGGCGAGTCGCCGCTCATGCGCGTGTGCGTAGACGCCCATATCGTAGGCGAAGTGATTTCGGGCTGGACCGGCATTCCCATCGGCAAGATGCTTAAGGATGAGATCGATTCCGTCCTGAAGCTGGAGACGCATCTCGCGAGTCGCGTCATCGGGCAGAATCACGCGCTCGAAGTCATCAGCCAGCGTATTCGCACCTCGAAGGCAAATCTTGAAGATCCGAATAAACCGATTGGCGTGTTTATGCTGGTGGGTCCAAGCGGCGTTGGGAAAACTGAAACCGCTCTCGCTCTTGCCGATCTCTTGTATGGCGGCGAGCGCAACATGATTACGATCAACATGTCGGAGTTCCAGGAAGCTCATACCGTCTCTACGTTAAAGGGCTCGCCTCCTGGATACGTGGGTTACGGCGAGGGCGGCGTTCTTACCGAGGCCGTGCGCAGACGTCCCTATTCGGTGGTGCTGCTCGATGAAGTGGAAAAGGCGCATCCTGACGTATTGGAGCTGTTCTTTCAGGTCTTCGATAAGGGCCAGATGGAAGATGGCGAAGGCCGCGAGATCGATTTCAAGAACACGATCATCATCTTAACGTCGAACGCCGGCACCGACACGCTGATGAAGCTTACGGCCGATCCGGAAACAATGCCGGGACCGGAAGGGTTGATCAAGGCTCTCAAGCCGGAGTTGAATAAGACGTTCAAACCGGCCTTCCTGGGCCGCCTGGTGATCATTCCCTACTTCCCGGTCCGCGACGATGTTTTGAAAACAATCATCAAGCTCAAGCTCGGCAAAATCCAGCGACGCATCAAAGAGAACCACAAAATCGAACTAACCTATGACGATTCGCTCATCGAAGAAGTCGCTAAACGTTGCACGGAAGTGGAGAGCGGCGCGCGCAACGTCGATAATATTCTGACGAACACGCTTTTGCCCGAAGTATCGAAGCAGATTCTGGGCAAAATGGTGGAAGGCGAAAAGCCCAATGCCATTCAGGTCTCAGTCGGCCCTGACGGGGCATTTGTGTATGCCTGACGCACATGCCTGACTACACACAGGAAAACCGCATCATCGCCGTTCAGACGCCCCTGGGCGACGATGTTCTTCTGCTCCAGAAACTCTCTGGAGCAGAGGGCATCTCACGGCTCTTCACGTTCAATCTCGATCTGCTGTCGGAGAATAACTCAATTTCGTTCAACGAGATTGTGGGCCAACGCGTCACCATTACAATTCATGCGGCGAGCGGCCACGATCGTTATGTCAACGGCTTCGTCAGCCGCTTCATCCAGACGGGCAGGGACAATCGCTTTGCACACTATCAGGCGGAGGTTGTCCCTTGGCTCTGGTTTCTGACGCGCAACGCGAACTGCCGCATCTTCCAGCAGAAATCTCCTCTCGACATCATCAAACAGGTCTTCCAGGATCTTGGATTCTCCGGCCAATTCAAAGACAAGACGCAAGGTCCGTTCCCCCAGCTCGAATATTGCGTGCAATACCGGGAAACGGACTTCAATTTCGTTTCCCGCCTGATGGAAGAATACGGCATCTTCTATTATTTCGAGCACGACCTTTCGACGCACTCGCTCGTTCTGGCCGATGCTACCAGCGCCCACCAACCTTGTCCGCATCAGGACAAGGCAATATTCGACAGCACCGGACGCGTGCTGGAAGAAGAGCGGATCACGGCTTTCCAGATCGGTCAGGAATTGAAAACCGGCGCCTACTCGATGAACGATTATAACTTCGAGACGCCGCTCACGGATCTCGACGTGAGCGAACCGACCGTCTGCACTGTCGCGAACAATTCAACTTTCGAGCTATACGATTATCCCGGCATCTATACGAAAAAGCCTGACGGCGAGCGAGTCGCCAAAGTCCGCATGCAGGAACAGGAAGCAAGTCACATGGTGGGCTCCGGAACCAGCACTTGCGCGCCATTTATCCCGGGTTACCGCTTCGACCTGCAAGAGCATTATCGCTCCGATTTGAACAAAAGCTATGTGCTGATTGAACTCCGGCATCTCGCCAACTGCGGAACAAGTTATTACACCGGCGAACCCGAGGGCGACGAAACCTATACCAACGAGTTTGTCGTAATCCCATATTCCGTCCCATACCGGCCGGCCAGGACCACGCCGCGGCCCATTGTTCAAGGTCCGCAGAGCGCCGTGGTCGTCGGACCCAGCGGCGAAGAGATCTACGTTGACAAGTACGGTCGCGTCAAGGTGCAGTTCTTCTGGGACCGCGCGGGCAAGAGCGATGAAAACAGCTCCTGCTGGACGCGCGTGTCGCAGCTTTGGGCCGGCAAGCAGTGGGGCGCCATATGGACCCCACGGATTGGACAGGAGGTCATCGTCGATTTCCTAGAAGGCGACCCGGACCGTCCCCTGATTACCGGTCGCGTATACAACGCAGACCAGATGCCGCCGTATACTTTGCCGGGCGAGAAGACCAAGAGCACCATCAAATCGTACAGTTCAATGGGCGGCGGCGGTTTCAACGAGCTTCGCTTTGAAGATAAGAAGGGAAGCGAGCAGATCTTCATCCACGCCCAACGCAATGAAGACATTCGCATCCTGGCCGACCTTATGGAGAACGTCGGCAACAACACCAACCTCACGGTCGTGAAGGATCAGCTCGAGAAAATCGGCGGGGACAAACACCTGCAGGTGACCGGAGATCACAATCAAAAGGTCGGCGGCACGGAATCGCTGAACGTTGCACAGAACATGCAGGAGAAGGTCGGGCAGAATTACGCGCTGGATGCCGGAACAGAAATTTATCTCAAGGCAGGCACGAACCTGGTCATCGAGTCCGGCACGACTCTCACGCTAAAAGTCGGCGGAAATTTTATCAATCTGAATTCCGGCGGGATCTTCATAAAAGGCACTATGGTGATGCTGAACAGCGGCGGCGCTGCCGGTTCCGGATCGGGCTGTTCACCCGATACTCCAAAAGATCCCACCGCTGCCGACAACGCCGATCCCGGCCAGGCTTCCGGTCCGCCGCTGCAATTGCAGTATAAGAAAACGGTGGTTCCTCCCAGTTCCTACAGCCCTGCGGCTCTGGTCTTGAAGGCAGCCGCGATGTCCGGCGCGCCTTTCTGCGATATATGACATTAAAAATCACCGGCCCGGGAGGCCGGCGTCAATGAGCGATCGGGTGGATGTCATCCGGGAAAAACTGTATCGCGAAGAAGGGAGCACTGTCTTTGCCATTCTCGATGGCGCTTCGGTTCCTGGTCTGTTGCAAAAACTTGCCGACCTCCAGCCGGAGCACGTTTGCCTTTATCGCGGCGAGTTAGAGCCGGATATGGCCGAGGTGGCCCCATATCTAGTGAAACTCGACCGGGAAGGCCCGTTCACGGACTGGGTGCTCGATCGCGGATGGGGAAATCATTGGGGCGTCTTTGCAGAATCGGGTGCTGATCTTGCGACGCTGCGCCGCCACTTTCGTTGCTTCCTGACGGTTCATGATGAAAGCGGGAAGCCTCTGCTGTTTCGCTATTACGATCCTCGAGTGCTTCGCACCTATCTGCCGACATGCAATGCCGAGGAGTTGAAGACAATTTTCGGACCGCTCCAATCGTACATGATGGAAAACGAGAGCGCCGCTGCAATCGAGCGCTATCGGCTCAAAAATGGTTCTTTGGCAAAGTCAGTAGAACAAGTCTCCTGACCTAAATGGAAATGATATGCAGGCAGTTCTCGAAGTAACTTCGGGGCCGCACTCCGGCCGCCAGATCGTTCTCAGTCCCGGCGTTCCAGTCCGGATCGGTCGAACCCCTAAGGCTGACTACGTTGTCGCGGAAGACACGTTCCTCTCCGGCGCGCATTTTTATGTCGAATGGTCCGGCGATCAGTGTATCGTCAGGGATCTTAACAGCAGCAACGGCACATTCCTGAATGGGACTCGATTGAGCGAAGGGGTGCTCCACGAAGGCGACGTAATCACGGCCGGACAATCCAGTTTTTCACTAAAGGCCAACAAGTTTTCCGACATGACCGTAATGATTCCCGCCGTCTCGCGGGAAGATACCAGGCCGATGCCACCGAGTCCTGTCGCCGCGCCTTTGCAGCCCGTCGAACTGCCCCCAGGCGCTCCGCCGCCTCCCAGTTTTGCTCCGGCGGCTGTGGCTCTGGCTCCAATTCCCATACCAGTGCCGATGCCGTCAGCGACGAGGTTAGACGCGGCGCAACGAGCTATGCTCGATATCCTCCGAGGCCTGGCAGACCCGGTGTATGCCGTGATCGACTGCAGCGCAGCCGCGTCATTCGCCGATGCGGTTCGCGCGGCTGGCGGCTCAATGGAAGTTCTCTCCGAGAGCGCCAATTCGGGCGTAATGAAGCTGGAGACCGAATCGCCGCTAGCCGAGCAACTCGCCGCGGATGGCTGGGGCAAAAGCTGGGGCATCTATGTAACGTCGCGACAGCCGCTCGTCATCATCCGCAACCATCTACGACGTTTTCAGACCATCCTGACGCTCGATGGCGTCGAGTTTCAATTTCGGCTGCACAATCCTGCGCTGTTGCGGAGCTTTCTGCCGGCTTTAAACGGTGACGAGGCGAAAGCTCTCTTCGGCCCGATAGCAGCCATTCTTGTGGAGGGAACTGCGCCGAACGAAATGCTCTTATTCATGCCAGGTCCGGCCGGAACACTCGAAAAATCGATACCTCTATCCGAGCCGTGACCAAAGGCTCGGTCGCCCTTACGGCGAGCCCGCCGGGTGCCCGCCCAAATTCTGCGCTCGCTCGAGCAAAACAGGAGGCGCCGGCGTATACTCGGGCTCGGTCATATGTCGCCGATGCCGCCGGATCGCCGCTTCGATCAGCCAGCGCGTTCCCTCATACGCCCGATAGTAAATATTTTCGCGCAAAAGATCATTCCGAAAACTCAGAATTTCCCGCCGCACGATCCGCTGGAACTTCCCGCCATGCGAAGCAAGCGCCGAGTCGTCGTCACTTGGCGTCGATCGCGGCGCGACACACTCGTTCATCCGCAGGACGGCCAAGCGACCGTCGGTGGTCATGAAATCGCCGGTCGCATTGCGAGTCACCCGAGGCACTCCAGTCCGATTCAGTGAATCCAGCGTGTCGACGCAAGCCGTAAAGGTGAGATCGCCGGTAACCTTGTCGCGCTCCTGATCCACATCCTGTTCTATCCTGTGGGTCATCTTTTGACCCGGACGGAAATAGGCGAAATCGATGTCGCGCGTCGCGGCAGCCACCCAGACCTCTTCACCGTGCCAGCGTTCGGGTTGCTTCCACATCCGGATGTGATCCCGCTTCGAAGCGTCGTTGAATCCCTTCTCCCAGGCCATGTCCGGCTCGGCATTGTTTACCAGCATGGAGGACATCGGAGCGTACTGATAGCCGTGCTCTTCCGCAACCGCACGAATATTCAAGATGCCCAACCGGAGGGTCGCCGGGAGCGCCTGAGCCCAACCGGCAGCAAGGAACGCCCTCGAGATCTGCTCACGCGACCCAATAAAAAGAACGTTGACTAAGTCCGAAGGCCGCGAGAATGCGTACGCACGGCTCGGCAGCTCTTCCACCAAAGGCCGCAAGTTGACGCGCTCCACGTGCGCCAATCGGGGAGGCGTCCCGTCGGATTCCGGATGGGGATCCACGAATAGCGGATGCTTGAGCGCCAGAGTCAGCTCGACGCCAGCGGGATAGTAGATCTCCGGCTCCGGCACCTGAACCACAAGAGCTCTGATGAACCACGTGGCAAGCGCCGCATGGAATTCCAACCCCAGCGCCGTGCGGATATAACCGCTCGTCCGATAACACAGGCTCGACGTGCTTCGAATTCCGTGGATTATGCCGTCCTTGCTAACTCGCTCCCGCCCGTTTTCGACGTTTGTGACACGCGCGGACATCGACAGAACGTCCCCATCGGGAAGCGTCAATTTCGTGAAATCCACGCCAAGAGAAGCCGTCTCGTGCAGGACGCCGTACCCGACCTTCTTTACGGAAGCCAGTTCTCCGGAGACGAGCGTGCCCGCCGGCAAGATGGTTTCTCCATCCACTACCACAGGAGCGATCAAAATTGCGTGGACGGATGTTCCAGCCTTGCTGGCATAAGAACCCACAGTCGTCGTAAGACGAACGTGAAGCTGCGTGCCAGTAGGAGCCTGTTTACAAGTCAGTAATTGCGCCGTAAAGAGCAGGTGCAGGAGGAAATCCATTCGAGGTTCTTATGATGATATGCGATTTTCCAAGTTCCTTGCATGAAAAGTTATACATGCTAGGCATCTTTCCCTTCGCTACAGTACTTTCGACAACGGGGACCTAGGTCTGTAGGCCTGTGTCGAGCTACTTCGCGGTTTCGAGAAACATTTTCAAGCGAAGCATGGCCTGTTCCAGGATTTCTCGTTCCGCGGCGTAACAGATGCGGATCGACCCTTCGCCACCGGCTCCAAATGCAACGCCGGGCGCCAGACCGACGTTCGTCTCCAGCAGGAGGCGCTTGCAAAAATCGAACGAGTCAGTCACGCCGGCGACCTTGGGGAACAAGTAAAAGGCGCCATCCGGATTCGGTACTGTAACTCTGGGCATCTTGCGAAGCGCCGCGAGACAAAAATCTCTGTTTTCCTTGAGGCGAACCAGCATCTCCGCCATCGTATTCTCGCCCCACAACAATGCAGTCTCGGCCGCCCGCTGCGTGAAGCTTGCCGCGTGCGAGACGATAAACTCGTTCAGCTGGCTGGCGCGAGTGGCCAGGTCCCGCCGGGCTACTAACCATCCCAGACGCCATCCGGTCATGCAATATGCCTTGGAGAACGACTGTACAACCACCACCGGATCTTCGCGTGTCGCCAGCTTCAGAATGGAAGGCGCGGCATCGGTCAGCTTCGCGCCGGTGTAATTGAGACGCTCGTAGACTTCATCCGCCATTAGCCAAATGTTATGCCGTCGCGCAAAATCGATAAGTTTGCGCTGGTCGTCCACGGTTGCGACCCAGCCGAGCGGGTTCGATGGCGACGTGTACAGCAGCATCCGCGTCCGCGGAGTTACCGCCGACTCGATTGCCGCGAAATCGATCTGATAACGGTCACCCACCAGCGGGTGAGGAATCTCAATCGGCGTAGCGTTAGAGAGCATTACGTTGGCCGCGCCGTTCGGCCATGCCGGTGTCAATACGATGGCTTGGTCGCCCGGATCGAGCAGGCATCGAATCGCGACATGCAGCGCCTGAACTCCCGATGCCGTGATTACAAATTCGCTGGCCGGATCCAGATCCACTTGATGATGGTCCTGATAATAACGGGCGAGCGCCTTGCGCAGCGAAGGCATGCCGGCATTCTCGGTGTAGAAAGTGTAACCGTCCGCCATTGCCTTTTGTGCGGCGCGCTTGATGTATTCGGGCGTCGGAATATTCGATTCGCCGAAGTAGAGCTTCAGCACATCCTTCATCGACATCGCCATCTCTGCGAGTTCACGGATACGCGAATAAGGAACGCGCGCGGCGGAAGGGGAGACCGAAGCGGTCAAAGTGGATTGTGGGGTCATACCAGGACGGGTAATATGGAGAACGTGAAAATCATTGAAACTGTGCGCATCGGGGTATTGGTGTTTCTTACCATTGTAGGGGCATCGGGAGCTACGATTGCGGAAAAGACGGCCGGCGCAACCGCAATGCCGGGTTACTTCCCGATGTACTGGGATGCGAAGAACGGAAAGGTTCTGATCGAGATCGATCGCTTCGGAACTGAGTTTCTTTACGTCAACTCCATGCCGGCCGCGGTCGGCTCCAACGATATCGGGCTCGACCGTGGACAGATCGGCGGATCCAAAATCGTTAAATTCGAACGCAGCGGGCCGAAGGTGTTGCTGGTCCAGCCGAACTACGAGTACCGCGCCATCACGAACGATGCGCATGAGCGCGCGTCAGTAGAACAATCGTTTGCTCAATCCGTCTTGTTCGGTTTCACTGTGGAAGCCGTGGATGGCGACCGCGTCTTGATCGACGCCAGTCCGTTTTTCCTGCGCGATGCCCACAACGTGATCGGCACCATGGAGCGCGCCAAGCAGGGCTCGTTTCGACTGGATGAGTCGCGGTGTGCATTTTATCTCCCGAATACTAAGAATTTTCCCAAGAACACCGAAGTGGAAGTGACGCTAACATTCACGAGCGAAAAGCCCGGCCCCTTAGTCAGGGAAGTAACCCCTTCGCCCGACGCCGTGACGGTGCGTGAGCATCATTCATTGATCGAACTGCCGGACAACAACTACAAACCCCGTGCGTTCGATCCGCGCTCCGGATACTTCGGCATGAGTTTCGCGGATTACGCCGCGCCGCTCGGTGACCCGTTGGAGAAGCATTACCTCGTACGGCACCGGCTCCAAAAGAAAGATCCTACAGCCGCGGTGAGCGAGCCCGTCGAGCCGATCGTCTACTATCTGGACCGGGGTGCGCCGGAGCCGATTCGATCAGCGTTGCTCGACGGCGCACGATGGTGGAACCAAGCTTTCGAAGCTGCCGGCTATAAGAACGCCTGGCGCGTCGAGCTGTTGCCCGAAGGCGCCGATCCCATGGACGTCCGCTATAACTTGATCCAGTGGGTCCACCGCAAAACGCGCGGGTGGTCGTATGGCGCCGCAATCAGCGATCCGCGAACCGGTGAAATTATCAAAGGGCAAGTCACTCTCGGGTCTTTGCGCGTGCGCCAGGATTACATGATCGCGGAGGGACTGCTCGCGCCCTACGAAGATGGCAAGCCGCGCAACCCGGAGATGGAAAGGGTAGCCTTGGCGCGGTTGCGGCAGCTAGCGGCTCACGAAGTCGGACACACTCTCGGCCTAGCGCATAATTTTGCTGCCAGCGTACACGATCGTGCGTCGGTGATGGATTATCCCCCGCCGTACGTCAAGCTGTCGGGACCAGGCGCGCCAGATCTTTCGGACGCCTATGCGGTGGGCATCGGCGAGTGGGACAAAGTCGCGATTGCGTACGGCTATCAGGATTTCCCTCGCGGCACCGATGAGCCGAAGCAACTGGACGCGATCCTCCGCGACGCCACGAAACGCGGCTTGATTTTCATTTCCGATGCGGACGCCCGTCCCGAGGGCAGTGCCCATCCCCAAGCACACTTGTGGGACAGCGGATCGAATGCGGTCGATGAGTTGAATCGAATTATGCAGGTTCGCGCTCGCGCGTTGAGCCGTTTCGGTCAAGCCAACATACGCGAAGGCGAGCCGTGGGCAACCCTGGAAGACACACTTGTGCCCACGTATCTGTACCATCGTTATCAAACGGAAGCTGCGTCGAAGGTTCTCGGCGGTTTGTACTACACCTACTCTCTGCGCGGTGACGGGCAGAAGGTGACGGCAGCCATTCCTGCCGCCGAACAACGCCGCGCGCTCGATGCCGTCCTGTCCACGATTCGCGCCGACGCACTGACGTTGCCGCCGGCGTTGCTGGACACGATCCCACCGCGGCCCGTCGACTATCCGCGAACGCGCGAAGATTTTCACAATCGCACCGGACTGACTTTCGATCCCATGGGCGCGGCGGAGTCGGCTTCTGAGATCACTGTCGGTCTGCTCTTGAACGACGAACGCGCCGCCAGGCTGGTGGAGCATCACGCGCGCGACGGCAGCATGCCCTCACTTGAGGAAGTGATCGACCGTCTGCTTGCCGCGACCTGGAAACTGAGTCCCTCGCCAACCGGACTCGCTTCAGAGGTGCAGCACACAGTCGATTCCGTCGTGCTCTATCATTTGATGGACCTCTCCATCGACGAAGATCCTCCCGAGCAGGTGCGTGCTATCGCCTGGGAAAAACTACGGGAGCTGAAGGATTGGCTGAGTCACGCCCCCACCACATCGGTGGAACAGCGCGCCCACTTCGCCTACGCCGCGGATCGGATTACGAGATTTCTGGCAAATCCGAAAGAAATAACGGTCCCGAAGCCTGCCGATCCGCCGCCGGGGCAGCCGATCGGATGCGGGCTCGAACAATCACAATAGTTGAAACTTTACTTCAACTGGCACGATCGTCGCCACCGGAAGATTGTCGGATGTGCCCGGCCGGAATCGCCATGCGCGAACGGCCTCGACAGCCTTTTCGTCGAGCCCATATCCTAGGCTTTGGATCAGCGCAATGTCCTGTGGCTTCCCCTGGTCGTCAACAACGACGCGCAGCATAGCGGTGCCCTGGATCTTAAGAAATCGAGGATCGCTCGCATACTCGGGATTTGTGCTGGACACCAGGACGGGCGCCTGGATGCCTTCGCCGATCTTGTAGGCGCTAGCAATCTCCGGCGCGCCCTTCTGCATCTCACGAACACGCTCTTTGCGGATCGCCAGCGCGCGCTCCGATAACGGAGTCGCGTCCTCAACGTTGCCGGTGGCGTTCAATGCCGCGGCTTCCAGTTCGAGCGTCAGCGCGAGTTGAGCTGGATCGGGATCGGTGAGGCTGCGTTGATAGACCTGGAGCGCGTGTTTATAGAGCGGTTCGACGGTAGTCCGCAATGCCTGTATGTCGAGATCGGCTTCATGCTGTCGAATCATGCCCAGCATCGTAAGAGTCTCGGCGTACTCGGGATTGCGCGGATCGCGCTCCTGCCAGCCCTCGATCGCGTGCTGCAACAGCGGTTCCACCTGGTCGATGGTTTTCTCGCTCAGCCCGAGAGCTTTGGCTCTTTGGAGCGTCTGATGCGGCGTCTGCGCTTCCTGAGCGAGCACCACAAAGGCTGCCAGCAACAGAGAAGCGAGATGTCGCAGGGGAAACACAGGCCTTAAGGCCTATTTTACGCGGCTTTTTGGACTTTGCCGTTCTTGATGCAGGACGTGCAGACCCGAATGCGCTTCGTTGCGCCTTTCACCACTGCACGGACTTCCTGAAGATTGATATTCCAGCGGCGGTTGGTCACGTTGTGAGCATGACTGACCCGATGCCCGAACTGAGGGCCGCGCCCACAAACGTCACATACTTTGGCCATTGTCGCTTTAGCTCCTTGAGTTTAAACAACCAGTGTACCAAATCCGCTCTTACACCCGCAGTTCATACCCCGCCGATTGCATTCCCTCGATCATCCGCGATCGTATTCCCGAAACATCTTCCGACGACAACGTCCGATCAGGCGCGCCCACAGTAATCCGGTACGACACGCTTTTCCGATCCTCCGGCAGCGGTGTACCCGTGTACTGACGCACAAACTCGATGCCGATCACGTCCGAGCCGCCCAACTCCCTGAGCCGCCGATCGATATCGCCGACCGGCTCCCGAATAGCCGCTACAACCGAAAGATCAAACGCGCTAGTCGGGAATCGTCGCAGCGGCTGATGCTTTTGAAGCACCGAAGCGTCGAGCCGTTGTGACACTGCGAGGTCGATATCCAGAATCGCGGCCCGCCCCTCGACACCCAGCGAAGGATGCAATTCGAAAAGCCGTCCCGCAGTTTCACCGCGCCACTCAACCGTAGCCGCTCGCTCCGGATGCTCAAACGGCCGCGCTTCCGCAGGCCGAACCTCCGCTCCTGGCATGACGCATTCCGCCACGCGTTTCAGCTCAAAAAGCCCGGCCGCCCCATCGTCGCGGGAATAGAGCGCGGCAACCAGATGCGGAGTCTCGTCCGGCAATCCCGACTCCTTTTTCTGAATTTCGCGTCCAATCTCGAACAGCCGGAACGCAGGCAGATGCTTTGCGTTCTCCAGGATGTTGTTCCAAATACCGGGAATCAGGCTACGCCGCATCAGCGTCTGATTCGACGCGATCGGATTTGCCACCGCCAGGTGATCGTCCGACGGCATTTGAAACGCCCGCGCCATCTCCTCGCTCACGAAAGAGTAATTGTGGACCTCGGTAAATCCCTGGTCGGCAACCATGCTCTTTACTCGCCTGTGATAAATCCGCGCAGGATCCGTAAACGGCACCGTCGCAGCCACGCGAGGCGCCGTCGGCGTGATGGAATCGTACCCGACCATGCGCCCGACTTCTTCGAGCAGGTCGTCCTTAATTGAAATGTCCTTCGTCGCCCGCCAGCTTGGAACCGTGACCGACAACACGACGGGAACCTCTGCCGCCACGCCGAAACCGAGCGATTCGAGAATTGCCCGCACTTCGTCCTCTTCGATCGGACGACCCAACTTCCGGCTCAGCCATTCGAGCGGCAACTCGATAGAAGGGGCGGGCTGCTGCGGCGCGCGCTGATCCGCGAGGCCCCCCATCAATCGGATTCCAGGCGACACCGAAGCGATCAGTTCTACCGCCCGATGCAGCGCCCGAACCGTATTTTCCGGATCCTGCGATTTCTCGAATCGCATGGACGCATCCGTGCGCAGCTTCAACTTCGACGATGTTTTTCGGACGCTCGCCGCTTGAAAGCAGGCGCTCTCCAGAACAATGCGAGTCGTGGCTTCATCGATCGCGCTATCGAGCCCGCCGATGACGCCGGCAATCGCGACCGGCCCGTTCCCATCGGCGATCACGAGGTTCGACGGCGCCAGATCGTACGATTCCCCATTCAGCGCCGTGATCTTCTCGCCCTCACGCGCCGTCCGCACGAAAATCGTGTTTCCATGCAGCTTGTCTGCGTCGAATGCGTGCATCGGCTGCGCCAGTTCCGACATGATGTAATTCGTAACATCGACAATGTTGTTAATGGAATTGAGCCCAATCGCCTCTAGCCGATATTGCAGCCACAGCGGCGATGGGCCCACCTTCACGTTGTCGAAAACCAGCGCGCTGTACCGCGGGCACAACGTCAAATCCGCAATCTCCACCTGCACCGAAGATCGTGCATTCGGAAGCCGCACCGGTTGCACTGGATCGCGCAGCCGCTTGTGCAGAATGGCCGCGACCTCGCGCGCCATGCCGTAGTGCCCCCACAAATCCGGCCGATGCGTCAGCGACTTGTTGTCGACCTCAATGATGCTGTCTGGCCGCAGCCGCGGATCCGGACCGTCCACTCCACAATCCCGCTGTGGTCGCTGATTGATCCCCAGCTCTGCGCCGCTGGCCAGCATGCCGTCGCTCTCGACGCCGTCGATTACTTTTGGCGGCAGCGGCAAGTATGCCGTCGTCATGCCCGGCCGGCAATTAGGCGCTCCGCACACCACCGTCCTGTGTCCCGTATAACTCCGTTCCGACAATGCGCCTTCTTGTTATGACTGTCCGGAATCTCCTCGACCGCAATTATCCGTGCCGCGGAGAACCGCGAGCCAGACGTTCGCCGGCCGGCTCGACGCCCTCGCACTCCGCCGTCTTCATGGTGATCAGAGCGCATCAGGTCCGTTGGCGCGCTTCCAGACCTTCGACCATTTCGGCAATCCAGTTATAGGAAAACTTCATGATGTCCTCAGAACGGTTTCCTCAGAACTGGCGCAGGAACCGCAAATCGCCGCTCTGCATCAGCCGGATATCGTCGATTCCATAGCGCATCATGGCCAGCCGCGTCAGCCCGAGCCCGAAAGCGAAACCGTTCCACTGCTCCGGGATCGATGCCGCTCATCCGCAGCACATTCGGATGCACCAGCCCGCACGGGAGCAGTTCCACCCAGCCGCTCTGTTTGCAAACCGGACATCCCGGTCCGCCGCAGATCAGGCATTGGATATCGAGCTCGAAACCGGGTTCGACGAATGGGAAATATCCCGGCCGCAGCCGAACCGTAACGTCGCGCTTGAAGATGGCGCTGAGCAGCGTCTTCATGAAGTAGATGAGGTGCGCGACCGAAACATCGCGGTCGATCATCATCCCTTCGAGCTGATAAAACGTG
Source organism: Bryobacterales bacterium (assembly GCA_963802915.1). Taxonomy (GTDB): domain Bacteria; phylum Acidobacteriota; class Terriglobia; order Bryobacterales; family Bryobacteraceae; genus JAICMB01. The sequence continues at coordinate 1,444,604 of CAWDKQ010000008.1, forward strand.
TGCTCGTGCGAAGGGTCAACTTCTTCGTTCCGGAAGACGCGTCCCGGGGCGATCATGCGCAGCGGCGGACCAAGCTTCTCCATACCACGCACCTGCACCGGCGACGTATGCGTCCGCAGCAGGTTGCCGTCTTTCAGCCAGAATGTGTCCTGCATGTCCCGCGCCGGATGTTCCGGTGGAATATTCAACGCGTCGAAGTTGTGATACTCGGTCTCCACCTCGGGTCCGTCCAGAACGGCGAATCCGAGCGAAGTGAACAGGTCTTCAATCTCATTCTGGATCTGCGTCACGGGATGCAGACTGCCCGGCCGAGGACCAGGCGCGGGCAAGCGTCAGATCGATCCACTCGCCCTTTAGACGCGCCTGCTGCACTGCGTCTGCGAAGGCCTGCTTCTTCGCATCCAGTGCGCTCTCCAGACCTTCCTTAGCGGCGTTCAGGGCCTGCCCGACCGACGATCGCTCTTCCGGAGTCAGCTTTCCGAAGTTCTTGCTGAACTGGCTCAGCGATCCCTTGCGTCCCAGCACGTCGACGCGCACTGCTTCCAAATCGTCCAGGTTCGTGGCGGACTGAATGCGCTGCCAGTGTCGCGGATTGAAGTTGTTCGATTTCTTGATCGAGCACAGTCTTTTGATTACGCTCCCTGCGCGCCCGTGTGAGCGTCCAGCAGATCCACTACCGCCTGATGCCCTTTGGTCAACGCTAGATCGATGCGGCGTCTGGTTGTTGTCCGCGCGCGCTTCCGCATCGGCGCCATGCGCGATCAGCAGCTTCGCTATCTCCACATCTCCATTTTGCGCGGCGGCGTGCAGCGCTGTCCAACCGCCCTGCTGTCGGGCGTTCACATTCGCGCCGTGCGCCAGCAGAATCGCGATAACTTCGAGGTGTCGTCCCGCCGCCGCGGCGTGCAGCGGCGTATTCTGCATCGCGTTTCGCGACCGCGCATGCACATCCGCCCCATTGCGCCAGCAGAATCTCCGCGCAGGTCGGATGCCCGAAGAACGCAGCTAGGTGAAGCGGAGTCCAGCCGTCGTGGCTGTAGTCGCCGGCCAGCGCGCGATCGTCCGCCAGCAGATTCACAAGGCGATCCGCACGCCCGCCATGGCGGCTGCGAAGATGTCGAGCTGCGCGCCCTTTTCGAGAAGCAGCGTGGCGACCGCATCCTGGCGCGAATAGCGCGCGACGGTGAACGGGCCCAGTCCGTTGTCGTCGATAGCGCTCAACAGAGCGGGCTCGGCCTCGATCATATTGCGTTACTTTCGCGGCGTCGCCCGCGCGCATCGCATCGAAAAAGTCCTTGTTCATATCAGGCCGCTGCGGCCGGCGCAAACAACTGTTCCTCTTTCAGCAGTTCCCAGCCCAGGTGATTCATATAGAAAAGCAGCAAAGCATCGGGGAACTTCCCCTGGAAGTGGTCGAGCACGCGCTGCTGCCAGCCTTCGGTCAGGTACTTCGCGCCGTCGATATCCTTCGCGAAGAAGCCCTCCTGGTGCGGGATCCCAGGAAGTCGAGCACCGCCTGGATCATGTCCAGGTGCGAAATCAGAATCGCCTGCGAGAGCTCGGTTGCGAACTCTTCATCGTGTTCATTGAGGCGCTCCCATACGCGCGGGGCGACTTTGCGGAGCATTTCGGAGTTGAGCTTGTGAACGTGCAGTCGTGCTTTGAGCCGGTCGAAAAGCTGATAGGTCTTGAGTTTGCCCAGCGACATGGTGCGCAATAGTTCAGCCACCGCCGGTTCGCCCAAGCCTAGAAAGATATCGGATATCTGCATAAACACTAAGCGTACTATATGCAGTATGGGCGTGATCGTGTCCATGCTGCGCGGCATCAACCTCGGCCCTCATCGTCGGATCAAAATGGACGCCCTGCGCGATGTTTACGAATCCCTCGGCCTAGAAGACGCGCAGACATACGTGCAGAGCGGCAACGTCATTTTCAAGACGCGCGAGCGCGATTTCCCTAAACTGGCGAAACGCATCGGCGCGGGCATCGAAAAAAGATTCGGCTTCTGCCCCGACGTCATTTTGCGAACTACGGCCGAGTTGAAAGACGTAATCGCGAGAAACCCCTTCGCCGAGCGCCCCGATATCGAGCCCGCCAAATTCCTCGTCACGTTCCTTGCAAGCGATCCGGGCCAGGAGCTGCGCGATAAAGTTCTCGCCATTAAAGCCGACCCAGAGGAACTGCGCTTCGACGGCCGCGAGCTCTACATCTACTTCCCCAATGGAATGGCCCGCCCCAAGCTGTCGCTAGCGGCGATCGAGAGAATCCTCAAAATCCCCGGCACCGGCCGCAACTGGAACAGCGTAATCAAACTTTTAGAGATGGCCGAGAAAATGCAGCCTCGTTCGTCCATCCAATCTTCGGAACCCTGACCGTGAGGGAGGGGACATCATTTCCGAGAGCGCTACCGACATTGGATAGTTCAAATACAGCCATGGGCGCCCCCTGCTCACGAACAACATATTCGACAGCCGCCTCGACCGAGACGCGATCCCAAAGGTATTCAGTGCTCCCATGCCGAGCCCAGCGCCGTCGATCGATCGGGTCCAAGCCCAAGTGCTCCAAAGATTGACGTTCCCACCGAGGATCAGGCTCCGGCAAAGGGCCACCGAAGCGATTCAGAGTACGATGAACCGTTCCTAGACGCCCAGGCAACCACGATCCATAACACACCCAAGTAATCAGATACCAATTATCCGATTCCTGACGGTCGCGGTTCCGTTGGGCCAGCATCGCACAAGTGCGCGTGGGCGAAAGAACCTCTCACTTCCAGCCCACGATACAATAATAAATTCGGTCCCCGAAAAAATGAGCAATATCATTGTGCTTGGAGCCCAGTGGGGAGACGAGGGCAAGGGCAAAGTTGTCGATCTCTTCTCCCACGAGTTCGATATCGTGGCGCGTTACCAGGGCGGACACAACGCCGGCCACACCGTTTTCGTAGGCGAAAAAAAGTACGTTCTCAAGCTCATTCCGAGCGGCATTCTGCGCCCCGGAATCCTCGCGGTAATCGGTAATGGAGTCGTCATCGATCCGATGGCGCTGCTCGACGAGATGAGCACTCTTACGAAAGCCGGCGTTGACGTAATAAGTCAGCTTCGCGTCTCCAACCGCGCCCACGTCATCTTCCCGTTCCACCGGATCGTCGAAAAGATTTCCGAAGGACGCGCCGACCGTGTCGCCATCGGAACCACTTCGCGCGGCATCGGACCTTGCTACGAAGATAAAATCGGACGCCGCGGCATCCGCATCGCCGATCTCTTCGATACCGCGACGTTCCCGAAAATGTACGCAGGCCTTGCCGAAGACAAACAACTTCTTGCGCGCGCCTTCAACATCAATGAAGAAATCGACTACGCCGCGATCCGCCAGCAGTACATGGAGTTTGCCGAACAAATCCGGCCGCTGGTCTGCGACACCGCCCACCTCCTCAACAGCTCCATGAAAGCTGGCAAGCGCATTCTCTTCGAAGGCGCGCAAGGCACCATGCTTGATATCGACCATGGCACCTACCCGTTCGTCACGTCTTCCAGTGCGACCGCTGGAGGTGCATGTACCGGCGCGGGCGTGCCTCCCACTGCCATCACGGGTGTGATCGGCGTATCGAAAGCATACATCACGAGAGTGGGATCGGGTCCGTTTCCGACTGAAGCCCACGGCGAAATCGGCGAGATGATTCGCAAAGCCGGCAACGAATACGGGGCCGTCACGGGACGCCCCCGGCGCTGCGGTTGGTTCGACGCGCCCCTTCTCCGCTACACCTCGGCAATTAACGGCTTCGACAGCCTGATCATTACCAAGCTCGACGTTCTCGATGAGCTCGACGAAATCCCCGTGTGCGTCGTCTTATGGAACCACGGACGAAATGCCCGCTACCATTCACGGACTCGAATCGATCCGGCCCGAGTACAAAAAGATGCCGGGCTGGAAATCTCCGACCAGGGGCCTGAAGGATCACAACGCACTTCCACCGCGCGCCAAGGACTATCTGAAGTTTTTGACCGATCAGACCGGAGTTGAAGTGGGCTGCGTATCCACCGGCCCTGAGCGCGACGAGACCATCATCGTGCCCGGTTCAAGACTCGAAAAACTGATCTGGGGCAAAGCGGGCCGCGAGCACAGCGCGTAGCTATTTCACAAAATAGCCCGGCCTGGCATGAATCATCGCCGCTGGATACCACTTCCGAGCCTCTGTCGTCAGCTCCACCGAGATGTGCCGGTAACTCCCCGGTTGCGCGTCCGGAGCATGATACGCCAGCGTGTATCGCGATCGGATCCGTTCCACCATCTCCTTAAACGACGTGTCGGCGCGATCCGCTTTGATTGCCTCGCCGCCGGTTTCGTCTGCAAGGTGGAAAACGTCGGCGGGAGTAAAATCCGTATTCTGCCCAGCCTTCGCCGGATCCGGACGGATGGCGCGTCCTACAACGATACCGTCCAGCACTGTGTCGGCTTCATTCAGTGCCCGAATGACACGATTGTCCGGAAGCATGTAGCTGATGCTCAGGTTGTCCGTCAGAATCAAAATGGCTCGCCGTCCCTCCGGACCCGCGTTCTTGTCCATGTATTTCGCGGCGTCCAGCACGGCCTGATTGATCTGCGTGCCCGCCCCGACATCATGATCCTCGACAGCGCTCGCGATTTTGCGCGCCGTATCGGCCAGGTTGTCGCTGAAACCCTGGTGCAGTTCGCTCTTCTTCGCGAAAACCATCACGGCCACGCGATCGCCAGGTTGCAGGAATTTCATCGCCTCTCGCGCCGTGCGCGCGATCTGGTTTAGATACCGCGTCATGCTTCCGCTGATATCGAGCAGCAGAAGCAACGAGAGTTTATCCGTTCCGTGCGCAAAAGCGGCCAGGTTCTGCTGCACACCCTCGTCCTTCACGACAAAATCTTCTTTCTGGAGCTTCTTAACCAGCTTGCTGCCTTGCGTCACCTGAACATCGAGCCGGACATCTACCACGCCGGTCTTGAACGTCGGCATCTCGTCTGTCGCGGCGGCAGGCGGGTCCTGCGCCCGGACGGGCGTTACGATGATGAAGAACAACGCGATGAAAAGTGTAATCGTGGGCACGGCGGGACACATCGACCACGGGAAAACCGCGCTCGTCCGTGCTCTCACGGGCATCGACACGGACCGGCTCAAAGAGGAGAAGGAAAGAGGCATTTCGATCGATCTAGGTTTCGCGCACCTGCAGTTAACCAATAATTTGCGCGTCGGTTTTGTAGACGTCCCCGGCCACGAAAGGTTCATCAAAAATATGCTCGCGGGGGCGAGCGGCATCGATCTCGTTCTTTTTGTTATTGCCGCGGATGAGTCTATCAAACCACAAACGCGCGAGCACTTCGACATTTGCCGTCTTTTGAGCATCCCACAAGGCATCGTAGTACTCACCAAATCCGACCTCGTGGACTCCGATATTCTCGACCTGGTACGCCTCGAAGTCGACGAGTTTGTTCGCGGATCCTTCCTCGAAAACGCGCCTGTTATCGCCGTGAGTTCCACTACCGGGCAAGGCATCGACGACCTCCGGAACGAACTGAAGAAAATGGGTGCCGAGATCGCTGCAAAGGACACATCGCGATTCTTCCGTCTCCCCATTGATCGCGCGTTCAGTATGCGCGGATTCGGCGTCGTCGTGACCGGCACTCTGATCTCCGGCAGCGTCGGACTGGAGCAGGAAGTGGAACTCTATCCCGCCGCGAAACGAGTCCGCGTGCGCGGCATCCAGGTGCATGGCGAAACGGTAACACGCGCCGGCGCGGGTCAACGAACCGCCCTCAACCTCGCAGGCGTGGACTCCGCCGAACTCGCCCGAGGCATGATGCTTGCCGAGGCCGGCCGCTTCCAGCCCACCAACCGCATCGATTGCGTGTTCGAGCTTTTGCCTAAAGCGAAACCGCTGAAGCACCGCGCCCCAATCCATTTTCACGCCCATGCGGCCGAAGTGGAAGCCGAGGTGCGCGGAATCGGAAACACGGAGCCGATGAAGCCTGGTACGCGGCAGTATCTCCGGATCGTGCTGCGCGAGCCGCTGCTCCTGCTGCCCGGCGATCATTTCGTAGTCCGCATGTTCTCGCCGGTTGTCACCATAGGCGGCGGCGTGGTGCTCGATATCGCCCCTCCACGCCGCGGAGGGGCGCCGCGCCTTCAAATACTGGAACTTGGCACTGCAAGCGCGCGTGTGGCTCTGCTCGTGAGGGAATCCCGCTACGGATTGGGCATGCGGGAACTGGTGGCCCGCACCGGGCTGATCGAATCCGAGATCACGGCGGCCGTAAAGGAAGCCGGTTTTATCATTCTCGCGGAGCCGCATTTCTGGGCGCTCGATCCGAAATGGATTGAGTCAAAGCTCGAATCCATTCAGCAGTCGCTCAAGGCATTCCATCGGCAGAAGCCGCTAGCCGTCGGGATTCCGAAAGAAGAGCTGCGTGGCAAAGAGCTGCCGGATTCGCCCCCATTCCTACTAGATGTCCTGTTGTCCCGGGCGAAGACAATTTCCGCTCAGGGCGATACAGTTCGTCTCGCCTCCCACAAGGTCGCGCTCCAGCAGGATGAGCAGGCCGCCACATCCAAAATCGAAGCCGCGTTTCAAAACGCTGGCCTCGCCGTACCCTCGACCAACGAGGTCCTCGCAAAGTGTGGCGTCGAACCCGGCCGGGCCAAAACATTACTTCAAATCATGATCCGGGACAAGAAGCTGGTCCGGGTCTCGGAAGATCTCGTGTTCCATGCCTCGGCAGTCCAGCAGCTCAGGGACCTCCTCGCGCGCCATAAAGGCGCTCGCTTCGCGGTTCCGGAATTCAAGGAATGGACCGGCATCTCGAGAAAATACGCCATCCCGCTGCTCGAATTTCTCGATCGCGAACACATCACGCGCCGGGACGGCGACGCTCGCCTGGTACTTTAATCGCTTTTACCGGGCCGTAGCCGGAAAGGAGCGGTGCTGACTCTTCCTCAAAAGCATCAAGCCCACGGCGATCCCCGCGCAAAAAGCCAGGATCCGCAACGGCTTCCTCTTGACGACGACATGTTCCGGCCGGACTCCAATCCCCACCACGCGACCCATGATCCGCTGCAACCCCGGCACTCGCACCAAAACCTTAAGCTGCCAAGGCGCCTTCATCGGGCCTGGATTCTGAAAGAGCCTCGCGAACATCTTATGAGCATTGATCTGCAGAAATTGTGTGAACTGCGTGGGAAACTCACGCCGCCGTTGCACCAGCGCAAGCCGCCCATCATCCGCTTGCCCTTGGAGCAGAGCCCCGGCAAGCAGATTGGCCGTAGCCACCGCGTCCTGGATCGCAAGATTGATCCCCACGCCGCCCGCGGGCGACATCGCGTGTGCCGCATCGCCAATGCACAGCAGACCCGGCCGATGCCAAGTCTTCAACCGGTTGATTTGCACGGTCAGCAGCTTGACCTGATCCCAATCCTTCAGTTCCTCCACGCGTTCTCCGAGAAAAGGAGCGATCTGCCGGACAATCCGTCGAAAACCATCTAAGCCACCGCTCTTGATCTGTTCAAAAGAGCCTTTAGGAATGATCAATCCAGCCTGGAAATAATCCCGGCGGTTGATCAGCACCAAAGCTCGTCCATAATTCAAGTTTCCCAACGCGCGCTCTGGATCGTTCGTTTGCCGGCTGATGCGGAACCAGAGGACGTCGATGGGAACTCCGAATTCCCGAACCTCAAACTGCCCCGCGTTCCGAACAATGGAATGGCGCCCATCGCACCCCACCACGACATCCGCTTGGATTGTCAGTGGGCCATCCGGCGTTCGAACTTCCACGCCCGTGATTCGTCCGTCATTGCGCGTCAGTCCGACCGCTTCGTGCTCCATGCGGAGATCGAACGACGGAAATCTCTTCGCCCGGCTCGATAAGAACTCCAGGAAATCCCATTGCGGCATGAGAGCGACAAACTTGCAATGCGCCGGAACGTGACGGAAGTCCGCCAACTGAAACGAAAAGTCCCCGGCCATTCCTCCCACGCCATGTAGCTCCTGATGCGGCAGCTTCAGAAAATCTTCCAGAAGCCCGAGCTCATAGAAAACGTCGAGCGTTGATGGGTGAACCGTGTCGCCGCGGAAATCCCGGAAGAAATCCTTGTGCTTCTCGATCACGGTGACGCGCACGCCTTGCCGCGCCAGAAGGTAACCGGTCATTACGCCAGCGGGGCCGCCGCCAACCACGCAGCAAGTAGTCGATAAATTCTGGGTGCTCATTCGTCAAGGTAGACGCCAGCCGAATCCGCTTGTGTCAGCCAGTTGCAATCAAGGCGAATAAAAGACGAAAATAGGACCAGGAGCCAGCATGCTGTTCGACCCTCCCGAGACGTCCCAACCCCCTCTGGTTGGAATCGCAAAATTAGCCGCCGAGAGCCCCCTCATTGAAGCGAAACAACGCGTCGATTACTTCGAAATCGAAACGCGGAGCTTCGTAGGCCGCTGCTCGGGAACGCGCATGCCCTTTGTCTGGACAGTAAACCCCTACCGCGGCTGTGAGTTCGGCTGCAAGTATTGCTATGCCCGCTACGCTCATGAGTTCATGGAACTGCGGGACCCGGAACAGTTCGAGCGCAAGATCTACGCAAAACGTTTCCACGCCTCGGCATTTCGAGCTGAGCTCTCAAAGGTAAAAACGAACGAATCGGTTTGGATTGGCACCGCCACGGATCCCTATCAGCCCGCTGAACGCCGCTACGGCATTACACGCCAGATTCTCGAAGTGATCGCAAAAGAGCGCGGGCTCAAAGTTGGAATCACCACCAAGTCGGATCTAGTCGCGCGCGACGCTGAATTGCTCAAACGCATCGGCGAACACAACCTAATCCACATCAACCTGACCATCACCGCGCTCGACGAAAAGCTCGCACGTATGGTCGAGCCGTTGGCTCCACGCCCTGAGCTGCGAGTCAATGCGGTGCAAAAACTCGCCGCAGCCGGAGTCGGAGTGACCGTTTTAGGCAACCCCGTGATGCCGTTCATTACGGATAGCGAAGCCAGCCTGGACGCTGTCTGCGCCGCGGCCGCGGAAGCCGGAGCTGTTTCGTTCAGCGCGCATGCGCTCTTCTTAAAACCTTGCTCGAAGGCCGTCTTCATGCCCTTTATCGAACAGAAATTCCCACACCTGCTTTGGAAATACAAAGCGCTGTTCGGCAATAATGCCTATCTCAAGGGACACTATCCGGAAGTTCTCGCCGAGCGCGTGAAGCGCGTTGTCGAGAAGCACGGCCTGATGCCACGCCATCCCTCCTACATCCCCGAACAGTTTGCCGAACCTCAAATGACGCTGTGGTGATGAGGCATCCTGTAGGAGTCGGGCTCGCCCGGCGCCAACGAGCGCAGCCCGACCGGCGTCACTAGCTTTGCACGCACCGCGGTAACGACCGCCTCCCAATATTCTCGGTCGAGGACCGGGTGCTCGAGCGCAATTGCGAAGATTTGGTTCGGTCGGAAAGCGGCGTCGTCGCCATTCTCGCCATCAACGACATCGTACAGATAGCCGCCGGCTGCGTGCCAAAAGCGGCGATTGAATGAGTCGCGCGTCTTGTCCGCATGGGCTGCGAATCTCGTCGGCCTCCGGGTCATGCGCATCGTGCAGCCAATCCGCCAGCAAGCGCAGCGCATTGTACCAGAGCGCGTTGATTTCGACTGCCTTGCCACGGCGCGGGGTCACCACCCAATCGCCGACTTTGGCATCCATCCAAGTCAGCGCATAACCCTCCGCCCCTTGGGTGAGGAGCCCGTCATGCGGGTCGACCTTGATACCGAACCGGGTGCCCTCGAGATGATGCCGCACGATGTCCTTCAAGATTGGCACTAGGAGCTCCAGGGTCTCCTTATCCCGGCAATGATCGACATAGCGGTGTAGCGCGTGGAAAAACCACAAGGTCGCATCGGCGGTATGGTAGAGGCCCTGATTTTGCCCCTCGGGAAACAGGTTCGGAATCAGGCCGTCGCGCACGTAGTGAGCAAAGGTGCGCAAGATCCAGCGTGCCTCGATCGCTCGCCCGGTCGTCAGGGTCAGTCCCTCGAGCGAGATCATCGTGTCCCGGCCCCAATCGGTGAACCAGTGATAGCCGGCGATCATGGTGCGTACTTCATCGCCCTCGGCCCGCGCCCTGGCCCCATCGGCAATGCGTCCAACCGGGGTAATAACGAAGGCGTCGGCCGCCAGGACGAGCTCGGCTGCGAACCCGATCTGCGCCGTCTTCGCCGACATCCCGACGAGACGCCGGCGACGCTCGCCTTCGAAGGTCAGCGCATCTTCGGGGCTCAGCGCCAGCACAGTGTGCCAAGACTCTGTCGCAGCGATCAGGGTCAGCGGGCAATCCTTGCGGATCTCTCCGGCAAAGTAGCCGGGACTCCACAGCCAGCCTCGCGAATCATAACCACGCTGCGCCTCGATGTCGTAGAAGTGCTCGCGGCGTGAGCCGCCATCGGCGGTAAAGGTCGGGCCTTCTGAGTTCTCCACCGCCAGCCGCAAGGTCGGCAGATCCAGCCCGGCGCTGATCTCGTATCGGTTGTCCCGGACAGTCAACGTATAGCCCGAGGAGAGCGCCTCGCTGAGCGGCGCCTCGAGCCGACGAAAGTTGATCAAGGGTCTGAGCCGCAGGCGGACGCGCCCGCCGTCGGCGAGCAGGCGAAAGGTGCAATGCACGATGTTCTGGCGCGAGGGCACAACAATCGACTTCTCGATGACGACGCCATCGAGCTCATAGCGCCAGCTCGGCAGGCCCATATCCAACGTAAAATCGAGGAAGCGCCCGTTCTCGCGCAAATTCACGACGCTGCCGTCTCCGCGCTCGATGTCGACCTCGAGATCGTTGAGCACCACCATGCGGCCGAGCGGAGCCGGTTGGGCGGCGATCAAGAAGCCGTGGTAACGCCGGGTGATCGCCCCGGTCATCGTCGCCGAGGCGTAGCCGCCCAACCCGTTCTCCACGAGCCACTCACGCGGAGCTTCCGGGGGTAGATTTTCGGCGCGGATGAGCCGACGCGGGTCAACCATTGGTTTTTTGGAGATGGAATACGTTCCTCGCCTCGGGGATCGTGACTGAGGAGCCGGGGATGAGGACGGTGGCGCTCTGGCCCGAGATGAGCCAATCCCCTGCGGCATCCTGCGCCGGACTTCCTGAACCACCGTAAAGCGGGGCTTCACTAGACCATAGGAGCCGCCAAGCCTGGCCCTCGACCGGCGCCAGCAGCGGCTCGGGCGCGGGGCCGAGCAGGAGGTCGCGGCCGAGATTGACAATCAGCAGCCGGTCGGCGCCACTTTTCGAAAAGAAGCGCAGCATCCAAGCCTCATCCGTGAGTGCGGCGCCATCGATCTGGCATGGCCGCTGTCCAAGCACAAGGTCCGTGCGCCGCAGCTCCAGAAGATCGCGATGCAGGGCATAGATTGAAGCATGCCGCTGCCGCTCGCCGAGATCGAGCACGGATCGGCGAAACGTGTCGATGTCACCGGGATCGGCCAGCTCCGCCCGCATTTCGCTCGTCGCGAGACTGGGAAATTGTGCGAGGGAGAGACGTCGCCCTTCGCGGACATCGTGCGACAGCCCGATCTCATGATCGGCAAAAAAGAAGAACGGGCTCGACGCGCCGAATTCCTGCCCCTGGAACATCATCGGAATGCCCGGCATCAGCAATAAATAAGCGGTCATCGCGCGAAGCCGGCCAGGGCTCGTCAACGCGTGACAGCGTTCTCCGGTGCCGGAATTGGCGACCTGGTCGTGGTTCTGCAGAAAGACAACAAAACATTCCGCCGGGAGATCGAGGGTCGGCGTACCGCGCGCTTTTCGCTGCCATTGGTAGCGCTGCCCCTGATAGAGGAAGCCGTGTTTGGCGGCAGCGACGAACTCACCCGGGCGACCGCGATAGTCGGAATAGTAGGCCTCGTGATGTCCGGTTAGTGCCACCATGGCGCTGTGATGGAAGTCGTCGTTCCACAATGCGTCGAGCCCGTATCCGCCCCGCTCGGCCGGGCGCACCAGCTTGGCGTGTTGCGGCTCGTTCTCAGCGACGACAAAGGTGATTCTGTCGCGCGCCGCCGAGCGCACCTGCCGAACTATGGCGGCGAGAATATGATCTTCCGATCGATCGAAAATTGCCTGCGTCGCGTCGAGCCGCAGGCCGTCGAGATGATACTCGTCGATCCAATAGCCGGCATTGGCGACAAAAAATTCGCGCACTGGGCCCGAATCGGGACCATCGAAATTGATCGCCTCACCCCAGTCGTTGTCGTGACGGTCAGTGAAATAAGCCGCGGAGAACAGTTTGAGATAGTTTCCGTCCGGGCCGAAATGATTATAGACGACATCAAGGATGACGGCGATGCCGAGGGCATGAGCACGGTCGACGAAGCGGCGGAAATCAACCGGCTGTCCGTAAAGCCGGCTTGGGGCGAAGAGATCGACGCCGTCGTACCCCCAACCGAACCGACCCGCAAATTCCGCCACGGGCATGATTTCAAGACAGGTGATACCGAGTTCGGCGAGAGCCGGCAGCTCCCGCGAAGCCGCCTCCCAACTTCCCTCAGGAGTGAAGGTGCCGATATGCATCTCGTAGATGATGAGTTGTTCGCGTGCGACCCCGCGCCATGTGTGGTCGGTCCACGCAAAAGCCCCGGGATCGACGATTTCCGAAGGTCCGTGCGGTCCTTCAGGTTGAAATCTTGACGCCGGGTCGGACAGTGCCGCTTCACCGCGGTCAAGGCGGAAACGATAGCGCATGCCGGCTTTGGCCGAGAGGCTGCGCGTTGAAAAATAGCCGTCGGCCTCGGCTTGCAACTCCGCCGATCCGAGGCCTTCGATCTCGACGGCAACCTTGCGACAGCGGGGGGCCCAGACACGGAAGTGGACACCGCCGTCGGGCTGCGGCTCGGCGCCAATCGGCAGGTGCCGGACGGGCGTCGCCCCGGGCGAGGCCAGACGTTCAAGAACGGAACGTCTAAGCGGCGTCGCGAGCTCCTGTGCTCCTTCGTGGGGAGGACGCCTAGGCCAACACCGACGCGCGCGCCCACGCCGCGAACTCGCGCTCGCACTAGAGCCGCTCCGGTGCGCCCGCGGTTGCGTCACGATGCCCGCGTAATCCTGTCGTCCCCTTCGATCTCCGACGGGTCCCGATCCGGCAGATTTATTGTGACGGTAGACCGCACCACGCTGCGGATGGCTGTCGCGATTTGCACCAGGCGAGCCGCGTATGCGTGATCTTTTTCGAAGAGCTAGAGGCTCGGTGATGAGCGCGTGGCTTATCGGGATGGCCCGCTGCGCAGAGGAATGTATATAGTGTATAGTAGATTAATGAGAGAGGACCTGGACGAGGCCAGCTTTCCGACAGTGGGGATCTGGGACCGCGTCAAGGGTTGTCGTCGCTCCCTGCTGAACCCGAAGCCGGCGCGCCCCTTCACGACGACCTCTCGCCTCTATCAGCGGCTCCCGTGCGCTGGGGCTGGGGTAGGCTGACGATGCCTGCCGCGATCCCGTCATCCCCTTGGACCTCTGACGAGACCTGATCCGGGCCGCTTGTCACGGTCGACCGCACAACGCTCCGGATAGTTGTCCCGATTTCAACCAGCCGGGCTGCATACGCGTGGTCTTTTTCGAAGAGCCTAGAGGCAGGGTGACGATGCCAGGCGGCCTGATCGAGATTACCTGCTGCAGGGGCGTGGTGTCCCGAGCTTGAACGCGCTGTGGCCATGTTTTCTCCGAGCTTCGATGCTTCCCGCTCCGTCCGGGGCAAAGAGACATTTTAGCCCTCCGGAGATCGCCGATGACAGGCTCGGAAACTACTCAGGCGGAATGTGGAAGTCCCGTAAGTCGCTAATGTAGCTTATTTTATAAAAAACTCCCATGCGTAAACCACGATTACTTAGACCGCGTAATTTCCTGGTTTTATCTTGCCCTGAGTAGATTCCGAGGGTTGCATCTCCCCGAGTGTTTCCCCATGGAGCGGTCGCGGAAGTCGTGGCGTAGCTGCTAGCGGTCGATTGCGGGGGCTGGATCTGGACTTTGTGACCTATTCAACGCGCAGGAGCTGGAAGGCCGGCGAGCAAAGCCCGGTCAGGGCGACGCCCTGACGCGCCCGCTACCCCTCGCCGCTCAAGGATAGCCGTTCTTATACGGATCGAGATAGAGCGCACTTTCCTCTTTGGCATGCGGAACACGCTCCATAGCGGGCTGCCCACGACCGCCAAACGGCCAGACTGCGCGGTGCTTGCGAGATCGCGCTGTCGCTGAATTCGGGACCACGGTCGGGCTAAGCCCTCCGTGGGTCACGCACTCAGCGACAGTTTTTCAGCGAGATTGGCGGTGCCGCATCGGACTACCGCACGGGTGAGAAGGCCGCCGGAACCAGCAACTTGTTCTCCTGCCGGATCGGTCGCACCCCCGCCTGCGGCGGCCACGCACCGCCGGGCTTACGGGACTCCTCACGGATTCGGGCGCGCTCGCCCAGATCCTTGTACACCCACGTGTGAATGAACTTGTTGAGACCGCCGAGCTCGGTCGTCCAGCACGCCGCCAGAGGAGAGAGCCGCTCTCGCGACTCTATGGCCTTGGCCCAGGCGTCCAGCACCTTTGGCATGTCGCCCGCGGCGTAGGTATAGGTGCGCATCTCGTACACGTTTCCGGTGCCGTAATCCCGGCTGCCCAGAGCGCGCATGAACGGTGCCGGATTCATAATCTCGGCCTCCTGCGCGACAAGCAGGTCGCCACCGCCGGGGAGCTGGCTCCATGCGGTGTCCTTGGCCAGCGCTTCGCGCACGGCCGTGCGGTGTCGCAGGTCTTCGTACGGATAGACGTGGAGGACCTGGTTGAGCGGGCCGAACTCGGTGTGCCAGAAGGCCCCCAATTTGGAGTGTTTCTCCCGCAGGGGCAGCCGCTTGGCAAAGCGCTCTTCAAATTCGGCCACGGTCCCGGGGCGGAAAGTATAGGTGCGGACTTCATAGATCATCGACGCATCCTCCAGGTGAAAGGGTTGGCGGGGCGATATGCCAGCGAACCGACGGCGCTGCCCCGATGTTTACCATATGGTGTCATCGGCCCTTATTCCCGGATACAATAGTGCCGCCGAGGGGATTGGTTTTGTCTGAGCGCGTTGCAATCGGACCTGCTACAGCCCCTTCCTGACCTTGCTCGCCGCTGAAACCGTGCGATCGGGAAGCGAGAGAACGAGGTCATCAACTCACCCGCCAGCTTCGATAAGCGCCAGCGTTTGTGCGTCAGGCCGGCTGCCGCACCAGCGAGAGAATGGTGGAACGGATTGTCCGGATCGTCCGCCGCGAGCGAGAACAGCGTCATGCAAGAGCGGAACTTGAGATCGTCGGGCGAGCCGAATATCGCATGAAGGGATGAACTCTCGCTCGAAAGCACGATCCTGGTGCAGAGATCGAGCCGTGGCCCCAGCACAGGGTGGGCCAGGTACGCGCGCGCTTCGTCGATAGAAGTGATGCCATAAAACCGGGCCGTCGAGGATCGTCCGAGGCCCGCCAGCTGAGGGAAGACGAACCATATCCAGTGCGTCCGCTTCCGCCCCGCGCGCAATTCGGCGAGCACGGTCTCGACGACCGGCGTCTGCGCCGTCACGAAACGCTCCAGATCGAAGCGATCGTCCGCTGTCATCTCATCTCTCCGTTTTGGGTCGTCGCGTCCGGCTCGGCGCCGCCTTCGGCGGCTCCGCCAGTTCGATCCATGTTGGGGCATGATCGCTCGCGTGTTCGCGGCCGCGGACCTCACGGTCGACGCCTGCCGATCTGAGGCGCTTCGCCAAGGGCGGACTGAGCAGCAGATGATCGATGCGCAGACCGGCGTCGCGCGCGAAGGCGTTCCGGAAATACTTCCAGAATGTGTAGATCCGCTCACCCGGATGCAGAGCCCGCAGCGCATCCGTCCAGCCCTGCTCCACAAGGCTGCGATAGGCCTCCCGCACCTCCGGGCGAAACAGCGCGTCATCGACCCAGCGCTCCGGCGCATAGACGTCGAGATCGGTCGGCATGACGTTGTAGTCGCCGGCGAGCACGACCGGTTGGCCTGAGCCAAGCAGGGTCCGGGCGTGCTCCGCCAGCCGGTCGAACCAGCGCAGCTTGTAATCGAACTTCGGTCCCGGCGCGGGATTGCCATTCGGCAGATAGAGGCAGCCGACGATCACGCCGTTCACCGCGGTTTCGATGTAGCGGCTGTGCGTATCGTAGGGATCGCCCGGCAACCCGCGGCGGGTTTCCACGGGCCGGGCGCCCCGCGCCAGGATCGCCACACCATTCCAGCTTTTTTGCCCATGCCAGATCGCGCCATAGCCGGCGGCGCGGAGCGGGCCTTCCGGAAATTTGTCGTCGGGGGCCTTGAGCTCCTGCAGGCAGACGATGTCCGGCGCGGCCCGTTCCAGCCACCCCAGCAAATTGGTCAGCCGGCCGTTGATGCCATTGACGTTATAGGTCGCGATCCGCATCGCCGCCTCGTTAGCTTATCGGGCCGAGTGAGGGAACCCTGACATTGAGCCGTCGTTAACCAAGTTAGAGAGCAAGTCCCCCCATGGAAGCGTGATCCCAACTCAAACCGTCACGCAGCTCTCGAATGAAAGCGCCATGCGATCCCCCCTCGCATGGCGCTTCTAGTCTAATTTCCGCAGAGCCATTCCAAATGCGCGTTTCACCACATCAGGGACGCATCCCCACGTTCGTCACCCACAAGCTCCGGGGCGTACTGGCAAGCTGTTCGACGTAGTGCCCGATATCGCTGGTATGGGAGTACCCCATCCACCCTTTCTGTCTTGCGGCCAAAGCGGCCGATCGGCATTCAGGCCGGATTGAGCGCGTCGGATGTCATGCACCTCATCGAGAAGCGCAATAAAAGAGTCCGGGACGGGGACCGCGCGTTTGATGTCATGCCGGCGCGGTGTTGTCCCTTGCAATATAACGGTCCAGGCGGAGAGATCCACCTGCGAAGGGGTCAGGGTCAGCCCTTCCGTTAAACTGTAGCCGGTATAATGTAGCAGACTACAAAATGTCCGCGTTGTATTCGTAACCTTGTCGGTGGCCTTGAGAAAGGCTGTGCGTTCTTCATGATTGAAGAACAGGCGCCGGCCCCGTTCGTCGAAGAGGCGTGAGGTTGGCATTTATGCGGCGATCCCCTCGTCGGGCGACCACATCCGTTCCGCGTCGGCTCGTTCATCCCCAAGGAGCTCGGGGGCGTACTTGAGCAAATCGGCGACATATGCCGCTGTGTATTCGGGAAAGGAATGGCCCACCCACTTCTGCAACCGGGTTATCATGACGCGGCGGCGGAGGGCGTGGACGAAAAAGCCGTGCCGGATGCCCTTGGGGACGGCGTGAGGGCCTTCTGGAATTCCGGCTTGGGCGATCACGCGCCTTACCTGCTTGTGCAATCCCTCTTTGGACAGAGGCCACACCCGTTCCCCGGCTTGCAGACCGGCCCGTTGATGGCGGATGCCATGGACCTCATCGAGGAGATCAAGGAAGGAATCCGGCACAGGAATGGACCGCGACTTTTGGGAATGGTGCGGGCCGGGGAAGGTAATCGCCTTGGCGTCGAAGTCTACCTGTTGCGGCGTGAATTGCATGGCCTCGGTGAAATTGCAGCCGGTGTAATGCAGCAAGCTGCAAAACGTTCTGGTCTTTTGATTTTCCGCCCGGTCGGCGGTCTTAATAAATGATGTGCGCTCTTCTTCATTGAAAAAGAGGCGCTCTCCGTGAGTGTTGAAAAGATGTGCTCTCATTTGCTAAAATATAGGTGAAAACTGGAAAATAGAAAAGGCCCAGGAAAGGGGCCTTTTCTTAAGTAACTACCGACGATTAGCTTTGGCTGTGGATGTAAAGACCGCAAACCGCAGAATTTCCCACCGTCGCATACGTACCGGCGACACCGCCCGCAGTGGCCGTGCCGCAGGTACCCGAGACCGCGCCCGCCGTTCCAAAAGCTTGTACTTCGCCTGTATCCGTAACACCATCATCAAGCTTGGTGTCGATACGCAGCGCTTGAGAAGCGGTCAACCCGCCTGTAGTGGCGGTTTGAGCCCCTGCCAGACTTGCTGTCAACACAAGGTAAACACCGGGAGCAGGAAGGGTAGCAGCGCCGCCAATTACACCGGCAAAATCGCCAGCGACTGGCGGAACGCTGGTCGATCCGACGCCAAAGCCGTTGCCGGTGATTTTCGCTTCGGGGAAGTTTCCGCCGAAAGTCGTAAGGGCTGCCGCGCTCGGCACAATTCCGGTTAGCAGGCTGGCTGCGTTCAATTGAACGAAATACCCCTCAGCTTCAACCGAAGGAGCCGCGCCCGGAGCGTTTGTTATCCTGTTATCACCATTACCGGCTGCGTTGCAGGGCACAGCAAGACAGTTCGGCAATTTTGTAGTGGGAGTAGTTATATCACCCGGCAAGGCGTTGTAAGTATCGCGGAAAGTTGTTGTCGCCGCTTCAATAGCCTTCGTCTGGGCGACGGTCGAAGTCACCTGTGCGTTCTGGATCAGCGCCTGACCTTTCAGGACGCCCGCAATCAGCAGGCCGATGATAATCATGACGATGGCCAATTCGACGAGCGTAAAGCCCGCCTGTGCCCGCATGTTTTTCTGTGCTGGAATCATAGTGAAGCCCTTTCCCTTAGATTAAACCGATATGGTAAGTAACACGAAACCGTGTTCTTTTTAGTATCCACTATTTTTCGCGCAAAATGAAGCCCGTACGTGTGCATTTTGACGATTTGAGAGGGTCGTTTTCATTATTTCAGCGTTTCGATTAGGCATCGATTATCAATGGGTTAAATATATCTCGCTCTTTAGCGAACCTTAAGCTGTTGTTAATCGACAGCAAGGCCAATTCTTGTCCGTAGCCGCATCCGAGAGGAGGCAGTTTTCCTTCGCGTCAGGGATCGTCACCCGGGAGGGCGGAGACAGCCCCCTCCAGGGGGCGGCTCCGGGCGTCGCGCCGGAGTTCTGACGAAGCGGACGCCTAGAAGCCCGGTGACGAAGGCAGGCGCCCCAATTTTCCAGATACAGGGACAGATACCGCGTCCGCTCGGGCCTTCCACTGGTGCCCCGCCCGTGTTTCTTACGAACACCACGGGACCGCCCCCGACAGCTCCCCGGCCTGCGCGGGGACAGGTTCTGGCGGGAGCCGTCTTCAAAAAGCGGAGCATCATGTGTTGCTGGTTCTGCGAAAGCCCGGTGCGGCTGGGACCGGAAGGGTTTTACTGCCCGTTCGGACCGTGTCCGGCGTGTAAAGCCGGGGCGGGGGTGCGCTGCTCGACGGCCCGGAACCGGAGCGATGGAGGCGGAGGCGCGAAAGCGGCTCGCTCGCTGAAAACCTTGCTGATGCGGGTCTGCCGCCACTTACCTAGGATTTTCCAAAAACGCCGTTATCGAATTTCCGCCTATCGGCGGCTGCAAAGGGTCAGTTCATCCCGTACAGGCTGCACGTCCCCGAAAACGTTGAGGCAGCACCCTCGGTCAACTTAAGCCCTGTGATCGCATTCGTGTCACTACTCCAGTAAGCCTGGGTGAAGCCGGTATACGGCAGGCCGGACGGGGAAGAATAAAAGTCTTCGCTGCAATCCCAGCGCGAAGTCATGAGTTTATAAACGCTTGACGAACTCACATTGTGAATTTCAAGATGCAATGCAATTATCCCACCGCTGGCTACTGCGCCGCAAGTGCCTCCGGCATCTGATCCCACATTGTGCGTCCCCGTTACAGAACCGTTTTCGGAACTGATGTAATTTCTAATATAGTGTGCTCCTGCTTCCCACGTTGGCCCGCCTCCTTCACCGACGGTGATATTCCATCCGCCGCCGTTGGCGCTTTCGGTGAAATTACTACAATCCAGAATCAGCGTATTGTAGCTCGACGACCAATTCGTACCACTGAATGACAGGCTCGTCGCCCCGCTCGCGGTCTGCGTCGAAATCAGGGTCATGCCCCCAACACCCACCCAGCTTGTGCCATTGCAGAACTCAATGCGGGGGGTGGTGCTGTTGTAGCGGACCGCGCCCGTGGTGGCGGCATTGCAGTTCGCCGCCCCAGCCGGGGACCCAAGCAGCAAGACGCCTTTTGAGAAATCGGCACTGACCCCGTTCGTGGCGGCGAAGGCCGGAGCCGAAATCAGCAAAAGCATAGCAGCAAGAAAAAACCGGCGCATAAAAGGATTCCCTTCTTTTGTCATGTGCAATCGTATCCGGGGAACTACTTCCCTGAAAACTCGCGCCTTGCAGTTATGCACAGCCGATTATTCTGCCTCTGCTTTGCCGCTGCCCCCCGGCCTTCGCCGGGGCAGGCTCTGCGCGGCGGTTCCTGCGGCTCCCGGCCATAGGACAAAAGGGAAGGCGTCCCGGCAGTATTTCCACAATTCGCGTGCGTTATCGCACTTTGGAATTCAGGCTTTTGGGGAAAAGGCTTTTGTTGGGTCTGCCATATTTATTTTCGTCCTTAGTACCGGGGCAACCGCCAAACAATAGCAATGTTAGTCCTACGAATACAATATAGCATTGCGGTGGTAGATACGCCGACAACACAAGACCTAACACGACCAGCGACACAACAAGCAATCCACTTAGTCCGAGGTCGTGCAGTCTTTTAACAATCTGTGCGACATTAATCCAAAACACCATGAGAATCGATACCATGGCACCAGATACAATTATTAATTCGATCAGCGTCACCATTATTGTGCGCGGCATTATGCGAGCCATCCGCTCCTCAACCACCATCAGGCGATCATACATGATACACGCGATCACAGTTACGCAAAAACTCGCCAAATAGCCTTTCCGGTTCATACGGCCCCGTGTGGAGAACAGTAGCCATAAAATATTGAACTGCATAGTTACAACACGACGCTTTCGATCGTCTGACTAAAATATTTTGGTTGCTATCGGAGGCTCCACTATTTGATTAAATATGTGTTTGCTTTCTCCTTCTAGCTCCCGTATTCAAAAAGGAACCCTTACGGGCGGTTATCCACAACCTTCCACGTCATTGACATAGACAGGCAGGAACCACTCGACAGGGTTAGTCAAATACTTGGCGTAATCCTGAGCACTAGAACCGCCGCCACTCCCCCTCCCCTGCCCCTGCCCCGCTGCCCTGGACTGTAAACGCGGCCCTCTGTTCTCCATGGCATTGCCATTGTATTATAGTGATATGGCTGCGCCGAATAACAATACCTCTATATTGCTTTCCCTGTTGCAGGCTTTGTCCGGCCTGGACAAGAATTTCCCCCTGCCATACGCCGTGT
The DNA here is from genome assembly GCA_963802915.1 of Bryobacterales bacterium. Classification (GTDB taxonomy): domain Bacteria; phylum Acidobacteriota; class Terriglobia; order Bryobacterales; family Bryobacteraceae; genus JAICMB01. Next base: position 1,465,851 of record CAWDKQ010000008.1, read on the forward strand.
TCCTGCTGGAGGTCGCCCGCAACGAAGGCTGTTCCTTAACCGACCTGCGCAAGGCAACCGGCATTCCCCTCCCTACCCTGTCGCGCATCCTGTGGGCCCTGTCGACCAGGCGCCAGAACGGCGCCGAGCCCTACGGCCTGATCGAACAGGATTACTCAGCCGAAGATCGCCACCGCAAGACCATCCGGCTTTCAGCCAAAGGGCGCGCGTTTGTATCCCCGGTGACCGGGATCATCAATCAAAACGCGGCATGAACCCGCCGGAGGAAGGAATCAGTTTTCGTTGGAAGTGATATGGCCGGCCCGGAGGAAGAGGTAGTACAGGGTAAAGCACATGTTGAAGCTGGAATTGATCAGGGTATAGATCTCCTCACAGCCGGTCATTTTAGCTTCGGTTCTCAGATACTCCAGGCATGCCACGATATTCTGGATCTTGTCGTAATCGAATTTCTCCTCGTGGTCGTAGGGCAGTAGCAGATTCGCGTTCAGGCGGCCTGGTCATAGGACAACCCTCTCCTCCGGCGCAGCCGGCGATAACGTCAGAACGGATCCGGCAATGCCCGTCTTTGTGCGGACATTGTCGAAGCTGCTGGCGTTCAACCGGGATGGCGACGGCGCGGATTCTGTGCCGGCCGATCATGGTGACCGGCCCGAGATACTCCATGTCGATGCCGGGTTTTTCGAACACGCTGCGATAGATGTAGGTCGGCATCATGCCGATGATCTTCCTGATGCCCGCCTGCAGCCCGAATTCGAGATACGCCGCGGCCATCTCGTGAATGATCCGGGTTCTCAAAGCCGGCTCGACGTCCTTGTCGATGCAGTAGCGCGTCCCTTCCCAGACCTCCGCCGACATTCAACAGCGCCTTGTCCTCGACCATGCCCGGCCAGAGGTCTTTCAGCATGCAGCCCTGCGTCGTGGGGGTGAGCCGGCTGACGCCAAGGCCCGCCCGTCGGGCGTGTGGTAGACCAGATAATGGCTCGCCGGCGTGTCGTACTGGTCGTATTCCATGCCGTTGTAGATCCGGACATCGTAATCCTGGCGCTCGATAAAGGCCCGGTATCGGAGCTGGAACTGCGAATGAAAAGCCGGCCCGAACAAATGGACATTTTCGCAGCTGATGCAGGAAATCATGACGCTCCTCCGAAATGTAAATCACCGGAGCATCAGATCACGGTAACGATTGCGAAAAACTCACGAGGTCTCGTATTTCAGAGATGGATCAGGCCCAGGGTCAACGCTTTGACGACGGCCATCGTGCGGTTGTTCACCTCCAGCTTCCGGAAGATGTTCCGCATGTGCGAGTCCACGGTATGAACGCTCATGTTCAGCTTGTCGGCGATCGCGGCGTCGCTCTTCCCGTGCAGCACCATCGTCAAAATATCCCGCTCCTTGTCGGTCAGAAAAATATTGGGCTCGGCCGGCGCGGGACGTTCGTTGAGGCGTTTGAACCTGACGTAAAAATGGTTGCAGTAGGCGCTGACGAGGTCGAGATTGCCATCAAAGGCGTCCTTCTTTTCGGCGGTCGCCAGGGCGATGCCGGCCGTCTGGTTGCACGGCCCGCGCATCAGGATGCCGAGCCCGTTGTGCAATCCGGCCTCCTCGCCCAGATTGAGGCAGAGCCGCTGCTTCTTGCGGAGCTCCAGATAGCGGGGAATTTCGCTCCATTCGAACATGCCGACCTTGTTGGCGGCATGGATGAGAACCGGGTCGATACGATCGAACCCCTGCTGAAAATAATAATCCATCCAGTCGCGGGGATAGTTATGGATGAGGCCAAGCTGCGCCGCCGCGTCGATATCCTCGTGTTCGGTCGAGAGCGAGAATATGGCCCGGTCGAGCCCGTGCCGCTTGACGGTGTCGACGAACACCTTGAACAGCGCCTCGACGCTGGCGGCTGCATTGGCCCTCTCGAGATAATCCTCGAATTGGTATTTCTTGCCGCTTTTCATGGTGGCATCCCTGGCTACTGCCAGCAATGACGTTAGCGGTCGGAAGATCAGGAATCCGGGACCGGCGCGCATGTGTATTCGAGTGCTCTAATCTAAATACGAATCGTCGTAAATCAAGCATAGATGCGGCTTGACGGATAGTCAAAGCGTAGCGATACAGCTTCTTCGACTGCCTTTTGACCCCGCCCGGCCGTTGATGAATTTCAAGGCCGCCTTTTACCGACGTCGAGCATTTTGGCGCGGTGTTCTTCGAGCATCGGCTGGACCTCCTTCGGAATGAACTCCTGGAACGCGGAGGAAGCGGCCTCGCCCTCTTTGAGGAGCCGGATCGGGTCCTGCCCCTCGACGCAGCCGAGATTGGGTTCGTGAACGAAATAGCCGAGCAGCCGTTGCAGCTCTTCCGGCAACGATCGCGCGATGTCCGGAGGGACGGCAAGATACTGGTTTTCCGCCTGGCGCAGCCAGCCGAGGCAGTAGCTGATCACGATGCCGGTCCGCGGCCGGTCTGTCCGGTTGGCGCCGCCGGCATGCAGCAGCGAGCCGAAATAAATCAGCACGGAGCCCTTCGACATGTCGCCTTGGGTGATCTCGTGGGGTTCCGGCGCCCGGTCCCGCGGCCATCTGATGGCTGCCGGGGACGAGCAGCGTCGCGCCGTTCTCCTTCGTGAAATCGTCGACCGCCCACATGCAGTTGATCATCGCCTCCCGTCCCGGATGCTCGAACGAGAACATCAGATCGTCGGCATGGATGAGCTGCTGCGGCTCGCCCGGGCCGATCTGGATGGCCTGGGTCAGGTTGAGCTGGTACGCCCGGCAGCTTCTCAAGAGAAACTCGTCCATGATGGCCAGGATGTGGGGCTCGACGGCTCATGAGCCGGCAGGCTTTCGATTTGGCGATCAGGCCGCTCAGGCGCTTGGTGGCGAAGCCGTAAAAATTACCCTGGCAGGGCTCTGCGGCGTCCAGCAGCGGGCGGATCTCGGCTTCCAGTATCCCATGCTGCGCCTCGTCCAGCACGTTCTCGATGACGATGCACCCCTGCTCTTCCAGAATTTCGTTGATGGTCCCGAGTTTTTCGCCGCGGCGGACGGTGTGAAGACTGCTCATGCCTGACTCCTTTTGTTGCGTCTGAACAAAAGGTTAGGCAAGCGGAGAGTCAGAAAAAATCACGAGACCTCGTGATTTTTATTTACGGGCGCGAAAAATACCCTGAGCTCCTCGGAAACGCGAGAGGAGCACCCACCGATGGACAACGAGCACCCTGCCCCGTAAGGCGCGGATAACCCCCGACCAGCTGAGACATCTCAACGAGCGGGCGGCCTGGCCGTGGCTGAAAGATGCGCTGCTCGACTGGGCGGTCATGATCGACCGCCATCATCCTGGCCGGCGCTTGGAACAATCCGGCCGGCTACGCGCTGGCGGTACTGATCCTCGGCAACCGGCAGCACGGGCTGGCGCTGCTGGGGCATGACGGCACCCACTACACCTTGTCGCACAACCGGAAACTCAACGATTTCCTGACCAACCTGTTCGCCTGGTGGCCGCTGCTGCTGACGAATGGCGGCTATCGCACGCTGCATAACGGCCATCACAAGCATTTGAGCACCGATGACGATCCCGGAGATCATCCATAAGAAATCTAGGGCGCCGCAATGGGACCTGCCCGCTCCGCTCACCAGAATTCTGGGGTATGCGGCAAAGGACCTCGTCGGCTATTCGATCCCGGATTTCTGGATCATCGTCACTTTTTCAAAGCCGCCGCTGAAGTCCGATTATCTGGGCCTCGCCGCCTTCCACCTGATCGCGAACGCTCTCTTGTTCTGGGCCGGGCTGTGGTGGGTGTCGGCGCTCTGGTACGGATCGCTCGTCACCGCCTTCATGATGTTCTTCCGGCTGCGCCTGTGGCTGGAACATCAAGGGTCGGACCTTGCCCATCGCCTCGACCTGAAGCGCTGGGAGGCCGCCCTGCTGGCGCCGCACCTCTCCTGGCACCACTGGGAGCATCATCAATGGCCGGCGGTGCCGTACTGGAAGCTTCCCGAACTGCGCCGCCTTATCCCGGACCAGCCGCTCGTGACGCTGTCGGCGCTGATCAAATTCTACAGGGCCTGTCCTGCTGCGCCGTCGGGGCATCCGCAGCGCAGGATGCCCGATCGGATGGCGGCTTAGCAATGCGCGGCCTCGATCCTGCCTGACGCCTATCGCTCCCAGTCGTCGCGATCGCGATCGTGGTTGCGGGGTTTGCGGGATGGGCCGCGCGGCTTTGTCGGGCCGGGCGAATTGCCTCCGTCCGACGATCCCGCCGCGCCTGCGCCGCCTCCGCGCCCGCTGTCGCCCCCGGCCGCGCGCGTGAATTCTTCCCGTATCGTCGTGGGCTTCTGAGGCAATTCCGGCGGGGCATGCTCCGTCTCTTCGAGCGCCGCGTGCGAGGGGTGCCGGTTTTTGCCGTCCAGGCGGCATCGCGTCGGCCGGGCGGTTTCAGTTCGAGCGACAGCGCCGGCATCCGGTTGCCGCCGCCACGGGCCCGCTCCCTGACGCGCCGTTCCTTTAGAAGCGTCGGTTTCGAGCGACTTGAGCTCGCGCGTCTCGACCAGCGCAAGGGCGCGGAGCTGGCGATCCAAATCGAGGCTTTGCGCCTCATGCCGGCGCTGCAGTTCAAGGCGCGCTTGCGCCTGGGGCTCATCGAGCGCCTGCAACTCATCGACAAAATGGTCATGCCGGCGCCGGTCCTGATACCTGCGCAACTGGCGGCGAACGGCATCGAACCCGCTCACCCGCGCCAGGACCGCGACCAGACCCGTCGCCCGGCCCTTGTCCCGCTGCAGGCCGACGCGTTTTGTTTCCGCTTCGTAAGCCTCCTCCAGCGCCTGCCGCGCGTCACGCTGACGCAAGGCAAGATCGTTACGCTCGTTCGCTGTGCCGTGCCTTCATTGCCGACCGCTCGTCTTCGAGCTGGCGGCGGCGCTCGGCCTGGCTTGCCTTTAAGGCGTCGACGCGATCGGCGCGGGCCTGCGCCTTGCCGAAATCCTCGATGGCCTTGCGGTGACTGGCGACAAGCGCTTTCGCCTCCTCGACGCTCGGCAGCGATTCCGGCGGAAACTCCCGTTCGAGGAAGGCGCGAATGTCCTTCGTGCGGACCTGCTTGTCGTCGATCAATTTCGGCAGCGCGTTCATCTCGCCGTAGAGATCGACCAAGACATAAGGCCGCTTGCCAGTCGCCAGCACGTAGCCGAGTTCCTCCAGCGCCCGCACGAACGCCCGCGCGCCGTCGCTCTGGCGCCAGGCCTGCGTCACCTGCGCAATCCGCTCCTCCTTGGTGAGGCCGGTGGCGTCCTGCTGATGCTTCTCGTAGAGGGAGAGGGTTTTCTTCCGGCGGTCGCGGCCGGCGTCTTTGACCATGCCTTCGGGCAGGAGAAGCCCGTGCTCCCGCGCGAACTGGCGCGTGACCATCATCAGCTTCTGGCGGTCGAAGGCCTGGTGGATCGCCTTGCCGCGTCCGGTGTCGATCCGCGACCAGACGACGTGGCAGTGCTCGGGGCCATCCTTGATGTGGAAGATGATGGCGCGCGGCTGGTCCGAAAGGCCGAGCTTTGCTTCCGCGCGGCCTATGTAGTCGAGATACTGGTCCCGGGTGAGCGGGTCCTGCGCCGGGTCGGGATTGACCGAGAGGCTGTAAAGGTAGTTGCGGCAGCCGGTCATGGAATGGGCGCACAGCTCCCACTCCGCGAAGGCGCCGTGCAGGTCGCGCGCGACCGCGCCGCGGACCTCCGCGATCTCAACATACTCGTTGTCGTAAGCATTCTGCAGATGGGTGGCGAGATCCTGTCCCAGTCCGCGCTGGCTGGCCTTGGGGATCATGGTTTCCGCCCCAGGGCCTTGAAACAGGCGGAGCGGATTTCGGTTAGGGAACGGACCGCCTCCTCAAGCAGGACCCCGCTCGCCGGCCCCGACGCGATGGCGACGGAATCGAGCCGGTCGCGGACGCGCGCGAGCTCGCCGAGGATTTGCGCGACCGCCTGATGCTCGATCGAAGGCCGCCGGGACTGGCGGGGCGGATCGGCGCCGAAGACGGATTTGGTAATGAAGGCGGAGGTGGACAGGCCGGAAGCGTTAACGCGCCGTTCGAACTCCGCCCGCAATTCCTTGGGCGGGCGGTAGGAGATGGGCGCTTCCCGTTTGTTGTCGTTTTCCGCCGGCATGGTCCTTCAGCTGGTTCCTGGTCTTTGTCGTTCGCCTCGACGCTTCCTCGCCGTTCGCCCGGCGCTGCCCGGGGGTCCAGGGGGGCCTTAAAGCCCGCCCGGTCGATGGGTGTCCGGAGGGAGAGCCGAAATCTCCCTCCCGGTCGAAGCCGGCGCCGAAACGCCGGTCGTGGTCCAGGGCGCGAAAGCCCGGTCGCGGGTTGCAAGGGGGTGCGATCATCCCCTTGCTCGATGGGTCCAGGGAGAGCCGAAGTCTCCCTGCGTCGCGATGCAACGGCGAACCGGTTGCGCTCAGCCGGGAGGGGCTCGATGCCCGTCAGCGCTTAAGCGTCCGGTTGACCAATCCCTTGGCGAGACGCTCCGAAAAGGAGCGGGTGAGCCTAGGGATTGCCCTGGGGGGTGCGCGGGGGATGGGAAATCCCCCCGCAAGGTGAGCGCGGTATTACCGCGCACACCTTGTACGTTTTTCTAATGATCGGTTCCCCGCCAGTCTCGATTATGCCAGGATAAATCTTAAATTGAGGTAAACAGGCAATACAATTTCAGCTTGTATGTAATGCACATTGCAGCCCAATGGTTCTAGCGCACCGTTTCAGCCACGCCAAGGAATTTCGGCAGGACAGGGCTAGTGAGAGTTCTTCAGGGACCAGCCATCTTTCGAAGGGACGGCATGGACAGTCCCCGCCAGTGACACTGCAACTGCAACTGCAACTGCAACTGCAACTGCAACTGCAACTGGAATGCTCATTCCAGTGACCTGAGGGAAAGAGCGGGCGACCCGCACCCAGGCGCATGCAATGCACATCACAGTTTCCTAAGCGCGAGGAATCGTCGAGGCAGACCCAATTCTGGCATCCCCAGATCGAGAAGCGCGCCGGCGGAGCGTCCCCCTCGACGGAGCTTTTCGTCATGGACATTCCAGACCGGTGACGGCTCGAACTGGAATGTGCACGCCAATGACCGAACCCGGTATCTTCGACGGAACGATCAAGCCCACCAAGGAAACCTACGACCAGATCCAGCAGGCGTATGAGTATCTGAACCGAGCCTTGTTCAAAGGCGAACTGCCAAACTGCCTGGTCACGCTGCAACGCCGCAATCGCACTTACGGGTATTTCTCCGGGGACCGCTTCGGCCGCAGCGACGGGCTCGTGACGGACGAGATCGCGCTCAATCCGCGCCATTTTCACAACCGCCCGGTCAAGGAAGTGCTGGCCACCCTTGCCCATGAAATGGCGCACCTGTGGCAGCACCATCACGGCAAGCCCGGCCGCGGCCGCTACCATAATCGTGAATGGGCCGAACGCATGAAAGCGATCGGCCTGCAGCCCACCGACACCGGCGAAGAAGGCGGCCAGGAAACCGGCGACGGCGTGCACCATTACGTCATCCTGGATGGCCCCTTCGACGCAGCTGTCGACAAGCTGCTGACGCGCGGCTTCACGATCGCCTGGATCGAGAAGCCGCGCGCCGCCAAGGTGGCGGCCGAAGGGGCCGGCGAAAATGAAAAAGAACCGGCCGAACCCAAAAGCGGCAAACGGGTCAAATACACCTGCCCGCGCTGTAACCTGAATGCCTGGGCGAAGCATGAGGCGCGCCTGATCTGCGGCGCCGACATAACGCCGATGGACCCCGCCCCATCCTCTTGAATTTTTCGCGGCGCCGGCCCATCGGGCCAGCGCCGCGCTGTTCCCATTCCTGGCCCCCTCCGCAATCCGGCCTTCTCTCTGCGGCGAGACGATTTTGCCGGGCAATTTTCCCGAGCCGTTTCCGCCCGGTCGCAGCCGGCCAGATGTCGTCCGACGCGGTCCCCTTAAGGCCGCTGTTGCGATTTGTCCCGTAACCCTCCGGTTTTCTTTAAGGCCAGTGAAGCAGGCTCTGCCCTTCCGTCAACAGGCTGCCCGCTCCATTCGGCCTGACGGCCTCCCGTGTTGCCTGTTCCCCTGAAGGTGACTGAAAGGGCCGGTCGAGCCCGCTTATCCGGCCTCCCGTGAAAACAACGGAGGGTCACATGACACAGGATCACAACAGCGTTTCGTTCGGAGCTTACCTGGCGGCCGTGAAAGGCATCCTTTGCAGAGATTTTGGGCTGGCGGTCAGCGCGTCCGCGGTGACGAAAGCCGCCGCCGACCATAAGGCCGGCATCCCGCCGCACCGCTGCGCGGCGGCCATCGCCCGGAGCCGCGGGCCAAAGCCCGGGTAGGAGTTGGGCGAAAAAGCCGATGGAGGCCGCCCCTGCTTCTTCCTTGCCCGGATCGGCCCTTCTTGATCGGCTCGGCACACAGCGGCAAAACGAAAGCCCCGCCCGATATCCGGGCGGGGCTTTCAGACTGGCCTTGCTCATTCGCCGTTCGATTTGCGGCTGCGCGACCAGATGAGGGAGTAACTTTTGCCGCCCTCGTCGTCGAACAGGTTCGCGAAGATCGGCGCGTTGAACGAAGGATCGTCCAGCTTTAGCGAGAGGTAGTCGCGGCCGTCGTTGGAGCGCTTGGACCAGGCGGCCCCGATCTCGGCCCGGCCCACATAGACGCGGTGGCTGGGGGCGTCGTCGTTGCTGCGTTTGGTCTCCGCGACGATGCGGACATTTTTGGTCTGTACGGTCAGGGTGAGGATTTCGCCCTGGAACTCGTCGCCGACTTTCTTGAAAGAACCGATGTTTGCCATGTTACTTCTCCTTGCTGTTTTCGAGCCCGCGACCACCGCGGCCTCGATGGCGATCAACAGGCCGGGGACGATCGACGACGCACCCGCAAGGCGGGCCGAAGCGCAGCGGAGGACGCCGGCGTGAGACTTTGTTGTTTCGCGAGGAATGGGCGTCAGCCCAGGGGAAGAAAGTCGAGATGACGGCGTTGCGGCCCAGGCGATCGATGGCGCAGCCGGTCTCCGGCCAGATCTGGCCATTACGAGGCCACGCGCGCGTGTGCTCAAACAGATTTATGGGAGAAGATGCTGGCGTAACATGGTGTCTGCAAAGACGGCGGACGATTCCGGCACGGCAAAGAATTCACAGCGTGCAGAACGGCGCGCTCGTGCCGGGAAGAGGATCGGCGCAATAACAGCCTCTCCACTGTTCGATTTGCGGGCCGGCCGACGACCGAGGGCTGCTTCGGCAAGGCTTCAACGGATGCGCCTGAAATGCGCGAAGCGTTGATCGTGAGTCAGTGCGATCGTCTCGTCCTGCCAACCCGAGGACGGCCGTAAACCCATCAAGGTCGCTGGCGCAGCACTCTGGGGAATGAGCAAGGTTCGATCTGGACCACCCCGTCCGCCTTCGCGGTGGCTTTGCCAGGATCGTCATACCCACCCCGGCCGTCGACGAGGAACGCGCCCATTACGGCGGCCGCTTCATGCCGATCTCGCACAGCGCCTTCATGTCGCGGCGCGGGGGACGCAGTGCGGCGCGATCGCCGGCAGCATTAGCAATCGACGAGGTCGCGGCATCGCGCCGGTGATCGGAACAGGCCCGTCAAATGGCCAGTCGCCGAACGTGCATTTCTGGATATTCGAGGAGATGGTGGCGCGCGTCCGGAAAGGCCGCGCTACACGGCGACGGCCCGTTCATCAAGCCAGGGAGAGATCGGCCGACGAGTGCCGATCCGGCTGGAGGGCGGTTCCGATAAAGGGGGTGGACGGCGCTTACGCGCCGCCCTCCCCGAAGCGCCATACCGGAATGCCCAGCTTCCGGGCCTTGTCGGCGAGATTTTCGGAGATGCCGGAGCCGGGGAAAACGACCAGGCCGGTTGGCAGCGCGTCGAGCATCGTGTCGTTGCGCTTGAAGGGCGCTGCGTTGCGGTGGCGGTTCCAGTCGGGCTTGAACACGACCTGGGCGACCTTGCGATTGTCGGCCCAGCACGCGGCGATCCGCTCGGCGCCGCGCGGGCTGCCGCCATGCAGCAGCACCATGTCGGTATGTTTGGCGTGGACGCGGTCGAGCACCGACCAGATGCGCTGATGATCGTTGCACTCGGTGCCGCCGGTGAAAGCGATACGCGTGCCTGCGGGCAGCAGCAGTTGCGTCTCGGCCCGGCGCTTTGCGTTGATGAACTCACGGCTGTCGATCACGGCTGACGTCATGGCGCGGTGGTTGACCATCGAGCCCGAACGCGGACGCCATGCCGATCCGGTCACCGCTTCGAAGCACTCGGCGGCGCAATCGCGACAGAACTCGAAAGCGTTGCGGCGTTCGATCAGGCTGATGCCTTGGGCGGTGAGTTGCTCCAGTTCGACGGAGCGGATCTCGGAGCCGTCCTGCTCCAGCTGAGACCGGCGCTGGGCCTGTTCGTTGGTGTCGAGTTCCGTCTCGATGCGGTCGATCTTGCGATGGAAGATGTTGGCGAACGACCACAGCAGGTCATCGAGATCGTCCTCAAGCCGGGTGTTCGCCAGGATGGCAGCGAAATCATCAACGATGGCGGCGAGTCCGGCACGGACTGCTTCGGCTTCGGGCAGCGGGCGCGGATCGGCTTCGTCGCGGCCGGGCCGGTGGCCATAGAGGGCCAGTTCGTCGAGCAGATGCGCGGTGGCTGAGAGTGCGTGCGGCGCGTCGTCGGTTTCGTCGTCGGGAAAGAGAAAGGGTGAAGGATCGTTTGTCATGGGGATCTCCTGTTGCTGGTCCGGCCGCGCCCATCGCGGCCTTCACGGCGATCCCCTCGCCGGGGCCGGATCCGGCCGGCACCCGCCCCGGCTTGCCGGCAGGGCCGAAGCGCAGCGGAGGATGGCGGCGGGCGGCTATTTTGTTTCGCGATGCAAAGCCGGGCGGCTGTCGCCGGGCGGCGGAAAATAGCTGCCCGCCGCCATTGCCGGACCGGGTCCGGCCCCGGCAGATCGCCGCCCGGGAAGGCCGTGTGCGCGACCCCTGACCAGGGAAGAGTGATGCCAAAGACAACGCGTCAATCCCCTTTCCGGCTCGGCAGAAACCGAACCGCAAACTGGCAGCCGCCACTCGGAATCTGGATGGACAGGCAGCCCGACGTGGTGCCTCAACAGCTGGGACTCGAATAGAGCGGCCTGCGCTCTCCCCGACTGTGGCGCCCGTGGAGACAGGAGCCTGGATCTGCGACTGAAGCGATTACGCAGCTGCGGGTTCGGCATCGGTGGCCGCGCGCTCATTCATCCGGGAGAAATCCCAGAAGGAAGTCGGCCGCCTTGCTTGCCTGCGAGGCGGCGCGGACGATGGCGCGGTTGTCCTCGCGCAGCACCTCCAGCCAGGATGCGATGTAGTCGGCATGACGCACCGTCGGCACGATGCCGAGCGACGCGCAGCAGAAGGCGGCATTCATCTCGGCCACCAGTTCCTCGAAGGCGTATTTCTTCGAGCCGAAAGACCCGGAGAGATCACGGTTCAGCCGGTGGGGCGCCCCGCTCGCGTGCCCGAGTTCATGAAGGGCGGTGCGATGCCAGTTGATCGGCTCGAAATAGGCTTGCGGCGGCGGCACCTGCACATAATCGTGCACCGGCATATAGAAGGCCCGGCTGCCTCCGATACGAAAGTCGATGCCGGTCGCCTTGATCAGCGCCTCGACCGTCGGCTCGATCAAACCAGGCGCTGGCGGCGGCGCGATAATAGCGAGTTCTGGGGGAAGCCCTTCGCATTGCGCCAGGTTGAAGACCGTGAAGCGTTTCAGGAACGGGATTGCCTGGGCATCCTCGCCCATCTCAAAGGCGCGTTTCTTCTCGCCATCCGGAGTGAAACGGTCGGCATAGACAACGGTGGTGCCATGTTCGCCCTTGCGCACATTGCCCCCGAGGCCGAGGGCTTGCCGGAATGTCAGCCACCCCTGGCCCGGAAATCCGTGTTCGGTCACCGAGCCCCAGAGGATCAGTACGTTGATCCCGGAATAGAAGCGGCCGGTGGCGGCGTTCTTCGGCATAGCGAGCGGGGCTTTCGCCGCTGCGGTTCCCCAGGGCTGTACCCAGGGCACGCGGCCGGCCTCAAGGTCGGCGATAATCTTGTCGGTGATTTCGTCATAAAGGCTTGTCCGGCCGGAACCGGAACGCATGCGAGCGGTGTGTCTGGACATCGCGGATCTCCGCGACGGGCGCCGCGAGCCTCTCTCGCGAACCCCAACCCGTCACGGCTAACCCGCCTTCCTCTCGCTCTTCACGGCGATGGCAGTGCTTCACCCCGCTGGGGCCATCGGCCGTTGCGCGGCGGCCGAATGCTGCCGCGCGATGCGATCCGAGGCAAGGACGCGGGAAATGATGCCAGGGCCGCTTATTCGGTTACCGCTGGAGCACGAAGACAGCGGACATTCGTCATCTGCCCGGCGAACCGCCGGGATCACCTCACAACGGCCGCTCCATCAGGCGACAACAACGCCGGGTCATGCCCGCGAGCCGACCTTGGCCTCACTGTGCCCGCTTTGCTGGATTCGTCCTCTCTTGTCATGGGGAGGACGCGTCACCCCACACTATTTAGTATCGGGCGTAGCATCCGCACGTCGCGAGATTCCAGTGGATCGTGCCGCGCTGGCGATGGATTTCGGAATTGGCCTGCGTGCAGCGCACCGGCTCGTCGCTGAGGGAACAGCCAAACGGCAAGGTTATGTGGAAACCAGTGCCGCTCTCCTGGAAGCCACAGAAGACAGTCGGTTAAAGGGGAAGGCGATGCCACCTCGGGACGTCCTCGATGAGAAGCCAGAACGCCTTTTGGCTTTGTTCAAGGAAATACAGCACACAACAGACCGTGTGGCTGCGATTTCCGCGACGGCATTCCTTGACGACTCACTTGGCGCGGCGCTTAGCGCTCGATTTGTCCGATTAGGTAAAGATTGGGAAGACCGGATTTTCTCGGGTCAAGGCGCGCCTCTCGGAACACTCTCAGCGAAGATCGCAATGGGCTATGCGCTCGGCCTCTATGGACCGCAAACTCGTGCCGATCTCGATTTGATCAGGTCCGTGCGCAACGATTTTGCCCACACCCCCGACCCCATCTTCTTCGCGGATGAAAGGATCGCGGCAAGGTGTAAGAAGCTGACGACGCCAGAGCGGCTCGATAAAGACCCCATTTATCGGGGCTTCGGTATGCCGTTCGATCTGTCAAATCCAAGGGAGCGGTTTATCTATGCGGCTCGCAGTATCGCGACCGAAGTCGTTTTGCGAGTGAGGGAGCGCCGCCCTTCCTATCGCCCGGCTCCGACGAGGCCGGTTCCTCCTGACAGTCTGCCTTGATCCTGAGAGCGCCCGGACGGACTATTTGACCTTACAGTACCCGGCAGCCGACGCATGGACGCACTGAACATTCGATTGACCGTTTTCGGCGCTACATCGCCGTTCGCGCGCGTTCCAGCGAAGGACGGCTGTCCACCCATCTGAAACATACTGGTTGACGCTTGGCAATGGCGGGAATGGGGTCAACTGCCGTCAGGCGAGCCTTGAAGCCGCAGGACATCATCCGGAGCAAGCTGGTCCAGGAGCCGGGTGAGTAATGCTTCAGGTCCTGCCCGGCATAAATCCTCGTTGAAATCCCCCCGAACCGGCACCAGCTCGCGAACCTCGATCCGGGCGTCATGCCCGCGCGCGCGGAGTTGTTCGGATGCCATGCGGCCCGCCGCATCCTGGTCCTGCGCGACATAGAGCCGGGCGAGCCCCGCCGCGAGTTCCAGCGCCGCGAGGTGGTTGGCCGACAGCGCCGCGACCATCGGCATACGAGGCAAGACGGATTTCAGCGACAAGACGGTCTCGATCCCCTCGCCGGCAAGGAGCACCCCGGCTTGCGCCGGCGCAGGCCCGGCGGGGTCGAAGCGCACGCCATTACCGAGCAGATGTCCGAGCGCCCGGCGCGGATCGGGCAATGGCGCCTTCTCAGGGTGGATCCGATCGAGCCAGGTGCGGTGAACGCCGGTGATGCGGCCATGCACATCGGTGACGGCGGCAAGCAGTCCTGGCCACGACTCGCGGCGGGAATAGCTGTCGCGCCGATACCAGAGACCTGGATGGAAGCGCAGCGGCAGTCCGTCGAGCGGCGCGGTGATGCCGCGGGCGCGCAGATAGGCTTCGGCATGGGTATCCTTGATCGGACCCCCGGCGTGAAACAGCCGGCACGCGGCTTCCGGCGATCCCTGTGTGACGCGCACATGGCGTGGAGAGATCTCTGGCGGCGGCAGGCTGAGAACACGGCGCGCCTCGTCGCAAAGATCGCGGAAATCGGCAAGGCCGCGATTGGCCGCGACCAGATCGAGGAGATCGCCATGCTCTCCGGTGGCGGCATCGGTCCATTTGCCGGCGGCGCCGGGGCCGTGATCAGGCCCGGCAAGGCGGACATAAAGGCTGCGGCCGGGCGTATTGTTGACATCGCCGACCAGCCAGTAACCACCATGGCGGTGGCCATTGGAGAGGTAATATCGGCATACGGCCTCGGCACGGCGCGCGAGAGCCTGCGCCAGATCGGCGGCTTGAGCGGACATGTAAGCCTCCAGTCATGCCGGGCTACGATCGGCCAGGCGGACCGGTGGATGCCGATCCATCAGCCCGGCGAGAACGCCGGGACCAGTCTCGCCGACGGGAACGAACAGCCGCAGTTTCCAGCCGATGATCTCGGAGCCGAGGCCCATCGCCTTCAGACGATCGACCATACCGTCCGTGAACCCGCGCAGTTCGATGCGGGGGACGCTCATCACCATGGCGCGGCGCAGCTGCAGCCCGCCCTGGAGGTCGAGGACGGTGCGGCCGTCCTGCAATGCGGCCCACGCATCGCCAGCACTGATCACCGGCGTATCGCCTGCCGCCGTCTGCGCGACCCAGGCGGGCGACACCAAACGCCCAATCACCCGTTCGTCGGAATCCGTCTGGAGGCGGTAAACGCGGCAGCCCTCATCGGGCAATCGCGTCCAGATCGGCAACAAGAGGCCGGTGACTATATGCATCCGGCTTTCGGTGAATTCCGGGAGCTCGGCGAGTTCGGCGGTCCAGGCTGCGGCGAACCGGTCCCGGTCGGCCTCCTGCCAGTGCGTCTGCGCCATCGCTGCAAGCGGCATCGCCGGGCGGTCCAGCGGCCTGAGCAAACGGACGCGTCGCTCGACGGCGCCATCGTCCAGCATCAGGCTCCGCGCCGGGACCTGAACCGCTGCCCGGCCGGACTGGCGGTTCACCAGCGTTACGGCGTTGGGCTCGCCCGCGCCCTGTAAAGCGTCGGAGAGCGAGAGCGGCCGGTTGCGGTCGCGGCGCGCGACCGTGAACACTTCCGTCTCCGCGTCCGTGGCGGGATGCGTGTAGACGGTGCGGCGCTCTATGATGCGCAGTGAATCCGCCGTGACGGTCTCGACGCCGAGATCGTAGACCCCGGCAGCGACGGCGCCCTCGATCTTCGCCCGGAGGAGATCCTCGAACGCGCCGAACAGGATGTTCTGTGCATCAATGGTCAGCGCGAGCAGTCGATTGAGAAACGTCGTGATCGGCGGCAGATCCTCGCGCAGACTGCCGTCAGCGTCGGTAAGGCTAAGCCCTGTCGCCGCCTCAAAGGCTTGCAACGAGCATCCATCGACCTTCCCGGCAAAGAGCAGCGTGTAGAGCTGGCGCAGGGCGGCGCGGGCATACACGGATTCGAGATTGTCCTCGGGCCGGAACAACCCTTGGCCGCCGGTCTGGCGCTGCCCCTTGGTGATCGCTCCGAGCGTGTCGAGCCGTCGCGCGATCGTGGACAGGAACCGCTTCTCGGCCTTGACGTCGGTCGCGATCGGCCGGAACAGTGGCGGCTGCGCCTGATTGGTGCGGTTTGAGCGCCCCAGTCCCTGGATGGCGGTGTCCGCTTTCCAGCCTGCCTCCAGCAGGTAGTGGACCCGCAGGCGCTGGTTCCTGGCGGCGAGATCGGCATGGTAGGAGCGGCCGGTGCCGCCGGCATCGGAGAAGACGAGAATCCGCTTCTCGTCGTCCATAAAGGCCTGCGCCTCGGCCAGATTGGCGGCGCCGGTGCGGTTCTCCACCGCGAAGCGGTCGCCTTTCCGCACGATGCGGCGCGAACGGCCGGTCACCTCTGCGACCTGACCGGTTCCGAACCGCTGCACGATCTGATCGAGTGCGCCCTGCACCGGCGGCAAGGCCGCGAGATGCTCGATCAGGCGGTCGCGCCGCTCGACCGCGTCGCGGCACCGGACCGGCTGGCCGTCGCGCATGACCGGGCGCGAGGAGAGATTGCCCTCGCTGTCGGTAAACGGCTCGAACAGCTGGGTCGGGAAGCTGTGCGCCAGATAGTCGAGGACGTATTCGCGCGGCGTGATGTCGACCTGGACATCGCCCCACTCCGCCGTCGGGATCTCCGCGAGCCGCCGCTCCATCAGCGCCTCGCCGGTCGAGACGATCTGCACGACCGCCGCATGTCCCGCCGCGAGATCGCGCTCGATCGACGCGATCAGCGTCGGCGCCTTCATCGCGGTGATCAGGTGATTGAAGAAACGCTGCTTGGCGCTTTCAAAAGCCGAGCGGGCGGCGGATTTGGCCTGGCGGTTCAGCGTGCCCGCGGCGCCGGTGATGTTCGCCGCCTGCATCGCTGCGTCGAGATGGGTGTGGATGATCTGGAAAGCGCCGGCATAGGCGTCGTAGATGCGGATCTGCTCTTGGGTCAGCGCGTGTTCGACCAGTTCGTACGCGACGCCTTCATAGGAGAGCGAGCGCGCGGCATAGAGCCCGAGCGCCTTCAGGTCCCGGGCCAGCACCTCCATCGCGGCGACGCCGCCGGCCTCGATGGCCTGGACGAACTCGGCGCGCGTGGCGAAAGGAAAATCGGCGCCGCCCCACAGGCCGAGACGCTGCGCGTAGGCCAGATTGTGGACAGTGGTCGCCCCCGTCGCCGAGACATAGAGAATTCGCGCGTCGGGCAGCGCGTGCTGGAGCCGGAGGCCTGCGCGGCCCTGCTGCGATGGAGACGCATCGCCTCGCTCCGTTTTGCCGCCACCAGCATTTTGCATCGCGTGGCTCTCGTCGAAGACGATGACGCCGTCAAAATCGCGGCCGAGCCAGTCCACGATCTGCTGCACGCGCGAAGCTTTGGCTTCGCGCTCGCCCGAGCGCAGCGTGGCATAGGTCGTGAAGAGGATGCCTTGCTCGAGGCGGATCGCGCGCCCCTGCGGGAACCGCGCAAGCGGCGTGACGAGGAGTCGCTCTTGTCCGAGCGCCGACCAGTCGCGCTGGGCGTCCTCGATCAGTTTGTCGGATTTGGAGATCCAGACCGCCCGGCGCCGGCCCTTCAGCCAATTGTCCAGCAGGATGCCGGCAACCTGGCGGCCCTTGCCGGCGCCGGTGCCGTCGCCCAGCATCCAGCCGCGGCGGAAACGCACGGCGTCCTCGGCATTGTCGGGCGCAGCGGCGATGGTGTCGAAGGTCGGATCGACAATCCAGGATCCGGCGAGAAAGCCCGCATGGGCTTCCCCGGCATAGATCACGCTTTCAAGCTGCGCGTCCGAGAGGAGCCCGTCGGGCAGCACCGCCGGCGAGAGATGCGGCCGGTAGCCGGGTTTAGGCGGCGCGACCGATGCCATCGCCGCCGACTGGACGAGGCGCGTTGGATGCGGCTTCGCCCCGGGAATGCGCATCGATTGGAGGACATAACCCTCGTAGAGCGCGTCGCTGATGCGGGCGCCTTCCGCCGGAGTCCACTCACAGGACTGGTAGACGAGCTCGTCAGCCCCGTCAGGAACAGGCGCGATGCGGTGCAGACTGGGAGACGGCGCGACCGGCCGCTTGGGTTGCGCACGCGGCGCGGGGGTTGCGGCGCGCAAAACCAGAGAATCCGCGACGGACGCGCGAGGGGGGACGCCGCGGCTCACCCAGTCGAGCAGGGTTGCGGCATCGGGCGCGATGCCGCGCGAGGCGGGAAACGCGGCGGGATCGTCGGCCGGGACGCGGTCGATGACGGTCAGCCGTGTGTCGACGGTGGTGCCGTGGCGGGCATAAACGCGACCGTCGATGGCTGCGGAGAACACGACACGCCCGCGTTCCTGCAGCCGGAAGAAGCTGTCGCGCCAGGCGGGATTGTCGGGGGCGAGATTGGCGCCGGTAATCGCAACCAGTCGCCCGCCGTCGGCGAGCCGCGCCAGCGCGGACGCGATGTGCCGCAGCGCCGCGTCGGCGACGCGTCCCTCGACCTGCGCCGCCACGGAAAATGGCGGGTTCATTAAAACGACGCTCGGCCGGATTCCCGCATCGAGATGATCGTGAA
This sequence comes from Bryobacterales bacterium, assembly GCA_963802915.1. Classification (GTDB taxonomy): domain Bacteria; phylum Acidobacteriota; class Terriglobia; order Bryobacterales; family Bryobacteraceae; genus JAICMB01. Next base: position 1,484,151 of record CAWDKQ010000008.1, read on the forward strand.
TATGCGCGGCATCGAAACGCGTGACGGCAAGGCCGGGGAACAGCCGGTCGAGCAATCCTCCGCGCGCCTCCGCAAGCTCGTTGAGGGCCAGCGACGCGCCGTCGATTTCCGCGAAAATGGCGAGAAGTCCGGTCCCCGCCGAGGGCTCCAGCACAAGGTCGGCCGGCGTGAATGCGGCAGCGATGCTGGCGACGAAACCGAGCGCGATCGGCGTCGAGAATTGCTGGAGGGCCTGACTCTCCTCGGAGCGCCGCGTTTGCGGCGGCATCAGCGCCGCAAGCCTGTCCAGCATCACGAGCCGGGCGGCGGGTATCGGGGCGCGCGCCCGGAGCGCAGGCCCGAACTTGCGGAGGAAGAGCACTTGCGCCGCCTCGCAGGCATCGTAGGCGGACTTCCAGCTCCAGGCGCCATCGGCATCGCTCCCGGCGAAAGCCGTCTCCATCGCCGCGCGCAGCGCGGCGGCGTCAACCGCCTGCCCACATTCGAGATGCGGCAGAAGAAG
>CAWDKQ010000009.1:0-578865 GCA_963802915.1 Bryobacterales bacterium
CCTCGACAGCGGCGCCCTGGATTTAGCGGAGGAGCAGTCAGCGCAGGCGTTTGCCCTGGGAGAAGAGAAACAGGACCATATCCTGATGGCCCGCGCTCGGTTGCTGCAGTCGATCGTCGAGAACGCCAAACTGGAAGAAGGAATTGAGGGCGACCCTCGCCGGCCCGCTCAGGCCGCGCTCGATTACATTCGAGATGCCATCGAATTAGCGCAAAGCACTCAAAATCGGCGCCTGCTGGCGCGCGTTCACACCTGGCATGGTCTGACGTTGTCCAACGAATACTTCAACGATCTGGAAGCGGCAACTCACGCCATGAATACCGCGAATTCATTTCTCGATCATGGCTATCACAATACTGTGTGGAGGATCTCCGGACGCTGAAAGGGAGGGTGGTGAAGTCTCAGTCCGTGAATGACAAGCTTCGCGCGTGGTCGCACGGAGACGTGGGGAGCAGAACTTTCCAGCAGCTCGAAGAAGAATTCGCCGAGTTGATTATTCCGAAGGTCTGGGAACGCGAGGGACGAAAAATCTCCCGCGTCGCAACGAAACTATCGATATCGCCAAAAAAGGTTCGCCGGGCATTGAGCCGCGCCGGCCTTCTTCGGTCTCAGGCAGGAAGGTCCGGGGCGGCATCAGCGGCGGAATAGCAACCGGAGATTTGTCACCTCTCGACGTTTCTACCGAAATTGAAAGCTGGCCCGATCGAGAAGCGCACGGTTTTCCGGCCATCCTTCAGGATGTCGTTGAAGAGATGATCGTAGACGAAGTCCGCTTGGACTCGCAGCCCAACATGCTTCGTCGCGAGGAAATCGAACCCTCCTCCAACGCCATAGAAACCGGTCCAATCCAGTTTACTTCCGGATGGTACTAATTGCTGTACCACGGCCGTCGCAATCGGATCGGTTGGTTTGGGAGTTGCCACTTCGCGGATCGCTCCCAGCGAAGGGCGAATAAACGGCGTGATCCACGACCAACGTCGGTAAGCGAACTGCGGGCCGGCCGCAAATGTTTGTGTCGTCGACTCGGACTTCACGGCGAGTTGATATCCAGGCGGAAGAAGACCTGCCGCGGCCAAACCCGCCAGATTTACTCCGATTTGCTGCTGGAGGCTGTTGAGAAGGAGGTTAGGAGTTAAAGTCAGATTTCCGTTAACGTGGCTGTAGTCGAAGCCGATGGAGTACCAATGTCTCATTCTGATTCCGGCCTGTAAGTGGTAGCCGGTTTCCGAAAGACTGACTTTAGGACTGTCGAAATAAGAAAACCCTGCGAATGCGTCGTAACGGCTCACATAAGACTGCTGTGCGGAAGCGGACATGGCAAAGAGCACGCAGATCAGAGCGGTGGCTGCGGTGCTGATCACGGACATGGTTATCGAGGATCTGGACTGCATTCTGTCCTCCTGACGTGGCCTCAGTTTTGGGGGATTTAGTTCCTGCCGGCGGCTGGAACCCCGAACAGTCGCATGCGACGGCTGTTCTTATTGCCTACTACACTATGCGAAGACAGGCCGAAGCGCAAGGGAGTAACCGTTGTCCCCGGAGAATTTCGAGAGCATAATGAACACGACCATGAGAAGCGAGGATTATGACTTCGACTTCATCGTCATTGGGTCGGGGTTTGGCGGCAGCGTTAGTGCGCATCGTTTGACCGAGAAGGGATACCGCGTCGGCGTGCTCGAGATGGGGCGGCGTTGGAGTCCCGACGATTTCCCGAAAACAAACTGGGCAATTTGGAAATGGATCTGGCGGCCGCGTCTGGGACTGCGCGGCTTTTTCAATATTCGAATTTTTCGTCACGTTCTCATCCTGCATGGCTCGGCAGTCGGCGGCGGCTCTGTCACCTACGCCAACACTCTTTTAGTCCCTAAGGATTCTGTGTGGGAGAACGGCACCTGGGCAGGACTTGCCGATTGGCGAACAGAAATGCCGGGTCACTACGATACCGCGCTCCGTATGCTCGGAGTTATCCAAAATCGCGTGCTTGGCCCCGCCGACGAGATTCTGAAAGTCGCCGCCGAAGCCGCGGGCGTCGGGCACACGTACTATCGGACGCAAGTAGCCGTTTTCCAACCGCCCGAGGGCGAGCCGGGAGGAAAGACCTATCCCGATCCCTATTTCGGCGGCGAGGGACCGGACCGCACGACGTGCACCGGCTGCGGAGGTTGCATGGTAGGCTGCCGCTTCAATGCCAAGAACAGTCTAGACAAGAACTATCTATATCTCGCCGAGAAGCACGGCGCGCAAGTATTTTCCGAAACCAAAGTCGTAAATGTGCGGCCATTGGATCGGAAACAGGATGGCGCAGCCGGTTACGAGATTTGGACAGAAAGTTCCACTTCTTTTCTACGGAAGAATCGCCGCAGCTTTACCTGCCGCGGCTTGGTTGTTTCTGGGTCCGCATTAGGAACCATGGACCTGCTCCTTCGGATGAAAGATCGCGGCTCCTTGCCATCGCTCAGCGGCTGCATTGGTAACATCGTCCGGACCAATGCCGAGTCTCTGATTGGAGTGCGGCTTCCGGGTACAAAGACGGATCTATCCAAAGGGGTCGCGATTGGCTCCGGAATTTACATCGACGACTACACTCACATCGAAACAACCCGCTACCCCTCCGGTTCGGACGCCATGGGCTTTCTTGCGACTCTGCTCATTGGAGGCCGTCCGGGACACAATAGAATTCTGCTCTGGCTCTGGACGCTGATCGTCGCCTTCATCAGCCATCCGCTCAGAACGTGGCACTGCCTGCATCCGTTCGGATTCGCGCGTGAATCGCTCATTCTGCTCTGTATGCAAACGCTGGACGGCCACATCGACATGCGTCTCGGACGGCGCTGGTACTTCCCGTTTGGAAAAGTTCTTGTAAGCAAGGGCAAGCGAATTCCGACGTTTATCCCGCAAGCCAACGAATTCGCTCGAAAAACCGCGGAACTGATCGGCGGTACCGCCATGAGCATGACGACAGAGATTCTATTCGACATGCCCGGTACAGCCCACATACTAGGCGGCTGCACCATGTCTGACTCGCGCGATCGCGGCGTTGTGGATCATCGTAACCGCGCATTCGGATACAAGAACATGTACATCTGCGACGGTTCGGTGCTGTCAGCCAACTTAGGCGTGAATCCCAGCCTCACAATAACCGCTGTGACAGAGCGCGCTATGAGTTACATCCCTCGCGCCGCAGACAACAACTGGAACGATTGCCCATCCGAGATCACTTATAAATCAGATGAAGTTCGACCTGCGTGACAGGACACGTAACATGCACCAGCGCGTCTTTCATCTTCGGCGCAGTCAGCCCTACGCGCGGATTGTTACCGAATGCGAAGCCCTCTTTCGGAATTGAGAGGAAGTTCCGATCCAGCTTGTGATTCATGTTTTCGTCGTGCAGGACCACTAAGCCGTACTGCCCGGCGGGAATGTGATCGAAAGTCAGCGTAGACCGATTTCCAGAGATCGGGAAGGTTCCTCGGACAAGGGCCTTATCGCGATTGTCCGGCCAGCCATCCGTATCTTTGAACAACAACCCGCCGACGCCGCCTTTCGTGTTCCGGGCGCCGGTTACGGTCACAATCACGGTGCAACCCCCCTGGGCCGGACCCGAAACCGGACCGGTTGCGAGCTTTGCCAGCTCGGCGACAGCCGGAAGGAGCACGAGACTAAGCGCGGCAACTCTGGCAGGCCACATGTCCTTTACCTCGCGACTTCCTTACTCACCGCCGCATGGCCGGTGTGCCACACAATCGGTTTCCCCTGCTGGTACCACTCGTCAAAGTATTTGGAATAAGCATGTTCCAGGATCGGTCTTTTCAGCTTCAGGGTGGGAGTGAGAAAGCCGTTGCTTATAGTCCAGGGATCGTCGGCGACAACCAGGCAGCTGAGCCTCTCATGCGCTTCCAACTCGCCATTCACTCGATCCAAGAGCGCCCGCAGAGATTCCTCGCAGGCCATCTTTTCGGCCGGATCTTCGATGGCAGCTCGCGCTTCAGGTGAAAGGAGAACAATGCCGAGAGCCTTGGGCATCCCCGCACCGGTGACACAGCACGCGTCGATGCGGGGGTCCATGCTGAGCAGTTTCTCGATCCCGGCCGGCGACACATATTTGCCCTTGCTGGTTTTGAACTGCTCCTTTACCCGGCCAATGATCTTGAGCCACCCATCGGCGTCCAGTTCTCCGAGATCCCCGGTCCGGAAGAATCCGTCCTCGGTAAACGCCTTGCGGGTACCCTCCGGATCCTTGTAGTAGCCGATCATGTTCATCGGGCTTCGCACCAGGACTTCTCCACTCGTGTCGATTCTCGTCTCAACACCAGGCACTCCGTCGCCGACGTATCCCGGGTGGCTGCGGGCTCCCACGGGCGTATGCGTAATTCCGGTCTCCGTCATGCCGTAGCCTTCCACTAAGTTCAGTCCGATACTTCGAAACCACTGGAGAGTGCCCAGAGGAAGCGCGGCCCCGCCGGATGCGGCCAAGCGGACGCTGTCCAGCCCAAGCTGCTTCAGGATCCGCGCGCGAACGAATCGGTTCAGAATTGGCGTGCGCAACATGCGATCCAATTTCTTTTGCGGGATCTTCGCCAATACGCCCTGCTGGAATTTCAGGAACAGACGCGGCACGGAGAAGAAGATGGTCGGACGCGCGCGCTGCAGATCTGCACGAAATGTATCGACGCTCTCCACAAAATACACGTGGAGGCCCGAATAAAACGCCGTCGCCTCCACCAGCGCCCGTTCCGCGATATGCGCCAGCGGAAGATACGAGAGCAGTCGCTCGTCCCCGCCCTCCCCGACCACGCGAGTGACCGCCTCGACGAAGTAAGTGAAGGCGGCAAACCGGTGCATCACGCCTTTGGGCGTGCCGGTGGTTCCGGAGGTGTAAATGATCGTCGCGAGATCGTCAGCCGGGCGAACGGGATTTCCGGAGAGCGGCGCTGTAGCGGCGACAATCTCCTCCCATGCCTCCGCCGGGAACGGCATCGCGTTGGGGAAGCGAATCAGCCGCACTCCCGACGGAAGGCCCTGTTCAATCAGGCGTTTATCTTCAACCGCTCCCACGAAGCACGCGGAGGGTTCACAATGTTCCAGAAGTCCCCGGATCGCTTGAGCGCTCAGCGATGGATAAATGGGAACGCTGACGTGTCCCGCCATCCACACGGCGAGCTCCGCCATCATCCACCATGCGCAGTTTCGTGAGATGATAACGATCCGCGAGCCCTCGGGCCAGTTCTGCGCGTCAAGCCAGGCTGCCATCCTGCTGGCCTCGTCTATCGCTTGCGCCCAGGTCCACTCCCGAACCTTTCCACCCGACGGCTGCGTGAGGAAGACCCGGTTCGCCCGCTCCTTTTCCCATCTATAGACCCGTTGCAGAGGCAACGATGTGTCGTCAGGCGAGACCGGCATGACCCCTCCCCTATCCCATCTTTGCTTGTTTGACAGCGCAGTGAGCACGGAGGGCGGCGAACAGGTCGCCGAAGGCTGTACGCGAAACCTTTATGGAACAATGCGCGGCCATTGTCAACCCCATGGGTCGGCGAAAAAATGGGCGGACAGAGACTGGGAGGAGGTTCGCGGCCGGTCAGCCGCGTTCGCGCGTAATGACGAAGGCGGCGATAGCGAAAGCAACCAGAGCCAGGACGTAAACAACGACTTCGCGCCGCTTCACCGCTTTTCTGCGTTTGCGGCTCTCGGAACGCGCTCCATTCTTGGCGGGGAGCGGCGATGGCTGCACCACCAGGTGGAACCGTCGACGGCAGTCGCGGCAGCGATACGCTTTATACCCGGCCAGCGACCAGAAGCGGTCGACAAGGTGGCCGCGCGAGCGGCGAATCGCGGTGCTTCCGCAGCTAATGCATTTGTGGGACTGTCTGTTTTCGGTGCTCATGGGATGTGCGTGTGAACAGTGAGGTAAGCCAGCCAGGACCAGGTGGCATCTGCCGGATGATCGCGCCACTCAGCGCCGCCTCGGGATTATCGGCGAATAACAAGTGGGCCGACTCTTCGCCGTACGTCTTCGAAACGCGCTCGAACGCGACGCGCAAAATCGGCTTGCGATACGTTGCGCCGTGCGCATCTGTGGCGATGAAATGCGCCAGCCGTCGTCTGAGGATATAGTTCCCGGCCGAAGTAGCCGCCAGCCCGAATCCTCCGCTCAACGAGCGAGCCGTCAGTTGCAGATAGCAGCCCATTTCCGTAAGCCTGTCCAAGTACGAAAGCCGGTGCTGAATGTACGGGTTTCTCTCCGGATGCGCGATGATGACGCGCAGCCCCGAATCGATCAGCGCTTCGATCGCGTTGCCGGCCAGATCGGGCATGATACGATCCGGCAGTTCCAGCAGAATGCAGCCCCGGCCGTTCAACGAATAAAGACCCGGCTTCTCAATAACGCGTGTGATGTTCTCCGGCGTCAAGTGAAGTTCGCAGCCGAGATACAGACGCGGTCCGTCCGGGTGACGATCTGCCAAGCGATCGAGCAGTTCGCGGCAATGATCCGGACGGAAGCGATAACGAAGATCCGCGTGAGGGGTTGCAACCATCGCCCGCGTGCCCGCTCCGTCCGCGAGATCGAGCATTGCGCTCGATTCTTCGAGAGTTTGTGCGCCGTCGTCGACACCCGGCAAGATGTGGCTATGAATGTCGGTCATTTGTCGATATTCGCCGGAAGCGCGCTCTCGGCCAGGCGTGTCAAATGCGGGGAAAAAGGCGCGATCTCAAACGACAGCTTTTCGCGCGCCGATAAAAGCGAGATGGGCTTGGCTTTCATCAGCGCTATCGCGTCGGTCCAGGGGTCGAGTTTAACGCGCGAGCCCAGCGGCAGCGCGGCTATCTGTTCGAGTTTCTGATCCTCAAGCTGCGGCGCTTCCATCGCCAGGCTGCCCATGCGAACCAGCGTGGAACCGTCGGCGAGCCGATTTCCGAGGTTCGCTCGAATGAGGTTCGGGAAACGCGGCGCGCGCGCGGCCAGTTCCTTCAGAAACAAGCCTGCGTTGGATAGTTTTTCTTTGTAGGGCGAGTTCTGAAGTATTTCCACCGCTTTCTTTCCCGCCGACGCAATCTCATCCGGCGAACGCGAGAAGCGGAAATGTTCCAAAAGCTGCGCGTCGGAAAACATGGTCTCGTCGTGGAACGCAAACTGTGTGTTTGTACGATGCGCCAATGCGACGTGCGCGAGTTCATCGGAGAGCACCATCGCAAGACTGGCCTCATCCGGCAGCACATCGATCAGGCCGCGGCTGATTACGATGGTCCGGCCGACCGTGAATGTCTCGAGCGGAGTTGTCAACAGCACGCGGCAACGCGTCTCGACATTGAGTTCGTTGGTGGCAATCAGATTGTTAACAACGGTGTCAAGGACCGCGTCAACCGGCCCCTCCGGAGCGATCAGACCGCTTTTTTCCAGCCTGTCGATGACGTTCTTCTCGGCCTGCCGTTCCCAAGATCTCTGGCTTTCGAGCGGCGAAACATCCGCTTGCACCTCGTTTTGTTTGACCGGTGTTTCCATCTCGACCAGCAGATTCGTGAGTTCATCGACCCGCGCGCTCTTACCCGAGTTGTATCCCCAGACGCGGGTTTGCCCCTTGAACGTCGCTCCTTTCTTTTTGTCACCATCCTCGGCTGTTTCCTCGACATAGGTGAATGCAGGCATCCAGCGCCCACCGCCTACATCGATTCGCCAGCTATCGAAGTGGAAATACAGGTCTGACCCTTTGGACTTGGTGTAAGTCCCATTGAAGCGGACGACATTAAAATCGCGGTCTTCCACCCACATGCGCCCGATGAACTTGCCGGATGTCTTAATATCGACCGGCGTCACATCGAAAACGATGCAGCGAAGCTCGCCGAGAAATTCGCGCCGCACGTATTCGAAGCGGTAGGTGTCGGTTTTGAAGGACGTCGAATCGATGAAGATCATCTGTGCAAAGCCTTTGGGATCGAAAGCAACACCCGTTTTGCGGAGCGCCCAGTTGCGGGAGCGCTTTTGCGCGTCGGATCTCGCAACGATGGGCGTGTAAGATAGCCCGGAGGAAAGGTCGACGCGGCCGAGAAAGTAGTGGTCGCGCTGAATAGGCTCCTCGCCTTCGCGCTCGTCAAGGGTCTCCTGGATATAGGTTTCGACGAGTGGCGTACGAGTCTTCAATTGCTCGAGGAAGCTCTGCTCCTGTTTGACAATGCGATCGAGCAAACGCTGGAGCGCCGCGGGCTGCTGGGCGTTCGCCGCGGTAGCGAAAATCGCGGCGAATGCGAAAAGCGAGTGGAATCTTTGGGAAAATGCCATCTTTAATAGGCGAGTTCGAAGCTCATTCGAACAGTTGCCGTGGAATCGACTGGCTGGCCATGCTTCCGTGCCGGGCGGAAACGAATCGAGCTGACGGCCGCAATCGCACTCTCATTCAATCCGTGTCCCAGCCCCCGCGCGATTCTCACTATTTGGACTTTCCCCGAAGCAGTAAAAACTGCTTCGATCAACACCTCGCCTTCGATTTGAAGCCGCCGGGCCTCGTCGGTGTAGGCGGGCCGCGGCTGATAAGTGATCTCCACCGGCGTACAATCCTCGGCTTGTGGCACAGCCGGATGGGCATTCGGAGCCTTGACGATGATCGTAGCGTCGAATGCCGCCCCAGTCTGCCGCTGTGGCCGGACCGCGTCCGCCGTTCCCATGGAAGCGGACCCGAATCCGCCGGCGACAACCGGTCCCGAACGGGGCGGGCCGCTTGCACGCGCGACGCTGCCGAAATCAGACATCACGGAGACATGCTTCGATTGATCAGAACCGCCTTGTGCCGGCGAGGAAGCATCGAACCCGGCGGCCTGTACGCTTGGGCTGGGATGTGCCTGAGGAGCGGCGATCGGCGTTGGAGCATCCAGAACACCTGTCCGGATCCTTAAAGGCGCGGGCGCTAGCGGGATCGCCGGAAAGGGACGAGTTGAGGGCGTGGGAGGGGGTTGAATCACGGGTGGTTCGATGAGCGCGGGCTGGATGAACGGCTGAGTCATTACGGGGGCGCGAAAGGTTCGAAATTTCTGCTTCGGCAGCGAGATGCGCCGCGGCTCCGGCGTAGGCCCAGGTACGAAAATGAGAGTCGCGTCCGTGCGATGCGTGGGCGGCGCCAGGATAGCAGCCCGGAACTGGATAACGAGGATCGCGGCCGCGACATGGATCGCAGCGCTCGACAGCCAAGCCGCGCGGCTCCGTCGCGGCGGCTTTTGAGATGCCGCGAACACCGTCAATCTCCCGAAGCTACCAGCGCGGACAGGGCATCATCAGCCACGACCACGCCGGCGTTTACAAACTCCGCCTGATGCGCCGAGTCGGATTCGAAGGCTCGCGTAAGGACTTCTTTACTCGGATTGTAATCGGGCTCGATCTCTTTCAATTCGAACATTACGGATTTGAAGTCGCGGCGATCGCAGGCTGCCCGCAGCCGCGCCAGATGCTCGATCATGCGCTGGGCAGCGGGACACGGCCCGGCGAACACTTTGATCTTGTTGTGCGTGGTGGCGAGGACTTCCTCACCGCAGAATTGAAGCTCCTCATAGAGCTTTTCTCCCGGACGAATACCTGAGAATTCGATACGTATATCTTCGTCCGGCTTGAGCCCGGAGAGCACAATGAGTTGCCGCGCCAGGTCCAGGATCTTGACCGGGCTGCCCATATCGAGAACAAAGATCTCGCCGCCTTTGCCCATCGTGGACGCCTGTAATACGAGCTGCACCGCCTCGGGGATGGTCATGAAGTAGCGGCGCATTTCCGGGTGGGTCACGGTGACAGGGCCGCCGGCGGCAATCTGCTGCTTGAAGATCGGCACGACGCTGCCGTTGCTGCCCAGCACATTGCCGAAGCGAACGGACACGTAGCGTGGCCCGCCATTTTGAAGCGACCCGATAATCAGTTCGGCTGCGCGTTTCGTCGCGCCCATAATATTGGTCGGCCGCACGGCTTTATCGGAAGAGATCAAAACGAAATCGCCCACTCCGTATTCCGCGGCCGCCAGCGCTACATTGTACGTTCCGACCACGTTATTCTCGACGGCTTCGAAGACGTTCGTCTCCATCATCGGGACGTGTTTGTAAGCCGCGGCATGATAAACGACACTGGGCCGGTAACGGGCGAAGATCTCTTGGATCCTCTGAGCGTTTTGGATATTTCCGATCTCCGCGTGGAGGTTCAACCTGGGATGCTCCTGCCGCAACTCGCGTTCGATATGAAAGAGCGGTGATTCAGCGAAGTCGAGGAGGATGAGCGCACCCGGTTGGCAAGCCGCGATCTGGCGGCAGAGTTCGGAGCCGATCGACCCCGCCGCGCCCGTCACCAGCGCGACGCGTCCGCGAAGCTTTGCATCAATACCCGCGCGGTCGAGTTCAATAGCGGAACGGCCGAGCACATCGTCCACCGCGACATCCCGCATCTGTTTCGTCATGCCGCGCCCCGCGATGATCTCGGACATCGCCGGCATAGTGCGGAACGTCACGCCAGCGGCCTGGCAATGTTCAATGATGCGGCTCATATCTCGTCCCGCAGCGGATGGAATCGCGATCAGCACCTCGTCGATGTCGAGCTTCTTGACGATTGCCGGCAGTTCGTCGCCGCAGCCAGCAACCGCCGTGCCATGGACTGTCAGCCCTTGCTTTGCGGGGTCATCGTCTACGAACGCGCAGATGAGATTGCTGAACGCGCGGTTCGATTGCGATTCCCGAAGCAGCATCACACCCGCCGCACCCGCCCCATAAATGAGAGTGCGACGCTGGTTGCCGCGCTGGCTACGCGCGCCTCTCTCATACAGCGTACGAGCCAAAACGCGCACTGCCCCAGAGAACAGAAATGAGAAGCAGAAATCGAGGACCAGGACGGATCGCGGGACTACATACGGGCATGCTGCGATGGCCAGAATCCCCGCCACGACAGACGCGCCGGCGTTCGCCAAAACAAGGTGCTTCAGGTCGGGAAACGAGAAGTATCGCCAATAGGCGCGGTCCGATCCCAGGAAATAAAGCGCCAGCATTTTCGCAGGCACGAATACAATCGATGTCCACATCAATGAGGAAACAACGTACCCCGGAATCGAGAATTCGAAACGCAAGAGAAAAGCAAGCAGCAACGCGAGTTCAAGGATTCCAATCCGAACAGCGGCATACAGGAACGAATGCGGCGCCAGACTGCATACATTTCGAACAGCGGAGGTCAATCCGGACCAGTTACGCATGATGTGACCTATTTATGACGCGACAGAAACGACGGTTAAGGAACGCGTGCGTGTTTTCGGGCGGCGTTGCGGTGTCATCGCGTGAGCTCGCAGGACAACATTGATGACGCGGGTCTGATCCTCGGTCGAAAGACTGCTGGAACTCGGGAGACAGATGCCGCGGCGAAAGAGATCCTCGCTAACTTCGCCGCCGAAACACGGAGCGGAGTTGTAGAGGCTCTGGAGGTGCATCGGTTTCCAGACAGGACGCGATTCCACATCCGCGGAATCCAGCTTCCCGATTAATTCGTCGCGGGAGCAACCGAATCTCTCTTCCTCGATCAGGAAGCAACTCAGCCAATTGGTGTGCAGGCCATAAGACGCCTGCGGCATCATCGTGATTCCAGCGAGTCGCGCGAAAGCATCGCGATAGCGCATCGCAATGGAGCGCCTTTGCTGCACACGACGCGAGAGCACCTGAAGCTGACCGCGCCCGATGCCGGCCAGCACATTGCTCATGCGATAGTTGTAGCCCATCTCGGAATGCGCGTAGGCAAGGCCGGGGTCGCGCGCCTGTGTGGCCCAGAAGCGGGTTTTATCGATCAATTCCCTGCTCCGCGAGACCAGCATGCCGCCGCCGGTGGTCGTGATAATTTTGTTTCCATTGAACGAGAACGCCGCTGCATCGCCCAGCGTCCCGGCGGGCCGTCCTTTATAGAAAGCGCCGAGAGCTTCGGCTGCGTCTTCGAGCACGGGCACGCCGTACATCGCGCACACGTCCAATATCGGATCCATGTCCGCGCACTGGCCAAAGAGATGAACAACGATCACGGCCTTTGGGAGCATCCCGCCTTCCGCCGCATCGTCGAGCGCTCTGCCAAGTTGGCGCGGGTCCATGTTCCATGTAGCGTAATCGCTATCGATAAAAACGGGCTCCGCGTCGAGATACCGGATTGGATTGACGCTTGCGACGAACGTCAGGTCGGAGCAGAACACCGTATCGCCGGCTCCGACGCCCAGAGCGCGCAAGCCGAGATGGATTGCGGCCGTTCCGCTCGCGACTGCGATCGCGGGAAGGCCGATTTCCGCCTCGAATTCGCGCTCAAAAGCAGTGACATTCGGGCCGACAGTCGAGAGCCAATTCGAGTCGAAGGCCTCTTGAACGTAATGTTTCTCTAACGTCCCCATGTGAGGGACGGAGAGAAGGATGCGCGGCATGAAATGGGATTGTTAATTAAGACCGGTAAGCCGGGAAGAATTCCGGCCTGGGATGCCACTGGCTATCTTCTTTTTGCCTCGCATGGATCAACCCGGAATACGCGTCCTCATTCAGAATGCGTTGCCCGACATAGAAGGGACGCACGCCATCGGGAGCGAACGAAAGCTTGTAGCGAAAGATCCCGTCGCCCGGCGTGTAACCTCCGCCGAGAACATATGCTTTCTTTCCAGCGCCGGCGGCCCAGCGTATGATCTCGAATTTGAGCAGATCGTTCGGCCGGTGATCGAACCATCCTTCGTCAGTGCCGCCCAGGAACGAGTAGACCGAGTTCTGCGAAACCAGAACCAGCTCCGTCGAGACTACGCGATCTTCCACGCAAGCGTGAAAGTACTGAAAGCATCCTGGCAGGTCTCGGTGAATGGCTTGGAAAAATGTTTCGGGGAAGTAGTACCCGGCGTTCGCATTGCGGCGCTTCATAGTGTCGGTATAGATCCGGAAAAACTCAGAGAAGTGTCCGGCGCTGTCGTCGCGAAACACTTGCACACCTGTATTGCGGGCCCGATTGACGTTCTTGCGAACTTTGTGCTCGAAGGTTCTCCACAACGCTTCTTCGCCCAGATCGAGCGATCGGACAACATTGGGTGTCCGCTCCGAACGCACGCCTGGATAGTCGCTCAGGAGGTTATCGGTGAAAAGGCTGAACCGCACAAACTCGGAAACTGCCGCGCGTCGGCGGGCCCACAACGTATACTCCGCCCAAAAATCGCTCTCAACGCGTCGACGATCGGCTTCCTTTCCCCATACAAATGGGCCACCGTAACCATACGGCGTGATGAGGTCCACGGAATGGGCATCGGTAGGAATTCGCCGGACGATCAATGGATAAAGGACATAAACAGAAGGCGATTGCCAGGCCGCGCAGATAGCCGCATCTCCCGCGCCGCAAAATAATTCGGCGTACGCCGGACGAGCGAAAACCTCGCGGTCCGGCCAATTCTGCCAGGCGCTTTCCCAATCGCGGCGCTCCGCCGCGTTGGATGCGCTCCAAACTATAAAACTCATGAGGGGTTGTTTTTCAGGGCCTGTTTCAAATGCGCGATCAAACATTCGAGATCGCAAATGCTCGCGTCCTGATGCACGGGCAGATTCAAGATGCACGAGGCAAGCTGGGCCGAATCGGGGAAGGATCGCTTCGAAATAGCATCCATCAGCGTGTGATACAGACTCACGACGCCAAATCCCGAGGCGTTCATTTCGTGATACACGCCGTTGCGATCCGCATGTTTGAGATAGATCGGAAACGTCTGCGGGATTTCGCCATCTCGTAGCGCGGGGCGAAGCGGGACAACGTCATCCTGCAGATCGGCGACCGCCTTTGCTAACCAGCGCGCGTTGGCTCTTCGCAGCGTAGCGATGGCCGCGAGATCGTGATGCCATAGCTGGCCAAGACCGGTGACTGCGTCCTGCGCGCGATTTCGGACCAGGACGCCGCCATCGGAAACCGGAAGCAGCTTATGCAGCGAATAGAGCGCCACGTCACCCTCGCGCCCGCAAATTCCGCCGATGAGATCGGAAAGCATCGCGTGCGCTTCGTCTTCGACGATCTCTATCCCCGCATCGCGGGCAAGCTGCACGACCGAGCCATAAGACTCATCGACGTAGCCGAAATAATGAATGACGAACAAAGCCCGCGCATGTGTTTTGCCGATGCACTCCTGCAAATGCTCGAGATCGATTTGAAGAGATTCGGTCACGCGATAAAAAACGGGACGAACGCCGCGGGCGGCAATGGGATCGAAGACGCCGGACCCTTCTCGCGGGGACCACCCTATATATGCAGGCAGCAGAATCGTATCTTCCGAGCCGAATTGACCTTCGTCAAGATAATGACCGAAAGCCGCACGCGCGCTATCGAAAAACTCGTACGAACGCCTGGGTTGCGGCGCAGTTGCGGTTTTGGCGATCATTCTCTAAAGATTTCTCGTCGGGAGCGGAAGACAACGATGCATTTTCAGGGCGCTCAGGAGCGGTTCGAATTCCAGGTATCCCTTGATGTGCGTCGCATTGTCGGGCGCGATGACGAGCAGTTCGCGCCCTGTATCCATTCGCGCCAATATGCCGAGCGCCTCTGGGCTGCCTAACAAGCCGGGGTCACTGATTCTGAACCAGCGGGTGCCAAGCCGTCCCACAGAAAACGACTCCGCGCCGACCGTAATCGTAAAGCTGGAGAACCCGAACTGCTCCTGGCAGACATCCGCTTGAGGCATGCCTTCGAGAACGGCTCCACGATGATATCCGCCGCGTGGCATTCGCGCCCGAAGAATACTTATCCTGTGGACGCTTTCGAATCCAAGCCGCGTGTACCATTCCTTAGCGGCAGTGTTGTGTTCGAAAACCTCGAGCGTGAAGGACTCTCCGTCGGCGCAGTCTGCCTGCCCCATAGCGCGATTCAGAAGCGCGCTTGCAATACCGTGTCCGCGCCATTTGCAATCGATGGCGATGTAATTTAGCGACAACGACGAGCATGTTCTCCGTAATTCGACGTATCCTGCAATCGACCCATTCGCTTCCGCAACCAGAGCAGGCGGCGCGAAAAACGTCGAAGCTGCAAACTGACGCCTCAGATACTCCGAAATACCGCGGCAACCGTAGATTGTCAGTTCCACGTCTTGCGACCGGAACGATTCTCGAATCAATCCGACGACAGCCTCCGCGTCGCGCGGTTCAGCGGGTCTGATGTTGACGTTCCTCATTGAGGTTCAGCATCACGGAGCGCGGATCCTCGACGATATCTTTCGAAAAAAGAACCAAGAGCGCGGTCGCAGACAGGATCTTGAGATCGAGCCCCAGTGACCGGTTCTCGACATACCAGGCATCCCGTTCCAGCCGTTCGTCCCAGGCAGAATGATTGCGTCCGTGGATTTGGGCCCACCCCGTCATGCCCGGCCTTACCGTGAACCGGAGCCTCTCGCGCTCGCTGAAATACTCGAGATAATCCATGCGCAATGGACGAGGACCCACAAGGCTCATATCGCCGCGAAGAACGTTCCACAACTCGGGAAGTTCATCCAGGCTGGTTCGACGCAGCCAGCGGCCGAAGGGGGTCATTCGAGCGGCATCCGGTAACAGATTGCCGCTAGAACTGCCATCGACGCGCATGGTCCGAAATTTCAACATCGTGAACGGCCGCTCATTGAGGCCCGGGCGCGACTGTCGGAATAACACCGGCGACCCCATCCGAAGCTTCACACTAAGCGCCGTGATGAGCATTACGGGCGATAACAAAATGAGCAGTAAGGCCGACAGACCCGCGTCCGCCATCCTGCGCACAAACCGGTACGCGCCTCCGGCGCGGAGGCGCCGCGCATCCTCGTACTCGGATAAAACCGCCTTCAGAACATCTTCCGGCTGAAAGAGCGCTTGTACGCGCGCCCGCGCTTGGTGGCCGTGTAAGCACCGCAGTTCCGTATCTTCTAGATACCGCGTGAGCGCCCCGGCCAATGCGCGAACATCACCCGCTTCGACCAGTACGCCGGTACCTCCATCGACAACTGCGTCGACACAGCCTGTGACTCGGGTCGCAACCACCGGCAAGCCCATGGAAGCTGCTTCGAGCAGCACCGTAGGAAACCCTTCGCGATAAGTTGGCAGCGCCACGATATCGAGCGCCGAATAGAGCGCCGGTGTATCTTCGAACCAACCCAACAGATGCACCCTCGCATCAGCCTTGAGCTTTTCGATCACGCTTTCCGGTAACGCGTCGCGTTCTTCAAAATCCCCTGCGATAACAAGGTGGGTGTTCGCAAATTGGCGTCGGATTTGATCCCATGCCTCGGCCAACTCGCCGACGCCTTTGTCTCGTACCAGCCGCCCGAGGAATCCTATGACGAGATCCTGCTCTGCGATTCCGAGTTTCCCCCGCAAGAGCGTCCCATTAGGCGCCCAGCGAACCGGCTCGAAGCGGTCCGTATCGACACCTGAGATCGTTCCGTTACTTGGAACTCGAATCCGATCGCGCCGGCACAATCCATCGTTGACCGCAAGCATCGCCGCCGAAGGACTGACACACAGAACGCGCGACGCCAACTCGCAGGAGAGGCGCGTCGTCCAGCGCAGCAGAAGCCGTGTAACACCCCGAGCCGTGCTATGTGGAAGGCCGTGGATATGAAACACGCGGCATTTCACTCCACTGAAAAACGCGGCCGTCATGGCCAACACGCCGGCTTTCGGAGTATGCGCGTGCACGATATCGGGCCGCTCTCGAACGAACAGACGGAGCAAACTGAGAACCGACCGCAGATCGCGAAGCGGCGACACCAGTCGAGTCATCGCAACCGCGTGGCTGGGTATGCCGGCTGCCTCTGCGAATCGATCCAGTTCCCCGCCCGGATTAGCGACCGCATGCACCTCGTATCCGCGCGAACTCATAAAGTGAACATGGCTCTCCAGGAACCACAGGCTTTCCGGAACCGTAGTCACATGGAAGAGTTTCAAAGCTTACGAGCTCCTTTGCCGAATCCAATCCGCGGTGACCTCCCGGATGTGCGAGTAGAACGCATGCCTGCGGCGCTCGAGCACTTCGCGCCGAAAGTCCTGGGATCGTTCCAGATTCCTGGCCGACATGCGGAACATTCGCTCCTGGCTCGAAGCGACCTCCATAATTTTCTGCGCCAGGCCCAGGAAATTGTCTCGCGAAACCATGTCCTCCGGCGGCAATAGCTCCGGTATTCCACCAACAGAAGTCGAGATGCAAGGGAGCCCGCGCGCCATCGCCTCGATAACCGCCCGGGGGAGTCCTTCCGTTCTCGATGCCAGAACGAAGATGTCGGACTCGTCGAGCAAGTCGCGGACGGCATCGCCGGACGCCACGTTCCCTCGAAACGTCACGCTCGATCCCATGTGCAAGGACTCCGCGAGCGCTTCGAGTCGGCCCCGATATTGGCCGTCGCCGACAATTTCTAAAGTGACATCCGCGCCCCTGGAACGGCACGAATGTACAGCCTTAATCAGGACGTCCATTCCTTTGTAAGGTTGCTCGAGTGTGCCGACACTGATCAGCCGTATGGCGCCTTCCTGGCGCGCGCCGAACCTCGGATTCACGATCGTATCTTTGTCGCTTAACTCGACGCTCGAATACGATGTCTCAAATGAATTGTGGGAATTTAGAATTGCCGCGTCGTCGAGTTCCACGTCTGACATTCCCACTCGATACTGCCGGCACGGATACCGCTGCTGCAAAGAGTGGTCGGTGACATAGGACACGCCGATGGCGCTCTCGCATTGGGAACGTAATCGTCGAGGGAACCACCATCTGAAGAACGGGCGCAGGGGATGCCGGACCACGCCGCGCGAAAACATTTCGAATGGATCCCCGATCACCTCCAGCCCAAACGGATGGCCGGACGCAGTCAGCGCCGGCTCCAGGCAGTTGGCAATCTGGGAGCCGACCCGCATGATGACCGCCTCTTCGACACGCAGTGCGCTTCGCACGGCGCGCCGGACTGCACGCGCATTAACGATGTACTCGATGGGTCCCAGAAAGTGTGGAACGGGCGAGAACGATACACCCTCGCCGTCGGCGCGATGCCCCGTAACGGGAGGCGTCAACACCGCCTTCATTCGAGCGACCACCTTCACCCCGTCGAACACATTAAGGTATCGCGTCCAAAACGAATAAGCATGGTTCGTTGCGGTCCAGACGGAACCGTCCGGCGTCCGGCAAAACCTGTGGTCATTAGTCACGATAATTTGCATAAGAGATTCGGATTTGTAGCAGTCTGCGGGTTGGAACAGAGCGTAGTGATCCTCCTCAACTTCGCCATCAAGATGAAAAACACCCAAATGCCGGCCAGAATAAAGAAGGCCGGCAGTTGAACGGCCAGCAGAAGACAGGCGATCGGTATCGTGAGCAATTGACAAATGGCGTCGCGGGACTCGTCGCCGAAACGACAAACCAGCGCTATCGCCAATGGTCCGAGCAGGAAGCCGGCCCAACTGAAATTGGCGACCGCTTCCTCGAGCCAACCCGTTGTGATCCCCCATCCCAGATCTCGCGGAGTAATGCCGATGGCCGCCGATGTCGCGTACACCGCGTACGGCCAAGGCTTCTCCGGCCAAGTCTGACGAGGGATAAAAGCCGTTACCCAGAAAAGTACGCTCTCTCCGCGATATTCGAGAATCGGTCGCTGGTTGCTATCGAACTCCGCGAGAATGGCCCGCTTGATTCCGTGGTCTCTCCCGAAGTCCACTCTTAAGGCCTCGTAATTATCGTTTTCGGTCCGGTCGCCCGTATATCGGAACACAGCTTGGTATGTCACGGTATAAGCCACGAAACCGAGTAATGCGATTGCCGCCGAAACTCCCAGCTTCCACCCATTCAGGATTCCTCGGTCAACCAACACGACGAATATCGATAGCAGAGCGATGAGAACGATGTTGCGCTTGCCATTGAGCCAAATCGAAACCAATAAGGGAGGCATCCACGCTAATGCGGCCAGCGTGAGATTGCGGGCAGTTCGAAGCACGCCCGCAATGGAGAGGGCGCTCAAAACGGTCGCAGCCGCTACATAAGCGTTGTAAGTCTTGACATCGTCGGGCAACGAAGCGACTAAAACCATCGCGTAATTCGCGTACATTGCTGGCGACGGAGCGCCGATGAGTAGAAGCGCCGGGCTCCACGCCACCAGGTACAAAGCCCACCGCACGCGGCGCAGCATATCCAGCTTTCGCGGAGCAACCCGTTGTACGGAGCAATCGCCGCGCGCGCGTCCCATCCAGGTCCACAGCACGGGCGCACCGCAGACGTAAAAAGCATAAACAAACTGGACATCCAGATTTGTCGCCGCCGTGTTGAAGTCAATGAAAAACCTGTAATGCGGAACACCGGCGAATATATTTAAGGCTGCTGGCACCCCGCAAAACAGAAAATGAGTCAGATTGGCGAAGTGGACGCCTCGGCCGCGTCCCACGGCGATAACTCGGGCGGCGGAGTAAGCAAAGCTCGCCAACACCAGGAAGATTACTGCGTCCGTAAAGTTATATAACATTTACGATGAAGCGTACAAGCTGGCCAGCCGGCCGGCGGAGTAGGTGATGCTGAACGGCGAGCGCGCAACGACTTCGGCCATCGATCCTGTCCGCCCAACCCGCTGAAGATCGAGAATCGCATCGCGCCAGACTTCAGCGCCGGAGCTCAGTTCAAGGCGCTGGATCAGCTCCACGGAGAGATCCGCGCTCAATGGCACCACGGAAGAGATAATGCAAGGGAGTCCCGCTGCCTGGGCCTCGATCAATGCGAGCCCCAGTCCCTCATAAAGCGACGGAAAGACAAAACAGTCCATCGCTCCCAACATCAGCCGTGCTACATCCCGCCGCGAACCCGCAAAAATGACTTCATCAGTTAATTCGAGTTCCGAGCACTTACTCCGAAGCTCCGGCTCTAAACTTCCGCTACCCACCAGCAACAAACGACTGTTAGGACGAACGCGATGCACCGCCGCAAACGCGTCGATCAGAAACGAGTGATTTTTCTGCGTCTCCAGGCGTCCGACGTGGCCGATAACGAATGCATCCCGCGTGATTCCGAGACTTTCACGAACCGCCGCGGCATCCACCGGTTCCTGGAACGGGCTCACATCCACGCCGCAATATAGAATCTGATTGGCGACGTTGCGGTTCCAACGCACTCCGTATAGCGATTCCGCGGCTTCTCCACTTGCGGCAAGCCGGGCGTTTGCGAATGCCTGAATCAGGATCCGGCACCCCAAAAGGTAAGCAACACGAAGCGGCGATCCGCTCGCATCAAGATCGCGAGTGTCATTGTGGCTATGGCTGATCCTGCGCGGAATTCCCGCGGCCGCCGCGACCGCCAACACAACTCCACTGAAATGGTGCACGTGGCTGTGGATCACGTCAAACGGCCCGTGCTGTCGAAGAGCGCGATACAGCGCGGGAATGTACCGCGCCGGTCTTGACGGATCGCAAACGGGGATAATCTTCGCGCCCAAAGCGCGCGCCTCGTCGTCGTACGCTCCTGGTTCGGGAGAATGCACGATGATATCCATCCGAATCCGGGCCGGATCGAGAACTCGCAGCAGATTCATCAGCCAAGTCTCCACTCCTCCGCGATCCATCCGGCCGACCACGTGGACGACGCGGGTCGGAATAGCGGTCTTCAATAGGACTGGCATGCTCTCGTCCTGTTCACCAATCGGGCAATCCCGTCTTTATAAAGAACAGACGCCATACAGATCGCCTGCACGCAAGTACCGAGCGTCACGCCGGCCGCCGCGCCAACTAATCCGCTGCGAGGAATCAACAGCACGCACGCCACTATTGTGCTGAGAGTTGAAACGGTGAAGATTGGAACCTGGCAAGCGAACCTATGCGCGGCAGTGAGCGCGTAGCCTAACATCGAGCTCATGTACGACACCAGTGCCGCCAGCATGAGCACTACAAGTGTTTCGCTAAACCGCGCATACTCGGGTCTGAAAAGAATGCCGAGAATGAATCGTCCTCCGACCAGCGCGGTTACGAACGCGGATAATCCGATTGCGCCCGCGATCATGACCAATTTCGCTGTCAGGCTGTAGAATCGACGCGTCTCGGACCCTCGATAACTGGTGGCCAGCCTGGTCGATGCCGCCTGCCCAAGAGCGCCGCATACAGTCGAGCCCACCATCATCAGGCTGGCGATTACGGAATATACTCCAACCTCGGACGTACCAAGATAGCGCTCGATTACATAGCGCGGCGCGTTGCTATTGAGCGAGATCAAAGCAATCACGATCCCCAGCGGAAACGCCGTCCGGGCCAGTTTCCCGACCGTCTTCCAATCCGCTGCCGCCGGAGCCAAGAGAGTTGTAGGCCCGGTTTTGCGCGCAGCGGGAATGTCATAGAAAAAGAGAATCGCTGTCCAACAGCAGCCCAGACCCAAACACGCATATTCCAGGTTCCCAGTCATCCGCAGCAAAACGAACATCGTCAGAAGCGAGCTCACTCCCTTGATGGCCATGGAGATCGCGATGCGCCTCATGTCGTCGTGTTTTTGCAGCTTCCCGTAAAGCACGTCGCTAATGGATTCGGCGGACTTGGCCAACGCAACCAGCCCCAGCACGGCGAAGTTCCTTCGAGGGAGCGTCGCCCATCCGATGCCGAGACTTGTGAGGAAAGCAAGAGAGGTCATCGCAAGCCGCAAGACCAAACAGGAACCGAAAGAAAAGCGGTCGTTCATATCCGTCGCCTGGACGGATCGCAATTGAAGATTGAACAACATCGTGATCGGCGCGGTGACGGCGAATGCCAGCGCAAAACGGCCCACTGCATCCGTCGTGCAGAGTTTCGCGATCACAATGAGCATCGCCCATTGACACGCCGCGTATGTGACGTTTCCCGAGAACGTCCAACTAAAGCTGCTACGTAGCGACTTCATTGGATGTCACTTCGCGCGATGAGTCGCTGTAGTATTTGCCGTAATAACCGTAGTAGTAATAACTGTCGCTCTGGTCGCGCTTTACTTCATTCATCACTAATCCAACTACATTTACATTCAATCGCCGCAGTGAAGTTACTACCGATCCAATCGACTTACGATTCGTTTCTCCCGCGCGGGCGACAATCAACACGCCATCGGCGCAAGTGGCCATTTGCAGCGGCTCCGCAAACCCGAGCAGCGGTGGCGCGTCGATGATCACGAGGTCGTAATCTTGCGCCATTTCATCCAACAGGTCCTGCATTCCGGAGCCGACCAGGTCGGACGCCCGGCGCGACGGCGGCCCGGCGGGAAGAATATCGAGCTCCGGCACGGATTCGATTTTCACCAGCAACTGACGCCATTCCACTTCTCCGAGGAGAACGCTCGAAAGACCCGCGCTCGGTTTGAAACCGAATTTGCGGTGGACGCTTGGACGGCGCAGATCGCCATCCACTAATAACGTCTTCTTGCCTTGTTCAGCGTGCGCGAGCGCGAGGTGCGCCGCAATTGTCGTTTTACCTTCCGCCGGAGAAGCGCTAGTCACCAGGATCGTTCGTATTCTGCGGTCGAAATCGGCAAGCAAGATGTTATTTCGCAGGGTACGTACGGATTCCGAAAAGCTCGAGACGGCATCCTCAGTAACCTGCATAGTTGGGAGCGAAACCGTGTTGCCTAATCGCCGACGCCAGTTCTTTACCGAAGGAAGCGTGCCAACCACTGGCGTATGCAGCTCGCGAGTCACTTCTTCCGGATCGCGGACCGTGTTGTCGAGGACGTCCACAAGCACCGCCGCTGCAACGGCGAGTAACGTTGCGAAAAGAAGAGCGAGAGACACATTCAGCGGGATGTTCGGAAAAACAGGCTTCACCGCGGGACGGGCGGCGTCGGCAAGACGAATGGAGCTGTTTTGGAAACTCGCATTGATGCTCGCCTCTTTGATGCGCCTGACCAGCTCGTCATAGAGCTTCTTATCGCCCTCCGCTTCGCGCTTTAACTGCTGATACTCGAACGACCGCGCATTCAACCGGTCGAATTCGGCCTTCGTCTCGCTCACTGCCGACAGGAACATTTGTTCACGGTTGCGTGCCTCGGCGTATTCCACGTCCACCCGCTGTTGAATGTTCTGGCGCGTCTTGTCCAGCAGGCGCTGGAGTTCCGCTACCTGCCCTTCGGCCTTCTTATACTCGGGATGATTCGCACCGTACTGGCCCCGAACGGTCGCGAATTTCTGCAATGCATCGTTGTAGCTCTCGAGCAGCTTGCGCAGCGACTCGCCCTGGGGCGATGCCAAAGCCGATTCCATGGAACCGCTGCTCAACGATTTCGACGCCGCCTCTTTATGCAGCCGGTCGGCCTGCGCGTTGGTGTACGCGGTATTCAATTGCAGCAGGCGCGACGACATAATACTGGTCTTCTCTTCCGGATTGATCACGTCCAGCTCTTTTTCAAACTGCGCCAGCGCCGCGGTGGAACTCTCCATTTTCGCCTTGAGCTCTTCGATCTGTTTCTCCATGAAATTCGAAAGGCTCGAAGATGCCTTGTAGCGCAAGTTGAACGTGTGTTGTATGTAGCTTTCGGCAATCGCGTTGGCCGTGTCCGACGCAAGCTTCGCATCCGGCGAGCGATAGCTGACCAGCAGCAGATATGTATTTGGCGGACGGCTCACCTTCAATTTCTTGAGCCGGATCGGGGCGTTCTCGCGCGCGGCGGCTTGAACCGGCTCGTGTGTCGTGAGAGTGCCTTCGTGTCGCAGAAGATTGTATTTCTCCACCACCGGACGCAGCACCGAATCCGACTGCAACAGTTTAATCTGCGTGGCGAGAAACTGATCGGCATCGTTTGCCGTCGCGCGATCCGCCTCCTGTCCGATAATTCCGGATGGCGACTGGCGATCGATATCGATCGTCGCGGTTGCTTCGTAAATCGGTGTCAAGCGCACCGAGATGATCAGTGTCGCGAGCACGCAGGCAGCGATGAATCCTGAGATCTGCCAGCGATGCCGGCGGAGTATCCAGAGGTAATGAGAGAGAGGAACGGCCGGCATGCCGTCCATTTCCACCGGCTGGGCCTGTACATAAGTTGGAGGCAGAGGACGCGCCACGTATTGATGCGAACGGTCCACTACAGCGGGGAGATTGCTGTTAGTTTGCATGAGTAACCCGATCCTTCGAAACGGCAGCAATTAGTGATAAATCAGCGCGGTCGCTCCGGCGGTCCCTCCGAACAGGAGCGCTTTTTCGAGAGCTGCGATGCCGAGTTTGCGACCTCTGCTTTCCGGAATATAAAGGATGTCGTCGGCGACCACGGCGACATCGGGGTGCTTGCGGCGCAGAATCTGATCCAATTGGACCTCGATCTCCGTACGCGTGCCATCGGAACTGCGGCGGTAAATGTAAGCCTGTTTTGAATTGAAAGGCGTGAGCCCTTCGGCGAGGGCCAGCATCTGTAGGACGGTGCTCTCTTTGCTATCCCGCAGGACGAAGCTCCCCGGCTTCTTCACGTTTCCGACGACAAACGCTTTCCCCGCTTCTACCGCGCGAATCTCTTCCCCTCCACTGAGCGGCAGATTGAGCGACGCGTCCGCGCTCTCAAGGAGGCCTTTCACGGGAATACGCCGGACCGGCTCGCCGGGCTTCGAGACCAGAATTTCCGAGCCCGCCAATTCCGTCAATCCACCGGCCTTGCTGATCGCGTCGAGCAGCCTCATGGGACCGATCGCCTGGAATGTCTGCGGCAGCTTGACGGCGCCCGCAACATTGATGGGCCGGCTGCTATATTCGGCAACGGTCACAGTCACGACAGGACCGACCAGGATTTCCTCGCGTTCCAGCTCCTCGATGATGGTGCCTTCCACTTGCGCCGGCATCGCGCCCACCACTTTGATGCGCGATTTCAACATCGGGAGCCGCACATAACCATCCGCGCTGACGCGAACCATTTTGCTGAGCTCCGGAGCATCGTAAACGGACACGGAGAGCAGATCGTTGGGGCCGATCTGATATGCCGGCAGATTGGTCAAAGGTGAATCCGGTGTCGGCGCCGGCTTGATTTGAGCGAAGCAGGTCATCCCGGAAAAACACGCGATGAGAATAAAATGTTTCATGTTGTTGGCTTGTGCGGCTGACTTTGAATGTGACTGGAAAGCTCGTCTTTTACCTGCGCTACTTCCTGTTCCACTTTTGCGATACGGCCGTCCAGGCTGTTCACTGCCTGGCAGGGACATTCCGCCGGCGCCGGATACGCGGTGGTCAGCAGAGCGTTGCGGGCAAACTCGGAGACGGAGCGCGCGCCTTGCCCCTCCGAGGCGTCTCGGAGACGGTCGTACTCCTCCTCGGTCATGCGGAGGCTGAGTAATCGTGTGCGTGGATTCTGCATCGCCTAAGCAGGAATGGCAATTTGAATTTCGTTCAGGGGAGCGACCGCTTCGAGGTCCACGTGCACCGCGACCGCGCGATGCAGTAACTCCACGTTGACCACCACTCGCACCGATCCGTTCACTTGTGCGAGCACTCCATGCATGCCGTGCAGAGGACCATCCAGAATCTTGACCTGCATTCCCGTCTTGAGCCCCGCCAGCGGCTCCAGGTTCAATCCCGAATCGATCATGCGATGGATTCGCTCGATTTCGTGATCCTCCAGATAAGCGAGTTGTGAGCCGAACGAAATTGCGCCGCGCACGCCCGGAGTATTTAGTACCGCGATGCGGGTGTCCGATGCAAAACGGCAGAAAACATAACCGGGAAACAGCGGGAGCGTAATCGTCTTGACGCGGTCCGACCAGCGCCGGCGGACCCGGTAAGTCGGAACGGACGCTTCAAAACGCTTCGTATGAAGGTGCTGCTCAGCCGACAACTCGTGCTGCGGCGCGACGGTCAATACGAACCAACGTTCGCAGTCGTCGTTTTTCGATTCGCTGTTTTTGAATTCGCGCTCGGACATAGCTCGCGCTTTGTGAGTCCCATCCGCTTCTTTCTATCGTTGTGCACAAATTCAGAGTTACGTCTCTCTGTCTTGTGCACTTACCACGTCATACGGCGGTCTCACATGTGTAGTAGGGATTGCCCTGAGGAATCTCAACCAAATTTAAAAAGATATAGGAAGTAATAGCCACAATGCATTAGTGAGGCCTGCGGTAGAGGCCTGCTCCGGCCAGAAATAGGACAGAACAAATCAGCGCAGATTTTTGAAGCGGAAAATCTACCAGCGCATGCGCTAACACCGCTGGCACGCCGAGAGTCCATAGATTTCTCCGGGTGCGCCACGTCAGAACGCAGCCCAAAACGGCGAGAAGCCCGAGGAACGGCAGCCCTCCTTCAGCGGCCCACTCCGCCCAGTCATCGTGCGCATGATTCATGGAAACGCCAGGTGGATCGAAAACAGCAAACGCCGGATAAACGCTGGGCCATGCACCGAGCCCGAACCCCGTCAGCGGCCGTGCACGAATCATCGCGACTGTCGCGACCAGTAATTCACGGCGGTATGCCAACGGATCGGGAGATGAGAACCTCTCCCAGACATAGCTCCAGCCGCCAATGAGAGTGCACACGATGAGACTCGCTGCAATGAGCCC
This sequence comes from Bryobacterales bacterium, assembly GCA_963802915.1. GTDB lineage: Bacteria > Acidobacteriota > Terriglobia > Bryobacterales > Bryobacteraceae > JAICMB01. The sequence continues at coordinate 26,439 of CAWDKQ010000009.1, forward strand.
GGCGGCGCGTAAATCACGCCGGGAAAAAGTCGCTGCGACTAGAAAAATGAGTGCCTCGACGCAGACGACAACCGCTCCGGCCCTTGATGCGGATGCGATCACGGATGCGAACATGAGCCCCGCGCAGACTGCCGGAAGAACTTGCGATCGATCATGTCCGATGCACGCGGCTAGCGCGACGGGCAGCAACAGTTCCATAAACGCCGCGTACTGATCGCGATTCAAAAACGTTCCCGCAACCTCCGACGCATACGGAGTCGTAACAATCCAGAAGATCGTGCCACCGCCCGTGTACCATTGCAACAATACGAGAAGACTGAGAACGCCGCCGAATATAACAATGATTGATTTGAGCCGTGTCTGCCGCCGGCGGTCGGCGAAACCCGCATAGGCAGCCGAAAAAATAGCCGCGCCGGCGACCCAGCCCGTAATCGAATTCCAAGTCTCGTACGGATACACGGTCCAATGCTGAGCGATCTGAACGAGGCCCCATGCGGCGCATCCGAGCGGTACAAGCGCGATCCAGTGCACGGGTATATCGACGCCTTGGACGAGTGCATAGACCGCCCAAACCGCTGCGGCCGTCAACACTCCGGCATGAATCAGACCGCCCGAGGACGGTTCCATCCAAGCCGTAAGAACGCCCAGGAGGACGAGTAACGCCGCGGTCCAGCCAATGTATTTCAACGCAGCAACTCCAATCGGGCGGAGCGCAAATCGAGCGTGGTCGCGATCCGGACGGTTCCGATCTTGCGGTCGTACATCAGCATCGCGTGAATGAGATTGCATCCAGCCGGGGTGTGGAAGTCGAAGGAGGTGGAAGTTTTCGATACCGGCGTCGCAGCAAGGATATCGTGTGATAGCGCGCGCTCAATCTGCCAGGTCAGCCCGGCTTCAGCGCTTAGCTCCGGAGATTCGGATCGAACTGCGAACCGATATTTACTCCGCGCGAGAACAGGAACGATCTGCTCAAGTACCAGTGCGTGCTCCGGCTGTTCGCCAGTCAGTTCGATCCGCAGACCCGCGGCTTCAGGCCCGATTCGCACCCCGGCGATCGCACTGGCGCGCCAGTTAAAGCCACGCACCGGACTGTACGCAAATTCCGTGTTCGTGAGAGAGCAGCCCGCGCCGGGGTCCAATTTTACGAAAATACCCAAGCGATTCCAAACGGCGATCGCGGGTGCAGTGGCGCCGTCCTCAATCAAACGCTCGCAAGCGTCCAGCAGCGCCGCTCGATGCTGCAGTGAAGCGGGCAGGCGTAGCGCGACTTCGGCCAGCGGTTTGGGCCGGTTCTGCGCAAAAGCAATCTGTAGGTAAGAAGCGAGGGCGGATTCTGTTTCGAGATGCAGGAGAGCGGGTATCTCATCGAGATCCGCGCCGGCATCGCTCGCGAGATGCACGATGCTGGCAATATCGGCCTGATCGATGCTCACCGCGGCTGAAGCGATCCGCCAGAAATCGGACTGCCGGCCCGCCCGTGTGTAAAATGCGGCAAGCGCATATTTGGGCCGGAAGCAGCCATTCAATTCGACGGCTCGCTTATAAAAAGACTCGGCGGCCTTTTCCATTCCATGCGATTCCGCTTCAATTGCCAGGCCCAACTGCGCATCGCTTTCATAGGCGTTCAGTTCGATTGCACGTTGGAATGGGGCCTTCGAATCGCCCCCTTTCCGTAGTAACAGGATGCCCAAGTTACGCCACTTGGCCGCGTCATCGGGCGTGCAGTTAAGCGCTGCACGGAGAGCTTCCGGCGTCCCCTCGCGCGCGATCCAATCGGAGCGCCACGCCCTCCATTCGCGTAAGGCTGCCAGGGAGCAGAGAATGGCGACGCACGAGAGCAGAAGTGCGCGTAGACACTGCTTCACTCTTCCGAAGTGCCGCCAGTCCGGCGCATTTCTCAAGCTTTGTTGTGGCAAGAACTTCGAAAGAGAATAAATTGCCCGCCAATAACCATACAGACAGGAAATAAACCTTGAAGGCACTCGTGTCTTCCACATCAGGAGAAAGAATGAAGAGGATTGTAATAAGATGGGCGGCCCTGCTTGTTTGCAGCGCGCTCGCCTACGCGACCGGCGCCCCGCGGTCGCCTGCACCACCCACAACTATGTCGGGGACTCTCACGTCGAAGGAGGGCGAGTTTTATCTTACAGACGAAGCCTCCAATTCGACGGTTGAAGTTCGCGGCGATGGTCTCCAAAGGTATGTTGGCCAGAAGGTCAACGTGACAGGCCAGGTGACCGCCGGTCCGGAGGGCTCCCGGGTCCTGACGGCCAACCAGGTGAGCCGTGCGGCAGCATCGCTTGGCGGGAAAGCAGCGGCCGCCGGCGTTAAGGCCGGGTTGTCGAAAGCCGCGATTCTCGGGATCGCCGGAGGCGGTGCAACAGCCGCAACCGTCGGCTCATTGTACGCAGTAGGCGTATTCACCGGCAGCAGTTCCGCCAGCCGGCCCTAAGAGGCCGATCGGAGCACGACCCTTATAGCCGGCGGCCTCTCTCAAGGGAGGCCGACCGGCAGATTTCGATCGTGCGACTTCCCTCAAAGGAACTTCCGACATAAACATCTTCGCGTTATCGAGTCAGGTGGCAAGTCCTCATTTGTTCTGCCGGTTCGAAAGGGATGACGCGCGCAAAACCTGCCCTCTGATCCTTACGATGAGGAATTTCTACCCCAAACACCCACAAGAACGCCGGGGAGAATTTCACAGGCCTCGTAGATTCGTACAAGCTGAGAATCCGTGAACGGCATGCGGTTCGTTTAATGCAGAACATTCAGCCGTTGCCAGTCCCATCATCGCGGGGTTGTTTCACGAACGAGTTGTATTTCCGAAGAGTCGATGCGGCAATGCCCTAGGATTGAGGGCTTCGGCTCATCGGAAACAACAGGCAACGGCTTAGGCTTAGCGGGTAGGGCGCGCCGATTGAGCGGATCCCACGAGCCCGCGAATCCCCACGCCGCTATCGCTTAAGCGTCCGGAGGGGTTGAACCTGATGGTGTTGTGCCGGGTACGCCCAAGCTCGCACTAACCCACTCGGGGGTGCCGATAATATGGCGGTGAGGGTGGGATTCGAACCCACGGAACCCGTAAAGGTTCAACGGTTTTCGAGACCGCCCGATTCAACCGCTCTCGCACCTCACCGTTATCTTTACCCTACCTGATCTCGGCCGGTTCCCGCAACTTTTGCGGCTGAATGATTATTTCGTCGCTTTCACGATTACCACTTTGTCCGCTTCAATTTTTACTTTTTCCTCGTGAGGGTCGCCGCCGGCGACGGGGACGATCTTGACGGTGTACTCGCCCGGGTTCAACTCGAGACTCTGCGTGGAGTTATTGAATTCTCCGGCGTGGCCCATAAACCTGTCGTTCACATACACCGCATCGAATTTGTTCGCGGAGACTGTATGCAGCTTTCCGAACGGCGGCTTCGCGGGAGGCAGCGCTTTCATCGTCTGTTCGACTTTCGTCGTCTTGCCCGCCTGAATCGTGACCTTCGTCACCACATCTTCGTAGCGCGGTTCCAACAGTTTCACTTCATGGTCACCAGGCGCCACTGCGTATTTACGGCCAACGCCGAAATTGGCGGCGGGTCCGACATACTTACCGTCGATGAAGACTCCCGCTCTCCCAGGATTCACGGCGGTCTTGATATAACCCGTGCTCTGTTGGGCCACAACAGGAATGCTAATCACCGCAAGCAGCAGCGCCGCATTGCGTAAAACCGAGTTCAAACACATGATCGATTTATATCCTCTCTGGTCTGTCAGTCGAGAGTAGAGTGGAGTGTCGATGCCCTAATCCGTCTAACAGGTTTATGATATCCGCATAGCCAGGTGCACGCAACCATACGTTACAACTTTGTGATGAATCGGTAGCGCGGTGGGCTGCCGATGCGGCACACTTAGGGTAATGCAACCCATTCGTTTGGCATTGGTTCTATCGGTCGCGGCGACGTTGATTGGCTTCGCCCAGAATGCGCCAGCCGCGGGACCTTACAAGGTCCTGAACACGGCGAAGGTCGGCGGTGACGGAGGTTTCGATTACGTGTACGCGGATGGGGCCGATCGCCGGCTGTACATTCCGCGCATGGGCAGCACGCCGCGCATCACGGTTTTCGATTTGGATACGCTCGAACCGGTTGGAGAAATCGCGAACGCCAGCGCTCACGGAGTCGCCGTCTCTGCGAAATCGCATCATGGATTCGCGACGAGCAAACCGGTCGTGATGTGGGATTCGAAGACGCTCGCGACCATCAAGACCATCGACGTAGAAGGCGGGCCGGACGGAATTTTATACGACCCGTTTAACGATCGCGTCTACATCCTCAGCCACCGGGCTCCGAACGCGACCGTGATCAACGCGGCGGATGGCTCGATCGCCGGCACGATCGACCTGGGCGGGGCGCCGGAGCAGGCCGTCAGCGATGGCAAAGGCCACATTTACGTCGATATCGAAGACAAGGACAATATCGCGGTCGTGGACGCGAAGACGATGACCGTCACATCGCATTACGATCTTTCCGGTCAAGGCGGCACTTGCGCCGGCCTGGCGATGGATGTCAAGAATCAAATTCTGTTTGCGTCCTGCCGCAAGCCCCAAAACATGGTGATTCTTCAAGCGAAGGACGGCAAGATCATCACGACGTTTGCCCATCGGCAGCGGCACGGACGGCGCGGTATTCAATCCGAAAACCATGGAAGCGTTCAGTTCTCAAGGCGATGGCACCCTGACCGTGATCAAGGAAAACAGCCCGTCGAGTTTCGCGGTGGAACAGAACCTGGAGACGATGCGTAGCGCGAAGACGTTAACCTTGGACAGCAAGACGAATCATGTTCTGCTGATCGCTGCCGAGTTCGGTCCACCACCGTCGCCGCCGCCCGCCGGAGGACGCCCCGCGCGAGGGCAGATGGTTCCGGGCTCGTTCTCGATTCTGGTCGTAGGAAAATAACGGTTCCTTCGTGCGATGACATTCCGAAGTGTGTTCTTGCTGTGCGCGGCGGCATCGTGCAGCGCGGCGTCCTTCGACCTAACTCGCGCCGTGGTGGTGGTTCGTCCCGGCGAACGGCCCAAGGCGGAGAAGACGGCGGCCAGAGTTCTGATTGAGGAAGTCGAGAAGCGGAGCGGTGTACGGCTTCACGAATCGACCATGTGGCCGAGCGGCCGTACGGTGATTGCGATCACTTCGGAGCAGCGCGTGCCGGAGTGGCGCCATGAGATTCCTGTACGCCAAGTTAAAGCGGAAGGTTACCGGTTGTTTTTAGACCCCCGTGAATCCGGCACGCCCGTCCTTTGGATTGCCGGGGCGGATGCGCGCGGAACTTTATTCGGCGTGGGCAATCTGCTTCGCAGACTCGATTGGACTCAGGGCCGCATGGGGATTGACGGTCCGCTCGATATTTCGACTTCGCCGGCCTATCCCATTCGAGGCCATCAATTGGGATACCGAACGCAGGCCAATTCCTATGATGCCTGGAATGCGGCGCAGTTCGAGCAGTATATCCGCGAGCTCACTTTTTTCGGTGTGAACAGCATTGAGAATATTCCGTTTCAAGATGAGCGCAAAACTCCGGTGATGAAGACGCCTCGCGATGAGATGAACCGCGCAATGAGCGAGATCTGCGAGCGGTACGGACTCGATTATTGGGTTTGGGTTCCAGCAGAATTCGACTTGAAAGATAGCGCGCTTCGCTCCAAATCCCTCGAACAATATAAGACGTTTTTTCACGATACTGAATACCTGACGGCGTTGTTTTTCCCTGGCGGCGATCCTGGAAAGAACCCGCCGGAGCTCGTGCTGCCCTATCTCGAGGACATCGCGAAGCTCATGCGCCCAGCTCATCCGGATGCGAGGATCTGGCTCTCGCTGCAATGGTTCACAGAATCGCAGATAGATACTGTCTACGATTACCTCGCGCGTGAAAGACCGTGGTGGTTTGAAGGCCTGGTGGCCGGCCCTTCGGGGCCACCGATCGACGTTACTCGCGCGCGACTTCCCAGGCAGTACAAGCTGCGTCTCTATCCGGATCTCACGCACAACAAGCTCTCGCAATATCAGGTTCCATTCTGGGATCAGGCGTTTGCATTGACCCTCGGCCGTGAGGCTGTAAATCCGCGGCCGGCGGAATACGCGCGTATCTTTCGTCAGACCGCGCCGTATAGCGACGGATTTATTTCGTACTCCGATGGCGTCCACGATGACGTGAATAAGACCGTGTGGAGCGCGCTGAGCTGGGATCCTGACGCGAACATTCGCGACATTCTGGCTGACTATGCGCGCGTGTATTTCGATCCGGCCATTGCCGCGCCCGCGGCCGATGCAATTCTCGCTCTCGAGAAGAACTGGCACGGTCCGCTGGTAGACAACGGCGCGGTTGAAGGCACGCTGGCGAGTTGGCAGGCGCTCGAAAAGAGAGAACCAAGCCTTGCGTCGAACTGGCGCTGGCAGATGTGTCTATTGCGCGCCAACTACGATGCTTATGACCGGCACAGGTTGCTCTTTGAAACGCGGCTCGAAGATCAGGCTAACGGTGCGCTCATGAAGGCTGGCGATGTTGGTTCGGAAGCGGCCATGGATCGGGCGACGGCGATTCTGAATCGCGCGTTTACCGATCCTGTCTCACCGGACCTGCGCGCTCGCATCGTCGATCTCTGCGACAGGTTGTTCCATTCGATAGGACTGCAAACAAGCGTCGAGAAATATTATGCAAGCGGCGAAGAACGCGGGGCAGTTCTCGATTTCATTGACTATCCGCTAAACAATCGTTGGTGGCTCGAAGACGAGTTTCAGAAAATACGACAGCTCCCTTCCGAGCACGAGATGCAGGCGCGGCTCGTGGAGCTTGCAACGTGGGAACATCCTGGGTCAGGGAGCTATTACGACGATGTCGGCAATATTGCTAAGTCGCCTCATGTGGTGGGCTGCGCGGAGCCGACGTTCTGGTGGTGGGATGAAGGCAAGAGCCGGGCGCGGCTGTCGTGGCAAGTTACCGAGTGGCCTCACAGCTTGGTCTACGAAGGTCTCGATCCCGATGCGAGCTACATGGTTCGGACTACCGGTTATGGCCGGGAGTTACTTCGCATGAACTCCGGACTGGTGCGGCCAACGATCGATGGAAAACAGATGGGCGAATTTAAGGAGTTTCCTGTTGATCCGAAATTCATCAGGGACGGGAAACTTACTCTTACGTGGGACGAGCCAAGAGACGAGGAGCATCTGAATTGGCGGCAGAAGTCGCGGCTGGCGGAAGTCTGGCTTATCAAGCTACGATAACTTCACTCATGCCTGCGAAGATAATCAGTGTCAAATCGGCTGAACATTATAAATGGGGTGGCCCACGGGGCACGGATTGCGATGGCTGGCACCTTGTCAAAACGGCGGACCTCAGCATAATTGAAGAACTCATGCCCCCCGGGACAAGCGAGACCCGGCATTCTCATGTCCGTGCGCGGCAGTTCTTCTTCGCCTTGCAAGGCGTGTTGACACTTGAAATTGAACATCATGTGTTTGTTCTTCACCCCGGCGAAGGAATCGAAGTTTCTCCCGGCCAGCAGCATCAGGCGATGAACAAGGGCCCGAACCCAGTCCGGATGATTGTCACCAGCCAGCCCCCGAGCCACGGCGACAGAATCGACGCATGATCCTCTGTCCCGTCCGCGATTGCCACCTGCCGCTGTCGCGTGAGGGTGGGCGGCTGTTTTGCGAGCGCGGACATTCCTTCGACGTGGCGCGGAGCGGTTATATCAACCTGCTCCAGCCACAAGACCGGCGATCGAACCGGCCGGGTGATACCTCCGAAGCCGTGGCAGCGCGGCGGCGATTGCACGATCTTGGAGTTCCGGCGCCCATTTTGGATGGGATCTCGGACATTATGGCTCCCTCGTCCAGCGACGTTGTTCTTGATGCCGGCTGCGGTGACGGCTTCTATCTGGGCGCGGCTGCGAGCCGGAGCGGATTTAGTGGACATGGCGTCGACATATCGGTCGCGGCCATCGACGCCGCGGCACGGCGATATCCCGAATGCGAGTGGATCGTCGCGAATGCCGATCGCTTCGTGCCGTATGCCGATCACTCTTTTTCCATCGTCATGTCGATTACGGCGCGCATGAACTCGAGTGAATTCCGGCGCGTGCTGCGCGGGGATGGACGCCTCCTGGTAGCTCTTCCCTCCCCTGACGACCTTATCGAATTGCGAGGCGCGGGCCGAGATCGCACAGCGCGCACGATTGAGACATTCGCTAAAGATTTCTCGTTGGTGGATCGCCGGCGCGTGACAGCGACAGCGGATCTGGATGCCGACGCTGTTCGCGACGTGCTGCATTCCATCTATCGACCGATGCGATCGCGGGCGTCCGAAGCTATGCGGGTAACATTCAGCCTGGATCTGCTGCTCTTTCGACTTACTCAGAACGTAACGCTTCCATAGGCGCAATTGAGCTCGCGCGGAACGCTGGTATCAACGATGCGATCAGCGCCGAGAACCCCAGGGCCAGGATGGCCACTGTAATTACCTCAGGATCGTAGGGGCTCATACCGTAAAGCTGATGGCCCAAAAATCGCCCCGCTGCGAGAGAGAGCGGCAATCCGATCAACAGACCACAGATGATTAACCCGCAGGCGCCACGGAGTACCATGGCAACAACATCACCACGGGTCGCCCCTAGTGCCATGCGCACTCCGATCTCATTTGTTCGGCTTTCGGCGTTGTAGGCAGTAACTCCGTATAGGCCAATGGAAGCTAAGACTAGCGAGAGAATTCCGAAGAACGATGTAAGCCGCGCGATGAGCCGCTGCTGAGTGAACTGGCTGGCTACTTTTTCGCCGAGGGTGTGCATCGCAATGACCGGCAAGTTCGGATCCACCGAGGCCATGGCCTGGCGCACGTGATCGATCGAGAGGCTGGCTCCGGGACTGGTCACAATCACGATGTCATGCATGAAATGGGAGCCGGGAGAGGTTTCGGAGGTCTGCCAACCGCTACCGGAATCATGCTGCGCTTCTGGCAAGAAATAGAATGGGACTGCCGGCTTGTCGAGCCGATCCGTCAAATTGCGGATGTCTTTCGCGACGCCTACTATTTCGAATTGATGCGCCGAAGCTCGCCCTGCTCGTCCGAAATGTTTTCCTATCGGGTTCTCGCCAATAAAAAACTTCCGAGCGAAAGCCTCATTGATGACGGCCACGCTCGGCGAAGACGCGGTATCGCGCTCAGAGATGCCGCGTCCTTTAATAATCGGATTACCGACGACGTCAAAATACCCGGGTGTGACCCGGTCCCAGAAGACGGCGTTCTCCATGCTGGACACAGGATCGGGACGGCCGTCGACCCAGACGAGACTGCCCCAATTGTTCCCGTTTTGCGGTGAGTAGGTGCAGAGAGCCACCGCCGAGACACCGGCCAAGTTCGACAGGGAATCGTGAATGCGCTGGTAGAGTGGCGTGAGTTGGTCCCGCTTATAGCCCGCAAGCCGCGGCTCAATATTGGCCACGATGCGCCGATCCTGGTCGAATCCGAAGTCCTGATTCTCGAGTCTGTGAAGCGCGGCTGTGAGCAGTCCCGACGCTGAGAGCAAGACAAGCGAAAGCGCGGCCTGAAACACGACAAGTGTCTTTCTTGGGAGCGAGCCGGTACGGGCGGTGGAGCGGCTGGCTCCGCGAAGGGCTTCTATGGGATCTACTCGCGTGGCCATCCATGCGGGAGCGATGCCGAAGGCAATTCCAGTGAGCGAGCGAAACGCCAAAGGCGAAACAGCAGCACCGGCATGGAAGGCGACGCGCTGATGGGTACTCCTGGCGGCGCCGCTAACAACGGGGAAGGCAAAATGCAGAATCAGGCGCGTGCCGGCAAATGCGATCGCCAGACCCGCCGCGCCGCCGAGCAATGAGAGCAGGATGCTTTCGGTGAGGGCCTGCCTCACGAGTCGCGACGCTCGCGCGCCCAGCGCCATGCTCAACGAAGTCTGCCGCCGCCGCTCCATGCCGCGCACGAGCATGAGATTGGCCACGTTGGCGCAGACGATCAGCAGCACAAATCCGGAAACCATCATCAGGATTTGAAGCCAGTGCTCGTATTGCTCGCGCATGCTGGTGATGCCGGCGCCTCCGGGCCTCAGGAACAGGGTCTGCTCGGGAAATTTCGCGCGATCGTTGGCGCTCATCTCACCCCAGTGCGAGCGCAGCCACTGCTTCAGTTCCACTCGCATTTCAGCCTCGATGGATGCCGGGGTTCGCGCCTGGCTGGATGCGGCCGATCAAGTCTAGCCAGTGAAGGCTGTGACTTGTTGAGATCGGCATCGACCTCGACCAAAGGTTCGGTGTTCAGCGGCAGAAAGAAATCGGGCGGCTTGTCGCGCAGGGTGTCGCCGAAGAAGCCCGGCGGGGTGATTCCCACGACGGTAAATGGCTTGTCGTCCACATTGAAGACACTGCCGATGACGGACGGATCCGACGCCATATTTTTGCTGCCATAAGCGATAGCTCATGACCGCGACGGGCGGAGCGCCGGGTTGATCGTCGTCGGGCGTCAAGCGCGCGTCCGGCATACGCGCTGATGCCGAACATGGTGAAGTAATTGCCGGAGACGAACTCGCCGGGATAGCTTTGGGCGGCTTCTGCGCTGCCCGAGCGCCGGACACCAAACAGCGGCTCGAAGGCTGGGAAGGCCGCTAATTCCGCAAAGCCTTTGGTGTTGTCGCGGAAGTATTTGTACAAATCGTAGGAGACCAGCGAGAACTCTTTATCCTGGCTGTAGCCGCCCCAGTAGCAGCAACGAGGTTCTTTCCCGAGGCGGTACAATTCGGCGGGATTCGCCACCGGCAGCGACTTCAGCAGAACGGCGTGCACCAAAGTGAAAATCGAAGTGGTCGCGCCAATGCCCAGCGCCAGCGTCAGGACCGTGGCGATGGTGAATGCGGGGGCCATTCGCAAGCGGCGCAGCGCGTGGCGCGTATCTTGTATCAACGTTTCCATGAACGGCAGTCCTCTTTGGTCGCGATAGCTCTTCCCTGATCGCTTCCACGGCTCCGAACTTCAGCACGGCCTGGCGGCGCGCTTCGGCGGGCGAAAAGCCGGCGCGAAGATTTTCGGCGGTTTGGAAAGCGAGGTGTTCTTCGATCTCCGCTTGCAATCGCTCTTCGTCGCGCTGGGTTCTCAGCCGAGGAGAACAGCCGCTTGAGGAATCGCCGCAGCGCTCTCATTTGAGGTCCTCCGCTTTCACGGCAAAGAATCGCCCGATGATGGCGGCCGTCTGCTCCCAGTCTCGCGTCTCGGCCTGCAACTGCTTGCGCCCGTCGCGTGTCAGCCGGTAGAAGCGCGCCTTGCGGTTATTTTCCGAGGCGCCCCACTCGGAGGCGATGGAACCCTCCTGCTCCAGTTTCAGCAGGACGGGATACAGCGTGCCTTGATTCAGCGTGAGCAGGTCCCCGCTGATCTGCTCGATGCGGCGGGCGATTCCGTAGCCGTGCAGGGGGCCGAGCACGTCAAGGGTTTTGAGCACCATCAGTGCCAGCGTGCCCTGTTGAACGTCGGTCTTTTCTTTCATGGCGATTATTGGGTTTCCAACAGGAGAATAGCATGGCTTCTGTGGGAAAGCAACAGGGCCAACGTTCTAAGTTCTACGTTCTACGTTCTACGTTTCACCTCCGTCGCTCCCTTCAGGTCCGTTTGTACCTCGGACGTTTCTGAAGGGGTGGCGAGCGGAGTTATGCCAGCGCGTTCCAGCGCACCGTGAGTCCAGACTCAGCCGGACCCACTTCCGGAAGCGCCGCTTGTCCTTTTCAGAACTCGCGGCCCGGTCGGCCCAGCACTATTTGCGGTGAAGGTTTGGTGGCCACCAATCGGTACATCACCGGTAGACAGCCCCGTTGTCAGGACCATCTCTCGATTCGATCATAGGGCACAATGAGCGGCAGTTCGTTAGGTGGTCTCTTCTATGTTATTGGAAATGCTTTGAATTTAGTTCGAAGAAAAATTGCACTGCCCTTATTCATATCTGAGCGCCACCATTGGGTCGACATGGGCGGCTCGACGGGCTGGGATGTAGCTGGCCAGGACGGCTACCGCGATTAGTATTAACGAAGCCGCGGCGAAAATCATGGGGTCCGTAGCGCGCACTCCGTAGACCAGGTTCGATAATAGCGGGGCCAGGATGCGTGACACGGTCAGCCCAATGGCCACGCCTAGCGAGGACAGTATTAATCCGCGGCCGAGCACTCCGCGCAGGATCTTGTTCGATTCGGCGCCGAGCGCAATGCGTATTCCTATTTCGCGGGTTCGCTGGACGACCGTGTAGGACATGACTCCATAGACGCCAAGGCATGCCAATAACAACGCGACTGTTGCGAAGCCGGTCAGGAGCAGAGTGGCGAAACGCGGAATCGCGACGGAGCGCCCGAAATATTCGTCGAGCTGTGCAACGTGATAGACGGGCGTGTTCTTGTCTAAAGCGGCCACGTGACGGCGAGCAGCTCCGACGACGCTGAGCGAATCGTTTTCCGTTCGCACCACGATAAACATCGAATTGAAGGGACTTTGCGCGTCGGGCGCGTACACCTCAGGCGCTGCTTCGACGCCGAGACCCTGCTCGACGTCGCCAATCACGCCGACGATTTCGCGCATCGGAGGCTCGATGCCGGCATAGCCGTTGCCAATGCCCGGCCGGATGTGTTTTCCGATCGCCTCTTGATTTGGAAAGAAGCGGCGTGCGAGCGTACGATTGACGATCGCAACCGGCGTTGATTTCGAGTCGTCGTGGGGCGTGAAGTCGCGGCCGGCGAGCATCGGGATGCGCAGTGTCCGAAAGTAGTTGGGCTCGACGGAATTGAAATCGGCTGAAGGCCGCGATCCGACCGGCGTCGGTTGGCCTTCGATTTCGATGCTGGAGGCGATGTTGTCTCCCGTCAGAGGCAGCGATGCAACGGCGCTGGCGGAGGTTACGCCGGGTGTCGCGCTGATGTTCGCCAGTACTTCACGAAAAAAAGCCGGCGACGGGCGTCCCGGCGGTCCATCGATTTGGAAGCTCAAGACACGATGCGGATCGAATCCCGGATTAACGCGGATGAGGTGAACAAAACTCTGAATCAGCAGACCGGCCACCGGCAGCAGCAGGGCGGCTAAGGCGATCTCACTCACAACGAGAGTATTGCGCAGACGGACGTGACTTTCCTTGAGCGGTTTGCTGAGAGTTATCTTCGAAGCTCGCATGGCGGGAGCGAGACCGAACAGGATTCCGACGAACAGTGAGATCAGGAATGAGAAGGCGAGCATGCGGCCATCGAGGCCGATTGCGTTCAGACGCGGGACTTCGGCTGGGATGAGTTGGACCAGAAATCGTATCAAGACAAGCGCGAGCGCGAGTCCGACAGCGCCTCCTAAGAGGCCTAGGGCAACGCTCTCGGTGAGCAGTTGGCGAGTGGCCCGCGTACGGCTCGCGCCGAGCGAGGCTCGGATAGCCATCTCTTTCTGGCGACCGGTGGCGCGCGCTAAGAGCAGATTTGCTACGTCGGCACAGACAATGAGGAGGACGCATCCAACCGCCGCTAGCAACAGAATCAGCGGGGTTTGGATGGGGCCGACGACAGCCTCAACTTCCGGCACGATCCGGACAGAACGCGGTTTATTCTCGGGATATTGCTTGTTCATCGCGCTTGTAATGGTGACCATCTCGGCTTGGGCTTGCTGGCGCGTAGTTGTCTTCTTCAGAAGGCCGATCACGTCGAGATAATGCGCGCCGCGTTGGGCGGTCATCGCCTGACTGCCGTGCGCATCGAAAGCGATGGAGGTCCATAGCTCGATGTGCTCCGACTGAATCGGAAACTGGAAGTTTTGCGGCATGACGCCGATTACGGTGAAGGGTTGGCCGGCGAGATGAATGGAGCGGCTCAGCACGGATGGGTCAGAGCCGAACTCGCGCTGCCACAGGCCGTAGCTCAATAGGACTGGATCGGCGCCATTGGTGGCTGCGGAGTGGTCCTCCTCCGGAAAGAAGGCGCGCCCGAGCGCCGGCGTCACTCCGAGCAGAGAAAACAATCGCGCGGATACGACGGCTCCTTCCAAATGCTGTGGCTCACGCAGACCGGTGAGAGTGAAATCCTCAGTTCGAAAAGCAGCCATGCCGTCGAAGACATGGTTGCGCGCGCGCCAATCCAGGAAGTCGGGATAAGACGCAACGCCGCCGTGTCCGGTGGCGGCGATCACCGAGCGGATGCGTACGAGGCGGCCGGCTTCGGGGAAAGGGAGGGGCTTGAGCATGATGCCGTCGACGACGCTGAAGATCGCGGTGGTTGCTCCAATTCCGAGCGCTAGCGTGAGAATCGCGGTCGCGGCGAAAGCGGGATTTCTTCTGAGCAGCCGCAGGCCGTAGCGGAGATCCTGAATGGCCGTCTCGATCCAGTTGACGCCTCGCGCGTCGCGGCATTCTTCTTTGATGTGATCGGGAGCGCCGAAATCGAGTCTTGCCCGGCGTTTTGCTTCTTCGAATGGCAGGCCTTTTTGGACGTATTTTTCGGCTTCGCGTTCAAGGTGGACGCGCAGTTCTTCGTCCAAGTCGGTTTCGACGGATTTGCGCTGGAATAGACAGCGGAGGCGGTATAGAAGGTCGCTGAGCATGTTTCTCGACTTCCCTTTTGCTTCTACAGGGGATTATGATATAGGTTTGTGTCGAAGCGCAAGAGGAAAGAGCGGCGTGGTGGTATTTACGGGTCGAGAATGATCAGGGCGTTTGGGGAACTCGACAACTCAGCGATGAGTATTGCATTGCGGCGAACCACTTCCGCCGCGATGGCAGTCGGATAATCGCAGGAACGGAGTATGACGATCTTGGCACCCGGGATGGCCCCGCCAGATCCTCGAAATCTCTGTCAGTCGAGACCAGGATGAAGTCGTGAACGACGGAGTACTCGAGAATCCTGCGATCACCTGCGCGGGCGAGTCCGTTGTGAAGCGCGCTCTGGGAATCCGGGAAAAGGTCCCGCAGCAATTGAACCAGCTTCGGCGACAGGCTTTCGTCGAAAAGGAGTTTCATCCACGGGAGGCTTTGCTGTGCGCTGCCAATTCGGCGGCGTAGGCGTAAACAGCGAGGAAGTCATCCGGCTCGAGTTGGGGATAATCGGTCAGGATTTGCTCTTGGGTCGCCCCATTCGAGAGCCATTCCAGAATTTCCTGAACGGTGATCCTGTGACCGCGAATGCACGGCTTGCCGAATCGCACTTCAGAATCGACCGTGATCCGGTCGATTAGGGAGTGGTGGGTTCCCGGCATTTGTGGCCTTAGATTCATTGTATTTTCTTGCGCAGCCTTGAGTCAATTCTTCGCGCCGCTGGGTGAGTAGCCGTGCCACACATATTCCAGAGCTTCGGGGAGAGTTTGTTGTTTTACGGCGCGGTCGGTGTGACCGGCGTTGCGGGCGAATACGAATTGATAATGATAGCCTTTGGCGGCGAGGACTTTGGCCATGTTTTCATTGGCGACGACCCAGTCGTGCATGTTGTCGCGCATTGAATTCGGATTGAATAGATCTCTGTCGCCGACTTCCATCCAGAGGCGTATCGGCTTGGCGGGCGTGTTCGGGATGAGGTGTTCGTGGAACTCCCATGCGCCGTGCGGGCTCTCGGGATTCGAGGGCCACTGCTGGTTGACATAGGTCCCTGAGTAAGTGAGCACGCGATGATACAGTTCCGGGTGATACCACGCCATGATCAAAGCGCAGGAGCCTCCGGAACTGCCTCCCATGGTCGCGCGGCCATCGGGATCCTTGGTCAGTTTTACTTTGCATCCCTGCTCGACGAGAGGCAGCACTTCATTCTCGACAAACTCGGCATATCGGCCTGACATGGTGTCGTATTCCAGTCCGCGTTCGCTGCCCTGGGCGTCGCCGCCACCGTTACTGATCGAGATAGCGATCATCACGGGGACACGATGTTCGGCGATCAGATTGTCGAGGGCCGTAAACAAAGCGCGGTCCGGGCCGTCCGCTCCGACGATGAATGCCGCGGCCGTGCCGGGGACATATTGCTTGGGAACGTACACGGTCACCCGGCGACTGTAGGGAGCGGGATGGCTGGTGGTGACGATCATCTTGGCGGGATCGTTAGGATCCGCCGAGCCATAGGTGTTGGGTTCGCGCGCGATCCCGGGATAGATCTTGCTGTCCCTCGATTCCATGATCAAGGTGAAGACCTCGCCGTGCGGCACGTCTTCACGGAAAGTCATCTCTGGCGCAGGATTGTGGGTGGGTCCGATGATGAAGTTCCCATCCTCATTGGCAGGAGCGTTCACGCCGTCGGGCAGTTCTTTCGCCGTTACATAACCTGGCGTGTTGGGATCGCGTGTCGGTGGCGCGGGGCGATTTTGTGCCGTGGCCAGATTGGAGCCAGTAATCAAGATGGTCGAGAAGGAAAGGCAGATAAATCGGAACATTAGGAATCCTGTTGTCACACTGATGTTAACTCGCCAGCTTAACACCGAGTGACTCGGGTAGAATCAATGGCAATGGAACCGAAGGCCGACCTCACGCTGCCGGGCACCGTGGCTTCCGATAGCCTGGCTGGCGGCGCAACTCCCGCCGTCTCGCGCGTCCATAGCGTACACGACAGCGTACACGAGGACGAGGGCCGCTTCCTTCCGGGCACTCTGCTGGGCAGCCGATATCGGATTCTGGCGTTGTTGGGACGCGGCGGCATGGGCGAAGTGTACCGGGCGATGGATCTGACGTTGGGACAATCCGTCGCACTCAAGTTTTTGCCGGAAGAAGCGGCGCATAACGAGCGACTGCTGGAACGTTTTCTCGGCGAGGTTCGAATTGCACGCGTGGTCTCTCATCCCAATGTGTGCCGCGTTTACGATATCGGCGAAATCGAAGGGATGCCTTTCATTTCGATGGAGTACGTGGATGGCGAGGATCTTGCCTCGCTGCTCACTCGAATCGGACGGTTGCCAGCCGATAAAGCTGTCGAGACGGCACGCAAACTCTGCGCGGGGCTAGCCGCAGCGCACGATCGCGGCGTGATTCATCGCGATCTCAAGCCGCAAAACATCATGATGAACAAGCGCGGCGAAGTGGTCATCATGGATTTCGGACTGGCGGCGATCGCCAGTGAGTTGAGCGGAGCGGAGGCGCGAAACGGCACGCCGGCGTACATGTCGCCGGAACAGCTCAAGGGCGCGGGAGTGACGGCTAAGAGCGATCTTTATGCGCTGGGGCTGGTGCTCTATGAACTATTCACCGGGAAGCGGCCCTTCGATGCGAAGTCGGTGCAACAGCTTCTCGACATGCAGGAGGGAGCGCAACTCACCAGCATGACATCGCTGGCCGCGGATATCGATCCCGCCGTTGAGAAAACCGTTCGGCGTTGTCTCGAGGCGGACCCTGCGAATCGGCCTGCGAATGCTCTCACTGTGCTCGCGGCGCTTCCAGGCGGCGATCCGCTGGCTGCCGCACTGGCCGCGGGTGAAACGCCATCGCCGGAAATGGTGGCCTCGGCGGGCAAGGTGGAAGGCATGGAGGTTCGTTATTCCGTGCCTTGCCTGGCGCTGGTTGTTTTGTTTCTGGCCGGAACGATTCCAGTGCGCCAGGCGCATACAGCGGTGGTCCACGGCGGTCTGGACCAGACGCCGCGAGGTTCTGGCTCACCAGGGACGGGAAATCGCGGCGTCGTTCGGGCACACGACCCGGCCCGCCGATACAGCGGTGTGGCTCAATCATCGCGTGGACATCCTTTTATACATGTCTCGACTGCCCGAGCCACACCAATGGGACGGGTGGCTTACTTGGGAGCCAGCAATAGCCGCTTCCTATCGCGAGAGCCCGCGTCCGTTGAGCGCGGAGCCGGTTGGCGAAGTGGATGTCCAACATCCGCCGCAAGACGTTCCCGGAATGTCGCAAACGGTGTTGGATGGAAATGGCAGGCTGCTCGATTTCTCCGCCGTACCGCAAGCAACCGAGCCGGCTCCCGCGCAACCGGTGACGGCGGAGGCGGTTTTCCGAGCGGCACGATTGGATATGGCAGGCGTTCACTGAGACATCGCCTTTGAAACTTCCTGCTACTCCTTTCGATCAATGGCGCGCCTGGAAAGGACCGCACCCGAAACTTCCCAACACTTCGCTGCAAGTGGAAGCCGCGTGGTGGAAGGGCCGCATCGTGAGCGCGCGCGTGCTTTATCCGTGGGAGCAGAAGCCAGATTCGCCAACGCCGCCGGGATCGAGATTCGAAGCGCGCAATTTATGGATTCCGCCGCTCATAGCGATCACGGCGTTCTTTGTAGTGTTGATGGCGCGGCGCAACTGGATTTTGGAACGAGTGGACAAAGTGGGCGCATATCATATCGCTCTCGCCAGCTTTGTGCTTCAGGGAATCGCATGGGCCGGCGGTTTCCATTTCGTGGCGGACTTTTCGATGCTCAGTATTTTTGTAGGCGCCGTCGCATCGGCGCTTTTGGGCGCTTTCGTGTTGTGGTTCGCGTATCTCGCATTGGAGCCGGAAGTCCGCGCACGCTGGCCGCATTCGATGGTGACCTGGAATCGCGTGCTCGGCGGCAGATGGCTGGATGCCCAGGTCGGCTCTCACATCCTGATCGGCGCGACGGTTGGATCGGGATTTTGGCTCATTTTTAAAGTCGTCTGGATTTACTTTTTGAAGAACAATCAGCCTAACAGTTGGGATGTCGGCCTGCAATCTCTGCTGGGCACGCGCCAGTGGATTGGAGTGCAGGCCGCGAATGCGAATGACGCTTTGAGCCTAGGACTTTTCATTTTTCTGACGGTTTTCGCAATGCGGCAGCTCCTGCGCAACGAGTTCCTCGCCGCTTTGGCGGCGGCCGCTATGTACACATTCTCGGAAGGCGACGTGGCCGGACCGGGTTGGTGGTTGGTGGCGCTTCTCTATGGTGTTTTGATTACCGGACTGATCTTCGTGCTGCTACGTTTCGGATTGGTGGCGACGATCATCGCGGTCTTCTTTGTGAACGCGCTTAACGGAATCACTTTGGGCACAGACTGGAACGCTTGGTACGTGCCGGCGAGTCTGGCTTCGATGTTACTACTGTTTGGGATTTCCGTATTTGCGTTTTGGCGTTCTCTGGGTGGGCGGGAGTTGATTACTTAGATCGTAGTTTGTTGTTCGTAGTTGTTCGTTAGACGAAGAGATCGGTGGCTTCTTCAAGCGACTCTACAAGGCGCTGTTCGTTGCAACTCAGAGCGAATACAGGTCGAGATCACCACTCAGGCGCGTGCGATGGTGCTCCAATGTCGCCATATCCTTCGACTTCGCCGCGCTTTGTACTTCAGGAGCGTAGTTTATGACGGTCATCGCTTTTATCGTGGGTGCAATAGATGCGATTTGCTCTCTATTTAGACCGTAGCCGTCCAGAAATTCCTGCTTCTCGTCGATCGAAAGATCGTGCAGCGCGAGAGACAGTTCCCATTCCGGGGCAAGGTTTGAGGCGCAATGTTCCCAATCGAGAATACAGGTGATTTCTCCCTTGTCGTCTACCAGCAAGTTCTTCAAGCGCAGGTCGCCGTGGTTCAGGGCAGGGTTGCGATTCTTTCTGGAGGCTCTTTCCAGCGTGGTGCGCAGTTTCTTGATGCGCGCGGGATCGAGCATACCGCATTTCGCGAGGGTCTCCAGGCGGTCGTCGATCTTTAGCTCGTTATTGAGAAACTCGCTCCACGTGGCATTATGCGAAAGGTGATTGTGAGACCACTCGAACGTGGATACGTTCACGAATGTCTGCAAAAGGGTGGTGGTGTTTTGATCGAGGCTCATTTGTTCAGTAGCGTTTGGTAAAAGTTACGCAATGGCCGGTGTCGTTGGCGATTACTTCAATGTTTTTCCGCTGCACCACGCGGAATTTGCAAGTCTCGGGCCTAATTACATTTGCGTTAAATAGGGAGGCCGGAACTTCGCGGCGTCCGAAAGTTGTGATTGAGCACCAGGTGTTTAACGTGCGGACATCACCACTAATTGTTCAATCCGCTCTCGATCAGCGGTTGGCTGGAGCCGTCACCGAGGTATAGCCGGAAAAACTCAATCAGCTTGTGGTACGCAAAGCGTGTTTGAGCTGAATCGCCGGTGTCCCAACTGTGCGGAGCGTTGGGCAGCGCCACCAAATCCACGTCTTTGCCTTCTTCGATGAGGCGCTGGACCAGCGTGACCGAGTCTTTAAACAGCACGATCTGATCGCGCATTCCCTGGATGATCATCAAGTGATCCGCCAGACTCTGCGAGCGCAAAAAAGAGGAAGATGCTGAGTATTCCAAGGGATGATCCTGCGGTCTCATCATGGTCCGCATCTCTCCTGTCAGTGCGTGAAACAGGCTGGTCGCCGGTGCTCCGGCAACGCCGGCTCGAAAGACACCCGGATGCTTGAACAGCGACATGGTCGTCAACAGGCCGCCGTAACTACTTCCCCAAATACCGACGCGCTTCATATCCACATAGCCTTGGCTCTTCAAGAACTCGACGCCGCTATACAAGTCCTCCACATCTGGCCCACCGTAGTTGAGCCCGATTCGTTGCCGAAATGCCTTGCCGTGCCCGGAACTTCCGGCGATATCGACATTCAACAATACGTAACCCTGTTGCGCCAGATATTGGTCGAGCCCCCACGTCGGATGCGCATTGCGGCCGCCCCATTGATTGCGAACGGTATTGCTATAGACCGATCCGAGAATCGCCGGGTATTTCTTAGTTGCGTCGAAGTTCGGGGGCAGCGTCAGACGGCCATGGAGGCCGTTGGCAAACGTCACGTAACGCGCGGCCACCCATGGATAATCTTTGAATTCGGCGCGCGGAGAGCTTGTGACCTGGCGCTCCGAACGAGTATCCAAATCGTCGAGGTACAAGTCGGGAGGCGTGAGGTCATTGGAGAAGCGGTCGGCAGCGAACCGCCCGTCGGGTGAGATCAACGGTTCATGGCTGCCGGGCTGGCGCGATATGCGCAACGGTGTGCCACCTTCCAACGGGACGCGAAAGAATTGCCGTTCTTCCGGCTTCCCTTGATTGCTGACGATAAACAGCGCCTCAGGAGTTATAGCCGCCGTGAACACGGCCCAATCGCCAGCAGTGATCGGCTTCGCAGTCCCGCCGCTCCGTGGGATGTAGTAAACGTGGTAATCGTTATCGCGGTCGGACGTAAAGTAAATGCCTCGGCCATCGGGAGCCCAGCGCGCCCACCACTCGGCGGTGACGTTTTTTGGATCTGTTTCGCGAAAGAGCAACGAAGACTTTCCTGAAACTGGATCCACCAGGAGGCAACGCCGGTCCTTGATATACAAGTCGCTCTTGTCGACCAAGATTTGTGAGCCGTCGGGCGCCCAATCCACATTGAATATCAGGTCTAACGTCTCGGGTCCGATATCGGCCCAACGCACTGGCCCTCCCGTTGCCGGGACGAACCCCAAGCGCCGCCGCGTCGACTCCTCTCCGGGAAACGGCCGATGGACTTGCAACAGCGTGGTTTCTTCAGTGAGATAGTCGGGAATCCCGCGCAACGGCACGCGATGTTCGTCAGCCAATATAAAAGCGAGCATCTTACCATCTGGTGACCAATAGAAGCTTTCAATCGCGATGTCGGGGGCCGCGAGTGATGTGATTTGGCGCCCTCCTACCCAGAGATCGCCTTTCAGAAGATACCCGAGCGACTCGCCCTTAGGAGCAAATTGGGCATTCGAACCGTCGTACAGGCGCTGGGGAGTTTGACCGGCTTGTACGTGGTAGAGCTGATTTCTAAACGTGAGCAGCAGACTGCGATTGTCTGGACACCAGATAACGGCGGAAACGCCGGCGTCTGTTTCGCTGCTTCCCCTCGGCATGGCGCTTACGCGAACCGGCTTGGCAGAACGGACGTCGGTCATCCATACGTCGTAAAAGTTGGTGCCTTCGTCGTTCCACAGAAAGGCCAGACGCTGACTGTCGGCTGACCAGGTGAAACCTTTGGGCTGAGTGCCTATGATCCATGGCAGCGAGTAGAGACGGTCAATGTTAAATCGTTTCGTCGCGGCGGCCAGAGGCGTACACGCGACCAGCAGGAAAACAATCACAGGCTTCATGAAATGATTGTCCGATATAGACTAGGTCGGCGCTAACGTTTTCCTTCGAGGAGGCAGGCCAAGCCAGTCTCGATGAAACAGATCACGCTGAGAGTGGACGGCCGGCGCGGTCAGTGTGTTGGCGATAACCCCGCGAACCTGGACGTCGGGTCGAGCGAACCTGACCTATAATGAGGGTGCCTGTACGGGCTAGGTTTGAATAGTTAGGCGTGGTCATCTTGAGGTTGTGAGAACCGAAACGCTGCGTGAGCGGACTTATGAACTACAGCGGAACGGCACTGCCGATCGCCTGTTCCCATTGCTCGAACGGTGGCTGCCATCACCGCATTCCGATTTCGCGATCGCCGATATCGGCTGCGGATGGGGACACTGGATGGCGAAGTTCTCGCAAAATGGCTTTGATCGCGGGCGCTTGATCGGCTTGGATCTCAATGCTGCCCGGATCCACGCCGCCCGTTCCATGGCGCCGGACGCGGCACTTCTCCAGGCCGATTGCCGCGCCATCCCCTCCCGCGACAGCGTCTTTGATCTTGCGTTGCAATTCACCGTTTTTACTTCGCTCAAGCGAGCAGAACGTCTGGAAGCGGCGCGAGAAGTATTGCGCATCCTCAAGCCGGGAGGATTGCTGGTCTGGTATGACTTCTTCGCTCCGAATCCGCTCAACGCCGCGACCAGGCCCATCCGGCGCGCCGAAATTCACAGTCTGTTCCCGCATTGCAGAATTTCGCTCGAGCGGGCGACTCTCGTCGCCCCACTGGCGCGGATGGTAGCGCTGTTGTGTCCGAGCAAAATGACAAAACTGGAGCGAATCCCGTGGTTGCGGACGCACTATGTAGGCGTGATTCAGAAGCCAGCGGCGGAAGATTGATCTAACTATCGTGCTTCCGGCTTGAGCAGAACGGGGATTTGTTCTGCTGCGTGTCCCACATCGCGCGCCAGGCTCAGCTTCGCGAGATTATGAGCGAACACGCTGTTGATGAGATCCAATTGCGCGCTCGATACTGTCTGCTGCGCCTGCACAACTTCCACGGTGTTGATCACGCCGGCTTCCATGCGTGCGCGTGCCATCTCCAGAGTCTCGCGTGCGACCTGCAGGTTCTTGCGCGCCACCTCGACTTGTCCGGCAGCCGCTTCCAGATCGAGATACGCCTCACGGATTTCGGCTTCGATCTGTCCCTGGGTGTCCTCCAACTCGGCCTTGCGCTGTGCCAGCACTGCTTGGGCTTGCGCGATATCCGCGCCGGTCTTGCCGCCTTGCCAGATCGGAATATTGAGCGTGCCCACCACGTTGAACGCTCCATGGGAATCGGACGGGGTGGTACCAATCGACTCGTAGTAGCCACTCAATGAAGCTGACGGCAGACGCTCGGCACGCGCGGCCGCGAGAGCCTTCTCAGCCGCCTCCACTTGCGATTGAGCAGCTTTCAGGTCGGGGCGTTGCTGTTCGGCGCGTTTTAGGGCCTCTTCCACGGTTTGGACGGGAGCCGGGCTGAAAGGAAAGGTATCGGTGAGCTGATAGTCGGCACGGGGCGGCAGGCCGGTGAGACGCGCCAGGTTGATCTTCTGTTTGGCCAGGTCGTTGCGCAACGTAATAATTTGCTGCTGTTGGGCGAGCGTCTGCAATTGGCTCTGATCCACGTTGAGCCTGCCCAACACGCCCTCCTGATGCTGTTCGCTCGATTGATGAAACACCGCATTGGCGGTGTCGAGCTGGGCTTGGGCGGAGTCCACGCGCGCCTGTGCGGCCAATACTTGCAAGTAAGCGCCGCCCACCGCCAGCGTGACCAGATCGCGGGCATCCTGCAGGCTGTATTGGCTGGCGCGGGCCGTGGCTTTGGCAGAGCGATAGTTATCGACCGAAGTCAGATTCGCGACGGTCTGGCTAAGAGTGGCCTGCAGCGCATAGTAGTTGTACGGACCCGCCACGGTAGGAACGTGATAGCCGGGCACGCTGAAGTGCAGCCCGAAAGCGGCGAGATCGGTTTGCTGCACTGTTTCGCTGAGATTGCCATTGATGTTCGGCAGCAGCGCGCTGCGCGCGACCCGCACCTGCGCGCTGTTTTGGCGCACGGTTTGTGTTAACCCGACCGCGCCCAGGTTGAAGCCGATGCCGCGCTTCAGCGCCTCTTCAAAAGACAGCTTGCCGGAGAACGGCATGGCCGTGGTGCTGCGCATACTGCCGCTATAAGGTCCGGAGATCGCGACGCTGGGATTCAAGGTGTTGACGCTGGTGGTGGTCCCCGGGACGGGCTGCTCCGTGGCGTTGACCGAGCCGCCTTGATTGTTGCGGCCGGAAGCGGGCAGAATCATTGCCGCTGCGCCGCTGCCTGACGAAGGCTGCGGAGTTTGCGCGTAAACCCTGCCAGCGCAGGTCAAAACCAAAACGATGCCGAATAGTCGCATGGTATCTCTCGTCATTTTGAAATCGCGATCAATTTGCGCATAGCGGTTACTAATCGGCGCTGATCGGCCGCCGAGATCGCCGCCAACTGCTCCGCTTCAGCGCGTTGCGCTCGTGGTAGAGCGCGTGCGTACAACCGGTTGCCTTCCTCGGTGCGTTGGACCCATTGGACGCGGCGATCTTTCGGGTTGCGCTTGCGGTGCAGCAGGCCGCGGCGCTCCATACCGTCGAGCACGGCCACCAGGGAACTGGGATCGAGGCCGCATAGATCGGCCATCTCATGCTGCGAGACATTACCTGCGCCGGCGATCACGAGCAGCCAGAATTCTCTCGAACGCAGTCCCAGTGGCTCCAGAGCGCCATCCAGCCGACGACGCGCCTCCAGCCAGATCTTCCAATTGCAAAACCACAAACCACGCGGCGACGGTTCATCCGCGGCGACGGCCTTCGACACGATCGTTTTGGAGGAAGCGCCGGGCATGCCTATAACGTCCGCCGGAACAGCAACGTCGCGCCCGACAGAACCACAATCGAGGTCAAGATCAGCGCGAAAATATCGGTCGTGATTGCGGAGACTCCGACGTCCTTGAGCAGCAGGGAGCGGAACCCGTGGACGGCGTAAGTGAACGGATCGCAGTTCGACATTATGCGCAGCCACTTGGGAAAACCGGCGATGGGATAGACGGCGCCGCTAGGGAAAAACAGCAGCGTATTCAACACACCGAAAATCGCGCGGGGCACTAAAGGATCGCTGATGCGCGCCATGATGAAAAACATCATCCCGATCAGAGCAATGGAAGTCAGGATGACCATTAAGGTGAGTTCGATCACGCGCATCGGCTCGAAAAAATTGGGAACGCCCGCGATGACGGCGCCGGCCACCAGGACCGTCTCTCCAGCCAGTACCGCCTTGATCACGCCCGAGAGATTGAAGCCTAGAATCAACTCCCACTTCGTGATCGGCGTAACCATGTAGCCTTCATGCAAGCCGCGCGATTTGTCATCGATGAATAGCATTCCTCCGCCGATCATTGCTGTCACGAAGATCGCCAGCGCGACGGAACCAGGCAGCAAATACTTGATGTAGTCGATGTACGGATAGACCTCGACCACGTCAAGCACCGCCTGTTGCAGCTCGCGAGGCGCGACTTGGGGCGCGTTGATGGAAGTCACGAGCGAGGACATCTGATCGCTGATCGCGCCTGCCACCGAACGATCGGTATTGTCGGTAATCAGCGCCAGGTGCGGCTGATGCTGCTCCAGCAGGTCGCGGGAATAATGCTGCGGAATAATCAGCACTCCGCTCAACACTCCCTTTCGCAAGTCGCCGATCGCGGTACTTTCGTCCTGGTAATCGGTGGGCAGGAAGGTGCGTGCGTTCGCACCAACGGCGCGGAGGCGCTCCAGTACATCCACCGATTCGGGTCCGTGATCGAGATTGATCACCCCCAGAATGACGTTCTTGATGTTGCCGCCGAACGCGTTGCCCAGGATAATCAGTTGCACGAGCGGGAGCACCAGCGACGCAAAAATCAGCGCCGGGCTGCGTCGAAACTTGCGCATATCGCGCTCGACTAACGCTAAGGCGCGTTTCATGAGTGGCCTCCTTGCCTGCCGCGGGCGACGGGAGCCGTTTCGGGCATCTCCGTCAGGCCGTGGCCGGTGTAATGCAGGAACACGTCGTCCAAAGTAGTGGACTGCACCGAGAGAGCTTTCAACTCCAGTTTGAGGTCGCGCGCCAATTCGATCAGTTCCTGTGCCGATGCCGGTCCGCGGTCGCTCGAGACGCGATACGTGCCGGAGCCCAGCGAGCGCACGGACTTGACTGCCGACAACTGCTCCAGGTCGGCCGCGCCGTGCGGAAGATCGGGCTCAAATTGTATTTCAATGCGGCTCGCTCCCGGCACCGAGGACTTCAAGGAAACCGGCGTATCCATCGCGACCACCTTTCCCTTGTCGACAATCGCAAGCCGGTCGCAAAGGCGGTCGGCCTCATCCATGTAATGCGTGGTGAGAAAAAGCGTCCGGCCCTCTTGCGCCCGCAGATGCGTGATCATTTCCCAGACCGAAATTCGCGACACCGGATCGAGTCCCGTGGTAGGTTCATCCAGGAACAAAATGTGCGGATCGTGCACCAGGCCGCGCGCGATCTCGAGCCGCCTTCGCATGCCGCCGGAAAGAGTGGAGGCTAGCGCATTGGCACGGTCCGTAAGGCCGACTGCTTCAAGAAGCTCTTGCGTGCGCTCGCGGCGCGCCTTTCCGGTAATACCGAACAGCCGCGCATGAATCCCGATATTCTCGGCGCAGGTAAGTTCGGGGTCGCTGGTCATGTTCTGTGGAATTACGCCGATGCTGCTGCGGACGGCGTTGGGATCGCGGATGATATCGTGCCCGGCCACCGTCGCGGTACCGCTGGTGGGTGGAACCAATGTGGTCAGCATGCGAATCAGCGTGCTTTTGCCCGCGCCGTTCGGCCCCAGCAAGCCGAAAATCTCGCCGCTTTGCACCTGGAAAGTGACGTTATCGACAGCCAGCAGCGCCGCGAAACGCTTGCTGATGCCTTCCACGTCAATGGCTACCTGCTTTGAGGACTGGCTTTGCGGATCCATTAACCCCTAATTCTTCGCGGTGTTCACCGGCGGACGCAGCGGCAGTGCGGGCACCGGCAGCATGACCCAAGCCGTCATCCCCAGCGGAAGTTTGCCATCCGGATTCGGCACGCGAACGCGTATCGCCACGGTCTTGATATCGCGTTTGGTGCGGCTGACATCACGCTGCGTAGCGAAATCAGCTTCCACCGCTTTGTAAATCACCGGACCGGTGACTTCCGCGCCGGAGGGCAGACGCACGCGCAGAGTTTGTCCCATCGAGATGAGATCGGCATAGGTCTCCTCCACGTCGGCATCAACCCAGGTGGAACTCAAATCGAAGAGCGTGACGATCGGATTGCCGGGGTTCACCACTTCACCCTGCCGCGCCGCACGCAGCGTCACAATCCCGTTCGCTGGCGCGAAGATCTGGGTCTGGACGAAGCGCGCCTCGGCAGCCTTGGCGTTCGATACGGCCTGCGCTTCGGCGGCGCGCATGGCATCGGTTTGGCGCTTCTGGACACCTACCTGCTGCTCCTCCCCCCGCGCATCGGCAAGCGCGGCCCGAGACGCGGCCACGGAGCGCTTGGTTGCCTCGGCGCCGGCTTGAGCCGACGCTACAGCGCGCTGCGCGGCCTCGGCTCCCGCTTCCGCCGCGCGTTCGTTAGCCTTTGCCGAATCGAGATCGGTCCGCGCCGAGACCAAGTCTTGCGGCGGATTGATGTCCCGCTCCACGAGCGGCCGAATGCGATTAAAATTGTCCTGGGATTTGGCGACCGCGGCCTGAGTTTGCGCTACTTGCGCTCGTGATTGCTGCAACTGAGCTTGCGCCTGCGACACTTGCGCTTCGTTCTGCTGCAGTTGGGCTTGGGTTTGCTCCACTTGCGCGGCGGCCTGTTGAACCTTCGTTGGCAGCGTGCTCTCGAGCAGCTCCGTTTGAGCTTTCGCCTGCTGCGCGTTGGCGCGGGCCTGCGCGATGGCGTGGTCCGCGGCGCCCTGGTCCGCACGCAATTCTTCTTGATCGAGAACAGCAATCAGGTCGCCGGCCTTCACGCTCTGGCCGTCGTCGACCGCCAGTTTCACGATGCGTCCGGTGATCTTGCTGCCCACCACCACTTCGTTGCCATCCACGGTGCCCGTGAGGACAAGAGTCTGCGCTCGTGGGCGCTCCGCCCACCAGATGGCCAGCGCGACGACAACAACTAACGTAAGAAGGATCACACGGCGTTTCATGCTGGAGACCTCAGAATTCGATTGTAAACCAAATTATTTGTAAATCAAATTAAAGTTAAGTCAAGATTCGCAGCCGCGATCCAAAAAAAATTTAGATGCGGGCCCTGAGGAGGTGAGCTATACCAGACGCCCGGGCAGGTCCAAGGTCTTCGACTTCGTGGAATCCCACGCTTCTCAGCAGTTGGTCCAGCGTCCGAACATTCAGGAACATCCGCGTCGACCCGTCCTGGTCTTCAAATCGACTGGCAAGTGCGTCCATCGCCGTCTCTTCGACCGGGTCGAGCGAAGATCGGCAGGCCGCATAATCGAACACGACACCGCTGCCGGCTGGCAGCGATCCGATAAAAGCCAGCGTTGCGAGCGTGTCTCGCGCGCTGGAATAAGGAGAGACGCCGAGCCAGGAAAAGAAGCTGATTTCGCCGGCTTGAAATCCTGCCCTGTCGAGCGCCGACGCCAGAGTTTGCTGTTCGGGCAAATGGCCGACTTCGAAAATCCGCAGATCCTTCTGCCGATCGCGATACGCGTTGGAATCGGGCCCAGGGGCGATAATCACGTACTGCCCCGCGCCGCGCGCTATCGCGGCGTTCAATTCATGTTCCAAGAGCTGGTTCCGATCTGGCTTATACGTGTTTGGGGTCACTGAATTCCTCCCGATCCATGCCGGCGTGCCCGCAACGGCTGCGCATCCCCTGCCTGAATCTTTCCCGTTCTTCGGGAGTCATCCGTGCCCATCGTTCCCGCATTCGGTCTCTCCAATGGAAGCCATGACCTGGCCGGCCAAATCCCCCGAAAAGTATCTTGCTCAGTATGAGGATTCCGAGCGCTTGCCAGAACGTGATCGTTCGCGCTCCGAAAATCGCCGGCCCCAGCCAATTCCATAAACTCATCAGGACGAATCCGAAAACGGTGACGGCCACGATCCCGATGACCGCGATTTTCAGTCCTTTTTTTACCCAACGTGCTTTCATTTTTCCACCCTCATGCACTCGTAAACTCGTCGTAAATTGCTTTGAGACGCTGCCGCAAATAAAGAACCGCGTAACGTTTACGCGACAGAAGCGTGTTGACGCTCAGCCCCGTTTCGCCGGCGATCTCCTTGAAACTGCGGCCCTCCACTTCATGCGCGATGAAGACGATGCGCTGCGCTTCGGGAAGTTCTTCGATCGCAGCCTCCAGTTCCTCGAACACTACGCTCCGCGCGTATTCCGCCTCAGGGCCGGCATCGCGGGATGGGAGAAGATCTTCGAGCAGGAGGCTCTCTTCCTCTCCGGTTCCGCCGCGATTCTCGCTCGCAACATCCAGCCTTTTCCTGCGAAAACGATCGATAATGCGGTTTCTCGCTACGCGGTACAGCCAGGCTCCAACCTGTTCGATCGGCTGCATCAGCCGGTACGCTTCCACTAATTCGTAGAAAACATCCTGCAGGATGTCTTCCGTCTCGCCCTGGTCGCCAACGCGCTTTCTAACGA
The DNA here is from genome assembly GCA_963802915.1 of Bryobacterales bacterium. Taxonomy (GTDB): domain Bacteria; phylum Acidobacteriota; class Terriglobia; order Bryobacterales; family Bryobacteraceae; genus JAICMB01. The sequence goes on from CAWDKQ010000009.1 coordinate 56,165, forward strand.
ATTGGAACAACCGCTGATACTCGCGTTGAATGACATCCGCGAGACGCCGGTTCTGCTCGCTTCGCTGCTCCGTTCGATCGGTTGCGACGCTCAGCACATCCTCCATCACTCTGGTAGACGAACGAGTGGCCTCGATATTGTATTGTCGTGAAGTATTTCTATCCGCGTCTGAGATTATGGGTCTGTGAAGCGAGCAAGCGCTTTCTTTCTAGTTCTCAGCGCGTGCTGGGTTCTGCTTCTTTACAGGCAGGTCACCGGCGCGCCGTTTCTATACGACGATGTCGCGCAGGTCCAACAGAATACGCAACTCACATCGTGGAGCGGAGTCGGCGGATACTTCGTTCATGCAGTGCCTTTCAATAGGGATTACCGCAACATCGGCGGAGCCTTCTATCGTCCTCTGTTCTGGATGAGCCTGGCGATCGATCGGCTGTTGTGGGGCTTGAACCCGACGGCGTTCCACCTCACCAATCTCCTGCTTCACTGGATCAATGGAGTGCTCGGGTTCATGCTGCTGAGAAGGCTCGGAACTTCAGAGTTGGTATCAGGCGCCGCCGTCCTGATTTGGCTTGGTCTGCCGATCAACACGGAAGCAGTCGCATGGATCTCCGGACGTTCCGTGTGTCTGATGACGTTGTTCTTGCTGGCAGGTCTGCTCGCCGCGACACGGTATTTGACCACGCGAAGCATCGTCGCGTTGGTCGCGTATTGCGTAGCTTGTTGCGCGGCGGTGCTGTCTTATGAAGCGGGCGTGCTGGTCCTGCCGTTGACGATTCTCGTCGCATTTTTGTACGGGCGATCCAAGACGCGTTTGTGGATGCCACTATGCGTGGGCGCGGTCGCCGTGGACTTAGTTTATTTCTTGTTGCGACAAATGGCGAACGCCGAGGCGACGACCGCGGGAATGGCAATTCTTCCCGTCGGCGTCGCATTTTTCAAATATCTCGTCTGGACACTTTTTCCGATTCACCTGAGCATCGATCGCTCTACGGATACACCCGCCGACCAGTTCTCTCTGGCCGCGATCATAGCGTTACCCGCTCTCGCTCTAGTGATCGCGCTTGCGTACTGGCTGCGCAAGAGGATTCCCGAAGCGGCCGCGGGAATTGCATGGATGACCATCGCGCTTCTGCCGTTCTGCGGCATCATACCCACGTATCAGGGGATGGCGGAACGGTACGTTTATCTCGCATCGTTGGGACTTGCAGTCGCGATCGCCGGTCTCGCGTTTCATGTCTCCACTCGAGCCAGGACACCTGTCCTGGTTCTGATTTGTACGTGGGTGGCTTGGGGAGCATGGCGCGTCGACGCTCGCGTGCTGGATTGGAATAACGAGATCAAGCTCTATACATCTTCGTTGGAGGCGACGCCGAATAGCGCCGTGTTGCTGTTCAACCTGGGAATCGCGACCGCGGAAACGGGCGACGTCGTAAAAGCCGAAGAATATTATCGGCAGGCGATTGCGATTCATCCCAATTACGTCGGGGCATTGATTAATCTCGGCAATATCCTGCGGCAAGAAGGGAAAGCTTCGGAAGGCGCAGCTCTTCTCCAGCGCGCATTGGCGATCGATCCAAAAAATCCCGAAGCGTGGCTGAACCTCGGCAATTTTGCCTTGGATGCAGGAAAATTGCAAGAGGCGCAAAAAGACTACGAGCGGTCCTTGCAATTGAAGCCGGCAAGCGTCGAGGCCACTCTCGATCTCGGAGCGGTTTATCAGCGGCTCGGCAATCTGGATGCAGCGAAGCGGCAATACGAGCGCGCCATTCATCTCGATCCGAACCTGCCGGGCGCATACACGAATCTTGGCACGGTGCTCCTTCAGCAAGGGCGTTTGGACGAAGCCATTTCGCCGCTCCGGAAGGCGATCGAAAAAGATCCGACGGCCGCCGCCCCGTATTTCGATCTAGGCGTGGTGTACGAGCAGAAGCATCAGTTTCCGCAAGCGGCGGAGATGTATCGCAACGCGCTCGCAATCGATCCGAATCATTTGCGGGCGCGCATCGGTCTGACGCGGGCGGAGAATGCAAAGTAATTCCATGCGAGTCGGCCTGATCTCGGACACGCACGGCTTGTTGCGCGAGGAAGCCGTTGAAGCGCTGCGCGGCTCAGACCTGATCGTGCATGCGGGCGACGTCGGCGAAATGGAAATCCTGGAACGGTTGCGCGAGATTGCTCCCGTCTTCGCGATCAAGGGAAATATCGACAAGAATTCGGCGCTGCCGGCAACGGCAATCGTACAAGCTGGTTCCGTAATCCTGTATGTTCTGCACGATGTGAAAGAGCTCGACCTCGATCCGGGACCCGCGGGGTTTCACATCGTTGTGAGCGGGCATTCGCACAAGCCTGGACGCTCGGATAGGAACGGAGTGATCTATGTAAATCCGGGAAGCGCCGGCCCGCGCCGATTTCAGCTGCCGGTCACGGTGGCGCGGCTGGATTTGGCCGTCATGCCGTGGAAGCTCGAATTTATTGATCTGCTGGCTGGAGCTCAGCGGGCGTAGACGCGGGGCGGAACACCTCTTCCGCCATCCCAAACTTAAGCGCATCGATTCCCTGCCCCGTGACGCTCGATATTTCGAAAAACGGCAAGCCATGCTCGGCCGCCAGAGCGCGAACGTTGTCCAGCCGCTCCGTGTCCTGCGCGACGTCGATCTTCGAAGCAACTACGATCATCGGCTTTTCGAGCAGAGCGGGAGAGAAACTCCCGAGCTCGTCCATGATCACGCGAAAATCGTTGACGGGATCGCGCGCGGTGAGCTCCGAAACATCCACGAGGTGCACCAGCAAACGAGTGCGCTCAATGTGGCGCAGAAACTGAATACCAAGACCCGCGCCTTCATGCGCGCCCTCGATGAGTCCGGGGATATCGGCCACTACGAACGAGCGGTCATCCACGCTGACCACGCCGAGATTCGGTTCCAAGGTTGTGAACGGATAATCGGCGATCTTAGGCCGCGCGGCGGAAATGCGCGAAATGAGTGTCGATTTGCCGGCGTTCGGGAATCCGACCAAACCCACATCGGCCAGGAGCTTCAGCTCCAGCCGCAGGCGCTTTTCTTCGCCGGGCTTGCCGGGCTCATGCTCGGTCGGTGCCTGGTGCGTCGCCGTCGCAAAATGCTGATTGCCACGGCCGCCTTTCCCGCCTTTCGCGACCATGAAACGGTCGCCCGCTTCCGTGAAATCGTGGAGCTTCTCGCCAGACTCATCGTCGTAGACGATTGTTCCGACAGGCACCGGAAGTTCGACGGAGTGACCTACGCGACCGCTCCGATTACTTCCCTCGCCGTGACGGCCGCGCTCGGCCTTATGCTCGGGATTGAAACGGAAATGGAGCAGCGTGTTGTAGTTGTTGCTTGCGACCATGAACACGTCGCCGCCGCGTCCGCCGTCGCCGCCGCTGGGACCTCCACGCGGCACGAACTTCTCGCGCCGGAATGCGAGACAGCCGTTGCCGCCGTCGCCTGCCTTAACCTGGATTCGTACTTCGTCGATAAACATCGGTGTGGGTGGTGGGGTTGTGGATTGCCGGCGGCCGGATCCCACTCGTCAACGGCCGCCGGGGTGAGGTTTGAAAATTTAAGCTTCGGTGGCGACGGCTTCGGTGTTGACCTCTGCCGCCCGAATGCTGATGAACTTGCCCAGCCGGCCCCGATCGCGGAACTCGACAATGCCGGGAATCTTCGCAAACAATGTGTCGTCTTTGCCTCGACCAACGTTCTCGCCTGGCTTAAAACGCGTGCCGCGCTGCCGCACCAGAATGGACCCGCCGGTAACGTTCTCGCCGCCGAATCTCTTCACTCCGAGCCGCTGCGCATTAGAATCGCGGCCGTTTTTAGAACTTCCTAAACCTTTTTTATGTGCCATTGTTTCTCCGGAACTACTCCGTTATCTCGTTGATGCGGACTTCGGTATAGTTGTGCCGGTGTCCGATGGTGCGCTTGTACTGCTTCTTGCGCTTGAATTTGAAAACGATCACTTTGGGACCGCGGCCCTGGCTGGCGATGGTTCCCGTCACCTTGGCCTGGCCCAGGTCGGTGCCAAAAACGAGGTCGTTCGAATCGCGCACTAACGCGACCACCTTGCCGAGTTGGATTTCCGAGCCGACTTCACCGGCAATCGTATCCACTTTAATCGTATCGCCGGGCGTTACCCGAAACTGTCTTCCGCTCGCTTCAATCACTGCGTACATATTGATCCCTGTCCTTTAACCGTAAGTGGGCTGGGCCTCTGGGGACTCCGCGTGGGGCCGAAACCTTTATATTACAGCATCGTAGGCCGCGCCGCAACAGAGCCGGGGCCGGCCTTTGGTATGATGTACTCCCGGTGTGCGATTCTGGTATGATCGGCTAGGATTTGAAATACTAGCGTATCTGTTTTAGGAGCACCAATTCAGTCAATGATTCAACCCACAACCCGCGATTTGTTTTCCGCACGATGACGCCTCCGAGGAGCTACCCACCGCGCGGTCCCAGACCCAGAATCCGCGAAAACGTGAATGAGGCGATCCGCGCCCGCGAAGTAAGAGCCGTTTTCCCGGATGGGTCCGTCGAGATAATGCCCACGCTGGCCGCCGTCCACAAGGCCAGAGATCTGGGCCTGGATCTGATCCTCATCGCGCCCACTGCCGAGCCCCCAGTCGCCAAGGCGATGGATTATGGCCAGTGGCAGTACGAAAACAAGAAAAAGCAGCACGAGGCCAAGAAGAAGCAGCACGTGATCCAGGTGAAAGAGCTGAAGTTCCGGCCCAACACCGACGACCACGACTACGATTTCAAAAAGAACCACGCCATCCGGTTCCTGAAAGAGGGGAATCGCGTAAAGGCCGTCGTGCAATTCCGCGGACGCGAAATCGCGCACGTCGATATCGGCAAGAAACTGCTGCTGCGGTTCGCGCAGGACCTGTCGCAGCACGGTTCTATCGAGGGCCAGCCGAAGCTGGAAGGCCGCAACGCGCACGTGCTCATCAGCCCCGTGAAGGTCACGGCTACCCCGAAAGAGAAGCCCAAGGATTCGACTCCGCATCCGCCGCAGGCTCCGCCGCCTGCGCATTAGCGGCGGATTGATCCGCCGATTAACCGGCGTCCAGTTGCGCCAACACTTCGGCCGCATGCCCGGCCGGTTTGACCTTTGAAAATACTTTCCGGATCTTGCCGTCCTTCCCGATCAGGAACGTGCTGCGCTCGATCCCCATGTACTTGCGCCCATACATGCTCTTCTCCTTCCAAACACCATAGGCCTCGGCCGTTTTATGCTCGATGTCTGCGAGGAGAGCAAACGGGAACGAATACTTCGTCTTGAACTTGCACTGCGCGTCCACCTTATCCGGCGACACGCCTACGATCACGGCTTCGCGCTTCGCGAATTGCGCCGCGCTCTCGCTGAATTCCTTGGATTCGAGCGTGCAGCCCGACGTGTCGGCTTTTGGATAGAAGTACAACACCACGTTCTTGCCCTTCAGCTTCGAGAGTTCGAACGGCTTCCCCGCGTCGTCCTGAAGCCGGATGTCGGGCGCCGGATCGCCTTCCTGCGGAACTTTCTCTTTTGGCATATGGATTATCTTAGCCTCGATGTAGACTAGAAGTTTGTCCGCCATATGCAACGCGAGGCGGCGTGCGGCGCTCTATGAAATGCGCTGGTAGTGGATAGGAGCCAAACCAACATGCGAAAGATTATTGTTTCCTCCCTGAGTGCATTCGCGCTCTTCTCTTTTGCGGCGCTCGCGCCCGCTCAGAAGAAAGCCGGCGATCCGGAAAAAGGCAAGGAAGTATTCGAGCAATGCGCGGTTTGCCACAACGTGGACACGGACGAGAAGAAGATCGGTCCGTCGCTGAAAGGCCTTTTTAAGCGCGACAAGCTGAAGAACGGGAAGAAACCGACCGACGCGAACGTGCAGGCCATCATCAATGCGGGCGGCAACGGCATGCCCGCTTATTCGGACATGCTGTCGGACGAAGAGAAAGCCGACGTAATCGCATATTTGCACACCGTCTAGTGCGCGTTTTCAAAGCGCGCATGTTAGATTAGAGTAAGCGGTTGTATTTCCTCAGCGTCCCCATCGTCTAGCCCGGCCTAGGACACCGCCCTTTCACGGCGATAACAGGGGTTCGAATCCCCTTGGGGACGCCAAAACTTCAGACAATTCACGCGGTAAGATTTAGCATATGAGCAGTGCCCGGTACGTGCATTGGCAAGACGGCGAAATGTGGCTCGGTTACTTCGAGAATTTTCCTGATTACTGGACACAGGGCCAGACCCTCGAAGAACTAGAAGCCAACCTCCGCGACTTGTACCGGGACCTCACCGGCGGCGAAATCCCTGGCATTCGCCGCGTGGCCGAATTGTCTATCGGATGAAACGCATCCTGCTGCTCCGCAAGCTGGATGAATCCGGATGCGTCCTCGTTAGGCACGGAGGAAACCATGATTGGTATCGGAATCCGAAGACAGGCGTTTCTCAACCCGTGCCAAGGCATCGCGAGATCAACGAGCAACTGGCGAAACACATTTTGAAACAGCTTGCCAATTGACCACTGTACGCATTGGGCGAGCAGAGCGGGCAACGCACAAAGACCGCGGGGCATTAATCCCGTCGAGGGGTCACCAGAGCCTGCCGGTAGTGGCGGAGACGATTCAATGTCCAACGGGAGCTTTGCCTGTCGATTTGAAATGCCGGACGAATAACATCAGTGGCACGGTGGCAAGCGTCAGCCACGCGATGACGCGGAAGCAATCCATGAATGCGAGCAGGCTTACCTGGTGCTGGAGCTGCTGGTATAGATATGCGTACGCGGCCGTAGCTGCATCCGGACCCGTGAATCCTTTGTGAATGAAATAGTCCGTAAGACTGGTCACCCGCTCAGCTAACTGCTGTGAGGTGGATGTTATCGCCGCGCTCAAATTACTCTGATGGAATTCATGCCGGCGATCCGCCGCCGTCGTAATGAACGCAATCCCGAAGCTGCCACCCCAGTTCCGGAAGAAGTTAGTAAGACTGGACGCCCGGTTATTCTGATCCGGCCTTAATTGCGAATAGGCAATAATGTTGGCGGGAACGAAGAAGAAACCATAGCCGAGCCCTTGAAAAACCCTCGCCAGAGCGTAATGGCGATAATCCGTCGCGAGATTGAAGGTGCTGTAATACCACATGGCCGCGCCCACCGTCGTGAGACTGATTGCGATCAGCACGCGCGGTTGCACCAGCCGCCGCTGGATGAGTTGCGCCGCGATCGGCGCCAGCAGCGTAATGACAAATGCTCCCGGTCCTAACACCAGCCCCGCGTCGGTCGCCCGATACCCATAGAGTGACTGGAGAATCTGCGGTATCAGGGTGGTGCTTCCGAAGAGTCCGAAGCCGAAAACAAAAAACAGAACATTCGATATCGCGAAATTCCGATTCGCAAGCAGTCCGAAATCGATTACAGGCTCCTTAACGCGCCGCTCCCACATGATTGTCGCGATCCAGCCGACGACCGCAATTGCGAGCATCCAGGAGATAAACGTACTTCCAAACCAGTCGTCGATCTGACCGCGATCCAGGGCGACTTCGAGGGCGGCAGATGCTAGAGCAAGCAGAGTAATTCCCAGACCATCGATACTCAGTTTGCCGCCGTGGCGCACCGAAGCGCGTTCGGCTTCGAAAGAAGGCGGATCCTTCAGAAGCCTGCTGCTCAGAAGGAACGCCAGAATGCCGATGGGAATGTTGATAAAGAATATCCAGCGCCAACTGTAGTTGTCCGTGATCCACCCGCCCAACACGGGCCCGATGGCCGGCGCCGTAACAATCACGATCGTGTAAAGAGCGAACGCGGAGGCTCGCTTCGCGATCGGAAACGTGTCGACCAGAATGGCCTGCGCCACGGGCGCCAGACCGCCTCCAGCGATCCCTTGCAGTACGCGGCTTGACAACATGATGCCGAGCGTCGGTGCGATACCGCAGAAGAACGAGGTCAAAGTAAAGAGCGCCACGCAACCGAGATAATAATTCTTCCGGCCGAAGACCCGGCTCAACCAGGCAGACATCGGTAACACGACGGCATTCGCCACCAGGTAGGTAGTAAGTATCCAAGTTACTTCGTCGTAACTCCGGCCGAGACCGCCCCCTATATAAGGAAGCGACACGTTCGCGATCGAAGTATCGAGTAACTCCATAAAAGTCGCGAGAGTTACAGTAACTGCGATCAGCCAGGGATTTACCGGCGCAGTTGCCCGCTGAGTCATCGAACGGTCACCGTTGGCTCTACCGACATTCCCGGACGCAGGAGGTGCTGAGGATCCTGATCTTTGTCGAATCGAATCCGGACGGGGAATCGCTGCACCACTTTTACATAGTTGCCGGTCGCGTTTTCGGGCGGGAACAGGCTGAAGAGAGGTCCGGCCGCGCCAGGAAGATTCTCGACATACCCGCGGAAATCGCGGTCGAAAGTGTCCACGTGAATGCGGACTGGTTGCCCTGGCCGCATCCGTTTCAATTGTGTCTCTTTGAAATTCGAAGTGATCCAGATATCATCGAGCGGCACGATGATCATCAGACCCTGTCCCGGCTGTACGCGATGGCCGAGTTCCACGGTCTTACGTCCAACCACCCCGCTCACCGGCGCATATATTTTCGTGTAGCTGAGATTGAGCTGCGCGGTGTGCAGATCTGCGGTTGCCTGTTCCAATCGACCTGTGGCGGATTGCGATTTCTCACGCGCATCCGTAACCTGCTGGGGAGCAACGCTGGCCCCATCGATCTGCGCTTGCCGCTCCTTGACCAGCTCACGAGCTTCCGAAACCTTCTGCTCGCTCGATTGAATGGCGGCATTATCCGACTCCACGGCCTGCGCGGCCGCTACTGCCTCCGTCTGCCGGGCATCATAATCGGATTTTGAAACTTCGCTTTTCTCGACGAGCGACAAATAACGAAGTCGATCCCGCTCGGTCCGGGCGTAGATGGCCTGGTCCTGCTGCAAACGATGCTGCGCCGCGGCCAGATCGGCTTCCTCCGATTGAACTCGCGCGAGCGCTTGCTCCTTCTCGGCTTGGGCGGAGCGGAGTTGGCTGAACGCACCGGCTCCCACAATCGGAACCGTCACTTCGGCCGAGTGTGCTTCCGCGCTTCTGGTGTCGAGATCGGCCTTGGCGTGCTCCAGTTCCGCTTGATAATCCCGGGGATCGAGCTCCAGCAGCAGTGTCCCCGCCTTGACGAAGCGGTTGTTCTCGACATCCGGATTGATATAGGTCACAGTACCGCCGATGCGGGTGCTGACGGTATCCAGATGTCCTTCGATCTGCGCGTCGTCAGTGGATTCGTAGCCTTCGGAGTCGATCCACCAGGCCATGATTGCCACGGCAATCAAAGCGGCCATAATCACGAAGATCCAACGCGAAAGTCTTGGCCGCGCGCTCTTACCGGCCTTCTTGCTCTCGGTGTCTTCGCTGGTTTCTTCCGTTTCGATCGCTAAGTCGTTTTCTTCAAGCTGCGTCGCCATTTGCTCGATTTGATGCGGAAGAGACCGCTTGGGCGCAAAACAATGCGAAACTATTAAAAATGAGACCAACCGGTCTCAACCGGTCATCCTAGGTGCTAAAATCAGAAGAGACCAACCGGCCTCTAACCGGCGGGCGCAAAATGAGCAAAGGCGAGCGAACAAGGGTAAGGATCGTGGCGGCGGCGGCGCCCATCTTCAATCAACGCGGCTACGAAGGTAGTTCCCTGGCCGATCTGATGGCCGCTACTGGCTTGAAAAAGGGTGGGATTTATCGCCATTTCTCAAGCAAGGAAGAACTCGCGGCCGAAGCGTTCGATTACACCTGGAGCGCGGCCGAGCACGCCCGCCTACTTCACTTAGACGAGAAAAGCTCCGGTCTCGCAAAACTGAAACAGATTATCGCGAACTTCGTGGACATCAAACCTCCGGTCGCAGGCGGCTGTCCAATATTGAATACTGCCATCGATGCCGACGACGGCAATCCGATTCTCCGCGCCCGAGCCAACAAGGCCCTGCGATCCTGGGTAACAAAGTTACAGAAAATCGCGAAGCATTCGATTGAAAACGGTGAAACCAGACCCGGCGTTGAACCGAAGGCCGTGGCGACACTGATCATCGCATCGCTCGAAGGAGCGCTCATGATCAGCCGGCTGGAGCGCAACAACGATGCTCTGCGTCGCGTTCAAGAACATCTGAATCGTTACCTCGACACCGAAGTCGCCGCCTCCGTGATGAAAAATCCGTAACGATAGCTTCCGAGTGGCGTCCAAGCAACGGAGCAAATAATACGGCGTTCTGAGGCGCTCAGTCGCACCAACGTCGCCCCCTTTTCGGGGAAGCCTCGTTCTCATAACCTGCTGCTTCCGGGACGATGCCGCTGCCTGCGCTTCTGGCACTGCAATTTCATGGAGGCAGTCAATGCCATTGACAGTCAATCCTTACGGGCGGGTCACTCAACGGCCGTCCCCGATCAGCGATGTACACGTAATCTGGATCACCGCCGGCCTTAGCTGTGACGGCGATTCCGTTTCCGTAACCGCCGCGATGCAGCCCAGCATTGAACAACTGGTTCTGGGCGCTATTCCCGGCCTCCCTAAAGTTCACCTTCACAACCCCGTCCTCGCCTATGAAGTCGGCGACGACTTTATGAAGTATTGGTACATGGCCGAGGAGGGCAAGCTCGACCCCTTTGTCCTCGTCGTCGAAGGTTCCATCCCCAACGAGAAGATCAAAAAAGAAGGATATTGGGCGGCCATGGGTACCAACCCTGACACCGGCCAGCCGATCACTACATGCGAGTGGATCGATCGCCTAGCCCCAAAAGCTTTCGGTGTCGTCGCGGCAGGAACATGCGCCACCTACGGCGGCATTCATGCCATGCAAGGCAATCCGACCGGCTGCATGGGCCTCGCCGATTATCTTGGCTGGAAATTCAAAACCAAAGCAGGACTGCCTATAGTGAACGTCCCCGGCTGCCCCGTGCAGCCCGACAACTTCACTGAGACGCTTCTCTATCTTCTTTATCAAGCCGCCGGCCTCGCGCCGATGATCCCTCTCGACGATAATCTGCGGCCGGAGTGGCTTTTCGGAATGACCGTGCATCACGGTTGCGATCGAGCCGCTTACTACGAGGAAGGCATTTTCACCGAGGAGTACGGCCGGCCCGAGTGTCTCGTCAAAATCGGCTGCTGGGGCCCCGTAGTCAATTGCAACGTGACCAAACGCGGCTGGATGGCTGGCATCGGCGGATGCCCCAATGTTGGCGGCATCTGCATCGGTTGCACCATGCCAGGCTTCCCAGACAAATTCATGCCGTTCATGGACGAGCCACCCGGCGCGCGCCTCTCATCGTTGATGATTCAGACTTACGGCCCTGCCATCCGCAGTCTGCGCAAGATCACCAACCACACCGTGAACAAAGAGCCGAAGTGGCGTCACCCTGGCTCGCAATTGACAACTGGATATCGGCCGAGCACGTATCACTAGGAGACGACCACCAATGAGTACACTTACATTACCCTCAAGCGAAGTAACCGGCGGCAAGAAGAACCTTGTGGAGATGAACTGGGACCCGATTACCCGAATCGTCGGGAGTCTCGGCATTTATACCAAGATCGACTTCGAAAAACGCCAGGTGGCCGAGTGCTACAGCACGTCCTCCATCTTCCGCGGATACAGCATTTTTATGAAGGGCAAGGATCCGCGAGATGCCCACTTCATCACTAGCCGCATCTGCGGAATCTGCGGCGACAATCACGCGACTTGCGCCTGCTATGCACAGAATATGGCCTTCGGCGTCCGCCCACCCGACTTGGGCGAGTGGATCGTGAACCTCGGCGAAGCGGCGGAGTACATGTTCGACCACAACATCTTCCAGGACAACCTGGTGGGCGTGGATTTCTGCGAACAGATGATGAAGCAGACCAATCCAGGCGTGTTCGACAAGGCGGAAAAGACTCTGGCGCCGCATGCCGAGCAGCATCATTACCGCACCATCGGCGATATTATGCGCTCGTTGAATCCGTTCACCGGCGCGTTCTATAAAGAAGCGCTGCAGATGAGCCGCGTGACGCGCGAGATGTTCTGCCTCATGGAAGGCCGGCACGTCCATCCGTCCACGTTGTATCCCGGCGGAGTCGGCACGGTGCCATCCCTGCAGCTTTTCTCCGAATACCTCACGCGACTTGTAAAATACGCCGATTTCATGAAGCGCGTAGTCCCACTGCACGACGACTTGTTCGATTTCTTCTACGACGCCATGCCCGGTTACGAGAAGGTCGGCCAACGGCGAATTCTGCTCGGCTGCTGGGGCTCCTGGAACGATCCGCATTCCTGCGACTACACCTACAAGAACATGAGCTCCTGGGGCCGCAAGATGTTTGTGACGCCAGGCGTGGTAGTCGACGGCGAGTTGGTTACTACCGATCTGGTCGACATTAACCTCGGCATTCGCATCCTCCTCGGCAGTTCATATTACGACGATTGGAATAACGGCGAAGTCTTCGTTAAGAACGATCCTCTCGGCAACCCAGTAGATCATCGCCATCCGTGGAACCAGACCACCACGCCGCGGCCGCAGAAGCGCGATTTCAACGACAAGTACACCTGGGTAATGTCGCCGCGCTGGTACGACAAACGCACCGGCGATTACCTGGCTCTCGACACCGGCGGAGGCGCTCTCGCACGTTTGTGGTCTACCGCGCTTGCCGGTTTGGTGGATATCGGCTATATCAAGGCAACGGGCAATAGCGTAAAAATCTTCCTTCCGCAAACGATCAACGGTCCCGAAACGGAGTTGGAGTGGAAGGTTCCGCAGTGGAGCAACGCTATTGAGAGAGATCGCGCGCGAACCTACTTCCAGGCCTACGCCGCCGCTGTTGCTTACTACTTCGTGGACAAAGCGCTACGGGAAGTCCATCAGGGCCGCACGCGCACATGGTCCGATTTCAAGGTACCCGACGACGCGATCGGCTGCGGCTTCCATGAGGCCGTGCGCGGCGTTCTCTCGCATCACGTTGTGATTCGCGACGGCAAAATCGCCAATTACCATCCTTATCCGCCTACACCTTGGAACGCCAGCCCGCGCGACTCCTACGGCACGCTGGGTCCGTACGAAGACGCGGTCCAGAACACGCCTATTTTCGAAGAAAACGGTCCGGACAACTTCAAGGGCATCGACATTATGCGCGCTGTTCGCAGCTTCGATCCATGCCTACCCTGCGGCGTCCACATGTATTTAGGAAATGGCAAAGTCCTGGAGCAGCGCCATTCTCCCATGTTTGGCGTGCAGGAGAAACCGTGACGAAAGACGCCATTGAAGCGTTAGTTCAGAAGGTCCAGTCGCTGCCCGATCCGAACGCCCGTCAGACGGCGCTGGATCTGGTGCAAGCGGTCATGGACCTTCACACCGAGGGTCTCGAGCGGATGCTTGAGATCCTTTCGGATCTCGAAGCCGGCGGTGCGGCGATCGATACTCTTGCGGCAGACGATCTGGTCGGCAGCCTTCTTTTGCTCCACGACCTTCATCCGCTCGACCTCGAGACTCGTGTGCTCCGGGCGCTGGACCGTCCGGAGTTCCGCGCGCGCGGCGCCAATGTCGAGCTCATTTCGGCGGCAAACGGCATGGTTCGGGTACGTATCGAGGGCGGCTCCGCGCTCCGTGGCGCCGTCGAGGCGACAATCACGGAAGCCGCGCCGGACGCCTCCGAGATCCAGATCGAAGGCGCATCCGCCGTTGCTCCCAACTTCGTTCCGCTTACGGCATTGATGGCGGGATAACACGTGAATAAGCCGTCTGTATCAAACAAGAAGGCTTACGAGGTTTTACGAGGGTTTCGCCGCATACAGCCTCAGGAGCGCTGTGAGTTGTGTGCGGCCGCCCTTGTGGAACCGCACCCCCATCTCTTGGAGAATTCTAGCGGGCGGGTCGTCTGCGCATGCGACCCGTGCGCCATTCTGTTCAGCCATCGCGAGGATGATACGAAATTCCTGCGCATCCCTCGTGACCCTCGCCGTCTCGCTGATTTCCGGATCAGCGACGCCGACTGGTCCGCGTTGATGCTGCCCATCGACATCGCGTTCTTTCTGCATCGCTCCGCCGCCGGGCGAGTGATCGCGTATTACCCGAGCCCTGCGGGCAACACCGAGTCGCTACTTTCCCTCGATCACTGGACCGATCTCGTCAGCAACAATCCAGCGTTGGCGCGTCTAAAGCCGGACGTGGAAGCGTTGCTCGTGAACCGGACCCGCGGCCGACGGGATTATTACATCGCCCCCATCGACGATTGTTATAAGCTGACAGGATTGATTCGCGTACATTGGCGCGGCCTGTCCGGCGGAGAAGTCGTATGGCAGGAGATTGAGAGTTTCTTCGAGCGTCTCGCGCAGCGTTCCATTCTCGAGGAGGCGTCAGCGAATGCCTGACTTGTGCTTCAACTTCGAAGGCGCCGAGGCAGTTCCTTACGCGGCCGCTCCCACACTGGCGTTGAAGCTGCGCGTAACCAACCAGCCCGCGGACGAAATCATCCGCAGCATCATGCTGCAATGCCAGATCCAGATCGAAGCGCCTCGCCGCCGCTACTCGCCCGAAGAACAGAAGCATTTGGTCGATCTCTACGGCGAACCCGAGCGTTGGGGCCAAACTCTGCGCACCTCCCTCTGGACGCATTCCTCGCTCAACGTGCCATCGTTCAGCGGATCGGCCACGGTCGATGTTCTGGTGCCCTGCTCTTTCGATTTCAACGTCGCCGCGACTAAGTATTTCCATGGACTCGATGCCGGGGAGGTGCCGCTCTGCATTCTGTTCAGTGGCACCGTGTTTTTCGACGATCCCGAGCAGGGTCTCAGCATCACGCAAATCCCCTGGGCAAAGGAAGCCCGGTTTCGATTGCCGGTGAGCGTTTGGAAACAGGTGATCGACTTGTATTATCCAAACACGGCGTGGCTCACGCTGCGGCGGGACGTGTTCGATCGCCTGCATGAATACAAAATGCGAAACAGCATCGCCACTTTGGAGTTGGCCCTGGAGCGCCTACTGTCATGAATCCCCTGGTTCGCAGCATCGCCGACGCCGTCCTATATGAAGGCTACATGCTGTATCCGTACCGGCCTTCGTCCGTGAAAAACCGGCAGCGCTGGACCTTCGGAGGCCTTTATCCGGAAGCTTACGTCTCGGATCCATCCAGCATGCACGCCGAGCTACTCACCGTGGGGCGGCCTGAGACGAGCGGCCAGGTCGAGATTCGTTTTTTGCATCTGTTGGCGCGCGAAACCGAGCAAGGGACCTACCAGGAAGCCATGGAACGGGAGCTTTCCATCCCCGACGACGGCAAGCGGCGCTTCACATTTCCCTCCTGGCGCGACGGTGATCGACGTCAGGAACAGGTGGATGGAATCGCAATGGCATCATGGGAAAAACTCGACGGCGATTTGCACAAATTGAGGATCCACGTCGCGAACCTCACGGAGTTCAAAGGCACCGACCAAACCAATCGCGACGATGCGTCGTTGCAGGCGCTCATCGCCACGCACGCCATCGCTCATATCTCGGGTGCACAATTTATTTCGCTGACGGACCCTCCTGAGCAATGCCGCGAAGCCGCCGCGGCCTGTGTCAACACCGGTGTGTGGCCGGTGCTCGTCGGCGAGGAAGGCACTCGGGACTGCATGCTGGCCTCGCCGATCATTCTCTACGATTACCCCCAAGTGGCCCCGGAAAGCCCCGGCGATCTGTTCGACGGCGCGGAAATCGACGAGATTCTCACCCTTCGCATCATGACCATGACTGACGACGAAAAATCCGAAATGCGAGCCACTGATGAACGCACGCGCCGCATTCTCGAGCGAACCGAATCGCTCGGTCCGGAAGAACTGATGAAACTTCACGGCGTGCTGCGCAACCCCCATGGAACGGGAGCGGGACGATGAACGACTGGAACCCATTCGCCGAGCAGGAGCGGAAAACGGTGGACACCGTCCGCGTATTTGGCGTCGATCTGCGCCGTGGAGATCGAGTTCGCCTGTGGCCGCAAAAGAAGGCTGACATCATGGACCTCGCGCTCAAGGGACAGGTGGCCGAGATCGAATCGATTGAGATCGATTACGACGATCAAATTCAGTTGGCGGTAGTGCTGGACGACGATCCAGGGCGTGATCTGGGAATGTTGCGCCAGCCCGGTCATCGCTTCTTCTTTTCGCCCGAAGAAGTGGAGCCGCTCGGAGGCGTCGCATGACAAGACCTCGGATCCTCGTGGCTGGAATCGGCAATATCTTTCTCGGCGACGACGCTTTCGGCTGCGAAACAGTCAACAAGCTGTTTGCGCGTGGCCTGCCCGAGGACGTAAGAGTCGTCGACTACGGCATCCGAGGATTCGACCTCGCCTTTGCGCTTCTTCAAGTCTACGAAGCCTTCATTCTGGTCGATGCGGTCCCGCGAGCGGAAGCGCCCGGTACGCTCTACACCATCGAAGTGGACACCAGTGCCTTTGACGCGCGGGAAGGCGAGGACTTGATGGTGGAAACGCATGCCATGAATCCCATGAAGGTGCTGGCCATGGCGAAAGCCATGGGAGGAAATCCGAGACGAGTTTTCGTTGTCGGTTGCGAGCCAACGCCCATCACATCGGGCGAAGAAGAGGAGCGGATGGGCCTGAGCGAGCCTGTCCAGGCGGCTCTCGACGGCGCCGTCGAGATGATTGAATCGCTAATCGGAAAACTGAGGAAAGGAGAAAACTATGAGCGGACTGTGGAAAGCGCTGGCGATCACGGCGGCAGCGGTAGCGATCATCGCTATATTGCCTGATGTGACACGATACATCAGAATCAGCACCATGTAATTTGACGTTTTAAGGATGACTCGACTATGTGTCTGGCAATTCCGGCGAAGGTAGTTGAGCTTTCGTCTGACGAACAAAACCGAGCGCTCGTGGAAGTGGTCGGCGTGCGCCGCCACGTCGATATGGGTCTGCTTTTGGATGATCCTCCGAAGGTCGGCGATTGGGTACTTGTGCACGTCGGCTTCGCCATGAGTAAGATCAGTGAGGAGCAGGCTCTCGATCAGATCCGGATTCTCTCCCTGCTCGGCGAAAATGAGGCGGCGCTTCAGGAAGTGCAAGGCTACGGCGTTGAAGATGGGCCATAACTATGAGATTCGTAGATGAGTTTCGTGACCCGGCGATCATATCGAAGACCGCCGATGAGGTCCGGCGTCTGGCCGATCCGGATCGTCATTATCGATTCATGGAAGTGTGCGGCGGCCACACGCACGCGATTTATCGCTTCGGCCTGAAAGACCTTTTACCGCCAAATATCGAGCTGGTGCACGGGCCGGGCTGTCCAGTCTGTGTGCTTCCCATGGGCCGCATTGACGACGGGCTCACCATGACGGAGAATCCGGATGTGATTTTCACCGCATTCGGAGACATGATGCGAGTGCCGGGAACCTACGGAAGTCCGCTCGAATACAAAGCGCGCGGCGCGGATGTCCGCATTGTCTATTCGCCCACGGACGCGCTTCGAATGGCGGAGAAGAACCCCGACAAGCACGTCATGTTCTTCGCCATCGGCTTCGAGACCACCGCCCCTTCGACGGCTCTTACGCTCATGCGAGCCAAAACCAAAGGGATCCGCAACTTTTCGGTATTTTGCAATCACGTCACTATCATCCCAGGCATTCGAGCGATTCTCGATTCGCCGGACATGCGCATCGACGCGTTCCTCGGCCCGGGCCACGTGTCCACGGTGATCGGATGCCGGCCGTATGAATGGATCGCGAAGAACGAAGGCAAACCTATCGTCATCGCCGGTTTCGAGCCGCTCGATATCTTGCAAACTGTCGTAATGCTCCTCGAACAACTGCGTAAAGGCGAGACCAAGGTCGAAAACCAATACAGGCGCGTGGTCCCCTGGGAAGGCAATCGCGCCGCTCTCAAGGCCATGGCCGAAGTTTTCGAATTACGCAATTACTTCGAATGGCGAGGCATGGGATTCATCTCCCAATCGGCTCTGCGTATCCGTGACAGTTACGGAGAGTGGGACGCGGAACGCCGCTTCTCCGTGCCAGGCATCCGCGTTACGGATCCGAAAGCGGCGCAATGCGGCGAGGTGCTGAAAGGCGTTCTGAAACCCGTGCAATGCAAGCTATTTGGTAACGAGTGTACGCCCGAACGCCCGGTTGGCGCACTCATGGTCTCGTCGGAAGGATCATGCGCGGCATACTACAACTACGAGCATCGCAAGACGCTGACGCAGATTGCGGTTCCGGCATGAGCGCCCCCGCTCCACGCTTGCGGTTTCGCGATCGGCAGATCGAGATGGCGCATGGGGCTGGCGGTAAAGCCAGCCGCCGTTTGGTGGAGGGTCTCTTCGCGCCGCTGCTAATGGGAGCTACAACTGGCCCGCTTGGCGATGCGATGCATATCGCGGTAAACGGCGCGAACATCGCCGTCACTGCCGACAGTTTCGTAGTAAAACCGTTGCGTTTTCCCGGAGGCTCCATCGGCGAACTCGCAATCAACGGAACGGTGAACGACCTTGCCGTCTCCGGCGCGCGAGCGCAGGCGCTGGTGGTGACTTGGGTGATCGAAGCCGGACTGCCAACCGATATTCTCGAAGCCGAAGTACGCGCCATGGCCGCGGCCGCTTCGCGCGCGGGAGTGACGATCGCCGGCGGTGACACCAAAGTGGTCGAGCACGGCAAAGCCGATCATATGTACATCACCACCGCGGGATTCGGTCCCCCGATACCAGGGGTTTCCATCGCTCCGCAATCCGTGCGCCCCGGCGATAAGGTCCTGCTCAGCGGACCGATCGGCGATCACGGCATCACTATCCTGCTGGCGCGCGGAGAACTCGATCTCGAAGCCGATCTCTGCTCCGACACGCGCTCCGTCCTGCCGTTGGTGGAAGCTCTGGCCAAAGCGGTAGGTCCTGGCATTCGCTGGATGCGCGACCCCACGCGCGGCGGCGTCGCGACTTCGCTCAATGAACTCGCTCGCGATTGCGGCGCGGCGATTTATCTCCTCGAGGATCGAGTTCCGGTTCGCGACACGGTGCGCGGCGCGTGCGAGTTGCTCGGCCTGGATCCGCTGCACATTGCGAATGAAGGTCAGTTCCTGGCGGTGATCGCGGCGGAAGATGCCGAGGCCGGCCTCGCAGCTTTGCGCAGCACGCCCGGCGGCAGCGAAGCCGCAATCATCGGCGAGATCCGGGCGGAGCCGCAAGCCACGGTTCTCGGGACCACGTCGTACGGAGGTACGCGCGTTATCGATATGCTGGTAGGAGATCCCCTGCCGCGTATATGCTGACGAGATCTTCCGCACTGGCCAGCCACGCCGAAGAAGCCCTGCTCCGCCGTAACGATCCTTTCGCAAAATTCTTTCGCCACGAATCGATGCGCCTGGCGGCCGCCTGTCAGGAGATGTCCGATCGTTTCCTCAAAGGCGGACGTTTGCTGGCTTTTGGCCGCGGCGCATATTCAACCGACGCACAGCACGTATCAGTTGAGTTCGTTCATCCCGTCATCGTTGGAAAACGCGCGCTGCCCGCGCTCGATCTGTCCATGGTCTTCGATCCCGCCCTCGATGTGCTCGTGCGGCTAGAGGACATCGTCATGGGATTCGGTCCGCCCGAAGGCGATCCCGAAGTAGAAACCGCTCTCGACCGTGCCGCGGCGCGCGGGGCGATGACGTTCGCTCTGCCTGGCGCGAGAGGCTCTTACTTTTTCCAATCCCCCAACGCTGATCCATTTCTGCATCAGGAAATGATCGAGATCCTGTATCACACGTTATGGGAAACGGTGCACGTCTTCTTCGAGCGCCGCGTCCTTGGCCACGATGTCGGCGATGCCGGTTTCCTTTACCCTTACCTGGGCCAGGAGAAGCAGGAAACGACGGGCGTTCTCGACGAAGTGGCGGCATCCATTCTCATGAAGGTGGAAGACGACACCAGGCTCCGTAAATCGGTCAGCCAGGAACAGTCGGAAGCGATCGCGCTAGCCGTGATCGCGATCCATGAGCGCGTCGCGCGCGGTGGAAAACTGATTATGTTCGGCAATGGCGGCTCCGCTACCGACGCCAACGACTTCGCCATCGATTGCGTTCTGCCGCCCAAAGGTTACCAGCCGATCCCCGCGATTTCGCTCTCGCTCGAGCCGGCCAACCTCACGGCGCTGGCAAACGACGTCGGCACGGAAGTTATTTTCCTGCGACAATTGATCGCGCAAGCCCGGCCCGAAGATATCGCCGTGGGAATTTCGACCAGCGGCGGATCGAAAAACATTATCATGGCTCTCGAAGAAGCGCGCAAACGGGGCATGCTTACTGTCGCGCTGCTCGGATACGATGGCGGCGAAATTTTGCGCCGGAATCTGGTCGATCATCCGCTCATCGTGCGTTCCGACTACATTCCGCGCATTCAGGAAGTTCAGGCGTCGATCTATCACACCGTCCGTGAACTACTGGAGACTTACGCCCATGCCGAAGACTGAGCTTTTCGGAACCGCGAGTTGCCAGTACACTCAGGAGATGCGCGAGTGGCTGGAATGGCAGGGCCGCGACTTCATCGAATACGATGTGGAGCGCGATCTCGAGGCACTCGAACGCATGCACGCGGCAACCGGCGGCCAAATCATGGTGCCGGTGTTGCTCGAAGATGGCAAGGTGTCGCAGATCGGCTGGCATGGACGCGGCTGCGTCGTGTCCAGAGGCCATCCGCAATGATCGCGGCCTGTTCGGTTCGAGTGCGTGGTGTAGTGCAGGGCGTGGGGTTTCGTCCATTCGTTTTTCGACTCGCGCAAGCCAACGCTCTTGCCGGATGGGTGCTCAACGAGGAGAACGGCGTCGACATTCATCTCGAAGGAGACGAGCCGGCGTTGGAAGCTTTCGTGCGCGGACTCTCCGCCGATCCGCCGCCGGCCGCGCGCATCACGGCAATTGAAATCCTGCCTTCCGAACCCGCCGGCTTGATCGGATTCACCATTCGTGAGAGTCGCCGCAACGGCCGTCCCACCGTCCGCATTTCTCCCGACCTGCCGGTCTGCGACGAATGCCTCGCGGAGATGCGCAATCCCGCGGATCCAAGGTACGCCTATCCTTATATCAACTGCACCAACTGCGGCCCGCGCTACACCGTGATCGAGCGCCTGCCCTACGATCGTCCCAATACGACCATGCATCAATGGCCCATGGATGCCCTGTGCGACAGGCAATATCACGATCCGTTGGATCGCCGTTTTCATGCCCAGCCGATTGCCTGCCCAACTTGTGGCCCACACTATTCCCCGACCATCGCGGAAACGGTGGCGATGTTGAACGCCGGAAAACTCGTCGCAGTGAAAGGAATCGGAGGTTATCATCTCGCCTGCGATGCACGAAATTCCGCCGCGGTGCGCGCCATGCGAGAGCGCAAATATCGCAAGGAAAAACCGTTCGCAGTCATGGCCCGGAATCTCGACCTCGCCCGCACGCTGGTCGATCTCACGTCCGACGCCGAAGCTCTGTTAACGTCTCCCGCGCGTCCCATCTTGCTCGCGCCGAAAAAAATCGATCTTCCGGAAATCGCGCCGGACAACAACGAATTGGGCGTCATGTTGCCCTACGCGCCGCTGCATCACCTGATCTTCGATGCCGGCGCGCCGGACATCCTCGTAATGACCAGCGCGAATCGTTCCAGCGAGCCCATCGCATACCGGGACGACGACGCAAAGGCCCGTCTCTCTGAAATTGCGGAGGCATTCCTGGTAGGCGAACGGCCGATTGCGCGTCGTGTCGATGATTCCGTCGCTCGCGTAGGACCGTTCGGTCCGGCGATCCTGCGGCGCTCCCGTGGACATGCGCCGGGTGCGGTCTGCACGCTTCCCGCATCTGGGCCGATTCTCGCAGTCGGCGCCGATCTGAAAAACACGATCACCCTTGTCGCAAATGGACAGGCATTTGTCAGCCAGCACATTGGCGATCTGGAACATTATGAATCGCTCGAAGCATTTCTCGAAACCATCCACGATCTAACGTCGATGTACGAAGTGGACTGGGATGAACTGCTCGTGATCCACGACCTGCATCCGCAGTACGTTTCGACGATCAATGCCCTCGAACTTCCAGCCGCGCGCAGACGGCCCGTCCAGCATCATCGCGCGCATATCGCCTCCGTCCTTGCCGAACGAGAAGCATGGGACAAGCACGTCATCGGAGTTAGTTTCGACGGAACCGGATATGGCGACGACGGCTCCATCTGGGGCGGCGAATTCTTTCGTGGCAGCGTCAAGGATGGCTTCGAACGAGTGATGCATTTGCGTAGCGCACTGCTGCCCGGTGGAGACGCAGCGGCGCGCAATCCCGTCCAATGCGCGGCCGGCTTTCTCGCGCAAGTCGACAACGTGCCGAACCTGGACATCGCGCCTTTCCATTTCCCGAAGCGCTATCACGACGCCATGCAGCTTGTGAAGACAGGCGTGCGGACATTTCAGACAACTTCCATGGGCCGTCTCTTCGACGCCGCGGCCGCCCTGCTCGGGTTCACGCGCGAGATCACGTTTGAGGGTCAGGCCGCCATGTGGCTGGAGTACATCGCGCAGAGCGCGCCCGCCGCCGCCGCGTATCCCTTCCCGATAACCGCCAATGAACTCGACTTCCGGCCTCTGCTAGCAGCCGTAATAGAAGATCGTCTGCGCAACCGGCCCCGAGCCGAAATTGCCCGAGCATTCCAGCGCGCCATCGCCGAAGGAATGTGCCAAGCCGTGCGCACGCTGTGCGACGCCAATGCGATCGATACGATCGTTCTCTCCGGAGGCGTCTTTCAAAACAATCTGCTCCTCGCCGACATAACGGACATCGAGCCAAATCTGGAAGTCTGGACCAATGCCGCGGTCCCAGCCAACGATGGAGGAATCAGCCTAGGTCAAGCTGCAATCGGCTGCTTCGAGGCATCGCATGCATGAACTTTCCATCGCGATGAGCATTCTGGAAATGGCGGAGGAAGAGGCCGAGAAGCACGGCGGCGTTGCGGTAGAAGCCATCTATGTGCAGATCGGCGCGATGTCGGGAATAGTGGCGGACGCGCTGACATCTGCGTACGAACTGGCGCGCGAACAGACTCCCTTCGAGAATTGCCGCCTTGTAATTGAAACAGTTCCTATCGCGATCTACTGCGCAAAATGCCAAGCCGAGCGCCCCGTTCAATCCCTGCAATGGTTCTGTTGCGCCGAGTGCGGAACGCCATCCACCGAGGTCCTGCGAGGCCGCGAACTACAGGTTTCCGCGCTAGAGTTGGCATCATGAGCCCACGTATTGTCGAAGTTCGCAAGAATATCCTGAAGCATAACGACGAGGTGGGCCGCGCCCTGCGTTCGCGTTTTCAAGATGCCGGCGTGTTCGTCGTGAGCCTCGTGTCGAGCCCCGGCTCCGGCAAAACGGCATTCCTGGAACGCACTCTATCGCTTTTGAAGAAGCAATATCAGCCCGCCGCGCTGGTCGGCGATCTCGCAACCGACAACGATGCCGCGCGGCTCTCACGCAGCGGCGCGGCAGTTCGGCAAATCACCACTGGAACCGTCTGCCATCTCGAGGCCGCCATGGTCGAAACCGCCCTCGATGGCTGGAACATGGCCGATCTCGATTTTCTCTTCATTGAAAACGTCGGCAACCTGGTCTGTCCCGCCTCTTTCGATTTGGGCGAGAACCTGCGTCTGGTGCTTCTTTCCGTAACCGAGGGCGAAGACAAGCCCCTCAAGTATCCGACCATCTTCAACAGCGCCGATGTCGCCGTCATCACGAAAATGGATCTCGCCGCCGCGGTCGAATTCAACTCCGACATCGCGACAAGGAACATAAACGCCGTCCGCCCCGGCATGCCGATCATCTCCGTGTCTTCGAAAACCGGCCAGGGCATGGAAGACTGGCTGAGCTTCCTCGAATCGCGTCGCCGTCCCTGATAGCATAGGCGCAGTATGACCATTCTCCGCTGGCTGGCGGCGCCGATCGGCGCTTTGCTATGCATCGTTGGTGCGTCCGCCCAACAAAACACGCAGACGCGATTCGCTCCGGACCGCATGGACACTGTCCTCTACGGCGCGGCCTTTTACGAAGAATATATGCCGCAGGATCGTCTCGAAAAAGACGTTCAGCTCATGGAGAAGGCCGGAATCACGGTCGTGCGCGTTGGCGAATCCACCTGGAGCCTCTGGGAGCCTGAGGACGGCCGTTTCGAGTTCGCCTGGATGGATCGCATTGTTGATCGCCTGGCGAAGGCCCATATCCGCGTCATCATGGGCACGCCGACTTATTCCATTCCACCGTGGATGTTCAAGGAGCATCCGGAAATTCTGGTCACGCACATGAACGGTCAAAAGGCCACCTATGGTCTGCGCCAGAACATGGATGTCACCAATCCGGATTTCCTCCGATACAGCGAGCGCGTCATTCGTAAAATCGGGGAACACTATCGCGGCAATCGCGCCATTATTGGCTATCAAATCGACAATGAGACTTCATCCAACGATACTGCGGGTCCCAATGTGCAAGCCGATTTCGTCCGCTACCTGCGAGAAAAATTCGGGACCGTCGACCGTCTCAACAAGACCTGGGGCCTCGTCTATTGGGGCCAGAGCCTGCACGACTGGTCCGAGGTTCCTCCGCGCGAGGGCATCCTGAATCCCGGCTGGAAGCTCGAATGGGATCGTTACCAGGATTCCCTGACAACGAAATTCCTGGCTTGGCAATATTCCATCCTGAAAGATTACGTTCGTCCGGATCAATTCATCATGCAGGATTTCGGCGGCGCGACGCGTCCCGTCGTTAATGAATACGCCATTTCGAAAAACCTGGACATCGTCGGCATCAATCCGTACCATCCCACGCAGGACTTATATGACGGCGAGGGCTCCAGCTATGGCGGCGATTTCGCGCGCTCTCTGAAGCGCACCAATTATCTTGTCACCGAAATCAACGCCCAAACCATCGGCTGGGATTCGCGTTCGCAATTTCCTCCTTACGATGGGCAGTTGCGGGAGGATGTTTATTTAATGGCCGCTACCGGCGCCAATATGGTCGAATACTGGCACTGGCATTCCCTGCACTACGGCCAGGAAACATATTGGAAAGGTGTCCTGTCGCACGATCTCGAACCCGGCCGCACGTATGACGAAGTCTCCCGAACCGCGCATGAACTGCAGCGCATCGGATCTCACATCGTCGATCTGAAAACCACGCAACCAGTGGCCCTGCTCTACAGCAACGACTCGCGCCGAGGCACCGAATACATGCCCTTCCTACTGTCGCATCCCGCCGGCGACATGCCCTGGAACACTCCCGGCGGATACGATGTCGAATTGCATCGCCTTTACCGCGCGCTCTATCGCTTGAACGCGGGCGTCGATTTTGTTTTCCCCGAGACCGAAGATCTCAGCGCCTACAAAGTGGTGGTCGTGCCACCGCTCTATATCGCGAGCGACGCCGTGCTCCAGCGCCTCGTCGATTACGTCAAGAACGGCGGACACCTGGTGCTCACCCTGAAGAGCGGTTTTTGCAATGAATACTCAACTGTTCGCGACACCATGGCCCCCGGCCCGTTGCGTGAAGCAGCCGGCTTTCACTACCAGGAGTTCTCGAACCTCGCAAAGCCGCTTGCGCTCAAAGGCGACCCATTCCAGGCCGGCGCAGCAAACCAGGTCAGCGACTGGGCAGAAATGCTTCTGCTCGACACGGCAAAGCCGCTTGCCTATTACGACGATCCATTTTTCGGCAAGTATCCCGCAATTACGGAAAATCAGTATGGGAAAGGCATGGTCACATATGAGGGAACGGTCTTAAGCGATGAGTTACAGAAGAAGGTTCTGGAGCGAGCTCTCAAGCAAGCAGAAGTCAACGAACCCGGCGAAAAACTGCCCGCCTCCGTTCGAGTGAAGCACGGCACCAACCGAGCCGGCAAAACGATCCACTACTACTTCAATTTTTCGGCCAACCCGCAACGCGTGTCGTACGCATACCCAGCCGGCACAGAACTGCTCTCAAACCGAGCCGTAAACAAAGGAGCGGAGATCTCGCTCGAACCCTGGGGCGTAGCAATAATCGAACAGTAATAGAGGCTCAGAAAGGATTCGCAGCCAGCGCTTTCACTCGATCGCTATACATTCGGCCCGATTGTAATCGCGCCCCGTTCTCGAGTTGGATCACGTATTCGCCATGCATCAGAGGCTGGAGTTCCCGGATGCGGCGCACATTCACAATCACAGAGCGATGAATCCGAACGAACACTTCGGGATCGAGAGACTTCTCCAGCGTATTCATGGTGACGTGAATCAGATGACCGGCATCGCCCGCGTGGATCTGGACATAATTCTCGGCGGCTTCGATCCAATCGATGTCTTCGATATCCACGAAAACTGTTTTCCCGGCAGCCCGGACCGCGAGTCGTTTCAGATGCCGTTGCGGCGAGGCGATCGTTTCAAGCAGAGAAAGAATCTGGCGGTTCGCATCGTCGCCAGGCCTGCTCTGGAGCCTTCCTTTCGCGCGAATCAACGCCTTGGCGAAACGCTCCTCCGTGACCGGCTTCAGCAGGTAATCGAGCGCGTTGATCTCGAATGCTTGAACGGCGTATTGATCGTGAGCCGTAACGAAGACAACCGCCGGCATTTGCTCGCCGCCCACTTCTTTGACGACGGCGAATCCGTCCATCTCCGGCATCTGAACATCAAGGAACATCAGATCAGGTCGTGAGTTCTGGATCGTTTCGACAGCCTCACGTCCGTTCCGGGCTTCATAAATGTTGGAAACGTCGGGGTCCCGCGCCAGCAGCATGCGCAGCCCTTCGCGCGCTAACGGCTCATCGTCAACCAGCAACACCGTGAACGGCATGTGTCTCCATCAGGCTCGCCGAGGACGTTTCGGGAGCAACGCGATACGGCAGGATCATTGTTGCCACTGCTCCGCCGGTATTCCCGGTCTCCAGTTGGAACCGTCCCGCATCGCCGTACAGTTGTGCGAGCCGCGCCCGCGTGTTCGCAAGGCCTATGCCGCGCGTCCGAGCCCCACTTTCCAACCCTGGCCCCGGACCGTCATCCTCCACCTTGATTTCAAGCGATCCATTCAAGTGGCAAGCGCTGATCCGAATATTCCCTGCCGTCGAGCTTCGCCCGATGCCATGCCGGATGGCATTCTCGACGATCGGCTGCAGACCCATGTATGGCACCGCGGCATCCAACGCCTCCGCATCCACATCGATCGAAATGCGCAGGCGATCCTGAAACCGCACCTGCTCAATCGCAAGATAAAGCTCCAAATATTCCAATTCGCGGCGCAGCGGCACCTCCTGCGCGTCCACATCCTCGAGAACGCATCGCAGAAGATCGCTGAGGCGGCCGAGCATCTCCTCAGCCTCCCTGCCCTTCCCTTGCCGGACCAGCACCATAATCGTATTCAACGTGTTGAACAGAAAATGCGGCTGAAGCTGCATGTTCAAAGCGCTCAAACGGGCCTGCATCAACTGCGACTGCAATTCGGATGACCGAAGTTCCAGCCGCAACGCTTCCTGTTTACGCTCCTGATACCTGCCGTACCACGAGAACCCGTATTGAATGCCGATCAAGGTCCAATAAGTCAACACTGAATTGTGGAATCCGATGATGAGCAGAAAAATCAGCGTGGCCGCGAAACTCACCATGATGGTGGGGAAAAGACCGAACGAGCGTAGAACCAAGCTCTCGAACGAAAGCTGGAACAACGCGACCGCTACACTCAACACCAGGTGAAGAGCGAAAACGCGTGTCCTGTGCTTCCCCTCAAACGAGAATCGCCGACCCAACCACAGTATGAACGGAGTCAACAGGAACCAGATGTAAACGCCGATCAGCCACGACGCCAAGTAGTGCGACAACGGATTGGGGTCGTGTGAAAAGAACCTTTGCGCTACGCTCTGGCTAAACATGAAAAGCCCGAGCCCGGTCCAGCATGCAAAGTAGACCGCACACTTTCGCAGCTTGTGTTTGGCCGTACTCGTCATCGCATCATTAGCTTATCGCAATCGGTCAAATGGAGAAATCTTCGCCGTGCCACGTCCCCTCCGGATCCGGCGCAGGCGATTGCGGCGCGACGCCGTTACCACCGGAGGACTTCTCCAGCCGATCCACGCGAGCCAGCAGCGTAACCAGGGTCGTTCCGACCATATCAGGCAAAACAGTATGCTGAAAATCCGGAGGGCTCGAAGGCGTATGTGCTTTCGACCGCACCACGGGACGTCCCGGAACGCCAACCACCACCGAATTCGCCGGAACCGAGTTCACCACCACCGCGTTCGCGCCGATACGGCAATCATCTCCGACATAAATCGCTCCCAGCAGTTTGGCTCCGGCTCCCACCACGACGCGATCTCCCAGCGTGGGATGGCGCTTGCCATGTTCCAGACTCGTCCCGCCGAGCGTGACTCCATGATAGAGAGTGACATCGGATCCGACCTCGGCCGTCTCCCCAATCACTACGCCAACGCCATGATCGATGAAGAACCCCGGCCCGATCGTGGCACCGGGGTGAATCTCGATTCCAGTCAGGACTCTCACAAGTTGAGACAGCCAGCGGGATGCCAGCCGCATCTTCCTGCCCCACATCCAATGCGCCAGGCGATACATCCATATCGCGTGGAGGCTGGGATAGCACAGCACAACATCGAGAACGTTGCGCGCGGCAGGATCGCGCCGCAAAATCGATTGGATGTCGCTGCGAACCCTGGCAATGGGGTGCATGATGGCGCCCCGATTCAATCCGCCAGATCAGCGAACAACGGCGTGCTGAGATACCGCTCGCCGAAAGACGGGATGATCGTAACAATCAGCTTTCCCGTGTTCTCCGGCCGCCGCGCTACCTGCACTGCCGCCCACAAGGCCGCTCCGGATGAAATGCCAACCAATAGACCTTCCTCCCGCGCGGCGCGTCGCGCAGTCTGAAAAGCATCTTCGTTCTTCACTCGAATCACTTCGTCATAGATGCTGCGATTCAGAATTTCGGGAACAAATCCCGCGCCGATTCCCTGGATCGGGTGCGGTCCTTTTGCCCCCCCGGAAAGCACCGGCGATGCATCCGGCTCGACCGCGATCGCTTGGAACGACGGCTTGCGTGCCTTGATCACTTCTCCAACCCCGGTGATCGTTCCACCAGTCCCCACGCCGGCCACGAGAATATCGACCTTGCCGTCCGTATCCTGCCAGATCTCTTCCGCCGTCGTCTTGCGATGAATCTCCGGATTCGCCGGGTTCTTAAACTGTTGCAGCATGAAGTAACGCGAATCCGAAGCAGCCAGTTCTTCCGCCTTCCGAATCGCGCCGGCCATTCCTTCGCTTCCCGGCGTCAGAATCAGCTCCGCTCCATAAGCACGCAGCAGGAGCCTTCGTTCTTTGCTCATGGTCTCCGGCATCGTCAACACGCAGTGATATCCGCGCGCCGCGCACACCATCGCGAGCGCGATTCCCGTGTTACCGCTGGTCGGCTCGACGATAATCGTGTCTTCACGGATCAACCCAGCTTTCTCGGCCGCGTCGATCATCGAGACTCCGATGCGGTCCTTGACGCTGTGCGCCGGATTGTAGAATTCGAGTTTTGCAACCACTGTGGCGCCGGCATCCGCGGCCAGCCGCCGTATCCGAACCAAAGGTGTATTGCCGATCAGTTCGGTGACATCGTTCGCAATTCGCATGGGATTCCTTTCTCTGTAGACGAACGGACGCGTCTTGGAATGGATAGGAGGAAATCAATGACAACAGCGCTTAGAGTCCGAGTATGTTCGCATTGTCGATTGGCTTTACGGTATTAGTGTACAACAAGACTGAGTCATTGCTGCACGCTGAGCGTTTTGATATCGACAGTCTCCCGCGAAACCGCGTGTTCCAGGTCCTGCTGCTCGACCTTCGCAGCCATCTCTTGCGCGGCCTTGGCTTCGCCCTTCTTCCCTCGGTCGCGCAAGACAAGAGCATACTCTCTGAGATGCGCACTTCGAGCCGATGGCTGCACGGTCGCTTGCCGGTCGATCGCCAAGACAAACTCGAGGGCGCGTTCGGCCAAGTCGGAGCGGCGCAGCCCTTGATATGCGATCGCGAGTTGGAAATACGCAGTACCCGTCCGGGGGTGACGCTCACCCAACCGCTCTTTCAAGATGCGGATCGCTTGAGCCGCATGCCCCATTGCGGAGACATACTTCTTTAGCTTGATCTCGCAATCGGCAATGTGGACCAACGTGAGCCCCACGCTCACATGGAAGCGTCCCCTTTCCTGAACTTGCGCCGCAAGTACGCGCTCCTGCAGTTCTTCAGCTTCCTCCGTCCGATGCAAGGCCAGCATCAATGAAGCCAGGTTCCCGTTGAAATCCGTCAGCTTAGCGTGCGGTGGAGTCAGTGCGCCGCCAATCTCGACCGCTTGCCGCAATGCCTTGTCAGCTGCCGAATACTTGCGCTGGAACATGTAGGTCACACCCAGATTGTTCCAATCGTTGGCAACCAGCGTATTCATCGGACCAAGCGCCGCTTCATCCACTTTCAATGCCTCGGACTGGTAGCGCAATGCCGTTTCATAATCGCCTTTCGCGATAAATGTGTCGGCCACGTTGTTCAATTCCAAGGCCACTCTAATGTCGCCTGGCGAGAGTTCCCGCCACAACGCCAGAGCCCGCTCATGCAGCGGCTGCGCCTCCGTAAACCGGCCCATCTTCGCGTAGCAGTTTCCCAAGCCGCTGAGAGCAGTCGCAAGATCCATACGGTCGTCCCGGCTCACCACGGTGATTGCGGATAAAGCAGCCTCGAACTTCGTGGCCGCCTCTGAATACCGCTCGGCTTCAGAAGCGCTGCTTCCATCCAAAATCGATTGACCCCACGGCGTGTCGCTTCGAACGCCCGTCAGAACACGAATGTCTCCGGCGGTGACTGCTGCCGCCACCAAAAAGGAAACCAAGCAAAGGTGGGTACCCGTGCCCATAATCCTCTTTTCGACCGAGTAGTTTCGATTGTGAATTTACTCCGGCGGCGCGGAGTTGCGTTTTCGGATCGCACGCGAACAGCTTGCGATCCGCACTCTCGGTGTACTAAGGATTAAATCACATCCGCGAACGTTTTGCGCAGCTTGTAGAACCACGCATGTCCGCAAAGAAAGACCGCGATCGCGATTACCCAGAAGACCAGCAGCGGAAATAAGGCCGGAGCGTGACCCTCCAGAAAAATCGCGCGATACGCCCGCACCAGGACAAACATGGGATTTTTGCTCAAGATCGCCATCGCGGACGCCGGCACGCTCTGCTCCGGATAGCAAATCGGCGTGATGAAAAACCACAGCGTCAAAATGAAGCCGATTACTTGCGCCAGGTCTCGAACAAACACGCCTAGAGCGGCCAGAAACCAGCAAACGCCGAGCGTAAACAGAATCTGCGGGATCAATAACGCCGGCAACCATCCCACCGACAACGGGACATGGCCTCGCAACGCGACGAGGAAGCAGAGGAACACGGCAAGAGCGAATACCTCGGTGACAAGCCCAGCTAAAGCGTGATTGACCGAAAGCGTGTCCAATGGAAACACCAGCTTCTTAACAAACGTGCGATGCTCCAGAATGCTGTTGGGAGATCGCCCCACCGGTTCGCTGAACGCCAGCCAGGGCAGCATGCCCGCCAAAAAATACAACAAAAAGCTTCCGGAGCTTTGGTCCGCTCCAAACCGAGTTCGCAGCACGACGCCGAACACAAAATAATAGGTCAGCATCAGCAGCAGAGGATTCAGAACCGTCCAAAAGAGGTCCCCAAACGATCCGCGATACCGCGCCATAATATCGCGCCGCACCATCGACCGGATCAGCGCCCGATGCCGCGTCATAGTCGCAAACGGCTGCGAGAAGATCCTCGGAATCGCCCGCAGCACTCCGCGCCGCAGCAGAGCGCGACGAGTAGTAAGCTCCGTCCGAACCACCGCGGCACGTTCATTCGCAACCACCGCGTCGATCATCAGGAATCGTTCGCCCCGGTCGTAGAGCCATCCGGATTCCGCATCAATCGGCGAAACATAAATCCGGTAATCGCCCGTTTCCGGAGGAAAGTCGATATTCAAATCCACGGGTACGGCTTCGCCCGGCCCGGTGTCGCGAGTTAACGGCGTCCATTCGCCTTCACGAATGAACCGGTTGCTGGCGGGATCGAACACCTGCCATCCAATCGAAAAGGACTCGCACCGCCATTGCTTCTGGGACCGGTTCTCCACCGACATGCGTATGGACAGACCCGGGCCTGAACTCTCAACGCGCACGTCATGATATTCAGTCGAAGCCACCCAAATATCTCCGCAACCAGCAACTAACAACGACGAACGAACAACGCTCGTTTTCAGTTATACAACCACAACGGATATCGTTCCCGGACCGGCCCCATTTTGCGTCCGACCGCATAAATCCCGTCTCCCCGTTGATCCCGAGGTAGTTTGTAGCGATCCAGCAGATGCAGCACCCACTCATACTCCGGCTTCGGCTCATCGCGAAAAGCGCCTGTCTCAAGACGGATCGTCTCGAACCCGGCCTCATGAAAGAGGTGCCAGATCTCTTTGGGCGTGTACTCGCGATTGTGCCGGGCATCCACATAACCTGAATCCGAAGGCTTGATATACGCCGGAAAAAATCCCGGATGGTATCCCTGCAGAATCGCCGAGATTGCCCGCAGCGATGCGATGTTCGGAGTCGTCAAAACAAAATGGCCGCCCGGCTTGAGAATGCGATTCACTTCCGACATGAGATGCATCGGATCTTCGAACAGATGTTCGATCAACTCGCAGCACAGCACCGTCGAAAAGTATTCATCCTCGTAGGGGAAGCGATCCTTCTCGGCATCGAACAATTCGATATCGCATTCGAACTCTTCACCATTGATCGAAGTAATTCGCCGCCGGTCGACGCGCCCGGCTTCGCCGTAATAGCAGCCCCGCACTTCGCCATATCCGAGGCGTGTCCTAAGGGCCGGAGTGATCTGTAGATAAGATCCCATCTCGAGAATGCGATCCTCCGGACCGCCGCAAG
The DNA here is from genome assembly GCA_963802915.1 of Bryobacterales bacterium. Lineage (GTDB taxonomy): Bacteria > Acidobacteriota > Terriglobia > Bryobacterales > Bryobacteraceae > JAICMB01. The sequence goes on from CAWDKQ010000009.1 coordinate 89,153, forward strand.
GCGTGATATCCAAAGTCTTCGAAAGTCGCGCCAGGTGAGTATCGATGTAAGACTTCGCCGCCGGCTCCGCCGCCCAGGTGGCAATGTACTCCGGAGGAACTTCAGTAGTGCTGACCTCTTCACACCGAACCGGAACGTCCACAGACCGTTTCCCCGAAACCTGCTCCAGGAAACGAACATACCGTTCCGCGACCAACGTCCAGTTGCACTCCCGCTCTACCCACTCCTGCGCCCGCTCGCCTAGCGCACGTCCGACCTCCGGCCGGCTCACCAGAATATTCAAATACTCGAACAGGTGATCTTCTTCCGAGCTGTCAACGGGAGCCTTCAAACAAACTTCGTCCGGCAACTCGCAGAACGAACCGACATTCGAAACGATCACAGCCCTGCCGAGCCCCAGCGCGCGCATCAGAGTTCCGGAATTCTCGCCCACTGTCGGATAGCGCAGATTCAAAACGATGTCGCACGCCGCAATATATCCCGCGAAATCCTCAATTGGAGTAAACCCGAGCACTCGAACGCTCGCCGACAGTCCCAGCGATTGAATAATGTCGTGCAATGGAAATGCCGGATGCGGCTCGCCGACCAGAATCATCTTTGCATTCGGCGTCACGCGCAGCAATCGCCGAAATGCGCGCAGCGATTCCGAGATGCGCTTATACGGCTTGAGGAATCCAAACGTCCCGATTAGCGGAGTCGTGATATCCAGGCCGAGCTTTTGCCGATACGCCAACCGATCCGCTTTCGGAATCCAGGCCCCGTGAGGAATGCGCGCTATCGGACCTGTGAAGCCGGCCTTGCGCAGCTCGCCACCGACGCAGTCGCTATGAACAATCGCGCCGCGCGATTGCGCCAGCACGCGGCGCAGCATCGGGACGTTTTCGTAATCGGGCCCCACTTGGAGGGTTCGAACGCGCGTGCGGACATGCTCCAGCGCAGCCGCGTCGCCGTTCAATTCCACCTCGCGCATGTAAGCGTCCCAATCGCCGCGCTTGATGGTCATATCGGCCACCAGGTGATGCAGGTTGGCCTCATGAATCACGATCACGCCGGGATATTGCAGAGCCGCTTCGTAACAAAAATCGTGGTAAATGTTATTGCCGATCTGATAGACCGCAATGTCGAATTGGGACGCGTCGAAGCTGGCAGGCGTGGCGGCGAACGTCGTCACGTCCGCCATCCGTTTCATCTCATCGAGCAGTGCCGCGGAGTAGTCGGCGATCCCGCTCCGCGCCGGCGGCAGGGGCGAGAAGAACGCGATCTTCACTTCATCAGTTCCATCGAGAACGTGCCCACGGCGAGAGGCACCCGCACCAGTGCTGGCGTTCGCGCGGCGTCCTTGAGGAAGTAAATTTCAAAACTCGCATCCGACTGCGGACCCTTCAGCGAACCGTTCAAGCGATCGGCCTCCACCGATTTGTCCCCGACCTTGATCATCTGTGTTCCCGCGAAGTCCAGACTAACCTGGTAAGGCGATCCGAAAAAAACCTGCTGCCGCGGAGGGATGCGCCCCTGCGCCAGCTCGCGTCTCACAAAATACAGAAAATCCAGCGCGTCTTTCGCGCAGCTAGGCGTCGATACATCCGACTTTCCACCGTTTTTCGTCTCTCGCGTCGCGGTGCTCTGATCCGGATCAAAAGTCGTCTTTTCATCCGCCTTTTTCTGCCCGTGCGACAGGTTCTTGTCAAATTCGATGGAGCAGAAATCTTTCGACGCCGCGGACTGGTATCGATCCGCCACCGTGAATCCTGGAATGCCCGCATCGAGCGAAAACTCGAAATCGTATCTCTCGGCCGACTTCTCCGTGGGCTTTTCTCGCGTGCCTCGCAGTTGCGCCTCGCCCAGGCTCAGTCCGCTCGGCCAGTTGATGTTGTAGTGTAAACTCTCGCCGTCAAACGTGGGAGCGGTAGCAGGCGCTGCCATCAACACGACTCCCGCAAGAGCTACTGGTAAAGTACACAGCTTCATGTGAGCAATCTTATATATTGATTCTACGGCACCGAGATCGAGCTGCCGGCTGCGACACGCTCCGGGGCGCCCGCGACTTCGTAATAGACGTCTAGAGTCTTCCTGGCGGTACGCTCCCAGTTGTAAAGACTCGCGCGTTGTTGGCCCAGCCGCTCCATGCGCGTCCTCAACTCGGAGTCGAGCAGGAGGTCCCGCATGGCTCGCACCATCTCGATCCGCGATTTCGGATCGAACAGCAAGGCCGCCGAATCCGCTACTTCCGGCATTGCCGTTGTATTCGAGCAGGCTACCGCGCGCCCGCACGCCATCGCCTCAATGATCGGCAACCCGAACCCTTCATAGAGCGACGGGTAAACCGAAAGGTCGCAAGCGCCGTAGAATCGCGTCAGATCTTCATCGGCGACGAAGTCCATGAAATGGATCCGTCCCGAAACCGAGCACGCCTTCGCGGCCGCAACCACTTCTTCCGATCGCCACGCCAGCTTCCCGACGAAGATCAAATGCTGCGGCAATTCCGGATACGTCCGAATCAATTCCTCGAAGGCCCGGATCAGCGCGATATGGTTCTTGCGTGGCTGCAAATCCCCCACGCTGAGAACGAACCTCGGAGGAACGCGATAGCGCTTTTTCAGCCACTGGCTCGCCGCTTCCCTTGCGATCGGCCGAAACTTGGGCGAGACGCCGTTCGGCATCACGGTGATCTTTTCATCGTCCAGCCCATACGCTCTCATGATGGAGCGCTTCGAAAATTCGCTAGGCGTTAATACCCGTTGCGCGGAAAGCACTGTCCGTTTTACCGTGCAGCGCAACTGCATCGCTCGGAACCGCGAGAAATATTCCGGACACTCCAGGAAACTGACATCGTGCACGCTCACCACGACGGGTACGCGGCACATCAACGGAGCCGTGTATTGCACGTGCAACAGGTCCGGCCTGTCTGCCGCTAGACGTCGCGGCAAATCGAATCCAAGTCGTCTCCAGGGATTGTCCGCGACGAGTCTCTTCGTGAAACGTTCCGGTACATCGGCGGCGGCGTTTTCGCGCGAAATGTAGGCAACGAACTCCGAGTCCTCGTCAATAGAATCGAAGCACCGCAGGAGATTTGTGATGTATGTCTCATTTCCTGTAAGGTGCTGGCCGATGGCGTGAGCATCAACGGAAAAGCGCATGACCAGTTTCCAGTATAGCCGTACACTGCGGCATCATATTGAATTCCTTAATCGGTTTGAGTAAGTCCACTAAGTTCATGCTCGAGAGTGCTCCAAGCTGTCTCCCAGGTGTAACAGGATTCATATAGCAATCGACCTGCCTCAGCCAGTTGTGCACGCGCTTCTGGCGCCGACAAGAGAAACGCGACCGCCTCAGCGAATTCATAAGGGTCGTCACAAATCAATAGATGTTCTCCGGCACGATACGGCAATCCTTCGGCTCCGATTCGTGTCGAAATAACCGGCGTCCCCGCCGCCCACGCTTCCAAAATCTTGAATCGCGTACCGCTTCCGGACAACAGGGGCACCACCGCGACCTTTGCGCTTGCCAGCGTCGCAATGGCATCGTCCATGGGACCCGTGACGCAAATTCTTGGATCCCCGTTGACTATCGCCTTCAGAGCATGCGGATTCTTCCCTGCAATCCGCCAGGTCACATCGGGAACTCGCGCCCTCAACAACGGCCAGATATTGTCTTTGAAGTGTCGCACGGCCGCTATGTTAGGCTCGTACTCCAGGTTACCCGTGAACAAGATCTCCTGTGTTTCCTTCCGAATGGGACGATCAACAAACGGGAGCGCATTCGGATAAACGATTGCGCGCGTTCCAGTAACATGCTTTGCGTCTTCGTCGGATGTGACAATCACAGAGTCAAATCGAGGCAGCCACTTGTGTTCAAATTTGCGGCAGGCACGCGCAAATCGTCGAAATGCGAAACGTTGATGCCAAGCGCCCATACGCCCCACTCTTTCGTGCCACACGGATTCGATATTGTGGGCGTCCAGGAATACGCTCCGGGCGTGCGGACGGACCTGTTCCACATAAGGCGCGCACCAGATATGCTCGACGATCGCCAAGTCGTACTTCTCCCCATCAATAGAGTCCGCAACTTGCTTTTCGTAGCCCGAAAATCGATCGATCAGAGGTGGCCGGTTCGACGCCACACGCCGCGCTGCTCGCCAGTGCCGTGCAGCCGGCGATTTCGAATGATGTTTTAATTCGATAACGGAGATCCTCCGCACGAGTCCGGCAGGAAAACTCAACCGCGGATCCGGCGACTGCCGCTCAATGAATAGAGTTATATCGACGTTAAAGCGTTGCGTGAGAAACTCGAGTAACGACGCCGAACGGATTGCGCCGCCGCCCACGGCCGGGTAAGGCGTTTCCGCGCAAACCATCAAAGCGTTAGCCCGCTCGAAACCGCCGGACGGCTTCAGCATAAACCTCGCGTGTACGCGAAGCGGTCCTCTTCCAGGAAAACTCCGATGCTCGTTTCAACCCTTTCTGCCGCAGTTCCACCACCCACGGCGGCTCCCCTACAGCAGCATTGAGAGCTTTAACCCACGCCTCGCGGTCACTGGCATCGAGTTGCAATGCGGCATCGCCCACGGTTTGCGAAATCGCGGCATCCTTGGAAGTGATTACCGCCGCTCCGCACTGCATGGCTTCCAGCACCGGCAACCCGAAACCTTCGTAATGGCTCGGATAAATACAAGCGATCGCACCCGAGTACAACACCGGCAGCTCTTCGTCTTTCACTGAACCCAAAATCTCGAGCCCCGGCTCTTCCGGCAATTGGGCGAAGTCTTCCCTTCGCCTTCCTACCAATTTTAGATCCACCGTGTGAATTTTGCGAACTTCCCGCCAACTTTCGACGAGAAGGTTGACGTTCTTGCGCGGTTCCAGGGTACCGACATAGAGAAAGTAGTCCGAAGCTGCGCCATTTCTCTCTTGTGGACGGAAAAACGCCGGAACGGCGAGGGGAATCGCCACAATCCTGTCTTCTTTAATACGAAATCGATCCATCGCCTGCTTCCGCACTGCCTCGCTTGGCGTAACGATCATCGTCGCCAGGCCGAGCCGCAACAGCAGCGGAGTGCGCTTTCGGATGCGCTCCGCTTCCGCATGCCACCCCGATTCGAGCCACGGCGAAAGGTCGTGCACCGTCATCACGCTCGGCCGAACGGGCAAATAGGGCGTCGAAAAATCGGTACCGTGAAATACGTCGATCCGCAAGCGCGACATCTCGCCCTGGAGTCCCCACAACCACCACCTTCGCTCCAGAGGATTCCGCGGTCCGCGTCCGCAATGGATGTTGGCAATATCCGGAGCCGGGTTCTCGAACTTCTGATCCGACAAGAGCCAGATCTCGTCGCCACCGTTCAGTTCCCCTAGCGCCCGCGCCAGTTCCGCCGTATATCTTCGGATTCCTCCTGTTCTAACGGTAAGAGGTGTGGCGTCGAGCGCGATGCGCATCGACTCAAGTGTATTCTGAGTTTATGCGCGCCGTCGCTGTTTACCCCGCGGAACGTCAGGTCCGCGTCATTGACCATCCTGAGCCCAAAATCGAATCCGCCACGCAGGCCAAGATCAAGATGATCAATGTGGGCATTTGCGGAACCGACAAAGAGATCGTCTCGTTCCAATACGGCACGCCTCCCGACGGCTCCGATTATCTCGTCATCGGACATGAATCGCTCGGTGAAGTGATCGAGGTCGGAAGCGGCGCAACGCGCGTCAAGAAAGGCGATCTCGTAGTTGCCACGGTGCGCCGTCCCTGTAATCATCCCGATTGCATCGCCTGCCGCCAGGGACGCCAGGACTTTTGTTACACCGGCGATTTCACCGAGCGCGGCATCAAACAGCGCCACGGCTACATGACGGAGCTGGTCGTCGAAGAAGAGCGCTATCTCCATACCGTGCCATCGGCTCTGCGCGATGTCGCCGTCCTGGTCGAACCGTTGACTATCGCCGAAAAAGCGCTCGAACAACTTGTTGAAATTCAAAAACGCCTGCCCTGGTGGAAGCCTCCGCAAAACAATGTCGTCGTTCTGGGAGCCGGACCCGTCGGACTCCTCGGAGCCATGGCCTTAACCGTCGCCGGCTTCAACGTTACGGTCTACTCGCGCACGCAATCGCACGAGGACAAGGACGATATCGTCGCCGCTATCGGCGCTAAATTCATTCCCGCCGAAACTCATACCGTCGAGCAGATGGCCAAAGCCGTGGGCCGCATCGACGTGGTTTATGAAGCCGTCGGAGCTTCCAGCCTCGCCTTTGAAGTCATCAAATTCCTGGGCCCTAACGCGGTTTTCATCTTCACCGGCGTCCCCGGACGCAAAGGCCCTATCGAAGTCGACACGGATTTCATTATGCGCGACATGGTACTCAACAATCAGCTCATTTACGGAACGGTGAACGCGCCGCCCGAAAGCTTCGCGGCCGCCATCAGCGATATCGGTACGTTTACAAAACGTTGGCCCGACGCCGTCAAAAAGATCATCACCGGCCGTTTCTCCCTCGACGACGCGCTCAAGCCGCTATCCGGAAAAGTCGGCGGTATCAAAAACATCATTACGATCAGCCAATGACCACTCAATGGATTGACGTCTCCGTTCCGCTGCACAACGGAATGGTGCACTGGCCCGGCGATGAGCCTTTCCAGCGCGACGTGCCTGTGCAGATTGCAAAGGGCGACCCCTGCAACGTATCGAAGATCACGTGCACCGTCCACATCGGAACCCATATGGACGCGCCGCATCACTTCTTCGATGACGGCGCCGGTATAGAGACGATGCCCCTCGAAGCTACCATGGGACCCGCGCGAGTGATTCGCCTCGAAGACCCCGACTTGATTCGTATTGCGGAGCTCCAACCGCATAACATCCAGCGCGGCGAACGCATCCTGCTGAGGACCCGCAACTCCGACGAATCCTGGTGGACCACCCCGGAGTTCAAAAAGAAATTCATCCACATCCCCGCCGACACAGCAAAATATCTCGCCGCAACAGGAGTGCGCACTGTGGGCGTCGATTATTTATCGGTAGGCGGCTTTGACACTGACGGTCCGGAGACGCATCGCGCCATGCTCGGCGCGGGCATATGGATCATCGAAGGTCTGGTTCTAGGAGCAATCGAACCCGGTAACTACGACCTGATCTGTCTTCCCCTCAAGATCGCTGGAAGCGACGGCGCCCCCGCACGAGCGATCCTGCGGCCGTTTAAAACAGATACGCGGCGCTAAGCGTAAACTGATTCGCGCGACCGGTCGCAAACGCCTGATCGCGATAATAGCTCAGCAGACGCCGGTATTCGAGAGACCACTGGATGTTACTCGTAAGTGAATAAATAAAGTTCCCAAAAATATTTTCATTGCGGAACCGCGACCCAACTGGAAGATCGTGCGCGCTCGGTTGGTCGATACCATAACCTCCATTCAGCATCCATTGCTTATTGAGCTTGAATTGAGCTTGCGCCCAACCGCCGCGGCTAAGAACCCCATGCCCTCCTGGCGTCCCTACCGCTCCGACACTCTCACCGAGTGACACATCGTAGATTCCGAGCGCGCGGCCGATATAAGCTTCGCCGGTGAGGTTAAACACATTCGTGAATTGAAGACTATAATCGATCGCCGTTCCCCAGGAATCGACAGCCTGAGTAACTGTCGCGTTATCCAGGGTTCCGATATTTCTCCCGCGTCCGTAGCGGCCGCTGAAACCCAACGTGAAATCACGGTCGCCGTCGCTGGCGCTCCATGCCAGGCGGCTTTCAATCGCGGGCATGCGGCCGAGTTCACCGGCGCCCGGAGGCCTCGACCCCACGAAAGTAGCCACATAATCTCCGTCGTCCGGATCGCTCGCGGCGATCTGATACAACAGACGATTCGCGCTGTTCAGCGTCTTCTTCGCTTCAAAACGTATTTGCGGCAGCCGGATCCACGGATTGCCCGAGCCATTGAATTCCGCCACGGCATAGAGTGCCAGACTGGTGGGATTGAGCGGAGCAAAGATAGACCAGTCCTGCCCGATTTCAAGCGCCACGTTCTGCCAGTCCAGTCGTCCATAGGCGAGACGAAGACGGAATAATCCCATGTTTGCGCCATCAGGAAATGGAGCGCTAGCGCTATAAGCGTCCATCTCGAACGCTCCGGTCAACTCCGCGCCGGCCACTTCCGTCGGATTGAGGCGGATGCCCAAGCGCGTCTGCCGCGGCGTCTCGAAATAGCTTTGATTCGCCGCGGTCGTGGTCGAACCTGGCTTGGCGACAATGGTTCCCGCGTCTTCCAGATTGACACCGGCCGTGTTGAGGCCCGCGTTGAGGAGAAGCGTCCCATAGATTGTGACAGGAATGTGTTTGCCGGTATTCGCTTCAGCGCGATCAGCCGGTTCGGCCTGCTGCGGAACTGGAGGCGCATTGGGCGACGAAGCAGCCACGGCCGTCGGAGCCGCCGTCGACGGCGATGCGGAGGAAGGCCCCAGGCTCGCAACCTGAGTTAAGGACGTCCCCGCTGTGTTACTGGCGGGAATAGAAAGCTTGGCGAGATCCGCGGAATCGAGAACACCTTTCTCACGCAAAATCGTAGCCAGCACCGCTACGCGATCCTGCGACGCCGCCGCCTCGACGCGGCTTAATTCCTCAGCCGAAATCGTTCCCTTTTGCTCCAGGATTCGAGAAAGAACCGAAACAGCGTCTTGAGAGGGATCGGCTGCCGACCCTACGCACAAACCCACAACGAAAATCACGAGTAACCTTCGCATACGAATGATTTGCATTCCTGGTGGCCTTCGTCGGCTTCGGTCGATAGATGCGAACGGAGTTGCAATGTTTCGCACTACACCTGAGCTAACTTGATTGATTGAACTGTGAAGCAACTTAGCGTAAATACAAAGAATCAGCTACAGACACGGTGATAACATTTCTTCGGTGAAATACGTTTCATTCATGCGCGTCTTCAAATATAAGGATAAAGTGTTACTATTCCGATCTTGGATGTAACTTTAGCTCTTGATGCTTTACCAAAGGAGTTAACATGCCTGATACCTCCAATGACGACACAAAAGTTAGTAGAAGAGATGTCTTCGAAATAAGCTCCGCAGCCCTCGTAGCGGCGGCCGCACTATCGGCCGGCTCAAAACCCGCCCAAGCCGCCCCACAGGAGGCGGAACGGATGGCGGCGAACCACACAGCTCCGAACGAGGTCGATCCGGGACCTCAAAACATCCCCCTGGCCCAAGAGAATCCCAATTCCGAGTGGCCGCCAAAAACAGATAGCGGAACCGTAAAGCCCTTCAAGTATCCCTTCTCCTTCTCGCATAAGCGCATCGAGAGCGGTGGTTGGACGCGCCAGGTTACCGCTCGCGAACTACCGATCTCAAACACCATCGCGGGCGTGGAAATGAAGCTCACAGCAGGAGGGGTGCGGGAGCTCCACTGGCATGTCGAGGCTGAATGGTCCATAATGCTGAACGGAAATGCGCGCATCACCGCAGTCGACCAGCATGGCAACAGCTTCGTCCAGGATGTCGCTCAAGGTGATTTGTGGCTTTTCCCGCCCGGCGTTCCTCACTCCATTCAGGGTCTCGGCCCTGACGGCTGCAGATTCCTTCTGGTATTCGACAACGGCAATTTCGATGAATTCCACACCTTCCTCTTGACCGACTTCCTCGCGCACACGCCAAAGGAAGTCCTCTCCAAGAATTTCAGCGTCCCGGTAGCGACTTTCGACAAACTCCCTCCCAAGGAACTGTTCATCTTTCAAGCCAGCCTTCCCGGTCCGCTCAGCGCAGAACAGGCGCAAGCGGCGCAAGGAACCGGCACCGTCTCCCCAAGCTTCGACTTCAAAGCCAGCAGCATGAAGCCGACTTTCGTCAGAAGCGGCGGCGAAGTGAAAATCATCGACTCGAAAATCTTCCCCGTCACTCCCATATCAGCCGCCATCGTCACTCTGAAGCCGGGCGGCCTGCGTGAATTGCACTGGCATCCCAACGCCGATGAGTGGCAATACTACATCACCGGTAAGGCTCGCATGACGGTCTTCATCGCCGGCGCTTCCGCCCGAACGATGGATTTCCAGGAAGGCGACGTCGGATACGTGCCCATTTCGAATCCGCATTACATCGAGAACACCGGAGACGCCGATGTGATCTTCCTCGAAATGTTCAAGAGCCCGAAATATGAGGATATTTCCTTGGCGGAGTGGCTGGCGCATACGCCTGAGCTGTTGGTAGATCAGCATTTGCACGTAGGAACACAGATGCTCGCGAACATTCCGAAGAAAGAAATGGTCGTCATACCCGTATAACAGCTGGTAGTTCGTTGCTTGTTATTAATAAAGGTCCCTGACACTTCTGCCGAAGAGATATCTTCGGGGGCTATCGCAATTCGTGAAGAACCTGGTGGGCAAACCCTTGCCTGGATGGAACGAATGGTCCATCCGAACTAAATTTATCACGCTTGCCATTGCAGGAATCCTCGTGTGTGGAACCGTGGCGCACATTGTGATCACTTCGTTTGCAAAGCGCGAGATGATGGCAGCCACGAGGGCGTCCGGAATCAGGATCGTGCGCCAGATCTCTTTCGCCACTGCGGCGCTCGTTTCGCCGCGCCAGGAAGCCGACGTCGAAAAGTTGATGACTACCGTGTCCTTCGACCAGGACACCATTGCCGCAATTCTTTTCGCGCCCGACGGGCATAAGATCGCATCCATCGGTCACTACCGCGAACCGGTGCCCCGAAGTTGCGGCCCCGAACCCGTCGCGACGGAAAAACCCGACGGGCTCTGGGTCTCCATGGGAATTCACGACGGCTCGCAATTGCTCGGCTGTTTCACCATTGATCGCAGCCTGGCGCCTGTAAAAGCTCAGTTGAAGGGCGTGGAAATTTCAGCGTTGATCGTGATCCCGCTCGCTACGTTGCTTGTAACGTTGGGCCTGAATTGGCTGCTGGGCAAAGTCATTTGCAAACCCCTGAAATCCCTCGTATCGGCTACAGCGGTGCTTGCAAGAGGCGGGTTCCCCGAGCGGAGGCCCGTCGAAACTGGCGACGAGATCGGAAGTTTGACCAGAGACTTCTACGACATGGTCGGGAAGATCAAGGAATCCGACGCCCGCCAACGCCTCCTCATCTCCGAGCTCGAAGAGAGCACGAGAAAAGCAAATGTCGCGGCCAAGGCAAAGAGCGAGTTCCTCGCCAACATGAGTCACGAAGTTCGTACCCCTATGAACGGGGTCATCGGTATGACCGAGTTATTGTTGGACACGAACCTCGATGACGAGCAGCGTGACTACGCGCAGACCGTCCGAGCGAGCGCCGAGTCGCTGTTGAGGATTGTCGACGATATTCTCGATTTCTCCAAGATCGAAGCCGGCAAGATCGTCTTCGAAAGACTTCCTTTCAACGTTAAAGACGTTGCGAGGGATGCGCTGTCAACTGTGGCACCCGCCGCCGAGAGCAAAGGCCTCGATCTTGCGCTGAAGATAGCCCCTGGCGTTCCGCAGAGTCTCGAAGGTGACCCGCTTCGCTTACGTCAGGTTTTGCTGAACCTCATCGGAAACGCCGTCAAATTCACGGATTACGGACATGTCCTTCTGTCCATCGAACCCGAAGTTTTAACTTCGCGTCACGCTCGTCTTAGATTCCGCGTCAGCGACACCGGAGTCGGAATCTCGGAAGAAGCGCGCGAGCATCTCTTCGCCCCTTTCACGCAGGCCGACAGCTCCATCACTCGGCGATTCGGCGGCACCGGCCTCGGGCTTGCACTTTGCAAGCGGTTAGTCGAAATGATGGACGGTGTCATCTCGGTCGAAAGCACATTAGGGTACGGCTCGACGTTTTTCTTCACGGCGTCCTTCGATCGCGTCAATGAAATGCAGCCAACGCTATCGGATCACCAGTACCAAGTGATTCAGAGTACTATCTAATTACTTCGTACTATTTGTAAGATCTACTTACCTGTTCTCGCAAAACGCACGGATAACTCAATGACTACGTGTAGACCCTTTTTGGAGACGCGCGTGCTAATGAAGGACCGTTGATAGGTTGCGGTGAGTGCAAGCACCCACAGTTACAGAGGAGGGCAAGAGGAGGTGGCTGTGAGGTGCTTGCCGTGTGTTGCTCTCTTGGTTTGGCGCCGGTTCTGAATCGGCGCTTTCCGTTTAACCTCTCCTAACCCTGGACCCGTTTTTCTTTTCCTGCCCAGAATCTCTCTCTCAGAATCAGCTTGCGGATTTTCCCCGTTCCGGTTTTCGGTAACGGCTCTTCGCTGAATTCCACCGCGCGCGGCAACTTGAACTTGCCCAGCCGCTCCTCAAGGAATTTCATCAGTGCTTCGCCCGTCAAACTCGATCCCGGCTTGCGCACCACAACAGCGACCGGCACTTCGCCCCATTTATCGTGCGGAGCCGCAACAACCGCGCACTCGAACACATCCGGATGCGCGAAGATCGCCTTCTCTACTTCCAGTGAGGAGATGTTCTCACCGCCGCTGATGATGATTTCTTTCTTGCGGTCGACGATGTGGACGTACCCGTCTTCGTCCCACACTGCCATGTCACCGGTGTGAAACCAAGGTCCGCTCATAACCGCGGCCGTTGCTTCCGGTTCCCGGTAATACCCGTCCATGATATGGTCGCCCATCGCCACTACTTCGCCGATGCTCTGCATATCGTGCGGAACATCGTTCATGTTCAGATCCACCACGCGAACCCGCACGCCCGGAACCGGCCATCCTGCCATCGCATGCCGCCGGTAACGCTCCGGTCCGGTGTCCGGCACGCCGCGCTTGCGCCGCGACGATGTCAGCACCGGAGCCGTCTCGGTCAAACCATAGCCGCCGAAAGCCTCGCAGTTAAAAGCTTTTTCCACCCGTTCGATCAATTCAGGAGAAGACGCCGCTCCGCCCAGCATGATCTGCCGCATGCTCGATAAATCGTACTGCCCCAGATCCGGAGCATTGATCAGCGCGTTCGCCATCGTCGGCACCAGGCTCATGTGCGTCGCGCGATGCTGCTCGATGAGCTTGAACACGCCGGTCGGCTCGAACCGCCGCACCATGATCTGTTTCAATCCCAGCATCGTCGATGCCTGCGGGCGTCCCCATCCGTTGGCATGAAACAGCGGAATCGTGTGCAGATCCACGATCGTGTCGGAGTTTTCGAACATTCCGCCGACCGAAAGGGCATGCAGGTAGAGCGTGCGATGGCTCAACGTTACACCCTTCGGGGTTCCCGTGCTTCCGCTCGTATAAAACAACTCGGCTATCGAATGTTCATCAATGTCGAACACGTCCGCGCGCCCGGGACTGCCCTTGTCGAGTACCTCTTCATAAGTCAGGTCCGCCGCGGGAGTCTTTTCGTTGATCGTGACGCACTTCTGAATCCCGGGACAGGCCGGCCGCAGCTTCTCGATCAGAGGAAGGAAATCGTTCTCGAAAATCAGCATCTTAGCGCCGGAGTGGTTCAGAATATTGACCAGTTCCACCGGCGAGAGCCGCACGTTCAGCGGCATCACAATCGCGCGCGCCTGAAGAACGCCGTAGTAGCCCTCCAAAAGCTCGACATTGTTGAAGCTCAGGTACGCCACGCGATCACCGGGAGCGATCCCTTCCGCGGTCAGACCGGTCGCAAGCCGCTCCGAACGCTCCGCAAATTCCTCGTAAGTAAATTGCCGATCCCCCGAAACCACGCCGATATCTTTCCCAAACAAGTCCACGGCGCGGTGGAGGCAACGGATGGGTGTCAGTGGAACGAACATTATCGAGGATTGTACTACGCGGCACGCCAAACGTAGAACATAGAACGTAGAACGGTTCGCAGATGTTATCCTCCAATCGAGGACGTATGATGTCCCGGAAGGCATTCTCGCTGTTAGGATGCGGCATCGGCTTGATGAGCGCCTTGTACGCCTTCCAGCGCCCCTTCCGCCAATACCCCGGCGTCGAATACTTCGAATTTGAAACTCCCAGCGACTATCAGGAAAAGTCTGAATGGGCCTTCGCCCGCCTGATGTATCCGCCTGGCCCCAACGACGGCTATGCCGGCCGCTTCGACGGCGACTGGCGTCAGGGCCTGTCCCTCTGGACCCAGGATTATCCCCGCGCCGACCGTCACTTCTCGCTGGCCATGCGCCGCCTGACTCGCATCCACGTCCGCTCCGTCGAACAATCCGTGAACCTCGAAGACGGCGATGAAGTCTACAACTGGCCGTGGCTCTACGCCGTCCAGGTCGGCGAATGGGGACTGACCCAGGCCGAGGCCAAGATCATGCGCGAATACCTGCTACGAGGCGGTTTCTTCATGGCCGACGATTTCCACGGCAACTTCGAATACTCCATGTTCGAGCAGCGCATTCGCATGGTGTTCCCGGACCGCCCCATCGTCGACATCCCCGACAAAGACCCGATTTTTCATACTGTCTACGACCTGGACGACCGCTTCCAGATTCCCGGACAGGCTCACCTGCGCGTGGGAGCGAAAAACCCGTACGACGGAGGCGTCGGAGCCCACTGGCGCGGCATTTACGACGACAAAGGCCGGATCATGGTGGCCATCTCGTATAATTCCGACATCGGCGACGCCTGGGAATTTGCCGACGATCCGCGCTACCCCGAAAAATTCTCCGGCCTGGCCATCCGCATCGGAGTAAATTACGTCGTCTACTCCATGACGCATTAGTCCGGCCCTTCGTTCTCCGCCAACATTCGTATATGATTCAAAACGCGCAAATGAATGCGATGAATAATCGCGTCGGACAAACAGCGCCAGTAATCCGAAGGCCACAGTCCGTGCTGATACCAGGTCATCCCTTCGAGCAGCGTGCGGCCGCCGGGCAATTCCGTCAGCCGGAACTGTCCATGCTTCGAAACCAGGTACCCGTGCAAATGTTTCGGCAAAATCTGTCCGTAAGGGCTCCATTCCCGCATTGGTGCGGGGTTCGCGATCACACGGAACCGCAACAGGTAGGGCTCATTCCAGACTTCGATCGGTTCCACGAAAGGCCCCGTGGAGAATTCGCAAAAACGGATTGCCCCGACACCGGTTCCTTGAATACGCGCTCTTACCGGATAAGCGATCCCGGAGCGGAAATACCACTCCCGCGGCTCAGGCAGCTCTGAAAACGTAAGGACATGTTTCCAGACTCGTTCCGGCGGCGCCGCGATCGTCACAGCGCTACGGACCTCGAATACGGCTGGCTGCGCTTGAGTGTCCCACGTCAAACAGGAAGGCGGGAGAAGCAGCAACATCAACGCGCCGCCGCGGGATGCCGCGCGCGACGATGCGGCGAGATACACAAACCATCCGCCGGCGGCGCCCTGCGGCGCCGCTAACGGAAGGGCCATCACGATACAACCCAAACCTTCCAATCCGAAAAACAATAGCGAACAGACCGCAATTATGACTGTGAGCGTCCCCGCCGCTATGGCCCGGGCCGCGCTCACCGGGCGACAGAGCCACGCGCCGAGTCCGCCCAGCAGAATTGGGAACAGTATGAATATCGTCAAGCCGTATAATCCGGTGCGAAGCAGACCGAGTCCGCCGAGACCCAGGACGGTAAGAAGCATCAGGCCCATCAGCCAACGCAGAGTCGTGCTCACGGCTGTTCTCCTCTGACAATTTCAATCAGTTGCAGAGCGGTTTTCCGTACAGGCCGCATGAGTGGTAGCCCCGAAATCCGAATCAAAGCAGCAACACTCTTCGCCGCCAGTTCGAGTAACCGCATACTCCGTAGTTGATTCGGCGAATCGTCGATCACCCAAAAGAAGATCACACCCATTTGAAATAGCCAGAGAACGCCGGGCAAATGGCCTTCCAGATCGCGTGGAATCCGCATGCCGCAATCGACCAGAATGCGTCGAAACCATGCGATATCCACCTCCCGAATCTCTCGAGTTTGTGGGCTGAACGGCGAAAGAGGATACGTTGGATCCGCGCCGTTACGTAGCAAAGCTCGCAAAACGACCCGATTAGGCCCGAAGTGCATGAGTTTGACGCGAATCAACTCTCGCAACCTGCCCTCCAGGCTTCTCTCCACTGCCACCGCCATTTCGATCGCAGATTGCATTTCCAAGGACGCCCGCGTGTAGAAATCCATGACGATGGCTTCTTTGGAGGCATAGTAGTAGTACGCCGCACCGGTCGCAACGCCCGCCCTGGCAGCAATCCCCCGCATTGTGGTCATGTCAAAACCCTCTTCCCGGAAGAGTGCCAACGCAGTATCCAGGATTTTGAGTTCTGTCTCTTCGGCCTTGATTGTCGACATATTGAACGTGTTCAAAAACAGTATGCCCCTGAAACCCCGGCCCGTCAACAGAAATCTTGAACGTGTTCAAAACGGATTAACGTAGTACGTAGAACGTAGAACGTTAGGGACGCCCTGTTCCCAACTCGCCCACCTGCCGATAAGAGTCCAGTGGACCGCCGCTACGATAACCGCTTCAATTCCGGCCTGCCTGTCCAGGTATCCGGCCTCGACGATACTTCCGAACCAACATCGGGAGTATTACTGGATATATCCGTTTCGGGCATCTGTACGCTACTTCCCCTCCCCCTACCCTCCGGATCGGTCGTCAAACTAAACTTGGCCGGCACCATCCTCTTCGGACATATAATTCATGTCGCACCTCAAGACGACGCCTTTCGCACCGGCATCGCCGTCGAACGCGTCCTGGTGCAGTCTTCGGATCTCGCCCACATCCTCGAATCTGTCCTCGACGGCGACCAGATCTCGGCCTGTCGCCAGCTAATTGCCGACGCAACCAAGGCCTGATTCTTAAAGTCATTTGAAAAATCGTTACCGGTAAAGGAAACCTCCTGGATTATTCGTTCTTATTGGCGAGGCGATGCCAGCGGCCTGTCTACAATACGAGTACGCCCCCCCGATACAAAATCGGAGCGGGCGCTTGCTACAATACAGCCCTGCCATCATGTGCCGTTTAAGTCTTCGGGAGATCTGGCGAAAGTGTCTCGATAAGCCAGCAGACGAAGAAGTGTGGCATGAGCTAATCGATCGGATTTACCCTGTAATCGGCCGAATCGCCCGCAATGTTGCTTACAATTCCGGCATTGACCGTCCGGAGGATATCGACGATTTAGTCCAGGATATTTGGGCTAAAATCAGCGATCCAACCGCCCTCCGCACGATCCGTCTTCCCGAGGAAGACGCCGAGGCAGAAAAGTATTTCCACGCCACGGCCGCCAACGCCGCCCGCGATGCGCTGAAAACCAGATTTGCCGGCAAACGCGGAGCGCGACTGACCGTTTCAATTGAAGACCACTTCGCGGAGCTGGCTGACTCCTTCGCAGTGCCGGCCATCGAGCGCGAGATTCTCTTCCGCCAGATCGACGAACTGCTTGAAGCCGCGACTAACGAACGGACCATCTTTTGGCTCTATTACCGTCAAGGTCTCACTTCAAAGGAGATAGCGGCCATCCCTGCCATTCAACTCTCCTCGAAAGGCGTCGAGAGCTCGCTCAAACGGATGGGGTCATCGGTCAAGCAGCGCCTCAAAATCAGGAGCGCCCCCCAAGTCGCTGACAGGAGCGGTGGTGCCGGCTAAGCTCAAGGTCATGCGGATGTCGTGTCCGCCGCGCGAATCCTGGTTTGCACTCGCCGCCGGAATCACGCAGGGCGACGAAGCGCAGAGTCTCCTGCTCCACGCATCCGGTTGCAGCTCCTGCTCCGAGGTTCTGAAGGACGCCGTCGACGCGTTAGAGGGAATAGACGAAGAACCCGGCCCGGCGGCCCCGCTTCCCGCGGAAATCAAACGTGCACTGGCCCGTCGCATGGCGGAACGATACAAGCCGCTGGGTAAACGTTGGATAGTCGGAGCCGCCGCTGTCTTCCTCGCCATCGTGTCGGCCGCGGGCTGGATCTGGTATCAGCGCAGTCTTCCCCCCCTTGCGCAGCTCGCCCGCGCCTACACCGAAAACCGCGTGATGAAGCTGCGCGTTCCGGAAGCCGCTTACGCTCCCTTGCGCACACAACGCGGAGCGCTCAACAACATCTCGCCCGACTTGCTGGAGAGCCAGGCTCGCATCGAACGCCATGGCGCGGCCGTTCAAAAGGATCCCAGATGGCTCTACGCCGCTGGCCGCGCCGCCATCCTCAGCCGCCTGTTCGACGACGCCATTCAGGACCTCACTGCCGCCGGCGACCTCGGCGAAAACGGCGCCGATTTCTGGATCGATTTCGCAACCGCCTATTACGAGCGCGGCCTTGCCCGCAACACCCCCATCGATTTCACCAAAGCAGTCGAATGCCTGAGCCGCGCGCTCAACCAGGATCCTACCAACACCGTCGCCCTCTTCAACCGCGGCATTGTTTACGGCCAGCTCTACCTTTTCGATCCCGCCATTCGCGATCTCGAAAAATGCGTCTCGCTTGAAAAGGATCCGCGCTGGTCTGGGGAGGCGCGCGCCCGCCTGGAATTGCTCCGCAAACAGCGATCCGCTCTCTTCAACCACTCCGACAATCTCGTCGAGGACCAATTCGAAGCCGCGCTGCAAACGGGACTTCAGGACGAACAGAACGCCCTTCCGTCGCTCGCCGTAAAGCTCTCCCAGGAAAACCGCGATGCCTGGCTCGCAGATGCGTTGAGTTCTCCGCGCACGTTGGTCAACAAGCGCGCCCTCGCGATCCTATCGGCTCTGGAGCACTTGCGCTGGAATATGCGTTCGGACTCCTACCCCGCAATGGCGGACGATGTCGCGTGGCTCGAACGCGCGTCTCTTTCCCTGCCTCTCGACATCTGGGCTCGCTTCGAGTTGCTCTTCCGCGATTCTCACGGCGTCGATTACACGCGTTGCGCCGGACGTGAAGATCTCATCCATGCCGCGGACCGTTCCAAATACCAATGGTTCGCCATCCAGGCACGCCTGGAGCGCTCCACCTGCCTCACTGGGCGGGCCGACCTAAATTCCGCTGAGCGGCTGGTCCAGGAAGCGATCACGATCTCAAAGGCCTCCAGCTTCGACATCGCGGGCGTCCGCGCGCAGGGCTTCCTTTCAAGCCACGACGTCAATGAAGGGCGTTACCTCGAAGCCTTCGAAACTACCAACGGCGCCCTCGCCCAGATCGTGGGCCGTGGCCTTCCCTTGCGCCGCGCCCATGAGTTCTATCACGATATGATGATTTCCTCCGAACAGCTCGAGGAATGGAACACCGCCACCGCGTCCGGGCTGATGGCCGAGGCCGTCGCCGAAAAGGTCGGCTGGGTGGTCCCGCAAGTCTGGGGATTTTGCAAGCTCGGAGATTTCGCGATCGCGCTCGGCAAGACAGCCGAAGCCGCGGAGGACTATCGCCAGGCGCTCGCCCGCGCTGCGAACTTCCCACGCAACACCGCCGCCTACGCTTACTACAATTTTGCGCGCGTCGGCATGCTGCGAACGGCCCGCGACGAAGCAGGTCTGCGCCAGCTCGCTTCCGAGTTGCCGGCGGGAACGCGCAACGCTTTCTTTGAAGCCCCTCTTTGGAACGCTCTGTCCGAAGTCGCCCTCGCAAACCGGCTCCCCGATTCCGCCCGTGATTACTCCCGGCTCGCACTGGCCGCGGCCGGACCATCCAGCGTCGATCCCTCCCCATCCGACCGTCTCCGCTTCCACCGCGATCACGATGTCGCCAGCAGTCATCTCGTCCACGCCGAAATCGATGAGGGCCGCTTCAGGGATGCACTCATCGATTGGCAACAATATATCTCCCGCGATTCCGAATTGACTGGCGGCTGCAAACGGGCCGCGAATCTCGCGCCGCTCGATCCGGGCGTCGTCTCAATCACGCTCGCCCCAATCGACGATGGTCTCGCCATGTGGACTCGCACTGCTTCCTCCCTTTCCTTTCATTGGGCATCGGTCACCCCAGACGAGTATCTGCGCAGCATTCGTAAACTTCGCCGCCTCGCCATGAGCGCGGTCACCAACGGTTCCGATATCTCGGCAGCCGCGAAAGCAGTCGCGGCTGTTCTGTTCGCCGGTGTCCCGCCAAATACCTCGATCCGCAAACTCCGGATCCAGGCGCGTGGTGAATTTGCGGGCTTCCCGCTGGAAGTCGTCTCGGACACCCGTCCCGGCCCCAGCATCGCGGACGCTGCTTTCGTTCCACTCCCCGGTGTGTGCTCAAGCGGTGTATGCCAAGCGGCCAAGCCCGGAGGCACTGTCGTCGCCGCATCCCGCATCGATCCTCGCTTTGAGCGAGTCTTGCCCTCCCTAGGCGATCTCGAATCGGAAACGCGCGACATCGTTCGCCGACTGCCCGGCACTGCCCTCATCTCCGGACCAGCGGCGACTCCAACCGTTCTGACAACCCGTGCTGCGCTTGCCGGAGACTTCCATTTCAGCGGCCATGCGCTTCGCTGGCGACACGGTATTGGACTCGTCATGAGTCCCGATCCCGGCAGTTCCGACCCCGATGCCCAAGCCGGCATCTGGACCGTACGACCCGACACTCCCTTTTGCGCCAATCTGGCATTCTTTTCCGCCTGCTCGACGGGCGCATATGAAGATACCGGCACGCTCCTCCCCGGGGACTTGGCCGAAGCGGCCCTCGGCGCGGGAGCCCATCGCGTCATCGTCGCTCTCTGGGATGTCGACTCACAAGCGACGCGAGAATTCGTGAGCCGCTTCTACGAGAATTTGAACAGAGGTGCCTCCGCCGAGGCGGCATCTCATGCTGCCGCCAACTCCATCAAGGCCCAGCACAACTACGCCCATCCATATTTCTGGGCGCCATTCGTGGTTTTTGAAAGCGATGCATCGGGAGGCTAAGCATGCCTAGGTTTAACTTGATTTGCCACGGGATGATGTTACACGTCGCCGCGGGACGGACTATTCGTATTTTGATTCCGCCCGTCGACGTCCACTCCTACAAATATGGATCCCCATCTCTGATTCCCTCCAAGGATCCCCACCTGCCATCAACTTGTAGTGGTTCGGAAGTGCTTCAGGACCTTCCCACCGGCACGTTTCAATTGACCGGTCCTCCCGCTTCCGCTAAGCATCTCCACGATATTCTGTCCGAGAAATTGAATCTCCTGGTCCGCCGTTCCGAATACGAGATCGTGGATTCGAAGGCGCGAACCATCATCGAAGCTCCCGCTCCGGACCACGTCCGAACCTTCCGCCCTGTCGAGTTGCACGACACCGACATCTTCGGAGAGACCAATGTGGCTGTCGCGTACGGCAGGCCGCATACGGTTCACCATTGCATCTGCTTCTCCTGGCTGAATACTACCGAAGTAGCCATCGGCGATTGGTATAAACTGACGGTTCCTTCAAACGGAGCCAGCCTTTGCATCTACGCTCAAAGCGCCTCTGAAACGACGCCGCAACACGTCACGGCCACCAACGATTTGATGGTTCAAACCGGAACCGGCAAAAACCCAACCTTCTTTATGTCTCAGATTGGCAAAGAAGACGGCCCGCACGATCCGGCCGAACACACCGGCATCACTCGCTGTCATCTCATGAATCTGATTGAGCTCGGGAAGAAACAGTTAAACCGCACCAGCCCGGGAAGCTGTGGTCCGACCTTCGTACTCTGACGTCATGCTCGGCGGTATCCTCATCGCGGCCGCCGCCGATCCCTACTGGAGTTGCTGCCTCGTCTGGAACGTTCGCAATCGCGAATTCGGGTCTGCTGTCTATCTTGGCGGAACGTTAGTGATCAGTGCGAATCACGTCATCGCGAACGATGCCCAATATCGCGTCTCGATCCCTTGCGTCCACATTAACGACAGGAACGAAAACAGCTATGCGGTCCGCGAAATAATCCGCCACGAATCGGCTGACCTCTGCTTCTTGATTCTCGAAACGGAATTGCAACTCCAACCCGCGCCCCGGCTCGCGACAACCGAAGAATTCCTCGCCGCCATGTCCCCGAAATCCGACGTGATCCTATGCGGCTTCGGAGCTGCCTGGAACCCTCCGCAAAATCCGGAAGACCAGAGCGGAGCGAAGCGAGTCGACGAACATCTCTTCGCGATCAGCTTTACGGAAACAGAATTCACAGCGGGAGGCAAAGGCCCCGACGGCAAATATCACGACGCCTGCCGTGCCGACAGCGGAGGCCCCGTCTACATAAGAGACGCAACCGGCGCACTGATCCTGATCGGAATCGCAAGCCGAGGCCTCACCCCAACAAGCGGAGACGGAGGCATCTACACTCGCGTTGATACCCTCCGCGGAACCATTGTGATCGGAGGTAGCTCTACTGGCGCCCGAGATCGACTGCGTTTCGGGATCGCAGGCGCTGTAACCAAATCGTCACGACAATCCAGTTGCACTCCATTAGACACTTCTAGCAGACTAGAATTGTAGAATGGAGAAAGGCGGCTCGATCCGATTCGTCCGCGACTTCAGACTATTTCGACGGACTTGGTGGTTGGGGGTGACGGAAGTGGGGAGAAATCGCTGTTTTCTCTTGGGCATGCTAGCAGCTTCTCTGCTCACCGCGGCAGGGGCGGATAACCAGCCGGTCAAGCTGGTCAGCGGCGGTTCGACGTTTATTTATCCCATTCTGGTGAAATGGTGCGCCGAGTACCGGAAGCTGCATCCGGAAATCGAAATTGCATATGAACCGGTAGGATCGGGCCGGGGCATTGCTCGTACACTGGCTGGCATAGTTGATTTCGGAGCCTCGGACGGTCCCTTAAGCGATCTGCAGATCCGGAATTCGAACAGAAAAATTGTCCACGTCCCCGTGATACTCGGCGGCGTTGTGCCGGCTTATAATCTTCCCGGAGTTACCCGTGAGGTTCGGTTCACGCCCGCCGCGTTGGCGGGGATTTTTCTAGGTAAAATTACCCGTTGGAACGATCCGGAACTCGTGCGCGCCAACCCGGATCTCAACCTACCGGCGCATGAACTGTCGGTCATTTTCCGCATAGATGGTAGCGGTACGACTTATGTTTGGACCGACTACCTTTCAAAAGTAAACACAACGTGGAGTAAACGTATCGGTCGGGGCACCACGGTCGAGTTTCCTGTGGGCGTTGGCGCTCAATTCAACGAAGGAGTGGAGGAACTTATCAAGAAGCGACCCTACTCGATCGGCTATTTGCAGGTGACCTACGCAATCGAAGGACATGTCCAATCGGGCTTGGTGCGGAACTCGACAGGGAAGTTCGCGAGGGCCGACAGCGCTGGAATTACGGCCGCCGCGGCAGCCACGGCAACCGACATGCCCGACGACTTCCGGACCTCGATCACAAACTCAGCCGACTCCGACGCCTATCCCATATCGAGCTTCACCTGGTTATTAGTGCCCCAGCACATCGAAGATCCGGCAAAAAGACAGGCGATTACGGCGTTCTTGCGATGGGTCCTCACTGACGGTCAAAGACTTGCTCTCCCATTGCACTACGCACCGCTGCCGGGAGATGTAGCAAATCGAGTTCTCAAAGCCGTGGATCGAATTCAATAGATCAGGGCACGTCCAGATTCCAAATGCGAAGACGCTTGAACATTCTCGTCTGGGTTGTCATTGCGTTGCTATTTGTGGCTACGGGGATATGGGTCATTTGGTCCAGCCGCCAGCCCCGAACGCATTCCATCTGGGCGCCCGGCGATGTACCGCCGATTTCTGGACTCGCTCGGCCTGCGCCTCGGGGGTTGCCCTGGGCGATTTTCGTACCGCTGTTCGATGAGGCCCTCGTCAGGGCAACTTGGTATCGTGAAGTGTGAAGCGAGCCGCGAAGACCCGAGACTTGGCAGACTATGCCGATATGTTCGCCGCGATGGGCGCCGAGCAGCGATTACAAATAATGCGCCTTTTGTTGTCGGCACACCCTGATGGCATGGTGGTTGGCGACATTTTGGCTGAGTTGAAGATCGCGCCCTCGACACTCTCGCACCATTTGGAAAAGCTAAAACACGAGAACTTGGTTAGCGTCCGGCGCGATTCGAAGTTCCTTTGGTATAGCGCCAATACCGAGACCCTTCAGGACATGATCGCCTTCCTCTATTCGGAGTGTTGCTCGCGCTCCAACGCGATCAAATCCGACGTGCTCATTCAACTCTGCAAATAAGGCAGTTCACATCGAGAGCGCGCGCCTGCGGATCGCTTGGCGCCTGTCACAATTCTGAAACACGAATGCCATTGACACTATTCTGCATTTCTACTACTCTCGAATCGTAAATGTCGATACTTGCGGGTCTCTCGACGGATGGACACAAACCATGAAAAATCGAATAGTCACTACAGCTGTAGTCGCAACGACAGCTGTTATTCTTCTCGCCACGGTTGGCTGCCGTTCGGCGGCTTCAGACGCTAGTTCGGACGAGGGACCTCGATCACCTGACGCTCCTACGAGCGTGACTGCCGCTGCGGGTAGTACGTTCGTGGCGCCTCTGATGTCTGCTTGGATTAGCGGCTATCAGAAGGCCCATCCGAAGATGCTCGTCAACTATCGCGCTATCGGTAGCGGTGGGGGTGTCGACGAATTTAAGAAAGGCTTGCTCGGTTTTGCCGCTAGCGACGCACCCCTGAGTGACGACGAGATCAAAGAGTTGCCGCCAACGATCCAGATACCAGGTACCGCCGGTCCCGTGTGCATCATTTACAATCTGCCAGGTCTACAGAAGCCGCTGAGGCTTAGCCCGAAGACCCTGGCAGGCATTTACCTTGGCACCATCATCAGCTGGCAAGATCCGGCTATCAGCAACGACAATCCGGGAGTCGCATTTCCGAGGGCTGCCGTGATCACCATTCATCGGGCGGACGGCAGCGGTACCACGAACATTCTGACGACGTATCTGAGCAAGATCAGTCCGGAATGGTCATCGAAGGCGGGACATGGGATGTCCGTCACGTGGCCGGTTGGGCTGGGCGAAGAGGGCAGCAAAGGGGTCTTGAACCTCGTGAAGCAAGCGACCGGGACTATCGGCTACCTCGAACTTAACTATGCGAAAGAGAACGGCGTTCCGGTAGCGTCGGTACAGAACAAAGCCGGCTCATACATAGCTCCAACACCGGATTCGACGGCGGCGGCAATCGAGGCCTTCCATGCTGACCTCGCACGAGATATGCGTGCCCCAATTGTCGACCCTCCAGCTTCGGCCAAGGATGCGTATCCCATAGCAGGATTCACGTTCCTGATGATGTCGAAAGATCGAGCGCGCAATGACGAGCAAGTAGCCGTGAAGGATTTCGTAGGGTACGCGATCTCGACCGGACAGGACTCATCAGAACAATTGTCGTATGCCAAGCTGCCTCCGTTCGTTCAACAGCAAGCACAAACGCTGCTGGCACAATTATCGGTGAACGGGCAACCACTGAAATGAGTCATCCCTAGAGGTTCTTGGTTTTGGGTCTTGACGTCTCATCTGTATTTCTAGTACTATGGAATCGTGAGGCGGAGAGATATTTCCAGTGAAGACGTGGATCGCTACGCTGAGATGTTTAGCGCCATGGGTGCGGGACCGCGCTTGCGGATTATGCGCCTGCTGCTCTCCGCGCACCCTGGTGGGATGATCGTCAGCGACATCCAGACCGAAACCGGCATCCCCGGTTCGACGCTCTCACACCATCTTGATAAGTTGCGGAGCCAGGGCCTCGTCGCCGTCCGCCGCGAAGGCACATTCCTCTGGTATTCAGTCAGCATCGTGACCCTCCAGGAACTGCTGAGCTTCCTTTACTCGGAATGCTGTACGCGAAACCGGGTAATTGAGCCAGAGACATTCGTCAGCATCGGAAAGTATATGCAACAAGGAGATTTCATGGAATCGAATACTACGAGCATCAAGGACGTTGTCCGGGAAAAATACGGACAGGCCGCCCAGCGGGTGACATCCGGCGCGGGCTCCGCATGTTGCGGCGCGAGCGCGTGTTGTGAAGGCAGCATCGATCCAATTACTTCGAACTTATATGGTTCGGATCAGACCGGTGAATTACCTCAGGAAGCTGTTTTAGCATCGCTGGGCTGCGGTAATCCCACGGCTCTCGCGGAACTGCATCCGGGAGAGATCGTGCTGGACCTCGGTTCGGGTGGCGGAATCGATGTTTTATTGAGCGCCCGTCGCGTCGGTCCGACTGGCAAAGCTTACGGTCTCGATATGACCGATGAAATGCTGTCGCTTGCCGAAGAGAACAAGCGTAAGAGCGGCCTGCGGAACGTCGAGTTCTTGCGGGGCGAGATCGAGAACATTCCACTGCCGGACGCCTCTGTGGACGTGATCATCTCAAACTGCGTCATCAACCTGTCCGGAGATAAAGACCGCGTGCTCCGGGAAGCGTTCCGGGTTCTGAAACCCGGCGGCCGGTTCGCGGTCTCGGATGTTGTCGTTCGCGGTGAGATTCCACGTGAAGTGCGTAAAAACATCGAGCTATGGGTGGGATGCATCGCTGGAGCTCTGGAAGAGAAGGAGTACGTCCACAAGCTTGCAAAGGCGGGCTTCGCTGCCATAGACGTGGAACCGACGCGTGTTTATAACGTCAACGATGCGCGGGAATTTCTCTCCGGACAAGGTGTGGACGTGGACGCAATCGCCCCTCAGGTTGACGGCAAGTTCATGAGTGCTTTTATCCGCGCCACGAAGCCGGCATCGTGCTGTGCGCCGGGCTGCTGCTCTTGAGGAGATGACGCAAATGTCGGACGGTACCCTAACAATGCCTGGACCGCAGGCCGCGGGCGGTCTAGGTCGATTTGAACGCTATCTCTCAGTCTGGGTCGCATTGTGCATGGCGGCGGGCGTACTTCTCGGCAAAGCGCTGCCATCGGCCGTCTCAGCTTTGCGGGACATTGAATTCGGCAAAGGCAGTCACATCAACCTGCCAATCGCCGTGCTCATCTGGCTGATGATTACGCCAATGATGATGAAGGTCGATTTCGGATCGATCCGCAATGTCGGCCGCAAACCAGCCGGCTTGTTCGTCACACTTTTTGTGAATTGGATTGTTAAGCCCTTTTCAATGGCCGCGCTTGCCTGGCTCTTTTTTCGGGTTGTTTTTCGCTGCCTTTCTTACCCACGCCGAAGCAGATCAATACATCGCCGGATGCATTATCCTGGCAGCCGCTCCTTGTACCGCGATGGTTTTCGTCTGGAGCCATCTCACGAACGGCGACCCCGCGTACACGCTGGTTCAAGTCTCCGTCAACGACTTGATCATGCTGGTGTTATTTGTCCCAATCGTTCAATTACTGGTTAGCGGGGCCTCTTCGCTCACCGTGCCCTTTGCGGTTCTTCTGACGTCGGTCATCATTTTCATCGTCGTGCCTCTGTTGGCCGGTACGATTTTGCGGTATATCCTGATCGCTAAGTTCGGACGCACGTGGTTTGAAGAGACCCTGCTTCCTAAATTCGCGCCGGTTACCATCGTGGCTCTGTTGGCCACACTCGTTCTTATCTTTGCTTTCCAGGCAGATAACATCACGAATCGGTTTTTCAATGTCGTGCTGATCGCCGTTCCCATTACGCTTCAGGTCTACCTGAATTCCGGGTTAGCGTATGGGCTCATGCGATTGCTGAAGGTGGAGCATTCGGTCGCTGCGCCCGGTGCTCTAATTGGCGCATCGAATTTCTTTGAATTGGCTGTCGCGACCGCTATCGCCCTTTTTGGTCCGGAGTCCGGAGCGGCATTAGCAACCGTCGTCGGCGTATTGGTGGAGGTACCCGTGATGCTTTCGGTTTGCACCGCGTGCAATCGGACGCGCCACTGGTTCCCAACCTCGGCAGCAACTTCGTAGAGGGCGAATGAGATTCCTTATCATCGGCGGGAGTGACGCGGGAATCAGCGCTGCCCTGCGCGCCCAAGAGATCGCTCCGGAGTTTGAGGTCACCGTTGTGTTGGCCGACGCGTTTCCGAATTTCAGTATCTGTGGCCTACCGTTCTTTCTGAGCGGTGAGACTCCTGATTGGCGGAATCTTGCGCACCGGACCGAGTTCGGCGGGATTGAACTGCTCACGAACAGCGCCGCTCGGAGCATTTCGCTTGAAGACCGCTCTGTCGAGATCTCTGAGTTGGGTGGCGAAGCGAAGACACTGCGATATGACCGGCTGTTGATCGCCACCGGTGCGCTTCCGGCAATGCCGCAAATCGATGGCTTGAATCTTGAAGGCGTTTACACGCTCCATACCATGGAGGATAGTTTTCGAATTCGCGAGCATCTGAATCGAGGAGTTCGCTCCGCGGTACTGGTTGGCTCCGGTTACATCGGCCTTGAAATGGCCGACGCACTCGTACACCGGGGAATGACTGTGACTCTCGTTGGCAGATCCAAGGCGGTGCTGCCCACGGTGGATCGCGATTTCGGTCAGATCGTTGAAACGGAGCTTGAACACCGTGGCGTGTCCGTGCGCAGCGATGCAAGTGTCACCAGGATCGAGAAAAGCGGGCGGCAGTTGCGAGTGCATGGGGATCAAGGACTGTTGGCTGAAGCTGAAATGGTCATTGTGGCTGCCGGTGTCGCGCCGAACGTCCAACTCGCTTCTGATGCTGGCCTGGAACTCGGAAATAAGGGCGCCGTTCGGGTGAACCGGCGTATGGAGACGAGCCAACCCAACGTCTACGCCGCCGGGGATTGCGCTGAGACGTGGCATCGATTACTCGATCAGAATACGTACCTCCCACTTGGAACGACGTCGCACAAGCAAGGGCGCGTCGCCGGTGAGAATGCGGTCGGAGGCGATCGTCGTTTCGCAGGCTCCATCGGCACCCAGGTTGTAAAGGTCTTCGATCTGGCCATCGGAC
The DNA here is from genome assembly GCA_963802915.1 of Bryobacterales bacterium. Taxonomy (GTDB): domain Bacteria; phylum Acidobacteriota; class Terriglobia; order Bryobacterales; family Bryobacteraceae; genus JAICMB01. The sequence continues at coordinate 117,784 of CAWDKQ010000009.1, forward strand.
GGACTGGACTGCGAGACGGCGAGGCTCAGCAGGCGGGCTTCTCGCCCAACACAACCCAAACGACGAACTTCGATCATAAAGCCTACTATCCCGGAGCCAAGGAAATACGTACCAAGCTCACCGGTGACAGCCATACAGGACGGCTCTTAGGAGCGCAGATGCTTGGGCATTGGCAGGCCGGCATCGCGAAGCGCATCGACATTTTTGCGACGGCCCTGTTTAGCCGCATGAACGTCGACGATGTTAATGATCTCGACCTCAGCTACACACCCCCTCTGGGAAGTCCCTGGGACGCGGTGCAATCCGCGGCGCAAGCGTGGACCGCAACGCAGAGAAGCCTTTCGAGCGTGAACAGGCAACGATGAACAAACAACGTGTATTGATACTCTGTACGGGCAATTCAGCCCGAAGCCAAATGGCTGAAGGGCTGCTACGCCATGATGCCGGTGACCGCTTCGACGTTGAAAGCGCGGGTACCAAACCCGGCCGGGTCAGGCCGGAGGCGATTGCCGTGATGAAGGAGTTGGGTATCGATATCTCGGGTCACAGATCCAAGAGTGTCGATGAGTTCCGCGACAACAGCTTCGATTATGTGCTGACCGTATGCGACAACGCGAAGGAGAGCTGTCCGATATATCCGGGACATGCGAACCGGCTTCACCACAGCTTCGAAGATCCGGCGGCAGTGGAAGGGTCGGAAGAGCAGCGTCTCAATGCTTTCCGTGTCGTTCGTGATCGGATTCGCCAATATTTGCGTGGTTTTCCACCGTCGTAAAGTGTTGCAAGAGTTGTGGACGATGAAATGGATTCTTCGCTCAAGACGCCGCCTTGAAAGCAAAAATGGCGTTAACCACCGCAATCAAAATACCGAAAGTACGATAGGCATTAAAAAGCCGCCTGCGCGATTCCAACGGGACTCGATCGAGAAGGCCTGGGCTCCAAATACTTATCGCGCGCCTCGGGCTGACAGCGCATAATATACCCAGAACGAAGCCGAGGATGCACACAATGAGGGCCATGGAGTTCGTCCTAAGAAGAGCTACCGTCTTGCCAGACTTGCAACTACAAAAACAAACATGTAAAGCGATACAACTAGAAACACGAACCCGAAAAGTCTTACTTGAACTCTTCCGCCCCTTGTCTTCATCAGTTCCAGGAACGGAATGTAAATGCCTTTTCTTTCCGTAATTCTGACAATCCGATCCGGAGCTGTCATTAGAAGGTAAGCGGTCGCGCCAATACACGCTAGAAATGCGAAAGTAATAACAACCCCGATATCATGCATTAAAGAAGGTGTCACGATCTTCTCAGCAAACGTATCACAATGCCCGTCTGGACCGCAGCCCGGAAGTTCCGTTCACAAGTTCTTGCCAGCAATCGAAACCGCTTAAGAAGCTGATCCCGTATCCACTTTGCCAATGTCGCCGAGATCTAATCTCCACAGCGGCCAACTTCGGCACTTAATATCGAACAAGAAAAGAAGCCCACGACCCTCACCCCGCGTGTTCGGTCGACGCGGCGTCACAGTTCTTTGCCAATCGAATATCGCTCCAACTCGCCGGTGACGCAAGAGTCCCGGAATTTTGCGTCTCCCAACCCATCAAAGTGATTGATTCGACAGCTCTACCACAAGCCGATCAAGCGCCACCAAATCGACCCCACTCCTACCCAAATGACCACATTAAGAAGCGACAAAATGAACCCGGCCCGCCACCACGTCCCTTGCCCGACATACCCGGCATTAAAGAACACCGGCGCCGACCCGGTCCCGTAATGTGTCAGCCCCGCATTTAGATTCGAAAAGAACGCCAGCAGCAGCGCCGATACTAGCGGAGTCGCACCCGCTGCGACCGCGGCTCCCAGAAACGCCGGATACAACGCCATCACCTGCGCCGTCATGCTCGCGAACCCGTAATGGATATAAAGGTAAGTCAACACCAGCGCCAGCAGCGCACCAATCCACGGCCACCCATGCATGCGCGCAAACAACGAATTCGACAGTATCTTGATCACGCCCGAATCGTTCAAATTGTCCGCCATCATCACCAGTGGCGCAAACCAGATCAACGCGTCCCACGCCTTCGTCTCGGACAAAAGATCGTCCCACGTCAGCACCCGCGTGATCAGGATCGCGCGACACTCCTGCCAACGCGACGAACGTATTCGAAATCCCGTGCCACGGCGAGAACACCCACCCGGCCATCACCGCCAACAGAATCGCTACCAACCGCAACTCGCGACCGCTCATCGAACCCATGCGGCGCAATTGCATCCGATGCCATGGCTCGAGCGGCGCTCGTGTCGCGCAACTCCGGAGGATGCAAGTTGAAAACGACGTAAGGAACTAATACCAACGCCAGAAGCCCGGGCACCGACGACGCCATCGCCCACGTCGTCCACGTGAGATCGACGTGCCCCATCTTGCGCGCAAACTCCGCGATCACCGGATTCGACGCCATGCTCGTAAGAAACATCGCCGAGGCAACGTAGTTCGTATGAAACGCCACCAGCATCAGGAACACGCCGAATCGTCCTGCCGTCTCGCCCGGCTCCGATCCGAACGTTTGCGCCAGGCTGCGCGTGATCGGATAAACGATGCCTCCGCCCCGCGCCGTGTCGGACGGAACGAATGGCGACAACACCACGCCCGATGCCGCAATCGAATATCCCAATGTCAGCGGACTCCGCCCGAACTGCCGTACGAAAACATACGCGACCCTCATGCCGAATCCTGTTGCGGTAACGGCTCGAGCAAATAGAAACGCGGTGAAGATCAACCACACGACGACGTTCCCGAAATCCGCCAGCACCGCCGCGGGCGAGAGCGTCCGCGTCAGCGCCAGCAACGTCATGGCGACCAGAACGCTCACGCCCATCGGCACCGGCTGCGCGATCAGCGAAATCACGGTTGCGGTGAAGACGGCCAGCAGATGCCGCTGCGTCGGGTTAAGCAGCGGTAATGGCGCGAAGTAAAGGATCGCGCCCGGAACTAGCACGGCCGCCCAGCGGCGGATTGAGATTGCGCTCAGGTCGGACTTCAACTTACATCAGCCGTCCCGTTGTTTTCCAATTGTTAATGCGATCGAAGTGGTACTGAAAATAGATGACGTTGAAGAAGAACGTCATGATGGGGCTCAACCGCAGTCCGATCGGTTCCACTGTGTTGTAGTAGGTCTCAATTGAGCGGCGCATACTGAAAATCGACAGGATGGCAAACACCGTCGCTAGTGCGTACGCCGCGAATAGGCATAGCAACCCTAGCGCCGCCATCTCTCTCGATCCCGCCATGCCGCCGCCGAAAAAGAGCATGAAAAACAAAATCAATCCGACCGGGATCGTCACCAGCGCGATTACATACTTCTTCATCGCGGTGCTCGCCGGATCGATCTTCTTCACAAATCCGAGCTCAATGAATGTCCAGACAACGCCGAAAATGCCGGTAACGACGCACAACACCAGGACCAACACCCAGTTCATGTTCGGCGGCATCGGACCGCTGGCCGCGGCCTGCGGCGCGTATCCGGGGTTGTAGGCAGGCGGCGTGTAAGCCGGAGCCGGAGCAGGCGCCGTAGCGGCATATTGTGGCTGCTGCAGCGGAGGCTGAGCATATTGCGGAACCGGCGCGGGTGCACTGCCCAGCACCTGTGAAAGCGGCGTCCACGCCGCCATGCCCTCAGCCCAAGCAAGATCGTTCACATCAACTTGACCCTGCGCTTGCATGTTCCGCAGATCCTCCAGCGAATACGGGCCGTATTGCTGGCCGGCACGGCTGATGTAGTATTTCATCGCTCCTCCGAAGTCCTAGATTATATCGGAGATCAGCGGAGCCGATTTTACTCGTAGCGCAAAGCGATAATCGGATCCACCTTGGCCGCGCGCTTCGCGGGTATGTAACTGGCCAGAAAAGCGACCGCTCCCAACAGCGCCGCAACAAAGATATATGTGGCCGGATCGGTGGCGCGAACTCCGAACAACAGCGTTCCCAGGAATCGCGTCAACCCAAACGCCGCCGCCAGACCTACTATCAGTCCGATGCCTGCCAGCTTCATTCCGTCGCGCACCACCAGCCGGACCATGGCATGCTCCTCCGCGCCCAACGCCATGCGAATGCCGATCTCGTGACTGCGCTGCTCCACCGAATAAGACATCAGTCCATAGATCCCGATCGAGGCCAGTAACAGTGCGATGCCCGCGAAAATCGTCAGTAGCAGCATGTTGAAATTCTGCCGCGCCACCGAATGCGTGAGCACCTGTTCCATGGTCCGGATGCGAGCCACGGGAAGCTGATTATCCACCGCCAGGAATTGCTGTTGGATGGCGTTGTTCATAGCAAGCGGATCACCCGCCGTGCGAATCAGCCAGCTTGTCGGAAGCACGTCACCGGCCAGCTTCGTCAGACCATCGGTGACTTGTGAGACCGGAACGTACATCACCGGCTGCTTGCCCTCCCCAAGTCCGTTTTCATAGACGGTGCCGACCACGCCGACGATCGTCCTTGGCGCCTCCTCAAAATCCGGCCCGAGTCCTTTCCCAATCGTGAACACCTGTCCGATCGGATCTCCTTTGGGCCAATATTTGTGGGCCATCTCTTCGTTGATGATGACCACCTTCGCGGAGTTCACGCTGTCGTGATCGTCGAAAAAGCGGCCACGCAGGAGCGGAACTTTCAGAACTTTGAAATAATGCGGAGCGATGCAGCGCCACTGCTCGTCGCCGTGATAGATGTTCTTTCCTTGTAAAGGCCGTCCGGCAATCACGATCGGCAGATCGACGCCGCCTTCCAACGGAAGCACTATGGTGCTCGCTGCCGCTTCCACTCCCGGCAGCGCCTCGATGCGTTGCAGCACTTCCCGCGTCAAGACTTCTACTTGCGCCGTTTTCGCATAGCGCGTTCCTCCTAATGAGGTCTGCATCGTCACGACGTGGTGCATGTCGAAACCCGGATCGACACCGCGCAATGCCGAAAATGTTCGAATCATCAGAGCGGCCCCGGCAAGCAAAACCAGCGCGAGCGCAATCTCGGCGACGATCAGCGCGCCGCGCGTCTTGTTCTGACGCAGGCTCGTCCCCCCGCGGCTGGTGTTTTCTTTGAGCGTCGAGGCAAGATCGGTTCGCGAAATCTGCAGCGCTGGGAACAGCCCGAAGACCACACCCGTCAGCAACGCGATCCCGAACGTGAACGCGACTACGGACCAGTCCAACGTCAGCAAGACCGAATTGCCGCTCGCTTCCGTCGAAGTCACTCGAGGAATGTCCCCCGGCGTGTACGCGAGTAACGCCCGCACGCCCCACGCTCCGATCAGCAATCCGATGACACCGCCCGCGACGGCAAGCACGATGCTCTCCGTCAGAAGCTGCCGGATCAAGCGAAAACGGTTGGCGCCGATGGCCGCGCGGATCGCCACTTCTCTCTGCCGTCCAGCCGCGCGCGCCAGCAGTAGATTCGCAACATTCGCGCACGCGATCAACAACACGAATCCGACCGCCGCCGTCAGAATCAACAGTGGCAATCTTACGTCGCCGCCCACCACCTCCTGCAACGGCCTCACTCCGACGCTCTCGGAATCATCCATGTACTTCGGGTAGGCGCGCCGGAATCGCTCACCGACGATCTTCATTTCCGCCATGGCCGCCGCCACCGAGACGCCAGGCTTCAACCTTCCCGCCACTGCGAGGTAGTGTCCTTGATTCGTGCTGTTGGGGTCGGTTTGGAGCGGGATGAAAACGTCAACCGGAGGATCCGGCTGGAAGCTCTTCGAGACGACGCCGATCACGGCATAGAGATCGTTATTGAGATTGATGGTGCGGCCGATGATGCTCGCGTCGCGTCCGAAGCGGCGATCCCAGAGGCTCTCGGAAAGCACCACCACGCGAGGTCCGCCAGGCCGGTCTTCTTCAGGAAGAAATGATCGCCCGACGGCCATCTTCGCGCCGAACACCCGGAAATAATCCAGCGACGCGTGAATGCCGCGCACCGGCTCCGGACGATCCGATACCACCAGGTTCATCCCGGGCCCCGTCTGATTGTAGGCGGCCATCGAATCGAAAACGTTGTTCTGACGCCACGCCACGAACTTCGGAACAGAGACGGAGTCCCCGTACCCGTTCTTGTAGCTCCGCGCCAAGTTCATGATACGGTCCGGCTCAGGATAGGGGAGCGGCTTCAACAGCACCGCGTTCACAACGGAGAAAATGGCAGTATTCGCACCGATGCCAAGCGCGAGAGCGGCAACGGCTACGGCGGTAAATCCGGGGCTCTTAAGAAGAACGCGTACGGAGTGGCGAACGTCCGCAATGAGAGTGCGCATAAACTCTATACGCACCGCCCAAGCAAACGTTCGCGAAATTTTGAGTGCGGCCTAGCCGATTGGCTTCTGGCCTTCGAGCCAGAGCTGGTACAGATACGCGAGTCCGAGCAACACACCGCCCGCGACGGTGACGATCATCAAAATGCGTTCCCAACGGTCGATTACATCGAGCTTCTGCGCCACCATCACCTGTTGCGGAATTGCCTTGGCTTCCCCTTCCGCCACGTGGATGTAATCGTCTTCGTTCCTGGTTACGTATTTCCGGTAAAGCGCCAAACCTGCAGCGGCCAGCGCGATACAGGCCCAAATCACAAATAACGGAGTGATATTCATTAGCCTTAGAACCTCCTGGTCAGAAAGGCTGTTCAGCAGAAATATTACATCCGATTTGTTTCGGAGAAAAGGGGGTGTCCGTCGATGGAACGCAACCCGGCGACGCGCACGCGGTCGCTATCCTTCATGGAAATTAGCGGGATCAGGCCGCGCTCCATCAGTAGCTCAGCCTCCGATTCCGTCATGAGCACTTCCGCGCACGGCTTCATCGTCGCCTCGCCGTCTTTTTTATAGACATGCGCTGGAAGATCTTCGATATCGAGTCCGGAATCCTCTGCTACCAGATAAGCGCACGCGAATGCCGGATTGCCCCACAGGTATTCGCTGTGTTTGATCTCCGGCATAGCCTCTTCAAACTGAAAGGAATCCGTCGGACTGGTTTCTTTGCCGTAAGGAAGCCGCAATAGAAATCCTGGGAGGGCGAGGCCAATATAACGCGCCTCGGGAATCTTCTGCAACTCGCTCCAGGCAGCAAGCTCCTGCCCGTTACCGAGCAGTGTGGCGTCGGCCCGCGCGATCATCGGGCTCTTTGCCGACGCGGCAAGCAACCCGATCCGGCCGAGCATCTCGACGTCTTCGTTCGCCGGGCCGAACGAATAGTCTGCAGCGATCATGTCTGCGGGATCTTCCTTGAGTGATCGGTAGAGCACGGTTTCACGCAGGTCGCTTGCCGGCAGCAGGTCCGCGGCGAGCTTTTCTTTCGGAAGGTGGAGCACGCGGATTCTAGCGTCACTGCGGCGCACCAGAAAATCGAGCGCGCGCCACGCCGCCTCGAAAGCTTGAAATCGACGATCATGAAGCAACGCCCGCATAGCATCGGCAGTTGCGGCATCCACTTGCGCGATCCTGTCGCCCTTCTTCGGATCGAGCCGAACGACGTAAGGCGCGGCTACATCCTCGACGTATTTTTGAAGCGGGTCCCTTTTTCGTGCCGCGACCGCTGCTCCCGCATCCACGATTTCGTCGAGCAGGCTCACTCCCGGCGTCGTAGCAATCTCGGCCGCCGCCTTCGATGCGTCCGGTTGGCGAGCCGGCTTACTGAACGTCACATCGTCGACGTTCGCCCGCATCTCGCGCAGGCCTTTAAACAGATCGAGCGATTGATACAAGCGGTCGGGATGAAAATCGTCGAGTTCGCGGAAGCGCAGCGTGCCCGCGCCCGGCAATTCCAGGCGAACGTCGAGCCGCTTCATCACCTGCTCCAGGTTGTCGCGATCCACCAGGACAGCTCGCGCCGGAGCAGCGGTAGCGCCAAAATCGCCCAGCACAAGGATGCGAAAAGAAGCCATGGCATCCATTATGCTCCCGCGGGCTCAACGAACCAAGCCCTTTAGCCGCAGCGCATTTTGGGCAGCATAGCCGTTCTGATCGTTGTCGAAATAGACATAAACGGCCTTCAGCAGCCGCGTCCACGATCGAATTCGCGAAGCCCACTCCTCTAAGTCGGCGTCGGTATAGCTTCCTTGATATTTGCCTCCTGGACCGTGAAGCCGCACGTACGCGAAATCGGCCGTGATTTCGAGCGGAGACTGGAAGCCGGCTAAATGGAATATGCAATAAGCCGAGTTGAATCGGCGCAGCAGCTCATAAATCGGCTCGACATTCCAGGTTTCATTCCGAAATTCGAAGGCATAATGCCGATCGCGCGGTAGAGCTCCCAAGAAGGTTTCCAGTCGCTCCGGATTCACTTGCCAGAGAGGCGGGAGCTGAAACAGAATCGGGCCAAGCTTCGGGCCAAGAATTTCGACCTTGGGTAGAAACCGTTCGAGAGCCGGCTCGGGATCTTTCAGCTTCTTGTTGTGGGTTATGAAGCGGCTGCCTTTAACGGCAAAGCAGAAATCAGCGGGTGTCGAGTCGCGCCAATCCGCCAGCACCGTTTCCGAAGGCAGCCGATAGAAGCTGTTGTTGACCTCAACCGTGTCGAAATGCTTCGTATAGAAATCAAGCATCTTCGAAGCCGGCAAATGCTGAGGATAGAAAGGCCCGATCCAGTGCTTATAGTGCCAGCCCGAAGTCCCGATGTAGACGCGTCCCACGCTACATTAGAGGCTTCCATGAATGCCCTCGAACACAAATTCTTGGCCATAATGCTCCTTTGCGGAGCGCCGCTCATCGCGCAAACCGATTCCAGCCAGAAACTGGCTCATGACATCCTCAAAGAACTGATTGAGATCAACACGGCCGATTCCGCCGGCGACACCACGCGCGCGGCTGAGGCCATGGCTGCCCGTTTCAAAGCCGCCGGCTTCCCCGAATCCGACATTCACGTTCTCGGCCCGGTCGCCCGGCGCGGCAACCTCGTCGTCCGGTATCGCGGGACCAGCACGACTCTCAAACCTATCCTCTTCATTGGGCACCTCGATGTGGTCGAAGCCCTGCGCGAGGATTGGTCCATGGATCCGTTCCACTTCACTGAGCAGGAGGGATATTTCTATGGACGCGGCACGCAGGACATGAAATCCGACGACGCACTCCTGGTCACAACCTTCCTCCGTCTCAAGCAGGAAGGCTTCGTGCCGGTCCGGGATCTGATTCTGGCGTTGACAGCGGGTGAGGAGAGCGGAGCCGACAACGGAATCCAGTGGCTTCTGAAGGAGCACCGCGATCTCATCGACGCCGATTACTGTATCAATGCAGACGCCGGCGGCGGCCAAATCAAGAACGGCAGGCGGGAATTTATGGGCGTTCAAGCCGCCGAGAAAACCTACGCCAGCTTCCGGCTGGACGTGCATAATCGCGGCGGTCACAGTTCCCTGCCCGTCAAAGACAACGCCATCTACGAGCTTGCCGAGGGCCTGGCACGGCTTCAGCAGTTCGTCTTTCCGGTTCGCTTGAACCCGGTGACTGAACAGTTCTTCAAACGCCTAGGCTCGATCTCGACCGGCCAGCTCGCGTCCGATTACCGCGGTGTGGTTCAGACGCCACCGGACGCCGCCGCTATTGATCGGCTTTCCCGCGATCCTTACGACAATGCCCTGCTCCGCACAACCTGTATCCCGACTCTGCTGAAAGGCGGCCACGCCGAGAACGCGCTTCCGCAGCTTGCCGAGGCGGTCGTCAATTGCCGGATGGTGCCTGGCGACACCGAAAGCGCCGTTCGAGAGACCCTCGTAGGCGTTCTTGCGGAGCCGAAGATCGAAGTAACGGGCACGAAGGACGTGGTCCCGAGTCCGTTCTCCCCCTTGCGCCCGGATGTCTTGAACGCGATTACCGACGCGACCAACAGCGTGTGGCGTCGCATCCCGGTCGTGCCGCTGATGGAGACTGGAGCGACCGATGGCAAGTGGCTGCGTATTGCCGGCATACCCACCTTCGGCGTCTCGGCGCTGTTCATCGACGTAGGTGACGTCCGGGCACATGGAAAGGACGAGCGCGTCCCGGAGGAATCGTTTTATGAAGGCGTACGATTCGACTATCAGCTAATCAAGCGCCTGGCCGGGCCGAGCGGCGGTCCGGTTCGCTAGCTTTCGTCCAGCTTCGTGACGTAGCAATCTGCCGGAGCGCCTTGTTCCCGGACGCTGCGTAGCAGCCGCTCCGCCGCATCCTGCGAAAGCCCTGAGCCCAGCACGATGAAGTAATGCGATCCCTTGCCCTCCGGCGGAAACACGTGCGGATGAAGACCGGGCGACGCCTTCTTTATCCGATCGGCGCGTTTCTGCGCCCCGCTGTATGTTGCGTACGTCGCGGCAATCACGGCCCAATGCCCCGTTCGAGAGCGCGCCGGTGGAGGCGCTTTTTCGATCACGGGAGCGGGGGCAACTGGCGCCGGAGTCGGATCGGCCGCGGCGGGAACAGGAGTCTGCACGATCTCGACGTGTCGCGGGCGCGGCCCATGGACGAACAGGTAAACCAATAAGACCAGCGCGACGATTCCTCCGGTCGCCATGATGGTCCATTGCGGGCCGGTGAGCCAGGTTGCGAATCCATGCCGGGCTTCCGATCTGGCCCGGGCTCTCGCCTCGCGTGGATCGGGTCGGGAGACTGGTTTAGGCTCGGCCGGCGCTGGTGGTTCGACGTATTGCTGTCCGGCTGCTCGCCGCGGATTCCGTTCCTGTCCGGATAGGGTCCAGACAACTTGGGACGCGGTCCATTCTCCACTAAGGCATCCGGCCGCGATCTCGGGAAAAGGAGCCTCTAACTGCTCGATATTTCCGGCTGTCATTCCGGTGAGCGATTTCACCAGAGTTGAACCGAACTGGCGCAGATCCGCCGCTTTCCCGCGCTCGCCGGCCGGAGCAATATTGTCGACGCCCAACCGCATCTCGTCTTTCACCACGAAGATGTTTGAAGGAACAACCGCGCCGTGCATGAACCCGCGCTGATGCAGACAATCGAGACCGGAGGCAACGGAGAGGAACGTCGCTTTTGCTTCGGTCGGATCGAGTGTGCGCTCGGCGAGCACCTCGCTCAAATCATCGTCGGGAAGGTCTAAAACGGCGAATGCCACGAGTTGACCGTCGAGGACGGCTTCCCCCGTGGCATATACATGAAGCAACGGACAATCCGTTAGTTTCCGTGCGCGATTCCAGCTAGCAAGCACTTCTGGTGCATCACGTTTGGATACCAGTTGTACTAAGAGTGGGGTATCCTCTCCATTTTTCTTCGGGCTGGTTAGATAAAAAGCCTTCCCGTCTCGCACGCCGAGCAGGGAGTCGAGCTTCCAGCTTCCTACCAGGCGGCCTTCGAAGTCGCCCAAGTTACCGCTCATGCTCCAATTGTAATAGTGGGCTTCAGAGACTGTTGCTCTGCTTGTTAAAATTGTAATTTCCCATGCAAATCGAGAAAGTGTACGAGCCCCAGCAGTTTGAACCGCATTGGGCCAAGTGGTGGATCGAAACCGGCATCTTTCACGCTTGGGCCACGTCCTCAAACACGCGCAAGATGTCGACAATCGTCTGAGCGCGTCGCGGCGACGGCAACGATATTTTGAAGATTCGTAAGGATCGCAAAGTGGCGATACACGGGGCGGCGAATATGCCGGGATTAGTGGGCGGTCGGAGGCGTGCGGATTCGGTGGTCGCAGCCCTAATATCGACGAAGGCTCCAATCTCGGCGAGCGCGCGTTGTGCGGAGGCCGGGTCCAGGGTGCGCACCTCCGAGCACTGAGCCGGTCGAAGCTCACTCTGACCACATCTGAGTGCCAGCTGTCGACGCTTTGAGACGACATAACGCAGGAATATCGGAAGCTGGCGGGGGACTCCCTAGGGGAAGGGGTAAACGAAAAGGGTAAACGACCCCCAACCCTTCGATAAGGTCCAGCACGGCGGTCATTGAAGGCATCGTAGCGCGGCCCAGTAAACTATACTTCCAAAATGGAAGCATATAATAAACGGAACATCTTCTATTTTGAAAGTTCGTCTATGCGAGGGCTGTACGAGTGTATGGAAATCTGGCAGAACACGAACGCGAAATGTTTCTATCGACGTGTGTACATCAAGACGACGGTAAGTTTTGCTGTATTGCGCTCACGAATCCAACAGAAGTGGTAATAGTAGGTAGCGAATCTGGCTTTACAACTCACGCAAGTGTTAGTCCACAGGGGTATCTACGCGTCTCGAGTTCATGACTGTCCGGGACTGGATGACAGCATTTTCCAAGGCCGCGCTTGCTGATGGCGTTTCGCGAGCTTCTTGCGCTTCGGCGCTCAGGCGAGAGCTTTAACGTTTATCATCAAAGAATGCGGCCGCCGGAGTTGGAACAGTCGGTTGCGCAACGTGCTAGGAATGTTCAATTCGGACAATTCCTGAAACAACGCCATGACGATCGCGTTGTAGAACTCTTTCTGGCCTGGTGGCAGTACGGCAACTTTGCCGCAGATGTGAAATGGCTTCCGCAACACATCAATAATGTCGAGGTCGTTGCGAGAAATCCGCAACAAGGCACACTGGCCATCGAGCACACCCGCATATACGCGTTCCGCGGACACCAAAACGCAGAGCGATGGCTTGCTGATGTCGCGGCGGAAGTTGAGTCCGCGCCAGCATTGCAATCGCCGGGACGCGAGTACGACATCATCCTCCCGACAGAAGCGTTCAAAGGGTTGAACGAGAAAAAGCGTCGTTCATTCACGAGTTCGCTCATTGAATGGCTTTTATGCGAATTGAAGCAGTTGTCGCCGGGAGAGCACCGGTTGGTCTCGCCAGCTTTGCCGCCGAAAACGGAAGCCGTAGAGATCACGATTAGGGTTGACGACGTGCCGTTGGGCTCCGAGTTGATCCGCGTAAGTGGGATGCTCCCGAACGACGCGAAGACGAGAGCCTTACCACAGGTGGACAAGGCGCTTGCATCCAAGTTTACGAAATTGAAGACTACGAATGCGCAGAGCCGAGTACTGCTGATCGAGTTGCCCACACTTGACACAATCCCGTCGCTGATCGCCGAGACCATCCAGCAATCCCCGGAATACGCGCATGACCTTCAGGCAATCAATTTTGTCGTGCTCGCGAAGACTTTCGAGGAGGCCGGGAAAGGAACTGGGTGGTTCTTCGCCTACGATACGACCAGTTACGCATTGCGCGATGTCGGCCATCTTACCTGGGTAGCTGCCTAACCCCGCCCCGATGCACAAAAGGAACCTTTTTTGAAACACGGCGGCGGCGTGCTGCACTGACCGCACCAAGGTGAAGCCCAACTGGACTTGCTTATGTCCGATAGAAGTTACCAGACAAAACACCCAATACTGGCGGCCTTAATCAACATCAGCAGACAACCGGTTTTGACGTCTCTCGTCACTCGCTTCCGCCTTCATATGCTCCAACAAGGATTTGTTATTTCGGGCGGAAAGCCAGTCGCGGCAATGAACCACGACCTCAAACTGCCGTTGCAAGTATTTCGCTGTGACGCGGCACCGGAAGTGCTCAGACGCATAACTCGCCGGATGAACGAGATTACGGACCATGCGCACGACTTCGGCATAGTCGCCAATGCGCGCTTTTCTGCTGCTCCATTTGTCGTTGCTCAGATCCAGTTGTGAAGGTAGCCAGCCGGCCGCCTTGACGACGCGTAGAAGTTCGATGAACTTCCAGTCGAGCAGCGGCTTCGGTTTACCTTTTGCCGTGGGGACCTTGCCAGTTTTATCCGCCTCGTCGTCGTAGCAGTTGATCATCAAGATCAGCAGCGTCTCCAAGGCGGAGCCGAGCATTACGCATCCGGCCAGGTACGCCTTGGCTTCCTCACAGCGGAGCGCTTCGTTCCAATAGAGGCGCTGCAAACGGTACAATTCCTTTTCTTCTCCGTCGGTCAGCGTCGCAAACGGCATTTGGTTTCCCCGCACCATACGATACGAAAAACCTACCGCATCTGTCACCTTGCCTCTGGATTTTCATGGACGATAGAGGATGTTATCAGCTACATGGGGCAGCGCTCCAACCCGCCGCGCTAAAATTGTAATTTCCCATGCAAATCGAGAAAGTGTACGAGCCCCAGCAGTTTGAACCGCATTGGGCCAAATGGTGGATCGAGACCGGCATCTTTCACGCGAACGCGGATGCTCCAGGTCCTCGGTTTTCCATGGTCATCCCGCCGCCTAATGTTACCGGGGCTTTGCACATGGGCCACATGCTGGACCACACCATCATGGACACGGCTACGCGCTGGCATCGCATGCGCGGGGAAAACACATTGTGGCTGCCCGGCACCGACCATGCGGGCATTTCGACGCAAGTCATGGTGGAACGGCTGATCGCGACTGAAGGCAAGACTCGTCACGATCTCGGCCGGGAAGAATTTGAACGGCGTGTGTGGCAGTGGAGAGAGCAATACGGCGGCCGCATCCTGGAGCAGATGAAGCGCATCGGCGACAGCGTCGATTGGAGCCGCCTCAAGTTCACGCTCGACCCCGACCTCTCGCGCGCGGTCACCGAAGCATTCGTCCGACTCTACGAGCGCGGGCTGATTTATCGCGGCGCGTACATGGTGAACTGGTGCCCCGATTGCCACACCGCTTTGTCCGATCTCGAAGTGATTCACAACGAGACGCAGGGCAACATGTGGCACATCCGCTACCCGGTGCACGGTTCTTCGGAGTCGCTGGTGGTTGCCACGACGCGGCCTGAGACCATGCTCGGCGATACGGCGGTCGCGGTGAACCCCGATGACGAGCGATACAAGCATCTCGCCGGCAAGACGGTGCTGCTGCCGTTAATGAACCGGCACATCCCGATTATCTTCGACGACCTGGCGCAGCCGGAGTTCGGCACCGGGGTGGTGAAGGTGACGCCCGCGCACGATCCGAACGATCTGGAAGCGGGCAAGCGCCACAATCTGCCGCACGTTCAGGTGATCGATTACAACGCGAGGATGACCGATGCAGCCGGGCCGTACGCCGGGCTTGACCGCTTCGTGGCGCGCCAGCGCATCGTCGAGGATCTCGAGAAGCAAGGGTATCTGGTCAAGATCGAGCCGCACACGTTGTCAATCGGGACGTGCCAGCGTTCGAAAACCATCGTAGAGCCTCTCGTATCTACGCAGTGGTTTCTGCGCATGAAGCCGCTGGCTGAAAAAGCGAAGGCAGCGGTGGAAGAAGGCCGCATCCAGTTTGTTCCGGAGAACTGGAACAAGACTTATTACCACTGGATGGACACGATTCGCGACTGGTGCATCTCGCGGCAGCTTTGGTGGGGGCATCGGATTCCCGCGTGGCACTGCGCGGAGTGCGGCAAGATCACTGTTGCGCGGATGGAGCCGGAGGTGTGCTCGCATTGCGGGTCGCCGCGGATCGAGCAGGATAACGACGTTCTCGATACGTGGTTCAGCTCCGGCCTTTGGCCTTTTTCAACTTTGGGATGGCCCGAACAGACCAAGGATCTCGCGACTTACTATCCGACTTCGCTGCTCATTACCGGCTTCGACATCCTGTTCTTCTGGGTGGCTCGCATGATCATGATGGGCATCGAACTGACCGGCCAGGTCCCGTATCGCCAGGTGCATATGCACGGGCTGGTGCGCGATGCCGACAAACAGAAGATGTCGAAGACCAAAGGGAACGTGATCGATCCGCTGGAGATCACGGAAAAGTATGGGACCGACGCGTTTCGCATGGCGCTGCTGTTGAGCGCCGGCGCGGGCTCCGACATTGTGTATTCCGAAGATCGCGTGGTTTCGGCGCGTGCGTTTGCCAACAAGATCTGGAACGCGGCCCGGCTGCTTTTCGGTATCGATCAAACGCCGCGGCCGGCCCCGGCGGAGCTTTCGCTGGAAGACAGGTGGATACGATCGCGTGTGGGACGCGTAGCGGATGAAGCCAATCGGGCTTTCGAACAGCATCGCTATCATGAAGCCGCGCATGCTCTGTGGCATTCCTTCTGGGGCGATTTTTGCGATTGGTATCTCGAAGTCAAAAAGCTCACGCCGGACTGGAATCAGATGTCCAGCGTCTTTGAAGCTTATCTGCGTTTGCTGCATCCCGTGATGCCGTTTATCACGGAAGAGCTGTGGCATCGGCTAGGTCATGAGGATTCCATTGCGCTTGCGCCGTATCCGAAAGTCGAGGGGATCGATGAAGCGGCCGAGCATGACATGGCGCTGTTGCAGGAGATGATCACGGCGGCGCGCACGATACGTGCCGACCATAACATCGACAAGAAGCTGGTGCTGCAAGGGCAGTTGTATTGCCGCAACGGTGCGCAGGCGATCGCCGAGAGTCATCTGGACGTACTGCAGAAGCTCGCCAATGTGAAACTTGCGGTGACCAGTGAAGCGCCTTTGAAACTGGAAGGCGCGGTGCGATCGACGCCCGATTTCGATCTGCTGCTCGAAACACCACAGGCCGACGTCGAGGCCCAGCGATCGAGGCTGCTGAAAGAAACACAGCAGCTCGTGAAGCTGATCGCGGATAAAGACCGTCAGCTCAGCAACGAGAAATTCCTGAGCAGCGCGCCGGCCAAAATCGTCGATGGACTGCGGGAGAAGCGCGCGGAATATCAGGCGCAGCTCGACAAAAGCCGCGAAGCTCTCGAACATCTGCAATGACCATTGAAGAGATCGTAAGCCGAGCCCTCGAAGAGGATGTGGGGACCGGCGACGTCACCACAAATTTGTGCGTTCCTGAAAACACGATGGCGCTGGGCAGGTTCATTCCGCGCGAGCCGCTGGTTGTCGCGGGGTTGGAGGTGTTGCCGTTTCTGTTCGACACGGTGACGATTTCCGAAGGTTCGGTGATCGCCACGGTACGAGGACCGGCGCGCCAGTTGCTCACGCATGAACGCGTGGCGCTCAATTTTCTACAGCGGCTTTCCGGTGTCGCTACTCTGGCGCGAAAATACGTCGATGCCGTCGCCGGTGCGAAATGCCGCGTGCTCGACACTCGTAAAACGACACCTGGATTGCGCTTGCTCGAGAAGCAAGCCGCGGCGGCCGGAGGCGTTGTCAACCATCGCATCGGTCTCTACGATGCGGTCCTGATCAAGAACAACCACATCACGGCGGCCGGCGGAGTTCGCGCCGCGTTGGAACGTACGAAGAACACAAATCTGCCTGTCGAAATCGAAGTGCGGACGCGCGCCGAGCTGGACGAAGCTTTGGCTTGCGGAGCACGGCGTCTCCTTTTGGACAACCTGACGCCCCACGAAGCGCGGGAGTGGATTCGCTATATCGACGGCCGCGCCGAAGTGGAACTTTCCGGCGGAATCACGCTTGAAACCGTTCGAGCATATGCCGAAACAGGCGCCGATTACGTTTCCTGCGGCGCGATCACCCACTCCGCTCCGGCCGTCGATATCAACTTCCGGTTGCAGCTCGAATAAAATGCCGATCGACGTCGAATACCTACAATCCAAGCTGCCTGGCCGGCGCATCGAATGGCGCTCCACCATCGGCTCGACCATGACCGAAGCTACGCGGCTCGCCATCAACGGATGCCTGCACGGAACGGTTATTGGGGCGGACGAGCAGACGGCGGGAGTGGGCCGGTATGGCCGGCACTGGCATTCGGAACCCGATGCCGGCATCTACATGTCCGTCGTTTTGCGGCTGCCTTTCGGAATGGAAACTCTGCCGTTCGTCACGCTGGCGCTGGGGCTTGCGGTTTCGGAGGCAATCGAGAAAATTACCGGCGTCGCGTGCGACCTGCGATGGCCGAACGACATACTCATCGGCTCGAAAAAAGTTTGTGGAATCCTCACGCAGCTCGAAGCGCCCTCGGTGATTGCGGGGATCGGTATCAACGTGAATCACGCGGCATTCCCCGATGAAATCTCGCATCTCGCAACGTCGCTGCGCATCGCCAGCGGACGAACGCACCGGCGTGAACAGATCATCGCCGAGATACTTCCCGCCATCGATACGCATTGCGGCATTCTGGAAACACAAGGCAAGGAACCGATTCTCAAAATGTTTACTCAAGGATCGAGTTACGTCCTCGGGCGCCGCGTTATGGTGGACCTGACGGACTCCGTGCTGACCGGAGTCACAGAGGGGCTGAATTCATCCGGGTTTCTCATGGTGCGCGATGACAACGGCAAACAACATCAGATTGTCGCGGGAGGCGTGCGGCCATGCTCTTAGCTATTGACGCGGGGAATAGCCATATCACGATCGGACTTTTCGAATCGGGGAAGCTTTCAAAAACGTGGCGTCTGCGCACGATTCGCGATCAGACTTCGGACGAGCTCGGCATCATGATGCGCAGCCTTTTCGAGCTGCAGCCAGTGGAAGGCGTGATTATTGCGAGTGTCGTGCCGCCGCTGGATGCGGCGCTGCGCGGCATGGCGCGCGATTATTTCCATAGCGAGCCGTTGTTCATCACGCCCGATACGGATATCGGTATTCCGGTACTGTACGATAATCCGCGCGAGGTGGGTGCGGACCGCGTGGTGGATGGCGTCGCGGCATACCGGCTCTACGGCGGCCCTTGCGTGGTTGCCGATCTCGGAACCACCATCAACTTCGACGTGGTCTCGCGCAATGGCGAATATTTAGGCGGCTTGATTTGCCCCGGCATCGGGATTTCGATTGAATCTCTCGCGGCACGCACCGCGCGGCTGCCCGCTGTCGATTTCAGGCAGCCGGCGAAGCTGGTCGGTTCGAACACGGTGGGAAGCATTCAGTCCGGTCTCTTCTACGGCTTCGTGAGCATGATCGACGGCATTCTCGAACGCTTGATTGCCCAGCTCGGACCCGACACGAAAACGGTGGCGACGGGAGGACAGGCGCATCTAATCAAGCAAGGATCGCGGCTGATTCAGCAGGTGAATGAGAACCTCACGCTCCTGGGACTCCAGATGATATGGCAGCGGAACCAGAAGTAGACTGGCCTTCCAACTACTTCAACTATTTCACTGAGGTTGAAGAGCATTTCCAGCGCGCGCGCGGCACCAGCCTGTTTTTGCTGTCGACGCTCGATTGGGCGCTCATCGAGACGTGGAAAGATGCCGGAGTGCCGCTTGAAGCCGTGCTGCGCGGGATCGATGCGGCTTTCGAAAAGTGGCGCTCTCGCAAGAACAAGCTGCAGGCCGTCAACTCGCTCGCGTATTGCACGCAGGCGGTGATGGCGGAGGCGCAGATTATGGCGGGCACTGCGCCGGCGCGAGAACACAAGGAATCAAGCGCGCCGTTCAGTCTCGAGGAGTTGAAAGCGTTTCTGGCCGTGAACGCGAACGAACTGCGGGAACGGGCGGAATACGAGGAGATCGCCTCGTCTCTGGATCGTTTAGGCACAGAGGCTGAGGCGCTCTATCACGACCTGGAGCAGATGGAGCAGCGATTGACGGCGCTCGAAGACAAAATGGCAGCGATTGCGCGCGCGAAACAAACGGAAGAGGAGTTGTTTCAAGCCCGTCGCGAACTGGATTCGCAACTCAGGCCGTATCGCGGGAAGATGACCGCCGAGCAGCTTTCGATGTTGGAGCGGCAGTATTTGGCGCGCAGTTTGTTTGAATCGGCCCGGTTGCCTCGGCTGAGTTTATTTTATCTTCGCTGACGGTGAAGCCGAGACCGTACAGGGATCCTGTACACTAGATACAGGTGCCCGATGGCCGCTGAAACAACATACACGAGTCTGCGTGAGAACCTCGCAAGCGTTCTCGACAGGGTTGTGGACCAACAAGAAACTGTGATCGTTCGCCGGAAAGGTGCGCGCGATGTCGCACTTCTTCCTGCCACCGAACTTGCAGGCCTGATCGAGACCGCACATCTATTACGGTCGCCGCGGAACGCCCGGCGTCTACTGACTGCGTTGCATCGCGCCGAGCGAGGCAAAACGAAGCCGACGACTATCGCTCAATTGCGGCGAGAGATGCTCGGTGGAACACCAAAGTAAACGGGTAGCAGTCTTCCATTCAGAGTTTCGAGAGGATTTGAAGTATTGGGTCAAATCCGACCGGAGTACCGCAATCAGAGTGCTCGATCTGGTCGAGGCGGTGATGCGCGATCCATTCCAAGGTCCAGGCAAGCCCGAAGCGCTGCGATACCTTCTCGCAGGCTGCTGGTCGAGGCGCATCACCCAGGAGCACCGCCTGGTCTATCGCGTCACTGACGACGCGGTCGACTTTCTTCAGGCGCGTTACCACTACTGAGCAGCTTCGGGAAACGCGGTTCCTGGCTCGCGGCCGCTATAATCGCTGGCAATCTCCCCTCGCTCACGCTCAGAGTTCCGCAAGACTGTGAAAAGCCGCGACAGCGCGGCGGGACGGGTAGCGCAGACGGTGCTAAACTCGGTGCTTCATGACCACGGCCATGTCGGCGTCCCGGTCCGTTCGAAGCGTCTCTCGCATGGAGTGGGTGGCGCTGGGACTGTTGGTCGTCTCGATCGCCATCAATTACATCGACCGCGGAAACTTGTCGGTGGCAGGGGTTGCTCTGAAAAACGAGTTGCATCTCGATTCGACGCAGCTCGGATGGCTTCTCTCCGCTTTCTTCTGGACCTACGCCTGTTTTCAGATGGTCTCCGGCTGGCTGATCGACCGCTATAACGTTGTTTGGGTCTACGCTTTCGGCTACTTCATCTGGTCGGGCGCTACGTTGTTGACCGGCGTGGCAACCGGGTTCGCGATGCTGTTCGCGCTGCGGCTGGTACTTGGCATGAGCGAGTCCGTGGCCTATCCTTCTTATTCGAAAATCATTGCGGCCGGATTCCCGGAGAGCAAACGTGGGATCGCCAACGGCCTCATTGATGCCGGTTCGAAGCTGGGGCCTGCGTTGGGCGTTCTTGGGGGAGGGATGGTTCTCAATCGATTCGGATGGCGCGGGCTTTTCCTTATCGTGGGCGGGGTGAGCATGCTATGGCTGATTCCCTGGACCTCCGTCGCCGGCAGGATCAAGACCGGAACATCCGATAATTTGTGCGAAGGCCGCACCGATACCGCCGGTTTCGGCGAAATCCTACGCCAGCGCGAGGCATGGGGTACTTTTCTCGGACTTTTTTGTGGAAATTACGCGTGGTATTTCATGTTAACGTGGCTGCCACAATATTTTATTATGGAGCGGCATTATAGTACGGCGAAGATGGCGCAGTTCGGATCGCTCCCATTTTGGGCGGTTGCCGCGGGCGCGGTCGCCGGTGGATTTCTTTCCGACCGCTGGATCGAATCCGGGGCCACGCCGACCTTGGTCCGTAAGACATTCGCTACGACCGGACTCACCTTATTTGCAGGCATTTTTCTGCCTTCCGCGATCGTGAAGGATCAAAATACGGCGCTTTCCTTGATGGTGCTCGCCGCGTTCTGTTTCGGCCTGTGGAGTTCGAATCATTGGGCCATCACGCAAACTCTGGCGGGAACGGCGGCCGCCGGCCGATGGACCGGGATGCAGAACATGTGCGGCAACTTCGCCGGAATCGTGGCGACAATTCTGACCGGAAAAATCGTCGATGTTACGGGCCATTTCTTTTGGGCTTTTATCTGTGTTAGCGCTCTAGTGCTTTTGGGGGCATTGTCTTATTCGTTGGTTATCCGTAGAATTGAGCCTGTTTCGTGGGGCAACAGCATTAGGCCGTAACGTGCAATGCTCTAGTACGTCTGTACTAGCGTGGACGTGCCGGTTCATAGCCGGTTCGACCCACGACTAAGGCTTGTGTTGCGCAAGCAACTGCTGGCCGGACCGGTGAGTATCTTCCTCCGAGTACTCACCGGTTTCACCGTATGTTATCTGCATCTCGTCCCGCCGATAAGTAATATGTGATTCTCGGTAACGTCAGCAGGTCCGGCCATCCCAAGGACCGCACTGTCTGTGTACCCGCCGCGTCCGTCACGGACCCGTTGATCGGGTCGCGCGTGGGGCCTTACCGGATCTTCGCCCATCTCGGCGAAGGCGGCATGGGAAGCGTTTACCTGGGAGAACGGGACGACCACCAATTCCATAAGCGGGTTGCAATTAAAGTACTGAAACGCGGGGACGATTGGTCCGCGGCGCAGCGCCGCTTCCAACTGGAGCGGCAAGTTCTTGCGGCGTTCGATCATCCCGCTATCGTGCGCCTTCTGGATGCCGGCGTCACGGCGAATGGGATGCCATGCGTTGTGACGGAATACGTGGAAGGCGTGCCGCTGGATCAGTACTGCGCTGCGAAGCTGCCCACCATCGCCGGCAGGCTTCGTTTGTTTGTCGAGATATGCGCGGCCGTCCATTACGCGCATCAGCGACTGGTGGTGCATTGCGATATCAAGCCGGTCAATATTCTCGTTACAGCGGAGGGAAAGCCCAAGCTGCTCGATTTCGGCATCGGCAAGCTGCTTCAGGGTCCTGCGGAAACGCGAGGCAGCGAGGGCTCTCCCGGCCCGCTCACTCTGGATCATGCGAGTCCGGAACAGCTACTGGGACGTCCAGTCACAACCGCGACCGATGTTCACGCCTTGGGACTTACGCTTTACGAGATTTTGACGGGACGGCGGCCATACCCGGCGTCCAATGTCGCGGAACTTGTCTACAAGGTGACGTGCACCGATCCGGAACCGCCCAGCGTCGCTGCGCACAATCCGAAATTGGGGGGCGATCTGGACTCGATCGTTCTCAAGGCGATGGCGCGGGATCCGGCGGCGCGCTACGCCGGCGTGGCGGAACTTGCCGACGATGTCACACGGCATCTGAAGTCGCTGCCGGTGAGCGTACTGAGCGGCAGCACACGGTATCGGGTTTCGAAGTTTGTGCGGCGGAATCGCAGAATCGCGATCCCGGCTTTTCTGGGAATCCTCCTGCTCATCGGAGCGCTGTGCGCAGCCGCTTTTGCAGGATTGATCGCGCGGCAGCAAAAGGCTCGCGCCGAGCGACGCTTTGAGGAAGTGCACCAGCTGGTGAACGTGATCCTTTTCGACCTTTACGATGCCGCGTCCAAGATTCCCGGTTCCACGCCGTTGCAGGAACAGATGGTGAAGCGTTCCACCGAATATCTCGATCGATTGTCGGCCGAGGCTCAGGACAATTTGCCGCTCGCGCTCGATGTTATCGATGCCTACATCAAGTTTGGAGACATACAAGGGAATCCTTATCAGCCAAACCTGGGCGATACTTCCGCCGCGGTTGCGAGTTATCAAAAGGCTCTGAATATCGCAGCGGCTCTCAGCAGGACTTATCCCTCAAATCCGAAACTTCAGCGCGGCGCGGCGAAGGCGCATCAGGAAATGGCCGATGTGCTGGTGATGCTTGGCCGGTCCAAGGAAGGTATGGATCAAGTCCGGCATGGAGTGTCGATTTTCGAAAAGCTCGCTAAGAGTGACCCGAAGAACATCGACGCGACGATGGACCTGGCGAGTTGTCTCGAAGGCGTGGGCGACCAGCTAGGACATCCCGGGCTCATTTCTTTGGGCGACGAACAAGGCGCGGTGAACGCTTATCATCGGTCGCTCGATAATTGGGAAGCAGCACTGCGACAGAACGCCGGGAATACACGCGCCCGGCGCGCCGCAGCGGTGCTGGCAATGAAGATCGCGGATATTGAAGACGATCAGGGAAAATCGCTCGAAGCACTCCAGTTGTATCGCCAGGCTTTAGCGAGCGCGCAGGATCTGCCACAGGATGCGAACTCGCGCCGCGTGGTTTCGATGCTGGAGAGAAAGCTCGGAGCGTCGCTCGGCGCGGTGGGAAATCGCGAAGAGGCGGAGCAGCATTTGCGCCAGTCTCTCTCGGTGTCGGAAGCGAGCGCCGCGACAGACCCTCTGAACGCACGGGCACAGCTCGATGTCGCGGTTTGTTGGAACAGCCTCGGCGAGTTTTACGCTACTACCGGAAACACGCCTCAGGCTTTCGTGAGTTATGGGAAGACGGCGGATTTGCTCGAAGCGCTCTCGCGGTCCGATCCTTCCAATACTCGTTATCCCACGCAGCTTTCGGATGTGCTGATTCATGCGGGTGAACTGCTCTATAAATCCGGACAGAAGGACGAAGCGGCGCATCAGACGCGACGCGGGCTGGATATTATCCGACGGCTCGCCGACGATCGGAATGCGTCGCCGGGGACGCTGCATCAAGCGGCGGATGAGCTTCAGAATTGCTATCCGGAGGCGCTGCGGGATGCAAAGCTTGCGGCGGTGTACACGAAGCGGGCGGGCAAGTAGAGTTTAGTTGTGACGGTAGACGTCGTGGATACGGACCAGTCCGACGCAGCGTTGCTGTTCGTCCACGACGGGGAGTACCGAAATCTGGGAGGGGCGGTTTTCCATCTGCTCAATTGCGGATTTTAGAGAGGACTCGGGGTGCGTCCGGGTGGGATTGCGAGTCATCACGTCCGATGCTCTTAGCGGGCGGATGTCGTCGTGGGCCTGGAGGGCGCGGCGGACATCGCCATCCGTGATCAGTCCTTCGAGACGGCGGTTCTTGTCCACGATACAAGCCGCTCCCAGGTTGTGGCGCGTCATTTCAATTACGACGTGACGCAGCGAATCTTCCGGCGCGGCCCAGGCGACTTCATCCCCGCTGTGCATCACGTCTTCGACTGTCAGATGCAGATTGCGGCCGAGCTGTCCTCCGGGATGGTTGCGGGCGAAGTCGGCGTCACTGAAGGAACGCGCCCGCATCAAGGCAATCGCGAGCGCATCTCCGATTCCCAGAGCCACTGTCGTGCTGGCGGTCGGCGTGAGATTCAGGGGATCGGCTTCACAGCTTACGCGGGCATCGAGTATGGCGTCGAGTTGCGCGGCTAACGGCGATTGCAGATTACCTAGAATACCTATCAGGAAGGCGTCCAGTTTGCGGAAAATCGGGACCAGGTTGAGCAGGTCTGAGGTCGATCCGCTTTTCAACAGAATGATCACGACTTCGCCGGGCGAGCAGACTCCCAGGTCGCCGTGCGCGGCTTCGGCTGCATGAAGAAATACGCTGGGCGTACCGGTGCTCGACAGCGTGGCTGCTAGTTTGCGTCCAATGTGACCGGACTTGCCGAGTCCTGTCACGATCACTTTGCCGGGCCGGGACAAAATGGCTTCAACTGCTTTTACCAGGTTGTTGTCGAGCCGCTCCGCTGCCGTGCGCAGCGCTTCGGCTTCGCACAACAGAGCTTCGCGCGCAACGGTGAGGATCACGATTGATCGGGCGGCTTGGCCGCTGTGTCGCCCATCAGAAAACGGTCGAACCAATAGCACTGCCATTCGAGACTCTCGACCAGATGCTTCGGTTCGCCGGTGCGCGTCAGATTGTGATTCTCGCGCGGAAAGATCACCAGCTCGGCGTTGACGCCGTAATGCTTGAGAGCGCGGAACCACTGCTCGCCCTGCTCGATCGGCACGCGATAATCATTGTCCGAATGCAGGATCAGGGTTGGCGTCTTGACGTTCTTCGCGTACTTCAGCGGCGAAGCGTTCCAATACTGATCGAAATCGTCGAACAGGAAGCCTTTGAAATCGTCTTCATGGCCGTAGGCTCCGTCGCGCGTGCCGTCGTCGCTGATGAAATTGGAAACACTACGCAGCGTGACGGCCGCCTTGAACCGATTGGTGTGGCCGACGATCCAGTTGGTCATGAAGCCGCCGTAGCTTCCGCCGGTGACGCCGAGACGATCCTGGTCGATCCAGGGATTCTCCTTTAAAGCGGCGTCGACCCCAGCCATGATGTCCTGGTAATCCATGCCGCCCCAATTGTTGACGATGCCGCGCTCGAACTTCTGCCCGTAGCCTGTGGAACCGCGTGGATTGCAGAAGAACACGGCCCAGCCTTTCGCGGCGTAGACCTGAAACTCGTGATACCAATCGACACCGTATTGTCCGGCGGGTCCTCCGTGGACACTGAGGATCATCGGATATTTCTTGCCGGGCTGCCATCCGATGGGCTTTACGAGAAAGCCGTCGATGGCCCAGCCGTCGGTGCTTTTATAAGGCAGACGTTCTACCGAGGCAAGGTCGAGATCGGACCAGAGTTTGGCGTTGAGATGCGTGAGCTGGCGTTCGCCCTTCCCATCGAGCGACGCGGCGTAGAGATCGTCGAGGTGTTGGAAATCGTTCGCCAGGTAGGTCATCACGCCGGCCTTGGCGTTGTAATCGAAACCGCGGTACGCTCGCTCGCCTCGCGTCACGGGAG
This sequence comes from Bryobacterales bacterium, assembly GCA_963802915.1. Taxonomy (GTDB): domain Bacteria; phylum Acidobacteriota; class Terriglobia; order Bryobacterales; family Bryobacteraceae; genus JAICMB01. The sequence continues at coordinate 143,859 of CAWDKQ010000009.1, forward strand.
CGACCTGGTGCGTTGCCAAGTCGATGCGGAAGACCTGCATGGTGCCTCGATAGCCTGTATCAAAACGCAGCTCTTGCGGGCCGGGGCCCCAGTGAAGATCGGACGGGATGAGGTCGAGATCTTCGGCAGCCAGGGTTGAGGTTGCTCCTCCGTTTGCGGGCGCGAGATAGAGCTTGGGAAACTGACGGCGAGCGGTCTGTCCCGCGAAGGCGATCTGCTTTCCATCGGGCGACCAACGCGGTTCGGTGTCGTCGAAGTCGTGATCGGAAATTTTGACGAGCGCGCCGCCGTCGGCCGGAATCACCCAGACGTCTTTGTTGTGGCCGTTATCGTATTCCTTGCCGGTGCGGTCGGAGACGAAGGCGATGCGAGTGGAATCGGGAGACCACTGCGGGTCGCTATCGTTCCAGTCGTCGCCGGTGGTGAGCTGCTTGTCGACGCCGGTGCTGGAATCGGCGATCCAGAGGTGCGTCCGTTTATCGTCGAACCAGCCGGTGTCGTTGAATTTGTAAGAGATGTGAGTGTAGTGGCGAACGTCGCTCTTGCGATCTTTGATGTTGTCGCTGGGTCCGCTGCGGCTCACGAGGACGAATCGTTTGCCGTCGGGCGACCACTGGAAGGAGCTGACCCCGTTCTTGAGGTGCGTCAGGATTTGCGCTTCGCCGCCATCGGTTCTGAGGATGCAGATCTGCGGGTGGGGTGGTTCAGTTTCCGCGGGCTGAGTGCTGCGGCTCGAAAGAAACGCGAGGCGCGATGCATCGGGACTCCAACGCGGCGAATTGGAATTGGCGCCTTCCGTGGTGAGACGGCGTGGAGCGGATTGCCCGTCGATATCGACCATCCATATGGACGTGGCGCGCCGGTTCTTTTTCTGATCGACAGTGGTGACGACGTAGGCGACCTGTTTGCCATCGGGCGAAATATGCGCGTCGCTGATATTTTCAAAAGCGAAGTAATCTTCGGGAGTCACGCCACGCTTGGCAAAGGCGGGCGCGAGGGTGAGGGCGAGAATCGATATCGCGAACGATTTGGTCAGGAGCATTATTTCTTGGGCTCGGGTGTGGGTTCGGGCTTGAGCGGGGTGCGGCGATAGACCGTCTGGAAATCCGGCTTCGACCCAACGCTCACGGTGTTGGACGTAGAGCTTCCGGGAACGCCTGTGCTGCCTTGGGGCCGGGGGCCGGCGGGTTCCGGCAGCTCGGTTGTTGTGCGGGATTCTCTGGCAACACGAGAGTCTTTGTCGGGCCGGGCGTCAATTCGTTCGATGTCGTCGCGATCGATGCCGACCTGCTCGTTCTTGATGATGACGACGAGGCCATTGTCGTTGAGCTCGTCCATTTTGGCGAGGATGGGCTGCTTGGCTCCGATTTTATAGATGCGGAGCTCCTGGCCCGTTTTGAGGTCCTTTACTTTGGCCCAGGGGTCGTCGGCGGAGAATGCCACGAGCGCCAATGAGAGAAAGAGAATGATTCTGTGCATCTTGAACCTTGATACCATGCGAGTCTAGCAAAATGGGATTTGCTTTGTGGCTGGATGGCGATGTCGCGTGGGCAGAAGGTACTTACGAGTATCGAGCGCTAGGGGCGGCGGTGATTTCGAGCACGGATTTGTTCCGGTCTTCCGATTTCAAGCGGGAGAGACGGGCGCCTCACGCGGTGGATACTTCGTTCGTCGGGTACTTTGCTTCGTTGGGTCAAGTCAACGAGTATCTGGGCCGGAGGCGGTGGGGGAAGGCTCGCGGTGGTTTGGCGAGGTGACCCAGACCCCGCTGGATTTCCCGCGCGGGGACCGGCTTAGTTTTCGGAATGATCGTGAATGCGGCTTTCGATTTCTTCGAGGACTTCGTCGCCGAGAATCTTCTCACCTACAAAGGCCGCGACTTCATTGGCATAGGACATCTTGCCGATCAGTTTGACGGCAGTGAGGTGACCCATCCGGTATTCGCTAAGCGTGAGCCGGCGGCAGCACCGCATGCGTACGGGACGCATGGTTAAGTTGTCGCAAGGCATGAGGATATAGGTCTCGTTGTCGCGCAATTCGCTGCCGTCTTCGACGGCGCTCATGAAGAGCTGGGCAGTGAGACCAACCTGAAGGAAATTGACGCGATGGCCGTCGGTCTCCGGAAACAGCGCCCAGAGCTCGCGTTCGGCCTCGATATAGTCGTCCCAATCGAACGTGGGAGGCAACAGAAACACTGCGGATGGATCTATGAAAGCGTACTGCGACATAAAAGGATATCCTGATTTGAGCAATTCGGCAGCCAAGATCCGTCCCGCTGGGAAGGCTCAATAGAGGGGGCGTTTCGTGGTTGTGGGTTGAGATTTCGATAGGGGTTCGAGGAGTTGGCGGACTCCGGCGGCCATGAAACCGAGCTCGGTGGCGCACTGGAAGAATTGGAAACCTTGCTCGCGAAAGCGGAGAATCTGATCGGCGGTAGCCGCTGGGCGTCCCAGGAATTTTTTATGGCGATTGGCGGCCGCGACAATTTTCGCAATGGCATCCTCCAGCAACGGTTCGTTCTGACGGCCGCGAAGGCCGAGCGAGAACGAAAGATCGCTGGTGCCGATGAATAGGACATCGAGCCCTGGCGTACTAGCGATCTCTTCAATATGATCGACAGCAACGGCTTCTTCGATTACGGTGATGACCATTATATTTGCATCGGCGGAGTCGTGGTAAGAGGCTGGTTCCGGCCAGGATGCCGTGGCGAGTCCGGCGCCCGATCCACGGCGACCATAGGGAGGATATTTGCAGGCGGCCGCGGCGGTTCGCGCGAGCTCCGGAGTGGATGTGAACGGGAAAATCACACCGCTGACGCCTTGATCGAGGACTCGTTTTGCGGTCCACAACTCGACCACGGGGACCCGGGCGAAAACCATCGCGGGCAGGCCATGGGTGGCGAGGACGGCCGCACGAAGGGTCTCAAGGGTGATGGGCGAGTGCTCCATTTCCATCCAGAGGAAATCGAATCCGAGGGTCGCGCCTCGGGCTACGGTTTCGATGCTGTTGGTGGTGATTGTCAGGCCTAGAACGGATTCACCGGCTTCGAGTCGGGTGCGAACGGGGTTGGACCAGGGCATGTTTTCATTAGCAGTATACTCGGGGGTCGAAGGCGGTGGTGTGAATCGGTAGCAGGTGCGGGTGGATATCGGGAATTGAGTATACTGTCCCTAATTTCACAGGAGCAACGATGAACGGCAATCGGCGATCTTTTCTCACAGCGGCCTTGGGCGCGGCGGCCCTTCGTGGGCAGACAGCGGAACGCGACTGGAGCGGTAAGAATCCGATACGATACCCGGATCCTGACATTTTGGTTCTGGATAAAAAGTTCAACAAGTACAGGGTGACGAACACCCCAATCCAGAGAATCCATACCGGCATGCTGTGGGCCGAGGGGCCGGCATGGAATGGCGTCGGACGATACCTGGTGTGGAGCGACATTCCAAACAATGTCCAGATGCGATGGCTCGAAGAGGACGGACACGTCAGCGTGTTCCGGAATCCGAGCGGCTATAGCAACGGCAATACTTTCGACTATGAAGGCCGTCAGGTGACTTGCGAGCACGTGAACCGGCGCGTAGTGCGGTATGAGCAGAACGGATCGGTTACAGTGCTGGCGGATAAATGGAATGGAAAGCCGTTTAATGCTCCGAACGACATCGTGGTGCATCCGGACGGCGGGATCTGGTTCAGCGATCCGGGCTACGGCAGCCTGGTCGCGTATGAGGGTAAGAAGAACGAACTCGAGCTGAAAGAGGCCGTTTATCGCATCGACGCGAAGACCGGCAAGCTCACGATGGTGTCGGACGATTTATACAAGCCGAACGGACTTTGTTTTTCACCGGACTACAAGAAGCTATACATTTGCGACACAGGCGCGACGCATTATCCGGAAGCTCCGAAAATAATCCAGGTTTACGATGTGGTGGATGGCGTCAAGCTCGGAAAGGGACGGCGGTTTATTTCGTCCGAAATTCCCGGCAAAGGCGCCGGCCTGCCGGATGGGATTCGAGCCGATACGGATGGAAACATCTGGGCCGGAATAGGATGGGTTGGGCCGGGATACGATGGCGTCCATGTTTTCGATCCGGAAGGCCAGAGGATTGGCATGATCCTGCTCCCGGAGATTTGCGCTAACGTTTGTTTCGGCGGGACGAAGCGGAATCGGCTGTTTATGGCGGCGGGACAGTCTCTTTACGCGGTGTATGTCGAGGCCCAGGGGGCGCATATCTGTTGAGGTTCGTCAGAAGAAATCGTGGGTCGATTCCGGCTCGGGTAATTTGCCAAGTGAGTGATAGAGCGCAAGTTCGAGGCAGCGGAAGGTGCGGAAACCGTAGGATTTTCTCATGGTGACTTTAGCCTTGTTGTTCAGACCCTCGACAACTCCGCTGGAAAGCAACTTCTGGGCGCGGAAATAGTTGAGGATCAGTTCGCGGTGCTGGCGCAGCGACCGGGCGATCTTCTTCATAGGCTCGATGCGCGAGCGCATCACTTGCCGGCACCAATCATCGAGGAACTTTCCGGCCCATGCGGGCGAGTTGTAATCCCAGAGTTGCTGAAAGGCTTCCTTCAGAAGGTAAGCACGTACGGTCTTCAGGTTGTAGCGGAGCAGATCGCGTAACCGGAAGCGCTGTTCGGTTTTCAGATTCTCTTCGCGTTTGAGCAGCAGCCAGCGCGACTTCTTCAGCACGGGCACGCCGCCCTCGCTCGCTATGCGGCGCGATTCTCCGGCACGGACTTCGTCCAGCGCCTTGTTCATTTTCGCCACGATGTGAAAACGATCGAGGATGTGAAGCGCCTCGGAGCATTTCTCGCGAATGACTTTCAGATAGGGCTCCCACATATCGGAGCAGACGAACACGATCTTCGAAGCCAGTTCGTCGCCGATGACCGTGAAGAATCCCTGAAAGGATTCGATGGTTCTTTCGCGGCCCACCCAAAGCAGGCGCGTGACGCCGAGATCGATCTGATAAACCAGCGTCAGGTACTTGTGGCCTTTGGCGTATTGGATTTCATCGACGCCGATGGCGTCGATTTGACCCAGCACCCGGTGCTCCAGCCCGAAGGTGACGACGTGTTCCACCGCGTCGAAAACCTTTTCCCATGAAGTGCGGAACGCCTCGGCCGTTTCCTTCCATGACAGTCTGCGCGCCCAGCGGGCCAGAAACAACATGTACGCTCTGGTCAGGGTACGCTTGCCGTCGCCCCAGGGAACTTCCTCGACGAAGACCGCCTGGCAGCGGCGGCAATCGACTCGCCGCATGGAGTAGAGCAGAAAAACGAGAAATCCCCAGAAAGGAATGAACTCGAATCGCCGTCTCGGCGAGTTGGTCGTAACCGGGTGCCGGCTGATGGCAGCGCGAACAGACCGCCGCCGAACCCTTGCGCGGCCGCACGGCGATCTCGATGCTCTTGTGATCGGCACTGAAGCGGGCGTGCTGGTAAACAAAGCCCCGGAAAGTGATGGCAGCGGTTTAAAATCGTGATCAGTTCCATGGCGCGGAGGCAAGTGGCGGCGAAGCCTCTACCATAAACCGCTTCCAGGCGTAGCTCGCGTTTCCGTCCCGATAAGCGGTGCCACTTCGGCCAGATCGTCCAGGATCCCAATGGAAAGGCTCTGGGGGAAGCAGGTTGAACCACGGCGTGGCCGCGGGATCGGTAAACGCTGCGCGACACGCGAGCGACGGGCGCGCTACGGCCGGACGTGGAATCGCTTCGGGTGGCTGACCCGGGAAAGTGGATCGGTGAGGAGCGCAGAGTTTGAACTAAAATGCCCATAGGCAGACTCACATAATTCCGGTGGGTTGAGGGGACCGGACAGGGCAAACTGAGGGGGTGGCTGGTGCGACTCGTGCTATTGATTCTCTGGGCTGTACTTGCGCTGGCACAGGAAGATCACTCGCAACACCAACACGCCGTTGCCGGTCTCGGCACAGTGGACTTTCCGACCTCTTGCAACGCCACGGCGCAAGAATTAATCTCCCGCGGAGCGGCTCTGCTCCACTCGTTCGGCTACGAGGAGGCGCGCATCACGTTCAACGATGCCGCGAAGTCAGACCCAACCTGTGCCATGGCCTACTGGGGCGTCGCGCGGACCTGGTATCACCCAATATGGGCGCCACCGTCGCCCGACGAACTGAAGCAAGGCGCAGTAGCTCTCGATCGGGCCATTAACGCGAAGACGGACCGCGAGCGCGATTACATCAACGCCCTCGCGGTGTTCTACAAGGACTGGCAGACGGTCGATCACGCGACCCGGGCGAAGAATTACGAACAGGCTCTGGGCGCGGTCTGCGATCGCAACCCCAGCGACGACGAGGCTGCGATTTTCCACGCGCTGCAGTTGGTGGCGATCGGTTACCTCGACCCGACGGACAAGTCGTATTCGTGGCAGAAGAAGGGTATCGAGATTCTTAACGAGCTGCTGGCACGCCATCAGAACCATCCTGGCGTGGCGCACTACATCATTCACGCCGTCGATTACCCGCCGCTTGCCGAACTGGGCCTCCAGGCGGCGCGCGCGTACGCCAGGATTGCACCCGATGCGCCGCATGCATTGCACATGCCGTCGCATATCTTCACGCGGCTGGGGCTGTGGGACGATTCCATAGCCTCGAACATCGCCTCGACGAAGTCAGCCATCGCACAGGCGCAACGTCTGCACGGTGGCGGGGGATCGTTCGACCAACTCCACGCGATGGATTACCTCGTCTATGCCTATCTCCAGCAAGCGAAGGACACGAGTGCTCGAAGGGTGCTGGCGGAGATGGAGGAGATCACCAGGCTGGACGAAAATCAGTTCGCCGCGGCCTACGCCTTTGCGGCCTCACCGGCGCGCCTGGCTCTTGAGCGGCACGATTGGAAAGCCGCTGCCGCGTTGCAGATCAAGCCGGCATGGTTCCCATGGGATCGGTTTCGGAACGTCGAAGCGCTGGTGCATTACGCGAGAGCGATTGGGGCGGCGCGTGCGGGCGATGTGGTGGCCGCGCGGCGTTCGGCCGATGAAATCGCCGCCATCCGCAATGCCATGCCGGCAACTCGCGACTACGATTGGAGCGGCTCCATCGGAGCGCAGTTGGAAGCGGCCACGGCGCTGATCGCTTGGGCCGGAGGAAAGAAGGACGAGGGTATCCGGCTGCTTCGTGTGGCTGCCGACCATGAGGATGCCGTCGACAAGCACCCCGTGACACCTGGGGCGTTGCTTCCCGTGCGCGAGATGCTAGCGGATCTGCTGCTGGAGGATGGAAGGGCGGCTGAGGCCCTGAATGAATACGAGGCGGTTCTGAGGACCGCGCCGCGTCGCTTCAACGCCACGGCCGGCGCCGCCAAGGCCGCCGATAGGGCCGGTGATAAGACGAAAGCCCGCGCCTACTCAATGCAGCTCCAAGAAATCGCCAAGAATGCGGAGACTTCACGGCCGGAACTGGAATGGGCCCGCGTCTATCTGGGCAGCAAATGACCGAATTGTTCGCGCAGGTTCGGGACCGATAACCGGCCATCCGGAGGTGGTCGCTGGGGCGTTGCGTTCGCCTGGGTTCGGTGCTCAGGCCACATTACTCCTCGCTCAAACGGCGTAGCGTTTACCGAGGAGGTCGAAAAGCAACTGGCCACGAAAAAAGGCCGAAGCCCACCATCCGGACAGCGGGTTCGCCGGCTGCGCGAGCCAAGCTTTCCCGGCACCGTTCGACCAACAGATTCCCCTGACGAGGCTCTGTTGAAGCCTGTAGTCGAATAAGAACTTCGCGGGTCTTTGTAGTGAGTGAGATTTTTAACAGTTCTTGTCGCAGCCGGCCTGCTATCAGCCTGGGCCGGTGACCTGCCGATCCATTTGCACATTTCGACGGAAAGATTTCCGGCAGTTTTTGCGACCGAGCAGGTCAGGGTCTATTTGGACACTCCGCAAGCCATCGCCAGCGGAATGCTCTCTTTCAACATCACCTTGGACTATGCTCCTGCCTATGAGGATCTGCTGACCGCCACAGTTTTCAGTGCGACAGGGGACGTCGCCGCCGTGGCACACATGAGTTACAACCAACTTCAGATCGTTTTTGACTCACCTTCAGCGGGAGTTGGCCGCTTACCTGGAGTGCCGCTCATGCTGTTCTCCTTTACCTCGACGTTTGCGGATGTTGTCGCTTTGGATACGCAGCAATCAAGACTAATCGGGCCTGCCGGTACTTTCGAGCCCACAGTCACAGGGCTCAGCGTTCTTAGCAGTACGCTTTCCATCAATGCCGTTCAACCGGCTGGTTCGACTGGCATTTTGCCCGCCGGCACGGCAGTAGCGATTCAGGGAACTGGTTTCGCCCAAAACGCATCCGTCAAAATCGACGGTGCAAGTGTCTTGTCATCGTCGGTAGTATCGCCGAGGCTTGTCAATGTGACCCTTGCCGGCTCAACGGAACTGGCGGGAAAGCGAATTGTCGTTCGCAATCCGAACGGCTTTACGGCAGAGACATGGGCTGGACTCGACACGGGAGTTTATACGTTTCCCTTCAGTGCGACGTCATCGGCATCTTGCGGCCTCACAGAGCCACCGCCTGGGGAACAGGCAACGCTCGCCATGTTGAATTCCAATCCGGCTTCCGCACAATTGGACATCGATCCGGCAGTGCCCGTTTGGGTTGCCATTCCGAGCGGCGGCGTCTACGTCGTTAGCTCTGCAAATTCCACTATTTCTAGCGATCCTTCGACGCCCATTCGAACCATCTGCTACGACACGCTCCAATTGAGCGATGACCAATTCGCAGTTCTGAACGTCGAACCTCAGATCGCTTCGAACCCAACTGTCGGATCAATTGTGAATGCAGCATCAATGGTCCAGTCTGGCATTTCTCCCGGTGAAATTGTCACGATCTTTGGCACTCATCTGGGTCCTAGCGAACCGGTTGGTCTCACGCTGGACAGCTACGGCTCGGTGGCACGTGAGTCCGGCGGCGTACGGGTGTCCTTCGACGGCATTCCTGCGCCGGTGCTCTATGCGTCTGAGTCGCAACTGAACGTTGTTGTTCCCTATGAGATTTACTCGAACCAAGTGACTCAGGTTGAAGTGGAGTTGAACGGAGTCGCCTCGGCCGCTTGGGGCGTTCCGGTGACCGCAGCCGCGCCTGGAGTATTTACGGTCGCTCAACAAGCCGGTTCCGTCGTGATCTACGGCACTGGCGAGGGATTGACTGTTCCTGTTGGAATCACGGGTGCAATCATCAATGGCGATGATGTGCGGACGCCTCTTTTGCCGGTAAGCGTTACGATTGGGGGCGAGAACGCCGCGGTGCAGTATGCGGGGTCGGCACAGGGATTCGTCGCAGGTTTATTTCAAGTGAATGCGGAAATACCTGAAGATCTGAAATCCGGCTCAACCGTTTCCGTTGTTTTGACAGTCGGTTCGAGCCAGAGCCGGACCATGACGCTCACATTGAAATAGGCCCGTTCCATGCGTTACGAATGTATTGGCCTACGGCTACGGGCAAACTGAATGCACAATGTGCCAAAGGGGCACAGCGTGGGCATAGTGAAAACCTTAGCCGGCGGCGTCGGGCGAGGTGGTGTCCAAAATGCTATTCATCAGATGTCGGGGTCGATCATCGATGAAGAATCTGTGGATCGCACTGGTCCTGAGCGCTCTGGGACCCTTCGCATTGTCGCAGAACTTGTTCGACACAGCCGCGGGCTGGCTACGCACGCCGCTACAAACTCCAGGTGCCACTCACAACGTGGACCTGGTTCACCTGGACACCAAACCGACCACTTCATACCGTCCTGGATTCTTCAAGAAGCTTACGATTGAATCCTTTGGATATAGTCTTGGCCCTCAAGCTCCAGGGTTCGCTTTCTCACCGGGATACACGGCTTCGTTATTCAACCTTCATGGATTGGAATGCCCGCGATGCATCCTGGGGCCGGTCAATCGAGCTCGCTTCACCCTTCCGCCATTCGGGGCAAACGCGGTTCTGAAGCTACTCGACGGTCGCGTCGAATTATTTAGCGGCTTCGGTGGCTTGGAAGCATTCAAACCGGAAGGAACTCTCGAACCGCGAGGACACCAGCTTTGGACCTCGTACTACGGCGACGCGTGGTTGGTACAAGCGGAAGGTGGCGGCAGAGTCGCGTTGGACCGCGACGGTCATATCTGGTTGGGAGCCACAAGCCGACATTTGTGGAATTTCGGGTCTGGCCCACAACAATGGTCGACATTCAGCGGAAATGCGACGTTCCGATTCGGACGCTAGCAGGTCAATGGGTTTGCGAATGTTGGGTGCGAGGGCGATGGCTGCCGGCGGTGGCCACTTTGTGGTGCGCGCGATCGGGGACGGCTAGTTTCTCGCGAACCCATGCGATCAGCTCGGGTACGCCTTCGCCGTTTTTGAGATTGGTAAACAGGAACGGTCGATCGCCACGCATTCTTTTGGCGTCGCGATCCATCACTTCGAGAGAGGCACCGACGTGCGGCGCGAGGTCGATTTTATTGATCACCAGAAGGTCCGATCGGATGATTCCCGGACCTCCCTTGCGCGGGATTTTATCTCCGGCGGCGACGTCGATTACATAAATGGAGACGTCGACGAGTTCGGGACTGAAAGCCGCCGCTAAATTGTCTCCACCGCTTTCGACGAATATTAGATCGACGTTCGGATGCGCACGCTCAAGTTCGGCGATGGCTTCCAAGTTCATCGAGGCGTCTTCGCGGATGGCGGAATGAGGGCAACCTCCGGTCTCAACACCGATGACACGATCGGCGGGAAGAGTGCCTTGCCGGATCAGAAACTCGGCGTCTTCGCGCGTGTAGATGTCGTTGGTGACGACGGCCATGTCGACTTCAGGCCAGAGGGCCTGGCTCAGCACGTGGACAAGCGCGGTCTTACCGCTGCCGACTGGTCCTGCTACGCCGATTCTTAACGCGCGTTTTGTATCGCTCATAAATCAGAACAGAAAATACCGCTGCGCTAAGGGTAGCGTGGTAGCCGGCTCGCAGGTGAGCAGCTCGCCGTCGGCATGGACCTCGTATGTTTCGGGGTCCACTTCGATCTTGGGCGTGGCGGAGTTATTCACCATGTCCTTCTTGCCTATTTTCCGGCAGTTCTCTACTGGGATGATGCGCTTGTTCAATCCGAGTTGCTCGACGCGGGGGAGCGAAGCTTGGGACACAAAGACGTCCGAGATGGCCTTGATAGCGCTACCAAAAGCTCCGAACATGGGGCGAAAGAGCACCGGCTGGGGGGTCGGAATGGAAGCGTTGGCGTCGCCCATGACGCTCCAGCAGATGAAGCCGCCTTTGACGATCAGCTCGGGTTTCACACCGAAAAATGCGGGACTCCAGAGAACCAGGTCGGCGAGTTTGCCGGGTTCCACCGAACCCACTTCGTTCGAAATACCGTGTGCAATGGCGGGATTGATGGTGTACTTGGCGACGTATCGTTTTGCGCGCGTGTTGTCGTTGCGGGATGAATCTCCAGGGAGTTGGCCACGCTGCATTTTCATTTTGTGAGCGGTCTGCCAGGTCCGCGTGACCACTTCGCCGATTCGACCCATGGCTTGCGAGTCGCTCGACATCATGCTGATGACGCCAAGGTCGTGAAGGATGTCTTCGGCAGCGATGGTCTCCTGACGGATGCGGCTCTCCGCGAACGCGACATCTTCGGGAACTTGCGGATTCAGGTGATGACAGACCATGAGCATGTCGAGATGCTCGGCGATCGTATTCACGGTCAGCGGTCGCGTGGGATTGGTCGACGACGGCAGGATGTTCGGAAGCCCCGCAATTTTGATGATGTCGGGAGCGTGGCCACCGCCGGCGCCTTCGGTGTGATAGGTGTGGATGGTCCGGCCGCTGATGGCGGCGATGGTGTCGTCGACAAACCCGGCTTCATTCAACGTGTCGGTGTGGATGGCGACCTGAACATCGAACTCGTCGGCGACCTTAAGGCAAGCGTCGATTGCAGCAGGGGTGGTTCCCCAATCCTCGTGGAGCTTCAAACCGCAGGCTCCTGCCTCGACTTGTTCAGCGAGAGGATCGCGCGCGGAGGCATTTCCCTTCCCCAAAAATCCGAAATTCATTGGCCACGCTTCAGAGGCGCGGAGCATCTGTTCGAGATTCCAACGGCCCGGTGTACAAGTTGTGGCATTCGTGCCAGTCGCTGGGCCGGTGCCGCCGCCGATCATGGTCGTAGTGCCGTTCGACAGAGCTTCGTAGATCTGTTGCGGCGAAATGAAGTGAATATGCGAATCGATTGCGCCGGCGGTGACGATCTTGCCTTCGCCGGCTATCACCTCGGTGGCGGCGCCAACGACAAGGTCCGGGTCCACACCGTCCTGCGTGTCGGGGTTACCCGCTTTGCCGATTTTGACGATGCGGCCGTTGCGAATTCCGATGTCGGCTTTTACGATGCCCCAGTGATCGAGTATCAGCGCATTCGTGATGACGAGGTCGAGCGCACCATGCTCTGTTTCGCGGATCGCAGTGGAGCTTTGCCCCATGCCGTCACGAATTACTTTGCCACCGCCGAACGTAATCTCGTCGCCGTAAACGGTGTAATCGCGCTCCACTTCGACGATCAGGTCCGTGTCCGCCAAGCGGACGCGATCGCCTGTTGTGGGGCCGTAAAGGTCGGCGTAGGTGCGGCGTGGAATCTTCATAATGACCCGTTCACTTTGCCCTGGTGACCATAGACTGCTCGTTTGCCGGCGAACGCGACCAGGTGCACTTCTTTCTCTTCTCCAGGCTCGAAACGGATGGCCGTTCCGGCAGCGATGTCGAGACGCATTCCGCGGGCGGCGGAACGATCGAATTCGAGAGCGTTGTTGACCTCGGAAAAATGATAATGACTGCCGACCTGTACGGGGCGATCGCCAGTATGGCGCACTACGACTCGACGCGTGGGACGACCGGCGTTCAGTTCAATTTCCGGGCCGTCGAGCAGGAACTCACCAGGATGCATAGGTTGTCCTATTGAATGGGATCGTGAATGGTTACCAGTTTGGTGCCATCAGGAAAAGTCGCTTCCACCTGGACTTCATGGATCATTTCCGGGACGCCTTCCATGACGTCGTCGCGGGTGAGAACGAAGCCCCCGAGCACCATGATGTCGGCGACGCTCTTGCCGTCGCGTGCAGCTTCGAGAATTTCGGCCGACAGAATAGCCATCGCCTCCGGGTAATTCAATTTCAGGCCGCGGGCGCGCCGCTTTTTCGCCAGTTCGGACGCGGTGAAGATCATCAGTTTTTCTTGTTCACGCGGCGTGAGGTGCAAGGCTTCCTCCTTCCCTTTCAATTCACTTTTCGCGGGAGAATGGCGACGCGGCCACAAAGATATTGCTTGGCGGAGCTCCACAGTTCCACGAGACCATCTGCTAGAGAACGCCCGTTTACGGCGACGCCCCGGATAACTAATCCGTGCGCCCGCAACGTACTAATCCCCCATAATATACCAGGGTTCGAGAGACGGTCCGCCTGCGCCTGGAGATGAGATTCGAAGGCGCGCCAATAGGTCGCAGGCTCACCGGCGCGGCATACGTAGCAGGATGCCAAATGGCGGAAATGGGCGAGGCGCGCGGGGGAATCGAGCCGGCGTACGTGTGGATCGAGGCTCCAGCTTTCGATCGCCACCAGTTCGCCCGCGGCGATGAGATCGAAAGAGGAGCGGAGCAGACGGTAATGAAAGATTTCGCCGGAAGCTTCGCGGCCGGGAGCCACGCGATCCCACCAGATCAAGGAGGCGCCGCGATCCAACGTTATGTGCGTGCTTTGTTCGAAGCGCGAACCGGAGAATGGAATCAGCGGATCGGGCAGATATTCGAGGTAGCCATTCTTGCCGACGTTCACGGTCGCATGCTGCCGCGGGATTCGCTTGGGAGAGCGGCTGCGGTAAATGCGCGTCGCGCCCGTGGAAGTGATTTGCGCCTGAGCGGTTGGTCCGACGTCGACTTGCAAATCGAGCCGGTCCGTATCGAGGATGCCGCCGGACATGTTGTGGAGGTGGGCTAACGTTTCTCCAGTGGGCGACACGAATCCGCGCACGACGCGCCAAGGCGGCTGTTGCGACTTGACGCGAAGGACGGTGCCGTTTGCGGACGGCTCAAATGAGAGATGCAGTAGAGGCATCCTTCAGCTCATGAACAGTCTGGTGGGCTGATTCGGATGCCGCGCGGCTGCGATATCGAGCAGCGGAGTGAATGAACTTAGCGTTCGGGCCTGAGCGGCTCGCACGATTTCAGGCTTGAGGTTCCAGAGGATTTGCTGAGCGCGAGTCTGGCCGAGGGCGAGCAATCGCTGGCAGGCGGAAATGAGCGTAGTGATGGACTGCTGGAGAAAAGCAGCGGCAGCAATTTCAGGCTTAATACACATCGCTCCCGCTACAAATCCAAAGCTGGGCGCGAGGTGCGCTTCAGCTGCGCGTTCGGCGGCGACGATGAGAGTTTCGATGCCGGATACACCCGCGGCGAGACTCAAGAAACGGCGTCCCATGGCGGCCGATGCGTCACGTGATTCTCTGGCGAGCCGGCGCGCGCCGTACTCGACGTTCAGCGACAGCCATTGTTCGAGAGCTTCCTTTTGGGCTAACTCGCAACTGAGCGCGCAGTAAGTGGCGTCTAAGGTTCCGGATTCCTCTAGATACGCGGCAAGAAACAATTCCAGATTATCGGCATGAAGAAAACCAGCGTAGGAGAGAGATTCGAGACCCAAAGAATGCGCGGCGCCTCCGATGGGCAGGGCGCTATCCGCAAATTGTTGGAGGCTGAGAAGAGCGGTCAGATCCCGCACGTGCTGCAATGATATCGCGAACGAACGCTACGCGTGGTGACCATTCGGGATGGGTTCGCGCCATCCGGTTCCGGCACTGAATTCGACACCGACGAGGAATTTTCCTTTTACGGGGCTACAGTAACGGACCACGCCGGTTCCTTTTATGCCGAGCTTCGGATCGTTGCAGGTGATGAACGTCCCTTCTGGGATCGGCTCTTCCACCCGTAATCGCAGGCCGTTGGCAGAGACATTGCGAATTTTGGCAATGCTGGTTCTTTGACGCCTCGCGATGTCTTTCCAGGTAAATGACAAGGCGCCAGCCATGACATAACGGGGGCTGCGACGCGAGTTCGGACGGCCTTGAGCAGCCTGTAACGTTTGGTGGGCCCACAGAGTGGCTTCCGCGTATGCATTGGCAACATCTACGGCTTTTATCCGCAGCCGGGATGCATGCGCGGCCATATTGTCCCAATCGCCGGCATCGTAATGACATGCTAATTGGAACACGTCGCGAAGAGAGCTCGGTTTAGCGGACGTTCCTAGCAACGCTTCCCGAATCTCCGGCGCGACACTCACCTGGAGCAGCGCCTGGTCCAAAGGGATGTCGATAAGCGCATCCAGAAATGAAAAAAGCCCCATGAGGAATGCCAAATTCGGCCGTGGGAAGTTGGAAAGACGCGCAATGCGTTCGCAGAAACTGGCGCGAACCAGGGACTGGGTTATGAGTTCGCCCGGCTTGTCTTTCGCCATCGAGCCGAGTGTCGCGAGCGGAACCCATCCCCGTACGCCGGTCTCACCGATGATCATGATCGCGCGAGAGATGGAATCTACATCCACCTGGCGATAAAAAAGAGCCGAGTTGACATAGCGCAGTAACTTGTAGGAGAGCGAGACATCTTCCGAGATCAGTTTCTGGACTTTGTCCAAGTCCAGTTCGGCATGCTGCAGTTCCGCCAGGAGCCGCAAGCAGGTGAGCTTGGAGGACGCAATCTGATGACCGCGTATTACTGACGGTTTTGCGAAGAAGTAGCCTTGGAATAAGTCGTAACCGGCGGAGTGGGCCCACTCGAATTCTTCCCGCGTTTCCACTTTCTCGGCCAGCATAGTTACTCCGCGTGGCTGGTATTTGCGCAGGATGGTTTCTTGCTCCGCTTTGGACGTCAACCGCATATCCACTTTGATGAATTTGGCGAACTGCGTTAGAGGTTCGACGCTGGGATGACCCACGAAATCGTCCAGCGCGATGGAATAGCCTTCTTCGATGAGGGTGTGGCAGGCGGAAACGACTTCGGGCTCGGCTTCGACCGTCTCCAGGATCTCTATTACGAGCGTCTCCGGCGGCAGCATGGAATGGAGATCCCCCAATAAAAGATCGCGATCGAAATTAATAAACGCTTTCTTACCGCAAAGAATATTATCTATACTTGACAGGAGGCTGTTGGCGACGACCTGCGTAGTGGCCAACGTTGCATCTGTACCGTCGAAGGTATTGTGTTCAGCGCCGGAACGAAAAAGGAGCTCGTAAGCATAGAGTTCCTTCTTGCGATCGAAGATGGCCTGCCGCGCAACGAAAACATCCATATAACTGTGGCGTAAGACGTTGATCGACCTCGTCCGGGAATGCCTATAGGCCGAATCGAGCTATGTCGTGTCAAAAAAGGGATCACGATAGGCAATTACTTCGGCGATGGGCGTGACTTCTGTAATTTTCCTTTCAGTTCAGGGCAGGAGCGTTGCGAAAGGTGTAAACGAGGATGAGGGCGCCGATCAAGAACAGGACGATGGCCAGCCGGTCCTCCCAAAGGGAGCGCTCCAAGGTCTTTATCCTGCTCTGGACGATGAGAGCGGGGCGCCCAGGAAGGCGCATATCGTACTCGCGAGTGGATAGAAAACCGAGAATCCAGGCGGCCCGCAGAATCATACGTAAACAAATCGTGCGGCTGGCGGGAAATCTTTAGGACATAAAGTTTGAATTCGATCGAGGGTGAAATGCTCGGCGGGTTAGCCAATGTGCATCCATGCGCCTCTGTCCGGATCGATTAAAGCGGCACCCGACTGCCTCCCACGTTGCAAGTGGCGTGCTCCGAACCAACTAATACTACCCTCAAAGGTGCTCCCAGCTTGGGGTTCCAATCAGCGTTGTCGCGAAATTCAGCATCCGTCCTTAACATCCTCCAATGCGACAACTCCCTCGATCGCAATGACCTCTGTATCGACGGCCCACATCGCGCTCTCGCATAGGGGCGACCTGCCTGTAAGATGAGCAACCAAATCTAGAGTCGTGGAGCATCGCGTGAGCATCATGCATTTGACTTCTTGCGTTTCGACGCGGGTCGTATGCCAGCACCCAGGCTGCATACAGATGCCTTCGCCGACACGCACGCGGAATGCGTTCATACTAGCGATATCGGGTGATCCGTCAGGCTCGCTGGTCGCCACCACTTGGATGATCTCTCCAGTAAGCGGAACGATGGCCTGCTGGGTCAACCTGTGAACCTCCAAAGCGGACACTTCAGGCCGCCGGTTCCTGTAGTTCACCCACAGCACTTCAGTTTCTCCGCCGACGCCCGGATTGAACGTGTGCTCATGCCAGAAATCCATGCGGGCATCGCTGAAAGCTGGACCGTTACAGTCTAACCGGATAGTCTGGCCAAGCACCCGACCGTAGGGTCGAAATCTGTCGACGGTCAATGGTTGGATTTCAATTAATCTCACCGATCCACCCTCCGGTTCGCGATAGTATCACTAGTACCCCCATTGACAAGGGTCTACAGTCGCCAGACAATATGAGCGAAATCAAGTTTTCAGGTGGAAGCGATGTTCAGAAGCGCACTACTCGTAATGCGCCCAGATCTAGAAGGAATCGGATATGCGAAGACGCACGAAGCGTCATAACTGCGGCAGCGTACCTCTACGCCGAGCCATAACTCTTTGCATCGTTAGCGTTGTAATGGCTGTTATCATGCCGAAGGCATTCGGTGCGGCGATCACAATTTACAGCACAGGCTATGGGCTGGAACCTGGCGACCAGGACCCCAATTACACCCTGACTGTCAACGCTTTAAATAATGGAACCGCGACGTTTGTCGCCGAAGGCGCTCCGGTCGCTGAATTGGCGTCGACAGGCGCGCCACAGACGGGATGGCCCCTGAATGGAACGTGGGCAACAGACCCGAATGCGAGTTGGATAGCTCCGCAGGCGAATGTCGTGGCGATAGCGGGCACCGGCGCCGATACGCAGTATCTCTACACGACCACCTTCGACCTCGCTGGGCTGGATCCGACAACAGCACAGCTTTCGGGTTATTGGACGGCCGATAATTACATCGCGCAAGTCCAACTGAATGGGCAGACGGTGTTTTCCTCTAACTCCTGCATGTCGCCCAGCCCCCAAACCGGGTACTTTTTTCAGGGGCTCTACCCGTTTGACATCGGCAGTGGCTTTCAATCGGGCGAGAACACGCTTTCGTTCAGCGTAACGAATTCGAATTGTTATAACACCCAGCCAATGACGAATCCTACGGGCTTGTTCGTCGACATTTCGGGAACGGCGGATTCTCTTTCGGAGCCTCTTGGGGAAGTGGTTCCCGAGCCCGGCACATTGTTTTCCGTGGCGCTGTTGTTAGGGCTCGTGCTGTGCATTTATCGTGCAAAGGCGCAGGCGATCTCTCACGTGCAAACGAAACACCGCGGGTGACCAATCTGCCGGCGAGGGAACGGATAGCTCGAGTAAAATTCATTGTCGGGCGACGTCGGACTTCCCCTCAACAGCGATTGGAGAAGCCACACTGTAAACACGGGTATCTGGAAGAATCCGGTGGGTTGCCGCTGCCAGTTCGGCCGGCTCAATCTGGACGGAGACGGTCAAGGCTATCTCGGCGGACATGGCGGTGAACAACGCGCCGTTCGTCTATCAGATGGAGTTCTACAGTTATTGGCAGGAGCAACTGAAGAGAACGCGAGAACGGTTTGGTGTCGGAAGAAAGGCACCGTTCTCGTTTGCTGCTCACAACCGATTCTCGACGTCGTTATCGATTCGTGAAGCCGGAGCCTCTGGCCGCAAGTGCAAGATCAAGGCGGCACAGATGTGACCGGGGCGCGGTGCGACGAGGGCGACCAGCATAGCAGTCGGGAGTCTTCTTAATTCGTTTGTTTGGAATTTTCGCGAAACGTATCGCCTTGTCCCGATCAAATCGGTTCATGTTGCCGACGCGGTAGGGTCCGGTCCGGAGTGGTGGAAGATGCAGCGCTTGTCGTTTTGGTGATGCAACTTCGCGCAATACGGAGCTTTGCGGTCACGGGCGAGCAGAAAAACCTCAGCCGCTGCGAGCATGCCCAGAGGGGGCCCGATGAAATAGATCCAAAGGGCGTGCCAGTAGCTGGCAAACACCGCCGGCCCCAACGTCCTGGCGGGATTGGTACTCATCCCGGAGATGGGGGATTCGAATGCGATGTATACCGCAACGAGGATGGCGGCAAAGTAATGTGTATAAGGCGCCAGGACTTTGTGATTGGACGCGAAGAGGATCGCGCTCATTAAGATAAACGAGATGGCCAGTTCGGCGACAAACGCGATGGTGTCGCCATAAATGCCGGGTATGGTCGCGGCGTAACGGACCGCGTTGTGTGCCGGCGCGCCTTGAAGCACAAGCGAGGCGAGCGCCACGCCGACGATCGCGCCGAGGAATTGGGCGGCGCAGTAGAACACCGCGTCCCACAGACGCCACTTTCCCCAATCGATAAAACGTGAAAGTGACCGCGGGATTGAAGTGCGCTCCGGACTGCTTGCCCCACGGTGTAAGGACGATTGCGACGATGGTCAAGCCCATGCCGAGGCCCATCAACATCCGTCGAACAGCATCGTTTGGCAGGTATTGCTGGACCGGCGAAGCAGGATGCCATAACAAGGTGGCAATTGCGCATGCAGAGAACAGGTAGACGCCCGACTCTCCTGTTTCCATCAGGTACTCGGGCCAGTGAAAGCGCACGCTGTTAGCTGCGTTCAGCGTTCCTTTGTCTGCCAAGTCGGTCTGAGGCTCAATCCGCGAACGTTCGCGCGTCTTGGAACTGCTCTGCATGGTTTTCTTGCGGTTGAGGCACACCCATGAACAAGGCCTTCAGGCCTTCCGTCATCGTCGGGTGCGCAAACATGGCATCTCGCAGAATTGTGTATGGCTGGCCTGCCAGCATCGCGAGTTGAACCGTACTCATGAGTTCGCCGGCCTCAGGCCCAAAGCACGTGAATCCGAGAATGCGATCACTGTGTGCGTCGATTAACGTCTTCATGAACCCTCGTTTCTCTGAAAGGGTCCAGGGCCGCCAAGCCGCGGCCGCGACCGGCATGGATGCAACGCGGTAAGCGATACCTCTTCCCCTCGCCTGTGACTCGTTGAGGCCAATGCGCGCCAGCTCCGGGTCAATGAAGACGCAGTACGGAACCAGCCGGTCCTTCGTGCTGCGATGGCCTCCGTTCAGGTTTTCGCGAATGATGTAAAAGTCGTCCTCGGATACATGCGTGAAGTATGGGCTGCCGGCGCACTCTCCCATCGCCCACACGTTGGGCGCGGTTGTTTCCAGGCGATCGTTCACCCGGATGTGTGCTTTTTCCGTGACCTCGATTCCGGCCTTCTCGAGTCCGATGCCGCTCGTGTTCGGCGTACGTCCAAGGGCCACGAGAATATCGGTTCCCTCCACGGTTTGCGTAGCGTTCCCGCTTTGTAGCTGAAGACTTACGTGGTTGCCGGAAAGGCCGTTGACGCCGAGGACGTGCGCGTTCAACAGTACGTCGATGCCTTCGTCCCGGAACAACTGCAGAACTGCCTCCGAAACGTCAGCATCCTCATTGGCGGCAAGTTGCGAGTCGCGGGAGATCAGGGTGACGCGGCTTCCCAGTCTGCGCAGAGCCTGGCTCAGTTCAAGACCGACGTAGCCGCCTCCCAAAACGATCAAGTGATCGGGACGTCGCTGCAAGTCCAACGCCTCGATATGAGTCATCGGCTTGGCTTCTCGCAAACCGGCCGTGTCGGGTATTGTTGCGTGGGTTCCGACGTCCACGAACACGCGGTCAGCGGCGAGGGTACGTTCGCCCCCATCGCGCAATGCGACGTGAACGGTGCGAGGCGCGACGAATGTGCCGTCGCCGAAGATGAGTTCATCACCGCGATCTTGGTTCAGGGCCGCACGATATTTGTCCAGATGAACCTGGATGATACCGTCGACCATCTCGCGCTTGCGCGCGTACACTCCAGCCATGTCGATGGCGATCGGCCCGGTCTCGATCCCGAACTCCCGATGCCGCCTCACGAGCGAGGCGACTTTTGCTGAATGGATGACGTTCTTGCTGGGCAGGCACGCCACATTGGGACAGGAACCGCCGACATACTTCCGATCGACAACAGCGGTGCGCCTTCCTTCCTTGGCCATCGTCCAGGCGATCAATTTGCCGGCGGTGCCGCCGCCCAGCACCAGGACGTCGTATTTTTCTGCTGTGCTCATGTGATCATCTCCGTTGGACGGGTAGTTCTCGCAGGCTCGCCCGCTCCGAAATCAAAAGCTGCGAGCGAGGTTCGATCGTGTGTCAGAATGGCTCGAGCCTCGCCAATCCGAAAACCGCGTGGAAGCGCTCGCAGTAAACTACCACGGCGCGGTACTCATTCAGGTCTGTGGATGCGGGCAGGTCGTAGTTCTGATCCCCCTGGTTGCCTTTGAGCGGCCCAAGTTCAACGTCGTTGAGGCCGCTTTTCACGATCTCTTGTTCCAGTCCTTTGTCGTCGCTCCGCGCCAGGACTATGTGGACATCCGGACCGTTCGAGGTCATGAAGCCGGTTAGGCGCAGATATAGCTTGCCATCCGGACTCTTATAAATCGTTGCCCGCCCACTTGTTTGGTGCGCTTTACCTTCCAGGCGCCCGGTAAAAAGCGGTTGAGGTTCGAGGGCCGAAGCAAATGGCGCGGGCTCGTTTACCTTTTGATTGATCCAAAGCTTCTCGGGGCGGAAGGCCCACCAAGCTGCCACGAGAACCGGAACACCGACTGCGACCAAAATCCACTTCCGACGCGAGAGCCATGTACTAAGATCGTTTGTCATATTCTTTCCTTTTGAATGACGGAATCGGGCAGCTCTGTGCCGCCCGATTGGATCCGTTCAACTAGGCCGGAGTCAGAACTTCTCAAGGGGCGCCGCCCCGAAGTTCGCGTTAAACCGCTCGCAATAGATCGAAACGGTTTGAAACTTGCTCAAATCCGTCCCGCTGGGTATTTCGTAGTTCTGATCGCCTTCATTCCCTTTCAGACTGCCGAGTTCCAAACGTTCGGTGTTGCCTTTCAGGAAGTTGGCATCATCGTTCGCGTCCTTCGCCGCTATTAAAATCACGTGGACGTCAGGCCCATTAGAAGTCTTGAAGTTCGTTAGCCGAAGGATCAACTTTCCATCCGGCTCTTGGTAGATGGTTGCCCGACCCGAGGTACTATGCACTTTGCCATGAAAGGTGCCTGTCTCTAGAGTCTTGGCTTTCCCTTCCTGTGCGTTCACCTGGGGTTGCAAAACCAGTATGAAGGCCACCGCCGCGAGTACCATTACCGTCTTGAGGTTTCGAATCATGTTCACTTCTCCTTAGTTAGTTTTGTTAGTAGTTGCGCGTCAGGTTGACTGTTTACGCTACACGGCCACCTTCTCGCGATAGAACCGGTGCAGCAGCTAGATCCCTTTGATTTCGCCGCCATCCATCCGAACCGAAGCGCCCGTGAGCCAGCGAGCCTCCTTGGAAACCAGGTATGCCATCAAGCCGGCAATCTCCTCCGGTTCACCATAACGGGCGATGCCAGCCTTTTCAGGAAACTGCTTCATAGCCTCTTCCACGCTCATGCCGTGCTCCGGCGCCCAGTGAGCGAGGAAAGATTTTCGGCGCCCCGTCATGATCGCACCAGGCACTACGCTGTTGACTTGGACTCCATCCTTAATGCCTTGCTCGGCAAAGGCCTTCGCGAGCGCAATGATGGCAGCGTTGATCGTCGCTACGGCCGCGAAGCCCGGTTTCGGATCGAGAGCGGCGCTTCCGGAGATCAGTATGACCGCGCCGTTTGAAGCCTTCAGGGCATCCCAGGCTCGTATGGTGAGCCGGCGCGCACCGTGCAGCTTGAGCGCTATGCCGTCGTCCCATTGCGCGTCCGTCATCTCGAACAAATCTATTTGCGGCACGGCGCCGGCTATGTTTAGAAGAGCGTCGATTCTGCCAAAGTTGTCGAGCGTGCCCTGGACGAGGGTCTCGGCCGAACGAAGCTCACGCAAATCGAGTGCGAAAGTCAGCGGCTCGGCGCCCGCGGATTTTACCGCGGCCGCGGTTTTCTTGAGTTCGTCCTCTTGTCTCGCGGCCAGGACAACCGCTTCGAAATCGCGCGCCAGGCGTATCGCGGTCGCATGACCGATGCCCTGGCTCGCGCCAGTGACGATGGCAACAGACTTTAGCACGCGAGGGTCTCCCGTGCCGCTTCGAGGATCACGCCAATGACTACATCCGGCGCCGTATACATGGGACTGTGGTCCACCTGGTGTGGCCGAATCTTCGCGCCCATGCGCTGCGCCATATAGCACTGCGTATCCAGCGCAATCATGCGGTCCTCTTCGGCTAACAGAAACCACGATGGCTTCGTTTTCCACGCCGGCGCTGGAGCTTTCTCTTGAATGCATTGCACCGCGATAGGTCGCTGCACGGCTTCCATAATCGTGGTCTCGTCCAGCGAAGCCTTGTGAGCGACTGCCTGGGCAAACGCTCCCTCGGGCATCCAGATAATCCCGTGCACATCCGGCTGGAGATGCGGCGCCAACGGATGCGGCTTGGCGCGATAAAAAACATCTGCTACCGTTTCACCCTCGACAGGCGCAAAGGCCGCGAGGTAAACTAGCGATCTTACCCGCGAATCGTTTGGCCCCGCGATCACGGCGCCCGCATAGGCATGTCCCACAAGGACTGCCGGCCCGCTCGTTCTGTCAAGTACGCGTTGGAGAGCTGATATGTCCTCCGAAAGCGATGTGAGGGGAATCGGCGCGCACGTTACTTTAAGACCTTCTTTTCGCAACGGCAGGATAATGTTGCGCCAGCAGGAACCGTCAGCCCACGCGCCATGGACCAGCACGACCGTGGCGCTTTCAGCGAAAGAACTCATCGTGAAGCCCCGCTGGCTGCCAGGAACTCTTTCATAGTTGCGGCAATTTCGACGAAGTGCGTCTCCGTGGCAAAATGCCCGGTATCCAGGAATTCGACCCGCGCGTTCGGGATGTCCTTTCGAAATGCCTCGGCCCCCGCGGGAATGAAAAAGGGATCGTTCTTACCCCAAATCGCTAGCAACGGCGGCTTAGCCTTGCGAAAGTAATCCTGAAACGCCGGATAGAGCTTCACGTTCGACGCGTAGTCGAGAAACAGATCCAACTGAATGTCTTTGTTCCCTGGACGCTCCAGCAAAGCCGTATCCAACGTGTACGATTCAGGCGGAACACTCTCCGGATCGCTGACACCATGCGTGTACTGCCATCGCGTTCCTTCCGGTGTCAGAATGTTTTTGCGGAGTACCTCTCGATTCTCGGGTGTCGGCTCGGCCCAGTATTTCCGGATAGGCCCCCAGGCATCGCCAAGCCCTTCTTCATAGGCATTCCCGTTCTGTGAAACGATAGCTGTGACGCGATCGGGGTGAGCCATCGCCAGACGGAATCCGGTTGGTGCACCATAGTCGAAAACATACAATGCAAAGCGCTTGATTTTGACCGCTTGCGTGAAGGCATTGAGTGTCGCGGCCAAGCGATCGAACGAGTAGACGTATTTTCGTTCGGCGGGGACTTCTGTGAATCCGAAGCCAGGAAGGTCTGGCGCGATCACGCGGTAGTCGCTGGCGAGACGTGGAATGACTTCGCGGAACATGAAAGACGACGTTGGGAACCCATGTAGCAGCAGCACTACAGGCGAATTTGGATCGCCGGCCGCCCGGTAAAAAACGCGGATTCCATCTGCTTCGACCTTGTGGATCGATGTGACTGGCACAGAGAAGTCGGAAGACCGCTGACTCTGCGCGGTTTGGGTCGAACGAGCTTGACTCATGAAATCTCCTCGCTGATGATTCGCACCCGGCTAGCCACAACAAAGAGATCTCAAATGACAGTCAGATTCAGTGCGTAAGTGTTTGACGGGGCAAGATCTGGCCGCAATGGCGGCGGGCCAATCTTGCCTGCAACTGACGAAATCGCTACGGATCTCCAACACACTGACAGGGATTCGTCGCGCCTTTCGTCACGGAATCGGTGATAAAGATGTTACTGGATAAAGGAGCGGATCAATCCTGGAAAGCGTCACACTGGACGGCTAATGCGGAGCTTTTGCATTCTGTAAACTAACGATGTCCTCTTCATTCCCAATCGCTCCGCGGCGCCATTACGGCCGCCCACTACCCAATGGCTCGCTTCAAGCGCCCGGATTATGTGATCTCGTTCAACTTCTTCGAGACCGGTCATGGGCATGTTGGTTGCTCCGTGTGGGTGGAAGGGTTCCAGCTCGGAGGTCGGAGCGCGCAATACGGAGTGCGGAGAAAGAATGACGGCTCGCTCGATGAAGTTCTGCAATTCCCGAACGTTTCCGGGCCAGGGGTATCGAACCAGCGCATCCATCGTCTCCGAAGGGATTTCGTCGATTCGCTTGTTCATTCGGCGAGCGTACAGCTCCGTGAAATGCCGGACCAGTTTCGGAATGTCTTCAGTCCGCTGCCGCAACGCCGGAACGTTGATCGGAAATACTTTCAATCGGTAATAGAGGTCTTCGCGAAAAGTCGACTGCTTGACCATCCCGGATAGATCGCGATGCGTGGCGGCGATCAGGCGGACATCAACCTTATGAGTGCGGTTGCTGCCGAGCCTCTCAAATTCCTGCTCTTGCAAGACGCGCAGCAATTTCGCCTGAAGTTCGAGAGGGATGTCGCCGACTTCGTCCAAAAAGAGCGTGCCCTTATTCGCGAGTTCAAAGCGTCCCATTTTTTGAGCGATCGCTCCGGTAAATGCTCCTTTTTCGTGACCGAACAGCTCACTCTCCAGAAGCCCCAGCGGAATCGCGGCGCAATTCAATTTAACGAAGGCGCGTTCGCGGCGGGGGCTCAGATCGTGTATCGCGCGGGCAATCAGTTCCTTGCCGGTTCCGGTCTCGCCCAGGATCAGCACGCTCGAATCCGTTGGCGCAACAACGGATACTAGCTGCAACGCGGCCTTCAAAGCGGGGCTTTCACCCACGATTGCCCCACACTGAGCTCGAATTTCCTCCTCGAGGTAGAGTCTCTGTTTCGTTTCTTTATCTCGATCCTTTATCGCCTTTTCGTACTCCAACGTGTTCTCAACGGCAATTGCTACCTGGCCGGCCACTTGTTCGAGAAAGACCGACATCCTCTCTCTCAAATGCCCTCTCGGACCGTTTCAGGGCGGACAACACGCCTACGACACCGCTTCTGCCGATGAGCGGGAGGTCGCATCCGGACAATCAAGCCTTCCGCCATAACACGCTCGATAGAAAGCCTGGCCTACGCTGTTGCCGAAGCTTTCCGGGTCGTCGCGTAACTCTTCGATGTGGTTGAAATGTTGCGTCTTGCCGGTCCGGAAGACTTTGCCGCAGATCGAACCATGGATGGGGACAATCGCCCATCGCGGAAGGAGCCTCGCGCCTCAGGGTTGTACAAGGTTGTTAGTCGCAACTCTCCGCTATCGGCATCCGGCAATAGCAAGGCGCAAAAATCGCAATGCGTTACGCTCAGCAGATTTGTGGATAGCGCCTCAACCAAGCCTGGCAGGTCCAGCTTCGATGTCGTGCTGTTCGTAATCTCCAGAAGCAAACGCAGCCGGTCGCGTTCATGCCGCAACGCTTCTTGAGTCAATGTGCCGCTCAATTGCGATCCCTGCAATATGGCTGGCATTCTCGATCAACTGCAGGTCGATGGCGTCAGGATTCCGCACTTCACGATAAAGGATGGCGAACGTTCCGAGGACCTTACCTTCACGCGTGAACAGGGGTCGCGACCAAACAGCACGAATACCATAAGGCAGGAACAGGTCACGATAATCGTCCCAAATAGGCTCCCGGAGGATGTCGGCAACATAGACCGGCTCTCTCCGATAAACAGCCGTGCCGCAGGATGCGCCTTTCGGGCCAATACACGTCGGTCCTACATTTGCGGCGAATCCAGGAAGACTGGGCGCGGCGGCGCAGTAGAGATGCTTTTCGTCGGCATCAGGAAGCCAAATGGTGCATATCGTACCGTTGCCTCGCGATTCGACCAATCCAGCAATGATCGTCAGCACCTCGGACAGCTCAGATCCGGCAAGAATTAAATTTAGAATGTTGAGAACGGACTCGCTGGAGAAGAACCCCGATTCGTTATCCGCCGCTTCAAGTTTCGGCAGATGTTCCGAGGGAGATTGTATTGCTGAATTCATACTCAGTACGTCCGGGTTGGAGCGCCGGCTCGGTCAATCGGGAAC
Organism: Bryobacterales bacterium; assembly: GCA_963802915.1. Classification (GTDB taxonomy): domain Bacteria; phylum Acidobacteriota; class Terriglobia; order Bryobacterales; family Bryobacteraceae; genus JAICMB01. The sequence goes on from CAWDKQ010000009.1 coordinate 171,100, forward strand.
TGCGCCGGCGCGATTATGGGCCGGATTTTTGCGGCGAACGTGGGATCAAATCCTGCGGACATCCGAGAATTCAAACGGTCACCACCTGTGTGAGATTCAGGCTCTCAATCCCGGCGACCGCCAAGCAACACCGGGGAAGGCTCTATCTTCAGATTACAACGATGCATAAGACGATTCAGCCGCATGATCCGAAATATTGGATTATTTTGTGCGGAATCGCCGGGGCCTCCTTTTCAATGGATTTTCTATCCGCGAGCACCCCTTGAGCCAGCGAGTTCATAAACCAAGTATGTTTGTTTGTATCTTCACGTAGCGGCGCTCTCTCGCCCAGAGGTTCAAGGGAATGGAAGCTAGCTCGTCAACGAGGGGAACGGCGCGGCCGTTCTTCGTCATATCGATCGTTTTGACGTAACATCCACATGTATCGCACGCTTCGACGCGAACATACCCGAATTGATCTGCCGTATAGATCGCGAGTTTGTCGACGTCTTCTTCACCGCACGCGGGGCAGAGGATACGCCCAACTGACCATTCGGTTGCGCACATCGAGCAGATGAGTGACCGCTTGGCGCCGTCGCCTTCCGGCCGCAGGACACCAACCAGCGGTTTTCGCGAGCAGAATGGACAGAGCGCGGGCACGCCCTTCTCTTCAACATGTTTGGCGTGGTCCGCAAGCCGTTCGGCGTAAGGCTGTAGAAAGAGCCATGCAAGAAGCCCTTCCGGGCTCTCGCCGGACGAGACCGATCGCCAATGGGACGCGAGCAAGTCGCGCGATTCATCGTCATCGCGCCCCATCCACTCGCTCGCGCAACGTGCGATGGGCTTAGGCGCCACGGCCTCGATTTCAGAAAGAAACTCGGGAAACTTCGGCAATATCAGGTCAAGACCGGAGTCCGAGGATTCCGGCAAACACCAATACAGTCCCTTCTGGAAACTCGCGACGCGCTGATAAAAACGCAGGATCTCGGCGGCGAACGGATGCGCCGAGGCTAACTCATCCGCGCGCTCGATCCGCCGATCCCACTTGTATCGATTCATTTCTGTAAGGACGTTTTTTTCGTGACCTTCTCGTACCAGAGGCGGTGATGCGTCCAGGCCCAGGCGTCGGAAACTTCTCCCCGGATGATGGACGTGAAACCACCGCGCACCATGGCGGTGCCCATGTAGACGTGGATGATGAAGCCACCGATTGTGGCCAGTGCAACTGCGACGTGAACCGCGACCGCAAGATAGCGGAGCCATCGCAGAGTCCACGGAATGGATTCAACGAACCACAGCGCAATGCCCGAGAGCAACAGCAGGATCACGCCGTAGAACATGAGCCAGAAAAACATTTTCTGGCCCAGATTAAAACGCCAGATCGGGGGAAGGTTCTGGTCTTCGTTCCGGATGTAATTCTTAACCGCTTTCCACCAGGCGCGATCGGCGTCCGTCGTGAGCATGTCGCGGCGCCAGATTTTGTACATCCACATAACGGAAGCGGTGAACACCAAACCAAACCAGGGATGCCAGAAGCGGGCAGCCGGTCCGCCGCCAACGATGATGGCCATCCAGAAAAAGTAAGGTGACCAGAAGGCCAAGCCTGTGATCAGGCAATATATGTACGTCAAGGCGGCGATCCAGTGGTTGAGGCGTTCCGCTAGCGTGTAGCGTAGAACTCGCCCGTCGGTATCCGCAGTGGCGTGAGAGGTGGGAATCGCTTCGGAAACGTTCACGGCTGTCCGCCTTTCTGCTCCTGATCGTCAACGCGTTTGGGGCCGAACCGCAGGTAGTGGAGTGTCACGCCGAGGACTCCGCCCAGCATGGCGAGATTGCCGATCCACTTAGCCGGACCCTTCCAAAGCTGCACGACCCACGGGATGTGAGGATCTTTTGGCAGGCCGCCGTATGCCTCGGGATTGGTCGCGTCGTGGAGCACATAGATGACGCCCGTTCCGCCGACGCCCGCCGGATCGTATACGCCTGCCTTATCAAAGCCGTAGTGATCTCGAAGTTGTTGCGCGCGCGATTCTGCCAGGAATTTCATGTCCTCCTTCGATCCGAAGTGCAGACAGCCCGTCGGGCAGGACTTGATGCAGGCCGGTTCCAAGCCCTCCGTGACGCGGTCGACACAAAGCGTGCACTTAAACATCTTTTTGGTAACCGGGTTGAACTTCGGAATATTGAAGGGACATCCGCTAACGCAATACCCGCAGCCGATACATTGGTCCTGTTGGAAATCGACAATGCCATTGGCGTACTGCACAATCGCACCATCGGAGGGGCAGGCGGCGAGACAGCCCGGCTCGGCGCAGTGCATGCACTGATCCTTGCGCATAAGCAGACTCACGCTGCCATCGGCGCGCTCCACTTCATTGAACTTGATGAGATTCCAGTAATTCCAAGCCGTCTCCGGCATGGTCTGATAGGAGTTGTCGAACACCGTCTCGCGGAACGGATACCCGTTCCACTCAAGACACGCTACTTCACACGCTTTGCAACCGATGCAGGTGGTGGTGTCGATCAGCTTGCACACAGTGTAGGTGGGCTCGACATTGGCGCCGGGAGCCGGTCCCGGATGCGCCGAGATTCTTCTAATTTGCGCGGATGCTTGGCTCATCGGGGCACCTACACCTTCTCCAGTTTCACGAGGAATCCCTTGAATTCAGGAGTATGCGCGTTTGGGTCGACCACGGTCGGTGTCAGCCGATTTGCGATCGTCCTGGCGTCTTTGCCCGCGTCCTCCTGAATGCCACGGAAACCCTGATTGATCGGCAGGCCGATCTGATAAACCTTCTTGCCGTCGATCATCATCGGCTTAATGCGCTTTGTGACGAAGGCTTTCGCGATATAGAAACTCCGCGCGCTAGTGACCTTTACCTTGTCGCCGCCGCGAATCCCTAATTCTTCGGCGAGTTCCACCGGCATTTCGACGAACGGTTCCGGAATGAGCTGGACGTTCATCGGGTTGTTCTTGGTCCAGTAATGATAGTGTTCGGTCAGGCGATAAGTCGTGCAGATGATCGTGAAACCCTCTCCGACCGTTCCATACTTGTCCGCCGGGGTCGAGAACTTTTTCACCACGGGATTGTTCGGATGCTGCGGATGGAATAAATTCGGAACGGGGCTCTCTATCGGCTCATAGTGCTCCGGAAAGGGACCGTCGGCGAAAGCCGCCAGAGGAGCGAAGATCCGGCCGACACCCTCCGCGTTCATAATGAACGGACCCATGTGGTCGTTGGGATGTGAATCGGCTTTGAAATCGGGCACGTCGTTGCCGACCCACAGTTGGGCATCCTCGTTCCACCAGACCTGTTTTCGAGTTGGATCCCACGGCTTACCGGAAGGATCGCAGGACGCGCGATTGTAAAGGACGCGCCGATTCGCCGGCCACGACCACGCCCAATTCGGATACACGCCCATGCCGGACGGATCGTCAGTCCCGCGCCGGGCCATTTGCGGTCCAGCCTCTGTCCAGGATCCGGAATAGATCCAGTTGCCGCAGGACGTGGTGCCGTCATCTTTGAGCAGCGCGAAGCCGGGTAACTGCTGACCGGCTTTCAGCACGACCTGCTGCGTCTTGGGGTCCGTGAGATTTGCGAGCGCTTTGCCGTTGATTTCTTTAGCGATTTCGCCGAGGGAGGGATGCTCTGCCTGGATATAAGGCCAGGTAAGGTTCAGGATCGGATCGGGGAACTTCCCCCCTTCAACCTTGTACAAAGCGCGTACCTTGAGAAAGATTTGAGCCAGTATGTCCTGATCCAGCCGGGCCTGGCCTGGAGGCGGAACGGCCGCGTTCTTCCAGACTAACCAGCGGGCCGAGTTGGTAAACGAGCCATCCTTCTCCGCGAATCCGGCACACGGGAGACGGTAGACAGTGGTGTTGATCGTCTTCATCTCCTCCGGCGTGATTCCCGGCGATCTCCAGAATTCGCTGGTCTCATCGGGATAGATCTCACCGACGACGAGCCAATCGGCCTTCTTGAGAGCGTCGATGTTTTTTTGCGAATTGGGACCGATGCAAACGCCGTTCATTCCGAACGCGAGCATTCCTTTGACCTGGCCGCGATACATGTTGTCCCAGATCTCGGTCCAGGAATAATCGCGATCCACCCTGGGCAGGTAATTAACCGCCCAGTCGTTTTCTTTTTTCGCCGCGTCGCCGTACAAAGCCTTGAGAAACGAGACGGTGAATTTGGGTGTGTTCGTCCAGTAATTGAACGAATCCCACGGAACCGGTTTGGACGCAGTCGGCGTAACGCGAGTCATGTACGTCTTGAAGTCGACATCGGTCGGGACGGGCGCTTTCAGATAACCCGGGAGCGAATCAAACAACCCTGCCATATCCGTCGCACCTTGGATGTTGGAGTGTCCGCGTAGCGCGTTCACGCCGCCTCCGGCGCGGCCCGACGTTTCCCAGCAGCAACTGAAGAATGGCGGCGGTACGGATGATCTGCGTGCCGAAGGAATGCTGGGTCCAGCCCACGGCGTACATGATGGTGGCGGCCTTTTTCATGTCGCCGTTGATGCGTATCGATGTGAACAGATCCGCGGCCTTCAAGAACTGTTCTTTCGGTATGCCAGTGATCCGCTCGATCATTTCCGGCGTGTAGCGCGAATACTGCTGCCTCAGTAGCTGAAAAACGCAGCGCGGATTCTGAAGCGTGAGGTCATAGGCGACACTTCGGCGGCAAACCGGCGGATGCCGGGCCGCCTACCGCCTCGTAATTCCAAGTCGATTTATCGTAGGTCTGGGTAGCCGGATCGAAGCCCGAGTATAATCCGTCGTCAGGAAGTTTAAAGCCATCCTTCACAATGAAAGCGGCATTCGTGAAATTGGTCAGGTACTCCTTCGCGATCCGGTTGTTTTCGATCGCGTAACGGATCACTCCTCCCAAAAACGCAATATCGCTGCCCGCGCGGATCTGGCAGAACAGGTCCCCCGTGGCGGCGGTCCGAGTGAAACGCGGATCCACCACGATCAGCTTTGCATTGCGATTGCGCTTCGCTTCTATCGCCCACTTAAATCCACAGGGATGATTTTCGGCAGGGTTGCCACCCATCACCAACATCATGTCGGTGTTCTTGATGTCGACCCAACCATTGGTCATCGCACCACGTCCGAACGTTGGCCCCAAACTGGAGACCGTGGGGCCGTGTCAAACGCGGGCCTGGTTTTCGATATAGGTGACGCCCAGGCTGCGCATGGTTTTGACGACGAGATAATTGAACTCGTTCGTGTCCGTGCAGCCGCCAATCCAGGCGAAGCCCTCGCAACGGTTCGCGACGCGGCCTTGCGCATCCTTTTCCACGAAGGTATCGTCGCGGGTCTTCTTTATGCGGTGCGCAATTTCGTCAAGAGCCTGATCCCAGGCGATGTCGTCCCAGTGGTCCGATCCCGGGCGGCGAACCTGCGGTTTCAAAAGACGGCGCGAATTCAGAATGTCCTGGTGGAGCGAGGCACCTTTTGGGCAGAGCGTACCGCGATTGGTGGGATGGTCCGGGTCGCCCTCCACGTGGATAACCTGCGGCGTGACGTTCTTTGCGTCGTCGCCGATGGTGTAGATCAGGATGCCGCACCCAACCGCACAATACGGACAAAGGGAGCGCGTTTCTTTGGCTCGGGCAATTTTCAGCTCCTGAAGCTGAGCATAGGCAGGCGTTAGATCGAATCCGAAAAATGAGGCGGCTGCGCCTCCGACGGAAATCTTGACGAAACTTCTGCGGCTGGCGTTCACGGGGGGGTGACTCTCCTTTCGCCGGTCTGAATTCTTCAGTACAGCAACTTCAAGTCCGTTGCCAATCATAATGGATTTGGCGGTTCGATGTACATACCCAATTGTGGTCTGAAAAGCGGACAGTCTCTGATGGGAGTCCCTATGTTGACACCGGGTCGAATCTTCGCCTCGTCCTCGACCGGACAAAAGTCCCTTGGCAGGAGACGGCCCTGATTATGTGGGTTAGAATCGGCTAGCATGCGGCAATCGCGCGGTGACCAGCCATTGTCCGACGATTCTTGGAGAACGTAGCGCGAATGCACAACCGAGTGACGATTGTTTTGCTCGCCGCGCTGCTTGCTTCCTGCGGAAAGTCTGCCCGCGAGCCGGTGACGTTGACTTACCCTCATGGTTGGTACTCCGAGCCGGATGAGGGGAAAAAAACGGCGGCATTATCGCAACAGTTTACTTCGGAAACAGGGATTCGCATCCGAGACATTCCGACTCCGGAAAGCACTCTCGATGGTCTGGATCTCCTGGTGAAACTGCTGCGGATGGGCAGCTCCGGCGCAGACCTGGTGCATGTCGATTTGATCTGGTCGGCGGTTCTCGAACCTGACCTGATCGACCTGCAACCAGATTTGGCGAGTGATATTGCGACGGTAGAGCCGCAGTTGCTACCTAGCTACACGGTAAAGGGAAAGGTAGTTGCGATCCCTTACCAAGTGAACGTTGGAGCGCTGGAATATCGATCGGACCTTCTTCGTGAATATGGCTACGACCACCCTCCGAGGACGTGGACCGAGCTCGAGAGCATGTCGGAGCGGATCCAGGCGGGCGAGCGCTCCAAAGGCAACAAAGAATTCTGGGGCTACGTGTGGCAAGGAGCGGCCGCTGAAGGTTTGACCTGCAACGCCTTAGAATGGCAGGCCGCCGCGGGCGGCGGGCGGATTATCGAACGAGATCGAACCGTCAGCGTGAACAATCCGGCAACGATTCGGGCATGGCAGCGGGCCAAGAGCTGGATCGGGCGGATATCTCCACCGAGTGTGGTTGCGTACCGCGAGGGCGATTCGATTAACATGTTTGATTCGGGGAAAGCCGCATTCAACCGTGTCTGGTTGGGGAGAACGATTGCCCGGGGCGAGCCGTCTCACCTGGTCTATTGGAGGCCCACCCGTCCGGTGGTGATGACTGGCTTCGCAGCTATACCCGGCGGCCCTGGAGGGTCGGGCGCTACATTGGGAGGTTACGGATTGGCAGTTTCCGGACACACGATCCATCGTCAGGAAGCTGTCAAGTACGTCAGCTTCCTAACGCGTGCGCAAGTCCAGTCCTTCAAGAAAGGAACAACTTTTGCTAACCAGCCAGGCGGATCGTCCGCATCGGGCGCATACAACCAGTTTGAAGATTCGATGCAACACGGGAGCCCGGTGGTCGACAGGCCTTCAGTTGAGACCGGCGCTCTCTATAAACAGGTAAGTGCAGCCTATATCAGCGCGGTTCATTCGGTTCTGACTGGGGAGAAAGACGCGAGGAAAGCTGCCGTTGAACTTGAAAAGCAGTTGATTCAGATAACGGGTTTCCGCACGGGCGCGCCGAAAACGGGGAAGTAGATTGCCCGCTAGAATGAGATCGTCCGACGCAAACTATTTTCACATAGGCCGGCGCCTGATGCTGATTTTCGCTGTATTGATCGCGCTGATTTTAGGCGGAAACGGGCTGGTCGTTTGGCAATTCTATATAGCCCGCTCTCGAACCGATCGTCTTACCGGAGCGAATCAGCAAATGATACTGGTTCAACAGCTCCAGGTGAGCCTTCTGTCTTTCCATCAGCGGCTGGAGGACTTGGCGCGGTCCAGGGACGCGCAACGCATGGTGGTCGAGGCGGGACCATTATTGAGCGCTCTCGATGAGCGGACTCACCGAACCAGGACGGCGCTGCTGAGTTTACCGCCCGAAGCCCCCGCAGACCCGGCGTTTTGGCCCACCTTGGAGGCCATCCAGGCCACTCTGCCGGCACAGCTAAAAGCGATCACTGAACTGGTCAAATCAGGCGACTGGGCAGCGGTACAGCTTCGGCTTGGAAGCGCCTTAAAACCGATCGAGACTCAGACCGCGATCCTGGTAGAGAGCATTGGCAAACAAACGGGCCAAGAGTTGTCACAGGCCGAAGCGCAAATGAAGACGGTTCAGCGGACGATCCTGATTATCGTGCCGGCAACCGCAGTCTGTACGTTTTGCATCGCCGCGTTCTTCGGCTGGTCGATCGCGCGAAGGATCATTGAACTCCGATTGGAAGAGCGCGTCACGGAGCGCATGCGGATCGCCGGCGAGCTTCACGATACGCTGCTTCAAACCATTCACGCCAGTCAATTCCTGGCGGGCACTGCGTTGATGAAGCCCGACGATTCGATGGGGCAGCAACGCGCTCTGGAAACGCTATCGAAATGGCTACAGCAGGCCGTGGATGAAGGCCGGGCAGCTCTGAATTCGTTGCGTCAGTCTACGATCGAGAGGAACGACCTGGCGGAAGCATTCGAGCGGGCGATCAATGACTGCCGGGGCCAGGGGGATGCGGAAGTCTCGCTTTCGGTCGCCGGCAAAGTCAAAGAAATGCATCCGGTTGTGAGGGAGGAAATCTACCGAATCGGATTTGAGGCGATGCGCAATGCCTGCGCCCATGCCGGCGCGAGCCAAGTGCATGTGGAATTGCGGTATGCTCAGGACCTCGATTTACGCATTCGAGATAACGGCGTCGGGATTGAGCCGGGCGTTGTCGAACGGGGAAAGGAAGGACACTTCGGATTGCAGGGAATGCGTGAAAGAGCGGCGCGCATTGGCGGGAAGCTGACTCTGGCGAGCAATCGCGTTTCCGGAACCGAGGTTAAGCTGCTGGTTCCAGGTGGAATTGTCTTCAAGACAATTCGCCCGGACCGGATCGGCGCGCTCACTAGGTTTCGCAAACTCCTTGCGCGAGTAGATTTCAAGATCTGAACCACACTGAAGCAGGATTGCGTAAACCATCACCGAAGTAGATGCTGATCGTCCACCTACGATTCATCGATTGATCAGCGGGATCGCGGCGATTCTGTGGATCAACTCCGACTCAAACCGGGGATTCGAGTGCCGTCATTGTGCTCGACGTGGCCGAGTTGGTCCCTCACGCGGTAGCGGTTGGATCTCGCGCGCTTGCCACGATCGGGCAATCGAACTGCGAAATACCCCTGCGTATCTAGAGGCTCGGCGCACTCCGCGAAATCGACTTGTCACCAAATGCTCGGCCGAAGAGATCGATGGGAACTCGATAGGGAACCGACGCGCTGATACGAGTCGAGGATTTGACACTGCGTCTGCGCCCTCCCTCGCTCTCATTCCTGTCAGCTTGATCCCGCTAGCGATTGGCCGTGCGAGTCTAATCGGTATTGTTGCGGTCTGCATGCTCAGCTCCGGATTCTTTTTCTATTGCGCCAGTTTAGCGTTTCGAAGAACCAACACCGACGCACGCAGATTGCTGCTCGCTTCAATCATCTATTTACCGCTGGCATTCTTTATCGAGGCTCTCGGCCGAATTTAGATGATTGCACGCGCTCCGTGGCAATCGAAGCTTGGACCTCGTGACGGAACGATCTATTGCATAAGCGCTTGGCCGAGCTTCCATTTACCTCCTCGGTCGGAAGTTGGTGCTGCGTCTGGTCCCTTCCGCGGCGCGGATGATTCGCGAACTGGCATATCGGGGCCGGGCGCCGATTCGGACCCGTCAGACTTACGCAGGTTGTTGGTGGAGTTGGTTGCGGGGGTAGGATTTGAACCTACGACCTTTGGGTTATGAGCCCAACGAGCTACCAGACTGCTCCACCCCGCAACACTATCCTAGCCCAGTCATGCCGCAACGTCAAATCCTTCGATACACGCTTCGCCGGCGACCTCGTCCCGACCGCTCGACCGAACTGTCACACAATACTATTCCGGCTGGTTAGAGAACGTGATAGACTGTTTTTTCTCGTAAATCAGGATTCGAGTGTTTGAACTCGAAATGATTTTTGTCCGCCGGAGACGCGGATAATTCCGCGCTCCTGTTCTCGCCAATCGATTTGTTGTCCATTCAGCAGCGCGCAACTTTATATCGATTTCTCAAATTGAAGGCCATTCACTCATGATTCAAAACCTAATTCGCGCGGCCATTGCCGCGAGCCTACTCGTGTGCGCAGCGCAAGCTCAGCAGCCAGCGGGAGTAGTCTGCCAGGCAAACGCCGGCGCCCCGGTCGTGGTTCGAGCCGAGGGAATAACGGAAGCAACCAGCGATCTCCTCCTGGTTTGCACCGGTGGCACGCCGACCGCCAACGGGCAACCGATCCCCCTCGTCAACATCACGTTGACGCTCAACACGAATCTGACCAACCGCGTGCTCGGCAGCGGATATTTGGATGCGTTGCTGCTCATTGATGAACCGTATCCCGCCTCACCGTTGACGAGCACTTCGACCCCGACTGCACCGGCCAATAGTCCGGCGCAAGCTCTTTGTTATTCCACTGGAACGACGACTCCAGGGTCTTGTAACTATCTCTTAGGAACAGGCGGCGGTGGTTACAGCTCCAGCACGAGCCCTTATCTCCAGAGCGGCGCATTCACGATCTACGCCGCAACACAGGTCGCAGCCAACCAGGTCACCTGGGAGGGCGTCCCGTTTGATCCTCCCGGCAACGGCGGCGCAGAGCGCATTATTCGGCTCGCAGGCATTCGCGCAGGCGCCGAACAACTCGGCCTATCTTGGAACTCTTACAATCAGATCGTTGCAAATGTGCAGCTAAATACCACAGGATTCAACGCATTCGTAAACAATTCTCAGCAAACGATCGCCTACAACCAACCAGGCCTGCTCACCGCATCGACGTTTGTTCCCTTGTGCGGTTGCACCTCGCACAATGCTCCGCTTCTCAGCGGAACCGGACCGGCATCCTTCGATGGGAACGTGCGCCTGCGAGAGGGCTTCGCCGATGCCTTTCAGCGCCGATCGTTAGGATTGACCGCCGACGGCCCAACCGCTCCTGACGTATATGCCGCCAACGTACCCGGCGCCGGAGGTTATACGGAGACCGGCTTTCTCCCATCCCCCGTCACCATTTCCTTGCCAAGCTATACTCTGAGTCCGGCCGATTCTGGAACTCGAATCCTAATTACCTTCGCCAATGTCCCCACAGGCGTCCACATATTCGTACCTGTCTCGGTTCCACTTACCGGAGGCAATCCGGAGGAGCCCGCTTCTCCCGTCCCTTCGGGTATCTCGGTCTCTCAGCTTCAACTCGTCGAGACCGACCAAACCGGATCTTCGGCCGCCGGGTATACCTCGCCATCGAGTACTGCAACGATCGGATCCACGCCGGTCGGGGAAGCAACCAGAAATGGATCGGCTGTGTACGCAACTTACGAAGTAGTCAATTCCGACCCGGCCTCAATTGAAGGCGCGAATATTCCCATCGCAGTCGCATTCACGAACCTCTCAGTCCAAAACGGCAATCTACCTGTGACCGTTACGCTCGCACCGTTCCTGCCTGCCGCCACCACTGCGGGCAGCGGACCCATTCCACGCTTCGGCGCCGCCTCCAGCACTCCCGCAAACGGCGATTTCGATCTCAACGGCATATCCGATCGCGTCTGGCAAAACGACGCGACCGGCGAGGCAACCGTCCATTACTACGGTCCATTGAATGGCTACTTCGGCTCAGGCAGCGTGGTCCTTCAAAGTTGGAATTGGCTAAACACCACCAACCTCGCAGGCTGGCACATTGTCGCCGTGGCCGACTTCAACGGCGATGGCTATCCCGACCTCGTTTGGCAGAATGACACCACCCGCGAAGTCACCGTCCACTACTACGGCGGAGCCGGAGGCGCAGTCTTTCAAAGCTGGAACTGGCTGCAATCGACTCCCATCCCCGGCTGGCGCGTCGTTGGCGCGGCGGACTTCAATGGCGACGGTTTCCCCGATCTCGTCTGGCAAAACGACACCACGCGCGAAGTCACCGTTCATTATTATGGCGGTCCTGGTGGCGCGGTCTACCAAGGTTGGAACTCGCTTTATAACCAGCCCGTCCCTGGATGGCACGTGGCTGCTGTAGCCGATTTCAACGGTGACGGCGTTCCCGACCTCGTCTGGCAAAACGACACCACTGGCCAGACCACCGTGCATTACTACGGTGGATCGGGCGGCGCGGTGTTCGAAAGCTGGAATTGGTTGAATCAAACGGGCGAGCCCTCGGGCTGGAATATCAAAGCCGCGGTCGACGTGAACGGCGACGGCGTTCCCGATCTCATCTGGCAGGACCAGGCGACACGCAAAGTCACGGTCAATTACTACGGCGGGACCGGCGGCGCAACCTTGATGGGATGGAACTGGATTAACCAAAACGGTGTTTCCGGCTGGTCGATAATCCACTAAATGACTCAAATGGGCTAGCGCCAAATCCTGCCGCTAGCCCAACCTGTCACACAATACTATTCCCGCAGGTTAGAGAACGTGATAGACTGTTTTTTCTCGTAAATCAGAATTCGAGTGTTGAACTCGAAGTAATTTCTGTCCGCCGGGAGACGCGGATAGCCCTGCGCTCCTGAACCCGCCAGTCGATTTCTGCCCCTTCAGCAGCGCAGCCTTATATCGCTTTTTCAAATTGAAGGCCATTCACTCATGATTCAAAATCTAATTCGCGCGGCCATCGCGGCGAGTATGCTCGTGTGCGCGGCGCAAGCTCAGGTTACAGGAGGCATGTTCTGCGTGCCAAACGCCGGTAACCCTCCCATGGTTCGAGCCGAGGGAACAACAGAATTGACCGGCGATCTCCTCCTGGTTTGCACCGGTGGAACACCGACGCCCAGAGGGCAACCGATCCCGCTGGTGACCATCAATTTGCTCTTCGGCATCGAAGTGACCAACCGTATGCTCGGAAGCTTATATTCCGACGCGTTACTGCTGATCGATGAACCGTATCCAGCATCCCCGTTGACGAGCACTTCCACGCCAACAGCACCGGCGAATAGTCCGGCGCAAGCACTTTGCTATAGCAACACCGACACGCCGTCTCCCGGTTCATGCAACTATCTTTTGGGCACTGGCGGAGGAGGCTACGGAACCAGCACCAGTCCTTATCTCCAAAGCGGCGCATCCACGATCTACGCCGGACTGACGCCGACTACCGGAATCACTTGGCGGGGCGTCCCTATTGACCCTCCCGGTACCAACGGCGCACAACGCATCATTCGCCTCTCAGGAATACGAGCAGCCACCGACTCGATCGGTAATCACTTCTTCCCAGTCGGCACGTACCTAGAGGTTGGTTACTCGCAAGGGAGCGACCAGGTAATTTCCTTAGTACATCCCGCGCAAACAATTGCTTACAACGAACCGGGCCTGCTAACCGCACCCACCTTTATTCCTCTGTGCGGCTGCACGTCGCACAATGCTCCGCTTCTCAGCGGAACAGGACCGGCATCCTTCGATGGAAATGTGCGCCTGCGAGAGGGCTTCGCCTATGCATTTCGACGTCGCTCGCTAGGATTGACTGAAGACGGTCCGACTGCTCCGAATGTCTATGCTACGAACGTACCCGGCGCTCCGGATTACACGGAGACCGGTTTCCTTCCGTCTCCGGCCGCCATATCGTTGCCAAGTTATACGCTCAGTCCGGCTGATTCTGGCACCCGAATCCTCATCACGTTTCCCAACGTCCCTACCGGAGTCCACATTTTCGTGCCCGTCTCCGTTCCGCTTACTGGAGGCAATCCGCAGGAGCCCGCCGCTCCAGTCCCATCCGGCATCTCGGTATCTCAGCTTCAGCTTGTCGAGACCGACCAAACAGGATCTTCAGCCGCCGGGTATACCTCGCCTTCCAGTACTGCAACGATCGGCTCGACGCCGGTAGCGGAAGCCACCAGAAATGGTGACTTGGTGTATGCCACTTACGAAGTAGTCAATTCCGATCCAACAGCTATTGAAGCCGCGAACATTCCTGTCGCAATCGCATTCACGAACCTCTCGGCACAAAACGGCAATGCGCCTGTGACTATTACGCTCGCACCGTTCGCAGCCTTGCCAGCCGGTTTCTACAGCGGACCCATACCACGCTTCGGCGCTGCCTCTCGTACTCCGGCAAACGGCGACTTCGATCTCAACGGTATATCCGATCGCGTCTGGCAAAACGACGCAACCGGCGCGGCGACCGTACACTACTACGGGCCGTTAAACGGCGACTTCGGATCGGGCAGCGTCGTGTACCAAAGCTGGAATTTGCTAAACACTACGAACGTGGCAGGCTGGCACATCGTCGCCGTGGCCGACTTTAACGGCGACGGCTATCCCGACCTTGTCTGGCAGAATGACACCACCCGCCAAGTTGTCGTCCACTATTACGGCGGCACAGGCGGAGCAGTCTTTCAAAGCTGGAACTGGCTGCAATCGACTCCAGTGCCCGCCTGGCACGTCGTCGGCGCCGCGGACTTCAATGGCGATGGTTTCCCCGATCTCGTCTGGCAGAGCGACACCACGCGCGAAGTTACGGTCCACTATTATCGAGGCCCCGGTGGCGCGGTTTACCAAGGTTGGAACTCGCTTTACAACCAGCCCGTCCCTGGATGGCACGTGGCTGCGGTAGCCGATTTCAATGGCGATGGCTATCCCGACCTCGTCTGGCAAAACGACACCACCGGCCAAGTCACCGTGCATTACTACGGTTGGTCTGGAGTCCCAGTTTTTCAAAGCTGGAGTTGGCTGAACAAAACGGGCGAGCCCTCTGGCTGGAAGATCAAGGCCGCAGTCGACGTGAACGGCGATGGCGTCCCCGATCTAATCTGGCAAGATGAGGCGACACGCAAAGTCACCGTCCACTACTACGGCGGGACCGGCGGCGCAACCTTGATGGGCTGGGGCTGGATTAACGAGACCGGAGTCCCCGGCTGGTCGATAATCCACTAAACAAATGAAATCATACATGCATCTCGTGGCCGCCGCGGCGATTCTCGCCGGCGCCGCACACGCTCAAATGACCTGTCAGGTCAATGGCGGAAACCCCGCGATTATTCGGGTGGAAGGATCAACGGAACTGGCGGGGGATCTGCTGCTGGTTTGTACGGGAGGAACTCCCACGGCATCCGGCCAACCGGTCCCCCTTGTTAATATCACTTTGAATCTGAATTCGAACATCACCAGCCGCTTGGTTGGTGGTAATTACACCGACGCGTTATTGACCGTCGATGACCCATATCCGTCCAACCCGATTACTGCGAGTCTTCCGTATACCACAACCGCTCCCGCAAACAGTCCGGCTCAGGCATTGTGCTACTCCACGGCGACTGCCGCTCCGGGATCTTGTAATTATCTGTTGGGAACCGGAGGCGGCGGGTATGGAACTTCGAGCAATCCATATCTCCAGTCGAACGCATTCACTATCTATGCTGCCCAGCAAGATACTGCGAGCCAGATCACATGGTATGGAGTACCAATCGATCCGCCTGGCCCACTGAGCGCAGAACGGATGATTCGGCTGACGAACGCCCGGGTGGATGCGACCTCATTGGGTCTGTCACATACCCTAATGCCAACTCAAGTTGTCGCAAATGTGACTATTGACAATTCTCTGTTTACGATCAACAACCCGCAACAAACGATCGCTTACATTCAGCAAGGAATGGACACCTACGACGTGCCACTCGCGCTGTGCAACTGCACATCGCATAATGCGTCGTTGGTCGGTGGGAATGGTACACCGGCATTCGACGGCACAGTTGAGGTCCGGGAGGGTTTTGCCGATGTCTTCATGCGGAGGAATATTGGAGTCACGACCAATGGGACGACCGCCCCGGCCATTTATCCCCAGAACGTCCCGGGAGCCGGGTATTCTGACGAAACAGGATTCTTACCTTCCCCGTCGTCTGTTTCGAATCCGAACTATACTCTCCAACCCGCAGATTCGGGTACTCGAATTCTGGTCACGTTCGCCAACATCCCGGCTGGCGTCCACGTTTTTGTACCGGTCAGCGTAGCTTTGACTGGTGGAACCCCATACCCGAGCTATCCTCCCGGAAATTCATTCCTGTCGACACAGATGGAACTCATTCAGACCGAACCGAATGGCTTCTCAGGGCAGGCTTACACCTCACTTCCCAGCACAGCCGTCGTCGGAAGCACGCCTGTTGCCGAGGCATCAAGAATGGGCAGCTTCGTTTATGCCACGTATGAAGTCGTCGATTCCGATCCAGCGTCCCTCGAAACGGCGGACATCCCGATTGCGCTGGCCTTCAACAGCTCGACGCCGCTCTCGGGCACGATCGTCGCAAGAGCATCTCTCGCGCCGATCTCGAGCATCACTGTCGCCGCGACTGACTCAGAACCAATACCGCGCTTCGGTCCAACAAACATAACCCCGCCGCCAGTCGCCGGGGATTTCGATTCCAGCGGCGTTCCCGACCGCGTCTGGGAAGAAGACGCGACCGGCAAGGCAACCCTCCACTACACCGGCTACACGGGAGTCGATTTGGGAACCTGGAACTGGTTGAACTCCACAGCCGTGCCCACATGGCACATAGTGGGCGTGGCAGACTTCAATGGCGACGGTGTCCCCGATCTGGTCTGGCAGGATAGCGTCACGCGCGAAGTCGTCGTTCACTATGAGGGCGGAGCAGGCGGCGCGGTGCTGCAAAGCTGGAAGTGGCTCCAATCGTCGGCCGTGCCCGGCTGGACCGTTGAAGCGGTCGCCGATTTCAATGGCGATGGAGTTCCCGACCTGGTCTGGCAGGAAGACGCCACGGGAAAAGTCGTGGTCCACTACTATGGCGGCTCCGGAGGCGCAGTCTTCCAAGGCTGGAACTGGCTGCAGTCGGCTCCCGTACCAGGCTGGACCGTCGTAGGAGCAGGCGACTTCAATCGCGACGGCGTTCCCGATCTGGTCTGGCAAAGCAGCACCACCGGCCAGGTCACCGTGCATTACTACGGCGGCGCGGGAGGCGCGGTTCTTCAAAGCTGGAACTGGCTGAACAAAGCCGACGGCCCGCAAGGCTGGACAGTCAAAGCCGTGTCCGACGTGAACGGCGACGGCGTCCCCGATCTGCTCTGGCAAAACAGCAGCACGCACCAGGTCACGGTCCATTATTATGGCGGACCCGGCGGCGCCTCGATGATCGGCTGGAACTGGATCAGTCAGGCCGGTGTGCCCGGCTGGTCCGTGGTTCATTAAAGGGGGCCTCTCATGAATTCGTGTATCCGCCTCGCAGTCGCGATCTTCTTCTTCACAGGTACTGTTGTTTTCGGCCAGCTACCAATGAGCTGTCAGCTAAACGAAATGACCGCCCCAAATATCCGGGCTGATGGATACTCAGAATTATTGGGCGATGTGGTGCTCACGTGCACGGGCGGTACTCCTACACCGCTGGGGCAACCGGTACCACTCGTCAGTGTGGCTCTTACCCTGAACACCTGGGTAGCAAGCCGCCCTATCGGAACCCACTTAGGTCCAGGCAACGTGCTAGAAGGCTACATCGATTCGTTGCTGCTCATTGATGAGCCGTATCCCTCAACCATGATAGTTTCTTCGACTTGGCCTCGCCCTCCAAACCATCCCGCCCAAACGCTGTGTTACTCCTCGGCAAACGCGAGCCCTGGAGCTTGCAATTATCTATTGGGGAATGGCGGTGGCGGATACGAGAGCACAAGCAGCCCTTATCTCCAGCCGGGCACATTTACCATTTACGCAGGCCAGTACGATGGGAATCAGATCACTTGGGCCGGAGTACCGATCGACCCACCGGGAACCGGTGCGCTGCGACTGATTCGCCTGACAAACGTGCGAGCCGACGCTGAGGAGTGGGGGGTTTCACCCGTCCAAATCCCGACGCAGATCGTCGGTTTAGTGTCCATCGATAATGCAGAAATCGGCGAGCAAACGCTCTCCTATGACCTGGAAGGAAAGGTCGCTCTGGACACCTCGTTTACACTTTGCGGATGCCCATCCCATAACGCTTCTCTGCTCGGAGAAACCGGCACACCGACATTCGATGGAACTATTCAGGTAACGGAGGGCTTTGCCGCATCGTTCAAGCGAAGAAATATAGGAGTGACGGCCGATGGCGTCACTCCTCCGCCTGTTTATGCGCAGAATGTTCCAGGGTACCCTTACACTACCGAAACGGGCTTCCTGCCTTCGCTGATCGCTATCTCGAATCCCGGGTATGCTCTTAAACCGGCGGATTCGGGAACACGAATCCTGCTTCTGTTCTCCAACGTGCCCCAGGGAGTTCACATTTTCTTACCCGTTAGTATTGCACTACAGAACTCCAATCCACCTCCCGGCTATCCGTCAAACGTGGGAATCGCTAATGGACAAATACAGCTTATTCAGGCCCAAATGAATGGGTTTTCAGGTCAGGGATACACTTCGCTCGCTACCTCCGCGATTGTGGGTACGACCCCTGTCGCCGAGGCCTCACGTACAGGCACGACCTTGTCCGCCACGTACGAGGTTGTAAATTCCGATCCAACAGCCATTGAAACAGCGAATATACCCGTCGCGATTGCATTCACTGGTTCAATGAACCTATCAGGCGACATCGTCGCTACAGTACTTCTCGCGCCCCTTTCCGCGATCCAGAGTTCGGTCTTCGATGAGGAACCTCTGCCACGTTTCGCCGCCTTCCAATCGTCTCTGCGCCCACCCCCCATCGCCGGGGATTTCGATTCCAGCGGCGTTCCCGACCGCGTCTGGGAAGAAGACGCGACCGGCAAGGCAACCCTCCACTACACCGGCTACACGGGAGTCGATTTGGGAACCTGGAACTGGTTGAACTCCACAGCCGTGCCCACATGGCACATAGTGGGCGTGGCAGACTTCAATGGCGACGGTGTCCCCGATCTGGTCTGGCAGGATAGCGTCACGCGCGAAGTCGTCGTTCACTATGAGGGCGGAGCAGGCGGCGCGGTGCTGCAAAGCTGGAAGTGGCTCCAATCGTCGGCCGTGCCCGGCTGGACCGTTGAAGCGGTCGCCGATTTCAATGGCGATGGAGTTCCCGACCTGGTCTGGCAGGAAGACGCCACGGGAAAAGTCGTGGTCCACTACTATGGCAGCTCCGGAGGCGCAGTCTTCCAAGGCTGGAACTGGCTGCAGTCGGCTCCCGTACCAGGCTGGACCGTCGTGGGCGCAGGTGACTTCAATCGCGATGGCGTTCCCGATCTGGTCTGGCAAAGCAACACAACCGGCCAGGTCACCGTGCATTACTACGGCGGTGCGGGAGGCGCGGTTCTTCAAAGTTGGAACTGGCTGAACAAAGCCGACGGCCCGCAAGGTTGGACCGTCAAAGCCGTGTCCGACGTGAACGGCGACGGAGTCCCCGACCTGCTCTGGCAAAACAGCAGCACGCACCAAGTCACGGTCCATTACTATGGCGGACCCGGCGGCGCTTCATTGATCGGCTGGAACTGGATCAGTCAGGCTGGTGTCCCCGGCTGGTCAGTGGTTCACTAAACAACCGCATTCCTGCAAGTATCAACAGCCCGCAGACAAGCGGGATCGCGACAGCAGGCTCGGGAATTGTGACTCCCTCAACCAACGAGTACGTGACATCGGAGACCGGGTTCTTCGACGAGTCAAAAAACGCGAATCCAGTGAGGCCGGCGCCAGCGGTGGCTTGCGCGCTATCGGAATAGTCCGAGCCGGCGCTCGCATATGCCGAAAGGAACATCTCAAAAACTTGGGGCTGCCCGAGAGTGAAGATCGAGTAAGTGGAGCCATAGGGAACACAGGATTGCACCCATCCTCTTCCAGCCATCGACAACGTCACTGCACCAAACGATGCGGTAGCATTCGCGGTGCCCTGAAAGTAATCCTGCATCACTTCGAGACATGGCGAGAAATAGCCCTGATCGAGTCCGCCAGTTACGGTGAAAGTAAACAGACCCTGAAGTTCGTCTGACTGCGAAGCGGAACTGCCTTCGGGAGGGCCGACTGAAACGTAAACCGAATAAGTCTCATCATCGCTGATCGACGCAGCATGCATGGAGTAAACCAAGAGAAGTAAGCAAAACGAAAGCTTGTACATCGTAGTTGCTCCACGGCAATTCTACTCCTCTCAGCGGACGGTTGGGGCAGTGCGGGTTCTGCTTTTCCGAGCGCAAGCAACTTTACCGGGGACGACTGGATCGTCCCCGCAACACGACTATTTTCCTCAGAATGTTACGTCGTTGTTAGCCCCCTGCAGACGGCGGCGTCTTATCTCCCGAATTGCAGCAACACCAGAATTCTAGAAAACATGCAGAGTGCCCGCTTGGAGGCTCGCGGGCGTCAAACAATATAGGGCAGCTTCTGCGTCGGCAGAATAGTTTGAATGATTGAGAGTTGTCTGAAATTCCCTACAACCGAATGCAAAAACGAGCACCGCCGGCGGCCTTGGCATCCGCCCACATGTCTCCACCCTGGTCGAGCACCGTTTGACGCGACAATGCCAGCCCCAGGCCGAGTCCGTTCCGCTTGCGCGAATTGAATGGCTGGAACAGCGACGCTCGCACTTCATTCGAGATTCCCGGCCCAGTGTCACCCACTTCCACCAGCACCACCGCGCCGTCCCGCCTGGCCACAATCTCAATCCGCCCACCATCCGGCATAGCGTCCAACGAATTGCTGAACAGGTTCACAAAGACCCGTTCCATGCGCGACCGCTCCAGAGGTAGCTCGATGTCCTCCGCAACATTCACGGACAATGTCACGGCCTGAGACTCCGCAACGCGAGCGAGCACATCCCACGCCGCATTGATGACATCGCGCAGGCGGCATACTTCGACCGCCTTCTCTTTGCCGCGCGAGACGTTCACCAGGTCCTGCAATAACTCCTGTATCCTACGCGAGGCGCGATAGATGTTCTGCGCCAGGCGCTTGATCTGCGCTGGCGGCAGATCAGAATCCACCAACATCTCTGCGCCGCCATAGATCGCCGCGAGCGGATTACGCAGATCGTGCACAATCGATGTAGACAGCCGACCGATAGTCGCGATCTGCTCCTTTTGAATCAGCTCCCGCCGCGCACCGCGGATGGAGCTGCACATATTGTTGAATGTCTCTGTCAATCGTCCCAGTTCATCGCGGCTCTCTACCGATAGCTGGATATCGTAGTCGCCGCGCGCGATCGCGTCTGCGGCGTGATCCAGGCGTTTTACAGGGGCCAGAATGCGACTTGCCAGAAGATAAGTCAGCGCCAGTCCGGCCAGCACAGCCACGATCCATGTCAGCAGAATATTCCACCTCAGCGATTCAAGCCGCTGATCGGCAGTCTCAAAAGAACGAAAAATGCTAAGCCGACCGATTGGATAACCGCGTACATCCATGAGTGGCGTAGTTAGCGCCATGTATTCGGATCGCCCGTCAGTAATCTTTCCTGGACGATCGGAATAGCGGTTTGCCGCGGTCAGAATAGCGTTCGAAACACCGCCCGGCAGCGTGGAAGCTACTACGTCGGATCCGGCGACAAACGTGAAATCGCTTCCGCCAGTCGCCTCTTTGAGCCGTCTCGCCGTCAGATTATTCACTTCGTAGCCTGCCACCAGAACATCGATCAGTGCGGGATCGCCTCCTGACTGAACGTATACCGGGGTCACGATCACCTGATACAAACGTCCTTCCAATCTGAGAAATCCTTGCGATGGACGGGGGAAACGCGCGGACGCTTCTTCGACCAGCGGCATCGTACCGGGCATGGGAATACGCGGGTTGCCGCCCAGGGAAGTAATCACCACGCCGTTCGGATCGGTGACCAAGAACAGAGCGTCGTCTTCCGATACTCGATTCCATAATTCCGCCGCTGTATCGCGAATCGTCGCTTTGTCGCCGGTCGTGAACGCAGCCCGCACATCCGACATCGTGCTCAGGATCAGGCTGATCGATGCGAGTCGATCGGCATGCGCGCGCCATAGCGATTCATAAGCCTGGAAGCTCGCGCGAACTTCGTCCTCCAGGCTCTCCGAAGTTGTCTGTACGACGTGGTGTTGGACAATCCAGACCGTCACGGCGAACAGTAGGGTGATGGCGATGGAGGTTGAAAGCAGGGTCTTCCACAGCAGCGATAATCGCGAAAATCCTAACATCACTTTGTCGAGCCCGAGTAAGTCACGCCATCATCCACGGTCTTGGGATAGTCTTTACCGTACTTGTTTTTATGGGGCGCCGGCAAGTAGCCGCTCTCAGATATTACTATCGGCGGCAGGGTGAGCTTCCCTTCCTCTACGGAGACCCTGCGCGTTAAACCCTGCAATACGCCCTCACTGGCACGCTCGTGAAAAACCTTGAGCTGATATTCCCCCGGCGTGACATTCGCGATTTCAAACTCGCCATTGCGGCCGCTCACTGTGAAGTAAGGCGTATCCACCACCAGGATGACTGCGCTCATCGTGGGATGAATATTACAAAAGATCCTCACCGTTCCGGAGCGCTGAAACCGGAAGCTGCGGGTCGATCCCGGCGCATACAGCCCGATGTCGAATAATTGACCACTAAAATTCGAGAAAGCATTGTGAAAAATAGGATCGTAATTCGGGAAATCGACCGTTGTGCCGGTCTCGACCGCCAGTATGTGTGGCGTGAAGGTCTTATCCTTTTGAATCAGCCGCGCATGCTTCCCATCCGTGCGGAACATGGGAGCGTCGGAGACGGGCAAAAGCCAGACGACCACGCCGGAGTAGTCGCGCCCCTTGCGAACAGAAGCAACAGTAGAATCCTTGAGTTCCACGCGCCCCGTCACCGACCCGCCCATAAGCGGGATCGCCAGGAACGCGATCAAAAGCGCACGTTCAAAAAAGGTAAGCCACGCCGAGATCATAATGATTGTTCAGCCTCGTCCCGGTACCCACGTACGATGTGCGCACCTGCATGCCCTCCATACTCAACAATACGTTCGGAGCAAGACGATAAACAAAATTCGCGGCGTAACCTTGATTCTTGTAAATCAATCCCTGGGAAACCTCCGAAGCTTGGTTGTCGCTTTGCCCCGAGATCAGGTGAAACGTCAGTTTCGGAGTCGCCAGCCACGCTAGCTGTGCCCATCCGCCGATCGCTTGCACGGGTCTCACCAACGTTGGACCCAATTCAAAATATCCCGGTCCGATCGTCCCAAGTCCCGCAATGTTTTCGCCCCGATA
This sequence comes from Bryobacterales bacterium, assembly GCA_963802915.1. Classification (GTDB taxonomy): domain Bacteria; phylum Acidobacteriota; class Terriglobia; order Bryobacterales; family Bryobacteraceae; genus JAICMB01. Next base: position 193,954 of record CAWDKQ010000009.1, read on the forward strand.
AAATGCGCCGCTAAACTCGATCTTCTCCCAGGGATTCGCAAACCAATCGAAACTGACCAATCTCGACGGCACGGAGATTCCATTTTCAGTTGACTGCGCGGTATGAAAGCCTGGGGCCAGCTCGATACGTGTGTGCTCGCCGAATCGATGCCAAAATTCGAAGCGGCCCTCTAATGCCGGCCCCGCTGTCGATTGCTCGTATTCGTAGTTGTTCTCTGTGGTCTCGCCCAGTTGGTACAAACTGAGTTGCGCGCGCAGTCCGCTGTCATCGCCAAACTTGAATCGCTCTTCTACGCGCGCCTGCGGACGCCACAACCACAGATTCCCTGCGTCGGTAAAAGGCGAGACTTCCACTTGCGCCAGAGAAAAAGGATCGCGCGGCGCGATCAACGGTTTATCCTGACCCACCATCACACTGGTATTGGTCCAATCGAGCTGGATCTCCGCAGTGCGTAACCGAGCGGTATGGTCGAGAGATGTGCCGTTTCCGCCCCAGAAATCGAAGAATAGCGAGCCGTTGACCTGTGCGCCCCACAAGGCCTTTGGACTCTGATAGCGAAAACCGAGAACCGTCTGCGCGACAGTCGCTCCGTTCGTATCGGGTCCGGACGTAGCGGTCGCGGTTGTCGGATTTTCGTACCCACCGCCATATTTGCCGTTCAGAAACGCATTGAACAACACCATGCCGGCGAGGGAAATGGGGAAGCGCTGCGAAGCTTCCACTTTCTCTTGGCTGAGATCGTCGATACGTTGTTCCGCGACTTGAACGCGTTCGTCTAGCGGAGGCGAGCCCGGAACTGGCGCGGACGGCTGAGCTTGCGGAGGCTGTGCAGGTTCCCCGCGTGCAGCGGCCAATTCTGTTCGCAGCGCATGAACTTCATCGGCTAACGCGTGGTTCTCTTGCTCCAGACGATCCAACCGTTGCAGGATTTGCTGTAATTCCGTTTTTTCCTGCGCTCGAATAACCGCGGGAATCAACATAAACACAAGAATAGGAAAAATCGAGCCCTTAGTGAACATCCAGCAATTGCTCCAGAGCCTGCCGCACCGCGCCAGGCGAGTAAGGCTTACTGAAATACGCCGCTCCCAAGGCATGCACGCGACTCGGCGTCTCCGGTTTGCTATCGCCGCTGATCACGATGATCGGAAGGTGGGCCAGCCAGGGTTGAGCGCGCACGCGCTCGATCAGTTCGAAACCGTCGATGCGCGAAAAACGCAAATGCAAGTCCGTGATTAACGCCGCCACCGGCGTCTCGGAAACTGCCAGAAAATGGAGCGCCTCCTGACCCGATGACACCACTCGCACCTCCAGGTCCGGTCGCGGCAGCAGCGCAACCTCGAGCGGCTCCACGCATAGCGCGTTGTCTTCGACAATCAGAACAATACGGCGCATGCGACTACGGGATGAACCGGTATCCAACCCCGTGTACCGTCAGAAAGTGTTTCGGAAAGCCGGGATCCGGCTCCAATTTCTGACGCAGCCGCACGATATGAGCATCCACTGTCCGCGTGTTCGGAAACGATTCGTAACCCCACACTGAATTTAGAATCACGTCGCGGGTGAGAGCGCGATCCGGATTCTGAAGAAAGAACGTGAGCAGGTTGTACTCGGCCGGCGTGAATTTCAGTTCCTCGCCGCGCCGGGTGACTATCCGGCGATTTAAATCCACCTGAGTATCGGCGAACGACACCACCTGATGCGCCTCCGACGAGGTGCGCCGCAGCACCGCGCGAATGCGTGCCAGAAGTTCGCGCGTTCCAAACGGCTTGACGATGTAATCGTCGGCGCCGATTTCGAGTAGCAGCACTTTGTCCATCTCCTCGCCGATCGCGCTCAGCACAATGATGGGTGTCTTCACATGCGAGGCGCGCAACTGCTTGCAAAGATCGATACCGCTCATCTCCGGCAATCGCAGATCCGCCAGGATCAGTTGGGGCTTGAGACTGAGCGCTTTTTCGAAACCCGTGCGCCCGTCAGCCGCATGAACCGCGCGGAATCCTTCCTGTTCCAGAAGGACGCTGATGGTGTCGCCCAGGCTCTCATCGTCGTCGACAATTAGAATCGTAACCACAAGTTGTACTGATTCGCAGTATACGAAACGGCCGCACGCTTTGGCATAAAACGGGGTCTCTTTTACAACTCTTTTACAAGTAACCAACCATTGCCAAGGCAGTTTCGCCCAACAATGAAAGTCACTTGTTGAGGACCCAGATCACCATCGCGTCGGTCTTAGCGCTTACGCCGCTGCTTATTCTGCCGGCCTGGTTTTTCTACTACGACGTGACCCCGAAGGTTGCCGTTGTTCTAATCGGCGCATGCATCGCGCTCGTCTTTTATCTTCGAGATTCCACGCCCAACGAAGTTCGTCGCTTATGGGCTGACGAGATCGGTCGAGGGTTTTGTCTCCTGACCGCGGCCCAGATAGTCGTGCTCTTTCTTTGCACGGCTCTCTCCAGCAATCCCGCCCTTTCGTGGAATGGAGGAAACTGGCGCCGTTTCGGCCTGGTTTCGCAGCTAGCCGTCGTCGTCATAGGATTTCTTATCGCGGCGTCGTGCTCGATATCCGGATTACGCATCGTTCTTCGCGCCGTCGCGGCTGCCGGCGTCATAGCCGCCTTCTACGGAATTTTGCAATATTCGGGCGTTGATCCGCTTCTGCCCAAGGCCGCCTATCACGTCGGAGAAGGACTGACGACCATCGTTCGGCCGCCATCGACGCTAGGCCACGCGGATTTCTTCGCCGGATATTTGCTTTATGTGGTTTTTCTTGGAGCGGCTCTCGTCTCAACGGAAATACAATCCGCGTGGAAAGCTCTTGGTGGTGCGGCCATCGTTCTCGGATCGGCGGCAATCGCGCTCAGCGGAACGCGAGGCGCGCTCTTAGGACTCGCCGCTGGAGCACTTTCGCTCTGGATTTGGAATCGTCCGCGGCTCACGAGGCGCCACGCCTTCTTCGCCATCGGACTCTGCGCCATCAGTGTCGCGTTCTACTTCTCGCCGGCAGGTTTGAAGCTTCGCGCCCGCTCGCAATGGGCGCTTGAAGACGTGCGGGGAGGCGCCAGACTCTTGCTATGGCGCGACTCTGTGCGCATGGCGGATCAGCACCTGGTCTTCGGCTTTGGCCCGGAGTCATTCGGTCAGCAATTCCCGCGATATCAATCCGTGGAACTCTCACGCGCCTATCCGGATTTCTATCACGAATCGCCGCACAACATCTTTCTCGACGCCCTAGTATCGGAAGGCATCCTGGGATTGACGGTCCTGATTGGCTTCGTCGCGTTGGCATGGTTCGCTACGCGACACGCTTTGAGCACAGCCCAGCAGGCCGCCCCCTATTTGACATCAGCCCTAATCGCTGGGGTAACCAGCGGTCTATTCGTCTGCTTCACTCTGCCGGGCGCGCTTTACTTCTACGCGACGATTGCCATGCTTACCGGCCTGGCAATTCGACGACGCGCCGACGTGAGGACGTCAATCGGCTGGCGCATCCCAGCGTTCGCTGTCGCTTTCACGGCACTCTCAATATTCTTGATCTTCACCATCCGACTCACCACCAGCGACGTCACCCTGGCTCAAGCCAAGCACCAACTGGACGCCGGACGCATCGAAGAATCCACGGCGACTTATGCCCTTTCGCGACACTGGCGGCCAACGGGCTCCAGCGACGATCTCTATTTCTCCCGCGCCTTCGCCGCGGCATCGCGAACTGCCTCAAATCCAATCCGGGCGCGAATAGCTTTGCAACAGGCCTTCAATGCAGCTCAGCGAGCCGTGAAAACTTCCGAAGAACGCCAAAATGCCTGGTATAACCTCGCCGGCCTTCTACGCCACTCAAAACGACGCGGCGGACGTGGAAACATGCTTACGCCGTTCCCTCGAAGCCTCGCCAAACTGGTTCAAATCCCATTGGGCGCTGTCTCAATTATTTCTGCTCTCTGGACGTCGGACCGACGCTCTGGCCGAAGCGAACCGCGCCGCCGACCTGAACGGCGGAAAAGATCCGGAAATTGCAAAGTTTTTACAACGCGTTCACGACCTCACGGCTTCGCTGAAGCCAGAATGAATGAGGTAACCGAGTTTTGCTTATGAAACATTCATCCCTACTGCTGATTTTGTTCGCCGGCGCGGCGGTCTGCTCCGCGCAGACCCCGGCCATCGCCGAAGGCGGCGTCCTGAATGGCGCCAGTTTCGCCAAAGGACAACCGGTCTCGCCCGGTGGGCTTGTCTCGATCTTCGGCACTGGACTCATAAGCAAACTCGCCCTGGCCGACACGATACCGTTGTCGAACAACCTGGGTGGCGTCACCGTTACATTTGGCGATCTCCCGCCCGCGCCGCTGCTGGCCGTTGTGCCCGGCGTTCCCGGCCAATCCGACGATCAGATCAACGCGCAACTTCCCTGGGAAGTCGGCTCGGGAACGGGTGTGGTAAATGTGACGGTCACTACTCCGAATGGCACATCCGCGCCTGTCGCAGTCAACTTCGCGCCGTCGATGCCGGGCATCTTCACAGCGGCCGCCGGAGGCCAACTGTACGCAATCGCGGTGAATAGCTCCGATTCTTCGCTCGCGTGGCCACAGGGTCTTGCATCGACGGGCACCGGTTCGCATCCGGCAAAAGCCGGTGATGTTTTGATCATCTACGCCACCGGATTCGGCGCAGTGGACCACACGCCCGTCGACGGCGGCATACCCAGCGTCCTGTCACAAACAATCGCGAAGCCTTCCGTTTTATTCGGCGGAGTCGCCGGTGACGTGGAATTCTCCGGACTCGCTCCGCAGTTTGTCGGTGTAAATCAACTGAACGTGCAGGTGCCAACAGGCGTGACGCCAGGCAGCGCCGTGCCGCTGCAGATCCGGGTGAACGGCGTTTCCAGCTCGAATCAAGTGATGGTCGCGATTCAATAGGGCCGATGCAAGGTCCGCGGGAGCGGTTAAAATGCACGACTCCTTCGATATCTTCGAATATATCGATTTCCTGCGGGCTCGCTGGAAATTCGCGGCCATCGCATGCGGTGTCGCGATATCGCTCGCCATGGCAACCGGCTTCCTGCTTCCCAGACGCTACACGGCAACGGCGACCATACTGATTGACCCTCCGGCAGGAGGCGATCCGCGCATCGCCACTGCCGTGAGCATGGTCTATCTGGAATCGTTGAAAACGTATGAACTGCTCGCTACCAACGATCAGCTCTTTATGCGAGCCGCGTCTAAGTTCCACCTCCGCGACCCCGACGGATCGCCAATCGAATCGTTAAAGCGGAGTGTGCTGAAGGTGGGCAAGCTCCGCGATACACGCGCGTTGCAAATTAGCGTGTCGCTTTCCGATCCAAAAACCGCTCAGGCTGTGGCGGAATTTATTGCCAACGGCGCCGTAGAACTCAGCCGGTCCGGAGGAAAGGAAGCGGATGAGGCGACAATCAAGGACGCTGCTGAAACGGCACAGAATCTAAAGACCCGCCTTAACGAAGCCGAGGTCGCGTGGCAGAAGGCCAGCGCAACACACCCCGCGGAAGCGCTGCGATCGGAGATTTTCGACGACGGCGAATTGAAATCGCGCATCGAGGAGCAACTGTTAGACGAGCAAACCAGTCTCACCGAAAACGATAATGGCACGTCGCGTGCCCGCATTGAACTTCTCCAGCGTCGCATCCGCGAACTTACGCAGGCAATGAACGAAAAGAGCAAGCTGCTGTCCGAGCAGAGCGCTCGCGAGGAGGATTTGCATGCGGAGTTGATCGCGGCTCGAACGGCATATGAAGCGGCCGTGCAACGGCTCGCGGATTTGCGGGTCAGCCGGGGTTCGCGCGCAGAGTGGCTGCGAGTAATCGACCCGGGCATTGTTCCGCAGCGTCCGAGTTCGCCAAACGTGCCGCTGATCCTGATCGGAGCGGCGTCGCTGGCGCTCTTCGGATCGCTGTTGTATCTCACGCTATCGTTCAGCCTGACGCGAGGACGCCGGCGTTACGATCTGCCGCTGCGCATGGCGAGCCATGGGCACGATTGACGTCCATCCGCGTGAATTGCCGCGCAATTATTGGATCGCCGCTTCGCTGGGCGCTTATGCCTGCCTTGTCGTGGCGGCGTCGAGTCCAGCCGCGGCCCTCGCCTGGAGCGCGCCGCTCGTCGTCATTCCGCTCATTCTGTGGACTCTTCAAACCGCCAGCCGGTGGCTGTGGTGCTTTTTTTTCGCTGCTCTCTTGCTGCCGCCACTTCCGTTCGCAATAGGCAATTCCGGACCACACGTAGGAGTCGCGATCGCCGGACTCGGCCTCGCATGCGGCGTGGTACGCCTCGGAGAGTGGCGTATCAAGCGAGACCTGCTCACATTTGCGATCACTCTGTTTTTCGTTTTGCTGCTCTTCAGCTCGGCGCTCGCGGTATTTTACTCCGGGCTGAGCATAGCGACCGGGAGTCTGGTACGCGTGCTGTTATTCGGAATCCCGGTCTACGTTTTCTTTTACTCCGCGTACGGACCCGGAATCGCGCTACGCGAAAACGTTTTCAGGTCTGCGCGACACCTCTATTGGTTCGGCCTGCTCTCAGCCGCTTTCGCCTGCCTCGATTTCTACTTCCAGTTCCCCGCCCCGGCCGGCTATGGACCTCAGTTCATCTGGCTTGAATCAGGAATCTATCGCCGTGCCCAAGGCTTTTTCTACGAAGCCAGCACGCTAGGAAATCTATGCACATTCTTTCTGATCATGATCGCCGTCGCCCTCCTGCGCGGTCGGAGTGAACGCCAGCCAGTATCGAGACTGGCACTATGGCTCGGCGCGCCGATTCTGTTCGCGGCTCTCGTGTTGTCCTACTCCCGCGCGTCTTTAGTGAATCTCTTCGTTGCGTTCATGGCACTGCTTTACTTGCAGCGCGCGCGACTCAGAATTGGCCGGCTGTTCGCTATGTTCTCCAGTGGCCTAGTCGTGGGCTCACTGGCAGCGTGGCTACTTTTTCCGGAGGCCGCGTGGAACTACTGGCTCCGACTCGCGTATTCGCAGTCCTTCTTCTCACAACCAGAGACCGTACTCTCCGGCCGCCTTGCGAGTTGGCAAATCATAGTCGGGTTCATCGAGGCCCATCCCTGGCACGCGATTCTCGGCATCGGCTATAAGACACTCCCCTACTCCGATTTCATCGGACAAACCACCATCGCCGATAACATGTACCTCAGCCTGTTGGTCGAGACCGGGATCGTTGGACTCGCGGCATTCTTCCTGCTCAATTTCGCGATCCTTCGCACCGCCTGGCGAGCGGCCCACCGCGCCGATTCGCAATCTTCATTCTTTGGAACCTGGATTTTTTGTTTCTGGATCGGACAGCTCTTCCAGATGCTTTCAGGCGATCTGTTGACATATTGGCGCGTGCTTCCTCTCTACTTTTGGGTTCTCGCAATGGTCGGACCGATGAGCCGAGGCCTGCTGATTCTGGATCAATATAATCAACTCGGCGGCGCGCAGCGTTGCCTGCTCGATCTGCTCCCGGCTTTTGTTGAAGCCGGTTATGAAACCCATTTGGCCGTTCCCGGAGACGGGCCATTGACAAATGCCGCGAGAGAAATCGGTGTAGTGACACACCGGATTCCTTGCGGCGCATATGCTTCGGGACACAAGAGTTGGATCGATGCTGCTCGATTCGCGTCGATTTCCGCGTCAGGCATGGCGCATAGCGTCGCTGGCATCGAAGCACCGCATCGATCTGATCTACGTGAACGGTCCGCGAATGCTTCCCGCGGTCGCGATGGCGCGAGAGGTCGACCCGGTGATCTTCCACGCTCACAGCATCGTGGCCCAGGAAGCCGTCTTGCGATTCACGCGCCGCGCCCTGCGATCGGCCAACGCTTACGTAATCGCGGCGTGCCAATTCGTGTTGGCGCCTTTGATCGCAGCCATCGAAAAGGAACGTTCGCGCGTTATCTACAACGGCGTTGCAGCCATTGGCATGCGCGCGCCGGCCGCGGGAAGATGGCGATCCTTGGCGAGTTGGCGTCATCGGACGGATCGCGCCCGAAAAAGGCCAGTTGGCGTTTCTTCAGGCCGCGCGCACTGGTCTTGCGGCAGCAGCGCTGTGCGAATTCGTGGTCTGCGGCGACGCGCAGTTCTCGGGCCCCGCATATGAGAGCCGGCGTGCGCATGGAAGCGGAAGGATTGCCCGATCGAGTTTACCGGATGGCGCGATGACATTCGCGAAGTCTTGTCATCGCTCGATGTGATTGTGGTGCCATCAACTGCGGTGGACGCGACGCCGCGTGTGATCCTCGAAGCATTCTCGGCCGGAGTTCCCGTGGTGGCATTTCGATCCGGGGGGATACCGGAGATCATTCAAGATGGCGTTACCGGCGTGTTATGTGCGCCAACAGCGCACGACTTGGCTGTCAAGCTCTTGGAGCTTTTCTCCAATGGCGGCGCGCTGCTCGATTGTCTTTCCCGCCGGGCTCGCGGGGCTTTTGCAGATCGATTTTCTCTCGAACGTTACCGCGCGGAAGTATTGGATACGGTGCAGCGCGCATGAGAATTCCCATTCACGCGCGAGCAGTCTTCGATGCACTGCATTTCGGAGGTCCACGCTTCGACAAGCTGAACAGTTTGACAGTCGCACAGTGGCGCGAGCTGATCGCTTTTTGCCATCGAACACAGTTAGCGATTCCGTTCGCGCTTCGTTGCCACGATCGTTTGCCGAGCTTGCGTCGCGCACCAATTCAACCAGGATCTGTTGAACAATGCGGAGCGCTGGCAGCGCATGAAGCTGGTCTATCGCCAGGCAGGCCGTGCCTTCGAAGTCGCGGGGCTCGAATTCGTCGCGCTCAAAGGGTTCACGCACGTTCCCTTCTTCGTATCCGATCCACGCCTTCGAGCGCAATATGATCTGGATTTGTTGTTTCCGCGCGATCAGGTTCACGCGGCATTCGATGTCGCTCTCAGGCTCGGTTACGAACCCTATCGGCGGGAATGCGCATCCCGTGGATCACCTGCCCACGCTGATCCGCAAGACCGGATGGGAGTGGCGCGGCAATTATTTCGATCCTGAGTTGCCTCCTGCGCTGGAGCTCCACTTTCGTCTCTGGGACGCAAGCATGGAGGGTTTCGCCATCCCGTGCATCGACGACTTCTGGGAACGACGCGAGCGCCGTGCACTCGAAGACGTGGAATTTACTTCACTCGCCGCCATCGATCTGCCCGGATATGCCGCGGCACACGCGCTCCGTCACATGCTCCGCGGAGATTTGCGGCCTTCGCATATTTACGAAATCGCGTATTTTCTCGAACACAATAACGATCCAAATTCTGGCGCACCTGGCGCGATTCGCACGATCAACCACTACGGCGTGTGCAGGCGATCTGCTTCGAAATCGCCCGCCAATGGTTTGGCTGCCAACTACCCGGCTCGGCCGAAGAAGAGATAGCCCAACTAACCGAACCGGTCCGCGCCTGGCTAAAGTCATACGCACACACGCCGATCGTAAGCCTTTTTCATCCCACAAAGGACGAATTGTGGCTTCACCTCAACCTGCTCGATCCTGGCTGCTCGCGTCTCGGGATCCTTCGTCGCCGTTTAATGCCCCTGCAACTTCCCGGGCCCGTGGACGCTGTGCACCTGGCTGATGGCGACCGCAACCTGCGAATCCGATTACGAAGCGCATGGCGCTACTCGCTCTTTCTCACGTCCCGAATAATGCGCCATACGCGAGCGTTCATACCCGCGCTGTGGAGCGGAGCCGCGTGGGCATGGCGTCGTTCGGAGATCAGCGTTCAGTTCTGGTATTTCTTCGCGGCGTCGGCTTTCTTTGACTTCGGCCTCTTCATATTCTTCCTGCTCTGGAATCTTTATCTGATCAAGCTGGGCTATAACGAATCGTTTCTCGGCCTGGTCAGCGGCAGCATGATGGCCGGCAGCGTCGTTGGATCGGTGCCCGCCGCAATCATCATCCAGCGATTTGGTCTTCGCGCGTCCATGCTGGCCTGCTTCTCTGTCATCCCGTGCCTGGCAGCGATACTGGCCGCCGGACTGCCTGCGCCCCTGCTGCTCGGCTTCACCTTCCTCTATGGAGTTGCCTCCGTAATGTGGGCCGTGCTCCTGTCTCCGGCAGTAGCCGGCTTGACCAATGAGCGGAATCGAAGCGGAGCCTTCAGCATCGTTTGCTCTTCGGGCATTGCGATCGGAATCTTCGGCGGCGCTGTCGGCGGACGCTTGCCAGGATTGGTCGGGCGGATCGCGCCTGGAACTTCCGTGATCGCTCAGTATCGAGCAGCATTATGGATCGGTTGCGCGATCGTGCTGTTGGGACTTGTGCCTTCATCCAAACTTCGATTGCGCGCCTCAGTTTCAGAAGTGCGGGTGAAGTGGCGCCTGCGCCGTCCACCACCGGAAGCCATCTATTTCCTCGCCGCCGCAGCCGTCTGGAACTTGGGCACCGGATTTTTCAATCCCTTCTTCACTGCATTTTTCGAGCGCTTGCACATGCCCGTGGAACGCATCGGCCTGGTTTTCTCGTTATCACAATTAGGACAGGCGCTGGCTATTCTCGCCGCCCCGCTTGTGTTCCGCGCCACAGGCTTGATCCGGGGAATCTCCAGGATGCAACTGCTTTCCGCTCTCGCGCTCGCATGCATCGCAGCATCCGGAGGACCGGGAACGGCGGCTCTCGCTTACGGTGCGTATATGGCGGTTCAGAACATGAGCGAGCCGGGCATGCTCAAGTACTTGATGGACTGCGTGCCGGAATCCGAGCGAAGCGGTGTCTCGGCCCTGAATTTTCTAGTAGCTTCCGTCGTCCAGGCGATTGCAGCCATCATATCGGGAGTTTTATTGCGGCGCTTCGGCTACCCACCTGTACTTCTCTTAGCAGCGATCCTGTGCGCCGTCGCCGGCGTACTGATCCGTCTGCTGTTAGTCGATCGCCCGATGCCTTTAGTGAATCTGACGCATCAGGTCGAAGCCGAAGAATAAACCGCCCGGCGTATCGGCGTTCGGTTGTCCCAGGAATTCCGCACGTGTCCCAGCACGTTGCGACACCGTGACACCAGGACTCGTGGTCAACCCAATCGTAAACGCGTGCCGGAATATCTTCTTCTGAATTCCGAATGAGTATGCGGGCCTATGGATGCCGAGATCACTGGCGTTGAGCACCGTCGGAATCACTTCGGCGACCAATGCCACTGTCGGCCGTATATCGTAAGCCGCGCCCACGCCAATCGAAAACGTGTCGACGCCCGGAAAATCGAGAATATCGGATGAGAGAAAGCCCGTCGCTTGCAGTAACGGCCGAGCATTGAACGACGCGGTTGGCACGACATAGAACTGAGTCTTCGATGTGATGCTGCGTGAAAAGATCCCTTCGATGTTCTCGGTATAGTTCTTGCGGAAGTTATTCTGCCCTTCGATCGACACGCGCACCGTCACATTCAGTGGAGCTTCATGATGCTCATCGAGGAGGTTGTAAGCAGCCATGAGCTGGATAGGCCGTCCGACCAATGTAGGCGAGCGGAAAATGCTGACAGACAATTGATCGGTGACTCCGTAGCGCAGACCCAAGGAGGCCAGCGCGAAATTATCCAGGCCGAAAAGCTCGCCACCGCGTCCCGGCCCCGATACGGCGGAATCGTAGGGAAAGCGATGCGTAAAGTTGATATCCAGCGCATGGCGAGGGACATCGCGGCCAGTGGGCAGGCTGAACAGCAGGTCGTCGCCGGCTTCATAAACCTTGCCTGAAGTTCCCGCAGCTTCCTGCGTCTGACCCGATGGATTCGTGTTCGAAAAAGTACGTACATAGCTCGCGAGACTGTCAATCTGCGAGTCTGTCAACTTGCTTGAAAAGGCCGGCATTCGGCCACCGGCCTTGCCGTCATGAATTGCGTTGATGATGTCATGAGCGCTAACGCTCCGCCCAAATGCAGTGTTTGTGAAATCGGGCGTCCCGATGCTGCGGATGCCTTGCCCTGCCGTGCCGTGACATCCCGCGCAGTTCCGCTGAAACAGTGCCGCGGCCGTCTCCTCGCCTCCCCTGCCGATTTCCTGTACGGTCTTCGTCGCCACATCCACCTGATACCGCTTCCCATCCCGCTCCAGAATCAGCGTAGAGCTTGCGCCATTCGAGAATGTGATGCCCAGGAGCTTGGCCAATCGCGCGGACTCGTCTGCGTCGGCGGCGAACAGTGCTCCTGTAAGCAGAGCAATCGCGAAAAGACTCTTCCAATAGATGTTCATGATTTGCGTTTCCGATTTAGTAGGCGTTTCTAGCGAATAGCAGGTCAGGAATAGTTAGCGCGACAATCCGCAAATATAATCCGATAGAGAATCGGCGCACCAGGAACAAATCCAGGCGTTTTCTCTCGCGATATGTGAGCCGGCTACGCCCTCGAACTTGCCATAGTCCGGTTAGTCCCGGTCTCACAGACAGGACTTCCATTGTGTCCGGATGATAGTACTCGTTCAGCTCGAATCGTGTGATCGGTCTGGGCCCGACAATGGACATTCGCCCAGCAGCCACCAACGCCAATTGTGGAATTTCATCGATGGAATGGCGCCGGCAGAATCGAGCTAGCCTGCTTGTCACGCGGGGGTCGGACGCTATTTTGGGCCGAGGCTTCTCATCCGCCACTCTCTCGACTAACAACGGGGACACGTCTTTAAAACCATGCCGAGGCCACATGGTCCGGAACTTATAAACCCAAAGTGTTTTCCCATAGCGCCCCACGCGGCGGTGAGCGACCAGCGGCGAAGCTCCGGACGCAACACGGATGGCCACCCCGAGAAGGAGCAGAAAAGGCGTCAGGCAAACCAATAACAGTGCCGCGAACACCGGTTCCAATGCATACAACAGCTTGATGGCAACCGGGATTTCCGACACACCGCTCAAAGGCAGCGTCGTCTCCCGGAAGTACTTAGTCCGTGACTCAGTTGCTAACATCGCAGGCTCCTCAGAAATCAAACCGCGCGCCAAACTGCATGCGACGCGGATCGCCTGCGGAGAATGCCTTACCGAAGAACGGACCGAAATCGGGATACGGCCCCGGAATCCCAAGATTCGGATGATTGAGCGCGTTGAATGTTTCCCACCGCAGCTCCAGAGATTTGCCTTCGGTAATCGTGAACCGCCGATGCAGCGCGAAATCGACGACCTCGTTCCCAGGCCCGGGAATAATGTCGCGGCCGGCATCGCCGAACGTATATGGCGCGGGATCGGAGAATGCGTTCGTGTTGAACAGACGATCCGCGCTTCGTTCGTTGATGGGTAAGCTGACCGATTGGCCAAGCACCACATTGGGCCGGTTAGGAGTACCCGAGTTGGCGAAATCGGTCGCAAAGTAAACCGGGTTCAGAGGCGTTCCGGTTTGAAATGTCATATTGCCGGTGAACTGCCAATTCCGGAAAACGGGCTTCCAAACAGGCGCGGTTGGAATCGAAAACACATATCCCCCCGTCAGCCGGCAGCGCACGTCGAAGAACGACAGGCCGCGCTCCAAGTGCAGATTCCTCTCGTCCTGCGCGCCGAAGCTATCGTAGTTCCCAACCACCGGCGAGTCCGCATCGTCAATAGACTTCGCCCAGACGAAGCTCGCAAGAAACGAGAGCCGCTTCGTGGCACGTTTTTCCGACTTGATCTGCAATGAGTTATAAATCGAGTTTCCAATGTGTTGTATCTGGTAAATCGTCCCAAGGTCCGGAAACGTGCGCAGCGATTGTAAGTCGCCCGGCCGTGGTGGCAAGTCTGCTCCGATCTCTACCTGAGCAGGCGTGTTAAAGCGCCGAAATAACGACAGATCCGTTCCCTTGGTTCCCACGTAGGCAATCTCCAGCAAGGTATTTCCGGGCAGCTCATGCTGGATACTGGCGGCCCACTCCTGTGCATAAGTGGTCGGCGCATTCTTATCCACCCCGTAATAACTCGGGAACCCCGTAGAACTGGTTTGCGGAAAGCCATTCTGGATGCTCAACACAGGCAGTAAGCCGCCTGGCTCATTATTCTGGCTATTCACTCCGTTGCGAACCAGGTCATACGCCTCGATCGCGAGAGGAGGCGAGAAATAGATCCCATAGCCGGCGCGAAAAACGGTATCGTGCCCCAACCAATCGGGCAGCCGCGCTGCGAGACCGACCCGCGGAGCGAAGTTCAAACGTTGTGGAGCAGTGACTGTATTGACCTGTTGCAGAGCGGGTTGGCTGGGCAGATTCGCATAGTTCAGATTCAGCAGGTCTCCACGATCCTCACTGAACGGCGCAGCATACTCATAACGAAGCCCGGCAGAAATGCTGATTCGCGGCGTGACTCGCCAATCGTCTTGAACGAATGCTCCGTAAGTGTTCTGCCGCAAGTAAGCCTGAGCATTCCCGACACTGCGTTGTGTCTGCGCCGGATACCCGAGCAGAAAATCGGCAAAAGCATCGCCTGTAGTGTCCGGATTGTTCGGATCGGACGTATAAGACCCGTTGAAGATGAAGTTCCCGCGCGCGAAGAGGCTTTGTAAGTAAGCCATCGTGAAATGCGTGAACTGGAAACCCGCTTTCCAAGTGTGCCGCCCGACCGTCCGCGAAATGCTGCTGGCCAAATAACCCGTATTATCTCGCTGCACTTGAGGAAGATTATCCGAATCCTGCACCGTGTCATAGTCGGTAACAGTTAGCGCCGGCAGCCCGTATGTAGATGGATCATTCGCAAGCCCCGTGATGCCCAGGTTCGCAAGCACGTTCGGGCCGAAGGCGTTGGTTGGCAGATCGAAGACGGAAAGACGCGTAAATGAGATGTGCGTTTCACTCACCCACGACGCTCCGGTAAACGTCTGACCCAGAGCGAACTGCTGCGCCCGCAAGTTCTCCTCGGTCGGAAGCGCGGGAAACGATCCGGCTAATAACGAGCGTTCGTCATTGATCGTGTACCGCGCGAACAACCGGCCGCGTTCGCCCCACGCATGATCGATACGCACGGACCCGTTATCGCTGTTGTCCTTGTTCGGAGTCGAATCGATATAGTCGAATCCATTCGCCAGCGGATAGTTAGGCAGCGGCTCATAAAGCGCCAGATATTTAGCCACGGTAGGATCGATGCGGCTCGCCGGAATCACATTATTCGGAAACGGCGCACGATTACCGTCGGCATCCAGACTCAACGGATCGAAGATCTGCTGGCCCGATGAGAAATCCCCGCCGCGAACGGCCGCGGTCGGAACGAGGTGCTGCGTTGAACTTGCCGACAGCGATCGCAACCCTTCGTACGACACGAAGAAATACGTCGCGGGAGCAAGCGGACCGCTCAAAGTGCCGCCATACTGATTCTGTCGGAACACGGCTTGAGGCAATCCGGATACCGCGAAGAAACTCTGGGCATCGGTGTCTTGATTCCGCAAGAACTCGAACATGTTGCCATGAAACGCCTGACTGCCCGGCTTCGTGACGACATCGATCACGCCTCCCCCGTTCTGCTCGAATTCCGCGGGAGCTAGCGCGCTCTGAATCCGGAACTCCGCCACCGACTCCATAAGAGGCACCACGGCAATCGAAAAAGTGTTCCGGTCGGTATTGTCGCCGCCATCGAGGATGTAGCTGTTCTCAGTGGATCTCGCGCCATTCACCGGAGCATTGAACGCCACAGCGCCGCGATTACCTTGCAGGTCGTTAATAATGTCGTGCGTGAACCCGCCGAGCTGCCGCGGGATTGCGCCGGGCCCGAGCGTGATCAGATCCACGATATTGCGCCCCAACAACGGCAGCTCTTCGAAGAAATTGGATCCAAGCGTGTAGCCTTCTGACGCTTCGTCGGTCTGCACCGCCGACGCGTGTGCCGTAACGGTCGCGCTGTCATGAACGGAACCCACTTTAAGATCGAAATCCAGACGCACCTTCTGATTCACCTCCACAAAAATGGGCGACACGGTCACTGCCTGAAAACCATCGTGTTGCGCGGTGACCGTGTACGCCCCGGGAATAAGATCGTCGATGCGATAGCTGCCGAAGCCGTTAGTGATCGCTGACCGCGTAAAACCTGTGTCATTGTTGCGAACGACGACAGACGCGCCTTCTACTAAGCCCGCCTTCGGATCGCGAATGTCACCTAGCAGGCTGCCGGAGGAGACCTGCGAGAACGCAGCGATCTCGAAAACAAAAAGCACCAGTAATGCGCGCGTCATCAGTTCCCCTCGTCCACCAGGCGCTCCAACCGTTCGACAGCGTCGTCAAGATCTGAATACCTCATCTCCCACAGTTGTGCGCCCAACATACGCTCATGACAACGCCGCCGCGCTTCACAAACTTCTCGCGTTCCGAAGACGTTAAACCGCGACCACTCCTCCAGCATGCTTTCCTTCGAGAGACGACTAAGCCGCGCCGTGTACGTCTGCTCGCGATTTAGACAGACCACATGGTCGACATGACAACCAGGAGCAATATCCAGTCCTAATTCGCGAGTAAGAACTTCGATCGCGATTTTCCCATTCGGTCGAACTATCGCCAGTTGGCTGATAAGTTCGGGAAACAGGTCCGGCGCATCAGGCCGAAAGCGGATCGTGTGTGGGTCGCCAATGGTATAACGGTCATCCCGCTCGCGCACCATCAGCGCGCCGTCATCACTCACATACGTCCACCCCGCGCGAGCGCAAGCATAAGCCAGTGTGCTCTTGCCGGCGAATGAATCGCCCGCGAGCATTATTCCTCTCCCATCTCGCGCGACTAACGCGCCGTGCATCGCCGCAAAAACTCTCTGCTCCACAAGCGTCGCGCCGGCAGCAGTGAGAAAGCGATATCGCAGCAGTGGATGATCGGCCGCGGTACTCTGAGTGACCCAGCCGAACGCAAAGCCGCGATTAAAGTCGCAAACCGCGAAGTTCTCGGGATCGGCAACGATCGACATCATGTGCTCCCGCGATCGGATTACCGACTCCGTCAACGGCGCTCCGCTCCCTTCCAACACTCCCAGGCAGAAACGCACCGGCTTCGCGTCGAACATCGAATCGAACGCGCCCCAACCCTCCGACGCCGCGGCGATTACATCGACCGAATTGGTTTCCAGTTCAAGAGGGAACCCGTATGGGTAAAGAGTGCGCCGAAGAGGCAGTTCAAACGCGGAAAGGACGGGATCGTGAAGGACTTTTTCCATGGAAAAATGCTGGTTCATACGAGTGGACTCGTTGTCAGGTTAAGCGATGAAATGTGCGAATCCAAGACCTCAAAGCACTCGAACCGCAGATTTTACAAGAAAGATACAACCCATAAACAAGCCAATGCTTTAGACGTCACTTGTGCATGGCATACTGCTCTTGGAAAGGATCTGAAATGCGCGCCGCAATTGTCCATTACTGGCTGCTGAACATGCGCGGCGGAGAGAAAGTCGTCGAGGTATTATGCCGTCTGCTGCCCGACGCCGACATCTTCACGCTCTTCTACGACCCGGATCGTGTATCCGAAACGATTCGACATCATCGCGTGAGGACCTCGTTCTTGCAGCCGTTTCGAAAAGGCTATCGATCTCTTCTGCCGCTGATGCCGATGGCTCTCGAGAGCTTCGACTTGCGTGGGTACGATTTGATCGTCAGCAGCGAATCTGGTCCGGCGAAAGGCGTGTTAACGTCATCGAATTCACGACATGTCTGTTACTGTCACACGCCGATGCGATATCTGTGGGAACTGTATCCGGCCTATCGCAACGAATGGAACCAGGCAAGTTGGAAACGCGCTTTGATGACTCCGCTATCAAACTATCTCAGGTTATGGGATTACGCCTCGGCGGCGCGCGTAGATGAGTTTGTAGCAAATAGCGAAAACGTTCGCTGGCGTATTTGGAAAACCTACCGGCGTGAGTCGCAGGTAGTTTGTCCTCCCGTAAACGTAGAGACGTTTTATTGGAGACCGCCCGAAGATTATTACCTGATCGTCGCCGAGCTGGTGCCCTACAAGCGCGTGGATGCCGCGGTGCGAACGTTCAACCAAAATGGACGCAAGCTCCGAGTAGTGGGCGACGGCCCGGAGTACAAAGCGCTCAAAAGAAGCGCAGCCCCGAACATCGAATTCTGCGGCCGCGTATCCAACGACGACTTGCGAGGACTGTATGCCCGCTGCCGGGCATTTCTTATACCCGGCGAAGAGGACTTCGGCATCACTGCCGTGGAAGCGCTGGCCAGTGGCAAGCCCGTGATCGCTTACGCGAGCGGAGGCTCACTCGAAATCGTGCCTGAATTCGGAGGTCTTCTGTACGACGACCCCCACGGCCTGCACCAGGCGATCGAGCGCTGGGATGAGTGCGAATTCGCGCTCGACCCGCCAGCTCTGCAATCCTATGCAGCCCGTTTCTCGGAAGGAGAGTTTGTGAAGCAAATGACACCAATCCTGTTTGAAACGAATTCCTACGACCGCGAAATCAAGCAATTGAGCCGCGGCTTGACCCTACAAAGGTAATCACGAACGTACTTTCCTGAACAATGCGCTTCCCTTTAGGCCCGAAACAGAGCACAATATTCGGCAGGAGGAAGCCATGACTCAGAAAGTCAAACTTGCGGGTAGCGAACGTAAACCGATCGGTACCCGCGTCGGCGATCAAGCGAACGATGAGACGATTGAAGTCTCCGTCATTCTCAAACCCAAAACACGCGCCGTTGCGCCTCATACAGGTGGAGCGGTCGTTTCGCGCGAAGAATTTGCTGCAAAGCATGGCGCCGATAGCGGCGCAATCGAAAAGGTCAAACAGTTTGCTAAAGAAAACAACCTGACAGTAGCCGAAGTTTCCGCGGAGCGGCGAACGGTAAAGCTCCAAGGAACCGTCGCGAACATGATTCGAGCGTTTGAGGTCAAGCTCGACCGTTATCAACACGAGGGCCACGAATACCGCGCCCGCACCGGCGCTATCCAGCTTCCTTCCGATTTGGCCCCCTCGGTCGAAGCGGTACTCGGGCTCGACAACCGGCCCCAGGCAAAGACGCATTATCGTGTACGCGGACAAAAAGCGCCGCATCAAGCCTCGGCCGCGGCCGTTTCCTACACGCCGCGCGAAGTGGCTCAACTTTATCAGTTTCCGCTCGATGTGGATGGAACAGGCCAGACCGTCGGAATACTTGAACTTGGTGGCGGATATCATCCGGCCGACCTGAAGAATTATTTCGCCTCTCTCAATATCACGGAGCCGACCGTGATCTCCGTATCCGTAGACAAAGGAAAGAACGCACCCACAAATCCGAACAGCGCCGACGGTGAAGTGCTGCTCGATATCGAGGTGGTGGGAGCCGTAGCGCCCGGAACGAAAATCGTCGTGTATTTCGCGCCGAATACGGATCAGGGATTTCAGGACGCGCTCACCACTGCAATTCACGACAGCACCAACAACCCGTCCGTCATCTCCATCAGTTGGGGTGGCCCCGAATCCACTTGGACGGCGCAAGCGATGACAGCATTCGATTCGGCCGCTCAGGACGCGGCTGCGTTGGGCTTAAGCATCTGCGCCGCATCCGGCGACAACGGGTCCAGCGACGGCGTCACAGATGGCGCCAATCATGTGGATTTCCCGGCCTCCAGCCCGAACATTCTCGCCTGTGGCGGCACCAGCCTCCAAAGCTCGAGTGGAACAATTACGAGCGAAACCGTTTGGAACGACGGTGCTCAAGGCGGCTCCGCGGGCGGTGGATTCAGCACTCAATTTCCATTGCCGAGCTACCAGGCGAGCGACAACATCACGCCTCCTTCCGGCCTGGGACGCGGTGTACCGGATGTCTGCGGCGATGCCGACCCTGAAACCGGCTATCAGGTGCTCGTAGACGGAAAGTCGCTCGTGATCGGCGGCACCAGCGCCGTAGCGCCGCTGTGGAGCGGCTTGATTGCTCTGCTGAACCAAAAGCTGGGAAAACCGCTTGGATTCCTTCAGCCCGCGCTTTATGGACTGCCTCAAAGCGCCGACGCTCTGAATGACATTACATCGGGATCGAACGGAGCATTCTCCGCCGCTCCCGGGTGGGATGCCGCAAGCGGGCTCGGCTCTCCGTCGGGCCAAAATTTGCTCCGGGCGTTGTCCGGCGCAAGCACCACAACTTCAGCCGGAAAGCATAAGAAGGCGCACAAGGCCTGACGCAAATCGCTTAAGTCCGATAATGAGGGTATGCTGCTGGCAGTTCTTCTCGCGGGCAGCGCCCTCGCTCCAATTCACGTCGAGTATCCGGCGGAGGGCGCGATGTTCCCGCCGGATATCGCCGCACCCACGTTCCTCTGGCGCGATAGCGCAAAACAAGCTACGGGATGGCGCGTAGAGATTTCTTTCAGCGATGGCTCCCCTGCCCTGCATGTCGTCGCTAAAGGCGAGCGTCTGCGCGTAGGCCCCATTGATCCCGACTGCATCGCGCCCACGAACAAACTGCCGACCGTTCCCACATTTCGCACGTGGATTTCCGATGCCGCCGCGTGGCAGGCCATCAAGAAGCACCCCGCCGCAACTGTGACGTTCACCGGCTTCGCTGGCAGCCAGCCGGTCTCGCGCGGAAGCGTCCGCATTTTCACTTCGCGCGATCCGGTAGGCGCGCCTATCTTCTATCGCGACGTGCCGCTGATGCCCTCCGAAACTCAGACCGGCGTCATCAAGCCGATCCCGAATGATTCTGTACGATTGATCGCGTGGCGTATTAGAAACATCGCCGAGCCGCGCAGCCATCTGCTTCTCGAAGGACTGCCCGTTTGCGCCAACTGCCATTCCTTCTCCGCCGACGGTTCCACGCTCGGAATGGATCTCGACGGCTTGCAGAACAACAGAGGCCTCTATAGTCTCACTCCGATCTCGCGTCAGACCGTAATTAGTCGCGAGAATCTGATCCAATGGAGCACGGCGAAAGGCAAACTTCAGGGCGCGCTGCGCATCGGATTCATGTCTCAAGTATCCCCTCATGGCGACTTCGTTATCACGACGATCGATTCCCAAGCGGCGGCTTCTAAGTCATCGAGTAACTACTACGTTGCCAACTTCAAGGATTATCGCTTTCTGCAGGTCTTCTATCCGACACGCGGCATTCTCGCCTGGTATAGCCGCGCCACGGGAATTTTGCAGCCGCTTCCCGGCGCCGACGATCCGCACTACGTGCAGACCAACGCCGCATGGAGTCCCGACGGTAAGTATCTCGTCTTTGCGCGTGCGCTCTCAAAAGATCCGAATCCGCAAGGAGTACCGACTGCCGCCTTCGCCAACGATCCCAACGAGCTTCAGGTCAAGTACGACCTCTATCGCATTCCGTTCAACAACGGCCTCGGCGGCACGCCCGAACCCATTGCCGGCGCCTCCGCCAACGGCTTCAGCAACACGTTTCCCAGAGTCTCTCCCGATAGCCGTTGGATCGTATTCGTGCGCTGCCGAAACGGCCTGCTGATGCGCCCCGACAGCGAGCTCTACATCGTGCCTGCGGAGGGCGGAACGGCGCGGCGTCTGGCAGCGAACACTCCGCGCATGAATTCCTGGCACAGCTTCTCGCCCAACAGCCGCTGGCTGGTGTTTTCTTCCAAGGCCCGCTCTCCTTACACGCAGATGTACCTGACGCACATCGACGCTCAAGGTAACTCAAGCCCGCCGATCCTCATCGAGAACACCACGGCCGCGAATCGCGCCGTGAACATCCCTGAATTCGTCAACAACGATATTCGTGCGCTCGGCGGCCCTGTCCTCGACTACTACAAATTCTTCGACCGCGCGATGTATTTCCAGCGGCAGAAGCGTTTTCCCGAAGCGGAACAATGGTGGAACAAAGTGCTCGAAACGAATCCCGATGACTCCCTGGCACACCGCAACCTGGCGCTGGTCCTCATGATGGAGGGCAAGCGCCATGATGCTGCTGAGCATCTTCGTCAAGGCAACCCGTCTAAGTGATCAGAAAATGAACTTCCCGACAATCTGAGCGCTACGTGGATTGCTCGAAAACGCCTGGCTCCAATCGGTGAACGTTGGCGACGACGGAATCAGCGTGTTGTGGATGTTCGTGCTGGTCGCGCCAACAGCGCCGACGTCATTCAAGAACCCGCCTGTATATTGGGGATGGTTGAAAATGTTCGTCGCACGAATGCCTAACTCCAGGCTGTAGTGTTCCCGGAATGTGAAGCGCTTGGTCAGAGAGAGATCGATATCGTCGATCGGTTCCAACATCAGAGTATTGCGGCCGCCGGTCGCAAGGGCCCCTTTCGGCGTCGCAACGTAACCGGCGCTTGGGTTGATCGCCTGATAAGCGACAATCTGACCGGCCGAGTTCGTGAGAGGACTTACATCGGAGCCAACATTCGGGTTCCCGGCGGGGTTGACGATCGTGCGGTCGCCCGCGGAATCGCCGTTCAGGTTGGAATCCGTACCTGCCTGTGCAGTCGCTAAGGTGCCCGTCTGATAGGTGTAAATTGGTGCAAGCAGCCAATTCCCTACAAGATTCCTGAGGAACCAGTTCTGACCGTTCTTGAAGAAAGGCAGATCGTAAACCCCGGCGAATGTGAGCCGCTGCCGATGATCGAGAGCGGAGCTGGATCTATCGGCAGACAAGTCGCGAGCGTTTTGAGGCCGGCGGGGAGTAGTGTAAGTGGAGAAAACGTCCGCGGTGGAATCGTCAATGTTATGGCTCCAAGTGTAAGAACTAATAAACTGAAGGCCATTGCTGAAACGACGGTTCATTTGAGTTGCCAGACCGTTGTAACTCGAATTGCCCCAGGGCTGGAAAGAAGTAAGAATCCCTGTGAACCCGGCAGCCAAATAAGCGGGTACGATATTGCCCGTCCCCAGTTGTCCCGTGAGCGATGATAGTGTGCTCGTGAGACCGTCTAACGTCGCCTGGCTTGGAGCTGAGAAATAAACCGGAAGCGCATTAGATGCGTTTACGATCGGCTGCCGATTTAACTGGTCCTGCACATCCAGATGAACGCCGCGCGTGCCAAGGTAGCGTACTTCAACCGTGTAGTTCTCGGCAAATACATGCTGGATGCCGAAATTCCACTGAATAGATTCGGGACGCGTAAAAGTTGTCGGAAGCACGCCGCCCGTCTCCGCGCGAAGTTCAGCGACAGTCGGCGATGCTGCGACGGAAGTTGGGGAAATCCCGCCATTTGCCAGGAATCCCTGGCCAGGGAACCCCGTTACGTCGATGGTGGAGCTGAACTGCGGAACCGCGGCATCCAAGCCGAGGTTGTCGCGGTTGACGTCGTAGTTAATCCCAAATCCCGCACGGATAGAAGTCTTACCGCTGTTTCCCGGCGAGTACGCTATGCCGACACGCGGCATGAAGTTGGTTGCCTGCGGCGTCGGAGCGTTGAAACTGATCAAACCTGGGACGTTCGCGGCAACATTCAGATCCTGCTCCCGCTCGCCAAGCGGCACTGTCTGATACTCCCAGCGAAGACCCAGGTTGACGGTCAGGTTCGGCCGCACTTTCCAGGTGTCGTTGCCGTAAATCCCGAACAGATAGTTGTTCCCGTAGTATTCGCGGCCGCCGACGTTGCGTTGGGCGATGTAATCGGGATAGAAATCAAACAGGTAATCCGAGAGATAATTCCACTCGTAGTCGCCGCGTCCGCGCTGGGTGAAAAACTGCGGAGAAATCGAATCGGTGCCGTCGAAACCAAACTTGAAAGTATGTGCGCCATGCGTATACGACACATTATTCGTAAGCTCGTAGATATTCTGCACTCCGCCTGACGGTGCGTTGGGATCCGGACCGACCAGAACGCCAAGTTCATTGATGCCGATGTTGGGAAAGACATCTAGTCCGGGAAAAGGTATTTTCGGAACGCCGACAAACGAGTTACTCCGGTTGTATCCGAAACGGAATTCGTTGATGACATTGGGACTAAAGTTGTGAAACTCCGTCATCGTAGCTAGATAGGCGTTCGATGGAGCGTTGGTATAGAAAAGCGATGGAAAACCCAACGTGTCGATCGACCCGGACCGGTTCAGAATAAACCGCCCGCGTAAGCTGTCGCGATCCGAAATCGTGTAATCGATCGAAGCCACGGCCGATTCGTTATTGGTGTAGCTCGGAGCCGCGGTCGGGATGTTCCCGAGCGGAATCGGCGTAGCGGCATTAATCTGCGTTTGCGTCCATCCGCTCTCATTTCCAAAACTGCTCTGTCCTACCAGCGGATACGAACCGCCGAGCGTAGATACGGGAACCGCTGTAGCAGCGGTTCCGAGATACTTTTGCAGGATCGACAAGTTCGTAGCGCTGATCCCCGGGATGGAAGCAAGCGCCGCATATCCAGCGGACGTGGGCGCGAACACTGCGCCGCCCGAAGCTTCGCCCCCGATCGGGTTGTACTCGTAATCGACAAAGAAGAACAATTTATTCCGCAGAATCGGACCGCCAAAGTTACCGCCGAAGCGATTGTTATCGAAGCGCGGGTGCAGTGGATTGCCATCGACGAAGTTCAGGTTATCAGCGGCAAGAAGATCCCGGTTAGTGGAATACTCGTAAAGCTCGCCGTGATAACTATTAGTGCCGCTCTTGATGACCTGGTTGAATTGACCGCCGGAAGAATGCCCGAAATCCGGTGAAAACTGATTCTGAAGCAGCGTGAATTCTGCGTCTGCGTCGTTCGGTACCGATACAACCGCGCCCGTGACCGTGCGGTTGTTGTTGTCGATCCCTTCAATCGTGAAACTGTTGTTGGCCGGCCGCTGTCCGCCAACGCTAGGCCCCATGCCGATGCCAACCGTGCCGCTGGTTCCAACGCCGGACTGCAATAGAGAAAGATTCAAAACACCCGAGCCGGTGGAGGCTGATGGAAGCTCGGCCATTTGACGCGAGTCGAATGAACCTGCCACCTGAGCCGTCGTTGTATCGATCACAACAGCAGCTTCGGAAACCTCCACGGAACTGGTGGTCGTGCCTATATCGAGCTTGACGTTTTCCGTCACCACGGTATTCAAGCTGATATCGATGTTCTTGATTTGAGCAGTCGCGAACCCGGCTGCGGTAGCGGCAAGAGTATATTTTCCCACTGGCAGATTCGTGAAATGATACTCGCCGGTGCCCGACGTGGTCAGCACATTCTGGACGGCCGTCCCCTGGTTCAAAGCCGTTACGGTAGCGCCCGGCACTGCCGCGCCGGATGCGTCGGAAACTAAACCCGTTAAATCCCCGCTCGTCGTGGACTGCGCAAAACTAGACGGTGAAACGAGAAGAGTCGCAGCGAATAAAGCCGCGCCAATAACACTGATTCTGATTGTTGATGAAGAAACCATTCCCAACACTCCCTGATTGACGTTGAATCGATTATGGGAGTCGGGAACCGATGCCGTCGCGCAGGTTTAGCCTGCAATGAGCAGAATCGGACTGGAAAGTTAGGGACTCACCAGGAACTGCTGACAGGTTCGGTAGCCGGCCGGAACAATTCCCAGAATGTCCGATGTCGCTGTTCTTTGGCCTGTGCGACACTCGACCCGACCATCGTGCTTGCCCATGAACCATAGGCCCGTCCAAGCTTGTTATTGGAATCGACAAAAGAGCGGGCCGTTATGGCATTCCTGACCTCGGGATAATCGTTCGGAAATGCGAAGGCAACCTCGCAGTCCAGAATCTCAGCGATCTCCCGGGGCTTCAAATCGTTTCTATGCCAGCGGTTGACCAGGACCTTGATCCTCGATCCCTCCACCTGCGCGGCGTGAAGTTCTTCAATCCGTTGGCGCGCCAACCGTAGCGAGAGGATTTCGGGCGTGGTCACGACAAAAACATTCTCCGCCGATTGCACCACTTCCGCCGTGGCGTCGTTTACCAGTTCCGGCAAATCGACTAAAACACACTGGTATCGCCGAGTGACGAAAGAGAGCAAATGATAATACGAGTGCCATTCCGGACCGAATCCGATCTCTCGCGTCGTCAATAAGAAATCGATTCCCGCTTTGTGGCGAACGTGCTGCGTCCAAATGAGAGTTTCCGCTACGTCAGCGCTGTTTAAAGTCTGCGAAATCGATTGTCGCGGGTGAAGGTCTAGGCTCTCGGCGATGGTTCCGGAATGAAGATCGCAATCCGCCACCAGAACTCGTTGGTCCCGGGATTGCGCGAGCTGTGCAGCCACGTTCACCGCGATGGTGCTCGCCCCGCTGCCGGCTTTTGCGGGCAGAATCGCGTACACATTCTTATAGGGCCGGACGCTGACTGAGTGTACGGCTTCTCGTACTGTGGTCAACAAACCCGAAAGCGAGAAAGGAAGATCGAGCGTAGACGGCGTGATCGTGGTGGGACATTGACGTCCGGCGGAACCCGCCGAAAAGCCGATCACCGCGATCTGCGGACCCTTCTCGCGAATTCGTTCATACGTCGCGGCCGCCTGCTCGGGATTAGAGACATCAATTAGAGCAACATCCAGCGCCAGCGTGTTCAGCGCCGTAGTCAGTTGGTAGGTACTCGGCGCTGGTGAAAACACCCGGTCCAGAATGATCTGCCCCGAAGAGCGAATCAGGGAACTGAGCAGTTCCGCTGCTTCTCTTTCGTCCGTAATGAGTAGAGCATGTAACATATCGATGTCCGCTGCTTCTACGACAACGCACGCGACGTTCCAAGTTGCAACATCGATTCTTCAATGACATAGCCGATTCTCGAAGTTCTGAGGGCGACGCGTTTTCGTCGATCGACAATTCCTCGCCGGTTACTTCGTAGTCTGACTGGCTATGTCCTCTGGGGGATAGTACCCGAGCCGCCTTGGATGTTAGTTTCGAAAGGCGTAGGCGCGCCCCGTCCGATCACGCCGGTGCAAATCGAAAGTGGGAACCTGTAATTGAAGCGTCAGTACACTTGCCCAACCTGCGGATGGAGCGACACGCGAGCATCGTTGAGATGGGGCGCGCTGGACACGCTTGCGGCCCTCGTGTTCCTCGAACCGATCCGCTGCCGCAAATGCCTGAACAGGTTCTTTCGGTTTAGCAACCCGATTGCGCGCGTACTGATTCCACTGACTTTGATCGCCGCATGCACGTTCGTTGCGATATTCGGAATACAGTATGTCACTAGAGGCGGTCTACGAATCCAACGACAATCGCGCCAGGTGCCACCAGTCGTGCCAGTACCAGGCATATTGTCAGTACCGGCAACTTCCGACGACTTTACCGCCCCGGTACCGGTAAACGCCGACACCACCGCAGTCACGCCCGCCCCTTTAACTCCCAAGTTACTACCCGGCGTTCCAATCACCCGCTAATCTCGACCAACCATTGCCCGCTGCTTCGATTGGGTCTAAAATGAGTCCGCGAGGATCTTAATGAGTATGGTCAGCGTCAAGCAAGTTCACTTCATCGAGGATCACTGGGAAGCGATTGCACGGCGCGCTCTGGCCCGGATTCGACTGGAGTTGCCGCACTCGCATGCTTTTTCCGACGCCCTGATCCTGGAACGCGTCGAGGATCTCTTCGGTCACCTGGGAGATTGGCTCTCGGGCGCTCGTCCCGAACATATGATCCGCTACGAACAATTCGGTCATGCCCGCGCGACGGGGCGGGTTCGCCTCTACGATCTGGTCCGCATGCTCCAGATCCTCCGGCAGTGCGCCATCGACTATGTTCGGGAGAACGAACTCGGCGACAGTTCCATTACGCTGCGTTCGGAGAACGAACTGGAATCTGACGTATATCGCTTTTTCGATCTCGTGCTCTGTCACGTTGTAAAAGGGTACGAAGAGGCTCTGCTGAAAGAACGAGCCTGAAGGCGCGCTTAGCGGCGTGCTAATTCTAAAAGCGCAGCCGCCGCAAATGCCAACAAGCTACGACCAGATTCTCTATCGGGGATTGCCTTACAACCAGACGCACCCCGATCGCCTCGCAACCATCGCGACCCTCTTCGGCATGAAACCCGCGCCCGTCAGCCACTGTCGCGTTCTCGAAGTAGGTTGTGGCGACGGTTGGAATCTGATTCCTATGGCGTTTTCGTTCCCCGACAGCCGCTTCGTGGGCTTCGATCTCGCTGAAACGCCTATCGCCAGAAGCCGCGCAGCCGCCCTCGAACTTGGTTTGAAGAATATCGAGCTACAAGCTGCGGACATCATGGAGGCTGGCCCGGGGTTAGGAGAATTCGACTACATCATCGCTCATGGAGTGTATTCCTGGGTTCCCGCGCCGGTCCGCGACAGGCTGCTCGGCATCGTTCACGAGCATCTCGCGCCCGAAGGAGTCGCTTACGTCAGTTACAACGCGCTGCCCGGCTGCCATATCCGGCAGATGTTGCGCGAAATGATGCTGTATCATCTGCGCGCGTGGACCGAACCTGCCGCCCGTATGGAAGAGGCGGTCCGATTTCTGCAACTTCTCCTCGAAGCGCCTGAAAATAAGGATAATTCCGGACCCGCACTTATAAAAGACGAAGTAAAAGGGATATTAGATCGCAGCCCCGAAGTCGTCTTTCACGATGAGTTATCGGACGATTATTTTCCTCTTTATTTCACCGATTTCATTGCCCACGCATTGCGGCATGGACTCCAATATCTTTCCGAAGCGAATATCTTCGACCTGGAGCCGGGCAGAATCGGCGCCGACGCGCGGACTCAGCTCGAGGCGTACACTGGCGGCCGCCGTCTGGAGCGCGAACAGTACATGGATTTTCTGAAGTGCCGCAAGTTCCGCCAGACTCTCCTGTGCCACGAAAAGATCGAGATCAATGATGCTCCGGTTATCGCGCGAGTGCACGATCTCTACGCATCCTCGCCCGCTACTCCGGTCAGCGAGAATCCGGATCTCGCCGGTGACGGAGTGGAAGAGTTTCGGGGGCACAAGAACGCCGCGATGAAGACGGCCCACCGGCTGGCCAAGAGCGCGATCGGTCTACTTGCGCGGATTTGGCCGGAGGCAATTCACTTCGACGATCTCCAGGCCCGTTGCGCCGAATTACTCGGCGAACAGGACGCCGATTGCGAGTCGCTCTCGGAGATCCTGCTGGCCACCTATCGCGCTGGCCTGGTGGAATTCCACGCCGCGCCACTGAACTGCGTGTCGAAACCCGGCGAATTCCCATCCACCACAACGCTGGTGCGCTGGCAATCGCTTCACGGCGATACCCTGACCACCCTGCGGCACACTACCATCGAAGCCACCGGTGAGATCGAGAAGAGGCTCGTCGGCCTGCTCGACGGAACGAGAAACCGGGCATCGCTCGCAGCGGAACTGGCCTCATGCACGGACAGATCGCCTGAGGACTTGCTGATCGACCTGGAAAAGAATCTCGCGAAGCTGGCCAGATTCGGCCTGCTAACGGCTTAGTTCTACGTCCGCATTCGAGAAAAGAAGTAAAACCCTGCCAGCGCGAAGACCGCATCGGGCGCCCACGCCGCGGCTGCTGCCGGCAACAACGCGACATCGCCGAGCTGATAGAAAACCGAGTTGATAGCCCAGTACGCGATTGCGATCGCGAAGCTAACGCCTACCCCCGCCATCGCGCCCCGATTGCCCGCCAGGAACGCGAACGGAATTGAGATCAGCGCCATAATCAACGCGAACAATGGAACCGAGAACTTACGGTAAAACTCCACCTGCAACGCGATTGTTTCCACGCCGCTCTGCTTCAGCGTGCGAATGTATGATTCGAGCTCCTGAAAATTCATCTGCTTCTCCTGCAAAACCTCTTGCAGGAACCAGTTCGGTTTTTCCTTGATCTCGGAGAAAGTCGCGGTCTGGCCGAAGAAGTAGTGCGTCTGCTCCTCGCCCGAGATCCAATTGCGTTCCCATCCATTTTCGAATACCCATGTGTTCAGGTTGGGTTCCCAATGAGCTTTCTCGGCGGAGATGTGACGCAGCAGCCGGAAGCTCGGCTTATCCAGTTCATAAACCCTGACTCCCGCCATCGCCTTCTCCGACGGGGACAGATAGTTGTAGTAGAAAATCCTGGAACCCTGGCCGAAAATCCAGCGATGCTCGGGATGCAGATAGGTTTGCGCCGGCTTTCCTTTGATTTCGGCCCGCAGAGCGTCCTGGATACGATTCGCCTTCGGAAGATAAGTATGATCGAAAGCGAAGAGACCAACGCTCAAGATCGTGGCGGCGAGCAACACCGGAACGGACAGGCGATATAAGCTGACGCCGCAAGCCTTGAAAGCCGTAATCTCGTTGTGCTTGGTCAGAATTCCGAAAGTGATCAGGACGGTCACCAGTACGCTGACCGGCGTCGAATCGTAAACGAGTTTTGGCGTGAGGAAAAATAGATACTTCAGTACCGTGCTCATCGGGATATCGTTCCGTACGATATCCTTCACCAATTCGAAGAACGTATAGACGAGAGTCATCGCCACAAAGCTGGCGAGCAGCAAAACGAAATAAAAGGCGAAGCCGCTGAGCACGTAATTGTCGACAATCTGCGCGAATAACGCGAAGCGGAGACGCGGCCGGGTGCTGCGTCCAGCCTGGGACGAACCCATCATCTCGCGCAAGCGGGCGTAGGCTGCCGTGAACCAGCCTGCCACGATTCCCACCCAGTCCCGATTCGCGGGTGACTCCAGCCGTAGCAGCAGCGAGAAGCCGATCATGGCAAAGACGGCGTTCGGAATCCATGCGGCAACTTCCACCGAAAGCTTGTGCTGCGTTGCTAGCCCGTTCATCGCAATGGACGCGGTCCAATAAAGAAAAGCCAGCGCCGCGGTCACAACGAAAGCAGTAGATTTGCCACCTTTCCGCGTCGAAACGCCTAATGGGATCCCGATCAACGCAAGCAGGACGCAAGCCAGCGGCAGAGCCACGCGATGCTGGAATTCCAGCCGAGCTTCGATGCGCTGTTCCACATTGAGCGTTGGATCGTGATACGCCGCGCGAAACAGCGGTAACGTATCCATCTCGGTAAATTCTTTCGGAGTCACCTCGTTCGCCTTCTTGGCCTGAAGAAGTTGATCTCCTTTCGGCGATCCGCTCACGTAATATTGCGCCACCTCCTTGCCAACCTCATATGTGTTCTGGTTGAGCATCGAGAGTTGGATCAGGTTATGGGAAACATCGGGAACCGCGATCGCTTGAGAGGCTACCGTGATGCTGGGCTCGTCACTACGGTCATGGCCCTGGTTCGTGCGCTCCTCTGGAGGCGTGAGGTCCGCGATGAAAACGTTGCGCCAGCGCGTCACCGGCCCTGGAACAACGTCGCCGATATACACGATTTTGTTCGGAAACTGCTCTTCAAAAACGCGCGGCTGCACCTCGGCCGTAAGCTCCGCCGCAAGAAGCTGATTCACAATCCGGTAGGTCAGCTTAACCGAATAGGGCGTGAGCCACATCGTCGAACCCGCGGTAAACAGAGTCGCGAGCGTGGCGAAGAATAGGATGGGAGGTATCACCTTCCTGCTGGGGACGCCCGCCGCTCGCATCGCCGTGATTTCTCCGTCCGTCGACATGCGGTTGAGCGTTATCAGGACTCCAACCAGGACTCCCAACGGAATGGTGAAGCTAAAGGTGAACGGAAGAGCCAGAGCGAAAAGTTCTCCAACCGTCTTCGGTGGCGCGGAGCTGCGCACCAGCGTTTCAAAGAGCTTGCTCACCCGTTGCAGGAAGATCACGAACGTGAACAACACCGTGCCGAGCACGGAGCTTGTGATCGTTTCCTTGAATATCGATCGGCTGAGAATCCCCATGTCTAATTCGTCGGCGGTGGCGGAACGATCGGCAGACTTGGCATCTCGTCCATAATCTTTTCCAACTCCACTTCTTCAAATAACACGGATGGAGCAATAATCGTCGAGTTGGTGACGAACCCGCCGACTCCCATCAGCGCGAACGGCGCGGTGGAATCCAAATAGTTGTAAACGTAAGGCTGATCGGAAGCAGCCAGGATATCGCGAAACGACCGTGTGGAAAGGCCGCGGAAGCGAACGCCCCGCACCAGTTCCTCTTTGCCATCCGGATAGACGCGATAAACCAGGAGCGGCAAGCTGACCGGCCTTCCGCCTCCGCCCGACATCGCCATGCTGGACACCTCACGCCGCAACTCCTCGATGCTTGCGGACGACGGCCAATCGAGTTTCCGGATCAGCATCGCGTACGGCTTGTTGCGCTGTTTGCAAAGATCGATCAGCTTCTTTTTCAGATCCGCGTCCGAAACGGTTTGCGACGCACGCACAAAAAGATTTCCAAAACCGGGCGCGTAAGCGCCATGGGGACCGGGGAGGCGGGCATGCCCATTCGAGGCTTCGAACCCCTTCAGCGCCGGTGTCCGGGTTCGCAGAAAATCTTTCAAAACACCATGTTCGACGAGGGTCACCGGCTTCGCCGCAACCCCCTCCAGATCGTACTGGTAATGCCCCAACAATTTCTGGCCGCCGAACGATGTTTGCGTTGGATCGTCGACAACGTCCATCCAATCGGGAAGAATGCGCGCGCCGACCCGCGTTTCGAGTTCGCTCGGGAGAAACTGTAGCTGACGACCCGGCTCGGCTACTGGCTTTCGCAAAAGCTTCAGATTATCGCCGAGAAGCTGGCCGAACAGTTGCGCCGATGCGCTTCCCTCAAACAGCACCGGGCCATCGTACGAATAACCTTGTGGAGCGTGTACGAGCGCGGTCACCGTCTCGGCGACTTGCGTCACTGCGCGGCGCTGTTCGGCTTCCGAAGGGAGTTCGGTTACATTCCAGGCTTTCACCACTTCGGTATCGCGGACTGGGTAGCCATCTGAAGCCTGCGATTCCGCTCGGATGCGAAAATACGCGATGTTATCGGGCTCTCGAATCTCAGTTCCCTCGGAATTGACGAAGTAGTTCGCCGACTGCACGGACTCAAACTCAACGTTCGAGCTTTGAATATCGGGATACACCGCAAAGATGGCCGACAGATCCACCGTGCGCTTCTTCCACGCCGCTTCATCGACATTCACTCGAGGAGCGGGTAGCAGCGCGTGGGACGGTTCCGCCTTGGAAAAATCCGGCAGGGCATCGGGCAGATTGACATTCTTGAGCGCCGATTTCTTACGAGCCAGCGCTTCTTCCGCCGTTTTGAACTCGCGATCGGTTGCCAGCCAGAGAACGTGCCGCAATCCCAGATAATTGGTCTCGATCGGTAATTGTTCCGTGTCGTAGCGCGCGCCTCCGAAAGAATCGGAGTAAACGTAGTCGGTGTTATCGAAGTTAAAATCTCCGACACGCAGCTTGACCGTCTGGATGCGCAGAGGCGAATGCTGCGAAGATTCGAATGCTCCCAGCGTGGCATTCACGGCGAACATATCGGCGTCTTCAATCGTGTATTCGATGAAGTAAGGAGCATCGAGCCCCGGCAACTTCAACGCTTTCGACCGCTGAATCTCATCCTTCATGGCCCTGAGAATGAAATCGTCGTTTTGCGCGAAAGCGCATCCCGAAACGAGAAGAACGAGTGCAGCAACGAATCTCATCGACTGCCTCCGGTCACCGGACGCGGTAACACGGGACCCGTTTCGCGTCCACGATCCTTCTTCTGAATCTCAATTTCCGTTACCAACAATGCCGGCGACACCGCGGATACCGGGACGCTTCCGGATTCCGCCCCGCAATATCCGTTGAACACTTCCGTGTGATCGGACGTCGCGGCGATCTTAGCAAAGCTCGCCAGCGGAGTTCCTACAATATCGACGCCGCGCACCAATTCGTCAGGCCGGCCATCCGGGTAAACGCGATAGACCACCAGCGGCATAACGGTAAAAGCCTGCAATCCACGGCGCTGCGTGGTGGTGTAACCGCCGGTTACCTGCTCGAAATACAATCCGTAAGGTTTGTTCTGCCGCTTAATTTCTTCGATGAGCATCTGGCGCAGTTGCGCGTCCGTGACCTGCTTCTTCGATTCGACGATCAGGTTCGATTGGCGCGAAACAATCTCGTGTCCGGCTTCGCGGCGGCCATGCCCGTTTGAAGATTCGATTCCTGCGATGGGAGTCCGCGACATCAGGAAAGTCTTGAGAATGCCATTGTCGACAATCTTGATCGGCCGCGCCTGCACGCCTTCGTCGTCGTAATCGTACCAGCCATTAAGATCGACTGGGCCGAGGGTTCTTCTCGTCGGATCGGAAACCACGGAGAGAAAATCCGGAAGCACGGGCGCGTTCAAACTCTTGGTGAACGTCTGACCTTCACTCTCCTCTTTCTGACGATGCCCTTCGATGCGGTGACCGAAAATTTCATGGAAGAAAACGCCCGCCGCGCTTCCCGATAAAATCGCTGGACCAACAAACGGTTCCACGACAGGAGCTCGCATCAAATCGTCGAGCTGTTGACCAACATGATTCACGGCAGCCTGAATCGCTTCGGGTGTTCCCAAGTGATCCGGCTCGCCGGCTTCGAAGGTTTGCGTCGCGATGAGATCCATGCCGTCCGGCGCCTTGCCGCGCGCGTCAATGGCAAGCGTGGCGAACGTCCGGCCAAACTCGAGTTTGGTGCCTTCGGTATTAACCAGGTACTTGGTCTCGCGATTCACCACCAGCGTCACGCCGGAGCTAAGGACGGTGCCGTATTTCGAGAGTTCCGCGGACCACTTCCTTAAATTCGCTATCCATTCGCCCTCCGAAAACCTCACGCGAGGTGGAATCTCTTCGTGAACCACGGGCTTCTCGGGCGAAAAATCGTCGGATTGATCTTCAGCGGCCATTTGCGTCTGCGCATTCGACTTAATCTCGATGAGCCGCCGCGCGGCCGCTCTATAAGTCCGATCCGTGTCCAGCCAAACTGCCCGCCGGATCGCGTTCGGAACGTCGTCCAGCGGTAGAGGAGCTCCGGGAGTAAATCGCAGCCGGTGTTCCAGAAAGTTATGATAGTTGTCTAACTTCGGACTGCCTACGCGAACCGTAATGTCCAGAATTCGCCGGTGTGACTTGTTGTTAGTAAGTAGCGACCCCAACCCGGTCGTTATGATCTGGGACTCCTCTTCGGTGACCTCATACGCCATGTAGTATGGTGGAGGATCACCCTTTTGTTTCAAGACTGTGAAGTTCCGCTGCAATTCCTGAGTGAGGATTTGCGGAAGAGACTGGGCGGAAATTGCGCAGGCGCAGACGGCGAACAGAATGGGGAAACGCAACTTTCAGGATAACGCATCGCCATGAAAATCACGCGCATCAGCACGGCTGTTCTGGAATCGAATTTCGACTGGACGATCGTCAAAATCGAAACTGACGAGGGCATTACCGGATACGGCGAGGCGTTCGTCGGACCCGGTCTCACCGCCGTGATCCGCGAGTTCGCCGGCATCCTCGTCGGCGACGATCCCACGTCGATCGATCGCATGCTCCGCCGTCTGCGTTTGAGTTCCCTTTACGCATCGCCAGGGCTGATGTTTCACGCCATCGGCGGAATCGAATGCGCGCTGCTCGACATCATCGGCAAACGCCACAAAATTCCGGTCTGGCAGATCCTAGGTGGCAAATACCGCGACACCGTGCCGATTTACGCGGACTGCCACGCCGGAGAGGCACTCGAAAGTATCAACGCGCTGCTGGTTCCGCGTACGCCGCAGTGGATGAAAGATGCGGCTCCGAGCGAGCGTGCCAGCGTCGTCAGCTTGAAGCATCACGGCTGGGATGCCTCGAAGAAAGATCATTTGACCGCCGATGCCTACGCGGGCCGTGCGACAGAAATGGTCGCGCGTGGCTTCAACATTCTCAAATTCGACGTCGACGTTCCGACGCCCTATGAAACTGACGAATACAATCGCGCGCTCAGCGAGGCTGAAATCGAATACGCCGAGTCGCTGGTGGGCGCAGTACGAAAAGCGGTCGGCCCGCACATCGGGTTAGCCATAGATTGCCATTGGAATTATGGAGTAGAAGCGGCGATTCAGCTCGCGCGTGCCGTCGAACCGCACCGTCTGTTGTGGTTCGAGGATCCCGTTCCACCGGAGAATATCCGCGCCATCGGGGAAGTGCAGCGCAACACGCGGACCACGGTATCCACCGGCGAGAATCACTATTTCAAGTTGGATTTCGAACGCCTGATTGTCGAAGCAGGGTTACGCGTGCTTGCGCCGGATGTTCAGAAGATCGGGCTGTGGGAAGGTCGCAAGCTCGCCGATCTCGCCGACATGCACTATGTCAATTTGACGTGGCATAACATCAGCGGGCCGGTGGGAACCATTGCGGGAGTGCATCTCTCGGCGGCGATGCCCAATCTGATCGCGCTCGAATGGCATGCGGCCAGCGTTCCCTTCTTCGACGATCTGGTGAAGGGCTCGGAAGGACCGATGATCCAGAACGGCCGCGTCGCTGTACCGGACAAGCCGGGCCTCGGCATCGATTTCAACGAGGAAGTCGCGTATCGCTACCGCAAGCCCGGCGAGCCGTTTTTCGAATAAACCTATTCTGTCGTTTTATGTTTCAAGCGGCTGCATGCCGTCTCGGCCCCGGTCGGATCGAGCGCCGCCTTGTTCTCCTGGATATCGGCAATCTTGCCATCGGGATCGATCACAAACGTGACCCGATTGGCAATCCCCATGTTTGCAATAAGTACGCCGTACTCCTCGGACACTTTTCGCATGTGATCGCTGAGCATCGGAAACTCCGCGTGCAATTCCTGCTTGAAGTGTTTCAAGGTCGGCATGAAATCCGTGCTGACCGCCAGAACCTTCGCATCCATTCCATCGAACTTCGCGATACCAGACTGGTACGCCGTCAACTCCTGAGTTCAACCACCGGTGAAGGCGGCGGGAAAGAATGCGAGGACGACAACTTTGCCTCGGAAATCGGATAATTTGACAGGTTTGTTATCGGTGTCGGGCAGCGTGAAATCAGGCGCGGTGTCGCCAACTTTAAGCTGCGTTTTGGGGGGCGGGGCGCTTTGCGCAGTCAGAGCGACCGCCATGGCGCCGCATGCAAACAGACATAACAGCCGTTTCATGGTTCCTCTCAATTCGGAATGGATTCTACGACCAGCCTATCAGATGATGGGCACCAGTTCGGTTTGAATCTCTCCCGTAACGCGAGCGTCGTCCGCTCCGACGTAGACGTTCACTTCGGACCGAATTCCAAAATTCCGAAGATAAACGCCGGGTTCGACGGAAAAGCACGTCGCCGGAATAATCAGTCGCTCGTCGTGAGTTTCGAGATTATCCATATTGGCGCCGGTGCCGTGAACTTCCTCGCCGATGGAGTGTCCGGTGCGATGAACGAAATACTCGCCGAAGCCTTGGTCCGCGATGTGGCCCCGCGCGGCATCGTCCACTTCATAACCGTGGATGGTCTTCTTTGCCGCAACCGCCGATTTGACTTTCTCAACGGCTGCATCCCGCGCCTCCCGCACCACTTCAAAAACATTCTTGACTTCGGATGGAATCTCCGTGCCGCAGAAACCGGTCCACGTAATGTCGTAATACACAGCGGAAGGCTTATCGAGTTTCGCCCACATGTCAATCAGGACGGGATCGCCGGGGCGAATCTCCTCATGACGATCCGCTGTCGGTTCGTAATGCGGATTGGACATATTCGCATTCACTGCGACAATGGGCCCGTGATCGGTAATGAGCCCGTCTTCTTGAAACGCTGCGCGGATGAATCGATTGACGTCCCACTCGGTGATCTTGCGCTGTGTATGATGCGAATTGGCGATCAGGTGAAACGCCTCGCTTCGAACGCGATCGACGCGCCGGCCCGCTTCGAGGTGCAACTCGAGTTGATCTGCCGTCCAGATCGCTTCAAAGAGCTGAATCAGGTTGGCCGAACTGGCGATGTCCACTCCGGTTCCCCGAATCAGTTCAATCGTCCCGCCGTCGACCATGGAGACATAGGGGATGGCGCAGTTCGGCGAATACTGCATCGCAATTCGCTTCGCTCCACCAAGGATTCTCTTAATGCCGCCCACCTGGGTGTTCCATCCCGAATAGACAGTCTTTTCTCCGGGCAAAGAATCTAGAATTCCCGATTCAATGCGATGCACCAGGCGCTTCGGTTCACCGTCCGTCGGAATGAAATAATACCAACGCCTTGTTGCATGCAAGGCCGGATCGAGTTTGAGAATGCGATACGCCAACGGATCGCGCTGGTGATGATCGAAGAATAACCATCCATCAACACCTTCCTGTTTCAACGCACGCTGAATTTCAGAGATATCGATCATGATGTTTTGACGAGGCTGGCGGTTTGTGAATCGTTAGTCAGGCGGCGATGGCGTACTCGCGTATTCAGGTTGAGCATGCCCGCAACTTCTTTCGTATCGATGACTTGAAAATCCATCACATCGTCGAGCCAGTCGTGACTCCGTCCATCCCAATGCTGCATGGCCACGGTCAGAGTATATTCGCCGCGGCTCAACAGGCAATCCAGCTCGAACTCAACTTCGAGAATATCGCCGGTTTCAAAGTCTCCGAGATTGCGCTCTTCGATACGCGTGTTGGTACCGAACACATCCACTCCGATTCGATTGCGAATCAGAATGCCAACGACGGGGCCGCTCACCGGCCGCTGGAATTCTCCCGTGACTCGAATACGAATGACATCGCCCTGGCGGAAGGCACGCGTCGGCTCGCCGCTTGCTGTTGTCAATTGCACATCCGTCACTCGGCTGGACGAATCGCCGTGGCGGAACGTACTGGTAGCTGCGATCGTATCCGGCGCGCCGGTTTCCGTAGCGGAGACCTTGCGCTCGCAGTCGAGGACATAGCCGACATAGCGGTTCACGACGTCTTTGGGTGAGCCCTCGATGACCATCTTTCCACCCAACATAAAAGCGGCGCGGGTCGCGAGTCGTTTGACAAGCCCGAGATCGTGAGAGACCAGCAGCACAGTTACGCCGCGCTCGCGCAGTTCCTCGAATTTCTGTACGCAGCGCGCCGAAAAAATGGCATCGCCGACCGCCAGCGCTTCGTCCACAATCAGAATTTCGGGATCGACGTGAATTGCAGTCGAGAACGCCAGCCTGACATACATCCCTGTCGAATATTCTTTGACAGGGCGGTCGATGAAACGTCCGATCTCGGCGAAGCTTTCAATTCGTGGAAACGCGCGCTGCATTTCGGCGCGGGAAAGCCCCATGATCTCGCCATTCAGAAAGACGTTCTCGCGTCCGGTGAAATCGGGATTGAATCCGGCGCCCAGTTCGAGCAGCGCCGCAATTCTTCCACCGCACAGAACGCGCCCGATGGTCGGTTGCAGGATCCCGCTCACGATCTGCAGCAAGGTGCTCTTACCAGATCCGTTAGGGCCCATGATGCCATAGACCTCGCCCTTATTCACGTGAAAACTAACGTCGCGCAAAGCCCAGAATTCGGAGGCGCGTCTGCGCTCGAAGGGAAGCGCGTCGAGGAGACGGTCTATCGGCTTCTCGTAAAGTTGATAAAGCTTCGAGACGTTTTGGACAGAAATCACGTCAACCCAGCCCAATATAGCGCGAGCGGATCCAGCTATCCCATTCGCACGCTTCGTCTCAAGCCATGGGACAAAGGAAGTGAATAACCGATAAGGCAAAACTGATCGAGCGCAAACAACACAACCGATTCGAGCCCGCCAGCCTCGGCGATCCTGGCCTCTTTCAACCATGGACTCATTGGATCGCTGATGCCGACCAGGTGGCTCCTGTGCGATGGAGAAAATCCAAGTGCCACGCTCGCGTTGATGCTTGTCTCGCACGGACCAAGGTCCCTGGCATTCGTGTAGGTAAAGCTTTCAGTCTTCAAACAAGCGAGCTTTTGCGGCGTCCAAGAGGCAGTCGGATAGTTGATGACTGCGTCCAAAGCCCCGCTATTCGTGTCGACCGGATAGAGTACTTCGAAACGGCATGAAGGAAACGTTTGTAATACGAAGTTAGAAATCTGATCGGTGAATTCACCGATCAAGGTCGGAAGAAGCGCAGCCTCGTCAGCAACGGTTGTGGGATCGACACTCCCGGATGCGATCACGCTCATCGCGCGGCCGTATTGAGCCTGAAAAGTTGCGGTCGTATACGCGTCGTAGAACGGCATCCCGGAACCGTCATCGGGAAAATACCACCACTGTACTTCGCCAAATTGAAGATATGGGACAAGTCCCGCATTGCTCTGAATAGTGGCCATATCCAAATAGACCTGTTGCCAGAACGCCGTGCTGATCGGTGCAAAGTTCGTCTGAAGCGCTGGAGTCGACACGATGACAGCGGCCTGGCTCGGATAGCGCTGCGCCATCCCTACATCCGGACCCGGATCTCCATTCTGCAATTCCATGCTGAACGATGCGGTAACTTCCAGCCCATATCCCTTTAACGCGGTGAAGTAACTTTGATGCCAATCGCGCGCTGCCCGATTGATTCGAGGTATCGCCTGTAGATCTGTGCGCCAATTACCGTCGACCCCACCGCTGAGCGTCGCGCCGGATGCTACCAGCGTTAAGTTTGTCGTTGGAGCGCTGGTGCTTAAAGTAATCGTGTTCCCCGCGGTGCCTATCTCCCTTGCCCATATCGTGAGTTGATTGCCGGAAGCGGCCGCCCAAACCGCCGTGTATCCGCTGTTAACCAACAAGGCAAAGGCCAATGCCAGAGTCGTGCCCGTATCGCCGATCACGTTCAAGTGACTGATCGTGGTCAGGTCCGTCGGATCGGAAGTAGTGGCAATCGACATCGTAGTCGTTTCATTTGGATCCGGCGTACCTGTAAACATCACCGTCGCCGACGCGTATTGTTGGCCGGTACAAACGAGTTCATAGAATGCTGTTGCTCCGACATAGTGATTCACTCTGCCGTTGAATCCCAACGAATCAATCATCCATGCAGTCCGCTCAGGCGCAAGCGCAATCGAATGCAACGTGTCCCAGTCGGTTGCTAGCGCAAGCTTGTTCTCCGGATTGATTGCGGGCAACTCCGTGGTTGGAATCGCCAATTCGACGAAATCGAAATAGAAGGCCGCGCCAGGAACATCCTGATGCGATACAGTCACGACATGCTGTCCAGCGGTCATTTGACCGAGGGGAATGCGGACCAAAACGTCCTCGCCCGCGAGATTCGTCTTTATCGTCCTAGCTGGCCCGGCGTCGACCGAAACCGAAATCGTCGCTCCACCGGCGAGCAGTCGCGTGCCCAGATATAAATCGTACTGCACAGCAGAGTCGTAGGCGTAGGAAACAGCCGATCCGGGAACCGTCGTCTCCTGTATCGAACCTCCCGAGTAATTACCAGGAGGCGATTGTGTCCATGTGCCCGAGTAAGTCAGCGCCGTCGACGTATTCTCAGTCCGGATGGTCCCCGGCCCCGCTACGGAGTTACTTCGGTTCGATCCTGTTACGGTCCAATCCGAGATCACGACCTGGAACTCGCTACGTTGAAACTCACTGGCTTGCAGATCGGCGGCGTAAGTCCATCGTAGTTTTCGAATCGCGCTGGCGGGCACCTGCCCGAGCTCAGGATCGACTAGCGATGCAAATGGAAGGGTGATTTGCCACTGAGTCGGAGATGTCCCGCCGGAGAATTGTCGCGATGAACAATCCCACTGTTCCGTTCCTGCACCAGATACGTACGTGTACAGACCGACGCGGTTACCATTAGCTCCAGTCGGCTGCTTCTGCCCGGGTCGCGAGTAAGTAAGAGTAATCGTTGTGCCGCTCAACGTCGCCGACATGACCGAATTAGCCGTCGGATCGTCATTGACGATGTTTATTGCAGCAACCAGTTGCTGCAAAGCGTTCTCCAAAGTGTCGCCATTCTGCATTAGGTACGAATAATGCTCGTCCAGAAACGAGAACCCTACATAGTCGCCGGCCGTCACCGTACCCGAAAGAGTAATTTGCGCCGAAGCCGGATTGTAACTGCCCTGAACCGGAGTGGCATAATTCACGAGTGGAACTTTGTATACCTGTTCTCCGCCGGGATCGTTATAAGGATCGACGCCCGCCGCGCTGACGGCCCACACGCGCAAAGTCGGCCAATCGACCGTATGGTATAAAGTCGAGTCGATAGCGATGCAGTTCGTCCGAGTCTCTTGATAAGAGAGCGTGAGCCCGCTAAGATCCTCATCCGGTAACGGGCGCATCGACGGATGCTCGAATACATCGTCCCGATTCCATTCGATGACCGCCCAATCGAACTGCTGTCTCCAGCAACCCGATACCGTGAACCCTCCTGGGCTGGTCGAGCTCAGCGCGGCGATCGCGGAAGGCTGGTAATAGTAGCACTGCAGGTCTTGATTTGGAGTGAGCTTCTGAATTGGCATAGGATCACAACCGGATGGTCACCGTTAAGTCCGACCCTGGAACGCTATCGGCAACCTTGGGCACAGCCACCACATTCAGTCCGAGCTGTGCCTGCGCTTGCAGTGGCAGCAAGCCAGCTCCGTCGACGACGTTCGAAACAGTCGCTCCCGCCGGCACCGTTAGCGCGCAATACGGCTGACCGTTTTGCGTGATCTCCAAATTCACTGCCGCCAGTGTGGGCGCGGTGCCTAAATTCGCGAATACGTCACGGACCGAGTGCGCGGTATCTACAATGACCGGCGGCACGGCGTTTGTCTGGATTGCCAAGAGACCCTCTATCTGAAGCGAGAACTGACCTCCCGATAATGTCCGAATGCCCCCATCGGTTGTCGAAGTGAATGCCTGCTGCATGACGCTGCTATTGCCTTTCGAATTTGTCACGAAGAAATCCGCCGCACCGATGCGCACATCCGGCAGTGTGACTCGATAAGAATAGTCGCCGCTCGCCGGCGTGCCGAAGAACCGAAGTGGGAACGGCATCACAAAAGTCTTTCTCGATAGAATATAAAGAGATCCACCATTCGAGTGTGCAGCTGCCGCCGTGCCGTATGCGCCTCGTGAAACTGGTATCGACGTTGCCGCGCTCGCATTCTGCTGTACGGTGATCAGCTCCGAATCAATTTGGATTATGTCGCCGGCCTGGGCGGACAAAGCTGTGCTGAGCTGCACTGCCTGATCGGAAACCGTGACAGCGCTTGAAAGAGTGGTGGTCGATGTTCCACCAACCTCGTCCCAATACACCACCGACAAGGTCCCAGCGGCTACGCCATGAGTGTTCGTCAGATCAGTGAAGCCGATCCCAACCACCTCAATCTCACCCTGTCCCGTTGCCGATAAACCAAAAGTCGGTTGCGCCGGTACGCTCACATCCAATTCCGATCCCGCGCCTCCCGTAATCTGCCACTGTGTAAGTGGAGAGAGAAGATAAGAACACTCGTCATCGTTCACGTTGGCGGCAAGTCCGGAAACTTCAACCACAGCGCCAGTCATGTTGGGCACCGAAAAGTTAACCGGACTCGATGTGGTCGTAGCGCCGAACTGCCAGCTCGCGCCCGCAATCAAAAACTCACTGGTCGCATCCGGCGCGATATTCCACTCGGGTGACACCGTGAGTGTCGAATCCGTATTCGAAACGATCGTCCTTTCTTGCCCGCTTCCCGTCCCGCCCGCGACCCGTGCGATAGCCCCTTGAAACTCATTCCTTTCCATTCCGGCGGTTGTCATGCCGATCGTATTCGCGCTGAAAATGTCGGCGTTTTCAGCGGTTCTCAGCACAGATCGCCAATAGAAATTAGCATGATCGAAAT
Organism: Bryobacterales bacterium; assembly: GCA_963802915.1. Taxonomy (GTDB): domain Bacteria; phylum Acidobacteriota; class Terriglobia; order Bryobacterales; family Bryobacteraceae; genus JAICMB01. The sequence goes on from CAWDKQ010000009.1 coordinate 237,284, forward strand.
TAGCGTCCGGCGGCCCGATCAGTTCGGGAGTTTGTCCCTGGTCTACAAACTGCGCAGCGACCGGAACACTCGAAGCGATTCGCAATAAATTAGCCGGAGTCTCTCCGCGGTAAACGTGAAACGCAACGGTCGTGGAAGAGAAACTAAGATCTTGAAGTGTTACGCAATTCGTATCTGTTCCGGCCGGAGTCGTCGCGCAGATACTAAACGACAGGACGCTCTCCGCGCCCGCACCATCCACGGCGCTCAGAGCGTAATACCAGGTAGCGCCGCCCGCGAGTGTTCCACCGGTCGACGCGTACAAGGGCTGCAAGCTCACCAGCGGAATCGACGCTGTGCTGTTCAAAGGACTCCGCGGTGCTGAGAAAGCAACGGCAAGTCCGATGGTGCTTGTGCCGTCCGTATCCACGCTCATGGATTCTGTGATTCCGAAGTCCGTCGTTCCGTTCGCGTTCAGTACAGTCCCGACTAAAGGCCTCGGAGTGTTAATCTGAGCGCTAGGTTGACGTCTGTTTCCGCTCGCGCTCGCGGCTGCCGCCGAATACCACTCATCGTCGTGTATCTGAGCTGTAATCGAGACCCGGCGGTAATTCGTTCCCGGTGCGATCCGTATAATTCGGAACGGCTGCCTGCTAAATCCTTCCCGCGCGTAGGTGAGGGTGATAATATCGCCCGGCGCCAACTCCACGGATTTGACGCTCGTTTCGAAATCGATGTAAGTATTTCCCGAAACCGACTTGGACAGCGCTAGAAAAGCAACGCGCGTCGCCTGATCGAAATTCGGAAGACCTAGAGCCGGCACCGCGGCTACGATTTGTTGTCCGATATTCGTTTTATCCGCTGCATCCAGAATCGAGAAGCTGTCCTGCTGGTATTCGTTGAATTCGTCTTGGAATTCCACGCTGAGACGATTCGGCGTGTCGGCGGTGCTTCGCGAATAAACCCGCAGTGACGATTGTCCATTCGATTTCAACGCAATACCCGAAAGCGAGTTATCGCCGAATTCGTAAGCCGGCCATCCTCCGTTGAGTTGCGTTGTGCTGTTGCTTCCCGCCGGTTGTGCCGTCTGTTGATTTGCAAGCGTATCTTCGGAGGAAAGACTCAACAGCCCCGCCGAATTGAACTTTAGAAACATGCACGCCCCATTGCGAATGCCCCTCACGACATCCGAGGCACTACGTGTCTGAGTCAGAATCAGATTGCACTGATAGCGTGGCACCTGCGTTGCATTGCCATTTAAATCGGTGGTTTGTACCGGCTGGTCGCAAACGGCCGCCACTTTCGCAAAGCTCGCAACGTCAATCTCATCCAGCGCCCAACCGCTTCTTCGGAGAACATCGAGTAGCACCCATGCAGGATTGTTTGAGAAATCTTCCGCAATTAACGCGCCCCTCGTGTCGTATCGCTGTAGCTTCAACCCCTCGAGCAACACCTGGATACTCGGAAGCGATTGACCGGAGCTGATGATATTTGGCACCACGACGGACAAATACGCCATGCTGCCGTAAGGATCACCGATGGGGTTTCCGCTCGCATCAGTGAAATTAGCGTCGAACGCCCCGTTACGTGTCCCGTGGGAAACCACGTTGTACCAACCGGTCGCCGTCATATTAGCGCCCGACACGCCTGCCGGAATCTCAATATCATTTACAACTACGGTTAGTACACCCTCTATCTCGCCGGCGCCGAGCAGGACCTCCATCCGAGTCAGGTTCCCGTCGTTCCGTGCAAAAACAATCGACGGCTCGTACCAACCGGTCCCATACACCAACGGCACCGGGTCATCGTAAGTGGCCACATTATCGATAGGAGTCGAGATATGTGTTCCCTTCTCGCGATAGGTTCGAACAATAATCGACGGCGGCAAAAACTCGATTCCACCAAAATGCGCCGTAGTGTTTTTGGCAGAATCGCATGTGAACATGCCCCGCTGGATGCATTGCGCACGAGAACCGTCGCATGTGGTGAACGGAACCGTTCCGTTCAGATTGCCCACTCCATTCGTCACATCCGGCGAATACCCGCACCGGTACATCGCCGAAAACTTACCGCATAGGGTTCCCGTAAGCGCCTCGCTTCGGGTTGGTGCATCGACGGGAAACGTCCATGGGCAGACCTTTTGTACCTGCGTCTCCGGCAAGTAGAGCCGCTGCATGTTGAGCCGGTTGTTGAATGTCAGCTTGAGTCCCGACTCCGTCGATTCATCGGGCGCGTTCGCGATGCCACGAAATATGATGCGCGTATCGGACGACGGTGTCCCATTCGCGAGATTGAAAAACAGAAACGAGACGATAAGTTTCGCGCCCTTCCAGCCAATCGTTCGTTCAATCGGCGCCAGCAGCGCATCTGCGTTCGCCAGAGTGACCGCGATCTTCGAGATGCCGTCGGTAGCGTCTGTCGAAGAAGATTTCATCTCGAACAGGTTGTGCTGCAGCACTCGCGCTTCATATTCGACACCTGCCACAGTTACATGGTGCGAGCTCCAGTTATAAACATCGCCGGACACCAGCGTGCACGTGAACAGGAACAACGGTGTGTCTGGACACTCCAACTCTTTTACGTCAGCAATTACCGCCATTGTTTACCTCATCAAACCGCGCTTGTGATCCGTAGCGACGTCGCAAACTGCCCCACCGCATCGGACGTATTTACCAGGATGTCCTGGTCAAATCGGGCATCAGTGTAAACTCCGCATAAATTCGTCTTGGTCTTATAGGCCCCCGCGCTCGGTTGCGCTTCGAGTTGCGCCCCATACGCATAAACCGTGACTCCCGGATCGAGTTCCAAACCGCACTCGATGCCATCCCCTTGTGCCCCCAAAGCGCCCGACGATTGCACGCGTGTCCAGGTCCCACTGACTGGAATCGTCGTCCGTGACTGAGTCGACCCGCTTGCCCGAATCAGATCCACCGAACAAGGAGTATCAGCCCTGAGATAGATGCTGAATGTGAACTCAAACCATCCCGGGCCAGCCAACTGTTGCACGATCCCCTGCGATGCCTGCGCCCCGTTCGTGAGCGTCATAGCATTCGTCCCACCGTTCGGATCATGCGCGTCTTTTACGATCTGAAGCAGCGGGTCCGGCGTCCACGTTGCCATCGTGAAATCCTCGCTCCAGGTGAGCAGATTGTCTGAGGGATCGACGAAGGTGAAGTTTCCGAATCGCCCCCGGACGCTCTCAAAAAGCGCCTCAATTGCGAAAAACTCCGCCTGCGATAGACCGGTATAGCTCAACGTCCACGACATTCTCGGGGGTGTGACGCTCGCCATCGCAATAACGCTCCCATCCGGCAGATTGTTAACTGTCGCCGCTCTCTGCCAGCTTCTTGTGACCGGATATTGGGCCATGTTCCCGATGGCAAGCTGCGGAAAATACCGAGTGCTCATCCCTAAAGCTCCCGAATCGTAAGACTCGTACCAACCTGCATTGGGCCGGCAAGCGAGTCCGTCCATTCCGTGCCTTGCAAGCTACAATTCGGATAAGTGGTACCATCCCACGGATCCGTGAACGTGAAGATCCCAACCGCGCCTTTCATATCCTGGATGAAAGTCCGTATATTCTGGAGCTCGGTTTCATCCAGATTGTCGAGCTTCACAATCCACGAATGATACGGCTGTGGAAAAACGTAAAAGCGCTGCTCCGAGCCATCCAGAAACTCGATTACATCCGACGAGAACTGAGTAACTCGACTGGCCGGATATTGGATTACAGCGCCGGTTTTTAAAGTCGGAAAGCTATCCATCTTATAGCTCCGCGATCACATCGTTCAGCGGATGTGAATCCAACAATGCCTTCCGCACCGCGCTGGCGATATCGTTGCTATGGTCCAGAAACGATTGCGAATCCAAAGCACTAATCTGAACTTGAATCGGCTGCTGCGATGTCGCGCCCATTTGCACGCCGCTCGCCGATTGGGAAGTCCGAGTTCCGGTGGCTCCCCCGGCTGGCTGGTTGATCGCAGTCTCCACATTGACCGATGCCGGCATGTCAAACGAGCTCAATGCCGTCGTCGTAGACGATCCGCCCCCTCCGAACAGACTCATGATGCCGCTGACGATTGGCGAAAGAATCGATCCTTGTCCCAGCACACCGCTCAAGAGACCGTCCAGCGTCGACAAAGCGCTCGAACCGCCGCCCGTTTGGGCAGTAGAATTCAATCCGAAAATGTTTTGGCCCGTGCTCTTCAATACTTCTTGTTGAAGCGCTTCCATGGATGAGAGTTGCTGGTTCGATTGCGAAGCCTCGCTTGTCGCTTCTTTTAAAGTCGACTGCAGTACATCTCCACCACTCGTGCCCGGCACGTTGTCCAGTCCGTAGACCGCCGGCAGGCTCGGCAAACCTGTATGCCTTTGCCGCCCTTCCCTTGCCGGAAGCACGGCCAGTAGTATTCTCTCAAGCTCGCTGTTGTTCACTCTTGATCTCCGATTTGAGTTCCTTCTCTAAAATGCAGAATGCTTCCGCGGTCCTGGCCGGAAGTGACAGGAGACCGGCGACGCTCGACTGTCGCCACGCCACGAATTCCTGAACGAGCACCAGGCTTTCCGCCGTCACATACGACACCGGGCAGCTATCGAGCGCAATCGCACTTCTTGCCCACACGAGACGCGGTTTCGTCGAATGCGGCCCAAGCCATCCACACCGCCGCAGCGTCTCCAAGCCGTTTCTCCTACAATCGCCGCACTTCCAAGCTGCCTGGTTCGCGAATTGGAAATGAAAGGCGGCAATTAGTTTTTTCGTTCGCTCTCGCTCAGCCCGCACTGTCCTTTAACTGCATCGACAATCTCTCGCACAAGCTCTTCGGGACCCTTTTCCGCCAGCAACTCAGCCGTTGCATCGACCCCGTCAATCGTCAACCCGCTCAGTCTCGATAAACCCCATTGCAAATACAACCGGTCGATCGCGCAGCTAAGAATATTCGCCTCAATTTTGTCCTCGATCTTGTCGCCAGCATCCCGAAACTCCATCTGCCGGCTGAGTTCGAGCACGCGACGAGCCAGTTGCATGCGACGCCCGAGCGAGATCCGATAGATCGTGAACGACACACCCGCAATTACGCGCGATGCCACGGTAATCGTACTCTCGTATTCCACTGGCCGTGAGCTTTCCCTATCCTCATCCAAATGCGATAGAAATCTCATCATCCGTAACTCCCTGCGCTCGGCAGCTCTTGAAGGTCCATTGCTGGCGCGTCTGCGAATCGTCGAACTGCGGCGTTTCGAGCATCACGTTCTTCAAGTACACACCGGTAAGTTGACCAGCCTGTTGACCCAACTGCAGCATCACGCTGGTCGACGAGTGTTGCCGCGCAGCCTGATACAACGCTTGCGTCTGCGAGTCGTCTTGCTGGTACAGGCTGAAGTCTACAGTCACGGTGCGTATGCCGGGAGAAATCCCCCGCGCATAATTTGCTCCGAACTCCTTATCCCGCAGCGCCAGATTATTGTTCAGCGTGACCGTCGCGGATGTAAGTGTGAAGAATTGATTGGGCGCGCTACCCAACCACACTTCGCCCAGGTGCCCCGGCACGATCGCGTAGTTGAACCCCGTCGAATTCGGCTCCGCTGGAAATGCCGTCAGCCCGCCCTGCCCTGGCTGAAAGCTCGTCGTATCGGCGACGTCGCACGCCGCGCCCGCGAACTGAAATTCGTAAAAGTCGGCATTCACCTGTAACTGAACCTGATCGATGCCAACGCCGTAGATCATCCGCTGCACAGCCGACACCGGACTCCAGCAATCGAGAATGGTCACGCTATTTAGCTCCGAAGCGAGACCGTATGTAGCCGAAATGCCCATGGAAGAACCGTTCGCCGGAGTAACCGAGAACGGCGCGTTGAGTTGGATCGTCTGGTTATCCAACACTGCCGCGACAAACCGTATCTCGCTTCCATAAGCCACACCCTGTCCAACCATCAAACCGTGCGGAGTCGCAAAGGCCAATTGGTTCGCGCCGCTGACGGAGCTGATATTGATCGGACTTGTGATCGCGGCCGGCTGCCCGAAGCCGGCCTGGAATAGCGGCCCATAACCCGGCTCCTTAGTCTGGTCCCCCCAATTGCGCATGTAAGTCGTGAGTTCGACAGTTGTCGATAGTCTCCCGCCTGCGGGGTAGCCGGCGAATGTGCGCGAACCGGTTTTGTCCATCCGATTCATTCGCTGCCGTTGCTGGCGCGCGGTAAGTTTCACAGCGGGAATCCGATTAAAAGCGCTGCTCGCGCTCACCAACCCGTAGCTCTGCTCCAGCGCGACATAAAACCGATTGTCATTTGATGAAATGTAAGCCATTTATTTTCGCCTGCTCAGTTCCTGCTGATGTCCAAAGTGAATGTCACCTTGGCCGCCTGCATGAAATTCTTACCGCCGTGCTTTACCGCGGTAAACGAGATCCCGTACTCTCCGCCGAAGAAAATCCCGTTACCCCAGTCTCCGCGGTTCTGGTCGAGAGTACTCGTAACCGCATCCACTAGAACGTTGATCTGTGCATCGAGGTCCTCTACGCGATCGCTCGATACACGCGCCTCGATCACCATTCCGGCCGTTCCCGAAAAGGTTCGGGACTTCTCGCGCATTCGATTCGCTACCTCGTCGAAATAAACAAGCACGCAAGGATACTTACCCGGCGTGTTGCGCTCCACGATATCGGGCGGTAGGTTTTGGGCGATCACTTGCCCGCTTCCGACACTGATGTCCGGAAGAGACTCAGCGGCGGCCAGCGCATCAATGTTCGCTTGCAACCCGCCCGCGCCACCGAGCATGCCGGCCACCGTCGCCACTATATTGGATATTTGGCTCATAACCTAGCCCCTCGGCAGAACGTGCCGGTCGACGATCCACCACTCCGGCGATTGACCATCCCCGGGCGTCCTGCCGGAAATGAGTCCCGTAGGCGGCAATATCCAGGTCCCACCAATTGCGATCGGAGTGACATTCTGTAACTGGACGTTTTCGGGGCTGCTGCCCGCGTAGACGTTCCAGGTCTCGATATCCTCCGGTGCTCTTCCGGACGCTACCACTGTGGCCGAACCGTCGCTTGTGGTCGCCTGTTGCACTTCGCTCGCACACCCTTCTTGGTTAAATCCGCTGATCCAGGAAATGCGAACGTAATAACTTGTTCCACTGACTCCCAGCGCAATGGTGGTCAGCGAGGGTGGGCTGGCCCTCGGCACCGGATGCGCAACTATGCCCGCCCCTGCCCGGTAAAACGTCTGCTCCGCTTCTATCGCGAGTTGTTCGTATTCCTGCCACTTACCTTGATACCGGTCATTGAGCTGATTGTTATATGCGTCGCGATAAATCATCGCCAGCGTTCGATACGCATGCCATCTTCTCAGCGGACTTGTGACTACAATCTCTTCTACGCGCACGCGGCGTCGCATCAGGAACTGCGTATTTGTGACTAAGCTCCGATCGAGAAACAGGTGCAGCGCGGTTGTCATCTCCTCCTGGGCGAGCCATGCTTTCGCCGTAACATCAATCGACTCCGTCGCCGCGACTGTCAGAATTGCACTCTCGTACTTCTGAAGCGCGCCGCTCGCATTCATTAGTCCATCCGTCAGCAGGGCCATAGTGTACTCGCGTCTACTTCTTCTGAAGAACGCTCCGAATTAGGTCTAAGTCGGCTTGTGGCAGAACGTTGAGTTGCACCAGTTCTTTTTCCCCGGCGTCTGCTGCCGCTTTGAGGGCCGCAACCGCTGCCGCCTTGAGTTGCGCAGCTTCGTCCGGAGTTGCCAATCTGGCCTTACCCTGTGCGATCAGCTTCGCCGCCACTTCTCGCGCAACTTCGATCAATTGGCCTGCGCGGCCTCCATCCGATGTCTCCAAACTCGCGATTACCGTTTCTTCTCCGGGGATCGTCGCCGCGATAGTCCGGATTTTTTGAAAGAATGCTTTTAAGTCCACACGTACTCCTTTCGATTGCTCATCTGAGACGGACCGGTCTTATCGCACCGGCCCCTCAGTTCGCGTATTGTGATGCTTAACTGTTTACCTGAACCGCGAAGTTGTTGCGCAGAACGCCCGTTCCATACAACACGTCCACGGTGAACTGCTGCGCCAGCGTGTTCGGCTGGTAACTCATGATGACGCGCATCCCAAAGTTGCCGACTTCCGCGTATTCCGCGATCGCGCCCGTACCGGGAAGCGGTTGTGGCAGACGCCGCACAACCAATCCCATTGCGTCCTTAGTGAATGCCAGGTTATGCGTCGTTGCCGGCGCGCTCCCGGTCATCGGAACAAACTGGGATCGGAAAATATAGAAATCCTTCATCTTGCCGACGCTGCCGTCGATCAACGCCCGCAACCCCGCATCTCCGGCGCTATAGAACTCGCTGAACCGAGGAATCTGTCGCAGAGCCGAGTAAGTCGCGGAATTGACTACCAGGTACTTATTCGCGCTGGGAGGCACCATCGCTTGGAAGAGCGTGCTCTCTGCCTGGTCGATGACTGCTTCCGTAATTGGCGTCCCCGGAGTTCCAACCGACCCGTTGGCCGTATATTGCGCGTACAGGTTCAGCAGATCGGACTCGATCCTCTGCCCCAGTGCGATCACCGCCGGCTGCATGTACAGCCTCAAAAGATCCGGCACGGCAAGCACTTTCGTAACGTCCGGGATCTGGAACGTGGCTTCCGCATGCGTGTTCAGGATAATCTGCGCATTTCCTAAGCTCGGATTCTGCGTCTGGACCGTTCCGCCTTCCGCGATGTTGTTCGCAACCAGCGTGGGCGGGATCGGCACGTTCACGGTGTCGCCCGCCTGGGCCAAAATCGGTTCGTAGTCCCGGTTTACGAGGTTACCCATCACCAGGTTTCCTAATAGCGCCGGTAGCGCGTCCACCGCAACAAGTTTCACAATCGCATTCGCCACATTTGCTGACGTAATTGTTGGCATCTCTTTGTTGTTCCTCTTTCTGTTCCTCAGCCGGAGACCCAAGGTCTCTTGCCGATGTCTTATATGCCGCGTAAGCTTTGCGCGGCAAGGCGCGAGACCTCTCTCCGTACCCGGTCCAACTCTTCCGGATCCATGCCCGGTCGGATCTTGTCCAGGTCGATCCCGCGTTCAGCCGGAGCCGCTTTCTGCACCGGCTCCATACCGGAACCTCCGGCGATGCGCGCCGGTAGTAGCTCCGGATTCTCATTGATGAATTGCGCCAGGTACTCGCGCAACGGCAACTCACCCTGCTCGCCCGTAGCCGTAAGCCGGCCGTCGTCTTTCCTGCGGATCTCACCCCGCACTGCGCGAAAAGCCAGATCTACTTTCGCAACACCGAGCCGTTGTAATTCCGCCCGCACTGCCGCCTGTTTCTCGGCCTCCTCCGCGATCTGCTTGTTGCGTTTGTTCTCGCCGGCCAATTCGTTCACCCGTTGTTCCAACTGCTCGCGGCGTCGCCGCTCTTCCACGAGTTCCGTCTTGTATGTCGGCTCCGTTCTGACCTGTTCCGCGCGCATGAATTCATCGATTACGCTCCGAATTACGGAACGCAGCTCGCCGTGATCTTCGTTTGCGGCTGTCGGTATTCGTTCGTCTTCCATAAACCTCCCTCGGATCTTTCGTTAGCTTTAGTTCTGTGCGTCTATTTCATGCCCGATTTGATCTTTGATGTCCTGACGTACATCGCAAAGGAATTTGAGCGCGAGTTTCTTGTAAACCTGTTTGCGGAGTGTCGTGGATTCGATCCCTAAACCAAGTAATGCCTGCGCATCCGATAACTGGCTGCTGAAATCCCCAATGTCAAACTCATCCAGCCCTGAGACATCGATCCGTACATCGTCTTCGCGCGCCTCCGCGACCCACCGCAGAATGCGTTTTACCGTGTCCTTGATAATGTCGCCGTACGATCGCAAGACCTCTTGAGTGATCGAAAAATCCCGCTGTTTGCTCAATCCCGATTGCACGCCGCTTCCGGCAATCTCTCCGCCCGCCTGCGACAGGTAACAGACACGGTAGATTTCCTGTTGCAGGCGGGCCAGATTATCGGTGGCGATCTGGAAAACATTTCCGGTTGGTTCGGTCCACCCGAATCGATCACCGGGCGCAAGCTGTATATAATACGATTCGCCCATAATCTGGTTGAACTGCTTGTCTGAGTAAACTACGGGTGAAGCGAATAAGCCCATCGTCAACGCCCACCCGAGTGCGTTGGACTTATTGAAATGCTCGATCTGCAATAATCCCGCGCGATTCATCAACCACAGCCCTTCCCCAACCTTTAAGTCGACCAATGGGACACGCCCGAGTTTTGCCAGACCGTGTAACCCCTCGGCTACTAATTCCACCCGCTCTCCGCCGCCGCCCTTTTCCTCGCGGTCGTAGATCTCGAATTGGCGCTTATCGTAATAAGCCCACTTGGTGTAACGCACCCACTCCGCTTCGGCGATGCTCTTTTTCCGGAGACTCGACGTCCGCAAAACCACCCACTCGTAATTCCCCTGCTCGTCGTAACTCCAATTAATGAGATCGCCCGACGAGTATCCAACCAGATAAGCCCGCGATAACCCCAAAGCATCCTCTTCAGCCCGAGTGTCCACGTGCTTCTGCGGACGGGGAAAGTCGATCAGCACGTGACTACAACCACCAACCAAAGCGTCGATATACCTCAGCTTCAGGAAGTCCGTTAGCGTTGTCCCTTTGCGGTCGGCATCCTCCACAAACTCGCCGAAAAACTCACGTGCCCGGTCGTCCCCTTCGAATGCCAGCGCTGGCTCCCGGCGAAAGAGAGTCGCCGCGTACCAGTCGATAATCGAGCCTGCGTAGTTCTCGTAGAAGACTCGCCCCAGTCGTTCGCAGTAGATCTCGGCCGGTTCCTTATGTCGCGGGATGAGATACTGAGTGGCGTTCGCCTTGAACTGCTCGCCCCCGGCGTAAAGATCGTGGTATCGACGCCAGATCTCATGTTTTTCGATGTATTCTGGATGCTCGCGCGTAACATCCGGGGCTGGCGTCTGTAGCTCGATGTTTGTCAACATATCCTATCGCCTTTTTCTCCATACACTACTTGTGGTGTGCACTCTTGCCACACTAAGTAGCCCAGCGCATCCGACAAGTGCGTCCGTTTCGAATCCTTCTCTTTATCGATGACGCCGGTATCCGGTTTGTAAGTGACTTCTTCCATGTCTTTGACCAATTCCCTGCACCGCGGATCGATAAACAGGTGCACCTCCTGGTACGCCGACAGTAATTGTGCGTTCATCAGCGCCACCCGCTCGCTCACCTTGGGATTAACCGACGGAACTTGCATCCGGTAATTCATGTACCCATTGCGCAGTAGAAATTCCGTGATGATCGCGTAATCGCTCTTACCGGTGGTCTGCATCTTGTTCCCCGACACGTCGCCATACACCACCACCGGCGCTTGATGATTCGGAAACCGTAGATAAAACTCCTCGCACGCTTGTAGCGTGGTCGCGCGGCTCAATACGATCTCATCCAGCACCCGGATCTCCTCGCCTGACTTCTGCGCGATCACCGAAGACATCGGATCCACGTTAAAGTCCAACGCCCAGAACAACGCCAGCGCCGGGTCGAGTTTCAACTCCCGCACATTCCGTTCGCGCAGAAAAGCGTGATAAACCGCCCCGGCATTTACGTTGAGATATACGCCGAGCGCCTCCTGCTCGAAAAAGCGTTCATCGTAGCTTCTCTTCAGCCTCTCGTAATAATCCGGAATCTTATCCAGGACATGGTGGTTTTCATACGGCGCGGCAAGTATCGCCTCATACCCTTCCACCCTTTCGCTGATAAAACGCCGGTAGACCCAATCGAATCCCTTCGGCGTCCAAACTGCAAATCCGCACAATCGCACGGCATCGGGATCTCTCAAGCGGCCTTCCAGCCGCAGCCACGCATCTTCGGACGTGTATGTCAGCTCGTCGAGGCCGAACCACGCCAGGTTCGTGCCTCTGAGTCGCTCGAATTCATCGACTGCCCGAAACAGGATCCTCGACCTTGTCTCCGTCATCGACAACACAGATTCCGCCTTGTTAAACTCGAACGGAATATCGTTGGCGTTCAGAACTTCCATGAAACTAGACAGCGTGGCGTCTCGTAACATCGGGTAAGTCGGAGCGCCAATTAATCCCAGCCTGCCGACATTTAAGTAACTCAGCCGGATGGCCTCCTGGCATAATGCTTGGCTCTTACCGGAACCCACGGGTCCGGAGAAACCCTTGAACCGCGCTTTGGAATCGTGAAATCGTGCTTGCGATGGTAGCGGCGTGTACTCTATTTCTCGAAGACTGGCTTCTTGGATTCCACCCACGTCACTCTGATCTCCTTCGGCCCGTCATCTTCGTCTAACTCCCGTTCGAGCTGTAGCAGCCGGATGTAATCCGCAACCGAAGCTTTCCCAGATTCCGACTCGAAGCGGCTTTCAATATCGGAAAGCAGCTTGTGTATCCTCTCTCGTGTCGCCTGACGATCGGTAACAACTCTCTTAATCTTCTTTCCCACCATCGCGGCTCCTAAAAAAAGGGCGCCCCACTGGGAGGCGCCCGCATCAAGTCTTCTCTTCTCTCGATTTAACTATAAAGATCCCGCCGCCAAATCCGGCCGTACCGTAGTTGTAACTACATGACTCGATTGGTAAAAAATCTAGAAAATATTTTGCACCGGCGAATCCCCTTACCCGCCCCGATAAAAACCCCGCATCGCCTTATGAACGTTCTTCCAGCGCCGCTTCACTTCCTGCGCGGCCAAAACATCCGTTTTACGCTCGTGAAAAGCGACTTCCGCCCGCAGCTTCTGGTAACTTTCCCCGCGTTCCGCATCGAGCGAGCCATTCCGGATTGCCTCCTGAACAGCGCATCCCTCTTCCACCGTGTGAATGCAATCGCGAAAACGGCACTGCGCCGCCAACTCTGCGATGTCGCTGAAAGCCGAATCGAGGCTTCCCTGCCCCGCCCAAAGCTGAAGCTCACGCATCCCCGGGGTGTCGATCAGCGCTCCTCCTGCCGGAAGTGGCAGCAATTCGCGATGCGTCGTGGTATGCCGGCCCTTGCTGTCCGATTCTCGAACTTCCCGGACCTGCTGCCGGTTTTCGCCGAGCAACCGGTTCACGATGGTCGACTTCCCCACGCCGGACGAACCCAGCAACGCAACCGTCCGTCCAGCCCCAATGAATGCTTGAAGCGGCGTCACTCCCTCGCCCGTCTGAGCGCTGATACAAATTGTTGGGAATTCGCCGGCAATCCCCTCCACCTCCGCCGCCCTCGCGCCGGCGTCCTCGCAAAGATCCGCCTTATTAAGGACCACCACCGCCTCCGACCCGCTCTCCCGGGCCAGCGTGACATACCGCTCGATTCGACGAACATTGAAATCGCCATCCAGCCCGCTCACGACGAAAACCAGGTCGATATTCGCCGCAATCACTTGCTCTTCGTGGCGGCTGCCGGGGGCCCGGCGTGAAAAAACCGTCCGGCGCGGCAGCACGGCGTGCACCATCGCTTGCCCCAGTCCAACCTGCTGCGCCGCTACCCAGTCGCCGACAGCCGGCAACTCAGACGGGTCTACGGCGTTGTAGAGCAAACTGCCGATAGCCTCGGCTTTGGCCTCGCCGAGCGATGTGAACAGTAGATATTGGCCGCGGTGAACCACCGATACGCGACCGAGACTGAGACCACGAGCCCCAAACGGCTCGAATGCCGCGTAGACTGCGGCACTGGCCCCAATAGAAGATAAATCAAATGAATGTTCCAGCATTTCTGTCCGCTCCAAGAGTTTCTGAAAAAGGGAATCGTCCCACGCAATCGCTCCATCCCGAGCTCCGTTACGGAACCCTGGGCGTAAGCGAGGGGAGATTGCCGGTAGCTATTTCACCCGCCCGCAAGATAGAGGGCATCGGGTACACTCCAGGCGCAAGCATGGGTGACCCGGTGAAAATCGGCTTTTAGCGGACAGTCATAGGCTGTGCCAAGTCAACAGATTAAGCGACCCAGCCTGAAAAAGCAACCGTTCCGGCGGCCGAGACGTCGAAAAACCAGTGCCTTACGGCGCATCCCACGATATACTGAAAGCAGGCGTCCTGTCTTATGAATAGCCGTATGAAGTTTGTGGTCGTATCCAGCTCGACCTGTCTCGTGCTCCTGTTGTTGCTTGGAGCGGTTCGCGGCCGGAGCGCAAATCCGGAAGATACATACCGCCACCTGGCCGTTTACACCGAAGTTCTCCAACACATCAAGGCCGATTACGTTGAAGAGCCCGACATGAAGGGCGTCACCGTCGGCGCCTTGAACGGGATGCTCGAATCGATCGACCCCTACGCCAGCTACCTCAATGCCGATCAGTACAAACAGTACTTGAAAAGCAAGGACCAGCATAAAGCCGACGTCGGCTTGGTGCTGTCGAAGAAGTTCGGCTACATCGGTATCGTGGATTCCATCCCTGGTTCGCCGGCCGCAAAAGCCGGTCTCGGCACAACGGACGTGATCGAAACCATCAACGGTGTTGCGACTCGTGACATGCCGCTGGCGTTCGCCGAGATCTTGCTGCGAAGGCGACCCCGGCTCGACAGTCGAGCTTGGCGTGCTCCGCTATCGTAATCCGGAGCCGACCAAGCTGACCCTCACGCGCGCCGTCGATCCGCTACCCGCATGGTGCTTTCGAAGATGCTGCCGGACCAGGTCGGCCTGGTGCAGGTGGAAAGCCTCGAAGGCAACAACGTCAAGGATGTCGCCGCGAAGGTCGAGGAACTTCAGAAGCACGGCGCGCAAGCGTCTGGTTCTCGATGCTGCGCCACTGCGCTACCGGTGAGCCTGATCAAGGTGTGGAACTCGCCAATCTTTTCCTCGACAAAGGCCTGATCACCTATATTCAGGGTCAAAAACAGGCGCGGGAAGACATTAAAGCCAATCCCGCCGATGACATCACCCATCTGCCGCTCGTCGTGATCGAGAATCGTGGAACGGCTGATGGTTGCGAAGTCGCCGCCGCGGCGTTGCTCGATGATAAGCGCGCCGAAGTGGTGGGCGACCGTTCCTACGGCGACGCCTCCATCCGCAAGCCCATCACGATGGACGACGGCTCGGCAGTCATCCTCTCGGTTGCCAAATACTATTCGCCGGCCGGCAAAGCCATCCAGGACACGGGCGTGACGCCTTCAGTGCCCGTCTTAGAAGCAGAAGCAACGCCTGAAACCGACGACGACGGGAATCCGATCGCCGAACCACAGGCAAAGACCACTGAAGATATGCTGCTCAAGAAGGCGATCGAAGTCGTGACGAAGGGCAAGACGGATACCGCCCAGAGCGGCGCTGCCGCAGCCACCGGCGAGGGTAAGCCGATCACAACTCCCGAGACGCCATTGCACATCCCGGCCCCGGAGCCCAATAAGCCTTGACAGGTCCGTTATCGAATGCCGATCTACGAGTATAAATGTGAGAAGTGCGGTGAGGTTTTTGAAAAAAGGCAGAAGTTCTCCGACGAACCGCTGACCACGCATGAGGTGTGCGGCGGCCCGGTGCATAAGCTTCTGACGGCGCCCGCGTTTCAGTTCAAGGGCAGCGGTTGGTACATCACGGATTACGGCCGCGGCGGTAATGTGCCTGCAAAAGGCGAGGCGAAATCGGAATCCAAAGCCGACGGGAACGGAACAAAATCCACATCCTCCGAATCGAAAACCACGGCCACCGAAACTTCCACCAAATCCGAATCGAAATCGGACGCCTCCACGAAGTAAGCTGTAGTTAGGCGTATGCCAACAACTCGAAGACACTTTCTTAGCACGGCTGCGAGCACAATCGCGGCCGTGCCCCTTCTGGGACAATCCCCCAACGACAAGATTCAAGTAGCCCTCATCGGCGCTGGAGGCATGGGCACCGGCGATGCGGAGTCCTCGATCGCAAACGGCTCGAAGCTGGTCGCCGTCAGCGATATCTACCAGGGCCGCCTCACGCGAGCCAAGGAGGTCTGGGGCAAAGACCTGTTCGTCACCCGCGACTATCGCGAAGTGCTCGCGCGTAAGGACGTGGACGCCGTCATCGTCGCGACGCCCGATCACTGGCATCAGAGGATCAGCATCGACGCAATGAACGCTGGCAAGGACGTCTATTGCGAGAAGCCAATGGTGCAGCACGTGGACGACGGCAAACCCGTCATCGAGGCGGCTCGCGCAACGGGGCGCATCATCCAGATCGGCAGCCAGCGAGTCAGTTCCATCGTCTATAAGAAAGCGCAGGAACTGTTCCAGAGCGGTGCGATCGGCGAGTTGAACATGGTGGAGGCATGGTGGGATCGCAACAGCGCGATCGGCGCCTGGCAATATTCCATTCCACCCGACGCCAGTCCCCAGAATATCGATTGGGACCGCTTCCTGGGCCGCGCTCCCAAAGTTCCCTTCGAGCCCATCCGCCTCTTCCGCTGGCGCAATTATCAGGATTATGGCACCGGCGTTTGCGGCGATCTCTTCGTTCACCTTTTTTCAGGCCTGCACTTCGTCACCGGAGCTCTCGGACCGAATCGCGTCTACGCGACCGGCGGTCTGCGCTTTTGGAAAGATGGCCGCGACGTGCCCGACGTCATGCTCGGCGTGTACGACTATGCTAAGTCGGCTAAGCATCCGGCCTTCAATCTCGCGCTCCGCGTGAACTTCGTCAATGGAGGCAGTGAGACGTCCGGTTTCCGGTTCGTCGGAAGCGAAGGCATTCTGACTATCGGCGGCGGAGTTACTGTCTCCAAGCAGCCTCGTGAAACGGAGCCGGGATACACCATCGAAACCTTCCCGAAGGCCGTCCAGGAAGCGTTCCTGAAGGAATATCGCGAAAAATATCCGACCGTCCGCGCGACCGCCGATTCCATCCGCCCCATCGCCGAGGAGAAGTTCGTCCCGCCGGAGGATTACAGCGACCATTCGGATCACCACCGTGTATTTCTAAACGCCGTGCGCACGCGCAAGCCCGTGACGGAAGATGCCGTCTTCGGCTATCGCGCTGCTGCTCCCGCGCTGCTCTCCAACGTGAGCTACTTCAAACAGCGCATCTGCAACTGGGATCCCGAACGCATGGCGGAGGTGTCGTAATGACCAACGACACGATCCAAATCGCCTTGATCGGCGCCGGTGGCATGGGTTCCGGCGACGCCCGGATGGCGCAGACCATTCCCGGAGTAAAGCTCGTCGCCGTCTGCGACATCTACGACAGCCGCCTCGTACGAGCAAAAGAGCGCTGGGGCAACGATCTCTTCACCACGCGCGATTACCGTGAAATCCTGGCCCGTCCGGACATCGATTCCGTGATCATCGCCACGCCGGACCATTGGCATAAACAGATCACCGTTGAAGCCCTGGGCGCCGGCAAGTTCGTCTACTGCGAGAAGCCCATGATTCACTCCATTGATGAGGGCAATGTGGTTATCGAAGCGCAGCGGAAGAGCGGCAAGACGTTTCAGGTCGGTAGCCAGTACGTCAGCTCGCTCGTGTATCAGAAAGCGCGCGATCTCTTGAAGACCGGCGCGATCGGCGAGATCAACTTAGTGGAAGCATGGCTCGACCGCAACACTGCCATCGGAGCCTGGCAATACAGCATCCCGCCCGATGCATCGCCCGAAAACATCGACTGGGACCGTTTTCTAGGCAGCGCTCCGAAGCGGCCATTTGAGCCCATTCGTTTGTTCCGCTGGCGCAACTACGTCGATTACGGAACCGGAGTCGCGGGCGATCTTTTCGTCCATCTTCTATCCGGCCTCCACACCGCCACCGGATCGCTCGGACCCACGCGCGTCTTCGCCACCGGCGGTCAGTATTTCTGGAAAGACGGCCGCGACGTCCCGGATCTCATGCTGGCGCTGCTCGATTATCCGAAAACCGACCAGCACCCGGCCTTCACGGTCAGCCTGAAAGTGAATTTCGAGAGCGCGCTCCCGCAGGAATCGTTCGGCGTGAAATTCGTCGGCAGCGAAGGGACCATGACCACCGGCTATAGCGAGCTCACCCTATCGCGTGAGCCGCGCGAAACCGAGCCCGGCTACACCATCGAAACCTTCGCCAAGGCCACGCAGGAAGAATTTAAGCGGCAGTACGAAAAGAAATATCCGCCGAAGCGGCCGAACGCGGACAGCATGCGTCCGGAGCGAGAGGAAAAATTCATTCCGCCGGGACCGGATGCTCACATCCTGCACCACCAGAACTTCTACGCCGCGGTGCGCGCCGGACGGCCTTCGATAGAAGACGCAGTCTTCGGATTCCGCGCGGCCGGCCCAGCGCTGCTTACCAACGTCAGCTACTTTGAACGCCGCATGTGCGCCTGGGATCCAATCAAAATCGCTGCAGTTACGGAACCGTGACCGTCAGGGAGCGGACACAGCTCTGAGTTCTCGCATGTCTTTAAGGGAGTGCCCATGGGCCAGTGGCCCACCCAAGGCGATGAAGACGGCGAGCGCTCCGTTCCGAGCCGTGACCGGCAGGGAGCGGTTGCACCGGAGTTGTCCTGGAACCCCGGGCGCGATGTCCTGTTCTTCAACGGAGCGGTGCTCAACCGCCAAGAGGACGGGTTTTCGACGATTGCAGCAAAGACAATCTATACTTGTCCCTTGAGCACCGAGTTCAAAGACCCCTGACGATACCCTTCTAGATCGATCGTGACGTAATGGAATCCGAGCGGCTTGAAAATCTCCGTGAAGTTGGCCGCCATTTCGACCGTCAGTGCCTTCGCCAGCTCTTCCTTGGCGATCTCAATCCGCACCAGTTCACCGTGAAACCGCACCCTGAACTGCCGGAAACCCAGCGCCTTGATTTCTTCCTCGCCGCGCTCCACCGTCTTCACATTCTGAATCGTGACCGGGGTGCCGTAAGGAATTCTCGAACTAAGGCATGCCGACGCCGGCCGATCCCAAGTCGGCAGCCCCGCCAGGCGCGACAACTCACGGATCTCGGCCTTCGTCAGACGAGCATCCACTAGAGGCGCTTTCACCTCGTGATTTTTCGCAGCCTTCTGACCGGGCCGGTAATCGCCCAGATCGTCGAAGTTCACGCCATAGACAATATTCTCGATGCCCCGCTCACGCCCGACTTTTTCAAGCCGCGTAAACAGCTCATCCTTACAGTGGAAACAGCGATCCGCTGAGTTCTTCACATAATCGGGATTGTCGAACTCATACGTCTTCGATGTATTCGTGAACGAACCCGCAGTGCTTCGCGAAAGCCTCTGCGTCGCGCTTGTGCGATTCGGGAATCGAAGCCGAATCCGCCGTGATGGCGATCGCGTTCGCTCCCAGCACCTTGTTCGCGGCCCACGCCAGGTACGCGGAATCGGCGCCACCAGAATACGCAACAATCACCCGCCGCATCTCGCGCAACTGCGCCAGCAGCTTCTGCTCTTTTTCCTTCAGAGCCGCGGGGTCGAGGTTCTGCGCGGGAGTCTTCAGCGCCACCAGGGTGCTCATACGTTGATTATATCGGCTTGACATCGATCCTTAGGCATCGCTACGATACCCCTATAATATTTATGCCTAAAAGAGAAATGCCTTCCGGAGCCCTGACGTTATTGATTCTCCGCGTCCTTCGCTCGGGCACTCTGCACGGCTATGCGATCGCCCAGCGGATCCACGTCCTCTCGTCCGAAGTACTCCAAGTGGAGGAAGGCGCGCTCTATCCCGCGCTTCAGAAGATCCTCCTCAACGGGTGGGCGACGGCGGAGTGGGGCATCTCCGAGACGAATCGCAAAGTTCGCTTCTACCGGCTTACGCCAAGCGGACGAAAGCGGCTCGAAGAGGAGCTCTCGGACTATCACCGCGTCCACGAGGCCATCCAAACTGTCTTGCGCACCGCTTGAGGAGATCTTATGACAAGCCTTTTCCGGCGCCTAGGATATCTGCTGAACCGCCGCCGCTTCGACAAGGAACTTGCGGACGACATGGAGTTCCATCGCGAAATGGCCGCGCGCGAAGGCAAGAAGAACTTCGGCAACACGCTGCGCCTCCGCGAAGAAGCGCGCGACGCTTGGGGCTGGACCTGGATCGATCGTTTCTCGCAAGACCTCCGCTTCACCCTTCGGATGCTGCGAAAATCTCCCGGCTTCACAACCGCCGCGGTCCTGATGCTCGCTCTCGGCATCGGCGTCAACGTGGCCGCGTTCGGCTTCTTCAACTTGATGCTATTGCGTCCTCTGCCCATCCGCCATCCCGAAACGATACTCCACTTCCAGCGTCGGTCTCCGCAAAATGCCGCCGACAATTTCCCATATCCGGAAGTGGCGTTCTTTCGAGAACATTCCCAACCGCTCTCAGCCGTACTAGCCTTGAGTTTCGACAAGCTTTCCATGGATGGCGAAGAGAAGCCCCTCAACACTCACTTCGTCACAGCCAATTTCTTGAGCGAATTGGGCGCCCATCCCGCACTCGGCAGAATCCTCGACCCCACGCGCGACGAAGCTGCGGACGCGCCACCGGTCGCGGTTCTCTCGTACGGATTCTGGCAGCGCCGTTTCGGCGCCGATCCATCCATCGTCGGACGAACCATTCGCTTGGACGGAAAACCCGCCACCATCGTCGGCGTTGCAGTCAGCGGATTCAGCGGGCTCGGCTTGGGCACTCCGGACCTGTGGGTTCCCATCAACCAGCAGCCGTATTTCTCAGGCGGAAGCCAATACCTTTCAGACTTCTCCGGGCGCGGCATCCAGGTGCAGATGTGGGGCCGCTTGCGGCCCAATCTGAATCCCAAAGTCGCTGAGGACGAACTGAGCTCCCTCGCGGCGGAGTTGCACCGGCGCCATCCCGACGACATCTGGGACAAGGAAACCCTCCCCAGCGAACCCGGCGGCTACGCAGTCACAATTCGCCCCGAAATGTACCCGATCTTCGCATTGGCTGCCGCTCTAGGGCTGCTGATTCTGATCGCCGCATGCGGCAACCTAGGCAGCTTGTTGCTGGCTCGCGGCGTGGCTCGCGAAAAGGAAATGGCGATCCGAGTTGCCGTAGGAGCAGGCCGCGCTCGCCTGATCCGTCAATTGTTCACAGAGAATCTAGTCTTAGCCTCATTAGGATTAATCGCCGGTGTAGCCCTCGGATACATTGTCCTGCGCAGTCTCATCCTGTGGACCGGACTCCCTTCATGGCTCGATCCCATACCGGACGGGCGCGTCATCGTGTTCGCCGTCGGCATAGGGACCGCCGCAGCCATCCTGTTCGGTCTGACGCCATCTCTGCAGGTCGCCCGGCAGCGCCATCGCGCCACGGTTATGCGCCAGATCCTGATCGGCGCGCAAGTAGCCGCGAGTTGCGTGCTCCTCATCGTCGCGGCCTTGTTGGTTCGGGCTCTAAACCACGCTACCTTCACCAATCCCGGTTTCGCATACCAAAAGGTCATCTCCATCGATCCCGCCCTGCGCGGCTACACGCCGGCCAAAGCGCGCGCCTACTTCGAACAACTCGAGCCCCGTCTTCGCCAACTGCCGGGAGTCGAGTCGATGTCCCTGGTTTCGAATCCACCCTTGGGAAATCGCTGGACCGTCGATAAGACCCAGATCGCAGGCCACGCCGTCGACGTTCACTTCAACAACATCGATCCGGATTTCTTCCAGACCATGGAGATCCCGGTTCTACGCGGCCGAAATCTCATCAGCGGCGAGAAGCGTTCCATTGTCGTAAGTGAATCGCTGGCCCGGCGTCGATGGCCATTGGAGGATCCGGTAGGCAAGTCTTTCGAAATGGGCGCGGATCGTTATACCGTGGTAGGCGTTTGCGGCAGCGCGCGCCTCGTCTCGCCCGAAGATTCGGACGCAGTCGAAGTGTATGAGTTAGCCGGAGAAGATCTGATGCCCTCTATGGTGCTGCTGTTGAGAACCTCCATTCCACCGGAAGGCATCGCTCACCAGGCGACTGCGGCCGCAAAAGCAATCGACCCGCGCCTTTTCCCAGAAGTTCAACTGATGAAAGAAGCGTTCCGGGGCAAGCTCGAAGTCTCGGAATACGTCGCGCTGGCCGCCGGTTTGCCCGGCCTGATCGCCCTACTTCTGGCATGTCTCGGCATTCTCGGACTCGTATCGTTCGCGGTGTCGCAGCGCACGAAGGAAATCGGAATCCGCATGGCCTTAGGCGCGAAACCAGCCGACGTATTGTCAACGGTCATGCGCCAGTTCGCATGGCCTATCGGCGTCGGATTCTTAATAGGAATCGCCGCCGCAGCCGCCTTGTCCCAGATCTTGCGCCAGGTCCTCTATGGCGTCAGCAACCTGGACCCAATCTCTTACCTCGCGGCAATAGCGATCTTCGCCATCACAACGGCTATCGCCGTGGTATTGCCCGCAAAGCGCGCCCTGCGAATCGATCCGATGCGCGCCCTGCACTACGAATAGCCTACTTCGTCTCCTCGCGCATCTGCTGGCTGAGGTAGCGCTCGTAGCCGATCTCATTAATCATGTGGATCTGCGCTTCCAACCAATCCACATGCTCTTCTTCGTCGCGCAGCAAAATATCGAACAGCTCGCGAGACGCGTTGTCGGCCGAATCGCGGGCGATTGCGACCGCTTTGTTATACATCTTGACCGCACCCACTTCAAGGTCCAGGTCGCTCTGTAGCTGCTCGCGAACATTGCGCCCGATGGTAAGCGTCATCGGCTCTGTCATGCTCGGAGTGCCATCAAGAAAAAGAATCCGTTCAATCAGCGCCTCGGCATGCTTCATTTCGCCTATCGATTGTTTCTTGATATATTCCGAGAGCCGGTCGTAGCCCCAGTTCTCGCACATCTCAGCATGCAGGAAATACTGATTGATGGCTTGCAGCTCTTCTTTGAGAGCCAGATTTAATTGTTCAATTACTTTCGGGTCACCTTGCATAGCATCAGTCTACCCTCTCTGGAAGAGTGAGCCGACAATCTTGAACAGCAGAGGGATCAGCCACGCCGGCGTGATCGCGGCGAACGCCTTGCCCTTCGAGACACCCGCCAGATATGCCAGCGCCAGCCCCAGCATCACGAGATACCAGACCTGGAACAGAGAAAAAAAGTTGAGGATCGCGAACAACGGGCCTTTGATCTCACTGAAAAAGATATCGAGCCCGAAAGGCGGCTGGAGCTGCTGCATGGACGCGAGTTCGTCCTTCTTGGCATTCAAAACGAAGTAAGTTGCCACGATCTGCAGGATGCTGATCATGGAGCACAAGCTCATAAGCGTGAAGATATCGCGGAACTTCGTGCGCACACTCAACATCGAAGCCATAAGCGTGACCAGTCCGGCAATCGCCAGCGAGAATAGAACGACGAAGAACGGCCCCACTACGAGACCGATCTTTGAGAACATCTCCATGCCTTTAAGTGTTTGTTCCACCTGCTGCGCCGGGAGTCCAGCCTGATTCTGTCGGACAATATTGATCGTTAGAGGCATCGTGAACATGCTCAACAGAGCCACCGCGACGCACAAGAGAATAAGAGGCCACAACCAGGCCAACGGAGCTTTGGCAGCCTTGGCGGTTGCGGCGGGATCTACAAACGCGTTGAACATCCCTGCGATTCCCGAGGCTACGCTCGGACGAACTTCCTGCTCGGCGGGGACAGACGAAGGTGTGGCCATAATTGGAGTGATTATACAACCGCCAGCATATAGCTGCTGCGTTATCCTGACAGCGTCATGAAGACCCTCTGTGTTCTGTTCTCCTGCGCCTTCTCTCTAAGCCTGCATGCCCAGGTATTGCCCGCTTCGAGCGGCCAGGTTCGCATGGGACATCTACACATCGTTTCCGCAAACCCCGAGGCGCAGAAGCGCTTCTGGACCGATGGGCTGGGCGCTCAATTCGTTTCGACGGAAGCTTACGATGTTTATAAAGTGCCCGGCATGCTGATAGTCGTCCAGAAAGGTGGCGAGCGACAGGGAACCGCCGGTTCCGTCATAAACCACATCGGCGTCCGCGTACGCGATCTGAAAACAACCGTGTCGAATTGTAGAACGGCGGGTGCCGAAGTCGAGAGCGAGAACGCCCGTCAGGCCATGCTCATCGCGCCGGACCACGTTCGCGTCGAACTCACTCTGGACGACAAACTCGCCACGGCGGTAGCCAGCCACCACATCCATCTCTATAGCCGCGATCCCAACGAGATGCGTAACTGGTACTCGGACTTCTTCGGCGCTACGCCCGGAATGAGAGGGCCGTTCACAGCCGCCGACCTGCCCGGTGTCAACCTGACATTCTCGCAAGCCGACACCGCCCTTGCTGGAACACAAGGCCGCGCGCTGGACCACATCGGATTCGAAGTGCACGACCTCGAAGCATTCTCCCGCAAGCTCGAAGAATCAGGAATGAAATTCGTGGTCCCCTACCGCCAGGTGCCCAGCCTCGGCATCGCCATCGCCTTCGTGCGAGATCCCTGGGGCACATATATTGAACTGACCGAAGGCCTCGACCGCCTCCCATAAAGATGGAAGAAGACGAAGAAAAACCGGAACAGGAAGACGAGCCCGAAGAGCCCGGAATCGGCTTGCGATCGCGCAGCCGGCCGAATATGTGGGTCGCCATGGTAGCCTATGCCGTGCTCGCGATTCTTGCCGGCCTTACGCTCAATGGGCCTACAAGATTCGAGTTCCGCCTCCGTGTATTAGTTTGGCTTCTACTGGGAGCGCTCGCGATACGCACTTGGGTGCACCGCTTTCGAGAGCGCCTATGACGTGCCAACGTGATGCCTGGCTCCGCGTCGGCCTCCACCCGTTTCCGCAACGGCTTACGCTAACGACAGTACTCTCCGATGAAATGTACTTAGGACTCTAATTCCCGCCTATAGACCGCCGATAAGCTCAGCAGATACACAAAGCAGCCCTGTTTCATTTTGGAACGGAAGTACCAATTCGGTACCGAGAGCTGGCCTGGCAGTTCCATTACGAAAATCCCAGAGTGGAGCTGGGACCGTGCGTTGCAGCCGTACATGAGTTTGTTCTGATGGAGGCGTTTGCCGCCATCGCATTGAACTATAGAGTCAAACCGCCGCTGGGCTAAGCAACAAACCTCATCCATCCTACGCGCGATCCACCTAGGCCAGCCTATGGTCACCCGCTTGCACCCTTCAGGTCATCGGAACAACAGATTGACCCGATGAGAACCCCTCGGACGAGGGCCGTTCCAGAAGAAAGGTGACGCCATGAAGAAGGCCAAAAGCGCGCTCAGATGAACATAAGACCGCCATTCGCGACCGGATCATTCTCGAACACCTGCCGCTCGTAAAAGCAATCGCAGTACGGGTCCATGAGAATCTGCCCGTGCATGTCGACCTGGACGATCTCGTTCATGCCGGAGTTCTCGGCCTCTTCGATGCGGCCACCAAGTACAACCCGGACAAGCAGGTCGCCTTCTCGAGCTATGCCAAGCACCGCATCAAGGGCGCCATCCTCGACTCCCTACGCCAGCTCGACTGGGCCTCTCGCGATCTGCGCCGGCGTCACAAGCAGGTAGAAGCAGCCACACGCGAGCTGTCCGCCAACTTGCAGCGCAATCCCACCGAATCGGAAATCGCCGAGAAGCTCGGCGTCGAAGTTTCCCGTTGGCGTCAAATGATGATCGACCTGCGCAGTGTCGGGCTGATCTCGGCCTCGGCGCGCAGCCCCGAGCACGAAGACCTTCCCGCTCCTGATTTTCCCAGCAATCCCGATACGCAGCCGGACAACATGTGCTCGCGCGAGCAGATGCGATCCCTCCTCGGCGTCGCAATGAAGGCCCTGCCGGAGCGATACCAGAAAGTCGTACTCCTCTACTACACCAACGAAATGACGATGAAAGAAATCGGCGGCGTCCTGGGCATCAACGAGAGCCGTGTTTCACAAATCCATAAATCGGCGCTCGAGAAGATGCAGGTAGTACTCCAGACCAACGGGATTCACTCAAGCCAGGCGTTCTAGTAATCTGTTGCAGCATTCCTGCCCCGCAGCGAGTCGGTTCCGTAAGATCGTGAAAAAGCATTACGGAACCCCGACGGTCACGGAGGGGCAATGGCCGCCGACTTTTTCATAGACACTCCCAGGCGCACATGGGACGACAGACGGTAAAATGGAGTCAATGCGATCCGGGATACTGCTGTGCCTTGGACTGAGCGCGGCGTTGATGGCTGCCGATTATACTGGGCCGAAACCCCCTAAAAAAGACGTCCCCTACATACTGCATGCCAATCACCTGGTTGAAACCGAGGTAGGCGAGGCGAAGGAATCAGGCGGCAAGAAGAGCACTTCGTACGTCATCGCGGGTGCCGCATCGACGGCCAAGACTCCGTTGGCCGAACCGATCTTCATTCTGGATTCGAGCCAGCTCTCGCCGGAACAATTGGAGTTGTACCGGCTAGACGTCAAGAACGGGCAAAGGGAAGTGATGTTATCGCCATCGCGCAGGCATAGCGAAATAGGGCCGTTTCATATGGTGGTGACGCGGCTGGGTGGGGCGCTTTATAAGATCGAGGTCGACGAACCGCTTCAGAACGGGGAATATTCTCTCTCACCAAACGGCTCGAACCGCGTCTTTTGTTTTGAGATCTACTGAGCAAGGCGACACCGCACTCGATGTTACAATCGCAGAGCATTCCGATGTTTACAGGACTGGAACACACGGCCATCGCTTCTCCCAACCCGAAGGCGCTGGCCGATTGGTACGTTCAGTACCTGGGATTTCGCATTAATTACGAATACAACGGCAATTATTTTGTGCGCGCGCCCGATGGCGCCATGCTCGAGATCATCCCATCCGAGGGGGAACGAGGCCCGCAAAAAATGAAGGATCCGGGCATTCGCCACCTCGCCATCGCTGTAGCGGACTTCGATGCCGCGCACGAGCGACTGCGGAGCAGCGGAGTTCAATTTCTGTCCGATGCGTACGTGAACCAGGGCAACCGGCTCGTGTTTTTCAGTGACGGCGATGGCAACATCCTCCATCTCATCCAACGCGCCAAGCCCCTCCCATAATCCGAAGGGCAGCGTACTCCGGCGCGTTTTCAAGGCGTTCGAGTATCGCGACTTTCGCATCATGTGGCTGGGGGCGTGTACGTCCACCATCGGGACGTTTATGCAGACGCTCGCACAGGCGTGGCTGGTGCTGGAGCTTTCGAAATCCGCTTTCTACCTGGGCCTCGACGCATTTCTGAGCCAGATTCCGATCGTGCTGTTTTCGCTCCTCGGCGGCGTCATTGCGGATCGCATGGAGCGGCGCGCTCTGCTGATCGGATCGCAGGTGATCCAGTTGACCTGCGCCTTCGTTCTGACCGCTTTGTTCGCAACCGGTGTTGTGCATATATGGCACATTCTGGTTTTGTCGTTCTTCACCGGCTTTGCGCAGTCCTTCGGCGGACCGGCGTATCAGGCGCTGATTCCTAGCCTGGTGAAACCCGAAGATGTTCCGAACGCGATCGGATTGAATTCGATCCAGTTCAACGTGGCGCGGATCATCGGACCGATGCTGGGCGGTCTGGCGTTGGCCAAACTCGGACCGGCATGGTGTTTCGGTTTGAACGGGCTCTCGTTCATCGCGGTCATCATCTCGCTGCTCATCATACGAACACGATTTGTTCCGGCGAAGACCGGCGAATCGATGATGACGAGTCTGAAGCAAGGGTTCAGCTTTATACGCAAACAGCCGGCCATGGAAGCGCTGATCGTTCTTGCTTTTCTGATGACGGTTCTGGCGATTCCATTAATTGTGTTTTTGCCGGTATTCGCGCGCAATGTTTTTAAGGGAAGCGCGGATCTTTACACGCTGTTCCTATGCTGCTCCGGCGGCGGCGCGGTATGCGGCGCGCTGACCGTGGCATACCTGGGCCGGTTCAAGCAGCAGGGACGCGGGGCACTGACGATGCTGGTTGTCATGGGAGTGCTCATGACGTGTTTCGCGCAATCCCATTCGATCGCGTTGAGCTGCGTCATGATCTTCCTGTCAGGCGCCGCGATGATGATGTCGATGGTCACCATCAGTTCGCTGGTTCAAATGATCACGTCGGACAATATGCGCGGACGCGTGATGAGTGTGTACAACGTCGCGTTCCGAGGCGGGATGCCGGTGGGAAGTTTGTTGGTGGGCGCGCTGATTCCAAAATTCACCGCGCCGGTCGTGCTGACCGTAGATGGCGTACTGCTCGCTATATTGGGCGCGTATTTCCTGTTCGGACGCCAGACGGTGGCGAATTTGTAATTACGCCTTGAAGCTCTTCAGATACTGCTCGCTCGGCTGTAAATCTTCCATGGCCAGTTCGACGAAGTAGTTCTTGACTCCGCCGATTTTTGCCGCTTCGAAGGTCTTCTTCCAGTTCACGATGCCTTTCCCGATGGCGACCTGCTTCTTTTCGGTGGGATTCCAATCCTGCAGGTGGATCGATAAGAAGCGGCCGGGATACTTCTTGAAATAGGTCGCGGCTTCGTAGCCTTGATCGATGACGGAGACCTGGAACTGCATTTTGACAATCTTCGGATCCAACTCACCCATCAGATGGTCGTAGATCAGGACGCCGTCGATTTCGCGAAACTCGAAATTGTGGTTATGAAATCCTGGCTGAAGGCCGGCCTTTTGAATCTGCTCGCCGATCTTGTTCAGGTCGTGGGCACCTTTGGACCAATCGGACATGGAGGCGGTTCCAGGAAGGCCGAACGTGGAGAGGACCATTTGTTTTAGGCCTAGCTCCTTCGCGAATGCGATGCGATCGTCGAGGTTTTCCTTGAGCTCGGTGAACTGGTAATGGCAGCTCTCGCACCCGAGGCCGGCAGCTTGAATCCGCTCCCTCATCTCGGGGGCTTTGATGCCGACGAGCGGGCCGTAGCCGCCTTTCGCGTAGCCTGGAGGCGAGCACATTTCGATCCGCTTGTAGCCCATGCCGGCAAGCTGCTTCAACGTACCATCGAAATCCTTGGCAAGCGCGTCGCGGAAGGGCCAGGTTTGGCAACCGATGGGGAACCCGAGGGGATAGGCCTTGAGGCCAAGTGCAGCGGCGCCGACGGCCGCGGTTTGGAGAAACTGTCGTCTCGAAGTATTCATGGGATCACATATCCAATTTCTGGTGAGCGTACCGCAAACATGATTTCACATTTTCGGCTTCGATGCCGAGTTGCTCGTCGTGGGAGAGCTGGCTGATTCGCGGGAGCGGCTTGCCGTGTGTCCCGTGGTCACGCACCAGGCGCAGCGTTCGAGCCAGATGAAGGCCACTGCGATCGGGGAATGTCGCCCAATAGCGATCCGTGAAGCAGGGGATTTTGAGCGGATCGCGCGTGATCATTTCGAGATTGAAGTTTGTTTTCGGGCGGGCCTGATGAACCAGCGACATCATGCGCGGCAGGTCGAGAAAGCCGTCGCCGAGAGGCACTTCAGAGAGCAGGAAACCGTCTGCATACGCCTCGACTCCCATGTCTTTCACGTGCGTCGTGATGGCGTAGGGGGCGAGTTGTTCAGCGACGTCCATGGGATCGTCGAGGAGCGCGATGTTGTTGCCGAAGTCGAGGCAGGCGCCGAGATATTCACTCGAATAGCTCTTGAGCAGCGGGACCATTTGATCCAGCGTCCAGTCTTTGTGATTTTCGAGTGCGAATGGGATCTTTTGTTTTTCGCAGATCGCCACGGCGATTTTCAGGGCAGCCTTGCTGCGATTCCCGAAGGCTTGATAATCGGCCAGCGTTGAAAAATCTTCGTATCGGCGGCCTCCCGCGTTCACTCTGACGCAAAGCGCGCCTACGGCCTTGGCGTTATCGACGGCGTGTTCGAACGTGGACGGGTCGTCGACATGAGGCATGCCCGTGATGGCTTCGATGTACATGTTCAGCTCTTCGGCGCGTATCCTTATTTTGGGAAGATCGCCGTTGATGCTGGATTGTATGCCCGCCGCGCCTAGGGTGTTGCAGTGCTCCAGGAATTCGTAGGTGTCGCGGAATTTGCGAACGGTCATGTAGGATGTCGTCGCAATTCCCATCTTGCTGCGCGGCATCGTGTCGGCCTTCAGAATCCTGGAAAATGCCGCGGCGGCCGTTGCCGCGAAGAGATCTCGTCTGGTCATGAAGAAACTCCTAACGCAGGAGCGCGAACGCATACAGCGTATCACCGCCGCCGGCGATCACGTATTGGCGCCCGTCCAATTCGTAAGTCATGGGTCCGTTGCTCAACGACGAGAGCATCGGGAAATGCCACAGGATACGACCCGTGGCGGGATCGAAAGCGATCAGGTTGCCGGCATAATCGCCGCTGAATAGAAGCTTGCCGGCGGTGGTCAGAATGCCGGGACCGCCGAGTCCGATCCCGGCTCCGACAGGATAATCGTGGCTCCATGCGATGTTGCCGGTCTTGTAATCGATGGCTTCCAAGAGATGCTGCGACCACAGACCGCGCCCCGATCCGCCGTATCCTTCGGGGCGTTCGTCGGTGTCCGTAAGAAAGGCAAGGCTGTAGCCCCTGGTCGCGTTGACGTAGAAGAGGCCCGAATCGGGATCGAAGCTCGGTGGCATCCAATTCGTTCCGCCTCCTCCGGGTATGGTGAGGAGAGCCCCGTCTACCTTGGGCTCTTTCGCTTCATCCGGGATCGGCTGACCTTTTTCATCGACGCCCTTCGACCAGTTCAACGCCACATACGGTTTCGACACGATATTCTTGCCGGTCACTCGATCGAGCACGAAGAAGTATCCATTACGCGCCGCCTGCCCGAGCAGCTTGCGTGGCTTGCCATCGATCTGCGCGTCGAAGAGAACCGGCGTTTCCACGTTGTCCCAATCGTGCGTGTCGTGGGGCGAGGCTTGGAAATACCAGACGAGCTTGCCGGTATCGGGATCGAGCGCGACGATGGAACACGTCCAGAGATTGCTGCCTTTGCGGCCCTGCGCTGCGTAAACGGGATTCGGATTGCCGGTGCCCCAGTAAAGCAGGTTGAGTTCGGGATCGTAGGTGCCGGGCAGCCAGGTCATGCCGCCGCCATGCTCCATGGCGCTCTTGTTCGGCCACGTTTCCGAGCCGGGCTCACCGGGACGAGGCTCGGTGTTCCAGCGCCACTGCAAATCGCCGGTTTCCGGATCGCGCGATTCGAGATAGCCGGGAACGTCCATCGCATCGCCGCCGACTCCGACCAGGACATGGTTATGAATCACCAGCGGCGCCATGGTGGTGAAGTATTGGAGCTTCTCGTCGGCAACTTTTTTACGCCAGCGCTCCTTGCCATCCTTAGCGTTCAGAGAAATGAACCAGCCATCGGGCGCGAGGAAGTAGAGCCAGTTGCCATACATCCCGAGGCCGCGATTGCCGATCAGATGCCCGCCCTTGTCCTCCCACGCGTAATGCCAGAGCTGCTTGCCGGTGCGCGCGTCGATGGCAAAAACATGATCGGGGATGGTGAAGTAGAGAATGCCGTTCACTTCAAGCGGGGTCGATTTGATTTGCGGTGCGCCAACGCCTCGCTGCGCGGTCACGGGGACGCGATACATCCATTGGACGGCGAGTGAAGCGATGTTCTGGGAATTAATCTGCGAGAGCGGGCTGTAGCGTTTACCGGAATAATCGCCGTTGTAGGTGGGCCACGTGTCGGTGGGCGGCTGCGCCAGCTTCATCGGGTTGAGCATCTGAGCGCAACACAGGCTCGGCAACAAGGCGAGCAGGATGGTTCTCATTTGAGCGTCACGAGGTAAGCCACCAGATTGTGCATGTCGGCGTCGGTGTATTGGTCGAGCAATTTCCTGTGCGCGGCGAGCTTGTCTTCCACTTCGACCTTGACGCCGGGACCGATGGCAAAGGAGTGATAATCGCCATTGGCATCGTACAGCGAGACGTTGAAATCGTCGAGAGTCTTGAGCGTGCCGGTGTAC
The DNA here is from genome assembly GCA_963802915.1 of Bryobacterales bacterium. Classification (GTDB taxonomy): domain Bacteria; phylum Acidobacteriota; class Terriglobia; order Bryobacterales; family Bryobacteraceae; genus JAICMB01. The sequence continues at coordinate 268,984 of CAWDKQ010000009.1, forward strand.
GATTTGCCGTTCTGAAGGGTCACGGTGACGTTGGTGATGCGCGGAGCGGCGGGTTCGTATCCGCGCGCGCCGGGATACAAAAACGCCTGCTGTAGATCCGCGGGTTGCATCTTCGCGCCGATATGCGCGAGGTCGCCCGTGACGGAATGGCAGGTCGAGCACTTCCCTGCTCCGTTGAAATATTCTTCTCCGGCCTTCGCATTTCCGTGCACGACATCGAGGAGCTTATATGTTCCGCGATTCGCGGTGAACTCGACACGCTGGTGCAGGAACTCGGCAATGTCTGAGAGCTGCGTTTCGGTGAAATTTGGAAACGGCGGCATGCCGCGATCGGGCCGGCCGCTGTGAATCACGGGGCCGATCAACTCGCCCTTGTCGTCATGCAGAACCACGGCGGAGCGAAGAAGATCCGGGCCGGTATCGCCACCATTGGCTTTGGCGCCGTGGCAAAACGAACAACTGGGAAGGTAAAGTTTTTGACCGCGCTCCGCAGCGACGGGATCGGGTGTGCGGCCGAGTCCGAGAAAATCGTGTGTTCTGCCCCCGCGTTCCTGTGCCGGCGACTTTATGCTTAGGAGGGCCGCAACTGAAATTAAGGCTAGCGCGCGGATGCGCATTTATAAACTATACGTCGGAGAGATGCGAGACTTCACCCGTGCTGTCGCCGATTTTTTCGGCCGGCACGCCGGTCTTATCGAGCATCGTCAACAGCAGGTTCGTCATCGGCGTTTTGTCGGGATAACGAATCGATCGGCCGCCCTTAATTTTGCCTGCACCGCCGCCCGCGAGCACAATGGGAAGGTCGACGTGGGTGTGTCTGTTGCCGTCGCTGATGCTGCTTCCGTAGACGATCATCGAATGGTCGAGGAGATTGCCGTCGCCATCCGGCGTGGAGCGCAGCTTGTCGAGAAGGTATGCAAACATCTCCGCGTGGTGCGTGTTGATCTTCACCACCTTTTCGATTTTTTCTTTATCGTTCTGGTGATGCGTGACGGAGTGGTGACCGTCGGAAACGCCGATGGATCGATAGCTGCGATTGCTGCCTTCGCGCGCCATCATGAACGTGACCACGCGGGTCAGGTCGGCCTGGAACGCGATCACTTCGAGATCCATCATGAGCTTGCAATGCTCTTCGAAGCTATCGGGGATACCCACCGGCCGATCCATGTTGGGCAACTGCACGTTCTGCTCTTCGGCCATACGGATACGGCGTTCGATATCACGAATGGCATCGAGATATTCGGTGAGCTTGCCGCGATCGCGCTGTCCCAGGCCAGGCTGCAAGCGGGCCACATCGTCCCGAACGAAATCGAGAATGCTGCGGTCTTCCTGGGCACGGGCAAGTCGCGAGGCGGCGTCGGTTCCTTCGCCATCGCCGAAGAGGCGCTCGAATACGGCGCGCGGATTTACTTCCATCGGCATCGGAGACGTGGGCGTGCGCCAGGAGATCGTGTTGGTGTACGCGCAGCTATAACCGGAATCGCAAGAGCCAACCATGCCGGGAGCTTCCAATCCGATTTCGAGCGATGCAAGCTGCGTGGATTTGCCAAGCTCGCGGGCCGCAATCTGATCGGCGGAAATGCCGGCGTGAATGTCGGCGCCTTCGGTCTTTTTCGGATGCACGCCGGTGAGGAACGTCGCGCCCGCGCGGGCGTGATCTCCAGGGCCGTCGCCGAGAGGATTGCCGTTGATCTGCGCCAGACCGTTGAGGACCAGCAACTGCTCACGGAACGGCTCGAGCGGCTTCATGATCGGCGCGAAAGAGAAGCCCGGGCCATCGGCGGCGGGAGTCCAGCGGTCCATGATGATGCCGCAGGGCACGTAGACGAAGCCCATGCGAATCGACGGACGCGCGGCGGTATTGCGCGTCGCGGCGAATGCCGGGACCATCGCGTCCAGAAGAGGCAAGGCAAGCGTGGTGCCAATCCCCCGCAGGAAAGTGCGGCGCGGCAGGGACTTTTTCATTACGAACATTAGTCCGGTGTTCTCCTCATTTGGAACGGCGTGCTTTTTACGATTGCGGTTACAAGGGCCGAGATCCGATAGTCATCTTTCGCTGCTTCTTTGGCAATGGCCCGAATCGCCGGTTGGTCATAGTATTCGACCCCGCGGCCCAGCGCATAGGTCAGCAGCTTTCCGCTCATTGTTGCCACGAACTCGTCGCGATGCGTGAGCAGGATCTGGCGTAATTCCGCAGGCCCGGAGAATTTCGTGCCATCGGGAAGCTTGCCGGAGACGTCGATAACAGCGCCCGCATCTTTTGTACGCCATTTGCCGACACCGTCGAAGTTTTCGAGCGCAAATCCGAGCGGATCCATACGAGAATGGCAGGATGCGCAGACGGAGTTGGCGCGATGCATTTCCATCTGCTGGCGCATGGTCAGCAGTTTGCCGTCGGCGGTATGGCTCTTTAGATCCGGAACATTCGCGGGCGGTGGAGGCGGCGGCGTGCCAAGCACGTTCTCTAGAATCCACTTGCCGCGCTGCACCACCGATGTTCGGTTCGGATAAGACGTCACCGTCAGGATGCTGCCTTGGCCCAGCAGCCCGCCTCGATTGGCATCGGTTAACGTCACGCGGCGGAAAGCGGTTCCGTGGACGTTGGGGATTCCATAGAATCGCGCCAGGCGTTCATTGACGAAGGTGTAGTTCGCTTCCAGAAGATCAACAACGCTTCGGTCCTCGTGGAAAATTGATTCGAGAAACAGCTCCGTCTCCTGGCGAAAGGCGTCACGGAGGCCGTCGTCGAATTCGGGGAAGGCATCGGGATCCGGCGTCACGCGATCCAGATTTCGAAGATACAGCCACTGCCCGGCGAAGTTGGTAATCAGAGCTTTTGATTTCGAATCGGCGAGCATGCGCCGTACTTGCTGCTGGAGAACGTCGGGATCGTCAAGTTTGCCTTGCTGCGCAACAGTGAGCAACTCATCGTCGGGAATGCTGCTCCAGAGGAAAAACGAAAGCCGCGAGGCCAGTTCGATATCGTTGATGCGGTGCGCTGTCTCGGGTGCAACTCCGGACGGATCGCGCTCCACGCGGAACAGAAAATCAGGCGAGACCAGAATGGCGCGGAGGGCCAGTTCGATTCCGCTTTCGAAATTACCGTTCTTGCTGCCATTTTTATAGAAGCCGATTAGCGGCTCAACATCGGCATCCGTCACTGGTCGGCGATAGGCTCGTCGGGCGATGGTCGAGAGGATTTTCGTGGCGCAAGGCACTCCGTCAGGACTCGAACTCGGATGACAGGTGAAGATGCGCGCGCGGCTCGGAGTTTCGCCGGCGCCTTCGATGTCGTACGGACCACCGATCCAAACGCTGTCGACAGCAGGGTTCGCCCACGAAACTTCGAACTGTTTGATTCGTGCGTCGTCGAGTCTCAGATCTAGATCGGAAGGCAGTGGATCGGTTTTTTTGTCGGTCTCCGCCTCCGTAGATCCTTTGACTCGCGGGGCCACGAGTTCCCGCTTGGACGATTCGTTGGGAAACGTCACGCCTACGATTCGCGGACCAGCTTTGACAGGAACCCGCACATCGAAGTGGGGCTTATCGTCGCTGTCAGTTCCGGGCGGGGGACGCATGAAAACTCGGATGGTGTACACGCCGTCCACTGGAAAGTAATGGTGGATAGCAGCGCCGCCACGTGAGCCCAGCGGCAGATCCTCACTCACCTGCTCGGTCCGCGCCAGGCCGCGCGAAACCGAATATTGCTGGACGAGCGGTGTGATTCTGGTATCGCCAATCGCGAGCCGGGCGACTTTCCGCGCCGTCGCCATGTAGCGTTCGAGCAGCACTGGCGATACGGACAGAACGTCGCCGATATTGTCGAACCCATATCCGGAATCGTCGGCCGGAAGCATGGAGCCCGCATCGAAATTCAGGGCGAGTAAATCGCGAATTGCGTTTCCATATTCGGCGCGATTCAAGCGATGAATTGCGGGGCGGCCAGGATTGGGATTGGCTTCGGCGGAACGATCGAGCGAGGTTTCTAGCCAGCTCGCAAACTCAGTTCTTGCCGGCGCATCGGGACGCGGCATGCCGGGCGGCGGCATCTGGCTGGTGCTCACCTTGCGCAGAACCTTTTCCCAAACTTCGGCGTCCGGCGCGACGTTGATCGTGTTCAACTGATCGAGAGCGATGCCGGCGGTGCGAAGCTTCTGGTTGTGACACATTACGCAATACTGATTGAGCATCGCGCGATGAGTGTCGGCTGGGGCGGCTGTCGTGGGAGCGCCCCGAGAAAACAAGAGCGGAAGACAAAGGAGGGCACCGATAGCAAGCGGGATACCGCGCCGCCAGAGTAACGAAAGCCGTGGCAGGAACATTCGGCCATTCAAAATTAACACGAAATTGGTGTTAAATTCAAATAGAAGTCCCTCCAGTATGTGGCGTTGCATCCTCATCATCCCCTTGTTTCTCGCGCACGCGGCAGATTTGCGATTGGTGAACGCCGCGCGCCATGGCGACCTGAAACTGATTCATTCGCTGCTCGACAGCCACGTGGATGTCAACTCGGCGCAGCCGGATGGCGAGACGGCGCTCGCGTGGGCGGTGTACCGGGACAACCGTGAGATGACGGATCTGCTGATCCACGCCGGCGCGAATGTCAATGCCGCGAACGACTACGGCGAATCGCCGCTGACGCTCGCTTGCGCGAATGCGGATGCCGCGATTGTCGAGAAGCTCCTGGACGCGGGCGCGAATGCGAACGCGGCCCGATGGAACGGCGAAGCTCCGCTGATGATTGCGTCGAGCTCGGGCAGCGTGGATGCGGTGAAGCTGCTGTTGGCGCACGGCTCCGAAGTCGATCGGGCGGAATCGCTGAAGGGGCAAACCGCGTTGATGTGGGCCGTTTCGGAAGGGCACGCCGATATCACGCGAATCCTGGTGGAGCACGGCGCGAACGTGAATGCAATTTCGAAGGGCGGTTTCACGCCGCTGATGTTCGCGTCCGAGAAGGGCGATACGGAATCGGCCCGAATTCTTTTGTCTGCAAAGGCCGATTTCACAACTGGGCTTCCCGATGGGACGGATGCGCTGTTGATCGCGGCGGCGTACGGTCATGAGGGAGTTGCAAAGGCTCTCCTCGACAGCGGCGCGTTTCCGAATGTCAAAGATAAAACGGGGAAGACGCCGCTGCACGCCGCCGCTCAGGCGGGGAATGTCGAGCTCGTGAAAGATCTGCTGGCTCGGGGCGCCGATCCGAATGCTCGACTCGCCCCTTTGACTCCGGAAGCGCGAAAAGCGGGCGGATTTTTCCGCGCGAATAATGGCGAGGCCACACCGCTGATTCTGGCTGCGCGCGCGGGCTATACGGAAGTGATGCGGGTATTGGCCAATGCTCAGGCTGATACGTCGTTGAAAACCGAGGATGACACCACAGTGCTGATGGCTGCGGCGGGTAGCGGCAAACTGGACGCTGTGAAGCTGGCCTTTTCATTCGGTGGCGATATTAACGCGAAGAATAAGTCCGGTCAGACCGCGGTTCACACGGCCGTGTTCGCGCCGCAAGCATCCGAGATGAACGACATCCTGCGGTTCTTAGCTGAGAAGGGCGTAAAGCTCGACGTGAAGGACACGCGCGGACGAACACCGCTTGAAATCACGGAACTACGCACGATCGATGTCACGTCGGACCTGCTGAAAAAGCTGATTGCGGCTCAAGCGAGCGGTACTGCTTCAGTGCGGTAATGGCGGCGGGATCACCGTCTTATAGCCAGCGGGAACTTGGAAAAGAGACGGGTGCGGCTCTGCCCCGGCCGTGTACTTGCAGTGACAGATTTGCTCCCCGAAACTTCCTCGCGTTCTGCTGAGCACGGGAAGCTGTAGCTTGGTGCTGGTCCAGATCTCCGATGTCGTGAGCGGGAGTTTAGGAATTCCGGGCGCCTGCGGAGCGCCAGGCACTTGTGGTGCCCCAGGCATCTGGGGAGCGCCAGGAATTTGTGGAGCGCCGGGCGGCTGGAACGTGAACCGCTTCCCTATCACTTCATGTCCTTCGATCATGGCCTTGCCGAGTTCTTCGACTTTGGCCGGCGATGCCGGAGGGTTCATTGCCAGACCCGGCATTGCTACGTTTGGAAGAGCGCCGGCGGGCATCTTCGGCGGCTGTGCGCTGAACAGGCTGGCCTCTTTCTTCAAATGATCGAGCATGATGGTCTTCTGCGTGGCCGGATCCGTGATCACCGAGATGTTCCCCGAATCGACCCGGATTTTACCATCGGCAGAACGAAACAATTTGGAAGGAGATTGTTGCGGGACGGCGAACGGCGATAATGATCCGCCCTGAGCCAGCTTTGTTGTGGTCAGGCAATCCGCGCAGGCCGCGGGCAGCGATGGCGCCGGGGGTACCACGGGTCACAGATTATCACAGTATGAGCGTAGACGCCGAACGCTCCGGCTGCAATTCGAGCTTGGCTTTGAAGAGAGAACCGAAACGGAGCGTGTATATTTTCGTGAACTCAGCGCCGAGGAAGAAAACCTGGGCGGAATAATAAACCCACAGCAGGACCATGAAGAATGATCCAGCTGCTCCGTAGCTGGTGGCGATGCTTGTCTTTCCCAGATAGAGACCAATGAAGAACTTGCCGAGCGAGAATAGCAGCGCTGTAATGGCCGCGCCGATGGCGACATCGCTCCATTTCAGGCGGACGTCGGGAAGAACCTTGTAGACCACCGCGAAGAGGAAGGCGATCACAACAAAGCCGGTCGCGAAATTTACAAGCTCGACGATCAAGCCCGGCATCGGAATAAGGTCGTGGAAGAATCTCTCGGTCGCGGCGATCCACGCGGCGACGAAGAGCGAGACCACCAGCATAAATCCCACGCCCAACACCATAAGGAACGAGACCGCGCGGCGCTTGATCATATCGAAAATGCTCGCGATTCCCGATCGCCGTTTGGTCACGGGAACGTGCCAGATGGTATTCAACGCGTCGCTGAGTTCCACAAAAGCGGAGGACGCGCCGAAAAAGAGCGTGATGAGTCCAAGAACTGTCGCGATTATTCCGCTTGCAGGTTTATGGGCAGCCGATATCAACGCTTGAATCGCTTTCGCTCCGTCCTGCCCTACAAAATCCTGAATCTGCCATTCCAACTGCCCGCGGACGGCTTGCTGGCCGTAGGCAATGCCCGCAACTGCGAGAACGACGACCAACAAAGGCGCCAAAGATAGCGCAGTGTAGAAGGCCAGTGCCGCTCCGAGACGAGGCGCTTTGTCGTTGATCCATTCCGAGAACGCGGTGTTAACGATTTCCCAGCATTGGCCGCACTGAAGGGCGCGTAACTGAAACAGGAGATCTTTGACAGGATGCACCCCTTGCATTGCCTTTCCCGAAGTGAGGACGCGTTACAACATCACGCTGTTTCAAATTGCGGATTTGAAACAGTTGCGAGCGCCTTGTAGTCTCACTTACTTAATGGGCATTGCCAAGGGGAGGCAATGCCCACTCGAATTGTCACTACAAGGGCTCTTTTATTCCTTTTTTCTGGGTGGATTTGAATGTTCGACGCATCGAGAACGTGACGGACAACGCTTGGATCTGATCGCATCGACTAAGCATGACGTATATGCGGAGATTGATTACCAGAGACTCGGTGGATTCGGCATTCGTTCCGTGCGGGACGGTATTCGCTGGCATCTCATCGAACCGCGAGCGGGCCATTACAAGTTTTCGTCGGTGTTGCCCATGATTCAGGCGGCGCATCGCACCAGAACGCAGGTGGTGTGGGATTTGTTTCATTACGGATGGCCGGACGGTCTGGATTTATTCTCGCCGGAATTCGTCTCACGATTCGGCGAGTTGGCCCGCGCCTTCGCCTCCGTGGTCTCGCAGGAGAGCGATATTCCACCTTTGTTTAGCCCTGTGAACGAACCCTCTTTCATGGCATGGGCCGGCGGCGACGCTGGATTTCTCAATCCATTCGCGAAGGGCCGCGACGGCGACATCAAATCGCAAATGGTCCGCGCCTCCATCGCTGCGATCGAGGCTATTTGGGAAGTTATTCCTAAAGCTCGCATTGTGCAGTGTGAGCCTGCGATCCATATCGCTGCAAACACCACCAGACCAAACGACGCGGAGCCGGCCGAACAATATCGCATGGCCCAGTTTCAGGCTATCGATATGCTTACGGGTCGCGTCGCTCCGGAACTCGGCGGACGGCCCGAATATCTCGACATACTCGGTGTCAATTTTTACTACAACAACGAGTGGGTCAATTTCGGCGAGACGCTATACACTTTCCACCCGCGCTACCGGCCATTTCAAGACATTCTCAAGGAATTCTATGAACGATATGAGCGCCCCATCTTCGTGTCGGAGACAGGGATCGAAGGTATGTCTCGGCCAGGATGGCTCGCTTATATCTGCGCGGAGGTCCGCTGCGCCATGGATCGTGGCGTGCCGGTTGAGGGCATCTGCCTTTACCCCATTCTCAATCACCCGGGATGGGCCGACGATCGCCATTGTTGCAACGGGCTTCTGGACTATGCGGATGAAAGCGGCCGGAGGGAAGCATACGAACCGCTCGCCCGCGAATTGAAGTTTCAGCAATCGATTTTTCAGAACAGAAACCTGGCTAGGGTGGACTAACAATACGCATGACGAGCAATCAAGATCTAATCTGTTTATCGCACCTGCGATGGGGGTTCGTATATCAGCGGCCGCAACATTTGATGAGCCGCGCGGCTCGCAATTTCCGGGTCTTTTTCATTGAGGAGCCGTTCTTCGAAAATTGCGAGGCTCACTATAAGCACTTCATCGATCCGGATTCTGGGGTCAACATTATCGCTCCCTATCTACCGGCCGGACGCAGCCCCGAAGAGAACGAGCAAGGCCAACGCGAAATCCTGGATCGAGTGATCGCCGACCAGGGGATCACAAACTTCCTGCTTTGGTATTACACGCCGATGGCCGTAGCATTGACGCGACACCTGAATCCATCGCTCGCGATCTACGATTGCATGGACGAACTCTCGGGCTTCAAAGGCGCGTCGCCTGTTCTGCGCGATCGCGAAGCCGAGTTGTTCCGCGCTGTTCGTCTCGTATTCACGGGCGGACAGAGTCTCTACGAGGTGAAGCGGAATCAGCATCCCAATATTCACGCTTTCCCCAGCAGCATCGATTTTCAACATTTCGCCCAAGCGCGGAACGGAATTCCAAAGGCTGCGGAACAGTCCGCTATCCCGCGGCCCAGAATCGGATACTGCGGCGTTATTGACGAGCGCATGGACCTGGAGCTTTTGGACCGCGTGGCGGAGTTGCGGCCGGATTGGCACTTCGTAATGCTTGGTCCGGTGGTAAAGATCAGTCCCGATCAATTGCCGCGGCGTCACAACATCCGTTACCTCGGCTCGAAAAACTACAAAGAGCTGCCTTCTTATCTCGGGGATTGGGACGTCGCGATGCTGCCATTCGCGCGCAACGAATCGACGCGCTTTATCAGCCCGACGAAAACTCCGGAATACCTTGCGGCCGGCAAGCCCGCTGTGTCGACATCGATTCAGGATGTCGTCCGCCCGTACGGCGAGAATGCGCTGGTGTTCATCGCCGACACGCCGGAGGAATTTGTGGATTCGATTCAAAAGGCCCTCACGCTCAACAAATCGGAATGGCTGCCACGCGTCGATGAGTTTCTGAAAAACAACTCGTGGGATATCACCTGGAGCCGGATGCTGGACTTAATGACTTATGAACAACAAAAGATCTATTGAATGTTTCGACTATCTTGTGGTGGGTGCGGGTTTTGCGGGCAGCGTGATTGCCGAACAGATGGCCCGCAATTTCGGGAAGAGAGTTCTGCTCATCGATAAGAGACCTCATATCGGCGGCAATGCGTTTGATCATTACAACGAACAGGGCATCCTGGTCCACAAGTACGGACCTCATATCTTCCATACCAATTCGCGCGAAGTGTTCGATTATCTTTCCCGCTTCACCGCCTGGCGTCCTTACGAGCATCGCGTCCGGGCAATGGTGGATAATACGCTGGTTCCGATTCCGATAAACCTGGACACCGTCAACGCGCTCTACCAGCGCAACCTCAATTCCTCGCAGCTTGAAGATTTCTTCGCATCGATCGCGGAGAAGCGCAACGCGATTCGCACTTCCGAAGACGTGGTGGTCAGCCGCGTTGGCCGTGAACTGTACGAGAAAATGTTCCGGGGCTATACGCGCAAGCAGTGGAATCTGGACCCTTCCGAACTAGATGCATCCGTCACGGCGCGCATACCGGTGCGCACGAATCGCGATGACCGTTATTTCACCGATACGTATCAGGCGATGCCGCTCCACGGCTATACGCGCATGTTCGAAAATATGCTGGACCATCCCAACATCAAGATCATGCTGAACACCGACTACCGCGAGATCCAAGGCCTGGTGCCTTACCGGCAGATGGTCTACACGGGTCCCGTGGACGAATTTTTCCACTGCCGCTACGGGAAGCTGCCGTATCGCTCGCTCGAGTTCAAGCATGAAACGTTCGATCAGCCTGTTTGGCAGCATTACCCGGTTGTTAATTACCCGAACGAACATGTCCCGTATACGCGGATCACCGAGTTCAAGTATCTGACCGGTCAAGAACATTCGAAGACAAGCGTGGTTTATGAGTTTCCGAGGTCGGAGGGAGATCCTTACTATCCCGTCCCGAAGGCTGAAAATAATGCGCTGTATAAGAAATACCAGGCGCTGGCGGAGGCCACTCCGGACGTTCATTTCGTGGGCCGGCTCGCGACGTACAAATACTACAACATGGACCAGATCGTGGCGCAGGCACTGACGCTCTGCGCGAAAATCGCCGGCGCAACGCGAGCCGAACTGGTTCGCATGCCTACGCCCGTGCAACCCGCGGCGAGTTTGACTGCGTGAGCATGATATGAATCGCAAAACAGCTCTGCTCACCGCGGCCGGAGCGCTCGGCGGCCTCGGCGCTTACTTCGCGCTTCGCAATACCGAGGAGGCGGACCTCGACGGCAAGGTCGTGCTGATCACAGGCGGCTCGCGTGGATTGGGTTTGCAGCTCGCCCGGGAATTCGAGGCCCAGGGCTGTGCTGTCGCGATCTGTGCTCGCGATGAACAGGAGCTCGAACGCGCGCGGCTCGATCTCGCAAGTCCCGGCGTTCCGGTTGGAGTTTTTCGCTGCGATGTCACCGATCGCGACGCCGTGGAAAACATGATCCGTGATGTGACCACCCAGTTCGGCCGCATCGATATTCTCGTCAACAACGCCGGGGTTATCCAGGTCGGGCCGATCGACTCGATGAAGATCGAGGATTTCGAAGAAGCCATGAAGGTGATTTTCTGGGGCACGGTCTATCCGACGCTTGCCGTGCTTCCGCAAATGCGGGAGCGCCGCGAAGGAAGAATCGTCAACATTACTTCGATCGGTGGCAAGGTGAGCATCCCGCATCTGGTGCCGTACAGTTGCGCCAAATTCGCGGCGGTAGCCTTCTCGGAGGGGCTACGGGCCGAGCTGGCGTTGCGGGCAATCCAGGTGACGACCGTGATTCCAGGGTTGATGCGGACAGGATCGCACTTTCACGCCGAGTTCAAAGGCCGCCAAGCGCTCGAATACGCGTGGTTCAGTTTAGGCGCCGCGACTCCGCTGGTATCCATCAGCGCCGCGAACGCTGCCAAGTCGATTGTGAAGGCCACTCGGCGTGGTGACGCTCAGGCTGTCCTCTCGGCACCTGCGAACATTCTCGCGAAATTGCACGGCGCATTTCCGGAGGTCACGATGCCGGTGCTTGAGTTGGTGAGCCGGCTCATCTCGCCGTCGCAGGAGAGCGGCGAGGGTGGAAAGATCACGGGGTTCGATGCGGAGCGCGAACTCAACTCGTGGATTCATCGCTGGGTCACCAGCATGGGTCGTTGGGCAGTTCGCGAATTGAATGAGGTGCCTTCGTAAGACGCGGCTACGCTGGGCGGCCGGATAGGAGCTGGCCGATCCCAGGAGCCGCCGCGCTTGAAGCTGCTCCGTTAGATTGCTCCACCTGCGAATCGCCTTCGCCGGGAGCGAGGAAGAGATTCGCTTCCAGCCCATGCTGCTTCGTGTAGAGATCCCAATAGCGTCCCTGCGCGGCATAGAGACTCTCGTGCGTGCCCCGCTCTACAATGCGGCCCGCTTCCACCACCAGAATCTGATCGGCGCGACGAATCGTAGAGAGACGGTGGGCGATCACGAACGTAGTGCGTCCCTGCATTAAGAACTTCAAGCCTTCCTGGATCAATGCTTCCGATTCCGAATCGAGACTGGAGGTCGCTTCATCCAGAATCAGAATGCGCGGATCGGCAAGAATGGCTCGGGCGATCGATACACGCTGCTTCTGACCGCCTGATAATTTCACGCCCCGCTCCCCAACGACGGTTTCGTATCCGAGTTCGAACGCTTCGGCGAATTCATCGACTCGGGCGATTCGGCAGGCGCGCAGGATCTCTTCTTCGGTGGCATGTGGTTTCCCGAAGGCCACATTTTCACGAATGGTTCCGTCGAACAGAAACGTGTCCTGCAAAACCACGCCGAGCTGGGTTCGGTACGAATCCAAACGAACCGTGCTCAGGTCGTAACCATCCACCGATACGGTTCCTCGGTTCGGCGTATGAAACGCTGCGATCAGTCCGATGATGGTCGATTTGCCGGAACCCGAGGGTCCCACCAACGCCGTCACGGACCCGGGCGCGGATTCAAACGAGATTCCGTTCAGAACGGTCTTGCCTTCGTCGTAAGAGAATGTCACGTCTTCGAAAATCACGTGGCCTTCAATGAGAGGGATGTTCCGCACGCGGTTCGGATCGCGATTTTCAGGACGCTCGCTGAGGACCTCGTGCGTGCGATCCAAACCGGCAAGCGCCTCGGTAAGCTGCGTGCCGATCCCAACCACTTGAAATACCGGCGCCACCATGAATGCGAGATACGCGGTGAAGGCCATGAAGTCGCCGATGGTCATAGTGTGGGCTTCAATCTGACGGGCGCCCGTGTACATAATAAACGCGCCTACCACGCCCATCAGGACGGTCGCTGACATCGACATCATTGACATGGCAGTGAGTGACTTCAGAACGTTATCGAGCAGCCGCTGCACACCGCCGGCGAACACCGTGGCTTCACGATCCTCGGCATGATAGCCCTTCACAACGCGCACACCGCCAAGCGATTCCGTCAGACGGCCCGTCACTTCTGCATTAATCTTTCCGCGTTCGCGAAAGATGGGGCGTATGGTGCTGAAGGCTTGGCGCAATACCAGGCTGAAGAGCAGGATCACGGTCAACGCGATGCCCGTCATCAAGGCACTCAGACGCAACAGGATGAAAAACGACAATAACGCCGTCAGGATGCCGCCCACGAACTCGATCAGACCGGTTCCGAGCAGGTTGCGAACGCCCTCGACATCCGTCATGATGCGAGCTACCAGCGTTCCCGACTTGTTCGCATCGTAATAGGAGACCGGCAGCCGGCCCACGTGTTCCTGAACCTTGCGGCGCAGCTCGGCGATCAGCCGCTGTCCGGCTTTCGAAACCAACTGGGTCAGGGAGTACGACGTGAAGCCCTGAATGATGGTGGCAACTGCGACGGCGAGCACCAGCGGTCCCAGCAAGTGATATTGTTTTTTGCCTAAAACATTATCGATCAGGAACTTCGTGGAACCAGGAAGTACGAGTCCGCAGAGCCGGTTGACGATCATCAAACCGAAACCGGCGGCAAGGATGCCGCGGCGCGGCTTGATCATATCGCGAATGTCCGGCCACACGTCACGGAAACGCTGGCTGGTCGATTTCTTCGGCTTGGTTTTAGGAGTCAAATTATTGGATGCGCTCCGGTTCGCATGGGACTCAACACCGCTTCTCACGGGCGCGGTTCCGCAAGTGCCGCTTTCATGAACTCATAGGACTTCTTTACTTCCGCAACTGTATCCATGCCCGGCTTCCCGTACTCATACTCGATCATGGCCGGGATGGGGTACCGTTTCGTCTTAAGAACCTGCAAAACTTCCTTGATTTTCGTCTCGCCGGCGCCGAACGGCATGTTATCTCCATGGCCGGTTTTACGATCCTTGATGTGCAGCGTCAGGATGTCCTCGTGGCGCTCCTCAAGGAACTCCACAGGATCGAAACCGGCGGCGGTGAAGTGCCCGATATCGAGGTTGATCTTGATGTACTTTGAGCGGCCCTGCATCGCTTTGGTGAAATCGTCCGGCGTAGAGAATTCGTTGGGCATCATGCTGTCGTGATTATGCATTCCCACAGCGATCTTGTATTTTTCAGCTAAGGGATAAATGCGTGCAGCCGTGTCCACGTTCGACGATGCCGTTATCTTGTCGACGCCGAGGGCTTTCGCAATCTCGAATCCCGCGTCGACTTCCGCGTCGCTCATGTTCGTTCGAAAGCTGTAATTAACGGCGTAAATCTCGATTCCAGCGGCGTCGAACTTTCGCTTGGCCGCTTTGACTTCGTCGAGGGGCAGGTTTTCACGCCAGGCTTTCGTTAATTTTTGGTCGCGGGGCTCCAGGTGGCCCTGCCATAACTCGGCAAAACCCAGGCCGATTTCTTTCATCGCCGCGATGCAGGCGTCTAAGTCGCGATCGCGGAAGCTATAGGTCTGCGCGCCAATAATGACGCCGTCAACTCTGGAACTGGTCTTTGCGTAAAAGGGTTTGCCGAAAGCCGCCGAAAGAGGCGCCGCAGCGATGATCTCGAGCAGATTCCTGCGGGAGAGCTCCATCCAACAATCATAGCAATTGAGGCGCGCGAGCCAGCGAAGCAGCAATCGCTTCGGCGATCGTTTTTCCGTGAAAACGGCCGTTTTCTATGAAGATTTCGTTGGTGTGCATGCCGGCCACGATCACGCCCGCGAGGTAGACACCCGACCGGTCGCTTTCGAGCGTGCCGGGGTTGGTGCGCGGGCGCTCAGTCTCCGGGTCCAATTCGATTCTCAAAGATCCGAGAAATTCCAGGTCGGGGCGATATCCGATCATTGCGAAAACAAAGTCATTTTTGAGCGTGATGATCCCCTGTGGTGTGTCGAGGATCACCGTATCGTGCAGAATCTCAACCACACGAGTATTGAAAAAACCCTGAATTTCCCCGTTCTTAATACGATTTTCGATGTTGGGCTTGATCCAATACTTCACACCGTCCGAAATTCCGGCGCCGCGATGGACCAAGGTGACTCGCGCGCCGGTCCAGTACAGTTCCAGAGCCGCAATCGCTGCGGAGTTTTTCGCTCCGACAACGAGAACATCGTGATCGTAATATGGATGCGGTTCCTTGTAATAGTGGATGACCTTGTCGAGATTCTCACCGGGAACATTCAGGTAGTTGGGCACATCGTAGTAGCCGCTGGCAATGATAATCTTGCGGGCGCGATATTGGCCCTTGGTGCTGGTTGCACGAAAGTCGCCGTCGTCGCCTTCGATTACTTTCACGCGCTCATATTGACGCACATCGAGTTGGTAGTGATCGCTTACGCGGCGATAGTATTTGAGCGCTTCGGTCCGCGTGGGTTTCTCGTACATCGACGTCATCGGTATGTCGCCGATCTCGAGTAGCTCCGGCGTCGTGAAGAAGGTCATGTGCGTCGGATAGTGATAGAGCGAGTTGGTTAGGCAGCCTTTATCGAAGAGCACTGCGCGGAGATCGCGCCGCTTCAGTTCGATCGCGCAGGCAAGACCGGTCGGACCGGCGCCCACGATAATTACGTCATATACGCCGGCCATGTTTTAACCGAGCATTCCTTCCACTGTACTGTACACGTTCGCCAGGGCGCCCGCCAGGGCTTCCGTGTTTTTGCCACCTGCTTCGGCCATGTCGGGACGGCCTCCGCCCTTCCCTCCGACCGCTTGCGCTACGCTTCCGGCAAGCTTACCCGCGTGAACTTTCCCAGTGAGATCCTTGGTGACTGCCGTGATAATCGAAATGTTCGAGTCTTCCGCCGTCGCTAGCACAACCACGTTGACTTGTTTGTTCCGTAGCGAATCGGCGAGGGTACGCAATTGCAGCCGATCCATCCCCGGCACTTCGGCCGCGATCACGCGAACGCCTTTGATCACACGCGCATCATTTTCGAGCGCGCCCATTTGAGCCCGCGCCACTCTTTCTTTCATCTGATCGAGCCGTTTCTCCAGCGATTTACGCTCTTCTAGCATCTTCTCTAATTCATCGATCAGCTTGTTTTCCGGCGTGTTGATCACATGCGCAGCGCGATGCAACGATGCGAACGTCTGCTGGAATCGACGCAGCGCTTCTTCGCCCGTGATGGCTTCAATGCGACGCACGCCTTGTGAAATGCTGCCTTCGTACACGATTTTGCAGAGGCCGATGTCTCCCGTACGGCTCACATGCGTGCCGCCGCACAGCTCTTTGCTAAAATTCTCCACCGAGACGACACGCACCTGATCGCCGTATTTTTCGCCGAACAGAGCCATCGCGCCCGTGCTGAGCGCATGCTCCAGATCCATCACGTCGGTGTGCACAGCGACGTTTTTCAGAATCTCATCGTTGGCGAGGCGCTCCACTTCAGCCAGCTCCTCGGGATCGAGCGCGGCGTAATGTGTGAAATCGAAGCGTAGGCGGCCGGGATCCACGACACTGCCGGCCTGTTTCACGTGTTTGCCGAGCACCGTGCGCAAAGCTGCATGGAGCAGATGCGTGGCCGTATGATTTCGCATCGTGGAATGGCGCAACGTTGGATCCACGCGGGCGATCAGCCGCTCGCCTTCAGCAACCGGCATCAACAATCGGACCCGATGCACGTGCGCGCCGGGAGCGGGCTTATAGGTATCTTCGACGTCGGCCACTTTCTCGCCCGTACTGGGAAGAATCAACGACCCGATGTCGCCCACTTGCCCGCCGGCTTCGGCATAGAACGGAGTCCGGTTCAGGACGAGCTCCGAGCGGCCGTCCTGTTCGATCACTTTGACCACTTCCACCTGGGCTTCGAGCGTATCGCGTCCCACAAATTCGGTCGCCGGCAAATTCTTGTAGACCGGTGCGACCTGCGCCTTATCGGCGCCTCGCCAGCTCGCTCGGGCGCGCGCGCGCTGCTTCTCCATCTCTTCGGCAAAACCCTCGCGATCGATGGAGAGTTTCAACTCGCGCGCCATGTCCTCTTGCTCGTCGAGCGCGAGGCCGAACGTGTCGTAGAGCCGGAAAGCCGCAGCGCCGGGGATCATACCGCCGGTCGCGGATTCGGCTTCATCGCGGAAGATTTTCTCGGCCACCTGGAACGTGGTAGCGTAACGATGCTCTTCATCCTTTACTACGCGCGCGACGCGCTGGATGCTCTCCATCATCTCGGGATAACCAGGCTTCATCAGCTCTGCAATGAATCCGGTCAGCTCATAAAGATAGGGATCCTGGCGGCCGATCATGCGGGCATTTCGAATTGCCCGGCGCATGATTTTACGCAACACGTAACCGCGGCCTTCGTTCGATGGCAGCACGCCGTCGTGGATCAGGAAGGCTGTCGCGCGGGCGTGATCGGCATTGATGCGCAGCGCTACATCGCTGCGGTCGTTGTCGCCATAACTCACGCCAATCAGGTCGGCGGCCCGCTCAATAATTGGCACCAGCAGGTCGGTATCGTAATTGGATAGCTTACCCTGCATCACGGCCGCGATGCGCTCCAAACCCATGCCCGTATCGATCGACGGACGAGGTAGAGGCGTCATGATGCCGTCGGCGGCGCGATCGTACTGCATGAACACAAGGTTCCAGATTTCGACGAATCGCCCGCCGCCATCATCGGGAAACCGCTCGTGCTCGCGACCTGGCTCGGCGCCCTCGATGCCCAGATCAAAATGGATCTCGGAACACGGACCGCACGGTCCGGTCTCGCCCATTTGCCAGAAATTGTCTTTTTCGTCGAGCCGGAAAATGCGCTCTTTGGGAACGCCCGCCACTTTCTGCCACAGCTCTTCAGCATCGTCGTCTTCGCGAAACACCGTGACATAGAGCTTGTCTTTCGGCAGACCGAACTCTCGCGTGATGAGATCCCAGGCGAATTCGATGGCTTCGGCTTTGAAATAATCGCCAAACGAGAAGTTACCGAGCATCTCGAAAAATGTATGGTGCCGGCGCGTATAGCCGACATTATCGAGATCGTTGTGCTTGCCGCCCGCCCGAACGCACTTCTGCGACGACGCCGCCCGCCTGTACTCGCGGGTTTCGAGACCCGTAAACACATCCTTGAATTGGTTCATGCCTGCGTTGGTGAAAAGCAGCGTCGGATCGTTCGCTGGAACCAGCGACGAGCTCTTCACGGGGCGATGGCCGCGCTCGGCAAAGTAATCCAGAAACTTCTGGCGTATTTCGTTACCTGTCATGAACTACCATTTTCGCAGGTTCACGAAGGTAGATAATGATCCTTTATGACGCAACGCTCCGTTTGCTTGCTGGGGACCTGTTTAATCATGATGGGAACTATGAATAGCGCAGAAACTCCCGCCGGGATGAAGAAGACTGCATTTGGAACCATGCCGGACGGACAGGCGATCGACCTGTACGTCCTTACAAACCGCCATGGCATGCAGGCGGCGATCACAAATTACGGCGGGACGATCGTACGGCTGATCGCGCCGGACCGCAACGGCCACATGGATGACGTCGTCCTCGGCTTCGATAACCTCGCCGGTTATCTTCAAAACGAGCCGTACCTCGGCGCGCTCATCGGACGATACGGCAACCGCATCGGACACGCGCAGTTCAAGCTCGACGGCGTCGTATATCATTTGGCCAAGAACGACGGCGATAACACTCTGCACGGCGGACTGAAGGGTTTCGACAAGCGCGTCTGGACGGCGCGCGATATTTCCTCGAAAGGCGTCCCCGAGTTGGAGTTGAAGTATCTGAGCAAAGACGGCGAAGAGTCGTTTCCGGGTAACTTGTCGGTGACGGTTGTCTATACGCTGACCGACGACAACGAATTGAAAATCGATTACTCTGCCACCACGGATAAAGATACCGTGCTCAACCTGACCAACCACTCGTATTTCAATTTGGCGGGCCAAGGTAACGGCGACATTCTGAAGGACCAGATCATGATCAACGCCGAACGCTTCACGCCGGTCGACGCTGGCCTGATTCCGACCGGTGAATTGAAAAGCGTGGCTGGCACGCCGTTCGATTTCCGCAAATCGGAAGTGATCGGCGCGCGCATCAACGATGCCGACGAGCAATTGAAACTTGGGAAAGGCTACGATCACAACTTCGTCATCAACCGTACCGGACCTGGTCTGACGCTTGCCGCTCGCGTGACCGAACCCACCTCGGGCCGCGTCATGGAAGTCTTAACCACCCAGCCAGGCGTGCAATTCTATACCGGGAATTTCCTGGATGGAACGCTGCATGGAAAAGGCGGAAAGGTTTATAAACAGCGGTACGCGCTGTGTCTGGAAACACAGCATTTCCCGGATTCGCCGAACAAGCCGTCCTTCCCGACGACGGAGCTAAAGCCGGGCCAGACCTATAAACAGACGACGGTGTATCGCTTCACCCACAACTAATTGCGGCGCACAGAGGTCTGAATCTCGATTGACGGAACTGGCAAAACAGCGCTGCACTCCTTGCCGCGGCGGCGTTCCTCCGCTGAGCGCCGATGCGATTAAAGATTTGCAGCGCTTCGTACATTTCTGGAAAGTAATTGACCAGCATCATCTGGAAAAATCGTTTGTGTTTCCGGATTTCGCTACTGCACTCGCATTCGTAGTGCGCGTCGGGGTTCTGGCCGAGGAAGAGGGCCATCACCCCGATCTTTGTCTTTCGTGGGGCAAGGTGGATGTCAGAATCTACACCCACAAAATCGACGGCCTGAGCGGGAACGACTTCATTCTCGCCGCGAAAATCGATGAATTGCAATCCTCGAAGTAGCTACGGCGTCAATGTCGCGGATTTGGATGGTCCGAAGTACAGCGAGTTGAACAGCAATTTATAGGTGCCGTGCGGCTGTCCGCGGAACGTGGCTTCCACGCCGAGCAGGAACACTTTGCCTTCGCCCATCGGATGCCTCGGCCGCACCGACCGTGCCTTCAAGATAACCTTGGCCCCACGCCCATCCGCTGCGGAGCGGCGTCGCATTGGGATACCACACTACCGGCTTCACTCCTTTGAGTTCGGCGTCGGGCGACAGACGGAACGCCGGACTGTTTTCGAAGAACACATCCGCAGTGGACGGCATGCCGTAGCCGATCGGATTGGTATTATCCACGCTGACCTGCAAGACCGAGCCGGGCACGTAGAATTTTTCGCTGCGGCAGCGGCCGCTTCATGCCGTCCGGCTGTCATTTCCACAAGCGCGTTTCGAACCGGCAGTCCGAAGAATTGCGCCAGAGCTGGTGGAATCGCCAATGGTGACGATGGTTCCACCGGCCTCGACGAACTTCCGGAGCTGCGGGATGGTTTTGTCGGCGCGTAACGTGGCCCAGCATCTTGCGATACTCTTCCGGAATATCGTCAGGGTTCGGTTGACGGAAGAAGAAACCGCCACGAGACAGGCGCGGCTCCGGGCAGCGCGCGGCATGGCGCCGCTCGGAAATACCAGCACATCGAAACGGCTGGCGAGATCGCCCTGATCGAGCGCCAGCCGGGTAGACCACCTCGAACGGAAACTCGAACTGCTCGAAAATCCAGCGCAGCCAGCCCGAGGTCATGGAGCCGCCATATTGATCCCACAGACCGATGCGGATCGGCTTCAACTTGAT
The DNA here is from genome assembly GCA_963802915.1 of Bryobacterales bacterium. GTDB lineage: Bacteria > Acidobacteriota > Terriglobia > Bryobacterales > Bryobacteraceae > JAICMB01. The sequence continues at coordinate 289,670 of CAWDKQ010000009.1, forward strand.
CGCATCGCCCGCCGGGCCGCGACTCGACGCCCTCGATCGTAATGCCAAGATCGGCGGCTGCTTTTGCCAGAACCGGGCGCGTTTGCGCGCGTGCCGGGACATACATAGTTCCCGCGCCGACGTGCCGTCCCGCCAAAGTTTCGGGCTGCTTCAGCCAATACACTTCGTCGCCATTCTTCAGCAGCCGGTTCACCACGATGAACGAATCGTTCTGCTCATGGCTGATCAGGTATCCGGCAGGATGCGCGCGGACCGATGATTTTTTCCGCCGGGGCTTTCTGTATGCCGTTCACTTTTTCGAACGGCCCGTCGAAAGGATCGAGCACACGGTCGAACTTCACGCCCATCTGGAAGGCGAGCGTGTAGCCGGTGACGTCGTAGGGGGGAATCGGCGGACCGCCGGGATAACGAAAATCGTTGGGGTGATCCTGCGGCTCGAACATGTCGAGAATATGCGGACGGAAAGCCTGCGCCGTTTTCACGACCCAGGAACCGGCCGGATAGTGCTTGCCTGCCACGTCGAAAGCCGCCGTGGCGCGATCGACGGTGACGCCGTTCTTGATCAGCGTGTCAATGAACTTCGTCGCGGTGGGGAAGTCGGGTTGATCGGAGGGAATGATATAGCCGCGCGGATCGCGCATCGCGGGATCGTGCAGGACCGAAGCGTAAAGTTTGGCTGAGACACCGGCGGAACGGCCGTCGGGTCCGAAGTGCCGGACGCCACGATGCCTGCGGATGCCGATTCCGCGTTGCTTGGCCGCGGTCTCTTTTAGCGCTTCGATCCGTTTCGGCGTAATGGTCCAGGAATCCTGACTGCCGCGCTGGATGGAATTGCGGCCCATGCGGTAGATGTTGTAGAGAAAATCTTCGCGATATTTCGAGGCGAGATCGAGCACCGCGCGATTGGCCGTCATCGAATACTCGATCGACTGCCGGAAATGCCACGTCTGCGGCGCAACGGGAAACGGCTCGTCGCTGGTCGGCAGTTGACGATCTGGAACCAGCGCCACTTCGAACGGCGTCGGATTGCCGATGGTTTCGGTGAGCAAGTCCGATCATGTTGTGGAAATACGTCGTGGTGCGCAGGCCGCCGTTGTACCAGGTCGAATAGGGCGCGCCGCTGCGCATGGGCCGTGCCCGGCTTTCCTTCCGCGACCATGCGGCTGTGCATCGCCGCGCCCACCATTTCGATCTGAACGCGGGATCAGCGGATCGAAATTGTAGTTGAAGGGATCGCGGAACGGGCGGCGCAAACATCACCGCGCCGGCGGGTCCGGTCTGGTGATGGTTGTACATGATTTGCGGAAACCACTCGCTGTAGAGGATGCGATTCATGTTCGTGGTTTCCTTCATGTTCGACATGTAGAAATCGCGGTTGTTGTCGTGCCCGATGTATTTCTGCCAGAGCCGCGGGACATTCTGCGTGGATCGCTTTTTCGGATCGGATTCGCGCATATACCAGTTCGAGACCAGCTCCATTCCGTCGGGATTCGCGTGCACGGCCAAGAGGATCACGTCGTTGAGGATGCGCAGCGTCTCGGGATCGTTGTGCGTGACCATCTCGTAGACCAATTCCATGAGCTGCTGCGGCGCCGAGAACCTCGGAGGCGTGCAATCCGCCATCGATCCAGACCACGGCCTTCCCTTCGCGCGCCAGCGCGTGCGCCTCTTCGTCTGTGAGACCCTCAGCGAGCGCAAGTTTGCGCGCGATTTCCTTGTAGTGGGCCAGCTTCTTCTGATTTTCGGGCGACGTGATGATGGCCATGTACTGTGGCCGGCCTTCTTCCGTCTTGCCGATTTCGACCAGCTTCATGCGATCCGACTCGGTGGCGAGCTTCTGCCACCAGGCGCTGAGCTGCGTGTAATTGGCGAGATAGTAATCGTCGCCGATGTCGAATCCCAAGGCCTCTTTCGGAGTGGTGATTTTGTGGCCGGTTTGTGCGGTCGCCGCGAAAGCGATCGCGAAAATGCACACGAATAGTTTTTTGGAATGAAAGCGCGAGGTCATCCGATTTCCTGGTTCTTTCCATTATGCACGCGGCAGGGCATGAATTCTCAGATTCCACCCGCTTGCGCCGATGAGGATAAAGACAGGCCTATTGAGCCGAAACGATGATCGCACTTACGTGGAAACCCTTTCGCAAGGCGGAACGCGCCGCGAAACCGGGCATCGAGGAAGTGATTGCCAGCCTGGAACAATTGAATCGCGCCACGGAGGAGAGTTTCCTCGCCGTGGGCGCAAAGATCGGAGAGTTCCAGGAGGTTGCGGATCGGATCTCGTCGGATGTATCGGAGTTGGTTGGCGCGGTGTCCGACGATCGGGGAGAGGCCGGATCGCGCGCGCTGATGAGTGCTTTGGAGGATTCACAGGCGTTATTGGCGAAAGCCGAAACAACTGGCGCAACTCTGGAGGCGCTCCGGAAAGCGGCGAGAGAAATACGGAGCAGCCTGGTTGGTTTCGAAAGCGTCATTGCGTCGTTTCGATCCGTGGGTGCGCTCACACGCATCGAGACCGCGCGGTTGAACGGATCTCAAGAAGACTTCGGAAACCTCGCGGAAGCGGTCAGGACGCTCACGGAGAGCATTCAGGCGAGAGTGGGGCAGAGCCTGGAATCGGCGGCCGCTTTGGAGGCCGACGTTCAATCCGCCTTGCGGAATATTTCTGAGCTCGATGGACGTCAAATGGAGGAATTGCCCTCGCTCATTGTGGGTTTGACTTCCGACATTGTGCGATTTCGCGCGGCGCAGCAGCACGGGCGCGATGCCATGGCGCAATTGGCGGCACGCTACCAAGAATTGTCGGGGACGATCCGGAATCTTTCGATGTCGATTCAGTTCGAGGACATTACACGGCAGCAAGTGGAACAAGTGATCTGGAAGCTTGCAGGGCCGGCCGGCGGAGGCGGCAACGCGGAATCGCAGGCGGTCATAGCGCGTCAGGTCTCGCAGCTCAGTAAAACCGCTCTTACGTTCGCCGCGGCAGTTTCGAAGGTGGATCGCGAACTTGCCGATATCGGCGAGCAGATCGTCACAATGGCCGGAGAAAGCGGCACTTTGCTGGGTTCCTCCGAGGAGGAACAGAATACTTTTTTCCTGGAGATGGAAGGACGCTTTACCGCCGTCTTGCGACGCCTCGAAACGTGCGGCGGACTTGATCGAGACGCTGGCGCGGCGATTTCGGGTTTGGGGCAGGCGCTCGATCGTTTGCGCGTTTCCATCAACGATATTCAAAACGTCGAAATACAAATGGAACGTCTGGCGCTGAACGCCACAATTCGCGCGACGCATATCGGGAGGGCTGGCGATGCGCTGAACGTTGTCGCCGAGGCCATGCATTGCCACGCTCTGGAATGCGCGGCGCTCTCGGGTAAGACGGTTGCCGCTTTGGAATTTATGAGATCGGCGGTCGAAAGAGCCCCCGGCGAAGCTAAAACAGGGGACAGCGAAGCCATAAAGGAGTTACCGCCATTGATCAAAGCCATGCACTCCGCGAGCGAACGCACCTTCAGCCGCATAACGGAAGTCGCGACTCTGGCGCAGCGCCTTTCTGAGAATATTGAACACACTCGAAAGAGCTTCAATGCCGGAGCCCTGTTTCGAGAGACAACCGATCGTTGTATCGGCGGGTTAGCCGACCGGGTGCCGGATTGGGCAACGAGATGCTCAATCGAACCGGATGCGGATGCGGCTCCATCGTCGAACGACGATGCAGGCGCGGTGGAGTTGTTCTAAGACGGGGAGAGTGAAATGGCGCGACTTTTTGAATGGCAGAAACAATACTCAGTGGGAGATGCCGAAATAGATTGTGAGCATCAGCGGCTGTTCGGCCATGCGGACGATTTGCACCGCGCCATGCTGGAAGGGCACGGCAAGCAAGTGATCGAGAAGCTGCTTCGGGCTCTTGCGGATTATACGGCCACGCACTTCAGGCACGAGGAGGAATGGATGCGGCGAGTCTGTTATCCGGAACTGCCGCAGCATCGCGAGCAGCACGAAAGGTTCCGCAAGCGCATTGACGACCTGAGCGATCGGTCACATCGCAGCGACAATACGATGACCATCGAGGTGATGCAGTTTCTTGCCGATTGGCTTAAGCATCACATCGCCGAAAGCGATCAGAAGGTGGCTGTTTATCGCACAGCGCATGCACGCGGCTGAACGGAACTATCTTCCGAAAAGATGTCGAAAGCCCCGCAATCGGGACAGCGATAGGTTGACAGCAGGAATCGGACATCTCTGGTCAACTCCGCGTCAGGGTGAGCCTGTCCGCAGCGAACGCAAACATTCGAGGTCACTCGCAAATCCACGGGGATCCGGACTTGTCCGAAATACATCGCCACCCATAAACGCTCGCGCGGGTGCTGAAATGGCGATCCAGTAGCTTTGCCGCTCCCGTGGCGCCGGCGAGAAAGGCTTCCGGAAGTCCGGCGAATCGAAGCTGCCTCCGCACAACGATTTCGCAGGTATTTTTTCGATTCAGGAAACTGAACGAGGTCAAGAGAGTGCGCGTTGCGATATGCGGCATCCCAAGATACCACGCGACCATCGCTTCCAGTTTCCGCGACGAGTCGAACAGATTCACATGTCCGCCGTCGTCGCGATAAACCTTCCGATAGATCCGGTCGCTGAAGGTCCGGGCGTCGGGCACCGCTACGAACGCGGCGCCCGTTCGCTTCATTACACGCCCAATTTCCTGAAGGGATCTCTTCACATTTGGGACATGTTCGAGGATGTGATTCAAGACCACGGCATCAAATGCACCCGACGGAAATGGCAAGTGCTCGGCGTCCGCCTGCACGAAGCATCCTGGAATATCGCGCTTCTCTAGATCGACTCGAACAACTGAAATATCGTTCCTCCAGTCAATCGGGAAACTGCCATTACGACAGCCGAGATCCAAAACTCGCGCGCCTGGATTTAAATATTCCAGAATTTCGTACATATCTCATGGAAACACGCGGGCAATGTGTCCTTTGGGACCCACTGCCCAGACTGTTCCAGCCGCGGTGGCCAGCGCATTATACGGCGCGGCGTCGAATTTCGACCAATTCTTGCCATTGTCGTTGGAGACGTCTGTCCCCGACGGTCCCGTAGCAAACCACCGGCCCGCGATGTAAATAACGGCCGACCGATATCCGTTGGGACGCGCTCCGACAGGCGCCGACCAGGTTCGGCCGCCATCCGAGGTGATCGCAACGTTGGCGTTATCGTCGTTGGGTTTTAAATAATCCCCTCCGACAGCGACACCGTGCTTGTCATCTGAAAACGCGAGCGAGAAGATTCCGGCGTTCGCCGAGTCGTGCCGGATTGGCGTGGATGCGACGGTCCAGGTTCGGCCGCCATCGTCGCTGCGCAACACACGCGCGCCGCCGGTTGCGAACCACGCTGTGCGCTTCGCTTTGACGATCAAACACGAGTTGCTGGCAGCGAACGCACCCTCGTTCACAAGCGCGGCCGGACCCGTTTGGCGCGACCAGGTTTTTCCGCCATCGTTCGTCGTGAGGATCGCGAAACGCCCATCGACGGGATCGCCGAGGACGATGCCGCGCTCTGAATCGAAAAATGCGATGGCGTCGAAAAAGCCTTGGGCATCCGGGTTAGTGAACTGGAGGTTCCAATGTTCGCCGCCGTCGTCGGTTTTATAAATTCGGGATTTATCGCCCGTTCCGCTACTGAGAATCCACGCGGTTTTGTCGTCAAGTGCGTGGATGCCGCGAAAATCCAGGTTGCCCTCCACTTTCGAAGTCGACCACGTCTTGCCGCCATCGACGGTCCGAACAACGGTGCCCTCCGTCCCACTGGCCCACACCACGCGATTGTCGACGGCGCTCACGCCCCGAAACGACGCCGTGGTCACAATTAGGGACAGGATGCTGAATAGCCAGCTTCCGTGGCAGCATAGAGGCATGACTCATGTTAGCCGGCGTTCCTTCATGACGACTTCGATCGCCGCATCCACGGCCGCCCTGTCTTACGGTCGCACGCTCAAAACGATCGGAGTGCAGCTCTACACCGTACGTAGCATCATAGACGCAAAACCGCTCGAGACGCTCAAGGCGATCGAAGAGATCGGATACCGCGAGGTCGAGTGTACCCAGGACAAGCTTGACAAGATCTGGGGGGATCTGAAGCAGACCTCGCTGAAGCCGGTGAGCTTGCACATGGACACCGCGCTGTTCACGAAAAATCAGGACAAGCTCCCGCCCGCTCTCGACGCGGCCAAAGAAAAAGGATTCGAGTACGTGGTTTGCCCCTACATCGCACCGGAGGACCGCGGCGGTGTCGAAGTGATCAAAAAGCTTGGCGAGACGCTGAACTCAGCTGGTGAGAAGTGCCAGAAGGTCGGCCTCCACCTGTGCTATCACAATCACGCGTTCGAATTTCAACCCGAAGGCAGCGGGAATTTGCTGGACGTGCTGATGCAAACCGCCGATCCGAAGCTGGTGAATCTCGAACTGGATATCATGTGGTCCACCGTGGCGGGCGTGAATCCGGTGAGCGTTCTCAAAAAGTATGGACATCGGGTCGTTTTGATGCATTTGAAGAATGTCGCGCCGGGAGTCGAGAAGCGATACAACGAGATGGTTCCGAAGACTGCGTTCCGCGAGGTCGGAAATGGCGTGATCGATGTTCCGGCTGTTTTAAGGGCCGCGGCCGAAGCGGGCGTGAAGCACTATTTTGTCGAGCAAGACCAGACCCCCGGAGATCCGGTGGCGTCGCTGCGGATGAGTTTCGAATATCTCAAGAAACTCGATTATTAAACCAGCGTTGTTTGTTCGTAGTTCGCTTATTCGACTCTCAGCGCATTCATCGGGTCTACCGATGTCGCCCGCCGCGCAGGCACATAGCTTGCCAGCATCGCTATCACAATTAAGCCCAGCGCCACCAGGCCGAACGTCAAGGGATCGCCTGCTCGCACTGAGAACAGCAAGCTCGACAAAAACCGTGTCAGGAACGCCGCGCCCACCAGTCCTACGAAGATGCCCGTGAGAGCTGTTCGCAAGCTTTGCGCCAGAACCAGACGGATCAAGTCGAAGCGGCTGGCTCCTAACGCCATTCGGATTCCCATTTCATGCAGGCGCTGCGCCACCGTGTAGGCGATGATCCCGTAGATTCCAACTGCGGCCAATAACAGCGCGGCTCCGGCGAAGACGGCGAGTAGCAGCATGGAGAGTTTGCGGCGCGCTACTGAATCGGCCATGAGCTGCTGCATGGTCGCGATTTTGTAGACCGGCTGGTCGGGATCGACTGCCAGTACCTGGCGTTGAATGGATGGCGCGAGAGCCAGCGGATCTCCAGGCGTTTTGATCACCAGAGCCATACCGGAATACGGACGCTGTGCGTGCGGAAAATACACTTCCACACGCGACTTCGATTCCAGCGTCCGGAAATGGACGTGCTTCACTACTCCCACAATCCGCATCCACGGATTCGAGGATTCCCGGCCGCCGGGTTTGAGGCGCTGCCCGATGGGATCTTCGTTCGGCCAATACGTCTGGGCCATCGTCTCGTCGATGATGGCTACTGGTGCGGTGGTTTCGTTGTCCCGCGCGTCGAAATAGCGGCCGCGAATCAAGCCGACCCCCATGGCTTCGAAAAAACCTGGAAGAACGTCGCGTTGATCCGCTTCAGGCTCGGCCTGGGCGCCGGAGGCCACGCGGCTGTCCACCGTCGTTGTTCCGGAACTGTTGCCCGTGAATGGAAGGTTTGAAATCGCCCCGGCCGATTCCACTCCGGGCACTTTAGTCACGCGGTCCAGCACATTGCGGTAGAAATTTCGGATCTGTTCCGGCTTCGTGTACCGTTCTTCGGGCAACGCAAGGCGCATCGTGAGAACGCCAGCGGGCCGGAATCCGGGATCTACATCCATGAGGCGCGCGAAGCTTTTCAACAGCAGGCCGGCACCTATGAGCAAGATCAGAGAGAGTGCGATCTCCGCAACCACAAGAGCGCTCCGTAATCTCTGCGAAGCGGCGCTGGCAGTCCCGCTACGCCCGCCTTCCTTAAGTGCATCGTGAGTAACCGATCGAGCGCTCTGCAGCGCCGGAGCGATTCCAAATAGCACGCCGGTTCCGATAGATACCAATAGAGTGAATGCCAGGACCCAGAAGTCCATTTCGGCGACCGCAAGCCGCGGGAAACTTTTTTGGCCAACAGCGATTAAGGCCCGCAATCCCCACCAGGCCAGCAGTATCCCTGCGATACCGCCCAGAAATGCCAGCAGCGTGCTTTCCGTGAGCAACTGCCGGATCAGCCGTCCGCGGCTCGCTCCCAGAGCGGTACGCACCGCGATCTCCCGCTCACGCGCCGAGGCTCGCACCAGCAGCAGGTTCGCGACGTTGGCGCACGCTATGAGCAACACGATTCCAACTGCGCCCATCATTATCCAAAGCGGCGTTCGAATATCCCCGACGTACTCTTCGAGCAGCGGCGTCGTAAGGACTTTGAAGTGGTAGTAGCGATACGGATAATCCCGCGCCCCGTCGATGATCTTATTGCTGACGGAGTCCATATCCGAGCGGAGTTGCTGGGGCGAGAGGCCGGGCTTGACGCGCGCGAGCATCTCAAATTGGTGGCCTCCTCGACTCGAAAGCTCGTCGTCGCTGAAAACGTGGGGAGCCCAGATGTCGATATCCGGCGGGTATTGGAACCATGCGGGCATGACGCCATCGACGGTATAGCCGTGGCCGTTAATCTCAATTTTGGAGCCTACGATTCGTGGATCGGAGCCGAAACGCCGCTGCCATAAACCGTGGCTCAGAATCACGACATCCCCCTTGCCGCGTTCGCCTTCTTCCGGAAGGAACACGCGGCCGATCTGAGCCTGAACGCCGAGTAATGGGAAGAAATCCGGCGACACGGTCGCTGCGGAAAGGCGCTCCGGTTGTCCTATTCCAGTAAGATTGGCATCCGCCCCGCCTATTACGGCCACCGCGCTGAAGCTCTTGTTCATGCGGCGGATATCTTTGAACTCCGGCGCCGAAATCCAATTGCGGTTGCCTGGAATGCCGATCCCTTCGAATTGACCCCACAGCTTGACCAGTTGCTCCGGATGGTTGTACGGCAGGGGCTTCATAAGAACCGCATTAATCACGCTGAAGATAGCCGTGTTGGCCCCAATGCCGAGCGCCAGCGCCAGCACAGCTATGGCGGAAAAACCCGGATTTCGAGCCAGCATCCGAAGAGCATAGAGCAGGTCTTTGCGAATCGTTTCCATGGTGGGCCTCCGGTGCAATACTGGACGAAGCCAGCAAAGTTACGTTAGTTAACGCGCGCACCAGCCGCCATCGATCAGGATGTCTGTCCCGGTGATGAAAGCGGCATGGTCCGAGCAGAGAAAAAGCACGAGCTGGCCGATGTCTTCCACTTTCCCCCAGCGTCCGACTGGGATCGATGCAAGAAACTGGGCATTCTTTTCCGGATCCTTCAAGAGAGCGGTGTTCATTTCCGTTGCGAAAGGGCCGGGACTTATGGCAATGACGGAAATATTCTCGCCAGCCAGTTCCAGCGCCAATGCCTTGGTGAATCCGAGCAGACCGGCCTTGCTGGCGGAGTAGGCGGCGCGTCCCGGCAACGACACGTGGCTCATGATCGAAGTCATGTTGATGATTCGGCCGTAGCCTTGGTCCTTCATGTGAGGAACAAAGCTGCGCGACATCAGGAAAGCGCTGGTCAGGTTACCCGCAATCACGCTGTTCCATTCATCGAGCGTGAATTCGACAACCTGCTTGCGGAGGTTGATGCCGGCGTTGTTGATCAGGATATGGACCGGGCCGAAACGCTGGATGACGTCGTTCTCGAGTTGCTTGACCTGCTGCTCATTGGTAACGTCAACGAGATAGGTTTCCACTTCGGCCCCTCGGCCGCGAGTTTCATTGGCGACAGCGTCCAGATCCGGGGAGCTACGCGCGATGAGCGCCAGCCTTGCGCCCGCGGCGCCTAGCGCGAGCGCCATCGATTTTCCGAGACCGCGGCTCGCGCCCGTGATCAGAGCCGTACGGCCGTGCAGGTTAACGTCGGACATTCCCGCTATTGTAACCGCGATTCTAACGGCAATATTTTTGTTCGATGGCGGCAACTTTCGCGAGGCGGCGGCGATGACGGTCCTCATTGCTGTAACGCGCCGCGAGGAAGGTTCTCACCAGGTCTTTCGCGAGTTCGACACCGATAATGCGTGAACCTAGAACTAGAACGTTCGCGTTGTCGTGCTCCACTCCCTGATGTGCTGAGTAGGTGTCGTGACACAGGCCTGCTCGGATGCCCGGAACCTTGTTCGCGGCCACCGAGACTCCGACACCGCTGCCGCAGATCAGGATGCCGCGTTCGGCCCGACCATCGAGGACGGCCGTGGCGACGGCTTCGGCAAAATCGGGATAATCCGACGGGTTCCGATCGTAAGCTCCGACGTCGATCGTTTCATGACCCAGTTCCGCCACCACTGGAATGATTTCATTCTTGAGATCGAAGCCGGCGTGGTCCGAGCCGAGAGCGATTCGCATGGAAACCGCTATTGTACTCCGGGCGGGAGTTTTTTTCCTGTCGCCCGCGAAATTCTTGGACGGTTCCTTGTTCCTGACCTCAGAAAAGGTTTTAAAGACAAGCGCGTAAGCTGGCCAGTAGCGTGCTTCTACACTAAAGAGGATTTATGTATGAATCGTGTATTCGTATATCTTGGTTCAACGCTGCTCGGGTGCGGACTTCTTATAGCTCAAGACAATATGCCCGCCCAGACTCCGTCGAACTCGCAGAGTTGGACAGGGTTGCTGGTCGCATCCACGTGCCCGGCCAACACCGCCGCCAACGCCAACAACATGAGCGACATGACAGCAAAGAAAACCGCGTCCGCTCACGAGACGAATACAACTTACGAACAGAGCGTCGACCAATCGGACCGCAATAGCACCTCAAGTTCGAGCGCGCAACCGATGAATCGCACGACAGCCTCGTCCAATGACGATCAGGGTTGGGCCAACGCTCAGCAAGTCGCCGCGCAGATGCCCAAGAGTTGCAAGATTACAAGCGACACCTCCAGTTATCAGCTGCGTTTAAGCGATGGACGCATGGTGCCGTTCGACCAGGCAAGCAACACAAAGATCCACGATCTCCTGCAATCGGGGGGGCGGCTCAATCATCAGATGAAAGTGTTTCGTGTCGTCGTAAAGGGCACCATGCCGGGCGATGAGATCGTAATCGACACCATAAAAATGTAGCTTTGCCGCCGCTTCCTGGGGGCAGCGTTTCGGAACCCCGACGGTAACGGAGGGGCAATGGCCGATTTTTCACAGACCCTGGCACCTAAGCAAAACTTGCATTCACACCCTGATTTGTTGCAAGCTAGAAGGTTTTCCCACTGTTTATGGAACCTGACAAATGCGGGTGAGAATCCTGTACCACGATCACTGCTTCGATGGAGCTGCATCGGCGGCGTTTTTCAGCCGATTCCACGAGGAGAAGTTCTCTCCCGGAGCTGAATTCGATTTCACGGGTCTCGCTCATAAGGCCACCCAATTGTTCGATGACTCCATGTTTGATGGAGACGTCAACGCTATTGTTGATTTCAAATATTCGCCGGATCCACGTTTGACCTGGTGGTTCGATCATCATCAGAGCGCGTTTCTCAGCCTCGAAGATGCCGAACATTACCGGCATGACCGCAGCGGAAGGAAGCTCTACGATCCAACCTTTCGCTCTTGCACGATGTTCATCGCGACTGTAGCTCGCGATAAATTTGGTTTTGAGGCCCCGGACTTGGCGGAGCTAGTCCAGTGGGCGGACATTGTAGATGGGGCGCAGTATGATAGCGCCGAGGCTGCCGTGGAACTGCGGGAGCCTGCGATGAAACTTACCCTGGTCATCGAGAGTGCCAAGGGCTCTGAAATTGTCCACCGGATTATCCGAATGATGCGGCACTGCCGCCTCGCCCAAATCGTCGAAGATCCGGAGATCCACGCTCTCTACATTCCGCTCTACGAACGGCACATCAAATCGATTGACGTGATCCGCGATCGCGCGACATCGAAAGATGGCGTCGTCTCCTTCGATCTTGTCGACCAGGGTGTCGAAGGCTATAACAAATTTATTCCCTACTATTTGTTTCCGGAGAGTACATACACGGTATCGGTGAGTACTTCCAGTTTTCGAACCAAAGTTTCGGTGGGATCGAACCCCTGGGCGAAAATCGAGCCACGGCACAACTTGGCGACCATCTGCGAGCGTTACGGCGGCGGCGGACATCCGCGCGTCGGCGCCATTAGTTTTGAAATCGGCGCAGCGGAGCAGGCGCGCAAGGTCGCGGCGGAGATAAGACAGGAACTGGAGATAAGCTAGAAATGAAATTTATTGGCATTGCGTTGGCCCTCGCGACCATGGGGGCCAATGCGCAGTCGCAGCACGCGAAACTTCCCGGCGAGGACTGGATATCTCTTTTCAACGGCAAGGACCTGAGCGGCTGGACGGAAATCGGCCATGAGAAGTGGGCGGTAGAGAACGGGACCATCCACGGTTTCGCGATGACTAAGGATTATGGTTATCTGCGAACCGAGAAGAACTATAAAGATTTCAATTTCGCGGTTCGCTACAAGTGCGAAGGCGACGGCAACAGCGGCATATTCTTTCGCGCCGAGTTTAAGCCCGGAACCGCCGACGTGACGCAAGGGCCGCAATTTGAAATCGACTGCGACATCAACAAGCACACCGGCGGAATTTACGATGTCGGGCGGCAGTGGATCGTATGGCCATCGCCCGAAAACGCCGCCGTGATGCGGCCGAGCGATTGGAACGAATATCTCCTCATGGTGGTTGGAAACCACTACGTCGCGCGCCTCAACGGAGTGACGATGGTGGACTTCACGGATCCGAAACCGCAAGCCGAGGACGGCGGCATCGCGCTGCAATTGCATTCTGGCGGCCACGGGAACATGCGATTCAAGGAACTTTATATCCGCGATCTTTCGAAGCGTTAGGTTGTGGAGTGCGGAGTGGAAAACCTCTCTTCTATTGCGATCGCTACACCATTCCTCTTCCCGCCGATCACAAGTTCCCGATCTCCAAGTACGCGCGGATTAGAGAATTGCTTGCGAAAGATGGCCGCTGTTCTTTCGAGCCGGCTCAACTAGCCGACCCGGACGTTATCAAGCTCGCCCACGATGCCGGCTACGTGGATGCGTTTCTAGCCGGCACGCTTTCTCCGCAGGCCATCCGGCGCATCGGATTTCCATGGTCGGAAGCGCTGGTCAAGCGCACGCTGGGATCGGTCGGCGGGACGCTGAGCGCAACCACAGAGGCTCTCGAAACAGGCTGGGGCGGGAATCTTGCGGGAGGCACTCACCACGCATTTCGGAGCGAAGGGTCCGGCTTTTGCGTTTTTAACGATATCGCCGTCGCCATTGAGTGGCTGCGCGCGGCAGGACGCATCCAGCGTGCGGCGGTGATCGATCTGGATGTTCATCAGGGTGACGGCACAGCTCGAATATTCGAAGGCGACACGGCAGTGTACACAGCATCGATGCACTGCCGGGTCAACTTCCCTTTTCGTAAACAGCACAGCACCATTGATATCGAGTTGCCGGAGGGAACAGGCGATGACGCATACCTGGAAGCGCTCGGCCGGCTATTACCGCAAGTGCTCGACTTCCAACCCGAGATCGTCTTTTATCAATCCGGCGTGGATGGACTCGCATCGGACACATTAGGACGCTTGGCGCTTTCCCATGCCGGTCTCTTAAAGCGCGATCGCATGGTCATGGAAGCCGTGCATCAAAGACGCGTGCCGTTCGTCATTACTTTGGGCGGCGGATATTCGAAGCCGGTGGAACTCACGGCGCTGGCCCACGCCAATACGTTTCGGACAGCGCTCGAGGTATTCGATGAAAATGATCTCCTGGAACATTAGTCACGGCGGTGGGAAACGATCCGGCGCCATCGTCGAGACACTGATTCAGCTTTCACCGGACGTCATCGCATTCGAGGAATTTCGAACGTCCTCGATTCCCACCATTGTTAACCCGCTCACGGACGCGGGCTGGAAGCACAAAGCAACGACGACCTCGCAACCTGCCACAAACGGGATCTGCGTACTCTCGCGTTCCGGGCTGCGGATTACCAATCCACCGCTCGATTGTCCCGCCCCCCGCCGCTGGTTGTGTTTTGAAAGCGAGGGCTCGCCTGTCTGCTTCGCGATTCTTCACATCCCCGCCGCCGGCAAGAAATCATGCAAGAAGGAATTCTGGGACAGCATTCTGCGATGTGCCCGCGCGAATCTCGGTAAGCCGTTTCTGTTTGCTGGAAGTTTCAACACCGGAATCCCGCTTGTGGACGAAACGGGTAGGAGCTTCGTGTGCAGCAAACAATTTCGCGAGCTGAGCGCAATGGGTTACACCGACCTTTGGCGCAAGTTCCACGGCGATCTGCGCGAATATACATGGTTCAGCGCTTACGGAAATGGATTCCGGCTCGATCATGCGTTCGCATCGCCCTCGTTGACGGAACAAACGATCCATTGCTCCTACATCCATGAACCGCGCACAAGCGGAATTTCATTTCACTCGCTGGTTTCGGTCGAAATGCTGCCCTGAAGCGACGCCCTCTTTCACAGGCGCTCCGCAGTCCCGCCCCACACCTCCGGATGCACATCAGCCACGGACTGCGAAAACGTCCACGAGTGTCCCGCGAAATCTTCGACATTGTATTGCCGCTCGCCGTATGGGTGAGTCACCGGCTCTTGCGTGACATGCGCCCCGTGATCCCTGGCCCGTTTGCAGTGGTCATCCGCGTCTTCAACACGAACGAGAATTGAGTGCCCGGCGCCCAGTGGCGCATTGACCTCGTTCTGGCGCAATTCCCTCACGATTACCGCCCCGTCACCCACATTCAATTGCACGCGATGGCTGCCGATACGCAGACGAACGGTGAATCCAAATGCATCGCATAGCCAGGCCGCCGCTTGATTCACATCCGGATACGCCAGCACTGGAATGACTGTAGCGCGAGGTATTGATCGGTTCGAGAGCATTTGTCCTCCTACTGCGGCGCATTCATTCGATAAATTCGAGCCAGCCATCCATCATTTCGTTTACCGTGGCCTGCCCCCATCGCACGACCTTTGTCGGATCCGGATTCTCCGCGTTGTTGATGGAGTTGTCGAAATGGGCAGTGACCTTGATGCGCGTCCCTTTCGGAATTGCTATCGGGTCGCTATTCACGTACTTCATCTGCCACTCGAAGCGATAGCGTGGTACGTACAAGAGCGTACGCGTAGAGCCATCCGGCAATCGAGCTTCGAAAAGCATATCTTTCCCACGCAAGTGCATGTGCGCGACGTAAGACAGTAGCTCGACATCCTTGTCGAAGGTGTAGCAAGCCGTCACTTCCTGATTTGGCGCCCCTGCGGGAATCTCAAAGAGCAAATTGTGCAGGTCGATGCGGTGCAATTCGTGAACGGGCGGTGCCGGCGCAAAATATAATCCGACGCTGGTCAGATCGGTCTCCGGCTTTCCCGTCGCATGCGAATAATGGATCTGAAATTGAAACCGCGAATGCGCCGGTATGCGGTGCGCGATGCCGTCCGGCCAGACCTCCGGCCCTTTGCCGGGTACATACGACGCAAGCAGCGACCCGAGCTCATCCAACTTAGAGCCCGGCCTCATGCCGCCTTCGGGAGTGGAGCAACCATCGTTGACAACGGGCAGATCGGCAGGCGTCCCGCTGGCTCCCACATTCACTTTCTTCGATTCCGCGGCTTCGCCCGGTTTGGCGGGTGGCTCCAGGAACACGTGAGCGTGATGCACTACTTTCCGATTTCCGGGACGAAGCTCAGCCATGCGGACCCACATGTCTTGGGTGAAACCAGGGTCGACCGTGAAATCCAGATACTCGTCCGGGCCGGACGCCGTTACCTGATAAGGCTCGGGAAGCGTGACAATGCGATCGGGCTTTCCATTGCGCCAGCCATCCACGTACACGGGAGCGGGCGGAAGATCGGCAAGATCACCCTGCGGAGCTCCGGATTTCACCCATTCCTTGATCAACGCAATAGCGCTGTCGGGCAACCGCGAGTCGTTACGGAAATGCCCGAATTGAGGACTCGCGTCCCAAGGGGGCATTTTGCGCGTGAGAACAGCTTCCGCGATCGATTTAGCCCACGGGCGCACTTCGGAATAAGTGAGCAGCGACATGGGCGCAATCTCGCCGGGACGGTGACAGGTAGTGCAGCGCTGGAACAGAATCGGAGCGATGTCTTTGGTATAAGTTGGCGGACCCGCGGCGAGCGCCGCGGCGGGGAGTAAGGCAACGGCCCATAATCTGAAAGCCATGCTCTACCGATTGTACGCCGAAGGAGTAGTATAAACCGTATGAAGAAAGTACTACTGTGCACGGCTCTGGCCGGCATCGGAACGGGGTCGATGCTGGCTGATTTCACATATCAACAGACTTCGCAAGTCACCGGAGGCGCCATGCAAGGAATGATGCGCATGGCGGGAGCATTCTCAAAGCAGGCGCGTGAACCGATGGTTGCCACAATCATCGTGAAGGGGCACCGCATGGTGCACTCTACCGCTCGTTCCGCACAAATCATCGACGTGGACAAGGAAACCATCACCGATGTCAACTTCGACAAGAAAACATATTCCGTCATGACCTTCGCTCAGATGAAGCAAATGATGGAAGACATGATGAACCGCATGCAACAGAAGTCGAACGACAATCCTAATAATATTCAATTCAAGGCGTCAGTGAAGGACACCGGTCAGACCAAGACCGTGAATGGCATGACCGCCAAAGAACGGATTTTGACGCTCACCATGGAAGGCACGGACGAAAAAACAGGCAATTCGGGATCCATGGACATTACGGCCGACACCTGGATCGCGCCAGTTGCCGGTTATGACGAAGTCCGCAGCTTCTACAAAATATACGCGGCAAAGATGGGAACACTGCCCGGCCAGAGCATGGGTATGTTCATGGGACGTCCGGAAATGGCCAAGGGCATGAGCGACATGTATAAAGAAATGACGAAAATCGACGGGGTGCCGGTAGAAACCATTACCCGCATGGGCGGGAACAGCACTGGCGCTCCGTCGAATCCCCCGGCAAATCAAGACCAGGCGTCGAGCCAGTCGAGTTCGGACTCGTCCTCCACGCTAGGACGTCTGGCCGGGCTCGGTGGATTTGGACGACGCAAGAAAAACACGGACCAGCAGCAATCGTCAGGCGATTCGCAAAACGGCGTAATGATGGAATTGACCACGAGTGCAAGCAATTTCTCGACCGAGGCCGCCGATCCGTCCAAATTCGAAGTCCCGGCCGGATTTAAGCAGGTAGAACCGGAAATGGGCCGCCGCGGCCGCTAGTCCACCCGGTTTGTCCGTTCTGTCCGTTCGGGGACATAGGTAACAGATTATTCCGAGGACATGGGTAACAGTTGATTGAGGTTGGAACCCATCGGCTTGGCTTCATTGTAATGGTTTTTGAATCGATGCATTTGCTGATAGAGTGGATGAACTTGAGCGGAGGATAGGGCTCTGCGGAGACGCAACCCGAGCGCCGGCTCAAGGGCCGGGACGAGAGGCCGAGCGCAACTCCGCCTCTCGACTCATGCATCCTGGCGCGAAAGCGGTAAATCTCGGGGGTTTGGGGGCAGAGCCCCCATGTGAGAGAACGCTCCGGTTCCGATCTTTGGGCAATGCCTTAGATCAGCGGAATAACAAGCGCAACTGAGAACGTTCTGGTTTGAGAGCCGCGGGCTTGCAGCGGCTGAAGGTATGCTTGTGAGCGTCCACCCAGCCCAATCGAATCGGGCCGTAGTAAATCTCCGCCCAACGCTCATCCAGCGGTTTCAGACCCAGTGGTTCGTAAGCGAACACTTCACTGATGAAGGTGCGCTCTCCTCGCCATCGCACACTCCCGTGTTGAGACACGCGCCGGATCTCCACGTCATCACCGTACTCCAACGCTGGCACGCATCGCGGATAGCAGCGTGGACTGGCTGCGTAGCAGTCCTGGGGTGTGTGATTGTCCAGGGCTTCGTGCGGTCTTTGTTGGTTGTATTGAAGTTGAAACTCATGAAATGCTTTTTGTTGCAGACGAGCGGTCGCTTTCGGCGGCTGCGCCGTCGCCTGTTTGAGCGTGCGATGCATGCGTTCGTGCCTCCCGTTATCTTGCGGGCAGGCTGGCCGGCTGCGTTCCGGCACGATCCCCAATCTCACAAACCACATGGACAGCCGGCTGAGCCCGCCCGGCGCCACCGAGGAAAAGGGAACCCCGTTGTCGGTGTGGATCACTTGCGGCAAGCCGTATTCGCGAAAGGCCGCTTCAAAAACCGCCTGGGTTGCTTCGTACCGCGGTCGCTCCACAATTTGGCAGCGCAGCAGATAGCGACTACAAGCGTCCGTGATGGTCAATGGATCGATGCGCGTTCCATCCCCGCTGCGAAACCATCCCTTGTAGTCGGCGCACCACACCGCATTGGGCCCATCGGCCGCTGCATACGGCGGTCGTTGCACTGGACTGTGCGCCCGCTGCCGTCGATTTACCACTAGTCCCTTGGCTTTCAGCACCGCCGCGATCGTACTCACCGCTGGCCACTGTTGTGTCCCGTCCTGCTGGCTCAGCTTCACGCGCAGTTTCCCCGGCCCCCACTTCCAGCGCTGACGCGCCGCCACTATGGCCGCTTCCACCTCCCCGCTCACTTGGCTCGGCGATTCATGCGGCCGGCGGCTTCGATCCCGCAACCCCTCCAGCCCCTGCTCTTCAAAACGCTCCAGCCACTTGTAGATCGTCTTGCGCGAGACCTCATGGATCTCCGCCAACTCTGTGATCGACATCCCTTCTTGGTGGCCTCGCACCACCAAGAGTCGTTGTTCTTCCACTCGGATCTCCTGCCAGGGCATGCCTTCCATGCTGGCTTACCCCGGCGCCTTCCGAGTTCTTCCCTACTGTTACCCATGTCTTCAGAACGTCTTGTTACCCATGTCATCGGAACGTACCGTTCCGAGCCCCTCCGTTACCGTCGGGGTTCCGCAACGCTGTCCCGGATTTTCACGATCTTGCGGAACCGCGCACGTAAGTAAGCGGAGATTGCCGACGATTATTTCACGGACCCGTAAGCGAGGGGCCAACTCCGCGGGCGCGCTCACAAATCCCCCAACTCTGGCGATAAGCAAACCAGAGTACGTGCGGATTTGTGACGCGATGGAACTGAAAACACAACGTCTTCTGGTCGTCGACGATGACCCGATGAACCTCGACATGTTCGCAAGGCGTCTGGAGCAGCACGGCTACGCCGTGGCCAGGGCCTCGGGCGGTCGGGAGGCTTTGGACTACATTCATTCGCACGGCGTCGATCTGATTTTGCTCGATCATTACATGCCCGAAATCACGGGCCTCGAAGTCTTGCGGGAGCTGCGGCGCGGGTACACAGCGTCGGAGCTGCCAGTGATCATGGTGACCGCCGTTAGCGATGCAAACACCACGGTCGAAGCCCTTAATTTAGGGGCCAACGATTACATTACAAAACCACTGGATTTTGCCGTAGCCCTCGCCCGCATTCGAGGTCAGCTCGCACGCCGCGACGCCGAGCGCGAGCTTCGCGGAAAAGACCGGCGCGACGCCCTGGCGGCCCGCGGCAGCAACGATGGACTGTGGGACTGGGATCTGGAAACGAACGAGATTTATTATTCCGCCCGATGGAAAGAGATGCTGGGGTTTGCAGAGGAGGAAATTGACAACAGCCCGGCGGAATGGTTCAGCCGGATCCATCCCGAAGACTCTAACGATGTTCAGCATGAATTGGAAACGGCCATTTCCGGATTAAGCGAGAGCTTCGAGAGCGAACACCGGCTCCAGCACAAGGATCGGACGTGGCGATGGGTCCTTACGCGCGGCAAAGCGACGCGAGGAGAGTCGGGGCAACCGCTCCGGCTTGCGGGTTCAGTGACGGATGTTACCGAGAGCAAGGTGGGGGATCGTCTGACGAATCTTCCCAATCGCACCTCATTTTCGGAGCGGGTAGCAGCCGCGCTCACGCGATCGGGACGTGAACCTCGTTATGCGTTCGCGGTGCTTTTGCTCGATATCGACCGCTTCAAAGTGATCAACGACAGCCTGGGACACCTGGTGGGAGACGAGTTGCTGGTAGGGGTAGCACGCCGCCTGCGCGATATCGGGGAGAGCTTCCCCGCAATGGTGGCACGGTTGGGCGGCGATGAATTTGCGGTTCTCGTCGATGACGTCGCAAGCCCGCTGGATGCGACCAGGGTCGCCGATTGGGTACAGCGCGCGGTCTCGAAGTCGTTCCCGCTCGAAGGACGCGACGTGTTCTGCTCCTTGAGCATTGGGATCGTCATGGGTCCGGGCGATGCGATGAAGGTCGAGGACATTCTGCGCGACGCCGACACCGCCATGTACCGCGCAAAAGCCTTGGGCGGAGCGCGGCACGAAGTTTTCGACAATGAAATGCGAAAGCGCGCCGTGGCGCGGCTACAGCTCGAAACAGATTTGCGCCATGGGTTGCAGCGCAGCGATTTCGAAGTGCACTATCAGCCCAAGGTCAAACTTGAGAATGAGGAAGTGATCGGGTTTGAGGCGCTGGTTCGCTGGAATCATCCGCGGCGGGGTCAGCTTCAACCCACCGAGTTTATCCCTTTGTCCGAAGAGACCGGCTTGATCGTCATTCTGGCGCCTGGGTGATGGAACAGGCAGCACGCCAGCTTCGTATTTGGCAGGCCGAGTTTCCCAGGATTCCAGCGCTCACCATGAGCGTGAACGTGTCCTTCCGGCAGTTCCAGGATAAGGGATTCTGCGAGAAAGTGCGACGAATCGTGAGCGATACCAATATCGATCCAGGCACCTTGCGGCTCGAACTCACCGAGAGCATTCTAGCGGAAGACGCTGTTTCAACGGGACACATTCTCAAAGAGCTCAAAGGGATTGGAGTTGGACTCAAAATCGACGATTTTGGAACCGGCTATTCCTCGCTTAGTTACCTCTGCAGATTTCCGTTCGACACGCTTAAAATCGACCGGTCGTTCATTCAAGAAATGGGAGACGGGCATGAAGGTAAAGAGATCGTGAAAAGCGTGATCACGCTCGCGGAAGGCCTAGGTCTCTCGGTGGTCGCGGAAGGGATCGAGACTGCGGCGCAGGCCGAGCAGCTTCGGGCGCTGGGCTGCCAGTACGCGCAAGGCTATTATTTCTCTAAACCCGTAGATGCCGCCGCCGCGGAACAGATCCTCCTTCACGGTTGGGCATCGGAAAAGCTCACGCCAGTAGTTTCTTCACTACATTTCCGCTGACGTCCGTCAGGCGGAAATCGCGGCCCATATAGCGATAGGTCAAACGCGTGTGATCGAAGCCAAGCGTGTTCAGAACCGTGGCCTGTAAATCGTGGACGTGAACTTTGTCCTCGACAATATTAAATCCCAGCTCGTCCGTTTTCCCGACAACCTGCCCGGCCTTGATTCCTCCGCCGGCCAGCCACATGCTGTACGCCAGGGGATGATGATCGCGGCCGGCGTTATCCGGATCGTTCGCCTTGCGAATTTCGACCATCGGCGTGCGCCCGAATTCCCCGCCCCAGATAACGAGCGTCGTGTCGAGCAGTCCGCGCTGTTTTAGATCCTTGATCAAGGCGGCGGCGGGCTGATCGGTGATATCGCAATTCTTCTTGAGATCGCGATTGAGATTGGTGTGCTGGTCCCAACTGGCGTGCATCAGCATCACAAATCGAACGCCGCGTTCCACCATGCGCCGCGCCAGCAGGCAGTTGGTCGCGTAGGGCTTTGTGATCGGTTTATCGATGCCGTACATTTCCAGCGTCGCGGGCGATTCTTTCGAGAAATCCAGCAGCTCCGGTGCGGCCATCTGCATCCGAAACGCCAGCTCATAGGACGCGATGCGCGAAGCGATCTCGGTATCGCCGGTCGGACGCAGATGCTCCTGGTTGAGATCGCGCAGAGCATCCAAAGGCCTCGCTGCGTATCGCGTGTGACGCCCACGCGGATTCGAGAGATACACGATCGGATCGGCGCCGGTGCGGAACATGCACGCCTTGATAAGTGGACGGCAGAAAGCCGCTGGAGAAATTCGATTCGCCTCCGCTGGTTCCCACGCCGGAGCTCAGCACCACGAAGCCCGGCAGATCCTGCGATTCGCTGCCGAGCCCGTAGAGCACCCATGCGCCCAGCGTCGGCCGCCCGATCTGCGTGCTGCCGCGTCATCAGCAGCAATTGGCCGGGATGATGATTGAACGCGTCCGTGTACATGGAGCGGACCAGGCAGATGTCGTCGGCGCAGGACGCGATGTGCGGAATGAAATCGGAGAACTCGAGCGCCGCTCTGTCCAGCGGGTTTGAACACGCGCGGGCTGGCCAGCACCGCCGCGTTGGGCTTGATGAACGCCAGCTTGAGATGGTTGGTCATCGATGCCGGCAGCGGCTTGCCGTGCCATTTTTCGAGTTCCGGCTTGGGATCGAAGAGATCCAGCTGGCTGGGCGCGCCTTCCATGAAACAGGAAGATGACGTTCTTCGCCTTGGGCGCGAAGTGCGGCGCCTTGGGAGCCAGAGGATCGGTGCGCGACATCCGCGGCGATGACCGTCCCGCTCAAGAAGATCGCCCAGCGCGATAGCGCCCAGACCTCCGGCGCAATCGCGCAGGAAAAGACGGCGGCTGTGAATTTTGCGGAAATCGGAGAAGTCCATGATTGTTGTCTGTACGTTTCACTCTCTGGTGATGAATTCGTCGAGGTTGAGCAGCGCGCGGCGCAACCCCCAGCATGCTTTTGTCTGCTCGTACTCGGCCTGCAGGATGCGCCGCCTCGTTCGGATTGGGATGGCGCGACAGGCAAAGCATGAACGCATAGTCGATCCGTATCGGAAACCGGCTTCGGACTCTGCTCCACGCGATCCGCAAGCGCTTCGGCAGCTTCGAAGAAAACGGGATCGTTCAACAGGTTGAGAGACTGCAGAGGCGTATTCGAACGGCGGCGGCGCGTGCACGTGGTATCGGAATCCGGCTCGTCGAAATTCATCAGCATGGGATACGGCGTGGTCCGCTGGAAATGAATGTACATGCCCCGCCGGTAGCGATCCGGTCCCGTGCTCT
Organism: Bryobacterales bacterium; assembly: GCA_963802915.1. Lineage (GTDB taxonomy): Bacteria > Acidobacteriota > Terriglobia > Bryobacterales > Bryobacteraceae > JAICMB01. The sequence goes on from CAWDKQ010000009.1 coordinate 312,768, forward strand.
CCACCCATTTCACGTTGTCCGCATAGCCCAGTTCCGCCACGCCTGCCGGCTGCGGAGGCCGCACGCTGCTGCCCGCCGATCGCCGGATTCAACAAGCCGCCGACCGAGAGAGCCTCGTCGCGGATCAGCTCCGCCGGCAAGTCGCAAACGGGATTGGCGGGCGATCAGGTCGTTGTCGGGGTCGCGCTCCTGGATGTCTTTACGGATGGCCGAGGATTGCCGGTAAGCCGCCGACATCACGATCAGTTTGTGCATCTGCTTCATGCTCCAGCCGCGCTCCTGAAACTCGGTCGCCAGCCAATCGAGCAGCTCCGGATGGGATGGCTTTTCGCCCTGCGTGCCGAAATCTTCCGACGTGCGCACGATGCCGCGCTCCGAACAATTCCTGCCACATGCGATTTACCGCGACGCGGGCGGTCAACGGATTGTCTTTCGAAACGATCCATCGCGCGAGAGCCAGACGGTCTGGCGTTCCGGCCGCGGTTAGAGGAGGCAGCACCGATGGAGTGCCGGGCTCGACAACTTCTCCCAACGCCTGAGGATCGCCGCCCAAGGTGAATGTGCGTCTCCACCGGTACGGGATCGGTATGGATCACTTGGCGCCAGCGAGATTTCAGGCAGCGTTTTTTTCAACTCGAGGAGGCGATAGCGAGCCTGCCGGAAGCCTACGCCGACATTCTTGTCTTTTTCAAAATCGGGCCCTCGATGGCCGAGGAAATAGTCGGTGAGAGCGTCGGCCTGCCGCTCCGTTCGCGTCGACCAGTAGCCGTTCAGGAATTTCTCCGCGCCGTCGAACGCCGCGCGCATTTCCGTAACGGCGAAATCCCACTCCAGATCCTTCCCGGGATTCTTGAACTCCTCCTGGATGCGTGCCTCCCACTGCGCCTGCAACTGCGGGACATCATACTCGGCGAGGATTTCATGGCGCTTCTTGTCGTATCAGGCTTGGCGACCAAATACGGACCAAGCTCACCGGGCAATGGCGCGATCGATGTCGTCTTCCTCGGTGCGTGTTCATGAAGGCGAGGAGACGATAGTAATCCTTCTGCGGGATGGGATCGAACTTATGGTTGTGACACTGCGCGCAGCCGGCCGTCATACCAAGCCATACGGTGCTGACCGTGTTGGTGCGATTGACTAACTGGTCGAAGCGAGCCTCGCGTCGGTCGACCCCGGCCTCGCGGTTCGTCAAGGAATTGCGCAGGAAGCCGGTGGCCACCTTTTGTTCGACGGTGCTATCGGGCAGCAGATCGCCGGCGAGTTGCTCAATTGTGAACTCGTCGTACGGCATGTCGCGATTCAGCGCCTCGATTACCCACTGCCGATACCGCCATGCCCAGGGACGCACAAGGTCTTTCTCGTAGCCGTCGCTGTCTGCGTAATGCGCTAGGTCGAGCCACGTTCGGGCCCATTTTTCTCCGTAATGCGGCGATGCCATCAGGCGATCCACAAGGCGCTCATACGCTTCGGGTCGCGTATCGGCCGCGAATTCAGAAACCTCATCCGGAGTGGGAGGAAGTCCCGTAAGATCGAGACTCACACGGCGGATCAGAGTGTTGCGATCGGCTTCCGGCGACGGTTTGATACCTTCTTTCTCGAGACGCGCCAGAATAAATCGATCGATCGGATTGCGCGTCCAGCTTTGATCCCGAACGACAGGCAGAGCGGGGCGATGAACTGGTTGAAAGGCCCAATGCAGAGGCCCGACCCACTTTTTGATCGCCGCAATTTGGACGGCCGTTAATGGCGGCCCGGACGGCGGCATGCGAAACGATTTTTCAGTGCTCGTGATGCGCGCGATGAGCTTGTCTTTGATGGGCGGTACGTTCGCCGGCTCGTCCAGGCGCAATTTGTTCATGTGGACCTTGGGGCCGTGGCACATGTAGCAACGCGAGGCGAAGATGGGCTGTATATCGCGTGCGTAGTTGACCTGACCGTGAACGGACGTAAACGTCCCAAGGAGCGCAAGAACCGGAAAGAACGTGCCCCGCATTGTCGTTCTATTGTAACCGCGTGATATGTTGGCTGTCGTATGCACTCATCTTTTGTTTTCGTGGCCGCGCTCGCCGCAATGTCGCCGGCCGCGATTGCCGCTCCCAAGAGCTTTTTCGTGTATTTCGGGACTTACACCGGCGCGAAGAGCAAGGGCATCTACGTTTCGCGCTTCGATGCATCGAGCGGCAAGCTTGCTCCGCTCGCCGTAGCGGCAGAGACTCCCAATCCGTCATTCGTCGCGCCTCATCCGAATGGCCGGTTTCTATACGCCGTCACCGAGGACTCCGTTGGGTCGGTGAGCGCCTTCTCCATCGATCCGAAAACGGGAATGCTCACTTTCCTGAACAAGGTTTCTTCGCACGGCAATGGACCCTGTTTCGTTCGAGTCGACAACGCCGGCAAAAATGTTCTCGTGGCGAACTACGGCAGCGGGAGCTTTGCGGTACTGCCAATCGACGCCGATGGCAAGCTTTACGAAGCAACCTCATTCATTCAGGATGAAGGCAAGGGATTCGATCCCAACCGCCAGGAGGGACCGCATGCGCATTCGTTGAACCCATCGCCGGATAATCGATTCGCGATCGGCGCGGATCTCGGTTTGGACAAGCTGCTGATATTAAAATTTGACGCGATCAAGGGAACGCTGACCGCGGATCCGGTCCTGAAGCAAAATCCAGGTTCCGGACCGCGTCTCCTCTCGTTTCATCCCAACGGCAAATACGCGTATGTGACCAACGAACTCTCATCCAAAGTGACCGTGTTTTCCTGGAACGCCGCGTCCGGAGAGCTGCACGAATTGCAATCGATCTCGACCCTCCCTAGCGATTTCAAAGGCGAGAATACAAGCGCGGACATTTTAGTTCACCCCTCAGGCAAATTTTTGTACAACTCAAATCGCGGCGCCGACAGTATTGCGGTGTTCAGTATTGACCGGCAGGGAAAGTTGAAGGCCATCGCTCAAACGCCAGCCGGAGGGCAGTTCCCGCGAGCTTTCGGAATCGATCCGACAGGATCGTTTCTGATCGTCACAAATCAGCATTCGGAAAACATCGTGGTATTTCGAATCGACAAGAAGACCGGCCGTTTGACGCCGACCGGACAAGTGATTGAGCTAGGTTCGCCGGTGTGCGTGAAATTCGTGCCTATCGCACAGTGATCAGCGGGCAACGCGGCGAAACAGCTCGGCGTCAGAGCGAGCGTAGACTCTTTCGAATTGGGAATTCTGCTCGATAGTCTGCTGTAACAGACGCGCGCGTTTTTCGTGTAAGTCGCGATAGAAATCCCGCGTCGTGAGAAGCACATAATCGAGGTGCTGCTCTTCGGAAAACGCCGGCAAATCGCGCAGCAGCCGGTCGATTCCCGCTTCGTCTTGGTGGTAATAAAGCTTGGTCGGTATGGGCAGACCGCTGGCCCGTCGGCCCGTGTAGAGATAGATAAGCGGATCGTCGTAGCCGTAAAGGTTCGCATGCTCCGGCGTATTTTCGGCGACCCAGGAATACACGGGATGCAGATCCTTAAAATCGCTGCGATACGCGGCCAGCAACTTCGGCATGAAGACAAAATCGCCATAGATATGCGTAAATGCCACGAACACCGCCAATCCGGCCAGGAGTGCCGCGCCGATTCCTGCAGCAATCCGGTCGGATGTGACGCGCTTTTCCCAGGACCGCCGCAGTGCCGTAACGATGTTCGAAAGTTCGGTCCACAGGCCGGCGAGCAACAGTGGATATAACGGGAAAACAAATCGCTGATCGGGCTCGTAATGCCACACCAGCAGCATGGCAGTCATGCCAGCCGCGGCCAACGGATACTGCAACCTGCCGGACCGGCGCGCAAGCCGGACCACCCCAGCAATCGCGCCGATAGCAATCACTCTTTCGAAATGCACCGATTCTCCGACCGCGGTATCGAAAACGAGCAGTCTCCCAATGCCTTTCAAAAGTGCATCAAGATTGAACCACACAACCCGCGGCACATCCAGCAAACTGACGTTATACAGTTGGAATCCGAAATAATTCGTGTAGTACAGCGTTACGAGATCGTGTCCGCGCGAAGCGTGTGTCAGGACCCAGAGCTGCCATCCCGCGACGGCGGGAAACATACAAGCGGCAAACAGCAATCCGCGTTTGAATTGCCGGCGAAGAACAAAACACAACGGCACCGTGGCCAGCAAAGGCAGAGCAGCCGACTTCGTGAGATAAGCCAGGCCCGCAATCACCCCCGCCACCGCAGCCGGCCAAATCCTCGACTCCGGCCGCAGCGCATTCTCTGCGAGAATCAACGCCGTAACGAGCAGCACGGTAAACAGCATCTCCGGCATGAGCGAGATGCTCAGCAGCGCCGCAAATGGATTCAAAGCGGCCAGCAGCGTCAGTATCGACGCCTGGACGTGCCCCAATCCAAACTGCCGGAACAACAGCCAGACCAGCGCAACGAATAAAGGAAACGCCATCCACACAGCCAATGTCGCCAGCGGCAGATTGAAAGGGAACGTCGGATTTATTTTCCAGACCAGCGCCAACAGCGCCGGCAAAATCGGCGGGTACTTCGTCTGGAACGGCTGTTGCGGGAGGCTTGCGATGCGATATCCGGCTCCATCGGCCAGCGCCTTCGCCGACACCCAATTGATGGCGTCATCGTGATAGAAACCCAGTTGCGGCATGGACCGCCACGTCCACGCCAGATAAGCAGACGGAGCGATGGCAATCAGGATAAGCGCGAGTACGCGGACCTTTACTCCCACGCTCGTAAATCGGCAGATGAGCTTCGGAAGAACAGTAGATCACATCAAATCGGTCACGCAACGAACCCCCATTCCGAGCCGCGACCGAAGGGAGCGGAGCTACTTCTTGCGAGCAACAGCCACAAGCGTCAAACCTTTCCCCGGCATCAAAGGTTCAATCCGCCGCCAAAACCAAACCGATTTATCGAAAAGCTTTAAAGTGACTTTATTAATATATTTACGCCGAAGAACACGGCTATATAACCACCACGCGGGAGCGCCGATTTTATTAAGCTGATACATGTTCTCGACCTCGAATCCATGATTCGCCAGCAGCGCGCCCAATTCGCTCTTCTCAAACCGGCGTTTATGGCCCAGGGTTTGATCGAGCGAACCCTTTAGCCAATGCCCCTGCGGGACCAGCACAATGAGAGATCCGCCGCCCTTCAAAACTTCACCGCAGCACTCGATCACTTGAGCCGGATTTTCGACATATTCAAGAACATTGATGCACAGTACAGTATCGAAAGGGCCGCCCGCTGCGGCATAATCGCACGGCTTTTCGGGATCGAGTTTCATAACCGACACGTTTGGTGTGCGTAGAAATCGATTCCTTAGCGCGTGCAAGTAGAGAGCATCGCGGTCCGCCGCGACATACAATAAGCGCCGTCCCATCAGCCGGCCCGAGATGCTCCCAATCCCCGCGCCGAGTTCCAGAACCGTAACGCCCAAGTGCGGTCGAAGCTTTTGCGTCACCCAGCTCAGATACTGCGGTGTACCGGTGAGATTATTGAGAAACGCGCGCCCGTATGGCTCGACATACAAATCGTCAATGAGCCAGAAATGCAGAATTACGCCGAGCGCCTTGATCCCGTCCTTCCATCCGATCTTCTTGCCTTCCTCGTAAGTTCGGCCGTGATAACTGATCGGAACTTCATAGATGCGGAGCTTGCGCTTCGCCGCCTTCATCGTAATCTCGGGCTCAAACCCAAAACGGTTACTGCGAATCGGGATACTTTTAAGAAGGTCGGTGCGGAAGACCTTGTAGCAGGTCTCCATGTCCGTGAGGTTGAGATTGCAAAACATGTTCGACAAGAACGTCAGGTTCTTATTGATCATGGAATGCCAGAACGGCAGCACGCGGGTTTGCTCGCCCACCAGGTAGCGTGACCCAAAAACCGCATCCGCGTTCCCATCCAGCAGCGGACGCATCAGTCGCGTGTATTCGTTCGGATCGTATTCGAGATCCGCGTCCTGAACGATGCAAAAATCCCCGCGCGCCTGCTCGATCGCCGTTCGCACCGCGGCGCCCTTGCCTTCATTTTTCGTTTTCTGAAATAACCGGATGCAGGAATTCTCTTCGGCGAGACGTTGAAGGATTGCACCAGTGCCATCCGTGGAACAGTCGTCCACGACGATGAGTTCCCGGTCCATCTTCTCAGGCAATGGGGCGGCCAGGACCTGGGCGAGACTGCGCTCGACAACGGTCCTCTCGTTGTAAACGGGCACAAGAATGGACAGGAGCAACTCACCAGTATAATGCCCCTGTCCAAACTCGTTCAGCTAGGAATAAAAGTTACGGACGCGAACTCAACTCGCGCTCACGCTGCCGATCCGCGTAATCTTCCTCGCGGAGGGTGCGGGCCCATTCATCGGCCTGCTTTTGCGCTTCATCCTTTGCAATTCCGTAGCGCTCCTGGACCTTTCCGACCAGCTGATCTTTCTTTCCACCGATCGTGTGCCAGTCGTCATCGGTGAGCTTGCCCCATTTTTCGCGGGCTTTGCCCATCACTTGTTTCCAGGAACCTTCTACTCGATCCCAGTTCATTTGATCGTCCTCCGAAACTAAAAAGAGCAAGCTACGTGCCACCACGCATCTTATTGAAAGGGCTGGAAAAGACCCTGACTGACAGGAAGATTTTACCAGTTCACCCGCCGCCAACCTACAATAAGACTTGATCTTCCAAACCGAATTTCCCGGCCTCAAACTGGAAGCACGCGGCAAGGTGCGCGACATCTACGACGCGGGCGATAAACTCGTCATCGTCACGACGGACCGTCTCTCCGCCTTCGACTATATTCTCCCGACCCCCATCCCTGACAAAGGACGGGTGCTCACTCAGACAACGATATTCTGGCTCGGCTTGCTGCGCGACATCGTGCCCAATCATTTCCTGAGCGCGAACGTTGACGATTATCCGGCCGAGTTCCACGCCTTCCGCGATCAACTCGAAGGGCGTTCCATGCTGGTGCGCCGCGCAAAGATGATCGACGTGGAATGCGTCGCGCGCGGCTACATTTCCGGTTCCGGTTGGAAAGACTACAACAAAACCGGGTCGATTTGTGGCATCCCGTTGCCGCCTGGATTGAAGGAAAGCGATCGCCTTCCCGCCCCGATCTTCACCCCCGCGAGCAAAGCGCAGAGCGGACACGACGAGAACATTTCGTTCGATAATGTTTCTGAGAGGATTGGACGCGAACTCGCGGAGCGCTTGCGTTCGCTCACGCTTCAGATTTACGATCGCGCCGCTCGCTACGCGGAGGAACGAGGCATTATCATCGCCGACACCAAGTTCGAATTCGGATTCATCGGAGACCAGCTAACCCTGGCCGACGAGGTAATGACTCCCGATTCTTCGCGTTTCTGGCCGCGGTCGACCTACGCGCCTGGCGGACCCCAGCCATCGTACGACAAGCAATTCGTGCGCGATTACCTGGAATCGATCCGCTGGAACAAGCAACCTCCAGCGCCCGAGTTGCCCGAAGAAGTGGCGCGCAAAACGAGCGAGAAGTACCGCGAGGCATACCGCGTCCTGAGCGGGAGGGATTTATGAGCTGGCTCGATATTGTAGTGTTCTTGATACTCGGCTATTCGATATTCACAGGCTTCAGCGGCGGTTTCGCAAGGGTTGGAATCGGATTCGCGGCCACGCTGTTGGGCATCATCTGCGGCTTCTGGTTCTACGGCATCGCGGCCGCCCACGTAGCGGATTATGTCGCATCGCGAGGCCTCGCAAACCTGATCGGCTTCCTGCTCGTATTCGGCACTTTCGTACTCGCCGGCGCCATCGTCGGACGAATTCTAGCCAGCCTGTTCAAATGGGTCGGCCTGTCCTGGCTGGATCGATTGTTGGGCGCGGCATTTGGCTTTCTCCGGGGAGCCGTAATCGCAGTCGCGATCGTGACCGTGATTCTCGCGTTCTCGCCGACACCCCCGCCTGCATCGATCGTGCAATCGAAGACGCTGCCCTACGTCATCGACACTTCGAGCGTGCTCGCCGCGGTAACCCCGCACGAAATCAAAGACGCCTTTCGGGAGACCAAAGAAAAAGTGAAAAAGATGTGGGAGGATCGTATTCAACATCCCTCGCTCAAGCGGCAGGAAGTCTGATGCGGCTGCTGATTTTCGACCTGGATGGAACGCTGATCGACTCCAAAACAGACCTCGCGCATTCGGTCAATGCGACGCGCGAATACATGGGCATGCCGCCGATCTCCCATGAATTGGTTTCGACCTACGTAGGCAACGGAGCGCCGGTGCTGATGCGCCGATCGTTGGGACCGGATGCCACGGAACAAGACGTCGAAAAAGCGCTCGACTTTTTCATTCGCTACTACGCGCAGCACTGCCTGGACAACACAACTCTTTATCCCGGAGTGAAGGATGCGCTCGACACGCTAAAGGCCCGCGGTGGCGTTCAAATGGCCGTCCTGACCAACAAACCTGTCCGCATCAGCAACCACATCATCGGAGGTCTCGGATGCGGCGAGCATTTCTTCCGCGTCTACGGTGGCAACAGCTTTGAACGCAAGAAGCCGGACCCCGTAGGCATCGAAACGCTGCTATCCGAATCCGGCGCGCCCCGCGAAAAAGCGGTGATGGTCGGCGACAGCGCCGTAGACGTTCGAACCGCCCGCAACGCTGGCATCCAAGCCTGCGGAGTCAGCTACGGCTTTCAACCCGAAACATTCGCCGAGGAGCCGCCCGATTTTCTAATCGACGATCTGCGTAAGCTTGCAGAATTGATTTAGCCGGCCCGACGGCACCCACGCACAATGACGCGAGTTCAGGCCGCTGGAAACCAAGATCTGAGCGTCTGAACGAAGCGTGCAAAAGTCTCGCTTTGAACCCATTGGCTGAGATCGCAAGAGGAACCCAGCGCCTCAAAATCCTCCGGCAATGGCTTCCTTCGTTTCTTATAATAAACAACTGCCTCGAAAAGCTCTTTCGGTCTCTCACGACAACATTGTTCCCGTGTGAGGTTCATTCGGCTCAGTGCGCGGGTTATTGACGTCTCGAAATCAGCCGCATTCGCACCCAAATGTCGGGCGACGTCGGCTGGACAGTGCCACAGCCATTCCTCCAGCTCAGGAACAACCACGACGCCTGCCGATCGTTGCGTCCACGTCACCCCCTCCAACCTACGCTCTACACGGGTCGCCGCCTCTGTCGGATTCAGCTTGTCCCAGCCGCTGCCATGGTGATCCCACACCAGGATAATCCGAGAGTATTCTGTTTTCTTTACCATGGCGCGGACGATTTCCGGACCCGCTTTCACCATCCCTGCGTCGCGGCCGGTGAACCTTTGCACCTCAAATGAAATTGGCTTGATATTGAGATTCTGGTGACGTTGGAGGACAGCTCTTATCAGGGCTTGAGCATCCGCGTCGGCCGTAAGGACGAAGAGATCTTTCATCCCAGAACACCGGAAGCGAAAATGGACCCGAGATCCGGGCTTCCATCCCAATCCTTTAGTGCTGGGTGGCTCCCGCCATGGATGATTCGAACACCGGTCGTTTCATCTCGCCTAAAACACAACAGTGGCTCTGCTCCAACCTGTTGCACAACCAGTGGAGAATGTGTTGCAACGAAGACTTGGGCGCCAGGTATTGCGGCCAACGCCTTTACGATAATTTCGAGTGCATGGGGGTGGACGCCATTTTCCGGCTCTTCCACCATGTATAAGCTCGGAGGCGCGGGAAGAAACGCTGGTAGCGTTAACGCCAACATCCGCAATGTTCCATCGCTCAATAACCAGCTAGGGCACTCGAGTCCGCCGGCAAATCGCAATTTGAGATACTCGGCATTATCGGGCTGGCGGGCCGCCCAGCCTATCGACTCTAAGTCTTCTAAGGCGTATCTTAAGTGCTCAGTCCAGCGCTTGACGGCCATGAGCCCCTCTGAACCGGACTTAGAAGCCATGCCGTTTCGGAGAAGGCTCCCGACAACTCGGGGCAGATTCGTGCCGTCTAGTTCGAGATCTGTGGGACGCGTCGCGGGTGCGGGTTGGCGCATGGCACGACTGTCGAGTTGAATATATCGAACTCCTTGGGATAAGAAGTTCTTAACGACATTTCCCGTTGGGTACTTTTGGAGGTCCGGCGGAGTCAGCGAGAGCGCAAGTTTACTGAGACCGAATTGGAACGAGTCCATGTAGGTTCCCGATTCCCTGCGGTAGAAATCGCTCCCTGAACTCGTCTTTCCCAAGAGTCGCATCCCCGCTCCACGTTTTGCCACTGGTTCGATGCGCTCCAACAACTCCTCGCTGATACGGATTCCCAGTTGTTCGTCGTACAACAACGCCAATCGGTAATGCACCGTTCCCAAAGCGTCATTCGGCGGTTCGAAGAACCGGAGACGAAGGTCGAATTCTATCGGGCCGCCTTGCCGCATGAACGTCAGATCGCGGTACTCTGGGGCGCGCTCCTCAACGGCTGCGAGGGGTCCGTTCACAATGCATGACTTAACGAACTCGATAGCATCGAGAAAGGTAGTCTTGCCGCTCCCATTCGGGCCAACGAGCACGTGGAAGGGATCAAGCTCGATCCAAGGCGTCCTCTGGATACCCTTGTAATTCCGGATTTGGATAGCGATGATCATCGTCTCTTGCCCAGCACTCTACCACGCGTCTCAAACGGGATGCCCCGGCGGCTTCGCCTTGTTGCCCGGCCTCAGGTTCTTACGGCCAATGCCGCCAGTCTAGAGCAGCCTCGGCATTCGGCCTTTAAGGCGGTCCTGTGCAGCGCCGCCGAGCTCTATATTGAGACGATTAGCGTTCCTGGAGTGAACTTCAGGACGACCACTTCACCTCCTCTCTCTGCTCTGAGGAAGTGTTTCAATGCTCGCGTTATAAAAAGAGAAGCTATGCCGGCCAGACCTTGGGCGAGTCGATCTGATGCGCCTCGGGAAGCCAATTTTAGGTACGTTAAAGAGCCGCTTGCAGATCTTCTGAGGACCTACCGAATCTCGAGCGACAAATTCACATCAATCGTCTGCGGCCTCAGGCACTCCCGATCGTTACAAGCCTGATACCGCAGCTTCCCCGATGCCATGTTCGGCCCATCCGGAGCATTCGCCGGCACCTTGAACTTCGTCTGGATATCGAAAGCGCCCGTATACACCACCAACGGCTTCTCGGAAAACGTGGACTTGATCTTTTCGGCCTTCGGAAAATCCACGCTCTCCACCTCCAGCGGACCCGTCCAGGTCAGCTTCAACGGGATGAGATACTCGTCTTCCGGCGCATTGCTGTTCACGTGAAAACCGGGTTTCACCTGCACCGCGACTTTCGTGCTGAATTCGTCGCCCCGCTTCACCCGCGCCTTCTCCAGCGGCGCTACCGTCAGCACCCCGCTACCTTGCGCTAGCAACGACGGCAGAATCGCCAGTGCCAGCACTCGAAGCGTCTTTCGCCGCGAGCAATTGATCGATTTCATCCCGTAACTCATTCTTTCCTTTTTCGAGTCCCACATGCACCGCGGCAACCTTGCCGGAGCGGTCGATCAAAAACGTGGTCGGCAGCGAATCGATCCCCCCGTACTCGTGATCGACCTTGTCGTCGCCCAGCAGGATGCGGTAATTGATTTTCCGTTCCTCGATGTACGGCTTCACATCGTCCCAGCCGCCCTCGTCCATCGACACACCCAACACCGCAAAACCCTTGTCCTTAAACTGCTGTTCGAACTCCATGAACCAAGGAATCTCGATTTTGCACGGCCCGCACCAGGTCGCCCAAAAATCGAGGACCACCACTTTCCCCTTGTAATCGGACAAATGAACGGTCGCCCCGTCGCGATCCTTCAATGCAAAATCGGGCGCCTCTTTGTGCAGTGGGCTTGCTCCGGTATCCGCCGCCTGCTCCGTTCCTTCTTGCGGACGCGCAGCGTTCGCCGACACCGAAGTGCGGTTGCAGCCTGCGAGCAAGAGACACAAAATCGCGGCGCTGAGCACACTACTCGGAGATCGCATGCGAGGGTCCTTTCGTTATTAATTATATCGATAGCACGCGCCCGCCCAACGATTCACGAAACCATTGCGCGCGCCGCAGCCGCCATCTCTTCGCGAGGGTGAATTCGTCATGCTGCCGGCAGCCGGCGTACAAGAACGCCGCCGTGTCGCAGAAGCTCTCGCACAAATATTCCCTCCACATTACGCCGCTCAGCGAGCCGTCGAGTTCCAGCTTCTTCAGCTCCGCCGACCAGCCCAGTTCCCCGCGCGCCCGAGCCGCCATCTCGGCTTCCACCATCCGCCCATAGGAATCCCGCCGTACATTACCCAAGCGAACCCAGGCAAAATGAAAAAGCTCGTGGACAAAGATACGGGAAAGCTCTCGTGGAGAGGCGCACAGTTCCGTCTCGAGTACAATCTCGCGCTTGCGAATCAACGAGCCTGCATGCACCGGCCGCCCCCGGCCGTCATTCGATAGGAGCTCCCGCCCATGGACCGTCAGAACGGGACGGAAATGAACGCGGATCGGCCGCCCTTCCAGACCCGCAAACCGGGACGCAAGTAAATCAATGAGCGGCTGGACTCGGGGTCCTGTTCGGAAAGAAATCGCTGTTCTCCACTTTCACGATAAAACGGCTTTGGATCCCCTTCAACCAGGTGTCGAATTTCTCCTGCTTGATCTTATCGTCGATCTGCTTCGAAACTTCGCTGTACGGCTGGGTCGTGAACTCGTCCACTTTGAACAGATAGAAACCGTTGGCCTGCTTCACCGGTTCGCTTACCCCGCCGGCCTTTAAAGAAAAGATTGCATTTTTCACTTCAGGTGGTTGATTCGAAGTGCGTTTCACGATTCCCCATTCCCCGCCCTTCGCAGCCGAATCCTTGTCTTCCGAGTTTTCCTGCGCCAGCTTGGAGAAATCGCCTCCCGCGTCCAGCTTCTTTTTCAAAGCCTCGATCTTAGCCTTCGCCTCAGCCTCCGTAACCGCCTTCTGTCCCGATTTCACCTGTCCGCCGCTGAACGCAACGTAGATCACTCGCACCTTCGCCTGCTCGAAATCGCCCGCGTGATCCTTGTAATACTTTTCTTTAACTTCTTCCGGCAAGAACAGGGAATTGCGATACTTATTGATTTCTGCGGTTGCCAGCAGGTAGTTCCTTTGAAACTCCAGCTCTTCCTTATACGGCGAATCCTGGTCGAGCTTTTGCTTCGCGGCTTCTTCCGCCAGGAACTTCGTCAACAGGATCTGCTGCAACCCGGCCGCCGGATTCGAAGCCATCCCTTGCTGGAACTGCGCCGGCAGACCCATAGCCAGCGCTCGCACCTCGGCCGCCGTATATTTCTTCCCGTCCACTGTGGCGACAACGGCATCGTCAGACACCTTCACCGGCGGAGCCGCGGGAGGAGGTGGCGGCGTCAACACCTGTCCAAACACACTTACACAAACGATAAATGCAACAAAAGAATAACGCATGATCAGGGAAACTTCAGTTTATCACGCGGGCTCCGCTAGCAGCCCGTGGCGAAACTGGTCCAGTGGCCGATTCGGTGGCTGGCTCCGAATTGGGCACACACGCCGCCAGCCCTCACTGGATCGCGACCGGACCGAATACCGGAGCGGCCTGATCCGACGCGTCGCGCAGGTTGCAGTACGGGTCTTTTCCAAATCCGTACCACAGCGTCGCGCTCGTCGGCGGTTTGCTTCCGACGTATAACAAAACCGCGTTTGCCGCGGGATCGATCGTTGCCTTGTAGATCAACGGCACCATCTCGCCCTTCTCGTTGTGGATGCTGAATCCATCCAGGCGTCCATCGGACTCCAGCCTGCCGTTCACACCCCCAAATGAGACCTTAACCATCCCATTCAGATACCGGACCGATTCCGGTCGCGGCCCCGGCTCCAGTGCGCCGTAGTTCTTGATCTTTGGAAATAAATCGTGACATACGCGATCCGCCAGCCGATGCCCCAGTCTCTTCAAGCCCTCGGTCGAGATGTGAATCGGATCGTCCAACGTGCAGTCCACCGACGCGACCATCCCCGCGTGCCGCAGTTCCGATTCCGCCTTCAACTGCGCCGCCTGCACCTCGTTCCACTCCGCCGCATTCGAATCGCTGATGTGCCGCCCGATCTGCACATAATAGAACCCCATCGTAGGCTCGTTGAAGTCCTCGCGCATCGCGACCACCAAATCTTTGAATCGCTGCAAAAACTCCGGCGCGGCTTTCGAATTCGCATCCGACTCGCCCTGATACCACAGCACTCCACGGACGTTCCCGCCCACCGCGCGAAAACGCCGCAGCATCGCCCCGTACAACGAGTCGCCCCCGCTGTCTTTCAAAGACGGCGACCACTGCTCCATCGAAGTCCCGCCATGCGCGCACGGGACCAAGCCCACCGGCACGCCCGTTCGTCGATACATCTCGACCGCGAAAGGAAGTCCGAGCCCCGCGCCCTTTTTCCTTTCGCTGATATATTTCTTCAGCGCTTCGCCGGTCAGTCGTTCCGGCTCTTTATTCTCGTTCAGCGTCCAATGCACGCGATCCGCTGCGCTCACTTCCGTGTGCAGCGGTTCCTCCGCAACCAGCCAGTTGTCCGCCATGTCGAAGCTATGAACCTGCGGAATCCCCGGCTGCACGTCCACCAGATCGCCATGACCCTCCATGTTCGATTGCCCGGCGAGAATCCAAAGATCTCCCACCAGAATCTGGTCCACGATAGTTACCAGCGCCGTCCCTTTCACGCGCAGTTGCAGTTGGTAAGGACCGCCCACGGGCACGCGAGCGATTTCCCCCGCCCATTTCTGCTTCTGAACTTTCGCAACCGGTATCCAGTCGAATCGTTCCAGCACATCTCCGCCCGATATCAGCCGCGCTTCGATCTCTTTGCCATTCGCCTTCTTGTTCGTGGTCGTGCCGCCGAACTTAAGATCCGCGCTCTCGTCGGGCCCGCGCTGGACTACCTGGGAGTCCGTGATCCCGTCAGTGACGCGAATCACTTGTGCCGAAATTCCTAAGGTGAAAAGAGGAGCGAGAATAAGGCGTATCCAGGACATGTTCGACTTGAATTTTACCGCGCGATACAATTCCGAGATGCAGACGCCCGTCCGCTGCACCTGGGCGACCAAGCCGCTCGACATCGAATACCACGACCGCGAATGGGGTGTTCCGGTTCACGACGACCGCCTTCTGTTCGAATTCCTGATCCTCGAAGGAGCGCAGGCCGGGCTCTCCTGGTCGACCATCCTGAACAAGCGCGTGGCCTACCGCAAGGCCTTTGCCGAGTTCGATCCGCGCAAGGTGGCGCGCTTCAACGATAAAAAGACGGCCGTGCTGTTAGAGAACGAAGGCATCGTGCGAAACCGCCTGAAGATCCACGCCGCGGTAGAAAACGGCAAAGCCTTCGAGAAAGTCCAAAGCGAGTTCGGAACCTTCGACGCCTACATCTGGACCTTCGTCGGCGGCAAAACTAAGGTGAACACCTGGGAAAGGATGAACCAAGTCCCCGCCCAAACCTCCGAATCCGAGCGCATGAGCAAAGATCTCCTCAAACGCGGCTTCCGCTTCGTCGGCCCAACCATCTGCTACGCCTTCATGCAAGCCGTCGGCCTGGTCAACGATCACCTCGTCACTTGCTTCCGCTACGGCGAGATCCGAGGGTAAAGAACCACTACTGCTCCGCGAGAAGCGCCTTGATCTTCGCCTCAATATCCACCCGATCCACCAATCGCGCCATATAAGCCGATGCCACGCGACCCTTCCGGTCGATCAGAAACGTATCCGGCAGCGTCTTGACTCCATACTGCTGGGCCATCGCATCGTTCCCAAGCACCATCTCGTAAGGAATCTTGGCGTGCTCGAGGAAAGGCCGCAGGACGCCCCATCCGCCATCGTCCATAGACACGCCCACAACCGCGAATCCCTTCGGCCAATACGTTTTCTGGAACTCCGTGAACCAGGGAATCTCCATCTTGCATCCGGTACACCACGTCGCCCAGAAGTCGAGCAGGACCACCTTGCCGCGATAGCCCTCCATCCGAACAGTCGTATCGGCAGCGTTTTTCAGCACGAAGTTGGGAGCCGGCTTCCTCTCATTATTCGGATGCAGAACAGGAGCTTGATCCGCAGCGCCCGCAATCCCCAGCATCATAAACACGGCCGCAATACGAAGAAGATTAACTCGAACGAACGTCATATTGATTGCCTCCTCAACCCCCACCGTCGCCAGGTTGCGGCGACCACGTAAATAGCCGGCCCTGCGAAGATAAACAGCAGCGGCGGCATCTCCCAACTGTGTCCCAACCACCCCCAGCCACGAAGTGCCAATCCAGCCGACCAAAGTCCTTGCATCGTCGCGAACACCGCCATCGTCGCAAGCGCGGGAACCCATAAAATCGCCCGCAGCAAGGGCGTGGCCCGGCTCAACCGGCTGAACATTCCCAAACATGCGGGAATCAGAACCAGGACGAGCAGCAGTAAAGGTGGGAACACCACGCGATAAAACGTCAGCGACGACATCGCATCGTTGCCATGAAGTTCCTGTCCCAAAGCGAACTCGCCATGCAACGCGACGAAACAAAACAAAGCGCCATTGACCGCCAAGGTGCGACGCGACAAAGTCCCGAGTGCAAGCCCAACCGTCCAGGACAAACAAATCAACGCCAAAATGTGCGGTACGACAACACTGATCGACTCGCCCAGGATCATCCAGAACGCGCGTTGCTGAAGGAGAGCCCAATCGCAGTTGTCGAAGTACATCCAGAAATAAATATTGCTCCGTGCCGCGACACCGCTGGAAATGAAGCTGAGCAGCAAGCCAAGCGGCACAATCAACCCGGCAAAAACCACCCACGGCCGCCACTCGATCCACAATGCCGCTTGCCGTCTAACCGCCAGACCCATCACATCGGCCAGCGCATGTGCGGCAGACTCGCCCGATTCAGCAATATCGCCGCGCACAGCGTCCCGTTCATCGGGCGTCAAACCCCGCGACACCACCTCCACCAACCACCAGCAGACCCGTGTCATGGCTCAACGTCCGCTCTCTTCGACGCCCACGAAACGCCGCGGCTGGCTCGCATCATTGCGGAATAGAAATCCTGCGCCGCACCGATACCCTCAGCCGTAACGCGAACCATCCGCTTGGGCCGCCCTCCGCGTTGCGGAGTAGGATCGCCCATCCAGGTCTTCACAAAACCCTTGGTCTCCAAACGATCCAAAGTTGTGTAGAGCGCTCCAATGGAGCAACGGCGTTTGGTCGCCTCTTCGATCTCCTGCCGGATCGCCGCGCCGTAAGCCTCTTCCCCGAGTCGCACAGACGAACTGAGCAGCAGGTATTCGAATTCGCCGATCATGATTACTATCACATTGTGATTCTAATCGTGACCCGTGTCAAGGCACGGTAAGCGAAACGGGAATTTCGACTCCCTCATAAGCCCCGCCAACAGGAACCGCAACCGACACTGACACCACCCCTTGATAAGTCCCCGGCGCAAGACCTGCCGGATTGATAGTCACAGTGATCGGTTCGCCCGTAAATCCTGACACGCGATTCGAGCTCAGCCACGAAACGCCATCGGAAGTGCTCACCTGCACCAGGTAAGGAAACGGCTCCGCGAAGTTAGCCGACACCGCAATCGCCTGTCTCATCGAACCCGCCGCGTTGATCTGATCCGGCGAAACCCGCAGCGCATAAGGGGTCCGAGTCACTTCCCGAACCAAGTTATCGCCTGGCTCGGGAAGATAAAGATTTCCGGCAGGATCAAACGCGACCGGTCCCGGTGACCACCCCTGACCACCAACCAGGCTCGCCTCGATCGCCGGTCCGCCATCACCG
The DNA here is from genome assembly GCA_963802915.1 of Bryobacterales bacterium. Taxonomy (GTDB): domain Bacteria; phylum Acidobacteriota; class Terriglobia; order Bryobacterales; family Bryobacteraceae; genus JAICMB01. The sequence continues at coordinate 330,544 of CAWDKQ010000009.1, forward strand.
ATATTCGAGGCAGCCGTGTCCCCCGCCAAACGTTGAATAGTTCCATCGGCATTCACGCGAAGCACCAGCGAATAGACTCCCTCCGAGAGATTCAGGAGCCCGTTCGGGTCCACCGACAATCCCACCACCGCGCAAAGCTGCTCCTGCAACGCCGGCACTCCATCGACGAAGTGCTCATTGCCCGTACACGGCTGGCCGCTCCCCGCGACCGGAGTGAGCGAACCATCCGCGTTCACGCGATTCACGGTCGCGTCTACCGCCGGCGGCAGCGCGTGTGTCCAGGCGACATACAGATTCCCCTGCGGATCCACCGCGACGGCGTTATAGTAATCCACCCCCTGCTGTCCCGGCCCAGCGACCGTCGTGATGATGCCGTTCTTGTCGATCTTGCGCACGCGAGCATTGGAAGTATCCGCGATGTAGGTGTTGCCCTGCTGATCGAAAGCCACCCCTCCCGGCTCGTTCAAAGTAGCGTCCACGGCCGGTCCCCCGTCTCCCTGAGAACGATCTATGCCAACTCCAACGCCCGCGCCGGCCACCAGATGAATGGTTCCGTCCGGTGTGATCTTGCTAATTCTTTCGTCACCGGTAATGACATACACAGACCCATCTGGACTCACGGCCAAAGGCCCCGGATAGTAAAGATTCGCCTGAGTAGCCGGTCCGCCATCGGATGTAAAACCCGGAAAATTGAACTGGCCGTTACCTGCAAATGTGCTCACCGTACCATCCGAGGCGATCTTGCGGATAACATCGCCGAAAGTTTCGCTTACATATAAATCGTCGGCGGAGTCATAAGCGATACCGCCCACCAAGTGGAACGTCGCGTGGATCTCCGGTCCGCCATTCCCGCCTGTTAGGGGATACGTAAGGTTCGGGTCGCTCACGCCGCTGCCCGCCATCGTGGCGATCGTTCCGCCCACAGTCATCTTGCGCACCCGCCGATTGCCGTAATCGGCAATGAGAAGACTGCCCGAGCTGTCGAATATTGTTTCGGCCGGCTGACAAAGCTGTGCGCCCACGGCCGGTCCGCCATCGCCCGAGAACCCGCAAGTTCCCGTGCCCGCGATAGTAGAGATGGTTCCATCTGGCGAGACCATCCGGATTCTGTGGTTCTGCGTATCGGCGATATAAATATTGCCGCTTCCGTCAAGCGTCACGCCGCTAGGCGCATTCAACTCCGCGGCCATCGCAGGACCGCCATCGCCGCTGAATCCCGGCGCTCCCGTGCCCGCGATCGTCGTCGCACTCGATCCATCCGCGGCCACCTTCACAACAACATTCCCGAACCATTCCGTGAAATAGAGATTATCTTTCGAATCGATCGCCAACCCTTCAATATTCGGAAGCCGGCCCTGCGTGGTCGAAGGCGGCGCAGTATACAAAGTGGAAATGATGCCGCCTGGAGTAACTTGAAGGATGCAATTACAGTAAACTTCCGCAATATCGAGATTCCCTTTGGAATCGAACACGAGCCCGCGTGGCGATTCGAGCACAGCCGACGTAGCCGGCCCTCCATTGCTCTGGTAACCCAGAGGCGCGCTGCCGCCGCCCACGAAAGTGGTCACCGTCCCATCCAGCCCTACGCGATAAACGCGCTGCCCATCAGCGTCGGAAAGGTACAAATTCCCAATGGCATCTTGCGCCATGCCCCGAAGCACCGCGGGATTCAGAAAACTCGCCGGAATACTCGTCGGCGTGCCAGTCCCTTCAAGCTGCGGCTGCGGCGTGAGAATGGGACCCGCCCCCACCACCGCCAACAACGTCGAATCCGGCTCAAACCGCAGCACCAGGAACTCATCGTTGAAAAGCAGCCGCCCCGTGACTTTATCGATCAGCAGCCCGTACACCTGACCGAGCGGAGCGCTCAATGCCGGCTGGCTGTCCACGGAATTCCGATGACTATAAGGAATCCCAGCCACCGTGAAAATGTCCTGGGCATTTCCCAGCGTGCCCCAAAACAACAATACGGATACGACGTACCTCAACATGACAGACTGATGGGACTGCATATAGTGAGGTTACTCCTCACCTAGGGTTTATCCCGCCCCCGACCGTAGGAAGCGGTCTTTTACGCCACAACCGATCCGCGCGTAAGGGCCGGGTTCCGCAACACTGTCCCGGATTTTCACGCCCCAACGGAACCGCGCACGTAAGTAAGCGGAGATTGCCGACGATTATTTCACCCACCCGTAAGCAAGCGGAAATCGCCGCGACCGGAGGGAGCACCGCCCAACCTAACGGTTACAATCTCAGTCGCAGTCACATCGTCCCAAGACACGCATCTACCTAATCGACTGCGTGCGCCGAATTACGTTCGCCATTTTGACAAATGCAGGAAGCGATTGTTCACGTCGACGACAATGAGGCCGCCCGCTATGCCCGCAGCCGTGTGCTGCGGGCATCGGGGTTTCGCGTCATTGAGGCCGCCACTCCCGCCGATGCGCTCGAAGCGCTCGCCCTCCACGCCGTTTCCCTCGTAATTCTCGATATCCGCCTCACCGACGGCAACGGATTTGAACTCTGCCGCACCATCAAATCCGATCCGCGTTATCGCGAAATTCCCGTAGTCCATGTCTCCGCCCTCGGGCTCCCCGAACAAGACTATCCCGAGGCATTGGAGAGCGGGGCCGACGCCTACTTGAAAGAACCCGTCGAACCCAGCGTTCTAACTGCCGTCGCCAAGGCCCTCATCAACGCTCGAACCGCCAATGTCCAGCTATCGCGCAATCAGGAAATCGTCGCGCTCGCATGCAAAGCCGGATTAATTGGACCGTTCAGTTGGTGGATCAAAGAGGACAGAGTCCATGTTTCGTCGGAATTCTATTCCCTTTTCGATGTCGACCCTGACCCGGCCCAGCAGAACTCTAAGTTCTGGCACCACCATTTGCATCCTGACGACATCTCACCTGTAGAAGCGGCTCTCGAACACTGTTTTCAGAATCGAAATACGTTCGTAGCATTCGACTTTCGCCCAATCACAACCAAAGAAGTTCGTTGGATACATTGCCGCGGCAGCATTCGATACGACGAACAGGGATCGCCGGTTCTGATGGTCGGCGTGAATGTCGATATCACCGAGCGTAAGCGCCTCGAAGACGAATTGCGTGCGATGGTCGCCGAGAAGGAAGTGCTGGTTAAAGAAATCCAGCATCGCGTCAAGAACAATTTGCAGGTCATCATGAGCCTCCTGAACCTTCAGGCGGGATTCTTGAAAGACCCAAAAGGGATCACCGCCCTGGAACAGATGTGCTCACGAGTGCACTCCATGGCTGGCATTCACGAAATGCTATATGACTCGCCGGAATTGTCGCGCATCGATTTCGGAACATATCTGGTGCGCCTCACGACCCGCCTTGCAAGCCTCTACGGATTCCCTCACGATCGCGTGCGCGTCGAGTCGTGCATTCCGGACGCGACACTGGAACTGGGCAAAGCATTGCCGGCCGCCCTCATCGTCAACGAACTGGTTACAAACGCCGTGAAGCACGCCTTTCAGAGTGACCGTCTCGGGACTGTGGAAGTCCGCTTCGACGGCTTCGACGGACAATGGTCCCTCGTGGTTGGCGACGACGGCCTCGGATTGCCGCCCGGCATTGACCCCTTAACTATCCGTTCAATGGGATTTCAGATCGTGCGATTGTTGGTCGATCAACTCGGCGGCACAATGGCAGTCAACGCAGACCAAGGGACAAAATTCACAATAGCTTTCCCTCGCTCTGCCGGCGCGTAATCTTTACACCAGGCTTATTTCACCGCAGCGGCATTCGCCCGTGCCCGCGCTTCCCGGTCTACTGCCTTTGCAGCCGCCTTCTGCTGCGGATTGGGAGGGCTCGGCTCATCATCACCATACTTGAGAACCACTACCTTCACCCGCTGCACGCCGAACTTCTTCGCTTCCGCTCGGCTCGGCATGTACACGTCGATGTGATGACCGTCCACGCTCGCGCCGGTGTCTTCAACCGTATAATCGCCTGAATATTTGCCCGCCCCATAAACGCGGATGCGGCTGTTCAACGGCAATATGTTCCGATCCGCCGCCACAGTGCCGGGATGCGACCATTTCCCCGACGCGCCGACCCCCTCCACCGAATAAGCCGTCGCAATGAAATAACGGATGGTAGGCCGATGGCGATGGGCCGCCGAAGCCGGCATCAGAACCTCGGCGGCAACAAGCGCAGCGAGCAGTATTCGGCGAATGGCAACACCCCCGCGAGTTAGATGCAGCTTCAACTAGGAATGTGACGCCCGCTCATTCCGTCCGCAGCGAGTGCATCGGATCGGCATCGGCCGCCCGCCGTGCGGGCAGATAACAGGCGATCGTCGCCGTAATCAGCGCCACCAGTGCGACCATCGCAAACGTGGCGGGATCTCTCCCGCTGACTCCGTACAACAGACTGCCCAGCAGCCGCGTCACTCCCGCGGCGAACAACAGTCCGAGAGCCGCGCCAAAAACAGCCAGCCGCATTCCCTGACCGACAATCAACCGCAGTAAATCCCACGGCCGCGCCCCCAATGCCATCCTCAACCCGAATTCGTGCATCCGCTGATTCACTGAGTACGAAATCACGCCATAGATCCCAAACGTCGCGAGCACCAGTGCCAGCGCCGCGAAAAGTCCAACCAGGAAAAGCGCGAAGCGCTGGCCCGATAGCGCGGCATTGGCGATCTCATCCATAAGCTTCAAATCGGCCACGGCAAGCTGTGGGTCGAGCTGGCGCACCGTCAGCCGGAACTGGCTCACCAGCAGCGCCGGATCGATGCTGGAACGCACCACGATCGACATATTCGTATCGGGGTTCTGAGGGTACGGGAACCAGAAGGCTGGGCGGATAGAAGTGCTGTCCGGTTGATCCTTGACGTCGCGCACAATGCCGACAATCTGCATCCAGTCTTTCTCCTGAGGCTGGCCGCGAAAGCTGATTCGTTTTCCGAGGGCATTCTCGCCCGGCCAGTAACGCGTGGCCATCGTTTCATTCACCACCAGCACGGTCTTCGCATCTTTTTTGTCCCGTGCGTCAAAAAATCGTCCGGCGAGAAGAGGAATACCCAGCGCGCGAAAATAATCGGGCGTGGCCATGTGATACCTGGCAGTAGTCTTGTCGTTGTATTCGGCGGAACGCCCCTCGATCGTGTAGCCATCGGCGTTCCCGTCATAACCGGTCCAGGGAAGATCCGACCCCCCGCCCGCGTACTGCACACCGGGAAGAGCTTCCAGATTGGCCATCAATTGTTCATAGAATCGGATACGCTGCGTCTCGTCACGATAGCGCTGGTAAGGCAAAGCGAGCGATGCGGTAAGCACCTGCTGCGGTCGGAAACCGGGATCGACATGCAAGAGATTGACGAAACTGTGCAGCATCAATCCAGCCGCGATCAGCAGCACGCAAGCCAGGCTCGTCTCGCCCACGACGAGTAAATTCCGCAGCCGCAGTTGGCGGCTCGTTCCCGTGGCGCTCCGCCCGCTCTCCCGCAGGCTCTGCTGCAAATCGGTCCGCGATGCCGTGAGCGCCGGAACAAGTCCGAAGAGCAGCCCTGTCAGCACAGCCACAACCAAAGTGAAAACAAATACCGACGAGTCGAGGCGAATCTCCGACGCGCGCGGGAATCCCTCCGGAAGAAACGCGACCAGCGCGCGAACACCACCAAGCGCGAACAGCGTTCCGATTGCCGCCCCGGCAATCGCGATGACCAGACTCTCGGTGAGCAGTTGCCGGACTATCCGTCCCCGTGCTGCTCCCAGCGCCGATCGAACGGCAATTTCACGCACGCGTGCGCTCGATCGCGCCAGCAGCAGGTTCGCCGCGTTCACGCAAGCGATCAGAAGCAGCAGTCCGACTGTCCCCAGCAGCACCAGAAGCATCCGCTTCGAACGCCCTACCATTTCCTGATACAGCGGGACCAAATAGACGCGCCACCCTTTTCCGGTATGTTCCTGCATGAGCTGAGCAAGAACGCCACGCAGATCCGCATTCGCCTGCTCCATCGACACGCCCGGCTTTAAACGTCCGATTGCGTCCAGGTAATGCGACCCTCGGTCTTTCGGATCCTCATATAAATTGAACGGACACCACACATCCACGGTGTCCCCGTCTTCCACTGAGTGATAGTTGTTGCCTGGATGTCGCGCCCAGCGGCATCACTCCGACCACCGTAAACGGCACCGTGTCGAGAGTAATCGTGCGGCCAAGAATGTTCGGATCGGCCCCCAGACGCGCCCGCCATAACCGGTCGCTGATGATCGCGATCCGGCCCCGCTCCGGCAACTCGTCTCCGGTATTGAAATCGCGTCCTCGCGCGGGACTTAACCCCAGCATGCCGAAGTATCCTGCCGTGACGCTGAATCCGCGCAGCATGACGGGATCGCTTCCATTTCCCGAAAGTTGCATATCGCGGCGGGTCATCGCCGCCATGCTCTGGAAGGTGCGATTGCGTTCGCGAAAATCGCGAAAATCATTGGGATTCAGAGGAAACTTCGGCTGCGTGTCGCTGTTGAAATAAATCCGGAACAGTCGATCCGGCTGCGTGTACGGAAGCGGTCGCAAAAGCACCCCCTCGATCACGCTGAAAATGGCGCTGTTCGCCCCGATGCTCAGCGCCAGAGTCAGTACGATTGCGATCGTAAATCCAGGCGTCCGGCAGAGAGTACGAACAGCGTACCGCAGGTCGTTCCAAACAGTTTCGAGTTGATTCGTTCGACGCATATCCCGGCATTCCTCTTGAATTTGTGACAGTCCTCCCAGGCTGCGCCGTGCCGCCGCGCGTGCGTCCTGATCGGACATTCCGATTGCGATGTTTTCCTGTACGAGTTGCTCGAAATGAAACGACAGCTCCTTATCGAGTTCCCCATCCACCTTGGTCTTCCGCGCCAGCGATCGCAAACGCAGCAGCAAAATATCCAACCGGCGCCTCAGATTCATATCAGAGTCTCCGGTGCCATGCGGATCACCAGGCCGACCGCGTTCGAAAGCCGGTCCCACTGCTCCAGTTCCTTCTTCAACTGCGCTCGCCCCGCCCGGGTGAGCGTGTAGAACTTCGCGTCCCGTCCGCCTTCCGTGACTCTCCACTCGGACCGGATCCATCCCTGCTGTTCCAGCCGGTGCAGCGCCGGATAAAGAGCCCCCTGGCTGACCTGAAGCACTTCATTCGAAACCTGCTGGATGCGTTTCGCGATCGCCCAGCCGTGCTCCGGCCGCAGCGAAATCGTATTGAGAATCAGGAGATCCAGCGTCCCCTGAATAAGATCCGACGGTTTACTCATGATATTTCGGACATCCCTAATTGATCTACACCAGCATACCTAATCTATTTACACTACCGCGCGCCGAAGGTTACAGGAATCGATAAAATAAATATCAACCGTGGCCGAAACCGTCGAAGCTCTCATCCTCGATCTGCTCGAATGGCTCTCCCGCAAAGACCGATCCTATGAAGAAACAATGGACGCCTGGCGCACCTCTTGTCCCAGGCTTACCGTTTGGGAGGACGCCAACGATCGCGGCCTGCTCCATATCGAAAACACCAACGGCCGATCCTGCGTTCGCGTAACGCCCGCCGGGTCCGAACTCCTCGAGAAGTCCCGGCCGGAGCGCGTCCCATGAATGTTTCAAGCCTCGACGACTACTTCGACACTCTTCGAACGCTGGATTGCTTTCGCAAGCTCGACGGACACGACGTGGAAATATGGAATGACCACGTCGAAGACATCGACGTTCTCGCCCACCGCCTGAAGGACACCGAAGCCCTGGTTCTGATTCGTGAACGCACGAAAATCTCCGCGCCATTGCTGGAACGTCTCCCCAAACTGAAGCTCATCAGCCAGCGCAGCGTCTATCCGCACATCGACATCGACGCCTGTACGCGCCTCGGAATCATCGTTTCTTCGAACATGCATTCCGACACCCCGTCGTACGCAACCGCCGAGCTCACCTGGGGACTCATACTCGCCGCCATGCGTCGCATCCCACAGGAAACGGCGGCCCTCAAGTCAGGTGTCTGGCAAACCGGCGTGGGCCGCAGCCTGCGCGGCCTCACTCTCGGCATCTATGGTTACGGTCGCATCGGAGAGAGAGTCGCCGGATACGGCAAGGCCTTCGACATGAACGTTCTCGTGTGGGCGAGAGAACCTGCGCGTGAACGCGCCCGATCGCACGGTTATGCGACAGCGCCGTCGAAAGAGGCATTTCTTGAAGAGTCCGACATCGTCTCGCTGCACCTGCGCCTCGTCGACGCCACCCGCGGCATCGTAACCGCCACCGATCTGGCGCATATGAAACCCACGGCGCTGTTAGTCAACACCAGCCGCGCGGGCCTGATAGAACCCGGCGCCCTCGTTCACGCTCTCGAACAAGGTCGTCCAGGAGTGGCCGCTGTCGACGTCTTCGAACAGGAGCCCGTCAAAGACCCCAATCATCCGCTAGTGAAAATGGACAACGTGGTCTGCACACCCCACATCGGATACGTGACCCGCGAAGAATACGAAATCCAATTCTCGGATATCTTCGACCAGATCAACGCTTACAGCGCCGGCAAGCCCATCAACGTCGTCAATCCCGCCGTTCTCAATTCAACGACTCGCTGACTCTGACTCAGATCCCGGCGTACCACGCATAACCAAGCCAACTCGATGCCTCAGATGAAGCACTCAAACTAAGACGCGCTCCGAATCGCATACGATCAAATGACTAAGGAGGCTGCGTCAATGACCAAGACAAACGCGCTCGAAGAACTCAAGCGCGCTATCGATTTGTGTTTAATAGAAGGTTTAATCGCGCCGACGCTCGCGCTCGTGTATTCCGGGATGGATACCCTGGCGTGGCTTGGTGTTCCTGAGGGTCGCGAGGACGTGACACGTGAGGATTTCGTCAGCTGGACGGATAGATACCTTCTGCCGGACTCGGGGATTACCTGCACTGCTCTCGACCTCTACTCGTCTCGGTGCGGCATCCTCCACTCGATGAGCAGCGAGTCACGCTCCACTCGGCAAGGAGTAGCAACGAAGGTCTTTTATGCCTGGGGCAGCCGCCGAGCGGAAGACTTGCAGAACATGATCGACTGGGCCCGGTCAGTCGGCTCTCGCGATACAGGTCGATACCCTTCTCTACGCATTTAAGAAGGGCTTTGATCGCTTTCTCGAAGCGTCCGAACGAGACCCCGTGCTAGGTCAGCGTGTAAGCGACAGGCTCGATAAAATCTTTACGAACGTGCAAGACCCAGAAGAAGCAAACGCAGGCTCGTAATGCCGAGAATGCCATCATTGGGGCGAACGGTTCTCAGCTCCACCCCCAGCTCTCGCCAGTCTGTGGCCTCAAGCCCGTCAAACAGAATGCCGGCTGTGAGCCGCTACCGAAAAGCCCAACGCTGACAACGGATCATCAGATCCCGGCGTACCAAGCATACCCAGCTTCCGGCGACGCCGAACCCAACCCCTTGCCGAACCGCTTCAAATCATCGGTCACCGTCAAACGGGTGATATATTTCACGTTCTTATACCCCAATTGACGCGGAACCCTCAGACGCAAAGGCCCGCCGTTACCCACCGGAAGCTCGCCGCCATTCATCCCATAAGCGATCAGAGTTTGAGGATGCATCGCGTCGGCCATATCGATGCTATCCACCAGCCCTTCTGCATCGATACGTAGACAACATATCTGGCCTGCGGCAGAGTTCCCACCGCGTCCAGAACATGCGAGAGCGGCACGCCTTTCCACTCAGCGATATAAGACCAGCCTTCTTCGCACGCCAGGTGAGTAATTTGGCTGCGCGAAGGATAGCCCTTCAGATCCGCAACTGAAAACGACCTCGGCCGCGCCACCATGCCATCCACCGCGAGCCGCCAATCGACGAAATTTCCCGCCTGAAGTTTCAGAAAGGCTTCGTCCTTAGGAGGCGCGCCGTTAGCGAATGGAGGATTCGATATCTCGCTGCGAGGAAACTCACGAGCCATTGAGTGACTCGTCAGCACGCGCTGCGCCGCATACGTCAGCGTTTCTCCAACCCCATAGAGACCGCCATGATCGGGCGGAATCAATCCATAATGCTGCGCCAGAACATCCGCCACGGCCACGCCTGATACGGCCGCCGCTGCCGCGACTCCGGTCTTGATCCATTTGCGTCGTGAGAGATCGCTCATATGCGCTCCTTCCTAACTCCCCACACGTCCCGTGATCATCGCCCGCATGCGGTTCCTGAATCCGGCAATACAAACCATCACGACATGAACCAATAGAAATAGGACCAGAAACACCGAGACGAAGAAATGAATCGTGCGCGCGGATTGCTGGCCGCCCAATACGCTGACAGCCCACGGAAACACGGACGCGATCGCGGGCGACATAGCCAGCCCCGTCCAAATCACCAGCGGAAACAAAACGAAAATCACGAAGAGATAAGTGAGCCGCTGAAGCAAGTTATATGACCAAGCTTCTTCCTCACCCGCGCGCCAAAATCGCGAATGCTTAGCAATCTCGCCGGCAAAACCGCGCCACGAAACAGCGCTCCCACCCGGAAGCAAGTCTCTCCGCAAATGTCCGCTAAACAAGCTGAAGATCACATACAGCAAGCCGGTGAATACAACGAACCACGCCGCTTGAAAGTGGAGATACCGGCTCCAGCCGTTTTGGTCCGGCAGCACATATCCGTAGCCGGTCGGCACCGAAGACCTCGAAGCCGGAATCGGAATCTTGAACAACGGCTGAGTATGTACGTTGCCGGCTTCACCCCAATAAAAACGCGGATGAGAAACGACGATTTCAGCTCCGCTCACCAGCAGCGCCAGAAAGCACAGAGTCGTAAGCCAATGAGTCACTCGGACGAGAGCGGAATGCCGCGGAACAGCCGTCCTGTCTGGAAAAGCTGCGGCGGAAGTAACGCCCCAGGCGGCATGGCTCATTCAGGAAATGCTATCAGGTACCGTGCGCCTCCTGCAACAGGCCTTCATCCGGGCAACCTTCATGTGCTTAAATCTGTAGTCATGACAACGGCTCGTCTTGTCGTCTTGTGCAGCCTCATCGCCGCCGGCATCGTCCGCTCCGAACCTACGCCTCGCGAAGCGCTGCTCGTGCTCTCGAAAGGCGACCACACCATCGCCATCGTCGACCCCTCGAGTCTCAAAATCGTGGCCAAGGCTCCGGTCGGCGAAGATCCTCACGAAGTCGTCGCATCCAGCGACGGAAAATTCGCCTACGTCTCGAACTACGGTGGCGGAGCCTACAACACGCTCACCCTCATAGACCTCGTCCATCAGACCCGCGTCCGCGCCATCGATCTCGGCCCATTGCGCGGTCCGCATGGCCTCGCCTTCGTCGGCGGCAAGGCCTGGTTTACGGCGGAAGCGGCCAAAGCCATCGGCAGTTACGACCCCGCGAAGCACGCCGTTGATTGGATTCTCGGAACCGGACAGGATCGAACCCACATGATCTGGGTCTCCGAAGACCTGAAGCGCATCTTCACCACGAACGTCAGTTCCGCAACCGTCAGCATCATTGAGAAAAGCGCCCGCACCGGATTCGGCGGCCCTCCTCCCGGACCTGAACCAGGTGGCCCCGGTGGACCCGGGGGTCCGCCCCCCGGCGCGCCCAGAGGACCCATGGGACCTCCCGGCGGAAACTGGGAAGAAACCGTCGTCCCCGTCGGCAAAGGCGCGGAAGGCTTCGACGTGACGCCCGACGGCAAGGAACTCTGGACAGCCAACGCGCAGGACGGCACCGTCTCGATCATCGATTTGTCTGCCAAGAAAGTGATCGAAACCCTTCCCGCTAACGTGCGCGGCGCCAACCGTCTGAAATTCACTCCCAATGGCAAGCTCGTCTTAATCACGTCCCTCAGCGGCGCCGGTCTCGCCATTCTCGATTCCAGCACTCATAAAGAACTGAAGCGCATCCCCATTCCGCGTGGAGCCGCCGGCATCGAAATGCAGCCCGACGGATCCCGAGCTTTCATCGCCTGCACCGGCGAAAATTACGTCGCTGTCATCGATTTGAAGACCCTGGAAGTCACCGCCAAAATCGACGCCGGTCCGGGACCCGACGGACTAGCCTGGTCGATCCAACGGTAATTACGGCAATAGAATACTTGACATTCCAAACCAGTTGGCGCCCCTTGTGACGAAGAATGAACTTTACCGCATCAGAAATAACCTCACTAACGACCGCAATAGATTGGTGGGAATACGCTGAATATACCTGCACTGCATTGGTTGCAATCGCCTGCTTTGGAGAATACATCGCAGACTTCACTGAATGGTGGCGAGGTGACAATTTCTGGAAATGGTTTGGACCGTTCGAGCACAGAAAGGACGCCGTAGCTAAATTCTCTACCTTGGTTCTCATAGGTGCACTGGCCGGAGAACTATTATGCGTCGTGGTAACTAACCAGCTATCTGGCAAGCTGGTTGGCTCTCTAGGTGATCGCTCAGAGGAAGCGTTTTCGAAATCCGGGGATGCGCTGGCAAACGCTAACAGTGCCGCATCGCAAGCTGGCTCCGCTGTGCAGCAGTCTTCAATAGCGGTCGCAGAATCAACAAAGGCTACCAGGGCTGGTTCTGCTGCTCTGACTGTCGCACGGGGAGCTCGCCAAGAGGCAGATTCGTCTGAACAAGACCTGGCATTAGTCAAGGAACAGGTACACGAAGCAGAAAAGCGGTTAGCGCAGGCGCGGGACAAAGCGGTCGCTGCTGAACAGCACGCCCAAGAGGCCCAGTCCAAATTGCTGAACTTGGCTATCTGTAATTCCCCGAGAATCATTCCCAACTGGATGACGCGTGGGAAAACGACTGCCGATCCTCTTCGACCATTGGCCGGCCAGAAAGTTATCATTGAGTTCGTCCCTGATGCGGAAGCTAGGCGTGCGGCTTTCAATCTTGCTAATGTGCTTGCCGATGCTAAATGGGACGTGCAATCGTTGAGTATTATCGACGGGCTAGAAGACGGAGTATCAGTACAGCCGTCGATGGCTGGAACGCCAGCACTCGACGCGGGCACCGCGCGGGGAGCACCCACTCCTGCCATTCCTGACATGTCGGGGTACTGGCATGCAAGCGACGTTGCGGAAAAGCTGGTCGTATTCCTCCACTCGTACAACTGGCAGGCGCAACGAGGTTGGCCAAATGACTTACAGCACAAGCCAATACGTGATCCCAACGTTATTCCTATTGGCGCAGTGCGCATACAAATCGGTCTGTATCCTCCCGTCGTGTTCGTAAGCCCTCCGGGGCAGCAATCATTGACGGCTAGCATAGAGGAATTCAATAACCAGTGGGAGAAGAATGACGCTGAGCTTAAGCACAAACGAGATGAGCGGTTACAGCAGCAGTTAAGCGGCATGTCACCAGAAATGCGTGATAGGATACTTGCTGAAAATGCGAGATGGGACGCCGAAGAGAAAGCTAGGATGGCAGTGTACACCCAACCATGCCGCGTCCTGAACCCATTAAACCCGCCGATCCACTGACGGAACCAGCGACCAACTCGCGAAAGTAGCCACTGAAATAACTGGTTCCATACCGGCCCGTGACGCCACTCATAAAGATAGCGGGCGCATCTCTGGTATTTCAAGTACATCAGTGCCCTGGTTAACGTTCAGGCCGAAGCCCAGCCGCTTCCGGGACTCAAACCGCGACATTCATCGTGCTCTAAACACGCGTTCCAATATTTCTCCCACCTAGATCCTCCACCATCCGAACAACTTAACGACACAACATACCGAACGTCGAACGTAGAACGCCTAAACTCGCGAACGAGGAAACAATGTACACCACCCGCTCCGAACAAATCTTCAATCATGCCCTCCGTTTCGCGACCCCATTCTCCACCACCCTCGGCCACGCCTGGGCCATCGTCCCCGACGGCTTCTCCCGCTATCACGGCTGGCCCATTCACTCCGCCCGTTTCCGCGAATGGCTCGCCCACAGCTTTCACCGCGAGCTCGGACTCTTCCCCGGCGTCCACGCCCTCAACAGCGCCGTCCGCATGCTTGCAGCCCACGCCCACCACTCCGAATTCCCTGCCACCCAAATCTTCACCCGCATCGGATTCCAAGGCCCCCATCTCAACCCGCAAGCGATTCTCGTCCATCTCGCCAACTCCGCTGAAGAGATCGTCGAGATTACGCCCGCCGGCCATCGCCTCGTGACCGCGCAATCCTGGCGTTTCCTCTCCGGCGCCGCCACAGCTCCCCTCCCGCGACCCATCGCCACTTCGGCCACTGTCCTCGATCAACTTCGCCCCATCCTCGACATCGACGAAACCGCCCTGCACCGCGCCATCATCTGGCTGAGCGCCGCTCTGCGCCCCACCGGACCCTATCCCGTTCTCTCCATCACCGGTCCTCCCGCCTCCGGCAAAACAATGCTGGCCCGCATCCTCCGTTCCCTCATCGATCCTTCCGCCACTCCTCTGCTCTCACCGCCCCGGAACGAACGCGATCTCTTCACGCTCGCTCTCCACAACCGCATCCTCGCATTCGACAACGTCAATTTCGTGCGCCCCACCATGGCCGACGCTCTCGCCCGCATCGCCACCGGAACAGGAGTCGCCATCATGAGCCGCAACATCTTCGATGAACCTCAGTCTCTCGCGCTCGAACGGCCAATCGTCATCACCGCAAAGGCGCCGCCGCCGTTTCGAAGCAACACACTGAACATTCATCTCGAAGCGCGTCATCAGGCATCAATCCGCACCGAACGCGCCATCGCCGAACAAATCGAAGCCGCCGCGCCCGCCATCCTCGGAAGTCTCTGCATTGCGATCAGCGAAACCCTCTCGGGCATCGCAACACCCGCCGCCCTTGGACTCACACCCGAGCAAACCAACACCGCCGTCACCGCCACTCCCCTCATTGATGCCCTCCACCGGCTGCTCCAAACAAACCAGGAGTGGACTGGAACTCCGGCGCAACTTCAAAAAGCTCTCGGATTCCAAGGTCGGCCGCAGCATCTGTCAGAACAACTCAATGCCATGCCGCTCTCGATGTTCGGCCTCCTGCTCGAAAATTGGCAAAGCCATCGCACCCGCCAGATTCGGCTTACGACCACCCCTCAAGTGGTCGTAGGCCAAGCCGCCGCCTGAACAACAACCCGGCTACAATGAATCGCTTAGCCTGTGTGCTCAAAAATGCTGCGCATCCTGCTGTTGACGCCTTTCTTTCTCCTCGCGGCCCAGCCCCCGGCCGTCATTCACATCCAGGCCGGCGTCCCCGGAGCTCCCTTCAAACCCATCTACAATTGGTTCGGCTACGATGAGCCCAATTACACCTACGGCGCGCATGGCCCCAAGCTTCTCCACGAACTCGCGTCGCTCGCGCCCGTCCCCGTCTACATCCGAACTCATAATCTTCTGACCACCGGAAACGGTGAAGCATCCCTCAAATGGGGATCCACCAACGTCTACACCGAAGACGCCCAAGGCCATCCCGTCTACGATTGGAAAATTCTGGACCGCATCCTCGATACCTACCGCGACGCCCGCACGCGGCCCATGTTCGAAATCGGCTTCATGCCCGAAGCCCTCTCCACGAATCCCAAGCCCTACCGTCACAACTGGCCGCAAACCGGAATCACCGCGGGTTGGAGTTATCCGCCCAAAGATTACGGCAAATGGGAAGAACTCAACTATCAAATCGTGCGCCACTGCGTCGAGCGCTACGGAAAAGAGAACGTCGAAAAGTGGCTGTGGGAAGTTTGGAATGAGCCCGACATCGGCTATTGGAAAGGAACTCCCGAAGAATACTTCCAGCTCTACACCAGCTCAGTCAAAGGAGTCCGTCGAGCCCTCGCAACTGCAAAAGTCGGAGGACCCGCCACCACCGGACCGGCGAACCCCAAGGCCGCCGCCTTCCTGAAATCCTTTCTCGATCGCTGCGCGGAAACAAATGTCCCTCTCGATTTCATCAGCTACCACGCCAAAGGCCGCCCGTCGCTCGTTGACGGCCACGTCCGCATGGGCCTGGAAAAAGAGCTGGCCGACGTCGAAGCCGGCCTTGAAATCATCGCAGCCTACCCCAAGTTTCGAGACCTGCCCATCATCTTGAGCGAAGCCGATCCCGAAGGGTGCGCCGCCTGCTCCGCGCAAAACCACCCCGAGAACGCCTATCGCAACGGCCCTCTCTACGCCACCTACACCGCCGCCGCGCTAAAAGCCATCCAACAACTCGCGGACCAGCACCACATGAACATCGCAGGAATGCTCACCTGGGCCTTCGAATTTGAAGACCAACCCTACTTCGAAGGCTTCCGAACCCTGGCCACCAACGGAATCGACAAACCCGTCCTAAACGTCTTCCGAATGTTCGGCCAACTCTCCGGCCAGCTCCTGCCCACAACCGTCGCCCCAGCCCCCACCACGACCCCCATATCCGCATCAACGCCCGCCGCCACCGCAACACCCGTATCCACATCAACACCCGCCGCCACCACAGCACCCGTATCCACATCAACGCCCGCCACCACCCCAGCACCCGTGTCGACATCAACGCCCGCCACCACCCCAACACCCGTATCCGCATCAACGCCCGCCACCACCACGACCCCCATTCCGAGCCGCGACCGGCAGGAAGCGGTCCCCCAACCAACCCCACTTCAGAACCGCGACCGTAAGGAAGCGGCCAACACCCCCAACCTCCTCGCAACCCGCACCGCCAACACCGTAACCATCCTGTTATGGAACTATCACCCCGACGACATCCCCGGCCCCGACACCGAAGTAACACTCGACATAACGGGCCTTCCGCCGCACCTGCATGTGCAACATTACCGGATCGATGAGCATCACAGCAATGCATACACCATGTGGAAACAAATGGGATCCCCACAGCAACCCTCGCCCGACCAAAGAGCAAAACTGGAATCCGCCGCTCAACTCCAACTGTTAACTGAGCCCGAACAGCTACGCACCGGCAAAGGCCAAGCACAACTAACCCTGCATCTCCCCTATCAATCCGTAGATCTAATCACATTAACCGGCGGCCCACAATGAACCCCACACCCCTCTCTCAAGACGAACTAAAAAAAATGAACGCCTACTGGCGAGCCGCCAATTACCTCTCGGTAGGCCAGATCTATCTCTACGACAACCCGCTCCTCACCGAGCCTCTCAAGCTGGAACACATCAAGCCGCGACTCCTAGGCCACTTCGGCACTACGCCCGGACTCAATTTCATCTACGTCCATTGCAACCGCCTCATCAAAGCGCACGATCTCAACATGATCTACATCTGCGGCCCCGGTCACGGCGGCCCCGGCATGGTTGCCAACACCTGGCTCGAAGGCACCTACAGCGAATTCTTCCCCAACATCACCCAAAACGTCGAGGGCATGAAACGTTTGTTCAAACAGTTCTCCTTCCCCGGCGGTATTCCCAGCCACGCCGCGCCTGAAACTCCCGGATCCATCCACGAAGGTGGAGAGCTCGGCTACGCCCTGGTCCACGCCTACGGAGCCGCCTTCGATAATCCCGATCTCATCGTCACCTGCGTCATTGGCGACGGCGAAGCCGAGACCGCGGCGCTCGCAACAAGCTGGCACTCCAACAAGTTTCTGAATCCCGTTCGCGACGGAGCCGTCATTCCCATCCTGCATCTCAACGGCTATAAAATCGCCGGACCAACCGTCCTCGCCCGGATCCCAAAAGAAGAGCTCGCCGATCTCCTCGAAGGCTACGGCTACCAACCCTACTTCGTTGAAGGGCACGATCCCGAGCCCGTCCACCAGCAAATGGCCGGCGTCATGGACCAGGTGCTCGAAGATATCCAAAGCATCCAGAAGGACGCCCGCACCAACGGATTCACGAAACGTCCGACGTGGCCCATGATCGTCCTGAAAACTCCCAAGGGCTGGACCGGTCCCAAAGAAGTCGACGGCCTCCAGATTGAAGGCACCTTCCGCGCCCACCAGGTTCCCGTCGACCATCTCTCCGATCCCACGCATCTCAAGATCCTCGAAAACTGGCTGCTCAGCTACCACGCCGAAGAGCTCTTCGATGAAAACGGAAAGTTGATACCGGAGCTTCAGGAACTCGCCCCCAAAGGCAATCGCCGCATGGGAGCCAACCCCAACGCCAACGGCGGCCTGCTCCTGCAGGATCTCCGTCTGCCCGATTTCCGCACCTACGCTATCGACGTTCCCAAACCCGGCAACGTGATCGCGGAGTCGACCCGCATCATGGGCAACCTCCTCCGTGACGTCATCAAGCTCAACCCCGATAATTTCCGCCTGATGGGTCCCGACGAAACGGCATCGAATCGATTGAACGCCGTCTTTGAAGTCACCGACCGCGTATCCACAGCCGAAATTCTTCCCAACGACGATCACATCTCGCCCACCGGCCGAGTCATGGAAGTTCTCAGCGAACACATGTGCCAGGGCTGGCTCGAAGGCTACTTGCTCACCGGCCGTCACGGTCTCTTCAACTGCTACGAAGCCTTCATCCACATCATCGATTCCATGTTCAACCAGCACGCCAAATGGTTGAAGGTCACACGTGGCATTCCCTGGCGTCGTCCCATCGCCTCGCTGAACTACCTGCTCTCATCTCACGTCTGGCGGCAGGATCACAACGGTTTCAGTCACCAGGACCCCGGTTTCCTCGATTACGTCACCAACAAGAAAGCGGACGTCGTGCGCGTCTATCTCCCGCCCGACGCCAACACTCTTCTCTCGGTCACGGATCACTGTCTGCGCAGCCGCAACTATGTCAACGTGATCGTTGCCGGCAAACAACCGGCGCTCCAATACCTCGACATGGAATCGGCCATCAAACATTGCACTTTGGGCGCCGGTATCTGGGATTGGGCCAGCAATGATCAGGGCAGTGAACCCGACGTGGTCATGGCCTGTTGCGGCGACATCCCGACTTTAGAAACGCTGGCCGCCGTGGATCTGCTTCGCACGCACATCTCCGACATAAAAATCCGCGTCGTGAATGTCGTCGATCTCATGGCGCTGCAGCCGAAGAGCGAACATCCCCACGGCCTCTCCGACGCTGATTTCGATTCCATGTTCACGGTCGACAAGCCCATCGTCTTCGCCTTCCACGGCTATCCCTACTTGATCCATCGCCTCACCTATCGCCGCAATGGTCACGACAATCTCCACGTCCGTGGCTTCAAAGAGGAAGGCACCACCACCACGCCGTTCGACATGACCGTGCTCAACGATCTGGATCGCTTCCATCTCGCCGGCGACGTGATTGCCCGCGTCCCACGCCTCCAGAACATCGCCGCGCATACGAAGCAAATTCTCCGCAATCGCCTGATCGAGCACAAGCTCTACGTCGACGAACACGGCGAAGACATGCCTGAAATCCGAAACTGGCATTGGCCGGCATGAGAATCCTCGTTCTCAACGGCGGTTCCAGCACGTTCAAATGCTGGTACGGAACACTTCCGTCCGAAACTCCGCATCCTGAATGGGAAAAGAAAATCGAGTGTGGTCAGGGTTCCGGCCAGCCGGATCTCGACCCGCTGCTCAAGTCGCTCGACGAACCGGTCGACGCCGTCGGTCATCGCATTGTCCACGGCGGCCGGGCTTATCGTGACAGCACTCGCATAACGCCGGAAGTCCGCAAAGCAATCGCGCAGCAGGTCGAATTTGCTCCATCGCACAACCGCCTCGAGCTTGAGGCCATCCAATCGGTGGACCGGGTTTTCGGCCCCGATATGCCCCAGGTAGCCGTCTTCGACACCCACTTTCACGCCACGCTCGAACCCTCCGCCTACGTTTATCCCGGCCCGTATGAATGGTTCGAAAAAGGCGTTCGACGCTTCGGGTTCCATGGTATCAGCCATCAATACGCCTCCCGACGCGCCGCGAAAATCTTAGACCGCAAACTCGAAGGGCTCCGCATGATAACCTGCCACCTGGGCAACGGAGCATCGCTCGCCGCCATTCGCGATGGCCGCAGTATCGACACCACCATGGGCTTTACACCGCTGGAAGGTTTGATGATGGGAACGCGATCCGGCTCCATCGATCCCGGCATCATCATCTATCTTGTCCGCCACCGCGGCTACGAAGCCGCCGACCTCGATCGCATTCTCAACCAGCGTTCCGGCCTTTGCGGCTTGAGCGGCCTGAGCGGCGACATGCGCGAAATTCTCGATGCCATCGAAAAAGGCAATAAGCGCGCCAGGCTCGCTTATGATGTTTATGCTCACCGTTTGTGTCAGGAAATAGGCTCCATGCTCGCTAGTCTTGGAGGTCTCGACGTGCTTGTCTTCACCGCCGGCATCGGCGAAAACTGCGCGCCGCTCCGCGCCGACGTCGCCAGACAGTTTGCTTTTCTAAGCCTTGAGTTCGATCCCGCAAAGAACAACAATTCGCCGGTGGACGAAGAGATTTCCACCCCAGCTTCTAAAATAAGACTGCTCGTGATCCACGCGGAAGAAGATTGGGAGATCGCGCGCGAATCCTACAAGGTGCTTCAAAATGGCCACTGAAATCTGGTTGATGCGGCACGGTGAAACGGCATGGAGTCTCTCCGGCGCCCACACCGGCCGCACTGATATTCCTCTTACGGAGGAGGGCCGGCGTCGCGCCCGTGAATTAAGCCGCTGTCTCGTTGGTCATCGGTTTTCTCTCGTTCTCACCAGTCCCATGCAGCGCGCGCGGGAAACCTGCGCTCTGGCCGGTTTGGGCGACGTTGCCCACATCGATCCCAACCTATGCGAGTGGGATTACGGTGATTACGAGGGCAAGTCCACAGCCGACATCCGAAAGGTGCGCCCCAACTGGAATCTCTGGAAAGACGGCGTTATCAACGGCGAGACAGTGGATCAGGTCGGCGCCCGCGCCCGTACCGTCATCGACCGCGTTAAGCCTGTCGAAGGCTCCGTCGCGCTGTTCGCCCATGGACACATTCTCCGTATTTTGACCGCCTGCTGGCTCGGTCTTTCACCTGACTGCGGCCGTCTCTTCGCGCTCGACACCGGTTCCATGAGTACGCTCGGTTACGAACGCGAGACTCAAGTCATCAAAAAATGGAACCACTCTTACTGCCCTTAACACATGACTCAAACGAGTCTATCGACGGAACTCTGGACTGTCGATTGAGTCAGGCGTGCGGCAATTTCTGTTGCTTCTTTGCGGCGTAACGGCGGGTGGAGCGAGCATCGTCCTCCTCCACGCGTTCCGTAGATGGCTAGGAAGATGAACGCATGAGAAGTACACTGGAATTTGAAGTCCCGCGAACCCTGGGTTTGGATTTTCTGGGGCACAGCTTTCTTCATGCTGTGCGCCATCGGCATTTTCGTATGGTCGGTCATTGAGTCCCGCCGCGAAGGCGGCGGAGTCACGGCGATTCGCGGCAGAACCGAGTCGCCGGGCGCGTTTTTCCCGCCGACCTATCGCCCCGTAGCCGGCTCGCCTGACAACTCCAATTTTCGGAACGCTATCGCGCATTACAAGAGCCGTGACTACGCCGGCGCTATTCCGGGCCTGACGGCAGATTCCGACATCGAGTCGCGATTTTACCTGGGGATCTGCGATCTCTACACCGGAGATCGCGAGTCCGGAATAGCGGAACTTCGTAAAGTGATCGCAGCCGGCAATACGCCCTTTCTCGAAAGGGCTCGCTTCTATCTGGCAAAAGGCCTGATAGCGGCTCACGACTTGCCCGCGGCTCGGCAGCAACTCGATGCTGTGATTACCCTTCACGGCGATCTCGACCAGCAGGCCGAGGCCCTCCTCGCCCGGCTGAAGCAGTAGCCCGTCAGGAAATTTTTTCTCACGGTTACGCAGCGGGAACCCTGTGTTTTGAACACGACAGACATTGGCAGGCCGAATGCTACTCCTCTGCCAAGAACGGAGAATTTCTGCATGCCTATGACGAAGACCGCCGCATTGCGGCACCATAACAGCATGAACGTAGGCCAACCGGAACGGCTGGCATCCGTGATCGGTGGCGGAGCCCTCATTGCCTACGGAATCAGCAAGAAATCGTGGACCGGAGCGACCTTGGCGGTGCTCGGCGGCGCCTTGGCTTTTCGCGGCGCTACCGGTTACTGTCCGCTCTTCCAGAGTTTCGGTATCACCACGAACCGCCAGCGGCGGGGCCGCAACGCCAGTGTGCCTTATGAACTCGGCGTTCGCGTCGACGCTTCGACAACCATCAACAAATCGCCCGAAGAGCTCTATCGTTTCTGGCGCAATCTCGAAAACCTGCCGCGATTCATGCAACATATTGAGTCGGTCAAAGAGATCGATAACAAGCACTCGCATTGGGTCGTGAAAGCGCCCGCCGGCCGCAGCGTGCAATGGAAAGCCGAGATCATCAATGAAGCGGAGAATGAGCGGATCGGCTGGCGTTCGCTACCGGGCGCTGACGTCGATAATGCCGGCTCGGTACATTTCAAACCCGCTCCGGATGGATCGGGAACCCTTGTTCAGATCGCGCTCCAGTACAATCCTCCGGGCGGGGTTGTTGGCGCGATGTTCGCAAAACTGTTCGGCGAGGAGCCTTCGCAGCAGATCGAGGAGGACCTCTACCGTTTCAAATGCCTGATGGAGACCGGAGAGATCCCCTCCGAGAAGACCGGCCGCAAATCGGAAAAGGGCTGGCAGCGCGATGAGGTGGGTCAGGCTTCCGAGGAATCGTTCCCGGCCAGTGACCCACCATCCTGGACGCCGGCGGCTTTAGCCCGCTAGCAGCCGCTGCCGTATTGGCTGCTAGTGAGCGTGTGCCGTTTCACGGCTGACGAGCTTGTTGAAGTTACTCTTCTTGCCGTCAGCCGTATGTTCCTGGTGCAATAGCGCCAGTTTATTTTCATCGAACTTCTGGAACCACTCCTCCCAACTGATATGTTGGAGCGAGTCCTCGCCGGAGTAACCGGGGAAGTCCAGGCGAAGCATTCCTACGTCGCCCTTGTTTCCAGTGCCTTTTACACAGGCCGGCTTTGCACCGCGTGCCTCCGCCCATTTCCTGATTTCTTCGTGATCGGTCGTGGTGGTCGATTCAGCCTTTGTTGCCATTTGAAGTACCTCTCGTCCGTTAGATGCCGGTCTGCCGGCTAACCGTTCACGATCTCGCCGCCGTTCGGATGCAGAACCTGCCCGGTGATGTAGGATGCATCGTCCGAGGCGAGGAAAACGTAGCAGGGCGCGACCTCTTCCGGCTGCCCGGGCCGGCCGAGCGGCGTGTTCTTGCCGAAGCTCTCGAGCTTCTTTTTGGGGAATGTTGCTGGGATCAGCGGGGTCCAGATGGGACCCGGCGCCACGGCGTTCACGCGAATTTTCTTTTTTGCGAGATTCTTCGAAAGCGCCCGGGTAAAGCTCAGAATCGCTCCTTTGGTAGCTGAGTAGTCGATAAGATGTTCGCTGCCACGGTAAGCTGTTACCGAGGTTGTGTTAATGATTGCCGCGCCTTCTTTAAAGTGCGGCAGCACGGCGCGCGTCAGGTAGAACATCGAGAAGATGTTGGTGCGAAACGTACGCTCCATCTGCTCTTTAGTGACTTTGAGAAAATCTTCCTGGTCATGCTGCTCGGCGGCATTGTTCACCAGGATGTCGATGTGCTTGAATTCGTCGAGCGTCTTCTTGGCGATCTCCTGGCAGAACGTTTCGTCGCCGACGTCGCCGGCCATCAGGAGACAGCGGCGGCCTTTTTCTTCGATCAGCCGCTTGGTCTCATTAGCGTCTTTGTGCTCGTCGAGGTATACGATCGCGACGTCGGCTTCTTCTTTCGCGAAGGCGACTGCAACCGCGCGGCCGATGCCGCTGTCGCCTCCAGTGATGATGGCGACTTTATCCTTCAGTTTTCCGCAGCCCGGAGAATCCTTCTCGACCTTGGGCTTTTCGGTCATCTCGGCTTCAACGCCGGGCTGACGAGGTAATGGCTCTTTGTTTGGCATGTGACTTTCGACAGGTGAGAATGTACGATTCCAATTCGGCTGCGCGGTGCGCGGCGGTATGTTGCGCGAGCACTCGTTTTAGCCCAGCTTCGCCAATCCGGCGGCGCTGTGTTTCGCTTAGTTCTTGCAGGTAGCTGAGCGAGTCTTCCGGCGTGGCCGCAACGAGAATTTCCTTGCCGATTTTCAGGATGGAATCCAACCCATCCCAGTAATCGCTGATAATCGGAGTTCCGCAGGCGGCCGCTTCGAACAATCGCACGCTGGGCGAATAACCGGCGCGAATCATATCGGCGCGGGTCACGTTCAATGTGTAGTGTTGGGAATTGTAGAATCCGCGGTGTTCCGCAGGCGGCAGATGATCGGTGCGCTGGACGTTCTCCGGCCATGCGGTCTCTTTCGGGTACATCGGACCGGCAACTACGAAGCCGGCGTCCTTTAAACGGCGGGCCGGCTCAACTAGCAGCGACTCCAGCGTCGGTTGGCGGTCGGCCCCGTAGGTTCCGAGATAACCGAGCATCCATTTCTTAGGGCACGGCTCCGGAAAATAAGTTTCGGGATCGACGGAGCAATACAAAACGCGAGCGGCCGGCGAGCCATAGTGTTGCTCGAGATAGTGCAGAGTAGGTCCGCCCGTGAACGAGAGGTAAAGATGATATTTCGAGATCAATTCCGGTGAGAGATATTCTTCATCGCCACGTTCAAGTTTGGCGAGAGTTACCGGAGTATCGATATCGTAAAACGCGGTCAAGCCTTTGGCGGTCCTGGTGACCCAATGGCCCACGCGGACGCCCTCCGGAACATAGGACCCGACGATGACCACGTCGGCGCGGCGGATTTCAGGCGTGAAGCGATCCTTCAGTTCTTCGACGCTCGAATAAACTTCAGTCCGGCAGTACGGCGGTTCGGGAAGATCGCGATTGTTGGCGTACCAATAAGCGTCCCGTTCCAGGAACAGGATGTCGTGGCCTCGTTTGGCGAGTTCGCGCAACAGCGCGCGGTATGTAGTCGCGTGGCCATTGCCCCAGGAGGATGTAATGGAGAGCCCGCAAACGACGATTCTCATGCGACGGCCTCGCAATTCCGCCCCGCTAGAATGGCGTCCACTTCGCGTGCGCGGTGGTCGTACGTGTGGTGCGCCAGGATCCGCCGCCGGGCGGCTCGGCCGATTTCTCTTGCGCGCTCAGGCGTCAGAGTCGCGATTGTTGCGGCGACTTCTTCCCCGTCGCGGCAAACCAGCGTTTCTTTACCTGGTTCCAGGAACATTTCGATGCCGTCCCAGGCGTCCGTGATCAGGCACGCACCGGCTCCAGCCGCTTCGAAAACGCGCGTCGCCGGCGAGAAGCCGTATCGCGCCATGCTCTCGCGGCTGATGTTCAAAACAGCGCGCGGAGTGCAGTTGAAGGCATTGTGGTCGGCGGTGTAGAGGTGACCGATGTAATTGACGTTTGCTGGTCGAGTTTTATCGCCCCAGCCGCTACCCGCGAGCAAAAATCGGGAATCCGGCGCGAGTTGGGCGGCACGCAGGAAGAATTCGTCGACGCGTGCTTCCCGATCCGGGAGTCGATTGCCCGCGAAGGCGAGATCGCTTTGGAAGCGGGCATCCGGTTCGACCGGAAAGTGTGTGGACGAATCCAGGGCGTTGTAGATCGGAACGCATTGCCGCGCGCCGTGGGCTTTGTATGCCTGGACGACTGGTTCCCCGCCGCCGTAGGTGAGGACGAGGTCGTATTTGGGAACCAGGGCTCGGAACGGGTCTTTGGGATTGGAGTCGAGGCGATCCAGAGTTGCCGGAGCATCGACGTCCCAGAAAATGGTCAGCGCGTCAGGACGCCGGATATCGAGCACGGCTGCTTCGAGCAGCTCGTCGAATACGCCTACGCCGCTGGCTTTGACGATGACATCGAATTTGCGCGCGGCTTCGAGCTGCGGATGGACATCGGAATAAACCACAACTTGCGCCCACGCCGGCGGCTCAATATCGCGGTGCTGCTGGCGCTGGTAGGCATCGGGTTCATAGAACGTAATGTCATGCCCAAGCGCATGGAGCGCGCGTACGATGCCGCGGTAATAAGTGGCCGCGCCGTTCCAATAGGCGGAAAGGAGGCTGGAACCGAAAAATGCGATTTTCATACGTTTGCCGTAGCCATCAGTTCGTCCACACGATGCCCGCAGGTATGGCGTTTGAGAACGGTCTCGCGGCCGTGCCGCGCGAGGCTGCTCGCGAGATTCGAATCGTTCAGTACGGCAGTCAGATGCCGGCGCATTTCGTCGCCGTTGCGTGCGACCAGAAAATCTTCGCCAGGCGTGAAGAGCCCTTCCGAATCGGTCCACGGCGAGGAGATCAGCGGGATTCCGCAAGCCAGCGCTTCGAAAGGGCGGATAGTAGGAATACCGGGAAGAGCTGTTGCGTAAGGACGGCGGGGAATGTGCACCGTGGCTCGAAATCGTGCGAAAACTTCCGGGACTTCGTAATTCGGGAGCCAGCCTCCGTACTCAATACCCGCGTTTTTGAGCGCCGCTATCGCCGTTTTTGGATAACGCACTCCGTAGACTTTTGCTTTGAGTCCCAGGTTGCGGACGGGTTCGATCAGAAATTCGTACAGTTCCGCGGCGCGTTCGTCGTCGCCCCAGTTTCCGATCCAGACTACGTCTCCTTCCTTGTTGTCCGATGGCAGTGGTTGGAAGACGCGCGTGTCCGCTGCTTCGTGCCAGGTCCAGACTTGTTTGGACCAACGGCGATCGAGATAAATGCGGCGCAAGACTGCGCCGTAAGCGAGTACGCCGTCGTAACCGCCGAGATCGTAGCGGGCCATGCTGTCCGGATCTGTTATCGAGCGGTGGTGCGTGTCGTGGAAAAACAGGTTGTAGCTGTCGTTACGCCGACGATGTTCACCGATACGGCGGACCAGCTCATGATCGTTCCACTCATGGACGATGACCAGATCCGCGCTTTCGAGAGCGCGGTCGAGATCGAGTGTGTCGAGATCGTAACGAGTGCTTCGGAGATTCGGGAACCTGGACTCGAATGCTCGAATAGGAGCTTCGCCGTGTTCCGCGACGAGGTTTTCATAGCTCCATGAATTCGCCGGTTCGAACACATCGACAGTGTCGCCGCGCGATTGCATTTCCGCGACGATGCCGCGCAGAAAATGTGCATTGCCATGATTCCAGTCCGATACCAGGGAGTGGTAGAAGAGCTTTACGTGCATTGCAGTGCTGGGATGTTTTGGTAGACGTCCAGATAACTTTGGGCCATTCGCCGCGGAGCGAAGTCGAGCGCCCGGCAGCGCGCTCGGGCCGCCAGTTCGAGCCGAGTCTCATCGTCCGCTATCAGAATTTGAAGCGCTCGCCGGAGAGCGTCATGGTCTTCGGGGTCGACGAACATCGCCGCGCCTTCCCAGTTTTCGCGAAGGCTCGGAATGTTGCCGAGGACGAGCGTGCACTCCGAGAGCGCGGCTTCGAGAATCGAAAGTCCGAACGGTTCGTAGCGCGCAGGCAGCGCGTAGATAGATGCGCGAGCGTACCAGGCTCGCATTTGAGGAGCTGCAAGGCGTCCGAGCGGAAGGGCTCCATGGCCTTCGAATCCGTGGCCGGCAACGTAGATGGGCCAGTCGAGTTCAGGCGCGATTTTGTCCAATGCGGCAACGTTTTTAGCTTCGTCCCAGAGTCTTCCGGCGGAGAAGATCAGCGGTTCTTTGATTCCCGGCGCGCAGTCATCCGCGGCACCGGCGTTCGGTACGACGATTCCGTCGAGCGGACCGTAATAGCGTTTCAATTCCGCCATCATCGCGCGGGAGGGCGCAACAATCCCTCCAGCGGCGGCAAGTCCGCGGCGCACTTCTTGGCGATAGCGGTCCCAGTTCGGCGGCGCTTCTTCGCCTTTCACGGCGCGCCACCAGGAGAGCACGCAGGAGTGTCCGACTACGAGCGTCGGGTGCGACCAGTTGAGGGCCCCGTGAGCATAGCCGTTGATATGAATCAGGTCCGGTTGCAGGCGCTGTTCCAGATTGAGCAGCCAATCCCCTGCCCTGCGGACATCGTCCCACGGATCTTCCATCCATTCGAGGCGATAGTCGCTTTCGAAGAGTTGCACGTTATCGAGCCCGTGCGGTTCCGGCGCGGCCCCTCCCATGGTGGCGAGGTATACGGAAATATCGTGCTCGCGCAGCGCGGCAGCGAGCGTAAGTGCGTAGGTCCAAACGCCGCCAACGGTATCGGCGGTCATGAGGACCGATTTGATTTCAGCGGCCATGGGTGGTCAGTTCGAGCTGAATGAGAGGAACGGGCCGCTCTTCCTGAATGTCACTGAACTCGGCGAATCCGTTGAGATACGCCTCGTGAGCGCGTTCCCAGGCGTCGTCGGTTGGCGCGCCCCAACGCCGCGTGTATTCGGGCGATCCGGGATATGGAAATAGCGGCACCGGCTTGTTGGCCCAAACGCCGCGATCGATCAGGTACTGACGCCAGCGTTCGATTTCTTCTTCGTCGTCCTGCTGCATTTCGAGGAGGTTGGCCTGCACGAATGGGACTCGGCTTTTTGCATAGATTAAACGGTCCGCTAATTCGTAGGTCGAGAGTTTGCATTTTTTGTCGAGCATCTTTCGGCCTTGCTCCGTGATGCTTTCGACTCCGGCTTCGATGGAAACGCAGCCGGCGCGGCCGAGTAGATCGATCATTTCGTGATTCCAGAGATCGATACGGCTCTGGATTCCGATTTTGATTTTTCGTTCGGCGAGGCCGAGCAGCAGCTCGCGGTTCGGCAGGAATATCTCGTCGATGAAGTAGACATATTCGACGCTCTGGGCAATCAGGGCGTCGAGCTCTTCGAAGATGATCGGCAATGGGCGCTTACGATATTTGTCGCGGAAGTTGTCTTTTGCGCAGAAGGTGCAGTGGTAGGGACAGCCTCGGGAGGTTTCCATTTCGGCGCCGGGACCGGTTGGCTTCCCGTCGAAGCGGTGGTGATGATGCGCGTGGCGGGCGATGGTTTCGTCCGGCCACTTCAGCGCCGGCAGCGCGTTCATGTCGGAGGACCAGGTTCCACTGTGGATTTGGAACTGGCCGTTGGTGAAATAGGCGATCGACGGTACGTCCACCCAGGGGCAGGCGAGTTTCGGGAGGATCTCTTCGCATTCGCCCAAAATGGCGACGTCTACTCCGAGTTTTTTCAGGGTGGCGCGCGGCGTTGTGGAAGCGTGAGGGCCGACTGCTACGAGCATTCCAGCAACCGGACGGATCGCCTGGATGGTCTCGATCGGGATGCGTAATTCCGGCGGCGCGCAGCGCCAGAACAGGTAGCTGGGAGCGCTGGTGATGACTGTGAAATCCGGCTTGAATGCGGCGAGACCTTCGAATTGCCCGTCGAAGATTTGGGCTTCGTGGCCGGCACGTTCGAGCAGCGCTTTTGAGTAGCCGTATTCGAGCGGGAGATGAGGTTCGCGGCAGCCGAAATAAATGCTGCCATCGAAATTCCATGAGGGATTTACGAGCGCATATCTCATACGGCCGCCGGCTCCGGGATAAAATGGCGGACTTCGGCCAGCCAGTCGTAGAGGTGTTTAATGCCGTCGGCGGCACTGACTCGGGGAGTCCAGCCGGTGGCGCGATGGAACTTGCCGGTATCCGAAACGTAGTAGCGCTGGTCGCCCGGGCGCGCCCGTTCGTGGCGGATTTGAGGTTTCGCTCCGTGGACCTTATTGATGATGGAGAGCAGTTCGACCAGGCTGACGGCGCGGGTCGGACCGCCTCCGATGTTGAAGGCCTGGCCGGAGATCGAGTCCATGTTTTTCTGCGCGAGCAGGAATGCCTCGACGAGGTCTTCGACAAACAGAATGTCGCGGACCTGGAGACCGTCACCGTAAATGGTGATCGGATGGCCTTCCAGAGCCTGGATCAGGAAATGGGCGACCCAGCCCTGATCCTCGGTTCCGAACTGATGCGGTCCGTAGATGCAGCTCATGCGGAACACGGCAGCTGGTCGTTTGAATGAGCGGGCGTAGTCGAGCACGTACTGCTCGGCTGCTCCCTTGGAGCAACCGTAGGGAGTATGGAAATCGAGCGGACGAAGCTCCGAGATTCCGGTCTCGCGGATGCGAGGGTCTTCAGGCTGATATTGTGTCGCGGTTTTCTGAAGGGCGACGTCTTCGAGCCCGCCGTAGACTTTGTTGGTCGAGGTGAAAATCAGTGGAGGCGGTTCGGCCAGAGCACGCAATTGTTCCAGGAGATTGAAGGTTCCACCCACGTTGACGTCGAAGTCAGTCCGGGCGTCGACCAGGCTGGTGGTCACTGCGACTTGAGCGGCGAAATGGAATACCTGGCCGGCGCGATGGACGACGCGCTTCAGCGCAGCGGCATCGCGAACGTCTCCGGGGACAAACTGGACGAGACTTCCATAAGTGCGGTGCAGCCATGTTAGGTTCTGGTCGACACCATTGCGCGACAAGTTATCAAATAATATGACACTGCGTCCACCACTTAGTAACTTGTGCGCTAAGTTCGTGCCGATGAATCCGGCGCCGCCAGTAATCAGGACGGGCTTGCCGGAGAGTGGGATTTGTCGATAGCCATTTGAACTTATCAAACCACTAACCCCCGCGAAGCAAGTTCTTCTTTCATTTCCGAGAAACGATCATGGGCGATCTGACCTTCGAGCCAAGCTGCGAGATCCACTAACCCGTCTTCGAGGTCCCAGGCGGGTTGGTAGCCGAGTATTTTCTGGGCTTCCGAGATATCCGGGAAACAATGCCGAATGTCGCCGACGCGATATCTACGGGAAATCTCCGGCTCGATATTCTTTCCAAGCACGCGAGCGATCTTACAGGCGACTTCACTCACTGTGTGCTGGACGCCGCTCCCGACGTTGAACACGCGGCCCGCGGCTTCGGGAACTTCGAGAGCGAGGCGGCAAGCGCGGGCAACGTCATAGACGCTGACGAAATCGCGGAGTTGACGGCCGTCTTCGAAGATCGAGGGAGCCTTGTTATTCATCAGGCGCGAAGCAAATATCGCGAGAACCCCGGTATAAGGGTTCGAGAGCGCCTGATTGGGCCCGAAGGCGTTGAAGAAACGCATGGCGACGGTCGGGATGCTGTAGGCCCGTCCGATCATCAGGCACATGCGTTCCTGATCGTATTTGGAGAGAGCGTATATCGACTCGAGCGACGGCGCTTTCCACTCCGGCGTCGGAACCGCGGTCAGCGGCTCACCCACGGCGTCGCGAGGTTCCCAGTCACTCCTTTTGAGTTGCTCCAACGTGCGCATGGCATTTCCATGCAGAGAGCCATCGGGTCCACGATAGAGGCCTTCTCCGTAGATGCTCATACTGGAGGCGACCAGCAGCCGTTCCACAGGGGTTTCGGCGAGGGCCTCCAGCAACACGGCTGTCCCGTAGTTGTTGACACTGGTGTAGTGGGCAATCTCATACATACTTTGCCCAACGCCGACGCAGGCAACAAAATGCACAACTGCGTCGACTCCGCGGAGACATTTGCGGACAGCTTCCGCGTTGCGAATGTCATCGACAACCAGTTCCACTTCGGGATTCAAATACGAGGGAATTGGCCGGTTCGTACCGTGAACCTGTGGAGAGAGAACATCGAGGACTCTGACCTTATAACCTTTTTCCAGAAGCTCATCTGCCAAGTGGGAGCCGATGAAACCGGCGCCCCCGGTGATCAGAACCTGATCCATCCATTTACTCCTCAGACATAGCGAAAACGTTAGACATCGGTCGTAAGATGGTTTGTAGATGCCGAAGCTTTCGGAGTTTTTTTGAAAAAGTAATGTTAGCTGAAGGTTAAGTTAAGAATGGAAAGGTTTTTGCGAAAATACACTAACAAGGTTAGTCGTTGTGGCGAAGTAGGCCCCGGTGGTTGCGCGGCAGCGGTTTTTCGCTGATGGCGAATTCCGCTTTGGCTTCTCCACTAGCGGCGATCTCTGTCGCCCCGGTTTCCGCGAGGAGTTGTTTGGCTTGTTTGACCCAGTCGGAGTTGTCGCAATGAACGGAGAGAAGAATACCTCCGCCGCGAATGCGACCTTCGTACCGTTTGACTTCATATTCCGGAATTCCAATTCCGATTAGACCGCCGGCGAGACCTCCGACGGTTCCCAGAACGCCGATGCCACTGAGGATCGAGAGTATCGGCCCGGCGGCGATAAATGGACCCATTCCAGGGATGGCGATCGCTCCAATTCCAACCAGCCATCCCAACGCGCCGCCAAGGATGGCGCCCGAACTGGCGCCGGCAACGGCACCTTCGGGCGCTTTAGTGTGTTTCTCGTGGCCTAAGTCTTTGGAACCGGTGTTTTCCGGATACAGCACCGAGATATCGGTATTCCGAAAGCCGGAGTTTTTGAGTGTCTCGACACCGTTCGCGACGGCTTCGTGATCGGGATAAATTCCAAAGACGGAGATATTTCTTGACATAGACGTTTGGTTCCATGAATCAGCGTCCGCTCCCTCACGGTCGCGGTTCCGTAACGGTCGCGTATCGCAGGCCATGGCCGCTCCCTCCGGTCACGGCTCGGAAGGAGCGCTCGCTAAGGCTACGGCAGGCGGGTAGTTGGGCCGCCGGATTCCGTGCTGTATTCTTCGACCACATCGTCGCCCGGACCGACCGGTTGCACCGGGCGAATGACCGGCTCCGTGCGGACGGTGTCGCTGGTAACCGCTCCGACTCGGCGGGGCATAGGCCGATCACTGACCGCGAAATCCGCGGACGCTTCGCCGACCGCGGAGACGTCTTCAGCGCCGGTCTGTTCCAGAACGGATTTGGCGCGCTTCACCCAGTCTGCGTCGTCACAGTGGACCGAAAGGAGTATGCCGCCTTTGCGGATGCGGCCTTCGAAACGCTTGGCTTCGTACTCTGGGATTCCGAAGCCAGTGAGAGCGCCGATGACACCGCCCAATGCTCCTCCGACACCGACACCGCTCAGGACGGCCATGATCGGACCGGCCGCGATGAACGGGCCGATGCCAGGGATGGCAAGGGCTCCGATGCCGGCGAGCCAACCTAAAGCGCCTCCAATCAACCCGCCCGAGATTCCGCCTGTGGTGGCGCCTTCCGGAGCTTTCGAACCTTTCTCGATCGCGAGATCTTTCGTGCCTACGTTGTCAGGGAACAGAACCGAAATATCGGTGTTCCGGAAACCCGCGTTCCTCAATGTGTCTACGGCAGCTTCCGCGCTAGCCTGATGCGGATAGATTCCGAAGACCGATGTATTTTTCCCAGCCATAGTTGTCTCCTTAAGCGTGTTAGCAATTCGGCGTCCAGGCTGACCCGCTGAAAATACGAATTCTGTTTACCGGGACGTTGTGTAAAGCAGGATCTTCTTACCTTCTTAGACGAAAATTTACCGGAGGGACGAATCAGGCTCTACGCGCAACGCTCATGATCAGAGTCACAACGAACACCACGAGAAAGATAAAGAACAGGAGCTTTGCAATGCCCGCCGAAGCCGCCGCAATTCCCGTAAATCCGAAGACAGCGGCCAGAATCGCGATCAACAAGAACGAAAGAGCCCAGCCTAACATTTCGTCTTTCCTCCGGTCGGGTTGATATGCAAGCGGGGAACCAAAGTGGAAAAGCCGGGAGGCTGGCATTGCGCGGTAAAAAGGTGAGGTGTTGTCGCATGGGCGGTTGGCCCCTCGCTTTCACGCTCAGGGTTCCGCAACGGCTTGGGGTCGAAACAGTTGTCGTGTAGGAACGGAAGCGGAAATGCATTTGGGGCGGTGGAGACGCTATGGCTTCTACGGTTTGGAAAGGATATTTGAGTTTCGGACTGATTTCGATTCCGGTGCGGCTGTTTGCCGCGGCGAGGGCGGAACATGTCAGTTTTCACATGCTCCACGATTTTTGCAAGACGCGCGTGAAAGAGCAGTTGTACTGTCCGCACTGCGAACGCGTGGTGGAACGGTCGGAAATTGTGAAAGGCTACGAGGTGGAAAAAGGACGCTGGGTGGTGGTGGAAGAGGAAGAGATCAAGAAGATCGCTCCACACTCGACCGATACGATGGAGATCTTACAGTTCGTTAAGCTGAGCGACGTGGATCCGATTTACTTCGATGCCTCGTATTACGCAGTACCCGAAGATCCGGGGCGCAAGGCTTACAAACTGATGGTGACGACGATGGAAAATGCCGGGTACGCGGCGGTCGCGAAAGTCGGGATGCATCAACGCGAATATGTGGTGATCATCCGGCCTCGGGAGAATGGCCTGACGCTGCATACGATCTACTATCCGAACGAAGTGCGCGCGGTACCGGAATACGGGCAGACGAGCGATGTCGAGGTGAAACCACAAGAGGTCCAATTGGCGGAACAACTGGTGAAGAGCCTGGCGGCACCGTTCGATCCGAAACGCTACGAAGACGAATACCAGAAACGGCTCATGGAACTGGTGGAAGCAAAGAGTGAAGGGAAAACAGTGCGCGGGACGGCGCCTCGCAAGATGGCTCCCGTGGTGAACCTGATGGACGCGCTGAAGAAGAGCCTAGCGACGGTGGAGAAGAAGCCAGCACCCAAGAAGAAAGCGGCGAAGCAGCGGAAGTCCGCGGCATGATGGGATTGTGGCGCTGGGCCCTGGTATTAACGGCGTCCGCCAGTTTCTTGCATGCTGGAACGGCCGTAAGAAAGCTGCTTTGGCACGACCCGGGAGACGTTTCGAAGATCGATCTCGGCGGAGCTGTGGGGACGGGCATCGCGGCGCCGAAGGCTCCGTTTACGTTCCTCAAGGAAGACATGAGCGGCACGCAGCCCAAGGTTTCGGTGAAGGATGGGAGCGGGCGCATTTGGGTTGCGAAGTTCGGAAATGAAGTGAAGCCTGAATGCCTGACGTGGAGGATCCCGGTTGCGGTGGGTTATTACGTGGAACCCAGCTATTACGTGGCCTCGGGGCAGTTCGTTGGGATGGGTGCGCTGCAGCGCAAGACGCCGTTCGTCCAACAGGACGGGCACTTCAAAGACGCGCGATTTCAGATACGCGATCCGAATTTCAAATATCTGGACGATCAGACATGGAAATGGGCGACCAATCCGTTTGCGGGGACGAAGGAGCTGAAGGGGCTCGAAATCCTCATCATGATGGCGTCGAATTGGGATAACAAAGACGGGACGTCGGGGCCGGGGAATTCGAATACAGGCGTGTTTCAGCGTGTCGTGGACGGGCGGCGAGAGTTGATTTACTCCTTCACGGATTGGGGCTCCGGGATGGGGTTCTGGGGCGACAAGGGCGG
The DNA here is from genome assembly GCA_963802915.1 of Bryobacterales bacterium. Classification (GTDB taxonomy): domain Bacteria; phylum Acidobacteriota; class Terriglobia; order Bryobacterales; family Bryobacteraceae; genus JAICMB01. The sequence continues at coordinate 365,615 of CAWDKQ010000009.1, forward strand.
CCAGAGCGATTGGGCGTGCCTGGACTATACCCGTCAAACGGCCGATTTTGTCAAGGGGGTTGTAAACGGTCAAGTCGTGTTCGGCTACGATGGCCATCACAACGCGGATTTCAAGACGAACATACATCCGGCCGACATCGCGTGGTTAATGAAATACCTTGGACAGATCCGCGACGAGCAGATTCGGACGGCGCTTCAGGCATGCGGAGCGACTCCGAGCGAGGTCGATTGCTTCACAAAAGCGATTCGGGCGAGGATTGAGGAGCTTCGGAAGGTCGGGGGTAGACCTTAGTTACCTACTCGGGTAAAGACTACGGCTCTCGGGCAATCTTACCAAGGTAGAAGCCGTCCCTGGATGGTACCGTTGGTACCAAAACCCCTCTCATGAGGGTAGCTTTTTTAGTTAGTCATCCACGCAACGTTTTTGCTGCTTTATTTGCCTCATCTTCGCGTTACAGGTACTGGTACTTTTGGGTAAGTTGGGCCACTATTCGATAGAACTTGTGTAATGTTTACAGTAACTTGCGACGCTCGCTGGGCTTGTAGCGTTCCTAACCTTGTGGTAAGGTGATTCTTAAAACAAGGGAACTATAGAACGTACAGTAGTCCCATCGGAGGAGTCGTGTCTCGCTCATTTAGGATTGTATGTCTGGCCAGCTTTATTTTGGGATTGTCGAGTCTCTCATTGGAGCCTCTGTCCGCCGCCTCGATAGCGATTTACAGTACCGGTGTGGATAGCTCAGGGCAGCAGCTCACGCCCGGGTCGACCGACAATGGTTACACGCTCACGTTAAACGGGCTCGATGGTTCGCCGAACAGCTTCGTGGCGGAGGGTTCACCCACCACGCAGCAGTTGGGTGTCTACTCCATCCAGCAAGGATGGCCGATCGGCACGCCGTACGGGTGGTATGCTCCGGCCGGCATGGACGCACAGTGGATTGCTCCGCAAGGGGACGTTGTCGGGATTCCTGGTGTCAACCAAAATACGTATTTCATCTATCAAACGACCTTCGATCTGACGGGTCTTATTCCGAGCACGGCGGATTTGCAGGGTTTCTGGGCGGCCGACAATTACATCACGCAGGTGCTTCTTAACGGGGTTCCGGTTTATACGCAGGCCGGCGTTCAGGATACCGGCAGCGTGAATTGCTTTTCGTTCCAAAATCCGACCGACTTCAACATCAACAGTGGGTTCACGAGCGGCGTGAATACGCTTTCCTTCTACGTCACTAACGATACGTGCCACAATACTCCTCCGAATACGAATCCCACCGGATTGCTGGTGGATTTCACGCTCGCGACGGCGGATACGGATACGTCCGTGCCGGAGCCGGCGACGATGCTGCTGACGGGTATCGGGTTGGCGTTTGCGGCTGGACTGGGCCGGCGGCGGAGTTAATCGGAAGCTGGTTACGGCTCGATCTGCAGCACAGCGGCTCCGCTAATTGCATCGTGCTTCAATGCGTTGAGCGCGGCGTTTGCGTCCTGCATTTTGAAGAGCGTGGTCTGGGTGTGAATCGGAATCCCGGCGGCGATTTTTAGAAAGTCGATGCCGTCCTGACGGGTGTTGTTGGCTATGCTGCGGATCAGCCGCTCTTGATAAAGATCGTCGTAGCTGAATTGCGGAATCGGACTCATGTGAATGCCGCCGGCTACTACGCTTCCACCTTTCTTGAGCGTCTTCAGGGCCGCTGGGATCAACTCACCAGCGGGCGCGAAAATAATTACTGAATCCAGCTTTTGTGGAGGCTGATCGAAAGATCCGCCGGTCCAGACTGCGCCTAACTCGGCTGCTAATTGCGCGTGGCGCGGTTCGCGGCTGAAGGCGTAGACGTCGACACCCCAATGCCGCGCGACTTGAATGGCTACGTGAGCAGCCGCTCCGAAGCCGGAGAGTCCGAGGCGCGCACCTTTCGTTACACCGGACAGGCGCAGGCATCGGAAGCCGATGATTCCGGCGCAGAGCAGCGGGGCGGCGTGAAGATCGGGAAAACCTTCGGGGATGGCATAGACGAACGCATCGGGCGCGACGATGTACTCGGCGTAGCCGCCGTCTACGGTGTAACCGGTGAACTCGGGATGGTCGCAGAGATTTTCGCGGCCCGAGACGCAGAATTCGCAGGTGCCGTCGGTGTGATGCAGCCACGCGACACCGACTCGATCTCCAGATTTGAAATGGCTGGCATCGGGTCCGGCTTTCTCGACGATTCCGACGACCTGATGGCCGGGGATCACCGGCGATTTGCGGGGCGTCAACTCGCCTTCGACGACATGCAGGTCCGTGCGGCACACGCCGCAGGCGCGAACCTTGATCAACAACTGGTCTCGACCGGGCTGCGGCGTCGGCACCTGGGTCCACTGGAGGGGGTTGCTTTCGACCGGGGCCGGCGCACGCAGGACGCACGCGTTCATAACTTCAGACTACACCCGCGTGCCACGTACAATGGAGTTTTATGACAACATTCTCAGACGAGTTTTATCGCATCCAGAAGCTCCCCCCGTACGTGTTTGCCGTCATCAACGAGATGCGAGCGAAGGCGCGGGCGGAGGGTCTGGATGTTATCGATCTCGGGATGGGAAATCCTGACGGCGCCACTCCGCAGGCTGTTGTGGACAAGCTGGTTGAAGCTGCACAGAATCCCAAGAATCATCGCTACTCCATGTCGCGCGGATTGCCCAAGCTGCGCGAGGAAATTGTGAATCGGTATCGCAGGAATTATGGCGTGGAGCTCGATCCGGAATCGGAGGCTATTGCCACGATCGGCGCTAAGGACGCATTGGCGCATTTGTTGTTCGCCGTTGTCGGGCCGGGTGACACGGTGGTGTCACCGAATCCTTGTTATCCGATTCATCATTACGGCGTGATTATGGCCGAAGGGAACGGGTGCATGCTGCCGATGCCCGATCCTGCGACTTTCTTGAATCGGCTTGAAGATCTGTACCGCTATTCCGATCCGGCTCCGAAGATGATCCTGGTTTCGTTCCCGCACAACCCCACTACGCAGTGCGTGGATTTGCAGTTCTTCCGCGACCTGGTTGCCCTGGCGGCGAAACACGGGACGATCATCGTGCATGATTTCGCCTACGCGGATATTTGTTTCGACGGGTACAAGGCGCCCAGCATTCTGGAGGTGGAAGGCGCGAAGGAAATTGCGGTTGAGATTTATTCGCTATCGAAGAGCTTCAACATGGCTGGATGGCGCGTCGGATTTTGCGTCGGGAATCGCAAGCTGATCGCGGCGCTGGCGAGAATCAAAAGCTACCTCGATTACGGCATTTTCCAGCCGATTCAGATTGCGTCGATCATTGCGCTGCGAGAGTGCCAAAAGGAGACGGAGCAGATCCGCGACACTTATCAGAAGCGGCGTGACGTGCTTGTTAGCGGGCTGCAACGGGCGGGATGGCCGGTGGATGCGCCGCGTGGTTCGATGTTCGTGTGGGCTCCACTGCCGGAACAGTATCGGCCGCTGGGGTCGCTGGAGTTTTCGAAATTGCTTCTTCAAAAAGCGCTCGTCGCGGCCTCGCCGGGCATCGGATTCGGTCCGATGGGCGAAGGACATGTGCGATTCGGACTGGTGGAGAACGAACATCGCATCAAGCAGGCGGCGAAATCCGTGCAGCGTTTCCTCAAGACCGGCCTCGATTAAGCGTCCAACAAAGTGATAGGCTAATCGGCATGGCAGCACTGACCGACCCGCATGTTCCAACCGTGGTCGACCTGCGCCACGTGCGGGCCGCGGATCTCGACGGTCTTCTCACCGAGGAGACGGAGACGTGGCGGGACCTGCTGGATTGGGACTTTCGGCCGTCGGCGGGGCTGGTGCGCCGCTTCCTGGACATGCAGGCTTTGAGCGGGCATACGCTGCTGATCGGCGGGCGCGCGGTCGGTTACACGTATTTTGTCGCCGAGGAACGCAAGGGATTGATCGGCGATTTGTATGTGATGGAAGAATTCGCGACGCCAGAGACGGAATCGCAACTTCTGGGAGCGGTTCTGGTGAGCATGGTGAAATCGCCATTCATTCATCGCATTGAATCGCAGCTCATGATGCTGCGGAACGGGTCGAGGATCACGCTTCCTTACTGGCGCTTTTTGAAGATGCACGCACGGAATTTTCTGGAGCTGGATCTGAGCAAGGTGCAGGCGCTGCCGCAAGGGCCGGCGTCGCGCATTGTCGCAATCGACAACTGGACCGAACGGCGGCAGGATGAGGCGGCGCAACTGATCGCGACCGCGTATCACGGGCATATCGACAGCGAGATCAACGATCAATATCGATCGCCTGGCGGGGCCCGGCGGTTCCTGATGAATATTGTTCAGTATCCGGGTTGCGGCGCTTTCTATCAGCCGGCTTCTTTTATTGCAGTGGATCCGATATCGGGACATCTTGCGGGGATTTGCCTGAGCAGCTTAGTGGCGGACGATGTCGGGCACATCACGCAGGTTTGCGTATCCAAGGCGGCGCGGCATCGCGGTATCGGGTATGAGCTGCTGCGGCGCTCGCTGGATGCGCTCGCCCGGAGCCATTGCAGACGGGCGAGCCTCACGGTTACGGCAGCGAATAAGTCTGCGATTCGTGTCTACGAGCAGATGGGATTTACGAAACGCCGGGATTTTTCAGCTTATGTTTGGGATGGCTTCTAGGCGGGCGTCACTTACCGGTTCAAGGTAAAAGTGACTGTAATTGGCGCGATTACTTCTACTGGTTCTCCACTTAGTAAGGTCGGTTTATAAACCCATTGACGGACGGCGTCGAGGGCGGCTTTGACTAACATCGGACTGCCGTCGATTACTTGCAATTCACGGATGGTTCCATCTTTTGCTATCACTCCGACTAAGTGCACTGTTCCTTGGATGCGGGCTGTTATTGCGATTTGCGGATAGATGGGGACGATTCTTCCGAGAAGCTTGGCTTCCTGAACTCCGGAACTTACTTTCAAGGGCGCTGTGTCGGCGGCTTTTGCGGGTTTGGCAGCGGCCGGTTGAGGCGGGGGTTTGGGGACCGTTACGTTTGTGAACATTTGGCTTAAGGCATTTGGGACGCCAACGCCAGGAATAGACCCTGTAACGGCATCCGTTGTCATTTGGGGCAGGAGTTGCGTCATGTCGTCGACAAGAATGGCGACATTCTTAGGGATGATGCGGGGTGCCGTGAATACTCCAGGATTGCTGCTTGGGCGGGACGTTGTCTGCTGTTCCGGTGGAGCGACTTGAGCGGGAGGCGGCAAGGGCGCCACGAGGTTTTCCGCCCACTTACTCAGGCCGGGCAATTGGTCTGTGTAGATCAGCGGAATTAATGCGGCCAAGAGTACCAGGCTTGTTTGCGCGACAAGCGAAACTGCCAAAGTCCAGGGCTTGCTTTTCGAGTTGTTGGCGAGAATAGATTGCTCGAACATGCCCAAATAGACACCGGCTTGTTCGAATTAGTTCCAGACTTAGTTCCGGGCGCGATTAGTCGGGCTGTCCGGTGTGACCGTTGAGCAGGATGCTTGTGGTCAGGCCCGTGTCGGCTTCGCTCGTTGCAGTCAGCGTGATGGTATTCGGTCCGGATGGCGATGGGGTGTAACAGGCTATGTCAATTTGATCGAACGGGCCGGCGAAGGGCGTGATTCCGATCCACATCGGCACGATTTCCAGCGTTCCGATTTGCGGGCTGATGGTCCAACTGGTGGCGTGAGTCGGCTCGCCTTGCACGGTTGCGGTGAAACATCCGGCTACGTTGAGCGCGATCGAGATGCTTGCGATGGTGGTGGGATCGCTGGCCGTTGCTCCGGTCGAGCCTCCGCCCACTACGCTGATCTCGTTGGTGACTTGAGAGGGCGCGTTGGAGGCGACCTTTACTGTGACCGTTATGGGCGGATAGCTGCTTCCGCCGGCCAGCGCGTCACTACGGCTGCAGATGTTTCCGCCACAGGTCCAACCAGTGCCGGACATCGACACCAGAGTTAGTTCCGAGGGCGCGAAGTCGGTCACGGTGACGGGCGCGCTGGTCGACATGGAGGTGGCGGCGTTCGAGACGGCCACGAAGTAGACGGCGTTCTGCTGGCCTTGGCGGAAGGAGCCCGTATGCATCATCGCGGCGGTGAGGGCGGGTGGGTTTCCGTTCTGCGTGATGCTGACGACTTGGCCGGCTATGTTGATGTTTCCTGTTCTTGGCTGGTTTGTGGTGTTCGAAGTTAGAGTCAGTTGTACGGTTCCGTTGGCGCTTCCGATGGCTCCGGAGGAGATAGTGGCCCACGGGGCGTCGGAGGAGGCGGTCCAGTTGCAGCCGGTGGCGGCGGTTACGTTGATGGAGAGCGGGCCGGCGGTGTTGGGCTGGGTGGTTACGGGTGAGATTGTGTAAGTGCAGAAGGCGGAGAGGGGAGTGAGTTTGTAAACGTATTGGTAATTGGCGTCACTAAAGTACACGTTTCCAGCAAGGTCCGCAGTGATTCCCGCTGGATAATAATCGTAGGGTTGATAAACTGTGCCAGCGACAGTGGATATGGTGCCGTCGAGCGCCACCTTGCGAATCAGCTGATTTTCAGCAATGAACATGTTTCCTGCTGGATCGAAGGCAACGGCCGACGGACCATTCAGAGATGCCGATGTCGCCGGGCCACCGTCTCCGCCAGTCCCTCCGCCAGCTACTGTTATGATTGTGCCCTGCTTAGGTCCGGCCTGAGTGATCACTTCGCGAATCAGGTTAGCGCCAAATTCGGCGATATATACATTTCCAGCAGAGTCCACTGCAAGTCCTAAAGGGAAAGACAATGTCGCGCTAGTCGCCGGTCCCTGGTCGCCCAGACCGCCGGTACCGCCTCCCGCGAAGGCGGTGATAATGCCTCCGTTGACTTTTCGAACGCGAAAGCTGCCCGAATCGGAGATATAGACATTTCCTCTGGTGTCCGCGACAATGCCTCGCGGGATGCCCAAGAGCGCGCTAGTTGCCGGCCCACCGTCCCCATTCGACCCCATACCGAGGCCCCCCGCGAACGTTGCGATGTTTCCATTTGCGATCTGCATTATGCGGGTTCCGTTGTCATTGACAAAGACAGATCCCGCAGCGTCGACAGCCAGCGCAGACGGGTCAGCCAAGGATTCGGTGAGAGGCGGGACATTCTCAGCCGCTGACGTGCCGCCTCCGGCAAATGTGTTGATGTTCCCGTCGGGCGTAACGACGCGCACACGACTGTTCCATTCGTCGGTAATGTAGACGTTTCCCGTGGTTGGGTCGAAAGCTATGCCTTGAGGCTGTATGAATGCCGAAGTTGCCGGTCCGCCGTCGCCGAAGTTGGGGACCAGGATCATGCCGTCGCCGGCGAAGATGGACGGTGAATAAGAAGCTACGGTTCCTCCGGGGCCCTCGGTCTGATTGATCGTAATAATCTGGTCGGCGATCAATATTTGTCCTGTCCTGGGCGACAATCCTGGATTTCCTGCGACCACGAACGGAGCGCTTCCCGCGCCCTGCCCTGAAGCGGTCGATGGCGTTATTTGTATCCACGGGACGAGGCTGTAGGCTCCCCAGACGCAATTGCTGGCGCTCGTTGTGATTCGCGCCACTCCGGTGCCTCCGGCGCCGTTGAAGTTAAGCGGTGTCGCGGTTGCTGTCGCGGTGCACGTCGAGCCCGTTTGCGTGATATTAATCGGCACCCCATCAATCGTCAGAGTTGTACTTCGCTGGGAGAAATCGTTGGGCGCTGCAGAAACTGTGATCGAAGCCGCCTCGATTCCGTAGGCGGGGCTTGGGGCTGTGATGGTGAGCCACGACGCAGCGGAAGACGCCGTCCACGAGCAGCCGAAAGGAACCGAAAGGTTGATGCTGGCGATCCCGCCACTGGAATCGAATAGATGAGAAAGAGGGCTGATCAATGGATTCTGGCACGAGCCCTCAGCCTGGTTGATTGTAAAGGCGGCGGTACCGATCTGAACCGTGGTCGTAAGCGCGCTCGCCGTGCTGTCGTTGAATGGGATTGTCCCTGTGATTGCAATCGGAGATGTGGAACCCATACCGTAGGCCGCGCTTGTCAGTGTGATGGCCGAATCATTGCTAACCGCTTCCCATGGGCAACCGGGCGCAAGCGTGAGATTGAATGAAAATGGGCCACCCTGCCAAGGGATACTCGCACTCGTTGGAGAGAGAGTTGGAGTGCAGGTCACAGGCGACGACATGTCGATTTTGCTGATAACCGACGTCGAAAGGTTCGACCCAGGCGCTTTCGGATCAGTCACCTGAAAAGCGCCCGCTGTAGTTGGATAATTGCGACTTGAAGTACTGCCCGCGACATATACACCGCCGTTTCCATCGAGAGCGACTCCCGCACCGCGGTCACCATTGGTACCTCCAAGTAAAGTCGAATACTGCAGCGAACCACCGTCGCTCGAAAGTCTCACGAGAAATACGTCGCTGTCATTTGAACTGGAAATCATGGTCTTCAAAGCGCCAGACGTCGTCGGAAAGTTTACCGAGGTCGTCGTTCCTACGACGTAGGCTGACAAATCGGAATCCACGGCCACCGCGACTGCACTATCACCACTATAATTACCGCTTCCCCCGATAAAGGTGGAGTAGACGAGCGCCATTCCGGTCGCATTCAACTTGGAGACAAAACCAGATGTGTTGTAAAACCCCGTTGCGGGTCTTGATGTTTCGAGTGCGTTTGTTGTGGTCGGGAAGTCACTTCCATTGGTTTGCCCTACGACATAGCAATCGCCGGAGGGATCGAGGGCAAGACCATATACATAGTCATTTGAGGACGAGCCGAGATAAGTGCTATAGACTAAGGTGGTACCCGATGAGTTCAACTCCACCAAAAAGACGTTCTGAGCCCCTTTTAGGTTTTTGGAGTATGCTCCGTCGGTGGTCGGGAAATCAGCCGAATGTGTGTCACCAGCCACGAATGCATTTCCCGATCCATCCACCGCGATAGCGATGCCCCAGTTGTCGGTGCTGCCGCCTATATAGGTCGCATAGACAATTTGTCCTGATCCGTTGAGCTTGACGACAAACGCCTCGTTCGCGCCATTGAATGTCGTAAGAAAAGAGCCGAATGTGACCGGGAAATCCGGTTCAAGTGTGAAGCCTGTAATGTATGCGTCGCCGACACTGTCGACAGCGACCGCCTGACCTGCTGTCAATTGGCCATGCGAGCCCAAGACGATGGAGTAAACAAGGGCCCCGTTCGAGTTTAGTTTTATCGCGAAGGCGCCGCTATGACTGGTCCCAGCGGTGACGGGAAAATCATTGGATTGCGATACCCCCGTTATGAAGACATTCCCTGGCGTGGAACGCGATCCCGCTTGCCTGATCGTTAGAGCTGCCTCCGATGTAAGTCGAGTAAATCAACCCCGTACCGCTCGGATTCAGGCTGGTCACAAAAACATCCGAATTCGAAGAGGCTCCATGAAATAATCCCGAGGTCACCGGAAAGTCGATAGAGGTAGTGACACCGGTGACATAAGCATTTCCGAGGCTGTCGGCGGTTATTCCTGTAGCGGCATCGGAGCCGGTTCCACCCAGAAATGTCGAGTAGCTCAGGATTGGGTCGATTATTAGGTCTTTGGTCTGACTGTAGTGGCCTAAGGACAGGCTCGCAGTGTTTTTGCTGGTTAGGACGTAGTGGCAGTCGATCTCGTGTCTTTCAGTTCCCTCCCCTTGCCAGACGTTTGGTTTTCTTTGGCGGAGTTCTCCGGTGCCCAGTTTGATTACCAAGTCTCCGTTGTCGTCCAGGGTTGGTTTCGCTCCTTCGAATTGGAGACGGATGTCCGCGGGCCGGGCTCCGGGATGGAGGATGATGTCGTATTCGAGGTCGCGCGCGGAGCCGTGGTAGACCAGGTCGACGCCCTGGCGGATCGAGTTGGCTCGGACTTGGGCGTAGTGCGGTACGGCTTCTACCGTGCGGGTGCCGAGATAATAATTTGCTCACTCCTTCGATCTGACTCTCGGCTGTGAAGTGAGTTTTGGGGTTTGCTCCGGCGATGCGAACGGACAACGAATCTTGGCCTGAGGAGAGCGTCAGTCCATCTTTTGTAATAAAAGCGGTCAGGTTTTGCGCGCGGGCTATGTATTGCGCGCGCGCATCCGTCTGGCCTCGATTTTGTTCGAAATAAAGAGGGAGCTGGCCAAATTCATGACTGATTTTGGCTATATGGGGTGCTTCTTGAGCAAGAGCGCATAGGCCTAGCAGCGCAGCGATGCTGGGCGCCACCGTACCGCGCGGGAATAAGTGCATAAACGAACATTCTTCGGAAGCAACATAATATCCGATTATGCAGTTAAGTACAATACTAAAGGGCGGGACAAATGAGGGTACCGGTATCAGGAAATCCGGGCTACCGGTACGCCCAAGTCATTCTGGCATGTCGACGGGTGACGCCGTATAATGCTTAGGATGCATTGGACCTATAGCCAGAGCACTGGACGACTCACCAGGAACGGAACTACCGTGGCAACCGGCTACTCCGGAGCCGGACCGGGCCGGAACAATCCGGCCGCACAAGCTACGCACAATGTCGGCCCAATTCCGCAGGGTATCTATACCATCGGTTCGCCTCACAACACTCATACTCATGGCCCACATGTGATGGCCCTCACTCCGGTTGGCCACAATGCGCTCGGGCGCGATGGGTTCCTAATTCACGGGGACAATACGCGGCACGATGCCTCAACCGGATGCATCATTCTGCCACGGAACATACGGGACCAAATATCCAACAGCGGAGATAACAGCCTTGAAGTCGTGCATTAAGAACTGCAAATCCGCCATTGTGTTGAGCATCCTGGCGATATTTCTAAGGGTAGCCGTGGGAGGTGAAACGGCCGCGGTTACAGCAGCCGCCATCGAGCACGATATTGCGGTGAGCGGAGCGCCATCCGTTGTGAAACAACTCAGGTCCGGGAAAGGAGGCGCGTGGCAGACCGTGTTGCGGAATGTCGAAACCGGCCGAAGCGAATGGCTGAGGGTGGCCCAGCAACTGCTAAAAGGCACGGACGCCGGAAATACCGAGAGCTTGTATTTTGCGATCTCGCTCGCCCTCACTCGAAATCCCGGGGCGGTGTTGCCAATGTTAGGACCGGAGATACCGGCTGGGAAGATTTGTACAGTGCCATATATCGAACCAAGTCAGAAGATGGAGCGCGAATATCGTGCAAAGGCTCGCGCGGCTCTCGACAGGATCGCGCAGCCAGACCTGACGGCCCGGAAGGAAATGTGCTTGAAAGAGCTCGCTGTTGGCGAGAAATAACTTTCGATCAGGAAATCTGGGCTACTGGGACTCTGGAGACGCGAACCTGGTCCACACGCAATTCGTTGCCGGCCAATACCTCGAGGCGAATGCCATCGCGCTCGATTGTTTCGCCTACATGCGGCACATGACCCAGCCATTCCGTCACTAAACCGCCGATTGTGGTGGATTCCGGTTCTTCCTGCGGACGGAATGCCAGAAGTTCGTGAAGACGGTCGACATCGACGGTTCCAGATACCACATAAGTACCTTGCGATTCTTCTACTACGTCGCGCTCCGGCTCGTGCTCGTCGTGAATTTCGCCGAGAATTTCTTCGACCATGTCTTCCATGGTTACTAATCCGGCCGTATTGCCGTATTCATCGACGACGATGGCCATGTGAGCGCCGTCCTGCTGCATTTCGCGCAGCAGGACATCGACAGGCTTGCTTTCCGGAACGATGCGGATGGGACGCGTGAGTTCCTTTACGGTGCGGCCCTTGCGCTCCTGCTCGTCGAGCTCGAACATATCGCGCACATGGACGAATCCGATGATGAGGTCGATGGTACCGGAATAGACCGGGACGCGCGAGTATTGTTGTTCGATCGCCAACTCGCGCAGATTTTCGAGAGATTGACTTTCTTCGATCGCAACGATGTTCGGACGCGGCGTCATTACTTCGCGAACGGTCTTATCGCCGAACGCTACGACCGATTGGATGAGCTTACGGTCGCCTTCCTCAATGATGCCTTCCTCAGTTCCGGCCGCAATCAGCGCGTCGATATGCTCCGCGGAATTTGCCGCCTCATTCGCGACAGTCTCGGGTTCCGCGAGTTCAACCAGCGACTGGAAGAATGCCAGAATCGCCGCTAAAGGCCGCGCGGGCACGTAGAGAGCCTTGAGAAGGGGCACGAGCGGGAGCAGCCAATCGCCACGGGTCTTGCGATAGAGCAGGTGCGGGACCACGTAGGTGGACAGGATCATCAACAGCCACGCGATGACGGCGGATTCGAGGAGACTCTGCCAGAGCGGCGTTTTGTTATCGATCCTGGCGGCCACGATCAGCAGAGTGACCAGCACCTGCGTGGTGTGTTTCACGATGGAAAATACGAGCGCGCCCTTCTCGTTGTGGATTCCGATTTTATCTTCGAGAGTGACCCGGAAAAATTCGAGCATGGGGAGCTCGCGCGTCCGGAGACGCAACGATTCCATGTAAAGGATCTGCACCAGCGTGATTACGGTGGTCAGCGCCGCGAGTAAAATTGATCCGACGATCAAGCCGATCATGAATGCACCCGCTCGATCAGTCCGACCGGCAAGCTGAGACGCTTTCGCCAGCGGATTTCGGCGCGAGCCATCTCGCCATGGTCCTTTTCATGGTCCATGCCGATCAGGTGAAGCACGCCGTGGAGCATGAGAATCCGAACCTCGTCGCTCACCGTATGGCCGTACTCGGAGGACTGCGCCTTGGCGCGGTCCCAGGAGATAGCCAGTTCGCCGAGGCTCTCATCGGGAGGGCGGGAAGGAAACGAGAGCACGTCGGTGGGGTAGTCCTTCTTGCGAAATTGTTTGTTGAGACGGCGCAGTTCCGCGTCGTTTGCGATCAGCGCGTTGAAGGGCTTGTCGCCCGCGACTTGCGTTTGGAGCTGCTTTGCGAAAGCGCGCAATTCGAGCCGCGACAGACCACGAGCGGGAACCTGAAATAAGACACAACTGCCATCGGAGGGCATGGGAGCTAGTCAGACCAGGGGCAGTTCCTGCCCAGGCGCCGTGGGCTGCGGCACCACCGGCGATTCCGGCGACTCAGGCCCGGTGAGAATCGGTTTAGCCGGCCCTGGCGTTTCCACGACGCCTTCCGGCACTTGATCCGGCCCGAGTTTGAGAGCGAGTTGACGGCCCGTTCCGACCATATCGTTGTAACGCTCGTATGCTTTAATTATCCTCTGCACGAGGCTGTGCCGGACGACGTCCTTTTCATCGAAATAAACGAAGGCGAGACCTTCCACTCCGCGCAGGACGTCCACGGCGTCCATGAGGCCACTCTTTTTCCCAGTCGGCAGATCGACTTGCGTCAGATCGCCGGTCACCACCATTTTCGAATTGAAGCCTTGGCGCGTGAGCACCATTTTCATCTGTTCGGCGGTGCTGTTTTGGGCTTCGTCCAGGATGATGAAGCTGTCGTTCAAGGTTCGACCGCGCATGAAGGCGATGGGCGCGACTTCGATGGTTGCGCGTTCGAGCAGCTTTTCCACTTTGTCGGCCTCGAGCATGTCGTAGAGGGCGTCGTAAAGAGGTCTTAAATAAGGATCGACCTTCTCCTGAACGTTTCCGGGCAAAAAGCCGAGACGCTCGCCTGCTTCCACCGCCGGTCGCGTCAAAACGATGCGGCTAACTTTCTTGTTAAGAAGGGCGGAAACGGCCATGGCGACGGCGAGGTAGGTTTTGCCAGTACCGGCGGGTCCAACGCCAAAAACCAGGTCGTGGCGCTCGATGGCATCCACGTAGCGGCGCTGGTTTATCGTTTTCGGAGCCAGCACCTTTTTGCCGAAATTGCGCTGGCGTCCACTGTGGACCAAGCTACGAAGCGTGACTTCGGGATCGGCGACTACCACGCGGAGATAGCTGTTCATGTCGCCGTTGCTGAAGGCGGTTCCGGTTTTGACGAGATCGACGTAATCTTCGAGAATGCTGGCAGCGCGGATCACATTGGGCTCTTCGCCTTCAATCTCGAGCGAGTCGTTGAGGAGGCGGGTTGTAACGGTCAGGCCGCCTTCCAGAAGACGAATGTTCTCATCCCTGGTTCCGAAGAGGGTTTCGATTCCACGACTGATCTGAACGGTTAGTTTCATTCGATGAGGAAGGCGCTTACCTCCTTAGTTGGCATGCTTTGCGAGTTGGACGGTTCGGGGACAGAACTGTAATGGGGGGGAAATCGACGTCCGCTGGCGCGGAGGTGAAACAAACATCCGACTCGATTATATCATTGTGGGGCGGGAAAGAAGGGGTTAGTTGGGGGTCTGTTTTGTGACGGAGGTGTGAATTAAATTGCCGGCAGTCTCCGCTTGCTTATGCGCGCGGTTCCGTAGTCGAGATCAGTGGGGGACCGCTTCCTTCTTGGCTGAGCGAATGCCTATTGGGAGACTTTGCTCAGGATACGGTCGTGGATCCAGTGTTCGTCCCACCACTCGACCGGGTTTATCTGGACGCCGTCCACCTGCATACTGAAGTGGAGATGATCGCCGCCGGCGAGACCGGTGGCGCCGCTGAGGCCCATGATCTGGCCTTTCTTGACCATATCGCCGGGTTTCACGCGGATTTCGTTCAGGTGGCCGTAGATCGACTGGAGCCCGTAGCCGTGATCCACTACGATGCAGTTGCCATAGATGCCGAGGCGCTCGGCCCAGACGATTTTGCCGTCGTTGGCGGCGGGGATAGGCGTATTCTTCACGTTGGAGAGGTCGAAGCCGAGGTGCACCTGCTCGTCGATTTTCTTGCCGTGATAAATGTAAGTGCGATCGTCGGCGAAATTGGATTCGGCCTTCGCGTTCATGCGTAGGAAAGGACCGGACCAGAGGAAGCGCTCTTCGGTCTTGTTCTTGAGGTCGGCCAGGGTTTTGTTGTTCTCACGCCGCATTTCGCCGTTGATTTTGAGGAAGCGAGTGACGAGATCGCCGGAGCCATTGGGATCGATGTCGTTCACGACTTTATTAAGGAAGGCGTCGTCGATTTCGAGGTCGCGCTTGCGGAACTTTTTGGGAAATACTTTGAACCAGAAGTGACCGATCGCCATGTTTCCCGCGGGATTCGTCGCGTAAACAAAAGGCGCCGTGGTAACGGGCAGATCCCAGGGATAGGCGAAGAGGGAGAAGCGCTGTCCTTGTTTGCCGGGCAACGGGAAGCTGCGGAAAGTGTAGGGACCGGACTTTTCCCCGGCTTCGGTCCAGAAACCGGAGACGGCGAATGTAACGAGCTCGGAACCGCCTTGATTTATGTAGTGCTGCGCTCCGTCCGGCGTGATGCTGGGCGGACGCGTGATGACGTCGACATCACGGGATTCGGATGCGGTCGAGCCGCGAAGGTCGTTGGAGGTGGCTTCGACGATAAGACGTGCTTTGCCGTCCTTAAGGGCGGGGGCATTCTTGGTACCGGCGACGAAAGACACGTCTTCGGGGTTTTGATGTTTGAAGAAAAGCAGGCGGGTGGAGGGGCGGACGGTGTCGAGGACCTGGTAACGCGACCCATTCTGCTCCACCCAGGCTGAGATGTTACGCACACCGTGAGAATCGGCTATGTGAAGCTTGACGGGGGTGGCGGCACCGATGCTTGTGACGGACGGGTCGAGAGCGAGGGTGGGGGTGGCGGAGAGGAGCAACAGGGCGAGGACCGGCGCCACGAGGAGAACCGCAACCACAATAATCAGAATGCGTTTCACTTGCAGTCGAAGCAACAGACTAGCATAGGCGCACGTTGGGGATGAGTGGACAGACCATGCGGAGACAGGCACCGAAATTTCCGCGCTGCGCAGTCCGGCTTGTTTCTGACGCCCAGAGGCGCGAAATTTCGGAGCCAGTCACCGCATTAGCGAACGCGAGCATTGGCTAATGGGCGCATGTCTGCTTTGGCTCTTGACTGATTGCGCGGGATGTGGAACTATTCTTAAATCCATGGTCAGGGGCCATGCTATGAAACATATTCTGCAACTCTGTTCGTTGCTGTTCGGGTTGTTGTTTTTTACAACCGCAGCCTTTCCGCAAGCGCCTACTGGCGATATTTCAGGGACTGTATACGATGAATCCGGCGCGGTAGTTCCGAGCGCTCCCGTGGTCATCATCAACAAAGACACGGGCCTTCAGAGGACCTTCACAACGGGACCGAACGGGACTTTCAGCGCCACGTCGATTCCTTCGGGTGTCTACGAGGTGAAAATCGAATTACAGGGTTTTCACACGATCATCCGGCAAGCCACGGTGGAAACGGGCAGCGTGACGACCGTCGATATGCACCTTCAGCTCGGCGCCACGCAAGACGTGGTGACGGTGGAAGCGGTCACTCCGCTGGTGGAATATGAGCGTCACACCATCGACGGAGTCGTGAACCGGCAGCAGATCCAGGACCTGCCCTTAAATGGCCGCAGCTTTCTGCAGCTCGCGATGCTCGAACCGGGCGTTAGCGTATCAGCGAATTCGCTAGGGCAGTATAACCGGGCTTTCGATGTCTCAGTCCTTGGCGGAGATTCGAACCTGACGCGAATCACAGTGGATGGCGCCACCATTCGGGATTCGGTAACGGGCGGCACGCAGCAGAATTTCTCTCAAGAAGTGGTGCAGGAGTTTCAGGTTTCGTCGGTCAACTTCGACCTTTCCACCGGCTTGGCGGCAGGTGGCGCGGTAAACGCAGTTACGCGATCCGGGGGCAACGATTTTCATGGCAGCGGCTTCTTCTTTTTCCGCGACCACGATTTGTCGGCTTATCCGACGCTCCAGCGCGATCCGAGCAATCCGAGTCCTTTCTTTGCGCGCAGACAAAGCGGCGTTTGGGTGGGTGGACCTATTAAGAAAGACAGGCTGTTTTTCTTTGCGAATTACGAACACAACAATCAGGACGGCGTGTATAGCGGACAGGCGAACGATCCCACGTTTTCGGCCCTCAACACGATTGGGAATAGTCCATTCCATGAAGACCTGGCCGGCATACGGCTCGACTACCATGTCAACTCGAAGAACACCGCGTTCATACGGTATTCGCACGATGAAAACAACGGGTTCGCCCCGCGCGACACCGGATCTCTTCCGTCGGCGTGGGTTTATAACACCAATTATGCCGATTCGGGCGTGTTTTCTCTGATTACGAGCTTCACGCCGTCGGTGGTGAATGAATTCCGCTATTCGATGACGTACTGGAACAACCAGAATACGATTCCAACCACGACGGAGTGCCCGGACTGCATCGGCCTGGGCGGCCCGAATATCGTTGTGGACGGAACGGGACTGGAACTCGGGAACCAGACGAACACTCCGCAGAGCCGTTTGCTGCGACGCAACATCATGGCGGATAACGTCACGTGGCAGCGCGGTTCGCATCGCATGAAGATGGGCGGCGAATGGGAGTATCAAAAGGGCACGGGAACGTATCACATCACCGAACCCGCCGCGATTACGTTGTTTTCCCCCGAAGAGGTGGCGCAGCTCGCGCCGCAACTGGTTCCGCTGCTTCCGAAGACTTACAACACACTGGCCGAGGTTCTGAAATTACCGCTAAAGAGTTTCGCATTCGGACTTGGAAATCCCGACCAGCCGCCGCCGTTTCAGGCGGGAAATGCCGAATCACGATAATACGTTCCACACTTATTGGCAGGACAGTTGGAAGATCAAGTCCGCGATTCGACCTGACTTACGGTCTGGCTTGGAGTTTCGAGAGCAATGCGGATGAACCACGATCTCAACAAAAGACCCCTGGCTCACGCCGTTCTTCGGAGCGGGCGGTCTAGCGCCGGAAAAGCACGCGTAGCTCCATTTCTCTCCGATGCTGGGCTTTGCGTACTCCGCGACTAAAGACAACAAGACGGTGATCCGCGGCGGATTGGGAGTCTACTATGACACGGTCGACATCGAGCTGCGGCTGATCGAGCGCAGTTACCTCGGTCCGCTCGGCGCCGGATATTTCACGCTGGGGGGGTCGCGAATTCCGAATCCGGTTCCGGGCGTTCCCGGTGTACCATTGGGACACCGCTGCAATTTCAACACCCCGACAGCGTTTCCAGGATCTGCCGTGGTCAGCGATTCTTCCCGCGGTCCTCTCGACGAGTAGATGCGCGAACTGCCGTCGCCGCAGACCGCGAGTCTGGCGCTAACGACGGTGGCTTACGCGAAACAAGCGACCGAGTTGATTTCGCAAAATTTCGTTCCTCCCGAGGCGCAGCATTTCTCGCTCGGCGTGCAGCGGCAGATCAAGCCGGACCTGGCCATTTCAGGCCGATATCGTGTACCGGCATTTCATCCACCTGACCGAGCGCGACCTTGACGCCAACAAGTACAATCGCTACATCAATGGCGTCCAGACGCCGGTTCTGCGCATTTGCGGGAGCCAGCCGGCCGACGCGCTTCCAGGCGCTCCCTGCTCAACCGGACGGTCGGCGTGATCTACAGCGGCGGGACCAGCCAGTACAAGGGGCTGCTGTCAAAGCTCGACAAACGGTTCTCGCATCGATACCAGATGCAATTATCGTACGCGCTGCAATCGCAAGACGGACAGAACGGCTATTTCAACCTGGACAACTGGAATCAATATTGGGGACCGCAGCTACCACGCAGTGTGCTCAATGTTTCGGGCATCGTCAATTTGCCGTGGAAGTTTGAGTTTTCGTTCATTTCGTCTTACAGCAGCCGATCGCCATTTCAGCCGATCGTCCCGGGCGTGGATCTCACCGGGAGCGGCGTCAGCGGATTCCCGCTTCCCGGGATGGGCAGTTCCCTTTTCAACCTAGGGCTGAACAAAGGCGACCTGGTTCGACTCGTGAATCAGTACAACCAGACATACGCGGGAAAGGTGGCTCCGAATGCGAGCCAGGTATTTCCGACCATTACGCTGCCGCAGAATTACAATTTTGGGCACGACTTCAATTCACAAGATATTCGCCTGACCAAGGTGATAACGTTCCGAGAACGGTACGAACTTCGGATTTTCGGCGAGTGTTTTAACCTGTTCAACTTTGCGAACCTCGGCGGGTATAGCAACAATCTGCTCGATCCGAGCTTTGGACAGCCAACGCAACGGGCAGGAAATATCTTCGGGACGGGCGGCCCCAGAGCGTTCCAGTTGGGTGGGCGGTTCTCGTTCTAGCCGGGACACGGCACTAAGCTGGTCCGGTCACGAAGCCGTGGGAATCGCGATGGCAGGCGTTGGATGCAGCGCCTCCATCCGCTCCACTTTTTTCAGATGGTCGTACCAGGTGAACTTCAGAATGATCGAAGTGGCCAAGACTACTGCCATGGCGATAGCGGCCGAAATCTCGTACCGCCGGATCACGATGATACACCGGGAAAGCAACCAGGCTGGTCTGCCAGGCGATGCCCACTACGACGTTGAACATGTCGCGCAGGAAATCCGGATTCGGGCTGGAACGAAGGATCTTCCTTTTGCACCTTGTCGCGGATCGGACCCCAGAAACCCCACGGCCGCACGCGCCGGTAGAAATCTTTCAAGACGGCTCGGTCGTCGGGCGCGGTGGCGAGGGTGCCGGCAAGGCAGCCGATCAGCGAGAGCGCCAGGATGATCGGAAACGAATTCAGCGCCGGAAAGATCGCGATCAATGCAGGCGCGTAGCGAGCAGAATCAAGGCGAGCCGCGATTCCGGTCACCATGCCCCAGAAATAACCGTAGCCGTTGAACCGCCACCAATACCATTTCAGAACGTTGGAGGCCGTGTAGCCGCCCCACAGCGCGGAAACGATCCACTTGATCACCGCATCGATGGAGCCGACGAACCAGCCGAACGTGATGCCCAGCACCACCACGCCGAACGATGCCGCGTAGCTCAGGCGCAAGTACGTCCGCTCGCTGGCGTGCGGATTGACGAAGCGCTTGTAGAGGTCGTTCACGATGTAAGGCGGCGCGGCGTTCACGGTGGCGGCGAAGTTCGACATGAAGGCCGCCAGCAGGCCGGCGACAGACATCCCAGCAGGCCCACCGGCACAGAACTGGCTGAGCGCATCGGGCAGCACCATTTCGAAATCCATGTGCGTGCCCATGCGCCTTGATCTTGTCGCTGTAGAAAACCAGCGCCAGGATGGTCAGGCCGGCTGATCATGAAGTAGCGCGGCACGTTCAGCACCACGTTTACCATGGCGCTCATCATGCGAAGCCTCGCGCGGGTTTCTCGTGGACAGAATCCGCTGCATGTCGTAGTTGGGAGCCGGTCCTGCGGCGCTGAGCAGGATGCCTTTGAACAAGCATCATCATGAAGAAGGCGCCGAAGATGGCGTAGCCGTCTTCGCAGATTTTGGCGTTCGACCGCCGGGATCAGGTCCGACCAGTCCAGGTTCAGGTGCCAGCCGAAGAAGATTTGCTCCCACCCGGCGGGAATGACGCGCCGCAGGGCTTCCGGGGAGACGCGCACGATGGCGATGATGCCGATCGCTATGGACGCGAACGGAGAGATGCAGAACTGCAGCACCTCGGTGATCACGACGCTGAACATTCCGCCCTTCACCACGTAGAACGTGGTGATGCCCATCAGGATCAGCGCGTATTGGTTGGCGGAAAGATGCCACGGCAGAAAATCGGTCGCGAACTTGCCGATTCCTTTGAACCCGTAGGTGAGGAAGCCGATGACGCTGACCAGCGCGAAGATCACCACGATCGATGTGCGAAAGCCGCGCGCCGCGGCCCGTGCCGAAGCGCGTGGTGATCCACTCGGCGCCGGTGGTCACGTTCGAGCGGCGCAGCCAGCTCGACAGGTACACCATCAGGAAAATCTGGTTGAAGACGGGCCACAGCCACGGAATCCAGACGCTCTTCAGGCCGTAGATGAACAGCAGGTAGACCAGCCACATGGTGCCCGCGATATCGAACATGCCGGAAGCGTTGGAGACGCCCAGGAAATACCAGGGCAGGATATTTCCGCCCAGGAAATACGCTTTCGTGTCCCGCGAGGCGCGGTGCGAGACCCAGTAGCCCAACCAGCACGGAGGTCGCCAGAAACCACAATGATCGCGACATCGATGGCGTGCAGATTCATCTCGAATCCTCGTTTAGTGCAACAGGGCGCTGTAAATCAGGGACGGCAGCGGTACACCCGATCACGTGTCGTGCAAACGCCTTGTTTCAAGTTGCCCACATCATATCAGAGTGGCCTGGAAGGCGTGTTGCGCGGCCCGGCGCAATCCGCTACTCTACGGATTTCCGGGTGATCTTGTCCCAGTCCGACTACCCACGGTGCGCTTTTTGCGCCATGCCAACCAAGGAGTATAGATGAGTCCTAAAGAAGCGTTGGAATTTGCGAAGCAGAAGGAAGCTCGCCAGTTCGATCTGCGATTCACGGATCTGCCGGGGCTGTCCCAGCACGTTTCCTATCCTATGAGCTCAGCTCGAAGAAGATTCCTTCGAGGAAGGCTTCGGAATCGACGGATCGAGTATCCGCGGCTGGGCGGCCATCAACGAGAGCGATATGCTGCTCATTCCGGACCCCAGCACGGCCTTCATGGATCCGTTCGCCGACACTCGCACGCTGGTCATGACGTGCGATGTCATCGATCCGATCACGCGACAGCACTACGAGCGCGATCCGCGCTGGATCGCGAAGAAAGCCGAGATGTACTTGAAGAACAGCGGGCTCGCCGATACCGCCTACTTCGGCGCCGAAGCCGAGTTCTTCATCTTCGACAACATCCGCTTCGATCAGAACCAGCACTCCGGCTTCTATTTCATCGACGCCGAAGAAGGGCGCTGGAATTCGGGCCGCGAGAAGGACAACCTCGGCTACCGGCCGCGCTACAAGGAAGGCTACTTCCCGGTCGCCGCCGACCGATCATTATCAGGATCTGCGCTCCGAGATGGTGCAGACGATGATCGAGTGCGGTCTGAACATCGAGTGCCACCATCACGAAGTGGCGACCGGCGGGCAGTGCGAGATCGATCAGCGCTTCGACACGCTGGTGAAGTCGGCGGACAACATGATGCTGTACAAGTACATCATCCGCAACGTGGCGTATCAGTACGGCAAGACCGTGACATTCATGCCGAAGCCGCTGTATGGCGATAACGGCAGCGGCATGCACACGCATCAGAGCTTGTGGAAGGGCGGATCGCCGCTGTTCGCGGGCGACATGTATGCGGGCTTGAGCCAGATGGCGTTGTGGTACATCGGCGGGCTGCTGAAGCACGCGCGCGCGCTATCGGCGATCATTGCGCCGACCACGAACAGCTACAAGCGCCTGGTGCCCGGCTACGAAGCTCCGGTGAACCTGGCGTATTCGCGGCGCAATCGATCGGCCGCGGTGCGCATTCCGATGTACTCGGCGAGTCCGAAGGCGAAGCGCGTCGAGTTCCGGCCGCCGGATCCGTCGGCGAATCCGTATCTCGCGTTTGCGGCGATGATGATGGCGGGGCTGGACGGCGTGCTCAACAAGATCGATCCGGGCGAGCCGCTCGACAAGGACATCTACGATCTTTCGCCGGAAGAGATGAAGAACGTACCGTCGATGCCGGCATCGCTCGAAGAAGCGCTGGACTGCATGGAAGAGGATCACGCCTTCATGCTGAAGGGCGACGTCTTCACCGAAGAGCTGCTCGAGACCTACATCAATTACAAGCGCAAGAACGAGGCGGATGCGATCCGGCTGCGGCCACATCCCTACGAGTTTGCGCTATACTACGACATCTAAATCCGAGGACGCAGTCACGTTCCGTAGAGGGGCAGGCCGGTTCTGGTCTGCCCTATTTTTATTGGGCTTTCGATGCGTTTTTCGTGGTGTAGAGGGGCGAGCAGCACAGTACGTTTGGGTCGAAAGTAATGGGTCGGCTGATTTGACTTTGGGCGTGTTGCTTGGTTAAATAAGGAAGAACCTGCCTGGCTTACTCCTCAGTAGCTCAATGGTAGAGCATTCGGCTGTTAACCGAAGGGTTGTAGGTTCGAGTCCTACCTGAGGAGCCAAACTGTTTCCATACGAAAGACGACTACCCTGTAGTTGACGCCAACTCCTTTTCCCTCGCCAGATATCCCCAATTCCTGCAAACATTTTCGAACGATTCTGTTCTCCGTGTCTGGCTGCGGAGAGTCGTTGTGGATGCTTCGCTGAGCCCACTCCGCCGCCCGTTCGCTTAAATTCTCCGTTTCTCCAGAGAGTGCCGCCGCGTGGTTAACGCGTTGCGCGTCTCGGTTTACACTTTTCGAACTTCCTGCGTATGTTTACAGCGAAGGGTGCTTCGCACTCTTCAGCAGCCACTCGACAGCGGAACGACCGCAAGGCGGACTTTCGTTGTGGTGCCAATCCACAGCGAGGTGAATCGTCTTGAGCATTCCGACCGAAGATCTACAGATCCATCGCCAGCATTCTTGCCGCCGGCTATCTCCGGCATCGCGACCAACTCCGGCGCGCAGCTCTCCACTTGACTGTTCCGAAACTTCGAGCCGTCATGGACACGAGGTTAACTGCCATGAGAATGGAGAACGAAGTGGAGACCGCGATGCGGAAAGAGATTGACGAGTTGAGCCGGATGACAGTCGGCCAGCTCCGCCAGAAGTATCTTGAGGTGTTCGGCGAGGAGTCCCGATCGAATCACAAACAGTTTCTGTTTCGGAGGATCGCCTGGCGCATTCAGGCACGCCGAAGGCGGCCTCTCCGAACGGCGCGACCGCCGCGCGCTGGAAATCGCCAACGATGCGGACCTTCGCATCCGGGCGCCCAAGACCAAGTTCGGGCCAGACGTCACCTGGACCCCAAGCTCAGCGTCAGCCGCAAGGTGGCCAGCGCTCTCGACCCGCGGCTGCCGCCGCCGGGCACCTACCTGGAACGCGAGTACAAGGGCCGCCGAATCATCGTGAAGATCCTGGTGAACGGTTTCGAGTTCGATGGCGAAAACTACCGATCCCTCAGTGCAATCGCCCAGGAGGTGACCGGAACAAAATGGAACGGCTTCCTCTTCTTCAACCTGGTGTCCATGGAGGATAAGTCCAATGGCAAGAAATAGTGCGGCACAAGCGCCGGCCAAGACGTTGAACGCGCCGACCGGCGCGAAGACCATCAGGTGCGCGATCTACAGCGGCGGACGGGCAAGTGGATCGGTGGCCATCCAGTTCTCGGCTACGACATCGACGCCAAAGGCGGCCGGATCATTATTAATCCCGTCGAAGCGGAGCAGGTCCGTACGATCTTCGGACTGTACATGAAGAAGGGCTCGCTGCAGGCGATTATTCCGGGTGGCCGGAACACTCGGCAGGAGATTGGCTCAGAGCGGCAGACGCATTCTCTGAAGCATCTCCTTATAACGCGCTTCGTGCGCCAGGCTCTTCAGCAGCGGATCTCCCTTCATCTCGCTCAGTCCAGGGTCCCGCGTGTCGTATGCGCGCTTCAGCCATTCGAAGGCCCGGTCCGCCTCTCCGCGCGAGGCATATATTCCGGCGATAAAATACGGCGCGTCCGCCTGGTACTTGCCGATGACTTCACGCACAGAAGCGTCTGCTTCCTTCCGCCGCCCTAAGGCACGATACGCCAGCGCCAGCCCGAAGAGCCGAAAGATAGGATCTTTCTCCTTCTCCATCTCCTCCAGCGCGCGCCGCGGATTCGATTGCGCCAGATAGATCCGGCCGAGCAGGCAATGCGCCTGCGCCATCCCCGGGGTCAGTTCCAGCGCCTTGTCGACGGCAGCTTTGGCCTCTTCCTGCCGGCCGGCATAGTGCAGGTTGAGCGCGAGACCCCGGTATCCGAATAAAGGATCGATCGCGATGGCCCGGCGATAGAGTCGAATCGACTCGTCGAAGTGGCCCAGCATCCTCGCCAGCGAACCGATGGCTCGCATCACGCCCGCATCCCCGGGACTCAACGCCAGAGCCCGTTGGTACGACGCATCAGCACCCTTCCAATCCCAGTCGTGGAGCATTTTGATCTCTCCCATGGCTGCGTGCGCATCGGCGAGATTCGGATCGAGTGCCATCGCCTTTTCCAAGGCATCACGCGCCCTGCGGTAGCCATCTTCCGGCGGGATGTAGGCTGAGCTTGCCTGACCGCTGAGGGACTGTCCCAGACCGACCCATGCGGGCGCATATCCTGAGTCCAATTGAATCGCCTCCTCGAAGTAGCCGGCCGCCTTAGCCACACTCTCTTTGTTGAGTTGCCCGTAGAAGTGCTTTCCCAGCAGATAGGCGTTGTACGCTTCGGCACTCGTCGTCTTTACCGCTGGCGTCTTCCCTCCGAGAAGAGTCACCTTCAGAGCGTCCAGCACCGCTCGGGCAATCTCCTCCTGCACGGCGAAAATGTCGTTCGACTCCCGGTCGTAGCTCGCCGACCAGAGGTGAAATCCGTCTGCTGTCTTGATCAACTGCGTCGTGATCCTGGTGAGGTTGCCCTGCTTGCGCACGCTTCCTTCCAAGATCGTTGTCACGTTCAGTTTCCTTCCGATTGTGCGAAGATCCTCGTTCTTTCCCTTGAATTGAAACGAGGACGTCCGACCCGCCACCCGTAGCCCCGGGGTCTGGGCCAAGTCGTTCAAAAGTTCTTCGGCCAGGCCATCGGCGAAGTACTCCTGGTTCTTCTCGGGGCTCATATCCGCGAACGGCAACACGGCGATGGACGGCTGATCCAGGGCGGACTGAGAAGGTTTCCCTGCCCGCCCAAGCCAGACGAGGCCAGCTACGGCCGCCACCAACGCCAAGACCGTCATGACCGCTGTTATCATCCTCCGCCGTAGCTTCCAATCCGGAGCTGCACGAGGCTCAGGCGGGAGGGCGGCGGAAGCCGTGTTGACTGGGCGGCCATGCTGGCAAGAGATCAGTGCCGCACAAAAGTCCGCAGCCGTCTGCCAGCGCCGGCCAGGATCCCTATCCAATGAGCGCGTGACCACGTCCGCCAGCGGGGGCGGAATCCTGGGATTCAAGGTTCGGACCGGAGGCGGGTCCGTCTCGATATGGGCTTTGAGCGTATCGTAGTCCGAACCGGTATTCGTCCGAAACGGGACGCGCCCCGTCAGCATTTCGTACAGCGTAACTCCCAGGCTGTACAGGTCCGAGCGCGCGTCCACGGACTGATTGCGAATCTGCTCCGGCGACATGTAGTCCACGGTTCCCGGACTGAACCCGGTCTTTGTCGCAGGACTTTGGCCGAGTACCTTCGCGATACCAAAATCTGCGAGTTTCAGGTTGCCGCGTTCATCTACCAGCAGGTTGGCCGGCTTGATGTCACGATGGATAATCCCGACACCCGTGTTCCCCGCTTCGTCGACGTACTTAAAGCCGTGTGCGTACGCGAGACCATCCAACGCCTGGACGGCCAAAGCACAGGCTTGATCGGGAGGCACCACGCCGTCCCGATCGAGCGTGGCGCGAATGCTCCGGCCGGGAACATACTCCATGACCAGGAAGTACTCTTCGGCGTCGCCGAAGAACTCGTATACGCGCACGATGCGCGGATGATCGAGTTGCGATTGGATGTAGGCCTCCTGCCGGAATCGTGCTCGCAGCTCATTCCGGGCATCGCTGGAGAGAGCTGTGGGCCGGATGCACTTGACTACCACGTCGCGAGGCAATGTCCGGTGCCGCCCGCGATAGACGATCCCCATGCCGCCGCAGGCCAGTTCCCCGGTGATGAGGTAGTTGCCGATGATGCGGCCCAACATTGGGTCGGGGCTGAGCGGGTCGGTGCTGAGCGCCGGACCTGTCATCGCACTCGCTACGATTATGGGACGGTCGAGAAGCGAGCCGGGCTCGTTGTCGGAGGCCAGCAACGACTCCACTTCTCGCAATAGCTCGGGGTCGCTGCCGCAGGTTTCGCGAAGGAATTGGGAGCGCACCGCCGGATCGCATTCTACGGCGCGGTGGAAGATCGCCTTTACCTGGCGCCAACGCTCCGGGTTCATTCCGATTTCGCGGCGGCCAGTTCGCGTTCGAGCCATGCCCTGGCCAATCGCCATTCGCGTTTCACGGTTCTGGGGGAGATGCCCATCGCTTCCGCCGTTTCCTCCACATTGAGGCCGGCGAAGAAGCGGAGTTCGACGATGCGTCCCTGCTCCTCATCCATCTCACTCAGACGGGTCAGAACCTGATCCAGCGCGACCACGTCTTCCAGCCGGTCGTCTCCAATCAGGAGTTCGGCATCAAGGTCAACTTTCCCGGCGCCTGAGCCGCCTCGCTTGCCCGCACGGCGCTGGCGCGCATAGTCCAGCAGGACTCGCCGCATGGTCCGCGCTGCGATGGCGAAGAAGTGTGCGCGGTTCTGCCACTCGATGTCCTGCTCGCCGGCCAGGCGCATGTAGGCTTCATGGACCACAGCGGTGGCTTGTAGCGTGTGACCGGGCCGCTCGCGTCCCATCTGAGCGCCGGCGATGCGGCGCAGCTCTCGATAGATCAGCGGGACGAGCTGGTCAGCGGCGTCCGGTTGGCCCGCGCGGAGCTGTCGCAGGAGTTGCGTGACGTCGCCAGCGGGCTCCGGCATAGTGCCTCCTGTTGTTCGCCGGCTACGGCGCTGAAGCGAGTACTCAGTGAATTCTAGCGCAATGCTTCGGAATCTGTGTCTCCATACAAGGATCCCGGAATAAGTTGGCCCCGGTTTTTTGGAACGCGCGCATACAGGGGTGAAGCCAGTTGAAAACAACCTGGCAATCCAAACCCAATCAAGGAGATCCACCATGCTTAGCTTGTTCTTCTCGTTAATGATGTTCGCCCTGACGCCGGCAGCAGCCGCGGCCGCCCCGCCCACCAAGCCCACGCCCCCGCCTCCTCCGCCGAACCCTTGCTGGTGCCAGACCATTCCATTGAAGGACTGGGGCAAGTAAAGTACTACGATGCGCGAGCAGGATCTCCGCCGGCGGCCCTTGCCGGCGGAACCCAACCCCGCGCTTCATCACCCCCGCATCCGCCACCGCCACGACAGTCGTTCTACTGCGAACCCCGTAAGGTCAAAATGGATGAGCGAGCGCCCATCGGGAACGGTTGTCATGGTCGCTTCCAATGAAGAACATCCAGTGGGCTCGGCTCTTGGCGTATGTTACCGGAATGGTAAATCGGCGCCTGCTGCTACAGAACGAGTACCTGGCCGCAGAAAACAGAATCTTGCGAGCGCACCTTCCACCCCGTCCGCGGCTCACCAATCCCGAACGGTCTACGCTAGCCGAAATCGGCAAACGGATTGGACGAAAAGCCCTGCGAGAGATCGCTTGCGTGGCCAAACCGGATACCATCCTCGCTTGGTATCGGAGACTGATAGCGCGGAAGTTCGATGGCTCGACGTTCCGCCAGTATCCATGTTCTGGTGCTGTCGGACCCGAGGTTTTTAATTTGGTTCTACGCCTGGGCCCGCGAGAATGCCAGTTGGGGATACGACCGCATTGCCGGTGCAATGGGCAACCTCGGCCACCACATCTCATGCCAAACCGTCGGGAACATCCTCCGGAGATCTGGAATCGCGCCAGCTCCGAAGCGGTCCCAGAACACAACGTGGGCCGACTTCATTAGATCGCAATGGGCCGTGATGGCTGGTATGGACTTCTTCACTGTGGAGGTGCTGAGTTGGCGCGGCCAGACACACCCGACGGAGTAGTGGATGCTGCAGATTGCTCGCAACGCCATGGATGAAACCGACGGCTCTTTGCGCGGCCTTCGGTTCGCATTGCATGATCGTGATAGTAAGTTCAGTTCTTCGTTTCAGAACATCCTGATGAGCGGCGGCGAGATGCCATTGCGGCTGCCCCCGAGAAGTCCGGATCTAAAGGCCTCCGCTGAGCGATGGGTGCGGTCGGTCAAAGCCGAGTGCCTATCGAAACTGATCTTGTTCGGCGAGAGTTCTTTGCGACGAGCCATAACCGAGTATCTGGACCACTATCACCACGAGCGCAACCACCAGGGGAAACGCAATCTTCTGCTATTTCCAATTCCTCCCCAACATCGAAATCGGGCGAGAGAGGCGCTACGCTGTCACGAGCGACTCCGTAGCCAGCTCAACTTTTACAGCATTGTTGCATGATCATCTTGACCATACACGGAAAACGGAAGCCAAACAGCGTCTCAGGTCAAAATATCGGCGAAGGGATCGAAAGGTCGGCGATCGTATTATCTGTGGCCGCGGGGTGCTTCATGGCCATGCGGATCGTGCATGGCCCGGCCGTGAAACTCGGCGCGTCGCTCCGCTGGACGTTCTCCACGCGCTGGGAACGAACCGTGGTAGCCCTTGCGATAGTCGAGATGATGATCGACGTGTCCGTAGAAGTGCTCGGGCCCGTGGAACCAGGGTCCGGCACCGATGAACACACCGCCCGAGAACCACTCCGGACCATAATAACCGTCCGGAGCACAGTTATAAGGAGGAACTTCGTAATATCCGTAAGGACAGATCGGTGGTTCGCCGATGCTAACCGAAACCTGCGCATGAGCAGGACGACCGTTAGCCAAGACGAAGCCAATCCCAACAGCTAGGAAAAAGAAGTTTCTTAACGTACGCATGCGGTCTCCTCGTATGATGGGACGAGCGAACGGAATTAATGTTTCAAGCTGCCAGTAACAATCCAGGTGGGCCACCACATGTGTTCAACCGTACTACCGAGACCTTGCAAAGACCGGTCTTTCATGAAACTTTTTCTCGGCCCGCGATTTGACTCCGCTCGCGCGGACATCGCGTCAGGGCCGATAAAGAATCACGATAGCGGAGACGTTATCGTTCGCGCCAGCTTTCTTTGACGCGGCTATTAGTTCGGACACCGACTGAGCCGGATCTGTCGAGGCGAGGAGGATTTCCCCCATGTGATCTTCGCCCACGCAGCCATGGAGGCCGTCGCTACAGACCAGCACACGATCCTCGTTCTGGAGCGCGCACTCCTTCAAATGCACATCGACGTCCTCATGAGATCCCGCCGCGGATGTCAAGACGCCGTGTAGCATGGGCTTCAACCCAGGATCGGTCTGACCTCCGGCGGGTCCCAGAGTATCGTCGACGGTCAACTGCCGCAATTTTCCCTCCCGCACCAGATAGGCACGGCTGTCTCCTACGTTTGCCACCGCGATTGACGAATAGTCCGACAAAACCGCGGCGATCGTTGTCCCCATTCCTAGGAATTCGAGCGATTCTTCCGAGCGTAGCCAAACGTGGCGATTGGCCAGGCGCGACGCAGTCAGGAGACGGTTGGCGGCGACGGAAATTCGCACATCGAAACCAAAAGGCCAAGTCACGTCAAGCGGTTCCCGCGACGCTTCAATGTACCGGCGGATTACGTCGACGGCGAGCTCGGCTGCAATATGCCCGCGCCGGCGGCCGCCAATTCCGTCACAGACAACATATAGATTCAACTCGTCGTCGGCTAAAATTCGATCCTGGTTCTCCGTACGGACGCAGCCCAAGTCCGATAGTCCGCTTGAAATCAAAGGCATCTTAAGATATGTGATCCAGGAGCTTCAGGATACCTTAAAATGGTGGACTTCGCTCCTCGAGATCCTCGGTTGTCGGCTGAATCCGAGATAGCCGCAAAGGGCGACCGATACGGTGCCATCGCCACGCAACGGCAACTGAACGGAGTCAAACCCAAGCTCGTTTTACGGGAAGGTATAACCCAAGCCGTACAAAGGTACGAACCGGGCAGTCAGGCCGTTGTTGTCAAAGCGGACCAACGCGTTAAACATGAAAACCAGATTCCCGACGACGCGTACCTTATAGCCGAACGACCCGCTGTACTGACCGAAAGATGTTTTCCCAGTCGGAACCAATCCTGTGACGGTTTCAATTGTCGGATCGCAAGCCGACGTCGCGGTTGTGGAACAGGGAGCCGCGCCCATCCCTTGACCCGTCTTGAGATTCTGAATTCCGTGGAACAGGCCGATCTGGTTCCCAAGAACGTCGAACACAACTGTGTTGTGATGCCCGAACGCGACTTCGGTTCCAACGGCCCAACTCAGCACATCCGGAAGATAGTCTTTGGTCTGGATGAAAGGCGCCGCGTAGTAATCGACGGGGCCAGCCGG
Organism: Bryobacterales bacterium; assembly: GCA_963802915.1. Lineage (GTDB taxonomy): Bacteria > Acidobacteriota > Terriglobia > Bryobacterales > Bryobacteraceae > JAICMB01. The sequence continues at coordinate 396,476 of CAWDKQ010000009.1, forward strand.
CGTGTTTACGGATGCCTGGGTCGGCTGCGGCATGCCGCCCAAAATGCTTTTGCCGATGTATTGCCACCCCACGTCGGCGTGGGGTGAGAACACGATACCGTGAGCGAATTCCTTGCTGTAGAGCGATCCGGCGATAAATGGTTTAAACGATGCCGCTCCAGCGCCGAGAAAGTTCTGCGCATCACCGGTCGGGAACCGGACGTCCGCGCCGATTGCCAACACTGCGCTGCGGCGATGGATCAGCGTGCCCTTCGCGCGAACCAGCAGATCTCCAAAACCCGTAGCGGTCTTGCTCGAACTACCGACATCGGAAAGCTGCAACTGTGGCGTACCAGGGTAGAAAGTTGTTGTACACCAACAGTTGGGATTTGCCAATCCACCGCCAACATAGGACTCGGCATTATAGCTATGAGCAGCGACCGCCGAATGCACCATGGGTAACCCCACGGACACGTCAAAACGATCCGTGACGCCATAGGTAATAAAGGCCAGGTCTTGAATCAGACGCACGTCGAAACCGAGATTGAGCGTGACGGGAGCCGTGGCAAGGTGTGCGCCTCCGAGAGTCAGATTGGTTGCGTCACCGCCAACATACAGGGTTCTTAGCGCGTTTAGAGACTGCCCATTGAACGACGTGAAGTGCGAATCCTGGTGACTAACTCCGGCGTAAAGATGGTGCTTGCCTATAGTCTCAGCGCGCTCAGAAAAGATAGTTCCGAGGGTGCCGCTGGAAGGGAGATCCGCGCCTGTTGTCGGATCAGTCTTATAGATGAGACCGGATGCGGGCGAGGCCAACGGAATAATTGAGAGCGCGGTCGCGACGCTTTGGTTCAGAGCCGCCGAAACCGCCGCAATCGATAATGCCGCATTGTATTGGGTAGGAGTTGTGCTGGCGAAGAACTGGTTGCCTTGGTTGATAAATGGTTCGAGAGCGCCAAAAGTACCTGTAAAAACATTGGGCACGGAATTGGTCATCGTAAAGGATTGTCCGGTTGGAAGGCCGGTAGTGGCATTCAGAACCGGAACGCTGGGACTGCTAACGGTTGAATACAACAGAACCTGAGAAACGGTCGGCGCGCCCTGCGATGGTTGTTGAGCGATTGCATAATCGCACGCGCAGGACGTTACAACCATAGACAAAACAAAAGCGGTGGATCTTGACACTTTCTTCCCTCCAATTTGGACACGGCATTCCGCCGCGGAAAAAGGGTTATGTATCGCCTATTCTGTTCGTACTTTCGTTGCCGGGACAGCGGCCCCTTCAGCCCTGCCACGCACCAGAAACATTGTCAGATCATACCGCATTAAACATTCAGAAGTCTTGTTGCTCGGCCGGTGCGGCTATTTCACTATTGAGACGCCGGCAATGATCCAACGAGAGCCAGCTTTTTGAAGGGTGACCCGCTCTGCATTGTTTTGTTGGCGATTGGCGGATTTCGTGACCAATACGCATGGGACAGTCGCACTGTCGCCGTGAATTTCCGGTTCTCCGGTCGGATCGAGCGACATTTCGAATTGGCCGGTGCGCACGGCCGCGACGTACTGAGCGCCGATGTTGGGCCAGACGTCTTTGATTTCGCGAAGATTCTTGCGCTCGAAAGCCGTATTGAACTGCTGTAGAGCGGCCCGGATTAGCAGGGCCTGCGCGTGAAGATCCGGTTGGGCCGGTTCTTGGCCCGGACGCTGCAATTTCGAACGCTGTTCCGCCTCCTGCTTTTCTTTTTCGAGCCGGTCAATGGTGTTCTGTGCTTCGGCTTTATGCGCGCTCAGCGGATACTGCTCAATGAAGGCGCGGACTGAGGGCAGGCTGTTCTTATCGACGCCGTTCCAAGCCAGTTCCCCGAGGCGCAAGTTTGCCTCGCCGGCATGCGCGCTTTGGGGAAATTTATTCATGAAATCGCGTAAGGACGGACCATCGTCCTTGTTTGCGCGAGTCCAGGCAAGGTCTTCCATACGCGAGCGCGCCTCGGCGGCATGCGCTCCATTCGAATGCTGTTTCAGGTAACTTTCGAATGCCGCGGGGTCTGACGAGGTTCGAATTCGATTCCAATCGCGTGCCTCGATCTCCTCCAAACTGGGCTGAGGTGGAAGGACTTTATCGGGCGTTTTTACGACCGGAGGGGGAGCGATGGAGGTCCAATCGAGCGACACAGTGCGGCCCGGCTCGAACGCGACGGTTCGGCGCACCCGGATCGAGGCGCCATCCACGGCCACTTCGTCGGGGCCGGGCCGCACCTCCGCCTTGAATAACGGGGAACCATTCGTTTGACCGAGCAGTGTCGTGCCGGCACGCACCTCCAGCCCGGCGGGCGCGTCGCGCAGTTCCAAAACAGCGTTCTGAACCATGGTAAAAGTCAACTGCTTCGATCCGCCCGCAGGAATCCCGACGCGCTGCTCGGCCACATCCTGATATCCCTGTTTATGTACTCGGACCTGGTACGTTTTCGCCTCGAGTTGAAGGGGAAGGGTGCCGTCGTCGCGGGTGCGGCCTTGAGGGCTCGAATCCACGAACACCAACACGTTTGGAACACCGGCGCGGACTGTCAGATTTCCCGTTTGTGCGGCTCCCGTTTTCACTTCGTGGTGAACGGGCTGCATTGTCAGGTCCAGCGTACGCGATGCGTTCGTTGGCCCCACCGTTAGCGTTTGGCGAACAGGATCATATCCGTTCAAATTGGCGATTACTGGATATTGGCCCACCGGCAATTCGAACTGGCATTGCGGCGTGATGCAGGAATGCTGTCCGACTTGTACGCTGGCGCCTAGGGGATCGGTGCGAATCTCGACCGTCGACATGACAACTGGAATTTTGGGCGGGACGCGGTGCGTCAGGACGAACATCGCGATTACGGCGGCTGCGATTGCGGCTCCGCCGGTAATCGCCGCTGTTTTCCAGGGAAAAGACTTCGCCGGTGTTGCGCTGGTTGCGGTGAGGGATTCGTTGGCTTCTGCCTGCTTTAGATTGGCGCTTTCGGCGAGAAGCGTTCGCTCTTCCTCGGCGCGTTGCTTCTTGAGGCGCTCTTCTTCTAGTTGCTTGAGTCGAACTGCTTCCGCGAGACGCGCCTGCTCTTCTTCGGCGCGTTGCTTCTTGAGGCGCTCTTCTTCCAGTTGCTTGAGTCGTGCTGCTTCCGCGAGACGTGCCTGCTCTTCTTCGGCGCGTTGCTTCTTGAGGCGCTCTTCTTCGAGCCGTTTTCGTCGTGCTGCTTCAGCGAGACGTGCCTGCTCTTCTTCGGCGCGTTGCTTCTTGAGGCGCTCCTCTTCCAGTTGCTTGAGTCGTGCTGCTTCCGCGAGGCGTGCCTGCTCTTCCTCAGCACGTTGCTTCTTGAGGCGCTCTTCTTCCAGTTGCTTGAGTCGCGCCGCTTCCGCGAGGCGTGCCTGCTCTTCTTCGGCGCGTTGCTGCTTGAGGCGCTCTTCTTCCAGTTGCTTTAGTCGTGCTGCTTCCGCGAGGTGTGCCTTTTCTTCCTCAGCACGTTGCTTCTTGAGGCGCTCTTCTTCCAGTTGCTTGAGTCGCGCTGCTTCCGCGAGGCGTGCCTGCTCTTCTTCGGCGCGTTGCTGCTTGAGGCGCTCTTCTTCCAGTTGCTTGAGTCGCGCTGCTTCCGCGAGGTGTGCCTGCTCTTCCTCAGCGCGTTGCTTCTTGAGGCGCTCTTCTTCAAGCTGCTTGAGTCGTGCTTCTTCCGCGAGGCGTGCCTGCTCTTCTTCGGCGCGTTGTTTCTTGAGGCGCTCTTCTTCCAGTTGCTTGAGTCGCGCTGCTTCCGCGAGGAGTGCCTTTTCTTCTTCGGCGCGTTGCTTCTTGAGACGCTCTTCTTCCAGTTGCTTGAGTCGTGCTGCTTCCGCGAGGCGTGCCTGCTCTTCTTCGGCGCGTTGCTGCTTGAGGCGCTCTTCTTCCAGTTGCTTTAGTCGACCTGCTTCCGCGAGACGTGCCTGCTCTTTTTCAGCGCGTTGTTTCTTGAGGCTCTCTTCTTCCAGTTGCTTGAGTCGCGCTGCTTCCGCGAGGTGTGCCTGCTCTTCCTCAGCGCGTTGCTTCTTGAGACGCTCTTCTTCAAGCTGCTTGAGTCGCGCTGCTTCCGCGAGGAGTGCCTTTTCTTCTTCGGCGCGTTGCTTCTTGAGACGCTCTTCTTCCAGTTGCCTCAGTCGCGCTGCTTCCGCGATACGAACTTGTTCTTCATCCGCGCGCTTTTTCTTGAGGCGCTCTTCTTCGACTTGCTTCTCGAGAGCCGCTGTGATCGATTCGCGAAGTGCCTGGACTCGCGGCTTGGCGCTGAGAGGTACACGAAGGGCTGACAGTTCCTTCTCGGCAGCTTCGAAATGTGCTGCGTTGTATTGGCGTTCCACCCTCGCCAATCCTTCAAGGAAAGCGGCGTGACTGGCGATTTCGGTGCGTAGTAACTCCCAGGAGTTCTCGCCTGGAAACTTCGAAACAGCGTCGGCGAGTTCCTGCCCAGCCTCGCGAGTGTTGTCGTGGTCCAAACGTTCACGGATACTCTGCACGAGTCTTGCGATCTCGCTGTCTCTCTGGGCCAGCGCCTTCTCGTAAGCCGATGCAATCCTAGCGCTGGCGGCTTCGGGAACCTGAATCTGCATCGTCCGCAACAGTGTGATCCCGCGGTCGAAGTCCCCATGGCCGATGGCATTCTCCGCTTCCTCAATCTGGCGGGACAGCTTCCGCTCACGCACGTCCGAGAGCAGCCGCGAGGCACGATCATCGAGGTCCCCGCGATCAATAAGAATCTGTAAACGCCGCTCAGCTTCGTCCAGATCTCCACGGTTCCTATGTCGATCGGCCTCTGCCAGCGCCGATTCGAACGCCATCCGGCCCGCCACCAGATCGCTTAATCGTTTCCAACGCGGGTCGTTGGCATGGACCGCTTGGGTCTCGGAAAGGTGGTGTGCCGCTCCGGGTACGTCGTTTGAAGCTAATCGTTGACGAACCCGCGTCTCCAGTTCACGTAACTCGCCGTCCGTGCGGCCGCGCTCGACTTGCTCGGCCAGTGATTTGAACTCAGGTTCCTCCCCGCACTCGCGCCAAGCGGCGTCGATGGCATTCTCGGCGTTCTTCCAATTCTGCTCCGAAATTGCCGCCGTGATCCGCCGCCGGTGTTGCGCCACCAGCGCGCGGCGCTCACTCGCGATTCGCTCCCGAAGCGCCGAAGCAGCTTTGATCAGAGCCGCGTTTGCGGGATAGCTCCGAAGGGCTTCCTCCAAAGCGTTTATCGCGCGATCCGGATACCCGAGTTCCGCGGCGGCCCGGGAGGTTTGCAATGCGACTTCCACGGCTTTTGTTTCACTTTGCCGGGCCGCGGAAACCCGCGCTAATGCGAGCAGGGCGCGAACATCGTTTTCGTTTTCGTATTCGACAGCCGCTTCCATGCGGCTAATGGCAGCTTCGTAGTCGGCCGCCTTGAGCGACGAGCGAACATTCTTCAGCAGCTCCTCGAGACCAAGTTGGCGCTCAATCTCGCGTGCCTGCTTTTCGATGGCTTGCTCTTCGCCGAGCCGCCGCCGGGCCACCGCAATCGCTTCCAGCGCGGATTGCAATTTGCCTTCCGCCCGCAGTACACCGATCCGGTTCAGGACCGCATCCAACTCGTATGCGCGGAGTTGGGCGGCGACGGAATCCCGCAAGCGCAGAAGACTTTCTTCCTCAGGGAAACGGCGCACTGCTTCCTGCGCCGCCCCGAACGCTTCGCGGAATAAACGGTTCGAGGCCAGGTACTCCACCTGTTGTACACATCCGGCAATCTCGTCGGCGCGTGTCTGCGCTTCGAATTGCGCCCGCAGAACTGAGATTATTTCGAATGCTCCGGTCTCGGACGCGAACTGGTTCGATACGAAGTTCAGCAAATGGCCGGCTTTGGCCATGTCGCGCGCTCGGAGCGCTTCGCGCGCGCTGGCAATGGCGATATTAAACTGCTCCGAGCGCCGCTGCCTTTCCGCTTCCGCCTTTTCGCGATCGATGCGTGCCCGAATTTCGGAAACGCGCGGCGCGACGCGTGAATCCGCTTCGATCCTGTCGAGCACCGCATGCGCGTCTTCGTATTGCTTTTTGGCGAGAAGATCCAACGCGGCGTCGATCACCTTCTGGGACGCGTCGCTCGCGCGCCGGATCTCGGCGTCGATGCGGCCCAACAGGCTTTTGGCATCGCTATGCTCCGGATCGTGCTTCAACGCGAGTTGGAGACGTTGGATGGCCGTGTCGAGGTGTTTATTCTGCTGGTCGCGGCGAGCTTCGGCTACCAATCTGTTCGCCTTCGTGAATGCTTCCAGGCGAGCGTTCGCGGCAGACAAACGCGCCTGGACTTCGGGATGCGTTTTATTCAGCCGCACGGCGTTTTCGAAAGTTTCCACGGCTTCGGAAAACTGCCGGTCCCGCATCTGCGAATCGCCTTTCGCAAGCAGCTCGGCTATGCGGCCGGCGATCGTGCGTTCACGCACCTGATCTCGGATTCTCGTGCGCTGCTGGCGCGCATCTCGATTGCTAGGATCGAGCTCCAGCACCTCCAAAAGTCTTCTCTCCGCCGTTTCAATATTGCCGCTCTTGAGGAGGGGTTCGACTTCGGACAAAATTACCGACGCCTGCTCCTGCTTCATTTCAACCAGGATGCCTTCGCTATCGAGGAGCAGTTCGTCGAAAGTTTGATAGCGAACTTCGCGATCTTTGGCGATGGCTCGATGAACAAGCAGCTCTAATGCCTCCGGGCAGTCCGGCGCCAGCTGGCAGAGTGGTTCCGGCTCGTCGGCTTTGATCTTGCGGATGATCGCGTATACTTCGGAACTCGACAGGAAGGGATGTTTTCCCGTCAGCAACTCATAAAACACGTCACCATAAGAAAAGATGTCGGTCTGCTTGTCGGCGCCACCGCCCGGATCGAATTGCTCGGGCGCCATATACGGAATCGTTCCAATAATGAATCCTTCACGCGTCACCGCCGTGTTCCGGCTTTGAACTCGGGCGACGCCGAAGTCCATGATTTTCACACCGCCGTCGGGGAGCAGCATGATATTGCTGGGCTTGACGTCGCGGTGCACAACGCCTTTCGAATGCGCAAAGGCAAGACCCTCGGCCACCTGCACCATAATGCGGACCTTCTCGAGAACCGTGAGACTGACTTTCGACTTGATGACGTGTTCGAGAGTCTGTCCCTGCAGCAGCTCCATCACCAGGTATGGCGCGCCCGACTGCTCGCCGCACTCGTATACCGTGACGATGTTTTTGTGACCGAGATTGCCGGTAGTGCCGACCTCCACTTGAAATCTCCGCACGAGTTCCGGATCGCCTTCGGTGAGAACCTTAATGGCGACGGGCCGCTTGACGTCAGGATCAAATGCACGGTAAACGACGCCGAACCCACCGCGTCCGAGGGGCTCCGGGTCGACCGTATATTTGCCGATCCTTGAAATCATGCTCTTGAGCGGTCACCCAGGCGGGGACCCGCCTACGCGAGCGAATTTATCTCCGCGCGGACACGAAAAAATCTCCTGCGTCCCAAAGTGGAACCGTGCAAAAGCAAAGATATCACGGCCATCGAGTCAACCAAGCGGAGCAAGCCGATGTCTCAAAATCTGTCCTTTTATTTGGCGTCAAGCCGCGTGACGTGGCGCCAAATGTGAATCCACCGGCCACTTTTTATGATCAACCTAAAAGCGAATGCTGACACCATACACGCTGTTGGTCGATTTGGAGAAGAAGTTCGAAGGAAATCTTTGCTCCTGTGCCGCCATCCGCCGCGCGGAAGAAGCGCTAACTGCAACGGGATATTCCAGCCGCGGAGCTCTTGGGGCAACGCACCGTTTGCGAATGCGGCCTTCTGCAAGCGCAGCTTAGCCAAGTTAGGTAGGAAAGGACACTGCGCCGATTCCGCCGGTTGGGTGATATCGAATTAGAACGTTTTGCCGAAGGGGACGATGGCATATCAACGGAGCGTTGGCCGAGATGCCGACGTCACTGGGATGGCCGGCTAGCTTGGCCTAGCCACGGCGAAATAATCACTCCGAGACCACTGAACCGCCGTAAACTTTCGACTCAAAGGTATGTTGCTGCTCTACTGATGCCCCTCCATGAAAGGTATCGCTTGCCCAGTGGACCAGTTCATGTAGAAGGATAACGCCGACAGTAGCGACGAGATGGCCGTGCTTGGTTCGCTGTAACTTTTGACCCAACTCGAACTGATACACATGGGACACATTTATCGCCAGTGCATCGGTTCCATCAGTATAGCCTCCAGCAACATGGATCACACCGTCGGGGGTTTCCTTGTCCGGAAACCCTCTGATCTCGATCATTGGCCCGTGGCCCCACACCAGGGCCTTCTGAATCTTCTTCTTCGAGTCGATTCCCGCCGCGTCGACGATTGCATTGACAATCAAGGGACTTGACGCGAGCTGGGGAATTTCTACGCTTACGTATTTCGTAAACTTTGGGTACATCTGGATGTCATGCGCGCTCATCTTCATAATCAGCCTCGGAGAGATTGGATCGATTGTAGACCTTCTTTGGCGAATCCTGTTGCTCGAACGTCGGGTGCGCTTCCCACGCCACCGAGCGCGCCCCGAATCCTCCCAACCAGCGAAATGATAGCTTAACGCTTCCGGAAGATCAGCAAACTATATCACCTCCCATCGGCGAAACACAAGGTGGGCGTTTTTAACTTAAAACATTGGAGAATTGACCTCGAGCACAGCCCCGGCGCCGTCTTCGGATCGAACGGTATGCTCCCCCCTTGCGTGAAGCCTCCGCTCGGATGCCTATCCGCACAGCGCAGGTAAGTCCTCGACTTTGTAACGATTGCTATAATTCTTAACAAGCTCGACGGACATTTGCAGCCGATGTGCGAATTTCTGTGAAAAAGACAACCATTGCAGTCGGCCGTCCGCCACTCCTGCGCCGTACAAACGCACTCGCCATTCTCACACTGCTTCGCGAAAAGGGCACTTGCTCACGCGCCGATCTGGTGTGCGCCTCCGGCATGAGCGCTCCCACGGTGACCAACGTCGTCTCCGACCTGTTCGCGGCGGGTCTGGTTCAACCGTTGGGCGAAGGCAAATCGAGCGGGGGCCGGCCACCGGATCTGATTCGCTTCAAGGCCGAGCGCGGCTGCCTGCTTGGCGTACGCATCACGGCGAGCTTCGTGTCCTTCCTCCTGGCGGACCTGAGCGGCAGCGAACTCGACACTTCGCAGGTCTGGCTCGCCGGCAGAAAGACCAATCCCGAGGCGATTTGCTCGCTGATCGAGGAGGAGATGCGCCGGCTCCTGAAGGCCCGCGCGATGAAGCGCGAGCAACTGATGGCGCTCGTCGTAGGCGTTCCCGCAATCGCCAACGTCGACGACGGCGTGGTGCTGGCTGTCAGCACACTCGACAACTGGCGCTCGGTCCCGCTGGGCGCGATGCTCCGCCGTTGCGTCGAATGCATGGTCGTGGTCGAGAACGATACGAATCTCTCGGCGCTTGGCGAGCGTCTACGCGGCGCCGCGCGGGGAGAAGCCTCCTTCGTCGTGCTCGACATAGGCACGAACGTCAGCGCGGGTATCGTGTTGGATGGCCGGCTCTACCACGGTGCACAGTGGTCGGCCGGCGAAATTGGCTACTTGCGCCTGCCCCACATCACACGCCGCCAACCGGCGCTGCATGAATTCGGCGAACTCGAAGCGGTCTTGAGCAGCTCAGGGATTCGCAAGAGCTGGCTGGAGGCATCGTCAGGTCCTGGCCACACACCATCGCCCGTGTTGCGGCGCGTCGATGTAACCGCCATTCTCGACATGGCACAGCGCGGTGAACCCACGGCCAAAAAGATCGTTCGCCCGCGCGTCGCCATCATCGCCGATATGATCATCAACCTTGCGCTGATCCTAAATCCGGGCCTGGTGCTGCTGAGCGGAGAAGTCGGCCGTCATCCGGCGCTGTTGAGTTTCGTGAACCGGGAACTGGAGCAATGCGAGTTCGCCGTGCCCCGAATCGCCACGGCAATGCTTGGCGAAGGAGCGGTACTGTGCGGCGCTATCGCTGTCGCTCTCGAGGCAATTCCCTCAATTCTGCTGCCGCTCTCGTGATCGCGTCCAGCGCCAGGTGAACGGCGCCTGTCAATTGAGCCTCGTCGCCCAGGCTGCTGCGGACCAGCCGCAACTGCGCGCGGTCGTCGCGATGTTCGAGAAGCGCGCGCACCGCATCGCCCAAGGCCGGATGGAGCCCCACGCTTCCGCCAAGGACGAACAGCGGGACGTTCAAGACCAGGGCCATGTTGTAGATGGCATAAGAAAGACCGCGGGCAGCACTCTGCAGGACACTTTCCGCGAGGGCATTGCCCTCCAACGCGTGGTCGAAGATTTGAGTCGCGGTGGCGTTCTGTGGAAGCGCCGTGAGATCCGCACGCCAGAGTCCGTGCCACTGTCGTCGGATTCCGTCGCCGCCGACGAGTTCCTCGAGCGCACCCGGATCGCCACGCTTGATTGGCGCCTCCGACGTTCCTGGCACCAGCATGTAGCCGATCTCGCCGGCTGTCCATCTGGTACCGCGATGCAAGCGGCGATTCAGGACAATGCCGGCGCCAATCCCGGTACCGATGGCGAGAAAAGCGAAGTCGTCGATGCCTCGCGCGACGCCTGCGCACGCTTCGCCGATTGCGGCCACGTTCACGTCGTTGTCGACCGCGACCGGTATGCCGAGCGCCGACTCGAGCACGTCGCGCAGCGGTACGTCCCTCCATCCCATCAGATAGGAAGTAGCGATGACGATGCCGCGTTCTGCGTCGGTGATGCCTGGCGCGCCGACGCCCAGAGCGCGAAGCGCGGAGCGCGGGACCGTCGCTTCGCACAGCAGCGCGTCGATGGACTCGCGCAACATTCGCAAGACCGCTCCAGAATCCCGCACGCCCTGAGTGGAAACGCGGCGTCGAGCCACGATGCCGCCGTTCGCATCAGCCAGCGCCAGCCGCAGGTTGGTCCCTCCGATGTCGACTCCGATCACGTATCCGTCTTGTGTCTCAGTCATTAGACGTTAAGCCTTGGCCGCCAATTCGGCCGAACTGATGCTCTCCAGTTCACGGCCCTTTGTCTCCGGAACGAGGAAGCGCACGAACAGAAGCGTGAGGACGCAAAACCCGCCGTAGATCGAAAACGTGAGGCTGTTCCCGGCGGCCTCGATCAACGACAGGAACGTGAGGGAGACGATGAAATTCGAGAGGCCGGATCCCAGGGTGGCCGCCGCCGCGCCGCGGCTGCGCAGGCGCAATGGGAAGACCTCGGCGACGAGTATCCACGCGATCGGTCCCATGCTGCACGCGAAGCAGACGATGTAGAGAGTCAGACAAGCCGCCGCGACGATTCCAAGCCGGGCACCCAGCAGCGCTTGATTGTGGAACGCGCATGCCAGCCCGAACAGCGCCGCGGTCATGCCTCCGACGCCCCAGTAGAGGAGTGGCTTGCGGCCCACGCGATCCACCAGGACCAGCGCGATGACGGTTGCGAGCACGTTAACTACGGCGATAACAAAGGTTGCAAAGATCGCGCTTTTGTCCGATGCCACACCGGCCAGCGCGAAGATTCGCGGGCCGTAATAAATGATCGTATTGATGCCCGTGACCTGCTGCAAGATCGTGAAGCCGCATGCGATAAGCAAACCGCGCCGCGCTACCGGGCTCAGCAGTGCGCTCCAGCGGCGCTCCATCGTCACCATCAAACTGGCGCGCAGCTCTTCTAACAACGTTGCCGCGGCGGCATAGTCCACGTAGCATTCGAGGGTCTCCCGCGCCTCCTCAATGCGGCCACGGCCAATCAACCAGCGGGGACTTTCGGGAACGAAAAGCACCAGCACGAAGAACAGCAGCGCCGGAATCGCGCCTAATCCGAACATCAGACGCCAGCCGTGTTCGGCCGCCAGCCAGTAGCCGACCAGATCGGCCAGCGCGATTCCCACCGTGAGAGCAAATTGATAGAGCCCGATGAGCATTCCACGCGATCCCGGCGGGGACAGTTCCGAGACGTAAACCGGCGCAGTTACTGACGTGAAACCAATCGCGATACCCAGTAGCGCTCGCGCGGCGATCAACACACCGACGTTCGGTGCGAGCAGCGCCAACACTGAACCAACAACGAACAGCGCGCCTCCGCTAATCAACGTGACGCGCCGCCCCAGGCGGTCCGAGACACTGCCACCACTGAGCGCGCCCACCATCGCGCCGGCTAGCACGACGCTGACCACCAGCTCTTCCATCTTTGTCGAAAGATGAAATGCGGAGCGTACGAAGATCAACGCCGCCGCGATAATACCCATGTCGTAGCCGTAGAGCACGCCTCCGAGCCCGGCGATTGACGAGATTTTCCAGAGAAACGCGCGCCGCTTGCTTGGCCGCGCCGTCGAAATCGTCTGATTCACGCTCGCCTCCCATCCCACTGCCCGCCGCCCACCAACGCCTTCGGCTACAATTAAAGCACTTTGTAATGATTCATTACAAGGAAGGCAGGGATAATCGCATTGCGCGTACAAGCAAACCAAGGAGACGGAGCGGAGATGTCGACAAGCAAAACGCCGCGGTGGATTGCCGGCGTCGAGCCTGCTCCTGAACTGTTGAAAGCCACCGGTACCGAGATTCTCGAGATCGAGTGCCGCGAACAACCGGGCCGGCTACGCGACCTGCTGCGCGCCTACTCAGGCGATCCGGCCATTGGTGCTGAGCTGGCCAAACTCAGAGCGCTGGCTACACGCAACGGACCGGTACTGTTTTTGGGCATGGGTGCATCGCTTTGCTCGTCATATGCTGGCTCAGTCACGCTGCATTCGAATGGCAAGCCCTCGTTTTCGGTGGATGCAGGCGAGTGGCTGCACTATGGCGCTAGCACCTGGGACCAAGCATCGCTGTCGGTTCTGTTGACTACCTCGGGCGAGAGCGCGGAACTGGTCGAGTTGGTCAAGACCGCTGCTAAACGACCTCTGGCGCTGATCTGCGACAACCCGGTGAGCCCGTGCTGGCAGTTGACGGAAAGACGCCTGCCGATTCTCGCAGGGCCGGAGTACGGCAACGCGACCAAGACCTACATCAACGCCACCGCGGTTTCCATTATCGTAGCCGCCGAGATTCTCGGCCAGTCCTGGCAGCGCGACGCCGAAGTGGCTGCCGAAGCCTTTTCCAAGTCGCTCGAACGAATCTTCACTCAATCGCATGAGTTGGAGTCGTTCTGCCGCGGCGCTGCCAATACCGAAATCATCGGCCGTGGCGCAGCTTATGGAGCCGCGGCGATGAGCGCATTGTGCATTCGCGAGATGAGCGGCCATCGCGCAGCCCCACACACCGGGGCGGGCTTCCGCCATGGTCCAATTCTGGATGTGGATGCTTCGCACGTCGCCATCATTCTCGCGGTCGGACGCTGTGCTGAGTTGGGCGTGAAGTTGTCGCAAGAGTGCGTCCGAAGGGGCGGCAAGGTGGTGCTGGTCTCCGAGCAGGAACGTGCTGCGTCGCCGTCCCTCTATCCGGTCCGTTTGGATCCGGTGGCCGAACCGTGGCATGCGATCACCGGTATTCTCGCTGCCCAGGCGCTCACGCTCGCAATGATCAAACGCACCGGGTGCCGTCTCCCGCCGCGCTTTCAGTACGGCGCGATGGAACAATAGGCCTTTCTAAGGAACACTACCAAAGATCGACACAATTCTCTAGACTGAAGTGGAGCGCAGATGAAAAAGCTAATGACGTGGTTGCCGGCGATTGCCGGAGGAGTGTTGGGCATGGCCGCCTGTTACGGCCAGGTCAAGGTACTCGTCGATCAGGTGGGCTACGAGCGGCTGGCCACCAAGGTGGCCATCGTTTACGGTGCGCCAGACGACCACCCGCTGACTTTCGCACTGCTCGACGCCGACTCGGACAAGAGCGTGGTGCGCGGCGAGCTAACGCCCGCCGGAGAGGTGCGGAACTGGGCTGGCCGCGTCTTCTGGACAATCGATTTTTCCGCTTGGCAGCACGCAGGGCGGTACCGGCTCCAGGTCTGCAATTCGGATGCGGTGTTCCTCTCCAGCATCTTCGCCATCGCCGACGACGTACTCGAGCGCGACACTCTTTCTAACGTCGTTTACTATTTCAAAGGACAGCGCGCCAGTGGCGCAATGGACCGCGCCGATAGCCATCTCAAGCTGCCCGACGGGAGCGGTACCGTCGATCTGCATGGCGGCTGGTACGACGCTACGGGCGACTACGGCATCCACTTCTCGCATCAGAACCCGACCTCTTACTTCAACCCTCAGCAGGTGCCGCTTGTGGCTTGGTCTCTGCTGAAAAGCTATCTCGCGCTGGAGGCACGCAAGGACGATAACTTCACCGAGTATGAGCGTCGTCTGCTCGACGAGGGGTTGTTCGGCGCTGACTTCCTGGCGCGCATGCATCGTCCGGGCGGCTCATTTTTTGAAAGCATCGGAGCGCCGGGCGGCCGGAAGCTCGCGCAGGATCGCGCGATCCAGAATCCCAACTGGCGGACCGAGATCAAACTGCACGCTGACGATGGCGGACACGGTGGCCAGCGCCCCCAGGCTCCGGGCGGGCACGGTTATGAGGTCAGCTTCCGTTCAGGTGGGGGAGTCGCGATTGCCGCTCTCGCTCTGGCGTCGCGTATGCCGGAGGACGGCGAGCTCACTCGGCAGCAGTACCTGCGCGCGGCCGTTGAGGCATTCGATTTCCTTAATGCGCACAACGCCGAGCTGACCAACGACGGAGTGGAGAACATCCTGGACGACTATTGCGCGTTGCTCGCCGCGACCGAGCTCTATCAAGCCACTTCGAACAAACGCTACCTGGAGGCCGCCGATCGACGCGCCGCGCAACTGATGGCCCGCCTTACTTCGACGGGCGCCTGGCACGATTATTGGCGGGCGGATGCCGCCACACGCCCGTTCTTCCATCCCTCAGACGCCGGCCTGCCGGTTTACAGTTTGATCGAATATGCCCGCATCGCCGCTCCCGATAGACGGTCGCAAGCGTTAGACGCCGTTCGGCGGTCGTTGCACTTCGAGCTGGCCGTAACCGCGGAAGTCAACAACCCGTTCGGGCTGGCGCGCCAGTTGGTGCTCTCTCACGGCAAGCCGCGCACGGCCTTCTTCTTTCCTCACGACACGGAAGCCGCGCCGTGGTGGCAGGGCGAGGATGCGCGCCTGGCGTCGCTGGCAGCGGCCGCACGACTGGCGGCAGCGCTGTTCGACGACGATCCGGCCTTCCAGAAGCAGCTGACGGCTTATGCTTGGAATCAGTTGCACTGGATCCTTGGACGCAATCCTTTCGACACGAGCATGCTGGTAGGCAGCGGCCATGGCGATGCCGCGTACATGTTCTTCAAGTCGTACAAGTACACGAATGCGCCGGGCGCTATTGTCAACGGCATTACTTCGGACGCAGCCGACGAAGACGGCATCGCATTCAACCAGGGCTACGCGGTCACGGGGAAGGATGAGGACTGGCGTTGGACCGAGGAGTGGCTCCCCCACGCGGCCTGGTATCTGCTGGCGGTCAGTCTTCCGCATTCGTAAGATACGGCTCGGAATTGCCGAGAGTCCGAAGCGCCTGACTAAGTCTGCTGATGCATGCACGTTAAGTTTCTCAGTAGCGAGGAGTACAATCGACCGTAGGTAAGAAACTAGAACGGAAACCGTGTGTTCCGTTGAAACAACGATGAAACATATCTTGAGCACTTTTCTTGTCACTTTGGCCGTTGGGCTGACAGTCACAGGCGCCGTCCGGCGAGAACCGGTGCAGGAAGAAGAATACTTCGTGTATTTCGGAACCTACACGGAGTTTAAGCTTCCCAGTCCTAACCACTTTTACAAAAGCCAGAGCAAGGGAATTTATGTGAGCCGGTTCCGCCCATCAACCGGCGACCTCAGTGCACCCGAATTGGCTGCCGAAACTATCAACCCTTCTTTCCTGGTAGTCCATCCGAACCAACGTTATTTATACGCCGTCGTGGAAGACCCGCTTGCCGTTGGCAACTTACAGGACAAAGCTTCGTTTGTACGGTCTTTCGCAATCAACCGAGCCACAGGCAAGCTGAGCGTTCTGAATACTGTTCCTTCGAACGGTGGAAGCAGTTGTTTTCTGTCAATGGATCCCGCGGGCAAATTCGTGATGGTTGCGAACTTCACAACCGGCAGCGTTGTCGTGTGGCGCGTAAAGGACGACGGTTCATTAGGCGAGCAGACCAGCTTTATGCAGCACACCGGCCAAGGGCTGATGGGCCCTCATGCACACTGGATCGGTCTCTCGCCGGACAATCGCTTTGCGGTCGCGGCAGAGTTAGGACTCGATCAACTGCGCGTCTACCGGTTCGATTCTGTCAGTGGCTCGTTGACTCCGAACGATCCTCCGTTTGTGAGAGTAGCTGAAGGCTCCGGTCCGCGGCATTTCACCTTTGCGGCGAACGGCAAGTTTGCGTATGCCCTTACCGAGTTCACTGACTCCGTGATCGCTTTTTCTTGGGATTCTTCGAAAGGAATCCTTAAAGAGATCCAGACGATCGATTCGATACCCGAGGGAACGAGAGTTCTCACCTCAGGCTCTGAACTGATATTGCACCCGAGCGGGAAATTCCTATACGCCGGTAACCGGGGTTCTGACACGATCACTGTCTTCGCGGTTGACCCCGAAAAAGGGACATTAAAGCGAATCCAGCAGGATTCCACGCGCGGCATGATGCCTCGGGACTTTAGGATTGACCCGACGGGCAAATACCTGCTTGTTGCAAACGAACTCACGGATGACGCGGTTCTTTTCGAGATTGATGGTGCAAGCGGGCTCATGACGCTCACACGAACGGTCGTAAAAGTGGACTCTCCGTCGTGCGTCAAATTCGCGCGGATCGACCTTCCCTATTGACGCTGTGCACGTCTCATGCCGGGAGCGGCATGTGGGCAGTTTGTTATTCATAACGCAAAGCCGTAATCGGGTCAATACGCGTCGCGCGGCGTGCCGGGATATAACCGGACAGCAGCGCAATGGCGAGAAGCCCCAAGGTCGCGCCAACGATCGTAGCCGGATCAGACGAGTCGATTCCATAGAGTTGGCTGCCCAAAAGACGTGTCACCGCCAACGCTGCCGGAAGTCCGATCGCGACACCGATACCCGCCAAAAAAAGAACTTCCCGCATCACGAGCCAAACGACATTGCCAGTCATCGCACCAAGCGCCATTCGGATGCCGATCTCCCGCGTGCGCCGCGTAACCAGGAACGCCATGACACCGTACAAGCCGATAGCTGCAAGGATGGTTGCCAGCACTCCGAAAGCTGCCGACAAACTCGCGGCCAGCCGCTCGACAGCGAGGGAGTCGTCACGCTGGTGTTCCATGGTCTTCATGGAGTAAACCGGAAGGTTGGGATCGAGCTTCCGCACCGCATCCCGCATGGCAGGGAAGATTTGATCCGAGGGCAACCCGCTGCTGACGTAGGCCGTCATCTCCGCAGCCCATTTGTTTTGCAGGTAGGGGAAGTAAACTTCGCGGGGCGCATCCTCGCGCATCATTCTATATTTGGTGTCGCGCACCACCCCGACGATCTCAACATCCGTTTTGGTGCCCGGATCGCCGCCCATGCCGATGTGACGGCCAATCGCTCCCTGATCGCCGAAGTAATGGCGCGCGAACTTTTCGCTGACGATCGCGACTTTCGCCGTACCTAGCCGGTCGGCGTCAGCAAAATCGCGGCCGGCTGAGACCGGGATAGTGAGCGTTTCGAAGAAACGCGGCGAAACATAGTTCAGGCTGGGGTTCATGTCCTCGCCAGCTTTTGGCGTATACCCTTCCACCGTTATAGTTCCATTCCAGGAGTTGAAACTGAGAAGGCCCACCACGGCGAGCGCCGCCGATCGCGTTCCCGGAATCGCGGCCAGCCGGTCTTCCAATTGCCGGTAAAACAATTTTGCCTGCTCAGGGTTATAGCCGTTGAGCGTGGGGTTGATTTCAAACGATACGAGGTTCGCCATCTTGAACCCCGGATCGAGGTTCTTGAGGTTCTGCAAGCTACGCACAAACAGTCCGGCTCCGATGAGCAGCAACAACGAGAGACTGACCTGCGCCGTTACCAGCGACTTGCGCCAACGTGACTGACCGCCGGCGGCTACGGCGCCTGCCTGGTCCTTGAGAGTAGGAGCCAGGTCGGGGCGCGTCGATTGCAAAGCTGGAACAAGTCCGAAAAGGAGCGTCGTCAAAATGCAGAGTGCCAAGTTGAAGTAAAGGACGTTGCGATTCGGACTGGTGGCAAACGTCAAAGGTGGATCGATTTGCGGCATGGTCTCAAGGAGCAGACGCATGATCCCGGGGCTTGCCGCGAGCCCTAACGCGCCTCCGGCGATCGAGAGCAGACCGCTCTCGACCAATAACTGTCTGACTATTCTCCAGCGGCCGGCTCCCAACGCGAGGCGCACCGCGATCTCCTTTTGGCGCGAAGCCGCACGCGCGATCATCAGGTTCGCGACGTTGGCGCAGGCAATCATGAGAACCAGCCCGACCATCGCCATCATCGCCCATAGTGCCGGCCCGAGTATGGGCGCCACGATATTCTGTCCCCCGCCACCTGGCATGACGCCAATGGTCATCTTCAAGAACTCATCGCGATCGTGCGCCGACGCGTGGGCAAACTCCGCTTGTTGGACTTCCATCTCAAGAACACTGTGGAAAATGGGTTGCAGCGAAGCTTGCGCCCGCGCCTGCGTAATACCCGGTTTCAGGCGAGCAAACACCTGTATCCAGCGGCGACGCCGGTTCTCGAGCGGATGCTCTTCGGTAGTCAATTGCGCTGCCATGGTGATGGGAACATAAAGCTGCGTCGCAAACAAAGGCTGGATGCCTTCGAAACCACGTTGCGCGACGCCGACGATCGTCAGTTTGCGATTGTTGACGACGATCTCCTTCCCAACAATGGATGAGTCGCCGGCAAAGCGCGACTGCCAATAGCTGTAGGAGAGAACCGCAACGGGCGAGGTTCCCGGAGTGCCGTCTTCCTCCGATGTGAACAGACGCCCGAGAGCTGGCCGGACACCCATGACAGGGAAATAGGTCCCGGACACGAGTTCCCCTAGCGCCCGTTCGCTACGATTGTCGAAGGTCGCGCTCATGGGACTTTGGCTGCTCGAAAACATCCCATCAAAGACGCGGTTCTGCGCGCTGAAGTCCTTGTACAAGGGGTAGGAGATAGCGTTGTCCCCGGTACTCGATCCGTAGAATGCGCCGTGCTCCGTGAGTTGCACCAACTGCCGCGGGTTATTGACCGGCAGTAGTTCGAGAAGGACCTGATCGAGGAGAGTGAAGACGGCAGTATTAGCGCCAATTCCAAGGGCAAGGGATAAGACTCCGACCGATAGGAAGACTGGAGATCTTACCAACGAGCGGACGGCATATCGCAGGTCGTCGGGGAGTTTCATAGGATTCTATACGGAACAGGGGGCCTGGAGTTCGCAAAAAATCCGGGGTGGCGCCCTCACAGCGCCTTCAAACTGAACCGCCGAAGCTCCGGGGCAATGCATTCATTACGGCACCCCGAGTTCGTAAGGCGCACAACAGTCCTAGCTCCTACCTTAGGCAGAATCCGAAATCACCTGGCCTCGGTTTCTTTGAATCGCGCCTGCAATGCCATGCCGACCAGTGTTGCGATCAGGATCGCGGGGTACAGTTGCCCGATAAGCGCTTCTGCCGTAGTCAGCGATCGCGCAATCCGATGTACCGGATACGCGTCACCGTAAGATACCGTCGTGAGGGTTTCAAAACTGAAATAAATGACCGCAGAGCGACACCGCGATAGGGAGCGCCCTGGACGAGACCAGGGACTGCACTTTCTGTTCGACTCATCCCAGATCCCGAATCCTGATGGGATTGGGCGGTCAACTTTCCACGCGGAGCCAGACCCATGCTTAGCAGCGCGATAATGACTGCACGGTGATGAATATTTATGATGCCACTCGACGTCCCATAAATCCATTCGGGCAACTCCAAAGTAGTAGGGTGCAAAACGGATGATTTGCCGAACGGTGGAGAATGCGGCTATGCTTAATGAACTCATCGCTCTTTTGGAAATGACAAACGGACTAAAGCTGCGGAGGTTCTCGACTCGACGAATCTTGCAGACTGACAAGTCCTAAACAGAGGGATTGCCATGCCTACGATGCTGATCTTGCGAGGAATTGCCGGGAACTATGGCGGACGTGATTGGCCGCGCGGAGCACTGGACGAGCCGTCCGCCCTCGAATATGCGCGCCGCAAAGGCTATGAGGGGAAAGTGCTGGATGTGGCGGGCGCGACCGGCCCGAACAGTGCGCAGACTAAAATGGCTTTGGCCGAGTTTCATCGCGACCAGACTGTTACCGCGCTGTATGGATTTTCGGGGGGTGGCTACAACGTACTGCACATTATCCACGCACTGCCGCCCAACGATCGCAACCGCCTTGAATTGGTTGTTGTGCTCGGTGCGCCGAAGAGTGGACCTGAACTGTATAAGGGGCCTTGGAAGTTGGTCTATCGACTTGATCCGCCGGGAGGCCACATGGACGGCCCGCGCGCGCTGCTCCATACACTGGATGGCAACTAGGCGGAGCAATGCTCTGGAAAAGCCGGCCGCTGCTAACGCCGCTCCGTTGCGGCCAAAATCTAGTGACCATCGTAAATCCCGGGCCGTAGGCTGTCTGAGCATCACCTTGATCCAAGTCGAAGTACATCCGTATCGGCCGGAGACGGAGCTTCTGGAATTCCGCAAGCAGAACCACATCGTGTATTTGGCTTTTGCGCCATCGGGCACGGACTATGCCGGGGCAATCGATTCTGGGGAAAGCCAGCGTTGTCTCAGGCGCGAACTCTACTAGAAATCTGGCGCCCACCTACCGCATCATGGAAGCGGTCGAAGACGACGAAATCGCGTCACGCCCGAGTGAACGGTGCCTGGCCGGCGCTCGTTGCCGATGTACCTGACAATACCTGTCCAACGGACGAAGAGCCGTTGGAAAGTCTACCAGCGGTGCCAGCCAGCCGACACAAGATATCTAGACAGCACCGCCCGACCCCACCCGCGTTCACGCTAAGCTGCTCAAAATAGGGACAATTTCCAACATTTCGCACCGAGCGGCAGTACCTGGCCCGAAGCGTGCACCCACCGTTGCTAAATGCGCTCCGCTGCGCATCAGCGTATCTAGCAGGAGGAAAGTCATGATCGGCAGAACGTTTTTGCCTGCACGCGGTTCGCGGGTCGTTTCAACAGCCGCACTTGGCATAGCGCTAGTGGTCCTGAGCGGCAAGGCCTTCTCCGCGCAGGACAAGTACACACTGCGCGTACCGAATGGGCTCGCATTCTCTGACTTCAGGGGCTACGAGAACTGGCAAGTCGTCTCCGTCAGTCAGACTGAAGATCTGCTGAAGGTGATGGTGGCCAATCCCACAATGATCGACGCCTACCGGTCCGGCGTTCCCGGCAACGGCAAGTCTTTCCCCGAGGGCTCCAAGATTGCAAAAATCGAGTGGAAGCCGAAAAAGAACACAGAATCCCCTTTTTCAGTGAGGGTACCGGACGTCCTACAAGACGTTTTCCTCATCGAGAAGGACACCAAGAAATTCCCGGAGACGAAGGGATGGGCCTACGCCGTGTTCGACTATGATCCCGCGTCGGACACGTTCAGGCCCGATAAGACGGGCGTCGTCAATTGCGGCTTCGCGTGCCATACGAAAGTGGCTGCCAAGGATTACATTTTCACGGCGTACGGTAAGAGGTGAAGAGGGAGCGGCGCTTAGTGCCTGCTTGCGCCTAATGCACGTGCCCGAACCCAGGACAACTTTGGACTAGACAGAACAGCATAGGAGAAATTATGGCGAGCCGGGCAGCCATGAGCATCGAAAGGAGCCATCAATGAACCGCATACAAAGGAGCTATCAATGAACGCTATACAAGTCGAACAGAAGAGCTATGAGATGCCCCCGCGCGAGGGGTTTACCGTCGCACATTTTCTTACGGTCGCCGACATCGACCGGTCGGCTCGCTTCTATGAGAAAGTCTTCGACGGTCGCATTCTGAGCAGAGGCGACAGCGAAGGCGCGCCCGCGTACATTCAGTTCGCGAATACTTGGCTCCTGGTCAACGTCGGGGGCGGGCCGACCCCCGACAAGCCGTCGGTAACGCTCAGCGTCCCCGACCCGGATAAGATCAACGGCTTTATGAATATCCGCGTTGCGGACATCAAAGCTTGCTATGAATTGTGGAAAAGTCGAGGCGCCGAGTTCATCACTCCGCCAATACCCAAGTACGGCGAGATTCGCTGTTACATCCGCGATCCTGACGGTTATATTATCGAGGTCGGACAGAGCACCGAGCTCAAGTACGGTTAGCGCTGCGCCCGGATGGGATTCGGATTAAAACGGTTGCGGATGTTCTCTTGAGGCGTTCCGGGCTGCAGTGTCGAGCCAGCACTTAGGTCTTGATCGATACGTTCGTCCACGGATTCGTCGTCACGGTTCTGCCAATTCTGCTTTGAACAGTCACTCGCCCTGACATCGAAAGGAGTACCAAATGGAAGTCACAAATGGACTGAAAGAGAGCACTCGCGTGACCGCGCCTCTCACGTCGAACACGCTTAGTGTCAACGTCTTTACCGCACCGGGAAAGGCAATGGTAGGCGAGCGGCCGAAGCCCTTCGGCGAACCGCTCGGCTTTGACCCTATCACGTCGACTTTAATCTTCGGCGAGTACGACGCGGTGCTGGTGGACGCAATGGGCACAGTGGCTGAGGCCGAGGCTCTCGCGAATTGGGTCGCTCTGCACAACCGCAACCTGGAGACCATCTATATAACGCACGCCCATTTCGACCACTTCTACGGTCTGAGCATTCTGCTCGACCGTTTCCCGGGCGCTCGGGCGATAGCAACGCCCAAGGCGCTGGACGCCATGCAGATGTCTTTCTCTCCCACGGTGGAGCGGATGGCCCGCCGGCTCTTTCCTGGGCAAGTGGCCACCAAGTTGGTTCCACCTGAGCCCTATCAGCACGACACGTTCACTCTCGAGGGCCACGAATTGCGCATCATCGAGCAGGGCCGCACCGATAGTCCCGATTCGACGTCTCTATACGTTCCATCGATCGGCCTGATCGTCGCCGGCGACGTCGTGTACAACCAATGCCGCATTTACGTCGGGGACACCACCCCCGAGAGCCGAAAGAATTGGATCGCGGCGCTAGACCGGTTAGCAGCGCTGAACCCGGCGATTGTTGTCGCCGGTCACAAGAAGCCTGGCGCGCCTGACTCTCCCTCGACGATCCAAGACACCAAGCGTTACCTGCAGGACTTCGATCGGGTGCAGAAAACCGCGACATCCGACCAGGAGCTGTTCGATCAGATGACGAAGCTGTACCCGCATTGGGTAGCTAATCAGTCGTGGTTGATGTTCGGATTCCCGCAGCCATAACCTACATCGACCGCGAATGTTTCCTTGCGCATAATGGATGCGACCGGAAACGCCGGTAAAAGAAGCCTGTCCTGTGATGGCGACTCTATAACGGGCAGCTAGTTTAGGAGCGATTCCCAGTTGGCTGGCACCCTTCCCGCGGGTCCAGGTACGGGCTGACTTTCGGGATGCGCGTGCGGCGGAAGCAATTTCACACCTTTGATCATCTCCCCCTTCTCGTAATCGAAGAACCAGTCTTCGCCCGGCTCAAAGCTGGTTATGATCGGATGCCCGGTCGCCGACGCATGCTTTGATGCATGCTGACTGGGAGAACTGTCACAGCATCCGATGTGCCCACACTCCGCACACCGACGGAGATGAAGCCACCAACCTTTCGGTGACGCCAGGCATTCCACACATCCGTCGCCGCTTGGTTTCGAAGCGGGATTAATTCCGCGGTGATCTTTCTTCATTTCAATTTTTTCCTTAGACGTTGCATGTCCCGCAAAGAGTTCAAGCCACCAGCAAGATCTTCCCGATACTACCCTTTTCTGCCGCTGCTTGAGCCTCGGCCGCTTCCCGAAGTGGCAGCTTCTGGCTAATCGGGATAACCAGCTTGCCATCTCGCACCGCTTCGGCCATGAACTCGAGCGTTTTCCTGTCGAATTTCGAGAATACTGGCGCCACCTTTACCGATGGGTATTTCGCGGCGTTCCGCGGCGCCCCGACAACCGAAGCAAACACTCCTCCCGGCTTGACCTTGGCGATCAGCTGCTCGGCGGTTCTTCCGCCGACCGTATCCGCCACCGCATCGAGCGGCGGAAGATTTGCGATGGCGGTGTCGTCGTCGGTTGCGACCATCTGATCCGCGCCCACAGTCTTCGCCTCATCCATCTGCCTCTTCAAGATCCCCGCGATCACAGCCGCCCCGCGTTCCTTCGCAGTGAATACCGCCGAGCGCCCAACACTTCCTGCTGCACCTACGACCATAACCGACTGGCCCGCTTTGATTCCCGTAGCTGCAAGGAGCTGGTTGCCGGTCGTGGTCACCAGTGGCAGCGCCGCCGCCTGGATCAAATCGAGCCCCTTGGGGATCTTCGCCAAGATCGCTGCATTCACGACACAAAGTTCGGCGTAAGTATTGTCCGCCATGGCGAACACCTGGTCGCCGACGGAAAAGCCTTCCACTTGCGGTCCAATCTTGACCACAGTCCCCGCCATATCGACTCCTATGAGGCCGGGGAAATGCATGGGATAAAAATCCTTCGTTAATCCAGCACGCCGCTTGTAGTCGATCGGATTCACGCTCGCGGAGGCGACCCGCACCAGCACCTCGCCCGGACCCGGCACCGGATCAGGATAATCCTCAAACTTCAGTACTTCCGGACCTCCATATTGGTGGACGACAATTGCTTTCATATTTCATCTCCTTGTACGGTGCGCACGAAGTCACTGACAAAACTTAGATGCGCGAAGCCAGAATTGGTGACCGACGCCATGGGCTCAGCATGGGCTCGTCTTCGCTGGACGTCAGTATTTCGCCGACTCCAGAACATTCCATATCTCGCACTGCAAGTAAAAACCTGATGAGATACAAGGCGCTATGTATCCCGCTCACGCCATCATGAACTAGTTCATGCACTGCCTCGTAGCCCGGATTTTGCACTCGCCTGATAAGTTCGATCCGTTCTTGCGCCGGAAGTTCACGTTCCGCAATCATCGGCACCGGTTGCACCACGACAATGGCAATGGAGTAGCCATCGCTAAATCACTGAAAACCCGCAATCCCGCGCGCCGGATGATACTCATATGTCCGTAATGTGAGTCGGTGGTTCGACGCGACTGCCCGGTGGTGAATAGCCTAAACTCACCGGTACCGCTCCGGGACACTAGCGCTCGACGCCGAAGAGTCCGATTTTCGACGCGATGAGGCCATCGACGCTGTATCGACCCGGCCCGGAGAAGATCAGCCAAACGAGGATCAACGCGTATAGGACCTCGGGAAGGTACAGGAAGTCGTCGAGCCAGGCGAGGACACCGCTCGCCTGGATGCTGGGGATCCGATTGGTGGCGATCGCGACGATCATGTCGCCCATGAGCATTGCGGCGCAAAGCGGCGTGAGCAGCCCTAGCGCCAGGCCCGCCCCACACGCGAATTCGACCGTGGCGACGAAAAGCGCATTGGCGCGCGGGAACGGAATGTGCGATTGGATCAAGGTGTGCTCAAGCACGCCGAACTGGGTTTGTACAAACAGCTTGGTCCCGCCGGAAATACAGAAAAAGATGCCGATCAGGATGCGGGCCGCAGTCACCGGCATCCATTCCGCGGCGCGTAGCGTCGTCAGTACGTTCTGGATCACGTGCATCATTCAACAGCCTCCCAAAATAGTTTCGCTAACCCACAACCACTCCACCAGCCTTGGGATCGTTCTTGCGAACGATGAAGGCGAGCAGAAACATTATGCTCGCCGCGAAGCCGGTCTTGCGGCCAGTGTCGCCCAATTGATCGTGGGACGTCAGCACCAACAGTATTGTTCATGTTCGTTCTCCTTTGTTTCGGTATTACCGTCGACTGCGAGCACTGGTCAGCGATTGCTCGTAGCTCTGAGCGCAAGTCGCTCACCATGACGAAGGTATGAAACGAAAGACTGACGTAGAGACCTTGGCACACTATTGTCAAAGTCCCGACACCGACTGCCGTCACCTCCCGCTTATGCCCCTCGTATCTTTGACATAGTACGCGCGGAACGCATGGAATCAGATCTGCAAACCAATCGACGTCGGCGCAATACTTAAACTCGAAGGATGGATCACCCACGCGAGAAGCGGCTTCGAGAGAATAGGTGGTGGCTCGTCCGCCGCATATATTTCCGGGAAGGCATCTGATGGGACAACTTCTATCAATCAATGTCGGGCTTCCTCGTGACGTGGCATGGAGGGGCGAGAAAGTCCATACCGCGATCTGGAAGCAGCCGGTGCAGGGCAGGATTGCAGTCCGTCGCCTGAATGTGGAAGGCGATGGGCAAGGGGATCTCGCTGGGCATGGAGGCGAGCACCGCGCGGTGATGGTGTACCAAATGGACGCTTATCGCTACTGGGAGGCTCAGCTCGGCCGCAACGATTTTTCATTCGGACAGTTTGGTGAGAACTTTACGGTTGACGGCTTACCCGATGATGAGGTTTGCATCGGGGATCGGTATCGCATCGGAAGCGCGCTGTTCGAGGTGACTCAGCCGCGCGTCACATGCTATCGCGTGGGTATTAGAATGGCAGACCCGGCTATGCCTGCTCTGCTCGTGTCACATCACCGGCCTGGCTTCTACTTTCGCGTGCTGGAAGAGGGTGAAGTTGGCGCTGGCGAAGAAATCACGAAAGTGGCGGATGGCCCCGAACACATCACTGTGGCCGACATTGATGCGCTCCTGTATTTGCCAAACCCCTCGCGCGAACAACTTGAACGCTCGCTGCGAGTGCCGGCACTCAGCCAGGGATGGAAAACGTCTCTAAAGGCAATTGCAGAGCAGAAGACTTCGCAGGGAGGGAATCCCGGGCTCAAAGATTCGAGCGGCCCGCCACCAGCCTGGCCAGGTTTCCGGCCATTACGCATCGCCACGGTAGATGGAGAAGCTGCCAATGTGTTCTCGTTGTCCATCGAACAGACGGACGGGACATCTCTTCCTGCGGCACTACCGGGACAGTTTCTCGTTCTAAGGCTGCGCACGACACCCAACGGCCCAACGCTGCTCCGGAATTACTCGATGTCAGGCATGCCGGGCGCCAGAACTTATCGCGTAAGTGTCAAGCGAGAGACGAACGGGGTCGTCAGCTCGTATCTTTGCGATCACATACACGCGGGCGACATTCTGGATGTGAGCGCGCCGCGGGGAGGTTTTATTCTGAGATCCGGCGATGGTCCAGTCGTCTTGCTTAGTGCCGGCATCGGGGCAACCCCGGTACTCGCCATGTTGCACTCGCTGTCCTCCGCGGCGTCACGTCGTGAGATCTGGTGGATCTACGGAGCGCGTAACCGGGCAGAGCACCCGTTTGCAAAAGAGTCGCGCGGACTCTTGCGAACCCTGGTGAACAGCCGAAGCCATATTGTCTACAGCAAGCCCGATCCAGCGGATGAACCAGGTGCGGATTACGACTCGGTGGGGCATGTGGACACGCCTTTGCTCGATCGCCTCGGCGTGGCTCGCGATGCGGATTTCTACTTGTGCGGTCCACCATCATTTCTCCGCGACCTGACTTCGGGCTTGAAGACCTGGGGCGCCAGTTCCACACGAATTCACGAGGAGGTGTTTGGGCCGGAAACGCCGATCACACCGGGGATTGCGCCATCCTCCCACCCGCCGGTTCACCCTCCGGTGGGGAAACCTGGCACCGGACCACACATTTCGTTTACCCGAAGCGGGCTCACGGTTTCGTGGGATTCACGGTTTTCCAGTTTGCTGGAACTTGCGGAAGCTTGCGACGTCCCCGTTCAGTGGTCATGCCGCACAGGAGTCTGCCATACCTGCGAGTGCGCATTGATCGGAGGAGGTGTCCAATATCAACCCGATCCACTTGAGCCACCGGCCGCCGGGAATGTGTTGATCTGTTGTTCGACGCCTTCTGGCGATGTCGAGGTTGATCTGTGATTGTCGACCGCTGAACTACTCGCGTAACCTCTTTAGACCACTCACGTAGGGATTGCCTCGCTCGTAGAAACGCAGTTTGCGATCCACGTTGCGCGTCAAACCTATCCGTACACTTTCGCCGATGTCGCCCGTTTTCCGTCGGCTCGTCGCGAGCCAGAGCGGACCGGCGGCACACAGATCTAGACCATCCTGCCTGAAATCAATCTGCATGGCCTGGGTTAGCCGGCCTGGACCACGGGCTAAATCAAGCAGGCCTGCCCCACCGCGGAAGCGTTGCATCCGATCGATTCCCTCTATTGGTTCGAGGGCACGCAAGAGGACTCCCGCCCCGACTCCGGCCGTCTCGCTCGTCACGTTCAGCATGAACGACGAACCGTAAGTGAAATATACGTGAGCGTGTCCTCGCTCAAGAAATAGTGAGGCGTTGCCCCGCGTCTCTCCGCGGAATGCGTGACCGGCGGAATCGCCAACCGGATAAGCCTCCGTCTCGACGATGCGCCCGCTTAGCCTTCCATCATCGGTATTATGGACCGCTACTTTGCCAATCAGGTGCGCGCTAACTCCACAGTATCCACCGGGAGTTCCGTTCGACGGAGACGCCGAAGACGACCAAGGGGAATCGACTCGCCTACGCGTTTCATCTATCTCTGCGCTACCGCGGAGCACCAGCGGCGGCCGAAAGCGGCTGGAGTTCGCCGAGCATTGTAGGGATGAGTTCCGAAACGGTCGGGTGAATGTGGACGGCACGCTGAATGACCGTGTACGGAGCTCTGGCATACATCACGTCAAGGATCGAGTGAATGGCCTCGTCGCCGCCAGTTCCAAGGATGGCAGCTCCCAGTATCTCGTGAGTTTCGGCATCCACCATGATCTTCATAAAACCTTGCGTCTCGCCCTTCTCAACGGCCCGACCGACCTTCGTCATAGGCCGCCGGCCAATAAGCGCGCGGCGGCCGCTCTTGCGAACTTCTTCCTCCGTCAAGCCCGCACGGCCGAGCGGAGGGTCAATGTACAGAGCATAAGCCGTAATGCGATCGCTGACCTTGCGCGAGTCATTGTCCAGAAGATTCGCCCCGACGATTTCAAAGTCGTTGAAGGCAGTGTGGGTAAATGCGCCTTTCCCATTGCAATCCCCTAACGCCCAGATTCCCGGGACGCTGGTGCGCAACTGGTCATCAACGACAATATACCCGCGTTTATCGACGGCAACGCCTGCCTCTGTAAGGCCGAGGTCATCAGTATTTGGGCGGCGCCCCACCGCCAGCAGGACGTGTGACCCGCTTACCGCGGGATCGCCACTGGCGCAGTCAACGTGGGTGAGAATGTCATCGCCGTGCTTCGAAAAGCCAATACAAGTTGCGTTCAGCCGAACGTTGACGCCTTCGTGCTCGAGGATCTCCCGGATGGCATCCGAAACATCCTCATCCTCGTGGCGAGCCAGGTGCGACGCTGTCTCGATAATGGTCACTTCACTACCAAACCTACGGTACATTTGCGCGAATTCCAGGCCCACGTAGCCGCCGCCTATGATGATCAGGTGACGCGGAAGAAAGTCGACGTCCATGATGGAGCTGTTGTTGAGGTGCGGGACTGCGTCGATACCAGGCATCTGAGGCGACACGGCGCGGCCACCCACGTTGATGAAGATGCGATCCGCCGTGAGCCTTTCCGGGCCGACGCTTACCTCTTTTGAGGACACGAAGCGAGCGTGGCCTTGGTACACGGTGCAGTTTGTCATCCCTCTCAGCCAGCTCTCGATGCCGGTTCTCGACTGCCCCGAAATCGCGTCCTTCCTCGATTTGACGAGCTTCATGTCGACGCTCGCCGGGCCGTTGTTGAGCACTCCGAAATCGGCAGCGCGACGAACCATGTGGGCCCCATGCGCACTTGCGATCATCGTCTTGGTGGGTGTGCAGCCGGTATTGATACACGTGCCGCCGAACAATTTGCGCTCAATGATCGCAACTTTCATTCCCGCCCCTGCCAGGCGCTCCGCCAGGAAAGGACCAGCCTGACCGGTTCCAATGATAATCGCGTCGTAGGTCTTAGTCATTAAACTCCCCTTTGTTTGGCGGCTTGGGCTCTTTATGGCGGAGGCTCACCGCGCGAAATCGAAGGTGCAGTTGCGGGGCCGCGGCATTCGCAAGGTTCTTAGGCCCGGAAGTGGCGTTCTACATTGCATCTGGATGGTGCCGTCGGTTTCAAGAGTATCGAGCAAAGTGGCTGCTGACGAATCTCCGACGCGGTATTTCACCGGCTGTCATTCCGCAGCACTTCATCTCGAAGTGCGGTCAACGTACCTGGTTAAACGGCTTTTGGCTTCTTGTTCCATCCATGAAAGGCCGATAAGTCGCCGGCGTTCCAGGCCTCGCGGAGTCCGGGAGTCTTCAGGTCCCAGTCGGGACGGATCTCGCGTGTCACGGCGCGCAGGTCTTGCCAAAGGTCGGCGACTGAAGGCCGGCCCCAGAACCAATAGCCGTTGTAGACGCTGTGGATGATGAGTCCCGGCTTGAGCACGAGCGTGTGCGGAATCATCGGATTATTTTCCGGGTCGGTGTACTCCGCAATGTCGAGGTCCTTCTGAACGATTCTTTCGGGGTCGGAGAGGAAGGTCCACTGGGCGCCCACCGACGCGCGGAACTCCTGCAGAGTGTGGTGGTCGTCGGTGGAGATGGTGGCGATCTGGGTGTATGCTACGGCGATCTTGGGATAAAACGCGGCAAGTTCCAGATGCTGCTGGTGTTCCTTCGGGCAATAGTGGCCGCGCGCAAGCGTCAGGATCAGGGGATCGTCGCCCTGGAGTTCGCCGAGTTTGCGCGGTGTGCCCGTGTGATCGGGCAACTGATAGTCGGGAAAAACGTTTCCGGGTAGGAGGTCATGGCGCATAATTCAATTCTGCCTCACTGCCGCGTCACGCCATCCGTTCGACCCACTGAGCGCGCCATGCGGGAGCCTCGAAGGGGTCCGCGAAGTACTGTGTTTCCCGCGCAACCTTGTCGTCCTTGAACTCCATGATGCTCACCGTGTAGGACGGTTTGCCGTCATAGGTCACGACGAGTTCGGTGACCCAAAGATCGCCACTGCCAATGATTCGCTGGACAGTAAACCGCTTCTTGCTCGGCTGACTAGCGCGTTGGTTCTGTATGTTGCTTCGACCCCGGGTTAGCTCGCCAGACTGAGGGTATTCCAGCACCGCGTCCTCGCGATAGATGCGGTGCTCCGTCTCAAAATCGTTGGCATCGGACGCGGCCCAATGCCGATCGAGTTCCGCACGGATCTCTTGATCTCGCGCTCCGGAACACTGTTGCATGATCATCTTCCTTGTGCAATGAAACCGGGGCTGCCGGTGTTCACTACTGCATTGAACCTTTGTCTAGTCTGAATCCGATTGATTTCGTCGAACGCGTCTCCCGGAAGAGCGGAGATGTTGAAATTCTCCCGCGCTCGGGCCGCGGTTCTAGGCGTTGTAAGCAGAGCCGTGCCGCGCTGCACCGCCCAAGCCAACAGCACCTGTGCGGGCGTCTTGCCAACCCGTGCGGCGATTGCCGAAATGACTGGATCTTCGAGCGGGCCCGGCCTTATTCCGTGACCCAATGGCGCAAAAGCCAAAAACACGATGTCGTTCTTCTTGCAGAATTCCAGAAGCTCCGTTTCCGGCAGATACGGATGCGCTTCCACCTGGACCACGGCCGGCTTGATTCTCGCAGATTCGTAAATGGGCAGCAGTTCGCTCAAACTGATATCAGACAGTCCGATGGCCCGGCACTTTCCATGATCCACCAGACTCTCCATCGCGCGCCAGGTATCGAGCAAAGTCACGCCGCGGTCGTAAAGGATGTTGCCGTTTTGATCTCGGGGATCCTGGTCGTCCCCCGGTTGAAACGCAAATGGAGTGTGACTGAGATAGAGATCCAGATAGTTGAGCCCGAGCCTCGTCAGGCTCGCCTCAAAAGCTGGTTCGACGCGCTCAGGACGATGATTGGTGTTCCACAACTTTGAGGTTACAAAGATGTCTTCACGCGCAACCCCTCCAGCGGCAAGTCCAGCCTGCAAAGCTTGGCCCACCTCACGCTCATTCCGATATCGTTCCGCACAATCGAAGTGTCGAAATCCAGCTTCCAGCGCGTCTCTCGTGGCACTTGTCGTCGCGGCTGCATCCGGAATCAGGGTGCCAAATCCGAGTACGGGCATACGGCCTGCTCCGTGGTTGAGCGGTAAGCTTTTCGTCCGAAAATCAGAAGAATCGATCATGATCACACCTCGTTAGTAGATCGCATGCGGCGAGTTAGTAGATCGCATCCGGGGACAGGCCCGGATACGCGGCGCCTCCTCAACAGTTCGCGGCCGCACGGCATTGTTCACCCGCCAACTGGCGAATGGGGCGGACCCCCGTGGGCCGGCGTGTTTCAATTCCAAGCTTTCGCATCTTGTAAATCAGCGTAGTACGCGGCAATCCAAGCCGATTGGCCGCTCCGTCCTGTCCTCCAATCAGCCAGTCGGTTTGCTTCAACGTTTCCAGGATATGTTCCCGATCGGTCTCGGCAAGCGTGCGAGAAATGGTCTCCGAACTCTGCTTCGCCGTCTGCCTCAAGCCCAGCGGCAGACGCAGCACCGACCCAGGCGAAAAGAGCACCGCGCGCTCGATGAAATTCTGCAGTTCGCGAATATTACCTGGCCAGTCGTGCGCTTTGAGGACCTCTATCACTTCATCGGGAATCAAATGGATAGGCTTGTTGAGGCGGGCAGCATACTTTGCTACGAAAAACTCCGTTAGCGGCCGGATGTCCTGAACGCGTTCACGTAGCGGCGGCAGGCAGATTGGAATGACGTTTAACCGGTAGAAGAGGTCTATACGAAACAGCTTCTTGTTCACGAGTTGTTCGAGATTCTGGTTTGTCGCGGCCACCACCCGAACGTTGACTTGGACGGTCTGGGTGTTGCCCAAACGCTCGAATTCCCGCTCTTGCAGGACGCGTAAGAGCTTGGGCTGAAGTTCCAACGGCATGTCGGCTATCTCGTCCAGAAAGAGCGTGCCCCCATCTGCCATCTGAAATCGGCCTTTGGTTTGCGCCCACGCGCCCGTGAAAGCGCCTCTTTCGTGGCCGAACAGTTCGCTCTCTAACAACGCGCTCGGAATCGCTGCGCAATTCAGGGCCACAAAACGGTGGTTGCGGCGAGGGCTAGCCTCGTGAATGGCTCTCGCAACCACTTCTTTTCCGGTACCCGTTTCGCCCTGGATCAAGACAGCGCAGTCCGCTGGTGCAACCATGTTTATCTGGTTGAGCACAGCCCGGAATTTCGGACTGGACCCGATCAAATCTAAAGTAGTCATCGCGTTATTCCTTTATGAATGTGAGACTTGCTCTGCGTCTTACTCCGATCAAAACCGGCGTGCGTTTGCGACACCGCGGTAGGTGCGTCGCGCTACGCTGCGCTGAGTTCGTGTTCATTGCCTGATGTCCTTTTGCGATCGCGGCTTGAGTTGATTCATGATTCGCCCGAAAAAGTCGACCAGTTCTTCAGGCGTTTCGAAGGCCGTGTTTTGTCCGGACATTACGTGCTCCGCTCGCCCCGCGAAACGGGCTGACCTTAGTTCCGTGGCCTCGCGGAACTGAACCACGAAGACCAGATCCGGCAAGTTCTTCGGCGACGGATCGGGTTTGGCTATTTCTAGCTTCGCTCTCTTTTTCGATCCCTTGTCGCTCTTGCCGTTCGGCACAGGTTCAGAATAGGGCCGAAGGCCGTTTCAAACCATAGAAGGAGCGTGGAAGTTCCGTGGAACTTCCGTTAAAATAAACACTGGCCATCGAAGGCCATTGGGACACCGTGGCATCGAAGGCTATGTTTGTATTCCCACCGTTTCGGCTGGACGCCGCGAACGAACAACTTTGGCGCGATTCCAACCTGGTGGGCCTGCGACCGAAGACATTTGAGGTTTTGCTGTACCTCGTGCAGAATGCACAACGGTTGGTGACCAAACGGGAACTGCTCGACAGCGTTTGGGCCGGCACCAGCGTAAGTGATGAATTGCTTAGAGGATACATCCGAGAACTGCGCGACGCGCTGGGCGACGATGCCAAGAAACCCAGTTACATCGAGACGGTTCCGACGCGTGGATATCGCTTCCTGCCTTGGGTAAACGACGAGTCCTCCGTTGAAACGCCATCCGCGGAGCTGAGACCCGCGAAGGCCTCACGGGCGTTGCGGGTAGGGATCCTTCATTCCCTGACTGGTCCGATGGCGTCGACAGAGAGCCCCGTAGTCGACGCCACTCTGCTAGCGATCGAAGAAATCAATGAGCGCGGCGGGATTCTAGGCCGTGAAATTCAGCCCCTTGTGATGGATGGCGCCTCGGATGAACGAGCGTTCGCCCGTCAGGCTGCAGACCTGATCGACGAGGCGAAGGTTTGCGCGATATTTGGCTGCTGGACTTCCGCCAGCCGCAAGTCGGTGCTCCCGATCGTGGAGCAGCGAGATCATCTACTGATTTATCCCACCCAGTACGAAGGCATGGAACAGTGCTCCAATATCTTCTACACGGGCGCCGCGCCTAATCAACAAATCATTCCCGCAGTTAGCTGGACGATAGGCTTCCTTCGAAAGAAACGCTTCTTTCTGCTGGGCTGGAACTCAGTCTATTCGAGGGCAGCGAATGCGATCATCCGGGACGAAGTGGAAGCCTCCGGCGGCGAGATCGTTGGAGAAGAATATGTGCTTCCGGATAGCATTGAGGTAACTCGAGTGGTTCGTACAATCGCTCAAAGTGAGCCCGATCTCATTTTCAATTCGCTTGTGGGCGATATGAACCTGTTTTACACGCGCTTGCTGCGCGCCACGGGAATCACGCCCGAGAAAATCCCGACCGTTTATTTCAGTATCGGCGAGGTCGAGTTGCTGAGTCTGTCGGCGAAGGAAATCGTGGGCGACTACGCCGCTTGGAACTACTTTCAGAGCTTGGACCGGCCGGAGAACCACGCATTTGTAAAGAGATTTCGTTCTCGCTATGGCCGCCAACGCGTCGTTGCCGACACTATGGAAGCCGGATATTTGGGAGTGCACCTCTGGGCGCAAGCCGCGCACGCGGCCGACCCTGATGACGTGGCGGCGATCCGCCGAGCGATGCCGAACCAGAGCTTTGAAGCTCCTGGTGGGCGTGTTCGAATTGATGCAGAGAATCAACACACCTGGAAGACGATCCGCTTGGGAAGGATCGTCGAGGGTGGGCAGTTCGAAATCATGTGGAGCTCCGAAAAGCCAATCCGCCCCGAACCCTATCCAGGCTCACGTTCTCCAGTTGCCTGGAAGGAATTTTTGAATAAACTATACACGACCTGGGGTGGTAACTGGACCAGATCCCAGGGCGCCATTTCATAGTAGACGACCGCCGTTCAGCGGAATGATACAGGCTTGGAGGCTGTTATGGTTCAACACTTTGTCGGCCGTGTGGCTGAATTGTGGCGTTACCCCGTGAAGTCCATGCTAGGAGAGCGGAGAAACCAGCTGCCGATTACGCCCCGCGGGGCCCTGGGGGATCGGGCGTGGGCGCTTCGCGAGACTGCGACAGGACGGATCGCTAGCGCCAAGAGGTTCCCCCAGTTGCTCGCATTCCATGCCTGGTATGAGGTGGAACCGACATTCGCGGCGCCTGGACGCATCCAGATCAGTCTGCCGGACGGGCGAACGATCTGCCCGGACGATCCGGACGCGTCTGCGATCATCTCGGATTTCCTCGGACACAGTATGCGCCTGGAGAATCAACCGGGCAGTGACGAAAAGACGGGCATCGATCGCGCCACGGTGTTCGGCGATGTTCCCGTGAGCACGATGAAAGCGGAGTGGACCCCCGAATCCATGCCCGACTATTTCCAACTGATGACGGGCACGTTCTTTGAGATTGGAGCAGTGTATTTACTAGCCAGCGGCTCCGTAGACCACCTGAGCAAGCTCCAGGGGGGTACGGCGAAGATCGACCGGCGCCGGTTCCGGCCGAACATCTACATCGACTCGGAGGCCGAATGGGGTGGCTTCGTTGAGGACTCCTGGCTGGGCGGCGCGCTCAACATAGGCGGAGCGGTCAGGGTCGAGGGTTTCCAGCCTACGGTATGGTGCGTGACCTCAACGCTCGCCCAACAAGATCTCCCGCGCGACTTGAGTATACTTCGGACCACCGCGCAGCACCATCGTGGCTGCCTCGGGGTCTACGCGACCGTGACCAGGTCAGGGTTGCTCCAAGTCGGCGATGCGGCCTACCTCGTGGATCAAGGAACCGATACAAATGCCATGTCTGAGTCCGCCTGATCTGATGGGCCGATTGTGAGAGCGCGAGAGCGTCGGAGTTCAAGCCAAAACCAGACCCGGTGCGTCGCCGCGGGTTTCTCCGCCGATGCTTCGCCGGATGAAGAAATGTCTTGAGCCCCATTGAACGATTGAGCAACTGCGGGCGATCTGGTGCTGCACCAATCCAATGCCGATAGTCGCAGACTCGCGGATCCTGCGCATGGACAGAGCCTGTCCCGGCAAGCGTATTCTGCTTGTTTAAAACACAATCAGATTGCCTTGTTTGATGCCCAGCGCCGCCCGGCGCTCATTCCGATCCGATCGCGATCACCTCGGAACGAGTTTTCAACAGCTCGGAACGATAATTCTAATGCCTCGGAATCCGCACCGATGGTCCGTTCACATAACCTTCACTGTTTGTCGTAGACCACTACTTCGTGGAACGGCTTGCCGTCTTTGCCGGTGCCGTCCACTGTGAAGGTCTGCGTTTTTCCGTCTTTGGAAACGGTGCCGCGGCCTTTCGAAGTTGTTCCATCGGGAAATTTCCAGGCTGTATCCGTTGTATAGGCATCGATCTTGTTTACCGTCACGGTGGCGTCGCGACCCTGAACCGACACGGGCTCACCAGCCGATGGCTTGTAAGACCATTTCACAGTCTTGCCTTCGGAGTTTACCTCTTCAAGAGTAAGAAAGCCATCGGGCTTAATGGTGAGCAATTCGGATTGGGGGGGCTTTCCGGGGAAACTGGATTTCGCCGGATTCATCTTCCAGGTCCCGGCGAATTTTCCCTCCGGGATGTCCTTGGCGGCAACCGTCATCGCGATTGCAAGTACTGAAAGAGTCAGTATGCTCAATTTCAATTTCATTGTCGCTGTAGTCTCCTATAGTGCTGCTAATGCTTGGTGCTCGACGATGCAAACCATAGAAACTTCACTTGTTGTTTGCCGACATTGATGTTGGAGTGAGTCATCATCTCGTCGGGACGGATCTGGTAGGCCATCCCCGGATTCATCATGCGAACTTGCGTGCCGACGAACGCGATGCTTTCGCCTTCTATGGAGGTCCACACTTCCAACTGGCCGTGCTTATGCGCGTGAGGCTCGCCGATTGTCATCGGATCGAGCGCTACTACCAGCAGCCTGCCGATCGCACTCAAGCCGTCGGACTTCTCGAACAAAACTTTGACGATATGGGCCCAATGGCCGTTCCTGGTGAAGTCGGTTACTGAGTAAGACGTGGTGTTTTCGTTGCGGACTACCATCTTCGTTTTGGGCGTAAAGCCCGGCTTCAACGATTCGTTGATGAGGTACATGGTGAGCGGCTCATCGCCGGTGTTGGTCATCCCGAATTCCTGACCGGCGGGCATCAGGACGGCGATGCCGCTATAAACGTCGGCTGTGTCCGAGCCGTTCGTGATCATGCCGTGACCGGAAAGGAAGTAGAAGATCTCCTGCTGTCCATCGAGTTTCGTTGGCGCAATCGATGCTCGGGGAACCAGCGTGGCGAAGGAGTAGGAATTGAGGTCTTCAAGCACGGCGCCGGCTTGCGGGGGTTCCATGGCATCGCCGCGGGTCAGTATATCGCGCTCCACCAGCCCGCCGTGTGACAGGCGCGGGTTGGAGTAATGCCAATCTCCGAAGAATTTATCAACGCGTCGTGGATCGGGGTCTTGTACTTTCGGGTACGAGCCCCAACCGATACAATTGTGGTCCGGTACAGCGGATTGGGCCCGGGCAATCTGCGGGCCGGAGACGATGAAAGCAGTTACAAAAGCGAGAGCGAGCGCTCTATGAAACACGGATGACCCTCCTTGGTTCAAAGGTCCGGAGTTTTCCAGCGGACGAGTAAGTGTGGTCGATTTATAATTTTATATTATAAATGTCCGAGACGTCAAGCGACCGATCAGAGCATGTCGATCAAGCCATCTTCGACAAGCTCTCTTCGACAATGCCGCGCACCAACTCTACTTTGTAAGCGTTCTGAGAAAGGGGTTCGGCGCCTTTGGTCGCAGCTATCGACGCCCGCGATATGACATTACCAGTGAGCTCTTTGCCAATGATCGCCTTCTCAGCATCCGCGGCTCGCCATGGAATCGGTGCGACGCCGGAGAGTACGATGCGGGCCGATTCTACGCGACCGTTAGCGGTTCGAATCGCCACTGCCACACCGGCCAGCGCGAAATCGAACGCACCACGGACACGCACCTTGCGATAGCTGCTTCGCAGATCGGAAGCTACCTGCGGCAAGAGGACCTCGGTCACGAACTCTCCAGGTTTCAGGATCGTCTCCCGAGTAGCGTCCGTCGACGGACCCACGAAGAATGTTTCCAGAGGAACGATCCGCGCACCCTCCGGTCCCGCGATCCGGACCCGTGCATCGAGTGCTATCAGAGCTGGAGCCGTATCGGAAGGATGCACCATGTAGCATCCATTTCCGCCCAGGATGCAATGGAATTCATTCTCTCCGTCCGGCGCGTAACAGGTCTCGCCGCCCTTACGGAAACACGCGAACCCGCCACGGAAATACCAGCAGCGCGGACGCTGGCAAAGATTGCCGCCCAGCGTTCCTTGATTCCGCAATTGTGGACTTGCGGCGGAGGCCGCGGCCTGCGCCAAGGCCGTATATTGTTTTCCGATGGCGAGGCTGCCGGCGATCTCCGACAGAGTGACGAGAGCGCCGATCCGCACCCCTCCATCCCTCGCATTTCGAATGCCTCGCAGTTCTGCGACACCGCCGATACTCACCAGCTTCTTGGCTGTGAATACCTCATCGCGCAGACACCCGAGAAGGTCGGTGCCTCCGGCATGAAGCCTCGCATCGGGCGATGAGAGTTCCTTCACGACATCGTTGACGGTGGCCGGTCGAATGTAAGTGAAATTAGGAAGCATCGCTCAAGCCCTCCGTTTCTGGTCCACAAGCAGCGCAATCATCTGCATGGGAGTGATCGGTGACTGAGTTACGCGCACGCCTGTGGCATTGTAGACCGCGTTCGCAATTGCGGCGGCGGTCGGAATCGTGGCAGGCTCACCGATCCCCTTCACGCCGGTCGTGTTGAACTCCGTATCATGCGGATCGATGGTGATACATGTCATATCCGCTGGAACATCCATCGCAGTCGGAATCTTGTAATCGTGGAAGTTGGCGTTCACCATGCGTCCGGTCTGCCGATCCAGCCGCCGCTGCTCGGTAAGACCGAAGCCGATCCCCATCGTGATTCCGCCGAACACCTGGTTCTCAAAGGTCAGGCGATTCAGGATTCGGCCGCTGTCGTGCGCCGCCAGGAAGCGCACCACCTTGACCTCGCCCGAGAGAGTATTCACCTCGACTTCGGCAAACTGCACCGCAAACGGCAGCGCCACCTTGTCGACCGGATTCGGACCACGGGTCCCGATGGCCATTAGAACTTGACGCTGCGCCAGGGTTTTGAGCTGTGAGAGTGGCACAGCTTTCTCGGGTGAGCCCGATGGATAGATCCTGCCGTCACGGACAATCAACTCCGTCTCAGCCCACTTCAACTCCGCTGCGGCAATCTCGAATAGTTGCCGTTTGACTTCTACTGCTGCCGCGCGCACTGCAGGAGAACTGACGTGCGCTGTTTGACTCCCGCCCGACGATGGCGCGAACTGCGTGGTTGCGGTGTCAGCATACTCCACTTGGATCTTGTCGAGTGGCACACCCAATTCTTCCGACAACACCATCGCCATGATGGTCTTCGTTCCGGTTCCGATATCGCTCGCGCCCATGTTCAGATTGGCGCTGCCGTCCGGAAACAGCTTCACCACGACCGTCGCGTTCGGTTCGCCCTGATAGCCCCACATGGCGGCGGCAACTCCGATACCGCGCCGGATGTGGCCCGCGGATTCCTTCTTCACCCGGGCTTCCGCCCAGCCGAAGCTCTTCGCGCCGTCCGTGAGACACCGCTTCAATCCAGTGGTGGTATAGGGTTTGCCGAAAGTCTGGCTGACGGCCGTGACGTTCTTCAAACGAAACTCGATGGGATCCATCTCGAGTTTTTCGGCAAGAGCGTCCATGGTCTGCTCCAGAGCCCAGGAACATTGCGGAAAACCAGGCGCCCGGAAAGGGCATTCCTTGCCGGCGTTGATGTGGACGCTAGCCTCTTCCGCCCGCATGTTGGTGCAGAGATAGAGATCCATTACCTGAAAGGCCGCGCCTGAGCCGCCGGGATAAGCGCCCACGACACCGTAGTTGATGAAGTGCAGCGCCGTAAGGGTACCGTCTTTCCTCACGCCTGCTTTCAGCGTCATCTTGTCCGCGGGACGATTCCCGACGCACAGGAATTCCTCTTCCCGGCTCAGGAACAGCTTCACGGACCGTGCGGTTCTACGCGCCAGAATCGCCGCGATTACAGTATGTTTCCAGAGATCCAGCTTGCTTCCGAAACCGCCGCCCATTGCGTGGCCAATGACGCGCACCGAACTCAGAGGCAAACCGAATATCCCGGCTAGCGACTGCTGAGGGCCAAAGACTCCCTGCGTGGTGTCCCAGACGGTCAGATGATCGCCTTCCCATTTCGCGATGGAACCGTGGACTTCCATAGGGGACTGCAGCTCGCAACTGGTGCGATAGGTTTGCTCCAGCACGACTTCGGCGTCGGCGAATCCCTTCGCGATATTGCCGCGCTCGACCACGCTCAGCGGGACCGCGAAATTTCCACCCGGTTGAACCGGCGTCGCACCTGGCTTGATTGCTTCGTCCTGGTCAATGACGAAAGGCAGTTTTTCGTAATCCACTTTGATAGCGTGAACGGCGTCGATAGCCTGGGTTAGCGTATCTGCCGCGACGGCCGCGACTTCGTCGCCTGCGTAGCGGCAATGTGGGTCGAAGAGCCGGCTCGATGGCCCCTTCTCACCTTCATACCAGGGAATATTTGTATCCGGCGCGGCGTTCGTGATAACGGATCGGACCCCCGGCATCTTCTCCGCGCGCGACGTATCGACGTGCTTCACCATGGCGTTGGCGTGAGGGCAACGTAGAATTGCCGCGTGCAGCATTTCGGGGAAAACCATGTCGATGGTGTACACAGCCGCGCCGCTCACAAGTTCGTGCGCGTCGATGCGGGGAATGGCCTGTCCCACGACTCTCGTTTCGCCCCAGGGTTCCAGACGATTCGCGCTCATGATGCGCCTCCCTGTTTCCTCAATCCCGCCGCGCGATGCACCGCTTTGAAGATGTGAGCATAAGCCCCGCAGCGACAGAGATTTCCACTCATGGCCTCACGGATCTCTTCTGTGTCCGGATCGGACTTCTTTCGCAGCAGAGCTTCCGCCGACATGACTTGACCGGAGGTGCAGTAGCCGCACTGCATGGCGTCGTCTTCGACAAACGCCTGCTGCACGGGTCCAAGTTGTTCACCGTGCATGAGGCCTTCGACGGTGGTGACCTCGTGGTCTTCGGCTTCGACCGCCAGCGTCAGGCAGGCATATCGCGCCGCGCCGTCGATCAGCACAGTGCAGGCGCCGCACTCGCCGCGCTCGCAGCCTACCTTGGTGCCCGTTATCCCTAAAGTTTCTCTGAGTACGTGGAGTAATGTCCATCGCGGCTCGACCGCCATTCGATGCCGCTCGCCATTGATGAGCAGCGTCACTTTGACAGGTGCATTCGACTCCACAACGTCTGCGTGGGGCGCTGCCGTCGCCTTTCCGGCCACCGTAGCGCCGAATACTCCGGCGCCGATGGAGCTCAGAAAGCCGCGCCGTCGGAGGCCGCCCGAAGGCGGTCCGTCTTCGCGATCTTTATTCATGGATGTAAAGGAAGGCCTGAGGGAGTTAGAACCGGCTCGGGTCAACTACAGGGTAGGATGCGGCAGAGGAAGGCGTCAACTCATGCATAAGTGGCGCAGCAAATTTGAAGTGCCAGGCCAAGCGCGCGATGATGCTTTCCGCTTGCCGACGAAGAACGCCCGGGAAAATGCACTTCAGTGACCGAAAAGCGCCTCCAGGCTGCGGCGGCCATGCACGATACGAAGGATCAGCGCGTCTTCGTTTTCGATGCAGTACACGATGACGTATTCCCCCACCGTGAGGCTTCGGTATCCAGTGCCGAGGTCTTCCTCGCGCGAACGTCCGATATATGGGAAGCAAGCACAAGGAAACGCTCCGTCACGGTGTCGATCAGGCGGTTGGCAATCTCGATGCTGCCGCTTTCCTTGGCGACGTGAAACCAGATGTCATCAAGATCGGCTTCGGCGCTGGGGGCTACGCGATGCGCCATCAGCGAGACGTGGTGAGGTCGGCAAGAAGGCGGGCGCGGCCCCGTTCCTTTACTTCGCTCGCAAGCTGCCGCATGGACTCCTGAGTGATAACTCGGCCTTCGCCGCGAGCCAGAGACGCGCGGGCGTCGTCAAGAGTCAGCAGGAATTCGGCGCGCTGCCGTTCGCGTTCTTCCCACAAGGCAAGCGCCTCCTGTACGGCGTCTGCTTCGGAGAGGAACCGTCCGTTTTGAATCGCGCGGCGGGCGAAAGCCTTCTGGTCCGGGGTAAGCTCGACGTCCATCGCCTTCAGATTACGCCAAACCGTGCCGGTCGGCAACTGACCGCGACCTATACGAAGTGTTGTGAGATGCTCTTCTTAGAATGGATGTTCGTCAACTCGAGCTGTTTCTTGCTGTTCTCGAGTGCTCGGGTATAACGAAGGCGGCGGAGAAGGTAAATCTCACGCCGGCGGCCATTAGTATCCGCCTGCAACATCTCGCAGCCGAACTCAATACCGACCTGTTTGTGCGGTCGGGACAGCACTTGCAGCCCACTCCGGCGGCGCTCCGCCTGGCCGAACTCGCACGCGGCGTCGTGCGGCAGATGGATCAGATCAAAAAGGAATTCACGGCCGACGCAACGTCGGACAGCCGTCCATTTTATTTCGCCACAGGAGCCACTACGCTGGTTCAGGTTCTTGGTCCTCCACTACGCCGTCTACGGAAGCAGTTCCCGAACACTCGCGTAGAGGTTACGGTGTGCGGGACCGAAGAAATGATCGCGGGTCTTCTGGCGCGCCGGTTCGACCTGGCTCTCATTTCGCTCCCGTGCGACAACGAAGATCTTACGATCTGGCCTTTGTTCGAAGAAGAGCTGCTGATTCTCAAACCAACGTCGACTCGTGTCCCGCGCTGGCACGTCGGTTCGATTCAGCCCGCTGATCTCGCTTCAGTGCCCTTCCTTCTTTACGACAAAGGGAGCGTTATGCGAACCATCGTCGATAACTTCTTCGCGGAGATCCGGATTACACCGACTATCGCCATGGAGGCTGACGACGCGCAAGCGATCAGACGGCTCGTGGAGGCAGGTTTCGGTCACGCCATTCTTCCGGAGCATGCGTTGCGCGGGCCGCAGAGATTCTTCCGCGTATATCGCGTCCCAGGCCATAAAATTATTCGCAGGCAGGCGCTTGCTATGGTCAAATCCAATCGGCCCAGAGTGCTGACGGAAGCGATCGCCCGATTCTTCCAGGCCGCCCTTCACATTTCCTTAAGGCAATCTTAAGTTTTGTTGCATTGATTGATGCTGTCCCGGCGTGTATCGTTTGGGTAGACACCACGGAAATGGAAATGTCTTTGAAAAAGGGCGCTTTTTGTCTGCTATCTTCTGTGCTCCTTGCACTCGTTGCATCGGCTGCATCGACACCGGCCTCGCACGAGTATTTTGTTTACTTCGGCACTTACACGGGATTCAAATTCACTCGCTCGGGCATTCCGAAAGGGCATAGCGCAAGCCAGGGAATATACGTCAGCCGCTTCAATCCGGTGACGGGTGAGATGTCAGACCCCAAGTTAGCGGCCGAGATTCGTAATCCTTCGTTTCTCGCGGTCCATCCAAACCAGCGCTATCTATACTCGGTCAGCGAGGACCCCCTATCTGTCGGTCCTTACCTCGATAAGGAATCTTTCGTCAGCGCATACGCGATCGATAAGGGGAGCGGGAAGTTGAAGTTATTGAACACGGTGTCTTCGGGCGGGACCAGTTCCTGCTATCTGTCTCTGGATAAATCCGGCAAGTATTTGATGGTCGCCAGTTTTGGAAGCGGGAATGTGTCTGTCATTCGCATCAAAGAGGATGGCTCCCTGGGCGAGCAGACCGGGTTCGATCAGCATAAGGGCAAGAGCGTGGATCCGCATTATCAGGCTGGACCGCACGCTCACTCTATCGATGTCTCTCCGGACAATCGTTTTGCCGTTTCGTCGGATCTTGGAATCGATAAAGTGCTCGTGTATCGCTTCGATGCGGCATCCGGCAAGCTGGCGGCGAACAATCCGCCATCGGTATCCATTAAGCCTCCCAGTGCCGGTCCGCGCCATTTCGTGTTTTCGCCGGATGGCAAATTCGGCTATTCGATCAGCGAAATGAGCGGTGTCATCACGGCGTACGCGTGGGGAGCTGACAGAGGGTTGCTGACGGAAATCCAGGCGGTGGAAACGATTCCGACCGATTTCAAGCTGGACAAGAATGCGGCTCTGTTGAATCCGTTTCATAGCGCGGAAATCGCAATTCATCCGAACGGCAGATTTCTTTATCTCT
This sequence comes from Bryobacterales bacterium, assembly GCA_963802915.1. Taxonomy (GTDB): domain Bacteria; phylum Acidobacteriota; class Terriglobia; order Bryobacterales; family Bryobacteraceae; genus JAICMB01. The sequence goes on from CAWDKQ010000009.1 coordinate 441,288, forward strand.
CGAATCGCGGTCCGGATACGATCCTTGTCTTCTCGGTGGAACCCGGAAAAGGCACGTTGTCCAAAGTTGAGGAAGTTGCCTCGCGGGGAGTGATGCCGCGCCAGTTTGCGATCGATCCGACCGGCTCGTATTTATTGGCCGCGAATGAAGCTTCCGATAACGTCGTGGTGTTTCGCATTGATGAGACCACCGGAAGAATCACACCGACTCGCAGCTCGTTTCATATCGACACACCCGTTTGTATTGTGTTCGTACCCGTGAATTAGATTATGAGAATCAATCCGGACAAATGCGTGGCTTGCGGTAACTGCACTTACGTGTGTCCCATGGGCGCGATCTATATCGATCCGATGATTCACCGCGCGACGATTAATCGCGAGGAGTGCGTGGAGTGCTACGCCTGCTACAACGGGTTGAGTAAAGAACACCTTAACCCCAAGCTGGTTCGCACACTACGGAAGCTGTTCAAGATTGCCCGTCTGCGATTCGATCCGGAGCCGGACGTCTGCCCGACATCGGCTTTTGAACCGGAAGACTTGCAGTGGCCTCGCGTGATCCGGCGCGCTTTTTCGGATCCACGCGCGACGCACGAATCGACGGGAGTGCAGGGACGCGGCACGGAAGAAGTGAAAACAAATGACGTGACCGGGCGTGTACAGCGCGGCGAAGTTGGCTTTACGATCGAGTTCGGACGGCCCGGCGTCGGCGTCTGGTTTCGCGACATCCAGAAGATGACGTGGGCCCTCGCTAAGGCCGGCGTTGCTTTTGAAAAGAAGAACCCATTCACGCTCCTGATGACAGACGTGCAGACTGGAACACTCCGAGAGGACGTTCTCGGTGAGAAGGTGCTCTCGGCGATTGTCGAAATCAAGGTCACGGTGGATCGAGTCGAAGAGATTATTCAAATCGTAAAAGAGGTTGAGAAAGACGTCGACACCGTGATCGCTATCGGGGTGGGCACGAGGTGCGATGAGAATGGCGAGGACAACGTGGTGGCGCCTATTCTAGAGCGGTTGGGATATAGCCTCGCGCGGGCGAAAACAAATACCGGACTGGGCAGAATCACGAACAAAGAGTTGAGCGCACTTCCATGACCAACACCCTTCATCGTTACGGAGAGGCGGAAAGCTTCTTCGACGACTATATCGTTTTTGCAACGCCCAGCAATGGAAAGAACGAGCAGGGCTGTATTCCGAAGTTGAAAGCATTTCTGAAAATGGCGGTTCCGTTCAAGCCCGTGAATCTCGGCGATGCATCGCATGGCGGGGCCTTGCGCCCGTGCGGAAGGATGAACCCCGCTTCGCATTGGAATCGGGATATCACGCCTGACTTCCAGACCGTGATCGACGGCATCGATGAGCCGGCTACCGTGGCCGCTGTATTCGACGATGTCAAATCGGCGGAGGATTTTCTCAAGGAGGTGAAGCGCGCCGACCTGGGCCTTTGTATCAACGTTTCCACGTCTATCGATGGGGGTGAGCATTGTTGCCAGGCCGCTGGAATTTGCCGTCACAGCGTCGGCTATTCGCTAGGGTTTGAAGGTAAGACCGCGAAACTTCCTAACGAACAACTGCTCCTGTTGACGACCATGTGCGGGCATGGCATGATCGCGGCAAGCCTTGCGCAGAAGATGATCGATTGGGTGAAAGAGGGCCGTCGCACTCCCGAATGCGCAGCTAGCTACATGGCTCGTTTTTGTTCCTGTGGCGTCTACAATCCCGCTCGGGCTAAACGGATTCTCGAAGGCGTACGGCCGCAGTCGAAATGATTCCCGACCCTGCACCTATTATCGAATTGATCGAAGCGTTCCGGCGCTCCAAGGTGATGTTCGCGGGTGTGTCGCTCGGAATTTTCGATCGTTTGGAAGTTGCACCCGCTAGCGCCTCGGTGCTTGCCCGCGAATTGGCGTTATCCGAGGAGCCCCTAAAGCGCTTGCTGGAGGCGTGTGCGGGACTCGGTTTTTTGCAGAAGCTCGATGACCGTTATTCGAATACTCCTCTTGCGAGCGCTTATCTCACCCGCGGCAGCGAGAACACGTTGGCCGGTTATGTTTTATATTCGAACGACGTTCTGTTTCCGTTGTGGTCGCACCTGGACGATGCCGTTCGTGAGGGTGGGAATCGCTGGACGCAGACTTTTGGTACGAAGGCTGGCATCTTCGATCATTTCTTCCGCACCGAGGATGCGCTTCGGACATTTCTAAAGGGAATGCACGGATTCGGCGTGCTGAGTTCGCCGGCAGTGGTGGCCGCATTCGATTTATCGCGCTATCGTCGCATGGTCGACCTCGGCGGTGGAACCGGTCATCTCGCAATCGCGGCCTGCCAACGTTATCCGGAGCTGCGAGCCGTTGTGTTCGATCTTCCGCGCGTGATCGAAGAGAGCCGGCGTGCTCGCGAGAATCGCGTGGAGTGGCGGGCTGGCGATTTTTTCAAGGACGCCCTGCCGGAAGGCGATCTTTACTGTCTTGGACAGATCCTGCACGACTGGGATAACGACACATGCACGAGCCTGCTCGAGAGAATCTACGAGCGTCTTCCACCCGGTGGCGCAATTCTGCTTTATGAGAGGCTGCTGGCGGACGACAAGTCGGGACCAGTTTCCGCCCTGCTGCAATCTTTGAACATGTTGCTCTGCACGGAAGGCAAGGAGCGCACTCTTGCCGAGTATCGCGAGTTGCTCGAGGCGGCAGGCTTCGAGCATGTCCGCGGATACGTGACCGGCGCACCGTTTGACGCCGTGATGGCCACAAAAGCCGACGCTGACGCGGCTTGAAGCATAGCGCCCGACTACGCGCTGCCATTTTTTGGAGAAGCACGAATGATTCGATTCAACGTCAATGGCGTTGCCCATGAATTTGAGGGCGACCCGGAGATGCCGGTTCTCTGGTATCTGCGCGATCTTCTGCAACTGGAGGGGACGAAGTTCAGTTGCGGAATCGGCGTATGCGGCGTATGTACGATTCACGTGAACGGCAACGCAGTCCGCAGTTGCATCACGCCGGTAAGCGAAATCGCCGGAAAGGAAATTGTCACTATCGAAGGGCTCAGCGCCGATGGTGCTCATCCGGTGCAGCGGGCGTGGATTGAAGAGAATGTTCCGCAATGCGGATATTGCCAAAGCGGCCAGATCATGCAAGCTGTAGCGTTGCTGAAACGCACTCCGAAACCAACCGACCGCGATATCGATCGCGTGATGGACGGCATCATCTGCCGCTGCGGCACGTATCAGCGCATTCGTCAGGCGATCAAGCGGGCGGCGGGGGTGAACGCATGAGACCAATATTCCTTGCAAGCCGGCGTCATTTCCTGAAACACGGCTTCTCGGCGGGCGCACTCGTGCTCGGTGCGAGGCTGCTACCGGCCGGAGCCACGAACGAGATCCCAACCGGGGCTGCGCTTCAACCGAACGTTTTTCTAGGAATCGAAACGGACGGAACGGTTGTGATTATTGCGCATCGATCCGAGATGGGCCAGGGACCTCGAACCGTGCTGCCGATGGTGGTGGCCGACGAACTGGATGCCGATTGGAAGCGAGTCCGAATCGAGCAGGCCATTGGCGATGCTCGCTACGGGCGTCAGGACACGGATGGTTCTAAATCGATTCGCGATTTCTTTGGTCCGATGCTGGAAGTGGGAGCAACCGGGCGTCTGATGCTGACGCGGGCCGCTGCTAAACAATGGGACGTTCCGGTATCGGAATGCGAATCGGATCTTCACTTCATCGTGCACGGTCGAAGCGGCCGGCGCTTGGGATATGGAGAACTGGCGAGCGCAGCCGCGAAATTGCCGGTTCCGAAGAAGGACGAACTCGTATTCAAGAGCCGGAAGGCATGGCGCTACATCGGCAAGGGAAAACCCAGCTACGACATCGCCGCGCTGTGCACGGGCAAGCCGGTTTTCGGAATCGATGCACGCGCGGAGGGGATGGTCTATGCCTCCATCGAACATCCTCCGGTGTTCGGCGGAAAAGTCAAGGCGTGCGACGATAGCGCGGCATTGAAGGTCACTGGCGTCCGCCAAACGATTCCCATCGAGCCATTCACGCCGCCGGCGGCCTTCCAACCGTTGGGCGGCATCGCAGTGATCGCAGACAACACCTGGGCCGCACTCCAGGGACGCAAACAACTGAAGATCGATTGGGATCACGGACCGAACGCGGCATACAATTCCGATCGCTATAAAGAGGAGTTGCGAAACACTGTCCACGAGCCGGTCAAAGTGGTACGCGACGAGGGCAACGTCGACCAGGTGTTTGCCAAAGGCGGCAAGGTGGTCGAGGCGGATTATTACGTGCCGCACCTGGCGCAGGCTCCCATGGAGCCTATGGTTGCGCTTGCGGATTTTAAAGACGGAAAACTGACGACGTGGTGCCCGGTTCAAAATCCACAAGCGGTGCAAGCGATCGTCTCGCAGGAATTAGGGATCCCGAAAGAGAACGTAATTTGCCATGTGACGCTGCTCGGCGGGGGATTCGGGCGTAAAGATAAACCGGATTATGTGGCCGAAGCCGCCGTTCTTTCCCGGAAGCTCGGACGCCCGGTGAAAGTGGTTTGGACGTTTGAGGATGACATCAAGGCCGGCTATTACAATGCTGTGTGCGCGATGTATATGAAGGCGGCGCTTGGCTCGAATGGCCTGCCGGAGGCGTGGCTGCAGCGCTCTGCGTTTCCTCCAATTCCGTCCACGTTCGATGTGAATGCGGTTTACGGAGATGCCGGGCATCTGGGCCAAGGCTGGACCGATCTGCCTTTCGATGTTCCGAATCTGCGCTGCGAGAATGGACCAGCGAAAGCGCATGTTCGTATCGGCTGGATGCGCGCTGTTGCGTCCATCTATTACGCTTTCGCGATACAGTCTTTTGTCGATGAGCTGGCGCACACCGCCGGGCGCGATTCGGTTGAATACCTGCTGGCGCTGATCGGGAAAGATCGCATTCTCGATCTTAAGAAGACCAGTTATCAGAATTACGGCGCGCCGTACGATCGCTTTCCGATCGATACCGCGCGGCTGAGGCGCGTGACTGAAATGGCGGCGGAGAAATCGGGATGGGGAAAGCATCGCAACACGAAGGGATCGGGGATGGGAATTGCTACGTTCCAGAATTCTCTCAGTTACGTTGCGGCGGTGGCCCGGATCGAGGTTACGGATAAGGGCGCAATACGCATCCCACAAGTCGACATGGCCGTGGATGGAGGTCTCATCCTCAATCCGGATGGCGCCCGTTCACAGCTCGAAGGAGCCGCGGTGTTCGGGACCTCGATCGCGCTCTCCGGTCAGATCACGGCCACCAACGGCATCATCGATCAATCCAACTATCACGATTACCCGATCGCAAGCATGAGCACCGCGCCGTATAAAACGAACGTGTATTTTGTCGACAGCGACGCCGCGCCCACCGGGATCGCCGAACCGGGCGTGCCGCCTGTCGCGCCGGCTCTTTGCAACGCGATTTTCGCCGCAACCGGCAAACGGATCCGCGATTTGCCGATCGCGAATCATAAGCTTGTTTGACATTCATGGAGAAAACCAAATGCGCTTCGTAACGTTTCAGAACAACGGGCAGGTCAAGCCCGGTGTGATTTCAGGCGAGAGTGTCATCGGATTAAAAGACGCCGGCTTCGATTCGCTGCTGGCTGTGATTCAGGGAGGGCCGGAGGCACTACAGGTCGTCCGGAGCTGGGTAGACGGGAAAGAGCCGGTTCCCCTATCCAGCGTTCGATTGCTCGCTCCCCTGCCCCGTCCGCCGAAGATCATTTGCGTCGGACTCAACTATCGCGATCACGTCCGCGAATGCAACGCCGAGATTCCCACGGTTCCAACGATCTTCTCGAAATATGTTACGGCGATCATAGGTCCTGGAGACGACATCGTGCTCCCGAAGCTCTCGACCGCGCCCGACTATGAAGCCGAACTCGCGGTCGTAATCGGCAAAGGCGGCCGCTACATTTCGAAGGAGCGTTGGAAAGAACACGTGTTCGGATACACTAACTTCAACGACGTCAGCGCCCGCGATTTTCAGGAGGCCACCAGCCAGTGGATGATTGGCAAAACCTTCGATACATTTGCGCCAATGGGTCCAGCTATTGTCACGGCGGACGAGATCGAAGATCCGCACGCGCTCGACATCCAGATGGTGATCAACGGCGAAGTCCTGCAAAACTCGAATACCAGAGAGCTCGTGTTCGGCATTCCCGAATTGCTCGCGCACCTCTCGAGTGTATTCACGCTGGAGCCCGGTGACATCATTTCTACCGGAACGCCTGGGGGCGTGGGAGAATCTCGCAAGCCGCCGCGCTGGCTTCGCCCCGGCGATGACGTGGTGGTGCGCATTGCGGGTCTTGGAGAGCTACGGAACGGCGTCAGAGCCGAATGAAGTTGAGCATGTGACGTGAGTCCATCGACGGCTCCTCAACGCCCCACACGCGTGCGGCACGTGGTCCTGGCATTGACCGTCGGCGCGTACATGATCACCTACATGGACCGCGTTAATATTGCCACCGCGGTCCCGGTCATTCAAAAAGAACTGGGGCTCTCCCTGGTCACTGTGGGTCTGATCTTCAGCGCGTTTCGATGGGGCTATGCCATTTTCCAGATCCCCGGAGGCTGGTTGGGAGATCGCATTGGACCTCGACGCGCCCTGGCTCTCATCGTCACGTGGTGGTCGCTGTTTACATGCCTTACGGCGGTGGCGTGGAGCGCGGCGTCGATGGCAATATGCCGCTTCTTCTTCGGAATGGGAGAAGCGGGGGCGTTTCCTATTGCCACCCGCTCTTTGTCGCGATGGATGCTGCCGTCGGAACGAGGCTTCGCGCAAGGTTTAACGCATGCGGGTTCGCGGCTCGGGGCGGCGCTGACGCCGGGTCTTGTCGTACTCATGATTCTCGCGTACGGATGGCGTACGCCGTTCTTCGTTTTCGGCGCACTGGGTGTGGCATGGTCGGCTCTTTGGTATTGGTACTATCGCGACACTCCGTCGGAACATTCCGGAGTGAATTTGGCCGAGCGCAATCTTATCGGAGGGTCCATGCGAGCCGTGCGGCAAGGCTCCGCGGGAACGGTTCCCTGGCGTTCGATCTTGATGAGCCGCACTGTGTGGACGCTATCGCTGATGTATTTCTGCTACGGCTACTGCATCGACGTTTACCTGGATTGGTTCCCCAAATATCTCAACGATCATCGCGGTTTCGATTTGAAGCACATGGGGATGTATGCGACCGCTCCGTTGCTGGCCGGAACATTAGGCGACCTCCTGGGTGGCTCGCTTTCGGATCGTTGGGCGCGTCGTTCGGGCAACTTGAAAATTGCTCGCCGCGTGGTTGCAATCGCAGGTTTTCTGCTCGCCGCCGCCGCAATTCTTCCCGCGACATTTACGACCAGTTCTACTGGTTCTGTCTGGTACAGCTGCGTTGCGGTCTTTGGTCTCGAAATGACTGTGGGCGTCTCGTGGGCAATTCCGATCGACGTGGGTGGCGATTACGCCGGTTCCGTCGCATCCGTCATGAACACATTCGGGAATCTCGGAAGTGCGATCTCCCCTGCCCTGCTGGCATATCTGGTGGGGCTTTACGGATGGAACGTACCATTCGTGCTTTCGGCTGGTCTTTGTGTCGTCGCGGCGGCGTTGTTTTTGAAGATCGACGCGTCGCGCGTTATTGCTGTAGAACCGGTACAAACGCCACACACGACGGCGAGTTGATTTTCGCGATTTTCCGTGTCGGAGCGAGACGTCCGGTAGCCGGGTCGATGGCCAGCACAGCGATATCGTCGGAAGCTTCATTCGCCACCATCAGGTACGAGCCGGTAGGATCGATTGCGAATTGGCGCGGCATTAACCCACGGGACGAGACTTCTTCCACGGGCGTCAGAGTGCCATTGCCTGCGTCGACAGAAAATACGGCGATCGTGTCAGGCCCTCGATTCGATGCATATAGATATTTTCCGTTCGGGTGCAATGCGACTTCCGCGCTATGGAAAGAATTCAGACGAACGATTGTCTCGTTTCTGTCGAATTCAGGAGTTTTCATCGTGATTTCCTGGATCTCGGCAAGACTTCCCTGCGACGATTCCCATTTATAGACGGTTAAAACACCGCTCATTTCAGCCAACGAATATCCGAAGCGGCCGTCGGCTGAGAATACGAAATGGCGCGGCCCTCCGGTGGGAGGCTTCACGACGACCCAGGGCTCGGCATTGTTGGGCGCCAATGAGCCGGTGGCTGGATCGAATTTGTAGATCAGTAATTTGTCGAGGCCAAGATCCGAGGAGACAGCGTAGCGATCGTCGGGCGAAACATCGATCGAGTGCGCGTGCGGACCAGCCTGATAGACCGGATCGACGCTCTTCCCGGTGTGCTGGTCGAAGCCGGTTTCCGGGCCCAGCGACCCGTCGGCATTGAGCTTGAATAAGGTAACGCTGCCGCTGCCAAAATTCGCGACCATCGCATATCTTCCGGATTTATCTAAGGATATGTAGCAGGTGCTGGTGCCGTGGGCGGGAACCGTGTTCAACAGACGAAGCGCGCCATCGGATTCAATCGCGAACGCGCTGACGTATGAGGCCTTATCCTTATATGGGCCTACCGAGAGCGGATCTTCGATGACCGCGTAGAGAAACCGGTGATTCGGATGAATCGCCAGGAACGATGGATTTGTGACTTTCGCGGCAAGACGCGGCTCGCTTATCTCTCCGGTGGACGGCTGAAACCTCGCGACGTAGATCCCCTGGCTTTCACTGCGTCCTGCCGGCAATCCATGGCTGATGAACTTGAAGCCAGTGTAGGTCCCGAAGTAAACGAAGTACTCACCGCTCGGAACCGGGGCGGCGGACAAGGCAGCGGCGGTCACAAATCCACACGCGAATAAGACCAGAGTTCGCATTGTTCTACAATGCTACGTCATTTCCGCGCGGCCGGCGGCGATCGATTCAGCGAGTTAGTCTCTGGCCGTCCACCTTGATGCGAAACAGCATAAATGGCCTCTCGCGCATGTCCTGCCCGTTGTGGAAGGCAGCTTGCCTCTCGAGCTGATTCGCCGTGAAATACAGATAGCCGTCGGACGCGAGCGATAGCGTGTCGGGCCACAGGATGCGCGGATCGTGCGCCAGCGTCTTGATGCTTCCATTCGGACTCCAGCGTCGAATGGCGTTATGCTCGATATCCGAAATATAAATGCGGCCTTGGGTGTCGGCTTCCAGGCCGTCGCCGGCGCCACCCTTCTCACCGAGATCCTGGATGGTCTTGGCAACTTCCGAGTCCGGCATATCAGGATCCGCCAGAGCATCGGCGCTAACGCGATAAAGATGCCGACTGGTCATGGGACTGTAGTAAAGCCACTTCCCGTCCGGACTCAGCGCGATCCCATCGGCGCCTACATGAAAGCGGGTGGGATTTGTGCCCGCCGGCTGCAGCATCAGAATATCGCCTTCGACGACATGCAGCACAGCAGGATCGGCCTTGACGGTGGGATGGCCGTTCAGTTTCCGCCAACTCTTGCCGCTCGCCAAGTCCACGACGATGATGGCATTGGGGCCGTTGTTGGCGGAATCCGTAATGAAAGCCATCCCTTCTTTGCCGCGACGAAGATCGAATCGCACGTCGTTCAAATAAGTATCGGGGAGCGCCACTTTCTGGGGGAAAAGGATCTTCTTCGTAATCCTGTTCCGATCCAAATCCATCGCGATCAGCTTGGGTCCGCCGAATCGCAGCGGCTTGAACGATACGCTGCCGCTGTCGAGGAGCCACAGCGTTTTCCCTCCCGGATCGATAACTACGCTCTGCACTGAAATAAATCGATCCGCCAGGAGCTCTTCGTCTGGACGGTTGATCTCGGCATTCGGATAAGGAACAGCTTTGCCGTTCTTCAGCTCCGCGACTGTGTATTCGACCACATCGTCCCAGCGAGGATAATTTACGAAAATGCGATGGTCATCGGAAACGGTGATGCCGGTCGGCATCTGAGTTTCGAAGGTTGCCACGACCTCCAGTCTCCCGATGTTTCGCTCACGCGGGGCATCTCCGGCAATGGCGACGGTGGCCGCCAGGAACAACGGGACTAAAAACAAAATCCGTCTCACTTGTCTTCTCCTTGAGGGTCCACGTGCACTAGACCATTACTTCGCGCGAACATGCTCTCACGCCGATTTCGATCTCTACCTCGGGGACCGGCGGCCGCGAATAGTACCAGTGAATCCCAAATCGTGCGGCACGGCCGATGCGGGGCGCCAACATCTCCGGAATGAGAAGACCCAGATCATGAACCGTGTACAACGAAACGGCAGTTGCCTGATTCCAATTGACGCCCAGAGCTTTCAGGTAATTATCGAGGCTGGTCAGGACTTGGGAAAGCTTCCGTCGCAGACCGGCGGGGGAAATGTCGCCCCGCGCGACGATTCCATCCGGATACGCTCCCGCCTGATCGCTGGCCGCGAGGACGAACCCCGGCGGCGGAGAGTTCCGGGGCGCTGCATAACTGAAACCGTAGATGGAGACTTCCGACGGAGGATCGATCTCAGGCGCGAGGTTCACGCGGGCAACTGGATTGGAGCCGTTGATCAGGAGGTCGCGGTTGGAGAGCAACTCGACGTATTGTTTATTAAAGTCCCCGAATTCCGCGGGAACAAACGGACGCGGGCAGCGGAGTTCGATGCCGCACAAAGCTTGGGGAGGGCGTTTCGATCTTTCGAGATATGCGTCGATGGCCTCGAAGCCGCTACGCAGCGGGCGCCATTCCGAGAAGGTCGCGTGCACGATCTCGTATCCGGTGGAGGCGACTACGCCTCCGGAAGAGAGGGCGGCGCTTCCTTTACGAAACCGGAAACCACCCTTAATATTGTCAGTCAGCTCTGGCTGATCGGCCAAAGCGGTTGAGACCGCAAATCCCATCGCGGCTCCAGCCTGCAAGAAACTGCGACGACTTACGTCGGTCATGAGTGGGTTGATCCGGCGGCACGCCGACGAGCGTGCGGCCGGATCCTATCCTTATTAATATGTACGGGACCGGTTTATGAGCGGTGTTGTGCACCGCTCACAAGCTTTTTACCAGATGAACTTCGCGCTGATCTGACCAATACGCGGGTCTCGCGCGCCGGTGACCAATCCGAACTGGCTGCTGGAATAGTTGCCAACCACGTTCTTGAATTGTGTGTGGTTGAAGATGTTAAAGAATTCAGCCCTGATGAGGAAGGACTTGGATTCCGTGATCTTTGTCGTTTTCGACAGGCCAAAATCGGTGTTGCAAATTCCAGGCCCGTGGAAGAAGCGCAGGGGTGAATCGCCGACCGTGCCGTAAGCTTCGGAGCTGAAGGTGCCCGGCAGGAAGTAGGTATTCGGGCCGTTAGGACCGTTGTTGTGCGGGTCCTGAGTAACGACCGGGCCCGAAACGTTAGGACGATCAATGCCCAAGTTGGTGAGAGAAAGATCTACAGACTGGCTGATCGTGACCGGGAAACCCGTCGAGAAGCGGCTGATGCCAGAAACGTTCCAACCTTCCGTAAGGCGCTTATAGCCATGAGTGAAGGCCCGCTGGAAAGGTATTGCCCAGTTGTAGCTCGCCACGAAATTGTTGGTCAGATCGAAGGGCGAGAGCGTGCGGTCGATCGCATAACTGTAGGGATTGAGACCTTGTCCAATTGGATTCGCGTCATCGATCGACTTCGAAAAGGTGTACGCAAGCAGGAACGTCACGTCCGAGGCCCTTCGTTCCAGGGTGGCCTGGAACGCGTTGTAGTTCGAATTGGCGACGTTGGACATCGAGGTGGAAGGAGCATAGGCGGCGATGCCGTACTTCGGCCCAAGCGCCTGGTTATCGAGCCCGATCATAGTGCCGTAAACAATCGAACCGTCGGGAAGAGTGTAATTGTTCGTTTCACCGTACGGCCCGCATTGCGGGGTTGCTCCCTCGGCATTGAGTTGGTTGCACAGCGCCGCGCTCCCGACGTTCGGACTCACTCCGGTCTGCAGGTGGTGTCCCTGCGTGCCGACGAACGCGAACGTCGTTACCATGGCCTTCGACAATTCACGCTGTAGCGCGAAGTTGTAGTGTTCGGCGTAGGAGAGCTTGTTGTGTATGTTGTAGCCAGGTTCCCAGAGTGGCAGATATTGGGCGAAATTCAAGTTCGTATCGCCGGGGGCCGGGAACGTGAATGGGAAGCGCTGCCCTTGCGAGGTCCCATCCGATCGTGTCTGAAATGGAGTATCAAGCATAGGCGGGGCGGTGCTGGCCCAGTAGAGTCCATAGGGCGCATCCCCGATCACTCCGAAGTTGCCGGAGTCAGCCGGCGAAAGATAATAGATGCCATACGCCGCGCGAATACTCGTTTTGCCTGGGCCGCCCAGAATCTTGCCGAGCAAGCCGCCGCTGATATCCGGGGAATATGCCAGACCGATACGCGGGGCCCATTTGTACTGCATTGGGGATATCGATTTGGAAACGCCCGCGTCGCCTGGAACCACGAGTCCCAACGGAGCACTTGGGAATGTTTTCGATTGTTCTCCCGGGTTGATAGTCTCGATATCTCCGCGAGCGTCGTACCAAGGCTGCGAGATCTCATAGCGAAGCCCAAGGTTGAACGTGAGATTCGATTTCACTTTCCAGGAATCCTGGACGTAAACGCCGCCATAATGGGAACGGTTGTCCAGCACCTGGATGCTGCACTGAACATACGTGGCAGGCGCGCCGATCAAAAAATCCGCGAAATCGTTGCCGGTCTCGCTGCCGTTGAAATTGAATACTCCGTTTGGTCCACAGACATTGCGAACGTTGAGCTGGTAGTACCGGAACTCACCCCCGATCTTCACGTTGTGTTTGCCGAGTATCTTCGAGAACCCATCGGCAAAATGCCAGGTGTTGTTGGACTGGTGCATATTCAGCCAGTTCACGCCGAGTGAGAAGTTATTGAAGCTAGTCGGCGGCAAAGTCTCGGGATAACCAGCCGGTCCCGATGGATTAATACCCAGAGTGTTCAGACCGGTCGTGTACCCGAGTGAGGAGAGGCTCACTGTTTCCGCGCTTTTGTCTCCAAGATTCGCGGTTTGCAGCGAGGTCCGGAAGAAGCTAATACGAAACTCGTTGACCGTCGTCGGATTGAAAGTCTTGGTGTCGCTCACGGAAGCCATCTGAGCTCGCTCGGGTGTGCTCACCGGAAAACCGGGAACGCTGATATTGCTGGCGTTGCCCCACGCCGCTAGCGGGCTGTACACGAGGGAGTCGTCGTAATGGTAATAGAAGGACCACGTTCCGGTCTTCTCATTGACGAAATCCACGCGTTCTCCCAGTTTCTTGTCATCGACCGTACCTTTTTGGCTCGAATTAGCGTACAAACCCGTTGCCGGATCAACGTTCGGCATGGGGATGTACCCTATCTCATTCGTCGCTACTTTGTCCCATCCGTTTTGTGGAATGACAGCGTTCGGGAAAACGCACCCACCAGTGTTTGTGCATCCAGCGAAGTTGTAGGGTTCTCCGTTGGACACTCCATAGCCGAGCCGTTGAGAAAGAACGTTCGCCCAATGGGAACCGTTCACGGTCATCGGCGTACCGTTTGGGCTGAGGAAGTCGCCCGATGTGAAGATGCCCTGCCGTTCATTCACATTGGGCAACTGTAAGATCCCTGTGCTGGCGCCCTCGACCTGCTTCGTACCCTGATAGTCCGTGAACCAGAACAGTTTGTTTTTCCAGAACGGTCCGCCCGCGGCGTAGCCGAACTGGTTGCGGCGCAACTCGGGTTTATCGGGATCGAAGAAGCCGCGTGCGTCCAGTTTGTCGTTGCGTAGAAACTCGAAAACATCCCCATGAAATCCGTTCGTGCCGGTTTTCGTGATGGCGTTCATAACGCCTCCGCTAAACCTTCCGTACTCCGCGGTGAAGCTGTTCGTCAGGAGTCGGAATTCCTCGATCGAGTCGAGATTTGGCACCAGCCCAGCGCCCATGTTTTTGCCTTCGCTCACATCGCCGCCGTTGACGAGGAACGCGTTGGCAGTTTCGGGCATGCCGTTAACGGAAACATTGCCCGGCGTGCCGAACATGCCGGACACAGGACGATCGTTGTTGACAGTACCGGATGTCGTCGGCGCAACGCCAGCTTGTAAGCCGAGTAGGTCGAGATAGCTGCGGCCATTCAGTGGCATGGCGAGCATTTTCTGGGTTTCAATCACGTCGCCGAGCTGCGTGTTTTCGGTCTCCACCTGAACAGCATTTGCCTCAACGCTGACATTCTGTTGAACTGCGCCCACTTCGAGCGTGACATCGATTCGAAGCTGGTCATTCACCTTCACATCGATTCCGGTTGCAGTGAACTGCTGGAATCCGGATGCGCTCACGACGATGCGGTACGGACCCGGGGGAAGCGCCAGGATGCGATAAGTGCCATCGGCGTCTGACATCGTTTCTTTTGTAAGATTGGTGTCCACGTTGACAGCTGTCACACGAGCGCCTGCGACCACTGCATCCGATTTGTCGCGGACCACACCCAAAATTGATCCAGTTACGTCCCCCAGTGCCGCGCTGCAGCATAGGAGCGCAAAAAACAGGACTACGAGGTAACTCCTGAAGTAACGTCGAGACATGCCGAACTCCTTGATGTGAGAACAACGTCTCTTTTGGATTTTATAGTACAATATCACAATTGAAGGGGGCGAGCAAGACTTTTGTGGCGTGCCCGCAAAATGGCCAGCTTTGGGTCAACCTCGCTGCCGGCAAAGTGCCTCATGACGCGCAAGATCGGAAAAAAACTTCTGGCCGCCGCTGTGCTGACAGCGGTTGCCGTCGCCCAGCAGGTGGCACCGGCATGTCCGGAAAACGGATCCGAGCGGGAGCAGAAACTCGAAGAGAGAATTCGGATTTTGGAGGAACGGCTTCGAGCCGTGGAATCGAGGCTTGGACCGGAGCCCGGCGCAGCCGCGGTGCTTTCCCCGCCCAACCAGGCGTCGCCTTCCCGTCCCGATCCTCCTACTGAAACTGCGCACAGTGCGACGGAAGCGCCTGCCACAAAATTCGCCGTCCTGCTCGACGGATACTACGAATACAACTTCAACCACCCGATCGGCCGCGTCAGCCTTTTGCGGCCCTTCGATCCTACCAGCAACAGCTTCACGCTCAATCAAGCAGTGGTCGAACTAGAGCGTCCCGCGGATCTGTCCGCCGGCCGATCCTTTGGCGGCGTTCTCGATCTGGTGTTAGGGCAAATGTCCATGGCCGCCGCAAACCAATCCAATGAGCCGCGGCCAGACGCATATCGCTACCTGTGGCAGGCTTACGGAACGTACATTGCCCCTGTAGGCAAAGGACTCACGGTGGACTTCGGGAGGTTCGGCAGCCCCTTAGGGTTCGAAGGGCCGATCGACAAAGACGACTTCAACTACACCCGTTCATTGATTTTCGCGGCGCTGCCTTTCTATCACATGGGATTCCGATCGACGTATCCCGTCTCGAAGTCTGTTGCGCTTACATGGGGTCTCGTGAACGGGATAAACCAGATGGAGGACTTCAACGGATTCAAATCGAATCTGTTCACGGCGACAGTCTCCCCGTCCAGCCGCATTACATGGACGTCGCTGTACTACGTCGGACAAGAGCAGCGCGATCTTGTTCCGGCTACTGGCGACGGAGCTTCTCTCGCGGCGCAACCGGGATTCTCGATTACTCCGATCTCGCCGGCGCCCAATGGCAGAACTCATATCGCGGATACGTATTTATCGTGGAGCATGACACCCAATCTGACGATCGCGGGAGAAAGCACGTATTTCCTGAACCGCCTCTACTCAAATTCAGCGCCTTCGGACGCAGCAGCCGCGGCCCTGTATGCGAAATATCAACTCACGCCGACTTTTTTCCTCGCCGGACGCGCGGAATATTTTTCCGATCGGGGGTATCTGACGGGACTGACGCAATCGCTCAACGAAGTAACTCTCACTGCCGGCTATCAGCCAGTATCCGGTTTCCAGCTTCGATGGGAGGTGCGGCGCGACGGTTCCAATCGCCGGTTCTTCCTGACCAGCGTTCCTGGCGTTCTCAGCGAAAATCAAACCACGGCGACAATGGCCATGCTGTGGTGGTTCGGCAAGTAGCAAAGCGTTTAAGCACGTCGCTCGACGGCGATCCTGCGCGGCCGGCGGAATGCCGTGAAGTGGAATATTGCGTCCTGAAGCGGCGTCCCAACTACTTCGATGCGCTTGGGGTCGCGCGTACCCACGCCCGCTTCTTCCGCGAGGCGAAGCATGTTGTCGGAGGTTTCGAACGGATGCGTGCCGCGATCCGCGAACGGATTGAGACCCATCAGCGTTAACCCGATGGCATCGGTGTTTACCGGGTTCGTGCCGGCCAGCATGATGCCCGGACTCACTACGCTAATGCCCGGCGCCCAGGGCCCCTCGCCACCGGAGAGCGTCTTAATACCGTCCACAATCGCGAGATCGACAGGACGCGACGCGACGAGATCGACAACCGCGCGTGGAACACGATAGCCATCCTGCCGCGGAGTGGTGAAATCCTTTTCCTGGGGCGATGATTTGGGAGGCTGCCGGTGGCCGCCATGAAGAAGCCCGCGCCCGCCTTTCGGATTCTCATTTGGCTCGTCATCGCCAGGGTTGCCGTAGATGGACACGGGCGTGATGCCGAAGCAATTCTTCATCGACAGCGTGAAGCCGGTGGTCTCGTGCTCCTTCATCTTCGTCAGGCTGACGAAGACATCGCAATCCTCGTAAGAGTGATTGAGATCGTATGCGGGATATAAGTAACCGCCAAACGGCACTTTGAATCGCGAATACTTTTTCCCTCGGCCAAGGTTGTTGGTGTTCTCGAACTCCACCTTGGGCGCTGCGTTTTGAATGTCCAGCGGTTCCCAGTTCGCGAGCAGCATGGATTCTTCGACCGGATCAGCCGAAGACCAGGGGCTCTCCAGCACCCGGATGCGCTTCGCGCCGGCCCTGCCCATCAAGTGTACGGTTGCGATCAGAACGCGGGGATTCGTGTAGTGAGTATCGCCGAGCGGTAAATGGCCGACGCGATATGACGGAGCGCCCGTCATGTTGATCTTGATTGCGACGGTCTTCCCTCCGACGATGCGGCCCAGACCTCCCAACTGGTCGAACATTTTGCTCAACACGGGCAGGAGTTCAGACGATTCGTACGTTTTGCAGCGTGCTACAGCGACTGGGCTGGAAGGCGCATTCGCTCCGCGGAGCAGAGGGGCGCTTGCCAGATAAGCTCCCGATGCCGCCGAAACTGTTTTGAACAGCCATTCTCTACGCGTGAAGTCGTTCCGCATGTGTGCCTCCATTGAAATCGCTTTATCCCTCGAGCTCGATTGCCGAATAATGTAGCAATGCCGGAAGATGAATTTCCACGTGATCTTTTCCGGGCTCCATGTGTACCGCGCGCGGACTCGTTTGGTCCAGAGTTTGCAGCGTTGCCTTTGCATAGCGCCCTGCAACTCTGACGGTCGCCGAATCCGGGCCACCCAGCGAAGTCTTGCCATTCAATTCGCGGGCGTAGAACAGAAGCTGCAGGAGCGCGTGCCTGCGGTCCGGCGCCGTGGTGAGATATGAGGCGAGAGCCCCGCCGTTCCAGAATCGTACGAGATCGTGGCGGTGACTGATCAGGATTACAGTGTCATTGGCGATGAGAAACGGGTCATCAAGACCGCCCGGTTTGGCCATCGCTATTTTGCCCGTTCCTGAGGCTCGCACAGTAAAACGCGGATGGTCCAGAACAAGTTTCGCTGAAGTTGGAACATCGCCCCATACGGGACCCGCGATCAGCATGCCACCTGCCTGAACGAACGTCGAGATCTGTTTGCGAAGCTCTGGCGTTGGAGGATCCTCGTCGACATAGAGAACGGCTTTCAGACCCGTCAAGGCCGAAGGCGCCAAGTCGTTCTTGGGCAGAATGCAGTATTGCTCGTTCGTGCGTCCGAGCAGGTTCAGCACTTCGTTCGTCAGCGCTTCGTTTTTCGGCGAAAAATCCGACACCACGCCGATTACAGCCTCCGGAGTGTAATCGCACCACTGTTTGTGAGACGAAAAAAATCGCGATGCCTCGGCCAACTTTTGCCAGATTTCCAAAGCCTTCTGATTCCGGGCGGCGATGCCGGCAGCGAGTTGATCGTCGAGCGTCACGATCCAGCGCGCGCCGTAAGTCGCGGCGTCAGCGACCGCCAAAACGTAGGAGTCTACTGGAAGACCTTTGTCCGGTGGCTTCGCATCGATCCACACTTCGGATTCGGCGTGAAGTGCATGAGCCAGGCGGATTTTCCAGCCGTTGGAATCGACCCAGGGAGCGCCGGTCGGACCGGACGAGGCAACGTCTTTGTCTTCTTTGCGCGATAGTTTCACGCCCGGCCAATCTCCCGCCAGGATCTTCACATTGGGGGCCGGCGATGCCGCGCTTACCACCTGAATCCCCTTCTCCTTAGCGCCGTCTACGATGGACTGAAGTCCCGCTGTGTTGTCAACGACCAGGGAGTTGAAGCAAGTGCCGTTCAACAGTGCCAGTTCGGACGCGTTTTGCCACAGGCTTGGCCAGCGCATCGGAGTCGAGGTTATTGCCATAGGAACGATCTTAGTGTCATATCATACCACAAATGGGCTTAGGATCGACTGCCCCCGGCAGCCAGGCTTTCCGGACGAATCGCCTGTGCTCGCACCATGGCCGATCGCAGCATCATGGTCGCAGTGTAGATCACCACAACGATTACTAGCCAACGAACCGCGCCGAGCGGAAGCGAACGCACCAAATAGGCGGCTAGCAAAACCGCCGGTACGCCGCCGACTGTCAATCCAATAGCAGCTTTCATGTCGTAGCTACGAGCCCGGATAAACGGTACACTCCCTACCGGCATCATGAACGCACAGGATCCCATCATGATCGGAAAGGCGGCCCGCGGATCCATGCCGAGAAGGCTCACCACCATCATGCATGGGGCATAGAATCCGATGCCCATCATCATCAGCCCCGAAAACGTGAAGTTCGCAGCGGCCGCAACGATCAGTTTCGGCGCGCTCAAACTCAGCGAATCGCCGCCGGGAGGCAGGAGCGAAAACTGAGTCATCAGCATGACCACGGATGCCATAAACAACGCGATGGACATTCCGATCTGAATCCTGCGCCGCGGCCACCTCGAAACCATGCGCGCTCCCAACCACGCACCGAGAACCGACGCCAGAAGCAAGGTGACCAGCGTAGTCATCCCAACCTTGACCGCGTCGATGTAGATAAACGCCTGCAGGATGGAAGGAATCGTGTTGCCGACGTTGAGCGTTCCGGGAAGTTGTTCGTCGCGTACCAGCTTGAATAACTTGTAGGACGCGGTGGCAGTGGCAAAAGAGCCGATGCCGAGCGTATCGAAGAAGTTAACGACAAATCCAATCACGTTCTGCAGAGGACCGAACCGGCGTTTTTCAGCTCCAGTGGCCGAGTCCCTGATGGCAAACAGCCAGAATATTATGAATGCGCCGGTCATCACGGCAAGCGTGATTAGAAGTGCGTTTCTCATTAGGCATAAGTATACGTTCGATCGCGGTGTTTGAACATACTCAGTTAGCAAGTTACTTGCAGTAACCCCGTGCGTGATACACAATGTGAGCATCATGCGCGTGATTTGTCTGGTCTTCGCGACCGCGGTTGCTTGCGCTCAAGGTCCGGTGAGTTTTCGCGAGCATCTTATCGCGTCAGACCTACCGTCTGGTTATTCCGTCATGATCGCCGATATCAACCATGACGGCCGTCCCGACGTTGTCGGGTTAGCACAGGAGTTGACTGAACTTGCGTGGTTTGAGAATCCCGGCTGGCAACGGCACGTATTGGTGAAAAACATGCCCGGCCTGGTCAACATGGCGGCCGCGAACCTGGATCCCGATGGGATTCCGGCGATTGCTTTCGAAAGCGGATTCTCGATGGTGGCCGCGAAAAGCCCGGGACTGCTTTATTTACTGCGTCATAACGGAGACGTGAACAATCTCTGGACAGCTACTAAGATCGATGAGCTACCGACTTCGCACCATGTTGCGTGGGCCGACATTGACGGATGCGGCAAGAAGGAGTTGATGAACGCGCCCTTGATTGGATTGAAGGCGCTAGCTCCGACCTACGACGACAAAGTCTCACTGGTTTATTACAGGCAGGACGATTGGAAGAGAAGGACGATTGACGACGACATCACGGGAATTCTTCATCGTGTTCATCCCGTGCATTGGGATGGGAGTCCTCGCGAACAACTGCTAACCGCGGGTTTCGACGGCATCCGGGTCTATTCCGCGACCGGCCCAGCGGAGAGTCTCCACTGGCATCGCGAGTTGATCTCCAAGGGGCATGAAGCCGAAGCTCCGCACAAAGGCACCAGCGATGTCGCGGTGGCTCATTTCCGATCGCGCCGCTTTCTGGCAGCTGTGGAACCATGGCATGGGAACGAAGTCGTCGTCTACACGGAAGAACCGTCGCATAAATGGCATCGCGAGGTTATTTTCTCGGAGTTATCTGAAGGACATGAAGTCGCCGTCGGCGATTTCAATGGCGACGGCCTCGACGATATTGCAGTCGGCGATCGCGGTAAGAACAAAAGCGTGCATGTGTTCTTTGCCAAGGACGATACCGGCCTCCATTGGGATCACCGCATTATCGACAATGGCGGCATGGCGGGATCGAGCTGCGTCACGGCGGACATCAACTCCGATGGACGCCCCGATATCGTTTGCATCGGCACTACTACGGCGAATCTGAAGTGGTACGAGAACTTGGGTAAGTAAGTTGTCAGGGGGTCGAGTTAGACCCCCTTTGCTGCCTCTTCCAGTTCGAAAGCCTCCTCGGCCTGTTCCACTTTTCTTCGATAGGCCCGCCACGTCATTGCCCACAGTGCTGGATTTTTCAATGGCTCTTGCTGAACGCGATGGATCGAACTGTTATGCGGCGCCGTTTTGACAATCTCGGGGTTTGTATACGCTTCGTTCACGACGTGCTCCAGAATCGCGGCGTATTCGTCCAGTTCGCGCTGCGTGTACGATTCCGTCGGTTCCAGCGTACATGGACTCGGTACAACGAACGGATGATGGCTGGTCCAGTAATGCACTCCGAAATCGGCGGCGCGCATTCCGAGATCCTGTGAAGTAACTCCCGTATCCTGAAACAATTTTTCCCAGCTATAACGCACCTGTTCGATGCGATGCCGCCCCTGCGCGTAGGGTGCACTGGCTCCGCGAAGCTCGAGCATTTTCTTCATCAGGTAGTTATTGTTTAGAACGGCAATTTGAGCCACTTCGCGCAATCCGGATGCGCCCAGACTCATCACCCACGTGTACGCGCGCACCACGTTGGACGCGGAGCCGTAGAAATGCGCCACTTTGCCGATGCTATCGGGCCGCTCCCAATCGAGATAGTAACGGTCTTCATCGCGTTCGACGGTCGGTACGGGCAGGAACCGCGCAAGCTCATGAGTGACTCCAACCGCACCAGCTCCGGGCCCACCGCACGCATGAGGCACCGAAAACGTTTTGTGCAGATTGAACTGGCACAAATCGAAACCCGCCTCACGCGCGCGCGCGATGCCCAAAATTCCGTTAGCGTTGGCCTGGTCGTAGCAGCAAAGGCCTCCCGCTTCGTGAACTGCTTGAGTAAACTCGGCGATCCGAGGATTGAATATGCCGGTGTCCTCAGGATTGGTGATCATCAGCGCGGCTGTTCGATGGGACAGAACTCTCTTGAGCGAATCCAGTTCGGGATAACCATCCGGACCCGGAGGAATCGTGACAACGTCGAACCCCACCATTCGGGCACAAGCCGCATCGGAAGGATGCGAAAAGATCGTAGTGACGATTTCGCGCCGTTGCTTCTCTCCGCGGGACTCATAGTACGCGCGCAGCATCGCCATGTTCGTGTAGATGCCCGCCGATCCGGAACGGGGCTGCAACGAGAATCGATCGAGGCCCGATACTGCTTTCATCATCTGCTCGAACGAATACAAAATCGCGAGCATTCCCTGCACGGTTTCTTCCGGCTGTAGCGGATGAAGCTCCGACACGGCGGCTGTGCGGACAATCTGGTCGTTGATCTTGGGGCTGTATTTCATCGTGCAGGTGCCGTAAACGTCAACGTTCAGATCGACCCCCAGGTTCTCTTGCGACAGACGTAGGAAATGTCGAAGCACTTGCGGTTGCCCGAGTTCCGGTAGCTTTGGCGGCGAGGACCTGCGCATCTCCAACGGGACGTCGGACATGGGATCGCCGATTTCAGCGCGCATCCCGGCGTCGGCCTCAGGCGGAATCAATCCCCGCTCACCCTCCGTGCTCAATTCAAAAATCAATGGCTCACTCCATCGAGCCTGATGGAAAGGCCGTAGAACCGGCTTGCCATTGATGTAGCGTTTCGCAGTAATGTCTTCCATGGCTTATCTCGCGATCTCCCGAAGAGCGCTCACAAGGCGATCGATGTCTGCTTTCGTAATTAGCTCCGTGAAACAGAACAAGGCGCAATCGGCGAATTCGGGGAACTCGCGCCCCAGCGCTTTACCGCCGAAAATTCCGCGATCCAGCAGAGCGCGATTGATTTCGCCCACCGATGGCCACTCCTTGCCAAACCTAACTACAAATTCCTTGAAGAAAGGGCCCGTAAAGATCGGCGCTTCAATTCCCGGTATGTTACTGAGCTGCCGTGCCGCATATCGCGACCGGTAGAGTATTCCTTCGCCTAACTCCCTCATTCCAGCGGGACCTAGCAGAGCAAGATACACGCCGGCAGTAATTCCCCATATCGCGGCCGCGGTACCGACGAATTCCTTGCCCTGCTCCCGCTTCATCAAGGAAGTTCGGTCGAACGCAACGTCGCCAAATCCGTACTCGCCTTCGACGCGGGTGGGCGAAATACCATACAGGCGGGACGGCAGTTCGCTGACGAATCGTTCTTCATCGGGGATAGCGATAAAACCACCGTGGCCCCCGCCAAATTGCATGTGCATACCGAGGGGCTGTAGGTCTCCGCATACGATGTCCGCGCCATAATCCGCTGGTGGTGCGAGCACGCCGAGCGTGATCGGATCCACGGCGGTAATGCAAAGCGCTCCATGACTGTGCGCAAGATCCGCAATGTGTTGCCCGGATTCGATGATGCCGAGATAAGTCGGATTGTCGAAGTAGACGGCCGCAAAGTCGGAGGACAATAAATGCTCCAACGCGTTGGCATCGATTTGCCCGGTTTGTTTGTTAAACGGTATAGTTTCGATAGAGATATCGGAACGGCAGTAACACCGGATATGCGATAACCGATCAGGATGTACCGTGGCCGAAACGAGTACGCGATTACGACCGGTAATGCGGCTGGCCATGCGAATAGCAGTCGCCGCAGCCTGACAGCCGTCGTACGTGGGCACATTGACGACATCCATGTTCAGCAACTCGCCCATCATGCTGGTGTATTCCCAAAGCGCCTGCCAGCGGCCGTGGTCCTCGTACGGTAAGCCTGAGTAAGCCGTCAGGAATTCGCTGCGGCCGTTGATCTCATCACAAATCGCCGGAACATAGTGGTGATAACAACCTGCGCCCAAAAAATTGAGGAAACTGCCACAATGCGAGTTCTTAGCCAGCAAGCCTTCCACATGGCGTCGAAGGGCACTCTCTGATGGAAGCGCCGGCGGTAAATCCAGATCTCCTCGGAAGCGTAGCGGCTCGGGGATATCTTCATACAGTTCCTCGATGTCTCCGATTCCTAGCTCGTTGAGCATACGGGCTTTTGTTGAGGGATTGGAGTTCGGAATATATGGATGAACCATACAAGCTCTTATACCTTTCTCGTCGAGAGGATTCTTTGCTTTAATCTCACACGGAATGTTTAAGTTTGCAAGTTATCTTGCAAAGCAGCTAGTTAGGGAGTATCATCACAACTTCAGAACTAACATGGACCCGTCAGTGCAGTTTCCACGGATTCTGCTGGTACGTCAGAATTTCCCCGATCACAGTCTTGTGAATGTTCGCGACTCTGTAAATCAAGAGCTTGCCGGCTCTTTATTCGGCTCGAGAGTTGCGCCGGGACAAAGAATTTGCATTTGTGTAGGCAGCCGTGGAATCAGCAACATCGCCATGATCGTGCGCGCTGTCGTCGATTTCTGGAAGTCGCGTCAGGTTCGGCCTTTCTTGATCCCTGCGATGGGTAGCCACGGTGCGGCCTCCGCTCCAGGACAGGCAGCTGTCCTCGCGCACTACGGAATCACGGAAGAAGCAATGGGCTGCCCAGTCATAAGCTCGCTCGATGTTGTGTCACTCGGACGCACTCCGGACGGCATCGAAGCTTTCATGGATCGCAATGCGTTTGAAGCCGACGCTGTGATGTTAGTGAATCGCGTAAAATGGCACACCGATTTTGAAGGCAAGATCGAAAGCGGTCTGTTCAAAATGATGGCCATAGGTCTCGGCAAATTCGCTGGAGCGCAGCGTTATCACACGTTTGCGTATAGGCTGGGCCTGGAGCACGTCATCCGCAGCGTAGGCCGCCAGGTGCTTGGCTCGGGCAAGATCATTGGCGGACTCGCGATTCTCGAAGATGCGTATCACCGTACGGCGAAAGTTGCCGCGGTTGCGGTCCATGAGATGGAACAACGCGAAGAAGAACTACTCTCCCTGGTGAAGTCGTGGATGGGAAGGATTCGCATGAATCTCGACGTCCTGATCCTCGACGAAATCGGTAAGAACATCAGCGGATCCGGGATGGACGCCAAGGTGGTAAACCGTTCTGAGGGCGCGTATAATCCATGGCCCGGCGCTCCGCAGATTGAGCGCGTTTTCGTGCGCGATCTCAGCAAAGAGAGCGACGGCAACGCCATTGGCTTAGGCATGGCCGACGTCGTTTCGGATCGTTTGCTGAGCAAGATCGACTGGACTCCTACGTACGTTAATTCATTGACAGCGTGCAGTCCGGGCGATGCTCGCCTACCGGTGCACTTTGCCTCTGATCTCGAATGTCTGGAGCGAATCGCGCCGACCGTAGGCCGAGAAGACCTGCGCGACGTAACTTATGGCTGGATCAGGAATTCGTTGGACCTCGGTCTGATTGGACTCAGCGAGAATCTCCGCGAAGCGATCGATCGCAATCCCGATCTCGAGTGCGTGAGCGACGCGCAGCCTTTTGAGTTCGATCTGCAGGGGAATCTCATGACAGTTTTCGAGCATGCCTCCGCGATTGCCTAAAACAATTTATGCGACACATTTTATTCTTAGTCGTCCTGATTTGCTCGTGGAGCCTCTTCGCCGCCGCCGAAGACTATCCCAAGGCTGAGATCTCGAATGGACTCATCCACATGGAGTTGATGCTTCCGGACGCCGAACACGGGTCTTACCGCGGTACGCGGTTTGATTGGGCCGGAATTATTTCGAGCCTCAAATTTCAAGGACACGAGTATTTCGGCCAATGGTACGAGCGTCATGATCCGAAAATACATGACGCGATCACCGGCCCGGTGGAGGAGTTCCTCACCAACGACGCGACCGTCGGTTATCACGAAACGCCCGTCGGCGGCACTTTCGTGCGCATCGGCATTGGTTCGGTGCGTAAGCCGGATGAGCCTGCTTACCGGCGATTCGATACCTACGACATTGTCGACCCTGGCAAGCGCACACTGCGCAAAGGCAAAGACTGGATTCAGTTCGTGCATGAAATGAAGTCGGACCAGGGCTATGCGTTTCGTTATACCAAGACGCTGCGGCTCACCAAGGGCAAGCCGCAACTCGTGATTGAGCACGCTTTGAAGAACACCGGCTCTCGCGAAATAGATACTTTCCAATACAATCATAATTTCTTTGTGATCGACCACGAAGTCGTGGGTCCGGACATGCGCATCGGGTTCACTTTCCCTCCGAAGGCGTTGGCGGAATTGAAGAACGGAGCCGAGATCCACGGTCAGGAAATAACTTATCAGCGGGAGATAAAGAAGGGCGGAGGGGAGTTCTCGGAATTGACCGGTTTCTCCGATGATGTCCGCGACTACGACATCCGGATTGAGAATACGAAGTCCGGAGCCGGGGTGCGAATACGCGGCGACCGGCCGCTCGCGAAGGTGATGTTCTGGTGCATCAACACCGTTGCCGTCGCGGAGCCGTACGTGCATTTAGACGTGAAACCCGGCCAAGAGACACGCTGGGCGCTCCGTTACGATTTCTATACGCTTCACTGATGGCTTCGAAATGAGCTTATGAAGCGCCGTGATGCTTTCGTTCCCATGGCCTTTCTGGCAGGCGCTATCGCTCGCCCGTTTGCATGCGGCGCCGAGCCCGGCGGAAAAATACGCTTTGCCGGCGAGAAATGGTTCCTCAATTCTCTGGTCAAGACTAATCGAATCCCGGAGTTCGAGCGGCAAACCGGTATAGCGGTCGAGATTATCTATCGCGATCATCAGGACGTGCTCGAAGATCTCTCGCGCGCAACTTCGAGCGGCGGCGCGTACGATCTGGTTCTCATGCGGCATCGGTTTCTCGGCAGTCTGGTCGACAGACAACTGGTGCAACCAATCGATTCTTACGTCACGGATCGGGCCCTCCGCGCGTTCGATCCCGCTCAGCAGTTATTCGAACCGTGGTGGCGTGAGATCAGTTGCTTCAACAACCACGTCTACGGTTATCCCTACACCTTGCTGACACCTTACGTGTGCTACCGGAAGGATCTCTTGAATAATCCGGCGGAGCGGGAGCAATTCAAGAAACGCTATGGGATCGAACCCCAGCCACCGCGCTCCTGGGAGATGTATCTCCGCCTGGCTGAATTCTTTACACGTCCTGAGCAAGATTTTTACGGGACTTACATTCAGGGTAAACGGCATATCGCGCTGTGGTACGAATGGTTGAATTTCTGTTATTCCTTCGGCGGGAACATACTGGCTACGGATCACGGCGAGCATTACGGAGATATCGTGGTCAACTCCCCGCAAAATGTCGCTGCGACGGAATTGTATCTCTCACTTCTTCCGTTTAGTCCTCCTGATACATTGACCTACGATTGGATGGGCGCTCAACATGCGCTGCAGCAGGGCCGAGCTTTTATGGGATTGCTATGGAACGACCAGGCGCCATTTCTCGAAGATCCCAAGGTGTCGAAAGTCGCTGGGAAAATCGGGTATTGCCTGATTCCATCGGCGGTGAATAAGCCATTCAGTCAGTTGGAAGGTTGGACCTATCTGACTCCGTCCGGTGCCAGACGGCCGCGAGAAGCCTTTCGGTTCATGGAGTGGGCCTTGTCGCAAGATGTTCAGATCGATGAATGCATTCAAGGCGCCCAGTCGCCACGAAAATCGACTTATCTGGACTTGCGAATCAAGAATCTGCCTTTCACGCAGGTGTTTCTCGATAGCGTTCCGGTAGCGAAACCCAAGCCGACTATCGCCGAAGGGAACCGCATCACGGATATCATAATCGTCGGCCTTCATGACATTGTGACGCGCAAGTATGCGGCCAAGAGGGGTTTAGACGCCATCGCGCGGCAGATCCATTCCGTCCTGGGGACGAAAGCTGTCCTACGGTACCCTTGACATCTGGCAATTCATCATATAAAATTACCATTGCGATAATCGTCCGAGGAAGAAGAGGTTTCTGTCTTCCCTCGCGCACACGCTGTTGTGCGGCGTCGTGTCAACACGCGGACATAAAGCGGGCTTACGCCGATCGATAGTACGAGCCTGGTGACGCTCGGCACTGACATCCGTGAACGGCGTCTCGGAATGGCATTCATGCGTGACCCGATGGCCGGACCGTGCGATCGAATATCAATGACACTAATAAGCGCGTTAACTTTTTTTACTTCGCTCACGTCGAGCGCGACTAACTACTTCGAGTAGAAACACTTATGAATCGCACCTTAATTATCTCCATAGTCAGCGCGGCTTTTGCGCTCGCGTCTGGCGTCGGGTCCGAAGTGGTCTCGCCCAAAGCGGGCGAATATTTTGTATATTTCGGAACTTACACCGGCTTCAAATACATCTTCTTCGGTAAGCCGACCGGAACGAGTCACAGTAAGGGCATCTACGTCGCTCGCTTCCGTCCGGCCACGGGTGAAATCACCGAGCCGGAGTTAGCTGCCGAAATCGCTAATCCCTCTTTTATTGCGATTCACCCGAACCATCGCTTCCTGTACTCTGTGATGGAAGATCCCGAGTCTCTCGGGCCGCCCCTCGACCATTCGTCTTATGTGGCCGCGTTCGCTATCGATCACTCGAACGGCAAATTGACGTTAATTAATAAAGTGGCGGCGGGAGGCACCAGCACGTGCTTTCTCTCGATCGATCAATCGGGCAAGTATGTCATGCTTGCAAGCTTCGGAAATGGAAGTGTCTCCGTTGTTCGAATCAACGAGGACGGTTCATTGGGTCAATTGACCGCCGACATGCAACACATCGGTAAAGGTGTCCATCCCATCTTCCAGACTCAGGCGCATCCGCACTGGATTGGTACTTCTCCGGACGGTCACTTCGCCATCGTATCGGATATGGGCCTCGACAAGTTATTCATTTACCACTTCGACCCCGAACAAGGAACCTTATCGCCGGATCGGCCCCCCTTTGTCACGACCCGGCCCGGAGGCGGCCCTCGCCATTTCACTTTTCACCCTAACGGAAAATTTGCTTATGTCCTAACCGAAATGGGAGGGGTCGTAACGGCATATTCCTGGGATGCCTCACTCGGCGCGCTTAACCAGATCCAGGAAGTGGAAACCGTTCCAAAGGGCTTCAGCGGCTCAAACCACAGCGGGGAGTTGACCATCGATCCCACTGGGAATTTCCTCTACGAGTCGAATCGCCGCAGGGTCGACACGGTATGGGGACCCGACACGATCGGTGTGTTTTCCATCGACCACAATAAGGGAACTCTCACGCCGGTGGAGCAGGTACCCTCCCCCGGGATGCCTCGCAGTTTTGGCATCGATCCGACTGGTTCGTATCTTTTGGCGGGAGGTGAAATCTCAGATAAAGTAACGCTCTTCCGCATCGACCCGCAAAGCGGCCGTCTAACAGCCACGGGCAAGAGTCTTCGTGTCGATACGCCCGTGTGCTTTCAATTCGTTGCAGTCGAATGAAGACTGGGCCGTGATACAATAGGTTGTATTCTTCCCGTTGTGTTTTTGACACGGCGGCCGTTTCGCTGAGGTGTAGGTTTTGATCAAACGGCAGACAATTACTTCGCAAGTGATCGATTATGTGCTCGATCTTATCAAAAAAGGTCAAGTAAAGCCGGGAGAGCGCCTGCCTACCGAAAAACAGCTTACCGAAAGTCTTCAAGTGAGCCGGACATGTGTTCGGGAAGCGATCAAGTCTCTAGAATCCCTCCAGGTGGTCCGCGTCCGTCCCAGAGTAGGCGCTATTGTGCTGGAGCCTTCGCCGAACGCACTGATCAGCGCCGAACATCTTTCCGCATCCGCGTACATACACCAACCTGATGTTCTTGTAGAATTCCGCAAGGTTCTCGAGGTCGGACTGGCGGGATTGGCCGCCGAAAAAAGGACCGAAGAAGATCTGAAGGCGCTGAAAGAAGCAATCGAAGAACACCACCGGGCAATACAGACCGATCGGATTATTCATCCCGCCGATCTCAAGTTCCACAAGGCGATCGCCGAAGCTACTAAGAACCCGATCGCCATAATGGTGATGCAGACCATTTCAGACACCTTCGTCGAGAGAAGCCGTCGAATCAATCAGGTCCCCGGAATCTCAGAGGAAGGACTGTCGGAACACAATAAGATTTATCGTGCGATCAAGGAGGGCAATCCGGAGAAGGCCCGCCACGCAATGTTGCATCACATCGAGACCCAGGAGCGCAATGCGCGGATCCTCCGCTCTACGAGTAACGGGCAGAAAGTTGTGGAGGCTCCAGCGGAGGAAATACCTTCAACATCTGGTGTCAATGGGCCTGCGGTCGTATTGCGAGCAGAATAGCATCCGGGTTCAAGACGAGAATCCGTGTCAGCGTAAGAAACTGGCCAAAGCTTTCGCATCGACAACGGACCGTGAGTATGGCGAACCCAACTCGCCTAATTGAGGTTCTTCTGGACACTCCCGGGACCGGAACAACTCCGGCCAGCAATTACTCGACGCTGGCGAAGTCAATCGTCAGCCTCGTGGCCTTGAGTCAAACGCCTGAGGGCAGTCCTTTCGGACGACAAATGCTAAAGATCGGCTGGAACTTCGATTGGGAACTGCGCGGCCGCCCGATGCGGCGCAAAATGGTTTCCGGATCGCCATCTGTTTCAGGGTTCAAACGAGTCTCACCTTGTTGAGCAAGATCGTGTTCCGTCCTGATAGCCACCGAACTGCCGCATCAGATCGTCGCTCGGCGACGACGCAGTCCGAATAGCCTCTCGCACATCGCATGATCAGATGATCGGACGCGGAGAGGGTCGACAGGATTGCAGGGATGTTCAGCAACCATCGAGGTTCAGCGGCACCTATTTACAATTTCCCTTCCTCGCATCGTGTTTGCGCGATCGCGCAATTATCGACAGGGATCCGTCAAAAGAGTTGCTGACTCCAATAACAAATGCACTCGTTTCCGAACGCCTACGCGCGGGCCTGACGGCGCATAGGATGCATGATACGAACGGGCACGAATCCAAAATGAGAAAAGCCCGTACCCCTCGGGGATCACCTCAAAACCGGCCAATGAGGATCACTTCAAAACCGGCCAATGGAACTGAGTCAGGACAAGCTCATTTATACCTTGTCCGGACAGCCAGTGACAACGGGTTTTCCGCAGCGGGAATGACCGGACATATACTAACGAATACCTGGGCGGAAGACAGGGCACCGCAGGGATGCGACCCGAGCGCCGACCCAGAGGCTGGAATGGCTGGGCGGCGTCCGAGTCGCCCGCCAGGCTTTTGAGCCATTCTGGCGCGAAAGCGATAAATCCCGGGAGCGCGAGGGCAGAGTCCTCGCAGTAAAGAAGCCTCCTTCCTTATTTCTTGAGTTCTCATCTGAGATCACTCCGCAGCCGGCAACGCAGTCTTGGTGCGCCAACTGCGCGGCCCGCACTTCAGCACGTGTCCGTGATGCAGCAGGCGGTCGAGCATGGAACTGACAGCGGCATTGTCGCCGAGCAGTTTGCCCCAGTCTTCTACGGGCCGATTCGATGTGAGAAGCGTGCTGGCACGCTCATAACGCCGCATCACGATTTCTAGCAAATCCTCGGCGGCGGTATGCGGAAGTTTGCGCATGCCGAAGTCGTCGACAATGAGCAGCGGGACCGATGCAATCGACTCCATGTACTGCTTGCGCGTACCGTCCACAACGGCGTCGGCGAGTTCTTCGAGCAGCAGGTGTGTTTCGCGATACAGCACGCGGTGGCCTTGTTGAATGGCAGCGTGGCCGATGGCTTGCGCAAGATGACTCTTGCCAGTGCCGCCGGGACCGAGGAAGAGCGCATCTTCGCGGCGTGTAATGAAAGCGCCGGTCGCGAGATCAAAAACGAGACTACGATTCATCTTGGGATTAAAAGTGAAGTCGAAGTTGTCTAGAGTTTTGTGGGCGTCTCGAAAGCCGGCTTGCTTGCGGCGGCGATCCAGCAGGCGGTCGGAACGGCGCGTGAGTTCATCCGAGATCAGGCACGAGATCAGATCCAGCGTCGGCATCGCTTCCGCCTGTGCTTGCTTGAGACGGGTTTCGAGCACGGCAGCCATGCCGCCTAAACGGAGCTGGCCGAGTGCGCGTTGTAGTTCAATCAGATTCATTCCGGATTTCCCTCCAGGTTGGTTTCAGACTGCGATTGAGTTCGCTGTTCGATGACGTCGCGATACAGCGTGAGTTGGCGAATCAACGGATCGACCTGCCGTAGCGAGAGTGGCGCTGGTCCTTTGCGTTCGAGATAGCGGCGGACGAAATGGTATTCGTAGACTTCGAAGGAAAGCGCGGCCGAACAAGCATCGTCCACTGCCGCGGCGCCGTATTTCTTGGCGAGAGAGAGAACCCCTTGAATGCGGCGCACGGCGGGCTGTCCTTTCTGCGCATACATCGTTTTTGCGAGCACGCCGATAGAATCGCTGGCATTCTCGGCGCGCCGGAGCAGTTGTTGTGTGGTGAACGGCGTCTTCTTGTGGCGGTCTTCAGCAAGAATGCGATGTGCGCCGCGAGGTTGATGCAAGTGTTCGCGCAGCAGTTGGCCGGTCTTGGGATCGAGCAAGCGCACGTGCCGTCGATTCCACTGCACGTTGACTCGTCTCCCAATCCAGCCAGGCGGGGCGCTATAGTAGGCGGCTTCCACTTCGACGCAGCCATCCATGTGCACCGCGCGTTCACCGTATTGGTAATAGCGGAATGGCTCGACGGGAAGCGGCAACAGCGCAGGTTTCTCTTCTGAGAACATCGCCGCAACCTGGCGTTTGGTAGTGCCATGAATGCGGGTGTCGGCCCAATGTTCCTCCCATCGATCCAGGTAGCTTTGCGCTTCTTCGATGGTTTCGAAGCGCTTTCCTTTTAGCGGTGTCTTCTGCGCATGACCAACGCTGGACTCGACCTTGCCTTTGCGATCCGGATCTTTGATGCGGCAGGGCAGCGCCACGGCGTGGTAATGCGCCAGCATGTCGCGATAGAGCGGGTTGATGGTGGGATCGTAGATGTCCGGCTTCAACACACCTTCGCGCAGATTGTCGAGGATGAGAACGCGTGGCACGCCGCCGATTCGGGCAAACGCCGTCTCGTGCAACTCGGCCCAGGTTCGCGTGCTGGAACTGAAGACGATCAGCCGGACACACTTGCGGCTATAGCCGAGCGTCAACACAAACAAGCGGGTGCGGCGGTAACGGCCGGATTGGGGATCGCGAACCATGGGGCCTTCGCCGTAGTCGACCTGCGCTTCTTCGCCGGGCGCCGTGACGATGACGGCGCAGGGTTGTTTTTCCGGCGAGCCATGGAGCTTGTTGATGAAGCGTTTGACGCTCTGATATCCGCCGGTAAAGCCGTGGTCGTCAACCAGATCCTGCCAGATCCCCTTGGCGTTGCGACCTTGGCTCAGCGCATGCTGGATGAGTTCGCGATAGGGCTCGCTGGTACTTGCCGTCGTGGTTTGCGTCGGAGGATCGGCGCCAGAGTCGGGGATCACCTCATTGGCCGGTTTTGGGCCGCCAGAGTCGGTGGTCACGCCATTGGCCGGTTTTGAGTCTTGCGCCGCTCGTTTGCCCCATCCGCCGGGCGGCCGAACCGCAATGGCGGCTGTTCTTAGATATCCGGCCGCAGTTTCACGCCGGACACCGGTTTCTTTTTCGATGCGCCGCAGCGACCATCCCAGCCGCCCCAACGCGATGACTTCTTGCTTCTTTTTCTCGTTCAAGACGTTGCTCACATCGACGGAGAATACTCTCCGTCAGTCAACGTCCTGACTCAGTTTTTCATTGGCCGGTTTTCAGGTGATCCCGTATGGCCGGTTTTGGGTGATCCCCGAGGCCCGTACCTGCGGATATGAGACGTCTGGTTTGCAAACCGCATACTGTAAGGGACTCGTGAGCGCACATTGCGGCCAGCGGATAGCATTTCTAGAAGCGGTGATCACCGCAACGCTGGAGAATCGCCACGTGCGCTCGATCCAATGACCCGCCGCTCTTAAGAAGCCGTGGAGGGCTGCCGCAAAGGCAGACTCCATTCG
This sequence comes from Bryobacterales bacterium, assembly GCA_963802915.1. Classification (GTDB taxonomy): domain Bacteria; phylum Acidobacteriota; class Terriglobia; order Bryobacterales; family Bryobacteraceae; genus JAICMB01. The sequence goes on from CAWDKQ010000009.1 coordinate 474,870, forward strand.
AGCGCACGATCGAGACCCGAAGGCGGCTTGTAGCTCTTTCGCACCGCTTCAATTTTCTCACCGCGCACATCGATTTTTGCTATGTCGTAATTGCCGACTCCGGCCTTGTCGAGGTACTGCAAGTAGCCCAACCAGGCGGGGTTCATGCCCATAATCTCGACGGCGACGCGATCGGCGGCGATGTAATCCATCGAAGCGATTGCGACACGGGACGGTACCGCGACTCCGTCGACGGGGCCTTCGCCTTCCATGCCTTCATATCCGTCAAGAACGGTCGCTCCCCAGTTCGACGACACTTTCTGGGCGACGAGCATGAGGTTGTAATTCATTTGCTGAGCGCCACTGTCTCCGGGAACGCCTTTCGCGCGGAAGCCGCCGTGGATTTTGGATTTATCGCTCCATTGAGGACCTTTCGGACCGCTGCGTAGCGCGACGCCCACCGTCATATTCTTGACCGAAGCAGTGACAACCGCAAACACGTGCGTTTTCGGAATGGAAGCATTAATAACGAAGGCATCGGGGTCCATTACCCTGGCGGCAATCCGGATTGGGTTGGCGTGAAGGTTGTAGTCGACGATGGCCATGGGGACGTAACGGTCGTCGAGATTCAGATCGACGAGGCTCACTTTCTGGGACTTAGCTTCCTTGACGACATCGTTGTATTTCCAATTCTCGAAGCAGTTCATGGTGTCAAATGCGGCCGACTCGGCGATCACGACGGGCCCTTTGAAACGGGGCGCCAGATAATCGAGAATGCCAAGGAGGGCATCGGGATGAGTAACGGCGATCTTCACCAGCGGGGCTGTAAGGTTCGGTTTGATAAGAACATACTTTTTCCGGCGTAAGGCTGGTTTTAACTCCGCGTCGATCGCCATCAGTGCTTCGTAGACGTTCTTGCGGCGGTCTTCGCCATGCACAAGGCTGACGGTCGAGCGCTAGGGGTTCGGGACAGTAAAAGGGACCTCCGGACCAAGCTTCAAAACCGGCTTCGGAGTTGGCGTCTCTGTCTGGGACAGCAGAGTTGAAGCGCCTGCGAGACCAACGGCTCCGGCGCCAGCAAACTGCATTAAATTACGACGAGAAAAACCAGTCATATATAAACCTTGCTAAACCATTCGAAGGGAGCATTAGCGCTCCCAGGACGCGCCCCAGATCTCTTTGCGCGCCGCGAGGTTGTTGTCAGGAATTATCACGGCGACCCAGGGCGTCGTGGACGAAGCGATTTGGCAATGCCATTCCAGCGTGCCCGGCTGATCAAGCTTCAGAGCCAGATGCTTTTCCACGCCTATGATGTTCAAGTTGTCAGTTCGTATGTTGAAAACGTGGGCGCCAGCGCCCCGCGCTGTTACTCGGATGGTCAATTCTCCAGCGCGCTTCTTTTGAGACTTCAAAATCCAAGGCTTGCCCACGCCGTAGCTCTACGTTATAGGTAGCGCCGGAAAGAAACGTTAGGGTCTCTTCCACGCCGTTGCTACACACTTTATATTTGCCTGCCCCCAACCAGGTTCGGAAGAATCCAGTCGCGGGATCTGGTTTGATATGGATCGGTTGTCCGTGGGTTGTCTCCTGCACTGTGATTTCAGCGTCAGCGTATCCTTCGACCAGGGCTGGTCCGCTGAGATCGCGCATGACGCCTATCCAACTGCCCACCGGATGTACCCATACTTCTTTGTAAGTCCAGGTATTCTGAACGGGCCAATAAGGCACATCGCTCTCACCGCGGCTTTGAATGCCTACGGGCAGCGATCCGACGATGTCGCCGGACGAGGGCGTGTACTGGGGCGCAAAATCATGTCCTTCGCCCCACATTGCACTTTGCGAAAACGGATTTCTTCCGATGATCCATTCGATTTGCTGCTGGGCAAGCTGCGCCGATCCCAAGTCGCCGCGCAACTCGGCCTCCCGTCCGAGCGCTAGCGTTTGGGGAAGAATTGTGCCGAAATGACCGCGGTAGTCCATCCATACCGGCAGACGGCGGAGGTAGTAGCCGGAGCCAAGCGGGATCCCTTGCAGCACCTGTTTCCGGAATGATTCGCGCCGCGTCTCGGGTACGTCCTTGTACTCGTCGTCTTTATAGATGGAAGCGGGCAGGACACCGTAAGGCTCGGTGTACTTCGCTAACGATTTCAGATACTCGGAATGCAGCATTACGGCGGAGTACCATTTCATCCACTCGGGATGATTTGGGAGAGCGTTGCATAGTTCAGTGAGAGCCATGATCGGCGCATCTTCACGACCTCGATGCACATAGTGGAGTATGCGGTCTTTTGCGGGGCTAGTGTAAAAGAAACCGAACAGCGGTGTCGTCCAATTAGGGCGGACGCGCTCTTGGGACTCGACAATGATGCGAGCCAACTCGGCCGCCTTATCGGCATAACGCGGCTCGCCTGTTGCGCGCCAAAGGGCTATGGAAGCCAATGCCCCCTGCGACGCGACCTCATGTTCGACGCCGTCCGAGTCGAAAGAGACATGGAAACGATCCGCCGGCTTAGCAGGACCATTCGACATGCCTGCTACCGCGAAGCGCCAGTCTTCCTCGGCCATTCTCAGTGAGTAATTGGCAAGGCGAGGATCATTGTCCTTGAGTACTTGATAAGCGATGGCTTCGTCGGCCGAAGCCAGGAAATTGATGAAAGGCTCGTTGCGGGCAGTCACTGTGATATCGTCGAAATCGCCGAGGATGCCATTAGTTCTGCGGCTGTTGACGGATCCTCCATCGCGGTAGCCGTCGTGAAAGCTCGTTTTGAGAATCCACTCGAGACCCCAGCGTGCTTCTTCAACCACGCGGTCATATAGTTCCGGATCCTCCTGCCGGGCGTGCAGGCGTTCGGCCAAATTGAACAGGTTGTAAACGATTTCGCCCGTATTGCCGATGCCTTGAGTCAGGTCGCCGGCGTCGTGCCAGCCGCCATTAATAACGATGCGTTTATCGCCGTGCACAACCTGCCAATCCCTGTGGCAGACGCCGTGCACGCCCGGAACCGCGAAGCCGCAGCGCTCTACGTAAAGGAAATTCAGCGCCTTGAGAATCGTGTCCCGCCAAACGTCATCGCCGATGCGGAAAGGACGGGTCTTAACGCCGGCAACGTCCAGCGTGTAAGTACCCGGCTGGTCGATTTCGGAGAAGTCCATCACCTGGAAGACCCCTAAGTCCGATTTGACAGTTTCGACCGGCTTGGTCAGCACGGACTGGCCGGTATCCTGATTAATCAACCGGAAATCGCGACCGTTGAGGCCGTTCGCAATCGCACTTTTTGAACTACCCGTCTGATAGCCGGCGTGACTGTAGGCGATCCGTCCGGGCCAGACGTTCCAGCCTTCGATATAATCCGGGTCGACGCGCTCGAGTTCGAGGTGATCGAAGTAATAGGTCGCCATGTCGGAAGCTTCAGGTTCGTTTCCAGACATGTAGTACGCGATCTCCAACGCGGTGATCTTGTCGCGCGCTACGTTTCCAATTTCCCAAACGACATGGTTCCACTCATGATTGCGTAAGACGATGTTTGTTTCACCTTCCTGCGCAAAGGCGGCCGGCAGCTTCTCGACACCGTCATTGTGGAGTTGCATGCCGAGGGATGTTACGTAGGTGCCCGGGCAATCCGGATAAATCCAGAGCGAGAGGCGATTGAATTTATTCCAATCTTCTCCAGCGAAATTACGGGTGATTCCGCTGTCGCCCCAACCCCGACCGTTGACTGGACCCGGTTTGTCCAGCTTCGTCGGTGTGCGCAGGCGGAGCGAATTGCGTCCTTCTCGAGACTGCTCCTTGGTCAGCAGCATGTCCGCGACAACGTTCTTTGATCGGGACACTTTGAAGGGTACGCGGGAATCGACGACGGCTGCCGGATCGTTGGTAAACGCCGTCCACTGGGACAAATCCGTCATGTCGTCCAACACGCGACGATCCAGGACTTGCTTGTTGAGCCAGCGATAGGATGCGGAGTCCTGGAAGTTCGAAGTCATGGGAACACGATCTGCTCCCAGTAATCCAGTGCTAATTAAGAGTATGAATGGGCAGATTCTCATCAGTTGCTCCTAAAGAGGCCCAGAGAGTATAAGCTGTCCGGGCCTCCTCCCGCTCGTGCCACGATCTTCATCGTACGGGCACGGCGGTGATGGTCAGAAATACAATTTCAGCGCCATCTCCACTTCGCGAGGAGTATTGGCGACGCTGGTGATTGCGCCAAAGGAGTCAGAACCAACGTTCATATTCGGACCGGAGAACTGCGGATGGTTAAACGCATTGAGCGTCTGGATGCGGTACTGGAGGCGCATGCCTTCGCGGAATTTCGCCAGCGAGAAATCTTTGACGACTGAAAGATTCGCGTTTCTTTGACCCGGAGTGCGGACCCAAGGCAGTGTCCTCGGGGCATCACCCAATGCGTAGGACTGAGGTGACGTGAACACTTCGGGGTTGGAGAAGTATTGCGTCATCCAATTCGACCCGTTATTTTTTTCGGGGCGGCCTGTGAGGTCGGGTCGCTGGCTTCCGTAAGTGGGTAAGCTGAGACCGCCCATGAGAGATGCGACCAGGGGGCGGCCACTATCAACGGTCCAAATTCCATTGACCTGCCAGCCCCCCAGGAAACCGTTGACAATCGCATTCCAGTTCCCGCCGATCTTCTTCCCACGGCCGAAAGGTAGTTCGTAAACATGACTGAACTGAAAGACGTGAGTGATGTCAAAAACGGACACGCTACGCTCTAAATGCCAGTTATTCGGATCCTGAATCGAGGTCTGCGTGCCGGTATACCAGGCATTGGTGCTTACCGACGAATCGTCGATCGACTTAGAAAACGCATAAGTGGCCAGGAATTGCACGCCGGAGGAGAAGCGTTTCTCCACCCGCACTTGCGCACCGTTGTAGATAGAGTTTCCGCCAGGCTGGTCATCCGTGCCGAAAGCCGTGAATTGCGGGAAGGGCAGCATTAACTGGTAGTTCTGCACCGTGGCGCTTGATAGGCCGCTGTTGGGGTTTGTAATGATCCCATAGAATGGGTTTTTTACATACGTCAATAGATTGGCGATCTGGCTTGGCGAGTAACTCTCGATCGTAGATGGCAGGACGTTGAGGTTCCCGCTTCCACCGATATACAGATGAGTACCTTTCTTTCCGATGTACGTCACATCGAGGAGCACGTCCCACGGCAACTCGCGTTGGATACCGAAGTTCCACGACTGTTCGTAAGGGATAGTGTTCACATTGCGGACCGGACCGTATCCGCCGAATCCGACGTCGGTCAGAAGACCTAGGGTGTTGCCCGGAGGCATGTTGGGCCCGCCGCCGGGCCATGGATCGCTCAGCCTTCCCCATGGAGTTGCACCATCCCCTTGATAACTGGTAAGCCAAGGGGTGTCCGCGACATAGCCTTCATGTCCAGTCGCCGGGGTTCCGACACCCGCAACGGCCGTTCTGGAAGTGGAGTAGTAGATTCCGTAGCCACCGCGAATCACGAGCTTTTTGACCGGCTGCCAGGCCAACCCGAAGCGAGGTTGGACGTTGGACAAATCCGGATTGTATACGTATCGGTCATTAGAACTTGCGAAGACTTCGCCGCCGTGCAAAGTGCCCAAGCCAGGAACCTGCAGAGGAGAAACAACGCTGGGGTCCACCCAATTGGCGTGATTGTAACGCTCCGTGCGCGGCAAAGTGACGTCGTAGCGAACGCCTAGGTTTAGCGTTAGGGTGCGTGTGACTTTCCAGTTATCTTGGATGAAACCGCCCCATTGGAAGTTTTGACTGGCGAATGCACTCGGGACCTCGTATTCCCCGTTGTTGTGCATGCCGACTCCCGTCAGAAAGCTTGCCATGGCATCGCCGCCAGTGCTTGGATCAGGCGACTGGGAGGTGGAACTGTAATCGTACGTGAAATACCCGGCAGTGGGTCCGGGCAGGTCGAAATTGACGCGGTGCATGCGGCCCTCCGTGCCAAATTTCAGTTCATGGGAACCCTTGATCCAACTCAGTGTTTCCAATAACTGATGGGTGTCCTGCCCCCGAATAATGTAGGTCCAAGGCCAAGTACCGACAGACGTGCCATTGACGCTCGTGTAGGCGTCCCCAACAGTAACGGCGGGGTACACATCCAACCCGGACTCCTTCATATAATTCGGCAGCCCGAGGCTCCCAATGGCGTCAACGCCGGAGTAATCGCCCAAGGCGGTAGTTTCGTTCTCCCACCAGCGATTCCAGCCATAAGATACGGTCAACAGCACGGTTGGACTGAATGTGTGGGTTAAATTGAGCGAGCCAAGGTAGGAGTGATTCGGATCGGGGCCCGCGGAGCAGGGGTCGGCCGAATTGCCAAAGCAGTTCCAACTGTGATTGTAAACATGCTGCAAAGAGAACTTGCCGCTGATAAGAGTCGCTTCACTGAATCGGTGATCGATTTTCACATCGAATTGGTTGTGATTGCTTATGGCCGCACCCGATCCGACCCAGTTGTTGTAATACTCGTAGCTTGAATTACCCACGTTCAGATTAGGCATGGGGTAGAACTGAATCATCTTGGCGGCCACGGGATCAATGAGATTTCCCGCTCTGATTGGCAACTGGTATCCGGTAGCGGCGAGATTTGGACTGCCAGGGCTAATGTAGGTTGCTAGATTGTCGAAAGGGATGAATTGGCTGCGCACGGCTCCGCCGGCCGCCGCGCTGTATGTGCCGGAATATGGATCCCAGAGTTGGCCGCCCGCGGCTGAGCATCGGCCCGCCGAATCGAAAGTGCCTCCGGCATAACCGCATAATTCTCCGAAATCGCCCTGGCGTTCTGCCGCGCTGGGGACTCCGAACGTGCCACCTTGCGAATTGACCTGGCGTAAGCCGTCCCAGTCGAAGAAGAAGAAGGTTTTGTTCTTCTTGATTGGTCCGCCTATTGTGCCACCGTAGTTGTTACGGCGAAGACCAGGCAGAGGCGTGCCGCTTTCATTGTTGAAGAAACCGTTGGCATCGAGTTTCTGGTTTCGAAGATACTCATAGGCGTCCCCATGGAACTCGTTTGTCCCGGAACGCATGATCATGTTGACTACCGTAGAGCCAGTGAATCCGAATTCGGCACTGAAATTCGATGTTTGTACCTTAAACTCCTGGATGGAGTCTGGCGTAGGTGTGTACGAAACGACGAGCGTACCGCCGTTCTGTTCATAGTTGGTAGTAGTCGCGCCATCCATGAGGACGTCGGCCGTCGCGGATCGGCTTCCGCTGGAAGAGAAAGCATTACCGTAGTTACCGCCCCATGCGTTTCCGTTGAACGGCGTGACGACTCCTGGAGCGAGATATGCCAGGTTCGTGACGTCGCGTCCAACGATCGGAAGGCCCTCGACGAATTGCCGGCTCAATACCTGGCCGGTGGATGCGTCTTCCGTGGCGAGCACGGGGGCTTCGCCCGTGATACTGACTGCCTCGACGTTGCTGCCCAGTGACAGAGAAAAATTCACGGTGACGTTTTCGTTGACGTCGATGTTCACTCCAGGTCGAGTCTGGACCTGAAATCCTTGGGCGGAAACGGTGATCTTGTAGGTGCCGGGTGGAACGCTACGAAAAAGGTAACGTCCCATGGCATCCGTTTCGTTATTCAAGGCATACCCTTTGTCCTCGTCAATGAGGCTCACTTTCGCGCCCGGAATGACTGCATTCGAAGGGTCGCTAATCACACCGGTTGCGGACCCTGAATAGAGTTGTGCGAAGGACAGAGTTGCGCTAAGCGATAGCAGCAACACCACCAAACCGAATCTGCTTTTATTTGTCATTGTCGATCATCTCCTTGCATAGCGCCCGACAACCCCTGACAGTCGAGCGAATCAGCATGTGTTTCGGAGATAAGGCCGCACAGCCAACACGCAAGGAACATACCTCGCCGCACCGCGACGCCAAGCTGGCTTCGTATGCTAAGTACGGCTGTGTGGAAAGAAAAGATGCAATCGCAACGAATCGCATCAGGCGTTCACGATGCCGGCGAACACAAGCGCCTACGCTGTTGCTGTACTAAACGTGCTATTATATGATCTTTGCCGAAGGTACACCCAAATTGGCCTCGGTGTCAATACCCCCGGTCCAATCGGCTCGACTTTTATAGCGGTTCTACGACCTTGTGGTATTGTTTGACGGCCAGACCCCTGACCGTTTCGATCTGCCCGCTCGGCCATTGAATCTCGGCGCTCACCTGGCCTGGGACCGCGTCCTTTCCGAGGCCAAACAGCAGGCGCTTGTCGTGAGAGGAAAGATAACTCCCCCCGCCTTCAATCCAGCGAACAAGCTTTCGAGTGCCGACAGTGACGGTGACCTTCGCGCCGATGGCGTCGCGGTTGCTGCGCGTGCCCTGGAGTTGGAGACCGATCCATGAGCCGCTTTGCTGGTATGTATTCCGCAGTAATACCGGCGCGTCATTCAGACAGGTGAAGATTGCATCAGCGCGGCCATCATTATCGAAATCGCCGATGGCGAGGCCGCGCGCACGGTATTTCTGCCGGAACACAGGGCCTGCCTGATCTTCCAGATTACGAAAGACGCCGTTCCCGGAATTGGCCAACAGCAGCGGCGGCTCCCGGTACGTAATATCATGCCGGGTCCGCTCAATCATGTGGTTCAGGTGGCCATTCACGATCATGAGGTCCTCCATCCCGTCGTTATCGTAGTCGATGAGATGGATGCCCCATCCCACGTATGGGCGCGTCAACCTTGCCAGCCCTGAAGCTGTGGTGCGGTCGTCAAATGGGAGGCGGCCGGGATTTACAAAGAAGGCATGGCTCTGGTCGTTGAACGCAGTATGAACGATATCCGGCCGGCCATTGCCGCTCAGGTCGCCGGCATCGACGCCCATGCCGGCGCGAGCGGATCCGTTGGCGTCGAGAGCTACCTCGGCATCGAGGGCGACCTCCTCAAAGGTGCCGTCGTGCTTGTTCATGAGAAGCAGGTTTGCGGAGGCGTCGCTCGCGATGAATAGATCGGTCCATCCATCCCCGTCGACATCGATCGCCAACACACCCAGCGCGCGCGCCACGAGTTTCGAAATGCCCGATTTTTCCGAGACGTCGGTGAACGTGCCGTCGCCGTTGTTGTGGTACAGGCGCGATGAAACGCCTTCGTATTCGGTCTGTGCGCAATACGTTGGCTGGCCTTCGAATTCGCAATGCTGAGGGCCGTCGTAGGAGAATTTGGCGTAGTTAGAAACAAAAAGGTCCAGGCGGCCATCGCGGTCATAGTCGATCCAGGCAGCACTGGCTGTGAGCAGGCCCGCAGTGTTGATGCCGGCCTTCGCGGTCACGTTTGTGAAAGTGCCGTCGCCATTGTTGTGAAACAGGGCGCTGGATGGGTAGCCCGTGATATAGAAATCCTCGAACCCGTCATTGTCGTAATCGGCAGCGGCTACTCCCATTCCGTAAAAAGGAATTCGATCCACGCCGGCCTTGGCCGCAACGTCTACGAATTTGCCGTTGCCGAGATTGCGATAGAGCGCGTTGCGTGGAGGCCGGCTGCTTGGACCGCGTGGCGTTTCGCCGCCGGTCACGAGAAAAATGTCGAGCAGTCCGTCATTATCGAAGTCGACGAAAGCGACTCCGCCGGCGATCGGTTCGATGAGGGTCCGGTCAGGGGATTCGCCGTTCACATGCTTCCACTCAATTCCCGCTGACGCGGTGACGTCGGTGAAGATGTCTTCAGTGGCTTCAGCTATAGGAATGCGCGGGCATAGCACCGACCCAACAGCAATCAGGGCTGCGATACATAGAATTGTTCTCAGCGTTCCCAGGCAGCGCCCCTGATTTCCTTTCTCTTCGACAGTTGGCCGTCGGGCACGACTACCGCGACCCAGGGCGTATCGCCGGATTCTATTTTGGCGCGCCATTCCGCTGTGCCTGTGCCTCCAGCGAGGTTCAGTTCCTTTTCGGCGCCGTTGAGCACGAGATTGTCTGTGCGAAGAGTCAGACGGTGAGCACCGGTGCCTCGCGCAGTCACATTGATGATCACTTCACCCGGCGTGGCCGTCTGCTTCGACACTTCGAAATCGAAGGCGCGGCCGGGACGCAAATCCAATTGATAGGAGGCTCCCGGCAGGAAGGTGTGCGTCTCCGCTTCGGATCCGCTGCGAGCTATATAGTTTCCTTCCGGCAATATAATTTGGAATCTACCGCTGGTTTCATCGGGCTTCACTTCAACTGTCTGACCCGTGCTCATCTCTTTGAACTCGACCTTGGACGCTGCCTGACCTTCCACTATCGCAGGACCGGCGAGATCGCGCATGGCCCAGATCCAACGGCCCACCGGGTGCACCCAAACCTCTTTGTACGTCCACGTGCTTTGAACTGGCCAGTAGGGAACATCGCTCTCGCCGTGAGTTTGTATGCCCACAGGAATCGAACCCACCATGTTGCCGGAGGAGGCTGTGTATTGCGGTCCGTAGTCGTATCCTTCGCCAACCATGGTGCTTTGCGCAAAAGGATTCCGGCCGATGATCCATTGCAGTTGCTTTTCGGAAAGCTGGGCGGCTTCCAGGTCGCCGCGAAGGTGAGCGGCATTCGCAAGCGCCTGGGTCTGCGGCAGAATTGTTCCGAAATGTCCGCGGTAATCCATCCACACCGGCATCAGGCGGAGGTAATGTCCATCTCCCAGAGGAACCCCGGTAAGCACCTGTTTCCGGAACGATTCGCGGCGGCTCTCCGGCGCTTTCTCGTACTCGCTGTCCAAGTAAATTGAGGATGCGAACACGCCATACGGCTCGGTGTACTTCGCGATGGTTTTCAAGTATTCCGAATGGAGCGTCACAGCAGAATACCATTTCATCCAGTCGGGATGATTTGGGAACGCTTTGCAGAGTTCGGTCAATGCAACGATGGGGGCCTGTTCACGGCCGCGATGGCAATAGTGCAGGATGCGATCTTTTGCCGGGCTGGTGTAAAAGAACCCGAGAAGAGGAACGCTCCACGTTGGCCTTGCACGCTGCTGTGAATCGAGGATGACGTGCGCAAACTGTGTCGCCTTGTCCGCATAGCGCTGGTCGTTCGTAGCGCGCCAAAGATCCACGGAAGCCAAGATGCCTTCCGAGAATACTTCGTGAGCCACGGCGTTCGAATCGAACGAGGTTTGCCACCATTCGGAACTCTTGGCTGTGCCGGACTCATTCATTCCCGCGACCGCGAAACGCCAGTCCTCTTGCGCCATCTTCAGAGAATACGCCGCCAACCTTGGATCGCTGTTTTTCAGCACGCGATACGCAATGGCTTCGGCCGCCGAGGCTACGAAATTAGCCATGGGTTCGTTGCGGGCCGTGACCACTGTATCGTCGAAATCGCCAATTATGCCGTTCGTCCTGCGGGTGTTGGCCGATCCAACGTTGCGATATCCGTCGCCAAAGCTGGTTTTCAAAATCCAGTCCAACCCCCAGCGGGCCTCCTCTACAACGCGGTCGTACAACTCCGGATCTTCACCACTAGCGTGCAGTTGCTCGGCGAGGCTGAACATTCCGTATACGATTTCGGCAGTGTTTCCGAGACCCTGAGTCAGATCGCCGGCGTCGTGCCAGCCTCCGTTGATGATGATTTGTTTATCGCCATGGACCGCTCGCCAGTCGCGGTGACAGACGCCGTGCACGCCGGGAATCGCCATGCCGCAGCGCTCGACGTAGAAGAAGTTCAGAGCTTTCCAGATTGTTTCGCGCCAGGGGTTGACGTCGATTCGAAAAGGATGGGTCTTTGCATCGCCCGCTTCGAGAACGTAGGTTCCGGGTTGGCGAACGCCGGTGAAATCCATCACCTGGAAGGTGCCGAAAGGCGTTTTCGTGGTTTGTACTGGCTTCGATAGTACTGCTTGTCCTGATTTCTGGTCGACCAATCGGAATTCTTTTGCGGCGAGTGTGCTTGCGATCGCTGTTTTGTTCCCGCCCACGGAGTAACCGGCCTGGCTATAAGAGATGCGACCAGGCCACACGCCCCAACCTTCGACGTAATCGGGTTCCACGCGCTCTAATTCGAGCCGGCCGAAATAGTACGTCGCTGTGTCGGACGCTTCCGGTTCGTTGCCGTCCATCGTGTAATCGATCTCAAGTCCCGTCACCTTGTCCCGCGCGACGTTGCCGATCTCCCAAACCATGTGGTTCCATTCATGGTTTCGGAACACCACGTAATGATCGCCCTCCTGCGCAAACACGGCCGGCAGTTTTTCGACGCCGTCATTGTGAAAGCGAAACTTAAGCGAGACCACGTAGGCGCCGGGACAATCGGGGTAAATCCATAGCGAGATGCGATTGAAGTTTCTCCAGTCTTCTCCGTCGAAGTTGCGAATCACTCCCGACTCGCCCCAGCCGCGTCCGCTTTTGGGAGCAAGTTTGTCCAACTTGGTGGGCGTGCGCAAGCGCAGTGAATTGCCGCCGTCATGCGATTGTCCTTTGCTCAGCGACATGTCGGCGAATAGCGTCTCCGAGCGGTGCACTTTGAGGGGAAAGCGAGAATCCACGATCTCCGTGGGATCGTTTGTGAAGGCGGTCCACTTGGCAAGGCTATCCATGTTGTCGAGCAGCCGCGTCTCCAAAACTTTTTTGTTAAGCCAACGGTAGGAAGCAGAGTTTTCGAAATTCACTTCCATCGGCACGCGTTCTGCCGCCAGACAGGCTCCAAGAGCCAACACCACTGCAAATAATCTCATCGCGATTCCCTTCGAAATGTGATCCGCGATCCGCGGGCTTGGCGAAGCCGCGACTGATTTGCTCAGCGGTCTCGACTGGGCGAGTACGCCTGAACGAACGTCTGTTCGTTCTGTATCGAAACCTACACCGAAAAGAAAAAGCTGTCAACGAATTTCGTTTCCGCGAAGCCCGGTGATGATAAGATGTGCGCGGAAGTGGTTTCGTGAAGCTTCGTGGGTTCATGGCCGCGGCAACGCTGATTGCCACTCTCGCCGGGCAAGCTCTTACCGCGAGACAACACCAGGAACGCGGGATCAAGTATGCGAAACTCGGCGATTGGAAAAACGCCGAAGCAGAATTGCGAGAGGCAGTGAATCTGGCTCCCAACGATCCTCTAGTGCTGGCAACGCTCGGGGGCGTGTTGGGTTCCGAGCAGAAGGCGGAAGAGGCGGCCGGTTATCTCGAGAAAGCAGTCGTGCTCGCGCCTTCGAATACCGAGATCCGGCGCAACCTCGCAGCGAGTCAATGGCAAATGGGGAAGCTGCTCGACGCACGCACCAACCTCGATCAAGTATTGAAGGCCAATCCGGCCGACAAACAGGCGGTTGCGCTTCTTGGAGCCGTTGCGAGCGCGTTCTATGCAAAGGGCCATACACAGAACGCGCGCAAATGTCTGGATGTTCTCAGCGGACCTGGCATCGGTTCGACAGCGGCGTTCGCCGCGGGCAAGCTCGCGGAAGATGCCGGCGATTTTGCGACAGCAGAGAAAATATTCGCTTCGATTGATAACTCATATCCGGATCAGGCACTACTCCGCGCTCACCTGGCTTCCGTGCAATACTACGCAGGACACTTCGCGAATTGTCAGGCAACGCTGACAGCCTTGATTGCATCGGGGGAAGCCGATGCCGACGCGCACAACCTGCTCGGTTGGTGTTTGCAGAAGCAAGGCCAAGTGAAAGAGGCCGTGAAGGAGCTTGCGCAAGCGATTCGACTGGAGCCTTCGAAAGAGACGCACCAACTTGACCTCGCGCGCATGCTGCTGGCGAATGCAGATCCCGTTGGAGCTCTGAAGATCACTACGGATGCCGTACAGGTTTTCCCGGCATCGGAAGAAGCATGGTCGTTGAAAGGATCCATCGAGATCGGACTGCAGCAGTTCACGGACGCGGTGAAATCGTACAGCAGGGCGGTATCTTTGAACGCCAACGAAGCGGATCCGGCACGTGCGCTTGCAACTTCGAGGTGGCTCGCCGGCTCGACAAAAGACGCTCAGGAGTCATTCGATCGCCTGCTGGTGCGCTTTCCGAAGAACGCGTCGATCTACGCTGCTTATGGCTCGCTGCTCGTTAGCGACACGGATTCGCAACCGGAGGATGTCAAGCGCGGCGCGGGACTTCTTGAAACAGCGCTGTCGCTAGACGATTCGCTCGCAGATCCACATTATCAGCTCGGCAACCTGGCGCTAACGGAAGGAAATCTTGATGCGGCCATGCGGTATTTAGAGGCTGCCGAGAAACTGAATCCGTCGAACAGCAAGGTGCACTTTGCTTTATCGAAAGCGTTTAAGCGTCAAGGCCGTGTTGAAGAAAGTGCGCGTGAAATGCGGGCCTATCAAGAGACCAAGGCCGCCGAAGATCGTTCCCTAAAGACGCCCTCGAAATAGCTCGGCTCGGGATTCGACCGGTTGACACGACATCGGTTTGGGTGTAGACCAAAGATAATATCATACGATCTTTATGAGCTCACGATCCGTCGATACGGCGTGAGGGCTCGATCGGCCCGGCCTGCGCCGATCCTCAACTCAATACATCGAGGAAAAATGAACAAGCCAGGTTTTGGACTCATTGGGTGTGGAACGTGGGGCGCGGTTCACGCGCGCACCTATCGGGCGTCTCCGTACGCATGCTTCGTTGAGGTGTGCGATCAGAATACCGAACGAGCCGCGCAGTGCGCGCAGCAATATGGGGTAGATAAGTATTCAACCGACTGGCGCGATCTGCTGGCGAACCCCGACATCGACGCGGTGTCGATTGCTACGCCGGACTTTGCTCATTCCGAGATTATCCTCGCGGCAATCGAAGCCGGCAAAGATGTCCTGGCAGAAAAGCCGCTGGCCGCGAGCGTTGAGGAATGCGAGAAGATCCTCACGGCGCGGCGCAAGAGCGGCGTCAAACTGATGGTGGATTTTCACAACCGTTGGAATCTGCCTTTCCTGAGCATCCGCCGCCAGTTCGAGAGCGGCGAACTCGGCAAGCTCCTGTCGATGAACGTCCGGCTCAACGACACCTTGTTCGTTCCCACGCGGATGCTGAGTTGGGCCGCGCAGTCCTCGCCGGTCCGCTTTCTGGGAAGCCATATTGTGGATCTCATTCGCTGGATGTCGTGCACGGAGGTTTCGCGGGTTTACGCAGTCAGCCGCTCCACGGTGCTCAAAGAAGCTGGAGTGGACACGCCGGACCTGTTCCAATACATCCTGGAACTCTCGAGCGGCGCGACCGCGATGGTCGAGAATTGCTGGGTTGTAAACGAAAGCTCGCCGAGCGTATTCGACTTCCAATGCGAGTTCATCGCCACCAAGGGCACTGCATACGTGAATGCGAGCCATAACCGCACTGTCGAGATCTACAGTGACAAAGGAACGCAATTACCCGATGTGTCCGGCGCCCCCGATTCATACGGTAAACCGGTCGGCTTCTGTGTGGCTGCCATCGAGCATTTCATCGATTGCGTGGTGAACAATAAGCAACCGATGGTCACCGGCGAGGACGGCCTGATAGCCGCGCGTGTGGTGGCAGCGATTGAGGAGTCTGCTCGAACGCATCAGCCAGTCGAGGTTCGGTGACCTCCAGTTTTGGCTGGTTTGACTGGCTGCTTATTGCCGGCGTCCTGATCTTCTTCGCATATATCGGCCTGCGTGCACGGGCACGATCTTCGAACGTAGACGAATTCCTGGTGATGGGACGCCGCTTGGGTCCGTATTGGGGCGTGGCGACGCTCGCCGCAGCCGAAACAGGACTCGTCACCTTCGTTTATTTCGCCGAAGAATCCTATCTAGCCGGTTTCGCCGCGCTGATGCTCCCCATCATCGGAGCACTCATGATGTTCCTGGTGGGATGGAAAGGATTCGTCGTCAAGAAGCTACGGGAGCTTGAGGCGCGGACCGTTCCGGAGTTTCTCGAAACGCACTATAGCGCGCGTGTCCGGTCGATCGCGGGTTTTGCAACGTTTACCGTCGGCGTACTGAACATGGGTATTTTCCTGCAAGTGGAAAGCACGTTTCTGGCGATCGTAATGGGCATTCCGTCATCGCAAACCCTTCTCTTCATGGCCGCCCTGCTGGTGATCGTCGTGATTTACACGATGCTCGGCGGAATGTATTGTGTTGTGCTCACTGACGTCGTGCAGTTCGTCATGATTGTGATCAGCGCCGGCCTGACAACTTGGATGATGATTCGGGCAGCCGGCGGCTGGGGCAACATGACGCATGTCGTCTACAGTAACTATGGCAAGGCCGGATTCGAATTCTGGAAATCATCCCGTTACAGCGCGCTCTTCCTGACCTGGACGGCCTTGTATTATCTGAGCGGCTGGAGTACATGGCAACCGGTTGTCGCACGCGTTTTGAGCATGAAGGATATTAAGACCGCGCTGAAACTCTTCCGCATCAGTTCCATGTTCATGTTCCTGCGCGGAGCGGTTCCCATGGTGTGGGGCATTTGCGCGCTTGTGATCCTTGGCAAGACCGCGAACTCAACTATGTCGTTGGCGCATGCCGTGGCGCGTATCCTGCCGGCCGGAATCGTTGGACTAGCATGTGTGGGCTTCGTCGCCGCGACCATGTCCACGTTCTCCAGTTACCTGCTCGCCTTCAGCTCGATTCTGTTGCAAGACGGGATCGGTCCCTGGATTAAACGGGAGTTGACTCCCGAGCAGCGCGTGCGCGGCGTCAAATACGGCGTTGTATTGATCGGAATCTTCATTTATTTCTGGGGTGCTTTCTACCATTTCCCCGAGACAGTGTTCCGCTACATCACATTGACCGGATCGCTTTCTTACGCGGCGACTGTGACGGTGCTGGTCGGCGGGATCTACTGGCCGCGGGGTAACGTCAAGGGCGCTTATTGTGCATTCCTGGGGAGTGCGATTCCGCCGATTGCAGGACTGTTGATGCCGTCCATTCCACCAACCAATGCGGGCCTCGCCAGTTTCGTACTGGCGCCTATCGGTTTTGTAGCCGGTTCATTGCTGTCTGCTCCGCATCAACGCGTGAGAGCAATCGCGCACGGATGATCGAATTTTAGGAGGTGACTCGATAATGCTGAGACGCGACTTCGTCGCAGGCACTTTCGGGACTGTGGCTTCCGCTGCTTTGCCCGCGCGAGGCCAGACCAAACCATCGGCCTTAGCTCTGATCGGCGACCGCTACCACAACGCCGATTACATCCGCACCGCGCTTACTAAGACGCTGGTGAAAGGCCTCGGAATTTCGATCGATTTCACAGGCGAAACTGAAACTCTACGAGCCGAGAATCTCGCCGGACATCAACTGCTAATCATGTTTCGCGACGGCTGGGTCTGGCCCGACGGCTATCCCGACCAATCGACATACGCCGGGTACGCCGACTTCGCGCGACGCACCCCAGGAGGCATCGTCAGCGATCCGCCGTTGCCCAAGTATCAGGCCAAGGGTGTTCCATGGATCACGGCGGAGCAGGGGAAAACCGTGAGAGATTTCGTTTCACGCGGCGGAGGCATTCTGTTCTACCACAACGTGACGTACATCAGCCCATACAACGAGGATTTTCGCGATGTTCTCGGTGCGGTTACCCGGGGGCATCCTCAGATGCGGCCGTTCAAAGTGACGATCGCCAACAAGGATCATCCCATCACACGCGACGTTCACGATTTCGTCGTCACCGATGAACAGCATTTCGTCACGTACGCGAAAGATCCAAAGTACGTCCTGATTCGCAGTGTGAATGAAGACGGGCTCGCTTATGCGCCGGGTCCTTGGGAAAAAGAGCACTTGCCGATCGCCCCGGAGGACACGAAACCGAGCACGACGTGTGAAGCCGGCTGGGCCTATGATTACGGAAAGGGGCGAGTTTGCTATCTCGCCCCCGGACATATGATCGTCGATCTCTGGAACCCGGAGTATGAAAAGCTGCAGCAGAATGCAGCTCGATGGCTGCTGCGGGAAATATAGATTTCAACGGTCCCAGAAAGCGCCGCGCAATTCCTGCCGCCTCGCCAGGTCATCGTCCGGCACGACTAACGCGACCCACGGCGTATCCTGAGACGCGATGCGAGCGTGCCACTCCAGGGTGCCTGTCGCGCCCGGCTTCAAAGTCAATTCCTTTGCCCCCTCGTGCAGTGTCAAGTTGTCCGCTCGGATGGTGAAGCGATGACTCCCGCTGCCGCGCACGGCCGCTTTGATCACAACGTCCGCGCCATTCGCTTCCTTGGACACCTGGAAATCCACAGCCTGCCCGGAACGGAGATCCAAGTTATATGTTGCCGTTGGCAGGAACGTTCGTGTCTGCTGCTCGCCCGCGCTCCGCACCACGTAGGTTCCTTCCGGCAACATGGCTCGAAACCGGCCGGTGATTTTGTCCGGTATTACTTGGATGCGCTGCCCATACCTACTCTCATTAAATTCGATGGGGCCATCGGCTCGACCCATCACCAGCGACGGACCGGCGAGATTCCGCATCGCCCAGATCCAATAACCTGTTGTGCGCACCCACACTTCTTTGTACGTCCAGGTGTTCTGGACCGGCCAATAGGGCGCATCGGCTTCACCACGAGTTTGGATGCCCACGGGAACCGCTCCCACCATATCTCCGGAAGACGGAGTCAGGAGCGGCGCGAAATCGTAGCCTTCACCCCACATCGTACTCTCGGAGAAAGGATTGCGACCGATCACCCATTCCAGCTGGTGCTGCGATAATTGCGCGGCATCAAGGTCTCCGCGCAATTGAGCGGCCTCGGAAGACGCCATGGTCTGAGCCAGAATCGTACCTGAGTTCCCGCGATAGTCCATCCACACTGGGAAAAGTCTCAGATAATGACCGCTGCCGAGCGGGATACCTGTCAAAACCTGTTTGCGAAATGACTCGCGGCGGGTCTCCGGAACGTCCTTGTATTCATCGTCGGTGTAGATCGAAGCAGGCATCATTCCATACGGCTCGGTATATTTCGCGATGGTTTTCAGATACTCGGAGTGGAGCGCCACAGCGGAATACCACTTCATGAAGTCGGGATGATTTGGAAATGCTTTGCAGAGCTCGGCCAGTGCGATGACAGGCGCATGCTCGCGGCTGCGATGACAATAGTGCAAGAGCCGGTCTTTTGCGGGGCTCGTGTAGAAGAAGCCCAGCAATGGAACATTCCAATCCGGCCTGTTCCGCTGCTGCGAATCCATGATGACGCGCGCCAGTTCGGCGGCCTTGTCTGCGTAGCATTGCTCGCCTGTGGCACGCCACAAATCAATCGAAGCGATGACGCCGGCCGAGGCTCTCTCATGCACCACTCCGTTTGAATCGAAGGAAACGTGAAAGCGATCCGTAGAGGTCTGCGCATCGGCGGCAGCCATTCCCGCGACCGCAAAGCGCCAGTCCGCGTTCGCCAGCTTCAGCGAATACGCTGCCATGCGCGGATCGCTTTCCTTCAGCACGCGATAGGCAACGGCCTCCGCCGCGGCGGCAAGAAAATTGTGCATCGGAGAATTGCGGGCATTCACAACTATGTCGTCGGCAGTGCCGAGAATTCCATCGGTTCTGCGACTATTGACGGATCCCAGGTTGCGATAGCCATCGCCGAAGCTTGTCTTTAGAATCCAATCCAGCCCCCACTTCGCTTCTTCCACCAGCCTTGCAGACAACTCCGGGTCTTCATCCCGCGTCCGCAAGCGATCCGCGAGGCTGAATATACCGTAGACTACTTCGGCCGTATTTTCGAAATCCTGCGTGAGATCGCCGGCATCGTGCCAGCCGCCGTTGATAATAATGCGGCGGCCATTGTGCACCACTTGCCAATCGCGATGACACACACCATGCACACCCGGTATCGCCATGCCGCACCGTTCGGAGTAGAAAAAGTTCAGAGCCTTCAGAATGCTTTCACGCCACACATCCGCGCCGATCGCGAACGGATGGGTGACTGTGTCCCCGGCTTCGATCCTGTATGTACCGGGTTGGCGCACCTCGGAGAAGTCCATCACCTGAAACGTACCTAAGTGCGTCTTGCGGGTATCGATCGGCTTAACCAGCACTGCCTGTCCGGTGTCCTGGCTAATCAACCGGAATTCTTTCGCATTCAGTCCGTTTGCGACCGCGGTCTTGGTAGAGCCGGAAGAATATCCCGCGTGACTGTACGAGATGCGTCCGGGCCATACGGACCATCCCTCAACGTAATCCGGATCCACGCGTTCGAGTTCCAGGCGCTGCAGGTAGTATGTAACGCCATCGGACGCCTCCGGCTCATTGCCGCCCATGCCATAAGAAATCTGAAGCGCGGTCACTTTGTCCCGCGCCACATTTCCGATCTCCCACACTACGTGATTCCATTCGTGATTTCGCAGAACGATTGAATTGTCGCCCTCCTGTCCGAAGAGAGCCGGCAGTTTCTCGATTCCATCGTTATGTAACTGCAATCCCAGCGATGTTATGTATGTTCCCTCGCAATCGGGATAAATCCAGAACGAAATACGATTGAACTTGCGCCAGTCCTCGCCGTCAAAATGACGGATCAGACCTGAGCTACCCCAACCTCGGCCACTGGGGTCCGGAGCTTTATCGCCCTTGGTCGGCATCCGCAAACGCAGCGAATTTCCATCGTCACGTGACCGCTCTCGAGTCAGCTCCATCTCGG
Organism: Bryobacterales bacterium; assembly: GCA_963802915.1. Taxonomy (GTDB): domain Bacteria; phylum Acidobacteriota; class Terriglobia; order Bryobacterales; family Bryobacteraceae; genus JAICMB01. The sequence goes on from CAWDKQ010000009.1 coordinate 495,359, forward strand.
CAAGAACGTTCTTCGACTGAGTTATTTTCAGCGTCGTGCGTGCATCAACAACCCCCGCCGGATCGTTTGTGAACGCAGTCCAAGGAGCCAGCGATTTCATGTCGTCTAACAAGCGGTTGTCCAGAACTTTCTTGTTCAGCCAGCGATAAGAGGCCGAATCCTGAAAATTCACCGTCATCGGAGCGCGATCCGCCCCATAAACGGAAATTACGCAGAATAATACCGGTGTCCAAAGTTTCATCGCGTTCCTCCCTGGTGCACGACGTCGCCGGTAAGTTCATGGCGTTCGCTGAGGGTTCCATCAGGAACTACAACGGCGACCCATGGCGTATCCGTCGACGCGATGACGCCGTGCCAAATTGCGACTCGGGGAGTTCCCGGTGTCAGTTCGAGTGTTTGTTCATGCTCTGAGAGGGTCAGGTTATCCGTCCGGATAGCCAACTTATGACGGCCCGCGCCCTCGGCTGTTACTCGCAGCGTAATTTCATTTCTGCCGTGCGACTCTCCGGTAACTTTAAAATCGATGACCCGGTCCGGCCGCAAGTCCAGCTGATAAGTTCCGCCAGGTAACACGGTCAGCCCAATGTGACGGTCGCTTTGTGAAACGACATAGCGGCCTTGCGCCATCAGAGCGCGGAAGGTTCCTTGCACGAAGTCAAAAGGCACGGTCGTTATGACTCCGGTGGTGTCCTCACGGAACTGCAGCGGTTCGAGAGTGGCCGGCTTCACGAAACCTTCGACTACAGCGGGGCCGGCGAGATCCTGCATCAGCCAAATCCAGCGCCCCACCGGGTGGACCCACACTTCTCGGTATGTCCAGCAAATCTGAGTGGGCCAGTAAGGCGCGTCGTCGAAGCCGTGAGTCTCGATACCAACCGGAAGAGCTCCGACCATATTTCCCGACCGCACCGTGTAAAGAGGCGTCCAATCATAACCCTCGCCATACATTGCACTGGAAGCGAACGGATTGCGACCGACGATCCACTCCGCCTGCTTTTGCGCCAGGTCCGCGGCATCGAGATCGCCACGCAGGTGAGCTGCCGCGGACAGCGCTTTGGCTTGTGAAAGAAGGACACTGAAGTTACCGCGGAAATCGAACCAGACTGGAAATCTGCGGAGATAGTATTCGCCTCCGAGCGGGAAGCCCCGTCGCACCTCCTCCACGTAGGCATCCCGATCCGCCGCTCGCAACGGAGTCCAGGACTGTTTCTCCGGAATTAACCGCGCATCGCTTTCGCGGTACACAGCCGCCGGTAGGACATCGTAGGGCGCGTTGATCTTTGATGCCGGCTTTAAATAGTACTCGGAGTGAAGCACCGTGGCCGAATACCATTTCATCCAGTCCTGATGATCGGGGAACACCTCACACAGCCGTACCAGTGCAACGACGGGCCCCTGTTCCTCGCCGACATGGAAGCGTTGAAAGAGGTCCTCCTGTTTCGGATTTGTGAACCAAAAACCTGCGAGCGGTAATTTCCAGTGTTGGATCTTGCGCTGCTGCGAGCCGAGTACGAATTGTCCCAGCTTGAATGCCTCCTCGGCGTACTTCTGCTCCCCGGTCGCCTGATAGAGATCGACCGATGCCAGGACGCCCAGCGAAGCTCGTTCCAACTCGTCAGAGGCGCCGTAGACGGGCGTGATGGGTGGCGCGGTTTCCAGCCCTTTCACGGCGAATTCCCAATCTTCCTCTGCGATCTTTAGCGAACGCGACGCCAGTTCCGGGTCGCGTTGCTTGAGCACGCGGGCTGCAAGCGCCTCCACGCCGCTGTCGCGGAAATTTACTTCCGGATCGTTGCGCGATTCTCCGAAGCGGTCGTCGGAATCGCCCATAATGCCATTGGTCCAGTAGCCGATCAATTGACCCGTGGTGCGATAACCATCGCCGAACCGTGTCTTCAAGACCCAGTCCAGACCCCATTTCGCTTCTTCGATGAGCCGTTGATAGAGCACCGGATCTTCGCCCTGTCGATGCAGGCGCTCCGCCAATGAGAGGAGGGAATACGTCATTCCGGGCGTGTGTCCGGTGGCGGAGAGATCGCCTGCATCGTGCCATCCGCCATTCACGACAATGCGCTTCTGGTTATGGGTGCCATAACAGTCGCTGTGACACTTGCCGTGGATCCCGGGGATCTCCATCCCGCAGCGCTCGCTGTAGATAAAATTGATTGCTTTCCAGATGCTGCTTTGCCATGCATCGTCGCCGATGCGGAACGAACGCGTGAGCATGTCACCGGTCCGGATCACATAGTTTCCGGGCTCCCTCACCTCCGAGAAATCCAGCACCTGGTACTCGCCAAGATCGGTTTTCGTGTGTCGCACCGGTTTTGTGAGGACCACTTCGCTTGTATCTTGCCGAATGACGCTGAACTCCCGCGTGGCGAGATTGCTCGCTATGGCGTTCTTCGGGGACCCAGCGCTGTAGCCGCTGTGGCTGAATGCGATGCGGCCAGGAGCTACGTCCCAACCCTCCGTGTGATCGGCGTCGACTTTCTCGAGTTCGAGTTGGTCGAAATCCAAAATTGTGCTGTCGCCCGGATCGGGCAGTTTCTTCGGGATGCTGTAACTAAGATCGAGCGCGGTGACTTTTTCGCGAGGCAGCGGAGCGATTTCCCAGACCACGTGATTCCACGTCCTGTTTTTCAGGATCACGGATTCATGACGGCCTTCGTTGTAACGATCGGGCAGCTTGTGTGCGCCGTCGTTGTGAAGAACCAGGGAACAGGAAATGGCGGGCGCGCCAGTGATCTCGGGATAAATCCAGACAGAAATTCGATTGAAGGCGCTCCAATCCTCGCCGGGAAACACCCGAGTCGCCGTCAAGCCGCCCCAATCCGAATTGGCGGCCTCACCAGTTGGGGAAGGAATGGAACGCAATCGCAGTGAATACTTACCTTGCTTACTACGAACGTCAGTAAGTGCCATATCGCCCGGTCCACGAAACGACCATGTCGAGAGATCCTCCATGCCGTCGAGAAGCCGGGAATCGAGAACTTTCTTGTTCAACCAACGAAAATAGGCTCCATCTTCGTTTCGAGCTTGCATGGGCATGCGAGGAGTTTGGGCCAAAAGACCCGTAGCGATGAGAAGATACGTCAGAAAAATAGTTCGCGCGGAGGTAGTCATAAGTGAACCGAGGCTGAGGCAGGCGTCGCAGGCCGGGACAGTACTTCGCTAGCAGGTATTGGCTCTGTGAAGCCTTGCTACTCTTCGGCGGACGCCGAAGAGCCGAGCTGCTTAACAGCGATGATCTGCCTAACGGTAACATCGGCGTTAACCGCGAGCAAGCGTAAGTGGCCGAACTGACGTTTCCTGACGTGACGCGCGATGCGAACGCGCCTCCAACGCGGGCTATTGATCCACCGAGGGTTCGGAACACCCCGACGAGGAACGCGAATTAGGTCCGTCGAGAACTGGCTTACTTCTGACCACATGACCGGCAGCGAGCTTTCTGGTAGATTCTTCGATTGTTGCCGTTATGCGTTCGCCGGGTCCCTGATAGCCGAGCGCCGAATGCAGCCGCTTCTTGTTGTAAGTTTTTTCCAGAAACTCGCGGATCGAAGCGCGGTCTTCGGCCAAGTCCCGGTATTCGATGCGAAGGACCTCCTCGTACTTCATGAACGACTCACAGGCCGCGTTGTCCCAAGGATTCGCCCAGCGCGACATGCTGATCGCGATCTGGTGCGCCTACTCGGGCGAGATATAATTCTCACATTGAAATGAGCCTAACTGGCAGTGCTGGGGTCGCGGTGCGCACAGAGTCGCTGGACGCAGCGAGAGGCTTGCTTGACGAACTGTTGCTTCGCGCCAATGCGGCGCCGGAATCAATAGTCCTGCTGTCGCCGGGACGGAGCCCGGTGACGTTCGCGGGACTTGCGGACCGAATCCGCGGCGTGGCGGGCATGCTGGCGGACGCCGGTCTCACTCGCACTGACGTCGTTGCGGTCGTGATGCCAGATGGGCCGGAATTGCTCTCGATTGTTCTCGGCGTAGCGTCGGCCGCGATTGCCGCACCCGTCAACCCCGCATTGCGTGGGACCGAAATGAAATCGTGCCTGAGCGACCTGGGCGCCCGCGCTGTAATCATCGATCAATCAATCGGCTCGGCGGTTGGGGCGGTGGCAGGGGAACTAGGGATTTGCATTCTGAATCCGGAGCGCCTACTCGGAGTAATCGGAAACACAAGCTTGGCCGAACGCGGGCGCGCTTCCGACATTGCGGTTATGCTCCAGACGTCGGCGACAACAGATAGAGCCCGGCTGGTACCGCTGACGCATGCCAACCTGCGAGCGATGGCGGAGAATACGCAAGAGATCCTCCAACTCACTGCCGCGGACCGGTTCCTCAGCATGATGCCGCTGTTCCACTTGCAAGGATTGCTCAGCTCGATCGCGCAATTCCTCGCCGGAGGAAGCGTCATTTCGACTTCGGGGTTCGATTCGGGGGCGTTCGTGAACTGGATCGAGCAGTTCCATCCAACCTGGTACACAGCCACGCCCGCGGTGCACAACGCTATTCTGCCGCTGATCGAAGCTCGGCCGGATGTGCTGGACCGGTTTCCGCTTCGTTTCGTTCGGTCCATCGGAGCGCCCTTGCCGAACGCCCTGTTGGCTGATCTGGAGCGTGCTTTGCGCGTGCCCGCGCTGGAAGGTTACGGGATGACGGAAGCGGGGATGGTTACCAGCAATGCACTCCCTCCGCGTAAACGAAAAATCGGGTCCGTCGGACAGAGCGGTGGCGTGGAATTGGCCATCATGGACGATGCTGATAGTTTTGTGCCGGCCGGTTGTGAAGGTCAGATCGTAGTACGAGGGCCGGCTGTGATTCACGCATATCATAACAACGCCGAGGCAGACCAGAGCGCATTCAGAGGACGTTGGTTCCTAAGCGGCGATGTTGGCTATCTCGACGACGAAGGTTTTCTGTTTGTTACCGGCCGGATCAAGGACATCATCAACCGCGGTGGCGAAAAAGTGCTTCCACAGGAAATCGACGACGTGCTTTCGACCCATCCTACGATCTTGGAAGCGATGGCCTTCGGCGTGCCGCATCCGACTCTCGGCGAAGCGGTAGCCGCCGCGGTTGTGCTGAAGCCAGCAGCATCGGTCACCGAAATCGAGCTGCGCCAATTCGCGGCCGATCGCCTGACCGATTTCAAAGTTCCCGGCAGAATCATCTTCGTTGACGCGATCCCGAAGGGACCTACAGGCAAGGCTCGACGCGCCCTGCTCGCAGAGCAGTTTCGCGTACAGGCAAGTTTCAATGGGAATCCACCAGGTGAAACCCTGACGGAAGTTGAAACGAAGCTGGAAGCGATTTGGAAGCGTATTCTTCGAATTGAGGAGATCGGTATTCGCGACGATTTCTTCGGGGCCGGCGGTGATTCGCTGGGACTAACGCTGCTGATAGCGGAGGTGGAATTCGAGTTCGGAGTGGATGTCGCCCTGTTGAACGGTTCCGAGTTTTTCGCGGCGCCAACGATCGAGACACTGGCGCACGCGATCACCCATGGGAGACCCGTTTCGAATAAGAGCAGCCGCTCGCCCGTTGTCGCTCTTCAACCGATGGGTTCGCGTATTCCGTTTTTCTGCATTCCGGGAGCGGACGAAAATCCATACTATTTCAGAGATCTGGCGCGGTACGTCGGCAACGATCAACCATTCTATGTTCTTCGTGATCCGCGGCCACGCGAAGAGCGCGGAGTGTACACGCTCGAGGAACACGCAGCCACTTTCGCCTCCGCGATAAGATCCGTGCAGCCGCGCGGACCTTACGTGCTGGGCGGGCACTGCTACGGCGGGATTTTGGCGTTCGAAGCGGCCAGGCAACTTGTCGAAGTTGGCGAGGAAATAAGTCTGCTCGCTTTGTTCGAGGTTCCAGCCCCGGGCTACCCGAAGGTCGTTCGGAATTGGAAGAATTATCTTAAACAATCGACGCGGCTGCTCGGGGCGTTGGCTCGCGGGGAAGGTCGAGCCACGTGGACGAACATGCGTTCGCACACACGGGTGTTGATCGGGTTGCTGAAAAAGAGAGCGCAGGCGGTGAGCCGGAGACGATTAGTCGGAATAGGCCTGAAATCGATGGTGGAGCCGATTGAACGGAGGGCATGCAAGAATGAGCGTGCCGGCAGAAGCTACGAGCCCAAACAACTTCGCTGCAAAGTCGTTCAATTCATCGCGGGAGATGAACTACACAGCACGTTGGTACTCGACGATCCAAGACTCGGTTGGCGAGACCAGGTCGGCGCGGGTTTCTCGGTGCAAAGAGTGCCAGGTATAGCGGATGGAATCTTTAGAGAGCCCAACGTTCCCGAACTCGCCTCGCAGCTCCGCGCCTTGCTTGACGGCGTCCAACGATGACGAAACGGCTCGGTTGACGACGTCAGCTTAAAAGTACCGACAAAAGCAGAACTTTCCCGGCTTGCCTAAGAATCCTACGGCTATGCTTAGGCAGGGAGCACTCTCACGATGAACACCAGACGCACCTTTCTCGCAGGAGTCGGTGCGACCGCAATCGCGCATCTACCGGCGCTAAGAGCTTTTTCGGCGAACGACAAAATCCGCATTGCGGTGTTGGGCGTCAATGGGCGCGGCAAAGATCACATCGCGAGGATCATGAAGCTCCCGGATGCCGAGGTAGCCCTGATCTGCGATCCGGACCTGGACGTCGCCCGGAAGCGCGCGTCTGAGTTCGACTCCGCCTTCGGGAAGAAAGTCCAAGTAGAACAGGACTTGCGGCGCGTGTTCGACAACAAAGAGATCGACGCAGTAACAATCGCCACGCCGAACCACTGGCATTCGCTCGCTACTATCTGGGCCTGCCAGGCCGGCAAAGACGTGTACGTGGAGAAACCTGGTTCGCACAACATCTTCGAAGGCCGCAAGATGGTGGAGGCTGCGCATAAATACAAGCGCATCGTCCAGCACGGCGTGCAACTCCGCAGCTCGGAGGTCATTCAGGAAGCGGTGCAGCACTTACGCAAAGGCACGATCGGCAACGTTTATATGGCGCGCGGCCTGGTCTATCGGTGGCGGCCATCCATCGGGCACAAAGATCCCGAGACTGCGCCGGAAACTTTGAATTTCGATTTGTGGACCGGTCCGGCCCGGAAAGAACCGTTTTCCCGGCGCATCGTTCACTACAACTGGCATTGGACTTGGAACTACGGCAACGGCGACGTAGGCAACCAGGGGATCCACGAAACCGACATGTGCCTGTGGGGCCTCGGCCTGGAGACGCTGCCGAAGAAAATCACGGCCATGGGCGGCAAGTTTCTTTTCGACGACGACAAACAAACGCCGGAGGTCCTGACTACACTGTTCAACTTCCCCGAGCAGAAGAAGCTAATCCAATTTGAGGTTCGTCCCTGGTGCACGAATCTCGAAGACGGCGCGGGCGTCGGCAATATCTTTTACGGCTCGGAAGGCTACATGGTGGTGAAGGGGTACGATTCCTATGAGATTTACCTGGGCGAGCAACGCGAGAAGGGTCCGTCGCGCGAGGGCAGCGACCCGCTGACCGATCACTTTGCGAATTGGATCAAGGCGATCCGTTCCCGCAAAACGGAGGACCAAAACGGTCCGGTGGAAACGGCACATCGCGCACCGGCCCTGGCACATCTTGGCAACATTTCTTATCGTCTCGGACGCGTACTTGAATTCGATGCCGATCGCGAGAAGTTCAAGGGCGATGCGGAAGCCGATGCCATGTTGACGCGGGAATACCGCGATCCCTACGTTGTGCCGCAATCGGTTTAACGCGCGATTCCGAATTAGACCATTCTGCGAGAGGCCGCGTCGAAGCGGATGCGCCGTCCCTGCCGGTATGATTCTGTGGCCATACAAGTGGCGACGCTGGCCGCCACACCATCCTCCACCTTCCCATTGGGATCATTCCGCGTGCGGACACAGTCGAGAAAATTGCGGATATGCGCGGTGGTCGAGGCGTTGAATTGATGCGGCATGCGCTTCTCGATCGTCGGTTTCAGATCCATCACGTTGGGATTCTCCCGATAGAGGGCGAATGCTTCGCGTCCGATATCGAAGCGGGCCTTAGAACCGTGAAACTGCTTCATCTGGTCGCCGAAGAAGGAATATTGCATGGCCTTATAGCCGAGCGTGAAGACCGCCATATAGTTCGCATGCTCGACGGACATGGTCGCAGTCTCGGGTAGTTCGGCGCCCTGCTGGTCGATGCGTCCAGTGGCGGTGACAGCCAGCGGGTAAGTGGAGTTCATCATCCAATTGATTGCATCGATAATATGTGCCGCTTGGCTTGTCAGGTAGCCGCTTCCGTAATCGAAGAACCACTGCCAGTGGAAAAACCGGCGCGAATCCAGCTCCCGCCGCGGCGCCGGTCCGAGCCATTTTTGCCAGTCCAGCTTTCCTTCCAATGGCGGCGACGAGAGAGTCTTGGGCGTCGTATTCATCCACCACGCATTGACCAGCTTCACCTCGCCGGTGACGCCCGAATCCATGATTTTCTTCGCCTCGATAAACATGCCGAAGCTACGCCGCTGCGTGCCGACTTGCAGAACCCGCTTGGTCCGGCGCACGGCATCCAGCAGGCGAAACGCTTCGTCGATGTTGTGTGCCACGGGTTTTTCCAGGTAGACGTCCTTACCCGCCTCCACCGCTTCGATAGCCATCGGTGAGTGCCAATGATCTGGGGTCGCTATTATGACAGCTTCGATTGACTTGTCATCAAGCATTCCGCGGTAGTCGTCGTAGACGTGCGCGCCCGGCGCGAGCTTCAGGCCCTCTTGGAGATTTGGTTCGTAGACGTCGCACACGGCTATCAGATCGGCGCCGACCTCTTTGAATTGGCCCAAGAGGTACTGGCCACGACTTCCACTGCCGATGATGCCAGTGCGAACTCGATTGTCGGCCGTGGATGCCGCGGATGCAACACTGGCCGCGGCCAGCACCTTGAGAAACGTCTTGCGATCCATTGTTAGATCTCCTAATTCGCAGTCCACTGATATGTCGCGATCGAGAGCGCCGGCAGATTCGCCGTCAGCACCTGTTTCCGCCAGCCAACGGTAACCGTAGCGGGAGTGTTCCTCCGATTCAGGAGTTGCAGGACGAGGCCACCGTCCGGCGAGCGGAATGCCAACGCGCGGATCTTGTCTTCAGACCCTGACAGCGCAACACGAACAGCGCCTGGCCGCACGAACTTGCTGAAATGCGCCAAGTAATAATAGACCGCCATGTAGTCTACTTTCTTGGTTTGGCGATTCACGACCACGACTGGCTGCTGGACATTCGGATCGGGGTTGCCGTGAACGGGAGAAGCCTGCCAAGGCCCGCCCTTCTCGTCGAGAATCATGTTCCAGTAAAGCCATGCGGAGGCGCCGGCCTCGATGTCGCCGAAAATCTGATTGCCCCAGAAGTCGCCATCTTCCCAGTCGTAGCGCGGCAGTTTGATATTCCTTGGCGCGTTCGCTTCGTAGGCCCAACAGATCTCGGTCATCCAGAACGGAATATCCGGATAACGTTTGATCAAGGCGGCGAGCTTGGCGAACTCCTTGAAGTCATAGCCGTGATAAGGCGCCGAAGCGACGTACTTTCGCGCGTCCGGATCGTCGAGGACAGTCGGATAATTGGTCACCGCGTCGTCCCGGTCCGGCGCTTCGCTCAATTGCAGTCTCGTCTTCACTCCAGCTTTCGCAAACAATGGACCAACATGGTTCTTCAGCAGGTCGCGAATTTCCGTATATGGAATTTTAGTGTAGACGCTGGGTTCGTTGAACAGGCTGACATAGTCGATGTGCACGCCGTGCTTTTCGTATTCCTGCGCGTAGCGCAAGTAATAATGAGCAAGGGCGTCGTAGTATATTTTGTTCACGTCCTGGTTTTTCGCCACATCCACGAGCATCCAATCCGGCGGGTAATCCATCGGCGACTGCAGCACGAATTTACCGTAACGGCTCGCTGCCTTGATAAACGAAATTAAGCCATTCGGTGCGAGATCGCGGGCGATCGAGAAGTTCTTCATACCGACATCGCCGGGCGTCTCGTCGTAGGTATAGTAAGGGCCGGAGGACTGGAAGTCAGTACCCGCAATGGGGCTTTTCATCGCAGAGAAGCCGGCGCCTTGAACAGGATCGAAAAGAGCGGCGAGCAACGCATCCTGTTTAGGCTTGTCGAGAGAGAGCAGGCAGATCATTCCGGCTTCGAGGAATGTCGCGCCAAAGCCGTCTATGCGCTGCAACGCTGCAGAGTCATCGATGCGAAACGCCGCAGTTCCCGCAGACGCAGCCGACTGCAGCTGGAGGGACGCTTTTTGCGCGATCCGGTCTCCCGCCTTGGAAGATATATGGACCGTAACATCCGTCGCCAGGAGCGATGCCGCGCAGAGCGACAAGATTGCCAGAACCTTACTTGCCGCCAGCGCGTTGTTTTTGTACATACCTGCCTATTTTTTCGACTGTATCGACCCAGATCCCGTTCGCCGGATCCCGAACGTACTTCAAGAGCTCTTCGAGTGCCTTGATGTCCGTGGTCTGCTCTTCTCCGGGCTTGCCCATCTCGTGTCCCACAAAGATCACCCAGCGTCCGCTCTTGGTCGCGTCGGAGATTAGATCGAAGATCTGCTTTATGGTGAGCCCATCCAATACGGTTCCCATGGTTTGAACGAGATCGCAAACATTAGGATTGTTGGGGGATTCGTCCAGATACCCGCGGCCGACCACGAATCTCGAAGCGACCAGCGGGACATAACTTTTCACTTCGGCGCCCCGTCCCACAAATTTCTGCCCGCAGGGATACGCGAAAGTCACCGGCTTGACGCCGAGGAGCCGTTCCACCTCCGCATTCGCGCCGTCCAACTCCTTGGCGATCGTCGCGAGTGTGTAGTCTTCCAGGCCGTTGTGCACGGAAAACTCGTAGTTTGCCGTGCACGGGTGCGACATGGAGTGGTTGCCGATTTCATGACCGTGCGCAACCACCTGTTTCCAGCCTGCCAGCCGCTCCTTGACTCCCGACGGCAAGACAAAAAATGTCGCCTTGATACTGTACTTTTCGAACACCGCGACACCGGTGTCGATCTGACTAAGCCGCGCATCGTCGAAGCTCAGACTGATGGCCGCGCGTTTACCTGCCGGCCACTGGAAAGATTGTTGTCCCTGAATCGGGGCGATCATGAGAGCCGCGCCGAAGACAACGAGAAAGCGGAACGGATTCCCTAGCATTTGAGTGTCACCTCACAGTATCGCGGAAAGGGTCTTCTCAAATGCCTTGCTGATATCTTTCTCGTCCTGCGGTGTCAGGCATGAAGGGATTGGAATCAGGATGCTCCTCTCAAAGAGGCTGTCGGCAAAGGGGCACGCGCCCTTCGAATAGTCTCGAACAGAACCCTCATTCACGGGAAGACTCCAGGGGAGGCCGCGACGCGCAACCAGGCTCAGGTTGTTGTAGTAAAGGTGAAGTCCCCATTCGGACATGAGAATGTTGGACAGTCCTTGTTCGAACGTCACGATTCCTTCAGCCCGCAGCGCCGCGTTCACAGCCACGGCGATGGCTTCATCCGGATAAGTGGTGATCAGGAAACAACCGGTATCGCCGGCAGGATCGAGAATGCGTCTCAGGCTTACCTCGGGGAACCGTGCCAGTGACTTTCGAATGCGATACTTGCTGTCGCGCATGTGCTCCGCGATCGCCGGCAGTTTCTTCAGTTGAACTCGCAAGACCGCGGCGCGAAGCTCGTCCATGCGGTAACCGCGGCCCCACAGGCATAGTTCGGGATCGTCGAAGATGAGACGACCATCCTCATCGCGCGCGTACCCGAGATCGTGAAACGCGACCGACCTGCGATAGAGGTTGAGGTCGTTGGTCACAACACAGCCGCCCTCTCCGGAGGTCATGTTCTTGTTCATCTGGAAGCTGAAGATGGCCATGTCTCCGAACGACCCCACCTTGCGGCCCTGGATGGTTCCACCCGCGCATTGGGCGCAATCTTCGAGCAGGAACAGGCCGCGCTCACGGGCGATTGCTGCAATAGCGGGAGCATCTCCAGGAGCGCCGCTCATGTGGATCAGGATGATGCCGCTTGTGCGTGATGTGATCTGGGACCGAACGGCTTGCGGGTCGAGACAGAATGTGTCGTCGATGTCGGCCAATACAGGAATCGCCCCGAGATTGACGACCGCAGCAACGACAGAGACCCACAGATACGCAGGTACGATCACTTCCTGCCCCGGACCAACACCTAACGCCGAGAGAGCCGTATGCAGTGCTCCGGTTCCGCTGCCGGTCGCCAGTGCGTATTCCACTCCGATGAACTGGGCGAACTCCGATTCGAAGATCTCAGTCTCCCTCTGCGGATCGAGCCCGTAGTAGCGAAACGTGGAGCGGGATCGCACCACTCGCGTGACCGCCTCAACCTCTTCCCCGTCCATGTAATGAGCACCGGGAAACTCCAGGGGCAGCGGGACGGATCGAACCGGCGTACCTCCTTCGATGGCTAAATCTTTTCGAACCAAGTCTTGTTGTTGTTCCACGAGAATCACCTTTTGGCACACTTCGAGCGAACTGCTCCGCTTGCTTACGCGCGCGGTTCCGTAGGACCGTGACAATCCAGGAAACCCTTGCGGAGCATAGATCGAGAGCAAGGGAGACTGCCGAAGTCAGCCCCCCTTGATTTGGTTGTGGTTTAGAAAATGAACTTCGCGGCGATCTGTCCGATGCGCGGGGGCGCTTGGACAGATGTGATTCGCCCGAAAGTGGAACCGGAGAACAATCCGTTCGGATTGCCGAATTGCGCGTGATTAAAGACGTTGAAGAACTCGGCCCGGATTTGTAGCGTCATGTTTTCCCGGATAGCCGTTTCCTTGTGTAACCCGACGTTCCAATTGTCGAGTCCCGGTCCATGGAAAAACCGCTTGGGCACGTCTCCAAAGCTCCCGAGCGGCGGCAGGCTGAAGCCGGCGGGTGTCATCCAGATATGGCCGTCGGTGCGCGGGTTACCTGCGTACTGGATCTGGCCCGTGAAATCAGGCGGATCGAGCCCGGCGGTGCCGTGCAGGGATTGGTCGTAGGCGCCAGTCACATTAACCGGCAAACCCGTCGACATACGTGTGATGCCGCCGATCTCCCATCCTTTTACGAGACGGCTCGGAAGCGCGTGAAATGCCCGGTCTAAGGGAATCGCGTAGTTGTAGCTGGCGACAAAGTTACTCGTTATATCAAAGCTCGATAGCGCCCTGCTCAACGAGTGATTCGCAAAATTCATGCGATCGTTAAAGTAAGAACCGTCATCCAGAGACTTGGCCCAGGTGTAGGCAAACAGGAACGACGAATTGCCTTTGTGCCGTGCCAAACTTGCCTGCAAGGAGTTGAAGTCTGAATTCGCCCAGTTTGCTTCGTAGAACGTAGTCCCAAAGTTCGAACCCAGAGGCCCCCTGGTTCCCTGGATTTGAGTGCCATTAGGAAGCGTAAAGGTCGAATCTTCGAGGTTCCTGCCACACTGCAGGGTTCCTGCCATCACGCCGGAGCCCCTTAGACTCAAGCATTCCGCGGAGTTCCCCGGGTTGGCTTCGGTCATGGTGAGTAGCCTTCGCCCCAGGGTCCCGACGTACCCGACACTGAGCAACATCGAACCGCTGAGTTCACGCTGGAGCGTCAGATTGTAGTCAACGCCATAAGGAGTCTTGTTGTCAGTTTTGTACGCCGTCACAGCGACCAGCGGGAGGTACGGAGCGAAATTGAAGTTCTTCGCCGCTGCGCTGCCAGCCGCCGGAATAATATAAGGGAAGACCTGCCCTTGAGAGATTCCCGTGGCCCTCGAGAGGAACGGCTGCTCGAACAACGGCGGCGCAGTCGACGCCCAATACTCGCCGAACGGTGTGGTTCCGATGTCCCAATATGAAGTCTGGTCTTGTGTGGCCGTGTAGAAGATGCCCGAACCAAACCGAATGCTGGTCTTTCCGGGTTCACCCAGGATACTCTTCAGCAATCCCGAAGAGGCTGTGGGCGAGTAGGCGAAACCGAATCGGGGAGCGAAGTCGTTCCATCGGACCGGCGCCAAAGTTTTCGGAACACCCGGGTCGCCCGGATACACCAATCCCCTGGGAGCTCCGGGATACTCAATGGATTGCTCGCCCGGAATAATCGCGGTGAGCTTGTTCTGAGTGTCATACCACGGTGTGCTGACTTCCCAACGCACTCCGAAGTTCATAGTGAAGTTGGGAGAGACCTTAAAGGAATCCTGTATGTAGGCGCCGCCGTATTCGCTACGGCCATCGAGAACTTGCGGGCTCGCTTGCGAATACCCGGACGGTGCTCCGAGCAAGTAGTCGGCTACATCGCTGCCGGTTTCGGTTCCGTTGAAGTTGAACGCACCAACGTAGTCTCCGCCGTTGCGATTGTTCATTTGATAGTAACGATACTCGGCCCCGAACTTTAGCGTGTGGCGTCCGAGAATCTTGGAGTAGTTATCGCCTATCGAGTAAGTGTTCTGAATTCCGTTACTGGTGCCCGGGTCGCCAAAACCGAAATTGTTTAGCTGGATGTCGGGAACTGACGAGTAGCCCGTAGGTCCGGCGTTGTTGATGCCGAGAGTGCCGGCGCCGGTCACAAAACCCAAGCTCGACAGACTCGGTACGTTGCCGGGTTGTGGGATCGATCGCGCGACGATGCGAGCGTAGCTCAACCGGAATTCGTTGACGGCCGTGGGACTGACGATATAAGTGTTGGTCAGAGTGGCCAACTGATTCCTGTCCTTTGCGTCAGATCCGAACCCGTCGGTAAAGCTGCTGTTTCCATAAGGGTTCAATGATGTTGAGTCGTCGTAGTAATAATATCCCGACCAATTTCCCATTCGTTGCGTGAGATAATCCACGCGCTGTCCTAACTTAGTGTCGTTTGTATCGACCGAAATGGCAGCGTTGGAGTAGCCGTAGGTGCCCACATTTGGAAGCGGAATGTATCCCATCGTGCCTTTCGCGGCAGGCGAAAAAGCGCTCGTCGGAATGATGCCGTTCGGAAAGACGGAAGAGTAGGGCTCCCCGACTTGCACCGGATATCCGAGACGTTGCCCCAGCGTCTGTGCCCAATAATTCCCGACCACCGTGCCGGTTAGATTATCGACGCCAATGTCGCCGTTCCGCTGCGCCACGGAAAGCACTTGTACCTGGTTGGAGGTTCCTCCGTTTACGATTCGCGTGCCTTGATAATCCGTGAACCAGAATAATTTGTTCTTAACCGCGGGACCTCCGACAGCGTACCCGAACTGATTCTGTTTCAGCGCGCCTTTGCCGGTGTCGAAGAAACCCCTGGCGTCGAAGTCGTCATTGCGCAGGAATTCGAACGCCGTGCCATGGATGCTGTTCGTCCCGCTCTTGGTAATCGTGTTCATGATCGCGCCGCTGAAACGCCCGTACTCGGCGTCAAAGCTGTTCGTGATCAATCGAAACTCCTGGACCGCGTCGAGGTTCGGTTGGATGCCGGCCTCGAAATTGGCAGCGCCGGAAACATCGCCGCCGTTCACCAGGAAGCCATTATTGTTTTCGCGCTGGCCGTTCACCGAGATCGTTCCGGCTCCCTCATTGCGCGAACTGACGGCTGCGACTCCCGACTGCAAGCCAAGTAGATCGATATAGCTGCGGCCGTTGAGCGGCAGCTCCATGATCTTCTTTTCGTCGATGACGTCGCCGAGCTGCGTATTGGTGGTCTCAACCTGTACTGCATTGGCCTCCACCGTCACTTCGGCCTTCGTATCGCCGACCTTGAAACTAATGTCAATTTGCCGCTGCTGATTGACGGTCAAAACAATGCCCGTCTCGACGACCGTCTGGAATCCATCCATGGCGGCCTGTACCCGGTACCGTCCGACCGGAAGCGCGAGAAGCCGATACTGGCCCAGCGCGTCGGTCGTGGTTTCCACGATTTGATTTGTGTCCTCGTTCGTGACGACTATCTTTGCGCCTACAATGACGGCCGCTGTAGGGTCCGTGACTACGCCGAGGATGGAACCAGTAACATCAGCCAGCAGTGTGACTTGTGAACATAGAAGCACACTGACAGCAAGAATCAAGAACCTGATCTGTATCTTCATGAGTTAAATCCCCACGCTTTCTGCGCCATGCTGCGAAACAACCAAAAAACTTGTATGAAAGCATGTTACAGCCCTGTGTTTCCGCGCGATGAGGACAGTTATGCTTTCGCGGGTACTTTAACGCTGTACCGGCGCGGACGGGTTCGCGGGAGGAGTGATATACGGCGTGGCATTCGGCCGGAGCGAATCGAGCAACTGGTAGACGCGGATTGTAGCGTCGTCCAGCATGCGTTCCGCCGCTCCGGGTTCGATCCAGGTAGCGTCATCGTTGGCGCCATAGCCGCCTTCGGCCGCCGCGCGAATGGTTGGAAAGTATCCGTAATACCCGTTCGCATAGCCGGCGAACAAACAATCCGCGACGGGGCACGCGTCTCGCCAGCGTGTTTGAAACGCAACGAACGGCTCGCCCGGCATGCTGATCAGCGCGATTTGCTTATCGATCAGGATGGCTGATACAGGCAAATGGAAATCGGTCTTCGCCGCGGCTGTCCAGCGGCCATGAAACAGGAGCGTGTCTTCCGCCACTTGGAGCAGAGGATGCTCCGGCGCGCTGGTCTGAATCTCTTTCGCCACGCGCAATGCTTCATTCGCGATTACCCCGCCAGTCCAGTCCCGTTTCCCGACCGGGTCCTGATCCGGCGGAACATCGGCATGGTAAGGATTGATATCTCCGCAAGCGCCCTGCACATAGAGACAGACCGTCGCACCACCGAATGACGATTCGACTTTCGCTGTCAGCGGCCCAATGAAATCGGCCGAGTAAGAAAGCCCATTTACTCCAAAAACGACTGGATGCAGGGCGTGGTTGATCAGAATTGCTATCGGGCGGCCATGTTTGTCGTCGATTCGAAGGACCGCAACGCTGCGGTCGATCGGTCCCATTGGCTTGCGCTCCGGGTCTTCCCAAATCATCTCGATCTTGCCGTTGGGCCTCATCTTACGCCGGTTGTAACCGACATCGACACTGCCATAACCAATTCCTAACTGCGCTTCGACGGCTTGTCGATGCGCAGTGAGAATGGCTTTCGAAACTTTGTCGAGGGTCTCGCGCTCCCAAGGGGAAGAAGTATTCTCTTCGTCCGCAATGATGGGAGCTGAATGCGTATGAGTCGCCACGACGAGAATGTGTGAGATGCCGCTCGAAGCTTGGGCTTGCTCTCGCAATGCTGTGAGCCACCACGGGCCAAAGACGCGGCACACATCCAAAGTGACGATCGCCAGCCGTTCCTCCGATGTTTCCAGCACGAGGACGCGTGCATGCAGAGGGTCGATTATTCCAGTAGACGGCGCGGTGCGGTCAGCGAATCCCATCAGACGCAGGCCGACTGGCGGAGTGATATCGACCCGCGCCGCACCGGCTTTGAATTCAGCGGAAAGCGGCGCTAGAAAGAGTAAGGGGAGAACCCACAGTTTATAATGCATTAAGATGCCTTGAGTTTTGCGTCGGAGCTCATTTCATAAGCTCTTCGACGTAAGCGTTATTCTGCGTGTCGCTCATGTCCGTCAGGTCTCCGAGAACATAGCGATAGTGAAAACGTGAACCCTCCGCTACCACACGGTCCATCCAGTCAGTTGGGTCAGTCCAAAATACTTGTCGACCCCCCATTGCCTCTGTCAAATCTTTGAGGTCCCAGTGGAGCGCGAATCCTGGGATGGCTGCGTCGGATAGATCGGTGTTCATGGGGTTATCGAGGGCTTCCAGCAGGCTATAGGGTGTCTTGTCCAACCACACTTTGCGGATTCGTGGATCGGCAGCGGCTGCCAGCAACAGCCAGATTCCACTCACGCCTTGCGCGGCGGCGCGAATCGAGCCGGGATCGACATCGTCCCGATGGGACAGAAGATCGACTCCACGCAGAATGTCATGCGCCCGCATCGCCGGCAAACAAAGTCCGATCTGATCCGCACGTGTGGCCGTCATCCAGTCGCCGACGTATGGACGGGTATGGCCCTCCCCCGGAGAATTGCGCGGCGCAAGCTTCAGAACAATGCGCCCCTGCTTTGCTAGCGTCTCAGCCAAACGATCGGAATCCTCTCCCGCGACGAGCAGAACAGCCTGTTTTCGACCGAGCGAAGACGGGATCAGAAGCTCTCCATCCAGTTCGATTCCGGGCTCGCTTTGCAGTTTGATCCGCTGGCTTCGATATCCTCCGCTATCTTTTTCGCTCAGGATGTGTACGGCCGGCGCCGACCCTTCTGTAGGAATGCTCAGACTACGCAGCTCAGCTAAGAGATCGGCGACGGTTTCCTGTTTTTTCTTTTCGCGAAGATCGTCGCGGATGAGTTGATACAGCTTCCGACTACCGGGTTCATCCTCGACGCGTCCGCTGCGCGTGACCAACAATTCGTGATTGGCGAAAAGCTTCACCGGCTGTTCATGAGAATCTCCGCGGCCGTCATTCAACCAGCGGATCAGCCAACTGTAAACTGCTTCGCGGCTAACCAGCGGCGTCCCGTGAGGACCGGGTCCGACGAAGAATGCGATTTTATCCTCAGCGCCATAAAGGCCGTACCAGCGCCGCGCTTCGTCATAGACAAGCTTGGCTGCGGCGGGAGTGAAAAAGTCCTGCTCGGTCGCCTGGATCAGCCACGGCGTGGGCGCGGACAGCTCGACAAAATCCGCCGTGTCTAAGCCGCGAGCCAGTTCCTGCGGGAGAGTCATTTCAGAATGAGGATCGGCTCCCGCGAACAGCAGCCGGTAGGAGACCGGAAAACACGCCGGGATAACTGCTTTGAGCCGGGAGTCCAAGGCACCAATGAATGTCGTCAGTGCGCCTCCGCCGGAACATCCAGCAGCCCCGATGCGCGCTGCGTCCACTTCCGGCCGGCTGACCAGGTAGTCTATCGATCTCTTGGCATCCCAAATGAAATAGCGCGTCACGCTTTCGCCCGCCAGGCTGGCTTGCTCGCCTGCGTGAATGTGCTCGTTTACGGACCAGCCTGCCGCCGGCGCCTTGAGCAGAGGATCGTACGTCTGCTCTCTTTCTCCTTGTCCCACTGGATCGAACGCCAGCGACACGAATCCTTTGAGCGCGAGATTCGCCGCTAGCAATTGCGGCTCCGCCTTGCCTTCCTGGGTGTGGCCCGCCTGCAAGAGCACTGCTGGATAGCGGCCAGGCCGACTCGGCCGATAAAGATTAGCGGTCACGTAATAACCGGGCAGGCTCTCGTAAATGACCTTCTCGATGACATAGCCATCCGCCTGTAGACTGCCGGTGACTCGCGCGTTGAGCGGACCCGTGTAAGTCGGGAGTCCGCCGAGAGCGTCCAGGATCTTTTCGCGGACGAGCTGTTTCCGCCGCTCTGCATCAGGGACACTGCGGACCTTGGCGACGGCATCTTCCCGTACTTGAAGCTGCCCTTGAGCGATCTTGTCCATCCAACGCAGAAAAGAGTCCTCCGGAAGAGCAACGGGGCTAAGAAGCGCCGCGAAGATCAGAACTCTCATTTCGCGTCCGTCCGCGCGAGAAGACGCCTCGCGTTGCCTTCGAAGAGCGCCTGTTCCTGACTCTCGCTCAGGCCGGACTCCTGCATCTTCAAAACAGCCGACTCAAAATAGAACAGCGGATAATTCGAGCCAAACAAAATCCTGTCGGGCCGCACCCGTTCCACAAGCCGCGCGACTCCTTCAATCCCTTCGACCATGGAAATGTCAAAATAGACTGCTCCGGCGCTCGCCAGCGGCTGGACCTGTTCCGGTTCCTCGATTCCCGGCTTCCAATTGAGCAGCACCAGACGGGCCGCCGGTTCTTGTTTGAGCGCCCCGGGCAAGGCTGAAAGATCGACAGGGGGCACGCGCATCAGCGGACTCTGCGTACGCACGTCCTCCATCGAAACGGCGAGTTGCACGATCAGTCCCTGCGCCGTCGCCAGATGCAGGAGTTCCGCGAACACAGGATCAGAAAGCTTGTATCCGTGGTAGTTGGGATGCAATCGGATGCCCGGCATTTTATGCTCTACGCGGCATCTCCGCACATCATCTTGCCAGTTGGGCAGCGCAGGATTCACCGAGCCGAATGGCACCAGAAAGTCCGCGCCGTGCGTGCGGCAATCGGCTGCCAGCCGCGCGTTCACGCCTGCGATATCTTTGTGCAAAATTCCGTCGAAGCTGCCGACCCACACCTGCCCGATGTTTCGCCCCCGCATCCGAGCCACAAAATCGCGAGTCTCATCGCCTACCAGCCGACGAAACGGCCACCGCGAGAGATATGCGTTGGTATCGACGATCACGCTCGGTAGCCTTTCGCCTGAAGAATGGGCGTCATTAGCCGCCGCAGATTTCCTCCCAGCGCCAGTTCTTTCGCTGAGTCGGGAATATCGGCGCCCAGCACCTTGGCGAGTTGCGAAGCGAAGCTGCGGCCTCCGACATCGCTTCCGTACACCACTCTTTCGGGACCGAGTTCCCGCACTGCCATCTCGACAACACCCGACGTGGGATCGAAGCCAGCCATACCCGCCGAGATGTTCGGGGTGTCGCGAATAATTCGAATCCCGCGTTCCCAATCTCCTCCGGTGTGGCCGCAAATGAAGTTCGCTTGCGGGTGACGCCTCGCGAGCTCGACCAAATCATACGGAGTGGATTCGCCTGGCTCGTTGCCGCCCGTTTTTAGCCAGGTGTGTTGCAGGATGGGCGCCCGCATGGAAATCGCGCGCTCGACAATCGGGTCCATCTCAGAAACGTTGCATCGCATGTCGGCTTCCAGCTCTCCAATGCCGACCATGGGACCATCGCGAACGCAGCGATCGAACTCTTGCAGGCTGAAGTCAAGATGGCTGGGACTCAGATAGACGGAGCCATAAGCTCGATCCGGAAAACGCCGGACGGCCCGCATCACCCGATCATTTTCCTCGCGGAGATTATCGGGAGTGGGATGATCGTCGGAGGAATAACCTTGCGACAGGATGAGCCGTTCGATTCCGAGACGGTCCGCGCAACGAATCAGGACCTCCATTCGTTTTTCGGGCGTGTCGCCGGGTGTTGCTTCCAGATGGCTGTGCCCGTCCCAGATCCTGAAAGGCCGCACTGGCTCGCCGTCAAGAAGTGTTAATGCTCCGCCGGCACAGAATGACGTGAGCAGATCTCGCCGGTTCAGCATCAATCTACCGCACGGCCGATTCCGCGATCTGTTCAAAAGCGTGCTCCGCGGGACGAGCGGTGCCGTCGTTCATCTGCGCTAGAAAGATCATGACTAAATCATTCTTGGGATCGATCGCGCCGTTCGTACCAAACGCGCCGCCGTGACCGAAAGTTCCCGGCGAAAGCAAGTTCAGCAGCGACTCCGGACCATTCCTCACGGATACCGTAAGACCGTAGCCGGAATGATCCGGCGTGTGATCCTGCTTCATCGCTTCGACAGACTGCGCCGAGAGATATCTCACGCCGTCGTATTCGCCGCCGTCACCCAGCATTTGATAAAAGCGGAAAAGATCGGAGGCAGTGGAGTAGAGCCCTAGTTCCGGACCCGGATATTTGGCTCCCGCGCGATAGGCTGCCGGATCTCCCGCCTGCGCGCGGCCGCGCGACAGAACCAGCTTTCCATTCTCGTGTTCATAGACCATCGCAATCCGGGACTGCTTGGATTGCAGTGGATAGAAAAACGAATCCTGCATCCCGAGCGGGTCCAGAATCCTGCTGCGTATGAATTTGGAATATTCTTGTCCCGAGACGACCTCGACAATGCGGCCGAGCGTCGCGATGCCCATGTTGCTATAGGAGTACTTTCGTCCGGGCTCGGTTTGCAGGTGCTCGCGGGCATAGCCGCGAACCGCTTCCTCTAATGTCGTGTCCAAAGTGAAATTGATGCGGCTGAGCGGACCCGCCGCCGGCAGGAAACCAAAGCCCGATGTGTGGCTCATCAAGTGCCAGACCAGCATGGGATGTTCGGGCGGGCGCGTAGCAATCGAACCATCAGGTCGTTTCTCTTCGACGAGTTGCCCTTTGAACTCCGGCAAGTAGTCCTGCACCGGACGCGTCAGATCCAGCTTGCCTTCTTCAACCAGCATCATGGCGGCCACGCCCGTGAACGATTTCGTCTGCGACATCACCTGCACTATGGTGTCGGTGCGCATGGGCTTGCGGTTCTCAACGTCGCTGAATCCGGCGGCGTCAAAAGAGGCCACTGTGCCGCGGTAGGCGACCAGGCAAACCGCTCCCGAGATGGAGCCATTATTTACGAATTCCTGCATCCGGGCGGGGATGAGTTTGAGGTGATCCGTATCGAGGGAAGCGGCGCTGGCAGTCAGGAGCGCCATCGCGGCGCAAGCGAACGTCACGCGCGAGCAAAACCGGTTTATCAATCGCGGCATTCCTTCGATCCTACTCGAAACTGAAAATAATCAGGACTCATTTGAACTCCGGCGGTGGCCCGGATCGGCGCCTGGCAGTACTCACTGGGGGAGCATCCCGCAACTTTGCGGAACACACGGGCGAAGTAACTGGCATCCGTGAATCCGCACTTGAGCGCCACTTCGGACACGTTGTTGAGCGGATCGAGGAGCAGCCGCCTGGCCTGCTCCACTCGCTTTTCCGCGAGGTACTGTTCGAACGTCAGACCGGTCTCGCGTTTGAAAGTCCTGCTCATATGGCTAGCGGAAACTCCGAGCGAAGTGGATATATGCGAGAGCGAGAGCCGTTCAAGAGCAACTCCCCGCTCGATGGAATGCTCGATCATGCGGCAGGCCCGCTCGGCGATCTTTTTCCGCTTGGAAGAGTACAACCGTTCGATCTCTTTGACAATCTCATTCGCTGAACGAAGCCAGATTTCACGCAACTGGAGAACGTCCGAGGCGCGCTCGAAGGCTTCCATGGGAGCACTGCCGATATGAGCGATGGCGCCGGCATCGCAGCCTAGATTTCTGGCTGTAGAGGAGAGCGACTCGAGAGTCGCCGAAAAGAACAGGCGTACCGCGCTGAGATCCTGCGTCCCTGAACTCAGGCAACGGCTCACCAGAATCGGCAAGGACGCTATCGCCGATTGGGCCTCGTCCAACTTCTGTTCCGTCAACAGCCGATTCAACATCTCGGCATGACTCGACAGATCGGCGAAAGAGCTCGTGGGTTTGCGATATGAAGCAATTGTCGCGGTGGACCCAGCGAGGGCTGTCAACGCTTCGCGATAGGATTCGGCGAAGAGACGCCATTCGTCTTTAGCGGTTCCGATCCCGATTCGAACGCCGAGGTCGCATTTTTCTTTGATCACGTGGAGTATGCGCCTGGCGAGGCGATGAGCGTGAAACTCGGCCGCGTGGCTCCGCCGGTCTAGTGGATCGTGGAAGAACACGCAAATTCCCGTCTTGCGCAGGTGCGCCGCGGAGACATTCGACAGCCCTTCGCAAAACTCCTCTACGGCTGTCAGCGCCGTGGCGAAGCTCAAGTCGAATGGGACCTGGCATTCCTCTTCGGTCTTGAGGCGTATGACCAAAACTCGATTGGGCGTTTTGGTGAAACCGATCTTACGCGCCAGCTCCCGTATTTCCTCGAAGTTGGTCCCCGCGGCGTCGCCGCTTTCCAGAGCAAGATATGCAAATTCTTTGCGGCTGAGTTGAAGTTCCCGATCCTTGTGGCGCCGTTCCTTGATCGCCTCGGCGAGGCGGTGCCAGGAGTTCGAGAGGTATTCAGCGAACGCTTCGAGCACTTCGGTGATGTTGCGAATATCTGTTTCGCTCACCACCGGAACCTCCCAGTAGGCCTGTTCCAGTTGTTTCAGATCAAGATAGTTTAGTTGGGCAACATCCTTGGTGATCTGCACGAAGCCGTCGCCGCTGGGCTTTTCCGGAAGAACCTGACCGGTGAAAAGCGTCGCGATGTGCTGCCCGTTCATCATTACTGGGACAGCGATGTCGATCAATCCGAAGTGGCAGCGATAGACTTGCGACTTGCCCGTTTGCCGGACCCACTCCTCAGCGGCTTTATCGGAAAGGCCGCACGACTCCGCCTCATGAACTCCATTGCCGTTGATGACATTGCAAAACGCCGGGTGAGGGTTTTGCTGCTGACATCCGAGCAACCTTGAAGTCGGGCTCTCCAAAGCTTCCGTAATGCCCAGGTGACGCAACCCGGCTCGTCCCGACGGTCCGTTTTCCACCCACACCAGGTCCACGTTCTTGATTGGCGAAGATCTGCTGATCAGAAGGAAGAAGAGCTGAAAGAACCGAATGTCCTTTTCGAACTGTTCGATGAAGAGTAGCTTCTCGTTCTCCGGCAGCAGGTTGCTTCCTGGCGCACTACGCATTAATTCCATAGCGTCTCCCGGGCCGGACGGCTCTTATCATCTCGTTAGGCTCCTCTGTTGATGGACTGCATGAAGCAATTCGGGCCCCAAAGAGGCAGGTCACCCTGCCCCTCTGTGATCATACTGCAATATTCTGCTCCAAATCGCAAACGTTTGCAACCACAAAGTGAAGATCTTGACTTTTTCGGTCTGACGGCCCACAATTGGAAACGTTTGCGAAAATGAACGTCACTTTGAAACAAATCGCCAAGGAAGCAGACGTAAACGTCTCCACCGCTTCCCGCGCCCTGACAGGTGCGTACGGGGTGCGCAAGGAAACCAGGGAGAAAGTACTGGCGGCGGCTAAAAAGCTAGGTTATCGCCCCAACTTGATGGCGCGCGGCCTGGTGACGGGGAGATCCCAGACAATCGGTGTGCTGGTCAGCGACATTCGCAACCCCTATTTTGCGGAAATCGCGCGCGGGGCGGAAGACGCCGCCTTCCGGGCCTCGTTCGACGTCATCCTATGCAATAGCGACCTGAACCCAGCCAAGCAGATTCAATACGTTCGCTCGCTGCTCGAAAAGAACGTCGCGGGCATTCTGATGAATTCGATAGCGGCCCTGACCGAGGAACAGTGCGAGGAACTGTCCGGATGTGGTGTGCCGGTCGTGTTGCTAAATAAACCGCGGGCGAAGTACGCCTTCTCCACGGTCTTAGGGGACAATTATCAGGGCGGCCGGCAAGCAGGCGAATACCTTCTCGGATTAGGGCATTGCACTCTGGCCCACTTGACCGGGCATCGCGGGCATGGGAACTTCGCGGACCGCTGCCGAGGATTTCTGGACGCGGCGGAACAAACTTCCGATCTGGCCCCTCCTCTAGTGATTCGTGGTGACCATACTTACCGAGGCGGTTATGAAATGGCCTCGAAACTGTTCGCTGAACGCCCCGACGTCACCGCCGTTTTTGCCGCGAACGACGTGATCGCGTTTGGAGTCGTGCAGGCGGCGAGAGAGGCCGGCAGGACGATTCCCGGGGATATCTCCCTGATCGGTTTCGACAACCTGGAATTCTCGGCGTTGATCCACCCTCCATTGACTACCATCCACCAGCCGAAGTACGAAATAGGGCAGGCCGCGGTAGAAATCCTGCTGCGCCAAATACGCACCGATGATTCCAGGTTCCCGGAGCAGCAGGTCTTTGGCGTCACGCTCGTAGAGCGACAATCCTGTTGCAAATTTGTTGCAAATGGCGACGAAACGCGACCGGCGCAGGGCGCTCGAACGGAAGAAGCCGAAGCCCTGATGACGTTAGAAAATGGCGTCCCGGCGGAGCTCTAATAGCAAACGATTGCGATCTCCATGTCCTCATCCACACGACGACAATTCCTCCTCCAGGCAGGCTTGATTTCCTCAGTTGCGGGCGGTACGCCGGCGAGTGGGGACGCAGCCACACCGTCCACAGCCGAGTGGATGAAACTGCCTCGCATTCTGATTGCTGAAGGTTTCACGCCCCCGTTTTACCCCGCTTTCGAATACGAAGCGGAGAAGGCGCTCGCGATCGCGCGCAGCCTGAACGCGGACGCATTGCGATTCCCCGCTGCCGCTTACTACGCATACTTCCCAACGAAAACGAAATACCCCATACATCCCGAATTGCGCGGCGCTGACCCGCTCGCTCGGACGGTGGATTTGTTCCATCAAGCCAATCTGAAGGTCGTGACGTACGTGCCGTTGTTCCATCCATTCATGGATGCGGAGTCACGCGATCCGCTCTACCAGCAATGGACCAAGCGATTCGCCGACGGCCAACCGATGACAACCGATCATTACGGCTATGGGCTGCGCTTCGAAAGTTGCCAGAACTCACCTCTGCGGCAAATGATGCTGGAGTTCGTTCAGGAAGTTCTCGAACGTTATCCCATCAATGTTATCTACTTCGATGGCCCCTATCAGGGCCTCAGCACTTCGGATCGGATCTGCTATTGCCGGTATTGCAAAGACGCGTACCAGAAGGCTCGCGGCAAAGCGCTTCCCGCCCATGATGAGAAACTCGCGCAAGAAGAACGGATAGAGTACTTCACCTGGCTGCGAGAGGATTGCGCCGCGGCTTTCATGCGCCAGCTTCGTCAAACCATCCGAGGTGTCCGCGATATATCGATGTTTTATAACAACGGGGCACTGCTCGAACGGCTCACGCCGTCGAGTCACGCTTACGCCAATGTCGACGGCTTCATGTTCGAGCACGCGCGATCACCCGAACAAAAACTGTTCAATATCGGCCTGGGTCGCTCCACGGGGAAGACTGTATGGACGTACGTTGGCTCGTATCAGCAGTACAACCGGGAGCACCTGCGAAACCAGGATGTCCAAGGCTGGTTTAGTTCGCCGGTCGAGACTGGGGAGTTGCTCATGGACGGAGAGACTGCGCTCGTCGCCGGCGCCGGCCCGCTCTACTGGGGACTCAGCCGTTTTTACTACGTATCCGGGAGCCCGCTGTCCTACCAAAGCGGCCGCTACGTCAAAGAGATCTTCGATTTCGTCCAGAAGCACGAATCGTTGCTTCGATCCCTAAAACCGCAGGCGCAAGCCGCCGTTGTAGTGGGGACGCAAACCATCGACTGGTACGATAGCCCGAATTACGACGCCGCGAGTTTTCCGAACTATTTTTATGGCGCGGCATCGCTTCTCCGGGACAACGGCTACCAGGTTCAGCCCGTGCTCGATTCGGAGCTGAGCGCCCAATCCCTGTCCGTTTTCAAACTGGTCTATGTCCCCAATACGCCGTGCCTGAGTGATGCGCAGTGCCGCGTCCTTAGCGCGTATGTAGACAACGGTGGCACCTTGGTGGTGACTCATCTGTCCTCGATTGCCGACGAGTTTGGGCGGGTACGTAACAACTTTGGGCTGACCGCTTTGACCGGGGCCAGCATTCTCGCGGAAGATCCCGTCGAGATGCCCGACCTTTATCTCCACACTTCCAATCGCGAGGAAATCCCGCAGGACCCTCAGATTATTCGCTTCAAAGCAGCCGAGGGCGCGAGCGTTCTGGCCGAGACAATCCAACGTGGACGGGCTGGCAGCATCGGTCCAGCGATCGTCGCGAGATCGCAGGGCGAGGGCAAGGTCATTTACATCGGATCGGGCCTGGAAGCGATCTACGAAGAGACCCGCATGGCATCCGTCCGCGCCTTCATGGGTCGGCTAATGGCTCCTGCGTTGTCGAACTCAAGGACCTATGAACTGGCGTTCCGCCCCGGCTTGACTCCTTATCTCGCCGCGTGCAACGACGCTCTCGTACTTCACTTGCTGGCCGAAGTCGGCAACAAAGAACGGAAGTTCCGGGCTCGAGAATCGTTTATCGAGCTTCGGAATATCAGCATACGCCTGCGTGTTCCCGAGGGCCGCAAAGTGCGAGCAGTGTCGCTTCTGCGCAGCGGACGCACATTACCCTGGACCATCGAAGGGGATTGGGTCGCCACAAGGGTTCCAGACGTTCTGATCTACGAAGCGGTTTATGTCGAGCTGGCATGAGCAACGCGGCGCTTCCCCGCTTGCGCTGGGTCATGATCGGTCTGGCCTTCCTGGCCACCATGATCAACTACCTCGATCGGCAAACCCTCTCGGTCGCCGCTCCGCTTTTGCGGGATCAGTTTCACATCAGCAACGTCGGCTATTCCAGGATCGTATTCGCCTTCATGCTCGCCTACACGATCATGAACGGCGCCTCCGGCCCCTTGCTGGACCGCTTAGGAACTCGCATCGGATACGCGCTTTGCATGGTTTGGTGGTCGGCGGCAGCGCTGTTGCATGCATTCTCGACCGGCATCTGGAGTCTGGCGACGTACCGGTTCCTGCTGGGGATGGGTGAGGCCGGTAATTGGCCTGCGGCAGTCAAGCTGGTGTCGGAATGGTTCCCTCCACAAGAGAGAGCGATGGCCGCAGGTGTCTTCAACAGCGGCTCCGCGGTAGGCGCGATTCTCACGCCGCCGCTGATCGCATGGATCATCCTGCGATCCGGATGGCGCCAGGCTTTTTGCGTGGTAGGAATCGCGGGTTTCCTGTGGTTGCTCCTGTGGGCGTTGCTGTACCGCACGCCGCCGGCGCCGGCCGCTACCGAGATCAAGACGACGATACCGCTCAGTCGCCTCGTTCGCAACCGCTTCGTCGTATTCTTTACCCTTTCCAAAGTCTTCATGGATCCGGTCTGGTATTTCTACATCTTCTGGTTCCCGGAATATTTGAAACGAGCGCGGCATTTTGACCTGGAAAGTATCGGGAAATACGCGTGGATTCCCTTCCTCGCGGCCGGATTCGGGAATCTCCTCGGTGGATGGGTTGCCGCTACGCTTCTACGGCGCAACTTCTCACTTTCCGCGGCACGTAAAAGTTCAGTAACTTTGTTCGTGCTGCTCATGCTTGGCGCGATTCCCGCCGTTCTAACGCAGAGCCCCTGGATCTCGATTGTCTGGGTTTCGGTTGCCATGATTGGCTACACCGGCAGTCTTGCCAACATGCTAGCCATGCCCGCCGATGTTTTCCCCAGCAGCGCGGTGGGTTCGGTATACGGTATCGCCAGTATGGGCGCCGGCTTCGGTGGAATGGTGTTCGGACTATTGACCGGTTGGATGATTGATAATTTCTCGTACACTCCGGTTTTTATCGGATTCGGCTTGATGCCGCTGCTTTGCGCCGCTATCCTGTGGACCCTTCTCGGTCCCGTATCGACGAGCTCTGGAGTAAAAGAGCTGGTCAATGCATGATGGGCCGAAGCGGCGTCGTTTTGCTCGCAAGCGCCTGAATAAATCTAAGCCTGGGTAGCGACACCCGACTCCGATGAGCTCAGAATGCCTCGAAAATAGGCGTTCAGAAGCCGGCCGGAGGGGTCGTACTGCTCACGGGTTTGTTCCAATAGTGCGAGCCGGCTGCCAAACGCCCTTCTCGCAAGGTCCGGTGTGAGAGAGGATGTCTGGTTCAGAACCGGTTTACCATTCCGGTCGCTGCAGAACTGATTGTACGCGTCGATGAATTCATTCCATCCGGGGTTGCCCGTCGACACCGGATCGATGGTCATGACCGGACCGTCCCAGGAGTACGACAACAATGATTGCTGGTCCTGCGCGATGCGGTAACCGACATCAAGCAGGTTAGATCGGTAGCCCTTCTGCTGATAATAGTCTTTGCAGAACTTGAAAAAATCGCTCAGGACCGACGGATACTGATCCTCGGGGAAGGCGTAGAGGCTAAAAGTATAGCGGCTGTCGTTGGCGACATCGGGATAGCGAATGATTTCGTCGGCGGGGACGGTGTTGTCGCTGGTGATGATGTTCTCAAGCTTGAAACGCCAAAGCGCGTTGAAGGCATCGATGATGCCGTAGCGGGTCTTGGGATCCGATATGGTCTGTTCCATATCGTGTGCGAACTTCGGGCCGGATGTTCCCCAGATATAGTTGCGCAGCGGCCAGATAATCTTGTTCGGTTCGCCGGTTACCGCGGAATTGTAACTGCGGAACTCGACTGTGATGAGATCGTCGAAAGGAAAGATATAATACATCATCGCGTAGTTCAGCGCCTTTAATTGGGGCAACTGCTGGATGAAATCCGCGAGATGAAATGTTTTGTGGTGAACTGCGAGCGGAAGCATCGGACGGATGCGGTAAGTTACTTCGTAGATGATGCCGAACGTGCCATAACTGGAGCGTACCTTCTGCATCAAGTTCGGCTGCGCGTCGGTTACTTCGAGGAGATCTCCGGAAGGAAGAACCATCTTGACGCCGGTCACATAAGAGCCGACCTGCCCAAATTCGCCCGGAAACGATGAATCTTTCGTGCCGCAGCAAGCCGCGCTTCCAGCCGTCAGGTTGCCGATTTCGGTGTTGACGTAAAACTGCAATTTCTGTTTCGCCAGTGTCTGAGCCATGTCGATGTGGATGGCGCCGGCTTCGACGGTGAGCGAATCGGAGGTGATGTTTAGAATCCGGTTCATCTTCATCCGGATCAACGTTCCGCCCTCCGAGGCGCCGCAGGCCGTTGTCGAGTGATTCGATCCGACGGCGCGTACCGGAGATGGATACTGCTGGGGATTCTTCAGGATATTAATGATGTCCTGAACCGAGTTGGCATCTACAACGGCGCGTGGGTGAGAAACAATGTCGCCAAACCAATTGGTAACGTCAGGCATTAAGAAGTTCCTCCACAACTCTATTGTTTAAAGGCGGGATCGGATACAGCGCGCGGCTGCGGCTTCCACTCGATCGAGTAGTATTGGCCACGATCGCGTGCCCACGGGTCGAAGACGTTCACAACGTTCTGAAGTTCGGAAGATAACTCCGGAATGTTTCGCAGCAATACTCGTTTCAGGGGCGACACCGGTTGCTTATGCCCGTTCGGCTCTCCCTGCTCCATCATTTCCGGACCTGGGCCGTTGTGATTCACCCAATCGATGCCCAGCCGAGTGTAGAATTCCGGCCGGAAACTCGAGGTGAAGAATCGATCGCTGAACAGCCGCCGCGAGGCATTCAGGATGAACACGACAAATTGGGTCTCGGAAATGGCGAATCCGTGCGGCCGCACCGATTCAGACATCCAGCCTACGACGGTATCGACATCTTCAATGTTGTCGACTACGGATCCCTTGGGATGCCCCAGGCAGTCGTTAATTGGAGAGCCGTCTTCGTTCACCTGTGCGTCGGTGATGACCTTCGATGCGTCGCACACGTGAGTGCCGTATACTTCGCGTAGTTGGGCCGCGTTGTTTTCCTGGTCTTTGCGGGCCGGCGAATCGGACGCGAGCGACTTATCCGTAAAGTCGTCAAAGCTCGTCAGTTGCCGAAGCCCGTACTGGCGGCGAAATTCGTTGAAGCGCGGAACGCCGCGTTCGCGGTCCCGAATGATGTCGAGAGCCGTGATATCGATTTGTTGCGTTGGAGTGTCGAGACGCGGCAGCCGAATGTTCTGCATGAACTGCGGGATGTTGTGCAGGGTCAGCAGGCCGAGCCGCTGGCGGCCCATGCTCAGCCCCCAATTTGCGAGCCCACGGGAACGCATCGCGTCCGTGGCCTTGCCTTCAAACGTGTTGATCACCGCGACCTTCTGCACGATCTGGTTCGGATCTTTGTCGATTTGGCGGTATTCGATCAGGTCCGGAATCAAGGCGTGCAGGCGGTAAACGGTAACGAACTCTTCCGGGAAATTGAATGGCGACCCGAAGTGATTCACGCCGCCATTGACGTCGCCGGGCTTCGTGAGATCGTAATGCGGAATCTTGCTGCCGATGCCGAAAATGCCCGGGCCTGACGCCAGAACCGAATACCACTGCGTCGTCTTTTCGACATCTTTGGATTTTCCGAAATTGCGGACTATGATGTCCGAGAGCGCCTTCGAGACGTCCGGATCGCCGCTGCCAAGCAGTCCGTTCCAGTTCGCGTTCATGCCTTTATACAGCGGTTCGTCGTAGAGGAGTTGAGGCGTCCACTCCGTGGTGTGGATTTTCGCGATCTCGGCCGCGACCACCAAACGCGCGACTTCGAAGAGTTCGTCGGGAGTGACGTCCTTGTTGTGGATCACACGCTTCGGATCCGACGGATTGCGAAGACCGCTGTCCGCGTTGGGACTCTTTGCCGCTTCCTTGCGAAATTCATCGACGAAGGAATTGTGCTCGCGAGTGAAAAGATTGTGATAGAAACTCAACCCAATCGACCAGTTGTCGGGGAACGCAGCGGATTCCTGCCCAGCCCATTGCGGCTGTATCGGATCGCCTGACTGGAATACCGGAAGATACCCCGGTCCGGGCGCACCCGAGAGCGGTTCTAGAAGCAACTTCGCCGGATCCTTCGGATCGCGCTTTACGCGCCGCCGGGATGTTTCGTCATATCCGTATATTTGGGAAGCGTCCCACCATGCGGTATTAGTGTTGCTGAAGGTTTTTGGCGCGCGGGTGAGATAATCCTTGCCTCCGCTGGAGAATTTTTCGGGCGCCGAATCCTGCAGAACGTAGGTTTGGTCGACGCGATCCTCCGGGCGGCAGCCAAGCTGTTTGACCTGCTCCGGTGTAAGCGGTGTTTCGACGTTATTCACCAACTCGGTGGTGCAGCCAAGCTTCATGTACTCCGGGGCGTTGTGGCCTTCTTCCATGTGGGAGAACCAGTCATGCGTCATGAACTGGATCCAGTAAGCGGCAAGAACATTGAAAAACGGCGCTTTCTGGTAGTCGCAGTTCGCGTCCGGCGAGTTGTCTGCAAGCCCGAATCCCGAATTGCATGCGGCGGGATTCGATTGAACGCGGGTGAATAGCTTGCGGCTGATTACCTGCGGATCCGGAATCAGAAGACCTAGACGGTCGCCGTGGCGATTCTTGGTCAGGATGGTCTGTCCCCGGTCAGGAAATGTTGTTTCGAATTCGACGTTGCGTGCGAAGGGTGTTCCCGCCGAGCCCATCAACGGATTCAAAATGTCATTGCAGATTCCTGAAACAGTACGCGCGCGGATGAGATCCCCTTTGCAAACCTGGTCGCCATCGCCGCCCACGGCCTGATAATTCGGATTGTCTTTTGGCAGCCTCATCTCGGGCCACGCCTTGAGAGCCGGCCCGCCCACGCCGTTTTGACCGGTAATGTAACTGCGCCAGGTCCCTGCGTTATCGAAGAGATTAAACTTGATCAGCGCAACGCGCTGGTATTCGAGATCCAAGAGGGCGCCCGTAACTCCGCGAAACGCTGGACCCTTCTTCGAAAGGTAGCCGGTGGGCAAGGAAGACATGTCGCCGGTGCCCCAATATTGGGACCAGTCGACCCACGGCGTCAGGCGGAATTGCAGATTTCTCTCGCCGCGACAGAGAGCCTCGGCGTCCGTCACTTTACCGAGAAATCGCTGGGCGTGGTCGTCCGGTATCTTGCGGAAACCGTCAAGCACCATCTGAGCGCAGGCTTTGAGTTCCTTCGCTTCTTCCAGTTTCGGATCGGGATTTACGTCCGCGGCGGCCGCGATTCCGCACATGCAAAAAAACAAGATTGTCTTCATAGACCCACCTGCCATAGTGAATCTCGTAGCGAGAATGTTTCACCGTTATCCGGCGGCCTTCAGTGTGGCTTGTGAGATCACCAGTCCCTTGGCATACGCGGTAGCCAATTCACCATCGGTGAAAGTGAGGTTGCAAGGACGGTAGGAGTTATCGTACTGGCACCTCGCAAAGACGCTGTCCGCAATGGCGGAATTGGCAGCGATCATGCGGTTTTTTGGGAAAAGCCATCCCACGTTCCAGGATTCGTGCTTGGTGTCGAGAGCTAGCTTTGGATCCATTGGAAGAGGATAATTCGCCATCACTTCAGGAACAAATTCCAGACCGAGGAGGGTGGCCTTATTCATCATCCAGGCCAAGGTAAGGTCGGAAAGCGCCGAGCCGTTGGAATCGGCCGGGTAGCTGCCGCCCACGTCGCAATGTACGCCGCTGAACCAGACTTGCTCGAGCGTTTGCGTAGGTGACGGCGAAGTCCAAAGCGTCGCGGGGAATTCGGCCCGCCTCTCGTCGATTGCCAGCGCTTGATATGCGTGCAGAACGTCCGGGTGTAAATTCGTGTCGAGGAACCCGTATAAGAGCGGAGCCACGCCTCCAAACACCGCCGGTATTCCGAGCGAGCCAACCGTATCCCAGACTCCGACCATGTTGAGCTTTGCGTCGAACAGATCGCAGGTCTTATTCAGTTCGGCGAGCAAGGTGGCCCGTTTGTCTTTGTTGCGATACGCTTCGAATGCGGTGTCCACCACTTCGTCGGTGAAATTAGCTGTCGGAAGACCGCAAACGGCGACCATTCCCGCAAGACTGCGAGCGGTATAAGCGCCGCGGCTGAATCCAAAGATGAAAATCTCATCTCCCTGTTCGTAAGCGTGTGCTAACTTCGTGTAGCCATCTTTGATTTTTTGAAAGAGTCCCGCGCCCAGCGCCCCTCCCGCTAACTTTTGGATCAGCGAACCGTCAGAGCCGACCCCATCGTCGTAGTAAGGAATCTGATCAGCGCTCACCTTAAGCGCTTTGTAGATCTTGTAGACGTTGGTATTCTTGCCGGGCTCATCCCAGGTCCCATCCGCGCAGAAGATAATCCGCTTGCCCATTCGTTCCGACCTCCGATGTCGTTCGTCAATTATGCAGAGCACGGAGAGTGAAATCAAGACGAAAGGGCAAGTGGAGAAGAATCCCTCGATCAAGAAACAGCTCAGCTCTTTGCATTCACAAGCGCGCCATCAGCGGGTGAGATGCTTTGCCGCGGGACGCACGTCCATCACGGCTATACCCGCATATGACCTTCGTCTTACCCGCAAATGAGGGGATCGATGCAGTCACTAACAGTACTAGTCTGGACCGATGGCGCATGCCGAACGCTACAAAACAAAACAGCTTGAAGGATAACTCGAAGAGTTCGTTTTAACGTTTCCAGTTGAAACCATTTCGGCACATAGATCACAAGAAAGATGAGCTTCGAAGCCATTGAGGAGAACACAGAATGTCTACAGGCACAGTACCGATTCCCGAACCCAAGGTGTTCCGAATTTTCGTCAGTTACGCATCGGAAGACTTGGCAATTGCGACAGCCGTCGCCAATTGCTTCAAAGCAGCCCTTCCCGATTTTTTCGCCGAGGTTAACTTCGATAAGGAGTTCCTAAGTCCGGGGTCCGCGTTTAAGACCCAGATTGAATCGAAGCTGCAACAAACAGATGTTTTCATCATAATCTACACAGGCGCCGAAAAACGCAGCCATGGATACACAGGTTGGGAGGTAGGTTATTTCGATCACATCATGCGGATGGATCCCGGCGGGCGCGAGAAAATCTCTCTCTATCTTTACGGCCCTCCCCCCATCACGGCATCGGAGCAGGGTGTTCCGCTAGGGCTGTCAAAAGATCAGCTGCAATCGAGCTTGGAGGAGTTTCAGGCCAGTCTCGCTGTTTCGTCGGACGAACCATTATGCAAGAAAATTCAGGACTGGCAAGAAGAAGTCGAAAAGAATATTGAGAAAACGTTTACAAAAGCGTATCGAAAACCCGAACAAGAAGCCGCAAAATGCGTTCGCAGCCTGAAACTGGCGATCTTCCAATATTTGAAAGGCACCATCGAGACTGTCGTCAAGCCACAGAGGCAGATCACCATTCGATTGAAAGGCTCGACCCTGGATCCTTCCAGCGAGAACTTACCGCTCAACTCGGAGATCCGGCCGCTCGGCGCCCTGAACAGCGGCGGCTCCATGAGCATCTTCGGCCTGTCTGACGAGCCAATGACATGGAAGAAATTCCTGGATGTGACGGCGAACCAGCCGTATGCCGATTCCTGGCGGGACGCGATTACGAACGTTGTGCTTTCTGGTTTCCCTGATCGGGTCGACGTAGACAACAGCCAGGTCATCCTCGCAAACGATGGAAAGACCGGATATCGAGTCATCCTGACGACGGCGACGAAGTTTTACGACGATTATCGCGAGTACAACGTCTACTTCGTCCAAATGCTGGAACGCGCCGATTACGGCGACGCGGGTACAACCGAATTGTTAAAAGGGTTGGAACTCGTCTGCCGCTTCCGCTCCGCTTTCCTCGAACCCAAGAGCCCTTTTCTAGGAGAGAATGTCGCGCTTACCAGTTTCCACGCACTTCCGGAACTTGCAGCCAGCTTACTGAAGGAGCTAAATCTTCTGCATAGAGATGCGCAGGCTGCGGGACTCGACAGACCGGCAATGTGGAGGGAATATGTAAATTTCGATCACATCAAGGCGATCGCAGATGCGTATCGGCCGTGCGACGCGAAACTGCGTGAGATTATCCCCAAAATTATGGCCTGCAAAAGCAATCGAGAGCTCTTGGAATCGCTCGGTAAGGAGATGGCGGACATGCTAACGGCCATGGAAAAGGTTGTGCGGCCGGAAAACGCGCTGCTGCTTCGAGAGATGGCCGCGCAACTGAACGCGATTGTCGAAGATCAGGATCGTGCCAAAACAGCGCAACACGCATCCGCTTGACCTTGGTGAGATTGAGCTGATTGGCGGCGCGGTAACCCTATGGCGTTTCGATACACGCCTATCTGTTTGCGGCCTCGGGTTAAACACCGCTCAGTTCATGCTCAATCCGTTCGAGCGTCTTGCCCTTTGTTTCCGGCAATCGTCGGAGAACCATAAGGAATCCGCAGACACAAACAATGCAATACAGCCAGAACGTGCCGGCCGGGCCGAGACTCCGATTCAGGAACGGGAACGTATAGGTGAGCGCGAAACATGCGGCCCAAAGCGCAAATACGCACACAGCCATGGCGGCGCCTCGGATGCGGTTCGGAAAAATCTCAGACAACACGACCCACGTAATCGGAGCGAGAGAACACGCGTAACAGGCCACTGCGAGGGCCACTAGAACCAACACTGGCCAACCATGGACGGATAAGTGGTAACTAATTCCGAGAAGCAGATAGATTGTGGCCAGGCCCGCGGTTCCGAACAGCATCAGCGGCCGCCGTCCCAGCCGGTCCACCATGCCAATGGCCATCAAGGTAAACACGAGATTGATAGCGCCGGTTACGACGATATTGAATAAGATGTCGGAGACCTGGTAACCGGCGGCGGCAAATACTTCCTGGGCATAGTTGAAAACAACGTTGATTCCACACCATTGTTGAAGCACTGCGAGGAAGATGCCGAGGGTAAGAATCGGAAGCAGCTTCGGAGTCAGAAGCTCCCTAAAATCTACACGCGCATTGTCGTGAATGAGACTGGCCTCGACGGCCTCTAGTTGGCGGCTGGCGAAAGAGTCGCCGCCGAGGCGTGCGAGGACAGACGAGGCTCGAGCCCGCTGACCGCTTCTAGCCAGCCAGCGCGGGCTCTC
Organism: Bryobacterales bacterium; assembly: GCA_963802915.1. Classification (GTDB taxonomy): domain Bacteria; phylum Acidobacteriota; class Terriglobia; order Bryobacterales; family Bryobacteraceae; genus JAICMB01. Next base: position 532,473 of record CAWDKQ010000009.1, read on the forward strand.
CGGGACGAACAACATCGCGATCAGAAACAGTACGGACGGCACCGCTGTCACGCCGAACATCCAGCGCCATCCCTGTTGGCCGTTCCACGATTGCAGAATCCAGGCACTCGTCGCACCGGCCGGAACGGCCCGCGCGATGAGCCAGTTCACCACCTGCGCCGCTAATATTCCGATCACGATGGTAAGTTGATTCAACGAGACCAGCCGTCCGCGTATCGATTCAGGCGCGACCTCGGCAATGTACATCGGCGAAAGATTGGAGGCCAGCCCGATCGCGAGACCGCCTGAGATGCGCCAGGCCAAGAATCCTGGGAAACTGGCGGCAAGAGCGGTTCCGAGCGAACTGGCCGCGAACAGAGCGGCGGAAAACAACAGCAGCGGCTTGCGGCCGAACTTGTCACTAAGAAGTCCGGAAGCGACTGCACCAAATAGGCAGCCAATGAGAGCGCTGCTCATCGCCAATGCCGTTGCGCCGGGTGTGTTCAGATCGAAGAACGCTTCGTAGAACGGCTTGGCGCCCCCAATTACTACCCAGTCATAGCCGAACAACAGCCCACCCATGGCCGCGGCGCTCGAGACGAACCAGATGTAGGCGATGTTCAAAGTCTCACGAGCATGGATGGGTGTTTGTTTGTTCAGTACCGCCATGTTTCCTTCTTGGCGGTGAACCCGGTGGGCCGCAGCACATCCACTTCAATATGCGAGATGTCGGCTTGCGTAAAGCGGAGCTCTACGCTGGCCGATGCCCCTGGAGCGAGGTCTTGCAACTGTCCCGTCGTCTGCTCGATTGGGATATTTCCGAAACCGTATGCAACGCCTCGTACCGAGTAGCCTCGCAGATAGTACGAAGGCACGGAAACGCGGGTTGTCAGGTCCACGAGCAAAGAAGCAGGCTTCCCGGAGACGCGCAGCGTTTCGATGTTAGACGATTGGTTCTTGAGGATCTCCCAGGAGGGTTTCCTCGACCCGAACACGTCCACGACACCATGGACCCGCTGCCGCAGCGCGCCTGTACCACGGTCGCCGATGTGTGTGCGGTAGTCGTTATAGTCGAAAAAGATCAGACCGGCGACAAAGGAGCGTTCACGGAAGACACGGTCATGCTCACGTAGGATCTCGATCCTCTTTGCGTCGCCTTCGGGACGCTCCGCCGTGCATGCGCAATAGCCATACTCTGAGATAACAATCGGTCGCGTGGGAAAGGCGCGATGGATCTCATCCAGATGATGAGCCAAGTCCTCTGGCGTGCCGCTATACCAGCTCTCGTAGTATTCGTTCCACATGATGTAATCCATCAGTCCGGCGACGTCTTTCTCGGGAGTCTGCTGGAGAGAGTTGGATGCGTATGTGACAAGCCGTCTAGGATCGAGGCGCTTCGCCTCTTCATACATCCTTTTTGCAAATTTATATGCCGGCGGATTCTGGCCGTTGATCTCGTTGCAGACACCCCACGAGAAAATGCACGGATGATTGGCATCACGCTCGATCATCTCGTTGAGCTGCTCGAGGCCGTTGTTCATGATCTCAGGTGACGGCTCAGCGCCCATTCCGGCAAATGTCGCCGCTCCCCACGTAGGCACTTCGGTTTGAATCAAAATTCCATGTCGATCGCACCACTCCAGCACGCGCCGGTCCTGCGGCCAATGCACGCGGGTGTAAACGCAGTTGAGTTCTTTCATGTCGGCGTGGTCATGTGCAATCCATTCCGCGGGTTCGGCCATGCCGAAATTCGGATTGCTGCCCGCCATGCGTTCCACGCCCATCAGGCGCACGCGTTCGCCGTTCAGGTAGAAGCCGTCTTCCCTAGCCTCGATCCTGCGCACGCCGAAGACGGTATCGCAAGAATGGCCATTCGACAACTCCACAATCGACCGGTACAGGTTCGGATGATCGAAGTGCCAGAGCAGGGCTTGTTGAATCTGCACCGGGGAAAAGGTGATGGTCCGGCGTTCGCCGGGCGCCAGATGGATATGTTGTGCGGGAAGCGCGGCAACAGTCAACCCGGTCGTATCGCCGGCTACGAGAAGCGAGATGCTACCTTCGAAAACTGCCGTCGAAGTGTTCCGGACCGCGGCCGACACCTTCACGGTGGCCTGATCCATCACGTTGCCGGGTTCCGCAATGACCCGAACATGTTCCACGAAAGTCGGCGGAGTAATCAGCAGGTTTACCGGCCGATAGATTCCTCCGTCGTGCGCCCAATCGCTCGATCGGCCTCGCGGGAGCATCGATTCGCTGAAGGCATTATCGACGCGCACGGCAATTGTGTTAACCGAACCGGCTTTCAAGTGTGGATTCAGATCGAGCACAAACGCCGTGTATCCCTTGCAGGTGTGCCGTCCCACTTCCATCCCGTTCAACCACACCGTCGCAGTGTGAAAGACGGCTTCGAACTCCACGCGAACAGCTTGTGCCGCCCAGTCCGTTGGCACTTCGAACTGACGGCGGTACCAGGCGACACCGCGGTGTTCGGTATTCCCTGGTTCGATTTGCCAAGTGTGCGGAACCGTGACGGTACGCCATTCTGCGATGGCGTAATCTGACCGGAACCAGCCTTCAGTCTCACCGGAACTGTGCGGGTCCAGACGAAATCGCCAGAGTCCATTCAAAGAAATCAGTTCATCGCAACCGACGGGGGCTTGCGTCGCTTTGGCACCCTGCGCTGCCGACGCGCCGACAGCAGGAAGCGCAGCGCAGACCTTGAGAAGGGTTCGCCTTGTGGGCATAGGTCGCAAATTGTGTTCACGCTAACGGAAGCTTCAGGTCAACACAACTGCCCTGTCCTGTCAACGTCGATTCGACCCTTTGTCGGAACTCGATATTGCACGTAGTCGCGATTCAATCCGAATTATTCGGCTCGAAGCGCGTTCATTGGAGAGATGGAGGCCGCAACGCTTGCAGGAATGATTGCCGCTGACAGAGAGCAAACGGCGAGCGAACCGGCAGCTATAGAGAGCGCGAGCGGATCCCAGAAGGAGACACCGTACAACTGATTTGAGATCAGACGTCCGGCAATCACTGCCAGGGGAAGGCCCAGTCCAAGCCCAACTACCACGCGAACAAAAGCCCCCCGAAGGACATATTGAACGACGCTGATGCGATCGGCGCCGAGCGCCATTCGTATTCCGATCTCATTCGTTTTCTGCGCAACGGTATAAGCAGTTACGCCATAAAGGCCGACTGCAGCCAACAACAGGGCGACGACCCCGAATAGTTCCGCGAGCCGGGAAACCGCGCGCTCCTGACCGAAAGTCAAAGAGACTTGCTGTTGCATGGTCCGCACGCTATTGATGGTCAGATTGGGATCGATTCCCGCTAAAACGCTTCTCAACGATGGCTCGATCGTTCCAGGCGCGAGATTGGTCACGATCATCATTCCTCCGATGAAATGGGATTCCACCTCAACTCTCTTCATCAGCGAATCTTTGTAATCCACGTTTTGCGCCAAGGGCACGTAGAACATGGGTCGGGCGGGCTTCGTTAAACCCCAACCCGCAAACTTCGCGCCTCGTACGATGCCGATGATGCGGAATGTGCCGGCGTACTCGGGCAGATCGAGTCCGAAGTGCTGGCCGAGGGGATCTTCGTCGCTCTTGAAAAAACGTTTTGCGAAGGCGTCGTTGATAATTGCGACTGGCGCCGTGGTTCCGTTGTCGGCAGCCGTGAAGTTTCTCCCGCGGAGCACCGAGATGCCGAAGTTTTGCAGATAATTCGCGCTTACTCTATCCCAGGAAGCGCCCGCTTCTTCGTTAATCTTCGCCGGAGGATGGCCCGATACCATAATGAGCTCGCCCCAGTTGTCGGTTAGCGGATTGTACAGCGCTAGGCCGCATCCTCTAACCCCGGGCAGCCTGCTGACGGCATCTTCCATCTGACGATAAAGCGCCTGTAACTTGGGCTCACTATAGGTAGCCGGCGGCCGGTTCAATGAAACCACGATTCGATTTTCAGTCCGATAGCCGAAATCCTGATGCTCCAGGTTGTTGAGACTTCGAGCCAGCATGGTGGAACCAGCCACCAATACGACGGACAAAGCGGCTTGCACGATGAGCAGCGCCTTGCGGGCAAATCCGGCATGGTCCGTAGTGCTTCGGCCGGAGCCGCGCAGAGCTTCGACGGGATCGGTACGCGTGGCGAACCAAGCTGGAGCCGCTCCGAAAACAACTCCAGTTAAAAGCGCCACCGCGAAAGCAAATGCCAGTACAATTGGCGACGGCAGCGCACTGATGGGAAGAAATTGCGAGCTTCGGAATGCCAGCAGAAGCAATAGCCGCGCTGCCGCGACGGCAACAAGAAGTCCAGCGAATCCACCAGCGACCGCCAGCAGAACACTCTCGAGGAGCGCCTGCATCACAATTTGACGCCTGCTTGCCCCAATCGCGATTCGTAATGCCGTCTGCGTTCGACGCGCCACGGCTCGAGCCAGCATAAGATTTGCGACGTTCGCGCAGGCAATCAGCAGCACCATACCGCAAACGGCGAGCAGGATCTGGAGACTACGGCCATATTCTTCCTTCATCTCCCCGACACCGGCGCCTGCCGGAACAACGTTGATGACTTGCTTGGGAAGTAAGCGGCCGATATCGGTCAGCCAGTTGGAGGGGTAGCCGGAATCGTGCAGCATCCACTGCCGCAGGATGCCGGTTAAACGGGGCGCCATCCCGGAGATGGATGAACCCGGATGCAGGCGTGCGATCACACGTAACCACGCACCGACGGACTGATGCAGGAGCGCGCCCTCACCGGCAATCAAAGGTTCCTGTTGCACTGGTATCCAAATATCGGGCGGATCGCCGCGCAAGGTGTCACCAAAGAACCCCGGCGGACTCACACCGACAATGGTGAAGGGGTGTCCCTCCACAACAAAAGTGGATCCAACCGCCGCCGGGTCGGCGCCGTAATCCGCCTCCCAAGCCTGGTGACTGAGCACGGCCACTGGTGCGGAGGACGGCCGGTCATCCTCGGATGTGAGCATGCGGCCTCCAAACGCACGTACGCCGAGGGTTGAGAAATAGTTGCCCGTGACGTACTCGGATCGCAAAGGTTTGGCTTCGATCGGGCCGCCCTGGCGACGCACGCTCAGCCTGGAACCGCCGGCCTGAAAAGCGGCTACCTCGTCGAATTCCGGCGCGGCTGCTTTGAGCCGTTCATATAGTGGGAACGAGAACATTCCCCAGCGGTCTTGTGGGCCGCCCTCCACGCAACAGTCATCGCCGTCGCCGACGCGATAGAGGAGCGCCGGATCTGAAACGGGCAACGAGCGCAGCATGACAGCGTCAATCAACGTAAAGATTGCGGTGGTGCCGCCGATTCCCACAGCCAGCGTCAGGATTGCGGCCGTCGTGAAAACCGGCGCGAGCCGGAATTGCCGCAGGGTATAGCGAAGCGTGCCGAACATATTCTGCTTTCGATCCTAAGGTCATTACCGTGCTTCGCGACCAAGGTTACGAATCTGATTGCGTTTAAATTAGCAGCGAGAGACGAGGCACGACCACAACGTCGCCAGGCGCGGTCCAGCGGGCTGGCGGTCGTGATGGAGACAGCAGAATTGTTTTTGAAATAGAAACAGTTCTTGCTAATTGCTTGCGGACGTAAACTGCTTTGCGATCTGCTCAATAAAAGCCGCCTCGTCAGTCAGCGCTTTGGAAATGAGCGCCAACTGATCTTTTGCTTCCTGAAAGCGGCCTTGTTCGAGAGCCTCGCGAACACCGGGAACCGTCTTGGCGCCATAACCTGTATAAGTTCCCGGCGCATAAAGCAAGTGCTTCATCCATGGGCGGCCGGGCAGCCCTTGTGTGCTAATCAACCTTCGTTCCGCGAGCGCCAATTTCGCATTCAACATGCGCCGGTTCTCAACCGTCAGAGTCTCCATTTTCGCCTCCGCCAGATTGTATTCTTCGGCCGCCTTGTCTAACTGGCCGAGCGACTCATCGAAATCGCGGAAATCGAGGTCGGGAGGCGACGACAGCACGCGGGGAGCGTTCATGGGGTGCTTAGGATCGTTGGTCAAAGTGTAAATACCGAGGTCCATGTTCCTTTTGCGGATCTCGGCATCCATCTGCATGGATTTGACGAGTCCCTTCAACTCAGTGCCGTACTCTCTCACCGTCCGCGAGAGAATTTTGAAATCATAGGGCAGGATTTCGGAGTCGGCCACCCGCATGATCAGCGTGCCGGCGGTTTGTGCCGTTAGGCGCCCATAGATCTCGTCCTTATCGCCGAACTTGTCTTCAAACCAAGGTGTGTCGTACGCGGAGTGATAAGTGCCGCTGGCGTCCTCTCCGCCAAACCCGATGTTCAGCGAGGCAATTCCCAAGTGATCGAGGAATGCGCCAAAATCAGAGCCGCTTCCGATCGCCTGTAGAGGGAGGGTGGACCGTTTCAGAATGTCGTCGCCCTTGCCGGCTCCCGCCCTCCTGCCCGCGCCGGCCAGGAGAGCCGCTTGCTGACGCTTCCAGACCGATACATTCGTTTCCGGATCGACGATATCTTTCTCTACTTCGTTGACCAACGCTTCGAGCGAGTGGGAGCCTCCTCCACCGAAGAATCCCCTTCCCGTTTCGTCCGTGTTCAGATAGAGAGCCGCGTGTTCGCTCAACTCCTGCGCGTGTGTTTCGGCCCATTCCGTCGAGCCGATCAAGCCCGGCTCCTCGCCATCCCAGGCCGCGTAAACCAGAGTCCGCTTCGGGCGCCAGCCTTGTTTGACAAGCTCGCCCAGGGCCCGCGCTTCCTCCAGGAGGGCGGATTGTCCGGAAATCGGGTCGTCCGCGCCGTTCACCCAACCGTCGTAATGGTTACCGCGGACGATCCAAACGTCCGGTTCTTCGGAACCTTTAAGGGTGGCGACCACATCGAGGACGGGCTTGGTGTCCCAGTTGAACTCAAGGTTCAGATGAACCTTCGCCGGTCCAGGCCCGAAATGATAAGTGATAGGAAGTCCACCACGCCAACCGGCAGGCACCACGCGTCCGTCGAGCGCTTCGAGCAAAGGCCGCGCATCGCCGTAGCCTATGGGCAAAACAGGAATGCGCATCAACGTTTTTGCTTCGGAAATCGGCAGACGCTTGGCCCCAGGCACCGAACCAATCCCGGGCGTTAGAGGATCGCCCGAGTACAGAGTCATATCCGCCACGCTTCCACGTTGCACTCCATCGGGGGGACGCATGGGACCCTTCGGGAGAACATCACCTTGAACATAGCCGTCGTCGGCAGGATCGGAATAGATGATGCACCCTACCGCGCCGTGTTCGTAAGCGAGCTTCGGCTTCAATCCTCGCCACCCGCCACCATAGCGTGCGATCACGATTGCGCCCTTTACTGAAATATCGTTGCGATCCAACTCGTCGTAGTCGGCTAACATGCCGTAGTTCACGTAAACCAGCGGAGCCGTTACGTCACCGTCGGCCGAGTAGATGTTGAATCCGGGAAGTTGCGAACTCTTTTCATGGCTGTACGGGTCGCCGGGTAATGGCGGCTCATCGAGTTTCGCATGAAACCTGGTGGGCTCGACAAGTTCGAGAACGCGTGTCTTCGGAGTTGGGTAGAGGACGTCGAACTGTTCCACATGGGCGTCCCAGCCCCACTCTTTATAGCGCGCCACGAGCCATTCGGCGTTCTCCTTCTGGTATTCCGAACCGACATTATGGGGATGCGCGGAAAGCCGGACCATATTGGCGTGAATTCGCGCCGGGTCCGGGATCCCGCGGAATTTTCGTTCCCATTCCAGCTCGGTTGTCGTCCCTCGCGAGGTAAATCCGAGAAGAGTGGCGCGCGATGCCTCCTCGGCGGGTAACAGGACCGAGAGCGACAACAAAATAGCAATTGCGGTTCGCATGAATTCTCCAAAACAAGTGGGTATGAGTGTCACTATACATCGTTTGGTGCGAGTTGCGCCTGATGCGACGCTGAACGGAAGCCCAAGGATGTATTCCTTCGCATGATGGAACAGGTTGACCGTGCGCAGTTTCATTCGGCCCAGTGTCTGGCGACATTTTGATTGTTCACCTTCCGGTGCGTTTTGCTTCTGCCGCTTTGCAATCATCGAGATGCCGGCCTAACCAGACATATGGGATTACTTCTAGCTAGATCATTGCGACATCGGAGTGTTTCCCAGTCACGGTTTCGTTTAGATAGGGTACGAGCAACTCGAAACAAGCTAGAATCGGCTCTGTTTACATATCTGGGAGGCTGCTGTGAAACTCAAGCCACGATCTATTCTTTTCCTTGCACTGCCCGCTTTGTTCTGCGCTGAGGTGAAGCATACGCCGACGCTCAATGAGACGTTGAGCCTGAAGACGATCAGCTCGCCGAAGATATCTCCCGATGGACGCTTCGTGGCGTATCGAATGCGCGAGACGAATTGGAAAGAAAACGCTTACGTGTGGCAGCTGTGGCTGGCGAACGTCGCCACCGGGACGAGTTTTCAGCTTACAAGGGGAAAGAAATCAACCGATCAAGAAGAATGGTCGCCCGACGGGAAGTGGCTGGCTTTCCTCACCGATCGCGAAGCCTCCGCGATCGAACCGCACCCGATTGAAAAAAAGGAAGCGGGTAAGGAAACCGACTACAAAGCTGAAAAACCGGCGGAGCATCAGATTTGGGTGATCTCGCCAGAAGGGGGCGAAGCCTGGCAACTGACGAAATCGGGGAGCGATGTCGCAAGTTTTCACTGGTCGCGCGACGGCAAATCGATCGCGTTCACCGCCAGACCTGCTGAAACGAAAATCCGCAAGGAGCGCAAGGAGAAGTACAGCGACTACGAGGTGTTTGAGAAGGACTACGAGCAGGAACAGTTATGGCTGGTGGACGCGGCCACGGCAATGCAGAGTTGTCTACCGGCGCCGGCAAAAAGACTTACATCCGACAGCTCCTTGAATATCAGTTCGTTCGCATGGTCGCCCGATTCCACCAAGATTGCGTTTAGCGCATCGAGCAGCCCGCTCGCGGCATTCAGCGGCGAGCAGGATATCTACCTGCTCGATCTGGAGCAGAATAACGCCGTGAAGAAAATCATCGCGTTGCCGGGACCTGACACTTCACCGGCATTCTCGCCCGATGGAAAGCAACTCGCGTTCTCTACGGCGCTCGCGGAACCCTATTATTACTACGCAAACCGTCATATTGCGACGGTGGACGTGGCGACAGTAGCGGCAAAGCCCGCTGCGGCGCCAGCCGAAGTAAGAGACCTGACCGGCAAGTTCGACGAGGATCCCCATCTCATCGATTGGGGACCGAACGGAGTCTATTTCTCCGCTGTGCAGAAGACCAGCATCCATCTGTTTTGCGTGGATCAGGAATCGCGCGAAATTCGGCGAATTACTTCGCAGGCTACGCTCATCGCCGACGACGAATCCTTTACCAGCGATTTCAAAACAGTTGCCTTCAGTGCGCCAGATGCCACGCACATGCCGGAGCTATACGTGTCGCCGGTTTCGCCTTTTAAGCCGAGAAAGCTGACTGACACGACCGCACAAGTGAAGGACTGGAAATTAGGCACCGTGGAAGTAGTTTCCTGGAAAAGTCACGATGGGACGGTTATTGAAGGAATTCTGCACAAGCCAGCCGACTATGACCCGACCAGGAAATACCCTTTGCTAGTCAAGATCCACGGCGGACCCACTGGCACGTCGCTTCCAGCTTTATCTCCGGTTGAGAACGCGTATCCCGTGCAGACATGGCTCTCGAAAGGAGCGCTGGTCCTGGAACCGAACTACCGCGGAAGCGCGGGATATGGTGCTGCGTTCCGCGCACTCAACGTGCGGAATTTAGGAGTAGGCGATATGTGGGATGTGATGAGCGGCGTGGATTCGCTGATCGAGAAAGGGATGGTGGATCAGAACCGCATGGGCTCGATGGGTTGGTCCGAGGGCGGATACATCTCGGCGTTTCTGACCACGCATACAGATCGATTCAAGGCCATCTCGGTAGGAGCCGGAATCAGCGACTGGATGACCTATTACGTGAGCACGGATATTACGCCGTTCACACGTCAGTACCTGCACAGCACGCCGTGGGACGATCCGCAGGTGTATGCAAAGACGTCGCCAATAACGACGATCAAGCAGGCGAAGACTCCTACGCTGATTCAGCAGGGAAGCAACGACAAGCGTGTGCCGGTGCCGGACAGCTTCGAACTATATCGAGGATTGCAGGACCAGGGTGTGCCGGCGCGGCTCATTTTATACTCTGGATTCGGCCACGGAGTCAATAAGCCGAAATCGCAACTGGCGCTGCTCGAAGCGAATCGGGACTGGTTCAACTTCTATATTTGGAACGACCCATTCCCGAAGGACTCGGCATTGTATGGGGGAAGCGAGTTCGACACAGAAAAGTAGCGGGCAACCGCAGGAGCGGTCGGCCGGTTATGAGCTAGCGTCGAATATTCGACGCCGCAAACGCTCATTTCACCTCAAGTTGGATTTGAAAGGCGCATTGTTGTCTCTGGAGCGGTCTGACACTGGCTCACTGCTCCCGGTGTCGGCCCTTCGACTCCGTTGTTCGTCGGTCGTTTCGCGTAAGTCATTTTTTTCAGCATCTTAGCGACGGTCCGTGCTTTGCTTACCAACCCGTACGGTTGAGCCGAAAAGGAGTGGACGGAGGGAGAAGGATGCCAAAGACCATGATCGTGACCGGGGCGTCGCAAGGAATCGGCGCGGGCGTCACCAATGCTTTCCTCGAGCGCGGCTGCAATGTCGTCGCCAATTCACTCGACATAACCAAGTCTCCATTTAAGCCCACGGAAAGGCTGGCTTTAGTCGAGGGAGACATCGGCGAGGCTTCGACGGCAGCGAGGATCGCCGCCACCGCGATAGGCAAATTCGGCACAATAGACGGCGTAGTCAATAATGCTGGCATTTTTTTAACAAAAATCTTCACAGACTACACGGTCCTTGATTTCGAGCGGCTTTCGAAAACGAATCTGATTGGCTACATCTACATCACCCAGCTTGCTGTGAAGCAGATGCTGGCACAAAAGACTGGTGGAAGCGTGATTTGCATAACAAGTGCGATGGTAAACCATCCGATTGCCGGAGTGGACGCTTCCGTTGCGATGATGACGAAGGGGGGTTTGGAGGCGATCACGCGCAGTCTGGCGATGGAGTACGCGAAGGAAGGAATCCGCTTCAACGCGGTGGCTCCGGGAGTCGTCGCAACGCCGATGCATGCGAAAGACTCCGAGGAGTACTTGAAAAGCCAATCGCCGATGGGAGCAATCTCAGATGTCGACGACATAGTCGAGGCTATCGTTTACTTGACGGAGGCGCGTCATGTGACTGGGGAAGTTTTGCACGTCGATGCAGGTGCGCACAACGGCAAATGGTGAGAGCGGGAATCCAAGGAGACATAGATGAATACAGCTTTGAAAGGGGCAGCGGCAACCCGGGAAGGTTCTCAGGAAACCAGCGCCGAGCAGCGCTTGAAGCAACTTGGTATCGACCTCCCTGCGCCACCCGAGCCGTTCGGCACTTACGCGGAAGCAGTACAAACAGGCAATCTGCTTTTTCTGAGCGGGATGCTCCCGACTGAGGGCCGCACCGCGAAGTTTACGGGGCGCGTGGGCGCAGAGCTCGACGTGGAGACGGGGCGCAAAGCGGCTCATCTTACGGCGCTCAACGCCCTCGCCGTGGCTCGCCAGCATTTGGGGTCGCTCGACAAAGTGACGCGGGTCATCCGGCTCGGCGTATCGGTAGCAACCTCGGGAGATGTTCGCGACCAGCCTAAAGTGGCTGACGGAGCTTCGGAGTTGCTGCAGGACGTTTTCGGAAAAGAAAAGAATCCAAGCCGCTTGATTTATGGCGTGGCAAGTCTTCCGCTCGGCGCTCCGGTCGAACTGGAACTCATTTTCGAGGTGGCCGGGTAAGCTTCATCAGTGAAATTACGAATTCCAAAGGAGAAATTATGGCAACAACAAAAACTGCAACGGCGCCGATGAAAGCGGCACAGATTGGTAAGCCGGGAGGAGATTTCGAGATCGTCGATCGTGAGATTCCGAAGCCTGCCTCGGGACAGGTCCGCATAAAAGTGCAAGCTTGCGGCGTCTGCCACAGCGACGTTCTTACAAAAGATGGCCTATGGCCCGGCATTCAATACCCGCGCGTACCAGGGCACGAAGTGGCGGGCGTCATTGATGAATTGGGTGCGGGTGTTACCGAGTGGAAGCAGGGACAGCGCGTTGGCGTCGGTTGGCACGGCGGCCACGACGGCACGTGTCTCTCATGCCGGCGCGGAGATTTTCGCAATTGCAAGAACATGAAGATTCCGGGGATCAGCTATGACGGCGGATACCAGCAATTCATGGTGGCGCCCGTCGAGGCATTGGCTGCCATACCGGAAACCCTCAGTGACGTCGATGCAGCGCCGCTGCTCTGCGCCGGAATCACTACGTACAACGCGCTCCGGCACAGCGGCGCCATGCCAGGCGATCTAGTGGCCGTTCAGGGCATTGGCGGCCTGGGTCACCTTGGAATTCAATTCGCTAACAAGTTTGGTTATAGGGTCGCAGCGATCGGGCGTGGCTCCGAAACCGCGACTCTTGCCAAGAAGCTCGGAGCAAGCGTGTATATCGACAGCGAATCCAACCCGGCAGAGGAACTGCAAAAACTTGGAGGCGCCCAAGTAATTCTGGCAACAGCGCCAAGCTCCAAAGCGATGTCCGGGCTCGTTGACGGTCTGGGGCCGAACGGCAAGCTCATGGTGATCGGTGTGACATTTGATCCCATCGAGGTTGCACCGGCACAGCTCATCAACGGAAGCCGGACGATTCAAGGCTGGGCCGCGGGAACAGCAGCCGACTGCGACGACACGCTGCGCTTCTGCGAGCTAACCGGAGTGCGTCCTATGATCGAAGCCTATCCTCTCGAAAAAGCGGGCGAGGCTTTCGCGCGTATGATGAGCGGCAATGCAAAGTTCCGCGTCGTTCTCACGATGTGATGTCTAGCTCTGTAAGGAGTGTCCGCGAGTAGCGCTGGCGCTCTGCGGAGTTGCATCCGCCCAGCAAATCAACCCGGGTATAAACGACTGCTTCAGGTCCGGATGTTTAGGACGAACGCGAACGGTGTAGCCATGAAGACCACTTCGAGCGCAGGGGGCTTCGGCGGCAAATGTGTGGTCTGGCGGGACCTGGGAGCTAATTGCCGTCATTGGGAACGTGGTCGCGTCGACGATTTCCCCGGTTGAGCTTAGGCGGCCAATATAAAGTTCCACAGCAACTTCTTCAGGCCGCAAGCTGCCTAATTGCACACGTGCCCGGGCACGCACCAGGGAACCCGCGGGCAGCGTGGCGCTCGCGCTGCGCTCCACCGATACGATTCGAACGCGCGGCCATTCATGCTCAACCCGATCGAGCCACGCGGCGAGCGAACGAGCACGAGCGCCCGCATCCTTGTCGAGAGCTCGAAATTGGTCGTGGGCGTTAAAGTAGAACTGCCGCACGTAGTCGCTCACCATGCGGTGCGCATTGACAAAGTGGCATAGCGAGTTGATGGAGGTTTTCATGCGCTCGATCCATCTCCGTGGCAGACGGCCGGAGCCGCGATCGTAAAAAGCTGGAATGACATCGCGTTCGAGCAACTCATAGAGAGCCTCCGCCTCAACCTGATCCTGATACCCGGGATCGGAGTACATTTCACCCTTCCCGATGCTCCAACCAACGCCGCGCGGGGTCTCGACGTCGTTCCAGACTTCATCCCACCAGCCATCGAGGGTACTCAGATTGAGCGCGCCGTTGGCAGCGGCTTTCATTCCGCTGGTTCCACTCGCTTCATTGGGTCGCGCGGGAGTGTTCAGCCAGACATCGACGCCTTGGACGAGGTATCGGGCGACTGACATATCGTACTCTTCGAGGAAGACAATGCGGCGGCCCATTTCGGGATCGCGCGTCAGTTCCCCGATTTTGCGGAGGAGCTCTTTCCCCTGGTTATCTTGGGGATGGGCTTTCCCGGAGTAAATGAGCTGAACTGGCCGTGAGCTGTCACTGAGGATGCGTTTCAAGCGCGGCAAGTCGCGGACGATCAGGGTCGCTCTCTTATAAGTGGCGAAGCGGCGCGCAAAGCCGATGGTGAGCGCATCCGGGTTGAGTATCTCGTCGGCGGCATCGACTTCGAATTGCGGCGAACCGCGTCGAACCCGCTGCTCGCGCACGTGGCGGCGCGCCCACGAGACTAGCCGTTCGCGTCTGATCTCGTGAGTGCGCCAGAGTTCTTCAGGCGGAATGGATTGTGCGCGGCCCCAGACGTTGCTGTTGGCGGGCTCTTCGCGCCAGTCCGGACCAAGGTAGCGATCGTAGATGCGTTTGATTTCAAGCGATGTCCAACTCGAGAAATGAACGCCGTTGGTTATGTGCCCGATAGGGACCTCGTTCACCGGTAGTCCCGGCCAAAGCTTCTGCCACACGTTGCGGCTGATTTCTCCATGCAGCCGGCTCACGCCGTTTGTGTGCGAGGCGAAGCGCAGGGCCAGAACGGTCATGCAGAAATCGACGGATCCCGTGGGACGGCCGAGCGTCAAAAACGTCTCCCGCGAAATGCCGAGTCTGCGTGTGTAATCGCCGAAATAGAGGTCCATTAGTTCGGGCGAGAAGTAGTCGTGCCCTGCTTCGACGGGTGTGTGCGTCGTGAAAACAAGGCTTGCCGAGGCGAGAGCCCGCGCTTCCATGAACGACATGCGTCGCAGTTCCATCAGCCGCCGCGTCCGTTCCAGGGCGAGAAATGCGGAGTGTCCCTCGTTCATGTGGAAAACGGACGCGTTAATCCCCAGCGCCTCGAGCGCGCGATAACCTCCTATGCCGAGGACGATTTCCTGCTTGATGCGAGTCTCTCTGTCGCCGCCGTATAACTGGTCGGTTATGTCGCGATCTTCCTGACGCGCGTTCGCTTCGATATTCGTGTCGAGCAAAAATAACGGCACGCCGCCCACTTGCGCTCGCCAAACCTTGGCAAAGACGGGCCTGCCGGGAAACTGCATCGCGACTTTCACCGGCGCGCCGGCGCTGTCCAAGGCCGGGCTAATGGGGAGATTGTGAAAATCGTTATCCTCGTAGACTTCCTGTTGCCAACCCGCCTGGTTCAAATATTGCCGGAAATACCCTTGTTGATACAACAAACCGACTCCTACGAGAGGGACTCCCAGATCGCTTGCCGACTTGAGATGATCGCCGGCCAGAATACCGAGTCCACCCGCGAAAATTGACAGGCACTCGGTCAATCCGAACTCGGCCGAGAAATAAGCGATGGTGCAATCGCCAGATCGCTCGCCGCAAATCCGCGTGTACCAGGTAGACTTGCGCGACACGTAGGACTCGAGTTCTTCCGTAACGCGGCGAAGGTGCTCTAGAAATGCATCGTTCGATGCGGCCGCTTCCAGCTTTTCCTGCTCGATGTTTCCTAACATCAGCACGGGATTGTGGCCGCAGGTCTCCCACAGATCGCGGTCGAGTCTGCGAAACAATTCAATGGCGTCAGTTGCCCATGACCATCCCAAGTTGTAGGCGATCACTCGCAGGCCCTCCAAGGCGGGAGGGAGCGACGGGACAACGCTAAAGGTCTGAACGGGTCTCACGTCCGGCATCGTACGCTTTGCCCATGTGGTTTGCAAGCGTAGTCACTTGAGATCACTCTTCCAGAAAATTACGCAGACCTTCACGGTTGACCCAAAGCTCGGGGCGTCGCTGCAGCCATCCTAGTTGCCGAAAGCGGCCTATGAACTGAGAAATCCGGCCACGCGTGGTGCCAATCGATCGAGCCAGCTCGGCGTTGGTCGGACTGAAGCGGAGTCGCACCCATCCGGACGCGGTCCCAGGCGCGAAACGGAAGAACACGCGAGCGAGTCTGCGCTCGGCTGGTTCCGTTACGAAATCCCGAATCGTTTGCCCTCGCATGTCAAAGCGAACGGCCAGATTTTTTAGAAAGCGAAGCGCGAATCGCCTGTCCTGTTGGATGCGATCCAACAGTTGCGACACCCGAAATACCGCGACGGTGATCGGGGTCAGACTCTTGGCAGCTTGACGGCGCTCGCGCGGGACCAGGAACGCTTCTTCACCGAAGAAATCCCCGGCCCGGAGATGTTCAAGAATTGTATCGCGCCCGCTCGAGACCTGCATCTTGCCTGAGCGCAACAGGTAGACCCGGCGACAGGGGCGGCCAACGTCAAAGAGTTTTGTTCCGGCTGAAAAATCAACAACGGTCTCCACTGTTCCGCCGCGGCGGTTTCGACGACCGAGGTTAAAGGCGCGAGGCATATGTGCCTCACTTTCGAACACAACTTTCGTACTTTCACCTATATCTTAGTACCGCGAGCTCCCTGACGCGATGGTGCAAAATTGCACCATTGACAAGGTCCCCAGCGCAGATCAATCTGGAATCACTCGATTCTATCCGATGCGTTGCGGGAGACGATGCCGGGAATACGAGTGTATTTTCATGTTTAAGGAGTCCGGGGTGACGGAAGCATTAGAAGCGGCTGCCGAAGACACACTTATATTGGCCATTTTCCCCGAGGAAGACGACCGTAGCTCACTCAATTGCATCTTGAGTGGCTCACCGTGGACGTTCGAGCTGGCGCGAACCTTTGAGGAAGCCCGCACGGCATTGCGAACCCGCGGGTTCAAAGCGGTTATCAGTGAGAAGCATCTTGCCGATGGCCACTGTTGGAAAGATATCCTGTCCGAAACCCAAACGCTGATGCCATCGCCACAGTTGATTGTTGCCGATCGTCTGGCTGACGAGGCGTTGTGGGCTGAGGTGCTTAACCTGGGCGGGTACGATGTATTGATCCGGCCCTTCGACACAACCGAGGTACGCCGGACGGTGTCCATGGCGTGCCGGTTCTGGGAGCGCGAATCGCACGCCGTCGCGGTGCGGAACGCCGCTGCTGCCGGAAAGCATCGCGCGGCCGGAAAAGTCTAATCGCACTTAGCAGTACAGAAACTACGCCTCGGAACAAGTCTTTTCGTTGTATGCTCAATTTTCCAGAGGTTTTCACAAGCCAAGGAAGCTTGCGTGGGTTCAACAATGAAAAGACGGGATTTCGTAAAGACGTCAATGACTGCGGGGATCGCCGCCTGGACCGCGGCGTCCGCCGACCGCGTGTTCGGCGCGAACGAGAGAGTTCGAGTCGGGCTAATTGGATGCGGAGTCCGCGGGACCTTCGATGCGCGCTTAATGCGGGGCACACCAGAGGACATTCAGGCCGTAGCGCCTGAGAACTATCGCAACGGAATCCTGGATCCGCGATTGAACGAGGCTCGGAATACGGAGATCGCGGCGCTATGCGACGTTGATGAAGCCAAGGTTGCGGCGGCGAAGCGGTGGGCGCCCGATGCGCGGACTTTTTCCGACTTTCGCAGTCTTCTCGCCGACCAAGATATCGATGCGGTGATCGTCGCCACGCAGGACCAATGGCACGCTACGATGCTCATGCTGGGTTGCGAGGCCGGAAAAGATGTGTATCTCGAAAAGCCTGTCATGTACCGGCTGGGCGAGGCCGGGGCGATGGTCGAAGCAGTCCGCCGCAACAAGCGAATCGTGCAGATTGGGACACAACATCGCGCGTCCGATCATATCGCTGAGGCTGCCAGGATAATCCGTGACGGGAAGATCGGAGAAGTGCATTTCGTGCGCGTGTGGAACTACATGAGCCGCATGGGTTCCGCTCCGGTTCCGGACAGCGATCCGCCAGCAGGGTTGAATTGGGATGCGTGGCTCGGACCCGCGCCCAAGGTTCCGTTCAACCGGGCTCGGCTCAAGTATCGGTCCTTCATGGATTACACAAACGGAATTATTAGTGATTTTGGAAATCATCGCTTCGACTCTGTGCACCAGATCATGGGCGTGGACACTCCGCTTAAGGTGTCCTCTTCGGGGATCAGGTTCGACAAAAAAACCGCCGGGGACATTCTCGATTTCCAACAGGCGACCTATGAATATCCGAATTTCATTCTCGATTACGAGGCGTGCGTTTACAACGGCCATGGGCTAGGCGGAAGGACGCCCGGAATGCGTTATTACGGCATGCGGGGAACCGACGACCGTCCTCACGGCATGGCTTTCTACGGGACCGAGGCGGCGCTTTTCGTCGACCGCATCGGAATGGAACTTTACCCTGAATCGACAGGAGGCGCGATGGAGCGGATGCACATCAACGAGCCCGAGCCGACGCCGCTCCACACGAAATACTTCGTCGACAATGTACGTAACCGCAAGGAGCCCTTCGCGAACATCGAAGTGGGCGTCCACGCGACTACCGTGGCATGCATTGGCAACATCGCTTATTGGACCGGCCGCAAACTGACGTGGGATGCATCGACGTGCAGTTTTCCGGGCGACGATGAGGCCAATCGCTACCTCTTCCGTCCATATCGCAAGCCGTGGGATCTCGTGAAGTTTAGCTAAACCCGTCGCGAGCCTCATGGCAAACGAACTGAATACAACCCAGGCAACCCGTCGGGGGTTCATCGGTGCGGCGGCGTTGACTGCCGCACAATATAAACGCGTTCTCGGCGCTAACGATCGCGTCGGTATCGGCTTCGTCGGTTATGGATTGATCGGCAAACAACATATCGCCGACTTCAAAAACTCGTTCCCGAATGTCGATCGCGTGGCGGTTTGCGATGTTTACAAGCCGCGCTTGGAGGAGGGTCTGGCGTACCTGGAAAACCCGAACGCAAAGGCCTATGGCGACTTTCGAAGGATGTGCGAGAACAAGGACATCGATGGAGTGGTTGTGGCAACGCCGGACCACTGGCACGCTTTGCAGACCATCATGGCCTGCGCGGCCGGCAAAGATGTCTATGTGGAGAAGCCACTCACGGTTTTCATTGATGAAGGCAAGTGGATGCTCCAGGCCATGAACAAGTACAAGCGCGTGGTGGCAGTGGGGACGCAGCGAAACCACAATCCGGGCCATCAGGTGGCTAAGAACATTATCGATAGCGGAGTGCTGGGAAGAATCCAGATGGTCAGGCTGGAAGCCGGCGCACGCAATGTTTATCCAGGTTTCGGAAAAACTCCGGGCGGCGATCCGCCTGCCGGTTTGGATTACGACATGTGGCTCGGTCCAGCGCCTGAGAGGCCTTATCAGGCACATCGCGGGATGTACCATTTCCGCTGGTTCTGGGATTATTCCGGCGGCCAATTGACCAACCTGGGCGCTCACACGGTGGCCGCATTTCTTTTGGTAACGGGCGTCAAGGGACCGACGAAAGTGGTGTCGTTCGGTGGACGCTTCACGCTGGAAGACGATGGCGAGACACCGGATCTACAGGCGTGCCTCTACGAGTTTCCTCGGTTCATGATGACCATGGGCGTGCGCGAAGCGAACGGCCTCCGCGACTCGCAGGGCTCTCTAATAATGGGCAACAAAGGCACGCTACTGCTGGGCTCCAATCAGGTGATTCCGGAGATGCATGGCGATCCCATCAACTTGATACCGCCGTTCATGGGACACCCGCCCGGCGGCCCGGTGTTCAGCAACGTCAAGCCAGTGCCCTGGATCGAAGCTCAGCCAGGAACGAACATTAACGCTGCCGGGCGCGAGTCCTTGGAAGAGCAGATGTTCATCGCCAACAAGCGAGATTGGATCGAGTGCATCCAGTCGCGCAAAAAGCCATTCTGCGATTTAGAGATGGGTCATCGAACGGCTGTCATCTGCAATCTCGGCAATATGTCTCTGCGCCTCGGTGGGCGAACCATTCACTGGGATCCCGAAAACGAAGTAGTGATCGGCGATAATGAAGCCGCGGCCATATGCAATCGAGCTTATCGCGCTCCTTGGGACAGAGTCCTCAAGAGTCTCTTGTGAAAGCGCCCAGGTTGAATTGAGCGCTTCGGCGCGGATCTTTCGAAAAGAAAACGCTAAAATCGAGCGAGTCGAATGAAAAAAACAATTCTGCTCGCGTTGCTGTTTTCTTGTGCTTCCGCGTTTGCCTTCCAGCAGGACCGCGTAGCGGAGATCGCCCGTTGGGAACGCGAGGCCGGCCGAGTCACGATCATCCGCGACGATTGGGGCATCGCCCACGTTTATGGCCGAACGAATGCCGATACGGTTTTCGGAACGCTATACGCGCAGGCAGAGGATGACTTCAATCGTGTGGAAACGAACTATATCAACGCCATGGGCCGCTTGGCGGAGGCGGAAGGCGAATCGAAAATCTACCAGGATCTGCGGATGAAGCTCTTCATCGACCCTCGCGAGGCGAAGAAGAATTACGCGGCCAGCCCAGCCTGGTTGAAGGACCTCATGAATGCCTTCGCGGACGGCTTGAACTATTACTTGCTGAAGCACCCTGAAGTAAAGCCGCGAGTCATCAAGCGTTTTGAGCCCTGGATGGCTTTGACGTTCACGGAAGGGAGCATTGGCGGAGATATTGAGAAAGTCAATTTGAGGCAGCTTCAGGAATTTTATGGGAAGGACACGCACCAGACTGTCACCGCGATGGACAGCCAACTTGTCGAGCCCGGCGGTTCAAACGGCATCGCGATCGCTCCGTCGAACACCGTTTCCCATCACGCTCTCCTGTTGATCAATCCGCATACGTCGTTCTTCTTTCGGTCCGAATTGCAGATGGTGAGCCAGGAAGGGCTGGACGCCTACGGGGCGGTGACCTGGGGCCAGTTCTTCATTTATCAAGGTTTCAACGAGCACGCTGGATGGATGCACACCACCAGCGGCGTCGATGCCGTGGACGAATATCTTGAGAACGTCACAAAACGCGGCGATCGATTCTATTATCAGTACGGGAAAGAGCAACGTGCGGTGGTGGCAGCTGAAATTACGATTCCCTACCGGACCAGTAACGGCATGGCGGAAAGGAAATTCACCGTGTACCGCACCCATCACGGGCCAGTTGTCCGCGAATTGAACGGCAAATGGGTGAGCATCCGCCTGATGCAGGAGCCGATCAAAGCGCTCACGCAATCATACACACGCACGTTGGCGAAGGACTACAAGTCTTTCCGGCAAACCATGGAACTGAAGGCCAACTCATCGAACAATACAGTCTTTGCCGATTCTTCCGGCAACATCGCCTATTTCCATGGCAACTTCATCCCGAGGCGCGATACAAGCTTCGATTGGACAAAGCCGGTGGATGGCAGCAATCCGGCAACCGAATGGCACGGTCTTCTTACCGTCGACGAAACGCCGCACTTGCTGAATCCGAAGAGCGGTTGGCTCTTTAACGTAAACAACTGGCCTTGGTCCGCGGCTGGAGAGAGCAGCCCGAAGAAAGAGGACTATCCGGCGTATGTCGAAAGCGGCGGCGAATCGGCGCGCGGCCTGCACGCAATTCGGCTGCTGAGTAACACCAAGGACTTCACACTCGATTCTCTGATCGCAGCAGCCTATGACAGCTACCTGCCATGGTTCGAAAAAACGATTCCCGCCCTGCTCAAGGCCTGGGATGACGCTCCGTCGAGCAATCCATTGAAATCGAAATTGGCCGATCAGGTCAATCTCCTACGCGGGTGGGACTTCCGGTGGGCAGTGACATCGGTTCCCACATCGCTAGCTGTTTTCTGGGGCGAAGACATTCGCCGGCGGGTAATTGAGGATGCACGCGCTTCTGGCATGTCCGTCGAAGACTACATCGCGACCAAAGTCCCGCCTGACCAAATGCTCAAGTCTCTGGATGCAGCGTCCGAAAGACTTCAGGCGGATTTCGGCACCTGGAAAACTCCGTGGGGAGACATCAATCGATACCAGCGCCTAACTGGCGATATCGTACAACCCTTTAGCGATTCGCAACCGAGCATTCCCGTGGGTTTCACCTGGTCGCAGTGGGGCTCCTTGGCGTCGTTTAGCGCGCGGCCGTATCCCGGAACGAAGAAATGGTACGGGACCGGCGGAAACAGCTTCGTGGCTGTGGTCGAGTTTGGAGAGCGTGTTCGTGCGAAAGCGGTGACCGCTGGCGGAGAAAGCGGCCATCCCTCTTCTCCGCACTTCAATGACGAAGCCAAGCGCTATACCACGGGCGGGTTGCGTGAAGTATATTTTTATCGTTCGCAACTGGCGGGTCACACCGAAAGGCAGTATCACCCCGGACAGTAATCTGGTTAGACTTTCGAATAGAGGAGACCAATGTCCATTCGACCAATTAAGCGGCTTATCAAATCCAAGCCTACGCTCGAAGGCGCCGGCGTACATCTTCGCCGCGCTTTCGGATTCGGCAACACGTCCGAGTTCGACCCGTTCCTTCTTCTCGACGATTTCCGCAACGACGTCCCGGAGGATTATCTGGCCGGGTTTCCGTGGCACCCTCATCGCGGAATCGAGACGATCACGTATGTCCTGGCGGGAACAGTGGAGCACGGCGACAGTATCGGCAACCGCGGCGCAATTGCGTCGGGCGACGTTCAATGGATGACGGCGGGCAGCGGCATCATCCACCAGGAGATGCCCAAAGGAGATTCTACTGGCCGAATGCATGGTTTCCAGTTATGGGGCAATCTTCCGTCGTCAATGAAAATGACGTCACCGCGTTATCAGGAGGTGAAGGCGAAGGACATACCGGAAATTACGGATGACGACGGCACCCACGTTCGGATCGTCGCGGGAAACTTCTGGGGGAAAACGGGGCCGGTGGATGGAGTCGCCGCGGAACCGGTTTATCTGGATGTGTCCGTGGCTCCGGGACGGAGGAAAACTCTACCGGTGGAGACAACGCGTCACGCGTTTGCTTATGTGTTTGCAGGTGGTGGGAAGTTCTGCAACGCGTCGGGTCCGCTAGCTGTTCCAACGGAGGGAGTTGGATGGCTGGATACGACGCCGCCTTCGGAGGCGGACAATCGCTCGCTGGTTCTCTTCGATCGAGGCGATGAAGTCGAGGTGCAGGCCGGCGAGGAAGGAATCCGGTTCCTCCTAGTCTCGGGCAAGCCACTGGAAGAGCCAGTAGCCTGGTACGGCCCGATAGTGATGAACACCCAAGGGGAGCTCCGGCAGGCATTCGAAGAATTGGAAAAGGGGACTTTCCTGAAAGTCAGCCGCTAGCACTCTACTGATTTGTAGCGGCCGGCGAGTAAACCCGTAGCCTCGCTAATGTCGATGTCCGCAATGAGCAACCCTTCTTTGCCATACGGTTGGTAGCTGAGCAGCGTCCCGTCCGGCCGAGCAATTGCCGATGTGGTCGGCGACCCGGCGCTTGCGACGTTCACGGTTGCGACATAGCAGGTGTTCTCAGCAGCGCGACACAAAATCGCTTTCTCGTGAAATGTATTCGCAGGATCGGCGAAAGTCGTAGGCACATAGCCTCCGGGCTCGGCTTCGTGGAAATGCGGGTGGAACACGATGTGCGCGCCACGCCGCGCGGCCCAGCGGACTGTTTCCGGATACCGCCAACCCTCATGACAGATCGCGATGCCGAATGTCAGCGGACCAGTCTGAAAAATCCGACGGCCGGAACCGAAAGAATAGGTGCCTTCCTCGGATGGGTCGAGTTGAACTTTATCTTGGAAACCGGCAAGAGTTCCATCTCGATTAATCACCAGAGCTGTTGCCAACAAGGCATTGTCGACGACGCGCTCTGTTCCGAGAACGACCGCCAGGTTTGCCTTCGCCGCGGCTGAAGCAGCAAGGTTCCAGGCTCGTTCGAGAAATACCGGATCGGGAGGTGGAATCGACTTGCCCTTTCCCCTGTAACCTGGAATGAAGCATTCCGGGAAGCAGACGATGTCGGAGCGTTCGGTGGATGCCTGGTCGATAGCTTGTACGGCTAATGTGACCGACTCATCCGGCGTTGCCGGGAACCGGATATTGGCGAGCGCAATACGAACTGTCGTCATTCGGATTCTCAATTTTATCGTTGCGCGATAAGTGATTCACTGAGATTGGGGGATCTTCGATCCTGCCTCTTTGCGCTTGGAGACCCCGTCCTTCTTGGCTTGCGCAACCGATTTGACTTGAGCACTGATTCCGGGTGTGGCGAGCGCCTTCTCGAACGAATCCGAAGCATCGTCCAGCCTGCCCAGTTCCTCGTAAACCTGCCCCAACCGGACCCATATAACGGCGTCCGGCGTGGCGGCCAGCGAGATCGCTTGTTTGAAGTTATCGACTGCTTCGTCCAACTTACCGCGCAAATTCGCCGCCTGACCGATGGCATCGTATGCCTGGGACTGAAGATCCTTGTTCGCAGCCTCACCCTGATCGCCCGTGACGGGATTCATTCTCGCGGCGTCCAAACCAGCTTTGGCGTATTTGTCTATCCGCGCGAGTTTCTCAGCTTTATCGAGGTCAAACGCGCGTGTATGACGCGCCGTTTCTTCAGCTAATGTGACCAGGGCGAACGCGTTCCTCGGGTCGGCATTGAGAAGTCGATCGCCGTAAGAGATCACTTGTGCGAAGTCGTCCTTGAGCTGCTCAATACGCATCGCATTTTGCAGGAGAGCGATCTTGAATTCCGTATCCGGGAAGTTAATCAGAACGTTTTCGATCGCTTGGATCTGCTGATCGGGAGTCTGGGCGTCCTGAACTGCCTGCAGAGCACGCAATTCCGGCTCCGATTTGACGCGCGGCTTGGGAGCCTTGCTCGGCGCGGCAGTCAGTTCCTTGGGCGGCACGTTGACATCGAAAGCCACGGAGAAGAACCCGATCATCATTTCGTCCGAACTCTGGTCGCCCCAACTCACGTCCCTGGTCGAATCGGGATTGTTCGGATTATTTGCCGAATTGTCGAAGTGCGCCGTACATTCGATTCTGGTGCCTTTAGGTAGAACAATCGGTTTCACGGGCGTGTAGCCAATCTGCCAGGCAAGGCTATAGTTCGTGACGCGTAGCAGCGTTTCCTTCTTACCATCGGGATAAATTGCGCGGAATTCGAAGTCCTTCCCACGCCAATGCATGTGTGGTTGCATGCCGATCAATTCCACCTGCGTTCCCAAATTGAAAACCGAGTCAACCCTGTAGTTTGGATCCCCCGCGGGATTCTTGAAGTCGGCGTTGTATGCGGCCAGCCCTGCCACACGCTGCTTGGGAGGTTCTTTTGCGAAAACCAGGCCGATCCGGCTGCGATCCGTGCCGGGCTTGCCGTTGGTGGTGTAGTGCATCTGGAACACGATGTCGGAACCGGCTTTAATCAAAATCGCTTGCCCCGCGGCGAGTTGCATAGGGAGCGAGCCAGGCGCATAACCGGCAATGGACTCCCCAGGCAATCCTTCTTCTTCCTTCTTCCTTTTGTGCTTCTTTGTATCGGGGGCATAGGGCACACCGGGCTTGGCGTCTTTCAGCCACTTCGAACCCGGCTCTCGAGTAAACACCACGATGTGGTGAACCAGAGCGGAATTGCCCGGACGTACTTCTGCGAATTGCACCCAACGATCTTCGGTAATCCCCGAAGGAACCACAATATGCTGCAACTCGAGGGTTCCCGATGACGGAACATGAAATGCGTTCGGCATCTCAATCACGACGTCCGGCTTCGGAATCCGCCAGCCTTCGGTAAATTGCAGCGGCGGCGGAGCCTCCTTAGGATCGCCTTCCGGTGCTCCCGTGTCCGCCCAAGCAACTAAGTTCGAGATGTCTTTGGGGGAAAGCGACCGGTCATTGGAAAACTCTCCATAGTGTGGATCGGCAAACCACGGCGGCATCTTCCGGCGCAGGACAGCTTCTTTGATGGCTTTGGCCCATGGTCGCGCCTGTTCATAGGTGAGCAAGGGAAACGGAGCGGCCTCGCCGGGGCGATGGCATTCCTGGCAGCTCTTCTCAAGGATAGGTAAAACATCCTTGGAAAAAGTCACCGGCGGCGCGTTTGTTGCGCCCTTCAAAGCGAGAGGAAAGACGAGCCCGATGAGTACGAACCGCATTACTTGTACAGCTCAGGAAACCGTTCCTTCAAGGCAGCCAGCTTGGGAAGATCGTTTTCCAAAACATAAGGATTATTCGGATGGCGGTCGCTGTAGTGCTGCAGAAAATCTTCGGCGGGATAGAACCCACTGAGCGGTTCCACGCGGGTTACGATCTTTTTTCCGAAGACGCGCGCCGCGTTGAGTTGCCGTATGTACCCTTCGGCGACATTCTTCTGCTCATCGCTGGCGTAAAAGATCATCGAGCGATACTGGGTTCCGCTATCCGGTCCTTGCCGATTCAATTGCGTCGGGTCGTGGACTACCGAGAAAAATACTTTCAGTAACTGGCCATAAGTAATCTGCGCTGGATC
This sequence comes from Bryobacterales bacterium, assembly GCA_963802915.1. Lineage (GTDB taxonomy): Bacteria > Acidobacteriota > Terriglobia > Bryobacterales > Bryobacteraceae > JAICMB01. The sequence continues at coordinate 558,613 of CAWDKQ010000009.1, forward strand.
GTAGGTTATCTGCACGGATTCGGCATGACCGGTCCGTCCTTGTTCAACCAGGTTGGAGTGCGCCGTCTTTTCAGAGCCGCCGGAATAGCCCGATACAACGGCGCTTACTCCTTTCACGTGCTCGAAGACTTCTTCCACCCCCCAAAAGCAGCCGCCAGCAAGCACCGCGGTTTCCGATTTTGAAGCGTGCGCCGTCTCGTCGACCGCCGGACTCGGGAACGTTGCAGCGGCAATCGACGTACACGTCGCCACACAGATCACCCGACAAATCTTCAGAGAATTGCTCGACGCGCGCATACTCCTTCATGTTCGCTGGGAAAGTGGTCTGGGACAATAACCACCTTGGCGGTTTTCGTTATGACCACTATGATGGAAATATGAAGAAGATACCCGGTGGTTTCTCGCCGGTGATCGCGGTGGACCGAAACGCCGCGAAGCCGCTGCACCGGCAGATCTACGAGGGGTTCCGAGCAAAGATTATTGGCCGTAGTTTGCAGGCCGGGCAGCAGATTCCGTCCACGCGGGCTCTCGCCGCCGAACTCGGCATTTCCCGCATACCTATCCTCGATGCCTACTCGCAGCTTCTCGCTGAAGGCTACTTCGAAAGCCGGGTGGGAGCAGGAACGTTCGTGTCCGTTTCCTTGCCGGAGCAAATGACCTGTTGTGACGATCCGGGCATTCATCCGGAGGACGCCCAACCGGGGCCTCGCGTGATTTCGCGAGCGTCCCAGTCACTTGCCGGCCAAGAGAGCGCTCCATGGACTTACGGGTCCGGAGCCTTCCGAGTCGGGCAGATGGCGTTTGATCATTTTCCTTTTAAAGCATGGTCGAATCTTGTGACGCGTCATGCCCGAAAAGTGCGGGCCAGTTCCTTGAATTACAGCGATCCCATGGGTTTCAGGAAGTTTCGCGAGACGCTCGCTGCTTATGTACGTACTTCACGGGCCGTCCACTGCGATGCAAGTCAAATCATGATTGTCAGCGGTTCCCAGCAGGCGCTGGATCTTTCGGCGCGCGTTTTGCTTGACCCCAGCAGTCCGGTTTGGATCGAGGAACCTGGATACGAGTTGATGCGGCAAGCTCTGACGCTGGCAGGTTGTCAGCTCATCCCCGTTCCCGTAGACGCGGAAGGTATGAATGTCGCGGCCGGTATCAAACGGAGCCGGGACGCGCGCGCAGCTTATGTTACGCCGTCTCATCAGTATCCGCTCGGCGTAACCATGAGCGCTTCGCGACGATTCCAGCTGCTCGATTGGGCGCACAACACGGGCGCCTGGATCGTTGAGGACGATTACGACAGCGAGTATCGCTACGAAAGCATGCCGATCGCATCCCTGCAAGGGCTCGACCGCGGCTCCCGGGTTATTTACATCGGAACGTTCAGTAAGACTCTTTTCCCATCTCTCCGTCTGGGATATATCGTCATTCCAACCGACCTTGTCGATCGCTTTGCGGATGTCCGTCGCGCGGTCGATCTTTGCCCGCCGCACCTATATCAATCGGTCCTCACCGATTTCATCGCCGAAGGACACTTTGCTCGGCACATAAGGAAAACGCGGCTGCTTTATAGCGAGAGAAGGAGTGTATTGGTTGATGCTCTCCGCCAAGAGTTCGGCTCTGACGTTGAGATTCTCGGCGCACAAGCGGGGATGCATCTGGTTATTACACTTCCACCCGGATTGACGGATCGGGAGCTTTCGACGCGGGGCGCGAAGGAGAATCTCTCATTGTGGCCGCTGTCACGTTCGTATAGTGGAAAGAAAGTCCGCCAGGGTTTCATTCTTGGCTTCGGAAGTACGAAAGCATCGGAAATGCCGGCCGCCGCACACCGTCTGGGCGAGTTAGTTCGGTCCGCGCGCGAGCGGTCTTGACAGAAAACCCCCGTGGCCATGATCGAATTGTGGCGAGTGGCTATTGTACGTAAGCGACAACTCCTTTAATATTTATCCATAAACTTCCATCATAGAAACTCAGGGTAGCGGGTGAAAGCTTGGGTTGGAAATCATTGATGGACTCAGTATGTTGTCGGGGACGGAAGTGGCGGAAATTCTCACACACCTGTTGATAAGCGCGCTGGCCGCACTGTGCTTTCAAACCGCTCCCGGAGCTGGGGCAGGAGCTGGCGCTCTTGCTGTGTCACTGGCTAAGCCACTCCCTCCCGAAGAGCTCGGCGACGTTCTCATTGCTCGCCGAGAGTATCGGGAAGGGCTCAAGCAATACCTTCAGTGCGATCAAACGTCTGCCGTAATTGCAAACAAAGTGGGCGTCGCGTACCAGCAACTCCTCGACTTTCGGAGCGCGATAAAGCAGTACCGGCGCGCCACGAAGCTGGATGCGGGGTATGCGGTAGCGATCAATAACTTGGGTACGGTTTATCACAGTCAGAAAAACTTCCGTAGAGCCATCCAACTGTATCGGAGGGCCCTACGACTGGCGCCTGATGACGCGACGGTATACAGCAATTTGGGAAGCGCGTACTTCTCGATCCGTCACTTCAAAGATGCCATGGCAGTCTATCAGAAGGCGCTGGATCTCGATCCCAACATACTTGAAAGTCGCCCTGTGGGCGATGTCTCGCGCAGCGAACGCGACGTCACGCGAAGGGACTTAATCGTCAAGACTTGCAGAGCGTTTTGCGACACGGAGTCCCAAGGTACGCTGCTCTTTTTTCAAGATCGCGAGCGCTCGCACTACTAGGCGGCCGCGGCCTCCGCGGATGCCTTTGCTCGGTCCTTGGAAACGGATTGTAACGAAGCAGCAACGATCCAGGCCGCACCCGCAAGCGCCGAGGCGACGAACAGCATCGTCCATTGCAGCCGGCTATTCGGAGCGGACATAACCCCTGGAATATGAATTAACAGCACGAACGAACTGATCATGATCGCCTCCATTGTCGCGGCCAGCCGAGGAAGGATCCCGAACAATAAACCGACTCCGGCTGCAAAATGCCCTGCGCCGGTCAGGTAGGCAAATCCCAGGCGATCGGGAAGCCACGCTGGAACCATACTGGCCGTGCCGTCCGCATAAACAAAATGCGAGAGGCCTAACACCAGGCATGAAACTCCAAACAGCAACCTACCCAGGCGCGGGCCGGCGAAGCCGATGCTCATTCGGTCCCCCGGTCCGATAAGCGACGCGAACAGGATCCACCCCCCAGTCACTAGCACGAGGTTCTCGCAGAAGCCCAACCACATCCCCATATTTCCGGGAGACTCAGCTACGCGTGGCGCTTGCAAAAAGCACAGCCAGCTCAGCAGATAGATCGTCATACCGAGCGCAAAAGGCCCGGCGACACGCTTCACAAGCATGCCTATGCCACCAACCAGCAGAATCATGCCGGAGGCGTGAGCGAAATTTTCCCGCCACGGGATCCATGCGGGAACCGGTTGCCACGTGAACGCGAAGTCCCCTGAGATTAGGCTGAGAATGCCGAGTCCCGCGAGACCTACGGAAAAAAGCAAATGCCCCGTTCCGGTCACGTCTACAACCCGCGCTGTTCTTTGTTCATCAACTCTTGAAATTCGGGATTGCCTTTCAATGCGGCGAACTCTGGCTCTTCACGGAACTTTTGGGGGTGCTTGAAGCCCTCTTCGAGCGCTTTGCGAATGAACTGAAGCGCTTCTTCATTCATTCCTTTTTGAGCATAGATCCTGGCCATGTAGTAGTGGAACTGAGCTTTATCTTCGACGTTCTGTTCCTGCAGTAACACGCCGCTCTGAGAACTGGTGTGGAACACATTGGGATCGAGGTCCAGGGCTTTTTGATACGCCACCATCCCATCCTTGAGGCGATGGCTCGAGAAGTAGGCGCTTCCCAAATTGCTGTATACCGCGGCGGCGTCCGGCGACATACGTAGCGCTGTCCGATATAGATGGATCGCCCGACGGTAGTTTTTCTGACTGTAATAGATCGTGCCGAGATTATTGAAGGCTACTGCATAACGGGGGTCCAGTTTTGTGGAACGTTTGTATTGTTTCGCAGCGCTCGGAATATCCAGGAGCTGCTGGTATGCGATGCCAATCTTATTCGCAACGAGTGCCGAGGATTGATCGCAGAGCCGGTATTGTTCGAGCGCTTCCCGATATCTTTTGCGGGTCATAAAGATATCGCCGAGCTGCTCTGGAGGGAGCGACTTAACCGGCGTGACCTGCTGGGGCAATCGGAGCCCTCCGAAAACAGATCCCGTCGTGACGGTTCCCGCTGCGCTGCCTTGAGCGTTTTGAAAAACAAACCCGACTATTGCGCTTACCAACGCGATTGAAAGCATTGCCGTCGATAAAATGCTAGACGACCCGTCGGCGCGACACAATAACCACTCACGACGATTCCCTTATAGCCACTCCGGGCTTTGAAGACGGCCTCGATGCGCTAATGTGCATTTGGAGCACAACTTCATGCCTAAAGGGAGCAGACGAGAATTTGTGGCAGGTCTGTCCGCGTTGCCATACGCGATGAAAGGCGTCGCGCAGGAAAACGCGCCCGCGCGCGATCTGGTGCTGTGGTACAAACAACCGGCGGATAAGTGGACCGATGCCCTGCCGATTGGAAATGGGCGTTTGGGGGCGATGGTGTTTGGCGGCATCCTGTCGGAACGCCTGCAATTGAATGAAGACACCCTGTGGTCGGGGGCGCCTCGCGATTGGAACAATCCGGAGGCAAAACAATATCTTCCAGAAGTGCGGCGGTTGGTGCTCGAAAAAGCGGATTATGTCGCAGCCGACCACTTGTGCCGCAAACTCCAAGGACCGTATAACGAATCCTATCTCGTAATGGCAAACCTGCATCTCGACTTCGAGCACGCCGGCCAAGTGGAGCAGTACCGGCGTGAACTGGATCTGGACACGGCAATTTCTACGGTTAGTTATCGGATCGGTTCGGCGGAATATGTTCGAGAATCGTTTGTTTCGGCGCCCGACCAGGTGATCATAGTTCGCCTCACCAGCACCAACCCGGACGGCATCACGCTGACGCTCTCGCTCGACAGTCCGCTGCACTCACAAACGTCGGCGCAGGCCGACGGGACCCTTCGGCTTGCGGGGAAAGCTCCCTCGCACGTGGAACCGAATTATGTACAGTCCGCCAACCCGGTCCTCTATGACGAGCGCGAGGGGAAAGGGATGCGTTTTGAAGCGGCGGTCCGGGCGATGGCGGAAGGCGGCGAGGTCCGAGCGAATGACACGCGATTGCGCATCGAGCATTCTAAGGCGGTCACGCTGTTGATTGCAGGAAGTACCGGTTACCGGGGATTCGATCGCGATCCGGCGGGTTCGGCCGAGGAGATCAGCGCAGCAAATCGCCGAGCGCACGCAGCAGCGAGCCAAAAGCCCTACGCGGTATTGAGAACGGCGCACGTCGCCGATCATCAACGATTGTTTCGCCGTGTCGGTTTGAAGCTGCCGCAAGCAGCGTCCGGCACTGCTCCCACAGACGAACGCCTGAAGGGCTTTACGGAGACACACGACCCGTCGCTGGCGGCTCTCTATTTTCAGTACGGGCGGTATTTATTGATCGCCAGCTCACGCGCCGGCACGCAGCCAGCCAATCTGCAAGGCATCTGGAACGAGCAGATCCAGCCGCCATGGAGTTCAAACTGGACCGCGAATATCAACGTGCAGATGAACTACTGGCCGGCGGAAACTTGTAACCTCTCGGAATGCCATGAACCGCTATTCGATTTAATTGCAGGCTTAGCGAAGACAGGGTCTAAGACCGCGCAAGTCAATTATGGCTGCAAGGGTTGGGTGTCGCACCACAACGTCGATATCTGGCGCCAGTCGGCGCCTGTAGGCAACTATGGGCAGGGTTCGCCAACGTGGGCGAATTGGGAAATGAGCGGGCCGTGGCTGTGCGCGCACTTGTGGGAACACTACCAGTTCTCAGGGGATGAGGAGTTCTTGCGCAAGAAAGCGTATCCTGTGATGAAATCGGCGGCCGAATTTTGCCTGGATTGGCTGATCGAGCGCAAAGACGGACGCCTGACCACGTGCCCTTCGTTTTCGACTGAGAACAACTTTATTGCGCCGGACGGCCGGACCGCCGAAACTAGCGATGGTTGCACCATGGACATGGCTCTCATCTCCGAGTTGTTTTCGAACTGCGCGACTGCGGCACGGATTCAGAACATAGATGCCGATTTTGCCGATAAGCTTCGCTTCGCGCGAACTCGGCTGATCCCCTATCAAATCGGCAAGCACGGGCAGCTTCAGGAATGGTCGAAGGACTTTGACGAGAAGACGCCCGGCCAGCGGCACATGTCGCACATGTATCCGCTGTATCCAGGCAGCGAGTTGACGTCGCGCCGTAAAACGGAGTTCTGGAAGGCGGCGCGCGTTTCTCTCGAACGGCGACTGGACTCCGGCGGCGCTTATACCGGCTGGAGCCGAGCATGGGCCATCAATTTCTGGGCCCGGCTTTTGGATGGCGACAAGGCTTGGGAGTCCGTCGCCATGCTGCTCATGCACAGCACCGGTCCAAACTTGTTTGATACCCATCCCGCGGGAGATTCCTGGATTTTCCAGATTGATGGCAATTTCGGCGGAACAGCGGCGATGGCGGAGATGCTCTTACAGAGTCACGACGGCGGGATCGATTTATTGCCGGCGCTGCCCGGCGCATGGGCGGAAGGGAGCGTCATCGGACTGCGCGCAAGAGGTGGACTAACTGTCGATATTGACTGGGCGGGCGGAAAGGCAAAGACAGTATCGATTACTGCCGACCGGGACGGTGAATACGTGTTTCGTGCGAAGCAAACTCCTAAAGACGTGCGTCAAGCTGGACAAGAAGTGGAAGTACAGCGCGAGAATGACGGCGGAGTGAGACTGAAGCTGGCGCGGGGCCGCGTCTATAAGCTCCAATTCGCCTAAGTTAGGGTGCGATTCGATAACCGCGAAAATACCGTGCGGCATTCGGACGAAAAAGAACCCACGCAATTACGGCGCAGAACAAACAGTGGATGGCGAACTCACTGAATGAGTGCAAGGCACTAATAATTACGTGGAATGCGATCCAGGCGAGCGCAAGCCAGCGCGCCCAGTTACGTCCGCGAAGCATAAACGCTCCAGCGACGAGCGCTAAAATCGCAACGAGTTCGACCAACACTTCGTCGTATCGAAACGCATCGGCCCGGAATTGCATGAAGTGGTAAACAACGCTAATTGCACCAGCCAGTAAATACACACCCGCAAGAATCGTCACGGAGAGAGGCCGCATCACCGCACGTTATTATCGCAGCTCTCAGTAAGCACGCGCCGCGGATGTCGTGCCTTATCATAAAAGAGCTGTCATGCGCCGCTCCTTCGATCCGGAAATTCTCGATGGCCATGGGATACCCGACGAGATCGCAGAGCGCGCACACCGCCACCTGCTACGCACACACAAACTTCTCGGCAATGTTCGATCCTTAGTCGATCGGGTGCGTCAGGACCCTCTTCCCATCAGGCGTGTCCTCGACGTCGGGTGCGGGCACGGCGGAATTCTTCTGGAAGTGCAAAAGCAGCTTGGCGTCGAGGCGATCGGCGTAGACCTCAAGCCTCCTGCGCGTCTGAGCCGGCCGTTTCCAATTCTTCGAGCGGACGCGGCACGGGATCCGCTACCGCAGGCCGACGTGGCATTCTGCGTTTGCCTGGCCCACCATCTCCCCGAAGACGAGTTGATCGGCATGATCCGGAACGTCGGACGAAGCTGCCGTCGGTTCGTGATTCTGGACCTCGTACGAAACCGTGTGCCGCTGACGTTGTTCAGGACTTTCGCTCCCTTGTTTGTGTCGCCTTTGAACGTTTCCGACGGATGCCTGTCGATCCGCCGGGCCTACACGCCGGCTGAACTGCGAGCTACAATCGAGCGCGCGATAAACGGTACTGATGGTCGTTTTCATCACTCCGTGGCGCCGCTTGCAATACGTCAGGTTGTGGATATCTCATACCAACAGTAGGAGAGGCATTCATGTCCGCATATGTCTCGGGATTTCTGATTGGAGTGATCGTAGGTCTCCGTTCGATGACCGGACCGGCTGTAGTCAGTTGGGGCGCTCGTCTCGGCTGGCTGCATCTGGAAAACACCTGGCTTGCCTTCCTTGGCTATGCAGCCACTCCGTACATTTTGACCCTGGCCGCGATCGGCGAGTTGATTGTGGACAAGCTGCCTCAAGCACCCAGCCGGAAAGCGCCTCCCGGTTTCATTACGCGTCTTGTCAGCGGAGCTTTGTGCGGCGCCGCGTTCGGAGTTTCATCGGGCAGCATGACGGCCGGCCTCATCGCCGGCATAATTGGCGCCGTCGCCGGAACTTTAGGCGGCTACGAGTTTCGATCCCGCCTCGTGAAGGCTACCGGAGGAAGAGACCTTCCGATAGCGCTGCTTGAGGATGTAATCGCCATCGGCGGAGCTTTTCTTATCGTTTCGCAGTTGAGGTAACGTTCGGCTCTGGCGGACGGCGTTTGTGAAAATCCGTGCGCTGCTGGAACTCGCGGCCAATCTTTAACAGCGTATTTTCGGAAAAAGGCCGGCCTACCAATTGGATTCCAATCGGCATTCCATCCGCGAACCCGCAAGGCAAGGATAGGGCCGGCAATCCCGCAAGATTACCAGCCGGAATCAACGCGCTGAAACCGGGATCTTGCGGTCTCGGCCGATCCGAGAACGGCCGGTCGAGCGGCTGCGTGATCTTTGGAGCGGGTCCGAACCGCGAAGGGGCAACTAAAACGTCAACGTCGGCCAGGAGATCGCGGATGCCCTGCTGCGCGAGGCTGCGGATGCGCATTGCTCGAACATAATCCTTTGCCGGAATCTCCAGGCCAGCTTTGAGGGCGGCGATCTGTTTCTGGTCGCGCAACTCATCGACTTTCCCGCTGGTAATGAGCGGCTCGAAAACGGACGAAGCTTCCACCGAAACGATCGTGCTCGCGAGCGCGCCGTAGGGATAGTCGGGCAGCTTCGGTTGAGCCATCTGAACGCCCATCTCGCGAATGACGGCCAGCGCTTTAGCGAAGTCGGGACGCGCTGCCGGTTCAGCCCACTCCTCGAAATCGACGGGCGCAAATGCCACTCGGATGGTGTTCAGGTCGCGTGTGTATTGCGGAACATTGTAGAAGCTTTTGCCGGCGGACGCGGGATCGTTGCCATCGGCGCCGGCGATCGCCTGCAGCACAATGCCGCAGTCATCGGCCGAACGACAAATCGGGCCGATCTTGTCCATGGTCCAGGAGAGCGCCATCGCGCCATTGCGGCTGACGAGACCATAGGTTGGACGCAGACCGGTGCATCCGCAAAAGGCGCTCGGCGTGATGATCGACCCCGAAGTTTCCGAGCCTAAGGCAAAGGTTACCAATCCAGCGGCAACTGCAATTGCCGAGCCGCTCGACGATCCACCGGACCAGCGCGTGATGTCCCACGGATTCAATCCCGGGCCGGTGATGGAGGCCGAAGCATAGCGGTAACTGGGGCCGCCTGCCAGCTCTACCATCGCGAGCTTCGAGGTCAGAATCGCCGCTGATTTATCGAGTTTCTTGATGACGGTGGCGCTTTCGTCAAAAACCTGGCCGGCGTAAGGCGGCGCGCCCCACGCAGTCGGCTCTTTGGCGACGCTGAGAAGATCTTTTGCGCCAAACGGAATGCCTTGCAAAGGGCCGCGATAGCGCTCGCGCTTCATGTCATCGTCGACATTTTTCGCGGCTTTGATAGCGCGCTGAGGCAACAGAAGCGCCAACGCGTTGTAATGCGGTCCGAGTTGTTCAAGGCGCTCCACGAAAGCCCGAACCAGCTCGACATCCTTGAATTCCTTTTTCTTGAGGCGGTCATTCAGCTCTGTTATGCTCGCGAAAAAAACGTCTTCGGGTATCGAAGCTGCCATGGCGATCTACAACGCCTTAAAGTGAACGGCCGGTTCCACGGACATGGGAACGGGGATCTTCGCGAGTTGCTCGGCATTCCGGCGATTCTGTTCGGTTGCAGCCTTAAGTTCATCCTCGGCATTTTGAGGAATAGGCCCCGGCTGTGGAGCTTGCGCCAGCAATGCGGCTGGGGTTGCGAGCAAGATTTCGCGTCGCGTCATGCTTGTCAATGTAGCACCGCAGGCTATTCCGCGACCGCTTCCGAAGCTCGCTGGCCCAGCGCTTCGAGCGCGGCTTTCTCCATTGCGGAACGGGGCGCCGATTCGCCGGTCCAAATCTCGAATTGCCTTACGGCCTGCTCTACGAACATCTCCAGGCCATGAATGACTGTCTTGCCCTGCTCCTGCGCGCGGCGGATCAGGGCCGTTTCGAGCGGGTTGTAGACGAAGTCAAAAACGATATCGGCGGGGATGTGTTCTTCGAAAAAGCTCTCCTCGGTTTTCGGAAACATTCCGAGTGGGGTGGCATGGAGAAAAACATCGAAATGGCGTGAATCGACCTGTTCGCGCAACAACGGCTCAGCCCCGCAGACCTTCGCTAGGGCTCGAACACGGTCAGGGTTTCGGCCCACCAACGAGACCTTGGCTCCGCTGTCCGTTAACGCGAACGCCGCGCTCCTGGCCGCACCCCCATTTCCGGCAATCAGCACCGAACATTTTGCGACGCGAAGATGACGCGCCAGAGGAACCGTGATCGCCTCGGCGTCGGTGTTGGCGCCACGCCATTTCCCGGCTTTCTTCCAAACCGTATTGACAGCTCCGATTCTTCGCGAGAGAGGATCGACGATGTCGAGGTAACGAAGCACTTTCTGCTTGTGCGGAATCGTTACGCTGAATCCGGCGAGCGGAAGTTGATCGGCTAAGACAAAGAAGTCCTTGAGCTGGTGCGCATGGACCAGGAATGGCAGGTAAACGGCGTCCAGTCGCCGCGCCTGAAATGCGCGATTGTGCACGGCCGGTGAAATGGAATGACGAACCGGGTCCGCGATAACGCCATACGTTTTCGCGGCTCGCGTAAATTTGTCGACGCGATAAGAGTGGCGCAGGTGACGCGCGCTCACTTGTCCCGCGGCTGTTCCTTCCGCCGCATTCGGAGCCGCGTACGTGAAGAGACCGCCCCAGGCAGGAGAAAGAACGCGGGTGGCAAAGCCGATTTCGCCCATGGAAAGCAGAATAAAAGGAACTCTGGGATTCGACTTCGCGAGCGCCAGCAAACGATAATTGTCGGACGGCTTCCGCGCGGTGGTTGCGAGTTTATACGCGTCTCCGCCCACTTTCTGCATGCGGCGAAAGACGCTTTCGAGCGCTGGCGTGCCCTCGTAATTGTGATACGACAGTACAACCAGAGCGCGCCCCCGGAAATGATCGAGCCTCGCCGCGACGTTCTCCGCGCTTTCGATTTCAACGTCGACGGCGCGCGCACCTGCGTCCACCGCGGCGTCTAGTATTCGAATCTGCTCCTCGATGCTACCGTTAAACCGGCCCTGATTCTGGTGCCGGCGGCAGGTTGCGAGGATGGTGCAGTCGGGATGTTGTTCCAGAAGTCGGCGGATCGCTTCCACGCCTTGTTCCGGATCCGCCAGATAATCCAGTCGGAATTCGAAAAACGATTCGCCGGCGTCCACCTCGTGCCGCGCGTGTTCTAAAAGCTTCTCCGAATCCGGAAAGCCCATCGCGATACAAATACGTGGTAGCGAAGTACGAGCCATTAGTTTCGATTCAGAACGCAAAAAGTACGGTCGGACGCCGCATGCTGGATAAAGTCCCAAGTTGCGAGCGCTAGCCGGGCTTCGATTGCGCGGGTCTCTCTAGAGTGCTTCAGGATATCATGGGTCGAGACCGTTCCGCCCGCCGGCGCGCAGGGCGTATTATCATACGGCAGCGGAGGGAGTAATGAGCCAGACCGAGGTTCTGGTCGTAGGCGCCGGACCCGTTGGCCTGACATTGGCTGCGGAGCTTGCGCGGCGGGGCGTTCCATCCCGCATTATCGATCAGTCCGTGGGGCCTTCAACGACCTCAAAAGCGATCGCGATACAACCTCGCACGCTCGAAATCTTCAGCCACATGGGCCTTGTCGATGAGGTGATGGCCCGTGGTTTCGTGGTTGGTGCGGGGAATTTTTATCTCAACGGCAGGCCGGTTGCGCGCGTCGATTTTCACGACCTTGATTCGCCTTATGGTTTCATTGTCGATTTGCCGCAGAACGAGACCGAAGAAGTACTGCTCGAACATCTCGCCCGCAACGGCCTCGAAGTGGAGCGCGATACCCGGTTGCTTCGCCTGGAACAGGATTCCGAAGGCGTCTCCGTCGGCGTGGCGCGGCGCGAGCACAGCGAAACGTTGCGTTGTTCGTACGTGATCGGCTGCGATGGCGCCTATAGCACCGTGCGCCACATGCTCGGATTGAAGTTCGTAAGTTCGCCCGTTCCGGAACTTCTGGTGCTGGGCGACGTCATGGTGGACTGGCTTTATCCTCACGAGGTCCACATGTTCATGCATGCGGACGGATTCCTGGTCTGTTTTCCTCTGCCAGGCGGAAGGTACCGGCTGATCGCTGAAGTGACGGCGCAGGAAATGCCGCTGATTCCAGGGATCGACCGTCCTCCTAAAGCTACTCCGGAACGTTTTCGCGAGATCGTGCGGCGGCGCGCCCAAGCCGATGCGGATATTAGCGATGTCACATGGCTGGCAGGTTTCCGGATTCAACATCAAGTCGTGGAACAGTACGGTCAGGGCCGCGTATTCGTCGCCGGCGATGCTGCGCACGTTCCCAGCCCGGCGGGCGGTCAGGGGATGAACACCGGTATCCAGGACGCCTGCAATCTCGCCTGGAAAATTCAACTCGCCTTGCGAGGTCACGCCGCCAAAGGACTCCTCGATAGCTACTCCGCGGAACGCGCTCCCGTTGGCCGTAACATGGTTGCCCTGTCGGACCGCCTGGGCCATACGACCCCCGAGGATGTATCCAGGCTCGTCGATCAGATCTCCGAGATCGGAATCCATTATCGGAATAGCCCTATTGTTGGGGAAGATTGGCAGGGTGATGGAGGCCCGCGGCCCGGGGATCGCGCGCCCGTAATCGGCCTCAACGGGACTTCCCATCATGTACTGCTGTTCGCGGGCGATCAGCCGGATTTAGAGGCGCTCAAACACATCGGCGATATGATGCCCAAGGGAATCGTGGGACCTCGCTTAGTCACAAAGCACCCACTGGACTGGAGCGAACCCTTGTTGTTGGATGAGGATGGTTCCATTCATCGCAAGTACGGCGCGGAGTCATCCTGCGTGTACTTGATCCGGCCGGACGGATATGTAGGGTATCGTGGGTGCCCGGCGCAGCCGGACCGGATCGAGGCTTACTTGCGCAAGGTCTTTCGATAACCAGAGCCGGAAACGCGCCGCGAGCGCCGAACGTCCGGCAATATTGTAGCCTCCACTGGCGCGGCTATAATTAAACATTGTCATGAATCGCAAGCTGTTCGTTTTGGCATTTTGCGGCGTCTGTGCCTGTTCAGGCCAGCATAAAGATTATGAGCGTCCGGTGCGGCAGGCCGCGCGTGGAACGCATGGAGCAGTGGCCGCGGGCACGGAATTTGCCACGCAGGCCGGCATGCGTATGTACTATCACGGTGGGACCGCCGTGGACGCGGGGCTCGCGACAATGTTCGCCGCCTGTGTGACTGAGTTTTCGCATTTTGGCGTGGGTGGCGAAGCGCCAATCCTGATTCGCACCAAGAGCGGCAAGGTCTGGGCGATCGCGGGAGTCGGAACAATGCCGAAGCTTGCGACGGCTGAAATGTTCCGCACCCGGAAAATGCAGCCAGGTGAAATCCTCAGCATGGAGCCCGGCGGTCTGAAGGGCATTATTCCTGTCGCCGGTATCATGCCCGCACTGGTGCCCGGAATGATCGAAGCGGGTCTGGTCGCGCTGCGTGAGTTCGGAACCAAATCTTTCGGAGAAGTCGCGCAGCCTGCGATCGAGCTGGCCGACGGATTTCCGATCGACGAAATGCGCGCGGGATCTATCGCGCGTTCACGCCGTTTCTTCGATCTCTGGCCGGACTCGAAGCGTGTGTTCATGCCGGGTGGACGCGTCCCTTCGCCCGGCGACATCTTCAAGCAGCCCGATTTGGCGCGGACGCTGCGCAGCATGGTGGATGCCGAGAAGAAGGCTCTGGCCGCGGGTAAGAGCCGGGCTGAGGCGATCGACGCCGTCCGCGATTACTTTTATCGCGGCGAAGTGGCGCATAAAATCGATGCTTTCATGAAAGCCAACCACGGCCTTTTGCGGTACGAAGATATGGCTGAGTTCCGCCTGAAACCGGAAGAGCCCGTCTCCACCGAATACCGCGGCTACAAAGTTTACAAGCCGGGTTTCTGGAGCCAGGGACCGGCGATGATTGAAGCCCTCAATATTCTCGAAGGCTTCGATCTCAGGTCGATGGGCTGGAACTCCGCCGAATACATCCATAAGGAAGTCGAAGCTCTCAAGCTGGCCTACGCCGATCGCGATACCTATTACGGCGATCCGAAGTTCAATCACATTCCGGAAGAAACGCTGCTTTCGAAAAGTTATGCCGCGGAACGCCGCAAACAAATCGGCCCGAACGCGTCGCTCGATTTTGAGCCCGGCGTGATCAATGGCAAAAAGGGCAAGCATCCCTCCGAGTTGGATGCCATGTCGGCGCGGATCGACGATGAGCTGATGGCGCGCGACACTACTTGCGTGGACGCCATCGACAAGGATGGCATTATGATTTCCATTACGCCGTCCGGCGCCTGGGAGCCATCCGTGATCGCGGGCGACACTGGGATTGAGCTGACGGAACGGGCGCAGAGTTTCATTCTCGTGGAGGGATCTCCCAATGAACTAGCCGGCGGCAAGCGGCCACGCGTGACGCTCAGTCCGACACTCGTAACCGAAGCGGACGGACGCCCGTACCTCGCCTTATCCACGCCCGGCGGCGACAATCAGGATCAAAGCCTGTTGCAAATGATGCTCGATACAATCGAGTTCGGCATGAACCCGCAGGAGGCTGTGGAAGCACCCCGTTTCCAGACACGGCATTTGGTGTCGAGTTTCGATAATCACGCCTGGAATCGCGGCGACCTCTTACTTGACGAACGCATTCCCGCCGAGGTCTATCAGGAGCTGGTGCAGAAGGGCCACAAGGTTTCCACCCGATCGCGCTGGGCTAGCGGCGCCGCGCCCGTTATGGTCCGGATCATGCCGGATGGCGCGATTGAAGCGGGCGCTGACCCGTACGGCTATCGCGTCGCGCACGCGTATTAACGTCAGGTGGGCACGCTGCCACTGTTCGACGAGCCGACGTCTTTCGACCGCGATCGGCTGAAAGCGAAGCTCAGCGAGCTCGCCCACGCCAGCGTGTTCATCGGCACAAGTTCGTGGAAATACGAAGGCTGGCTCGGACAGATCTATACGCCGGACCGCTATTACTCCCGTGGCAAGTTCTCGCAGAAGCGCTTCGAGCAGGAATGCCTCGCTGAATATGCCGAAACATTTCCCATCGTCTGCGGCGATTTCTCGTTTTATCAGTTCCCCGCCCCGGATTACTGGAATAAGCTCTTCAGTTCTGCCCCTCGCGGCCTTCGCTATGCTTTGAAAGTTCCAGAGGAGATCACCGTCAAGTCATTCCCGAAGCATGCCCGCTACGGTCCTCGCGCCGGCGACGAAAATCCAGCGTTCCTCGACGCGGCAATTTTTCACGCCATGTTTCTCGATCTGCTTCGCCCCTGGCGCGACCAGATCGCGGTTCTGATTTTCGAGTTCACCGCGTTTCCCAAATACGCGTATCGCGAAGCGCAGGGGTTCGTCCGCGAACTTGATCCCTTCCTCGCATCGCTCCCATCCGACTTCCGCTATGCGGTCGAGATCCGAAATGAGGAATTCCTCGCGCCAGAATATTTCGCCTGCCTGCGTAGTCACGGCGTCGCGCATGTGCTGAATGCGTGGACGCGAATGCCGGAACTTCAGGACCAGATCGTCATGCCGGAAGTCTTCACCTCCGACTTCACAGTGGTCCGCGCTCTGTTGCGGCGCGGCCGGCCATACGAGCAGGCTGTCGCTCAATTCTCGCCTTACAAGGAAACTCAGGACGTGAATCCCGGTGCGCGTAACGCCATGCGAGCCGTCATCGGGCGTGCGCGTGACCGCAATGAGCCCTCGTACATCTTTGTGAATAACCGTCTCGAGGGCAACGCCCCGCGCACCATCGAATCGCTGATGGATTGACGAGTTACTTAAGCTGCCAACGGTCCACGACAAACTCGGCGTTATCTTCCGTCCATGTGCCGAATTTCGTGGCCATCTGCCCGCCGTCCACCAGCAGCGCGGCTCCCGTGATGTACGACGCCGCATCGGAGGCGAGAAATGCAATAGCATTCGCAACTTCAGGCGCTTCGCCGCCGCGTCCCAATGGAATGTGCCGGAAGTAATCTTTCAGCAATTCCGGCTGTGAGAAATGCGATTCCGTGAGCGGCGTCCGAATCAATCCGGGACAAACCGCATTTACGCGGATGCCATACGGCCCGAGCTCGTTCGCAGCGGTATGCAGAATCCCGAGCAGGCCGGCTTTAGTCGCGTTATAGGCCGTCAGGTTGGACTCGCCATCGTAGGAATTAGTCGAAGCCGTGATCACGATTGCTCCGCGCCGCTGCGGCTTCATCAAGCGCGCGGCTGCACGCACCGTGTTGAACACGCCCGTGAGATTCACCGCCAGGGTTCGATCCCACAGCTCGTCCGTCGTCTCGACAAGCCCAGCCTGCGATCCAACGCCGGCGTTCGCGATCACGATGTCCGGCGCGCCAGCCTTATCGAAGGCTTGTTCTAACGCGCGGCGATCCGTAACATCCGTCTCGCGATCCCAAGCCAACACGTCTGCTCCTGATGCATGCAGCAGCTCCACTACAGCCCGTCCAATGCCGCTTGCGCCGCCCGTCACGATGGCCCGGCGTCCGCTGAAATCCCAAATCATATCGATTGATTGTATGAAACTGTGAAACGTTCGCCTCCCGCCGCCTGTCCTACAGACCGGAGTGAACCATGACTTGTAAAGACCTGATGACTCCCGATCCGGCCTGTTGCGTGCCGCAGGACACCGTGGTCACCGCCGCGATGATGATGAAGAGCCACGACATCGGCTCTGTTCCCGTGGTCTCGGACCGCGATTACAGGAAAGTAATCGGAATGATTACCGATCGCGACATCGCCATACGGGTCGTCGCCGAGCAAAGAGATTACTACAGCGCCCGCGTCGAAGAGATCATGACCAGCGAAGTGGTGACTTGCAAACAGGACGACGACTACGACGAAGTGACGCGGGCCATGCGGGAACATCAACTGCATCGTGTGCCGGTCGTCGATTCCAACAAGCGCCTGGTGGGAATCGTCTCACTGGCCGATGTGGCCCGCCACGCCGAGTTCCGCGAAGTTGGGCATGTGGTGGAGCATATATCGCGACCGGTGCCGCAAGAGCAACAGGAAGAAGACGGACGCGCGGGGAAGTATGCAAAAACGGGATTGCTGGTCGCTGGCGGGCTTGGACTCGGCGCCGGATTGATCTATTTGCTGGATCCTCGCTGGGCGCGACGAATCTTGCATGAGGAACCTAGCCGGATCGTAAGCCACTGAGGAACGCGAGATAGCGGTCGGCCGAACGGTGCACGGCCGCTTTGCCATCCGACGCAATCGTCATGCCTTGGAACGCGCCATAGATTCTGTCGAAGCGGAATGGATCGACAACGGACACCAGCCGTTCAACGGCCTGCGGCGCCAATGGGATGTAATTCGGATAGCTGTACATGAAGCTGACCCAGCGCCTATCGGGAACCACCTGAATGATGTCGCCCGATAGCAGCGCGCCTTTTCCTCCCGCGCCTTCCGGCCAGTGCAGCAAGGTGCCACCTTCGAAATGACCGCCGCCGCGAATTAGCGTAAGTCCACCGAAAATCGATTTGGTTTCGCCATCCCAATGCTGAATGGCATCGTCCGGACGCATCACCCATTCCCGATCCGCTTCATGTAGATAAATGGGAACGTCTCCCAGCGCGCGGCTCCATTCCACCATCGTTGTGTAATAGTGCGGGTGTGAAATCGCGATCGCCTTCACTCCACCGAGTTCGCGAGTCTTCGCGAGAATATTGTCGTCAAGCAGGCTGAGGCACTCCCAGAGAAGATTCCCATCCCGCGTCCGCAGCAGAAAAGCCCGTTGTCCGATCCCGAACTTCGGTTCAGTGACGAACGAAGTTAACCCATCCTCTTCTTCATAAATTCGATTGCGATGCTCGCGGCGAAGATCGTCGAGCGTGGTCCACTGCTGACCGTCGAGCCCCACATATTGGCGTTCATCTTCACAGATAGGACATCTCGCCGGCGCTTCCTGCGTTTCCAGGAACTGCGTGCCACACGTCACACAAATAAAATTCACAGGAATCTGATGCGGCGAATCCGATTTCGGCGCCAGGGCTTTTGTGGCTCCCCGCCCCCTTGACAGCAGGTTTCGAGAAGCGCGACAATCGCAGTGGCGAATAAAAGGCGAACACTGCATGAACCCTGCCGCCGCTCTCACCACGACTTTTGAAGAATGCGCGCAAAACGGACTGCGACCCGCTCTGCCCGATCACAAGCTTTTGGTGGCGACGCGGGATCGCGGCCTTTGCGCTGCCACGCTCGGATTCCGCGCTCCCTTCAAACAGCCGGAATTTCTCGCGACTGGCACACCGATCGACAAGCTCATCCGGGGTTTTCCCCGCGGCGCAATCTCGGAAATTACCGGGCCCGATAGCTCCGGGCGCACCGCGCTCGCATATACGGCGATTGCTGCCGCTACCGCAAAACTCGAAATTTGCGCCTATGTGGACGCCACCGATTCGTTCGATCCCTGCTCGGCAGCGGCCAGCGGCGTCACGCTGGACCGTCTGATCTGGGTCCGCTGCGGCGGCAAAGCCGACCATGCTTTAAAAGCCGCGGATAATCTTTTACATGCCGGCGGCTTCGGCCTAGTGGTGCTGGATCTTTGTCATGTTTCCCAACGCGACTGCCGGCGCATTCCCTTGTCGTATTGGTATCGTTTCCGGCTCGCCATAGAGAATACGCCGTCCGTGTTGCTCCTTGTCGAACGCGAGCCAATGGCGAAGTCCTGCGCCGCTCTCATTCTCGAAATGAAGCGCAACAAAGCGATCTGGACCGGCGCTCCCGATTTCCAGCTTCTCCGCGGCCTTGATGTGCAAGCTGCACGGCGCAAGCCGGTGAGCACCGGCTCCTGCTGTCTCCGATTGGCGGTATAAATCATGTACGCCTGTGTCCATCGCATCACTGCTGCAATCGGCCTGGCCGATATAGCCGAATCCTTCGCGCCGATGTTCGAGCTCACCGCGCCCGGCACCGTCGTCTTCGATATCAGCGGACTGGGACGTCTTTACGGCAGTCCCCGTCAGATTGCCGAATCGATAGCGAAGCGCGCGGGCGCAGGTGCGAATGTCGCTGTCGCCGAGAACGTTGAAACAGCAATTATGGCGGCTCGGAATTTCAATGGCGTTACCGTTATCCGCGGCAACGACGCCGAAGTTCTCGCTCCGCTTGGCATCGAAGCCCTGCCGCTGTCGCCCGAGATGTGGGAGACGCTCGATAGCTGGGGCATCCGCTCACTCTCCGATTTTGCGAATCTACCGCCGCTGGGGATTGCCGAACGGCTCGGCCCCGAAGGCCTCAATTTGCAGGACCTCGCGCGCGGCGCCATGGAGCGGCCTTTGCGAATACACAAGCCCGTTATTCCCTATGAAGACCGCATCGAACTGGAGCATCCCGTCGAACTGCTGGAACCTCTGCTGTTTCTGATTGCTCGTATTCTCAACGATCTTTGCGCACGGCTGGAGTCGCAGGCGCTTGCCGCGAGCGAAATCACCATCCGCCTGGAACTCGAAAATAAAACGGAGCACACCCGAACCATCCGGCTTCCGCTGCCCACGCGAGACAGTAGGGCGATTTTAAAACTGCTGCAACTCGATCTGGAAGCGCACCCGCCAGCGTCCCCCATGATGGCCGTATCGCTGATGCTGAAAGCCGTGCAGCCGCGCCGCGTGCAGAACGATATCTTTTTACCGCCCACGCCCGAGCCGGACAAACTTGAATTGACGCTTACGCGGATCCGCGCTCTGGTCGGCGATGAGAATGTCGGTATACCCGAGTTGCTGGATACACACCGGCCTCGTCCTTTCCGGTTGAGCAGTCAAGGAGTTGGAGAATCGGAAATGCGCGGCGTCAGCGAACTGAAGCTCCGTGAGAATAGAATGGCGGCGCGGTATTTTCGGCCTCCCGTAGCCGCCTCAGTGAAATGCGATGGCGCGCGTCC
>CAWDKQ010000010.1:0-661830 GCA_963802915.1 Bryobacterales bacterium
GAATGGGAACCTGCAAGACTCCGCGAGCTCCTGGAGAATATTCTCCCTGCGCACTCAACTTTCCGGGACTTCGAGGTGACACACGAGTTTGAACATGTCGGACGGAAAGTGATGTTACTCAACGCCAGCGAAATCTTCGATCCGAATGCGCAAGCGCGGACCATCCTTCTGGCAATTGAGGACGCAACAGACCGCAAGCAGGCTGAGGAAGCACTGCGGACAACGAATGCCGAACTGCAACATTTTGCCTACGCGCTTACGCACGACTTGCAGGAACCTCTGCGGATGGTAGTGAACTTTACGGAACTCCTCGGAGAGGAGTATACAGGAAAACTGAGCGGGCCGGCAGATAAATACATCTCCTATTCCATGGAGGGGGCACGAAGGATCGAGACTATGTTGAAGGCCCTGCTTGCCTATTGGGAGGTTACCGAGCGGCAACAGGACAGCTTCATCCCGATCGATTCCAACGCCGTTCTCGCCAAGGCGATGTTCAACCTCCAGGCGGCCATCGCGCAAAGCGGCGCAGTCGTAACTTCCGATCCATTGCCAACCGTCGTAGCCGAAGAGGTTGTGCTGCTGCAAGTTTTCCAAAACCTGATTTCCAATTCGATCAAGTACAGAGGCACCGAAACACCAAGAATTCATATCTCGGCGGAAAGAAGCGCGGGAGCGTGGCTGTTTGCGGTACAGGACAATGGAATCGGAATCGGTCCGGAGGACACTGAACGGGTGTTCGGCATGTTCAAACGTTTGCATGGAAGTGAAATTCCCGGTACTGGTATCGGCCTTGCTCTTTGCAGGAAAATCATCGAGCGCCAGGGCGGACGGATCTGGGTGGAATCGGCGATAGGGCGGGGTGCTACGTTCAAGTTCACAATTCCTGGACGGCATATGGACTCCGGCCCGCGACACGCAAACTGAAAATGGGCAAGACTGACTTAGACCGCATGAAAGACGAAATCGAGAGCTTACGTAACGCCCTCGAACTGGAAAGACAGCGGTACCTTGATGCTCAGAGACAGTTAGACAGGGCGAATGAAGAATTTGAGGTGTTCGTCTCGATGGCGGCGCACAACCTGCGCGAGTCTCTCCGGGACGTGGCATCGTATAGTCAACTGATGGCCGAGACCTATGACGGCCGTCTCGATTCCGATGCCGGCGTATTTCTCGGGCGCATCCGGGAAGGGGCCTCTAACGCGCAGTCATTGCTCACCGATGTTGTGGACTATTGGACCACCGATACGATCGACGGCCGGTCCTCCGGGACGGACATGGAAGCGGTGTTTCACCATGCGCTGCTCTCGACGGAAAAGCAGATCGCGGAACGGAGCGCGACTGTTTCCCATGACCCTCTGCCATGTGTAACCGGCGAATTCGGTATTCTGACGAAGGTCCTGCAGCATCTGATTAGAAACGCGATCGAATACAACGAGACAACCTCTCCTCGCGTTCACGTGTCGTCGAGACGGCAGGAGAACGAGTGGATCTTCTCGGTCCAAGACAATGGTCCTGGCATAGATCCCGGATTCCAAGGCCGTTTGTTTGGTCCGTTCAGACGTCTGCACGGGAAAGAACACCCCGGGAACGGGCTTGGGCTCGCCTTCTGCAAAAAGGTCATCGAGTTCCATGGCGGCCGAGTGTGGCTGGAATCGACACCCGGGGAAGGATCGACATTCTATTTCACTCTGACTCCAGCCGGTTAAAGAATCTGTCCTTCCCGTCTCGACGCAACGCGCGCTCCAAACGGCAATTTTTGCCTCCTCGGCTGCAGGAATTGCACCTGCATAAGAGCGTCTCGAACATCCAGCCCGTCTCCACAGACATTGGTACGTTGGTCCGAAATCTGCTGATCACAGAAGGAACACGAAGGACTCCGCAATTGACAGGTCTCGTAGTTCGTCCAATTCCTAATCTGGAAGGAGATGTCATGCCACAAACGAGAGATGCCAAAGGACGCTGGATGCAGTATGTTCTGGCGGCGGACACTCTTACTGGCGAGAGAGTCGTGAACCGTCGAAAAGAGGATCTCGGAACCATCGAACATCTAATGATCGACGTGGAGAAAGGCCGCATAGCTTACGCAGTGCTTTCGTTCGGCGGGTTCCTGGGCATGGGAGACAAGTTGTTTGCCATTCCCTGGAGTGCCCTTGCCTTAGACACAGAGGAAAGACAGTTCATCCTGGACGTCGATAAGAAATTGCTAGAGCGCGCTCCGGGTTTCGACAAGGCTCATTGGCCGGACATGGCTGATCGGGCTTGGGGCGCTGAAGTGTCTACGTATTACGGCGCCAAGCCCTATTGGAACTAGCAACGCACTCCACAGCTTCAATGACCTAGCCGCAATTGCTCGGGTTGTGATTGTCAAATTGCAATTCCGCCGGGCCGAGGAACAGGACCGATCACTGTCGATTATTTCGACCAAAAGGAGAAAGTAGATGAAGCCGAGCACGAAGGATCATATCGAAGGCAAGTTTCACGAGGTAAAAGGCAAAGTCAAAGAGAAGGCGGGTCAGGTCACCAACAATCCTGACTTAGAGTCTGAAGGAAAATCCGAAAACCTCGCAGGCAAAGTTCAGAAAAAAGTCGGTGAGATCAAAGAGGTCTTTGAAAAGTAAGCAGCGTTAGGCAGGTACGGAAGAGGTTCGCCCGTTCGAGACCAAGGATCCACCGCTGCGTGGACCTTCGTGATACGCGGTATTGTGTGCCGCAGCCCCCGCACATATTCTCGACGGGCGTCGCCGTTACCTCGCGTGGCGCGGCCCGTTTTGTAGAAGAAAGGTAGATCCGGAATGTTGATACTGGTGATTATTATTTTGTTGTTTCTTTTCGGCGGTGGGTTCTACGGTTATGGCCGCTGGGGTTACGGAGGAGGCGCCGGCGTTGGGCTGGGTACCGTGTTATTGATTCTCCTCATAGCCTACCTGTTGGGAGTTTTTCACTGAGGCAATGCTCTAACCACACTCGCGATGTAGGCAGGCATCATTCTGCCCGCTTGCCTTGCATGTGAGTCCACCCTGCTGTGTGACGTGAAACTGGCATTGCAACGGATTCACTACCGCGGTTTAGGGAGTTCAATGGTGAAAACAGAGTCAAGCGTTAATACCATCGCGTTTCTCGGCAACTACTTGCCACGGAAATGCGGCATTGCAACGTTTACAAGCGATCTGCTTGGGGCCGCTGCGGCGCGGTATTCACACAGCCGTTGCTTCGCGGTAGCGGTAAATGACGTCGAGGGTAGCTATCAGTATCCGGATACCGTCCGCTTCGAGATTGAGGAGCAGGATTTGGATTCCTACCGGGGCGCCGCGGACTTCCTAAACAACAGCAATGTCGACGTTGTTTCACTGCAGCACGAATTTGGAATCTTCGGCGGACCGGCTGGCTGCCACCTGTTGACGTTGCTGCGCGAATTGAATGCTCCGATCGTCACAACGCTCCATACAGTTCTACTCGATCCGAACGCCAATCAGTATCGCGTGATGCAGAGAGTGATCGCGCACTCAACGCGGCTGGTAGTCATGACGGAAAGGGGGCGAACGATCCTGCAGCAGGTGTACCAGGCGCCCCATGACAAGATCGATCTCATCCCGCACGGTATTCCCGACGTAACATTCGTCGAACCGGATCATTACAAAGAACAGCTTGGCGTTGGTGGAAAGAAGGTGTTGCTGACATTCGGGCTGCTGTCACCTAACAAGGGCATCGAGCACGTGCTTCATGCGCTTCCGGATATCGCCGCGGGGTTTCCCGAAGTCGTCTATATCGTGCTGGGCGCCACGCACCCGCACGAGTTGCGTACGCGAGGCGAAGCATACCGGTCCGGCCTCGAGGCTATCGCCAAGGATAATAAACTCGAGGACAATGTCATTTTCCATAACCGCTTTGTCGATCTAAGAGAACTCACGGATTTCCTTGGGGCGGCAGATCTTTACATTACGCCCTATCTGGACGAGGCTCAGATTACTTCAGGGACATTGGCTTATGCGTTTGGAGTGGGCAAAGCTGTGATCTCCACACCCTACTGGCATGCCGCCGAATTGTTAAGGGACCAGCGTGGTGTACTGGTGCCATTCGCTGAACCGAAGGCGATTGCGCGCGAGGTAATCGCGCTATTGGGTGACGGAGCACGCCGGAATGCCATGAGCCGAAACGCTTACAAACTGGGCCGCGAAATGGTGTGGAGCAACACGGCAGGGCTGTACATGCGCTCTTTTGAACTGGCGCGACAGCAGGGGCAGAAGCAAACCGCAAAAACCATTGCTGCGAGCGCTTTCGGCAGGGCATGCATCGCAGGAGTTGAGTATGGATCGTCTTCGCCGGAATAAACCGTTAAGAGGTTTAGAAGAACCGACCCTCTAACAAAACCTGCACTTTCAATTGCAGAAGTTGCATTTGCTGGAGTCGGCGCTGTCTTCCACCATGGCCAAGGGCAGTGGGCAAACTTTCCACAACACCGTTGCCTGCATCGCGGTCGTGTTGGCGCTCCTCGAATCGCAACGGATGGTGCCAACCGTGCACTGACAAAGAAGCGAGGAGGAGGAGCGATGTCGATGAATACGATTAATCTGACGAGAGAAGAGTCCAAGAATGTCGAATCCGGGAAGGCTATGACTGAACACTTGCAGCGACAGGTCGCGAACGCGTTCATTCTTTATGCCAATTACAAGCATTACCACTGGGAGACCTATGGCCCGCTTTTCCGCGACCTTCATCTGCTCTTCGATGAGTTCGCAACCGCGGTCTTGCCGACAGCGGACGAATTTGCGGAGCGCCTGAGGTTCCGAGGTGAGGCTCCGGTATTTGATTTCCGGCAAATGCTCGATATCTCCAGACTCCACCCCTCCATTCGTGGCGACACAATGCGAGAGATGGTCCAGGAGGCAAATAGGAATGTTCAGTTGGTTATCGCTGAAATGCGAGACGCCGCGAGGGTAGCAGACGACGAAAACGATCCGGGAGCCGTCGATCTTCTTTCCAAAGCCGTGCAGATTCACGAGAAGCACGAGTGGTTCTTGCGTGAGCTTCTTAGACAGAATGACGGCCTGACGAAATAACCCGCTTAAAGGCGATTGGCCACGAGCCGGTCAGAAACCAGATCGACGATGCAGTTGTTGGTCTTAGAAGGAGACCAATATGTCTGAAGACAACAGCAAGCTAGTCATATCGGTAAGAGACACGGTCGCTTCGGCGCTAAAGAGCGCGGGCGACGTCACGGAGACCGTCGTCGATACGGTCAACAGTAGTCTGGTGACCGCCATCAAACATGCCGGAGAGGTAGGCTTGACCATTACTCATGTTGTGCGCGGAGCGCTCATGGGTGTGGTTGAGGCCGGTGGTGACGTGAATACTGCAGCGAAAGACGCCGTGATTGGTGTGCTGCGCGGCACTAAGGAGGTAGGCGGCAAGACTCTCGATGCGGTGAGCACGGCCGCCGGCGCCGTGGTTGAGAGTGCGTCCGAGGTGGGTGGCAACCTGGGCTCGGCCGCTAAGGGGGCCGTCGAGGGCGCGGTCGCGGGCGCAAAAGAAGTCGGTTTGGATGTGGAGGAGGCTGCCTCAACTGCGGCGTCTAGCGCATTCAAGGCCGCGGGCAAGATCGGCTCAGCGGCTGCGGAGCAGGTTCGCGCGGCAGTGGCGGGAACGGCCGCCGCCAAAAAAGTGCTTTTTGAGAAGAAACCGTCTCGGGCTAAGACAGCTCGGACCCGGTAAGTCATTTCCAGCGGGACGAAGTGCTTTTGCGGCTGAGGTTAAACAATCTCGTTAAGGAGCTAAAACGATGCCTTTGATGTCTATCGTAATCACTTTAGTCCTGGTTGGACTCGTCTTGTGGCTGATCAATACCTATATCCCTATGGCCGGCAGCATAAAGGGGATTCTGAATGTTGTAGTGGTGGTTTTCGTCGCGGTGTGGGTACTAAAAGCAACCGGGATGTGGGGACAATTAAACACTTACCGGTTCCACTGAGCCGGTCTCGAGGATACACACGATGACCAATAGATATGTCTCGATCGGTTCTTTCTTTCTAGTAGGGCTCGCGGCGGGAATCGCCGTAACGTTTCTTGCCGCTCCTTATTCCGGCGCCGTATCGCGACGCCGCATCGGCAGCAAGGCTGCGGAAGGTACCGATCTATTGCGCGCCGGCATGACGGCGGGGGAAGACTACATCAAGAGCTGTGGAGCGGGTTTGCGCGACATGGCCAAAGAGGTAGTCGCTTAACCAAGGCCGGGCATCCGCCTGGTGTTCCTGAACTGGATGATGTTTACAAGGATTGAGGTACAAAGATGAAGCTGATGAGTGCGTTCCTGCTATTCGGAGGGCTGTTGTCGGCCCAACCGGCGCAGGCGCCGAATCCGGCCGAGATACCCGTTGCGGCGTCCGTGCCTATCTATCGCATCACTGTCGTGGCGCGAACGACGAAGGCGATCAACTACAATCACCGCAGCGGGCCTACCACGATCGGCTTTCGTGGGACAGCTCTGATGCCCGATGCTCGTGGCGAAGTCAAGGTGGAGAGCAAGCAAGGCGTGATCAAGATCGACGCCCGGATGCAGAAAATGCAGCCGGCGACCCAGTTTGGCCCTGAGTATTTGACCTACGTTATGTGGGCGATTACACCGGAAGGACGCGCAACCAACGTCGGTGAAGTGCTTCTCAATGGAGACAACAGTAAGCTGGATGCAACCACAGAGTTGCAATCCTTCGGTTTGATTATCACCGCGGAGCCGTATTTTGCTGTTACTCAGCCGAGCGATGTAGTGGTAATGGAAAACTTCGTGACGCCAGAGACCACCGGCACGATCGAGCAGATCGATGCCAAATTCGAGCTGCTGCAAAGGGGGCAATACACTCTTAACGTGAACCCGGCCGAGACTCGATTCGTAATGTTGGATCGGAAGGTGCCACTGGAACTGTACGAGGCACGAAATGCAGTGAGAATCGCGCGTTGGACCGGTGCCGCTACCTATGCGCCGGACACCTACCAGAAGGCGGTACAAGGTCTTGAGAACGCCGAGGGCTATTTAGAAGGCAAAGCCGGTAAGAAACCGATCGGCACGGTAGCTCGTGAAGCGGTTCAGATGGCGGAAGATTCCCGCATCATCACAGTTAAGAAGATGGACGAAGAGCGGCTCTCCAATGAGCGCCAGGCAGCCGCCGGCCGTGAATCGCTCGCTAACGATCAACGCGCGGCCGCGCAGTCTGAAACCGAGCGCGTTACTCGGGACGCGGAAGTCGCCAAGGCTGCTTCCCAAGCCGACGCAGAGCGTCTGAAACTGGAAGCCGACGCCCGCCAGGCCGCCTCTCAGGCCGACGTGGAGCGCGCCGCGAGAGATAAGGCAATCGCCGAGACGGCCCAGGCGACCTCACAGGCTGATAACGACCGGCTGCGTAAAGAATCAGACGCTCAAAAGGCGTCATTCCAAGTTGATTTAGACCGCGCCGCTAAGGAAAAGGCCGACGCGGAGAGTGCGCAACAGGCTGCCGCGGCTGAAACCGATAAAGCGCGCCTGGCCCTTGCGGAATCTGATCAACTGCGCCAGAAAGCCGAGGCCGAAAAGACAGAACTGCGGTCCCAACTGCTGCAGCAATTCAATCTCGTCCTGGAAACTCGCGACACCGCTCGCGGTCTGATCGTCAATATGTCGGATGTCCTCTTTGACACCGGAAAGTATTCATTAAGGCCGGGCGCGCGTGAGAAGTTGGCCAAGATCAGCGGTATCGTCCTAGGCCACCCGGGCCTGCGACTCGAAGTGGAAGGTCACACCGATAATGTCGGTGGAGACGAATACAATCAGCGGCTGTCGGAAAACCGTGGCGCGTCAGTTCGCGACTACCTGACCCACGCCGGAATTCCGGAGACCTCGGTCACGTCGAGAGGCTTTGGTAAGGCCGATCCGGTGGTTTCGAATGACACCGCCGCGGGCCGGCAGCAAAACCGCCGTGTGGAAATGGTTGTATCGGGCGAAATCATCGGTACTCAGATTGGTTCGGCCGACCGGGCCAAGTAATCTGAACCGGCCCTAGTTTTTTCCTACGTCGCGATGCGTGAGGTGGAGGTGGACGTGAAATCGAATGGAGCTCGATAGTTAATAGCGCCAACAATTCACGTCTGCTCCGCTTTATTGCTCGCGATTCTTTCCGGCGGCGCCTCCGCGGCTACCGTTAAACATACGGGAGCTGATAGCGCCGCCGAATCTTTACCATTGCTCAGGAACGTCCAAACCGAGCTTTCACGACTCGGATTTCATATCGCGCTCGTTCCACTTCCCGAAAGTACGGCGGCTCATATCTACATCGAGCCTCCCGTGGACGCCACTGAGCGGATCCACGAAACCGCGCTGGAGGCGTCGGCCTGACGGTTATTACTCGGTTTCCTTGACTAGGCACATTTACTGTACGGGAGTTTCAAATGGATGCAGTCGCCTGGGGCCTTGGAGAGATCCTGTTTCAATCCGAGGTAGATTTCTGTTGTCGTGATCGATGCATGCCCAAGAGCATACTGAATCTGCTCGAGGGGAGCGCCGCCAGCGAATGCGAGTTTGGCGAATGTCCGTCGCATGTCGTGCGGCGAGATCCGAACTCCTGTTCGATAACCATAGGTCCGGACCACTTCGTAGATGGCTTGGGGCGTCATCAAGTCGCCAGCGATTACGCCCGCTTTGCTGATGGAGCGGAATAACCGCCCGGAGGCGAACCCTGCACGGAATAACCACAAGTCAAGCGAGAGCTTCACCCAATCAGGAACGGGCACTGTTCGCAAGCGGCGATGCTTGCCGACGAGATCGACAATCAGCCATCTTGAGTCGCGGACCTGCATATGGGCGAGTGTCAACGCGGCGAGTTCGCTACGCCGCAATCCGCAACCTAGGGCCACACTGAGGATTGCCTGATCGCGGACGCCCTTCAATGTCGAGCTGTCCGGGGCGCAGATCAGTGCTTCAGATTCATCGATGCCTAGCCAATTGCCGAGTTTGCGACCGAGCCTTCGCGGGCCGCGCACGCGGCAAACCCCTGCGGCAAGCTGCCGGTCCAGGAGACCGTTGTCGGCGGCTTCCTCGGCAAGTTTTCGGAGCGAGGCGATGTGGATTGCTACAGTCGAGGGCGCGTACCCTTCGAGCTCGAGAGCGGTGCGATACTCTTGCACGACGGTTTTGCCGAACGGCGGCCGGGGCTCAAGGAAGTACCAGTGGTAGAAATGATCGAGACATCCGGAATAGAGGCGCTTTGATTTGTCCGATGGCACGCCGGCCAAAGCTGCCGATTTCAGGGCATTCCACATGCCGTCAAAATCAGGACTTGATTCAGAAGCCGGTATCTTCACCAGCTCGGCGCCAATATCACTCATTGGATGATTATGAACCAATTTCTCCTTTCTGTCCATACACTTACAGACTGTCGGTCAGTACGAGCCCGCGGAGGTTGTCCGAGTTGTTTCAATGCAACTAAAGTGCCCAATTCCGGCGGTCACCCGCGGAAATTCTCCGCCCATGCGCAAAGCGAGAATCTGATCCTCGACAGTTTTTCCGCCGCGGTTAAGCGCTTCTGAGAACAGGCCCACTGCAGCGTGCCGTAAACGCCGCCAAACACATGTGGGCATATCGTCTGAAGTCGGACGACGTTGTCGGCATGATTATGTCCAGTGTCGAATCGTGGCCGCCCATGTAGTCACGTAATCATCGTCGTACGTCAGACAGTCGCCATTCGCCAGTTCAGACGGCGAGCGGTCTTGTATTCTGGGCGTGTAACAGCGACCCAACATGCGA
Source organism: Bryobacterales bacterium (assembly GCA_963802915.1). Classification (GTDB taxonomy): domain Bacteria; phylum Acidobacteriota; class Terriglobia; order Bryobacterales; family Bryobacteraceae; genus JAICMB01. Next base: position 9,764 of record CAWDKQ010000010.1, read on the forward strand.
AAGCATCAGCCTAAGCGGACCTCCTTTTATGGACGTCAATCCAGTGCCAGGTTGATTTAAAGGACCCGCAAGCGATTGTTGCTTATCAACGCTTTTTGTCTCCCTAAGTGAAACACTGCGACTAACGGCAGCTCTAATTGCCTCCGTTTTGCACCTCAAGATACGAGATGCTCACCGACGCAAGTGCGTAGCCGGCCGGCTCTGATTGGCTCGCCCGTTGAGTTCCAGTAGCTCACCTCGGGTCGTGAGATCCCGCTCCCGTTGGGCTGGACTGAGGCATCTTCGAGTTGCTTCCCGGTCAGCGAGCGCTCCGCATCTGTCGGTAAGTCGACCTCGAATCTGCGCTAGCATCAGCGTTAATAATAAGGGGAGCAACGCCGCCCGGTCGTCCCGCGAGCGAGCGAGTGTGTGTACGAATACACATTAGGAGTGGCTCGGATGTGCGGATCGAGTACTGATGTGCCCATCAGCTTGCGCCACACCAACGTAGCCCAATCATCAGGGCTCAAAGGTGCACGGGTTCAGCTGCCCATGATCGCTCGCCACCAGCGTGTTGTTCATGTCTTGCTAATTCCTACCGGCAGTGATGTTCGCGTGATCATGTGCCGACACGCTCCTCCCTCTTCGGCACTGATAATCAAAGGATTAACTCTTCGTGCAAGCGCTGGAGCATCCGGCTCTGGCGCTTGGCCAGCGTCTCGCAACACTTTAGAAGAGCAAGGTCCTCATCAAGGATCGTGCGGCCAATCGTTTGATTATGGACTGAACAACGAACCGACATGGCATGATAAGAAAGCAATCCGAAATCAAATGTGGCGCTTGGAACGGGTGTGGGAGGAGCGCAACCGAATAGCAGTTCTCCTCGTTAGCGCGTTAATCGTCCTGGTGGTCGCGGTCGCCGATTGGTGGACGAAACCGTTCGTAGCATTCGGCGTTCTCTACCTCTTTCCCATCATGCTCGCCGCGGGATTTCTCCCCAGGTGGGTGATCGCGTTGTTAGGCGTTGCTTGTGCGATCCTTAGCGAACTTTTCAGTTCCCTCGAACGGTCCGAAGTTCGCTTGGCTTTTGAGACGCTTGCGCTGGCAGGGTGCGGCCTTTTCGTAGCGGAACTGGTTCGCAACCGGCGGTTGACCTTGCAGGGACAGGAAAGATTGAAAGCGCTAGTTGAAACCAGTCCCGCGGCGATCGTGACAGTCGACGATCGCGGAATTATAGAACTAGCAAATCGCGCCGCCGTCGAACTGATGGCCCCCCGGGACGGGGAACTCGCCGGGAATCCGATTGCCGCTTTTCTGCCCGAGTTACACCACGCCTTGCGTTGGGAAGAAGCTCCCCAATTTCGCGCCACCATGCAGTGCCGTGGTCATCGCGGCAATGGCGAGTCGTTCACCGCCGAAGTGTGGTTCTCGACTTACAAAGAGGGCCCCTCGCCGAAGCTGGCCGCAATCATCGCCGATGTCACGGAGGAGGCGGCCGAGTCTGGCTCGACTTCACTCTCTTCCGGACAGGAACGAGCCGCGCTAAACAGCCGGGAAACTGACGTGCTTCGCTTCCTTGTTCAAGGCCTTGCAAACAAAGAAATCGCAACGCGAATGGAGATATCGGAGAGCACCGTCAAGAACACGTTACAGCAGCTCTTCGCGAAGACGAACGTTCGCACCCGCTCTCAACTGGTTCGCGTCGCGCTGGAACAATATAGAGACGTCTTATAGAGCGGATTCTACTGCTTCGTAACCGATGGAGCTTCCAGTGCTACGCGCACGAGCTGGCTTCGCGTTCGCACACCGGACTTCGTGAACAGTCGCTGCAGTGTTGCCTTTACCGTTGATTCTGAAACACCAAGTTTGTCGCCAATCTTTCGATTCGACATGCCATCGACAATCCCATTCAATACCGCCTGTTCTCGTTCCGAGAGTTTGCCCCACGAACTGCCGTCGTCATTACGTGGGTAACGCTCGGCGAAAAGCCGGATCACCTTTCTGTCAACCCAGGCTTCGCCATTCGCCACTAGCTTAATAGCTTGAATCAGCCGCGCGGAAGAATCCGAGTCGAGGAAGATCCCTGATGCGCCGGACTTCAACACAATCGCCGAACCCGTCGCATCGATCTCTCTCGCGATGACAAGCGTTTTTCCTGAATATCGAGCTTTGCGGGCGCAAGAAATGAAATCCTTCGCAAGACCGATGTCTATCAATGTTACATCCACTCCCGAGCCCTTTATGCTTTTCAAGGCCTCGGAAGACGTTGCGCATTCCGCTACCAGCTCAAAATCGTTTTCCGTGGCTAACAGTTTGGCGAGGCTTTCCCGAAGCAGCAAATGATCGTCAAGCAGGACGAGCCTGATTCGGCCCCCATGCGCCTGCTGTTCCGCATCCCCTGACCGGGGGTTCGAAAGTGCCATGCACAGTATCGTAGGGCCAATTTGTCACTCTGCCAAGACCTTCGGCTGAAAGATCGCTCCGTATGTCCGCAAGACCGGAAGATTAGCCAAGCGATCACACCTATACGCGCCAAAAGATATACCGAATGGCCAGCCGTTTTGGAAATAAGATCACTGGCGTTACACGTTCCATAGACCCTACAGTTGAGCTTTAACGAATGACTCATCAACCTCAGATGCAATCCGATTTATGAATAGCGCACTCGGACGACGGTGGTTTGCGCGCATAGCCGTGGTGCTTGTTGGAATGACAATCCACGAGTTACCGGCGCAAAGCGCACTAAGCTGGCAGCAAATCAAGGAGAAGTTCGAAGCCTCGAATCCGACGCTCAAGGCAGCGCATTTGAACATCGATGAATCGCGGGCAGAGGAGATCACGGCTTATCTCCGCCCTAACCCGGATTTCACGTTCTCGACGGATGGGACTCAAATCTCCCGGTACAACGGAGTCTGGCGGCCGTTCGCGGGCACTCAGTTTTCGCCAGCCTTCAGTTACTTGCACGAACGCCGCCACAAGCGGGAGTTGCGGCGTGACAGCGCCAAGGAAACCACGGCAGTGGACGAATCCACGTACTTGGATCAGGAGCGCAATCTGCTTTTCAATCTGCGGAACGCTTATGTCCAACTGCTGCAGGCGAAGGCCGTGCTTCAAAACGCGAAAGAGAACCTGGCGTATTGGGACAAGGAACTCGATATCAATCGGAAACGCTTCAATGCAGGCGATCTCGCCAAGGTGGATCTGAACCGCTTAGTCCTGCAACGTGTGCAATTCGAATCCGATTACGAAACGGCGTTGGTAAATCTGCGGACCAGCAAGATACAGCTTTTGACGCTGCTGAACGAGCGGACGCCCATCGAACAATTCGATGTGGAAGGGCAGTACGACTTCAAGGAGCAGCTCATGCCGCTCGAGGATTTTCGAAATGTTGCGCTTGCGGCCCGGCCGGATTTGCAAGCAGCTATGCAGTCCGTGGACCTGGCCAAGATCAACCACGAGCTTGCCGTTGCAAATGGTTCGACCGATCCCACGTTCAGCGCGTGGTGGACGCACAACCCTTCCTTCAATAACCCGTACGACAACAACACGATCGGTGCCAGTGTCAACATTCCTCTGCGCATCTTCGACCGCAACCAGGGCGAGAAGGCGCGCACTCAGATCGACATCGGCCGCAACGAACGGTTGCTGGATGCGAATCGGGCACAAGTGTTCAGCGATGTCGATTCCGCTTATTGGACATTGATCCAGGCTTTGAATCTTTTGAAGCCGTATAAAGAGACATATCTGCCACTGGCCGAGGACAACCGCAACAGGATAACGGTCTCTTATCAAAACGGCGGCGCCTCGTTGCTCGACTTCCTGGACGCGGAGAAGGCTTATCGGGATACCCGGTTGGCGTACTTGAATCTGATTGGTTCCTATTTGACTGCGGCGGCCCAGATGGACATGGCGGTGGGCCAGGAGGTTCTCCAATGAATCGCTTAACTCTTCTTGAAGTGATTCTGTGCATATGTTTAGTTTTCTTTCTTGGCGGGTGTGAGCGAAAGGTTACAGCCGACGCTACGGTGGGCACTGGCCCTGTTCCCACCATGGTCGAGGCGGATATGGACCCGAACAACTTCAAAGTGGACCATCCGGAGCAGTTTCAGCTGGCAACGGCAGAGGCGCACGTCGCCGCGCCGGAGTTGAACGTAACGGGCGTGGTTAACCCCGATGTGTCACGACAGGTGCCCGTGCCCTCGCTCGCCACTGGCCGAATCGTGGAAATCGATGCCCGGCTGGGCGATGAGGTAAAAAAGGACCAGCTACTGTTCAAGGTGCGAAGCACCGACATAGCAGGCGCGTATTCAGACTATCGCAAGGCTATCAAGAATGAAGAGCTCACGAAGATACAACTCCATCGCGCCCAGATTTTGCTTGACGACGGCGCGGTTCCGAAGAGCGCCCTCGAAATTGCGCAGAATGCCGAGGACAACGCCCTTGTCGATGTTCGGACTACAACCGAGCATCTCAAGCTTCTGGGCGCCGATGCCGACCATCCTTCAGGCATCGTGGAAGTACGCGCTCCGGTTTTCGGAGTAATCACCGACCAGGAAATCACGAACGCGTCGGGCGTTCAAGCGCTGACGCCGCCCAACCCGTTCACAATTTCCGACGTGTCCCGCGTCTGGATCATCTGCGATGTGTACGAGAACAACATTGCGCAGGTTCACATTGGAGAATTCGCGGACATTCATCTGGTGGCCTATCCGAACCGGATTCTGAAGGCGCGAATCAGCAACATTCTGCCGATGATGGACCTCAACATTCGTACCGAGAAGGTCAGGCTGGAAGTGGAAAACCCCGGACTCATGCGTCTCGGCATGTTCGTCACGGCGACGTTCCACGGCCGGACTCAGCACACATATGCGATGGTGCCGAGCACCGCTGTTCTTCACCTGCATGACCGCGATTGGGTCTATGAGCCGAGAGGAAACGGTAATTTTCAGCGTGTTGCTGTCGACGCCGGAAGCATGTTGCCTGACAATATGCAGGAGATTCTCAGTGGAATCGAACCAGGCGATAAGGTCATCGCCAAGGCTCTTGTTTTCCAGAGCACGGTGGAACAGTAGATGATTCGCAAGCTTGTCGATTTTGCGCTGGAGAACCGTTTGCTGGTCCTAGCGATTGCCATAGCCCTCTTCATCTGGGGAGGTATTTCATTCCATGAACTGCCCGTTGAAGCCTATCCCGATGTAGCGAACAACTACGTCGAGATCATCACGCAGTGGCCTGGAATATCCGCTGAACAAATCGAGCAGCAAGTCACGATTCCGCTCGAGATCGTAATGAACGGCATCCCGGGCGTAGTGCATCTACGATCGTTCTCTTTGTTCGGTCTCTCCGATCTGAAGCTTGTTTTCGACGATGAGACCGAGAACGCCTGGAACAGAGAGAGAGTTCTGGAACGACTCTCGCAAGTTACCTTGCCGAATGGCGTGGTGCCGCAGATGGGTACGGATTGGAGTCCCGTCGGTCAGATCTATTTCTTCACTCTGCACAGCACCAACCCGGCGTACGACGTGATGGAGCTGAAGTCATTGGAAGACTGGGTAGTGGAAAAGAACTTCAAAGCTGTTCCTAACATCGTCGACGTAGCCAGCTTCGGTGGCCCTACTCGTGAATATCAGGTTCGTGTGGATCCTGAAAAGCTCGTCTCTTATGGGCTCAGTATCGGGCAGGTGGAACAGCAGCTCTCGAATAATAATGCGAATGCCGGTGGGAGCTTCATCGAAGCTGGTCTGCAACAAATCAACATTCGGGAGGTAGGGTTAGTCAAGGACATACAGGATATCCAGAACACAGTCCTCCTGACGAAGAACGGCACGCCAATCCATATGAGCGACATTGCCGTGGTCGCGCAAGGTCCCAAGATCCGGCTGGGGCAGTTCGCCCGAGCCATCCGGCATGACGACGGCAAACTTATCGACAACGCTGACGTCGTTTCCGGTATCGTGCTGCTGCGGAAAGGCGCTGAAGCGGACGATGCTCTGAAGGGAATCCACAAGAAAGTCGAAGAACTGAACACTCGTATTCTCCCGCCCGGAGTGAAAATTGTTCCCTTCCTCGACCGCAGCGATCTGGTGCACTACACCACTCATACCGTGCTGCATAACCTCATGGATGGAATCATCCTCGTGGTGATCATCCTGTTTCTGTTTCTCGGCAATGTTCGGGGTGCAATTATCGTCGCTTTGACAATTCCTTTTTCGCTGCTGTTCGCGGCAACCTGCTTGAATCTCAAAGGCATTCCGGCGAACTTACTATCTCTTGGCGCGTTGGATTTCGGAATGGTGGTGGACGGAGCCGTGGTGATGGTGGAAAACATCGTTCGGCATTTAAGCCGTCCTTCGGATCACCGCACGCCGAAAGAGAAGATCTTCGACGCCGCTCACGAAGTCCAGCGCCCGGTTTTCTATGCGATCGCCATCATCATCACCGCTTACCTGCCGATTTTCACGCTGCAGCGTGTGGAAGGGCGTTTGTTTAAACCCATGGCGTGGACAGTGGCGTTCGCGCTATTGGGGGCCTGCTGTTTTCGATCCTTGTTGCGCCCGTGCTCGCGAGCCTCTTCTTCCCGAAGGGCACGCGCGAATGGCACAACCCGGTGATGGCCTGGATGACGGCGCTGTACCGGCGGGCCTTGCGAATTGCGATCCGCATGCGGTTTCTGACTGTCGCGGGAGGTGTTGCTAGTCTGGCGCTTGCGATCTATCTGGCCGTCGGCGGAGTGATCGGCTCCGAGTTCCTTCCGCACCTGGATGAAGGCGCGCTGTGGGTTCGCGGCACTCTCGCGCCCAGTACCGGCCCCACCGAAGGTATCCGGCTTATCGAACCAGGCCAGAATCATTCTGTGCTCCTGGCCCGAGGTGACGCAGTGCACCAGTCAAACTGGACGTCCGGACGACGGAACCGACACAACAGGTTTCTTTAACACCGAATACTTCGTCGATCTGAAGCCGAAAGAGCAATGGCGGCCGGCATTTCATCAGAACAAGGAAGAACTGATTGCCGCCATGAATGCGCGAACTTGCGAAAATTCCCGGCGTGGTCTGGGGCTTCTCGCAGCCGATCGCGGACAACATGGAGGAAGCAGTCAGCGGAGTGAAAGGCCAACTGGCGACCAAGGTCTATGGCGACGACTTGAGACTTCTCGAGGACAAGGCCGATGCGGTCGTCAACATCATGCGGCAGGTGCGCGGGATCACGGATCTCGGAGTCTTCCATGTCCTGGGTCAGCCCAACGACAACTTCGAAGTCGATCGTCAGGCAAGCCGCACGCTATCAGATCAACGTCGCGGATGTTCAAGATGCGATCCAGACCGCGGCGGGCGGCAATGCTCTCACTCAGGTTTTGCAAGGCGAGGCCGCTACGACCTGGTGATGCGCTATCTCCCGCAATTCCGCAATACAAAAGAAGCGATCGAGAATATTCGTCTGTTAGCGCCGACCGGCGAGCGGGTATCGCTGGCCCAGCTTTGCAAGGTTGAAGAACGGGACGGCGGCTCTGAAATTTATCGCGAAGGCAACCAACGTTATGTCGCGATCAAGTACAGCGTGCGCGGCCGTGACTTGGGCGGCGCGGTAGAGGAAGCCATCAAGAATGTGGCTGCTAAAGTTCAACTGCCTCGTGGATATCGCATCGATTGGGAAGGCGAGTACGAAAGTGAGAAACGCGCTGAAGCGCGACTTCTGATCATCGTGCCTCTCACGGTCCTGTTGATCTTCATGATTCTCTACAGCATGTTTCGATCGTTCAAATGGGCGCTCCTGATTCTCGCCAACGTGATGCTGGCGCGCATTGGCGGGCTGCTCGCGCTTCTCATTACGGGAACCAATTTCAGCGTGTCCTCTGGCGTGGGATTTCTCGCCCTTTTTGGTGTTTCCGTGCAAACGGGCGTCATTATGCTCGAGTACATCAATCAACTCCGAGTGCGTGGTTACACCATTGTCGATTCCGCCATCGAGGGAGCTGTGTTAAGGCTTCGACCGATCATGATGACGATGTTGGTCGCGACTCTTGGCCTGCTGCCTGCCGCGATTTCGCATGGAATTGGGTCCGATTCACAGCGTCCGTTTGCAATCGTAATTGTCGGAGGTCTTATCTCAGACCTGGTCATGAGCATTTTTCTACTCCCCACTCTGTACGTATGGATGGCGGGAGAGCGTGACGTGCTGCCTGAGAGAGAAGGTGATTTCGAGGTTGAGTCGAAGGACGAGGAGTCTTGAGGCACCGGGGATGGTTCGTCGGATGTGGGACCGCGGTTATCGCCGCATTCACCTGGTTCTTCGTTGCAGACCGCGGACAGCCTGATGTGCGGATGGAGATGTATATTTCCAAAACGTCCAGCGGTGTTAACGCGCTGATCGAAGTAACGAATCGAAACGAGAGGCATTTGCATTCGTGTATTGTCGAAGTGCAAACCGGTCCGCAAGAACTACCATCGGCTGATTGGACAGCCAGCAACCAGAAGACCGTGGATCTGAGCAGCCACTTTGAGCTGGCGCCGTACGAGAAGAAGGGATGGACAGTCCCTCTTGCGCCACTCGTCCAGCACTTTGGCGTTGTCGGTTCGTCACGCTGTGGTTATTACGACTGGAGGGGAACATGGAAGACGCTCGTCGTCAGCTTTCGTCATTAAGTTTTGCGGAATCGGCCTAATAACTCAATCGGCTCCAGGCCACTCCTCGATCGATGGATCGCCGCGGAGCCAGATATTTCCAGATCTGATTAATCAATGCCTGAAATGCCAATACTTTCCGGACCGCTCGAGTGGCGTTCTGAATCGAGGGATGAAAACGCCTGCCGTGCCCGAAGATTCTATCCGAAGGGCTGATCGATTGCTACGCTTTGCTTACTGAAAGATCGTCGTCCATCTGTCGTCACATGGAAGCAATCATCGAGACGGACACCGAACTCACTGTAGATGGTAAGCATGGGCTCGTCGCTGAAACACATGCCCGGCGCCAATCGGGTTTTATTGCCGCGGACCAAGTAGGTCCATTCGTGCCCATCGAGTCGGATGCCCTACCCGGTGCGGTGCGGCAGACCGGGACCTTTAGGCCGGGCCGAAGCCGGCGTCAGTGATCACTCTTCTTGCAGCCGCATCCACGGACTCACCAGTGGCTCCGGCGAAGGCGGCATCCTGAGCTTTGCGTTCGATATTCCGGATGTCGCTTTGCCGTGCGCTGGGTTTTCCAAAGACCGTCGTCCATGTAATGTCCGCCTGATAGCCTTCCACATTGGCGCCGTCGTCGATCTGCAACACATCGCCTTCCCGCAGTTTTCTGCGGCTGAATGCTGCCGTGGGGGAATGCGGTGTATTCTCCGAAGCTCACCATCGCGGAACCAGGGAATCCGAGAGCCCTGTAGGCCGCCGTGATTTTGTTGTTCAATTTCGAATGCCTCTTCCCTTCACGTAGCGCAGCCAAAGCTGCCGTGTACGCCGCGATGGTCACGTCGTTGGCGCACCGCAGCAAGCCGATTTCGGCGGCGGACTTGATCATGCGGCAACCGGCAGTGACTGGATCGGCGCTTACAAATTCGAGCGCGGGCGCCTCTTTGCGGATGCCCGTTGAACGCGGAGAAACGCACCTGCTCTTCAATACCGACGCGTCCCGCCGAGATGCCCCGATCCCTGAGGATCCCGACGATCTTCCGATAAGAGCTCTGGTCTTCTTCCCAGGTCCGGATGTCCGTGCCGAAGCGAATCAGTTCGCGGGCGCGAGCCTCTTCGAAGCCAGGAACTACCCAGCCCAATTCGCCGCGCGCCGGCAGCACCAGCCCGAATGTGCGCTCACTTTCCACCTCACTGCGTGCCGGTGAAGTAGTACATGCTGGAAGCGTCCTCAAGAAAGATCGCATCGATCTGATTCTCACGCATTAATCTGCACCCCTTCTCGATCCGGGCCTTTCAATCCTAGTCCGTGATGGTTCGATGCCCTCCGTCAGGGGACGGAGCCGTCGGATTAGATCGGGTATGTGCGATCATTCCGCACCCGCCAACTTCGAAACTCCAGTCGCCAGAGTTGCGGCTCCAAATTCTCCGCGGTTCATGCTGCCTCCTGCCATATTTTGAATAGCCTCCGTAGTTCTTAGGCGGCGGTGCCTCACAGTGGAATATTTGCGCCTCCTCCAGCAATGGAGCTTGCGCTTTCAAAGCTCATTATAGGCGCTCAACGATTGTTTATTGTTACGTGCGCGGGTACAGCACCCGGCATCGTCCGACTTCGATGGTGGCGGCGGAATTGACGGCTGGAACAGCGCGCCGGAAGCATTTAACGTCACTCGTAGAGCTGAGAAGAGCAGATCGGAAAGATGTGGAATGGCAATCTGCTTAGAGTTTGGGAAGAATTGGATCAGGTGTCCCAAGATCTGCGAGAAGAACAGCACTTAACGGGTCTGGCGGCCCAATCATTCGCCTGCATGGCGGCCAAAACAGACGGCCGAGCTGGACCAGATTAGACCGAAATCACTGACGGCCTTACTGAAGCCTCGAACCGGGCTCGAACAAACCCGCCGGTCTGCTATTCCCGACGGCGGAAGCCGGCAATCGCAAACTACAACGATGTTTGGGTATCTGGACTAATGCATAGCCTCTGTTTCCTTCGTTTGTGAACGCGCGGTGTCCGCATCAAGAGCTCCCCGAATCTGATTAATTACTTACGTTAGTGGGTATTAGCATAAGTGAAAAACGGGTCATAATTGCCCGAATGTGCAGTAACATCGAGGAAGGGATAGGAGGAGCTCCGTGGCAGCTAAAGCGCGGTGGTTGCTGGAGATTCCAATTATCATCGAGCAGTTAGCGTCGTTGGACACACCCGTCGTCGATCGCGCGATTTGCGAACGTATCTTTCGTGTGCAGCGCCGGCGCGCCATTGATCTGATGCAGCGCTTCGGCGGATACCGGTCAGGCAATACCGTTCTGCTCAACCGCCTCGATTTGATCCGGCGTTTGCAAGATCTGGCGGCCGACCCGGACATCGAACAGGAGCATGAGCGGAAGAGGCGATTGAGCGATCACTTGGTGAAGTTGGAGAAGTATCGACGCGCCGCGGCGGTGCAGATCTATGTTTCGCCGGCGGCTGCGAATGGCACGGCGGCCGATCTGCCGGCGAGCGTCTCCTTTGCCCCAGGAAGGTTGACGGTGCAATACAACAGCGTGGAAGAGCTGCTGACGCGATTGTATGAACTTGCTCAGGCGGCAGCGAACGATTTCGATCGCTTCACGGCCTCGGCTGGCAGTTCTTCGTAGCATTGGCCGGCATCACATCGGAACCAGGTCTGTAGATAACACGCGAGGGTGATTTCTGTGCCATTGAAGAAGGAATCTGGCGGGAACAAAGGCAGCCGGAAGTACGGACTGCTGTACAGCAATATGGACAGCCAGCAGTACAGCAGTACATCCGCCGACCGTATGAACCCCTTTCCTCCTTTAACCGCCTCGAGGAAACCACGGCGGCAAAACATGCGGATATACTTATTACCATCAAAGTCCAAACGGTCGTTGAGCTCAAGGATGGTGAACTGTTTCTGGAATGCATCTTCAATCTTCTCCGCTACAACTCTCACTTTGTCCGTATACGAAGGATCGTACTTCTGAATGGCGCGCACCAACTGCATCATCAAAACATCGTAGATCTCTTCGGTAGTCTTACCTTTGAAGGCCAAATGCAAATGCCTTACCGCCTTCAGCGCCGCACAAGATGCGGACAAAACGCTATACTTACTAAGACTCCTAAAACTGCCCTTTGGGTGTCATGGAAGTCCACAGATTCCATGTTTCCAGCCTAGGGGGCGAAGCGCTCGCGATTGTTTTTCCGTATCCGCGCAGAACATCTCACGAACGCCGCTCACTTTTTTTATGGTTTCCCAGCGAGCACTCGTCGGAGGCGCCCCTGACAGCGATAAAGTATTCGTGGCGCCATTCTCGGAGGGCTCGGAACTGCGGACAGGATGATGATTTGAGCCAAGCTGATAACAGAAATCAGTCTCATAGGTAGCCGCCGTTTCTTTGTCCGTGTTGTTAGCTTGTGATGAGGATTTCCAAGATGACTTTTTATGATAACGGCTGCTTCGGGCGCCGTTTCGTTGGCCGGCCCGAGATCATGCGTTCAGGATAGTGCAGGAAATTGCACTATGCTCTTTAACGGAAGTGCTTCGCTTCTTGTCCCCACCCGCCTGATCACCTCGGAATAGCAGGTGTCGACGTGAACGTTCTAACTCATCGTGCAATTTCCTGCACTATGCAATGCCTGCGCATTGTCTTTTTTAAAGACCTTCTTCTGCGCGAAGTCCTCTCAAGCCGCTCTCGGCAGCAGGTACGGCGAAACGAGGACAGGAGTCCGGGACACAGCCGTTCTTACTCGGTGACGTCATGCCGGATGACTTTCGCGCCCCAGGGCTCGTTGAACCACCAACGCAGGGTATGAGAACTCTCCTCCGTTGCCCTGACAATTTGAGGTCTTAGTGGCCAAGTTCCGATAATGCCGTTTTCACAAGCCTCACCTCCGGATCGCCGACTATAAACTCGGTGGCAGCGGGGAAGGCACTTCGACGACTCTAGAGCGTTTCTCGTGAGCTTGATCTCTACCCACCCTTCGGATGTCGCATTATCCAGGACTTCGCCGCGGCCCGCGTCCTCGATCCCAACGTAGCTCAGCCTCTATCGCGGGCGAGCAGCTATCATGATCAATCTACGCGGGCCTGGAACATTTTCATCTTTCGTTTGCGGCACGACCTACTTCTGCCGCAGAGCCGCCAGCGGATCAATTCGGGACGCTCGCCTTGCCGGCGCATAGCCAGCGAGAATCGCGGCGCTTAGGAGGATGACGCCGGCCAGCGCCAGCGTTCCCGGATCATTGGGCTGGGTCTCAAACAGAAAAGATTCGACAAGCCGGGACGCGCCCAACGTGGCAGGCACGCTGATCGCCAGTCCCACCGCCGCCAGTAGTAGAACACGCCGCAGAACCATCCATACCACTGCGCCGCGTTGCGCGCCCAGCGCCATACGGATTCCAATCTCGCTGACCTCCCGCGCGACGCTATAAGACATTGTCCCGTAGAGTCCCACGCAAGCCATCAGGAGTGCGAGAACCGCGAAAATCGTGCATAGTTTCGCGAACATGAGTTCCCGGCTGATCGTCCGATCGATTTCCGCAGCCTGCGTGATCACGTTTGTGAGGGGTATGCGTGAATCTGCCTCCCGCACGATCTCATGCGCACTCTGAACAAACCTCAGCGGATCACCCGCAGTGCGCAGCGCATAGGTCACCCGGTCCGAAGGAAACTGGCTAACCGGTACGAACACGGTCATGGCACTCTCCTCTTCATTTTTCAGACCACCGTACCGCACATTAGCCGACACGCCGACGATTTCGAGATCGCGCTTCTCGTCCGGCAGCGTGATGCGCCGTCCCACCGGATTCTCGTTCTCGGAGTAAGCCCGCGCCAGTCGCTCGCTGATCACTGCAACCGGCCTGGAGCCCGCTTGATCGCGGTCGTCAATCTCACGCCCGGCCAGGATCGGAATCTGCATCGTCGTAAGAAAACGCGGTCCGGCGGCCATGATGCGTGCGCTATCGATCGTCACAGCGCCGATCTTCATTGGCCCCTTGATTGGCTGCCCGGCGCGGGCGGCATTGATGATCGAGGATTGCGAAAGCGTCGCGCTGCTCACTCCGGGGATTGATTCGAAGCGCTTGCGCAGGTCCGCGTAAAAAGTGACGATCTGCGGGTCGCGATGGCCTGCCTGGCGCGCATTTAACGAGAACAGAAGGATGTTCTCGCGGGCGTATCCCAGTTGGACGGAGTGCAGGTTGTTGAGTGTCCGGACAAACAGACCGGCGGCGACCAAGATGACAAAAGAGATCGCGATTTGGGCGATCACCAGGACGTGCTGCGCACGGCGACGCGGTCCGCCCCCGCGTCCACTCTGTAGCGCGGGCATGACGTCTGGGCGCGTCGCCTGAATCGCTGGAACGAGACCAAACAAGAGGCCGCAAACCACTGAGAGCGCCGCCGTCACGCCCAGCACGTGCCAGTTCAGTTCCGCGTGGAGCGTAAAGTTCTCGTGCCCGTTGGAGAGCAGAAGCGTCAGCCATCGCACGCCCCAGATTGCAAACAAAACGCCGAATGTTCCTCCTAGCGACGCCAGCATCACACTCTCGGTAAGCAACTGCCGCACGACGCGGAACCGTCCCGCTCCCAGGCTGAGCCGGACAGCCATTTCGCGGCGTCGCGCGGCGGCCCTTGCCAGCAGCAGATTGGCGATGTTCGCGCACGCGATTGCCAGGATCAATCCCACCATAGTCAGGAGCACATACAGAGGCTTGGAATACTGCCGGCGCAAACTGCCCAGGCCGGCGGCGCCGGGATTCAGCATCAGCGCGGGCAGCTTGGCGCGCTCACCGTCGGTCGTCGCGGTGGCGGCCACCCATTGATGGAAACGAGGAGCCAGCGCTGCCTGCGCCTGGGCCATACTTACGCCGGGACGCAGACGGCCCATCATTTCGATCCAGTAGAAGTTTTCGTCGGGATACATACGAGCCGCCCGGGCGCCGTCCACGAGCACATTCGTGTGCAACGGAAGATAGAGGTCTGGCGCCGCCGCGGGATCCACTCCGAAGAATTCCGGAGGCGCTACGCCGATCACCGTGAAGGGCACACTGTCCACGAGAACCGGTTGTCCGATCGCACTCGACGGTCCCCCAAAGCGCTGCTCGCTGGTCGCAAAGCTGATGACCGCGACCGGCGCTGCGCCTGGACGGTCGTCTTCGGAGTTGATCAGACGTCCCGCGGCCGGCGACACTGCGAGGCCGCGAAAATAATCGCCGGTGACGTACTCCGTTCCGGCGCTCGTGGCCTGCCCCCGGATGGCCAGGGTCTTATTATGTCCGTTGAAATATCCGAAGAGGGTGGAAAAGACGGGGTTCTCCTGGTGAAGCGTCTCGAATGCGGGGTACGGGAATATTCCGCCGGACATGTCGCCTTTGTCGCCCGGCCAGAACATTCCCTGTAGCCCGTGCATGACGTGGACCCATTCCTTGCTGGCGTTCTGTGGCGGCCGGCTATGCCAATTCAAGACCACCAGCGACTCGGGATCGGCCACCGGCAGCGAGCGCAACAGGATCGACTCCATGAAGCTGTAGATCGTAGTATTGGCGCCGATGCCGAGCGCCAGCGACAAGACCGCCAGGACGCTGAACGCCTTGTTGGCCGTCATGGTGCGACAGCCGTAGCGGACATCTTGGCCAAGTTCCGGCAAAAACCGTGTCATCCAAATCTCCCGTGATTCTTCGTGCTTCAGTCCGGCGTTGCCAAATCGCCGGCGCGCCTCGGCCCGCGCGCGCTCCGCCGTCATACCGTCCGCTTGTAATTCCGCGGCTTTTTCCGCAAGGTGGAGTTCGATTTCCTCACGCAGCGCCTCGCTGCGCCTGGCGCTTTCTATCCAATACCTCAGCCGTCGTATCAACATGTCCGTCACTCGGCTTCCATGACACGGGCGATCGCCAGCGTGAGTTTCGCGTACTTCCGGGCTTCAACGGCCAGTTGTTTGCGGCCAGCCGCCGTAATCTTGTAGATCCTCGCCCGCCGATTATTCGACGTCACTCCCCATACACCATTGATCCAGCCGTTTAGCTCCAGCCGCTGGAGAGCGGGGTACAGCGAGCCCTCTTCGACGAGGAGTTCATTGTCGGAGGATTGTTGAATGAACTGGACTATGCCGTATCCATGGAGGTCGCGCAGCGACAGCGTCCGCAGAATCAACATGTCCAGTGAGCCGGGCAACGACTCGTTCTTTTGCGCCTTGCGTCCCATACCAAGAATTCTTAGCTTATGCCGACTAGATTACGCGGGTCAAGTTCGGGTTGGCGAGCCCTCGCGCCGGAAGGCGATTTCGGTTGTGGGTCGTCAATATAAGATCCACCATAGAATCAGGCACTTAGATGGTCGTGGCCGAACTGTTACCGAACGTAATCGGACATACGATTCTAGTGATTTGACCATACGGGGAGCGATGGCGGTTGTGCAGGTGGCCATCGCCTCGGCAACAAAGCCATACTGTAGACAGGTTGATGCCGAAGCTCCGCGCGTTTTACGCAGCCGCAATTAGCGTCGCTTTTGTCTGGGCCTGCTTTGAAATCGAGTCTGTTGCTCAAGCCGACTCGGCTCCCAGGCGCCCGCACTTCACCGATGTCGCGCCGCGTTCGAAATTTTCCTATTTCACCAACAATGATTACCGCGGCACGAAATACTTCCCGCAACCCATGTGCGGCGGGATTGCTGCATTCGATTATGACAACGACGGCAAAGTCGATCTGTTCTTCACCAACGGCGCCAAGTTCCCCGAGCTGCGAAAGACGGACGCATCATTCTATAACTGCCTGCTGCGAAACAAAGGCGATGGAACTTTCGAAGATGTAACTTCGGGTTCGGGACTCGACGGCGCAAATCTCGGTTTCAGCTTCGGCGTGGCCGCGGGCGATTACGATAACGACGGATATGTCGATCTCTTCGTCTGCCAATGCTGGCAGAAACGCGCTTTACCATAACAACGGCGACGGCACCTTTACGGACGTTACGGAAAAAGCCGGCATCGGCGGCAAGCCTCAAAACACTCTCAGCGTCGCGGCCGCATGGTTCGACTATGACAACGACGGCCGCCTCGACCTTGTGGTATCTAATTACACCGTCTGGACGCCCGAAAAAGATGTCCGCTGCAGGCAAAACGATCGAGAAGGGTACTGTAACCCGCAGATCTATCCCAGCGTCCCGCAGCGGCTCTATCACAACTTAGGCGGCGGCAAGTTTGAAGATGTGACAGAACGCAGCGGATTCGGGGCAGCGTTGGGCAAGGGCATGGGTATCGGCATCGCCGATTTCAATCACGACGGTTACATGGACGTGTTCATCGCCAATGACACGGTCCGCAATTTCCTCTACATCAACCAGAAGAATGGAACCTTTAAAGAGGACGGGTTTAATTACGGCGTGGCGTACGATGAAGCCGGCACGACAGTCTCCGCGATGGGGGCCGATGTCAAAGATTACGACAATGACGGCTGGGTGGACATCTTCTACAACAACCTGATGGGTCAGATCTGGGCGCTGTTTCACAACAATCGTGGAACATCGTTCGAATACGCCTCGGAGTCGACGAAGATAGCTCGGATGAGCGCTCCTTTTTCAGGTTGGAGCGGCGGTTTCATCGACTACGACAACGACGGCTGGAAAGACTTATACAGCGCTAATGGCGACGTCGACGATACAGCCGAGAATGCCCGGCAACACGATTCCATGCTCGAGAATCAGGGCGGCAGGAAGTTCGCCGATGTTTCGGAGCAGATGGGCCCGGATTTCATGAGCGTGGGTTTCCAGCGCGGCTCGGCATTCGCAGACCTGAACAACGATGGGTTCCTGGATCTCGTTGTCACAAGCCTGGGGAAACCGCCGCGCATTTTGTTGAATTCCGGCGACAATGGCAACCACTGGCTGATTTTGGACCTGGTCGGCCATAAAAGCAATCGCGACGCGATCGGAGCAACAATGAAGGTGACTACCGAATCGGGACGCACCCTGTACAATCATGTGACGACGAGTGTCGGCTTCATGTCGTCAAGCGACAAGCGCGTGCATTTCGGGCTGGGACCGGAGACCGGAATCAAATCACTGGAAATCCGGTGGCCCAGCGGGACCGTGCAGACGCTGAAAGATATCACTGCCGGCCGTATCGTCAAGATCGAAGAGCCAACGCCGGCGCGCGCTCGCGCGTCACAATGAATAAGTACGTCCATGAGTACCCTCTAGTCTTTTGCTTGTGATATCCGTGGCAGTCGCACTGCGCGGTTACTGTTACCGGTTACGGTTACGGTCACCGATTAACAAAGCGGAGCGGCCGATCCCCGGCGTAGTTTAATTGTTAATTCCGACAGCCCCAATGTATACGATTCCGTCACCGATGTATTCGGGAAATACAATTTCCACGTTCCGCCAGGGAATTCCCGCTAACTACTTGAAATCTTAATTCCTCCGTTGTATAGTGAACCAAACAATCGCTTGGGCGTTGGGGAACGTACTGAGCGGTTGCGCGCATTTGGTTGGTAGGGGAGGAACTATGGTTGGTTCATTCCGCGGCGCGTTTCTTGCGCTGCTACTACTGCCCGCGTCTACGTTGCTCGGGCAAGGCACTGGCTCAATCACCGGAACAGTCAGGGACAGTACTGGCGCTGTCGTCCCGAACGCGGACGTCACTTTGACGGACATCGGAACCAAAAACGCTTTAAAGACGAAATCGAATGCGGAAGGAGATTATCTTTTCGCCGCCGTCCCTCCGGGTGCGTATGACCTTTCGGTGAGCGCAACCGGATTCAGCAGCTACGATGCAAAGGGGATCATATTACGGGTCGCGCAGCGTGCGCGCGCGGATGCCACTCTAACCGTCGGGACAGTGGCTTCGCAAATCACCGTGGAAGCCGTTGGAGTGACTCAAGTCGAAACTGAGTCGTCGGAAGTTTCCGGTCTCGTGACCGGCAAAGAAATCAGCCAGCTCGTTCTCAACGGCCGCAACTTCACGCAGTTAATCACGCTCACTCCGGGCGTGAGCAATCAGACCGGCCAGGACGAAGGAACGGTGGGCGTGTACGGCAGCGTCGGATTGCAGCGTGAATGGCGGGCGCACCGAATACAACAACTGGGAAATCGACGGGGGCGACAACATGGATAACGGCAGCAACGGAACACTGAATGTTTATCCCAATGTCGACGCGATTGCGGAAGTGAGAGTGCTTACGTCAAACTACGGCGCCCAATACGGCCGCAACGGTTCGGGCACCATCGAAACCGTGACGAAGTCGGGCACCCAGAGACTTCCACGGCGACTTGTTTGAGTTCGTGCGCAACAACGATATTTAATGCGCGGAATTTCTTTGCGTCCGACGTTCCTTCCTACAAGAAGAACGATTTCGGATATACGATCGGGGGGCCCGTGTGGATTCCGCAACTTTACAATACCAGCAAAGAGAAAACTTTCTTCTTCTGGAGCGAGGAGTGGCGAAAGGAGCGCCTGCCGAACACGTTTAACGTCCAGGTGCCTTCAAATCCGGAGCGGCAGGGCATCTTCAACGATGTATGCCCGGCTGCCGGAAGCGCGGTAAACAAGACGGGGTTTCCCGATTGCCCGGTCAACCCTCTCACCGGCAACTATTATCCGAACAATACGGTGCCTATAGATCCTAACGCTCAAGCCATCATGGCGCTCGTGCCGGCGCCTACGGCCGGAAGCGGAGCGAATTCATTTTTCAACGCCTCCCCGCCTACGCCGACCAACTGGCGCGAAGAACTGGTGCGCATCGACCAGAACTTCAACGACAGTAACCGCTTCTTCTTCCGCTTTATCCACGATTCCTGGAACACCATCACGCCCACCTCGCTGTGGAGCGGTGACAGCTTTCCCACGGTGGGAACGAACTTCGTGGGCCCGGGTGTGAGCCTGGTTGCGCACATGACTACCAACATCTCGCCAACGCTGCTGAACGAGTTTACGTTCAGCTACACCACGGATCACATCTTCCTGACGCCCTCAGGAACTTGGCAGCGGCCTTCGAGCATGACCATGACGGGCCTGTTCGAACAACGGCTTCGGCGGCAAACTTCCCGGTATCAGCATCAACAACGGGGCCCCGTATGGCGGCGGCTTCACAGCCGATGTCGCCGGCTGGCCCTGGAACAACGCCAACCCAACTTATACATTCCGCGATCAGATTGCGAAGATCTGGGGTTCGCACAACATCTACGCCGGGTTCTATTTCGCCGCCGCACAGAAGAACGAACAGAACGGCGCGGAAACGCAGGGCTTCCTGAATTTCAGTAATACGTCGCCCGTCACCACCGGCAACGCCTGGGCGGATTTCCTGCTCGGCCGCATCTCGAGCTTCAGCCAGAACAACGCTCAGACCAAATATTACTACCGCGACAAGATCTTCGAGCCTTACGTCCAGGACGACTGGCATGTCACCAAGCGACTGACCTTGAACATCGGCCTGCGGCATGAGCGGTTTCGGCGGGTATTCGGAGAAGTACAATCAGTTTTATAACTTCTACCCGTCACGTTACAATCCCGCGCAAGCTCCGGAAATCGACATCACCGGAAATATTACGGGCGTACAGGGCGATCTTGTGCCCGGCGTCGGGAACCCTTACGACGGCGAGGTTGCCTGCGGCACGAATGGCACGCCGGCCTCCTGCTATAAGGGTCACTATCTTCAATTGGGCGCCTCGGTTCGGCTTCGCTTTCGATCCGTTCGGCGATGCCAAATGGGCCATCCGCGGCGGCTATGGTATTTTCTGCGAACACTTGAACGGCAACGAAGGAATCTCCGGTCTCGAAGGCCAACCCCCAGGCATTCTTAATCCGACGCAATATAACATCGTCGGATACACGAATATCGGCGGCGGCGGCTTGTCCGGCACCACTGGAATCACCACTTACACCGACCAGATGCGTTGGCCGTACGTTCAGCAGTGGCACCTTGACCTGCAGCACGACATTATGAGAAATACGGTTGGAACTATCTCGTATGTCGGCAGCAAGGGAACGCACCTGTCCTGGCAGCGCGACATCAATCAGCTTTATCCGACGTCCGCGAGCGAGAATCCGTTCGCGCTGGGCCAGCCGCTGACGGACGCCCAATGCAATACAGTCCAGAACGCCTGGACGCCCGCTGTTTCCGGCGTGATCAACGGAAAAACGGTGACGGGCCAAACCGCCCAGAATCTCGCGGTAGCGTGCGGCGCCAGCCCGGCGGATCCTTATCGGCAATTTCAGGGTTATTCCACCATTACTCTGATCGAACCGGAAGCGAACTCCATCTATAACGCGCTGCAGGTTGCTCTACGCCGGGTCGGGGCGCGAGCCCAATTCACGCTGGCGTACACCTACAGTCATGCGATCGACGACTCTTCCGACCGCTACGACGGGAATTTCCTGAATTCGTATAACATGTCGCAGACGCGGGCGAGTTCAAACTTCGATCAACGGCATATCTTGAACGTCGGCTACGTGCTCGATTCGCCGTTCTTCACCAACACCAAGAAGCTCAGCGGCAAGCTGCTGGGAGGCTGGCAGCTTTCGGGTCTGACGACGTTTCAGACCGGCACGCCTTTCAGCATCGTGGCCGACAACGGGAACGGCATCTACACCGGCGCCGGAGTCGGCAATGGCGCAGGTACGGGCGCTTTTGCCGATGTAATCGGCAATCCGAACGCCGCGCCGCCAATCAAAAACGCGGCGGACATCATCGGACCGCTGCTCTTTAATCCGGCCGCGTTCGCGGCGCCCACCGGTTTGACCTTCGGCGATGCGGGACGAAATCTCCTGAACAATCCCTCGCGCCTGAACTTCGACATGGGGCTGTTCAAGAAGTTCTACGTCACGGAAACGGCGCATTTCGAATTTCGCGCCGAAGCCTTCAACGTGTTCAATCACACGCAGTTCAACGGCGTCCACAATACCATCAGCTGCTACGGAGGGCCCAATAACTCCGCCGGCGATCAAAGCTGTCTGGACCAGGAATTTCTGCATCCCAGCGGCGCGCATAACCCGCGCATTTTACAACTCGGGATGAAGTTCATCTTCTGAAGCTGATGTAGAACAGGCCTTTGGCCTGTCCCCTGCAGGCGATAACGCCTGCTCTACGCGGGGCTACACTGAATCGTGATCGCAGTTCGTATCCCCGCCGTTCTCGCAGTTTTACTAGCAGTCACCCTCGGCGCGCAGTCCCCAGACAACCGTACAGTTTTCGAGCAGGGCCAGCAGGCCTTGAACCGCGGCGACCTGGCGGGCGCTGAAAAGGCATTTCGCCAGGTCCTCCGGACCGAACCGGACAATGTCGGCGCGCATGGAAATCTGGCGGTGGTTTACATGCGCCGCCGCGAGTGGCCCAAAGCCCTCGAACAACTGCATGCGGCCGAGCGGCTCGCTCCAGGAATGCCCGGCATTCACTTGAATATCGGGTTGGCCTATTACCGCCAAGCCGATTATCAACGCGCCATCCCGCCGTTCGAAACAGTTCTTCGCGATCTGCCCGACTCAACGCAGGCGCGCTATCTGTTGGGGCTCTGCTATTTCTTCACCGAACATTACAGCGAGGCGGTGCGAACGCTTCAGCCGCTGTGGAACCAGGAATCGCAGAATCTCAGCTATCTATATGTGATGGCGATAGCGGCGAGCAAAGCTGGAGAGAACGATCTGGACCGGCAAGCGACGTCGCGCTTGTTGGAGGTCGGAAAAAACAGCTCCGAACTGCATCTGCTCATCGGTAAGGGCCATCTCGCGCAATCGATGTACGACCAGGCTCTGGCGGAATTTGCGGAAGCGGAGCGCCTGAACCCCAAGGAACCGTTCGTGCACTATTTCACCGCAACCGTGTACTTGAAGCGTAACGATTATCAGCACGCGAAGGAAGAGTTCCTGAAAGACGCCGCGATCGAGCCCGACATGGCGTACGACTACGATCAGCTTGGCGCGCTGTGCTCCACGCTCAATCAGCTTCCCGAAGCCGAGCGCTATTACAGGAAAGCCATTACGCTCGGTCCCCGTTTGGCGACTTCGCAGTTCGGGTTGGCGAAGATTTATAAGGTTGAGGGCAAATACGCCGAGGCGCTAAACGCGTTGCGGGAGGCAGCGGCAATCGACCCTCAGAGCGCCAGCGTGCATTATCTTTCCGGGCAGGTCTTGTTGGCGATGGGCCGCCGCGCGGAAGCCAGGCGGGAATTCGATGAGACGGAACGGTTGAAGAAGAGCATCGAGGATGAGCTGCAGAAGAAAATGTCCGGCCAGCATGTGCCCGACCCGCAATTAGCTGGCGAGAAATGATCGGACGCTTGAAGTGGCGCGTCATTGTTCTGGCGGCGTTTAGCGCAATTCGAAGCAACGATGGAGTCAAGACGCCGCTGGATGAGGTTCCAGGCCACTGCAATCAAGAACCCGGGCAACTCCCGACTCCGAGATTCAGAAGCGTCGTGTCCCGATCGTCGCGCTGTTGTATGCCGATTCGGTTGTCGCGTCCGTCAACCTTTTGAGGCGTTTCGGATTTCAGCGGTCCAGTTTCCGATAAGGCCGTTGGGCAAACCGCAAACTTAGGCAGATCCTGCCGAAGCTGGAGAGTAAGAAACGCCGAACGGAACGATTCACCTGCTCGTGGATTATGGAGCAGGAGTGCCTCTCGGCTCCTACGTCCGGCCGGAGGCACAAGAATGGTTGCGAAATCACAAACATTTCCTGGAATGGCCGAACCCACTGGGGTGTGACTGGCTTGCATGGGTCAACAAATGGCTCAAAGAAATCGCAGCAACGCCCATACAGCCAGGATTTCTCAAAAGCATCGTTCGGATGAAAAGAGCCCTGGACGTGCTGTCCAAGACACGCCGTCTTCCTACAATCGTAATCTACTAGTCCACGATCTACGTGAAATCTCGAAGCACTTGAGCGAAGAAACCAAATGTTTGAACTGGAGCGACGCCAGCCTCCCTTCCCAAGAACTCGAGCCGACGCCGCAGATCGGCTTCGTCCGGAAACAGCAGCCGCAATTTCGCGATAACGTCGCTGGGGCATTTCTTATAGCATCGCGTCACGAGATCGTCGATCGTCTTTGGTCTGTCCTTCAAACCAGACTGCACTTCGCTCGATTCGACTTTCGCCAACGACTCTTCTGAAGGGCCGCTGTGCGCCGGCAATTTCGCTTGATCAGATTGCAGGGTCTGAGAAGCGTCCATCGCTTGTTTTTCATTGCGCGGTTCCAAAGCGATCTCAGGGCCGAATCGGATTCGATAGCGGTTCGCGTGCTCCCCCGATTTGGGGCAACGTTGTATCAATCCCTTGTCGACGAGGACGTTGATTGCGGAAATCGTGGATCGATTATGCTGGCCCGTCTCGCGCGCTATCGAGGGAACACTCGCATCGACGAGTTGTCCAGGCGCCCTTCCCTCAACACTACACAAATATATGTACACCCGCAAAGCTCCCGCCGATAGGCCTGGGAGTTCTTTGAGGACGGCTCCACTCAATAGAATGTTATCTCCATTACGCATTGTCTTTGCCTTTCGCCCGTTCTGCTGCTGCTCCCCCAAGATCATTGATGAATCTAAATGTAGCATGAAAGCCCATTGCGTAAAACATTACTGTTGCATAAATATAACTGTTCTGCTACGATGTAGTTGTGACTGAGAATTCGGACCAGTTCTGGACCATCCCACAGGCCGTCAGCAACCTGGGAGTCGCGAGGTCGACGATTTGGCGTTGGGCCCGCCAAGGCAAAATCCACTTCGAGCGCGTAGCCGGACGGAAGGTGATCCCCATGCGGGATATTCTCACCCTGGTGATCGTCGACGGTCTGCCTTTCCGGGTGGAAGATGGAATCTCGTATCTCTTTGCGCGCCACTCGCCGGTCCCGTTCGACTGGTCCAGGAACCTGACGACAGAGGAGGTTTCGAAGATCCAACATGCAATCACAGAGGTGCTGACGCGAGGTGGAGCCCCCGTGAACCCCGACGGTCTCGCGCCACTGATCCGCAGTGAAGAGATGCCGCAACCGATTTTCTGGCGGTATCTTCTCCACGGTCTAGAAAACTTGCTCAATCCGCCGAAGCCGTGGCTGCCTTCGGACGAAGAAATTAGAAAGGCAAAAGAACTCGCCGCACGCGACGGGATCACCTTCTTCGAAGCCCTGACAACGGAAGATTAAGCGCGTGTATCGTGCAAAGCCAGTTCGGTTTCCCACTTTGGACGAGCGCTTTTCTCGATTGCTTACCTTCGCGTATCATCCCTTCACGCGGAGGGAGTCGACGAGGGTTGGAAGGGTTCCACAGATTTTTGACCCCGTTTTAGGAATTCACGAATCGCGATTTTGATCAGGGCAGCGAACTGCCGCTCGCCCCATTCGGGCAAGGCTCGGAACGGCCGACCCAAACAATAACCTAGGCATCGTTAATAGAGCCTTGGCCTATCCCCCACGGAGTGGAGTGATGCTGTAGAGGATTTTTATGAACTTACCGACAAAGCCGGCTGCAAGAGAGAAACTCCTGACCCCGACCGATGTCAGCAAATGGCTGGGCGTCTCGCCCGCTTGGGTTCGCGATCATGCGACGCGAAGCAAGCCCCACCTACCAGTCGTTCGGCTAGGGAAACTGCTCCGATTCCGCGTGGAAGATATCGAAAACTTCCTTAGTGATCATGGGATCGCAGCGTGATTCCGCCATTGACGCACGAGCAGACTCATGATCTGCTCGTGCGAGGACGACATATGAAAAGACAGCGATATCAACGCGGCACGTTGAAGGCTATTGTCCCTCCTCATAGCGGGAGACCAGGGCGGAAACTAAAGCGGGGCGAATACTGGGCGCAGTGGTATCGGTACGTGGGGAATTCCGACGGTTCTGAGCGTCGACAACGCCGAGAGAAGATCATTAAGCGAGCACTTGCGGAGTCTTATGGGATAGCGAAAGATTACAGCGGTCCCTTGACGAAAGCAGACGCTCAAAGAGTGCTGGACCTGCTTATCGCCCAGGATTCCGGAGTCTACATCCGACCTGATACGGCGGCAACGGTGGCGATGGTGGCCCGCGAATACCTTGCGTTGCACGAACCGAACTGGGGTCCTCACATGCTGCGAACCGCCGGTAACCTAGTTCGCAAACACATCATAAACGGAAAGTTGGGGGAGCGCTCAATCGCAGAACTGGGGGAAACTGAACTCCAAATGTGGCTCAACGAATACGTCAACGACGGATCGTCGAAATCACTTCTGCAAAACCTGCTACTGCACGTGCGTGCTATATGGAAGCATGCGCGCAAGAAGCGAATCATGACCGAAAACCCGACTGAGGATCTGCGCGCCAAATCGAAGAAGCGCGTGTGTGAGCGAACTCTGGACCTCGAAGAATGCAAACGATTGCTTTCTGCCGTCGATGGCCGGGACCATCTCATAGTCAGAATGTTCATTCAGTTGGGACTGCGACCGGAAGAGGCCTTTGCATTGCGACGCGATGACGTAGAGTCGGACGCGCTACGAATTGACGAGGCTATTGTTGATGGCAAAGTGGCGCCAGTCAAAACCGAAGCCTCGGATGCATTGGTCTATATCCCGCCAGATTTGTACACCGAGCTAATCGAGTGGATGGGCGACTCAGATGGGGAACCTCGGGAATGGCTGTTCCAACCGTCGCGCGGTCGGAGTAATATTCCGTTGAACGCCAACAATTACCGCGAACGAGTTTTGCAGCCGGCAGCAATTCGTGCCGGTGTTGGAGTGAGCGATACGGGTAAAAAGGATGAGAATGGAAAGCCAATCCTAAGGACCGATGTGGACTTTCGCGCGTTGCGCCGCACCTGCGCCACGCTCTTCGGAGATTGTGCCAAAGATCCCAAAACTACCCAGTCACAACTTCGCCACGCCGATCCAAGGATCACGTTGAAACATTATCAAAAATCCGTGCCGGCTAGCGTCCGGGCGGCCGCCGTCGCGCTTGAATACGAGTTGACGCGGAAGTCCCCCGGGAGAGCGGCCGGTTGAAATCGCCCAATCTGTCGCTTCACAGTTTGGCCTGTTCAGATGTGCTCATTCAAGAACAGGCCAGGATCCTCCAACAAGTTCTTGAAAATCCCTGCATCCAGCCAGAGCTATGCGTAGAGCCCCGCTACCGCATTGTTGGCAAAACCCGCCAAACGCCTGAGAGCAGAGCCCTTTCTGATGTGAATCTTGAATCATTCTGAACAGGCCCTGAACAGGCCGAGCAAGGTATTATTTCCTTAAGTCCTTTAGAATGTGGTGGGCGGTGCAGGGCTCGAACCTGCGACCTTCTGGGTGTAAACCAGACGCTCTGACCAACTGAGCTAACCGCCCGTGGAAGAAACTCAATCTAGAGCGCCTGGGAGCTCATCAAGACAGGCGCTACCTCACCAATGTATCATCAAAAACTCTCATCTTTTATAGGAATGCCTTCAAGGCTTTTGAGGGAGCGCCGGACCTCGATTTCGCCGGAGTCGTGGTCGATGACAAGATTCAACGATCATTCGAAAGCAACCGGAACACTTGCCGACACGCTAGCCGAAAACGTTAATGCGAAGGATGCTGACGCGCCTTTTTGCGGGACTGATTCACGATATGGGGAAAATCATCCTCCTCACTGTTGGTCGCGAAGCACTTATCAGCAAAGGTACAGGAAGCTGTCGCATGCCATCACCGGGCGCTCTATCATGAGAACTACACGGTTAACGGTAGTTCATGAGCAGCGACACCACAGGCGATAAAACTATATCTAATTTCGCTTGAACGCCAAATTTCCTCGCAGCCGCGAGCCATTCGACGCCACAATGGTTTGCCTGGATTCATTGGACTCTCCCGCTGCAACGACTCGCCTATGCCTCTATCGGCAACGTTCACGCGCTTGGCCCGAGATACAGGATCTTCCGAACCTCCATGCTCACGGGAACGAATCGCTCCTTTCGTCTCTTCCTAACGCGCGGATGATCAGGTTATCGAAGTCGACGTTTGGATACAGAATACATATAATGGACGCAATTGAGCGCTCCGATTCGCCTACTTCACAATGACGACATCCCGGCGTGCATGGCCCTTAAAGAAGAAGCCGGTTGGAACCAGACGGAGCAGGACTGGATCAAGCTGCTGGACGCCGCTCCGAACGGTTGCTTCGGAATCGAGATCGACGGGACGATTGCCGCCACTACCACCGCAGTTTGCTACGAGACCGAACTCGCGTGGATCGGCATGGTGCTGACGGCGGGCCGTTTTCGACGCCGCGGCTTGGCTGGAGCGCTGCTCGAACGCGCGCTCGGTTATCTCAGTAGCCGAGGCGTGGACTGGATCAAGCTCGATGCCACGGAGATGGGCCGTCCTGTTTATCAGCAGTTCGGTTTTGAGGACGAATGCATCGTTGAGCGGTGGTTGCGGCCCGGTAGCGCAGCTCGAAATTTTCCTGAAGAATGCCGTGAATCGGAATTGGGCAAGGCCCGCGGACGGCCTGGTTCGGAGGCGGCGTACTTCGGACCGTGCATGGCCGATTCGCCAGATGCGGCGCAGGATCTGCTGCAATGGTTTCTTGCGTTGCATCCGTCTGAAGCCATCTATTGGGATATCTTGCCCGCGAATCGCCCGGCTGTCGAACTCGCTCGGGCGCATGGATTCGCGCCTGTGCGACAGCTCACGAGAATGGCGCGCCCCGGGCGACCGGGCGTTCCGGCTCGTCCAACAGACATCGCGCGCACGTATGCAATAACCGGATTCGAATGGGGATAGAAACACTCGAAGAACTCCTTTCCCGGCTCTCCGAGGCCGATATAGCCGCGCTCGCGGCACTTGAAGGCGACCTGATGATTCTGGGCGCGGGTGGCAAAATGGGCCCGAGCCTGGTGCGCCGCGCACAGCGGGCTGCGCCAAGCAAGCGAATTTATGCCGTGGCTCGTTCGCCAATTGCGGGAATCGAGACGATCACGGCGGATCTGCTCGATCGAAGGCAGCTTGAAGCCCTGCCCGATGCCGCCAACATTATATTCATGGCGGGACGTAAATTCGGATCCACGGGAAACGAATCGCTCACGTGGGCCACGAATGCGCTCCTTCCCGCGCTGGCAGCCGAGCGCTTTTCGGGATCTCGAATTGTCGTTTTCTCGACCGGGAATGTCTACCCGTTTGTTCCCGTCGCGAGCGGCGGTGCCACGGAAGAGACCGCGACGGCACCGGTCGGCGAATATGCGCAGTCGACGCTGGCGCGGGAGCGCATGTTCGAATACTTCTCGATTAAAAACGGTACGCCTGTCACGATCCAGCGTTTGAATTACGCCATCGACCTCCGATATGGGGTCCTACTCGATATCGGCCAAAAGGTCTTCGAGCGCCGGCCTATCGATCTGACTATGGGCTATGTCAACGTCATCTGGCAGGGTGACGCAAATTCTTTTTGTTTGCGATCGTTCGCACTGTGCGAATCGCCTCCTCGCGTTCTAAACCTGACCGGTCCGGAGACTCTATCGGTCCGCTCGCTCGCGAATCAATTCGGTGAGCGTTTCGGAATCGAGCCGGTGTTCGAGGGGACCGAAGCTCCGACGGCGCTGCTCAGCAATGCTTCCCGATTGCATCAACTGCTCGGGCCGCCGGAGACGAGCGTAGCCGAAATGATCGGCATGACCGCCGATTGGATTGAAGCCGGCCACCCGACCTGGAGCAAGCCGACGCATTTCGAATCGCGATCCGGAAAATTCTGATGACGTGGCGAGAGAAGCTCAAGCGCGGGGTCGTGATTCCCGCGCATCCGCTGGCGCTCAATGCGAATCGCAAATTCGATGAGCGCCGGCAGCGTGCGCTGACGCGCTATTACATCGACGCTGGCGCCGGCGGGATCGCAGTTGGTGTGCACACAACCCAATTCGCTATCCGGGACGTTGGATTGTACCGGCCAGTTCTGGAACTGGCAGCGGCGCAGCCGGCTGCCGCCGACTTTATTCGCGTCGCCGGGGTCTGCGGATCGACTGCGCAGGCCGTGAAAGAAGCCGGGATCGCGGCTTCGCTGGGATATCATGCGGCGCTGCTCAAAATGCCGGCGGATGTGCCGGACCTCATTGATCATGCCCGCGCCGTCGCTGAAATCCTGCCGCTGTTTGGGTTCTATCTGCAGCCGGCCGTCGGCGGGCGCGTGCTTCCTTACGAGTTCTGGCGCGCATTTTGCGAGATTCCGAATGTTGTTGCCATCAAGGTGGCTCCTTTCAATCGCTATCAGACGCTCGATGTCATCCGAGCCGTGGGACGCGATTCCGAAATCGCTCTCTATACCGGCAACGACGATCACATCGCGCTCGATTTGCTCAATCCCAGATTTGCCGGGGGCCTGCTCGGGCATTGGGCTGTCTGGACCCATACTGCCGTCAAAATGTTCGAGCGGCGATTCGGCCCGAATTGGCTCGAGTTGGCCGATCAGATTACCGATTCCAATGCTGCATTCTTCGACGCCGCGAACCAGTTCCGCGGTTGTATCGCCGGCATCCATGAAGTTCTGCGGCGACAGGGGTTGCTCGAAGGCCGCTGGTGTCTGGATCCAAACGAGGATCTTTCACCCGGGCAGATGGAAGAAATCGACCGCGTTTATACGGCTTATCCGCATCTCAACGATGATGCGTTTGTGCGAGAGAATCTGATGCGGTGGTTGTGAACTCGCACAGGGATTCGACGTAGTCAGCCGATCCGTCCCGCAGCCATTGGTCGAGTTGCGCGGGCTCCTTTAGCTGCTGGCCACGCTCGCGGGGGACCACTACGAACGAGCAAGTCAGTTCCGGGAGAGCAGTCATATCTCCCCATAATTTTTCAAATTGGGCGACCGGAAAAACGTCTTCCTGTCCTTTGCCCCAGCGCTTCTTCACGTCTTTGAGGGTGATGTAGGTCGGCATTCGCGCGGCTACGGCGCGGACTGCTTCCGTGACTTTCGGTTGATTGCCCAGATCGGCGCGGTTCAGACCGAAAACGCCGAGAAGTTTGTCGATGTCGATCCAACTCGTGGCGGAGTTGTAGAACGAGATTTCGGATTCGACCTCGTCGTCGGGGAACGCTAAGCCTTCCACCAGTCGAACGCGGCCGTCGACCCGCGCGAGACCACCCCCACGATCTTCGATCTGGCGAGCGACTACTTCGGTGGTCATGGCAGATCCTTGTTCGATGTGATAGCCGAGCAGAGCGGCGTCCGCGCTCACGCCGACTGTGTCGACATTGTGAACCATCAGGTATTTCAGTTGCGGGCGAGACTTGAACAATTCGAGGAGGACTCCGTTGCGGAACAAGTTGGGAACTTCATACCAGTGGCCGACGGGGTGCAGGCACTGCATGGGAACGTTCTCGGTGTAATCGGCGCCCTCGCCCATGCGCTTTGCCCATCCAATGAGAGCGGCGCGCGAACTGTCGCGAACTTTCTGGGCTTGCTCATCGAGCAACTGCTGAGGCATTTCTTCCCACGCGAATCTCAAGTCGCGCTCCATGGGGATAAAGCGCAGACCGATGCTGCGGCCCGGAGATAAGAGCACCGGACCGGGATAGCCGTAGTTGTCTTCCGCTTTGAGAAAAGACTCGATCGCATCGTGCGTGAGATAGCTGGTGGTGACAATATGGGGCAAACAGGCGCCGACGGCGCGGCTCACTTTGCGGCTCTTGGCCAGATGCAACTCGATGAAGCCGCGATGACGTCCGGCAATTCGACAGAACGGGTTCAGCGCTTTTACAACCCCAGCGCCGTGGGTCCAACGAGTGCCAATACCGCCGGCGAATGTGAGCACGGCGACCTCGCCTTGTGCGAGCGCTTTCGCACCGGTTCGTTCGAACTGCGCGGCACGGTTCGTCGCGTCGAAGACGTCTTTAGACGATACGTCTTCAATGGTTGTCGTGAGAGGAAGACGGTTCTGCGAAAGGCCGAGACGTCCGGCGCGC
The DNA here is from genome assembly GCA_963802915.1 of Bryobacterales bacterium. Lineage (GTDB taxonomy): Bacteria > Acidobacteriota > Terriglobia > Bryobacterales > Bryobacteraceae > JAICMB01. The sequence continues at coordinate 41,222 of CAWDKQ010000010.1, forward strand.
ATGTTTTGCTGGATCGCTTCGTGTTCGATGGGATCGAAGCCGTGCTGTTCGAGCAGCGAGCGAAGGTTGTGACTCTGGAGTTCCTCCTCAGCCTGTTGCTCCGGGAGAAGGTGCTCGAATAGCTTGTCGACAATTCCGGAGAACTCGGGCATGCTGTGGCGCGCCGCGCTGAAGTGATGGAGCTCAACACGACGCGCGGGAGAGAGTTCGCGAATATCGCTCCGCAGCAAAGGCGGGATGGCGAGCATGTAATATTCGGCCGGCATGATGGCCGCGTTTCCAGTTTTTAAAGTTGCAATTGTGCCGCGATCGTTGATGGCGAAGTCGTAGACGACCGGCTCCATCGCGAAGGGGACGGCATGCTCCAATTGGCGCTTCGTCTCGTGCATGACGGTCGTAATCCAGTCCTGCGCGGCCGGCTTGCGGCGCGGGTCGAAGAGGAAACCCATGCCTCCGCCGGACATACCGCCGAGCATCCAGAAACCCCAGAACTGCTCCGCGAAATTCCTGCGGGCGCGATTGATCAGCGTTTGAGTGTAGAGATTACCGGCCCAAGGGATGATCTTCTGAATGGGGCCGTCGAAATTGCGCTGAGTACAACGGCCAACCGCTGCGATGTCACCGGCGCGGAGGTGTCCGAGCACCTCTTCTAATATAAAGATGGCTTCCTTGCGCGCTTTCCATTCCGGTTCGGAGCGGAGGAGATAACGTTCGGTCACCATTTCGAGAATAGGGCCGACATCCTGAGCCATGCCGCCGTGTACCAACACCAAACTGTTCTGAAGTTTCTCCCTGGCTTCGGGACTGACCTGCCCGCTATCGAGAATGGCGTGGCGCGGAAGGAGACGCCCGCGACTGACTCCGAATTCGGCGTCTTCTTCGCCAGCCAGGACTCCTTGAATGAGTTTGATACCGGGCCAGACACCGCCGGAATCCTGCCAGCCGCCGCCGGACCCTCCCAGCCATTCGCCTAAAATCGCGCGGGCGGCGACAAGGCGGCGATCCTCTTCCTCGAGCGTTCCGGTGAGCGCTCGAATTTGACCCGTTGCTCGCATACAGGCGCTGATCAGGCTGGCGAGCAGATTTGTCGAGACGGCGAGACGAGATCCTTTCGGAATGCCGTTCACTTTGCTCACGATTTCGAGACCGTGGCCGGGAAGGCCGACCAGGCGTTCCAAAAGCGATTCGAGAGGTTCCGTGGAACCCTCGAGACCGGACGGGATGAGACCCGAAGCAATGATGGCGGCTTTGAGGAGACCGAGGTAATCCTGGGCGAAATCGAAAATCTCGGCGATGGAACGGACATCGGCACTGCAGTGAAGATCGACGCTGGTGAGACGCAGGACGGGTTCATCGATGATGCGAAGGTAGGCTTCGACGGGCGGGCGCGGGGCTGCCGTTCCGGGTCCACGGACGCTAAGATCGACCGAGATATTGAGAACGCGGGCGCCTTCGGGAAAATCCATGCCGAGGAAAAAGATGTCGCTCCAGCCGCTGTGGCTGAGATCCATGCGGACAGGCGTCGCTTCCGACAGGATGGGAAACGGTGAGTCGGCGGTGGAACGGTGCAGAAGTTCGGGGCGAATACGGAGCGGATAATCGTCGGGGTGGCCGGTGCGGAACATCCATTGATTCCCGCGGACGGAGCGTACGCTGCGGCGGACCTGGTCGGCGAGAGTTTGAAATCCGAGGGCGCGGTATGTCGCGGCCAGCGCGCTGGAGATGGCTTCGTTGGGGCCGGTCGCAGTCTGGGCATCAAGAAAGATGTCGATGGCTTCGTCGAAACGGCGACGCAGGAGGGCGACGTATCCGGGAAATGGAATCAGAGAATCCGAAGATGAGCCGGCTTTACGGCCGAGGTGGAAGCGGTGCAGAGCGTACAGAAAAAACTCGGCGCGGACGCGGCCATAGAGGTTGTCGTTGGTGCGGCGGAAGGCATCGAGCGCTTCACATTCGTGCACCATTTCTGAAACGGACAGGCGGTTTGCGATGGCGTCGAGCGGGGTGTTGCGAATGGCCGGGTCGTTCGAAACGATGATGTCGGTGAGCCGGCTCATCGGACGCCGTCTCCGGACGCGATGGCCATTTCGCGGTCGGCCATCAGCTCGACCAAGCGCGAGAGAACGTCGTTGCGATCTTTCCCGCTAAGGACGAGAGCGAGCTGCGCGATCAGCATTCCGTAGGGCGCTCCGATGTCGTAGCGGCGATCCTCTGTTTCCCAGGCGAGGTATTGGCCACGCTGGGCAAGCTGGGCCAAGGCGGCGGAAAGCGTAATGGTCGATTCCGGCGAACTCGAGTGGATGCGGCCGAGGATATCCATGACGGATGGAGTGAGCACATGCATTCCGAAGAAGCTCAGATAATAACCGGCTCGCATTCCGGGGACGAAGAGGCGCTGTTCGGCTTCGGTGGGCGTGGGCTTTTCGATGACGGTCTCGACCCGATAGAGGCCTTTGCGGTCGGGTACGCGACGTCCGCCGATGGTGCCGAAGCGGTGCAAGACGTGTTCGCGCGTGGGTTGGACGGCGGAGACGGGCGAATCGGCCGTTTGCGCTATAGAGATTAATTCCTCGGCGGTTCCTTTGGCGGAGCGGTTTACATAAAGATGATCGCCGACGAGATGAAGGAAGGCGTCACCTTTCACGAAATCGCGGGCGGAGTAAACGCCGAAGCCATAGCCGAGCGGCTGGGGCTGCGGGATGAAGCGAACCTGGGCGCGGTTTTTTCCCAGCGCCTCGGAGTAGCGCTCCTCGTCGCCTGGAGAAATGACAACAGCGACGGCGTCGATGTCTGCTGTCAGGGCCTTTTCGACGAGGATCGCGAGCACGGTTTTCTCTTGCCCATCGCTATCGACGACGCGTTGTAGTGGCAGCATCCGCTGCTGTGGGCCGGCGGCGGTAATGACGGCTTTCTTGACTTTCAATTGTCCACCTGCAATTCGGAATTGTAGCGCCGGTGCGGAAGGGGAGGGGACATACCGAGTTAACTCGTTCATTCGTTGATAGGTTGCTCGTTGGCCGGAGGGTTTGCGGCGGCTGGAATCGGGGGCTGCCTCCGCGGGGGCGTTGTTGGTTCGTGGTTCGTGGTTCGTAGTTTGGGGGCGCGGGGTGTTCTACGTTCTACGTTCTACGTTCTACGTTCTACGTTCTACGTTTCTTAACTTTTAGGCGGCGGGTGTGGGGGCTCCATTGGTGAAATTCAGTTTCACCGTGAGCATGATTGTGCCCATTGTGTGATGTTATTTTCAAACACCCCAAGACCGAACTCTGGGATTCTAACATTCGAGTATGACGTTCTTAGAATTCCCCATCGGCTCCGACGGGTAGTATCCACCGCTCTCAGTAATAAAGCTTAGGAACAGCAGGTACTTAACACCTTCGCTTAGCGCCGGATAAGCGCCGTCACGAATTTCCGCTGTGCCGAGGCTGCCCGTTCCAATTAGCAAGATGCCGCCGGGCCTGGCGATTACAATGTGTTGTGACGCATTTAACTGAGACTGCGTGTTGTTCTTAACGACTGAGTCGACGATAAAATCGAGATCTGTGTAGATCCCTGTACCAGAAGCGTTCAGATGAGATGCTGAAGCCGTCGTACGCCCAACAACGACCGCGTCAGCGAAGCACGTTAAACTTCGATACAGCGCTTTTACATCCGCCGTGGTCAACGCCTCGGTCATTTCTGTGATGTTGTAAACGTATTTATCTGACGTAATACTCTCTTCCGAGGCCATGACTTGAGCACGAGAAAAATCCGAGAGTAGGCCGCCTGGAACTTGGGGTAGTTGCATCTGTGGAATTGTGGCGTGTACCTTCAACACTGGCGCATTGAGATCAAGGCTGGCGACCGAAGCGCCAGTCTGAGCACGTGCCCCGGCGATAATAATCGCCATATTTACAGCAATAACAGCAATGTTATTTTTCAAGTACTTCCTCGTTTCAAAGGAAACCATAGTCGACAACCTTCGCCGGGTGTAAAGTCCTTCGCTATTCCAATCCACGCTCCAAAATACCGGGTTCCTCTTCGTTAAACCACCCCTGCCCGCCGCAACCTATTCAAACCACGGACAAAATACTCCGAAGTTTTTCGTGAACGTTTTCCCGCCTCGCCGATACGTTGAATAAGCTCTCGGATGTTCCGAAGGCTCCGATTGGCGTTGCAAGAAATTGTGAAACGAGATTTCCAGATGCCTCAATTAGATACGACGCTTGGCTCGCAACTGACTTGGGGCACTCGCGTAATCTTGGGGCGCGGCGGAGTGAAAAACCGTGAGAAATAACAGGCTAACAAAGCACTACTCACCGAAAACGACGCCTGGGGAGGCTGCGATGGAATCGAGCGAGCGTAAGATCATGATTGTCGAGGATGAAGGGCTGATCGCGGCCGATTTACGGGGGCGATTGGAAAAGGCCGGGTATCTGGTGGCCCCGATCGCGGATTCCGCGACCGATGCCTTGCGGATCATCGGCGAGAGTTCTCCCGACCTTGTGTTGATGGATATTCGCATTCGCGGCGATGTCGATGGGATACAAGCCGCCGAAAAAGTGAGGCAGGAGTTCGACCTGCCGGTGGTCTACATCACCGCATATGAAGACACCGGAACGCTGGAGCGGGCCAGCCGGACGCAGGCGTTCGGTTACATCAAGAAGCCGATTGCTTCGGCAAGCCTGAAAGGGTCGATTGAGATGGCCCTTGCGAAGCATCGCCACGAACGCTATCTGCGCGAGCAGCGGGAGTGGTTCAGCGCGAGTTTCGCGGCGGTGCCGCACGGGGTAGCGGTCACGGATGGATCGGGACGCATCTGCTACTTGAATCCGGCCGGGCAGGAATTGACGGGATGGAATATCGACAATGCCTTGGGGCAGGCATCGAGCAAAGTGCTGCGGTTTTTCTATCGAAACGGCGGACGACGGATGGAGGATTTTGTTCCGGCGGCTATTCTCCAGGCGCAGCCTATGTCGTTGCCGCGCGACCTTGTGCTGAGGGACCGCGAAAACCGTAGTTTTGTGGTCGAGGCGACGATTTCGCCCCGCTGGCGCGACGGGCGCATCGACGGAACGGTGCTGGTGTTCAAGAATGTATCCTGCCAGCGTTTCGAAGAGGAGCAGTTGAAGCAGGATGACACGCAGGGTGCCCTCGTGCGGATGGCCGGCGGGATCGCGAAGCGCCTGGATCTTGAAGTCGGGGTCATGGCGGATGAGAGCGCACGGTTGCTGGATGGACTCGCGTCTGACAGCATTTTACGGGACAGCGCGGCGACGATCGAGAGGGCGGCTCTGGACGCGTTCGCCGTGACATGCCGTTTGCAGACCTTCGCGAGGATGCCCGAGATCAACTCGAGCCTGGTGAACCTCAACGATGTGCTGGGCCGTTTGGAACTCGCGTGGAAACGGTTACTCCCTACCTTTACTCTCCATCTTGAGGCGAACCCGGCGCCGGTTCAGGCCGATGCGTGGCAACTGACGCGCGCGTTGGTGAGCGTTCTGTTGCACGCCAGCGCGTCGATGCAACCTGCGACCAAGGTGAGGCTGGACGTAACTCCACCGGAGATAGAGGAGATGCGGGACTGGGTCCGAATTCGCGTGGCGTATTCGACGGTGGCCGAGGATGAGAAGTCGCTCGGCCATGTCTTCGAACCCTCCTGGTCCGATGAAACGGAGGGTCTGGCCCTGGCATACCGGAGGATCCGGGAAATGGGGGGCTTCATGCGGGCGGGGTTGGAAGGCGAGACGGTGCGGTTTGAAATCCATCTTCCGCGGATCGGAGCCATAGGCGCGGGGGCGGTGCGCGAGCAACAGGATGAGGCGATCCTTCTGATCGAGCCAAATCCGGAGGTGCGGCGCGTGCTGCACCGGCATTTCGAACAACATGGATACACTCTCCTCGAAGCCGATAGCTGCGAAGAGGCGTTGCTGCTGGCGCATCTATATGAAGGTCCGATTCCGCTCGCGATAGCGCATCCGGAAAATGGCGATTGGGCGCGCAACGAAGTTTCGTCGGCACTGGCCGCGATCAAACCGGGCATCCGCATACGGCTGCTGGCGGGCTACTGGGAGGACTGCGGACAACCCGGATCGCAGGCTTGGGAGAGCACCTGCCGGTACCTGACGAAATGGGACCTGCTGGAGTGGGCGAACCGAGCGATCGTGTCGGCGCGCGCGGCTGCCGTCGCAACGGACCTCTTGGCTTAACAAAGAAAGCTTAAGAACGAAAAACTGAGAAAACGGAAGCGGTGCTGGCACATCAATGTCACATATGCTGGAGTCAACCCCAAAGAAAGTTCTGATCGTGGAGGACGAAGCGATCGTTGCCTACGATCTCGAGCGCAGGCTTCGCAAAGCCGGTTACGACGTGCCCGCCATCGCGGCTTCGGGTGAACAGGCGCTGGAGAGTATTGAGGAGACATCGCCGGACCTGGTTCTGATGGACATTCGGCTGCAAGGCGCGATGGACGGGATCGCAGCGGCAACTAAGGTCCGCGAGCGTTTCAAGTTACCCGTGATTTATCTGACCGCGCACGCGGATCGCGCGACACTCGAGCGAGCGAAAATCACGGGGCCGTTCAGCTATCTGGTGAAGCCGATCGGCAATCTGAACCTTGCCAGCGCGATCGAAGTGGCGCTATACAAACATCGCGCGGAACGCGAGTTGGAAGATCGCGAGGCGTGGCTTTCGACGGTGCTTCACTCCGTGGCCGACGCGATGGTGGTGACGGATGCGTGGGGACGGATTCAATTCCTGAATCCCGCTGCTGAAGAGATGACGGGATGGCCACGCGAGGAGGTAATTGGCAAGGCGCTGGGCGACGTGGTGCATCTGCTGGACGCGACGGATCGCAGCATTACGGGCGATTTGTTGCGCGCGGCCATGCTGGACGGCGCGGCGGCCACTCTGCCTCGCGAGGCGCGACTCATATCGCGGCAAGGCCAATCGGTACAGATTGAGGGCGAGATCGCGATTAGCCGGGCGGAGAAGCGCGCCGCGGTCGGACTGGTGATGACGCTCCGGGATGTATCGGCCCGCAAGTGGGAAGAGATTGAGATTCGCAGAGAACAGCAGATGCTGGTCGCCGGCGGGCTGGCGGGTGGAATTGCGAGCGATTTCAATAAGCTCCTGTCGATCATTCAAGGAAATACGGACGATCTCCTGCGGGAGATCGACGACTCGCATGCGTTTTGGGGCCGCATGAAGGCCACGCAGCAGGCGGTTAGGACCGCGGCGGCTCTAACGGCGCAGCTTCAAGAGTTGTACCGGAATCAGCTTATCGAAACGCAAAACGTCGATTTGAATAGCGTGATCGGGAGTTTCCTGCCGGTGTTGGAGAAGCTCACGGGCCCGTCGATTCAGGTGCAAACGAAGCTCGATCCGCGTTTGGGCAAGATTCGGGCCGATCCGCGGCAGATCGGGCTGATTCTTCTCAATCTGGTTCTCAACGCCCGGGACGCGATGCCGGCGGGAGGGCGGGTCTCGATTCTGACGGAGAACGTCGACCTGCCGCCGCGCAGCGAATTGGAAACGAAGCCGGAGCCATTCGTGCGACTGGCGGTGCGGGACAGTTCGCCCGGTACGGAGAGCGAAGCGGAAGAGCACATTTTCAATCCATTCCTGAGGGGCAGAGCTCCGCGCCGGGCCAGCGGACTGGGATTGGCGATCGTGCATGCGATTGTAAGCGCGGGCGACGGGCTGATCAACGTGGACATTAGGCCGGGGGCAGGCGCGCTATTCGAGATTTTCGTGCCGCGCGTGGACGACGTTGCGGCGCCGGTGGACGACCACGCGAGCGTGGTGTCCGATGTGACGCCGGAGGTAACCGGCAACGATCTGGCCGCGGTGGAATTGATGTTTCACGAACTTGTCGACAACGATGGGGTCGAGATGTTGGAACGTATGAGGGACATGTTGGGTTGATCGCTCCTCGGCGGTACCGCTTGCTTACGGGTCGGTGAAAAAATCGGCTATTGCCCCTCCGTTACCGTCGGGGTTCCGCAACGCTGTTACGGAACCGCGCACGTAAGCAAGCGGAGATCGTCGACGATTATTTCACAGACCCGTAAGCAAGCGGAGGGGCAGTTTGTTTCGAAGAGAGGACGCGTATGACAGACGATCCGGTCGAGATACTGCTGGTGGAGGACAACCCCAGCGATCTGGAACTGACCATGCACGGGCTCAAGAAACACCGGCTGGCAAATCGCATCGAGATCGTCCGGGACGGTCAGGAGGCGCTCGATTTTCTGTTCGCCAAGGAGCGCTCAAACGGAACTCCGAAGATCATTCTGCTGGATCTCAAGCTTCCGAAAGTAGACGGGCTGGACGTTCTGCGGGTAATCAAGGGCAGCGCGGTTACGCGAGCCATTCCGGTGGTCGTTCTGACTTCGTCGCGCGAAGAGCGCGACCTAGTGGAAGCGTATCAACTGGGAGTCAACAGCTACGTTGTGAAGCCGGTGGACTTCGAACAGTTCACGGAAGCGGTGCGCATGCTGGGACTCTATTGGCTGCTTTTAAACGAGCCTCCCAAGGCTCACGCGCGTGCGACGTGAAATATGCCATCGAACATCCCAGACAAGCCTACATTCCCCCTCGCGATCATGCTCGTTTTCGGGGGGCTGGCATCCGGCATCGCCTTCAGCGGGTATCTCTACTATGAGACACAGAAGGACAGATTCGAAAAGCAACGCGAAGGCGAACTGAACGCGATTGCGGAATTGAAGACCGGCCAGATCGCGGCGTGGCGGCGAGAGCGCGTTGCTGATGGCGTTTTCTTTCAAGAGAGTCCCTATGTTGCGCGCTCGCTTGCGGAACTTGCAAACAGCCCAGACGGGAAAGAGCAGGTCAGCGCGGCTGCGTGGATCAACCGCTTCCGGGAGCGGAACGACTACCAGAACGTCCTGGTTGTAAACCCGAAAGGCGAGGTTCGCTTTTCGAGTATACCGGGTGTAACGTCGGTTGGACGGGAAACTGTCGCCATCGTATTGCAAGCCATTGAGAGCGGCAAGGTGGTTCTCTCGGACTTGTACCGGGATCGCGATGGGGCGATCCGGCTCGACATGTGCGTGCCAATTCCATCTCAGGGAACAAACTTAGAAGCCGGAGCGATCATTTTGCGGATCGATCCGAATCGGTCGCTGTATCCTCTGATCCAGACGTGGCCGGGACCGAGTCGATCGGCGGAAACGCTGCTGTTGCGGCGCGAGGGAACGGACGCTCTGTTCCTGAACGAACTGCGGCATCGCCGAGGGACGGCGTTATCGCTCCGTCTTCCCGCCGCCCAAACAGCCTTGATACTGGTGGGGCAAGGGGAACGCGGAATCGGCAAAGCTGTCGATTATCGCGGCGTGCGCATCATCGCGGCAGTTCGTCCCGTTCCCAATTCATCCTGGATTCTCGTTGCCAAGATTGACGTCGACGAAGCTTACGGCCCGCTGCGGCGCAGTGCTGTCTGGACCGCTCTGGCGGGAATTCTATTTTTCCTCGCATCGACGATCACGATATTGCTGCTGTGGCGGGAACAGCACATCCGGTTTTACCGGCGGCATTACGCGGCGGCCCTGGAACGCGAAGGTCTGGTGGAGCGGTTGGACTACCTGAGCCGGTATGGACACGACGCTTTATTGTTGACCGATAACTCCGGAAGAATTCTGGACACGAATGAGCGCGGCGCGGAGTTGTACGGGCACGAATCCGCGGAGCTGCGGCGGTTGCAGGTTTGGGATCTTTGTCCGGCAAGCGGCCGGCCGCAATTCGAGGAACAATGGCAGCGGCTTCAAAACGACGGCAGCGTGGTATTTGAGACACGCCACCAACGAAAAGACGGAGGCGAATTTTTTGTAGAGATCAGCGCCAAACGCGTGGCCGCGCGGAGCGGCAGCTTTTGCCAGTTCATCATTCGCGACATTTCGGAACGAAAGGGCGCTGAAGAGCAGTTGCGGCTTCTGGAATCGGCCATGCTCCAGACCGGCGATGCCGTGCTGATCGTACGAGTTTCGGCCGGCTCGATTTTAGAACAGGAACCGATCTTCATCAACGCCGCTTTTCAGAAGATGACAGGCTATGATCTGGAGGAAATACGCTCGGCGGGAATTGGCGCGCTGCACGGACCGGAGTCGATTGAAACGTTGACGGAACAATCGCGGCGGGTTTTGGAGGATTTCCAGCCGGCCCACATTGAAGTCCTCACATATTCCAAATTCGGAACGCAGTTGTGGACGGAATTGAGTTTGATCCCGCTTGTGAAGGACGGCGAATGCGTGCACCTGGTCTCGGTGCGGCGAGACATCTCGGAGCGCAAGCAGGCCGAAGCGACGGCGCGACTGCTCGGCTCTATCCTGGAGTCGTCCGACGATGCGATCGCGAGCAAGGACCTGAACGGCATCGTGCTGAGTTGGAATCACGGCGCCGAGAGAATCTATGGTTACGAAGCAGAAGAAATCGTCGGAAAATCGATTTCCGTACTGATTCCTCCGGAGCGACGGGATGAAATGCCGAAGCTCCTGGATCCTCTGCGTCAAGGCAAACGAATCGAGCATTTCGAGACCGAAAGACTGCGGAAAGACGGTCAAAGGATTTTCGTTTCCTTAACGATGTCGCCGATTCTGGATCGCGCGAACAAGATCGCCGGAGCGTCCGTAATTGCGCGGGATATCACGCAGCGTAAGCTTGCCGAGCAGGCCTTGCAGTTCAGCGAAGAGCGCTACCGGGCGCTGGCGTTCGTTCCGACGCAGATCCTGTGGACCACGAATTCGCGGGGCGAGGTGGTGGAGGACATCCCGATGTGGCGGTCTTTCACAGGGCAGGCGCTGGACGAAATCCAAGGCCGGCATTGGCTGCGGGCGCTCCATCCGGATGACCGGGCGGTTACGGCGAATCTTTGGGAAACGGCAGTCAAGAAGCTGGACTACTACAAGACTGAATATCGGATGCGGCGTCATGACGGCGAGTATCGGTGGATGGATGTGCAAGGTGTTCCGGTGTTCGACAAAGAGGGACAACTCCGCGAATGGGTGGGCACGTGCGAGGACATCACGGATCGGAAGAAAGCCTGGGAGGAGGTGCGCAGACTCAACGAGGAGCTGGAGAAGCGAGTGATAGAGCGTACCGGAGAATGGGAGGCAGCGAATCGGGAATTGGAGGCGTTCGCGTATTCGGTGTCGCACGATTTGCGGGCGCCGCTGCGTGCCATTGCTGGTTTCTCTGTAATTCTCTCGGAGGAATACGCGACAGGGTTACCCGAACAGGCGCGGCACTATCTAGAGGTAGTTACGAACAACGCTACACAGATGGGAAAGCTGATCGACGGTCTGCTGGCTTTCTCGCGGCTGGAACGCCAGGCAATGCGTAAAGAGCGCGTCGCCCCGGCGGATCTGGCGCGTCAGGCGTTGGAAGAACTCACTGGGGAACAGATCGACCGGGAGCTGGAAATCTCAATCGGAGCGCTCCCCTCATGCCAGGGAGATCCGCTGCTGCTGAAACAGGTCTTCGTTAATTTGTTGTCGAATGCGTTGAAGTATACACGGGGGCGAAAGGTGGCAAGGATCGAGGTAGGGGCGACGGCCTTAGCGCAATTGAACGGACGGCTGCCGGCTGCCGCGCGAGAGATGGAAGAAACGGACGACGCAGTTTACTATGTTCGCGATAACGGCGTGGGGTTCGATATGCGTCATGCGGGCAAGCTGTTCCGAGTCTTCCAGCGCCTCCACAGCGCGGAGGAGTTCGAGGGTACGGGAGTGGGGCTGGCCAATGTTCAGAGGATCGTTCATCGCCACGGCGGAATCGTATGGGCGGAAGGCATACCTGACGCCGGCGCCACGTTCTACTTCACGCTCGGAGGGGCTGCCGGCCCGGGTGATGGGCGAGCCGCGGACGTGGAGGCCAGATCGCTTTGCAAGACTTGTTGACGAGACCGACGGAACAGGCCGAGGTCAATTCCCAGGCTTCGATCCGGATCACGATCCTTGAAGATCGTCCTGAGGATGCGGAGTTGATGGTCCACGAGCTCCGGCGCTGCGGGTTCAAAGTGGAGTGGCGGCGTCTCGAGACGGAAGGGGAATTCTTGGCGGCTCTCGAAGCTCCTCCGGACCTGATACTGGCCGACTATCGGATGCCGCGGATGGACGCTCCAAGAGCTCTGGAGTTGTTACGGCAGCATGCGCCGGAAGTTCCGTTCATTGTTGTGTCGGGAGCTATCGGAGAGGACGCCGCGGTCGAAATGATGCGGCAGGGCGCTACGGATTACGTGCTGAAAGACAGGTTGAAGCGTCTGGGACTGGTGGTCCGCCGGGCTCTTGAAGAGAAGCGGTTGCGCGAAGAAAGCCGCAAAGCGGAACAAGCTCTGCGGGCCAGCGAATTGCGTTTCTACTCGTTCATGAACAACAGCCCGGCGCTCGCGTGGATCAAGGACGAAGATGGACGCATCGTTTACATCAACAACACTTGCGAACGGGCATGGAACACGACGCTGGCTTCGTGCGAAGGAAAACTTGATCACGAGCTATGGCCGGCGCCGGCGGCTTGCCGGCTGCGCACGAGCGACCTGGAGGCGCTCGAAAGCGGAAAGACCACGCGCCTGATCGAGGACGTGCCGTTGGGCGACGGGCAGATGCATCACATGTTGTCGTTCCGCTTTCCGTTCCCCGACGCAACGCACGGCAGAATGCTGGGAGGCGTGTCCGTGGATATCACGGAGCAGATGCGGACCGAGAACGCGCTCGCCACGGCTCTCGCCGCGAAGGAAGTGTTGCTCAAGGAAGTGCATCATCGCGTCAAGAACAACCTCCAGGTCATCTCGAGCTTGCTGAATATGCAGGTGGAGCAGCTTGCCGATGGCTCTCTGGTCCAGGTATTTCGCGAAAGCCAGCAACGGGTGCAGGCCATGGCGATGATCCACGAACGACTTTATGGCCAGGATCATCTGGAACGGCTCGACTTGCGGGATTACGTCGAGAACCTTGCCGGCGATTTGTTCAGCGCTTATGGGATCGATACGTCTTCGATCGCGTTAAGGCTGGACCTCGAAGAAGTGTGGCTCGATCTCGATCAAGCCATCCCTTGCGGGCTCATTTTGAACGAGCTTCTGACCAATTCGCTCAAGTATGCGTTTCCCGGCTCGATGAGGGGCGAAATCTCGATTGAACTGAAGCGCGGTGCCGCTCACAACGTGACGCTGCGGGTATCGGATACGGGCATCGGGCTGCCGGGTGGATTCGACGTTTCGGAAACGGAATCGCTCGGCCTCAAAATCGTCCAGATTCTGACGCATCAGTTGCATGGAAGTCTACGCCGTGGGACGGAACTCGGTGCCGATTTCTCTTTGGTATTCCAAATCTCCGAAGGCTAGCACTCGAGGGTGGTAGACATCCGACTACCGTTGTGGTAGATTGTCTTCTACCTGGCATGGGCCAAAAAGACAAATACCAAAACCGCATCGAACTCCTTCAGGGAACGCTCGACATGATGATCTTGCGCACTCTGCAATGGGGGCCGCAACACGGCCATGGCATCGGACTCGCGATTCGAACCCAGTCCCAGGATGCGTTGCAAGTGGAGCACGGATCGCTGTATCCTGCGTTGCATCGTTTGGAGAAGCAGGGTTGGATCGATTCGGAATGGCGCACCACGGAAAATAAACAGCGCGCCAAATACTACAACATCACGCGCGACGGGAAGAAGCAGCTGGCTTCCGCCGAGTCGCGCTGGAACCGTATGGTGGAGGCGATCGGCCGCGTAATGAAACCGGCTTCGTCCTGAAAATGAATCTTCGCCGGCAACTGCGAAATCTTCGGCACCTCAAGCAAGAGGACCGCGACCTGGAACAGGAAATTCAGTTTCACCTGGCCGAGGAGGCTCGCCTTCTGGAGGGTCGAGGTGAAGGGGAACAGTCGGCGCGCGACGCGGCACGCCGTGAGTTTGGCAACGTCACGCTCATCAAGGAGGTCACGCGCGAAATGTGGGGATGGCACTCGATCGAGACTCTGTTCAAGGATGTATCGTACGGGATTCGGCAACTGCGCCGCAGCCGGGCGTTCACGATCATAGCGGTGATCACGCTGGCGCTCGGGATCGGAGCGAACACGGCAATCTTCAGCGTGATCCATTCTCTGCTGTGGCGGCCGTTGCCAATTCCCTCCCCTGACCGAATCTCCGTGCTGGCGTTCCAGATAAAAGGCGGGTCGCTTCAGAGTGAGTTTTCCTTTCCTACATTCGAGGACATTCGCGCGCAATCGAAGGCCGTGTTCGACGGAGTGTTCGGGTACACCATGAGCATGGACGGCCTGACCGTGGACGGCAAGACGGCCCACATCTATACGAACTACGTCACGGGGAATTACTTCTCGGTGCTCGGCGTGCAGCCCGCGCTGGGGCGTCTGATTCTTCCTTCCGAGGGCCAGCACTCGGGCGACGATCCAGTGCTGGTGCTCGGATACGGCTATTGGAAAGAGCGGTTCAACTGCGATCCCGGAATCGTCGGGAAGAAGGTGAAGGTCAACGGGCATCCTTTGACGGTGATCGGCGTTGCGCCGGAAAGATTCCACGGCCTGTACTCGTTCATCGACACGCAAGGCTACATGCCCGTCAGCATGTCCACGGTCGAAGCGGACGCCGGAGATCCCATGAACGACCGCGCGATGCGCAATCTCCGAATTTTCGCGAGGATGAAGCCGGGCGTCGACTTGCAGCAGGCCGGGTCGCAGCTTAGCGTGATCGCGAGCGCGATTGCGAAAGCGTATCCCAAAACGGACGAGGGCCTCGCGTTGAAGATCTACGCCGAACGCGACGCGCGGCCGGAGCCGGATACCGATAATTCGGTTCCGACGGTGGCTATGCTCTTTCTCATCTTCACGGGCCTGGTGCTTCTGCTCGCCTGCATCAACGTCGCGAACATGTTGATGGTGCGGGCCAGCGTGCGGCAGCGTGAGATGGCGGTTCGAGCAGCACTGGGCGCGGCCCGCCTCCGTCTCATTCGCCAGTTGCTGACCGAGAGCCTGGTGCTCGCTTTGTTGGGAGGCGTGGGCGGGGTGCTGGTGGGTCTCTGGCTATCGAGAGTGCTCGCGTCGATTCAGCTTGCGACTCCCGTTCCGTTTCTACTGGATTTCCATTTCGATTGGAGCGTCTTTGGTTTTGCGCTTGCGGCCGCGGTTCTTACGGGATGCGTGGTCGGGCTCGTGCCGGCACTGCGGGCATCGAGAAACAACCTGGCCGATGTGCTCCAGCATGGCGGACGCGCGATTGCCGCGGGGCGCAATCGCCTCCGCAGCGCACTAGTAGTAGTGCAGGTCGGCGCATCGCTGATGTTGCTTGTCGCGGCTGGACTCTTCACTCGCAGCCTCGATAAGGCGCAACAGGCGGATCTGGGATTCGACCCGAATCAAGTTCTCAATCTCAGCTTCGATGCGAACGAGATCGGTTATAGCGAGGCGCAAGGCCGTCAGTTTACGCGGGAGCTGCTGGAGCGCGTTCGCTCAACTTCAGGGGTGGTCTCGGCAAGTCTGGCGTTCACAGTTCCCATGGGTTACTACGGAGCGGATGACCAACTTCAGATTCCCGGCTACCAGCCGGCGAAGGGCGCCACGGGGCCGGCGTCAAGCTACAACGTCGTTTCTCCCGGCTACTTCGCGACGATGCGAATCCCCATTCTGCGTGGTCGTGACTTTTCAGACCGAGATACCGTCCCCTCTCAGCATGTCGTTTTGATCAATGAGAGCATGGCGAAGCGGTACTGGCCGGGGCAGGATCCGATCGGCAAGCAGTTCGTCGCGATGCAGGATCCCAAACATCCGCTGGAGATCATAGGCGTAGTTCGCAATAGCCGCGATCGCGGCTTCAGCGGACCTGTCAAGCCGTTCTTCTTTCAAGCGCTGTCGCAAAATTACAGCGCTATTCAGACTTTGCAGATGCGAACGTCGGGACGGCCCGAGCGGTTGATCAGCGATATGCAGCGGCTTATCGATACGCTGGCGCCCGGAATGCCGGTGTTCAGCGTGCAGACGATGAAGCAAAGCCTGTTCACGCTGAACGGGCTGTTGCGCTATCAGATTGGAGCGGCTCTGGCTGCCGGTCTGGGAATGCTGGGACTGATTCTTGCGGTGGTTGGTTTGTATGGCGTCGTTTCTTACGCGGCGGCGCAGCGGACGCACGAAATTGGTATTCGGATGGCGCTGGGCGCTCGAGCGAGCGAGATTCTGTCGATGATCGTGCGGCAGGGATTGGTGCTGGTGGGAGCGGGTGTCGTGCTCGGACTCGCCGCGGCTCTTGCCGGTGCGACGCTGATAAGCGGCTTCTTCGTTGGGATCAGCGCTACCGATCCGTTGGTGTTCGGCGGCGTGACGGGACTGCTTGCCGTGGTGGGTCTGGCAGCCTGCTACATTCCGGCCCGGCGGGCCACTCGCACCGATCCAATGAGCGCGCTACGCGTTGAGTAGACCGTTCAAGTATTCACGCATGGCGCGGAGGGCGCGGCCGCGGTGACTCACTTGCATCTTTCGCTCCGCGCTGACTTCGCCGAAGGAGCAGCCGAAGGGCTGGTAGAAGAAGAGCGGATCGTACCCGAAGCCGTTCGGTCCGCGAGGCGCGTCGAGTAGCTGACCCTCTACTTCGCCTCGGAAGGTGCGGATCAGTTCGCCTTTACTGGCGAGAGCTACGACGCACACGAAACGCGCGTTGCGATTAGTCCGGCCGCGCATTCGCTCGATCACGAGGTTGTTGTTGGCTTCGTCGGTTGCGTCCGGTCCGGCGTAACGGGCTGAGTACACTCCGGGCGCCCCGTCGAGCGCGTCCACGACGAGGCCGGAGTCGTCGACAAACACCGCAGCGTCCGTGAAGCGAGAGTAATAGATGGCCTTTTGCGCGGCGTTCTCTTCAAATGTCGATCCGGTTTCTTCCGGCGGAGCAATGTTCTTGAGATCGAACAATACTTCCACGTCGCCGACGATCTGCATGAACTCGCGCAGTTTTCCTGGATTGCTGGTGGCGCAGTAGAGACGCACTCAGACCGCCAAAACCTGTTTCTGAACTTCGATCAACTGCTGGACTCCATCGCGCCCCAATTTCAGCAACGCCGCAAGCTGCGCGTCGTCGAATGGCGTTTTTTCCGATGTCGCCTGCAACTCAACGAATTGGCCAGAGCCGGTCATGACGATGTTCATGTCGACTTCAGCGGCGGAATCTTCTTCGTAGCAGAGGTCCAGCATCGGGACGCCGTTCACGATGCCCACGCTGGTAGCGGCGATGTGATCTCGAAGGGGGATTCGTTTGACAGCCTTGAATTTGGAGAGCTGACGAAGCGCCAGCGACATAGCGACATACGCTCCCGTGATGGAAGCGGTGCGAGTGCCGCCGTCAGCCTGGATGACATCGCAATCAATAATCACGCTACGTTCTCCGAGCGCCGCCATATCGACCACCGCCCGTAGCGAGCGGCCAATGAGACGCTGGATCTCGTGCGTGCGGCCGGATTGCCGGCCCTTGGTCACTTCACGCGGCGTGCGAGTAACGGTGGCTCGCGGCAGCATCGAATACTCCGCCGTGACCCAGCCCTTGCCGCTGTTGCGCAAGAAGTGCGGAACGGTTTCCTCGACCGAGGCCGCGCACAGAACGCGCGTATTCCCGATCTCGATCAATGCGGAACCTTCCGCGGTCGCAAGGTAGTCTTTGGTGATGCGAACCGGCCGCATCTGATCGTTCGAACGTTGGTCGATTCTCATCTGGATTGCAGTGCGAAGTAGAACAACATGCACATGACGCCGATCGCGAAGATGACGACGATCATGCAAGGGATAGCGCCCTTTGGCGATGAACTCTTAACCGGTTTCTTACTGCCCGCTGGTTTGTATTTTGCCATTCCGTTGCGCAAAAAATTCGGCCGCGGCGTCGACGGTCCTCTCGATGTCCTCCGTGCTGTGCGCGGCCGAGACAAAACCTGCCTCGAACTGCGAAGGCGCCATGTAGATTCCGCGGTCGAGCATGTGATGGAAGAACTGACGGAAGCGGGCCGTGTCGGATCGTTTCGCGTCTTCGTAGTCAGACACGGGATCGGGAGTGAAGAAGAACGTGAACATGGAACCGACGCGGTTCACCGTAATTGCATCGGGGACAGCGGCCGTCAACAGCGCGGCGCGGCGTTCCACGGTTTCGTAAACTTCGGGATGCGCTTTCAAGTGTTGGAGCATGGCGAGCCCGGCGGCTACGGCCAACGGGTTTCCGGATAGCGTTCCGGCCTGATAAATAGGACCGGCCGGCGCGATGCGGCTCATGATGTCGGCACGTCCGCCGTATGCCGCGAGAGGCAAACCACCGCCGATGATTTTGCCGAGAGTGGTTAAATCCGGTTGAATCGAATAGAGCTGCTGGGCTCCGCCTAACGCCACGCGAAATCCGGTCATCACTTCGTCGAAGATCAGCAGCGCTCCGTTGGCTTCCGTCAACTCGCGTAGAGCATGCAGAAATCCAGGTTCGGGCGGGACGCATCCCATGTTGCCGGCGATCGGCTCGACGATCACCGCGGCGATCTCATGGCCGCGCTCATGGAACGCTTCCTCAAGCGCTGGGATGGAATTGTACGGTAGCGCCATGGTGGTGGCCGCAAAGCTTTGCGGCACTCCGACCGTGTCGGCGATACCGAGCGTCGCCACGCCGGAGCCCGCCTTGACCAGAAGCGAATCGACATGACCGTGATAGCAGCCTTCGAATTTGACGATCAGGTCGCGGCCGGTGAATCCGCGGGCCACGCGCAGCGCGCTCATGGTGGCTTCCGTGCCGGAGTTGACCAGACGCACCATCTCAATGGACGGCACGCATTGGCAGATGAGCTCCGCCATCTCGGTTTCGCGTGGAGTGGGCGCGCCGAAGCTGGTGCCGGTATCGAGTACCTTGCGCAACGCTTCTACAACCGGCTCGAAGCAATGACCGAGCAGGAGCGGGCCCCACGAGCAGACGTAATCGATGTACTCGTTGCCATCGACGTCGTAAATGCGCGAACCTTTGCCGTGCGAAATGAACGGGGGCGTTCCACCCACGCTGCGATAAGCGCGCACCGGCGAGTTGACACCGCCGGGAATGCTCAACTGAGCACGGCGAAACAGATCTTCCGATTTCGATCGATCCATGGAAGCTTAAGCCTGCGAATCCGCGGCGATTTTTTCGCTCGGGATGACCTTATGCAGGAACCAGTTCATCAGCACCTCCGACATGGTGCCGTTCAGGTTCTTGAGAAGGCGTTTCTTGAGCCCGCTGTAGGATTGAGTTCCAGCGAACAAATCCTGCATCAACTCGCGGAAGAGCGGGCTGCGGCGCATGAAGTGGATCATGCGAGCGGGCACGGTGTTGAATAGAAAGCGGCCTAGAAATACGCGTTTTGCCAGCGTGGCTCCGAATTCGAGGTCGGCCGCAAAATCGCGCCGCAAGAGACCGTAATAGGCCTGAACTTTATCGGTCAGCGAATGAGCGTCGTTTAGGATCACTTGGCTGGCCAGGTCGCCCGAGCGCATCGCGTAGTAGAGGCCTTCGCCCGTGATCGGGTCGACCAGGCCAGCCGCGTCGCCAACCGCAATCCATCCCTCGCCGGCCACGCGGTTTTTCTTCCAGGCGGGCGTCTCAAGCGACGGCAGCACATGTCCATAAAATTCGGCGCCGTGATAGCGGAGAGATTTCTCGTCCATGTATTTTTCGAGCCTTGACCGCAGCGCTTGGGCGGGCTCGCCTTTGCCGCAAATTCCGACAGAGAGATGACCGCATCGCGGAAATACCCAGATATAGCCTTCCAGGTTGGGAAGGAACTGGATATCGATATGATCCTGTTCGGTGGGAACGTAGTAGCCGAGCGCGTACATGGTATCGGATCGCGTCCATTGCGTTCCGACGTTTCGCAGGGAGTTACGCGCGCCAGTGGCGACAACGCAGTAATCGGCGTCGAGAGATCCGTTGCGCGTTTTGAGCAGCCAACGATCGGTTTTACGCTCGATTTCGAGGACGCGGGTTTTCTCGACTTGGGCGCCGGCTTTTTCCGCCCGCTCCAGGAGCATGCGATTGAGATCGAAGCGGGAGTAAATAACCAGCGGCTGCGTCAGGTTCATCTTGACGGCGCCAGCTTTGGGTGCCGCGAGATAGGTTTCGGAGACAATTTTCTTGGGCGTGTCGTTGTTGATCAGGAACGGATACTCGTTATACGCCTTGTAAGTGAGGCCACCGCCGCAGGGTTTTTCCCAGGCTAGTTTCTCGTCAATTACGATCGTGTCGAGGCCGGCTCTCGCCAACCTTTCCGCGGCGAAGGATCCCGCGGGGCCGCCACCCAGCACCGCAACCTTCTTCATTTACTTTGTCCCGGCGGAGGTGTTGTGGGAACCGCGGGATGTCCGGGCGGCATTTGACCGGGCGTCGGCATTTGTTCGGGGGTGGGCATTCCGGGAGCGCCCATCCCATGAGGATTCGCGGCGCCACCCATGGCGCCTCCGTGGCCCATGCCCGCTGCCCTGCCCTTCACAACCCAATCGTTTCCCTTACGCTCCAGAACGTAGCTCATGTCGAGCCCCGTGCCGGGCGCACTGGAGTTCTTCGCCTGAAAGTGAACCGTAGCATCGGCCTCGTTCTGACGGAACGAGACCTTCGTCACCGTCACGTCCATACTGGACAAGTCGGAGCGTTTGGCGAGGTAATTCAGGATGCCCTGGCGCACGGCATCTTCTGTCTGGATGTCCTTTTTGCAGGCCGCCAAAAACAAAGCTGCGACTAAGACCGAGAGGAGGAGTTTTCGCACTTATTTGATTATACAGAGGGCAAGTTCGGTGGAACGTTTGTCTCGCTGCGGCGCGTCTGCTGATAATTAGGAAATGAGCGCTACTCCCGAAAACCGCTCCCTCCCGGTCACGGCTCGATACGGATGGATCGCGGCTCTGTTAGTGTCTGCGCTCGCCAGCGCGGCCGAAATTCCGATTGGGACGCATATTGAGATTCGACTTACGACGGCAGTGAACAGCACCACCGCGAGGGTGAAAGATCCTGTCGGAGCTGTTGTGATTGCGCCGGTAGTCATCGACGGAAATATCGTGCTGGCGGCAGGCACGAAGGTCAAAGCCGAGATACAGGAGGTCCAGCAGCCGGCCACGGCCGACGATAAGGCTATGGTTCATATCCAGTTCGACCAGCTGGCCGGCGCGACTGGTCAGAAAGCTGCGCTGAACGGGCGATTGGTGGGCATCGACAATGCACGCGAGACGATCGACGATCAAGGCCGTATCCAAGGAATCGTGGCTTCTCAGACCGGCACGGCCAGGCTCGATCAAGGCATTGCGAAAGTCACGGAAAAGTATCCGGGACTGGGGGACTTCCTGGGGATGGCGAAGAGCGCCGTCGTCAAGCAAGTGGACCCGAGCATCCACTATGAACCCGGCGTCGAGATGACTGTCGAGCTTACGAAACCGCTTCTGTGGAGAGAGACCGCGCCACCTCCCGCGATCCGCGCGATTACTCCCGCCGATCAGTTGGCCGAGTTGGTAAATCGCGAGCCTGCGCGCACGGTCGCACAGAAGCCACCCTCGCCGTCGGACACCACGAACATCATGTATATCGGGAGCCGCGAGCAGATTGAAGCGGCGTTCAAGGAAGCGGGCTGGAGCCCTGCCGCAAATTTGGGTAAAGTATCCGAATTCGAGACGTTCCGCGCGATGGCCGAGGACCGCGGTTACAAGGAGGGTCCGGTATCGATCCTCATGCTGGATGGCCGGCCTCCGGACCTTGTATTTGAGAAAGTGAACGACACATTCAATGCGAGGCATCATCTTCGCATCTGGCATCGCCCCGAAACGTTCCATGGAGAAGATGTCTGGGTCTGTGCCGCCACGCACGATATCGGAATCGCCTTCTCGGATCGGGACCGCACGTTCATACACAAGGTGGATCCTGAGATCGATAAGGAACGAGCAAAGGTGGTTAGCGACCTCCTGTTCACGGGGAAAGTGCAGGCGCTGTCTCTAGTGGATCGCCCTAATGCGCCGACAACCGGTCAGAACGCGACCGGCGACGACTTCAAGACCGACGGACGGATGGCTGTCTTAGAGTTCTGAATCGGAAGATCGAGATAGCGAAGGGCGTTCGAGTAACAAATATTGCGCACCATTCCACCGACTAATTCATAATCCGACGGCAGTTCTCCGTTCTCGATATCCCGGCCGATCAAGTTACATAACACACGGCGGAAATACTCATGTCTCGGGTAAGACATGAAAGAACGCGAGTCGGTTAGCATGCCGACGAATCGCGAGAGGAGCCCGCAATTCGATAGCGCGTTGAGTTGTAACTCCATGCCCTCTTTTTGATCGAGGAACCACCAACCGCTGCCGAACTGGATCTGGAAATTGCCACACATCGTCGCCAGCGCGTAGTTATCAACGGGGTTGACGTTGTAGAGGATCATTTTAGGCAGCGCGTTCTCGTGATCGAGGCGATCGAGATACGCGCCGAGCGCGTTCATTTGCTGCCAGTCGCCCATGGAGTCAAAGCCAATATCGGTTCCTACGCGTTCCAGCATTCGCGTGCTGGCATTGCGATAGGCGCCAAGATGAAGCTGCTTGGTCCAGCCTTTTTCGGCGTCGAGATGTCCGAAAAAGAGCATCATGAACGACGCGTAGCGGGCGTGATCCTCGGCACTTGCCGCGTGGCCCACTCGGGCCTGGTCGAAGATGGCCGCAGCTTCGGCTTCCGAACAGGATTCCGCATAGCAGTGATTGATGCCGTGATCGGAAAGGCGTGCGCCGAGGGCATGAAAATGATCGTGGCGTTTGCGCAGCGCGGTGAGGAATCCGGCGAAACTGTCGATGCTGGTATCGGCGGCGGATTCCAGGCGGTTGACCCAGGCGCGGAACGCGTCCGGTTGACGAACGTTGAGAGCCCGGTCCGGACGAAAAGCCGGGAAGACATTCGTTGGAAGATCGGTGCTGGCCCAAGGCGTGTCAGTCGGATCGTCAGTGGTGCAGAGAGCGTTTACGCCGAAGCTGCGCAGGATGCCCTGAGTACGCAGATCATCGGTCGCGAGTAATTCGTTTGCTTCGTCCCAAATGCGCGGCGCGGTTTTCTCATCGAGAAGATCGTCGATGCCGAAGTATCGCTTCAATTCAAGGTGAGTCCAATGATAGAGCGGGTTGCGGAGCGTGTAGGGAACTGTTCGAGCCCAGGCGAGGAACTTATCGCGCGGCGAGGCGTCGCCGGTGCAATACTTCTCGTCGGTACCGTTCGCGCGCATGGCACGCCACTTATAATGATCGCCTTCCAGCCAAATCTCATACAGATTGGCGAACTTGCGATTTTCCGCAATGTCTCGCGGCGATAAATGGCAGTGATAATCCAGGATGGGTTCGGAGGCCGCGTACTCATGATAGAGACGGCGCGCGGCCTGGCTGGACAGTAAGAAATCTTCAGTTATGAAGGACACGTTCTTAGTTCGTAGTTCTTAGTTCGTTGTTGTTGGTTCGTGGTTACGCGAGTCTCGGAACTACGAAGGGCGATCGATAATTCCGCGTGAACATTGCGGTCGCTTCTTTGTCGCCGGGACAGGACCAGGTACTGGCGTCGAAGTTTAAGGTTCGGCCCAGGCGATAGGAGATGTTTGCGAGATGCACTAATACCGTGGATGCAGCTCCTTCTTCGATCTCGGCTGTGAGGTCGGAGGTCTTTCGGCTGCGAACGGCTTCGAGGAAGTTGGCGTAGTGATCGCCGCCGCCTCTGCCGGATGGACCGGGCTCCTGCTCTTTACCGAGCCAGGTTTTGTATGTCGAGTAGCCGTCGATAGCGAGATAGCCTTTCGAACCGTAAAAGATGTTTCCGATACTGTTAGAACTCTTCTTGACGGATTCTCCGCCCGGTTCGCCGATTCCCGCTTCGTGATTGCTCATCCAGTGGCGGACTTCAAACTCCATCATTTTCTTCTTGCCGTTGTCGTCGAATTCGAAAGCGCAGTTCAGAGTGTTGGGCGTCTCCTGATCGTCGTCAAACATGAACTTGCCGCCAATCGCGGAGGCTTTCGTCGGGAATTTGACACCGAGGCCCCAACGCGCGATGTCCACTTCATGGATGCCCTGATTGCCGAGATCGCCGTTGCCGTAAGCCCACATCCAATGCCAGTTGTAGTGAAACCGATTTTTCGTGAACGGGGTTTTGGGAGCGGGACCGAGCCAGAGATTGTAATCGACACCGGCGGGGACGTCGGAAACCGGTGTGTGGCCGATGGTGTCACGCCATTTATAGCAAAGACCGCGCGCCAAGTAGATGTCGCCAATGAGACCTTCATTCATCTTCTGAACGGCCTCGCGCAGGGCGACGGAAGACCGGCTCTGGCTGCCTTGCTGGACCATGCGGTTGTACTTGCGCGCCGCCGCGACAATTTGCTTCGCCTCAAACATATTGTGCGAGCAGGGTTTTTCGACGTAAACGTCTTTGCCGGCCTCGCACGCCCAGATGGTTTGCAGCGTGTGCTGGTGGTTCGGAGTCGCGATGGAAATGGCGTCGATTGACTTGTCTTCGAGCAGCTTCCTGAGATCGGTGTAAGTAGTGGGTTTCTTCTTACCCAGCTTCTCCACCAAATCGACACCATTATTGATCACC
The DNA here is from genome assembly GCA_963802915.1 of Bryobacterales bacterium. GTDB lineage: Bacteria > Acidobacteriota > Terriglobia > Bryobacterales > Bryobacteraceae > JAICMB01. The sequence continues at coordinate 65,798 of CAWDKQ010000010.1, forward strand.
GATTCATCGACATCGCAGAGCGCAACGATCTCCACGTTGGGCTGCTGTGCCCATCCATGGATGTGATCTTTGCCGCGACCGTGAAATCCCACGACTGCAACCCGGACGGTTTCACTGGGTACGGATGCCGCATGCAACCTGCTGCTCACCGCAGCGGCCGTGGATGCGGATGTCATCAAAAAATGCCTTCTATTCATGTTTACTCCTAGTTCCTGCGTATCATGAATCGGTTCATGAACATTCTATCTTAAGATGCCCACGCCACCGGTAGCATGGGGCGGCACGTTTCGCGCCTTTGCAACGTTGTTGGCAGCATAACTTGCGGGATTCTCGCGCCGCCATCGCGAACTTTCTGAATGGCCATCCTGGCCAATTCCCTGCCCACCTCTTCGGCGTCCACGCGGACGCTGGATAGAGGCGGACTCCGCAAAGGTCCATATTGATCGTCGAAGCCGACCAGGCTGACATCTCCGGGAATGTTCAAGCCGCGGCGTTCGAGTGCCTGCCAGGCGCCGTACGCGATGTCGTCGCTGGCGCAGAATAAAGCGCTCAAGGGAACTTTTGAGTCGAGCAGATATTCGACCGCGCGGAGTCCCTCGGTGAAGTGATCGTCCGCCAGGCGCGCGGTGAACGCTCTCGGTTCGAGAGTCGCGGAGCGCATCGCTTCCACATATCCGAGATGGCGATTCGCGAACCAGGGCAGGCTGGTGTCGCCGATAAACCAAACGTCGCGATGGCCGAGCTGCAATAGGTAGCATGTCGCTTCGCGCGCTCCGGCAGTTTCATTGAAAGAAACCTGGTCGAAGGGAGGGCGCGAGCGTTCGCTGATCAAATTGTTCCCGAACGCGACGTGGTGGATGCCGAGTTTATCGAGGGCGCTCAGAAACGTGTCGTAATTCGTGCCCGCAACGATGACGCAATCCGCAACGCCGTGTTTTTGCAGAACGCCGGGCAGGCTCAACGTATCGAGAGAAGTGGTCGGCAGATACTCGAAATGCGTGAATAAGACGAAGTAGCCCGCTTGCGAACAATACTGCTCGACACCTTGCAGAATGTGCGAGTGAAAGGGATGCACGAAGGTGCGATTGCTCAGGATGAAAGAGAGAATCGGTGATGTGTTGCGGCTGAGCGACTGGGCGCGCGCGTCGGGACGATAGCCGAGATCGTGAATTGCTTTCTCCACGCGTGAACGAAGCACGGGATCGACGTTAGTGCGGCCGTTGATGACGCGTGAAACGGTTCCGACAGACACTTCGGCGCGCTCGGCAACACGCTTGATTGTCACAGACATGGCATGTTCATGAACCGTTTCATTCTATCATTTGGCTGACGCGGCGCACACGAAATTCACAACATCATTCGTGCTGTCAGTGCCTGTCCATTGCGCGATTTTCGGATAGGCGCACAACGGCCAGGTCCGCTCCACGCCAGCTGAAACTTCGTTGTCTTTATATTTCGTCGCAGTTACCTGCTCGGGCGCCGCGCCGCCGTCGACCCAGGTCTCCATCAGGGTGTCCATCTGACCAAAGACGTTCGGACCCGGACCGCCTCCGCAGTGCTGCATACCGGGTACCATGAATAGCCTCACGAATGAGTTGGTATCTCTCGAACCCATCTTCGAGACCACGCTCTCGTAATAGTTAATGGCATTCAACGGTGGGATGGCCGCATCGCTCCAACCGTGATACAGAATCAACTTCCCACCTCGCTTCTTGAACGCAGAAAGATCGGCCGAAGTCGCATTCAACCGCTGGGCCATTTTGTCGTCCGCGATCTTCGTATCGCGATCCACGTCGAACGTTTTGAAATCCCATGCAGGATCGAAGACCATGTTCTCGAAAAAGCCCGTTCCAAATTTGAACATCAGAGAGTTGCCAGGCTTGGTCCCGGTGATCCACGTCGCCCATCCGCCCATCCCGGTTGCGCCTCCTGGCGAATAGCCCGGAAACACCTGCTCCCCCTTCGAGTTTCGAGGCCCACCGTAGATCTTCTTCAAAGCCGTAATCTGAGGAGCCGTGAGGCAGCTATCGGTTTCTTCCCCGCTGCACAGCAGACTCGAGGGATCGAAATGACATTGCATGGGATTCTCGATGACGCCATCTTTCAAGCCATCGAGCGCATCGCAGGCCTGAAGCGTGGCAGCCTCAATGGCCGGCAATTTCTTCGCCGGGATGTAGCTCGCTGGATCTGCTTGGGTCGCCTTCATGTCGTAAGCTGCGGCTGTCAGCAGGTGGGTCCAGTAGTTGGCGGGCGCTCCCGCGACGATACCGTCGTAGTCCTCGGGGAAACGCTGCGCCTCCATGAGTGCCTGACGGCCACCGTTGGAACAAGAGCTGAAATACGATCTCTTCGGAGCCTCGCCATAGAAAGCCCGCGTGACGGCCTTGCCGTTTTCGGTAGTCACATGAATCGCCCGATATCCGAAATCGACGATCTTCTCCGGATGTCCCAAAGCCCAGCTCGCATCGGTACCCAGCGCCTGGTGACCGGTGTCGGTGGATGCAGCCGCGTAGCCTCTTTTGATTGCCTCGGCGAGGCCGGAATAACTAATCTCGCCGGCAAAACCACCATTTCCGATGCCTCGGAACTTGCCGTTCCAACCGCTCGCCGGCAGCCAGACTTCGAATCGAATATCCGAATCGCGGGAGGGTTTGGTCGTGCCTGCGACACGGCAGAACGCGGGCAGATCTTTGATAGCGCTCCCATTCGGAAGGGCGAAGGAGCCGGCCGGAACGGATGAAGCCATGGTGATGGTCGTATTCGGAAGTGCCAGCTTAGCGAGATCGTCGCAATTCCCAGCGGAGACAAGGTTCGCGCAGACGAGAGCGGCAAACAGAGCAGCCGTTTTCATACAAGTTCCTCCAGTTTGCTAGCATACTCCGAAGGCACCCGTCGGCCGCAATGAATCTCTCCGATAAGTACACTCTCGAGCGCGGACGTGTCTACCTCACCGGCATTCAGGCGCTGGTACGCTTGCCCCTCGATCAGATGCGCCGCGACCGCCGCTCCGGCCTCAATACGGGCGTCTTTATTTCGGGCTACGAAGGTTCGCCGCTGGGCGGATACGACATGGCGCTGGCGCGCGCCCACAAGATGCTCTCCGAACATAACGTCCATTTCGTGCCGGGCGTGAATGAAGATTTGGCGGCCACATCGGTGATGGGAAGCCAGATCATCCACGTGATGGACAAGACCAATGTCGACGGCGTGGTGGGCATCTGGTACGGAAAAGGTCCGGGCGTGGATCGATCGGGCGACATTTTTCGACACGCGAATCTTGCGGGGACGGGTAAGAACTGCGGAGCACTGGTGCTTTGCGGCGACGATCACATTTCGAAAAGCTCCACCATTCCGCACCAGAGCGATTTCAGTCTCCTAAACTTCGGCATCCCGTTTCTGTTTCCGGGAAACACGCAGGAGGTGATCGATTACGGCCTTTATGCGATCGCGCTGTCGCGATTCTCCGGCGCATGGACCGGCATGAAGATGCTGACCGATATCTGCGACGGCGGCGGCACGGTGGATGTGGATCCGGATCGTCCGAACATTCGGATTCCTGAAGGATACGAGAAGAGTACCGATGCCCGGCTAGTCGCGCCGATCACGCTGGCGCTGGAACATGAAGTGAATATCCGGCGCGTGGAGGCAGCGCGGCAATTCGCGCGGCTCAATCGGCTGAATTGGTATCGCGGAAACGGGAAGCTGGGAATCCTTACCGCCGGCAAATCTTATTACGATCTCGCGCAGGCCTTGCGCGACCTCGGCGTCGCTCCGGACACCATCCGTATCGGCAAAGTCGGCATGCCGTTTCCGCTCGATCCGGAATTTGCGCGCGAATTTTCCGACGGCCTTGAGACGGTTATCGTCATCGAAGAAAAGCGCAGCTTTCTCGAGTTTCAGTTTAAGGATGCGTTGTATGGGGTCGACCAGCGGCCGGCGGTTCACGGAAAAGATCTGTTCCCGCCAACCGGTGAATTGGATCCCGACGAAATCGCCGCAGTATTGGCGCCGTTCTTTGGGAAGCACGTTCCGGCATCGCCAAAACAATTGGCTGCTCCGCATCTTCAGAGGGCTGCGGCTTTTTGTTCCGGCTGCCCACACAACCGCTCCACGATGCTGCTGGATGGACAGGTCGCGGGAGGTGGAATCGGATGCCACACCATGGCCATCCGCCTGGGCGATCCGAATCGCACGTTTTCCTACATGACGCAGATGGGAGGCGAGGGCGCGCCCTGGATCGGCATGTCGCACTTTGTCGATCGCGAACATGTTTTTCAGAACCTCGGCGATGGGACGCTGTTTCACTCCGGTTATCTAGCGATCGAGGCGTGCGTTGCCGCGAACGTGAACATCACGTACAAGATCCTGTATAACGGCCACGTCGCGATGACCGGCGGGCAGAAGCCATCCGGAGCGCTGGCGGTTCCTCAACTCACGAAGAAGCTGCATGCCGAAGGCGTTCGGAAGATTGTCGTACTTGCCGAGGACGTGGATAAGTATCGAACTGTTATCGGCGATTTCGCTTCGAATGCCGAGCTGCGCTCACGGGATGATTTGCCTGCCGTGCTTGCTGAAATGGAAAAGCTACCCGGCGTGACGGTCATCATTTACGATCAGCAATGCGCGGCCGAAAAACGCCGAATGCGATCGAGGGGGATTCTCAAGGAACCAACCAAGCGCCTTGTTATCCACGAAGAGATCTGCGAAGGCTGCGGCGATTGCGTCAAGCAGGCGAACTGCATGAGCCTGACTCCGGTGATGACTGAGCTGGGACAGAAGATGCGCATTCATCAGTCCTCCTGCAACAAGGACTATACCTGCGCTACCGGCGATTGCCCGTCGTTTGTCACGGTCGATATCAAACCCGGCACCGGTCTGCGGAAGCGCCGCCTTCCCAATCTTCCTGACACCGACGTGCCTGCTCCCCGCAACATCGTGAAAGCCGGAACAGGTTATCGCATCGTAGCGCCGGGGATCGGCGGCACGGGGGTCGTGACCATTAATGCCCTGCTCGCAACGGCCGCGTGGATCGAAGGACTGCACGTCGCCACGCTCGACCAGACCGGCACAGCGCAAAAGGGAGGCGCTGTGGTCTCTCATCTGCTGCTCAGCGACGAGCCGATCGAAGCACCTGCCAAGGTGAACAACGGCAATGCCGACCTTATTCTTGGCTTCGACATTCTCGGCGTCACGAGCCGCGAGAATCTGCAGACGGCGCGCGTGGGCCACACCGCGGCTGTTGTCAATACCGATCTCGTTCCAACCATCGACGTGATCCGAAGCCGGCTGCCACTGGTCGGCTCGGGCAGCATGCTGGGGCCGCTGAACGCCGCGACGGACCGTTCCCGCAACGTCTTCGTCGATGCAAATCGCTTGGCGGAGGGACTCTTCGGCAGCCACATGGCCGTCAACATCTTTCCTCACGGGCGTGGCGTGGCAGGCCGGCCTCATTCCGATCGCGCTCTCTTCCATTGAGGCCGCTGTCGAATTGAACGGCGTCGAGAAGGATCGCAACTTGCGCGCGTTCACGTGGGGTCGCAAGTATTATGAAGATCCTCAGTTTGTAGAACGGCAGATCGCCCCGCCGGAAGCCGCGAAGCCATTAGATCGCTCGAGGGTGCAACGCCTGCGGGAATATCAAAATGAAGCATACGCGCGAAAATACGAAGAGTTCGTGAATAAGATCGACGAGCCGAAGCTCCGCGAGACGGTGGCGCGCTTCCTGTACAAGCTCATGGCCTACAAAGACGAGTATGAGGTCGCGCGCCTGCTCACTGACCCGGCTTTCGAACAGAACGTGCGGGAAATGTGGGAAGCGCCGGAGGGGATCTCATATAATCTGCACCCGCCAGTGCTCAGAAGCTTCGGGCTGAATAAGAAACTCAAGCTCGGTCCCTGGTTTCGTTATCCGCTGCTGGTCCTTGCGCGATTCAAATTTCTGCGCGGAACCCCGTTCGATCTTTTCGGCTATGCCGCGCATCGCCGCAAAGAACGCGAGTTGATTTCCTGGTATCGGTCTTTGATTGAAAAGGTGCTCGAAAGGCTTACGTCCGACAATCTCGAACTCGCTCTGGAGATCGCGGCGCTGCCGGATCAGATCCGCGGCTACGAACACATCAAAGAAGAGAGCATCGAGAAAATCCGCCAACTCGCGCAGGAGAAACTCGAAAGCATGCGCTACGCCAGCGTTAGCGCTTCGACATAATCATCGCAGTTCGCGGCGGCACCGTAACTGTCATCACGCGGTCGTGAACGGCCACATTCGTCGACACATTCAGCAGGTCCTTCCACGTGCCGGGGGTCGCTGGAACGTCCGCTTTCACCGGATTGGCTCCATTATTTAGGAGCACGATCAGGGCTCCGCGTGTATAAATGAGCACATCGTGGCCGATGCCGATCTGCGTGAACTTGGCTGTCCGCAAGTCAGGATTTTGATGACGAATTTCGGAAAGCTTGTGTACGTAGTCGAAGATCTCGCGCTCGTCCGGCGTTCGCGATTCGGCGATGAATGCGCTGTGCGCATCGCCCTTCCAACCGCCCGGAAAGTCCGCCCGATTCTCGGGATCGTTCCCGCCGTGCATCCCGATCTCGTCTCCGTAATAAATCATGGGGATGCCGCGCATGGTGAAAAGATAAGCGAACGCAAGCTCGAGGCCCGCCGGGCTCGCTCCCGGCTCACTCATAAACCGCGCCACATCGTGATTCCCGAGGAATGTCACCAGTTCATCCGGACTCGTATACAACGAGTCGTGAGCAATGATGTAGGGCAAATCGGGAACAGCCTTCGTCCCTCCGAACACACGACGAATAGCGCCGTAGGTCGGGAAATCAAACACCGTATCCATTCCTGAATCGATCCCGTCGTACTTCCGCGCCCCGCCCTGAAACAAGGCGACAACGCTGGGATCGGTGTCGAAAACCTCTCCCACGGTTATAAAATCCGGATACTCTTTATGGATTGCCGCGTTCCAATCGTGCCAGAATTTCCGCGGAACATACGGCATCGTGTCCGCGCGCACGCCGTCGATGCCGGTGGAAGCAATCCACCAGAGGGTGTTCTGGATGAGGTAATCGGCAACTCTCGGCTCGTTCTGGTTCAGATCGGGCAGATTGTTTCCGAACCAGCCATCCAGAACGGGATTGCGCAAGGTCGGCCCGGAGTGCGGATCGAGCAGCGTCCAGATCTGAAACGTCTCGTTCAAATGGTGTTCCGGCGTCCCGTGAAACCAGTCGTCCAGCGGCGGATCGTTCACCCAGGGATGCTTGGGCCCGGTGTGGTTCATCACCATGTCGAGAATCACCTTGATCCCGCTCTGATGCGCCTTATCGACGAGCTCCCGCAGTTTATCCATGGTGCCGAAATGTTTTTCGACACCGTAAAAATCGACGGCGTGGTATCCGTGATACTCAGTCTCATTGCTATAAACCGGGGTGATCCAAAGAGCCGTCACTCCGAGGTCCTTTAGGTAACCGAGATGATCGACGATGCCCTGAAAATCCCCGCCATGATACCCACGCGGAGCTTTGCGGTCGCCGCCTTCGTCGTTCGATTGATCGCCATCGGCAAAACGATCGGGCATCAGCATATAAATCAAATCGTCGTTCGAAAAGCCCTGAAAGCGTCCCTTCGGCGCAAGCGGATTGAGCACTTCGAAAGGCACCTTCGCGGAGCCTTCGGGATTCGAGATTTTGATGTCGAAGGAACCGGGACGGTGGACCTTCACGTCGACGAACAGGTACGATCCGGCTTCGTTCGCGTGGGAATTCAGAATCTCGATTCCGCGCTCGCCGCGTACGTCGACGTCATGCAGGCCCGAACCCCGCAGCAGAATGTGCACTGTGCTGTAAGAAGACCCCGCCCACCAGTTCGGAGGCTCAACTTTCGTAACAACAGGACCGGCGACAGCGCTGAAAAAGCAGAACCAGACGAAGATTCTTACCACTTTCGATATTATAGGTGGGCGTCAATCGTCCGCAGCGATGATCGGCCGAAACGAATGAACTCCTCTAATGGTTCGTGACAAAACGTCAGCCCTCGGATAAGTCTGTACGAGCTCTTGGCGATACGAATCGGCAGGGACCAGGGCCAGAGTCAGTGGAATGGTGTACCCGGCTCGACCGGTCAATTGGGCCACGGTCTCAATACTCGCCGCGGCGACTTTGGGGCATCGACAGGCCGGCGGCTCGTAGCCGATCTGCACGATCCGGGAATCGTGGGGTAACCGCGCAAGTCATCCACCGGTACTAGGAAAAAGCCATGCCGGCTATCGCTGCACCGGTCGGACTAGCCCAAAAGAACGATTGTCGGACATCAAAGGGCTGCTGCACACTTGAGAGCGGGACGCCAAATGGGACACGCACGGAAACACGCCAACTCGACCTGTCTATTCGCGCTTGTCTCCATCGCGCTGGCAGTCGCCGGTTCTGCCCAGGATTTGTGCCAAACGGACGCCGATTGCAACGATCACAATCCCTGCACTGTCAATGACCGGTGCAACCCCGGGCCCAATGGCAAACGTTGCGAGTACGATTCATTCCTTTGCCCGCCTCCGACAAACCCCTGCCAGATCAATCAATGCGTGTCACAGCAAGGTAATGCCAGATGCGTAATATCCACCGGCGGCTGCTTCATCAATGGCGTTTACACGTTATGCAGTGGTCTCAATAACGGCCAGCCCGTTCCTCCGTATACGAGCTGTGACATCCGGCGCACATTCACGAAGACGTTTGGGAGCGCTGGCGTGCCCCCCGGCGGCACCACCAGCATAACGATTCAAATGTCGGAGGGTACGCCGACCTGGGCAGCCGAATTTCAGTTCGCCGATACGTTACCCGCTGGGCTCACCGTCGCCAATCCTAGCAATCTTACGCTGAACTGTGGCGGCATTGGAATCGCTTACGCCCCGCCTGGTTCTAATGTTGTATCTCTCGTCGGTGGATATGCTCCATCGCCGACACCGGACCCAAACAATCCCGGCTCTTACATCCCCGGAACGTGCCAGCTTACCGTCGATGTTACCGCGGGAACGACGCCGGGCCTCGTCACCAATACCGTCTCGGAGAGCAGCGATCCGTATTTAAGTACCTCATACCCCGGTAACAATATACCCGGAACTAATATCAACAATGGGTCGATACCGCTTCCCCCGGCCTCGGCGAATCTCGTCATCACCGACCCCATCACGGTCGGCAAGGTTTTCAGCGCGGGCGCAATTCCGTTGAATGCGTCGACGCAGATGACGATTACGTTGTCGAACCCCAACGCTATCGGCGTGACCAACGTCGCAATCACAGACCCGTTGCCGGGGGGACTGGTGGTCGCGACTGTGAACGGTTTGAGTTCGACCTGCGGCGGAACGGTCACGGCGACCGCCGGCAGCACATCCGTCGCTCTAACCGGTGGATCCATCGCCGCGAACTCGAACTGCACGATTACAGTCAATGTCACGGGTGTCGGCACCGGTATCATCACAAACATTACCGGCAACGTTTCGTCGACTGAGACCGGCACAAACAGCTACGGGCAGGCCATAATCGAGGTCGCATTGCCGCCAATCTTCAGTAAGGCTTTCGGCGTCGTGGCCATGCCGCTCGGATCGACGACTACGCTTACACTCACCGTCACGAATCCGAACGCCAACGTCTCCTACACTTCCGTCGCTCTGACCGATAATCTGCCCGCCGGCCTGATCGTCGCGACGCCTAACGGCCTGTCGACTACCTGCACCGGAACTGCGGCTGCAATTGCTGGATCTGCCGCGGTCTCACTCTCCGGCGCCACGCTCGCAGCCAATTCCTCTTGCACCATCACGGTGAACGTGGTGGGAGTCGCCTCCGGCACTCTCACAAATAGCGTTACAGTCACTGCCGACACCCTCACCAGCAACCCGGCAATTGCCGCGATCACGGTGGGAAATGTTTTCCAGATCAGCTATGCGTCGAACCTACAGGCCGGCGATTCGGTTGTGAACATCACGAATGCGGGCACCCTGAGCGGACTCGATCCGGTTGGCAGAATTTGCGCGAACTTTTACGCGTTCGATCCTGCCGAGGAAATGATCGCCTGCTGCACCTGCCTCGTGACGCCGAACGGTCTCGATTCGCTGTCGGCGCAAACCGATCTGATCAGCAACACGCTCACGCCGGGCGTGCCGTCGTCCATTGTGATCAAACTGCTGGGGACGGTGCCGGTGTCAGCGAGCGCCTGCGATGCAAGTGCACCATCGGCGTTGAATTTAGCATCCGGGCTTTATGCGTGGGGAACAACGCTGCATGCTTCACCGACCAATCCTGCGATTTATGCCATTACTGAGAATCCCTTCCAGCAGTCGACGCTGAGTGCCAGCGAACTGATGAAGCTGACCTCGTACTGCCGGTTTATTAAATCGACAGGCAGCGGGTACGGTATCTGTGCGTCATGCCAAGTGGGCGGTTTGGGCGCGGCGCAACATTAAAGCGACCAAGGCCCTAGAGCTCCATTCGAATCGGTCCGATAGTATATTCTTCCGGTAGGGCAAATGAACCGTCCAACCATCGTTCCTATCGGGGGCTTTCTCGGCGCCGGGAAGACTTCATTGATCGTCGCGGCTGCGCGGCTGCTGCACGGGCGCGGTGTCAAAGCGGCGGCGATTCTCAACGATCAGGGCGCCGAACTCGTGGATACGAGCTTCGTCGAGGCGAATGAGATCGAAGCGGGGCAGGTGGCCGGGGGTTGCTTCTGCTGCCGCCTCTCCGATCTCGTCCAGGCGGCCGAAGCGCTTCGCGACCACAGGCCGGAGGTGATCTTCGCGGAAGCGGTCGGAAGTTGCACGGACATCTCCGCGACCGTTCTGCAACCGTTGAAGCTGGATCATGCCGCGCATTTCCGCGTAGCGCCTTATACGGTTCTCGTCGATCCCGAGCGCGCCACGCGTTGGATGGACCCTAGCCTGGATCCCGACCTCGCTTTCTTGTTTCATAAACAGATCGAGGAGGCGGACCTCGTGTGCTTCACTAAGACCGACCGCTTCACGGAGTTCCCATCGCTACGCGGCTGCGATGCCCGTTTTCTTAGTTCGCAAACTGGGGATGGCGTAGCGGCGTGGCTGGACGATGTCCTCGGCGGCCGGTTCCCTCCAGGTGGGAAGATCCTTGAAATCGACTATGGGCGTTATGCGCGGGCAGAGGCGGCGCTGGCCTGGCTGAATTGCAGCGCAACCGTGAAACCGGCTCCTCCCGCGACGCCCGCGTCGGTGGTCGGTCCGCTGCTGGACGGGCTCGACGCCGAACTGACGGCAAAGGGCTTCACGATCGCGCATCTGAAGGTGATGGACGAGTCATCAGAGGGCTGGGTGAAGGCTTCCATTGTGCGCAACGGCGGTGAGCCTTCCGTGCAGGGCCGCCTGGATGCTGGTCCAGCCGCGGTTCATGAAATCCTTCTGAACGCCCGAGCGGCCGGATCACCCGACGATCTCCGAATGGTGGTGGAGACCCAACTGGCGGCGATCCCCGGAACCGTTAGAATTCGGTCGCTGCAGTGCTTCAGCCCGTCGCCACCGAAGCCGGAAAAACGTGTGGGCTACGTAGTCGAATGATGGTAATTACGGTTAAGCGATCGTCAGCGTCTCCCCAGCGCTAGCCTGGATATCTTCCTTAAGATGGACCTGCCACAGCGCCGCATCGTTCCGACGGGCTTCGAACGCCAGATCGCGGCCGGCGAGCGTGATCTTTCGAGGCTGAGGGGAGCCTTCCCGCGCGGGCAGCAAAACATCACGGAGACGAAGCGAACCGTCTTCCACTTTCAGCGCAAACGACGCGCCCTGATGGAAGTTGCCCCATGCCGACGCCGTCGACCAGATGCACTGAAACGGGGAGTGCGCGCGCGGGGTCACACGCAACATGAGGCGCGGCGCGTCGTAGTGGAAGCCGCTTAACGCGAGCACGCCAGTCCAGGCGGCCATCGCCCGCGCATAATGATGGCCGCACTCGGCCTCGTCCCAGGGATTGCGGAACTTGCCGTCATAGCGGCGGCGGATGTTCTCGATGCACTCGAGACCTTCGGCGACCATGCCGCGGTAGATCATCAGAGTCGCGGCCTGGTACTCGAAGCCGGTCATCACTTCGGCGTAATACGGGAAAGGAATTTCCGGCCGCTCGGCCTTGCCATAGTCGCAGATGACGAGAGCCGCTTCATCGTTCAGCGCAAAGGTGCGCTGGACGCAGTCGTGCTGGGACAGGTTGCGCTTGAAGTTGTAGCGGTAGATCGATTCGAGCGTCTTGCGCACGTGCGCTTCGTTGACTAGCGTTCCGAGGCCGCAGATTTCCGATTGATATTGCCCGACCAATTGATCCACCAGGCAACCCGCGCCGACCTGATACTCGGGATGCTCGCTGTTGTCCGAGCCCATGTCGCCGACGATGGACGGGGCGATCTGGTCTTTCTTGAAACCACGAACATGCTGGACGTAGAACTCGCCGTTGAAGAGATTCGCGTCGATCCACTGCGAGCCCTTCTCGAACAACGCGCGGCACTCATCTGCGAACGGCGCATCGTTTACCGCGTGGGCCATCGCCTCGCAGGCGCGGAGCGCACCGAGATAGTAGATGCCGCACATCGGGTTCGGTCCGTAGAACTCGACGTCGTAGGTGTTGTGCTGCGGCCCTTGCAGCACGCCGGTCCGCTCCGGGTCCCAGCCCGTAGCCATCCAGGCGAACTCCATGGCTTTACGCGTCCGAGGCCACATCTGATCGAGCCAGGCGGAGTCGCCCGACAGGCGCCAGTCGAGGTAGACCTTCATGATCTGGCCCATCTGCCCGTCGGCCGCGGCGAAGCCAAAACGACCCGTGCCAGTGGGCAGCGTCTCGCGGAAACGGATCGCACCGTCGTCGTCCATCATCGGACCGAAGGCTGCCTTGCGCAGGCTGTGGGCGAGCGTCGGAAACAGATGCGCGGTCGACGTCTCATAGTTCCACACATGCGTGCAGGAGCCATGGCAGCACCCGCCCTTGTCGTTCGCGCCTTCGAAGCCGTGGAACTCGCCGTCGGCAGTGCGGAAGCAGACCTGCGAAACGAGCGTCGAGAGATTGCTCATCGCGGCATCCTTTACTGCGCCTGGCAATGTCGAATCGCGCATCGCCTGAACGAACCGGCGCGTCGAGGCTTCGAGCGGCGCGAGATTTTTGGCGAGATGCTCGGCCGCGGCCCAGGAGTCCTTGAATTGGGTGCAGTAGTAGTTGCCGACGACCGTATTCTCGTAGTCCTTCTCCGCGTGCCAGCCGCAGCGCTTCGGCGTGCGATTGGGGAAATGCCAGGCGAGCACGAAGACAATCTCGGTTTCCGCGCGCGGTGCAATCTCTTTGTGAACACACACCGCGCCGACCGCGCTCCGCGGATCGGGCTCGCCCTCGAGCCGGCCCTTGACGGAGAACTCATCCCAGAATTTCATCGGCGAATTCCACCACCGGCCCTGCGGCCAGCCGCGCCAGATGCTCACGTCACCATCGCCGAGAGCCGCCAACGTGAAATCGCCATAGATGGGATTGTCGGAGGAGAGCGCGGGATTGGTCATCACGAGGCCACGCAATCCAGCGGAGTCGCGCCGCTCATTCGTGCGAATGTCGACGGGCGGACGCGCCACGTCTGGATCGACATACTCGCGCAGGGGATTGTCGATGGAGAAGCAGAGGCCCACCTGCGCGGCTACTGGATTGTGGTTGACGATCTTATAACGCAAAACGGCGGCGGGCAAACCAGAAGCGTCGGCATCGAGGGGGAAGAAGGGCGTAAAGGCTTCGAGCGAGAGCTTCACCGGCAGGCGGCGGTCCGTGAAGTCGATATGCGCCATTGGGTACGCGCCGGTGAATACCGCGGAGTCGAGCCGTTGGAGGCCCGGCGAATTGTTCGAACCGAGACCGGACGAGCCTTCGTAGGGTGCGCCAATGCGCGACTCGGCCACCTTCGCGACCGGCTTCTTGCCCTCCAGTTGGGCCCAGATCGAAGCGTAGGCGTAAGGCGGCGCGTTGCCTTTCTCCGGCCGGTTAAAGATCTCCCAGTCGCGTAACTGGCCCCGGCCACCGAGTGCGATGGAGCCGGCGCCGATGCCGCCGAGTGGGAACGCGATCATCGAGAGCTGGTCGCCGGTAAATTTTCGCGGCCAGCTCACGGGAACCGGAGTTGTGGCCGAACTCGCGGCCGGCTTGGTTGCGGGCGTGGTACCAGGTGCGAGCTGCGCAGACGCGGTGGCCACGACGGGCGTCGCACCGACGGCCTTCAGGAACGCACGGCGATTGGATGACATCCTAATCACGATATCCGATCGGCGCACCCTTCGCCATCTCGGAGGGCGGATTTACCATTCGTAAACCCAAACGTAGGTGGTGTAGGTGGTATCAGCAGGGCCGGGCTTCGGACCGTATACCTTGCCATCGGCCATCTCGCCGTCCCGGATGGTGAGTCGCAGGCCCGAAGGGAAAAAAATCGGATCGGCCTCGTGGAAGCGATAAGCGGAGAACTCCTTGCCGGGCACGACATGCGTCAGCCCCGCGACCGGGGTGTAGTATTTTCCGCGATTGAAATAGTAAGTTCCGAGGAAGTAATCTTCCATGCCGGAAGAAAGCATCAGCGGCGTTTTGGCGCTGCCCATGTAGGCGCGCACGCAGCTTTCGAGGAATACGAAGTTGGTGCTTTTCGCGGCAATCGTGACCTGATAGAGCGCGCCCGGCCGAGTGCCGTTGTAGATGTCGAACTCCTCCAGCGGATGAGCGGTGCGGGCCTCGGTCTTGAACAAGCGCAGGCGTGCGTTGTCCGGCAGGCGGACGCCGCCGAGCGTCACCGGCAAATTCTCGACACCCCGGATGATCCACCAGAAATTGGGATTCTCTTTGTCGTCATTGTGGCGCTCGGCCGTCACACGGACGTTGCGGCCGAAGGGAATGCGGTAGGTGTTGTAGATGCCGCTCGGCTGACCAGTCTTGCCGATGCGTTCGATGCCCCACGGCGCGGAGTCGTCCTGGAAACCGATGCCGTGGCCCATCATCAGCTCCATATCGATGGAGGCGCGCGGCTCGTCGTCGACGTAGACACGGATGCGCGTCAGACCGTAATTCTTGAAGTCTCCGCCGAACCACATGTGGGTGAGCGCGCCGCGGCCGGAGTAGCGAAAGAGCTCCGTCTCAGTGCCGGCCGGGAGCAGCCGGCCCTCCTTGCCCATGGTGCCGAAGTTCTTGAGCTGATCGATATCGGCGGCGCGTGCGGCAGCCGAGCCGGCCGCCAGGAGCAAGAGAGCGGTCAGGGAGATGGCGGAGATCGTTTTCAGGGGATGCATGGGTAAACCGCTCAATTTTCCGGACGTTTCGTTCACGATAATGTTACCTCTTGCGATCCGCGGCACGCCCTCTAACGGGGACAATAGAAGAACGTATGAACGTTCTCATTCTGAACGCCGGCAGTTCCAGCCTGAAATTCCAGGTCATTGCCACTGACCTGGACCGGATCAAGCAAGGGAGTGACCAGCGGCTGTGCCGCGGACAGGTGGAGCGCATCGGCGGAGAAGCAATCATTACCGTACAGAGTCACGATGGCCCGCGGCGTAAATTGACCGCGCCTATTCGTGATATTTCCGCTGCCATCGATTACGTGCTGCGCTGGCTCGCTTCGGACCAGTCCGGCCTTGCCGAGATCCGCAATCTCGGCGATATTCACGCTGTTGGACATCGCGTCGTTCACGGCGGCGAACTGTTCCACGAATCAGCCATTGTCGACGATCAGGTTGTGAAAGGTATTGAAGACTGCATCGATTTGGCCCCCCTGCACAATCCGAACAACCTCAAGGGCATCCGCGCGATATGGGAAATAATGGGCCGGACAACGCCTCAGGTTGCGGTGTTCGACACAGCGTTTCATACTTCCATCGCCGAACAAGCTTACTTGTACGCGGTGCCCTATCACCTTTATCGCCGACACCGCATCCGCCGCTACGGCTTTCACGGAACGTCCCATCGCTACGTGGCCTATCGCTATCGGGCGCTCCATCAACTCACCCGCGAGCAAACTCATGTGATTACGCTGCACCTCGGCAACGGTTGTTCCGCCACCGGAATTCGCGGCGGAGCGTCGGTGGACACCTCAATGGGCATGACACCGCTCGAAGGTTTGGTCATGGGGACGCGCTCGGGCGACCTGGATCCTTCCATCGTCAATCTGATCGCCAGCAAGGAAGGGCTCTCGCCGCAGGAAGTGGAGACGCTGCTCAATACGCAGTCCGGACTGCTCGGCATCTCCGGATTAACGAACGACATGAAGGTGCTCGAAGAAGAGATGCAAGAGCACGACGACCGGCGTGTCCGCCTCGCCATTGAGGTGTTCTGTTATCGCGCGCGGAAGTACATCGGCGCCTTGTTAGCGTGTGCCGGAGGCGCCGACGCTGTGGTCTTCACCGGCGGGATTGGCGAGAACGCACCCGCGGTGAGGGCACGAATCTGCGAGGACATGCAGTGGGCCGGTTTGACCCTGGACGAGGAATTGAACTCCCAGACCGTGGGGCGTGAAGGGCGGATCAGCACGGCCGATTCCACGCTTCACGCCTGGGTGATTCCTACGGATGAAGAGCTGCTGATCGCCCGCGACACTGTACGCTGCATCCTGGGTGAGCCGCATCCGTCGTGATTTTCAGAATGGGCGCGAACAGCGCCTAATACGGCCACACCCAGCCGGTGGTCTCGGGGCTGTCGATGCCGTGTTCGTACGCGTAGCCGCGGCATTCGATCTGGAGATTGCGGAATCGTTCTTTGGCGTGAGCGCCGATCCTCTGGAGCCTCGGCGTCCTGTCGATGGCGTCGATGGCCAGGCTGAAGCGGTCGATCTCGTTGTTGATGGCCAGTTCCATGGGCGTATTGATGTTGCCCTTCTCTTTATAGCCGCGGACGTGCATGTTGTGATGGTTGGTCCGGCGATAAGCGAGGCGGTGAATCAACCATGGGTAGCCATGGAAATTGAAGATCACGGGCTTGTCCACCGTAAAGAGCGAATCGAAATCGCGGTCGCTCAAGCCGTGCGGATGTTCCGAAGAGGGCTGCAGCCGGAAGAGATCCACGACGTTTATAAAGCGAATCTTGACATCCGGGAACGCCTCGCGCAGCAGTACGATCGCAGCCAGCGCCTCCTGCGTGGGAATGTCGCCGGCCGAAGCCATCACGAAGTCGGGTTCGCCGCCTTCATCGTTGCTGGCCCACTCCCAGATGCCGATGCCCTTGGTGCAGTGTTTGATGGCGGCATCCATGTCCATGAATTGGAGATGCATCTGCTTGTCCGAGACGATGACGTTCACGTAGTTCTCGCTTCGCAGGCAGTGATTTGCCACGGAGAGCAGGCAATTCGCGTCGGGCGGCAGATAAATGCGGGTCACCGCGGCGCTCTTGTTTACGACGACGTCCAGAAAACCGGGGTCCTGGTGAGTGAAACCGTTGTGATCCTGACGCCACACCGTGGATGTGATCAGCAGGTTCAGCGATGCGATGTCCTGACGCCATGACAAGTGGTTGCAGATGGAGAGCCACTTGGCGTGCTGGTTAAACATCGAGTCGATAACGTGGACGAACGCTTCATACGTGGAGAAGAAGCCGTGCCGGCCGGTTAGTAGATAGCCTTCCAGCATCCCTTCCAGAGTGTGTTCGCTCAGCATCTCCATTACGCGCCCGTCGCGCGCCAGTTCGGTGCCGTCAGCATCTTCCGGAAAGTACTCTTCGATCCAGAACTTCTTGCTGACTTCGTAGATGGCATCCAGCTTGTTGGAGGTATTTTCGTCGGGTCCAAAGACTCGGAAATTATCCATGTTCCGCTTCATCACGTCTCGCAGGTAGTTTCCCAGCGGGCGCGTGTTCTCGGCGGATATTTTTCCGGGTTGACTGACTTCCAGAGCGTACTCGCGGAAGTCGGGAAGACGCAGCGCGCGCTTCAGGAGTCCGCCGTTGGCGTGAGGATTTGAGCCCATGCGGCGCGCCCCGGTCGGCGCCAGTTCCTTCAGCTCCGGAATGAGCTTCCCGCTCGCATCGAATAGCTTCTCCGGGTTCTGAGCGTGCATCCATTTCTCAAGAAGGCGAAGGTGCTCGGGGTTCTTCTTCACGTCCGGCAAAGGAACCTGATGCGCTCGCCAGGAACCCTCCAGGCGATGGCCGCCAACTTCCTCCGGCGCGCTCCATCCTTTAGGAGTCCGTAGAACGATCATCGGCCAGCGCGGCCGAACAGCCACGCCGGCCGCCCGGGCTTCTTTCCGCAATTGAAGAATCTCTGAAACGCAGTGTTCGGTGGTCGCGGCCATGGCTTGGTGCATGCTATCCGGGTCCGATCCCTCTACAAAGTGTGGCGTCCATCCATAACCACGGAACAGGTTTTCGAGTTCCTCATGGCTGACCCGCGCGAGCAGTGTGGGGTTGTTGATCTTGTAGCCGTTCAGGTGAAGGATTGGAAGCACCGCGCCATCGCGCTGCGGATTGAGGAATTTGTTGATATGCCAGGATGTCGCCAGAGCCGCGGTTTCCGATTCGCCGTCGCCGACCACTGCCGCGACAATAAACTCCGGGTTGTCGAAAGCAGCGCCGCAAGCGTGCGACAGTACATAACCCAACTCGCCGCCCTCGTGGATGGAGCCTGGGGTTTCCGGAGTGCAGTGGCTGCCGATTCCGCCGGGGAACGAGAACTGCTTGAAGAACTCGCGCAAGCCCTCTTCGTCTTCGCTCTTCTCGGGATAGATTTCCGAATAAGTGCCCTCGAGATAGACCGGACCGAGCACGCCGGGAGCCCCGTGTCCCGGACCGGCCAGGAAGATCATATCTAAGTCGAACTTCCGGATTAACCGGTTCATGTGCGCATACACGAACGACAGGCCGGGGCTCGACCCCCAGTGCCCGAGCAGACGATTTTTGATCTGCTCCGGCTTGAGCGGCTCTTTGAGCAGAGCGTTGTCCAGAAGGTAGATCATTCCAAGGCTGAGGTAATTGCAGGCGGACCACCAGGCGTGGATTTTGCGCAATTCCTCGGCGGAGAGCGGCGCTCCGGGTACCGTGGATCGGGCCGGGCCATATGCACTCAGGCCGGCGGGTGTTGCGGGTGCTTTGACGGGATTCATGCTTGTTACTCCTTCGACTACTGCGTACAGCTTACTTGTTCGACATGACAATCGGGTTTCAAGGTAATCCTTCCATGGCACGACATGAACCTATCAAGGATCGAGGGGATCGGATACGCTTGCACGCTAGGCGGAGCGAACCTCATAGGAAACACGGCAGTTGGATCTCCGCCCGATCATGATGCCGGACGAAGTCATCATGGTCATCGATATCATGGCCGTATATGAAAACTCCTCAGGCGGGAATATTCGCTCTCGGAACAGCGTCCCATGCCTACCTGGAATTCGATCGGGTGGACTCGAAGAAAGGAGGCGACCTCATTGCGGCGATTTCGGCAGTCCGTGAGCCAAGGACTACTATTGGCGGAGTGAACCTGGTTGTGGGTTTCAGGCCAGAGCTCTGGAGCGAAGTTGTTCCCGAGCAGGCGCCCGCGGGCGTACAAGGATTCAACACCGATCTGTTAGGTAAGGATGGGTTTCTCATGCCCGCC
Source organism: Bryobacterales bacterium (assembly GCA_963802915.1). Taxonomy (GTDB): domain Bacteria; phylum Acidobacteriota; class Terriglobia; order Bryobacterales; family Bryobacteraceae; genus JAICMB01. Next base: position 85,389 of record CAWDKQ010000010.1, read on the forward strand.
ACTCAGCATGACGCTGTCTTGTGGCTCTCAGGAAGCGCATACGACGTAATCTTCGACGTTGCTCATCGGGCCATAGCCGATCTCAAGGGCTTGGCCACGGTTGCCGATGAGACCACGAGCTGGCCTTACAGGCACGATCGCGACCTGACAGGATTCGTCGATGGCACGGAAAATCCCAGTCTCGTCGATGCCCCGGAAGTGGTCCTTATACCGGACGGAAACCCCGGGGCGTCCGGAACGATCATGTTGATTCAAAAGTGGCTGCACGACACGGCTGCGTGGGAATCGCTTGCGGTGGATCATCAAGAACGCGTTATGGGAAGGATGAAGGTCGACAGCGTAGAACTGGAGGACAAGCCATCGGACTCGCATGTGGCAAGCACCGACCAGGATCGGTTCGGCAAGATCTTCCGCCGCAACATGCCATTCGGAAGCGTCACTAGCCACGGCACGATGTTTGTCGGATTTAGCGCCGAACAGAGGCGGCTGTCCACGATGTTGGAAAGCATGGCGGGCCTGACTACGGGAGTACGGGATGCGCTGACGCGCTACACACGGCCAATCACAGGAGCGTATTACTTCGTCCCGTCAACCGAGAGTCTGCAGAGCACGTGAGGTGCGGCGAGGCGGTGGAGCGATCGGCTAGAAGGCGAGATCACCGTGCGCCGTCTGACAGCACTCTACGCAAAACAGGGGCGCTTCGGATATAACCCGGAGCGCCCCTATCCAACGAATCAAGCTACTCGACTGCGACAGTGATGACGTTCGGACTGGCAACGCCGCCGATCGTCAACACAACGGGTTGATTACCCCCTCCGATACCGGACGGAATCATCGCGTTCACCTGGAGGACACCGGAAACGAAGCCGGGTGCCTCACCCGCGTACAGAACAGTGGCCGGTTGGCCGCCGATGGTTACGGTGACAGGAAGCACCGGTTTCGGGAAAGACGACCCGGTTGATGGCGTAACGGAGCCCGTGACTCCCGCCGGCGTGGTTTGACCCTCACCAGTGGCATAAATCGCAATCACCGAGCCTGGAGCTGCCTGGTTGCTTGCGTTATTTACGGAAAGGTTCTGGTTCAGGATCGCCCCCTGGCCGCTGCCGTTGGAACCCTCCGAGAAGATCGCCGGAGCGGTTGGGGTAATGTTGACCTGGAACGTCGCCGAATTGGTGCTGTTGTTCATGACGACCACCGAAGCGGTGGAAAGCGTGGCCACTTCATAAGGAACAACCGCGTTGATCTGGTTCGCCGAGACATAGACGAGAGGCGCCGCAACACCGTTGAAGGTGACGCTGGTGTTGCTCAAAGTGGTCGCAACGGTACCCGATGATGTCAGTTGAAGACTGGCGGGAGTTGCGGGTCCTATGTTGGAGCCGAAGATAGTGACTAACTCGCCCGGTGCAACGCTGGTGGCGAGGAAGTCGGCCGCGCTGGTGATGGCCGTGATGGTCGGAGGACCGGAGGAGGTCACTGTGAGCGTTACGGTCAGAGGCTGAATGGCTCCGGTGGAACCCGATGAAAGACTGATGGTGTTGGTGTATGTGCCGGCCGCGAGCGTCTGCACAACGGACTGTATCAACGAGATGGAGATGTTGCTCGGCGTGTTCCCGCTGGTGGGAGTTACCGTAACGAACACGATCCCGTTGCTCGCAGTTCCAGGAGCCGCAACTGCCACAGCGCTAAATGGAACGCTGCCGTTGGTGCTTGCGACTTGAATGGTTTGAGCCGGCGGCAGAACTGAGTTGTGCTGATAAGTGAAGTTCACGGTGGCGGGAGTCAGAGTAAATATCGGCGCACCGCCAACAGTAAACGTAACGGGAACATAGATAGGACTGTTCGCGGCACCGGGCACGAAGATAGTGACCACGCCCGAGTAAGTCCCCTGCGCCAACGAATTTCCGTTGGAGTTAACAGTGACGGTACTGCTCGACGTACTGACTGTCAGCCAGCCAGTTCCGTTCAGCATAGTGGCGACAGCGCCGACCGTAGCGCCGGTCGGGATGCCCGTAACCGTGATGGTCTGGCTCGAGGGAACCGTTCCACCGAGCGGCTGGCTGAACGCGAGACTCGTCGGAGTAACGGTCACAGTCCCGGATGCGACTGTCAATGTCACAGGGATGCTCTGCGCTGGAACATTAGGCGACGTGCTGGTGATGTTGATGTTGCCGGTGTAAATGCCGGCCGGAAGTCCCGTGGCATTCACTCCGACATTCAGAGTGGCAGGCGTAGATCCCGTGTTGGGCGTTACTGAGAGCCAAGTAAGACCGGCCGGATTCGTCACTGCCGTTGCAGTGAACTGGAGCGGCGTGGTGCCATCCGTGCTCACCAGCGAAATCGATTGGGTAGTTGTTGTTGTGGAACCAGTGACGGCAACAACACTGACAACCGCGGGACTGGCGTTCAAAAGCGGCGTGCTGCTCACATTGAGAGTCACGGGGATGGTCAGCGGCGAACCGGTGGAACCTGGCACTGCTATTGTCACCGTGCCTTTACAGGTCTGAGGAGTTGTCAGGCCGGTGGTGTCGACACCGATAACAACCTGGGATGTTTGACCGGGCTGCACCGGCGAGATGCCAGACGCCGGAGTCGCCGTCAGGAAGCCGCTGCAACTGTTGGTGCTGGTGGTTACGTTATAGGACAACGGAGCGCCGGTGCTAGTCAGTGTGAGCGTCTGACTCGAGGGGCTAGTCTTTCCAATTTGATAATTGAAAGTCACGGAGGACTGGCTCGGCTGGAGCGCCGGATTATTACTCACGATCAGAGTTACTGTGAACGTCTGAGCGGGATTGCCGGATCCGGTCGAGCTTACCGTAATGTTCTCGGCGTAGGTGTTAGGCGCGAGCCCGTCAAGAACCGTTGGATTGATGGAAAGGGTGAGCGCCTGGGGCGTAGTGCCCGACGTTGGCGTCACATTCAGGAACGCGGGACCGTTGCCAACTGGGGTCGCGGTAACGGTAAATGGCAGCGCCGTGCTGGAACTCGTGATTTGCACGGTTTGGGACGCCGGGGTTCCGGTTCCTAATTGATAGTTAAATGTGGGTCCGACTGAAGGCACCTGCAGCAGCGGATTCGTGCTCACCAGCAGATTGACTGGGATCGATTGAGTTGGATTTGAAGCGCCGGGAGCCGAGATGTCGATGCTCGCGGTACATTCGCCCGCCGGTAACGCGGCGGTGTTGATTTGGACGCTCACCGCGCTCGGAGTTGCGCTGCTCTGCGGCGACACGACCAGCCAGTTGGTTCCACAAGATGACGAACTCGGATACGTCGGCGTTGCCGTGAAGCTTATGGTTCCACCGCCAGCCGCGGTGACGTTCAGCGTTTGGGCGGCAGGCGCAGTGGTGTTCAATTGATACGCGAAGTTTACCTGTGCCGGAGTGACATCGATGGTGGATGGCGACGCGACATTCACTTGCACCGGTATCAGGATTCCGGTTGCTCCGGGCGAATTGATGGCGACCGCGCCGGAATAAGAGCCGGCGGTGAGGTTCGACGGATTCACGCTGATGGTGACCGAGGTCGGCGTGGTACCGGACGACGGATTAACGGAAAGCCAATTCCCGTTGTTGTTCGTCGAAGTAGTTGCAGTGAACGTGAGACTGGAGGTGCCCGAACTCGAGATGGACACCTGCTGGCTTTGGGGAACCGTGGAACCCATCTCGAAATTCAGCGACACGCTGGCGGGGGTGGCCACGATGGGCGAGGATCCGGATGAATTCACGTTCAGAATTACAGGCACGGTCGAGGAATTGCTGCCCGATGTGATGGTGATGAATCCGGCGTAGGCACCAGCCGCCATGGAGCCGGCATTGACGGAAACAGAAAGCACTTGCGGCGTTGTAGAGCTTGTCGGAGTGACAGAGAGCCAGGTGCCGCTCGGAAAGGTCGTGGCTGTAAAGCCAACAGACGACCCGGTGTTAGAAACGACGACCAGGTTTTGGGATCCTGTAGTACCGTTGGTCGTGGTGTTGAAAGTCAGTTGAGAGGGACTGACCGTAATTGGGCCATTCTGGGCAAATAAAGCGCTCGAACAGAGCAATAGCGCACACGTAGAAATGCTGCGAATTGTTTTCACTAATCCTCCACATGCGACGGGTATCGAGTGAGACCCGGTCGCTGATCCGCCGACGCGGGTTGGGCGGCAAGTTCTTAGACCCCTGCGCCGCACAGGTAGTTACGCGTTAGATTTAGTTACACTTTTGTTAGTGCGCAGAGGTGGCGCTTGCGATGGAATTGGGAAGCCACACGATCATCTCGCCTCGGCCGCGATTGGCCCACGCATAATACGGTATGGCGGTGAAGGGCTGAGCGGTTTGAACGAGCTTGCCATTGGCGTCATAAGTGAGCGCGATGGCCCTGCCCTTAACCTCGATGACGCCTTTCAACAGGGCGGGATTGAATTTGGCAACCAGGCGCGATGAGTCCGGGAGCACGAGATTCCGGACCTTGCCGTTCGGATTGTCGGTCCATTCCGCGGCGTATACTAGCGGGCCGCGTTGGATTGCCACGCGTCCGCGATCCGCTGACACGCGAGTATTTGCAATAACCCGGCGCACAGGCATCGGAAGATTCAACTCGATGATGTCGCCCTTTTTCCAGGTGCGCGTCAGCGCGACGTATCCTTTCTCGATCTTGATCGGAATGCGCTTCCCGTTCAGTTTGAGAACGGCCGGCGAATTCACGTTATCGGCGAAGCGATACAGATCCGTTGCGATTGGCTCGTTGCGCGCCCATCCGGGGATGCGAACGTTGATCGTCAGTTTGGATGGCGTATCGGGATTCACGGTCATCTTGACGGCGCCTTCCCAGGGATAGCGAGTTTCCTGAACGATATTTAAGTTCGTGCCGCTATCCATCTTGATATCGGCGTGACTCGCCACGAAGAGATTGACCCAAAGAGAATCGCCGCGCTGCGCATAAACATAACCAGGCACGGATGCGAGGAAGCGGGTGATGTTTCCGGGACAGCATGCGACACCGAACCAGGGACTCCGCTGGTCTTTCGTTTCGTGGCCCGTGGCCTCAAGTGGGTTTTCGTAGAAAAAGGTTGTACCGTCGAGCGATACTCCGGAGATCAAACCGTTGTAGAGAGTGCGCTCCATCACATCGATATACTTAGCGTCGGCATGGAGCAAGAACAGGCGATGATTCCAAAAATCGTTGCCGACAGCGGCGCATGTTTCGTTGTAGGCGGTCAGGTTGGGCAGTTCGTAGTCGTCGCCGAACGCTTCACCTTTTGCCCGCGCTCCGATGCCGCCGGTGATGTGCAGTTTTTTCTGGGTGACGTTGTCCCAGATGCGATCGAGAGCATTTACGTACGCTGCGTCGCCAGTGAGCGCGGCAACATCGGCCATGCCTGAGTACATGTAAGTAGCGCGGACCGCGTGGCCTCCGGACACCGCTTCGGTCTGATCTACAACGCGAAGATGGGCTTCGACGTAAGCATTGCCGGCGCCTTCCTCGGTGCTTTGAGGACCACGCGAATCGAGCATGAATTTTGCCAGATTTAAATAACGCGGATCGCCGGTCACGCGGTAGAGCTTCGCCAGGCCCATCTCGATGATCTGGTGTCCGGGCCAGATGGCCTGTTTACCCGGTCCGAAAGTCCGATCGAGCATATCGGCGGTGCGAAGCGCAATGTCGAGAAGTGTGCGTTTGCCGGTCGCTTGATAATGCGCGGCAGCGGCTTCGTAGAGATGGCCCAGATCGTATAGCTCGTGGCTATTAACTCCCTCGAGAATCCAACGCTGGTCTCCGGACCAGGGGTGGGGATGCAAAGCGTCGATGGTGCGAGCGGTGTAGAGGTAACCGTCTTTTTCCTGGGCCGCGCCGATCTTGGCGATCAGGTCATCAAGATAGGCGTCGAGTTTCGGATCGGGCTGGACGCTGAGCGTATACGAAGCGCCTTCGATCACTTTATACACGTCGCTATCGTCGAACGGATAGGGTGGATATTTGTGATTTTCGAATGACTCACCACGAAGCGATTTCGCCGCTCGCACGAAGTTGTCGATGCGGCCGGTCTCTTCCTCTTTATGGAAAGCGAACGGAATTGTCACCTTCCGATTGGTTTCAATTCGAGGCGCCCAAAAAACATCGGTAACGTGGACAGCCGTGAACGGAACGGGCTTTACGGGATAATCGCGGGCAGGCTGTGCGGCGGCAGCCGCCAGGAAGACGAAAAGAGCGGTGATTGTTTTCGTAACCGGTTATTGTAGCTGTTTCGGTTGTACGATGAAACTGAACATGAAGATCCGGGACATCCGGGCGACCACTGTCACGGTTCCCCTCGAAGCTCCATTGCGCCATGCGAACGGCTGCCATTGGGGACGATTTGTTCGGACGATCGTCGAGGTGGAGACCGACAACGGGCTGATCGGGCTCGGTGAAATGGGTGGTGGAGGCGAGTCCGCCGAGGCAGTTTTCCGAGCCATGAGATCTTATCTGGTGGGTCACGATCCGGCGCGTCTCGAGGAGATGCGGTTTCGCATCGCGAATCCAACCGCTTCGCTGTACAACAACCGCACACAAGTTCTAGCGGCGTTGGAATTCGCTTGTCTCGATATTTTGGGACAGGCCTGGAACGTGCCGGTATGCGATATTCTCGGCGGCCGACTGCGGGACCGAATTCCTTTCGCCACATATTGTTTTTTTCGATATCCGAATCCAAAGACGGGCGCGGGCGAGGTGCGTACGGCCGAGCAGGTAATCGAGTATGTCCGCGCGGCTAAGCAACGTCATGGCTTCACGACCCACAAGATGAAGGCGGGCGTTTTCCATCCCGATCACGAACTCGAGATTTATCGTGCGCTGGCGGCAGCGTTTCCGCAAGATTCGCTGCGGTTCGATCCGAACGCGGTGTGGTCGACCGAGCAGGCAATTCGTTTTGGACAGGCGATCGAGGATTTGCGCAACGATTATCTGGAAGATCCCGTGTATGGATTGAATGGCATGCGGCGCACGAGAGAGAAGGTGCGGATTCCACTTGCGACCAACACGGTGGTGGTTAATTTCGAGCAGCTCGCGGCCAATGCACTCGATACCGCGGTGGATGTGATTCTTCTCGATACGACCTTCTGGGGCGGCATTCGTGCTTGCGTGAAAGCAGCAGGGGTTTGCGAGACGTTCCAGTTAGGAGTGGCCGTTCACTCGTCCGGCGAGTTGGGCATTCAGCTTGCCACGATGCTGCATCTTGGGGCGGTGATTCCGAATCTGAGCTTCGCGGCGGACGCGCATTATCATCATTTGACGGATGACATTATCGAAGGCGGGTTGATGCGATACGAGAATGGCTCGATCGCCGTTCCCGATGGGCCGGGCCTCGGCATTAAGCTCGATCGTGAAAAGTTGCGCGAATATAGCGAGCTGTACAGGAGGCTGGGCGGCTACCCGTACGATCAGGATCCTGCGCGCCCGGGTTGGACCCCGCTGGTCCCGAACGATCGTTGGGCGGATCCGAATGACGATCGGCCGGTGCAGATTCCAAGTTGATTATGCTCCCGAGAGCTGGCGGATTGTGCGTACTGTTGACGATCGCGCGTCTTCAGGCGGAGACCGGCCACGATGCTTGGCTTCGATATGCCCCGCTGGATGATCCCGCGGCGTATCGCGAGACTGTTCCAGCGGTTGTTGCGACGTTTGGCGATTCTGCAATCGTGCAGAGCGCACAGCAGGAGTTGATCCGTGGCGTGCGTGGAATGATTGGAAGGACATTGCGGATCGAATCGGGTTTGCCGCGGGAAAGCGCGATTGTGGTGGGGATGATCGCCGATTTGGAGCGAGCGGAACCTCAGTGGAAGTTGGCCGCCGATTTGAAACCGGATGGATTCTTATTAAAGACCATTGGCCGGGGCGCGGTGCGCTACACGGTGGTGGCTGGATCGACCGATCGCGGCGTGCTTCACGGCACGTTCGCGCTTCTCCGTAAGATTGCATTGGGTGGATCGGTCGCGAATCTCAATGAGGAGCAAGCCCCGCGCGTGGGCATCCGATGGGTTAATGAATGGGACAATCTCGACGGGTCGATCGAGCGTGGTTACGGAGGGCGATCGATTTTTTGGGACAATCAACATGCTCGCGCCGACCTGAGCCGTGTCTCAGATTACGGGCGATTGCTGGCATCGCTTGGCATCAATGCTTGCGCGATTAATAATGTCAACGCAAATCCACGCATTCTCGCCCCCGACTTCGCATCGGAGGTGGCGCGCATCGCCGAAGCATTTCGGCCGTGGGGCGTTCGAGTGGCGCTGTCGGTAGATTTCGGCAGCCCTAAGACTCTCGGAGGTTTGGATACATTCGATCCCTTGGACCCTCGCGTTGTTGAATGGTGGAAGTCGAAAGTTGATGAAGTTTATCGCGCGATTCCCGACCTGGCCGGCTTCGTGATGAAGGCAGATTCCGAGGGTCGCGCGGGCCCTTCCGCTTACGGGAGAACGCACGCCGACGCTGCCAACGTTGTGGCGCGGGCGCTCAAACCACACGGCGGCCTGTTGTTCTATCGCGGCTTTGTGTACGACCATCACATGGACTGGCGGAATCTCAAGAACGATCGCGCACGGGCCGCCTACGACAACTTCCACGATCTCGATGGCAAGTTCGACGACAACGTGATTGTTCAGGTTAAACACGGGCCCATCGATTTTCAAGTCCGCGAGCCTGCCTCGCCTCTTTTCGGCGCGCTCGAGAAAACAAACGAGGCAATCGAACTGCAGATCACGCAAGAATACTTCGGACAATCGCGCCACACTGTTTTTCTTGCTCCCATGTGGAAAGAAACTCTCGATTTTGACACCGTGAAAGCCCGACTTACCGGTTTCGTAGGCGTTTCAAACGTAGGTCTGGACGAGAACTGGTTCGGCAATGAGCTTTCGCAAGCCAATCTTTACGCGTTTGGGCGCCTGGCGTGGAATCCCGATCTGACTTCGAAACAGATCATCGAGGAATGGACTCGAATGACTTTCAGTGCCGATCCGAAAGTTATGGCGACGGTCGATGGGATCCAGCTCAGCTCCTGGCGCACTTATGAGAATTACACTGGACCGCTTGGTCTTCAGACGTTAACCGATATCGTTGGCAATCATTATGGAGTCGCGGTGGAAGCGTCGGAGCGCAATGGATGGGGCCAGTGGCATCGGGCGGACGAACATGGAGTGGGCATGGATCGGACGGTGGCCACCGGCACTGGATTTATCGGGCAATATCGGCCGCCGGTCGCGCGGATATTCGAATCGCTCGAAACTTGCCCCGACGATCTTCTTCTTTTCATGCATCATGTGCCGTACACCCACGTACTTCATTCCGGCAAAACGGTGATCCAGTACATTTACGATTCGCATTACGACGGCGCGGCAGAGGTGGCGATCTACGTCCTTGAGTGGAAGCTGCTCAAGGGGCACATCGATGACCAGCGCTATCAGGAAGTCCTGAATCAACTCGAGTATCAGGCGGGACAGGCAGAAGTGTGGCGCGATGCGGTTACGAATTGGTTTCTCCGAGAGTCCGGCATCCCTGACGATAAAGGACGCGTCGGGCACTATCCAGGGCGTGTTGAGGCGGAATCCATGAAGCTCGACGGATATGAAGTCAAGGATGTCACTCCTTGGGAGGACGCGTCCGGTGGCAAGGCCGTGATGTGCGCGGCGGGGCGATGTGAAGCGAAGTTTAGCTACGCGGGCGTAGCGGGCTGGCATCGGATCAACGTTCGATACTTCGATCAGAACAACGGCGTTTCGCGTTTTCGTGTTTTCGTGGGCGCGCAGTTGATCGACGAGTGGGCCGCGGACGATCATCTGCCGACGCGCAAGATCGATTCTACGTCGTCAAGCCTCCGCGTGATTCACGGCGTCGCACTCCGTCCCGGAGATGAGATTCGCATCGAAGGAGTTCCCGGCGGCGGAGAACCCGCCGGTTTGGACTACGTGGAAATTCAATGAAAAGTACGCGGCGCGGATTTCTTGCGGCATTACCGGCGTTATCTTTACTCGCCGAAACAAAGCCGCTGAAGATTACGGCTGTCGAGATATGGCAACTGCGCGGTCATCGCGAAGTCACTCGCGGCGTGGACGAGCAGTATCAGGTGAACCCCCTGTATATCTACGACGAACTTCGACCCAAACCGTATGCGGACAGTGCCAACCCAACCACGGCGAACACGCCGGTCAGTGCGCTCTATCTCAAGATCAAGACCGACGAAGTCGACGGTCTTTATGGACCTATCGACAAAGAGGTCGCAATTGTTATTGACGAGCAATTAAAGCCGTTCCTGATAGGAAAGGACGCGCTCGCGCAGGAAAAACTCTGGGATCAACTGTACCGCTCGAATCGGCATTCGCGGCGCGGCTATTTCTTGATGGCGATAAGTGCCGTCGACAACACCTTGTGGGACCTGCGTGGCCGCTTTTTCAAAACGCCTGTCTATCGGCTTCTTGGCGGGCCTTCGCGAGCGGCGGTCGAAGCATACGCAAGTTGTCTCGGCTATTCGCTTGAGCCGGAGAAGGCGCAGCAGCGCGCAGTTCAGAATAAAGCGGACGGCTTTCGATATCAGAAATGGTTCCTGGCGTATGGTCCGGGCGATGGTTATGCGGGGCTGAAGAAGAACGTCGAGCTGGTACGTCTGCTGCGCGAAGCCGTGGGAGACGACACGGAACTGATGTTCGACGTTTACAGTGGTTGGGATCTCACGTATGCTCTGGAATGGGCCAAACAGGTTGAACGCTACCGGCCGCGTTGGGTCGAGGAAGCTACGCAGGCCGAGAAGATCGGCAGCTTTGTGGAACTCAGGCGAGGCACGACGATTCCAGTCGCTTCCGGCGAACATATTCAAGGCCGCTGGGAGGTTTACGATTACCTGAAAGAAGGCGCTCTCAGCGTTGTGCAGTGCGATCCGGAATGGTGCGGGGGCACGTCGGAACTTGTGAAAATCTGCACGCTGGCTTCTATTTTCGACATCCCTGTGATTCCTCACGGCCATAGCATCCACGCCGCGCTGCATGTCATCGCCAGCCAGTCGCCGGCGGTGTGCCCGCTCGCCGAATATCTCATTTTGAAGATGAAATCGTATTATCACTTCGAAAAGAATCCGCCGCGACTCCAGAATGCGCATTTTGCATTACCGGATGCCACGGGGTACGGGGTTGAGTTTGATGACGCCAAGGTTGAGTCGAAGGAATTGATGCACTGGAGCTAATTGACTTCAAATACTGTATGTTTGAACTTATGCCAGTTTCATTGCGGTGCGCGACGGTACTGTTTGCACTCCCCGTCTGTATGCCAGGCTTCTCGCAGGACAAGCCGCTGTATCTGAATCCGGACGCCAGCACGGAGAAGCGCGTCGATGATCTTCTCTCGCGGATGACGCTCGAAGAGAAAGTCTCGCAGATGATGAACGATTCCGCGCCGATCAAGCGGCTCGGCATTCCAGCCTACAACTGGTGGAATGAGTGCCTGCACGGCGTTGCGCGCGCCGGGCGCGCCACTGTTTTCCCGGAAGCCATCGGCCTGGCCGCTACGTGGGACACACCGCTGATGTTCCGCGTCTCAACCGCGATTTCGGACGAGGGCCGCGCGAAATACAATGAGGCCATTCGCCGGGGCAAGCACAACATTTATCAGGGCATCACTTTCTGGACGCCGAATATCAACATCTTTCGCGACCCGCGCTGGGGCCGCGGCATGGAGACTTACGGAGAAGATCCATTTCTGACGGGGCGCATGGCCGTCGCGTTCATCAAAGGACTTCAGGGTGACGATCCGAAATACCTCAAGGCGATCGCGACCGCGAAGCACTACGCCGTCCACAGCGGACCGGAGTCTGAGCGCCACACATTCGACGTAAAGGTGGATGAGCGCGACCTTAAAGACACCTATCTTCCCCAGTTCGAGGCCGCGGTTAAGGAAGGGGGCGCGCGCTCGGTGATGTGCGCCTATAATGCCGTCGATGGAGCGCCGGCTTGCGCGAGCACGATGCTTTTGCAAGATATACTTCGCGAAAAGTGGGGCTTCGATGGCTATGTGGTCTCGGATTGTGGCGCTATCGGTGACATTTATTTGAATCACAAATTTGTTTCGACCGCGGCGGAAGGCGTCGCGAAGGCAGTCAAAGCGGGCACCGATCTAAACTGCGGCGTGGAATACGTGAATCTGGTTCCAGCGGTGCGTAAGGGCTTGATTGCCGAATCTGAGATCGATCAGTCTTTGCGGCGGTTGCTCCGGGCGCGTTTCGAGCTCGGTATGTTCGATCCGCCTGAAATGGTGAAGTACGCGCAAATTCCTTACAGCGACAATGACAGCCCGGCGCATCGTCAGCTTGCGCTCGAAACTGCGCGTAAAGCGATTGTGCTTTTGAAGAATGAGAATCATACGCTGCCGTTGAGCAAGGAATTGAAGACAGTCGCCGTGATCGGACCGAATGCCGACGATGTCGATGTCCTGCTTGGTAATTACAACGGCATTCCGACGGCTCCCATCACGCCGCTGGCTGGGATTCGGGCCAAGCTGGGTGCAACTCGGGTGCTCTACGCGCGTGGGAGCGATCTTGCCGCGAATATGCCGTCTTTCACCGTGATTCCGACCGCTTATCTGTTTACTTCCGATGGCGCGGACCGGAAGAATGGACTCAACGGCGAGTATTTTAACTCTTGCAACTTCGATGGCAAGCAGCACCGCCCACGCGAGTTGACTTATCCCTCATCCGGCAAGCTTGTCGGCTCGGTTCCCAAGGGAGAAATTAAGCCGACATTTAGCCGCGTCGATCCTAAGGTCGATTTTCAATGGTGGGACGGATCGCCTCGTGCCGGCCTGAACGACGATGACTTCGGCGTACGCTGGACCGGCTTCATTTCGGCTCCGGTCAGCGGGAAATACCAAATCGGCGCGACCGGAATGAATGCGTTCGAGCTTTATATCGATGGCAAACAGCTGGCTTCATTCGACGGTATTCACGAAGCGGCCTACCAATATGCCCCTGTCGATCTCGAAACCGGCAAGCTATACCAAGTGCGGCTCGATTATCACGAGTATGTCAACGATGCCACCATTAAACTGGTGTGGGCACCTCCATCGTCGAGGAACTTCCAGGCGGAGGCTATAGCGGACGCAAAACGGGCGGACGCCGTCATTATGGTTCTTGGACTTTCTCCCCGGCTTGAGGGCGAAGAGATGAAAGTTCCGGTGGAAGGGTTCAAGGGTGGAGATCGAGTCACACTGGGAATCCCGCGCGCTCAGGAAGACCTTCTCAAGACGATCGCCGCTCTCAATAAACCGACCGTGCTGGTGCTCATGAACGGCAGCGCGGTCGCGGTGAATTGGGCCAAGGACCACATTCCCTCTATCGTCGAAGCCTGGTACCCGGGACAAGCGGGAGGCGAGGCTATCGCGGATGTTCTTTTCGGCGACTACAACCCCGCCGGGCGGCTCCCAGTTACGTTCTACAAGTCGGCCGATCAGTTACCGCCATTCACGGATTACAACATGAAAGGCCGCACGTATCGATATTTCGAAGGCGAGCCGTTATTTTCGTTCGGCTATGGACTGAGCTACACGACTTTTTCTTATAGTCATCTCAATGTGCCGAAAGAGGCCAGGATGAGTGCCCCGGTAACAGTCAGTGTCGATGTGGAGAACACCGGCGCGATTGCCGGAGAAGAAGTGGTTCAGCTCTATTTGAAAACGGCGGGGCCGGGAGCTCCAATCCATTCGCTTGCCGGTTTCCAGCGTGTCGCGTTACAACCGAACGAGCAGAAGACGGTGGAGTTTACGCTCGCGCCGCTACAGAAACAACCCGGCGCGATCGAGATATTTGTCGGCGGGAAGCAGCCGGATAAGACATCGACAGGAGTCCTATCCGGCCGCCTGGAACTCACACAATAACTAGGTATTGTGTTTTACGAATTTCAAAGATACTGAGTTCATGCAATAGCGGAGACCGGTTGGCGGCGGACCATCGTTGAATACGTGCCCGAGATGGGCATCGCACTTTTTGCAAAGAACTTCATTGCGCGTCTCGAAGGCCAGGCTTCGATCCGTCGCGGTGCGAACGTTCTCCTCCGCGATGGGCGCCCAGAAACTCGGCCATCCCGTTCCTGATTCGAACTTGGTCTTTGAGCTGAATAATGCGTTGCCGCAACAGATGCAGCGGTACAGACCATCTTCATGATTCTTCCAGTACCGGCCCGTAAATGCCCGCTCGGTTCCGGCCTTGCGTGTCACTTCGAACTCGTCGGGGTCCAGAATCTTGCGCCACTCGGCGTCGCTCATCACGACTTTCTTGACCTTTACCTTGGCTTTTTTCTCACCGTCGTCGGTGAACAACACGATCGTCACTTCGGAACCGGTGCCGTCCTGAGAAGCATCCGGCGTGACGCGTTCGCGCTTGGCCCCGACGGCCATCAGACCGGCAAAGGCAAAAGGCATGATGAGGAACGCCCTCCGGGGCACTCCATCGGCTTGAATTGGCTCAAATAGTCCCATATGTTTCTCCTAAAATCCGGCATACCAGTCGTAACCACGCTCTGCCCAAAAGTCGGCCGGCCGGGTGTTGGTGAATTTAATTTTTCCGATGCGTTTCAGATTCTTGACTCCGTACTTCACCGGAATTGCCAGCCTCAGAGGCGCTCCATGCTCTTCGGAAATCGGCTGGCCGTTCATTTCATAGCAGAGCAGAGTTTGCGGGTGCATCGCCGAGGCGTAATCCAGTCCCACGTAATATTCGCGACCCGGCGTCTCCAGAGCCACATACGAATTGGGATCCGTGATGCCCGGAGCATATTTCTGTGCGAAATCACGAAAACGAACGCCACCAAACTTCCACACGTAGCTCCAACCTTCAATGCATTTAAACTGCGTGATCTGCTCGACCTTCGGAAGCGCCTTGATATCGTCCATGGTCAACGAAAGGGGTTCACCAGCGCCCTCTACGATGAGCTTCCAGTCCGGACTGACATCGTCGTCGAGCCCGACGTCGCCATTTTCGCGAAGCTCCTGTACTGCTTCGGGGGCGAAGGTCCGTGTGAGGCGAGTTTCGCGGAAATAGTCTCGCGACAGTTCTTCGTCACTGCGCAAGGCGAGTCGCAGCGGCCAGGGGATGCCGTCCTCTTTGCGCCGCGTACGAAGCCACTGCCATATGCCGCCGCCCGCGAGCGTGGCCAGTCCGCCGACAAGCAGGCTGCGCCGAGTCTTACGGGCCATCTCGCGATCCACAGCGGCGTCGTTTTCGGTCGAGGCATCAGTTTCATTGGAGTCGACCGGTCCAGGTGTCGGCTCGGGTTCTGGCGCAACCACTGGCTCGACTGGTTCCTGCGCGACCGGTGGAGTTGGTGTTTGCTCTTCGCTCATTTCGACACCTCGTCGGCTGAGACGACCTCATAGCCGGTGATCATCGATCGCATGTTGTTCCATCCGGCCCGGATCACTTGGGCGATGTGAATGACGAAGAACGACACATAGCCGAGGGTGAGAAGAAAATGCTCAATGCGTGCCGCCTGATATCCTCCCAGCAGCATCGTGAGCCAGCCGAATGTAACCGATCTCCAGATTGCCAGACCGGTCACCAGAGATCCTAGTCCCATCACAATAATCGATGTATAGGCGATCTGCTGGGCGCCATTAAATTTTCGCGGGGGCGGAGGTACTTTGCTCAGATGCAAATCGTAGAGGGTCACCTGAAGCGCCTCTTTGAACGAGTTCCGGTTCGGCACGAGATAACGCCACTCACCCGAAACGGCCGTGTAAATAACGTAGGCGACGCCATTGACTGCGAAGAGCCACATGAATGCAAAATGCCATGCCATCCCCTCCGCGAGCCGGTTGTTGATGTGAAACATGCTGTAAAACAGGTTCGGGAAGAAATGGAACAGCGTGAAGTCGCCGAATCCGACGCGATACACGTCGTTCGCCCAGTAGATCAGCATGCCGCTCCAGATCATGATGCTGAGCAAGGGAAAGTTGATCCAATGAAGCCATCGGATAGCGGCTGGGTGTTTGGATTCAATCCTTTTCACGTTATTGTATTCGCTCGATCGAGGGAGAAAGTCACGGTCGAATATACACCATTTCGGGACGTAATGGGTGTACACTTCGGTTTCGGGCCCCCATGCAACCCTTTACCAGACGTAATTTCCTGATCGCCTCCGCCGCCGTCGCCGGAAGCGGGTTGGCGCGCGCAACTGACCGCGGAATGCAACTCCATTTGAGCTGCGGCGCGCTCGGCATTAAGGCTACCCAAAAGCAGGCCATCGACTTAGCGGCAAAAATCGGCTTCGATGTCGTTGACGCCGACGGACGCTTTCTGGCCGGCCTCTCTCCTTCCGATCTTGCCACTTTATTGGATTACGCGAAATCGAATAAGATCGGATGGGCCATGGCGGGGCTGCCGGTCGAGTTCCGGCGCGATGACGCAGCTTTTTCGGACGGCATGAAGTCCTTTCCCTCTTTCGCTCAAGGGCTTCAACGCGCAGGCGTCGGAAAGGTGACCACCTGGATTATGCCCACGAGCGCCGAACTTACGTACATTGAGAATTTCCACGCTCATGCGCGGCGTCTTGGAGAGGTTGCCCGCGTGTTGGAACAGTACGACATTCGGCTTGGGATCGAATACGTCGGCCCGAAGACGCTGTGGGCCTCGCAGAAATATCCATTCATCCATAATATGGCCGAAATGAAGGAGCTGTTCGGCAAGATGGATCAGCCCAACGTCGGGTTCGTACTCGATAGCTGGCACTGGTACACGTCCGGTGAGACGAAGGAAGACTTGCTCACACTGCGCGGTAAAGACATCGTTTCGGTGGACCTCAATGACGCTCCATCCGGCATTCCAGTGGACCAGCAAATAGATGGAAAGCGGGAACTCCCGGCAGCCACGGGAGTGATCGATATCAAGACATTTCTTGGCTCACTGGAAAAGATCGGCTACGACGGTCCCGTTCGAGCCGAGCCATTCAATGAAGCGGTTCGGCAGATGCCTCCGGATGAGGCCGCGTCGGCTGCCCTCCACGCACTGCAGAAGGCGTTTGCCGAGTAGTTTATTCGTAGCGAAGAGCTTCCACCGGGTCGAGCCGTGCGGCCTTATTGGCGGGCCATATGCCGAAGAACAGGCCAACGGCCACGGATACGACAATTCCGACCACCGCGGCCCATAAAGGCACCGCGGCCGGCAGCGATTCGAATACCAGGCGGCTGACGAGCGCGATGATCCATCCAAAGGCGACTCCCGCGATCCCCCCCATGAGCGTTAAAAGCGAAGCCTCAATCAGGAATTGGAGAATGATGTCCATTCTGCGGGCGCCTATCGCCTTGCGCACCCCGATCTCCTGGGTTCGTTCGGTAACCGACACCAGCATGATGTTCATCACGCCGATGCCTCCTACCAGCAGACCGATGGAGCTGAGCACTGCCATAACGAGAAACGTCATGGACGTGATCTGACGGAAATCGGAGACCATTTGGTCCGCAGTCGATAGCGCGAAATTATCGGGTTTGCCGTAGGGAACGCGGCGGTCGATGCGCAGCACCGAGGTCACTTCATCCATAGCTTCGGGCAGCCGCCCATCCTCGGCCGTAACAACGATGGCATTCTCGTGGGCGTTGGGATACATCCGCTGCATGGTCCAGTAGGGCAAGAGAACGCGATTGTCGTTGTCGCCGAAAAACGACGCGGCTGGCCGAAACATGGTGCCAACCACTTCGAACTGATGGCCGTCGACGTTGATCACCTTCCCAATCGGGTTGATGTGCGCAAAGAGGCCTTTCTCGATATCGGCGCCCACCACAACGACCGGCATTTTACGGCGGTTCTCTTCGTCCGTGAAGAAGCGGCCCAGGTGTATGTCCACTTGCCCACCATCGGCGTAGCCTTCATCCGTCCCAAAGAGATCCACGTCGTACATGTCGTTGCCCTGGTAATGGACATTGACCGTGTTCTGGTTGGGAAAGAGCATCGCGGAAACTTCTTTCACCGACTTGCATCGCTCTTTAATGTGCTGCGCGTTTTCATACGTCAGGTTCTTGCGGACACGCTCCTCGGGGCTTAGGTTGTTTACACGGAATCCGACGGGAAACTTGAATACAATGATCGAGTTTGGACCGAAGCTGCGTAAAATGGCGGTCATCGACGAGTCGAAACCGGTCAGAATCGCAGCGACGCCTATGATGGTGCCGGTTCCGATAATCACTCCGATGATAGTGAGAAACGCTCGCAGCTTGTGGGCGCGGATGGTCTGAAGCGCGAGCAGCATACCGTTTGAGAGAGTGACTGGAATCATATCTATCTTTCGGCACGCAGAGCTTCGATGGGATCGAGCTTGGACGCACGCCGCGCGGGATAAATCCCGAAGAACAGCCCTACAACTGCCGACAATCCCACGCCAATAAACACAGACGACCACGGCAGGGCCATCGGAACAGGAGTCGCGTTCCGTACTACAACTGCTACTAGCCATGCGATCGCGACACCAATGAAACCGCCGACTCCGGCCAGGAAGGACGACTCGACGAGAAACTGATTCAGAATGTCGCGACGGCGGGCGCCCAGAGACTTCCTTACGCCGATCTCTCGCGTTCGCTCCGTGACCACGGCGAGCATGATGTTCATAATGACGATCCCGCCCACCACCATGAAGACAGACACGATGCCGACCGCCATGCCCGCGATGGTCGAGGTGAGGCGTTCCCACAGGCTCACAAAAGCTTCAGACGCGAAAATAGTGAAATTGTCATCCTGGTCCGGACGCAGATGGCGATATGCCCGCATCAGCATGCGCGCTTCGTCCTGCGCCTCGATCAGGTGACTCTGGTCGATGGCCTTGGCAATCAGCCGAATCCCGTTGCGCGAGCCGTAGGTCTTGAAATAGCTTTCTATCGGGATCATGACGAAGTTGTCCTGCGACTGTCCGAAAACGCTACCCAGCGCCTTCGCGGCTCCGACCACCTCGTACGGCATACCCTCGATCTCAATGGTTTTGCCCACGGGGTCGACGCCAGGGAAGAAACGAGTCCGAATATCGTTGCCGATGAAGGCGACGCGGGCATGGCGCCGCACTTCTTCGCCCACGATGCTGCGCCCGCTATCGACATTCAGATTGTTGATGGCGGGAATGTTGTCCGTGATGCCCTCGACGTCCACGCCCATGATGGACTCGGTTTTGAAGGAGACGCGCGCCTGCTTCGAGGCCATCATTCCGACGTCGCGGATCAGCCTCGCCTTTTCTTTCACAAATTCGTACTCGTCGGGCTTGATTTGCGGATTTCGCTTCTGCATCTCGAAGAATTTCTTCGGATCCCAAGGACCGAACCAGGCCATACGCACGATACGGAATCCATCGGCGCCCATGTTCGAGACTTTGTCGGCGATGTACCGGTCCATGCCGTGTATCAAGGCTGTAACAGCGATGAGCGTTGTCGTCGCCAGGATGATTCCGAGCAAGGTCAGGAAACTCCGCAACTTGTTGCGGCCCAGTGAAGTCAGGGCGATCCGGGTAGCTTCCCAGAATGAAGCGCTCGGGTTGAAGCGGCGTGTCATAAGGGCCCCAAGAGGCTAGTGACGCAAACGATGCACGTTTTGTTCCGTGGCTGTAGGGCTTGATAATATTCTCGAACCGCCGACGAAGTGGTCTATTGGGGGGTCGAAGCTTCCGCGGCGCGACCTCAGCCAACGAACGGATCGACGATGCGCACGCCAGCGTTCACGAAATCAGCACGGTTTCGCGTGGCGACCGCCAGACCGTGGACCACTGCCGTCGCCGCGATGAGGCTATCCTTGATCGGCATGGCTTTCCCGGTAGTGCGAAGGCGAGCCAGCAGTTCCGCCCATTTCAGGCCCGTATCCGCGTCCCAGGGCAGACAGTGGAGACGCCCGGCACCCGCGTCGAACCAGCGTTCCAGGGCGGTCCGCTTCCTTCCTTTGGGAAGGATGAGAATCCCGAATCGCAGTTCGCCGAGAATGACGGGATCGACGGCGATGTCTGGCTCATGTGCGCGAAGCCATGCCACGACATCGCGGATCTGGCGCTGGTTTCGTCGGCTCGCTCAGGACATTGGCGTCGACCAAGTACTTCACAGCGTATCCGTCGACTCAGAGTCGAATCGGGACGAAAAAGTCCTTCCGCGGACAGGCCAGCAGCCAGTCGACGGCGCCCTCGGTTCCGCGGAACTGCACGCCGGACGAGGCGGTAGTCTCCACGATCGAGGCGCTCGACATCGAACTCTTGTCCCGGTTCGACACCGTCCATTTGCCGAAGGTCCGCCGGCAGAACGAGTTGGCCTTTGGAGGAGACGGTGGTCTTCATACAGGTAAGATATCGTCTTACTTGTGCCACTGGCAAACGCGCTCAGCCGTCGAATCGGAAAAGCAGTTGTATAGGTTTGAGCCGTGCCGGCATTTCGGTCAAGCCGGAAAGACAGCGGTCGCAGAGAAAGCGAAAGGAAGTTGGGTCTCGTGACATTCCCCTGGCGAGGAGAATTCCGGGATGAAAAATCGGTCCGTCCTGTTCTTAACGCTGGCCAGTGCCGGCGCACTCTCGTATTTCGCATCCACAAGTCTTTCACAACCGTCTGAAGGCCCCTCGCGGCAGTGGAAGATCACAATTCCCGGCGGACGTCCGCTAGCCACGCCCGCCGTCGCGGATGGACGGATTTATGTCGGCGGCGGCTTTGGGAGCCACGAGTTCTATGCGTACGATGCGCTCACCGGTAAGCTGCTGTGGACTTATCGCACCTCCGATGACGGCCCGACCGCAGCCGTTGTGTCGGATCGCAGAATTATTTTCAATACGGAAAGCTGCGAACTGGAGGTGATCACGCAAGATGGCCGTCCCGTTTGGAAGAAATGGCTGGGAGACCCACTCATGAGTATGCCGGCGGTCGCGGGTGGGAAGGTCTATATCGCTTACCCGAATTCGCGCGGCGATCATCGCTATTACCTGGCCGCCTTCGATCTCGAAACGGGTCGCGAATTGTGGCGGCATGTGCTCTCGGGTGAAATCATCACTGCACCAGTGATCGATAAGGAGCGCGTTTATGCCGCGACAGTCGACGGCTCGCTCTTCTCGTTCGACGGCCGCGATGGCACGGAACTCTGGCATGACGCAAAGAACGCTACCTCCGCGCCAGCGGTGTGGAACGGACAATGCTACTTCAGCCGCCGGGAGCGCGCCTCAGCGTCGCAGCAGACGGAGGTGGTCGCTACGCGATCCCTCGCGCCCGCGGCTCCGGTCCTCGATTTTGCGAGAACCAAACAGAACGCCGATTATCTGGATTATGAGAAACGCAAGATGTCGAGAGCGGAATCGATGAGCCAATCGCTCGATGCGGAAGTTGGGTTTGCAGGAGTTTCGAAAGGCAGCGCGAACATGGTGGCCGTAAGCGCGAACATCGGGCAGGCCAGCGTGCAAGGCGTCTGGGCGTATCAAGGCTCAAAGCCTTTCGTCGATAAAGGACGCATTTATCTCGCGATGGGCGACAAGGTCATGAGCACCGATCCCAAGACGCAAAACGTGATCTGGAGCCGTTCATTACGCGACAACTCGGGCGCGGCGCTGCTCAACAGTGAATTGACTCCGCCCGTCATTGTGAACGGGAAGATTTTCGTCGGCTCGCGATCCGGCGACGTTTTCGCCGTTTCGGAGACAACGGGAGAAGTGCTCTGGAAGGTGCACGTCGGGGAGCCCATCGTGTTCCAACCCGCGGTCGCCGGCGGCCACATTTATGTTCCGACCATGGCGGGAAACTTGTACCGCTTCGATACGGGCGACAAACGCGACACGGGCTGGCTCATGTGGGGCGCGAGCGGCTCACATAATGGGCTGCCTTAATAGTTTATAATTCTAACTTCCCACCCATGAAGTTACTAACGAAACGTTCCTGCCTGGTCGCGATGGCGTTCCTTGCTCCGGCGTGTCTCACGCTTGCGGAATCCTATGATGCGAAGCTCTTTTCCGAAATGCGCTGGCGTGAGATCGGGCCGTATCGCGGCGGCCGCACTCGTGCTACCGCCGGCGTTCCCAGCCAGCCGAATGTTTTCTACATCGGGGTAGTCAACGGGGGAGTCTGGAAGACGAACGATTTCGGCCGCACTTGGAATCCGATTTTCGATCATGAGCCGACCGGCTCTATCGGCGCGATCGCGGTCGCTGCATCCAATCCAAATATTGTCTACGTCGGAAGCGGCGAAGGATTGCAGCGTCCCGATCTTTCGGTCGGCGATGGCATTTACAAATCTACGGATGCCGGGAAGACCTGGACGCATCTCGGGCTCCATGACGGGCAGCAGATCCCGCAGATGATCGTCGATCCACATGACCCCAACCGGCTGTTCGTCGCGGTTCTTGGGCATCCTTACGGACCGAACGAAGAGCGTGGCATTTACCGCTCGACCGACGGTGGCCAATCCTTCCAGAAGGTCCTTTATAAGGATGAAAACACGGGCGGCTCGGATGTCGAGTTCGATCCGAAGGACTCCAGGATCGTCTATGCCGCGCTGTGGGAAGGTCGGCAAGGACCGTGGGAAAACGGCGCGTGGAGCGGAACGAACGGCGGGATTTTTAAATCGATCGATGGTGGGGATCACTGGACTCAGTTGACCAAGGGGCTACCGGAAGAAGGTGTGGTGCAGGCGAACGTCGCGGTTGCTCCGAGCAATTCACACATCGTCTACGCCGCCGTTGCGAGCGGCCGCGCCGTGAACATCTATCGCTCCAACGATGCCGGTGAAACGTGGGCGCGCACGACAACCGATCCACGTCCGGCGGGCCGCATCGGCGGTGGAGATTTGCCGCATCTCGCGGTTGATCCGAAAGATCCGGAAACGATTTACGTCACCAGCACCGTGACCTGGAAATCGAGTGACGGAGGCAAGACCTGGATGGGACTGCGCGGCGCGCCGGGCGGCGACGATTACCAGCACATCTGGATTAACCCGAACTTTCCGTCGATCATTTTGATCGCCAGCGATCAGGGCGCGATCATCACCGTGAACGGCGGTGAGACGTGGAGTTCCTGGTACAACCAGCCGACGGCGCAAATGTATCACGTGGCCGCCGACAATGCCTTTCCATATCGATTGTGCAGCGGCCAGCAGGAGAGTGGATCGGCTTGCGTGGCCAGTCGCGGCAACGACGGCGAGATCACTTTCCGCGACTGGGAGCCGGTGGGAATCGAAGAGTACGGTTATGCCGCGCCCGATCCGCTCGATCCCGATATCGTGTACGGCGGGAAAGTCACGCGCTTCGATCGACGCACGGGACAGGTTTCGAACGTCGCGCCGCAAGCGTTGCGTTCTCCCAGTATGCGAGCACTTCGGACCGCTCCGTTGCAGTTTTCTCCGATCGATCCGCACACTCTCTATTTCGCTGCCAATACGTTGTGGAAGACGCGCGACGGTGGACGCAACTGGACGCAAATCAGTCCCGATCTGACGCGTAAGACCTGGGACGTTCCCGCCAGTGTCGGCAAGTATCGCGAGGCGGATACGGCCAAACCGTCTCAGCGTGGTGTTATCTACGCGATCGCTCCTTCGCCGCTCGATATCAACCGCATCTGGGCCGGCACGGACGATGGAACCATTCACGTGACCGTTGATGGCGGCGCGCACTGGAAGGACGCGTCGCCTCCTCAACTTGTCCCGTTTGCCAAAGTATCGGTTCTCGATGCTGGACATTTCGACGCTGGAACCGCTTATGCGGCGATCAACACGCTGCGGCTCGACGACATGCATCCGCACATCTATCGCACTCACGATGGCGGTAAAACATGGACCGAGATCGTGAACGGGCTGCCGGATTTCGGGCCGGTCGACGCAGTCCGCGAGGATCCCAAACGCAAAGGGCTTCTTTACGCGGGCACGGAGCGTGAAGTTTATGTTTCGTTTGACGATGGCGACAACTGGCAGTCCCTGCGTTTGAATATGCCGGCAACGTCGATCCGGGATCTCATGATTAAGGATGACGACCTGGTTGTCGGGACGCATGGACGGGGCTTCTGGATTCTCGACGACATCGCGCCGTTGCGTCAATTCAACACGGACATCGCACAATCCACCGCACATCTGTTCAAACCCGAAACCGCGATTCGCGTTCGTTGGGATATGAATACCGACACGCCGCTGCCGCCGGACGAACCTGCCGGCCAGAATCCTCCGGATGGCGCGATTGTCGATTACTTCCTCGGTGCTTCCGCTTCAGGACCCGTGACGATCGACATTCTCGACGGCGCCGGCAAGGTAGTGAATCACTATTCGAGCAGCGATCCGGTTGAGCCGATCGATCCGATGCTGGCGGTTCCCATGTATTGGGCGCGGCCACCGCGCGGGCTCTCGAACGAACCCGGCATGCATCGCTGGCTCTGGGATCTGCACTATACATCGCTGCCGTCGCCTCGCAATCAGCTTCCGATGACGGCGGTTTTACACGACACCGCACCCTCGCCGGTTGCGCCTTGGGTGATGCCTGGGCGATATACCGTGAAGCTCACGGCGAATGGCCAGAGCTACACTGCGCCGATCATGGTAAAAATGGACCCGCGCGTCCATACATCTCTCGCCGGGCTGACGCAGCAGTTCACTTTGTCCAAACAATGCTACGACGACGTTTTGAAGACAACGAAGATGACGGAACAGATCCGAGCGATGCGCGAGCAATTGGGAAAGGCGCGAGAGAGCGCCGGACAAGGACCGGTATCCGACACGATTAAGGCATTTGAAGACAAAGTGGTGGCGATCGCCGGCACTCCGGGCGGTGGTCGCTTCGGCGGACGCGGTCCTGCTGCTGGAGGTCCAGCCACGCTGGCCAGCGTGAGCGGGGCTCTCGGTCAACTCATGCGGGAAATCGAAGGCGCCGATGTTGCACCAACGACGACGCAAGCAGCCGCAGTCGCGGATCGCCACGCCGCGTTGACCAAACTATTCGAGCGTTGGAATGCGCTGAAGGCCCAGGATCTGCCGAAGTTGAATGGCCAGCTTAAGCAGGCTGGTCTGCCGGAACTTTCCGAATAGCAGAAACGAAAAAGCCGCCCGGGATCGCCGGACGGCTTCTCAATTCACAAACACTCTCAAGGATCTACTAATCGCCGAAGGAGCCGACTTCTTCCTGCTCTTCTGTCTTCGCCGGCTTTGCGGGCGCGGGCGCCGGGGCGATTTGCCCAATTTGCACCAGTTCCGCTCCGGGTTCTTCCTTGAGAACATGCTGGCGATACAACTTCGCCATGCGCTCATTCTCCTGCTGTTCTTTCAGCTTCTGGTCACGCGCGCGCTTCTTCTCTTCGCGAGCCGTCTTGGCAATGCCAAGCTCGTCGAGATCGTGCTGCAAACCATGATTCACGTCGATCTGATTGAGAACCAGCGAGTGCTTTGTATCAGGGAGGTTGACTTGCTTGCCGCCAGCGAAGATTTCGTGCCGCCCCTTTTCCTCGTACCACTTGGTCAGGGTCGCGGTCATATGCATCTTCTCGATGATGTTGCGCCAGCCGACGCCGGTGTTATAGGCGCAGAATGAAATCTCGCCTTCCTGCGTGGCGTACGGGATGATGCACTGTTCCGTGCGTCGGAAATCGTAGTTGAAGAGATCCTGGAACCACATCCCGGCGATGAACAGGAAGTTCCAGCGATCCTTGCGGCGTGTTTCGATATCGGCCATGGTACGATCGCCCGTAACCTTGCCGTATCCACCAGTTTGCGCCTTCTTCGACATGCCGAAGCATTTGTCGAATTTTGCCATTAGATCGGTCAGTTTGAAGTGAGTGGGCGCCTTGAAGGGGTCGTAGTTGCGAAGGAGCGCGAGCGAAACGCCGAGTACAGACAGCGATCGACCGCGGGCGGCATCGTTAATACGCGCGATATCCTTCGCCAGGCGATCCGCATTCAGGAACGCTGTAACCGGAGCCGCTTCCTTTGTTTCCTTGTCGACCATAATCGCCATTCCGATACCGCAATTCGGATGGCATCCGCAGCTCAATTGACCGAAATTCGCTTCCGGTCCGTGGACGAGGTCGGCGAAATCGGAGAAGGTGCTCATGAACGAAATCGGGAACCAGTCGCGTACCGGCTCGCCGAGTCCTGTCTGATTTTTCACATCATGGGCGAGGTGTGACAACGTGTAGCGTTGTGCTTTGCGGCGCTCTTCCGTCACGGCTTCGTCGCGGCCGGTAAATGAAACCGGCTGGAACGAGAGGAACGGAATCTTCTTGGGATTGTCGAGCGCGAAGCGGACCACTGCGCCGACCTGTTCGTTGTTGATGCCGTTCACGATCGTGATCACGGGCACGATGTCGACGCCATTGCTCCACAGGTTTTCGATCGCGCGCATCTTGACGTCGAACAGATTGCCGACGGCGCGATGGGAATTGGCGGCATTGCCGATTCCATCGAACTGGAGATACGCATAGCGCAGCCCGGCTTCCGCGGCCTTCTTGCAGAACTCGGGGTCCTTGGCGAACTCGATACCGTTGGTTGCGGCCTGCACGCTGTTGTAGCCGACCTTGCGGGCGTAACGAACCGCGTCCAGAAAGTACGGCGACAGCGTCGGCTCACCGCCAGAAAACTGCACCGACATCTGCCGGCGCGGCTTGATGGTGATGGCGTTGTCGAGCAGAGTTTTGATGTCTTCCCAGCTCAGCTCATGCACGAACCCAACCTGGTTGGCGTCCATGAAGCACGGATCGCACATCATGTTGCAGCGGTTGGTCAGGTCGATCGTTAGAACCGACCCGCGGCCGTGGGTGATGGTGCTGGAACCATGATGATGCAGTTTCTCATCGTTATGAGCGCGGATGTCGCGGCCGGGGAAGACCTCTTCCAGATGTTTGAAGAACGCCGGATCGATCGACATGACGTCTTCGAACTGCCCGTGGATGGGGCATTCCTTCACCATCAGGATCTTGCCGTCGCGCTCGATAACTTGAGCCTTGATCTCGCCGAGTTTCTGATCCATGAGGATCTCCACCGGCAACTCGCCGTCGAGAATCCGCTGCCGGATCTCCGGGATGCACTTGGGGCACAGCGAATCGGTTTCGCGCGGCCAGCCAAGTTTCGGCTTCATCTTTTCGTAGCTTTTCAGCAGGGGTTTATCGGACCAGGTGGGCGTGAACGAAGGGTTCTGTTTGATCTGGTTGAGCTTGTCAAAAACGGTCCACGCGGCGCCCGCGGCAACCGTTACAGCTTTTTCAACATATTTGATCGGCTTAGCCATAGTTGTCTCACTTCAAAAACTGTTGCTTTCGGTTTCTCCTGGGTTCGAGGCGCGGCAGAACCTGTCCGCTGCGTGTCGCCTTACACCCGCCAGTATACGCAGGCTTGCATTAAAGAGCCTACAGAAATGAATTAAACCGTATTGATTCTTTGTCGTATGGGGATATCGGACATCGAACGGAGACGGTGCCTTCCAGTCCTGGTTTTGCGATCATAAAAGCATGAGCCCGCAGAAGATACGCGATTTAGCAGCGCTCTGCGGATTCGAGCTTAGCGGCGTTACAGCGGCACTGCCCCATCGTGATGCAGCGCGCTACGGCGATTGGGTCGAACGAGGGCTCGCGGGCCGCATGGCCTACCTTACCGATCACAGGGCTGCCATCCGATCCGATCCTCGAGAGTTACTTCCGACGGCCAAGTCCATCATTTGCGTAGGCAAACTGTATAACGGTCCCGAGCCGTATTCGACCAATTTCGACTCCCGGGAGCGAGCGTGGATTTCGCGTTACGCCTGGGGTGACGATTATCACGAGGTGCTTCGCGCGGGCCTCGAGCGGCTGGCGCGTGAAATAGGGCCGGATCATGAATGGCGCGTTTGTGTCGACACGGCTCCTTTACTCGAACGCTCCTACGCACGTGGGGCCGGATTGGGATGGATCGGGAAAAACACTTGTCTGATTAATGAACCGCTGGGCTCATGGTTTTTCCTGGGTGAGTTACTTACTTCTCTTCAGATTGAGCCCGATATTCCGCCGCCGGATCGCTGCGGTACCTGCACCCGATGTATCGACGCGTGCCCAACCGACGCTCTAACCCCTTACGAATTAGATGCCACCCGTTGCATCTCATACCTCACCATAGAGCTACGCGCGCCAATCCCGGAAAAGTTCCATACCGCCATGGGACGTCATGTTTTCGGCTGCGATATTTGCCAGGATGTTTGCCCGTGGAATCGCCGCGCGCCTGTCACGTCGGACCCCGCTTTCGCTCCGCGTGAGTTCGCTCCACCATTTGAGAAATTGGCGAGCATTACGCGCGAGGAGTTTCGTACGATGTTTCGGCACAGTCCGATAACACGAGCAAAATACGACAATTTCATACGTAACGTTGAGATAGCGCGAACCAACAGTAAGGAATTCACCCGATAGCTGGAAGCGCCTTGTTGATGTACTTTCAACTTTGCACTCGATTTACATTCGTTTCGCGGCCATGGCGCTGTTGTGCACCGTATCGACGCTATACGGTCAAAACTCGGATATTGGCAACGCTCCGCGCCTGCCGGCCGATGTCCCGAGTCAAAGCGGCGTCACTGCGCTTTCTTCCACAACATCCGTGCCTTGGCTTCAGACTTCCAGCCGTGCCGCGGTACAGGCGTCTTATCTGAATACATTTGTTCCCACAAGATATATAGCGATGAGCTGGGCGGGCGATTTGGCGACCGGCAATGCAGGATCGACTTCGCCGGCCTACCAGAACGCCGTTACGACAAGAATTAATTGGCTTCGCTCTTTCGCAGGCATCGCCAGCAACGTCGCGCTGAACCCGACGTACGACTCAGGAGACCAGCAGGCGGCGATGATGATGGCCGTCAATGGACAACTGAGTCATTCTCCACCGAGTAACTGGATCGACTATTCGACCGCCGGCGCGAATGCCGCGGGAAACTCGAATCTTTGCCTCGGATTCCCTTCGACCGATCCCGGTTGCCTCGAAATGTACATGCAGGATTTTGGCGGTAATAATGCGGAAGCCGGACATCGCCGCTGGATCTTGTATCCGCAGACCACTTCGATGGGAACCGGCGACGTTCCATCCAGTACCGGGTATTACAGCGCCAATGCGCTGTGGGTAATCGATTATCCGAGTTATAGCAATCCGCGCCCGGCAACCCGCGACCCTTTCATCTCCTGGCCTCCTCGCGGCTACGTTCCTTATCAGCTAGTCTACCCCCGCTGGTCGTTTTCTTATGCGGGAGCGGATTTCACGAATGCGACGGTCACGATGACCAGCAACAACGCATCGATTCCCGTGAGCATGGAACCACAAGCACAGGGCTACGGGGAAAACACCATCGTGTGGGTCTGGAATAACCTGGACCCAACGTACGACGTTACGCCTGTAGCGCCGGCTCACGATACCACGGTCACTGTGAACATCGACAATGTCATGATCTCAGGATCGCCGCAGAACTTTACTTATAATGTGACGGTTTTCGATCCTAGTAAGACACCTCAAGCGATCGGCGATTTCGATGGCAACGGCGTACCGGATCTGGTGTGGCAGGACAACACGACTCATCAGGTCACGGTGCATTACTATGGCGGAACTGGTGGGGCGACATATCAAAACTGGAATTGGCTCGATTCGGCCGGAGTCTCCGGATGGCACTTAGCCGCTGTGGCCGATTTCAATGGCGATGGCGTGCCTGATCTGATCTGGGAAAACGACACGACTCATCAGGTCACGGTTCACTATAACGGTGGTAATGGCGGCGCAGTGCTCCAGAATTGGAATTGGCTGAACGAGACGGGCGTGTCCGGCTGGCACGTCGCGGCCGCCGCCGATTTCAATGGGGACGGCGTGCCCGACCTCGTTTGGGAAAACGACACAACCCATCAGGTCACGGTCAACTATTATGGCGGCGCCGGCGGTGCGGTGCTCCAGGGATGGAATTGGCTGGACCAGACTGGCGCTTCCGGTTGGCACGTAGCCGCAGCGGCGGACTTCGATGGCAATGGCGTTGCCGATCTTGTGTGGCAATGCGACGCAACCGGTCAGGTCACCGTTCATTATTATGGCGGGACTGGTGGCGCCGTACTCCAGGGATGGAGCTGGCTGCGTCAGAATGACGTTTCGGGCTGGCATGTTGCCGCTGCACTCGACTTTAACGGCGACGGTGTTCCGGATTTAGTTTGGCAGAACGATACGACCGGAGAAGTAACTGTCCATTATTACGGTGGAAATGAAGGGGCAGTATATCAGAGCTGGAATTGGTTAGATCGCAGCGGAGCAGTTGACTGGTCAGTCGTAAACTAGTGAGAATACTGGAAGTACCGTAAGTCCTACAATCGCCTAGGCATACATTGACTTCAAATCCCGTTTTGCTTTAAGATCGACCCGCCTACTTGTTTTCCAAAATCGACATTATTAGGAGTCAGCCAGCATGGCCTGCACGCGTATGCGTCTCATGAGCTACGCGCTACTTCTCGTTATTCTCTCCACCACGGCTAGGGCCCAAATCCGAAGTCACTCCAGGACGGTCAAGAGCGTCGTTATCGATTTCAAGACCTTGCCTCAAAGAAACGACTCAGATATCCCAGCGGAGCACGAAGAAAAGGAAGAGCCCGCGCCTCGGCCAGGACCGCCCGGTGGTCCGCCGAAGGGCTATGTGGCATTAAATTTCGAGCCTGCGCCTCCACTCAGTCGAGAGCCCTCTTCGAGAACAGTGACCGGGTCGGCTCCGGCTCCTGTAGCCACAACCTTTCAGTCCTTGCTGGACAACGATGTTCTCGCGCCTCCCGACACTATGGGAGCCGTGGGGCCAAATCATGTCATGACCGCTCTCAACTCCCAGGTTCTGATTCAGAACCGCACCGGAGGTGTAATCAGCACCGTGGATCTCGACACTTTTTGGGCTGCGACGGGCGCGCACAATGTAATCGATCCGCGCATTACCTATGACCCGTACAACGGGCGCTGGATTACGTCCGCGGCCGCCGAACCGGAAATTCCCGGCCAAACATCGATCCTGCTGGGTGTATCGCAAACAAGCGATCCCACTGGCAAATGGAACCTGGTCAAAATCCAAGCCGATCCTACTTATCAGAATTGGGCGGACTATCCCACGTTAGGATTCAACTCTAACTGGATCGTCGTTGCCGCGAACATGTTCGGCATCTCAAGCGGTAACTTCTCGCAATCCTCGCTCTTCATCTTCAGGAAATCCGATTTATATAGCAATGCCGCGACCGATCGTTTTACCGAAATCAACGATCCCGCGTACTGTTTTGCGCCAGCGGTGACTTACGATAATTCGGTCTCTACTTTGTATCTGGTGCAACGATGGGACGGTAATTCCGGTGGTTATGGTTATGTTCGGATCAGTACCATAACAGGACCGGTCGGTTCCGAAGTGCTCAACGCGGCCGCTCCGTACCCTGTCAACGTAGCTACAACGAGCACGTGGGGCGCGAACGGTACGGCAGGCGGATTTGCTCCCCAACTCGGGTCGGGAAACCTCATCGATACGAACGACGATCGAATCGATAAGTCGGTTTACCGTAACGGTTACTTATGGTTTACTCATACGGTATTCCTGCCAGCTGCTGCGCCCACGCGGAGTTCCGTCCAATGGTGGCAGGTCACCCCGACCGGAACGATCGTGCAGCGGGCTCTTATCGACGATCCGACCGGCGTCACCTTCTACGCGTATCCGAGCATCGCGGTCAACAAGAATAACAACACGATGATCGGCTATTCACGTTTCTCCTCCAAACAGTATGCCGGCTCCGATTATTCGTTCCGCTATGCGTCCGACCCCATAAATATCCTCCAATCCGATTTGGTGCTTAAGTCTGGCCTCGCCTCCTATTTTGTGACTTACGGGAGTGGAAGGAATCGCTGGGGCGACTATAGCGCCACCGTGGTCGATCCTGTCAACGACACGGACATGTGGACGCTCCAAGAGTATGCGGCCACTCCTTCGGGCGCCGACGATTTGTGGGGAACCTGGTGGGCTAAAATCACGGTGCTTCCACCGTTGACCATGGCGATCACGGAAACCGGCCCAGCTTCCTTGACGGAGGGCCAGACGGCGCAGCAGTATAGCGTGAACGTAACCAATAACGGCCCCGGAACGACGACAGGTGCTCTGACGATGACGCCGAATCAGAGCGCCGGTATGACAGTGACGAGCATAACGACCACCGACGGGAACTGGACATGCAGTCTCACCTCCTGCACAGATCCCAATTCGATGGCGCAGGGAGCGAGTACTACATTCACATTGACGTACAACGTTACGAGCAACGCTTCGTCGCCGCAAACGCTCTCAGCAACCGTATCAGGAGGCGGCGCGAACAGCGTGACGATAAATCCAGTCTTATCGGTGCCCGTACTGCGTACGACATCGATCGCCGCTTCAAATCAGATTGTCACCTATACGTTGGCCAGTCAGCCGGTGTCGCTCTCGGCAACCGTAACGCCGCTCGATGGGGGCGTGGCCGTCAACTCAGGGACTGTAACCTTCGCGCTGTCGCAAAATGGAAATCCCGTTGGAATCCCGGTCACGTCCGGGACTGTCTCCAGCGGCGTCGCAACATCCAGCTATGCACTGCCGGCGGGCACGAGCGCAGGCATTTACTCAATTAGCGCCACATATAATCCCGGTTCGGCGTTCACCGGCAGCAGCGACAATTCTCATTCATTGGCCGTGAATGGCGCAGCCACAACGACGACTGCCGCAAATGAATCCGCGGGTTTTAGTTCAAGTCCTCAAAACATTGGCCTTTCCGCTACCGTGACCAGCAGCCAAGGCCCGATTAACGATGGCACGGTAACTTTCACGGTATCGAGCGGTGGGAGCCAGATCGGCGTTCCGGCGACGTCCGGAACGGTGGCGGCAGGATCGGCGACGGCGACGTTCATTTTGCCTGGAGGAACGGCAACCGGAAGCTATACGATTACTGCCGCATACACGAGCGCAGGTAATTTCGCGAGCAGCAGCGACAGCGCTCACACGCTCGCTGTCAACGGAATCGCGACCACCACATCGGCAACGGGCGCATCCACCACTTACAGCACGGCCACCCAGAACATCATTTTAGCGGCGACAGTTTCCAGCGGCCAGGGGATCGTAAACGCGGGTACGGTGACGTTTACCGTAAAGAGCGGGTCGACCCAGATTGGCACACCCGTCACATCGGGGACGGTTACTAATGGCGCAGCGGCGGCGACGTTTGTCGTACCGGCCGGAACTGCTGCCGGTTCTTACACCATATTGGCGGTCTACAACGCGGCGGGTGGTTTTGCAACCAGTAGCGACAACAGCCAATCTCTCGGTATCACTCCCGCGTCGACGACAACCACCGCCGCCAACGCTTCGGCGACGTTCGGCACGACAAACCAGAACGTAGTGCTCACCACGAGCGTCATTGGCGCTCAAGGCACGGTGAACGGTGGAACCGTTACATTCACGGTGATGAGTGGCCCGACTCAAATTGGCTCAACCGCGACTTCGGGCATCGTGTCAAACGGCTCGGCGAGCGCGAGTTTCGTTCTGCCGGGCGGTGCGTCAGCGGGTGCATACACGATCACGGCGGTTTACAACGCGTCCAACAATTTCACGACCAGCAGCGACAACACGCATTCATTGACAGTCAACGCCGCGAGCACGACGATAACAGCCGCAAACGAGTCCGCAGCTTACAATGTCAATAACCAAAATGTGACCCTCGCCGCGACCGTAACGAGTCCCCAGGGAACAGTAAATGGCGGGACCGTGACATTCACGGTGTTTAACGGGGGCACCCCGGTCGGGGCGGCCGTCGTTTCCGGGACTGTGACCAATGGCGCGGCCAGCGCGACCTTCGTAATTCCGGGCGGCACGGCCATCGGCACCTATACCATTACAGCGGCTTATGGCTCCTCCAGCAATTTCGCCGCGAGTAGCGATTCGACCCATGCTCTGTCAGTTAATGCGCCAAGCGTACAGGTGACGATCAGTACCAACGTTAACGGCCCGCAAATCACGGTCGATGGAGGTACGCCGTTCACGGGATCGCAACTGTTCACGTGGACAGTCGGCAGCAACCACTCCGTTGTCGCGGCTACAACCCAGAGCGGAGGTACTGGCGTTCAGTATCTCTGGTTGAACTGGAGCGATGGCTTGGCGGCCACACATACAGTTACTGCTCCGGGAACCGCATCTGCAATTTCGGCAAGCTTCCAGACGCAATACCTTTTGACAACCGCGGTGTCGCCGTCGGGTGACGGGACGATAACCCCCTCTACAGGCTATATAAACGCGGGAACAGTGATGCCGGTGAGCACCTCGGCGAGTGCAACCTACGTTTTCACCGGCTTTAGTGGAGCACTCACTGGCCTCACGAATCCGCAGAATCTCACGTTGAATGCACCCGCTACCGTAACAGCGAACTTCCAGACCGGCCCCGATCCATCCATAACCATGACTTATTCGGGGAGCTTCCGGCAGGGAGATGCCGCGGACACGTACACGATCTTGGTAACAAACTCCGGACAGGCTTCGACAAGCGGAACGCTGACCATGACCGATACGTTGCCGGCGGGTCTGACAGGGACGGCGCTCAGCGGCCCGGCAGGGTGGACTTGCACGTTGAATTCGCTGACTTGTTCCACGTCGAATGCTTTGGGCGGTGGGGCGAGCGCAACATTCACTCTGACTGTGTCCGTGGCAAGCAATGCGACGGCTTCCGTAACGAATACGGCGACAATCGCGGGAGGCGGCGACGTTCGCACAACTAACAACACGGCCACCGACGTAACTCCCATCATCCAGGGCACGCCCGATTTGACCATTACCAGTTCTCATTCGGGCACGTTTTATCAGGGAAGTACCGGAACATATACGCTAACGGTGACGAACTCCGGCACCGCTCCCACGTCCGGACAAGTGACCGTCACTGACACTCTTCCATCAGGTATGTCCGTGTCGTCTCTTTCGGGCACTGGATGGACTTGCACGGTCAGCACCGCATCGTGTACGCAGACGACGGCGCTGGCTAACGGAGCAAGTTATTCTCCGATCTCTCTGACTGTCTATATAGGCGGCACTGGCTCCAGCGTGACGAATAAAGCGGCTGTGTCCGGCGGCGGAGAAACCAATACTTCTAACGATACCGCGTCGGACCCCACGAGCATCGTGGTCAGCGTGAAAGTGACTGTTGCCACCTCACCATCAGGTTTGTCTATCGTTGTGGACGGCAGCTCAATCAAAGCGCCGCAGACTTATACATGGTATGTAGGTAATACACATTCGATTGCGACTTCAAATCAGTCCAAATACACGTTCACTGGCTGGTCCGACGGCGGAGCAATTTCGCATAATATAACCGTGCCGTCGTCGAACACTACTTATACGGCCAGCTTCAAATAAGGCTGGCGGAGTTTGTCTTTTACTTCGTCTTCGACAAAGGCCGCGTCAATGGCCATGAAGTTCGTTTTTACAAATTCTTCAACACCCCAGCCGAACACGCGCTGTAGTTCTTCGTATTCAGTGGTCAGCGTCGTGCGAGTGAGCATTCGTGAATCGGTATTGACATTGAGCATGACGCCTGCGCGATATAGACGATCGATAGGATGGTCCTCCCATTCTTCGATGCTTGGGATGATCTGCACGTTGGAGGATGGACATAGTTCGAGATGGATTCTCTCGCGGCGCAAATGCGCCACCAAGTCCGGATCCTCGATGCTGCGCGTTCCATGTCCAATGCGCGTCGGGCAAAGCAGCCGCAGCGTCTCCCAGACGCTTTCCGGACCGCGCCCTTCTCCCGCGTGCGCCGTGCGATTCAAACCCCGCTCTCTCGCATATTGGTACGCTTCCAAGTGGTCTTCGAGCGGGAAGCCGGCCTCGTCTCCAGCAAGGTCGAGCGCCGTGACTCTCGTGCCATGGAACCGGTCGACAAGCCGAGCCGTTTCCATGCTCTGAGTCTTGGTGAAGTGCCGAAGCGTGCACAAAATCAAACGGGCTTCAATGCCGGTCGACTTGATCATACTTTCGGTAGCACGATCCACCACCTCCACGACGCGCTCCGATGTTAGTGCCCGCTGCGTGTGCAACAAAGGAGCATAACGGATTTCAACATAAATGACACCATCGGCGAGGAGTTGCTCGAATAAATCCTCGATAACAACCTGAAGCGCGGCTTCCGTCTGCATGAGCTGGAATCCCTTTGGAGATCGCGATAGGAAATCAGCGAGGTTGGTGCAGCGCGCCGGCGCGACGTATTCGGAATCGTATTCAGCGCGGCTGACGGAATTGTCCAGGCGCGAGACCGCCTGGTAGCTCAGCGAGCAGTCGAGGTGCAGATGTAGTTCGATCTTAGGAAAATGCCGAAGATTCATTCAGTCAACCAGAGATTCCTGAAGCGCTATGATACCGGAATGAACGAATGCACTCATATGGACCAGATTCACGATGTCCAGCCCCATACTAACGGGTGCGAAGAATGCCTGAAAACGGGAGACCACTGGGTTCATCTACGATTGTGTTTGTCGTGCGGGCACGTGGGCTGCTGCGATTCCTCCAAAAACAAACATGCCACCAAGCACTTCCACCATACCAAGCACCCCATCATGAGATCCATTGAGCCAGGCGAGGATTGGGGCTGGTGCTACATCGATCAAGTCGAACTGGACTTTTCCTGAGGGCAGAGAGAACGTTAATGGACGAATCCTGGCCGTCCCTTCCATTCGACGAATGGCGCGAGACATACGACACCTTGCACATGTGGGCTCAGATCGTCGGCAAAACACGGCTGACATTGACGCCACTTGTCAACCACTGGTGGAACGTACCCCTGTACGTCACGCCCCGCGGCTTGAACACGTCTCCGATTCCATACGGCTTCCGGACCTTCGAAGCAGAGTTCGATTTTATCGCCCACCGATTGCAAGTGCGCACCAGCGACGGCGCCGAGCGCGGCATACCGCTCTTTCCCCGGTCTGTTGCCGACTTCTACGCAGAGTACATGAGCTGCCTCCGGTCTCTCGACATTGAGGTCCGTATCAATACCATGCCCGTCGAGTTTCCCGATCCGATTCGCTTCGAGCAGGATCATAAGCACGCATCGTACGACAAGGATCACGTCGAGCGGTTCCGCAACATTCTAATCCTGACCGATCGTTTGCTGCATCAGTTCCGGTCGCGGTTCCTCGGTAAGAGTAGTCCAGTTCATTTCTTTTGGGGCTCTTTCGACCTCGCCGTTACGCGCTTTTCCGGCAAAGCGGCGCCTCCAAAGCCGGATGTCGACCGAGTGACGCGTGAGGCATATTCGCACGAAGTGATCAGTTGCGGATTCTGGCCCGGCGATCCGCGATTCCCTCATCCCGCATTCTATGCGTACGCCGCTCCCGCGCCGGAAGGTTTTGGACAGCAGCCTGTGCTTCCCAAGGCCGCATGGTGGGACACCGGCCTCGGCGAGTTCCTTCTAAAATACGACGACGTTCGCGCCTCAGAATCGCCCGATAGCGATGTACTCGCCTTCTGCCAAAGCACTTACGAAGCGGGAGCGACACTGGCTCATTGGGACCGCGCTTCTTTAGAACGGAAGTAGTTCCGCGCCGGTGTTGTACCATGCCTATTGAGGTTATCCGATGAAGGGTGTCGTTCTCGCCGGTGGCTCCGGTAGCCGTCTGTATCCGCTGACCAAGATCACCAATAAGCATCTGCTCCCCATTTACTCAAAGCCGATGATTTATTATCCGATCCAGACGCTTGTCGACGCGGGCATTAAAGATATCTTAATCGTCACAGGCGGGCGTAACGCCGGTGATTTCTTACGCCTCCTTGCAAACGGAAAAGAGTTCGGACTCACTCATCTCGACTTCACATATCAGGAAGGCGAGGGTGGTATCGCGGAGGCCCTGTCGCTAGCGGAGCATTTCGCCGACGGCAAGAAACTCTGCGTGATTCTGGGCGACAACATCATCGAAGGAAGCATCCGCGCCGCCGCCGACGAGTTTCGCAATCAGGGGCGCGGCGCGCGCATTCTGCTCAAACAGGTGGAGGACGCGGAGCGCTTCGGCGTGGCGGAATTAGAGGGCGATCGCATTGTCGGCATCGAAGAGAAGCCCAAGCATCCTAAGTCGAATTATGCCGTAACAGGCATTTACATGTATGACGAAACGGTGTTCGAGAAAGTGAGAACATTGGTTCCTTCCCGGCGCGGTGAACTCGAAATCACGGACGTGAACAACGCCTACATTCACGAAGGCTCCATGACGTTTTCGCACCTTGACGGCTGGTGGACCGACGCGGGCACGTTCGACTCGCTGTTGCGCGCCACTAACCTGGTGGCAAGCTCCTGCCGTAAGCAGAAAGAGATCGAGGCTGCCGTATGAGCCCGGCGCCGGCCGAGACGCCGATCGAAATTGCGATGCCTTCCTGCACAAAGGGCATCGGCACTGTGATTCTGAAAGCGGATTCCGCGGACCTGATCGACGGTGTACGCATCCAGCCGGTCGCTTTGTGGCCTGACGATCGCGGGTACTTTCTCGAAGTGATCCGCATGGGCAACGGCCCGGCGAGCGATTTCCCTGCCACGAGTACGCAGGTCTCGGCGGCGCTCGGCTATCCGGGGACCATCAAGGCTTTTCATATCCATCAACACCAGACCGACTACTGGGCGCCCGTCGCGGGAATGCTGCAGGTAGTGTTGGTCGATTTGAGAGCCGGCTCGCCAACGCATGGCCGGAGGAATACGCTTTATCTCGGCAAGCTAAGGCCATGGCAGGTTCTCATTCCGCCCGGTGTTGCCCACGGATACAAAGTCATCGGCACGGAACCGGCGATTCTGGTTTACGTCACTAACCGCTTCTACAATCCCGCGGACGAAGGACGCATCCCTTACAACCACGACGGCATTCAGTACGACTGGGAATTGCAACACAAATAGCCCTCCCAATGCGAGTCACTGTTTCGCACAACAAGACTGAGCAACAGGTCAAAGACGCCGTGGACCATTCCATGGACCAGGTCTTCAGCGCGCTCGCCGTGGGCGTGGTCGAATTTACGGACCAGCATCGCCATTGGCACGGCAACACAATGACTTTTTCGCTGACCGCGAAAATGGGATTTATAAAGACTCCGATCAAAGGCACCGTCGAGGTGCGCCCCGCCGAAGTCATGATCGACGTCGATCTGGGGGTGCTCGAAAAGCTCGTCCCGGAGGGCAGCCTTCGTTCAAGCCTTGAGAATAAGGTTCGCGGTTTATTGACCTAGGTACGGAAGAAAGTTCCGTATTCCCCCCTAAAGAGAACTTCTAACTTATTGAATCCAAGTAGTGGACCCCCACTTGCTACATTCCCGGCAGGAATGGAGGAATAGACATGGGAAATTTCTTACTTGGTTTCGGGATTGGGATCACCGTAGGTGTATTGTTCGCGCCCAAAGCCGGTGCCGACACGCGGCAGTATCTCAGCGACCGGGCCAATGAAGGAACCGACTACCTCGCGCAACAGGGCCAACAGTTGAAGGACAGCACGTCGGACCTGATTGAAAAAGGCCGCAAGATCGTCCGCGATCAAAAGGACAAAGTAGCCGATATGGCTAACAGCATGGCGGGACAGGCTCAACGAGAATATCAGCGCCAGGCCTAGTTTTTAATCTTGGTGAAGCGCGCGCCGGAAGCGACCCAGTCGCCCGGCGCTTTTTTTATAGCCCGGTATTCGTACCGCAAACGTTCACTTCAATCCCGAGTTCCTGAAACATACCGGCTTTAACGGCCAAGGCGTGATCGGCGGCGGCTGCGTCCGGAGCATAGGCAACCTGAATGTGATTCGATTTGTGCTGCGCCATCAGCTGATCGCGACCCACCCCGTACATCACAGCATGCATCACCGGCCACTGCGGCGTAGTGATGTTCCAGCGGCGTTCCGTTTCTTGGCGCGGCAACTCGACGGCTTTGCCGCGGCCGATATCCGCTTTCAGAGCACCGGACTCGATATAGATTCGGCTCCAGACAATCTCGCCAGGCTTGCTCACCCCTTTCACCGTTCCTCCGCCGAGGCGGAAATACATGGGAGGCTGGCGCTCGCTGACCGCTCCGGCATAGCCGTCGATGAAATGAGCGGGGGGCACGGACCCGGAGATCTCGAACACCCACACAAACTCCTCCTGGCCATTGACCTTGAACTCTTCCCCATAGCGAACATCGTGCAAAGTGGTCTCGGGGTCAAAGGCCAGGCGGCTCCACACACGGTTGGTGATCAGCGCATCCAGACCGGCGCACTCATCCACTTCGTTGAAGTGAGGTAGGGGCCGACCTTCATAAAGGACCCGTCCGTTGCCGCGCGCGCAGACCGGAGGACGATCGGAGTTGTTCAGTAAGCCCTCGGCCAGGTCAGACGCCGGGCAAAGATCCTTCAATCCCTGCTGGTATTGAATACCGATTGCGTCGCAGCCAAAATCGTCCGCCATCCGCAATGCCGCGATGTACATCTTGCACTGGCCGAGAATCTGGGAGTCCGTCAGATCCGTCTCTGGATTGGGCCCGGTGAGGAAACGCATCCCCTTGGAGTCCAGCCAGGAGCGTACGGCTCGCGCCTCGGCTTCGGGAGTAGCCAGCATCTCGGCATACAGCGCCGATTGGCTCAGCCTTTCTTTGCCTACTCCGAGCGGGAGCAAGTAGGAATCCTCGATGATGGCGTTGTACATTCCCATGCAGCCTTCGTCGAATACGCCGAGGATGGCCTTGTCGTGGCGCAACTGGCCGGCCAGCTCCGCGCCCGTTTGAGCGGCTTTATCCGGAAGCTTCAGATGCCTCAACGGATGCACGTGGCTAAGATCGTGGACAACGGTTTCTCCTGAGAGCCACTTGCGAAGTCCGCTCAGGAAGAACGCATCTTTGAAGTCGAGGCTCCACAAGGTGCTATAGGGAATGCCGGCCTTCGTCATGGATGCGTTCAGGTTGAGCATGCCCACCAGCCCGGGCCATTCACCGCTCCAATTGGCGATCGTCAGAATGGGGCCTTTGTGCGACGCGAGTCCTGTCAGAACCTGGTGGCTGTACTGCCACACAGCCTCGCATACGATCAGGCTCGCTTGAGGCGGGATGTTCCTGAAGACTTCGATTCCCTGCTTCTGGCTGCCAATAAATCCGTGCTTCAGCACAGGATCGTACGGATGGCCCCGCTCGATCGTGCGGCCCTCGGCCCGGACCGCCGCGATTACTGCTTCCTCTACCTTTTCTTGCGCGGGCCAACACATCTGGTTTGCCGAAAGACGCAAATCTCCGTTGGCAATCAAATATATGGTCTCTGACATGCGTTCACCTTGATTTACTGAGTCTGGTTCCGCGGGAGCCGTGTCTTTGACTGCGGCGCTCTGGGCGTCCGAAGCGGTTAGCCCTCGGACGCTCGCCATTTTGCTTATCGCCCAAACGGGACGGTTGTTCGGAACCGAAGCTCGACTATAGCGCTATAATGAAGGGCTGTCAATTCGAATGGGAGACTCTGCGTGTCAATTCGAATGAAAGACATAGCCGAGGATCTCGGCGTCTCGCTCATGACTGTTTCGAAAGCGTTACGGAACCATGGTGATGTCGCGGAGAAAACGCGCCGCCGCGTTCTGCAGCGCGCGAGGGAACTGAACTATCATCCGAATCTGACCGCCCGCGGTCTGGCCAGCCGCCGCACCTTCCTGATCGGACTCATCGTTCCCGACATGATGCATTCCTTTTTTGCGGAAGTGGCGAGAGGCATCGGCGACAGACTCGAACCGCAGGGGTATCAGATCCTCATTTCCAATTCCGGTGAGCTTCCGGACAGGGAGCTCCAACAGATTCGATCCCTTGTCGGACGGAGCGTCGACGGGCTCATCATCGCGTCCGCCGCCGAGCGCGCTACGGCTCACGTTACGCAAGCGCTCACGGCCAGCAACGCGCGATACGTCCT
The DNA here is from genome assembly GCA_963802915.1 of Bryobacterales bacterium. Taxonomy (GTDB): domain Bacteria; phylum Acidobacteriota; class Terriglobia; order Bryobacterales; family Bryobacteraceae; genus JAICMB01. The sequence continues at coordinate 127,210 of CAWDKQ010000010.1, forward strand.
CATCGACCGCACCATTGCAGGGCTAAACGCAAACTACGTTGGCGTCGACAACGAAGAAATCGGCTATCTGGCAACTTCGCATTTGATCGAGCAGGGCTGCACGCGAGTGGCTCACATTCGCGGGCCGGCGATCTCGACCGGAACAGGGCGATTCCACGGGTATCGCCGCGCACTGGAAAGTCAAGGACTGAAGTTCTCGGCCGACTATACCAGCGGCGGCGAGTTTGAGGATACCGCCGGATACAGCGCCATGCAGCGGCTCCTCAGTTTAGATCCACGGCCCGACGGCGTGTTCTGTTACAACGACCCGGTAGCAGCCGGAGCAATGAAGGCCATTCTCGAAGCGGGACTGAGGGTCCCGCAGGACATCGCGGTGATCGGCGCAGGGAATGTCCACTATTCCGACCTTCTCCGAGTGCCCCTCTCGACGATCGACCAGAGCAGCACGCTGATCGGTCAGACAGCCGCCGACCTCTTAATGGATGCGATGCAGAGGAAAGAATCCGTCGTGCCGCGGCGCATTCTATTTTCTCCGCGACTGGTAGTGCGTGAATCCAGCCGTCACCGAAGTTGATCCAAAATCGAATTTGCATGGTATTCTAGCGCTAAAGCTTTCTATGAAACTCACTGCTTGTTTGTTCGCCGCCGCCATGTCGCTGGCTGCACAGACGCACTATGAGCCGAACTGGGCTTCCGTTGACAGCCGGCCGACTCCCACCTGGTTCCAGGAGGCGAAATTCGGAATCTTCATCCACTGGGGCGTGTATTCCGTGCCATCGTTCGCCCCGCCCCACGCGCAGGGTCAGACACCCTACGCGGAGTGGTATTGGAATTCATTGACCGAGAAACTCCGCGCAACGCTCGATTTTCATAACCGGACCTATGGGTCTGACTTTGCTTACGCGCAGTTCGCGCCGATGTTCAAGGCGGAGCTATTCAACCCGGACCGCTGGGCCGACGTCTTTTTGAAATCCGGAGCGAAGTATGTCGTCCTGACCTCGAAGCATCACGATGGATTCGCGCTGTGGCCGAGCGCCGAGGCCGACCGCGATTGGGGTCGTCCATGGAATGCCGTCACGGCGGGACCGCATCGAGATCTACTCGGCGATTTGACGGGCGCAGTGCGGCGCAAGGGCCTCAAGATGGGCTTCTATTATTCGCTGTACGAGTGGTACAACCCTCTCTGGGTGACCGACAAGCAGAAGTACGTGTTGGGCCACATGCACCCGCAGTTCAAGGATGCCGTAACCCGCTATAAGCCATCGATCATCTTCTCAGACGGCGAGTGGGAATTACCCAGCGACGAGTGGCACGCACCGGAACTGCTGGCCTGGTTGTTCAACGAATCGCCTTGCAAAGACGAAGTGGTCATCGACGATCGGTGGGGCAAAGATACGCGCCACAAGCATGGCGGTTATTTCACGACCGAGTACACGGCCGGACTGGACAGCGGTACGCATCCCTGGGAGGAGAGCCGCGGTATGGGGCTCTCGTATGGCTATAACCGCAATGAATCGCTTGACGATTACCGCACGCCGCGTGAACTGATCCTGATGCTGGTGGATCTCGTGAGCCGCGGCGGCAATCTGCTGCTCGATATCGGTCCGGCGGCGGATGGGACAATCCCCGTGGTTATGGAAGAGCGCCTGACGCAGATGGGCGACTGGCTCAAGACGAACGGCGATGCAATCTACGGGTCTAAGCCGTGGAAAAAGACTCGCCAATTCAGCGCCGGCGAAGTTCCGAAGATGGACGTTAACAAGGAATTCAACACGCCTTACGAGATCACGGATTACGTGGACCGCAAGAAGCCGGGCCAAGCCGTGATCGAAGCGTTCTTTACGTCGAAAGGAAACGATGTTTACGCCATCTTTCCGGAGCCGATGCGAGGCGACTGGGTGATGCAGGAGGTTGCGGTGACCGGCTCTACGCGGGTGCTCGCGCTGGGATCGTCGGAAGCGCTGAAGTGGGATCGCGCCGGCAATGGGATTCGCGTTCACTTCCCGCCGGCGGGCGGCCCCGCGGCAGTGCGTATTACGGATGCCAGATAACAGGTTTTAACGCTAAAGATTTACCGAGGCTGCGAGATCGGGAGATCAGGATGGAAATAAACAGACGAGCATTTCATCGCACCGCGCTCGGCGTTGCCGCTGGTGCATTCGGGCGTGGCCTCTTCGCCGACGGGGCCGTTCACTATGAGCCCAACTGGGACTCGTTGAGTGAACATCCGGTGCCGGAATGGTTCCAGAATGCCAAGCTCGGCATCTTCGTCCATTGGGGTTTGTATTCCGTGCCCGCTTGGGCGCCGCCCACCGGTGAGCTGGGCAAGGTCGCATGAGGACAAGTGGTTCACCAATAATCCTTATGCCGAGTGGTACCTGAATACGCTACGAATCACCGGTTCGCCGACGTGGAAACATCACGTCGAAACATACGGCAAGAATTTCGACTACTACGATTTCATGCCGATGTTCAACAAGTCCGTGGCCCAATGGGATCCGAATGTCTGGGCGACTTTGTTCCATCGCACCGGCGCACGCTACGTCGTGCTGACCACCAAACATCACGACGGATTCACGCTGTTTCCTAGCCGCGTGAAGAATCCACACCGCTCCGGGCTCTCCGCCAAGCGCGACCTCGTTGGCGATCTCGCCAGCGCTGTCCGGTCGAAGGGCATGAAGATGGGCACGTATTACTCTGGCGGTCTCGATTGGACATTTACCAGCGAGCCCATCCGCTCGATGGAGGATCTTCACGCCAGGGTGCCGCAGACGGAAGAATATGCGCAGTACGCGGATGCGCACTGGCGCGAACTGATCGCACGGTATCAACCCTCCGTTTTGTGGAACGATATCGATTACCCGAAGGCCGGGAAGATCCCCGAATTGTTCGCGCAGTTCTACAACACCGTCCCGGACGGCGTCATCGACAATCGCTTCGGCGTCAAGTTCGCGGATTACACGACGCCGGAATACGCGAAATACGACAAGATTACGGAGAAGAAGTGGGAGTCCTGCCGCGGCCTGGGCTTCAGCTTCGGCTACAACCAGGTGGAAGGCCCGGAGCAGGTAATTGCTCCGGACAAGCTCGTCGCACTGCTGATCGACATTGTCAGCAAGAATGGCAATCTGCTGTTGAACATCGGACCCAAGCCGGATGGTTCTATTTCCGAGATCCAGCTCGACCGGCTACACAAGCTCGGCGATTGGCTCGCGGTAAATGGCGAAGGCATCTTCGATACACGCCCGTGGGTACGCGCGTCCCCCGCAGGGTCGAAAGGGCCGGATGTCCGCTTCACCGCAAAGGGCAATTCGCTGTACGCGTTCGTCCTGGAGGCGCCAAAAGAGCCGCAGGTCACCATTCCAGGCGTAGTGGCTGCGCAAGGCACGGCGGTTCGCGTCCTGGGAACTAACGCCGACAGCAAATTCGAGCAGCGCGGCTCGGACCTGGTCATTACCGTCGGAAGTGCGCCAGGACCGTACGCCATGGCTTTGCGAATCACGCCGTCTCCACTTGTATGATCTGTTCACGAGGTTCGCGGCTCATCGCCACCAGCGTGTTATTCGCTTGGTGTGCGGTTCCTTCAATCGCCGCCGAATTATCGGGGCAGGACAGAACTGAATGGTATCGAGAAGCAAAGTTCGGGATGTTCATCCACTGGGGACCCTACTCGGTGGCCAGCGTCGAGGCGTCCTGGCCGATCATGGTTCCCGAAGCGAAATGGGGCATCACCGAAGCTGAATATCGGGCGCTGCCCCAGCGCTTCGATCCGGAGAAGTTCGACCCGGCCGCATGGGTGCAACTGGCCAAGGAAGCCGGCCAGCGCTACATGGTCTTCACGACGAAGCATCACGATGGGTTCTGCATGTTCGATTCGTCGTATACGAATTACAAAATCACCAAGACGCCATACAAACGGGATGTCGTCGCTATGCTGGCGGCGGCCGCTAAGGCCGAAGGCATGCCCTTGGGCTTCTATTACTCGCCGCCGGATATGAACCATCCCGGTTTTCGCGATACCTCGAAGCCGGTGAGCGCAACATGGCACGGAGACCCTACTCGACCGGAGTGGCCGCTCTATCTCGACTACATGGAGCTCCAACTCTCTGAATTGTTGACCCGCTACGGCGACGTGCGGCTGGTCTGGTTCGACGGCCTGGGAAATCAAGAGAAGTACAACGGCCGTCGCTACCAGGATCTGATTCACCGCCTCCAACCCGCAGCGCTCATCAACAATCGCATCGGTCTGCCTGGCGACTTCGAAACTCCGGAGCAGTTCACGCCAAAGTTCATCCCGACGCGGAAGACTCCGTCGATGGGCGGGACGGATCTGGTCGACAAAAGCGCGCCGTCGGGAGTTCCCTCCGAGGAAGAGTTCCGGTTGTGGGAAACGTGCATGACCATCAATTATACGTGGGCTTACAACAAGAATGACCGGCACTTCAAGTCGACCCGCGACCTGATTCGCACCTTGATCGACGTCGTGAGCAAAGGCGGAAACTTCCTGCTCAACGTGGGACCCACTCCGGAAGGGATTATCCAGCCGGAATTCGTGGAGCGGCTCCGTGGAATCGGCGCCTGGCTCAAGGTCAATGGTGAGGCGATCTATGGAACCACCTACGGGCCGATCCAGGGTCAGGCGTTCGGACGCACCACCCGCAAGGGGAATACAGTCTACGTTCAGGTGTTCGAGTGGCCGAAAGGCCCGCTCGAGATATCCGGCTTCAGCTCCCGCGCGATTTCCGCCACGCTTTTGGCGGATCGCCGGCCGCTTGCGTTTAAGCAGAGCGGCGATCGCCTGGCAATCGATTTGCCTGCGGAAGCTCCGGATGCAAGCGCGACGGTAATAGCGCTACGGATAAGATAGACATCGTTCACTCTTTCTGTCTCGAGCGATTCCGAACCGGCGGAATCCAGCCGCTGTGCGTCTTCCCGGAGATGCGTGTAAGCGCTCTCATTGCATGCCTGTCGGGTCTTCATCATTTTCAGTTTTTAGTCGCCGCAAGCGATTTCCGCTTGACGGCGGAAAGGGGCACTAGTATAATTCCGCTATATACGTTAACGCTACAGTCACCGTAATTGAAGAACAGGTAGCGCTATAGAGCTAGTTTTTAGGTGAGTTGAGGGGTCTGGGATCAGCTTGTTTGGCAGATTGGGGCACCGCGTTCAGGTGTTCGGGATGACCACCGCCTCGCCGACGTGGTTTTTAGGAAATCGACGTAAGGAGAAACTATGGCAATGTTAGCCAAAGAACACCGGTCGAGGTCTCGTAACCTCGCCGTGCTTGTGATCCTTCTCGCCCTTTGGGCTTTGGCGTCGCCGGTCGCCCTGGGCCAGGAGGCGTCCGCAACTGTCAACGGGATTGTTTCGGATCCGTCCGGGGCCGCTATCCCCAACGCGCAAATCAATCTGACCAACGTGAACACCGCGGTTACCCGTAGCACAAAAGCCAACAGCGACGGCGCGTATGCGTTCCTCAACGTCGTACCCGGTGTCTACACCGTGCAAGCCAGCTCTCCCGGCTTCGCCACCGTGACGCAAACGGCGGTCACATTGGTAGTCAACCAGACCGCCACGTTCGACTTTCACCTGAAAGTCGGCGAATCACAGCAGAGTATAACGGTCGACGCAGTCGCCGCCGCTGTGGAATCGTCCACTTCCGAGCTCGGCACCGTAGTCACGACGCAGCAAGTCAACGACCTTCCTCTGAACGGACGGAACTTCACGCAATTGCTGACCATTACGCCCGGCGTCGCCAACGTCAACAGAGACCAAAGCGGCACCGGAGCTGGATCGGGCGGCGGCGGATTCGCGGGAGCCGCGATCGGGGTGGCTTCCTTCCCCTCCATTGATGGCGCCCGCGTCCGCAGCAATTACTACGAACTGGATGGAGTCAACGACCTGAACACGTTCCTGACAACGTATAACTTCGCCCCGATCGTCGACAACATTCAGGAATTTAAGACCCAGGACCACAACGACCTCCCCGAATACGGCGGCGTCATGGGCGGAATCATCAGCGTCGTAAGCAAATCCGGGACCAACCAGTATCACGGCACCCTGTGGGAGTTCCTCCGAAATTCCGATATGGATGCCCGCGGCTTCTTTAACGCCGCCCTCCCTCCGCTACGGCAAAACCAGTTTGGCGTGGCCGGCGGCGGCCCCATCTCACTCCCCAAACTTTATAACGGCAAGAATCGCACGTTTTTCTATGCCGCCTACGAAGGCTACCGCCAGCACGTGTCTCAAGAAGGCGGCGCATTGGGACCCACGGATGCGGAGCGGAACGGCGATTTCAGCGCGCTGCTGCCGGGTACGATTATCTACGATCCCAACAGCACCACCTACAACGCTGCTACCAATACCTATTCGCGCAGTCCTTTCCCCGGCAACATAATCCCGGCGAGCGCGATCAATCCGGTCTCGCAGTTGTATCAAAGCCTGGTCCCGCATGCCGGCGCGCTTATCAACGGCAACAACATCTACTTGCCTGAACGCCAGGTCGTCACGAACGACACCGGTCAGATTCGAGCCGATCAGTATTTCGGGAATAAAGACCAGCTCATGTTCCGGTACAGTCAGTACGAGGAATCCCAGTTACTTCCATCGAGTGTGATTGGTGCGAATAACGACGACATTTACGGACAAAACTACGCCATCCATGAGACCCACACCTTCGGCCCTACCGCGGTCATGGAAGTTTACTTCGGGCGGAATTTTGGATTCGACAACGAAGTCGCCAACGTGCCCGGGATGAACGCTTCGTTCCTCAGTCAGGTCAACAGCCTCGGCATGAACCAGACCTTCGAAACTCTGAATGGCAAGGAATATGCTCCGATGATGAGTTCCATTTCCGGCTATCTGGCGTGGCCGAATTCGGCGCTGCAGGGTACCACTTTAGCCAATGTCTGGCAGTACGGTGGCAACTTCTCAAAGATCGTCGGCAAGCACACCATCAAAATCGGCGGAAGTATTCAGACCAACTACTTCCATTCGCCCATCGGATACGACACCCTAAGCTTCGCGCAGGCGCAAACAGCGGGCCTGGGCGGCGCGGTACAGGGCATAGGCGGCAATTCATGGGCTTCTTTCCTGACTGGAGCTCCCAACGGGGCCGCGCTCCGAAACGTCAACGAAGTCGCCAAGGGCGGCTGGATGGACGCTTTTTTTATCCAGGATCAGTGGAAAGCCACAAGCAAGCTCACCATCAATATCGGAGTGCGCTATGACCTCAGACTTTGGCCGATCTACGGCCAGGGCAAAGATCTGTACACCGGCAACGCTAACCCGATGACCGGCCAGTACATTCTGACGGCCGTTCCACCGAATTGTTCGGCCAGCGTTGGGGCGCCCTGCCTGCCCAACGGGACCTTCGCCGGACAACCCTCTTCCGGCGACACGTTTTCTCAATACCCCGACCCAAACGGGCCGGGACAGCTTCCTGCGAACGTTACCGTTGCGGGCTCGAATCACGCGATTCTCAAGAACGACTTCGGAGATTGGTCCGGAAGGCTCGGTCTCGCATACCGGCTCACCGACAAAATGGTTCTTCGCGCCGGGTATGGCCGTTTCTACGACATGTGGGGCGGAATCACTCAGCTGGCCCAGAATTTCGGAGGAAACTGGCCGGCCGTGGCTACCATTAACAACCCCACCCTGAATCAGAATGCAGTCACCGCAGGCATGACGAATCCGTTGGGCCTCGGCACGGGTGGCGGCTTGGTTTATCCGGTGTCCACCTTCTCTGAGGTCAGCCAGTGGATGGTAGATCCGAATTTCAAGTCGCCCTATATGGACCAGTGGAACTTCGGCATCCAACGGCAACTGTCGGCCAACACCATTATCGATGCCAACTATGTGGGTTCAGTGGGCCGCCGTCTTGATTGGGGCCCCGTGGAGAATGTGGCTCTTCCTGGCGCGGGTCCGGTGACGCCGCGTCAGCCCTTCCCGTACATGCTTCCGCAATGGTTCGACCAGAGCGTAGGCGCCAGCCGCTACAATGCGCTGCAGGTTTCTGTCAATAAACGATTGAGCCACGACCTGTCGTTCCAGTTGTCCTACACCCTGTCGCGCGCAACCGACGATAACTGTGGGATCGGAGCCTCCTGCGAAGTAGAGAACGTCTACAACCGCACCTCGAACTGGATGGTATCCGATACGAACCAGCCCAATGTTTTCACCGCCTCATTCACCGTGCTATCGCCAATCGGGAAGCCGGGCTCAGGCGGCAACAAGTTTGTCGGCTATGTGCTGGGTGGATGGCAGTTCAACGGCATCCTGAGCCTCCATTCGGGCATACCGTACGGGGTATTCTCCAATACCTCGATTCTGAACGACGGCGGCCTCAACAGCGAGTGGGCTAACGTTGTGGGCAATCCAAACTCAGGGGGCGGGAAAGTATCCCAGTGGTTCAATGTTTCGGCCTTCGCCGATCCGGCAGCTTACACATTCGGAAACTACAGACCCAACCAGTTGTACTCGGACTGGGGGAAGAACCTGGATGTCTCTCTGTTCCGGCAATTCCGCATTGGGCTCGGTGAAACTCGATACTTCGAATTCCGGGCGGAGGCATATAACGTCTTCAACAACGTTATCTTCAACACCCCGAACAACAACATAGACAACGTGAACGCAGGCCAAGTGACGGGGACGGCGGCTGCCAGCCTGCCGCGCCAGTTACAGATGGGCTTGAAGTTTTATTTTTGAGTTAGGCATTTCCTGAGCGGTAACTTTCGACGTCAATGCCGTGCTCTCAGCGCGGCATTGGCGTCGTTTCTTTCTTGTGGAACGCAAAACGGGCCGCGAACCGCTTTGCCCTTCCATGGTTCCTGATTAAGTGAGGCGCCGCAGGTTCAGCGTTTGCGCTCTCGATTGGGGTTTGAGGGTACGCTGGTATTTACGAGCAATTATAGCCGTCCGCAAAACCGGTCGGGAATCCTTCGCGCGATTCTGTGGACGCTCCCCGTTCTGTGCGCCGCCGGCTTCGTGTTGTCAGGAGCGGCTGAAATGCAACGCCCGCCACTCCCTGTTTTCTCCGATGTAGCCTCAAAATCCGGCGTTTCTTTTCTTCTGCAGTCCTCCCGAACACCGCAGAAATACCTTATTGAAACGATGCCCGGAGGAGTCGCGATGCTCGATTATGACGGCGACGGGCTTCAGGATCTGTTTTTCGTGAATGGCGCGCGCCTCCAGAATCCGATGCGTCCGGGAGAAACCCCGGACAAGTCCGAACCGGCCTTCTGGAATCGTCTCTACCACAACAATGGAGATGGTACCTTCACCGACGTTACCGAAAAGGCCGGATTACGCGGCCATTCCTACGGGATGGGAGTCGCGGTTGGCGACTACGACAACGATGGCTATCCCGATCTGTATGTGACCAACTTCGGCCGCAATATCCTCTATCACAACAACGGAGATGGCACCTTCACGGATGTGACTGACAAAGCCGGTGTGGCCGCCGGTGGATGGTCGTCCAGCGCTCTGTTCGTAGACTACAACCGCGACGGCCTTCTGGATCTCTTCGTGGCCCGTTATCTGGACTGGGATTTCTCGAAAAACATGCCCTGTGGCGCGCCCGATCGCGGGCAACCTGCCTACTGTCACCCTGACGTATTCAAGTCAGTCAGCTATCTTCTCTACCGGAATAACGGCAACGGCACGTTTACGGATGTGAGCGCGAAATCCGGGATCGCCGCCTCGCCGGGACGAGGCCTCGGCAGCGCATTCAACGACTACGACCAGGACGGCTGGCCGGATATCCTGGTCGCGAACGACGCCATCGCCGAGCAACTGTTCCACAACAATCACAACGGCACATTTTCGGAATCCGGTATGCAGACAGGACTTGCCTACGACGAAGACGGACGTGCGTTTTCCGGAATGGGCGTCGCGTTCGAGGATTACGACAACGACGGCTGGCCGGACATTTTCATCGGCGACCTGGCCAATCAAAAGTACGCTCTGTTCCACAATTTGAAAGGCACCTTCGAATACGTTTCCGGTCCGGCCGGCGTGGCCCGGATAACAATGCCCCACTCCGGTTGGGGCACGAGCCTCATCGATTACGACAACGACGGCTGGAAAGACCTGTTCGTCGCGCAGTCGCACGTGATGGACAACATCGAGTACTTCCAGGGCAACGTCCGCTATCTGGAGCCCCTCCTGCTACTGCACAACGAGCACGGCCGCTTCGAGGACGTGTCCGCTCAGAGCGGTGAACCCTTTCGGACGTCCCAGGCTGCCAGAGGAGCAGCGTTCGGCGATCTGGATAACGACGGGCAAATCGACATCGCAATCAGTTGCCTGGATGGGAAAACCATACTTCTCCACAACCATGGCAGCCGCAATCACTGGTTGACCATCAACACTATTGGCACGGTCAGCAATCGCGATGGCATCGGCGCCCGTCTGCACCTGGTCAGCGAATCCGGAGCAAATCAATACGCGACCGTCACCACCGGGGGCAGTTATTTCTCCTCCAGCGACAAGCGCGTCCATTTCGGTCTTGGTAGCGACAAAGCCGTCCGAGCGGTCGAGATCGCCTGGCCCAGCGGAATCGTTCAGAAAATCGATAATCCCACGATCGACAGAATCCTCACCGTCCGCGAGCCGTCGAAAGGGAGCCGCTGACTCATGCGGATGCGCTGGCTGCAAACCGGCTGCGTGCTCATCGCCGGCGCTTTGGCACTGGCCGCGTTCGTTCCGTCGACGCCTCCAATTCGTTTTCAGGACATCGCCGCATCGGGCGGCCTCCATTTCATCACCGAGAACTCCCCTACTCCGGACAAGCACCAACCGGAAACGATGGCGGCCGGAATCGCACTGTTCGATTACGATGGCGACGGTCTGCTCGACATTTATCTCGTAAACGGCGCTGAGATGCCGTCGCTCGTGAAGACAGGACCGAAGTATTACAACCGTCTGTTCCACAACAACGGCAATGGAACCTTCACCGACGTAACCGAAAAGGCGGGCCTGGCAGGAAAAGGCTACGGCATGGGCGTCGCCGTCGGCGACTACGATAACGACGGATACCCCGATCTCTTCCTCGCGAACGTGAACGGCAATCAACTCTTCCACAACAACGGCGACGGCACCTTCACCGACGTTACTGCCAAGGCGGGGGTAAGCGGCGGAATCCAAAACGGCAGGAAGATGTGGTCGATCTCGGCGGGCTGGTTCGATTACAACAACGACGGCCTTCTCGACCTTTTCGTCTCGAACTACTGCGATTGGGACCCGGCCCATGAGCCGGCCTGCGTGGGTCTAAACGGCCGCGGCTACTGCCATCCCAACAGCTTCGCGCCTCTTCCGAACACTCTCTATCGCAACAACGGAGACGGAACCTTCACGGATGTCTCGGAGCAGATGGGAATCGCCGCCATCAAGGGAAAGGGGATGGGCGTGGCCTTCGCCGATTACGACGGCGACGGATTCATGGACGTTTTCGTCGCCAACGACAACAGTCCGAACCTCCTGTTTCATAACCTCGGCGGCAAGAAATTCGAGGAAATGGCTTTCCAGGCTGGCGTAGCCTACAACGAAGACGGCGTCGCTCTAGCCGGCATGGGAGCGGAATTTCGAGACCTGAACAACGACGGCTTGCCGGATATCTGGCACACCGCGATCGAAAACGAGACCTTCCCGCTGTACATGAATCGCGGAGGCGGCCAGTTCGTGAACGCCAGCCAGCCGAGTCAAATCGCAAAGATGACGCGGGAGATGTCCGGGTGGTCGAACGGCGTTGCCGATCTCGATAATGACGGCTGGAAGGACCTGTTCGTAGCCCGCGGCAACGTCATGGACGACATCGATGCCGTCTCGCGGCATTTTCATTTCGCCGAGCCCAACTCGGTCTTCCGGAATCTTGGCAATGGCCAGTTTGAAGACGTGAGCGCGATGGCCGGTGCTGATCTAGTGCGCACTGCGCCGAATCGCGGACTAGCTTATGGAGATCTGGACAACGACGGCCGAGTAGATGTCGTGATCACTGCCCTCGGCAAGCCCGCTAGGGTGCTACGCAATGTCTCGGAGAACCACAATCATTGGCTGGTTCTAAAACTCATCGGAACAAATAGCAACCGCATGGGAATCGGCGCGCAGATCCGCGTGACCACCCCCGGCGGCCAGAAACAATATGACGAGGTCACCACCAGCACCGGATACGCCGCATCGAGCGACCCCCGTGTGCACTTCGGTCTGGGGCCATCCGAGGTGGTGCGTGAAATCGAGATCCGCTGGCCCTCCGGCGTTCGCCAGATGCTCCAAAACGTGCGAGCCGACCGTGTCGTTACCATTGAGGAATCGAAGTAAGTTATCGATGCCGCTAACGAAAACACAGACCTATACTGGTGTCATGAAGTGGCCGACCATGATACTTCTCACGCTGTTCCCGCTCGTCCACGCGGGTCAGCTACCAGAGGTGTGCAAGCCGTCGGCCGGGCTGATAAAAGCCATTCACGAGGAATCCTCCGCGCGCGTGTACGATGCTGTGGGCGCCTGGTTTGCCGAGAAAGGCGATATGAAATGCGCAGTATCCGCCTTCGAAGAGGCAGTGCGGCTGGAGCCAGCCTCCTCCGAAGCGCACTATGACCTCGGCGTAGCACGCGTGCGTATGAATCAACTCCCCGCCGCGGTCAAAGAGTTTCGCGTCGTCGTGAAGAGCAAACCCGACCTGGTTCTGGGGCACAATTCGCTGGGTTCTGCCCTCATGGACATGGGCAAGAACGCCGAAGCGGAAGCCGAGTTTCGGGAAAGCATCCGAATCGATCCGAAATCCGTTTTCGCGCTGGACCACCTGGCCCAGGTTCTGGTATCGGAGCACCGTTACGACACCGCAATCCGATATTGGAACGACGCGCTCGCGATTCAGCCGGACTCACCCGAAGTATTGTTATCCCTGGGCGCCGCTACCTATGAAGACGCTGGCGTAAAGGAAGCGGCGGGAGTTATCGGCGCGAAGATCGCCGGAGCCAAAGAAGCCATCCGCATCTTGCAGGATCTCATCCATCAGCATCCCGACATGAAGGCAGCTCATTTCACGCTGGGAAACATCTTTGCAGCCGAATCCCGTTTCCGCGAAGCCGCCGACGAATACACCGAAGTGACTCGACTGGATCCGCGGGACACGGTGGCCTTGATGGCGAGAGTCAACGCGCTGGTGACCGTCTCGGCGTTTCAGGACGCCCTGGCTCCCGCGCAGGATTACGTGCGTATGCAACCCGCAGATGCCGAAGGGCACGACATGCTCGGCGCCGTTTACAAGGGACTCGGCGAATACGAAAAAGCGGAAGTAGAGCTCGAAAAGGCGGTGTCCGGGAATCCCAACGACTTCCTGGCGCAGTACCAGCTCGGATTCGTGCAGGTGCGCAATGGGAAGCCGAAACAGGCTCTGGCGCATCTCGAAAAAGCGGTAACGCTAAAACCTTCGGATTCTTCGGCGCAGTTTCAACTTGCCCAGGTCCTGCGCACTCTCGGGGAGACCACTCGGGCGCGCGAAATCTCGGACAAGTTCAAAGAAAGCAAGTCCGAAGAGTTCAAAGTGAATCAGTTGGCCGCAAAAGGGAACGAAGCCAACGAATTCTTAAAAGCCAATCAGCCGGAGCGCGCGGCAGAAGCCTATCGCCAGATGCTGGAGCTCGAACCGGAGAACTCGCGTACGGAATACAACCTGGCGCTGGCTTTGGCAGCCGCCCACGACGGCGATGGAGAACGTAAGGCCCTCGAAAAGGCCGCGGCGATGGATCCGAAAATGGCCATCGCCCGCGGAGAGCTGGGGTTACTCGATTTGACGGCCGGTAAACTCGACTCCGCGCAAAAATGGCTGGAAGCGGCGCTTGCAATCGACCCGCAACTGATCTCAGCGGAGGGCAACCTCGGCATGGTCTACGCCCTGAAAGGCAACAATGACCGCGCCGAAAAGGTCTTTCGGCAAGCCGTCGAAGACGATCCCAATTACACGCAGGGATACCTGAACCTCGGTCTCGTTCTCGCCGAACAGCAAAAATTTGCGGACGCTGAAGTCCCGTTGGACAAAGCCCTGAAGCTAGCCCCCGACGATCTCCGGATTCTCTCGGCCACCGGCAAGGTTAAAGCCCGGCTTGGCAAGAGCGAAGAAGGCATTGCGCTGCTGCGAAAGGTGATCGCCCTCGCCCCCAACTCCGCTGGGGCCCATCTCGACCTCGCCATCGCTCTCGCCGACAGTTACGATTTGCCAGGCGCTCTGTCGGAAACAGCGCGATCGGTACAACTCGCGCCGCAGTCCGCAGTCACGCACTTCAATCATGGACGGGTTCTCTTCGATCTGGGACGCAGCGATGATGCGCGGCCGGAATTTGAGACCGCTTGCCGACTCGATCCGCAAATGCCAGAGCCTCACTATTTCTTAGGCGTGCTGAAAAAACAGACTGGCGACGACAAGGGTGCGATTCCCTTACTTCAGACGGTTGTAAAGCTGCAGCCGCGCAACAAGGTGGCTTGGTTTGTGCTTGGCCAGAGTCTCGAACATGAATCGCGGACGCCCGAAGCCGTTGCCGCCTGGAAGCAGGCAATCGCCATCGATCCCGATTACACGCAGGCATTATGGAGCCTGTCGCGCGCCATTCGGCTCACGAATGCCGCCGAAGCCGATCGCCTCATGACCCACTTCGCCGCGGTGCAGAAACAGAGACGCATCCTGGACCGTGCAGAGACGCTGGCCAACGACGCGGTCGCGTCGCTGCAAGCGCACCAAACTCCCGAGGCGATCCGGCAACTGAAAGAGGCCATTGAAGCCTGTGGCGACTGCGGCGTAAAGGCCGAATTACATAAAAAGCTCGGCCTCGTCCAATGCCAGGCAGGCAATCTCGACACGGGCGAAAAAGAGCTTCGTTTCGCGCAGTCGATCCGCCCCGCCGACCCGGAGATCGAGCACGCTCTGACACTGATCGCTCGCGCAAAAACTAAGTCCGGCGCATCTGCAAAGGCGGCAAAGGACAAGTAATGCGCAGAAAACGCCATCGCGCCACTGTTGTCGCCGGCGCGGGCATTGGAATCTTGCTCTGCCTCTTTTTGTTGCCGCGTACGGCTCTGTCGCAGATGGCATCTTCGGGCGCAACCGATCAACCCGTGCGTCCCCTGCCTCGGGGTATGAAGCCGCCTGCCGTTGATTTTCGAGACATCGGGTCTCAAGCCGGCCTCGATGCAGTGGTAGTCTCCGGCGAAATGGATCAGACGTACGTCGTCGAAAATACCGGCACCGGAGTGGCCGTGCTCGACTACGACAACGACGGACTGCCGGACATTTTCCTTGTGCAGGGAGATCGCCTGAAGCCCGAGTCCACGCCTTTGACACCACATCTTTATCACAATCTCGGCGGCCTGAAATTTGAGGATGTCACGGCGAAGGCCGGCATCGGCCACCTCGGATGGGGCCAGGGCGTCTGCGCGGGAGACGTGGACAATGACGGACACGTCGATCTCTTCATCGGCCAGTGGGGACACAACGTCTTCTTACACAATCAAGGCAACGGCACATTTCGCGATGAGACCCGTGAGCGCGGCTTCTATCGCCCCGAATCGCGCTGGAGCACCGGCTGTGCCTTCATCGATTATGACCGCGACGGTCACCTCGACCTGGTCGTCGCCAATTACATCGACTTCAACGCCCAGGAAACGCCGCGCCCGCGCACCAGCAGCGGTTGCAATTGGAAAGGCATTCCGGTCCCGTGTGGCCCGCGAGGGCTAAAGGGCGAGACGATGACGCTCTATCACAACGACGGGCACGGTCACTTCACGGACGTGACGAAACAGGCCGGCGTCGAAACGCCGCGCGAATACTACGGCTTCACGGTCCTGACCGGCGATTTCGACAATGACGGTTGGCCGGATTTTTTTGTGACCTGCGATTCCACGCCCAGCCTATACTTCCATAACAAGCGAAACGGGACCTTCGAGGAAATGGGCTTATCCAGCGGACTTGCGTTCAATGAGGACGGACGCGAGCAGGCAGGCATGGGAGCCACAGCCGCCGATTATGACGGCGACGGCTATCTCGACATTTTCAAAACGAACTTTTCGAACGACACCAACACCCTCTATCGGAACCTCGGAGACGGCGTCTTCGCCGACGTGACGAGCAAGGCCGGCCTGGCGGTCCATACGCAATACGTGAAATGGGGAACGGCCTTCCTCGATTTCGACAACGACGGCTGGAAGGACCTCTTCGTGGCGGCCGGTCATGTTTATCCGTTCGTCGAAAAGTATGGAATTGGTGAAGAGTTCAAACAGCCTCGCCAGCTATTCTGGAACCGCGGCGATGGACAATTCTTCGATATGTCCTCGACAGCCGGACCCGGCATAACAGCGAAGCATTCCTCGCGGGGCCTCGCCGTGGCCGACTTTGACAACGACGGTTCCGTGGAAATCGTAGTAGTAAATCTTTTCGAGCCGCCCTCGCTCCTGAAGAACTTCGGCCCACGCGGAAATTCCCTTCTGATTCGAGCCATGACCGCCTCCGGACGCGATGCCATTGGCGCGCGTATAACGGTCACCGCGGGAGGTCGAAAACAGATCGATGAAGTGCGTAGCGGCGGCTATCACATCTCGCAGGGCGACTTCCGCGTCCACTTCGGCCTCGGTCACGAAACAAAGGCGGACGTCAGCATACGTTGGCCGCAAGGAACGACTGAAACGGTGCGTGGCGTCGACGCGGGTCAGTGGATCGTGGTGCA
Organism: Bryobacterales bacterium; assembly: GCA_963802915.1. Classification (GTDB taxonomy): domain Bacteria; phylum Acidobacteriota; class Terriglobia; order Bryobacterales; family Bryobacteraceae; genus JAICMB01. Next base: position 143,922 of record CAWDKQ010000010.1, read on the forward strand.
TGAAGGGAAAGGCATCGTTGAGCGGCACAGCTACACGACTCCCACGCCGCCGCCATCAGGCCCATAACACATCGGGAAGCTGGGCCGCGTTGCACCGATCGCGACGCGGCTTCATGCTTCCGCGTACTCGTTATCGTTCGGTCTATTGGTATGTCGGTTGGATCGAAGAATAAATCGCCGCGAGGCCATACGCGTAATTCAGTCCCGAAGCTGTAAAAGGCACGGGCGTGGTGGCATTTTCAACCGCAAGACTTCCTGTTCCGGCCGGCAGTCCGAGGAGAATGTAGGAGGGTACGGTGAACTGTCCCGCGCTGACGGGCGCGTAGCAGACAAAGCCGGCGCTCGCGCCTCCTGCTGAAGTCGAGCTACCCGAAATCAGAACATAACTATCGGTGGCGCCTCCGCTCCACGTTACGTTCACGCCCTGCGCACGGTTCACGGAGGTGATGGAGGTCATATTGGTCCAGGTGAGGGGATTCGTATAGTTCACAGTTGCGGTAAATGCGCCGACGTCTTTTCCGCCCGCGCCAGTGAACGTAAATGTTCCGCCACCTGTGGGAATAAATCCGCTGGATAATTCGGCGCCGTACTCCCCTGTTTTGATTTCAGTCAGGGCTTGCGTTCCAGAGGGACCAGTGACCGAGATCGTTCCGGCGTCAAGGCCGGTCGAGTTGGACCCGGTGCTCCCGCCAGTGACGGTCTGATTCACGGAACAACTTCCAATGGATGTCAATCCCCCGCCGCTGCTGCTCGACAAGCCACCACTGACCTGGTTAAAGTCGGCGCCTGCGTTACTTTCGGTTTGGCCGGAAGAAGTCGACTGACCAATCTCCACAAATCCGAACTTATACGAAGCACCTACGAGACTGCTGATCTGGCCCGTGATTCCGAGACCCGGATCGGTGCAGGGGCCACCGCTCGGATTTAGAGGAAGGCTCACCGAATTACTCACTACATTTCCGCTCACCGCAATGACGGATACTCCGCAACCGGGCTGAACGGATGAAGGGATGGTCACGTTGATTTGATTCACACCGGGATACCCGGAGGAGCCTTGATAGAGAATGGTTGCCTGAACTCCACCGATGTAGATTTGCAGGGGAACATTCACGGCATGCGGTGTCGTTGTGAAGACGGTGTCGCTGTCGGCGGTGTCGGCGCCGAGGCCCGAGCCCCACAGCACAATCGCCTTTCCCGGCGTCGCCGAGCTCGCGTAGCTGTAGAGAGCTCCTGAAACGGGATCGGTCGCTACGCCGAGTCCGGTGCCAGTGCCGTAATAGGTATCTAATCCGAGCGCCGTCGAAACCACCTGAATGGGAAACGTCGCGCTTGGCGTGCTGTTGTACGTGACCGTGATGGTCCCGGTGCCAACCGGGGTCGACGAGGGCAGCACCGCCGCGATTTGCGTGGGGATCGCGTAGTACATACCGGGATGAGTGGTGACGCCGTTGACCGTGACCGATATGCTGGCGCCATTCAAAGTCGTTGGAATTCCCGGACTGGCGCTCGATTGCAGCACCGCGGTGCCCGGATTAGAGAGATCGCTTCCCTTGATGATGAACAAGCTGCCGGGCGCGATTCCGTAGTTCGGCAGGCCTGCAAGCAGATAACTGTAGTTGTTTTGAACCGCTGTGATGGACGGGCCAGAGGGGGTGCTGCTGGCTCCGTAGGTCACAAACTGCAGTGTGATGGACGATGTACTTACCGCGGTTACGAGGACTTTCGCGTAATTTCCGCCATTCGTCAGCACGGCAATTACATCGTTTGCAGCAGGTGTTATGGCAGCCGGGGAAAGAAGCGAGGCGAAAGCCTGCAGAGCCGTCTGGTTTATTTCGCTGAACTCTGCAGAGAGATTGCCGCCATCGTATGCTTTTGCGCTGCCTTGCGGCGTGAGTTTGGTTCCGTCGAACAAGAGATCGCCGCCGGATGTGGCAGTGGTGCCCGTGTCCAGGCTGATGGTCGAGTTGGCGTTGACTGTCTTAGTCGCGCTTAAATCTGCTCGAGCTGGGATGGGGATCAGCAACGCAAGGGCACATGCGGCGGCGCCTGCGTAATGTAAGAAATTCGGCATAGGTCGTTTCCTCCGAGGGAAATTTAGATTTTGATGCCTGTTCCGAGTTAGTATACAATGCGCCGCAAGAATGGCGAACCCGGGAGACTACGAGTGCCTTTTCTGGGCCCTACTCGCAGATGATTTCCGTCGACGGCTTGATGTTTTTTATTCTGAACGAACCCTTCAATGTACTCCCATCCTTGAACTCGACCTCGAAGTTGCCCAAGACCGATCTGCGTGACCAGCGTACGATCTGAATCCGGCTCTTTCTCGCCGGTTCGCATTCATCCGGCCCGCATCGCATACCCTCCAAGTCCATCCACTCCTCGGGAAAGTTCCCAGGAGCCCCAACCCCAGGAACGCTGAACACGAGGGATTGTTCTAGATTCCTATCTTGAAAGTGCACCAAGGTAAGGCGATATCGTTCGGAAAAACTACAGCTGGCGAACTGCATGGTCCCGGTTGCATCGCTCCCGTGGGCTTGCATCGGAGTGAGGAGCAGCGAACAAGAGAGGATGCACATCAACAGAGCCGATCTTTTGCGGAGCCCTGTTCGGCGCTCAGACATGCTTAAATTATGAACTCAATGATGAAGGTTGCGAGCATCCTCACTTCAAAAGATCGCCGACCAACTTCTCTAAATCAGCCTTTTCAAACTTCATTCCCACATCCATCCTGGCGGGTGTAGCGGGCCGGTCGGGCAGCTTGTAAACAATGAACCCGTACCCGTTGGCACGATGGCAGCCATTACATTGGGCGACCATCTTATCGAAATCGCCGCGGAACGCCGTCACGTCCTGATTCACAATGTCCTTCGCCAAGGGGCTAAGTGCGCTCTTCTCGAAACCCTGCAAGGCCTTCGCGCGCGCGGGCCTGGTAGTTTCCGCCACTTCCTGAATTTCCGTCATCTCGTTCAACTGGTACGCCGCGAGCCCCCAGTTTCCGCCTTGCGCCGCGTAGTAAACGTTGCCCGCGCGGTTGGAATATTCGATCATGACGGTTCCCAGTCCGGGCTGAATAGCCGCCAGTGTTTTCAACTTCTCATCGCTGGTTCCCTTGAGCCACGAAGCCTCCTGTGCGAAGATCAGCGTCGCTCCCACCAACAGCCCCATTCCCACGAAACTCCTCATATGGTCATCCCTTCCAGTGCACGTTCATCAAGTTTTTCGTGACGTCTGCGCCCGGCTTGCCTCCCCAGGTCCAGTAAAGGCCAAGGTATGCATAGTTTTCCGTCTGGCCAATCACGGTATGCCCGTAGCAGAACAACAGTTGGAAGCCCGGATCGCGGAACTTATAATAACCGCCGACGTCCAACATCGTGGCCGGTCTGGTCTGGGCGGCGGCAATTCCTTCCGGGCCGTGATAAAACATTTCCGCCCCGAGCGTCCATTTCTTGCCGAGATCGCGTTGCAGCAGCGCCCCCGCAAATGGATAACTGCGATAGCCTGGCTCCCTGACCACGGTCTCCCCCGCGCCTCCGTAAGTCGTCCACGGTCCGGAACTCTTCTGCACCCAAATCGGCAGTTTGTACCAGGTCCTTCCCACTCCCAAGCCGCGGGCCGCGTTGCCCGATGGCATCTCAAACATGACAAACGTCCCGATCATCGGACGCTTTTTCGTCTCCTGCACAAATCTGTATTTGATGCCTAATTCAATATCGCCAATCCCGAACGCTCGCGGGCCGATACCCGCTGGTGCGAGGCTGGGATTGTTCGACGGGAAAATAGCGGCCGCCGGGACGATGATGTGAAGGTGAACATTGGGAAGGGCGCCCCAATTGAATTCCAATGCCGGTCCTTCCGTGTCGGTCTCAACGCGGGTACCGTCGGAGGTGCCGAACGTATAGAATTCATAGTGACGAAAATCGATCGGCTCCGGATCGTCGGTCTGAAACGGAGGTCCAGCCCGTGCGCATAATGTTAAGAGACATAACAGGAAGGCCGTTTTCATCTTTCATATACTATCAGTGTTCGTTATCGAATGCCTGAAACGAAACCGAAACAGAGCGACTACACCGCTGACCGTGAGCTGTATTCTGGACTGATTCGCCTTCACGTCCTGCACCACGCAACGAAAGAGCCGATTTTCGGCCTCGGCATGATCGAAGAACTGGCACGGCACGGGTATCGAATCAGTCCCGGGAGCCTGTACCCGATATTGCACGGCTTGGAGAAAAAAGGTTACCTGCGGTCGATAGAGCAGCGCAACGGCAAATCGCTCCGCAAAGTATACCGGGCCACACCTCTTGGGCGGAAGGCATTGATCGCAGCGAACAGCAAGGTGCGCGAACTGTTTCGTGAACTCATAGAAGGCAAATAGTACACGCGCGTCTTTCGCGACCTTGATGACTAGAGAATGCCGCCGCCCAGGACCAGGCGCTTGAAGCCGATTACGATCGCCAGGACGCAGAGAATAATGCCGACCAGCGATCCGGTTTTATTTGGGCCGGGGTTGCTGGTGTGAGATACCAGGCTCACGATCAGGCCCACCACCGCGAACGGGATGTTGAGCCAGTTCAGCGCGCCGATGCACGGGATCAGTCCAATGAACATTCCCATGATCGCAAGAATGCCCCAGGTCATACTGAGAATTTGCAATTGAGTCCTCCTCTTCGTACAAAAACGAGAATGCAGACTTCATTTAGAACAAACAACGCATACAACGGTACGGCGCCGCGGTTGCTCCGCTCAGCGTCTTCGAAACGGCCGTCCGAGATGGCCAGAAAACCGGTGGTCATCCCGCAGAACGAGCAGGGCCTGCCATAACGGACCTTCGATTCGCAAACCGGCGTCAGCCGCGTCACGCGTTCCGGCCCGAGTACAAACGGCGCGGCCAGTACCAGAAGGACCGCAAAACTCACGACCAGCCAGACAAATCGCAACGAAATATTCAAATCTCGCGCCAGACCGTTCATTTTCTCGCGATACACTAAAGGTAAGTCATGCTCTCGATCGTGATTCCCATCCACAACGAGGAGCCGTCGATACTCCCACTATACGACCGGCTGATTTCCGTGCTTGAAGGCGTCAACAAGCCGTTCGAGATCATCTTCGTCGATGACGCATCGAACGACCGGAGCTTCGACCTTCTCGCCAATCTCGCCGAAACGGACATGCGGATGAAAGTGGTCCGGCTGCGGCGGAACTTCGGACAGACCGCGGCACTGTCGGCAGGTTTCGACGAAGCACAAGGAAACATTATCATCTCTCTCGATGGTGACCTGCAACACGATCCCGCCGATATCCCGGCCCTGCTGGCAAAAATCGAAGAAGGATACGACATCGCGAGCGGATGGCGTAAAGACCGCGTCGATAACGCACTCACGCGCAAGATTCCGTCCCGCATCGCGAACTGGCTGATGGCGCGGGCATCCGGCGTAAATCTGCGCGACTTCGGCACGACGTTCAAAGCGTACCGCGCAGAAGTTATCAAAGACATCAATTTATACGGCGAGCTGCATCGCTTCATTCCGGCCCTCGCAAGCTTCTACGGAGCGCGCATCGCGGAAGTTCCCATCCGGAACGTTCCGCGCCCCCACGGCGATTCGCATTATGGCATCGGCAGGACGTTCAACGTGATGTTCGACATCGTGACCATTAAGTTCCTGCTGAAATATTTCACTCGTCCAATGCATTTCTTCGGCAGATTGGGATTGATAGGATGCTCTCTCGGCGGCCTCATCCTGGGCAGTCTGGCAATCCAAAAACTATGGGGCCAGAGCATCCTTCAGGATCACGGTGCGTTGCTCGTAGCGGGCGCGCTGTTGCTCCTTGCCGGCATGATGATGTTCACCACCGGACTGCTCGGCGAAGTTCTGATGCGAACTTATTTCGAGAGCCAGGGAAGGCGGATCTACGCGGTACGCGAGATCCGCTGCCGGCGCGAAAACGTCACGCCTGCGTGACGAAATTATTTAAAGTATTTTCCCGGATTTGCCAGTAATTCTCGAAGAGGCCCTTCATGGCTTCGCCGAGCCCCTGGTGTTCGAAGACCACGGACGTCCAGGATGGTTTCGTGATCACCGGATCGAGCAGGGCAATCAAGCCGCGCTCGCCATCGAAGAGCGCGAGCTTAAGCGGCAAGGAACGAGCCTGACGCACATCCACTCCCTGCGCCGCATATTCTTCCAGCCGCTGGCGATGGGCATCGTCCAGCGTCCCCGATTCAATGAGCAGCCGGCAGGAAACGCCTCGCTCGCGGGCGCTCTTGACTAACTGCTCGTCGAGCGGATCAACGGCGTAGGGCGGCCGGGAAAATTCAAGATACTCGTGCTGAACCTCCGCCAGCATCTTGCGATACTGCACGGCGGTCTGCCCCGGATCGTTGACGATCCGCAGAAAATCGAGAGTGCCGCGGCCTCCCTGCCCTTCCGAGTAGGACTCCGCGAGATCGTCGATGAGGCCGCCGGCCATGCGGCTTTGATCTGTAAATTCCTGCTGGATGATCTGGGCGCGCTGCGACAGGTAGCTCGGGATGGCGAGGCTGGGCTCCACGGCGGAAAACAATTTCGTCTTTTCTTGTACTACCTGCGCAAAGCCCTTCTCCACGAGGCTATCTAGCACCTCATAGATCTTCTGCCGGGGTACGTGCGCGCGGGCAGCCAGCTCGAGCGCTTTGAAGCGGGGGTGTCCGACCAGTACGAGGTAGCTGCGGGCTTCATAGGCGTTGAGTCCTAATTGCTGCAGCCTGCGCCAGAAGCGCTGAAAATCCATTTCTGATAAATCTTGCGACATGCCTGCGGTTTGAGGATAGCAAACGAACGCTGCTGCGCGCAGACTGAGACATCGATTAGAATCACGGAAGATGAGAAAAATACTAATCCTCATTGGTGTGCTCATGCTCCCCGTGTGCGCGCAAGAGTACAAGATTGCCGTGATCGGCTTGGTTCACGCTCACGTTTGGGGACACCTGCCGCAAATGATTAAAGGCGATACCGCGAAGCTGGTGGCGATCGCGGAGCCAAACCGGGAACTCGTAGCCGAGGCCAAGAAGGCCGGGGCGGACGTTCCTTTTTATGACGACTACATCAAGATGCTCGACGAGCAGAAACCGGACATCGTGTGGTCATTTGTCGAAAACAACCGGCACCTCGAAATTGCAAAGGCGTGCGCGTCCCGGAAGATCAACGTGATGTTCGAAAAGCCGCTGGCGTCGTCCTACAAGGACGCGGTCGCCATCCGCGAACTGGCCCACAAGAACAATATCCGCGTGATGACGAATTATCAAATGGCGTGGTGGCCGGCGAACTACGTGGCCAAGAGCGCGGCCGATAGCGGTGCGATCGGGAAAGTGTGGCGACTGCACGGCATAGTGGGACATGGCGGCCCGGGCTCGGAAGGCGTGCGGAACAAGTTTTTCTTCGCTTGGCTCACGGATCCGGTGAAGAACGGCGCCGGCGCACTGATGGATTTCGGCTGCTACAACGCATTGTGGAGCCTGTGGTACCTGGGCCGTCCCGAGAAGGTCTACGCGACGGTGAATCATCTGCGGCCGGAGACGTTTCCCAAGGTTGAGGACAACGCCGATTTGGTTCTCTCGTATCCGAATGGCGTGGGCGTGTTCGAAGGCTCGTGGGATCTGCCGCGCAGCTTTCAGGATCTCGAGATTTTCGGCGAAGGCGCCAAGCGCGGTGAAAGTGGCAGCATCTACATGAAGCATGACGGCGTCACGATGCAAAAGGGCCGCGAAGCGAAGGAACTCCCGTTGGAGCCCTTGCCCGCGGATCAGGCCGAGCCGATTGCCTACATGGTGAATGCCATCAAGAACAATAAACCGATCGAGGGTCTCACGGCCATCGATATCAACGTCGAAGTGATCGAGATCATCGATGCGGCGAAAGAATCGGTGCGGACGGGCAAGGCCGTCGCATTTCCAAAAGATTAGTACGGAACATTGAAGCGGAAGAGGAAGCCGGGAGTCATATATCCTGGACTGTTGGTGCATTACGACCTGTATTGCGACCTGGAGGATTGAATGCAATTACGCGTTCTGGCGTTCGTGCTCGCGGGCGGTAAAGGAACCCGGCTCTACCCGCTCACGAAAGAGCGTGCCAAGCCGGCCGTACCGTTCGGCGGCCGGTACAGAATCGTCGATTTCGTCTTGAGCAATCTTGTAAATTCGGGCGTCTATTCGGTTTACGTTCTGATTCAGTTCAAGAGCCAATCTCTGCTGCAACACTTGCGCGAAGGGTGGGAAGCGTCGAGCCTGTTACGCAATCATTTCATTATCCCGGTGCCGGCGCAGATGCGGACGCCTGGAGAAGACTGGTACCAGGGCACCGCCGACGCGATCTATCAAAACATCAACCTCATCGAGCAGGCCGATCCACACCTGGTGGCGATCTTCGGCGCGGACCACATCTATCGCATGAACATCCGCGACATGATCGAATTTCATATGCACAAGAGCGCGCAGATCACGGTGTCGGCGATCCCGGTGGCGAAGGAACAGGCGCTGGAGTTCGGTGTGATCGAGGTGAATCAGGACGGCGCTATCGAGGGCTTTCATGAGAAGAAGGCCAACGCCCCGACCATGCCGCACGATCCGGATCAGGTATACGCGTCGATGGGCAATTACATTTTTTCGACGAAAACCCTGATAGACGAGCTCTACGCGGACGCCGCGAATGAACACAGCTCGCACGATTTCGGGCGCGACATTCTCCCCGGCCTGATTGGCCGCTCGGCGATGTACGCGTACGATTTTCAAACCAATCGCATCCCGGGCGATCCAGTGGACGCGCCGGTTTATTGGCGCGACGTTGGGACTCTGGACGCGTATTTCGACGCCAGCATGGACTTGCGCGCGGTTTCTCCGATTTTGAATCTCTACAATCGCCAATGGCCGCTGCGCACGGCAGGATATTCGGACGCTCCGGCGAAGTTTCTTTTCGACGTCGAAGGACGCCGCGGACAGGCGCTCGATTCCATCGTTTCGGGAGGCAGCATCCTTTCGGGCGGCTTGGTGCGCGGATCGGTGATCGGGCGCGGCGTGAGGGTTCACTCCGGCGCCTACGTGGAAGACTCGATCATTTTCGATAATTGCGATATCGGGCGGCGAGCGCGGGTGCGGAGGGCAATTCTCGACAAAAATGTTCGCGTTCCTGAAGACGCGGCCATCGGGTACGATCTCGATCGGGACCGCCAGCTTTATCATGTGACCGACAGCGGGATCGTAGTGATCGAAGGCCATCGGTCGCTTGTGGATGTCGCGAGCATGGTGATTTGAGTTCTGCGTTAAACGGCACAAGTTGAGTGTTATCACAGAGAGCCCCGCGGCGAAAGCTTCGTTTGGCGCGTACTTTTGCTGGAACAAAACGTGCCATACAGACTTCACAGTAGACAGCGTTTAGCTCGGATTTCTGTGTGGTAGGTCTCCCTTTCCCCTCCCCACGCGGAGATTCTTGGCGAGTAGCGCGGCGCTTCCCCAACAGCGCCGAACCATCGCGGGACTGCCCGGAAGCCCTGACCGGGAGGGTTCCATCCGACCCAAATCGGCGATGGGAAGTCGATTCGCCGAGCTAAAAAAGGTGAGAGTGGTCCCCCCTGCTCTCACCTTTTTTGATTTGTCTGGTGCAGAATGAAACGTAGCAATCCTGGAGAAAAACAATCTTGAATAGCAAATTATCTCGAAGGTCTCTTCTACAGACGGCGGGGTTGGCGGCTGCAGCTACTTCGTCTGGCATCGTCGCGGCACCCGTCAGCGAAGGAAAAGAGACGCCTAAGATCTGTTTGCAATTCGGAGGATCCGGTGGGGCGGAGGGCGCTTTCGAGGCGGCTTGCCGCGAAGTGAAACAGCTCGGCGTCGACCATGTTCTTTCGGGAGGTGGTCCGATTCCGTGGGAGGAAAGCCGGCTGCGCAGCCAGATGGACCGCTTCAAGGAACAAGGATTGTCGCTGGGCAACCTAATGGTCTCCGGATTCCCGAACACGCTGATTGGCCGTCCGGGACGGGATGAAGAGATCGAGAAAGTGATTCAATCCATACGCGCCGCCGGCAAAGTGGGATTGCCAGTCGTCGAGTACAACTTCTACGCGCATCGCGCGATGGAAGGTTATTTCGAGGAAATCGGGCGGGCGGGATCCGGAATTACATCGTTCGATTACGCACGTATGGACGGCCTGCCGCCGTTGCCGCAGGAAGGCGCGCACTCGCTCGATGAGATGTGGGCGAACATCACTTATTTTCTGAAGGCAGTGATTCCGGTGGCGGAGCAATCCGGAGTAAGGCTCGCTCTACACCCCAACGATCCGCCTCCACCTATCAGCCGAGGGTCTGGTCAGATTATGGGGACGGTCCATGGCTGGAAGCACCTCATCGAAATCGTGAACAGCCCTTCGAACGGGATCACGTTCGATTGCGGCGTGACGCGCGAGATGGGCGAAGATCCGGTCGCGGTGTGCCATTATTTCGGATCGCGGGACCGAATCAATCATGTGCATTATCGCAATGTACGCGTGAAGAAGCCGTATGAAAGATACTCCGAAGTTTTCATCGACGAAGGTGAGAACGAAATGTTCGCCGTCATGAAAGAGTTAGTCCGGCAGAAATATCCGCGATTGATTTTCCCCGAACATCCGCGCGCCTTGGATTACGACCGGAAACAACCGAATTTCCACCCGCAGTATCCGGGAGGCGGCGGGTATGCCGCTTACGCCTTCAATGTCGGATACACGCGGGCGATGCTACAAGCTTCTCTAGCGTCATAGGTTCCTCTACTCACCTAACGGTTCCTAGCTCACAGGCGGGCGTTATCCGGCGTCAACTCAACAGATAGTGTCCTTACTATCTGTCTAAATCCCCGTGCCAAATGAGATCGTCGAAAGCAATGTGCCCGCGCGGCTGGACCGGCTTCCCTGGAGCCGCTGGCACTGGCTAATCGTCATTGCGCTGGGAATCACGTGGCTGCTCGACGGACTGGAGACGACTCTGGGCGGGGCCTTTGTCGGGATTTTGAAAGATCCCCGCGGGCTCGGATTGTCCGATGCGCAAATCGGGCTCACGGCGACGTCGTACCAGGCGGGAGCAGTGCTGGGAGCTCTGGTTTTCGGTTATGCCACCGACCGACTGGGGCGCAAGAAGCTGTTTTTTGTCACGCGCGGCTTGTATCTGCTGGCTACGGCCGCATCCGCTCTTTCGTGGAATTTCTGGAGCTTCACGATGTTCCGCTTCTTCACGGGCGCCGGCATCGGGGGCGAGTACGCAGCCATCAATTCCGCGGTGGACGAGCTGATACCGGCCCGGAAGCGCGGCCGCGTCGACCTTATCATCAACTCGACATTCTGGATCGGCATGCTGTTGGGATCGCTCGGCGCTGTTCTGCTGCTTCATTTCGGATCGCTGCCGCCCAACATCAGTTGGAGATTCGGCTATGGTATCGGCGCAGTGCTTGGAATCGGCGTTCTCCTGATGCGCCGCTATGTTCCGGAAAGCCCGCGATGGCTGCTGACGCATGCGTGTGTGAAAGAGGCGGATGAGATTGTCGGCGAAATCGAAAAGGAGGCGGCGGGGTCGAAGAAGTTACCTCCAGCCGACCAGTTCATCAAGCTGCGCGGCGTCCTTTTGACCGTTGTTGTCGCGGATCTGGCGAAAGGATCGGGAAGATTTAATTTCCTTCAAGGCGCGGTTCAATCGGCGATGGCATTGGGCGGTTTTTTGAGTAATGCAGCCTTTGGATGGATCGCAAAAGCCATGGGCTTTAATGCGAGTTTCTGGGGTCTTGCGATAGGAGCGGCCACCGGCGGCTTACTTTACTATTTCAAAATGCCGGAGACGAAGGAGCAGCAAAACAGTGCGCCTGATCCAGCATCTAACGAATAGGTATGGAGGTAAGATGAAGAACGCGATTATGAGGTATGCCACGTTGGGAGCTGTAACAACGTGTATCCTTTTTGCGGCTAAAGTAACAACAGACTACGATCACCGGGCGGATTTCGGGCAATATCATACGTATTCCTGGGAACGCGTGAAGGCCGGCGATCAGCTCTGGGCGGATCGTATTCAACGAGATGTGGATCAACAGCTTCAGGCGAAGGGTTGGCAAAAGGTGGAAAGTGGCGGGGATGTTGCGGTCACTGCTTTTGGATCCACGAAAGAGCAACCGAGTCTGAACACGTTTTACGACGGTTTCGGCGGATGGCGCTGGGGAGGGTTCGGCGAAACCACGACGACGGTCGCCAATACTCCCGTCGGAACGTTAGTGGTGGACATGTTCGACGTCCGGACTAAGCACCTGATTTGGCGAGGCATGGCGACCGAGGCGTTGTCCAGCAAGCCGGAGAAGAATGAACACAAGTTGGAGGATGCCGTAAAAGATCTGTTCAAGAAATTCCCGCCTCCGGCAAAGAGCTAACGGTTTTTTGCGATCACGCTCGGCTAGCGGGTTTTGGCGCAGAAATGTGAGCGAAATCGCGTAGGCCGGGCCTGTGTTTGCGAATATAACCACTCTCTCTATCCGCCACGGCTCAGCCTAGCGATGGCTCCGTAATTGCACCACTCATCTGCTACCTAAGGAGCAGACAACGTGGCTGCATCTTCTCAGGCGCGGTTGGACGCGGGCCAGATTGACAAGCTGATACTAACCCTGGCGAACCGCGGCTACGACGTGCTTGGCCCTACAATTCGCGACGGAGCTATCGTCTACGACAGAATCGAAGGGCTTCGAAACTTACCCCAAGGACAGACGGAACGGCAGGAGCGCGGGACTTACCGGCTGGAGCCTTGCGAGGGCGGAGGGTTCTTCGCATACACTCTGGGTCCTCAGAGTTGGAAACAATATCTCCATCCGGCGCAAATCAAACTGTTCGAAGCGGAACAGCAGCAGGGTGTGTTCCGCGTCCTCAGTGGCGCAAAGAAGCCGGATAAGAAATTGGCATTTATTGGCGTGCGGGCGTGCGAGCTTGCCGCAATCCGAATCCAGGATCGCGTGCTATTAGACGGCCCCTACGAGGATCCCATTTATAAAGCGCGGCGCAATCGCATTTTCCTGGTCGCCGTTCAATGCACGCATTCCGCGCCCACTTGTTTCTGCGCGTCGTTGGGTACCGGTCCGCAAGTGCCGCCCACGGGCTTCGATTTAAAGCTGACCGAAATCGTGGAACCAGAGGAGCACTGGTTTCTGGCGGAGGCCTGGACGGAACGCGGCCGGGAGGTGCTCTCCGAACTGGATTCGAAACCGGCCAGCGGGAGCGACTGTGAGACGGTGGCCGCGGCGGTCGAAGCGGCCGCGGGCCAACAGACCAGGCGCGTCGACACCTCCGATATCCGGGAAATACTTCATCAGGACTTCGAGCATCCACGTTGGGAACGCGTCTCACAGCGGTGTTTGTCGTGCGGCAATTGCACGATGGTTTGTCCCACCTGCTTTTGCACGACAGTGGAGGATGTGAGCGACGTGACCGGAAATCACGCGGAACGCTGGCGGAAATGGGACTCCTGCTTCACAGTAAGTTTCTCATTCATCCACGGCGGCAGCGTGCGCACTTCAAGTAAGTCGCGATACCGGCAATGGATAACTCATAAGCTGGCATCGTGGATCGATCAATTCGGATCGCCGGGCTGCGTGGGATGCGGGAGATGCATCACGTGGTGCCCGGTAGGAATCGACATTACGGAAGAGTTGGAAGCCATTCGCGGAGCTGTGAATCATGGAAACACAGACGCTTGAAAATGTTATTGCGGAGCATCCGTTCTTTGCAGACCTGGAGTCCTATTACACCAGTCTGCTGGTAAGCTGTGCCTCGAACGTACGCTTCGAGGCCGGCAAGTACATCTTGCGCGAAGGCGAAGAGGCGAATGAATTTTACCTGATCCGGCACGGACAGGTAGCGATCGAGATTAACCCGCCGCATCGAAAGCCGATCGTCGTCGATACGGTCGGTGAAGGAGAAATCCTCGGATGGTCCTGGCTTTTGCCTCCTTATTTATGGAGGTTCCAGGCCCGCGCGGACACCGCGACCCGCGCCATCGCGCTCGACGGCAGATGCCTGCGGAACAAGTGCGAGCAGAACCATGACTTGGGGTACGAGCTGTTGAAACGGTTTTCCGGAATTCTGAACCGGCGGCTCGACGCCACACGAATACAATTGCTGGACGTCTATGCCAATCGCTAAAACAGATCCGATGATGCCGGAGCCGTGGGCCGTGCGCCGGGTTGTTAAAGAGACGCCGGACACGTTCACGCTGGCGCTGGAACCATCGAATGGAGGACGGGGCGATTTTCAGCCGGGTCAATTTAGCATGCTGTGGGTCTTCGGAGTTGGAGAATTACCCATCTCTATCAGCGGCGACCCGGCTGATAAAGGCAGTCTTACTTACACGGTCCGCTCGGTTGGCGCGGCCACGCAAGCGCTGGTCAGCCGCCAGCCGGGCGAGTCTCTGGGTGTTCGCGGCCCCTTCGGAACGGGCTGGCCGGTAGAGGCCGCCAAAGGACGCGACGTAATCGTGGTTGCCGGAGGCATCGGACTGGCGCCGCTGCGTCCGGTGATCTACGATGTGTTGCGCCAGAGGAGCGAATACGGACGATTAGTGGTTCTCTACGGAGCCAGAAGCCCACGCGACATCCTGTTTCGAAAAGAGCTGGCGTCGTGGGCCAAACAAAAAGACACGCAGGTGCTTTCCACCGTCGATTACGGAGGCGTCAGCTGGCGCGGACGCGTCGGCGTGGTGACCTCGCTGTTCAAGTTTCTGCGTTTGCATCCATCGCGAACGACGGCGATGGTCTGCGGACCGGAAATCATGATGCGAATGGTGGCGCACGAATTACTCACGCGCGGCCTGGCAAAAGAGGATCTGTATCTCTCCATGGAACGAAATATGAAATGCGCGGTCGGTTTCTGCGGGCATTGCCAGTGGGGCGGTTATTTCATCTGCAAAAACGGGCCGGTATTTCCGTTTAGCACAATCGCGCCGATATTGGAGCGATATGAACTCTAAGAAGCCTGCCATTGCGGTGGTCAAATTCGCGTCCTGCGACGGGTGCCAGTTGAGCCTGCTGGAGGTTGAAGACGAGCTGCTGGCGGTAGTGGGCGCGGTGGATATCGCCTATTTTCCGGAGGCCAGCCGCGAGATGCGAGGCGGGCCCTACGACATCACGCTGGTGGAAGGATCCGTCACCACGCACCACGATGCCGAGCGCATCCAGCTAGTTCGACGGCAGTCCAAAACGCTGATCACCATCGGCGCGTGCGCGACGTCGGGGGGCATTCAGGCGCTGCGGAACTGGAAAGATGTCAGCGAGTTCGTCCGCCTGGTCTATGCGTCGCCGCAGTTCATCAGCACGCTGAAGCTGTCGACGCCCATCGCGGAGCATGTGGAAGTGGATTTCGAGCTGCGTGGATGCCCGGTCAACAAATATCAGTTGATCGAGCTGATCGCGGCGACGCTGGCGGGGCGAAAACCGAACATCCCGACCTACGCGGTGTGCATGGAATGCAAGCGCAAAGGAAATGTCTGCGTATCCGTAGCTCACGGAACTTCCTGCATGGGACCCGTGACGCAGGCGGGCTGCGGCGCATTGTGCCCATCTTACGACCGTGGCTGTTACGGCTGTTTCGGACCGATGGAAAGCCCGAATACGGCCTCGCTCATTGAACGATTTCGCGTCCTGGGGCTGACCGATCCGGAAATTTCCCGCGCGTTTCGTTCGTTCAGCGCTTGGGCGTGGCAGTTCCGCAAGGCCAGCGAGGAGTGTGAACGCACATGAGCGCGCATACGAAAACGATTCGGGTTGAGACGCTGGCACGCGTGGAGGGCGAGGGCGCGCTGCACATCCGGCTGCAAGGCGATCGCGTCACGGATGTGAAGCTGCGCATCTATGAACCGCCCCGTTTCTTCGAGGCCTTGCTGAAGGGACGGCACTATTCTGAAGCAGCCGATATCACGGCTCGCATTTGTGGAATTTGTCCCGTCGCGTACCAGATGAGCGCGTTGCACGCGATCGAGCGCGCGCTTGGCATTCAGATCGATCCCGCGGTGCGTATGCTGCGCCGGTTATTTTACTGCGGGGAGTGGATCGAGAGCCACGCGCTGCATGTATACATGCTGCATGCGCCGGATTTCCTGGGCTACCAGGATGTCATTCAGATGGCGGCGGATCATCGTGATCTGGTGGAGCAGGCGCTGCGTTTGAAGAAGATCGGCAATCGCATCATGACGGTGCTGGGCGGCCGGGAAATCCATCCTATCTCGGCAGCCGTCGGCGGATTTTATAAGACTCCGTCAAAGAGCCAGCTCCGCGAGCTCGAAGAGGATTTGAAGTGGGCTATCGAGACGTCGCTCGCCACAGTGAAGCTGGTCGCGGGGTTCGAGTTTCCGGATTTCGAAGAGGATTATGAATTCGTCGCGCTCTCTCATCCCGGCGAATATGCGTTGAACGAAGGCCGGCTGGTTTCGAATCGCGGCTTGAATATCAATGAAGCCGAATACGAAGATCATTTCGTCGAGCAGCATGTCAAACACTCGAACGCGCTGCACTCGGTGGTGCGCGGGCGAGGTTCCTACCTGGTGGGCCCCCTGGCTCGCTTCAATCTGAATTACGACCGGTTGCCCGCGCCGGCTCGAGAAGCGGCACAGGCAGTGGGCTTAAGGCCTCCGGTGAAGAATCCATTTCGCGGAATCGTGGTGCGGGCCGTAGAGCTGGTATTCGCGTGCGTCGAAGCGTTGCGAATCGTCAATGAGTACGAGCCTCCGGCGCGACCGCGGGTAGAGGCGAAGCCGCGCAGCGGAGTGGGACAGGCAATCACGGAAGCTCCACGCGGCATCCTCTATCATCGCTATGCTCTCGACGAGAAGGGCATGATTGTGGCCGCGAAAATCGTACCCCCAACTTCCCAGAACCAGAAACGGATCGAGGACGATCTGCGCGATTTTGCGGCGCAGGTGGCTACGTGGCCGATCGAGGAAGCGACGTGGAAATGCGAGCAGGCGGTTCGCAACTACGACCCGTGCATCTCGTGCGCAACACACTTTTTGCGGGTCAAGATCGAGCGGGAGTAGTTGTGGAGTGTCGCATTATCGGCTGCGGCAATCTCGATCGAGGGGACGATGCGGCAGGGCTATTGGTGGCGAGGCGGCTCGGCGCGATCGAGCAGAGCGGCGACGGCCTGGAGCTGCTCGATAGCTGGCAAGAACACGACATCGTCATTCTGATTGACGCCGTGGTGACCGGGAGTCCCGCGGGCACATTGCATTTCTGGGTCGCCGAGAACCTTCTCGCGATCGATAGTGTTTTCCGCTGCTCCACGCACCACTTCGGGATCGGAGAAGCCGTCAATCTGGCACGCGCGCTCGGCCGGATGCCGAAACGGCTGCTGATCTATGGCATTGAAGGACGGCAATTCGATTTAGGAACCGCGCCGTCCCCGGTAGTGATCGCGGCGGTAGAACGCCTGGCCAAACAACTCCGCCTAGAATGCAATCCCGAATAAAACTTCAACCTGATTGCGGTTCGATCGCACCGGGCCTTCGGTAAAGGTGTTTTCGAGCCATCGCGTGTAGCGAATTTCGGGAGTGACCTTCAACCCAAACGCATCCTTGAAATGGACTCCGCTTCCGATCACGACTCCTTCAATGTTGTGCTGCGCCGCGGCCGCCGTTTCGTTGCAGCAAGTATCGGTGTTGGTGGTCGTGACGGCGCCGCTCGAGGTTGTCGTCACCGCGCTGCTGGATCTCTGGAACCTCCAGCTTCGAAGATCTCCGACGTGGCGCAGCGCCCCGCCTCCTTCGTAATACCAGCGATGGTGCGTTTTGTATTCAATGAGCAACGGCACGTCCCAGAACGTTGCGTTCGTGATTTCGTAAGTGATATTGGTGACAACCGTCGTGGTTCCCGCGCCCGCGACGGTAGGGCCGGCGATAGCGTCGCTAAAGTTATAGCCGACGCGCCTGTGTATTAGGTCGAGGTCCAAAGAGAAGTTCTTCAGGAGTCTCATATGGAACGAGACGCCTTCGCCCAACGGATGCGACCCGGAATTTCCGGACAAAGTGGTGGAAGGCGCGGGCGTGGTGGTACCGCCATTGATTTCTTTGAAGGGCGTGTACGTCGCAAGGCCGCCGAACCAGAAGCGGCGGTTAGAAGTTTCGGAAGAACTCGACGATGGTGAAGAAGAGGAAGAGGTTTGCCTGGATGACGAACTCCTTTGCGCGGGCGTCGTGGCCGGGGAAGGAGCTGGGGCAGGAGTGGAGGGGCTTTGGTCGGTAGAACCGGTCTGCCCGGTCGGGTTTGTGCCAGGCGTGGCGCTGGACTGGGCCCAAAGCGCGACTGGCGCGATCAGCAGCCAGGCGGCAAGCTGCGCGCGCACGAAGCACGAACAAGAAACCCTCTGTGGAATCGAACTCAATTATTTTCTCCTGTCATGTTTGTAGCGCCGGCAGTCTCTAGGCTCCTAATCAAAACACGAGCCTTACTACCATTTCCAGGGTACGCGAACCTCCGGTAGCATTCACCGAAGTCCCTCCGGAAATCGACTGGTTGAGGGTCTGGGTAGCAATGCCGAAATTCGGGCTCGCGAGGTTGGCGCCTTCCGCGCGGGTTGGATTTGCGAAACTCGGGTGATTGAAAATGTTGTAGGCCTCCGCGCTGATGTTCAGCCGTAGGCGCTCACCGAGGGCGATCTGGCGGCGGATGGAAATATCCAACTGCGATGCGTCGAACCCTCGAAGCGCGTTGCGGCCCAAATTGCCTTCCCCATATCCGGTGGGCGCCGAGAAAGCAGCCGCGTTCAGGCGCATACCGCCAGGCGCGCTTGAATCGCTGATCCAGATCGGCTCTCCCGGAACCAGATCCGGCCGGCTTTGACCGAATACGCCGATGTTCGTCGAGCCGGAGTTGGAAGTTGTCGCACTGACGCCCACGACGTCGAACGGCAGGCCCGTTCGGAAACTCCCGTTCCACCCCAAAAACCAGTTGTTCGTAATGGGTTTGAGCCACCCCCCGGCGTTCGGTATCAGGTACTGTCCCGAGGCCGTAACAAC
The DNA here is from genome assembly GCA_963802915.1 of Bryobacterales bacterium. Lineage (GTDB taxonomy): Bacteria > Acidobacteriota > Terriglobia > Bryobacterales > Bryobacteraceae > JAICMB01. The sequence continues at coordinate 162,946 of CAWDKQ010000010.1, forward strand.
GTGGCGGATGTCGTAATCGGAGGGGCCTTTCGAACCGCCGGAGAAAATAGAGAAGCCCGCGCCGAAGCCGGCATCGTTCGATGAAGTATCCAGAGCGTGGCTCCACGTCCAGGCAGCCTGTACGCTTAAGCGTGTTGAAAGCCTGCGCCGGTATTGGACTTGCAAACCGTCGTAGTCCGAACTGCCGCCGTTACTGATTTGGGTCAGTAGATCGTATTGAGTAGTGTAGGACGGAATGGTCGCATTTAGTAAGAGATTTGAGCCGGTGTTGTGGACCAGCGTAACGCTCAACGCCTGACTCGGCCCAAAATAATGTTCCACTGACAAGCTGGACTCCTGCACTTTCGGAGCGGCCAGATCGTTCTCCGTGGTGCTCACTCGCGTGTATGGCTGGGCGGGATTGAGACCAGGCGGAGAGATGTTTACGGCGCTGAGCGGGAACACCGGCAAAGTGAGCACTCTGGAGTTCGAATAAGGAATCGAAGAAAAAACGCTGTTGATCAGGCCGTATCCGACATCGTAGAACCAGCCAAATCCGAACCGGACCACGGTCTCATGACCCTGCTTGTTGGAAAGTTCAAAGGCCAATCCCACTCGCGGCGCGACGTTCTTCCATTGCGTGGAATAGAGCGGCTGGGATTGCGTGAGCGGAAAATATTGTGAGTTAGAGACGGCGATCGGCAAGGGCCCGCTGCGCGTAGTGGGAGCGGGGTTGATGTCCCAGCGTAGACCGTAAGTAATTGTGATCCGTGAATTGACTTTCCAGGTGTCTTCAAAATAGCTCGAGAAATTCATAAATTCGGGAAATACTTGATGAAGGTTCGAATCGACGACAGCGCTGGTGGCCAGGCCGGTGAGCAGACCTCCAGTGTTCGTGGCGGCGATGCCGTTGAATGTAACGCTCGAATCGTACAGCTGTTTGTAATAAGTCGGCAGGATTTCTCTAACGTCCACGCCGATCTTATAAGCATGATTCCCCGCAATCAGCGTCACGCCATCCACCAGGTTGGCTTGATCCTGCCGATTTTTCGCGTGGTTCCCGTAAGTATAACCGGATGCGCCAAGGATCGAAAAACTGAACTGCCCGTTCTGCTGCGTGATGCCGCCCGGAAATACCAGAGAATCGGTCAGCGGAACCGCTCCCCCGAAGTTATCCATCACGCCATAAGAAGTGCCGGTATTTAAAGAAAAATTGAGACGAAGATCGTTAGTTACGGTAGGCTTGGTCGTCGTCAGTAGACCCACGGTCAGAGACTGCGCCTTGGAGTCAGTGTAGTTTACAACGTTGGGACTCGTAATGGAACGTGCATTCGCATCGAAAGAATTATAGCTGTAGCGCGCGAAAAAGGCCTCATGATTGTTGAACGTATGATCCAACCGCATACTGCCCGACTTAGTCTTAATCGGATTTGAAAACACGCCATTGAACTGCGCCGCTCCGGCACCGAGTTCGGGACCGTTCGGTATCGGGAAGGCATTGATGAAAGGCTGCGTCTTCACCGGCACGGCTTCTCGCGTCGCAATATCCGGCACGGTAACGATGGCGGTCTGCGGACTCAATAGATTCAACCCTTCATAGTTCAGAAAGAAATAGGTCTTGCCCGCCGCTGGAATCGGACCGCCTAACGTCGCGCCGTAGCGATTCTGGTGCATTGCCGTGGTTTTCAAACCCGATGCGTTGGCGAACCATTGAGCGGCGTTCAGGTCGCCGTTCCGAAAATACTCGTACGCCGAACCATGGAATTTATCCGACCCGGCGCGGCTGGTCAAAGAGACCTGAGCTCCCGGCGAGCGCCCGAACTCCGGAGCGTAAGCGGAAGTCTGAATACGAACATCTTGCAGCGCATCGAGTGCAATCGGAGTAGCGCTGCTGTCGCTGGTTGCGCCGCTGTTGACGCCGCCGAATTGTCCACCAAAACCGCCCAAACCGCCCCCACCGCCAACTCCGCCGAAAACAGCGTTTCCTGGAGCGCCGCCCGAGCCGACACTCACGCCGTCGAGAGTGTAGTAATTGGTGTTGGCCCGCAGCCCGTTGACGTGGATATCGCCGGCACCATTGCCCGCATCGCTCGTTACGCCGGGCGCCATCAAGACCAGCGACAAAATAGTGCGGTCATTCAACGGCAGATTCGTTAGGTAATCGTGTTCGAGAACGGTGGGAACCGAGGACTCGGTGGAGATGCCATGCACCTCGCCCGTTACGGTGACAACCGTGGCCGCCGCGCTCGCAACCTCCAGAGAAAGACGGAGCGTTTGCCGGTCGCGAACGTCCAGCACTACTTTATCGATGTGTAATTTATTAAAGCCCAGTTTTTCTACTTCAACCGCGTAGTCTCCAGGTGGCAATGAGTCCAATTGAAACTGTCCGGAACCCGTCGTCAGCGCGCTATGTACCGATCCAGTCCTCTGACTGATCGCAGAGACCTGTGCTTCTGGAATCACAGCGCCCGAAGGATCGACAACAACGCCCAGAAGGGAAGCCGTATCCTGTCCGAAAATAGAAATGCTGGAGAGTGCTAAAAACAACCAAATGAACCGGATGCGTAGCATAGGATGGGTTTGCGGTACGCTAGGTTTTGCACCGTTCACCCCATTACTGAAAATCTGGACACACGTCACAGCTGAAGCACCTCCACTTTGTTTGCCAAATGCGTATCGTATCAGAAGCCTGCGATGTTCGTACACTCGCAGAATGGTGTTCGCGAGATTGGGGATCTTGTAAGGCGTCAAGACGTCCTGTGGGTTCGGCCGTGGTTCCGACGAATTGTAAAGTTTCTTAAGGTTCTCATGGAGAATGAAATTCAAAAGGAGCGTGACGTGCAACCGGGGTTCCGCTTGCAACGTCCGTCACAAGAACGAATGGAAATACTAGATTCCGTTAGTCTATGGTGGCTTCGAGCCGCGCGTCATGAGACATCGGCCGTGAAGAGGTTGTTCTTCTACGTCCCAGCTGTGAATTTGCTTCACACTCGCAACCGTACGATGCGGAACGTTTCTTCCCGCAAAGCTCTCATTACGGCGTCTCTCTGCGGGCTGATGAGCTTCGCCGCTTGGGGACAGCAGTATACGATTTCGACTTTTGCGGGAAACAACACCGCCGGTTTCAGTGGCGATGGGAGCGCGGCGAACGCCGCGGAATTGAACGGTCCAAGCGGCGTGACCGTGAATCCGGCGGGCAATCTCTACATTGCCGACACAGAAAACGAGCGGATCCGATTCGTGCAGAACGGGAACATCAGCACCATCGTAGGCAATGGCGGTTTCGGCTATGCCGGCGATGGCGGCTCTGCGATCGGCGCCCAACTGAATAACCCGACCAATATCGCACTGGATTCCAAAGGAAATCTCTATATCGCGGATTCGGACAACAGCGTCATTCGGATGGTCTCAACCGACGGCACCATCAACACGGTCGCTGGATTGGTGTGTTCCGAGTCGCAGACTACTCTTTGTGGACCCGGCTATTTGGGCGACGGGGGCCAGGCTACAGTGGCTCAGTTGAATGTTCCTCTCGGTGTTGCGGTGGATAACGCCGGGAACATTTATATCGCGGACACCGGCAATAATGTTCTTCGTAAAGTTACTACGGACGGCGTAATAAACACAATTGCTACGAATTTACGGCTGCAACATCCCGCCGGACTCGCCATGGACAGCGCGGGGAATTTGTATATTGCGGACACCAATAACAACCGCATTATGAAATTGGCGCCCTCGGGAGCGATCTCGCTGGTCGCGGGCAACAACCTTGCGGGATTCAGCGGAGACGGAGGACCGGCGACCAAAGCGGAGTTATCTTTTCCGACCGGAGTTGCCGTGGATGGAGCCGGAAGCGTCTACATCGCGGATAAGACAAACAGCCGAATCCGCAAAGTGACCAACGGTGTTATCAACACCATTGCGGGCGTCGGAACCGCTGTTTATTGGGGCGATGGAGGTCTCGCGGTTGATGCGGGGCTTGCCTTCCCGAGCTCGGTTGCGGTCGACAAGGCGGGCAATGTCTACGTCGCCGATACCGGCAACAACGTCATACGCTTGCTCCAGATCCCCGCTCCGGCCATTTCGGCGAATGGAATCGTGAACGCAGCCAGCTTCAAACCAGCGACTTCACCGGGCGCACTCGCCAGCATCTTTGGAACGAACTTCGGAGCCACTACCGCCAGCGCATCCAGCGTTCCATTTCCTACGACTCTGGGCGTGGTGAGCGTCGCTGTAGGTGGGCGGCCCGCTCCGGTGTTCTACATCAGCCCGACTCAGATCAATTTCCAGGTCCCGTGGGAAACTCCGGTGGGCAACGCGGATGTTACGGTGACTGTGAATAAGGCGACGAGCAGTGCAGGCACGGTTGCGGTTCAAACGGCCGCTCCCGGCCTGTTCACGCAAGGCGACGGCGCTGCGATTGTGCAGAACTCCGACTATAGCCTGAATACGAGCAGCAATCCTGCCGCCGCAGGAAGCACCCTTATCGCGTATTTGACTGGCTCCGGGCCGGTGACGTCGTCCGTTCCGGACGGGGCCGTTACGCCTTCGGCTCCACTTGTGCAGACGACATCGACAGTCACTGCAACGATCGGATCAGCGCCGGCTCCAGTGGTCTTCGCGGGCCTCACGCCAGGGTTGGTGGGTGTTCTGCAAGTCAACGTCACGATACCCACAGGGACGGCGACTGGCAGCTATCCTCTGACCATTACAGTTGGGAGTGAAGCAAGTAACTCTGCATCGATCAGCGTGAAGTAGTAATCAGGCTATTCTTTTCGAAGACCACGGCGTCGACGTCGCCAAAGGGACCGAGACGCCTGCTGCTCCAACCGGCGAGATCCGGCTGTGCGGCGAACCAATCGCGCCAGAACAGCACATTGTGATCTCCACCGTAGATCACGAAACGGTCCGTGTCCTTCAAAACCGTTTGCGATAATTGCGTCGCGTAAGTCTCAGAGTCGGGCGAGGGAGCGAATGGGAACAGATAGGGCTTGCCGGTGAACGGATAAACGGGCAGATGCGCGTAGAGAAAGCCGGGAAGCGGATAATTCGGACGCCATACCGGCGACCGCGCCTCGATAAACGGACTCGGGCAAATGATCGGCGTTTGAGGCGTCAACTTTAGCTCTTCGATTTTGGCGGACGCGCCTCGCCAGCCGGAGTTGTGATGCGGCGGCCATGCCGTGCGCCATTGCCCTACCGCCAGGAACACGACAATTCCCAGCAGGACAGAAACCTGGTTCCATCGCGCCGCTGGGATGAACCAGGCACTTACTGCCACGGCGGTGAGCGCTGCTCCGGGCAGACCGAGATATAAGTATCGTGTCACAAACACGCTTTCGCCGGTGAGATGCGAGAAACCGAAGAGCGCGAGTGGCTGCACCAGCCACCAACCGAGAATCAGAGTTAACGAAGCCGGCGAGATGCGCCGCATAGGACGACGCCATTTACCCCGGCGGCTGAGCACGAACAGCGTCGCGGCGCAGAATAGGGGCAGCGGAAACTGGAGCGATCGTCTCAATTCTTTCAACGAGGGGATGGGGGCGATGACGTGAGCTTTGGCGTCGCGCAGAAGCGCAAGCGCGCTCCATAGCACCGGCGTCAAAGAAATCCCCAGGAGCGCGAAAACGGCTGTCATCCATCCCCAACCGACCTCGGTATCGCCGCTTGCGCGTCGCACAAGGGCATAAAGAACGAGCAGTATGTAAAAGGGCCAGAAAATAAGATGGATTCGCCAGATGAGTGCCGCGCATACCAGGAACAATGCCGCGTCACGCCAGCGCGAACTGTCGAGCCAGCGCACCAGAAAGTATGCCGCGGCCGCTGCGATGCAGGTCCCAAACGCATACGGCCTGGCATCGTCGGCCTGATAATTGACGCCGGGTAGAGCCAGGCAGGCGAACACTGTAAACCAGCCGGCGCGAACATGGATGAGCCGCGATGCCAGCAGCGCAAGGAAAAGGAGCGCAACTGCCATCGCGAGAACGGAAGGCAATCGATATGCAATCTCGGAGGGTCCAAATATCGCCGCGCTGAGCTTCGGCAGGAAATAATACGCCGACTTTCGTACCTGCGGCGCAACCGCTAATGACGGATCGCCCGATCCGTGGCCAGTCACGAATATCGTGACCATCTCGTTGACCCACAAACTCGAAGGCAAGGGCACGATCCAGAACCGAACTACGCAGACAGTCAGAACCGCGCACGCCAGAATGATTTCGATTCGATTTTTCGACAGCCATTTTCGGCCGCGGACTGTACCGCGGCCAGCATTTTCAACGGTCGATACATCCCACAACAAGGCCGGGTTGCCAGCTTGATCGCGCACTTTAACGCGGACGCGCGGAGATTCCGGGACGTTCCGGGACTCCGCGCCGTTTAACCATTCTTTACGTTAGAACGTAAAGCGCAATTGCAAATCGATCTTACGGTTGTATGTTGTCGATCCGCCAAATGGGCCGAAGCCCGCCAAACCGAGAGACTGGCCGAAATACGGCGAAGACAAATCGCCATTGGGAGTGCCGTAGTTGGGGTGGTTCAAGACGTTTCGAGCCATGACGCTGAGCGTAACGTTATACTTCTTGCTGCTCGATCCACCGAACATTCCGCCCGGACCGCCAGGTCCACCACCGCCCGGAGGAGGACCTCCGCCTCCGGGAGGCGGACCACCCCCACCGCGCACGCCGCCCATTCCGGGAGGAGGGCCTTGTTGTGGTTGCGGTGAATTATCGGATTCGGGTTTGTTGCCAAAGGACCATGTGCGAGCCAGCCTGAGATTAAGGAAAAACGCACTCGGACCGCGGCCGTAGTTTCTCTCGATGGATGTGCCCGGCGCCGGGTTCAAATTGAAACAACCATAACCCTCCGCATAAGTGAGAGCGCCACCGCTGCACTGGGATGCGGGAAGAGCGACCAATGACGGCCGCTCCGATGCGATTGAATCCCCGTTCAAATCACGGCCGATAGTAATGTCGAACGGCGTGCCGCTGTTGAACATTATGAAAGGGCTGACGCTCACTTTCCACGGCAGAGGAATGTTCGTTCCCAGGATGAAGCGATGACGCACATCGGCGAACGTAGATGGGCCCCACTCGGCACGCAGGTTATAGGGATTGGCGGGTTGTCCTTCGTTGTCGTCCATACCGTAGGAGAGTCCGTAAAACCCGAACAGAAACATTTTCTTGTAATTGAAGTTCGGACTAATGATGAGCTGGTTCGAGCGGCTCATCCCGGTCGATTCCGTCAGAAAACGAGGCGCGCTATCGCCATACGGAAACACGCCATCCACCGGAGCATTAATATCCCGATTCACCTGCAGGTGTTCACCGCGCGAGAAGATATATTGCGCCGTGAGCTTGAAGTACTGGTTGATCTGGCGTTCGAGACTCAGATTCGCCTGATAAATGCGTGGCGCTTTGATATCGTTGTAGACAACTTGCAATTGCTGCGCCTGCTGGCTGGCTGCCAGTGAGCTGAGCGACGGGATGGTCGGAAAAAAGTTCGGATTCAAGACCAGATAGGATTGCTGTGTGATTCCATTGAATCGCAAAGAGTTCAAAGTCACGGTATCCGCGACGCGATCGTAGAAGGTTCCGAATCCGGCGCGCAGCACGGTCTTGGTTTTTCCGCTCGCGCCGCCTCCAATGCCCCACGCCAGAGCCACGCGCGGCGCGATGTCCAGGAAATCGTGGATGTTCGTTTGCGTTTCATAGCGCAGGCCATAACTCAGGGTCAGGTTTGGACGCAGTTTCCAATCGTCATTCACGAAAACTCCAAGATCAAGTTGGCTAAGGGCGAGAGACGGCGTACCTCCGTCTATAGAGAACTGCGTGGCTCCGCCGCCCAAAGCGCGAATCTCGGCGGCAGAGTATCCGAGACTCTGAAACAACAATGTTCTGCTATAAACCTGGAGCGCGGTCAACTGCTCCGAAGTGCCGGCGATCGGCTGATTGCTTGCATCGAGCGCGGGACCTACGCCTCCTAGGAACGTGAATGACCCGTTAAAGTTGTTGAACGAAGTGTCTGTCGCAAAGGATTGACGAACTCTTCCGCCCCATTTTAATGTATGCGTCCCATGCGTGAACGTACTTGTGTTCGTCAGTTCCCACCGGTTATAAATCGTTCCTGAATTTCCGGAAGGCGCGCCTCCGCTCACAAATGCGCCTTGCACGTTGATATCAGGGTCCGAGTTACTCGCAATATCCGACAGGTTCGTCCGCATGAATTGAGCGCGCGTCTCATTGATGAAGTCAGGGCTGAGAATGGCGGTCTCAGTAATCTGCGCGGTCTTTTCATAATCTTTCTGGTTGTACGCCTGCGACGCCAGGTTGAAACTACCGACGCCTTGCTGGTCCTGCTCGATGCGTGTGTCCTGATACCGCACGGTGAGAGTATTCATGGAATTGATCGCATAATCCACGCGCGGGCTAAAAGTGGTGCGCCACTGCGGAGTGACAATCGCCTGATTGATGTTTTGAAGATTGAGGCCGCTATCCACCGTGGTCGCCAGAATGAAGGCGTTTTCGTCAATCGCGCGGCGTTCGAAATCGAAACTGTAGGAAGCTTTGTGCTTAATAATCGGACCGCTCAAATTTGCTCCGAAAAATTCCTGCTTGTATGTGGGCAGGGCGGAATCGAGCAGCGGACTTCGCGTGTTGAAATCCTGGTTGTTGAACTGGAAGAAAAGCTGTCCGCGGATGGTATCGCTTCCGGGTTTCGTGAAGATCTCGATTCGTCCAAAGCCTGGCCTGTCATACTCCGGCGAAAAAGGATTGGCGTTGATACGGACTTCCCTGATGGACGACTTGGGCGGAAGATTGCCTCCCGTAAAACCATCGATATAAATCTGGCCGCCATTCGGTCCGGTACCGGGGCCGGCCATGGCTTGCAGTTCCTGCGCCAGCTCGTCGGGATCGTCCGATAACGCCGCGAGTTCTTTTTCACCCAACACCAGTGCGCCGCTGTTCGAAGCGGGGTCAACCGTGACCTTGTTCTCTTTGCCTTCGACGTTCACTACCTCGGCCTCAGCAGCAATCGTCAATTGTGCATCCAAGGAGGCTGCGCCATTCACGTCGACTTCGCCTTTGAACGGGTTGAATCCTTTTGCCCCGACAAGCAGAGTGTATTTGCCTGGCGACAATGCATTGAACACGTATTGGCCGTGTAAATCGGTGTGCGTCCGTTTTTGCTCGGAGCCCGGTCCGATCAGTACGACCAGAACATTGGGCACGAATGCTCCGGATGGATCCGTTACCACGCCTTTAAGACTCGGCTGCGTTGTGGTTTGTGCCTGTGAAATTCCGATCAGGGTGCAGGCCGCGATGAGAAGGCACACGAGTAGCGTGCGCCGTAATGTTGTGCGTTCCATTTCTCTTCCTTTGTTCTTTATTTCGCGGTCAGGGAGTTATGCCTGGAAGTTCAAAACCTCCAAGTCCACCTGCCGGGCCGCTCATATTCGTCACGCCCGCGCCCATGGACGGGGAGTTCGTGGCCTGACGATTCTGCGCCGACGCCATTTGGATCAGCATGCCTGCGTTTGCGAGCAGCATGATGGCCGTAACCTGGTCGGCGCGGTTTCCTTTCGTACTGGATACAACGATCGTTTGCCCCGGTTTTAAATCGCCGAGAGACACCGGTGGCACGTGCTCCAACATTTGCGATAGATCCATCGCTCTAGGAGGGCCGCCACCTGGAGGCGGACCGCCCGGAAGTGGGCCGTTCGGCATATTGCCCGGCGGGCCCATCGGAAAGTCCGGCATCTGTTTGAGTTGAGAATCCGCCGTGATCTTGATTACCAGAGGATGCTTCGTTGGTAAGTCGGCGACCGTAATTTCGTTGGCCGCAACGTTAATGCTGGTAATGGTTCCCGCTTTTGTGAGGAACGTTCCGAACACGACATCTTCGGCTTTGAGTGTGAGGCCATCCGGACTCTTGTCTCCTCGTGCGCGAACCTGATCGCCGAGGGTGATTTCGGAAAGACCACTAGGACGCGCGTCCGCGAATTTGACGGAGTCCGGTGCATAGCGCTTGAACCTGGTTTGCGGAGTGACGGTCACAACGGTTTGTGTCTCACCCGTGAGAGTACGCAGGCGCAGCGTGATTTCGTCGGCGGTTTTGGTCGCAACGACACCGGATACACCTCGGCGTGTCCAATCCTGGCGATCCAACTCATGCTGCCTGGCGATATCTTTGGCGGACATGATCACAATCCGCCGGACATCGTTGCCACCTTCGCCCAGCACTACCAGCACGCGATCACCGGCGGAAATATCCGAAAGCTGGACCCGCTCCGCGTTCTTCAAATCCTTCTCTCCGGGAGCTACTTTCTGCGCAACGGTCGAGTCCACGAAATGCACGGCCACCGCGGGAGCTTTGTCGGGTTTGATCTCGGCGCCGGAGAGATCCGGGTTCACGGACGTTACGGTTCCCACGACCCTGGAAGGTACTTGAGCGACAGCCGCGCCGGTCAGAAGAATGGCTAGAAGAATGTTACTGGATCTACCGCTTCTCACATTTCCAGTTAACGACACAAAGCCTTCCCACATCTCTTAAGTTTTGTAAAAGCTTGTTATCGAATCGTTTCTTGACGCTAAGTTTGCGGTAAAAAAGGATCAGTGGTACAGGACGCCCAAGCGAACGCTACGCCATCGCAATCGATTCTTCTCGTCGAAGACGACACCGATTTGTGTTCTCTGATGCAGGATTTTTTTTCGCAGAATGGCTTCCGTTTGGAAGCGCACCACGACGGTGCTGGGGGCCTGGCCCGCGCACTCGAAACGCGCTTCGACCTGATTCTTCTCGATGTCATGCTCCCCAACCTGGACGGCTTCGAAATTCTGAAGCAGATCCGGAGGCGTAGCGCCGTGCCGGTGATTATGTTGACGGCGAAAGGAGAACAGCGCGATCGAATTGCCGGCCTGGACAGCGGCGCCGACGATTACCTTCCCAAACCTTTCGGTCCTCACGAATTGCTCGCGCGAGTTCGCGCGGTCCTGCGCCGTTCGGCTCCCGGTTTCGCCGTGAAAAGCGAAGCTATTTCCGTGGGCGACGTCAGATTGAATCCCCAGACCCGCGAGGTTTGGAATCAGAAACAGCCGGTCGAAATCACCTCCATCGAGTTCGATATTCTCGATCTGCTCATGCGCTCGGCGGGCCGCGTTGTCTCGCGCGATGAACTTGCGTCAGTTCTCTATCAGAGAGAGTCGACTCCTTTCGAGCGCGCGATCGATGTGCATATTAGCCATCTGCGCAAGAAACTCGAAACCGGTGATCGGGTTTTAATTAGAACCGTGCGTGGAATCGGTTATTTATTCCTATCCTCGGAAGAACAGGACATATGAGAACGGTTTACGCGAAGATCCTGGCGTGGTGCTTTGTGACCCTGGTCTTTTCGTGGATCGCATTCTCCTTCACGTCGCGCTATCTGGCTTTCCGCAATCTGGAAAAGAACGGCTCGTTCGGAGGCGTGTTCGGCATGCAGACCGAAGACGCCGTGGAAGCTTACAATACCGGCGGCCCACAGAAACTCGCGGTGTACATCGCGAAGCTGCAGCGATTCTTCCCAGGGAAACACTACTTGCTCGATTCTTCAGGTCGCGATCTTGTCAATGGCGAGAACCGTTCGGGATTATTGCATTCGGTCTGGCGAGGGGGCCAACCGCCGCCTCCTCCGCCGCTGGGCATGCGGCCCATGGCGCTCGCCAGAGCTTCCCTCGATGGCCGGTACGTTTTCATCGCGGTGTTGCATCCTCCGACCGACATCTGGAGTTTTCTGCCGTATTATCTCTTCATTCTTGCTGCGATCGCATTCTTATGTTGGGTTCTTGCCGTCAGCATGGTTTCACCTTTGAAGAGACTGGCGGTTTCAGTGCGGCAATTTGGCGCGGGAGATCTCGGCGTGCGCGCGAAGTCGTCCCGCCGCGACGAAATCGGAGATCTTGCTCGTTCCTTCGACGAGATGGCCGAGCGGATTGGGACTCTCGTTACTGCCGAACGCCGCCTGCTGCAAGACATCTCGCATGAGTTGCGAACGCCGTTGGCACGATTGAGCTTCGCGGCCGAGTTGGTCCGCACCGCCCCGGATCGAGATACCGCGGTGGCGAGATTGAATAAAGAGATAGAACGGCTCTCGACGTTAGTGGGCGATTTGTTGCAAGTTACGCGCGTCGAAGGGGATCCCGGTTCGCGTAATCTGGAACCGTTTGAGCTCAACACATTTATCAAGGACCTGGTCGACGATTGTGAGGTAGAAGCTGACGCGCGCGGCTGCAATCTGAAGCTAACGGCGATGCCCACGGTGCGTCTGCGCGCCGATCCGGAGTTGCTCCGGCGCGCCATCGAGAACATACTTCGGAACGCTATTCGCTATGCGCCGCCGGGCACGGAGGTCGAAGTGGATACGCGCTGCAATGGGGCTGACGCTTCGATTTCCGTGCGCGATTACGGACCCGGCGTACCATCCGAAGAACTTCGCACCATTTTCAATCCCTTTTTTCGCGTCGACAGCTCTCGCGATATGTCGACCGGCGGCGTGGGTTTGGGATTGGCTATCGCGCAACGCGCCATCACCCTGCATCATGGCCATGTATGGGCCGAGAATGCGAATCCCGGCCTCAGAGTGTTTTGTAAGCTCCCGCTGGATAACTCCAAGGCATAGCAAGTACAGAGCTCCGAAACAAATTATTCTCTCGCCGCGTCTACGTCCAGAAACTTATCACCCATAATTTGAACGACACAAGGAAAGTAAGTTATATTTAGTTGCTTGTCAGATCGTACTCGCCGAAGACGCTGACAGGACCACCCGCAATGGAGGCCCCTCGAAACCGCACGCGCCAAGCCGCGTTCCTATGCATCTTCGTAGTTACTCCGCTACTCCACGCAGATCCGCAGCCTAACCAGTTCGGGCCATCGGCGCTCAAGGGAATGACTCTCGAACAGTTGTCCCAGATTGAAGTCACCACTCCGTCCAAAGAGCCGCAGAAAGCCAATCGCACACCGATGGCGATTTACGTCATTACCGGCGACGAGATCCGACGTTCCGGCGCGACGTGCATTCCCGAGGCTTTGCGCCTTGCGCCCGGAGTGGAAGTGGCACGCATCGACGCAAACAAATGGTCGATTGGAATTCGAGGCTTCGGAAGCCGTCTGTCGCGGTCGGTTCTGGTCCTGATCGACGGGCGCACCGTCTACACCACACTGTTCGACGGCACGTACTGGGAAGTCCAGGACACGAACATGGACGACATTGACCGGATCGAAGTGATCCGCGGCCCCGGCGGCACGATCTGGGGACCGAATGCCGTCAACGGAATCATCAACGTGCTCACGAAGAACTCGAAAGACACGCAGGGGATTCTGGCATCGGCGGGAGGCGGCAATGAGGAGCAGGGATTCGCAAATCTCCGCTACGGCGGCAGCGACGGCGACGATTTAACATACCGGTTTTATATCAAGGGCTTTACGCGCGGTCCGGAGGACCACCCCGATCACGAGAACTTCGACGATTGGCGCGCCGCCCAGGGCGGTTTCCGCATGGATTGGACGCCCAACCACCGCGATTCCTTCACGCTCCAAGGAGATGCATACGCGGAAGAAGCCGGAGAGCGTGTCAGTGCGGTCAGCTATACACCGCCGTACTCTCAGAACATCGACGGCAACGCCGATCTCTCCGGCGTGAACCTTCTGGCGCGCTGGAAACGCACTGTAAACGAGAACAACGATTTTCAGCTTCAGGTCTACTACGACCGAACAAATCGCTTCGAACCGAATTTTGCCGAGATCCGGAACACCGGCGACGTGGATTTTCTACAACGCATCCGCGCGCCATGGCATCAGCAGATCTCGTGGGGATTGGGAGCAAGATTCAGTGCCGGCGATGAAATCGAAGTCGTATCGGGATTGACGTTCAGTCCCGCGCAACGGACGGATTATCTCTTGTCCGGTTTCCTACAGGACGAAATTGCGCTGATTCCGGACCGGCTGTCGCTCACGCTTGGAACCAAGCTGTTGAAGACGAATTTCACTGGCGTGCAACCGCAGCCGAGTGCCCGTCTGTTGTGGACACCGACCGATCGCTCGGCGGTCTGGGCCGCCGTCACGCATGCCGTGCGGACTCCGTCCGATGCCGAGGAAGATTTTTATCTCTCCGGATACATCGGCACAGCTCCCAACGGCCTGCCTTATTTCGCGCGTTTCAATGCCAATCCCCATTTCGCTCCGGAACAACTCAACGGCTACGAACTCGGCTACCGGCGCATGGTCAAGAAATCGATCTACGTCGACATCGCGACATTCTTCAATCACTATCACGACCTTTTCGACGAGGAAATCATCGGTACGCCTTATCTCGAAACTGATCCCGGACCTCCTCATTTACTGCTTCCCGCCCAATTCGGCAACGGAATTCTGGGCAATACCACGGGATTCGAGATCGCTCCGGAATGGCAGCCCACCAGCAACTGGAGAATTCGCGCCTCGTATTCCTATTTGAATATCGACTTGAAAAACGGGCCCAAGAGTCTCGACATCGGCACCATTCACGGCATTGAGGGCGCCAGCCCGAAGCACGAAGCTGTGATTCTCTCAGCCCTCGATTTAACCAAGAAGCTCCAGCTCGACCTGACGTACCGCTATGTCAGCACGCTCTGGGCACAGGGCATTCCGAGCTATTCCACTGGCGACGCGCGGTTCGCCTGGCGATTAAATCACCAGTTGGAGTTAGCATTGGTCGGCCGAAACTTGCTCCAGCCTTCTCACGTGGAGTACAACGCGGATCCACTGACAGTCGTCGGCATCAAACGGAGCGGATATATCGAGCTAACTTGGATGATGAAGTGAACCGATGCGCTATCGTGTCCGGTTCCGTCACCTTCGGCTGTTGCTGCCGTTCCTGGTTTTAGGGAGCGCTCCAGCAGCGTCGCAGCAAACCGGTGACCCAGGCAATCGCCCATCCCTCGAATATCAGGTGAAGGCCGCATTTCTGTTGAATTTCACGAAATTCATCGATTGGCCTGCCAGTGCCGACCCCGATCCGAACGCCCCGTTTTCGATTTGCATCCTGGGCGAGAATCCATTCGGAACAGCTCTCGATCAGATTGTCGAAGGCGAATCCATAAATGGGCACAAGTTGGCCGTGCGGCGGATCGGCCCAGCGGAAGTGAAGTCCTGCAAAGTAATCTATGTCGGCCCGAACGAAAAATATTCGCCGAAGAATACAGAACGTGGTGTTCTGACCGTCGGTGAGGGGGACAATTTCCTGCGCGAGGGCGGAGTGATCGCCTTCGTACTCGATAACCGGCACGTGCGCTTTGACGTCAATCGGGGCGCGGCGGCGCGCGCCGGTCTCACCATCAGTTCCAAGCTCCTGAGCGTTGCGAGGTCCCTTGAGGAATAAATCCAAGCCGGCCATCGCGCGTTTCCGCGACATACCCATACGGCGCAAGCTGCTGCTGCTGATTATGATCACGACGGCCGCGGCGCTGCTGCTCTCCGGCCTGGGAATCACGATTTCGGACTCGCTTCTTTACCGTGCCTCGCTACAACGGGATATGAATGTCCTGGCGCAGATAATCGCCGATAACACCACGGCCGCGCTGGCGTTCGACGATCCGCGTTCCGCCGCTGAGACGCTCGGCGCCCTACATGCCCGAACGCATCTGCTTGCCGCGTGCGTTTACCGCCAGGATGGGACCGTGCTCGCGGGATACGAGCGCGCGGACAGCTCGATAAAATGTCCGCCGCCGGCCGCGCAGAATGAAAGCCGTTTTGATAACGACGGCCTCACGATTTCCCGTCCCATCGTTTTGCGGGCACGCCGCATTGGAACATTGGTGCTGCTGTACGATCTCGGCGAGATCAGCGAGCGTATCCGGCTTTACGGAATGACCGTCCTGGCCATGTTGCTCGCTTCCGGTCTGGTGGCCTTCGTGATCTCCTCGCGTCTGAGCGCGATTATCGCGACGCCAATCACCCAACTGGCGCGAGTTACCACTTCTGTTTCGGAGACTAAGGACTATAGCATCCGCGCCAAGCGAATTTCAGGCGACGAACTTGGCGTTCTGGTCGATGGCTTCAACGACATGCTGGCGGGTATCCAATCCCGCGACAGCGACCTTCGAAAGGCTCTGCTCGATCGCGAAGAGGCCTTGAAGGAGGCGCAAAACGCTCGCGATTTCCTTGGGACCACGCTGGCGAGCATCGGCGACGCGGTAATTTCAGCCGACATCGAAGGCTGCATCGTGTTCGCAAATCGCGTGGCGCGGATGCTGTTGCGGGTGGACCAGGAAGATCTCGAACATCGCGGTCTCGTCGAGCTGTTCCGGGTCGTTCACGAGTCGGATCGCGCCAAAGGAGAAATCCCAATCGGGACGATTCTGGATCCGACCATAGATTCCGGGCCCATGAACGATATCGTGCTCATTGCCCGTGACGGAACGGAAACTCCCATCGATTATAAAGGCGCGCCGATTCGCAGTGAGAGCGGAGCGTTCCAGGGAACCGTGCTGGTGTTCCGGGACGTCACGGAGCGCCGCCGGTCGGAAGAGACCAGCCGTCTTCTGGCCTCCCTCGTCGAATCCTCCGACGACGCGATTATCGGACACGATCTGGCCGGCGTGATCACGAGTTGGAACCGGGGAGCCGAACGCATTTTCGGCTATTCGGCCGACGAGATGGTCGGCCGCACCTGGTCTCTGATCGCGCCGCTGGATCGCCCGGATGAGATGCCGGCCGTGTTCGCGCGCATCCGGAACGGGGAACGCATCGCTCAATATCACGCCGTACGGCGTACCAAGAGCGGCCGGGCGATCGACGTGTCCCTTACGGTGTCGCCAGTATATGACGCGTTGGGACGCATCGCCGGCTCTTCGAAGATCGCGCGCGATATTACACAGCAGGTACGGGCGGCGGAGCGTCTGGCAAAGCTCAACGCCGATTTGCAACGGTCCAACGAGAACCTGGCGCGCTCCAACGAGGATCTCGAGCGTTTCGCATTCATTGCCAGTCACGATCTTCAGGAGCCACTGCGGATGATCACGATTTATTCGCAGCTTCTGGTGAAAGAGTGCGCTCTAGAATTAAACGACTCGACGACGAAGTATGTCGACACGATTGTCAGCGGCACCCGGCGCATGCGCGATCTGTTGGCGGATCTGCTGGCTTACACCAGCATTGGCGCCCAGAACGAGCAGCCCCCTACGGATATCGATCTGAACCGTGTTCTTAATACAGCGATGCAGAACTTGACCTTCTCGATTAACGAAACAGGCGCCGTGATCGAATCCGAGGTTCTGCCCACAGCGATCGGACATGAAGCGCATTTCGTTCCGCTATTTCAGAACCTGATCGGCAATGCCATCAAATATAGGAGTGAGGTGCCTCCCCGGATCCGCATTACGGCCGAGCGAACGAACGGGGACGTGCGATTCGCAGTGGCCGATAACGGCATGGGAATCGCTCCCGCTTATCACGTCAAGATCTTCGCGGCATTCAAGAGGCTGCACGGCAACTCCATCCCGGGGACAGGAATCGGTCTCGCTATCTGCCAGCGCGTGGTGGAGCGATACGGTGGACGAATCTGGGTACAATCCGAGTTAGGGCATGGTGCGACGTTTCTGTTCACACTACCCGCGCGGATTATCCGGAAGGGAGAGAAGGATGGCTGATGCAATGGGCTCCGGCCGTAAACCTCGCGTTCTTCTGGTGGAAGACAATCCGGGAGATGTCGACCTGATACGTTTGGCGTTCAAGAATGCCGGGCTGGACTGCGTTCTCACGGTAATGAGCGACGGCGGCGAGGCGCTTGCGTTCGTCAACGAAGAGGGTGTTTATGCCGGCGCTCCGGTTCCGGACCTGGCGATTCTCGACTTGAATGTGCCCAAGAACGATGGCGTCGAAATCCTGGAAGCGATTCGCTCCAGCTCTAAGTTCGCCAACCTGCCCGTCGCCGTACTGAGCTCCTCGTCGTCGCCGCGCGATCGCGCCAATATGGAGCGATTCGCGATTCGGCAATTCGTGACGAAGCCTTCCGATCTCGACGAGTTTTTGAGAATCGGCGAGATCGTGAAAACGTTGCTGCAGGTCTAGGCGTTCCGGGAGGAGCCGTGACAAATAGTGACTCGCAGTATTTTCCTGCGTCGTACGATTCGACGACCAAGATCATCTCCACCATTGCGTTCTTACTCCTCGCTGGCATCGCGATCGCCACAATGAACGTCATTGTTGCGATCGTCGGCGCGACGATCATTTTCTTATCCTATGCGTACTCGCCGCGAGGCTACGCGATATCGGATGGATCCATCGTGGTGAAGCGCCTTTTGGGCAGCGTCCGCATTCCTCTCGATGACATTCGCGAAGTCAGAAGGGCCACGCCGGACGACTTCCGGGGCGGCATCCGTCTATTCGGCGACGGCGGCCTGTTCGGATACTACGGTCTGTTCCAAACGTCGAAGCTCGGGGAATCTCATTGGTACATGACAAACCGTGCCAATGGGGTTGTGGTGATCGGCCGCGACAAAACGTATGTCCTCAGCCCCGACAACCCGGATGAATTCGTAGCGGCGATCCGTCCGCGGCAGGCTCCGGGCGTTCCGCCAGTTGCATCGCTTCCTGTCTCGCGTTCTTCGAGCTTAAGCGGCCTCGTGCCCAAGCTCATCGTGACCGTTATCGTGATCGCTGGATTAGCCTTCGCCCTCTTTGCGTTTTTGTATTCGCCCGGTCCGCCCAGCTACACGATGACGCCGGCCTCGTTGGCCATTCACGACCGTTTCTACCCGGCAACGGTGAGTGCGACAGACGTGGATGTCTCACGCATCCGTGTCGTGGACATCGGAGCCGGCTCCGAGTGGCGTCCTGTGGCACGTACCAACGGATTCGCGAACGGGCATTATCAATCCGGCTGGTTCCGTGTCGCCAACGGCCAGACCGTTCGAATGTACCGCACGGACAGCAACGTCCTGGTGTTGCTTCCGCCGGTCGGTAACGCCCACGCCGTTCTTTTCGAAACCGCCGACCCCGAAAAGTTCGTCGATGAGATACGGCGGGCGTGGTCCCAGCGCTCATAGTTCCCACCGCCAGTGTGAGAAGCTAGGTGATCTGACTTCGCGGCGCCGAATACTTCCATGAAAATCGAAAAGTTCCAAATGGAGCGGATGCAGTCCACGTGGGAAAACGTGGTCGAAATGGACATGAGCGAGAGCGGGGTACGGCCAGTCACATTGCGCGAATTGGCCGAACTGGGCCTTAACCTCGACGGCATTCTCGATACGCCGCTTGGCTACAGCCAGTCGAATGGAACTATTCCGCTTCGGGAGAACCTGGCCGCCATTTATCCCGGCGCTACGCCGGACCATATTGAGGTGACCAACGGAACTTCAGAAGCGAACTATCTTCTCGCGCTGGCGCTCCTCAACGACGGCGATGAGGTCGCCTTCGAAGTTCCCAATTACATGCAGTATTGGGGCGTGCCCAAAAGCGTGGGCGCCAAAGTGAACAAGTTCCGCCTGCGCATGGACAGCGCCTGGGAACCGGATTGGGAAGAGTTCGATCGCGCCGTGAACGCGAACACGCGTCTGGTCTACATTTCAAATCCGAACAATCCGACCGGCTCCGTGCTGACCGAGTCCTCGATGCGCCGCATTGTCGATCGCTGCGAGAAAGTGGGCGCCTGGCTGCTGGCCGACGAAGTGTACCTCGGCGCGGAAATCCATTGCGACCGGACGCGCAGTTTTTGGGGCATGAGCGATCGTGCCATCGTCGCTTCAGGCCTCTCGAAAGCTTATGGCATCCCCGGAGTCCGCATCGGCTGGATCGTCGGTCCTAAGGACGTCGTTGCCGAGTGCTGGACGCAGCACGATTACCTCACCATCGGTCCAAACAAAATTTCAGACGCAGTGGCGCGAGTTGCAACCGAACCCGGCAATCGCGAAAAGCTTTATGCGCGGACGCGGGCGATCCTGCAACAAAATCTCCCGATCATGCGCGACTGGATCGCCAGCTTCGAGGGCTTCCTGTCATTCCGCGAGCCGCAGGCCGGTGCGTTGTGCCTGGTCCGGTACAACTCCTCTACGCCGAGTTATGAGATCTGCGAAAGAGTGCGCATCGACGAAAGCGTGTTGATCGTACCGGGTGTACATTTGGGGCTCGAAGGCTTTCTACGCATCTGGCTGGGCGGCAAGCCCGAGTTCCTAAAAGAAGGCCTGCGCCGAATCAAGAAAACGCTCGATGTCTATGATAGGCCCGCCGCCACGTCGACGTCCCCGTCCGCGTAAGCAGTCGAAATGGCGACATCGGCAAAACCATATCAAGCCACCGAACTGCGGCGCGAACTCGGACTCCGCGACATCACGCTGTTCGCGATCACGTGCATCGTCGGCACCCGATGGATCGCAGCCGCCGCCCACGCCGGACCCGGCTCTATCACGCTGTGGATTCTGGCCGCCATCTTCTTCGTGGCTCCTTTGGCTGTCGCGGTGGCGGCGCTCACTTCTAAATATCCGGGCGCCGGCGGTCTCTATTTGTGGACTCGTGGCGATTTCGGTCCCTGGCACGGCTTTCTCTGCTTCTGGATCTATTGGATGGGCATCGCCTTCTGGTTTCCGAGCGCCGCAATGTTCTACATGAGCGTTGCGGTTTATACGCTCGGTCCGGCTTACCAGCACCTTGCGAACGATCGCCTGTATGTTCTGATCGCTTCTCTGGTGGCCATATGTATTGGCCTCGGCACCAACCTGGTAGGCCTCAAAGTCGGCAAGTGGACCCAAAATGCCGGAGGCATCGCAACTTGGGTTATGGGCGCGCTGCTGGTGGCCGTCGCTGCGCTGATCTGGACAAAACGAGGCGCTGCAACGCCGTTTCACTTAGCGCCCAAATGGAGTTGGGACACGGTCAATTTCTGGTCGACCATCGCCTACGCCATGACCGGGCTCGAACTCGCGGGACTCATGGGCGCGGAGATCCGCGATCCGGAGCGAACACTGCCGCGCGCAGGTTGGATCGCGTCCGGATTCGCCGCACTGTTCTACGTCTCAACCACCGCCGCCCTACTGGTGATCCTGCGCCCGGAAAGCATCAGTGAATTGAGCGGGCTCGCGGAAGCCGGGGATACCGCGGGCCGAGCGATGGGAATTGCCTGGCTATCGCCCGTGATTGCGCTGCTCGTATCTTTGACCGCGCTGGGACAAATCGGGAGTTTTGGCACGGCCGTTTCGCGGCTACCTTTTGCCGTCGGAGTCGATCGCCTGCTTCCCGCCGCTTTCGGAAAAGTCCACCCGCGATGGGGCACGCCGCATATCTCGATCCTGACCCTCGGGGCTGTCGCTTCATTTCTGTTGATTGCGATTCAAGCGGGCGATACCATGCGCGCTGCCTATCAGGAATTGGTCTCGCTGATGGTGATCGCCGGCTTCATCCCATACCTGTACATCTTCGCCAGCGCGTGGAGGGCCGGCAAACACATTAGCGCGCTCTCCGGTTGGGCGATCAGCGTGATGGCGCTGGTCTGTTCGGTTGTGCCCACCGCGGAGATCCACAATGTCTGGCTATTCGAAGGCAAGCTCGCGATCGGAACGGCGGCCGTGATCGCTTCGGCTTGGTTGGTCTATCGACGACACGCGCGGCTGAGCGTTTAGGCGTTTGTGCTACTAATCGAAGTTCATGCCCTCTGGCCGTGTTTCTTTGTTCGTCACCTGCATTGTCGACCAGGTGTTCCCCAAGGTCGGCCTCGCCATGGCTGACGTACTGGAGCGCGTCGGATATAAGCTCGATTTTCCGCCGGCGCAAACCTGCTGCGGACAGCCAGCGTTCAATTCCGGATATCGGCAAGACGCGCGCGAAGTGGCGCGCCAGTTCTTCGACGTCTTTCGCGATTCCGAATATATCGTGGTGCCGTCCGGCTCCTGCACCGCGATGATCTCGCATCATTATGAAGACCTATTCGAGAACGACCCGGGCATGCGCCAGAGGGCGCGCGAGATCGGCTCACGCGTTTACGAGTTTTCACGCTTCCTGACCGACGTGGCCAAGGTTGAGGACGTCGGCGCCAACTATGACGCCAAGGTCACGTATCACGATAGCTGCCACGCGCTTCGCGAATTGAAAATCAAGGACGGGCCGCGCCGTCTGCTCGCGAATGTCAAAGGTCTCACCCTGCTCGAAATGGAAGCCGCCCAGGAGTGCTGCGGCTTCGGCGGAACATTCTCCGTCAAATTTCCCGAGGTCTCCGGGGCCATGGCGCGCACCAAAATGGATTCGATCGTCAAAACAGGAGCGAGTACCGTTGTTTCCATCGATTCGAGCTGTCTCATGCAACTCGAAGGCGTCATCCGGCGCGCTGGCCTGCCCATTCGAACCATGCACCTTGCCGAAATTCTCGCCTCCCGATAAACCAAATGGATACCGCTCCGGTAAAAATCAAAGACACGATCGCCGATCCTAATCTCCAGAAGGCTATTTACGCCGCGACCGGCCGCCTGATGGCGCACCGTGCCGGCTCCGTCGAGCCTTTGGCGGAATATCAGGATCTTCGGACCGCGGCGCACGAGCTGAAGCGCCATACTATCGATAACCTCGATTATTACCTCGAAGAATTCGAGCGCAACGTCATCGCGCACGGTGGCAAGGTCATTTTCTGTAACGACGGAGTGGAGGTCGCGGATTTTATCCTCGACCTCGCCGGCAAGCGCGGCGCCCATCTGATCGTCAAATCGAAATCCATGACCACCGAGGAAATCGATCTGAACGAGCGCGTCGAGCGCCACGGCATGGAGTCCGTGGAAACGGATCTTGGCGAATATATTCTTCAATTGATGCACCAGCGCCCGTATCATATCGTCGCGCCGGCGCTGCATCTGACGCGCTACCAGGTGGCCGATCTGTTCACGGAAAAGCTGGGCGTCGAAAACGAAGTGGTCATCGAGAAACAGACCAAAATCGCGCGCGCCGTCCTGCGCGAGAAGTTCCTCGCAGCCGACATCGGCATCAGCGGCGCCAATTTCCTGATTGCCGATTCCGGCGCAGTCGTGGTTGTCGAGAACGAAGGCAACGCCCGGCTCAGCACTTCCGCACCCAAGATTCACATCGCGATCGCCGGAATTGAGAAGCTGATCCCGCGCGCCACCGATCTCACTGTCTTTCTCAAACTGCTGGGCCGCAGCGCTACCGGCCAGGCACTCACCGTCTATACGTCGTTCCTCTCGGGCCCCCGCCGCGAAGGCGAAGTCGACGGGCCCGACGAATTCTACGTCATCCTGCTCGATAACGGCCGCACCAAGGTGCTCGCCAACGCCGAAAGACGCGAATCGCTGTTTTGCATCCGCTGCGGCGCATGCCTGAACCACTGCCCCGTCTATCGCAAAATCGGCGGCCACAATTATCCCTGGATCTATTCGGGACCGATCGGCAAAATCATCACCCCGCAATTCCACGGCGTGATGCAGGACCCCTGGCTGCCGTTCGCCTCCAGCCTATGCGGCGCGTGCGCCGAAGTTTGCCCGGTCAAAATCGACATCCCCAGGCACCTGCTCCAGCTCCGCTCCGAAATCTCCGAAGCGAAGCCGAGCGCCGAAAGCCGCGCGTTCGGAATATATGCCTGGCTGATGCGGCATCCACGGCTTTTCGCCTTATCCGGGAAAATTGGCTCCCTATTTACGCCTCGCCCGAAAAATGCCGGCTGGATTCGTCATCTCCCCGGATTCATAAGCGTCGGACCGCTCAAAAAATGGATGCAGGAGCGCGATCTACCACCCCCGGCGAAGAAGAGTTTCCACGACCTTTGGAAGGAGCGCGGCAAATGAGCGACTCGCGCACTGACGTTCTGGACCGTGTCCGCGCCGCTCTTGGCCGCAAACCTGGGCAGGCTCCGCCACCGCTCCCGCCCACCGTACTGCACACACGAAACCTTCCTACTCTGGAACGCGTCGAGCTTTTTGTTCAGCAGTTTGCAACGCTGAATGGCAAGCCGGTGCGTGTACGCGGCTGCGCCGAAGCAGCTTCAGTGGTTCGCGACTTGATAAACGGAAAGACAGCGGTGGCATCGAACGCTCCATTTTTGAGGGAATGCGGTATCACGGATATGGCGGGTGTGCAGACTGGATTCACGACCCGCGACGAACTTCGCGCCGCATGCGCGACAGCCGATTTCGGAATTACCAGCGCCGATTTTGCGCTCGCCGATACCGGTACGTTCGTAATGTTATCCAGTCCTAAAGAAGCGCGTCTCATTTCACTCCTGCCTCCCGTCCACATTGGCGTATTTCCGGCTAATCGACTTTTGCCGAACCTCGACGAGTTGTTTACGCGCGTACCCAAGCCGGCCGATCAAACCAGCTCGATGGTCTTGATTACAGGCCCAAGCCGCACGGCCGACATCGAACAGATTCTTGTCCGCGGTGTTCATGGACCGGGCGAAATCTACGCGGTAATCGTGGAAGAAGGAGAGGAATGAGATCGAATTTTCTTTTGACGGCGGCTTGTGCGCTCGCCGGACTTGTGCTCTGCGCCGGCCCCACCGCTTCTGCCCAGTCTTTTGAGGCGGCGGTGACAGGAGGCGTGACGCAAATAGGCGGAGGCAATATCACGGATAGCTATTCCGGCGTGCCGGGAGCCGGGGACTACGTGAAGCTCGACAATGGCTGGAATCTGGGATTCCGAATGACAGTAAATCCGTACGATCATTTCGGATTTGAGGTCGGCTACATCTATAACCGCACGAACCTCAACATTGGCGGCCAGGACCAGGGCGGCATGGCGGTCCACCAGGGGTACGGCAACGCTCTCGCTTATTTGACCAAGAGCGAGGCGCGCATTCGGCCCTTCGGAACGGCCGGTCTGAACTATAGTAATTTCGTCCCACCCGGACAATCGGCACAATATGGCGGCGGCCAGAATAAATTCGGATTCAATTACGGTGGCGGAATCAAGGTGAAATTAACCGGGATGTGGCAAGCCCGCTTCGATATACGGCAATTCAACACCGGAAAGCCAGGCTTCGGCGTTCTTACCGGGCTCAGTGGCCGCTTGTTAATGACCGAATACTCCGCCGGTATCGGCGTCGGATTCTAAGCCACGCTCGATCCTGTCGGCCATTACCGTATCGAGATCATCCAGACCGCTGCCGGGATTCATACTCCTTCTGAATATTCATCCAGAAATCAGCGCTGGTACCGAAGTGCCGCGCCAAACGCAACGCCGTATCGGGCGTAATTCCGCGGCGTTCGTTGACAATTTCGCTGACCTGTGTGACCGGTACGTGCAGTTCCAGGGCAAGCCCGTTGATCGAAATCCCCAAGGGCTTCATAAACTCCTCACGAAGCATTTCACCCGGGTGAACCGGGGTACGCCTCACGTTCCAGCCCCGTTCAAGGCGCTTGATGCTCATACCTTCGTTCCCTCCACCACCTAGCGATAATCAACAATCTCGACTTTGTTTTGCTTGGGTTCGCGGTCGGATTTCCAACGAGAGCTTAGAGCGGGTCGACCTTCGTTGATTCTTCGGTCGACGAATTGTCGGACGTTCTATGCTGCGAGGCTTCGAACACCAACTCATCAATCTCCGCGATTTCAAGAAGCCGACGCGAGCCATAGACCAATGTCCACCTATTCACTTCCTCGGTAAGGAGATCTGGCCCGAATCGGGCTGCGCCGAAATCAGCGCGCTGCCCGCGCAATGCTACGACTGAACGGGAAAATCGGCCCTTGCCATGACCGAGTTTGCAATCAAAGAAGAGAATCTCTCTCCGACTTATCTCGCCAGCGCAAGCTCTACTGATCGACCGCGCCAGATTGGACGACGTTTTGTGCAAAGGGAACGACTTCGGAAGAGCAGCGCCGACGTATGTAATGCCGAGCCTCAAAGCAAGTTCGCGAATCTCCTTGGTTCGCTTCGCATCGCGCATAAGCTGCCGAACGATAGCAACCGCCATCGCGAGGCCGAAGGCCCATATGAAGAAATGCTCACTCCCTCCATCGCGAGTCGCGATCAGATAAGCAATCGAAAGGAGGAGAACCGCCGCGGCGATCGAAAAGAAAAACCGACGGCCATCGAACCCTAATTCCGTTTTGTGCTGCTCGAACATTCCACCGCTATCAGTGTACGGGAATCGTCTGGTCTCTATTCGATACTACGCAGACTCCAATAATAATCCTTGGTAAACGGCGTTACCGGGAACTTGATAGCTCGGGTCCGCAACGTCGGCCAAATCGAGGATAACGCTACTTGAACGAAGCCGCCCGCGCGCCGAACATTGTCCGTGTGGCCAGTCTCAGCAGTCGCTAAATGCTTGCAGCCTAGTGCGAGGCATAAGGCGATCACGAAATCAAAACGCCCGAAGGAGCTACTCCGCCTCCAGCCCCACCTTCTTCAGCAACCGCCGCAACCCGTCCTCTCCGGCAGCGCCATTCTGCCGCCCAGCCACGTTGCCCTCCTTGTCAATCAAAACATAGATGGGGTAGCTGTTTGCAGCAAAATAAGCCGCCAGATTCGTGTCTTCTGTCAGCACCACCTTACAGGGACGCGGCGACTCCTCAAGATACTTCTTCACCTTCTTCTTCGACTCGCCGACATTCACCGCAAGCACCAGCAATCCCTTCTCGGTGAAGTCATGCACGACCGCCTCGAGAGCAGGCTCGTCGCTGCGGCAGTAAGGGCACCACGTCGTCCAAAACTGTATCAGTACATTTTTGCCCTTCAGCGAGTCGTTATCGTAATTTTCGCCATCCATGCTTCTGGCATGGAAACGTGGCGCAGGTTCGCGCGAGTTAATGCCGCCAAAAGCGCCGGCAATCGGAGCAGCAGCGATACCGGCGATCACGGCTCTGCGAGAGATCGGACATTGCCAGGACACGCCGTGATCATATCACTGCGTCCACTCAAGTGCCCGCTTTCTGTTAATGCGAGGGCAGCCTCTTCGCGTGTATCATACTGGAGTAGGAGACTTTGTATGCCGCGCGGTAATCCATCCCCGAAGCTTGCGATCACCATCGACCCTGAAGTTCACGGCAAAATCCTTACGGCGGCCGCCCACGAGGGGGTGAGCGTTTCCGCCTGGATCACGAGCGCGGCGCGCGAAGCACTGCGGCGGCGGGCTGGTCTGGCGGCGGTCGCCGTATGGGAAAAGCAGCACGGGCCCTTCAGCGCAGAGGAGATGGATGAAGCCCGCCGCAGCGTGCGGTCGCAACTGCGAACGGCCCGAGCCCTCCGGCGTCCGGCGTGAGCAGGGTTGTCTACGACGCTGCCGTGCTGGTGGGGGCGGATCGAAACGATCGGCGCACATGGGCGGAACACAAGGCGCGTTTGGAATTTGGTGTCATTCCCGCGGTTCCTGCGCCCGTCGTCGCCCAGGTCAGCCGGTCGCCAAGACAAGCCCAGCTCAGGCGGTTCCTGACGGGTTGCGCGGTCGTTCCTCTTGACGAAAGCCAGGCGCACGAAGCAGGACGGCTGCTAGGCAAGAGCGGAACTGCGGATATTATTGACGCCGTTGTGGTCACCATAGCCCTTCGCCTGCACGCGACGATTCTCACAAGCGATCCTGACGACATAAAACGGCTGGTCGTGTCATCTGGCCGTCGGGTTCCCGTCGTGGCCGTCTGATGCCTCGCGCAAACACCCGTTGCAGATGCACGCCGACGAGTACAAGGTCCGCAATCCTACCAGTCCCGCCCGGCACACCATGCCGCTTCCCGCCCGGCCTCCTCTACGTACACTCAAACGCGCGCTTTCACCGGTATCCGAATCAACACCCAGGCAACCGCGCCGAATCCAATAAACGATAACCATCCGCCCCAAGCATTGTAAAAAGGCACCGTAGCGATCGCCGGAATCCCAGCCAGAAACACGACCGCCAGCAGAATTCCAACGATCGCTTCTCCCGCGATCAATCCTGACGCCAGCAAAGTCCCCCGCTCCTCCACAATCGCCTTTCTCTCCGGCGCGTACTTCGCCGACAGCCGGTCCGCAACCCACTTCATCGCTCCACCGACAAAAATCGCCGACGAAGTATCGAACGGCAGATACATTCCTACCGCGATCAACATCGGCGATCGCGCCCCGCAAGCGATCATTGCAATTCCAAACGCCGCGCCGATCGCGAGCAATCCCCAAGCCATCTCGCCGCCCACGATTCCCTTCGCGAGCTGCGCCATCAATCCCGCTTGCGGCGCGGGAAGCTCCGTCCCGCCGATCCCGCCCGTCTTCAGATTCGCCTGGTGCAGCGCGATAATCGGCCACATCAAAAAGAACGCGAGCAGAATCACCGCGATGATTTCCACCACCTGCATCTTCCACGGAGTGCCTCCCAACAGGTGCCCCGCTTTCAAATCCTGAATCAATGAACCCGATGTCGAGCACGCCACGCAGACCACTGCCGCCACTCCCAACACCGCCGCGACTCCCGGCATTCCCGTGACATGAATCGCCAGCATCACGAGCGCGGAGATAATCAGAGCCGACAGCGTCAAACCCGATAGCGGCTGATTCGACGTCCCCACTAATCCGACCAGATAACCGCCGATCGCGGAGAGCAGAAATCCCGTGACGCTCATTACCACCGTCGCGACAATTGCCGCCACCAACCCGCGCGTAAAGTAATAATAGATTCCGCCGACCGGAACCAGCAGCAAAAGGATCGCGATCAGAACCCACTTCGGAGGAATATCCTGCTCCGTGCGATCCACCGGCTCCGCTTCATGCACCGCCTTCGAGGACGCCGCAAACGCGCCTTTCAGCGAGCTTACCAGCGATTCGCGCATCGAAAACATCGTATTCGCCGCGCCTACCAGCATGGTGCCTACGGCAATCGGCCGCACGATGTTGAACCACACCGTGTATGCCGCGACACTCGGATCGTTCGTGCCCAGCCGCCGAGGTAAATCCGGATCGAAGAACAACAGCAGCGGAATGAAAATCCACCACGCCAGCAGCCCGCCCGACACGTTGATCGACGAAAGCTCCGGCCCGATGATGTACCCGATGCCCATGAGCGCGGGCGAAAGGCTCGGAGTGGACCACGGGATGCCTCCGTAATGCGTCACGGTTCCGATCGGCTGCTGGTCCGGATTGAAGTGCCTGATCACGGATCGCGGAAACGCGATGAAGCCCTTCGTATACTCGCGAAAAACCTGCACGCCTTTATCGGAAGTGAGGATCTGAATCAGCCCCGCAAATCCCATCGCGCCGAAGATGTATCGTGGAGCGCTGCTCGCCTCGACATTGCCGGATTTCGTGATCTCATAGCTGGCCACGCTCTCGGGAAAAGGCAGCGGCGTATCCACGCACAGCGGCCGGCGTAAAAGAATGATGAAGAAAACGCCGAGCAGCCCGCCGACAAGGAGAATCA
This sequence comes from Bryobacterales bacterium, assembly GCA_963802915.1. Taxonomy (GTDB): domain Bacteria; phylum Acidobacteriota; class Terriglobia; order Bryobacterales; family Bryobacteraceae; genus JAICMB01. The sequence continues at coordinate 192,249 of CAWDKQ010000010.1, forward strand.
GAGTCGCTTCCCAATAATGCGACCGCAAATCCTTCCACAGATGCGTTCCGTTCAGTTGCACCATCATGAACGCTGGAATCGTAAAGATCGCACCTGCCACCAAAGCCTCGCCCACCGAAGCAGCCGTCCGAGCTATGTTCTGCTCCGCAATGCCGCCGCGAAACGCCGGGATGCGAAACAAAGCCATCGCGATCACAGCGGCCGGAATCGTAGCGGCGACCGTCTGCCCCGCCCTCATACCGAGATAGGCATTAGCAGATCCAAAAACGAACGCAAGAAAAATGCCGAGAGCGACCGCTTTCAGGGTCATCTCCGGAGGGGCTTTCACGGGAGAAGGCTGCACAGAAGCATCGTATCAGCACAACGTAGAACTTAGTACATAGAACGTAGAACGTTGCTACCGTATACCGATAACCCGCCATGGAATCCGCGCGCGACGTCCAACAACACAGCAATCTGCTCCGCAAGGAACTGGGCCTGGGGGATCTCATCCTCGCGCAGATCCTCTACGTGGTCGGCTCCGGTTGGACCGGAACTGCCGCGCGTCTCGGTGAACAGCATCTCGTCTTCTGGCTCGCCGCCATCGTGCTCTTCTATCTTCCGCTCGCTGCCGTCATCATTCACTTGAATCGAACGTGGCCGCTCGAAGGCGGGCTTTACCAATGGGCCAAGCTCGGATTCAATGAATTCGCCGGATTCCTGGTCGGCTGGAATCTCTGGCTCTACATTATTCTGTTCATCTCCGCGATGGGCGTGATGCTCGCCACTAACATCTCTTATGCGCTCGGCCCCAGCTTCTCTTGGATCGGCGCTAGCCGTTGGTGTATTGTGGCCGTCACGGGCACCCTGACCCTCGGACTCATCGTAGTCACGACACTCGGACTCCGCGTCGGCAAATGGGTCCAGAACTTCGGCGCCGTCTTCCAACTCGCGACGTTCGGCGCGCTCATTTTATTGCCGCTGACCGGCCGCGCACGCGACTACACACCGCTCCACATCGCGATGCCCGCCATCTCACTATTCAGCCTGAATATCTTCGGAAAAATCTCGATGGGCGCATTCAGCGGCTTCGAATATGTCGCGATTCTCGCTGGGGAAACGCGCAGTCCGGCCCGCACCATCGGACGCTCGGTGATCTTCGCCGCGCCCATCATCGCGCTGATGTTCATTCTCGGTACCAGCTCCGTTCTCGCCTATGTGAGTCCCGATAAAGTCGATCTCGTCGGCCCGATTCCACAGGCGCTCAGCATCGGACTGCGGCGCTTCGGGATCGGAGCGGCGGCGGCCACTGCAATCATCCTGATGCTGGTGGGACGTCAGATCGGCGTCGCGACTCTCGCGGTCACCGGCGTGGCCCGACTGCCCATGGTCGCCGGTTGGGACCATCTGCTGCCGCAGTGGTTCTCAAAATTGCATCCGAAATACAGAACGCCTGTGAACTCCATCCTATTCGTGAACGCCTTGATTCTGATCGTTGCGCTGGCGGGCATCGTCGGAGTCGGACATCAGGAAGCTTTTCAGATTCTCGACAACGCCTCGAACGCGTTTTACGGCATCGCCTATCTGTTCATGTTCGCCATCCCGTTGTTCACGCCCGCCCCCGTCTGGCTGCGCGCGGCCGCATTCACGGGATTTTGCGTCACGCTGCTCTCCTGTGTTCTATCCGTATTTCCGATCGTGCAAGTGGTAAGCTGGCTGTCGTTCGGTCTGAAAGTGGGAGGCGTAATTCTGGTCGCAAATCTGATCGGATGTTATGTTTACGCCACTTCGCGATTTTCTGGAACTCTTTCCACCGCTTCCCGGAATCCCTAACAGAAGATGCAGGATTTCGATAAGGCCAGCGACGACGACCTGCTACGGCGCATGACAGCCGGCAACGAAGAAGCGTTTACCGCGTTATACCGCCGGCATCAAGCGGGAGTTTATCGCTTCGCGCTGCACATGAGCGGGAGTCCGCAGATGGCCGAAGAAGTAACGCAAGAGGTTTTTATGTTTCTGATTCGCGGCGCACGGCAATACGATTCCAAGCGAGGCGCTCTGCAAGGTTTTCTTTACGGCATAGCCCGCAATCATGTGTTGAAGCTGCTGGAGCGCGAACGCCCCTATAGCGATCCGCCCGCCGACGATGCGCAGTCCCTCGACGACGACACTTTCGGCGCCATGGTCCGCAACCAGCGGCGCGATTGTTTGCAGAAAGCGCTGCTCGCGCTGCCGGAACATTATCGCGAAGTTCTGGTTTTGTGCGAATTGGAGGAATTGGATTATGCGCAGGCCGCGGCGGCGCTGGGTTGTCCCATCGGGACCATCCGCTCCCGCCTGAACCGCGCCCGAACGATGCTGGCGTGGCGTCTTCGCTCGAACGAGAGGTGTCCGGCATGAAATACGAATGTTCGGGAGCGCCGGAACGGGTTGAGCTGGCATTGCTGGACGCGTTCCGCAAGCATCACCGCGCGCGCCGGCTGAGACGCGCCGTCATGGGGACCGCGGTCCTGGGAGTTGCGGCGAGCCTCGCGCTCTTCGTACGCCTCCCTGAACCCGCGGGACCTCCCGTTTCGATCGCGAAGACCCCCACGCCGCCGTCGATCGCATGGACCAAAACAAAGCCCGTGCGGCGCGCGCCGTCGCCCGTGCACAAGCCAACCGCAAAACCGCCTACGGACCGCCTCGCGATGACGGATTTCGTCGCGCTGCCGTATGGCGATTATTCGTTGGTGGAGGAAAGCGCGACCATCGTCAGAGTTGAGTTGCCGCGCTCCGCGATGCGGTTCGCGGGCTTCAATGTCGCCGAGGATCGCGCCAACGATCCCGTTCAGGCCGACGTCGTCTTAGGCGCCGATGGATTGGCGCATGCAGTTCGATTCGTAACTTACCGGCAATAATTTCGAGAAGGAGAATCAGATGAAAACGATAGCCATACTTGCGTTCGCTGCGATTTCCGCATCCGCGCAGGACCAGATGTTCTTCAAGGTCAACGCTGAGCACGTTGAGTTCGACAACAAAACAGTTACCGGTGCGCCGTATTCTGCGCAAGGTGTCACCGAAACCACGCAGGTGCTCGCCGACGGCAACCGCATCGTTCATAAGACCACGTCTTCTATCGCTCGCGATAGCATGGGCCGCACGCGTCGCGAACAGAGTCTCGGTTTCGTGGGTCCGTGGGCAGCCGATGGCAAGCCCGCCAATCTTGTGATGATCAACGATCCGGTCGCCAGCACGCGCTACACCTTGGATGCAAATTCCCACACAGCCATGAAAATGCCCGCGCCGACGAGTGACATGGAGGCGAAACTGAGAGTCTTGACCCGCGCAAAGCTGGATGCCGAGCATGGCGCTACACTCTCGACGTCGCCGGCGTCCGTTCCGATCCTCATCAAAGACAACATCGAAACGGCCGATCGCGTAAGCACGCCACAGACACCGGCCAAGGTCGAGTCTCTCGGCGTTCAGGAAATCTCCGGCGTACAAGCCGAAGGAAAGCGCGTGACGGAAACCATCCCGGCGGGTAAGATCGGCAATGACAGAGACATCAATATCGTTAACGAAACCTGGTATTCTCCCGAATTGCAAATAACGGTCATGAGCAAGTACAGCGATCCACGATCGGGCGACGTCGTCTACACGCTGACGAATGTCAACCGCGCCGAGCCCGATCCCACGCTCTTCCAGGTCCCCGCCGACTACAAAGTCAGAGAGGAACCCGGAGCCATGACCATCCAAGCCAGCCCCGCTGGTACCATAGCCGTTCGGCCGTTACCAGAGCCGTAGTCTCATCGGGCTTTCTTCTGCAACTCCGCCGGCACCCGCTCCCGATCGTGCCCCTCGAGCTGAAACGTCCATTTCACTGGCAGCTCCTGGGGCACGTAGCAGACGCGATCGTCGCAAGCCTGGTACCGCAGAGTTCCCTCCACCGTAAACAGCCCCGATGCATCCACCAGCGGCTTGACCTTTGCTTCCGCGGCGATCGTGATATCGCGAACGATTCGAAAATGTCCCGTATAAACCGGAACGGTTTCGTCGATCACGGGCAGATGCAGCATTTTCGGAGCCGGCATTGAAACCTCATGCGCGGTGAACGCGGGCGAATCTTTCATCTTCCAGTCAATCGGAATATAATTCTCCACGCCGGGCGCGTAAACGTGCATATTCGGCTTCAAATCGATATCGAAAGCGAGAGCTACACGCTCTCCACCTCGCACCACGAAATTGCTCGCCGATGCGACTGCCGTAAGCTGTTTCCCGATCACCTCATGCCGTCCCGCAGTCGGCGTCACGCCATATTGACGCGTCAAAATATCGGCCGCCGTGTCCCGTTCCCTGAAATCTTCCTCGAAATATTTCGCTTTGATAATGCCCTGCGCATCCAGAATGAACGTGCCCGGATAAGGAATCCCGAAGAACGGGCTGTCGTGCGGCAGCGTTTCATTGAGCAATCCCACCGAACGGATGATTTTTGAATCGGCGTCCGACAGCATCGGAAAGTGGATGCTCCGCCGCTCGGCAAAATTGTGCAAAATCCCAACCGAATCGTAGCTGATGGCCGCCAATCCGATTCCGAGCTTCTGAAAGTCCGCGCGGCTGTGCTCCAGTTCGACCAACTGGCCTTTGCAGTAAGGTCACCAGTCGGCCGAGCGGAAGAAGACGAGCACCGCGCCATTCTGGCCGAGAATATCCTTCAAGAGAGGTCATCTTCCCGTTCTGGTCCGGAGCCTCGAACGCCGGCATGGCGGTCCCGACCGGCGGTCCATATTCCGCCGCGAGGCAAGAGAACATCGAAACGGCAATCAGCCCAAGAATTGGTCTCACTGCCGCGAAAGTAACACAGCGGGCAAAGTTATTTCGCACCCGTACGATTCCGTAATGATTAAAGAGCTCTAACGCGGTCTGCCCCGGCGCTGCAAAAATCCTGCACTCTGTCGCGTTTTAGCCACAGTTGAGATTTACAACTCCTTGCGAATCAGATGGCTAGGAATGTACGTCCACTCTGATAGAATGGACCTTCAACTTAACCTGGTACTTTCGCCGAGGAGGTCTTAGTGCGGTTTGAGACGACGATACAGCGGCCCGTGGAAACCACTGGTGTCGGTCTGCATAGTGGCGTCCCGGTTTCCATTCGCATTCTTCCAGCTCCCCCGTCCACGGGCATCGTTTTTCTTCGAACCGATCTCGATCGGTTCGCGATCCCGGCAAGCTGGCGCTACGTAGCCCGAGTGAGCTACGCGACCAGCCTGATGCGCCAAGGCGTTTTGATCTCCACCACGGAGCACCTGCTCAGCGTGCTCTACAGCATGGGCATCGACAATGCCTATATCGAAATCAACAACCTCGAAGTTCCGATTCTGGACGGCAGCGGCAAGCCATTTGTGGAACTGCTCCAAAAAGCCGGCCTGAAGGCGTATCGGCGGCGCAAACGATTCCTGCGCATCCGCCGCCCCGTGAGCATCGAAGCCAACGGCAAGTGCATTTCGATTCTACCGTCCGATGGCTTTGTCCTGACTTGCGACGTCTTCTACGATCACCCGCTGATCGGACGGCAGTCGCTCGAAATGGAAGTCACGCCCGAGCGTTACGCTTTGGAAATCGCGCCCGCGCGCACATTCGGATTTGAAGACGAGCTCGACCAGATGCGCGATATGGGATTGATCCGCGGCGCCAGCCTCGACAACGCGATCTGTTTCAATCACAACCACGTGCAGAATCCCGGAGGCTTGCGATTCGATGACGAGTGCTGCCGTCACAAGGCGCTCGATCTCATTGGCGACCTGGCTCTGATCGGACGTCCGCTGCTCGGGCATGTCATCGCGGAGCGCGCCGGCCACGCCATGCATGCCGCCCTGGTGGCGCGCATCATGTCAGATCCCACGCTTTACGAAGTGATTACCTTCGATCAGCTCGCCACGCGCGTCGCGCACGCTCTCGTCTCTTAGCCGGCAATCTTGAAAACCCTCCCGAACCTCATCACCGCCGTACGGTTTGCGATGACGCCGGTGATCGTGATTGCAATCATTATCGGCCATTGGCGCGAGGCTTTCTGGCTTTCAATCGCCGCCGGCATCACTGATGTCCTCGACGGGCTCGCCGCGCGCTGGCTGCGCGTCTCCTCGCGAATCGGCGCGTATCTCGATCCCATCGCCGACAAGCTGCTCTTAACCTTGATCTATCTGGCCTTCGGAATCGCCGGCGCCATCCCCTCGTGGATGGTCGCACTGGTATTGGGCCGCGACCTCTTCATCCTGGCGATGGCCGCCTACGGATACTTCTTCACCACGGTGCGCGATTTTCCCCCCACGGTTTGGGGCAAACTCAGCACTTTCGTGCAGATTATCGCGGCGCTCGCCGTTATGAACGATCGCGCCGGGTCGAGCATTCCCCAAGGGCCTTTCCTCTGGACCATGGTATTCACGACGGCATGGAGCGGAATCCATTACGGCTGGCGCGGTCTCGAAATGCTGCGCGCCGCCCGCGCATAAACCGGCTATTATAGGTCTAACTTCGGTGGGCCTGTTTTTTGTATACGCTTTGTTGTTGCCGTTGCAGTCGCACGGCTATTCCACGCTGCCCGCCGAACCCAAAGCGAAAACCACCGGCGTCGCGCACGTCAAGAATGCAATGGATTACACGTCCGACGGTGAGTTCATTTTTCAATCCGCCGAGAGCAACAATCTATTCATCGATACTTTGACCTGGGCGAAGGACCACGCCGAGGACGCGGAGTCGCGACGCATCGCCCGCGATCTCCTCGCAATCCACACCAAATTTGCCGACGATATTCGAAGAATCGCGAACCGCAAACACATCACCCTACCCGCACCCCCGGCCAAGACGCAAGGAGCTCCCAACGACGAATTCTTCACGCAGGAAGTCGCGGCTCATGTCGACGTGCAGAGCGCCCGCTTCGCGAACGAAGCAAAAAGCGGCAAGGATACCGACATTCGTAGATGGGCTGAAAGTAAAATCCCGGTGTTCGACCGCGACCGCACGGCTATGCTCCCTCCCAAAGATAAGCGCTGATTATTGGGTAATCTCGAACGAAACGACCACGCTGGCGTGCACATCCACCGAACCGGGCTCGATGGGAGTCGCGGGCGCGTCGGCCGCCATCGCCCTACGTGCCTGCATCAGCGGAACCACCCGCGGCAACTCCGAACTGTCGATCGAAAGAAGACGGCCGAGCTTCGCGCCCACGCCAGACACCATGGCTTCGGCATTCGCGCGCGCGTTCCCGGCCGCATCGTGAAGTGCCTGTGCGCGAACCGCCCGGTCGTCGTGAACGGTGAAGGCGATGGAGCGGATCGCATTCGCTCCACTTTTCGAGGCGGCATCGACTAACTTGCCAACCGACGCCAGATCCCTGGTCGTGACCTGGATGGTGTTGTCGGCGGCGTAGCCGTCAATCACCGGCGGAGCGCCCGGTTTCGGATACCGGTACTGGGGCGCGATGGAATAGTTGATGGTTTGGAGCTCGCTGCCGGGTGCCAAACTCTTACGTAGTTCCGAGAGTACTAAGGTGGTCTGGTTGGCGTTCTGCCCGGCGGCAGCTTCGGCGGTTTGTGCTTGCGTGACCACGCCTATCTGGATGCGCGCTTCATCCGGTTTGACCGAAACGGTCGCATCACCCGTCGCCCTCACAAACGGCTCGCGGGGAGCCATCGGCGACATCTGCGGCTGCGCCCCGAGGATTGGCAAGGCGAAGAGAATGGCGGCTAATCTGCTCATAAGCCATAGTACGCCGCAAATGGGTTATGATTAAGGTTTACAAATCCAGTCTGGTAGGTAACATGGCACGACGAAAGACGCGCGCACTGGAACCGCGAAATGATGGGGCGATCTCGCTGCACCTCGCCACATGCCGACAGAAGAAGGGCATTTCGCTGGAACAGATCGCGGAACTCACCAAGATTAGTATCCGGTTCCTGCGAGCCATTGAGGACGAGGAGTTTGAGAAACTGCCTGGTGGCATATTCAGCACCAGTTATTTACGGCAATATGCGGCTGCGGTTGAAGTAGAAGAAGCCAAGTTATTGGCCCTTTACAATCGTTATATGCATCCCGAAGAGGCCGTCGAGAGACTTGCTGCTCAACCGGAACGGAGTCTTTTCGACCGCTGGTTCGGCGTCGCGGCCCACGCACCACGTTCCTAGCTTTAGGCTGAGTTCTTCATCCGGTTTGCTGCTTCCCCCGCGGCAATACCCCCGCATTAATCGCGCCTTATTCCCTGCGTTCCTTTCCCATCCCCGTCGATAAGCAATCGTGAGGGGGCTCAAGCCCACACGAACATGAAGATCCAGAATACGAACTCCGCAAATATCACTGGAACTGGAAGCACCTCGGCACTCTCTTCCACTGCAGCCGGAGCAAGCGTCCGCCTTCCGACTCAAACAACCGGACAAGACGATCAATCGACACTCAGCAGCCTGTCGCAAGCTCTCAAATCGGAAGCTTCCGAACACACTTCGAGGGTAATCCAGCTTTCCAAAGCCGTATCGTCAGGAGGCTACCAGGTGAATTCGCAAGTTTTGAGTAACCGGCTGATCGAAGCGCACCTTCGTGCCGCGGCCTAGCAGAAAACCGATCGTGCCAACAAATGATCGTGCGTGAACCCAGCGAGATCGAATCGGTACGGCAAGCGCGCCGGATTGTCGGGCTGATCCGGCGCAAGCTGCTAAATCCTACTCCGGAAGTGCTCGATAGTTGCGCACCGCATATTCGCACCGCCATTCAATCCATGGAGCATCTCCAAAAACTCCTGGCCGGTCCGGCCACTCCGGTCACCGTCGCGTCGCGTGGGGCGCTAAGAACGGAGATGAAGGAACTCCGTCGCGAGCTGGCGCAAATCAACGCATTGATGCGCGGCGCCGCCCAGTACTATTCCGGTCTGGCAACTTTGCTTCTCCCTCCGACGGAGCACTTGATCAGCTATTCCTCCTCGGCTGGCGCGATGGCCGCGGCATCCGCTCCCACGATGGTTCTGGAAGGATAATTCGCCATGGGACTCCTCACGTCGATACTGAACACCGCAAACGCTCTCAAGGTCTTCAGCCAGGCCATGGAGACCACCGAGAACAACGTCGTGAATTCTTCGACGCCGGACTACGCCAAACAAGTCCAAGTGCTCACGGCCCAACCGTTCGACCCCTCCGTTGGATTGCCGGGAGGCGTCTCGGCCGGGCCGGTCGAAAGCACTCGAAACGCTTTCGCCGAGCGAGCCGTTCGCTCGCAGCAGTCCCTGCTTGGCTACCAGCAGCAGGTCTCCACGGACCTGACCCAGCTCCAGAATTATTACGATCCCTCCGACACTACCGGGGTTCCGGCGTCGCTGGATACGCTCTTCAGCAGTTTCTCGCAACTGAGTATCAATCCGAACGACACCGTCTCGCGCCAGGCCGTGATCACGCAGGCGCAGCAGGTAGCCGAGAGCTTCAACCAGGTCGCGTCCGGCTTGGGAACCATGTCGAGCGACGAGGATAGCGAGACCGCCAATGTCGTGGGCAATATCAACCAACTCGCAACTCAGATCGCAGCCATCAACAAGCAGGCGCAAGGCAACGCTTACATGGGGACGGACGCCGGCGTCGACGCCTCGCTCAATTCCGATCTCGAGCAGCTTTCGCAATACGTGAATTTCACGGCGTTGCAGCAGCCCGACGGCAGCGTCACCGTCTACATGGGCAATCAGACCCCACTCGTGATGGGAGACACCGCCCAGACCATCACGGCCGATTTTTCCACTCCCCAAACGAAAATCCTGGACGGCCAGGGCAACGATATTACCGATCAGATCTCCGGCGGCACGCTGGCGGGAATGCTGCAGGTTAAGAACACGCTGATTCCCGGCTATGTCAGCGACATAAACACGTTGGCCCAGTCCGTCGCCGATACGGTCAACAGCACGCTTTCAAATGGCGTCGATCAAAACGGCGTGACGCCAACGGCGGACCTGTTTTCGTACGACCCGACAGTTGGAGTCGCCGCGACGCTCAGCGTTAATCCGTTAACCCCGGATCAGATCGCCGCCGCCCTTCCCGACGCGCCGGGCGGCAACGGCAACGCGCTGGCGCTCGCGCAACTCGCGAACGCAACACCTGTGGACGGCTCTTCCTTCGATGACTTCTATGGCCAGGCGTCGGCAAAAATCGGCACCGATCTCGCCGACGCCAACGCCAGCGTTTCCACGGATCAGCAACTCCTGACGCAATCGCAAACTCTTCGCAACAATATTTCCGGCGTCTCTCTCGACCAGGAGGCGACGAATCTGATCACCTATCAGCAGGCCTACAACGCCACTGCCAAAATGCTCTCGGTTTTGAACGATCTGACCGAGACCCTCATGGAAGTAATTCCACCAGCGTCATGATAGAAGCTTTCGATCCTTCGAATCAAATATTCTTGTCTGGATTGAACAACATTCAGAACCGCCTGACGCGTGCCCAGACGCAGCTCACCACTGGCCTCCAGATCAATACCGTATCGGACGATCCCGACGCTCTCGGGGACCTTTATGAAGTTCGGTCCAGTCTGGCGCAAACCAACCAGATCGATACCAACCTGGGGCGTGTATCGACGGAAGTCAATACCGCTGAGGGCGCCGTTTCAAACGCCGTCACTTTAATGGACAACGTCACCACGCTGGCAACGGAAGCGGAACCGAACACGCAGTCGGCCGCAACGCGCGCGCAAATCGCAACGCAAGTCGGAAGCGATTTGCAACAGATGGTCGCGCTTGCAAATACCAACGTCGAAAATCGTTACGTGTTCGCCGGCGACAGCGATCAAACTCAGCCCTACACGGTGGATCTGACACAGACGGATCCTGTCAGCGCCTACCAGGGCAACGCCGCCACACGCCACGTACAGAGTCCGGATGGAACCACTTTTGCGGTTTCACTTACGGCCCAGCAGATCTTCGACAGCCCCGATTCCAGCACCAGCGTCTTCGGGTCTATCACCGGCCTCTACAACGCGCTCCAAAACAACGATCAAACCGGAATCGACAACGCCATCACCAACATACAATCGGCCTCCACTTATCTCAACACCCAGCTTGCGTTTTACGGGACGGTCCAGGATCGAGTGGCCAGCGCGACCACGTTCGGCGCCAATCTCACGACGCAACTCCAGACGGAACAGAGCGGTCTCGAAGACGCCAACGCGGCCCAGGCGATTACGGACATGACGCTGGCCACTACCGACCAGCAGGCGGCGCTAGAGGCGGAGAAAGAGATGCCGCGGACAAGCCTCTTCGATTACCTGGGCTGATTGCTGTTCAAAACGTCATCGAAACTTGTAGCACCCGATTGTGGCTGTCCAGAATCGCAGTGGCGTGGAATGGCAGCCGCAAATCGAGAAGCTCCACACGATTACCGCCTTCCGGCTCGGCCACCGGCGTCACGGTCCAGCGCGGATACTGATCGAAACCGAGAAATGTCCGGAACACCGGCGTCGCTTTTGCAGCCGCAATTGCAGCCGGGTTGTCCGGTTTGTAAAACGTAGCGCCGGCGCCGGGGTCGAACTCTCCGATCGTATTCACATTGATCTGTTTGAAAAACGTTGGCGTTTCCACCCATCCCCGCCAGGCGACTGGATTTGAACCCTCCGGAAAGGCCGCGACGCGCACCGGAACTGATCCGTCGTAAATGCGCGAATTGAGCATATCGATCGCGCGCTGGTGCAGCAGATACTTGCTGAAATCGTAGCCCAGGAAAAAGACCAGCGCGAAGATCGCCAGCCCGCGACCCGATCCTGGCTTCGCCCCGATCTCCGCGTTCACCATCCGCACGATATAAACCATCAACCAGGCGATCAACAGAACGGCGATGATCCACAGATCCATCAATGGATTCAGATCCAGATGCGGCCAGTCGGAGGCGAACGGCAGAAAAACTCGGACGCCATAGGTGTTCGTCCAGTCGAGCAGCAGGTGGCTGCCGACTCCAACCAGGGACACCGCGTATAGCTCCAACGCGCCTCGAAAACTCCGCATCATGGCGCACACGATCAGCAACGTAATCAATGCCATCACCGGCGCGAACGCGATGGAATGCGTCAGACCGCGATGGTAGCGGATATAGGCGAGCGGGCCCGCAAAAATCGACACCCCATCGATGTCTGGCGCATTGGCCGAAAGCAGGAGCGCGAGCGTCGCGCGCTCATGCAGCCGGTTGAGCCCGGCCCGGCTGATCATGAGACCTGTTAGCGAGTGGGTGAGGTTGTCCATGTACGATCGCGTTCGAGCGCTCGTGTAACGAATTGAGGGGGAATCAGCAGGCTGAGGCAGCTCGGAACAATCTCGATCGTCGCGGGCAGCCGCCCGGCGTATTCGCCGTCCACTTGAATGTAAATACGTTGGTCTTCGGGCGAGGAGACTTCCAGCCGATCCGTCCGCGAGACCGTAATCCCCTTGAGCCCATTGGTCTTCCCAACCAGGATGGCAGTGAGATATTTCACGTAGCTCAACGGATTCACGCCCGCGAACATGATGACTTCGAAATCGTTTTGAAGCAGCGTGATGTCGCGCGCAATCTCCAGGTCGCCCCCGTAGTTCCTCACGCGAGTGGCCAGCGCAAAGCTGGAGCGGTATTGCTCACCGGCAATCTCGACCGTAAACTCAGGCAGGATCCGAAAGCCGTGAACGAATCCGGCGATCCAATACGCCACCTTACCGAGCGCCGATTTGAGCTTCGCATTGATCTTATACACGATCATCGCGTCGAGACCTACGCCCGCCATCAACGCGAAATATCTGGGTTCTGTGTCCCCGCAGCGCAGCAGACCGAGCGAGATGCGCTCCGCCGTGCACTCTGAAACCAGCCGGGCGGCTTCGTCCAACCGTTTCGAGATTCGCAATTCCGTCGCGAGCACGTTCGCCGTGCCACCGGGCAAGATGCCCACCGGCACGTTCGAATGCACCGCTCCGTTGACCACTTCGTTCATGGTCCCGTCGCCGCCCGCTACCAACAGCAGGTCCGCGCCTCGCGCGATGCAATCCCGCGCCACCGCGGCCGCGGTTTGCGGACCGTGCGTGGGAACTGTTTCGACGTGATGCCCGGCTTCCGACAAAATGCGTACGGCCCGCCCGATGAAGCGGTGCGCCCGGCCCCGCAGTTTGCCGGCGTATGGGTTATAGATGATAAAGGCTTTACGATATATCAGTACTCTAATTATAGAGAACCCATGACGAAGACCACAGCCGCGGGGAGCGCGGCTCAGGAAGCGGAAAAGCTACGGCGGGAGATTCAGCGGCACGAACATCTCTATTACGTGCTCGATGCGTCCGAAATCACCGACGCTGAATACGACGCGTTGGTGCGGCGTCTGAGCGCGATCGAGGCCGATCACCCGGAGTTCGTGACGCCTGATTCGCCCACGCAGCGGGTCGGAGGCAAGGCGCGCGAAGGCTTCGTCAAGGTCCCGCACAGTTCGCCGATGCTGAGCCTCGACAACGCTCTGAACGAGGCCGAATTGCGCGAGTTCGATCGCCGCGTGGCCGACCTGTTAGCCGGAGCTCCCTACGAATACGTGGCCGAATTGAAAATGGATGGTCTCTCCATGGCCGCTCGCTATCGCAACGGATATTTCGAGCAGGCCATCACTCGGGGCGACGGCCTGGTGGGCGAAGACGTGACGGAAAATGCCCGTACCATCCGCTCTTTGCCGCTGCGCGTCCCGACAGACCTGCCGGAATTCGAAGCACGCGGCGAGTGCATCATGAACCGGCGCGCGTTCGAGAGAATCAACGAGCAGCGCGAGGCGGAGAATCTACCGCGCTACGTCAATCCAAGAAATGCCGCCGCCGGCGCGGTTCGCAATCTCGAGCCCAGCGTCACCGCATCGCGCCGCCTCGATTTTTATCCGTACTTCCTGCTCGCAAACGGCGCGACCGTTTATGACAGCCATTGGGAATCTTTGTTGGCCCTTGAAAAAATGGGCTTCAAAGTTAACCCATACAAAAAGCAATGCGCGAATGTCGAAGAGTTGCTCGCCTTCTGCCGCGAATGGGAGGGCAAGCGCGATTCCCTGCCCTACGAGATCGATGGAGTGGTCGCAAAAGTCGATTCCATCCCCCAGCAGCAAACTCTCGGTTGGACAGCCAAAGCCCCGCGCTGGGCCATCGCATTTAAGTTTCCGGCCAGGCAGGAGCAAACCGTCATCGAAGGTATTGATGTTTATGTCGGAAGAACGGGCGCGCTGACTCCGGTCGCGCATCTGCGGCCGGTCTTCATCAGCGGCGTCACGGTTTCGAACGCGACATTGCACAACGAAGACGAAATTGCGCGGCTCGGAGTCGAGATTGGCGACACCGTGCTGATCGAACGCAGCGGTGACGTGATTCCCAAAGTGGTTCGTGTGGTCCAGCAAGGCGCGGATCGCAAGCCGTTCAAAATGCCGAAGCATTGTCCGGTCTGCGGTGGCGATGTCGTGCGCGAAGAAGGCGAATCCGCCAGCCGCTGCATTAACACCAACTGCCCGGCGCGCCTTAAGGAATCGATCCTGCATTTTGCGGCGCGCGGCGTCATGGATATCGATGGCATGGGCTACGCGCTGGTCGACCAGCTTGTGTCAAAAGGCCTGGTCCGCGGCGTCGCAGACATCTACGATCTGACCGTCGACCAGATCACGGATCTCGAGCGCATGGGCAAGAAATCCGCCGCGAAAATTTTGACGAATATCGATACATCCCGCTCCCGCCCACTACCTCGAGTGCTGAATGGACTCGGCATTCCGTTCGTCGGCGAGCGCACCGCGCAGATTCTAGCCGATACCTTCGGCAGCCTCGATATCATCGCAAATTCGGATCAGGATAAGCTACAGGAAGCCGACGAGGTCGGACCCAAGGTCGCGCACAGCATCCGCAAATTCTTCGACGAGCCGCACAATAAAGAACTGGTCGAACGGCTGCGAAAAGCCGGGCTCCAATTCGAGCAACAGATCAAACCGAAAAAGAAGGCCGGAGCCCTGGCCGGAAAATCGTTCGTGCTGACAGGAACATTACCAACATTGAAGCGTGAAGAAGCCAAAGAAAAAATAGAAGCGGCGGGCGGGAAGGTCACCGGATCGGTGAGCAAGAAAACCGACTACGTCGTCGCCGGCGAGGATGCCGGTTCCAAGCTCGACAAGGCCAAAGAACTGGGCGTTCCAGTCATCGGGGAGTCGACTCTCTTGAGCCTGATTCAGTGAAGAAATTTATCGCCATCCTGCAAGCCTGGGGACCGCTGGGAGTTTTTCTGATTGCCGTTCTCGACTCAGCGGGAATTCCGGCCGTGGGCGGCGTCGACGGACTCGTGATTCTGTTCGCGGTGCAGGCCCCGGATTCGGCGTACTTTGTTGCCGTATTGGCAACATTAGGATCGGTCACCGGCAGCCTCATACTCTTTTATCTTGCGCGGCGCGGTGGTGAGGCTTACTTCGAGCGTCACGCTCAGACCCGGCTTGGCGCTCGTATGAAACGGTGGTTCCTCGAGTACGGCCTGCTGACGGTCTTCGTGCCCGCGTTGGTTCCCATACCCTTGCCCATGAAGCTCTTCGTTATCGCCTCTGGGGCATTCGAAGTGAACGTCTTCGCATTCCTCGCGGTTCTTATCACGGCCCGCATACCCCGTTATTTCGCACTCGCCTGGTTGGGTAAGAGACTCGGGCGGCAGACGCTGCCGTTTCTGGCTCACCATGTCTGGCAGCTCGTCGGCTTCTCCGTCCTTCTATTCCTGGCGCTGTACTTGCTAGTCAAGTTACTCGATCGCCGCCGAAAACTACGCCAGATCGTAAGCGATTCCGAGTAAACATCCTTGGCCGTCCGAACGTCGAACTTATTTGAGCTCATGAAGCCATTCGTTCTACTTGTGTGTTTGTTCGCGGGAGCCTTCCACGCGCAGGCGCAAGCCGTCAACGCGGCAAATTATCGCGTACCAGGGATACCCGGAGCCGGCGTCGCGCAAGGTTCGATTTTCATTCTCTACGGCACCTTTCTCGGTCCCGGCAGCCTCGTCCAAACCACCAGCCTGCCTTTGAAGACGACGCTCGGCGATACGTCGGTTAGCGTGACGGTCGGTGCGGTTACGGAAAACGCCTACATGGTCTATTCCTCTGCGAATCAGGTAGCCGCCGTACTCCCATCGAACATGCCGGTAGGTGGAGGCTCCGTCACGCTCACCTACGTTGGCCGTTCCAGCAACGCGATCGCGATCCAGGTGGTGGCCAGTTCCTTTGGGACATTTTCCTTGAATCAAGCCGGCTACGGACCCGGCGTGATCCAGAACTACGACGCCTCCGGCAATCCGTCGACGAACACGATCAACAACTCCGCGCAACCCGGACAAACGGTCGTGATCTGGGGGACGGGACTTGGCCCCATTACGGGTGACGATTCCACCACGCCCCCAGTCGGCAATCTTGACGTCACCGTGAATGTTTCCATCGGCGGCCAGGCGGCCACGGTTCTTTACCAGGGCAGATCCGGATACCCCGGCGTGGATCAAATCAACGTCACGGTTCCCACGGGTGTGACCGGCTGTTACGTCCCAGTGGATGTCAACGTAGCCGGCGTGGTTGCGAACTTCACGACAATGTCCATCGCGACCAATGGTGGAACCTGTTCCGATACGGTCAGCTTCGCCGCACAGGACATCAACACGGCTGCCGCGAATGGGAAATCGAATATCGGTCTCATCGCGATTACGGATGTGACGAGCATCGCGAACACATCGAGCACTCCTATAACGGACGGATACCAGATCGATCTGGGAACCGCGCAGTTTGAACACCGCACGCTCAGCTCGCTGCAGACGCTGCGCGGCGTAAACTATCCGGCGACTGCGTTAGGCACTTGTACGGCCGTGACGTTCCAGCTTAATTCGAGCAATCCGGATGTACTAGACCCGGGCGATCCGGCGGCGGCAAACTTCCTCAACGCCGGGCTGGCGATTGAATTCGAGGGCCCTGTGGATAACAAAAACCTGGGACTGCAAAGCTCGGGCATATACAACGGCACCATCGGCGGCGGGCTGTCGGGACAAGCGACGCTTCCCGTATTCGTGACGCCGGGAGGGTTCGCGGTGATCGGAGGACGGTCGGGCGAGTCGGTCGGGCCGTTTCAAACGACGCTGCAACTTCCGGACGAGCCCACCTGGACAAACGAGAGCACCGCCGGCGCCGTGGTCCGTTCCACGCCCTTGCAAATCAACTGGAGCGGCGGCGACGCAACGCAAGAGGTCGCGATTCTGGTGGGAGAATCCACTGACACCACGGGCACAATTCGAGGCGTCTTCACTTGCATGGAGGACCTGAGCACGGGAACCCTGACCGTACCCGTGGATGTGATGTCCACCTTGCCGGCCAGCGGAACCAGCGCTCTCCTGGAATTTGGAACGCTAACGCGCACCGACATCGCCCGGTTCACTTCGACCCCGCCAGGGCTCGACGGCGCCTATTTTCAAATCGAACGTACGACGCGCATCGCAGCGACGTATCAGTGAGCAAGGCCGTGACGACCGGCGAGGATCAGGTCGCCGCCGGTTCCGGCGAACACGCGGTCTGCAGCGTCGATCTCAAAATCGCCTCAACATCCGGCGAAAGCTTCTTGCCTGCGCACGTGACGTAAAAAACGTCGAGCGCTTTATGAGCTTCGGTGTCGATCAGCACCACCTCGATGTTGCACCCCGCTGTCGAAATAGTGGAAGTCAGATCGTAGAGCAGACCGGGCCGGTCCTCGGCGATAATTTCCACCAGAGTGGCAGTAGCCGAAACGTCGTTGTTAAACGTGACCGACGGCTTCACCCGATTCATACCGGTGTGCCGGGGCCGCTTTTTCAAAAGCTGCTTGACGTCGATTTTCCCCAGCACGCACCGCGTTACCGTGTCCCGCAGCCTGTCCCCTTCACTCGGATTCAGCTCTAGCGTCCGCAGCGGGTCGGCGAACACGAAAGTATCGAGAATCAAGCCTTGCCGGTTCGCAAAGGCCTCGGCCTTCAAAATATTGACCCCGAAACTGGCAAGCGCGCCGGAGATAGAAGCGAGCAGAGCCGGACGGTCCGGCGCAATGACGGTCATTTGGTAAGTCCCGTTGGACTTCACGACGTCGATAGTGGTCCCGCTCCGCGCCTGCTCCATGTGCCGGTCGATCTCGGCTTCCGAATGCGTGCGCAAATAGCGCGTCGGAAAGCCTTCTAGAAACTCCGCCCTCGGCGTGTGCGGCTGGGGCTGAATTCGCTCTGTTTCGAGCTCGCGCGTCAGCTCCGCGCTGGCAACCGCAAAAGCGCGCCAGAGTTGCGCCAGACGCCAGGGCGTCATAGCGGCCGGGTTCACCGAGCTGATATCGGCATAGGTCAACAGCGTGAGCAGCTTCAGTCGTTCCACCGTGCCCACCTGATCGGCGATGTGGCGCGCCGTGCCCGGATCGCCCAAGTCGCGCGACGTCATGACCGAAGAAAGATCCAGATGATGGCGAATCAGGAATTCGACCGTCGCGCGATCCGCGGCGGGCACGCCAAAGCGATTAAATACCGCCTTGGCGATTTCAGACGAGCGCGCCACATGATTGCCTGAACCCTTCCCGATATCGTGCAGCAGTAGCGCCAGTCGCAGCAAATCCGGACGATCCACTTCCGAAGCCAGTTCCGCGAAACGAACGCGCAGCCCCTCTTTGGCATCAGCAAGATCTTCTAGCGACCGCAACGTGAGCAGCGTGTGCTCGTCGACCGTGTAGCGATGGTAAAAGTCGCGAACCACCAGACAGTCGATATTCTTCCACTCGGGAATAATCTTTTCGAGAACGCCTGTTTCCTGCATCGCGCGCATCCCGACGCTGCAATGTGGCATTGAGAGCAGCTCTCGCATATATCCCCACGGAGGCGCGACCGGAGTGCATTCGGCAAGACGCCGTTCGGTATCGGCGGCCAACGGCATTTTGTGGCGCGAAATGAATACCATCAGGCGCATCACCAGACCGGGATCGGCTTCCAGGCGCTGCGGATCGCGCAAATAAACGCGCTCCCGCGATACGGTGAACTCGGTATTCGAGACGCGGGCGCGCCAATCACGAAACTGCGATAACAGGCCGGCATTGGCGCTCTCCACGGCATCCATGGCGCGCGTCGCGGTGCGGAATATTTCGCGCGCATTGCGATAATAACCGCGCATCCAGGCCGCTGGCGTCTCGGAAAGCATTTCCTGCGCCTCGAAACTCAAAACGTTGTTATCGCGCCTCGAAAAATCGTGCAGGAAAACCCTCACCGAGTAGACGAACGCACGAGCCTGCGCGGTAGCGTTTAGAATATCCTGCGCGCCGGCGGCTCCGATTTTCTGAAGCCAATGAATGACATGAATATCGCGCAGAGCGCCGGGATGTTCCTTAACATTGGGCTCGAGATGATAGATGGTGTCCTGATATTTGGTGTGACGCTCCCGCGCAGCCTTGCAGAGGTCATACGCGATGGTCGCCTTCTGCGCGGCAAGAAACTTCGGGAAGCGCTTTTCGAGATCGGCAAATCGCGACGCTTCCCCGCAAATGTAGCGCTGATCGAGCAGGCTGATAGTCAGTTCCAGATTGCCGTCGTGCAACTCGCAGCAATCTGCCACGGT
Organism: Bryobacterales bacterium; assembly: GCA_963802915.1. Lineage (GTDB taxonomy): Bacteria > Acidobacteriota > Terriglobia > Bryobacterales > Bryobacteraceae > JAICMB01. The sequence goes on from CAWDKQ010000010.1 coordinate 211,815, forward strand.
GCGAACCGACTGGCTGACCCGCAGCCCGCCATCCCACAGAATCCGGCAAAACTCGGAGATCGAGCTTTTCGATTCCGGATCGTCCGGCAGGCGATCCACCAACAGCAGCAGATCGACATCGGAGTAAGGGAACAGCTCCCGCCGGCCGTAGCCGCCAACAGCCACCACGGTGACGTTTGGCATGGTCTGTTCGAATGCAACCATCACTGTCCGGTCCACGCTCGCCGCGCGATTCGCCAGCATCGTGACGGCGGTTGCCGGATCAAAGCTCTTTAGTGCAACGTTCAAAGCGCTCCTTCACCACGATCGTCATTGCGGATGCGAATTGCGTCCGCGACATCGTACACAAAAACCTTGCCGTCGCCGATCTTCCCGCTGCGTGCGGCCTCCACCAGGGTCCGGATGATCTCCTCGGCGCGATCGCTGGGCACCACCATCTCCAGCTTCATCTTCGGAAGCAGGTCTACCTGGTATTCCATTCCCCGGTAGACTTCTTTGTGACCCTTCTGGCGTCCATGGCCGCGAACTTCGAGCACGGTCATGCCATCCACGCCGATCGCCTTCAAAGCTTCCCTGACCTGCTCCAGCTTGTGAGGTTGGATGATTGCTTCTATCTTTTTCATGTTTTCTCCTGAGACTACGCGTCGAAATTATACCCCTCTTCGCCGTGCATGCTGAGGTCTAAGCCGTCGATCTCATGCTCGCGCGAGACGCGGACACCGATTAAGACGTCGCAGATTTTCAGGATTACGATGGTCCCCGCCGCCGCGAGAGACCAGGATATGAGAACACCCAACAGCTGATTGAACACTTGGCCGGCGTTTCCATCGACCAATCCGAGGGGTTTATTTCCGCCGTTGACCAGATATGTCGCGAATACGCCTGTGAGGAGCGCGCCGATTGTACCGCCGGCGCCGTGAACACCAAAGGCGTCGAGAGAATCGTCGTAGCGGAATTTCGTTTTTACCGCGGTGACCATGAAATAGCAGATAATCCCCGCCGCGAATCCGATGAGCATCGCCGGGAACGGCTTGACGAAACCGGAAGCCGGCGTGATAGCGACCAATCCCGCGACCGCACCCGAGATACCGCCCAGAACACTTGGTTTCCCATTCGAGAGCCACTCGGCAAGAAGCCATCCCAAAGTTGCGGCCGCGGCGCCGAAGTGCGTCGCGACAAAAGCGCTGGTAGCCAGACCCGAAGCCGCTAGCGCGCTGCCCGCATTGAATCCGAACCAGCCCACCCACAACAGGCACGCGCCAATAAAACTGAGCACCAGGCTATGCGGCTTCATCGGCTCATGTGGATAGCCCTCGCGCTTGCCCAGATACAGCGCGCAAATCAACGCCGATATTCCCGAAGTGATGTGCACCACTGTGCCTCCCGCAAAATCGAGACACGGGATCTTGCCTCCGGAGAAAGCATTGAGCAGTCCTCCTTTTCCCCACACCATGTGAGCCATGGGAAAATACACAAACAGCATCCACAGCACCATGAACAAAAGCATCGCGCTGAATTTCATCCGCTCAGCGAATGCGCCCGAGATCAGAGCCGGCGTGATGATTGCGAACATGAGCTGATAAACCATGAAAGTCTGGTGCGGGATGGTAGCCGCATAGTCAGGATTCGGGGCGTTGCCGACACCGTTCAGAAAGGCATAGCCGAGTCCTCCAATGAATGGCGTTCCTTCGGAAAACGCGAGGCTATATCCCACAACCGCCCATAAGACCGATACAACGGCCATCAAACTGAAGCTTTGCATCATAGTGCTCAGAACGTTTTTGCTACGAACGAGACCACCATAGAAAAGCGCAAGGCCGGGTCCGGTCATTAACAAGACCAACGCGGCGCTGACCAACATCCACGCGTTGTCTCCGGCGCTTTGTGCGGCGGATATGCGAGCATCCACGGCGGGAGAAATAGTCTCCGCCGAAGCAACTAGGCTCGTCAACGCGAGCGTGGATACAATTCTACCTGGCAGATAGCGACATGGCATGATCCATGATGGTCCATGCGTCTCACAAAGTGAAAGCGGAAACTTCTATAAGGTGGATAGGTTATTTCTATGTCTTTTATACGACAAGCATTTCGGCTTCTTCTAAGGCACGCCGCACGTCTTCATTTGGGGCTTTCCAGCGGTATCCGCAGGCAAATTCGACTCCAATGGAATACTTGGAACCTTTTGGGGCGCAGCATCGCACTGTAGCTCTCGCCTGCAATCCCAATTTATCGCCGCGCACGCTGACGTCAGCCCGAATCGGCAGCGGTTCCCACAGCTCGAAACTCATGCCCGATTCCGATATGTCGAAAGACCGGGTCAGGGCGGATTTGTCGGTTCCGCGACTGTCCTGCCAGCCGACGCGGATCGTCGCCGCAAAGGGTTTCCGGGTGTGTCGCCGTTGGTTTCGCCTTACCATGCCACACCTGAAAGATCGGCTAAAGCTCCCGAATCTTTAACTACGGTAACGGTTAGTTCCTGCAACACGAGAAATCGTCAGGTACACTAGTATGCTAATGCCAACTGAGGCTCCCAGCCTAGCCGCTGAGATACTTCTTCTGGAACAGGACGCCGCACAAGTTGTTGTCTTCGAAGAGGCGACAGAGAGCACGCACCTCAACGTAGTCAAGGAATGCGCATCGATACTCGACTTTTTGCGGAGGCAGGGTAAGCACTCCGAAGCCCCCCGGCCCGACCTGATCCTTCTCGATCTCGACCTCTCGGACAAAGAGGGATGCGAAATGCTGTCCGACATTAAGAAGGACTCACAGCTTCGGAGGATACCGGTCGTGGTTCTGGCGGCCTCCGAATCGTATGAGGATGTTTTTCAGGCCTACGACCTGCATGCGAACGCTTATATTTGCAAGCCCGACGACCGCGACGAGTTCGTAAGAGTGCTGCGCGCCACGCTCCATTTCTGGCTTGCACTGGCTCGTTTGCCCCGAGGTTGAACGAGGTTAAACACGGATGAAACAACGACCGATTGAGATTCTGCTTGTGGAAGACAGCCCCTCCGACGTCTGGCTGACGCGGCAAGCACTGCAGGAGGGCGTCGTCCCGAAGCGCGTCAGCGTCGTCAACAACGGCGAACAAGCCATCGATTATCTTCGCCAACGCGGTCCCTACGCCAGTTCTCCGCGTCCCGATCTCATTCTTCTCGACCTCAACCTCCCGCGGCTCACCGGTCTCGAAGTTTTGCGTGAGATTAAGAGCGACCCTGACTTGAAGACCATCACGGTGATCGTGCTCACCACTTCCGAAGCCGCCATCGACGTGAACACCGCGTACGATCTAAACGCAAATTGTTATGTCGTGAAACCGGTGGACTACGAGCAGTTCACGGTAGCCATCCGGGGCATTGAGGAATTCTGGATGGGTCTGGCTTCGCTGCCCAGCTTTTCGGGACCGTCCGTTTCCGAGGACGGGCACAAAGACGAAGCCTCGGCAAACGGCGGACCTTCGGCCCAACAAAAACCCTCCTCGCATGTTGCGACAAATTTCGGGTTGCGCCAGAGAAGGCACCTACGCGTCCGGCCTGCGCGATGCGCGCGACGCCGGAGTTATCAATCGACATTCGTGTTTCGCCATAAGCGGCCGCGTTAGTCAGTTCGAAAGAGGCAAATCGACCGTGATCGGCGCATGATCCGAAATGCCGTCGGGAATGGCATTATTCAGATCGCGCATGGTCATCGGAAAATGTGGCGCGAACCGGTAGCTCATGCCTTCTCCGCGCGGTCGGGGGATGTACGGTTTTACGAAAAACCAGTCCAATTTATAACGCCCTACCAGGCCGCCGAAATCGCGCTTCAAGGTAAAGGTCGGTTCAAATCCTTTGCGGGCCCGCTGGTTGCTGTTCGCCAGGGTTCCACCCTTATCGTGCCGGTTGCGCTCTGTTTCGCCGCGGAAATCAAACGCGTTTCGATCCACGAATCGAAATCGCTCGACATGCCGGAAGAGGATCGCCTCCTTATTCGTGGCAACCACGGGAAGATGAGCGGCCGTGGGATCGCGATAATTCTTGAAGTAGTTTACCGGCGTCAAAACGGCCAGCGGAAGAGATGCGGGCGTTCCCCATTTGAGCGCCTGAGTCACCCAAAACTCATAGTTCTTAACGCGCTTCATAATTTCCCGGCGAATCGACGTGGGCGTGCCGTCGGTCCCCGTGGTATTTAAATCACCGGCCACGATTACCGGATGCTCCATTTCTTTGATCTGCGACAGCAGTTCGTCCATCTGCCTGGCGCGGCATCCGGGCTTGCATTTGTTTTCGAGATGAACGTTGACCACCGTTGCGACGCCCTCCCGCAAATCCGGAATCTTCACATCGGCAATGATTGCCATCCGCCCACCCCGGCGGACTTCCCGTTCGATTCGTTCCAGGAAAACCTTGTTCGCGGCAAGACGCTTGCCCTTTTCGAGCTTCGAGATCTCCGCCCTTTCCGTACCAAACCAATCGTGGCAAACTGGAAGTCGAAAAATGCGGGCGTTCGCGATCGGGTAGTGGCTCAGGATCGCGCTTCCATGAAGACCTAAATAACGATCCGGATCAGGCCTCAATTCTTCCCGCATTTGGTGAGCGAGCGCAGGATCATCGAGTTGGACCTTTTCAACTCCCAGGTCGCCCAACCGGTCCACTTCGACAAACTCCACTCCGAACACGTAATTCATTCCCAGGGCGTGGGCGAGATCCCGGGCGACATCGCGATAATCGGTCCGCTTCATGCCGAGATCCACTTCGTTCAGCACCACAATATCGGCATCGCGCAGCGTCTTCAATTGCCGTTCGATTGCTGCTTGCCTGGCCGGATCCAGCGCCCGTTGCCGCGCGGCGGCCTGCTGGAATCCATCGGGATCGGAAAGGGCCAGCCGGATCAGATCGAAATTCAAGCCGCGTTCGATATTCCACGATGCGACGCGCAAGACCGGTCCAAGCCCGTCAACCAAGGGACGATGGGGCGACACGCCGGCGAGAGTCGCATCGTTGCTCACGATCGGTGTCGAGAGAAGCGTGTCAAGTTTTTCCTCTAATGCTGCCGGAGCACCGCCATTCGACAGCGCGACTAATTCATCGAACTTGAAAAACTCCGGTGCTCTCGCCGGAGCGGGTTCTCGAGCTGCCGCCAAGAGCGAAAATGTCGCACAAAGCGCTACAACTTGGCGTTTATTCATAGCTCTTAGCGGTGCATTCTCCATTCCCGTCCGCCGCGGCGCCCAACTGCTTCAGTTCTGAAGGAATCGTCGCAATAGCGGTCTGAGAAGCATGTCAGGTCCGGATGTTCGTGTCGTAAAGTTGCGTCTCCGGTCGTTGCGGCTCATTCGGAGCGCCACCAGCAAACCGCCCCTAAACTACTGAGGACATGCCCGGCATGGCGATTCCCGCATCCGCGCCACCTTTGGCGGATCGATTGCCATTTTTGAGGTCGAGGGTGAACGAGAAACAAATGAAGAGCAATTGGATGCAAAGAGTTTCCAGGTTCGGAATCGCGGCGCTGTTCGTCGCCGCTTGCGCCTTGGCACAGGATCATAAGTGGGCCGGCAGGACGCTCGATAAGTTCGAGTGGACCATCCATGAGCGGCTCGCCGCGCTTCCGTCCTACGGAGTATTCGACACAGTCAGGTTCGAAGTGCAAGACAAGACCGTGACTTTGACGGGCCAGGTCGTCAAAGACACCGTTAAGCAGAATGCCGAACGCTTGGTTAGGCAAATTAGCGGCGTCGAGGGCGTGGTCAACCGGATCGAGGTGCTGCCTTCGTCGCGGCGGGATGATGCGCTGCGCATGAATGTATATCGCTCCATCTATGAGAAGGAGCCGCTGGAAAAGTACGGCACTCGCGGCGCTCCTGCCATTCACATCGTCGTCAAGGACGGCTGGGTGACGCTCGAAGGCGTAGTAGATTCCGACAGCGATCGCAGCCTGGCGCAGCGCCGCGCTTTGGAAGTGACCGCGCACGTTTCCGACAATCTTCGAGTCGCGCCCGCTGAGTACCTGGGGAGTTTATGACCGTGAACAAACAACTATTCTTAGCCACGGCCATTTTGGCTGCGCTCGTACCGGCAGCACAATCGAACCCCATTCCCCGACGCGCCACCATTACAGGCGGTGGCGGGAACGGTAGATGCACCATCGAAGTGACCGTGGACGGCTCCGCCGAAATCGAAATCTCCGGGGATTCGGGACTGTTGACAACGATCTCGGGGCAACCGGCCACTTGGCGTCGATTCCAGTGCAACTTCCCGATGCCGCGAAACCCCGTTGATTTTCGCTTCGCCCGTATCGACGGCAAGGGAACTGTCCGGCTTTTCCAAGAACCGCGCAGCACCGGGGGCCGGGCAGTAGTTCGCATCAATGACCCGAAGAGCGGACGCGGAACTTACGCCTTCGATCTTCAATGGCGCGGATCCGCTGGAGGCGGCTGGACGCCCGGGCCGCCTTCGCCTCCACCATCAGGACCACCCGGACCTCCCGAACACTGGCCTGCGCCGGGAGATTCCCAGATCGCTCGGACAGTTCGAGCCTGCCAGGATTCCGTGACGGATCGGCTGAATCAGGACGGCTACCAATACGTCCGTTTTCAACGCACGATTCCTGACGACAATCCGGGACGCCACGATTGGGTCACCGGCACAGCGAGCGCAAAACGTGGATATGGAACCTCGTGGTTCTCGTTCTCTTGCTCCGTCGACTTCAATTCCGGGCGGGTCCGCTCCGTGGATGTGCGCCGGCGCTAAACTCAATTCTCAATTTTAAAAGGAGATCACAATGATCAAGTACATTTGTGCCTTTGCACTGCTCGCAACGGGAATGACCTTCGCCAAAAATGAACCGGCGATGGATGGTATCAACAAGGAAGTACGCCACGAACTGGTAATGCTTCCCTATCTCAACGTGTTCGACAATCTGACTTACCGCGTCGACGGCAGCAACGTGATTCTAATGGGTCAAGTGACTCGCCCCACTTTGAAGTCGGATGCCGAAAGAGTGGTGAAACGGATCGAAGGCGTGACACAAGTGACCAATCAAATCGAGGTACTGCCGCTGTCTCTCCATGACGATCGGCTGCGGCGCTCGCTATATCGAGCGATTTACGGCTACGGTCCACTGAATCGCTACGCCATGCCGGTGCTCAAGCCGATCCGTATCATCGTGAAGAACGGCCATGTCACGTTGGAGGGCGTGGTCGATAACGAAGGCGACAGGAATATCGTCAATATCCGAGCCAGGGGAGTACACGGCTCGTTCTCCGTGACGAACAACCTTCGAGTGGGCGGATGACGATTCTTTCGACAATGGGCCGGCCGACATCGCCGCTGGCCCATTGTCTCGCACGAAGGCATTACAATAAGGGTGTCATCGGCGTAGGCCGCCAAATTCTATCAGCCCGCGCGTGTTTTCTACCGAAGTCCATCTAAACAATGCTTGTTAAGAACGTAAAGAATTGTGTCGGCGGCAACCTACCGCCAGACTGCGCCGTCGCAAGCAAAGAGATGCCGTGGCGCACATAGACGATCTCCGGAATAATTTGCGGTTCCCTCAGTCCCGCGCGCTTCCCGAGCCGCGTCCTTTCACGCGGCATCTCCAATAGAATTGGGGTCACAGGAAAAATTCTGCATGAGATGTCTCGCTGTTCTGATCATCCTCGCCGCTTCCTCAATAGCAAGTGCCAGCGCCGCCGAAAGCCGCATCGTTAAGGCCGTAGATAATAACAACCGCGTGACGCTCACCGGTCACGTTCGTCCGCAAGCCCAGCCTCAAAACGATATAGGGAGGCTCGCGCCGTCGGTCCCGCTCACGCACGTGTCACTCGTGCTTTCTCAGTCGCAGGGGCAGCAGAAGGAACTCAATCAGCTCCTGTTGGATCAGCAGAACCCCTCCTCGCCGCTCTATCATCACTGGCTCACGCCTGACGAATACGGCGCCCGTTTTGGCGCCAGCGATGCCGATATTTCAACACTCACCTCCTGGCTGCAACAGCAGGGTCTCACCGTTACGGGTGTCGCGCACGGCCACAACTGGATCTCCTTCGATGGGTCCGCCGCGCAAGTGGAGGCCGCGTTTCAAACCGAACTGCACCAATATCTTGTTAACGGCGAAACACACTATGCCAATGCTACCGAACCCTCCATCCCCAACGCCTTTCAACCCGTCGTGCAAGGTGTTCATGGACTCACCGATTTCCGCCCGAGACCGCACCAGCGTAAGCTTCTGACCCCCAAATATAACGATGGCTCCGGAGATCATTTCATCGCTCCCAACGATTTCGCGACCATTTACAACGTCAGTCCGCTGTACTCCGCGGGCATTAATGGGTCTGGCCAAAAAATCGCAGTCATGGGGCAAACCGAGATTAATCTTTCCGATATTGAGACATTTCGAAGTCAGTTCGGTCTTGCTGCCAACGACCCGCAACTTTTATTTGTCCCGAATACGCAGAATCCCGGCGTCAGCCAGAGTGATCTTCCGGAAGCGGACCTCGATCTCGAATGGTCCGGCGCCGTCGCCAGAAACGCGAGCATTATTTTCGTCTACACCTACAACGTGGAAGACTCGCTGCAATATGCGGTCGATCAAAATCTCGCTCCTGTGATCACCACTAGCTATGGGCTATGTGAGGTCGAGAACGGCTCCTCCGACACCTTGACGCAGCAATCCTGGGCAATCCAGGGCAACGCGCAGGGGATCTCGTTCTTCGCCGCCTCGGGCGATTCCGGCGCGACCGACTGCGGCGATCCCCAGAACCCCGGCCTCGCCGTGGACGTTCCGGCGGCCATTCCGCAATTCACAGGCGTGGGCGGCACCGAGTTTAATGAAGGCAGTGGCAACTATTGGAGCTCCTCGAACGGTTCAACCGGCGCTTCGGTACTCTCTTACATACCGGAAGTCGCGTGGAACGACAGCGCGCAGGATGGAACCCCCTCTGCCAGCGGCGGAGGTTCCAGCATCTTCTTCGCGAAGCCTTCCTGGCAAACAGGTACCGGCGTGCCCAGCGATAATGCCCGCCATGTTCCCGACGTCGCACTGAGCGCCTCCGCCGATCACGACGGCTACGTCGTTTACTCGGGCGGACAATTGCAGGTTTACGGCGGCACTTCCGTTCCCGCGCCTTCATTCGCGGGCCTCACCGCGCTGTTGAATCAGTACGTCGTATCGAAAGGCATTCAGTCGGGCCCCGGACTAGGAAACATCAATCCCACTCTTTATTCGCTCGCTCAAACAGCCCCGAGCGCCTTTCACGACATCACGATCGGCAACAATATCGTCACGCCGGATTGTCCTCGCCGCTCCTTGAACTGCAACTCTACCCCAGTCGGCTATAACGCCACAGTCGGTTACGATCCGGTCACTGGGCTCGGATCGGTGAACGCCTACAACCTCGCTTTAGCGTGGACTGGGAACGCGGTCATAACACCGCCTACCAATCCGCAGAACGCGCTGGCCCTGGTCGCAAGCACAAACACAATCTCGTCTAATGGAACGCTTTACTTGACAGCTACCGTAACCAGCACCGATGGCGCCACGCCGACCGGTAGCGTCATCTTCACCGCGGGCAGCACGACCCTCGGTTCCATTTCGTTGACCGGATCGGGAGGGTCTGCCACCGCCACGTTGGGCGTGCCCGCAAGCAGCCTCCCTCAAGGATCATCCACGGTCACGGCGGAATACAGCGGGAACAGTTCGGTCAATGCCACGATTTCCGTGTCAGTTTCTTCATCGGCATCGGAAACCAAACCCACAATTGGAGGCCTTGCCCACGGGGCATCGTTCAAGCAAGCCTTCGCGCCAGGAATGATTCTGAGCGTTTTCGGATCGCAGTTCGCTCCAACTACCGAGAGCGCTTCCACCGTTCCCTTGCCTCTCACCATGGCCGGCGTAGAAGCGACCGTGAACGGCATCGCGGCGCCGTTGTATTACGTATCTCCAGGACAATTGAACATTCAAGTCCCGTATGAGGTCTCCGCCGGCTCGACCGCGGTCGTGACCGTGAATAACAACGGTCAGCTTGCGTCGCAATCGATCCCGATTACCAAAACTGCGCCCGGAATCTTCGTCAACCCGAGTAACGCACCGGTCCCGAGCACCAGCGGCGCGCGCGGCAGCATTATCACGCTCTACGTCACTGGCGCCGGCGCTGTTTCGCCGCAGGTGGCAACCGGAGCTGGACCTTCGTCTTCGGCCGTTCCCGTTCCTGCTCAGGCGCTGACGGTCACCGTGGGCGGTGTACCGGCCTCGGTCCAATATGACGGCATCCCGTCCGGACTTGTTGGCGTGATCCAGGTCAATTATGAAGTTCCTAGCGGCGTCGCGATCGGCGCCCAGCCAGTCGTTGTCTCTGTCGGAGGCGTTCAAAGCCCCGCGGCGACTTTGACGGTCACGAACTAGGAGTAACCTGCACGGTTTCGGGATCCGCCGAGGTGTATCCGGGCGCGGACGCGTTCATGATCGCCGCGCCCTGCGCGATTCCCGTCACCTGCGGCTCCGTTGTGGGCGTCGTCAGGCCAGCGGGAATAAAGACGGTGGTGGTAATCGTCGCGACTGCAGTGTTGCTGCTGCTGAGCGTGACCGTGACGCCGCCCACCGGCGCGGGAGAATCCAGAATGACAGGGAACGAGACCGTCTGGCCGGCCTGAACGCTGACCCCGGATGGCAGATTTACGCGGATTCCATCGCTGATGTGTATTTGCAGGCTCGCGGAAACATAGCCTGTAGCAGTGGCGCTGACTGTCGCGTATCCGAGATTGATTCCCGAGATTTGTGGCGTGGTGGCAGGCGTGGTCGAACCCGCCGCGATGAAAACAGAAGCGGGTGAAATTGTAAGCAACGTGGTCGCGCTGCTGCTCAGCGCGATGGTCACGCCGCCGGTGGGCGCGGGTGTCGAAAGACTCACCGGAAACAGCGTCGTCTGAAACTGGCCAACGACAGCGAACGATGGCAGAACTACCGACGGCGGCACTACGACAGTGACATTGGCTGTCGTATCCGCGATCGCCGGCAAAGAACTCGCGTGGATCACTGTCGTGCCCGGCGTGACTCCCGTCACCGCGACACTGGCGCTGAGCGCGTTCGCCGCGATCGTGACGGTGGCCGGGACCGTGGCGACTCCCGTGTTGCTCGAACTGAGACTGAACGTCACGCCACCCGACGGCGCGGCAGACGACAAAAGCAGCGTCAGGAACTGCGTCGACGTTCCCGGAACCGAGAGTGTCGACGGCGAGAATGAAGCTGTCCCGGTCACTTGCAACTGCTGCGTTGCGATCGGATAGCCGGTTGCCGACACGGTAATCGTCGACGCTCCGTAATTCACGCCCGTCACTTTTGGCGCGGAAGAGGGCGTCCTGTTTCCCGCCTGTATGACGAAGCTCGCGGGAGAAATCGTCAGGTTCGAAGTAGCACCGCTCGACAATGTCACGAAAACAGTCGATTTGGCCGGTGAGGCCAGCGACACGGGATAATTCACGGTCTGGTTCGGCCCCACGATTACGCTCGACGGCAGCACGAACCCGATTCCGCTGGTCACCGTGATACTCGCCGTCGTGTCGGCGAGATTCGGCAGACTACTGGCGTGAATCGTGGCCGTGCCCGCAGCCACGCCAGTGACCGGAATGCTTACCGTGGTCGCATTAGCGGCGAAGGTCACCGTCGACGGAACCGTGGCAGCGGATGTGTTGGTCGAGCTTAAATTAACGGTTATTCCCCCAGCCGGCGCGGGTCCCGATAGGGTCAGCGTCAGACTTTGCGTCGCCGTCCCGTTGATGGTGAGCGTCGCAGGCGAAAAGCCGATCGACGCCGTCGTCGTGACGGACTGCGCCGCTCCCGTATATCCGGCCGCAGATGCGCTAATGATCGCCGCGCCCAAATTCACGCCCGTCACTTGCGGTTGGGTCGACGGCGCTGTGGATCCGGCCGCCACGAACACACTCGGGGGCGCGATGCTCACGTTCGATGTATTGCCGCTGCTCAACATCACCGTGACTCCGCCAGTCGGGGCTGGCGTGGAAAGCGTGACGGGAAAACTCGCCGACTGGCTCAATCCCACGCTGACACCTGACGTCAAATTTATGGTCCCGCCGGTTGTCACAGTCACCGTTGCCGAAGCACCGCCATATGCCGATGTCGATGCAGTGATGGTCGTCGCGCCCGGGCTCACTCCGGCTACGGGAACGCTTACACTGCTCAACCCCGCCCCGATGACGACATTAGCCGGCACGGTCGCGACCCCCGCGTTGCTCGAATTCAGCGCGACAGTAAGACCCGGCGAAGACGCCGGTGTCAGCAGATTCAACGTCAGGTTCTGAGTGGTGGTACCGCCGATCGTCAGCGTCGGAGAAGAGAAGCTGAGCTGCGATACAACCTGCACCGTCTGGCCGCCCGAAGCGTAACCGGAGGCGGACGCCATGATGGAAGTCGAGCCCAGGCCAACACCGCTGATCTGCGGCTGCGTCGCTGGTGTGGTCGCGCCCGCACTCACAAAAACACTGGCCGGCGATATCGTGATCTTAGTCGGATCGCCGCTGCTGAGCGCGATCGTAACGCCGCCGCTCGGAGCAGCCGTGGGCAATGCGATGGCGAACGGTAGCGACTGCGAAAGCCCCACGCTGACGTTGGCCGGCAGTCCGATCGGCGTCAGCAACGAGACAGTTATGCTCGCGGACGCGGGCAGAATGCAGGGCGTGTTGCTCGCCTGAATCGTAGCCGATCCCACCGCAACGCCTGTTACTGGAACACTCACGGTAGTGCTGCCTGGCGAGAAGGTCACTGCGGCCGGGACGGTCGCCACGCTCGTGTTGCTGGACGACAGATTGACTGAGAGACCAGTGGCTGGAGCGGCGGCCGAGAGCGTCAACGTCACACTCTGCGTTGTGGTTCGAGGCACCGTCACGGCCGTTGGCGTGAACGCTACCGAAGCGGTCACCTGCACGGTCTGTGGCGATGCGGAATCGAATCCGGCCCCCGATGCATTGATCGTCACTGTTCCGATATTCATGCCGGTCACCTGCGCTTGCGTCGCAGGTGTGGTCGTGCCTTTCGGTACGAAAACAGTGGGGCTGATGGTTGCCTTCGTAGGATCGCTGCTAGTCAGCGTGACCGTAGTTCCGCCAGTCGACGCCGCATCGAGAATCACCGGATAAGCTATCGATTGACCCAACCCGACCTTCACATTTTCCGGTATGTCGATGCGGATTCCGTCGCTGATATGGATCTGAAGACTGGCGCCCGTGTAACCAGGCGCGGACGCGTTGACAAACGCATACCCGAGAGTGATGCCGGAAATCTGCGGCTGCGACGCGGGAGTGGTGGATCCAGGGGCGATAAAAACGCTCGCCGGCGTGATCGTCAGAAAGGTGCTATCGCTGCTCGCTAACGCTACTGTGACGCCTCCCGCTGGAGCCGGAGCGCTGATGCTGAGTGGGAAGGCTGTGGTGTTGAATTGGCCAACCACCGCGAATGTGGGCAGCACGATGCTGGGCGGGGTCACATCCGTCACCGTAGCCGTGATATCCGGGAAGATCGGTAGAGAACTCGCGTGGATCACGGCGACTCCGGGCCCAACTCCAGTCACCGCGACACTAATGGTTTTCGCGTTCGCGGCGATGGTTGCTGTTGACGGCACCGTCGCGACCGAACTATTGCTCGAACTCAGATTCACTACCACTCCTCCCGCCGGAGCGGGCGATGAAAGCGCCAGCGTCAGGAATCCTGTTGCGGTTCCCGTAACATTGAGAGTCGTGGAGGAGAAGCTGAGCGTCGCGCTCACTTGAACCTGCTGGCTCGCAGTTGGCAGGCCAGTCGCGGTCGCGGTGATTGACGCCGAACCGTATCCGACGCCGGTAACTTGCGGAGCCACGGTCGGGCTCGTATTTCCTTTCGAGATCAGAACGGTAGTGGGTGAAATCGTGACTTTAGAAGTGTCGCTGCTCGCGAGCGACACGAAAACAGACGAGGCCGCCGGCGAAGCCAGCGTGACTGGGAACGCCGCCTGCTGTCCCGGTCCGATAGAAATGTTCGACGGTAAAAAAATCCCGATCTGAACTGTCACTGTGGCCGTTGTATCCGCAATGTTCGGCAATGCATTGGCATGGATGGTGGCCGATCCTGTCCCCATGCCGGTGACGGGAACGCTCACGCTGGTCGCGCCTGTCGCGAAAGCCACCGTTGGTGCAACCGTTGCCGAAGCAGTGTTGGATGAACTCAGATTGATCGTCAAGCCGCCTGCCGGCGCGGGTCCCGAAAGCGTCAGCGTGAGATTCTGCGTCACGTTTCCGTTGATCGTCAGCGTGGATGGAGTGAAGCTGACGGTCAACGGCAAAACCACGTTGGCCGTCGCACTGCCACTCGAGTAGCCTGATGCCGACGCGGTCACGTTCGTGCTTCCGCTAGTGGTTCCGGGCGTCACGGTTACGATCGTGCTGGTCGCGCCGGAAGGAATGGTCACGCTCGACGAAACCGACGCGACATTCGAATTGCTGCTCGACAGATTGATGGTTTGTCCGTTCGCTCCGGCCGGTGTTGGAATCGTCACGGTCAGATTTCCGGCGGCGTTCGTAAGACTGAGCGGGCTCGGCGTGAGCGAAATGGCGGGCGGCAGCGCGGCCGTGATCATGACGGTGGAAGGTACGCTGTTCACATAGCCGTCGTTCACAATCAACTGCGCCACGTAGAGACCGGCGATGTCCGGATTGAACATCGGCGACGCGCTGTTGGCGCCAGTGAAAGCCGCTAAGCTGCCTGCGGGCGCCGAGTTCCAGGTCCATGAATACGTCAGCGAATCATGATCGGCATCCGATGAGCCGCTCCCATCCAACAAAACATTCACGCCGACGATCGCGTTCTGAGGGGGACCGGCGTTCGCGACAGGCGCAGTGTTCGTAGTAGAGATTGTCACCGTCGACGGAAGGCTGCTCAGCAAGCCGTTGCTCACCACGAGCTGCGCAACATAGTTGCCGGCAAGATCAGCTACAAAGGTCGGATTTGGGATAGTCGTGCTGGACAAGACGGCCGCGCTTCCGGTCGGCGTGGTGATAAGCGACCACTGGTACGTCAGAGGCAGTCCCTGCGGATCCGTTCCGGTCCCGCTCAGCGATACGGTCAGATTGTGCCCCGTCGTCTGATTCAACCCGGCGTTGGCCGTCGGCGGCAGCACGGCGCTGGTGGTGATGATCACGGTCGCCGGCGCGCTGTTCGAGATTCCATCGTTGACGATCAATTGCGCAACGTAGCCGCCCGCGACATCGGCGGTGAAGGTCGGATTCACAGCCGAAGTGCTACTGAGCGCGGCAGTGCTGTCCTCTGGAACCCAGAGCAGACTCCATAGATACCTGAGGCTGTTCCCATCCACGTCGGTCGATCCGGCCCCGTTCAGTTGCACGAGGCTTTCAACGTTGACGACCTGCGCTGAACCGGCATTCGCAACCGGCGGCGTGTTCTCGGTGTTGATAACGACAGTGGAAGGCGTGCTGCTCGTGAAGCTGTCGCTTACGATGAGCTGCGCGGTATAAGAGCCCGGCTGGTCGACAACAAAACTCGGGGAAATTGTATTCGCTCCGGTCAGAGTCGTATTACTTCCAGCCGGACGTGCGATGAGGGTCCAGGTATACGTTAAAGAATTGCCGTCCGGATCCGTCGATCCGCTGCCGTTCAAGGTCGCGGTCGATCCCACAGCCACGGTCTGACCGGCGCCCGCGTTCGCTACCGGCGCAGTGTGCGTGGTGCTCACGGTGACGCTTGCGCTATTGCTGGCCGAGCCGTTGCTCACGGTGAGTTGAATCACGTAATTACCCGCCACGTCCACCAGGAACGAAGGCATGACATTGTTGTTGTTCTTTAGAACCGTCGCCGATCCGGCGGGACGCGATAGAAAAGCCCAGGCATAGGTCAGAGTTCCCACGCCGCTCGGATTGGTAGAGCCGCTGCCATTCAAAGTAGCCGTTGCGCCCACTTTCGCGGTTTGATTCGAACCCGCATTGGCAATCACGGAGTCCGCGGTGATCTGATAAGACCAACTCAGGTTCGCGGGATTCAACGGAACCGCTGGATTCGCCAGCACCGTAAACGTGTTGCTGCTGGTGACCTGACCACCCGACGGAATGTTCGTGAAGTTAAGAGTCGATGCGCTGGGCTGCACTCGAACGACGAAAGGATTGACCGTGGTGACCGTCGCCGTGACCGTTTGAAGAGCTCGGCCGGAATTGACCAGGTCTGCCCGATACGTCACGTAGGACTGGGTCGAATTTATCGTCTGTGTGCTGACAACCTGATAATTGGTGATCGAAAGATTCTGGCCGGCGGCGTGGCCCAGAGTCGCGCAGACAACAGTTATCGAGAGGGCGACCATGGTCGCCGGATAAAGGTATCTCATGATCACCCCGCCCAGTCGTTATAGGAAACGAACTGAGTGTCTTAAAGACCGCCCCATGCTCGCGGCATGGAGCGGCCTGCACTTGCGCTTGTCCTCTCCGCTTGGAGAAGCAGCTAAGACACACAGTTACCGTTCGATAATAAAGGGTTTCATTATCCTGGACAATGGCGTAGCGCTCGCGCTTAGCCCCGGAGTTTACCGAGCTATGTGATTGTTTTTAAACCGGAAGCGACCTCACAATGCAACGCGCGCCCATTTATTTTAAAATGGTCCTGGGTCGGAAACGATTGTAGAGAAAAATAGCTTGGCAGTACTATGAGGACTGGGCCGGGCGGGCGTCGGATCGCAAATAATAGAAGACTATTGGATAAATATTAAGCCATTAGCGGGATTAATGTCAAGAATTAGTCAGTCTGCCGCGGTGCCTGCGACCATGCTGGACCGATGCGGTAGCGTAAAGAAGAAAGTCGAGCCTTTCCCCGGCTCTGATTCAACCCACACTCTTCCGCTGTGGCGTTCCAGGATGCGTTTCACCAGCGCGAGCCCGATGCCGCTGCCTTCCACTTCATCGCGGGAGTGCAGCCGCTGAAACGCATCGAAGATACGCTCCGCGTAGCGCATATCGATTCCGATCCCGTTGTCCTTAACCGCAAAGACCCACTCCCCGCCTTTGAGTTCCGCCGAGACTCGTATTTCCGGAAGCGCGGCTGAGCGGTACTTGATCGCGTTGCCGAGAAGATTCTGAAACACCCGCAGAAGCGCGCCGTCGTTTCCTAGAACGACGGGAAGGTTCTCGGCGTCGATGTGCGCTCCGGATTCCGCGATCGCCGTCCGGAGATGATCGACCGCAATTTGGAAAAGCGCGCCACAATCCGCCGGCCCCTTCTCAAGCTGCGTTCCTACGCCATATCGCGAGAACTCGAGCAGGTCCTTTATGAGAGTCTGCATTCGTTTCACGGACGCCCGGATCTGGCTTAGGATCTCGCGCCCTTCGCCTGACAAGCCCGCTTCCGGTTTGTCCAGGAGTGCGCTGAAGGCGCCAATGGATCGCAGAGGCTCCTGCAAATCGTGACTTGCTGCGTATGCGAACCTTTGAAGATCCTCATTGGAACGCCGCAGCTCTTTTTCGATGCGCTTGAGTTCGCTGACATCGATGAAAGCACCGACACTTCCGCGTGGCCTGCCCCTGCTATCCAGCAACGGAACGGCATCGCCCATCACTGTTCGCGAGGAGCCGTCCTCGTAGACGATGTCGAGCTCGTAATTCCGCACTGCCTGCCCGGTCGCGGCGGCCACTTGTACGGGTAGCTCCGGCGCCGGAATCTCCCGGCCATTCTTCATGACGCGGAACTGCGCCGGACTCTCGACTTCGCCCGCCGACTTCGAGAGATTGGCCCCCAGAGGAACAAGTAGAAGTTCATGCGTCGCGCGGCTTCCGATAATGACCCGGCACTCCGGATCGCGCGCGATGAATGTTGCCGCCGGCACCGCATCCATAACTGCTTCCAATTCTTCCGCCCGCGCCCGCTCCCGCGCCTCGCTCTCTCGCAGCGCTTCCTCGGCGATCTTGCGATCGGTGACATCAACATTGATGCCTATCATTCGCACCGGCTTGCCCGCATCGTCGAATAGCACCATGCCGCGCGCGTTGATCCAGCGGATTTCTCTCGTGTCACGACGCCGGATGCGAAAATCGGAGGTCAGTTCCCGGTTCGCCTTCGCGTCTTCCATGGTCCAAATTGCAATCTCGCGATCCTCCGGCAAAACGCGGTTCAGCCAGGACTCGAAAGTTCCTTCGAACTCTTCCCGCCGCATTCCATACAACGCCAGCGTTTCGTCGGACCAGGAGTTGACGTTGTGGACCATGTCCCAATCGAACGTGCCGGAGCGTCCGGCCTTCAGCGCGAACGCGAGGCGCTGCTGAAGGCTCCGAAGCTCTTCATCGGCCTTTTTCCTCTCTGTGATGTTGGCGCCAATGCCGGTCAATCCGATGACCTTGCCTTCTTTATCGCGATAAGGGGCCTTCGCGAACAGATAAGTGACCGTGCCGTGCGGCGTGTCCGCGGTTTCCTCGAGAACCTCCAATCGTCCGTTCTCCATCACTCGTCGATCGTTAGCCATGATCTCCCGCGCCTGCTCGGGATCGGACATGAATTCCAAATCTGTCTTGCCTACGATTTCGCTCTCGTCCTTGTTTAGTAAGCGAAGCATCGCCGGGTTGGCCATCAACAGCCGGCCTTCTCGATCTTTCACGAGAATCATGTTGTCGGTACCTTCGTTGATGGCTCGCAAAATCGACGTGCTTTCGTGCAACTCGCGTTCGGCGCGCTTCTGCCCTGTGATATCGCGATACGAAACAGTGATACCTCCATCGTCCACCGGAAACACCTTCACCTCGTACCAGCGTTCCGTGGCGCTATCGCGACTTTCAAACACGGCCGCCTCGCGCTCCCGCATGACCCGGCGAAACTGCGCCGCTTGTTCTTCGGGAATTCCAAGCGCGACCTCCCAAAACTTGCTGCCGATCAGTGTCTCGCGGCGGCGTCCGAACAAATGCTCGACGGCCCGATTGGCATACGTCAAGCGGAAATTCTTATCGAGCCGGATGTGGCCATCGCCAATGCTCTCGAGAATTGTCTTCGCTTCGCGCTCCGCTTGGCGCGCCCGCGCTTCGGCCTTCTTGCTGCGTATGAGAGCCGTAATCATGGAAACGAGTGTGGAAGCTTCTACCGGTTCGCGCAGGTATGCTTCCGCCCCGCTCTCTACCGCCGCGGGATAATCTTGTTGATAAAGACCGGCGCTCGAGATATGAAGAATCGGAATCAGCGCCGTGACGGGATTGTTTTTGAGGCGTTTCGAAACTTCAAAACCGTCGAAATCGGGAAGGCGAATGTCCAGAAGAATGAGCGCGGGGTCTTCACTGGCTGCCAAAGCGAGAGCATCCTGACCGCACGACCCCTCCTTAACCAGAAAGCCGGCCGCCATCAGCATCCGCGTTCGGGCGTATCGTTGCGGTTCGGAATCATCGATATTGAGTATCAGTTCCAACAAGACGTTCCCCCCTGGCGCGAGCTCGACGTAACGAAGTTATGTGTAACGGAATTCAGCGATGCGCGGCCGCACGTGCCGATCTCAAGATTTTAACCCTAAAACTCGCGTCATGATCCGTCCCATTAAAGCGCGGCGTCCCGGATGCAGAAACATCCACGAAAGGACGCCCACGATGCGCGGCTCGCGAAAGCCCGGCTCAACCTTTCGCCGGCGGTCCAGAATACCGGTCAAGGTTTCCTGGGGCTTTTCGCGAAAATCGTCGAGCATCGCGGTCTGACGCACACATGAGATCGTACAGAACGGAGCGCAACCCTTCGGCTGCGCGGCTTCGCGTTTAATATCTTCGACGGTGTATTGATCGAGCGGAATGCCCGGCCGGCCGCGCTGCTGCGAGCAGTAGTGAACGAGGCCGTCCTCGCAAATATAGAGAAATCTCCCGCCCGCCCGGCAATGCCACGAGTTCTCCAAGCCCCGCGCGACGTTTTCCTGAAAGCTGTCGAAATGCGCAAAAGAGAAGAGCGCTGTTTTGAGCTTCCGGAAACGATCGTAAACATCCTGCTGGGGCGGCGCCAGCGCTTTCAGTTGTCCTTCATGATCGTGCAAAATGCCGACCGTACTGGTGAACCCCAACTCTCGCGCTCGCGAGCCGACGGTGAACGCGTCTTCGGGCCGGCGGATGCCGGCGCCTAAAACCGAGTTGATGGTGACGCCGAACTCGGCATGTTCGGCGAGCCACTGCAGCTTGCGGTCGAGAACTTTGAGGCTCTTCTTGGAGGTCTCGTCCGGCATGACGTTGTCTATGCTGATCTGCAAATAATCGAGACCGGCGCGATTTAGACGCCTGATGCGATCCGCCGTAAGCAGATAGCCATTGGTGATGACAGTCGCGATCGCTCCCCGGTCGCGGATGCGCCGAATAATGGCGTCGAGATCGGGATGCAGGGTCGGCTCACCGCCGCTCAACGTAATGATAGTTGTCCCCAAATCCGCCAGTCGGTCGATGCGGCTCAGCATGATATCGAGGGGAACGGGGTCGGAAACTTTGTCGTACTCGTTGCAGTACGCGCAGTCGAGATTACAGCGGCGAATAGGAACGACCTGCGCCAGGATGGGGTGCGACGCGGATTGCATCGCGCGCGCGAACATCCGGACTTCCCGAACTTTGCGGCCTGCGTTCTTGAATGCGCGCCGGATCCGGACTGACATCATCCTATCTCCAGTTTACGACCTGTTTTCGTTGAGGTTATACTGGCGGGCGGGCGGACCATGAATGTTTTTCGAAGTTTCGGAGCGGTTATCGCAGGTTACTTGATCTTCGCTATCTCGGCCGCTCTGCTGTTTCGGCTGGCGCAACGGAACCCGCACGCGCCGGCCTCCGCCACTTTCATGATATTGACGACAATTTACGGCTTTGTGTTCGCTTTTCTCGGCGGATACGTCGCGGCTCGAGTCGCAAACCGGCTCGAGTTATTGCACGCATCTCTACTCGCTCTGCTGCTGGCAACGGGCGCGATGATTTCGCTGTTCGCCGAATTGGGCAGGGGCTCGGTGTGGACGCAAATCTCGGCGTTACTATTCATGGCTCCGGCGGCGGCGCTCGGAGGTATGGTACGACTCAAGAGTAAGGAGTCGCGATGAAGTCGTTTGAAGCTTTCGCATGGTTCGCGTCTTTAGGTTTGTTCCTCGCCCTGGGACAGGACTTCGACACCGGCCTCCATGCATATGAAAATCAAGATTACGCGACGGCATTAAAAGAGTGGCGTCCGCTTGCCGAAAAAGGAAACACGCTGGCCGAATTCAATCTCGGCTTACTCTATTTCGATGGGAAAGGCGTCCCGCAGGATTTCGAACAAGCCTCGGAATGGTTCGAAAAGGCCGCCGATCAGGGTTATACCAGGGCGCAGCACAATCTCGGCGAGATGTATGCCATCGGCCAGGGTGTGAAGAAGGACTTGGTGCAATCGTATAAATGGTTGAGTCTTTGCGCGGCGAGCGGCAATCAAACCTGCGCCGATCATCGCGATTGGGTGGCCAAGAAGCTAAAAGGATCGCAGCTCTCGGCCGCGCAGCGCATGACGCGCGATTGGAAGCCGAAGCCGGGCTCGTAGCGGCGGAGCCTGAAGATCAGGCGAGCCACGATTGTGCGAGGGCCTCGGCGCTCCCCTCGAGGTTCACCGTTTCGCTCCGCGATTCGTTTCCATTGTCGATGAATACCGCGGCGATGCCTTCGGGGGTGGGGCGCAGTTCCAGCCGTTTCTCGCGCGCCTCGAGACGCAGCGTGGTACCAAGCCAAACGATATGCACCTTCATTCTTTTCGCGTATCCGAGCCGCGTCGCGTGGGCGAGAAGGTCTTTGGTGAATTGCGAATCTTTTAATTCTTCGGCGTAAGGCGCTACAGCCCGGGCGGCTGCACTCTCTTCTTCTCGCCGCTGGTGGTCCCGCTGCGATTCCTTTTCGTCGCGGGATTCCAGGTTCTTCAAACTGCTTTCGAGGTTGTCCAGAAAACTCATACTCATCTCCAGTTTGAACCACTCTCTGAAGGAGTGCTACAAAGAGGGCGCATGAAAATGTTTCTTGTTGGTCTTCTGATCGGTTGTTTAGTGGTGGTTCCACTCGCCGCTTACCTTTATGTAAAGCTTGGCTTCCTCTCTTTGGATACAACCGCGAAGCCGTTGCCGGGGGAAGAGCTTATGGCGCACACGGCGTTGAACGCGAGCATAGGATCCGCGAAGGATCGCCCGGACCCGCTAACTGTAACGGACGATAACCTGCTCGCTGGCGCGAAGGAGTATCGCGAACATTGCGCGGTTTGTCACGGTTTACCGGCTCAACCTAAAACACTAATTGCCGCTGGAATGTTCCCCAAACCACCGCAGCTTTTGGAGGGCCACGGAGTCACCGACGATCCCGAGGGTGAGACGTTCTGGAAAGTGACGCACGGAATCCGCCTCTCTGGAATGCCAGGATTTCCGGATCTGCCGGAGCAGGAGCGCTGGCAAGTGACGATGCTGTTAAAGCATGCCGGCAAGCTGCCTCAATTGGTGGAAACCGAGTTGAGGCAGCCGGCCGGACCATCGCGATGAACTAACCGCTCCGTCGCGGTTACGTTTCGGATGCCGCGAGGCTCATGGCTTCGCTGGGATTCATTGCGCAGGTCACGATTTGCGGACAGCGCTTGCACGCGAGCCGTCCTTCCTGCAAGAACCAGCGGCAGTCCGCACGGATCTGGCAGGGAGGAAGAGGCTCGGTGACGGCGGGTAGCAATTGCACGAGCCGCGTCGCCAGCCTGCAATCGACGCCGTCAAAATGGCAACAGGATTTTTCCTGGCACGGAGCAGCCAGCCGGAGCACCTCGGTGGGATGCACCGGCCCGGCGAGCGCGAGCAGGTCTTCGGTAACTGGAACCGGGCGTTCCAGCCAGGAC
This sequence comes from Bryobacterales bacterium, assembly GCA_963802915.1. Lineage (GTDB taxonomy): Bacteria > Acidobacteriota > Terriglobia > Bryobacterales > Bryobacteraceae > JAICMB01. The sequence goes on from CAWDKQ010000010.1 coordinate 234,642, forward strand.
ACGTGAGGTTGCGCGGCAGTCCCTCCGATTACTCCGAATACTACGCAGCCGGCGATCTCGGGTTGGGCGCTGGGGCAGAGTACCGGACGGGAACGAGTGTGATCCACGTCTGCCTCGTGAGCCTCAATTGACTTTGAGACCGATGATCTTCGCGTGCGGGGGTATGACAGCGGGCTTGGCAGCGTGACCACCCGCCGCCGTCTTCGCCGCCAGTTCCGCGGTTTCGCTTACATCCAAGACTAACGGCTGAGCGTTAGGACCTCCGATCGCGGTGGCGATGGTTGCTGCCAGTTCGTTCGCCGCTGCCGCATCGGCCTGAGGAATTTCAAAACCGAGCCAAATATGTCTGTCTGTAATGCGATTCTTCTTCGCCAGTTCTACCGCTTTTTCGAGCGCGGCCGGAAGTTGACTTAAAGGAATCGTTGTTCCTTGGTGGCCAGGATTCTGTGCCATGTTACATACCTCCGGCAAGTAGTGAGTCATGGAAGGATATCGTTTCAGAAAGAAACAGCCTATGTCGCGATGGCGTCTTAAAGGCACCTGCCTATGACTCCTCCTAAACTCGCCAACCGTTGGATGATCGCCGTCGCCGCCGTCATCATGCAAGTCTGTCTCGGTGCTGTCTATGGCTGGAGCGTGTTCGTCCATCCGTTGATGAACGCCGAGCACTGGACACTCACCGAAGTTTCTCTGACGTTCACAATTTCGGTTGCTGTGCTTGGCATAGGCACCATTGTGGGCGGCTTGTGGCAGGATCGCGTAGGCCCGCGTCTGGTGGCAACAGTTGCCGGCGTTCTCTACGGACTCGGATACATGGTTTCCGGCTGGGCGGTTCACTCCGGATCGCTGTGGGGTTTGTACGCGGGTTACGGTGTGATCGGTGGAATCGGGATGGGTATGGGTTACATCTGCCCGGTCGCGACCATCGCGAAGTGGTTTCCCGACCGGCGGGGTTTGATGACCGGTATCGCCGTGATGGGCTACGGCGCCGGCGCGCTCATCATGGGTCCGTTTGCAGCGCGGGAGATTCTCGCCTGCGGGCTTCCCGCAACATTCATTACGTTGGGTATCGTTTACCTGGTGGTCGTGCTTGCGACCGCGCAATTCTATTCGAATCCCCCGGTCGGCTGGCGTCCGGCCGGATGGGAACCGAACACCACGGTTTCGCGGGCCGCGTCCACGCGCGATTATACGGTTAGCGAAGCGCTCCGAACGTGGCAGTTTTGGCTCCTCTGGTTAATGTTGTTTCTCAGCGTATCCGCGGGAATCATGATCATCAGCCAGGCCTCTCCGATGGCTCAACAGATCGCCGGGGTGACGGCTGTCACGGCATCGAGCATCGTGGGACTCATATCCGTATTTAATGCTCTGGGCCGTGTGTTCTGGGCGTGGGTCTCCGATTTAATCGGCCGGGCACCGGTGTACCTGATTCTATACGGAATCTACGCGGTCGCGTTTTTCCTGCTGCCAAGCGCTCACGATGAGACGATGTTTGGGCTCCTGGTAGCGGCCATCGGATTCTGCTACGGCGGCGGCTTCGGCGTGATGCCTTCCTTTACGGCGGACTTTTTCGGCTCGCGTTACATGGGCGGAATCTACGGTTGGATTCTTCTCGCATGGGGGGCGGGCGCCATTCCGTCGCCAATCCTGATCGCGCGGGTTCGCCAGCAGACGGGTACTTACGCGGAAGCGATTCACATTATTGGTGTAGTGGTAGTGATCGCGATGGCCCTGCCCATCGTCGCGATGCTGCAAAAGCCTCGTGAAGCGAGCCCCGGCGCGCGCAAATTGAGACCGGCGTAGCAGCGGCAGCAACACTGATTAAATAAAAAGTCGCGCATAACTTTTGGGTTCCCTTCTTCGAAATACCGAACGTAGTTAATCTGCTTCAAGGGAAACCGAATGAAACTTTCTGTGTTACTCGTCTGCGCTGGAATTGCGTCTGCATCGTCCGCATCCGCTCAGAATTCGAATGCCGGGGCCGTATTCGTCATGAACAACAGCCCGCAACTCAATGAGGTCATCCAGTACAACCGCTTGTCGAATGGGATGCTTCAACGAGCCCGCGCTTATGCTACAGGAGGACGCGGAAGCGGCGGAGTCACCGATCCGCTGTCATCGCAGGGCTCTCTGACTCTCAGTTCGGACAATTCGCGGCTCTTCGCGGTCAACGCCGGAAGTGGCGACATCTCCGTATTTTTGGTTCTTCCATACGGTCTGGTGTTAACCGATGTGACCCCGTCCGGGGGAAGTTCGCCGGTGGCAGTCGCTCAATATGGCGACCTTGTTTATGTCGTCAATTCGGGCGGCGGCAGCAACGTAACGGGATTCCAGGTAAGTCCATACGGCCAACTGAGACCCATTCCCAGCTCTACGACGTTCCTGACCTCCAATATTCCGGGCGCAGCTTCGGTTGCTTTTAGCCCGGACGGTAAGTTCCTTGCAGTTACAGAACGCCTCACGAATAACATCGACACGTTCTCCGTGCAGCCGAACGGTACGTTATCTCCGATTGTCGCCAACGCGAGCGCCGTGCCCGGCGTCTTTGCGGTGCTCTTTGCCGGGGGTGACTACGCGATCGTGGTTTCCACGGGACCCGCGGGCGCGCAGAACGGTTCCCTGCTGTCTTCTTATTCGATAGCGGGAGATGACAAGATCACTCCGATTACGTCCAGTGTCGCCACGCTGGGTGCCGGCGCTTGCTGGCACGTCATCACCCCGGACGGGCATTTCGTCTACGCTTCGAACTCCGCCTCCTCAACGATTTCCGGATTCGCGCTCGGCGCGGGCGGAACGCTCACAGCACTTCCGGGGACGATCGCAGCTACAAATCCAACAGGCAGCACGAATCTCGATCTCGCGCTGAGCGCCGACGGCAAGTTCCTTTATAGTTTGAATTCCGGAACTGGCGTGGTCGGCATTTTCGGCGTTCAAAGCGACGGCACGCTGACGAGCATTGGGACCGCGAGTGGAATCACTCCGCAAGGCGGTTTCAACGGCATCGCGGCGTATTGAATTTCGCGTTACTCGTATCGCAGCGCGTTCATAGCATCTACGCGACTTGCTCGTAACGCCGGGATATAGCCTGCCGCGCACGCCACCACAGCGAGGCCTAGTGTAGCAATGGCCAGGGTGTATGGATCGTGCGCGGTCAGGCCATAGAGCTGGGTCTGAACGAAGCGTGTCAATGCGATTGCGGCAGCGAGGCCGACGACGATTCCAATCGCGACGAGGACCAATACTTCGCGCATGACCATCCAGATCACGTCTTTTTGGAATGCACCGAGGGCCATGCGGATTCCGATTTCGCGCGTCCGCCGGGCGACCGTGTAGGCCATTACGCCGTAGAGCCCGATGGTTGCAAGCAGCGTCGCGAGCAAACCGAATACAGTAGAGAGGCTCGCGATCAGACGCTCCACCAGGAGCGAATTGGAGACTTGTTCGTCGATGGTGCGCATTCCATATAACGATAGACCCGAATCGAGCTCGGCCACCTTGCGGCGGACCGCGGCGAAGAACTGATCCGCATTCATGGTGGTGCGAACGTAGACGGTCATGCCGCTGATGTGTTGGTCTGCCAGATACGGCTCACTCAACTGAATCGGAATTTCGTTACGAAGGCTTTCATATTTGATGTCCTTGTATACGCCGACTATCTCCATGTCCATCTTGGTGTTCGGATCGATGCCGAAGCCAACATGACGGCCGACAGCATTCGCGGCACTCCCGAAATATCTTTTCGCAAACTTCTCATTGACGATGACCACGAGAGGCGCAGTACGGTCCGGCTTGTCGCCGTGCTGCTGATTCTGAGTGTCCTGCAGCGTGAAATCACGGCCCGCTAAGATAGGGACGCCGAGCGTGCCCAGATATCCCGGACTGATCGAGTTCATGAACGGATCGGGATAATCCGACGGCTTAGTCGGCGTATAGCCTTCGATGGTGACCGAACTGTCCCACTCGTCGTTTTCCAGGATTCGCATTTCGGCCAAGCCCGCGGAGGTGACTCCGGGAAGAGCGCCGATCTCATCGGTCAAATGTCGATAAAAAACTTTCGACCTGTCCGAGCTGTAGCCGTTTAGAGAAGGATCGATGTTAAACGCGACCAGGTTTTGTGTCGAGAAACCTGGTCCGAGCTCGCGCAGATTGCGTAGGCTGCGGATGAACAATCCTGCGCCAACTAAGAGCAGCAGCGATAACGTGACTTGCGCGGCGACCAGGACCTTACGGAATCGAACATGGGCGCCGCCGCCTCCGACAATTCCGCCCACGGAGTCCTTGAGCGTCGGCGCGACATCGGTCCTGGTGCTTTGCAAGGCCGGGGCGAGCCCGAAGATAACCCCGGTCAGAACGGACACTCCGATCGTAAATAGAAGGATGCGCAGATCCGGTGTCGTAGAGATTTTTAGCGTGGTCATCTCGGCTGGAAGCCAGGAAATCAGAAGGCGATCCGTAACTAAGGCAAGCGCCAGTCCGCATAATCCTCCGACTGCCGATAAGAGCAGGCTCTCCGCAAGTAACTGCTTCACAATTCGCGCGCGTCCCGCTCCCATGGCGAGGCGTATCGCGATCTCTTTTTGTCTCGACGCGGCTTTGGCCACCAGCAGGCTCGCGACATTGGCGCACGCGATGAGAAGGACTCCGCCGGTGATGGCCATCAGAACCCACAATGGCGTGGATAATTGCTTCCGTAGATACGAACGTCCCTGCGAACCGGGAAGCGCCTGAATCACGTTCTTCAGGAAGCGCTCCCGAACCTGGGCCGAGGCGTTTCGAAAGGCTTCCTGCTTGACTTCCATTTCCAACATGCTGTGGAAGAACGGCTGGAGCGACACTTCGGCGCGAGACGCGGTTATCCCCGCCTTCAGGCGGCCAAATGCGTTGACCCAACGCTGACGCCGGTTCTCCAGCGGCTTCCAATCCGGCATGATTTGCGGCTGCATCATCAGAGGCACGAACACCTGTGTCGTGTGGCCTAACTCGATGCCGTCAAATCCCGGCTGAGCTACGCCGATAACGGTGTAATTATACGCGTTTACATCTATATTCTTTCCGATTATGGACGGGTCCGAAGCAAAACGCGTCTGCCAATAAGAGTAACTGAGCATGGCGACCGGATGACCGCCGGGGATGCGATCGTCATCCGGGGTGACGGTTCGTCCCAGGGCTGCTCCGACGCCTAACACCGGGAAATACGTCCCGGACACGAGTTCGCCCCCAACGCGCTCCGTGTGGCCGGCGAAGCTCACACTGACCCAAACCGGGAAGCGGCAGAACATATCGCTAAATACCGAGTTATTCGCTTTGAAATCGCGATACATCGGATAAGATATGGCATTTCCTCCCGTGTTACTTCCATAATGAAATCCACGCATGGTGAGTAACACGAGCTGCTGCGGATCCTTTACCGGCAAGAGGCGCAGGAGTATCTGATCCAGCAGAGTGAAGATGGCGGTATTTGCTCCAATGCCCAACGCGAGCGAGGCCACGGCCACGGTGGTAAAGACGGGAGTCTTCCGCAGCGTTCTGATTGCGAATCGAAGGTCGTTCCACAAGGAGTTCATCTCAGGCCTTTAGACTGCGTCTTGGTATTAGTGTTGGCGCAGATGTGGTGTATTACCGGAGCTCCCGCGCAAGGTTACGGTAACTCAGGTTACTCTTCTGGCGTCCCACTCATTCGGGGCCGATTTCTCTACGCTCGGGTGTCCAGGCGCATCGGACATGCGGCAACGTCGAAGGGCGGCCCCGAGTTCGAACTCACGCAGCGTGATATGCCCCACGCCCTCCGCGCCTTTCTTCTAACTCCTTTAGTTTGAAGTCCTTTTCACTGGACCTTCGCATGCACTTTCGGACGCGCTTAAGCACGGAAGCAGGAGATCCGATGTTCAAAGAGAAACCGAAGGTGTTGGTGGCGGGCGCGGGACCAGTGGGTATGTTTGCAGCGCTGGCGCTCTCCAAACGCGGTATTAAGGTTCAAATCGTAGATACCGGACTTTGGGCCTGTTCGCACAGCTACGCGTTGGCACTCCATCCGAGTTCGCTCGAACTCCTGAAGGACCTGGGACTCCACGATAAAGTTCTGCAGAACGCGTGCCCGGTGCGTAGTATCGCGCTGTGCGATGCCGACGGTCCGAAAGCGCGGATCGCCCTGAATGACGGCGACTCCGGCGGATCGCTGGCCGTGGTTCGGCAGAGCGTTATCGAAGATCTGTTCGAGACGGAACTCGGCCATTACGATACTGAGATCCAATGGCGGCATGAAGTTTACGCGGTGAGCAGCGAAGTGGATCATGCTACCGCGACCGTCAATAAATTCGAAAAAGATTCGCGCGGGTATATCGTGGCGCACACCGAGTGGACGATCGCCAAGACCAGTCATCTCGAGGTGCAGTTTGTGTTGGGCGCGGACGGGCACAATTCGCAAGTGCGGCGCGCGATCGGTCTCGATTTTCCTGAAATCGCTCCCGCGCAATACTACGCTGTTTTCGAATTCAAGACCGATGCGGATCTCGGGAATGAACTTCGACTCGTACTCGGAGAGGAAACCACCGATGTTCTGTGGCCGCTTCCCGATGGATATTGCCGCTGGGGATTTCGATTACCCGATTATTCCGATACCGAGTCGGAACAATTTAAGGATCGCCTGCTGGCTGCGGGCTTCGGTCATTTCCCGACCAAGCGCTTGAAGGATCGCGCGCCCGCATCGAACGAATCCATCGATCAAGTCGAACTCGATGAAGGGGCGCTGAAGATGCTCATCGCCGAACGCGCGCCGTGGTTCCAGGGCAGCATCGGCCAAATGAGCTGGCGCACTATTGTTCGATTCGAGCGGCGGCAGGCGAGCGCCTTCGGGAAGGGGCGGGCATGGCTGGCCGGGGATGCCGCCCATCTCACTTTACCGACCGGCGTTCAGAGCATGAATCTGGGATTGCTGGAAGCAAACCAGCTCGCCGATTCGTTCGCAGACATTATCAACGGCTCCGGCTCTATTTCCAATTTGCAGACTTACGACGATCGCTGGGCGGCGACATGGCGGCAACTCCATGGACTCGAGTCGGGACTTAGGGCGACGTCGTCGACCGACCCGTGGATTGCGGCTCGAACGAATCGCTTGATGGCTTGTCTGCCGGCTCACGGCGCGGCATTGGCTCCTCTTGCTGCGCAGCTAGGGCTGGAAGTGACGTCTCGTATTACGGGCGCGTGAGGTTGCCATAAAACGCGAGCAATTTCGTCACGTACTCCGTGCCGGCGACGTCGAGGAGTTCGTTGTGCGTTCCACCTGGGATTTCCCAGAACTCCTTCGGCTCGTTTGCTGCCGCGAAGAGTCTTCGGCTGTGAGATATCGGGACGATCGCGTCGCGGTTCCCGTGAATTACCATGAGCGGCACGTGAACGCTTCCGATTTTGCTGCGTGAATTGAAGCCGCGCACGAACAGGGGTCCGATCCACGGCACGACCGTTGCCGCGATCTCCTGCACGGAGCTTAGGGGCGATTCGAGAATCAATCCGGCGCAGGGATGGTGTGAAGCCAGATCGACAGCGATCGCCGTTCCCAACGATTCGCCGTGGATCACGATGTCGTGTGGTTCGAAACCTTCTTTTAAGACTTGGACGTATGCTGCGTCGGCATCCTGGTACACGCCGCGCTCGTCGGGGCGTCCTTCGCTTTTGCCGTACCCCCGATAGTCGAGGATCAGGACTGCCGAGCCGGCCTCGCGGATCCGGCGCGCGTGGTCCACGCGATTGGTCACGTTGCCGGAGTTGCCGTGAAGGAACAGCGTCGCGCGGCGAGTTGCGGCTAGCGGGTACCACCAGGCGTTGAGCTTTGTTCCATCTTTCGCTGTGATCCAGCGATCTTCCGCTCCCTCGCGACTCGCAGCATTCCAGTCGCCTTCGGGATATCGTGAGGGATAAAAGATGAAACGATTGGCGAACCGATGCGACATGATGAAGGCCGTCAGTACGGCCAATAGCCCGATTTCGGCGACCGTCCTCCAATTCAATTTAGCCAATCCAATCCGTAGTCGGCAGTGTTTCGAGCGCAATTCGATTCACGGTCTTAACGCCCCCGGGACACCCGAATCCACGCGCTGAATCCCACAATTTGGTTGGGATCGGACATTTCTTCCCATGGCGAATCAGATACAGATCGCGGCACGCGCCGGTGCAATCGATAGCCGCGACGGTCCTTCCCTCCCACTGCTTCGCAAAAGAAGGCGCTGTTGCCTGATATTGGCTTTGCACCCGCTTTTCAATCGAATCGATGTTCCAGTGATCCGGCAGTAAGTTGTCGTTGCATGACGGAAGAGGTTGGGGCCGCGGGCGGCGGCACAGAATAACGCTCGTGATTGTGTGCGTCTGCGATGCCATTTCCTCCATGGTAGACGCGGTGAATGTGAAGTCCGTCTCGCGGATAGCGGTTTTCTCCGGAGCCGCGTCCATCGAAATCGGCCAGTTGTTTTCGTCGAGCCACCGCGGTCTCAACCAATGTCGATAACCTTGCACCTGCTCGAAAAAGCGCCCCAGCTTCTTCATCCACGTTTGCGGCGGGAGATTGTTCAGGTGATACGGATTCGCAAGGTTCCCTTCGAGCATCCCGGCATCGACGACCGGCGGCACCGCGATCACCGCAACACTATCGCGAGTGAGACAGCGCGTAAGTGCGGCCAGAGCCGTGTCGACGCGCCAGACATGCTCAAGCACGTTCGAACAAAAGAGCAGGTCGATGGAAGGAAGCTCTTGAGAATGGAAAGCAGTTAGATCGGCTGCAATATATTGCAATCGCCGATCCTTGTATTTCGTCCGGCAGAACTGCAAAGCGGCTTCGCTATTATCGATAGCGTAAACAGATCGTGCGCCTTTTCGAAGCAGATAATCCGCCCCGTATCCGGTGCCACAGCCAGCGTCCAAAACGGTTTTGCCGGCAGCGAATTGGCCGGCGAAAGCATAGATGGACAAATGGGCATAAAAGCCCCAATTGGGCGTATCTTGTATGACACGCTCGCCCTGCTCAGTAACTTCGTCCGGATTCAACTAATCATCGTAGCGCGCGTACTTACGCGTGCTTGTGCCCGCGGAGGCTCATATCGAGTAGTAATCCGCCGAGCCCCCAAAACAAAAAGAAAATGATTAGAAATCCGGTGATTGCATCCGGCACAGGTCCGGTGAAACTCTCCGGAGGCGGTACATAGCCAATTGCAAAGGCTAGAACCAGGCTTGCTGCATGCCAGTACCAGGCACGCGATTGAAAATGGTAGAGCAGCACGATGGCCAGAGCCACCGCACCGGCGTAGGCCAACATGACAAAGTAGGGTGACATGTGTTTGCCTCCCCTTCGGCTTCAATTCTACGCCGGGCGGATAGGAATTACCAGGGTCGCGAGTCGGAAGGGGTTAGCGGTCGCCATCGGTTTCCGCGGCCGGCGCCGTCCCTTCCTGCGTTTCGACTTTGGTCGGCGTTAGTTCCTTCAGCTTGCGATCGGCCAGCGCGCGATTTACCGGCGGCAATCCGGACTTCAGGATTCCATCGAGCCGGGCTTGTTGCGTGTCGAGTTCTTTCGATAGCTCGCCGAAAACTTTGTACGCTCCCGCAGTCGGCTTTCCGTCGCCGGTTTCAATGCTGCGGCCCAGGGCAGCGAGACGGTTGTTGAGCTTGATCGGGAAGTTTAGAGGGTCCTGATCGCTGCGATTACGCACCTGGTAGACGTCTTCCTCAACGGCGCTGAGCTTCTCCTCGAAGGCTTCCAGCGTGGGCTTGAGAGACGGATCGGACTTGATGCGATCCTGCATCTGCTTCTTCAACTCTCGAATCAGAATCACCATTTCATCCGCGGCGCTCACCTTGTCACGAACCTGCATGGCGAGATTGAACTGCTCGGTGAGATCGGCAACGGTCACGCTGTCTATGCGGGGATCCTTAGTCACGACAAGAGCCTGCTTCATCGTCTGGCCGTTTGCGCTAAGACGAATCTGATAGGTTCCGGGAACGGCGAAGGGGCCGCTGTCGACGCGAGCGCCCAGAAGATCAGGCCTTTAAAGCCTGTCGCGCCGGGATAACGCAGGTCCCATACGAAGCGATTCAGCCCGGCTTTGCGGGGCACTGGCTTCGGCTTGGGCGGTCCGTATTCTTCGTCGGGATCTTCTTCGCCGGCAGCGCCCTTCTTCTTTTTGTCGTCCTCGGGCGTTCCGGCAAAAGTGCGAACTACCTGGCCTTTGGAATCCAAAATATCAATAGTGACTTTATCGGCGGGTTGTTTCAGGTAGTAATCGATCTCGGCTTGCTGGACATTGCGGATCGCGGTGGGCGGGATAAACAGATGCGCAGTCGCGGTGTTCAATTCGGGCGACATCTGGCGCAGGGGTTCGATGTCCGGAAGAACGTAAAACGACCGCCCGTGCGTGGCGATGACCAGATCATCACCCTGCACCAGCAGGTCCGGGACCTGCGTATCCGGCAGGTTCAACGATAGCGATTGCCATTGGGCGCCATCGTCGAAAGAAACGTAGATGCCGTGTTCTGTTCCGGCGAAAAGGAGGCCGGTACGCTTGGGATCTTCGCGGACCGCGTGGACAAAATCGTCTTCGCGGATGCCGTTGACGATCTTCGTCCAGGTCTTGCCGTAATCGGCGGTTTTGTATAGATAAGGACGGCGATCATCGAGCTGATAGCGTTTCGCGGCGAGATACGCGGCACCGGCATTGTTGGGCGAGGCTTCAATCAAACTGATGCGGCTGAATTCGGGAAGGTCTCGAGGCGTGACATTGGTCCAATGTTTGCCGGCATCGCGCGTGATGTACGCCACGCCATCATCCGAGCCCGTCCAGATGGTGTCCTTCTCTTTGCGCGATGGCGCGATGGTGAAAATGGTGCCGTAGATCTCGGGTCCATTTTGATCTTTCGTGATCGGGCCGCCGGAATCTCCGAGCGTCTTGGGATCCGCGCGGGTCAGATCAGGGCTGATCGCTTCCCAACTGTGGCCTTCATCGGTGGTGCGCCAGAGATGCTGCGACGAGGTGTAGATGATGCTGGAGTCGAGCGGCGAGAACACGATGGGGAACGTCCACTGCCAGCGTTCCGGAAGCGTGGAGGCGGATTCGCCGGAGAAGAATCGTGGGTATACCTGTACGTCTTTGGTGTGGCCGTTGCGGCGATCGAAACGCGTGAGCAACGCGCCTTGACTGCCGGCATAAAAGATGTTGGGATTCGACGGATCGGGAGCGATGTAGCCACTCTCGCCGCCTCCCGGAGAATACATGACGGTGCTGACGCGAAGCCCGCGCGCGGGCGGTTCACTCGTAACGCAGATGGTGGTGTTGTCCTGCTGCGCGCCGCATACATGGTATGGGATGTCGCTCGTGGTCGCGACGTGATAAAGCTGCGCGGTGGGATAGGCCTGGCCGGTCCACGTTTCACCGCCATTGATGGTCACGTTCGCGCCGCCGTCGTTACTTTCCACCATGCGCTTGGGATCGTTCGGGGCGATCCATAAATCGTGATTGTCGCCGTGCGGAACACGGATGGGCTTGAATGTTTTTCCACCATCGACCGATTTGAAGAACGCCGTGTTGAGAACATACAACGTATCTTTGGTCTCCGGGTCGGCGTAAATGCGGCTGTAGTAGAACGCTCGCTGGCGCAGCTTGCGTTCCTCGCTGACGCGCTTCCATGTCGCACCCGCATCGTCGGAACTGAACACGCCGCCGTCTTCCGCTTCGACGATGGCGTAGACGCGTTTGGAATCCCCGCCGGAGACACTCACGCCGATTTTACCGATGACGCCCTTCGGCAAGCCGGGATTGCGGGTGATTTCAGTCCAATGATCGCCGCCGTCCGTCGACTTGAAAAAGCCGCTCTCCGGGCCACCGCTCGACAGGCTCCAGGGAGTCCGGTATGCGTCCCAAATGGCCGCGAACAGCACCTTCGGGTCGTTGGGATCGAGGCAGAGATCGACGGCGCCGGAGCGGTTGCCGCGATAGAGAATCTTCTTCCAGGTTTTGCCGCCGTCCTGCGATCGGAAGATTCCACGTTCTTCGTTGGGCCCGTAAGGGTGACCCAGAGCAGCGACGTAGACAATGTCCGCGTTTTTGGGATCGACGCGTATGCGTGCGATGGCCTGCGTGTCTTTCAGACCGATGTTTTTCCAGGTCTTGCCGGCATCGACGGTTTTATACACGCCGTCGCCTTGCATGACGTTGCCTCGAAATTCGGTTTCGCCCATTCCGAGATACACCACATCGGGATTCGACTCCGATACCGCGACGGCGCCGACGGACGAGCTTTGGATCTGTCCGTCAGTGACGGGCTTCCAGGTGGTGCCGCCGTCGGTGGTCTTCCAAAGGCCGCCACCGGTTGCGCCGAAATAATACTCGAACGGCCGGCTCGAACTGCCGGCGGAGGTGATGGAACGGCCGCCGCGATTCGGTCCGATGCTGCGCCATTCGAGCGCTTTAAACAGAGATGGATCGTAAGATGGCTCGGCTAGGAGCGCAAAACCAAAGGCGGAAAGGAGTAGGGAACGGAGGAGTTGCATGGTTTATTCGATCCCAGCATTATATCGTCCCGTGCCATGGCGGCGGGCGTCGACCGCCGGGCGGTGGCGACCAGATTTCGGCTTAAGGGTCGGCTGATCGTTACAGCAAGCAAGTAACATAAATGGCACTTGCAATTCATGTAAGTACCATAAGTACCATTTGGTCCATTTGAGTCATTGGTTACGTCACGTTATAACTTAAGTAACTTGTTTCCTATCATATGGAAAGCACGTCGATCGTTACCAGACTCCATTTTTCTTAAAATGTGTCTTGTCTTTAGTACGAAGGTACTGTAGCATTCGTGTGTACCAGACCCACCAGAGGGGTGAGTCTAAACGATCTCGTGGCTTCGTGCGCCGCCGCGGGTAGTGGGTGAGTTGTGTCCGCAGGGCAAACACGGCTGAAGACCGTTGGGTACCACGTTTGAGTTATTAGGAAGGAGTACGCATGCGAGTTTATCGATTGACGATTCTGGGCGCCTTCACACTATTGAGTGCATATGGCGCCAGTTATGGTCCTCTGTCGACGAAGACAAACAATAGCACGTTTGCTCAAGGAGATACGGGCGACAGCTACAACATCTTTGTAAACAATAACGGCAATTACGACACAGACGGTTCTACAATCACGATCTCGGATACCCTCCCGACTGGCGAGTCGAATCCCATGTGGGTGAGCTATCCATCGGGCTGGACTTGCACTACCTCGGGAAACACGGCGACCTGCACTTCAAACCCGGGCACCGTGATAGGAGGGCAAATGAGCAATCCTCCCAACGGCCAGACGGTCGGTCCGTTCGTTTTGTCGGTTAACGTATCGAATACAGCTCCCGCGACTGTCACGAATTGTGCCATGATCTCGGGTGGTGGCGCTGCCGCGAGCGCTAATATCTGCGATACGGATCAACCGATCACTCCGGAACCCTATCTGACGATCACCAAGACGCAGACAAATCCGGTTTACAACGGTACGCCGCTGCCGATTACGACAGATCAAAGCATAACCTACAAGCTCGATGTCGACAATATAGGTGGAGCTCCTACATCCGGGACGGTGAAAGTAGTCGACACCCTGGCGAGCGACATGATCGTTACGAATGTCACCAACGGAAGCGGCTTCTGGGATTGTCACTATAAGCTGAATGTTGTTTACTGTTCGACGACCAATGCGATACCCGGCGCAACGATGAGGCCGGGAGAATCCCCGAATATCTACGTCACCGCGACCCTGCTGGGAACCGACGCCAGCGACACGACGACGGTGACATATACGGGAGTCTCGGGGAAGACCAAGACTAGCACTACAGTGTCATCGACAGTCTTCGGCACCACAAGCGTAACGTTTATTTCGAATCAACCTTATGTCGAAGTCGACGGCGAGATTTATGCTAGCGGCATAACTCTCCAGGAGGACGAAACGATCAATCATTCGGTCTATGGTTATCCAAAATGCAGCATTACGGCCATCTCGGGATTGACAGTCGTTGAGTCTCGTCCAGGTGTGAATCCACCCTGGTCGGAGGTGACCGGGCAAATCAGCGCTCCAACAGTCTCGGTTATGTGCAATTAACCGTTGACTAGTAAGGATGAAGGCCCGGTCTATCGATCGGGCCTTCAACGAACGCCCACCCTTCGTCAGGCTTATTTAGTGCACCGGCAGCGAAAAGCGGAATATCGATCCTCCCGCGGGCTTCGATTCCACCCAGATGCGGCCACCGAGCCGGTCCACGGCAGCTTTGCAGATTGCAAGTCCTATTCCCGTCCCCGAATATTTCGTCCCGTGCAATCGTTTGAAGACGCCGAAGATGTATTCGACGTACTGCGTTTCGATGCCGATGCCGTTGTCCTCCACCGAGAATAACCAGGAGCCCGTGAGTTGCTCCGCGGAGACACAAAGGCGCGGGGTCTCCGGCGAGCGATACTTAATCGCGTTGCCAATCAGGTTCTGGAATATCTGAACCAGTAACACTTCGATAGAAGGAATGGTTGGCAGGAGATTAATTTCGATAACCGCTCCCGACTCCGCGATGGCGCCTTCCAAATGCAGAAGTGCGGTTCGAACGGCCACGTTGCAGTCGACAGGGTTGAGCGTCTGGTCGCCGGATTCGCTGATGTAGATGTACTGGCGGAGAGCTGCGAGCAAAGTCGCCATCCGCGAAGCATTTTCGCGAACGAAGTTGAGCATCTCCGCTTCCGTCGAATCGAGTTTGGGCTCAGCCGATTTTGCGACCCACTGGGAATACGAAAGGACCATGCGGATGGGCTCCTGGAGATCGTGACTCGCGGCCCAGGCAAATTGTCGCAGGGCGTCATTAGATCGCGTCAATTCCGCGGTTCGCTCCGCTACACGCCTTTCGAGTTCGGCGTTAATACGACGGATTCGTTCTTCCGCCTTCACCTGGTCGGTAGCGTCCCGAATCGCCGTTGTGATCAACAAACCTTCGTCAGTTTCGAAAGGACTCCTGGTTATTTCAACCGGGAAAGTGGATCCATCGCGATGCAGCCCCGTCAAGCGGGTTTCGACAGGCGGCGTGATCACTCGATCCTCATCGGCGGCGGGACGACCGGGCGATTCCCAATCGGGAATGAGACCGCGGATGTTAAGGTCAAGAAGCTGCTCGCGGGAGTGACCGAATAACGTATCGGTGCGGGAGTTCGCAAGCTGAATGGAACCGTCTTCGCCCGTGATCACCATCGCATCCGGCGCGGCCTCGAGGACAGCGCGGAACTTTTGTTCGGTCCGGGCCAGAGCTTCGGTTTGACGCCGCAGCATCTGCTCGCTGCGCCGAAGATCGACGAAAACGGCGACCTTACTCTGGAGAACTTCGGGAACAATGGGCTTGAAAAGAAAATCGACTGCGCCAAGATCGTAGCCGCGAAAGAGCTGTTCGTCGCTTCGGTAAGCTGTTAAAAAGAGTATGGGAGTCTGGCGCGAACGCTTGCGCGCGCGAATCAACTCAGCCGTTTCGAAGCCATCCATCTCGGGCATGCGCACATCAAGCAGGATGGCCGCAAAATCGTGTTCGAGGCAGAGACGAAGCGCATCGGTTCCGGATTGCGCCAGCAGAAGGTCTTCGCGCAATGGATCCAGGACCGCCTGCAGAGCCAGCAGATTATCGCGGTCATCGTCGACAAGCAGCAGCTTGACTTTGTCGGCGCCTGTCGATTGCGCCATCGGTTCTTTGGCGGGAGCGGCGCCGGTATCCGAGGCCATGGAACGCACCTCAATCTCCTCCCGCGCCGGTGGAAGCTTCCGTGCGCTCCATCAATCGCGCCAGCCAGACGCGCATTACCGAAAAGAGATGATCCAAGTCCACCGGCTTGGTGACATAATCCGATGCGCCGGCCTGGAGGCATTTCTCGCGATCGCCTTTCATCGCTTTCGCCGTTAGGGCGATGATCGGCAAGGCCTCAAATTCCGGTATCTTACGGATCGCCCGCGTGGTTTCGTAGCCGTCCATCTCCGGCATCATGATATCCATCAGCACAATATCGACATCGCGATTCTTTTGCAGGACCTCGATACCGCTGCGGCCGTTCTCCGCGTGCACCACTTCCAGATCGCGCTGTTCGAGCACACTGGTCAACGCAAAAATATTGCGCAGATCGTCATCGATGACGAGCACTTTGCGGCCGGCTAGCATCGGGTCGATTTGACGAATGTCGGCCAACACGCGCCTTTGTTGGTCGTTGAGACTTACATCCGAACGATGTAGCAGCAACATGCTCTCGTCCAGAAGCCTCTCGAGTGAAGGCGCATAACGAACGGAGCTCATACGCGAGAGACGGCGCAAATCGGCGGCTTGCTCCTGGCTCATCTTGCGGCTTCCGAAAACGATGACGGGCGGCACGAACGGCGAGAGGCGGTCCTGCATCTCTTCGATAAACTCGGCACCCACCGTGTTGGACATGACCCAATCGAGGACAATGCCATCGAGATACTCGCTGGTGACCACCTGCATGGCTTCCTTGTCGGAGAGCGCATCGATAAACTCTATATCGGGCGCCCCGATGTATGCCTGGATCTCCTGTCGCAGGGGCTCCGTGCCGGTGACGAGCAGCATTTTTTTCGTTCGGGCTTCCATGGAGTGTTCGATGACGCCAAAGAATTCTTCCAGCGGCCCAGTGGCGCCTTTTTGAATGCAACTCATGGCGCCGAGCACGAATCCCCGGCGATTGTGTTCGTGTCCGGAGATCACATGAACAGGGATGTGGCGCGTCGCGGGATCGTGTTTGAGGTAATCGAGGACGGTCCAACCGCTCATATCCGGGAGACGAACGTCGAGCGTGATGGCTCCTGGTTTGAACTCGCGGGCGAGGCTCATTGCTGTGGTGCCGCGGAGGGCAATTAGGGCCTTGAGCCCATGTCGGTGGGCGGCTTCTACCATGATTCGCGCGAAGGTGACGTCGTCTTCGACGACCAGAAGAATCCGATCTCCGGTCGCGATCAGATTGCGGTCATCATCGACGACCAGGTCATGATCGGCCAGCCAATTCGGAACCGGAAGGGTGCCGTGCTCGAAGCGATTATCGGCGTCGCGGGCCATCCAGACACGCATGACGGAGAAAAGATGGGCGAGATCGACGGGTTTTGTTACGTAGTCGGATGCGCCGGCGCGGAGGCACTTTTCGCGGTCGCCCTTCATGGCTTTGGCCGTCAGAGCAATGATGGGGAGGGTTTCGAATTCGGGACTGAGGCGGATGGCGCGCGTGGTTTCATATCCATCCATCTCGGGCATCATGATGTCCATGAGGACGATGTCGATGTCCTTGTTCGATTTGAGGAGCTCGATTCCGGCGCGGCCGTTTTCCGCGTGCAGCACCCTGAGATCGTGCTGCTCCAAGACGCTGGTGAGCGCGAAGATGTTGCGAAGATCGTCATCAATGACCAGGACTTTGCGGCCCGCCAGCATCGGATCGGTCTCGCGAATCTCAGATAGGACTCGACGCTGCTCTTCGGATAGCGCGTATTCGTTGCGATGCAGAAGGAGCACTGTTTCATCGAGCAGGCGTTCAATATTGGGCGCGTATCGCACGGCGCTGGCACGCGCACAGCGATGGATCTCGCCGATTTGGTCTTCCGAGAGCTTGCGGCTGCCCGAGACCACAATCGGAGGCACATGCGGTGCAAGGTTCGCCTGCACGGCTTCGATGAAATCGAGGCCGGTGGCATCGGGAAGAACCCAATCGAGCACGATGCCATCGAGATAACTGCGCCCGACAATTTCCAGACCGACGGCGGTGTTAGGAGCGTCGATAATTTCGAGGTCTTCGCCCGCCAGCAGATTGTGGATGTCAGAAGTGCGAACGTCACTTTCGGCGATCAGTAAAAGCCGCTTCTTGCGCGGCTCCATGGAGTGCTGAATAATTCCGAACGCCTCTTCGAGCGATTCCTTCGTCAGCGCTTTCTGCAGACAGCTCATGGCGCCCAGCGCGAAGCCACGGCGGTTATTCTCGTGGCCGGAAACAACGTGGACGGGGATGTGGGCTACGAGCGGGTCGTGCTTCAGGCGGTCGAGCAGCGTCCAACCGCTC
Source organism: Bryobacterales bacterium (assembly GCA_963802915.1). Lineage (GTDB taxonomy): Bacteria > Acidobacteriota > Terriglobia > Bryobacterales > Bryobacteraceae > JAICMB01. The sequence goes on from CAWDKQ010000010.1 coordinate 252,706, forward strand.
ATGTCGGGAAGGCGGACGTCGAGGGTGATGGCGCTGGGACGATACTCGCGCGCGAGCGCCATGGCGGTGCTGCCACGGAGCGCGACCAGAGCTTTCAGACCGCGATCGTGCGAGAGATCCACCATGATGCGCGCGAACGTAACGTCGTCTTCGACGATCAGCAAGACACGATCGCCATGAGAGATCATGTTGCGATCATCATCGATGACCAGGTCTTCGACAGGCACCGATGTCGCGGAGGGCGGCAGGATGAGATCGACTTCGGAACTAGTGTGAGTCTCGGCGGCCTTGCGGATAGCTGCCGTGTCGACCGATTCCTGCTTCGGCGCGGAAGAAATGTAGGCTTGCGGAAGATAGAGAGTGAATGTGCTGCCGCGGCCGAGTCCGCTCTGGAGTCGAATTTCGCCGCCGAGGAGTCGAGCTAGTTCGCGGCTGATGGAGAGGCCAAGTCCAGTGCCGCCGTACTTACGACTCGTAGTTCCGTCAGCTTGCTGGAAGGCTTCAAATATGATGCGCTGCTTTTCTTGCGCGATGCCGATACCGGTGTCCGTGACTGAAAATGCAACAATGCTCTTGGAACGGTTGAGCACGGGATGCGCGGCGCTCCAGCCTTTCGCAACACGCTCGATGCGCAGGCGGACGGAACCGTGTTCGGTGAACTTCAGCGCGTTCGAGAGCAGGTTCTTTAAAACTTGCTGGAGACGCTTGGCATCGGTGCGGATGACTTCGGAGGAGAGCTGCGGATCGACATCGATTGCGAATTCGAGACCTTTGCCATCGGCGACGTGGCGGAATGTTCGGGCGCAGTAATCTTCGAGCTCGGCGAAGCGCACGTTGCCGACTTCCACGTCCATCTTGCCGGATTCGATCTTCGAAAGATCGAGAATGTCGTTGATTAACGCGAGCAGGTCGGTTCCGGAGGAGTGAATGGTCTCGGCGAATTTCACCTGCTTGGCGTTGAGGTTGCCTTCGGTGTTGTCGGCGAGCACGCGGGCGAGGATGAGGAGGTTATTGAGCGGCGTGCGCAGCTCGTGCGACATGTTGGCGAGAAATTCGCTCTTGTACTTGGAGGTGAGGGCAAGCTGCTCGGCTTTTTCCTCGAGAGCTTGCTTGGCCTGCTCGATTTCGCGGTTCTTGGCTTCGACTTCGGTGTTCTGTTCCGCGAGGAGCTGGGCTTTTTCCTGCAGCTCGGCGTTCGTTTTTTGCAGCTCGCCGGCGAGATCCTGACTTTGTTGCAGAAGCTGTTCGGTTCGCATGGTTGCGGCGATGGTATTCAGCACGATGCCCATGCTTTCCGTGAGCTGGTCGAGGAAGATGAGGTTCACGTCGGAGAGGACCTGGAAGGACGCGAGCTCGACGACGGCTTTTACTTCGCCTTCGAATAATACGGGCAAGACGACAATCGTTAGAGGCGCGGCGGAGCCGAGGCTGGAGCTGATGCGAATGTAACTGCTCGGGACATCGCGGACCAGGATGCGTTGTTTTTCTCGCGCGCACTGGCCGACCAAGCCTTGGCCGACTTTGAACTGGGTGGGAAGCTGGTCCCGGTCATCGTAGGCGTAGCCGGCCATGAATTTTAATACCAGCTCGTTTTCGACGGTGTCGGCAATGTAGAACGTGCCGCGCTGGGCGCTGACCAGCGGCGTTAATTCGGAGAGGAGCAACTGGGCGACGGTGAGGAGATCGCGCTGGCCCTGGACCATACGCGTGAATTTCGCGATGTTGGTTTTGAGCCAATCCTGATCGGTGTTCTTGCGCGTGGTTTCGGCAAGGTTGACGATCATCTCATTGATGTTGTCTTTGAGCGCGGCTACCTCGCCTTGCGCTTCCACCGTGATGGATCTGGTGAGGTCGCCTTTCGTGACAGCGGTTGCTACTTCGGCGATGGCTCGGACTTGCGTGGTTAGATTGGCGGCGAGTTGGTTGACGTTATCGGTGAGATCGCGCCAGATGCCGGCGGCGCCCGGTACACGCGCCTGTCCACCAAGCTTGCCTTCGATGCCGACTTCGCGGGCTACAGTGGTGACCTGATCGGCGAAGGTCGCCAACGTGTCGATCATCGCGTTGATGGTGTCGGCCAGTTCGGCAATTTCGCCTTTCGTTTCCAAAACGAGCTTGCGCTCGAGATCGCCATTCGCTACCGCTGTGACGACCTTGGCGATGCCTCTCACCTGGGTGGTGAGATTGGTCGCCATGAAGTTGACGCTGTCGGTCAGATCCTTCCAGGTTCCGGCCACTCCTCGGACTTCGGCTTGGCCGCCTAACTTGCCCTCCGTTCCGACCTCGCGCGCGACACGCGTCACTTCGGAGGCGAACGAGTTGAGCTGGTCGACCATGGTGTTGATGGTGTTCTTCAGCTCCAGAATTTCGCCGCGCACATCGACTGTGATTTTGCGGGAGAGGTCGCCCATGGCGACCGCTGTCGTGACCTGTGCGATGTTTCGCACCTGGTTCGTCAGATTGGACGCCATGGAGTTGACGGATTCCGTTAAATCTTTCCACGTGCCCGCGACGCCATAGACGTCGGCCTGACCGCCGAGCTTCCCTTCCGTTCCCACTTCGCGCGCAACTCGCGTCACTTCGGAGGCGAAGGAGCTGAGCTGGTCGACCATCGTGTTGATGGTGTCTTTGAGCGCCAGAATCTCGCCTCGCGCGTCGACAGTGATTTTGCGGGAGAGATCGCCTTTGGCTACGGCGGTGGTGACGTCGGCAATGTTGCGAACCTGCGCGGTCAGGTTCGAGGCCATGGAGTTGACCGACTCAGTCAGATCTTTCCAGGTTCCAGCGACTCCTCGCACATCGGCTTGACCGCCGAGCTTGCCTTCCGTTCCCACTTCACGGGCGACTCGCGTCACTTCGGAGGCGAAGGCGTTGAGCTGATCCACCATCGTGTTGATGGTGTTTTTCATTTCCAGAATTTCGCCGCGGGCATCGACGGTGATCTTGGTGGTTAGATCGCCCTTGGCTACGGCGGTTGTGACACCGGCGATGTTGCGAACCTGATTCGTCAGGTTCGACGCCATGGAGTTGACGGAGTCCGTCAGATCTTTCCATGTGCCCGCCACACCTCGGACGTCGGCTTGACCGCCTAGCTTGCCCTCGGTTCCCACTTCACGCGCTACTCGCGTAACTTCGGATGCGAAAGAACTGAGCTGGTCGACCATCGTGTTGATGGTGTTCTTCAGCTCCAGAATCTCGCCGCGTGCGTCGACCGTGATTTTGCGGGAGAGATCACCTTTCGCCACAGCCGTGGTCACTTCGGCGATGTTGCGAACCTGGTTCGTCAGGTTGGACGCCATCCAGTTCACAGACTCGGTGAGATCGCGCCAAGTTCCCGCGACGCCTCGGACATCGGCCTGACCGCCAAGACGTCCCTCGGTTCCTACTTCGCGAGCGACGCGAGTCACCTCCGAGGCGAAGGCGTTGAGTTGATCGACCATCGTGTTGATGGTGATCTTCAATTCGAGAATTTCACCACGGACGTCGACTGTGATTTTGCGGGAGAGATCGCCACGCGCTACGGCGGTCGTAACTTCGGCGATGTTGCGGACCTGGGCGGTTAAATTGCCCGCCATCGAGTTAACGGATTCGGTGAGATCGCGCCAGGTGCCGGCGACGCCCTTGACGTCGGCCTGTCCGCCGAGCTTCCCTTCCGTTCCGACCTCGCGTGCTACGCGCGTCACTTCGGAAGCGAACGAGCTGAGCTGGTCGACCATCGTGTTGATGGTGTTCTTCAGCTCGAGAATCTCGCCGCGGACTTCGACCGTGATGGTGCGTGAGAGATCGCCCTTTGCGACGGCCGTCGTGACTTCGGCGATGTTGCGAACCTGGTTCGTCAGGTTGGACGCCATGGAATTGACGGAATCCGTCAAGTCCTTCCACACGCCTCCGACGCCTTTTACAACGGCTTGTCCACCGAGCTTGCCTTCCGTTCCAACTTCGCGCGCCATGCGCGTCACTTCGGATGCGAAAGAGCTGAGCTGATCGACCATGGTGTTGATGGTGTTCTTCAACTCCAGAATTTCGCCTCGAACATCAACGGTGATCTTTCGCGAGAGATCGCCGTTGGCCACAGCCGTAGTCACTTCGGCGATGTTGCGAACCTGAGCGGTCAGATTGCCGGCCATCGAATTCACGGAGTCAGTCAGATCTTTCCAGACGCCGCCGACGCCTTTCACTTGCGCCTGTCCGCCGAGTTCGCCTTCCGTTCCGACTTCTCGGGCTACGCGCGTTACTTCCGATGCGAAGGCGTTGAGCTGATCGACCATGGTGTTGATGGTGTTTTTCAGCTCCAGGATTTCACCGCGTACGTCGACTGTGATTTTGCGCGAGAGGTCGCCGTTGGCTACGGCAGTGGTCACTTCGGCGATGTTGCGAACCTGGGCCGTCAGGTTGCCGGCCATGGAGTTTACGGAGTCGGTTAGATCTTTCCAGACGCCGCCGACGCCCTTCACTACGGCCTGACCGCCAAGCTTTCCTTCCGTTCCGACCTCGCGTGCAACGCGCGTCACTTCGGACGCGAAGGAGCTGAGCTGATCGACCATGGTGTTGATGGTGTTCTTCAGCTCCAGAATTTCGCCGCGTACGTCGACGGTGATTTTGCGCGACAAATCGCCGAGCGCGACGGCCGTGGTGACTTCGGCGATGTTGCGGACTTGGGCTGTGAGATTGCCGCCCATGGAGTTGACCGAATCCGTGAGATCTTTCCAAACGCCGCCGACGCCCTTTACTACGGCCTGGCCGCCAAGCTTCCCTTCGGTGCCGACTTCGCGCGCGACGCGAGTGACTTCGGAAGCAAAGGAGCTGAGCTGGTCAACCATTGTGTTGATGGTGTCTTTCAGTTCGAGAATCTCGCCTTGCACATTGACCGTGATTTTGCGGGACAAATCGCCGCGAGCCACGGCGGTGGTTACTTCTGCGATGTTGCGGACCTGGGCGGTGAGATTGCCAGCCATCAGGTTGACTGAGTCGGTGAGATCTTTCCACGTGCCGGCGACCCCTCGAACTTCGGCCTGGCCTCCGAGCTTGCCTTCGGTTCCGACTTCGCGAGCAACACGAGTCACTTCGGACGCGAAGGAGCTGAGCTGATCAACCATGGTGTTGATGGTGTTCTTCAGCTCCAGGATTTCCCCCTGGACGTTGACGGTAATCTTGCGGGAGAGATCGCCGGTGGCAACCGCGGTGGTCACTTCGGCGATATTGCGCACCTGAGCGGTCAGGTTCGACGCCATGGAGTTCACGGAGTCCGTCAGATCTTTCCAGGTTCCGGCGACGCCGGTGACGACCGCTTGCCCGCCGAGCTTGCCTTCCGTCCCGACTTCGCGCGCCACGCGCGTCACTTCGGATGCGAAGGAGCTGAGCTGGTCGACCATGGTGTTGATGGTGTTCTTCAGCTCCAGAATTTCGCCTTGAACGTTGACCGTGATTTTGCGCGAGAGATCGCCCTTGGCGACGGCGGTGGTGACCTCGGCGATGTTGCGAACCTGGTTGGTTAGGTTCGAAGCCATCGAGTTGACGGAGTCGGTTAGATCTTTCCAGGTTCCGGCGACACCGGTGACCACGGCCTGGCCGCCGAGCTTTCCTTCCGTTCCGACTTCGCGTGCCACGCGCGTGACTTCCGAGGCGAAGGAATTGAGCTGGTCGACCATCGTGTTGACCACGCGAGCCGTGCGGACGAACTCGCCTTGAAGCGGGCGGCCTTCCACTTCGAGGGACATCTTTTGAGAGAGGTCGCCTTGCGCGACGGCGCCGATGACGCGCGCGATTTCAGTGGAGGGTTGGACGAGATCCGAGATTAAGCTGTTTACCGACTCGACGCAGGAAGCCCAGCTTCCGGCGCCGGCCGCGAGGAACGCACGTTGACCGATCTTGCCTTCCTTGCCGACCGCGGTACTGATGCGGGCCAGTTCGGTGGCCATATTCTCGTTCAGTTCAAAAATGTCGTTCAGTGTGTCGGCGACTTTGCCTGCCAAGCCAACTTGATTGACGGGTAACCGGACTGAGAAATCGCCTTTTTTGCAAGAGATGAGAGCTGCTAAAACTTCGTTGGCGTCTAGAACTTCCGTGACCGCGACCTTTTTCACAGGGGGACTCCTCCTCCAAACATCCGTGGTCTATCGTGATTAGACTCACAGTGTTTGGAAATATTACATCTAAAAAGCGTACAACAACAGAGTCCCAGTGCGCGGAGGTACGGTCTAATCCACCTTCTTCGCCAGGCCCTTCCGAAGAGCCTCGTCGAGCAGAACTCGCAGCTTTTTCGAGGCTTCTTTGGCGAGCTTGGCCTGCTGTTCTCCCAGCGCGGCCTGTTTTTCGCCGAGGGCGGCCTGCTGGTCGCCGAGCTTGGCCTGTTCTTCGCCCAACTTAGCCTGCTTCTCTCCGACCTGGGCTTGGAGTTCTCCAATTTGGCCCTGAAACTCGCCGATCTTACCCTGGAGATCGCCGAGATCCTCTTCGCTCAGCTGCTTCTTCTGCGTTTGCGCTTTCTTTTGCAAGGCGTCAATCTCGTCGCGTAGAGCGGCAATCTTGCGGCCAATGTCGGGGTTGTCCACCATGACATGTTCCTGCTTGTCGCCAAGCTTTTCCTGCTCCGCTCCGAGTTTCTCCTGCTGGGCGCCGAGTTCCTCCTGCCGACGGCCCAGTTCTTCCTGAGGAGCGAAAAGTGCCTTGGCGCGCTGGATGGTTGGGGTGTCCGTGACGACGTAGAACTTCAGATCGCTTTCGAACCAGATGAAATCGCCGTGGATGCGGTCCTTCATGATTTCGGCGCGCCGGGCGTCGCTGCTCGATCCGGACATAGTAACGCCGCCGTTGGAGACGATAACGTAGGGCTCTGAATCGTCGTCGAAGTTCCAGCGATGGTTCTGAGCTTGAGCGCTGAGGGAGCATCCGGCGGTCAGGGCGACCAGCGGGGTCACGCTTGCGACCAGCAATATCGCTTTAGCCGGGCTGATGCGAGCGTAGGTTTGGGTCTCGGCGAGAATGCGTTCGACGCGCCGGCTCACAGTAGCGAATCGAGCCATGGCAACTCCGGCGGGGACGCGCTGCGACTGGCCGGCAAACTCGACCAAAATGCGGGCGTATGAAGGGCGATCGCCGAGGACTTGCAATGCGGTATCGTCGCTGGCTGCCTCCGCCAGTTCTGCGATACAGCTTGAGAGCCACCAACTGAGCGGACTGAACCAGAATACGGCGCGATGCAGTGCGGCTAGAATCTGTACGTAGAAATCTCCGCGCTCGACGTGGGAACGCTCATGCAGTAGCACAGCGGTGCGCTTCGATAGATCCCAATCGGACCAATCGGCGGGGATCAGAATGGTGGAACCGAAAGTTACGGGAACGTTGAGGCGATCGCTGCTGCGCACGTCCGATCCCGCCGTCCAATCGTCCTGAATAATGACGGCGTGACGGCGCAAACGCCACGTGAGCACGAGTCCTGTGGCAAGCCGAAGCAACAGGATTCCTGCAACCAGGTAATAGAAGTCCTGGACAGCGTCGCGCCAGTGGATGGTTCGGGCCGGCAAGGTTGGGATTGCCTTGAAGTGCGGGGCGGCCGCAATTCGCAGTACGCGCGTGGGCGGCGGCGGTACTTTCACCGTTGGCCATTGCATGGCTAGCGGCATTAATAAGGATGCGGCGAGCACGACAGTCCAAATGACCGCTTGCGCGTGGACGTTGCGCACGCGGAACATTTTCAAGACAATCCACACTACGGCGCCGAGCGCGAGCGATCGGACAGCCGATTCGAGAAATAACGGCAGCATCACTTCTTCCCTCCCTTGGCCTTTTCGATTTTGTCGAGAAGCCTTTGCAATTCGCGCCTGTCGAGGACGGCAGTGTCCACCATCCCCACGAGTAGTTCTTCCATGGACCCATTGCAGAACCAATCCGCAATTCGTTTGACGGCTTTGGCGGCAACCCGTTGGCGAGCTTCCGCCGGTTGATAAATGTATGTCCGATTTTCAACGGTGTGCGTGACGTAGCCCTTTTCTTCCAGCCTTCGCAGGACCGTGCGGATGGTGGAGTCCTTGAGCTTGCGGCCTAGCTTTTCGCGGACTGCTTCGGCGGTGCAGGGGGCTTCGAGCCAGACGAGTTGCATGACGTCGCGTTCCAGGTCGCCAAGCTCAGCGGGGATGTTCACTACCGTAGCGTTACGCATTGTAGTGTTACCAATTGTAACGGATCAACTGGAGAACGTCAAGATGGGAGTTGTGAGCACGCAGGCTGCTGTCTTCGCGGGGCACGGATCGCCTATGAATGCGATCGAAGACAACGAGTTTACACGTGGACTCCGGGAAGTGGCAGGCCAGCTTCGGAAACCTCGGTCGATTCTTTGTATCTCCGCGCATTGGGAGACGGATGGCGTCTCCGTGACGGCCTCGGAGAGGCCGCCGACGATTCACGATTTCTACGGATTCCCTAAGGAGCTGTTCGAGGTTCAGTATCCCGCGCCGGGCGATCCGGCCCTGGCTCGGCGCGTAGCGGGGCTGCTGAATGCTCGTCTCGATCCGGAACGCGGCTTCGATCATGGATGCTGGGGCGTGCTGCGATTGATGTATCCCGCAGCGGAGATTCCAGTGGTGCAGCTTTCGCTCGACCAGCGGCTGACGCCGGCCGGACATTACGAGTTAGCGAAGAAGCTCGGGCCTCTGCGGGACGAAGATGTAATGATCGTCGCGAGCGGGAATATTGTTCACAATTTGCGCGCTGTCGATTTCCGAAATTCGGGCGGATCGGATTGGGCGGTTCAGTTCAACGAAGAAGTGAAGCGGCATATCGCGAGCCGCGATCCGGCAGCGCTGTTGAATATCCAACCCTCGCCGGCCGTTCCTTCTCCGGAACATTATTTGCCGCTTTTGTATGTTCTGGGCATCGAGCGAGAGGATGACGAGATCTCGTTTTTCAACGACAAGGTCGTGATGGGTGCGATTTCGATGACTTCGGTGCTGCTGTCACCGCCTAATTAGCTTTAGAGCTTCCTCCGCCACGCGATCCGCACTCACGCGCGTCATGCAGCGATGATCGATGGGGCACTCGCGCAGCAGGCATGGACTGCACTCCACCGATTCGCGGATCACACGTGCGAGCGGGCCCGTGGGGCCCGTTCCGATATCGTCCGTGGCGCCGAATATTGCGATGGTCGGGACGCCTAATGCGGAGGCGATGTGCATGGCTCCGGAATCGTTCGTTAGAAAGATCTCGCATTGCGAGGCGAGATCGATAAACTCTCCCAGACTGGTTTTCCCAGCGTAGTTTGTCACGGTATGCTTCTTTAATTGGTCCGCGATGCGTACGCATAATTCGCGCTCGGCAGCCGAGCCGAACAGGGCGATCTGCGCGCCTCTTTCAATCGCGATTTTGGCGGCAGCTTCCGCGAAACGTTCGGGCAGCCACTGCTTGGCCGTTCCATAGGCCGCGCCGGGGCTCACGCCAATCATGCGGCGTACTTCTTTGCGGCCACCGGCTTCCAAGTGAATCGCCTCGCTTTCCGGCAAGGAATCGATGATGCCGGAACGTCGGAGCAATTCTAGATAGTAGAAACGTTCGTGGCGTGGGATCTCGCCGCGCAGGGGTACTTTTACCGCACGGGTTAGCAAAAGGCGCCGGGCGTCGCGGCTATAACCGATCCTCACAGGAATGCGTGCCAGCCATGCGATGAGCGCCGCGTCGAAAGCATTCTGAAGGAGGATGGCGCAATCGAACTTCCTTTTGCGAAGCGCGCCCGCAATTTCCCAGCGGCTGCGATCGTACGGAATCACTTCGTCGGCAAAGGTTTCGCGCCGATACAAGTCGGCCACCCATGGTTTTGCGAGAACGGCAATGTGCGCATGCGGGAAGCGCTCGCGAATTACGCGCAATGCGGGAAGGCTCATGACCGCGTCGCCCACCCAATTGGTGGCGCGAATCAGGATGTTCTTGTAATCCACTCTTTCCTCTATTGTCCAACGGTACAATTTGACTTCATTAGATGGCTGGGCTCTTTGGAAACTTGTGGCTGGCGCGGCGGCTCGAGAAAGCGGAGGCCGATAATGCGCTGCACCTGCCCGCGATTCTCGAAGTAGGCGGTGGCGTGGCGGCGTTTGCCGGACCATCGTCGCCCCTGACGCATGCGCTTGGACTTGGGATGAATGGCACCGTTTCCAGTGCCGAACTCGACCGGATTGAACGCTTCTACGGCGAGCATGAGTCCGCGATTGTGATTGAAGTTTGCCCGCTTGCCGATCCCTCGCTGTTTGATCTTCTGGGCCTGCGTTCCTATCGCATCACGGAGTTCAATAACGTGCTCGTTCGGACGATCGATCCGGCACCTGGGGAGATTACGGCGACTGTCAGGCGCGTCGAGGCGAGTGAAGAGGACCGCTGGTGCCGGACTGTCTCCGCGGGATTCTTCGAGCGCGATGTGTTCACGGATGAGGAGTTGCAGATGGCATCCCTGCTGTTCCGGGCCCCGGGCGTGACTCCATGGATAGCGTTGGTCGATGAACGTCCCGCAGCTGCGGGGGCCATGGTCGTTCGGGATGGGCTGGCGACGTTTTTTGGGGATTCGACGATTCCGGCCTATCGACGGATGGGGCTCCAGACGAACCTGATTCGCGCGCGGATTCAGTATGCATCGGAGTTAGGATGTGATTTGATCACGGCGTCCACGCTGCCCGGGAGTGGTTCGCAGCTTAATTATGAGCGGCTAGGTTTTCGGATTGTTTACACAAAGTCGATTTTTACGCGGCCTTAGGCCCACGCGCCGCCTCGGGCGGCTCGTTTCAAAAATTGGCCTCGGCCGGCGCGACCAAAGTAGTGGCCGTTTTCGACGATGACATCGCCGCGGGATAGAACCGTGCGGGCGTTGCCTTTCACTTTCCACCCTTCGAACATGGAATAGTCAACACGCATGTGATGCGTTCGGGCTGAGATTACGTGATCGGCGTTGGGGTCCCAGATGACGAGATCGGCATCGCTGCCCGGCGCGATCGTGCCTTTTCGCGGATAGAGGCCGAAGAGACGAGCGGGGGTAGTTGAAACGACTTCCACGAATCGATTCAATGACAGCTTGCCTTGATTTACACCGTGGTGGAAAAGCAATTGAAGCCGGTTCTCGATTCCCGGCCCTCCGTTCGGAATCTTGGCGAAGCTGTCGCGTCCTAAGATTTTCTGGTCCTCATAACAGAACGGGCAGTGGTCCGTCGAGACCACCTGGAGATGATCGTGCTTCAAGCCGTCCCAGAGTTTCGGCAGGTTTGACTTCTCGCGCAGCGGGGGCGTGAAGACGTATTTCGCGCCTTCGAAGCCGGGGCGCTCAAGTTCTTCGATCGATAGCAGCAAGTATTGAGGGCAGGTCTCCGCAAACACAGGCACGCCACGATCGCGCGCAGCGCGAACTTCATTGAGCGCCGCTTCCGACGAGAGATGCACGATGTAGACCGGCGCACCGGCGATTTCCGCCATCGCAATGGCGCGATGCACGGCTTCCGCTTCCGCGGTTACGGGCCTGGTGAGCGCATGATAGACGGGCGCGGTTTTTCCTTCAGCTAATGCACGCTGCACAATCACATCGATGACGCTGCCGTTCTCGGCGTGCATGCAGATCAGCGCACCGTTCTTTCCGGTGCGCGACATGGCTTTGAAGATGGTTCCATCGTCCACCATCAGGACGCCCGGGTATGCCATGAACAGTTTAAAGCTGGCGACACCTTCGGCGACCATGTCGTCCATGTCTTCGAGGCCTGCGTCGGGAAGATCCGTGACGATCATGTGCAGCCCGTAGTCGATGGAGGCCTTGCCGTCAGCCTTCTTCCACCAGGCGTCGAGCGCGTCGCGCATGCGGGTGCCCTTGGGCTGGATCGCGAAGTCCACCAGCGTGGTGGTTCCTCCGAAAGCCGCCGCGCGCGTTCCCGTTTCAAAGTCATCGCTCGAAGTGGTTCCTCCGAACGGCATGTCGAGATGTGTGTGCGCGTCGATGCCGCCAGGCAGCACGTACATTCCTGAAGCGTCGATTATCTTGTCGACGCTCCCGGAGGGAAGATCGCGCGCGATGTCCTTTATGGTTTCACCTTCGATCAGAATGTCCGCGTCGTAGGTCCGCTCGGCGGTGACGATGGTTCCGTTTCTGACGAGAGTGGTCATTGAGTCATCTCCGCCCAGGTGCGCTCCGGGAGTCCGGAATCGACGCGTTCCATTGTGATGCAATTCTCGACTGGACAGACGAGCCAGCAGAGATTGCAGCCGACGCATTCCTGTTCATCGACGCGGGGAATGCGGAGGGGCGGCGTTACGGAACTGTCGACTTTGGAGACATTCGGCGTGATTGCTATGGAAGCGCGGCTGGCGCTCACCAAGTCTTCCGGTTTGGCGGCGCCGTCCACATGAATGCATTGGTGCGCGCCATCCCAGCACGCGATGTAGCAAAGGTCACAGCCAATGCATTTGTCAGGGTGAATGCGCGCGACGATCTTGTAATTGAGGTTAAGATTTTTCCAATCGGTCACGCGGGGAACGCTGAGGCCGCGAAAATCGTCGATCGTGCGAAAACCCTTTTCGTCCATCCAATTGTTCAGACCATCGATCATGTCTTCGACGATTCGAAAGCCGTAGTGCATCGCGGCGGTGCAGACCTGCACGGTTCCGCAGCCCATCAGAATGAACTCGGCGGCATCGCGCCATGTGGCCACTCCTCCGATGCCTGAGATCGGCAATCCGATTTCTGGATCCGAAGCGAGCTGCTGGATCATGTGTAGAGCGATCGGTTTCACCGCGGGTCCACAATACCCGCCATGCGCGGATCTGCCACCAACATCAGGGCGCGGCGTGAGAGTGTCGAGGTCTACACCTGTGATTGAGTTTATGGTGTTGATCGCGGACACGGCGTCGGCGTGGCCTTTTCGCGCGGCGCGTCCGGCCATGCGGATGTCGGTGATATTCGGCGTGAGCTTAACCAAAACGGGCGTGCGCGCGACTTCTTTGACCCATCCCGTAATGAGGGTCGCGTATTCGGGGACCTGGCCGACGGCGCTTCCCATGCCACGCTCGCTCATGCCATGCGGACAGCCGAAGTTTAGCTCCAGACCGTCGGCACCGGCGTCTTCGGCGCGCCGCACAATCTCGTGCCAAGCTTCACGCTTTGAGTCGACCATCAACGAGGCGATCACGGCGTGATGCGGATATCGTTTTTTGACGTCGTAAATTTCGCGTAGATTGACGTCGAGAGGACGGTCCGTAATGAGCTCGATATTATTGAGGCCCATCATGCGAGAGCCATTCCAATCGACGGAGGAATAGCGCGAGGAGACGTTGACGATTGGATCGCCGAGCGTTTTCCAGACCGCGCCGCCCCAGCCGGCATCGAAGGCTCGCATGATCTGGTCGCCGCAATTTGCGGGAGGACCTGACGCCAGCCAGAACGGGTTGGGACAACGAATGCCTCCGGCGAAGTTTGTCGTCAGATCGGCCATTCGGCTATTTTACATGGCAGATACTAAGACAGCGCTTGAGCGAGGCGCTCCAGGCCGGATTTCAGGGCCGGGGTTTTTCCTCCGAAGCCTATGCGGATGTGTTTGGGCTTTTCGAAGAAGTTTCCCGGGATAACTCGTGTGGCGTAGTCGCGATAGAGGCGCTCGGCAAAATCCCAGCCGCTCTCTCCATTCGATAGCCGTGGAAAACAGACCGGGCCGCCATCGGGCGCGACCCATTGCAGTTTATCGGCGTGTGCTTTCATAAACGCGTCGACGATCTTTCGGTTCGCAGTCACGGCGCGGCGCGTCCGCTCCTCAAAACGCTCTAGATTGTCGAACGCCACGGTAGAGATCTTCTCGGCGGGAACGGCTCCGTTCACGCCATAAAAATCCTGCAAGCGCCAGATGGCTTCGGCCAGCTTGGGCGATGCCAGCACCCAACCGCAGCGCAGTCCGTCGAATCCGTAGGCTTTCGTCAGACTTGCTGTGATGACAAAATTATCGCCGAGATGCACCGCCGAGCGCGGGCGTTGTTCGAAAAGAAAATCGAGATAGACTTCGTCTACGAGGACGTGAGCGCCGACGCGCGCGGCAAGACGTCCCACTTCGCGCAGCACGTCGTGCGACGACAGCACTCCCGAGGGATTGTGCATGTTCGTGAGCACTACAAGCTTGGTCTTCCGCGTGAGCTTGGAGGCGAGATCCTCCAAGTCGATTTCAAATCCGCGGCGAAACGGCCGCGCAAAACGAGTGATGCGTGTGTCCAGTAGGCGCGCTATCGACAGCAGCGGTTCATACGCCGGCTTCTCGATCAATACTTCGTCGCCGGCGCGCACGAGCGCCGCGTAGGCCAGATAGTTTGCCATCGAGGTGCCAGGCGCGGTAACCACCTGCTCGCGCTTGACCTCGTAGCGGTTGGCGATCTGGTCGAGCAGCGGCCGATAACCGTACAGGTTAAAGTCGTTGATGTCGACGGCTTCACGCGCTTCCGGAAGCTCTCGAATCGTGACCGGCGTCACGCCGCTGCCGCCAATCTCGAATTCGGCGCGCGGCTTCAACTTCACCCATTCCATGTAAACGATCTTTCGCATTACCCTCCCGACTCCTGACTTTTCGCGCGGATCTCTTTGCGGGCGTTTAAACGGCGAAACAAGAAGAACAAAGGGATCCCAGCGAGAATAAGCACCAGTCCATACGATGTTTGCGGCTGGTTCGCAATGAAATTGATAACGACGAACGTATAGGCGATGATCACGAACAGCGCCGGAACAATCGGGTAGCCCCACACTTTATAGGGTCTCGGCAAGTTCGGATATTTATAGCGCAGCGTGAATAGGGCGAGTACAGTGGACCCGAAAAAGATCCAGTCGCCAAAGGTCGCGTAGCTGAGCAGCGTGCCGTACGAACCCGCAAGCATCATGCCGCTCGTCACCAGCGTGTAGAACGCAAGCACGACGGTGGGTGTTTTGTACTTGGGGTGAATATAGGCGGCCGGGCCGAACAAGAGGCCGTCTCGCGCCATGGCGTAGAAGACACGCGGCGAGGTGAGCATCGTCATATCGATAAAGCCGAAGGTCGAAATGACAATCGCGATGGAAATGAATCTCGCGCCGGCGTTGCCCATCATGAGCTGCGCGGCATCGGTCGCTAGGGTTTCCGTGTTGCGGATGGCGCTGGCGGGCAGCACCTGCAGATAAGCAATATTGGCGGCGAGATAAACGCCGATCACGATAATAATCCCGACGATGGAAGCGCGCGGGACCGTTTTTTGGGGATTGATGATCTCGCCCGCGGTGTAGGTTGAGTTTTGCCAGCCTCCGTAAGAGAACAGGATAGGAGCAAGCGCGGCGCCCATGGCGATCACGATGTTTCCCTCATAACCACCTGCAAGGAGCGGATGCAAGGTGAGGTGCGAGGGCAGACGCGTCGTGAATCCGAGAACGATGAGGCACGCGAGCGCGATTAGTTTTCCCGCCGTGAAGACGTTCTGCACCATAGCGCCGGGTTTAACGCCGAAATAGTTCACGCCGGCGAGTCCCCAGAGAGCGGCCAGTCCGGTCAGCTTGATGCGCAAGGGCGTGTTTAACACGGGGACCAGAGTGGCCAATGTCTCGCCGAATTTCATGGTGACGGCCGCAATGGCGCCGGTCGAGATCACCAGCAGGAGCGTCCAGCCGTAGAGGAAGCCGATCAGGGGATGCAGTCCCTCGCGCAGGAAGGCGTATTCGCCGCCGACCTGCGGCATCATGGCGCCGAGCTCGGCGTAGCTGAGCGCGCCGATGAGGGCGATGGCGCCTCCGATGAGCCACGCGATCAGGATCAGGCCGGGGGTATGAACCCGTTGCGCGACGTTCGAGCTGTTGAAGAAAACGCCCGTGCCGATGATTCCACCGACAACTAAGAGTGTTGTATCGAGCAGGGTGAGGCGGCGCTGGAGATGTTCCATGCGCTATGAAGAAACCCCTGTTGCGGGATCGAAAAACCGGGACGGCATGTTTTCCACTTTAAGCGATCCTGGGCCTTCCGCGCTTTCGGCGGAACTAGAATGAATACGAGCAGATGCAAAGGATCACTCGGATCGTCGGCTCCGTCGCCATCGTCGTCGCACTGACGATCTTGTTCTACCGGCTTTTGCCGGTCAACAGCACCACCGTCGCGCTGGTTTTTGTCCTTGCAGTCCTTGCGATTGCGACGCGCTGGGGGCTCACCGAAGCAATTGTGTCGTCGGTGCTCGCGATGCTGTGCTTCAACTTTTTCTTTTTGCCCCCGATCGGAACGCTGACCATTGCCGATCCGCAGAATTGGGTCGCGCTATTGACTTTCTTAATCACGGCGGTGGTGGCGAGCCAACTGTCGGCCAGTGTGAGGCGGCGTGAACGGGAAGCGAGTTCGCGCCGCAATGAAGTGGAGAAACTCTACGAGCTGAGCCGCGCGATGATGCTTACCACCGAAAGCAAGCTCGCCTCCGAGCTTCCGGCGCACCTGGTTCGCATTTTTGGCGCGGATAGCGCGGGGTTCTACGATCGAAATACAGGGGAAGTTTACCGGGCGGGTGCGCGCGAACTTGCGTTGCCCGATACGAAGCTAAAAGACATTGCCGTGCAAGGCACCACGTTCCAAGACGTGACTGCGGGCCTGATCGCGCTGCCTGTCACTTTGGGCGGGCATAACATCGGCGCGCTATACGTGCTCGGTTCCAATATTTCGGAGGCCGCTGTCCACGCGCTGAGTAACCTGATCGCGATCGCTTTGGAACGCGAGCACGCGCACGAGCTTGCGGCGGTGGCGGATGCCGCCCGGAAGAACGAGCAGTTGAAATCAGTTCTACTGGACGCCGTCGCGCACGAGTTCAAAACGCCTCTCACATCCATTAAGGCGGCAGCCACTGCGTTGCTCAGCAGCGAGACGCATAACGCCAGTGAGAACGAGCTCTTGACGATCGTGGACGAAGAGGCCGATCGTTTGACGCAATTGGTGGACGAAGCCATTCAGATGGCGCGCATCGAAGCCGGGCAACTCAAGCTGACACCGCAGCCTTTTGACGTGTCCCAGCTGATCGCAACTGTGCTCAAAGATGAAAAGATAATAATGAGGGAACGAACGCTAAAGACCGAAATAGATTCCGTGCCGCCGGTTCTTGCCGACCTGGAACAGATTCAACTGGTGCTGCGGCAGATCCTGGATAATGCGCTGAAGTACTCGCCGGCCGGATCGCAGATCACGCTGGGCGCTCACGTCGAGAACGGAGAAGCGGTGGTAAGCGTCTCCGACCAAGGACCCGGAATTCCTGAATACGACATGCCACAGATTTTCGATCGTTTCTATCGCGGGCGGCAAGTACGCGACCGGATTCCCGGGACCGGGATGGGACTTGCGATCGTGCGAGAGATCGTACAGGCGCACGGCGGGCGCATCTGGGCTCGCAATCTGCCGGCGCGCGGAGCCGAAGTTTCGTTTACGCTTCCGTTAGCCGCGGCGGCAGCGACAACATCATGACATCGGCACGTATTCTCGTGGTCGACGACGAGCCTCAAATCCGTCGCGTGATGCGCTCCTTGCTGACCAGCCAAGGTTACATTGTTAGCGACGCCCGCGGCGGGGACGAAGCGCTGGAACGGCTGCGCGAGGACAAACCCGATCTCGTTCTGCTCGACATGAATATGCCGGGCATGAGCGGCCTGGAAGCTTGCCGCGCGATTCGTTCCGGATCGGACGCCGCCATCATCATGCTCACGGTGCGCAACACGGAGCAGGACAAGGTAGACGCGCTCGATGCCGGGGCGGACGATTACATCGCGAAGCCATTTCATACGCGCGAGCTGTTGGCGCGAATTCGGGCCGCTCTGCGGCGCCTTCCACTGGCACCGGATACGCCGGCGGCGGTCGTCAAGACAGGCGCTATAGAAATCGATTTGGCTGCCCGCAGACTGACGGTGGGCGGGAATCCTGTCCGACTTACACCCAAGGAATTCGATCTGCTGAATTACTTTGTTCACAATCCGAATATTCCGATTCCGCATACGAAACTGCTCCAAGCGGTTTGGGGACCAGACTATGGCGATCAAGTTGAGTATCTGCGCGTGTTTGTGAACCAGTTACGGAAGAAGATCGAACCGCAGCCATCCAAACCGCAATATATTCTGACGGAACCTTGGATCGGCTACCGGTTCATCCTGCCGTCTTAACGAAATCCTTATGTAGTGTTTATGCCTTCCTTACGACCTGGATCTTACCGTTAGATCAGGTAAGAAGGAATGACAGTCGCGCAGCGGTACGTTGGACAAGCGGAGTCGCCGGCGCAGCACGCGCCGCGAATCCAGGTTACGGTTCTGTACACCACGGACGACGAAACCTCAGCCGCGCTCGCGGCGGCAGGCGTATTCGCTCAAAAACTCAACGCGGAGATCCGATTGGTGTCGTTCATCGTAGTCCCATATCCCCTGGATCTCACACAGCCCAGCGTTGCACCCGCGTTCACGGTGAAACACTACACCGCGCTGATCGAAAGAATGAATCTGGAAGCGAATATTCGAATCTGCTATTGCCGTGAACTGGAAACGGGCGTCGGTCAGGCACTCAGTTCGAAGTCTCTGGTCTTGATGGGCAGGAAACCACGCTGGTGGGCGCTTCGTGAGAATCGCCTGGCGCGGCTCGTGCGGTGTTCAAAGCACGACCTGCTGGTTGTAGACGTGAGGTGAACCAAACATGCTCGATCTCTTTTACATCTTGATGGCAGTTGCGTTCTTTGCCGGCTCCTGGTATTTCGCAAAACTCTGCGACCGGCTCTAAAGCCAAGGACTACGGACATTATGGATTACATCATCGCTGGATTGACAACTGTGTTTCTATTCGCGTATCTGATTTACGCGCTGCTGAAGCCGGAGAAGTTTTGAGGAGGATACCGTGACAGCACTCGGAATTGCGCAAGTACTGGTTTACTTTCTGATCATCGCCGCGGTGACCAAACCGGTCGGCTTGTTCATGGCGAACCTCTTTGAGGGAAAGCGAACTTTCCTTCATCCGGTCATACGGCCGGTTGAGACTTTGGTCTATAGGCTCTGCGGCGTTCGCGAGGATGCCGAACAGCGCTGGACGATTTATTCGGCCAGCCTGCTCGCGTTCAGCATTGCCAGCTTTTTATTTGCGTACGTGATTCAACGGGCGCAGGGGCATCTGCCGCTCAATCCACAAAACTTCGGGACGCCGGTGATGACGCCGGATCTGGCGTTCAATACCGCAGTCAGTTTTTTGACCAACACGAACTGGCAGTCCTACAGCGGCGAATCGACGCTGAGCTATTTCGTTCAGATGGCCGCGCTGACGGTGCAGAACTTCGTATCCGGCGCTGCGGGAATCGCGGTCGCCGTGGCGTTGATCCGCGGATTCGCGCGCCAGCAGATGAAGACCATCGGCAACTTCTGGGTGGATCTTACGCGCGCCACGCTTTATGTTCTGCTGCCGCTGTCCATCGTAGGAGCGCTATTCCTGTGCTCGCAGGGCGTGATCCAGAATTTCCACCCGTACACGACGGCGAAGACGGTTGAAGGGCCGGCGCAAACAATTCCGCAGGGTCCCGTAGCTTCGCAGGAAGCGATCAAAATGGTGGGTACAAACGGAGGAGGCTTCTTCAACGCCAACTCCTCGCATCCGTTCGAGAATCCGACGCCGCTCTCGAACTTTGTACAGATGATCATGATTTTCGTTATTCCCGCCGGACTTACTTACACATTCGGGAAAGCGATTAAAGACACGAGGCAGGGATGGGCGCTATTTGCCGCCGCAAGCGTGATGTTTCTAGCGGGTGTTTTCATCTGCTATCCGGCCGAGCAAAGCGGCAATCCCCTGATGGCGAAGCTCGGTGTGCAGACGCATCCCACGGCGACACAGCCGGGCGGCAACATGGAAGGCAAAGAAGTGCGTTTCGGAATTGCCGCATCGACGCTCTTCGCGACCGTCACTACCGATGCAAGCTGCGGCGCTATCAACGGCGTGCACGACAGCTATACGCCGATCGGCGGGCTGGTTCCACTGTTTAACATCATGACCGGCGAGGTGATCTTCGGAGGCGTCGGAGCGGGGCTCTACGGGATTCTGCTCTACGCGATTCTGGCCGTCTTTATTGCCGGATTGATGGTGGGCCGTACGCCGGAATATATCGGTAAAAAGATCGAGCAGAAGGAAGTGAAGATGGCGATGCTGGCACTCATCGCGACTGCCTTCAGCATCCTGGTTTTCTCCGCCATGAGCTCCGTAGTTCCATTTGAAAAGAACGGTTATTGGAACCCGCCCGGCCCGGCCATCGCCAATATCACAAACGACGGTCCGCACGGATTCGCAGAGATCCTATATGCCTATACGAGCGCCACGGGCAATAACGGCAGCGCTTTCGCCGGTCTCAACACGAACACGCCCTGGTACAACATGACCATGGGTCTGGCGATGCTTGCCGGACGCTTCCTATTCCTGCTGCCGCTGCTCGCCGTCGCCGGAACCCTGGCCGCGAAAAAAAGAATTGCCGAAACCAGCGGGACGTTCCCGACTCACGGACCCTTGTTCGTGGGACTGCTGGTGGGCACAGTCATTATCGTCGGGGCTTTGACCTTCTTCCCCGCCCTGTCGCTCGGGCCGATCGTCGAACACTATCTCATGCGGGACGGTAAGCTCTTCTCGCTGCTGTTTTCGATCTGGAGTTGATCCATGCCAGCTACAATGACACCTGCTCCTCTTGTAACCGACACCGTTACGCTAATTCCGAAAAAACTGGCTCATTCAAGGCCGTTGTTTGATCGCGAAATCGTCGGACGCGCCACGCGCGAATCGTTCGTGAAGCTCAATCCCGCGTCCCTGATGAAGAATCCGGTGATCTTCGTCGTGGAAGTTGGGGCGCTCATCACCACAATCTTTCTCTTCCGCGATATCGCGACAGGCTCGCACGACATCGGGTTCGAGATTCAGATCGCGCTCTGGCTGTGGTTCACGGTGCTGTTCGCCAATTTCGCGGAGGCGATGGCCGAGGCGCGAGGCAAGGCGCAGGCCGATACGCTGCGCAAGACCAAGACCGACGCCATTGCCAAACGAGTGGTGAACAGCCATACCGAGGAAGTGCCGGCATCGAAACTACGCGCCGGCGATGTCGTCATCTGCGACGCTCTGGACATCATTCCCGGCGATGGCGAAGTCATTGAAGGTATCGCCACAGTGGATGAATCCGTCATCACGGGAGAGAGCGCTCCGGTTATTCGCGAATCGGGCGGCGATCGCAGCGCCGTCACTGGCGGCACGCGCGTTCTCTCGGATCAGATCCGGATCAAGATTACGTCGAATCCCGGCGAGACATTTCTCGACCGCATGATTGCCTTGGTCGAGGGCGCGCAACGCCAAAAGACGCCCAACGAGATTGCACTGAATATTCTGATCGCGGGACTGACGCTGATCTTCTTACTTGCCGTCGCCACGCTGCAACCGTTCGCGGCATATAGCGTGAAATCGGCGGGAAGCGGCAGCGTTCCAAATGTTCCGGTCCTTGTTTCTTTGCTGGTCTGTCTGATCCCGACAACTATCGGTGGTCTGCTCTCTGCGATCGGAATCGCGGGTATGGATCGCGTAATGCAGCACAATGTGCTCGCGATGAGCGGCAAGGCGGTTGAGGCATCCGGCGACGTGAACACGCTGTTGCTCGACAAGACCGGAACCATTACGCTCGGGAACCGGCAGGCAGTCGAATTCATCCCGGTTGAAGGCGTGAGCGAAGCGGAGCTTGCCGATGCCGCTCAACTTTCGAGCTTGGCTGACGAGACGCCGGAGGGTCGCTCCATCGTGGTTCTGGCGAAGGAGAAATACAATCTTCGTGGCCGCGAACTCGCCGAAGAAGAGGCGCACTTCATTCCATTCTCTGCTTACACGCGCATGAGCGGTGTCGATTTGCATGGGCGGCTGCTGCGCAAGGGCGCCACGGAAGCGATTCTGAACTTTGTCAAAGAGCAGGGCGGACGAGTTCCGGACAGTTTCCGGCAGATGTCCGACGATATCTCACGCAATGGCGGAACTCCGCTGGCCGTTGCCGATGGATCGCGCTTGCTCGGGCTCGTGCATCTGAAGGACATCGTAAAAGGCGGCATGAAGGAGCGTATCGCGCAGCTTCGCGCCATGGGAATCCGCTCCGTAATGATTACCGGCGATAACCCTTTGACCGCGGCGGCGATCGCGTCGGAAGCGGGGGTGGATGATTTTCTCGCTCAGGCGACGCCGAAGGACAAGCTTGAGTACATCCGGCGGGAGCAATCCGAAGGCCGGTTGGTCGCGATGACCGGTGACGGCACCAACGACGCGCCCGCGTTGGCGCAGGCCGATGTCGGACTCGCGATGAATACGGGCACCATGGCCGCAAAGGAAGCTGGCAACATGGTAGATCTCGACAGCAATCCGACGAAGCTGATCGAGGTGGTTGCGATCGGCAAACAGCTCCTCATCACGCGCGGCGCTCTGACTACGTTTTCGATTGCGAACGACGTCGCGAAATATTTCGCGATTATTCCCGCGATGTTCATGGCAACGTATCCGGCGCTGGGACACTTGAACGTAATGCGGCTGCATACGCCACAAAGCGCGGTGCTAGCGGCAGTTATTTTCAACGCGCTGATCATCATCGCGCTGGTGCCGCTGGCGCTACGCGGCGTGAAATACAGACCGCAGAGCGCGGCCGGTTTGTTGCGGCGCAATCTGCTGATCTATGGAGTGGGCGGGATCCTTGCGCCGTTCCCGGGAATCTGGATACTCGATCAGTTATTGGTGCTGTTAAAGCTCGCCTGAGGAACTAACATGTTACAGCAACTTCTTCCCGCATTTCGAATGACGCTTCTGTTTACGATTTTGACCGGCTTGATTTACCCGGTTGCGATCACGGGAATCTGTCAGTTGATATTTCCGCGCCAGGCGAACGGCAGCCTGATTACCGGATCGAATGGACAGGTGGTCGGCTCCGCTCTGCTGGGGCAAAACTTTACCAAGCCTGAGTATTTTCATCCACGGCCGTCGAACAGCACCTACGATGGCGCTAACTCGGGGGGCACAAATCTCGGCCCAACGAACAAGAAGCTGATCGATCGCGTAAAGGCGGACGCCGATGCGTTTCGCAAAGACAACCCGGACTTCACCGGGCCTATTCCGGCTGACATGCTGACAGCTTCGGGCAGCGGGCTCGATCCGGACATCAGTCCAGCTTCCGCTGACGCACAGGTGTCGCGTGTTGCTCGCGCGCGTGGGATCGATCCTTCCAAGCTGCGCGACTTAGTGGCACAGAACACAGAAGGCCGCACGTTGGGTTTGCTCGGAGAGCCGCGAGTCAACGTGCTCAATCTGAATCGAATTTTGGATGGAGAGTTTCCCCTTAAAAAATAGTCCAAGGAGGTATGAAATACCTCCCTTTGTTGCTGATCCCTGTGGCATCGGCGCTGGCTCAGGAAACGCCTCGGGAAAAGGAACTGTTGGATCGAATCGAGCAATTGGAGAAGCGGGTAGCCGCTCTGGAGCGCGCTAACGTGGCGCTTGCCACGCCTCCCACGCCGGCCGTTGTGACACCCGCGGTGTCACAGCCCCCAGCGCAGGCTATTTCGCAAGTCGCACCGCAGCCATCGGGCCCGAACTTGCCGGGCGGGACCACTCTCAATTTTCTGTTCGACGGATACTACGAATTCAATTTCAACCAACCGATCGGCCGCGCCAATTTGTTGCGCGCCTACGACGTCAGCAGCAACAGCTTTAGTCTGAACCAAGCTGACGTAGTGATCGAGAATGCGCCCGACCCGGCGAACGGAAAACGCTACGGCGCGCGCCTCGATCTTCAATGGGGACAGGCAACGCAGACGCTCCAAGGCAATTCAACGAACGAGCCCAGACCAGATATCTACCGCTCGATTTTTCAAGCGTACGGGACTTACATATTTCCGGTCGGGAGCGGATTGAATGTCGATTTCGGGAAATGGGCCAGTTCGCTTGGCATAGAGGGGAACTACACGAAGGACCAGATGAACTACACGCGTTCGTTCTGGTTCAACTTCCTGCCGTTCTATCACATGGGAGTGCGCACAAATTACAAGATCAACGACGTGCTGGCTGCGAACTTCTGGGTCGTAAACGGGACGCAGCAGACGGAGGCATTCAACAACTTTAAAGACCAGCTTTATGGCCTGGTAGTAACTCCGAATAAGAATGTCACGTGGACACTGAATTACTATCGTGGCCAAGAACATCCCGATACCGTTTACTACCCGAACGGCGGCGCGCCTCCGGGCGCTCCCACGATTCAAGGCGTTCCGTTCGAACCGATTCCAAACGCGCCCACAGGTCATCTCGATATCTTTGACAGCTATGTAAACTGGCAGGCGTCGGCGAAGCTCACGCTCGCGCTCGAAGCGGACGACGTGATCAACCGTCTTCAACCTTATTCCGCGCCGAATCGAGACTGGGGAGGCGCCCTGTACGCACGGTATCAGTTCACTCCCAAGTTCGCGATTGCCTCGCGAGCGGAATATTTGTCTGATCGCGGCGAGCTCTTCAGTGTCGTGAGCCAGGCGCTGAAGGAGACCACGTTCACCATCGATTACAAGATCGCGGACGGTTTTCTCACAATGCTGGAGTGGCGGCGCGACTTCTCGAATCAACCCTACTTCTACACCAGCATCCTGGGGAATTTGAAAAAGGAACAGAACACGGCGGCCATGGGCGTGGTGTGGTGGTTCGGGCCTAAAGCGGGCGCGTGGTGAAACGGCATAAAATGGAAAGTTCCCAAAGGAGAGTGCTCCATGGCTGAGAAGACGCAGTCGTTTGCGAACCATGCGCGGTTGGATCCTCTGTTTCACTTATTCCTCCTGCCCGTCGCGGGAGTTACGATCGTCTTGACCGTTTACCGTCTGGTCCGGCACGTCAATTTCGCGTCGGCCTGGAACGTCGTGCTGGCGATTGCTTTCGCCGTCGCGGTCTTTAAAATCCGTACATATGCGTTGAAGGTGCAGGACCGGGTGATCCGCCTTGAAGAGCGGCTGCGACTCTCGGGAGTGCTTCCCGAGCCGCTGCGATCGCGAATTCCGGAACTCACCGAAGCGCAGCTCATTGCCATCCGCTTCGCGCCCGATAGCGAATGCACGGAGCTGGTCGAGAGAGTTCTCACCACGCAACCCAAGCAGGCCGAGATCAAGAAGACCATCCGTAACTGGAGGCCCGATTATTTCCGCGTTTGAAGCGCCGGCAATAGTCAACCGAGATGTCGAAATCGACTGTCCAGCAGAACGATCAACGGCCTGATCCGGACGCTCTTCTGCGCCAGATCCAATCCGAAGAGCAGATGGATTTCGGCGGAAGGCTCAAGATTTTTCTAGGATATTCATCGGGGGTGGGCAAATCGTTTCGCATGCTGGACGAGGCGCGCCGGCGCAGTGAGAGGGGCCAGGACGTAGTGATAGGCGCCATTCAGCCGAACGTGCCCGATGACGTCGCGGCCATCCTCGCCAAGCTGGAAGTGATCCCGCTCCTTTACGTGGACGGCATTCCGGTGCTGGACGTGGCCACCATTGTTGCCCGACGCCCGGATGTTTGTATTATCGACGGACTGGCTTATGACAATCCGTCCGGAAGCCGGCATCCGAAGCGCTGGCAGGACGTCGAAGATATATTGCGAGCTAGTATTTCCGTTATTACGTCGCTCAATCTGCAATACGTGGATGAGCAGCGCGAAGCGGTGGAGAAGATCACAGGGAAACGCGTGTCACAGACCGTTCCGGAGAGTTTCATCAAACAAGCCGATGAGATTGTCATCGTCGACGCCCCTCCGGAGGCGTGCCAGCGCGGATCGCTGACGGAAGGCCAGCTTTCCGAGTTGCGCGAACGCGCGTTGGTGCTTACCGCGGACGTCATCGATCAAAAGGTGGATATCGCCACGAGGGCCCAGGAGCGCATCCTGGTGTGCCTCACTCCAAGGACGAGCGCGAACAAGATGCTGGCGAGCGCCAAGCGGACCGCCAGCCGTTTTCATGGCGTGATGTACGCGGCATACGTGACGCAGCCCGAGATCACGCCGGAAGATCGGGAGGCGCTGGAGCGCAATCTGAACGCTGCAAGGGCTGAAGGCGCGAAAGTAGAGGTTCTGGACGGCGACGATCCCGTGGAAGCGATTCTCTCTTTTGCACAAAGCGCAGGCATCACGCAAATCTTCATCGGACATACACAGCGCCGCGGCTGGCTGAACAAGCTGACGAGCACACCAGTGGATCGCCTGTTGGCCAAGGCCGACGGTTTCGACGTTCGCGTGTTTCCGCAGTGAGTGGCCCGTCGACTGGCCATCGCCGGGGCAATCTCAAAATCTTTCTGGGATACGCGGCGGGCGTTGGCAAGACCTACCAAATGCTCGACGAGGCCCATCAATTACAGGCACGGGGCGTCGACGTAGTCATCGGCTATTTCGAATCGCATGGACGCAAAGACACGATTCGGATGGCGGACGGCATCGAAACCGTACCACGCCGGCGCATCGAGTATCGGGGTACGACATTCGAAGAAATGGATACAGAGGCGATCCGGCGGCGGCATCCACAAGTCTGCGTGGTGGATGAGTTCCCGCATACGAACGTTCCCGGCGCCGAACGGACCAAGCGGTGGGAGGACGTGCTGGCGCTGCTCGACGACGGTATCGACGTGCTGACCACCATGAACGTGCAGCACATCGAAAGCCTCAACGACGAGATGTTCGAAATTACCGGGATTCGGGTGCGCGAAACGATTCCTGATTGGCTGCTTCAGGAAGCCGACGAAGTAGTGATGGTGGACGTCACGCCGCGCGCGCTACTGAATCGCCTGGCTCGCGGCGTCGTGTATGCGCCGGATAAGGCTCAATTGGCGGCTCGAAATTTCTTTAAGGAATCGACTCTCGTGGCACTGCGCGAGGTCGCTTTGCGGCAGACGGCGCATGAAGTGGATAAACGGGAGGTGCCGCATGCCGAGGAACGGATCCTGATCAATGTAACCGCGGAACCGTCGAGCGCCGCATTGCTCCGGCGCGGCCGGCGTGTCGCGGATTTCATTCAGGCCGAATGCATGGCCGTTGCCGTGATTCGAACCGCGGATATCTCGGCGCTTCCCGCGCAGGAGCGGGAAGCGATCGAACGTCACCTCGAATTTGCCCGCAACCTTCATATCGAGACTCGTATCATTCATGGCGATGATGCCGCTAAGGCTCTGGTCGATTTTGCACGGCTTCATCAGATCACTCACATTTTCCTGGCGCGGCCGCGGGACCGCCAGAGGCTGACGTTGAAGCGCGACCTCATCCAGGAAGTTGTGCGGCAAGCAGGCGACATGCAGGTCACCGTGGTCGCCCAACGGCGCGCCTGAGGCTCACTGGTGGTAGATTGATGGAGTCCCATGCCCGACAACTCTGTCCTTCATCCCAACCTCCAGGGCCGCGTCGCCGTCATCACTGGAGCAAGCCGCGGAATCGGTAAGGCTCTCGCGCTTCGTCTGGCGCAAGAGGGAGCCGACGTAGTCGTCGCCGCGAAGAGCGAGCAATCCACGGAACGCCTCCCCGGAAGCATTCACGAAACTGCGGACGAAATTCGCGCGCTGGGCCGCCGCGCCCTCGCCATTCCCACCGATGTTCGCGATGAGGATGCCATCCGCAACCTGGTGGAGCGCACCATCGCCGAGTTTGGCCGCCTCGATATTCTGGTCAATAACGCGGGCGCCATCTGGACGCAGCCGATTCTTAACACGCCGCCCAAGCGCTTCGATCTCATGGTCGGCGTAAACGTGCGAGCCGCTTACATCACGTCGTATTATGCGCTGCCGCACATGGTGAAACAGCAATGGGGACATGTTTTGAACATGTGTCCCAGGCTTTCGAACGAGGCGTCGCCGGGGAAAGTGGCGTATATGATCTCAAAGCTCGGGATGACGCGCGTGGCGATCGGGCTTGCGGCGGAGCACCGTAAAGACAATATCGCGGGAAATTCTCTGTGGCCGCGAACGATCATCGAGAGCCAGGCTTCCATCAATTGGAAAATGGCCGGTCGCGATCAATGGCGGACGCCGGAGATTCTGTGCGACGCGTCGGTCGCGATTTTCAGCCAGGAACCGCGAAGTTGTACCGGCCGGCAGTGGATCGACGAAGAGGCACTGAGCGAACTGGCCGGCGTCACCGATTTCGATCGTTATTGGTGCGAAGGGAAGGCGCCTGCGAATCCTATTTATATTGACAAATGGTGAGGCCAGTTTGCGGCGTTCGATTAATTCATCGCGTACGAACTGAAAGGGTTCCGAACGCAAACGTTTCCGTATTGTTGTCCGTCGTTCAAGTCTTCCGTGTAGAGAATCTCTGCGCCTCCGGATTCAGCGGCAGCTAAAATCAGCGCATCCCAGAAGGACATCTTGTAACGCTCTTCGTTATGCATTGCCGAAATGATCTGTGGCGGACCGATAATGACGAGCGGTAGGTCCAACAATCCTTCCGCGGCCCCTCGTAACGCCTCGCGGGCTATACCGAGTTTCCGCGACCCCGCGGCGAAGAATTCTTGCACGACCTGTGTGCTCACCAAAATGTTCCCAGCCTGAGCGTAGTCGCGAAAGAGCTGCTTCGCGCGTACTCGCTTATTTGCTTCGCCGACGTACATATAAAGCAATACGTTTGTATCAAAAAAAGCTCTAGCGCCGTTCATGCAGTTCTTCCCGGCTGATGGAGCCGGGATCGATTGAAGAATAAGGTCCGCGGTCGGCGAGAGCGAGAAGACGCTCACCTGCGGCCCGTATGCGGTCATTTTGAGTTAACTTCTCACGCAAGAGCTCGCGTACCAGGGCGTTGATCGTTGTATCCCGCTCTGCCGCAAAGACCTTTGCCTGTCGGATCAGGTCTGCGGGAAGGCTGAGGGTGATATTACGAGTTTCCACGCAGAAGAGTGTAGCACACTTTTATGTGCATTGAAAGCTAAAGCTGTCGCAGACGCTCGCCCGCCGCTTCGAGGGTCTCATCTTTCTTGCAGAAACAGAACCGCACCAGGTGCGATCCGTCGCGCGGATCGGCGAAGAAACTCGACCCCGGTACAGCCGCGATGCCCGCGTTTTGGATCATGTGGCGGACCATATCGTAATCATTTGCGAAGCCGAAGTTCGATATGTCGGTCATGATGTAGTACGCGCCCGAGGGGCGGAAGCACTTAAATTCCGCTGCTTCCAGCAATCCGAGCATCTTATCGCGGCGCGCCGTATATTTCACCGCGAGAGCTTCGTAATACGAATCGGGCGAGTTGAGGGCTAACACCCCGGCTTGTTGCAGCGGCGCGGCTGCTCCGACAGTGAGAAAATCGTGGACCTTGCGAATCGATTCCGTCAGGTCGGGAGCGGCTAGCACCCAGCCTACGCGCCAACCGGTCACTGAATACGTTTTGCTCATGCTGTTCACCAGCACGCTGCGGTCGCGCATGCCGGGGAGGCTAGCCATGGGAATGTGCTGCGTGCCGTCGTAGACGATGTGTTCGTAGATCTCATCGGTGATGGCGAGCGCGTCGAATTCCTGGCAGAGGCCGGCGATAAATTCCATCTCGGCGCGCGTGAAAACCTTCCCGGTTGGATTGTTGGGCGTATTGAGAATGATGGCCTTGGTTTGAGGGGTGAAGGCGCGGCGCAGTTCGTCTGGATCGAAGGTCCAATCCGGTGGACGCAGCGAGACCAGGACGCGTTTGGCGTCGCACAGCATCGTGTCGGGCGCGTAATTTTCGTAATAGGGCTCGAAAACGATGACTTCGTCGCCCGGATTCGTCACGGCCAGCATGGAGGCGATCATGCCTTCTGTCGATCCACAGCAAACTGTAATTTCCCGCTCCGGATCGTAATCGAGGCCGTACCATTTCGAATACTTCGCGGCGATGGCATCGCGGAACGGTTTCGCGCCCCAGGTGATGGCGTACTGATTGATGTCGTCCGCGATCGCTTGCTGGGCAGCCTGCTTGATCTCTTCCGGCGCGCCAAAATCGGGAAATCCCTGCGCGAGATTCACGGCGCCATATTGGCCCGCGAGGCGCGTCATTTCCCGGATTACGGACTCTGTGAAGTTAGCGGTCCTCGCGCTTCGAAACCGCGCTCTTTGCTGGGACTCCGCCGACGGCTGTACTAGCGTCTTTTGTGCCGATGCCATATTCAGTTGAGGCTAGCGCAACGGGGTTGCCTCCGTAAAGCCTGCGGTATACATCGGCGTTTCTCATCACGCTCTGTACATAGTCGCGAGTTTGTGTGAAGGGAATGCTTTCGACAAATTCGGCGGGCTCGCGGAAATCGTTCCAGCCCATCCACTTCACCACGCGACTCTTCCCGGCATTGTAGGAGGCCAGCGCGGCCTCATACTTGCCTTGCAGCGAATCGAGGACGTTGCGCAGATAGTACGTACCGATGTTCAAATTCACTTCGGGTGTGAAAAGCATGCTGGCGCGGAATGGGCGGATCTTAAGGCGGCGGCTGATCTCGCGGCCTGTCGATGGCAACACCTGCGTGAGACCGTACGCATTGGCATAGGAAATAACCTTGGGATTGAATTCCGATTCCTGACGAATCAGGCCAGCCAGCAAGTAAGGATCGAGCCCGCGCTGCTCCGCGAAAAGCGCGAGCGGTTTCCAGAACGGCAACGGGAACGCATATCGCCACAGCGCTTCGGTCGACGCATCGAGAGGCAGCGTCATATATCCCGGCGCGTAGTGTTTGATCAAGCGGATGGCTTGATCGGGCTCATTCCGCGCGGTTGCCAGGCGGGCCATTTCGACGGCAAGAAGCTGCGGCTGTCCATCGTGGCGGGCGCCATAGCGAAGCTCGCTATCGGCGAGATCGTCGAGGCCGGCGGATGCCAGCAGCCGTCCGCGTTCGATACGAGCTTGCGTGACCGGCGAGATCTTTAAGTCAGGACTGCCGTTTCTCTGGAACGCGATGCCAGCCAGAAAGGCGTCGGCCTGAAGCGATGTCTTTGCCTGTGCGAGCGCGCTCTCTTTCAGGCGATCCCTCGAAAGCACCCCGTAGTACTCGTTCGAATAATCGCGACGCGCTTTCTCATAATAGGTTCGCGCCGAAGCACAATCGCCCTTCGATTCCGCGATTCGTCCCAGGAAATACAGCGCGGCGCTGGCGTGCTCGGAATTCGGATACTGTTTCAGGTGGGCGGCGAACAGATCGGGCTTGGTACGGTCCTTCATATATTCGCCCCAAGCCACGCGCCAGCGGCAATTCGACGCCTGCGGATCGTTCGGAAACGAATCGTAACAAGCGCGGAAAAGCGGCTCGTACAGGTCCGGCTGGTTCTTGGTTACGTAGTAATTCCCTGCCCCAATCAATGCCTGTAGACGCCATTTCGAAGCGGGATAAGACTGTCCGAGTTGTGCGATGGCCGCGTCCATCTCGTCGATGCGGTCCAGCCGCCGGGCGCTCTCGGCCAGGTAGAAAAGCCGTTGTGCGGACGCCTCACCCGGCCCGACTTCCAAGGACGAGAAATAGCTGAAAGTCTGCTGCCGGTCCCGCTCCTGATAGTATGTGATGCCGATCAGTAGCCGTGCCGTATCGCGATCGGTGCCGCTCAGCTCCGAAATCAACGGCTCCAGTTCGCGGCGCGCCCGCGAGTAATCTTTCCCTTCGATCAGCTTGGCGCAGCGTGTCAGCCGATTCTGCGGCGTCAGCGCGGGATGTGCCTCGTCGGCTTCCTTCGTCAGCGGATACTCGGTGTAAAGCTTCACGTACTGCGCCGCGGCCGCTGCGGCATCGCCCCAAGCTTCGTAAGACTTGGCTAACAGCAGCGTCACTTTCTCCGGCGCAGCTTCGGCCCCGCGCTCTTCGAGAAGATGAATGGCCTTCTTCGGATCGCCGTTCTCGAGGTACGCGTTCGCCTCCAGCAGCACTGCCTTCACCACCAGCGGAGACGTGGGTGTGTTGTCCCAGACCGGCTTCAGGTCTTTCTCAACCTGGGCGTAGTCGTGGAGTTCGAAATCGGCGGCAGCTTTCAGATAGGCCGGATAGTCCACAAGCTTGGGCAGACGCTTCTCGGAGGCGCGCAGGTGTGTCAAAGCTTCCTGAAACTGCTTGCCATCCATTTCACCCGATCCGAGTACTAAGAGTGCCAGGGCGCCGTTGACGTCTTTGGGATGGGCATTGGCGTAGAAGAGCACCGCTGATCGAGTGGCGGCCGATGGCCGGTCGTGATAATTGCGGGCAAGCGTATCGAGAGGGGTCTGCGCGGATAACGCAGCCGATGCCAGGATAACGGCGCTGAACGCCGTTCTAGACCAGCGGGCCCGGATACTGAGGACCAAGCAATTCCACATCATCGTTTGCCAAAGTTCGGAGCAGCTCTACATGAACATAATCGACCATGGTGTCGGCCGCCGATAGGAAGTCGCGACGAAATGCCTCGCGCGTCCGGTCGATCTGCTCTTTCAGCGCTCCATACAGATCGTGCCGCGCGCGTCCATCCTTAACGGCTTGCGAGTGATACAACCGCATCTCGGCAACCTGGACTCGGGCAAAACGCTGAGCTCGGAGGTGCAGCTCCTGCTCATCCTTACCGAGAGACACCCACTGCGATATAGACGCCGCCGGTTGCCCGCCTGTTGCGATGGAGACCAGCTTCGAACGCTCCGGCGCACCCGATTGGCCCTCCAGAACGGCCGAGGCGAAGCTTGCGATCAGTTCCATCGCGTTCGGTTCGACGGCGGTATCGGCGTAGAGCACGGCCGCGACGCGATCCCGGCTGGCGATCGGGAAGAGATAGAAACGCTGCTCCGGCGTTTCGCCAAAGACTTCGGCGATGGGCTCGGATAATTCGCCGCGCGTCCGCAACGCCACCATGGGATCGCGCGACTCCACCACTCCCGCAAATGCAGGAGCGGATTCGAGCGGCGTATTGTCGATTTTGGCTTCGGAAGAAATGCCGCGAACGGCAAGCAGGCGTAACGATGAGCCGTTCACTACAAACAGAGCGGCCCGTTCGCTGAAGCCGGCGGTGGCATCCACCACGGCTCGGCTCCACTCATCCTCATTCTCGAAGGCGCGCAGCCGGCGCACGGCCTGGTTCAGCTTGCCGGTGACATCGCGGAGACTCCGCGCGCGGGCGTCGGCGATGAGCGATTCAGTCTGTCCCGCCAGACGTGAGCTCAGCTCGGAGAAGCGCTCTTCGAGGACGCGTTCCAGGTGCCCGCGCCATGCGTTATTGAGTTGATCCTGGACGCGGTCGATTTCGATCTGCCATGCGGCAGCCAGTTGCTCGCGGGCGGTTTCCCGAGCGTCGGCTAAAACATCGTGCAACGATTCTGTTTCGGCGACGGGGTTCGCCATGGATCTAAACATATTGTAACAGCCGTGTTCAAGCCCCGATTCCGGCTGCCGCCATGGCTTCCGATTCTCTGCGGACCATGTCGCGAGCGATGGTGCGCGAGCCGAGATAGAGGACGATCCCGAGAGCCAGCGAGAGAACCGGGATGACGATCATCGCCTGTTGCAAGCCGATGGCTTTGAATGCCTCGGTCATCTTCGCGGCTCCGGCGGCGCGCCGAGCCAACCGGTCGCTGAGATTGCCCGTCAGCAGCGGTCCGAACGACGCGCCGCCGAGATACATGAACATGAAGTAAATCGACATCGCGGTGCCGCGAAATGCCGGCGCGACAATGTCCTGGATCGACGAGTAGACCAGGCCGTAATAGGAGTTCAACGTCCCGTAGGCAAGCGTGATCAACACCACTGCGAGCACGATGGAGCCGCGCCCCTGCACGATTCCGAAATATCCCAGCGGCGCGCCAATCGCGGCGATCAGGGCTGCCGAAAGCATGCGGCCATCTTTGCGGGCATGAATAATGCGATCGCCCCAAACGCCTGCCAGTCCCCCACCGGCGAGGCCGCCAACCGCGTACGCTATCCCGACCGTAATCCCCGAACGTGCCAGCGAAAGTCCGTGGATGCGGCTCAGGAACGCCGGCAAGAAAGTCCCGATCGCGTACATATTGAAATTGATCAGCGCACCGGAAGCGATGATCCACCAGAGGGTCGGAATCCGAAGCACGGTCCAGAACGATCCCGCCGGAGCTATTACGGAACCGTGACCGTCAGGGAGCGGACATGGGCTGTGATTTATCGGCATGTTCTTCAACGCTGCGTCACTGTGAACCGTCTCCGCAGCTCCACGAACGGGCTCTTTCAAAATCAGCAGCAACGGAATCAACAGCAGCGCCGGCGCGGCGGCCGCCATCATCCCGACTCGCCATCCATGCGGTCCGAACGCCTGCGCGATGGGTCCGCTGAAGAAATAGCTCAACGCCCCGCCGATCGGCACTCCGAGCATAAATAGACTCAAAGCGCGTGCGCGCCGCGATGCCGGAACCAGGTCGCCGATCCAGCTTGTTCCAGCCGGCGCGACCACCGCTTCGCCCACTCCCACTCCGATGCGCGAAACCATCAGCATCGCGTATGTGGTAGCGATTCCCGCGAAAGCCGTCAGACCGCCCCAGATCAGCATGCCGACGGCGAGCAGCTTCTTGCGGCTGTAGCGATCGGCGACGCGACCGAAGGGAACACCGATCAGCGCGTAGATCCAGATGAATGCGCTGCCGAGCAGCCCGATCTGCGTGTCGTTTAAGCCGAAATCGCGGCGCATGGGCTCGGCCAAAGCCCCGGCGACATTGCGGTCATAGAAATTAAGAATATTGATGGCGAAGAGGACCGCGAGTGCGACGAAGCGCGCGCGTTTGGGAACCACAGGGTCAAATGCTATCACAGCCAGGAGCTACCATGTTTCCGTGGCAGAGATCCCGTTTGAAATCACGCCCCAAGACGTCCGCAAGCGCCTCGATTCCGGAGAACAACTAAAGCTTATCGACGTTCGCGAGCCCAACGAATTTCAAATCGCGCGCATTGCAGACGCGGAGTTGATTCCCATGCGTACCGTTCCGGCACAGCTTCAACACGTCGAAGGTCTCTCAGACGACTCGTCCGTGATCGTCTATTGCCACCACGGCGTCCGCAGTCTTCAGGTAGTGAACTGGCTGCGCGAACAAGGCATCGCAACTTGCCAGAGCATGGCCGGCGGTATCGACCGCTGGAGCCTGGAGGTGGATTCCAGTGTCCCGCGGTACTAAACCCGAGCCGTGGCTTCGCGGGCCGATTGAAAATCTGCATCCGCTGTTGGCGCCAGTCTTGTACACGTTCACGCAGGCGCGCGAAGATCTCGACAAGTGGACTCGTCCGTTAAGCGAAGGCCAGATCTGGGAACGCCCGCGCGGATTGGCTCCGGTCGGCTTTCACATAAGGCATATCGCAGGCTCGGTCGAGCGGCTAATGACGTATTTGCAAAAAGAGCAACTCAGCGACAGCCAACTCACCGCGCTCGATTATGAGATGGAGCCGGACGCGACGCTCGAAGAACTCTTACACGATCTCGACGAAGCGCTCAGTAACGCCGAGAAAACTGTCCGGAGTCTTGACCCGGAAACGCTGACGGAACCGCGCGAAGTGGGCCGCAAGAAGCTTCCGACCACTGTTGTCGGCCTGCTGACTCATATCGCCGAACATACGCAACGACATGTGGGCGAGGCAATAATCACGGCTAAATTAATCGCGGCATCCCGTTAATACACGATATTGCTAACCGATGCGTACCCCACCGCATCTATTGAAATAGATCCAGTTCGGACCGGGAGGGGTCAATGCGAAGCGTTTTTGAACGCGTTTCTTCCGAAGCCGGCCGCCTATGGTGCAGAGCAGCGCACCGCACTCCGATGTGGCCGATTCACAATTATTATGTATGTCCGCAGTGCCAGCGGCATTGGCCGGTGCCATGGCTCCAGGAAACTGCAGAAGCGCGCGGTGAGGAATTTCCCAACATCCGGCAGCTCAATCCCGCGCATCGGACACTTTAAGATACTTGACCGCTATCCGCCATTGGCGGATAATTAGTGAGGTGGAGCTGATCGAAACCTCCGCGTTCACCAGGCAGATAACTGCTCTGATGAGCGATGAAGACTATCAGGAGTTTCAGTTCCGGCTGGCGGCCAATCCGGGTCTTGGCGCTCTTAACAAGGGTGGCGGCGGAATACGAAAGACACGCGTGAAAGTTGGTTCCCGCGGTAAACGTAGGGCGGTCGCGTCATTTACTACTGGGCGGTCCGAAAAGACGTGATCCTACTCATCTACGCATACGCCAAGAACGTGACGGCCGATCTGACCGCCAGGCAGGTGGCGCAACTTGCTAAGGCAGTCAAGGAGGGGTTCGGCGATGAAAGCTAAGATGTTCGAGGAATTGCTGGAAAGCGTACGCGACGGTGGCGCGATTGTACGTGGTGAGAAGAAACCTTCTCGCCGCTTCGAACTCCAGTCTTCCGGAATCAGATCAATTCGCGAACAGACAAGCCTTTCGCAATCGGAGTTCGCGCATCTGATGGGTGTCAGCGTGAAAACACTCCAAAACTGGGAGCAGGACCGGCGGCGGCCCACCGGACCGGCAGCGGCTTTATTGAGGATCATCGCTTACGATCCCCGTCTGGCCGTAAAAGCCATTCACCGATAGCCTACCGAAACGCCGTTTCGCGCGTTATAAAAGATAGATGCTCCAGGATGTTCGCTACGCCGTTCGTGTGCTCGCGAATCGCGCGGATTTTTCGTTGTGGCAGTTTTCGCGATTGCGCTTGGGATCGGCGCAAACATGGCTGCATTCAGCCTCATCAACGGCACGCGAAGGTTTTAACGAGCGCGATCGCCGGCATCGCGATCGGCGCCGTAGCTCTCTCCTGCTGACGCGTTACCTGAGCAGCCAGCTTTATGGAGTCGCGCCGACCGATCCGCTCACGTTCATCGCGGCATCCGTTCTATTCGACTGCGGCGGCTGTCGGATCGCGTGGCTTCCGGCGTCTCGCGCCATGAAAATCGAGCCACTGATTGCGTTGCGGCAGGAGTAGCCGGGCTGCTAAAATAGGGTTTAGCCCACACCCCCCGAGGCCTGTCTTTTCAAGGAGTTAACATTTGGCTACACCCGAAGATCCGAATACACCTCAAGGCCCACCGCCGCCCGGTGGCCAGCCACCATCCGGGGGCGACAGAAACCTGATCCCCATCAACATCGAAGACGAGATGAAGCAGTCGTATCTCGCCTACGCGATGAGCGTGATCATCGGCCGCGCGCTGCCAGACGTTCGCGACGGATTGAAGCCGGTCCACCGGCGCATTCTGTACGGTATGAGCGAAATGGGTCTCCTGTACAACCGGCCGACCCGCAAGTGCGCCAAGATCACGGGCGAGGTGCTCGGAAAATATCACCCACACGGCGACGCGCCCGTGTACGATGCATTGGTCCGCATGGCGCAGACCTTTTCGATGCGCTACCCGCTTATCGATGGCCAGGGAAACTTCGGATCGGTTGACGGCGACCCGCCCGCGGCGATGCGGTATACCGAGGCGCGGCTTTCGCGCATCGCGTCGATGCTGCTCGAAGACATCGACAAAGAGACGGTCGATTTTAAAGCCAACTACGACGACAGCGAGCAGGAGCCGGAAGTTCTCCCGACGCGCGTTCCAAACCTGCTCATCAACGGCAGTTCCGGCATTGCGGTAGGCATGGCGACAAATATCCCGCCGCACAACCTGACCGAAATCATCGACGCCACCATCGAACTGGTGATGAAGCCCGGGACGCAACTGCCCCGCATCATCGAAATCGTGCAAGGTCCCGATTTTCCGACCGGCGGCTACATCCTGGGACGGCAAGGCATTTACGAGTACTTCACCAAAGGCCGAGGATCGCTCAAGATGCGCGCCAAGGCCGCCATTGAGAAGTTCGGTAAAGACCGTGAAGCGATCATCGTCACCGAAATCCCCTACCAGGTAAATAAAGCTCGCTTGATTGAGCAAGCCGCCGGGCTGGTGAACGAAAAGAGACTGGAAGGCATCTCCGAAATTCGCGACGAAAGCGATCGCGACGGGATGCGCATCGTGTTCGAACTGAAGCGCGGCGAGCAGTCCGAGATCGTTCTCAACAATCTCTACAAGCACACGCAGCTTCAGACCAACTTCGGCGTCATCATGCTGTCCATCGTGAACGGGCAGCCGCGCGAACTGGGCCTCATCGACGTCATCAAGCGGTTCATCGATCACCGTATCGATGTCGTGCGCCGGCGCACCGATTTCCTTTTGCGCAAAGCACGGGACCGCGAACATATCCTGCTCGGATTCCAGCGTGCACTGAACAATCTCGACGAAGTAATCGCGCTGATCCGCGCCTCGAAGAGTCCGAAAGACGCTCGCGAAGCCTTGATGAATTTCATCACGCCGGCGGAGGCAGAAGCGTACGCGAAGCTCGTCGATGCCGATCCGCGCGGTCCGCGATTCTCGGAAAAGCAGGCTCAAGCCATCATCGAGCTGCAATTGCAGCGCTTGACCGGCATGGAGCAGCAGAAGATCATCGACGAACTGGCCGATATCCAGCGCCAGATTGCCGAGTATCTCGAAATTCTGGGTTCGGAAACGCGCCTGCGCACCGTGATCATTGACGAACTGAAAGAAGTTCGCAAGATTTTCGGCGATGAACGCCGTACGCAGATCATCGAGGACACCGGCGACATTCTGCTGGAAGATTTGATCCAGCAGGAGGACGTGGCCGTGACAGTGACGCACGGCGGTTACCTGAAGCGGACCGCGGTCGATACCTACCGTCGGCAATCGCGCGGCGGCAAGGGCCGTATCGGGATGGGCACGCGCACGGAAGATGTCGTGGAGCACCTGGTGGTCGCCTCCACGCACAGCTACCTCCTGGTGTTCACCACGAAAGGCCGCGTCTATTGGCTCAAGATTTATGAGATCCCCGACGCAGGTACGACGGGCAAGGGCAAACATGTCTCTGGCCTGATCAACCTGCAGCAGGACGAGTCCGTGAAGGCATTTCTGGCAGTGAAGGATTTCGAACCGGGACGCAATATTGTGATGGTTACCCGCCAAGGCGTCATCAAGAAATGCGAGGTCACGGAGTTCGACAATCCGATGTCGCGCGGCATCATTGCGCTCACGCTGGACGACAACGACGAGCTGCTCGGCGCCATGTTGACTAACGGCGAGAACTACATCTTCCTGGGCACTCATGAAGGCAAGGCTATCCGGTTCAAAGAGGACCAGGTTCGCGCCATGGGCCGGCAGGCTCGCGGCGTCCGCGCCATGGATCTCGATGAAGGCGATTACCTGGTCGGCATGGAAGTGGTCGAGAAGGATGGATTGCTGCTATCGATCTCCGAGAACGGCTACGGGAAGCGCACTCCGCTGATGGATTACCGGCTGACGGCGCGGGGCGGCAAGGGCGTGATCAATATGAAGACGACGCCCCGGGTCGGTAAGGTGGTCGATGTGCTGGCAGTGAAGGAAGATTCCGACCTCATGATCATCACCAAGGATGGGAAGATCATCCGGCTGGAATCGAGCGAGATCCGCCAGGCCGGCCGTTCGACGCAAGGCGTCCGTCTGGTTCGCATGGAAGAAGGCGACCAGGTGGCGGCGGCGTCGGTGTTGCCGGAAGCCGTCGAGAACGGTAATGGCAACGGGCCGGACGGTCAAGGTCCGCTCGTCCAGTAATCGGTTATTGAATCGCTATCGTGACGGTGGGTGGGCTGCTCTGACCACCCACCGTCAAAACCACCGGCGCAATTAAATTCGAAGCAGCATCCATGGGAACCACTGCGTTGATCTGAAGAACGCCGACCATCCCCGGCGCCGCGCCCGCGAATAGGACCTGCGCCTGTTCCCCGCCAATAGTGACCTTGACCGAGAGCGTAGGCGTCGGGTACGGACTCGCTGACACCGCGCCGTCTTGCGGCAAAGGATCCGTCAAACCTTGTCCCGTGGCGTAGAGCACCACAACGTCTCCAGGCGACGCCGGGTTCGCTGGGCCGTTCGTCGTGTAGTCGTCATTCAAACACGAGCATTGGGCTGCTCCGGAGCCGTCCAGAGTAAAGAGCGCGGGCGCCGACGAACTCACAGGATTGGCAAACGCCTTAGTCGCCGTGCTGCCGTTTGCGATCTGAATCGAGACCGAAGTCGAGCCGCTGATTTCGAAAGGCGCGACCGCGCTGATCTCGTTCGGGCCGGCGTAGAGTAGCGGCGCCGGGACGCCATTGAACAACACTTGAACGCCGCCCAGAGAATTGCCGAGAACGTTGTCACTGACCGCGCCGCCGGCTGGAGACGCAGGACCGATCGAGTTTCCAAGAATCTCGACGATCTCACCAGGAGCGATGGCGCCGCTTGCCCCGCTCGCGCCATTCATCACCTGCGTGATTGTTTGTGCGGCAACGAACGGCAAAGGACCATATACGACAACCTTGTTGGAAGCGGTCGCCATATATACCTTCCCATTGGCAACAGTCGGATTGGCGAACTTCACGAATCCACCGTAACCGTCGCGCAGGGAGTTCATTCCGCTGTTCCATATTTCGTTGGAAACGTCGCTGGCCTGGTAGGCATGAAGAATCCCGGACGATGGCTGCGAGGCGGCATCTTCACTGGTCTGCCAGACGATGCCAGTAGCGGCATTCGTGCCGTTCGAAGAAACCGTGATGCCATCGAATGGCTTGGCATGTTGTGTCGTAGCAACGGAGGAAGGCGTCGTCTGAAACGTACCGTCCGATCCCATCTGAAACGCTTTTAGGACGTCGTAAGAAGCGCGCAGAAAGACGTAAGAAGCCGTTGAAGTCTTCCAGAATGCGTAATTGAAGGTGCCGGTTCCCGTGGGCTGAAAAGACTGCAAAATGTGGGGATCGACATTCTTATCCGGCGTCGAACTCTTCGCCCCGAACCGCACCTTGCTGACGAGCTGCGCATCCGCGCTCTGAAGTTGCCCTAGCTGGGTGTTATCCATGACGTACAGATATCCCTCTTTACCCGCGGCGATGATGTAAGGCGTTCCTGGAACTAAAATCGGTCCGGCGGATCCGAAATCGAGGTCCTTGTCGTTGAGATTTACCCAGTCCTCCGGCGTAAACCAATCGTTTATTCCGACTGTGTTCGGATCCAGCCGAATCGCGCTTTCTCCCCAGTTGCTGCTGCCATCGTAATCGCCATTCCCGATTACCGCGTATAGGAATCCGTCGTCGCCGATCGCTATTCCGCGGCCGCTTTGCCAGATCGCACCACCCTGCCCGTTCGGAGTTGTCGAGAACACCCACGTCTGCTTCAACGTGGAGATATCGTAATTCATGATCCAGCCGTGAAAGTTTCCGACGTCGCCGTGCGAGCCGAATGCGATGAACAGACGGCCGTTCGAAACCAATAAACCTGGGCGCTGCAAATGCAGGCTGGCGTCGAACAGGAGGACGTTGTCGTCGCTCGCGGCGCCGCTCCCACTCACGCTTCCTTGAATCGTGACCGGGCTGCCGCTTTTCTCCTGACCCGAACTCAGATCGAGAGCATGCAGCACATAGGAGTATTGGTTGTTTTGGAAAATATCGGCCACGACAAAGATCGTGTTCGACGGTAGATCGATCGCCGGCGTACCGAGGATTCCTATTTCGGGAATGATGTCGGTGTAGGTGTAGTTTTGGTCCGGATACGAATACGCGTTGGTCGGGACCGAGGGCCCCAGATTCGTTGTCCAGTAGGTGTAGCCGCTTTCCGCGTCGAAGGCATACACGGAATTGTGCATGGTCGCGACGAAGAGTACGTTGTGCGTTCCGGCTCCGGCAATGCTCAACGACGATACATGGAGGGGCTGAGCGAAGACCGTGCCGTCGACGGGTATGGAAAACAGCTTACCGAACGTGTTGACGTTGACGTTGGCGGGACTCAACAACGACTCTGTTTGATCCCAACTCGTCCGGTAGTTATCGTAGTTCGATGTAACAACGTTGGTTTGGCCTAGTAAGATGCAGCACGAACATAGGCCCATTACCAATGGGCGCATACTCTTGTTATAAACCTTTTATCCGATATAAGTTGCGCTGACACAAAAGCGTACTATTGGAAAGACTGGAGAAGAAGACCATGAACTGGAGCGCGGTGGGCGCTGTGGCGATGGCGATCGCAGTGGCGGCGGGAGCGTTTGGAGCCCATGGCTTGAAGGGGCGGCTGGACGAATATTCGATGACCGTGTATGAGAAGGCCGTCTTTTACCATTTCATTCACGCCCTTGGTCTGTTGATCGTTCCGCTATTCGCGCGGCTCGATATGCTCTCGCGGAACGGAGCAGCCCGAGTCGCAATACTTCTACTGGCGGGCATCGCTCTATTCTCCGGCAGTCTCTACGCTTTGGCGTTGAGCGGCATTCGCGTCTTGGGAATCGTTACGCCATTCGGTGGCGTAGCGTTTATCGCCGCCTGGGGACTTTTAGCGTTTGAGCTCGCGCGCCGTCGGTTATCCTGAACGGAGGAGAATCAGATGCCTGCAAAAAAACAAAGCAAGAAAGCACAGAAGAAAGTTGCAACGGTTATGCACGAGTACAAGAGTGGAGGATTGCACTCGGGTTCGAAAAAAGGCCCGCAAGTCAAGAATCGCAAACAAGCAGTTGCAATCGCCTTGAACGAAGCGCGGCGTTCCGGAGCCGCGGTGCCACCGAAGAAGGGTGCCAAGAAGACAGCGAAAAAGGCGGCAACAAAGAAGACCGCAGCTAAGACGACCACCGCCAAAAAGAGCAGCGCGAAAAAAGCCGCGAAGAAATCCACCAAGAGCTAGGATTTTTCAACCGGATTTCTGCGCCTCCATTCAAACAAAACTACCCCGGCGGCGACGGACACGTTCAGCGAGGAGATTGCGCCGGCCATTGGGATGCGTACTACGGCATCGCAATGCTTGCGCACCTGCTGATGCATGCCGTGTCCTTCGCCGCCGAGCACCAGAACGGTTGGACGAGCGTAGTCGACTTCGCTGTATTGCAAATCGCCGCGCTCGTCGAGACCGTATACCCAGAATCCTCTCTTCTTTAAATCCTCCAGCGTCTGCGAAACATTGCCGATGCGCGCGATGGCGATGTGTTCGAGTGCGCCTGCCGCGGCTTTGGCGACAGTCTCCGTAAGACCCGCGGCGCGGCGCTCGGGAACAAGAATCGCCTTCGCTCCCGCGGCATGAGCCGTACGAACGATAGCGCCGAGATTGTGCGGGTCTTCCACGCCGTCGAGCAGGACGAGCAGTTGAGCATCGGCGATGCTCGTTTCATAATCGGCGTAGCTGTGCGCGGCGCCGAGCGCCACCACGCCCTGGTGCGCGGCGCTTGCTGCTACGCGATCCAAGGCGTCCCTGGGCTCAAAGCGGACAGCCACGTTGCGTTTGCGGCAGAGTTCGACGATCTCTTGAACGCGCGGTCCACCCGCGCCGCGAGCGATGAGTACGCGATCGATGGCACGGCCGGAAGAAAGCGCTTCTCGAACGGGATGGATGCCTGCCAGGACGCTCACAACTTTACGCTAGCATCGCAAGTTGGAGCACGACGCGCATCGTGCACCCAGCCGCGCTAAAATTGGCCTGAATGGTCGATCCAGTGCCGAAGCCGGAATCCGAAACGCAGGAGATCCCGGATAAGCTGTACTTC
Organism: Bryobacterales bacterium; assembly: GCA_963802915.1. GTDB lineage: Bacteria > Acidobacteriota > Terriglobia > Bryobacterales > Bryobacteraceae > JAICMB01. Next base: position 296,200 of record CAWDKQ010000010.1, read on the forward strand.
CGCATCGGCGATGTCAGCCGGCTCGCTGGAATCAAGCCTTACGTGCTGCGATTCTGGGAGACGGAGTTTCCAGCGCTGGGCCCGAAGAAGTCGGGCACGGGACATCGCCTCTACCGCCGGAAGGATGTCGAGCTCGTCCTCGAGATCAAGCGTTTGCTGTATGAGAAGCGCTTCACGATCGAAGGAGCGCGTAAGTTTCTCGACGGCAAAGCGAAGCCGGAACCGAAGGCGAGCGCGGCCTCCGTTCGCAAAGCAGCGCAAGCGCAGCCGAAGCTGTTTCAGGAGCCGGCGCCGGAACTTGACGATATACGGCGAGAGTTGAAGGCCATCCTTGAGATCCTGAAGTAGCGGTCTCGTCGAGCTATCCCCGCGAGCCTACACCCTCCTTATTTCGGTACTTACTCCATTCAGATCGCAACGCCGCTGTCGATAAGAAGTGCAGGGTAAGTTTATGATCCACCTCACGCGGATCAATCACGTACCGCTCGTGTTGAATTCCGACTTGATCGAACATATTGAAGCCACGCCGGATACGGTGATTACACTTACGAATGCACAGAAGTTCATGGTCCTCGAGTCTGCCGATGAAATCATTGCGCGCGTGATTGATTTTCGGCGATTGATTCTCAACGCGGAGCGGAATGCCGGCGTGAGATCCGAGGCGTGCGTTTAGATGGCGGCGGCATCGCCAAGCGGCCCCGAGGCGCCCGTCAACAGAAACGCGCCCGTCAGCAGAAAAGCGCGCGTCAGGACGAGACCGGATGTCACCACCGTTCTCGGATTGGCGATCGCGGTCGCGGGCATCCTGGGAGGACTGCTGCTGGAGGGCGGCCAAATCAAAGATATCGCGCAACTCACGGCGGCGTTTATTGTACTGGGCGGGACCTTGGGCGCCGTAATGGTCAGCACGCCTCTGCCGGCGCTGCGCGGCGCCGTAAAGCGATTCCGGCACGTCGTGCTCGATCGCGATACCTCACCCGAAGCGTTGATCGACGAGATCATCGGATATGCCAGCAAAGCCCGCAAAAACGGGCTGGTGTCGCTCGAAAAGGACATGGAAAAGATCTCGGACCCCTTCCTTCATAAAGCGCTGAGCCTGGCCGTCGACGGCGCGGACTTGCAGGAGATCCGCGACATGATGCATCTACAGATCGATATCGAGGAGCAGCTCGCGCTAGCGGAGGCCAGGGTGTTCGAAAGCGCGGGAGGATACTCGCCGACCATTGGAATTATCGGCGCGGTCCTCGGGTTGATCCAAGTCATGAAAAACCTGGCGAACATCGACGAAGTGGGACACGGCATCGCTGTGGCTTTTGTCGCGACCGTGTACGGCGTCGGGCTCGCAAACATCTTTCTGCTTCCGGCCGCTAATAAAATGAAGGCCCGCATTCGGCTGGAAGCCCAAAGAAAAGAATTAATGGTGGAGGGAGTGGCGGGAATTGTCGAGGGGCTCAATCCCAAGCTCATCCGCTGCAAGCTGGAGGGCTTCTACTCCCAGGAGCCCGAGCCAACGCCGCTGAAGACGCAAGCAGCCAGCGCGAATTCGGCTGATGACGGGCGGCCGCACAATCCAGCGCGTGTCGCGGCGGCGCGGAGCGCGACATGAGTTCCAGGCGTCGCGGGCAAGCCGTGGAACAGGAGAACCATGAGCGCTGGCTGGTGTCGTATGCCGATTTCATCACGCTGTTGTTCGCGTTCTTCGTAGTGATGTTCGCGACGTCGCAGACAGATAAGTCGAAAGCGCAGCAGGTCTCGGAATCGGTGAAGAAAGCACTCGCCGGACAGCCGCTGGCAAGCATGGTTTCAGCCATTCTGGGACCTGGCCCAATTGGGAAAACGCATCCGGCAACGCACGACCCTCCACCAGCGCAAGTCCCGAAAAAAATCGAGAACGATCCGGCAGCGCCACTGGCCGAGTTGATTCCTTCGCTCACGATCCTCTCGCATGAGTTGGAAGATGAAATCAAGAGCGGGCGCATACAGCTCAGCATGGGAGCTCGCGGTCTGACCGTCAGCTTTCGCCAGGCAGCTCTTTTTCCTTCCGGTGAGGACGTCATCGCGCCGCAGGCTTACTCCAGTATCGAAAAAGTCGCGCGCGCCATGAGACAGATCCCGAACCCCGCGCGGCTCGAAGGACATACCGATGCGCTGCCGATTCACAACTCGCGATTCAAAAGCAATTGGGAGCTATCGGCGGCCCGTAGTATTGCGCTTCTGGAACTGCTGACAAACCGCTTCAACGTCCCTTTAGACAGGATTTCCATCGCAGGCTATGCCGAAACCGCGCCTGTCGCCGACAACGACACCGAAGATGGCCGCGCACGAAACCGGCGCGTCGACATCGTAATCCTGAATGAGGCCGGCTCGAAGGGTGAGCCCCAGCGAAGGGCGAAATAAACGCGCTACCTGCCGGATTCGATAAGCTGCTGCAAAACCTGTTGAGCGGCTTTTTGACCCGCGCTCTTTTTGGACATGCCTTCCGCCTGGCTGATCCATTCGCGTCCTACCCGCACCTCAACCAGGAATGTCTTAGCGTGCTCCGGGCCGCGTTCTTCGATGATCGAATAGCGCGGCTGCGGGAGCTTTAACGCTTGCGTCATTTCCTGGAGAGCGCTCTTATAATCGAGCAGCTTGTCGGAGTTCTGATCCCGCGGTTCGAACTCTCCGACGATGTGGCTCGTAATCAGATCGCGAACGGCGTCGACGCCTCCATCGAGGTAGATGGCGGCGATGATCGCTTCCATGGCATTAGCCAGAAGCGCGGGCTTCAATCTCCCGCCGCTGAGCTCCTCGCCGCGTCCAAGGAGTAGATGGTCTCCCAGGTTGAGCGATTGCGCTACTTCATAAAGATGCGACGCGCTGACAAGGTGCGCTTTGAGCTTTGAGAGGCGGCCTTCCGGGTAATCGGCGTGCCTCGCGACCAGCAGTTCGCTAACGATGAAGCCTAATATCGCGTCACCGAGAAACTCGAGCTGCTCGTTGTCGTCCAGGACGCTTTGAAGATTCTTTTCGTAGACGCGGGACTTATGGGTGAGCGCGCGTTCCAGGAGCTTGTGGTCCTTGAAGGAGTAGCCGAGCGCCCCTTCCAGCGTCTCCAAGTCCGCGCGCATCGGCAGGCGGCCTTACTGCTTGATGTCAGTGCCGGGCGGCGTCGTAGCCGGGGGAGGCGTGGTCGCGGCAGGCGGAGCAGCACTCGCGGGAGGCGTCGCGGGATTCGCTGCTGCCTTCAACTTTATGGCATTCGCCTTCTTCGCGTTAATGAAAGACTTTACCGGCGCCGAGGCGTCGGGCAAGGCAGCCGCTTTATTGAACTCGTCGATGGCATCGTCGAACTTCCCGGCGCCCAGATACGCGTCACCCAACCGCGCCATGGTGATGGCGTTGGGAGAACCCGTGTCCACGGCAATCTTGAATTCGCTGATCGCTACATCGTATTTCTTGCGTAGCACCGCAATCTGGCCAAGGATGGCATGGGCGTCCGCGGCGAAATCCTTCTTCGCGCCGGCCCACTGGTCATCAGTAATGTTGGGATTCGGTTTCGGCGCCGTCTTCGCGGCTTCAATCGTCTCGTTGGCGTACTTTTCCGCCTTCGCCAGCTTCTCTTCCTTGTCGAGATCGAACTCTCGCGTATGCCCCGCGATCTGAGATCCAAGAGTCGAGAGGGCGAAAACGTTCTTCGGATCGGTTTCGAGGATCCGTTCGGCGTACGTTACGGTAAGAGCATAATCGTTCTTCTTCTCTGCTGCCTGCATACCTAACTGCAGGAGCGTTAGTTTAAATTCCGTATCGGCGAAATTCTCAAGAACGTTGTCGATCGCCTTGATCTGTTCGTCCGGGGTCGTAGCAGCCTGTACGGCCTGCAACGCCTGGAGCTCTTTTTGCGATTTCGGCTGCGGGGGTTTTTGAGCCCACAGGGCGGGAACAGCCAGAGTCGCACCGAGAGCCAGGGCGAGCACGGTCTTCCATCGGTTGGTCATCATTACTCCTATCCTAGATTGTCCGGTCGTGGTTTGTCCGGTCCTGTTGCGGAAGATCACTTGTCCGGACTGTTCTGTAATTTTAGCGATTGTTCCAAACCGCTCTGAGCAGCAGCTTTCGCCGCATCGGGCGCCGCCTCAACGGCAAGTGCTGCGCGATAAAACTTCTGAGCATCGGGCTGCCGCTCCGGATCGCCGCCCGCTTGCGCGAGCCGTCCGAGATACACGTAACTCCACGCTTTTGTTTCCGGGTCCGGCGTCATCTCGAGAGCTTTCTGAAAAAGCTTTTCGGCCATCTCGGGATCACGCTGCAGCGCTGCGATACGGGCCAGTCCGTAATACGCCTTGGCGTGCAAGGCGGAATTGGCTGATTCCTGAAGCGATTTCAAGAAAAGGTTCTTGGCCTTTTCGAGATCCTCCGCTGGGGCGTTACGTTTAGCCGACAAATCCTGCGCCTCGGCCATCGTCTTCTCGGCCTTGGTCGGCTCTTCAACCGGAGCCGCGGGCGTCTTCACCGTACGCACCGCGCGCGTGCTCACGAACTGGACTTTATCCAGCCGCTTCGCTTCTTTTTGAAGATCGATGGCTTCCACGATGTCGGGGAAATACAACCTCATCGACTCCTGTTGTTTTTCGTAAGTGACCAGTCCCTCGGCAAAAACCGGTGTCATCACGAACCCTTCGCTCAAAGCCTGGTCGACGATCGCCTGACGCTCTCCAGCTGGAGCCAGCCTGCTTTCCACCGCCTTGATAAAGCACTCCGTCGCGAGAAGAATATAGTCGTCTTTGTAAGCGTCTTCGAGCGCCGGAGCGGGCGCGGCGTAATCGGACATGCTGGCCTTGCGCTGCAGGTTCTCGGAATACTTGATCGCCAGAGGGTCGAGCAGGTAATGCAGATACGCATGACGAATCCGGTCGATCTGCGGCTCCGGCGATGGCGTGATTACGATGAAGTAGTCGTCTTTATAACTGCGCGATTGAACCTGGTTCGGCGCCCCGAGCAGATCGATATAAATCTGGAAGCGGCGTCCCAGATACCCGCTGGTGGCATTGCGCAAGTATCCGTTCACTTCGAGTAGCGCGCGCGCGATGGGCAGGTGATACTTCTCGATTTCGCGGTCGTAAAACGGCTGTGCCTTTTTCCAAAGATCTTCGATCCCTGCTTCCTGATAAAACTTGGGCAGTATTAGCTCCAACCCACCGAGCCCGGAGGCATCGGGTGGAATTTCGCTCTCAGGAACGCGATAGTGGAAATTCGGGGGACCGTCGAGAACCATCGCCACACTAACGTATTGGTTTAACTCTGCGTTCGAATCTCTCTGTTTATGCTGGTCGAAGAAGTGCTTCAAGTCGTCCAGGCAATCTATCTTCCGGGAAGCAATTGCGTCGCGCACCATTTGGCGCAAGGGGCTGTTCGCAGTCGATCTCAGGTCGGCGTCGTAACCAGCGGCGTTGATGGCTGCCATCACGGTGAAGAGCGCGGGGCTCGCATCCAATTGACCGGTTGGCGGCTGCGCATCGGCTAGTCCGCAACAAAATACCAGGATGAGAGCGAGTGAGGATGCGGTTCGATTCAAGTCAACCTGCAAAAATGGGACCCGGCGAACGGGTCCCATTCGGGAAATCGTAAAAAGCGGGTTACTACTTCGCCTTCTTCTGCTTCTGTTGGCCGACGCGGACCTTGAAGTGGGCCTGCTTAGCTTCCAGGAACGCCTTGTGATCGTGCCGGGAAACAGCATCTTTCAAGTAGCCGTCGACGTCGACGTCTTTCGGCAAAACTGCCATCACGGTGAAACTCTCGTTGCAAGTGGGGCAGAACGGCCGGAAACGCTTCACATTCGGGATTGCCATACGTATCCAGTGTAACAGGGGGGTGCTCGGTTACGCTACAGGGGCTCATGCCTCACTGTTCGTTTGGCCAATTATCGTCGCAAACGCTGGCTTGAGAGGAGGGCAGATTCCGCACGGCCCTCATTGACTGCATGAGACATCGCCAGGGCGAACTACGACTGGGACCCAGACTCCGTTAGATTCCTCCGTAAGCTCGGGCCCGCCAATGGACCCCAAGTCCGGGGCCGACTCAGCAACCACACTAATATTTAGGTCCCATGAATAGGTGCCGCTTGGCCAAGCCGGAAGGCCCCAGTTCGGGTCTCCGCACTGCAAGGTGGCCGGCAACTGCAGGTTGATCTGAAAGAGACCCGGAGATATCGATGATTCCCCGGCATATACAACAGGAACGGAATATGGCCCTATGCTCTGATGGACCGTACCACAGCACAACGGAGCGTTGTTGATTAAGATAGCCATAGAGTCGGTTTTCCCAAATCTGCCGAGCCCACTCGCCCACAAGATCAAGTACTCGTTGACGTGGGCAGGATGCGCCGACGTCAAAAGTTTCCCGTTTAAGTCGGTTATGGCTCCTCGTACATAGGCCCTTTCGCCGTCAGGCGGAGGGGTCCACGACAGTCCACAATTCTCGTCGGCGTTGGCGTAGCTCGGGTCAATGATGCAGTCGTAGCCCTCAATGAAGATTGCCGGTGCGCTCGCGGAACACGAATACTCGTTACAAAACGGCGCACCGGCGAGGTAAGACGTACCCCCCCGGCGACGCAATCGCTCCACTCACCTGAACGACCAGGAAGGGACCTAAGGCGGAAGGCGGAACTTAGAAGTTAATTTGCGAAGGCGACGCAAAAAAGACAGGGAATGGTTGGCAGCCTGAGGAGGGAATGCCAGTCGATAATGGGACAGGCTGGTCGCACCCAAAGACCTCAACGTTTCCCAGCTTTGTAGGCAGGGGGCTTGTATTGGCTGCGTATACCGTGTCAGCAAGCCCAGTCCCGTAGACCGTCCCGAAATCGTCAGGGACTATACCTTGACCAAAGTCGGCGGCGCGCACAACAGAAACCACGGTTGGAGATTGGGCCAACGCTGTGATCACAGCGCAAGCGGCAACGATGGCAGAGCGGACACGAAACCTCATTCACGCTCCTCTCAGCGGACGGAAGGGGCTCCCTCTCAGCCGAAGCTCAAAAACTCCGAGGCGATGATACCTATTTTACAGCCCGCGCGGTCCGACTCAGAAACGGCTTTCGAGTCGTTTCATCCATTCCGAACACGAGAGTCGTTAATTATTCCTAACGACATATCAATTGCCTCTTTCAAAACACGCGCCATTTCTTGGGCCCATTTGGCAGCGTTAGTCTTGTAGCCGCTCATCTCCGACTCGTTGCCGGTGTTCAATGAACCAGCAACTTTAACAAGCTGGGCGAGTGCATCCGCGCAAGCGGACCCAGCTGAATCGAGTTCGTAGAGTTCCTTCAATCCCGCAATCATCGTTTTTATCTCCCTATGTTTCGCAACTTTAAAGTGATGGACCCCGCGAGCTATCCAGCCCCGTCTCACCGATGAAGGTTCTCCGCAGCGGGATTTCTGGCTAAATCCGTTTCCATCTAAGAACCCATTGTTCTACAAGCCTATCAACTAGTGCACCGACCGTTTATAGTCTTCGTCCCCAACTCGACGCCCAGTTTGCGGGCAGCTAGCGGTAAATATCGGCCCTAGTTAGAAGTAGGTGACATGGCCTCGCGCCCGCGACGGATCGGAAGACAGGACGGATCAGAACACAGTGTGTGTACGACATGAATATCTCCAAAGGCCGGTCTCATTACTAGCCAACCTTATATGGCACCTATTCGTCGAAAAGCTCCAAAACATTAGAGGTACCTTCAAACTAACAGTACTTTGGATCTGTGCCGTACAGAAGTGCCCCGGCCCTACAATGGACCGGTGAGTCCGTACCAAGCCTCGAAGCATCGTATTAAGGTGCACGCGCATAAACTCCCCTATGTTGACAGGGAACGGGGCATATCCTCTACAATCACAAGGACAGGCCCGATGCCATTCGCGACCCTAGCACCCCCCGAAGTCCGTTCTTCGGGCGCCACCAGCCTTCTCGACCAGATCGGGAACACTCCTCTTCTTCGGCTGGAGCGGGCAGCCGCGGACCTTCCTGGAATCGAGATCTTTGCGAAAGCCGAGTTCTTCAATCCGGGCGGTTCCGTGAAGGATCGCGCCGGGCTCAACATGATCCTGGAGGGCGAGCGTTCCGGCAAACTGACTCCCGATAAAATCCTGCTCGACGCCACCAGCGGCAACACCGGAATCGCATATGCGATGATCGGCGCGTATAAGGGATATCGGGTGAAGCTGTGCCTGCCCGCAAATGCCACCGAGGAGCGCAAGAACATTCTTCATGCGTACGGCGCGGAGCTGATTTTGACCGATCCGGCCGAGGGTTCGGACGGCGCAATTCGAAAATGCCGTGAAGTCTACGCCGCAAATCCGGAACTCTATTTCTATCCCGATCAATACGGCAATCCCGCAAACTGGATGGCGCATTATGACGGTACCGCGGTCGAGATTCTGAACCAGACCGACGGACGCATCACCCATTTCGTGGCTTGCATGGGAACCAGCGGGACTTTCATGGGGACCACGCGGCGCTTGAAAAAAGAAAATCCTGCGATCCGATGCGTTTCCGCGCAGCCCTCCTCTGGATTCCACGGCCTCGAAGGTTTGAAGCACATGCCGACCGCTATCGTGCCCGGCATTTACGATCCCGACCTGGTGGACGAGAATATCTGGCTCGAAACCGAAGACGCGTATCACATGGTGCGCTGCCTGGCTCGCGATGAAGCGCTTCTCGTGGGAATTTCGTCCGGCGCGAACGTAGTGGCGGCTCGAGAAGTCGGCAAGCGCATGTGTGAATCTGGGGAGCGCGGCGTGATTGTTACCATCCTGGCGGACAGCGCGTACAAATATTTGAGCGAGCCCTTCTGGCATGATTGAAATCGAGAGCAAGGCGTGGTCGGCCATGGTCGAGCATGCCCAAAGCACTTTCCCTAATGAATGTTGCGGCGCGATGCTGGGCCGCGTGGACGGCGATCGGAAGCTGGTGAGCCTGGCGGTTCCCATCGAGAACGCCTACGAAGGCGCCCAGGCAGCGCGGTACGAGATCAAACCCGAAGACCTGCTGGCTGCCGATCGCGAAGCTCGCGCGCATGGCATGGACCTGGTGGGCATCTTCCATTCGCATCCCGATTGCGACGCGTATTTTTCGGAAACTGATTTAAAGAATTCCTGCCCGTGGTATTCGTTCGTGATCCTGTCCATCAAAAATGGCCAGTTCGATCACGCGAACAGCTTCATCCCCGATCTGGACCAGACGCGGGCAGATAAGGAAGAATTGAAATATGGCTAAAATCCTGATCCCGACGCCATTGCGGCAGTACGTGGACAAGAAAGACTCCGTCGAGCTAAGCGGCTCGACCGTAGGCGAAATTCTTACGGCGCTCACTTCTCAATACGGCGACCTGAAGCGGCATCTCTACAATGATCAAGGCAAGCTTCGCAGCTTCGTGAATGTTTACGTCAACGACGACGATATCCGCTATCTCCAAAAAGACGCGACGCCTTTGAAGGATGGCGACACGGTATCGATTGTCCCTAGCATCGCGGGCGGATCGGTAGGTCTGGAAGCGCCTCCGGTCACGTTGAGCAAGGAAGAAATCCTGCGATACAGCCGCCACCTGATCATCCCCGAAGTGGGGATGGAAGGTCAGTTGAAGCTCAAGAATGCCAGCGTGGTCCTGATCGGCACGGGCGGCCTGGGCGCTCCTCTGGGGCTCTATCTCGCAGCCGCCGGCATCGGACGAATCGGCCTGGTGGATTTCGATGTCGTCGACTTCACGAACCTCCAGCGCCAGGTGATTCACGGCACCAAGGACGTCGGAAGGAAGAAGCTCGATTCGGCGGCGGAATCGATGCAGGACATCAATCCTTATGTCCGGATCGATAAGTACGACACCGCGCTCTCAAGCGAGAATGCTCTCGACATTTTGAAGGACTACGACCTGGTGATCGATGGAACCGATAATTTCCCGACCCGCTACCTGGTCAACGACGCTTGCGTCCTTCTGAAGAAGCCGAACGTGTACGGATCGATCTTCCGGTTCGAGGGTCAGGCCACGATTTTCGCGTACGAGGGTGGTCCTTGTTATCGCTGCCTGTATCCCGAGCCGCCCCCTCCAGGCCTCGTTCCGAGTTGCGCCGAGGGCGGCGTGCTGGGGATTTTGCCGGGAACCATCGGGCTGATTCAAGCTACCGAAGCGGTCAAGCTGATCCTGGGCATCGGCGAGCCGCTAGTGGGACGTTTGATGCTCTACGACGCCCTGGGTATGCGCTTCCGCGAGCTGAAGCTGCGCAGGAATCCGGAGTGCCCGGTCTGCGGCGACCATCCGACCATTACGAAGCTGATCGATTACCAGGAATTCTGTGGCATTCCGCAAGCCCCGGCAGCTCCGGCAGTTAGCGAGGGCGATATCGATCCCGTCGAAGTAAAAGCGAAGATCGACCGCAAAGATCCGTTCGTGCTGATCGACGTTCGCGAGCCGCACGAATGGAACATCGGGCATATTCCGTACGCGAAGCTGATTCCTCTCGGCGATTTGCCGAAGCGCGTGAACGAGCTGAACCCGGCGGACGAAATCGTGGCGCACTGCAAGAGCGGCGTCCGCAGCGCGAAGGCCATCGATTTTCTGAAGCAGGCCGGCTTCAAGAAACTGCGGAATATGAAGGGCGGCATTCTCGCGTGGAGCGATAAAGTCGACCCCAGCGTCCCGAAATATTAATCCGCGAAGTGATTCAGAGGGCCACAGCCATGGCCCAATTCGGGCGCAGTTCGAATTGCATCGGTGACGAACTCTTTGGCGCGGCTCACTGCATTTACTAAATCGGCACCCTTAGCAAGTTCGGCGCTGATGGCCGCGGAGTAGGTGCAACCCGTGCCGTGCGTGTGCTTGGTCTCGATTCGCTCCTGCGGAAATTCAAACCAGCCATCGTAATAGAGCAGGTCATCGGACCGGTCATCCGCAAGGTGTCCGCCCTTAATCAGAACCGCGCGCGCGCCTAATTCGACAAGAACCGCCGCCGAGCGCCGCAATACCCCATCATCGTCATGCGGAACCCCGCGCGTAAGCAAGGGGCCAACCTCCGAGAGCGCGAGAGCCTCCGGCACATTAGGAGTAATCAGAAAAGCGCGCGGGATCAGCAACCGTTTGAAACTCGAGACAGCATCCGCATCCATAAGCGCCGCGCCATGCTTACTCACCATAACCGGATCGATAACAATCGGAACGCTAGATTCGGCCAGAGCGAACGCAACAGCTTCAATAATCCCAACATTCCCCAACGCGCCGAGCTTAATGGCATCGGGAGGAATGTCTTCAAGCACGGCCCGGATCTGCTGCATCACCAACTCCGGCGCAATGCACTCCACACGCCGCACCTCGACCGTGTTCTGAACCGTCAGCAGCGTGATGACAGCCTCGCCATAAACCCCGAACCGATGGAACGTTTTCAGGTCAGCTTGAATCCCGGCGCCCCCGCTCGGATCGGAACCTGCAATCGTCAGGGCGACTGGCCGCGATGAACTCACGCTATCAGAATCGCATTAGAGAGTAATCCGCTGCGTCGTGATCGCCCCGACCGAATTTGCAATCTGCACAGTTACAGTGGCCGGGGTCGCGGAATTGCCAGTGAAAGGGAACGTAGCCAGCATCGTGAACATCCCGCCGGCCTGAGTGTTCGCGAAGTAGCTCTGGAACTGCGATGCCGCATTCACACTGATAGCGCCTGGCTGGATCACCTTAGAGTTGCTGTCGTAAAAAGTAAAAGTAAGCTGCGAAATGGAATACGTGTTGTCGAACCCGGCGATGTTCACGTCGAGAACGCCCGGGGTCATATCGCCGGACGAAGAAGTCACGCTCACAGTAGCGGGCGCGATCGGAAGCGTGAACTGGTCCGACGAGTTCGGCAGCGTCAGCGAGAAGACGAGCGTTCCGGCCGTAGTCCCGGTTTGAAACGCCAGACTTGGTTGGCCATCGATGCGAGCGAAGCTGTCACCCGCGGTGATGCTGACGCTGGCATTCCGAAGCGGACCGGAAAGGAACTGGATGGCCGGGTCGTCGGGCAGTCCGGACGCGGGCTGAAAGGCGAGCGTCAAAGTTCCGTTGCCCGATACTTGGGAAACTGAGGCGAGAGCAATAGTGACATTGAGCTGCTGCGAACTGGCCGCCGTCGTTGAATTCACGACGATGGTTCCCTTTGGCAATGGTGGAACTAGCCCCAGCCCGGTGAGCTGGAAAGTGCGCTGATCGACCGTCAAACTGCCGGTGGCCTGGCCCGCAACAGTCGGAGCAAAGAAGATCTGAAATGTGACACTGCCTCCGGAAGCAATCAGCAGAGGCGCCGCGATGCCAACGGGACCCTGGAATGCTGCGCCGCTCACCGAGATCGCTCCAACCGACACCGAGACGCTATTGGGATTCGAGAGCGTGAACGTTTTTGCAATACTGGTGCCCCATTGGATCTGCCCGAAATCCGCGGTCGCGCCCGCGCCTAGCGGCGTTCCGCCAAAACTAAGCAGAGCGGCGGGTATGGCCGACGCAGTGATTGTCACGTTCACCGAATTCACGGCGATTACGGCGCTATAAAGGCCGGGCGTCGTGGGACTGAACGCGACGTGAAACTCGACTTCGGCCTGCGTGGCGAGGACGTAAGGTAACAACGGCTGCGCGGAAATCTGGAACTCATACCCGGTCACGACGATGGTCTGAACCGTCGCGGGTGCAGTGCCCGTATTTCGTACGCGAAACACGATGTCGAGAGTGTCGCCAGGCGCGGCTGTGCCCGCGTTCAAAAGTCCCGTGACAGGAATTTCCGTGGTGCCGTTATATTCCACAAGCTGCAACTGCGCGAAAGCGCCGATTTGCAAAAGCGCGGCGCAGAGAACGATACGCGCGATCACGGCGTCACCTCCGGCAGTTGATACCATTCGAGATTTTGCGGCCCGATCCGTAACGCGAATACACGCGATGAAAAGGCCTCGTGCACGGCCACCCACTCGCCGCCCATCGTTTCGAAGGATGCCACACCGATGCCTGTAGAAACACTGCGCTCGACTCCGTTGGAATCGCGAACGACGATCGCGCCGTCGCGCGTGAAGACAAGGTTGCCGCCGGAGAACAGCAGCAACGGACCGTCGATACCGGCCAGCGATGTCTCGCTCTCGACGTCACCCGTGGGCAGCGATATCTCCTGCCGTACAAGCCTGCGATCCAACCGCAAAATCACGCTTGCGGACTGAGGCCCGCTAGAGGCAATCGCGACCGCATCGCCGCGCCAGTCCACAGCCACAAGATTCGACCCGGCAAATTGAAATAATTTGCCGGAGAAGAATACCAGCGCAGGCGCACCGCTTTGGTCGAATGCGAATAGCGCGGGACCCGAGGCAGCTTGCAATCGGCTCGCGATTCCAAAGCTGGCGTCGAATATCAGAATCTCGGTATCCGTCTTGACCAGCCCCGCCAAAGACGAAAAGTCCGCGGAGAGAACATTCGAAACGCCCGCATCGCCAAGTACAAAATTGCCGGGAATGCCGACAACACGGTGAAGACAACCCGAGGAATCGCCGAATCCGCCGACCACCGGCGGCGAGATTGCAGGTTGGGCGCAAGCAGCGCCGCCCGCCAGCAGCCAGATCAGAATCGTTTTCATTCAAGGATGCCCAATAATGATGGTCGGGCTACCAATCTGGAGCGGCACCACCGGCGCGCTCGTGAGCGGCGTGGACCCGCCGCCATGCAATAGAAGAAATGCTCCGGCGCCCGCGCCCGCCGCGAGCGCGCCCATCACCGCCCACTTCGTTGGGAAATGATGCGAAGCCGCAAAGACACCCTCCCCGCCCGCCTCCTTCGGTTCCGTCAGGAACTGCGGGACGGCCAGACCGGCATGCGCCTGCCCCTTCGCGGCCGTGACTTTGATCTCGAACGCGCCGGGAACTTTATTCCATTGCATCCCCCAAACCGCGGCAACGCCGTCCGATTTCGTGATGACGGTTTCGACCTTTTTCGCGTGCTCGAACACGCCCCCCGGACCGCCATCGGGAAGTTGAAAACTCACGGTCGCATCGCTAACCGGCTGCCTACTCTGATCGTTGACCTGAACCGAGACCCCGCGAGTAGCGCGCGAGCCGGTGGGATAAGAAGCGTTGGCGCCTTGAACAACTTGGAGTTGGATCGCGACGGGAGGCGCCGAATCAGCGCCAAGCGCGCACGCAGCCAAAGCGATCGCGACGGAACCCCTGGCCCATCGGAAAATTCTCAGGTTCACGTCGATTCGTAGGAAAAGGCTGGAGTTTTTCTCAAGATATCGTGATTTGTGCGAACCTGTGGACGTGCAACCGCGACGCAGTTTGATTTGCGTGGTCGCAACGCTTTGGTGCGCCGCCTGCGCGCACGCCCAGACCTTTCCGGAATGGCGTGGAAGCAATAAGCTTGTCGAGAGCGTCTGGCGAGATTCTCCCATCGTGGCTGTAGGCGACATGTCCAACATCAAACCTTATGGCGAACAAATCGTGGACCGTCTCCCTTGGCCCATGTCGCCCGAGGTTCATAAGCTGAAGTGGTGTCAGAGCGATTTTCGAGCTGTCGCCGTTCTCAAGGGCTCTCTGCCTTCACCGTCTAAGAAATATCTGTGGGTAACGGTTTTCCCCGAATGCAAGCTCTGGGACGACGATCCAGCCCTCGTCTTCCATCGCCTCAAAACCCGTGCATGGTTCCTGCGCGAGGAAGGTGATTTCATCAGACCTACGTTCGATGGTGGCACAGCGCGCTCTCTCGGTCTGTTCGCCAAATGGGACGCTGACTCGCGATTGCCTGCCAGGGAACAGTTCGGCAAGCTCCTGCTCACGCCTTTGGCAAACAGCGACAACTTAGAACAATACGCGGAATACCTTTGGAATCTCGGCGACATCCCGTGTGAGCTGCTCGGCAACGCTGAATGCGTTCGCGAACTCAGGGTTCTTGCGAAAGTTGAGAACAATGCCTTGCGAGAGTCGGCCTGCAACTTCCTAAAATTCCAGTTGCTCCAACAAACCTGCCGCTGAACGCCCCGGTTAAAATGTGAGCACGTGAGAACATTCGCTGTCCCGTTGCTTTGTCTAGCCCTCGCCTTACCCGCTTATCCTTGGGGCGTGACCGGACACCATGTCGTGGCGCTCATCGCCCAACGCCGCCTGTCGCCCGAAGTGCGCTCCCGCATCGACCGCCTCCTTTTCAACGGCCGCTACTCCATCCGCGATATTTCCGCCTGTGCGGATCAAATCCGGTCCGGTCCGCCGAAGCCGGGAGCCAGGGCATATCCCGTCGACGAAACCTGCATCGTCGTGGCTGGCGAAGTGAAAGGCAACACCGGGCCGTGGCACTACATCGACATTCCCATCCCCACGAAGGAAAAAGATCTAGAGAAATTCTGTCCCCAAGGCAACTGCGTGGTCGACCAGATCGAGCGCTTTGCGAAAATCCTGCACGATTCGAACGACGACCAGGAACGCCGCGTGGCCCTATTGTTTCTTGTCCATTTCATGGGCGATATCCATCAGCCGTTGCACGCCGCCGAACGCGCTTGCGATCAGGGCGGAAATAAAGAGCTGGTGAACTTCTATCTGGGAGACGACGAGCTCCCTAACGATCGTTTACATAGCGTGTGGGACACGGCGCTCGTCGACAAACTGATGAAGGACTCGCGCCTGGCTGACGAGCAGGCTCTAACCTCTGATCTGTCGAGCCGAATCGATGAAGTCGAAGCGCAAAAATGGGCCCGCGCAACGGTGCCGCAAATCGCCTGGGAATCCTACCGCATTGCTAAGAAGCGCGTATATCGCAGCATTCCATTTCAGGACTTTTGCGACAAGAATGTGAAGCCAGGCCCAGCCGCGAACCTGACCACCAGCTATGAAAACCGCGGGAAGCGTATCGTGAGGGAACAGCTCATGAAAGCTGGCGTACGGCTGGCCGCGATTCTCGAAGAGAACGTCACGCATTAAAACTATAAGTGTCTGGTAGACTGGACCTTTCGATGGGTTGCACTGCAACGTTACGGGAATTGGGCGACGTCGCCATCGTCGACCTGAGCGGTCGATTTACGCTCGGCGATGCGGCCGGCGTCATTCGCGGTTGCGTCAAGGAAGTAGTGGACAAGGGCCATCGCAACATCCTGCTCAACCTCGCGGATGTTACTCACATGGACAGCGCCGCCGGACTAGGTGAGTTGATCGGCAGCTATCAACTTGTCAAGAAAATGGGCGGCGATCTAAAGCTGCTAAACGCGCAAAAATCCGTCGCGGATGTTCTGCGAATAACCCGCCTCGACACGGTTTTCAAAATCTATGGTGACGAGCAGGAAGCCGTCGGGAGCTTCGCTCAACGCAGCACCTGAAACGGCGATTCCACTTCTTCTGGCATCGCGGAAGCAGCTCTGCGCTGCCCGATTTTGATTGACGCTCGAAACAGCGCGCCAACCGGAATCACACCCGCGAGTTTGTGAGCCGCAACCGCAGCCAGGCCCATTGACGCAACGCACCCGCACGAGGAGCAATCCGGAATGCCCCCGAACTGGCACGGAGTGATCTGCTTCCTCAAATCGGCGGAAATTGTTTTCGTGGTCAGGGCAAAGACGCATTCGCTGGGGCTTTCCGGAGGCGTCGAAAACTGCCGGATCAGGCCTTCCGGCATGTCGAGCTTGGGATACTTTTTCCGCAGTTGAAGCATCTCCGCCACGGCGCGTGCTCTCTCTTCGCGAGTTAGCATTTCGGGCAACGAATCTCCGATCTGCGGAGTGAACATGCTGAACCAGACCTTATTGATTTCAGTAAGAGGCGTCCAGAACCTCAAGAAATCGTCCAGGTAACCGGGCCGTTTCATCATCTGACCGGTGATCGTGCAATGAATCGTAATGCGGCGGCCGGCGATGTTCTTAAGGATCCGGTCGTATGTTGCGGGCGCGCGGCGCTTATCGTGTTCGGCCCGGAGGCCATCGATCGAGACGACCACGCCCACTCGCCGCATGGTCGACCATGACTCCGGAATAGGCCGGAAAGCGCTCGTGACAATCTGAACGTGAATCCCGCGGTCGATCAGTCGCGGAACCAAGGCTTCGAGTTCCCGATACCGCACCAGCGGATCGCCGCCCACAATGGAAAGGTGTAACGGTTTCAGACGATCCACCAACTCCAGAACCCCGCTGATCAGTTCCTCTCCTTTGCGATCGTTAAGATCCCGCAAGACCATATCTCCGCCCAGATGAGATGTATCGTACGCGTAACATCCGGGGCACCGGAGCGGGCATTCCTTCGTGATCTCAATCGATAGAGAAGGTTGCTCACCTCTAAGTATCTTGCTCCATGCCCTCAGGACATCTGTTTTCAAAACCATCTTCGGTTCCTTCTATGCTTCGGACGCATGCTCCCGTCTTTTGGACGCATCGTGGGGGGCTGTGTCTGCATCTATCTTGATGTCGAGAGACTATCTTGATATCGAGACAATATGAACACTACCTATCAAATCGATCCAGCGCACTCGAGCGCGCATTTCACTGTACGGCACATGATGATTTCGAACGTGCGCGGCAATTTCTCCAAGCTAACCGGCGCCGTCGTTTACGATCCCGATAACCTGGCGGCGAGCACAGTGGAAGCCGATATCGACGTCACAAGCATCAATACCGGCGACGCTCAACGCGACGCTCACCTGAAAAGCCCCGATTTCCTGGATGCAGAGAAGTACCCCACCATCGTTTTCAAGAGCCGGAAGGTCGAAGCTGCCGGCCACGGCGAAGTTAGGGTGATCGGCGACCTGACTATTCATGGCGTCACAAAAGAAACCGTGTTAAAGGTCGATGGACCGACGCCCGAAAATAAGGACCCGTTCGGCAATGTGAGGATCGGAGCCTCGGCCACCACCAAGATCCGGAGAGGCGAATTTGGCCTGAAGTGGAACGCCGCGCTGGAAACAGGCGGTTTCTTAGTTGGCGATGAATTGAAAATCGAGCTCGAACTCTCGCTGATTAAGGCTGCCGCGAAAACCGCATAAGCGCCGCGTTCGAGCAGCGACCCAGGAGGGTTTCGGCACCGTTTTCCGCAACGCTGTCCCGGATTTTCACGATCTTACGGAACCGCGCGCGTGAGCAAGCGGAGATCGTTGACGATTATTTCACGAACCCCGGGAGTTACCGGACGCCCCTACAGTTTCAACAATGCCCGTAGCCGCTTCGTCTGCACGCGGCTCACGGGTATTTCTGTGTGTTTGCGGTCGTCCATGCGCAATTGGAAGCTGCTCTTGAACCACGGAATCACTTCTTTGATCCGATTGATGTTCACCAGAAACGACCGGTGCACGCGCCAGAAAAGGTCCGGGATCCAGGTTGGACTGCAACTCCTCGATGGTGCGATAGTTCGATTCGCCTTCCACCGTCGGTGTCACCACGGAAATTAAGCCGTCGTTAATGGTCGCGTAAATCAGCTCCTGCGCGTCGACGATGAAGTTGCGACCGTTGCTCTTAACCAACAGCTTGGTACGCGCCGGTGTACCGCGAACCGGGGGCACCGCCGTTTCCGGTGCGGCATTCTTTGCCTTATCGGCGATCACCTTCCGGGCGCGTTCGACAGTCAGCTCCAGGCGATCCTTCTCCACCGGCTTTAATAGGTAATCCAACGCCTCAAGACGAAACGCTTCGATCGCATACTGATCGTAGGCGGTCGCGAGCACGAAATACGGCATCGGAATCTGTTTCTCGCGCAGCTTTTGAATGACGTTGAGCCCATTCAAGCCAGGCATCTGAACGTCCAGGAATACGAGGTCCGGCTCCAGGCTCTCGATGATCTTCACCGCCTCGATTCCGTTCCGGCCGGTCGCGACAACTTCAATGTCAGGAAAATCCTTGAGCAAAAAAGCGAGCTCGTCGGATGCAAGCTGCTCATCGTCAACGATGATGGCGGAAATGGTCGCAGTCGCGCGGGCCGACATGTAAGTGATAGTATAGCGTAGGAAATGGCGTGATTTGCCGTCTGGCACTGCACTCCTCATGTGCAGTACGCGCCCGCGCGTCAGCTTGCGCGCTCCGAAGGAGATTCGTCTTTGGCATCAACAGATAGTCCTCGTATTACCCCGGCGAGTGGAAAACTCGGGGTTCTGATTCCCGGAATCGGCGCCGTCAGCACGACCTTCATGGCCGGCGTGGAAGCCGTTAAGCGTGGCCTCGGCCTTCCCGTCGGATCGCTGACCCAGATGGGCACCATCCGGCTCGGCAAACGTACCGATAATCGCGTTCCCAAAATCAATGAATTCGTTCCGCTTGCGGGCCTCAACGATCTGGAGTTCGGCGGCTGGGACATATTCGAAGACACGGCTTACGAGGCTGCGGTCAACGCGAAAGTGCTTGACGCGCAACTCCTCGAGCAACTCAAAGAACCCTTGTCGAAAATCGAGCCCATGAAGGCCGTGTTCGACCACGAGTATGTAAAACGCATCACCGGACCGCATGTGAAAGAAGGCGGCTCGAAGATGGACAAAGCGGAAATGCTCATGCAGGACATTGAGGATTTCCGCAAGAAGACCGACGCATCCCGCCTGATAATGATCTGGTGTGCATCGACTGAAGTGTTTCACAGACCCGGCGCGGTTCATCAGACGCTCGCCGACTTCGAGTGCGGGCTTCAAAAGAACGACCCCGACATCGCGCCCAGCCAGATCTACGCCTACGCGGCGCTCAAGAGCGGAGTGCCTTTTGCTAACGGTGCGCCAAATCTCACCACCGACGCGCCGGCGCTTCTCGAACTGGCCCGCGAGCGCGGACTTCCCATCTGCGGCAAGGACTTCAAAACCGGCCAGACTTACATGAAGACGCTTCTGGCTCCTGGTTTCAAGGCACGCATGTTAGGTATCTCGGGTTGGTTCTCCACGAACATCCTCGGCAACCGCGATGGCGAAGTTTTGGAAGATCCCGGATCCTTCAAATCCAAAGAAGAAACCAAGCTCTCCGTGCTGGAACACATTTTGCAGCCGGAAATCTATCCGCAGTTATACAAAGACCTGTACCACGCCGTTCGCATCAATTACTATCCGCCGCGTGGCGACGCCAAAGAGGGCTGGGACAACATCGATATCTTCGGCTGGCTGGGGTATCCGATGCAAATCAAGATCGATTTCCTGTGCCGCGATTCGATCCTGGCCGCGCCGCTGGTGCTCGATCTGATCCTGTTTCTGGATCTGGCGCAGCGCGCCGGCATGCGTGGCATTCAAGAGTGGTTGTCGTTCTACTTCAAGGCGCCGATGACGGCGCCCGGGCTGTATCCCGAGCATGACATCTTCATCCAGCTCATGAAGCTGAAGAACACGCTGCGCTGGATGCGGGGTGAAGACCTCATCACGCACCTCGGCCTTGAATATTACGATTAGAAAGCGCAAAGGCCGCGAACACGCGGCGCCATTTAGACCACGAACTCGCGTCCGAGCGGCGCGAGTCGCCGTCCGTTCTGCGCGTGTTCTTGAAAAGGCAGGTGACAGGACTCAAGGGCCAGCAGAATGAGAATTCTGGTTATTGGGGGAACCCTGTTTATCGGGCGCGAACTGGTTCCGGCTTTGCTCAAAGCCGGCCATGACGTCGCGATCCTGCATCGTAAGCCGAAGCATGCTCTCGGGAAAAAAGTCGTCAATATCATGGCGGACCGCAACGATCCCGAATCGCTCAAAGCGGCTCTGACCGGCAAAACCTTCGACGTAGTTTACGACAACGTTTACGACTGGGAACGCGGCACCACGGCAGCGCACGTCGAAAGTACCGCGAAAGCCTTCCCGCGTCTGCATCGCTACGTGTTCATGTCGAGCGTCGCGGCCTATGGTGACGGCTTGAATCATCACGAAGGAGATGCGCTCGCGCCCGACGATCATCCCGATCCCTACGTCCGCAATAAGGCCATGAGCGAGCGGGCGCTATTCCGGATGCACCAGCGCAACGGCCTTCCCTGCGTGACGCTGCGTCCGCCTTTCGTTTACGGCCCGGGGAACCCGTTCTATCGCGAAGCGTTTTTTTGGGATCGCCTGCGCGACAACCGCTACGTGATCCTTCCTGGTGACGGCCGCCGGTTGATGCAATTCGTCCACGTAAGAGATATCGTATACGCCTGCATGAAGGTGCTCGAAATTCCCGATAGCGCCGGCCACGCGTTCAACATCGGAAATCCCAAGCCGTTGACGCAGGTGGAAACAGTAGAGTCGATTGCACGGGCAGCGGGCAAGGAGACGAAATTCGTACGGATCCCGCGCGAGCGCATCCATCGCGCCGGCGGCCATCCCATGGGACCAAAGCTCTATTTCGGCGTCTATTACGACATGCCCGCCATTACGATGGTGGCCAATAAAGCGCAACGGGTCCTGAAGCTCAAGCCGATCGATTTTGTGACCGGCCTGAAAGAAGAATATCGCTGGTATCTGCGAACGAAGCCGTTTCCCAAGCCGGATTATTCGTTTGAAGACGCGTTAATCGCCGCGGCCCCTCCTTCGGCGTATTTAGCCCCTGAAGATTAGACGACATTCTTGCTACGGACTCGAAATCGAAGCGCGTGCGTTCGCCAGAAGCTCTTGCACCTCCGGAGTCGCATACATGTCCTTCCACAACGTTACATAAAGAAACTGCGTCGAACGCGCTTCGATTCCGCGCTTCACCCACAACACCAGCGTCTTCTGGTCGCCTAGCGCGGCGCAAATCCACGTGACTAAAAGCGGCTCTACATATTGCGTTTTGCGCAACTGTTCGAGTTCGTCGAGGGCCTTCTGGGCCTCCGGGCGGCGGCCTTCCTTCGCTGCTCCCCAGGCGGAAAATATGATGATGTAGGGATCGCCTGCCATCCCGGCAGTGGCCGAGGCGGCCTTCATCGCTTCGATCGCTTGATGCCCCATCCGTAGATCGCCCTTGTCATAATATGCGACTCCTTCGAGCGCTAACAGGATCGGCTGGTCTCGAAATATCTCCAGCGAATGCCTCAGGTGTTCCACGGCTTCGTCATATCGCTTGGCCGAAATCAACTCGATTGCAATATCCCAGCGAACAATCAACGAAAGCGGATCCAGATCGAGCGAAGCGCGCATTTCCTTCATGGCCTCGTCAAGCCGCCCTTGCGCCTCGAGCGAGTGTGCGTACCAGTGATGCACGTAGCCGCTTCCGGGATTTAATTGCATCGCCTTCTGAAACTCCTGCCCGGCGCCCTCGCGATCCCAATCGTAGTCCATTTTCACGATCCCCATCGACGTGTGGGCTTCGCCCAGGTTGTCATCCAGGCTGACGGCTTTCTCGGCCGCTTCCTTGGCCTTCGGCATGGTTTCTCGGGGCGCGGCGACGAAATTCTCGGCCAGGTAAGCGTATGCATCCGCGATGGCCGAATATGCCAGTGCAAAGCCGGGATCCAGTTGGACCGCCTGTTCGTAACGCGCGATGGCTTGGCGGTAGGAATCCGGGGGCAGGTGCTCATTAAAAAAGTAGCGGCCTTCCTGAAACAGCCGATACGCCTCGAGATTTTCGGTCAGAGCGCGCTCGGCGACCGGCCCTCCACGCAAGCGGTCGGCGATCGACTGCGAGATCTCGCGCTGCACCGCAAAAATGTCGCGCAACTCACGATCGAACGTCCTTGACCACAGGTGCATTCCGTCGGAGACGCGATTGAGCTGCGCTGTGATGCGCAGGTGGTCGCCTGATTTTCGAACGCTGCCCTCGAGCACCGCGTTGACGTTCAACTGCCGGCCGATTTCGCGAATATCCGCCGCCTTGCCTTTAAAAGCGAATGCCGAAGTTCGTGAAACTACGCGAATGTTCGGGACCCGGCTTAAAGCATCGATAATCTCCTCGGTCAATCCGTCACTGAAGTACTCCTGGTCCTTCTGCGGGCTCAAATCCAGAAAAGGCAAAACGACGATCGATGTCAGAGTCCCGTTCGATCTCGCTCGCTCAGTGTTCCAAACGAAGATCGCCGCAGCCATCAAGAGAATCGCGGCCCCGCAGATACCGCACACCAGGAGGACCTTCGAGCGATCCTTCTTCGGAGCGGACTCACTCTCCTCAACCGCGGAATTCTCCCTGAATTCTCCTGCGCTCTTCCGGGACTCGCGCCATGCATCCAGCTCGGCCCTGAAGGCATAGACCGAACCCTGCCGCGCATGCTGATGTCGATGCACGGGCAGCCCTTCGTTCTTCTCCCATCCTTGTACCGTGCGGACCTCGCGGCCAAGATAGGCAGCGATTTCCTTCCACGATTCCAGACGGTCCTTAACCTCGGACTGCCGTGGCAACGGTATAGGGCGAAGCGGCTCGGCCATGGGATTTCGAGGCTTTTCAGTATAACGCAACTCCCGCGGAACCCCGAAAGCTATCAAGGGGCCCTTCGTCAGGAGCTTCTTCTAACTCGAGAGCATGCGAAAAAGTGCGAATTCATGCCCATTTCGCGAAGCTGCGCTTGTATTGCGCGCCGGGGGCGCCGTACTTTCGTTTCGACGGCAACGCGCGGCCATTGCCAAGCGGCCTGAACCAGAAAGGAAATCGATATGAAACGAACCACCCTGTCCTTTGAATTGCTCGCTCTAGTCATGGCATTCGCCGCAACTGCGAACGCCCAGTGCGGACTCGCGAAAGCGAAAACGAGCGCCCTCCTCATTCCCACGGCGAAGCTCGATTCGGCTTCTCGACTCCCTCATGCGTCAGACACGAACGCCCCCGCTGTTTCGATCGTAGGACTGTGGGACGCGACATTCACGGTCGGCGGCCAACTCGTCGATGAAGGATTCGATCAGTGGCACAGCGATGGTACAGAGATTCTGAATGACATTCCAGAGCCAGCCAGTGGTAATGTGTGCCTTGGAGTATGGACACAAAGCGGGGATACCATCAGTCTCAACCACCCGTTCTGGATCTTCGACTCAAATAATGTCAACCTGATCGGAAGAGGCGTTATCCAGCAGCAGCTTACGGTGGACGCCGAAGGCAAAACCTATTCGGGAACCTTCACGATTCAGTATCGCGATTTGACGGGGAACCCGCTGCCGGCCCTGCCGGATGGCGCCGGTGATGTGTCGGCAGTTCGAATTACCGCCACGCCGTCCGGTTCCTCGCCGTCCATTAAAGTCACAACGGTCAGCGGAACCACCGCCAATGCGAACGGCCTTTTACAAACACCAATAAACCCCTTGCTACTCGACGCCAGTGGCAGCACCGGAAGCGGCGCTCTGACATTCGCATGGAGCGCAAATCCCCCCGTCACGCTAGCTGGGACCCAAACCCCGGGTCAGATCGAAGTGAATTTCCCGTCGGCGGGAGACTACGTCCTGAACCTGAAGGTTACGGACTCGCAAGGAAACGTCGGTACATTCTCAGTGACGGTCGAGTTTACGGGCAAGCCGGAGTAGGACGAATCGTCGTCTCGAGTTCTGGAAGGTCTTGGCCTGAACTTATTGCGTCACGACCTGAACTTCCGGCTTTAGATGATCCCACTCCGGGATATCTCGCGTACTCAGGTCCTCGATATCCGCCATTACTTCTCGCGATTCATACGGCGCCAGACCGGTTATCAACGCGGAAACAGTGAAAAGGGGCTTCGCCGAATTGGAAGATGTCGTCGAATGCACCGCGATCCGCAGCGCGAGATTCGATACCAGCGTCGCTGAGTGATTCACGATGATATAGCGAACCTGCGAGGTATGCTGGAGGTCCCCCATCACTCTCAATCCCGTGACCTCGATGGTGCGGGCAAACCCGGTCTGCGAAGCCGATGGCTGCGCGACCGGCGTGCTCGCAGCCTCGGATCGATTCTCAAGGGCCATGTTCCGTACGATCGCGGCACCGCCCAGCGACAAAACCGTCGCGACCATGAAGCTGAGTAGCCATCCGGGAATTCGTGCCCGTTTGCGGGGCGCGCCAGGTGGCGTCGCCACCAAAACCGGCGGAGGCGGAGGTGGCGGTGCCTGGGGCTGATCCTCGACCACCCCCAACGGGCTTGGAAGAAACGGATGCAGTTTAGGCAGTTCCGGCCGCGGCTCAATCGCGCAAAGCACGGCCCTAGCAACGTGCCGCGGCGCGATCGATCGAAAGCCGCCGGGCACCCGATCTCCAAGCGGAATCTCGATCGGCGGCGGAAGATTGACCAATTGCTCTTGCACGCCCTTGGCGAGCGCGAGCATTCCGGCCTGGACCAGGTCCGCACAATCCGGGCATTCATGGTCGGTGGGCGCGCAATCGCAGCCGCAGTCCGGGCAAATCCAGCTCAACATATCCAATAACTCGACCGGTTCAGCCACAAATCCTTTCGGGTGCTTCCCTTAGCAGCAGGACTTCAGCAGCTTAGGGATGTCGGGGATTCCTCTTAGTGAACTATCGTGCAGTACAGGCATTCTAGAGCGTACGTGCGAACGCGAATGACGGGTAAACAAATGCCGACTTTTTTCCCGATTCTTTCAGATAAGTGCCCGGATCGAGAGTCCCGATGCCAAGCGTGAAGGTCGTCTTGGGTGTCATCACGTACGTGAAGAGGGTGTCCACTCCCTCGCCAAGATGGTTGCTAGTCGCCTTGGCATTTAATAAGGTTCGCGTGCCGCTGCCGTTATAGAGGCCATCTTTTACTGTCGCCAGCCAATAGTCGCGATAATCCACTTTGACCTTCAGCTTCTTCACCGGAAAAAAGTCCACGCCCGCCCTCCATTGTTCGGCGTTCCGCCAGCAAAACTGTCCAGTAAGGCTGTTCAACGGCTGGTTCGGACCGTACAGAATGTCGAAGCTCTCGTGCTTGCCGTTCTTCAGTCCGCTGTCACCGGAGCCGTATAAATAGTCAGTGTTTACGTGCAACTTCCAACCCACCCGTGGGATGGTCCAACCTCCGCCCCCGACGTATCCGAACGCCCGAATGGAGTCGTCCGCGTAAGAGCCGCCCTGGCGGACTCCTTCGAAGTTGTAGTCGAAGCCGCCGGTGACCAACCCGATGACGCGCCCTCCCATGTAGAGCGTGTCGCCGTTACCCAAAACGTTATCTTTGCCCTTGATGTTCAGTTGCGTTTTGGCGAGCAGGTAAGGCTCGATGCTTGCTCCTGGCAAGAGTTTGGGAAACGCAGTGTAAATACCGTACAGATGCTCGCCCGGTTTGTCGCGGTCCATTCGCGTCGGATCGATGAGCACCTGAGAACCGCCCAAAAGATCCATTTTGAAGTCCGCAGTCTTGTAATATCCGTTGATCAGGCTGTATGTTTTTGTGACATTGCTCCACTCGCCCGAAGCGACCAGCCTTCCCGAACCGAGTTGCAGATCCTGACGTCCGAAGCGGATCTTGACGCCGTTTCCTTCGAGTGCGCCCGCTTCAACATAGGCCTGGCGCAGATCGAAAGGATTGTCCAGTGTCGACGGGGGAGATGTCTTGTAGTTATAGGCGCGCGAGTCCTGACTCTCCACATAGAAACGAAGCCACGAATTGGGCTTATAACCGATGCCTAACCGGATTCGCGAGAGCACATAAACGTCCGAGGGTGTGGTCGAGAAATCGCCCTGCGTCGATTCGATCCGCGCCCGCGCTGACGCCTGAAGCTGAACCGTGCGTTTGATGTAATGGACAAAGCTGCTCGATTCCGATGTGTCTGATCCTTTTGAGTCTTGGTCAACAGTAGCTTTGTTGGCGGTCGCCCCGGCGCCTTGCGCGCAACCGGTCCCCGTCGAGATAGAAATCGCGGTTCCGAACACGCCTAGAACAGCGATATGCCGAATACTCATGCATACCGTTTCGGCGTGGAGTCACAAAGTGTGAGAAGGTTTCGCCTGGCCCCAGTGGAGGCTTCGTTCTTATCCCCACCGTAGTCTCCCGGCTGATATCAGTGGATCAAATTACACTGTAATATCAAATACTTAAATAGAGCACTAGATGTATCCACTTTATGGAATATCCGATCCGCATGATTACGCAGAAACGTAGAAAACGGCCTCACCATCAAACCTAACTTGCTACTAACGTGGACGTTAGACGTTGGTCTCTGACGTGCTCCTACCGCCCACAATCTTCTTCGGCTTTTAGCTCTACATCTTTGACATGCCCAGTCCGCTTTCCGGATGGGGGCTTACTGAAGAACAGGAATGGAGATCCTATGAGGACTCAAATACTTGTGCGGAGGGGGTCTGGGCTCCCCGCGATCAATTTGTTTTCGATCGCCGTTCTCTTCTCCCAAGCTGCGGACTGCGCCATCGTAACTGGAGGAAATCAATGAACAAGCTGCTTTTAGGGGTTTTGTGCTCAAGGAGGCACATCCAATTGAGTATTGTGAATCGGTTCGCTTATTTTGCAGTCCTGACCGTAATCCTCGGTCTGTTGCTGCCCACCAACGGTCTTGCGCAAGCTATCAGCGGCGACTTAATCGGCACGGTTTTCGATTCCAGCGGAGCCGCCATCCCCGGCGCGTCGGTAGAGGCATTGAACGATGCCACAGGGGTGAAGACCAGCGCGCAGGCTAATGCCGCGGGAGTCTACCGGTTCACGAACTTGCCCATCGGTCGCTACACAGTCAGCGCCTCGGCGACCGGGTTCTCAAGCGACCAGTTGAAGAACGTCGACGTGGCTCTCAACAACACCGCAACCGCCAATCTGACGCTGAAGGTCGGATCCGTGGGCACGACGGTTGAGGTTAGCGCGGCCGCCGCAGTTATTGACACGACCACCGCTCAACTGCAGAACACTTTCGACGCCCATGAAGTTTTGGAACTCCCGCAAACCGGTTCCGGTTCGGGCGTCTACAATCTCGCGTTGCTGGGTGCCGGCGTCTCGACGTCGGGCGGCGTCGGCCAAGGATTTGGACCGGCCGTTGCGGGTCAGAGGCCTGACAACAATTCGTTCAACCTCGACGGCATCAGCAACAACAATTACTACGATCCGGCTCCGCTCGTTTATGTCTCGAACGAAGCCATCGGAGAGTTTACGCTGCTGCAGAACCAGTTCGCGCCGGAGTTTGGCGGCGGTTCGGGCGGCATTTTCAACGCGGTCGTGAAGAGCGGAACCAACCAGATTCACGGGTCGGCTTATGAATATCTCCAGAACCGCGACCTGAATGCGGTGAACTCGCTAGACGCAGTGGCAGGGTATACGTCGAATCCCCGCTATGACAACAACCGCTTGGGCGCGTCCATTGGTGGCCCGATCGTCAAGAACAAGTTGTTCTATTACGGGAATTTCGAATACAACCCGATCGGGAATTCCTCGGTGCCCGGATCGCCACTACTTGCCCCTACTTCGGCGGGCTATTCGGCCTTGAGCAGCATTCCGGGACTTAGCTCGACCAACCTGTCGATTTTCCAAAAGTACGTTCCCGCCGCGCCGGCAAACGATGCAGGCACGATCACCGTGGGCAACCAGGCGATTCCGGTAGGGAACATCTCGTTCGCTAACCCCGCCTTCACCAATAACTACGATGCGGTTGTATCGCTCGATTACAACATGAGCGACCAGGACCAGTTGCGCGGACGTTGGATTTACAACAAGCAGTCTTCGATTGTTACCGCCCAGGTTCCAGCGTTCAACGCCAGCCAGCCGAACAACAACTACTTGTTGACTCTGTCGGAATTCCACAATTTCTCACCGACCCTGCAGAACGAACTCCGTCTTTCGTTCAGCCGCAACGTGAACGCGCTGCCGGGCACCGACCTGAAGTTCCCCGGTCTCGATGCCTTCCCGGTGCTCACTTTCGATGAGTTGAACGGCCTGACGATCGGCCCTGTCGGTCCCTCCGGTTCAACGCAAAGCCTCTTCCAGGTAACCGACAACCTGACAAAAGTATGGGGCAAGCACACGATAAAAGTCGGCGGCAGCTTCATCGACATGATTGCCACCAACTACTTCATCCAGCGCGTAACCGGCAACTATGAGTATTCGAGTTTGGATTTGTATCTGACGGATCAGGCTCCGGACACGCTGGGAGAACGCAGCGCCGGCGCAACGAGCTATCCGGTCGGATTTCTGCAAAGCTCGGGGTATGCAAACGACGATTTCCGCATGCTGCCGAATCTTACCATCAATCTCGGCTTACGCTACGAGTACGTCACGATGCCTGTGGCTTCCCGCTATCAGGTGTATAGCGCTCCCGCCAGCGCCGGCTACCTCACGGTTGGCAGGCCTTACTTCAATAACACGGATTTTGCTCCCCACATCGGGTTCGCTTACTCACCCGGCACGCAGGGCGCATGGTCGATTCGCGGAGGTTTCAGCCAAGCTTACGACTTGACGTATTCGAACCTGACTTCGAATGCCGCACCGCCGTATTTCCAACAAACTAACGATTGCCCAGGCGTGAACTGCGCGCCCACTGGCTTTCTTGCGAGCGGCGGCTTGCCCGGAACGGGCGTCCCACTGCCTACCGATCAGGCGGGGGCTCTTTCGGTTCTCAGTTCCTACACCTTCGGCGGGAAACGCCCCTACGGTCTTACCTGGACCCTCGGCGTGCAGCACGTGTTCAAGAACAATTACACCTTTGAAGCACGCTACACTGCTACCCGCGGCGTACACCTGTGGAATCAGTCGCGCTTGAACATCCTGCCCAAGGTGAACGCCAACAACTACATCCCGACCTTCTATACCATGCCGAGCCCATCCACGTTTGCGTCGCTCACGACGACTCTGGCGCAGGTGAAATCGTATATCGTGCCCGGCGGCACTGCGGACAATCCAACGAACAATCTGGCCATCTACGGCTCGGATGCGAACATCGTTGCCTATGCCCCGCAGGCGACATCGTTCTATAACGGTCTCGCTTTGCAGTTGAACCGGCGATTCTCGAATGGCTTGGCTTTCATTGGCGCCTACACGTGGAGCCATTTGTTGGATGACGCCACCGCGACAAACTTCTCCACCTATCTCACGCCGCGACGCGCTCAGGATTTCCAGGATCTCAAGGCCGAATGGAGCTCTTCGGCGCTGGATCGGCGGCAACGCTTTACGTTCACGCCAATCTACAGCTTCGAGCCCTTCAAGAACGGCAACTGGTTACTCAAGAACATCGTTGGGAACTGGAACCTCTCCGGTACCTACACCTACGAATCTCCGGAATACGCGACCGTACAGAGCGGTCTCGATTCGAACCTCAACGGCGACAGCGCGGGCGACCGGGTGTTTGTTAATCCGGCCGGCACCGCAAACGTGGGCTCTGGCGTGACCGGTTACAATTCGGCCGGCCAGGTCGCCACAAGTAGCGGATCCATCGTGGCATATGTGGCCAACAATTCGAACGCCCGCTACATCGTCGGCGGTTCGGGCACACTGCCGAACGGCGGACGCAATACGTTTCCGCTTCACCCCATCGACAACATCGACTTTTCCATTAAAAAGCGCTTCAATTTCACGGAGCGCTATTCCTTCGATGTTGGCGCCCAGATGTATAACCTCCTCAATCATCCGCAGTGGACCGGCGGCATCACCAACGATGTTGCCGTGAGTGGTTTTACTGGCGCGCGCAACGACCTGGTTCCAAACGATCCTCTGTTCGGACGTTTCGATCAGTTCTATAGCAGCAATTCCCGATCGATTCAGGTCTTCGCTCATATCAACTTTTAAGCGGACATCGGTCCGCTCTCGCTCAGTGGGAAAAAGGGAGCCTTCGGGCTCCCTTTTTTATTGCTCCGCCGTTCCCACCCTCCCCTATTTCAATTCGCATTCCTGTAGATCAGCTCCCGCCCGTATACGTAAAACGAGAGAGCTAACTTGTAACCTTACAATATAACTTACTGATTCTGTGTTGCTAACGTACTGCGGCAACTAACTTGCTAAGTTCGTTGCTCATGAAGAATTCCACACAGCGATTCTGTGTAATGGCGGTAATTGTTCTCGCCATACTATTAGCTGCAAGTCACGTGGGATTTGCCCAGATGACCAGCGGTAATCTCGTTGGCTCGGTGCTCGATCCCACCGGCGCGGGGGTACCTAACGCGACCGTAACTGCTAGAAACGACGCCACCGGCGTCGAGAGCACAACAACAACAACATCCAGCGGCCAGTACAGCTTACCCAACTTGCCTGCCGGCACCTACACCGTTTCGGTGAACGCGACCGGCTTCGCCCAGCAACAAATCAGGGGTGTGGCCGTGGAACTGAACGTCACCACGACGCGTAATGCAACTCTTCAAGTCGGACAAGTCTCCAGTACAGTGGAAGTTACTGAATCGGCGGCAAATATCGACACAACAACCGCCCAGGTTCAGACCACCTTTACAACTCAGCAAATTACCGATCTTCCCAACACCTCCACTGGATCGGGCGTAATCAATCTGTCGCTCCTCAGCGCCGGCGTGGCAACCAGCGGCGGCGTAGGCGTCGGCACTGGTCCTTCCGTCGGCGGCCAGCGCCCTCGCGATAACAACTTCACGATTGAAGGCATCGATAACAACAGCGGCAGCGTAACCGGTCCCATCGTCGGCATTCCCAACGATGCCGTAGCCGAATTCACTTTCCTCGAAAACCAGTTCTCTCCGGATTTCGGCCACTCCACCGGCGGGCAGTTCAATCAGATCGTCAAGAGCGGAACAAACCAGTTCCACGGAATGGCCTACGAGTATCTGGAGAACCGCAATCTCAACGCGGCCGATAACCTGTCGTTCATCGACCAGATCCCGCTGCACCCGCGCTTTGACGACAATCGCTTTGGAGGCAACTTCGGTGGCCCCATCAAGCGCAATAAGATGTTCTTCTTCTTCGATTACGAGTACAATCCCATCGGCGGTACCGGTTCCGGCGGCCTGATTTACGCTCCCACCTCCGCCGGTTACGCCACCATTAGCTCGATTCCAGGCATCAACCAAACGAACCTGAGCATCTTGCAAAAGTACCTGGGAACAGCCTCGTCCCCGGTGTCCCCGGCGAACTGCTGCGGAGGCGCCTATCCGCTTGTGGGACCCGGCAACGAAAGTTTGGGCCAGCAAAACCCGGCCACGGCTCAAGCCGTTCAGCTCGGCCAGATCGGCGTGAGCGCTCCGAGCTACACAAACGCCGAAAATGCCGTCGCGGCTTTCGACTACACAATATCCGATAAAGATTCGCTTCGCGCCAGGTTCATCTTGAATCGGACCGGCACAATCGACACGGCGGCGAGTCTACCGGTCTTCTACCAGACCGTTCCTACGAATGCTTATTTGATCACGCTCTCGGAATATCACAACTTCACGCCCTCAGTGACCAACGAGTTCCGCGCCGGCTATAATCGCCTCAATTCGAGCACTCCGTCCGGTAATTTCACATTCCCGGGCCTCGACGCATTCCCGAATGTCGTCATTTACGAGCTCGGCGGCGTGAACATCGGCCCCGATCCGAACGCCCCTCAGTTTACGATCCAGAACCTCTACGAAGGCACGGACAACCTCAACTGGACCAAAGGCCAACACAGTTTCAAGTTCGGTTTCGATGGCTGGAAGCAGATTTCACCCGAAAGCTTCACGCAGCGCGCCCGCGGCGATTATGAATGGAGCTATCTGTCCGATTACCTGTTTGACTATAATCCCGATTATCTCGCCCAGCGCTCGCTCGGCAACGTGACGTACTACGGCGATCGGTTCCTGCTCGGGTTCTATGGCAACGATAACTGGAAGATCAAAGACAACATCTCCATCAACCTCGGCTTGCGCTACGAATACAACACCGTGCCGTACAGCGAGCGTCTCCAGACGGTCAACGCAATTTCGAACGTTCCGGGCCTCATCACGTTTCAAAAGCCTCAGCCAATGACCGATGCCTGGATGCCGCGTATCGGTATCGCGTATTCGCCCGGACATAGCGGTAAGACGTCCATCCGCGCGGGCTTCGGACGCAGCTACGACGTGCTCTACGATAACCAGGGCCTTCTCACGCTGCCTCCGCAGTTCACCACGACGGTCGACGTGACCGGCCTGAATCAGGGTGGCTTCCTCGCCGGTGGCGGAATTGCGCCGAACACCTCTACAGGTCCGCTCTCTCAGGCCGACGCGCGAGCCGGTACGGGTGGATACGTTCCGAACCAGATCCGCCCCGAGGCCCTCCAGTGGAACATCGGTATCCAGCATGAGTTCGCGAACAACTACACGTTCGAGACTCGCTATCTCGGCGATCACAGCGTCCACCTCCCGGTCCAGGAGCAGTTGAATCGTCAGCCCGTAGTTACGTCCCAAAACGCCCTGCCGGTGTACTTCACCGCTCCCAGCCAAGCCACACTGGATTCGCTGACCAACACCCAGGCCCAGCTTCTTAGTGCCTACAACGCTGGCGGCAACATCGTTCCAGCCTACCTGAACGCAGGCTTTACGGGCATCATTACGTCCTACCAGCCCTGGGGAAGGTCTTTCTATAACGGTTGGGCCAACCAGCTTACCCGCCGCTTCTCGCACGGTCTCCAATTCATCGGCGCCTATACCTGGAGCCATGACTTCGACGATTCCACTGCGGACGTCTTCAGCACCTACCTGACACCGCGCCGGCCGCAGAATTCGCAGGATCTCAAAGCCGACTACTCCAGTTCGGCCCTCGATCATCGCCAGCGGTTCAGCTTGGAAGCTCTCTACGACATGCCTTTCTTCAAGAACTCCAACTGGTTCGTGAAGAACATCGTCGGCAACTGGGAAATTGCTCCCATTTACACCTATCAGACCGGTACGCTTTATGACATTCAGAGCGGCGTCGACGCCAATCTGAACGGCGACTCCGCGGGCGATCGCGCCTTCGTCAATCCCGCCGGGCAAGTCAATGTCGGTTCCGGCACCACCCCGCTTACCAACAGCGCCGGTCAGGTGGTTGCGTTCCTCGCGACCAATCCCAACGCCCGCTACGTTGCCGCTCCGAAAGGCACGCTGCCAAATGGCGGACGCAACACCGGACAGTTGAATCCCATCGACGACGTGGATTTGACCATCGCCAAGAACATCAGCATTCGGGAAGGTTGGAAACTTCAATTTGCCGCCCGCATTTTCAACGTCCTGAATCACCCGCAATACGTTGGCGGTAACGTCAGCGACGTCGCTCCCATCGGATTCACCAGCGGCGACGTGCATAATTTCCTGATCCCGGGGAGTTCGCTCTTCGCCGATCCATCTCTGGCCTTCTCGAGCAACCCGAGAAACATCCAGATCTCGGCGAAGTTCATCTTCTAAAAAACCTCGATCCCAAACAAAACGGGCGCGACCTTTATTGGCCGCGCCCGTTTTGCTTCGTACTGTTCCGGCTTATCGACGCTGCTATTGCAGCATGGGCTGCGCCCCTTGCGTCCGGAACTCGTATTGTTGAATTTCCACCGCGGCTACGTGATCCTCGGCCCGAACCACCCGTCCCCGAGCTACCAGCTTGAGGGCGACCTTGCTATTTAGTTGCGCCGGCCAACTGATAGCCAACTCAACGCGCCTTCCCGGTATCAGCAGCCCATCGGTGGTAAACAGGACACCGTTGCTGCTCATGTTTACGGTTTTACCTGCGCCGAGTTCATCGCCGGTCTTTCGATTCAAGACCTTGTAGCGAACTTCGCGCTCGATCGGAAAGCGGTCTGAAGCCCTTCGTTCGTTCTTATCTTTCGCAGTATTCACCGTAATCTCCCGTTAAGAGTCTATGAACTCGAAGATCAAGATTGAGGCATCCCAGAATTTCGAGCAATAGAAGAAAAGCTTCAATTTGGAGTAGTACCTCGGAAGCCAGCCTCTTGGTACCGCAAGTGGCACTCCCGTAAGGGGTTCAGGCTTTTTTCGCACGCCGCTCCCGGATTTCCCCGATGCGCTGCTTCACCCTCTGTTCCACGCCGCGTTCGGTAGGCTCGTAAAACACCCTCCCAGCCAGTGTTTCCGGCAAACAGTCCATATCCGGAAGCGCATTCTCGAACTGGTGGGCGTGTTGATAGCCCTTACCATAACCCCAGTCCTTCATCGCCTTCGTCGGGGCATTACGCAGATGCAGCGGCACCGGCTCCGCCCGATGCGTCTCGATCTCCTCCATTACGGAATTCAGCGCCCGATAAGCCGCATCCGACTTCGGCGCGACCGATAGATAGATCGCCACCTGCGCCAGCGCCTGGTCTCCTTCCGGCTCTCCCAGAAAATGGACCGTCTGCATCGCCGCGATCGCCTGCTCCATCGCCCTCGGATCCGCCATCCCGATGTCCTCTATCGCCATCCGCACCAGCCGCCGCGCGATATACAGCCGGTCCTCGCCCGCCGCCAGCATCCGGCCCAACCAGTATAGCGACGCGTCCACATCGCTCGACCGCACCGATTTGTGCAGCGCCGAGATCAGGTTGAAATGTTCCTCGCCGGATTTATCGTACAGCAGCACCTTGCGCTGCAACGAATCCTCAATCGCCTGAGCCGTGATCTGCCCGTCCTTCGAGGCCGAAGAAGCCAATTCGAGGATGTTATAGGCCATCCGCGCATCGCCATTCGAGTAAACCGCGATCTGCCGCAGCAGGTCTTCCGAGGCCTTCACGCCCACCACTGGCAGCGCCCGATCCAGCAGCGTGACAATCTCTTCTTCCGTCAAAGGCCGCAAAGCGTAAACCTTGGCACGGGAAAGCAATGCCGAGATCACTTCGAAGGACGGATTTTCTGTGGTCGCGCCGATCAGAATAATGTCGCCCCGCTCGACATACGGCAAAAATGCATCCTGCTGCGCCTTGTTGAAGCGATGAATCTCATCGACAAAGATTACAGTACGGCGACCCATCCGCCGATTGCGCTCCGCCTCCAACATCACGGTCTTGATCTCTTTGATCCCGCTCAATACCGCGCTGAACGGCACAAAATCGCAGCGCGTGAGCCGCGCGACTAGCTGCGCCAGCGTGGTCTTCCCTACCCCCGGTGGACCCCACAGAATCATCGAGCTCAGCTCATCCCGCTCGATCTGCATCCGAAGCGGTTTTCCCGGTCCGAGGATATGTTCCTGCCCGACAAACTCATCGAGCGTCTTGGGACGCATTCGCTCAGCTAACGGCCGCTTTTGCGTCCCTTCATCCGCGAGCGGAGTGGATTCAAATAGGCTCATCCCGCAGCCATCCTTTGCCTCCGAGCTTCATACAGCACGATTCCCACCGCCAGCGCCGCATTCAAAGATTCCACACCAACAGTAGGAATCCGCACATCCAGCGATTGCCCATGCAGCCGCTCACCGACCCCGCGGCCCTCGCTGCCAACGATCAAAGCCGACGACTTATTAAAATCCGCCTCTGCGACATCCAGTGAACCACCGGGCATCAAAGCGTACATCGCAATTTTGCGCTGCTTGAGTCCCGCGAGCAGCAGCCCTTCGTCAATCCCGGCTGTCAAAGGCACCCGAAACACCGACCCCGCCGACGCCCGCAGACACTTCGGATTGTACGGATTCACCGAGCCCTTCAACAGCGCGACGCCGGTAGCCCCAAACGCCTCGGCGGATCGCAGGACAGTACCTGCGTTCCCTGGGTCCTGCACGCCATCCAGTACCACGACCAGGGACTGCCCCCGAAAAAGCTGTTCCAACGTCCAAGCCGGCGGCCGCACCAAAGCGATCACGCCCTGGCTCGTCTCGGTTCCCGACACCGAATCGAGCAATTCGTCCGGCAACGTAACCACGCGAGTCTGTTTCAGCCCGACGACATGCCGGTTCACAGCGGACGCCACGCTCTCCGCGGCGAAAATCGTCGGCACTGCGCAATCGCTCCGCAGCGCCTCTTCGAGCAGGTGAAATCCTTCCGCGACGCACAGCCCGTCCTCCGTCAAACTGCCGCGCACAACCGCCCTCCTGACTTCCTTCAGCAGCGGATTTCGCGGACTCGTGACTAACTGCATACAATGGTGATGGGCGTTGCGCCGCCCAAGTGCGCCTCCGTACCCGGATATATCTATCATGAAATGGATCGTTGGCGTGGCGCTACTGCTTGTCGTAGCAGTTGTGGGCTACCTCGGGCATGTCGCGTCCCAGATCCAAAACGAATCGACCATGGACGAAGAGCATCCGGCCGATGCCATCGTCGTTCTCGGTGCAGCCGAGTATCGCGGCCGCCCCTCGCCTGTTCTCGAAGCGCGTCTCAATCACGCCCTCTTCTTATATCTCAAAGGACTCGCTCCAAGCATCATCACCACCGGCGGCGCCGGAGGCGATCCCATCTTTACGGAAAGCACGGTGGCTCGCGCCTACCTCACCCGCCGGGGAGTTCCAGCCGAAGCGATCGTTGTCGAAAACGAAGGCGACAGCACCGCGCACAGCATGGTCGCCGTGACCGAGATCATGCGCCGCATGAACCTCAAATCCGCCATTGTCGTGAGCGACGGCTATCACATCTATCGCGTCAAGAAAATGCTCCAAGCCAGCGGGATCCGGGTCTACGGCTCACCGCGTCCCTCCGCCCCGCAGAGTGGATGGCGGGAAAGATGGCTCTATTTCCGCCAGGCTGTCGGCTATGGACTCTGGCGGATCGGCGTCACCATTTAATCTTGCGGATACTGATATCCCCGATCCCTATACGCAATAAGAGCTGCCGGTGCAAGTTAGCGCCAACGGTATGCAACTGCTGTCCGAAGAGATTCGAACCCTCGCTGCACCCAATGTCCGAGGAGACATCCCCAATCCGAGCCCTGGCGTCCACGGAATAAGATGCCGGATCGGCCAGCGACAGCCCGATCTCGCCGATGCGGTTGGTCACCTCAATGTCGCTCGTGAAGTTCGTGACTTTGACGTCGCCCATGTCGTGATGGACCACCAACCTCGCCTGCGCGGGAGCTTTGATGACGTACTTCAAATCGGCATCGCTCTTGTGCGACGGAAACTGGGTAGTAATCTTTAGCCGATCCTCGCCATCCTTGACCGCCGTGATAGAAATGTTGTCCGTTTTCTGTTGTTTGGTTCGAATCGTGGTGATCTCGACTTCGGGCCGGTCCCAGCCCTGAATTTCTACATCGCCATACGATTGTTCGAGTTGAATCAGCCCTTGAGGGTCAAAAGAAAAGGTCTGGGTGCTCGAGAGTGTGGCAGGTTCCCGCGTATTGGCCTGGACCAACGCGGGCAGAATCGAAGCGGCAGCGACAATCAAAACGCAGATGGCTCTCATCCGGACCTCCCAAGGTACAGATTTGAAGATTATACGTCGCCAGTAGTACTAGAGTTCCTTAAATAAATGTTAATTGCTTAACGGTGCCGCCCGCGCCGAAGGTTCCGAATGAATTCTACCGCATCGGGGTCTTCAGAAAGCCCCTTGCGAATGCCGAAAACTCCTGCATCGTCTTCGTCGCGTCCCTGCACGAGTTCGGATCCGGCTATCCTTAAAGCAGCACCCCTCGTGAACCTCCGGCTTCTACGTCACCGACTTTTCGGCGAAACTTCAGGTGCGATATGCTAGAACTTCCAATGAAATAAATGGTGTTTCTTTGCTGGAATTTAAACAGACAACCCCTCCATCGACTCGTGGCGGACCTCGTCCAGTTAAAACAAGTGGATGTCGCGATTCTCCTAGAATGTACGGTTACCGTTGCGGAGGTCTTAAATGCCCTGTACGCCTCGACGGGAGAGGTCTTCCACCATTCCGACAGTCCCGTACAGATGAAGACCATTCGGGTGTTTACGCGGTTCTCTCACAAGTTCATCCGTCCGGTTGAGGAAAGCCAACGCTATTCGATCCGACATCTCACGGCCCACGCCAATGCGGATCTGTTGCTCGCCATCGTTCACTTCCCAAGCAAACTCTACTGGAGTGACGACAGCCAAGTCCAGGAATGCAATACACTGGCGAGGATGATAGATTCCGCCGAACGGCGAATCGGCCATTTCCGCACGGTGCTGGTGGGAGACCTAAATATGAACCCGTTTGAAAAAGGTGTAGTGGGCGCGCTAGGATTAAACGCAACGATGGCCCGAAGCCAAGCACTGAAGGAATTGAGAACCGTCCAAAGGAGGCAACATCGCTTCTTTTTCAACCCGATGTGGGGCCATCTTGGAGACGGCAAAAACACACCTCCGGGCACATATCATTACGATAACCATCAGCATGTAACATATTTCTGGAACATGTTTGATCAGGTACTTGTGCGACCAAGTCTGATTGGCAATATCGACACGGACGGGATACAAATCATTGACGCTGTCGGTGCAGTCTCGCTCCTAACGCCGGAGGGGATACCAGATGTGTCAGTCGGCTCAGATCACCTCCCACTGCTTTTTAGTATGAAGCTTTGAATTTTATGACAGACGAAATCGAGGATCTTTGGCCAGATCTCAATCCGACGGGCATCGTCACACCAGCGGCCATTCTGAAGACGCAAGCGGTGGTTCTTTCTCAGAAGTCGAAGGGCGTGCTTCTGGGCGAGGTAGAGACCTGGTCGACCTCGCAAGGCATCCATCACCGACTTCTCCTCGTTGTACCCGCCCTCGATAATTATCGGTATGAGCTATTGAGTGTGCATCACTCGATAACCGTGTACCCGGTTTACGTGGATAGTAGCCCGGTCCCGTTCACGGCGGGGGAAAGCAAAGGCATCGACGGTTTTCTTGCGCGACGGATGATACAGGACGAAGAACGTTTTAGAGAATGGCTGAAGGAAGTGTTTGGCGCGACCGAGACACGGCGTATACTTGATAACCTTCTGGCGCAGGCAAGCTCGTGAAATTGTCCGCCGGGATAAGCTACAGCAGCCGATTTTTTCGAGCGAGCATGGTTTCTGAATAGTTCCGCGATTCGCTTATAGACGATCACGAACAATGCCAAAACCGGCACTTCGAACACTTAGCCGTTACAATGAATTTTCAATATTTTTCAGCAGCTTCTAATTCAACTCCCACAACAACTTAACAGCTCTCTCGCCGACAACGCACTGCCCACCCCTAACACTCATGCTTTATATTCAAATCGAAAGCGAAGCCAAATGCCCTCGTTTCACCAGACATCGGCGCCCTGGCCTCACAGCTCCTTGACAACTTAAAAAAGCAAGTGCGGAGGCAGACACCTCATTTCAGCCTCCGCGAACCGCCTTTAGAACCAGTAACCCCTGACCCATCAATAAACTAACTCGCTATATCCACTCCTCAACAAGAACTCGAAATTCGGCAGCGAAAAGGCGAAACGAGGTTAGGCTCAACTCTTCGCAGGACGAAGCGGGGCTCTGCAAATCTCAAACAACTCCGCAATTCTCCCGCTTTTCGCGCTCAACTCTGCGATATAACGCTGCACTTCGGCAGGATCCTGATATATTCGACGACTCCCGCCAGCCGCAAAACTCCGCGTCATTTTATCCACTTGAACTTGAAGGATCGTAGCCGCATCCGAAGGAGCAAACCCGGCGAATTTCAAACATTCCGACGTGCAGAGTAGCAGTGACGCCAACAGCGGACCGGTGCAAACGCCGGCGGCCAGATAAAACTTCTTCTGACCAGCCGGCAAACTCAACAGCTTCGCTCGTCCGCCTTCAATTAAAGGACGCACCAATCGAACCGCCATCCGGTCTCCCTCGGCAATCAACAGCCGTCCATCAAACCCGGCCACCGCGCACAGCGTCGCCGTCAATGCTCCCAAACCCGCCAGCGAACCCAACTCAGAACTCTCCAACCGGTCGCTCAAAAGCACGACGGCTTTCCCGTTCCAATCCACACCGGACTTCGACAGTTCCTCAATGGAAGCGGCCGCATCCCGATCCGGAACCATCACGATCACAAGTTGGCAATCTCGAAACTCCTCGTAATCGTTAACCGGGTGGCCCGCGCGCAGGACGTTTGCAAACCGGCTCGCCAATCGCAATGACGAAGCCTTAACGGGACCCAGCCTGGCCGCGAGACCGCGGAATCGGGGAATGGCGCTATCCGTGAAACTACCCGCGCAAAGCAGTGCTACCAGCGGTGGTTTCTTCATAGACTCCAGGCGACTTCAAAGCCTTCAACCGATCGCGCAGCTCCGCGGCTTTCTTGAAGTCGAATCGTTTCGCGGCCTCCTTCATGCTCTCTTCCAGATCGTGCATGAACTTCACACGCTGCTCCGGCGTCATCTCCTCAACCGGATCTTCTGGCTCCACGGGAACAGTCACGTAATCCCCTTCAGCGATCGCGACCAGGCTCATATCGATCGGTTTGATAATCGATTGCGGGGTGATATTGTTTGCAATGTTGTATTGCTCCTGGATCGTTCGCCGGCGATTGGTTTCGTCGATGGCCCGCCGCATACTGTCGGTCATGACATCGGCATACAACACCGCTCTGCCATTCAAGTGACGCGCTGCACGCCCGATCGTTTGAATCAGCGATCCGGTCGAACGCAAAAAACCTTCCTTGTCCGCATCCAGAATGGCCACCAGTGAAACTTCGGGCAGGTCCAATCCTTCGCGCAGCAGATTCACCCCGATCAATGCATCGAACTCACCGCGTCGCAGGTCGCGCAAAATCTTGATGCGGTCCAGCGTGCTGACCTCGGAATGCAAATACGCGCACTTCACGCCGACCTCGGTGTAATACTCCGCCAGGTCCTCGGCCATTCTCTTCGTGAGCGTGGTCACCAGCACGCGTTCGTTGATTTCCGTGCGCAAGCGGATCTCGTGCAGCAGATCGTCCACCTGACCCTTAATCGGTTTTATGTCGATCGGCGGATCCACCAAACCGGTCGGCCGGATAATCTGTTCCACGTAAGCGCCAGCGGATTTCGTCAGCTCATAAGGTCCCGGCGTGGCCGAAACGTACACAACCTGGTTCACGCGATTCTCAAACTCTTCGAAAGTCAGAGGCCGATTGTCTCGCGCGCTAGGCAGTCGGAAACCATAATCCACCAGCACGTTCTTACGCGAGCGGTCACCATGAAACATACCGCTCAACTGCGGAATCGTCTGGTGGCTCTCATCGATAAAGATGAGGTGATCGTGCGGCAAATAGTCCAGCAGCGTGGGAGGCGCCTCGCCCGGCAGACGACCTGAAAAATGCCGCGAATAATTCTCGATTCCGTGGCAATATCCGATCTCCCGGATCATTTCGAGATCGAACCGCGTGCGCTGATACAGCCGCTGCGCCTCGATAAGCTTGCCATTCTTTTCGAGCTCCGCATGCCAGAAGATCAGCTCTTCATCGATGCTCTGCAGCGCCTGCTCGCGCGTCTGCGGCGTCATCACGTAGTGCGTCTTCGGATAGATGGGAAGACGCAGATAGGTCTGCCGCACCTGGCCCAGCAGCGGGTCGATCTGGCTCAGGCTCTCGATCTCGTCGCCCCACATTTCGATGCGATAGGCGTTGTCTTCGTAGGTCGGATAAATCTCGATCGTGTCGCCGCGCACGCGAAACGTTCCGCGCCGGAAATCGGTATTGCTGCGATCGTAAAGGATCTCCACCAGCTTCGAAGTAATCTGCTCGCGCGTGATCTTCTGGCCCTTTTCGAGCATTAGAAGCATCCCGTAATAAGCTTCCGGAGATCCCAGGCCGTAGATGCAGCTCACGCTGGCGACGATGATGCAATCGCGCCGTTCGAACAGAGACTTGGTCGCCGAGAGCCGCAATTTATCGAGCTCGTCGTTGATGGTCGCTTCTTTCTCGATATAAACATCCCCGGAGGGAATGTAAGCTTCCGGCTGGTAATAATCGTAGTAGCTGACGAAATACTCGACCGCGTTGGAGGGGAAGAAGGATTTAAATTCGTGATAGAGTTGCGCGGCCAGCGTCTTGTTATGCGCCAGCACGAGCGCCGGGCGGCCGGTTTTCTCAATGACTTTAGCCATCGTGAACGTCTTGCCCGAGCCGGTGACTCCCAGCAGCACCTGGTGCTTGTCGCCGTCCAGGATTCCGCGATACAGCTCCTCGATGGCTTGGCCCTGGTCGCCACGCGGACGGTAATCGACGACAAGATTGAAGCCCATCTTTTAAGAGTAACCTTACTATGGAATCGGAGCACAAATGAACACCAACCGGCTGGTCCACGAGAAAAGTCCATACCTCCAGCAGCACGCCCACAATCCAGTCGATTGGTATCCCTGGGGTCCGGAAGCCTTCGACAAGGCCCGCACAGACGACAAGCCCATCTTCCTTTCCGTCGGATATTCCACGTGCCATTGGTGCCACGTGATGGAACGCGAATCCTTCGAGAACGACGACCTGGCTGAAGTGCTGAATCGCGAATTCGTGCCCATCAAAGTGGATCGCGAAGAGCGCCCCGACGTCGACCGCATCTATATGACGTTCGTGCAGGCCTCCACTGGAGCCGGCGGATGGCCCATGTCTGTATTTCTCACGCCGGACCTGAAGCCATTCTTCGGAGGCACCTATTTCCCTCCCGAAAACCAATACGGCCGGCCGGGATTCAAACGCATCCTGGAATATTTGGCGCAAGCCTGGCGCAACGAGCGCGGCAAAATCGACCAGTCGAGCATCGCCGTGATGAGCCAATTACAATCTCAGGAGCAATCTGCGCCTGCCTCCCAGCACGCGCTCAACACCGGCGTCCTCGATTCGGCGTTTCACTATTTCCGTCGCAATTACGATCGCGCGCATGGCGGATTCGGAAGCGCGCCGAAATTTCCGCGTCCGGCAGTCCTGAATCTCCTGCTGCGCTACTACCATCGCACGCACAACGAAGAAGCTCTCGACATGGCGCTGGGAACGCTGCGCGGAATGGCCGCCGGCGGAATGTACGATCAGCTCGGCGGCGGCTTCCATCGCTACTCGGTGGATCCCATCTGGCTGGTGCCGCATTTTGAAAAGATGTTGTACGATCAGGCCCAGCTTGCCATTTCTTATCTCG
This sequence comes from Bryobacterales bacterium, assembly GCA_963802915.1. GTDB lineage: Bacteria > Acidobacteriota > Terriglobia > Bryobacterales > Bryobacteraceae > JAICMB01. The sequence continues at coordinate 339,800 of CAWDKQ010000010.1, forward strand.
AGGCCTACCAGATCACCCACGAACCCTTCTACGCCGCCATCGCCCGAGGCATTTTCGATTATGTGCTTCACGACATGACGCATCCCGAAGGAGGCTTTTTCTCGGCCGAAGACGCCGACAGCGTCATCGATCCCGCGAATCCGAAGCACAAGGGCGAGGGAGCATTCTACATCTGGTCCTACGACGAGATTCAGGCCATTCTGGGCGAAAAAGGAGCCTCGGAATTCGCCGCAAGCTACGGAGTCGAACCGAACGGAAATGTTGAGAACGATCCTCACGGCGAGTTCACGGGCAAGAACATCCTGTTCGCAAAACTCCCGCCTGACGAGAAGTTGGCAAACGCCCGAAGGAAACTCCTTGAAGTTCGCGACAAACGCCCGGGTCCCGACCGGGACGAGAAAATCCTGACCTCCTGGAACAGCCTCATGATCTCGGCCTTCGCCAAAGGAGCGCAGATCCTGAACGACGATCGCTATCGTGCAGCCGCCACGCGCGCCTCGGATTTCATCCTGAAGAATCTCTTCGACCGAGAGCAAACCACACTGCTACGCCGCTATCGCGACGGCGACGCCGCCATTTCAGGTTTCCTCGACGATTACGCCTTCTTCGTGCAGGCGCTCCTGGATGTCTATGAAACGGATTTTGACGCGCGGCGCCTGGAGCTGGCCATCGGCCTGACGCAAAAGATGCGCGACCTGTTTGAAGACTCCGAACAAGGCGCTTTCTTCACCACCGCCGAAGGCGATCCGTCGCTGGTGCTGCGCATGAAAGAGGACTACGACGGCGCCGAGCCCGCCGGCAATTCCATCGCGCTCCTGAACCTGCTTCGCCTCGCAGAGCTGACCAATCGCAGCGAGTTCCAACAGGCGGCTGAGCGCACGTTGAGAGCCCTGGCGCCTCGAATCGAGAACCAGCCTGTGGCTGTTCCGCAGATGTTGGTCGCGCTCGATTATTCTCTCGCCCGCCGCAAACAGATTGTTATTGCCGGTTCGCCAGACGAGTTCCTGAAAACCCTCCACCAGCGCTTCCAGCCCTACGCCGTGACCATCGTTGTGAACGATGCGGCTCGGCTCGCCCAAATCATTCCCGCCATCGATCAAATGAAGGAATTGGACGGTCTCCCGACAGCTTACGTCTGCGAAAATTTCGCCTGTCAATTGCCGACCCATGACCTTGCAAAATTCGATGAACTGCTAAAATAACTGGACGATGATTAAAGCCGACGAAGTGCAAGAAAGAGCCGGAGCGACAACTTTGAGGGGCAACCCCATGACGCTGCTCGGACCGGAGCTGAAGGCCGGCGACAAGGCCCCGGAATTCGAAGTCATCAACGATAGCCTCAAACCCATCAACCTCGAAAGCACCGGAAACCACGTCCGGATCTTCAGTGTCGTGCCCTCGCTCGACACTCCCGTTTGCGACGCGCAGACGAAACGTTTTAACGAAGAAGCCGCCCAGTTGCCGAACGTCGATATCTACACCATCAGCATGGATCTTCCCTTCGCGCAAAAACGCTGGTGCGGAAACTACGGCGTGGACAAGGTCAAAATGCTGTCCGATCACAAAACCGGCTCGTTCGGAGAATCCTACGGCACGTTGATCAAGGAACTCCGCATCGAGAGCCGCGCGATTTTTGTGGTCGACGAACACAATACCCTTCGCTACGTCGAATACGTGAAAGAAGTGGCGGAACATCCCAATTACGAAGCCGCTCTCGCAGCCGCGAAGAAGTAAGGCCTCCGTTACACGCGCGTTATCATGGGTCTTTGAAAGGGGCATTCATGAACAACTCCGTCCTTGTACCGATGGTGGTGGAGCAGACCTCTCGCGGCGAGCGCGCATTCGATATCTATTCGCGCCTGCTGAAAGAGAACATCATCTTTTTGGGCACGCCGATCGACGATAATGTCGCGAACCTGATCATCGCGCAGATTCTATTCCTCGCGGCGGAAGATCCGGAAAAGGACATTTCGCTTTACATTAATTCGCCCGGCGGCTCCATCACGGCCGGTCTGGCGATTCTCGACACGATGAACCTCGTGGAGCCCGACATCGTGACTTACTGCATCGGCCAGGCGGCCTCCATGGGCGCCGTTCTTCTGGCCTGCGGCACGAAAGGCAAACGTTATTCCCTGCCCCACTCCCGGATTCTGATCCACCAGCCGTCCATGAGCGGCCTCGGCGGACAGGCTACCGATATCGATATTTATGCGCGCGAAATCCTGCGCATGCGCCAAACGCTCAATGAGATTCTGGCGAGCGCCACCGGCCAGACGGTGGAGCGCATCGCGCGCGACGTCGATCGCGACTACATCATGGAACCCGACGGCGCTCTCGAATACGGGCTTGTCGATCATGTAATCTCCAGTCGCGCCATCCTTCCTGTTCCAACTCGATAACAAACTTCAATGCGGGCCGTTCCAAGCGGCCCGCCACCACGAAAGGAATCCATGTCTGATAGCAACCGTCGAGACTTCATCAAGACCGCAACGGGCGCCGGTATTGCGCTCGGTGTGGCCGGATCCGCGTTCGCGGCCCGTGGCGCCAAACAAAGCGGTCGCGTGCTTGGCGCGAATGACCGCATCAACATCGGGGTGGTCGGAGTCGGCGGACGCGGCAGCTACGTCGCCGAGGAATTCCAGAATTACGGAGACAAGAACAACAACTGCTGCCAGATTGTCGCCGTTTGCGACGTCTACGAGAAGCGGAAGCGCGAAGCGGCCGACAAGTTCAAGGCCAAGGGTTATCTCGATTATCACGAACTGCTGAACCAGCCCGATATCGACGCGGTCATGGTGGCCACGCCGGATCATTGGCACGCGCAGATCGCGCTCGAAGCCATGGACGCCGGCAAGGATGTCTACTGCGAAAAGCCGATGTGCCACACCAACGAGGAGATCAAAGCACCTCGTTGCCACGGTGAAGGAGACGCAGCGCGTTTTCCAGGTCGGCTCGCAGACGACATCGGCGGATCAGTGGTGGAAGGCGAAAAAGGCGATCGCCGACGGCATGATCGGCAACATGATCATGAGCCAGGGCTCATACCATCGCAACTCGATCGAAGGCGAATGGAACTGGCCCATCGACAACGAACGCCGGTCCGGATGGCAAGGGCGAGGATTTCATCGACTGGAAAATGTGGCTCGGCAAGGCCCCAAAACGGCCCTATGACGCCGACCGCTTCTTCCGTTTCCGCAAATACTGGGATTATTCCGGCGGCATCGCAACCGATCTTTTCTATCACGTCGTCGCGCCGTTGAACATCTGCTGGCCGGAAGCGCAATTCCCCAACAAGGTTTCCGCCGGCGGCGGCATTTACGTTTTCAAAGACGAGCGCGAGGTGCCCGACACCTTCCATCTGATCGCCGACTATCCGGCTGGCCACTCCCTGGTGCTCAGCTCCTCCATGGCGAACTCGCACCACATCCCCGGCCTGATTCGCGGGCACGAGGGCACCATCATCATGGTGGATCATGGCCAGTTCGAACGCACCACCGAGTACATCACGGCGATTCCCGAAGTGATTCATCATCACAAGGAAGGCGAAGAGCCCACCGTGACCGCGATCGGCGGCGAGAAGTACGTAGCGAAGTTCGGAACCGAGCCGGTCAAGATTCCGGTCGACAACACCGTCGACATGATGACCGCGCATATCGACAATTTCATCAAGTGCATGCACAGCCGCCAGAAACCGCACCTGGATGTGGAGACCGCGGCGCGCGCTCAATCCGTCATCAATCTTGCTGTCGCATCGTATCGCGAAGGCAAGGTGAAATATTGGGACGAGAAAAACTGGAAAGCCGCCGATAAGCCACTCAAGGCGTGAGCTAGTGTGTTAGTTCGTGGAAACGGGGCGCTGTTCGGCCCCGTTTTTTATTTATGCGAGCCTTTTTCTTCTTCCTCTCGATCGCAGCTCTCTCGGCTCAGGACGCGCGGCAAATCGTCGAAAAGTCCGTCGAGCTCGATCAGGCCAACTGGCTCACGATGAAGAATTACACCTGGACCGCCAAGGAGACCAACAAGAGCCTCGATTCGAACGGCAAGGTGAAATCGGAGAAGAGCGAGCGCTGGGAAACGGTGATCCTTTACGGCGAGCCGTTCCGCCGCATGCTGGAGCGCAACGGGAAATCGCTGACACCCGAGGAGCAGCGCAAAGAACAGGAAAAGCTCGATAAGAGTACCGCGAAGTTCGCCAACGAATCCGACTCCGAACGTGAGAAACGTCTGGCCAAGCAGGAAAGAGAACGCGAAAAGGATCGGGAGTTTCTGCGTGAAGTTCCGGACATGTTCAATTTCCGGATCGAGCGCAGCGACAAAGTCGATGGCCGGGATGTGTGGGTAATCTCGGCTAATCCCAAGCCCAACTACACCCCGAAGCGTTCCGACGCCAAGCCGCTGCTGAAGGTCAAGGGCGAGTTGTGGATCGACAAGGCCGAATACCAATGGGTGCGGCTCGAAGCTGAGACCATCGATACGATCTCATTCGGACTGTTCCTGGTCCGTCTCAGCCCCGGATCAAAACTGATTTTCGAGCAGTCGCGCGTGAACGATGAAGTCTGGATGCCCAAGCGCGAATGGGTGCGCGGAGGAGCTCGTCTGGGCCTGATTAAGAAGGTCTCGATGGAACAGGAAGTCACTTGGAGCAACTTCCGCAAGTTCTCGGCCGATTCCAAAGTGGTCGCGGTCGAGTAGAGGTTACGACAACGCCGGCGCGTGCCGCGTGATCCACTCGTTGCTGACGAAAATCTTCGGGCCGGTATCGATCAGCCGCGGCAGCAGATTGAAGACATCTTTCGGCGTCCACCTGGCGCCTTGGCGGGTCTTGAATCCCCGAGCGTTCAGGGCGTCCGAAACCTGCGATATTTTCTGGTCCTGGACGATCAGGTCCATCGCCAGCATGAGCACCTGTTTCTCAGCCGGATTCTCGACCAGATGGTGCGCATCCTCGGAGATCATCAACCCGTAGGGGATTTCCTCGATCGGCTGTGGCGCTCCCTCGGGGCCGATTTCGCGCTGCCAGACCAGTGCCACCAGCTTCCAGCCGTCCTCGGCGCGGCGCTTGATCTCCGCCGCAGCCGGCAGAACTTCGGCCGATTCATGAATACGCTCGATGCTTGCCATGCTCGCGGATAGGGCAATTCTTTGGCCACGCGATCCTGTTGATTTTCCGTGGCCTGGCCGCTCCGTTCTGTGCGGCCATGGGACGCGCTGTCCGCGGATGATTCTCTTATCTTCTCCGGATCCACTTCATAATCGACAGGACGCTCCCAATCAGAAACAGAGCCAGAATCCCCAACACGACGGCTTCGAAGGCGGGCGATTTCGCAATTCCGATAATCCGCCGCCCAAAGAAAACAGCCAGCAATCCGACTAGCGTGAACCGTATCAGACGGGAGGCTCCGATGACGGCAAACATCTTCGGGCGCGGATATTGGAAGGCGGATGCCGCCGCGACCACGGGCGTGAATGGAAACGGAGGCGGGGCGAGCGACGCCAGCGCCAGTGAGAACGCCGCGCGGCTCCCGATCTTTTTCTTGAGATACTCGAAGCGTTTCTTTCCAGCGATTTTCTTGAGACCTTCTTCCCCCTCCTTGCGAACCACCAGGTCGAGCAGAATGCATCCGATCACGGACCCGATCGCCGCCACCGGTGCGTAGAGCGCCAGCATTTTCGGATGTTGCGACGTGAGGCCGATGACCAGCAGGTCGTTACCCAGCGGCATGAACAGAAACGAAGAATCCAGCACGCCGAGAATGATAAGTCCCCAAGGGCCAAGGTGAGCCAGGATCGCGTAGAGGTGACCTACAAAGCCATGCACCCGCTCAGGGTAGCGCGGTAAAATCAAGAAGCTATTAAGATGCGGGCGCGTAGCTCAGGTGGATAGAGCATCGGCCTTCTAAGCCGAGGGTCGCAGGTTCGAGTCCTGCCGCGCCTACCAAAATCGCCTCTTCTGCCATATACTGGATTCCCAGCATGGTAATCCGGGACGCCCAGTTTCAAACTCTTAAGAACGACGTCCGGGCGAGTGCCGAAAAGCAGTTAGTCGAACATTGCCGTGAATATGCGCCGCGACTTTTCCAGGCTGCCGGCGAAAAGGGTGTCCATGAGGCGGTGCAATTGGGACTCAAGCGGTCTCAAGGATATGGCTTCTTGGATGAGCCTCAAGTCCGGTTCTATATCGACTTGATGCTGGTCTTAGGCAGCGATTTCGACACCGACCCACAATTCCCATGGGCCTCTGAAACGCTTCAGGACAGCTTCTCCAAACCACATGTTCGAGGAATGGTTCTACATCGCGATCTTTCGTTGTACCTGGATCGCGTCATGGGTCCTCACAAGGAATATCTCAAAGAGGCGCTCGACCGTTCTATGCGTCTTCCGCGCGAGCTTCCGTCGCCGGAACAGCGGAGCGTGCGGCATCTTCGCACCTGGGTTCAGCAGTTGTTCCCGCAAAAGTCCAAGGATGTGAACGATCAGCAGTTGGCACAGATCTCCTCGACAGCCACCGCGCAGGCGAGCCAGTTTGGGATCCCGACAGGTGACGGGCTTATCGGAAGTTGCATGATGATTTTCGGACACGGCGTGACGCACGATCCGCTCTATCCCTGGATTTCCGGCGCACTCCGCGACCCGCTAATTTCCAGTCCGGAAGGGCGGGTCCAGCGATTGTACGACCGGTTGCTCGTTTACGGAGAGCATGCGCGAAAGCATCTCGCTTCATGAGTAAAGATACACCAGCTTCGCCTTCGCAAGCCCTGGCTTTCGACGGAGGAACACAGAAGTACTCGGACGATGCTGTCGAAGTTCGAACTGGCGTCACTTATAACACGCTGAGTCATCCTGTAGCCGATCCGACTGCAGCATGCTCAGACCCATCCAAGACCTCAACCGGCTACACTGATGGCATTTCGATCAAGATCAAATGCACGAAGAATCCACACCTGCTGCAGTTTATTTATCGCGAGATCATTAAGGCGGATGGCAGCCATGTGGCTCGATCGATAACCACTTCGGGCGGGACGTACAACACGACGACGGATCCGGCGCATCCCAATTGGAATACCGACTCCGGATCGAGTCCCAATCCCTATTACGAGGGCGTCGGAGTGCACCGGACGGACAGCGATGGTCTGACGACGTTCGACCAGCCCGGATTGTCGCCCGGACCCGGTGAGACCTGGCGGGCCACCTTTAAGGCATATGCGATTTGCGATGGGAAAGTGACGCGGGAAATCACTTGGGTGCGAGAACAGAAGTCAGGGTCGCCGCCAACGTATAACGTCAGCGTCGCGAAAGCGTCGGAACTGCCCGATTGGGCGAAGCAGCAGATGAGCACCCAAGGATATGATTCGAAGCCTTAGGCCGATTGCACTAGCGATGGTTTTCTGGACGGCCGCAGGCGGTCAACCGCCCGCCGCAACAACGAAAGGAAAGAGCGCAAAGCCCATGAGTCAGGAAGGTCAATTAATCTGGAACGCCGCTGGAGTCGATTTTGGAAACCGGCAAAGAGTCGATTTCATGTACACGCCAGGAAACGGACTGTCGGATATCGATTTCCATCCAATCACGGCACGCGAGTGGAAAGCCATGAAAAGTCCAACGGCCGATGCGGTTGCGTACTTGCAAGTACCCAAGGAAACTACTGTTTCGCAGTTGGAAGAGGTGATTCGTCAGATTCAAGAAAAGGGCGGCTATAAAACGGTCGGGATTACAGTCCGGGAGTGAGCCGTACCGATCGCGCCCCCCACAGGCCGGAGCTTTGCCGAGACCCAAGCGGCAAAACCCGGCCCGCACCAACTTCCCACCTACTGCGACGGATTCACCAAAGAAATAACCGTATTCGACGGGGACGAATCGCTACCTTCCTGGGCAACTACCGGCACGTCGATATTTGCTGTTGTGCCGGGCGTGATTCCGGATGGTATTACCACGTTGATCTGATAGAGACCGGGTCCCACCAGCCCCCCGAATGTCACTTGGGCGGCAATTCCGCCGATCGTTACGGTCGGCAAAGCTGCGAGCGGAAGCGGCGCCGCGACAGTCGTACTGCCGGTGAACCCTGGAGCGGTGGATCCGAAGCCGGTGCCATACAAAATGATGGTTTCGCCGGTCGTCGCCGGAGTCGTGGTCACGCCGGATATCAAGCTCGGCGGACCTACCAATGAGTTGTTGGCGTGCGTCGCCGCGATGTAGAGATTCTTGGTCGTCGAGTTCGTGCCGATCGTGAAGAACGAAGGAGCAAAGGTGCTCAGGGTTGCCGACACGGTCGCGCTGGTCAGGCCGTTGTTCGTCGCCACGAGTTGGAGTGGTCCCGGTGTTATGGTGCCAGGGATCAGAATATTGATTTGCGTCGGACTGATGTAGCTTACTGGTGCCGCCTCTCCGTTAACTGTCACTCCGACTCCATCCAATTGGGTGGGCAAAGTGTCGCCCGAGAAATCGCTGCTGGCCCAACTGCGCGTGGTCGCGGATAGCGCGCCGCCTTTGATGCTCACCCAGGAGTTCGACGCGATGGCAGCGGTAAAGCTGGCTCCGTTCACCACGCCGCTTGTCTGGAACGAAGGCGCGGGTTGGATGCTGCCGAATAGCCCGTGCGACTCGACCGGTTCGCCATAGCCCGAGATGCCGGCGGTGAAATAGAGCGTGGAGGTGTCCCCTCCCTTGCCGCCGTTTCCGAAGTTGATGGACCAGATTCCCGGTATCGAAATCGCATTGCCCATGAGATCGCTGAGCGTTCCCATCAAGGCTCCGGTAGTTGGATCGAACGCGTTGATTTTGCCGTCTCCGAAGTTGCTCACTAGCATATCCCCCGCAAAATCCCCGAACGTCGCGGGAGCGATGGCCATGCCCCAAGGAGAATTGAGCGCGCCTTGCGATATCAGAGTGCTTTGCAGATTTCCGGAATAGTCGTAAACGGCGAGATATCCGTTTCCGGCTCCGGGAACGTCATCGATGCCTTGCGCTTCTTTTTTGGCATACAGAACGTACAGCTTGCCGCCCATGTTCTGGATATTGAAAGGTCCGAATCCAGCCGGAATCGCGCTATCGACGAACGCCGCCGCGCTTGTGACGGGGTTCATGTTTCCGTCCCAAACGTCGACTCTCGCGAGCCCGAAATTGGCCGCGTATAGCATCGGCGCGGCAGACGTGCCACCTAACGTGCATCCTTTATAGACAGCTCCGGATTTCGAATTGTCCACCATGATCTGGGCGTTGGTTACATTCACAGAAGAATTCCATCCGGATATGGTCCCGTCCTCGGTGCAAAAAATAAACGATGCGGGTTTGCCGGTTGCGACGGCGAACGATGGGGAGTCCGCGTTGAAAACCACGCCACTGACGGCGCCCGGACTTGTCGATCCCGCGGGTCCAGGTATGTTCACGATCAAAGAGATCGCGTCGCCCTCGCCGTCGTACAGTGTCGAGGTTCCGGTGCCGTTATTGCCGATCCAGAATGGGCTGGAACCGCTAAATCCGTTGCCCCACGGGTTCACCAGATTCTTGTCAACATGGTCCGCGACGTCGGGCAGATCGGACACCAGATTATGAACAAGGTAATTGTTGGCGGCCTCGATAGTGCTTGCGAGCGCGCCGAGCAGGACAATAGCCCTGACCCACGTGGAGAGCGCGGCGTGGCGTTTAGGTTGAATGTTGATTGGCCTCATTTGTAGCGGAGAGATGAAGATGCCATGGCCTTCGTTGCGTGCGGTCTGTAAAAAATCTGTAAATGAATTGTGAGGATAAACCGCGACGTTACTATATTGATAGTGCTGGTATCGATTTCACCAACGCTCGAACGGCCGGGATGGCTTCGCGCTCCCGCTGCACACCGTGTGTGAAAGCGCCGCCTGTCCGAGCGTGGGGGAATGCTGGAATCGCCGAACCGCGACGTTCATGATTCTGGGCAACGTGCTAGACGATGTGGTTTAAGAACTGCCGCATTTGACGCAGCGTTACAGCGACCCCTGGCACGTGTCTTTTCGACGCACATTCTCTTTCCCGGCGTGACTTACCTCATTGAATGATTTAAAGAGCAGTTTGGTGACGAACATGCTCACTTAAATGTTCCATGTCCCGATTCATTGCGTGCCTTGGCCTCGCGACTTGTCTCTGGACTTGCCAAGCCGCTCTTCCGCCTTACACCGCGATTACGAGCGACACTAGCGGCAATATTTGGGTGACAGGTTACTGGAGCGCCGCCAGCCAAGTTGCCGTCCCAGTAACCGCGAACGCCTTTCAGCCCAAACCGTTCGAAACTTCGTGCGGCGGTTATGAAGAGAGGAACAATTGGATTGAGGTGTCCTGCAACGATGCATTCGTAATCGAGTTCGACCCAAGCGGCACAAAAGTGCTCTACGCAACTTATTTGGGCGGCACGGGAGAGGATGACGCCGTCTCGATCGCAGCCAGTCCAGCCGGTGGCGTGTACGTTGTTGGCTACACGGGTTCCACTGATTTTCCGGTCACAAGCGGCGCGGTTCAAACCGTGAATCATGGCCCGTTTATCGTTGCGAACGGTCCCTTCGAACTCCTTCGCCAAGGCGACGTTTTCATTACTAAATTCAACCCGGACGGATCCATCGCTTATTCGACCTTCCTGGGCGGTACCGGCACCGATATCCCGACTCAAATCATGGTTGATAGCAACGATTTTGCCTATGTGGCCGGCTATACTTACTCCACCGATTTTCCCGTGACGGCATCGTCGTTTTCTCACACTCCGTCGCGGGGTTTCCTGGCTAAGATCAATCCGACCGGTTCCGTTCTCGTCTTTTCAACTTACTACCCGGGCGAAATATCGGGTCTGGCAGTCGATGCCGCCGGCGCCACCTACATTACAACAACACAGGGTTTCGGTACCGAAGATGCATTTGTTAGCAAGATCTCGGCTGCCGGCGACCGTGCCATCTACAACGACGATCTCGGTGTTTGGCCTTTGTCCATGCCGATCGTCGTTGATTCCACAGGCCAGGTATGGGTTGGTCTAGACGTCCTACTCCAGATTTCTCCGGACGGAAGCCGAATCAACAAGGGATTCACGGAATATCCTACCAATGCCTATGCTCTGGCCATTGACGCGGAGAACAACGTTTATGTCATGGGCGTTGGGACAATTCAAACGACCACGAATGCGGTGTTGGCGTCCCCGTGCGCGCAAAATCTGTTCATCCTCGAACTGACGTCCAGCGGCGACGTCGTCTATGCCTCTTACCTGCGACAACCGCCGTTGCTGACCTTGCTGGTCACCGCGCCTGGGCAGGTCCTGTTGGGGCTCACGGAGCGTCTGGATTTAACTCGTAAACCTTCGCTGAATTTCGGTTGTCCGGTGAATGCCGCATCTCTTATGCAGCGCTACGTTGCGCCGGGCGAGATTGTCACCCTATTCGGATATGGTTTAGGGCCTCGGTCCGGCGTAGCAGCTTCGCCGGACGCGAACGGACGCATTCCAACCACTCTGGCTGGCGTGCAAGTTCTTGTCAATGATGTACCAGCGCCAATACTCTACGCGCAGGATGGGCAGATCAACGCCGTGATGCCGACCAACCCGGACATTAGAACGATCACGGTGACTTACAACCAACAGAGCGCGCCTGCGCTCGAACTACCGTTCAACTATAACGACCCTGGCGTTTTCGCTGTCCTGAATCAGGATGGATCGGAAAACTCTCCCTCGAACCCCGCAGCTCCCGGGTCGATTCTTCAGTGCTATATGACAGGCCTTGGGCTCAATCCCGCCGCGGTTCCCGAGGACGGCACGATCATTCCGCTCACACCGCTCACCACGCTTGGTTACTCCCCATCGGCGACGTTCGTTCTTACGAAACCCGGCGGCAGAGAGACAATCCAGGTGTCCGGCGATGTCACATGGGCGGGCTTAGCTCCTGGTTTGGTACTAGGTGTCGAGCAGGTCAACATCCGGATTCCGCCTGAGATCTCGAAGGAACGATTTACCGGCTCGGCTTCACTGGTCTTGTCCAATTACCCGATCCTCACGGTCAATTACCCGACCACCGCGGTCAATGTCGCCATCGCTCCCGCGCGAAGCTCAACGATAAAAACCGCGACGTTACTATATTGATAGTGCTGGTATCGATTTCACCAACGCTCGAACGGCCGGGATGGCTTCGCGCTCCCGCTCCAGTAGGCGAGAATTACCGCGAGTTGAAGCGGCTGGTATCCGATCTGAAATTGCACACCGTTTGCGAGAGCGCGGCGTGTCCGAACGTGGGGGAGTGTTGGAATCGCCGAACCGCGACGTTCATGATTCTCGGCAACGTGTGTACCAGGCGTTGCGGATTCTGCGCTGTCCAGAAAGGCGCGCCGCTGGAAGTGGATTACGACGAGCCGCGTCGCGTAGCCGAGGCGTGCGAGATGCTCGGATTGAAGTACGCGGTAATCACGAGCGTGAATCGGGACGACCGCAAAGACGGAGGCGCGGAGTTGTTCGCTATGACCATCGAAGCCATCCGCGCACGCATTGCCGGGTGCAGAGTGGAAGTTCTGGTTCCCGATTTTCAAGGTTCGCGCGCGGCGATGGAAATCGTGATGAACGCGCATCCGGATGTTTTAAACCACAATACCGAAACGGTCCCGCGCCTGTATCGGCAGGTGCGGCTGGGCGCTCGATATGAACGGTCTTTGGAAATGCTGGCCTTTGCGAAGCAGCTTCGGCCATTTATTCCGACCAAGTCCGGGCTGATGCTTGGCCTGGGTGAGAATCGCGAGGAGGTGCTCAGCGTCATGCGCGATCTAAGGCAGCACAACGTCGGTATTCTTACGCTGGGCCAGTACCTGCGTCCTTCGCAAAAACATTTGCCTGTGATTCGCTACGTTCCAAGCGATGAGTTCGATGATTATAAGCGCATCGGTTATGAACTCGGCTTCGCGCATGTTGAAGCCGGTCCGTTAGTACGAAGCTCCTACCACGCCAGTGACGCGGTCTAGCTTGGACGTTCATCGCATCGAACTTCCACTGCCTTTCGAATTGGAAGCCATCAATCTTTATCTGGTCAGGCTGGAGAGCGGATGGCTGCTGATCGATTGCGGCATGGACACTCCGCAGAGCTTCGCGGCATTGCAGGCTGGGCTCGATCAGATTGGCGTTGCGTGGCCGGATATTCGACTCATTCTGCTCACGCACATGCATCCGGATCACATCGGACTGACGCATCGGGTGAAGGAGTTGAGCGGCGCGTCCGTGATGATGCATGAAGCTGAAGCAGAGCACCTGGATTCGCTCGAAGATGAGAGCCGCCGTCTCCCTTATCTGCACGCGGCGTATGCTCTTGGCGGTGTTCCCACGGATTTGCAGGATCGCATGGATCAGCATTTCGCTTTCTTGAGGAAGAGCCTGCATGACGTTACTCCGGATCGGCTGTTGCGCGGTGACGAGCAGCTTCCGTCGGCCATTGGACCACTGACCGTGATTCCGACTCCGGGTCATTCCCCCGGGCACGTCTGTCTGTATGCGGCTGAGCGCAAGATGCTGTTCTCGGGCGATCATATTCTGAATTCGATTACGCCGAACATTTCATGGCATCCCGGCACGGACGCGCTCGGAGATTATATGGAGTCTTTGGAGAAAGTGGGCCGGCTGGACGTAGACGAGATTTTTCCCGCGCACGGGGATCCGTTCTCGGGGCTTCGCGAATGGATCTCGGATACGATGGCACATCATGCGACGCGCTGTGAAAAGATTGTCGAAGCGATCGACGGCGGCGCTGAGACGGTTCATGCGATGGTGCGCAAGCTCTGGAAACGCGAGTTGGAGCCGGTGCATCACCACTTCGCCGTCTTCGAGATTCTGGCGCATCTGGAGCATATGCAGCGGCGTGGGCGCGTGGTTGGTGTCGAGAGCGACGGTGCTATGCGCTGGGCTCGATGCCGGTGACGCGATAAAGATCGTCGACAGCGCGGCGCAGTTCCTCGGCGAGTTGCCCCACTTTGGCTTCGGCAAACGCGCGAGCTGCCATATCGTAGGCCCAGAGCTGATCGTCGGCTCGCCGGGTGCGGAAACGAGTCCAGAGTTCATCGCCCATGCGGCTGAAGTCTTTGATTAACGTCCGGACGTTATGAACGCTGTCGGCGCAAGAGATGCGCCGTACCGACGGGCTCGCGTCCAGGATCTGCCGGAAATATTCTTCTTTGTGCGCTCGCCAGGAGGCTCGCTTGTCCAGGATGGCCTTCTCGCGTGGGCTGGATTTTTCGGTTAGCGCTTCTACGAGATCGAGAACTTCCGGGCCGAATTGTGTTTCGATGTCCTGGGCCAGTGCTTCGACGCCTCCGGGATAATGCCGGCCCTGGTCTTCTAGTGAGTCGTGCAGCAGGGCCGCGATCGCTTCGTCCTCGGAGCCTCCGTCTTCGATCACCAGCGCGGCCACGCCCAACAGGTGGGCAATGTACGGGACTCCGGATGTTTTACGAGTCTGCTTGCGATGCAGTTCGTGGGCGAAGGTTAGGGCGCTGTCGAATCGCTCAGTGAACATTGGAGGTCGTCCGGGAACCAGAGTTACATAGGTGGACAACTGCTGCTAATCTCGGCAATTTCCGCTTGCTTACGCGCGCGGTTCCGTAGGATCGTGAAAATCCGGGCAGCGTTGCGGAACCGCGACGGTAACGGAGGGGCAATAGCCGATTTTTTCAATTATCGTGGGTATAACCACGACAGGACGTCTCCGAAACGGTGGGCCCAAGCTCTCTCGTTGTGACCCGCGCCTTCGATTTCCGAGTACTTCAGATCGGAGCCCTCGTGCCAGCCTTTTCTTAGAAGGGCTTCGCGGAGGTGCCGCACGTCGTCGATGATTTGATGCGGCGCCTCGCCCTCCACTGTTCCCGAATCCAGCCAGATTCGGGGCCGAATTGTGGATTTGTAAGCATCCACGATACGAACGATCGCCCGATTGTCCCACCATACCGACGGCGAGATCGCCGCTATTTTTCCGAACACGCGCGGATAGTCCAGGCCGGCGACCAGCGACGCCAGCGCTCCCAGCGACGACCCGCCGACGCCACTATGCGCGGCGCCTTTACGCGTGCGGTACTCGTGATCGATAAACGGCTTGATCTCGCGCGCCAGCATCTCGGCATAACGATTTGCCTTGCCGCCTTTGTGACGCCGCGGGCAGCGCGTCGGAGTATATTCCGACATCCGGCGGACGCCGGTGTTATAGATTCCAACGAGAATAATGGGCTCGATAGCGCCGTTGCAGATGAGATGATCCGTCGTTTCACCCGCGTACCAGGGATGGCCTCCGAAGGCCGTAAGCGGATCGAACAGATTCTGGCCGTCCTGAAGGTACAAGACGGAATACCGTTCGTGCGATTGATCGTATCCGGGCGGGACGTAAACGATCAGATCGCGGCGCGTAGAGAGAAAGCTGGATGCGAACCTGGGGTGGAGACGAAGCCGGCCTTCGTCTTTCGCTCGGGATGACAATTCACTATTGTACGGTACGATGCAAAGATACCTTTTCAATGCGTCGAGAATATATTAAGTGGTACAGCCCGTCGCTGCATCGCGACATGGAGCTGCTTGCGTTCGGCGATAGTGGATTTCCGTTGGTTGTGTTTCCCACCTCTGGCGGACGGTTCTGGGAATACGAGGAGCGCGGCATGGTGAATGCGCTGCGACCCAAAATGGAGCGGGGCGAGTTACAAGTGATCTGCGTGGATTCGGTGGATCAGGAATCCTGGTATAACTATCAGGCACGTCCCGAAGACCGCTTGAATCGCCAGAATGCCTTTGACGCATACCTGGTTTATGAAGTGGCCCCCTTTGTGAAGAACCGAACGAGTTGGCCCCAGATGAGTGCTACGGGCTGCAGTTTCGGCGGGTACCATGCTATCAATTTCGCGCTGCGGCATCCTGATATAGTGACTTACGCGGTTAGTATGTCCGGGGCGTTTAATATCCCGAACCGTTTTCTGAACGGATTCTACAACCGGGATGCTTATCTGAACGCGCCGCTCGATTACTTGCCGGGTTTGAGCGATCCCTGGTTCCTCGATCGTTTCCGGCGCAATTATTATGTCTTAGTGGTCGGCAACCACGATCCGTTGTTCGACCAGAATGTGAAGATGGCACACGCATTCGGCGTCAAGGGAATACCGCACATTTTGGATGTGTGGGAGGGGTTCGGGCACGATTGGCCGTGGTGGCACAGCATGGCCGCAAAATTTTTCGGGTGAGGTGAAAGGATATGAGCAGGATCGGCGTTCTGTACGGCATGGAGGAGTCCTTCCCTCCGGCGCTGGTCGACCGCGTCAACGCCATGGGGGTTGACGGTGTCACGGCGGAGCACCTAAAAACGGGCGGGGTCGAGATGGCCGCGCCGTCGGGTTACGATGTCATCGTCGATCGCATTTCTCACGACATCCCGTTCTACAGGTCGTTTTTGAAAAATGCCGTCCTCAGCGGGACCAAGGTCATCAATGACCCGTTCTGGTGGAGCGCCGACGACAAGTTTTTCAATTATGCGCTGGCGGAAAAACTGGGAGTTGCGGTGCCGCCGACAGTGTTGCTGCCGCATCGGGATCATCCTCCGGGGACCACCGACCGATCGATGCGCAACCTTGTCTATCCTCTCGATTGGGATGGCATTTTCCGGTATGTCGGTTTTCCGGCGTTCCTGAAACCTCACGATGGCGGCGGCTGGAAGAATGTCTACAAGGTCGATTCGCCCGAGGAATTTTTCAAGGCCTACAACGAGAGCGGAAACTTATGCATGACGCTCCAGGCGGGCGTAAAATTCCAGGAATATTTCCGCTGCTACGTCATCAATCAAGAGAAGGTCCACGTGATGCGTTACGACCCGGGCGCGCCGCATCATCTTCGTTATGTTCCAGGGAATCCACCCGCCGCGCCGGCGTTGCAGGAGCGCATTGTGCGCGATAGCCTGACGCTATGCCGCGCTCTCGGCTATGACTTGAACACGGTGGAGTTTGCGGTGGAAGATGGCGTTCCGTATGCGATCGATTTTATGAATCCGGCGCCGGATGCAGGGCTCGAGTCGGTGGGGCCGGAGAATTTTCGTTGGATTGTGGATGCGGTTGCGGAGATGGCGGTGGAGCGGGCTTTGAAGCCTCAGGCTGCGCTTCCGTATACGTGGTCGAAGTTCTTGGCGGGGGACAGGCAGGATACCCTTGCTTACGGGTCTGCGAAATAATCACCGGCAATCTCCGCTTGCTGACGCGCGCGGTTCCGTAACATCGGCAGCGCAATAGCGAATTGGATGGTCGTGGAAACGGGTGTTCATTAAGGAGGTAGATCTATGAATCGCGCGGCGATGGGCGGCGGGCCGCCTAGCCTCAATATCGGTATCGAAGAAGAATATCAGTCCATCGATCCCGAAACCCGGAATCTCCGTTCTCACATTAATGCCGAGATTGTTTCGAAAGGCAAGACGCTGCTGGGCGAGACCGTCAAGCCGGAGATGCATCAGTCGGTGGTCGAAATCGGAACCGGCGTCTGCAAGAACATCAAGGAGGCCAAGCAGGAGATCTCGTCCATTCGCCGGCAGATCATCACGCTTGCTCGCGATAACAACTTGAGACTGGCGGCCGGGGGGACGCATCCGTTTGCGCAATGGCGCGACCAGGAGATCTATCCCGACGACCGTTATCGCACCATCGTCGAAGACATGAAGATGGTGGCGCGCGCAAACCTGATCTTCGGGCTGCACGTGCATATCGGCATCGAAGATAAAGAGACCGCGATCCAGATCATGAACGGCGCGCGTTATTTTCTGCCGCACATTCTCGCGCTATCCGCGAACTCGCCGTTCTGGCTTGGCATGGATACAGGGCTGCGTTCTTATCGCTGCAAAGTGTTCGATAAGTTCCCGCGAACGCAGATTCCCGATCTTTATCAAAGCTGGTCCGAGTTCGAGAACTACGTCAATTTGCTGATCCATACCAACTGCATCGACAACGCGAAGAAGATCTGGTGGGACATTCGCCCGCATCCTCATTTTCCGACCCTGGAATTTCGGATTTGCGATATGCCGATGCTGGTGGATGAGACGGTCGCGATCGCGGCGTTGTGCCAGGCGGTCATAGCAAAGTTATACAAGCTGCATGAGAGGAATCTCGCGTTTCGCCATTACAGCCGCGCTTTGATCATGGAAAACAAGTGGCGCGCGTCCCGCTATGGGCTGGACGGCAAGATGATCGACTTCGGCAAGCAGACCGAGGTCCCGATTCGCGAACTGATCACCGAGATTCTCGAGTTTGTGAGCGATGTCGCCGAAGAGTTAGATAGCGTGGAAGAAATCAATTATATTCACCGCATTCTCGAGAACGGCAACGGCGCCGATCGCCAGCTTAAAGTATTTGCGGAGACTGGCGATTTGAAACAAGTAGTGGATTACATGATTCAACAGACTGAACAAGGATTGTTCGAGGGGGCCGAACGGGCCATGGGGAGTCACCATGATTGAAACGAAGCAGCGGCTTCACGACATCGCGTTCGATCCGGAGCTGCTTCCCGGAGCGCGCAATGCCGTGGAGAGCTGTCTCCGAATCCAACCCGGGGAAAAAGTCACTCTGATTACCGATCTGGCCTGCGCGGAGATTGGCGCTAGCCTGGCGCATGAATTGGATCGGATGGGCAATGAGTACAACGCGTTTATTCTCGAGGATCTGGCCCCGCGTCCGCTCACCGACATGCCCCAGCCAGTGCTCGACGACATGGAGACCAGTCATGTGAGCATTTTCGCCGTCAAGGCCCAGGCGAACGAGCTGCGTACTCGTATGCAGATGACGGACGTGGTGAACCGGCGCAAAATGCGCCACGCTCACATGGTCAATATCGAGCCTCGCATCATGCTGGAGGGCATGCGCGCCGACTACGGCGAAGTGGATCGCATCAGCACGCAAGTGTGGACGATGGCGAGCACGGCGAAAGAGATTCGCGCGACGAATCCCGCAGGCACCAATATTACGGGACGTTTTGTTCCGCAGCTCAAATGGATTAAGACGAGCGGAATCATCAGTCCCAACAAATGGGGTAATCTGCCGGGCGGCGAGACGTTCACCACGCCGGAGCGCGTGGATGGGACATTTGTGATCGATGGGGTGGTCGGCGATTATCTGTGCGAGAAATATGGCGACCTGAAGGAAACGCCTCTGCTGATCCAGATCGAAAACAGCCGCCTGATGGAAGCCCATTCCGCGAACAAGGAACTGGAGCACGAGTTCTGGCGCTACTGCCATACCGATGAGAACAGCGACCGCGTCGGCGAGTTCGCCATCGGAACCAATATTGGACTGCGGGGAGTGATCGGCAATATTCTTCAGGACGAGAAACTGCCCGGCCTTCATATCGCGTTCGGCAATCCGTATGGAGCGCATACGGGCGCCGATTGGTACTCGTCGACGCACATCGATGTAGTCGGCCGGCAGTTCGACATCTGGATCGACGGCCATCAAATCATGCGAAGCGGAGCCTTCCTTCTTGATTCCCTGGCGCCGGCAACAGTTTAATAACGAATACACGCCCGAAAAATACGCCCGCTTCTTAGCGTTGTTCGAGGAGCGTTTCGGCGAGCCCGTGCAGTTCCGGCACAGTGAAACGCCGGTCTTCCTGCCACATGACGTGGTGGAGAAGATGGCGCGATACGGCGGCGAATTAGTTCGTTCGCTCGATACTCCGCAGTATCGGCAGGATTCGAGCGAAGCGATTCCGGAAAAATATCGCGTACCGAACGAAGCTCCGGTCCCTCTTTTCGTGCAGGCGGATTTCGGACTCGACGAGAATCTTGAGCCCAAGCTGGTCGAGATTCAGGGCTTCCCTTCCCTCTATGCGTACCAACCGGTGATGGCCGCGGCGTATCGGGAAGCGTACCGCATCCCCGATGATTTGCTGCCCGATCTCACGGCTGGAGATTACGATGCGCTGCTAAGAGACGCGATCGTGGGCCGGCATGATCCCCAAAACGTGTTTCTCACCGAGATCGATCCCTGGAAGCAGAAAACGCGCCACGACTTTCGGGTTACCGAGGAGAAGTTTGGGATCCGTTGCGTTGACATCAGGGATCTCACGAAACGCGGCAATCGGCTGTTCCACGGCGAAACGCCGGTTCAGCGCATTTACAACCGCGTCATCTTCGACGAGCTAGAGCGCAAACAAATCGAACTGCCTTTCGATCTACGTGACGATATCGACGTCGAATGGGCCGGTCATCCGAACTGGTTTTTCCGGTTGAGCAAGTTTTCGTTGCCGTACCTGGACCATCCCTCGGTTCCGCGGACGCAATTTCTCAACCGCGTCGGCCGCGTGGATCATCCCGAGCGATTCGTGTTGAAGCCGCTTTATTCGTTTGCAGGCCTCGGCGTCATTGTCGGTCCGACTCAGGAACAGATCGATGCGGTTCCGGCGGCACTTCGGCGCGACTACATATTGCAGGAGCGCGTCGACTTCCGTCCCGTGATCGAGACGCCCCAGGGTCCCACCAAAATCGAGGTACGCATCATGTATATTTGGCTAGACACGTTGGTACCGGTGAACACCATTATCCGCATGGGAAGGGGATCGCAAATGGGCGTCGATCACAACAAGAACATGGAGTGGGTCGGCGCATCGGCGGCTTTTATTGAAAAATGACCATACTGTGCCTCGCCAGCTATGACAAGGGTCACGATTTCCTGCGCGAAGCCAAACGCCAGGGCGCAACCGTGGTGCTGCTCAGCTCCGTTAGCATCCAGCATAAAGCGAAGTTCCCGATGGACAGCATCGATGAGATCTTTTACCTGCCGGATGAAGATCACAAATGGCAGCGCGATCACGTGATCAACGCGGTGAGTTATCTTGCGCGCACGCGAGATTTCGACCGCATCGTTGCGCTAGACGATTTCGATGTCGAAGTAGCAGCCATGCTGCGCGAGCACCTGCGCATTCCGGGCATGGGCGAAACCACGGTGCGGCATTTCCGCGATAAGCTTGCGATGCGCATGCAGGCTCGCGAAGCCGGATTGCTGGTACCCGATTTCGTTCATGTGCTTAATTACCACCGCGTCCGGCGATTTCTTGAAACGGTGCCGGGGCCGTGGGTTTTGAAGCCGCGATCGATGGCCGGAGCGATCGGCATCAAAAAGGTTCATAACCCGGACGAGCTATGGTCACTGATCAGCGAACTCGGCGACATGCAGTCTCACTATCTGCTCGAACGATTCGTTCCGGGAGATATTTTTCACGTCGATACGCTTATCTACGAACGCGAAATTCTTTTTGCAATCGCGAGCGGCTACGGCCGTCCGCCGATGGAAGTGTCGCATGGCGGCGGAATCTTCACCACGCGCACGCTGGAGCGCGACTCGGGAGACGCTCGCAATCTTTTGGCGGAAAACGCTCGCGCGATGGCCGGGTTGGGAATGTTGCGCGGCGTGTCGCATACGGAGTTCATCAAGGCTCATGAAGATGGGCGGATCTATTTCCTGGAGACGGCTGCGCGGGTTGGCGGCGCTCACATTTCCGATCTCGTCGAAGCGGCCTCCGGTGTGAATCTCTGGGCGGAATGGGCGAAAATAGAGATTGCGGGCGGGAAGGCTCCTTATCGGCCTCCCGAGCCAAGGACCGATTACGCCGGCCTGCTGGTTTCGCTGGCGCGGCAGGAACATCCGGATACGTCGGCTTACAACGATCCGGAAATTGTGTGGCGGATGGATCGCGAGCATCATGTCGGGCTGATCGTGAGGTCGCCGAGCGCCGGACGGGTTCGAGAGCTTCTGGAGAACTATACTGGCCGCGTTCTCAACGATTTTCACGCTTCGGCTCCGCCTCGGGACAAACCGACCAGCTAAGCCGTAAGATAGCGTACGGAGCGGTAACGTTTTGGTGTCCTGCATCACCTTTTCAGTATCCAGCCGGTAGCCTTCGGAATCATATAGGTGAGGCTGCAATACGGCAGTAAGATGGATCGGGGATTGTGTTCTCCGGCTCTGGTTGGTAGATTAAGATAAATAGGCTTTCATAATTCGACCAGTACTGCCCCGCAGGGGATATGAGGAGTTCGTTGAAGGGTTTAGCTTTTCTAGCGATTGCACTGTTACCGATTGGATCGGCGTTCAGCGCCATTGAAGGCGAAGGAGAAGGCTCCGACGCGCAACAGGACGCGATTGTCAGCAAGTATCTCTCGGCAACTCAGGAGCAGCAGAGCGTGCTCCGCGGCGCATCAATGACGGTGGATATTGACGCCGAGGTTCCGAAGCTCCAGAAGAAGGGCAAACTCCAGGCGCTCCGTAACATATCGAAACTGGGGAAGATTACCTATAACGCTCTTGGCTTCAGCGGCGATAAGACGGTCAAGAACGAAGTGATTGCGCGTTATCTGACGGCGGAGACGCAAAACGACACGAATGGCGATATGTCGATTACGCCGGCGAACTACAAGTTTAAATACAAGGGTTTACAGGGACATAACGGTCAGGACGTTTACGTCCTGGCGGTCTCTCCGCGGCACAAAAAAATCGGATTGTTCAAAGGCGAAGTCTGGCTGGATCAGCAGACTTACATGCCGATCAGGGAGTCCGGAAGGTTCGTGAAGAGCCCGTCTATCTTCCTGAAAAAAATCGAATTCGTGCGCACCTACGAGGTCAAGAACGGTGTTTCGGTTCCGCAGCACATTGAAAGCAAGGTCATGACCAGGCTGTTCGGGCCGGTGAACCTGAATATCGACTTCACGAACTTCTCCAAGGACACTACGCAGGACGTCGCCTCCACGGCTGCGACCAGCATTCAATGAGGCCGGCCGCCTCCGGCGCGACTTTTTCGCCGCCCAACCCGTCAAACTTACAGTTGATGCCCTTCGAACGGCCTTTGCCGTTCGAATTGTTGTGGTTAACCGAGCACTGCCGTAAGCTCAATAAGGAAGTCCATGAGAACATTATTTCTAAATCCGCCATCGTTTGAGGGCTTCGATGGGGGCGCAGGCTCCCGCTGGCCAGCCTCCCGTGAGATCGAGTCGTATTGGTATCCGGTTTGGCTTTGTTACCCGGCAGGGATGCTGCCCGACAGTAAAGTGGTGGATGGTCCGCCGCACAAGTTTTCGATCGAGCAGGTCGTGGCGATGGCGAACGATTTCGAATTGCTGGTGCTTTTCACCTCCACGCCCGGCTTCGACGTCGACGTTAAAATCGCTGAAATGATGCGAGATGTGAATCCGCGGATGAAGACTGCCTTCGTTGGCCCTCCAGTGACCATCGAACCGGAAAAGAGTCTGATGGCTTCGAAGGCCATCGATTTTGTCGTGCGCCGAGAGTTCGATTACCAGATCGCTAACTACGCCAAAGGGACGCCTCTTGAAGAACTGCCCGGCGTCAGCTATTGGAAGGACGGCAAGATTGTCCATAATCCCGAGGGCGGCGTCATCGAAAATCTGGACGAACTTCCGTGGGTTACAAAAGTCTATAAGCGCGACCTGGATTTTCACAGATATAACGTTCCGTTCCTGCTGAACCCGTACATGTCGTTTTACACGACGCGGGGTTGTCCCGCGATGTGCACCTTCTGCCTGTGGCCACAAACGCATTCGGGCCATCGCTGGCGTTTGCGGTCAACGGACGACGTCGTGAACGAATGCCGTTATGTCCTCGAGAATTTCCCGGGACTGAAAGAGATTTTCTTCGACGACGATACTTTCAATTACAAGAAAGAGCGGACGCTGGAGCTTTGCAAGAAGCTCAAGCCTCTGAACTTCACCTGGAGCTGCACGTCGCGCGTTACGACCGATGCAGAGACGCTGCGCGCCATGAAGGATGCCGGCTGCCGCTTGATGATCGTCGGTTATGAATCGGGCGACGCGCAGATTCTGAAAAACATCAAGAAGGGCGCGACCATCGATATGGCTCGCCGCTTTACAACCGATGCGCACAAGATCGGCTTGACCATTCACGGGGATTTTATCGTTGGATTGCCCGGCGAGACTCGCGAAACGTTGCGCAAGACGATCGATTTTGCGAAGAGCCTCGACGTTGAGACCATTCAGGTATCGCTTGGACACGCGTACCCCGGAACCGAGTTTCACGAGTTTGCGCAGAAGAACGATCTAGTCAGCATCGAAGCCATGCAGGATGGTGCTGGACACCAGATGCCCAACGTGATCTATCCGCACCTCGATAGAGGGGAACTGGTGGATTGGGTGGAACGTTTCTACGGCGAGTATTATTTCCGGCCGAAAGCCGCTTGGCGCGTCGTAAAAAAGGCAGTTCAGAATAACGATATTCCGCGGCTGTACAAAGAAGCGCGCGAATACCTCGCGCTTCGTTCGAAGCGCAAGCAGTTCGTCAAAGACCACAGGGAAGCAACTCTCGCCAACGCGAAATCGGCCGAGCGGTCGCTCTCCGCCGGAGACTGATGCTTGTCTCGGATTCAGTTTAAGACCAGGCTGTTCACACTCATTGTCGTGCTCAGTAATGTACTGGGCAACACCGCTTTGACGTGGGGCATGAGGCGCGTGGGCGATCCGGGTGTATCGCCTTTGCTCTATTTGAAAGCGATCTTCAATCCCTGGGTGTCGTTGGGAATCGTCCTCTTGATTGTCTGGATGTTTTCCCGCATGACGCTGCTGAGCTGGGCCGATCTGAGTTATGTTTTGCCGGTGACGTCGGCAGGCTATATTGTTCAGGCTTTCGTCGGAAAATTTGTCTTTGGAGAGCAGATATCGCTGGCTCGCTGGTCCGGCACGTTGCTCATCATTGCCGGCATTGTTCTCGTTGGAATGACGAGTCCTCGAACAGCGCGAGAGGAAGTTCCGGTGCTGGAGAAGGCCGCATGAAAGCGTGGCTTCTGGTCGCGGTCATCGTCGGTAGCACCGTGAGCGCCGATGTGCTTCAAACGATCGAGATGAAGCGGCACGGTGAAATCTCGGATTTCCGCCCTAGCAAACTTGGGCGCATATTCGGGAAGCTTCTTGGGCGGCCTTACCTCGTGATGACGGTACTCTTCATGGCGCTGTCGTTTTTCGCGTTCATGAAGCTGCTCACTGTGGCGGATCTAAGTTTTGCCGTTCCCGCGACGGCAGGAAGCTTCGTGCTGGAGACGATTCTTGCGCGGGTTTTGCTTAGGGAAGCGGTCGACATGCGCCGCTGGGCCGGCGCGGGACTCATTGCCTGCGGAGTCGCGCTGCTCGCCGTGCAGTGATTTGGATCCCGCTCGCGATTTGCGCTGTTGCCGCTGCTTACCAGATTCTTGCGATCGCGGCTTGTTTGAGTCGAAGACGCGCGGCGTCTATCCCTTCTGAACAACCTCCTGTTTCCATTTTGAAGCCGATTCGCGGTGTTGGACCGGAACTCGGCGAGGCTGTACGAAGTCATCTTGCACAGGCGTATCCGGAGTTTGAGGTTCTCCTCGGCGTTCGGGAGGACGAGGTGAGTCAACTCGGTGTTGTAGATCCTCGTGCGCGCGTGATTGTGTGCCACACCGTCAGGCCGAATCACAAAGTCGGGACTTTGATCGACCTCGCACGGGAAGCACGGCATTCAATTCTGATCGTCAACGATGCGGACATTACCGTTCCGCCGGATTATATCCGCGATGTTGTGTCTGAACTGGCGCCGTCGGATGTCGGGCTGGTCACGTGTCTGTATCGCGCACGCAGCACTACTTGGCCGGGGCGATGGGAAGCGCTGGGCGTGGCGACGGACTTCGCACCCAGTGCTTTGGTGGCACCTTTTGTGGGCGTGTCTGAGTTTGGACTCGGCTCGACCTTGGCGTTCCGGCGTAGCGATCTCGAACAGATAGGCGGGTTTGAAGCGATTGCCGATTACCTGGCCGACGATTATCAGCTTGGATGTCATCTGCATGCTTTGGGTCGACGGAACGTGATCGCTTGGCCGGTGGTGACTACAACGTTATCGGCGCCCACGTGGGCTGCGGGATGGCGCCACCAGGTCCGTTGGTCGCGCACTGTGCGACTGTCGCGGACGGGAGGATACATCGGCCTGCCGGTCACGTTTGCCACGCTCTGGGCCCTTCTGGCCGCGTGCTGCGGGCTTCCTGGCACGGCTGCCGGGCTCTTGCTTCTGCGGCTTGCGATGGCGATGGTTGCGGGCTATGGCGTACTGAAATCGGCCGATGTTTTGAAGTACTTCTATCTCATTCCGTTTCGCGATCTATATACGGTCGCCGTGTGGGCCGCTGCTTTGTTTGGGGACAGTGTCGAATGGGGCGGCCGGGTGCTGAAGCTGGATCGTAGCGGACGTATCATAAGCTAAGGACGATGACCGGCGTTTTACTCTTGGCTTTGTTGTTCCAGCTATCCGGGCAGGTAAACGATCGGCTGGGCAATCCGATCCAGGGGGCGAGGGTAGAAATGTGTAGAACGGGAACCTCAGATGTAATCGCGACAAACCGGACGGACGAGAACGGGAAATTCTCTCTCCCCATATTTTTCGCCGGGTCTTTCGATTTGAAAGTCGAAAAGGAGGGCTTCAAGTTCGTGTGCATAACGAACATACAGGCCCGCCTCGGCCACCGGACCGTCCCTTCCGAAGTCGTGATGGACCCGGGAATAGTCGTGATGGACCCGGGAATCGAATTAAACCCAGAAATCGCACTCTACTATGTGGCGCCGATATCGGACACGCTGCTACCCCGGACCTCACGCCCTTAGGTACTACCGCTGAAATCTCTTTACCTTTCGCTCAATGGGCCCATACTGGAGGTACAGCCATCAAATGAGCAATCTTATTGTAGTAGTGGACCCTGATTACGGAGAGCGCTTGAGCAGTGTCGCTCAAACGGCTCCTTGCTGGGTCGTCTCGACGCCTGGAAATAACGAGGCTTGTGAGCATTTTCGTGAGGGCAGTGCAGTTACCGATCATCGCGAGAAAGGCGCCCTTACCAGCTACGCCGTCAACGATCCGGAAGACCGTCTGGCCAACCTGCTCGACGTGCTTCCAACTTTGGAAGAGCACCATGGAGAAATGGGCGACAACGACTTTGTCTTCCCGGAGGGATTCATCCTTGAAGTGATTGGCCTCTCGCCGACCGGCGACGTGACCAACGCTCTACGCGAAGTCGGCTTTGCGTCTTTCTTCGCCGCCCGAGGTGGATTCAGAGCCCGCATGTAATGCTATGACGTTTGTCACCCTCAGATCGTGACGTTCTCCACTGGTTCGCCGATCCTCTTCGACGCACCATGGATGCATGACGATAGCGGAATTGAAGGGCGTCACGAAACGGTATGGTCCGGTGCTGGCTTTGCGCGACGTGGATCTCCAGATCCGATCGGGAGAACTGCTCGCGTTGCTGGGCCCGAACGGGGCCGGTAAAACAACCGCGGTAAAACTGCTTCTTGGTCTCATCAAACCGACGGGCGGCTCGGTCCACCTGCCGGCCCGGGAACGCGTCGGCGCGATGCTTCAGGTCGCGAAGGTTCCCGAAACCATCAAAGTTCGCGAACACATTCACCTGTTCTCGAGCTACTATCCGTCTCCTCTTCCCATGAACGACGTGCTCGCTGCCGCTGGTCTCAAGGGCATTGAGAATCGCCAATTTGGGGAACTCTCCGGCGGGCAGAGACAGCGCGTTCTATTCGCGCTCGCGATTTGCGGCAAACCGGATCTTCTATTCCTCGACGAGCCCACTGTCGGACTGGACATCGAAGCGCGACGCGTTTTTTGGGACTATATCCGCTCTTTTGTCGCGGGCGGCGGAAGCATCCTTCTTACGACGCACTACCTGGAAGAAGCCGACGCTCTAGCCGACCGCATCGTTGTGATCAACCGCGGACGCATGATCGCGGAAGGTACGCCCGCCGAGTTGAAGGCCCGCGGCACGGCGAAAAAAATCCGATGCAACTCGCGGCTGGACGCGGCGGCGTTACGGGAGATCGACGGCGTCTCCAGTATCACTCAAGAAAATCATCGCTTCGAGATTCTCACTGCTTACCCTGAAGCCGTTTTGCGGGACCTGCTGATCCGCGACACCAGCGTTTCCGAACTCGAGGTCTCGAGCAGCAGCCTGGAAGAGGCGTTCCTGGCAATCACCACCGACGACAACAAGTCCATGGAGGCATTCGTATGACACTGGCCAGAACGGTTCGCATATACGCGCTTGAATCGAAATACGAGTTTCTCAAGCTCATGCGGATGCGGAGCTACGTCCTATTCACTCTGATGTTTCCGCTCATGTTCTACATTTTCTTCGGAATCGCGATGGGGCGGGCGCACCCGGACGGCGGGATGTCAATGGCGACGTATTTACTGGGCACGTATGGAACATTTGCTGTCGTCGGCGTTTCATTATTCGGTTTCGGAGTGGGGATCGCGGTCGAACGCGGCCTAGGATGGCTACAACTGAAGCGCGCCAGTCCCATGCCTCCGCTCGCGGGGATCTTCGCGCGGCTCGCCGTGTGCGTGATGTTCAGTGCCATCGTGATCGCGGCGTTGTTTGTCCTAGGATTTGCGTTCGGAGGCGTGCGCCTGCCTGCCCGAGAGTGTGAGGCGCTCGCGGCGACGCTGATTGCCGGCGTGTTTCCGTTTTGCACGCTGGGACTCGCGATAGGGAATTTCGCGAAGCCCAACTCGGCGCCTGGCCTCGTGAATATCATCTATTTGCCCATGGCCTTCTGTTCCGGCCTCTGGATTCCATTTCAATTCCTTCCGAATTTTCTGCAACACGCGGCTCCGTTTTTCCCCGCGTATCATCTTGCGCAGGTGGCTCTTACCGCGATCCATGCTCCTGCAAACGGATCGGTGGCCACGCACTGGGGAGCCCTCGCCGGCTTTACACTCGTATTTGCCGGGCTTGCATGGCTCGGCTACCGTCGCGAACAGGAGAAAATGTACGGCTAGGCGCGCGATGACAATACTGCCTCCCAAACTCGATCAGGGCTGGCTGCCTTACGGGTGGCTGGTCTATCTCCTGATCTTTCTGCTTTATCCGTTCGAGGGCCACGCATCGGCTCTGGAGTGGACGCTGACGATCGCTGCCGTTGCTGTTTTTTTGCCGCTCTATTTTTGGGGTTATTGGCTATGCGGGCAGCGAGTCCTGATTCCTATCGCCGGCATGACTCTGATTGGCTGCGTTTACGCGCCTTGGAACGCGGGGGCCTCGGTCTTCTTCGTTTATGCGGCCTGTTTCGTTGGAGAAATCGGAGATCCCGGGCTCGGAGTACGCTACCTGGGCGCTCTGATCGGCATCATCGTCGTCGAATCCTGGGCGCTCAATTTGCACCCATGGTTTTGGGGTCCGGCGCTCATCATTAGCGCATTGATGGGCGGCGTGGACATTCACTTTGCCCAGCGCCGCCGCATGAACCGAAAGCTCAGCATGGCGCAGGAAGAAATCGAGCATCTCGCTAAGGTAGCCGAGCGGGAACGTATTGCGCGCGACCTTCACGACCTGCTCGGGCACACGCTCTCCATCATCATTCTCAAGTCCGAGCTGGCATCGAAGATTGCTGAGA
Organism: Bryobacterales bacterium; assembly: GCA_963802915.1. Classification (GTDB taxonomy): domain Bacteria; phylum Acidobacteriota; class Terriglobia; order Bryobacterales; family Bryobacteraceae; genus JAICMB01. Next base: position 369,205 of record CAWDKQ010000010.1, read on the forward strand.
AGGATACGGCTCGGGCGATCGCCGAGATCCGGGACGTGGAACGGATCTCACGCGATGCTCTCGCCGAAGTGCGGCAGGCTGTTAAGGGTTATCGGTCGACGGGTCTGCAGAGCGAGTTGCGCCACGCGGAGGAGACTTTGCGAACGGCGGGCATTCGAGTGGAGTGCTCGGCGGATGCGGTCCCGTTGAGCACGGCCCAGGAGACAGCACTCGTGCTGGCGCTGCGTGAGGCGGTGACGAACGTAGTGCGGCATGCAGCGGCTACTTCGTGTGATGTATCCGTGCGACGGGGCGATACCTTTTGCGAGCTTTCAATCGCCGACGATGGACGCGGTGGCGGCGCGTCGGAAGGCTCGGGGTTGAGTGGTATGCGCCATCGTATCGAGTCGCTGGGCGGGACACTGGAACGCGATTCGGCGCACGGCACGCGCCTGGTGATTCGTGTTCCAATTCAGAATCTTCAATCCATCGGCGCGGCATGAGCATCCGAATCGTGATTGCGGAGGATCAGGCCATGGTGCTTGGGGCGTTGGCTGCATTGCTCGAAGCGGAAGGCGATATTACGGTTGCCGGTCAGGCGCGTAACGGCAAGGAAGCTCTGCAACTGGTGATCGCGGAGAAGCCGGACGTGCTTCTGTCTGATATCGAGATGCCGGAACTGAGCGGCCTCGATCTGGCGGCCGAGCTGAAGCGGCAGCACGTTCCGGTTCGCGTCATCATGCTCACCACTTTCGCTCGCGCCGGTTACTTGCGCCGAGCTCTCGATGCAGGCGTGTCCGGTTACCTGCTCAAGGACTCGCCGTCGAAGATTCTCGCGGATGCCGTGCGCCGTGTTCACACGGGCGGACGGGTGATCGATCCGGAACTGGCCGCCGAAGCCTGGGGCGAAGCCGATCCTCTTACTGATCGCGAGCGCCAGGTCTTGCGCATGGCTGGGGATGGCGAGACCGGCGCCGAGATCGCTGGGAAGCTCAATCTGTCGGAAGGGACTGTTCGGAATTATTTGTCGGAAGCGATTAGTAAGCTGGGGGCGTCGAACCGGACCGAGGCGGCTCGGATTGCGCGGCAGAAGGGGTGGCTTTGAGGGCTACACGGAGGGTTTCGGCCCAACTCCAGTCCATCGTTTGCAGAACTGCGCACTCACGCCAGAGGCGCGGGAAGGCTACTCCGAAAAAGACCCATCGCGCCAATTGCCTATTAGCTGGATCGGAATGAGACCAAACCGGAGTTGTGCCCCTCCCTTACGGTCAGGGTTCCGCAGGGTCGGTAGAAAGACCGCTTCCTCCGGTCGCGGCTCGGAACGAGTGTCGGCGATGACACGACACGGTGAAAATCCGGGACAGCGTTGCGGAACCCCGACGGTAACGGAGGGGGGCAATAGCGATTTTTTCACAGACGCTTACGGTCAGGGTTCCGCTTGGGCTAGTTGCTTAGACCGAGAAGAAGCAGCCGTCATGCCCCATCGGCAACTGCTCGGGGTGCTGAAGGGGTTATAATCGATTACCTGCGTCCCCTGCTCATTAGATTTCGTACATAATGAGAAGGCTAGGAAACCGACGTTTTCCCCGCGCGTCAGTGGGATGGAGGACTAGTGTAAGTGGCGCAGGCGCAGGGCGGTCTTAACCTCACCGATGCCAGGCTGAGCGGCCAGACCATTATCGAGCAACTGATCCGCAACATGGAGATCGGGCGGTTCGAGATGGCGTACAGTGTCCTGCTGCCTTGCATCTTCGACGTCTATCTACATCCGGAAGATCATGCACGATTGGCCGGCGTCTTCGACCTGATCGCCGAAGATGCCAAGCGGGCGCTGGCAGCGCGCGTTGCGAAACTGAATGCCAATCCCAGCCTTCTCGGAATCAAGCGCGGAAGCAAAGCTCCCAAGGAACATAAAATCGCTGCTCGGGATTGGGTGATCGAGTTTTTTCCCGATACCGAGAACACGGTTCCTCTCGGCGATGTCGAAATTCATTCGGAGCTCAACGAAACAGCGCAGCCCGGTTTCCGGGGCACCAAGACGACACTGCTCGATCGCGAGCCTTCGGTGACTTCGGCCCGGCAGACCGGTCCGCGGGGACAGGCGCCGCGAGCGATGGACCGCACCTTCGCGGAGATCCGCTACGAAGACGACTCCGGCCCGCAGCTTTACCTCATCATTCAAAACCAAGTGCGTGTCGGACGCGGCGGCGACGATGTCGCGATGGACCTGGCGCTCTACACCAACGACGAGGTTTCGCGAGAGCATTTTGTGCTGCGGCGCGATGCGGCCACGGGGCAGTTCTACATCACCGATAAAAGCACTAATGGGACTTGGGTCGACGGCAAGCGGCTGAAGAAGGGCGTCGAGGAAACGCTTCCGGATAGCGCCGAGATCGGCGTCGCGGAGGTCATGACGCTCGCGTTCGAGGTTCGCAAATGAACATACCTCCCAATCTGCATATCGTTTTGGGCGGGGCGTTCCTGGGATTCGCCATCTTGTTGGCGATTGCCAACTGGGGCTGGCGGAGGGCGCGATGAAGACGGCGTCGGCCTGGCGCGCCGCGATGGCGAGCGATACCGGTCTGCAACGCTCTAACAACGAAGATCGCGTCTATATCGACGACGCGCGCGGCATTTTCGTGGTCGTGGACGGTGTAGGTGGACAGGCCGCGGGTGAGAAAGCCGCCGAGATCGCGGCGGAAGCAATTCCGCGACAGCTCGAACTGCTGAGCGGGTCCGTGGAGGAACGGGTTCGCGGCGCTATTACCGCCGCCAACAACGAGATTTACGAAGTCGCGCAACAGAATGAAGATTGGCGCGGGATGGCCTGCGTACTGACGCTGGCCGTCGCGGGCGACGACAAAATTACTGTCGGTCATGTGGGCGATTCGCGTCTGTATCTTGTGTGGAACGGCACGGTCAAGAAGCTGACGTCGGACCATTCTCCAGTCGGCGAGCGCGAGGATCAAGGGGAATTGACCGAGCTCGAAGCCATGATCCATCCCCGCCGAAACGAAGTTTTTCGCGATGTCGGATCGCGTCCGCACTCGACCGACGATGAAGAGTTTATTCAGATCAAGTCGTTCCCGTTTCACCCCGAAGCCGCGATCCTGCTATGCAGCGATGGGCTCAGCGATGTTCTGACGTCGGCCGAGATCAGCGCGATCGTCGAGCAATACGACGGCGAGCCTTCCCGCATCGCGCAGATGCTGGTGGATGCCGCCAACGAAGCCGGCGGCAAGGACAACGTCAGCGTCGTGTTTGTAGCGGGACCGGAATTTCTCGGCAGTGCGTCGCGCACGATGTCGGAAGCCCGGTCGCGTCATCGGATCACTCGCGCGCGCAGAATCTCGCGAGGCTGGCGGACATGGCTGGCACGAGTTGCATGGCTGGTGGCGGGAATGATTCTCGGAGCGCTGGCATGGGCCCTGATCATCGAGCGGAGGTTCACTCCTTGACCACGCCGGCTCTCCATTTCAAGACCTTCGGCAGGTACGAGATCATTCGGAAACTAGGCCGCAGCATGACCGACGTTTACCTGGCTCTCGATCCCGATGAAAACCGCCGCGTGGTTTTGAAAATTGTGGAGCATTCGCACGATGCTTATACGCAGCTCGTGATGGAGGCTGAGAAACGCGGCGCGGCCATCCAGAAACAACTGCACTCGCTCGATCCGCGCATTCTCGAAATTTACGATTTTGGCGAACAGAACGGCTGCTTTTTCGTCGCCATGGAGTATGTGGAGGGCAGGAGTCTCGCGGAGTTGTTACGCCAGGAGCAGCGGCTCGATCCGAAACGCGCCGCTCGAATTGCCATCGAGGTTTGTAGCCAGCTTCAGACGCTGCACTCGTTCGAAGCCGAGATCGACGGCCGGAAGCGCGCTGTCGTGCACGGCGATATTAAGCCGGCAAATATTCAGATCGGGCCGCACGACGAAACACGCCTTCTCGATTTCGGCATTGCCAAGGCCATCACTTCCACGCACAACCTGACGCATCATAACCTCGGCAGCCCGGCGTATTGTTCTCCGGAGCGGGTCAAAAGCTCGCAAGTCGACCAGCATGCGGATCTGTGGGCGCTCGGCGTCAGCTTGTACGAAATGTTGTCGGGCATGCCGCCGTATCAGGCGCAGAACACTCGCAAGCTGGAGAATATTATTCAATCGCGGCGGGCGCCTCGCGCTCTACCGGAGAATTGTCCCGCATCGCTGCGCGCGATCGTTTCGAAAGCCCTCGCCGCCGATGCCGCGCATCGTTACGCCTCGGCAACCCTGTTCGAACACGATTTACAACTATTTCTGCAGAGTCGCCCGACGTCGGCCGAGACGGAAAAAATGCGCGTTTGGGATGCGAATGCAACGCTCGATCGATCGCCGCGACAGAAAACAACTCCGCGCGTCCCGAAGCAGAAGGCCGCGACAGTTTTGGCGGAGGTCAATCGGATTCTATGGGCAGGTATCGCGGGGCTTGCCGTGGGTCTGCTGCTTTTCGTGCCGGCCGGTTACGTCTACCGGCTTTCGCTTCGAACGCAGGCGCTGCGGGAATCGCACGATTATTCACACGCCAGCATTGGCGAAATCGAAAACGATTGGCGCGTCTTTCAATCCGTGCGAAATAAGGGTGGATTTCTGGGTCCTTTCTCACCAGTGGCGCATGCGAAGCAGGCTCTTCTCGCGAACCTGATTACGGCCGGGAATGCCGTGGTCGAGGGCTATCGCTACAGCTCCGATCCCTCTTTTGAACACTTCGATTGGGCAAAAGGTGCATTATGTTTCAAACATGCTCTGGATCTCGATCCGCAGAACCGGGAAATTCGTGGGCGCGCCGAACTGTGCGATGCATACACGCATCTGCGACAAGATGCGGTCGCAGCCAAGGCATTGTTTGAGAATGCGGCGGTCGATGTGCCGAACTACGCCGATCCGCATTTAGGACTGGCGCGAATTTATGTCTATGCGCTCCACAACATTGGCATGGCGATGGTGCAGTTCCACGAAGCGGAACAGTTGAACTTCCGTTCGGGCCCGCGGGAAATCGAGGAAGAAGCCGACGGTTACCTGTATCGGGCCGAGCAGGAATTGAAGACCTGGGAGACGGAGCAGAAGCCTAAATCGCACGATTTGCTGCTTGCCCAGCGCGATTTCGAGCGTGCGCGCGCGCTGTATGAACCGGTCACCGGCTTCTCTCAAGTGAGTCGGAAGTTAGAGCAGCTCGATCGCGACGAGGATCAGGAACAAGCAGTCGAGGATGCGCGAGAGAAGGCTCAAAAAGCCGCGGCCGCGCACAAGCGTCCCAGGCAGGTAAGGCGATGGCGGTAACAAAGAGTTGGGAGCAAGTTTCGACGTCCAGCTTGGGCACTTTCACAGTGCCTGTGCCAGGGGAACGCCGGCGCGAGTTGTGGTGGATGCTGGGAAGCTCGCTGTTGGTCGCAGCGAGCCTGCTGATGGTCTGTCTCGCGAAGACGCAAAATTTCCCGGAATTGCAGGCGAAGCTGGATCATGGCGAGTTGCTCAATTTGAACACTGTGACGTCGGAGGAGCAGCTTCAGCCGTTCGTCTTCGGAAACACGGAAGCGGCTGACAAGCTCTGGGCTTATCTGCAGAATCACAAGCTCGTCAACGTGGGACAGATCGCCCGGCCGGTATTTCATGGACTCTCCATCCCTTTGACGAAGGTCAAACCGCTTTACGTGGTTCGAACGCCGAAAGAATTTTATCGCAAGTTCGCGATATGGGCCGCGATTTATTTCGTCGCATTCTTTCTGGTTCACATCGTCTGGCGATGGCGACGATTTCGCGGCGATCCTGCAATTCTTCCCGCGATCCAGCTACTGACCGGCATCGGATTCACGCTCGCGGTCAGCTTGAAAGATCCACTGCGCGATACACTCGAATTCGAGAAGTTCGCGTGGGGCGTGGCTGTTGGCTGCTGTCTGCTGCTGTTACCGCTGCTGCGCGTTTTTCATGTCCGTAACTTCTCGAGCTGGGTCTACACTCCGCTGCTTCTCGCCTTAGCGCTGTTTGTTTTGCTGATGCGGCTCGGATCGGGACCCACCGGCAGCGACGCGCGAGTGAATCTCGGACCGTTCCAACCCGTGGAGTTGATCAAGATTCTGCTGGTTCTGTTCATGGCCGGCTATTTCGCGAGGAAATGGGAATGGCTGCGCGACCTGCGCATGAAGAAGCTGCGCTGGGTCGAACTTCCCCGCATCGAGCATGTTCTCCCCGTGATGTGCGGCGTCGGAATCGCATTGCTCTTTTTCTTCATCCTCAAGGATCTCGGCCCGGCGTCTGGTGATCGGCTTTCTGTTTCTAACTATGTTCGCCGTCGCGCGCGGAAGATGGGGACTGGCGCTGTTCGGGTTAGTTTTGCTGGTTGGCGGCGTGACGATCGGGTATCGGCTCGGCAAGCCGGAGACCGTTGTCGAGCGCGTTTCCATGTGGCTCTCGCCATGGGACAACGACATCAAGGGCGGCGATCAGTTGGCGCATTCGCTGTGGGCTCTCGCAACCGGCGGCTTATGGGGATCGGGTCCGGGGTGGGGCGATCCCGGCATGATTCCGGCTGGGCATACCGACTTGGTGCTTCCGGCTATCGGCGAAGAATGGGGATTCATCGGAGTCGCCATGATCGCGGTGTTGTTTTTATTCCTGGTGCACCGGGCGTTTCGAATCGCGACAAATGCCGGAAATGAATACGCGATGTTTCTCGCGCTCGGACTCGGATCGTTGATCGCGTATGAGATGCTGCTGATCTCAGGCGGCGTCCTCGGCGCGATTCCACTATCAGGCGTGGTCTCGCCATTCTTGAGCGCCGGAAACACGGCGATGCTGTCGAATTTCCTGATCTTTGCGTTTATTTTGGGGATCTCGAATCGGGAAGCACCGGCTTCGAAGCCGATTCCATTCGTGGTTCCGATTCGCGTGGTGGGCGTTCTTTTAACGCTCTGCGTGGTGGTTCTCACCGCAAAAGCATTCTCATACCAGGTTCTGCACGATCGCGAACTGCTGGCGCGCGACTGCCGCGTTTTTGCGGAGGATCGCGTCAAGCGGCCGCAGCATAATCCGAGGCTGAATTCGCTCGCGCGCGAGCTGACTCGCGGAGCAATTTTCGATCGCAATGGAATTCCTCTTGCGACCAGCACGTGGGATGTATTGGAGCGGCATCGCGGCGATTATGAAAAGCTTGGGATCAACATAGACCAGGCCTGTTCGCGGCTCGACAGCCGCTACTATCCATTCGGCGCCGCGACCCTGCACCTGCTCGGCGATTTGCGCACGGGCGAGAAATTTCATGCCTCGAACGCGTCTTTGATCGAGCATGATTCGAACGCCAAGCTGCAAGGTTTCCGGGATTATCTCGAGCTGGCCGATTACGTCCGCTATCGCCATCAACCCGGCAATGCCGCAATGCAGCGGCTGCGCGCGAGAGATCGCAGTGTGCGCGCATCTATCGACGTACGCTTGCAGTTGAAGGCCGAAGACGTGCTCCGTCAGGAACTGGCGACGGCGCATAAAGAGCGCGGCGCGCTGGTGGTGATGAACGCTCAGAGTGGCGATGTGCTGGCGCTGGTAAGCGAACCCGCTCCCACCGGAAACGGCAACAACACACCGGATGAACTGCTCGATCGCGCGCGTTACGGTCAATACCCTCCTGGATCGACGTTCAAACTCGTCACCGCGGTCGCGGCTCTGCGCATCGATCCCAAGCTGGCGGAGAAGAAATTCCACTGCGCGCCTTTGGGCGACGGTCGCGTGGGAACTCGCATTCCGGGATGGAATCGCGCGATCCGCGACGATGTCGGTGACCACGCGCATGGCACTCTGGACATGATGCGCGCGATCGCCGTTTCCTGCAACGCTTACTTCGCTCAACTCGGCACTTATGAAGTGGGCGCACAGCAGCTTCATGACACTGCCGCGCTCTTCGACATCCCGGCCGGAGATGTCGCGGAGATCAAGAAGATGATGCCGTTTGCAGCTTACGGTCAAGGTCCGGTGCTGGTTACGCCGTTCAAAATGGCGCGAGTGGCGGCGACTATCGCCGACTCCGGCGCGATGCCAGAGGGTCGCTGGGTATTGGACGAAAGCAATACTCGAACCGATGTTCCTCGCGCGATCCTGAATTCCGATTCAGCGATAAAAATTGCAGGCGCAATGCGAGACGTGGTCACCAGCGGCACGGGACGCCGCGCTATGAGTGGGCTGGATATCGAGGTCGCCGGAAAGACCGGCACCGCACAGATGGACGAAGGCATGCCGCATTCCTGGTTCGCCGGATTCGCTCCCTACGACGGCGATGCAGCGAATCGGATCGCGTTCGCGGTGGTGGTGGAGCATGGCGGCTACGGAGCGCAAGTCGCGGCGCCGATCGCGCGGAAACTGGTGGAAGCGGCGCGCGATCTACAAATCATAAAATCATCAAGAGGCGATTGAATGGCTGTTTCTGAATGGATCGAAAAACTCGGACGCACCATCTTCGAAGCACCCTTCGGGACCTCGCAAATCTCGAATGAGATGCCGGAGATCGCCGAGATCCGGCTTGCCGTACTCGATGAAGTAAAGGCTAAAAGTCACCGCGTTGCCGGTCGCGAGGTGTTTCCCTACAATCTCGTTCGCATCCATGTTCGGGGCGTTCCCGAAAGTCAGTCCGGCGTTCTGAAAGGAACATTTTTTTCTCAATTCTTCGAGCAGGAGTTACGCGGCGGTTTGAGCCGGGCGAATTATCGCTTCCCCGAGGATCTACAGGTGGAAGTGAGAACTACACCGGACCTACCAGGTCCCAAAGAGCACTGGCTGTGGGTGGAAACAGAATCGCGCGAAAAGCGTCCAGAAGTGTCAGCCGCGCCAAAGAAACCGGCTCGCTTGATGGTTGTCAAGGGCACTGCAAACGAAAAGGACGTGACGCTAAACAAGGCGCGAACGAACATCGGCCGGGGACTCGATGTATATCGCGCCGACGGCCCGTCCCGACGCAACGATCTTGCATTCACTGACGACAACGACGCCGGCCGCAGCGTATCGCGCGAGCATGCCCACGTGGTCTTCCACAAGCGCACCGGAGAATATCGACTTTATAACGACCGTTGGTATAAACCCGGCGCTAAGTCGGATGGTGGATGCGGTCTATGGATCATCAGAGACGGCCTCAGCCAGGAAGTGCATCGCAACGCGCGAGGGACGCGGCTGCAACATGGTGACGAGATCCACTTGGGCCGAGCAGTACTGAAGTTCCATATGAAGTAATGCCAATCGGGACTCAAGATTCAGTCAATTAGGGCTTGACAAGCTTTCGGGCTTGCTTAGAATAGGTGTATTCTTTGGTTTTTATGCAGATTTGCAATCACTCCCGCACCGAGATCCTGGCAAGGCGCGACGGGGTAGACTATGTTCGCTGCCTCGATTGCGATCAGGTCTTCGAAGCAGAAGATCTGGAAGCTGTGCCAGTTTACGAGGATGAAGACGCCACCTCTTAAACCCCGCCCCGTTTATCGACAGTCCTATTTCGCCCATGCGCTACTTTAGTACGCAGGGATGGAACCGTTGCGCATTGTTGCCATCGGGGGTGGCACTGGACTCTCAACGTTACTGCATGGCCTGAAGCAGTTTGCGCCTCAGGAAGCTGACATCACCGCGGTTGTGACGGTGACCGACGATGGGGGAAGTTCCGGCCGTCTACGCCGCGATTTCGATGTATTGCCGCCGGGCGACATCCGCAATTGCATGGTTGCGCTCTCGGAAGACGAAGCTCTGTTATCGAAGCTGTTCCAATATCGCTTTTCAGAAGGGCGCGGACTCAAAGGCCATAGCTTCGGCAATCTTTTTCTCACCGCGCTGACAAACCTGACGGGAGATTTTGCTAAGGCCGTTCGCGACTCTTCGGAGATTCTGGCGAGCCGGGGACGCATTTTCCCCTCGACATCCACGAACGTCGTTCTGGAAGCGGAGTTGGAAAACGGTGCGATTGTGAGCGGCGAGACTCGAATTAGCAAGAGCAAGCGCCGTATTCGCCGGCTGCGCGTTGTACCTTCGACGTGCCGGCCGCTTCCGGAAACGCTGGGCGCCATCGAAGCCGCGGACCTGATTACGTTTGGACCCGGATCGCTGTTTACCAGCGTGATTCCCAATCTGCTAGTGAATGGAATCCCACGCGCCATCCAAAAATCGCGGGCGCTCAAAGCATATTTCGTGAATCTGATGTGGCAACCCGGTGAGACGATTGGGTTCAGCGCCGCGGATCACGTCGCCGCGATACACCAACATGCGGGTAGTAATCTTCTGGATGTGGTCGTGGTCAATACAACTCCCATCCGCGCGGCGCAGCGTCGCAAATACGCGGTGCAAAATGTGCAGCCCGTCCAAAACGATGACGCAAAGCTGGAAGCGATGGGCGTCGAAGTAGTGGGCGCCGATCTGCTTGCCGGGGGCTCTGTCGTCCGCCACGATGCCGTGCGAGCGGCCGAAATTGTCATGGATCTTGCGCGCCGCGGGCGGGCGCGCAGGTTTGCCGCCTAAGAAACATTCTTCATGAATCCTGAAATCAATGTGGTGATCCTTGCGGCCGGACTCGGCACGCGCATGAAATCCAAGAAGGCCAAAGTGCTGCATCGCGCCGGCGGCCTGACGCTGGTGGAGCACGTGGTCAACACCGCGATGGAGATTACGCCCCCCGAACGGATCACCGTTGTGGTTGGTCATCAGGCGGAGGCCGTGCAGAAAGCCTTGTCTCACCGGCCGGTTCAGTTCGCGATCCAGACAGAGCAGAAGGGAACAGGACACGCGGTGATGATGTGCCGCGATCAGCTCGGCGGGCGTTCGGGTTATGTCGTGGTGATCTATGGCGACGGACCGCTGCTATCGGCCGAGACGCTGCGCCGCCTGATCGAGAAGCAAATCGAATCCGATACTGCCGCGACCCTGATCACCACGATTCTTGAAAACCCGCGCGGCTATGGACGCGTGCTGCTCGATCGCGAGGGCATGGTGGAAGCGATCGTCGAAGAGAAGGCGGCCACGCCGGAGCAGGCCGCGGTCCGGCTGGTGAACTCCGGTATCTATTGTTTTCGCGCCGATCTGCTTTGGAAATACATCGATGATATCCGGCCAGAAAATCCGGCGCACGAATACTACCTCACCGACATGCCGGAGATTTATCGCCGCGCCGGATACAGCGTAGCACCCTTCGAGCTGGCCGATCCGACGGAACTGCTTGCGATCAACAATCGCGTGGAGCTCGCGGAAGTGGACTCAATCATGCGCAATCGGAAGGCAAGGGAGCTGATGCTTGCGGGCGTGACCATTGAGAAGCCGGAGACGGTCACCATCGACGCAGGCGTTCGGATGGGGATCGATTGCACGGTCGGCCCATTTGCGCAGATCCTTGGCAACTCGGAAATCGGCGACGACTGCGAGATCGGCGCGTCGTCCGTGATTCGCAATTCGGTTCTCGCCGACGGAGTTAAGATCGAGCCGTTTACTTCGATTGCGGACTCGCGCATCGAGACTGGCGCGCACATCGGACCGTTTGCGCGGCTGCGCATGAACAACGTGATCGGAGCCGGCGCCCATATCGGAAATTTTGTCGAATTCAAGAACACCCGATTGGGACCCGGCGCCAAGGCCAGCCATCTTGCCTATCTCGGAGATTCCGAGATTGGCGACAGCACCAACATCGGAGCCGGTACCATTACATGCAACTACGACGGCGTCAAAAAACATAAAACACTGATTGGCCCGAATGCTTTCATCGGAAGTAACTCCACTCTTGTTGCGCCGGTAGAGATCGGCGAGAGTGCTTACATCGGCGCGGGATCTGTAATTACGAAGCCGGTGCCTCCGAAAGCCCTTGCTATCGGCAGGGGGAGACAGGTGGTAAAAGAGAGATGGGTAGAGAAGCGAAAGAGTAAGTAGCTTACTTTTTCCCGCTGGGATGGGCAACGATCAGGCGAGCAACATCGCCTTCGTCGGTTTTAACGAATCCGACTGTGACCTTTTCCTTCAGCTTGAGCTTGCCTTCAATCCGCGTATCTTCCTTGATCAGGAAAGTACGCTTTTCGGTCTTGCCGAGCACGTTTCGCGAAACGGTCAACTTAAGGGCCGTCAGTTCCACAATCGGACCGCCGAAAGTATCGTCGTAAGCCGGTTCCGTTTTAAGGGGCTGTTCAGCTTGCGCCCGGATCACGGGTGTTGAGGCGAGCAACACTCCTAAAAACACACTTCGAGCCCAGCGCATTCGCACACTTGAATCATAATCTACTAACATGAAGTGACACTGAACCGAGGATTAAACTTGCTTCACAAAACGAGAATCGGATGATAGAGGTGAGGAAGTTTCGCCTCGCCGATCGCCACCAGCTCACCCTCATGCGTCAGAGCTTTCACGAAGCGGCCTTCTCCTCGCGAACGAAATGGAGAGACGTGGAAATCGCGGCCCTGCCGGATTTGTCCTGCCGTGATTGCATCGACAATTTCCGCCGGAAACTCGGGTAACAGGCGGCCTGCCGGGATCAGCGCCTCTTCCAAACGATCCTGCTCTGCCAGCGTTTGCAGTTTTTCGAGTGAATGCGCCTGATCTTCCGTGAAATCGCCCGAAACGGTCCGGCGGAGCTGGTCGAGCATCGCGCCGCAGCCGAGCCGCTGCCCGAGGTCGTGCGCGATGCTGCGGACGTAGGTGCCGCCGGAGCATCGCACCAGCAGGCGCGCGGTATCGCGAGTCATCTCCAAGAGGTCGAGCGAGTGGATGGTCACCTGGACCGGTTCGAGTTCCACTGCAATGTTCTTGCGAGCAAGCTTGTAAGCTGGAACGCCATTTATCTTCTTGGCGGAAACGGGAGGAGGAGTCTGGAAGAATGTGCCGCGATAGGATTCGAGCGCAATCTCCAGCTCCTCGCGATTCAGCTCGAAGCCGTTGCTGCTTGAAATCACTTCTCCTTCGCGATCGTACGAGGTTGTCGTCACTCCGAAGCGAACCACTGCATCGTAGACTTTATCGTTGCGTATGAAATATTGAGCCAGCCTCGTGGCACGCCCGACGATGAGAGGCAGAACGCCGGTCGCCATCGGATCCAGAGTCCCCAAATGGCCGATGCGGCGCATCTGCGAGATGCGGCGCATGCGATTCACTACGTCGTGAGAAGTACATCCCGCAGGCTTGTCGATTACGAAAACACCATCCACGACTCCAGGTTAGCAGCCGCTTGTTAACCGTTCAGTTTGGGAAGCTGTGAAATATCCCAGCCTCCGCCGAGGGCTTTAATCAACGAGACGCTCGCGTCCATGCGGCGTCGAGCGATATCGACGGCGGTGCGTTCGTTTTGGAGGGCCACGGTCTGAGCGGTCACCACTTCGAGATACGTTACGATGCCGCCCTTATAGCGATTCATGGAAAGATCGAGCGAGCGCTGCGCCGCTTCCACCGCCGCCCGCTGCGTACCGGCCTCATCATTCAGGACGCGAAGAGCGGCGAGGTTATCCTCTACCTGCTGAAACGCATTGAGCGATGTTTGGCGGTACGCAGCTATGGTGGCATCGTAGCCTTCACGCGCGATCTCGGAATTCGCGCGGCGCCGGCCACCATCGAATACCGTCTGTAAAACCGACGGACCGACAGCCCAGAAGCGACTCGGCCAATTCAGCCAATTCGTGATGGAACTTCCTTCCAAACCGACGACCGCGCTCAGGAGAATGGTCGGAAAAAAAGCTGCGCGCGCAATGCCGACTTGAGCGTTCGCTTCCGCTACGCGGCGCTCGGCAGCCGCAATGTCTGGCCTTCGTTCGAGCAGCTGAGACGGCACGCCGACAGGGATGTCGGGAGGCGGCGTGGTCAATGGCTTGGCATTGAGCGACAACTCCGCAGGCGCTTTTCCTACCAGCACCGCTATAGCGTGCTCATAGGCCGCACGCTGGACGGCGATGTCTTTATCCTGTGTCCGCGTGGCATCGAGCTGCGTCTGCGCCTGCGCCACTTCAGCACCGGACGTTGCTCCGCCTTCATATCGATTTTGCGTTAACTCGAGCGCCTTCTGATACGCGACGACGGTATCGTCCAGCAGCTTCTGCTCGGCATCCGCGCTTCGTAGCTCGAAATAATCATAGGCCAGCTCGGCGTGAAGGCTGAGACGGAGAGTCTCCAAGTCGGCCTCCGTGGCCTGCGCTTCGTTGCGAGCGGCTTCGATGGCGTGGCGAATCCGTCCAAACGCGTCCACTTCATAATTGAGCTGCAAGGGAAGATAGAAATCTCCATAGTTGACCGTGTCGGCCGGAGATGCCAGCGCTCCATTGGCGGAGTAACGATTTGCCGAGATATCGGTGCCGACGGAGACTGTCGGATATTTGGCGGCGCGATTGAATTTAATCAGCGCGCGGGCCTGTTCGAACCGCGCCACTTCGATCTTCAGACTTTGGTTCGAAGAATTGATCTGTTGTTCGAGAGCGTTCAGCTCCGCGTCGCCGAACATCTCCCACCAATCGCCGCGCAGCTTTGTATCGCTCGGCTGAGCGGTTTTCCAGCCATCGATTTCCTTGTACGCGGGCGGCGCGGGCATCGCGGGCGCCTGATATTTCGGTCCCACCATGCAGGAGCTCGCGAAGATCGCGAGCGCGGCTACTAACGCGATTGCGACACGCTTCATTCACCCTCCGAGACACGCACCTGGGCGCCCGATACCAGGGAGTCTGATGGATTCACGATGATCTGCTCGCGAGGCGATAATCCGGCGACCACTTCCACCGAGTTTCCATAATCGCGTCCGACGGTAATCGGAACCAGCTGAGCTTTCCCATTGCGAACCACCGCGACGCGCAGGCCTTCCGAACGGAACAACATGGTGTTCACTGGAATTGTGACGGCTCCGGATACTTTCGCGCCGAGCTTCAGATGGACTGTCACGTAGGCGCCGGGAAGAAGCTGACGGGTCGGATTCTCGACGTCTACTTCCACCAACAGCGTTCGAGAGGCGGTGTCGATTGAATTGGCGTTGCGAACGATGGTGCCCGCAAAGGTTCGACCCGGGAATTCATCCAGCGTCAGGTTCGCTCTTGCTCCGGCTTGCGCCGCGCGTTCATAGACTTCGGGAACATTTACGAATACGCGCAGCCGATCGAGGGCCGCGAGATGAAACAATTCCCTTCCCGGTGTTCCCGCGCCGGAATTAATCAAGTCGCCCAAATCCGTATTGCGCGCCGTGATCACGCCGTCGAACGGAGCGAACACTTTCTCGTACGATTGCAGATCTTGCAAGCGATGCACGTTCGATGCCGCAGAATCGGCCATCGCTTTCTTCGCGGCCATATCGCCGACCTTTTCGTCGGTCTCCTGCTTCGAAACCGAGTCGCTCTTCAAAAGGTGCTGCCAGCGCGCGGCAGTGGTTTGCGCAAGGTTGTAATTCGCCTGCGCGGTTTCGAGATCGGCTTTGGCCTGTTGTAATTGCTGGTCGACTTCGGGCGTTTCGATATCCGCGAGAAGCTCACCGGCTTTCACGCGGCTGCCGATATCGACGTACCACTTCTTCAAATAACCGTTCGTCCTGGCATAGATGGGCGCATCCGTGAACGCCTGAATGGTGCCTGGAAGCGCGATCTCCTCGGAGGGGGCGGTCATTTGCGGATGAACAACCGACACGGATTGGATGGCCGTTTCCTGCGTTTCCTTTGCAAGCGAGGTTTCCGCTGCTACGCGATTGACTATGCCCGCGTGTATCGCGAGCACAAGCGCCACCAACACGGCCCCAAGAAGTAAAACCACCTTCCAAGCCGACCCCTTGGCCTTCTCCTGTTTTTCTTCTTTTTCAATGACGGATTGGTTCGAGTTCATATCGCTCATGAGGCTCCGTTCCGGCCGGCTTTTTCCGACCGTGGAACAAACTAAATACCGAAGGAACAAAAAATAAAGTTGCGACCGTGGCAGCGAGAAGACCGCCTATGACCGCGCGTCCGAGCGGGGCGTTCTGCTCGCCACCTTCACCCAGACCGAGGGCCATCGGCACCATGCCGATGATCATGGCGAGTGCCGTCATCAGCACTGGCCGGAAGCGCGTGAATCCAGCTTCGATGGCCGCCTGGATCGGATCGCCGCTGGCATCGAGCCGCTCCCGAGCGAACGCGACGACAAGAATACTATTCGCGGTCGCCACGCCCATGCACATGATGGCGCCCATCAAAGCGGGCACGCTGACGTGCGTGTTCGTAAAAAACAGGAAGAGAATGATGCCCGAGAGAGCGCCGGTAAGAGCGCTGATGATCACCACCGGGTCCAGCCACGACTGGAAATTCACCACGATCAGCAGATAAATCAAAACGATCGCGCCGACCAGGCCGGAGAGGAGCCCAACGTAAGACGTTCGCATGGTGCGCAACTGTCCGCGAATCACAACTCGCGAACCGCGTGGAAGAGTTTTCTGCGTTTGGGAAACGAGGTTCGTGATATCGGTGCCCACAGCGCCGAGGTCGCGTCCTTCCACGGAACCGAAAATGTCGAGTACGCGGCGGATGTCGTAATGCGAAACCAGCGCCATGCCGCTGCCGCGCGTTATGCTGCCGACATCGGCGAGAATTTCAGGCCGGATCATGCCGGGGCCGCTGATCGGCGTGTTCTGAAGATCGGCCAGAGACTGTACCCGATACTGTGGCGATTGCGTGACCAGGTTATAGGTGACGCCGTTGCGCGGGTCGAGATAGAAAGTCGGTGTGGTTTGAAAACTTCCGCTAAGAGAAACCAGCAAACTGTTCGAGATGTCGCGCTCGGTGTAGCCGCCGTTGGCCGCCTTGGTGCGGTCGATCGCGATCCGCAGCTTGGGCTGGTCCGAGGGCTGCTGGATGCGCAGATCGGTCAATCCCGGAACCTGGCGCAGTCGGTCCATCAGATTCGAAGCGTACTGGCGATCGCCAACGATGTCGTTGCCTTCCACCTGGATGTCGATGGGAGCGGGCAGTCCGAAATTCAGAATCTGCGTCACCATGTCGGCGGGTAGGAAGTAGAATGTGTTGCCCGGAAATTCACGCGTCAATTTAGCGCGTAGCGTTTGTACGTACCCGTCTGTCGGGTGATGCTTCTCCTTTAGAGACACCAGGATGTCGGCATCTTCGGACCCGATCACGCCGTTGTTGCTGTACGCCGTATTGATTCCGCTATAAGGGAGTCCGATATTGTCGAGAATCGTTTCAAGCTCCGATTTCGGAACAGTTCGGCGGATCGATTGTTCCACCAGGTCGCAGGTACGCGCGGTTTCCTCTATTCGCGTGCCGGTTTTCGTTCGAAGGTGCAATCGGAATTGGCCGCTGTCGGTGTTCGGGAAGAAATCCTCACCGAGCCAGGGAATCAATGCCGCGGCGGAAAGGCATAACAGTACGAATAAAGGCACGAAAACCGCCCGGCGATATACCAGGGTTGTGAGCAGGAGTTGGTAGGCGAGCCGCACGCGTTCAAAAATGCGCTCGAATCCGCGTTGGAAGATGACCAGTGGATTTCGTGACCGTCCGCTGGACCCGTGTCTCGTCCTGAGAAGGTACATCGCGAGAGTGGGCACCAGGGTTCGCGAAAGAATATAGGACGCCAGCATCGCGAAAACGACCGCCTCGGCCAGCGGCACAAACAGGTATCTCGGAACGCCGCTCAGGAAGAACATCGGAAGAAACACGATGCAGATGCACAGCGTGGATACCAGCGCGGGAACCGAAATCTGAGACGCGCCTTCGAGAATCGCCCCGTGCAGATCGAGGCCTTCTTCGAGATACCGCTCGATGTTCTCGATAGTCACGGTCGCGTCATCAACTAGGATTCCGACAGCCAGCGCGAGGCCGCCCAGCGTCATGATGTTGATGGTCTCGTGCAGTGCGCTGAGCACCATCACGGACGTCAGGATCGAAAGCGGGATTGAAATGGCGATGATCACCGTGCTGCGCCAGTTCCCCAGGAAGAGCAGGATCATCAGGCCGGTGAGGCATGCGGCGATGACCGCTTCCCGCACCACTCCGCTTACCGCGGCGCGCACGAAGATGGATTGATCGGAAACCGGCTTCACCTTCAACTCGGGCGGGAGCGTGGTTTCAACTCGCGGCAAAAGCTGGCGCACGCCGTTCACGACATCCAACGTGGACGCGTTGCCGGCCTTCAGAACTGTGATCAACGTTCCGCGTTGTCCGTCCAGCCTGACAATGTTCGTTTGCGGCGCAAATCCGTCGTTGACGGTCGCAACGTCATGGACATAGATGGTCGAGTTGCCGACCACCTTGACCGGCAAGTCGTTTAATTCCGCAACGGTCTTCGGACTGGTGTTCATTTCGACGTCATATTCGAAAGGACCGATTTTGACCGTTCCGGAAGGCGCCACGACGTTCTGATTTCCGATGGCATTGACGATGTCGGCCGGCGACAAGCCTTTCGATTGGAGCAGCCGCTGGTCGAGATCCACCATAATCTGGCGCTGTTTGCCGCCGTACGGATAGGGGATGGCCGCCCCGGGCACCGTTACGAGCTGCGGGCGCAGGAAATTTAAGCCGAGATCGTTGAGGCGCTGCTCAGATAACGAATTCCCGGAGAGCGCCAGTTGAAGAATCGGCACGCTTGAAGCGTTGTAGCTGATGATCAGCGGCGGCACCACGCCGGCGGGCAATTGACGAAGAATCGTCTGCGAAACGGCAGTCACCTGCGCAATTCCGGTGTCGATTTGGGCAGTTGGCTGGAGGAAGATTTTGACAATTGCCAAACCGTTGACCGTCATCGACTCCAGGTGTTCGATATCATTAACGGTCGTGGTCAGAACGCGTTCGTAGTTGGAAGTGATGCGGCCTTCCATCTCTTCGGCGTTCAGTCCGGTGTAGTTCCAGACGACTGCGATGACGGGAATGTCGATATTAGGGAAGATGTCGGTGGGCGTCCGCATGATCACGAGCGGACTCAGAATCAGGATGACCAGAGCGAGAACGATGAAGGTATACGGTCGAGATAGTGCGGTTTTAACAATCCACATGCTGCGAAACCGACCTCAGACGAGGTGACATTTGGTTGGATGAGTTTCGATACACTCTGGTCTCGAAATTTTCTGGATGAAGGCACAAGCCGATGAAAACAGAAGAAAAACAGCGTGGACCGGGTCGTCCACGCGACGAGGATGTCCGGGCTCGCATATTGCTTTCGGCCGCCCGGCTGCTCGAAGAGGTGGGCTTCAACAATGTCACCATTGAAGCCATCGCCGATCACGCCGGCGCCAGCCGCGCCACCATTTATCGCTGGTGGCCCAGCAAAGCGGCGGTCCTGATCGAAGCGTTTAGAGAAGCGGTTGCAAGCGAACTTCCCTTCCCCGACACCGGATCGCTGGACGAAGATGTCCGCTTACAGCTTCTTGCCTTCGCCGCGATGTTGACAGGGAGCAGAGGACGAATTTTCTCGGCCTTCCTTACCGGTGCACAAACCGAGCCGGAAGTCGCCGACGCTTTTCGAAAAGTTTGGATCGCTCCGAGGCGGGCCGAAGCGAAGCGGGTGCTGGAGCGCCATCAACGTTCCGGCGTTCTCTCCGCCGGCATCGATCTCGATATCGCCGCGGAGATGTTGTACGCGCCGCTCTATTACAGATTGCTTACCGGGTATGGATCCTTGGCGACGCCCTACGTCGAAGCGCTGGCGCGACAGGTGTTGGAAGGTCTCAAAGCTTAAAAGGCACAATCAAGGGACGAGTCGGGTGAGCCGTTTGGGGGCCAATTGGAGGTAGCAGGGGTGCCGAAATTTATGAGCAGCAATTTGTGAGGAGCAACTCGTCCCTTGAAGCTTCCCTGTAGTTCACGCGTTTTCAATTGGCAAGTGCGGTTCCAATCGTTATCCCGTTCATTTTTCAAGGTGCGCCTTCGAACCGCGCAGGAAAGTATTACCAGAGCGTGCAAAACTGTCGAACGGGCGACCCGAAGTGTCAAGAATTGGTAGCCGTGAAGCTAGAAGAGCGATCCCAATCTCACCTGCTTGAAGCCATTGAACTGCCCCACGGGAGCGCCACCGCCGCCGCTCGAATCCGCTTTACGCCAGTCATCTTCCGAAATCACGCGGATCGCGGCTAGTTTTTTCGCTTCCAGGCTGCGATTGAGTTGAGATAACTGCTTGCCCGTGAGATCCGTAAATTCGCGGACCACATCGTCCAACTCGCGAGACAGCGCGTCAGCTCGCGCCGTCTGCGAATCGGTCGGACGTCCTTCATAGCTATTGACGTCGCCGTAGAGGCCGCCGAGAAACTCGCGTAGCCGTTCTTCTCCAGTAATCGCCCCGCCTTCTTTGGTGGCAACGATCTTGGTGCGGATACGATCCGAATCGGCTGCGAGTTTCTCCGCCTGCTTCCGTACCGGATCGTTCTCAGGAAGTTTGGCGACGCGCGCCAGGGATTCGTCACGAACACCGATGATCGCGTCTACCGCCCAGCTCATATGGTTCAGCAGGCCGCCGATCCGGGTCACGAGATCGAATTGGGCCTTGCGATCCGCCAGGGTATAAGTCGCGCGCGGGTCCAGCGTCACGATTAACGGCGTGGTAAAGACCTGGTCGTCCTTGGTCAATCGCACGGTATACGTGCCCGGTAAAACGCGCGGTCCAATCGCGGCTTGAAACAAGGCGCTGGCGGCGGGGGGCACGTGCGGCCCTTTCAAATGCATCGACCACGCTGCCCGGTTCACACCGCGATGTTTGCTGCCGGCGACTGTGTCGACCACATTTCCCTGCGCGTCCAGAATCTCGATCTTCAGATCGCCGAAGATGTGGCGCGTTCGCTGGTAGTAGGGAATCAATGCATCGGTGGGACTGTTCGGGCCGCTGAATGAATTGTCACCCTCAGCCCACCCGCCGTTGGTTTCCATCCACTGTGGTGCGTTCGGGATTGGCAGGAATCCTGCGTTTTCGGTTAGCAGCTGGGGCGTCAGCGCTCGCAGGGGCGAGATATCGTCGATGATCCAGATGCCGCGGCCGTGCGTCGCCAGAGCTAGGTCGGAAGTTCTCGGCTGCACCACCAGATCGCGCACCGCGACGGCTGGAAAATGCGAGCCTCTATACTGCGCCCAGTGTTGGCCGCCGTCGTTGCTGATCCACAGGCCAAATTCGGTGCCCAGGAACAGAAGATCGGGGTCCACGGGATCTTCCTTGATGACGTGCGCATAGCCGCGCGCGCCGGATGGCCCGGCGGAAAGCGCGGTCCAGGTCTTGCCGTAATCGGTTGTCTTGAAAACGTGCGGGTTCATGTCGCCATACATATGGCGGTCAAAGGTCGCATACGCCGTGGATTCCGAGTAGCGACTGGCCTCGACCCACGAAATCCACGAGTCTTTGCCGACGCCTGGCACGTTCGCAACCACGTTCGTCCAATTCTTGCCGCCATCGCGCGTGATTTGAACGTTCCCGTCGTCGGTACCAACCCAGATGATCTGCCCGTTTTTCGGCGATTCCGATATCGAATAGATGGTGGTATTCATCTCGGCCGACGAATTGTCCACCGTCACGCCGCCCGATTCTTCCTGCTTCTGTTTCTCGGGATCGTTGGTAGTGAGGTCCGGCGAAATACGATCCCACGATTGCCCGTGATCGCGCGAACGGTACAAGTACTGCGCGCCGATGTAAATCGTCCCCTTCTCGTTCGGACTCATCTGAATCGGCGTGTTCCAGTTGAAGCGCAGCTTCTTCTCGCCATAGCGGGCATAAGGCTTGATGGCGCGGGTTTCGTGCGTATAGCGATTCACCCGGCCGATCTCGCCGCCCTGAGCTTCAGCGTAAAGGTATGCGGGATCCGAAGGGTCCTCCCACATCCAGAAGCCATCGCCACCGAACATATTCTCCCAACGCGAATTCGACACGCCTCCCGGATAAGAGGAGTCGGCCACCCAGGAGCTGTTGTCCTGCAGACCACCATAGACGTGATAAGGGTCGGCCAGATCGACGCTGACGTGATAAAACTGCGAGACCGGCAGATTATCGATATGCTCCCAGCGCGTACCGCCGTCCAGGCTGCGCCACAAGCCGCCATCGTCGCCCGCGAGAACATCGTTCGAGTTTGCAGGATCGATCCAGACGTCGTGAAAATCGCCATGCGCCGATCCGGAAACCACGCTGAAGCTTTTTCCGCCGTTCACGCTCAACAGCAGCATCAGATCTACTTTAAAGATTTTGTTTTCGTCTTTCGGATCGACGATCAGGTTGCCGAAATAGAACGGACGCCATACCATCAACTGGCTGGCATCCAGCCGGGTCCAGTTCTTGCCGCCGTCGTTGCTGCGAAATAGCGCGCTGCTCTTCGATTCGACGTTCGCGTAAACCACTTCAGGATTCGACGGCGCCTGCTGCACCGCGATTCGGCCGTAGGGCTTCACCGGGAAACCCTTTGCGGTAGTTGGAGTGAACTCGCTCCAGTGCTCGCCGCCATCGGTGGATTTGAAGAGGCCGCTGCCCGGTCCGCCGGAGCGGAACGTCCATGCCTCGCGGCGGAAGTCCCACATCGCGGCGTAAATTGTTTTCGGCTCCTTTGCCGACGTCGATAACATGGCGCAGCCTGTCGACCCGTTCGCTCCACCCAGAGTCTTGCGCCAGGTTTTGCCGCCATCCGTTGTTTTATATACGCCGCGCTCCGAGTTGTCGTCCCAGAGATGGCCGGTGGCGCAGGCGTAGACGGTATCGCTGTCGGCCGGATCGACCAGGATCTTCGAGATGTGCTCGGAGTCTTTGAGACCCATGTTGGTCCAGTTCTCGCCGCCGTCTGTTGATTTGTAGATTCCGTCGCCGATAGAGACGCTGTTACGCACCCAGCTTTCGCCGGTGCCGACCCAGACGTTCTTTGGATTGTGCCTGTCGATGGTCACGGCGCCAATCGATTGCACGTCGGGAGCGTCGAACACGGATTTGAAAGTGCTGCCTCCATTCACCGATTTCCAGACACCACCGCTGGCGGAGGCGGCAAATACCGTGAGCCGGCCATTTTCGTTGACAGCGTCAACGGCTGCCACGCGGCCGCTCATCATCGCCGAGCCAATATTCCGCGCAGGCAATCCGGACACGGTCCCGGCATCGTAGCGAATCTGCGTCTGGGCCGCGAGGCAAAACGCCGTCAGCAGAGCCCCGCCAATTATCCGATTCAGCATTTGAAAATCTCCTTAAGCCCCACCCGCCGGAGCGGGCTTCGAAACCGGCATCTTGAACTGCGCGGGATCCACTGTTACGTTGGCCTCGATCTTTTCGACCGTGATCTTGGCGAATCCGCTGGGATCGTCCTGCTTGCCTCCGGATTCCATCGAAAACGGGAAATACACCCCGGCGACTTTCTTGTAGGACCCCAGGTTGGTGACGCTCTCATTTACCGCGCCGCCCACGAATTGCATCTTCTCCGTGCGGATCTCGAGATAGCTGTCAGGATCGAGGTAATAGTAAATGATGTCGCCGTCGGCGAGGGTGACCTTCAGCCGATAGACGTCGTCGCCGTCTACGGTATCGTGGCCCAGGTACTCGATGCGATTGTCCTTGGTCGCATAATCGACCAGCGGTCCATAGAAGTCGGCTTCTTCGGTGATGTTGCGCAGTTCGCGCTCTCCCATCAATTCCGGATCTTTGCGGCCTTCGAACGGCGAGATCTTCCATCCCGAAGAACCGTCATAGGATTCGACCTCCGACATGCCCTGTATGGTCATGGTGTCGCGCACAAGGTTTGGAGCCACTGCTGTGCGTGTGACCTGCACAACGAAACCGCCCTGCTGCAATCTGCCGGTCATCCGCAGGGTTTTAATCGCTTTGATCTTCTCGATCCCACCCCGCGCCTCCAGGTTCTTGGCGACGAGTTCTGCTGCCGTCTGCCCGGCTAGCATTACGGGGCAGGCAATGGCCGCCGCAATCATAAACACATGGCGCATCTTCATTTGTCCTTGTGTCTAGACTACGACAAATTGCGCGGTACTAGTTTAGAGAAGCGGGGGGCGCGTAGAAGCGGGAGTCTGACGGGGCATATCGGATGGAGCCGCGGTTAGCGGAGCCACCGGTGAAGCCGCCGCATCAGGCGGAATGGATCGATCCGCCTCGCCCACCGGAAAAAACTCGTGCTGTGGTTGAGGCTCGGGACATGCGTCCGTCGGTTGCGTGCCTGCGATGAAATAATCGGACTCGCCTCCCGGACAAAATGGACCGGCGAGGAGGCCACTGGCAGGATCGATAGCGGCGCGGATCACACCCGCCGGAGGAGCGAACGGCTTGGCATCGCGATAGTCCTTGTAATGCGCTGCGCTCATCATAAATTGTGTCCAGATCGGCAGCGCGGATCTGGCGCCTTCCAGGTGAAGCTCGCTGTAATCGTCGAATCCGACCCAGACGATGCAAAGAAGTTGTGACGTGTATCCGGCGAACCAGCCGTCGTGCGAGGTGCCCGTTTTACCCGCGGCAGGAAGTTTGAATCCTCGGGTCCTGACGCCGGCCGCCGTTCCACTCCGCATTACTTCCTGAAGCATGTCCGTCATGATGAAGGCCACGCGAGGATCGAGAACGCGATAAGAGTCGGCCTGGTGCTCATAGATCGTGTCGCCGTCGTGGCTGCGAACGGCGTCGATAAAGTTCGGCTTCACGCGCATTCCGGCGTTCGCAAAGATCGTGTAGGCACTGGCGATTTCGAGCGGCGTGACCTGGTAGGCGCCCAGTGCGACCGCGGGTGTCGCTTTGATATCGTCGTTCAATCCGGCGCGATGCGCGAGAGCCACCACGTTGTCATAACCGACCTCTTGCGCCAGCTTCACGGTCGCGACATTCAGAGAATGCGCCAACGCCTGCCGCAGCGTCACCTGTCCCATGAACTCCTGTTTGAAATTCCCAGGCGTATATGTCTGGTTGGCAAATTGAAACGTTGTAGGGGCGTCGTCTACGGTAGACGCGGGAGTGAAAACCTGCCGTCCATCTTCGAGTGCGCTGTTAATTGCCGCAGTGTAGACGAAAGGTTTGAAGACCGAGCCCGGAGGACGCTGCGCAAACACTCGATCCAGTTGGCTGGTCGAATAATCTCGCCCGCCGATCAGGGCCTTGACGTCGCCCGTATGCGGATCGAGAGCGATGAGTGCGACTTGCGGCCGCTCGGGCGGCGGAGCGCCGCGCTTTCTCGTTTTCGCAAGGAGTTTGTCCACTTGCGCCATCCCGTCCTGCACCGCTTGCTCCGCCGCGCGCTGCAGCCGCAGATCGATGGTGGTGTAGACATTGGCCGAACCGCTTCCGTGCTCTTCGATACCGCGCTGCAACTGATCGGAGGCGATATCGAGAAAGTATTGCGTTTCGGACATGTCATTCACTTCAGGACGCAGTCCGAGCGGCGCTGCTACGGCCTTTTCGTATTGCTGCTCGTTGATGTAGCGGTTATCACGCATTAACACGAGGACGACATTGCGTCGTTCGAGCGCATGATTGGGATAACGCAGCGGATTGAAGTAGCTGGGCCGCTGGACCAAACCGGCGAGCGTCGCGGCTTCGTTGAGGTTCAGGTTGCGAACATCTTTATTGAAATAAGCGTGAGCGGCTTCGCCAAATCCATTGATGCTGAAGGTTCCGGCGCCGCCCAGGTAAACCTGATTGCAATAATACTCGAGGATCTTCTCTTTCGTCAGCTTGCGCTCAAGATGCACCGTAATGAGTGCCTCGGCAATCTTGCGCTTCCATCGTTTGTCGTGATCGAGCCATAGATTGCGGGCAAGCTGCATCGTGATCGTTGATGCACCCTGTTCTTTACGGCCACTTTTCAGGTCCACATAAGTCGCTTTGGCGATTCGCAGCACGTCGAGCCCTTCGTGTTTGAAGAACCGCTTATCTTCCGCCGAGACGATGGCCCGAATCAGCACCGGAGGCAGGTCGGCGTAATGAATCATGAGCCGTTTAGCCCGTCCTTCGTCCGATAGATTCGTGATGAGCTGCGGCGGAAGTTCGTACTGATCGAGTTTCTTGCTCGCAGTCAGATCCGTGATGCCGGCCACCTCTCCGTTCGTAAATTCGATGCGGACAGGATTATCGCCGTGGATCACCACCGCATCGGCGCTGGCATCGAAGGTCTGTGGATCGCCGTTTCGGCTCTCGTGCAAGCCGCCGCGACGGAGCGCCGCTATTAGATCTGCCTCGGATTCCTGATCGCCGGGACCGATCGCAATCGGGGCCGCATAGAAACTGTACGTGTGTTGGAACGGACCGGCGGCGAGTTGGCGGTCGACCCAATGCGCGAGTTTGAAATACGGAATCGCGATCACGGCGATCGCGAGCAGCATGAATATACCCGTGGCCAGGAAGGCCCATTTCAGGATCTGGTTATGATTGGGCTTGATCTGACTCTCTTCCGGCGCGGGCTGCTCGGGTGCAGTCGTCTCGATTTCCGTGAGGCGATCCATTGGACGTGACAGGAGCACGCCGTCTGCCAGCAGAATTCGGTCGTGGAATCAAGCCATTAGGGAGGGGTGAACGGTCGGGGACGGTCAAATTTACCGATCAAAAAAGCGCGGCGCCCTCGAGGGAGAGCGCCGCGCGGAGAAGGAATCAGCTTCCGCGGAGCAGAGTGAGGATTTGCTGCGGGGCCGAATTGGCCTGCGCCAGAGCTGCGACGCCGGCCTGCATTAGGATCTGCGCTTTGGTCAGGTTTGCTGCCTCGGCTGCCAGGTTTGCATCGCGGATGCCGGATTCCGCGCTTGCCAGGTTGGTGAGTTGCGATTGCGCGAGGTTGGTGGCGTAGGTGAAGAGGTTCTCGCCCTTACCTACGGCAGCCTGCGCATTGCCGAGCGTATTCACCGCGTTTCCAAGGGCAGTAACGGCAGCTTCCGCGGACGATTGGTTGCTGATATCGGCGCTGCTGCCGCCAGCGGTAACCGTGGAGCTGACTGTCGAACCCTGCTGGGGCGGAACGGTTTCCGATCCCGGCGTGGGGGCGCCCAGACCTGTGACGTTGGCGTTGGTTCCAATGGAAACCTGGAACCCGGAGACCGTGCTCATGAACTTGATCTGCTCAGTGCCGGCGTTGTCTTCCTTGACGGCGACGATCTGTTGCAGAGTCGCGTTGTTGGATTGTTGAAGCTGCGTATTGATAGCGCTGATCGCCTGGTCAATGGATGCCCCGCTCGTGTTCGTACCGCTATTTTTCAGAACGACGCTTAACGATTGTTGGGCTCCGCTGGAATTATTGGCGGCGATGGTGACGGTTTGCGAGTCGCTGCCATAGAGCAGCGGAGTGAAGGACAAAGCGGAGGTCTGGGAGGCGCCCCCGGCATCGACGTCGGGACTGCTCACGGGCGCCGCGGTTGCGGTATTGCCACTGAAGCTCGCGCCGCTTGCGCCGAAGCCGATGTTGGAATCGGTGCCTTGGCTGGTGACGCCGGTGGAGCTGAATCCCAGCACGCTGTTGGCGGTGCCGGCCAGGACCTGAACACCGGAGTTGACGCCGGTACTATTGGAGGTGATCTGGAGGTGGCCGTCAGCGTCTTGCCCGGCGACTGCCCCGACGTGTTGGGTAGCGAATGCGGCATTGAGGTCGTCGATCACGCTGCCGACAGTTTGTGTTGCGCCCTGCGTCAAGGTTATCGGCGATAGGGTGGTGCCATCGACCGCCAAATTCAGCGTATCGTTGGCGGAGTTGATGTTAACACCGGCGGTGGCATCAAGGCCGTTGGAGGTCGCGCCTGAAGAAAACCCCAACACGGTGTTTGCGGTGCTCGCGAGGATGTTGCCGACAACAATTGAGCCGGCGCCGGCCCCGGTTGCTTTCGACACGACCTGGATGTCGCCCGTAGCGGTATCGAGCGATGCGGTCGCAAGAGTGGATTGCGAGTTGATGGCATCGAGCACCTGCTGTTTCGAATACGTCCCAACGCCAAAGTTGACGTTCTGAGTAGTGCCCCCGACCGTAAAGCTCAAGGTTTGAGCCGTTCCGAAGGTGAAGGAGGCTGCCCCGCTTCCCTGCACGACAGCAGAGGTGGCCTGTGAACCTAACTGTGCGGCGCCAACCACCTGGCCGGAAGTCGCCGGCGACCCGGCGATCTCGTTGACGCGGAAATTAGTGCCGTTGTTGGACGTGACAGTGAGTTGGTTATTGGAGAAGCTGGCCGTCAGGCCCGCTTTTTGAAGGACCTGGTTGGCCGCGAACTGCTGGTTGAGGTAATTCTGGATGTCGCTGCCGGTCGCGGACGTGCCGTAAGTGCTGCCCGTCGCGAGGCCCAAGGTGTTATTGGCGGTGCCGTCTTCCACCTGTACCGATGCGTCGGCGCCTTTGAGGGTGGACGTGATCACCAGTTGATTGTTCTGTACGGTCGCGGTTCCATTGCTGGCGAAGTCGCCCGTGTTGTTGATCTGGTTCGCGATGCTGCCCAGCGTGACATTAGCGCCGGAGGCCAACGTGACATTATAGGCGTGCCCGTTCACGGTCAGATTCAGTTGATTGTTGGTGTCGGGCCCGGAAAGGCCGCCGCCCGCGAGACTGGTCTGGCTGAGAGCGGAGACCACGTTGTTTCCGCCGCCGACGGTTCCGACGCTGATCAGACCGGAGGTAGTGCTGTCGGTGTTCAGGAGATTCGCCACCTGGCTCGCGGTGGATGTGATATTCCCGTTCGCATCCGTCCCGAGATTCACGACAAAGTTGTAGCCGGTGGTGGCGTTGCCGCCCACAGTAACCCCGAGTGTGCCGCTGTCTCCCGGATTCACGAGGGCGATCGTATCGAGATTGCCGGCCGTGCCCGGCGTTGTGGACGTGAACGTCAATCCGGCATCGCCGCCGTTCGTGAGCGACGTTTGCGCCAGATTCGAGACCACGTGAGCGCCATCGCCGCGGACCAGGGAGGCCGTGACCAACGAGTTGCCGCTGAACAGGTTCACAATGTTCTGCGCCGTGGAAGTGATGTTCCCACTCGCGTCGGTGGCAAGATTCACCGTAATGTTGTTGCCGCTTACGGTGTAGCCGAGCGCGGCGTTGTCGGCACTATGCGTGAACTGAACGGAGAGGTTGTCACCGGAAGCGCCGGGGGTGACGGCGGTGAACTGCAGGGCGGTCGTGCCGCCATCGGCGAGATTCGTCGCCGCCGTCGGTGCTACGATGCCGGTGCCGCCGCCCGCGTCGGCGACCGCTGCCAGAGCCGTGAAACCGCTCTGACCGTTGAGATAAGCGGCCACTTGAGCCGCTGTGGAGGTGACATTACCGTTGGCGTCGGTGGCTAGATTCACCGTAATGGCATTGCCATTGATGGAGTAACCGAGGGCCGAGTTGGCGCCCGTATTCTGGAGCGCAACGCTCAGGGCGTCGCCGGCTGGGCCGCCCGCGGCGGAGGTGAAAGTCAACGAATTATTGCCGTAGCCAGTGAGCGTGGTAGAACTCGCAGCCGGTACGATGACGTTTCCGCCGCTCGTTACCGCGACATTCGCCAGAGCCGTGAAAGCGCTTTGACCGGCCAAATAAGACGCCACTTGAGATGCCGTGGAAGTGACATTGCCATTGGCGTCAGTAGCCAGATGCACCGTAATGTTATTGCCGTGCGCGCCGCCCACCGTGACTCCCAAGGCGGTGTTGTTGCCGGCCGCCGCCATCGTAACGGTAAGCGGATAGGCGGGTGTGCCGGGGGTCGCGGCGGTGAAAGTCAACTGCGGATGGCCGCCGCCAGTGAGAGCGGTCTGTGCGACGTCAGCGACCAGGGACGCGCCGGTGGCGCCACCCGTAGTGTCGACGGCGACATTGGCCAGAGCCGTAAATGAGCTTTGACCTTGCAAATAGTTAGCCACAGTAGTTGCGGTGTTGCTGGCAGCGATATTCCCGTTGGCGTCGGTGGCCAGATTCACCACAATATTGTTGCCGCTAACCGAAAAGCCCAGCGAAGAATTGTCGCCGGAATGCTCTAGTTGAACCGTAACGTTGTTGCCGGCAGTGCCGCCTGTCGCGGCAGTGAAGGTCAACGCTGGATTGCCGCCGCCGGCCAGAGTGGTCTGACCTGCCGCGCCGACGACGACGTTGCCGCCGCTCGCTACGCTGACATTCGCGAGATTTGTAAAAACGGCTTGGCTGCCGAGATAGGTGGCCACCTGGGATGCCGTGGAAGTGATATTGTCGTTGGCATCGGTTGCCAGGTTCACCGTAAAGTCGGTGTTGTTTCCGCCGCCAAGCGTGACACCCAGGGCGCTGTTGGCGGCGCCTTTCACGAGTGTGACCGTGATGGGGTTAGGCGGCGTGCCGGTTGCAGCCGCCGTAAAGTGTAACGCGGCAACGCCACCGCCGGCGAGATTCGTCGTCGCCGTATCGCTGACCAGGCTGGTGCCGCCGCCAGTCGCTGTGGAGACCGTAGCCAGATTCGTAAAATTGCTTTGGGTCCCTAAATATGCAGCTACCGCGTTGGCGGTAGAAGTGATGTTCCCGTTGGCGTCAGTTGCCAGGTTCACCACAACGTTGTTGCCGGTTACCGTCGCGCCGAGGGAGGAGTTGTCTCCAGAATGTTGGAAGGTAACGTTGATGTTATTACCAGCCGTGCCGGTTTGAGCCGCCGTGAAAGTCAATGCGGAATTGTCGCCGCCTGTCAGCGACACCGCACTGTGAGCTGCGATTATGCCGTTGGCGCTACCCGCGGTGACATTCGCCAGGGCCGTGAAAGAGGATTGGCTGGCCAGGTAAGCCGCCACCTGATCGGAGGTGGAAGTGACATCCCCGTTGGCGTCGGTGGCCAGATTTACGGTGATATTCGAGCCGGATACCGAAACGCCCAGAGCCTGGTTGACAGCACCCGCGGCTAATTTGACCGTTATGGGGCTGGCAGGCACGCCCGGTGTGGCGGCGGTGAACGTTAACGACGGAGCGGCGCCGCCGGTGAGATTCGTGGCCGCGGAATCGGCGACAATGCCGTCACCGGCATTACCTCCGGTCAAAGACGAGGCCGCGATAGCCGTGAAATTGGCATCGCTGGCCAAGTAGGTATTCACTTGCGCCGCCGTAGAGGTGGCATTGCCGTTGGCGTCCGTTGCCAGATTCACCACGACGTTATTCCCAGTTACCGTGGCGCCGAGGCTGGAACTGTCGCCCGAATGCTGGAACGTGACATTGATAGCGTCGCCGGCAGCGCCTGGTGTGGCCGCGGTGATGGTCAACCCGGAATTGCCGCCGCCCGTGAGGTTCGTGGCGGCCGCGTTGCTGACCAGGCCTGCGCCGCTGCCCGTTGCCGCGACGGAAGCGAGGGCCGTGAAAACGCTTTGGCTGGCCAAATAATCGGCCACCTGCGATGCCGTGGAAGTGATCGCCCCGGTGCCATCGGTTGCCAGATTTACTGTAATGGCATTGGCGGAGACCGAGACGCCGAGGGCCGTGTTGGTGCCCGACTGCGCCAATTGCACCGTAATGGCGTTACCGCCCGAACCGGATGTGGCCGCGGTGAAATTCAACCCGGAATTGCCCGATCCCAGAGTCAACCCGGCAGTGAGCGGGCCGCCAAACGATGTCGTAGCGGCATCGCCGCCACCCGTGAGATACGTGGCAGCCGCATCGGCGAAAGTGCCGGCGCCGCTCCCCGTTAAAGCGGAAGCTGCGATTGCCGAGAAAGGCGCATAGTTGTTCAAGAAGGTGTTGACTTGACTCGCCGTCGACGTGATCGCGCCGCCAGCGCTGGTTGCCAGATTCACCACCACGTTATTGCCGGTTACCGTGGCGCTGAGAGGCGAGCTGTTACCAGCATGCTGGAAGGTGACATTAATCGCGTCACCGGCGGTGCCGGGTGTTTTCGCGGTAATGCTCAACCCGGCGGTGGTGCTGCCGCCCGTGAGGTTCGTCGCACCGGCGGCGACGACGGCGCTGGCGCCCGTGCCCCCCGCCGTGACCGAGGCCAGAGCCGTAAAAGCGCTTTGGTCTTCCAAGTAACTAGCCACTTGGCTGGCCGTAGAAGTGACAGCCCCAGCACCGTTCGTGGCCAGATTCACCGTAATTACGTTGCCCGACACCGTGGAGCTCAGAGACTGGTTGTTGCCGCCATTCACTAGCGCAACGGTAATACTGTTGCCGGGGGTGCCGGCGGCGGCCGCGGTGAAAGTCAATGCGGCGTTACCGGCTCCCGAAGTCAAAGCCGCTTTAGCACCTCCGAACGTCGTCGAGGCGGCAGCGGTGTTGGAAATCGTCGCTGTTGCCGGCGTCAGCCCGCCGATGGTAGTTTGCGCGGCAACGTTGGTGGTTAAAGTCGCGGTTCCGGCAACGGGCGCGCCCAAGGTGGCCGCGGCGTTCACAAGCGCACCTATGGTAGCCGTTCCGGCAGCCTGGCTGCCTAAGGTCGCGACCGCGGAATCGAGACCCCCTACCGTCGTCGACGCCGCCACCGGCGATCCGACTTGCAATGAGGCCGCTACTCCGCCCGCGGCGCTGATCGTTATGGGGTTCGCTATGGTCGCGCTTCCGGTGACCACGGCCGACGTCGCGCTGGGAAGCGCGCTGAGGTTTACACCAATGTTGTTGGCGCTTGAAGCCTGACCGTTGATCGAGAACTGCAGCGTCGCATTGCCCGCCGCCGTACCCTGTGTTGTGGCTGTGCCGGCATTGTATGTGCCCCCCGTCAGAGTTGTGTAATCGAAGGCTCCGCCTTCCCCTGCCTGAAAGGAACCGAACCCGAGCTGATTGGTGGTATCGCCGGTGACGGCGACATTGAAGGCCTGTCCGCTTGAGCTGGTGAACAACAGCTGATGATTGCCGTCCAAGACGTTCGATGTGGGACTGAGGGTGATGCCGGCTCCCTCCAATGCGGAGTTGGAGGACACCTGGGTGTTCAAATCGTTGACAACCGAGGTCAGCGTTTCGCCCGCCGTGGCCGCAACCGTTAGAGTGACCGGGCTGCTGAGGCCGGCACCGCTGAATTGAACCTGGATATTGCCGGCATTCGCGGCCGTAAATTGCGTGGAGCCGAGCCCCGTTACCGCAGACCCCAAGACCGAGGTCGTCAGAGTTGCGCCAGTGGAGGCCGCACCGGCCGCCGTTGTGACGTTGCCATTGGTGGTCAGACCGAGCAGTTCCGACAAAGAACCCGCCCCGCCGTCCACAACCGTTACGGCCGAATTCGAGGTCGTGTTATTGGATGTGATTACGACCTGGCTGCCGTTGAGAGAAGCCGTAGCGGCCGCATGGAAATTGCTGTTGGCATTCAACGCCTGCACGATGGCCGTCTTCGTAGTTGCGGCGCCCGTGGGAATATTGGTGACGTTGACGGTCTGGCCGCTGCCGTCGAATTGGAAAGCGATCGTGCCGGCAGCAGTGGTATTCAAGGTCGACTGCGTGTCGGTGCCCGTCGCCGCCGCGTTCACTGCCTGGAAATTGCCCATCAACGCGTTCGCCATCTGGTCTCCCGCCTGGACCTGGAACGCCGCGACGCTCGAGTTGAAGGTTAACTGCTGACGTCCCGCGGAATCCGTATTCACCGATGCCGTAATGTCGGCATTCGCGAGCGCCGTCCCTTGTTGCGTACCGTTTGTGCCTGCCGCCTGGATGGCGGAGTTGATGGCGCCCACAAGGTCGGACGTGCCGCCGATGTTCTTCGTATTCACCGAGATTGCTACGCCCTGGCCTGAAAATCCCGGTCCCTTGAGATAAAAAGTGGTGGTGTTCGGCGTGGTCTCGGAGGCCTGGTTCGTCGTGTTCGCGAGTATGGACGTCACGCTGGTAGTCCCGGATCCGGTACCGATATCGGTTCCGGTCGCACCGATCGCTTGAACGCCCTGCAGTCCCAGACTGGCGCTGTCCACTGTAGACTGGCTGAGGTTCACGGAAACCGATCCGTCACTGATGGCGTTGACATTGCCACTGGCGGTGCCGCCTCCGATAAATACTGAGAGATTTTTCGCGAATTCGCCACCAGTATTCAGGCCGATGGCCTGCGCCTGCCGGTCGATTTCACCAAGCACACTCTGGAATTCCGTGTTGAGAACGTCGCGGCTTCCGGTATATGTTCCGGTAGCCGATTCCGTGGCCAGGGTGCGAGCGCGATCGAGCAACTGCGAAATGTTGCTCATGCCGCCGTCCATGATCTGCAGTTGGCTCTGACCGTCGGTCGCGTTTTGAATACCTTGGGTTAGAACGGCTTCGTCCGACCGGTAGCCGTTGGCAATGGCTAAACCAGCCGCGTCGTCCCCGCTCTGCGTAATGCGCAAACCGGAGGTGACCTCGCTGATGGTCTGGTTCTGGAATTTACTGCTTTGACCCAGATAATTCTGGGCCTGCAAGGATTCCACGTTGGTATTAATACTGAATGACATACTCTTCGCTCCTTGAATGAACTCGAGCCGAAGTTCCTTTGCGGCCCGTGGCGCCTATTTGGCGCCCTCAGGTTCTCTCTGCCCTTATCGGGGCGCGGTGGGTTTGTATGAGTTCGCGGATGAAAAAAGATGCAGCGATCCTGGCAGGTCCGCCACGCGCACATCGCGCGCCGCCGCGCAGTTGGCTTCGCGGGTGACCTTTAGCTCTTTGCGCAGTATAGAAATTTCCTTAGGCGCCCGTATTCCTACCTTTACTCCCCAATTCGCCGTCTCGAGAATTTCGATTTCAACCGCATCGCCGATCAGCAGCGACTCGCCCGCCCTGCGCCGGAGGATCAACATGAACACTCCTCGGACATCGCCACCAGCGCCTGCTCGTGGGAGTAGAGATTGTCGCGGCGGATGGCCTGGAGCCCTCTGCGATTCGCCAGATTTATGACCAGGGGCGCCAATAAATTGGCGGTTGCGGGTCCCACGTCGCGAATCGAGAGGAGTGTCAATACCAGCACTTCGGAGCCGATGAGCGGCTGTCGTTCGGTGGGCAGTTCGAGAGCTTCGAGGTCTTCCGGACTCACCGCCAACTTGTAATCGGGATCAACGTCGAGCACCGCCAACGCAATGAAACAAAGCGAGGACATCGATGTGCTCTGAAGGAAAAGCAAAGGTTTGTGCGCCGCGTTCTCGAGCGGCAGGAAGCAGCGCTCTTCCTCGAAAGCAGGAATTCCAAAGGGAAATTCGAAACACGATTCTACGTCGCAGGGTATTGTTCCGAAGTACTTGGTTTCAACGGAGGGCATAGGCAAGCCGTGTGAAGTGCACGCCGCTTGCCAGGGGAAAACGGAAAAGCGTTCTTCGTTGTTGGTTGGTAGTTCGACTTTGGGCGAACGGATCGACCGTTTAGCGCAGGTTGAACTTCTTCATCTTGTAGCGCAGCGTATCGCGCGTGATGCGCAAGACGCGCGCGGCCTGGGTCTGATTTCCGGCCGTCTTCGACAAAGCCTGCACCAGGAGACGGCGTTCCTGGTCGGCTAAAGACATTCCGTCGTGAACCGGGTGGGACTCGTTGTCGCCATCGGGAAAAGCAGCGATCACGAAAGCTTCCGAATTCCGGATCGCGATGGGAAGACTGGCGGCGGAAATGACAGAACTCTCTTCGAGGATCATGGCGCGCTCGATGGCGTTGCGGAGCTCGCGGACATTGCCCGGCCAGTCGTGCGCCAGCAGAAGTGCCTCGGCCTCCGGCGTCAGACCCTCGATCTGCCGTTTGAACTTGAGGTTGTAGCGGTCGATAAAAAAGTTCGCCATGGGCAGGATATCCTGCTGGCGGTCGCGCAGCGGAGGAACCACGAGCTGGATGACGTTCAAGCGGTAGTAAAGGTCTTGCCGGAAAGCGCCTTCCTTGACGGCTTCGCGGAGATTTTTGTTAGTTGCGGCGATGATGCGCAAATCGACATTGATGTCGCGCAGGCCGCCGAGGCGGCGGAAGGTCTGTTCCTCCAGCACGCGCAACAATTTCGCCTGCAAAGAAAGGGGAATTTCGCCGATTTCGTCGAGAAACAGCGTACCTTTGTCGGCCAGTTCGAAAAGCCCGCGCTTCTGGGCGCGCGCGTCGGTGAAAGCGCCTTTCTCGTGTCCGAACAGCTCGCTTTCGAGCAGGGTTTCCGGGATGGCGGCGCAGTTGATGGCCAGAAAGGGCTCCGACTGCCGGAGGCTTTGATAATGCAACGTCGTCGCGATGAGATCCTTGCCGGTTCCGTTCTCGCCTTCAATAAGGATAGAAGTGGCTTCGCTCACAGCCACGCGTTTGACGAAGTTCAGTACTTCCCGCATGGCCTGCGATTCCGCGATCACCTGGCGTTTCGAGGGCTCCGCGTTTTCGGTAATGTCCTTGATCGTGGCGACTACGCCTTCGAGTTCCCCGGCTTCGTCGAACAGTTGCATGGTGCGGATGACCACCATGCGTTCCCGGCCGTTGTCTGTATGGAGACGCACAGTTCCATTGGGGATACACGCAGTTTGCCCCACCCCTTGCATCATTCCGCAGCCGGGCTCGCAGGCCGAGCAGCGGAACAATTCCTTGCAGTGACGCCCCACCATTTCGTCGCTCGTCATTCCGAAGAGACGCTGGGCGGCCTGGTTGACGCCAGTGATGAAAAGGTCCTTATCGTAAAGAAACAGCGCGTCGGAGAGCTGGTCGAAGATAGCCTGTAAGACTTCCGGCCTTTGCCAACGCGGTGCAAGTACTGGCACTGAAACTCCTTCGAAACGAGACTGCAACGGGAAACACTATTATCCCGTGAATCCCGACCCCGTTGCAACGCGTTTCCCCAGCTTCTGCGAGCAGCAGGGTGATTTCCCCCATCGAGTGTCTGCCGCGGGACAAAGTTCTCATTCGAAAACACTGTGGGGATAGGGTTTAAGCTCGGAGGCGAGGCAGTTGGGTTATTTGGCCGCGCAATTGCACAAATCGGAGTCGGAGAGTCCACAAACCATATGTCAATGAAATTTCTGAAGTTCGTCATCCCGTGTACCGTTGCGGCAGCGGGTCTGATGCTGACTGCCGTGCAATCGAAAGCGACGCCCGCCTACGCCAAGAAAGAGGGCGGCCTGAAATGCACCGTCTGCCATGTCGCAATGGGCAAGAAGGACCTGAACGACGTCGGCAAATGCTATAAGGAACACGACCATTCGCTCGCTTCGTGCAACGCTAAGTAGTTTTGTAACTCTATATGCCGTTGGTCCAGTTATCCATCGAAGATCGAACCTACGCCAGCGCCCTGGCTGAATTGCTCGGCGCAGACGGATCGCATAAAGTCGTCTGCACGGACTCTCCAGACCTGGGTGTTGACGGCGTGATCGTCGTGGATGGCAGACGGACGGAAAACCTGCTGCTGTTCGCATGCAGGCCCGAACGTTTCGTAGTCATTGCCAGCAAAGACCCCTGCCTTCTGTCGAAGGTCTGGGAGGCCGGGGTCCGCCACGTGGTGTTTGAAGAAGACGGCCCCTCGACAACGCTACTGGCCGTTATTGCCGCGGAATTGCGGAACCCGCGAATGGGTGCGCGCAGTTTCAAGTTTTTCGCCGAAGAATCCACGAGAGGACGGCGCAGCAATTTCCCCGCAATCATATCCAATGTTCATACGGACCGCTGCCGGTCCTGTTTTTCGAAGATTCGTAAGACGTCCTTTGAGGTTCATCATGATGACTGAGAATCCCCAACATCGCGCGCTCCCGAAGCGCTGGAGCAATCTATTGATCGTTCTGTCAGTAGTGTATTGTTTCCTCCTGCTCGCCGGTCTTTCCTACGCCGGGTGGTTCCGCGTCGGTTAAGCCGCCCGGCTACGAGTCCTTTTCGGATAGTAATAAGTAACGATTCCCGCCCTCCACGATTGTCCCCGCCGATGAGACAGTTTCATGAAGAAACTGTACCCGCTCGGCGGGGCCTTTGGGGCCCTTCTGTCGGTGTTGATTCTATTTGAGTGTTCCGGAACAGCTCAAAAGATCAGCCGCCCAGCCGACCGCATCATTAGCGTCATTGACGATCGTTTTACGGTAGCGAGGCCGGCAGACCGTCATCCGCTGGCCCGGCAAGAATACGACAATGGACCGGTTTCTCCGGATCTTCGAATGGAGCGCATGGTCCTGGTCCTCCAACCCGACGCGGAGCAGAGACGGGCTTTAGAGGATCTGCTGGCAGAGCAGCAAGACCCTGACTCCGCGGAATACCATCGGTGGCTGACGCCGGAAGCTTTCGGCGCGCGGTTCGGGATCTCAGATAACGACATGGTTCGCGTCGTGACCTGGCTTGAAGGGCACGGATTCGAGGTCGAACCGGGCACGCCGGATCGCCGATCCATTGTGTTCAGCGGGACGGCCGCGCAGGTGACTTCCGCGTTTCATACCGCGATCGATGCTTACAACGTGAACGGGCGGCGTTACTACGCCAACGCCGGCGCGCCCTCCATCCCGGAGGCCATGGCCGAGGTTGTCGAGGGAGTGGTTTCGCTTCACAATTTCCCGCTCCGTCCGCTGCATAGCGCCGCGGTTTCCATCGCAACTCCTTCGCCGCTCTATACGTCGAGCAGCACCACGCATTACACCTCGCCGGGAGATTTCGCGACCATCTACGACGTCGGACCGCTATACGCAGGATCCATCAATGGAACCGGCCAGACAATCGCGGTCATTGGGCGCTGCAACATCAATGTGTCGGATGTGCAGAGTTTCCGCGCCCAGATGGGACTGCCAGTCAATAATCCCACGGTGATTTTGAACGGGGCGAACCCGGGGATTATCTCGCAGGACGACGAAGTCGAAGCCGATCTCGATGTCGAGTGGTCCGGCGCGGTGGCTCCCAACGCGGCGATCAAGTTCGTGATCTCGCCGTCTACTTCAACCGATGGCGTGGTGCTTTCGGCGCAATACATCGTCTCGAACAATCTGGCGCCCGTAGTGACGTTTTCTTTCGGAAGCTGCGAAGAAGGGAACGGGGCGTCGGGCAATGCGTTCTGGAACAGCTTGTGGCAGCAGGCGGCGGCGCAAGGCATGACCGTAATGGTGGCGGCGGGCGATGCCGGCGTGGCGGGTTGCAACAGCGGCTCGGACAGCATCGTGACTTACGGACAAAACGTGAACGCCTTGTGCTCGCCTCCCTACAGCACTTGCGTCGGTGGGACGCAGTTCAACGACACTTCCAATCCTTCTTTTTACTGGAGCGCGTCGAGCAGCGCGACATGGGAATCGGCGTTGAGCTACATCCCGGAGACCGCCTGGAACGAGAGCGGGACGGTGGCGGGCGGTTCGGAACTGTGGTCGGGCGGGGGCGGTCCCAGCATGGTGTATAAGAAGCCGTCGTGGCAGGCGGCGCCGGGCGTCCCGGCCGATGGCTGGCGCGATGTTCCGGACGTATCGCTGACGGCCGCGTCG
This sequence comes from Bryobacterales bacterium, assembly GCA_963802915.1. Lineage (GTDB taxonomy): Bacteria > Acidobacteriota > Terriglobia > Bryobacterales > Bryobacteraceae > JAICMB01. The sequence continues at coordinate 408,306 of CAWDKQ010000010.1, forward strand.
CACGATGCTTATGTCATCTGCATGAACGGCGGATATTACGTGGTCGGCGGAACGTCGGCCGCGGCGCCCTCCTTCGCCGGATTAATGGCCTTGACGGCGCAGAAAACAGGAAGCCGGCTGGGCAACGCTAATCCATCTTTTTATGCTCTGGCGACGAAGCAGGCCAACGGTGGCGCGGCCATTTTTCACGACGTCACCATGGGGAACAATTCCGTACCGGGTCTCACGGGATACTCGGCCGGCGTAGGATACGACATGGCGACCGGTCTCGGATCGGTGGACGCAGCCATGCTCGTCAACAATTGGGGAAATGGTTCGGTCGCGACTCCGAGTTTCCAGGTGAGCGCGGCGCCGAGCTCGCTTTCCTTCAGACAGGGAACGAGCGCTACGGTGTCGATCAGTGTCTCGCCTAGTGGCGGATTTACTTCGTCTGTCGCGCTCTTGGCCAGCGGATTACCCTCCGGCGTGACCGCGGCATTTTCTCCAACCAGTGTTGCGGGAGGATACGGCGCGAGCACGCTGACCGTGTCCGCGACCGCGCAGGCTGCCGCCGCGGCGTCGAGCATCACGATCAACGCGTCGGGTGGAGGCGTGACGCAGAGTGTTGCACTGCCCATCGCGATTACGGGATGCAGTTATTCGATCGCTCCCACGAGCGCGACGCCGGCGGCTACGGCTGGAAGCTATACGGCGCAGGTCACCACAACCACGGGTTGCTCCTGGACCGCGGCCAGCAATGTTTCCTGGATCGCCGTGACTAGCGGCGCATCCGGCAGCGGCAACGGGACAGTCGGTTATTCCGTGGCAGCCAACACCGCGACGAGTACGAGATCCGGCGCCATCTCGATCGCGGGGCTCTCCCTTGGTGTCACCCAGGCGGCTGCGGCGCCGCAATACTCTCTCAGTTCGACATCGGCCAGCGTGGGCGCAAGCGCCTCGACGGGTTCGGTCAGCGTCACGGCAGCGTCTTCGACAGCGGCCTGGACCGCGGTCAGCAACGCGAGCTGGATCACGATTACGAGCGGAGCTTCGAGCACGGGGAGTAAGACAGTCGGCTACTCCGTCGCCGCCAACGCGAGCGCGCCCCGCGCGGGCACGCTCACGATTGCGGGATTGACGTTTACGGTGAATCAGGCGGGGGTCTCGTGCAGCTACTCTTTCACTCCCGCGAGCGCGAGCGCCGCCGCCCCTGCCGGCTCTTTCATGGTTCAGGTCACGACGACGTCGGGTTGCGCATGGACTGGCGTGAGCAACGCGAGTTGGCTGACGATCGCGTCCGGCGCTTCGGGCAGCGGCAGTGGGACCTTTAAATATGCAGTAACGGCGAATACGGCGGCTACCTCGCGATCCGGGGCCATCACCATCCCGGGTTCCGGCACGGCCGCGGGCGCCGTGTTCAATGTAACGCAGGCGGGCGTGGCTCCTGCGTTCACCTTGAATCCTAGTTCCGTCAGTGTGGCAGCGGCCGCCTCGAGCGGCGCCGTGACCCTGACGGCTTCTAGCTCGACCGCCTCCTGGACCGCGTCGAGCAACTCGAGTTGGATCACCATCGTGAATGGAACAACAGGCGCGGGCGGAAAGGTCATCACCTACTCAGTGGCGGCGAACACATCGACGGCGGCGCGCACGGGGACGCTGACCATCGCGGGGCTGACTTTCACCATCAATCAGGCTGGAATCACGTGCAACTACGTCCTCAACCCGAGCAGCGCGACTCTGGCCGCCGGCGCGGGAACGTATTCGGCTCAGATGACCGTGGCTTCGGGATGCGGCTGGACCAGCGTGAGCAGCGCGAACTGGATCTCGGTGACAGCCGGCGCCTCCGGGAACGGCAACGGCGCCATCACATACACCGTGGCCGCAAATACGGCTGCGACGGCTCGCAATGCGGCTATCACCAGCGGAGGGGCTGTTCTTTCTTTATTGCAAGCGGCGGCCGTGCCTCCATTCACGCTCAGTCCGGCTTCGGCGAGCTACAGTTCGGCGGCGACAACCGGATCTGTCACCGTGACGTCATCCTCGACGACCGCTTCCTGGACGGCGGTGAGCAACGCAAGTTGGATCACGATCACGAGCGGAGCCTCGAGCACGGGCAGCAGGAGCGTTGGATACGCGGTCGCGGCGAATACAACGCCGAACACGCGCACCGGGACGCTTACTATCGCGGGCCTGATCTTCGAGATCATGCAGGGCGGAGGAGCGTCCTGTAATTTCTCGATCAACCCTGGGAGCGCGAGCATCGTAGCGGCAGCCGAAACCTATGCGGTACAAGTGACGGCCGGCTCGGGATGTTCCTGGGCCGCGGCGAGCAACAGTTCCTTCCTAAGCATTCTTAGTGGAGCATCGGGCAGCGGCAGCGGTACGGTCGCCTGGGCGGCAACTCCGAATACAGGCGTTGCAAGATCAGGCTCGCTTACCATTGCCGGCGTCGTTTTCCCAGTGATCCAGGCCGCGGCGGCAGGAAGCTCGGCCTTTTCATTGAGCCCGTCGTCGGCCAACGTTCCTGCTTCGGCAAGCACGGGCAGTGTCGCCCTAACGTCAACTTCGTCGACGGCCGCGTGGACCGCGTCGAGCAACGCTCCATGGATCGCAATCACCAGCGGAGCATCCGGCCCGGGGAACAAAACTGTCACGTATTCCGTTGCCGCCAATACGGGCGCGACGTCACGAACCGGAACCCTTACCATCGCGGGATTGACGTACAGTGTTACGCAGGCCGGCCCAGCCAGCGCTTCTTGTACCTATGCCGTTGGCATCGCGACGGCAATGCCGCAGGGCGCTGGTTTCCAGATTTCGTTCCCGGTCACCGCCGCCAGCGGATGCACTTGGACAGCCTCAAGCAATGCATCGTGGCTTACGCTGGCGAGTGGGTCGCCGGGAAGCGGGAGCGGAACGGCGGTCTTCAGCGCAACCGCATACACGACACCGCGCTCAGCCACGGTCACAGTCGCGGGATTCGCCGTCACTATAACGCAAGGACAACAGTAGAACTGTAATCGTAAATGGAAGTGTCCTGATACGATGAAATCGCGTCTATGAATCTGAGCGCCGGGGTATGGCGCGCCAATCCAGGGAGGGAAAGCGTGAAGCCATTAGAAGAATCGGAAGAGAAGTCTGGCCTGTTACTAGGGTCGCGGGACGTCTACGCCATGGCAGCTAAAAAAGCTGATGGTGACGGCGATGGTGATGGGACCGACGGCACGGACGGCGACGGAACCGATGGGGATGGAACCGATGGCGACGGTGCCGACGGCGATGGGGCCGATGGCGATGGAACCGACGGAGACGGAACTGACGGCGAGAAGGCCGACGGCGATGGAACCGATGGCACCGATGGGGACGGCACGGACCGCGCTTGAATTCACAGAGCGCGATGCGGAACGCCCCGGGAACTTTAGATGAAGTCTTAGCTCCGTTGACGGAGCGTCAGTTCCTGAACCAATATTTGGGCAAACAGTTTCTCTACGTGAAAGGCAGCCCGGCTAAGTTTGCCGGGCTGCTTCTTTGGTCCGACCTCAACAAAATCCTGGAACACCACGAACTGGATGTGCCGCGGCTTCGTCTGCTCCGGGAGGGCAAGGCTATCCCCGCGGAATCTTTTGTCACTCGCCGCGGCCGATCGCGCCCTCACCTGCGCGCTGCCGATCTCACGGCCCACGTTCAACAGGGCGCAACTCTGATTCTCGACTCCATTGACGAAATCCAGCAGCCGATTACCGATCTGGCGGAGCAACTCGAGCAGTCGTTCCACACCCGGATTCAGGTGAATATGTATGCGGGTTGGCGTACATCGCGCGGATTTGATCTCCATTGGGATGGGCATGATGTATTGATCCTTCAAGTAGCGGGTCGAAAACGGTGGGCCGTATACGGCTTTACTCGCGAGCATCCTCTGCCCGGCGACAAGGATCTCGCCAAGACGCCGCCGAGCGAGCCAGTCTGGGAAGGTATGCTCGAAGAGGGCGATCTGCTGTACATCCCCCGTGGATGGTGGCATGTCGCGGTGCCGCTCGACGAGCCGACCCTGCACCTCACTGTCGGTTTGCATCACGCCACGGGAGCCGATTTCATGGAATGGTTCGCCGGACGCATGCGCGCGAACGCGGTGGTCCGCGCCGATCTTCCCCGCTTGGGTTCTTCCGACGAACGGCGTGAACATATGGAGAAGCTGCGTGAGGCTATGCTCGCGGCTTGGACTCCGGATCTGCTGGACGAATATTTCGCGTATCGCGACGCCCGAGCGGTGGCGCGTCCGCACTTTGCGTTTCCCGCGAGCGCCACTAAGCCAAGATTGCCTCAAGACGATAGCGTGTCGGTAAAATGGATCGTGTCGCAACCGATTGTCCAGGACCGGACCAATGTTCGTGTCATCGGCGATGGCCGGGAGTGGACTTTCGCGGCGAATGCCGGGCCGTTATTCGAAGCTCTCGAGCAGCGTGGCTCGTGTTCGATGGACGAACTTTGCTCGGTTTCCGGCATTTCGCGCGAAACGACGCGCAACCTTGTTGCGGAGCTGCTCGATGCGGGTCTGGTCTCGCTTGCCAACACCCGCGACATGGAATGATTCCACGCATTTTCTGCTCCGAACTTTCAAGAAATCGCGGCGAACACATTTTTGGAACGGCGCCCCGCGCAGATACCTGGGTGCTGATCGAGCATCCGGGCTCGTGGAGCGAGAAGGGATTTCCGGACGACCGCCTGGAACTCCCAATCCGGAAGTACATTCACGCTCTCGCCCGCTCTCTCCGCGCCAAGAAGTTGATGATCCGTCACCGCCGCCGTGGCGACAGTCTGCGGATGTTTCTGGTGCGGTCGAGCGAGCAGCATCCGTCTGTTTCGATGATTGAGTTCGGTGCTTATGACGATCTGCTCAGGTTAGCTCCCGAGGACGTCGTATCGCACGCCCGACCCTACGATCGCCCGCTTTTCCTGGTTTGCACTCATGGCAAACACGACAAATGCTGCGCGAAATTCGGATTCGGCGTCTACTGCGCCATTCATGACGCGACGCCGGAGAACACCTGGGAGTGCTCTCATGTTGGCGGCGATCGTTTTGCCGCGAACCTGGTGTGCTTTCCCGAGGGGATTTATTACGGACACGCTTCTAAGGATGCCGCGGCTGAGATTGCAGCGGAGCATATCGCGGGAAGAATTTTTCTGGATTCCTATCGGGGCCGCTGCTGCTACGAGCGTCCGGCGCAAATCGCCGAATACTTAATCCGGCGGGAAACGGGACTGACCGGGATCTACGACCTGTCTTTCTCGAGCAGCGTCGAGACGTTCCCAGGCGATTGGCGCGTTGAGTTCTTGGAAACGCGCAACGGCAGAATCCACGAAGTGGAATTCCGGTTAAGAAAATCGAGCCACCGACACCTGCTCACATGCCACGCCGCCGAACCGGGACGCGTCTCAGAATACATTTTCCTCAAGTACGCCAGAAGATAGCATCGGGCGGATTGTCTCGAACTCCGCCCGATACAGGCCGAATGACGATGCTAAAACTGGAACCGCAGCATCATCTGAATGGAGCGAGGTCCGCCTTGCTCCACTTGCTGGCTCTGGCTGATCAACCCGAAGGAACTGCTTCCGACGTTCATATTGGGAGCGGCTTTATTCAGGATATTGAACAGATTCGCAAACTGCGCTTCGTACCGTAAGCCGATCCGCTCAGTGAGGGCGAAGGTCTTTCCCGCGGACATCGAAAATGTCACCGTTCCCGGGCCCTCCAGAATGCCGACGCCGCAATTACCGAAGCGGCCGATATCGCTGGCGGGAATCGTGAAGGCGTCGACATTGAAATAATCGGCCGTGGTCGGGTTTGACAAATAGCCGGTCTGGCCCGCCACGCAATCCGGGCGCTGCTGTTTCACGGAACGCGCCAAGGGGAAAGTGCCGGAGGGATCGGCGAGACTGCTGGAGAAGTAGGGCGTCAGCCAGGGACCGGTTTGAGCCAGAGTCACGCCAGTAACGCGCCAGCCGCCGACGGCAGAGGTTCGCGACCCGGCTCACGTTGCCGCCGTATCTTCTGACCGCGTCCGAACGGCAGATCGTAAACAAAGGTGCTGACGAACCGCTGCCGCGGCGTGAAGTACGCGTTTCCGTAGTCGGACGCAATATTGTAATAGTTATTCACGTTCTCGCCGTTATCGCCCTGGCCTCCGGTGGGAATCGCCGAATGAAGGCGCCACGCCGAGCGCGTTCGTAATATTCTTCGCCCAGGTGTAATTATTCGAAAAGGTCAGATCATTCGTGAAGCGGTGATTCAGCTCCAGCGTCATCGCATCGTATTTGGCGCTGGGCCGTTGTCGCGAGTCAGAACTTCACGGAAGTTCGGGTATTTCAGATTTTGTGCGCGGAGAGCCGGCGTCGCGACCAGCGCCGCATAACCACTGTGTTCGGCTCAACCTGGTTGAGATCCGGGCTATAAATCAGGTTATAAGTGTGCGATCCGGTGTAACTGGCGCGCACCACCGTGTTCCACCCGATGTCATGATCGATGGAGAAATTCCATTGAATCACCTTGGGTCGTTCAGATGGTAATTATTGGCGCGGCGATAGCCAGGATAGGCGGCGCGCTGCCGGCACCGGTCGGAAAGGCGTCTGGGAAGAAAGTCGTGCCGTAATCCGCGTAGTAGCTGGTATCGACGCCCAGTAGCGAGTAGAGCGACTGCGCCCAGGACCGGAACGGAATAGATGCCGATGGCGGAGCGCGATGGAAGTCTTGCCGGTTCCGGGCTCCAGGCAAAACCGAAGCGAGGCTGAATGTTGCCGTAGTAGGTGTAGCGAAGAGTATCCGGCAGGCCAGCCTGGCTGGCGGTCACGAAAGGCGTGTTCCCGACCGCCTGCTTTCCACAACGGGTTAATCAGCGAGGTCTCTTCGTTCTGAATGATGAGCCGTCCGCCGGGGTAATTTCGGTCGAAATTTCCGAGCTGGTGAGTTGCGTCATTAAAGGGCGTGTTGACTTCGTAGCGCAGACCGGCGGTCACCGTAAGGTTGGGGCGAAGACGCCATTCGTCCTGCGCGAAACCACCGAAGTGGTAACCGAACGGCTTGCCGTCGGGCCCGTTTTGCGCCTGCTACGGCATCGTCGATTCGTCCTTGCAGGAAAGTAGCGAAACCCTGCGGCGTCGCTGCCGTTTTAGAAAGTAGTCGCCGTACTCGTCGCCGAGATTGAAGGTGATGTTGTCCTCATAGTTGAGACGGCGGAATTCGAAACCGAACTTCATGGTGTGCGCGCCGAGTATCCAGGACAAGTTGTCGCCGATTTCGATGGTGGTGTTTTTGTTCGCTCGCGGATGTCCGTACGGATTCGTTTGGCCTCCGAGAATATCTCCGATATAGAACACCGGAACGCCGCCCAAACCGTTCTTTGGCGGGCCGGGCAGGCCTTCGATACCAGCGTTCTGGACGATCGAGTTTCCCTGCGCCGCTTCCGGATAACTGAAAGTATAGTTGGCGCGAGTATATCCGAATCGAAGATCGTTAATCAGATTCGGCCTGATGATCCAGTTATAAGATGCAGCTATATTAGTAAGATCCGAGTCGGTAGAAAATGGCCCCATCAGCGGATTGTAAGAGGTATCGCCCGCTCCACCGGCGCCAAGCGCGGCGTCGGTCCCGATGCCTGCGATGGTCTTCTGCGTCACGCGTCCCCACAGCTGATGGTTCGCGCCGAAATATCTGGTCCATGCGCCCGTCAAACCCGTCGTTATTGTAAGTTCCCGGGAAAGACTGACACCAGATTCGGAGACGTCAGCGCGGTCTCGCTATTCGTCGGAGTCGGAAAAAGGAACGGAATGAGTTTCGCGGAGGTCGCGTTGATCTGCGATGCAGGAATTTTGTTGCCGGGAAGCGGATTGCCGTCCAGGCCAGGACAGTTACCCCTGCGCCGGTGAAATCCCCATTCACCCATGCAGTGGGCGGAGTGTTGGTCGAAATCAGCGTGTTGGAGTTCAGGCGAACTCCTTCATAATCGAAATAGAAGAACGTCTTGTTCTTGCCGTTGTAGAAGTGAGGCATCAGAACCGGACCGCCAATCGACGTTCCAAACGTGTTGGCGTCGCCGGTGGGAACAATGCCGCTGATCTGGTCGGGCGAATTGCAATTCTCTCGTTGAAAATACCAGAAGGCGCCGCCATGAAAATCGTTGGTGCCTCCGCGGCTGATAACCGTGAGGTCGGATGGTTGTGAGAATTCGGCACTATTAGCGGCCGTATTCACTTTGAATTCAGAAATCCCTTCCACCGACGGAAAAAGATCGCGCGTGGGACCGCCGTAGCGTGGAAGCTGTGTAGAGACGCCGTCGAGAGAGAAAGATGTCGCCGTGGGCAACTGGCCCGCAATCGTTACGTTGCCGCCGCTGTCCTGACCAACGCCCGGCGCAAGAGAAGCAACAACTATCGGACTCGGACTAGCCGTTGCGCGGAAATTCAGCGCCAGCGAGTTAATGACGTCGCCCGATTTGGAATCGGACCGGGTAAGTTCTTCGGCAACGATTGGGGTTCCAACAACCTCAATCGTGGTCGCCTCAGCGCCCGCAAGCGCCAATTGCAAATTGATCGGACCGACCTCTTCACGCGCCTGCAGTATGACTTCTTTCTGTTCCGTACGGCTGAAACCCGCAGCCGTAGCTGCGATCGTATAGACACCCGGATCGAGATTTATGAAGCGGTACCGTCCATCGGAATCGGTTTCCAAACTGTGCGTGAGCTGCGTCCGCTGATTGGTTGCTTCCACCTTCGCTCCACGAATGACGCCGGACGATGGGTCTATCACACTGCCGTTGATACTGCCATAAGTGGATTGCGCGAATGCCGCGCCTGAAGTAATGAAGACTGCGAAGCAAACCGTAATGTAGGTTTTGTTTCTAAATTTCACCCAATGGCCTCCTGAGACCTGTAGCTAGAACAGCGTGGGTAGTAATGTAAGGCGGAGCATATTGCTCCTGCGCTCAATTGTGATCTGATCCTTCGAAGAATACTAAGTAAGTAGTTTCAAACGTACGACAATCTGCTGACCCGATGGTTACGAAGGGAAGTTGTCCGACAGACACGTTTGACACCGAACTGTGATAGCGTAATCCGCCCGATTTATCTATTCTGAACATTATGCTGCGAAGAGCGGACATCGCCATCGTGGGTGGAGGAATTCTGGGACTGGCCCACGCATATGTTTTGGCCCGCAAATCAAAACGCGTAGTTCTGTTCGAAAGAAGCCCAAACGCGACGGGCGCATCGCTGCGTAATTTCGGAATGATTTGGCCGATAGGACAGCCCGCTGGAGAAATGCATCGCATGGCCCTGCGCAGCCGGGAGATCTGGCTGGAAGCCTTGAACGCAGCCCGATTGAACTATCGGCCGACCGGATCGTTACACGTCGCATATTGCCGCGATGAGGCCGACGTCCTTCGTGAGTTTGCCGAAATCGGACCGTCCGCGGGCTATGACTGTAGCTGGCTCGATGCCGAAACCACGCGTGCACGCAGCCACGCCGTACGGGAAGAGAATCTGCTTGGCGCCTTGTGGAGCGGCACGGAGCTGACTGTCGACCCGAGAGAAATTATATCGAACTTCGGGGCATATCTGAGGGAGATCGGCGTCGAGTGCCGCTATGGTTCGACGGTGAAGAGAATCGCACTTCCCGTTGTCGAAACGTCAACGGAACGCTGGGAAGTGGATGCCGCCATTGTCTGTTCGGGGGACGATTTCGAAACGCTCTATCCGGAAGTTTTCGCCACCAGCGGACTGACTCGATGTAAGCTTCAGATGATGCGGACCAGTCCACAACCAAATGACTGGCAACTGGGTCCGTCGCTGGCTGCCGGTCTCACGCTACGCTTTTATAAAGCGTTCGCGATTTGCAGCACGCTGCCACAATTGAAAGCGCGTATCGCAGTGGAAAAACCGGAGTACGAAAAATGGGGGATTCACGTGCTTGCCTCGCAAACCGCCGATGGCGCGATAACGCTTGGCGACTCGCACGAGTATGGGCTCGAAGTAAACATCTTCGACCGCACAGCGATCGACGATTTAGTTCTGAGCGAAGCCAGAAACTTCTTGGAACTGCCGAGCTGGCATATCGCGGAGCGGTGGCACGGGGTCTACTGCCTGCATCGGGAGCGTCCCTTCTTTGAAGCCGAACCAACTCCGGGAGTGCGCATTGTGACGGCGCCCGGCGGCTCCGGCATGACTTTATCGTTTGGACTGGCGGAACATTCAGCGGAGGCAATCGCGGCATGAAATTACAAGGTGTTGTTTTCGATTGGGCAGGCACGATTATGGATCACGGCAGCCGGGCTCCGGTCGCGGCTTTGCAGGAAGTATTTGCGGAAGCGGACGTACCGGTTGCGGTCGCCGAAGCGCGCCTCTCGATGGGCATCGCGAAGAAAGACCATATTCGCTGCATTCTCGGACTGCCGCGGGTCACCGCGGCTTGGAAGCTACAGCATGGCGCAATGCCCCGCGAAGCCGACGTGGAAGCGCTCTACGCGAAGTTTCTTCCCAAGCAACTCGAATGTCTGGGAGATTATTCGAAGTTGATCGCGGGCGTGCAGGAAATCGGTGAAGCGCTACACTCGCGCGGAATCAAAATCGGATCCACCACCGGCTACACGCGACCGATGCTTGACTTCCTTGTAGAGCGCGCAAGAGAGCAGGGCTTCGATCCGGATTGTTCAATCTGTCCTCAAGATGTTCCGGGAGGAGGACGTCCCGCGCCATGGATGTGTTACCTGAACGCGATCCGGATTCAAGTAAGTCCGCTCTGGTCGATGGCAAAGATCGGCGACACGCCGAGTGACATCGCGGAAGGTTTGAACGCCGGAATGTGGACTATCGGTGTTACGCGAACCGGCAACGAAGCGGGTCTGACCGAAGCGGAGTGGAACTCAGTGTCCGCCGCGGAAAAGACAAACGTGCTCTCTCGCGCGAAAATAAGGCTGCTGGATGCAGGTCCACATTACCTGGTCGAAAGCGCGGGCGAATGTCTGGGCGTTTTGGATGAGATATCAGGCCGCATCTCGCTAGGCGAAAGGCCATAGGAGATGGTTCCGGAAAACTCGTTGCAGATTCCACCGGAAACCGTTCAAAGATTTCTTCCCGATCGATTTGCGAGCTGGCGCATACTTACTGTCGCTTTGATTGTGACCGGTTACGCTGGATATTACCTCTGCCGTTCCGATCTGGCCGTGGCTATGCCATTGTTGATTGCCGAGATGGGGCGAAAAGGAATCTCGCCTGGCGACGCCAAGATCAGCCTGGGTACGATCGCCTCATTAGGGGTCCTGGCCTATGCGATCGGCAAGTTTCCGAGCGGCTGGCTGGCGGATTTTCTCGGCGGCCGGCGAAACTTTCTATACGGAATGGCGGGGGCGATTCTATTTACGGTTTTATTCGGACTCGCCGGAGGCATTCCGTTTTTTACCATCGCATGGATGGGGAATCGGTTAGTTCAATCGCTGGGCTGGGCCGGTATGGTCAAAATCGTTTCCCGCTGGTTTTCATGGTCCTCTTACGGAACCGTGATGGGGATCGTAAGCCTGAGTTTTCTTTTCGGCGATGCCGCTTCACGCGAATTTATGTCCGTGCTGATCGGACTCGGGTTCGGCTGGCGCGGTGTCTTCTTCGCGGCCGCCGCGACCCTTGCTGTGATTCTGCTGCTCAATCTGATTTTCCTGAAGGAAACACCGCTTCAAATCGGCTATCCCGAGCCGCCGCCCAATCCTACAAACCTCTTCCATTCCGAAGGTGAAAAGGCCACTCCGGATAGTCTGGGATCATTGTTGTCGACCTTCGGACGCAGTCGCGTTTTCTGGCTGGTGTGTCTGCTCTCTTGCGGCATAACTATCTTGCGAGAAACTTTTAATCTCTGGACACCCACCTATTTCACCCAATCTGTCGGGCTGACAGTGGCGGATGCCGCGCAGAAGAGCGCGCTGTTTCCGCTATTCGGCGGAATATCAGTTCTACTGGCTGGTTACTTAGGCGATCGTCTGGGAAAAAGCGGACGCGCCGCTATTATTTTTTACGGCATGCTGTTGTCCACTGTAGTGCTCCTCGTGCTGGCTTTAGCAGGCTTCGGAGACTCGAAGCTGGCTCCTGTCGCGTTGGTAACCTTGGTCGCTTTCCTGATGATCGGACCATATTCGTACCTGGCGGGCGCAATCTCCCTCGACTTCGGCGGGAAGCAGGGCAGCGCAACGGCATCGGGACTCATCGACGGCGCGGGATACCTCGGAGGAGTTCTCGCTGGAAACAGCGTCGCAAGCATCTCAGTGCTGTGGGGATGGAAGGGCGCATTCGTCTTCCTGGCGGGTGTCGCGTTCCTCTCGAGTTTGGCCGCGGTCGTCTATCTGAAGCACCAGCGGAGTCTTCCTTGAGATACTGAGTTCTGTCATGACAGTCGCCGATGAAGTTATGGAATTGATGGAGCAGCGTGGAGGAGATTCTTACTTTGGCGAACCCGTCTCACAACTGGAGCACGCTTTGCAATGCGCCTTGCTGGCGACGCAGGCAGAGAGCCCTCGCGAGTTAATCGTCGCCGCGCTGCTGCACGATGTCGGACATTTGCTGCATGAGCTTCCGGAAACCGCCGCTGACGATGGAATCGACACGCGGCATGAAACCGCGGGATACGAATGGCTCCTCGCGCGATTCGGGCCTGAAGTTGCCGAACCCGTTCAGTATCATGTGGCGGCGAAGCGGTATCTTTGCCGCGTCGAGCCCCAGTATCTCGCGAGGCTCTCACCGGCGTCCATCCAAAGTCTGGAACTGCAAGGGGGTCCGTTCACCGAGGCGGAAGCTCGTGAATTTGAAACGTTGCGATGCTTTCGCGACGCAGTGATCTTGCGGCGCTGGGATGACGAGGCGAAAGTGTGTGGAATGGCTGTGCCGGGAATCGAGGAATACCGGTCTTCGATCGAGGCACTAACGCAACACTAAACGGTGAAGTCTATCTTGAGCAAAAAGGTCTCAGGCCCTTGCGGGCCGCGATCTTTTCTTGCCGGATTCTGAAGTGGCACCGATACGCGCCGTGACTTCAAGGATTTGAAGTCCACCTCGCAAAGATTGCTCAACAAACGATTGAAGAGCTGAAACCGCTTCATCGGCCGCGGTTCCATAGAGATCGGTTTCAATGGCCCCATCCAAATACCACCGGAACAGCCGCTCGCGGTCGATTCGGAGATGCCAGGTCAAATCGTCCTCGAGGGACGCTAAAGCTACTGTTCCGGTCCGAATTCCCGACATGGAGGCCTCCACGTATTAAAAGATTATAATCCACGGGGGCCCGGACCTGATCGTACAGTACCGGCTCGGGTGGTTGATCCGCACCCGAGCCGTTTTTCTAACTTAATGAATGTCGATCTTTAAGAGCGCATCCGAGTGCTCGTGCCGCCAGCCCCAGTAGGCTTGTTGATCTTCTTCTCGGAGTTTGGCGAAATCTCGGTATTTGCGATGATTCTCTTTCAGCCAAATTCGGTAGGCGCGATCCTCGCGGTTATCCCAATGATGGTCGTCGTGACGATCCCTGTCATGATACACGCGATCATCGGCGTGCACGGGCATCACTGTAAGGGGTGCCGTAAGCGCTGCACCGAGCAAAACTCTAGTAACCCAGCGATTCATTTGAATCTCCTCCGCGATACCAACGGCAATTAGCATTCCAGCGAAGAACAGTGATCTTGATTGCGGGAACAGCCTATAAACGTTGAAACACGAGCACCGGCGCAAATTGTTTCGCCTGTTGCTTCGGAATAATTTTCTGAGTCGGAAATTCTTACTGCAAGCAGGATCATCCTTCAGCTATCCGGCCTAAAGCCGACGAGTCGCCGAGGATCTGGAACATCATCTCGTCCGCTACGAAGTGATTCTAAGCGACCTTACCGCTGGACGCTGGATCGCGTTTCAGGAGCAATATGGTGACATCGTCGTCATTGAATTTCGGGTCTACTAAGGATTTGAGATTATGCATCGTTCTTTTGGAACTATCATTCAGAGCATGACTCAAGCGATCCTCGGGGTCCTCTCCGGAAATCGAATCGGTCAATCCGTCTGTGTAAATAAGAAGGGCGCCGGCGGGCGGAAGACGGGCTGTACGAGTTACGTACGCGGCTTCGGGAAATAACCCAAGTGGCATGCCTGTAGCTTCTAGCGCTGTCGTCGATCCCGAACTGAACACAATCGGCGCATTGTGACCAGCGTTTACATACGCCAATTCTCCGGAATCGCGACTCAGCACGATAAACACTGCCGTCGCAAAGCGATCGCTGGGGGTATAACGGCTCAGGTGTCCGTTAATCTGCCGAGCCAACGCCAAGGGATTCGACTCAACACTTACGATGCTTCTAACCAGGGCCTGTATGTTTGCCGCCAACAGAGCCGCTGGCATACCTTTCCCGGAGACATCCGCTACCGCGAATAGAGTTTGTTTGTTCGGAAGTTCAATGATGTCGAAGTAATCGCCACCAATTTCGCGAAATGGCTTGTATAGCGTCTCGACCTCATAGCCGGGGAGGTCCGGCAATTTCTGGGGGATGAGGGTTTGCTGGATCTGCCGGGCAGCGATCTGGTCGGCCTCGAGTTGGGTCTTACGAAAGAACTCCGCGGTCAACATACCGTTCATGAGACATGCGCCGACGCAGTAAAGCAGTATCGCCGTCGCGTAGAGGGGTAAACCTTCCGGCCACGTCACAGGCCACACCAAAGACCGTGACAAAAGCGCCCAGATCGCGTACCCCTGCATGAAATACCCGACCCATGTGATGATGCGTCTGGACTTCGGCATCTCGCGAGTCCAGTCGTAGGATGCATACTGAAACATGCGGCGAATCGGGCCAGCGGATTTGTCGAGGCCCACATGCCGGATGTGAGAAGGCATGCCCGAGTCTATCAAGACGGCAGGCTGCACTGAAGGCTAATCGTATGCCGCGAGACCGCGACTGAGCCGACCGGGTACAACGCGCAGCAAGCACTGGTCAATAATCCCGAGAAACAACGAAGTGTTCCACCAAAGGCTCTCATCGTAGCCAGCGATCTTAAATAATGGCAGGTCCTGGGAGAGACCGGCTAGCACCATAGCTCGAAGTAATGCATATGGCAGACGAGTTCATCTGGACCGTTCAGGATACCGCTTGATTTATCGTGGGATTTGCGCTGGGCGCGATACTTCGTTACCGCCAATTGGTCTTGGGACCAATGACCTCCGCCCTGTTCAAGTTTTGCAGAAGCGTTCGAATACTCGTGGCCCACACCGGGCTTCCTATCCAGTTGTCGCGGAGCCCGGGGCAGAAGGACGATTGCCGGACGTGACGCCGATCCTTTTGTTGCGATAAAATGGGCGGCCATGCGAGGTAATCCGATATGCGAGCGATGGTGCTTTTGTTATCCGGGCTGGCGGTTAGTCAGGTGCTAGCCGATTGGGTGGTGGTGCACGACACGCGGGAGAACGCGTTCTCCATCGAAGTTCCGAAAGGCTGGAAGACCAGCGGCGGCGCCTACCGGCTCGGCGCCAATAATCCGCGCTTCCTGATCGACATGACATCTCCCGACGGCCGCACCAATCTGCGCGTCGGCGATTCAGCCGTGCCCGCGTTCACCGTTCCGCATTTGGGCGCACCCGAAGGAACACGCTATTCCACCGGCGTTGATTGGGGTATCGTCGCCAGATACCTCCCTGGCAAGGATTTCGCCGTCGCGTATGCGCAGGGCCGTTTCCGCGGCATGTGCCGGGAAATGCACCTCAAGAGCGCGAATCCGCTCCCTCCGGTGCTGGCCCCAGAACGGCAGGTGATTGCCAGAACGGCGCAAGGTGAAGTTGTGAACACGACTGCCGCGGGCGAGGCGCTCTTCCGGTGCATCGCCAATGGACAGGAGTTCGCCGCCTACGTGTGGGCCGAAACCACGCTGACCGCTTCCAACTTTTCCGTGATCCGCAACTGGGGAGTCACCGGGTTGGTGAGTCTTATAGCTCCACGCGCGCAGGCGGCGCAGGCTCTTCGCATGCTGGACCATTCGGCGAGGTCGTTGACGCTGAACCCCGCGTGGATCGCGAGTCAGGCTGCACTCAGCCGTCAATCCACGGCGCTTGTTTTGAAACAAGCGCAGGAGAACATGGCGGCCCAGCAACAGCGTTTCGAAAGGTTGGATGCGGAGAGGCATCGCCAATCCATGCAAATGGACGACATCATCAACGGCGTGCAGTGGACCGCGGACCCCGCGACCGGCCAACATCACGAAGCCCCGCTTGGTCCCAACCCGAATTACTTTTATAACCCCAACACCGGCGTGTCCGTAAATTCGACCCTGCGTCCGGGCGACCCTTTCAACTGGCACGACCTCACCCCAGTGTCGAGATAGGCTGGGATCTTCATTGACGCTCTACTTCGTCCCCTCCAGACTCATTACGAAGTCAGTGCTGAGAATGGAAGGCGCCAGGTAACGTTCAATATGTTCAATTACTAACTCCGTCCCGCGCTCATGGGAAACATATGGCGCATCGCGCGGGCTGTACATGGCGTCGGTCAAATCACGCATAAGCAAACAATGCAAACCCCACTGCCGCATCTGACGTATGGCAAAAGGACGTTGCAAAATGCAAATATTGGCGTGTACACCCACATAAATAACCGTTTGAATATTTCGCCCTTTTAGGTTGCGATAGACTTCAGTCCCATCCGTCGAGATCAAGTCTGCCGGCATGATAGGAATGATCGCGTTCTCGCGAGTCCAGGCCTTGTAGAACTTGTCCGGTGGGGACGTGTCGCAACCTCCATCGGCGAAGTCGATTGGCAATGATGGCTCAATGATTCGCGCTGAAGGCGGAACGGCGATCTGGGGCGCTATCTCGGCGCGCTTTCGTTCGGGCGCATCTTTATAGAAATCTAAGGTATCGGAAGGCGCATGAATAATCAGTATCCCGTGCCGGCGAGCCACGGCAAGAACTGGAACCATCCGGACCGCTAGTTTCTGAACCCTATTCGCCGCGCCACGGCACCAGTGGTTATCCCACATATCACAGATAATGATGGCGGTCTGTTTGGGATCCAGCCTCTCAGTCTGTGCCGCCGAACTCCAGATACCCGGCTTGTCCTGCTGCTGAGTTCGTTCGGTCAAAGAAATGAGGGAAGAACCCGGTGCATTCTGGCTGGTTTGTCCCCGAATTGCACACATAACCAAGCCACCGAGTGCCGCCACAGCCAGGGCGGCCGTTCGAGGCCGGACTCTTATCTTTTTGTCCAAAATCTGGTGAAGCACTACCTGTTGATTCCGCGGCCTCGCTCCGTCACTTCACCTCCGCCGCGGGTTTCGCAAATCTGTCATCTGCGATCGGCACATTACTCTTCACCTCCGCGATCTGAATCGTGAAGCGGCCATTGGGCCTGGCCAGGGTCCATCGGAAAGGAATCTTTACACCGTCAGCATCCCGATAATCCGCATAGTCGATCTGTGTCGGATTCCTCCCGACCGGCGTCTCGGCATAACGAACCATGCGCATCAGCAGCCCGGATTTCTGATCGAAGTACAACCGCACAGCCGGACGTCCCGGCGCCGTGCCGCTAAGCGTGTAGTACTCGACGCCACCGATTTCTTCGTTCCTCCCACGGCGTAACTTGGGGAAAATTTCTTTCAGCCGTAGTCCGATATAGAACTCGGCGTCCAGCCCGCTCGCCCCGGATTCAGCGGCGGTCATCTCTCTCGCCGGCCGTCCCGTGCTGCCGAGCCAGCCCGCCGTTCCATCGAAAGCCGTGAAGCTCTCACCACCAGACGAAGTGTGGGTGATTGAGACGCGCTTGTTAGGCGCCTTCGTGATCACCTCAATCGGTATGCTGTTCTCGCCCACCTTAATCGAACCAGTTTCAACACGGCTCGTGACCTTCCGCATCGCGTCGGGGCCCCCGATTGCCGCAACATATTTTTCGATAATCTCATCCACGGTTGGAGTCGCACCGTTTGGCGCCGGGGTCTTCGCCTCCGCCTCGGCAACATCCGAGTCACGAACCGGTGGAACGCTGGAAGGATGCTCGGCTCCGTGATGACAGGAATAACAACTGATTTCCTGCCGTCCATTGAAGCTGTTCTTATTGATGGCCATGGTCATGGCGATCATTTCACGCGCAATATTTTTCGGCGGTTTATCGTCGGCCTCCATCTTGCCCTGCACGTGGCAGAAGGAGCACTCGACGTTCAAGGACGCCGCGATAAACTGCATGGCCGGAAGCAACTGGTCCGCCGGCGTTCCCTTCAATTGAACGATGTTCTTGTAAACTTCCTCGGCGGTCTTCGGTGCGGCGTTCTGACCGCTCGCGATTTGCGCCGCCGCCGAAAAAGTCGCCATGATAACGAACGCTGTACCTTTGCGCATCAATTGCCCTCGTCTCTGGATTGTACGCGATTTGGCTCCAGCGGTTTAATGCTCAATCCTGCCACCGCCGCGGACCCGCACCCCCGTAAGAATCCCACCGGACCAATGAAGCGGCACCGCTGGCAGCACACTAATTGCCTTGCCGGTACTCTGTACCAGCATCTCAGCAATAGTAACGAAAACCTGGCGGTGGCGACCGATCAGAGTGGCGCGGTTAACCACGACGAGCGCGCTACGCGATTGCAGGTTAAAGCGAACCAGCGCCATAGCTCCAACAACAGAACAGACTCGAGTGCAGGATCGGATTCACTCCAAACCGAAACCAAGAACGCCACGTTCAATGCGTTGTGGTAGCCGTCTTCAGCCGCGACGAGTTTTTGCGGAGCACAAGAGCGCCAACGGCAAGCTTGCAGAAGGATTGTCTCGATATCGGCGCTATACTTTTGAAACGGTAATGCTCAAGAAAAAGATCTGTATGCTCGGCTCTTTCGGGGTCGGCAAGACCAGCTTGGTGGCGCGTTATGTTCACAGCATGTTCGCCGATAAGTACCACACGACCGTGGGGGTAAAAATCGACAAAAAGGTCGTGAGTGTCGATGGACGAGAGGTTACCTTGATGCTTTGGGATATGGCCGGCGAAGAAGACGGCGCGCCTATCAAGCTGAACCAGGTTCGCGACGCTTCCGGATATTTTCTGGTAGTCGATGGGCGCAGAAGCAAAACTTTGGATATTGCCCGCGGCATCCAAATGCGCGTGGAAGGCGAACTCGGCCCGCGGCCTTTCCTCCTGCTTGCTAACAAGGCGGACGAGCGCCCCGATTGGGAGATCCCCGAGGGTGCTTGGGAGGAATTGAACCGCCGAAACTGGACGATCCTCGAGACCAGCGCGAAGACCGGCCAGCAGGTGGAAGAGGCTTTTCAGATGCTCGCCTCCCGCATTCTTAAAGCGCAAGACGATGAATCCCAAGCCGATGAAGACGACTGACGAGAGTGGATGGAGCGGCCTCCCGGCCCTCCTCGACCTCGCCATTTTCGAGCAACTGCCCGACGCTCGCTTTCGGCCCGTCGGCCGTCTGCCCAAGTGGTGGCCCCTCCCCGTGGAGCGCGGCGGCGAGGACAGCATCGACCTGACTGAGCACTTCCCTCTTCTGGAGCTGTTTCTCGCCGAGTGCGAACCGGCGTGGGAGCCTACCACGGGATTGAAATTGGAATCCGACATCTGGAGCGAACCAGGTCCGCAAAGTGACGAGCTATACTTGCAAGCCGTCGCCGCCTGTTCGGGCGGTCGCCGCCTGATTGTTCTGCGGTCTCTGCCGGTGGCGCTCTTCACATACCAGCAACTCGCTCACGATCTGGAACTGGAGAAAGAACGCGTCGAGCGCATGAGCCGTGAGCTCATTGAAGTGAATCGCGAACTCGACGTTAAGCGGCAAGAGGCCGACAGGGCCACTCGCGCAAAGAGCGATTTCCTGGCCACCATGAGTCATGAGATCCGGACGCCGCTGAACGCCATCATCGGGATGGCCGATGTGTTGTCGGGAACGACGTTGACGCGGGAACAACAAAGGTGCGTGGATGTCTTTCAACGCAATGGCGTCGGTCTGCTGAACCTGATCAACGATATTCTCGACCTTTCGAAAGTGGAATCCGGCAAGGTCGAACTCGAAGAAACGCCTTTCGATCTGATTGATGTGATCGCGAGGGCGATCGAGGTCGTCGAGGTCCGCGCCTCCTCGAAAGGGCTAACACTCCGCCAGACTATTGCGCCCGGCGTCCCGGTTTTTCTTGTTGGCGACCCGAACCGGTTGCGGCAGATCATCATCAATTTGCTAGGTAACTCCATCAAATTCACGGAGCATGGGGGCCTTGAGGTACGGGTTGAGCCCGAACCCGCAGACAGCCGGCCAGGGTCCTTTCGATTCGCTGTGTCCGATACGGGTATAGGGATCCCGCCCGACAAGGTCGACCAGATTTTCGAAAGTTTCACTCAAGTCGACAGCTCCACCACGCGCAAGTACGGCGGCACGGGTCTGGGCCTGACTATCTCGAAACAGCTCGTCGAACTGATGGGCGGCCGGATCTGGGTGGAAAGCACGTTGGGTAAGGGAAGCACTTTTTTCTTTACCGCCAGGCTCAGGGTGCAGGACAATCAATCGCAGCGTTCCGATGCTAAGGCCACAAACACGGCCGTCGCGCCACTGACGATCCCATCCGGGCTTCGTATCCTGTTGGCGGACGATTCCGAGGATAATCGGTTTCTAATTCTTTCGTATCTCAATAAGGCCAACGCCGGGATCGACATCGCGGAAAACGGAGAGATAGCCGCGCGGATGTTCCGTTCCAGCCATTACGATTTGGTGCTGATGGATGTCGAGATGCCCGTGATGGACGGCTATGCGGCAACTCAGGAGATTCGCCGCTTCGAGCGGGAAACCGGCGCTCAGCCCACGCCGGTGCTGGCTCTAACCGCGCATGCATTCGCGGACATGGCGGAGAAGAGTCTCGCGGCGGGATTCACTGGTCATTTGACCAAGCCAATCCGTAAGGTCACGCTGCTAGAGGCCGTGGCCGGCTACGCTTCGGGCGTCGGGGCAGACCGTCTTTCGTCGCCGGCCTTGGTCGAGGGCAGTCAATCCGCCAGCAGCGATGCACCGGCGCGCGGTTTAGAACGCATCCGAATTGCGGTTGAGCCCGGCATGGAAGATGTCGTGCCTTCCTACCTGGACAAACGAAGGAAAGAGGTCCCGCAATACCGGCAGGCCCTGGCAAACCAGGATTTCGATGCCATACGCATGCTCGGTCACAAAATGAAGGGAACCGGGGCGGGATATGGATTCGCGGAGTTGACGGCGATCGGCGCAGCCCTCGAACAGGCGGCGCTACGCGCGGATGTTCCAGCGATTCTCGCCAAGGTGGAGGACCTCGCCAGGTATGTCGAAGGGGTGGAGTTGGAGTACCCTAAATAAGCTGCACATAAAACATTAGAGGACGCCATTGTGCTATTGCGCTTCTGGGGAACTCGGGGATCCATTGCCACTCCCGGACCGTCGACGACCAGGTATGGTGGGAACACATCCTGCGTAGAGGTGCTGACTAAGTCCGGTAGCCGGTTCATCCTCGATTGCGGTACCGGGGCGCGGCCTCTCGGCATCCGCATGATGGCGGAGGGACCACCGCCGATTAACGCCACCATCCTGCTCAGTCATACCCATTGGGATCATATCCAGGGATTTCCGTTCTTTACTCCTTTATTCGTACCGGGAAATCGCATGACGGTTTGCGCTCCGCAAGGAGGCGGCCGCTCGCTCGTCGAAGTCTTATCCGGTCAGATGGAGTATACGTATTTTCCGGTGGAATTGGGACAACTGGGGGCTCACATCGAATACAAGGACCTGGTGGAAGGCACGTTCGATTTGGACGGCGCTCAGGTCACGGCCCATTATCTCAACCATCCGGCTGCGACCCTCGGTTACAGAATTGTGGCCGATGGTGTTTCCTTGTTTTATCTCTGCGATCATGAGCCGTACTGGGAAAAGCTGTGGCGTTCGGATGCGGAACCGGGCAAGTTGGAATCCATTCTCCACGCCGGCGATCGGCGTCATGCGGCCTTCATGGAGAACGCCGACGTAGTCATCCACGATGCCCAGTACACGCCGGAAGAATATCCCGCCAAGAAGAACTGGGGCCACAGCACTTACTCCTTCGCTACGCAGATCGCCGCCGCGGCCAACGTGAAACAGCTCTTCCTGACCCATCACGATCCAACCCATGACGATGACTTTCTTAGCCGGATCGACGAACGGTCGCGGGAGATCGCCGCTTCGCTGCACTCGCCGATGAAAGTCTCGTGCGCTTACGAGGGTTGTGAGGAGAATTTCGAGAGCGATCCTTTCGAGCTGCTGCGAATTCGAGGGGCGCAGGCCCACGAAGCCTCCCACGACCGCGCACTGCGGATTCTGGTTGTCGATGACGACGAAGATCTTCGCATTCTGGCCCGTAAAGCCTTGACGAGGGCAGGACATGAAGTCATCGAAGCATCCGGCGGCGCGGAGGCATTGGAGTTGATCGATGAGAGAAAACCCGACCTGGTACTTTTGGATTTGCTGATGCCGCCGCCGGACGGCCTCGAAACGCTTCGGATTATCAGATCGCGCGAGGAAACGCGATCGCTTCCGGTAATCGTTCTCACCGCAAAAGGGGATGAAGCAAGCGCCGTTGCAAGCTTTGAACGCGGCGCCACGGACTACTTGAGCAAGCCGTTCACGCCGCCGCAGTTGGACGCACGAGTCCGCTCGTGCTTCGCCGCGCCTCGCTCCGGCACTTCAGGAGACGGTTAGCCGTTCGAATTGGATTAGGCCCACGGCTTATTGAAGACGAGCGCAAAAGCGGATAAGATCATTCAGGACAACTGAGCGGAGAGCACACCATGGGGCCAGCAGAGCAGTCGGAACAATACAACGAAACGCCGGAGCAGATCGCCACACGCGCCGAAGGCGAACCACGTACACCGCAGGTTATGAAAGGCGGGGCCGGCAACGTCGATAAGATTCGCGACATCCTCTTCGGATCGCAGATGCGCGATTATGAAGCCAGGTTCGCCGGTCTCGAAGAGGCGCTTCACAAGGAAACCGCGGAGATTCGGGAATCCAACCGCCGTCGTTTCGACCAACTCGAGAATTACATCAAAGGGGAGTTCGAAGCGCTCCAAACCCGTCTCAAGGCGGAACGCGAAGAGAGATCGGATATGGGGAGCCAGCACTCCCGCGAACTGAAGGAAACGAGTGAAGCCTTGAGCCGCCGGCTGCGCGATCTTGACGACCGTGGCGCCGCGATGGAACGCGATTTGCGCGCCCAACTGCTGCATCAATCGCAGGATCTCGGCGACCAGATGCGGGCTCGGCACGATGAAATCGCAACTTTGCTGGAAAAACGCTTCCAGGAACTGCGGCACGGCAAGACCGATCGCGCCGCTCTCGCCACACTCTTCACGGAAGTCGCGCTCCGGCTGAACGATCAGTTCGAGATACCCGGTTCGAACGAATAGCATCATGCCGGAGCCGGCCGAAAATCGCGCGGCCGCTGGCAGCCCCTCCAATGGCGCCGGCGCCGCGGAGCTTGCGCAATTGCGGCAGTTGCTGATCGGCCTGGAACTCGACGAGCTCAAGAAGATCAAGGGAAGGCTTGACGACCCTGCCACGAGGACCGCGGAAATCGCGGAGATTCTGCCCGGCATTATTAAATCGGCGCGCTCCAGGGCACTCCGTGAGGCGCTGGAGCCCATCTTCGAAAGAGCATTTCACAGCTCCGTTCGCAAACACCCCAAGGAATTGGCCGACGCGATTTATCCCGTGATCGGCCCGGCGCTGCGCAATACCATCGCGGCCGCGATCCGGGAATTCGCGGAAAGCTTAAACCAGATCGTCGAGAAGAGCGCGTCTTTGCGCGCGATCCGCTGGCGCATCGAAGCGCGCGTAACCGGCAAACCTTTCACCGAGATCCTCCTCGCCAGAAGCCTGCTGTATTCCGTGGAGCAGGTTTTCCTGATTCATCGCAAGAGCGGTCTGCTTCTGCTGCATGTGGCCGCTCAGGATTCGGTACTCAAAGATGCGGACATGATCTCCGGCATGCTTACCGCCATTCAGGAATTCGTCAGCGACTCCTTCACTGAAGGGGGCCAGGACCTTGAAACGGTCGATGCCGGCAGCCTCAAGCTGTGGATACAGTACGGCTCGAAGGCTGTGCTGGTGGGCGCTGTCAGCGGGTCCGTGCCAGTGGCGTTGCGGGATGTATTCCGGAGAAATCTGGACCGCATTCACGAACTTTTGTACGCGCAGCTCGATACATTCAAACAGGAAGACGTTAGCGTCTTTGAGCCTGCCCGCCCGTACCTCGAGGCTTGCCTTCTCGGTCAGTCGGTGCGGCGGGGCCGCAAGCCGTTTCTTCGATGGGTAGTGATTGCCGCACTGATCCTCTTCGTGGCGATTCTGGCAGTCTCTTGGTTCCGCGCGCAGGCGCGATGGGACCACTACGTGGAAGCTCTGAAGCGACAGCCTGGCATCGTCGTGACGCGCGTTGAAAGGCACGGCTCGGGATATTTAATCGCAGGACTGAAAGATCCGGATGCGCCGGACCCCGCGAAATTCCTCGACGACGCGGGTCTGGACCGTCACCAGGTCGCATACCAATGGGAACCCTATCTTTCCCTGAATACTCCATTTGCGGCTTCTCGCGACTTGGAGGCAGCCACCAGGCAGATCGAAGCGCAGATCGTTCGTTTCGACGTAGGCGCCTCGAAGCTCCCCGTTGCTGAAGCCGATCACATCGAAAGCCTGGCCGCGACGATCCATCGGCTACTGCGCGATCGCCCGAACAGCCACATCGTGGTCACCGGACACACCGACGAGCAAGGTAGTGCTGAAACGAATTCCAACCTCTCCCGCGATCGCGCCGTCAAGCTGGTTGAGGCATTAGTCGCGCAAGGCGTCCCGAGCGACCGGCTTGAGCCCGTCGGCGTAGGGAACGCGCAGCCTCTGCGGAAGGGAGAATCTGACTGGGACCGGGCATCCAACCGCAGCGTCTCGTTCCGCGTGAAACCGTGAATCCGCCTGTGACGGAAAACTACGCGACTTCTACCTCAACCTGGTCGACGTAACACCAGCCCCAATCTTCTCCGGGCTCGAAGGAACGAATGATGGGATGCTTGGTCGCGTGAAAGTGCTTGGTGGCATGCTTATTTTTGGATGAATCGCAGCAGCCGACGTGCCCGCACGTAAGGCAGAGCCTAAGATGGACCCAGCCATCGCCGGTCTTCAAACAGTCTTCGCAGCCTTTCGTAGTGCTTGGCGCGACGTTCTTGATTTGATCGGTGTGAGTGCATTCAGTCATAGTATTCCCAGACGTACTCCTGATTATTGCATCATGACTTGCCCGCGTTACGCCTCGGACAGGGCGCGGTGAACCAAATGAATGCTGATGGCGCCTTCGCCTACCGCGGAAGCAACGCGTTTTACATTGCCGGCCCTTGCGTCGCCAACCGCGAACACGGCAGGCAGACTGGTTTCCAGCATCTGCGGGGCGCGGGCGAGCGGCCATGCCGGGTTCCCATCCGGCGCCGCGCCTGGAGTGTCCAGATCGCGCCCCGTCATAATGAACCCCTTTTCGTCGAGCGCCAAACATCCCCGCAGCCATTCGGTTCGCGGTGAGGCGCCGGTCATGATGAAGACGTGCTGGATATTATGCGTCGAAACCTCGCCTGTATTGCGGTCCTTCCAGGACACGCGTTCCAGATGATCGCCACCATCGAGCGCAACAATCTCGGTGTTGAAGTGCAGTTGAATGTTCGGGTTCTCCGTCAAGCGCTGGATCAGGTAACGCGACATCGTGCTCGCCAGTTCTCCCGAGCGAACCAGCATATGCACCCTGCGCGCGGTTTGCGACAGAAACGCCGCGGCCTGCCCGGCGGAATTACCGCCTCCCACGACGATGACCTCGTCGCCGCCGCATACCTGCGATTCGATATACGTGGCGCCGTAGTAGATCCCCTCATTCTCGAACTTTTCGAGATTCGGGAGCCGCGGCTTGTTATATTGCGCGCCGGTTGCGATGACGATCGCTCGCGCCGACACTGTTTCTCCACTGTCGAGCACGACTTCGTATGGGCGCCGGTGACAGTTGAGCCGTACGACGCTGCGTGCGATCATCATGGTCGCTCCGAACTTTTGCGCCTGGTTGGTGGCGCGCGCTGCCAGTTCGAGGCCTGAGATTCCCGTGGGGAACCCGAGGTAGTTCTCGATCTTCGAGCTCGATCCGGCCTGGCCACCCGGGGCCTGCGTTTCGATCAACAGAGCATCGAGGCCTTCCGAAGCAGCGTAAACAGCCGCCGCGAGACCAGCCGGGCCCGCGCCAACAATGACTACATCGCGTACATGCCCGCCGTCGATGCTGCCGTTGAAACCGAGGCATTGCGCCAGCTCTTGAATCGAAGGGCTGCGCAGCACATTGCGCCCGTGGCAGACTACGACCGGGACTTCAGACGCCGTGACATTGAAACGATCGAGCAGCTCCTGGGAGGTCTTGTCGACGTCAAGATCCACGTAAGTGTAGGGATGTCCATTGCGGCTGAGAAACTCACGCAACTGGAGCGTCTGGGCGGAATGCCGCGAGCCCATCAGGATGACGTTCCCGAGGCCGTGCCGGATGAGTTCGAGCCGGCGCAGAATAAACGCCCGCATCAGGACCTCGCTGAGCTCCGGGTCCTTGGCGACGATGGAACGCAGGTCATCGCCACTGAATTCGAGGAACTCGCCGGGCTCGGTCACACGCCCACGCACCAGACAAAGCTGCCCGGAGATCATCGTGATCTCGCCCGTGAATTCGCCCGGGGCATGCGTAGCGACTGGCCGCTCACCTTCGAAGGTCGGCTGGACAATTTCCATGGCTCCCGAGAGCAAGACGAAAAAGGGAACGGCGGTATCGTTTGGTTCGAAGAGGATTTCGCCGCGCTCCACCCGACGCGAGCGCGCCAACGGGCGAATGCGGTCGATCTGCGCAGGTGTCAGGACAGGAAAAGCCTGCGTGCGGGCGTCAAGAGCGCTGGGTGTTGGGAGCGTGGACATTGTTTTATTTTCGCACCGGGCCCGGTATCAAAACCGCAGCCGGATTGAGAGCTGGATCTGCCGCGGAGTTTCGGCTAAAGGTTCAGGAGTCGGAAAACCGGAAGGGGTGACGATTCGTCCGTACGTGGCCAGGCCAAAGCCGTCGGCAAGCACCGGGTAAGGATTGTTGAGATTTGCGTGGTTCAGCGCGTTGAAAAAGTCGGCGCGTAGAATTAGCCGTGACGACTCCGGCAGCCCCCGGACCGTAAACGCCCGGTTCACCGACAGGTCCAGATTGACGAAACCCGGTCCTATAAAAGCGTTCCGGCCTGCGGGTTCTCCGGGACCGCCAGCCGGGCCGAATCCAGCCGCGTTCAACAATTCGACTTCCCCAGGCCCGGCAGGTTGACCAGAGCCCCGCGTCTGGGCGGGATCTAAAATGTTGGCGCGCGCAAACCCTTTCAAACCGCCCAGCGAGTACACCGTGTACGGAAATCCGGAGCGCAAAGCACCTACCCCGGCTATGGTCCAATCTCTCGACAGCACATTCAACCAATGGTGGGATTGCACCGCCGGCAGCTCATAGACCCCGAGCAGGACCAAATTGTGGCGCTCGTCGAAATCGGAATTGCCGCGGTCCCCGTTGCTATCCTGCGGCGTTGCGAAGCCGGCGGTATATTGGTCCGGCACCGCTGGTAATCCACTCGTAAAGCCGAAGCTGCTCAGGTCCAGCCCCAGGGGGTCGCTCTGGTTGTCGATCGAATGGCTCCAGGTGTAGGCTCCCTGCAACAGACTTCGCCCGCGATGATATCGCGCCTGGATGGTCAAGGCGTAATAATCCGAGATACCCTGGTTCGCGCGGTAGGTGACCAGTTGTCCGGGCGGAATGCCGGGCTGACTCCCGTTGAACAGATTGTTGAAGCCGAGCGTATCGTTGGTCAGCAAATCGCGGCCCAGCGCGGACATGCCATTGACGTCGACAGTGAGATTCTCCGAGACCCGCTGCTCGATTCCGAGGAAAATATCCTGGGTATATCCGTTCCGCAGCGACGGCTGAAAAAAAGTCAGATTGGGGACGCTGGTCAGATAAGGAGTGTACTGTGAGGCGAAAGCGGGGAGCGCATAAGCCAGGGGTTGGCTGTAGTTGATCGGCGTTCCTGAGAAAGGGATGATCGCGAAATCCGCGACGTTATTGCGCGTGGTTTCCCAGAGGTTGTCGAAGGGGCGATCGTAGAAAATGCCGTATCCGCCGCGAAGAAGAGTCCGGCCGCTCCGGACAACGCCGTAGGAGAAACCGAGGCGAACGCCAAAATCGTGATTGTCCGGCTGGTACAACAAGCCGGCCGGGCCGCCCGAAAAATTGAGCGTGGAGGACGATAGACGCTCCAGCAGAGTGTTGCCGGGTCCGAGTTCGAGAATCGGAGTCCGGTTTGAGCCGATGCTATGGGGCGCGCCGAAATGATCGTATCGCAATCCGTAATTCAAAGTCAGCCGCGAGGTGGCGCGGAAGGAATCCTGGGCAAATAGATCGTACTGCCGGTCGACATATTGGGTGTTGAAATCGGGAAGCGAGAGATTTGAAATGTCGGCCCGGTTGATGGGGGCCTGAAGAAAACTCGGCGTACCATTCGCAAAATTGTTGAGGTCGTTGAAAGTGTAGATCCCGTTGGCTTGAACGGCATCGAAGCCGTTGATGCGGCGCAGCAGGACGCCGCCTCCGAAGATCATGACGTGGCGTCCGTGCGTCCAGACCAGATTGTCCAACAATTCGACAGAATGACTGTTGTTCTCGTAGGGATACACAGTAGTGCTGCCCGGAAGCGTCAAAAGCTGTTCCCCGAGTGCGGTATTCACGGGCACCTGCAGCGTTGGAACTTGTCCCGCTGCGCCAAAGCCCGTATTGTCGTAGCTGAAGGATGCTCGCACTTCGTTCGTCACCCGAGGTGTAATCGCCCATTGATCGCCCAACATGGCCGCGACGTCCGACTCGTCATAGGCCGTCGAGAACTGCTCGTATGGGCTCCAGGCGAGGTTCGGCCTGCCCACGTTTTCGTACGCAACGCGCGCCAGAACGTGGTGGGCCCCTCCCGGCGGGATGTAATCCAGGCGCACCAGTCCGACGGTCTGGTCCAGCGACAGGGGCGGCTGCAGGGATACCGGAGCGAAACAACCTGTTCCATCGCTCAAGGAACAGGAAGACGATGCCGGTTGGTAGGGGGACGTATACTGCGTGAGCAACTGTTGCGCAAGACTCCCATTCGGAAGAGCATCGGCCAAAGCGGTAGTGGGGAGGTAATAGGTTTGAGGGTCCTGTCGTTGCCGCCCGATGAAGCGCTCATAAGCGCCTGAAATATAAAGACGCTTCCGCAGCAGGGGACCTCCGGCTTGAAATCCCGGCCGCGGCGCGCGATCGAGCGGGCGTCCGAGGCCGATCAGATTTCTTTGGAAGGTATTTGCATCCAGGGCTTCGTTGCCAAAGTAGAAGTACGCCACGCCATGGTATTGGTCCGAGCCGGCGCGCGTAACCGCGTTCGCGATGTATCCGTTCGTTCTTCCATACTGGGCCGAATAATCGCTAATCGACACGCGGTATTCCTGGATCGCCTCGGGAGCAATGGGCGTGAGCGGTCCGGTGATCAGATAGTTGTTGTTCTCGACGCCGTCGAGCAGGAAATTCGAGGAGGAAGGCCTCTGGCCGTTGACCGACAAGCCAAGTCCGAGCGCCGCTTGCCCTTCGGACGTCACTGCGGGTAGCGCGAACAGGAGAGAGTATACGTCCCGTCCCTGCAAGGGAAGGTTGTCCACTTCGACGGGGTCGACCACTTCGGAGACGCTGGATTCAAGTGCGCCCTGTTGTCCCCGCACGCCTTCGAAGTTGCCCGAGTGACTCGGGTCGACGTCCGGCCCATAGAACGTGACGATGGTCTGGGAGCCCGGCAGAAATATACTGCGGTATAGCCCCGCTTCCCAGACGTCGTTGAGCGGGCGCATCAGAAAATTGACTTCCAGGCGCCCGGCAACCGCCAATTCCAGTTCCTGCGCCTCCTGGGACTGGTATCCGCCAGCGGTCACACGTATGGAATAGTAACCTGGCGGCAACAACGGAAGAACGTAAAAGCCGTTATTGTCGGAGACACCATCCGCCGTCGTGCCGGTCGATTCCTCCGAACAGGCCACCTGCGCACCGGAAACCGCCCGGCCTGTTCGCGAATCCAGCAACCGCCCTGAAATAAGTCCCTGTGTCGTCTGGCTTATTGCTACCGACATCGTAAGGCAGACTACGATTGCAAGCCTTACGAACAGAAATTGCAATTTCGTTTTAGCTGTTTCGACGCCGTTTTCGCGCTCGGAGAAGCACCAGGCCCAAACCTCCGCCAACAAGAGAGATCGCTGCCGGTTCGGGCACCACGTCCGCAACAAATGGGGTGCTCTGAATAACATAGCCATCGCTGTCCAACAATAACAAGTTCGAAGTCACGTTCGCTTGCGGGTAGTCGACATCGGTGACCGATACTCTGCCGTTGGTGATGATGTTCATGGTAGTCGACGAAAGCCCGGAGACTGTCTGCGGGTCGGGCAGAATCGCGCCAGTGGTGCTAGGCGCTCCAATGGTGAGTGGGAACAGATTTTGCCCGGTACTGGCCTGAACCTCAACGGAAAAAACAGGGACCGGCTCATTGGCCCACGAAAGCGATACGGTGACACAATTAGAACACGAGACGTACGCACTCAACGATATCGTCGACGCTTGTAGGGTTGTGGTAGCCATGGCTAGCACCGCCAGGATCATCAGTTTTTTCATTTGCTCTTCTCTCCTCGAAAAATTGGTGTTGTGGACCGGAATCGCTTACTGCAAGAATGCGAACGGCATCAAGGCCGTTTTAGCGACCGCTCCATAGACGTTTGCGGGCGAAAATGGCTGCACCAAAAAGGCCCAATGCGACCAGCGAGAGCGAACTGGGCTCCGGTACTTCTCCTCCCAACACTTCGGTAGTTTCAAAATCCCCGGTAAAGTTCACAGTATCGACTGTGCCGCCGGCGAAGGCGACATTGATGTAGAACTGCGTTCCCGGGGTCAAGGTGTAGCCCGTCGGGGCGTTGAATGTAACTGAATCTCCGCCAGTGTAAGTAGGAGTCCAAATCACGGTATCGGTTGAATTATGATCGCGCGTGTAATCGTCGAAACCGGTCGGATACGGGTCGGGCGATTGGTCAATGGTCACTCCATCGGGAAGGTCGGTGAAAGTGATGGTGAAGGCGATCGCTGGGTCAGTTCCAGCCGGCCAGGTTACATCGCCATTTGACAATCCGGGGGTTCCCCACACCGAGACGCCACGAAGATCCGAGACCGTATCCGAATTTAGAGTCAGATTCCAGGGTAAGGAATCGGGACTGATGGTTCCGCTAGTACCCGAGCCCGAAAAGGTGATCAATCCGGCGAACGCACTCGTGGAACAGGCGAATCCCAGCAGACCGAGCAGAGCGAAAGATAGCTTGATGTTCAGCATGTTGGTTTCGACCTCGACTGATTATACCCGAGCTAGTTTACGATTCCACCACTTCGGTCATAGTGCTAACTCGCTTTAGTACTAGTACTTGCTGCCAGTAACCTGGTTAATGCGACTGGCTCGCCGGGCGCGGTATGATGTTGATTACATGAAGCAGAAGTGGCGTCGCTGGGCCATTTGTACGGCGATCGCGATTGCCTGCGCAATCAGCACGTGGTTCCTCAGCGGCATCCCGTTTTTCCAAATCCTCAATCTCAAGTCACTGGACGCCCAATTCGTGTTGCGCGGGAGGATGCCGACCTCCAACATCATCCTCGTGGTAGCCGACAAGAAAGCGTTCGATGCATTCCCCGAGCCTCAAATATTTTGGCATCCGCACTACGCGGAGGCGATCCAGGCCGCGAGCGAAGGGGGGGCCAAGGTGATCGGCCTCGATCTCGCCTTCGGTATTCCAGTTGAGAAATGGGAACCCGACTTTGACCGGCAACTCGCCGGGGCTTTCAGCACGGCAGTTATGGCTTCGGGGACCCCGGTTGTGTGTGGCTATGTCTCGGTGATGAACAGCAGCCAGGCGAGCATAATGCGGATCCCGATCAATATGATGGCCGCTGCGATGGGGCTCTCGGGGTTCGTGAATATGACGATCGATCCGGACGATTTTGTCCGCAGGCAGGAGCTGATCTCCGCCGATGTGCCGCCCAATACCTCGCTCGCCCTGCGCGTGGCCGAGAAATTCATTGGCCAGGACGCCGTCCTGAAAAATGGGCGCCTCACGCTCGCGGGCCAAGAGATCCCAATATCCCCGGACCGCTCTATCTTCATCAACTACGCCGGACCCGCTGGCACGTTTCCGCAAATTTCTCTGGCCGATTTCCTCGATTCATTTCATAAGGGAGAAAAAGATCGCTTGCGCGCTTGGGTGAAGGACAAGATCGTCCTGGTTGGCACCGACAGCAGCATAGCCGACCGCTTCGACACTCCATTTTTCACCCATTTCATCGGCACGCAGTGGAACACCGCCGGTGTCGAGGTCCACGCGAACACCATTCGGACCCTTTTAGAACGCCGCTATCTTGTTTACGCGCCTGTTTGGGGCCGCATGGCGGCGCTGCTTCTCGCCGCCGGGATCACGGCTCTCATCGTGATGGGTCTGCCGGCTTCCCGAGCTGTCGGGGGCGTGGCTCTTGAAATCGCCGGCATCTTCGTTGGGACGCAAATCCTGTTTCGCAAGGGTCTTATCATTTCCTCCGCGGAGTTGCTCATCACGGTTGTTCTATGCGTGATCGGGTCGGTGGTCTACCGTTTCGCGACCGCGGAGCGACGCGGAAAGGTGTTCAGCAAGGCGATCGCTCTCTTTGTGGGCAAGCAACTCGCATCCGCGCTCGAACAGACCCAAGCCATCCGCCTGTCGGGCAAGCGCCTGACGGTCACCATCATGTTCACGGATATCCGCGGATTCACGGCTTTCACCGAGAAGGCGTCCGAGGAAGAAGGTCCGGAAGTCGTGGTGGATTTGCTCAATGAATACATGGCGACGATGGTGGCCATCATCGTGAACTTCGGCGGACACGTCAACAAGTTCATCGGAGATGGTATCCTTGCTGTTTTCTCGGACGAGGACGAAGGGGCGAAGCCGGGGGACCATGCTCTTCGAGCGGTGCAGTGCGCTACCAGGCTGGTAATGGCCCCGAGTCGGTTCGAAACCGGCGCCGGGATACACACCGGCCTCGTGGTAATTGGAAATGTCGGCTCGGCCGAGAAAATGGAATATACGGTCCTAGGAGACACCGTAAACCTCGCCTCTAGGCTCGAGAGCCTTAATAAGGAGAATAAAACCCGCGTGCTGATGAGCGAAGCCACTCAGATCCTGCTTCAAAATCGAGTCGAGACGACGCCCATAGGGACGGTGCCGGTACGCGGCAAAACGATCCCGATCACACTTTACACAATTCCGCAGACCCGAGTATCCAAAGAGGCAGTAATCCACGTCACACAAAATGTCTAGGAAGGCTCCTTTTTGAAACTGAGCAGCGCGTTATGGGCTGTGGCCCCGGTGGTTTTGTGTGTTTCAGCGATCGCTGATCAAGGCGAAAAGCCGGTCGGCCTGGTGCTGGCTGCGGGCGGAGGCAAGCTAGTTCGCCTCAATACGGAAACGCCGCTGGCGGCCAGAGCGGGCGACCTGCTTTTCACAGGAGACAGCCTCAAAACTGAGTCCGCTCCCGCTTCGTTCCTGTTTTGTCCCGCGAGTTCGATGGACACGCTGGGGCCCTCGGGAGAAGTGCGGTTTGAGGCTAAAGAACCCAAGGTCAAGACCGGCAAACTGTCACCGCAACCTGCCCGATCCTGCGTCTTGCCTACCGTGCTGCGGGTTGCGGTGGCCAGCCAGCAGCATTATGGCGTGACAATGACTCGCGGAGGTCCCGACGCCGCGGCCGTTCCGCCGGTTCCGCGTGACAAGATGCCGCCGGACGTGATAGCCGCTCTTACTCCTTTTGACGCCGCTCTGGCGGCAGACCCGAAAGATCAGGCCGCGCTGCTCGGCGAGGCGACCGTTTTCGAAAACCACAATCTCCCGGTAAATGCTCTCGACGATTACATCAAGCTTAAGGATCTATGGCCGGATGCGGTGTGGGTGAAGAGCAAAATATTCGATCTTCAGCAGGCCGTAGCGGTCAGCGCCGCTACCGCGAGCGCTGCGGCTGCCAGCACCGGCACAACTTATGCCTTGCTCATTGGCGTGTCGAAATTCAAGGATCCCGGACTGTCCCTGCAGTTCGCCGACGCCGATGCCGCCGATTTCAGCAAACTGGTGGAGAGTCCAAGGGCTGGGGGCCTGCCGCCTGATAATGTGATGCTTCTCACCGATGAGAAGGCGACCCTGGCGGCGGTCCGCCTGGGATTTGAAGATTTTTTAAAGCGCCGCGCCACGAAAAATGACACCGTCGTTATTTTAGTCGCGAGCCACGGCACCGTGGAATTACCGGGAAGTAAGGGCGCATTTATCCTTACTTACGATTCGGACCCGCAGGATTTAAGAAATACAGCTCTTCCGATGGCAGAATTGAAGACCCTGTTTGAGGAGCAGCTCTCCAAGGTCGGGCGAGTCGTAATCTTCGTCGACGTATGCAAGGCCAGCACCATCGGCTCCATTCACGGCACCGGCGTGAACTCGGATGTTCAACATCTCCAGGATGCCGATGGACAGCTGTTAGGACTGATGGCGTCCCGCGCCAGGGAACTCTCCTTCGAAGGTCCGCAATTCGGTTCAGGGCACGGCGCCTTCAGCTATTTCGTTATCAAAGGAATTGCGGGAGACGCTGACGAGAACAAGGACGGCACGGTCGACGGTAACGAATTGATCCGGTATGTCGTAAATCAAGTGCCAAAGGCGACCGGCGACAAGCAGCATCCGACCGATATCAGCAACTCCGACGTGGGCAATGTGAAGCTCTCCGATCTGAAGAAACCGGGAATCGACGTGACCCACTGGAGGCCGTTGGAGTTCTTTAACAGCGGAGAACCTATTTATCTGGCATCCGGACGGCCCCAACTGCCTTCGACGGGAGAACCCACTCGGGATCTGGAGCGTTTTAACGCGGCGATCTCCGCCGGACGGATCTTGCCGAGCCAACCCGACAACGCATTTGACGCGCTCGCGAAACTCAAACCGCGGCTGAGCGCGGAACGCTACATCGAAACCTCAAACCAGCTTCGCGTCGCGCTCGAGAACAAAGGCCAGGACGTTTTGTTGAAGTACCTTTCGGGCGATGAGCATCCGCAGACGCGCGAGGATTTCGCGGGTGGAATCCGCTATACCGAGGCAGCTCGAAAGCTTACCAGCGAGTCGCTGCTGCTGGAAGCGCGGGACGATTTCTTCCGAGGCCGGACGCTGCTTTTCGACAAGAAATTCCCGGAGGCGGCGGCGTACCTGGAACAAGCGATCCGCATGGATCCGGGCTCCGCTCCCGGTTATAACGCGCTGGGGATCGCATACCTGGAGCAGGCCCAATTTGAAAAGGCCATACCGGCGTTTCACGACGCGATCCGAAGGGCCCAGCATTGGTCCTACCCGCTGCATAACGAAGCGCTCACCCTGGTGGAAATGGGCGACTATCAAGGCGCTATACGCGCTTATCAGCAAGCGATCAGGCTCACACCGGAGTTCAGCTACTTACCTTATAATCTCGGACTCGTATACCAACGGCTGAACCGGCGCAAGGATGCGGAGGCCTCCTATCGCAAGGCCATGGCGCTAGCTCCGAATTCCCCCGAGCCGTACAATGCCCTGGGGACGCTTGAAGCATCTGAAGGGAAACACGCCGACGCCGAGCAATCCTATCGCGCAGCGCTCCAAAGGAATCCAAAGTTACTTCCGGCCCGTCATAATCTGGCAGTGTTGCTTGCTTCAGAAAAGAATCGAGGGCAGGAGGCGATCGACCTTTGGCGCGCCAACCTGAAGCAGGCTCCGGATTACGTGCCTTCGCTACTCAGCCTCGCCGGCTTTCTGGCAACCAGTGGTGACAATGCCGGCGCCGTAGAAGAATACCGCGCGGTTTTAGCTCTCAAGCCTGACTACATCGCGGCGCATACTACTCTCGCAGGATTACTTGTTAAGACAGGCGATACGGACGGGGCGCTGGCGGAACTTCGAAAGGCTTCTACGCTGAACCCGCAAAACGCCGCGCCTTTCGAACAGATTGGGGATATCGAAGCGGGGCGCGGCCATAACGCGGAGGCTAAGGCGGCATATCAGCAGGCCATCGCCGCGGCGCCCGATAACGCGTCGCGGAAGAGGTTCCAAAGGAAATTGAACTCCCTCAAGTAGAGAGGGAGTTCAATCTTGCTTGACTACTGGTGAGCGCAGACTACGATGCGCCCGCGCTCGCTTCCTTCACGGACCACTTTGGTCCGGCGATGGACCACTTCGGCGCGTAGCCGTTCTTGATTCTCTCGATTCCTTCGGGGTGCTCCGCGAAAAACTTCCGCAGGTATCCGGGAGACGTCACCTTCTTGCCTTCTGCCACGGTCATAACGGAAACCAGCTCCGGAATCGGAGCCTTCGTGCCGATGGGCGCGGAATCCATGAAGATTCGCAGTTCCGAAATTTTGTCGCCCTCGAAGCGGAAGATGTCGGCGCACGGCAAGGTGACGGAAGTTCCGTCTTTGCGCCAATACATCACGTCCATCTCGACGAACACAGCATCGCCGACTTCCCAAAGATTTCGAACATCGTGATAAAGCGCGGCAACGAAGCCGAAGAAGGCGTCGGTGGACGCGATAATCGCCTGTTTGGTCAGGCACGGATCGTAATTGCCGAAGTGGTACATCGGCGTGTCGGTGAAGAAGCCGGCGAAGCCTTCGGAATCAAAAGCCTCACCTCTAGCAAACAGACGAATGACCGTTTCGGCCATCTTTCCTGGAATTCTATCGGGCATTGAATTTTTCTCCCATGCTGAAAACTTTGCGTGTCTGAATCATAACGCCTCATTCCGGAGGACGTGGAACAATCTCGATACCATACTTCGGAGCTAAGGAACGGACCTGCGCGATGTCCGCCGGAGTCACCGGCGCCGGGGTCGCCGACCGGTCAGCCACGGGATGGCCAGTCTCACGAAGAAAATCTTCCATTCCAGCCGGAGTCACCAGATCCAACATACGAGCCGTTTTTGTCCCTAGATTTTTAAACGAGTGAACAACGAGCCGAGGGATGTGGATGAAAGATCCTGGTCCTAGGGGGATCGTCTGACCGTTCACGTAAAACGTGAGTTCACCATCGAGGACATAGATCGCCTCGACTTCCCGCCGATGAAAATGCGCCGGAGGTCCGGCTCCAGCGGGCACCACGCCTTCAAATAGCGTGTACGCACCACCAGTTTCTTGTCCGACTGCCTGAAAGGTGTAATGATTCCCGGTTACCCAGATACATTCACCTTCACCAGGCCTCACGACTTTTACTTCGTCGACACCTTGGTCACTCATTAAATCCGGCTGTGAGCGCCTTAGTCGCCGGTTTTGGCGACGCTGGTACCGCCTTCGTAAAATTTCTGATCTTCTGTGAACACGTACTCGATGCCATACTTGGCGCTAGCCGTAAGGTATTTCTCGACGTCGGCCGGCGTGGTTGGCGGCAGGGGGGCATTGATATCTGTGATCGGGTGGCCGACTTCAAGGAGATAGTATTCTTCAACGGAAGGCGACATGACCACCAGGATGCGAGCCGGCTTGTCCGTTTTGTTCTTGAAGCTGTGCACCACACCCTTCGGAACATTGACGAAATCGCCCGGAACTGCCGGGGGTAACTCTTTACCATCCAGGGTGAATACGATCTCGCCCTCGACGATCAGAAATCCTTCTTCATTACGATGCTGGATATGTGGTGGGGGGCCACCTCCGGGCGAAATGATCGACTCCATCAGGGCATACGTGTTGTCGGTCTCTTCTCCGATGGCCATGAAAGAACAGATGTCGCCTGACGTCTCGATCATGCGTCTGTCTTTGGGTTTTATCATCCTTACGGCTGGCACAGTTAGTCCTCCTAGCGGTTGGCCATTCTATTCTAAGGACCCGGCGGAGCCGCTGTCAAGAATTTTGGCGTAAACGTTATTCTCTTGGAAAACCAGTACAGGAAGGGTGATTTTTGTTTCGATTGTCGCGCTGGTAGGATCCAGCACTCTTGGACAAAATCGTGCAGGCCGTGTGGTCTATCGCGCTATACTGCGCGGAGAGTCCCACCATAAGAATTCCGGAGCGAGGAGGAGAACTATCGCATGGAGATTGGTTTCTTAATTACTCTTGCGTGTGCGGCCGTCTGGTTCAACGTGCTCCTCGTCGCAACCAGGACACGGTGGTTCTCGCGGTTCCAACGCGGGTTCCGGCTGACGCTTTCCATCACGCTGATCAGCATTGCGATCTGGTCCTCTTTTCTGATTTCATTTTGGGGATACAGTTCCGCTCGCAGCACGCTCCTCAAGGACACGGACTCAAACCTGCAGAATCTTGCCGAGGTTGTCGAGGAGACTATCGACGAGTCACTCCAGGACGCCGAGGAAGAAGCCCAGCCTGCCGCACAAGCTCTGGCGGAGAGAGTGAATCGCGAGATCGAATCGGGCGCGCCGCACATTTCCGAAGATCTGAGACACGAACTCCGTCATTTCAATACCCATTTCCTCGAAGCGCGAGTCGTCAAAGGAGGCATCGATCCGAAAGCCGGGATACATCCCCGCTACGACAACGAATTTCACGAATATGTCATTGACCTAAAGTCTCCGTTACAACGTCCGGGGCACGCGCCCGAGACATTTGTCGTGGCCTACGACATCGAGCGCGATCTCAATGCTCTGGTCGACAAAATCCCCATCGGTAGAACCGGATCTATCGTTGTCGTCAACGACGATGGCCGCGTCATCGCGCATCGCGATAAATCGCGCATTCACGACGACGTGTCCCACTATCAAGCTGTCCAAAGAGTCCGTGCGGGCGATCGTGACGACACACCGTTACAGCAGCCGGACAAGAACGGCACGATGCGATTATTTGCATATCGGCCGGTATTATTGCCCAACGATCATTCCCCTTTGACTGTCCTGGCTGAGATGGATGACGCCGAGGTGGAGGCGCCCATTCGGCGCTTATTGCTGGAATTCTGCTTCGGTTTTATCGTCATGGCCATCATCGCGACATTACTCGGGACGCAGATCGCCAGCTACGTGCATCAACCGATTAAGGCGCTGTTGGACATGATCCATCGCGTCAAGCAGGGAGAACTGTCAGCGACGGCAGTGGAGATGGGAAAGGATGAGATCGGTCAACTTGGCGCGGCGCTCAACGACATGACACGCGCTCTGAGCGACCGCGATCGAATCAAGGAATTGTTTGGAAGGTACGTTACTACGCAAGTTTCGGAAGAAGTTCTGAAGGGCCACGTAAACCTGGGAGGCCAATCGCGGTGCGTCACGATGCTCATATCCGACATCCGGGATTTCACCGCCATGTCCGAACTGATGAGGCCGGAGGAGGTCGTACAGTTTCTGAACGGTTATTTTTCCGGCATGGTCGACGCGGTCTTCGAATATGGCGGCGTGTTGGATAAGTTTCTCGGAGACGGATTGCTGGCGGTCTTCGGATCCTTTGCCGAGCAACCCGACCATCCCTGGCGCGCCGTTTCCACCGCCCTGCGAATGCACGCGAGGCTCACGGAAATGAACGTAGAACGGGCGGCGAGCGGTTTAGCGCCCATCCGTATCGGTATCGGCATTCACACTGGAGAGGTCGTCGTGGGGAACATCGGATCTCAAAAGCGGCTCGAGTATACGGTGATCGGAGACAGCGTCAATACGACATCCCGATTGCAAGCCCTGAACAAGCAATTCTCGACCATGATCCTGATTTCGGAAACCACCTATGAGGCAGTGAAAGACCATGTCGAGTGCCGCCAGATGCCGGAATCCGTCCTCCGCGGGAAAACGAAGCCGATCCAGTTCTACGAAGTGATTGGCGCAAAGGAAAGCGGCTTGAAGGACAGCGCAGCGGCCGCTGCTGTGCTCAAAGCTGCAACATAATCCGTGGCGTCTGGATAATATCTCGACAGGAGCGGGGGCGCTTACACCCGAACCACCCAGCCTTCCCGGGCAACATCGGTGTTCGGAAAATGCGATTGAGCTTCACGCTCCAGCTTTTCGAGAAAATCGTCCGTGTGCCCGGGATCGTGATGAAACAGAACCAGACGCTTCACTTGCGCTTCGCGCGCTACGCGAACACCTTCCAGCCAGGTACTGTGTCCCCAGCCCTTTTTCCCTTCGTATTCTTGCGGAGTATACTGCGCGTCGTACACAAGAATATCGGCGTTTCGAGCGTACTCGCGCAGCACGGAATCCATTTTTGCGTTTCCGTGTTCGAGGTCGCTGGCGTGAACGACTACAGCGCCCTCCGATTCGAGCCGGTATCCCGTGGCGCCTTGCGGATGATTGAGAGGGAACGGATAGATATGAAGATTCCCGTATTGGACGCCTTCAGACGGGACGCAAATAAACTCACGCTGTGCCGGCAACATTTCGAAAGGAACGGGAAAATAAGGCTGCGTCATCTGTCCCTCCAGAATCTCGCGCAGCTCGTCGCCGGTGCGTGACGAATGGAAAACGACGGTATTGGCGGCAAGAAAAAGGGGAGCAAAGAATGGAATCCCCTGGATATGATCCCAGTGAAAGTGGGTCATCAGGAAATGAAACGGGGTTTTACGGGCGGGATGTTCCCGGACCAAATCCAGGCCGAGGTTCCGAAGGCCGGTCCCGCCGTCGATGATCAGAATCGAGCCGTCGGAAAGCCGCACCTGGACGCAGCTTGTGTTCCCGCCGAAACGGAGAACGTCAGCTTGTGGCGTCGCGATGGAACCCCGCACTCCCCAGAACTTCAGTTCAATACGAAATCGATCGCTGATAGTAATTCCCCTTCGGCGGGGCAAAGCCCTCGTTCGCTGTGGGCACGATAAAACATGTTCACTATATCATGCTCCTCGGAGTTGCGAGCGTCCGGCTCGGCGACTTCAGGAAGGCAGTCTGGCGGCTCCCGCTAACCCGCGGTCGATTGAGAAGTATCGCTGAATGCGGCTCAGGATATCGAGCGGCTTCGATGTTTGCGGCAAGTTGTCCAGCTTTTCTCTCACGGATTCAAGCTCTTCCCGCCGGTGTTCGAGAATCGCGGAGATCTCTTGCGCCAGCTCGGGTCGCGCGCGCAAAATATCGGCGACATCGTCCTTGTGGAGCTCCGCGCACTCTACCTCTTCCAGCGCCGTCACGGTTGCCGACCTTTTCTCTCCGGTCATCAAAGACATTTCACCGAAAAATCCCCCGGCCTCGAGTGTCGCAACCTGCTCGCTCCTCCCCTGCGCATCGCGGAGCGACACGGCCACTGTGCCACGTGTGAGTACGAACATTGACGATCCCGCGTCACCCTGCTGCACAACGGGCTCGCCGGGTCCGTGAATCGTGCACCTCAGGCGGGCCGCGAGGATGGCCGCCTCGTTCTCAGTCAGCGAGGACCAAATCGGAATGGTCCTGATCATTTCCACCGGTGACCGGCCTGGCCGCGCATCCGCCGTCAGCTCCCGCCGGCGCAGCTCAATGGAGTTGGCTACCGAGGCGACTGGGATTCCGGCCCTTCCGAGAGCAAAATAAAGGCGCTCGAGCACGCGCGAGACCGGAGCTTCCTCCAGCCCAGGCGAAGTCACCCAGGCATGCACAACGTATTCGATTTGCTGGGCCTGGATGTCGGCAATGAAGCAGCGCGGCGCCGGTTCCCTGAGGACTTCGGCTAATGGAGACGACAGCGCTTCCTCCACAACGCGCGCCACTTGTGTCGGTCGATGGGCCGCGCTCAGGCGAAGCCGGACGGCGACCCGCTGCTGGTCCGAAAGGATGGTCACCGCGGACTTCGTCAATGAACTGTTCGGAATGATGACGATATTGTTGTCGGCGGTTTCGATGGATGTGTGCCGCAGACGCACATTCGTGACCCGTCCGATTCCATGTTCCGTTTTGATCCAAACGCCTTCCCGGATCGCGCCGTCGGCGTGAACCGCAACTCCGCCGATCAGATTGCCGAGAACCTCCTGCAACG
The DNA here is from genome assembly GCA_963802915.1 of Bryobacterales bacterium. Taxonomy (GTDB): domain Bacteria; phylum Acidobacteriota; class Terriglobia; order Bryobacterales; family Bryobacteraceae; genus JAICMB01. The sequence continues at coordinate 450,377 of CAWDKQ010000010.1, forward strand.
CTAGTCCCACGATGCCGGCCAGCAGCGCGGAGGTTGCGATCAACCCCGACACGTTGACGCCCACACGCACCAGCAGGTCCAAAAGAACGACGGCATAGCCGCCCACGATTGCCACGTCGGTGAGAATGATCGGCCAGCCCGCGCGATGCAGCACCACGCGGAAAATCAGAATTGCGATCACGCGAACGGCGACTACTTCCGCAAGGGCTAGTGCAAGGTCCGCGACCCAGTGCGGTTGTTGCGGCAGGAATGCGAGAGCAATCGAGGCCGCCAGCAGCAGCCAGTTGGGACGCAGGCGGGCGCGATAAACCGGTGCGAAAAGCCACAGTAGGCCCGACAACGCTGCGAGGATTGCGACGATCTCAACCAGTTGTTGCGTGGGCATCGCGGGTTGCTACTCGATCATTGTATTACCTAAGCGTCACTGTCATGACATAGTAATTCAACGTGATTGACTCGGTCGCCAAGCTCATGGTAACTTCGTACGGTTCATTCAGTCGAACTGAGACGATGACACCCTAGCGACTTTGTCCCCACGAATCTTGATCATAGTGACCTACGCTTTTATCTCAGAGAACCCTCGCGCGAAGCACGATTGGCGATGGGAGGAACTTCACGCCGTATGAAAGGACTTGACAATGAACGTTGACTTCACCTTCTCCGACACCATAGCCGGTTACGTGAGCTCTTTTAATCCGCGCGAGAACAGCTTCACCTTGCGCACCTCAGACGATCGCGAGTTCACAGTGTACGTGAACTCCAACACGTTCGCGAAGTATGCCTACAATCTCACCGAATCGTATCAGGACGCGACCGGCGATATGTTGAAATTATTGGCACTTCCGCGTCAGTTCGTCTACGCCTACGGAACATTCTATCCGGCGGGCGAAAGCGGACGGTTTGAAGCCCAATGGATGGTCTTTCCAGGCAACGGCCCTGGCGTATACCGCCAGGAGGAGCCGGACTGGTGGATCAATCAGTCGCGGTCAATCGGCCAGTCATATCTGAAATGGCAGTTTAACTACCCGAACGATACGATCGACTACCGCAATTACCGCACCATGCTCCATCTCGCCGGGGCAAAGAAGGGCGACTACCTTCAGGAAACCGACACTATCAGCCGCATGATCTACGGTCTCTCGACGGCGTACATGATGACCGGCGACGAAGCGTTCCTGGAAGCTTCCGAGAAGGGATCGCAATACCTTCGCGATCACATGCGCTTCTACGATCAGGACGAGGATATCGTTTACTGGTATCACGGGATCAAGGTCGAGGGCGATAAAGAGACCAAGCTGCTGACGTCGGAATTCGGCGACGATTATTATTCGATCCCGATGTACGAGCAGATCTACGCGCTGGCCGGCCCCACCATGACGTATCGCCTGACGGGCGACCCGAAGGTCATGTGGGATATCGAGAAGACGATGAAGATCTTCGAGAAGTACAAGGACAACGACAAAGGCGGCTATTTCTCGCACGTCGATCCGATCGATCTCAACCCGCGGGCCGATTCGCTAGCCCACAACCGCGCGCGCAAGAACTGGAACTCGGTTGGCGACCACGCGCCGGCTTATCTCGTGAACCTGTACCTGGCAACGGGCGATCCCGCTCATGGCGAATTCCTCGAATACACTTTCGACACCATCGCCAAATATTTCCCGGATTATGAGAACAGCCCCTTCGTCAACGAAAAGTTCTTCGAAGACTGGAGCCACGATCAAAGCTGGGGCTGGCAGCAGAACCGCGCGGTCGTCGGTCACAACCTGAAGATCGCCTGGAACCTGATGCGCATGGATTCGTTGAAGCACAAGGGCGAATACGTGGACCTGGCGCGCAAGATCGCCGAATTGATGCCGGCGGTGGGCAGCGATACGCAGCGCGGCGGCTGGTACGACGTCGTGGATCGCGTGTACAAACCGGACGGAAAGCATCCGCGCTTCGCCTGGCACGATCGCAAGGCGTGGTGGCAGCAGGAACAGGCCATTCTGGCCTACATGATCCTGCACGGCATTTTGCACGACGAGTTTTACCTGCGCATGGCGCGCGAGTCGGCGGCGTTCTATAACGCCTTCTTCCTCGATCACGACGACGGTGGCGTATATTTCAACGTTCTCGCCAACGGTCTGCCCTACCTGCTCGGAACGGAGCGCTTTAAGGGTAGCCATTCCATGAGTTCCTATCACTCCATGGAGCTGTGCTTCCTTTCCGCGGTCTATACCAACCTGCTCATCACGCGCCAGCCTATGGAATTCTATTTCAAGCCGTATCCCGGCGGGTTCCCGAATAACATTTTGCGCGTGTCGCCGGACATCCTGCCGAAGGGCAGCATCCACATCGAAGCGTGCTGGATCGACGGCCAGCCTCATAGCGATTTCGACGCCACTGGCCTGACCGTAAAGCTGCCGCAAACGGACAAGCGTCAGACCGTGAAAGTAAAAATCTCGCCGACGCAATGGCTCACCGGCAAGTGAGGTGATTTATGAACCTCGAAACATCAGAACAAAACGGCATTGGAACCGCGCGGCTGGACGGTAGTCTGGACGGCAAAACTGCTCCCGAAGTACGGGAGCAGTTGCGCCCGTTTCTGGCGGCCAACTCCAAGATGATCCTCGATCTCACCAAGGTCGATTACCTCTCGAGCGCCGGCTTGCGGCTCTTATTGTTGCTGTACCGCGAGCTTTCCGCGCGCAAAGGTCAACTCGTCCTTCTCGGCGTCTCCGATGACATCCGGACCGTGATGTCTCACACCGGTTTCCTGAACTTCTTTACCTTGGCTGGCTCGGAGGCCGACGCGGTCAAGGCCCTTTCGTGAAGACCAAGAGCCTTCATGAAGATGCAGAGAATGACGAGCGCGAGAATTAAATGAGCACCACACCTCGAATGATTTCAGCAATGGAAGAGCGCATTGATTTTTATCCCACTCACACGGACGAGAAGAGCGGCATCCGTTACCGGCGCGGCCGTCCGCTACCCTTCGGGGCAACCACAGTTCCGAGCGGCGTGAACTTCTCGGTTTTTTCGAGCGCGGCCACACACTGTTCCCTGGTGCTCTTTCACAAACACGAACCGGAGCCCTTCGCCGAGATTGATTTTCCCCGTGAATTCCGCACCGGCGATGTTTATTCCATGATCGTGTTCGATCTGGATTACGAGGATCTGGAATACGGCTATCGCTTCGACGGACCTTGGGATGAGCAGAAAGGACACCGCTTCGATAAATCGAAAATCGTGGGCGATCCTTACGCCAAAGTGCTCGGCGGCCGTGACATCTGGCGCGAAAAGCCGGATTGGAACGACCTCTATCAGCATCGCGCCCGCCTCGCCTTCGACGACTTCGATTGGGAGGGCGACACGGCCCTCGAGATCCCGACGAAGGACCTGGTGATCTATGAGGCGCACGTCCGTGGTTTTACGGCGTCTCCGACTTCTAAAGTATCCGCTCCGGGTACTTTCGCAGGGCTCCGCGAGAAGATTCCTTATCTGAAGTCACTCGGTATCAACTGTCTGGAGTTGCTCCCGATTTACGAGTTCGACGAATGGGAAAACAACCGGTTGCATCCCGAAACCGGCGAGTTGCTGCTGAATTATTGGGGCTACAGCACTGTCGGTTTCTTTGCGCCTAAGGCCGGATATGCGGCCACGGGCGGCCTGGGTATGCAGGTGGACGAGTTGAAGACTCTCATCAAGGAACTGCATAACGCCGGCATCGAAGTAATGCTGGACGTGGTCTTCAACCACACCGCGGAAGGCGACCAACGCGGTCCCTACATTTCCTATCGCGGCATCGACAACCAGACTTACTACATCCTGACACCGGAAGGTTATTACTATAATTTCTCCGGCTGCGGCAACACGCTGAATTGCAACCATCCCGTGGTCCGTAACATGGTGCTCGATTGCCTGCGTTACTGGGCGGCGGAATATCACATCGACGGCTTCCGTTTCGATCTCGCGTCCATTCTCGGCCGTGACCAATTTGGGGCGCCGCTCTCGAATCCTCCGCTGCTGGAATCGCTCGCCTACGATCCGGTCCTGAGCAAGTGCAAGCTGATGGCTGAAGCCTGGGACGCCGGCGGGCTCTATCAGGTCGGGTCGTTCCCGGCTTATGGACGCTGGGCGGAGTGGAACGGCAAGTATCGCGACTCACTTCGCAAACTCATCAAGGGCGAAGAAGGGATGCTTGGCGAGATCTCGCAAAGACTCCAAGGCTCGCCGGATCTTTATTGGTACCGTGGTCCGACGGCCAGCCTCAACTTCATCACTTGCCACGATGGGTTCACCTTGCGCGACATGGTCTCCTATAATGGCAAGCACAATGAGGCCAACGGCGAGTACAACAATGACGGGGCCAACGATAACAACAGTTGGAATTGCGGTTGGGAAGGTCCGAGTACCGATCCAGGCGTGATCGCCCTGCGCGAGCGTCAGATGCGAAACGCCGCGACCATCCTGTTCCTCAGCCGCGGTGTTCCCATGTTGCTTATGGGAGACGAGGTCGGCCATACGCAGAGCGGCAATAACAACAGTTATTGTCACGACAACGAACTGAGCTGGCTGGACTGGAAGGAAGTGGAAAAAGAAAAGGGTCTCCTTCGCTTTTTCAGTAAGCTGCTGGCGTTCCGGCACGCTCATCCCGTACTCCGCGGCGACAAGTTCTTCGAGCATCGCGACGTCGTGGGAAGCGGCAGACCTGACATCAGCTTCCACGGCACCCAAGTCTGGCAGCCGGACTGGGGAGGCCGATGCCTGGGAGTTCTGCTATGCGGAAAGCACTCCAACCCGCAAGACAACGACATCTACGTCGCGATCAACATGTTCTGGGATGGTCTGCCATTCCAGACACCTCCGCCGCCTGAAGGAAAAAGCTGGAGGGTTGCAATCAACACCTCAATGCCCTCGCCCGACGATATTTTCGACGCTGAGGGTGGTCCCCGAGTTGACTCCGGCGAGATTATCGTCGGCGGAAGATCGATCATGGTTCTCGTCGCGTAACAAAACGCTTTGACAAGGGAGAAATTACTATGGCATTAGACATCGTATCGTCAGTCGACGGTAACACCGCGCGAATCGCACTTACAGGTGAGTTAGACGGCAGCACTGCGCCGGCCCTCCGCACGGAGGTGGATCAAGTCCTGAGCGGCAAGCCCGCTCAGTTGGTCCTCCAGGTGGAGAAGCTTTCCTTCATGGCTTCGGCCGGACTTCGCATTCTCATATTCGCGAAGCAGAAACAGCCGACCTTGAAAATCTATCTTGTGAAGCCGCAGCCCGCTATCGTGGACACGCTGCACAAAACCGGCTTCTACGATGGCGTGTACGTCACCGACGTCGAGCCCGCTAGTGCGTGATTGAGGAGCCCGGGGAGAATTATCCCCGGGGGCCGGGAACGAGCGAATTCGCGATGGAAGCTGTAACTTTCCCAGGTACTCTGGACGCACTCAGTCCGATCCGGGACTACGTAAAAGAGGCGGCGGCCTCCGCTGGGGTGGGTCACTCCGAGACATACAATCTGCTGCTGGCCGTCGATGAGATCGCCACCAACGTGATTGTTCATGGGTACGAGGAGGCGGGCCTTCATGGCGACATCTCCGTGGAGGCAACTAAGCAGGACGACAGTTTGGTGATCCGCCTGAGCGACCATGGCAAGAGTTACGATCCGAACCTGCATCAGGAACCCGACGACGAGGGCTTGTTCAAGGAACTTTCGGATCGGCCCATCGGCGGCCTGGGGATTATGCTTGCCCGGGATGGCGTCGACGACCTGCAGTACGAATCGACGGACCAGGGCAATGTTCACCGCTTTGTAGTCCGCTTGAAGCCTCCTCCTGACGGGGCGAAGCCCGCGCCCGCTCAGGAAATGTCAGACGAGCATCGCAAGCTCGAGATCTTGTTGAGGATCTCCAAATCGCTCGGGCACGAGATTCAGCTCGACCCTTTGTTGAAGCTAATCGTGGCGGAAGTCACCGCCGCGATGCAGGCCGACAGAAGCACGTTGTTTCTGGTGGATCGCAAAAAATCCCATGAGCTGGTGAGCAGGGTCGCTGAAGGAATGGTGGCGCAGGAGATCCGTGTCCGATTCGGGATCGGCATCGCGGGCACAACGGCGGAAACGCGGCAAACCATCAATATCCCGGATGCCTATAACGACAGCCGCTTCAATCCGGCATTCGACAAATCGTCAGGATTTCGGACAAAGTCCATACTATCCACTCCGATTCTGAATCAAGCCAATCAACTGATTGGCGTCGTGCAGGTACTCAATAAAAAGGGTGGCGGCGCCTTCACCCGGGAAGACGAGCAATTTTTAGACGCCATCTGCGTCCATCTCAGCATTGCCCTTGAGCGCGCGGAGATGGTCGAAGCTTACCTGCAATCCCAAATTGTCGCTAAATATCTCGAACTCGCTAAAGACATTCAGATGGGCCTGGTGCCGAGAGACTTTCCGGCCCTTCCCGAGTTCAAAGAAATCGATATTTACGCCACCATCATTCCAGCGCTAGACGTGGGCGGCGATTTGTATGACTTTTTTCCGCTGGACAACGATAGGATCTGCTTCATTATCGGGGACGTTTCCGACAAAGGAGTTCCGGCGGCGCTCTTCATGGCAATGACACGCACGGCGTTCAAGATCTCCGCGATGGCTTCGCCGGAATCGATTGCGCTCACCCTGGGCCGTGTCAACCAATTCCTCTGCGAGAGTAACCCGCAGCAGATGTTTGTTACCGCGTTCGCTGGAATCCTCGATTTGCGAACCGGCCACATCGATTATTCGGACGCCGGACACGAGCTTCCTTTTATCCTGCAACCCTCGGGGAACGTCGTAAAGGTGGAAAAGATTGGAGGCGTGGTGCTCGGTTTCATGCCGGGTCATGAATTTTCGAGCGGTACTCTCCAACTGAATCCCGGAGAAGCCTTCATACTCTACACCGATGGTGTGACGGAAGCTATGAACGTCGACCGTCATCTTTTCGGAGCGGAAGCGATCGAAACCACGCTCGCAAAAACGGGGCAATCCCCGACGAGCGAAACGATTATCAAGACGATGCTGGAAGACTTACATGCGTTTGTCGGAGAAGCCCACCAGAGCGACGATATTACGATGCTTGTCATCAAGTATCTCGGCCGGGATGGCCAATGATGCGCCTGCAATCACGAGTCGTGCGATTCCCTCTTGACGGAGTTCCGACGCGAGTAGTATCTTTAGAGCCGAGCCATGCGAACCACTGACTTCTCGACGAGGGACCAAGCCGGTAGCGTTGTCTTCTACGTTCTTCTCTGGAAGAGGCGCGGAATCTCTCTGGAACTTTTCGACGACTATTGGCGCAACGTACATGGCCCCGTCTGCGCGCGGCTTCCCGGACAGCATCAGTATTGGCAGCTTCACGTCGCGCACAACGAGGGTGGTTTGTGGCCGGAAGCTCCCGGGATCCTTTACAACACCGTCGATGAAAATCAGTTCGACGGAATCGCGGAACTGACCTTCCGCTCCGTCGACGACCGTAATACCTGGTTTCAAGCCGCGGGCATCCTCATGGATGACGAGCACAACTTATTCCGCAAGGCGATCGGTTACAACACGAATCCCGGAAACTCGCGGACCTATGTAGATGGAATTGCCCTTGGCGAGCCGAATGGAGCCGTGGGCGTGCCTAAGATGCACGCCATGGTGAAGAAGGCTGATGCTGTCAGCGTGGCAGACTTCCGGCGTTACATGACGGACACGTTCGCTACCTCCGTTGTGAAGAGTCCTCTGGCGCTCAAATTTCGCATGCATCTCTTCGAGGAAGTGGATGCTTCCCGTCCTGATGCCGCCGGTGTAGCGCACAACGAGCCGGCCGAGGAAAACTACCAGGCGGCATTTGAGATTGCATTTAGCGGACGTCTGGAAATGGAAACGTTCTTCGCCTCGCCGGAGTATGCCGCCGCCGTGCAGAATCAGGCGAAGTACGTGAAGCAGATCTGCGTGTTTCCGGAGCGAAGCGTATACACTTTCGTATACAACGATGCGATGACGCTTGCCGGACAGCGTAGTTCGACAGTTGCCGCATTGATTGCGGATATTGGTGCAACCAACCAGCTAAGGGAAGACATCACATCTTTGATGTTAGGTAGAGCGGCTCACTCACAAGCTAGATAGTCATTCTTATAAGCGAGGTATAGTGTGGCAGGAGTAAGTCTAAAAGAAAACGCCGTCCTCGGAGACCCGGAGCTCCAGGAAGGGCTGAAGTCGATCAACCCGAGATGGGGCGAAATGTGCATTCGAGTCGCCGGTGAGGTATGGGGTTTGCCTCTTATCGACCAGCGTACCAAGGCGTACATCACGATTGCGGTGGACGTCGCGAATGCGAACGAGTCCGGACCTGGGACCCCCTTTGAAGCCCACGTGAACATGGCTCTCAAGCAAGGCGCAACCTACGCCGAAATCGAAGAACTTCTTCTTTTCATGTCCGCCTACGCCGGATTTAACAAAACGGCCGGCGCCTTCGGAAGGCTCAACGAAATTAAAGCAAAGCAGACGGCGGCTTCGGGCGGCGGGGCCTGACGCTCGCGCCCGGCCTAGGATCTCCCGCAGCGGCAACCTGGTGAAAACTCACATATGCGCAAACGAGTAAATTATTACAAGGACCTTTCAGCCGACTATTCGAAGCCCCAGAGAGTCGCTCCGGATCTGGCAAAGAAACTCATCGCTGATGCTGAAAAATATATCGCGATGAAGGAGAAGACTCTGCCCGCGATCGGCCCGGACTATACCGCGGAGCAGATTGAAGCCGAGAACAAAGCGTGGTGGCCAACGCACTGCGAGGCCTTACGGCAGGGCCGCGGCGATCTTCTCACCGCCGAATACCGTGACGATCTGGTTTATTTTTGCCAGGATGGTCCATATTACGGAATTAAGGAGCAAATGCCGCGCGAGCAACACTGGTGGGCGTTGATCGCCCAGCCCGGTGTGAGCATGACTTGGCCGATCGTAATGTTTCACAGCGAATTCGTCCACTTCGAATGGGCTTGCATGGACTTGGAAACGAACGAGACGATCGCGAAAGGCATGGTCTGTTGGGCGCGCCGCGGCCATCGCGGGGCCTGTTATTTCAAGAGTGAGCAATTGACCTTCTACCGCGACGTTTTCGCGCCAGCCGATCTGGTCGCTTTGATTACCAAGGCCGCAAACGCCTAGTTGGCAAATCGCGGCGGGCTCAATCCCTATTTTTGGCCGTGCGCCCACGCACGTGTAGAGTTATCGAGAAAGGAACAGCAGTATGGCAACCGCACCGAGTAAAGGTAAGATCGGCGTCCTCATTGAGGACCATTTCGATCAAACTGAATATCGAAAGTTCAACGAATTCTTCCCAGCCCATGGCTACGAGGTGGAATACATTTCACACCTGTGGGGCAACCCGCAGCTGGAGTTTGGCGGCAATCCCGACAACGGCGTCATTGAGGAGCACGTCACGGTAAAGACCGAGGTCGACAATGTCGATCCCAGTGACTACAAGGGCATAATCGCGATCGGAGCGTACGCCACCGATCGGCTGCGATACCAGGCGAATCCGAAAAAAGGACAGAAGAACCAGGCTCCAGCCGTCGTGTTTCTGCGGAAGGCCGTCGCCAACCCCGACGTGAAACTGGGGACCATCTGTCATAGCCTGTGGCTGTTCTGCGCGGATTCGGATCTGTTACGCGGGAAAAAAGTCACTTGCGCCCACAACATCGTCTGCGACGTGGAGAACGCCGGAGCGGAAGTCGTCTTTGACGGCGACGCCACCGCGGATCTCGTTGTCGACGGCAACTTGATCTCCGGCAAACATCCTGGAATAACGGACAAGTTTATGGAGACCTTTATTCAGGAGATTGAAGCAAGATCCAAACAGGAGACCGCATCCGCTTCCTAGCCGCTGGTATATTGCTGCGCCATAAATGTGCCGCGAGACTGGATGCGGGAGCGCATTAAATAATGACAGGTCCTAAGCTCACCGAAGAAGTTCCCAAGGAGGAAATTCGCTTAGCCGATTGGGCGGGTTTCACCGACTTCGGCGGGGAGGGCGAAATATTCGCTCCCCGCAACGAATCGGATATCAGCGCCGTCGTGCGCTACTGCCAGTCCCAGCAAAAGAAATTGCGCGCGGTCGCGTTGCGGACCTCCTGGAACTCGTTGTGGTATTCGCCGGATGTGATGTTGACTACGAATCACATCAACGAGATTATTGACATCGACCCGGTCGCGCATACCGTAACCTGCGGAGCCGGAATTACGCTAGATGATTTGCACCAGGCGCTTTTTGCTGAGGGACTGGCGCTTGACACCGCCCCAGCGCCGGGTTGGGTGACACTGGCCGGGGCGCTGAGCACCGGAAGTCATGGCAGCGGACCGCCGAGTATTTCATCGAGCATGATCGGCTGCCGCCTCGTGACCGCAAACGGCGACGTCGTAGAAATCGGCCAGGACGACGAGCGTCTGGATGCCGTGCGTCTGTCGCTGGGGATGCTTGGGATTCTTGCGACCGTCACTCTACGGGTGGTCGACACTTACTATGTGAAGCTCACTCGCACTCGCATTCCGACAAAGGATTGGAAACGCTTTCTGACGGAAGGCGAGATGTCTTACTTGCTCTGGTTTGTCCATACCGACTCATCCGTCATGGATCGCGTGGATATCATCCCGAATTCAGGCGAGAAACCCGCGCCCCGCTTCACTCTCCCGGAAACCGGCACTATCGACTTCATCGCGAAGTACATCGGCACCATTAACGAAATTGCTAACCTTCACCCCTGGACATTCCCGGCACGAAGCAGGTACGCCATGGAGGTCTTCTTTCCTGAAGGCGAAATCGTAGGACCCGTACACGAGGTCTTGATGTCGTTTAAGGCTCTCGGTCTGATCGCCGGGGCCGAGTGGGCTGTTCCCGTTCGTCGTTTCGAAGCCGCCATGTCCGATCTGGAAAAGGAGGTTGCGAACGGCTTGTATCTCCCGGCGCCGGTCTGGCTGAAGAAAGTCAAACCTGAAACAGCATGGTTGAGCGCCGCCGACGAGGATTGTATCCAGTGCGGGATCTATCACAATGTGACAAAGGGTACGCCTCTGCACGTCCGCGATATGGTGACCCGTGTGGAACGGTTGATGCTGCGCCACGGCGGCCGGCCGCATTTGGGTAAGCTCATTTATCTCGATCCCGAAGATCTGAAGCGCGCCTATCCTAACTGGCAGAAGTTCGATGCCTTGCGCCGCGAGATGGATCCCACGGGTGTGTTCTGGACTGACAGGATGGAGGAGCGATTTGGAGCCTAGCATCGAGCGCGTTTTTCATTTCAATATCAACTGTACGGATCTCAGCCGAACGCTTCCATTTTATGAGCTTCTCGGCTTTAAGGTGATTCTCGATTTTCGCAATGGCATGAAGAGCCAGGAAATGGCTGACGCTTTCGGCCTGCCCGTGGCGGATTTGAAAGGCGTTCACCTGCGGATCGGCGACAAAGAGGATGCGATGCGTATCGATCTCCTTGAATTCGTGGATCCTCCACCTCAAGGGCAGCCATACCCTGCGCTGAATAATACGGGCGTTGCGCGAGTGTGCCTGAAGACTCACGGCATCTGGCAGGTGTATGAGAACCTCAAGGCTAAAGGAATCAAATTTATTTCCGAGCCGAAGAAACTGCCCGGCACTGAAGTTACGATAGTTTGTTTCAAAGATCCGGACGGAACTTTCGTTGAACTTCTCGAAGGCGATTTTTAGATCCCAACCACAAAACCAATCAAAGGACCATCGGGCTGACGCGCGACGCGAACGTCCTGCATTAGGCAGGTGATTCACTCCACCGAAGAAGAGCCTGTTTCAAACACCGTCCCTTTGCATATATGCGATTATTCGAATATACTATAACAAGATGGACGATGCGCTCCGGCAGTTCAAGAGTGAAATTTTTCAGGGACTCGCACATCCGACGCGGATTGCGATCGTTGAGCTTCTGCGCGATGGCGAGCTATCGGCCGGAAAGCTGATTGAAAAGCTCGGTATCGAGCAGGCCAACGCCTCCCAGCACCTGGCAGTCCTTCGCGCAAAACAGATCGTTGTCAACCGCAAAGTGGGCAATCAGGTCTATTATTCGATCCGCGATCGTGCGCTGATCGAGGTCCTCGAAATTCTGCGCCGCTATTTTTACTCGCAGCTCAGCACCACTGTGAACATGCTGAAGCAAGCGGCCAGGGAGGAGCCGAAGGCTCGCGCCAAGGCACATCGATGACGGACCAGAGCCGTCCGGATAGTCTGCGCCGCGCAATTGACGACGCAGCGCGCCTGCTTCCCAGGCAGGGACCGATCAGCGTCTTTGTTCATCACAACACGCTGCACGCGTTTCAGCACCTCCGTTTCGAGCAGGCGGTGATCCAGGCTTCGCAAGTGTTCGGCGCCGAGCCCTACATGAGCGAGGCCGCTTATCGAACCGAACTGGCTCGCGGACGCATCCAGCTGGTGGATATCGACGCGGTGCTCGATAGCGAACCGGACGCCTTAGTGTTCCCGCGCCTTAGCCGGGGTTCGCTACGACGCGCAATGATCACTCCCGGCGTACGCGAGTTTGACGCCGCGACGATCCTCTGGCGTACCGAGCAAGGCGATCTGGCCAGGGATTTCCGTAAGGCTGCCCTGTGCGCGCTCTTTGACGCTTGTTTCGCCCGCGTCGTCGGGCACGAAGAAGAACCTGCGCAACCGCGGCCCGTGGACGAGATCATCAACCCGTGGCTGATCCGGCTTTGCGCCGTGTTCCTGGATCAAGGCACCGCGTACTGGCCCATGCCACAGCGGGAGCGGGGCTTTTATGAAAGCGTTCGGATGTTACTGGGTCGGCGTGGCGGCGTGTTTCCCAGATATCTGGCCGGATTGGATGATGAATTCCAGCGCCAGGCGCACCATAACTTTTCAGCCACCGATGCCGTGTTGGATTACCTGGACAAGCAGTATTACCGCGAAGCGGTCTGGCCGGATGTTCTTCAGTCCGAGTTGCTGGCATTGCCTGGCTGGGCAGGCCTGATGCGCCGCCTGCAGGAAGATCCCAGCCTGGCTCCCCATCGAACTCTGCCCTGTTCGTTGATGGACTTCCTGGCGGTGCGTCTGACCATGTCACGAGTGGCGTCACGAACGGGAGGTGCCGAGGCTGCGCCCGAGGAGAACCCGCTCAAGACCCAGGAGAGACGGCGACTGAGCCGTGCGGCGCGCGTTTATGATGCGGCACGCGTGGTCAGGCTCTCCGCTAACGAAGTGACCCGGCTCTCGGATTCTGAATGGACGGCCTTCGTGAGCGAAGTAAAGGCATTCAACGGATTGGAACGCCGCCGCGTCCTCCACTTGGCCTATGAGCGCTGGCACGAACGCGAGATCCTGCGAGGACTGGCGAGCCATGGCAAGTACCGCGGCTTGACCGATGGCGCATGCGACCAACACGGCAGACCTCCCGCGCAGGTGTTCTTCTGCATTGATGAGCGAGAGGAATCCATGCGGCGCGCCCTCGAGGAAGTTGACCCGCTGGTGGAGACCTTCAGTTCGGCCGGGTACTTCGGCGTTGCAGTGGACTATAAGGGAATCGACGATGCGCACAGCGCCGCGTTTTGTCCAGTAGTGGTGAAACCCGACCACATCGTCCTGGAACAGCCCAAGGCCGAGGACAGCGCGATGCTGGAGAGCCGCCGCTGGCGCAGGCGAATGCTGGGGCTGCTCATGCGGAACTCGCTCGTCTCCTCCAAAAGCCTGTTGCGGGGATGGCTGTCGACTTCCGTGCTCGGATTGCTTTCCGCGGTGCCCCTGGTGGGCCACCTGCTCGCCCCCAGGCGGTATGCCCTGCTGCGGGATTGGCTGAACAAGGCGTTCTTGCCGGAGCCGCGCACCGAACTCACGTTGATGCGGAACACTACGCAATCCCATGGCGCCGTAACAGGGCTGTTGACCGGTTTCGCCGCCGAAGAGAAGACCGAACGAGTGGCAAGCGTACTGCGCCCGGCGGGCCTGGTAAGCGGCTTCGCCCGCGCCGTCGTCATCCTGGGACATGGATCGACAAGCCTGAACAATCCACAGGAATCGGCGCATGATTGCGGAGCCTGCGGGGGACGGCGCGGTGGCCCCAACGCCCGACTGTTTGCCGCGATGGCCAACCGGGCGGAAGTTCGCGGCCGACTGCGTGAGCGCGGGATCGCCATTCCGGACGATACCTGGTTCATCGGCGGCTACCACGACACCTGCAGCGATGAAGTGGAATTGTTTGACCTCGACTCTCTGCCACCCACTCACCAGGCGGATTTGGAGCACATTCGCGAGTGCCTGGATCGAGCCAGGGCGCGGAATGCTCAGGAACGCGCGCGGCGATTCGAATCCAGTGTGTCATACAAGAGTCCGCACGATGCACTTCGGCATGTGGAAGCACGGAGCGAGCACCTCGCGGAGCCCAGGCCCGAGTACGGGCATTGCACGAATGCCGTCTGCGTAGTCGGGCGCCGCAGCCTGACACGTGGACTCTTCCTCGACCGGCGGGCATTTCTGGTTTCCTATGACGCCAATCGGGACCCGCCGATGAAAATCTCTCGACGCTCATGGCCGCTGTGGTCCCGGTGTGCGCGGGGATCAGTCTCGAATACTACTTCTCTTTCGTGGACAATGACCGCTACGGCTGCGGCACCAAACTCCCGCACAACATCACCTCGCTGCTGGGTGTGATGGATGGCCACGCCAGCGATCTTCGCACCGGATTGCCCTGGCAGATGGTTGAAATCCACGAGCCCGTCCGCATTCTCTTCGTGATCGAGACGACGCCTGACCGCCTGAGCAAGGTGATTGATGCGAGCCCATCCTTGAAGGAACTGGTAGAGAATCGCTGGATTCGCGTCGCGACGATTGATCCCGCATCGGGACGTGTGCACGTCCGGCGAGACGGCGGATTTGAAGAGTTCGAGGAGCGTTTGGAGCGTCTGCCTGTGGCGCTCTCCTCCGCCGAATGGTACGCAGGCAAAATCCAGCATCTCCCCATGGCCTGGATTCAAACTTGGTCTCAAACCACCGCGCGAGGGCCGATCGAGTGAGCCTTCCGCAAGCCATTTTGGTTTTCGTGGTGTTGGCGCCGGGTGTGGTTTTCGGTGTATTCGCGTTATTGTGGCTGCTTGGCTGGACGCCTGGCGAGCGGGTTGCATCCAGGATCACGGGTGGGACTTTTTCCGCATGCGCACTCGGGGTCGGCGGGCTGTTTTGGAAACTCGCCTTCGGTGGAGAGCCGAGCGTGGTGGTAACCTTCGGCAACTGGTTTGCGGTGCATGATTACCGCTTTCCGCTGGTGCTGATGGTAGATCGCCTTTCCTTGCCATTCCTGGCCATGACAGTTTTGCTTTCCGGACTCATCGGCCAGTTCTCGGCCACCTACCTCCATCGCGAGCGCGGCTTTTTCCGATTCTTTGTTCTACTCCACCTGTTCGCTTTCGGATCGTTACTCGCATTCGCTGCCGGGTCGTTCGACCTTCTCGCGGGCGGATGGGAGATCGTGGGCATCACTTCGGTATTGTTGATCGGATTTTTTCAGCTTCGCCCGGCCCCGGTGGAGAACGGCCTCCGCGTCTTCGCCGTATATCGCGCCTGCGACATTGGATTGCTCGTGGGTATTTTCGCGATGCACCGCTGGGCGGGAACATCGTTGTTCGGCAGCGGCGTTCCGATGCTGAGGGGTGGGCACGCCGTAATCGTCTGCCTTCTTCTGCTGCTGGCGGCGTCCGGAAAAGCCGCGCAGGTTCCCTTCTCCGGATGGCTTCCGCGCGCCATGGAGGGCCCCACGCCATCGAGCGCCATCTTCTATGGCGCCATCTCGATCCACGCCGGCGCTTACCTTCTGCTGCGGGTTCAACCGATGCTGGCTCAATCCGTGCTGGCTTCGGCCCTGGTGATTCTGGTTGGCGCAACCACTGCGATCCACGGCACGATCGTCGGCCGGGCCAGTGCGGACGCCAAAACGTCACTTGCTTACGCCTCCCTGACGCAGGTGGGCGTGATGTTTGTGGAAATAGGAATCGGATGGACCAACGTGGCCGTCGCCCACATCCTGGGACACGCCATGGTTCGTACCATGCAGTTTCTGCGCGCGCCTTCCATGCTGCACGACGATCACCAGATGCACTCCGCTATCGGCGACGAGGTCACACCCGCCAGATGGCAACTCGAGGATCTGCTTCCGGAACGCGTGCATTTGTGGCTCTACCGTTGGGCCTTCGACCGAGGACATCTCGACACGATCCTCGACCGCTGGGTGGTTCACCCGCTGCTGGAAGTCTCCAGGCGTCTTGCCAGCCTGGATCGACTCGGATCGCCTCGGCCGGCCAGCCACCGTGGCGAGATGGCGATTCCCCTGCATGGTCCCGTCGGGCAGGGTGGTGATTAGATGCCCCACCCTGCATGGATTCCCGAGGCGCGGTTTCTAGTGGGTGTCGCGATCGCGGTTCCCTGGCTTGCGGCTCTCCTGGTGGCGACCTACCACCGGGGAACGCGCGTCCTCAGTTTCCTGTCGGCGCTGGTCTCAGTGGTTGCATGCGCTTTGTTGCTGGAGACCGCCCCGACTGGGGAGTCACTCTACCAGGCCTTGATGCTGTTGTTTTCCTGCCTCGCTCTGGGAGCAACCCTGCTGCTTCCGCGCCGCGACTGCGGCCCGGCTACCGTCAGCGGAATCCTCTTCATCCTGGGCGCGACGCTGCTGGCTTACTCCGCCGACAACCTTCTGATCCTGCTCGCTGCCTGGATTCTCTCCGCCATCCCCTTCTTTCTGCCACGGTGGTGCCAAGCGCACACATGGCGGCCGCGGGCAGGCCTGCTGCTCTCGGCAGTCGCCCTGGGGCTGGCTATTGTCCTGATCGCGGCCAGCAGCAACGCAATTTCGATCGAAAGTCTGAAGGGCCGAAGCCCTGGCGGGAACGCTGCCCTCGGACTTCTGGTGGCCGCCGTGGTCTTCCGTAAGGGAATCCTACCCGCGCATGCCTGGGTGGCCGACGCGGCTGAGAGTGGACCGGCCATCCCAACCGCTCTCCTGTTCAATGGCCATTTCGGCGCCTTGTTAGTCGCCAAGCTGATTGTGCCGCTGTTTGCCACCACAACCGTCAAACTATTTCCGATCCTTTCCTATCTCGCCATTGCCACCGCTCTCTATATTGCCATCCGGGCGCTTACCGAGAATTCGCCGCGCCGCCTGCTGGCGTTTCTGGCGCTGAGCCAGTCGGCCTCCATCTTGGCCGGTCTGGAGAGCCAGACTGCCGAGGGGATCACAGGCGCGCTCGTCCATTGGGTCGTCGTGACGGTCTCGACTATGGGTCTCTTCGGGATTTTGCGGCTGTTGGAGGTCCGTTTTGGGGAGAACCTGACTGCCAGCAAGCATCTCGGTCTGGCGGAACACGCGCCGCGTCTGGCCGTATCGTTCGCAGTCTTCGGACTGGCGCTGGTGGGTCTTCCGGGTACGCTGAGCTTCTGTTCTCAAGATCTGCTGATACACGGAACACTGGAGTCACACCCGCTTACCGGACTGCTGCTACCCATCGCCACTGCGATGAACGCGGTGAGCGTCTTCCGCCTGTTCACGCGCCTGTTTCTGGGCAAGCGTCGAACCGGGTTCACCGCGGTGGTGGATGCCTTGCCGCGCGAGCGTTGGGTCTTAGCGGTTGGGATGTTGTTCGTTGTCTTCGGCGGCCTTTTTCCAAATGTAATCGTGGCCCGCCGTTCGGCAGAGGCGGACACGGTCCTGGGAGCAGTTCATACACCCAACTTCTCCGTGCCGGTCCATAGCGAGAGTCGGCCGTTGGCTTTACGGCCCCGCAGAAGTGAAACACCGTAGCTTTACCAGGCCAGGTTGACGGTTTAGCGGCCCGACTACAATGCAACTTCTGCAATTGAAAGTGCAGGTTTTGTTAGAGGGTCGGTTCTTTCTCAACCTCTTAACGGTTTATTCCGGCGAAGACGATCCATACTCAACTCCTGCGATGCATGCCCTGCCGAAAGCGCTCGCAGCAATGGTTTTTGCGGTTTGCTTCTGCCCCTGCTGTCGCGCCGCTTCAAAAGAGCGCATGTACAGCCCTGCCGTGTTGCTCCACACCATTTCGCGGCCCAGTTTGAAAGCGTTTCGGCTCATGGCATTCCGTGGGTCGAGCATACTTTAGTGGAAAATTCCCAGCAGGTAGGCGACGAGGAGAATCAACAACACGGTACCCAGCCCTACGCCAGCACCTCCTCGGTAACCCCAGCGGCCATAACCGTAGTACCCGCCGCCGAAAAGAACCAACAATACGATGATCAGCAGTATCAACATTCCGGATCTTCCTTTCTTCTGAACGCGTGGACTCGCGCTAAGCGCGCCCACGCTTCTGTCTGCAACCGGTAGTCCAATGCCTCTGTCGTTTCCGCGCTGCGGCGCGCGAGATCGCTTCTCAGGTGCACACAGGGTATGTTGTTGTTTCCGAGGCGGTTATTTTATCGAAGTGGTTCGCGCCTACGACCAATTGAGTGGTGGTCGTAAGCGGATTGCCGGTCGTTCATTTTTGCGGCCGCATCCTGCATGACTGTTTTCAACGAGGATACTCGGTGGAGGCGATATGAGCTTGGGATTGCAAATCGTCAGGAGGGAGGTAAGCGGTTGGCGCAGAAGGGGTTGGGGGTGTGCGAGATTTTTTAAAAGAGTTTGTACTGACATTTACGGCAAGACAGTGCAAGTCCTGGGGTCGATGAAGCAAGAGTTGCCGTTTGGAGCGCGCGTTGCGTCGAGACGGGAAGGACAGATTCTTTAACCGGCTGGAGTCAGAGTGAAATAGAATGTCGATCCTTCCCCGGGTGTCGATTCCATCCACACTCCGCCGCCATGGAACTCGATGACCTTTTTGCAGAAGGCGAGTCCAAGTCCGTTCCCGGGGTGTTCTTTCCCGTGCAGACGTCTAAACGGACCAAACAAACGCTATGACTCTATCTGGAGTGACCCGGCGCACGAGTGTGGGAGAACGGCAGGATTTCGACCGCTGGGTCACTTCGGATAGAGACGTTTGAAGGAAGCCGCGCGCGTTTGCGGCGGACGCGGCATGGCTATGGGCATTGAATCGATCCGGATACCACGGTCGTAACGCTTGGAGTGATGGCCGGGGCTCCGAGTACGAGTGAGCGGAACTCAAATGGCGGTTCAGATGTCGGCGAAAGTTGTCGCGCCCAAGGATTCCGCGGCGATTTTGTGCGATTCCGGACTCTGGCGTACACCTCAAGCGCGCGTGCCAAAGCAAGCGAGTGTTTTGGCGATGGATGGCAGTTACGAAGTGTCAGAGAAACTCTCCCGCCCGACAGATCTCCAGCGGATCTGTTGGGCGGTAAGTTTCTCGATCAAGCTCATCGTGCCACCGCAGTGTGGACACAACCAACTGTAACCGGATGCGGATTCGCAAGCTGCTGCCGAATGCGGGAGCGGGCCAACCTTCAGCAACTGCCGGCAAAGGGGTAGGAGTTCGCCGCGGCGGCGATTGGCGAGAAAGCCACAGAAGCGAATACGCACAAAACCACGAGGCAAGACATGGAGCAGAAACCGCCGCAGAAACTCCTCGGCGGTTACCGTCATCAGCCGTTGCCTGCCTTTGTGGGCATAATCCTTCCAGCGGAAGGTGACCTCGCCCTCGGCAACGTTGACGATGCGGTGGTTGGAGATAGCAACGCGATGCGTGTAGCGGGCTAGGTAATGAAGGACATGTTGGGGTCCTCCGAAGGGCCTCTTGGAATAGACGACCCAATCCTGACGAAACAGAGGCCGCAGAAAAGCATGAAAGGCTTTCGGTTCGCCGAGACCTTGCATGTTTCCGGAGAAGCGCAATTTTCCTTGACGGAAAGCGGTCTTGAGACCGGCGACGAACTTGCCGCGAAAGACCTTGCTCAGAACCTTCACCGGCAGGAAGAAGGAATAGCGGGGGTGAACCCAATGTTGGTGATCTGGCGAGAGACCACCGGACGGGATCACGCAGTGAATGTGCGGGTGATGCTGAAGATTCTGTCCCCATGTGTGGAGCACACTCAGGAAACCGATCTTTGCGCCGAGATGCTTCGGATCGGCAGCGATCTCCAGTAGCGTAGCGGCGCTGGCGCGGAACAGGAGGTCGTAGATGACCTTCTTGTTTTGCATCGTCAGCCACGACAGTTCGTGCGGGATGGTGAAGACCACGTGCACGTACTTGACTGGCAGCAGTTCCTGACTGCGTGCCGCGAGCCATTTGTGACGCGCATTGGTCTGGCACTTTGGGCAGTGCCGCGAGCGGCAGGAGTTGAAAGAGGTAGCTTCATAGCCGCACTGGCGACAGCGGTCCAGATGGCCGCCGAGGGCTGCGGTACGGCAATGCTCGATGGCAAACAGTACACGGAGATGGAGCCAGGTCAGCCAGGACCGGTTCTTCTCGATGAAGCTGCTGCCATACGCTCGAATGATATCGGCCACCTCGAAAGGTGGCTTGGTCATTTTTTGTGCAGCCTGCGCGATCGCTTCACCTGATCGAGGCTCGACAGTTTCACATTGTCGATTGGCGTGCCGGCGGCCTTGAGATGGCGTTCGGAAAGGTGAAGATAGATGGAGGTGGGTTTGAGGTCGGCATGGCCGAGCAATGCCTGCACCGTTGGCAGGTCCGCACCACTCTCCACCAGATGAGTAGCGAAACTGTGCCGGAGCAGATGGGGGGCCACCGGTTTGGCAATGCCCGCTCGCCGCGCCGCTTCCTGGCAGGCCTCCCAGAGCATCTTGGCGGTGATCGGCTTATCCGCCCGCGAGCCATTCACGGTGCCGGGAAATAGGTAGGTCTTCGGCTTCATCCACCGCCAGTACTCGCGCAATGTCTCGAGCAGTTGCGGGCTCAGCGGGACATCGCGGTCGCGACGTCCCTTGCCCTCCCGGACGTGAATGA
The DNA here is from genome assembly GCA_963802915.1 of Bryobacterales bacterium. Lineage (GTDB taxonomy): Bacteria > Acidobacteriota > Terriglobia > Bryobacterales > Bryobacteraceae > JAICMB01. Next base: position 471,291 of record CAWDKQ010000010.1, read on the forward strand.
CCATGCGATTGCTGTCAATATCCTCGACCTTCAGATTGCAGACCTCGGCTCTACGCATGCCAGTCGAGTAGGCGGTCAGCAGCAAGGCACGATGAAACAGGTTGCTGGCTGAGTCGATCAGTTGGATTGCTTCCTCCCGGGTGAGAACTTTCGGTAAACGGCGCGGAGCCTTCGGGTATGGCACTTCCTCGATCGGGTAGGCTCGCTTTAGCGTTTTGCAGAAGAAGAACCTCAACGCTGCGGTATGGTGTCCGACGGTGCGCGCGTTCAGCTTCCTCCCAGTGAACAGGTATACCTGATAAGCGCGAATCTGTTCCGGTCCGAGCTGATCGGGAGAACGATGAAAGTAGTTGGCGAAGGCCTCCACAATCTTCAGGTAGCCCTTCACGGTAGTCTGGGAGTAATTACGACGCTGGAGCTCTTCCAGCATCATTTTGCGAAGTTGGGTCACAGGGACCTCCTTGTGACCCACACACTACGCCAACTGAGACGGTATGCTCAACCTGCGCCCACGCGTAGCGTCCGCCGCGCGGGCGGCTTCGTTCAAACGGCCTTGGAATACGGGATCTATGCCAGGACCATTGTCTTGGACCGAGAAGATCCACTCGTTCTCCTGCCGTCTCGACGACACGTGAACGCGAGGAGAGGTTGTCTCGTTGTATTCGATGGCGTTTCTAATCAGATGCTGCAGGACCTTCGTCAGAATACCGAATTCGCCGGTCACACATGGCAGAGGGTCATGGGAAAGAATTGCGCTGCGTTCCGCGATCTGCTTTTCGGTCGAGAGCAGCGCATGGTGAAACACCGCTTCCATGTCCGTCCGAGAGGACCGGCCGTCGACCCTATCGGTTGCCCAATAGTCCACAACATCGGTGAGCAATAACTGCGCGCTAGCGGCCCCTTCCTGGATGCGTCCGAGGAATACGCCCGCGTCGGAATCGAGCCGGCCGTCATAGGTCTCGGCCATCAGTTGACTGTACGAGGCCACGTCCCGGAGAGACTCGCGCAGGTTGTGGGCCGCCATCGAGACAAACACCTCGAATTCATCATTAGCTCTATCTAACTGTCTCTGAGCATCAAGGTATCGCTGTCTTTCCAGTTCGAGCGCGTTGCGCAAGCTCTCGATTTCGTCTTTCATGCGGTCTAAGTCAGTCCTGCCCATTTTCAGTTTGCGTGTCGCGGGCCGGAGTCCATCTGGCGTCCGGGAATTGTGAACTTGAACGTAGCTCCCCGCCCTTTCTCCGATTCCACCCAGATCCCTCCGCACTGGCGCTCGATGATTTTCTTGCAAAGAGCAAGGCCGATGCCAGTACCGGGAATCTCAGTTCCATGCAGACGTTTGAACATTCCGAACACCCGTTCGGTGTCTTCCGGATCGATGCCGATTCCATTGTCCCGCACGGCAAACAGCCATACTCCCGCGCTTCTTTCCGCCGAGACATGAATTCTTGGTGTTTCCGCGCCTCTGTACTTGATCGAATTGGAAATGAGGTTCTGGAAAACTTGCAGCAGCACAACCTCTTCGGCTACGAGAGTTGGCAATGGATCGGAAGTTAGGACAGCGCCGCTTTGCGCAATGGCCGCCTGGAGGTTGAATATCGCCTTGGCAAGAACGGTGTTGCAATCTATCGAGTTGAAGCTGTCCTGTTCCCGCTCGGTGACCTCCCAATAGGCCAGCAGGCTGCACGCCACCAGCACTCACCATGCGGTCCCCCTCGAGCTTCCGGCTGTAGAGTCCTGGCGCCAGCAGTACGATCGACTCCGCCGGATCTGAGACCGGAGATTGAGGCACGGGCTTATGAACTCTTTGAGCAGCGCGCAGTTGCGAGGGCGTCAGCTGGCCGAACATGCCCCCCCGGGAAACGCAAACGTCACGGATGGCCTTCGCGATCTGATATGGTGCAGATGGAGCGATGGCCCCAGGCCCATCCGAGAGGCGTCATAAACAGTCGGCATAGGGGCGGCGGTCACCCCCCGACCCCTGCCACACCACCGTACGTACGGTCCGTATATGGCGGTTCGAGAAGTTACGCCGTTACTCGTCGACCAGCGAAGGGAGACCGAGCGATTTGAAGTGGGCGTTGGAAAGCCCCACAGAAAGGGCCTTGGCGAGATACCAGGGGCCGAGTCCGCTGCCAGCCGTATTACTTACCAGCCGTTCGCGCACCCGTCGATCTGTATGTTTCAGGAGTGGCGAACCGAACCACCAAGGCGACCCGATCACTCACGCTTCTAGGAACTATCGCCGTTCCAACGCTAGTAATTACGAGCTTTTTCGGCTTGAACATCGCCTAACCTTCCTGGACCAAATCGCCCTGGGCACTCGGGGCGCTCGTGGCCTTGTCGATTGCGGTAACAGGGTTTCTGCTTTGGTACCTGAAGCGGCGCGACTATCTACCCGGCGGGAGCACCTCGTCTTCAGAGAGAGTAAAGCGCCAATCGCGGTGACTTCGCGATCGCCGACGCCGTCAGACTTTGGGCAGGCTGAAATAGAATTGCGAGCCGCGGCCCGGCTGAGAATTCGCCCAAATGCGGCCGCCATACCGCTCGATAATCTTCTTACAGATTCCGAGGCCTAAGCCGGAGCCGCCGTATTCATCGCCATGCAAGCGTTTGAAGAGGCCGAAGATTCTTTCCGCGTATTGAGTTTCGAATCCGATGCCGTTGTCCGCCACCTGAAAAACCCACTCTTCCCCTTCGTTTGCAGCCGAGACGTGAATTCGAGGGAGCTCCCGCGGCTTACGATACTTGATGGCATTGCTGAGCAGGTTTTGCAGCACTTGGACGAGTTGAGCCCGGTCGGCGCGAACCATTGGCAGGGAATCATGCGTAATGGCCGCCCCGGTTTCCTGCGCCGCCGCGTGGCATGCGAACATCGCTTCTTCGAAAATCGCGTTGCAGTCCAAATCGGTAATCCGCGTACCCGAGCCTTCGAGTAGCGATGAGTAATTCAGCAGTTCTTTGATGAGCGCCTGCATGCGCTTTACGCCGCTGAGGATAAATCCGAGGAATTCCAGCGTCTCCTGATCGCTTTCGTGATCGTATCGCTGTGCGAGCAATTGCGTGTAACTCGCTACCGTCCGGAGAGGCTCTTGCAGGTCATGACTCGCCCCGTAGGCGAATTCCATGAGTTCTTCTTTGTGCCGCCGCAGCTCAGTGACAGAGGCCTCCAGCGCCTGTTCCGCGATTTTCCGGTTCTGGATATCTACGCACGACCCAACATATCCTATGAATCGTCCCTGGGCCGTAAACCAGGGCGCTCCGTACTCCAGCACCCAGCGGTACGCGCCGTCATGCCGCCGCAAGCGGTAATCCACCTGAAATAACTGGCGTTGCTGGAAATTCGCATCGTATGCCTCCAGACAGCGTCGCAGATCATCGGGGTGAATCCCCTCCGTCCACCCGCTGCCGATTTCCTCCTCGAGCATTCGGCCGCGATAATCGAGCCATTGCCTGTTGAAGTAAGTGCAGCGCCTGCCTGCGCCGGCGCTCCAGATCATGACGGGGGCGGCATCGCCGGGGGCGGCGGGCGTTGTTGGATCACCTCTCAATGAGGTCATTTCTTTCACTCGTTCCAGTGGCGTCCCGCGGCACGCTGATCTCCCGTTCGTTGGAATCATTTGTACACTTTCGTTGGCGCCGCATCGCGCGCCCGCCCTTCTTCGCCGCTTTCTTCCTTGCGAAAGCGGACCAGCAACACGGGACATCGCGCCCGGTCCGCCACCGCTTGTGTCGGTTCACCGAGGACGAGCGGCTCGGGAGCATCGAGCATGCTCGATAGAGATCGCAGCGTGCCGTCAAAGACCAGGCCAGTTCCCAATTGGCGGGCCAGTATGGCTTTTACCAACGTGGATGCGCGCACCTGATGCGCGAGTCCGAACGCCTCGTTGCTGTATACATCGCACACGCCGGAGAGGAAGCGCGAAAACTCCAGGTCGTTAACGGCCTCGCCAAGTTCAAGCGCGAGATTGCCAATCATCGGCGGCGGCTCACCCCTCTTTAATCCGGCGATAGCATCGGCAAAGTCCAGGCCGCGGTATTCCTCCGGAATGCGAACGCGGCGGACAATCAGTTCGCTCAAGCGGTGGCCGAAATCATGGGGTTGCTCGATTTTCACTTCGACATGCGACAGAATGACCATGCTGGCTCTGTCAGAAAGCAAATAATCAAGCGTCGATAGAACCGTCTTCAGTTTATCGTTCGATTGAAGATCGTTCCTTCTGGCGGGCCACACTGATTCGATCCTCAGCCCGACGATTCTTCGTGTACTTTCCCCTGGATTGAATTGAGCCACGTTCGATAGGTTGGTATTTCTCATTTCGTGCCTCTAATGTGTCGTTATGCTGCTCACAGCAGTTGTTGTTCCAGTGAGCATTTAGTTACGTCAGCAACGCTTTTCTATGGTTATGAATTCGGCAGTCACGTCACGCCGCGCGCGCTGTTGCACTCCGCCGTCGACTCATTGAAGTCGATTATCTATGGGTAGATTTGCAGGCAAGCTCTCGCTTGAACCTTCTCCGTCGCGAACGGCAATGCGTCTGCATGGAAAAACGAGAACTGATTCTGTCGGTAGGATAGGACTCGTGAAATGGAAATACGCAAGTTCGACAGCACTGAACGCTTTATTGCGGCGATCGGACAAGGAACGTGGTACGGCGAAAGCGACGACCGGGCATCCGCAGTCGCGGCTTTGCGGCGCGGTCTCGATCTCGGCATGAACCACATCGATACCGCGGAAATGTACCTTTCCGGCGAGGCCGAGGAATGGGTTGCGGAGGCAATTGCCGGCCGCCGTGAAGAGGTTTTTCTGGTGTCGAAGGTTCTGCCTCAAAACGCATCTCGCAAAGGTACGATCGCAGCTTGTGAAGGGTCGCTCGCCCGTTTGAACACCGATCGGCTCGATAGCTACCTGCTGCATTGGCGCGGTCACTTCCCGCTTACGGATACGATTTCGGCTTTCGAGGAGCTGCGGCGTGAAGGCAAAATCCTTTCCTGGGGCGTCAGCAACTTCGATGTGGGCGATCTGCGGCAGACTCACGAGATTGCCTTTCCAAACCGGCCGGTCTGCAATCAGGTGCTTTACCATCTTGAAGAGCGCGCCATCGAGCATGCCGTAATTCCGTGGTGCGAACGACACGACATGGCGATCGTCGCGTACAGCCCCTTCGGGCATGGCCGCTTCCCGGATCCGCATACGCCGGGCGGCCGGGTGTTGAAGCGAATTGCCGACGAGCACAACGCTACTCCGCGCCAGGTGGCGTTGCGGTTCCTATTGCGCTGGCCATTTATGTTCGCGATCACGAAGGCCGCGAATCCTGACCACGTCGCGGAAAATGCAGGCGCGGCGAACGTCCAGTTGAGCGATATCGAGATTGCTCTCATCGACAAGGCTTTCCCGCTGGGGCCGCCTCCGCGCGAGCTGCCCACCCTATAGCGTGGTGAACGGCAAAGCAGTTGGGCGCCACCATTATCGGCCGCATCCGCAACCGGGGCGGAAATCTCCTCAATTGATCTATTGATCCCGGAGGACAATCTTGCCCAACACGTGTCCCTGGGCAAGGCGTTCGTGAGCTTTCGCCGCATCGCCCAAAGAAAAACCGGCGGCGATAGGGACCTGAAGATCCATGGATTCAATCGCGAGTCCGAGGTGGGCGAACTCGCGGACTCCCACGACTGCATCGTATGCCGTCATGTGGATTCCGGGCCGTCGTTCGGGCGCGGGCTCCACGCCATTGGGATAAGCCACCCTGCCGCCTGGCTTGAGCGCGGCGATGGAGCGCTCCAGCGGGGCGCCGCCGCTCAGGCCCAGGACCGCGTCAATGCCCCCCGGCGCAAATTTGTGTGCAGCGGCGGTAATATCGCCGGTCCGTCCATCGATGGCTAGATCGGCACCGAGCTTGCGCGCGAGCGCAGCTCCATCCGCGCCGGATGCCACGGCGAGCACGCGCGCCTCGCGCAGCTTTGCGAATTGAATCGCGAGCGTTCCAACGCCGCCCGAGGCGCCGTGGATGATCAGGGTTTCTTCTCTCTTTATCTTGAGCGCATTGTCGAGACCCTGAATCGCGGTGAGCCCCGTCGTCGGGATCGCGCCCGCTTTGTCAAGGCTCAGGCCGGCAGGCGTGGGCGCCACCTTCTCAGCCGCAACCACCACGTACTGGGCATAAAAGCCTCCTTTCGGATTGGCGAAGTCGTAGGAATAAACGGTGTCGCCGTCGCGGAATCGACGCACATGCGCGCCCTTGGCGGCCACTATGCCGGCGCCGTCCGTTCCTAGGACGAGGGGAAACTGCGGCTCGCCTTGCGGCCACCAACCGGCGCGCATCTCGGCGTCCCATGAACCGACTCCCGAGGTGTGCAGTCTTATGAGAACTTCGTCGTGATTGAGTTGGGGGACAGGCAACTCGTGAATTCTCAGAACTTCAGCTCCGCCGAAGCGGTCTATGGCGGCGGCGCGCATCGTCCGTGGGACGTCCGGTGTTTTAGATGACTCTGCGCGAGGTGATTTCTTGGTCGTGACAGCCATGGTTTATCTCCGTTGGCGGCGGTGCAATTCTGAGGCCGACCTGCGGACCGGTTGGGGGACTCCCGGCGGTGTCCGTGGTCAATACGGTTTCGTGGGAACTGTGGTTATTCACGTGCATTACGTCTTTCGCAAAGGAGGACAAATGAACGGGTGTGACCACCTCAATCAAATTCGTAATGTCGAGCCCAGGACGCCACAGGGGTGTGAGGAGTGCCTGCTCATAGGCGATGATTGGGTTCATCTTCGACTCTGTCTTACTTGCGGTCATGTGGGCTGTTGTGACTCCTCGAAGAACAAACATGCCACGAAGCATTTTCAGAGAACGCGCCATCCCATCATGAAGTCTTTCGAGCCCGGAGAAGACTGGGGATGGTGCTATATCGATCAGCTGATGCTGGATTTTTCGGGCGTGGCCCCGTAGTTGTGAGGGGAGTGCCCATTTCCGCATTCGGCGTTCTCGGCCTGCTGAGCCGGCTTAACGCGTCGAGGCGGGGTGATGCCGAGTCGCCGCACGCGATAGAACAATGTAGATCTTGGAATACCAAGCAAAGCTGCCGCACCGGCGAGTTGGCCTTTGGTTTTCTCGAGAATGCGCATGATGTGGGCGCGCTCCACGTCTCTGAGGGTCACCGGTTCCGGCCGCGCTTCAAGGCTTGCGATCGTGAGTTCATGAACCGGAGATTCCAGGACGGATCCACGCGACAATATGACGCCGCGCTCGATAAAGTTTTGAAGCTGTCTGACATTGCCTGGCCAAGGATAATTCATCATAGCGTCCATCGCGGTACATGAAACCGTGTGAATGCTCTTGTTGAACTTTGCGGCGTACTTGGCTGTGAAGTGCCGAACCAGGTTCGGGATGTCTTCGGGGTGCTCACGTAGCGCCGGAATCCTGACGGGAAACACATTGAGGCGGTACATCAGGTCCACTCGAAATTTGCCTTCTTCGGCCAGCTGCTCGAGGTTATGATGAGTTGCGGCGATCACCCGCGCGTTTGTGCGCAGCGATCGGGTTCCACCCAGTCGTTCGAACTGCTGTTCCTGCAGTACGCGCAGCAATTTGGGCTGCAAGTCCAGAGGCATGTCTCCTACTTCGTCAAGAAAAAGAGTTCCCTGATCGGCCATTTCAAAGCGTCCTTGGCGCTGGGCCAAAGCGCCTGTGAAAGCGCCGCGTTCGTGCCCGAACAACTCGCTCTCGAGGAGACCGCTGGGGATAGCGGCGCAATTTATTTTTATAAGTGGCCGATTTCGCCGGAGGCTACGGTTGTGCAACACCTCTGCAAATACTTCTTTGCCGGTGCCGGTTTCGCCTTGAAGCAAAACGGTGCAGTCTGTCGGCGCGACCAACTCTACCTGCGCCAGGACCTCTCGGACCTTCAGGCTTTCCCCGATGATTTCGGGTTCGCCAGGCGTACACGAGATGCCGGAGATGAGCGGCGCATTCCGGGTTACGATGCCGTTCGAGTTATCAATCGAATGCATACTAGACTCCTGTCTGCTAAAACAAGTAATTTTCAAAACCACGCTGGAAGTACGCGACTAATGCCGCGGTCATTCCAAAATTGAACCGATTGCGTCAAGTAGAACGTCATCGTTGAACGGTTTGCCTAGGAACGCTTTCGCGCCCTGTCCGAGCGCGACGCCGCGTATGTGGTCGTCTTCAGCCCGCGCTGTGACGAAGATGACAGGGGTGAGGCAGTTCCTTGCACGCAGTTGCCTCTGAAGCTCGATACCGTTCAAACCGGGCATCACAACATCGAGCACCAGACAATGTGCCTCATTGACGCGATCAGACATTAAGAACGCCTCCGGGGACGAAAAATCAGCGGTGTTGTAGCCGGCCGATCGCAGCAGGCTACTGATGGATTCCCTAACAGGTTGGTCATCGTCCACAATGGCCACTAAGTTAAGCGTCTTGTCTCCCATATTCCTCAAATAGCCTCTGCTTGTCCATGCAACGACTTTACAGCTTGTGGAGACACGAAGATATAACACCTTTGTATGCCATATCTTATAAAGTGAGTGAAGTAACGTCGTTAACTCGGTCGGGAATGTCGCGATTCCGTAACCGGATCGACCGCCTTTAGCGTCCCCGGTAAATCTACGGCGAGAATGATCGCGTTGAGCAACTCATCAGCCTCGAACGGCTTGGAGATAAAAGCAAGCGCTCCCTTGCCGAGCGCCTGCTGCCGCAATACATCATCGCTAACGGCGGTGACAAAGATGATTGGAATTCTCCCGCCCAATTCGTGTTGGAGCTCGAGGCCGTTCATGCCCGGCATTCGAACATCGAGCAACAAGCAGTCGACGGTATCCACTGCCCCGGAGGCCAAGAAGTGTGAAGCGGATTCAAATGCGGCGCAACGCAACCCCACTGAGCGAATAAAGCTGCTCAATGCGTGGCGGATGGCATTGTCGTCATCCACGACTCCGATGAGCGCAACGCGGACCGCGGCGTCACACATTGGCCGAAGCTTATCACAGTCCGCGTGGTTATTACAGTATACTTTGGTATATTCCGATCCATCTCGCCATAAGCGCGCCGAATCGGCCCTCGATTTCCATTCAATGTGATAGCTTTTCGACCATACGGACCAGCTCGGGCAGCGAAGCGGCTCCCATTTTGCGCATTACCCGGCCGCGTTGTATTTTCACTGTCACCTCGCTGGTGCCTAGTTCTCCCGCGATCTGTTTGTTCAGCATACCCGCAACCACGCGCTGCATAACATCCCTTTCGCGCGGCGTGAGCATTTCGAAGCGCTCCCGGATCTCCGTCAATTCAGCTCGTTGCTGCTGCTGGGAGCGATCGCGGTCCATGGCTTCCTGAACGGCGTCGAGCAGATCCTGATCGCGAAACGGCTTAGAAAGAAACTCGACCGCTCCCGCTTTCATCGCTTTCACCGTCATGGGAATATCACCGTGGCCCGTGATAAAGATGATGGGGATCTGAAGGCCGCGATCGGACAACTCACGTTGCAGATCGAGGCCGCTCAGACCCGGCAGACGCACATCCAGCACCAGGCAGCCCAGCGTGGCTCGCGGCGGGCACTGCAGGAACTCGCGCGCTGATTGGAACGCTTGGGCTGTCAGGCCGACGGCACGAAACAGCTGACAGAGCGCGTCGCGAATGCCTTCATCGTCATCAACGATGTAAACAACCGCTTCATCCATGGTCACACCGACGTCCGCGCCGGAAGACAGAGTTCGAACGTGGCGCCGCGTTGTTTGTTAGGCGTAGCCCAAAGCCGACCGCCATGCGACTGGATAATCGAGTTGCTGATGGCGAGCCCCATACCCATGCCGTTGGCCTTCGTGGTAAAAAACGGCGTAAAAAGGCGGTCTAGAGCGGCAGGATCGATTCCGGCGCCTGAATCGGATACGGCCACGCACATCCCGGCCTCCGCTCGGGCTTCCGATCGGATTGTGATCTGCCGTTGCTGATCGTGTGTTTCCGCCGTGGCGTCGATTGCGTTGACGATCAGGTTTAATAGAACCTGCTGAATTTGAACAGTATCTCCCGTAACTGTAAGTTGTCCTGCGAGTTCCGTCACGAGCGAAATGCCGTCATGTGCGATTTGCGGCCGGACCATTTCCAAAACCTGGCGGACGACATCGTTCAATTCGATTGGTTCCATGACAGTCTGACCTTTTTTCATGAGCTTGCGGATTCTGCCGATCACATCGCTGGCGCGCTTACCTTCGCGCGCTATGCGTGAAGCGGCATCGCGCCCTTCCTCAGTGTTTGGCGGATCGGCCGACAGCCACCGCATGCACGCATTGGCATTGGTGACTATCGCGGCGAGCGGCTGATTCACCTCGTGGGCGATCGCCGCGCTCAGTTCTCCCATGGTGGTCACGCGCGCCATGTGCGCCAACTGCGCCTGTGCGGCCGCCAGTTTTTCCTCGGCGCGCTTGCGCTCAGAGAGATCGCGGCTCACCGTGGCGAGCGCAATCCTGCTCCCACCATCGTCGTTGATGAAGAAGATGTGTTGCCACATCGGGATAGCTTCGCTGTTCGCGAAATTGCGGAAAGGCGTCTCACCTTCCCAGTGACCCTCATCCCAGATGCGCGGGAGAATCTCGCGCGCGAAACGGTCGCGGTCCGACTCCGCAACGAAATCGAAGATCGTCGCGGTGCTGAAATCCCGATCGTCTTCCGCGCCAACGATTCGCCGGCCGGCTGGGTTCACGAAAAGAACGCGGCCGTCCGGAGTCGCAATGCCGATGAAATCGCTGCTGCTTTCCACCAGGGAGGCGAGCTTTTTCTGCTCTTCCTCGGCTCGTTTGCGCGCCGTTGTGTCGGAAACGATGCCCACCAGCATGCTTGGCCTTGAATCCGAACCCGGAATCACGGAAACTCCGGTTGTCGCCCAGAGCGATGCTCCATCGCGAGTTCGGAATCGTTGCTCCGTCAGGTAATCGCTGCGGCTTCCCTCGCGTAAATTGGTGATGCGTGCCGCCATTGCGTCCCGGTCCTCCTCCGGCGACATGTCTGTCAGCGAGATGCGCGACAATTGCTCGCGGTTGTAACCGGTCATGGTTTGGAGACCGGAGTTCGTCTCTAGAAATTTTCCATTGAGATCGAGCAGCCCGATCCCTACCGCGGAGTTGTCAAACACCGCGCGCCACAGCCACGCCGACTTCTTTTGTGCCTCCAGGCTGCTTTCCAGGGCCACACGCCTGTCATGAAGCTGCCGGCTCAGTTCGTCGATGTCGGTGCTCTGGCTTTCCAGTTCCCGTTGCAATACGTCGCGCATGCGCTTAAGGGTCACCTGGTTGCGTACGCGGGCGCGTAATTCCTGGGCCGAGAACGGCTTGACCACATAGTCCTGCACGGATTCGTTTAGAAGCTTGATCCGCAGTTCCTCATCGGCCTTAGCCGAAAGCACCACCACCGGTATGTGCGCGAGAGAATATTCACCGCGCATCCTGGCCACCAATCGGTCCCCGCCCATCCTCGGCATCATGAGATCTGTTACGACCACATCAGGCGGGTCCTCCAGGGCCTTTGCGAGCGCCTCCTCGCCATTGGCCGCGGGCGTGACGCGATATTCATGGAGCACTCGAGAGATGAACCGTCGCATTTCGGCGTTGTCTTCTACCACCAGCACGCGTGCCTTCCCTAAACGTGCGCCGTCGGCGGCACTATGGTCGTCCTCGTCTTTCCACTCGCTGACATACTGATAATCCAGCGCATCATAGTCCAGCGCAGCGGCGCGACTGGCACGCGATGGTTCCTCTTCTCGTACATGTGCTCCCTCCGGTGCATAGCGTGGCATTGTGACTTGAAACAATGCGCCGCCTCCCGGACTGTCGGCGACCGTGATGGATCCTCCCTGCAGTTCCACAAAATCCTTCGCGATGGCGAGACCCAGACCTGTACCGCCGAACTCACGAGTGACGCCGCTTTGCCCCTGCTGGAAGCGCTCGAAAATGGCAGTCCGCAACTCGGGCTTCACGCCTGGTCCGCTGTCTTGAACGGTGACCACGAGGCTGTCCGGGGTTGCGGCTTCTATCGCGCACCGGATACGGCCTCCGGCGGGCGTAAATTTGAAGGCATTCGAAAGCAGGTTCAATACAATGCGATCGAACTTATCGGCGTCCACCTCCGCCTGTAGTGTCTCCGGCGCCGAAATAACATAAGAAAGGGAGCGTTGCGGGGCCATGGCATCGAAGTGCGCGGCTACCGTACGAAGTTGACGCGCCACATCCATGCGCGCGTAGTCGACCGTGTGGCGGCCGGCTTCTAATTTCGCGACGTCGAGCAGATCGTTCACATGCTTCAGCAGCGTGGCGGCATTGCGCTGAATGATGCCGATGTCGCGGCGCTGCAGATCGGTAAGATTATCTCCGTCAGAGAGAATTGCGTCCGCGGGGCCCAGGATTAACGCCAGCGGTGTTCGCAATTCGTGACTAACATTCGCGAAAAAGTCGCTCTTGATTCGATCCAGCTCCCGCACCTTGTTGAGCAACTGCTGCAACTCTTCGCTTTTTCGCGCGATCTCAGCCTCGGCGCGCTTCTTCTCCGTGATGTTTCGCCCTTCGGCCAGAAGGAACACAATTTTGCCGTCCTGGCTCCTGACGGGCTCCAGAGAGTAGTCGATGATAATGGTCTCCTCTCCAGCCGCTTGTCCATAGATTTCGATATCGCGGCGGACGAATTGTCCGGCGCGGGCCTGCTCAACGAGTGCGCGTTGCAGGTTCTGAGTTTCGTTGGAAACCACCCACCATCGGGCATTCCAGAACGGTCGTCCCTGAATGTCCTCGATGCGGATGCCGGCGCCCTCGAGCGCCGCGCGGTTAATCTCCAGCACATTTCCGTCAGTATCGAGGAGTCCGACAAACTGGTACATCTCGTCGAGCACGATGCGTGCGAGTTTCTGGCGGTAGCTCTGAAGGTCGTCGCTTGCCGAAAGAGTGACATCACGCACATGAACGTTCGGGGAAGTAGCAAATAACTGATGGTTGATTGAAGCCACGGCCTCTCCTAACGAGGCGCCCGCGGGCGGGACAAAAAACGGTACAGGCGGCAAACGACGTATTGTCCCCATCATTAAGGGCCGCGGACCTCTCCGCATTAGACTCGAACACAGCAGAAACCGCTACTGGACCTTAGGCCAGTTATTCGACACTTCGCTGTAACAATCCGAGTTCAGCGGCCAGCCGCACCAATTCCGCAAGCGAGGCGGCCCGCATCTTTTCCATGACATTGGCGCGGTGAAACTTAATGGTGTTTATCGCAGTGTTCAGCGTGGCGGCAATCTGCTTGTTCAACCGACCGGACACGACGTGATGCATCACTTCGCGCTCCCGTGGCGTTAAGGTTCCGTAACGTCTTTGTAATTCTAAGATCCATGCTCTCCCCTCACGCCCGGCGCGGTCCTTTTCGAGAGCATTCGCGACGGCTCGGAGAAATTCTTCAGCCTTGAAAGGTTTGTTGAGAAATTCAACAGCCCCGGCCTTCATCGCTCTCACCGACGTGGGAATGTCCCCTTGGTCAGTAATAAAGATAACCGGTATTTGATCGCCGCGGCGCACCAACTCGTCCTGCAAGTCGAGCCCGCTCATTCCCGGCATGCGCAAATCCGTTACCAGGCAGGCGGGAAGATCCGCGCGCTCGCTGCTCAGAAACTCGGTCGCGGTGGCAAACGAGCGAACATAGTAGCCTGCCATTCGCAGCAGGCGCTCAGCGGACGGGCGAAACAATGGATCGTCGTCCACCACGAATACGATAGATTCTGGATTATTCAGGAAGGCATGGCCGTCTCCCCAGGCCGATTTTTTGCTGCAAGGGTTCAGGTACATCGGTGCGAACCGCGCCTCGATTTTAATACATTCCGGCCACGAGCGCCGTGAGCAGTCGATGTATAGACGGGCCGGCTTCCAACGTTCGACATCCGTGCGATACGCCCGCTCGGTCCCTTTCGCAATCCAGTGTAATGCGGCGGCAGGTGAAGTGCACGGAGTGATGTCGATGGCCAAGCAAAACAGGATGGCCCAGGAACGGGCACAAATCCAAGGCGGCGGCCCAGGCACGACAACAGCCGACTGGCCTCAACGCGCGTTGATCGACCGTGAACCGACTCCGGGTGGGAATGGCTCGTCAACGATCTTGAAAGGAGAACATGCATGGCAGCTCTGCCGAAAACGACAGTACGAAGCGACGACGCTATTCGCGACGACGCGATATTCGAACTGAAATGGGACCCGAAGATAACCTCACGGGATATCGCCGTTGCGGTAAAAGACGGAATTGTGACCCTTTCCGGTTACGTCCCAAGTTATTACGAGAAGGACGCAGCCGAAAAGGCTGCCAAGCGCGTGTACGGCGTGCGAGGCGTGGCGAACGACATTGAGGTGAAACTGGCGACCCAGCGAACCGACCCGGAGATCGCCAGGGATGCCGTTCACGAGTTGGACAGCCATATCAGCATACCGAGCGACAAAATCAAAATAACGGTGAAGAACGGGTGGGTGACGCTGGAAGGAACGGTCGACTGGCAATACCAAAAAGCCCTTGCTGAGTCGGCAGTAAAAAAACTCCGAGGCGTCGTCGGGGTTATTAATAACATTCAGGTAAAGCCGCAGGTCACACCGACGGACGTGAAGCAGAAAATCGAGGAAGCGTTGCGCCGCAGCGCCGATCTCGATGCTCGCAGGATCAGCGTCGAAATAGACGGCAGTACCGTAAGACTGTATGGGAGCGTGCGCGCTTGGGCTGAGCGAGAGGAGGCCGAGCGGGCCGCATGGTCAGCTCCTGGAGTGACAAAGGTAGAAAACCATATCGTAATTAACCCGTAGTGCCTCTCCTCCACGCACGATCTGATGCGGCCGCGGCGAATACACCCCGTGCTGCATCAGATCGTGCGCTTCTTACAAACCCGTCGGACCACTTGGAACTCAAAATGGACAAACAGAGCAACACACCCTCACCGCCCTCCGACGTCGAGGTGCTTCGAAATGAAGCGCGTCTGGAGGACGGCCCTTACCTGCGGCTGCTAGCAGACTTCGATAATTATAGAAAGCGCGTGGATCGGCAGCGCGCGGACGCCGCTCAAAGCGGTAAGCGCGATATTCTTCTCTCATTGCTGGATATCGTCGACGACTTTGAACGCGCCATGAAATACTTGGGCGATGAATCCTCACCCCTCGTCGAAGGAGTGAATTCGATTCACAGAAAGTTGCTTAGCGTCCTGGATGCCGAGGGCGTGACTCGGTTTAACAGCGTCGGTGAAGCGTTCAATCCCGGCCTGCATGAGGCGGTAGGTTCTGTTTCGACATCCGAGTATCCGCCGGGCGTTGTTGCGCAAGAAGCGCGGCCAGGATACCGCCAGGGTGACAATCTGCTCAGACCGGCGCGTGTACTCGTCTCTGCATGATGTCGCTCCCGCAAGGAGCGTGACTCTTTAGCGTCTGTTCTTTGGCCGGTCAAGTGCCGGTGTGGCAACAACGATCATGGCAACTGTCGAGATTCTACCCCAGGCAAATCATCAGAGCGGCGCCCGCGACGGCGGACTGCCTGCCACCCCGGTCCTCAGCTTCGAGGGAGTGACATTGCAATTCGACGATCGCGCCGTGCTCAATAATATTTCGTTTTCCGTCGATGCGGGCGAGACCAGAGTAATCATGGGAGCCGCCGGCTCCGGCAAAACGCTGTTGCTGAAGAACGCAATCGGCCTGCTCTGCCCGGATCTGGGAAGCGTGCGCCTGTTTGGCAATGAGATCACCAACTTGGACGAGAGAGAACTGCATCCGCTGCGGCGCCACGTCGGAGTGCTGTTCCAGGAAGGCGCCTTATTCGATTCTCTTACTGTCGCCGAAAACGTGGCGTATCCGCTAAGGTATCAGCCGGATCGGTTCTTGTCGGAAACGGCGATATTGGACAACGTCAAGACGGCGTTGAACTTCGTCGGCCTCAGTCGAGTAATGAACAAATATCCGAGCGAAATCTCGGGGGGCATGCGCCGCCGTGTGGGAATCGCGCGCGCCGCTATCACCAAGCCGCCATTGATGCTTTACGATTCGCCAACGGCAGGCCTGGATCCGATCACCGCCAATCGCATTATGGTCCTTGCGGTTCGCCAGCGGGCCCTGGCTCAGACGGCATTTCTGGTTGTGACCCATCGAAAACAGGACGGAGTGATCCTGGCGCGTTATTCTTACGACTCCGAGGCCGGCAAACTCGAGCGGTCGGATGACGTAGCGGGCCGAACCGTGTTCATGATCCTCCGCGAAGGACGCCTGGTGTTTGAGGGATCGGAGGCGGAGCTTGAGTCCTCTACCGATCCCTATGTATCAAGGTTCGCCCGGAGACCGAGCTAACTCTTCTCGACTTGCAGATCATTGGTCACCGAGAACACCCCGGGAACGCTGTTGGCGCGAATGCCGATCAGATTCTTGTCCGCCTCGTTCGCTACCACCCCCGTGAGAGTGACATGGCCATTATCGACGATGATGTGTATGGGCGGTATGGACCGGAACCCGTAACGGGTAGACAGAACCGGATCGCCGTAAATGGCCCGGTATTCCGCCATGCGAATCCGGTCGTCCATGGGCGAAGGCGGCAACACCTCAATTTCGTTGACAACCCGATTCACGCCCTCAATGTGTTTTGCCGCATTCTCGGCGTCGCTCTTGAGCGTGGGATTGGTGACCTTGCCCATAAGGATTACTGAGTCGCCGTCAACACGAAACGCGAGATCGTCGAAAACGCCGTAATACGGCAGCATGAGTAACGCGTGACGAACTTGCTGTGCGAGCCTACCCTCATCGGGCATGCCCGGCGTGAATACATCGTTGTGTTTCGTTTCCGCTTTGCCGGAGATCCCTACCGCGGCGAATAGAACGGCAAAAACGCCGGGCAACAACAGCGTGTAGAAGCGCTTTCCGCTGTGGGAAAAAGCAGTTCTGTCAAAAAATCGATCGAGAGACATTCGCGATTCCTTTCGGTGCTGCGATTGTGCACCCCGCGTGCCATGTGAGCGGTCGTTACACAATAATGTTTTGTGGTTGTTAACAACGCAATTTGCGCAGCATCGCATCCCCGAACGATCGGGGCGTCTATCACTGGAGCACAGTTGTCTACCCGTCGACTTCAGCGAAGGCTACCGCGAATATTCCAAGCGTCCCGTCATGGACCATCAACTGCACTGTTGTGCGTATGGTTCTCAGGACCGCTGGAAGTACGCTGCTGGCGCTGACCGTAGTTGTTGCGGCTTTGGCGGCAGATGCCCAACTCACAATACCGAATCGTCCCGCGCAGCCCTTGTTCAACGGTGAACAAGGCAGGCAGCACACCGAAATCCACTTCGATCCGGCCACCCGCACAGTGACTCTGAAGCTGCTGGTGCAGGATCCCAGCGGCTATTTCATTCCTAACATCCCGCGCGACAGCTTTGTAGTTTACGAGGACGGCGTACGCCAGAAGATCGTTTCGGCCGACGTCGAACGCGCCCCGGCCTCCATCGTTCTGTTGATGGAGCGCGGCAGCCCTTATCC
The DNA here is from genome assembly GCA_963802915.1 of Bryobacterales bacterium. Lineage (GTDB taxonomy): Bacteria > Acidobacteriota > Terriglobia > Bryobacterales > Bryobacteraceae > JAICMB01. Next base: position 488,812 of record CAWDKQ010000010.1, read on the forward strand.
GGACCTGAGCCTGGACACCGACCTCACACTAGCCGGCGAGCAATTGCTCGATCGTCTTGAGCGCGACGACAAGATCGCGGTTTTCGAATATGCAGAAAAGATAACCACGCTGACTGACTTCACTCACCCGCACGATTTGCTCGATAATATCTTCTATTCCACGAATCAGACCGCATCTTCACAGACGCAGCTTTTCGACGCCCTGGTGTTCGAGGCCAAACGCATTGGGCCCGTCCTTGGGCGCAAGGGCATCGTATTGGTCTCCTCGGGCGTGGACACATTCAGCCGGGCGACATTCACTGATGCGCTGAACTCAGTGGACGAGTGCGGCGCGCCTCTGTACGCCGTGGGTTTGAGCAATGTCATCCAAGATTTGGCCAAGCTCGCCCCGCCTGAGCGACCGTTCGCGAAGGTCGACTGGCAGGCAGCTAACGATCGTTTGATGAAGATAGCCCGTGAATCCGGCGGTAGGGCCTATTTCCCGCCCGATACGATTGACCTGTCTTCAATCTTCAGCGATATCCTTGAGAATCTCAAGGTTCGTTACGTCATCACTTACAAATCGTCAACTCAGGCTCCTTTAACGGCACCGAGGCAAGTCCGGGTCGATCTCGTCGATCCCAACACGGGAGGCGCGCTGCAGATTGTCGACGCGAACGGGAAAAAGATTGCGTCCAAAGTCGTCGTTGAGGGAAGTTACACGCCCGCGGCCTTAGTAACGAAAAACATAAAGGAAAGAAGATGAAGACCGTTCCAAACGAGATCACCATCCCGCTACAGATCGGAGCCGAACTGCGGATTAAAGGCAACGGAGAGATTGTCGTGGATAACCCGGAAATCGAACTGGCCCCGGACACGGCCGCGGCCGATGCTGTCCTGGCTTATCGATTCGATGCTGAGTCGCGCGAGCACGTATTGCGACTACTCGAGCCCGTGGCGAACCATAAGCACCTTAAGCGCCATCGTCCGGACGATTAGTCGAGTCCGTCGCGTTCGGCGCGTCTAGAACCTACCCATGGACAACACGAAACAAACCTCTGAACTTCCTCGCCTTACAATCATCGGGAAGCCACGCTCGGCGACGGCTTACATGATTCGCGATTTTCTGCACCGGAGCGCTATTCCATTCGAATGGATTGAGGTGAAGAACGACGACGCGGCTCGCGCCATCGCCGGCGTCGACCGTCTCGACGATAGTCGCTTGCCCGTCTGCATTTTCCCGGACGGCACCCGCTTGGAATGTCCGACTATCCGCCAGATTCTGGAGAAGCTCGGCTGGTACCACGATCCTTCACGCTCCGAGTACGATGTCGCGATCTATGGAGCCGGGCCGGCGGGCTTAAGCGCGGCTGTTTATGCTGCGTCAGAGGGACTCAAAACGGTTGTCATTGAGAAGTACACAGTAGGTGGGCAGGCCGGCAGCACCACGAAGGTCGAGAATTATCTCGGTTTCCCGCAGGGCATCAGCGGTAACGATCTGGCGGAGCGCGCTCGTGAACAAGCCTGCCGCTTCGGGGCTGAGATCCTGCTGGGACGAGAAGGCGTTCGGGGGCAATTTCAGCCCGGCAAAGGCGTCGTCTATCTCGCCGATGGAACTAAAATCATCGCGCGCGCGTCGCTCTGCGCCACCGGAGTTGTCTATCGCCGCCTCGGCTTGCCCAACGAAGATAGATTCTTCGGCATCGGCGTGTACTACGGCGCGGGCGCCAGTGAGGCGCAGCTGTGCGTCAATGACGATGTTTACATAGTCGGAGGCGGCAACTCGGCGGCCCAGGCCGCAATGCACTTCTCACGGTACGCGAGAAGTGTTGTCATGGTCGTTCGTGACGATTCCCTCAAGGTTACGGTGTCGCAATACCTGGTGGATCGTATCTATTCCAGGAAAAACATAACTGTTCTCACTCGCACCGTGGTGACTGCTCTGGATGGCGGTCAATCGCTTGAAACAATCATCCTCACCAATCGAGATACGGGCGAGCAGAAAACAGTCCCGGCCAGATGGCTCTTCGTCTGCGTGGGAGGCGCTCCCAACACCGCATGGGCGCAAGAGGTTGGCGTGGCGCGGGACGAAGGCGGATATCTGGTTACGGGACCCGACCTGGCTGTCAACAATCACTCGTCGCCGACCTGGCCGCTCGATCGCAGCCCCTTTTATCTGGAAACCAACATGCCTGGGCTATTTGCCGCCGGCGACGTACGGCACGGCTCGGTAAAGCGCTGCGCCTCCGCCGTGGGTGAGGGAGCGATGGCGGTGACCTTCATGCATCGCTACCTCGCGAACGGATAGACAGGTGTTTAGCAGCTATTCCTTGGGCTTCGGCGGAAAATGGTCGAACATCTCCGCGACCGCTTTCTCCAGCTTCTTCTCGTTCTTCTCCGGCTTTTCAGACAAAGTATCTTTGGCCATTCCGCGCCAGATCAATTTTTTCGTCGGAGTATCGAAGATATCTACTACGAGAGTGCCAACGGGGATGTTTTCCACTTCGGTCGTTGCGATGCCATCGCCCCAACCATGCCAGAACCAGCCGCCTCCGAAGTTGTCATAAAAAGTCTCTATACGCGGCTGCGTCGCAGTTGACTCGAAGGCCGCCACGGAGGCGTCTCCTAGAGGAGCCGGCGTCCACCCCTTGGCCGTCAGTTGTGAATCGACCGCGCTTCGAATACGGTCCGCCCATAACTGATCGGCTTCTACTTTCATCCATGAGTATGTGTGGTAACCCCCAAAATTTGCGTGGTGGTCATAATCTGTCACGACTTTGGCCGCCAAAAGGACGGCGGCGCCTGCAACGAGTAAGAGAAGTAACCGCGCTGCATTGTTCTTCATAGGTAGTATCCTTTCCACTGATCCTTAGTGCAGGTTGAATACCGAGCACCCAAAGGTTAAGTCGTGCACCGATTGGCATCACTCGATTACTCGGTCCACTTATCCTGCTCGTCAATAGCTAGACGGAATGTCGTCTAAGTATCGATCCGCCACCTTCACACACTAATCACCGGGCAAGGAGACCGGCGGATAATCCCGTACGTGTGACTACGCAATCTGGCAAAGGGTTCGTGTGCGGCGCCCGGCCGATCCACGACAAGGTCGGCCTCACCGCGCTCGATCCCCGAACATGGTCTTCTAGTATCGCCGCCAGTTTCTGGCGAGCCGTTTCGCGAATCCAGTCGCGAGTCCTGGCCAAATCCGCCGCGCATCGCACCATCCGGAGCGCGTCCGTGTCCAGGTCCACGGCGCAGGGAATATGTCGCCAGCGGTCTGGCGGTGGTGGCTGCAATTCGTTTGTGTGAACCGCGGTCCGCACGGGACTCTGCCGCGACGCCGTCGGCCATTCCATGCGAACGCTGATATCGCGGAATTCCTTGCTGAGGAAGTTGTAGAGATCGGCGCGCCGCTGTGTTCGCGGCTCCTGGCGGAAATTGCTTCGCTACCGCCCTTATGAATGGCGCGGGCCGGAAAAATGGATCAGAAACAGCAGGCGGTCGAAGTCCATGATGAGCGTCGAGCGCGCCGCAATTCGCTAGCTCTTGCCCGCTGGTGGCAGCTCGAAGGCTTGCGGTAAGCTCAGTTCCAAAAGGGTCCGGGTGCCATCTTTGGCATCCACTTCCACGGCATAACCCGAACCACCCTCTGGAAGGCGCACTCTGACGGCGGTCGCGTGCTGAATACCGTGGGTCAGACGATCGCCGGCGTCCTGGCCGAAGTACATCCACACGATGTCTTCGCCGTCCTTCACGTCGGCGGCCATGCCGTCGAACGGCCGGTCCTCCGTGGGAACGTAATGTCCGACCTCGAGGCCGAGCACCTCGAGTTCGGCATGAGCCCCGCGATTGACGCGCGTAAAGTTCGCCATGAACTCATTCCATTCCTCTCGACGAATGTCATTTCCTTGCGCTGCTGGCATTGTAGTTGGTTGCCCCATAAATTCCTTTCCATTGAAAGCGGCGCGGACGCCTGGTTTATTAAGGAAGAAAAATCAATCCACTTTGAAAATCGTTCAACTCGCCCGACTCACTCAGCGTGAATGTCGAGTTGATGAAACCGCTTGCGTCTGCAAACTGACCGGCGCCTCCATTCACGCTGCAACTCACGGTTCCGGTCATCATGCCCGGCTCCGCGCAGGAGGCGAGATGTCCTTCTCCTATGGTAGAAAACCGGAAATGGTGTTCGTCCTCATCTCCTAAAGTGACAACGCCCGCTTTCTGAAACGAATCCGAGCCCGTCACTAACAACTCCGAATCGATGAAAGCCAGATCTCCCGGGGACGTGCTGATATCGGCCTCGAGGCCGGACGGAAGCACGGTGGTTCTCACCGTGCAACTCGTCGCGGAACCCATCGTTCGTAGCGATGTCGAATCGCTCGCCGATATTCGACCCCGGAAATGCATGGCGTAAAGTATCGTCCGCATAAGATCAGATGGTTCAACGGGGTGAAATGCGTCTGTCGTTAACGGCTAGGCGCGTGAGCCGGCGTACCGCCATACCCGTATTCCCTCGCGTATCCGCGCAGCCGGAATCCGAGCACGACTAAGATGATGCCGAACACAAACATATAAACGCCCACCCACAATGCGATCGCAACCGCGCCCGCGAGCGGGAATATCGCAAGCAAGCCGCCGAATATCACGGATGCGATTCCGCTGAGCGCCAAAAGCCACTCTCCGCTGATGTACTTGCGAAGCCGCACCGCTGCCACGATCTCCAAAACGCCTGTCACTAAGGCCCACGCTGCAATCACGAAAACAAGTGAGAGCGCTGTGATCGCCGGCCAGATCGCCGTCACAATTCCCGCGGCAATTCCGATAAATCCCTCCAGCAGAAGCGCGATCCAGCGCTCGTGCCGCTCGGCCGCCCGCCATGCGCCTGCGATGTTTAGGACGCCGTCCACGAACGCGTACGCCCCAAACAAAATAACCAGCGCAAACAGCGTAATACCTGGCCACACGAATGTGACCACGCCCACGAGGATGGCGAGCAGGCCTCGAAGCATTAACGACCACCAGCTATTCGCCAATAACGTTCTCATCGATATAACCTCCCTTGTCTGATGTCCTTATGCGGCTTGCATCTCTAAGAGGACCGCGGCTGCGATCCACTGGCGCTGGTGGCGCCCGTCGAACTTGAGCCGCTGCCGCTCTGCGAACCGGAACTGCTGCTCGCCGAACTGCCTTGCACTGGAATCTGCCGGCGGTTGGTTTCTTGCTGAGGGACGGGAATCGTGATTTCAAGAATGCCGTTATCGAACCGTGCGTTTGCCTGTTGCACATTGGCGCCGTCAGGCAGCGGAATCACGCGCGCGAAATAGCCGTATTGAACCTCGGTCCGGCGTAACCCGCCCTGTTCTTCCTCGCGCTCGCGGTTGCGCTCGCCTTCGATCAGGAGGCCGTCATCGGTTACCTCCACCCTGACATCGTCTGGGTTGATGCCCGGAAGATCGGCGCGCACAACGTAGTTGCCGTTTTGTACCCGGACTTCAACGTTCGGCGCCCATGCGGCCGTGCCGCCATCCCCCTGCCCGGTGCTGAGTTGGCCAAGGGCGCGATCCATCTCTTCACTCATCCTGCGCATGAGGGTGAATGGGTTCATGCGAAAAAGGTCGCCCGCGAACAAGGGAAAGGCTAACGGCCCAAAACCCGCTCCCGGAGTCACAGCGCCCCTTAGACGCCGCATCATTTGCGTGTTCTGCGATGTCGATTGCCCCTGTGATCCCTCGGTTTGTCGATCGTTTCTCTCTTGCGTCGTTCGGCTTTGCTGGTCGGCGGTACTTGTGTCGTTGCTCGCCATAACGTCTCCTTCTATTTCGGCCTAGCGTCGGCCGGTTCCGTCAATGCAGTTACCGGGCCAACACGATGCCGTTTTTCAGGACTGTGCGGAGCCGCCTTCCAGGCGCCAACCGCTACACCGCCGAGTCGAACGGTAGACGGCGCTCCTCGACGACTCGACGTTATTGTTTGAGGCGCGGTGTACCCGGTGTCCGCACCGAAATGACGACTCACAACCTGGCGTGAACACGTTTGACTGCTGTGGTCGAGAGTTGGAGTACAGTGCGCCTGGTCAAATTCAAGACGCCCGACTATATCCACCTGATCTGGAGAGGCCCGTGCAATCGTTCACGCAGGAGCACCACATGAGGTTCAAAAGATTCTTAGCTACCTCGATACTGTTGGTCAGCTTTTCGTCATTGGCTGCGGCGCGTGTCGCGGCATCCATCGTTGTGGGTACTCCGCCGCCTCCGCCCGTCGCTGTAGGAGCTGTCGGAGTAGCGCCCGGCCCGGGTTATGTCTGGGTCGACGGCTATTGGAATTGGGTTGGCGGAAAATGGGTCTGGGTCCCGGGAAGGTGGGTGTTGCCGCCCCATCCACACGCCGTTTGGATTGCCCCGCATTACCGCGCCTACCACTCAGAGTATCGTTACTATCACGGCCACTGGAAGTAGAACGTACGGCGTAGTCGCGGCCGAGGGTCAGAGTCCGCCCAACGTGTTGATCAAGTCCTCCGTCTCGTTTTCAAAGACCGTCAACCACGAACTCGCCCAACCCGTCCAATCCGGCCAAGATGTGTTCGAGTACTACGGAGCATCCTTTTCGACATAGGCAGTCATCGCGTGCGGTCTCTAGCGTGCTGCATATGATTTCGCGGGGCCACTGCATGATGGAAGAAGATTCAGTTATCTACGTCGTAGACGATGATCCAGCGCTCCGAGGAGCTATCGACAGTCTGCTCCGATCGGCCGGATGGCGCGTTCAAACATTCGTTTCAGCAAGTGATTTTCTGGATGCAAATCCTCCAGCGAGGAACGCCTGCCTGGTCCTGGATGTAAGGTTGCCGGGTGTGAGCGGCTTGGATCTACAAAACGAACTGATCAAGAAGCACGTCGAGGTCCCGGTCATCTTCCTCACGGGTCACGCCGACATCCCAATGTCCGTGCACGCCATGAAGGCAGGCGCAATCGAGTTTCTAACCAAGCCATTCGACGATCAAGAACTATTGGGAGCGATCCGGCAAGCCTTCGAGCAAGATCACGGTTCTCGCCAGCGGCAAAGGGATGAGCAAAAGGAACTCGCAGCCGCGGCACGCATGCAGCAAGGCCTCATGACGGTAACTGCCCCGCAACTCCCGTTTGCCGTTGCCATGGGGAAAAATCGTCCCTGTAAGGGAGTCGGTGGCGACTTCTTCAGTATCGTCACACAGGGCGACTCCTTGGTGGCGGCGATTGCGGACGTCTCGGGCAAAGGCATGGCGGCGGCCGTCATGGCGTCCTTGCTGCAAGGCATGATCCATGAAGGCCTACTATCCAAAGTGCCGCTACCTGAGATAGCGCACAGAACCAACGAATTCTTTTGTCTACGCGAGCTGGGCGCGAAGTACGCGACTTTTGTGATCGTCTGTTTGCGGCCGGACGGCCAAGGGGAGTATATAAACTGCGGGCATATTCTTCCCTTGATCGCGAAACGGGCGGGAGGAGTGCAGCGCCTCCACAAGTCCAATCTTCCGGTCGGCCTGCTGCTAAATGCGGAGTATCAATGTGCTCGCTTCCAGTTGGAACCCGGGGACCGGCTCGTTCTGGTGACCGATGGCGTCACCGAGGCGGAAAATTCGGAAGGCGACTTTTTCGGTGATCAGCGGCTGGAAGAATTCGCTTCGTTGGGAATGTCCGTGGAACAGATCTTCACTGCGATTTGCCTGTTTCGTGATGGGGGCCCATTGGGCGACGATTGCACGTTGGTTGGGCTGGATTATGTTGGGCTAAATTCTGTCGGGCTGGATCAAATCGGCGCGGTCGGGCGCCCATGTGTAGACGGCGCCTTCCCACCAGTAGACGAACTCAAGCAGCCTCGGCGTTAATGTGCGGACTCGTATGCGTTGGCCTCAAGGGTCCGAGAGGCGAATTGCCAGAGGCACCATGAAAAAACATGCCAAACCTATGATCCTCACCCTGTTGGGGCGCGCTGATCGCGTTCGCCAGGAAAGTTGTTACCGACTATGATCATTCCGTTGATTTCGCCATTTACAAAACATACTCCTGGATTAGCGTCAAAGTGGGCGATCCGTCGTGGATGGATCGTATCACCCGAACCCGTCGACGCCCAACTCGTTGCAAAGGGCTGGACCAAGATGGATGCTGGGAAAACAGTCTTCGGGTCGACCCGAAACTTCGAAGGTTCGGCAAGCGCATCCTCTGGGACTTGTGCTAGGCGATTGTTCCGCTCGATATGCAATTGGATCGTCAGGTGCATATAGGGACAGCCGGAGACTTATATGAAACTCAACAAGACACTGTTTGCCCTTACAGTACTTCTTCTCGCGCCGACATTCTCACCTGCGGCCGCGCATGTAGATTTGGGCGTCGTAGTCGGCACAGCGCCTCCGCCTCCTCCGGCAGCAGTCGTGGCTGGCCCAGTCGGTGTTGCGCCTGGGCCTGGCTACGTTTGGGTCGACGGATATTGGAACTGGGTGGGTGGCCGCTGGGTTTGGGTACCCGGAGCGTGGGTGTTGCCGCCGCGTGGGCACAGAGTCTGGGTGGCGCCGTCCGTTGAGTTTCGGTGGCACGGCGGGCACTGGCGCTAACGCCATCATGCAATGGCATGACGTCCTGAAAACGGGGCAGTTCCCAACAATACCGGTCGGCCGCACATGAGCCTTGGTCCGCGATTCCCCAACCGCCTCCAGTGGACGTCCTACAGGACTCAAAGCGTCACGAGCTTCCCGTCTGCCAAAAGTCCGAAGTTAGCAGATTCTTTTTGCGCACCACAAGGATGATTGAAGATTATCCGCTCCACTTCGCCGGAATAGACAATTTTCACCACCGGTGGCGATCATGTCGTTACGTACGGTCAGGTTTGTAAGAATAGCCGTTCGAATCCTGGTAACCGATGTTGCCCGTTCGGAAAAAGCCATTGTGAAACTATGCCGCGTCGACCTTTAGAACGTTGCTGTCTAACCGTGGACTTTGGGACGAGAGATGTCTTCGACTTTGTTCGAGGTCGCCGACCGGATGCCAGCATAACGTAACACAACGCCTAACGTCAGGATAAACCCACAAATCACCAACAGTTGCCGCCAGTCGACTTGTAATGCACCTCGCAGGATCACCTCACGCAACGTGCTTACAATACCAACTTCGACCATGGTGGAAACCGAGACCCGGTGCTCATCGAGATAAATTACCAACAACCTGAAGAGCTCTAGCAGCACCAGAAGAAACAAAATGTCGCCGATTACCAAAGAAAAGTCAGTGCCCTGCATCATGCGTTGGCCGAGATGAACAAGTTTGATGCCCATGCCGATAAAAAGCATCACGCACAGGCCAAGCACTATGACATCCTGCGTCAGCTCCAAGTACCTGCGGGTAACAGCATGCCCTGATCGAATGTTGACCATTTCTGCTTCTCCGGTGGTAGCGCCGCATTTTGGGTGATGGCCGCTCCACGCGTCGCACTATCTCCGTCTTAGGGTGTTCGCCTACTATGCGATCTATCTCGCGGCCATCTGTCACAGGATTTCATTTATGTTGAGCTTGGCGACTCGGATGCGGCCGGCCATCTCGAATGCAAGCTGGTCGATCACTGGGACAATCTTCAGGCAAGGACCGTGCCCGGGGCCCACCAATCGATCACCTTTTCCATGGCCCCAATTTAAGGCACCGTAGTCAGGGCAGCCAATTAATCGTGGCTCAGGCATGTTCCCAGAATCTCAGAGCTTGCTACACAGCGCTTCGTTTTCACTTTAACGCCCGCGGATCTTGTCGAGCAGACGTAGTACCTTCGATGCCGGCGCCACATCATAGCCGGGGAAGTGACCATAAGTATGTCCGATATCTCTCAGTTTCAGGCAAGGCGTCTTCGAGATGTGTTGCTCGGCCGAAGCTCTTGGGATGCGCAAGATGTCGAGTAAAGTGACAATTGCTTTCACCCTTTCCCATCGCTGTTTCCGCTCCGAAGCTTGCAGCTTTTGTGCCATGTAACGGCTCAGTGAACGACATTGCGCCATCAGAGTTTTAAATCCCGTATGTGTCGACCCTTGGAAGAGGACGTCAACACGTAGACTCGAGTGGCCCACTCCTTCGAGGATTCACAGCACGGGTTGCGGCTTTGTAATATATGGGCAAGCAGCGGCATCCATCGTCCCCGCAAAGTCCGGACACGACGAAACTCAATACCCAGGAAATCCGAAGCTCTCGCCTCGCTGAAGGTCCACCATGCGGCTCTTGTCCTCATTCACCTCCACTTGGAGTTTGCCAACTCCTCCCGTAGTCGTTTCTCCAGCGCCTGCCGAAGCCATCGCTAAGTACTTCGACTGGCAAAGAATACCTGCCCGAACGGCAGGAGAAAGTGCCCGAACCCGAGTCTTGTCAGAGGCGGCAGCCGCCCATCATCAGCCGGAACCGTTGGAGCTGCTCGACGTGTCAGGAATATCGCGGACTTGCCACTAAGCGCGACTGAACAGCTCGATCGACCTTTGCGACGCGAGCCCGGATCATTACCTGGTACGCCAAATTGAAAGCTCCCGAATCTCGACTCTTCATCGGAGAACGGCGTACGTTCTTTGCTCTCTGTCTCGGCTGCAAGTTGCCGCGGCGGAGCTTTGACGTACCGTGATGGATTCCTGTCGAGCCATTCGTTCGCTACACGGAACTCGAAGAACGAACGAATCGTCGTCATGTCGTTTGTCGCCGTCTTCGCGCTGACCTTCCAGGCGTTCCGGAACTCACCACGTCCAGAGGTTCCCAACGTTTGATGCCGACGTAGCCCTTCTCCTCCGAATACCTGAGGACCTTGTTGAGTATGAATTTATATTTCCGCTGAGTGTTCGGCGCCTGCTTAGAGTGCTCCTCCAGGAATGCCTTCACGGCTCGTTCAATTGTGATTTGTTCTTGCGCTTGGGTGTGAGGTTCCTGAACTGGTTCGGGATGTTCTTCCGCATTCCAGGAGCCTGCTTTCTCCCAGACTGCTGCACGGGCTTTAGCTTCATCCCACAACCACAAGCCTGTGTTCTTTCGCTTGAACTCTCGGGCGAGAGATCCTGAAACGAAGATGGGACAAGAGCACCTCTTCCATCCCTTTTTCCGTTCCTCAAGGTCGCCAGATCGGGATTCTTCGGGGTGCCTTGCCGTACACTCTCTGCGGTGTCAGCGGTACCAATTCAGTACCATGATGAAGCCTCATCCTAACACCCCATTGCCCGATGGAAGCCCTTAATCCCATTAACCTATCGAAAACAAAGTGGCGGAGAGAGAGGGATTCGAACCCTCGATAGAGTTTCCCCTATACACGCTTTCCAAGCGTGCGCCTTCAACCGCTCGGCCATCTCTCCGGGTCAGTCATCAGTTTATCATGCAAGGACCGCGGATTCGCCTCGAATCAAGTCCTCGAAGGATTCCCGGGCGCGAATGACGTTCCAGCCCGCGCCGTCAACCAGCACTTCCGCCGGTCGCGGGCGGCTATTGTAGTTTGATCCCAATACAAATCCGTACGCCCCGGCAGTGCAGACCGCCATAAGGTCACCCGGCATCACATTCGCGACTTCGCGGTTGCGTGCAAGAAAATCGCCGGACTCGCAAACCGGACCCACGACATCGGCGATCACCGTCCCTGTATCATTCCGCCGCACCGGAATAATCTCGTGATGAGAGTGATACAGCGCGGGTCGAAGCAGATCGTTCATCGCAGCGTCGACAATCACAAATTCCTTGCGGCCATTCGATTTTCGATACAAGACCCGAGTCAGCATTACGCCGGCCTCGCCTACAATCGAGCGTCCGGGTTCAATCATGATCGTCAATTCGCGTCCGGCTACTTTCGAAACAATCGCGCCGACGAAGTCCCGGGCCGAAGGCGTCCGATCCCCGGGTTTATAACTCACCCCCAGCCCTCCGCCGAGATCGAGCGTTCCAATTGGGACGCCTTTAGCTCGCAGACGCTCTACAAGTCCGATCACCTTTTCGAATGCCTCCATCATCGGATTCGTGTCGAGGAGTTGTGAGCCAATATGGCAACTTACGCCTTCGAGCAGCAAGCTCTTCCGATCGCGGGCTCGCTCGTAAACCTCTTCCGCCTCTGCAATGTTGATCCCGAACTTGTGCTCGCTCAGGCCTGTCGAGATATAGGGATGCGTGGATGCATCCACATCGGGGTTGACGCGGATCGCTACGCGAGCCTTCAATCCCTTGCGACAGGCCAGCGAATCGATCAGCGCCAGTTCCGCTTCGGATTCGCAATTGAAGCTGTGGATGCGGTTATCAAGCGCAAAGTTGATCTCGTCCGCGGTCTTACCGACACCTGAAAACAGGACCTTGGCCGGATCCCCGCCAGCTTTGATCACCCGAAACAGCTCCCCGCCCGACACGATATCGAACCCGAAACCCGCTTCAGCGACTAGCTTAAGGATGGACAGATTCGAGTTGGCTTTCACCGCATAACAGATGCTGTGACCCTGCTCGCCAAACGCCTCGTCATATTCGGAAAGCCGGTTCAGGATATAGGCTTTCGAATAGACATAACAAGGCGTCCCGACCCGTCGCGCGAGATCTGAAAGCGGAACGTCTTCGCAATACAGAGTAATGTGACGATAATCGAAGGCGCCCATTTACAGGACCTTCATCGCGATGATCGTCTGATCGTCAAACGCGCTTCCATCTTCGGTAAAAGCGTCCAGGTCAGCCAGTATTCCATCGACAATCTCGCGCGGCGACTTATGGCAGATCTTACGCATCACTTGTGGGAGCCGCGTTGTCCCGTACTCTTCACCTTTCGGATTCGGCTGATCCTGAATGCCATCGGAATAGAGAAGTATGACGTCTCCGGGGTGTGTTTCCACTGTCACTTCGTCATATTCGCTTCCTTCAAGCAGTCCGGCCGGTATCCCCTCCACGTGAGGTTTGATGATCTCGCCCTCGCGGCAAATAACCGGCGGTATAGCTCCGGCGTTCGCGATCACCAAACGGCGTTCCGGCGGATCCCACTCAATTACCGACAGAGTCACGTAATGCGCGTCCACTTTGCGCTCCAGCAGAACCTCGTTGATCAGCTTCAGCAACTCCGCGGGGGTTCGCCGGCGATGCGCAAGGGTTCGTAAGAGACCGCTGACCAGAGCTCCGTAAAGTGCCGCGGCTGCACCCTTGCCGCTGACGTCGCCAAATGCCAGAACCGCAAAATCACCGTGTTCGAAAAAGTCATAGATGTCTCCGCTGATCTCGCGAGCCGGCCGAAGGCGGATCGCGATCTCGAGACCCTCTATCGGAGGCGCTTCCCGAGGCAGCAGCACCGACTGCAATTTGCGCGCTGCTTTCAGATCCTCCTCCATGCGCTGTTCGCGGATGGCGATCTGTTCATACAGCCTGGCGTTTTCCACCGAGCTTGCAATCTGCGGAGCAAGCAACGCGAGCAGGCGAGTATGATCTTCCGTGAAATAACCGATGCGCTCGCTTTCAATGTCCATGACGCCGACCACGCGATCTTGCACGATTAGCGGGACCGCGACTTCGGATCGAATGTCGGGATGCGATGCGATATAGCGTGGATCGGCGAGCGTATCGACGACGCGTATGGTTTCGCGCGATTCGGCCGCGGCTCCGGTAATTCCCTTCCCGATCGGGATGTTATCGACATCTACACGCTGGTCATAACGCGCGCTGAAACGGTGACGCAGTACCTTCTTATCGGAGTCGACCAATAAAATGCTAAAAGCGTCGTAGCTGATGAGCGCGTGAATGATCTTGGCGATTTTATCCAGCAGCTCGTCGAGCGCCAGGATCGAACTGAATTCCTGAGAGACGTATGAAAGCGTGCGGAGTGTGCGGTTCTGGCGCTCCACCCGACGATAGAGCGACGCGTTATCGATTGAAACGGCCACGCGCGTGGCGATCAATTGCAGCAGCGTACGATCCTGTTCGCTGTAAGAATTGATCCGCGTCGATTCGACGTCGATTACACCGACCAGTTTCCCCCGCGCAGTCATCGGCACGGCTAATTCCGACCTCACGGCGTCCAGCGCAACCAGGTAGCGCGGGTCGTTACGAACGTCGTTCGCGAGGATCGCTTTGCGCGTAGTTGCGGCAGCGCCGATGAGTCCTTCATTCAGCGGCAGAACGAGGCTCCGCACTACTTCATCCCGATGACCGATGGAATATCGAATCTTGAGGCCGCGCAGTCGCTCACTATAAAGCAGTATCGCGAAAAGGTCGTAGGGGATGACCTCTTTCACCATTTCAGCCAAACCTACAAGAATGCGATCGAGGTCGAGAGTTTCCGAAGTGACTTCGGAAACTTCGAGAAGGAAATCGAGAAGCTCTTCGCGATCTTCGAAAACGCGAGTCTTGCGGCGGGACGCTCGCGTTGTGGTTGTGTGCGTAGTGGCCATCAATATCCGGACAACGCCGTCGTGGCGGGCGATCCTACGACAATCTTCACGCTGGCACTGGCTCCGATGCGGTTCGCGCCGGCGGCGATCATATTCTTGAAATCTTCGGTGGTTCGGATCCCGCCCGACGCTTTGACGCCCATTTCAAGTCCAACCACGGCACGCATCAATTCAACATGATGCACAGTTGCCCCGGAGGGACCGAATCCGGTCGAAGTTTTCACAAAAGCGGCTCCCGCCCTTTTTGCAAGAACGCAAGCGATGGCGATCTGTATGTCATCGAGCAGCGCGGTTTCGAGAATCACTTTGACAATCGCCCCTGCGCGATGCGCTTCATCGACAACGGCCAGAATATCTGCGCTGACCGCGTCGTAATCGTTGCCACGCAGAGCGCCGACGTTCATCACCATGTCGAGCTCTTGTGCTCCGAGCTCAAGCACGGCCGCGGCTTCAGCCGCCTTGATCTGCGTCAGATCGGCGCCGAGCGGGAATCCCACCACAGTGCAGACTTTGATATTCGTTCCCGTGAGTTCCGACGCGACGAGAGCGGTCCAATAAGGATTGACGCAGACGCTGGCAAAGCCGTATTCTCGGGCTTCGCGGCAGACCTTAATAATGTCTTCGCGCGTGGCATCCGGTTTGAGCAGCGTATGGTCGATGAGACTGGCCGGATTGACGCAAGGCGCAACTACTGGACCGGCCGCATGCAGTTCGAGTTCGAAGCCCAGCCGGGCCAGCGCGGGCGCAATTTCAGGGTCGATCATAGGGCGCAAATACCGTGAAATCAGTCGGTTCCAGGGGAGTACCCCCATGATAACACTTTGCGCCCTGACCGGTTTACTGGCTGATGTTCTGCCCTTCCGACAGTGTTTTGATCATGGCCTCTAGACTCTTACGATTCAGATCGTCCGGGGCCTGTGGAAGCGCTTTTTGCGCGTGTTCCAATGCCAGTTTCAGATCGCCACTGGCCGCGTAGGCCCGCGCCAATCCGACATGCACCGGCCAAACATCGCCATAACGTTCTGCGTTGTACTTGAACACCGCAATCGCATCGTCGTTCTTCTTCTCGGCCAGAAGCTGACGCGCATACTGATGGATCTTGATCGGACTGGCCGTCGGATCGTGGAGGGCCGCTTGCATGGCAGTCTTCGCTTCCGAATCCCGGCCCATTTTCAAAAGCACCTGCGACTTGAGGCTGAGCGTATCGAAATTAGCCTGACCTGCAAAAGGCATGCTGATCGCCGCGTCCGACCACTTCAGAGCATCCTCCAGGTGAGTATTCGCCTGCAAACAGTACTGTGCAGCCGCAACGTAGCCTTCGTAGCTGAATCCGGGCACGTTCATTAACTCGTGCCGTAGTCGCGTGACATAGATATCATCGGCGTTGTTAACCTTGATGGTCCACGGCACGGAAAGTTCTTCCCATTGCAATTCCGCGGTAGCTTCCGTAGGCTTGCGTTCGGTGAATTCGTAAGTAAGCCACTCCCGATAATCGTGCTTTTTGGGTTTCGCCGTGACGCGCAATGCATCTTCGGACTCGTCGTAGAAGAAGCTGCCCCAGGCGCTCGAGTTCTTGGAGAAAATGATGGTCCACTCGTCCTGTCCCGGAATCATGTGTAGACCATAATGTCCCGCTGGAAGAGTCTTGCCCTCGATCTCGACGTCGTTCGAGACCACAAAAACCGTATTTTCATTGGCGCCGGCGCGCCAGGGATCGGGCTTGTTGTTTCCAAACCCGAGGTTGGTCATGCCGTAGGGGACAAGCTTCCCCCAAATCTGTCCACGCCGGTCCTTTCCGTCCGGACCGTGGACCGCCGGGCTGGAATAGTCAATTCTTATCTGAACCGGCCCTATATACTGGATTACAGAAGCTTTTTGGTTGTTGCCGCTGGGCGGGAGCGTGAGCCCCGGATATTGAGCAAACATCGCTCCGGTGAGAGCGAAAGACAGTGTGAGCCGCGGAAGCATTTGCATACCTGAAACAGACGAGGGCCTCACTGAAACGTTTGGGCCCGGCTCTGTGATATCCTAGGTTCTGAACAAAGAGAGATTAAGGTAAGACGAGGAGTATCTATTCGATAATGGCACTGGCGACAGAGGTTAAGAAGAGCGTAATCGCAGAATACAAGACCCATAAGACAGACACGGGGTCGCCAGAAGTTCAGGTAGCAATTCTGAGCCGGCGGATTTCCGAGCTCAGGGATCATTTTAAAACCCACCAGAAGGACCACCATTCGAGGCGTGGTTTGCTCTCATGGTGGCGCGCCGGCACCCGCCTTCTGAAATACCTGAAGAGCCGTAATCCGGAGAGGTACAAGAACCTGATTCAGAGCCTGGGACTCCGTCACTAGGTCGAGCGTATAATCAGGCATACCCGCGCGGTCGCGGGTCGCCCTTCCAGTTCATTCACTCCAGTCTCCTCTTAATCCGAGTACCACGGGTCTATGCGCCCGTGACAAAGGACAGAAGATGGTACATACCGTTGAGATCGACCTTGATGGTCGAAAGATAACCCTCGAAACAGGAAAGATTGCAAAGCAGGCCAACGGGGCCGTAGTGGTCCGATCGGGGGACTCGGTTGTTTTGGTCACCGCGTGCGCGGCTGACGAACCGAAACCCGGCGCGAGCTTTTTCCCGCTCACCGTTGATTACCGCGAGTATACGTATGCCGCGGGTAAATTTCCGGGAGGCTTCGTAAAGCGCGAAGGCCGCCCCTCGGAAAAAGAGATCCTCACCAGCCGGTTGATTGACCGGCCCATCCGCCCGCTCTTCCCGGAAGGCTTCCAGCACGAGACCCAGGTCATTGCGATGGTCCTTTCCGCCGATCCGGAGCGAGACCCCAGCACATTGGCCATGATTGGAGCCGGCGCGGCTCTGGCCATTTCCGACATCCCGTTTTTCAACATCCTCGGCGCGGTACGCGTCGGATTGATCGACGGCAAGATGGTTCCCAATCCGACCTACGCCGAGACGCGCGAGGCGGATCTCAGCATCGTCGTCGCAGGCATTGAAGACGGCATCGTGATGGTCGAAGCCGGCGCGGACCAGGTGTCCGAAGAGCAGGTAGTGGACGCCATCGACTTCGGGCATGAATGCTGCAAGAAGGTAGTGGCCGCCATACGAGAGCTTGTCGATAAGGTGGGGAAACCGAAGAAGGAGTTCCCTGCGCCTCAGATCGACAAGGAGATGTACGCGCAGATCGAAAAGGCGATTCGGGTTGAGCTCACCGACGCCATGAACACGCTGAAGTATGAAAAGCTCGAAAGTTATTCCCGCATCAAAGCCGCGAAGAAAAAGGCCGTAGAGACGTTCCCAGAAGAGAAACAGCCGGCCGCCAAGGAACTCTTCGAGCGTTTGATGGAGCGCATCTTCCGCGATCAGATGTTGAAGGATCGCCAACGTCCCGATGGACGCAAATTCGATCAGATCCGCAAGATCGAAATCGAAGTCGGCGTTCTTCCCCGCACGCACGGCTCGGCGCTGTTTACTCGTGGCGAAACGCAGGCGCTGGTCACAGCGACCCTCGGAACGAAGGAAGATGAACAGCGCATCGAGATGTTCGATGCCTCCGAAACTTCCAAGCGCTTCATGCTGCACTACAACTTCCCGCCATTCAGCGTCGGCGAAGTTGGCTTTATGCGCGGCCCCGGCCGTCGTGAGATTGGACACGGAGCATTGGCGGAACGTTCGGTCGGCGCAATGCTGCCCTCCGAAAAAGATTTCCCGTACACCCTGCGCGTTGTCAGTGACATCCTGGAATCAAACGGATCGAGTTCCATGGCGAGCGTCTGCGGTGGAACCCTGGCCCTGATGGATGCCGGTGTGCCTATTAAGGCGCCAGTCGCCGGTATTGCGATGGGTCTGGTCAAAGAAGACGACGAATACGCCATCCTGACCGACATCGCAGGCGCCGAAGATCACTACGGCGACATGGATTTCAAGGTCGCCGGCACCAAGACCGGAATCACGGGCCTTCAAATGGACATCAAGGTCCCGAACGTGACCACCAAGATCATGCGCGAAGCTCTCGCGCAGGCCCGCGAGGGTCGTCTGTTCATTTTGGGCAAGATGGACGAAGTTCTACCCGAGTCGCGCAAGGAGATGTCGATCTATGCTCCGCGCATCTACACGCTCACAATTCCGACGGATAAGATTCGCGAGTTGATCGGTCCGGGCGGCAAAATGATCCGCAGCATCGTCGATGAAACCGGCGTAAAGATCGACGTCGATGACGATGGCACGGTAAACATCTACGCGTCCGACGGCGAGTCCGCCAAGAAAGCGATCCAGCGCGTCACCGACATCGCCGCGGTCGCGGAAGTTGGAAAGACTTATCTCGGCACCGTGGTTCGCCTCGCCGATTTCGGCGCATTCGTCGAGATTTTCCCGGGCACCGACGGACTGCTGCACATCAGCGAAATCTCAGAAAACCGCATCAAGAACGTGCGCGACGAGTTGAAGGAAGGCGACCAGATCCTGGTCAAAGTCCTGGCGCTCGAAGGCAACAAAATCAAGTTGAGCCGCAAGGCCGTTCTCCGCGAGCAGCGCGAGAAACTCAAGACCAGCAACGCTTAAACGACAAGAGCTCGGATTTGGGGATGTCTCTCCCACATCCGAGCTCGATTTGTCTCCGGACACTATTGAGCCGGAGGGGGCGTCGTTTGAGTAGTGCTGGTCGAGTTCTCAGTAGTGCTCTTCTTGTGATGCTTGCCCTTCGTCTTGGTAGTCGTGTTGGACGATGTGCTGGTAGTTGCACCGGACGCGTCCGTACTGCTTGACGTCGAGCTCGACTCGGTAGTGCTCTTGTGCTTCTTGCCCTTTATTTTGGTTGTCGAAGTCGTGGTGTCGCTGGATTGGCCGGGCGGCGGCGCATCCTGGGCCAGCATGATACCCGCGCTCAACAACGAAGCGAAGATGATTTTCTTCATAGTTTCTCCTCCGTCTCTTGGACGCCAGTATCTGCAAATAGCAATCAGATTTTGTGATTAAGTTAAGCAAACGTTAAATAGCGAAACCTTACCCTATTTCGCCATCTGCCCGATATAAGTCCCATATCCCGGAATCGTCAAACTCTTCAACTCCACCGCCGTTCCCGCCTTCGCAAACGAGCTGAGTACTGTAGTCGCGCGGCCCCCGTCGAAACTCACCGTATGCGGCGACGACGTAAAATTCAGCGCCACCAGAACGCTCTGCCCATCCTTCGCTTTACGCGTCCAAGCCAGCACGCTATCGTCTGATTCATCCACGAGAGTCAGATTGCCGTCGCGCAGAGCGGTGTTCTCCTTCCGTAGCCGGATCAGAGCCTTGTAGTAGTTCAATAGCGAATCCGGATCGCGCTCTTCGACAGCAACATTCACCGTCTTGTAATCAGGCCCTACAGGCAGCCAGGTTTGCGCGGCAGTGCTGAACCCGGCATCTTTAACGGCATTCCATTGCATGGGCGTCCGCTCCCCGTCCCGTCCGATCTCTTTGGGCCATCCGATCCTTCCGATCGGATCGCGCACATCCTCCTTACGCTTTGGATCGTTATTCACCATTCCCAATTCCTCACCGTTGTAGATGAGCGCGGCGCAACGCGGCGCCAACAGCAACGTCGCGAGCATTTTGCCAAGCGCCGGATCCGGATGCGGCCCGCCATAGCGATTCAAACTGCGCGGATTATCATGATTCTCGAGCACGAACAGCGGCATGTTCCCGCCGAGTTCCGTCTCGGCGTCGCGCAGCTTCGAACGAAACGCGGCGGCCGAAAGTTTATTGATAAAACCGAACTGCGTGTCCATCGGAAGCTGCAGTTCGTCATTCTTCTTCCCATACATCTTATGCAGCTCTTCGACGTTCGGCAGATACGTCTCGCCGATCAAAACTGTCCCTGGAAACTCATTCGTAGCGGCCCGCAGCTCACGCAGGACGTCATGCACTTCCGGCAGATTGTCAGTGTACTCTCGCGTGAGAAACGGCTCATTGTACGCGTTCAGACCGGCATGCAGGACCGGTTCGTCCCGTAGATTCAGATCTTCGAATAGGGTCGTGATGGCGTCGAGCCGGAATCCCGCGACGCCCTTCTTCATCCAGAATCGCACCGAATCGTACATCGCCTTCCTGACTTCAGGATTCCGCCAGTTCAGATCGGGCTGTTCTTTATAGAAGTCGTGATAGTAATATTGGCCGCGCTGTGGATCGAACTGCCACGCCGAATGTCCAAAAATCGATTGCCAGTTATTCGGAGGCTGATGATTCGGTTTGCCGTCGCGCCAGATATACCAGTCGGCCTTTGGATTATTGCGCGACGAGCGCGATTCCTCAAACCAGGGATGCTTGTCCGAAGTGTGGTTTAAAACCAGATCCATCACGACGCGAATATCGCGCTTCTTGGCTTCGGCCATCATGTGATCGAAATCGGCCATGGTCCCATACTGCGGATCGATAGCGACGTAGTTCGAAATGTCGTAGCCGAAGTCGACTTGCGGCGATGGATAGATCGGCGTCAGCCAGATGGCGTCCGTGCCGAGTTCCTTCAAATAATCGAGATGTGCCGTAATCCCGTTGATGTCTCCGATACCGTCCCCGTTGCTATCGGCAAAGCTACGCGGATAAATCTCGTAAATCACGGCCTTTTGCCACCACTTGGTAGCGTCCAGTGGGCGAGTGTTCTGCGCCGCGGCAGCCAACGCCAATGCAAACACGATTTTTCGCAGCATGAAAGGAAACTCTATGTTGATCAGAGCACAACTCGAGTATCCACGCCACCGCCTCGCCACGGAATGTGATAACGTTCTGTCGTGCTCTCCAAAGGGCCCGCCAAAAAGGTCACCATCTACGTCAATGCCGACACGCGTCATCATCTCGGCTCCTTGCACGAAGCTATTCTGAGCTTCCTCATGCATAAAGGAGTCTCGGGCGCTACGGCAACACGCGCCATGTCCGGCTTCGGCGCGCATCATCAGTTGCACACGCCCCGCATCGAGGTTTTGGCCGAGCACCTTCCCATCCGCATCGAATTCGTCGAGAGCGCCCGCAAAGTGGAGGAACTCCTTCCGACCCTCTACGACATGGTCACCGACGGCCTCATCGAAGTGCAGGACACCACCGTCGTCAAGATCGCAAAGAAGGAACGGAAGCCTGAGCCCATCGCGCCCCACGAAGAAAAACGCGGCCCCGCGAAGCTCTTGCGCATCTTTCTCGGCGAAGCGGATCAGTTAGACGGTGAGCCGCTCTACGAGGCCATTGTAAAGCGCCTTCGCGTGCTCGAGATCTCCGGGGCCACCGTCTACCGCGGGATTCTCGGCTACGGCGCGAAAGGCCATACTCACAAAGAAGGCTTCTGGCATCTCTCGCGCGACATGCCGATCATGATTTCGGTAATCGACACCATGGAGAAAATCGAAGAAGCCCGGCAGATCGTCGAGGGCATGCTCGGCGATGGGCTCATCGTCGTCTCGGACGTGGACATGATCCGTCTCGTGCGGCGGATGCCGGAGGAGACGCATTAACGGGAAGGAACGATTCTAAAGCTCACCACCTTATCGCCCGGCCAATAAGCCGTCTGATCCTCTGATACTTCCACCAGCCTCGCGCGGTGCACCGCGGTTCCCAGCATCCAGTTTGGTATTGCTGCCGTGAATCCCGAATTGCGCGCCGAGGCTCCGAACATTACTTCCACATCGACGCGCGGCGATTCCCAACTCGCGGGATAAATGTGGCCATCCACGTCGACATAAAGCGACCGCTTCTCATTCGCAGTCGGAACCGCCCATCCGTGAATCGTCGTATAGCCGCGATCGTTCGAAAGCTCCACCACCTCCCGCTCCGAAATGGCGCTAACGCCCTCGCTATTGAGCATTTCGATACGCATATCGGAGAGCTCTCCAAACGCGTGAAGAGAGGTCAGATTGGAGGGAACGCCCGGCCGCGCCGACACGGTCACGCCCGGAGCAGCATCGATCTCCACTTCAGCGACGGGCGCGAAAGAAGAAATGCGCGGCCCCCCGATAGCGATCGTGTCCCATTTCTCGTTGACAGTCGCGCTCTCAAACAGCCGCCGCGCGTCTTCGAAATCCTCGGGAACAATATTCAAAACAATTCCGCCGTCCAACACCGCGGGCGGGATGCGAGCCACCAGAGTCCTGCCGCGCGGTCCCGACAGCATCGCCTCAACTTCATCGATACGAAAAAACAGGTCGCGAAGGCTGCCCGAAATGTTATGCCGCAAGAATATATGAACCACCGTAGTATGGTCCTCCGATACATGCACCGGCTCGCCCACACGCATACTCGTCTTCGTGAGAAGAGCCGCCACGCCGGGAAGCGCCACCGATCGTTTGCGCAAAAGAAGAATCGATCCGTATTGACCATCGAACTCGTAATTGCGATACAGAGCCAGCATCGTTTGGGGACAGTCGAGTAACGGGTGACGCCCATCGATCGCATTCCACTCGAAGATGACAAAGTCCGGCCGCCGCGTTGCGTCGTTGAGGAATTGAGCGTTCCATCCATCGAGATAAGACGTATATGCCTGATAGCTCTGGAAAACAGGCAGCGGTCGATAATCGATATTATTCGCTGCCGCGTAAGCGTTCTCCCAAGGATAAATCGTGACGGATTGTTTCCCGATTCGCGCCAGTAGCTTCGAATCGAGCCTGTCCGAGGCAAGCGCTTGCGCGGACCGCTCGCTGAGTGTCTGGTTCAGCGCAGAGACACTCGATACAGCGCGTAACTTACTCGCAGCTGAAACCGGCGACACAAAGCCGATCCAATATCGCCCCTGCTCAAAGTACAGCCAGGGAGCAGCCACAATCGCGATTGCCGCGAGCGCAGGGATGGAATCGCGGCTGAAGCGTATCTCGGAAAAGAGAACCGTGGCAGCTAACGCAAATGCCGCAAACGTAAAGAAGAATTCGATGTGTCCGCCATCCTGGCGCATAAAAGAATGCTTGAATTCGAGAAACAACGGCGCAAGCACCGCCACCGACATCGGAAATGCCCGATCCTTCTTCAAGAAAAGAGTGACGGAAAAAGCCAAGAAACCAACGAAAATCGCCAGCGCAAAATAGAGCTCGTCGGCAGGACCCGGAAGGCTCAAAGCGGAGCTGAATCCGGATGAGATTTCGAGCGCCGATTTGACATACGGAACGAGAGCGTCAGCCGGTCCACCAAAAACGAGAAACGCAGCGCCAAACGCAACGGCGATGCCGCCCACCCCCGCAGCCAGTAGTCGCAGACCCTTGCTTCTGTCAACAACCGCGAGACCCGCCGCAAAGGCCAGCATCGCGCCCACGGCGGCCAATCCCGTACTGACCTTGATCAGAAGCAGGAGAGCCGTGACCGCAATCGCCACGAAATAAAAAACAGCCGAGCCGATCAGAGTGGCTCCCAACAATAGGAAAACAAGAAACTCGATAAACAAATCGGGGCCGGCGTACCCGAAACGCGAAATCATGCGGGCGAATGCCGGAGCGCAGATTGCAAACGCGAGCAGCCCCACGGTCGAGATGCGCTTCGAAACCGCAAACCAGCCCAAGAGCGCCGCCAAAGCAATCCACGAAATCAACTGAAACAAAACACCCTGCTCCAGATTGCTGCCGAAAGGCATCGGAAGAGTCAGATAGGCGAGCGGCCCATACGTGAATCCGACATCGCGCCCGAACACAAGCCCTCGGACATGAAACTGGTTGAGGGCAACAGCCCACGATGGATCCAGCCCAGTAGCGGCAACGTGATAACGAATGGGACAGAGCGCGCACCATGCAAAAAGCGCGGAGCACGCGCGGATAAAAAGCCAGAATATGCGCAAGCTGTTGCTACCATTATCGAGCAGATGGCGATGCTCTACCTCACGGAGTCGGAAGTGCGACAGCTACTTCCGATGAAAGATTGCATCTCGCTGATGCGGTCGACATTCATAGCCCTGCGCGAGGGAACCGCGCAGAACCAGCCGCGCCGCCGGCTCATCCTCAAGACCGGATCCGTGCTGCATAGCTTGGCGGGCGCATACGGCAGCTACTTCGGAACGAAAATCTACGCCTCGAATGCCAAATTCGGAGCGCACTTTCTTTGCACGCTATACGACGCCAACACAGCCGAGCCCCTGGTGTTAATGGAAGCGAACTATCTGGGCCAGATCCGGACCGGAGCGGCGAGCGGTTACGCAACCGATCTCATGGCAAATCCACAAGCCCAGGTACTAGCTGTAATCGGAAGCGGCTTTCAGGCGCGCACGCAAGTGGAAGCAATGCGCGCCGTCAGGCCCATTCGAGAGATCCGCGTATGGAGCCGAAAGCCGGAAAAAGCCAAACAGTTCGCGGCGGACACCGGCGCGACGGCGGTAGATTCAGCCGAGACCGCGGTACGAGGTGCCGACATTGTAGTCACGGCTACAAACGCCAAGGACCCCGTGATTCAGAAGGATTGGATCCGTCCCGGAGTCCACATCAACGCCATGGGATCGAACGTCGCCAACCGCCGGGAACTTCCCGCCGATCTCGTTCGTGCCGCGGACGTCGTGGCGGTGGATTCAATGGAACAGGCGAAAATCGAAGCCGGGGATCTCATACTGGCGGAAAGCTGGGAAAACGTCGTCGAACTGAAGGATGTAGAGCCGGCTTACAATCCCGAACGCATCACGATATTCAAATCGATCGGGCTTGGCGTAGAGGATGTTGCCGCGGGTGGATTCGTATACGAGGAAGCGAAACGGCTGGGCTTGGGACGCCCGCTTTATTCCTGAGCGGCTTGCTGATCGGAGTCGCGCCACGCACTGATCTTTAGACGGCGACAAACCCAGCAAAGACCCTCAGCGGAATTCGGAGCGCACGATGAGCCGCAGACGACGCATTTGGAAACGCGCTTGAGATTATCCACCTGAATCGTCTTCTTGGCGTTCTCCAGTAGCGTCTGGTCGATGATAGATTCTTCGGGCACCGGCTTACGTTTCATGGCTGTCCTTACCTTACCATGAAAGGCGTCGCCGTCTTAGGTTCAATTCTAGGTCCTGCACCATGTCGCGGTACTTGATCCAGCGCCTGACGGAGAATCCTAAAAGTGAGCTGGATTCCGATTACTGGCGAGGGACTGCGGCCGAGCTTGCCAGGCGATCAGCCATCGGAGTCTATCCGATTGGCGGTGGTGGAAAGAGAATCCGGCACACCAGCGATACGGCCGGCCCCTCCGCTACGCGCTCATTATGACCATCCGGGCAGTCAGCGGAACCATTGATATCTACGCCGAACTGGCTAGGTGCTCGATGCGCTTATTTCGAACGACGGTTTCCGTGCCCTTGCCGCATTCCGATTGCTCATCCATCATTCGCCGCTACCCAATCCCCAAATCATCGATCCGCTCCAGCGGCGTCCCGCACCGCCGGCAAATGATAGCCGCGCAATCTCCACACACCAGCGGATCCGTCACTCCCGCGTTACACTTCGGACAATAAAACTCCGCTTCCGTTTTCGACTCTTCATCAGGCATTACTGTTAAACTTAACAGTAGAACCTCGCCCGTGACTTTAGGCCGTATTTTCATCTGCGGGTCGCTCCTCGGTCTTCTAGTTTCGTGCGCCAACCGCGAGCCCAAAAAAGACCGTACTCCGAGTATTGGCCAGGCCTATGTCGGCCCCACTTTGCTCAACCTCCGCGAGGACGTCAATCCGAAAACCCCCACCGTCGCGACCCTAAAACACGGCGACAAGCTCGACATCATCGAGAACCGCCGCCGCTTCGTAAAGGTTCGAACTGAGCAGGGCGTGGTCGGATGGACCGACAACCATCAGTTGTTATTGCCGGAGCAGATGACTGGACTTGAGCGCCAGGCCGAAGACGCAAAGAGGATGCCGTCGCAGGGCACCGCGAGTATATTCGAGGCGCTCAACATGCACGCCGATCCGAATCGCACCTCGCCCGGGTTCGAGCAACTGAAGGAAGGCACCAAGGTCGATGTTCTGGAGCATAAGCTGGTCCCACGCGTAGCGCCTCCACCTCCTCCGATTCTGGCGCCGATTCCGAAACCCAAACCGACCCGTCGCAGGTCCAAACAGGAGAAAACCAAATCGGGCAAGATCCCACCCCCGCCGATGCCGCTCGCGCCGCTGCCGCCCAAAAACTGGGTCGAGATGTCGCGTACCGAAGATGAGCCGGAAGAGAAATCCGGTGCGTCGGCGAAGGAGCAGGCCGAGCCTCCCAAGCCCATCCCTCTCGAAGATTGGTATCTCGTCCGCACCAAGGACGGCAAGGCAGGATGGGTGTTGTCGCGAATGGTCAGCATGGCGATTCCCGACGAAGTGGCGCAGTATGCCGAGGGACATCGCATCACATCCTATTTTTCGCTCGGCAAGGTGGATGACGATGGCACGCTGAAAGACAACTGGCTATGGACCACCATCCAGAAAGGATCCGAGCAGTACGAGTTCGATAGTTTCCGCGTCTTCGTCTGGAGCCGCCGTCATCATCGCTATGAGACGGCGTACGTTCAGCGCGATGTTGTCGGACACTATCCCATCGGTGTGGATACCTCAGGCGAGAATCCGAGCTTCTCTCTCGTCCTTACCGGCGATGATGGCCAACTCTACAAGAAAACCTACGTCTTCAACGGCTATCGCGTGAACCTCGTCAACACGGAACGGTATGTGCCGGGCAATCCGAATCAATCCACCAACGCCATCGCACAGAACCAAAACCCAGATACCGGTTCCTGGTACTCACGAATGAAGGACCGCGTCACCAAGATGTTCCGGCGATGAATCCATGGAAGCCGAGTCCAAAGAAGCCAGGACGCCGCTTCCGCAGGGACATCGGGATCCGGTAGCTCCGGAGAACGCCGGTGCGGCATGAAAGCCGCTGTGCGCTTCGCATTCATAAGCGATCTGTCGATTCCTGGAATCCAGATATTGCTCGAACAGCGGGACACCGAACAGGTTCCATAACAGGTCGCGCTCACCACTGGAGAGGAGATCCTCCCGATCCCATGCCAGGCAAATCACCGCGTGGCTGAGCGCCACCCTCGTCCCGGCCAGCAAAAGCAACTGTTCGAACGTGCCCGCGACGGATTCGGGCGCGAATTTCGCGGCCGCGGCGTTCCATCCATGCGGGAAAACGCGAATCGTCCGTGTTGTTTTGAAACCAGGAACCAGGATTGCCGTTCTGGGAGCCGGGTCGAGCGGATGCACGAAGGACACGGCCGCCTTGGGTCGACGGATTCTAACTACCATGAGTTTTTCGTTGCTGACCAGTAGTTAAGCGGACGCCGGGTTTTTCTCAGGGAAAAGTTGATGAAGATTATCGTGGAGAATCATTCGAGCCGCCGGCTCATCCACGCCGATTTCATAGAGCGCCTTGGTTTGCGCCTCGAAAATCGCGGCGTGCCAGCCCCGCGGAAAGAATGATGAATCGGTCCCAAAAAACAGACGGCTTGGCCCCATGACATCGATCGCGCGACGAAATACCGCCCGGAGATCGAGATGTTCGTAGACCATCCAATGATTCGTGCTCGACGTATCCAGGTACACGTTAGGACATAAATCGCACAGCATTAAAGCTTCGCGAAAATATCCGGCGCCGAAATGCGGCAAGACAAAACGAAGCTGCGGATAGCGCAGAGCGATGGCGTGCAGATCAGTGGGATTGGAATAGCGCATGTCGAACAACGACGGCAGCCCCAACTTCTTCCTGACACCGACGCTGAGAACTCCGCAGTGTACGAAGACCACGCTATGATGCTCGGCCGCAAGGTCAAGGAATGTAGAAACGCGAGGATCGTGCACCGGGTAGCCATGCATCGCGGGGAACAGGCAGATGCCATGAAGCCGGCCGGTTTCGAGCGCGGCTTTGAGCGGCGTCACGGCATTCTCCGCCACCGGATTCACCATGGCGTAGCTATAAAAACGGTTTGGAAAACTCGCCGCGGCGGCAATCACCGAATCGAAATCGCCCGGAATACTCGCAATCAGCGCCGCGCGATCTACTCCATAGCGATCGAGTTCACCAGCCCAATCGGCCGCAAGCCGGATCGGATCGTCGCCGGGAATGCGCCAATGCAGAATCTGCTCCAGCGCCTCCATCGGCACTCCCCGCTGTGCCGCAAGCGACGCAAAAAAAGCATGCGAGAAAAAATGTACGTGAGCGTCCGATACGGGAAGCTGGCCCCACGGCGTCTCCATCAGGACCCGGCGCCGCTCGTCTCCGGCATGGGGAAGTGCGTGATGCCGGACGCGAGCGCCAATTGGGTCAGGCCCGCGACGTTGTTGACACCCAACTTCTTCATCATCGTTTTGCGATAACTACGAACGGTCTGGAGGCCGAGGTCCAACAATACCGCGATCTCCTTACTCGTCTTTCCCTCCGCTACCAGCCGCAGCACTTGCAACTCCCGGGGCGATAGCACATCGAGCGCCGATGGCAGTGGCTTCGCCGGATCAAGATCGCCGCGCTGGATGCGGTGCAGCAATCGGTCCGAGACCTGCGGGCTCAAATACGATCCGCCCTTAGCTACTGTGCGCAGCGCATCCACCAGGTCGCCGTCGGACGCTTTCTTCAAAACGAATGCGCGAGCCCCGGACCGGATAGCGCCCACGACAGAGTGCTCGTCATCGTACATCGAAAGAATAATGATTTTGATGCCGGGATGAAGCCGCAACAGTTCCGTCGTCGTTTCGATTCCGTTCAAGCCCGGCAATCCAATATCCATGAGCACGATGTCGGGCTTCTGCTTCTTGCAGATCTGAACCGCTTCCGAGCCGCTCTCGGCTTCCGCCATTACGTGGAATTCATCGCTGTGACGCAGAATGGCCTTGATGCCGTCGCGCATGATCTTGTGGTCATCGACCAATAGAACGTTAGTGGCCATTTCACTGGTTCGCCGGACAACTGAAGTTGACAATTGTATCCTTTTCGCCGGAGTGGTTCACGGCCAGTGCGACGCCGTTCCGGGTGGTGTAGTAGCTCATGAGGAGAACCGGCAGGCGGCTTTCTTCCTCAAAATCCACGATTGCGTTCGCCCGGATCTCCAAAACGAAGTCGCTTCGGCTCCGTTTTAGATGAATATCGACGTGTGTGCATTCCACATTTTCGTGAGCCAGTTCAATCACCGCTTCCGCGCCGCGATACATCGCCTCGGCGCGCTCGGCTGGAACTCGGACAGTAGGATCCAGCTGCAGCCGGATGCCTCCCGAAAACATGTCCCGGAAGCGGCTGGTAAGCCGCTCCAGTGCGAATGGAAGACCGGTGCGCTGAACCACCGATGGGTTCAATTCGTAGCTCAGGTCTCGAATCCGGCCGATGATCGTTTCGAGCATCTGCTGGATCTCGCTGGTGCGCTGGTCGAGCTCTGGCGCCGCCGCGCTGAAATCGTGCCTCAGCGCGTCCAGTTGAAGCCCCACGGCGCTCAGAACCTGTCCGACATCGTCATGTAGAAAATGCGCGATCCGGGCATATTCCGATTCGCGCTCCGTGATCAGACCTACAACCAATTGGTTATCGGGGGCGGTCTGGACTGCTTCCGCGTTCTGTGACGATCGGCGGCGGTTCATTTAGTCTTAAGCGTCAGTTTTTGCGTGCGAGGGCGCGCTTCGCCGCGGCGATAACATCCCGCGCGACCAATCCGTATTTGTCCAGCAGACCCTCCGGCGTCCCCGACTCCGCATACGTATTCTGGATTCCAACGAATTCCATGATACAAGGATGCGTCTCGGCGACAACTTGCGCGACGCGAACGCCGAGCCCCGAATCGACCAGGTGCTCTTCCGCGATCACGATGGCTCCCGTCTCAGCAGCCGCCCGCGCGATGGCGTCCCGATCAAGCGGTTTGATCGTATGCATATCGATCACGCGGGCCGAAATACCTTCACCATCGAGTGCCATCTGCGCCCGCAACCCTTCCGCCACCAGCAGCCCTGTCGCGATAATCGTGACGTCCGTGCCTTGCGTCAGTTCAATTGCCTTGCCGATCTCGAAGCTCTGGTCCGTCTGATAAACGATTGGTACTTTCGCGCGCCCTGCGCGGATGAATACCGGACCAACATGGATTGCCGCCAGCCGTACCAGCGCTGCCATCGATACCTCGTCAGCAGGCGAGAGCACCACGAATCCCGGTAGTGAGCACGCCAGGCTGAGATCCTCGATGCTCATCTGCGACGGTCCATCTTCTCCAATGGAAATTCCGCTATGCGTGCCGACCGCTTTCAGATTTACGTTCGGGAAAGCGGCCGTAACGCGAAGCTGTTCGAATCCCTTATTCAAAAGGAAAACGGAAAAACTCGATACGAATGGGATCTTGCCCGCGGAGGCGAGGCCCGCTCCGATCGCCACCATGTTCGCCTCCGCAATGCCGCACTCGAAAAACCGCTCCGGAAATTCATTCTGGAACAGGTTCGTGATTGTCGATTTCGAGAGGTCGGCATCGCATACCACAACATCTTTGTTTTCGCGCCCTAGCGCGGCCAATGTTTTACCAAAGGCCTCTCGTGTGGCCATTCCCTGCTTCAGTTCGAATTTCGCGTTTAGAGACTGCGTGGGTTGGGCTGACATTTCAGGCAAGCTCCTGTAGTGCAAGTTCCATTTCGTGCTGAGTTGGCGCCGTACCGTGGAATTTCGGATTGTTTTCCATGAATGAAACGCCCTTCCCTTTGATTGTGTGGGCAACAATCGCAGTGGCTTTTCCTTTGGTATTTTCGGCTTCGGCAAAAGCTTTCTGAAGATCGGGAATGCTGTGGCCGTCCACTTCGATGGTGTGCCAGTTGAAGCTGCGCCACTTTTCCGGCAGCGGATCGAGCGGCATGATGTCTTTGACAAAGCCGTCGAGTTGAATGCGGTTGTTATCGACAATCGCGACCACGTTGTCGACGTTCTTGTTTCCCCCGAACATCGCGGACTCCCAGATCTGCCCTTCCTGTATTTCGCCGTCACCCAAAACTACGTAGGTGCGCGAGGGGCTGTTGTTTAGTTTCGCGGCCAACCCCATGCCCAGAGCCAATGATAATCCCTGGCCGAGCGATCCGGTAGAGGCCTCCAGCGCCGGAATGAAGCGGACGTCGGGATGCCCCTGGTAAATGGACCCCATTTTGCGCAGCGTCCCCAATTCGGATTTCGGCGTGTAACCGCACTCTGCCATTACCGCGTACAACACCGGGCACGCATGCCCCTTAGAGAGAATAAAGCGGTCCCGCTCCGGCCACTTAGGGTTATTCGGATCGTGTCGCAAGACATCGAAAAAGAGAGTCACCAGGATCTCGACGGCCGAAAGTGACCCGCCGGGATGGCCGGATTTCGCCGCCGTGATCATCTCGACGATGCTGCGGCGCACATCTTTGGCAATCGCTTGAAGATCTTGCACATTATCGGTCTGTCGCATGTCTGCATTCCAATTTAGCAGGTGAACGGGTTGTTAGGCGGTGATTCCCTGTAGGCGGGACATTAAGGAAAAACCTTAGATCGTCCGATAAGCGAGTGTATGTTTCGCGCTGTAGTGCTGGCGCCGGATTCCGAGTTCGGACTGGCCGTGGAGCGTCTTGCCCTCGAGTCCCAGCATTTGATGGTCAACAAAACCCTAAGTGCGTTCCCGGAAAGCGGCTACGACGTCGGCCGCGTCATTGCGGGCTACGACCCCGAAGTTATCCTTCTGGAGAACACCCAGGCGGACGTCGCGCTCCAGGTTGCTGAAAAATTAAGGAGCTACGCGCCCAACGTTGCCGTAGTGGTGTTGGGGGGACGCGTCAGCCCCAGCATCGAACAGCAGTTCGATGCCATTGGTGTCGCCTGCCTCAACGGGGCGTTTAGCCAACATCAGTTTCTGGTCGCGCTGAAGGGGGCCATTCACCGCTCGCGCCAGAACTCTTTCGGGCCGATGTTCGCGTTTCTTCCCGGGAAGGCCGGGAGCGGCGCCACCACCGTCGCCTTCAACATGGCGATCTCCATGGCGACCTCGCTCGAGAAAAAGGTGTTTCTTCTCGAAGCAGACATGCATTCGGGCGTCATCTCCACGCTTCTCGATCAAAAGCCCCGGCTGCCGCTCATCGACGCATTGCAAAATGCCGCCAACCTCGATTACTCTACCTGGCTGCACTATGTCGTTTCGGCCCACTCCACGGATTTTCTCTTGGCGGACCGCGTCAAGAAAGCGCCGCTGCCGTCCTGGATGCATTACCATCAACTCCTGCGCTTCGCCTCGTCGAAATACGACGCCATCTTCGTCGACTTGCCCGAAGTGGTGAACGAAGCCACGGAAGAGATCGTCCAATATGCGCAATGGACCTTCGTGGTCTGCACGCCGGAGCTGGCTTCACTCAAGCTCGCTGAGCAGCGTTTGCAGGAACTCAGGGCCCGTAACGCTCCGCCGGACCGGTTGCGGGTAATCGTCAACCGTTGGCACCGCAGCGACATGAGACCGGAAGAAATCGCAAAACTCCTCGGTTGCCAGGTTTCTGCAGTGATCAAAAACGACTACCGTACCATCAGTCGCGCCTTCGCCTCCGGCGAACCGGTCAGCGACAGCAGCGATCTCGGCAGGTCCTACGTCGAGTTCGGGGCCAAATTGCTAGGAATCAAAGAGACCGCCAAGCGCTTCTCATTCTTCTAGCTTCAGTAGTCCTATATGGTAGTATGGCAGTATGGCAAGCCGAAAGATGACGTTCACGATCCCCGAGGATTTGGCTGCCACGTTTTTACGTCGGGTGCCCGCCCGGGACCGGTCTCGTTATGTCACCGAGGCGCTCGCGGCCAAACTCCGCGAGCGCGAAGAGCGGCTGATCCGCGCATGCGACGTTGCCAATGGTTCCACTGAAGTCCTCGGGATCGAGCAGGATTGGGATGCCATGAATGACGAGGCAGATCGGATCGAGGAGCCGTGGACTATTGGCCCGGCGCGGTGAAGTCTGGTGGGTCCGGCTCGATCCGATACTGGGATCGGAGATCGCGAAGACCAGGCCATGTCTGGTGCTTTCCAGCAACATCGCCAATGAGAGGCGTAGGACTGTCGTCGTCGTGCCGCTTTCCAGTTCACCCCATGCCGCCCCGCCGCTCCTCGTGCCCGTTCGTTGCGGCGATCGTGACGTTGTTGCAGTGATCGATCAAATTCGCGCGGTTTCGAAAGAGCGGCTCGACCGCTGCATGGCGACCCTCTCTGACGAACACCTCGAAGCCGTCGAGCAAGCGCTTCGAGAGGTGCTGGAATAAAGCTGAAAGCAGCCTGTCCTTTCTAACGCGGTAGCTTGAAATCTTCCACCAGCATCAGGTCGCTCTCTCCCGCGCGCTCCTCGTCCTCGAATTCGCCAAATATGACGTGCCGGCGGTCGGGAGAGATCGAAAGGCCAACGGTCGGATGATGTTCCAATGCCACAAACTGCTGCACCTTGCCGGTTTGAATATCCAGGAACTGAAGCGATCGTTTCGACTCAAACAGCACCCCGCGTTCCGTCAGGCAGAAGCCGAAAGCGTACACTTCCGGTAGCACCTGCGTCTCCGCGCCCCCATCGACGGGCATCCGGTACAAAGGGCTCGCTCCCGTGCGCTTCGTGTAGTAAACCCAGCGGCGGTCGGGCGATTCGACCGCGAGATAACCTCCGTTTTTCGTGACCTGCCGGGGATTGCCTCCGTCGCTTGCGATCTTCCAGACCTGGTATCCGCCTGTGCGGTCCGAAACGAAGTAAATAGAGCGCCCATCTCGCGACCAGATCGGAGCGCCATCCACCGAATGGCCGAACGTCAACTGCTGAGGATTTCCATTGCCGTCGCTCTGGATCTTGTATACGTTGAACTGGCCGCCCGCATTCGAATCGAGAACGATCCATTTTCCATCCGGCGACCAATGCGGGCTCCCGGTAATGGGCGCTTTAAAACGGGTCAGGGGAACCGCATGTTCGCCGTCCGCATCGCTGACCCAGATTTCTGAAGTTCCGGAGCGCGTCGAGTGAAAAACCAGCCGTTTGCCATCGGGCGAGTATTCGGCGTTGTAGTCGGTATGCGTGGACGAGATCAGTCGCCGGGGTTTGCCTTCGGGACGAAAATCAGGCGTCAAATCCAGAACCCACGTGCCCCTCACCAGGTTTCGCCGTTGCGCGAAAGCGAGACGATTTCGTTGCCGGGAAATTGCCGGCCACAGCATCTGCCCGCCGTTAGTGAGAAGGGGAGTCGGAGACGCTGGTGAGTTGGAAAGCCGCAGATACCAGAGTCCCAGGTGCTCTTCGTACAGGCCGGACGAGTATACGATGGCCTGACCGTCCGGAGTGAACACCGGCGATGTATTCCAGCCATTGGAGCCCGTCAGCTTTTCCGGTTCACTCGCGGGCATGAAGTCAGGCGATAATCGTAGCCGATACAGGTCAGAGCTTGGACCCAGGTCCCGGACAAAGACTAAGGACGAAGCATCGGGAGCGATGGCCGGATCTCCATCGCCGAAGTCCTTGGGCGGCATTGTCAACCTCCGGCGTTTGCCCGTTTCCACCTCAATAGCCACCAGAAATGCGGTAGGGCCGTCGCTGTCGCCGGAAACGATCCATCGTCCGTCCGGCGACCAAGCCAGCTTGGTCAATCCGCCTCGAAGCTCCGCAATCTCCCGCTCTTGGCCGCCGATCGCCGGTACGACCATGAGTCTCCCGCCTTCACTCTTCGGGATCTCGCGTAGAAACGCGATTTGGCGGCCGTCGGGAGACCAGGCCGGAACGCCATCGAACTCTGGCGCGGTCGTGAGCCGGAGAGGCACTTCCGAGCCGATGATCTTGACATAAATATCGAAATTGTCTCGCGCCTTACCATCCCAGGCATAAGCCACCTGGTTTCCGTCCGGCGAGAAGCTCGGCCATTGCTCCGATCCAAGGTCGGTGGTCAGGGGAACCACATCCAACTGCGCGCCGGTCACGGCTGCCGACGTGTGCGGTCTTGAGAGGTAGATACCAGCCAGCAAAGTCGGCAGCGCCAGGCCGGTCACCCAAATCCAGGGAAACCGACGTCTTGGAGTCGCGGCGACAGCAAGTTCATTCTGCTGCCGGCTCTGCCACCAGGCATCCAGTTCGTGGCGATACGCGAAAACAGATCCCTGCCGTTCGTGCTCCAGCCGGTAAACGGGAAGCCCGTGCGTGTGTTCCCAGCGCTGCACAGTTCTGACGCCGCGTTTTAAATAGGCAGCGATCTCCTTCCAGGAGTCGAGCCGGTCTTCCGGAGTATTCGCCAAGCGCCTAATTTACCCTCACCATACATTACTCAGCTCCGCGAAAAAGGTTCGCAAGCTTTTTCGAGTTTCTCGAAAATCCACCCCTCACGCCAAACCGCGCCACCGCATGCCACAGTGCGCAAGTTATTGAAGACGTTGGATGTCGTGCTGTCTCTCGCACGGATTCTCCGTATAAGCCAGCATGAACGTCGGCTTACTTTATATTCTTCTCCTTGCAGCCGGTGCCGCGATGGATAGCGGCCGGTTCCTTGACGCCGCCCACGATTACGAACTCGCCATTCAGGAAATGCGTCAGGCCGGAACGCCCGCCCAGGACGTCGTCCGCGCCAGGATCAGCCTGTCGACTGCGTATCTTCAACTTGAGGAGTTCCGAAAAGCCGAGACGGTACTTAGGGAGACGCAAATTCTCGGGAACTTGCCAGCCTGGGACAATGCAGCTCTCGAAAATGCCCGGGCATCTCTCGACCTCGCTCAAGGAAAGCTGACAGCGGCCGAGCCGCGACTCAGAATCGCTCAAGGGATCCTCGAACAGATTCCCGGCGCATCAACCGACCTGGCCGTGGTGCTCAACAACCTGGCTGCGATCGAGATGCGGTCGGGAAGGTACACAGAATCGTACGATCATGCCCGCCGGGCGATCGATCTGTGGAAAAACGCGACGCCGCATTCCCCCGACCTGATTCGCGGCTTGGGCAGCCTCGCCTCAATCGAATATGTGACCGGCCGCACGATGGACGCAGCCTCTTCGCTACGCAATGCCATTTCCTTAACCCAGAGCTATTATGGGGCGAGGCATCCCCTCATGGCAGATCTGCTGGATAGCTACGCAGTTGTCCTGGTTCGGCTTCACCAGACGCGCGACGCTAAAGAGGCTCGCAGGCAAGCGGCGAAGATCCGGTCGGCGGCTCAGCTCGGGCAGACAGCTTCCCAACAGACCCTCGATATTTTGGAAACTCCGATCCGCGAAAACGGGGTCAGGCTGACCGCGAAGTGATTTTCATCAGTCTATGTTGCGTCTTTCGACAGGTTTTGCGTTGAAAAGCACAACAGGGGTGTCGAGGTTCACCACGACAGTCACCGCACTGAATCGCATGGACTTGTTTGTTCCTGCACAAGCACCTGTTGGGAATCTCAACGGCCACTCCTCGACCGGCATCCGTAAACTGTAGGAAAAACAGCCTCTTAAATCTGGCCAGAGCCGTGCCTTCTTAGTAGGTGGATGCGGACCGAAGGCCGCAGAAAAAAATAGGAGGCGTTATGACAGTCGTACTGGTTCTCGTTACTTTCTTGATTTTTGCCTTGACGGATTTCATTTTGTCCCGAGGCAAGGTTCCACACATTGCCGCCGAGCAGGTTCCCACACCAGGCCTCGAGCCGGCAATCGTGGACGGATTCGCAGTTTCCGATAAGGTCCGCTATCATCCCGGCCATGCCTGGTGCCTGCAGGAACGCAAACACCTGGAACGCGTTGGAGTCGACGAATTTGCCGCCACTCTGGCCGGCCCAATCGAAAAAATCGAACTGCCCAAGCCCGGCCAATGGATCCGGCAGGGTCAGAAAGCCTGGGGCTTTTCGCGCAATGGCCAGAAAGTCGAAATGGTCTCTCCGATCGAAGGTGAAGTGATCGAAGTCAACAGTGAAGTCGCGAAAGACCCTTCGCTGCTCCGCCAGGATCCTTACGGTCGCGGCTGGCTGATGGTGGTTCACGTGCCGGATGAGGAAAACACGGGCCGTAACCTGTTACCTGCCAGTCTGGTACCGAACTGGATGCGCAGCGCGGTGGAAGCGCTTTATGCTCGTCAACCGCAGCTTGTCGGCGCTACGGCAGCCGATGGCGGCCGCCCAGTAGAAGATCCGATCGCGGGACTTGCGGGCGCCGAGTGGAGCAAATTGGCGGGCGAATTCTTCCTCACTCGCTAGCTTTCGCGGGTGGTTCGCGAATTGCACTCCGAATCACCTTACGGAAGAAAAATGAGCAAAGCCATTCTGTACGACAGCACCCTTTGTGTAGGCTGCCGCGAATGCGAGCGCGCTTGCGCCGCAAAGTGGAAGCTGCCGTACAACGACAAGGTCGGCGCCGAAGAGAAACTGTCCGCCCATAAGCTGACCACGATCAGGACTTACGGCGACAAGTTCAGCAGGAAGCTCTGCATGCACTGTGCAGAGCCTACCTGCGTTTCGGTGTGTCCGGTAGGCGCGCTCCAGAAGACCGCCCTGGGACCTGTGATCTACGACTCGTCGCGCTGCATGGGTTGTCGCTACTGCTTAACGGCGTGCCCGTTCCAGGTACCGGTCTATGAGTGGTCGGCGCGGATTCCGCGGGTCCGCAAATGCGATATGTGCTACGAACGTCAGACGGCAGGCAAGGTGACGGCCTGCACCGAGGCCTGCGCGTTCGGCGCGACCATCACAGGTGATCGCGACGCCATGATCGCCGAAGCAAAGAAGCGTCTCGCTGAAAAGCCGGGCCAATATCACCAGCACATCTACGGACTGACCGAAGTGGGAGGTACATCCGTGCTGATGATCGCGGCAGTTCCGCTCAGTCAGCTCGGCATGAGGACCGATTTGCCGCAGGAAGCGCTTCCCGTCCTGACATGGCATGCGCTCTCGCATGTTCCGGACGTAGTCTCGATCGGAGCTGTTCTCATGGGTGGGATTTTCTGGATCACGCATCGCCGTGAAGAAGTCGCGAAGGCGGAAAAAGGGGAGAACAAACAATGAAAGCCCGCAGCTTTCAATCCTATTTCTGGCGAGCCGTTTTCATCGTGCTGATGGCAGCAGGCGCTTATGCGACCGTCTTACGCGTTATGTACGGGCTAGGCGGCTCCACGAATTTGAGCGACCGGTTCCCTTGGGGCATCTGGATCGGGTTCGACGTTCTGTGTGGCGTGGGTCTGGCGGCCGGAGGATTCACGCTGGCAGCGACGGTCCACATCTTTAACATCGAACGCTACAAACCCATTGTTCGTCCCGCAATCCTAACTGCATTCTTAGGCTATCTGCTCGTCATCGTGGCCCTAATGTTCGACCTCGGCAAACCGTACAACATCTGGCGCCCGCTTATCATGTGGAATCCGCATTCGGTGATGTTCGAGGTGGGATGGTGCGTCATGCTGTACACCACCGTGCTCGCGCTCGAGTTTGCTCCCGTCGTGCTCGAGCGCCTTAAATGGAAACGTACGCTCGGCTGGCTCCGGAAAGTCACGATTCCAATTATCATGACTGGCGTCATTCTCTCTACTCTGCATCAGTCTTCTTTGGGCAGCTTATACCTCATCGTTCCGAATAAACTCTACCCGCTCTGGTACTCGCCCATGCTGCCCGTTTTCTTCTTCATTTCGGCGGTCGCAGTCGGTTTGGCCATGACGATTTTCGAATCCTGGCACAGCGCTCGCGCTTTCGGTCAGGAACTGGAGTTTTCGCTTCTCCAGGGACTCGGACGCGTTCTGGCCGTGGTGCTGGCCGTCTTTCTCACTGCACGAACGCTCGACCTGCTGCATCGCGACGCACTCGGGCTGGTCATAGTCCCACGCTCGGAAACCTATCTGTTCTGGGTCGAGATTCTCCTGATGCTGGTTCCGATGCTGTTGTTGTTTACGGTTCGGCTGAGCCCCCGGGCGCTGTATAGCTGCGCGCTCATGGTGATCTTCGGGTTCATCACGAATCGCCTGAACGTGAGCGTTACCGGTATGGAGGCCGCTTCCGGAACCACTTATATCCCTCGATGGAGCGAAATCGCTGTAACGCTAGCCATCATCGCGTTGGGCTTCGCGATTTTCCGCTTCGCCGTTTACGAGTTGCCGATCTTCAACGGCCGCAGCATTCGCAAGCCGCAATATGCGGGTTAGCTTAGCCGCGAAGCTGGCTTTATGGCTGGTTGCCGGAGCCGCGATCATCTGCATCGGTTTCGGATACCTGAACCTCCGGCTGCAGCGTAAGCAGCTCGAAGAAACGGTTCTCGAAAGCGCCGATCGCATCACAGACATCATCCAGCGCAGCACGCGCTACGAGATGCTGCAAAACGATCGAGCGGCCTTGTATCAATCCATAGACGATATGGGGACAGAGCCGGGAATCCGGCGCATTCGGATCTTCAATAAAGAAGGGCGCATCACTTTTTCCACCTTTTCGAAAGAGAATGGCTCCGTTGTGGACAAGCAGATGGAGGCTTGCTACGCATGCCACCAGCGCAACGAACCGCTGACGAAACTGGATCGCAAGGATCGCTCCCGAACCTTCACCTTCAACGGCGAGCGAGTGCTCGGCGTCATCAGGCCGATCGAGAACGAGCCGGCTTGTTGGAATGCCGCCTGCCACGCGCATCCGCAGAGCCAGCGCGTATTGGGGGTCATCGACACACATCTATCCCTGGCCCACGTGGATGCGCGGGCCGCGCAAAGCCAGGCGCAAGTGATGTGGGCCACTCTGCTCGCGCTGATTCTGGTCTGCGCGTTCACGATGCTGTTTGCGTGGCGCGTGGTATATCGTCGCGTTCATGAGCTGATCGAAGGTACCAGAAAGGTCGCTAAAGGCGATTTGAGCTATCGGTTGCCCGTGCGGTCGCGGGATGAATTGGGCGAGATGGCCGAGTCGTTCAACAAAATGACCGTGGATCTCGAAAAGGCGAACGACGAGATCATGGCCTGGACCCGAACGCTGGAAGAGCGCGCCGAAAAGAAGGCCAAGGAACTGGAACGGGCGCGCGATTTCATGGCCGGCGCGGAGAGAATGGCGTCGCTCGGGAAGCTTGCAGCTACCGTCGCGCACGAGGTGAACAATCCCCTGATGGGCATCCTCACTTATGCCCGGCTGACGCGGAAGGCGATCGATAAAGCCGACCCTGCCCCTCCCAATAAAGACCGGTTGATCGAACAGCTTCAGATCATCGAGCATGAAAGCCGCCGCTGCGGCGACTTGATGCGCAACCTGCTGATGTTCGCGCGCCAGTCCTCGCGCACCCTGCAGCACAACGACATCAATGCGCTGGTGGGGCGAGCCGTCATCCTGGTGCGCCATCAGCTCGAATTGAGCGGCATCGAACTGGAGCAGGGCCTTGCGTCGGATTTGCCTGAAGTTACTTGCGACGCCGGGCAGATCCAGCAGATCGTGCTCGGATTACTGGTGAATGCGACGGAAGCGATGACGCCGAACTCCGGCGGCAAACTATGGGTCGCAACATCGCGTACCGAAGATCCCGAAGGCGTTGCGATCAGGGTGCGCGACAACGGGCCCGGCATTGCGCCGGAAGTGATGCCACACATTTTCGAACCGTTTTTCACAACCAAGACCGACGAGCAGAGGACCGGGCTCGGTCTGGCCGTTGCGAAGAGTATCGTCGAACAGCATGGAGGCGAAATCAGCGTGAAGTCCATCCCGGGCGAAGGCG
Source organism: Bryobacterales bacterium (assembly GCA_963802915.1). Classification (GTDB taxonomy): domain Bacteria; phylum Acidobacteriota; class Terriglobia; order Bryobacterales; family Bryobacteraceae; genus JAICMB01. Next base: position 529,704 of record CAWDKQ010000010.1, read on the forward strand.
CCGAATTCACGATTCGGTTGACGCTCGAAGGAGCGGCCGCGGTGCCCGAACCCCAGCTCTCAGGAGCGTCCGCATGAGTGAGAATTCCAAAGGCAAGATCCTGATCGTCGACGACGAACTGGTCGTCCGCGATTCGCTGAATCGCATGTTTCAGGACGAAGGTTACGAGACGAAAGCGGCGTCGAGCGGCAAGGAAGCGCTGGAAGGATTGAGCGCCGGCGATTACGATCTGGCTCTCCTCGACATCCGCATGCCGGGCATGGACGGCATGAATTTGCATGCCACGCTGCACGAGATCGATCCGGATTTAATGGTCATCATCATGACCGGCTACGCGTCGGTCGAGACCGCGGTGCAGGCATTGAAGCGCGGCGCCTACGATTATGTCGTGAAGCCCGTGGATCCCGATGACCTGCTGCACTTGATATCGAAGGCCATGGAGCATCGCGTGGCGCGGCGCGAGGTGGCGCGGCTGCGCGAGAACATGTCGGAGATTTTCCCGCGCACCGAACTGATCGGCCGCAGCCCGGCGATGAAAAAAGTTGCGGAGTTGGTGGAGATGGTGGCGCCATCGGACGCAACGGTTTTGATCACGGGCGAGAGCGGGACCGGCAAGGAAGTGGTGGCCCGTGCGATTCACTCGAACAGCCCGCGGCGGAACATGCCGATGGTGGTGATCCATTGCGGAGCGCTCACGGAAACTCTGCTCGAGAGCGAATTATTCGGGCACGAACGCGGCGCATTCACCGGGGCGCAGTTCCGGCGCAAAGGGAAGTTCGAAGTAGCCGATGGTGGCACCGTGTTTCTCGATGAAATCAGCGACATCAGCCTGAAAACGCAAACCGATCTGCTGCGCGTTTTACAGGAGAAGGAGATTGTGCGGGTGGGCGCGGCGCAGCCGACGAAAGTCGATTTCCGCTGCATCGCGGCGACCAACAAGAGCCTGGAAAAATTGGTCAAAGCCGGCACGTTCCGTCCGGATTTGTATTATCGCCTGCATGTTTTCTCGATCGACATGCCGCCGCTTCGCGAGCGCCGCGAAGACATCCCGCTGCTGGCCGATTATTTCCTGCGCAAGTTCTGTGAAGCCACCAATCGCGAGCCGCCGCGCATCTCGCAGCCGGCGATGGAACTGCTGATGGCGCACAACTGGCCCGGCAATGTTCGGGAACTCGAGAACGCAGTCGAGCGAGCGCTCGTAATCGGCAAGAATCATGAAATCGGGCCCAGCCACTTCGCCCTGGGGTTGCATACTGAGATGAGCGGCGCGGGCCGGTCGCTCGATGAAGTGGAACGGGCCCACATCGAACGGATCATCCGCGAATGTGGTGGAAATCTCTCTCAAGCCTCGCGCGTTCTCGACATCGACCGGACGACGCTGTACCACAAGCTGAAAAGTTACAAGTCGGCCGAGGCGGAAGCTTAGGCGCGCCGATCCACATCTTTGGAGTCGGCCCCGAGCCTCCCGATTGGGATCTGCTCGGCGGCTTAGCAGGCGATCTCGCGCGGACTTTCGATGCCTCATGCCACATCGAAGACGAGTGGATCGACCCTCACTTCGCATTTAACCCCGAGCGCAATCAGTATTATTCAACCGCGATACTGGAGCGCCTGTGCAATCCGATGCCTCCGCATCGAGTCTTAGGCGTCGCGTCCGTCGACTTGTTTGTCCCCGTGTTGACGTTCGTGTTCGGCGAGGCGCAGCTTCAAGGGAAATGCGCGGTGGTGTCTCATTACCGGCTGGTGGAGCCGGGTCGGCCCGAATTATTGACCGAGCGTCTCACGAAAGAAGCGGTCCACGAACTCGGGCACACGTTCGGATTGCGGCACTGCCATGATTGGAACTGCGTCATGTCGTCGAGCCACGCGGTGGAGCGGCTCGACGTGAAGTCGTCCGATTTTTGCGCGCGGTGCCGAAAGGCAGTTCTTTTATAACAGATCCGCCGTCGAGAAGAAGAACGGAATTTCGACCGCTGCCGTCTCCGGCGCATCCGAGCCGTGCACCGCGTTCTTCTCGATGCTCTTCGCGTAGGTCTTGCGAACGGTTCCTTCAGCGGCCTTGGCCGGGTCGGTGGCTCCCATGGTGTCGCGCCAATGCTTGATGGCGTTCTCGCGCTCCAGCACCATCACGACTGCCGGACCACCACTCATGAAAGTCACCAGGCTCCCATAAAACGGCCTCTCCCGATGGACTTCGTAAAAAGCTTCTGCCTGCTGTTTCGACATGCGCAGCAGCTTCAATCCTCGAATCTTGAATCCGGCGTGCTCTACCATCTTGAGAATCGAGCCGGTGTGCCCCGCCTCAACGGCGTCGGGCTTGATCATTGCGAACGTTTGTTCCATGTTTGATCTCGTTAAAGACGGCTTTTGATTTTTGCGCCAATCTCAGCCGGCGTCGGACAAACCGTGATGCCGGCTTCTTCCATTGCCTTGATTTTGTCCTCGGCTTTGCCGGACCCGCCGGAAATGATGGCGCCGGCGTGACCCATGCGACGGCCCGGAGGCGCGGTCTGCCCAGCGATAAATCCGACAACGGGTTTGCGTACATTGTCCCTGATGTAAGCCGCCGCGGTCTCTTCCGCATTGCCGCCGATCTCGCCGATCATGACGATGGCGTGCGTATCGGGATCTTCATTGAAGAACCGGATCGCGTCGACAAAATTCGTTCCGATGATGGGATCGCCGCCGATGCCGATGCAGGTCGACTGGCCGATGCCTAGCCCGGTCAATTGGCCGACCGCTTCGTACGTCAGAGTGCCGGATCGCGAAACGACGCCCACGTGGCCCTCGCGATGAATATGCGCCGGCATAATTCCGATTTTGCATTTGCCCGGTGAAATAATTCCGGGGCAATTCGGTCCGATCAATCTTGTCGAGCGGTCTTTCATGTAAGCCCAGACGCGAACCATGTCGGCTATCGGGATGCCTTCCGTGATGCAAACCACCAACGGGATTCCGGCATCGACCGCTTCCATGATGGCGTCGGCTGCAAACGGCGGCGGCACAAAAATCACGCTCGCGTTTGCGCCTGTTTCCCGAACCGCATCGGCGACCGTGTTGAACACCGGACGTCCGAGATGTTCCTGCCCGCCTTTGCCCGGAGTTACGCCGCCCACGACCTGGGTACCATAATCGATGGACGCCTGCGCATGAAAACTAGCCTCGCGCCCCGTGAATCCCTGCACGAGCACTTTCGTGTTGCTGTCTACAAGAACGCTCATTGCGCCAGCCTCACGACCTTCTCCGCGGCATCTTTCATGCCCTCGGCGACGGTAAAGTTAAATCCCGATTCGGTCAGAATCTCGCGTCCTTTCTCGACATTCGTGCCTTCCATGCGGACCACGATCGGCACTTTGATATTCAATTCGCGCGCGGCGTTCACGACTCCGGTCGCGAGCGTATCGCAGCGCAGAATGCCGCCGAATATGTTGATTAACACGGCCTTCACGTGCGAATCGGAAAGCAGGATGCGAAATGCGTTCTTCACCTGCTCGGCGCTTGCGCCGCCTCCGACGTCCAAGAAGTTCGCAGGATTGCCGCCGGCGTACTTGATGATGTCCATGGTGGCCATCGCGAGTCCCGCGCCATTCACCATGCAGGCGATGGTTCCATCCAGCTTGATGTAGTTCAACCCGAAGCGCGACGCTTCCACTTCGAGCGGATCTTCTTCGTTCAAATCTCGAAGCTCGAGCAAATCTTTGTGGCGATAGAGCGCGTTGTCGTCGAGATTGACCTTGGCGTCCAGCGCGTAGACCTTGCCGTCTTTGGTGAGGATGAAAGGATTGATCTCGGCGAGCGATGCGTCGAGCGCGTCGTTTGCTTTCACCAGTGCCGACATTGCCGCCGCCGCGGTGTTAACGTACTGCGGAGGAATCCCGATTCCAAACGCCAGCTTGCGCGCTTGGAATGCGGCAAGACCGAAGCCCGGCTCGATAGGTTCTTTCAGGATGAGGTGCGGAGTTTCGGCCGCAACCTGCTCGATTTCCATGCCGCCCGCTGCTGACGCCATGAACACGGGTTTGCCTTGCGCCCGATCGAGAACGATGCCGAGATACAGCTCGCGTTCGATGGGCAATGTCTCTTCAATAAGCAACCGCTGGACCAGACGGCCTTCCGGTCCGGTCTGGTGCGTGACCAGGGTCATGCCGAGAATTTTCTTCGCGATCTCAACCGCTTCGGCCGCATCTTTGGCGACCTTTACACCGCCGCCTTTGCCACGTCCGCCCGCGTGAATTTGCGCCTTCACGACGACGCTGCCGCCGATCTTCTTCGCCGCGGCTTCAGCCTCTTCGACGGTGTACGCCACTTCGCCTCGTGGTACCGGTACGCCGTACCGAGCCAGCAGCGCCTTCGCCTGATATTCGTGGATCTTCATGGACAACGTTAGTGTAGCAAGCAGGTCGAAAAGTGACGGCAATTGATGTAACAGAACTCCGCGTAATCCTTCTCACTTAGTGTGTGGAGGGAGCCATTGCGGTCCTTAAGGTTTATCGTTCTGCCGATTTTTGCGGCGGCGCTCTCTTTTGGACAAACAAGCGGTTCTGAAAACCGCGCCATACCGGGTACGCTCTCATCCTACGAGCCGATTACGGCGAAACAGCGGCTCGATTGGTTTGCGGAAAGCTCGTTCGGGCCCGCGAGTCTCCTCGGTGGCGTCATAAGCGCAGGATATGGAACATTGGTCAATCGGCCGGTTGAGTACGGCACGCATTGGGAAGGTTTCGGAGATCGTTACGGGATGCGGATGACGGGCGTCTTAACCGGCAATGCCATGGAAGCCGGGTTCGGCGCGTTGTGGGGCGAAGATCCGCGCTACCCGCGAGACGAAGGGAAACCGTTCAAGAACCGCGTCGCCCATACCATTAAATGGACTTTCGTAGCGAGAGATCGGGATGGGAACACCATGCCGGCTTATGCAAGGTACATAGGCATAGCAGGCAACAACTTCCTGTCTAATACCTGGCGTGAGCCGAGCGAGGCCGATACCTCACATGCGTTAGAGCGGACGTCTTTGGGCTTCCTGGCGCGGCTCTCCGGCAATACGTGGCATGAATTCTGGCCCGACGTCAAACAAAAGCTATTTCATCGCAACGACTCGGGTGGTCTTCCCTGAAGTCTTGATCGCAAAATCGATCGGCCCCGAGCCGCCGCGTACCGCTTGCACTGAGATGCGCCATGTCCCGGGCTCCGGGTGGGGAATGCGGAATTGTTGAGCTCCCGAGCTCGATCCGGAGTATCCGGTAGGATCCGCGTACCACGCGTAATGATGCCCGCTGGGGCTCATCAGATGCAGGTCGAGCCCTCCATCCTTGTCTGTCCAAGTGAGCGTGGCATCGAATGAAGCCGCCCTCGATGGCACCGAAACAAAATTGCTCCACCATTGATTGAACGATACGCTTCCCGAGAATTGCGGAGCGTCCGTGGTTGCCTTCTTGAACGAGGCCGCCGCCGTAACAACCGGCGAGTCGCCGGCCCGCACGCGGCAATCGCACTTCGAGGACGAGTTCGAAGAAACAATGACTGCTTGGCCGTGTACTGTGCTTCCCAGATCGTCGAAGTAAAACGGAACGCTTTGCGAAGAGATGGCAGGCGACCGCGTAACTTGCACGTGCACGTGATATCCTCCGCCCTCGCCCAACGTATAGCCGCTGTTTCCGACCGTCGCCAGCGCCTGTCCCTGTTCCACGTACTGGCCCTCCGAGACGACGAAAGTTCCCGTCGCGAGATGAGCGTAGTGGCTATACTCTCCATCGCCGTGATCGATGGTGATGTAGTTACCGAATGTCCGATGCGCGTGGTCCTGCCCGGCGCCGATATCGTGCACGTGAACGATTCCGGCCCGCATCGCCACAATGCAGCGAGCTGAGCGAGGGGCGATGTCGTACGCGTGCAGGGTGCGGCCCCAGTGAGAGAACGTTCCATATGGGCCCTGCGTCAGAACCCACGGCTCGCCCGCGACCGTCGGCAGCTTATAGCCGCCTGTTGGCGCGGTCGGCACTACGAAAGGAACGGGCCGGCTGACTTGCCCGTCGCCATTCCTGACGATGACGAGATACTCGGCGGGCGGAAGCGCGGAGTAATCCGCGACGAGCTGAGTGGAAGTTGCAACGCGCGGCTGCGCGGCTGAAACGTATCGCCAACCGCTGCCCGATGTGTACTGGGCGATGTGGACCATGGCGAGGCCGCTGAAGCCCGCTCCTTCGACGGTCAACTCCATCCCGTACGCCGTGACCGCCCGTTCGACTGAAGTCACGCGCAGCGTGCCACCACCCGAAACGCCGTTCATTTTGAAGCTGCTGCTCGCGAGCGTTTGTTTCCCCGATACGATTCGAACGGTCCACGCTCCCGTTTGTCCAGCGGCTGCAAATCCCGCGATGGGCAGGCGTGTAGCAAAACAAAGCGACGGAGCGGCTGGCAAATCCTGGTAGGCGGCATCGAGCACGACGCTTCCGTCCGGAGCGAGCCACTCCACTTTCAGTTCCTCACCCGGGCGCAATCGCTGGGCGCGGAACCAGACGAACGCTTCACGATCGGAGGTGTCCAGTGCCGCGACGGATTTAGGCACGGCGCAGGAATTCTCGTCGACAGAGCGGGTGATCACCATTTTCGAAACGGTCGCGGCGGAAGCCGAAAGCGTTAAGGCACACCACAGGATGAAGGCGCGAGCCTGCATTAAAGCGTACTATCGGCATTTAGGCCGCGATCCTATATAATTCCTGGAAGTGGCTGAGTACCAGGAGATTGCGCCCTCACCGCGACTCGCAAGGCACATCGAGTGCTTCTGGTCCCTGGGACCCTCGCGCGGCGGCGATGAGCATCGCGTCCTCCCCGACGGCTGCACCGACCTGATCTTTTGGGCGATCGACGGACGAGTACGAGGCTCCGCCGTCGGCGCTATGACGAGCGCGATCGTCACGCTGCTGGCGCCCGGTGCCGAAGTATTCGGCGTTCGGTTTCATCCCGGCATGTCGCACGGCCTGATGCGCGTTCCGGTGTCGATCCTCACAAACGAAATTGTGGATCTGGAACCGTTGTGGGGCAAGGAAGCGCGCAACTGGGAGCAGCGTTTGGCGGATGCCGGGTCGCTTCAGGAACGCGCCGCGTTGATCGAAGCAGGCCTCGAGCCGCAAGCGAGCGAGACTCCGGTGCAGCGCGCGGCTCTTTGGGTGGTTGCGAATCGTGGAGATGCGTCCGCCGACGATTTAGCGAGACATGCGGGACTGAGTGCGCGGCAGTTCCGCCGGCTTTGCATTGAGCAGACCGGCGTGGGTCCCAAGATGCTGTGCCGGGTGCTGCGGTTCCGGAATGCCGCGAATGAAATAGCCGTTGGCCCCTCGGATTGGGCCGATTTTGCGCTCGATCACGGTTACTACGATCAAGCCCACTTCATCAATGAGTTCCGCGAATTCAGCGGCGTCACTCCCGCCGAGTACACGTCCGTTTTTTCCAATCCCGATCCAGGTCTTCACCCTTAATATCGGGAACATGAAGATCACTCCTGTATTATTCGTCGACACGATTGAGCCGGTCATCCCGTTCTGGGTGGATCGGCTGGGTTTTGAGAAGACCGTTGAAGTTCCGGACGGCGATGGGCTGGCGTTCATCATCCTGCAACACGGCCCAGCCGAACTGATGTTTCAAACGCGCAAAAGCGCGGAGAAGGATCTCCCGAATCTCGGCGACCTGGGCGGACCGCGCGCCGGAACATTTATCGAGATCGAAAACTTCGACGATGTTTTGAAAAGATTGGACGGTGTCGAAGTGGTCCTGCCGGAACGGACCACGTGGTACGGAATGCGCGAGATTCTGGTACGCGAGCCCGGCGGCAACGTCGTGTGTTTTGCGAGCCGAGTCTAATTTACGGCTACTGGACCAACACTGAAAGACGATCCACGACATCGGAAAGAGCCCGCGACGCCGCGGTGAGGTGATCTCCCGCGGCGGCGCTCTCTTCCGCGCTGGCAGCGGCTTTTTGAGTGTTGTCGCCGATGCGGGTGAGGGCGCGGCCAATCTCTTCCATGGCGCGAGTCTGCTCCCGGCTCCCTGTCTGCACCTGGGCGGCGAGAGCGCTCACGGTAGTGGTGCCGCTCGTGATGGATTGGATGCCCCCGGACAATTCATCGAGCCTTTTCTTGCCTTCCTTCGAGCGCGCAATCGATTCGACGATCAGGGTCTCCGTGTTTTTGGCTGCGTCGGCGGAGCGCTGCGCCAAGTTCCGAACTTCCTGGGCTACCATGGCAAATCCGAGACCGGCGTCTCCGGCCCGGGCCGCTTCGACGGCCGCGTTCAGGGCCAGCAGGTTCGTCTGAAATGCGATTTCGTTGATGATTTTTATGATGTTCGATATCTTCTCGGAAGATCCGCCGATCTGGTGCATGGCATCGACGGTGAGGCTCAAAGTGTTGTTCGTGCGATCGACGTGATGCCGAACCTCTTCCACCACGGCCGCCATTTGTGAGGAGTACTCCGTGTTCTTATGGGCCGTTGCGTTGACCTGTTCGCTCGCCGCCGCTGTTTCTTCAATGGACGAAGCCTGATCGGCCGAGGCTGTCGACAAGGCTTCCGCCATGGCGTGAACTTGCGCGGAGTTCTCGGCCAGTTCGTGGGCTCGCCGGCCCAGTTCCGACGTCGTATGCCGCAGCAGCCCGTTGATTTGCCGAATCACCACGCCGACAAACAGCCCGACAACAATTCCCAAACCCAGTAACGCAAACATCAGCCAGCGGGATCGCGAAACGGTGGAGTCGGAGACGGACCGGGAAGCGTCCAGGAGGGCCTTCTGCTCGGCGCTGAGCGAGCTCGCGGTTTCGCTCATGCGCTTCAACAGCGGTTCCATTTCATCGATGATGGTCGCGTGCGCCTCTGGGAATTTCGATTCGATCGCCAGATCGACATAGGAGTCGAACATCTTTCTCCAGTGATCGAATCCCGTGGCGATGTCGGCGCTCAACTTTCGAGCTTGCGAGCTGCGGGTCAAGGTTGCTAGTTCGGCGGCGTGTTGCGCGGCTCTCGCTGCCACAACCGCGAAATCCTGTTTTCGAGCGACCCCATCACCGAAAGCATGGCAAGAGGAGCATTCGCCAAGATTGTTCCGGATGTTCTTCCGGTCGTCCCTGATCTGGACCACGTTACTGAGAGCGTTGGCGATTTGGGTACTCCAGGATTGAGCTTTCATCTCCTGCAAATCCACGCCGACATCGCCGAGCAACACCGTGGCTCGCGAGTCCTGGTTGACGGCGGCGTCCAGAACCGCGCCTAGCGAATGAATGACGCGCAGGGAGGAATAGCCGAGTATGCACATCAAAATAAAGATGAGTCCGAAGCTGAACGCCAGCTTGCGCCCGATAGTAAGGTGAATTCGCACAGAGTGCTTATCGGCATGGTTTATATGGCTCTTCGATAAAATGAAGTTTTTCCGATGCTGGTACTTGCCTCGCAATCCCCGCGACGCCGTGAGCTCCTGACCGCGGCTGGAATCGACTTTATCGTTCGGCCGGCGAATATTCCTGAGAATCATCGCTCCGGGGAATCTCCCGAGGAATACGTGCGGCGGCTCGCGGAAGCGAAGGCCGCAGCGGTTTCGGCCTCGGATGGCGAGATCGTGCTGGGAGCCGATACGGTGGTTGTCATAGACGGCCGGATTCTGGAAAAACCAAGCGACCCGGCCGATGCGGCGCGCATGCTGCGGCTCCTTTCCGGACGCGAGCACGACGTGATCACCGGCATTTGCCTCGTTGGCTCGGGACGCAAAATCGTCGAAACCGCGATAACGCGCGTTCGATTTATCGAATTAACCGCGCGTGAGATCGAGGATTACGTCACCAGCGGGGAACCCATGGACAAGGCGGGCGCCTATGCGATCCAGGGGCTCGCGAGCAAGTTCGTCGAACGCGTCGAAGGTGAGTATTCGAATGTGGTCGGGCTGCCGGTCGCGCTGGTGTACCGGCATCTCGAAGAATGGTCTTTAGCGCGCAGTCCAGCCGCCATCGATTAGCACCGTGTGTCCGGTAATCAGCGATGCCGCGGGCGATGCGAGGAACACGACAGCTCCTGTCACATCCACCGGCTCGCCGATCCGATGCAGGGCCGCGATCCGTTCCACCACGTCGGCGTGAAACGCAGGGTCGGCCAACGCTTCAACGGTGCCGGGCGTGTGAATGAAGGTTGGTGCGACGGCGTTCACCGTGATGTTGTGCTTGCCCCATTCGACCGCCAGGCATTTCGTCAGGTGCGAGATGCCGGCCTTGGTCATGCAATAAACCGACTCGCCCGGTAATGCGGCGAATCCGGCTTGGGAGCTCAAATTGATAATCCGTCCGTGCCCTTGGCGAATCATGATGCGTCCGGCGGCCTGACTGGCGAAGAACGTGCCCTTCAGGTTGATGGCCACAGTGACGTCGAAATCTTCTTCGCGAAAATCCTCGGCGGGATTGCCCGGCGCCACGCCGGCATTGTTGACCAGAAGATCGAGACGCCCGAAATGCTCGGCGGCCTGATTGATAGCGCCGGTGACCTGGTCGAGCCGGGTCATGTCCATCTGGAGCGGCAGCGCCTTGCGGCCAAGAGCTTCAATCTCGCGCGGCAGATCGCCATGCGAGTTGACGTCGCGCAGCCCGAGAGCGACATCGGCGCCGGCATTCGCGAGAGCTAAGGCGATGGCGCGGCCGAGTCCTCGTCCCGCGCCCGTAACTAATGCGACCTGGCCTGCCAAATCGAATCGCGGAAATTCTTCCATTAGCGCTGTGCGATCGAGATCGTGATGTTGCGATACTTCATGCCGCCGGTGTGGTCGCCCTGGATGTAGATAGGGCCGGGTTCGCCTTCGTGGCTGTCGATGGCGCCGCCGGTGATTCCGGGGATCTCCTGGTTGTCGATGGTCTTCACGCCGTCGCGAATCACCGTGACCCGCCGGCCCACCAGCGTGATGTCATAGCTTTCCCATTGCCCCGGCTTGGGCGGCAGATCGACCGAGGGAGCAATGAAACCATACAGCGATCCCATGCCGTGGAACTTGTCGTTGGTGCCGGGTTTTTCATATTCCACCTGGACCTCGTCGCGGCCGCGCAGGTAGACGCCGCTGTTGCCGAGATCGGGGCAGTTGTATTCGATGTGCAGTTTGAAATCTTCAAACTTGCGCGTGGTCCGGATGTTCGCGCCGGCAGCCTCGTTTACAAGTTCACCGTTGATCGCCTTGTAGTGGTTGATCTTCGGGTTATCGGCGATCCATCCCGTAAGATCCTTGCCATTGAACAGCGGCTCGGGCTTCGACCAGGATGCCGGATCCGGGCGATCCATCGCGGGCGCCGGTACTCCCGAGATCTGGCCCTGGACGCCATCCGATCGCTTTTGCACGCCCGTGAGCCGGTTGCCCTTGACGGTCATCTCCCAGGTGACCGGAATTTCGCCGTCAAACCATTCGGAGGTGGTAAACGCGAGGTGCGTTCCATCCACTTTGACTTCAGTAGCCGGGTGTACGCTGGCAACGCGACCGACGACGCGAACGCCGCCATCCTTAAACTCCATCCAGGAGGGGTACGTATCCTTCGCGGTCTTGATGGTAAGGTCCCAACGGCCTGTGAATGGCTGATTGCTCGCGGTTTGCGCGACGGCAGGCGTGAGGCAGCCCGCGGTTAGCATGAGTGCGACGTAGACTCGGTTCATTACAGCACCAGTGTATCTTGACTGTAACTTGTATGCCCCCATGGGCAATAGTGATTCGCGAAGTATGCGTCGATAAGTAACTTAGATGGAAGCGGCCATCCGTAAAATCATTGATGGATTTGAGGCCAACCCGATGCACGGATCGAGGGCTCTACGGCTGCTCTTTGAGAGCAATCGGAGTGCTTTCTTAGCGGCGGCTCTTCCGGTGCTTCGGGATGAGAACGATTCGGGCGGTTTACATTACATCGCCACATTGCTGCATAGCCACGGGTTGCTGCTCGCGCCGCTCTGTAGTCCGCAGGTTTTCACGCTGGCGGAAGCGATCCGGATCGGCCGGCATCTTATGGAGGTCGATACGCAATTCGACCTGCGGCTGTTGCGCGTCATTGTGCACAATAACGGCAGCACGTCACCCAAGGAGCTGGAACGGATCTTCAGCACGCCCTCAGGAATGAGGCTGCTCGAGATTCTAAGTGAGATTTCGGATGGATCTCGTGTCCTTCCGACCATGACGCAGCTCATGAGTCACCCGGATTCCCACGTGCGGTCGAAAGCTGCGTTGCTGGTCGGCCGCAGTAATAAGAATCCGAAGTGGGTGAAAGACCGTCTGGGAGAATCGGACGCGCGGGTCCGGGCGAACGCGATCGAGTCATTGTGGGGGTCGGACAGTGCCGGTTCCCGCGCTGTGTACTGGACCGCGCTCGGCGACGATAACGAAAGGGTGGTCGGCAACGCTATCTTTGCGCTCTACCGGCTGGGAGATCCTTCCGCCATCCGGTTGATCCTGCAGCTTCTCGATCATCCGGAGACCGCCTTCCGCGTTACCGGAGTCTGGGCCATGGGCGAGACGGGCGATCCGCGGTTCATGCCAATTCTGGCGCGAATGATCTCGGAGCAGGTTCCCGAGCTGCGCGCGAACGCGTTTCGATCCATGGCCAAGATCAAGAAGGCGGTGGCCGCTCGAACGGCCGGTCCGTCTCTGAACCTGATGGTCGGCCCGGCACGCCGCGCGCGAGATAAATGGGTGGAATTCATCGCCGCGGTTCGTTCCTCCACGGGCTCGCCGCCGCCTGAGCTGAACTTCACGAACTTCGCTCTGTGGGAGGATTCCACGCTCATTCGGGAATACACCATTCGGCAACGCGGCAAGCAGGAGCCGGTGGCTGTCGCGATCGGCATGCCACGGATTGTCGAGCGGCATAGTTTGCAACAGGAGACGCAGCAAAACGCCGCGGAGCGAGGTCTGCGATACAAACGGCAGCAGGACGTCTGGACCGTTCTGAAGTACGGCATGGCAAGTCAGGATCATGCCCTTTCGGCCGAAACCACTGCCGCGCTGACCCCTGGGGATGAGGATCTGTCCAGTGTCCGCATGCGGTTCACCAGAAGTCCCGATGCCATTTCTGCGGCTATCGCTACGCCCGGGAGTCGCCTGGCGTGCGCAGCCAATCTATCGCAGGCGGCCCGGTCGCTCATCGCGTCGGTCCGCCAAATGCATGCGGCCCGCAATGTCATCCTGGTCTGTCAATCTCCCGACGATTCTCTCATCCGCGATGCGCAAGAGGAGATCGAAGAGGCTGTGGCATCCAGTGTGGCTGTCCACATCATTTCCCCGTGGCCGACCGATGCAATGCAGGAGCTATCTTCTCGCACGCAAGGGACGCTTCTCGCGCCATCCACTCCCGATGAAATCCCGGATGCCTTTGAAGCCCTCTGCGCTAGCCTTCTGAATTCGTATGAAGTACGGTATCGGTCAGAGAATGAGGCCGCGTCGAAACTGCGGATTCAGATTTACACGGATACAATCATGGGTGAAGCGTGTCAGAAACTGCCGTAACGGCCTCAGCTCGCCAGAGCCTGCACGTGGGCTTGCACGCCGCAACCCAAGCCCCACAAATCGTAGCCCCCTTCGAGCATCGATACCAGGCGTCCGCCCGCATGACGATCCGCAATCTCCAGCATGATGCGAGTCAAATCCGCAAAGTCCGGGTCCTCCAAAAAGAAATGGCCTAAAGGATCGCCCTCCCGTGAATCGAACCCGGCGGAGATCAGCACCAGATCGGGTTTGAACACATCCGCGGCAGGCACGAGCCTCTCGCGGAATGCACCGACGATCTCCTTCCGTCCGGATCCTGCCGGAAGCGGGCAGTTCATGGTCTTGCCATCGCCTGCGCCGGACCCAGTCTCATCGGCAGCGCCGGTGCCGGGATACCACGGATATTGATGCGTGCTGAAGAAAAACACCGATCCGTCGTCATAGAAAATATCCTGCGTGCCGTTGCCGTGATGCACATCCCAGTCCGCAATCAGGACCCGCTCGACGCCGTATTTGCGCTGCGCGTACCGCGCCGCAATCGCAATATTGTTGAAGATACAGAACCCCATTCCGCGATCGGGGGTTGCATGATGCCCGGGAGGGCGTACGATGCAAAATGCGTTTTGGACCTTCCGGGTAAACACGGCATCGACCGCGCTAATTCCCGCGCCGACGGCGTACAGCGCAACGTCGAGCGACGCTTCACTCACGGCTGTATCTCCCGTGCTCAGGTCGCCGAAACCGGACAGGATTTCCCGCTTTGCGGTTTGAAAATAGAGCGGACTGTGGCATAGAACGACGTCCTGTTCCAACGCCTTTCTAGGATCCAGCCGCAACAGATCAAGTCGCTTCACCGCGGACAACGCCGCATCGAAACGTTCCGGACGTTCCGGATGTTCTGGCCCGGTCAGATGCTGTTTGCAAATGGGATCAGCCAGCAAGGCGGTTCTCACGGAACCAGTGTATTTTATTCTTCCGGCAGCTTTTCCTTCAGTGTTTCCACGAGATGCTCGACGGCGGTGTTTTCCGAAAGAGTCTTGGCTTCGAAATCGTTATGATCCCCCGCGATTCCGAGGTGATCGCAGAGACGCCGTACAAGCTGCAGCGTCTTCGTAATCTCCTGCTCCGCCAGCAAATCGATTTGCAGCATCAATTGCTCGCGCTGTTCCGACCGCTTTCCTTCGCGGTTCTGCTTCATCAACACGAACGTCGAGAGAACCACGGCTTCCATCGACAGAGCCATGTTGAGGAACATATAAGGGTAAGGATCGAACACGGGCACTCCGGGGAGGCGCTTCGAATTCGCGAGATACCAGAACGTGAACAGCAGGATGTGGAACACGACGAACTTCATGCTGCCCGCAAAACTGCCGATCGTGTCGCCGATCCGTTGGACCCTGGTTCGCTGCTGCAGGAATTCCTGCTCCAATCGGACGATGGTATCGACGTTGTCCATCGCGGGACTACTCCGCTTACGTTTCATGCATCACCTCTCACACCACACCCCGATAGACGATGGTGGATCCATCCACGGTCGCGAACGGAGTCAAGCGATGCGGCTTCGCCGGGGCGGTGGTGTGAATATGTTCCCCGCCGATCCCACGTACCTCCAGAGCGTCCGCAACAAGAGAACGGTGACATCGCCATTCCACAGCTTCCGCGCACATGATGGCGACACGTTTTTCCGCGGCGGCTTCGATCAGGACATTGAGAGCCTGGCTGAAATCTGGAGTCTGCATGTAGTCGGCATATCCACGGAAGGATTCGTTCCGCCAGGCCGTGTTGATCGAGTCTGCCCGCGCGTGGCGCAAACCGCCCAATTCAGGCATGTGCCTGTACTCAATGCCCGCGTGCTTCAAACTGCCGGGCAGAATATCGCGATTGAACTGCGGGTTATGGCGCGACCGGGGAACGGTACGAATATCAATTAGTTCTTCGATCCCGTGCGCTTTTAGAATGTCGATGAAGTCCTCAATACTGCGATTCGAATGCCCAATGGTCTTAATTGTCAATCCGTATTAGCGGCAAGCCGCTCTCCTCGTCGAACTCGCGGCGCAATTCGGCAGGAGATTCCTCCAGCACCAGTTCCAGCGTCGGCCGAACATGCCCTTCCATGAGGTGCCCTCCGACGACCGAGCCGTCGCGATGTCCCAGAACGGTATGCGCGTGGATTTTTGCCTCGCCTTTTTCGAGCGCGATGTCGCCAACCATCGACAAGACCTCGACCTGTTCCTTCACTGGAATTTTGAGATAATCCCGTTTCTCCCAATCGAAATAGCCGATAGTCGCTTGCCGGAAACCGCCAATTGCGGTGAAGTGGGCCGCGGTCACGCGATGCTCTTTCGCAAACCGAAGCAGTTCCCGGCTCACCTCATCGCCCGTGCTGAAGATCAATACGAACGACTTAGGCGACCGCCCTTGCAGGATCATAGATCGCATGGTTTATACCAGTTCCCGTATTTTGTCCTTAAACACGCTTTCGATAATCTTGCCGCGTCCGGACGTTCCACGCGCTAACGCCTCGGCGAGATGCACGGCCTGTTCCGGCTTTACTTTGGCCGGCAGCGGCGGCTCGTTCTGATCCACGTAGGCTTCGATGATCACGGGGCCCGGCGTGTTCAGGGCCTTTTCTACGATGTCGGCGCATTCTTTTGGATCCCGAATGGCGAATCCCGCCGCGCCGCAAGCTCGGGCATACGCAGCGAAGTCGATATTCGGGTCCAGGTCGCAGCCAAACTCCGGATTACCCAGGAAGACCATCTGCTCCCATTTAATCTGGCCCAGCGTATTGTTTTTGAAGATCACGATTTTGATGGGAAGTTTATATTTCACAGCTGTGGCGAGGTCGCCCATCAGCATCGTGAACCCGCCGTCGCCGACGAAGCCGACGCATTGACGATCGGGATACGCAACCTGCGCCGCGATCGTGTACGGCAGGCCGCACGCCATGGTGGCCAGATTTCCCGATAGGCTATACATTTGCCCGCGCTTCGCCGGAACGTGGCGCGCGAACCAGGTCGTGATGGTGCCCGAATCGCAGGAGACAATCGCGTTGTGCGCGAGCCGTTTGCCGATCTCATGCGCCACAACCTGAGGTTTCATGGGCATGTCGGTGCGGCTGGCGCGTTCAACCATCAGCTTGTTCCAATCGCGCATCCCTGCCTGCATTTCTTCTAGAAACTTCCGATTGGAGTTGCGGCGCAAGAGCGGCAGGAGCTGTCGCAAAGTTTCTTTGCCATCCGCGACAACGCCGACGTCCACGGGATAACGGAGCCCAATGCGATCCGGATTGAGATCGATCTGCACAGCCCGCGCCTGGTCCGGCTTGGGATAAAACTCGATATAAGGAAACGAAGAGCCGACCACCAGGAGCGTGTCGCAATCCTCCAAAGCTTCCTGCGACGGCCGCGTTCCCAGCAATCCGATGCCGCCGGTCGTATATGGGCTGTCATCCGGTACCGAGGCCTTGCCGAGCAGAGGTTTCACGATAACGGCGCCCAATTTTTCGGCCGTCGCTTCCAGTTCCTCCGTCGCGCCAAGCGCGCCGGCACCGGCCAGAATTACTACTTTGTGTCCTTGATTCAAAACCTCTGCCGCGCGTCGCAAATCGTCGGGATTCGGCTGCCGCGGCTTCTTAGCCTCGATATTCGAAACGTGATGTGGCAGATTGCGCTCGGAACGCGATTTCTTGGTCACTTCCTTCTCCTGAAAGTCGACCGGAACAGTGATGTGAGAAGCTCCGCGCCTGCCGATGGCTGTGCGGCACGCCAGTTCGACGACGTTCTCCATATGATCCGGTCCCATAACGCGGCTGTTGTATACGCAGACGTCCATGAAGAGCTTGTCCAGTTCGACATCCTGCTGTGTGTGCGTATGGAGAAGGTCGTGAAATTGAAGCCCGGTGATCGCGAGAACCGGCGCGCCGTCCATTTTGGCGTCATAAAGGCCATTGAGCAGGTGAATACCTCCGGGGCCCGAGGTCGCCATGCAGCATCCCAGTTTGCCGGTGTATTTCGCGTAGGCGCAGGCCATGAAGGCCGCTGCTTCCTCGTGGCGCACGTGAATAAAGCGGATCTCCTTCTGTCTTTTTCGCAGTGCCTCGACTATGCCGTTAATGCCGTCTCCGGGCAATCCGAAAACAGTGTCGACTCCCCACTTATGAATCGTGTCAAAAAGAACATCGGATGCGTTTTGGGCCACGGGTAAGCTCCTTTTCGAGTGTGTCCATTTCGTGGACGCGTTTGCGGGCGTTCCTGTGACGGAAGCCTTCATGTAACGGTCAGCCAGCGGTGGAGTCCATGTAGTGCCATGGCAAACGAACCGAAAAAATGTGAACATCCTGGCTGTCAATGTCAGGCCCGGGAAGACAGCAATTACTGCGGGACCTGGTGTGAAGGCGCGGCGAGCACGCCGGAAGTGCTATGCAATTGCGGGCATCCCGCCTGCGTAACTGAAGCCGTCGTTTAGGCAGACCCTTTTGGATGCGGCCAATTCGATAAAATTGGCCGCATGCGTATTGCAGTTCTTTTCCTGGGCGCGGTAGCGTGTCTCGGCCTCGGCGTCGCGCAGAATAACCGCGGCTACTATCGATTTCCTTCCATCCACGGGGAAACCGTTCTTTTTACATCGGAAGGGGACATCTGGAGCGTTCCGGTAGCGGGCGGCGTAGCCCGGAGGCTCACCAGCCATCCCGGTGAAGAAACTCACCCGGCATTTTCCCCTGACGGCAAAACCATCGCTTTCTCGGCGAACTACGAAGGCCCGACCGAGGTTTACACGATGCCCGCCGAGGGTGGTCTGCCCACGCGTCGAACTTTCGACGGTGGCGCGACCGTCATCGGTTGGACGCCCGACGGCAAAATCCTCTTTGCAACGCGACGTTACTCGGCATTGCCGGACACCCAACTTGCCACCATCGATTCTGATAACCGCATCGAGCTTGTTCCGCTGAGCCAGGCGTCGCAAGGCTGCTACGACAAGACCGGAAGCACGCTATATTTCACGCGCCTACCGTTCCAAGGCAGCTATTCGAAGCGCTACCAGGGCGGCACGGCGCAGAATCTCTGGAAGTATTCAGCCGGCAAAGAGGCGATCCCGCTCACCGCCGATTTCAACGGAACCAGCAAGAATGCGATGTGGTGGAACGGCCGTGTGTACTTCGTGTCGGATCGCGACGGCACCATGAACCTGTGGTCCATGAACGAATCCGGCAAAGACTTGCGCCAGCTCACCAAGCACCAAGGATGGGATATCAAGGGCGCGGCGCTCTCGTCTGGCAAAATCGTGTATCAAATGGGTGCCGATCTGCGGCTCTTCGAGATCGCCTCGGGAAAAGATGGCCAGATCCCGATCGAGCTCGCATCGGACTTCGACAATCTTCGCGAGCATTGGATCAAAACGCCCATGGATTATCTCACCGCGGTGCACATTTCTCCGGATGGCGATCGCGCGGTCCTGACGGCGCGCGGCCGGACCTTCGTCGCTCCCGTTAAACAGGGACGCCTAGTCGAAATCCCGAGTCTCAAGCCCGGCCGGTATCGCGAGGCACGCTTCATGAACGACGGCAAATCGCTTGTGATCCTCTCGAGCGAAAGCGGCGAAGTGGAGCTGTGGAAGGCGCCCGCCAACGGCGTCGGCGAGAGCCAGCAGCTCACAAAGAATGGCAAGGTCCTTCGTTGGGAAGCGATTCCCTCGCCCGATGGAAAATGGATAGCTCACCAGGACAAGGACAACCAGCTTTTTCTTCTCGACACGGCAACCATGGCGGAGAAGCTCCTGGGCGTAGCAAACGCTACCGGTAATACCGATCCGCAGTGGGACGAAGTGCGTTGGTCGCCCGATAGCCGCTGGCTGCTTTTCGACACCGAGGCGCCGAACGGCTTCAACCGGGTGATGCTCTATGACGTCGAGAAGGGGGCAATGACGGCTCTCACGTCCGATCGTTACGACAACCACGGCGCATCCTTTAGCACCGACGGCAAGTGGATCTATTTCACGTCGGATCGCAATCTAAAATCAGTCGTGCAGAGCCCCTGGGGTTCACGAGCGCCGGAGCCGTTCTTCGATCGGGCGGTGAAGATCTACGCTATCGCGCTGCAAAAAGGACTGCGATCGCCATTTGAACCTCCGGACGAGCTGCATCCGGACAAACCGGCCGACAAGAAAGACGACAAGGCCCCAAAGGATGAAAAAGCGGCTAAGGACGAGAAAGCGGCTAAGGATGAGAAGCCGAAAGAAGAGAAACCCAAAGACGAAAAAGTGAAGGTCGACATCGACCTCGACGGCATTCGATCACGTATCCAGGAAGTTCCCATTCCGCCCGGAAATTATTCCGATCTCAACGTCGCCAAGGAGAGGCTCTGCTGGATGGACCGCAATTCGGCCGAGCCCAGGAAAGGCATCTTGCAATGCGCCGACATCAACAACAAGGGTGAAAAGCCCGAAACGCTGATGGAAGATATTCGCGGGTTCGAAGTCTCGGCGGACGGAAAGAAAATTCTGATTCGAAAAGAGAAGGAACTTCTGGTGGTCGATTCGAGCGCAAAGGCGGCGGCTCTCAAGGATCCTAAGACGCTCGCCGACGGCGAGGTCGATCTAAAGAACTGGACATTCTCTGTCATACCCGTGAACGAATACAAGGAAGCCTTCGCGGATGCCTGGCGTCTGCACCGCGATTATTTCTACGACCGTAACATGCACGGCGTCAACTGGAAAGCCATGCGCGATAAGTATGGCGAGATTCTGAATCGTGTCCGCGACCGCGAAGAGCTTGACGACCTCATCTCGGAAATGGTGGCCGAGCTTGCGGCGCTACACACCTTTGTCGGAGGCGGAGATATCCGCCAAGGCGCCGATCACATCGGTCTCGCGGCCCTCGGCGCGCGCCTGGTGCGTGAACCGGCGGCGGGCGGATATCGTATCCAGCATGTCTATCTTTCCGATCCCGATCGTCCCGACCGCGCTTCCCCGCTGGCGCGTCCTGGTGTCGATATCGCGGACGGTGACGTTTTGCTGAGCATCAACGGCCGCGATGTCCTTACTACCGATCCTGGTGAGCTGCTACGCAACCAGATGGACAAGCAGGTGCTCCTGCGAGTACGGCCCAAAGACAAGACCGAAACCCGCGACGTCATCGTCAAACCCATTTCGCTGCGGCAGGAATCGGATCTCCGTTATCACGAGTGGGAGTACTCGCGCCGTTTAATTGTCGAGAAAGACGGGGACAACAAGATCGGCTACGTGCATCTTCGCGCGATGGTTTCGAGCGATATCAACCAATGGATTGAAGAGTTCTCCCCGGTCTTCGATCGCGAAGGGCTGATCATCGATGTCCGGCATAATCAGGGCGGCAACATCGACAGTTGGATTCTCGAAAAGCTGATCCGCAAGGCCTGGATGTACTGGCAGCCGCGCGTTGGGCATCCCTTCTGGAACATGCAAGGAGCCTTCCGGGGCCACCTCGTCGTGCTCTGCGATCAATGGACCGGCTCAGACGGCGAAGCCTTCACGGAAGGATTTCGCCGCCTGGGCCTCGGCAAAGTTATTGGAATGCGCACCTGGGGCGGCGAGATCTGGCTGAGCGGATCCGACATACTCGCCGACAATGGACGCGCGACGGCGGCCGAGCTGGGGGTCTATGGGCCGGAACGAAAATGGCTGATCGAGGGCCACGGAGTCGACCCCGATATCGTGGTCGACAACCTCCCGCACGCCTCATTCGAAGGGAAAGACGCGCAACTGGAGGCTGCTATTTCCTATATGAAAGAGCTGATCAAGGAGAAACCGGTCGAGTTGCCGGGTCCGCCGGACTATCCGATCAAGACACTACGGTAAACGGCACTTCAGTTCGAAGCTCTTGCCCGTAGCTTCTCGAACTCTTTTTGCATTTGCGGCGGTAGAGACTTTTCCAAGTCGCGGCGAGCCCGGTAATAGCCTTCCAGGACCGGGTCGGGAGCGGTCGCCGCCAGGACGTGAGCTGCGTCCTCGAACATCGGAACAAATCGCGATTCCGCAATCACTTTGGGAAGCGGGCTGGGGGCAAAGGCCATGAAGATGAGGACGGCCGTCGTCATGACCAGAAATCCCTGGAGGACGCCAAAAGCGCCTCCCATGATGCGGTCCAGCCAGGTGAGATGCGAGGCTCGAACGAACGTCAGCGCCATACGTTCGAGCATCGAGCCCAGACTGCTGATGGCCACGAACACGATAAAGAACCCGATTCCATCGGCAAGAGGTTTGGATTTGATCCAGTGAGAAAACCAAAATCCAACGGCATCGTAGAACCACAAACCGCAGACGATGGCAGCTACGAACGCCAGGAAGCTGATAGCGGTTCGGACGAACCCTCGTGCAAATCCGATCACAATCGTGCACAGGACTGCGATGAATAGCGAAAAGTCGAACCAGTTCACGGTGCCTCCGCTGATTATGTACGAAGGCGGACGCCGTCCTGTTCCTGCCATTTTATTGATGCAATAGAAAGATGCAGATTCCGCCCGCGGGACTCGGACCACCAGATCCTGTGGGACCGTCGCGCCTCGGTGGCATCCAGACACCTTCGAATCAAGGTACGGGCGCGAGTCCTATCGCCGGGCTGAGCCAGGACGACGTGGGTACGCTCCTCAGTCTGCTGGCATTACCCGAGATCCAGACGGTTGTTTCCGGCATCGATCGAAGCCTCATCACGGGCGATCAGGTCGCTACGGAGAAGATCCTCCAATCCGCCATCGCCGCGGCTGCGGAGGGAAATTTCACTGTTGCCATCGCGAAGGTGAAAGAGCTTCTGACGGTGAATCCCGAGCACGCGGAATCGGTCGCGTCGAATCCCTCTTTGCGTCCGATCCAGGAAGAACTGGTAAGCCTGGTACGCGAGTTAAAGGTCGTGGCGAAGCTGGACGCCTCGGACAAGATGGCGCTGGCGACCCACTCAGTCGAAATTGCGGATCAACGGGGCCAGGCGCCACCAGAACTTGATCCAAGAATGCTGCTCGTGTTGGCGATGGAATTTTATAACACCGATCGCCTGATTGGTTATCTGCGGTCGGCGGAACTGGCCCGGAAGTCCGTGGTCTTGTCAGGCTATCGAAGCCGCCGCGCGGAGCAGCCGGTAGACATAATGGAACGCCTGCGCCGTATATGGTCGCGCGCGCCGATGCTGGTCCTTCTGCTCGCCTGGTTTGCGTTCGGATGGGTGGTGGGCGTCCGCGTCTGGGCGCTCGGATTTTTAGCGCTGATCGGTTTTCATTTTGTCTGGCGGGTTCGCAACGGCGCCCGCTAAGTAACCGCGTCGGGTTCCGAGCCGCGCCCGAAGGAAGCGGTCTGCCTGCGGTTGTTGCAGACCCCTGAGCGTAAGGGTCTGTGACTATTGCCCCTCCGTTAACGTCGGGGTTCCGCAACGCTGTCCCCGATTTTCACGATCATACGGAACCCTGAGCGTGGGCGAGGGGATGCAAGCTACTTTGTTTCTATGAACTATCGCGCGCTGGGACGTACCGGCTGGAACGTCTCGGAGATCAGTTTCGGAGCCTGGGCTATCGGCGGTTCCTGGGGAAGCGTGGACGACTCGGAATCGCAGGCCGCCCTTCACGCCGCCATCGATTGCGGAGTGAACTTCATCGACACCGCTGACGTGTACGGTGGAGGCCGCAGCGAGCGCCTGATTGCCGCGCTCAAGCGGGAGCGTAAAGAGGAAATCATTGTTGCCACGAAGGCCGGCCGTCGCTTGTCGCCGCACACCGCCGGCGGTTACAACGAGAAAAACCTGACAGGTTTCGTCGAGGATAGCCTACGCAACCTGTCGACAGATTGCCTGGATCTGGTCCAACTGCATTGTCCGCCCACCGACGTTTACTACCGGCCAGAGGTCTTCGGCGCGCTCGACCGGCTGATGGAAGCCGGAAAAATCCGTTATTACGGCGTCAGCGTAGAGCGCGTGGAGGAAGCTGTCAAGGCGATCGAGTTTCCAAACGTGCAGACCGTCCAAATCATTTTCAACTGCTTCCGTCAACGGCCGGAGGATCTTTTCTTCGGCCGCGCCCTCCAGAAGCAGGTTGGAGTTCTGGCCCGAGTCCCGCTCGCCAGCGGCATGCTGACCGGCAAACTCACTCGCGATTCCCAATTCGCCGCCGACGATCATCGTAACTTCAACCGTCACGGCGAGGAGTTCGACGTCGGCGAGACATTCTCCGGCGTTGACTACGACGTCGCTCTGGAAGCTGTCGAGGAAATCCGCCGCATCCTGCCGGACGGCATGAGCATGGCGCAGTTCGCGCTGCGTTGGATTCTGATGTTCGAGGCGGTCACGTGCGCGATTCCCGGCGGGAAGCGGCCGTCGCAGGTCCGCGAGAACTGCGCCGGGTCCGAGATTGCGCCGTTAATGCCCGCGGGCATGGCCGCAGTCCGGGAAATCTACGACAACCGCATCAAAGCGGGTGTACACCAACGCTGGTGAGTGTTGCTAGAAGTAACACATATTCAATAATTTACGGAGAAACATCGCTCGCGAGCTTGTGAAAACGGCGCGCGTGCATCAAAATGATAAATAGGCTCATCTAACGAATAGAGATGGATTGGCACATCATCAATCACCGGGACTATATTGAAGGTCCGTTTGCAAACTTCGATGACGCTCTCCAGGAAGCGATGCTACTCGGGAACGAGACTCGCGTTACGCCTCGGCTAACGCGCAAGGCTCGTGACTTTTATGTGTATCGCCCTCCCTACGACAGAAAAGAACGTTGGCAGCCGGAATACTGGCTGTGCACGGAAGAAGCTGCCCTGAAGCAGGGCGTGTCGAAGACGCTGTTCGAGAAGCGTTGGGAAGCTGCATAAGTCTTCCGGACTCAGAATAGTCTGAAACCGACAACTCGCAGAAGGCATCAACCAAAACAACGACAGCGGAGCTCTGTTCTCAGCTCCGCGTTCCGCCGATAGGGAAATTCATGGAGGCGGTATGAAGGTCAATTACACGGGACTCTTGTCCTGGTTGGTTGGATCCGTCTGCGTGGCGCTTTTGATCACAGGGATGATCAGCGGCGCTCTTGCGTCATTCTAGCTGTCTCGCACTCCCACTCACGCGATTGACATCCGTTAATCGCATCGAGACCAATCTTTACTAAATCATTACAGCGTACGTTTTGCGGCGCACATCGAAATTGTGGAGGCGTTGATATGAAAAGCGCATTGGTGCTGGATCCGAAAAGGAGAGGGGACGAAGCCGAAAGGCTCAACAAGCGTCTGGGGCAGCTTGTTGTTGGTCAGGAGGAGGCGATCGCCGAGATTGTCGACGTCTACCAACTGTACCTGACAGGCATGAATGCGCCAGGCCGTCCGATCGGAAATTTCTTGTTCCTCGGACCGACGGGCTGCGGTAAGACACGGGTTGTGGAAGCTATGGCCGAATGCCTGTTGAACAACCCCAAGGCGGTGGTCAAGATTGACTGCGGCGAGTTTCAGCATAGCCACGAGATCGCCAAGCTGATCGGATCGCCTCCCGGGTACCTGGGACATCGCGAGACGCACGCCCTGTTAAGCCAGGAAGCGATCGACCGGTTTCACACCGAACGGGTGAAGATCAGCTTCGTTCTCTTCGATGAGATCGAAAAGGCAAGCGACACGCTCTGGAACCTGCTGCTCGGAATTCTCGACAAGGGCGTTCTCACATTGGGGGACAACCGCACAGTCGATTTTTCGCGCGCCATGGTTTTCATGACCGGTAACATCGGCGCGACGGAGATCGGCGATCTGCTGAAGCCACGGTTGGGATTCGCGGCATCCGCGAGCCCGCAAACGGGAGCTGTGACCGCCGAAACTTCGGGTCGCATGGATCGCTCCGCGAAAGAAGCCGCGCGGCGGAAGTTCACGCCGGAGTTTGTGAACCGGCTGGACAAGATCGTCGTCTTCAAGCCGCTTGGAACGAATGAGCTGCGGCAGATTGTTGAGCTCGAACTCGGCATTGTGCAGCAACGCGTCTGGAATCAGGCTGTGGAGCGCTCCTTCGACTTCAAGGTGACTGAGGCGGGCAAGGATTTCCTCCTCCAGGAAGGAACCGACGTGCGCTACGGTGCGAGACACTTGAAGCGCGCCATCGATCGTCTTCTGGTGCAGCCGCTCGCCAGCCTCATCGCCTCCGAGCAGGTTCGCGGTGGCGATTTACTGTCCATCGATCACGAAACGGGTGCCGAGGGCATGAAGTTCGTGCGCATCGGCGAGCGCGTAATCATGGCCGAAGCGGCGTAACTTCGGGCCGAGCCGCGACCGGAAGGGAGTGTGAAAAATCGGCTGTCCGTTCGGGGACATAGGTAACAGATTATTCCGAGGACATGGGTAACAGTTGATTGAGGTTGGAACCCATCGGCTTGGCTTCATTGTAATGGTTTTTGAATCGATGCATTTGCTGATAGAGTGGATGAACTTGAGCGGAGGATAGGGCTCTGCGGAGACGCAACCCGAGCGCCGGCTCAAGGGCCGGGACGAGAGGCCGAGCGCAACTCCGCCTCTCGACTCATGCATCCTGGCGCGAAAGCGGTAAATCTCGGGGGTTTGGGGGCAGAGCCCCCATGTGAGAGAACGCTCCGGTTCCGATCTTTGGGCAATGCCTTAGATCAGCGGAATAACAAGCGCAACTGAGAACGTTCTGGTTTGAGAGCCGCGGGCTTGCAGCGGCTGAAGGTATGCTTGTGAGCGTCCATCCAGCCCAATCGAATCGGGCCGTAGTAAATCTCCGCCCAACGCTCATCCAGCGGTTTCAGACCCAGTGGTTCGTAAGCGAACACTTCACTGATGAAGGTGCGCTCTCCTCGCCATCGCACACTCCCGTGTTGAGACACGCGCCGGATCTCCACGTCATCACCGTACTCCAACGCTGGCACGCATCGCGGATAGCAGCGTGGACTGGCTGCGTAGCAGTCCTGGGGTGTGTGATTGTCCAGGGCTTCGTGCGGTCTTTGTTGGTTGTATTGAAGTTGAAACTCATGAAATGCTTTTTGTTGCAGACGAGCGGTCGCTTTCGGCGGCTGCGCCGTCGCCTGTTTGAGCGTGCGATGCATGCGTTCGTGCCTCCCGTTATCTTGCGGGCAGGCTGGCCGGCTGCGTTCCGGCACGATCCCCAATCTCACAAACCACATGGACAGCCGGCTGAGCCCGCCCGGCGCCACCGAGGAAAAGGGAACCCCGTTGTCGGTGTGGATCACTTGCGGCAAGCCGTATTCGCGAAAGGCCGCTTCAAAAACCGCCTGGGTTGCTTCGTACCGCGGTCGCTCCACAATTTGGCAGCGCAGCAGATAGCGACTACAAGCGTCCGTGATGGTCAATGGATCGATGCGCGTTCCATCCCCGCTGCGAAACCATCCCTTGTAGTCGGCGCACCACACCGCATTGGGCCCATCGGCCGCTGCATACGGCGGTCGTTGCACTGGACTGTGCGCCCGCTGCCGTCGATTTACCACTAGTCCCTTGGCTTTCAGCACCGCCGCGATCGTACTCACCGCTGGCCACTGTTGTGTCCCGTCCTGCTGGCTCAGCTTCACGCGCAGTTTCCCCGGCCCCCACTTCCAGCGCTGACGCGCCGCCACTATGGCCGCTTCCACCTCCCCGCTCACTTGGCTCGGCGATTCATGCGGCCGGCGGCTTCGATCCCGCAACCCCTCCAGCCCCTGCTCTTCAAAACGCTCCAGCCACTTGTAGATCGTCTTGCGCGAGACCTCATGGATCTCCGCCAACTCTGTGATCGACATCCCTTCTTGGTGGCCTCGCACCACCAAGAGTCGTTGTTCTTCCACTCGGATCTCCTGCCAGGGCATGCCTTCCATGCTGGCTTACCCCGGCGCCTTCCGAGTTCTTCCCTACTGTTACCCATGTCTTCAGAACGTCTTGTTACCCATGTCATCGGAACGTACCCGGCTATTGCCCCTCCGTTACCGTCGGGGTTCCACAAACGTTACGGAACCACGCGCGTCAAGCAAACGAGGATTATTCCACAGACCCGGAAGGAAGCGGTGTCCCGGGGCCGTTACAAAGCCCCGGGACTCACCTCAGTGGATCCGCCGCTTATAGAAAAAGTCGATCGCAAAAATCCCATTCTCGTCGCGCGTTGCCACGGCCGACCATGTCGGATTGAGCGCCCATTCTACGCGAACAACCTGCTCATTCGAGTTCGTCAAATCGGTGATATAGGTGAACGTGACATTGCTGGTGACTTGCTGTTCCAGCGTGAGCCGAGCCTCTGGTATCTCCGTGCCCGTTACAAACGCCGGGGCGATTTTCAGTGAGCTGACCCCGAAAACGCGCTGGAGGCGGCTGGCCACTGGACTCGCGACTACCTGGCCGAGTATCGCCGACTCTCCGATTTGTTGCGTCGTTTGAGGAGCCACGGGTGCAGCGTGCGCGGCGAGGACCGGGTCGGACGATGGCGTGGCCCCGGTCGCGAGCAGCGCCACCAACTCGTTAAACGGCAGCGGGGGGTCCGACCGATGCGTGAGCTGCATGTTATCGATGGGACCTGTCACCGAGAGAATCACATCCACGCCCTGGACATGCGTCTCGAGGTTGATATCCAGCACGGGTTCAATGCGTAGCGGATCGTAAAACGAAATGATCCCCTGGTCGAGCGTGTACTTCGTTCCGAAGAAGATCAACGTGCCCTGCGTGATATTGACTCGTCCCAATACTCCCGGCGTTGCCGCCGTGCCTCGAACACGCAGATTGGCGACGAACTGGATGTTCTGCGCGAGCGAAGTTTGAAACGCGACATCGGGACTGGTTTGGATTTGAATCTGCAAATGCATGTTGGAGAGCAGCGGCGATGGCACCGCCGGCGTCTGAACCGGCGTTGCCGCGCTCGTCAACATACTTCCGAAGTCACTTCGGGGATTAAACGATACGCGTCGAATCGTGATTGTCCCCGCAAGCGTGCTGTTATCGATGTTGCCGGAGAGCTTTAAGTTCGCGTCGGCAACAGTGCTCGCTCCTTCCGGGTAGCGTACGCGGATATGCTCGGCGTTCGCGGCGAGTTGGAAGGTCATGAGCTCATTTCCATAACTGACCGAGCCGCTCGCCGTCACCTTCCCTCCGCCCGACTCTCCGCTAAACGATTGTATGGTCGCCGTCTTACCGTTAAAAACTACGATGCCATTTGCGTTCGAAATACCATTCGGAGAATTGATCGGGTTGATGGACGCGTTTTGTAATTGCGCGCGTCCGTTCACTGCCGGGTCCGTCAGAGGTCCGCGAACCGATGCCTGAATGATAATCTCGCCGCTCGAATACATATCGCGATCGAAGTCCTGCAATAACGACAGGTTCGTTTTCCCATTGATCGTGAGGTTCAGATCCTGCTTGGGCTGGAGCTCGGCCGTGCCCGTGACCGAAATATCCGTATCGCGACCCGTCAGGCGAGCGCTATCCACGCGAATCGTTGATCGGTCGAGCGAAGCGACAATCGGGCCCTGATTCTTCAGGACCACGTGCGTCTGATTGGTGGCGAGCACGCCTCGTTCTTTCGCGTTAACTTCGAGACGCGGCAACTGCACGGACCCTTTAAGATCCTCGATCTTGGTCATCGGACCCGAAACCTTGGCGGTCCCAGCCACCAGTACGTCCAGATCGGTGCCCTCAAGCGAGCCTTTCGCGCCGATCCAGTCGCGCACATTGGCGTAGTGCAAGTTGGAAAAACTCAGCGTTGCGTCGATCGGATAATCGCCGCTCAGCCCCGCCCGCCCTTCGCCGTGAATCTTCGATCCCGCAAAATCGGAATCGAGATGAAAAGCCAACTCTGACCCACTGGTGTTCGCAACCAACTTCAGATCCCCATACGGCTTCTGATTCATCGAGAGTCCCGTGGCCGACGCGTTTGCGTTGAGACTCGAGAACAGCACCGGCGTCTTTCCCGGAGTGTTCTGAATGGTAGCGGCGCCCTGCGCGTTCACTTGCATCGTTCCGCCGATCCCGGGCCGCGTATCGTGCAGCGTCTTGAACTGGGAGAGCTGCATCTGGTTGGTGTCCAGTTTAAACGTCAGGTGTCCGGTGTCGAACTGGCCCGGAGGCGTCGGTATGAAATCGGCGGCGAGTTGCGCATGCGCCGTTCCCGAATTCACTTCAAGCGAAGGAATGTTGATGGCCTGCTTCGAATAGTCGACATGGCCTTGGATCATGTCGAAATGCTCATAATAATTGACATTCGTCAGGCGAATGTCGGCGTTGGCGTGCGGGTCGTTCAAGGTGCCGGAAAGTTTGGCGTTCGTGGATAGAACGCCCGTTGCCTGGATGTCCTTGAGGTCGGCCACGGCCAGCACGCGCTCGATACGGAGGTTGTTAATGTCCAGATTCGCCGTGGTCGGATATTCGTGCACCAGCCGTGTCTCGCCTACTGCGCGAATCGTCGAACCCGCGAAATCCGAATTCACGTTATAGCTGACCACATTGCCGGACGTCTGCGCGGCCCCGGTGAAATCGCCGTAATTCGTGCCCTCGAACTTCAATCCATGAGCGGACGCATTCCCGTTCACGCTGGTCAGCATGACCTCGGTTTCGCCGTTGACCTGATTCACGTTCGCCCGGACATCGGCGTTGAGCTGCACCGTTCCCGTGAGTTGCGACGCGCCCTTCCTGGTGGTTTCAAACTGCGCAAGCTGCATCGAATTGCTCGAGAGCGTAGCGTGAAGCTGACCCGATTCGAGAGAATCGGGAGCGTGTTGATACGTCGCGGCGAGGCTGATGCGATTCGGACCCGCCGTCACGTGCATGTCGGGAATCGTGATCAGCTGGTCCGAGAAATTCACTTGACCCTCGAGTTGGTCGAAATGTTCCCGATAAGCGATGAGATTCGCGATCGTCAGATTTGCGCTCCCGGTTGGATTCCCGATCGTTCCGCCAATTTGCGCGCTGGCGTTCAAGGTGCCTCTGAAGTCTTTGGCATCTTCGCCGGCAAGAGCCATAATGTCGACGAGATCTGCATTCACGATCGTTGCGTTGGCAGTGAGGGGCGCGGTCGGAGGAGCGCTCCATTTACGAAGACCAACAGTTGCGTTGAAGTGAGCTTGCAGCGTGCCGCGTGTCAGCGCCGCGTTTTGGACGCTGGCGCCCGAAGATGAAGCGCTCAGGTCGGCGACAAGGCTGTTAAAGGGCCGCTGCTGCGCTTCGAAATCCAAGAGAGCCACGTGTCCGGTGAGCCGAGGATCGCTTAGTTTGCCGGTCACCGTGCCGGTGAACGACGCGCTCCCGCCTTTTTGAAGCGCGATCGGCATCTCTTTCGGCGGGTCCTTGGAACCCATCTGCAAAGCCGGCAGAAAATCGTTTAGATTGTGCGAAACGAGATGAATTTGAAGCTGTTGCCCAACCGCTCCTGAGAGATCCAATCGCGTATTCGGCAGCGCGATATAGGATCGGGCGACATCGATGGAGTCAGTCGCGCCATTGTAATCGGCATTGATCTGACCACTTACGGGGACGCCTTGATGTCCCGGCGTGATGGCCAGATGAACGTTCGCCTTAAGATGCGAAGGCGTCTTCAATTCTCCCGACGCGGCGAGCGGACCGGAGATCACGCCGTCGTAGCCGACATTCTCTTTTGCAAACATGTGCGCGAGCTGCTTGATATCGAAATTCGCCAGCCGTCCGTCCACATGGAACCGCTCCATCTTCTCGACGCCGGCATTGCCATCGAAAGATCCGCCGAAAGCCGCCAGGCGAAGCCCTTTCATTTCGATCGCCTCTTTGTCGGCTGCGACCGCCGAGCTTAAACTCACGCCCTGAATGCGCGTGCCATCCTCCGTGAACGACACGTTCTTCGCGTCGATATTTCCGTCCACGTGGTAATCGTTATTCGGGCCAGTTAACTTGGCGTTGCCGTTGAGCGCAATCGTGCCGCTGGGATTCAATGCGTTCCGGTACAAGCGGCCCAACTCGTCCAGCGCCAGCGATGCCTTGAACTGCAGCGCTCCGCTGCCGGCCGCGTCTTTGAGCTTCCCCGATGCCTGGATGTTCGAATGACCCAGGCTTACGCGCGCGCCGTTGACCTGGATGTTGTTCTCATCCATGGAAATGTCGGCATCGCCGTCGACCACGCCCGGACCGTTCGGCGGAATAGTAATAGGTAGCGTTCCGAGGACCTGCTTCACATCGGCAAGCGATATCGTGGCGTTCACGTGCGCCGATTCGTGCGGATGCAACAGATGATCCATTTCGCCACTCACAAGAATCTGCGATTCTGGCGTGCCTATCCTCGCGCGGCTCACCTGGATCTTGTCACGCTCCAGATGAAGCGGAACCGTGATGTTGAGGTCGAGCGGCGGATGTCCATCCTGGCTCACGTGGAGCGGAGCCATCGCAATCTGCCCGTCGTACGTTGCCGATACGATGTTGTAAGTCAATTGCGCGCGAAGATTCTCGCCGTGCGCATCGAAATTCGATTTCTGATCTCCGAATTGGATCGTTCCGTTGCTCAGATCGAATTTTCGGATCGCCAGATTAACAATCTCTTCGAGCGCGGTCGTGTTGCTGGCTGGCTGCGGCACTTTGGGTGAAGGAACGTTCGTGTGACCGTCCGGATAAACGATGAGATTCACCGCGGGCCGGGCCACGCCGAGATATTCCAGCTCGACAATGTGCCGCAAGCTGGAAAAAAGCTTCAAATTTAAGTCGATGCCCTGCGCGCTGAAGAGAGGCGCTACGTTCGAAGATTCCGTTCCGTGTAGAACAAAGCCCGTAATGTTCGCGTGCAAATGAGTCCAGTCGAAATTGAACGACTTGATATCCACCTTGCCGCCCGTCGCCTCTTCCGTCGAGCTGATAATCGTCGTGCGAACGTAATCGCGAAACCACGCGGTCTGAACTACGATAATTGCGCCGATCACGACCATGAGGATTAACCCAACAAGGCCGCCAACAACCCACAAAACGATGCGTTTCGGACGGCTCATTGAAATACCTCGTCATGAAACTGGATGCGCTCGTGTTTGCGCGATTCTTCGAGCCAGGCAAAGAATAGATCGTTGACACGAGCCTCCACGCGTGCGGTCGGCAGAAAACGGAGGTCGATGAATCGCAGAACCTGGAGCTGCCACGCAATGTGCGCCTTCAATTCCTGTTCGGTGGTCCCGTAGTTTTGCAACGCCTGTTCGTAATCCCCATTCTTCGGGAAACGCGCCTGCTTGATCTTCGTGAGCACGGCGTTCACTTCCGGATCGGACGGAGCCGGATAGGAACCCTTGGCCATCTCCGCGCGAATATTTGTCTGGTCGATGAGCCGATCGGCTGCTTTCCGTTTCGAAGCCGCGCTGAAATCGAGCGCATCGCCGTTGAGAAAAGCCGTCAGGCGAATCTCGCTATCGATCTGGCTCTCCTTGATCGCGCGATTTCCCACGGCGACCGCGATGCGGTCTACGATGACCGCGTTCAGCGGCAAACAAATAAGCACGCACGCGATGGTGAATGAGCGGCGCATCTCAAAAAGCCTGCCCTATCGAGAAAAAGAATTGGAAATGGCTGGTGCTCTGAATCACCGGCGTACAGTACGGCTGCGCGGGGTTGGGCGGAGCGTTGGGATTACATTGAATGAGCTGCTGAATGGTTCCTTTGAATCCGTCGAACGTTGGCGGATTGATGCTGTACGCGAGATCCACACGAATCGGCCCTATCGGAGTCCGATACCGGATGCCGAAGCCAACGGCATGGACCATATAATCGAAATCCTGGATGTTGCGCTGCGTCGCGCGAAACGATATGCTGCCGACCGTGCTGTACACGTTCCCCATGTCGTGGAAGATCACACCGCCGATATTCTCGCCGATAAACGGAAATCGCAGTTCCGTTTGATTGAAAAGGACCGCGTTTCCACCAAGAGGGAAGCCGGTTGGAGCGGTCGCCGTGCCTCCCGGACCAGCCGGAACGCCGAGGTCCCGAGGCCCGGCTTCGTTATAAGGGAAACCGCGATCCGAATCCGCGCCGCCTCCAAAGAATCGTTCCGGAAGAGGGATGTACGTTGCTTGCGAAAATCCAGCCGGGACCTTAAACGGAAAAACCGCTCCAAATGTGAGCTGCCGCGCGAGCACCCAGTTCCTGCGAATCGGCGTATACGTTGCTTGCCGGCCGATTAGCTTTCCGAAGCTGCGCTGCGATCCGAAAAAGTTGCCCGCGACTCCCAAATTGATGCTGTTATAAATCCCGCGGTGCGCGTCCGCCGGATTGTCGCGCCGGTCCTGGATCAGATTCGCCGAGAGAATCCCTATCCGCACCGGTTGCAGTAATTGCGGAACCAGCAGCGCCGGAATCACGACGTCGCTCGTTGAGACGCGGCGATAATCGAACCGGAATAGCGCGGTCACCGCCTTCGTGAGGACCTGCGACAACTGGATCGAGCCTTCCACGCGTTTCGAAGCGAACGTCAGAACGTCGCGCTCGTCGTCATACAGCGTCGAAACCGTTATGTTGCGGCCCTCGACGTTGCGGAACCGCGGAGCAAGGAAGGTCACGATGGCGCGCCGGTCCAGATTCGAGATACGGCCCTGGAAACTGAGCGTGTCCCCGACGCCGAGAAAATTAATGCGGCTGACGTCCACCAGAAACCGGGGGCTGAAACCGTTGTAGCCTACGGGAGCAGCGAGCTCATTGGCCGTCGGACCGAATTGCGCCACTTCCGCACCCAAACCAAAACTTAGCGTGTAGCGGCTAGCCTCTTCGATATCGTAAAGCACGTATTTGTGCTGCTCGTCTCCATCCGGATCCTGGATGGCCGCGTCGACTCTGGCAAACACTCCGAGGTTGTAGAGTCTGCGCTGCTCGTTCGTCATTTGAATCGTCGCCAGCGGATCGCCGGCTTTGAGCTTCATGTTCTTGTCGATCAGGCTCTGCTTCGTGGTATGAATTCCCGTGACGATCACGTCTCGCACGAACTGTTGCTCTCCCTCGGTGATCTTATAGCTCACGTCGACATGATCTGCATCGTTTTGCCGCCGCGCAAATTCGAATTTCGCGTCCGGATAGCCGTGCGAATAGTAGTAATCGAGAATCGTTTTGCGGTCCGCCGCCACGTTGTACTCGCTGAACGGCTGTCCTTCGAGCGAGCTCAATTGCTGCTGCACGCTGCTCGCCTCGGGCGTGTTCATGCCCGTAATAGTGAGCTTCGAGACGAACCACTGCCGGCCTTCGTCGATGTTGTAAGTCACCGCGATGTCACCTTTTTTGGCTTTATAGTTGTCGGCGACCGTGGATGTGACCTTCACGTCTTGAAACCCGTTCTCTTTATAAAGATTCGTGATGGTCTCCTCGTCCCGCGTGCGGAACTCTTCGCTGTATCGGCCGTGGCGGAACTGCAAGAACGAGGCCCCTCGCAGGATCAGCCGCTCCTTGATCTCCTCCGTCCTGAAATATTTGTTCCCCTTCAAATCCACCGCGACTAGTTTGTGACGCTCGCCCTCCGAGATTACATATTCGACATCGGTTTCGTCTTTGCCGGGTACAGCCGTCTCCCGGAAATCGATCTGCACTTCGTAATAGCCTTGATTTTGAAAGTAGGTGCGGAGATTGCGCGCGCCTTCCACCAGCAGATCGTTATCGACAGCGCCTTCGTCATAAACGGGAATGTATTCTTTCAACTTTCTTTTGGGGACTTTCGCCTCCAGCGTCGTGACCTTCACGGTCGGCCCGGCATTCACGTCGATGGTCGGAGTCGCGACATGCTTCTTCGGATCGTTATCGAGCTTCTTCAACTCGACCTTGGCCTGGAGACGGTTCTTGGATTGATATTTCTTCTGAACGCCGTCTATGCCGTCGCGCGTCCGCGTGTCGCTGATCGGCCGCCAACCCGGCCAAAGGAAATGATGCCAGTGCGTCGATTTTATGATTTGCTTGTCCGGTAGCTTCCTATCGCCTGTGATCAGCGGAGTCGTGTATTTCGATCGCTTCCCGCTATGCACTTCGAAGATGACGTTCATCTGCTGCGTCGCGGGCTCGGGCTCCAGATGGTAGGTCACGGTTGCGTCGAAAAGTCCGTTGCGAACGAGCAGATCCTTGATGTTCTTTAAAGCCGGGTCGAGATCTTTGGGATCGAATGGCTGGCCCAGGCTCAACTGCGCCGCGTTCACTACTTGCCCACGATTCGGCGGCGAGTTGACCTTTCCCTGCGTGCCGACGTGGCCGACGAAGAGTTTCGATTTGGTCAGAAAGCGCACCGCGACTCCGTTCCCGCGAGGTTGGACGTCGGTCTGAATGTCATCGTAGCGGCCAGTGGCGAATAGCTTGTCGATCGCGGATTCGAGGTCTTCTTTGTGCAGCGGCTGACCGATTTTCAGGGGTTGCGCCGCTTTCAGATCCTCCGGTGCGAGTGGCTGGTTTGCCGGATCGTATTCGATGGCGACAATAGGCTTTCCTTCATAAGACTGTGCCTGTGCGATCCCCATGCCAATCGCCAGCACGGAGACAAATAAGAAACCTTTCATGCGTCAGCAACCATGTAAGCGCACCCCCACCCCAGGGTACAAAGGTGAGACTCAAGATTGGCAATCTCGTTTCTAGCGGTTACAGGTTAGAAGGAATCAGCAGCTCCACAATCACCACGTCGCGCCAGATACCGTCGAGTTTACCGTGCTTTTGATAAATCCCGACTTCGCGGAAGCCAAGCGACCGGATCAATGCGCGGCTGGCGGTGTTTTCAGGAAAGATTCGCGACACGAGCTTCCACAATCCCGCCGCTCGCGCCGCGTCGATCAATGCGCTCATGCAGACCCGTCCGACGCCCTG
Source organism: Bryobacterales bacterium (assembly GCA_963802915.1). GTDB lineage: Bacteria > Acidobacteriota > Terriglobia > Bryobacterales > Bryobacteraceae > JAICMB01. Next base: position 565,912 of record CAWDKQ010000010.1, read on the forward strand.
CCGCCGGGCTTGGCGAGCCACGTATAGAGAGGTCTCAGCGATTCCGCGATAACAATCGCGCGGACGATACGTGAAGGTTGCCCCGAACGCGATAAACCCGCGGTCGTCTTCGGCGGCCACGATCGGATGCGTGCCGTCGAACCACTGCGCAATATCATCGGGAGTGCGGAAGCGTGTTTCGAAGGTGGCGACGCGGTCCTCGATTCCTTCGTTATAAATGCGTGCAATCGAGGCCGCGTCAGCTTGTGTGGCGGGACGGACGATCATGCCAGATATTCTGGCATGACAACGCGATCAAGGGGCCAGAGTGAAATTCACGTCGATCTGCGTGATCACCTCTACCGGATCGCCGTTCAACAATGTCGGACGATACACCCACTGCTTCACCGCGTCCTGCGCGGCCGCCACCAACAGCGGATCGCCGGTGACCACCTCCAGGTTCTCGATATGACCATCCTTGCCAATGTAAGCCGTGAACCGGACAAGCCCCTGGACCCTGGCCTGCTTCGCGAGCGGCGGATAAACCGGCGTCACTTTATTCACTAGGTTCATTGCCTGGACATTTCCACCTACGCGAATGCGTTTCTGCGCGGACAACTCGGCGGATGCCGGATTGGCACTCACGAACACGTTCACCACGGAACCGGTGCCGTCGGGCGAAGGCGTCCAGGTTGCATGAAGGTGTTCGTCGATCCCATTCAGCGACGTCATGAGTTCCTGCGCGCTGGCCGCCGTCAGCTCATCGCCGATGTGGATAGGCAGGCGAGCGGACACCTTCTCCCGCAGCGCATCGGGAAGCGTGCCAGTATTAATCCGCTGCACAACGGTGTTCGAGGCCGGCGCCGGAAGCGTCTTCGCCGCCGGCGCACCCTGCGATGGCAGAGCGAAATCGATCGCGACCTGAACTTTGGGAGGCACGCCCGTTTCCATGTTGTAGTGCCACTGCAGAACCGATTCGAGCGCTGCTTTGCGCAGCTCCTGCGGTCCGCTGATCACCAGCGCATCGCTGACTTCGCCCTTCGAATCGAGAGAAGCCTCCACCAGCACGGTACCCTGGACGCCTTTTTCGATGGCGCTTTGCGGATAGCGAACCGCCGTGCGATGCAGCAGCTTGGTTTCGTCTTGTTGCACTGTTACGCCGGGCGAATCCTGCACCGGCCCGGCTTCGAGTGGAAAGGATCGCGTCGCCATCCAACCGGCCAGCGCGAGAACGGCAGCGAATCCCGCTACCGAGGAAGTAATGCGGAACTGAGACATGGTTACCTCTTTCAGGAGTGCTGCCACGCGTCGACGCAGGTGGCGCTTTTTGAGAAACAGAGTTGCGGGGGCGAGGTCGACACCGGCCTTCGCTTCAGCGATTGCGAGCAGCGTATCGATATACTGCTCGCGGGATTGCATCAGTTGAACGGCCCCGCGGTCCACCACTTCTTCGCGCGAGAGCTGAATCTGCCCGATAAGCCACCAGACGGCCGGATGGAACCACAACACCGCGCGCACCAGTTCTTCCACAACTGCGAACGCCCAGTCGCGCCGCCGTACGTGCAGCAGCTCGTGATACGCGATGGTTTCGTTGTACATCCAGCGAGTCGGCACCAGCACCACGGGACGCCACAATCCGAATGTTACTGGCCCTTTCAATTCCTGCGAGACAAAAACGTCAGGCCACGCACCCGTGCGCTCCTTCTCGACAGGAAATGCCGTGGGAGTGAACTGCGCACGATCGAGATATCGCCGCAGGCGCCATAGACCCAGCAGAATGAACCCGACCCGTACGATCATGCCAGCCACTAAAATTCCGATGGCGATTTCGGCCGGTGACGGGCGCCATCCCTGCGCCGCATCCGTTGACGATGCCCCGGAGGAAAGAATAATTGTGGACATCGTAACCAGGGACTTGGCGGCCGGAAGTTGCCAGGGTTGCAGGAAAGGAATCGCCAGGCAGAGCGCGAGCAGCACCTGGAATGAATACAGCCGCACGGCCGCGGTCAACCTGAGAAGCGCGCTCAGCAGCGCTGCGATGCCGATCAGAATCGCGATCTGCCCGCTGTAGGCAAGCAGATTGTGCACCATCAGCTCGATCATTTGGAGCGCTCCTTTCGGATCAAGGTGCGAATTTCCTCGATGTCCTTCTCGGAAAGTTTCTGATCTTCCACCAGGTGCAGCAGAAGCGGCTCCGCCGATCCGTTGAAGACGCGATTCACGAACTCCCGAACCATCCCACGGATCACCTGCTGCCGCGGCTTCGTCGAGCGGTACACGTACGCCCGGTCATCCTGCGACTTGCGAAGGTGCCCCTTCTGCTCCAGGATGTTCATCATCGTCATGACGGTGGTATATGCGACCTTGCGTTTCGCCAGGAGCGCCTCGTAAACATCGCGCACCGTAACGGCGTCGCGGTCCCAGACGATCTTCATGATTTCGAGTTCCTGCTCGGTTAGCGTCGTGCTCTTGGAGCGCATACTAATTTATTAGTACTAATCGAGCCGGATGTCAATAGAAATCTTCGGACCTTCTTGCGAGCGTTACGGAACCGCGCGTAAGGGTCTGTGAAAAAATCGGGCTATTGCCCCTCCGTTACCGTCGGGGTTCCGCAAGGCTGTCCGGATTTTCACGGCCATACGGAACCGCGCGCGTAAGCAAGCGGAGATTGTCGACGATTATTTTGCAGACCCGGGCCGAGCCGTGACCGGAGGGAGCGGTCTACTTTTTACGAAACCTGCTCGACCGCGACCTCGGCCCGCGCCGGTTCAGCCGGGGCCAAGGGCAGTTCGATAACCACCATCAATCCGGGATTCGCGTTCCGCGCGAACAGCTTTCCCTTGTGCAACTCCACCGCGCGTTTTGCAATGGCGAGACCGAGGCCGACGCCTCCGCTCGCCCGGTCGCGATCCTCCTCGACACGGTAGAACGCATCGAAGATCCGCGGCAAAGCTTGTTCGGGAACGCCCGGCCCACGATCGCGCACCCGCACCTCGACCATCCCGCCGCCCGTCTGCATTTCGATGTCGATACCAGTCCCCTCGGGCGCATACCGAATCGAATTGCGCACCACGTTCTCCACTGCGCGCCGCAGCAATTCCGCGTCTCCGGAAATGTTCACCGGCTGCAGGCCCTTCAATTCCAGCCGGCAATTCTTCGCACTCGCCTCAATGGATGTATCTTCGACAATTTCTTCGATTAGCTCATCTAACTGCACTTGCTCGGTCCGTCGCTTGGAAGGATCGCCCTCGGCGCGAGTGACCTGAAGCAATTCGCTGACGAGCGTGTTCAGCCGCTCCGCTTCTTTCTCGATCCGGTCCAGCATGGCGTCGTTGCTCGATTTCGATCGCGCCAGTTCCACCGCGACGCACAGCCGCGCAAGCGGGCTCCGCAACTCGTGCGAAATATCCAGCAGCAAACGGCGTTCCGCGGCGAGCAGCGTCTGAATACGGTCGGCCATCTGATTAAATGTCCGCGCGAGCTGTCCGAGTTCATCGCGCCGGTTCGATTGTGCGCGCGCCTCCAGGTCGCCGCGCCCGAAACAGTCCACCGCATACTGCAGCCGCCGTAGCGGCGATGTCAGATGATAAGCGAACCCATAGCAAAGAAGAACCACGATGGCCAGCGTCCACAGATGTTGCCATCGGAAGAACCAGAAGTACCAGTTAGGTCGCGACACCAGAACGAAAAGCCAATATTTCCCGTCGGGCGATTGACGAGCAATGGCCGTGCGGTTACGGCGCGCAAACGGGAACCTCGGACGCGGCCCTGCCTGCTTCAGCAGGTCGGAGCGATCCTGTCCGGTCACCAGGTCTTTCCCATGCGAATCGGTTACGATGGCCTGCGCGCCGGTAGCATGAGCAAAGCGCTGGAGCGAGTCCGCCAGCCGCTCCGGCCCTCCGTGTTCGTACGCGAAGATGGCGCCCTCCAGCCGCGCGTTCATCATCATCGTGAACGGCGATTGCCTGTCCTCCGGAGCGGTGAATGTGAAAGCCGTCGTAATCACCACCGCCGTCATCGTAATCACGGTGGTGGCGAAGAACCATAACAGGATTTTCGCGAATAGGCTCACAATTGGGCCCCTTCTTCAGGCGATCTCACGAACTGGTATCCGACGCCCCGAATCGTTTTGATGCGATTGCCGGCAATTTTCTTGCGCAGATGGCTAACGTGCATGTCGATGGAGCGGTCAAACGGCGTGGCCTTGCGGCCGTACAGGCTCTCCATCAACGCATCCCGCGAAAGCTCGCGCCCGGCCGATCGCATGAGCTGTTCCAGAATGTCGAATTCGAGCGTAGTCAACTCGATCGGCTGTCCATCCGTGTGAACCTGCCGGGTGGCCGGATCCAGAGCGACGCCATTCACCTCGATACGGCCGCGGTTCACGGTACCCTCCGACCGCCGCAGAATGGCCTTAATCCTGCGCCAGAAGCTCGCGCGGATTAAACGGTTTCGCGAGGTAATCGTCGGCGCCCAGTTCCAGGCCGACGATGCGGTCGACGTCTTCCCCCCGCGCCGTCAACATCAGCACCGGCGTGCGAGAATCATGGCGCAGCCTCTTTAAGATCTCGAAACCGTCCATTCCCGGCAGCATCACGTCCAGGATGATCAGGTCGTAGCCGCCTTTCAGCGCTTCCTCGAGACCGTGCCGACCGTCATGCACGCACTTGACGTTGTAATCCTCTCGTTGCAGATATTCCTTAAGCAGCGAGCACAATTCGACATCGTCGTCGATGACGAGCAACCGCACGCTTCGAATTTACCATGTGGCGGCATCAATGGACGATCTCGTAGACCTTCGGCGGGATGAAAAACGCGATACCGTCGGCGGCGAGGAAGAAGGGCGTCGTGACTGCGGGGTAGACCATAAAAGTCGGGACGAGAGTTATTCCGAGGAGGCAGTGGCCTGCATTGGACTCCAAGCACCCAATGAGCGGGAGCAATGCAAAATCGGCACCCTCTTCCACGTGATGGATGAAGCGCCAGCGTTGGCTGATCTCGATCCGGGCGATTTGGTCACTGAATAGATCGTGCCATTTGTCCTTCCTGTCGAAAATCCGAACATGATCGGATTCAAGAAGCAGTCTTCTACCGCTGTATTTCTTACCATCGACCGTCGTCACGGTGATGCCGCGGTAAGCAAGCACTCCATCGAAAGGCGCGAGACGCTTCGGTAGTTCCTCATATCGGATCTTCTCGGCGGCCTGGCTCGCGCCCAAGCCGGCAATCGCTAAAAACGCTGCTGCAACCCACAAGTTTTTTGTCATGCCAGCAGTATGCTGGCGCCAACCGCGCAGCAGCCCGGCCCTTGTTACACTTTCTGAACTGTCACAAGGGCTGTTTCGTAGCTTGTTTGAACTACCCGTGCGAAAATGGTTCCAGAGTGCCAGTTAAAGTTCAGGTGCCGAAGAAGAAATCCGGCCTGGTGCATATCCTCATGCACCCCTTCGGCAAAGCGATCCTCGCAGCGATCGTTTTCACAGTCAGCATCGGACTCATCGTTTTTACCTATTACTACTCCAAGTATTCGCGTCTCATCGAGACCAAACTGGCGTCACCCTTCGGCAACACCTCCACTCTCTACGCCGCTCCGCGCGTCGTCATGGTGGGCGATGACGCCACCCCGCTCGAAGTAGCGTCCGACCTCCGCCGCGCCGGCTATAGCGAATCCCGCGATAACCGCATGGGCCACTTCGCCGTCGACGACGGCAGCATCGAAATCTATCCGGGACCCGATTCTTATTTCAAACGCGACGACGGCGTCATCAAGTTCGCCGGCGGCAAGGTCTCGCAAATCATATCCCTCGGCGACAACACGGAGCGCACGCAGTACGCCCTCGAACCGGAGTTGATGTCGAATCTTTTCGATAAAAATCGCGAAAAGCGCCGCTTAGTCCGCTACGAAGATATTCCGCCGGTCCTGGTTCACGCCGTAATCTCGGCCGAGGACAAGCGCTTCTTCCAGCACGCCGGCTTCGATCCCATACGCGTCCTCAAATCCGCTTACATCGATCTCAAAGAGCGCCACAATGCCCAGGGCGCATCCACTCTAAGCATGCAGGTCGCCGGCATGTTGTTTCTGGATCGCAGTGAGCGAACCTGGAGCCGCAAGATCCCGGAAGTCTTCATCACCCTCCGTCTGGAGCAGAAACTCAGCAAGGAAAAGATTTTTGAGTACTATGCCAACCAGGTGCCGCTGGGACGCCGCGGCAGCTTTCGGAATTCTTGGATTCGGCGAAGCCGCCCAGGTTTATTTCGGAAAGAATATCAAAAACCTGACCATCCCCGAAGCCGCTACGCTGGCGGGCCTGATCCAGCACCCCAGCATGATCAATCCCTTCCGCTGGCCGGAACGCGCCAAGGCGCGCCGCAACGTCGTGCTCCGCATGATGCTGGAAAACAACTACATCACGCAGCAGGAACATACGATGATGCCGTGGCCTCGCCCTTAGTGCTCGCGAAGCAGGATAACGACTCCGCCGATGCGCCCTATTTCGTCGACCTGGTCAACGACACGCTCGCGGACAAATTCCAGGATTACGATTTCCAGACCAACGCCTATCGCATCTACACCACCCTCGATCCGGAACTGCAGCAGCGACGCCGCCGAAGCAGTCCGGGTGGGGATGCAGGAAGTGGACAAGCTGATCGCGCACCGCAAGAAGAAGGACCCCAATTATCCCGATCCGCAATGCACCCTCATCGCTCTCGATCCGCAAACCGGGCAGGTGAAAGCGCTCATCGGCGGCCGGAATTACGGCATGAGCCAGCTCAATCGCGCGATGTCGAAACGGCAGCCGGGCTCGTCATTCAAGCCATTTGTGTACGCGGCCGCGCTGAATACGGGTCTCATCGGCGGGCGGCACGGTTCTCACCGCCGGCCAGCCAGGTGAACGACGAGCCGACCACGTTCTGGTTCGACGAAAAACCATACGAGCCCAGCGATTTCAAGAAGGAATTTCACGGCGTTATCACCATGCGTGAAGCAATCGCGTACTCGGCGAACGTCGCCGCGGTCCGTTTTGCCGAAGAGACCGGCTACACCAGCTGTCGTCGACCTCGCGCGCCGCGCCGGACTGAACATGGACATCCGTCCCACGCCAGCGATCGCTCTCGGGCGCCTATGAAGTCACGCCGCTCGAAATCGCCGGAGCCTACACCATCTTCGCCAACCATGGCATCTTCACCAAGCCGAGCTTCATCGCCTCCATCAGCGACCAGCACGGCAGTCAGCATCTTTGAGGACAAGCCGGAGCACAAGCAGGTGCTCGATCCGCGCGTCGCGTTTCTCATGGACAGCCTGCTCCAGGAAGTGGTCACCACGGGAACCGGCGCGGGCATTCACGCCCGCGGGATCAATTTCCCGGTCGCGGGCAAAACCGGCACCTCGCACGACGGCTGGTTCGCCGGATTCAGCTCCAAGCTGATCTGCATCGTTTGGGTCGGCTTTGACGACAACCGCGAGCTCAACCTCGAAGGCGCGCACTCCGCTCTGCCCGTTTGGGCGGAGTTCATGAAGCGCGCTCACGAACATCGCGAATATCACAACGTGAGCGCGATTCGACGCGCCCGCTGGAATCGTCAGCGAGCAGATAGACCCTGCTCTCGGGTCTCCTTGCCACGGCCGGATGCCCCCAGGTCCGAACCGAATATTTCATTGAAGGCACGCAACCCGTCGAGATGTGCCCGCTGCACGCCGGCGGTGGAACGCGCGTCGCGTCCTGGGAAGCCGTGCCTCCCGTGCCCGCCGTTCCGCCTTCTTCTCCAGCCCGCGCCAATCCGGCGCCGCCCCCTCAAAATGGATGGCCCGCCGCCCAGCAGCGTGCCTCCCAGACGCCCCCTCCACCGGTCGACACCACCCAAACTCCTCCGGCTGTTCCGGCTGCCCAACCAAAAAAGGAACACAAAGGAATTTTGGGCCGTATTAGAGATATATTTAAATGAACGGAGTCTGGCGTCAGGAGCCGGGCGTCAGGAGCGCTACCGAACCGAGGTTTCTTCTTCTGGCATCGGGTTCTTGAGTCCTCTCTCTTAACAGGGGGCTCAATGCTTTCCTTAACACTGTTGTTAGCTTTTATCTCCACCGGGGATACGCCACAAGCAAAAGTCACTCCCGAGGTCCGGGGTGACATTTTCATGGCCCGAAAGATGTATCGTGAGGCTGTCGAAGCCTACGAAGAGGGCCCGAAGTCCGATGCCGTCTTGTTGAATAAAACAGGCATCGCTTACCACCAAATGCTCGACCTTCGGACGGCCAAAAAGTTCTACGAACTTGCCGTCCGTGCCAATCCGCACTATGCCGAGGCGATCAACAATCTCGGCACCATCTACTACGCGGCGAAAAGCTATCGTCGCGCCGTCGGCTATTACAAGAGAGCGCTTCGCTGTACTCCGGAATCGGCCTCCATCTACAGTAATCTCGGCACGGCTTACTTCGCGCGCAAGGATTACAAGGATGCGAGCCTCGCGTACAAAAAGGCCCTCCAACTCGACCCGGAAGTGTTCGAAATGCGAAGCACCACCGGCGTTCTGTTGCAGGAGCGCAACGTAGAAGAGCGGGCCAAGTTCCATTACTATCTCGCCAAGACCTACGCCAAAGCCGGATTGAACGATCGTGCGTCTGATCTATATGCGAAAATGCATCGAGGAAGGCTTCAAGGAAAGGAAGAAGTTCCAGGAGGATCCTGAGTTCGCCAAAATGCGAGATTTGCCGGAATTCAAGGAACTGCTTGCGCTGGAACCGCGTGTCCTGTAAGCACACCGTTGCACTCTGTCTTCTCCTTGGCTGCCTGTTGTTGTCGTGCTCGCGTGGAAGCACCACTCGAGAGCCCGTTGAGCGCCTCGCCATCCTGCCGTTCGAAAATCTCTCAGGAAGCGCCGGCCTGGATTGGGTCAGCCGCGTTTCTTCGGCCATCCTCGCCTACGATCTGACAGGCCCGCAAAACGTCCATCCCGCACGCCTGGATTCTCTCCGCGATGCGCGCCTGGATAATGCCAGCCGCTATTTGGAAGGCTATTTCGCGAGTGAACACGGCATGTTGACGTTTCACTCGACCATCGAAAATCCCGACTCCCTGAAAATCAAGCCGATCGGCAACGTCTTGGCGCAAACCGATAATTTAATCGCCGCGATGAACAAGCTCGCGAAAGATCTCAACCCAAAAGCGCGCAGTTTCCCGAACTGCAGTCAGGCCGCGCTCGAATCTTACGGTCAGTCGGCGCCCGATCCCACTTGCGCTCCCGCATATCTTCCCTTAGCCGAATCGCTGCTCGCGCGTGGAGACCGTGATGGAGCCGCTCATGCCGCCGCCACAGCGCTGGCGCTTCCCAACGTCGATCCGATCGATCGCGCTCAATTCGAGTTTCTCGCCGCCACGGCGAAGGGCGATGCGGGCGCGAAACTTCAGGCCCTCAAAAAACTCGCCGCGCTGCTGCCGTCCGATCCGGAGCTTCTGCGCAACATGGGTGACCTACAGGTCGCGCAACGCGATTTTCCGTCGGCCGTCAAGACTTTCGAAGCGGCTGCTCAAGCCGACCCCGACGACGCGCAAACCTGGAATCTCCTAGGCTATGCCCACGCCTACGTGCACGATCTGAAAGGCGCGATGGCCGCGCTCGATCGATACCAGAGCATGCTGCCGCCGGAAGAATCGAACGGCCTCGACTCTATGGGCGAGATCAGTTTCTACCTCGGCGATTTCGCGTCGGCCGAGCGCTACTTCTTCAAGGCCTATCAAAAGAACGAAGTGGCTTCGGCCGAGCTTATCAAATCGGCCGAAGCCCATCTGATGACCGGAGATCTCCCGGGAGCCGATCGTTTGCTCGCGCAGAAAACCAATTGGAACCCCATCGAGAGTGCCCAATGGAACTTCATGACAGGACGCCGCAAGAAAGCTATTGCGAGCCTCGAATCGCTGCCGCCTAACCCGGCTATCCAGACGCAACTGGCGCTGTGGAAGGCTCAAACAGGCTTAGCGCCGCCGCCGGACAGTCCCAACGATCCCGTAGGACATGCCGTGTCGTTAGTGTTGACGGGGAAATTCGCGGAGGCAACGCCGCTTCTAGAAAACATCTACCGCGCCACCAACCCCGACGCCAACGGAGCGGTCCGAACCCTCCTGGCCCGGAGCTACATCGAAACCGGCCGAGCCAACGAAGCAAAAAAACTGCTGGATATCTATCCAATACCGCTAGGCTCAAACGAACCGGCCATCTTGGTGTCGCTGACCTTCCCCCGATTCTTAGCGTTACGCGGAGAACGTCAGCTGGCGGCAGAATTCGCCGGCGACCTCCCCGACAATTAGACGTAGAACCTAGAACCTAGAACCTAGAACCTAGAACTAGGAACGCTCGAACAACCCCGCCGCCCCCTGCCCACCGCCAATACACATCGTCACGACCCCGAGTTTCGCCTTCCGCCGAGCCATCTCATTCGCCAGCGTACCGGTCATACGCGAGCCCGTCATCCCAAACGGATGCCCAATCGAAATCGATCCGCCGTTCACATTGAGCTTTTCCGGATCGATCCCCAGCCGATCCCGGCAATAAATCACTTGAACGGCAAACGCCTCGTTCAATTCCCAGAGATTGATATCGTCCACCGATAACCCCAAACGCCCGAGCAGCTTAGGTACGGCAAATACCGGCCCAATCCCCATCTCATCCGGCTCGCAACCGGCGACCGCAAATCCACGAAAGATTAGTTTGTAGGGAATCCCAAGCTGATCTGCCCGTTCCCGCGACATCAGCAGAGTTGCCGACGCGCCGTCCGAAAGCTGCGACGCATTGCCCGCCGTGACCGATCCCTTACCGCTAACAGGATCGAAGTGCGGCTTCAAAGAGAGCAGCGCGTCAAGGGTTGTATCAGGCCGATTGCACTCATCTTTATCGGCGCAGACTTCTTCCTTCCCAATCACCTCGCCGGTCTTTTTATCGAGTGTGGCGCGAGTGACCTTCATCGGCGCGATCTCACCCGCAAAGAACCCTTCGCGCTGCGCTCGAGCCGTCCGCTGCTGGCTCAATAACGAGTACTCGTCCTGCGCTTCACGGCTGATCCGATACCGCTTCGCGACCACCTCCGCCGTGTCACCCATCACCATGTAGATGCCGGGCATCTTCTCTTCTACGCACGGATGCGGATCCGTATTGCGCGGGGTCATCGTGATGCTCTCCACACCCCCGCCGATCGCCGCGTCCACGCCCTCGGCGATAATTTCGTGGGCCGCCATCGCGATTGCCTGCAGCCCCGATGAACAGAAACGATTCACGGTGGTAGCCGGTACTGTCACCGGAAGCCCCGCCAAAACCGCGGAAACGCGCGCAACGTTCGTTCCCTGTGGACCGTGCGGCTGCGCGCAGCCCAAAATCACATCGCCGATTTCGGCGGGATCGAGTTGCGGAGTTTTGCGAAGAACATCGCGGATGCAATGAGCCGCCAGATCCTCCGGCCGCGTTAAGTTGAACGAACCCCGAAACGATTTAGCGAGCGCCGTCCGCGAACTGGCGACGACAACCGCCTCCCTCAAGCCTCACCGCCCTTAGCCTGCGCCGTTGCCGATCTCGAGAAATCGGCAAACTTACTGCCTCTTTCCGCGAGTTGCTTCAACAATGGAGCGGGAGTCCACAAACTGCCATGCTGCGCTTCGAACTGGCAGATTCGACGATACACATTCGCTAGCCCAACGGAATCCGCATACCACATCGGACCGCCGCGATAGGCCGGGAATCCGTAGCCGGTCACGTAGATCATATCGATATCGACTGCCCGGTACGCGTACCCTTCTTCGAGAATTCGCGCGCCCTCGTTCACCAGCGCATAAATCGTCCTTTCGACGATCTCTTCATTGCTGATCTGCCGCTGCGCGACGCCGCTCTCCGTGCGGCACTGAACGATCAGCGCTTCCACTTCGGAATCGGACTGCGGCCTGCGGTTCTCGTCGTACTTGTACCAACCTCCGCCGGTCTTTTGCCCGTAATGCCCCATCTCACAGAGCCGGTCCTCGATCAGCGGTTGCCGCACCGAATGATCCTGCGTCTCGCCATATTCTTTGCGAATCCTCCAGCCGACGTCGAGACCCGCCAGGTCGCCCGTGGCAAGCGGCCCCATGGCCATGCCGAAGTTGTAGAGCGCCTGGTCCACCTGTTGCGGCGATGCGCCCTCTTCCACCAGGAACTGCGCCTCGCGTCGATACGGACCAAACATTCGATTGCCCACAAATCCACGGCAGTTTCCGACCAGCACGCCGAGTTTTCCGAGCTTCTTCGCCAGCGACATGCACGTCGCGATCACTTCCTTCGACGTGTCCTTGCCGCGTACAATCTCGAGCAGCCGCATCACGTTTGCGGGGCTGAAAAAATGCGTCCCGATCACCATCCCGCGCAGAACAGTCGCCGAAGCAATTTCATCGATGTTCAAAGTCGAGGTGTTCGTTGCGAGAATCGTGCCAGCATTGACCACGCGATCCAATTCCGCGAAGACCTGCTTCTTCAAAGCCATGCCCTCGAACACCGCTTCTACAACGATGTTGACGTCCTTGAACCGGTCATACGTGAGCGTCGGCTCGATCAGCGCCATGCGCTGGTCCATCACGTCCTGCCCGAAGCGACCTTTGGCCACCGAATGCGCGTAGTTCTTTCGGATCGTCGCCAATCCGCGATCGAGCGCTTCCTGATCCGTCTCCTTCAGAAGCACGGGAATTCCGGCATTCGCAAAATTCATCGTGATTCCGCCGCCCATGGTTCCCGCGCCCACCACCGCCGCTTTCCGAATCGGGATCTGCGCCGTTTCCTTCGGCACATCCGGGATTTTCGCGACTTCACGCTCCCCGAAGAAAATGTGGATTAGGGCCTTGGATTGTTCGGAGAAAAGACATTCCTGGAAAAGCGCTGCTTCCTGCCGCACGCCTTCTTCGAAGGGCAAGGAAGTGGCCGCTTCGATCGCGTCGATTGCCGCTTGCGGCGCCATCAGATTGCGCTGTTTCTTTTTTGCGGTTTCGCGCGCCCCGGCAAAAATCGGAGCGTTCTCTTCCGAGGTTCCGAGCTTCGCGTCGCGATCTCGCGTACGGCGTGGCGCCAACTCGCCGCGCGATTCCAGATCGTTAGCGAAGCGGATCGCGCCCGGAAGCAAGTCGCCTTGAATGATTTTGTCGATGATGCCATGCCGGTGGGCATCTCCCGCGCTGATCGGCTCGCCTCCGGCGCACATCTCCAGAGCCTTTACGATTCCCGCCAGCCGCGGCAGCCGCTGCGTCCCTCCCGCGCCGGGAATAATGCCCAGCTTCACCTCAGGCTGACCGATCTGCGCCGAAGCCACCGCCACGCGATAGTGGCACGCCATGGCTGTCTCCAGCCCGCCGCCGAGCGCCGTCCCATGGATAGCCGCGATTACAGGCTTCGTCGAATTCTCGATGCGATCCAGAATCGGGTTCAGACCCGGTCCGCGTTCTTTATTGCCGCCCGCCGTTATCTTCCCGAACTCGCGAATATCCGCGCCCGCAATAAAAGTTCGGCCACCGCCGACGAGGACGATGGCCTTCACGGAATTATCGTTTTCGAATTGCTCGATGCCGGCCTGTATGCCTTCGGGGACCCCGGGACTTAGCGCGTTCACCGGCGGATTGTTAATCGTAATCACGCCAATGTCGCCGTCCCGGCTGGTCAGGACAAGTTCGCTCATGGACCGATTCTACCTGATCGCCAAGCGAACCACGAACGCTTACTGCGACGCCGTGTGGTGATGCACCGGTCTGCGCGCCGGAGCCGGATTCGTTCCCGTCCATCCCGTCAGCTTTGATTTCTCCACCGTGAATGTCACCATGAAGGGATTCGCGGTGTAGCTCTCCGGGACGCCCTGGAACTTGAGAACGGTTCCGGGATCCACTTTACCCGGCAGCGCCACTTCGAACTTCAGCGTGGCGTCCCCGGTGGTCCCGTTCTCGATGGCGACCACAACTGTCTTCGGCTTCACCGCGGGAGACATCGAAACCACCTTGCCGGTGAACTCCGGCAGCAGCGTGCCCTTCATGCTGCTGTTGAAGTACGTGTCGCCGTCCGGCGCCGTCAACGCCGTCTTAATCTGTCTCCACAGCGCCAGCGACGGATTTGCCGCGGCCTCCGCCTGCTCTTTCTCCAGCTTCGCCTTCTCCAGATCCGCGGTGCTCACGATTTTGAAGTCGGGACCCGGAGTCGCACTGGCCTTGGCCAAAGCCAAAACCTGATCCAGTCCTTCGGCGCTTCCGTGATAACGCGTATAAAGATCCGTGAGCTGCTTCTTCACGGCATCGCGGCCCGGAGCTGTGATGGTCGCGCCTTGGCCGTCGTACGCCGCGGCGCGAGCGTAATCGTACAAAGCCTCCGCCTGCTTCTCAGGTTTTCGCTCTTGCAAAATCACGATCCCCAGCCAGTACGAAACCTCGGTGTCCGACGGATTCAGGGCCAGGGCCTTCTTGAACTCCGCCTCGGCCGCATCCGGCTGTTTGCGCTGCATCGCGACCCATCCGAGCGTTTTGTGGGCTACAGCTTCCGCCGGACCTTTCGCCGCCTGCCATTGCGCGTCTGTCAAACTCGCCGGCTTAGACGCGGTTAGGATCGAGTTAGACGCCTTTTCAGCCGCCGCCAGTTGATCTTCCGTGGGAGGTTGTTTCGTTACGGCTACAAGTTGCGGCGTCAGAAACGCCGTGTAATATAACGCCGTGAAGTCGTTCGGATCCCTGGCGAGGATTTCCTTCGCCGTGTCCAGCGCCTGCTGGATTTGCCCCAGCGCGGCGTAGGTCGTCAGGAATGCCGCCTGGCGTTGGTCGACAAAATCCGACGTCGGATACTTTTCTTTCCACTGATTCAGTTTTTCAAGCTTTGTCTGGGGATTGTTATCTTTCGTAATGGCGTCATACAGGTCGTATTCCGCGCGATCTTTCCAATTCTTTTGACCTGTATTCTGCGTCGCCGGCGTCTGCCCGCCGGCCTGTGCCCGCAATCCCGGTGCGAGCGTTATGATGCCCGTTACGGCAACAGCTAAGAGTAGTCTCCGTGCCATTTCGACACTTCCTGCCTTTCAATTTTCCGTTCTGATCAGATAGAGTCCAGCGGACCCGGCGCCGTGACGCCGCCGCTTGAGCGCGGCCACATGGTTGCACACCGTGCAATTGCGGAGTATAGCCGAAACCGAACCATAGTGGCAACTTACCTATAACGTTAGATGTCTGGAACGGTGATCTTGTTCCCACTCCGCCACCATAGACTCCAGTAAAGCGCGATTCGGTACACTGCCCTGTGCCATCCCAGGGCTCCCACCCCCGCGCCCTCCGACTCGGCTCACCGCCTCTTTCACGAGCTGTCCTGCATTGATCCCGCTATCTTTCGACGCCGCTAACAACAGCGATGGCGGTTCCTCGATCAGCGCCAGGAACACAGCCTTGTCACCGGAAGTAAACGCCTGGGCTTCGGCCCGCAGTTCGTCGCTGGTCGCCTCCAGTGTTCGCCGGACCCGCCGGACTCCATCCGATCCCGGCGCAGTCTCGGCATAAAGCTGCCGCCCCCGCGCCTGCGCCAGTTCGATCGCAAGCTTCCGCCGCGCCTTCTCCGATTCTTGCAATTTCTCGATTTGCGTCGCCACCAGACCGGGCGTTTCGTCGAGCGTCGCCGAAAACGATCGCGCGACCCCTGCCAGCGCCTCATAATCGGCATGCGCCCGCCGCACCGCTCTCATTCCGCACAGAAATTCGATCCGTATGTTGCCGCGCACTTTTTCAAGCCGCCGGATTGCGATCGGTCCGATCTCGCCCGTCGCTCGCACATGCGTGCCGCCGCACGCGCTCCGGTCCAGGTTATCGATGGAGACGATACGGACCAGGCCTTCTCGCTCGGTCGCCTTGCGCAGCCCCAGATCCTCCGACGAGTGCCGGAATGTCACGGACACCGGCCGGTTCTCAAAGACGATTTGATTCGCCCGCTCCATCGTCCGCCGCACTTCGTCCGGTTCCAGCGACGGCCTCGCGATGTCGATCGTGGACACCTCCACTCCCAGGTGGAAACTGACTGTCTGCGCGCCGAACAGTTCGACTAATACCGCCGAGAGCAGATGCTGCCCCGTATGCTGCTGCATGTGGTCGAACCGCCGCTGCCAATCGATGCGTCCCCCAGCTTCCGTGCCTTCGAGCGGTTCGCTCAGGATATGCGCAATCCGGCCGTCGTCCTCGTCAAGGATTTCAACCACTTCAATGCCGTTGATGGTGCCGAGATCGTGCGGCTGGCCGCCGGAGGTGGGATAAAAAGCGGTGCGATCAAGATAGATGCGACGGCGATCCGGGCTGGCATCGGCGATACCGGCCCGGAACTCCGTCGCGTAGCTGTCGTGATAATAAAGGCGTTCGGTCACGCCAATATACTACTGAATCGCGATCGACAAAACATTGCTCTCCGATTGCCCGACCATCAGGAAAATCGGAACGGCATTGCCGTGCAGCGAACTGGGCACCACGAAGTTGATCTGATACAGCCCAAAAAATCCCGGCGTTAAACCTGCGAACTCCGGCGTGATGCAGGTGGCCCCTCCCGCGAAAGGATTGGTTGACCCGAAGCACACCTGCGTCTTCGCCGCGACAATTGCGAGCGTGCTCGATGGCGCCGCCGCGCCTGCGGTTACGGGCGGAGAGGTCGCACCGAGACCCACCGCGTACAACACCAGCGTGTCGCCCGCCTTGGCCGCTGGATAGGCCGGCGGATAGCCCTCAAATCCGCCCGACGCCGTCTGCGCCACTACATATCCGCCGCCGAATGGCAGCAGCACCGGCGCAACCGCGGAGATATTCACCGAAACAATATTCCCCTGCTGCGTGCCGTTCACCACTTGCAAAGTCCCGGCTCCGGTCTGCACGTTGTAGGGAATCTGGATGTTGATCTGTCCCGCCGACACGTACTGAATCGGCACCGCCGTCCCGTTGATGAGCACCTGCGTTCCGCCGAGCGATGTGCCGAGTGGCAGCGTCCCTTGCTGCGACGCCCCCGCCGTAAACTGCGTTCCGTATAGGGCGACAAAATCGCCAGCCGCGAGTCCATCGCCGGGCGAATTCGTGAACCCGTTAGCCACGCCGACATTCGCTACAGGCGATCCCGCCGCCAGCACCGTCAACTGTACCGGAACCACCGTGGGACTGTTCGCGGCATTGCTCGTGAGGGTGACCGTTCCTTGATAGACCCCGGGATTCAACCCTGTGGCGTTGGCCGTAAGCTGCACGAAATTATTCGCGTCGGTCTGGTCGGTAAGCCAGCTCCCGCCCGATGACGTGGCCACTGTCACTCCCGACACCGTCAGAGTTCCCTGCCCCGCATTCGTCACCAGTGGATAAAATTGCCCGGCCGTTGGCAAAGGATAATTCTGATTCGCCGCGCCCTGGGCAATGGTGAGCTGAATGTTTGGAAATATCGGTTCAGCGATCGGGCTCGTCGTGACATGCAAAACCGTTGCGACGCTCTTGTTGCCCAGAGTCGCATCCGTCACCGCGATGCTGCCGTCATAATCTCCCGCCGCCAGTCCAGTCGCGTTTGCGGTCACTGTGAAAGTCCGCGAATAATCGAAGCTTCCCACGCCGCTGCCCGATACCGACAACCACCCTCCGCCCGATTGCGTCGTCGCGCTGGCCGTCGAATTTGTGGATGCATAGAAAGTGGAAGTGGAACTCCCGTTCGGCGGCGTATAAAACGTGAGCTGGCTGGGAACGTTGCCGCCGATCGCAACCGTGACCGAAATGGTTTGCGGCGTATCCACCGCATTCGGATCCGACACCGTCACGAATCCCGTATAGGTCCCGGCCGCGAGCCCGGAAGTTTGCAGCGCCATCTGCACTGGAAAACACGATGACGAGCTCCCGCACGTGTTTGGTTTTCCCAAAGTCGCCACCAGCCACGTAGCCGACGAGCTGAGAGTCAGATTCAAAGATCCGCTTCCGATATTCGTGGCGCTCACCGTTTGCGTCGCACCATTCTGTCCTTGCGGGATAGGAAATGGACCGAACGCCGTCTGCGACAGTTGCAGGATGGGAGCCGCTTGCAACGCCGCGGCTGCTCCGAAACATAAAAGTATCTGCGCGATTCTATTGTTTTTCATTATTTTGTTCGCCGTCAGCGACGAGCAGTCTGGTTTCCATCTCCGCAAACCCATCAGTTTGCGTCGTGCTTGACCTCGATCGAGATTATTTCTGCCACACCTGCCGTGGCATTTCAGAACGACGTTTTCAACTACGAACCAACAACAACGAACGCCGTTATCACAAGGGCAAAATATCCAAAGCCGCCTGCAACTCGCCCCGCGTCTTCAAGTCCCCCGTGCGAGTCGTGACTTCGATTCCTTTCTCGTACATATCCCGCGCCTCCTCTATCTGAGCAAGCTTCTCCAGAGCCTGTCCACCGTGATAGTAAGCGGCCGCGTACTCTTCATGACTCTGTAACAGCGCGCGATACTGCCGCACCGCCTCTTCGAGATTACCCGAATTCGCATACTCCATCGCAAGTCCATAGCGCGCGAAAGCGTCGGAAGGATTCCGATCCACCATCGATTGCAGAATCCCAATGCGGTTCGAAGCCATATTCCAAAGTGGTACCATACGCGCGATGGCTTGCCCGTACTTCTATCCGGTAGCGCGGCTGGAAGAAGATTTGTGGGCCGTTCCCCCGCGTCTTCCGCTCCTGGATGCCTACTCCGGCGAGTGCCGCGCGACCTCCGGCGCAACTACTCGAACGACCTGCAGCACTGGCTATGCGCGTGGTCGCTGTGAACATTTTCCGCCCTCGTCCGGATGCGACGCCGTCCGCTTCCATGTGATGTCGGATTCCGCCGATGCCATTCGGTTGAAATACGTCCTCGAAAAAGCCTGCTGGCCCGGCGACAACGGCGACCTCGAATACTCGCTTCCGGAGCATGCCTTCCGAACTCTGCCCGGCGATGCAATTCTAGCCCGTCAGGCCGAAGCGTTCCTGGAAAGCTATCTCCGCCGTTCCCGATGACGAACCAATCCGAACTGCAAGGGCGTCCCGCCATCGAATCGTATTCCGTGTATTCCGAATTTGCTCTTCCCAACGATGCCAACACCTTCGGCTATGTTCTCGGCGGCAAGGTGATGCATCTCGTTGATCTCGCGGGAGCTTTGGCCGCAATCCGCCACGCGCGCTGCCCGGTGGTAACTGCCTCCGTGGACCACATGAATTTTCTTCACCCTATCCACATCGGACAACTGATCGTGCTTCACTCCATCGTCAACCGGGTCTTTCGAACCTCCATGGAAGTAGGCGTCCGAGTCGAAGTAGAGAACTTAATAACCGGCGAAATCAGGCACACCTCGTCCGCCTATCTGACCTTCGTGACTCTAGATCAAAACGGCAACCGTGTCCCCATCCCGCCGGTAATTCCCGAAACGGATGACGAAAAGCGCCGCTACGAAGACGCCGCCCGCCGCCGGACCGTCCGCCTGGAAATGCGCGGCCGAAAATAACGAACTACGAACTAACAACTACGAACCAACAACGCCTACTTCGCATCGGCCTTCCGTCCCGCATTCAAACTATCGAAATTCAAAATCGCATTAAATACGAGAAAATAGCTCCCCTTCGTCTCCGCCCGCCAGAACGGATTATTCGAAAACAACACTACATGGCCTTGCCCATAGGGGGAATCGATCACTGCGGCATGTTGCGCCAGCTCCGAGCCGTTATCCAGCAAACCAGATACCAGCAACTCGTTCGCATTCGCGTACCGTAGCACCACTCGGGGCCGCTGCTCGGCTGGAATCACGTTAATCGGATTCCGCATCTGTTCATCGGTCAAAGGCAAAGCCTGCCATTTTTCCGCATGCGGCTCCTCGGGAATTTCCGCGGGAGACCTTCCTTGCGGGATATCCGGATCGTCTACCGTGCCTCGACCTGTCGGCCGCTCTTTATCGTCGGGATCATTTCGACGTCCGCCACCTCCGCCGCCCGCCATATTCGACAACCCGAATACCGGAGGATTCGAAGCGAATATTGCTAAATTATCATTAAATCCGTAAAGAATCGGGCTCGAGCCATCCACGATCTTCGACCGCAGCGCCGACCCGGTGACTTTCAGGCGCGCCGCTGGAGAGATGCTGACGCCCGGAGTAAATCCGAAAGCGACCGCGAAGTTCGTCGTATCGTTCGCGGTAATCAGCAGACCGCCCTTGCGCACAAACTCCTGCAAATGTTCCAGCCCATCCCACCCGAGCCCGGGCCGCATATCGTCGGTCGAATCGATCTTTCCCAAATTCGGCGTCAAAGATGTCGTCTTCCACGGCAGTGCATTCCCATACATCGGCATGCCGCTGACGATCCTCTGCGGATTGCCGCGAACGCCGGGAGCAAATACGATCACGTCGTATTTGGACCGCAAATCAGCCTCTTTCGAAACCGTTTGCGTGTTGATGTAGGAATAAGGAATCTGCAGCCGGTCGAACTCGATCCGCCACCAGCCTTCGCTCTGCGTGCCGAGCCACGTATGCATCATCGCGATCCGCGCCGCCCGCACAGGATGCGTCTTCACCGTGGGCGCCGCGTCCGCCGCATAAGCTTGCAAACCCAATTCCGCGGCAGCTTTCCCCAATTCATCCGCCGAAACATTCCGCACGATAAACGATCCGCGATTAAATTTCCGTCCGCCCGCTTCAAACGGCTCTTCCGCCGCATCGAACGACGCATTTGCGAAACGATAGCGCAGCGTCGCAAGCGCGTCGTCTGCATTGTGATTAATCAGGAACACCGCACCCGACCCATTCACGCCACCCGGAGCCTTCACTGCGCCTTCCACGCGCGCCATGGGAGCGTCCAATACCTTCAGATCGGTGACGCGCGCCACCTGCACGTTACCGAGTTCGCCGAACGTCCACGCCGTGTCATCGTAAATGTTCTTCTGCGGATCGTTGGGCGCCCAATATTGATAATCGAGTAACGCATCGGCAATGCGGCTATACGGCTGATCCATGCGAACGATATAACTCCCGGCCGCGAACGTTCTGGGCTGTGGTTTCGGTTTCTCTTCCGGCTTGGCATCATCCGCGCCAGCAGCCGCACCGCCACGCGGCTTCGCTTTCTTGCCCGGCATCATTACCGTGAACGCAGCCGTAGCTTTCGAAACTTCGCAGCCCTGCTCTTGCAGCATCCTTAGGAGATCCGCCTGCGCTCCCGGTCGAGGATCGTCTGCCGGAAAAACATAGGCGCCGGGCCCCTCCGTGTGTGGTTTTTGGATCGACCGCTTGGCCTTTAGATAAAAATTCTTCAGGAAGACTTTATCGTTGGAAGCAAAGTACGAGAGCGCGGTCAAAACGCCTGTCTCTTCGTAGTTGTTGTTGTCCCGCTGCGACCATTTCGCCTTCGGCAGCGGCGGATTCTGCCGGTACCACGTCCGCGAAAACTCGCTCGGTTCCAGCGTCCGCACTTCCGTGTCCGCGCCGCCATTGCCAAACGTTTCATACAGCCGGCTGATCCCGTTGTGCATGGCCGCGATGAACATCAGGTAGCTCGGAGACCAGGTGTCGAACGTGCCGTGCGTAAACACTCCGGGCATTCCGAATTTGGTCATCTCCGAAACGTTATTCCAGCCCATCATCTGCCACTCGTCCGCCAGAATCGGATCGATCCAGGCGTTGTACGGTCCATCGCCCACAGTGTTGTCGTAAAGATAAGGCACCGATTCGTGCAGATCGTGCAGCACCTGGGCCTTCCATCCGACAAACGTATGCAGTACGTTGCGCGTGAGGTCCAGCGTCAAACCCATCGCATCGCGATTGTTGTCGTGCCCCACGTAGTGGCCCCAATAAGCGAGTTGCGGCCACTCCTTGCCGGGATTCGCGAGGTGCCACTTATAGAGATCGACCATGCGGTCGCGCCCGTCGACTTCCACAATCGGAGTAATCAGCGTGATGACGTTATCGCGAATGAAGCGGATGTATGGCCCCTCGTCAACGGCCAATCGATAGGCCAATTCCATAAGCGCGGTGGGAGCGCCGGTTTCGGGCGAATGAATGGTTCCCGTAATGTAATAAATCGGGGTGGATGCCGCCACCAGCTTATCCGCTTCCGCGTCGTCGAGCTGGATGGTGCGCGGATCGGCGAGCTTGGCCAGGCGCGCGCGATTCTCGTCGATCGACGCCAGTAGCTTCTCGGAGGCGACCGCGACTGCGATCATCTCGCGACCTTCTTCGGTCTTCCCGATGCTGAAAACCTTCACGCGCGGGCTCGCCTTTTCGAGCATCCGCATGTATTTGTAGACCTCGAATGAGTAAGGCAGAATCCCCGGAGCGCCGGCAATGTCGCCAAGCACGGCCTTCGGAGTGGGCACGGACTTCGACGCCGGCAGATAATCCGTCAACGGCGAATTGAAAAACGGCTCGGTCGTGTACTCGTGAATTTTTTTGGTGTACTCTTCGTCAACCGCCTGAGCCGCATCCCGCCCCGGCTTGAGCAGAATGTTGGCAGTCGGCTGGCCAAAAAGAGGAAGACTAAGAACGATGGAAAGAAGACACAGGGGCGCTTTCATGAGGAAAAATCATAATACCTCAGGCAAGCTCTGTTTTTCGCGACTTCATTGCCTCGACTAGCCATTTCGCTTTGGCGTGTCACGTTCTTCCGATGCTGGCAACAGATATGTCGATCCGAAAAACTAAGCCGCGCCCCGGAGCGCTTTTTCAACCGTCTCGGGATACTGTTGGATCACAATCAAGTACGCCCTTACGGCACTCGGCGGTTGAGTTCTGCCTAGTTCCCAATCCTGTAGCGTCCGGAAGGTGAAGCCGTAACGCCGCGCAAACTCCGATTGTGAGAGTCCTGATTTCGCCCGGATCGCTTTAATGTCGACAGGAGCTGGAACGTCATATTCGTATGTTGGCAGCGAGATATCTCCGCGGACATGGGCTATAGCCTGCTTCAGGCCGGCGGCAACATCCTTTCCAACAGGACTCAAAACCATTTTCCGTTTAACCGAGCTTCTTCTTTTTGGCATCTTTCAAGATCTCCACAAAACTCTTTGCGACTCTACGGTCGTCTGCACTCATGTCGGGCTGTTCATTCTTAGCGTAAATGGAAAGCATATAAACTTCGGTATCGGGCGCCCAGTAATAATAAATCACACGCACACCGCCGCTCTTGCCCCTCCTGTCGCGGCCCCAACGCGCCTTGCGAACCCCTCCAGTTCCCGACACGATAGGATGCGCTTCAGTATCCGCGGCGATAGCGGACTGCAGTAGATCCTTTTCGTCACTGGAAAGCAACCGCTTGGCTTGACGCTCGTATCGGCCGGTAAGGATGACCCTCGCGTTCACCCGCCGTAATTATACGGGATTCTCGTATAGAATACAAATAGCCACCTAAGCTGTCATAGAGCGAAAGCCGCGTCGCGCCAACAAACAACGTGAAACCAACGACATAGCTTGCCATGGCACGACGAACGTAGAACTTGGAACATCGGACTTAGAACGGCCAGACGCCGCCGGGATTACCATTCTTTACACTCCCTAACCCTCGCTGCCCGTAACCAATCGGCCCTCCGCCCCACCTCTTATCTTTCAGAGAGCAATATAGAAGAGAGCTCTGTAGTAATCCAAGGAGAATACATGAAGATTCGTTTATTTGTGCTTTTGTGCGCCCTGGCCGCAGTGGCGTTCGCCGCCGACGTCACCGGCAAGTGGACCGCCGAGATGCAAGGCCGCGGTGGCCAGAGCATGACTCAGACCATCACGCTCAAAGCGGACGGCAACAACCTGACCGGTACCATCAGCGGTCGCAACGGCGACACCGAAATTTCCAACGGCAAGATCGACGGCGACACGGTTTCCTTCGATGTTGTCCGTGAGTTCAACGGCAACTCCATGACCATGCACTACACGGGCAAGGTTTCCGGCGATCAAATTAACTTCAAGATGGAGCGTCAGGGCGGAGAAGGCCGTTCTCGCGAGTTCACAGCAAAACGCGCTTCCACTACCTAATCCCGTGCGTTTCCTATTCCAGTTCGCGGCTGCATTGCTGTGCGCCGGCTCTATTCTTGCGCAGGCCCCCACGGGGATCGTGAAATCCAACGGGATTCCGATCCCCGGCGCAACCGTCACCGCGACCCAGGGCGACAAGAAAGAGTCGACCGTTACGGGCGAGAACGGTCGGTACGAGTTCTCGGATTTGGCATCGGGCAACTACACCGTGGAAGTCCGCATGTTCGGCTTCCGCGTGGAGCGCAAGGAAGCGCAAGCGCCCGGTCAACTGGAGTGGAATCTTCAGATCATGCAGCGGCCAGACCCTGCGGCAATGCGCGCGCGCGGCGGCCAGGTGAATCCAGCTCAAGCTGAAATCAACAATGAGATTGCAGCCGCGGCCGCATCCACCGCGCCCCCTCCCGATGCCCCGGCGGATAACGCCAACGAGTCGTTCCTCGTCAACGGCAGTCTCAGTCAGGGTCTGCAAAACGGGCGCGAGGACGCTGTTCTCCCCATGGGAGGCTTCGGACTCAACTTTCCCGGCGGCCAACAGCCCGGCATGAATGGAAACACGCCCGGCACGCCGGGTGCGCCTGGACTAACAGCGGGTGGACCAGGTGGCGGCCCTGGCGGCCCCGGCGGCGGCGGAGGCTTCGGTGGTGGCGGCGGATTCGGCGGCGGCGGGGGATTCGGCGGTGGTGGTGGACGCGGAGGTGGAGGATTTGGCGGCGGTGGAGGTGGTTTCGGCGGACGCGGCGGACCCGGGGGACCCAATGGGCGCAACCGCAACAACACGGCCGGAACCTTTTTCGGAAATCGCGCTCGGCGTGGCCGCGACACGTCGCTGCACGGCGCTATTTTCTACACCTACGCCAACTCCATATTCAATGCGGCTCCATTTTCATTCACCGAAGGAGCGGAGCCTAAACCGACGTATGCGTCCAACCGGTTCGGCGCGACCATCGGCGGACCCCTTCAGATTCCGAAGCTTTTCAAGGCCGAAAACACATTCTTCTTCTTGAACTACTTCGGCACGCGCGCCACCACCTCTTCGTACAATGTCGGAACCGTTCCCACCGCCCTCGAGCGTTCCGGCGATTTCTCGCAAACGACGATCGACGGCGCTCCCGTCCAGTTGTTCAATCCCACAACTCACGCCGCCATGGGCAATACCATCCCCGCGAGCATGATCAATCCTGCCGCGCTCGGACTTCTCAATTTGATTCCTCTGCCCAATCAGCCTGGCACGATTAACAACTACGTCTTCACGACTTCCGTCCCGCAGGATACCGATAACCTCAACTTGCGCCTGAACCAGAACCTCACGAAAAAGGACCGCATCGCCGACAATTTCAACCTCCAGGACCGCAGCGGCCTCTCGCCGTACCTGTTCGGCTATCTCGACAACGCCACTGGCCGCGGCATGAGCGACAGCTTGAGTTACACGCGCAACATCGGCTCGACGGGCATTAACGTTCTCACGTGGTCTGTCAATCGCAACCGCAGCACCACGATCCCCTACTTCGCTGATAAAACGGATGTCGCCGCCGAACTGGGAATCAGCGGCGTCTCTTCGAATCCGTTGAACTACGGGCCGCCCAATCTGAACTTCACCAACTTCGCTTCTTTGTCCGATGGCGCGCCTTCCGTCGCCGTCGTGGAGTATTCGACGGAAAGCGATAGCTTCAGTTTTGTCCGTGGTTCGCATACCGTTTCCATGGGAATGAGTTACCGCCGTTCGGATCTCAATACCGTAACGGATCAGAACGGCCGCGGAACGTTCACTTTCTCAGGATCCGAAACCAGCGCGCTTGGCGCCAGCGGACAGCCCATTCCGGGCACCGGGTATGATTTCGCGGACTTCCTGCTCGGACTCCCGCAATCGAGTTCGATTCGCTACGGCGATACCAGCACTTATTTTCGAGGCAATCAGTGGTCGACTTTCGGCCAGGACGATTGGCGCGTGCGTTCGAACCTGACCCTTCTATTCGGAGTTCGCTGGGAATACTACAGCCCATTGAGCGAAAAATACGGACACATTTCCAACCTCGATATCGGCTCCGATTTTACGAGCGCCTCGGTTGTACTGCCGGGTCAGGCGGGCTTTCCAGAATCGCTGGTTCGGCCTGACAAACACGATTGGGCTCCTCGCGTCGGACTGGCCTGGAAGCCGTTCACGAATCATAGCCTTCAAGTCCGCGCTGGCTACGGGATTTATTACAACCCCACCGTCTACAATGCGTTCGCGACGCACCTCTCATCGCAGCCGCCCTTTGCGAATACCGCCAGCCTGGTCGCCGGCATCGACAGTCCGCTCACGATTCAAACGGGGCTGATCATTCCGCCGGGAAAGCTTCTGAACACTTGGGCTATCGATCCCAACTATCAGGTCGGTTATGCGCAGAGCTGGACGTTTTCCTTGCAACAGGACCTGGTGAAGTCCATGATCCTCGATCTGCAATACATCGGCACCAAGGGCACGCACCTGGACAACGAAACGGTTCCCAATGAGTCCCTGCCGGGCACGGACCGCCAGATCAGCGACGCAACTGGCTTTACTTACGAAACATCGAACGCCAATTCCATTTACAATGCACTTCAGGTTCGCGTGATCCGACGCTTTCACCGAGGCATTTCCGTGAACGCCCTGTATACGTTTTCGAAGTCCATCGACAATTCGTCCACGTTTGGCGGCGTTGGAAATACGGTTGCCCAAAATCCTTTTGACATCAGCGCTGAGCGAGGCCTTTCGAGTTTCGACCAGCGCCACACCTTGCGTCTGAACTATATTTTTACGGCACCGAAATCGAATCACGCGATTCTGTCGGACTGGACTTTGAGCGGCGGCATCACGGCCACTAGCGGGACACCATTTACCGCCCGCGTTCTCGGAAACCAATCGGATATTGGAGGCACCGGATCGATCGGGAGCGGGCGCGCGGAAGCGACGGGTCTTCCCGTTGAAGACGGAACGGGATTCTTCAATCTTCTGGCCTTCACTCTTCCCGCATCGGGAACTTTAGGCAACGCCGCGCGCAATACTATACCGGGGCTTCCGCAATGGACCTGGAATTCGGCCTTCGGCCGGTCCTTCCGTTTCGGTGAGACCCGCCGCTCGCTCGAATTTCGATTGGAAGGAACGAACATTCTGAATCACGTCAACTATACGAGTATCGGAACTGTGGTCAATGCAAACAACTACGGCGTGCCGCTGGCCGCCAGCGCAATGAGGGCGTTCGATGTCGTTCTTCGCTTCCGCTTTTGATGTCCACGGCAACCGCTTCGTGCCGGTAGCGGCTCGGATTGGAGAGTCCGGAAACGGTGACAAGGGTCTGTTCCGAGCCGTGACCGGCAGGAAGCGGTTCGTCCTCCTCTGTGCCCTAGCCGCAATCCCACTTGCCGCTCAAAACGCCCCAGCGACTTTCAAATCCAACACCAACCTCGTGATCGTGAACGTGACGGTTCGCGACAAATCCGGCAAGCCCATCGAAGACCTCAAGAAGGAAGATTTCCAACTCCTCGAGGACGGCAAACCGCAGAACATCTCGGTCTTCGAACTGCAAAAACTGGAATCAGAGGTGCTGCCGCCGATCGAGAAAACATTGGTTCAGCGCGTTACGCCCCAGACTCCGAAGCACCCTGAGCCATCCGAGCCGCCGACAGCCGAACGCCTCCGCGATCGTCGTTTGATCGCGATCCTCTTCGATATGTCCTCCATGCAGCCGGCCGAACAGTTGCGCGCCCAAGCGGCCGCGAATAAGTTCATCACGGAGCAGATGACGAAGTCGGATCTGGTGTCCATTATGGTCTACGGCACCACGCTGAAAACTCTCGAAGACTTCACCTCCGATCGCGACCAGCTCCTCGCCGACATCCGCAAACTTCGAATCGGCGATTCGAGCGAGAACGCAGTTCAAGGAACAACCGGAGCCGATGCCACCGACGACAGCGGCGAGTTCACCGCCGACGATACCGAGTTCAACATCTTTAACACCGACAATAAACTGGCCGCGCTTGAGGATGCCGCGAAGAAGCTCGCCATTTATCCCGAGAAGAAGGCGCTCGTCTACATCGCGAGCGGCATCAGCAAGACTGGCGTTGAGAACCAATCGCAATTGCGCTCCACCGTGAACGCGGCCGTTCGCGCCAACGTGGCTTTCTATCCTATCGACGCGCGTGGTCTCATGGCGATCACGCCCGGAGGCGATGCCAGCACCGCGTCTCCCAAAGGCACCGGTATGTTTACCGGCAGCACGCAGAGCAGCGCCAAAGATAGTTTCCACGATTCGCAGGAGACGCTGTACACGCTCGCCTCCGACACCGGAGGGAAGGCGCTGCTCGACAGCAACGATCTCAGCGTCGGAATGACTCAGGTCCAGCGCGACATAAACAGCTATTACATCCTCGGCTATTACAGCACCAACGATGCCGCCGACGGTAAGTATCGCAAGGTCAAAGTGACTGTGAGCTCGATGCCGCAGGCAAAGCTCGATTTCCGCAACGGATACTACGCCTCCAAGACCTGGGCGAAGTTCAACTCCAGCGATAAAGAGCGTCAGCTTCAGGAAGCGCTCACTCTCGGCGATCCTGCAACCGATCTACCGCTCGCGGTCGAGATCGATTATTTCCGCACCGGCAAGGCGAAGTATTTCGTGCCCATCTCCGTGAAGATTCCCGGCTCCGCCTTCGATCTCGCAAAGAAAGGTTCGAACGACGTCACGGAATTCGAGTTCATCGGACAGATCAGCGATCCGAAAGGTAAAGTCATTGGCGGTGTTCGCGACGGCATCAAGGTGAAGCTCAACGAGGGTAACGCTTCCCAGCTCAAATCCCGCCACATTGAATACGACACCGGTCTCACGCTCGCTCCCGGCGAGTACCGCCTGCGATTCCTCGCGCGAGAGAACCAGACCGGCAAAATGGGGACCTTCGAAACAGCATTCGTCGTTCCGGACCTCGACGCGCAAAAGACGACGGTGCGTTTGAGTTCTGTGGTTTGGAGCAATCAGAAAGAAGCGCTGTCCGCGAGCATCGGTACGGCGGGAACCAGCAAGAAATTGCTCGACGCGCATCCGCTCGTCGATAACGGCGTCAAAATTGTTCCGAGCGTGACGCGCGTGTTCCGCAAAGATCAGAACCTGATCGTCTACTTCGAAGTCTATGAGCCCGGAAAATCCGACGATACGAAAACGCCGAATCTGACGGCGGACATTTCGTTCTTCCTGGGCAAAAGGAAAACCTTCGAATCGTCTCCGGTCCGCGTTCAGAAGCTCACCGCGAAGCGCGCCGACACCGCCGCTTTCCAGTTCCAGGTCCCGCTGAAGAACATTCAAGCCGGCACGTACACCTGCCAGGTGAACGTGATCGACGAGCAGGCCCGCAAGTTCGCGTTTTCCCGTGCGCCGATTGTTGTCTTGCAATAAAGACACTTCGGCGTTGTTAGTTGTTGGTTCGTGGTTCGAAACGTTCTACGTTCTACGTTCTACGTTCCACGTTCTACATTTGACCTCCGCCGCCTCCCTTAAGGTCCGCTGCACCTCGGACATGTTCTGAAGGGGCGGCGATCGGAGTTATGCCGGAGCCTCTGGCCCTCCGTGGATCGCGATCCAGCCGGACCCACTTCCGGAAGCGCCTGCCGATTCCTGCGAACCGGCAGGCCCAGAATGGACCGGCACTATTTGCGGTGAAGAGTTGGTGGCCACCAATCGGTACATCACCGGAAGACAGCCCTTGAGGAACCGTCTTTCTAGTTCGAGCTTACGCGCGACTTGCGCGTCCTCGATTCGGGCAAAACCGTAAGTAGTTAGATTCAAGCGACATTTAGTTCGAAAAAAATTTGCACCAGGCAAACTGACGGAACTTTCCGCGGCTTCGGTCGTCTAAAGAACCTACGATGGATACCTTCCTCAAAGACCTCAAGCATTCCATTCGAATGTTCCTGGAGAGCCCCGGCTTCACGATTGCGGCTGTCGCCGCGCTGGCGCTGGGAATCGGAGCCAACACGGCGATTTTTTCCGTTGTGAACGCGGTTCTCCTGAAACCGTTGACTTATCCGGATCCGGACCGCATCGTCATATTTCTGAATACCTCGCCGGGTGGTTCCGGCCCTGGCGCATCGGTTACGAAG
This sequence comes from Bryobacterales bacterium, assembly GCA_963802915.1. Taxonomy (GTDB): domain Bacteria; phylum Acidobacteriota; class Terriglobia; order Bryobacterales; family Bryobacteraceae; genus JAICMB01. The sequence goes on from CAWDKQ010000010.1 coordinate 595,978, forward strand.
TTCAATATCTGGCGTCAGCAGACCAGCGTTTTCGTGGATGTAGCGGCCTACGATTTCGGAGGTCCTGGACTCAATCTGACCGGCGGCGCTTTCCCGGAGCAGGTCCAGGGCATTCACGTCTCAGCGGATTATTTCCGGCTGTTCGGCGCTCCCGTCGCTCTCGGGCGCACGTTCACGGCTGAGGAGGATCGTCCGCATGGCGGTCATGTTGTGGTGCTCAGCGACGGTCTCTGGAAACGTCGTTTCGGCGCCGATCCTCAGATGATCGGAAAGTCGATCTCGCTGGGCGGCGAGCCGTACACCGTGGTTGGGATTCTCGGGCCCGCGTTCGTCACCGATCCGGTCGCGGATCTCTGGATGCCGTTCCAGTTCGATCCCAACAGCAACGACCAGGCTCACTATTTCCTGGCCGCCGGACGCTTGAAGCCGGGCGTTACACTCGCGATGGCGAAGGCGCAGCTTCAGATCGCCGCGAACCAGTTCCGCGCTAAATATCCGGGCGGCATGGTGATGGGGCCGAAGGATGGATTCAGCGCCGAGCTTCTTCAGGATTCCATCGTCAGCGACGTTCGCTCTTCGCTCTTGATTTTGGTTGGCGCGGTCAGCTTCGTGTTATTGATCGCCTGCGCCAATGTTGCCAACCTGCTGTTGGTTCGCGCGACTGGCCGCCGGCGCGAAATTGCTATCCGGGCCGCTCTCGGAGCCGGGCGCGGGCGGATTGTTCGCCAATTGCTGACCGAGAGTGTGGTGCTGGCATTGGCCGGCGGCGTTCTTGGGCTGCTTCTCGGCGTGCTCGGCCTCCGCGCGCTGCTGGCTGTCAGTCCCGGTAATATTCCTCGGATTGGCGAGCATGGTTCGGCGGTCGGCGTAGATTGGAACGTTCTCGGATTTACGTTGCTGGTATCGTTATTGACCGGGATTGTGTTCGGCCTGATTCCGGCGCTCGACGCTTCGCGCGCCGATCTTGGCGCCACTTTGAAAGAGAGCAGCGGCCGGTCCGGCACAGGCCTGCGACAGAACAAAGCCCGCTCGCTGCTCGTCATCAGCGAGACCGCTCTCGCGCTGGTGCTTCTGGTCGGAGCGGCTCTTCTGGTTCGAACATTTCTCGCTCTGCGATCTGTCGATCCTGGCTTCGATGCGCACAATGTCGTCGCGATGGATATGTCGCTCACCGGATCGCGTTTTGAAAAGACCGCAGGAGTCGCGCAGGTGGTTCGCGATGGCGAGCAGCGGCTGGCCGCGCTTCCCGGAGTTGTAGCGGCGGGGACTTCCTGCTGTCTTCCGCTCGAAGGCGGGTACGGACTGCCGTTCAACGTTGTGGGACGGCCGCTCACCGGTCCTAGCACCGGCGGTGCGGGTTGGCGCCCGGTGTCGGCGGGTTATTTCGACGTGTTCAAGATTCCGATCATTCGCGGCCGGAATTTCAAAGACAGCGATACGGGCGGATCGGGTCTGGTTGTCATCATCAGCCAGGCGATGGCACGCAAATTCTGGGCGAAGGGCGATCCGCTGAACGATCAGATCGTCATCGGCAAGGGCGTCGGTCCGGAGTTCGAGGAAGGACCGCGGCAGATTGTCGGTGTTGCAGCGGATGTTCGCGATGGCGGACTGAATCGAGATCCGGATCCGCTAATGTACGTTCCGGAATCGCAGGTGCGGGACGGTATCACGGCGCTGAACGCCCGCATCGGTCCGCTGATTTGGATTGTCAGAACGCGCACCCGCCCGGGTACTTTGATCACGGCGATTCAGAACGAGATTCGCACCGCGAGCGCCGGTCTGCCGGTGGCTCATATTCGGACCATGGACGACGTAGTGATCAAATCCACGGCCCGCGCCGATTTCAATATGCTGCTGCTCACGATTTTCGGAGCTTCGGCGTTGTTGCTTGCGGCGATCGGGATTTACGGATTGATGGCTTATTCCGTGGAACAGCGCACCCAGGAAATCGGAATCCGCCTGGCTCTCGGCGCGGAAACCGGCGCGGTTCGGAACATGGTGGTCGTTCAAGGAATGCGGCTGGCATTGATCGGCGTGGTGGTTGGGCTGGCGGCAGCGTTCGGGCTGACGCGCCTGCTCTCGACATTTCTGTTCGGAGTGAAGGCTCTCGATCCGCTAGTCTTTATTTCGGTTCCGATTCTGTTGAGCCTGGTGGCTCTGTTTGCGGTCTGGCTTCCGGCGCAACGCGCTACTCGCATCGATCCTCTGGAAGCGCTTCGCTACGAGTAGTTATTCGTAGCGAAGGGCAACGACCGGGTCGAGGCGGGCCGCTTTGTTCGCGGGCCAGATTCCGAAAAATAGTCCGATCGCGACGGATACCACGACGCCGAGAACTGCGGCCCACAGCGGCACGGCGGTCGGAAGGCTCGGGAAAATCAAGCGGCAGACGAGGGAAATTAGCCAGCCGAATGTCATTCCGATCAGGCCGCCGAGGCCGGTCAGCACCACGGCCTCGGTCAGAAATTGCAGTACGATGTCGAAGCGGCGCGCTCCAATCGCTTTGCGGACGCCAATCTCCCGGGTGCGCTCGGTCACCGATACCAGCATAATGTTCATCACGCCGATGCCGCCGACCAGCAGTCCGATGGAACTGAGCACCACCATCACCAGAGCGATCATCGCCGTTACGTTGTGGAACTGCTCCACCAATTGTTCGGAAGTCGAAATGAAGAAGTCGTCGGGTTTGGTGAGGGGATCGTGCCGTTGCAATCGAAGCACGGCGCGGGCTTCGTCGATCGCCGCCGGAAGCTGTCCTTCCTTCGCCGCCACGATGATCATGTTTTCCTGGGCGTTCGGAAACAGCTTATGCATGGTGAAGTAAGGCAGCAGGACCCGCAGGTCATCCTGACCCGGGAACGAATTTTGCGGCCGTTTCATGACGCCGACCACCTGAAATTCGTGGCCGTTCACCAGAATCGATTTACCGATGGGATCTTCGCCGCGGCCCATCAGCGCGCGGGGCAGGTCTTCGCCGATGTCGCAGACGGGAATGTGGTGCATGTTCTCCGTGTCGGTGAAGAAACGCCCTTCCAGCATCTCGACGTTGTTGCCGACCGCGTAAGATTCTTCCGTGCCGCCGATGTCGGCGTTATACACATCGTTGCCCTTGTATTTGGCAATGCTGATGGCGGGAGTGTTCTGGCCGAAGTTGAACGAGAACAGGTAGGCGCTGGTGTGGGCTACCGCGGGGCAACGATCGGCGATGGCGCGGGCGTCCTCGTAGGTGAGCGGTTTGCGCTGCATGACTGTCGGATCGCGCCGGGTGAAGCCGACCGGAATGCGGAAAATGGTCGCGGTGTTGCTGCCGAATCCACGCAGGACGCTGGTGACGGCGCCATCGAGTCCGGCAATGATGGAGCCGACGCCGATGATGGTCCCGGTTCCGATGATGACGCCGAGGACTGTCAAAAACGAGCGGAGCTTGTGGGACCAGACGGTTTCCAAGGCGAGCTGCATCCCGGCGAGCAGGGTTAGAAATGTCATGCTTCGGCCCTCAAGGCTTCAATAGGATCTAATTTCGAAGCGCGCTGCGCCGGATAAATACCGAAGAACAGCCCGACGATGGACGAGAGTCCAACACCAATTGCGACGGAACTGATCGGAACCACCATGGGAACGGGTGTGAGCGCGCGTACCGCGACCGCAACCAGCCAGGCCAGGAACACTCCCATTAATCCGCCGATGCCGGCAAGCATAGCGGCCTCGACCAGAAACTGATTCAGAATATCGGAGCGGCGCGCACCAACGGATTTGCGAATGCCGATTTCACGAGTGCGCTCGGTCACAGCGGCGAGCATGATGTTCATAATGACTACGCCGCCAACGATCATGAAGACGGAAACGACTGCAACGGCCGTCGCGGCGATTGCGCCGGTCAGGTTGTTCCATGCGGAGACCAGAGAATCCGAGGAAATTACGGAGAACGTGTCGTCCTGTTGGGGACGCAGATGGCGATACGCGCGCAGGAGCATGCGAATCTCATCCTGCGCCTGTTCGAGAACTTCCTGGCTGCTCGCGGTGGCCGCGTAGGAGATGCCGGATCGCGAGCCGTAGACCTGGAAATACATGCCGATCGGAATGTCGATGTAAGCGTCCTGCGATTGTCCGAAGACGCTGCCTTTTGCCTTGGCCACGCCGACGATGGTGTACTGGACGCCATCGACTCGTATGAGCTTTCCAACCGGGTCGGCATTGCCGAAGAGGTTGTCCATGACATCCCATCCGAGGACGCATACCGGCGCGTGTTTGGTCACTTCAATGTCGGTGATGTAGCGTCCCATGGAGATTTGAGAGTTGTTCAGAACGGCCCAATTCGCGGTGACTCCGTTCAGATTTATGCTATCGACGGTTTGAGAACCGAACGAGGCGCTGACGGTGCGGCTGTCGCGCATACCGATTTCACGGACCATCGTTGCGTGGTCCTTTAGAAAAGTGAACTCGTCGGGACTCAGTTCCGGATTCTTCTTCTGCATCTCGAGAAATTTCTTGGGATTGAAATTTCCGATGAAGGCCATGCGCACGATGCGAAAACCATCGGAGCCCATGCTGGACACGTTGTCGGCGATGTAGTGATCCATGCCGCTGATCACCGACATGACCGCGATCAGCGTCGTTGTTGCGAGAATGATGCCGAGCAGCGTGAGGAAGCTGCGTAGTTTACTCCCGCGAAGGGAGTCTAGCGCAACAGATGCTGCCTCCCGAAAAGACGCAGTTTGGGCCATGGAAATCTAAGATACGACGCTCGCCTGGAGTTTGTTCCGGGTAACCTGTAACCATTCTAACAGGATGGTATCGAGCCAGAAGCGCGGTTTGTGCCTGGAAATGAAGCCCAGATGGCCTCCGTGGTCCGGCGCAATGAGCTGCAGGTGCGGATTCGTGGCGAATGCGGGTTGCTGATAAATATCGAACGGAATGAGCGGATCGTCTTTCGCCTGGATCGAGCAGCGTGGGGATGCGGATGGAATCAAGAAAACGCTGGGCGGACTGCGTGGCGTAGTAATTGTCCGCAGTGCCGAAACCGAATGAGGGCGCGGTGTAGGTGTCGTCGAAAGCGTAGACGGAGTTGACAGGTTAGCGAGGCGGGAGAGGTCAAACAGACCGGGCGTCAGGCGTTCTTTGAGTCTGATGCGCTGTTTGAGCCGCTTCAGGAAACGATTGGCGTAGATGCGATTCTGGAGGAGCTTTAGGCGCTCGACGCAGGCGGCCAAATCTATAGGCGTCGAGACGGCGCAGACGCCGGCGATCACTTCGGAAGCACTTTTTCCCATTTCGCCGGCGAGTTTCAGAACAACGTTGCCTCCGAGCGAGAAGCCGATGAGGAAAATCGGCAGGGGATTGTGCTTGCGCAGGTCTTTTGCAAGCGCGAGAACGTCGGAGGTCTGGCCGGAATGGTAGAGCGTCTTTCCGCAGACTGCTTCGGTGCCGCCGCAACTGCGCATGTTGAAGCGATGGACGGCGTAGCCTCCTTCGAGAGCGGCTTGCGCGAGGCTTTGGGCGTACCCCGCTGCGCTGGAACCTTCGAGGCCATGCACCAGTATAAGCTGTGAATGCGGATTTTCAGGTCGTTGGGAGTGTACGAGGATTTGAACACCCGGTTCTGTCTCGAAGAGCTTCTCTTCGACCGGGAATCGGAGGGTGTCAACTTTCCGATGCCAGTAATTTCCAGCGATGGTCAGGAGGTGCGGGTTCTTGAAGATGGGAACAAACGGGCGCAAGAACGATTTTAGCGTCACGTCGTCCCGAAGCTGGAAATGGAGAGCGTTCCTCAATTGAACTTGAACATCGAGACACGTGAACAGCGAGCAGTGGCACAAATCGCTGAAAAGCGGTACGCTATCGCCGTTATGTCGATTGCTCCCGACACCCTGATCAGATTGGGATACGAAGCCCGAAGAGAGAATAGATTGGAAGACGCGAAGGAACTTTTCGTCGAGGCGATTGGATTCTGCGGCGCCGCAGATCGGGAAGTGTTAGCAAGATCGTTGACTGGTTTAGGACAGATCGAGCGCGACCTGAAGAATAATGCCCGAGCACTTCAGCATTACGGAGAGGCCGCGAGCATCTATCGGAGCTTGAGCGATCCGCTCAGATTTGCACACACAATTCGACATGTCGGAGACATCCTTCGGAATCAAGGTTCTTTAGAGCAGGCGAGGCCCTGTTACGAGGAAGCGCTAACACTCTACCGAGGGCATCCAGAAACACCCGATCTAGATCTTGCCAATGCCATCAGAGGTTTTGCGCTGCTGGTAGCGGAGGCTGGAGAGACGGAACAGGCTATCTCCTTGTGGCGCGAAGCTAGAGGGTTGTACGAAGCTGCTGACGTGCAAGCTGGTGTGCACGAGAGCGACGCTCAGATCCGGAGATTGGCTGGAAGGTAACTCGGAAATCCGATTCTCTACGGGATCGCCGGTGTAATTTCGATGTGGCGGAACTGAAGGCCGCCGTGATCGCCCTGTAAGTAGATGGGACCGGGCTCTCCTTCATTGCTGTTGAGCGCACCGCCCGTGATGCCGGGGATCTCGCGATTTCTGACGACCAGTTTTCCATCCACGCTCACCGAAACAGTTCGACCCATCAGCGTGATATCGAAGCTGCGCCACTCTCCCGGACGGCGCACGACGCTTTCCGGCGCGATGAACCCGTAGATGCCACCCATCCAGCTTGTCGGAGGGGATTTCTTTTCGTCGTCTTCGATCTGTATCTCATAGCGGCCTCGAAGATACACGCCGCTGTTGCCGTTGGGGGCAATTGAATTCCACGTGGAGATGAAAATCTCGAAATTCCTTGTTCGTGACGAGGTTGGCGCCACGTTCGCGCGATATGAGCAGGCCGTTTTCGGCGACCCAGTTGCTCGCCTGCGGTTGATCGAGATGCCAGCCATCGAGATTCTTACCGTTAAACAGAACGATGCTGGGGCCCCATTTCGGGTTTGCCGGCGCGCTTAACTTCGGCGATCGTTTGCCGCTGAGCGGCAGTTTATCGCTGTCTGCCGTCACTTCTCCCGTGAGACCGTCATTCGCGATGGCGCATTCCACATGCATTGCAGGCGCGTGACCGAAAAAGTTTTCTGTTGCGAATGTCAGGCGACCGTTCTTCAGTTCGACTTCGCGAGCCGGCTCGGCGCTGCCCCACGGACCTACGAACGATACGGTCAGGGCGTCTCCGTTCTGTTTGACCTCCATCCATGATGGTCGCGAAGCGTCGCCGCGCATAATGGTCAAATCCCAGCGGCCGAGAAATTCATCGGCAGGGGCAGCCGAGGCCACACCAATACAAATGGAGAGGGCGACCGCGAGTTTCGAGCTTACCGTCATTGTCAAAGGGCTCCTTCGTTTTCGGATGTGCAGAGCAGCGGCGCGGCGGCTCCAATCAGAGTTGCGCGCCAGCCGAGGCTTGCTTTCAAGATTGAGACGTGTTGCCGCGCGGTGGCGTTCACGGTTCGGCGGAACTCCGTTATCGCGGGGGCCAGGACCAGATCTTCAGCCTCGGCCAGACCGCCGGCCACTACGATGCGATCGGGGAAAAAGATTTGGGCGAGAGAGGCCGCGGCGATTCCTAGCGCCCGGCCCGAAAATGCGAGAGCGTCGATTGCCTTAGCGCTTCCTTGGCGCGCGTTTTCGATTACGTCTCGCAGGGTCGCGCCGGTTTGGGCACACGCCACGATTGCTTGCGCGCCCACGACTGCTTCGGCGCATCCTCGGCCACCGCAGGTACATTCCGGCCCGTCGCGGTCCACTACGACGTGTCCCACGTCTCCGAGGCACTCGCCGAAGAATCGCAACAACTCGCCGTCGATGGTCATTCCACCTCCCAGTCCGGTTCCGGCCACGAGGCATAGAAAACGTCGCGATCCTTGTCCCGCGCCGTAGCGGTATTCGCCGAGGCAGGACGCGTTGGAATCGACTTCCAGCGTGACGTTGGTGTCGAGCGCATTCGTCAGCGCTTCCTTGAGAGGGAATTCGCAGAGCCACTCGATATTCGGGTTGTAGCTGAGCCGGTCGTGTGCGTGATTGAGGAAACCGGCTACAGCTACTCCAGCACCTTGAATTGGCGCTTCGCCGCGAATTCGTCGCGCGGCATTGCGAATATTAGCGACTAAGACATCTGCGTCCGTGCCGGTTTCGCAGGTTTCGATCTCGCCGGTTTCGCCGCTGGCGTCGACAAGAGCGACCTTGGTGGTGGTGCCTCCGATATCGATTCCAAGCGCTCTCATAGCGTACCGAAGCCTGACTCCGCGAGGGTGACGAGGGTGGCGTAGCGGAAATCTCCCGGATCGATTCCTTTATGCTCGGCCAGTCGGCATGCCGCGACTTGTAGGGAAACAATCTCAATGAGCGGTTCGAACGGCGACGTTACGCCGCGGCTCTGGCACACGCGCACCTTGCCTCCCATAGACTTCAGGTCGTTTGCCAGCGCGAGGTCGACATCGCGGGTTGCTTCCTGAGATGCGAAGACGATGGCGCGAAAGCGATCGTCCACTACTTCCACCGGACCGTGCCGGAACTGCGCAGCCGACATCGCGACCGAAGGCGTGCGGGATGCTTCGTTGAATAGTAGAGCACCTTCACGAACGGATGCGAGCGATGGCCCGCGGCCGAGGAGATACACAACATCGGCGCCGGCGAGAAAATTGTTCCATTCTTCGCTGGCAGCGATCTCGCTTTCGATTGCATCGGAGAGCGCTTGCGCCGCTTCGTCCAAGGCTTCGCGCCATTTGTTTGCGGGTTCTTCGAGAGCCGCTCCGGCGAGCAGCAGCAAGACCGCTAGCATGCCCGTGTAAGTCTGAACGGCCACCATGCGATCGGCTTCGCTGTTCAGATAAATGGGGTAGTCCGACCGGCGCGCGAGGTGGCTTCCGCGCACGTTCGTGAGGCCGATTGTCGCCGGAAGCAACTTCGAAATCTCGACGGTCTCGCCGGATCGCGACACGAGCACCTTGGCGGCTACTCGCTTCCCGGCCTGGCCGAAGTGCAAGAGTTCGGAGGCTTCCACGACGTCCGCTTCGATGCCGTGCTTCTCAAGATAATAAGCGGCGGGTATAGCTGCAAATAGCGAGCTACCCATTCCGACGAAGACCACTTTCCCTGCCGCGCGAATGACCGCCGCGGCTTGTTGCAGATCATCCCAGCCGTCGCGCAAATGATAGGCGGCTACGCGGCGGAGCGACACGGGCTGGTTGCGTATGTTGTCGAGCAGCACCGTCTGCTTCATTGGCTTTTTCCGTCACGATAAAGATCGAACGGCTTGCGCACGCCCGCCGGGTGGAAGGGAAGCGAGACTTTCGAACCACGGCCCGCAGCCGCGTACCCCGCACAGAGAGCTTCCAAGACGACGCGGCCGTCTTCTCCGGTGGCCTGCGGTTCCTCTTTTCCGCGTACGCATCTTGCGAAGTGACGCATCTCCTGCGGGAAGCCGTAATTCCAGAGTTCTTCGAAAACCGGATAGCTCCAGCCGGAGGTTGACGGCGCTTTCTCGACCGCGTAGCCGTAGCCCGTCTCGCTGTACGTGGGAAGCGCGTTGCCCATGTGAAGATTGCCGTAGGTGACGCCGCTATCGCCATAGACTTCGATACGGTCGTCCATGCCGCCGCGGCGCGCCCAGCTGTTTTCAACAAGGCCGACCGCTCCGTTCGCGAATTCGAGAATGCCGATCACTTCATCTTCGGCGATGGTCTTGTCGCGGTGAACATAGGTGCCCATCTGGCAGTAGACCGACTCGATGGCGGGACGCCCGAGGAACCAATAGCAGAACGCGATTCCGTGGCAGCCCATGTCCATCCAGACGCCGCCTCCGGAGCGTTCCACATCCCAGAACCAGGCGCTGTGAGGGCCAAAATGTTTTTCACTCTGCTTGATGAGGTGAACTTTGCCGAATGCGCCCTGATCGGCCATCTCCTTGGCCTTGACGTATTTCGGCGTGAAGAATAATTCTTCCGCGTACATCAGCAGCACGCCTTGCTTGTGGCAGACAGCGATCATCTCGTCTGCCTCTTCGAGCGTCATCGCGAGCGGCTTCTCACACACAACGTGTTTGCCCGCGCGCGCGATGTCGCAGGTCATCTGGCAGTGCAGCGCATTGGGAGCGGCGATGGTGACCATCTCAATGTCGGGTTCGCGCAGCATCTCGCGGTAATCGCGAAATACGCGCGGGATTCCATAGCGTTGCGCCAGCTCTTCGGCGTGGCCAGGCGTGGGCGACACCACGGCGACCACTTCAGCGTCTTCCGGCAGAATCTGAAACGAGGCTGCATGAATATCCGCTTCGAATTGCGAGCCGATGATGGCAGCTTTCACTTTTCCAGTAGTCATATTGAATTTTGGGGTGCGGGTCCGGTGGATTGGCGTACTACAAGCAGGGTTCGGATCGGGTACTCGCGTCCCGTCCGCCGTTTTGTTTTGATCATTCGCTGCAGAGCGTCGAACGCGGCGCGGCCAGCAAGATCGCGCGGGATACGAACAGTTGTCAAAGGAGGATGGCTGAAGCGGGCGAACGCAATATCGTCGGCGCCGACCACGGAGACGTCGTCCGGAATTTTCAGGCCGGCTTCGACGATGGCGCCCATAGCTCCGAGCGCGCAGAGATCATTGCCGCAGAGCACGGCCGTCGGGAGATTGCCTTGCGAGAGCCACTCGCGAATGGCGGCGGCTCCCGCTTCGGGCGTATTGGATGTTTCGAGAACTTGGGGTTGCGGGAGCGCTGCGTCCGAGATCGCCTGGAGGACGGCATGCCTGTAATTCGCGGCCGAGACGCGATGGGACGGGCCAGCGATGAAGCCGAAGCGGGTGTGGCCCAGATCCTGAAGGTGGCGCACTGCTTCCACAGCGCCGGGCCGCTGATCCACATGGACCGAGCTTCGGCCCGGTAGAATTTTTTCGCTGTCGAGCAGAACGACAGGCGTCGAAGAGCCGATCAGTTCGTCGATCAAATCAGAATCGAGTTGCGATGTCATGACCGCGACGCCAGCCACTTTGCTTTCGATCATGCGACGAACGGCTTTGCCTGCCTGTTCCGTGTCGTAATTTGTGGTGGAAAGGAGGGTGGTCATGCCTTGTTCGAGACAGGCGATCTCGAAGGCTTTAATCAGCTCGGCGAAGAAGGGATTTTCGATGTCGGAAATGATGAGGCCGAAGGCATCGCTGCGGCCGCGCGCCAGCAGTCGCGCCGATGCGTTCTTATAGTAGTTCAATTCGCGCGCGGCGTTAAGGACACGATCCCGCGTGTCGTGAGCCACCGGCCGCGTTGCGTTTAAAACGTGCGACACGGTGGTCACGGATACGCCGGCTCGCGCGGCGACATCCTGCATCAGACTGGGCGTGGCCGGCATGGGCGCGCGATCCGATCAGCCGTTGGTAATGCGACCGGTGGATGGATCGACCGTGAACATTCTGTTTTCGCGATACGAGCGCACCGACAGCATGATGCTGGTCATGACCTTGTTGCCCAGGTCCGGCGGACAATTCGTCTGTTGGCGCGAGCGGACGCAATCGAAGAAATTATCGACATGCTTCTGGTCGCCTTCATTGCCGACGCCGTCGAGCACCAGTTCGTCCTTGCCCCACTTCTTGCGGAACTCGTCGAGGAATGGCGTGTCCGGAACAATCCTGGCGATGCTGGTGTTGCGGCCTTGTGGGCCTTCCCATTCGTCGCCGAGGTGGATGGTTCCGTGCGTCCCACGGAGCAGCATGAGCGGGCCGATCTCGTTGACTTGCGAAGACTGCACCATCATCGAATACTTGCCAGGGTAATCCGCCGCGGTCAGGAAGGTGTCCGGCACTTCGCGCCCGTCGTCGTAAACCCAGCGTCCGCCCATGCCGCTGACGCGCACGGGGTGTTCGTTCTCGACGGCCAAATGGAAGGGGGCAACGATGTGATAGTGCAGGTCAGTGGCAATGCCGCCCGAATAATCCCAGTACTTGCGGAAGCGGAAGAAACGGTCGGCATCGAAGGACCGCTCCGGCGCGGCGCCGAGCCATTGTTTCCAATCGATGTGATTGTCGCCGGCGCCATCGGGTCCGGCGCCGGGATCGATCTTCCAGTTCCAGTCGCCATTCGGATCGTTTCGGCTGTAGGTGCCTTGCACGGCCACGACTTTGCCGATGGTCCCGGCCTGAATGACGTCGCGGATCTTGTGCCAGCGAGCCCAGGAGAGCGCCTGCACGCCGACCTGCATCACACGCTTCTTCTCCTGCGCTGTGGCGGCGACCTGCGCGGCTTCCTCCGTGGTGTGCGTCATGGGTTTTTCGCAGTAGACATCGATGCCGCGATTGAGAGCCGCTAGCGTGATGGGGGCGTGCCAATGATCGGGCGTCGCGATGAGGACTGCGTCGAGGTCTTTGCGCTCGAGCAGTTCCTGATGATGGGTATATTGCTTCGCCTCGGGCGCTTTCTTCGAAGCGCGAGACAGACGGGCCTGGTAGACGTCGCAGAGTGCGACAACCTCAGCGTCGTGTTTCTCGCCGGAGCGATGCAGCGCCATTTGAAAAAGATAGGATCCGCGGGTGCCAAGGCCGATCACGGCGGCGTTGATGCGGTCATTTGCTCCGAGAATCCGGCCGCGGGTCGCGAGGGCGGCGGAGAGTCCCGCCGCTCCTTGAACAAAACTGCGGCGTGTAAGTCCGCTGGTCATTTCGATACCTCCTTCATTGGTCCCGCAAGCGTTTGCCGCAAGCGTTTGCCGCAAGCGTTTGCCCGAATCTTAATTATACTCAACTAATCTCGCGGCCGGAACTGCTCTTTACAGACCTTGACGAGAGGCCAAGTAACAATCCCGTCGTCGATTCGCGTCTTCCCTGTGTGGCGCTTCACCCTGCCACGGAAACCGTTCCGGGTTTTTCCAATGAATTGTCGAACCGTTCTTCTTGCACTCATTGTTGTAACGTCTGTTAGGTCCGGCAGTTCGCAGGTACCCAGCGGTGGCACGGTCACCGGTCAAGTCAAAGATACCAGTGGGGCAGTAATCGCTAATGCAGGCGTTACTCTCACGAGTAACAACGGCGCCGCGCAGACTACCAAGGCTCAGGCCAATGGTACTTATACATTCCGCGGCGTAGCGCCCGGCACTTATACCGTATCAGCCACATCCAGCGGACTGACTCAGAACGGTGTGGTCGCTGTCATGGTGAACGGGAACGAGACCGTACACGCCGATATCGTAATGAAGCCGGCTGAAGTCATCCAGACAATCACCGTTCAAGAGAGCGCGAATCAACTCAGTGTGGATCCGAGCCAGAATGCCGCTGCGATTGTGATCAAAGGGGCGGATTTAGATGCCTTGCCCGACGACCCCGACGATCTACAACAGGATTTGCAGGCATTAGCGGGGCCATCTGCCGGTCCCAGCGGCGGAGAGATTTATGTCGACGGCTTTTCGAGCGGGCGGCTCCCTCCAAAGGAGTCAATTCGCGAGATCCGGATCAATCAAAATCCGTTCTCGTCTGAGTACGACACACTCGGGTTTGGCCGAATTGAAATATTCACCAAGCCCGGGTCGGATAAGTTCCACGGCACGGCATTCTACGACACCAGTCAGGGGTTCTGGAACTCGCGCAACCCGTATTTGACTTCTTCGCCATATCCTAACTTCCAGTTACAGACCTACGGAGGGAATGTCAGCGGTCCTATTAGTAAGAAGTCCAGCTTCTTTTTCGATTTCGAGCGGCGGCAGATTGACGATAACGCGATTTTGAATGCGATCGTGCTCGATCCCACGACTCTCAGTCCGTTTAACGACCGCGGATTCACCCCTACGCCGCAGCAGCGCACGACTTTGAGCCCGCGCGTGGATTATCAACTGGGGGCGAACAATATCCTGAGCGTTCGCTATTCGTTTCTGGACTTGCATCGCGATCTCTGGGGGGTTGGTCTGTACAGCCTTCCCGGGGCAGGATACACATACGATCAAAAGCAGAATCTCATCCAGGTTATCGACACCGCCGTACTCTCAACCTCGGTGGTGAATGAGACCCGGTATCAATATCACCACGATTTTACAGACGAAAACGCGATATCGAACACGCCGCAGGTTACGGTTCCGAGCGCCTTCGTGATGGGCGGCTCGCCGATTGGCAAGACAGCGCTTGGTGAAGACAGCCACGAACTGCAAAACTACACGACAGTCACGCACGGTCCTCACACGATCAAGTTTGGCGTACGTGTTCGCGGAGATGTTTTGAATAACAATTCGCCGACTAACTTCAACGGGACTTATACCTTTGCATCGTTTAATGCGTATCAGATCACCGAGGAAGGACTCAGTCAGGGGTTGCCGTTTTCGACGATTCAGGCGATGGGCGGTGGGCCGACGCAGTTTACAATCAGTACCGGCAGTCCCAGGGTTTCATCGACGATGGTGGATGTGGGCGCATTCGTCGAAGACGATTGGCGGGTGCGACAGAATCTTACGCTGAGCGCGGGGTTGCGCTATGAAGGCCAGACGAACATTCACGATTGGCACGATTTCGCGCCACGCGCATCGTTCGCATGGGCGCCCAAGACGAAGGGCGGCAATCCGAAGTTCGTACTTCGCGGCGGTTTCGGCATTTTCTATATTCGCTTCCCCAATCAAGATGAACTGTACACGCAAGAGTACAACGGTGTGAACCAGTTATCGTACCTGGTGAAGATGCCTGACTTCTTTTCGCCGACGACGACGCCTTCGATATCGATGCTGGATGTCAGCGGGAATCCCGAGGTTCGCTTTATCACGGGGAACAACCTGCGAACGCCTTATCTGATGCAGTCGGCAATCGGAGTAGAACGGCAATTGGCTCGGCGGACCACGCTGTCCGTGAACTGGACCGATACACGCGGTGTAAGCCAGTTCGTGACCAGCGATATCAATGCGCCTTTACCCGACGGTGTGCTGCCCTACGGCAATGTCGGCAACATTTTCCAGTACCAATCGGATGGATTATTGAAGCAGATGCAGGTGATCACACGCATCAATAGTCAGATTAATAACCGCATATCCGTGTTTGGCGCTTACATCTGGAATACGGCTCACAGCAACACGGATGGCTCCCTGTGCGCGTCGCCCTCAGGCTGCGGGACATCGTCGCCGGTGGATCAATACGACTTGAGCCAGGAGTGGGGCAGGTCGTCGCTCGATATCACGAGCCGCATGTTCTTGGCCGGGAGTTTCATGGCGCCGTGGAGGGTGCAGCTCTCTCCATTTATCACGGCCAGTTCCGGCATGCCGTTCAACATCATTACGGGCGGAGACTATCTGGACGATGGAATCCTGAATGCGAGACCGACCGTGGCTAACGGACCGGGTCCCGGTATTGTTTTCACGCCTTATGGTTATCTCAATCCGACGCCGTTGCCCGGTCAGCCTTTACTGCCTCGGAATTATGGAACGGGCCCAGCACAGTTCACTCTTAATCTACGTTTCAGCCGGACCTGGGGATTTGGCGAGACGAAGTTTTCCGGTCCGAGCGGCGGCGCTCGCGCCAATAGCGGAGGAGGCCGGGGGCGGGGATTCGGAGGATTCGGCGGCGGTGGGCCGCGCGGCGGCGGTAGCGGGTTGACCGAACATCGTTACAACCTAACGCTCTCGATCAGCGCGCGCAACCTTCTCAACCATGTGAATTACGCGCCACCTGTGGGAGTGATGGGATCGCCGTTCTTTTTGCAGTCCACAGCAATCGCCGGAGGGTTTGCGGCGGAGCAGACGCCTACAAATAATAGGCGGCTCGATCTTCAATTGCGGTTCCAGTTTTAGATACGAAAGTCGTAACTGCTACCGTAGCGCCGCCGAATCCTCCACCGCTGCCTCCCGGCGATTTGAAGCAGCCGTAGCGGACCGTCAGGGTTCGGTTGGCGGCGTCGAAGCTTGAGCCGGCTTGTGAGGAGCGTTAAGGGTGTCCCACGTCGGATCGCCAGTCTGGCGGTAGCCGGGCGGCAGCTTGTCCCAATCCGGGCGCGTGATTCCGTTCAGGTCGTACACTACTTTGCCGTCGCGCAAGGTCAGCTCGCAAATGATTTTCTGATGCCCTCTCAAGCGGGCGCCGTACATGTCGGTATAGCCGAAATCTCCTTTTTCGACGCGCAGGACGGCGACGTCGGCTCCGGAGCCCACCGACAAGTTGCCAAGCTCCTCATGCTTGATTTCGCGCGCGGGATTCCAGGTGGATTCGGCAATGACGGTGTCCAGCGGAACACCCATCACAAGGAATTTGCTCATGAGGTTGTCCATGTCTTTCATGCCCGAGTTCATGCTTCCGACGTGCAGATCGGTCGAAATGGAATCGGGCAGAAAACCTTGCTTGATGGCTGGAATCGCGATGCGCCATGCGAAGCTGCCACCTCCGTGACCCACGTCGAAGATGACGCCGCGCTTGCGCGCCTCGAACATCGCGGGATTGACGTGGCCGGATGCATCTTGTTCGTCTCTCAAACCTGAGTAGCAGTGCGTGTAGATATCGCCGGGCCGAAGTTTCTTCGTCACGAGTTCCGCCATGGGCCGCTCTTTGCGATTGGCGCCGAAATCGACCATGACGGGGATGTTCGCGATGGTACCGGCTTCCACGGCGTGCTCCACAGGCGTCCACTCGGGTCCGCCAAAGTGCGCGGTTTTGAATCCGACAACGATGTTTTTATATTTGAGGGCCATCTCCGCGGCCGGCGCGGCTTCCATGTCAGCGAGGTTTTGCTCGAACTTGGGACCGCGCATTCCCGCTCCGACAATATTGATGAACGCGAAGACGCGCGTCTTCGAGCGATCGATAATACGCTGCTTGAAATCCTCGAAGTTGCGCCAGCCCGAACAGCCGGCATCGGCAACGGTGGTGACGCCGTTGCGGAACGTGAATCCATCCGGATAGACGCTCAAATCTCCGGCGTACGAGTGCGGCTCGCCCGTGCCGGCGTACACGTGGACGTGAATGTCGATGATGCCCGGAGTAACGTACAGGCCTTTCACGTTCACGAGCTTGGACGCGAGTGCCGGGTCGATGTGTTCCGCCACTGCGGCGATCTTGCCGTCTCTGATTGCGACGTCGCGAACAGCGCTGATCTTGTTCTTCGTGTCGATTACATGGCCGCCCTGCAAAACCAGGTCGTACTGGGCCTGACCGAAACAGCAGGCTGACAGGGAGGCAAACAAGAGAACCTTCAATGTATCCAAAACACCATATTACTTCTTCATCGCATAAGTGACGGCGACGGCGTTCTCGCCGCCCTCGTTCGATACGACGATACCGATGGTTCGATTCTTGCTGTCGTCTTCCGCCGTGAGCACTCCGCTCGAAACTCCGTTGTTCTTACTGGTGGTGGTGTTGGTGATATGCAGACCCGCCGACTTGATCTGATCTCCGTAGAATTGAATCACGCGATCGACGTCGTCAGGGGTCTTGAAGTGAAACAGGCCGCCCGATTGCGACGCCTGGTTGGAACTGATGGCGTTCTCGGGCTTCGATCCGGGATACTGCGGGACCCAGGACGGGATGTTGGTGGCCGCGCCGCCTCCGAACGTAACGGCGCCATCCGGTCCTTTAACATCGATGCTTCCGTCCGGCCCATTACCTGACATATTCACCTCGGCCGATTGTCCGTTGGCGGTCATGGTCCAGTGGCCGCGCTTAGCGTCTTCGAAGTTCACGGAGAAAACTTTGCCGGTTTTCTTGTCGCGGACGGTGAGGACCTGGCTGCCTTCGTTTATGGAGAGGACCTCGATGTTGGGGTTCAATGCCGCGGCGATCCGGGCGGCGGCGAGCGTCGGATTTCTTTTGAGGAGCTCGGTGTCGACGCCGGCGCGGTTCAACTTGTATTTCAGGAAGAAGATTCCGCCTCCGACGACGAGGATCATCAGAAGCGCCAGACCGCCGAGGATGCCGAGAATCCAAATTACGGCGTTGGATTTCTTGGGCGGCGGGTAACCCGGCTGCGGCGGATAGCCTTGTTGTGGATAGCCTTGTTGCGGCGGATAGCCAGGAGGCGGTGGTGGATAACCGGACGGTGGATAACCGGGCGGCGGCGCCTGAGGATTCTGGGGGTTCTGGGGGTTGTAAGGCGGCATGGAAGCCATATTGTTTCTTCCTCCGTAAGCTGTAAGCATACAGTAGAAGAGAAGAGGAGAAAATGGCCCAAATCATCTTTAACATGCAGTTTCGAGGCACAGCGACTCCTGGCAACGACGCCGGCGTGATGAAGGCGACCACGAGCGCCACGAGTTGCACGATGGAGACTGTTATCGGACCCGATGGCGTGAAGGGCACGTTTGCGCCCGCGGAAGGCGGCTTGGCGTATTTCGAATCCGAGGTTCGGATCAGCGCTCCGGATACTTTCACGGAATCGGGCACCATTACGTTCGGCGAAGGCGATGATTCACTTCGCTTCTCGACAGTGGGTCAGGGGCATATGGGTCCGAGTCCGGACGCGAAGTACATGCATGGGGCGGTGATTTGGAAAGTGGAAGGTGGGGAAGGGCAGTTTGAGGGTGCGACGGGGCTGATCACGTCGAATTTTGTGCTATCGGATGCGGGGGATGTCGTGGATCATCAGTTTGGGCTGATTTTTGTTAAGTAGGATCGAGTCGTGGGAGTGTGAAAGAGTCGGTGTCCGTAACAGAGTCCTGGATCTTCAGGATGGTGCGGAACCCTGAGCGTGACGGTCAGGGTTGCTCGGAAAATCTCTGCTCGTTGGGCGCGGATCGGCGGGGCGGGGCTTGGGGCAATGTAAAATAGTTTTAGGTCCCCTGACCCACCTCCGCAACGATGTTCGATCACACCGATGTTCGATAACCTATCCGAAAAGCTGCAAAGGGTCTTCAAGAACCTGCGCGGCGAAGGGAAATTGACGGCCGAGAATATGGAGGCAGCACTGCGCGAGATTCGCGTGGCGCTGCTCGAGGCCGACGTCCATTTCCGCGTCGTCAAGCTGCTCATTGAGAATATCAAGCAGAAGGCCATGGGAGAAGAGGTGCTCAGCGCACTCTCTCCGACGCAGCAGGTCATCAAGATCGTCAACGACGAGATGATCCATATTCTGGGCAGCCATCAGTCCAAGCTTCGCTTTGCCAATGAGCCGCCCAGCGTCATGATGATCGTCGGCTTGCAGGGATCGGGAAAGACTACCAGCACCGGCAAACTCGCGCGTTGGCTGTCGAAAAATGGACATAGTCCACTCATGGTCTCGGTCGACGTCTATCGTCCCGCTGCCCGGCAGCAGCTCTCTGTGATTGCTCGGGATGTCAAATTGCCGATTTACGAAGGGACGGCCGAAGAAACCAAGCCGATCGATTTAACAAAATCGGCGCGTCGCGAAGCGGTTCAGACCGGGCGCGATGTTCTGCTGGTGGATACCGCTGGACGTCTGCATATCGACGAGCAGCTCATGGCGGAGCTGCGGCAGTTGAAAGAGCAGCTCAACCCCAGCGAGATCCTGTTCGTGGCCGATGCGATGACCGGGCAGGACGCGGTTAAGTCCGCCGATGAGTTCAACAAGCAGCTCGGCATCACGGGCGTGATTCTCACGAAGATGGATGGCGATGCGCGCGGCGGCGCGGCGCTCTCGATCCGGACCATCACGAATCAGCCATTGAAGTTTGTCGGTGTCGGCGAGAAGTTCGACGCACTCGAGCCATTTCACCCGGATCGCGTCGCCCAGCGCATACTCGGAATGGGTGATGTGCTGTCGCTGATCGAGAAGGTCCAGGAGAATATCGATCAGAAATCGGCCGAGGAGGCGCAGCGAAAACTCCTCGATAATGAATTTACGCTGGAAGATTTTAGGGATCAGTTGCGGCAGATCCGCAAACTCGGACCGCTGGAGTCGCTTCTGGGTATGATGCCTCAGATCGGTCCGATGAAGGATCTGAAGAACGTCAAAGTGGATGAGAAGGAAGTGACGCGCGTGGTGGCGATCATCGATTCGATGACGAAACAGGAACGCGCCAACCACATGATTATCAACGGTGCTCGCCGGCGCCGCATCGCTAAAGGCGCGGGAGCATCGGTGCAGGAAGTAAACGCGCTGTTAAAACAATACGCGCAGGCCCGTAAAATGATGAAGTCGATCACCGGCGGCGGCATGCTCGGGAAGCGTATGGGCAAGATGAAACTTCCGCCCGGTCTTTTCCCCGGCATGTAAGGTAAGGACACCTTACAAACAGACGGGCTTCCGGCCTGTTATTCTGGAGAGTGAAATGTTGATGATACGACTGGCGCGTTTCGGCGCCAAAAAGAAGCCATCCTACCGTGTGGTAGTGATCGATAAAGAACGCGCGCGCGACAGCCGAGCCGTGGAAGTAATTGGGTTTTATAATCCGGTCAGCCAACCCCAGGTGGTCACATTGAAACATGATCGCGTGGAGTATTGGATCAAAAATGGCGCGCAGCCTTCCGATACCGTTAGCCGACTATTAAAGAAGAACCCCGCCCCGGCGCCGGAAGCAGCTCCGGCTGCGTAGTTAGCGTTCGTGGTGGGACGAGACCTCCGGGTCTACGGCCGGCCCTCCGCCGGCCCTTCTGGATGAACGTTTACTGGAAAGGGCCAACAAAAGTTGAGAGAACTCGTTGAAGAGATCGCCAAAGCCCTGGTGGATATACCCGAGCAGGTTACCGTTCGAGAGGTTCAAGGCGAGCAGGTCACCGTGCTGGAGCTGAGAGTGGCCCCCAGCGATCTCGGCAAAGTCATTGGGAAACAAGGGCGTACAGCCCGCTCTATCCGCACGCTCCTGGGCGCCGCGGGAATGAAGCTGAACCGGCGGTTCACGCTCGAAATCCTCGAGTAAGCTCTGGCGCAGAACCTCGTCACCATTGCCGAACGTTTGCGCCCGCGTGGGATCCGCGGGGAACTCTCGGGCGTTCCTCTATCGGAGAATCCCGAGCGCGTGACGCGGGTATTCGTCAAAGGCTTGGAATATGAGGTCGAGAACGTGTGGCGCCACGGCCCTCACGTAGTGTTCAAGTTTCGCGGAGTCGATACCATGTCGGATGCCGAGAAACTGGCCGGCGGCGATGTCGAGATTCCTTTCGAAGAGCGGGCATCCCTACCCGAGGGCGAATATTTTCAAACCGATCTGGTGGGGTGCTCGGTAGTCACGCTCGAAGGCAAGGAAATTGGTGTCGTGGAACGCTGGCAAGAGTATGGCGGACCTCAACTTCTCGAGGTGAAAGCGGGCGACAAGGAAATATTGATCCCGTTCGCGAAATCGATTTGCGTCGAGATCGACGTTCCGGGCCGTAGAATCGTAGTAGATTTGCCGGAAGGATTGACCGATTTGTGAAATTCCACATCGTCACTATCTTCCCGGAATTTTTCGACGGCCCGTTCCGGCATGGCGTGGTTCCGCGGGCGGCAGAGGCGGGAATTATAGAGATCGCGGTGCACGATCTACGCGAGTGGACTACGGATCGGCACCGGACTGTTGACGACCGGCCGTTTGGCGGTGGCGAAGGGATGCTTTTGAAGCCGGAGCCTTTGTTCAAGGCGGTGGAATGCATCTGGCCGGAGCGGAATGAGGACCAGCACGTGGTGCTATTGTCGGCATCGGGAAAACGCTTCGACCAGGCCGCGGCCCGGCGTTTGAGCGAGTACAAAGAACTTCTGCTCATCTGCGGCCGGTATGAGGGCGTGGACGAGCGGGTGTCCGAACACCTGGCCGATGAAGAACTTTCGGTAGGGGATTTCGTGTTGAGCGGCGGCGAACTGGCGGCGGCAATGATCGTCGATTGCGTGGCGCGGCTGCTGCCGGGCGTGCTGGGACATCCCGACTCGGCAGTGCGGGAATCGTTCACCGAGGAGGGTTTGCTCGACTGCCCGCAGTATACCCGGCCCGCTGAATTTCGGGGCTGGAACGTGCCCGATGTACTGATTGGGGGGCATCACGAGGAGATCCGGAAATGGCGGGAAAGGGCTGCCCGAGAGAAGACTGCACGTAACCGTCCAGATTTACTACAATAGTAGATTACGACGCCACTCCGGCTCGGGTCACAGACCCGCTAACACTATACCCGCGAACTAAAAGGATTCAGACCCATGCAAACCGCGTTACTGACCAAGGTCGTCAACAAGAACCTACGCGCCGATGTGCCCGAGTTTCGACCCGGGGACACGATTCGTGTTCACGTAAGAATTAAGGAAGGCGACAAAGAGCGCCTCCAGGCATTTGAAGGCACGGTGATCGCCCGCAAGAACACCGGCCTGGGCGAGACCATTACGGTTCGCAAGGTGAGCTTCGGCCAGGGTGTCGAACGCATTTTCCCGGTTCACGCTCCCGTGATCGACCATATCGACGTGGTCCGCACGGGCCGCGTCCGCCGCGCCAAACTGTATTATCTGCGCGGTTTAAAAGGCAAGGCAGCCCGTCTGCGCGAACGCGAATAAGACAGCTTCGCGCGCGGTTCTCATTGTGAGATGCCAGAGCAAGTACGAGCGTGAAGCCTATTCTTTGGGTTTCTCACGCGTTGCCGGCGTGGACGAAGTCGGCCGCGGCGCTCTCTTCGGCCCCGTCTTCGCGGCGGCGGTGATCCTGCCACAGGACCATAAAATCCGCGGCTTGCGAGACAGCAAACAGCTCACGGCGGATCGGCGGGAAGTGCTTTCGGCGCGCATTCGCGAACGCGCGCTGGCTTGGGCAATCGCGGCGATCGATGCATTCGAGATCGATCACGTAAATATCTACCAGGCCTCCCGGCTGGCGATGCGCAACGCCATCGAGCAATTGAATCCAGCGCCGGATTACCTTCTCATCGACGCCATCACGGTCGACTTGCCGGTAAAACAGCGGGCGCTGATTCACGGCGATGCGCTATCCCAATCGATAGCGGCCGCGTCTATTATTGCAAAGGTGGAGCGCGACGCGTGCATGTGCGAGTGGGATCGGGTCTTTCCCCAATACGGTCTCAAAAACCATAAGGGCTATTCGACCGACGAGCATTGGCACGCGCTTGAAAATTTCGGCCCCACGGCGATGCACCGCTTCAGCTTCTGGCCGGTACGCGCGAATTGCCCGCACGCTTTATGGACAGGCTACCCGCAACAGGCTGAGTTGTTTGCAGCTGAAGGGGCAACGGCGTGAATCCACAATCCCGCGTGGAGGCGCCGCTCGGACCCATCGTTGGACGGGGTTGGTATACCAAGTTTAAGATCCTGCTCTTTGTCGTATTTGCGTTCGAGATCGGATTTTTCCTTCTGGTATTTCCGTGGCTGCAAGGTTGGGACCGCACTTCCATTCCGATCATCGTGCCGTGGCTCGCTTACGTCTGGGACAACGCTTTCTTTCGGGGAGCCATTAGCGGGCTGGGGGCGGTGAACATCTATATCTCGCTGCTTGAGGTCGGACGGTTGCGGAGGAACGCTTGATGAGGAAGTGGGGAGTGTGCCCCTCCGTCACCGTCGGGGTTCCGTTATGTCTAACCCAGTTGGCGCGGTTCTGCCGAGCCGCACGCGGTACGATGGAAGCAGTTCTGTTATGAACCCATCCGAGGGTAGCGACCAGATTGCGGTCGCCGAGACGCCACCGTTGTCAGAGCCGTCCATGTCGGCGGAAGCCCCGCATCGTGGCGAGTGGCCCCGCCATGCCATTGCGGAATGGACCGTCACGATCTTGCTGCTACTTTTCGGGACCACGACGCTCGTGCAGGCATTCGTCATCCCGACGCCTTCGATGGAGGACACGCTGCTTGTCGGAGACCACCTGCTCGTGGACAAATTGACTTACTCGCCGCCTGGGCTGTTCAGCAAATACCTGTTGCCTTATGAAGAGCCCCAGCGCGGCGATATCATCGTTTTCCGCTACCCGCTGGATATCACGACGAATTACGTGAAACGGGTGATCGGCGTACCGGGGGACCATATCCGGATCGTCAACAAGCGGGTGTTCCGCAACGGAGTTCCTCTGAACGAGCCGTACGTTTATTACAAGAGTCCTTATCCGGATTATTACCGGGATAATTTCCCAAGCGACCCGAATGTCAGCCTCAACGACAGCACGCGCGACATGCTACAGAACCATGTTGTGAATGGGGAAGTGGTGGTTCCTCCGGGATGCTACTTCGCGATGGGCGACAATCGCGACAATTCCGCCGACAGCCGTTATTGGGGTTTCGTTCCGCGCGCGAACATCATCGGCAAACCATTGATCGTGTATTGGTCCTATGCGACCGATACGCAGAGCCTGGCGGGATCGTCGCCGGGCACTTTAATGCATCACTTCGGTGATCTCGCGCAGCACTTCTTTACGAAGACCCGCTGGCGCCGCACTCTAATGCTCATCCATGGCTACCACAGCGACAACTAAACCCGAGAAGGTCACGACAAAAACGAAACCCGTGCCCGAACGCAACTCACTTGCCGAGTGGGTTGTGACTTTCCTGCTGCTGATCTACGGGACGACGTTTATCGCGCAGCCATTCGTGATTCCAACTTCGTCGATGCACAACACGCTGCTCACCGGTGACCATTTGATTGTCGATAAGCTGGCGTTTTCACCGGCGGGGGCCATCAGCCGTCACTTTCTTCCCTACACGCCTCCCAAACGCGGCGACATCATCGTGTTTCGGCATCCCATCCTGATTCAGGAAGACTATGTGAAGCGGATTATCGGCGTGCCGGGCGATCACATCAAGCTGCTACACAAGCAACTTTATCTGAACGGACACGCCGCGGTTGAGCCGTACGTGATTCACATCGATCCGGGTTACGACCCCTATCGCGACGATTTTCCGAATGGCGGAACCCTGGCGTACTCACCGGCGCCTGGAATCCCGCCGGATCGTGCGAATGACATGCTGCAGAACAATGTGGTTAACGGGGAAATCGTGGTGCCTTCCGGCAGCTACTTTGCGATGGGCGACAACCGCGACAATTCCCTCGACAGCCGCTATTGGGGTTTTGTTCCGCGCGAGAATATCACGGGCAAGCCGACCATCATTTTCTGGTCGTACGATGCCAACACCGCGGACCTGCGGGATTACAATCTGCATCATTTGATCGACCTGGCTACCCACTTCTTTACTAAGACGAGATGGGAGCGAACGCTGAAGATCATCCACGGGTATCCGCTGCAGTAGGGCAACGCTCCCTCCGGTCACGGCTCGGAACGGAACGCTAAAGACCGCTGTCCGGGGTATATCACCCACGCGTAACGGCTATTTCCCCCAATCGACGTGGCAGATTCGCTCGTAAGACATTGATAACAAGCGTCTAACCCCACTGGTCCCGCGACTGCTTTCTGCTGACCGTGCCGCGCGTGAATCGAATCCTGTGTCTGTTCGCCCTAGCCGCGAATCTTTGCTTCACGGCCGCAGCTCAGCAGCCTCCAGCTCCACCTCCAACTCCAAGTTCCGCGCCCGCGGGGCCGACGCTCAAGCCGGGCTACGCGGGGTCGGACGCATGTAAGGTTTGCCATGAGGAGATATATAACAGCTTTGCGAAATCTCCCCACTTTGCAGTCGAGACAGACAAATCGCGCGGATGGGCAGCGCAATCCTGCGAGTCGTGCCACGGACCGGGAGCGAAGCATGCCGATAGCGCCGACGCTAAGGATATACACCAACCTGCAAAGCTAGCTCCGCCCGAAGCCGATCACATTTGCCTCGCTTGTCACTTAAACAACACCACGAGTTTCGGGCGCATCATGAACGGTCACGCGAAGGAAACGGTCGGCTGTCCGCAATGCCACTCGATCCACGGTACGGGCGGGCGCAAGCTGGTTGCTCGCAAAGCGACGGAAATCAATTCCCAATGCGCCGCTTGCCATACGTCAGTCTGGGCCGCGTTCCAAAGACCGTATAAACACCGGCTGCCCGAAGGCGGAATGTCGTGCACCGATTGCCACAATCCCCACGCGGACAACATGCCCCAGAGCATGCGGGTTTCATGGGGTAATGAACCAACGTGTTTCCGCTGCCATAGCGACAAACGAGGACCATTCGTCTTTGAGCATGCGCCCGTCCGATTAGAAGGCTGCGTAGCGTGTCACGAACCTCATGGCTCTGCCAATCCACGGATGCTGACGCGGGCCGAGGTCCGTTTCGTTTGCCTGGAATGCCACGCTAATACGCAAGGACCTCCAAACTCTCCAAGCCTTGTGGTCGGGAGCGGTCCGCAATCGACCAAATTGAACAACCTAGGGCAGACCCCACCGGCGTTTCACAATCTGCTCCTTCCGCAATTTCAGAACTGCACGTTGTGCCACGTGAAAACACACGGATCGTATGTGGATGGGAATTTGCTGCGATGAAGACCCGATTCGCCTGCTTCTTATTGATCGCCGGATGCTATTCCCTGCCCGCACAGGATCAGGCCAAGCCCGCAGACCAGACTACCCCTCCAGCGGCGGCGCCGGCCGCCCAGACGGCGAGTGCGACGCCGGCAGCGACGCCAGCCCCGACGCCCACCGATGAGAACTTCACAGGAGATATTGAATTCGGATGGCGCGTCATCCCGAACATAAGCGGGAGCTTCAATTCTTACAGGAGCGTCATAGATCTCGGCGAGGGTCCCAAACTGTTCGGAGCCGACGCCACTCTTCTTAATCCCACCGGGCGCCTGTTCGACCGAATCGATCTTCACGTCAGCTCGATCGGAGACGATCCGTACGAGACCGCCAAATTTGAGATTTCAAAGCGGAAGCTCTACCGGTTGACGGTGGATTGGCACAATCTCGCTTATTTCAATTACCTGCCATCGTACGCGAATCCTTTTGCATCCAACGGATCCATGTTGGACGCCAATTCCTTCGACACGCGCATCAAGAACACGGACATTCGCCTGGACCTGTTCCCGGGCACGCGGATCGTTCCTTACCTGGCGTACGACCGGAATAGCCAGAACGGCGTGGGCATCACGACATTCGCGTCGGTACCTGAAAACACGTACGCGGTGGGCACGAAATATAGGGATCGCACGGACAGCTATCGCGGCGGTGTCGATTTCAATTTCAGCAAGCTCCACGTGAACCTCGAAGAGGGCGGGACCACCTTCAGTGACGACCAGTCTGCATCCAACTCCGTGCCCAGTACCGGCGACTTGTCCTCGACGTTCTTAGGCCAGCAGCTATTGTTGAACAGCCTCTACGAAATTTACGGCATCCGTGGCGATTCCACGTACTCCAAGATTTCGTTCGGCGCGACGCCGGTCTCCTGGGCTACCATCTCGGGTCAATTCGTTTACGCTAAACCCCACGTGGATGTGAACTACTTCGAACAGTCCACGGGCAATTTCTATTACGCGCAACTGGCGCAGTTCTACAACACGGGTCAAGATCTCGTCACAGGTACTGCAAACATGCCGCATCCATCGGCCAACCTGAACGTCGACATACGGCCATGGAAGCGGGTTCGCATCGTGGACTTCTGGATGACCGACCGCATGCATGACGCAGGGTCGGACTTGCTGAGCGAAACGTTACTGTTTCCCAACGTTACCCTGACGCCGCAGACCATTACCGCATCCCATCTGGCGGAAAACTACAACCAGAATGAACTCAATGTCTACTTCGACCTGACTCCGCAGGTGACCGTCCGAGCGGGCGAACGTTACGTTTGGGGCGACGCAACGCTTACCGCGCCTTCCATTTTAGGATTTCCGTACGAAACCAACAGCCTGAGCCAGAACGTCGGGATCTTTGGCGTCAGCTACCGGCTGCGGCAGAAGGCACGCATCAACGCCGATTACGAAGTCTCGGATTCCAACGAAGCATATTTCCGCACCAGTCTGCGGAACTACTCGAAGTTCCATGTGCGAGGCAGCTACGATATCACTTCTTCGCTGCGCCTGGGCGCCGATTATTCGCGCCTCACGAACAGCAATCCGGACTCGTCGATTAACTACGATTTCTCGAGCCACGCCGGATCGGTTTCGCTGAACTGGCTCCCCAAAGGCGGCAAGTGGTTCACGGCCCTTTTGGACTACACGCGGACGAGCGTGCAGTCGAGCATCCTGTACCTGGTCCCGCAAACATTCACTCCCGACACGTCCCTTTATCACGAGAACGCGCACACCGGGACTGCTCTGATCAGCGTCAAATGGTTCAGCGCCGGAGGATCGTTCTTCGTATCGTCGGGCAGCCGGCCGACGCAATTCTACGAACCGCTGGCGCGAGTCTCGATCCCCGTCTATAAACATATCTACTGGAACGCGGAGTGGCGTTATTACGGCTTTGCCGAGGCGTTCTATCAGTACGAAGGGTTCCGCAGCAATCAGCTCATGACGAGTCTGCGTCTGGTACGCTAATGCGGAGTGGGTCAGGAATCCAAGTGCAGGCTGGATTTCGGCGGACGCTCCTTTGGGGGCAAAGCTCTTCTCGAGACGTCGGAGCTCATTTTCCGTGGCGAGACGCGCCGGAAGATCGCCTTCAAAGACATGAGCCATGTCGAGGCACGCGATGGCAGGCTGGTTGTCACGTTCCCCGCTGGCGAAGCAACATTCCATCTCGGTAGCGTGGCCCTCAAGTGGACGGAGAAGATCCTGAATCCTCCGACCCGCCTCGACAAGCTGGGCATCAAAACCGGAACAAGGATTCGCTGGATTGGAACGCCGGACAAGGAGTTTCAGCAGGAAGCCAAGACGATAGGCGCGTTGTTTGTGCGGAGCAAACCTGACCTCAGTTTCCTCGCGGCCGAAACTCTTGCCGATCTGCGAAAGATAGACGATCCTCCGGTGTGGATCGTCTACGCGAAATGCGTCAAACAAATCAAGGAAATCGATGTCCTGAATGCCGGCCGCGCGGCAGGTCTTATCGATATCAAGGTCGCGAGTTTCTCCGCGACTCATACCGCGCTCAAATTCGTCAGTGCCCGCGCGGATAGCTCCCCAAAACGCGGATGAAGTCCGCGAGCTCGGCGATGTGGCCCAGGGCTTTCTGCACCACCGGATCCTCTTCCTTGCCCTCAAAATCGACATAAAAAAGGTATTCCCAGGGCTTCCCGCGTAGCGGACGCGACTCGATCTTCGTGAGGTTGAGATCGCGCAGCGCAAACACACTCAAGCTTCGAAACAGCGCGCCCGGGATATTGCGAGTCGTGAAGACCAAAGAGGTTTTCCAAACCTTCACGGGACGCTGAGGAGGAAGCACACGCCGTTTGGCGTTCAAGAGAAAAAAGCGGGTAAAGTTCTGGCGGTCGTCTTCGATCGATTTGCGCAGAATCCTGGCGCCGTAAATGGACGCGGCGACGGAAGACGCGATTGCGCCGGCATCGGTCATCCGTTTTTCCATCACCATCTTCACGCTGCCAGCCGTGTCGTAGAAAGGAACTCTCTCAATGGCGGGATTGTTGGTGAAGAAATCGAGGCACTGGTTGAGAGCCACAGGGTGCGAATAGACGCGCCGGATGTCGCGAAAGCGAACGCCGGGAAGCGCCATCAAGTTATGGACAATCCGCACGTTCGTTTCGGCGACGATCCTCACATCGAATTGCAGGAGGTGGTCGTAATTCTCGTGAACAGAGCCCGCAAGAGTGTTCTCGATGGGTAGCACGGAGGCATCCGTAACACCTTTGTCGAGGGCCTGAAAGACCTCTTCAAAGCGCGGGAAAGGAACCACGGCGGGTTCCTCGCCCAACAACTGCCGCACGGCTTCCTGACTGAACGCGCCTAGTTCACCCTGAAATCCGACTTTGATTTTTTTCATTTTTCCTGTCGTCCTCCGTCCCAGCGCCGTGCCTGATCGTCGGGCAAGCCAAGGAGGTCGAGGACGCGATCGACGCTGTGGTCGACAATGTCGTCGATAGTTTGTGGTTTGGTATAGAAGCCGGGGATCGGGGGCGCGATCACGGCGCCCATCTCCGAGAGGGCGAGCATAGACCGTAAATGCCCCAGGTGAAATGGGCTTTCTCGGACCATGAGGATCAGCCGGCGTTTTTCTTTCAAACAGACATCGGCAGCGCGCAAGAGCAGATTGGAGCTCATTCCGGCTGCAATGGCGGACATGCTGTGGATGGAGCACGGCGCTACGACCATGCCGGCGGTCAGGAATGAGCCGCTGGCGAGAACGGCGCCTATATCCTCAAGGGGATACCAAAAATCAGCGAGCGCTCTTATGTCGGCGGCGCTTTTCCCCAACTCCAGAAAAGCCGTGCGTTCGGCCGAGCGCGTGAGGATTAAATGTGACTCCACATTGGGCCTGGAGCGCAGTTTTTCCAACAATCGGCAGCCGTAAATGGAGCCGCTGGCACCGGAGATGCCCACGACAATTCTCATATAGCGCAGAAAGCAGGTATCATAGGACTTGTAATCTGAAAAACCGGACGCGAGTACATGTCGTGTTCTGAAAACCGAACAGAATTGTTAGAATACAAGTTATCGTTTGGTGTGATAAGCCTTTTTGGGGCGAAGGTGTATGCGATCATTCACTTACGGCTGCGACGGCCGTCCTTTCCTAGCTGGTTTTCCGGCTGCGCGGACAGCATCATAGCATGGATGATGCCGGGCAAAAGCTGCGTCGCGTCCGTGAAAGACTGAATCTGCGTGTTCGCGACGTGGAGCAAGCCAGCCAGCGCATTGCGGAAAAATATCAGAACCTCGAATTCGTCGTACTGATCAACCGTATTTCCGAGATCGAGAATAAGGGTCTGGTGCCCAGCCTGTACAAGTTGTATTCGCTTTGCGCCATCTATCGGCTGGATTTCACGGAAGTGCTGGAGTGGTATGGCATGGATCTGGCGGCGTTGCCGGCGGACTCGATGTTTGTGGACGTATCTCGAACGCACGCCATCGGTTTTCAGTCGCCGCAACACGGAGAAGTCAGCATTCCGCTTTCGCTCGATCCGGGGATCGATCTGCGCCGCACAACTTATGTGAGCCGTATGATCCAGCGCTGGGGTAAATTGTCCCTCATGTTTCTTTCGGGTCTCGATCCGAAAGACCATCGCTATGGCTTCATCGGGACGGACGATTGGTTCATGTACCCATTGCTGCAACCGGGCTCTTTCGTGCTTATCGATGAGATGCGCCGCAAAGTGCAGAATGATGGATGGACGAATGAGTTCGACAGGCCAATCTATTTTCTGGAGCATCGCGACGGCTACCTGTGCGGCTGGTGCAGCCAGAAAGAGGAAAAATTGATTTTGATGCCGCATCCGGCTTCCGGTGAAGATCCGATTATTTTTGCCGCGAGCTCCGATATCGACGTAATTGGCCAAGTAGTGGGCGTGGCTATGCGCCTCGATCAGGGCCGGCGACGCCGAACTCGTTCTTGAGCAGGGCGATCAAGGCTTCAATGTCGGCAATGTACAATCGCCGCTGCACGGTCTTCGACGAAGCCGGAATGAACGTGCGATAGTTCTTCACCGACAACCAGTTCTCCACGATTGCATGGCGATCCTCCAGCGCTGAAGCAAGGTAAAGGTCCAGGTCGGCCTTCTGCTGTTCCAAGTTGAAGGAAAGCCATTCCTCGAACGCCTGAATGTGGCTCTTGCGAAGAGCGCGGGCAGCTTCGTCAGATCCGAACACAAGCGCCAAACCGTGATGTTCGTATTTGCCCGTGACGGGGCTGCGTAAAGAAGTGAGATAGAAGATCTTTCCGAACGTACTCGGAATCTGGGAGAGCGTATTTCGCCACAGATCGGCGGCAGCCGTTCGTTCCAGCCGTTCTGAATCCCGATTCTTCAACCTGCCTCATATGAATCATACAACAACCGGACAAAAATCTTGATTTGTTCTGATTCCCGAAACAGTGCTAAGGCTTTCTCCTTATGGCACTCTCAGGCCTTACGCTGGTCTCCTAAGTCCCTCCAAGACCGATATCCCAAAGGAGCATCTCAATGAAAAAACTCGTCTACATCGCGGTACTGGCGCTAGGGTTGATGGCTGTTGCAGCGGCTGATGGCCCATGGCCACCGAATTGCACGCCCAATTGCACCGGATCCGGCAACGTTCGGTAGGCAATCATATTTTTGCAGCGGCACCGGTGCTACACTCAATAAAATTGCAATCGGTGACCAAGATTGATGCACCTGCCGCTGCACGAATACGTTCTTGCGCTGTTGGGTACAACAGTGCTCGCGTTACTCATCGTTCGGCTCTTCGCCTCAGGCCTGGCGCGAGTGTACAAGTACTTCACCGCTTACCTGGTTGTCGACTTCCTTCAGACCGTTGAACCGTTCGTCATCCCCTTTAAATACAACAAGCTCTACGGCTACACCTTTATCGCGCTGGAATGCTTGATGGTATGCTTATACGCATTCATTGTCCTGGAGCTGTATTCGGTATTACTGAGGGATCTTAAGGGCATCGCGAAGATCGCTCAACGATACACCATCGGCGCGGTCGCGCTTTCCATTGTTGTAGCATTGCTGCTGCGCTCGGTTCTTCCGCCTCCAACCACCCTTCTCGAGAAGCTCTGGTATTTCGAGTCGCCGGTTGTGGTGAGCCTCCTAGCCTTCATCCTGCTGATCGCAGGGTTCCTTTTATACTATCCAGTGCCGCTGCATCGTAATGCTTTAATCTATTCCATCGGATACGCGATTTATTTCGTCTCAAAAGCCGCTCTGCTGTTCCTGCATAATATCGGAGATGGCGAGCTAACGCGCGCGTGCAGCACGGCGGCCATGTCGATTTCGACAGCCTGTGTGGTGTTCTGGGCAGTTTTTTTGAATCGCGCCGGCGAGAAACGCACCGTCGCGGTGGGACACTCGTGGAGTAATGTCGAAACTCAGGAGCAGGTATTGCGGCGTTTGCACGAACTGAACAATAGCCTATTGCGAACGCGCGGCAAGTAGGCCGTTAGAATTTCAGCTCAAGCATAATTGAAGCTGTAAGCATTTGCATTTCGTTAAAAATTCAGATATTCTATCCTAACGATGGCGATTACGCTTGGATTCCGCGACGGGGAGGCGTTCGACAAGTAATGGTTTCGACGATCGTATTGATTTGCGTTTTTGCGCTGGCGGTCTTCGGCCTGTTATTTCTGGCCCTGGCGCGGCAGCATCGCGCAGGCTCCGCCGATTCGCTGGACTGGTGGGAGGGTTTCTCGGCAGCCAGCTATGCTCCGATGGCGAGATTGCTGGATAATCGGGACTACACGTTCCTCGCTCAACAAAAAGGATATGACGCGTCCATTGCGCGGCGGCTGCGGCGGGAGCGTATTGGCGTTTTTCAAACCTATCTTGGCGATATGATCCGCGATTTCGAACGATTGATGAAATTGGCTCGCTTCATTGCTGTTTTCGCCGATGAAGATCAAACACGCTTCGCGGAAGGATGGTCGAGGCTGCGCTTGCGTTTCTATGGCTCGGTGATTGCCGTTGAGGCGCGCGTGTTGTTGCACTGGCTCGGTATGAGCTCCGTAGACGCGCGGGAACTGCTCTCGTCATTGCAGCTTCTCGAAGCCCGCGCGCAAAAGCTCATGCCGGCGGCTTAAAAGCCGCTACAACTTTCGCAGCATTTCCCGGGCCTCTTTCCACCCGTGAAACTCGCGCTCAGCGGCCTTGAACTCGGGTGTGTGAACGCATCTGCGCGCTCCCTGATGCTCCACCGGGAACCGCAGGTGAAGCATTTCATGAAAGAGGACGAATTCAAGAGCGAGCTTCGGAATCTTCTCGTTGTCGAAGACCTTGCTGATGATAATGGCGTTGTGCGAAGGGTCGAAATGTCCCAGCATGGTGCGCGATGTACGGCGGCTCCAACCGAGCAGCGGCCGCGCCATCAATCCGTGGAAATAGCGGAAATTCAAGTCTTCAAATAAAACATCGAGATCGTAATGCAGGCCTTTGCCGCCCGATACGAACTTGCGGCCGCGCGTTTGCCGGACGAGGTGCAGACTGCGCCGCATGTCCTTGCGATTCAAATAGCGGCGATAACGGTCGTTATATTCCTTCGGCACCGGGCGACGCAGCAGCTTCGAAATCAGAATGTGGGCCAGAGACTCGAGGATCGGAGCGGGTGCCCCGTGAAGTACATCCGTGATTCTGACGAAGATGCGTTCGCCCTCCCAGCGAATGAAGCTGTTGGCATTTGCGAATTCGCAAAATTGAATCTCGATTGCCGGCGGCCTGGTGCGCGGACGCCACTCTGTGAAAACCCGAAGGAAGATCTCCTCGGGGGTCTCAAAGAGTACGGCCGACGGAAGCAGCATTACTTCTTATTCTACGAGCGGCGGGCATTCTCCGAACAACACACGCTGTATTCTGTGTAGTTGGAGGTGTTTTGTTCAAAGCCAAAATTAGCGCTCTGGGATGTTATAGCCCGCCGCGGATACTGACGAACTTCGACCTCGAGAAAATGGTCGATACAAACAATCAGTGGATCCTGGAGCGTACCGGTATTTCCGAGCGGCACATCGCCGATCCCGATGTCGCTACTTCAGACATGGCGGTGGAAGCCGCGCTCCTGGCGCTCGAACAGCGCGATATTCCGGCGACTGACCTGGATGCCATCCTGGTCTGCACGGTCACTCCCGATATGCTCTTTCCGTCGACGGCCTGTCTGGTGCAGGATCGTATTGGCGCAACGGGAGCGTGGGGGTTTGACCTGATCGCCGCGTGTTCGAGTTTCGTATACGGACTCACGACCGCCGCGCATCTGGTTTCCTCGGGAGCGCAGAAGAAGATTCTCGTGATCGGCGCCGACACAATGTCGCGCATCATCGACTATACGGATCGCGCAACGTGCGTCTTGTTCGGCGACAGCGCGGGGGCCATGCTGGTGGAGCGTGCGGAGAACGACGACAACGGGTTTATCGGATTTCTGAACGAGATCGATGGTTCCGGAGCTCCCTATCTCAGGCAGCCGGCAGGGGGCAGCCGCATGCCAGCGAGCAAGGAGACGGTTGAGAAAAGACTGCACTATGTGAAGCAGGAAGGCCAGCAGGTATTTAAATATGCGGTTCGCAAAATGTACGAAGTCTGCCGCGATCTTCTGGCTCAGAACGGCCTCACTGCAAACGATATCGGACTTATGATTCCACATCAGGCGAACCGGCGGATCATCACCGCGGTGGCGGAGCGGCTCGGCGTTCCTTGCGATAAGGTGATGATCAACATTGAACGCTACGGGAACACGACATCGGCGACCATACCGCTCGCAACCCGAGATGCTGTCGAGAGCGGGCAGTTGAAGAATGGCGACATCGTTTTGTTCTCGGCGGTTGGCGCGGGGTATACGGTGGGCGCGAACCTGTGGCGCTGGTCGATGTAATGTCCTGACTAGTTAGACGAAAAACCACAGGCTATTTCCGCTCCCTTACGGTCACGGTTCCGTAGCGGCTCGGAATGGAGCCCGCGCCCCGAGCATCGAAGCGCTCCTGTGTCGTTAACAAGTCAAGATGTCCGGTTTGATTCACACGTGATATGTCCGGTTTGGGTTTTTGGTTAGGCGGCGTGAGCCGCCTTCTTCGTCTTCGTCTTGGTTTTCACTTTGGCATGTAAGCCAGCAGCCGCCGGCGCGGTGGGAAAGTGGGAATCGCGCGTTGTCGGCGCGATTTCCAAGGGAGGGTGGGAACCGGAGGAAACCTGGGTTTGGTTTTCGCCGGTTCCCACCCTCCCGCCTTTTCCAGCGCGCTCTTTGGCGTCAACCGGTTTGCCATCCGCGGTGAATCGGCCCACCACGTGGGGACCGAATCGTATCGCGATACCTCCGTCCAAATGTTCATGGATCGTCACGGTGCTGCCCGCCAGTGTGTGGCGGAAGCGTGTCTTGTCAATCTGCCAGGTGCGGCCCCCAATGGCCACCGTGTTATCTTTTGCCACCACCCGCTCGGTCTGGACCGTGAAGATCCAGTTCAGGTCCGTCCGGCTAGTTCGGCGAAAGGCTGTGGCTTTCTCCTGGGCCGCCACCGTGAACTGCCCATTGAAGCAGGCAATATAGTGGTCCCGCAGGAACTGGTTGGCTCTTTCCACCGTGGTCACTTGTGCCAGGCGAAGCTCTTGTGGCAAGCGTCCCTGCCAAGTCCCAAAACTCCGCTCGCTCCGCCCGCGGGCTTGCGGCGAGTAGGCCGGAATCATCTGCACTCCCAACTCCTTCATCGCACGCCCCACCTGCGTCAGGCGGTGCTTATCCACCTTCTCGCCAGCCTTCGTCGTCACAAAGAAATGGCTCCCTCGATCACTGTACAGCGCGCAGAACAGGCCTTTGGTTTCGATTACTTCCCGCAGACCGGCCATTACCGTTCCGGTCGATTCCTCTTCCACCAGTTGCGCGTAATAAATCTCGCTGGTGGCGTCATCCAGAATCACGATCAGGTCATACCAGTGATCGTCATTCAGCCAGCGGTGTTTGCTGCCATCGATGTGCAGCAGCATCCCGGCCAGCGGTCGGCGCGGTCGCCGACGACGGTGCGGCCCACGCTTGCGCCGCTTGGCCACTAACCCGGCTCCCTGTAGCGCTTGCTGCACCCAGGTGTAGCTCAGATGGATCTGGTGTTCGTCCCGCAGTTTCTCGTGAAAGTGCCGCATGTTCAGATCGAAATACACTTCCCGGTACAGCCGCAGCACCTCCTCGGCTGTCTCCATCGGGATCCGGTGGATGCTCCGCTTCCCTTTCCGCTGATCAAACAACCCGCTATAGCCGAACTCCTGATATCGCTCTCTCATCCGGCGCATTGTTCGGTCGGTCACCCCTGCGATTTCGGCTGCCTCCATCCAGCTGATCTTCTTGGCCATCGCCTTCAAAATCACGTCCTGTAATTTCATCATCCGCTCCGTGGTTGCGGCGCTTATCCATCCTGGAACTGTCAAATTCCAGCATCGCCGCCGCTTGGCTAAGCGGACACATCACTAATTCGTTCGACCGGACAAATCACATACTAACGACAGCATCGAAGCGCTCCTGTTGACATTCTATAGGTGTTCCTATAGGATGTCTGCAGGATGGCGGATAACCAGACCAATCTCCTGCAAGGCACGCTCGACCTTTTGATACTGAAGGCGCTGGCGCTCGAAGAAATGCATGGCCTCGGAATTTCCCGGCGTATCGAGCAGATTACGAAGGGAACGTTCCTGGTTAAGCCGGGATCACTGTTTCCGGCACTGCATCGCATGGAGCAGAACGGCTGGCTCGCGGCTTCGTGGGGCGACTCGGAGAACAATCGCAGAGCAAAGTTCTATAAGTTGACCAAGGCCGGACGCCGCCAACTCGACACGGAAAAAGAACAGTGGGAGCGGATCGCCCTGGCGATGGCCAGCGCTCTGGAGGCGACTTAAGGCCCGTTCAGAGCCCGCGATACACTTGGGGTGGATGGGGAAGCAGGCCCGGGCCGGCATTATCGCGGCACTGATCGTGATCGTTCTTCTGGCGCTACTCTGGCGGCGTGAACGGCGACCCGAATTCGATCCCAACGCCGTTCTCACGCACGTCCAACAACTCAATCAACTCGCGACAGTTAAATATACGATTCAGAAAATCGTGGGGTTGAAAGACGAAAAATATCCAGTGGGATCGGAGTCGATTCTGCTTATCATGCAGGCCGATGTGCAGGCTGGGATCGACCTCGCGAGCATGCACAACGACGATGTTTCAGTCCAGCCGAATGGAACGGTGATCTTGCGTCTACCGGAACCCAGGATTCTCAACGTTTCGATCGATGAGAAGGAAACGAAGGTTTGGGATCGCGAAAAGACCTGGTGGACTCCATGGGTTCCTTACAGCCTCGATCTGGAACAGCGCGCGCGGCTGGCGGGTTTGGAGGCTGTAAAGAAGACGGCCCTTGATATGGGAATCCTGGGGCAGGCCGAGCGCAATGCCGAAACGTCCATAAGAGGGTTGCTGGGATTTGCTGGCGTGAAGTCGGTGCGGATTGTGCCTTGGAAGGCCACTTGAGGTTACCGCTCCCTCCGGTCACGGCTCCGAAACGGTCGGTGACTTTGTCGCAACTTGGGGACTAGGCGCTTCCGATTAGGATTCCCGTCAGGAAGACCAAGGCACCACCGAGACCCACCTGTAGGGCGGCGGAAATCCACGGTGTGTCCATGTACCGGTGGCGGATCCACGATATTACGCCAAGCTCGATTGCAACGACGACCATGGCGGCCACTATGGCGATTCGAAAATTGGGGATGAGGAACGGTAGGGTGTGGCCGATACCGCCGAGCGCAGTCATCAGGCCGCAAATGATTCCACGGGCCCAGGGATGTCCGCGGCCGGTCAAACTGCCGTCGTCTGAAAGCGCCTCGGCGAAGCCCATGCTGATTCCCGCACCTACTGACGCAGCGAGTCCAACCACGAACGCATCCCAGCTACTCTTGGTTGCGAGCGCGGCGGCGAACACGGGCGCCAGCGTCGAGACGGAGCCGTCCATGAGACCCGCGAGTCCCGGCTGAACGATCTGGAGAACGAAGAGGCGGCGATTTGCCTCGTCTTCCTCGCGTTTTGTATCGGGCGCGAGTTTGTCTTTCTCCAGTTGCTCAGCGCGATTCTCATGATGACGTTCTTCCTGCGCGAGATCGTCGAGCAACTGGCGAACGCCAGTGTCCTGCGCTAACGCCGATGCGTGCTCATAAAACCTTCGGCTCTCAACCTCCATGGCAGCGGCCTGCTTGCGGACTGTTTCCAAACCGAGGGGCTTGACGAGCCAGACGGGCCTACGATGGACGAAACCCTTCACGTCCTGACGGCGGATCAAAGGGATATGCGTCCCGAATCTGCTTTGATACAGCTCGATCAACCTGCGGCGATGCGTGGATTCTTCGTCGCGCATGCCATCGAAAACCGCGGCCGATCCCGGGAAATCCTGGCGGAGGCCTTCGGCATAATCGGCGTATACCCTTTCATCCTCTTCCTCCAGGGAGATTGCGAGCGCCAGAATCTCACGTTCTGAAAGGCTGTTGAAGTTTCGCATCCTGCTTTTCAGGATGCGACTATCGAACGCCGGTGGCAAGTTGTCGATTCCGGCTTTTTCGAACGTCGTAAGATCGGAACATCGGGAGAATCGAATGCGCTACATGCTACTGATCTACACGAACGAAGAAGTGTCCGAGAAGATGACCCGTGAACAGGAACAGGCGATTATCGCGGGGCACCGGGCGGCTATGGAAGAGACGGCGCGTCGCGGCATGCTTCAGGGGGCCGCGCCTTTGGAGCCGACACGTACCGCAACCACGGTCCGGATGCAGGACGGGAAAGCGTTGATCACAGATGGTCCTTTTGCCGAGACGAAGGAGCAGTTCGCCGGATATTACATTCTGGATTGCAAGGACCTGGACGAAGCTATCGAATGGGCTTCCCGCATCCCGAGCGGCTGCGGCGGAGGCGACGGGTGCATCGAAATTCGGCCGCTGCGATTCCAGCCGTGACATGAGCGATGCGAGGACAGCGGTCGAGAGCGTGTTCCGTCAGGAGTCCGGCCGCATTCTGGCCACGCTGATCCGGCTGGCGGGATCTTTCGACCTAGCCGAGGAAGCGATGCAGGAATCTCTTGCGTCGGCGCTTCTCTATTGGCCGCAACGCGGCATTCCGGACAATCCGGCGGCGTGGATCACGGCAACCGCGCATCGGAAGATGATCGACAGCCTGCGGCGAGAGCGAACGAGGCGGGAAAAGCAAGCTCCCCTGCTGTACGAATCGGAAACTCAGTCGTTTCCGGACCCGATCGCCGAGTTGGATGAAGCAATGACTTTCCCTGACGACCGTTTGCGGCTCATGTTCACCTGTTGTCATCCGGCGCTCAATCCGGAAGCACAGGTGGCGTTGACATTGCGGACTCTGGGCGGATTAACCACCGAGGAGATCGCGCGGGCATTTCTGGTCCCCGAGGCTACCCTGGCGCAACGGCTTGTGAGAGCGAAGCGCAAAATCCAGGACGCTCGGATTTCGTATGAAGTACCTCCGAAGAATCGTTTACCGGAGCGACTGGAAGCGGTACAGGCGGTTATCTACCTGGTTTTCAACGAAGGCTATAAAGGCAGCGCCGGAAACGAATTGATCCGCTCTGAACTCTGCGCGGAAGCTATCCGGCTGGCGCGTATGCTTTGCGAACTGATGCCCGATTATCCTGAAAACCTCGGGCTCCTGGCGCTCATGCTGCTGCACGATTCCAGACGCAGGGCGAGAACGAATGAGCGGCAAGAGTTGCTCAGGCTCGACGAACAGGATCGATCGCTGTGGGATCAGGGTGAGATTGCCGAGGGATTGGCGTTGATCGAAAAAGCTCTCCGGATGCATTCCGCCGGGCCATATCAACTGCAGGCCGCCATTGCGGCGGTGCATGCGGAGGCGAAGCAGGCGGAGCATACCGACTGGCCTCAGATCGCGGCTCTGTACGGTGAGTTGCTGCTCCTGAATCCGTCGCCCGTGATCGCCTTAAATCAAGCGGTCGCGGTTGCGATGAGCGGTAACCTGGAGCGG
Source organism: Bryobacterales bacterium (assembly GCA_963802915.1). Classification (GTDB taxonomy): domain Bacteria; phylum Acidobacteriota; class Terriglobia; order Bryobacterales; family Bryobacteraceae; genus JAICMB01. Next base: position 636,202 of record CAWDKQ010000010.1, read on the forward strand.
GCGCTGGAGCTTATCGACCGCTGCAATGCGAAGGGCGATTTGAATCGCTACTATCTTTTTCACGCGGCTCGCGCGGATACGCTACGACGGCTGGGCCGGACGGACGAGTCCGCGGCGGCATTTCAAGAAGCGCTAAAGTATGCGACGAATTCGGTCGAGCGTGAATATATTTCCCGACAGCTAGCCGGCCTTCGCGGCTTGAGCGACTCCACGCTCGTCTATGTCGACAACATGCCGTAGCTCTTCGCCGTTATAAACCTGGCGCGGACGCGCAATCTTCTGCTCCGAATCCTGCAAGAGCTCCTCCCACTGAGCCAGCCAGCCGACGGTTCGTGGAATCGCGAAGAGGACCGTAAACATCTCCGGCTTGAATCCCATGGCCTGGTAGATGATGCCGGAATAGAAGTCGACGTTCGGATACAGCTTGCGCTTGACGAAATACTCGTCTTCGAGTGCGATGCGCTCCAGCTCCAGTGCGATCTCCAGCTTCGGATTCTTGCCCGTCACTTCGAAGACCTGCTCCGATGTCCATTTGATGATGCGGGCGCGGGGGTCGTAGTTCTTGTAGACGCGGTGGCCGAAGCCCATGAGCTTACCCTTGCCGGCCTTGACTCGCTCGATGTAGGCGGGAATGTTGGATTTAGTGCCGATTTCGTCGAGCATTTTTAGAACTTCTTCGTTGGCGCCGCCGTGCAGTGGGCCGGAGAGGGCCGCCGTGGCCGCGGCCGTGCACACGAACGGATCGGCCTGGGCGCTGCCGACGCTGCGCATCACGTTCGTCGAGCAGTTCTGTTCATGATCCGCATGGAGGATGAAAAGAATGTCGAGAGCGCGGGCGAGCACCGGGTGCGCGACGTATTTCGGTTCCACCATCTTGAACAGCATGGTCATGAAGTTCTCGGTGTACGACAACAGGTCGTCCGGATACACGTACGGGAACCCGAGGCTATGACGATAGGCGTGAGCCGCCATGGTCGGCATCTTCGCGATCAGGCGGACTATGTTGAGCCGGCGCACGGCCGGGTCGAAGATGAGGCGGGCATCGCGATAGACCGTTGACAGCGCGGCGATGGTGCTGATCAGCATGGTCATCGGATGCGCATCGTAGCGGAAACCTTGCAGAAAGGTTTTGGAGGTTTCGTGGAGCATGCGGTGATGAGTGACAAGGTCGACCCAAGCCGCTAATTCCTCCTCAGTCGGCAGTTCACCGTTGAGGAGGAGATAGGCGACCTCCAGGAAGGTGCACCTCTCCGCGAGTTCTTCGATCGGGTATCCGCGATACCGTAGGATGCCTTTATCGCCATCGATGTAAGTGATCTTGCTTTGGCAGGAGGCCGTGTTCAGGAAAGCAGGGTCGTAGCCCATCACACCGAAGTCGTCCGGGTCCTTCTTGATCTGCCGGAGATCCATGGTGCGGATATTCCCATTGAACAATGGGAGTTCATACGTTTTGTCCGTGCGGTTATCGATGACGGTGAGAGATTCTTTGCCCATAGGCGTGGTCCTTACGCTGAGCGCGCTGTTTTACGAGCGCACTTCACGTGCCAATTGGGAAACGGGGGAAAGACACAGCCTATTGACGCAGAGAGAGCGAATTGGCCCAGATCGGGGTGGGACATACACCCCAGCGATGTGCTTTATCGCTCCGGCGGCTTGATTTTCTCGTTGAAATACAGCGTGACCTCGACTTCGTGGGTGTCGGGGTCGATCTTGTTTTCAAACCGGCTGTTCTTGAGACCGTCGAAAATTCCATCCTCTTTCACGCGAGTCAGAAAGTGCTCCGGATAATCGATGTTGAACGGCTTTCCTTCCTTCAATCCCCACATTTTGCGGATGGTTGGCTCCGTCTCGATGTCGAGTCCGACGACATTCAACTGCGTGAATTTGAACTGCGGTCCGGGGTCTATTTTTACTACGACGTCGACTGTTTTGGCCGTATCGTTGAACGTCCGTTGGTAATCGGAGGCGACCTTAAGATAGCCTTCGCGGCGCAGGTTGTGTTCGATGCGCTGGGCGCCGTTCTTCACCTGGTCGAAATCGATGATTACGCCGGGTTTGAGATCGATCAGTTTGACCAGTTCGGATTCACGGCCAGCCAGGCCAGTAACTCTAATGTTTCCCAGCTTATAAATCGGTCCTTCGTTGACTTCGACTGCGACGATAACTCCTTTCACGTTTGGATCCGGCGAGGTGGCGACCTTGGGAAACGTCACGCGCATGCGTCCTTTGGCCTCGTAAAGCGGGCGCGCGTTACGGTCCAGAAGTACGCGGAAAGTGGTTTCACTAAAAGGCAGACCGAGGGCCACATCGGACATTTTGTTTTGGAGGGTCGAGGCGGGGATTACGGAAGCTCCGGTAAACGTCACGTGGGAGATGGTCGGGCGCTGGATGGCGGGACGAAAAAGGACGATCAGATCGGGCGGGTTTTCGGAGATCAGCTCGCCTTTAATCGGCTCGGTGAAATTCCTGGTCGCGAGAAGCTGCGTGATGTAGTCCTTGTAGCGCGCTACGGCTTCCTTGGTCCCCGGAATCTTGGGACCGGCGAGGGCGTCGTTTTTCTTGGCAAAGGCGAGAACCTCGGCATCGGTAACGGGCAGATCTTCGACGTGCAACGGGTAGAGTTCGGGCACTTCCGTGACTTCGACGGTGGCTGCGTAGCCCCTGCCGCTGGACGATGGATCATAGCCGCAGTTCACGTTGAGAAACGCTCCGGAGGCGACCATGCGGTCGCGAGCTTTATCAAAGTCATCTTTCGTGACCGGCTGGCCCAACTTCAGTCCGCTCAGCGCGAGAATCTGATCGCGCGTAAAGTGGGAATTCCCTTTGACCGTGAAGCTCTCGAGCGGCCACTTGGACGGATCGACTGGCGCCGCAGTGGACTTAATCGACTTGCGCGGCCGCGTTGTCTGCGCCTGCGACACCGCGCAGGACAGCAACATAAGGAAAACAGGGATTCGTCTGCGCACTATTCCAGTTCTATAACGACAAACATCAACTTTTCGTCCCGCTGGATCTGTAGGACCGGTGACTGACCGGCCTTGAATTCATCCAGCTTGTTCCTGAGGGCCTCGACGCTGGTCATGGGGATGCCGTTTACAGAATAAATGACGTCGCCGGGTTGCAATCCGGTTCCGCTGCTCAGATCGCTGGCGGATCCCGCGGCCACGACGACCCCAAAGGGGAAGCGCAATTCAGGGAGCATTTGAACGAGTTGCTTGTCGATTGCGATTCCGAGAATTCCAAGGCGGGGGACGAGGTTGTTCTCCGGCGTGACCATGTCGACAAAGCGCATCGGGTCATTGGGCAATTCGAGCACTTCCACTTGGGCCTTGAGAGTCTGGCCGGCGCGAAGTAGTTCGAGATTCAGCTTGTCTCCCCGCATACGCTGGTAGACATCTACCTGGAGTTGGCGCGCATTCTCCATCGGCTTGCCATTCACGGACAGAATCACATCGCCAACCTTGATTCCCGCGGATTCGCCTGGACCATCAGGTTCCACGTCGGCCACGAGGACGCCCCAATCCCGGGGCAACGCGAGGCCTTTAGCCAACGGCGGTGTAATGGTCTGCGCAGTGATTCCGATTTGACCGCGATGGACATGCCCCTCCTTGCGGATCTGCGCGTAGACTGTCTTGACTATGTTGCTGGGGATGGCGAAACCAATTCCTTCGCTTCCGCCCGATTGCGACAGGATAAATGTATTGATTCCAACCACTTCGGCATCGGCGTCGATGAGCGGACCGCCGCTGTTTCCAGGATTGATGGGCGCGTCCGTCTGGATGTAGATCATGGGATCGTCCATTTTGATCTGACGCGCGACCGAACTGACAATTCCCATGCTCACCGAACCCTCCAATCCCAGAGGATTGCCGAATGCCATGACAATCTGCCCCTGACGGAGATTCTCCGAATTGCCGAATCCGAGGTGCGGCCACTGATTCCCATCGATTTTCAGAACGGCGACATCCGTTTGCCGGTCGAAACCCACGAGTTTTGCATCCACGAGTTCCCCTTCCGGTTTGACGATGGAGTGCAGGTTCGCAACCTCCTGATGGCTGACAGGAAGCCGCACCTGGATACGGCGCGCCGATCGGACAACGTGATTGTTCGTGACGATGTATCCGTCCGCCGAGACGATGACGCCCGATCCTGTGGCGCGCTGTTTTGCGAGGAGGCTGGTGTTGCCGGTGTCGCTGTCTTCAGATGCCGTGGTGTATCCCGTCGAGAAAACCTGGACCACAGCGCGATGGACCTGGTTGGCGAGATGCTCAAACGTCATGCTTAAATCACGTAACGAGACAGGCCCGGGTTCGGGACGATCCGATTGCACAGCGGGTTTTGGGTCGGTCGTCTGCGGGGAGGCGGTTTGCGCTGCGGCGGGCAGCACTGTAAGGAAAAGGATGGCCGCGTACCTAAGCATACCTACCTCCATTGTCCACTAGGCTCATGAGCGGATTATGTGCGAACATGTGCGGGTGTGAGATCGTCCTTCAATAATTAGAGGCAAGGAGAGCATACAATGTTTTGCGATCGTTGCGGTATTGAAGTGCAGGCGGGTCAGGCGTTTTGTACGCGGTGCGGCAAGCCGTTCGGCCAAACTCTGATGCCGACGCAGGGGCGAATCGCAGGCCATGTCCGATTACTCGGTATTTTCTGGCTGGCGCTTTCCGCGTTTCGCTTAATTCCGGCGATATTCCTTCTCTTCATCTCCCAACCGGAAGTGCATATATTTCCGCCTGACGTACCAGACTTCGTGCCGGTACTACTGCGAGGCATCGGTATGGCGCTCTTGATAGGCGGCGCCGCAGGGCTTGCGGCTGGATGGGGGCTTCTCCAAAGAATGCCCTGGGCTCGCATGCTGGCGATCGTTCTTGGATGCGTGAGTCTGCTCGATATGCCATTCGGCACCGCGGTTGGAATCTATACGCTATGGGTGCTGCTGCCGGCGGCTTCGGAAGAAGAGTACCGGCGGATGTCGCGGGTGGCTTAGTTTGACGCCCGCGTTCGGGCGGGATAGTGTAGAGGCACGGATGTGACCGTGCAGATTCCCGACGATAGGATGGGAGCCGGAGGCGATCTTTCCCGGCGCGTTCTGGAAGCGCTCGCCGCCGAGGAGTTCAAGTGCGGTCGTCTCACCAAGCCGGATCTCCGGCGGCTCCTCGGATTCGAAACCAGCCATCAGATCGATGAGTTTTTGAAGGCTCACGACGTCTTTGAGGATTACACGCTGGAAGACCTGGATCGCGAGCGTGAGGGCTTGCGGCGTCTCGGTCTTTGATGTTGGTTGTAGTTGCCGATACCGGACCTCCCCGTTATCTACTGCAAATCGGCCACGTCGAACTCTGCCCCGATTGTTCGAGAAGATATTCATCACCGCAGTCGTCTCGAATGAACACCGAGGTGTTGGTGGTGGACGCCACTGATGACCCCTCGCTGCAAAAGCTGGACGAAGGCGAGAAGTCGGCTATTGCGCTGGGGTTGTCGCTTTCGGCTGACCTCATTCTCATTGATGACCGCAGCGGTGCGGCAGTTGCGCGCGAAAAGGGATTCGAAATCACCGGAACCCTCGGCATTCTCGATCTGGCTGCCGATCGTGGCATGATCAGCATGGCCGACGAAATCGCGCGTCTTCGGAATACGAATTTCCGCAGGCGGGAGAAGCTCTTTAATGCGTTGCTCAAGAAACATGAGCAACGTGAGCCGGGGGCGCGTAGTGGGCCTGCTTAGACGCCGCGTGCGTGGAGAATACGCAGGCAGCGGAGGCCCTCCTGGGCTATGTCGCCATCGCTGTCATGGGAGAGCGTCTCGAGGTAAGGAACGGAATCCTTGTCGCCGCTGGCGGCGAGCACCCGAGCTAAACCCATCTTCTCGTCTTTGGTCGCGTTGCCTTGCTGCAAGTAGGGATAGAGCGCCTGGCGTACTTCGGGGTCACGGGCCGACTCGATCAGATATGCCTGCGCCACATCTTTATAGCCTTTGGAATCGAGCTGCGATACCAGGTAATACAGAGGCGAGTTATCGGACGATTCGCGCCGACCCAGACTCACCAGCGCAAACGCGTAGCCCAATTTCGCTTTGGTCTTGGTCTCGCCGTCGTACGCTTTGTTTACGATCGTCAGATCCTGAGGGTCCTTCGCGCGCGCGAGACCCTCGGCCGCCGCGGCGCGCATGTTGTCGTCCTTGTCGTTGAGGTACGTCAGGAAGAGATTGTGCGTGGATGGATCGGGCATCATGGCCAGCGCGGTTAACGCCGCGCGCCGAACCTTCGCGTCGCGAGCGTGATCGAGCGCGTCGCGCACCTGTGGAATCGTGCTGCGATCCTGCAGGAGACCGATGGTCTCGAGCGCGGAGCTCTGGACCTTCGGATTCAGGTCCCGCAGCAGAAACGCAATCTTCGGACCGGCGCTGGGATCCCGGATTTTCTGCAAGGCGACGAGCGCCTCATACATGACTTCGTCGTCCTTGGAGCGAATGGCTTCAATCAGGTCCGGGATCGCCGCCTTGCCCCTTAGAATCCCGATCGCGCGCGCGGCATTGGCCCGGGCGTCCATGCTCGACCCGCCACGCGCCGTCTTGCCAAGAGCTACGATCACTTCGGGACGAACCTGCACGAAAGAGTCGATGACCTGATCGTTGGTATCGGTGAAATGGCCTTTGATCGATGTTCCGACGCGGCGAATCGACGCGGTCAGTCCGGTCTTGATGTAGCCGGGCAAATAGAAGTTCACGAGCCCGTCCGTCGCCCGGATCTGAACCTCGGGATCGACGTCGTTCAACGCCTTTAGCAGCGGATCGACACTCCGCGGACCGTCGATCTCATCGATTCCCTTCACCGCCTCGATGCGGACGCTGATATCCGGATCCGAGAGGTATCCTTCCAATTTCGGCAGACTGTCCGGTCCGGCATGAGTAAGGTCGTGGACGATCCGGATCCGCAGTTTCGGATCTTCTTGCGCCTGGAGGGTCAACAAACTCAAAACGAAAATGCAGGCGGGCAGCCCGCGTAGTAAACTAACGCACGAACTCGACATTGACTTTCTTTGAGATTAAACCCGCTTCGAACCCCAAGTCCAGCAGCTTCTGGGCCGCCTTTTGAATTACATCGCCGGCGTCCACTGTGTAATGGTTGACGTACATGCCGACAAACTTCTCGGCGAGACGCGGCTCCATGTCACGCGCGAACTGCAGAGCGTAATTCAGAGCCTCTTCATTGTGATCGAGCGCGTACTGGATGCTCTCTCGCATCAATCTGGAGCATTCCGATTGCACATCCGGCGCAAGCGATCGCAGCAATGCATTGCCCCCTAACGGCAAGGGCAGTTTGTAAGCCTTCTTGAACCAACGTCCCAAATCGAGGATGTTGTGAAAACCGCTCTTGTCGTAGGTGAGCTGGCCCTCATGGATGACGAGGCCGGCATCGACAACATGATCGGCAACCGCTTCCATGGTTTTGTCGAAGGGCATTTGGACCGCTTCGAAATCCGGCTCGAAGAGCTTCAGCGTCAGGAAGGCCGTGGTCATCTTTCCCGGAACCGCGATTTTCTTTCCTTTGAGTTCTTCGGGAGGAAACGGACGCGTGCTGACTACCAGTGGACCGTAGCCGTCCCCGACGCTGGAACCGCTGCTCATCAGAACGTATTTGTCGGCAACGTAGGGATACGCGTGATAGGAAATGGCCGTGAGTTCGTAAGCGCCTTCGGTCGCCTTGCGATTCAAGGTCTCTATATCCTCCAGGACGTGGCGAAAAGTGACCAGCTTGGAACGAATTTTCTTGGTCGCCAGTCCATAGAACATAAACGCGTCGTCGGAGTCGGGACTGTGGGCGCAGACGATCTCCGCCTTAGAAGAACTTGGCATAGATAGCAATGACTTTCACACTATAGCAATACAGACGGACGGATCGCGGAACTGGCACGCGCGTAAAGGGTGTCGCTACTGGGAGATGAGGGTCCGGAGCTCGTTGCAGAGGCGTGCCAGCGATAATTCCACGCGCTGGAAGTTTGAGTCCACCTCGGTCAAATCCCCGCTACGCCCCTGGCGCTCCAAATCGTACGTGGCCTGGAAGGCGATTCCCATCCCGAACGTCGACACCGAACCCTTCAGACTGTGGGCTTTGTGCTCGATTCTTTTGGGATCGCGATCGGCAACCGCGATGCGCAGATCGGAGATTGCGGGCGGGTATTCCTGGAGGAATAGCGCTCCGATCTCTCTTAAGAGCTCCTCATCTCCTCCAACCCGTCCCAGGGCGGTATCCAGATCTAGAAGCGGCGCACTTTCTTCGTTTGCACCCATGGAATGTCCTAGTTATTCATCGACCGGGTGAGCCGGAAATTGTAGCCCCGTTCGACTATCCTGAAAGAGATTTGGAGAACTTTGAGCAGCATACGTACTCGGCAAGTCTGGATTGCCGCTATCTGCTACATACGCCGGAACACATCGACGATCGGACAGTTCTAGTACTCACCTTACATGGGTACAGTTCGAATCCCAGAGCGATGCTGCACCTTACGGCCGGTTCAATCGGACAGCAGCACATCATTGCAGCGCTTGAAGCGCCGAACCAGCACTATCTCACCCAGCCCGGGGCGCATTCCAAAATCGGGTACAACTGGGGCGTCGGTGAACATTGGGGATCGGCGGTCCGGCTGCACCATGACATGCTGATCGAGTGTCTTTCCGCGTTGCGCGGGCGATTCAGCATTCCGGCGTCAAGATGTGCCCTGGTCGGATTCTCGCAGCCGGTGGGGCTCAATTACCGGTTCGCGGCGACGCACCCTGCACAGGTGAGAGCCGTGATCGGCATTTGCGGCGGCGTTCCGAGGGATTGGGAAGAAGACAAGTATCAGGCCGTGACGGCGTCCATTCTGCATATCTCTCGCGAGGAGGATGAATTCTATCCGCCTGAGCTCAGCATGGAATTCGCGAATCGGCTCCGCAGGCGCGCAAGCGATGTCGAGTTTCACATGCTGCCGGGAGGGCATCGTTTTCCGTCCAAAGCGAAGGACATCGTGGGGCCGTGGATGGCCCGCGTTTTCGGGGCTTAATCGCCAGCTTGGCCGGCGTGGACTCAAGACACCAGCCCTTTCCGAACCGCGTAGAGAATCAGCTCGGGCAGATTATGCAGATGCAGCTTGCGAAGGATGTTGTTGCGGTGCGTCTCGACGGTCGCGACACTGACATGGATCATGTCGGCAATTTCGCGATTGTTCTTCCCGCTCACGAGTAACTGGAGAATCTCTTTCTCGCGGATGCTCAGGAGATCGTAGCTATCTTCGGCACCGCGGCGGCGAAGCTCCGTCATATAATCCTCGACGAGTATTTTCGTGATGGCGGGACTGAAGTAAGCATTTCCCGACGCCACGGCACGCACTGCGGCGAGAACGTCGGCTTCCGGCGAGGCCTTCAACAAATATCCTCGCGCTCCGGCCTTCAATGCGCGCAGAACGTACGATTCATCCGAATGCATGCTGACGATCACGATGCGCGCGGCAGGCATACGCTCCGTTATGTGTTGCGCGGCATCGGTTCCGTTGAGCCTCGGCATTCCCACGTCGAGCACGATGAGGTCGGGCTTATGTTCCAGGGCAAGCTCAATAGCCCGATAACCGTCGGAAGCCTCGGCGACGACCTGGAACTCCCCTTCACGCTCAAGCAATGCCCGGAGCCCGCTGCGGACTAAGGGATGATCGTCAGCAATTAGAACACGGATCGGATGATGCGGCATGCGGCCTAATCTTCAGGATAAGGCTGCATATCTGGTGAGTTGTTCAACTAAGAGTTTAGTAGGTCAGCGGCGGCTTATGCGTAAACCGTCTGGATGAGCGCGCGGATGTAGCCGAATGCAAACGCGAAAGCCTGCCGGCCGCCTTCGTCCCCGGCGATTTTGGGAACGTGATCGGGCATGAGCATGCCATCGTAGCCGGCTTCCTTGTAAGTTCGGATTACCTCCGGGAAATTAACGTCGCCGTCGTCCGGGAACGTCTCCTGGAAATTCAGGAAGCCGCCGCGGATGTTTCGGAAGTGCACGTTGAAGATCTTTTTGCGGCTGGCGAAATATCGGATGACATCGTGGATCTCGCGGTTCGGATCCTGCAACATTTCCGAGACCGTGCCCTGGCAGAAATTCAGGCCGTGATATGGGCTGGGATGAATGTCGACGAATCGCTTCAACCCGTCGACGCTGCCCAGCACTCGATGCACGCCACGGAAACCTTTCGCCTTCGGCATACCCGGATCGTGGGGATGGCATGCCATTTTCACCTTATTCTCTTCAGCCACGGGAATTACGCGATCGAGAAAATAAGCGATGCGATCCCAGGCTTCGTTTTCGCTCACGGGTCCCGCTTCGGTTAATCCAGGGTTCGATGCCACGGCCTGTTGGTAATTAAACGTGCTATATCGAGCGCCCCCGCGGCCGGTAGACGTTCCCGTGCGGACTACGCCGAGAATCGACATGTTGTATTTCACGATCGGGATTCCGGCCTCGGCTGCATTGCGGATCATGTGTTGTATGGCATCGATCTCGCGATCGCGCTCCGGGCTCTTGCCCAGCATGATGTTCGGATTTTCCGATTTCGTGATGTATGCGGAGCTGAGCGGCAACGGCACCGCCTCCAAACGGATGCCGTAAGACTCCACTCGTTCGCGGAGGCGCTTCAATCCTCCGACCGACCATGCTTCGTCGAATTTCGGCGACGGCAACGTGCTACAGATATGATTCACGCCAAAGGCGGCGAGGACTTTCAGGATCTCGTCCGTCGTCCCGTGTTGTGTGCCGACTTTCATGCGGCCCGTGGGCTCGGCGTGGCTCCGCGATCCGGAGGCGGCGGCCGTAGCCGCGGCGAGTTGAAATAGTTGTCTACGATCGAGCTGTGACATGAAACGATTGATTATCGTACTATCCGGAGCGTTCTGCATGGCCCTGGGCCAAAGCCCCGGCAAGATTATCTTCAATACCGATTCCGGCCCCTTCAACGATGACGGCGTCGCCCTTGTGATGCTTCTCCAGAGCCCCTCGAAGGTCGCCATTCAAGGAATAACCGTTGTTCCCGGTAATGTCTGGGCACTGCAGGGCGCCGAGTATATGCTGGCGAATGTGAAGATGATGAACCGCAGCGATCTTCCTGTGTTCGTCGGCGCTGAAGCGCCTCTCGTACACACGGCTGCTCTAGCGAAGGCGGCCGCGGAGAAGTTCGGGAAGCAGTCCTACATCGGAGCGTTTGCGGAAAAGCCTCCCAGAACGATGAAAGATCTGAAGAAGCCGTTTTACGGTTTTAGCGGACTGGAACCGCAGCCGAAAAGCGCCGTGGATTTCATCATCGAGACCATTGAGCACAATCCGGGGCAGATCACTTTTCTCGAGATCGGACCGATGACCAACCTGGCCATGGCGCTCCGAATCAAGCCCGATCTGGAAACGAAGATCAAGCGACTGGTGTTCATGGGCGGGACCGTGAAGGCGCCGGGAAATTCGAATGCAACCGCGGAGTTCAACTTCTGGTTCGATCCCGAAGCCGCGCAGATCGTCTTGCGATCGAAAATTCCGGTGAAGGTGATGTTCGGACTGGATGTGTGCAACCATGCTCCACTTTCGCAGTCCCTCTTCCGTGAAATCATCGCCGCCAGGACGCCCGTCACCAGAATCTACGAAGAGGATTTCGGGAAAGCCCCCTTCCCCGGCTTCCTCACCAAGCACCCCCAGCCGGCATATCTGTGGGATGAACTCGCCGCTGGTTACCTTATCGATCCTTCGTTTGCCAACAAGTCGGAATCGATGTACCTGGACGTGGACACGAAGTTCAGCGCCGATTATGGCCGCGTGATCCCGCTCGACCGGAAGCTCGCGCCGGATGCGACGCCGGTCCAGGTGATGCTCGATTTAGATGCGTATAAAGCTTACGCGTTGTATCGCGAGCTGCTGATGAAACCCGTTAAGTAAGAATCTTGTGGCAGTAGGCGAGGCTGCGTTCCATGTGTTCGAGCTGCTGCCGCTTCAAGGCTTCCATGTAGGTATCGCGAAGCTCCGGAGTGTCCGCCGTAATTTGGCCTTTTTCGTATGGCCCACCGCGCTTCGCGAGCGCCAGGAATCTTGAGAAATCGCTCGAACGGGCTTTCGGAAACCACTTCGTCCAGAACTCCTGCTTATAGACCGGCAACACTTCTGGTGGACGGCCTGTGATCGGTTTACAGTAGATGTGAACGGGCGGGAGAATTTCGCCGGCTCGTGCCACCAGAGCTTTGAAATCCACCGTTCCTTCCCCGAGCGGTACCCACTGCACCGCGATCCCATCCGGATGTTCGTAGACCACCGAATCGCGCAAGTGAAATGTTACGGCATAAGGACCAAGCTCCTCGACCGTGGTCCACGGATCCTCCATCACAAACACCGGATTCCCGGTGTCGAGATACGATCCGACAAATTCCTTTCCCGCCGCTTCGATGAACTGGCGCGTCTGCCAGGCCTGCAAGTCTTTGTGGTTTTCGATGCCGATTTTCAGGCCGGCGTCCATCGCCTGGCTGCGCACCTGGCGCAGGATTGTGAGGCCGGTCTCCATGTGCTTCTCGACGGGACCGTCGTCCGGCATGTGATAACGGTCGCCCGCCAGCAGCGCCCGCACGATGGGCGATCCCATGGCGGAGGCACGCTCGATGTTCTTGCGCAAAGTACCGACCATTTCGGGAATGCCAGCCGTGGTCTTCGGCAGGATCGCTCCTCCTCCGGTTTCCATGTGCAGACCCATGTCCTTGGACCAGGCGCGAACCTCGGCCCAGTGTTGGGGATCCATGCGTCCAGGATCGATGGAGTCTTGCAGGAAGCATGCCTGGAGTTTCTGTGAGACGCAATAATCCATCAACTGTCGATCGTCCCAGCGCTGGAATCGGAGGCAGTACGTATTGAGGCCTAATGACCATTTACGGGGCGAGGCGACGGCGGGCGCGGCCAGCATAGCGGAGCTGGCCAGAAAATTACGTCGTGTCATGTAGGGATAATAACGATAATCATGCGATTCTGCACTGTCCTCTTTCTGCTTTCGATGACGGCCGCCGGAGCTGCCAGTCCGCCCGACCTGAATGCATTTCTGGACATGTACCGCGCGGGTCTCAAGAAGTACGGGATCGTGGGAAGCAGCTTTGCCCTGATTCGGAATGGGGACGTGGTCGCGAAGGAGTATTACGGCGACGCCGTCCGCGATTCCCGCAAGGTCGACGAAGATACGACCTTCCATTGGGCCTCCATCACCAAGACATTTACGGGCATCGCGATCATGCAGCTACGCGATCGCGGCATGCTGCAATTGGACGATCCGGTGGTGAAATATGTGCCGGAACTGCGCGCCATCCACGATCCGTATGGGCCCGTCGAAGCCATCACGATCCGGCAGCTCATGACACACAGCGCGGGATTCCGGAGTCCTACGTGGCCGTGGAGCGGCGACAAGCCCTGGGAACCATTCGAGCCGACCAAATGGTCTCAGATTGTCGCAATGCTGCCTTATACGGAAGTCCTGTTTCCGCCCGGAAGCAAGCATAGCTACTCCAATCTCGGAGTCGTGTTCCTGGGCCAGATCATCGAGCTCCTCACCGGCGACGATTATGAGGTCTACATCGACAAGAACATCCTGAAACCGCTCGAGATGTACCACAGCTATTTCGACCAGTCGCCGTACTATCTTTTGAATAATCGAGCCGCCGGATACTACCGCGCCGCCGGCGAGACTAAGGCCGCGCCGTTCAATTTCGACAGCGGCATTACCGTGTCGAACAGCGGCCTGAACTCCCCGATTCCGGACATGCTGAAGTATTTACGTTTCCTGATCGGCGATCCGAAGAATGAACTGTATGAAACGGTATTGAAGCGCGCATCGCTCGAAGAGATGTTTCGCAAACAGCTTCCCTTGACTTCGACCGATCCTTCGCAAGGAACGCCGGCTGCCGGTAAGGATTGGGTCGGACTGAGCTTCTTCGTGCACGAGGAAGGAGGCCGCTTATATGTGGGCCATGGCGGCCAGCAGGGCGGCTTCATCAGTCACTTCTTTGTGGATTTGGCCGGCCGGAACGCCTATATCGTGGCATTTAATACCGACATCACCGACGGTCCGCCGAACACGCAAACGCTGGATAGAGAAATCTCGGAATTCCTGATGAAGAACGTTTTGAGTCGTCGAGAACCGTAGAGCTCTTGCTCTCACGCGATGAATCGCGTCCTTCCGCCTCATACTGCGCTCCCTCTCACCGATAAGTGGGTTTGGAACAAGGCCCGCCACTGATGGAAGACAACATCGTTCGAGAGTTCCTGGTCGAGAGCGCTGAAAACCTGGACAGTCTGGACCAGGAAATGGTCGAGTTGGAGCGACAGCACGACAATCCCCAACTACTCGCGAGCGTCTTTCGAACGATTCATACGATTAAGGGAACATGCGGATTTCTGGGGTTTCCGCGTCTCGAAGCGATCGCGCACGTTGCGGAAAGCATCTTGAGCGACCTGCGCAGCGGGAAAAGAGAACTCGATGCGAATCTCACATCTCTGATCCTCGAAGCCGTGGACGCAATTAAACGGATTCTGGCCTCCATCGAGGAAAACGGCGCGGAAGGTGAAGTTTTTGAGCAGGAGCTTCTTGGCCGTCTTGAAGCCGTGCAGGAAGCTAAGCCGAAGACATCCCCCGCTGCCAAACCGGCCCCCAAACAATCGCCTCAGCCGGATTTGCCCACGCAGATAAAAGGGCCCAGCGCTGGCGACATGACCTTGCGAGTCGACGTTGGGCTGCTCGATCAGCTCATGAACCTGGTCGGAGAGCTCGTGCTCACCAGGAATCAGGTTTTGCAGTACAACGCCGAGCGCGACGATGCCACCCTGAACGCCATTTCACAGCGTATGAACCTGATCACGTCGGAACTGCAGGAACGCGTTATGAAAACGCGCATGCAGCCGATCCGCCTGATCTGGGATAAGCTGCCGCGCGTGGTCCGGGATCTTTCGGTGGCGCTTGGGAAAGAAATCGTGCTCGAGAGAGAAGGCGAGGGAACAGAACTCGACCGCACGATCATCGACGCCATCAAGGATCCCCTCACGCATATCGTTCGCAATTCCTGCGATCACGGAATCGAACGTCCGGAAGAGCGTATAAAAGCCGGGAAGCCGCGGCGGGGGCGTTTGTCGCTGCGCGCTTTTCACGAAGGCGGGCAAGTCAATATCGAGATTGCGGACGATGGCGCGGGGATTGATGTCCAGCGCGTCAAGGCCAAGGCAATCGAGCGGGGTCTGATCAGCCCCGAACAGGCCCAGCGGCTCTCGGATCGCGAAGCCATCAACATGGTTTTTCTGCCGGGCTTCTCGACGGCGCAGACGGTGACCAGCGTTTCGGGGCGCGGCGTTGGCATGGATGTGGTCCGGACGCACATCGAGCGCATCG
The DNA here is from genome assembly GCA_963802915.1 of Bryobacterales bacterium. Lineage (GTDB taxonomy): Bacteria > Acidobacteriota > Terriglobia > Bryobacterales > Bryobacteraceae > JAICMB01. The sequence goes on from CAWDKQ010000010.1 coordinate 651,612, forward strand.
GTGGCACAGTGGATCTCAGCAGCCAAATAGGCGAAGGCGCCACGGTTCGCGTGAAGATTCCGCTGACCCTCGCGATTATTCCGGGACTCGTGGTGCGGGCGGGTGGGGAACGATTCGTTATTCCGCAGGTTAGCCTGCATGAGCTGATCCGGCTTGAAGGAGACGCCGCGCGAACCCGCATCGAGCGGATCCACTCGACGCCGGTTTTGCGCCGCCGCAATGCGCTGATCCCGTTGACGGACCTGAGCGAATTGTTACGGCTCACTCCGCGCCATGCCCCCGATGAGATCAGCATCGTAGTTGTGCAAGCCGATGAACATCGTTTCGGATTGATTGTCGATTCCATCAGCGACAGCCAGGAGATTGTGGTCAAACCGCTGGGCCAGCAGCTCAAAGGATTGAACTGCTATGCCGGGGCGACGATTATGGGGGACGGGAAGATCGCTCTGATTCTGGACGTTCCCGGGTTGGGGCTGCGATCGGGAATCATAACGTCCGCGGGCGAAAACGCCGGCGGAGCGGTTGGGACGGATGTCGCCGCCGTTGCCGAGGGCGATCGGAAATCCCTATTACTGTTCCGGGCCGGAGGGCTTGAACGCCTGGCGGTGCCGCTCTCGCAGGTCGCGCGACTCGAGAAACTCCCCGCCGACAACGTGGAGCGGGCCGCCGGGTGTCCTGTCGTGCAGTACCGCAATCGGGTTCTTCCTTTGCTCTGGTTATCGGAAATGATGGGCGGGATTTCCCGAACCGCGGAGGTCGAGCCGCAAGTGCTCGACGTCATCGTTTACCGGCATGGAACGGCGGATATGGGTCTGGTAGTGGATGAGATCGTTGACATCGTTGAGGAGTCGGTCACGAGTCCTTTAGGGACGGAACGGGACGGTCTGTTGGGGTCGGCCGTCGTGGGAGGACGCGTCACCGACTTCCTGGACCTCGATGCCGTCGCCCGCCGGGCTGCAACGTCCGAGACAGAATCGATATCACGACTGCATGCCGCTCTTGCTTTGCGCCAGGACGATATGGCGTCGGAGGAGGTAGTTGCGGGATGAGTCAGTATGCAACTTTTTCGGTCAGCGGGCACTATCTCGGCGTGCCGGTGCTGGAGGTTCAAGAGGTTCTGCGCGAACAACGTTTAACGCGCGTTCCGCTCGCGCCCGAAGTGGTGGAGGGCCTCATCAACTTGCGCGGCCAAATCGTACCGGCGCTCGATATGCGGCGCTTACTGCACCTTCCGCCGCGCGAGGAAGAACTCTTGCCGCTGAGCGTGGTTCTCCGGACCGAGGGTGGCGCGGTGAGCCTGCAGGTGGATGAGATCGGCGATGTGGTGGAACTCGATACGGCGACTTTTGAGCTCCCCCCGCGAAACGTGGATGAAGGCTTGCGGACGTTACTCCGCGGCATACACAAGATGAACGACGGATTATTGCTGGTGCTGGACACATCCCGCACGGTAGATGTCGGCGGCGGAACGTAATCGATCAGGAGAAGGAACGAGATATGGCAAGAAAACAAAGTAGTACGGCAGAAGTGAAGCGGCCGGCGCGCGAGAACGAGTTGATGATGGCAGCGCGGTTAGCCGGACCGCCAGCGCCTGTGCGCCACGCAGCCGCTTCGAACGCGGCGGGCGGACGGAGAGCGGGACGGGCGCTAGCCCCCAAGTTTGGCATCGGCGACGCGAATCTCGAGAGGCGGCGCGAGTTTGTCCGGCTTTGTGAGAACGATCGTCAACTGCTGCTCCAGTTGGAGACCTGGGCGGCTCGCGTGGCCCCGGCGATCGCGCGGGACTTTTACGATTGGCAGTTTGCTTTCGGTCCGACGCTGAGGTTTTTCGAGGCGTTCGCGGCGGAGCGAAAAATGTCGCTGTCGGCGTTACGCGTCCACCTCGAAACGGCCCAGGCAGGCTATATTCTCGCGGTCTTCACAGGCGCTCAACAGAATTGGGGCGTCTCCTACTTCGAAGACCGGCTTAATGTCGGCTGGGTGCACGATCATATCAATCTGCCCTTCAAGTGGTATCTCGGCTCCTACACGGAGATGCAGCGGCTGATTCGCATCTATCTGCGGCGCGAGTTTAAGAATTCGAAGCTCATCGAGCAGGCTGAGGACGCGATTTTCAAAGTATTCAACTACGACATGCAGGCGATCGGCGATTCGTTTCTGCTCAACACGCTCGAATCGATGGGCTTGAATGTCGAGGCCATCGAGGAAGCGAGCGGCGGCGACAAAACGGAATGTCTCCAGCAGGTGAAAGACGCAATTCAGGTTCTTACCGAACAATGCACCGCGTTGGCGGAAGGCCGCCTGAATGACCCGGTTTTTGATCAGCTGGCTCCGTGCGCGGGCAAATTCGGCGAGGCGTTTGCACGAATTCGCGAAAATTTCCGCGACAGCATGATGCGGATTTCGCAGAGCGCCTCGGCGCTGGCGGCATCGGCGGAGGAACTGACCGCCGTCAGCCAGCAGATGGCCGGCAATGCGGAAGAGACCGCGGTTCAGGCCAATGTGGTTGCGAATGCCAGCGACGACGTTTCGAAGCGCGTGGGAGTGGTGGCCGCGAGTTCCGAGGAAATGCAGGCCTCGATCCGCGAAATTTCGAAGGCCGCGAACGAATCGGCCAGCGTGGCCCGCAACGCCGTAGGCGCAGCGGATTCGGCGAACTCTACGGTGCAGCGATTGGGAGAATCGAGCGTCGGAATCGGCAAAGTGATCAAGGTGATCACGTCGATTGCGCAGCAAACTAATTTGTTGGCCTTGAACGCCACCATTGAGGCGGCGCGCGCCGGGGAAGCGGGGAAGGGATTCGCCGTGGTCGCCAACGAAGTGAAGGAACTGGCCAAAGGCACTGCCAGGGCGACCGAGGAAATCGGGCAAAAAATTGAGGCGATTCAGGGCGACACGCGTAGCGCCGTGGACGCGATCGCGCAGATCGGCAACATCATCAAGGAAGTGAACGACATTTCGAACAACATCGCGGCGGCGGTGGAGGAGCAGACGGTCACTACCAACGAGATCAGCCGGAACGTGGCGGAAGCAGCGAGCGGAACCGGGGAGATCGCGCACAACATCGCCGGAGTGGCCACCGCGGCGCAAGACACCACGAAAGGCGCGGCGGACACGCAGACGGCGGCTCGCGCCTTGAGCGAAATGGCCGCGGAACTGCAAAACCTGGTCGGACGATTCCGGTTCTGAGCGGAGGAATTTGAAATGCCGAGAGCGCTCGTGATTGACGATTCGAGGGCCATGCGGATGATCCTTTCCAAGGCCCTGGCCGAGGCGGGTTTCGACATTGTCCAGGCTTCGAATGGCCGGGAGGGGCTGGAAGCGATGGACCGCGAGGGCGCATCGCTCCAGCTCGTTCTGGTCGATTGGAACATGCCCGAGGTTACGGGACTGGAGTTTGTCGAGCGGGTGCGGGCGCGTCCTGAGTTCAACTCTGTTCCATTGATGATGGTGACCACCGAAACGGAGATCGAACAGGTGGCGAAGGCCCTCGAGGCGGGGGCGAACGAATACATGATGAAGCCGTTTACTCCCGAAGCCGTGGAAGACAAGTTGAGGTTGATGGGAATCCTCGTATGAGCACGTCCCTCACCAGCGTGCTGCGGGGAACCCGGGCGTCCGGCGGCAAGATCCGCGTCTTGATTGTCGACGATTCGGTCGTCATCCGGCACCTTTTGCGGCAGGCTCTCGAAGAAGACTCGGAGATCGACGTGGTGGGGGCGGAGCGCCATGGCGTCGCCGCGCTGGCCGCGATTCCGCTGTTGAAACCCGATGTCGTCACGCTCGATATCGAAATGCCGGAAATGGATGGCTTGGAAACCCTACGCCATATCCGCAAGCGCCATCCGAAACTGCGCACCATCATGTTCAGCACCCTGACAACGCGCGGGGCTTCGAAGACTTTTGAGGCCCTGGCGCTGGGCGCGGACGATTACGTGGCCAAAGCATCGAACGCGGGTTCGCTCGACTTATCGCTGGTGAGTCTGCGGTCCGAACTGGTTCCCAAGATCAAACAGTTCTTTGGGACTCCCATGACGGCTATGCCGGCGTCAAAACCTGCTGCCGCGGTCGTTCGCAAGGATCCCGGGCGAATCGGCAAATACCGTGTGATCGCCATTGGAGTTTCTACGGGCGGACCGCAAGCTCTCGGCCGTTTGATTCCGCGTCTGCCTGGCGATCTGCGCGTTCCCGTGGTCCTGGTCCAGCATATGCCGCCGATGTTCACGCGCCTGCTGGCCGAGCGGCTTCAGGCAGCTAGTCCTTTGAAGATCGAAGAAGCGGTGGACGGCGCGTGTCTCGCGCCAGGGAGCGTATTGATCGCTCCGGGCGATTATCACATGCGAGTGCGGCGTAGCGGTGGATCTTCCGCGGTGGTACTCGATCAGGGACCGCACGAGAATTCCTGCCGTCCGTCGGTAGACGTTCTGTTTCGCTCCCTGGCGGAGGAATATCGGGACGAAGTGCTCGGGATTGTCCTCACAGGGATGGGCCACGACGGTCTGCGCGGCATGGAGAAGCTCAAAGCCGCGGGCTCTTATGGCCTCGCGCAGGATGAGGCTAGCAGTGTGGTCTGGGGTATGCCGGGAGCCATCGTCGAAGCGGGTTTGGCGGACCAGGTACTGCCGCTCGATCGAATCGCACCGGAGATTACGCGGCTGGTATCCGCATAGAAGGAAAACATGGCATCTCCCCTTGTACAGCGACCGCCCGGCGACAGTCTCAGTACCGAGAACTACGCCTTCCTGAAGCAGTACATTCTTCGGGAATCGGGGATTGCTCTCGGCGAAGACAAACTCTACCTGCTCAAATCGAGGCTGCTGCCGATCGTAGAGGGCGAACGGCTCGCGTCTCTCGACGAACTCTGCGCGCGGCTGCAAAGCGCCCCGCCGGAGACGCTGCGCCGCAAGGTGGTCGAATCGATGACCACCCACGAAACGCTCTTTTTTCGCGATCCCGCGATTTACGAGATGCTCCGCACGGAATTGATTCCGGAGCTTGCCGCGCAGCGTCAGGCGACCAAAACGCTGCGAATCTGGTCGGCGGCCTGTTCCTCCGGACAGGAACCCTACAGCCTCGCCATGACTCTTCTCGAAATGGGCTATCGCGATTGGACTGTCCAGATTCTTGGCACGGATCTCTCCTCGCAGATTCTCGATCGCGCCGCCACGGGGCGATATCTTCAGATCGAGATCAACCGCGGTCTTCCCGCGAGCCTGCTGGTAAAGTACTTCCAGCGCGCCGGTCTCGATTGGCAACTCAAGGACGAGATCCGCCGCATGGTGCGGTTTACGCCCTTCGATCTTCGGCAGGGCATGCGCTTCCTTGGACCGTTCGACCTGGTGCTGTGCCGCAATGTCCTGATTTATTTCGACACCGAAACCAGAAGGCAGATTCTTGCCGGAATCCGCGGCACGCTGGTGCCGGGCGGTTATCTTTTACTCGGTGCGAGTGAAACCACGTTCAATCTGGACAACAATTTCGTGCGCAAGACGATGCGTAACGCCACCGTATACCAAGCGCCGGCGGAAGGAACAAAGAAATGACCGAAATCTTCCCTATCGCCTGTTACCGGCCGAGTGTCGAACAGATTGCGGCCACAGTATTCGAGACCATGATCGGCATTGAAATAAGACCTCTGAATCGCGAACTGCACGGCATGATTACGGAATTCACCGCGGCGGTGTTCTATGCGGGCACATGGAAGGGCGCGCTGCTTCTCGAGTGTTCGGCCGAGCAGGCCAGGACCTGGACCGCGCACTTGATGTCGCTCCCTTCGCCTATTACGCCGGAAGACGCTCGCGACGGACTCGGCGAGCTGGCGAATGTCATTGCGGGTAACCTCAAACCCATACTTCCCATCGGCGTGGCGCTTTCCATTCCGACCGTGATCCAGGGCTCGGACTACATCATGAGAATCTGCGGCGACGACCTGGTGGAGCGCCTGGATTTCGAAGATGCCGAGGGCCCGTTTCGCATCACGCTGGTCGAAGTGGCCGACAAGGGGGTCGCCAAAAAGGATTAACAAAGGCCTTTACTTCGGGCTCGACATCATGTACAAATCGGACCAGGGAGGTTCGCCTTGGACGAATTTCGTATCGAACCCACTTCGCCCGATAATCCCTATCGCGATTCCGCTCGCTCCGGCGCGAAGAATCGCAAAAAGATCACCCAGAACGCCGAGCTGGACGACATTGTGTCGCTCTCAGGCGAAAATGCGGATGCTGACGAGTCCGCCCAGGATTATTACTCCCCGTCGAAGCCTCCCGACGACCAGGAGTGATTCGGATCGCGGCTGTTACGATTGACTGGACAGGCCAGGAGGCCTGGTCCATCTGAAATTGCTCTGGGTCTACGGCGATTTTTTGCATCCCACCACGCGCGGCGGACAGATCCGCACTCTCCAAACGCTGAAACGCCTGCACAACCGCCACGAAGTGCACTATGCCGGTTTATGGAATCCCAAGAATCCCGAGGGTCCGGCGCGGGCGAACGAGTACTCATCCTATTCCTATCCGGTTCGTCACGCTCCACCTGAGAAGACCTCGCCGGCTTTCGCGCTGCAGCTAGTGCGCGGTCTGTTCACCCCCTTGCCGGTGCCCGTTTTCCGCTACTGTTCAGCCGAGATGCGCACGCAAGTGGATCGCCTGCGGCGCGAAGGTTCCTTCGATTATGTGGTGTGCGATTTCCTGAATTCCGCGCCCCACTTCAGTGACCTCTCGGGCGTGACGCTGTTCCAGCATAATGTCGAGGCGGTGATCTGGCAGCGCCATGCCGAGAATGCCCCATCGCCTTTGCATCGCACCTATTTCAAACTCCAGGCGGATCGCATGGCAGCCTACGAGCGGAGCGTGTGCCAGGGCGTGAAGAACGTCATCGCGGTTTCAGAAGCGGACGCCTGCACCATGCGCGAAAGATACGGAGTGAAGCGCGTAGGCGCGGTTCCAACGGGCGTGGACGTGCCGTTTTACACTCCACCTTCAGGGGTTGAGAAGAACGCCGATCTGGTATTCGTCGGTTCCATGGATTGGATGCCCAATATCGACGGCGTGCTCTGGTTCGTGAACGACGTCCTGCCGCTGATCCGGAAAACGCGCTCCACATGCTCGCTCACAATCGCCGGCCGCAAGCCGACCAAGGAAATCGCGGACCTGGCGCAACGCGATTCGCGAATCCGAATCACGGGAACGGTGGACGACGTGCGGCCGTGGCTCTGGGGCGCGAAGGCCGCGATTGTGCCCCTACGCATCGGCGGAGGAACCCGTCTCAAAATCTACGAAGCCATGGCGGCGCGCACGGCCGTGGTTTCGACAACGATTGGCGCCGAGGGTCTCGACGTCTCGCCGGGCGAGAACATCCTGATCGCCGATACTCCTCAGGCGTTTGCCGACTCTTGTCTCCGCCTCATCGGCGACGCGAGTGAACGCAGCCGAATTTCCGAGACCGCCTGGGAGCATGTGGCCGAGCGGCATTCCTGGGAATCCGCGGCGATTGCCTTCGAACGGCTGCTCCAGCAATAACGCGATTTTTCTCTTGACCCTGACGTTACGTAAGAGTTCATCCTGTTTCTGGAAGGAGTTTGAGTGAACAGGCTTTATCGGGTGCATGAATTCGCCCAACTCGCTGGCGTCACGGTTCGGGCTTTGCACCATTACGATCGCTTGGGCCTGCTGCGCCCCAGTCGTGCCGGCTCGGGGTACCGGATGTACGGCATCCGCGATCTGGAGCGCTTGGAGCAGATCGTCGCTCTGAAGTTTCTCGGAATTCCTTTGAAGCAGATCAAGTCCATCCTGGACCGGGATGCTCGCGAGTTGCCTGAAGTGCTGCGATCGCAGCGGCAGGCGCTCGAAGAGAAACGCAGATGGCTGGATCGCGCGATTGTGGCGATTCAGGACGCCGAGCGCTCCATTTTCCCCGGCCAGCAGGCTGACGCTGCGGGACTGAAAAAAATCATCGAGGTGATTGAAATGCAAGACAGTGCGGAATTCTTGAACCAATACTACAGCGAAACAGCGCAGGCCAAGCTGGCTGATCGCCGTTCGCAATGGACTCCCGAATTACAGGAAGCGGCTTCGAAAGCTTGGGCCGAGCTGTTTCAGGATGTCGAAGCGGCGCTCGACGAAGATCCTGCCGGAGAAAAGGCGCAAGCTCTGGCCGCGCGCTGGCGAAAACTGGTGGAGAGCTTCACGGGAGGCGATCCGGAAGTCGGCGCGGGATTGAAGAAAGCCTGGTCGGACCGCGAACATTGGCCCGCCCCTTTGCAACAGCAAACCACGCCGTTTGTAAATCCCAAAGTATTGGAGTTCATCGGCAAAGCGATGAACTGCCGGAAAACTGATCAATAAAACAAGTACTTCTGCCACTGAGTCGCTCTTGCGAGCAAGCGCATCAGGTGCCGGCTGGTGTGCAGGCTGAACGGGCGCGGGCGCGCGCCAGTTTCATGCCCGCTTCTTCGGGCGTGCGGCTGCCCTTGCGGTTGTTGCAGGGATGGCAGCACGCCACCAGGTTCTCCCAGGTGGTTTCGCCCGCGCGCGAGCGAGGAACCACGTGGTCGAGTGTCAGTTCGCCGGACGGCAGCGACTTGTGGCAGTACTGGCAGGTGTAGCGGTCGCGCATCAGAATGTTCTTGCGCGACAAGGCTCGAGTCTGGTGCGGGATGCGGCGGTATTCGAGCAAGCCGGATCACGGACGGCATCTGCAAGCGCTTGGCGCGATGAATGCACCATGCTATGCGACAGCTCTTCCGCCGAGGCGACGCCCTTGAGAACCAGCACCAACGCGCGCCGCGCCGCGCACACGTTGATCGGCTCGTAGCTGGCGTTCAGAACGAGGACGGGCTTATGCAATCGATCCAGACTTGGCATCATTAAGGCTCCCGAAAACTGTCGATTCCGGAACAGAAACTGTATCGCGTAGCGCGGGGACGGCAAAACGCCGGTCTGCTCGCGCCAGAGTGAGCAGCGTGACACGAGCGGCTCCCGCGCGCTTCAAGGCAGCCGCGCAGGCTCCAGCGGTGGCTCCCGTGGTCAAAACGTCGTCCACCAGCAGGACCTTGAGCCCTGCGACGTTACTGGCTCGAAACGCTCCCAAAACGTTTAGCCGACGTTTAGAGCTCGTCAGACCGGCCTGAACCGGGGTCGCGCGTGTCCGCCGGACGAGCCGTTTCACGGGCACGTTCCAACGGCGGCTTACCACTCTGGCGAGCAACTCCGATTGATTGAAGCCGCGCCGCCAGTGCTTCGTCCAATGCAGCGGCATCGGGACAACGGCGTCGAAATCAAGCTCGCGCGGCAACGCCTTTAGCAGAAACTGTCCCAGCGGTTCCGCCAAGGTCTCGATCCGGCCGTATTTGAAAAGATGGATCAGCTTCCGCAGTTCGTCTTCGTACGAGCCGAAGGAATACGCGGCGTCGAAGGACGTCAGGCCGCGCCGGCATAAACCGCAGAGACCCTGCTCATCGAGCGGGAAGCGATTAACAAACGGCGTCCTACATGCGGCGCAGCAGAATTCCGCTTCGATCGCGGGTGGGCTTGGCCAGGCACGCGGAGCAGACCGGAATCCGGCTGATTTCAGTCAGCGGGGCGGAGCAGATACGGCATCGATCGGGGAAAATTAACGCAAAAAGGTGGGACGCAACTTCAAGTACCGGCGACGGGATGACAACTCTAAGAGGTTTCGCTAGCCTACTACTGCTGAAGACGCACCCCCACTAAACCTCAGTTTACAACAGAATGCCGGGCGTCTGTTCCATCGCGGAGTTCTTGTAACGACATCGCCACAGGCCTGTAATGATCAGGCAGGCCCGTGACCGCACACTCAGGGTGCCGAAACGGCGGTGTCGAGGATTCGGCGGACTTCTTCGATCGATTTGTTTTTCCAAAATCGGCTGAGATTGTCGACCGTCATCAGGGAACGCGAAAGCATGCGGTCGATGTAGACCGTTCCGTGCAGATGATCGATCTCATGCTGCAGGATTCGGGCGTGCCAGCCGGAGGCTTCGATCACTTGCGGTTCGCCCTTCCGGTCGAGGCAGTCGACGCGGACACGGTGGGCGCGAGGGACGATCGCGCTGAACCCGGCCATACTGAGACAGCCTTCGAAGAACTCCACCGGATCTCCTTCCAGTGTGATTACCGGATTCACGATCACCGTGAATGGAACGGGGAAACGCTCGCGCTCGGCGAGAGCCTGCTGATCCATGGCCTTGAGCAGGTCCTCGCGA
>CAWDKQ010000011.1:0-554387 GCA_963802915.1 Bryobacterales bacterium
TCGCTGTCGCCGAGACGGCCACCTGTGTTCCGGGATTGACATATTCCGCTCCCGGCGAGATGGTCCCACCCGCCGAGGGATTGACGGCCGTCGTCAGCAGGTATTGCGTCTGGAAATTCGCCGTGTAAGTCGTGGCTGTCGGCAGAACCGTGATCGTGTGCGAGATCGTGCCGGAGTCGCTCCAACCGAGCCATACATACTGTATACCCGTGCCGCCGCTCTGCGGAGTGCTAGTCGCGATGGTGTGATTACTTCCCACCACCCAAGTGAACATCTGCGATCCGGTAAACGGCGGCCCGTTGTCCACTGTCACGGTGGGTCCGCTGAAGTTGCTCGCCACCGTAACGTTCACAACCTGGATAATCGTGGTCGGGTCCGAAGCCATGTTGTTGTTCGGATTGATGTCGCCCCCGCCTGCCACCGTGGCCGTGTTTGTCAGAGAAGACAGGGCATTGCTAGCGACGTTCACTGTCACGGGAAGCGGCGGATAGCTGGAGTTTGACAGCAGTATTTCCATGCGCGTACACGTCACGATCTGCAGCGCAATTCCGCAGTACCATCCGTTGACCATCCCCGTAGGACCTGTCGGCGTCAGACCCGCGGGCACAGTATCGGTGACGGTTACGGTGCTTCCGTCCGTCGGCCCGCTTCCCACGTTCTTCACTGTGATCGTGTAGGTATCGCCGGTGTCGCCTTGTGTGAAGTTACCCATGTGCGATTTGGTGATCGACAGATCGCCGCCATTCACAGTCAAGGTCGCCGTTGCGGTGTTGCCCGTCCCGCCGTTAGTGGAGCTGATTTGAGCGCTGGCACTCTGGAGCCCAGCCGACGTTCCTTGCACGGTGACGACGATCGTGCACGACGTATTCGTTGGCACTGAGCCGCCGCTTAGCTGCACCGTAGATCCTGAATTCGCCAGAGATGCCGTGCCGCCGCAGCCGTTGTTGGTCACGCTGCCGGTACCGGCCAGACCGCTGGTCAAAGTCGCGCTGAAGGACAGCCCCTCGAGAGTCACGTTGTTGGCGGGATTGTCGATCGTGAACGTGAGCGAGGTGGTCCCGTTGAGAGGGATGCTCGGTGTAGCGCCGAACGCCACACTAATTCCGGGCGCGGCAACTACCACCCCGGAACCGGAAAGCTGGATGGCCTGGCTGCCTCCGTTATACAAGGAATTGCTGCCGATAGTGACCTGGCCGGTGAGCGGGCCGCCGGACTGCGGCGAGAACTGGACGCGTACGTTGCAAGTGGCCGAGGGGGCGAGTGGGGTGCTAGTTGAGCAGTCGCCCGCGTTGCCGGTGAGAACGGTGAAGTTTTCATCTCCGGGATCGACCGTTATGGCGGAGAAGACCAGCGGAGAATTCCCGGGATTGGAGACTTGCGCTGACAACGTGGCTGTCTGATGAACGGCGGTGGTACTGAAGCTCAGGCTAGTGGTACTGAACGACGCGGCCGGATCGCACTTGCCGTAGGCGCCCGCGGCGAAAAGGTTGACCACTTCGTTCGGAGCCAATGCGCGCGCATACAGAGTCGCCTCGTCAATCAGGCCATTGAACGTATACCAACTGGAAGCAAGATACCCGGTTCCAAGCTGGTACTGGTAAGCGGACGAGCCGTAGCCTGTTTCCGTGCCGGTCTCGCTTCCCATCTTCAGGCCGTCCACATAAAGGGTCTCGGTTGTCCCATCGTAAGTGACGGCAACGTGGTGGAAATTGCCGTCGTTGAACGCTGTCGGACTGATTACGCTCCCGATCCTGAACATGTTTGCAAACACACGGCCGGCGGCGTTCATATAAAGACCAAAGCCGGATTCGCTGGGCGTCTGATATGCGGGTGCATCCTGCTGGCCGAGGATAACGGCGGTGCTGTGCGCCGTTGTCTCAATCCAGGTCTCGAAGCTGAATGGCGTCGAGTTCGGGAAGGGGAAAGCCGCGCTAGGCAGCGCGACATAAGGGGTGCTACTGCCGTCGAATGAGAAGGCCTGCCCGGCTTCGCCTGCTGCGAAGCTGACGTCGCCTCCGATGGTTCCGTTGTATGCGCCGGTCACATCGGCCGCGTTGCCCTCCGCTCTCCACCATGCCGTGAGATTCGCCGGAGCTGTCAGGCACGCCGTGGCCGGTGTGTAGGCCTGGAAGGTATTCGTTGTAATGGACGCCGCGCCGGGCGCACTGGCCTGCAGAACATACCCCGAGCCCGCAACGGTCAGCGAGACTCCGCTAAATGTCGCGATGCCGTTCGCGCCGGAAGCTACAGTGATGGGTGCAAGAGTCGCGCCGTTTGGACCGGAGGAAAGAGACAGCGTGACATTGATGCCAGCGATGGGATTGTTGCACATGTCCGTCACCATCACCTGGATGGCCGGAGTCAGGGTGCCCGTTTCGATGAGCACGCCTGGCTGATTCAGGAAACTGATGGCGGCGGCGGTATCGGTGAACGACGAATACCCGTTTACGACGCCGTAAACATCGTTGTTGTCGGTGATCTCGCAGCCCTGGTTGATGGCGGTGTTGCTGCTGAAGGTGGTGGCTGAATCCACGGACGCCGTTGCGCCCGTGTTGACGAAGATGGCTCCAGCCTTTCCCTGGCCGGTTTGTGCATTTGTTCCGCCGCCGGAGCCGGGGGTGGTCGAGTTGCCATTGAACGAGCTGCCGGTGATGGTCAGGGAACCAGCGCGAATGAAAATCGCGGCTCCGAGAGCCGCCCCGCCGCCTCCGCCACCGCTCGTAGCTGGGAATTCGATCGTGCCGCCGCCATGGCCTCCAAAAGCTCCGCCTGTGGCACCAGGACCGAGAGTAGAGAGTGAGGTGCCCCCGCCGCCACCCCCAAAGCCCCCCAAGCCGCCGCTGATGGGAGTGCCCGGACCAGATCCGCCGCCACCCCCGCCGAAGGCGCCGCTGAAGCCATTCGAATAGCTGCCGCCGCCATCGCCGCCGCCGCCGTCACCGGACGGGTTCTGGCCGGCCGTCCCGCCGAAATTGCCCCCGGATCCTCCAAGGGCCCCGTCTGCATTTCCTCCTGCTCCACCGCCGCCTCCACCAGGTGCTGAACCGGTGCCCGAGCCTCCATTGCCGCCGATCGCCCGGCTACTGGAAAAGGCGACCTGATCGACGCTGAGTTGCGCGTTGTTTACGAGAATCGCGCCTCCCATGCCGGCTCCGCCACCGCCTCCGCCCGCACCGCTCGCGCCGTTGCCGCCCTGCGCCAGGCCAGCCATAAGCGTCAGGCCGCTGATGCTCACCGTGAGCGGGGTGACAGGCGGCCCCGTGGCCACGCCCGCGGCGCCGGGATTGATGAAGAAGATGCGCGAAGCGTTGTTGCCGCTAATGGTCAGCAGGTTCGCGCCCAGCCCCTGGATGGTCAGATTCTGGGCGATGGCAATCTCGCCGGAGCTCAGAGTGATTGTGTACACACCAGTGCCCGAGTTGTAGCCCGGATCGGTGGTGGGGATGCTGAACGTGACCGTGTCGCCGGGATTCGCCGCGGCGATGACGGCGCGCAGGCTGCCCGCGCCGCTATCCGCGGTCGTCGTGACCACATCTTGTGCAATTGCCCCGACGGCTAGTATGAGCGTCGATACCGCAAAGAGAACAGCTCTGGTTGACAAGCTCATGTTTTAGTCTCCTGGTTTGTCCTTATCCCAACCAACCGAAAGGAGAAGGCGAGAACTGCGGCCGGCGGCCTAGAGCGATGCCTGCAAGTATACGCGGTGCTACCTGAAGTTAGCCAGACATGTGAGTACCGGGAAATCCACCGATGCACGTTCAACATTCGCTCATTTCCCAACGCTTGACCGCGGCTGCTTTCGTCTCTCAGGAGATAAGGCGAGAAACAACCGCTTCGACGATCACCTGGAATTGATATGCGTACTGCGAGGCCTAGCTTAGTACCATGGACGCAACGCCGCGCGCTTGCGCGGGAACGAATACACCACGATTGCGGAAACGCCAGTCATCAACTGGATGTTGGCGGTTGTAGTCTATCGAATAGTCAGGCGCGGGCCACGCGCCATGCACGAATAACGGTCGGTTCCGAGATTTCAAGGACTGCGACGATCTCGGCGTTTTCGAGTCCCCCGAAATAACACAATTCCACTACCTACGACTGTCGCGGGGCGAGCGTGGCAAGCTTGTCGAGCGCACGGTCAAGATCGATAAAATCTACGGGTGCTGCTTGCTCGCCGCCAAGGCTGTGAATACCGGAGTGGTCAACGTGAGGGCTTCGGTTTCCGCGCTTGCCCGTATCTTGCGCGCGCGCAAAGTCGATCAGAATGCGCCGCATGAGACGCGCCGAAAAGGCAAAGAAGTGTGCGCGGTAGGCCCATTCGATAGAAGCATCGCCGATGAACCTCACAAACGCTTCGTTCACCAGCGCGGAGGGTTGGAGCAGGTGACCATCGCGTTCGCCTGCGAGATTCCGGCGGGCGATGCGGTGGAGTTCAGCGTACCACCACCGGTTCGCTTGATGCGCGATCGCTCTCGGTGAATCCTCGTCCGGCCAGCAAACGGATCCCGACCGACTCGAAGTAACCATCGCTCACTACCCGGACGTAGGACTCGGGATGCCGGTCCTTCGGGTAAACCTGTCCCTTGCCGGAGACCTGCCAGGCGCGGTCGTCACGCAGCGGCAAAGCATCAGTCAGACCGGCTGCCAGCATGCCTGGGAGCGAGCGTGTCCGCCGCAGCACCTCATCGATATAGGCGTTCTGCTGTTCCGCATTCTTAAATCGAAAACTCGGATCTATCCTGAGGGCAGCCACGCCTTCGGGTCGAAATCCCGGATTCACATCCAGGACGCGGAGAAAACTCCGCATCAGCAGTCCCGCGCCAACCAGTAAGGTGCAGGCAAACGCGATCTCGGAAATCACCAGCCCGTTGCGGACCCACTGCCTCTGACCGCCGCTCGACCCGCGGCTACCATCTTTCAACACTTCCCCGACCGCGAACGATGGGACTTGCAGGGCCGGCAACAAACCAAAGAGTACGCCGGTTAGAACCGCCGCGAGCAGCGTGAAACCAAGCGCGACTCCGTCCAGCCTCACGCTCGCCAGCAGAGGAATATTGAATGCGTCGAGATGCGCGATCGCGCGCGTGCCCGCCACCGCGAAAAGCAGGCCAAGCGCCGCTCCGCAGCAGGAGAGCGCGACGCTCTCTGTCAGCATTTGCCGCACTAACCGAAGACGTCCGGCGCCTAACGCGGCCCGCACCGCCATTTCCTTTCGCCGCGTGCCTAATCTCGCCAATTGGAGATTAGAAAGGTTCGCGCACACGATCAACATGACGACTCCGACCGCACAGGCCAGCACCATCAGGGCCGGACTCACTCGTCCGCTCACGTGCTGGTTCAGAGTGCTCAGCCGGGGCTGAATCCCGTTCCATTCCGGATGCCGGATCCAGATCTGTTTTGCCAGCAGCGTGAACTCAGCCTGAGCTCTCTGCACCGTGGCTCCGGGCCGTAGTCTCCCGATCACCTTCATCGTATTTCCGAAGCTGTTCGTTTCGCCGGTCAGGGGCCATGGAATGAACAGATCCACCGGAGTGCCGGGCGCAAAAACGCTCGCGAAATCGAACGACGCAGGCATCACACCCACCACCATTACCGGATTGTTGTTCAGCATCAGCTTCCGTCCCACCACGGCTGGGTCGGAAGCAAACCGCCTCTGCCAAAAGCCGTGAGTCAACAGCGCAGCCGGTGGAGTGCCGATTCGCCCCTGGCACTCCTCGACAGTGAACGATCTTCCGATCGCCGGTTGCACACCCAGCAACGTGAAGAAGTTCTGGGTAACGGGAACGCGCGTCAGGCGCTCCGGTTCGCCCGTTCCAGTTAGTTCGCTGTCGCCAACACCATACGTCGCCGAACCCCAGCCAGATCGGAGAACGATTTGTTCCGTTCCCGCAAATCCAGAAAAATGCCCACCTGGGTACTCCATTCCTGGTTCGCGATCCATACCAGACGATCCGGATCCTGGAACGGCAATGGACGCAGCACCAGGGCGTTCACCACGCTGAAGATCGTTGCACTGGCGCCGATGCCGAGGCCGGCGATGAGAATCACAAACGTGGTGAAGCCGGCATCGCGCCGCATCCCGCGAAAGGCCTGACGCAGATCCTGTGCCAGATCGCCGATCGAACGGACGATCCATACGGAGCGAGCTTCTTCAGAGTTTTGTGTCATATTGCCAAACTTTCTGTGCGCCGCCGCACGCGCATCCTGCTCTGACATACCTCTCTCGACGAGGTCCTGCGTCATCGATTCGACATGGAAATTCATTTCCTCCCACAGCAATCGCTGCCGCTCGCTGTGTCGCGCCCAATACCGCAGACGCAGCCGAAAGCGCTTCCAAATCGTGCCGAGTCTCATAATTAAGCGAACCCCATAACCCGCGCAACCGCGCCGGTCATCTGTTGGTAGCGGGCAGCCTCCGCATTGAGATGTTTCCGGCCGTCCGGTGTAAGTTTGTAGAAGCGGGCGCGGCGATTATTGGCTGACAAACCCCACTCCCCTTCGATCCAGCCATTCAGCTCCAGCCGCTGGAGAGCAGGGTAGAGAGATCCTTCTTCCACCCGCAACAGATCGTCGGACAGTTGCTGGATTAATTGAGCGATGGCATAGCCGTGCAGATGGCCCCGAGTCAGTATTTTGAGCACCATCATGTCCAGCGTGCCGGGCAAAAGATCGGCCTTCGATTTATCCGTTCCCATAGACTGTCTGATTATAGAACGAACGAATTCAGGCTCGGTTAGGAAGAATAGCTGTTTTTTCTAGCAGGCCGTCTGGGCGGCAATGCATAGGGATTCGCGGGATCGCTTTACTGAACCACCAGAGAACGTTCTTCCAACACACGGGCGCTCGATCGCTTATGCTTGCGGCGATTCTTGCAGGCGTACATGCGCCGGTCGGCCTCTGCCAGAAGCTCATCGGCTGTCAGACCATCGTCGGGCCATGACGCCACACCAACGCTTGCGGAAAGGAGGTTCTCTCCGCAAACCATGCGGCCGACTTCGGAAGCGAGCGCGGCCAAAGCCAGAATTTGATCGTTCGCGGCATCGGCCTTCATATCGGGGAGCACCAGGACAAATTCATCTCCACCGAAGCGCGCGATTACGTCGTAGTCCCTGCGAATTTTAGTCAAGCCCTCCGCAAACGCCTTTAACACTTTGTTTCCGGCGTTGTGGCCGAAACGGTCATTGACGTCTTTGAATCGATCGAGGTCGCAGACCATCACTGTAAGCGGCGTTCTTTGCCGTTCACATCGTGAAAGCTCATGATTCAAGCGTTCGAACAATGCTCGCGTGTTATTCAGACCAGTCAAATAATCGGTTGTAGCGGACGCTTCCATCGCACGATACTTCAGTGCATTCTCAAACGAAACGCCGATTTTTGAGCTCATTCCAGAGAGAATGCGGAGATGATCCGGTGCGAAAGCATCCGCTTCCGCGCGATAAAGGGTGAGCACGCCGACGATGCCTTCGAGACCCCCGAGAGGAACCGACAGAGCAGATCGTAGCAGGCTGAATTTCGTGGGGTCGGCGAGATAACCGGGCTCAACGGAAGGATTCCCATTGAGAATCGGCTTGTTATGCTTCGCCACCCAACCCGACAATCCTTCTCCCAACGGAATCTGGAGTGACGAGAACAACATGCGGTCCCGGCCGTCAACGTAAATGGGTATCAGGAGCTCGTCTTGGCACTCATACACCGCTATGGAGTCGCATGGAACCAGTTGTGTCAGCCGCGAGTTCAAGACCGAGAGCATTTCGGCCATGCCTAGCGAACTTCCCAGCTCGGATATCAGTTCCAGGGTGTATTGCGCTTCCCTGCCCGCGGCGGCAATCTGGGAGCGGAAATCGCCATGTTGTTCTCCCGATGCCGCGGATTCGAATCCCGCAGCGGGAGCATCACCGCGTTCGATTCGTGCGTCCAACGAGAGCTTCGCCGGAGGCTTTTTATCCATCCGCGCAGCGTGCTCCTCGAGTTCGCGATAACGCCTCTTCAGTATTTCGACGACCTGCGGATCGTAACTTTTGCCTGATTCGCTATAAACAACGGCCATGGCCTCGTCCAGCGGCAACGCGCGCCGGTATTGGCGGTCGGAGGCGAGGGCATCCAGACAATCCACCGCGGCCAGGATGCGAGCCCCCAACGGGATCTCCTCTCCCGCCAGACCGAGCGGATAGCCGTTGCCGTCCCATCTTTCGTGGTGAGCCTTAACGATAGGTGCGACTGGATAAGGGAAATGGACCTGCTCCAGAATCTCGGCCCCCACGATGGGATGGATTTTCATCTTCTCGAATTCCTGCGGCGTCAGCTTGCCGGGCTTCGTGATGATATGCTCCGGCACGGCCAGCTTTCCGATGTCGTGCAGCAAGGAAGCCGCGCGCAAGCCATTCAGTTCCACCTCGCTGAGATGCATCTCTTTGCCGATCTCGATAGCGTAGTGCTGCACGCGGCGGAGATGCTCGTGAGTGGTCTGGTCCTTCGCTTCGATCGCCAGGGCCAGCGTTTCGATGGTGCGTATGTGAAGAGCGTTCATCTCTTCGACATGCGACTTCTCTTGTTCCACACGATTCTTCTCCGTCTCCAAGCGCCCGATGTAAAGACGGTAAGAACGATACACCACCCAGGCGACCGGCATTGCGAGAAGTGAAAACTCCCAGCCCAGGTTCTGATTCACCCAGCGGAGAACGCAGACGAGGGTTGCTCCCAGCAGGTAATAAGGGAATGACCAGAAATAGCATTCGCGCCAGACACGGAAGAGATTTCCCTTTTCCGTGATCGAAATCGCGCAGGCAATCGGGAGCGTGTTCGCAATGAAGTAGGCCCCAGTCGCCAGCAGGAGCCTTACGGGAAGACTACCGCCCAGAGCGTCGGCGAGGCGGGAGTGCAAAGCCACCTCTCCAACTCGCACCGCGATCGCGATCGCCGCGAGATTGAAAAGGACCTGATAAAGCGGCGGCCGTTTCCTGGCGTGCCAGAAGATTTGAACCAGAGCGGATCCAATGCCCAGCACCATCGTCTCAAGGGCGCCGAGCTCTACCATTCCTGCAAGTATGAAAAGGAAACTGACAGATAACGTACCGGTTACGCCTGGAAGCGAAACTTTCAGGCCCGACGAGAGCAGCGCCAGCAGTAGATAGCAAATAAAGCGAGGCGTAAGCCCTTCGTCGGGCGTTATCAGAGACTGAATCGCACCCAGGAGCCCTAGGAATATGAACAGACCCATGGACACACGAGCCAGACCCTTCGAGGCCTTCACGAGATCTTCTCCACGCTTTTCCTAAGCTCCGACGTCTTCACTACTCTTATCGGGCGACTGTATCCTTTTCATTAGGTTGGGCTTCCGCCGCCAAGCTGTCTTCTAGCTGACGTTAGCCCAACCTTTACTACTTCTCGCCGTTGATTGTGATCACTTCCGAACTGGACTCTCCCGTACCCCAGATCGCCGACGTTCCCCAAATGGCGTTGAAAGCCTGTGTTGTGTTCGTGCCCCAGATCGCCGACGTTCCCCATATTGCGTTGGTACCGTTGACGAAAACGTTGGTGCCCCAAATCGCGTTGGTGCCCCAAATGGCCGACGTTCCCCAAATCGCGTTCGTACCCCAGATGGCGGAAGTTCCCCAAATCGCCGAGAGACCGGCGTAATTAGAAACCAGCGTCGTAGTCTCGGTCGCGGCGTTAAAAGAAACCGCGGGTGAGATAGCCACGCCTGTCGGCGAGTCGTTGTCGTTCAGTGCGGCTCCGACGTTCAGGTAGCCTGCGCCGATCGTGAAAATATCGTATTGACTGGTGTAGCTGATGCCTGTGCCCGGATCGATCGCGACACTCGAAGCCGGGAAGACCTTATTCGCGGTCTTCATCATCCGGGCCTTGACCTGATCGGGCGTCAAAGAACTGCTTTTAGCCACCATGAGCGCGGCTGCGCCACTCACCACGGGAGTCGCCATACTGGTACCGCTCATCTGGAAATACGTTAGTGATTTGGTGATACCAAGCGCTGCCGCCAGACTCGAGGTCGGAGCTGAGTCGTAGTAAGATTTCTGGACTTGATTTGCCGTGTACGTGACCGATAGGTAGCTTGCGATAGTCATGTCTGAAATTACTCGATTCCCTGGAGCGACCAGGTCGGGTTTTACCACGTGATCGAAAAGCGTCGGGCCTTTCGAACTATAACTGGCAATGGTGTCATCAGCAGTTGGATACGTTTCTTCTGTCTTCATGGCTCCGACAGTGATCGCGTAAGGATCGTTGCCAGGGGCGTTGATGGTGCCGTAGCCATTGTTTCCGAACGTGTTATTGCGGCCATCGTTGCCGGCGGCTACCACCACGACAATGCCGTTCTTCCAGGCCGCTTCCACCGCCTGACACAGAGGATCGAGCGTGAAGCTCTCGAAAACAGCTCGGCCGAGCGACAGGTTGATGACGCGGATGTTGTAAGTGCTCTTCAGTTGAATCGCGCGATTAATTGCCGCAATCACCGCGCTATCGGTGCCCACGCCAGTGCCGTTCAGCACTCTCAAATTGATGATATTGGCCCCAGGAGCTAATCCTCGGAACGTATGTGAGTACTGTGAGCCGGTAGAACTCGCCCCATCACCGGCAGCGATTCCGGCGACGTGCGTGCCATGCCCGTAGACGTCTATCGTCAGACTGTCACCGGACACAAAGCTCTCGCTGTATACAATTCGCGATTTGCCGCTTGCGTTTTTGAGGTCCGGGTGTTGGTTCACGCCACTATCGATGATGGCGATGCCGATGCCTGCTCCCGTAAAACCGCTTTGGTAGGCCACGTTCGCGTTCACAGCGGCGGTGGTATAGTCGAGCGTCGATTTCACTGGCCGGTCAGGCGCAATATAGGTCACGTTAGCCAGAGCCGCGATCGTTGCTAGTGAAGTTCCTGGAACATTTGCGGAGATCGCGTTCACGTTGTCGAATTTCGTTTTCCAATTCCCGCCGTGCTTCGTGATCTGGTCCGTATCGGCCGCTGTTGGAGTCTGCGTGTAAGTGACGATGACGTCCGCGCTGCCGGACGACGCAGTGTTCAAATCCGGAGCCAGTTTAGGATTGTTACTTCCCGCCATCGCGGACGCAGCGAACAGTACCGTTGCGATGCTGAAGATAACTAACCGATTCACGGATACAGCAAGAGCAGATGCTTTTTGAGTGTTCATCACGATTCTCCTGTGTCTTATCTACCGCGCCGTTGTTACTGTGCCACCGGTGTACTGCTACCCCAAACCACGCCCTCGGCCGAAGCGGCCGTCGTGCCCCAAATCACGTTCATGCCCGAGACAGAGCAGGTACCCCAAATCACGTTGGTTCCCCAAATAACGTTGCTACCGCTGAGAAGCACGCTGGTGCCCCAGATGACATTGGTTCCCCAGATCACATTCGTGCCCCAAATCACGTTCGCGGCTGAAAGCGAAAGGGTCGCGGTGTTCGTAGTAGCGTTGTAAGTGGCTATCGGAGACATGGCGCTGCCGCCAGCGAGATCGTTATTGGACAATGCGGCGATGGTGTCCAGATAGCCAGCGCCAACTGTGAAGATGTCGTAGTAGCTGGTATAGGTAATCCCCGTGGTTGGGTCGGTGACGGAACTTGAAATCGGGAAAGTCTTCGTAGCGGTCTTCATCAGCCGCGCCTTCACCTGATCGGGTGTAAGCGATGCGTACTTTTGAAGCAGGGAAGCCGCCGCCGCGCTGACCACGGGAGTCGCCATGCTGGTTCCGCTCAGGACGAAATACTTGTGAGCCTTGTTGGTGCTGCCGGAGTTTGAATAGACATACGTCGGAACGTCGTTCGCCGGATAACCGGCCGCCAGTGTCGAGCCTGGCGTTTCGATTGAGATGACCAGGTTGCCTGGAGCCACCAAGTCGGGTTTCACCACGTGATCGATCAGAGTGGGTCCTTTGGAACTGTAGCTGGCGATCAGATCGTCGTTGCGCGAGGTAGTGCCCATGGACTTCATGACGCCCACTGTAATCACGTACGGGTCGGCGCCCGGAACCAGAATGGTTCCATAGCCCTGGTTGCCGGCGCTGTTGTTCCGCCCTTCGTTGCCGGCGGCGACCACTACCGTGATTCCTGCATTCCAGGCTGCTTCCACGGCCTGGCACAGTGGATCGTTGACATAACTCTGAGTCACCGGACGACCCAAGGATAAGTTGATCACACGAATGTTGTATGTGCTTTTGAGAGCGATGGCGCGTTCAATGGCCGCGATCACACCGCTATCGGTACCGTTGCCATTGGCGTCTAACACCCGCAAATTGATGAGAGAAACCCCCGGAGCGGCGCCTCCGAACTGATACTTCGACCTTGAAGCTGAGTTATGGCCCGATCCAACGATGATCCCCGCCACGTGCGTGCCATGACCGAAAGCGTCCGCTGTCGTGGAATCGCCTTGCACAAAGCTCTGCGAATAGGCTAGTGATTTCGCGAAGTCCTCATTCACCGTGATACCGCTATCGATGACGGCCACGCCAATGCCAGTGCCATCCCAGCCGGCGCTGTTCGCGTTTTCCGAGTAGACTGTTTCACGGAAATAGTCGAACGTAATCGGAGAGGCGGTGGAGCTACTAGCCGATGCCATTGTAGACATCCCAGGGGAACCGCCACCAGTCGCCGGCGATCCCTCTCCTGTCGTCAACACTGATGAAGACAGAGAACTCAGCGGATGATCCGGGCTGATAAAGACCACGTCGGGATCGTTCGCCAGATCCGGGAGAGCTTTCGCCGCCACGGAGAAGACGGCTCCATTCACCAGGCCGAGCGTTCCACGGTGCAGCCCGCCTTTGCGGATCACGGCGTCAATTTTCGACTGCTGCGGCAACTGCTTATACTGGATAATTACCTTGACAGTAGCTTCCGGATCTTTGTTCTCAAGATCCGCGGAGAGCTTCGGGTGACGTTGCCCGTAGCAAAGACTTGCCGCTCCCAGTAAAGCTGTCAGAATCGCGATGTGATTGTACTTAGACATTCCGAGGTCTCTAATTGCAAAACATCGTCCAATCACAAGTCATTGCAAACAAGGGCGTTACGGTTATCAAGCCCTGGACAAGTTGTCGTGAAACTTGTATGTGGCTGGTCCTATCGATATGTTGGCCATCGTACGTGGATCTCTTAGGCTACTCGTCGTGGCCGGATCGTTTTGCTGTTCGGGCAGATCGGAAGTCCTATCGGACTAGATCGTAAGTAATAGATGCGCCCCCGTTTCGGACAAGATAAGTGCCGGGGGCCAAGTTGTCGCACTAGCGACAGCTTGTCCCACCGCCGGCCGATAAGCTACGGGTACGCGAGAGTGCGTATTGCGTCCAGTTTGAAACACTGCCGTCCCGCGGGATGCGTACTGAATCGAGAGACCGGATACTGGCCGAGAGACTCGGCGGAGCTGATGTCGGTGGCGAATGTGGCGCATAGGTCATATTGCGTGTCGCCGGCAGGCTTGTATTCGTACGCGGCATTAGTTATCGGATCCCGTACGCGCAATCCTGGCTGATATCGAGAAAGTGCGTTGAGGTCCGGTGGAAGCTTCTTGTCACGTGCGTACCACAAATCGACCGTGGAGGCGATGCGATTCAAATCCTGGGATCGCTGCTCGTCGGTGCGAATGTCGCGCTGCCTTTTGCGTCCCCCAAGGTTCGCGAAACCCATCGCCAGCGCGATCACGACGACCACGCTCGCGGCTAATCCAAAAACTCGATGCCTATTCACTTCGCCGCTCCAGTGGCTTTTCGAGCCAGAGAAGGTAGTAACAGAATACGCCGCCAGCAATGAGAAGCACGGTCACCACTTTCAAGACGAA
This sequence comes from Bryobacterales bacterium, assembly GCA_963802915.1. GTDB lineage: Bacteria > Acidobacteriota > Terriglobia > Bryobacterales > Bryobacteraceae > JAICMB01. The sequence continues at coordinate 13,796 of CAWDKQ010000011.1, forward strand.
AGGCGTGGTCAGCTCACCGCGCAGGAAGCCGGATAGAAATACGACGAGATCGCTGATGACGGTCGCCGAGGCGATGAGAAGCGCAAGGTAAGTCAGCCACTTTCGAACGCCGGATTCCAGCTTTTCCGGCTGCGCGCGAACTCCTCGTAGTAGAAACTGCATCGCGATCAGGTATAGCGGATAAGCGACGATCACGCTTGCCATCGCGGCTGAGATTTGCCAATCACGGATTTCTAACGGCGCCGGCACGATGGGATCGGGGAAGTGTATGTCAATGATCGCGAAAAAGAGCGAACCTAAACCAAGGGTCCAAGTGGCGAGCGTCCCGAACGACAGCAGATAGAGAAAAGCATCGCGAGCGGACTCGGCCGAGCGGCCAACGCGCCCCGGTATCGCCAATCCCGTTAACCGCTCATAAAGACTGCCGAACGCTGCGTATATTTCCTTGCGCGGCCAGCCTCTGCGATCGAGCAGATCGACCAGCAAATCATCGGAAGCACCATGCGAACGGGCTGCTTCGATAAACTCGATGAGCGACGCGCGCCGCTGCTCGGGTTCGTTCATTTTTGTTGGACTCAGTGGCCATCATACATCACGGGTGTTAATTTTTCTCGACATGAGCTTGTCCTTTAACTCCGCGATACGCGCCTTGACGAGGCGCTTCACGAGAGCGGTTGGCAGCGGCTGGTCTTGTCGAAATCGGATGGTTCCCTTCCCTGAGATTTCGTATCCGTCGAGTTCGGACGCGAGAGCGCGCGTGGTTGCTTTGCTGATGGGGTAAAAGCTGCTGTGGTTTTTCCAGGCCGCGTACCACACGAAAGGTTTTCCGTCGAGTTTGAAGGCGGGCATTCCGTATCCGAAACTCTCGACTGCGCCTGGGGCGGCCCCTTGGATCGCGCCGCGGATCATTTCGAGGTGGTCGCGTGTTTCGCGTGGAAGCGCGGCGAGGTAGGTTCGCGCTTGCACATCGGGCAGCTTAGGGCTCGATTTTGTCGATGGCATGACAGGCCTCTAGAGAATATTTTCCAGACGGACGTAGCTGGCTTCCATTCCTTGCTCCATGCCCGTCTTGAGCATCTGGGCACGCGTTGCGGCGTCGGGGAGGGTCATTCGCATCGTCATCAATGTGCCGTCACCGTCCGGATCGAATCGCGTTTCGACGCGGTTGTCCGGTGTCGGATCGGGCAAATGCATGCGCTCCACATGAACGATCCTGCTGCAAGGCTCAAGCTCCAGATACTCGCCCGTCAGATAGAACCCGCCTCCCTTGGCGTTGGTCCACTCGTAGCGCATCTTCCCATTGGGCCGGGCTTCGCTGATGCAAACAGGCATGGTCCATCCCTCGGGCCCGAGCATCCACTTCTGGATCAATTCCGGTTCGGTGTGCGCGCGGTACACCGCTTCCGGCGGCGCGGCGAAGCGCCTGGTTATGACAATATGTGTGTCGCCTTCGGTTTTCAGCGTCAATTTGCTCATCGGGTTTCCTTTCCTTTGTTTGGGTTCATGTCTGCCAGCACCTGGTCCAGCCGGTCGTAGTTTTTCTCGATCGCTTTGCGAAGCATCGCGAGCCATTGATCGATAGCTTCAATACCGGAATTGGCGAGCCGGCAAGGATGCTTCGTACCCTCGACTCGCCGGACAATTAATCCCGCGGCTTCGAGCACTTTGAGGTGCCGGGAGATGGCGGGTTGCGTAACTTCGAATGGCTCGGCCAATTCCATCACTGTCGCTTCGCCGAGGGCAAGACGGGCAAGTATCGCCCGGCGTGTCGGGTCGGAGAGTGCGGCGAAGGTGGCGTCGAGGCTTTGCATTTGATCGTTTCGTATATAAGCATTATGTTATATAACGGTGCTGTTATTGTCAAGGGTTTTTTGACCTTCCATAGACTCGGTTTATGTGTCGGATCGACTCATCGAGCGACCCCGAAATGCCGTGATTTGAGGCTGCTGTCACGGAATGTCGCGTGCTCGTCACGGAATGTTCCGAGGGAATGGCGAGATGCAGGTATTGTGGCGACTTCGTTGTTTTGCGTTGGTCGTCTTCGCCTTGAAGACGGCCTGCGGCCAGTTTCCAACCGCGCTCGATTCGACGGGGAACCTCTGGCAGACCGGCCGCGTGAACATCAGTTCTACGTGCGGCTCCTGGGAACCGATACCCGGCGCTCCGATGAGCGTCCCCTGCGGCGATGCTGTTGTGACCCAGTTCGATTCCACGGGAACACGGGTTCTTTTCACGACGACCCTGGGTGGCCATGGAGACTCCGGAGGAGTTGCGATCGCGGCCGATTTAGCTGGCAGCGTCTACATTGCCGGATTCACGACAGCGCCGGATTTTCCGGTGACCAGCGGAGCGTTTCAGACCAAGAACGCCGGCCCGTACGTGAGCCCACCGGCGAGTGCCGGCGTCGACGCTGTGGAGCCTGGAGGAGACGTTTTTGTCGTGAAGCTGAACTCGAACGGATCGATGGCTTACGGCACATTTCTAGGCGGATCGGGCAACGATGTTCCTATCGCCATCGCGGTCGATAGCGGGGGTTCCGTGTATGTCGTTGGCAGCACCGCTTCGACTGATTTCCCGCTAACGTATTCGCCGCTCAGCGGCACTCCGAGCGGTCAATTTGTCGCCAAAATCAATCCTGCCGGGCAGTTGTTAAACTTCTCGACTTATTTTCCTGCTCCGATCGCTGCTCTTGCCGTGGATTCCGCCCACGCCGTGTATGTGACAGGGCAGACCGGCGCGGGTTCCCTGGACGCGTTTGTTGCCAAAATCGACGCTTCCGGAAGCCATCTGGTATATTTCACAAATCTGGGCGGGTCAGGAAATAGCGGGGGGTCCGCGATCGCGGTGGATTCGAAAGGCGCCGTCTGGGTTGGAGGACGAACAACCTCTCCAAATTTCCCGGGGACTACAGGTAGCGGCGAGGCGTTCCTCATTCAGCTCAGCCCCGACGGACAAACGGTAGAGGCGGGAAGCCGTTTCGGCACGTCCGACGGCTATGGCAATACGAGCTTTGTCGCCGTCGATTCGGAGGACAATGCGTACGCCTCGGGAGAAATCGACCAGATCTCCGGCACATTCTCGCCAACTGGTTTTCAGCCTACGCCGAGTGCCCAACTCAGCATGCCGTGCTCGCCCTCCGTCGGAAGCTTTCTGATTGAATCCGCATCGAACGGAACCGTACTTTACGCTTCCTACCTGCGCCGCACTGGGACAATTTTTGTGACCGCTCCCGGCCATCTGTTGATTGATTCCACCAGCGGCGCCGTATCTTTGGATCTGACTTCAATTCCGGCGATGAACTTTCAGTGTCCTGTGAACAGCGCATCGTACACCGTGCCTGCCGTGGGTGGCGAGATCGTGAGTCTGTTCGGCTACGGCCTTGGCCCATTAGCGGGTGTCTCGGCACAACCGGACTCTTCCGGACGCTACCCTACTTCGCTTGCCGGCGTCCAAGTACAAATCAACGGCGTACCCGCGCCCCTGCTTTATGTTCAGGCTGGACAGGTGAACACTGTCGTTCCCAACAACCAACATCCATCGGACTTCCTTTATACGGTGGAGGTTAGCTATCAGGACCAGAGCGCTCCGCTGCTGGATGTTTACGGCCAGCAAGCCAACCCTGGTGTATTCGCGGTTTTGAATCGGGACTCGACGCTCAATTCCCCTATGAATCCAGCGAAGCCCGGCTCGATCGTTTCGGTGTACGCGACCGGCATGAACGTGTTCGACTTGAACTTTCCCGATGGGGAAGTGACGCCGCTTTCTCCACTGCTGCCTTCCACCAGCCTGGATGGCGATGCGGTGCTTTTTGACGGCGTTGCCACCGCCATTCTCTGGGAGGGCGCCGCTCCAGGCGTGATTTTTGGCGTAGAGCAGATCAACGTGCAACTGCCCGCGTCGCTTTCTACCTCAGTTGTTACGTCCGTTCCGATGGTCGTTCAGTCTTCGTACGAGTTCGTCTCGCCAGCCTTTGCTGTGTTTGTTGCGCCATGATGCAGATCGCGCTCGATGGCTGACGCCATCTTTTCTTCGTTGAGCCCGTTGTCGAGGAAGCTGTTGACACTCTCGGCGGTGAGGAGCGGGTTGGAGAGCACGGCGGCGTGGTCCAACACCAGCAGTTGCGTTTGCGGACGGCGCGCCAGCATCGCTTTCACTCGGGCTAACGTGCGCGCGTATTCTTTTTTCAGCATGCGGCGGCGTTCTGGCGTGGCGGATAGCGGCTGCTTGCGACGACGCAGCATGCGCTCTTGCGAGTCGAGCACTTCGTCCAGATCGCGCTCGCTCAGGATCACGCGGCAGGGCAGTTCGCGCGGCAATGCGGCCAGAAGCGGAGCGATTATCTTGACGGCTTTTCCACGCCCCTCGTACAGCCACTTCGAATCTTTCATGAGATTCTTCACGGGCTCGAATTCGAGATAGCCGTGGGGATTGTCTTCGTCGGCTTCGCGCAAGCCGTCTGAGAGAATTTCCATGCCGCCGGCGGCCAGCATTTGCATCAGCGCGGAGGTTCCCGAGCGCGGCAAGCCGGTCACGACGATTAGAGATTCCTGGAGAGCCGGCATTGCCTGCGCTTGGGCCGGGATCGGCGTTTCGAGCGCGCGGGGGAATTCCTCCTGATTTTCAGCTTTGGGATGCGTGGCCGCTCGGCTCCTCATTTCCAGCGCCAGGCGGCGGTGCTCGCGCGCGGATTCGGGGTCGCCGAGGTGATTTTCGAGCAGGGCGGCGAGCCGGATATGGGCTTCCGCAAAATTCGGATTGAAAGAAAGGGCGGCGCGGAATGCTTCGGCCGCACGCTCGTAATCCTTCATCCGCGCTAAGGCGCGACCGAGCAGGAAATGGGCCTGTGGATAACGATAAACTCTCTGCAACGCATCGAGAGCGGATTGCGCGGCGACACTGAATTCTCTTCGCCACAGAGCCATGCGGGACAAGCCGAGATGCGCATGCGCGTTATCGGGGTCGATTTCGATTGCCTGTTCGTAGACCTGCCGCGCTTCGCGCCATCGGCCCAGCCGGAGATATAGTTCGGCGGTTTGCAGGAACACGCCGGGGCGTACCAACTCCGTCACACGTTCAAACGCGGCCAGCGCTTCGGCATAACGCCTCTCCGTTGTTAAGACCTGGGCTCCCAGGTAATCGACCACAGGCGATTGACCTTCCAAGTCTTCCACAATGCGGCGCATTTCGTCGAGCATCCCTAACGCTTGGCAAGAAATGAACAGCCGCACCGCGAAGCGTTGTTCATTGGGATCGGATGCGTGGAGCTCGCTAAAAATTTCACGCGCCTCGAGGTGCCTGTCGTCATCCTGGTATGCCTCGCCGAGGTTGTAGCGCAATTCACGGATCGTTTTTTGTACGGCAAGGTCGCGATTCTCGTCGAGCCGTTCGATATAGCCGAGGGCGATCATCTGCTCGAGCGCCTCGTGCGCCGCGACAGGATCGAGCAGGGTGTGCGGCGGATGGCAACCGTCGGCGCCCCGAACTTTTTCCCAACTCGGAATGAACGCAACCTGCGGCGGTCTTACGAAAGCTTGCGAAAGCACCTTGCCATCCATATCTTCGCCGACTGGCAGGCCGTAGAGCGAGAGAACGGTAGGCGCGATGTCGAGGATCGACGGCCCGTGCAGCGATTCGTTTTTCTTTATGCCCGGGCCGGCGATGGCGAGGATGCCCAAATCGCGGTGCTCGATTGCGGGTCCGGCGGGAATGTCGGGAATGGAGGCGGGGCGCAGGTGATCCGGATGGAAGCCGTGGTCGGACATGAGCATGACGGTCGCGTCCGCACCTGCTTTCTCGAGGAGCGTGCCCAACATCCGATCGTGGAATTGATAGGCCTCCGCGACGACGTTATGGTAGAGCTCGAAATCACGTTCGTCGATCCAGGATTGCCGCGGCGGATGGTATTTCATGAACCCATGGCAGAAGTGATCGATGGAGTCGTAGTAGACCGCGAAGAAATCCCACGACTGGCTTTCGATGAGCCACGTCGCGGCAGAATGTACGGTCATGCATTCGGCGAGCGTGCGCATGAACAGACCGAGGCGGCGGTCGTTATCCTGATCGATCTCTCGGGCCAGCGGAATAAACGGCTCGACCATCTCCGGTACGACATCGTCGGGATGGATGCGCAGATCGGCCAGCATTGCGGACAGTTCCGGCGGATGAACCGCATGCGGCGCAAGCGGCCAGCCGTTTTCGAGAGGGCCTGCGGCGCGATGGAAATGGTCCGAAACCATGACGCCGCGGATCGGCTCGGCGGGATGGCTGGGCCACCAACCGATCACGATACTGCGTAGATCATTTTGACTGAGAATGTTCCACAGCGCTTTCGTCTTTCGGGAAAGATTCGTGACAGGCTGGACGCCGCGTCCGTTCGGAGTCGGTTCGGCGAAGCCGAGAATGCCATGCTCGAACGGCCTTTTGCCCGTAGCAATGGAAGTCCACAGCATCGGAGAGAGAGGCGGATGTAACGTCGCGATCTGCCCGGTGACGCCGTTCTCGGCCAGGCGCTGAAGGTTGGGCATTTTGCCCGCGGCGAGCAGTGGATGGATGACTTTCCAGTCGGCCGCATCCCACCCGATCAGGAGAACTTTACGCGCGGCCATTCATCTTTCTTCACTGCGAAGAAACAAATTTCTCGATGACAAACACAAAATGCTGGCGAGGGCGTTCTCCTTCAATTTTCGGATAGAAGAAGTCGAGGTGTTTGGCGTCTTCCACAGCAGCCTGGCTGTTCGGATCGGAAGGCTGCAAGGAGTGCGCTTCGACGAGCTGCCCCGACGGCGTCGCGAGTCCAAAGACACAGACCGGATGAATGGTCGCGCCAGGCGGAACGCGTCCCGGTACGGGGAAGCGCGATATTTTTTGCGCTTCCCCCATCGCGATTGCAGGCCCTCTTGCTTTCATTTCGTCACTGGGGACGAAGAGGTTCGGATCGGCGGAAGAAACTTCGGTCAAGCCATCGACGTGGATCTCGGATACCGTTTTGCCTCCTTCGGTCACGATCACTTTGCTCGGAAGAATGTGACCGGCGAGCTGCGGAGCGTTTGTATAATCGTACGCGAAGTAGCGGCCGGGCACCTGCGAATGAATGCGCAGCAACCCGGATTGCGGGTCGATACACTCCTCGGTTTCATCCCAGGCTCGACCGGAGGCCGGCGCGTTTTTCTGTGGGCCGGATATCAAAACGCAGGTGAGGGCCGCGCCGTTATAGGTGGCAGTTGACGTTCGCAGCGTGGCACGACTGAAATTGCCGGTCGGAATCGATCCTAGCAGGGCCGCGCGGGCTTCTTGCAAGCGGAGCGGTAGGACGCTGGCGGTCGCTTCTCCGTAATAGTTTCCCTGTGTGGAGATTACTGTAGCCGAGAATCCGGCATCGGCTTTCGCGGTCCAGCGGAGTCCTTGTTTGGGGTCGAACTGATCTTCCATATGCCAAGCCCCATCGTATTCCGTTTGACCTCCGGAGTTGACTATGAAGCTGACCTTGAGATCGTAACCTTGACCGGCGGCTCGCAGGTTGTAATTTTCGCGCGCGCGGGTCAGGAGTTGTACCACCGCGTCGCGATTGGCAAACGTGTCGACGGGCGTGGCTTGTCCGGTGACCATTTCGAGTGGATCGCCCGCAATGGGCGCGATCCGGACCGATGGTTGGGCGAATGCCGCAAATGCCATCGCCGCAATTGGAAACAAAATGCTCTTGGTAGCCATTGAATCGCATCCTACTTAGGCGCAAAACGCAGTTTGGGAGTGTATGGCTTCGGTGCCGCAGCAGAGCCACCGCCAGACCCGCCGCCGGATCCACCGCCTCCTCCCGATCCACCACCACCTCCGGTGCCTCCACCACCTCCGGTGCCTCCACCGCCGCCGGTACCTCCGCCGCCTCCGGTGGTCCCCCCGCCGCCTCCCGTACCTCCGCCTGTGCCCCCGCCACCGGTTCCTGTTACAAAGCCCGTTCCGAAGGCTGTTCCGAGGCCAATTCCTCCGCCACCCGTTACGAATCCTGTTCCGCCCGTGGCGCAAGCGGTCACGCCCGCGGCGGTCTGGAGCGAAATGTACACTCCCTTTTGTGTCCTCATGCCGCCGACAACCGCTCCGATCGGAAGATCTCCTTGTCCAAGACCGCCGGGGACAGTCAGATTAATCTGATACACACCGGCGCTCGAGAGTCCGACGAAAGTCGGCTGTATCAGAACCCTATCGATGTACAGTTTAAAGGGAGTGTCAATCGGCGAAGCGCCGGAGAATGGTTGACCAGCCGGGGGGGATGCTGGATTGGTGGGGCCCAGGCCGAAGGCAAACAGCTCCACGATGTCGCCCGCTCTGGCCGCCACCGTCGAGTAGCCGAGGCAAGTTCCAGTGGGCCCGAGGATATCGTAGCTTCCATGTCCGTACGCCCCGGAACCATTCCGTCTCAAAATGATTCCGGAAACATGGTTTGCGTCCAGCAAGCTAAGGGTCGGCGAAAACTGACTCAAGGTGACCGTTGCTGTCGCACTGCCGGCGGCAGTGGTGACAACTACAGGCACGGGACCAAATGCCGTGTCGTCAGGCGCCTGCAAATTGATCTGCCCGGGACTTACAAAACTAAGATACGCAGGTTTGCCGTTGATCTCCACGCTGGTACCGCCGAGCGAAATGGGGAAATCGCCATTCCAGACGGTGGTTCCGCTGGCGAGGTTGGTCCCGAAAATCGAAACCCATTCGCCGGGCTGTATCTTACTCACAGTACCGTCAAGCGGAACGACGCCGCCCTTGTTAATGGTTGGGGCTTGTGTTTGGGCCGAGGCGGCGACGAGCGCTTCTTCGGAATCGCGCCTCGCCATGGCGATGCGGACGGCATTCGTCAACGGCATGTTCTTGGAGCTCGCGAAGAGGTCCCTGGCTGTCCGGGCGCTTGCGACGCGCTCAGCCGTGATGTTCCGGATGTTGCTGCCGATGATGGATGCCGAGGCGCTTGTCAGCAACGCCATGGCCGAGCCGGTAACCGCCGCGTATCTTTGCCAGCTTCCCGCGCTTTTTTTCAGGATGCCGTTCAGAGACGATGAACGGAGGGTGGCGAAGTAAGCTTCCAGCCGACGATCCAGGTCAGGCTTTCGTTCTGCGCCCATAGGTCACCTGGGTTTTACTAAAACCCATCCAAATCGTATACCTTTTAGACGCCGTTGAGAATACGGCCGCGCTGGTATTTTGTGCGGTCCAAGGTAAGTACCAGGGTTACTTTTCGCTAGATTAGTGCGATGAAGGTGACGACGCTCTTTATGGTGGCAGGCGTTGTCCTCACCAATATGTTGGCCGGCCAGCCGGTTATTTCTACACGGTCCGGCGTCCTTCTCTACACGGAAGGTGAGGTTCTATTGGCCGAAAAGCGCTGGATCCAAACGGGCAACGAGTTTCCGGAAATCAAGGAGGGCGAAGAGATGCGGACGGAACACGGGCATGCCGAGATCTTGCTTGGTCCCGATACGTTCCTGCGCCTGGATGACGGCACCTCTGTGAGAATGATCTCGAACGACTTGGCGGCACCGAGCGTTGAACTAATTGCGGGATCGGCCATTCTCGAATTCATGAAATCTGCAACGGTCACTGTTACCTTCGGCGATGTGAAAGTGCTCTTCGGGGATAAAGGCGTGTACAGAATCGATGCGTCGGACCAGTTGATCCGAGTTTACGCCGGGCGCGCGACGATTACTCGCGGACGCAAAACGCTGTCGCTCCAATCCGGCCAGCAAGCGCGAATGGAACGGAACACCATAGACGCGCAGAAATTCCGGCGCGATCAGCGCGATTCTTTCTTGCTATGGGCGATTGGCCGCTCCAAGTATCTTGGAATGATCAACTGCTTCTCGGCGGCCCGTGCGCGTCAGGAAACGAATTGCACCTGGTTCTATTACTCGCCGTATGGCGCCGCGTGTTTGCCGAGCCAAAGCTACTGTCAGAAGTTTCTCGGCCCACTCGTCGATATCGCTGGGCGCTAAGTTTGCATTTATCGTTCTTTGCCGTTCAGAGCGTGCTCGCCTTCGGATTGCCCTGAGCCTCCACAGGCGGCTGCGGTTTCGGCAACGGCTTGCGAGGCAGCATCTCGGATCGTGTCGCGGCGTCATATACGACGGACGCGATGATCGCGGATGCCTGCATCAAGTCACCAGCCAAGACATGATCCGAGGTGTCCATGTTGGAGTGATGCGTCACGGTGAAATAATCGAGCGGATCTTGAATGAACTGAAATCCGGGAAGGCCGACCGCGTCGAACGAGAGATGGTCCGTGCCGCCGGTGTTGCGGATCGTGATGGTGGAAACGCCGAGGTCGCGGAAAGGCGCGAGCCAACTTTCAAACAGTGGGCGCATGGCGTCGTTGCCCTGCAAATATACGCCGCGGATTTTGCCGCTGCCGTTATCGAGATTGAAGTAGCCCGATAATTTCGCTTGCTGCGCAGTGATCTTCATGGTCTTCGGATCGCCGAAGTGCTCCTTCACATAAGCGCGCGATCCGAGCAGCCCTTCCTCTTCCCCGCTCCACAACGCGATTCGAACCGTGCGATCCATTTTGAGATCGAGCGCCTTTAAAAGCCTCACCACTTCCATCATCACAGCGCTGCCGGCTCCGTTATCCGTGGCTCCGGTGCCGCTGTTCCAGGAATCGAAATGCGCGCCGACCATTACTACTTCATCCGGTTTCGAGGTCCCGGGAATCTCCGCGACGATATTGTAGGCGTCCTTTGCGTCGGAGGACTGCTCTGCATGAAGGCTCACCTGCATCCGAATTTGTTGCTTCAGGCGGATCAAGTGCAGCAGCCGATCGTAGTGTTCTTTCGTGACAACGAAGGTGGGCGGGGCTTGCGATTTCTGCGGCTCATAGGAGCCCGCCGCTTCAGCAAATACGAGAGCATCGTGAGCGCGCGCGTCCGCCTGTAGGAGCGCCAGCACGCCTTCTTCGTTAAAGAACTCGCTGCGCTTGTTTGCAATTTCCTGGGTACGCTCGCGCATCTGGTCGCGGACATTTTCCGGCAAGCCCGCCATATATTCTAGGCGCTGCATCGGATCTTCTGGGAACTTCAGCGGTTCATTCGGCGAATAGGGCATGTGAAAGACGGGCTCGGGCGCTTTGGCAATTCCCGCGAGATCCGCGTCCGTGTAACGCCGCAACAGCGGCTGATTTTCGGCCCCGGCCGTGGGATGCACCTCCGACGAGATCAGGACGATCTTACCGTGCAGCTTGCCCTTGTACTTCGCGATGTACGATTCCAGATCCTTCTCGGCCTGCGCCGGGTCGAACGTGCGCGCGGCGAGCGGCGCGAGGATCACCTCGCCGGCGATCGGGCCGTTCGTATTCTTCGACCATGCCAGCGGAGCGGCATCCAACAACGAATAGCGCGGCTCCAGCATTTCCACCGCGTATTGCTGCAATGTCCAGCTCCGCCCGAAGGGTCCCCACTTTTCGAGATGGCCGTTGGTCAGGCCGTAGCCCTCGAGTTGTTTCAAAGCCCAATCGGCCGCCTGTTTGAATTCAGGGGAGGCCGTGAGGCGCGGGCCATACACATCGGTCAGATACTCGATGTGCTCCATCACCTTGGAGTGTTCAAATTCTTCGGCTTTGATGCGGTTGACGACTGAGAGGTCGACGCGCTCCTGCGCGGACACAATTCCGGCGAGCAAGAATACAGCAGCTGCGATTCGCATTTAACGATTATCTACGATAATTGGCACGGCCGCTCTGCATGCAGACCGCTTCTCCGTGGTCTGTCAAATAATCGCGGGCGATCTCCGCTTGCTCAGGCGCGCGGTTCCGTAATATCGTGCGGAACCCCGACGGTAACGGAGGTGCAATGGCCAGTGTTTTAAGCCAGCTCGCGGCGGATAGCGGCGGCGATGCGCTCCGCCGAATCTTCAACCATAGCGGCGTCAGCGCCTTCCACCATCACACGAGCGAGAGGCTCGGTGCCGGAAAAGCGCACGAAGACGCGACCCGCTGTTCCGAATGCCGCCTCAGCCGCATGGATCTCCTGCTGGACCGAGGGAAGCGCGTCGAGCGGCTTCCGCTCTTTCACGCGGATGTTCACCAGCTTCTGCGGATAGACGTGCAGTTCTTCCGCGAGCTCATCGAGAGTCTCACCGGAGCTCACCATGATCTCGAAAATGCGGAGCGCGGTTAACATGCCGTCTCCCGTAGTCGCGTAATCGGGAAAAATCACGTGACCCGATTGTTCGCCGCCTAGACCCGCGCCGATGCGCAGCATTTCTTCCAATACGTATTTATCGCCGACAGGAGTGCGCAGGAGCTTGATGCCGTGCGCGGCGAGCGCGCGCTCCAATCCTAGATTCGACATCACGGTCGCAACGACAACATCGCCCGGCAGCTTGCCTTGCGCTTTCAGATGCCGCGCGGCAATCAGAAGCACGGCGTCGCCGTCGATGATCTTGCCATCGCCGGAGACAAACAACGCACGATCCGCATCGCCATCGAACGCTACACCGGCATCGGCGCCCTGCTGGCGCACAGCTTCGCGCAAAAAGTCCAGATTCAGCGATCCGCAGTTCAGGTTGATATTGCGCCCGTCGGGTGAGACGCCGACGGCGACCACATTTGCGCCGAGCTTCGAGAAAAGCGCGGGCGCGAGATGTGTGGCCGATCCATTCGCGCAATCTGCCACAATGTCCAGACCTTCAAAGCTCACTGGAACGGTGGCCGCGAGGTGTTCCATGTACGCGCGATCGAGCTCCTCGTCCACGTGAAGCGCGACCGATGCCGGTTCCACGCCTTGATTCAGAATCGCGAAGATATCGCGCTCCAGAGCTTCTTCCCGCTCGTCGGGAAGTTTATAACCGGAATGCCCGAGCAGTTTGATTCCATTGTCACGATACGGGTTATGCGATGCGGAAATCATCACACCGGCGGCAAACGGACCGTGCTTCGCTAAGTACGCTACGCCGGGAGTGGTTGTGAGTCCCGCAAAATCTACTCCGACGCCGAATCGCGCAAGGCCGCCGGCGATTTCAGAAGCCAGCTCGGGTCCGGATTCGCGGGTATCCATTCCGATCACGACCTGCTTTTCGTACTCACTCGCCGCGATCCATTGGCCGAGCGCCGACCCCACGGCCGTTACCGTTTTCGGATCGAGCGGATATTCTCCAGCGACACCCCGAATTCCATCGGTGCCGAACAGTTGACGCGCCATTAATTCATGTCTCTTTTCTCGAGTTTGACCTTGAATTGGATCGGCGTAACCGGATTCAGGCGCACCTGTGGATCGCCCACGTTTAAATGCACGTGGATTTCGGCCTGTCCGAGTACATTGCTCAAATCCATCGGGTCGGTACTGATAAATTCGATTGGCTGTACGTGACTCTCCGGTCCGACGATGCGCACCGTGGCGGGATCGAAGCTGCTGCTCACGATCGCGTACCCGTCAGCCGGACCCGTCGCATAGCGGGCGCGAACCGGGACATCTTTGTAGATCAAATGCTCGAAACGAATCGTGATCTGCGACGGCACGGCCTTGTAGAAAGTGAGGCCGATCGGAAGCTTGACGGTGCGGTCCGAGAAAGTGAAGGTCCGCTCACCCGGTCCGGGTATGCTCGCCAGGTCAAGCAGGACGGCCGCTTGAGCGATATTGTCACGGCTGAGGCGTCCAGAGGGTCCGCGGATTTCGAGGCGTACGCGCTCCGGCATGTCGGAGCTGATATCCAGATCGTCCGGCATGTTCTTGAACTCGATCGGCACATTCACCGACGTAGCGATTTCGGGTTCGCGCGCCACGCCAAACCATAATGCGGTCGCGATCGCCAGCGACAGCAGTTTCCAACCGAGATTCTGGAGAAAAAACTGTCTCATGAACGGGGTATGGTCGACTCAGGCTCCGGCGCCGGAGCCTGATTCTCAATGCGCGCCGCGGCCGGCGCCTGGCGGGCGTCCACAGGCCCGGTGAGCGCTTGTTCCACGCGTTCCATCGAAACGCTCAACTCCACATCGCCGAAAACAGCCATCGAAATGCGGCCCGTTTCTTCGGAAACCACCAGCGAAATGCAATCGGCTTCCTCGGTGATTCCGATGGCGGCGCGATGGCGCGTCCCGAGCTTCGAGGAAAGGAGGGGATTCGTCGTGAGCGGGAGAAAGCACGCCGCAGCAGCCACGCGATCGCCTTGCACAATCACGGCGCCATCGTGCAGCGCTCCGAGAGGCTGAAAAATCGAGCACAGCAGATCGCGCGAGATCACGGCATCGAGATTGACGCCGCTCTCGATGAAGGTGCGCAATCCCGTCTTCCTTTCGACCACGATCAGCGCGCCGATTTTCTGTTGAGAAAGCTGATTCAATGCGAGAAGGATCTCTTCCGCCACTTCGCGACGTTCTAATTGAGTGAATCCGGCAAACGGACGACGTCCCAGCCGCGCCAGCATACGCCGGATCTCGGACTGGAACATTACGATAATGGCGAAGCCGGTGTAAGGCGCGAGCGTCGCGAGAAGCGTCCGGAGCAGTTCCAGATGGACCCAGACGGAAAGCAGATAGATCGCTACCAGCACGCCAATCCCAGTGAGGATGTGGGCGGCGCGGCGGCCGCGAACGATAACAATGAACTGATAAATCAGTACTGCAACGACGAGGATGTCAATCGCCGAGGTCAGCGTCATCGCTGGCATGTCGTCGATGGGCAGCTCGGGAAACCTCATCATGCATTGACCTTATTGTAACCCGCGGAGCGTTCAAATTCGCCGTGAAACCCGCTAATTCGGGTAAGTACCTGTTATTTTCTTGAGCATTCCGTGGAAGCGGTGGAACCATGCGTTATTGGGCAGGAACATCATGGGGCACTCGCCGGCCACGCAGTTGATGCCATATTCACGGCAGATTGCGACCGCCTCGTCATTCACGGCTCCCTGCCCTCCCGCGCCGCGATGCATCCAGACGTGGTGGATGTTCGCCGCGACGCATTCGTTAACAACCTGGGCCGAATCGCGAGACGGGGTGAATAGCAATGCGGCGTCGACGGGCGGTTCAATCTCTACGAGGTGGGCAAAACAGCGCTTGCCGTCCATTTCGGTCGCACCCGGATTCACCGGGACGACGTCGTAACCCTGTTTCTCGAGTTCGCGGAATACCATCCGGCTGAAGTCGTTGGCGTTACGCGAAACGCCTACGACGGCCAATCGCTTGTGATCGAGGAAATCGGCGATCGACTTGCGATCCGTGGTAACCATGTTGGACCTCCTAAGTCTTGATGGCGACGCGGCCTCGGATCTGGCCTGCCAGGATTCGCGGGGCCAGTTCCGGTAGCTTCGACATCGGCTCGATTTGCGTGATTTTCACGAGCCTGGAAACGGGAAGATCGCGAGCGAGGCGTTGCCAAGCCTGCTCGCGCAAGGGTTTTGGAATAAGCGGGGAACTGATGCCCAGTAGCGACACGTTCCTCAAAATGAAAGGGAAAACGGTGGTCGGCAAATCGGTGCCGCCAGCGAGCCCACAGGCTGCGACAGCGCCAAAACTGGCTGTGGATGCGAGGATAGTTGCGAGGGTCTGGCCGCCGACCGAATCGATACCGCCGGCCCAACGCTCGGAGGCTAGCGGCGCGCCTTTTTCTGCAAGGGTTGCGCGATCGACAATCGTCTGCGCGCCGAGTTCGCGGAGATAATCGTGATTCTCGGGACGGCCAGTTGACGCGGCGACTTTGTACCCGAGCTGATGGAGTAGCAGAACGGCCACAGAGCCGACGCCGCCGGTCGCGCCGGTCACGATCACCTCTCGATCGATATTGGCTATGTCGAATTTTTCGAGCGCCAGTATAGCCAGCATCGCGGTGAATCCGGCTGTTCCGATCGCCATGGCCTGGAGCGGATCGAACGGTTCCGGAATTTTATTGAGCGCGTCGGACGAAATGCGCTGCATCTGCGAATAGCCGCCCCAGCGCGTTTCCCCCAACCCTTGACCGACAGCCACTACCTTGTCGCCGGGCTGGAATTCATCGGAACCCGATTCGACCACCGTGCCAGCCAGGTCGATACCCGGGATCATCGGGAACTTACGAATCACTTTGCCCTTCCCAGTGACCGCAAGACCGTCTTTATAATTCAGGCTCGAGTATTCCACCGACACCAGGACATCGCCGTCCTGAAGGTCGCTCTGGGTCAGTTGCCGGAATCCGGCTTCTTTGCCGTCGGTGTAGAAGGCGTTGAACGCGTTCATGCTTGCATCATACTCTCTCGCACGAGTGGGGCGTTCAAGTCGCGATGGCGCGGGAGAATTGCGATCGAAATCGCTCCGATTACGGCGACTAATAGCACGGCTCCCATGGCCACGCCGTAATTTCCAAAGTTATCGCGCAGAATCGATACGAAATAAGGAAACCACGTCTGGCCGATGGTATTGACAGGCAGAATGATCGCCATCGCGCGCGCCAGCGAATTTACGCCGAACTGATCGGCTGCCATCAATGGAATGAGCATGTAGTCCGCGCCCATGCCGAAGCCGAAGAGCAGCGCGAACGCATAAATCGTGAACTCCTGCGATGGACGAACCGCCAGCAGGATCGGAATCGTACCGGCGACGAGAACATATGTTGCAGTCATCACCCACTTCTTTGGAAAACGATCTGCCATGCCGCCGATCAGCAAACGCCCGCCAATACTGGACCAGAGAATAAGAACAGAAGCTGTCCGCCACGCGCCGTCCACCATCGCGCCTTTCGCGAAACCTTGATCGAGGAAGACGAATTTCATGTGAAAATTGATGGCGCCGATGGATCCGATGGAACAGAAGCTCCCGATCAGGAGCAGCCAGAATGGCCAGCTCGCGAGCAGCTCGCGGAACGTGAGCGACTGGATTTTCAACTCGGGCGGCGGATGGGGGAGACCGTCGGGGTTCTGACCTAGATCCGAAGGCCGGTCCTTTAAGAACAAAAGGACAACGGGCCAGGAAAACAAAACCAGGCCGGCGAGGACAAAGAGCGCAACGTGATAGTTGAATCTATCGGTCAGCGGTTTGACCAGGAACGAACCGAGCGATCCCATCAAGCCCACGCCGACATACACAATGCCCATCGCCTTTCCACGGCTGATGCGGAACCAGTTCGACACGATCAATTGGTGGGGAATGGGGCCGGAGAGAATGTAGCCGACGGTATAGAGGATCCAGAACGCGTAGTAGACCGGCAACGCGGCGCCCATTTTGGCAAATCCTGCTAGGGCAATGGCCGAGAGAACGGTACCACCGAGAATCAACTTGCGCGGGCTATAGCGATGGATGACCAGAGGGCCGATCCAGATGGTCAACGCTGCGGCGAGCGGAAACCCCAGCGTGATCTCGGGTCGCGACCACCCGTATTCGCGCTGGAAATAGTCGTAGAAGAAGCCGATGTTGTAGTAGGGGATGCCGACTGCGAGTCCAAACGTGATGAAGGCTGCGGCTGTTACCCACCAGCCGTAAAACTTACGCGAGGTCATTAGTCTTCAGTTTAGGCCTGAAGAACTGACTTATACAAAAAGGGCCGGCTAACCCGAGTTGGGTAGCCGGCCTCTTTCGATTCGAACTGAGCGGTGCTTAGCGACGGCCTCCGCCGCCACCACCGTGGAATCCGCCTCCACCGAAACCTCCGCCCATGTGTCCGAAACCTCCGGATCGCATGGCGAGGGGAGCGGATCGGCTCATAGAACCACGGGCAACATACCCGCCGTGGCCAAAGCCGCCATGATGACCGTAGAAGCCATGGCCTCCGTAGAAGCCGCCACCGTAGAATCCAGCGTAAAAGGGCGAATACAGACCCCAGCCAAACGGATTGTAGAAGAATCCGTCGCCTGGGATGAACGAGTACATGGCCCAATAAGGATTCCAATACCAACCAGCGCCATACCATGGACCGCCATCGACCAGATAGGTCTGGGCTGTCGAGGCTGTGGCATCAGACAGGTATTCCGAACGTAGTTTGCTCCACGCGTACAGGGGATCGGAATTCTCCACCGCATCCTTATCGAATTTCTTAGATTTCAGCGGCTGATTCAGCGCGACCTGTCGGTCTTTTCCCAGGTCGACGTGCCGATCGCTTTGTGTCACCGTCGCTTTTCCCTCAAAAACCCGAACTACCTGAAGGTCGGCGTTGAAATCGTAAACGCCTTCCTTGGTCAGGAGCGTGTTTGCGCCTCGCTCCACCACCACAATGTGATCTTCGGGGTGCAGAACATCCGCTTCCACCGTTGCTTCACCTTGAAGAACTTCCACGCGTGTATTGGTCAGTTCCGGCGATTCCATTCGAACTGCGCTATTCTTGCCGATTCGCATAAAAACTCCCGGCGTGAGCAGGAGTTCCGCGCGTCCGTTGCCGGTTGAAAGTACCTCTCCCGGATTCAGAATTGCTGAACCTACGGCTCTTGAAGTTACAGGCTGGTTACCAATAGAAACCTGCCCTTCGACGTAGTTCAGCGCGCCAGGCTGGGGCATTGCAGGAGTCGCCCATGCCGGCGTACAGATCAAAGCCAGTCCGAGCCCCACGGCGAGCCCGGCCGACCCTTTCCAAATTCCTAACATATTAATCACCCACTAATTTGGATGTAGGAGCGGGGGTTTGGTTCCGAAACAATGTGGTATGCGTTACATTCATTTACCGTTCGGATAGATTTAGCATCGATCCCCTCCCTTACGGTCAGGGTTCCGTAAGATAGTGAAAATCCGGGACAGCGTTGCGGAACCCTGACGGTAACGGAGGGGCAATAGTCGATTTTTCACACTCCCTTACGGTCAGGGTTCCGCAGGGCCGGTCAGTCGCTACGCAGGGCGGACATCGGATCGATCCGGGAGGCCTGCTGCGCGGGTATAAGGCAGGCGAGAGCGGCGACAACGAGCAACATGCAGGAGACGAGAACGAACGTAAGGGGATCCATGGAGCCGACGCCGAAAAGCTGGGACGCCAGCAATCGGGAGACGGCCAAAGAGGCGGCCAGCCCCAGTCCGATGCCCAGAAGAACCGGGCGCATTCCCTGACGCAAGACGTAGAGCAATACCGTGCCGCGACTAGCTCCGAGAGCCATGCGGATTCCGATCTCAGCGCGCTGGCGGGTCACGAAATACCCCACTACGCCATAAATTCCGGCAGCGGTGAGCAGGAATCCACAAAGACCAAGGATGGTCAAGGTGAGGGCATAAAAGCGGGCGTTCGATAACGATTGCGAAAGGCGCTCGTCCATCGTGCGGATATCGCCAAGCGGCAATTCTGGATCGATCCCGTGGAGCGCGGTCTGGAGGATCTCGGAAGCTGCGACCAGGTGCGGCCGGGTCCGCGCGACGAGATACAGGGACTGCTCGGTCCAGTGCCAGGGATTCAGCGGCACCTGGGCAAACGATATATACAGGACGGGTGGAGGAGCGGTCATCAGACCGTCATCGTGCACATCCGCGACAACGCCAACGACCTTCCAATTCGGAGTGCCGGCCTCGAGTTCGGGTATCCGAACGTTTTGGCCTACCGGATTCTTCCCGGGCCAGAGCACACGCGCAAGGGTTTCGTTCACGATCGCGACCGGAGCGGATCCCGAACAGTCATGCGTGTCGAACGCGCGCCCGCTCAGGATTGGGATCTGCATCGTCGCGAAAAATGCAGGGCTCACGTAGCTGAGCTCCGTTGCAAGTTGGTCCTTCAGCAGCGGATTCACGGCGTCCGGCTTTATGGTCAATCCCATACTGCCGCTTCCAAGCGGTACCTTCGACGTAAGCGCGGCCGAAAGTACGCCGGGGTGTAGGGCGAGATCGTCCTGTACACGGCTATATGCAGCTATGATCTGGTCAGCCGTGCGGTAGTAGGTGGACGGCAGCGCGGTCCGGCCTGTGATGACATTGCCCGGGTTGAAGCCGGGCTGGACATTCTGGGCCGCAATCGCTGTCCGGATCAAGAGTCCCGCTGCCACAAGAAGCACTAGCGCAAGGCAGGCCTGAACTGCGATGTAAGCGTTCCGGGTGCGGTCGCGCGAGAGACCCTGGGAGCTGCGTCCGCCTTGCCCCAGCGCGCTTTGAAGATTGAATCGCGAGCTCCGTAGCGCCGGCATCATTCCAAACAAAAGCGTGCAGCCGAAAGCCAGGCCTAAGACGACAAGCAGCAGAGTCGCGTCTACGCCGGCTTCGTTTAAACGCGGGACATCGGAAGCTCCGAGCGACTTCATAGCGCGTAAGGACGCATCGGTCACAATCAGGCCAAATGCGGCGCCTGCCAGACCGAGGAGAAGGCTCTCCGTGATCAGTTGACGAATGATGCGGGAGCGCGTGGCGCCCAGCGCGGCGCGGATGGTTAGCTCACGGCCGCGGCCTGCTCCGCGCGCCAGGAGCAGATTGGCGACATTCGCGCAAGCGATCAAAAGAACAGAACCGACGGCGGCCAGCAATACCAGAAGCTGTTGGCGATAATCCCCCACCAGGTCCGCTGAGAAATCGCCGACACGGATGTCGAGTCCG
Organism: Bryobacterales bacterium; assembly: GCA_963802915.1. Classification (GTDB taxonomy): domain Bacteria; phylum Acidobacteriota; class Terriglobia; order Bryobacterales; family Bryobacteraceae; genus JAICMB01. Next base: position 34,221 of record CAWDKQ010000011.1, read on the forward strand.
CGATTCATATCCGGATAGCGATCGCGTAAGACCTTCGACATAACGGACATTTCGGCGCGTGCCTGAGTGAGTGTCGCTTCCGGACGAAGGCGGGCGAAGACCTGGAAGACGCCACCCTTCCAATTCATTTGCTGGCTGGTCAGCGCGAGCGGAATCCAGAGTTGCTCCGCGTCCACGCGCAGGTCGAAGCTCGCGGGCATCACGCCGATCACCGTGTAGAGTTCCCGATTCAACCGGATTTGCCGGCCCAGCACATTCGGATCGGATGCGAATCGCTCCATCCAGAGCCGGTGACTCAGGACAACGAGATGCCGGCGCGGCGGGCGGTCTTCCTCGAGTGTGAAGGTGCGGCCCAACATCGGCTGGACGCCAAAGACGGAGAAGAAATTCGCGGTCACCGGACCGGCGGGAATCTGTTCCGCGTTGCCGGCATCGGACAGTGTGATCGTGGCCGGCTCCAAAGCCCCAACTTCGGTAAACGATCTCGCGCCTTCCTTCCAACTCATGAAATTTCGAGGTGTGACCTCGTCGTCGCGGCCTTGCCTGGTCGAGGACAGGGTGACGATGCGATCAGGATGCGGAAATGGTAACGGCCGGAGTATGACTGCGTTCACGATGCTAAAGACCGCGGCGACGGCTCCAATCCCGATGCCGAGCATCAGGATCGCCAGCAGACTTGTGGGCCAGCGTGCGAGCAACTGGCGCAAACCATAGACGATGTCTTGCCGCCAGCCGAGGAAATACTCCGCTCTTTGCGCGCGCTTCTCATTCTCGGTTCCCAATTGCCGGCAGACCTGCTGGACGGTTTCGAAATCGCCGAATCGCTTTTTCGCTTCGAGACGGGCCGCTTCCCGTGTCCAGCCGCGTGCGACAAGCTCCTCGACCTTCGCATCGATGTGGAAGCTCAGCTCGTCGTCCACTTCAGTTTTTATGTCGGGTCGAAAGAAACGAAGGTAACGGTGGAGCATTTTAAGAATTCTCGATTGCGGGGCGCTGCGCTTGAAGTACCTTGGCGACTGCTTCGGCATAAGCCTTCCAGGTAGTGACCTGCGTTCGCAGATGGCGCCGGCCTTCGCTGGTCAAGCGGTAATACTTGGCGCGGCGATTATTGTCGGAAACTCCCCACTCGGCCTCGATCCAGCATTTGGCTTCCATGCGATAAAGCGCAGGATAGAGCGCGCCTTCTTCCACCAGGAGCGCGTCGTCTGTCTGGCGCTGGATGGCGGTCGCGATCGCGTAGCCGTGGAGAGGGCCCCAGGTTAAGGTTTTCAGGACAAGAAGGTCCAAGGTGCCGCGGACGAGATCGAGCGCCGGTTTTTCCATCGCTCCCCTTAGGTTTCTAGGGAAGTATGACAGACTTCCCCTAAGATTTCAAGGGAGCGCGGGTTCAGTCAATTTTAGCTCGCCGGTGTCTAAGGCGACATGGAGCGAGGTCACTTACACCGAATAGCGCTCGTCATAAGGCACGCGGTCAGCTGGTTTGTGATCGTGCTCGGTCTTCTTCTCGGTACTGCCAGTGTCGGGATGATGGATCGTTGTCCCGTCTTTGAAGCCTTCGATCCATTTCAGTGGTCTCGAGCTGCGTTCTTTGCCTTGCTGGGGTTTGTCAGCCTGATCGCGTCGATTCTTGCCATCCGAAGCCGGCGGCAAGCGGCAATCCTGTTTCTTGGCGCAATTCCCCTCATGTTTGCTTTTACCGCCTTGTTGGCTCACCACGCCCAGTCGGGCGAAACCGATTCACTCCTTAAAGTCATTCTCGTTTTCCTGGCAATCTCATTGCCCTTCGCGATACCGGGGGTCTTCTGGCTGGTGACTTGGTTGTCCGAATGGCCTCCGCTTTTTCCGTCGCGCCGGGCGCACGCTGTCGTCGGTTCGTCGTTGTTTGTATTCTGCATAACTGCGGGTCTCCTCTTATCGCTCGATGGCCCGTTTCCCGATGACGAGTGCCCCAGAGGCGGGCCTTATACGGTTACGCAGCAGCCAGGTCATGTCGCTTTCACGGCGAAAGTGATTTTCGTGGGGCGGCCTATTGAGTATCCATTTTCGGAGTGGAGTCTCGTACGCGTGGAACGGCGGTTTTGGGGACTTGCCGCGTGGGCGCCAGGCTATGTGATAGTCCGATACCCCGTGAAGAAAGGTGAGACGGGGGAATATTTCGTGGACGGCCGCTGGAGCCCGGGATTGTTCAAGCATTTCCTTCCGGTTGTCGAGCCATACCCTTGCTGCCACACGGAGCACCTGGATCGGGCACAAGTCGATTTGCGTGCCCTTCGAGACGGTCCGCCTAAGTCCGGAGTACGCATCATCGGCCGTGTCTATTTCGGTATGTACGGGGATAACAAACCCGCTAATGGCGTGAAAGTGCAGATTATCGGGCCAGGCGGGATCGTCTCAACCACCACGGATCAACAGGGAATCTATGACGTGGTGAACTTACCGCCAGGGCACTACAAAATCCAAATTGAGTCCGAATGCCTGCGCGAGCGTTTCGCCTACAGAGGTGAGTGCGACCTAAAAACCGGCGATGTTTGGGGAGCTACTTTGACTGCTCGCCCAACAGAGCCTAAGCCGGCTTCTTGATCTCTTCGAGACTCCTGCCTTCGGACTGTTCGGTTCCAGACAAATTGTGTCCTCGTCCGTGACCTGTTCCATAACGAACTCGTTACAGCCTAGAATAGGCCAGTTAGTTGAAGCAGGCAACAGGATTGAGAGGATCTGGAAGCCAGCGCCATCGCGATGAAGAATAAGGCTATCGCGTCGGGGTGGCGCAGAATAAGTTGTAAGAGCCCGTGGTTCATATCCGCCTCACTCAGGAAGACGAAGCAAGGGGTCGATTATTACGAGATCGGATTGCGATACTAAGAAGCTGTGAACGATCCGATCGAATGGCTTTTGAAGGGAGATCCCTCGATTCGGTGGCAAACGCTGCGCGATTTGGCTACGGCGTCGAAAACCGCGATCGACCGAGATCGGCGCAAAGTCGCGAGCGAGGGGTGGGGTGGTCGTTTGCTTGCCAGCCAGGATCCGGAGGGTTCCTGGGCGCGTGGTCTGTATTCGCCGAAGTGGACCTCGACAACTTACACGATGCTGCTGCTTCGGGACTTTGGTTTGCCTTCGAAAAATCGGCAGGCGCGAAAGGCCTGCAAGCTCCTTCTCGAGGAAGGGCTACAGCCCGATGGCGGCTTCAATTACGGCGTCTGGGCTCAGTGGCAGCGCAAGAGCGAAACGTGCGTCACCGGGATGGTACTTTCTATTCTTTCTTACTTCGGATATGACGATGACCGTCTCGATACGGCGGCCGATCATCTGCTCGAACAGCAGATGCCCGACGGCGGCTGGAATTGCAGACGTGCTCAGGGCGCGACGCACTCCTCCGTCAACACCACGATCAGCGCGCTAGAAGGTTTGCGATTCTTCGAACTGCATCGCGGACGAAAAGTACAGGCAGTACAGCAGGCGCAGCAGCGCGGGCGTGAGTTTTTGCTGGAGCATCGGCTGTTTCGCTCGCACCGGACCGGCGAAATCATCAAGCCCATCTTCACTCGCTTCTCGTTTCCGCCAAGGTGGCATTACGACATTCTCCGCGCACTCGATTATTTTCAAGCTGTCGACGCACCTCACGATCCGCGTCTCACCGATGCGATCGACGATCGTGCGCAGCAGCCCAGCGTCAGGACGGACGGTGGGAGCTGCAGAATACATACAGAGGGAAAACGTTTTTCGACCTGGAACGTGTCGGGGCACCGAGCCGCTGGAATACCCTGCGTGCTCTACGAGTATTGAAGTGGTGGGATCGCGGCGCTTAATCAGCCGGCTAAGTATTACGCGTGCGCGGTCTGAAGTTCCTTGGCGTACCGTTCCATCTGCTCGAAGTGGATGGTGACCAGCGTTTTCTCCATATCCTCGCCAGACTCGATCATGTACTTAAGATGCATCCCGGCGATCTTCATGCACCACGGATCGGTCAACGGATGGCCGGTGGCTTTGCTAACACGCAACAAATCGGGATGCATCAGCGCGATGACTTTCTCGGATGTCGGCTCGCCTTCGGTCGCTACTTCAAACTTCACGTCGACGGTGTCGGCATGACGAATGGAAATCGCCGTCTGGAGCCAGCGGAACTCCACATTCCATGTGCGGCCGAACGGGTCTGGTCCAGCGTTGAACTTACGGAAGTTTTCGACCATCTCAATGTCAGTGTAGAACAGGCGGTTCGCGCCGCGGGCTCGGCGGCGCAATGCGCCAATGGTATACCAGCGCTCCGGTGGCGACCGTCAAGATTGCCGCCAGCGATACAAACGGTTTCTCTTTCAAAGCGAAAAGCGTGATCCAGATCCCGACGACGATGAAGAAAAGCGGGATCAGCGGATAGAGAAAGCTGACGGCCTTCAGAGATCGCCAGCCGCTGCGGCGCCGGAAGACGAGCAGCGACGAAACCGACATCACGGCCGAAAAGTTCAGCGTGATGCCGATGTACATCAGAAGATTGATGAACGGCGTGAAAGTCATCAGGATGGAACAAAGGCCCTGGCATGCGATCGCGATGACCGGCGTGCGCCACGTCGGGTCAACTTTCGCGGCGACGCTGAAGAACGCTCCGTTGCGCGCCATGGCGTAATAGACGCGCGGGCCCACCGTGACCATCGCATTCACGGTCGCCATAAGGCCGAGAGCCATCGCGAGACTGAAAACTCCGGCGATCGCGGGACCGAACAAGTGAGACGCCGAAACGCTGCCGATAGCCACCACGATTCTATCCGCGGACGGGGCCATCTGCTGGAGCGGCATCGCATAAATGAAAAGGATGTTCAGCGCGACAAAAAGAGCGGCTACAAGCGTGGTGCCGAACGCCAGCGACAGCGGAAGCGTGCGCGCCGGCTGTCGAATCTCTTCCGCGACATAGGTGGCCGCATTCCATCCGCTATAGCTGACGTAGATATAAAAAAGGCTGACGAAAAACTGGGATGCGATGGGAATGGAAGTCGTGCGATGAGTGATCGGCGTCGAAAAATTGGACCAGTGCCCTACCCCGAATGCGAATCCGCACACCAGGAACGCAACGATAATGAAAACTTTCGCGCCCGTAAGAACATTCTGGACCTGCGCCGTGCGTTTCACTCCGATGCAGTTCAAGATAGTGAACACGGCAATCAGCGAGGAGGCCAGAACCTGCGCTCCGCCGGCGCGGAAATCCCATGATCCGGAGCCAAACATGTGCACTGCGTTCTGTTGTTTGAACCAGGGATCGAAAAAGCCAATGTAATCGGCGAAAACCAGCGCGGCGGCCGCAATGGGAGCGGAGAATCCCGCGAAAAACGAGATCCATCCGGTCATGAAGCCCCATGTTGGACCGTAGGCTTCCGTCAGGTAAACGTATTCGCCACCGGAGCTCGGAAAATTCACGGCGAGCTCGGAATAGCTGATGGCGCCGGCCAGCGCGCAGACGCCACCGATAGCCCAAATCCAGAGAATCAATTGCGCGGAGCCGAGTTGTCCAGCGAGGTACCCAGTGGTACCGAAGATGCCGGTTCCGATCATGTTCGAAACAACGAGCGCGGTGGCGCTGGCGACTCCGAGTTGTCGAAGAAGAGTGCCGCTGGGTCGTCCCGTATACGCGGGCACCGAGATGGACTCCTTTGTGTTCAACGTCCCGTTTCAATATAACCGGAACGCACAAGTCCTTGCCCGCCATCGCACGCATAAACGGCGCCTGTAATAAAGGAAGCGGCGTCGGAGCACAAGAACAACGCCAGGTCAGCCAGTTCGTCCTTGGTGCCGTAGCGCCGCAGCGGAACGCTCGCGATCACACGCCGTCGAAGCTCTTCAGTGGGCGCCAGCCTGCGCATGCCTTCGGTATCGTCGGTCGGTCCGGGCACGATACAGTTTGCACGGACGCCCTGCGGTCCCCATTCGATGGCGATGGTTCTGGTCAACAGCTCGACACCGGCCTTCGCCGCACAAACGTGTGCCTGGTTGGCGATGGGCTGCGTGGCGTGATTGGCGGAAATGCTGATGAGAGATGCGCCAGGTTTGCGGAGATGCTCGTAAGCGGCCCGGTAAGTGTTGAACGTTCCGATGAGGTCGATGTCGACCACCGCTTTAAATCCGTTGGCGGACATTTCCGTGACTGCTGCCGGGAAATTACCGGCGGCCGCGCACACCACTATATCGATCGGACCGAATTGCTTCAGAGCAGAGGCAAGTTTGTCGTAATCGCGGACATCCACCGCGGCGGTTTGAGCATTGCCTCCGCGCTCTCGGATGACGGCCGCGGCGGCATCGAGTTTGTCTTGCTTGCGGCCGATCAGCACAACCGTAGCTTCATGTTCGGCAAATCGCTCGGCGATATGCCGCCCGATTCCGCTCCCGCCGCCAGTAACCACGGCCACTTTGCCTTGAAGCAAGCCGGCTCGAAAAATGGGTTCCATCCACCCAGATTCTATATGAACGGGTGATTGCGATTCGAGACCAGCGAAAGAAATTCGTCGCGAGTCTCTTTGCGGCTTCGGAAATCTCCGAGCATGGCGCTTGTGATCGTACCGGAGTGCTGTTTTTCAACCCCGCGCATCATCATGCAGAAATGGCGTGCTTCGCAGATCACGCCGACGCCGCGCGGCTCCAGAACTCTCTGGAGGGTTTCGGCGATCTGCTGCGTCAGGCGTTCCTGTAACTGCAACCGGCGTGCGAAGGCATCCACGATGCGCGGAATTTTGCTCAACCCGATGACCTTTTCATTCGGCAGATACGCGACGTGTACCGTGCCAAAGAACGGCAGCAGGTGATGCTCGCACATGCTGTAAAACTCGATGTCCTTCACCACCACCATTTCGTCGCACTCATGCGTGAAGAGCGCGCCGTTGACGATCTGATCGACGTCCACCTCATAGCCGCTGGTCAGGAATCGCAGAGCCTTTTCGGCGCGATCAGGCGTGCGCACCAGTCCTTCGCGAGTCGGGTCTTCACCCAGGTTCACAAGGATCTTCCGCATCAAGGAAGAAATCGACTCTTCGCTCTGCTTGGGCGGCATTACTTTCACAACGGCTTTATTGTTATTCCTCATCTGATTTTCTCGAACGAATTGCGCTTCGTTTCCTGGATCCGGACTGCTTTCAACCGCGGCCATCCTGACGGAAACGCAGTATCCCAGGAATCCTGCAGCCGGTTCTCGATCACTGCGGTTAAGTTCTCCGAAGTGGGAACAAGCGAAGCAAATTCCTCTACATCTTCATTCAGGTTCTTATGATCCAGATCGTGCAACACCGACTCGGCCACTAATCGGTCGAAGTCCGCCGGGTTGCAGACGCGGCCGGTCGATTCATCGAGCGGTCCTTCCAGCGTGACGTCCAGGACGTAATCGTGCCCATGGCCGTACGGGTTGTTGCACTTACCATACAAATCGCGATTCACCGCTTCCGGCAGTTCTCGCGAATGCAGGCGATGCGAAGCAGCGAAGCGATAACGGCGTGTCACCCGAATCATTGCGCTTCGCCTCCGTAATCGACGTACAGATCTTCCGTTTCGAACAAACGCACATTGTGGAGACGCGTCCGTTCGGCGCTGAAATACGGATTCAAACGGTTCCAGATTTCGACAGCTATGTTTTCCGCCGTTGGCACCACCCGATCGAACGGGGCTACCTCATAGTTAAGGAAACGATGATCCATGGGCGCGACCACGGCTTCGTTGATAATCTCCTTTAACCGTTTCACGTCGAAAACCATCCCCGTTACCGGGTCGGGCTGACCGTCGACGGTCACTTCCAGAACGTAGTTATGCCCGTGTCCCTTGGGGTTCGCGGCCGCTCCGTAAAGCGCGCGATTCTCCGCTTCGCTGAGCGAAGGCTGAGCGCAAACGTGAGAGGCCGAAAAATCGACTCTGCGGGTAACCAGCATGTCCCTTATTGTGATGCCGCGCGGAGGGGTCCCGATACTCTAAAATTAAAGCAGCGGTTCCCTCACATGACCAATACCAAGACCGATCTTGCTATCAAGATTCTAATCGGCGCACTTATGGTCGCGCTGATCGTCATCATAGCAGGCACCCTCAATGAGCGCGTCGTCAAGGCCGGCGACACTGCTCCGGATTTCTCCATTACTACAGACCACGGCCAGAAAATCACTCCGACTAATTTCGGCGGAAAAGTGCTTGTCTTGCACTTCTGGGGAAGCTGGTGCGCTCCCTGCGTCGAAGAGGTCCCAGCCATTAGCGAGTTTCAAAAGAAGGTCGCCGATTCCGGCGTCGTGGTAGTGGGCGTCAGTATCGACACCAACGAGGCGGCTTACCGGCGATTCCTTGCACAGCATCCGGTCGCGTTCCAAACCGCGCGCGACCCCGAATCGAACATCAGCGCGTCCTACGGGACCTACAAGGTTCCCGAGACGTACATTATCGATCGCTCGGGCAAGGTGGTTCAGAAGATCATCGGCGAAGGCGACTGGGGCGACGCCATGGTCAATTACGTCAAGTCTCTTTAGGTACACCGGCCATTCATGATTCCTGCGGGCGCGGTCCAGCAGATCGACGCGTTGTTGACTCCTCGCGGATATCTGCATCGCCCGGAAGATCTCGTCCTCTACGAGTACGACGGCAGCGTCGATAAGGCGCGGCCGGATCTGGTCGTGTTCCCGCGGTCGACCGACGACGTGGTTCGCATCGTCCAGATCTCCAACGAATACAAGATTCCGATTGTCGGCCGGGGCGCGGGAACTGGTTTGAGCGGCGGTGCCATTCCTCGCGCGGGCGGTATCGTAGTCGGGTTCTCGCGCATGAATCGGATTCTGGAGATCGATCTCGCGAATGAGCGGGCGTTGGTCGAGCCCGGGGTCGTAAATCTGGATGTGACGCTGGCTGTCCAGTCGGACGGCTATTTCTATGCGCCCGATCCTTCGAGCCAGCGCGCCTGCACGCTCGGCGGCAACGTCGCCGAAAATGCGGGTGGACCGCACACGCTCGCTTATGGCGTGACGACGAACCATGTCCTCGGGCTCGAAGTCGTGCTGCCGGATGGCTCCGTGATCGAGACCGGCGGGGGGTCGCCCGATCTGCCCGGATACGATCTGACCGGGCTGCTGACCGGATCCGAAGGCACCATGGCGCTGACGACGAAGATCGTGCTGCGTCTGATGCGCCAGCCGGAGATGGTCAAGACTATTCTCGTAATCTACGAAACTCCGGACGATTGCGCCGATACCGTGGCCGAGATCACCAGCCGCGCGATCACTCCCGTCGCCGTTGAAATGCTCGATGGCGTGATGCTCCGGATGGTCGAGGAAGCCACGCACGCCGGCTATCCGATGGATGCGGCGGCCGTTTTGTTAATCGAGCTTGAGGGCCTGAAGGAGGCGGTCGAGGAGCAGGTAGAGCAGGTCCGCGAAGCCTGCATGAGCTGCCGGGCCCGTGAATTTCGGGTCGCCCGAACGGCCCAGGAGCGGGATTTGCTGTGGAAGGGGCGCAAGAATGCGTTCGGCGCCGTGGGCCGCGTGAGCCCAACGTATTACGTTCAGGACGGCGTGGTGCCGCGCACCAAAATCGCTCCGACGCTACGCTTTATTCATCAGGTTTCCGAACGCCACGGCTTGGCTATCAGCAATATTTTTCACGCCGGCGATGGAAATCTGCACCCGATCATTCTGTTCGATGCCCGAAAACCCGGCGAACTGGCGCGGGCCCAGCGGGCCGGCCAGGAAATTCTTGAGTACTGCATTGCGGCGGGCGGTTCCATTACGGGCGAACACGGAATCGGAATGGAAAAGATGGAATTGACCGGCCATCTATTTTCCGAAGAAACACTGGAAACGATGCGGCGGTTCAAGGAACTTTTCGATCCGACCTGCCACTTCAATCCGGGAAAAATCCTACCGACGGGCCGTGGGTGCATGGAGATCCGGCAGCCTGCGACGATGACGGTTTGAACACCGTCGTATTCCTACGGGAGCGGCAAAAGGCGTAAAGCCAGATGAGCAGGGCCGTGATCTCGCACACGTTCATGAGAGCGTTGGGTGCCCAAATGGCTGATTTCGAAGCAAAAAGCCGGAGCGTGTGGCCTAAGACGTCGCCCGTTACCTGAATCCCCAATCCCGCGCTGACCCAAAGTACTTTCGGCGGGGCATGTCCCTGTTGCACCAGCATCATCCAGAGCGCCAGGTTCAAGAGCTCTTCAAAAAAGCTGAGATTACGAACCGTGCCCGTCATCCAAAATCCGATGCGGACGTCGAATGCGAGAACGACGGCAATCGCGATACCGAGGACGACCACGGCGGCAGCGGCAAGGCCTCCCCAAGGAGGCGATTTCCCGGCGGCTTTTCGCATCAGGCTCACGATCACCGCAATCACGAGAACGTTCAGGAAAAACTCTAGAATCCAGTAGATAAGACCGTAGAATCGGGCCCCGCGAAACAGGAAAAAATAGAGCGAAGTGGTGACGCTGGCAACTACGCGGCAGAAAATATATGAAAAGAAAAGAGGAAATTCCGTCCTGCCCCTACGGAACAACACAAAGACAAGCGCTGCTTCCAGCCCAAGGCCGGCGTAGGACAGGGCGAGCCAGAGAGTAGTCACTCAAACTCTCTATCGCCCCATCCCGCGAATTACAGTAGATGTAGCAGTGGTTTATGCCGGGTCCCAGGGATTCGGAATAGGGCCGGGAATGCTCGACGGATCCCAAGGATTTGGAATCGGGCCGGGGATGCTGGACGGATCCCAGGGATTCGGAATCGGTCCCGGAATGCTCGAAAGGCGGATAGATGGGTCCCACGGATTTGGGATCGGGCCAGGGATACTGGACGGATCCCAGGGATTGGGAATCGGTCCCGGAATGCTCGAAACGTGGATAGATGGGTCCCAAGGGTTCGGAATTGGGCCCGGGATACTCGTTACCGATGGCATCGCGTAGCCGATTGCCATCGTGAACAAGGCTGCAACGCAGAAAACAAGAGTAAGCCTTCGCATTCTGTATTTTTCCTTACTACGATTTTTAGCTCACCGCATAGGACCAAATGAGCTAGGGTCCTAAGATAAAAAGCTTAGGCTAAAATACAGTAAAAAACAAGGCCCAAAATTGGTTAATGTTGTATGAAGTTTTTGGATTGGTTCTAGGCGGGGGAGAAAAAAGGCGAAATTAATCGCCCTGAGTATACAGCGGAGTCTCTTCCAGGCTCTGACCGCTGAAGCGGGCGCGGCCACGCGGGCGGCGTCCTTGCCATTCGAGGCGCATATCGTTGCTGACCTCGTCCAGCATATCGATAGTCGCGGTGCGCGCTTCCATGGCGAAGCAGGTGAGCAGGAGATTATCGCAAATCCCGTTGATCAGGCGCGGAATACCCTGAGAACGCATGTGGATCTCGGAGAGGATATCGTGCGGGAAAACGGTTTGATTCGGCATTCCAGCCTTATCCAGTCTGGAATTCACGTAATCGACGGTGTCCTGAGCAGAAAAAGGCTGGAGGCCGCATCGCAGTACGATGCGCTGTTTGAGATTCCTCAGATTCGGAGCTTCCAGCTTGCGGTCCAGTTCCGGCTGGCCGGACAAAATGATCTGGAGCAGTTTCCCCTGGCGGATTTCGAGATTGCCCAACAGACGGATTTCTTCGAGAACTTCCCACTCCAGATTGTGGGCTTCATCCACAATCAGGACGGTGGTGCGGCCCTGGTCGGCCTGGTGCAATAACAAATGATTCAGCGCGAACAGGACCTCGGTTTTAGAGGTGCGGTCGCAGCGCAGATCCAGATCGTAGGCGATCATTTCGAAGAACTGATCGCTGGTGATCCGCGAATTGAAGATGAACGCGAATTCGATGTACTGCGAATCGAGGAAGTCTCGCAGGCATTCGAGCATCGTGGTTTTGCCGGTACCCACCTCGCCCGTAAGTACGATGAACCCCTTACGGCTCTGGACGCCGTAAATCAGATTCGCTAGTACTTCTTCGTGCTGGGTACTACGGTAAAAAAAGGCAGGATCCGGGCTAAGATTAAACGGACTCTCCGAAAAACCGAAATACGCGTTATACATACCTTTCGCGTTTCCGCGACGGTTCCTCCACAGGCCTTGCGGCCCGCCTCCTTAGGCATCTTACCATGTAACTATCGGACGTTGTTAGGGAAAACAATAATCCACTTGATGGGTTTTCTAACATTTAGTGCAACGCCGGGGCTTCCGACTCAGCGCTCAGAGGCATCCCGCGGCGCGACAATTCGTCATCCCAAACCTGCCGGAGCCGGTCGCGGCTGTACTCTAAGTAGTGCCGGTCCGGCGAGAAAACTTCCAGCGTGATGGTTCCGTCGTACCCGCAGGATTGCAGCGCTCGGACGGCGCGGGGTAGATCGAGAGAACCGGCGCCGAGAGGCAGATGCAGGTCGGCATGGCCACCCTTGTTGTCGTGGAGGTGGGTGTGCCTCAGGCGCGATCCGTAAGTTTGCAGAATTTCTTCCGCGGAGTTGTCGGCGACCATCAAGTTGGCATGGCCGATGTCGAGATGCAGGCCCAGCTCGGGAAGCGGATCGAGCAGTTCACCGAGCTGCCATCGCGTGTTGTAATCGCCCGGAAGATTCTCGATCATCAGCCCCACGCCGCGGCGGCGGGCTTCGGGGAGCAGTTCCTCAAATGTCCGGAGATTCCGCTGGATAAAGAAGCTCCGATCATGCATGGGCGCGTGGCGGTCCGGATGGAGGTTCATCCACTTCGCTCCGATTTCCCCGAACACTTGAAGGCAGCGCCGCAGCTCGGTCACCGACCCCTCGCGAACCTCTTCAAACGCGCTTCCCATCGGCAAATAATACGCAGTGTGTCCGACGACGTTGAGTCGCGTGCTCTCGAGCGCACGCCGGATCGCGGCTGGATTCACCTTCCACGATGCGGCAGCGGGAGGTTCCAGAGTGAGATCGATAAAATCGAGTCCGAGCGCCGCCATCCATTCGATCTCTTCGAGCACCTCGTGCGCCGGATGATTCATCGCTCCGATTTGCATTATTCCGACTTCTCCATGGGACGGAACCACGGCCTGCTGTCGAGCAGACGCACGTGGTTCGCCGTCTCCTCCTCGCTGGTTCGAGATTTGCCGTGCGCCTGCCAAAGCCAGGAGGGAAGTTCCTTGGCTCGTTCCGGCGTGAGCCATCGGAAGACGGACAGTAGGCCGTCTAACAGACGAGCATCGTCCGGCCCGACACGCTGCAGCAGTCTCCTCCAATCGAGTTCCGGCCCCAGCGCGTGGACGATATTCAAAACGTCTGGCCAATCACAGCGGTCCTTTTGCAGGACATATAACTTAGACCAGATGAGTTCCTCCGGTGGGACGACATGGATCGCCTCATCGTCGAAAGTCACGAGCGGACCGCGCGCCAACCAGTCTCGATCTACTTCGGCGCGGTGGTTCGCCATCGCCCAGATCGCATCGACAATTACATCGCCGTCGTGTGCGCGATAGATCCAGCTGCGGTCGTAATCTTTGATCGGGTAATAATCGCTGAGACCGGCTTCCGTGAGGGCTGATTTGATTGTTTCGCGCTCCTCCGGAAGAATGTACAGATCCATGTCTTTCGTGTCGCGCCATTTTCCGGTATACGTCGCCACCGCGAATGCGCCGCCGAAGGCAAAATCCACGCCGTGCGAGCGGGCGGCGTGGATCGCGCGGCGAAATACGCGCCACTGCTCGCTCGGAATCAATTCACGCAGGCGGGTTTGCAAGATCACTTCAGGCCGTTCCTGTTCCCGAAACATTAATCCCCATTCGTCGGTGATGCCTAGATCGTAGAAGGCCGCCATGCGTCGCTCTTGGAGCACGGAGAGGACCAAACGGTTAGCGGTTAAAAAAGAAGTGCGAGGAAGAAATGTTTGCTGAAAAATTTTCGGAGGGGGTAACTTTTGCGCGACGGGGTTCGTTATCTAATCAAATCCCCGTTACGACGGCGGGCGCTTATCACCCCCTTCACCCCAAACAAGCGTCCGCCACTTCCTAAGTAAGAAGAAGAGAGCCGCCCGCCAACGCGGGCGGCTTTTCCCATCATTGAATCCTAATCGACCCCGATGCCTTCAAACAGAACACTGCTCAAATAGCGTTCGCCGGAATCGGGTAAAACTGTCACGATGGTCTTACCTTGCATTTCGGGTTGATGGCCGATGCGAACGGCCGCAGCGACTGCGGCGCCCGCGGACACTCCACTCAAAATTCCTTCCTCACGGCCCAAACGGCGGGCCATTTCCATTGCCTCTTCGTCGGAGATCTGCTCTACGCGATCGACCACCGAAAGGTCCAGAGTATCGGGAATAAATCCGGCGCCAATGCCCTGAATCGCGGTGGGACCGGGCACGATTTCATCGCCGGCGAGAGTTTGTGAGATCACCGGACTCGTGGCCGGTTCGACGGCTACGGAGAGAATCGCCTTCGTCATGCGCTGCTTCAGGTAACGCGAAACACCGGTAATGGTCCCGCCCGTTCCCACGCCCGCCACGAACACATCGATCTTGCCTTCCGTATCGTTCCAGATCTCGGGGCCGGTGGTGTCGAAATGAATCTGGGGATTCGCCGGATTCTTGAACTGCTGAAGCAAAACATAGCGATCGGGTTCGGACGCCACAATTTCTTCGGCTCGCGTGATGGACGCGCGCATTCCCTGCGAGCCTTCTGTCAGGACCAGCTTCGCGCCGAGTGCCTTTAAAACCTTGCGGCGCTCGAGCGACATGGTTTCCGGCATGAGCAGTGTGATGGCGTATCCGCGCGCGGCCGCGACGAAGGCGAGTGCGATGCCGGTGTTGCCGCTGGTGGGCTCGATGAGTTCTTTACCGGGGCGCAGGATGCCGCGCTTTTCGGCCTCCCAGATCATGGATGCGCCAATGCGGTCCTTCACCGACGCGAGCGGATTGCGGCTCTCGATTTTCGCCAGGATGGTGACCGGCGCGCCGCCCGTGACGCGTTTGAGTTTGATGAGAGGGGTGCGGCCGATGCTGAGTGAGTTGTCGTCGAAAAACATCAGATCTCCCAGTTTGGAACATACCTGTTCTGTTTCTCCCGCCAGCGCCGAGCGATTTCGGCGAAGGTGGTGCGGTCGACTACCGAAGAGATGGCCGCGTCGACGGACTTCCACATTTCCGCGAACGGATTGTTCGAAGCGGAGCCCTTACTCTGCTTCTTGGCTTCCATGTGGCGCAGAACTTCACCGACAGTGATGGCGTCGGGCGTCCGCGCCAGGAGGTAGCCACCTTCGGCTCCCCGCCGCGATTCGACGAAGCCGGCCTGTTTGAGGCTCGCGAGTATGAGTTCCAGAAACTTCTGAGGGATCTTTTGGCGTCGCGCGATCTCTGCAATTTTCACCGGTTCCGCGGAGGTGTGAACCGCGAGGTCGAACAGAGCCAGGAGCGCGTATTCGCCCTTAACTGAGATGTTCATCGTTTGGGTTTTGTAATCTCCCCGATTCTACTAGAGATTGTACCCGGCTGGCTATCGGAGGGCAGCGGGTCATACAAATCGAAATCGCACCGATGAGCGACATATGGCTTTCCGGCGGGCTAAGATTTTGGCGTTCTGCGCTGCGTGCGCCGTCAATGCGCAACAGGCTGCCCCTCCCGCTGACGACCTGACGAATCTCACAATTGAAGAACTATTCCAGATCCAGGTCACTTCAGTGGATCGCAAAGCGCAGCAGCTCTCGAAAGCTCCGGCCGCGGTTTTTGTCCTGACGGCTGACGATATACGGCGTTCCGGCGCGACATCCATTCCGGAAGCTCTCGAATGGGTTCCGGGGCTGACGGTCTTGCAGGTCGACCGCCGGGACTGGGCGATTTCAGCGCGCGGTTCGGCTGGGCTCTATGCGGACAAGATGCTGGTGATGATCGACGGCAGATCGCTTTATTCGCCGCTGTTCTCGGGCGTGATCTGGGATTCCGTCGACGTGCCGCTGGAGGATATCGAGCAGATCGAAGTGGTGCGCGGTCCGGGCGCCGTGATGTGGGGACCGAACGCGGTCAATGGCGTGATCAATATTCTGACGAAGTCGTCGCGGGCGACCAAAGGCGGAGAGATCAGCGCCGCTACAGGCAACGAGTTGCACGGTTCGATCCTGGGCCGTTGGGGCGCGGCTCTCAACAATAAAGTTTCCTTTCGGATCTGGACCAAGCTGGATGATCAGAATCCTGCATACGGGTCGGCGGGCTATTACGATTTCGGAGCCGGCAGCCAGTTCACGCGGGACCCGCGGAACATCAACGATCTGGATTCCGAGAGCGTGCGGATCGGATTTCGCATTGACGCCGAGCTCACCGCGAAAGACACTTTTCTGTTTGAAGGCGATCTGTACAAAACCGGAAGTCACGATGAAGTGGCCTATCCGGTTACGCCAACGTCGATCGATCCTGAAGTGGGGCACACGGCTTACGAAGGCGGATTTATTCAGGCGCGCTGGACGCGAACTCCTTCTTCAAGTCGCGAATCGAGTTTGCAGTTCACTTATGACAGGAATGACCTGCAATATCCCTTCATTGGAGGCAATCTCAACAATCTCACTGTGAACTTCGAATCGCGGCAGGAGACCGGAGACAGAAACGAGATCTACTGGGGCGCCGGATTCCAGCAGTATTGGGACAACACCTGGACGGAGCGATACGTTGGCTTTAATCCGGCCTCCTCGAAGTATCGCGTGGGGGACATTGTAGGACGCGATGAATTTCAATTTATCCCCGACCGGCTGCAACTCTCGGCCGGCATGCGCGTCGATTACAGCTCTTATCAGCGTTTCGAATTCCAGCCGAGCGTCCGTTTGCTCTACACGCCGAGCCAACGGCAATCGCTGTGGACAGCGTATTCGCGCGCGGCGCGCATCCCGAGCCGGTTTGAAACCAGCCTCGACGCGGATGCCGGAGCCGTTCAGTTCGACGGATACCTGTTGCAAGTCAAAGAGCTCGGATCGCCGTCGTTCCGGTCGGAAGTCGAAAACAGCGTTGAAGCAGGATACCGCCTACAATCCAGCCAGCGCTGGTCGTTCGATGAAAGCATCTTCTGGAGTTACTACGAACGGCTCCGCGCGCTTTCGTTCCCCTCGCAGCCGAGCGTAATGATCGTCGACGGCGTTCCCGTAATCCAACTCCTCATGACCGAAGCAAACGCAGGCACCGGACGATCATATGGAAGCGAAACGGCGGCTACGTGGCAAATCAGCCCCAAGTGGCGATTGATTCCCTCCTACTCGTATTTGAACGAGCGCCAATGGCTGCCAGCTTCTTTGTCGACAAATTACGAATGGGATTTGCGCTCCTCTTCGGCCCCGCATCAAGGACTTCTGCGATCGCAATACGATCTCTCGCATATATGGCAACTGGATCTGATGGCGCGGGCGCGATCTCGAAATTCCTCCTTCGATTTGCCCGGAGTAATGCTGTTCGACGCCCGCATCGGATGGCGTCCGGGAAAGGGTTCGGAATTCAGCTTCGCGATGCAAAACATCGTGGGGCGACCCGTGGTCGAAGCCGTCTCCGAAGTTCCGTTCGTAGCGATTCCGCTGCGGAGGACTTTCACGTTCCGGTGGACACAACGGTTCTAACGGTGGCGCGCCTCAAGATTCCCCCGAACCGCACATTCGCGCCGCCGCAGGCTCCATTGTCATTGGCAACGATGTAATCGCCGATCAGCGTGAGATCGACGGTGCAGGATCCCGTCTCCGCTTCGACGAAGTGTAAGTGATTCGCGTTCGGCGCGGCGTCGCCCGTATGCACCACACCAACGCGCCCATGCCAGGACGCGTCGCCGTTCAGTTTCAATTCTCCCGACAGCTTCGATTTCTGAATCGAAACGCTTTCTTCTCCGCCCTTCCACGTTCCAACCCACGCATCGAGCGCCGGATCCGGATTGAAGGGTACCGCGCGAAGATCTCTCGACCGAACCCGACCCGGACCGGCTCCTTCGCTTTGAGAAAGATATCCGCAGGTCCAATCGCCGCCCACTCGATCAACCAAGATGGCATTGCCCGGCTGAAGTTGAGTCGGAAGACAATTTCCTGCGGAGGAGCAGCCGAAGTACCCGGTCGTCGACCGCACAGACGCAACCTCCGCGAGGTTCGGATTGCCTTCAAAGCCCGGGAAATCACAGGAACTCGAGGGAAGGTTCTGAGCTACCGCCGCGGCCCGGATCGCCGTCATCGATAGCAGCATTATGGCTCTCACAGCCTCGCGGAGTGCAACGAAGCAGCCAAAGTCTGGAAGTAATTTCTTATTGACATATAGTACGCTATAGATTACTTTTAGACATGTATAGAGTACATCCAATCGCATGGATCGTGCTTTTCGTGGCCTCCGCGATCGACGTTGTTTCCTTTTGGACACTGGGAAGGGTAGAACTCGGAAGCGCGGCACGGATCGGCGTGGCGTTGCTCCCGCTGCCCGGCAATATCGCCTTGATCGTACTGGTTTTGCGGGCGGTTCGAAAACTCGACGAGTTCCAGAAGCGCGTCCATTTCGAAGCCGTCACCGTGGCCTTTCTGTCGACCGGAGTAGCCGTTTTTGTCTACGGCTATCTCCAGAAGGCGCACGCCGTCGGGGCGCTCAATATGGGATTGGTGTGGGCTTTTATGCTGGCGTTCTACGGCGCCGGCTACCTCATCGCGGTGAGCCACTACAAATGAAGAATCGCATGCGCGTGCTCCGCGCTGAAAACGATTGGACGCAGGCGCAGTTAGCGGAGAAGATTGGCGTGTCGCGGCAGGCCATTGTTGCGATTGAAAACGGCAAGTATGAACCGGCTCTGCCGCTAGCTTTCCGGATTGCGCGTGCTTTCGGCAAGAACGTGGAAGAAGTGTTTTTGTGGGAGGACGAAAAATGATCTGGATCGCCTGCTTGATTCCTTTATTTTTTCTAAGCGCACTGAGTGCTCAAGTTCCCGAACTCTCCAGCTCTTCGGTCTCGGAGGCAGTCGAGCAACTCGTGGGTCATCGCGCTCACATGACAAACGAAATTCACCTGCTGGCCGGAGAACGCTTCACCGGTCCGGCCGTGACGATGCGCCTGGTGCGGGATGAAAAAGCGTCGGGCATTGCGGCCGGCCTGGTCGCCATTAAACTGATCGAAGCCTCGCCCGCGGGTTCCGTAATTGTCGCGGCGCTCGACGACGACAAGTCGTTCGCAGTTTTCGGATCTACTTTCGCGATGCTGGCCAAGACGCGCGGGATGGCGGGCTTTGTCGTCGACGGGTGCGTGCGAGACCTCAGCGACTTGAAGCACATCGCGTTTCCCACGTACGCCCGCGGCACTGCCCCAGGCTCGGCTGGAGGGCATTACCGCATTGAAGGGACCAACGTGCCGGTTGAGTGCGGAGGCATTGAGGTGAGGCCGGGTGACTACGTCGTGGCCGACGAAGATGGAATCGCCGTATCTCCCAAAGAGCACTACGCGGAAGTAGTCGTGGTGGCGAAAGGATGGCAGAGCGATAAACAGGCGCTCCTGCCGTTAATCGAGAAGCACGGCTCTTACGTCAAAGCGATGCAGGAACGCGACGCCGCGAAACAGAAGCCGTAAGATTGCAGAGGTTACGAAACTGGAATCGAGACGAAGAACGTTGCGCCTTTCCCGACTTCCGATTCCACCCAGATGCGGCCGCCATAGTGCTCCACTAATTTCTTGCAGATCGCGAGACCAATGCCGGTGCCCGAATAGGCCGCAACCGAGTGCAGGCGCTTAAACAATCCGAATACCTGGTTGCGATATCTGGGGTCGATTCCGATGCCGTTATCACGAACCGAGAAGATCCACGCCCCGGCCTCTCTCCTGGCGCCCACATGAACCACGGGCGGCGTCGCGCTGCGGTATTTCAGAGCGTTGCTGATCAGGTTTTGGAATATTTGCTGGCCATGAACCGGGGCCATTGCGACCGCCGGCAGAGGATCGTGCGTAATGGTCGCGCCGGTTTCGTCGATAGCCGTCTTTAAATTGCGCAACGCCGCCTCCAGCACGCTTTCGAAGGGAACCGTCACCGCCGGCTCTTCGGACGGCGAGGACGCGCCCAAGTAGGCCAACAGATCGTTAAAAAGATCATTCATGCGCTGCGTGCCGTCGAGGCAGTAGCCGATCATCTGATCCGCGTCGGGGCCCAGTTTGCCGGCATAATTGCGGCTGAGAAGCTGGCAATACGTACGCACCATGCGCAGCGGCTCCCTAAGATCGTGGCTGGCGGAATACGCGAACTGCTCCAGGTCTTCGTTTGCGATTCGCAGTGCCTCGTTGGTTTTGCGCATCGCTTCTTCGGTGTGTTTGCGCTGCGTGATGTCCTGATAGAAGATGGAAAGGCCGCCGTCCTTGGCGGGATACATTCTGACCTCGAACCAGCGTTGTCTGGGAACGGAGAAATACTCGGTGCGGGATGCCACGCGCTCTTTCATGGAGCGGAGATAGTGCGTTTCCAAATCGGTCCCCCGGACCGAAGGAAAAACGTCCCAAAATAATTGTCCGAGAGTCTCGTCTCGCGGAATACGGCTCTCCCGTTCGGCTTCCGCATTTATGTAGGTGAACCGCCATTCCGGATCTAGCGCAACAAACGCGTCGCTAATGCTTTCGAGAATCGTCGACACCCGCTCGCGGGCAGATTCGGCCTCATCGCGGAGAGCGCGTTCGCGCACGGCAGTTTCACGGCGCAACCGGCTCAGTGCGAGGTGCGCGCCCACGCGTGCGAGCAGCTCTCGCCCGGTGAAGGGCTTCACGATGTAGTCGTCGGCGCCGGCTTCCAGTCCTTCGATGCGGGCGTCTTCCCCGGCGCGCGCGGAGATCAGGATCACGGGGATAGTGTTGGTGGATTCGTCCGCGCGGAGCTCGCGAAGCAGCCCGAAGCCGTCGAGAACGGGCATCATGACATCCGTCAACACCAGGTCGGGAGGATTCCGGCGCGCCGATTCGAGCGCATCGACGCCGTTCGACACCGCTTCCACTTCGTAAGAATCGCCCAGCAAACGCCGTATGTACCCGCGCATGTCGGCATTGTCGTCGGCCAGCAGGATGCGTCCGCTTGCCGTCTGAACGTGCGGCGCCTGAACGGAATCGGACGCGAACAACTGGACGGCGCCCGCGGAGCGTTCCGACTCCGGCAGCCAGCGCAGAGCTTCCTCGACATATGCGGAGGCGGATGCGGCGGTCGAACTCAAAATCCGCGCCGATTCGACGCTTCCCGCCGGAAGGTGCGCCGAGCCTTTCGGAATCGAAACGATGAAAGTGCTTCCCCGCCCTTCAACACTCTCCACCCGGATCGATCCGCCGTGCAGCTTGGATAGTTCCTGAACGAATGCGAGGCCGATGCCAGTTCCCTCATGCGTCCGCCCGCGAGCATTGGCCACGCGATGGAAACGGTCGAAGATATGAGGCAATTCGTTTTCAGGGATGCCTGTGCCAGTGTCTTCGACGGACAACTCGACGCGGTCGCCCGCATCTTTCAAGCGGACGGTTACGCTGCCCTCGAGAGTAAATTTGAATGCGTTCGAAACCAAATTGAGGACAATCTTCTCCCACATGTCGCGATCGACAGACACCGGCTCGATCAAGGGAGGACAGTTGACGATAAATTCGAGCCCGGCGCGCTCCATCGCCGACCGGAACACGCTCGCGATGTCGGCTGTGAATGAGGCCAGCTCCGTCGCCTCGTAAGCAGCTTGAAGCCGTCCCGCTTCGATACGGGAAAAATCGAGCAGAGTGTTCACCAGCTTCAGCAGCCGCATACCATTGCGGTGCACCAGATGAAGCTCTTCGAGGCGAACATCCGCGGAAACGGAAGCGTTTTCGAGCATGGCCTCGATGGGGCCGAGCATGAGCGTCAAAGGCGTTCGAAACTCATGACTGACATTGCTGAAGAATACCGTTTTTGCGCGATCGATTTCGGCCAGCGCCTCGGCCCGCTCGCGCTCTTCTTCGTATGCGCGCGCATTGGCGATCGCCGTCGAAATGTGTCCGCCGACGAGCTCGAAAAACGCTGCATAGCTGGAGTCGAGCGCTTTGCGCGGGCTGACACCCGCGAGCACGAATCCCAGTGGAGAGCTCTGGCCCGGCATGAGAATCGGAAGAACCACGGCGGAACGCGATGGTGTATTCCACGCGCCGCCGGGAAGCGGTCCAAGCGTATCCGCGAGATTTTCGAGAAACGTCAGTCGCGAACTCGTCACGGCACCCGAGAGCGGCTCCATCATCTCCTCGCGCGACACCATCTCCGGAGCGATGGTCGAGCCGGCTTCAATTCCGGCCGTTCCCACGAGCATCGCAACCTTATGCGACTCGTCAAAAAGATAAACCGCGGCGAAAGGGATGTCGAATGGATTGCTTGCCAGGGTCTGGGCAGCGGCGGCGCAGGCTTCGCGGATATGCCGAGCCTTGCTCGCACGCGTGGCCAGGTCGCGTAGCGTCCCGAGACGCCGTTCATTGATGACGTGATCGGTGGTTTCCGCGACGGGTGTGAATACCCCGCCGATACCGCCGGATTCATCTCGAATGGGGCTGTAAGAAAAAGTGAAATAACATTCCTCGGCGTATCCGTTTCGCTCCAGGAGAAGAAGAAGATCGTTGGACCAAGTGGCTTCGCCGCGCTCCAGCACGCCTTCGAGCATCGGGCCGATGATGTGCCAGACTTCCGGCCAGCACTCACGCCCCGGATGGCCCAGAGCCGCGGGATGCTTGGCCGCTATGATGTCCCGATAAGCGTCGTTGTACAGCATGACGAGATCCCGCCCCCACCAGATGAGGATGGCGAATCGGGAGTTCAGGCATGTGCTGACCGAAGTGCGGAGGCTCTGCGGCCATTGCCGCACCGGACCAAGCGGGGTTTGCGACCAGTCCAGCGCGCGCATATACGCGCCCATCTCGCCGCCGCCGGCCAGGCATTCGTAACCGCTACGATCAGTCAAGGGTTCAGGGACGGACATTCGCTCATTCAATTTTAAGCATGCCGCAATCCGGTAAAATCGGCATGAACATGCGAGGTTTGCTGGTTGTCTTAATTCTCAATTGCGCCTGGGCGCAAAAAGCCGCCTGCCTGATTCAGCCCGGGAGCGTCGGACCGATCCATGACGGTATGACCGTTATGCAGGTCCGGCAAGTTCTTCGCGGAGCCACGCTGAAACCGTCCGAAGACGCGGACCGCCTCCCGACGATGATCATCATTCGCGGCGGGCTGCATACGATGGATCTCTATACGGACAACGAGCGCTCTAAAGTTGGATTGATTCGTGTGTTCGACGAAAGCTGTGCCACGGGAGATGGAGTTCATCCCGGGATGTCTCTCACAGAAGTCGGGGCGAAGTTTGGGCGCTTGCGGAGATTGCGGGTGATCGATGCGGAGGCGCGCGAATTTGCGGATTTCGACCGGCTGCCGGACTGGCTGGAAGTTCAGGTGGGAAATGGGCGCACCGGAAATTATCCGCCCGGCAAACGATGCACAACAAGCTACGCGCCCGGCGCGCGAATCGGAAGTTTGTGGGTATCGCACGCGGGTGTCAAAAGAGTGCCGTACGACGAATTCAATTGCGACGTTCCGCGTCGGCGATAACTAAAACGGCAGGTCTTTCGCGGCCGGTGCGGGCTGTACCGCGAGCGAGTTCGACAAGTACTTGTACGGATTCACCGGAGTGCCGCCCACGCGAACCTCATAATGCAGGTGCGGAGCCGTGACGCGTCCCGTTGCGCCAGAGCGGCCGAGAACATCGCCACGGCGAATTTCCTGTCCGGGCACGACAAGGAAGCGCGAAAGATGCGCATACCAGGTTTGCATCCCATTGCCATGGTCGATAATCACGAGATTGCCATATTGGCCGCCCCATGAAGCGTGTTCAACAATTCCATCCGCGGCGGCATGCACCGGTGTTCCCATCGCTGCCGAGAGATCCACGCCGGTGTGCATCGCGCCTTCACCCGAGAACGGATCCGTGCGGCCGCCAAACGAGCTCAGCAGGCGTCCATTGACCGGCCACAAAGATGGCCGGACGTTGGTCTGCCATTGACGGGCATACTTCCTGAAGTGAGGGGAGATGGAAGCGGATTGCAGGAAGTTGTATTGATCCAGGGTCTCGCGATAGGTGGGCGCCAGCGGATGCAGATCGGTTGTGGAATCTAAAGAATTGCCAGGCTTGTCTTTGAATCCGTAAGCCACGGATACTTCACTCGCGAACATCTGTAATGAAGCTAATTGCTCGTTTTTCTGATTGGTGACCTTTTGCAGTTCCTGGTAGCGGGTCCGAAGGGATTCGACTTCGTGCCGAAGCGAGTTGTAGTTGGCGACTTTCAGGGTCATCCGAAGATAGCTGGCCAGAAAGCCGACAGTGCTCACACACCCGATCAAGGCGAAGACTAAGACCGCATATATTGCCTTATGCGGCACATGGATACGCCGAAGACGGCCGTGAAGAGAATGCGCTAGAACAACTACAAAGTAAGGCTGATGCTGCATGGATCTCCTATAGATGATCGGCACGGACTCCTTAGAACGTAAGTGCTATGGCAGCCTGGAGTCGTAGGCCGGAGAGTACCAGATAAATAAGGCGCGAAGGCTAAGAATACTTCACATGTCAGTTCCGTGTCAAGCTGCCTCAGTCCTGTGTCCGATCGATACGCCGTAACTCAAATGAACTAAGGAAAAAAAAGGACCCGGGCGTATTGGGGTGCGGATCAAGGTGAGCCACCCGGGTCCCTCGAGAACAAGAGGGCCTGCAAAGCTGAATCCTCTCGCAGAGTAAAGCGTACTCGGCTGCAAGCCTCGGAGCAACATCAATTGTTCTGTCTAACCGTTAGGGTTTAAATGGAGGTATGAACAATTTACGCAAAGGGTTCGATCTAAGGGGGTACGCTAAAATAGCGGGACTAAGGTAGTCGAGCCTGAAACAAAAAATGGAAAAGATCGGCCGATACCAGGTACTCGGAGAGATCGGGCGTGGTGCGATGGGCGTTGTCTACCGCGCCCAGGACCCGGCCATTGGCCGTGTCATCGCAATCAAGACCATCCGTCTGTCGGACCTTACCGAGGACGCCGAGCGCGAGCGGTTGCGGGAACGGCTGTTTCGCGAAGCGCAATCCGCTGGCATCCTATCTCACCCCAATATCGTGACCATTTACGATATCGCGGAAGAGAACGGGATGGCGTTCATCTTCATGGAATTCGTGAACGGACCGGCGCTCGAAAAATTGTTGACTGATCACGCGCCGGATAGCCAGACGGTGCTCACGATCCTGAAACAAACCGCCTCCGCCCTCGATTACGCGCACAAAAAAGGCATTGTTCATCGCGACATCAAGCCGGCCAACATCATGATTGATGACGACGGCCAGGCGAAGATCACGGATTTCGGCGTGGCCAAGATCATCTCGCAGCAAATGACGCAAGCCGGCGCGATGATGGGAACGCCAAACTACATGTCTCCGGAGCAGGTGCAGGGGCATGCCGTGGACGGTCGCGCGGACCAGTTTGCGCTGGGCGTAATCGCGTACGAAATCCTCACTGGCGAGAAGCCGTTTGTGGGCGATTATCTGCCCACGCTTCTTTATAAGATTGTTCGCGAAGATCCGGTTGCGCCGCAGCGCCTGAATCGGACCCTGGGAGCGCCGGTGGAAACAGTACTTCGGAAAGCTCTCGCCAAAGTGCCCGAAGAGCGATATGCGACCTGCACGGAGTTCATCAATGCGTTGGGTTTCGCTTTGGGCACGAACCCGAACTGGCTGCCGCTGGTGCGCGGAACAAGTCAGAGCCTGCCGACGGTCGCTGAAGTGACCGTGGCTCCGCCGATTCCAACGGCAAGGAAGCTCGACGACACCGATGACGAGATTCCGGCAGCCGCCGCCATGGCTGCGATAACGCGGGTTCGCGAAGAAAGCAATGAGCGCAATCCCATGATCCGCAGCCTGATCTGGGTTCTGATCGGTATTGGGCTGGTCGGATTGGCCGTTCTCGGTGCGCAGAAGTTTCTGTTCAACAACGAAGAACCGCGCCAGGTTGCGGAAACTAAATCGACAGAAGCTCCGGCGCAGCAGCCCCGCGAAACACCCTCGCAGTCGCCGCCGGCGCCTGTGGTGCAGAAGCCGAGCCCTGTCGAGCCCGGGCCTCAACTAGAAAAACCCGCAACGCAAGCGGTCGAACCGCCGGCATCGGAGCCAGCCGCCCCCGAGCGGCCTGCTCCGGAGCGGCCTACCTCCGAATTAGCGCGAAAAAACCATGAAGATACGCGATCCACCGCGCTGCTCAAGCAAGGCGGCGATCACACGGTGCAATTCATCTCGGAGCCGCCGGGTGCGACCGTCATTGTCGATAACCAGTCTGACCGCTCGTGCAGAACGCCGTGTATGATGCAGCTCTCAACCGGACGCCACACCACGGACGTGCAACTCGCCGGCTACCGCATTTATCCGCAAATACTGAATGTGCCGCAAGACTCCGATGTCTACGCGAAACTCTCGAAAACCGTGGGGACGTTGAGCATCACGTCGAATCCGCAGGGCGCGACCATCGCATTAAACGGAGAAGTGCAGCCGGAGAAAACACCGGCCATGTTGCACGTGTCGCCGGGAACATATCATGTCCGCGTGAGCCGCAACGGCGTACCGCTGGATTTCGATGTCAATATTACCGATGGTGGATTGATAAGCAAAAACGTTACCTTCCCATGAGCCTTTCAAGACGACGTTTACTCAGCATGGCCGGCCTGGCCGGCGTTGCAGCACAATTCGGAAAGAGCGCCGACACCGATCCGGCCCAGATGATCGTGCGCTCTCCGCGGCCAACCGATCTCGAAATGCGTCTCGCCGGCTTCAACGATGAGATCACGCCGATCGAGCGCTTCTTCGTCCGGACGCACACCTACACGCCGCAAGTCGATCTCGGCACATGGAGCCTCAAAGTGGAGGGAACAGTCAACCGGCCGTTCACGCTGACCATGGCGGAATTGAAGAAGTTGCCCCACGTCGAGATGGTCAGCGTAGTGGAATGCGCCGGCAACGGTCGCAGTTTCTATCGGCCGCGCGTGCCCGGCGCGCAATGGGAATACGGCAGCGTCGGCAATGCGCGTTGGACCGGCGTGCGATTAAAGGAGGTTCTTGCAAAGGCCGGCGTGAAAGATGGGTCAAAGCACGTGCTGTTCGACGGCGCCGATGAGCCGATCGGAAAAATGGAAGACTTCCGCCGCAGTATTACGATCGAGAAGGCGCTCGATCCGGATACGCTGCTCGCGTTCGAGATGAATGGCCGGGAGATTCCCGTGCTGCACGGGTTCCCTCTGCGCGTCGTCGTGCCCGGTTGGGCGAGCGATTCGTGGGTGAAGTGGTTGACCCGCATCGAAGTGCTGGATCACGACTACGAAGGCTTCTGGATGAAATCGGCCTACCGTCATCCGGCGAAACCGGTTGCGCCGGGCACGGCCGTAGATCCATCGCAGATGGTTCCGGTAACCGATCTCAACGTGAAGTCGGTGATCGCATCGCCATCTCCGGGTCCCGTGCTGGGAGTGCCGGTGAAGGTGACCGGCGCGGCCTGGTCGAACACATCGCCCGTGGCTGCGGTAGATGTATCGGTGGATGGCGGGAACACGTGGAACCCCGCGACGCTCGGCAAAGATCTGGGACGCTATTCCTGGCGGCTGTTCAGTTATTCCTGGATGCCGGAGACCGAAGGCGATTACACGGTGATGTCGCGGGCGCGCAATGCCGCGGGAGCCGTGCAGCCCATGGAACAGCAATGGAACCCGTCGGGTTATCTCTGGAACGTGGTGCACCGGGTGCCGGTGAATTATTCGTTTCCCCCCGGGTATCGCGGGGCGTGTCTTTCGTGTCACGACGAGCACATGATGGTGCAGCAGCATCTCACTCGCGCGCAGTGGGAGAAAGAAACCGACAAGATGGTCCGCTGGGGCGCGGATGTGAAGCCCGAATTGCGCGAGACCATCCTGAAGTACTTGTCCGAAAGGTTCCAGTAGCCGAGTGCGCGTCCCCCTTCGCTGGGTCGCACTGCTGGTCTTCATTCTCTCTTCGGTACTCAATTATCTGGATCGCCAGATTCTGGCCACGATGGTCGACATCTGGCGATCTCGTCCTGAGTTTCCTTTTTCCTATTCCGATTACGGACTGCTGCTGGCTGTCTTTTCGATCGCTTACGCCGTGTCGGCGCCTTTCATGGGGTGGTTTCTCGATCGCGCGGGATTGAATCGGGGGATCTCGGTATCTGTGACATTGTGGGCCGTCGCGAGCGCGGGAACCGGCATGAGTCACAGCATGACGGAGCTGCTCTTCTGGCGCACGATCCTGGGAGTTGCCGAAGCAGCGGGCGTGTCGGCAGTCGGCAAAGTGATCGGCATGTATCTGCTGCCGGAGGAGCGCGCGTTAGGAAACGCGACCAGCCAGCTTGGGATCAGCTTAGGGCTGGCGATCGCTCCACGCTTTACCGTGCTGTTCGCTTACGAATACAGTTGGCGCTGGACGTTCTTCGCGGCCGCGATTCTGAGCGTGTTGTGGATACCGCTATGGCTCACGATATCGCGGCTAATCCCTCCGGCCGCCGATTATCGCGGGCCATCGCCTAGCGTGCATTCTGAAAGTCTCTTGCGCGATCCCCAATTGTGGGCGCTAGTAGTTGCCAATGGCCTCAGCATGACTCTTTACAGCCTGTGGACAAACTGGAGCCCGACCTATCTGGTGCAGCTCGGGCTGAAGCCGCAGCAAGCCGCGAATTATTCCTGGATTATTCCTTTATTCGGCTATGCAGGCGGCTTTATCGGCGGATCGCTTTCGTGGCGATTTATCCGGCAAGGCGAGAATCCCGTAAGTGCCCGCAAGCGAGTATGTTATTGGGCAGCCCTCGCATGTCTCGCGACGGCGGTGATTCCATTTTTCCGTTCACCTGTGACAGCGACAATCGGCATGTCGTTCAGCTTTTTCTCGGTTGCGGCATGGAGCACAAACCTGTACACGCTACCCGTCGATATGTACGGAGCCGCGCGAGCCGGCTTCGCGGTTTCAGGGCTGGTATGCGCATTCGGAGTGATGCAGGCAATAGTTTCCAAGCCGCTCGGCTTTACGATCGAGCATTATGGGTTTATGCCGGTATGTCTCTTGTTCGCCGGCCTGCCGCTGGTCGCCTACGCGCTTATTCGCAATGTTCGAACCGCGGCATGAGTACTCGTTTTGTGCGGGTGTTGTTCGGTTGGCGGAGGCTAATTCTGGTGGCTTGTTGCGCGCTCGGTTTGCGAGCTGTGCTCAGACTTAGAACTATTCATAAGACGCCACTGCGAACAGACTAAATGAGTTCATCTCCAGCGAGCCCGCGTCTGGAACCATGATAGACGCGATAAACGACGACGCACCTTTTCTCACGCTCAACATGGAAGATAATCCGATGCGAGAAATACATTAGATATCGGATCTCGAACGGGAATTCATCTTGCTCTGCAATGATTGGGCAGCGCTCCGGTAATTCCTCAAGCGAATAGATCGCTTCAACGAGCCCACTGAACCACCGTTCCGCCGCTTCCGGTTCTTTTCGGACCTGACGAATGAACTGTACGTACTCCTCAGCGTCCGCTAAGGCCGGATCTGTAATCTCAACTTGGAATACCAAGCTTCTCCTGAAGCTCAGCTAACGCTCGGCGTGCCGGCTTGACACGGCCTTCCTCGGCTGCAGCAATGCCGCGCCGAATCGCCGCCACAGCTTCAAGTTTCTCAAGACGATCAAGAATCTTCTGATAGCTTTCGGCGTCTTGAACGACAAGCTCAGCTTTGCCGTTCACCGTGAGCACCACCGGCCGATGCGTCTTCTTCATTCGCATCATGAAGTCATTCGTTTTGCGCTTGAAGTCCGTGAGGGGATGAATATCCTGAGCTAAATTAACCATGGGCCATCGCATCTAAAAAGCATCTTTAACGATGCTAGCACGAGAACTACAAGTTCTTCAACGACATCGCAATCAGCTTCGCCGTCCCCTCATACGGCCCGCCCTCGCCCTCCCATTCCATCGAAAAATACCCGCGATACCCGCTAGCTCGCGCAATCTCGAAAGTCCGCGCGACATCAACTCGGTACACCTTGCCCTCATCCACTTCCGAATCTTTCACATGCGAAATGTTGTAGGCGTGAGCGAACATAGCGCGCATGGAATCGTAGTTGTATTTCTCCGGTCCGATCAGCATGGAGTTGCAAAAATCCGGCAGCCCATGCAGCCATGGGCTCTTGACCCGCTCGATCACCTTCACAATAAATCCGGCCTCTTCACTCTTCGGATCGTCATTCTCCAAATTAATGACAATCGAGTGCGCCTCGCCATATCGTGCGACCTTGCCCAGACTGTCCGCCGCGCGATCTACGTCAGCCGCGACGCCTTGGACACCTGCGATGTGCAGCCGAACACTCGGACAGTTGAGCGCTCGCGCTGCATCCACCCATCTCATGCTCTCTTCCACGGAAGCGGACCGGCGCGCCGGATCGGGATCATAGAAACTCGCGCGCGGGCTCGCCGGCAAATTCACGACGTAGCTCCGAGCCTTTTCGATAGCCGCACGCAGCTCTCTCAGATACGCGAGGTCGATGGAAGGAAAATGCTCCCCTAACAACTCGACCTTATAGATGCCGAATCGTTCGACGACCATCGCCGGGAAAGCCGTGAGCGGCATTTTATCGCCCGTCTGCGCGTGATTGTCGATGAACATCCGAAACGGATAGGACGCAACCGCAATGCGCTCCTTCGGCTCGGTCGGAAAGCGGATATCAGGCTCTTTAGCGGAAAGTGCGCCTGTTCCCAGCGCGCATCCCGCAAGCTTCAAAACTTCACGGCGTCTTAGCATCTGTTACCTATATATTAAGTAGCACCGAGCCATGCAAAATCCAGGACCTCAAACAGATCTTAAAATTACCTATGATGCGATCGTGATCGGATCCGGCGCCGCCGGCGGAATGGCCGCCCACGTTTTGACGTCGCAAGGAATGAAAGTGCTGCTGCTCGAAGCGGGCAAGCAGCTCAACACGACGAAAGAACTACACTCCATGGAGTGGCCTTACGATCACCCGCGCCGCGGCGACATGCCGCCAAGCTATCATCCTCTGACGATTAACGAATACAACTTCCGCAACCCGCCTTACGGGCAGGATTCGAAATATCCGCACGTGACTTCATACGTCCAGGGATGGAATGGCGCCGACTATAGCAAAAATATGGTCGTCGATGAAAAAGACCACCCCTACACGGGCACGAAATACGCCTGGGTGCGGGCCCGCGCTGTTGGCGGCAAGACGAATATCTGGGGCCGCCTGGCGCTGCGCCTTTCGGATTACGATTTCAAGGCCAAATCGCGAGACGGCTATGGTGAGGACTGGCCGATCTCCTACGCCGACGTTGCGCCCTTACTACGATAAAGTCGATCTCTACCTGGGAATCTCGGGGCATAAAGAAAATCTGCCATATCTCCCTGACAGCATCTTCCAGCGTCCCGTAAAGCTGACCGCGGCCGAGCTGAAACTGCGCGGCAGTCTCGCAAAGATGGGTCGCGTTCTAACGCCGTATCGAGCGGGCGTGACGACCGACGGCTTGAAGCACAACAAATATCGTAGCCGGTGTTTCGGCCGCGGCGCATGCGATCGTCATGTCGGCGGCTGCGATATCCACGCCGCATTCGATTCGCCCACTGGCCTGATCCGGCCCGCCATGGACACCGGCAATCTCACACTGCGTCCTAATTCCATCGTGTATGAGATCACGGTGGATAAGAACACCGGCAAGGCGCGCGGCGTCAACTTCATCGACGCCGAGAACGGACAAACCTACGAAGCGCTGGGCCGCAGCGTGATCCTGGGCGCTTCCACGCTGGAATCGGCGCGGCTGCTGCTTCTCTCGAAATCTTCTCAGCATCCCAATGGGCTCGCGAATTCGAGCGGTCACGTCGGCCACAATTTTTGCGAGCACATCATGGGACCGGGCATCACGGGAATCGTCAAGGATCTGGTGGGTAAGCCGCGGACGCTCGATGACGGCCGACCTGGCAGCTTTTACCTCGCGCGATTCCGCAATCTCTCCGACAAGCAGCACAAGTTCATTCGCGGATACGGTTTCGAAGGCAGCAGCGGAACCACGATGATTCCCGGAAGCGCCTTCTCGACCCTCGGCTTCGGCACCAATTACAAAAAAGCGGTGCGCGATTATGCCGGCGCGTACATCGACATGGGCGCATTCGGCGAGGTGCTGGCCCGCTACGAGAATTACGTCACTATCGATCCGACGGTGAAAGACAAGTGGGGCGTACCGGTCCTGCAATTCCACTACAATTTCGGCGACAACGAAAAGAAGATGGCCGAAGACATGGCCGTGACCGCGCGCGAAATGTTCGAAGAAGCGGGGATCGAAGTGGTAAAAGTGAATAGGGAAATCCTGACCGAGGGCTGGTCGATTCACGAACTCGGCACTTCGCGCATGGGCAACGATCCGAAGACCTCGGTAGTAAATCAGTTCCAGCAGGCGCACGATGTGCCGAATTTGCTGGTGGTGGATGGAAGTACGCACGTCAACGCGTCGTGCCAGAATCCGACGTGGACCATCATGGCGCTGTGCTGGCGATCCTGCGATCACCTCGCGGATGAGATGAAGAAAGGGAACGTTTAATGGATACGCATTCTCGACGGGACCTGTTTCGTATCGCAGCGGCAGCCGCAGTTTCCGCGGTGCCAGGAACGGCTCAGGAGCCCGCGCCGAAATTCTTCTCTCCAACCGAATTTCGCATGGTTGATGAGTTATCCGAAATCATTATTCCGGCCGACGACCATTCTCCTGGCGCGCGGGCCGCGAAAGTCGCAGCCTATATCGACAAAACGTTGGCGGAATCGCTCGACGATAAGCCCAGAGAAGAGTTCCGCGAAGGCCTCGCCGTTGTAGACAAACTGTCCCACCAACTGAATCGTGCGTCGTTCCTCGACTCAACGCCGGAGCAGCGCGTAGCAGTGGTGGCGCGAATGGCCCGCGGAGAAAAAGACCCCAAGAAGCCGGAAGAGGATTTCTTCGTCCGCCTCAAAGGTCGCACCGCGCAAGCCTACTACACTACCGACATCGGCATCCATCAAGAGATCGGCTACAAAGGCAACGTGATCCTGAACGAATTCGTCGGCTACGACGCGGGCCTGGTGCCCATTCCGCCGACGGAAAGTTCAAAGTAGCAGCGCCACGTCGCATTGCTACCCTGAAACTTGAAACCCGCATTCCTCTTCGACCTTGACGGCGTAATCGTAGACTCCATGCCCATGCACACCGAAGCATGGCGCGCTTATCTCAAAGGTCTGGGCCTAGCATGCGACGACATCGAAGTACGCATGCACGGGAAACGCAACGACGAAATCGTCGCCGATTTCATCTCCCCGGACCTCGCTCCCGACGCCATCTTTGCGCATGGCGCGGCGAAAGAGCAGCTTTACCGCGACATGATGGGCCAGGAAATTAAAGCTCACCTCGTTCCCGGCGTGGTCGATTTTCTTGCGTCCCTCAACGGCGCCCTGATTGGCTTGGCCTCGAATGCCGAGCCCGCCAACGTTAACTTCATTCTGGACGGCGCCGGCATCCGTGACCGCTTCCAGGCCATCGTCGACGGCCATCAGGTAGATCGGCCCAAGCCATACCCCGACGTCTACCTCCGAGCAGCCGACCTTCTCCACGTCCCACCTCAGCAATGCATCGTATTTGAAGATTCCCCGACCGGCGTCGCAGCCGGCAAAGCGGCGGGTGCAATGGTGGTTGGCGTCCAAACGCATCCTACTGATTTGGATGGGGTTGACCTGCTCATACCGGACTTCCGCGATCCCGCTCTAAAGGAATGGCTCGAAAACGTCGAACGACGTACTTGACGGGTCCTGGCTTCATCATTCGCACGCTCACGCTCCTGGCTGCACTTTGTGCCACTTCTTCCGCGCAAATGCGCCTTACGCTCGAACAGGCAGGCTCCCGCACTGGACCCGATTTCACACCGGTGTACGAAGGCAAGGACGTGCTGGTCCGTGGACAGGTCTCCGCCAAGCCCCTTTGGGCGCTCGAGTCCTATTACCTGCCCATCCAAGACGAGGCCGAATACGGTCTTCTGGTACACGGCAGCTCTAACCAATGGAACGGTACCGTCCCGGCGGAGTTTGCAGGATATGAGCCGGGCGATTGGCTCGAGATCACCGGAACCATCACTCGACGGGCCGGCATGCCCGTACTGCAGCCGCGCGATATTCGCGTCTCAGGCCACGGAACGACGCCCGTTCCCAAAGAGCTGAAGATTCAACAACTCAACTCTTTCCGCTATCTCGGTCTGCTGGTCACTACGCAAACTAAGATCACGACAACGGACCAAAATGCCAGCGGAGCCTTGGTTACCCTCCGCGATCACGACGACCGCATCAATGTTTTCCTGCCGAAGATCCGGCGCAACGCGGATACTGGCATTGAAGGCTATCGCAGCGGCGATTTAGTACGAGTCACAGGTATTGCAACGCAGTACTGTACTCTCCCCCCGTACGACCGTTCGTACCAGGTCTTGCTCAGCAACGCTTCCGCAATCCTGCTCGTCCAAAAGGCGTGGTTGATTCCACCTCTTATGTTGTTGAGCGCAATTCTCGCCATCATCGCACTGCTGACCTTATGGTCGATGCGTGAGCGGCATGCCGCTAACCAGCGCCGTACCGTGCGAGTTTTAAACAGTGCCGGTGAAGAAGTGATCGGAGCCGGCTCGGCCGCGGAGATCGCGCGCAAGCTGATGCTGGTGCTTTCGAAGCAATTGCGTATTTCCGGCGTCGGCATTTTCGTTTGCAACCGCCAGACACAGTCCATCGATAGCTTCCATGGCGAGGGCTCCGCGAGCGAATTCATGAATATGCAGCCGCCCGGCGCGCCAATCCTGGAAGGCGCCCTGGTGGCCTTCCGCAACCGCACTCTTCTCAGTATCACGGACTCTCGCCGCAGCCCGCTTTTCTCAACCTCGACGGTGCCTCCGCCCCGCTCCATCATTTATGTGCCGATGCTCGCCCAATCGGAAATCGTTGGCGTGCTGGAAGTGGAAAACGCCAATGGCATGCGTTTCTTCGCGGACCACGAACAGACTGCTCTACAGCATCTCGCCAATCAAGCCGGCGCCGCTTTGAAACTTCAGGAACAGCAAGCGGTTCGAGAACAGATCTTCCGCACCGAGAAGCTCGCATCGGCCGGACAACTGATGTCGGGTATCGCGAACGAATTGCGCTCGCCAATAGAATCGATGTCTACGGCCGCGCAAGTCCTGCATGCGCGTGGGGGCAACGACGATCCGTTAGTGGCAACCATCGTCTCGGAAGCGCGGCGCGCCGCCGACATCGTGCAACGGCTCCGCGCGTTCTCCCAAACGGAACAGGTGGAAGCCGAACCCGTCGATCTCAACGAGATGTTGGTGGAAGTTACGGAAATGCACTCGGAGGCGCGTCATGCGCGTCCACTCGCAATCCGCCGTCGTCTCTCAAATCAGAATTTGATCGCGTTCGGATCGCGCGAACAACTCGGCCAGGTAGTTTTGAACCTGCTGATCTACGCTGAGCAATCAATGGCCGAGAGTCGCTCGGCCGCCGAGATCAACGTCGGTTCCGCACTGATGGCGCGGCGCGCAATACTCGAGATTTCCTGGCCGGCGCGTTCATCCGACAGTGACGCGGATCGCGGCGCGGTGGAGCTCATCGAAAAAACCGGACTCAGCCTCGAAGTCTGCCATGGGATCGTTCAGAGCCACGGTGGAGAGTTGCGCGTTAGCCAATCCGGGAGCGAAGTTCGTTTCGAGCTCGATTTACCCGTAATCGACACGAAAGAGCGCGCGGAAGCCCCGAACAAAACCGAGCACCGTGCGAGCAAGCGGCAGCTCACGGCTCTTGTCGTGGAACCCGAAGCCGGGAGCCAGCGCCATGTTGTTGCAACCTTCAGCGCTCTCGGTCACCGCGTGGTACCCGTTGCCAGCGCCGAGGAAGGCGCGGACCTGGCGGACCGCATGCATTTCGATATTGCCGTGTGCTCGGTGCGTCTCCCCGGCCTCAACTGGGCCGGATTCCTCGACCGCGTCCGCCCGCAGGTCGGCGGCATCGTCCTGCTCACCGACACCTACGATCCAAACCTGGTCCGGACGTTTCAATCTACCGACGTGTATGTTATGAACAAGCCGGCGGACCCCACCGAGCTGAAAAATATTTGTGAGGCTATCGAACTCGGTGAAGACCGCCTGATGACGCGCGCCGTTCAGTGACCGGCTTGGCTCTGCCCCAACAGAGAAGTGCAAAACGCGCAGCGCCGTGCGCCGATCGGAATCGTGCTTAAACATTCCGGACAGCTCTTGGTGGTCGGATCGGGCGGAGCTTCGCCGCGGCGCATTCGCGCCATTACGGTGTTAACGGGCAACACGACGAAGAAATAGATCGCCGCGGCGACCAGCAGGAACGACACAATCGCGTTGATGAAATCCCCGATCATGAACTTGCTGCCGTTCACCGTGAACACGATGGCGGAGAAGTCGGGCTTGCCGACCAACGCGGCAATCAGAGGAGTGATCAGGTCTTTCACCAAGGCCGTGACAACGGCCCCAAACGCCGCGCCGATAACTACCGCAACCGCGAGGTCGATAACATTTCCCCGCATCAGGAACTGCTTGAATCCTTTCAAGTTTCCCTCCAGGTAACAGTCTGCCACAGGCCGGGGCCGTAAGATCTCGCTATGTCACAATAATTGCTTATGGAAAAATCCGTAATCCTTGTCGCCAACGGCGACTTGCGATTATCTGCCAATCAGAAGTGCTGGCCGGCTCAGGAGCGCGTCGAAGCTGCCGTGATCGCCGCAATTGAACGCGAAGGGCGTCAGGTCAAGCGCGGCCATCCCTACGATCCCGAAAAGCAGCACGGATTCATCGATAGCCAGAAATACGGCATGGAGGTGTTCCGCACAATCCCGCGCGACGCGCCGCTGGTCGTGGTGGAGGCGGTGTGGCAATACAGCCATCACTTTTTCACGGCCTTTATTCGCATCGCGGGCCGATTCTGACAGTCGCAAATTGGAGCGGCGAGTGGCCGGGCCTGGTCGGGATGCTGAATCTGAATGGCTCGTCTGACGAAGGCCGGCGTGCGCTACGACAGCTGTGGAGCGTCGATTTCACGGACGATTTTTTCCTGAGCAATCTGCGCCGCTGGCTGCGCGGCGAACCGCTGGTGCACGACACCTCCCACGTGCACGCTACTCAATGGCTCGCGCTTACCAGACGCACGCGGAAGAAATCGGACGCGAGCTGGCCCGGGAGCTGCATCCAGAACAAGGCCATCCTGGGCATTTTCGACGAAGGCTGCATGGGAATGTACAACGCCATCATTCCCGATGAGCTGCTGCATCCGAACCGGCGTGTTCAAAGAGCGCCTGAGCCAGTCCGCGCTGTATGCCGAAATGCGCCAGGTCAGCGATGACGACGCTGGCGCAGATTCGGCACTGGCTTGACGCAGCGCGGCGTGCAGTTCAAGACTCGGCCCGAATCCCGAGACCGACCTGACCGACGAGCAGATTCTGCGAACAGTGCAAGATGTATATCGCGGCGCTGCGCATCGCGGACGATTTCGGCTGCGACGCGATCGGCATTCAATACCAGCAGGGGCTGAAAGATCTGGCGCCGGCGTCGGACCTGGTCGAGGGGCTGTTGAACAACGTCGATCGGCCGCCGGCGCATTCGCGCGATGGCCGCGAACTGTATCGCCGGCCGCGCTCTGCCGCATTTCAACGAAGTGGACGAATGCGCCGGGCTCGACGCGCTGGTGACGAATCGCATCTGGACCAAGCTCGGCTACGATCCGGAAACCACGCTGCACGATGTCCGCTACGGCGAAGATTACAACGGCGAGTTCGTCTGGGTGTTCGAGATCAGCGGCGCGGTGCCTCCGAAGCATTTGATCGGCGGATACGCGGGCACGGTGAGCGAGCGCCAGCCGCCGATGTATTTCCGCTTGGGCGGAGGGACCGTGAAAGGCATCAGCAAGCCGGGCGAGATCGTGTGGAGCCGCGGTCTTCGTCGACAACGGCATACTCGAAGGCCGATCTGGGACGCGCCGGAGTCCGCGAACTGCCGCAAGAGGAGACCGAGCGGCGCTGGCGCATCACCACTCCGCAGTGGCCCATCATGCACGCCGTGACGCTACGGCGTTTCGCGCGACCAGATGATGGCGCGGCACAAAGCGAATCACATCCAGGTGGCCTACGCGCCGGATGCGCCGGCGGCGAACCGCGCGCTGGCGGCAAAGGCGGCCATGTTCCGCGAACTGGGACTTGAAGTTAGCTATCTGCGGCACGAACATGGCCTCAGAGGAACAACGACGAACGACGAAGAATATGCGAGTTGGAATCATCGGCACCGGCGCAATCTCGCACAAACACGCGCAGGCTTATCAAGAACATCGGCTACGAAATCGCCGTCTGCACCGACATCACGCCGGAGCACGGCCGAAAATTCGCCGCAGCAGTACGGCTGCGAGTTCGTTCCCGACATACGAGGAAGTCTGCCGTCATCCCCAAGTGGATTACGTGGACGTCTGCACGTTCCCCGATTTCCGGCTGCAGCCGCTCGAAGATCTGCGCGCGAAGCCGGCAAGCACGTGCAGGTGCAGAAGCCGATCTCGACGGATCTCGAAACCGCGCGTGAAATGATCGACATCGCGGATCGCGCCGGCATTCGGCTCGGCGTGGTGAGCCAGCACCGTTTTGACGATTCCATCCAGTTCCTGAAGCGCGCCATTCCCGCAGGGCCGGCTGGGAAAGATCCTGCAGGCCGACGCCTACGTGAAGTGGTATCGCACAGCCGCCTATTATTCGCGGCCGATCAAGGGTAGCTGGGCCACCGAAGGCGGCGGAGCGCTGATCAACCAGGCGATTCACCAGGTGGACATGCTGCTTTATCTGGTCGGCAACGTGTCGGAGCTGTTCGGCTATTGGCAACTCGGCGCGCTGCACAAGATCGAATCGGAAGACGTTGTTAGTGCGCTGCTCCGATACGAAAACGGCGCGACCGGAGTGATCCAGGCGTCCACTGCATTCTGGCCCGGCTACACGGAGCGCATTGAAATCCACGGCACCAAAGGCACAGCCATCATCTCAGGCGACAAGCTCACAACATGGGACGTGCAGAATGATTCGGGTGAAGCGGCTCCGATGGAGCGCGAAGTCGCATCCGGAGCCTCGGATCCCATGGCGATTTCGCTCGCGCCATTCGAACGCCAGTTTCAGGATTTCGGTGAAGCCATTCGGAATGGGCGCAAACCCGTGTCATCGGGCCTCGATGGCTATCAAGCGCTGGAGGTTGTGATCTCGGTATACAACTCCTGCCGGCACGGCAAGAAGATCGAGCTCAGCCAAACGATGACGGCGTAGATGACCACCGTACGCGTACCCGCATCCAGCGCCAATCTGGGACCCGGCTTCGATGCGCTTGGCATGGCGCTCGAAATTTATCTCACTTGCCGCTTCGAGCCCGCCGATCGGCTGACCATTCGTGCGACCGGCCGCGACGCGGAGATCATTTCGACAACCGAAGACAACCTCATCTGGCAGACGGCCCTTGCAAGTCGCCAAGGACGTCGGCGGCGCGCTGCCGCCCGTGACGCTGATCATCGAAAACGACATCCCGATCGGCAAGGGTCTCGGCTCCAGCGCGGCCGCTCTGACGGCAGGGGTCGTGATGGCGGATCATCTCCTCGACCTACGGTGGAAGCCGCTGCGCGTCCTCGATGAAGCGGCGCGCATCGAAGGGCATCCGGATAATGTGGCCGCGTGCGTCTTAGGCTCCATCGTCGCCAGCGCCATGGATTCCGGCGGCGTCGCGCGAGCCGTGCGCCTGGAGCTTCCCGCGCGATACGGAGTCGGCGTCGTCGTGCCGGATTTTATTCTCCCGACATCGGAAGCCCGCGCTGTTCTGCCGGCAACTTACTCGCGCGCGGACACGGTCTTCAATGTGCAGCGATCCGCGTTGCTGATTGGCGCCTTGACCACCGGAACCACCAGCGCATTTCCGGCAGCGCTCGAAGACCGCCTGCATCAGCCCTATCGCGCGAAATTAGTGCCGGGTCTCGATGAAATGGTGCGCCTGCGCGCTCCCGGCCTGCTCGGCTGCGTCTTGAGCGGCGCCGGACCCTCGGTTCTCGTCTTCTATGAAAAAGGTTGCGAGCAGGTCTGCGACCTCGTGCGTCAGATCTTCGCATTCCACGGCCATCAGTCGGACATTCTGTGGGCGCACATCGCGGATCGCGGCTACGAGGTCCTAGCGGCCCCGCTCGTTTCCCCAAATGTCGATATGTAGGCGCGGGCTGTAGCGATAGCCGAACTCTTTGCACTTTTCGACGATCCAGTGCGAGCGCTCGTAGATCGTGCCAACATCGATACCCTCCGGCATCAAGAGAACATTCTCGCGATCAGCCCCAATCTCTTTGACAATCGCGTTCAGCTCCGGCAAATCTTCCGGCTTCCGAACTACAAATTTCAACTGGTACGGATACGTCGAGATGAGGCGCTTCAGGATCTCAGGTTGATATCGCAGACGATCATGCTGCGCGGCCCACCGCCCGCCGTCGCGACGCGTCGGAGTGGAATTGGCGAGCTTCGGGCTGATGCTCATCAGATCGCACGTCACAGGTTCAAATACGGTACCCGCGGTTTCAATCGTGATGTGCTGCTCCAGCTCCTTGAGCTTCTGCGTCAGCTCGACAATGCCAACGTGGATCATCGGCTCGCCACCCGTGACGACCACGTGTTTGGCCCAATAACGCCGCACGTCAGCCAGAATCGCGCCGAGATATTTGTCTTCGCCTTCCGGTTTCCACGACGCATACGGCGTGTCGCACCAATCGCAGCGCAGATTGCAGCCGCTCAATCGCACGAATACCGAAGGAACGCCCACCAGCGCGCCTTCGCCCTGAATCGAATAAAATATTTCGGCGACTTTAATGGGAAACATACTCAATCGGGTCCGATATTCCAGCTTCCGCGAAGCCCTTCAGCCGGAGAGAGCAGGAGTCGCAGCGTCCGCAAGCACGCCCCTCAGGATCGGGATCGTAACAGGAATGCGTCAGGCTGAAATCGACGGAAAGATCGCGCGCCAGCTCCACAATCTCGCGCTTCGAAAGACGGATCAGCGGCGTGTGAATTCTCAGGTGTGTGGTGCCTTCCACGCCGGCCCGCGTCGCGAGGTTGGCAAGCTTTTCAAACGCGGCAATGAATTCCGGCCGGCAATCCGGGTAGCCGGAATAATCGATGGCATTCACTCCGATGAATATATCGGAAGCGGAAAGGACTTCGGCCCACGCCATCGCGAACGACAAGAAAATCGTGTTGCGAGCTGGCACATAGGTGATCGGAATGCCTTCAGCCGATGGGCCATTCTTGGGAACGTCGATGTCCGCGGTCAGAGCGGAACCGCCGAAAGCGCGCAGGTCGAATGAGACGGTGCGATGTTGAATCGATCCCAGGGCTGCCGCAACACGCCGGGCTGCATCCAGTTCTTTTCGATGCCGCTGTCCATAGTCGAAGGAGAGCGTATAGCAATCGAAGCCTTCGCGGCGCGCGTAGGCGAGGCAGGTAGTCGAATCGAGGCCTCCACTGAGGAGACAGACAGCGGGCTTCACGTTTTATTGTAGATCGGCGGTTCGCCTTCGGGACGCGTTTTCCAGCGCCGGTGAATCCACAGCCATTGATCCGGATATTCGCGGATCACCTGTTCGAGAACGCTGTGAATGCGCTGCGTGTCGGCTTTCGCGTCGCCCGTGATCTCGACCGGAGGATAGAAATGCAGCACGTATTTTTGCTCTGCCTCGGACCAGATCGCGAAGCCGGGAATGACGGTCGCGCCTGTGCGCGCGGCGATCTTGGCGAAGGCCACGCCGGTGGAAGCCGGCCGGCCGAAGAAATCGATAAACACGCCTTCCGCGAGCGACGTGTTCTGATCGATTAGGATTCCGACCGCCTCGTTATTGTGAAGCGCACGAATGATGAGCCGTGCCGCATCGCGCTTCCCGATGATCCGGTTGCCGGAACGTCGCCGGTATTGTTCAATGATTCCGTCAATCGCGGGATTATCGAGAGGCCGCACGACAATGTTCATAGGCTCTGTCATCAGCGCGTGCGCAAAGGCGCTCAGCTCCCAGTTGCCCATATGCGCCGTGGCAAACAACACGCCACGCCCGCATTGTTTCGCCGCATGGTAGTGCTCCAGACCCTCGTAACGGATCCATTCAGAAATGTTCTGCTCATTCAGACCTGGGAAACGAGCAAAAACGGCCAGAAGGCGCGCAATCGAAGCGAACACTCCATCAATGATTCGGGCGCGCTCTTCCGGCGACTTCTCCGGATAAGCCAGTTCGAGATTCTGCTTGGCCGTCCGCCGCAATCGCGGCAATGCCCGATCCAGTAGGAACGTATAGAAGCGGGCAAAGCCGGGCGGAGCGCGGCGCAGCGTCCACAAAACGAATCTGGCTATGAGGTACTGAATGGTTTTAGTCTATCCAACCGCCGCCAAGAACCACTTCGCCGTCATAAAACACGGCCGCCTGTCCCGGCGTCACGGCGCGCTGCGGCTCATCGAAATGCACGTCGACGCGTGCTGGATCGGATGTCGGGTACAACGTTGCCGCGGCCGCCAGATGCTTGTTGCGAATCTTGACTTCCGCCCGCGTAGGCCGGTCGATTGCGGCAATCGAAATCCAATTGACGTCCTTAGCAACCAGCCGCGGACGCAGCAGATCGTCATTGCGCCCGACGACCACTTTCTGTTCCGCCGGGCTGGTCGAAATCACATAAAGAGGCTCGCGAGCCGCAATGCCAAGGCCGCGCCGTTGCCCGACAGTAAAGTGATGCACGCCGGCATGCTCGCCCAACACACGGCCCGACGTATCGACAACTTCCCCCCGAGTGCGGTCCGGTTCAATTCCCTGCTCCCGAAAATAAGCGTCGATGAAGGCAGCGTAATCGCCATTCGGCACGAAACAGATTTCCTGCGAATCGGGCTTCTCGGCCACGGGTAGACCCAACTCACGCGCGAGCTCGCGAACCTGCGGCTTGGTGTAACTGCCAAGCGGAAACATCGTGCGCGCAAGCTGCTCCTGCGTCAACCCGAACAGAAAATAAGTCTGATCCTTCCCCGCATCCACGCTCCGCATCATTCGATAACGTCCGTTCTTCTCATCGAAAGAGATGCGCGCGTAATGTCCCGTCGCGATGCGCTCCGCCCCAACTCCCGCAGCCATCTCGAGAAACTGGTCGAACTTCACGAAGTTATTGCACAGCGTGCACGGTATCGGAGTGCGGCCCGCAAGATACTCATCGACGAACGGCTTTACCACCTGCTCCTCGAAGCGTTGCTCGAAGTTAACCACGTAATATGGAATGCCAAGCTGCTGCGCGACATACCGCGCATCGTAAACATCGTCG
This sequence comes from Bryobacterales bacterium, assembly GCA_963802915.1. GTDB lineage: Bacteria > Acidobacteriota > Terriglobia > Bryobacterales > Bryobacteraceae > JAICMB01. The sequence goes on from CAWDKQ010000011.1 coordinate 77,598, forward strand.
AGCGAGCAGCATCGTCCCGTCACCGTGCCCTCGGGCGCAAGCTCCGGCAAGCGCCGCTGATTCCAGAGCTGCATCGTCAATCCGACGATATTCTCGCCATCGCGATGCAGCATACCCGCGACCACGGAGCTATCCACTCCGCCCGACATCGCGACAGCAATCGGCTTATGCATAGGTCGGCGACAGCCTCCTCAAATGCGCAGCCGATTCCGCAACGGCGTCAATTAAAGCGTCTACCTGCTCAACCGTATTTCCCTGCCCCAACGAAAATCGAACGCTGGACTTCGCGCGATCTCGACTCAGACCGATGGCCATCAGAACATGCGAGGGCTCTACAGCGCCGCTCGAACAGGCCGAGCCGCTCGACACCGCGAATCCCTTAAGGTCGAGCGAGATCACCATGGCCTCTCCTTCGATGCCATCGAAATAAATATTGGTCGTGTTCGGAACCCGCTGCGCAAGGCTGCCGTTGACACCGGCCGACGGCACGCGATCCAGAATCCCCTGCTCCAGCCGGTCGCGCAAGTCCGGAAACATCGGCGAAGCCAACTCCGCCGCGCGCCCAAGAGCGACTGCTCCAGGAACGTTCTCAGTACCGGGCCTTCTCTCCCGTTCATGACGACCACCAAAAAGCAGCGGCCGCAGTGTGACTCCGTTGCGCACGTACAAAGCCCCGATGCCTTTCGGCGCATAAAGCTTGTGCCCACTGATCGCATAAAGATCGATTCCGAGGGCCTTCACATCCACCGGAATTTTCCCAGCGGCCTGCACCCCGTCGACATGCAAAGCCACGCCGGCCTCTTTCGCAATCGACGCGATTTCCTGAATCGGCTGGATGGTTCCAAGCTCATTGTTGGCATGCATCACGGAAATCAGCGCCGTGTCAGGCCGCAACGCCGCGCGCACGTCAGCAGGATTGACAACGCCATCCGATCCCACACCGACATACATGACATCGAGTTGGCCGCAGACATTCAGGACCGCCGGATGCTCGATGCTCGTAGTAATCACGTGTCCGCCCTTACTCGCAACACCGAAGATTGCAAGATTATCGGACTCCGTGCCGCCGCTCGTAAACACAATCTCACGCGGATCGCAATGCAAGAACGCAGCAACTTGCCGGCGAGCCATTTCCAGCCTTTGCTTCGCGATCTGCCCATGATGGTGGATACTGGAGGCGTTGCCATACACTTCGGCCATCACCGGCAGGAGGGTTTCGAGAACCTCAGGAGACACCGGTGTCGTGGCGTTATGGTCGAAGTAAAAGCGATGCACCCTAACTATTAAGTCTATCAGTCATGACTCCTCCAACCATCACTTTGACCACGGATTTCGGCCTTGTGGACCATTTTGTCGGGGTCATGAAAGGAGTAATTCTTGGCATCGCGCCGAAGGTGCAAATCGTGGACATTACGCACGAAGTGCAGCCTTTCGAAATCAACGAAGGCGCCTTCATCGTTGCGGAAGCATATAAATATTTCCCGAAAAAAACGGTACACGTGATCGTAGTCGACCCCGGAGTCGGCTCCGAACGCCGCCCCATTCTTGCTGAAATGGCGGGCCAATATTTCATCGCGCCGGACAATGGCGTTCTCTCGATGATTTACTCACGCGAGCAGAAAAAGAAGGTCCGGCACATCTCGAATGACAAGTATTTTCTCCATCCCGTGAGTAGAACATTTCATGGCCGAGATGTATTTTCCCCCGTGGCCGCGCACCTGGCCGCCGGAGTTCCCGCCGCGCGTTTCGGAAAGCTGATTGACGATTACGTGAAGCTGTCCATCGGCAAGCCGACGCGCACGGGCAAACGTGTCTGGACCGGCTTAGTCCTCAAAGTCGACCGCTTCGGAAACCTCATCACCAACCTGCGCCTCGATGAATTCCCTGAAATAAAAACGCGCCGCTTCGAGCTGAATGCCGGATTGCAACAAATCTCGCATCTCGCCGAAACATTCAGCGAATGCCCACCCGGCGAGCTATTTGTAGTAAGCGGCAGTTCCGGCTATCTCGAAGTAGCGGCCAACCAGGGGTCGGCCGCCAAGCTGCTCGGAGTCGCCGGAGGCTCACCAGTCGAGTTAGTGATCTACTAGCGGCATCGCCTCGCTCACGGGTCTGAGAAAGAATCGGCGATTTGCCCCCGTTACCGTCGGGGTTCCGATCTTACGGAACCGCGCGCGTCAAGCAAGCGGAGATTGCCGACGATTATTCATAGACTCAAGGGGCACCCGGGCCGCCACATTCCACGCCTCAACCTACACCACCGGCGTCCGCACACCTTGATCTACTAGCGGCATCGCCTCGCTCACGGGTCTGAGAAAGAATCGGCGATTGCCCTCCGTTACCGTCGGGGTTCCGATCTTACGGAACCGCGCGCGCCAAGCAAGCGGAGATTGCCGACGATTATTTCATAGACTCAAGGGGCACCCGGGCCGCCACATTCCACGCCTCAACCTGCACCACCGGCGTCCGTACACCCGCATCCTTCGGATTGTAAGTCGCCGTGATCTTCCGAGTCTCACCCGGGAGCAGCGCAAAATAATTGTCCTCCCAAAGAATGGGAAGCACCTCGTCATTGCCCTTACTCAGCTTCAAATGGACGCCGAAGGCTAGCGACTTGCCGCTATTCGTGACCGTCACCACCGTCGATCCGGTAGCATCCTGCTGAGTGACGCTAACCTGCGTGGCAGGCAAAGTATTCAAAGCCTGGAAATTCGCATACGACTGCGTAGGCGTCAAATACCACGTCGATTTCTCCCAATCGAGCGTCTCAGGCGAAGTCGAAAGCCAATAGAAATTCCGGCTCGCTACCGTCCCATCCGCCTGCGACAACGTCAGATTCACAAAGTACGTCGAGCTGAGCCCATCGATATCCGGCAGCGTAAACACACGCGTGCTGCTATCCGGATCCACACTGACTTTCATGCTCTTCGAAAACTTCGAGCTCATGTCGAGGTTATAGACGTTCGCCGTGACATTCAAATCCGCAACCGGCTTATAAAACGAATTCACGATGACGATAGACCGGTCGTCGTACGAATACTGAACATGCAAAGGCTCGCAAGCCTTCTTCGCCCCAAAATACGAACCGCCCGGCCGCAGATACCAGTCGTATAAATGCCAGATCATGCTGGGCCAGGAATTATTCAGCATCCATTGAATGACCCCGGTAGACGTGTATTTGTTCCGGCCGAAAGCCTCAAACATCGCCCGATGGCTCTCATACGCCATCATCTGCGACTTCCGCGCATATTCTTCCACCGATGACGCAGCCCCATACCGAGCGTTCAGAGCATCTGTAAAAACCTTGAGATCGTGGAACGGACCGCCGCCGGCATGATATTCCCACCACGTATCGGGAGGCCAGAGATGCTCGGCCGGCAGCATGCGCTTCAACGTCTCAATGGGAGGAGGCGATGGCCCCGGCCCGGTCTCCGTATTAAATCCATAAGCCCCGCCATGTGAGCTGTCGAGATACCAATACGACGGCGCAACATAATCGTATGGCCCGAGCATCTTCACGCCTGATGGTCCGGTCACCTCAGTGGGCCTACCGGTCGCGGAAGACTGATGCGGATTCGGCCAATTGCATTCCTGAAGCACCTGCAAATACATCTTCTCGATCTTCGGCGGAGGAGGATTATCGCTGCCGTATAGCCAATCGAACACCGCGGGATGCCGCTCCAGTCGCCGGGCCTGATCGCGCATCGACGCCGCCGCGACCTCCTCATCTTCATCGTCCCAATCGGCCCAATGCTCCCAGTGATCGCAGCAGCACCAGCCGGCCATCACGAGAATTCCATACTGATCGCACAGCTCCAGGAAATGATCGTCCTCCAGCTTGCCTTCGAAGCGCACGGCATTCAGATTCATGTCGCGAACGTACTGCAGCTCCGCTTCCTGGCGCTCCGGAGAGGTGCGCAGAAGCAAATCGAACGTATATCCGGCGCCGCGAATCAAAATATTCTTGCCGTTGATTTGAAACAGCAGATGACCTTTTTCGTCGAGCCGAGCCGTCACCTCTCTCACTCCGAATCGGATGCTGGCCGCATCGGAAACCTGGTTCTTCACCACGAACTGCAGGTTCAGAGGATAAAGCTCCTGCGCGCCCGCATGCAGCGGCCACCACAGCCGCGGATTCTCGAGCTTGAGCTGCGGAATCGACACGACCGTCGTCTCTTTCGGCTTCAGCTTCACGGGCTGAGAAAATTCCAGCGCTTCAATCGACCCCTTCAGAACCCCCTCCACGGCATGCCCCGTCGCGTTCGTGACTTCAGCCGACACGGTCAGCAGGGCCGTACCCTGATCGAGCTTCGTCGTTACATTCGGAAAGCGCAGGCGAACGGGACCGGTGGTCGTGATCGACACGTCGCGCCAGATGCCCATGCCTTTATCGGCGGGCATGGGATTCCAGTCGACGAACGTAATCGCGAGATCGTGCGGCGTGGGCGGAAATACTTCGATGGCCAGCGAGTTTGTCTCACCGGCGCGCGCGACGTTGGTCACATCGAAATTGAACAATCGCCACGCGCCTTTCATATCGCTGGCCGGCGCAACCTGCTTTCCGTTCATCCAAACATTCGCGCGGAAATTGATTCCGTCGAAATTCAACCACAGCGTCTTGCCGCGATCCTCCGCTGGCAGCTTGAACTCGGTGCGATACCACCAGGAATGCCGGAACGGACTGTCCGGCGGCATCGGAATATTCGAGTAGTTCATCGGAATCGGATACTCCGTGCCGGCGATGGACCGCAGATTCATCCCCGTGTACGGATCCGAATAAACGTGGTTCTGTATCAGCGCGCTCAAAACGGTCGCGGGTAGCGTGGCGCGATACCAGTCGCGTGTCTTGTATCCTGGCACCGAAACCGCGTCGCCTTTTTCGTGGACCTCATCGGAAGACTGAATAGCCCAACCGTCGCGCAGAAACAGGGGCTGGCCGGCGACGCCGGCAGTCAGGGCAAGTAGAACAGCAATGTTTTTCACAGGTATTGTTTCAATTCGTCGATTACATGCTGCACGCCAACGTGAGGATCGCCGGGTCCTTCATATTCGATGGAAAAAACTCCCGCGAACCCCGCGCTCTTCGCCGCAGCCATGGCATTCGGGAAATCGAACGCCGTCTCTTTTCCGGCTGCATCGAATTGGAGGCCTTTGGCGTGGCTGACGGTCTTGGCGTACGGATAGAGCAGTTCGAGCCCGCGATGGCGAGTGGCTTCATCGGGGAAATTTCCCATATCCGGAAGCGCGCCGCAGTGCTTGCCGGCTGCTCGAAACAGCTTCACGAGATCCTCGGGATGCTCCGATCCAACGCCGCCATGATTTTCGATAATCACGTACATGCCTCGCGCGGACGCGTAGGATGCGAGTGCCTTGTACGACGCGATGGTCGGCGAAAGATCGTCACGATTGATCTTGCCAGGATCGCAGCGGACCGACTTCGCGCCCAGGCTGCGCGCCACGTCGATCCACTTGGTGCAAGCCGCAATGCCATTATCGCGGACCTTGGGATTGGTATCCGACAGACCGCCCGCGATCTCAAGTTCCCTGATGTCGACGGGAATATTCACAAGCTGCACATGCGCCCGATCGAGCCGGCTTTTCACATCGCGAATGTACGCCGCATTCATCGATTCGAAATGCGGCGCCACCATCTCGCATGCGTGGACATGATACTGATCCGCGATCATCTCGGGAAAATCGCGCAGGTCCCAAGGTTTGCCCGAAATGGGCTCGGCATGCTCGTCGTGAGTGCTGCTGAAGTAGTTATGAAAGCTCCAGGACGAGATCCCGATGCGCGGCGAAAGGCTGCCCGCATCCTCCGCGGATAACGTCGCGGCGATCGCGCCTGAAAATAGAAATTGCCTTCTGTTCATTCATAGCCAGTATATTGCGGCGGTGATATGCTTTGGGCACATTGCTACTCTTGGCCATCTTCTTCGCCGCATCCGCCGCCATCGTATGGATGTCCTGGCGGTCTCTAAGAAACCCGCGCTCGCACGGCTTCTATCGTTTCTTCGCGTTCGAGTTCCTGGCAGCTCTGATCCTGCTGAATGTACCGATCTGGTTCCGCGACCCGCTCTCGATCCGTCAATGGTTTTCCTATTTTCTCGGCGCCCTCTCGATAGTTCTTGCGATTGAAGGATTCCGGCTGCTTCGTTTGATAGGCGCGCCGGCGCCAGCTCCGGCCCGCACGACGAACCTCTCATTTGAAAACACCACCACGCTCGTCACCGTCGGAGCGTATCGATTTATCCGGCATCCGCTCTATGCATCATTGCTGGCGCTGACATGGGCCTCGTATCTGAAAGACCCCTACGCGCCGCGCTGCATCGCGCTGACACTGCTCGCAAGCGGTTTTCTCACCGCTACCGCCCTCGCAGAAGAACGAGAAAATCTGGCGAACTTCGGCCCAGACTACGCCTCGTACATGCGGCGCACTCGACGATTCATCCCGCTTTTATTCTGAAATTGATAAACTTCCCTCGATACTCTTATGGAAATTGATTCGAAAGTCGAAGAATACATGAAACTCGCTCAAATGGATGACAGACATCGTCAGACGTTGACTCTGGCCAAGAGCCAAGTGACGGTGAGCGCCATTCAGGAACTGATGGGCGCGAACTTACTTCCCCAGGCCGTGAAGGCAGTGGAGGAATTACAGGATAAGGCCGCTGGAGTCCTTGCCGATGCACTTGCCTGGGACAAACTCAAACCTGCATACGTTGAGCTTTTCGCCCAAGCGTATTCCGAGTCCGAACTTGACGATATGATCGCTTTCTACAGATCGCCAACGGGTCGATCCATGGTCGCAAAGAACCCCCTCTTGATGATGAAGACCAGCGAGATCATGCAGCAGAGGATGGCGGAAGCGCAGCCCGAGTTGCAAAAACTGATGCAGCGCTACTTGTCGGAACAGACAAGGAAATAGCTTCAGCACGCGCCGTTCTCATCGTCGTCGCGCCTGTTGGCTTGGATCCGGTTTTATCGTACGGTGTAGTTCAGACGCGACAGTGTCTTCTGTGCGTCATGCAAAAAGGTTATCCTCCTCAATAGAGCGTCTTCCTATGACAATCTCCCGGCGAAGATTACTTGAGACAGCGTGCATGGCCCCGTTTGTGGCCAGTGCGCAGACCCGGTCTAAGAAGCTAATGCAGCGCGATATGGGCCGGCTGCATTTCGAGACCACAACACTCGGCCTGGGCGGGCAGGCTTCCCTGCAGTGGACCCCAGAGGACGTGGATCCCACCAGGATTCTCATGAAGGCCTTTCACCTTGGAATAAACTACTTCGATACCTCCAATGTGTATGGCCCCAGCCAGTTGAACTACGGTAAGGCTTTCCGCGAACTGCATCTGATCCCCGGTGAACCCGGCTACAGTCAATCGCTACGCGAATCGTTCTTTCTGACCAGCAAAACCGGACTTCGTTGGGCGAAGGGCGCCATCCCGAATCCGAATGTGCACAATTTTAGCAACGGCCCCGCTGGCTCCGGGACAGTCGACGACGTCAAGCGTACGCTCAGCCAGATCTTCGGCGATGGACAGGGGAACTATCCCAGGGGCGCGTATCTCAACATGGTGCTGTGCCACTCCTTGTTCACCCTGGAGGAAGTCGATGTGCTGTATACGGGCCTCGACAAGCCCGACCCGAAGGCGGAGCACATCGGTGCGCTGGCAGCATTGCGTGATCTTCGCGACGGGACAAACCGGACCGGGCTCAACCCGAAAGAGGAAGTCCTGATTCGCCACATCGGATTCTCCGGGCACAATTCCCCACCCGCGATGATAGAGATGCTGCAGCGCGACCAGGGGAACCTGCTTGACGGGATGCTAGTGGCTATCAACGCCAACGACCGGCTAAATTTCAACATGCAGTACAACGTGATTCCAGTGGCTGCGGCAAGGAACATGGGACTGATCGGCATGAAGACTTTTGCTGACGGGTCCATGTATGGCAAGACACCGATGTTCTCCACCAACCCGTCCCACGTAATCCGGACGGTTGGCAGCGCATCTCTGCAAAGTCATCCGCTGGTGCAATACACCCTCACTACACCAGGCATTGCCACGGTGATCATCGGCACGGGCCAGATAAACGACGATCCCCAAAACTGTCAAATGGAGCAGAACCTGATCGCCGCCCAGATTTCGCCCACAGGCCTATCCGTATCTGACCGCCGCGCCGTCGAGAAAAAGACCAGCACCATCCAGGACGGCAAGACAAATTACTTCCAATTGCCGCACCAGGACCTCACGCCGCCACGGGATGTTGAAGTAGCCCAGTCATCGAGCGATGGCAAGCGCGTTGTGAAACTCACGTGGCAGACGGCCTATGCCGGCAACGAGCCGATCTCCCATTACGAAGTTTCGCGCGACGGAGCAAACGCGGGGCGCGTCCCTCATCGTCCGCAGACAGACAAAACGCCGTTCCTGTTTGAAGACAAGAACGCTGGCGAAAACACCCACAAATACACCATCACGACGGTAGATGCGATTGGCCGCCGTGCGTCCAAAGAAGACGTATTGGCCAACGCCTAGACGCGGTTTGCGCGAGGACTTCTTACCGCGCGTCTTTAGCGCAGCGGAACCCGATATCCGGCGACTTCACACGTCCAGGAGTCGCCGCGACTTCCCAAATCGGCACCGGATCGTCATCCTTCACGCCGCCCACCATGCGTCTGTCGAAGGAACTGCCCTTCACCGCATACCACGGCTCCGTGTCGCGTAATGGAGGATTCAGGCTCTTATCCTGTTCGGCTGACGCGAGCGTCTCGGCCGACGGCTGCACCAACGTCGACGTCCACTCCCACGCGTTCCCATAAAGATTGAGAACTCCATACGGACTTTTCCCCTGCGGAAACGAATCGACCGGCATCAACCGATGCGGCGATGCCGCGTTGTCCTTCACATTCGCGCGCGTCGCGTCCGGAACGTTGCCCCACGGATATCGCAAGCCCAGAGTTCCACGCGCAGCTTTCTCCCACTCCTGCTCCGTCGGCACGCGCTTCCCTGCCCACTTGGCGAACGCCGCCGCGTCCTGATACGTCACGTTCACGGCCGGCTCATCAGCCGCGCCTGGACCCACCGTGCACCCAGTCTGTTTGCAAAACGTATCGTACGCGCGATTCGAAACCTCCGTCTTATCGATATAAAAATCTGGAATATCGATAGTCGAAGCGTTCTCGCCGACTCTCGCCGGTCCACCGGGAATCAGCACCATATCGCCCGACGAAAAATGCAGTTCGCTCGCAAGCGACTTCTTCTGATGCATCAGGAAATAAACAGCAGCGGCCGCCACAACAAGCCCCAGCACAACGCCGATCGCGATCGCCATCGGAAAACGTTTCGTGCGCCCCTGATCCACGCCCAGGATTTGCGTCGTAAAAAATTTATCGGAGATGCACGATTGCAGCGCTGCAACCACCGGCTTCATGGTCGGGAAGCGTTTCGTAGCCTCCTTCTCGATACAGGTTCGAATAATGTCGCACGCCGGCTTGGGAGCGTCAGTCTCCCGCAATGCATCGAGATTCGGCTGCGAAAACAACACCTGTCCGAAAATCTCTTCGTACGATCCTCCCTCGAACGGCCGCTTCCCCGTGATCAGCTCAAACAGCAGAATTCCAAACGCGTAGATATCCACCGCGGGCGTCGCGGGCTCACCGCGAACCTGCTCTGGCGACATATAAGGTGCGGTTCCGACCGCCATACCTGCTTCCGTGATCCCCCAATCCGCCGACCTCGCGATCCCGAAATCCATCAGCTTCACTTTGTTCCCGGAAGAAACATTCACGTTTTCCGGTTTCAAATCGCGATAGACCACGTCGATCGAGTGAAGATGTTCCAGCGCCCGCGCCACCTGCAAAGCGGCCCAGAGCTTTTCATCGGTCGGATGCGGCTGCTTCATCCAGGCGCGCAGACTCTGGCCTTCCAGATACTCCAGCACTAGATAAAGCTGCCCGTTATGTTCCGAAAAATCGTACGTGACCATGGCGTTCTCATGCTGGATCTTCATGGACACCTTGGCCTCGCGCTCGAATCGCGCCCGCATGTCGGTGGGAGCGCCTTCTTTGAGCATCTTGATGACGACCGATCGCCCGTACTGCGTGTCCGATGCGCGATACACATCGCACATGCCGCCGCCGAGATATTCCGTACACTCATAGCGGCCCACGCGAAAAGGCAGAGCACGGGCGGCGGCGCTGGACATATTCTTCGATTCTACAGTTTACGGAAGCAGCGCCACGAATCTTTCCACTTCGTCGGGGCTGATGTAGAAATGCGGCGACGTCCGCACCCACCCGCTGCGTGCGGCGACGAGCACTTTTTCGTCCTTGAGCCGATTGAAAATCATGCGGGCATCCTGGCCGGTCTTTCGAAACGAAACGATTCCGGCCGACGACTCGGGCCGGCGCACACCGAGCAGTTCGTAGCCTTTGCGCTCGACGCCCTGAGCGATCAAATCCGCCGTCGCCTGGATCTGCGCGCCGATTCGTTCCACGCCGACATCGAGTATAAAGTTAAGTGACGCTCGCAACCCATATATTCCAATGGTGTTCAGAGTTCCGGGCTCATAACGTCCCGCGTTGGGCCGCAGAGTCATGTCGCGGACGGAATAATCGCTTACCGATGCGTTCGTGTACCCAAATTCCACCGGTTCTATCTCGTCCTGCCGATCTTTCCGGACATAGAGAATCCCGCAACCCTCCGGTCCCAGCATCCATTTATGGCCATCGGCAGCAAGGGCGTCGATGTGCGCCGCCTCGACATCAAGCGGGAAGGCCCCCAGGCCCTGAATTGCATCGACAAAAAAGAAGCATCCATGCCGCTTGCAAATCTCGCCGATCGCATTCAGATTCGCCCGGAACCCGCTGAGATACTGAACGAAACTGATAGCCAGAAGCCTCGCTCCTCGGCACGCTTCGTCGATCCGGTCGAGAGGATCGGAGGCTGAAAGCCACTCGACCTTCACGCCTTTAGCGTCCAGCCTCTGCCAGGGATAAAAATTGGCTGGAAATTCTTCTTGGAACCCGACCACTTTATCGCCGGGACGCCAATCGATTCCCAGCGCCACGGTTGCGATCCCTTCCGATGTGTTTTTAACGAGAGCGATCTCGGTGGGATGGGCGTGAATCAGCCGCCCCGCAGCCTCGCGCAGACCTTCGTACGCGGCCACCCATTCCGGGTAATGATACGATCCGAAGTAGCAGACATCGTCGGCGAGGTTTTTCATTGCGTCGGATGCCGCTTTGCACAAGGGCGCGACGGCTGCGTGGTTGAGGTAAATAAGGCGTTCTGTAACCGGAAACTGGTCGCGATACTGGCTCCAGAGAGGTATCGCTGCGATAGTTGCTCCTTCGTTGAAACCCATTAATAACACTATACGTACATAACATGAAGGTTTATACTGGTCCCAGGGAGTTCCGCCCGATGAAACGCTTTTTTCCCGCCTCTTTAGGCCTCCTGGCAGCGCTCACTTTTGTGACGGCCAGTGGCTATGCCGACAACAAGGAAAATAACCCCGACGACATCGGCAATCGCGACGTCGGCAAAGGTGTCAACTTCTATTCCCTCGAAAAAGAGATTGCACTTGGCAAGGGTCTGGCGCAGCAGGTGGAACGATCCGCGAAAATTATCGACGACCCGGTGGTTTCGGAATATGTGAACCGCATAGGGCAGAACCTCGTTCGCAATTCGGATGCGAAGGTCCCGTTCACCATTAAGGTGATCGACAGTGAGGAAGTAAACGCCTTCGCGCTTCCCGGCGGGTTCTTTTTCGTCAACTCGGGTTTGATTCTGAAGGCCGATAACGAAGCGGAACTGGCCGGCGTCATGGCGCACGAAATCGGACATGTGGCCGCCCGCCACGGCACGCGTCAGGCAACAAAGGGTGAGATCGCGAACCTGGCCACCATCCCGCTCATCTTCATGGGCGGCTGGGCCGGATACGGGATTCGCCAAGCGGCGAGCGTACTGATTCCAGTGGGTTTTCTGAAGTTCTCCCGTGCCATGGAATCCGAGGCGGATCTGCTCGGTCTCGAATACATGTATAAGACGGGTTACGATCCGACCGCTTTCGTGGACTTCTTCGAGAAGATTGAGACGCTGGAAAAACGCAAACCCGGAACGATGGCGAAGGTTTTCTCCACGCACCCTCCCACGGATGATCGCATCAAAGAGTCTCAGATACGCATCGAAAAGTATCTGAAGGCAAAGCCGGAATATGTGCTGAATACGTCTGAGTTTAACGACGTGAAAGCCCGCCTGCTCGCCATGCACAACCATCGCAAGATCGACGACAAGGATTTGAACAAGCCGCGGCTGCGCCGTGCGCCCGGCTCCGGTACCGGTCCTGTGGACGCGGATGAGGACGGCAAGACGCCCAAGGGCGATCAGGATGAGCGTCCCACGCTGAAGCGCCGGCCGGATTCGGATACCAGCTCGGACTCGACTACCACAACGACTACGAGCCCGTCTAATCCGACGTCACCAAATTAGTTTCCTTCCACCCGCAAGCTGAAGAGTCGCCCACGACGCCCAAACGCGTCGTGGGCTTTTTTAATTCTGACACTCCGAGCCGATCTGACATCCGTCTGGGCTTCGTAAGTTTGATCCCCTCCCTAACGGTCAGGGTTCCGCAACACTCGGACGGGCAGCGGAACCGCGACGGTAACGGAGCGGCGGCTACTGGAACACCGGCCGCAACACTCCGAGCCGATCTGACACCTGTCTGGGCTTCGTAAGTTTGATCCCCTCCCTAACGGTCAGGGTTCCGCAACACTCGAACGGGCGCCAGCGGAACCGCGACGGAAACGGAGCGGCGGCTACTGGAACACCGGTTCGATATCCACCGGAATATCCGTGAGCCTCTCAAACGTACTCTGCAACACCGGCCGCAACACCCCAAGCCGATCCAACATCTGCTTCGCGCCGTGATAATCGCCCGTAGCTTCCAGCGTCAGCAGCTCGTGATCCAGATCGCGAACCGCGCCTTTGATCTTGCTGGGATCCACCGCGAATGTCCCATCCGGATTCGCAATCACAGCGCCTTTATCCATCAGGTAATTCACCTGCATCGCCATGCCCTTCCCATGCGCTTCTTTGACGCCAAAACGAAGCGATCGGAAAGCCGACGCAAGATACGTCGTATAAAGCTGTGTTTCATTAAACGCGGCGTTCGGCAACAGCTTGTGATCCATCATGTACTGGAGCATGAACAGACCGGTGACGTCGGCCTTCGCTTCTTCGAGCGCGCTATACAGCTCCTTCATCTCCTGCCGAGGCGACGTCGCCCGGCCGTCCACCTGAATCTGGTGCGGTCCGATTCCATGGCTCAGTTCATGAGCCAGAATGTGCGTAAAGAACGCGTCGAAGCTCAATTGTTCCTGCGCTTGCGGAACCAGAACGCGCTTCGAAATCGGAATCAACGTAGTCCGAAACTTCGCCTCCTGGATATTCTTGAGCATCACGCGCTTGCTTCCCTTTTGCGTGACGACGCGCTCGTCGTTGGGAAGATTGTAAGCGGCGGTCTGAACGCCATGGTTGCCGTCGCCGGCCGAAAAAACCTCGTTGACCACGCGAATCGGCGCCTGCGCACCCAGCTTCGGATTACGATACTTCGGATCGATGGGCAAGTTGTTCTCGATCTCCTGCAAGTGGCTGCCGAAGAAAGCAAGCTTGGCGGTCTCGGCGTCGTCGCGAAGATTCACATACGCCTCGAATCCCGCTTTATACCCAAAAATCTCGTCATTATATGTCTCATAAGGACCGATCGTGATGTCGAGCGGAGCATCCAGGTCCATCCACGCAAGATCGCTCGCGTAATAGTCGTTCGAGAGGAACGCGGCCGCGCGCTTGACGAGAAAATCCTTGAGTGTGGCATTGTCCGTCAGTGACGCCGCGGCTTCCAGATCGCCGGCCGCCCGCGCCAGATCCTCGCGATACTCGACGCTGTATGGAACCATGCTCAAGTTGCCCTTGGCATCGCGCCGAATCACGGTGAAAAATCCGGTCGCGCGCTCCTGATCTTCTTTCGGGAGCGTCTTCACCCATTTCTCGAATTCCTCGCGCGTCATGTCCTCAGGATAGAAATTAGCGCCGAGGGGTTTGCGTTCAGGCACGCCGGGCAGGAAAGCGATGTGCCCATCAAGATCGGACCATGGTCCCTTATTGATCCGGAAGTAGTGCAGACGAGCTTTGCCGAGCGGAGACGTGTCGTGCTTCAGTTTGTTGTAAAGCGCAACATCGCCGCTCCAGAGCTGGCGCATGAAAATATCGTCGACGATGCGGGCGGCATCCACGAGTTTGGCCAACGCCTGCTTGTCGCCAGGCGAGAGAGCCGACGTATCGACACGCAGCTCCGCGGGCGCGAAACGGGCAGTCATCTTTTTCAACTGATCGAGGTCAGGGATGGTCGCGGCTGTAACAAGCATAGGCAGGAATACAAACAACAGAGGTTTCATTATTTCGGCTCAGTAATCTGAAAATCGGCCGTGATGAACTGCCAGTCCGGCAGTTCGTAGACGCGCAGCTTGGTGGGCACCTCGGCCGTCACTTCTTTGAGGTCTTCCGGTCCCAATCCTTCTACGCGCGCATTGAACGTGGCGAGCGGCGGATCGCTCGGTTTCGCGGTAGAGGCGCGCAGGTTGACGGTCATGGCGATATTTCCAATGTCCGCGTCCGAATGATTGACCACGGCGAAGCGGACCTCCAGCTTGCCCGGACCTTTTTCAGTGATTCGGAATCCGGTGATCTCGATATATTTGGCGACTGGATTGGAGCTTGGCGCCACACGTTGGGGCGAGCGAGTCTGCGTTGTCGCAGTGCCCGTCGATTGCGGAGAGGAAGAGCAACCGGCGAGCGTGAGTGACAGCAGAGCGAGTACTAGAGATTGGCGCATGCATCCGAATTTTACCGCGTGCGGTTACGCGGCGGCTTCGATCAGTACATTTTTCCGTTAAAACAGTTGACAAAAAGGCCAGTAGCAGGAGTATTATGATCTAGCGAACGGCCAATCGATATTCTTGTCCGATCTCCGCTTCGCCGATCGGTACAAGCCGTTCTTACCGCCCCGGCGCTAACTGCACCTTCGGGCACGCTTCGAGCGATCGCTCACACCACGGCGGACTATCCGCGTGGCGTTGTTGGACCTGGCAATCCGGCGCGAGTGGTTCGAGAAACGCACAAATACTGTTCACCCAGAGTTGTTGCGTTCGTATTCTCTCCTGACATTTTGAGGTCCGCTGCACGTCGATCGGACCTTTAAAATCTGTAACGTTTTGCCACCTGGCCAAAACTGGGTAGGGCTATCGTCGTCTTTGGCGGAGTCGCACTAGCACATCAAGAAATCGGCAGGATACGTGTGTCCTGAGGCGCGCGAAGTTAATTCGCGTCTTAATGTACTAACGTCACTGCCTTTTCATCTCCACCAAGTCGACTTACTCATTTCCGGAACCAGATAGAGGTGTGGTTCATGAACATTCCACTTACACCCGTTCGCTTCCTCCGTTATGCCGAGGAGCAATATGCGGATAACACCGCTATCGTCTGCGGAGATCAGCGGTTCACTTACGGGCAGTTTGCTATGCGCGTCAATCGCCTCGCCGGCGCTCTCCGGGCCATCGATATCGAGCCGGGCGCGCGTGTCGCGTTTCTTAGCGCGAACTGCCATCGCCTTCTGGAAGCTTATTACGGCGTGCTCGAAGCGGGAGGCGTTCTGCTTCCTCTGAACGTCCGCCTCGCCGCGCGGGAATTGACTTATATTTTGAATAATTCCGGAGCCAGCGTTCTCTTCCTCGATCGCTCTTTTGTCCCCCTCGTGGACGCGTTCCACAAACACATTCCCGGCATCCGCAACTTCTTCCTGCTGGATGCGACGGCGCATGCCAGCTGGCTCTCCTCGGAGAATTACGAAGACCTGCTATCTTCCGCGGAGCCTTATCGCTGCGACATCATGCGGGTCGACGAGAACGCGTTAGCCGAGCTCTTTTACACCAGCGGGACCTGCGCATCACCCAAGGGCGTGATGCTGTCTCATCGCAATGTCTATCTCCATGGCCTGGACGTGGCGCTGGCGTTCAATCTCTCGGCCAAGGATGCGCATCTCCATACCATCCCTTTATTTCACGCCAACGGCTGGGGATCGGCGCACGTTCTTACGCTTATGGGCGGAAAGCATGTGATGATCGGCGCCTTCGAGCCCGGCGAAGTGTTCCGGCTCATCGCGCGCGAGCGCATCACCGCGTGTTTCCTCGTTCCCGCCATGGCACAGGCGCTCCTTCAATCTCCCGATCGTCACCAGTGTGAACTGAGCAGCCTCAAATGGATCGCTATCGGCGGTTCGGCTTCTTCTCCCACTCTAGTACGCCATGTGAAGGAAACCCTGGGCTGCGACTGCTTCTCCGGTTACGGCTTGACCGAAAGCGCCCCCGTGCTGGCGATCTCGCGCGAACGCCCCGGCGTTCCATGGAAAGGAGCCGAGCATTTTGTCCATCAGGCGATGACCGGCTACGCCATCCCCGGAGTCGAGATGCGAGTGGTGGATGCGAACAATGTCGACGTGCCTTGTGACGGGAAAACACCTGGCGAAATTATTGCTCGCAGCGATGGCGTGATGGAGGGCTATTGGCGTCAGCCGGAGTTGAGCGCGCAAACGATTCGCGACGGCTGGCTGCGCACCGGAGACATGGCGACCATCGACGCCCATGGCTATGCCCTCATCGTCGATCGAAAGAAAGACATTATCATCAGCGGCGGAGAGAATATCTCCTCACTCGAGTTAGAGCAAACGCTGATGTTGCACTCCAGCGTCTACGATGCCGCGGTCATCGCCGTCCCCGACGAAAAGTGGGGCGAAGTTCCCAAAGCATTCGTGGTCTTGACTCCTGGAGAACACGTCTCTGAAGCGGCGCTCATCGAGTTCTGCCGCGCGAACCTGGCCCATTTCAAAGCGCCGCAGTCGGTCGAATTCGTCGACTCTCTCCCCAAGAACGCAATGGGAAAGACCCTGAAAGCGGAATTGCGCAAGAAATACTGGAGTGACTCCGAGGATCTGGAGCCGGTTGCGCTCGCGGCTCAAGCCTAATTCGTGTACGACACAACAAGGAAGGAACTTAGTCATGGCTATAGCTCAGAATGCTATCGACCAGCTTACCCGGGCTGAGGAGGTTCCAAAGCCCGTTTGTCATCGTGGAATGACAAGAACGCTTCGCCGCGTGGCCATCCTGGGCGCCGGCACCATGGGGGTGCGCGTTGCCGCTCACTTTGCCAATGCCGGCGTGCCTTCGCTGCTATTGAGCCGAGTGAATTTTCAGGAAAAGAACCGCAATGCCACGGCGCTGAAAGCAATTCAAACCGCGGTCAAGCAAAAGCCCGCGAGTTTCTTCTCCGACGATCTTGTGAAGCTCGTCAAACCCGGCAACTACGAAGACAACTTCAACGAGATCGCCGATTGCGATTGGGTCATCGAGACCGTTGCGGAAGATCTTCAAATCAAGCGCGACCTGTGGCGTCGCGTGGAATCGGTCGCGAAACCGGAAACGATTCTCTCCACCTGCACCAGCGGCGTTCCTCTGGCCAAGATTGTCGAAGGTTTCTCCGAGCAGTTCCGCAAAAACTTCCTTGGCACCCACGTATTCAATCCGCCCCGCTATCTTCATTTAATGGAAGTGATCCCCGGACCGGACACCGACCCGGATTTGGTCGCTTTCGTGGAGGATTATTCCGCCCGCAGGCTCGGCAAGGGAGTCGTGCGTTGCAAAGACACTCCGACTTTTGTAGCTAATCGGATGGGCGCCTTCTTCGGGGCTACGGTCACCAAGATCACCTTGGAAGACGACTACACCATCGAAGAAACTGACCTGCTCACAGGTCCACTAATTGGCCTGCCGAACACCGGCACCTTCCGCCTGCTGGACGTTGTGGGAGTCGACATCTGGACCAACGTCTCCAGGAATCTCTACCATGCAGTCCCCGGCGATCCGTGGCGCGACCGTTTCCTCCCACCCGAATTCGAAACCAAAATGTTGGAGCATAACTGGATCGGCGAGAAGTCCGGGCAGGGCATGTACAAGAAGGTGGTGGTTGGCGAGGAGAAAGAAATCTGGGCGCTCGACTGGAAGACCCTGGAATACCATCTCGCACAGAAGCCTACCTTCCTGTCCGTGGAAGTGGGCAAATCGATCGAAGATTTTCCAGAACGGATGCGCGCGCTGGTGAACGCCGACGACCGCGCTGGAAAATTCCTGTGGAAGCTCTTCAGCGACTACTTCCTATATGCCGCCGAGATGATTCCGGAGATTTCCGACCGTATCGTCGAAATCGATCGCGGCATGCGGTGGGGTTACGCCCATAAGTTCGGGCCTTTCGAGATGTGGGACGCTCTGGGATTCCAGGACGTCTTGGCCCGCATGAAGAAAGAAGGCCGCGCCATTCCGCACAATATCGAAGAAATGGCCGCCAGGGGCGCCACGTCGTTCTACAGCTATACGGCAAACGGCCATGCCCGGGCGCAGTACTTCGATTTCCGCAAGAACGACTATGAATTCATCGAAACCCAACCCGGCTCGCTCGTAATCGGGGACGCCAAGCGCTCCAACGGCGTTATTAAGAAAAATGCCGGCGCTTCGTTAGTCGATCTCGGGGACGGGGCGTTGTGCGTGGAACTCCACAGCAAGATGAACTCGATTGGCGAGGACATCATTCACATGCTGCACGCTGGCATCGAAGAAACCAACAAAAACTTCGACGCCATGGTAATCGCCACGGACGGTGAAAACTTCAGCGTCGGCGCGAACCTGGTCCCGATTCTGCTCGCGGCCGAAGAAGGCGAATGGGATGAGCTGAATGAAGCTGTGGCGCGTTTCCAGAAGGTCAATATGGCCCTAAAATACGCCGCCAAGCCCGTCGTTTCCGCTCTATTCGCACGCACCCTCGGAGGCGGCTGCGAGATTGGGATGCACACGATTCCGCAGGCGTCGGCCGAGCTCTACATGGGGCAGGTCGAGATGGCTGTCGGTCTCATTCCAGCCGGCGGCGGCTGCAAAGAGCTCCTCATTCGATTGAAAGAATCGCGCCCTGTTTTCGAACTCGTCGGCTATGCCAAAGTTTCCACCAGCGCCGAAGAGGCCAAGAAACTCGGTTTCCTCGATCATAGTGTTCGCATCACGATGAATCCGGAGCGGCTCATCGGCGACGCCAAAGCGCTTGCGCTGACCCTGGCGTCCGATTACGTGCCCGCCGTCCCTCGCACCGATATCAAGGTGGGGGGCGAGGCCGCCTACTCTTTGCTCAAGCTGGGCCTGTGGGGCTTCCAGCAAGGCAACTTCATCACTGAACACGACCAGGTTGTGGGCGAACGGCTGGCCTATGTTCTGGCCGGCGGCCGTCTTATCGGAGAGCAGTTGGTCTCCGAACAGTATTTACTGGATCTGGAACGCGAAGCGTTCCTCAGCCTGTGCGGACATCCCGCTACGCGGGCCCGCATGGCTTACATGCTGAAGACGGGAAAGCCCTTGCGCAATTAGCGGGTGCAACAGGAGAGATCAGTCAAGGAGATTTCATATGGAAGCTGTAATTATCGATTGTCTTCGCACGCCCGTAGGCAAGGCGCCGAAAGGAACTCTGCGCAACACCCGCCCCGATGATCTCGCCGCGGCCGTGATTCAGGCGTCTGCTAAAAAGATTCCCGCAAATTTCGCCCGACACCATCGACGACGTGATTCTCGGGTGCGCGTTTCCAGAAGGGGAAGCCGGCATGAACACCGCGCGCGCAGTGGCTATACGTGCCGGACTGCCGGATACCGTTCCCGCTTACACCATCAATCGTTTTTGCTCCTCCGGACTCCAGGCCATTGCGCTGGCCGCGGACCGCATCCGTTTAGGCGATGCCGACATCGTCATCGCCGGCGGCATGGAGTCCATGAGCATGATCCCCATGGGCGGGAATAAGCTCGCTCCGAATCCCTGGATTGTCGACAATATGCCGCAGCTCTACATGGGCATGGGCATGACCGCCGAGTGCGTGCGCAAGAAGTACGGCGTCACGCGCGAGGAGGTTGACGAGTTCGCGCTGCACAGCCACCAGAAGGCGATTAATGCGCAAAACACCGGAAAATTCGACGACGAAATTGTTCCCATCGAAGTCGAGTCAACCGTCTTCAACGGCCATCCCAAGAACGTGAAGACCTGGTTTACCAAGGATGAGGGGCCGCGCGCCGACACGTCGATGGCGGCTCTCGCGAAGCTGAAGCCGGCATTTCAGGTCGGCGGCATCGTGACGGCCGGCAACTCCTCGCAAACCAGCGACGGAGCGGCGGCCGCGATTGTGATGTCGGAGGCAAGGGCCAGGGAGCTCGGTCTGAAACCCATGGTTCGCTTCGTCACGTTCGCGGTCGCCGGCGTTCCTCCGGAGATTATGGGCATGGGTCCTGTAGCCGCAATTCCGAAGGCGCTCCA
Organism: Bryobacterales bacterium; assembly: GCA_963802915.1. Taxonomy (GTDB): domain Bacteria; phylum Acidobacteriota; class Terriglobia; order Bryobacterales; family Bryobacteraceae; genus JAICMB01. Next base: position 98,048 of record CAWDKQ010000011.1, read on the forward strand.
GCACGCTGGCCTCAAACTCGATGACATCGGCGTTTTCGAATTGAACGAAGCCTTCGCGGCGCAGGCTGTCGCCGTGATTCGGGAAGCCGGTCTCGATCCCGACAAGGTCAATCTAAACGGCGGCGCGGTCGCCCTCGGACACCCGCTCGGCTGCACCGGGGCGAAATTAACAGCCACCATACTGCGCGAGATGAATCGTCGCACCGCGAAGTATGGCATGGTCTCCATGTGCATCGGAGGAGGTCAGGGCGCGGCTGGTATTTTCGAGAATCTGAACTAAGTAATTCATACGCCGTACCGCGTGCTGCGTGTGGCATCGGCGCCTTGCGCCGTGCGCGGTACGGACCACGAGGAAATAATGTCTACCGCTACTATTACTCCAATCAAGTCCAAGGGCGGCTTTTTTCTGATCGAAAAGAGCCAGCCCTCCGAGATTTTCACGCCCGAAGATTTCACCGAGGAGCATCGCGATATCGCGCGCACTACCGATGACTTCTGGAACAAAGAAGTGGCGCCCAACCTCGACGCGATCCAGGTCCACGAGCCTGGCGTCGCGGTTTCAATCCTCCGTAAATCCGCCGAACTCGGTCTCACCGCCGTCGATATGCCCGAAAAATACGGCGGCATGGGAATGGATCTCGCATCCATGATGATTGTTGCCGAACATCTCGGCAAAGACGGTTCCTACGCCACCTGGCATGCTGCTCATTGCGGCATCGGTTCCCTTCCCGTGCTCCTGTTCGGGACCGAGGAGCAGAAACAGTATTACATCCCGAAGCTCGCGGCGGCCGAAATGGTTGCGGCGTACTGCCTGACGGAGCCGCAGGCCGGATCCGACGCGATGGCTGTCAAGACCCGCGCGGACCTCACGCCCGATGGTCAACACTACATCCTGAACGGCCAGAAAATGTGGATCACCAACGGCGCAGCCGCCGATCTCTACACCATTTTTGCTAAGGTCGACGGCGACAAGTTAACCGCGTTTCTCGTCGAGCGCGCCTGGCCGGGCGTTCAGCCCGGCGCTGAAGAGCACAAGATGGGCATCAAAGGCAGCTCCACTACAGCCATCTATCTGGACAACGTCAAGGTCCCCGCGAAGAATGTCCTCGGCGAGATCGGACGCGGGCACATCATCGCGTTCAACATCCTGAACCTCGGACGGCTGAAACTGGGCCCGATCTGCGCCGGGGCCGCTAAGGAAGTGCTGCGCTTGTCCCTCAAATACGCCAAGGAGCGTCACACTTTCAGCAAACCGATCGCTTCCTACGGTCTCATTCAGCACAAACTGGCCGAGATGGCCATTCGTATTTACGCCGCCGAGACCATGAGTTATCGCGTCGTGGGAATGATCAACGACCAGCTTCATGATTTCTCCTGGAATCAGCCAGACGCCAACAAGACCATGTTGAAGGCCGTCGAGGAGTTCGCCACTGAATGCTCCTTCGTCAAACTGTTCGCCTCCGAAGCGCTCGACTACATTACTGACGAGGGCGTCCAGATTCACGGCGGCTACGGCTACCATCAGGACTACGCCGTCGAACGCGCTTATCGCGATTCGCGGATCAACCGAATTTTCGAGGGAACCAGCGAGATCAACCGCCTGCTCGCCACCGGCATGCTCTTGAAGCGCGCCATGCGCGGCCAGTTGCCGCTCGTCCAGGCTGTTACCAAGCTGCAGGCCGAGATCCTTGGCGGTCCATCTCTTTCGTCCGCTCCGTCCGGCGGAAACCCAATCGTCGAAAACGCGAAGAAAATCGCGCTGTTTGTTCTCGGCGTCGCATACCAAAAGTATCTGCAGGCTCTCGAAGACCAGCAGGAAATTCTGGCGAACATCACCGATGTATGCATGAACGTTTTCGCCATGGACTCCGTGGCGCTGCGCACTGCAAAGGTCTCCGCCAGCCGCAAGAGCGAAATCGCGGCCGAGATGTGCGCCGTGTTCCTCCAGGAAGCGATGGAGACCATCGAAAGCTCCGCGCGAACCGTACTCGCGGCATGTTCCGAAGGGGACGCGCTGCGTACGAATCTCGCGGTTCTCAAACGCTTCACGAAGTCCGATCCGGTGAACGCGATCGCACTGCGTCGAAGCATCGCCTCGCGGCTATTGCAGGCTGAGCATTACGTCGTCTAAGGCTGTTGAGCCACGGATGATCGCAGTCTCCGCGTTTATCCGTGGCTACCGCCTCAGCAAGAACGGAAGGACAATAAAAGCATGCCAGTGGACATTTCAAGTCTCACTGAAGAACGGATTGCTTACCTGGAAGGCTTGGTTTCTCAAGCCAAAAATGCCGCAGCCGTCTTCACGCAATTCACTCAAGCGGATGTCGATCGCATTGTCAAAGCGATGGTCATCGCCGGGATGGAAAAAGCTCAACATCTGGCTCGCCTGGCAATTGAAGAAACCAGATTGGGCGTTCTCGAAGACAAGGCCATCAAGAATATGGTGGCCACGGAGTTCGTCTACAACTACGTCAAAGACAAGCGCACTGTCGGCGTGATGCGCGAATTTCCGGAACGTGGAATAGTTGAGGTGGCCCAACCCATCGGCGTCATCTTTTCGATCACACCGATTACGAACCCCACCGCGACGGTTCTCTTCAAATGCATCATGGCCATAAAGACGCGGAACGCAATGATTTTCGCTCCTCACCCGCGGGCCTGGCGGTGTTGCCAGGAGGCAATGCGGATCATGTATGAAGCGGCCATAAAGCATGGCGCGCCGGAAGGCGTTTTTACTTGCCTGGAATCGCCGACGCTGCCGGACAATGCTTACCTCATGCGGCATAAAGATGTCGCCCTGATCGACGCCACGGGTGGGCGCGGCGCGGTCAAAGCCGCCTATAGCTCTGGCAAACCGGCCCTCGGCGTCGGGTCGGGCAACACGCCGGTCTATCTGGAGAAAACGGCCGACTTGGACATGGCCGTGGTGGATATTATCACTTCCAAGACATTCGATAATGGAACGATTTGCGCTTCCGAACAGACAGTTGTCATCGACGACCAGATCTACGACGACGTCCTGAAGAAGTTTGCCGAACTAGGCGCGCATATCTGTAGTGAGCAGGAGGCGACACTGCTGGGACGGACCGTCGTCGATCCAGCAACCGGGCAACAGCAGCCGATGGCCATTGGCCAAAAAGCGACCGATATAGCGGGCTTCCTCGGTATTCCGGTAAAGCCCAACACAAAACTCCTAATAGCTGAGATTCATGGTGTAGGCCCCGACCATCCCCTGTCGACCGAGAAGCTGTTCCCGCTGCTTGCCGTCTATCGGGCCAAATCGGCCGATGAAGCCTTCAAAGTTTGCGTGGCCGTGAATCATGCGGGAGGGCTCGGACATACGGGCGTTGTTTTCTCCAATAACGATGAAGTCATCCACAGGTTTGGTGAATTGATCAACGCGGGGCGAATCATTGTGAATTCCCCAGGGTCCGTCGGAGCGCTCGGCGGCGTTTACAACGATATGGTGCCTACATTCTCATTCGGCTGTGGGACGGGCGGCGGCAACAATACCACCGACAACGTAAATGTTTATCATTATCTGAATATCAAACGCGTGGCGCGGAGGATGAAAACACATATGTGGTTCCGCATTCCTAGTCAGATTTACTTCAACAGGAACGCCGTGGAGAAGCTGGACCAGTTCCCATCGCGATCCACTCTCATCGTTACTAACCCAGGTCTCGAAAGAATTGGCCACGTAGAGATTGTCCGGCGGCACCTGCCACCGCAAACTCACGTTCATGTCTTGGCCATTCCGGAGACGGAGCCCGAACTCAAAACCGTTATGCAGGGAGTAGAGACACTCCTTCTCTACAAAGCGGACCAGATCATAGCGCTCGGAGGCGGCTCCGTGATGGATGCGGCGAAGATCATGAAGCTGAAGTATGAATTCCCGCAGGCCGACTTAGACGAGCTGGGCGCGCAGTTTTTGGATATTCGCAAGCGCGTGGCGCAGTACCCGACCGAAAAGACAAACCAGGTTCGGTTGATTGCCATCCCGACGACTAGCGGAACGGGGAGTGAGGTGACTGCGTTTGCCGTTCTGACCGACAAAGAGCGCGGGCGCAAGGTGACATTCGCCGATTACTCGCTGACTCCTGATGTCGCTATCGTCGATCCGCAGTTTGTCATGTCGATGCCGAAAGTCCTCACCGCCGATACCGGCATCGATTGTTTGACTCACGCACTGGAGTCCGCGGTCTCGGTTTACGGTTCACCGTACACCGAAGCCAACGCCATGCAAGCGATTCAGATGGCGTTCAAGTACCTGCCTGTCGCTTATGACCATCCTCAGGATGAAGAGGCGCGCAGCATGATGCATAATGCTTCCTGCATGGCGGCGATGGCGTTCTCCAACGCGTCGCTGGGTGTGAATCACGCCTTGGCTCATGCCTTCGGCGCCCGCTTCGGCGTCGCGCATGGCCGCGCCAACGCTCTCATGCTGCCCCACGTGATTGCTTATAACGCGGCGGTGCCCACTAAGTTCATGCCGTCACCGCATCAGCGCGGCTATAACGCGCATAAGAAATATGCGCAGATAGCGGATTTGTTGTGCTTGGGCGGCCAGACAGTTGAGGAGAAGGTAGCAAACCTCGTTGCCGCTACGGAACAGTTACTCGATAAGTTAGAAATTCCGCGTTCCATCGCCGACCTGGGAATTTCGAAAGAAGAATTCGCGAACGCGGTGCCTGATTTAGTTAGGATTGCCTTCGACGATCCGTCGTGGCGGCCGACGAATCCTCGGATGCCTTTGATGAGCGAATTGGCCGAACTGTTATGGAAGGCTTATGAGGGGCGTAGCCCGGCGAAAGTGCCTCTTGAAGAGGAACAGATCGTGGCGGAAGCTTGTGCATTTGCAGATTGAAGAAAACCCGACCTTTTCGGACCGGGTCTTTCTTCTGAGTTCTGACTTCTTGCGATGGATCGGCGATTTCGCCCCGATAGATAGCTGGTAGAATGTCGGGTGATGAAGTACCGCGTTTACCTGGAACAAGACGAGGACGGGGTCTTTGTCGCTACATGTCCTTCATTACCCGGTTGCGTTTCCGAGGGACGAACCCGCAGCGAAGCGACCGAAAACATTCGAGAGGCAATCGAAGGCTACATCAAGAGCTTGAAGAAGCATGGTGAGCCGGTGCCTCCGAGCATATTCGAAGAGGTCATTGAGGTTGGCGGTTGATAAAGTTGCCGGTAGTTTCCGGCAGCGAGGCCGTTAAGGCATTCGGAAGGCTAGGCTACGAAGTCGATGAACAGCACGGCAGCCATATCATCCTTCGACGTAGCGATCCTCCTCACAGACGCCTCTCCGTTCCAAATCACAAAGAGCTTGCCAAAGGGACTCTTCGAGCATTAATTCGCGAGGCTGGGCTTTCGGTGGAAGAGTTCGTGAGGCTGCTTTAGATATTTGGCCCCGACATTCGACATGTTTCGAACCTACGCGGCTCAGTTGACAGTCTGATCGAACCCGCAAACGTCAATTGTTTTCAGATCGATTCGAGCGCTCCGCCGACGCTTGTCCGCGGCGGGCACCCCCGGCTGGATACGTCTCGAACTCCCCCAGGGTGACCGGCATAACTTCGGGTGCGCCCGTGACTCGCCCGCAATCTGGGAGAATTGGGAAACGCAGCGATTAAACAGGATCTTTGTTGTCCCGCGATAGGCGAAGCCCGGCGAAAGTGCCCCTTGTGGAGCAACAGATCGTCGCAGAAGCCAGTGCATTTGCCGATTGATTAAAAAAACCCGGCCTTTTCAGACTGGGTTTTCTTCTGTCATTAGCCGGGACAATCGCTGCGCCGGAGGCGGCTTCTTCTCCGGAATGCCCACGAAACCGGCACTCGCACCCAGACTGGACCAGGCACCCCGGACATATCTCGAACTGGTCTCCGTGAAACGTCTGGACGGACTACCGACCATCGATCCCGCTACTTCCCGGAACGCGGTTTCCAGCCAGCTACGACTCGCCATCGGTGGAAAAACCGAGAGGCTGGCTGGCGAATCTGGCAAGGTTGTAGAATCAAGTCAAGATGTACCTTCCCTCAGCCGTTACGAAGCAGGCCGAAATCGAGGAGGCCATCGCTCGCGTCCAGCAATCCATCGGGCCGGACGTGGTGCGGATTCGCTACGAAATTGGTGAGGACTGGAGCGGCCAGTGGGCCATCTTCTTCCGCATTGTGCTCACCGATGATGCTGCACGGCACCGCCTCCGGGACGTTGCGACGAGGGTCGTTTGGGGATTGGCTCAACAACTGGATTTCCCCGGCATGGGCGTGTTTCCATACCACAATTTCCGAAGTGTATCCGAGCAGTCGATGTTGCAGGAACCCGCTTGGGCCTAGCGGACGAGCTTTTCTAAGACGGGCATTTTCTGGCTGACAAGGGGATCGCGGATCAACGTCAGACACTGATGCGGCGCTCGATCTCTACAGCATACTACGCCGCTTTCCATCTGTTCATCGACGATTTTGTGGAGCATTGGGAATTTCCGGATCAGCGGGCTCGATTAGGGAGAATGTTCGGGCATGGCAAGATGTGTACCGGATTTACGCCGAAAGATAAAAAGAATCCCACGCACGTGGAACAAGCGCTGCAAGACGTCATTACGGCTTTCTCTCAGCTCCAGAAAGATCGCGAGAGGGCCGATTACGATGGCGGCTGGAGGCTGGTCGAAACGGACGTGAGAAACGCAATCCGGCTGGCGGAAGACGTGTTTGCGAAGTGGCGCAAAATCAAAGACGAGGATATCGCCCGGCACCACTTGCTCTCGATGTTCGGCGCAAGGTCGGATTGAGCCGCTTCTATCCCACAGCGCCCGAGATCGCGCACATGTCGTGACACGAAGATGGCCTTTGGCAGTCTCCTCTGGAGTTTCGACGTGCGTGGATTGAGTTCGAATCCAGGCTGGAGTCTCCCCTATTATTTAGGCAATACTAAGTCTAAAGGTTATATCGCCGGGCGTTATCTCCGGTACCGGACATACTGATCCGCTGCTCTCGGATGTTGCCAACAAACTTGGGGCATAACTGCTGCGGCATGCCATAAAAAACCCGGCCTTTTCAGACCGGGTCTCTTCTTCTAGCATTAGCTGGGACAATCACTGCGCCAGAGGCGCACTGGCCGCCCCGCAAGGGGCTCTTAGTAATCCATCTCCGGACCATGCCCGCCGGGACCGCCTGCCGGAGCCTGCTTCTTCTCCGGAATCTCCGCGATCATGGCTTCCGTCGTGAGCATCAGCGCCGCGATCGACGAAGCGTTCTGCAGTGCCGAGCGAGTCACCTTGGTGGGATCGATGACGCCGGCCTTCACCAGGTCTTCAAACTGCATGCTGGCAGCGTTGAAGCCATAGTTCGGGTCGCTATTCGCGCGAATCTTCTCGATCACGATGGCGCCTTCATGGCCGGCATTGCCGACAATCTGGCGAACCGGCTCTTCGCAAGCGCGCGAGATGATGTTGATGCCAACCTGCTCATCGCCTTCGCCCTTCGCGTTCTTCAGCACCAGCGCCGCACGCAGCAGCGCAACGCCGCCGCCGGGAACGATGCCTTCCTCGACCGCCGCGCGCGTGGCATGCAGAGCATCCTCGACACGGGCCTTCTTCTCTTTCATTTCGGTCTCGGTGGCCGCGCCAACTTTGATTACCGCGACGCCGCCAGCGAGCTTCGCCAGACGTTCCTGGAGCTTCTCGCGATCGTAATCGCTGGTGGTCTCTTCGATCTGGGCGCGGAGCTGCTTAATGCGTCCCTGGATCTGAGATTCCTTACCGGCGCCTTCGACCAGCGTGGTGTTGTCCTTGTCCACAACCACGCGCTTGGCGCGGCCGAGGTCTTCGAGACGAACGCCTTCCAGCTTAATGCCGGTCTCTTCCATGATGGCTTTGCCGCCGGTCAGGATGGAGATGTCTTCCAGCATCGCTTTGCGGCGATCGCCGAAGCCCGGAGCCTTTACGGCGCAGGCGTTCAACGTGCCACGCAGCTTGTTCACAACGAGGGTGGCGAGCGCTTCGCCTTCCACTTCCTCGGCGATCACCAGGAGCGGCTTGCCGGAACGAGCAATCTGCTCGAGCACAGGCAGCAGGTCCTTCATGTTGCTGATCTTCTTCTCGTGAATCAGGATGTACGGATCTTCCAGCACGCACTCCATGCGATCGGGATCGCTGATGAAGTAGGGCGAGAGATAGCCGCGGTCGAACTGCATACCTTCGACGGTTTGCAGCTCGGTCACCATGGTCTTCGATTCTTCAACGGTGATAACGCCGTCCTTGCCGACCTTCTGCATCGCCTCGGCAATGATGTTGCCGATGGTGGCATCGCCGTTGGCGGAAATGGTCCCGACCTGAGCGATCGTTGCGTTATCGTTCACCGGCTTGGAGAACTTCTTCACTTCTTCGACAACCGTCTCAACGGCCTTCTCGATGCCGCGCTTCAGGGCCATCGGATTGGCGCCGGCTGCGACACTCTTCACGCCTTCGCGGAAGATCGCCTGCGCGAGGATGGTCGCCGTGGTGGTGCCGTCGCCGGCCGTGTCGGAGGTCTTCGATGCGACCTCACGAACCATCTGCGCGCCCATGTTCTCGAGCGGGTCCTTCAATTCAATTTCTTTTGCGACGGTCACACCGTCCTTGGTAATCGTCGGGCCGCCGAATTTCTTCTCGAGTACGACGTTACGGCCCTTGGGGCCAAGCGTTACTTTAACGGCATCGGCTAATTGATTGACGCCGCGAAGAATCGCCTGACGGGAATTCTCGCTATAAACAATTTGTTTTGCTGCCATGGATCTTTGATCTCCTGATTCCCCTGCGTGTGGTTAAAAACCTTAAGCTACTTTGCTCGCCTTTTTGGGCGCGCCTTCCATCACTCCGAGAACTTCGTCCTCGCGCATGATGAGATACTCTTCTCCGTCGAGCTTGATGTCGCTACCGGAGTACTTGCCAAACAGGATGCGGTCGCCGGGCTTCACGTCGAGGGCAACCACTTTGCCGTCTTCGAGACGCTTGCCCTTGCCGACTGCGACGACCTCGCCTTCCTGCGGCTTCTCTTTGGCCGAATCCGGAATATACAGGCCACCCTGCATGGTTTCCGTATTCTCAACCCGTTTCACTACGATGCGGTCGTGGAGCGGTCGAATATTCATTTGGAACAAACCTCCCTAGTTCTGATTTGAAAATTGGGTAACGGAACTCTTGCCTTAAGCTCCGTTCAGAATATTAGCAGACTCAGCCGAGGAGTGACAAGGATTTCTTGCAAGTTGCTGTAATCATTAAACTTCGTGATCCAGGCTACATATGTGGACAGTAATGAAAAATACCGGCTATCCTGGAATTACGCACTCATGCGCCGATTTGGGCCTCTCATCGTACTCGCGATCCTCTTCATTGTCGGTCGCGTCGGCGTAACGTACCTCGCGCGGCTCAAGCAACTCGCCTCGTCGTCCCCCGCGAAACCGAAACGTCTTCCCGAAGGCACCGAAGGCGCCGCCCAGGATTGGATGTATACGAAGACCCAGGACGGCAAGAAGATCATATCCATCCAGGCCAAGGGATTCGAACAGATCGAAGGCAAAATCAAGCTGACCGGCGTCGAGCTGCACATCTTCGATAAAGACGGTAAAAAATACGACCAAGTCAAAAGCGCCAGCGCGGAGTTTGATGAGAAGGGGAACGAACTCTACTCCGATGGCGACGTGGACATCACGATGGGCGTGCCCAGCGATAAGCCGGCCAATGAACCTCCCAGCGGAAAGCTGATGGACATCAAGAGCTCCGGTGTCCATTTCGACAGCAAGACCGGTAAAGCCAATACCGACCGGGAGGCGACCTTTTCGTTCGATCGCGGCGACGGCAAATGCATCGGCGCCGAATACGATCCCAACACCCGCGAGCTTCATTTGAAAAGCGCCGTGATGTTGAACTGGCATGGGACCAATCCCACCACCAAGCCCATGCATATCGAGACCAGCGATCTGGTCTATAAAGAACGCGACGGCAAGGTGTTCCTGACGCCCTGGTCGAAGCTGGTCCGCGACACCATGACGATGAACGCCGGCCCGGCGACCGTCACGCTGAATAAAGGCTTAATTCAACTGGTTGAGACCACCGCCGCGATGGGAACAGACAAGCAGCCCAAGCGCAAACTGGACTACGGCGCGGATAATCTACGCATCGAATTCGACAACGACAACCAGGTTCAGAAGATCATCGGAACCACGAACGCGAGACTTGTTTCAGCGTCCGACAACGGCACCACGCGCCTGACCACGGACCGCGTCGATATGGACTTCGACGTCTCCACGAAGGACAGCATTCTAAAGACAGCCGTTGCAACCGGGCATAGCGTTGCGGAATCTCTACCGGTATCGAAGTCGGGCGATCCTCCCCAGGCTCGCGTTCTCAAGAGCGATGTGATCAACACCAAGATGCGCGATAACGGGCAGGAAATCGAGAGCGTCGAGACGCCCGGGCCGGGCACCCTGGAATTTATTCCGGCCACGCCCACTCAGCCGCATCGCTGGATGAACGGCGATCACATCTGGATGACTTACGGTCCCGATAATCAGATCCAATCGTTCCGGTCCGTAAATGTTTGGACTAAGACTGAGAAACCGAAGCCGCCGAACGCCAAAGAGAAGCCTGCTCCCGCCGAGACGTGGAGCAAGGAGATGCTGGTGACCTTCCAGCCGCACAGTTCCAACATCGACAAACTGGATCAGAACCACGATTTCCGTTATGAAGAGGGCGATCGCAAGGCGAAGGCCGACCGCGCTTTGCTCGACCAGCCGAAAAATATTATCGACCTGATTGGGAAGGCTCGCGTATGGGACAGCACCGGGTCGGCCGACGCGGAGCACATCGTTCTGGATCAAAAGTCGGGCGATTTCACGGCGGAAGGCAATGTCCGTTCCGTGCGAATGCCGGATAAAAAGAACAACAATTCACCCGGAATGCTCAGCCAGGATGAGCCTTTGCACGGCCTGGCTAAAAAAATGTCGTCCAAAGATAATAATCTGAAAATCCATTATGAGGGCGGCGTCGTATTGTGGCAGGGCGCCAATCGCCTCAGCGCGGACGTGGTGGACATCGATCGCGACGACAATAATTTGATCGCGCACGGTCACGTGGTCAGCCAGCTCATGGACAAGAAGGACGATAAAAAAGACGACAAAAAGGACGGTAAAGACGCCAAAAACACCAAAACCGAAGCGGACGGCAAGAAACCGGGCGCGCCCGTTTTTTCGATCGTGCATGCCCCGGACCTCAGTTATAACGACGACGACCGCATTGCGCTGTACAAGGGCGGCGTCCTGCTCGACCGCGGAGAAACCAAGGTGAAGTCGCGCGAGCTCAAAGCGTTCCTGCGCGACGATCAGGATGACTCGTCGCTGGATCATGCTTTTGCGGACGGCGACGTTCAAATTACCGAAGTAGCAGCGGACCGGACTCGCACGGGAACGTCGCAGCACGCCGAATATTATGTCGATGAAGATAAGGTGATTCTCGAAGGAGGACAGCCGAAATTCGTCGATACACTGCGCGGCGTTACGCAGGGCAAGCAATTGATTTGGTACTCGAAGGATGATAGGCTGCTGGTGAATGGCGCGGTTGGTCAACCCGCGCAAAGTCACCTCCGCCGCAAGCATAATTAGCCGTGTCCATAAGAACCCTACAGACCGCTGAAATTTCCAAAGCCTATCGGGGGCGCAAGGTTGTCGACGATGTGTCGCTTTGGGTGAAGCAGGGCGAAGTGGTCGGCCTGCTGGGACCGAATGGCGCGGGGAAGACCACGTCATTCTACATGATTGTCGGGCTGATCAGCCCGGATTCAGGGAATGTTTTGATCCAGAACGGCAGTGGATCGGAAGACATCACCAACATGCCGATGTACCAGCGCGCGCGGCGCGGCATCAGTTATCTTCCGCAGGAAGCTTCGGTTTTCCGCAAGCTTTCGGTAGAGGATAATCTGATGGCGATTCTGCAGACGCTGCGGCTCAGCGGACGTGAGCGGCGCCAGCGCATGAATGAGCTGATCGGCCAGCTCGGGCTTGAGACGGTGCGGCATAACAAAGGATACGCGCTGTCGGGCGGCGAGCGCCGCCGTGTTGAGATCGCACGATCGCTCGTGATCGAGCCGAGCTTTCTGCTCCTCGACGAGCCATTTTCCGGCATCGATCCGATCCAGGTTCTGGAACTACAGAAGATCATTTTCGATCTCAAGAACGCCGGCATCGGCATACTGGTAACGGACCACAATGTCCGCGAAACGCTGGCCGTCACGGACCGCGCATACATTATTAACAACGGCAAAATCTTCAGGTCCGGAAGTCCCGAAGCGCTCGGCAACGATCCCGAAGTACGCCGCGTATATCTGGGAGAGAACTTCAACTTCGAAGTCGAGAGCGGGCTCCGGCGCGTCGTTAGTTAGGGGGTCGTTACTCTTCGACGTCGGCTGCGGTCATGGCATCACGGGAAGCATGCCACACTCGCAACACACGCACGTGTTGCTCGTCTTCTCGGATATGAAAGATGATTCGATAAACACCCTTCCCTTCGCCGAACAGCAAGTGACGGGCGGGATAGCCAAGCTCTTTTGCTTCTGGAACGATCGGACACCTTGCGGGAATCTTTTCCAAGCTGAGAATGGCTTCGAATAAACGTGTGAGCCATTTCTCCGCATGCATGGGTGCCGCTACGCGGATGCGCTCAAACGCCGCATATAAGTCCGTTTCCGCGGGGGAAGACAGACTAACGCGATAGGCCATATTTGGCCCGCATCTCAGCCAAAACCTGCGTGGCGGGTTTCAATTCTCCGCGTTCGGCACTGGCCATTCCTTCTTGAATTGCTGCAAGAGTCTCCATGTGGTGCAGACGGTTGAGCATCAACTGATAGCTCGCCGCGTCCTGAACTACCAATTCCGCCTTGCCGTTCACAGTCAGTACTTCCGGAGTTCGCGTCTTTTTCAATCGTGTTACGTGTGCTTTATGGTTCCGCAGGAAATCGGTTAATGGATGAACGTACCGGACATCAAGCATACGATCATCATATCATTATCTGATCATTATCATACAAGGCGTTGCCTGAGTGGGGGGTTGAACCGCAGTTCCACGAGCGAGCTACGCTTAAGATGTGAACGCAATGATGTAAACGTTCTCATTGCGGTTGCTCGGCGCTGAATCTCCCGGTGACGGCTTCCTCGTTCCTGGAGCACTATGTAGGATGGGCACGGCAAACCAGGAACGAATATGAACGCAGCGGTTGGGCACTTGTTACTACTGATCGCGGTTGGGGTCTCCAGTGAGGCGGTGTCCCGAGCGACGGACCAATCACCTATTTCGATCACGATCAGCTCGCCTAAAGACAACTGGAGGGTTGGCTCTGACGTAGTCGTGACAATTAATCTCATGAACATATCCGACCAAACGGTTCTCTTTCGCAAATCTTTCGCGCAAGACAAGGGGGAGCTGTTTATAGACGTCGAAGTGAGAGACGATCAGGGTAATCCGTTGCCTCGGACGAAATATTATCGCGTTCTGCGGCAAGAGGATAACTATGATTTTGAGCGACAGCCGAACGGGGAGCTCACCATGCAGGTGGCTGGAGGTGGGAGCATGCAGAAAAAGTCCCTCACACCGGGCGAAACATTGAAAGACGGGGTTGTCGTAAACAGGCTGTTCGACCTGAGCCGGCTGGCAAGTATTCTATACGCGTACAACGGCGTGATGAACGCACCAAGTCGCTAGTGGTGTCCAACACGATCACGGTGACTATATCTGAGTAGTTCGATGCGATTGAGTGGGCCGGTGTTGTTCCGGCGACCGCGAGACTTCTAGTCAGGCCGACGTGGGCGTTGACCGTCGTTCTCGGAAGCTCCTCCACGCCGAGGCGGCAATTTCAAACGAGCTACGCTATAGAAGTGACCCCAGCCGAAGACCCCATCCTGGGAGCTTTCTATCAAACCGGCGCGTATCTGCGCGGGCATTTTCGATTGACCAGCGGCCTGCACAGTCCGGAGTATTTGCAGTGCGCGCTGGTGCTGCAATATCCCAAACACGCGGAACGATTCGGGCAGTTGCTCGGCGCTGAATTTCGACGGCTGGCTCCAACTCTGAATGTCGGAGTCGTGGTGTCTCCCGCAATCGGAGGTTTGATTATCGGTCACGAAGTGGCGCGGGCGCTCGGAGCGCGATTCATTTTCACGGAGCGCGATCCCAACGGACAGATGACTCTGCGGCGCGGTTTCACGATCGAACCCGGAGAGACAGCGGTTGTCGTAGAGGACGTGCTCACTACCGGCGGCACTACGCGCGAAGTGATCGACGTGCTCAAAGCTGCCGGCGCGAACGTGATCGGCGCCGGTTCGATCATCGATCGCAGCGGCGGCACGGTGGAACTAGGCGTTCCGCGAGTCGCGCTGAAGACGCTCCAGGCGGCGACGTATCAGCCGGAATCATGCCCGCTCTGCGCGGAGGGAAGCACAGCCATTAAACCGGGATCGCGGCCGGCCGCACGCGTGCCATAGCTCGCCGTGCGACGAATCCGTATTCAAGTTTCCTACGACGGCACGGATTTTCACGGATGGCAGGTCCAGCCGGGCTTGCCCACAATTCAAAGCACGCTCGAAGAAGTCGTTTCGTCGATCGAGGGCCAGCCGGTGCATGTCGCCGGTTCCGGCCGCACCGATGCCGGCGTGCATGCGCTGGCGCAAGTGGCCGCATTCTCCATAGAAAATCCCATCCCAGTCGCAAATCTGAGGAAGGCCATGAATCGCCTGCTTCCTCGCGACATTCGAATCGATGACGTGCGCGAAGCGGAGCCGGATTTTCATCCGCGCTTCGACGCCAGAGCCAAGACGTACGAATATCGCATCTGGCGCGCCGAGGTTTGCTCGCCCTTCGAGCGTCGATACGTGCATCATCATCCCTATCCCCTGGACGTGGACGCAATGATTCGAGTGGCGCCATTGCTCGAAGGCGAGCACGATTTTACGGCCTTCGCGGCATCCGACGATCGCGATCACGAACCTGGAAAATCCAAAGTGCGCCGCATTTTTTCGTCCGAGCTGTCTTGCACCGGAGATCGCCTGATCTATCGCGTTCGCGGTAGCGGATTTCTCAAGCACATGGTGCGCAATATCGTGGGCGTGCTGCTCGAAACCGGCAAAGGAAACATCGCGGCGGAAGACATCGAAGCGCGGCTGACACCCGGTTCGGAGATCAGACCGGGCCCTGCGGTTCCGGCCTGCGGACTATTCCTAATTTCGGTCGAATATTAGCTTACAACCGCTACGCGACTGAATCCTTCCGAAGTCGATGGAGGCACTAACTTGAGAGCCATCGATTCGATCACTTCGCGAGGAACAACGCGTCCGCGAAGCTGATTCCTCGAGATACAAATCTCCAACGGAATATCGAAGAACACAGCCTCAACGTCGCATTCGTAGAGCTGTCCGAGACGAATATACGGACGCCGCTCCCATGGCGTGAGATGCGTCGCATCCACGTACGTCACGGGCCGTCCCAACTCCAGTCGCTCTTTAGCGAGCTCCCGGAGTAAACGAAATACTCTGCGATGAATATTCTGATTGGTAGGGTCGTCGGAGATCAGGCGGCGGATCTCATCCGATGAAAGCGCATTGACGCCAAGCCGCTTCAGCCACGTTGACTTGCCCGAACCCGGCAATCCTACGAGAACTACCAGCTTAAGCAACGATATATCGTTCGGCTTCCAGCAAACGGCCCGCAATCTTCCGCCGCAATGCGATGGCATTCACGGGTTCGAATTTCGTGAAGCGTTTGAGCACCGCGAGATTCGTCCGCAGCATATCGCCTTCGGAGCTAGCGGCCAGAACGCTCCGCCCCGCGCTTTCCACCGTCTCCATCGCTTCGCGCACAAACACGGCGCACATGTCGGAGGCGAGCTCGGGGTTGCGGCTCGCAGCCAGTTTCTCCGTTCGCAGCACCGCGGACTCCATGGCAAAGGTGTTCATCGCCATGTCCGTGATACCCGCAAGAACTTCCTGCTGTTCTTCGAGCATGTTCATGAATTTCTGGTACGCAACGCCGAGACAGAGCAGCGTGGCTTTCTTAGCGTTTGCAACAATGGTCTTCTCGGCAGCCAACATCCCGCTGCTGCCGTTGCTCGAAAGGCTGGGCCCGGAGAGCAGCTCCGCCTGCAATTTCTTGACAGCTTCCACCAACGGCAACTGCCCGCGCTGCGCACGCTTCAGCAGCATGCCGGTCGCAAGCAGACGGTTGATCTCATTGGTGCCTTCGAAGATCCGGTTGATGCGCGAATCGCGATAGGCGCGTTCGACGGCGTAGTCCTGATGGTAGCCGTAGCCCCCATGAATCTGAACGCCTTCGTCGGTGACATAATCCAGCATCTCCGACGCAAACACTTTGATGTAAGAGCATTCCGTAGCGAACTCTTCGACAGCCTTGAGCATGGTCGCGCTCGCGTTCGGCTGATCCCAGGAGAAGCCCTTCAAGTCGCCTTCGATCATGCCCACCACGCGATAGCTCATCGATTCGGTGGCGTAAAGACGAATCGCCATCTCGGCCAGCTTGTGCTGAATCATCCCAAACTCGGCGATCGATTTACCGAAAGCTTTCCGTTCTTTCGCATATTTCAGCGATGCGCGAAGCACTTCCTTCGCCCCGCCGATCGCGAACGGTCCCAGCTTCAAACGGCCGAGGTTGAGAATGTTGAAAGCGATGATATGGCCGCGCCCGATCTCGCCGAGCACGTTCTCAACGGGCACCTTGACGTTGTCGAGATAGATGGCCGTAGTGGAGCTGCCCTTGATGCCCATCTTCTGTTCTTCGGCACCGGGCTGCACGCCGGGATAAGCGCGCTCCACTAAGAACGCCGTGAATTTCTCGCCGCCGATCTTCGCGAAAATCGTGTAGAGGTCCGCTGAGCCGCCGTTGGTGATCCACATTTTCTGCCCGTTCAGGACGTAGTGGGTGCCATCGGCGCTGAGGTCGGCACGAGTGCGAATGGCCATCGCGTCGGATCCGGCCTGCGGCTCAGCTCAGACAATACGCGGCCACCATTTCGGCCGTCGCGAGCTTCGGAAGATAGCGCTGCTTCTGTTCTTCGGTTCCGAACAGCAGCAGCGGCAGCGTCCCGATGCCGGTGTGCGCGCCATGCCATCCGGAGTACGAGCCATCCTTCGACACGCCCTCGGCGACCAGCATCATGGACGTCAGATCCATTTCCATGCCGCCGAATTTCTCGGGCAGAATGACGCCGGTCAAGCCCAGCTCGCCTGATTTTCTGAGAATCCCAACCGCTACGCCGGGCTCATGGTGCTGGATGGCCTCCACGTTCGGCGCCACCTCTTTATTCCAGAAGTCCTCCGTCGTTTTCGCGATTGCGCGATGCTCGTCTGTGAAATCTTCCGGCGTGAACACCTGGTCTGGCGCCGTGTCTTGAATCAGGAAGGCCCCGCCCTTCAACGTGGTGGGGGAAACAGTTGTTGTGGCCATATTAAGTCAACCTTTCCAAGATGCCGGCCGCGCCCTGGCCGCCGCCGACACACATCGTTACCATGCCGTATTGTAAATCCTGGCGTTCCATTTCGCGCAGAATTGTTGCGGTCAATTTTGCTCCGGTGCAGCCCAGGGGATGGCCGAGCGCGATCGCGCCGCCATTGGGATTCACCTTGTTCCGGTCGAGCCCCGATTCGCGAATCACGGCGAGGGATTGCACCGCGAACGCCTCGTTCAGCTCGATCACGCCGATCTGCTCCAGCATCACGCCGCCGAGTTTCAAGCGCTTTCGGAATGGCGACTACGGGACCGATGCCCATGATCTCGGGAGGCACTCCGCCGACCGCGAAACTGACGAATCGGGCCTTCGGTTTCAGACCCAGTTCCTTCGCCTTCGTCTTCGACATGACCAGAGCCGCGGCCGCGCCGTCGCTGGTTTGCGACGAGTTGCCGGCCGTCACCGTTCCGTTGGCGCGAAAGACGGGCTTCAATTTGGCGAGAGCTTCGAGCGACGTATCGGCGCGCGGGCCTTCATCCTTGTTGAACACGAACTGCTGGACGTGCGGCTGGGCGCCGTTCGGCGTGGAGATGGAGACTTCCACCGGCACAATCTCTTCGTCGAATTTCCCTTCGGCCTGCGCCTTGAGCGCGTTCTGATGGCTACGCAGAGCGAACTCGTCCGCCTCCTGGCGCGTCACGCCGTAGCGTTCCTGCACTTCTTCGGCGGTCAGCCCCATGCCCATGTAAATCTCCGGCTTGTTGTCGACAAACCAGGGATTGGGCGCAAATTTACTCCCGGACATCGGGATCATGCTCATGGATTCGGCGCCGCCCGCGATCAGGATTTCCGCTGAGCCGGCGCGAATGCGATCGGCGGCCATGGCGATGGCCTGGAGTCCCGAAGAGCAGAACCGGTTAATGGTTACGCCGGGAACGCTGTAAGGCAAGCCGGCGCGCAGCGCGGCGATTCGAGCCATGTTCATTCCCTGCTCGCCTTCGGGCATGGCGCAACCTAAAATAACGTCTTCGATATCGCCGCTTCCCACTTGCGGGTAACGTTCCAACAGCGCTCGAATCACGATAGCGGCGAGATCGTCGGGGCGAGTATTCCGCAGCGTACCTCGTCCGGATCTCCCGACGGCAGTTCGCAAACAATCCACAATAACGGCTTCAGGCATAGATTTCCCTCGTAATTAATTCCTTAACGGCTTGCCAGTTTTGAGCATGAACTGCATCCGCTCTTGCGTTTTCGGATTACCGCACAGGCTCAAGAACGCTTCGCGCTCCAGGTCGAGAAGGTACTGCTCGGTCACCACGGGTTCGCCCGTGAGGTTTCCGCCGGTCAGAACCTTCGCCAGCTTTTCTCCGACCACGACGTCGTAATCCGAGATGTAGTTGCCCTTGCGCATGGTCCACAATCCCAGTTTCAGAAGCGAGAATCCGGTTTCCCCTGACAGTTTGATGTGATTGTGGGGACGCGGGGGTGCATAATCGTGCGCCAGCGCCAGGGCGAGAGTTTTGGCGTCACCGATGAGCCGCTCCGGATTCATGGAAATGTGGTCCAGCCGGTGCAGCAGTCCCAAATTCTTCGCTTCTCCGGCACTCAGCGACACCTTGGCGTAACCGATGGTTTCGAAAACCTTGCGCGGATCGTGCAGGCGCAGCAGCAGCTCTTTGCATCCGCCGCCGCCGGGAATCAGGCCGACACCGACTTCGACCAGGCCCATGTACAACTCGGCCGAGGCCTGCGAGCGCGCAGTATGCATCACGATTTCGCATCCACCGCCGAGAGTACGCGCGAAAGGCGCCGAAATGACCGGTTTTGGCGCATATTTCAGAGCCATGTTGACTTGCTGGAAACGGTTGATGGCCATGTTCAGCTCGTCCCATTCGCCCTCCTGGGCTCCGAGCAGGACCATCATAATGTTGGCGCCGACGCTGAAATTCTCGCCTTCGTTGGCGATCACCATGGCCTCGAAGTTTTTGTCCAGTTCTTCGAGCCCGGAATAAAGCATCGAGATGGTGTCTTCGCCGATGGAGTTCATTTTGCTATGGAACTCCACACAGACGACTCCATCCCCGAGGTCGATGAGCGATGCGCCGGGATTCTGCTTGATGGTTCCACGGGCGCGCTTCAAATCGGAGAGAACGATGATGCCGGGCCGCTCCTCGATCTCCTGGTAACCATGTTTTGGGAAATCGAAAAAGAGGTTCCTGGGGCGTCCGTTTTCATGGCAGTGCTGATACAGCGAGGTTGCTCCCGTGGTCCGCAACGCCTGGATATTCGCGGGCAACTGGCGGCCTTCTTTTTCGATGCGGTTCGCTACGTATTCAAAGCCCAGCGCATCCCAGAGCTCGAACGGTCCGAGTTTATTCGCGTAGCCCCAGCGCATGGCCTGATCGATCTCAACAATGCGATCCGATATTTCGGGGACCATCGATGCCGAATAAATAAATAGATCGCTGAAGATTTTCCAAAGGAATGTACCGGCGCGGTCATTCGAATTGACCAGGGCGCGCAGGCGTTCCGGCAGATCGTCGATGGCCTTGGCGGCTTCAGCGCTCGGAAACTTCGGCTTCGCCGCGGGATGATATTCGAGGGTCTTCCAATCGATGGCGTGGATCACGCGATCCTCACCTTTGCCAACGCGTTTATAAAATCCCTGGCCGGTTTTTTCGCCGAGCCAGCCGTTCTCGATCATTTTCTTCTGAAAGTCGGTGGGCAGGAAACGGTCGCGCCAGGGATCGTTCGGAACCGCTTTATAAAGGTTGCTCCCAACGTAAGCCCAGATGTCGAGACCGACGATATCGAGCAAACGGAAGCTGGCGCTATTGGGAAGCCCAATGAGAGAGCCCGTGAGAGCGTCCACTTCTTCGACCGTGAAATCGTCTTCGACCGTATATTTCGCAATCGTGCCGCCGAAGAAACTTCCGATGCGATTGGCGATGAAATTCGGAGTATCTTTGCAGGGAACGACGCCTTTGCCCAGCCGCCGATCGGCGAAGTCCCGCACGAAATTGAGTACTTCGTCGCTGGTACCCGCGCCGGGAATCATTTCCATCAGGTGCAGGTAACGAGGCGGATTGAAGAAGTGAGTGCCCAGAAAGTTGCGGCGGAATTCAGCCGGGAAACCTTCCGAGATCTCAGCGAGCGGGATACCGCTGGTGTTGGTGGAGAGGATCGCGTTCGGTTTGCGAATCTTGTCGACGCGGCCCCAAAGGGCGCGCTTGATTTCGAGATTTTCGGTGACCGCTTCGATGATCCAGTCGCAGTTTGCGACGTCCCCGAGATTGTCTTCGAAGTTACCTGGCGTAATCAGTTCTTTGGCGGACTCGACAAAGAACGCGCCCGGTTTCTGTTTTTCGGCATGCTCGATGCCTTTTAATGCCGCCGCATTCCGGTTCTTCTCGTTCGGCAGCACGATGTCGAGCAGCAACGACGGAATCCCCGCATTGGCGAAGTGGGCGGCGATGCGCGAGCCCATGGTGCCCGCGCCCAGTACAGCTACGCGTCTGATAGTTCTCATGTTTAAGAGCCTTGACTATTGTAAGGGACGCTCGGCGCGTACGGTAGGGGTGCGCCTGATCGCGCAGCGACACGGCCCGCTTAGAATGTCCAGAGTAGGCTGAATGGATTCGCAACCGAATAGCTGGGCATCGTTCTGGCAGACCGTAGTCCGTTTTCAAAAAGAAAAGCTGAATCTCTGGCTGGCTGTTCGAAACACTTTGGGAATCGTTTTGCCCTTGATCGCGGGTGTCGAGTTGGGCACGGTTTCCGGCGGCCTTGCGATGGCCACTGGCGCGCTGAACGTTTCGTTCTCGGATGGGCAGGAGCCGTATCGACAGCGATCGCGGCGAATGGTGGCGGCCAGCGTCCTCGTGGGGTTCGCGGTGTTTTTTGGAGCGATCTGCGGACACAATACTGTGGCGGCAGTGCTGGTGGGCGCGGCATGGGCATTTGCTACGGGGATGATGGTCGCACTCAGTACGACGGCCGCGGACCTCGGAGCAGTGAGCCTGGTGACGCTGGTGGTTTACATGGCGGTGCCCCAGACTTTCGAGCGCGCTGTTTATGGTGGCTTGCTGGCGATGGCGGGAGGGCTGCTGCAAACAGCACTGGCGCTGGCTTTCTGGCCTCTCAGAAAATACGTTTACGAACAGCGCGCGCTGGGCGATCTATTTGCGGAACTGGCGCGGATTGCGGAGACTCCGATTCGACCCACCTCGGCCCCGCCCGCCAGCACGCAGAGCACGGCTGCACATGTTGCGTTGGCGCCCTTGACGGGAGATCACTCCCTGGAAGTGGAGCGATATCGGTTGCTTCTGAGTCAGGCCGAACGCATGCGGCTCGCCTTGATGATGCTGGGCCGGATCCGCATTCGACTCGAACGCGAACACGCCGCCGACGTTGCTATTGTCGATCGTTACTTCGCGATCTGCGTGCGCATTCTCAAGATACTCGCTCAATGCGTGCGCGCGGGCGAGCCGGTGAGTGTCGATTCGGAGAGCTTCAACGAGCTTGAACAGATCGCGGAGAAGTTGCGGCAAGAAGATCCATCGCGTTCACCGGAGGTCGCGGCTATGCTGCGTGACGCTCGCTTCCAGATGGACGCTTTGACCGGACAGCTTCGATCGGCGGTGGAACTAGCCGGGAACGCGACGCCGCAGGGAGTTGAGGAATTCGAGCGCCGCGAAGCCGCACTGCCGTGGCATCTTCGTGTGGGCGGAACGCTCGCCACACTGCGCGCCAATTTGACCTTGCAATCGGCCGCGTGCCGTCACGCCATCCGCCTGGCTGCCTGCGTTGCTTTCGGGACGGCATTCGCGCGCGGTTTCGGATTGCGGCGGTCTTACTGGGTGCCCATGACGATCGCCATCGTGTTGAAGCCGGACTTCACCGCAACGTTCAGCCGCGGCGTTCTTCGCCTCGCCGGCACGCTGGTGGGATTAATTTGCGCGACGGTTCTTTTCCATGTCTTGCCTCCGGGGCCTTTTACGGAAATCGGGTTGATCGCAGTCTCGATGTTTTTTCTTCGGTACCTGGGACCCGCGAATTATGGACTGCTCGTTGTCGGCGTGACGGCGTTAGTGGTGCTGCTGATCGCGATGACCGGTGTCGCGCCACAACCGGTCATGTTGGCGCGAGGCTTGAACACTGCGGCCGGCGGTGCGATTGCGCTGCTTGCGTATTGGTCGTGGCCGACATGGGAGCGCACGCAGATTCGGGAGACGATCGCGCAGATGCTGGATGCGTACAGGAATTCTTTTCGCGGGATCCGGCTGAGCTATGAGAACCCGAAGGAGCCCTTGGAAGAGCAGCGGGATCGTGCGCGGCTACCCGCCAGGCTGGCTCGTTCGAATCTGCAGGCTTCGGTAGACCGGCTCACCGCGGAGCCGGGTACGTCGGCGGAAACGGTGAGCGCGTTGAGCGGGATTCTCGCGAGTTCGCACCGTTTGATCCACGCGATTATGGCTTTGGAAGCAGGGCTCTACACCAGCGATCCCGTACCGGCGCGCTCGGGATTCCGGCCGTTCGCGAACGATGTCGAATTGACTTTGTATTATCTTGCTTCGGCGCTGCGGGGATCACCGGTATTGCGGGAGTCACTGCCGGATTTACGTGAGGACCATCATGCGCTGGTACAGTCGGGAGACGGACACGTGGAACGTTATGCGTCGGTGAATACGGAGACGGATCGCATCACAAACAGTTTGAATACGCTGAGTGAAGAATTGTTACGGTGGTTGGGAGGGAGCCGATCTTGAGACGTTTTTTGTTGGGCCTCGTGTTGACCGGCTTGTGCCACGCCGAGAATGCGGCTGCCGTTGCGGGCGGCAAGTGGCGCGCGGCGCATGAACAGGCCATCCTGAGCGAGTTTTTCGAACTGCTTTCGATTCCGAATATTGCGTCGGACACGGCGAATATTCGCCGCAATGCGGATGCGGTGTCGAAGATGCTGGCGCGTCACGGCGTGAGTTCGAGATTGCTGGAGACTGAGGGCTCGCCTCCGGTGGTTTATGGAGAGATCCGGACGCCGAACGCGGTGCGGACAGTGGTGTTCTATGCGCATTACGACGGCCAGCCGCTGAATCCGAAAGAATGGGCCACGGATCCGTGGAAGCCGGTTGTGAAAGATGGGCGGATTTATGCGCGATCGGCTTCGGATGATAAAGCTCCCATCATCGTGCTGATGACGGCTCTCGATGGGCTTCGGGCGGCACCGATTCCGCTGAAACAGAATGTCAAGTTTGTGTTCGAGGGCGAGGAAGAGGCGGGATCGCAGCATCTGGATCGGATTCTGGCCGCGAATAAAGATTTGCTGAAGGCGGA
Source organism: Bryobacterales bacterium (assembly GCA_963802915.1). GTDB lineage: Bacteria > Acidobacteriota > Terriglobia > Bryobacterales > Bryobacteraceae > JAICMB01. Next base: position 121,861 of record CAWDKQ010000011.1, read on the forward strand.
TGTATGGTTCATTTGCGACGGTCCGGTGCATCAGAGCCGGAAGCAGCAGATCGTATTTGGCGCGCGCGGCGTGGAGACTGTCGATATCACGGTGTACGGTGCGAAGCGAGAGCTGCACAGCGGACATTACGGGAACTGGGCTCCGAATCCGGCCATGATGCTGGCGCGTCTGCTGGCTTCGATGAAGGACGACGATGGACGTGTTCTGGTGGATCACTTTTACGACGGCATCGCGCCTTTGAGCGAGACGGAGAAGCGCGCGATTGCGTCGGCGCCGGATGTCGATGAGGATTTAAAGCGCGAGTTGTGGCTTGGACGGACGGAGGGCGATGGGCAGAAGCTTGTCGATTTGATCAACCTGCCGTCGCTGAATGTGCGCGGGATGGCGAGCGCGCGGATTGGGGCGCAGGCGAGCAACGTGATTCCATCGACCGCGATGGCGTCGATCGATATGCGGCTTGTGAAGGGGATCGGTCATGAAGAGGCGGCTCGGCGGCTGATCGAACATATTCGGAAGCAGGGGTATTTTGTGGTGGACCGCGATCCGGATGCGGATACGCTGATGTCGCACACGAAGGTCGCGAAGGTGATCGCGGATCAGGGGTATGACGCGGAGCGGACGTCAATGGATCTGCCGATTTCACAGCTCGTGCTGCGGACGGCGGATAGTGTTCGGGGTCCCGTGGTGCGGTTGCCGACGATGGGTGGCAGCGTGCCGCTATTTATGATTTCACAGATTTTGGGATCGCCGACCATCACGGTGCCGATCGCGAATCACGATAATAATCAACACAGTTACAACGAGAATATTCGGATCCAGAATTTGTGGGATGGCATCGAGCTTATGGCTGCGCTGCTGGCCATGTGAGCAGTATACGGTGTCCCCGATTAAATCGGGGACAGCTGAAGGTGTCCCCGGGGGACAGGGTATACTGCTCCTACATTTCGCGGCGGTTTTCTAGCGATTTGCTCATCGTTACTTCGTCGGCGAACTCTAAGTCGCTGCCGACCGGGATGCCCATCGCGATGCGGGTCACCTTCATCCCTAGCGGTTTCAATAACCTGGAGAGATAGACCGCAGTCGCTTCACCCTCTACCGTTGGATTCGTTGCCAAAATGATTTCGTGGATCTCGTCATTCTGAATCCGCTCCAGGAGACTCTTTATCCGTAGCTGCTCCGGTCCGATGCCGCGGAGCGGTGAAATGGACCCGTGCAGAACGTGATAGACGCCTTCGAACTGGCGGGTGGTTTCGATCGGCAGTATATTGTGGGGCTCTTCGATGATGCAGATTACCGAATGATTGCGATTGGGGTCGCGGCAATAATTGCAGATCTCGCCGTCGCTAATGTTGTTGCAGACGGTGCAGATTCCGAGCTTCTCTTTGACATCGACAACGGCCTGAGCGAACCGCTGCGCGTCTTCCTGAGACGCACGCAACACATGGAACGCGATCCGCTGCGCTGATTTTTGCCCGATGCCCGGAAGGCGCTTCAATTCCTGAATTAGCCGCGCAAGCGGCTCGGCAAAATCGGGCATGCGCTAGAACAGGCCTGGAGGCAGCCCCATGCCGCCGAGCATGCCGCTCATCTTCTGACTGGTTTCTTCGTCGACTTTTTTGGCGGCTTCGTTGAACGCGGCCATCACCATGTCCTGGAGCATCTCGACATCGCCGGCGACTTCGGGATCGATCTTCACGGCAGTGACGTTTTTCTTGCCATCCATGTTGACGGTCACCATGCCGCCGCCCGCCGTGGCCTCCACCCGAATCAGCGCAATCTCTTCCTGCATTTTACGCTGCATCTGCTCGGCCTGCTTCATCATCGCCTGCATGTTTCCTGGTAGTTTCATGGGACCTGCTTTCGCTTGTCTATTCTTTCAGATTTCGGACGGCGCGAACATGAGCATCCGGAAATTTTTCGCGGAACCGCTGCACGTCGGGATGCGCGAGAGCGCGCTCCGTGGCTTCGTCGTCGGTTGGCGGTTTGCGTTGCGCGACCGGAGCGGCCGCCACTTCGGGCTGACCGACACTCACAGTGATTTTCATTTGACGCCCCAGAACTTGCTGCACGGCTTTCTGCAACTCCTTGGGATCCATGGCCAACGAGAATTCTGACGTCGTGATGAATTGAAGCTCGGTTCCCTTTTCGATGACCTGGGAGTGCTCGAGTGCGTCGGCCGTGAACATCATGCCAAGTTCGGTGAGGGCTGAGTGCAGACGGTCGCGCAGATCGCCTGACGCGACGACGACAGGTTTCGGCGTGGGAGCTGGATTCGAAGCGGGAGCTGGATTCGAAACGGGAGCCGGCGGCGGCACTTTCCTGACTTCCGGAGTTTTCTTCGGAGCGCCCAGGCCCGCAAGCGCGTCTTCAATCAACGTCAGCTTTCCCGCCTGAACCAGCTTCAATAATCCAATCTCGAGGTGAAATCTCGGCTGTAGCGAGAACTGCAAATCCTTGAAGATATCGAGCGTGATTTGCAGATAGCGCGTCAAGTCTTCTTCTGAAAACGTCGCGGAGATGGCTGCGAGACGTTCCTGTTCCCGCGGCGTGGCTGCAATCAGGCGCGTGTTCGATCCGGCCACTTTCGCCACCAGCAGGTTGCGGAAATAACGCGCCAACTCACGGCAGAAGTGCTGCAGGTTGCGGCCGTTGCGCTCCAGTTCCATGACGACGTCGAGCATGCGGCGCGAGTCCTGCTGTTCGAGCGCCTGGGTGATCTGTGCCAGCGAATCGAGCGAGAACATGCCGAGCAGCGCGCGAACATCGGCCGCGTTCAGCTTCTCGCCGCAGCAGGCGATGGCCTGGTCGAGCGCGGAAAGGGAGTCGCGGACGCTTCCCTCCCCCGCCTGCGCGAGCACCGATAGAGTTTCCGTATCCGCTTCGATGCCTTCCTGCTTCAGAATCCAGTCCATGCGGTTGACGACTTCCGCGAAATCCACGGAACGGAAACTGAACTGCTGACAGCGTGAGGCAATGGTCGTCGGGATTTTGTGAGATTCGGTGGTGCAGAGGACGAAGACGGCCCACTCGGGGGGCTCTTCGAGCGTCTTCAGCAGCGCGTTGAATGCTTCGCTCGTGATCTGATGCGCTTCGTCGACAATGAAGACTTTGTAGCGATCCCGCGCGGGACGATAGCGCACGTTTTCGCGCAGCTCGCGCATTTCGTTGATACCGCGATTGGAGGCGGCGTCGATCTCAATCACGTCGGGCGAATTGCCGAGCGTGACTTCGAGGCAGCTCGCGCACTCGCCGCAGGGATGGGCCGTCGGACCATTGATGCAGTTGAGGCAACGCGCCAGGATGCGCGCCACCGTGGTTTTACCCGTTCCACGCTGACCGGAAAAAATATAGCCGTGCGCGATTCGCTGCTGCGAAATAGCGTTTTCGATTGTGGTGCGGACGTGCTCCTGCCCGATCAGCTCGGCGAAGGACTGCGGCCGGTATTTCCTTGCAATGACTTGATACATGAAAACTGGGCGGTCGTTTGAGCCAGACCCCGGGTAATCCGCGGCACACAAGCTAAACCGCTACCGTTGCTTCCTTCCGGACCTGGCGGGGTTTACGACCGCTCATTGCACGAAGCCCGGAGCCTGACACACATCATTCTAACAGCGGCGTTCCAACAGACCGCGGAATACAATGATCGACAGTGATCAAGACTGTTATTTTCGATCTCGGCGGCGTCATCGTGCCGTTGGATTTTAAGCGCGGATACGCGAGGATGGAGGCGTTGTGCGGGTGTCCGGCGTCCGAAATTCCGCTGCGTCTGCGCAAGACAGACCTGGTGCCGCGATATGAGACGGGCCAGATCGAGTCGCCGGCGTTTGTTGCAGAATTGTCGGAAGTACTTGGCCTGAAAGTGAGTTACGAGGAATTCTGCGAGCTTTGGTCGAGCATTTTTTTGCCGGACACCTTGATTCAGGAATCGCTTCTCGAGCGGATCCATGAACGGCACCGGCTGTTGCTGCTGTCGAACACCAATGATATTCACTTCACCGGGATCGAGCGGACTTATCCGATCCTGCGGCATTTTGACGATCGGGTGCTTTCTTATAAGGTAGGCGCTTCCAAGCCGTCGGCTCGGATTTATGAAGAGGCGATTCAGCGGGCGGGGTGTCGTGCGGAAGAATGCTTCTTTACGGATGATGTTCTGACGTTTGTTGAGGGGGCGCGGCGCGTCGGGATATATGCTGTACAGTTTGAATCGGCAGAACAAATCGAACTGGAGTTGAGGGAGCGGGGGGTTTTGTAGAGACACTGCGGCGGGGAGACGTTCTACGTTCTAAGTTCTACGTTCTAAGTTCTACGTTCTAAGTTCTACGTTCTAAGTTCTACGTTCTAAGTTCTACGTTCTAAGTTCTACGTTCTAAGTTCTACGTTCTAAGTTCTACGTTTTTACCTCCGTCGCTCCCTTCAGGTCCGCTGCACCTCGGACATTTCTGAAGGGGTGGCGATCGGAGTTATGCCGGAGCCTCTGGCTCACCGTGGATCGCGATCCAGCCGGACCCACTTCCGGAAGCGCCTGCCGATTCTTGCGAACCGGCAGGCCCAGAATGGACCGGCACTATTTGCGGTGAAGAGTTGGTGGCCACCAATCGGTACATCACCGGAAGACTGCTCCTTGCGGAACCTTCTTTCTGATTCGAGTTTAGGGGGCCGTCAAGCTGGTCTGGGATGGCTTCGTTTGTATGTGGTTGGTTTGGTGGGCGATTCAGTTGCCATTTATTTTGTACTCTTCAATTCGATGATTTCTGTTTTCGTTCCTGCGTTCAGTGGAACGGTCCAGCCGCTAGCTAGCGTGGACGCGGTTACGGTACCCAACGAATCGCCGTTCGTTACGGAATGTGCTTCGTAGACGGCGGTTGGCGGCGCGGGTAGCTGAACGGTCACTGTGGTTACCGGTGCGTCGTTGCGGAAGATGACTACTATGCCGTCCCCTTCCCGGCTCAGGCGCGCGAACCCGTCCCAGGATTTCACGCTCGTTTGCGCCCACTCTCCCAGGGGAAAGAAACTATCGTTCAACGACGCGTGGCTGCGCAGCTTTTTGAACCAGCGGATGCGAGTGGCGTACCAATCCTGCTGCCCGGGAGTGAGTTTGCGGAGGTCGCCCAAGAGCAGCGGCCCTGAGCCTACGGCCACTCCGAAGCGGTCCTCAATGGGCGGCGTCGCGGCGTGCAGATTGCCGATCAGCATGGCCTCCACAGGGATTGCCAGTGCTCGGTGATAAAGCAGAGTGCGAGCTTGCCTTGGGCCGGCATCGTCGGGGCGTTCGTCCGAGATATTGCTGAGCCAATCGACATCCGCTACACCCAGCAAGGCGGGATCGATGAGATGTTTTTCGCCCCACAGCTCGAAGGTGTAATCGACCAGGACTTCGGGATGCTCGCGATATAGCCGCTGTCCGACGTATTGGAGACCCTCGTAGATGCGCTCCAGCGACTCGGCCCAACTCTTGTGAAAATGGCCCGGGGCGTTGCAGCCAGGTTCTTCGCCGTAGGCGTTGAAAACGGTCGTCAGATCGACCTTCAGATACTTGGGATGATATTTATCGATCAAGTCGAGCAGGCGACGGGCGGCAGCCTCGCGATAGGCGCTACCCAGGCACATTACTGCCTGTTGACCTGCCGCCGTGCCGGTGAACTTCGGGCGGCCCTGACGATCGCGGCAGAGCCATTCCGGATGCTGCTTGTAATCCGGGGCCTTGGTGCTGATGGCTGCCAGCGGAACCCACAGGCCCAAGCCCATTTTCTGCTCGTTTAGTAACGCATGGATTTTGGCGAGGCCTCCGGGGAAGTTCTTGAGGTTCTCCCTGTTGTCGCCGTACTCGGCCTGCCAGCCGTCATCGATGGTGAAGATGTCCATGCCCATGCGTCCGGCCACTTGGATGAGGCTCGCGCTGGTGGCTTCGTTGATATTCCTCTCGAAGGGTTCCCAAGTGTTAAAAATCCAGGACGGCTGAAAACTGCGGCCGCGCCGCATCAGGATGCGGGAGGTGTACGAGGGGACCACCCATCGCGGGTCGGCGAATCCTTTGCCGTCCAAGAAGAATGCTACGGAACTGCGGGCTGATTGGAACGTCTCGCCGGGCTCAACGGTGCGCTCGAAGGGGAACAGGTCGGTGTCGTACTTCACTTGAATGCGATCGTTCCAGTCGCCGCCCATCTCGGTGCGCTTCAGATATCCTGGCGCTTCGTTGAGGACTACGAGACCTTCGCCGGTTCGCGAGTTGCGGGAGACGAGCGCGTTGTCGGAGACGCGGCCCGTGAAAAAGATCTCGCGCGGTACGGTGCCGTAGCCCGCGTATAGTTGCAAGTCGGCAGGCACGCCCGGAGCGGCCGCGACGGATTCGAAGCAGAGGTGTTTCAAGACCACGGGCTGCGCGCCGGTGTTCTTGATTGCGATCCACTTCCGGATTACAGGATGGTCGTCGTAGACGGCGTAGAAGACACTAACTTCGAGTCCCTGCCGCCTCAGCCGCAGTTTGAGCTGCTTGCCGCCTTCGATGCTCTGTGTTTCGGCCGCGGCTATTGCAAAGCCGGAGCGGCCGGTGAAGGTATCGTTTCCGATCTGAAAACTGAACTCGTCTCCAGGCCTTCGGGCGTTCCTGATGAAGTCGGTTCCGGTCACCTTGTGATGCCAGCTTAGGGTGGACAATCCGGTCTTGGGATTGAATGCGATCTGGCGCTCGATTAAGTCATTGCCGACGGCCCAGGGGCCCTGATCGGACTGTGCAAGCACGTAGGAAGCGGCGGCTGCAAATTGTGACGCGAGCAGAAAGAAAAAGAGAAAATTTGGAATCATGATTTCGCGCCGGAGCCGAGGCTCGACGCACTGACATCGCTTTCGGGATTCAGCCAAGCTACGTCGGCCTGGCTATCCGCGAACCGGCTCAATCCGGCGGCCTTGATTGCGGAATCTTCGACCTTGATCAACGGTGTGTATCGGGGGTGGTGCGATTCTTTGTAGGGATCGTTGCGAGCCGCGTTGTAACAACAAATGAGGGACCAGCGCGGCTTTTCGGAACGGTTCTGATCGCTTCGATGGAGAAGGTTGCAATCGAAGAAAATTGCATCGCCGGGTTCCATTTCCACGTGGACCAGTTCGAGCCTGCCAGCGAGTTCATTTACGCGTTCGAGGTTGGCTCCAGCCTGATCGCCGGTCAATATATGATCGATTCGCCCCGCCAGATGAGAGCCCCTCAATACCTGGAGACATCCATTCTCTTTCGTGGCGCGATCGACGGCGATGAAGGCACTGCAGAGCAGCGGGAACAGAACGCCATTCTGATACCAATAGCCGTAATCCTGATGCCATGTCCAAGCGCCACCGACTCGAGGCTCTTTCATGATCATTTTGGAGTGGTAATGATAGACCTCGCCTCCTAAAAGCGTTTCAGCTGAATCCACGATGGAACGGCATCGCGCAAACATTCCGTAGATGGTGTCGCCCGGATGATTCCACAAGGCCAGGCGAATGGTTCCACCTTCGGAATCGGCGCGGCCGTAGGAATGGTCGTCTAACGATTTATCTTCTTTGGCGGACCGTCGCAGGAGCTCAATTTCTTCCGCGTCGAACATGGCGCGCGCGAGCACATAACCATCGGCGCGGTATTGTTCGATTGTATTTTGACGTAAGGGTCCGCTTGCCACTTGCTTGTCTCCAGGCTGGTTTGAAATCGCTTGACTCATCGATCATACTTTTTTGTTCGTGTTGACACAACTAAGGCGCGAGGATAGAGTTAAGCGACTAGCAACGTGCCTGGCATGTTAGAAGGGGCCGTGATCAGCCAAGTCAGGGAACGATGAAGTCCAGGATTAATCTTCGCTACGTGATCTTTCTGGCGGCCACGGCGGCGCTAGGCGGACTCCTGTTCGGGTTCGACATCGCGATCATTACGGGCGCGGGACCGTTTCTGACGCAGCATTTTCAACTCAGCGACCTTGGACTCGGGTCAGCTTTCAGTTCACTGCTATTCGGGTGCGTGGTCGGATCGACCATTGCCGGTCGCCTGACGGATTTCTATGGGCGCAAAAAGATTTTGCTCGCAGTCGCGGTTCTGTTCGCGGCCACGTCAGTGTACACGGGAGTCGCACCCAGCTTCGCGGCGTTTCTTGCCGCACGCTTCCTGGGTGGTCTGGCGGTAGGAGGCGCGTCTATTCTTTCGCCGATGTATGTTTCCGAGATCTCGCCGCCGACATTGCGGGGGCGCATGGGCACTCTTTATCAGATGTCCATTGTGATCGGCATTCTGATCTCGTACTGCATCAATTACCTTCTTCGGAACATCGGACCGAATAACTGGCGCTGGATGTTCATTAGCGGCGTGATTCCGTCGGTGCTTTTCTTCCTGCTCTTGTTATTCGCGCCCGAGACACCCCGCTATTTATTCATCGCCGGAAAAGAGCGCGAGGCGTTCAAGATTCTGGAGCGCATTGGCGGACGCGAGAGCGCCGAATTCGAGGCCGCCGAAATCCGCGCGAGTCTCACGGAAAGACGGCATGACTGGAGCAGCTTATTCAGGCCGGGAATACGGCGCGCGGTTGTCGTCGGTTTCTTTCTTGCGATCTTTGTTCAAGTATCGGGGATTAATACGATCATCGATTACGCGCCGGCGATTTTCAAATCGTCCGGCTGGAAGATTGACGCAGCCCTGTTCTCCACTTTCATTATTGGCCTGAACAATCTTGTCTTTACGGTGTTTTCTTTTGGATTGATCGATCGCTACGGGCGCAAACCGCTGTATATCGTCGGGTCGCTGGGCATGACTTTCGCTCTTGTCGCGCTGGCAGTGGCCGTAATGCTGGGGCATTTTCAGGGAGGTATCGTATTGCTGCTCATTCTGCTGTACCTGGCGTTTTTCTCGTCGTGCATCGGACCGGTTTTTTGGACACTGGTGCCTGAGATATTTCCGAACCATATTAGAGGGACGGCGATGACCGTTCCGGTGTTGACGCAGTGGATTGCCAATGCGGTAGTGGTGCTCTTCTTTCCGCTGGCGTTTAATCAGATCGGGAAAGGCGTCACTTTCGGATTCCTGGCGGCGATGGCTTTCGCGCAGGCGGTTTTCACTTGGTTCTGGGTTCCGGAGACGAAGAACAAGCCGCTGGAAGAGATCGAAGAGTTTTGGAAGACGGGTGTTAGTGAGACGGTTGCGACGGCGGATCGATAGGGGTTTTCGCTTGGTCAAGGGCTGCAACTGCCGCTTCCCTTGTTACGGTGGGGAAATCGTCCAGGAACTCGTCGAGGTTCTGGCCGCCCTCCAGGTAGTCCAGTAACGCCTGAAACGGCACTCGCGTGCCTCGGAAAACTGGAGTCCCTCCGAGAATATCCTGGTCCTTGACGATGATGTTGGTTGACGCCAAGTGACTACCCTTTCGCTTCGGACCCTTATTCTATCGCACCAAATCGTCCCTACATTCCGTGACGCGTTGCGTTATAATTATTCAGGGCGATGAATAATTAATCATGGGGAAGCTACGGGCTGGGATTGTCGGATTTCGGGGGTATAGCGGGGCGGAACTGGTCCGTCTGCTCGATCGCCATCCGTCTGTCTGCCCGGTTTTGCTCGATCATCGCCATGATGCCGAACACCGGCATGAGCCCATTAATCGGCTGGCGCATGAGCGGTTTCCGAGTAGCGCTGAGTCGGTTCGGGAGGGGCGGTTGGACGTCGTTTTCCTGGCTACGCCTCCGGAAGTTTCCATGGAATTGGCTCCGGCGATGCTAGATGCCGGGGCTCGCGTCGTGGATCTTAGCGGTGCATTTCGGTTGCGGGACGCCTCGACTTACAAGCACTGGTATAAGGAAGAACACACGGCGCCGGGGTTACTCAAAGAGGCCGTTTATGGGTTGCCTGAGTTTTGCCGATCTCGTATTTCCGGCTCTCAATTCGTTTCGAATCCGGGATGCTATCCGACGGCGGCTAACCTTGCGATTAAGCCATTGATCGAAGCCGGTGTGGTCGATCTGAGCGCGGGGATCGTTTGCGACGCTAAATCCGGTGTCAGCGGGGCCGGGCGCAAACCTACGCTGAAGACGGCTTTCTGCGAAGTCACAGAGAATTTTTCGGCTTATTCGATTCTCAATCATCGGCATGTGCCGGAGGTTCTGATGGTGTCGGGAATCGAGGAGAGCGATTTCAGTTTTACCGCTCAATTGCTGCCAATCGACCGCGGAATTCTGGAGACGATTTATTTCCGCGCTAAGGGCATCTCCAGCGGAGACGAATTACTCGACATCTATCAACGGCGGTATGAGAATGAGCCATTCGTGCGTATGTATCGCGCCGGCGAGGCGCCCGATCTCGCGGCGGTACAGCGAACAAATTTCTGCGATATCGGCGTGAAGGTGGATGGTGCTACCGGACGGGCTGTGGTGGTGAGCGCGATCGACAACCTAGTGAAAGGCGCGGCGGGTCAGGCGATCCAGAATATGAACCTGATGCTCGGGCTTGCCGAGACCGAGGGGTTGCTTTGAAAATCCTGGTCAAGCTGGGCGGTACGTTGCTCGATTCGGCGGAATCCCGAGGGCGGCTGTCAGCCGAGATTTCGGCTTTGCGCAGTGCCGGACATGGCGTCGTGGTGGTCCATGGCGGCGGGAAACAGATGACTCGCTTTCTCACCGAAAAAGGGATCGAGAGCAAGTTCGTGAACGGCCTAAGAGTGACTAACCCCGAGGTGCTCGATGCTGTTTTGAAAGTTCTGGCGGGAAGCGTAAATCAGGAATTGGTTGCCGCGTTTATTGCTTGCGGCGCGCCGGCCGTGGGACTCAGCGGCGTGGACGCGCTGCTGGCCGAGGCTGAACAGATGAGCCCGGAATTGGGCTTTGTAGGGCGCACGGTTGCGTCCGATGCGCGTCTTTTGAATCTTTTGACGGCGGCCGGGTATCTTCCAGTTGTGGCATGTGTCGCGGTAGATCGACAGGGTCAGATTTATAACGTGAATGCGGATCAAATGGCAGTAGCTTGCGCGGCAAGCTTCGGCGTCGACAAATTGCTGTTTCTTACCGATGTCGATGGCGTGAGAGGATCGGACGGCGCGACCATCGCGACGCTTACGTCAGATGGGGCGCAAGAACTGATTTCATCCGGTGTGGCAACCGGCGGGATGCACGCGAAATTAAGCGCGGCGATGGATGCACTTACTCGCGGCGTGGGCGAGGTAGTTATCGCTCCGGGAGCGCTTGCCGGAGTGATCGAGAAACTGATGTCCGACGACAAAATAGGAACTCGTTTGGTAGCGGAGGCGGTGCGGCGATGACAATTGAATTCGATATGGAAACAGAAGCGGGTCAGGAGATCTGCTCGAATCTTGTCGTGAGGAAAGCTCGCATCAGCGATATTCATCCCATACTTGGCGTAATCAACGGCTACGCCGCAAAAGGGATTATGCTGCCCCGCACGGAATTCGAAATGTCGGAAAACATCCGGGATTTTACGGTCGTTTATTCGAACGACCAACTGGTGGGATGCGGGGCGCTTCATTTCTACACGCCGACGACGGCCGAAGTACGCTCTTTGGCCGTGGATCCGCGCATGAAGAAGCTGGGCATCGGGCGCATTGTCGTAGAAGCTCTGGAGCAGGAAGCGATCGAGAACGAGCTGCACGCCATCTTCGCGTTCACCTATGTTCCCAATTTTTTCTCACATATGGGTTTCGTCGAAGTGGACCGCGGGTCGCTTCCGCTGAAAGCATGGAAGGACTGTCTGCGGTGCCCGAAGTTCCAATGTTGCGATGAGATCGCCGTGATGAAGGCGCTGTGCAGCGACCCGGTACTAGATATTCCTGCCCGACTCACGAACTTACTCGTAGAACTTCCCCAGGTTCGGCGCTAGTTCTATATAGGACTGCGCCGGTCTTCATTCATACTCAATTCAGATAAATCTTGCCGATGACTGATTGATTTGGGTATCATAGAAGGCTATCCAGAAGTATAATTAGGGTACTCATAAGACTAACCGGCTACCAGCCGGGGAGGAATCATGAAGGCTCAGACCGTAAGTGTCAAAGAGTCTACCGGACGCGTCTTAAGCTGCACCATCTTCAGGCCCGGTGGAAAGAAGCTACTGGCCAAAGGCCACGTAATCAGCGAAGAAGATATCAAACTGCTCGAAATCGAGGGAATGAACGAAGTTTGGGTCACTGAACTCGAAGAGGGCGAAATTGGCGAAGACGAAGCTGTGATGGCGGTCGCGAGTGAAATGGGTTGCGGATCGGTTGAAATCCGGTTGGCGGCAGGCGGTAGAGCCAACCTGATGGCGACCGAACCGAGCTGTGTTTTAGTCGACGACGAACTGCTCAAACAGATCAACTGTACTGCTAGTATCGCCATTGCTACGGTACCCAACTTTTCCTATTCTGGGCTCGGCCAGCGGATCGCTACCGTAAAAAGTGCACCTTTTGCTGTTGCAAAAGACCAACTAGAAGCTGTAAACTCAATTCTTAAAGAAAGAGGCCCTATACTTCAGGCCAGGCCGGTCCGGAATCCGACCGTCGCAGTGTTGTACACGGATCCGGTGAGCGGCGATAGGGCGAGGCAGTTATTCGAAGGCGTGATGCGCCAGCGGTTGGAACGTCTGGGCGCGAGCGTATCCTTCGCATTGGCTGCCGTTGAAGAAGAGACGGCGGTTGCCCGCGCGATGCAACATTTGTTACGGGCGAAACCGACAGTGATTTTGATTGCATCCACGACCGCGCCGGCAGGACCGGCGGACGTGATCGGCCGATCGATGGCCCGCGCTGGATGCAGTTTAGAGAGATTTCTCGCTCCAGTCGAGCCTGGCAACCTTTTGCTGCTAGGCTATAAAGATGAGGTTCCGGTGGTCTCAGCGCCGGGGTGCTTTCGGTCCGCCAAACCAAATGTGGTGGATTTGATTTTGCCTCCGATGCTGGCCCGGTATCGAGTTTCCGGCTGGGAGATCGCGTGCTTAGGGCACGGTGGTCTGCTGGCTTAAGTTACAACAAGCTCCTCCACTACCACAAACGGTAACCTCCGAGCCGTTTGTGGGTGCTCCTCAGCCGGGTGCCCGACCAGCACCCGGCTCTTTTTTTTGGCGGTAGCTTTCCGCACTTTTGATACGCTGGTTCCCAGAGTTGCGATGAAAATCTCTTCGGTACGTTCCTTCCTTCTCTCTTATCCCCTACCTGAACCTCTGAAGCTGACTTATTACGGCGGCGAGCGGACCATCGTCAAACGGGACGCCATGTTGATCCGCGTGGAGACGGACAACGGACTTGTGGGATACGCGCCGGGTCAAGGCAGCGAGCCTTGGCAGGATATAGTGACAAAAACCATCGCTCCGTTTCTCGAAGGACGCGTGCTGGCCGATCCCGATGCTCTGCGGGTCCATTTTGTCGACGGTCCCGGGCAGGATGCCGGCGTGGAAAGAGTGTATTGCGCGGTCGAGATGGCGCTTTACGATCTGGTCGGCAAAGAGAAGGGACTGCCTGTTTCGGAGTTGATCGGCGGGCGCGTGCGGGATCGTATCCGCTTGTATGGGAGCGCGGGGATGTATATGGCTCCGGAAGCGTACGCGAAAGAGGCCAAGGCAATTTCGGATCTCGGTTTTCGGGCTTATAAAATGCGGCCGGGGATGGGACCCGAGCAGGATTTGGAGACAGTTCGCCTGATGCGGGAAGCGGTGGGGCCGGACTTCGACCTCATGATCGACGCGCACACGTGGTGGCGCATGGGAGATCGCAATTACATCGCGTCCGCGATTGACCGGCTGGCGGAGCAGTTTGCGGAATACAATATCGCGTGGCTGGAAGAGCCACTTCCGCCCGACGATCACGACGGGTACCGGCGGTTAAAGGATCTCGATTACGTGCCCATCGCGGCGGGTGAGCATGAGCCGAATGAGGCTGCCTACAAAGATCTCATTGCGACAGGTAGCGTCGATTATGTTCAGATGGACATCGTGTGTCAGGGCGGTTTCCCCATGGCTCGGCGGCTCTTTTCCGAGATTGGACGGGCCGGCCTGCGATTTGCTTTTCATAGCTGGGGGACGGCGCTGGAAGTGGTGGCGGCGGCGCATCTCGGGATCTGCTGGCCGGAAGGCGTTGTCGAGTGGCTGGAGTATCCTTGTTACTCCACGCCGACTAAAGCCGGAATGTATCCATTTCCACTGGCGGCCGAGGTTTTGAAAACTCCGTTGGAACTGGATCATGGCGATCTGATCGTGCCGAAGGGGGCAGGCTGGGGCATCGAGGTCGACGAATCGGTTACGGAACGTTATCCGTGGATTCCAGGGCCGTGGTCGTTTTTCCAGATTGATTCGCCGCGGGAGATGCGCGCGGTTACTTCGGATCACAGCGTGAAATGGGCCGGCGGCAGGTAAACCGCGCGGCGTGGATCGGACTGAGCGCTCTGGCGGGCGGGTCTGCCATGGCTTATGCGGTGCGTGGAAAATCATCCGCTCTTTTTGCTCCGTCGGTGTATCGGGGAGTCACAACGCGCCGAGCAATCGCGTTGACTTTCGACGATGGACCGAGCGAATCGACCCCCGAGCTGCTCGATATCCTGGATCGATATGGCGCGCCGGCGACTTTCTTTCAATGCGGAGCCAACGTCAGACGGCTTCCGCAGGTTGCGCGCGAGGTTGCAGCGGCGGGGCACGAGATCGGGAACCATTCCGATACCCATGCGTACTTATTTATAAGGACACCCCAAAAGATTCTGGGCGAACTCAGGCAAGCGCAGGAGACGATCGAACAAGCTACGGGAGTGCGTCCGCGACTATTCCGCGCGCCATACGGAGTACGCTGGTTCGGACTTCGCGAAGCACAGCGGCGTCTGGATCTTCTCGGCGTGATGTGGACCGCCATTGGCGTAGACTGGAAATTGACCCACGACCGGGTGAGCGCACTGCTCGGTCGGAGCGCGTGTAACGGCGCGATTTTCTGTTTGCACGATGGACGTATTCTACAACCGCAGCCCGATATCCGAGTCACTCTCCGCGCGGTCGAGCGTCTTCTACCTGTGCTGATCGACGAGGGTTACCATTTCGAAAGAGTGAGCGACATCCTATGCCCGACGACTTGAGCAAAAGAGTGATGTCCGTGATTGCGGCAACTCAGCATATCCCGGTCGAAACGATAAAGGAGGAGAGCAGTTTCCAGGAACTGGGCATCGACTCGCTCGACGGGATCAACATACTCTTCGCTCTCGAAGGTGAATTTAACATCAACATCCCCGATGATGACGCCCAGAGTATCCGCACTGTTCGCGATGCCGTGGAGGGTGTTCGCAAGCTAGTGGAGGGCGGCAGCGAAGGTCAGCAAACGGTGGCGCTGCGAGCCTGAGAATGGCACAACGCCGCGTGGTGGTGACCGGGATCGGTGTGATTTCCGGCCTGGGGCGAGATAAAGAATCGTTCTGGAAGGCGCTCTCGCAGGGACGTCCGGGAATTCGTCCGATGGAACTGGTGGATCGTTCCCTCCTCCGGTTTCAGAATGGTGCCGAGGTTCCGGATTACGACCCTTCTTTTTATTTCGATGAGAAAGATATTGGCCTGCTGGATCGCTTTGCGCAGTTCGGCGTGATTGCGGCTCGGGACGCTGTGAAAGACGCTGGGGTCGAGTTCGACGCGAGTCTGAGAGAACGGACGGCTATCGTTACGGGGTCCTGCGTAGGTGGACAGACGACTGAGGACGAGGGCTTCGTCGGGCTGTATCGGAATAACAGCAACCGGGTGAATCCGTTCACGATTCCGCGGACGATGGGCAATGCCGCGGCTAGCCGGATTTCCCTGGAGTTGGGCGTGGTGGGGCCAACGTATACGATATCGACTGCTTGTTCGTCGGCAAATCATGCGATCGGGCAGGCGTTTGGCATGGTGCGGAACGGAGCGGTGGATCTCGCGATTACGGGTGGGAGCGAAGCTATTTTTAGCCTCGGATTTTTGAAGGCTTGGGAAGCGATGCGCGTGGTTTCGCCGGATACTTGCCGTCCTTTTTCGAAGGATCGGCGGGGGTTGATTCTTGGCGAGGGCGGGGCCATGCTGATTCTCGAACCGATGGAGTCTGCTCGGGCGCGCGGGGCTAAGATTTATGGCGAGATTGCGGGATTCGGCATGTCGTCGGACGCGCATCACATCACGCAGCCTTCGGCCGAGGGCGCGGTGCGGGCTATGAAGTGGGCGTTAGAGGATGCTTCTCTTGCGCCGGAGCAGATCGGGTATATCAATGCCCATGGCACGGCTACGCAGGCTAACGATGCTACTGAGACGGCGGCGATTCGGAGCGTTTTTGGCTCGCATGCAGATCGGCTGGCGGTTAGCTCTACGAAATCGATGCATGGGCACGCGCTGGGGGCGGCGGGGGCGATTGAAGCGGCGGCTACTTTGATGGCTTTGCGATGCGGGACTTTGCCTCCCACGGCGAACTACACTACTCCGGATCCTTCTTGCGATCTCGATGTGATTCCGAATGAGGCTCGGAAGATCGAGGTTGGGGCGGCGCTTTCGAATTCGTTTGCTTTTGGCGGGTTGAATGCAGTTTTGGCGTTCTTGCGAGTGGCATAGATCCACTCCCTTACGGTCACGGTTCCGCAGGCGGTGGCATGAGCGTCAGCAACGAGACAAGGCGTCAGCAGACCGCTGCCTGCGGTCACGGCTCGGCATGGGGATCGCGATTGGGCGATCGGCCTAGTTTGCTACCAGGAGGCTTTCGGCGAAGGGCCATTCCGTGTCGATCCACTGGGCTTCACATTTGAAGCCGGCGTGTTCGGCCACGAGGGACACTTCTTCTAGCGAGTATTTGTGGCTGGACTCGGTCCAGATGGTCTCGCCTTCCGTAAATGCCGCTACGAAGTCCGCGCCGGGGATGTTCACTTCGTGGCTCACCCTTGCTCTTAAGTGCATTTCGATGCTTCCGGTCTCGCAGTTGAACCTTGCGACATGCTCGAAGCGGCGGAGATCGAAGTCGGCGCCGACTTCCCGATTGATTCTTGCCAGGAGATTCAGATTGAACGCGGCAGTCACTCCGAGCGGATCGTCGTAGGCTTCGATCAATTGCGGGAGCGGCTTCAGAAGATCCGTTCCGAGCAGCAAGGCGTCGCCTTCATCCAGAATGCGGCGCATCTTCGCCAGGAAATGAGTATCGGAAGGGCGATCGAAATTGCCGATGGTGCTGCCGAGGAACAACACCAGGATGCTTTCACCCGGCTCGCGGCGCGCCGCTACTTCCAGCAGACCGTCGAGATATTCGCGTTCGAAGCCGACGATGCTGATGGAATCGATATCGCCGAGCTCGCGCTCGCACATGGCGAGAGCGGCCGACGATATTTCGATCGGATAATACGATGTTGGCTGGTGGCGGCCCAGTGCCTCTAAGATCCAACGCGTCTTTTTGCCGCTGCCACTTCCGAGCTCGGCGACATTCACGGGCATCGCAAGACGGCGCACGATGTCGTAAGCGTGCCTGCGCAGCAATCTCTCGTCGGCGCGCGTGACGCCGTACTCGGGGAGCAGGCTGATGGTTTCGAACAAAGATGAGCCGATCGCGTCGTAGAGGTATTTCGAGGGCAGCTCTTTTTGTCCGTGACGTGAAAGGCCGCTGCGTACGTCGGCGGCGAAATCGGTGAACGCGCCGGTAGTTATGGCTTGGGTCAGCATGAGGTCACACATCGGAAGCCTGCATAGACGTATGGATAGTGGGGTTGAAACCAATTGCGGAAGGAAGGCCGCAGCATGCAAGCCGCGGTGCGAGGGCTTCCGCCTTTCATGACGAAGTGTTTGCCATCGAAGAAATTCGCGGAGTAGCCGGGATAAAAACTGAATGCGCGGAAACCTTCGAAGGGCGCGAATAGGGTTGAAGTCCACTCCCAGCCGTTGCCGATCATACCCGCGACTCCGAATGCGCTTGGCGTTTCCGATGGGGCGTTCACCGCAACGGGATTCCAGTTCTCGAAATTTGCGTTGCCGGGCCGCGCGCCTTGCGCCGCACGCTGCCACTGGGCTTCGGTCGGGAGGGCCTTGCCGGCCCAGCGCGCGTATGCCGACGCCTCGGCGTGGCTAGTGTAAACGGGCCAATCGAGTGGGAGCGGGACTTCGTCGAACATGTTGCGGAGATGCCAGCCATCGGTTTTCGAAATCCAGAACGCCGGGTGCGAGATCTTTTGTCCGGTAACCCAGGCCCAGTCGGCTTCGTCCCAGAATTCGCGTCTTTCATATCCGGCATCCGCGATGAATTCCAGAAAATCGCCGTTTGTGACCTTGTATTTGTCGATTGAAAAAGCCGGCACATCTACTTCGTGGAACGCGAATTCGTTGTCCCATCCGAACTCGCTGCGTAACTGTCCGAGGCCGGCGCGACCCGATGGAATCGCGATCATCTCGGGCTTGAATCCGGCCAGCAGAGACAGCGGCGGTTTCCCTTCAGATGGCGCGATTTTTCGATCGAGAGGCAACTGGTGGAACATGTAAGCCAGCGTCTCGGCATGCATGAGGCGGTGTTCGATGGCGACATTAAGGAGCTGACAAGTCGCGGCCGCGAATGACGCGTTGTCGAGTTCGGTGTCAATCAGCCGACGCACGCGACTGTTATAGCTGCGCACCGCATCGAGAGTTGGCCAGTTGGCGGGCTGGTCTGTTGGGAGTCCGCCGTCGACAGGATCAATGCCGAACGCGAAGAGCTTATCGAACGCGGGGTCGAAACTTCTCACGGAAATCGCACGCTCGTGGAGTAGATTCCAATCGAAGGCTTCGAGATGCCCGATGTAGAAAATTATTCGGTGGCGTTCGGCGATGGGACGATCGTACCGAGCTTCGGGCCGCAGAATCTCGAACAATCGATCCGTCTCACAGCGGGCGTCTTTTAGACGTGACAGCAAGCGGTCGCGAACAGGCAGTTCCATTGGGGCAGCGAGCATTGGTTGTCCTCGACAGTGTTTATTTTTGTGCGGTGTTGCGGGTATGCGGATGTGAGCCTAGCTGATGCCAGTCCGTCTCCGTCATGTTGATGCCGAAATGTTCCGCGGCTTTCTTGATGTTGGCGAAGGCAAGTTCACGGTCGGAATCGGTGACATCTTTCACCTGGTCGAAGCGGGCGATCGCGTTCCGGACGTGGGAAGCATCGGTCAGTGGTTCCTTGCGTGCTTTTGGAAACGCGAATGCCGATTCCGGCAGAGAATTCGTGTCACTTGCATTTAACTTGCCTTCGTGGGCGGTATGCGGGGGCTGCCACGTAGCGTGGGGCATAGTATTCTCCTGTCTTTGGATGCGGTTTCTCGTTCAGAGTTACAAGTTACTTTCATGTAGGACGGATGTAGGTTGTCCGACAGGGAGATTGAAATATGACGTACGACTTTTTGGTCGACACCTATGCAACTGAGCGCGTAAAGGTGATCAGTACGTGGAGCATGTTCCGGGATGAAGACCTACCATGGCGTCCGAACGAGCATGATTCGCGAGGACGAAGCTTCCATGAGCACATGGTTCATCAATGCGTCAGCGAAAATTTATGGTTTCGAAACATTCTCGGGATCGACGTTTCGGCACCGCCTCTGCCGGAAATCGAGGATCGCTGGAACTTCATGGCGCGATATGCGGAAGACAGCGGCAAACGTCTCGCGGTGTTGCAGGAGAAAGGGGCGGGATGGTGGGAAGAAATCGTCATGTTCTTCGATGTTCCGCGCTCGCGAGCGTGGGTGATGACGCGGCGCATGACGCATACGGCGCAGCATCGCGGCCAGTTGCTGGCGATGCTTCGAATGCTGGGCCGCGATTTGTATAGCAACTACGGTCCGACCGCCGACACCGGAGGGCTGATGCAGGATCATGCCCCCACGATCTATGTGTATCCGACTCTGGAATCGATGTTGCGCGCGGAGCGGGACGGGGGCGGAAAAGCTCCTCTGCCGAATCCGACGGGCCGCCCGGTTACCGAGCGGCCCGGCGAAGATTAGGCCTCAAGCTTCGAGGCATTCCTTGGCGTAATCGAAACACTTCTTTACTTCTTCCTGAGAAGTTCCGGCGCCGTGATATTCGTATTCGATGAACGCTGGAATCGGGTATTTCTTCGTCTTGAGGAGCTGGAGCACCTGCTTGATGGGAGTGTCGCCTTCGCCCCATATTGTGTTCGGGCCTTCATCCTTCTTGCGATCTTTTAAGTGCAAGAGCAGGATATTTTCGTGGTTTTTCGTGATGTAATCTACCGCGTCGTAGTTTGCCGCCGTAAAATGACCGATATCGAGATTGATTTTGTAGTATTTCGACATCTCCATGGCGGCGGTGAAGCTCTCCGGTTTAGCGAACTGATTTGGATCCTTCAAGTTCGAATGGCCGTGCATGGCGACGATCATCTTGTGCTTTTCGGCGAACGGCACCACTCTCCTGGCTACGGGCAGCGTGGTGGAAGCGGTGATGAATTTCGCGCCCAGCGCCTTTGCGAAATCGAAGCCGCGATCGATTTCTCCGTCGCTGAAATTGTCGCCGAAGCTGTAGTTGTAGGCGAGGATGTTGATGCCGGCGTCGTCGAACTTCTTCTTGACGTCGGTGAAATAGGTGAGCGGCACCGATTCGCGCCATTTCCGGAGATCCTCACGGGCCTTCTGACGCGCGGCTACAACGCCTGGATCGGGCTTCTGGCCAGGACCGCCGGGCGGGCGCCCACCTCCGAACATTCCTCCCTTGCCCAAGCCGGGAGGCTCGACGTGGGGAGAGAACAACTCGCAATCGCCGAGGCCATCGGCTACCATCGCCTGGATCGCGTCATCGAGGCTGAGATCGCGAAAGCTGTAGGTTTGCACTCCCAGTTGAACGCCGTCCACCTTGGAGTTGATTTTTGCAAACGCGGAGGATAGCGGCACCGCGGCCAAGGCTATTTTTCCAAACTCTCTTCTTGAATACATATTTATTTATTCCTTTATACCAGCCAGCGATTGCGCCAGCTTCTTCTTTTCTTCCAAATTCATCTGGCGCGCGATCTGGATTCGCTGCGCTTGCGGACTCCCCGCGCCGTGCATCGATTCGGTCAGATATCCGACGGCGTTGCGGCCGAGGGTCATGTTCTCAATGAGCCGCAGAACGCGGGCGCGGTCTTCCACCTTCACCCCTTCCCTGCCCTTCAAATATTTCTTCAATAACGGGCCGGTCTCAGGGTTATCGAAATCTTTCTCCGATGGCAGTGTGGCCACAAGGCCGCCGGCGAGATCCTGCGCAAGGCGCGAGAGCTCATATGGAAAGCGCGTGACGTTGTGTTTGCAGACGTTCGCCAGTAAGTCGTCAGGCTGGTAATTGCCCGCCGGAGTCGGCTGCGATTCGTGCGATGCCGCGATGCCGGCGCCATAAATGGTTTCGTTGAGATGGCACATCTCGACGAGCTTGTCGCGCACGTGCGAGGCTGAGGCCACGCCGTTATAGTCCGCGATGAGCGCGGCCGCGCCGATGATCACGTCGCCGAGGCCGGTTTTGCAGACATAGGATCGGCGATGGTAGGAGGTGAAGCGCTCCACCAACATGGCAGCGTATTCCGTCTCGCCATTCATGAAGATCAGGTCGTCGGGCACGAAGACATCGTCGATCAGGATCATGGCTTCCTGCCCGGAAAACTGTGCGTTTCCCTGATCGATTTCGCCGCCTTCCATGGCGCGGGTGTCACAGGACTGCCGGCCGTAAATGTATGTGAGGCCGGGATGGTCCACCGGGATCGCGGCAACCACTGCGTAATCTTTGTCGCGCGGGCCCAGACGCATGGTCGGCATGACGAGAATCCAGTGCGAATTGAGGCAGCCCGTCTGGTGCATTTTCGCGCCGCGCAGGACAACGCCGCCGTCGCGGCGCTCGACGACGCGCACGAATAAATCCGGGTCGGATTGATCGGAAGGGCCTTTGCTCCGGTCGCCTTTGGGATCCGTCATGGCTCCGCCGATCACGTAATTCATCTCCTGCATGCGGGTCAGAAAGGATTTGAATCGCTCGTGATAAACGGGATTCATCTCGTAAGTGACCGAATAGAGAGAATTAATCGCGTCCATGCCGACGCAGCGCTGGAAGCATGTTCCCGTCAATTGTCCGAGACGCCGCTGCATGCGATTCTGCGACGTCGTCCACGTTCTCGGTAACATGCAGAAAACGATTCACGCGCCGGTTTGAAAGACTGGACCAGGCGGTGGCCAGGTCGGGATTTTCCACGGCAAGATCGTAGGTGCGCGCGACGGCGTTGATGGATGGACGGATCACGGGATGATCCACCGGCTCATTCACCCGCTCGCCGAGAAAATAGACCCTGAGGTTGCGCGCGCGCAGGCTCTCGATGTAGTCTGCGCCCGTAACAATAGGCTGGACCGTAACCGAGCTTGCGTAGTTGGCCACGGTGGGAGTGTAGCAGAGCCGAAAGAGGGATGCAGCATTTGCTCGTAGAACGCATCTGATGTGTATAGGAGTATGTTTATGTCTGCCCAAACCACGACCGCTCAAACCACCCCAGTTGACTTGAAGATGTTGCAGGATAAGGCGACCCGGCTGCGAATCGATTCCGTTCTTGCCACCACCGCGGCAGGCAGCGGGCATCCCACAAGTTGCGCGTCCGCGGCTGAAATCATGGCTGTTCTTTTTTTCTCAGAGATGCGTTACGACCCAACGAATCCCGCCAGCCCGGACAACGATGTTTTTGTTCTGTCGAAGGGGCATGCCGCGCCGATCCTTTATGCGGCGTGGGCTGAAGCGGGCTTTATTCCTCGCGAGAAGCTTCTTACGCTGCGCAAGATCGATTCCGTTCTCGAAGGTCACCCGACCCCGCGGCTGCCTTTTGTCGCGGCGGCAACAGGATCGCTGGGACAGGGCGCTTCGGTGGGCGCGGGCATCGCGCTGTCCATGAAGAAACTCGAAAAATCCGACCGGCGCGCTTACGTGCTGATGGGCGATGGCGAATCGGCGGAAGGCTCCATTTGGGAGGCGGCGCAGTTCGCTTCATTCGACGGCATCACCAATCTGTGTTTCACAATCGATGTCAACCGGCTTGGGCAGAGCCAGCCGACCATGCTGCAGCACGATATGAAGACCTATCAGAGGCGATGGGAGGCGTTCGGATGGCAGGCGCTGGTGGTTAATGGACACAGCATTCCGGAGTTGCTGTCGGCTTATGAAACGGCACGCAAAACCACGGATCGGCCGACGATTGTGCTGGCGGAAACGATCAAGGGCAAGGGGCTGATCGGCATTGAAGATCTTGAGGGTTGGCATGGCAAAGCTCTAGATAAGGACCTGGCCGCGAAAGTGGTGGAGAATCTCGAGAAGCAGCTTACCGGCGCGGATACGAATTGGAAGGCGAATCTTCCTCCTTCGAGCAGCAAGACTGCAGCGAAGCCAAAGGCATCGGCTGTCGCGAAGCCTCCTTATCAAGTCGGTGGCAAGGAAGTCGCGACGCGGAGAGGCTTTGGCGACGGACTGGCGGCGCTTGCGAAGGCCGATCCTTCTATCGTAGTGCTGGATGCCGATGTAGAAAACTCGACGTACACGGAAGAAGCGCAGAAGGTCGCGCCCGATCGGTTCTTCGAGACTTATATCGCGGAGCAAAACATGACGGGGGTTGCGATGGGAATCTCGTCGCGTCATTATGTTCCTTTCGCTTCGACTTTCGCCTGCTTCTTCACGCGCGCTTTCGATTTTATTCGCATGGCGGCCATCAGCCACAGCAATATCAAGCTGGTGGGCACGCATGCGGGGATTTCGATCGGCGAAGACGGTCCATCGCAGATGGGTCTCGAAGATCTTGCGATGATGTGCGCGGAGCCGGATTACACGGTGCTTTATCCGTCGGATGCGACCAGCGCCTACCAAGCCACGGTGCTGATCGGACAGCTCAAGGGCCCGAGCTATCTCCGCGTAGGACGGCCGTCTGCCGCGATTCTCTATGGGCCGGATGAGAAGTTCGAGATCGGCAAGTGCAAAGTGCTGCGATCGAGTGCCCAGGACCAGGTTCTCGTGGTAGCGGCCGGGGTTACGGTTTTCGAAGCGTTATCGGCATATGATGAACTGGCCAAGCAAGGCATCAAGGTGCGCGTCATCGACCTGTTCAGCGTGCAGCCGATCGATCAAGATGCGCTGGTAGAAGCGGCGCGCGCGACCGGTGGAAAGGTGGTTACGGTTGAAGATCATTACGCGCACGGCGGCATCGGCGACGCAGTATTGGCAGCTCTGTCGGACCAGAACGTTCGTGTTCGGAAGCTGGCGGTCCGGGATATCGCGCACAGCGGGAAGCCGGAAGAGCTGCTCGAGAAATTCGGCATCTCCGCGCGACATATCGTCGATGCGGTAAAGCACCAGTTAGCGTGACGAACCGTTCCCGGGCAAGACCGGCAACGCGGCGGGCGGAGTGGCTATTTTGCCTTTCATGACTTCGTCCACCGCGATGTTGTGATTCGGGAGGGTCAAGCCAATGGTTCGCTCCAATTCGGTTTTCGCCTTGGCGTAGGTTCCGCGCGCGGCAACTTCGGTGGAGCGGGCCTGCGCCACATAGCTTTGATATTGCTGCACCAGGAACGGCGTGGAAATACCGTTCTCGTACTTCTCCATCTCGATTTGCAGCGATTGCTCCTGTAGCTTGCGAGCCTCCAGCGCGGCGTCGTAAGCCGCGCGAGACTGCTGGAGTGCGATCAATGCGCCTTCCACTTCCAGCCGCACCTGGTTTTCGAGCTGTTGCTGGCGGATCTGCGTCTGGCGATACTGAATTTCGTCGCGCACATAATCGCCTTCAGCGACGCGATTGTGGATGGGAAGATTGAGCTGGATGCCGACGGCATAAGTAGGATAATTGCGTTTAAACAGTTGCGCCAGAGACGTCCCAAAGCCGCCTTCTAAATTCTGCCCGGCCGAACCGAGGAGAGTGCTCCCGGAAGACGTGGTTCCCGTAGCGAGAGGATTCATAGCCCCGGCCAGCCCGCTGTTCTGGGCCGACGCGAGAATGTCTAATTGGGGCAAGAGGGCGTTCTTCGAGCCCTTCATGTAGAGCTCGCTATTCGCGATCTGAAGCCGCGCCTCTTGCAATTCCGGGCGATTGCCGAACGCATCCGCGACGAGATCCTGCACAGGCCGGATATCTTCGGTCGCTGGAACATCGATGGGCGTGGTGGCGACGATGCGAGCCTCGCGCAGGATCGGATCGGCGGTACCGCGACGGGTCAGGACGGTCTTGACCAGCAGTTCCTGCTGCAGCTCGAAACCCTCGGAATTCGCCAGGTCCTGCCGGCTAGCCGCGACTTGCGCTTGAGCGCGGACGACCTCGATAGGAGCCAGAGTGCCTTGATCCACTTTCTCTTTGTTGTCCTGATAGAGGCGCTGCGAAAGCGCGAGCGTTTCTTGCTTCACCTGGACGTCTCCGATGAGGCTGACGAGGTCGGTATAAAGCCGGATGATTCCTGCAACTGTCGCGATGACCTGCTGCTGAAACAGGAGACTAGTGATCTTTTCGTCATTTTGCGCGATGTGAATATAACGGCGGTTGACGCCGAACCCGAACCCGCGCAGCAGGGGCTGGTCCAAATTCAGTCCGAAATTCGAAGTCGTGTAGGGATTGATCGCGTTGTCGATCGAGTTTGAGTTCTGATTCTCAGCGTTAAAAGTCCCACTGAGCTGCGTACCGAGGCCAAATCCTTTCTGGAGTCCGATATCTCCGGCGACGTTCTTCGAAACCAGGGCATCGGTGCCGTAGGCGAGGGGGTCCGTTTCCGGCGTCGTGATGTGTTGATAGCTCAGGCTGCCAATGACGGCGGGATCGAAGACCGGAATGGCCGGGCCGGTGGAAAACGACAGGTCCGTAATCGCAGAGTTGGTCTGCGTCGGCACGATCGCGCTGACTTCTGTGAGGGTGGTGGGAACGGACGTGGTGGGCGTGGAGCCGCTCGCGGGCAGGTTCAGCAGCGGACTGGCCGGTCCACCGATGCCTTGCGGAAGTTCATTGATGGCATACGAGATGCCCCGTATGGTCGCGCCGCCCTTGGTACGCAGCGTGTCGTATTGGGCCAGATCGGGCGCGAAGCGTTCCAGCTCGATATCAAGATTATTCTCCAGCGCGAGGGCAATCGCATCCTGGAGGGAAAGGTAGAGCTTGCCGGCGCGCATCAGACTTTCGAGACGCGGCGAGTTGGAGAACGACACCGGCGGCACGAATCTTGGTTTATAAGGAAGAAAAAGTCTGTCGTACCAATGGTCTTCCGAGGGCATGACAACCCGCGGCGTCTGGTCTGGCGTTTGGGCGCTGGCAATGAGGGTTACCGCGATGAACGCGGCAAGAGTTCTCTTAAACATGGACTGTCTTTATTCTATTTGGAGGCGCCCGGTGGTTTCTCGGACGCTCCCCGGCCGCCGCTGTCAGACTTGCCGCGAATGGGCGCAGTGACCCCGCCTGGCTGTTTCTCCGATGGAGCCCGACGGGATTGATTCCCTTCGCTGCTCGGCGCCTGCTGCGGTTTGACCACAGCGCCTTCCTGAACCACATCGCTGGGGTTCACAACCACCAGTTCATCGCCTTTGAGTCCGCTGACAATCTCGATCTCCGCGCCGTAATCGCGACCCACCTGAACCGTGACGATATGGATCTGCCGGGCGTCCGGCGGATAGTGATGCTGCTGTTCGTCCGGATTCTGTTTTATGTCCGTGAGAGTTGCTATTTGCAGACCGCTCGGACCCGCAATGATGCTGTCGCCGGGGACCAACAATGGAGGATTCAGCCGCACATGTTGGATTTGCACCTGCGCGTACGTTCCCGGCAGCAGCATCTGGTGAGGATTTTCGACATCCACTTCCGTAAGCAGGGTGCGGGTATTGAGATCGATGGAGTTGGAAGTTCTCGTGACACGGCCCGGAAAGCTTTGGTTGGCATATCCCTGCGCGAAAACCGAGGCAGATTCTCCGACCTGGATCGACGGGGCGCTCTCCTGCGGCACGTTGACGAGGATGCGCAGGATGTTTATCTGCGCCATGCGGAACAACTCGCCACCGCTTCCGGATGCCGAGCCCACGGTTCCGGTTGGAGCAGAGCTCGGGGCCGCTGAGCCGCTGGCGCCGGCGTTGCCCGCGCTCCCCGATTCCTGCGTGCCGCCCATGGGTGCCGAGGAAGCGCCTTGCGTTCCACCGCTCGATCCGACCAACGCTCCGACATCGAAGTTTCTTGCTGTGATCACGCCGGTGAACGGAGCGCGCACGTATTCGAAACCTTGCAGGGCGATCAGGCGGTTTAAATTCGCGCGATTCGCCTGGATGTTCTGTTCATACGCCGAGACGTTCGCCTGTGCCGCGCCGACGGTCGCTGAAGCGCTTTGATAATTTGTGAGCATCTGGTCGGTATCCTGACGGGCCACGGCGCCGTGGGCCAGAAGTGTGTTGTAGCGTTGCCAGGTGACGTGCGCCAATTTTTCCTGCGATACAGCGCTATCGAGCTGCTGCTTCGCCTGCCCCAACTGGTGCTCCGCCTGCGTCAGGGCCGCGCGCGCCTGGTCCACCTGCTGATCGAGATCGGGCGCTTCCACCTCGGCGAGCAACTGACCTTGCTTCACGCGATCGCCAATGTCGACATAGCGCTTCTTAATGTATCCGGTGGAGCGCGCGTAAATATAGGACTCGGTGAGCGGCGTCATGTTGCCGGGAAGCAACTGCGTCGTGGCGGAAGGGGATCGCTGCACTTTCGTAACATTCACAACGGGGACGGATTCTTCTTCCTGATGCGCGGCCGCTTCGACGACCTTCTGCTGCCGATAGTGGCGCAGGATTCCAAACAGCAAAAGAGCGAGGAGCGCAATGGCAGCAATCGTAACGAATACGCGCAAATAGGGAGGGGCCTGACCCCGGCTCTCTTTCCCGCTCTCGAGTAGCTTGGGTTCGTGCCCTGGGTCTAACAACGGCGGCTCGGCGGCCTCAGGCAATTGATGATCTTCAGGCACTTTATAAGAACTCGGCACCCGGCTCTCCTTGATGCGCTTCTTCTTCGATCTGTTCGTCCTTGTTTAAAGGCGGCTTGGTTCTGAGGTAGGTATAAACGATAGGCACAAAAACCAACGTGGAAAGGGTTGCGATAATCAATCCTCCGATTACCGCCCGGCCCAGAGGCGCATTCTGTTCTCCGCCTTCTCCCATGGAAAACGCCATCGGCAACATACCGATGATCATCGCCAGCGCCGTCATCACGACGGGACGCACGCGCGTGAAGCCGGCTGATAGGGCCGCTTCCAGACCGCTCTTGCCTTCCAATCGCTCGTCATTGGCGAAGGTCACCAGCAGGATGCTATTGGCCGTCGCGACTCCGATCGCCATGATGGCGCCCATCAGCGAGGGCACATTCAAAGTCGTTCCGGTGAGAAAAAGCATCCAGAGAATACCGGTGAGCGCTCCGGGGATTGCGGTGAGAATGATAAAAGGATCCATCCAAGATTGAAAATTGATCACCATGAGCAGGTAGACCAACAGAATCGCGAATAGCAGGCCGAGGCCCAACCGGACGAAGGACGATTCCATGGTGTCCACCTGGCCGCGCATCTTGAGCGTCGTCCCGAGTGGCAAATGCTTCTCAGTATCGGCCATGATTTTGTAGACATCCTTGGCCACGCCTCCCAGGTCCCGGCCGTCGGCATTGGCAAATATGTCATACACGGGCTGCACGTTGTAGTGGCTCACGATCAAGGGCATCGTATCGCGATTGGTGGTCGCGAAATTCTGGAGCAACTGTGTGCTGCTGTCGTTTGCCGGCGTGATGGGAGTTCGTTTGAGGGCGTCGAGCGAATCGATCCGATACTGCGGCGTCTGGACGTTGATTTGATAACTCACGCCGTTAATCGGATTCAACCACTGGTTGGGCGAGGTCTGCCCACTCGAGCTGAGCGATATGAAGACGCTGTTCGAAACGTCGCGCTCGGTATATCCGGCCTGGCTTGCGATAGTACGGTCGATGTTCACGTCTACTGTCGGGGAATTTACATTCTGCTTGATCTGCACGTCCACCGCGCCCGGAACACCGGTAAGGCGCCGCTCCAGTTGCTGGGCGATCCGATAGTTCGTTTTGGCGTCTCTACCCACCACCTGCAGATCGATCGGCGCCGGGATTCCGAAATTCAAAATCTGATTCGTAATGTTGGCGGCCATGAAGAAGAAGGTCACATCGGGAAATTTCTCATGCAGATCCTGGCGCAGTATGCGCTGATATTCCTCCGTCGGACGATGATCCGGCTTCAAAGAAATCAGCAACTCGCCATCGGAGTTGGATACCGTAGCCAGATCCCCGTAGGCGAGGTTGGTGGATGAATTGGGAATCCCAATGTTATCCATCATGGTGTCGAGTTCCGCCGCTGGGATCTGGCGTCGGACTTCTTGCTCGACTCGTCCAAAATAGCGCTCCGTTTCTTCGATGCGGGTCCCCGGCGGGGTTCGCACGTGCAGTCTCATTTGACCGGAGTCGACGTACGGGAAGAAGTCCCGTCCAACTATGAAAATCAAGAAAATAGAAGCAACATAAAACCCGCCGATCACCAGAAGAACCAGCGCCCTGCGGTGCAGCGCCCAATCGAGTGCGTCGCGGTACCAGTGCCTTAACCGCTCAAAATGGCGATTGAAGGCGTGATGGACGCGCCAGATAACACCTTGCCCTTCTGCCGCGTGACCTTCCTCGCCTTGCTGGTACAACTCCACTTCCGGCCCCAACATGTAGTGCACCATCGTGGGCACCAGGGTTCGGGTCAACAGGTACGAGGTCAGCATGGCGAAAACGACGGCCATGGCCAAAGGCGTAAACAAATATTTGGCGGCTCCGGTGAGCAACAATACCGGAACGAACACGATACAAATAGCGAGTGTAGAGACAAAGGCCGGCACCGCAATCTGCTGAGCGCCGTCCAAGATAGCCCGCGTGATGGGCTTCTTCATCCCCATGTTTCGATGGATGTTCTCGATTTCGACAGTCGCGTCGTCGACAAGAATGCCGACGGCGAGCGCCAAGCCGCCGAGCGTCATAATATTGATGGTCTGGCCCAGCAGACTGAGAACGATCAACGACGTCAGAATCGACAGCGGGATAGAGCAGCAGACAATCACCGTGCTGCGCCAACTGCCCAAGAAGAGCAGAATCATGATTCCGGTTAGGCCCGCCGCCAAAGCAGCCTCGCGCAAAACCCCGTTGATCGCGGCCCGTACGAATAACGACTGATCGAAGAGCCGCGTAATCTTCAGAGCCGTAGGCAGTCCAGCCATGATCTGAGGAATCTGTTTCTTCACTGCCTCGACAATGTCCAGCGTCGAGGCCTTCCCGTTCTTGAGAACGGTTAAAAGAGCAGCGCGCTTTCCATTCGTCCGGACGATGTTGGTCTGCACTGCGTAACCATCGCGCACCTGCGCGATATCCCTCACGTAGACGGTGGCGCCGTTCATCGATCGCAACGGCAGCTCATTCAACCCCTGCACGGTGGTGGGGCTGCTGTTCATGCGGATAAAATATTCGCGGTCCGCAATTTTAGCGGTTCCGGCCGGAAGAATGATGCTCTGGTTGCTGATCGCGTTCGAAACGTCGGTCGCCGACACATGGTTCGCGTACATCGCATCGGGATCGAGGTCCACCATGATGGCCCGCGCCTTGCCGCCAAACGGCAGCGGAACGGCGGCGCCCTGTACGGTCGCAAGCTGGGTGCGAATAAAGTTCTGACCGTAATCGAAAAGCTGCTCTTCACCGAGCGTGTCGCTATGAATGCTGAGCTGCAGGATGGGGACGCTGGAGGCGTCATATTTAATGACGTTAGGCGGGAAGATACCGGGCGGAAGCGGTCTCAGGATGGTCTGCGATAACGCCGTGATTTGCGCAATCGCCATATCGATCTGGGCGGTTGGCTGGAAGAATACCTTGATGACCGCGACCCCGTTATAGGAGGTCGATTCCATGTGCTCGATATCGTTAACGGTGGTGGTCATGGCGCGCTCGTCGATAGTCACGACGCGGTCGGCCATTTCCTGCGGCGGCAGCCCGGCGTAACTCCAGACCACGGTCGCCACGGGAATATCAATATAAGGGAAAATGTCCTTCGGCATGCTCACGATAGCAATGCCGCCGAGGACGGCCATTAAGACCGCCATCACGACAAAGGTATAGGGCCGCCGAAGAGCTAATCTAACAATCCACACACGACACCCTCAAAGTTGTAACGACGTAAAAGTCTGTAAAGTTGTTACTTCACGTCACGGTTCGTGGTGAGGAATCAAGAGGGTTCAGAGGACGCCTGCCGGCATCATGGGTGGCGATACGCCAGCTTAGTTCAGCTCTCCAACGATCATCGAATTTCCATTCTTAAAGAAAGCGCGGGCCGTCGTGCTGTCGAAACGCAGCAGCTTCGCTCCGTCCAGTTCGAGCTCATCGTTGGTGAACCTGCGACGGAATTTACCGCTGGAATCGTAAAGATCGACAAACCGGGAATAATTCACCGATGTAACTTTGCCGCTCGTCTTCGCGCTGTCCAGAATCATTCCTGTAACTATCAAGCCGCCTCCCGGAACGACGGTAATGTCGCTCAAGCCGTCGCCCGGTGCGACAAATACGCCCCTCCGTCGGGATGCTGCAGTTCCGGAGCGCGGGTGCGATATTCAGCCGGCGGAACGATTTTTCGAAGGAGTTTTCCGTTGAGATCAAACACGCGTATTTCGTACAGGTCTTGAGGAAGTTGATAGAGAAGTCCTTTGCCACGATCGAGCGCAAGAAAACTCACCCAATTTGCGACCCGGTCATCGACGCCCGTCAAGCCCGCAACAAAGGGGCTTGAAAAAGATCTTTCGATGCCATTTGAGCCCACAAGGAAGACGGTTGCGCCGGACGTTGGCGAACGCCCCGAGACGAAGATGTGCTCCGCGTCAAGAACTGCCAGACCCTGGTTCATCTCGACGCCAGGAGTGAGGCTGTACAGATAGCTTCCGTCTGGAGAATAGGCATGGATTTGACCGCCGTCAGTGGCGTAGATGTTTCCGGCGGCGTCTTCCGCGACGGCGAATTCATCTGATGAGCCGTCTGCGGGCCGTTCCAAATGGCTGAATATCTTGCGGCCATCCGAACTCCACTTGGTCAATTCTTTGCTGCGCACATCTTTGCAGTAAAGGTCTGAATTTACGATCAAATTCGGCCGCGGCATCTCCAGTCCGATTGACTGGTTTGGAGAGCCGAAAAACTCTGCGCCTGAGCGTAGCAGGCGGATGCGAAAAGGAGTATTAAAAGTGAATTGATTCTCATGGGAAAAACCTCAATCGATTTCTCGCCCCTTTAGCGATAATATCCGGACACGATTTATGCGTCAATGCTCTTTCACAACGCTCGCCGAAGCGCCGCCCGGCGGACTGGAAACGACGTTACTTTTCCTGCGTACTCTCGCGCCCGACATGCGTACCTGTTTAATAGAAAGGGAGATTGGAAGCGAACCGGATGCTGGTGGCGGCGGTAGTCGCGGCGGAACGGGCGGGCGAAGCAGAGGCAGCGCCTCCGACTTTTGCCGAGGTGCTGCACGCCAATCAGGGGATGGTTTTCAGCATCGCTTACCACTTCCTGCGGGATCGCGGGGCGGCGGAAGAAGTGGCGCAGGACGTTTTCCTGCAGCTCTACCGGAACCTGGCCGAGTTGGAGAACGCCGCGCACGCGACGTTTTGGCTGCGCCGGGTTACCAGCAACCGCTGCATCGATTATGTCCGCAAACGGAAGCTACAGGCCGCGGTGGCGCTGGAGGATGTCGCGGAGCCGTCGGTCCGGGATGAGCCGGGCGATCCGCTGTTGAATCGGCGCTTGCGGGCGCTGCTGACGTCGCTGCCGGAGACGCCTCGTATGGTAATGGTTCTCCGGTACCAGGAAGAGATGATGCCGGAAGAGATCGCGAAGACGATGAACATGCCGGTGAGGACAGTGAAGAGCCATCTGCAAAGGTCGTTGGCAATGTTGCGGGAGAAAATCGGGCGCAGCATGGGGGAAATACGATGAACGAAGATCTGGAACAGCAATTAAGAAATGCGTTGCAGCGCAAAGACGCGCCGGACTGGTTTGAAGCTAAAGTGCTGGCCGCGGCTGCGCGCGAGCAGCAAACCCCACGGAATTTCTTCCAGAAACTGTTCGCTGGACCTCGTTTGCGATGGGCATCGGCAGTTGCTGTTGTCGCTTTGGCCGTGAGCGGAGTGACATGGCAGCATGAACGCGCGGTAGAAGAGCGGGCCGCGGGCGAGGCCGCTAAAACGCGGCTGGAGCTGGCGCTGCGGATCACAAGCACGAAATTGCACAAGATCGAACAGAAGCTAAACGAAGTAGCACAGGACAACTAAGAATTGAGGGATGGTATGAGATTCGCGTTTTTGGCATGGATTGCCCTTCTGCCCGTTGCGGCACAGGACTTCAAGATTCCGCCGAGCATCGACAAGCTGGCGGACAAGGCGGAGGAAGTGGTGGACGTCACGATGGACTCGTCGCTGCTACAGCTCGCCAGCCGCTTCCTGTCGGACAAGGATGCGGATGAGGCGAAGGTGAAAAGACTCGTAGCCGGATTGAAGGGCGTCTACGTGAAAAGCTTCGAGTTCAAGAACGCCGGCGAGTATGACGACAGCGATATCGCCGCGATGCGCGCTCAACTGAAACCTCCCATGTGGTCGCGAATCGTGGGCGTCCGAAGCAAGCGGGATGGCGACAATGCGGATGTGTTTATCGCCAACGACGGCGGCCAGATCTCGGGACTGGTGATCATCTCGGCGGAGCCCAAAGAGCTGACTGTTGTGAGCATCGTGGGGCAGATCAAGCCCGAGGATTTGCGCGATCTGGGCGGCAACTTCGGGATTCCCAAGATGGATATCGGCAGTATGCACAAAGGCTCCGGCAACAAGGAGGAATGAGATGCGATTCATCCAGCTTGGATTGCTTGCTTGCACTGTGGCGTGCACCGCGGCCAACGCGACGGATCGCGAATTTAAGGACATCGTGACCGCGATCTCGGACGAGTTTCATGCGCAGCCAACGCATATTCCGCTGATGGGGCTCGTGAATTTTGTCACCTATGTCGCGCGCCCCGCGGGAACGAGACATATAGACATCGCGGTGTTTGAAAACCTCGACCTTCATGAACGCGCCGGAAGGGACATGCCGCAATCGATTCGCAGGGCTGTCGGTGCGTCCTGGAAGCCTTTTGTTCAGTCGTACACGCATCGTTCGGGGCACGAAGAAACGACGCTGGTCTACATACGGATGGAGGGCCACGATTGCAGATTGCTGGTCACCAGCGTCGAACCGAACGAGGCCACAGTGGTGGAGCTGAAGCTCAATCCGGAGGCGCTCGAAAAATGGCTGCAACAGCCACGGGAATCGGCCGCGCATCATTATGGGCCGCAGGACGGCGATAAGGATCGGGACGAACCTTAGCGTCGGCGGTGGTGAGCGGTGAGGCGGCCTTCGAGGTCGCGGAGATTGGGCTGCTCGCCCATCACGATCAGGAAATCCTGCGAGCAGATTTCGGTTTCGGCGGGCGGGTTGAAGATCATCTCGCCGGCGGCTTTGCGCACCGCCAGAACGATGATCCCCAATTCCCTACGGATCTGCAATTCGGCCAAGGTTTTGCCGACAAACTCAGCGCCTTCTTCGACACGGACTTGTTCGATGGCGACATTGAGAGCCATGTTTTGCGTCGTGAACTCCAGGAATTGTGCCACGTGCGGACGAAGCAAGGCCTGCGCGAGCCGATGTCCGGTCATGCTGTAAGGCGCGAATACCGTATCCGCTCCGGCGCGCCGCAGCTTGTCCTCGGCATCCTCTTCCGCCGCGCGCGTCACCACCATCAGCCTGGAGTTTAGATTTTTCGCGGAGAGAATCACGAAGAGATTGTCGGCATCGGTGGCTAGCGCGGCGATGAGTCCACGGGCGCGGTCGACACCGACTTCTCGAAGGCTTTCGTCGCGGGTGGAATCGGCCAGAACGGCGACCATGCCGGAATGAATGGCTCTCTCCACGCGCTCCTCGTCGCGGTCCATCACGATGAAAGGCACGCCGGCCTGTTGCAGCTCAATTGCGGCGTTGCGCCCGACGCGTCCATACCCGCAAACAATGAAGTGCTGTTGCATTTTGTCGATCATGCGTTTGTGCCTGCGCTTATGGAGCGGATTTTGCAGCTCCATTTCGATGATAGTTTGAGTGATGGCGCCGACTGAGAAGAACATCGCGCTCACGCCGAACAGGATCAGTATGGAGTTAAAGATTCGTCCCGCCTGGCTGAGTGGATGAATCTCGTCGTAACCGACGGTCGTGATGGTGATGAGCGTCATGTAGAAGGCATCGAACAGCGGATAGCCTTCGATGATGCGGAATCCCAGGGTTCCCGCCATGAGGGTGAGCAGCAGCAGTCCCGCGACGAAGACTACGCGGCGGACGAGTCGTCGATA
The DNA here is from genome assembly GCA_963802915.1 of Bryobacterales bacterium. GTDB lineage: Bacteria > Acidobacteriota > Terriglobia > Bryobacterales > Bryobacteraceae > JAICMB01. The sequence goes on from CAWDKQ010000011.1 coordinate 157,215, forward strand.
CATTCGGCGTATTTAGTATAAGCGCTAGGGCTTGCGTTTCGGCTTGGGAAGGTTCAGCGATTTCAGAATCAGTTCTATTTGTTGACGCAAGTCATCGTAGGCCGGGTCTGGAGGTTGCAACACGGCGAGCGCTCTACGGTAAAGCGCCTTCGATTCATCGGTATTTCCTTCGGCCTGCTGCTCCGTCGCTTCCTGGACCAAGCCAGACGCGAGGAAATGTGCGCGTAACGCGTTCGCCTGGTCTGCGGCGGCCTTGGCCTGATCGAATTTTTTCTGCTCGGCGTAGAACACCGCAACCTTGTCATAGGCCAGCGCGACCATGGGATGTTCTTTGCCCACGGATGCGGTCCAGAGCGCGATGAGTAGCTGGTAGAGCGGATCGGCTTCGTCGTATTTCTTCTCTCCAAAACACGCGTAGGCGAGACCGTCCACGTCTTGGATGAGTTCGCCGCTGTCTTTTCCGAGCAGGCTCTCCCGGATGACGAGCGCCTGCCGGAATGTGTCTTCCGCGCCGGCATAATCTTGCAGCGTGATTTGTATTTCGCCTAAGCGATCGAGATCGGGAAGCAGGGATGCGTCATACGCGCCGGCGAGTTTGGTGCGGATCTTCAAGGCGGCTGTCAATGCTTGCGCGGCATTCTCGCTCTTCTTCTGATCGAGAAAGATCTGGGCCATGCGGCTGAAGTCGGATGCGACAGGAAGGCTTTCTGGTCCCGCCGATTTGACGTGCATGGTCCGAACGCGTTCCAGGATCGCCAGAGCACGGTCGTAATTTTTCATGCCGCGGCAGAGTGTGACCGATTCCAGCAGGTCGTTCGGAACTCCCGGATCGTCGATGCCGAGTGTCGTCTCGCGCCAGTTAATCGCAAGCTGGAGGTAATTGTCGGCGTCGACGAACTCGCCTTGCGCGGCACGGACGGAAGTCAATCGTTTGAGAACGTCGTAGCGAGCGGGGTTATTGAGCGGAGTTTGCTGAAGCAGTTCCCACGCTTTTTGATAAGAATAGAGGGCGACCGCGTAGTCGGCCTTTCGATAGGCGGCTTCGGCCGCGCTCATAGATTGATCGAAATCGTCGGCGTGAAGGGCGGTCACAAGGACGAGGATGAGGAGCGGCATCAGCAGCATACTAATAAATTAGTACTAATGCGCTAATCCGTCAAGAGAGCGCATGCTATCGTCGGATCGAATGCGTGCAGTGCACATCGAGAACGGGGTGGTTACTGTCAAGAACACCGCCAAACCGCGCAGGCCTGAGGGATTCGCGACCATCCGGCTGTTGTATGGCGGCATCTGCAATACGGATATCGAACTCAAGCGCGGCTATTACGGTTTTCGCGGGACGCCGGGCCACGAATTTGTCGGCGAGGTGGTGGAATCCGAAAATCGCGCACTGGTGGGCAAGCGCGTGGTGGGCGAGATCAATCTCGCGTGCGGAAAATGCGAGTGGTGCGCGCGAGGGTTGGGGCGGCATTGCCCGACGCGGACGGTGCTCGGGATCGTGCGGCATCCTGGCGCTTTTCGCGAATTGCTGACGCTGCCCGAGACGAATCTGCATGTTGTGCCGCGTGAGATTTCATCCGAGCAGGCGGTCTTCGTCGAACCACTGGCGGCGGCATGCGAGATTCTGGACCAAGTGAAGATTCCGAAGGGCGATGCGGTCGCGGTTCTTGGGGACGGCAAGCTGGGATTGCTGATCGCACAGGTGTTGCACGCGCATGGCGCTGACGTTCACGAATACGGACGGCATCGCGAGAAACTCCGCATTTCGGAAGGCGCGGGGGTGTCGACCGAGATCGCGAAAAAACTTCCGGCCGCCGCTTACGATTGGGTTGTGGACGCGACGGGCTCGGCTGAGGGATTGAAAGAAGCGGTTTCCATGACGCGTCCGCGAGGGACATTGATTATGAAATCGACCGTGCATGGATTGGTAGGGATCGACACTGCGCCTGTGATCGTGAACGAGTTGACGCTGGTGGGGTCGCGCTGCGGCCGGTTCGAACCGGCGCTGCGATTGTTGCGATCCGGCAAGGTTCGCGTGGAGGAAATGATCTCGGAAGTGATGCCCCTCGAAGAAGCGCCGCGGGCGTTTGAGCGGGGAGAGGAGAAGGGCGTGTTGAAGGTGCTGCTGAGAGCGTCCTGAGAGCCCGGCTTGGTATTCTATTCGTCAGAGCCCCACACGAGCGGATGTGGCGAAATTGGCAGACGCGCCAGACTTAGGATCTGGTTCTCGAAAGGGAGTGCTGGTTCAAGTCCAGTCATCCGCACCATTGAAAAAACGGCAGTTATAAAAATCAGGCCACCCATCGCGGGTGGCATTTTCATTCTCTGTACCCTATTCTGTACCCTATATAGGGTACGGGACTGCCTGAGACAGCTGAGCGGCTGTATGGCAAGGCCTGGAAATACGGTACGGATAGGGTACAAGGAACCTCGTCATGAGGCGGAGGCTTTCTTGCGCTTCACAACCTTGCGCTTTGGCTGTCGCTGTTGCGCAACCCAGGCATCCATTTGGATGCCCGTGGCCTGCACGTCCTGAATGGCGACGATGTTGTATCTATCGAGCATGCTCCGTGTTCGATGTCCGGTTATCTCCATGGCGCGTCGCTCGCTGACCCCTGCCTTCTGGACCATGTTTCGAACGGCAGACCGGCGGAGATCATGAAATAGAAGATCCGGCGCACCAGCTTCCTTAACGGCGTTTTTCCACGAAGCTTTAAAGGATCTAATCTCTGCCCCCGGCTTTCTTCGATGGCCGCCATGGCCAGTCTTGAAGTACGGGTCGATCTCGCAATCTTGGGGATACCAAAAAAAAGACCTTCTCGCACGCCGGAAAGTTCATCTCGAATCTGCTTCTGTTGAGTCAACCACTTGCGCATATCGCCGTAGATCGGCGCCGTCCCCGCCGTCTTGTTTCCATGGCGGGAATCAAGAAAGATCACGCCAAGATCGAAGTCGATCTGATGCCACTTCAGGTCGAGCAATGCGCCCAGTCGATTACCAATGTGATATGCCACGACGAACAGGCATCTGATCGAAACTGGAAGGTGATCGAGGATAACTTCGTATTGAGGGAAGTCAAGGAAACCGGTGCGAGTGTTATCAACTGTGATTGTGGGGAAATGAGGAACGGCGAGGATTCGGCACGGGGTATTCTTCAGTTCCAGTCTCAAGGCCGAGCGAAAGTACGCAAGATCGTTCCGAATCGTGGCGAACTTCCGACCCTGCTTCTGTCGTTGCTCAATGAAAGCATCCAACATCCTGGTAGTGAGCTTTGCGACCTTGGTGGTTCCGAAGAAAGGGCGTAATTGCGATTCCACCTGACGTTCGATGTCATAGGCAGAACGCGGCCTATTCTTCTTGACGTGTTCGACATATTGCGTCAGGAGTTCACCGCACGTGACGTTCTCGATGTTTGATGGCCGGACTTCGTGGCGGGCGATCTTCGCTAGATTTTCATGGCGAATGTCTTTTGATGCTCGCCAGGCGGCGTCTGCGGAGTCGTAAATCCCAGGGATCTCTTCCCTTAGTTCTCGGATCTCTCCATCGACCTTGACCCTGAGCCGGAAATACCACTTGCCGTTATCTAAACGGCGAAATACCGAACCTTCGCCTTTCACCTCCGTTTCGATCGGTCAGGATCCTGCGGAACTCTGGACATATGTTCACGGTACCCCCTATCGTTTATGTAAAAAGCGGCGAACGGTTTCGCGCTAGAGCTATTGCGGAACCGCCGCCCTCGTTCACGTATCCGCACCGGCTATCCGTTTCGCTGTTTGAGCTTTAGCGAGGCCATGTACGCGTCAATATCTCGCTTGTCGATCCCTCGTTTCTGCGTGCCAAGCGCCAGGATGCGAAATGCTCCACTAGCGCTCAGAGTGCGTACCATCTCGTAGCTACAGCCGATGTATTTGGCCGCTTCCGCGATAGTTACGTACCGTTGCTCTTCGCTTTCAAGGACGCTCTTGAGCTCGTCCATGACTTCTGCTTTCAATTCGTTCTTCAACACGTTGAAGGCCTGATCGAACATAATTAAACTCCTGAGTTACCCAACGTAATCTGCGAACTGCTGAGGGATGAAACCCTCCGTTCTGTGGGTCAAAACGAGCCCAGTTTCGTCGCGGTCAATTGGAAATGGCGGTAAGTTCACATTCGTAGATTTAGCAACTAACCGGGTTTCCAAGCCGAGCTTTAGACTTTGAAAGATTATTCTCCCCTCATCAGGGCTTCCAAGAAGCCGATTCCCTCGCGTTCGGCGAGTTCCTTAGCTTTGCTGATTTCTTCGTCCGAAGGCCTAAACGGGTTCGGAGGCTTGAGCAAATGTTCTAGACCGCCCAGCAGATATCGCCAGAAAATCGGGCGACGGCATCTCTTCGCCTCTTATCAAGGGCGCGAGACGTCCCGGGTTTACGGCGGCCCCACCTCGCTCCAGCGCCGCTGCGATAGCATGTTGGGTCTTCCGGACCTCCTCGCTAGTAAGGTTCCTGGACCAGTCGTACGGGACTGGCACGTGGCGCGCAAAGGCGGACGAGTCTACACTTTCCATCAGGAAAGGCAGACCGTCGAGGATCACCATGGTGACAATATCCTTGATTGGGATCACCTTGCGTCCGGCCACGCGCTCGAAGTGGATCTTGCCTTGGCCGGCCCATCGCCAAATCGTCGATCTCGCGACTCCCAAATAGGCGACGGCCTGCGGAATCGTCCAGAACCGGAAGTCGCAATGGAATCCACTCTGTCATGTCAATCGGTATCAAGGAAGCTTGCCTTGAAGCCGGGTGGAGATCCGTTGCCAGCGGCGCTGGCCGCAGGGGAGACGTCCACGCCCCGTGTGGTAGCTGCGACAGGGGACACAGAAAGGATTCTTGGATCTCGGCGTAGCAAGAGCGGCACGCGGCCATCGAGACTCACTGTATCAGCCGAGCGATCCAAGCGTTGGCTCTCTCTCTAGTGTCCTGAGTTGGAAATACGTTGACAAAGTCTTTCGACTTTTCCCAAGATCAGATCCGCTTCCGCAGTCCACACGAAGGGCTTGGGATTTTGGTTGCGGTGGTCCAAGTACGAGAGCATGGCTTTCTCCAGTTCTCGGACTGCGGTATGGCTTCCGCGGCGTACGCAGCGTTCCGTCACTTCGGCGAATAACCGCTCCACCAGATTCAGCCAACTTCCGCTGGTTGGTGTGAAGTGGACATGATAGCGGGGATGACGCGCTAACCAGGTTCGCACCTTGCTCACCTTGTGGGTTCCGTAGTTGTCCATTACCAGATGAACCTCCAACCCGCGCGGGAGGTTGGCATCCACATCGTTGAGAAATCGCAGAAATTCCTGATGGCGGTGACGGCGATAGCAATTGCTGATGGTGACGCCACTTGCCACATCCAGGGCCGCAAACAGTGATGTTACTCCATGCCGTTCATAATCATGCGATTGCCGCGCTGGTACGCCCGGAGCCAAGGGCAGAATCGGCTGCGTCCGGTTCAGCGCCTGAACCTGACTCTTTTCGTCTACACACAGAACCATCGCGCGATCCGGAGGGTGCATGTATAAACCGACGATATCCCGTACTTTCTCTACGAATTGAGGGTCTTTGGAGAATTTGAAGTTCTCCACCCGGTGCGGCTGTAATCCGAAGGCACGCCAGATGCGCACGATGGCCGTCTGCGACAACCCAACCTTCTTGGCCATCAGCCGGGTACTCCAGTGCGTGCTATTGTCCGGCATCGATTCCAGTGTCTTGGTCACAACTGCCTCAACCTGTTTGTCCGCTATCGAACGCGGAGCACCCGGGCGGGGTTCATCGAGCAAGCCTTCGAGCCGGTTCACCCGAAAGCGCTCCCGCCATTTACAAACTGTAGCTCCAGTGATCTGCAGCTTCTTAGCCACCGCTGCATTGTTCAATCCTTCAACACAGCCCAGCACAATGCGAGCGCGCAGCGCCATGGCCTGTGCCGACTTCGGCCGTCGAGCCAACATCACGAGCTTCTCTCTTTCCTCCGGTGTGAGGTTGAGCGGCTTGGTGGGGCGTCCGATACCCATATCTCCAGTATGAGGGTGTCGCGCCTATTATTCAACGTATTTCTAACTCAGGACACTAGGTGGTCAGGTCCTGTATAACGGGCCCATCCGGAAGTTATCCGTGCCAAACTCAATTGTTGATAAGTGTTAGTGCTGTATCGGAGCGGACCCGGGAGAGATCCCGGAAACGCGCGAGAGCCCGAGCTGGGTCGGTTTCAATACAGCCACTAACACTTTTCGTCCGGCGACCAAGTGTCAACTATAGGTTGACTGGTCAAATGTCAGGAGCGGGCGTCATACGGCTGAAGGGCTCAGTGCCCGGGCGTCTCAACAGCTCTTGCACCACTATCACTGCCCCACAGAATCGTAAAGTCCCCGACTTCATCCACCACCGCATAGTCAGGCGGCACTCGGAACAAATCCGGATCCGGTTCCTCACGGCTAATGCGAATAAGCGTGTGAATGATCTCGCCCTTATCAGCAGTCCCTCAATCGTCTGAGTCCCCAGGTTCTCCACGCTGCCCACCAGATCGTTCCCTACGGGGACGGGCACACGGTACTCAAGGGTCTTCTGCGTCCCACCCGGCTGTGTTACCGTACCGACGTTGCGTCTCTCGCCGCTAAAACGGCGAGCGCCAGTACCCAACACAACACCGCAAAAGAGCGGACATTCACTTGGCGCGTTTTACCCGCCGCGTGGCTGGCGATCCGCAAATTGAACCGCAGATAGAAGTCTGCGCGCTCGCGCAGGCCGCTCGCCCTTACTTCGCCGACGTCTTCAGGCGTTCTATGTGGGCGCGCACATCGTTCGCGTCCGACGGTTTAGGTGATTGGTGGACGTATTCGTCAAAGGCCTGAATTGCGCCCGCGCGATCCCCTTTGTCCTCCAAAATCACGCCCAGCAGATAAGGTGCGCGAATCAACTGATGATCCACATCAAATCCGATGGCTTGTTTGATGCTATCTTCAGCCTCCTGCAGACGTTGGAGTTGCCGGTATGCAAGAGCGCGGTAATAGTAGATGGACGGAAATTCCACTGGACTGAGCTTGATGGCCCGGTCCGCGATTCCGATCGCCTCCTCGGGCTTGCTCTGGGCAATCGCGAGGCGCGCCAACTGGGCATAAGGCTTCAGATATTTCGGGCTGAGTGCGAGGGCTTTTCCATAAGCCTCCTGCGCTTCCATGGGCTTCTTCTGCTGTTCCAGCGCCTCGCCCAGATCGCTGTATGCTTGCGCGTAATCGGGGTACAGGGCCACCGCGCTTTCGAGGTACTGCTGCGCCTCCGCCCACTTGCCCTTGCGCAGTGCCTCGACACCCTTGCCATAAGCCTTCACCGCCGCCTTGGGCGCGTTGACCGACGAAGCCGGCGTCATCACACCTTCGCTCTCCCCGCGGCGTTTCAGCACCACTACGACGCCATCGCGAAGCATGGTACGAACGGTACGGTATCCTTCGAGTCGAATCTCGACCGGGCACTCTTCCGTCGTGGTGGAGCTGTCGTCTGTCCACGCGGAGTAGATAACCGTTCCATTGCCGAAGATCTGATGTATTCTGCAAGCCGAATGCATGGCCGGCTGCACCGCTACAAGCGGCTCGTGAGGCAGACTCGTGCCGTCCTCGAGCGCGATCCTTGCGTGGAAATGGCCTACCTGCGGGGCTTGAAATGCCGCGGCAAAAGGCGTAAATAAGGACCACGCAGCAGCGGCATGCGCCAAGCCTGATTTAAGAATCACGATGGTTCAACTATACCGTTTAGACACGCGAGTCGATCGGGCTACAAATGCCGGATCAGCAGCACGATGGCGACGATTGGCGCAACCACGCACGAAGGCAGAGTGCCAAATGGGCCTCGATGCAGGGGCCATGTATAGTAGTCCGCGGCCCTCCAGCCGGTGAAGGTGTTACAAGATTTAGGTGGGCCTCTCCCCGTTTTGAGGTGGGTTGGTGGGATGTGTTCGGAGGTCGGCCAATTCGAAGTTACCCCGAGTCGGCCATTGGAAAACAAACCGAATCGCCGTGCATTAATAACATGTGAAGCCACCGACTGCCTGCCGGTGTAGTGGCACTTACTTCAGCGGAATGACACTGCAAGCTCACGTTCGGTATTGGGGGCGGGTTGCATCATCTCATCGGCTAGTGCGAATAACGAACGTCCAATCAACCCCGCTCTAGGAATGCCCACGCCCCTGCTCACAAGAACTAAGCCGTTCGAATGAACCCATACGCATAATTGATGTCTTTGGGTTAATAGCCTAGAATCTATACATCGAAGCGCTGGTCTAGATTACTGGCCGCTTTAATGTTGCCTTTAAGTGGAGGGCCTATGAAGAGAACGCCGGTAGATCTGCTTGTGACGTTTTTCCAACTGATCGGCACTCCTCTGATCTTCATGCGAAGCGCTACGAGAATCCGTCTAATGGCTGTAGTCTCAGTGTTGCTAGCCTTTGGTACAGCCAGGGCCACAAGCGTCCTTTACGACAATGGCACAAATGGCGGGTTTCCCACATTTTTCACTGGGCTCGCTATAGACAGCGAACACGCAGTGACGGATTCATTCACCCTAGTATCGGCTTCAACTGTAACCGAAATCGACATCTGGACCGTGGGTTTTCCAGGGTCAACTCCGCTAACCCTCGACTGGTCGATTACAACTCAGCCGTTTGGAGGAACGACGTTAGCTTCAGGAACCGCTAACCTAAACTACACCTTCGAATTTCAAGGGAGCACTGGCGGCGGATGTTGCTACGACATTGGCAAGGACACATTTTCGGTTCCTAGTCTGGCACTGGGAGGCGGCGCCTATTGGCTTCAAATTCAAAACGCGACCGACATTCCCGGCAGCGCCTGCTGCTCAGACGTGAATCCCCCAACCGTGCTGTACTGGGATTCAGGGCTACCGCCTGGTCCGTCGCAAGCGTATCAGGAGAACCTTCCCCCGTTCGAGCCAGACGTTACTTCACAGTCCTCAGAGGCGTTCGAGATTCTTGGCCCAAGTACTCCCGCGGCTATTCCGGAACCCGCAACCCTGCTGCTCACCGCAGCTGGATTCGCAGCTGTCCTGATAGGCCGGAATCGTAGCCCGGCCAGATAAAAGAGCCACGTTTTACGGTACCTGTTCCGAACGAATCTGGTTGGCGATGGAGTACGGCCCCACGCCATGGCGAGCGCTACCTGTGTCGGCTCTGGTCGTGATGCGCCGCTCGGAAATTCCGGCGTAAATTCTTTCAGAAGTCGGTTCCGCCTCGCGCAATCGGTGGTATTCTTTTCCGCATGACGCCCCATGCTGCGTCCGTGCTGCTCACAGCCTCTGGCCCTGGCCTTCCTCGTCAGTTGGCCAACACTCTTTGGTTCGACCTCAAAACAAGATTCAAGGTCGTGCGAGCACCAGGGCGTAAGAAGCGCAGAATGATTCCAATAATTGTTCAGAATCGATCACGACGATCGCGAAGTCGAATGTGGGCCGGCCTGTTCGTCGCACTTGCACTCTCACCTTTACAAGCACAGTTGACCGAGTACTCTTTGCCGAATGATGCCTTTGGTGGGCTCTCCGGGATCACAACAGGTCCTGACGGCGCGCTGTGGTTTTCGGGACAGATCAACAGCACGATCGCGCGCATCACCACGTCCGGCACGATCACCGCGTTTCCCCTTCCTAATCCCGTCAGCTACCCTGGGGAAATCGCAGCCGGTCCTGATGGCGCGCTCTGGTTTACCGAATCTGGCGCCAACAAGATCGGACGAATCACCACGGCCGGCTTAGTCGCAGAGTACCTGGTGCCGACTGCCAACAGCGGTCTTAAGGGGATCATAGCCGGTTCCGATGGAGCGCTCTGGTTTACCGAATCCACCGCCAATAACATCGGGCGGATCGCCACGTCCGGTTCTTTTACCGAGTACCCGTTGCCGACTGCCCAAAGCGCACCCGCGGCCATAACAGCAGGGCCCGATGGCGCGCTCTGGTTTACGGAGAATGCCCGCATTGGGCGGATCACCACCTCCGGCTCCATCACTGAGTACCCCGCTGTGGCGGCGGGTATAACCGTGGGACCCGACGGAGCGATTTGGTTTACCGGCGCCAACAGTATCGGGCGGATCACTACGTCCGGTTCGCTGACAGAATACCCCCTACCGTCCGTTGCCTTCATCTCACTTACACTCATCACGTCGGGACCCGACGGAGCGCTGTGGTTTACCGATGTCTTCAACAACAAGCTCGGGCGGATAGACACATCCGGCTCGTTCTCGTACTACATCCCGCTTCCCGCTATCAGCACGCCCGCTGGGATCATCACTGGTCCCGACGGCGCACTCTGGTTTACGGAAAATGGCAGAAACAAGATCGGACGCTATGCTCCAGGCCCTCCCCCGCCCACCATCACGTCGCTGAGTCCAAACAGTGCGACGGGTGGATCACCCGCGTTCACGCTGACGGTAGACGGGACCGGGTTCACGTCGGGGTCGGTAGTGAATTGGAACGGTCCGGAAACCGGTGGGAGCCAGCCGCTGCTTACGAACTACATAAGCTCCACTCAGCTCACCGCCTCAGTATCGCCAGGACTGATAGCAAAGGCTGGAACGGCTGCGGTTACCGTGGTGTTGGGAGGCGTTCCGTCCAACATCGCCCTCTTTACCATCAACCCCGGACCAGTAATCAATTCGATCAATCCGGCCGGCGCTACCGCCGGAGGCCCAGCCTTCTCACTGACGGTAAACGGAAGCGGATTCGCTTCCGGGGCTGTGGTGGATTGGAACGGCTCGCCACTGTCTACGACTTACGTCAGCTCTACCCAAGTAACAGCCTCCGTGCCTGCCGATCTCATAACGAAGGCGGGTACGGCTGCGGTCACAGTGGTCTTGGGGACACTCACGACGGACAGCGCCATTTTTATCATTAACCCTGCGCCGGCGGTCAGTTCGCTCGGTCCACCCAGTACGACCGCGGGAGGGCCTGCTTTCACACTGACGGTCAGCGGGAGTGGATTCGCATCCGGGGCGGTGGTGGATTGGAACGGCGCGGCGCTTCCCACGACGTACATGGGCTCCACGCAGGTGACTGCCTCCGTGCCGGCCAACCTCATCACAGCGGCGGGAACAGCTACGGTGATAGTGATCTCGGGCGGCGTCGCGTCGAACGACGCCATCTTTACCGTCAACGTGCTAGCGATCAATTCACTGAATCCGCCCAGCGTGCCAGCAGGAGGGCCAGACTTTACATTGACGGTGAGCGGGAGCGGGTTTGCTCTCGGGTCGGTGGTGAATTGGAATGGTTCGCCGCTCCCTACTACTCTCTTAAACTCCTCGGAGGTCACGGCGGCGGTCCCTGCCAGCTTGATCGCATCGCCGGGAACGGCGACGATCACGGTAATGCTGAGCTATGGCGCATCCGCGCCTGCCAAGCTAAACGTAACGCCGGTCCTGAATTCGCAATGCGCGAATATCGGCGGTCCTTGGAACTGGTCGGAATCGGGCTCGTATACGGTGAGCATTTCCTCACCCGTGGAAACGGATTCACAGACGTACTCGCTAAGTGGAAACGGCATTGCGGCGATCACGCAGACTGGTTGCTCAATTTCATACAATCCGGTTCCCACAGCAGGGTTGATTGGCTCGAACCTCTTGCCTAGCCAATTGGCGTCGCTTACTCGCACTGGCGCTGTGAGCGGTAACAACGTCAAGGTCACGGGGCTGCTGGCTTTGATCGACACCATTGGGGGTGCGAGGGCCGGCCTCACCATCACCAGCGTCGGCGGCGATATCTTAACCGCCGGGGGCCAAATAACGGGCAATGTTATCACTCTGACTGGAACAGGCACCGTTGTGGTATCCGGAAGCTATTTGATAAACGGGCAAACCGGATTGTATACGGAAACGATTACGGCTACGTCCAGCGCCGTGTTAACGCGGATCACCGGTCCGGCAATCACTTCCGTCGCGGTCGCGAACGGTGGCGCCGACATTGCGCAGAACACCTGGATTGCGATTAAGGGCAGAAGCCTCGTACCATCCACCACTCCCGCCGCTGGCGTCATCTGGAGCACCGCTCCGGAGTTCGCGCAGGGCAAGATGCCCACACAACTCGGCGGTGTTAGCGTGACCGTAAACAACATACCCGCCTTCGTCTACTTCTATTGCAGCGCAGCCACTAGCGCCATCTGCGCGAGCGATCAGATCAACGTCCTTACGCCGCTTGACTCGACGCTCGGCCCGGTTTCCATCGTAGTGACAAACAACGGATCGCCTACGACGGCGTTTACCGCGACCATGCAATCGATCAATCCGGCATTCCTTCAGTTCGGCACTGCGGGATATGTAGCCGGGACGCACGCTGATGGAACCTTGCTCGGACCGGCCACTCTCTATCCCGGAGCCTCAACGCCCGCCCGGCCTGGGGAACCGATTGTGGCATACGGCGTCGGTTTCGGCCTGCCGACGAAGAGCCTCGTCAACGGTTCGTCCAGCCAGTCCGGGTCGCTGCCATCGCTGCCAGTGTGCCAGATCGGCGGAAATGCCGCGGCAGTGGCATTTGCGGGCCTGATTTCACCGGGGCTCTACCAATTGAACCTCACCGTCCCGAGTTCCGCGACTTCGGGCGACAATCCGCTGAGTTGCATTTACAACGGCTCCTCTACGCCTTCGGGAGCCCTAATTGCAGTCCAACCGTAACGCCAACGTAAGGAGGTTGAATCCCTTAACCAACCTCGCGGTAAGTCAGAAGGGATCTGAATGTAAAACATTGTTTGCCCATAAGGTCGGCGCTCGCACAAGAGGCTGGGATGGTGAAGCGCGAATCCGTCCCAAGTGGTCGCGGAGTTCAACTTCCGCCCAGTAAGTTAGGATAAGCGCTCGTTGCATAGTGGCAAGTTCTATTTCGACTTTTTCTGCGCTCCGCCGGGGTCCCCTGTGATTGGGGCGATAGGAAGGTAGTGGTACGTTCGCTATACCTCCTTCACGGCGTCTAAGACTGCAGTCAAGTCCATGATTCCGGTAGGCTATTCTCATCATGCCGCACTTGGACGGGTCAAAAGAGTGATAAAACTGTAGCGCTTTTTTAGGCCACATGTTCGGCCATCAGTTCGGCCAGGACCAACGTCTTTGGTCTGGATCTTCTTCTCCAGGTATGCGGCTTATTGACTCGCCGGCAATGGAAGGGAGTCATCGATTTTGCTCACGCCGTGGATGCGAAACTCGTCACATCCTTTGCCACAAGCCCCGGAACCCGAAATCCTGCTGGCACCTGGACTCCGGATCAGGCACGCCAGTTCCTCGCCTACACCAACTCCATTGGCGGCAGCATCGCCGCCGCCGAATACATGAACGAACCTACCTATGCGGACAGGGGTGGCGCCCCGAAAGGCTACGATGCGGCGGCGTTTGGGCGTGATTTTTCCGTCTTCCTTCCATTCGTAAAGAAAGCTGCACCAGACATGGTAATCCTTGGCCCCGGCGGCGCGGGAGAAGGAATTCCGCTCCTTCCCATTGGGCTCGCGGGGAGCATTATCAAGACTGAAGACATTCTCAAGGCCACCGGCCCCCGGTTCGATGGCTTCTCCTATCACTCTTACGGAGCGACGTCGAAGCGCTGCGCATCCATGGGACCCGCATCGCAGACAACCGCCGAGGCTGCTCTTTCCGCGGATTTCCTTTCCCGGCCAGACCGGATCGAGGCATTTTATGCGGGCCTCGGCGATAGATTCGAACCGGGTAAACCGCTCTGGCTCACCGAAACACCCGACGCAGCTTGCGGGGGCAATCCATGGGCGTCGACATTTCTCGATAGCTTTCGTTATCTCGATCAGCTCGGGCGATTGGCCAAACGGGGCGTCCAGGTGCATATGCACAACACGCTCGCGTCCAGCGACTACGGCTTGCTCGATGACAAGACACTGATGCCGCGGCCAAACTATTGGGCGGCCCTGCTGTGGCGCAAATTCATGGGCACGACGGTTCTCGATCCGGGTCCTTCGACCGCATCAAGCCTGCACCTCTACTCCCACTGCCTGCGCGGACAGCCTGGAGGGGTAGCGCTGCTGGCAATCAATACGGACCGATCTGCGGCCCAATCACTGGACCTTGCCGAGGCGGCAGAGCGCTATGCTTTGACGTCCCCGAGCTTGGAAGCAACGAGCATTCAACTGAACGGGAACGAACTGAAGCTGGGAGAGGATGATGCATTGCCGAGCTTGACTGGAATCTCCACGGGTTCCGGTCGTCTCACGTTACCGCCGACCACGATCACGTTCGTCGCTATTCCGAACGCGAACAATGCTAGTTGTCACTAACTCAGATCCTGATCGTACCGTGTCGCGGCGCGCCTCAAGCCAGGCGTGACGGTCGAAATGGCGGCTGACGACCACAATCGCCCAAGCCACTTACACATAGCGCAAGACCTTGCCTACGCCCGCTGTTTCATAACGCTTCCGTGCAACGCTCCGCCGCCCGGGACAGGCTGGTCTCAGCCATTAAACGGATGAATGAGTTTTGCTCGGATGAGACCGTGCCGCAGAAATATTGGTCTGCAAATCTGCAACTGCCAGCGATCGTTGCTGGTCTGAAACCCGACTGCCATGATCGCGGTCACTGATAGGGACTATGAGTCTGTCCATAGAAGAATCCTCGGCGATAATCGAGTGCACATTCGATGCCGATCGGGGATGGGTTACTTCTGCCAGGAAGCAATCATCACCGTTTCATTCTATTGATACCAACGCGCTATTCATACCAACGTGACGTCCCAAGGAAGTTGTTCCTCAAACGAATGGGCCAAGACGATGGTCGTGCGGCAATGGCCTTCCCTGCTCTGGGCGTTCATCAACAGGAAACGCCACCGGATAAGGCTGCAGCGAGATGGAGTCTTCGCGCCCGAGACGATGCCATAGTTCCTCGGTGATGAACGGCATGAGCGGATGCAACATGCGGAGCGCGGCCGAAAAGACAGCCAAAAGATTGCGCCAGTCGTTTGTAAGTCCGGTGCTCTCTTCCAATCGAAGCTTCTTAATTTCCCAATACCGCTCGCAAACATCATTTCCGAAGAAGCGCCACAACTCCTCGGCCGCTTCGTGGTAGCGATAATTCTCGAACGCATGATTCACAATATCGGCTGTCTGCTGAAGCCGGCTGAAGATCCAGCGATCTTCCACCGCCTCCAAGCTGCCGCGCTCGAGGGCGGGCGGCGGCTCGACTGCCGACCTTTCCATGTTGATGAAAATTAGCCGGGCCGCATTCCAGACCTTGTCCACGAATTTTCGCGCGCCGGTTAGCTTGTCGTCACTGAAAACCACGTCCGTGCCCAACACAACTCCCATGGTGAGCGATAAGCGTAGCGCATCCGTCCCAAAGCGGCTGGTAATGTCGAGCGGATCAACCACGTTTCCTCTTGTCTTCGACATTTTGTCGCGATTGGCATCGCGCACCAGGCCGTGAATGTGGATTTCGCGAAATGGCTCTTGACCGGTTAGCTCCAGCGCGAGCATAATCATTGGCGCGACCCAGAAGGACAGAAGTTCCAATCCCGTGATGAGCAGTGACGTTGGGTAGTAGGCCTCTTGATCCCTTGTCTCCCCCGGCCACCCGAGCGAAGAGAACGGCCAGAGCCCGGCGCTGAACCAGGTATCCAGAACATCCGGATCCTGTTCCAGAGGACCTTCCCCGCAAAGCGAACACACCTCCGGCATCGCCCGGGCGACGCTGATTTTGAGACAATTTTGACAATGCCACGCGGGTACGCGGTGCCCCCACCAAAGCTGACGGGAAATGCACCAATCGCTGATACTCTCCATTGACCGGACGTAGGTGTTGGCCCACTCCTCCGGAGTGAATCGGATGCGGCCATCGTCCACAGCCGCCAGCGCTTTCTCGGCCATCGGTTTGGTACGGACGAACCACTGCGCGGACACAAGCGGCTCGACAATTGTCCGGCAACGGTCGCAACGGTCAATCGCTACCGCGTTTGGAACGATTTCCGCCATCAGTCCTTGTGATTCCAGTTCGGCGACAATCTGCTTACGGGCGGCGAACCGGTCCATGCCGGCGTAAGCGCCGGAGTCCGGGCTCATCCGCGCCTCCTCGTCGATGACCCGCATTGAGGGCAGGTTGTAGCGCTTGCCCATTTCAAAATCGTGCCGATCATGCGCGGGGGTAACCTTCACTACTCCCGATCCAAACGCCGGGTCGGTGCATTCGTCCAACACGATGTTAATCTCACGGTTCGTCAGCGGTACCTTCAGGGATTTTCCGTGCAAATCGAAATATCTTTCGTCCTCGGGGTGGATCGCGACGGCGGTGTCGCCAAAAATCGTTTCGGGCCGCTTGGCCGTCACGGTCAGAAAGCGATCAATCCCGGCGACAGGGTACCGAATTAGCCACAGGCTACCCTGAGCTTCTTCGTGCACCGTCTCAAGATCCGAAATGGCGGTCTGGCATCGGGGGCACCAGTTCACCAGCGACGAACTGCGATAGATTAGACCGCGCTCATAAAGCCGCACGAACGCCTCGCTGACCGCCCGTGAAAGTTCTGCCGAAAGCGTAAATTTTTCGCGACTCCAATCCACGCTATCGCCAATCTGCTTCATCTGGTCCGTGATGCGGGCGCCGTACTTCTCCTTCCATAGCCAGACGCGTTTCTCGAATTCCACGCGGCCCAGTTGCTTACGTGAAGTTCCTTCGCTTATCAGCATGCGCTCTACCAGCAACTGAGTCGCACTCCCCGCATGGTCAGTACCGGGCAGCCACATCGTGTTATGGCCGCGCATCCGCCGCCAGCGGACAGTGGCGTCAATAATCGAATGCTCGAGCATGTGGCCGATATGAAGGGATCCGTTCACGCTAGGCGGTGGAATGACGATCGAAAATCGCGGCGCCGGAGCCGCCGGGTCCGCCTGATATATCTTACGGTCCACCCACCATTTGGCCCAGCGCCGTTCCAACGTGGCGGCGTCGTATTGCTCCTCGAACTCCATCCGGAGTTCTGATTCTATCAACTAAGGCGGAAGAGTAAGCCGTCCGAGACTGCCCGGCGACCGGACACAAAATAGCTGCATGCAGGGTTGCTGGGTGCTCAGGTCCAGTAGTTCCGGTCGAGGCTGCGATACTGCACCGCTTCGATGTCGAAAGCAAAGCAGTATCCGGACAGGCCATTTGAAGTTTCATTGACTGACCCTGTGCACTGAAGTACCGTCTTAACGCCAACGTATGGAAGGATAATTCTATACCATCAGGTGTTTCGCAATCCCCGCTACGGTGAGATCCAAGCGGAGCTGGCCGAGCCAGAAGAGATTAAGGCCCCCGGCGTCTTCCACGTCGGGCGCGATGACGTCATGCAGGAACTGGTCGATCGTAAAGGTCCGATGTATGAGGTACTGAAGAAGGCTCCCGCTATTAATGTTCTCCTCTACAAGACCGATGGGCGCTCCACAGACCTCATCACAGATGCACTGTCGGCAATGATTGCCGAAACAAGCAAGCACGAATTTAGTGTTTCCTCGACCTGCGATTGCGGAGTCCTCAGTGGAACCGGCTTCCGCTTAAACATGCAAGAGAGCAAGATTGTTCATTGATGGATATTGCCGCCAGCCCTACCTGGCGTTGACGGCCAAGTTCTACCTCAATCCCTCCTCACCGCCTCCTCCGCCTCCACTCCCTCAGGATCTTTCATGCGGTGCCCCCTTCCTGGAACGTCGTACGCGGCAGCACCTCCTCGTCCATCCTGCACCCGTGTGCGGCGCGGTACGCGTCGTAGATTTGGTGCGGAGCGAGGCCGGAAAGCTACCGAATGAAGATGTGAAAAACGATCCATGGGTTAACGCCGATGGTCGTGCAGAAATGCATGTTTTTCTCCAGGAAGGTTCGCAGGAAAACGAAAAACGCCCATGTTCTGGCGTTTCTTACGAACGCCTCCTATAGACTGTCTACTTGACTCCATGACGAGGTGTTGATCACTCAGGTCGAGGTGCCGGTTAGGTAGACTCCGGGTCCTTTCGGGCCTGGAGGTGTGCCGGATCCTTGAACAACACGGATTTGGCTCGGTCCGGCAGCAAGGCAGCCACCGAATCATGCGAAAAGCGTTCGGGAACTTCCAAAGTCGTTGTTTGAAGAGGGAACCTAGGCTGCGGGCACTGGCGGCCAAGACTCAGCATCGCCGACTTTACGCCCAAGCGGTGCGAATTCCAGAACGCTCCAGTTTTCTCGCAACGCTCCGATGCTGCCATGTTAAGGTCGCGCCAATCCGGTGGCGTCGCCACTCACACAACTTCGAGAGTCCTGTTAGGTAGCATGTTACCGACTGCGCCAACGCGCGCTATCGCGATTCGCATCCCGGCGCGCGTGAGCACTCGAAATCGCCTTCGGGCACGAGGGCTCGCCAATCTGAACTTGACCCGCGTAATCTAGTCGTCGTAAGCTAAGAATTCTTGGTATGGGACGCAAGGCGCAAAAGAACGAGTCGTTGCCCGGTTCACTGGACATGTTGATTCTGCGGACGCTGTCGCGCCGCGAACTGCATGGATACGGCATTGTCCAGTTCATTCAGCAATCATCCGGCAACGAACTCATCATCGAGGAAGGCTCGCTGTACCCCGCTCTCCAGAGGTTGGAGTTAAACGGCTGGATCGTTGGCGTCTGGGGTGTGACGTCGAATAACCGGCGGGCGAGGATCTACAAGATCACCGCGGCCGGCCGCAAACAACTGGCTGTTGAAACCCGCCAGTACACCAAACTCACGTTGGCAATCGCGCGCGTGATGGGAAAGTGACGAACGTGTTTAGACGGCTGAAGTATTGGGTGGAAAATACCAGTCGCAGCGAGGCGCTGCGCGAGGAAATGGAACTCCATCTTGCGGAAAAAGCCGAGGAACTCGAAGCTGACGGTATGACGGCGGAACGCGCCCGGGCTGAAGCGCGCCGGCGATTTGGCAACGCCTTACTGAAGCACGAAGAGTCACGGGAGATTTGGATGACACCGTTTTTATCGGAACTTGGGCAGGATATCCGCTACGGTTGTCGCACCATGGCCGCCAATAAGGCGTTCACCGCCCTGGCGGTCTTGTCGCTGGCGCTCGGCATCGGCGCCAATACTACGATCTACAGCTTCATGGAGTCTATCTTTTTGCGCTCGCTGCCGGTGGCCGATCCCGAGTCGCTGGTGGTTTTGAATTGGCACAGCCGGCCGCCCGAGAACGCCAACAAGGAATGGGTCCACGTCATGCACGGGCTACAGGGCCTGGCGTGGCCGGGCGATAAAGGCGACATGGTCCTCGGGATATTCCCCTACCGCGCGTTCGAGACGCTTCGTGAGGAGAATCCCGTTTTTTCCACGCTTTTCGGATACTTCAACGGACATAACAAGACGCTCGCCATCCGGGGGCAGTCCGCAAGCGCCGGCACGGAGTACGTCACCGGTGATTATTTTGGCGGCCTCGCAGTGTCGCCGGCCGCGGGACGTCTGATCAACTCCGAAGACGACCGACCAGGCGCGGCGCCCGTCGCCGTAATCAGCTTTGCGACCAGTCAGCAGCGCTTTGCAGGGCCGCCGAATGCGATTGGACAGTCGATTCTCGTCGATAATGTGCCCTTCACGGTGATCGGCGTGGCGCCTCCGGAATTCTTCGGAGTGGATCCTGCGGCGTCTCCGGATCTCTACCTTCCGTTGCACACAAATGTGCTGGTGGACGGCGCACGGGCGGCTCGTATGTATCCCGACGAAAACTTCTACTGGCTCGAAATGATGGGCCGTCTGCGTCCCGGCGTCAGCATGGCCCAGGCGCAGGCAGCGCTGGCGCCTCGTTTCCATCAATGGGTTGCCGCCACCGCGACGACCGACGGTGAGCGCGCCAAGCTGCCCGCGCTGATGCTGAGTCCCGGCGCCGAAGGTCTGGGTAGCTTGCGCCGCCAGTATTCCAAGCCTCTGTACGTGCTCCTTACTATGGTGGGATTGATCCTGGCGATCGCGTGCGCGAATATCGCCAATCTGCTCCTGGCAAGGGCCGCCGCGCGACGCCGCGAGATGGCTGTCCGGCTCAGCCTGGGAGCGGGACGGTTCCGCGTCGTGCGGCAGTTGCTTACCGAGAGTGTGATGCTGGCGTCGCTCGGCGGAGCATTCGGGGTCTTGTTTGCGATTTGGGGCGTGCGATCGGTGACGGCTCTCCTCTCCAACGGGCAGCAGAACTTTACGCTGCACGCGGAATTGAACTGGAGCGTGCTGGGAGTGACGGCGGCGCTCTCTGTGGTTTGCGGCCTCTTGTTTGGCCTCGCTCCAGCTATTCAGTCGACGCGTCCGGACGTCATGCCTGCGTTACAGAGTGGCCGCGGGAGCGGACCGCGCTGCCGCGCGCAATACGTTCTGGTGGTCGCCCAAATCGCGCTCTCTTTTGTCATCCTGGTCGCCGCGGGTCTGTTTGTCCGGACACTCAACAAGCTGCATTCCGTCCAACTGGGATATGCTCGCGAGCACATCCTTCTATTCACGCTGAATGCACGCCAGGCGGGGCATCGCGACCCGGAGATGACCACTTTTTACGCGGACCTGCGCGAGCGCTTCGAATCGATCCTCGGCGTGAGCAGCGCGACGCTTGCGCAATCTTCGATCATCAACGCCGGCCGCGCGGGGCAGGCGGTCAAGGGACCGATGATGATCGGCCCGGTTACCATCGACGGCGCGCGCGCCATGGCCGCCGGATCGCGTTTCCTCACGACGATGCAGATTCCGATTCTGGCCGGGCGTGAGATTGACGACCGCGACCAACCGGGCTCCAGACCGGTGGCAGTGATCAGCGAGCGGCTGGCGCGGACTTACTTCGAGAACGAGAATCCGGTGGGCCGGCGCATCACGCTCCCGGACGACAATCGGGATCTCGAAATCGTCGGCGTGTCGGGCAACGTGCGGTACGGTGGCCTGAAAAATGAAGAGGAGAGTGCCATGACCGTGTTCGTAGCGGTCAGCCAGTTTCCTTCGGACCGGGTGACCTATGCGCTGCGCACGGCGGGCGATCCGCTGAGGTTTGTTCAGAGTGTGCATGAGATCGTGCGGGAGGCAGATTCCCGCATACCCGTCACGAACTTGGTGACACAAGCTGCGGAAATCGATCGGACCATCAGCCGGGAACTTATGTTTGCCAAACTCTGCACGGGTTTCGCGGTTCTCGCACTCCTGATGGCGTGCGTGGGACTTTACGGGACGATGTCCTACAGTGTCGCGCGGCAGGTCGGCGAGATTGGAATCCGTATGGCTTTGGGGGCGCAACGCGGCGCCATGATATGGATGATTTTGCGCCGCGTTCTAATCATGACCGGGGCGGGACTCGCCGTCAGCGTGCCTGCCGCGTTGATCGCGACCCGGCTCGTCAAATCGTTTCTGTTCGAGACCCAGCCCAATGATCCGGGAACCCTGGCGCTGGCCGCTGTCGTCCTCCTGAGCGCCGCAATTCTCGCTGGCTATGCGCCGGCAAGACGAGCGTCCCGAATCGATCCGCTGGCGGCTCTGCGGGAAGAATAGGTCGTGCCGCAATGAACTCGAGAGAACAGTAAGGTCGGTATAGCAAGAAAAAGGCGCCTTTTCAATCACGTTAAATGATACTCGCTCGGCACCGCAGTAGCAGATGTACGACATGGCGACAATCCGTCAACTTGGACTCCAGTGCGACGGAATTCTGATGGAATCCATGCTGGCGTTGCGGATTAGTATCCCGGTGGCTACTACTGGCCTACTGTCTTGCTGTCCTTACGTGGTGGGAGTGGCCGGTTCTGCCATTGCCCTTTCTGTGATTAGCGCACACGGCCATGGATCTGGCTGAAGAGCAGCGCATCGATTTTCCGGTGACGATCTGAAACTCTCATGAGCCTGGCAGCCGTCGCGCGCGAGCATGAATGGCTTACGTCCTGGTATCGGGGGAAAAAGCGTCAATGGAGCGACTTGCACCACGACGATCCGATCAAACTCATCGTCGTCGACCTGGATGCGATCCTCCCCGGTTGGGAATCGGTTTCAGTCCCGGTTTCTGAGTTCTACCGGCGATGTATCTGCTCGTCGCAAGAACCATGGAGACCACTCGGCGTCTGCTTGAGCAAAACGATGGCAGGGCGGACGTGGTTTATATGACCGGCGGAGGCAGCGAATTGCCGCCCGTCGGAACCGTCTTGCAGGCGGCATTTGGAAATCGCGTGCGACGGTCC
Organism: Bryobacterales bacterium; assembly: GCA_963802915.1. Classification (GTDB taxonomy): domain Bacteria; phylum Acidobacteriota; class Terriglobia; order Bryobacterales; family Bryobacteraceae; genus JAICMB01. The sequence goes on from CAWDKQ010000011.1 coordinate 179,387, forward strand.
GGGTACACGCGCTCGGCGACGGCGATCGGACTCGCGATTCAAGCCGACAGCGCATCAGGCTACCTGTTGAAGGACAGGCTGGCCCGCCATTTTGGAGTATGGCGTGAAGCGGAAGGGGGGCGCAGCATCGTATTCGATCCTCTTCTTGAGAAAGGCATCTCTCTGCCACAGCCCCGGGAAGCGCCAGCGCGTGTGACGCGCCGCTATCAGCGCGGCTTCCACCTGGACGCCCTGGCTGTCGGGATCGAGCTTCAGCCCCATCTTGCCTTCGAAGCAAGCTCGACGCACAGGCTGCTTGCAAACCTTCGAGAACAGCTCATAAAGGTCTCCTCGCCCAATTTTCGGACTAGCACGCAAGGCGACTTTGTCAACATTTACAGCCTAGAAACTCTTGTGCTAGGGTGCGAGGCATGATCACCAAAATTGAAGAAGTGCTTCAAGTAATTCGAGACCGTAGAGACTCTCTTCGTGCGCGTATGGGGCTTAGAAGTCAAAACAACATGATCGCCGAAGCGCAGCAGGATTTCGAGATCGCTCGCGAGTATGACGGCCAGCTCAATATCTTGGAGGGGCGTTCAACCGACTGGCCTTGAGTAAGAACATGCCTTTCTGCACGCGAGTCGATGTTAACCCATGGATCGTTTTCCGCACCGCTGACTGCGGACCCGGCGAACGAAACGCTACTGCTTCAGAATGTTACTCGGCTACGTCGTTGACCTGCTGCTCGCTTATTGCGTGCTCCAGCGGAATTGGCCCTCTGAATATTGTGCGGCTGGCACGACCTGTTGCATAGAAACGTATGACGAAAACGCAATAATTCATACTGTACTAAACCAATCGAGCCGAAACTGCCGGAGTGACATGGCCGCTCGGCGAACATTGGGACGAAGACCGGCTTGTGGCTGCCCTACTCGGCGGTCCGCCGCGGGTTCGCCCAGCGGTATTGCCGATGCCTGACTTTGTCGAGCTTCATCGGCAACGGCAGCAGCACGCACATGTGACCCAGCAGTTGCTATGGGAGGAATACCGACAGGCGAACCCGGACGGCTATCGCTACTCCCGTTTCTGCGAGCTTTGAAAGTCCTTTCAGGTCGATGAAAGTCCCGCTCCCAATGCGAGAACTCCTCTCGTCCGCTATTCTTTGGGGGCCAACCAGCGGGCGTAAGCGAGAAGCGCCAATCCGACCAAGAGAGGAATCAGCCCAAGCAGATACACACGTCGCTCGGGAACGATTCCCCAGAGGAACACCGCCAGACCGACGCCGGTTGCGACTGTCACCAGCCCTCCCAGCCGAGCGCTCTCGCGCTGCCGCCGACGCGTGAGACGTTCATCCTCGCACAGCAGGCTGTTGGCGGTGTCCGCTGACATCTCGGAGAGCTTCTTTAGCGTGTCGCTCTTGTAGAAAGCTTCTCTCTCTCGTCGACGGTTATCCGACCAGGTCGCCACGGCAAGAAATGAAAACAGGGCGATAGCCCCGACGCTCAGGAACACGGCTACAGGCAAAGTCACAAAATCCACTAGCATTCTCCAATCCGCGGTTCCTCCCGCTTCACTAGGTACGACCAAGCCATGCGCGGCCCGGTTGCGTTTTCTCGAATCCCCGGCCAGAATAAACGACGGAAGAAAGTGCAACCGTTCGTGTTTCCACTCGGTCGTACATGCGGAGGAGTCGGTTGGGCGCGAGCGAAGACGAGGCCGACGTGGAAAGAGTTCTCGCAGGTGAGCTCGCCGCTTTTGAGCACGTCGTGCGCCGCTGGCAAGGCCCGCTTGTCAATCTAGCGTTCCGGTTCTGCCACGATCGCTCTCGCGCCGAAGATATGGCCCAGGAGGCTTTCCTGCGCGCATGGCGGGCCCTCGGTCAATGGCGGAGGGACGCGTCATTTTCGACATGGCTGTTCGCCCTCGCGACGAATCTCTATCGCTCCGAGCTCCGGCGAATACCAGCGAACACGGTCCCGCTCGAAGACGTTGCAGAACCGAGGGCGCCGGCCATAAGGGGCGCGGAGGAGAAGGACCGAGACCGCGCCGTGCAGCGTGCCGTCCTGGGCCTTCCGCCTAAGTACCGCGACGCTCTCATCGTCTTCTATTTCCATAGCAAGGACATTTGCGCGGCCGCGCGAAGCCTCGGCGTTCCTGAGGGTACACTGAAGGCGAGACTTTCGCGGGGGAGGGACATCCTGCGAGGCAAGCTTCAAAAGCTGTTCGCGAAACCGGGCGCGAAGGAGGCTCTGTGAGTCCGGAAGATCTTGATCGTACACTCTCCAGACACGAGAACATCGTCCCCTCATCCGGCTTCGTCGATAACGTAATGGACGCCATAGAGTGCGCGGCTTCAACGCTGCCGCCGATTCCTTTTCCATGGAAACACGCTCTGCTCGGGTTGGCGGCTTGGCTCATTGCGCTTGTCTCCTTCGTTTACTTGGCGTTCGCGCACTTTGATGCGAGTTCTGCAAGATCGACACTTCCACGAACCGCACCCATGCTCGCGGCGATCATCGAAAGCTTGAAAGATGTCGACGGAGGGTGGATTGCCGTGGCGCTACTGGTATCAGCCGCGTCGGTCTTCTTCTCAATGCGCATAGCGGGTGCCCGATTGTGAGGAAAGCCGTGACGGGTGGCTATCTTGGCCCCCAGCCGGGATTCCAATCGTGATTTACAGCGACAACGATGGGCGTGAAGCGTATTTGGAATCCGGGCCGGGGAGCCACGCTCTAGATTCAACACGTTGAGCTTAAGTCTGGATTCAAAGCCTACCCGTAAGGTCAAAATGGATGAACGAGCGCGAAGCCATAGAGCGGTTATTTCGGAAGCCGGCGGATGAAAGTGCCACTTAACCCAAGGATCAGAGTTGTCAGCGCCGACTGCGGAGGCACTCGGTTGGGAAATGAAAACTCTCTGGCCATCCGGTTAACGTCCGAGCGCGAAAACAAGCCCAAAACGAACGATTTTAGTGAACGGTGGAGATGCAGCCATGCTTTATCAGCGTTGTGCAGCAAACGGCACTGACGGGACGGCTCTCAAATTCAGCGTGTCGCGATCCATGGGTTAACGGTCTGCTGCGGTTCAGGAATTCCCACATTGGGTGGCAGCGATTCAAACTCCGTGATCAGGCCGCGGATGCTGCGCAGGCTCTCGGCTTCCTGCCGGTCCACGGTGACGAAGTAGGCGAAGGTGCAGATCGGCTGGCCCTCAGCGCTTCCTGTGACCCCTTCTCAATGATCGTGACCGCTGTGTCCCACGCGTTCTTCGCCAGGGCTCGTGTTGTTTTCCGCGCACACCGAGATGGCGGGCGGCTTCGGTTTCGGTGCGGCAGCTCCGCAGGGAGACCATACCAGGCCGAAGCCGATGGTCATCAGGAGAGTGGTGCATTTCATGGGTTCGATGTTCCTTTCTTCAATTCTGGATGGTCACATTCGTGCGGCAAACAGGCACTGACGGGACGGCCCTCAACCCGCAAGTCGAGAGGGTTTCTCCGTGGTTAACCATAGGCGCCCTTGCGGATTTGTGGCCAGTCTAGATTATTCCGTCGTGTGGCGATTCAAGTCCCGGAATCTTCAAACGGCGCCCTCGACGGATTCGGCTGCCCGCTGTTCAAAATTACCTCTTCATTTCTTGGATAGGAACCCCCGACGCTGGTGTCAGCTACTTGGCGGCGTTCACGGATGCGGTACGTGGACCGGAGGTGCGATTCGTTGAAGACTTCCCGTATTCTTGGATTACATCGTGTCGGGAAACTTTCCCTGCCGCGGTTTGCGAAGCGAATAGGTCCCCGCAATCTGTTGGAAAGCAACTGCGAGGACACGCGTGATATCTTATCGGGAAGGCATTCCAGGAAGATTCGCGTTTATGCACACAACCGCGACGCCACGAGAGATCACGCAACTGCTAGCGGCTTGGCGAGGAGGAGACAGCAATGCGCTCACCCGCTTAACTCCTCTCGTTTACGATGAGCTCCGCCGGTTGGCGACGCGGTATCTGGCGGGGGAAAAGGCTGGTCATATTCTGCAACCCAGCGCGCTCGTGAACGAAGCTTTTCTGCGCCTTCTCGAGTGGAAGCCTGATGAGTGGAAAAGTCGTGCCCAGTTTTTCATATTGACCAAGCGGCAAAGTCGGCGTTTTTGCTCGTCTGTTCCTTGACGAGATTGCGGAATTCGCTAGGGGTCTTTGCGTTCAGAGAAAGCCGTGGGGGAGTCCTAAAGATGCTTCGTGCCAGTTCAGGAAAGGCATCTCTTGTCATCTGGTCACAGATCCGCATGTCGGAGCCGTGCGGCATCCCAATTGGCATGTCCACGACCACAGCTGAACAATCTGCAATCTCAGCTAAAACTCTGGAAAATGTGGGCACGGCTAGGAATTGAATCGGAGTGTCCGAAGGCCACCTCTCTCCTTTTGCAATGATCCAACCTTTTCGGAAGCCATCAACTGACGCAAACATTTTGAATTTCCTTCCTATCGCTAATTCCCCGCATATACACTCTTGCCTTGTCCGAGGTACGCCTCATAGAAATGCTGATACACCCGTGTCGCATTTTACTTCGTACAATTCCTTGGTGTACGCTCTCGGAAGCTGATCCAGGATGTCCTTGATCGTCGTGTAAACCATAGCTCGGGTCTTGCCAGTTGGAGTCTGCGCCGAAGTCAAACTCGACTACGGAATCCTCTTCGGTGAAATCCGTCACTCCGAGGAAAATGACGGTGGCCGCTTTCGGACCGGAATGAAAATGTTTCACATGATCGCTCGGGAGACCATGACCGTCGGCACCGGCAAACATTCCGGAGGAGTTCTAGGATGGTTCAGACGACGCCCGTAAATCCAGCCGCGAACCTGCGACGCCTTGAGCATCAAACGATTCTAAAATGTCTCGACAGGTTGCCTCCATTTTCGCCAGTAGTCTGCCTTCTACTTGCGAGCCTATCGAACGATAGCGACGACGTTCCCCTTCACAAAGTGGCGGCCTTGATCGAGGAAGACACTGTGATCGCCGGCAAAGTTCTGGGAGTGGTGAACTCGGCCATGTACAATCGCGGACAACATATCTGCTCGATTCGCCAGGCCGTGAACAGACTCGGAACCGGTCCCCTTCGGAACCTGGTACTTTGCTTATCCGTGAACCGCGTTTGGAGTGGGATTCGCGTTCCTGACAGCTTTTCGATGTTGCGGTTCAATCGACACGCGCTTAGTTTAGCACCGCTCAGCTCAACACTCAGCTCATCGGTCTCTCTATATATGACCAGCGTACCCGAATGTTTATCGGCGACGAGGTGTATTGTTCTGTGCTTCTCGGAAACTCCGATAACGTTGATAGATTGAGAGTTGCTACGCATCCCCCGACTTCACTTCGGGCCTGTGGTCAGGGCTCTCGCCACGTTCGCAATCGCCTCATTTCGGAGCCGCACCGCCCTTCAGTTCGAGATTTTGGCGCTACGCCATCAGGTCTGCGTGCTTCAGCGCTCTGTGAAGCGGCCGAAGTTGTCAGCGGCCGACCGGTTTCTCTGGGCGTGGCTATGCTCTGTCTGGAACGGCTGGCAGTCCGTCGTTTCCATTGTGAAGCCCGCCACGGTTGTGGCTTGGCAGCGCAAGAGCTTTGGTTTGTTCTGGAGCTGGAAGATTCGCCGCGGCAAGCCCGGTCGGCCAGCGATCACCAAAGAGGTTCGCAAGTTGATCCGGATGCTGAGCCGCGAGAATCCACTCTGGGGAGCTCCCCACATTCACGGCGAACTGCTCAAACTCGGCATAGATATCGGCGAGACCAGCGTCAGTAAGTACATGGTTCTGCACCGAAAGCCGCCCTCACAGACCTGGAGGACGTTTCTCGACAACCATCTGAAGACGCTCGTGTCGGTGGATTTCTTCGTTGTGCCGACGATTCGATTCCAGATCTTGTACGTGTTTCTGGTGTTGGCGCATGAGCGCCGGCGCATCCTGCACTTTGCGGTCACGGCCCACCCCACCGCAGAGTGGACGGCGCAGCAGATGCGGGAAGCCTTTCCGTGGGATGAGGTGCCACGTTACCTGCTACGAGATCGTGATCGGATCTTCGGGCAGGAGTTCGTCAAGCAAGTGAAGGCGATGGGAATCAAACAGGTGCTGTCGGCGCCGCGGTCGCCCTGGCAACGTGCTTACGTTGAGCGACTCATCGGCACGATTCGTCGTGAGTGTCTGGATCATATGGTGGTGTTCAATGAGCGAAGCCTGTACCAGCACCTCCAAGCGTTCGTCGAGTATTATCATCGAAGCCGCATTCACCTGGCATTGGAGAAGGACACGCCGGCCCCTCGACCGATTCAGACGCCGGCGTCGGGGCGGATCACCTCGATAGCGGTGTTGGGCGGGCTGCATCATCGCTACGAACGGCGCGCCGCCTGAACGATCCAACAATTTGCGTATTGCGATGACGGCGGTATTCATAACGCTCGATCGCTTTGGGTGAACAACGCAACGCATCTTGCCGACACTTAAGTCCAGATTCAACTTCGACTCCGGCGATCGATGGGAGAGCAACTCGGAGTTCATGGCCTCAACTTTCACGATTGGCTCGGTAGCGTATTTCGGCCCTGATTCCATTTCTGGAGATAGAGATGGGCGACAACCCCGATTTATTAGCCGCATCGGAGTTTACGAGAACCACAGTCACATTGCAAGTCTTCCAAATGCTCTAGCCTACCTTCCCATATTCCAGGCACAGTTCTGCTCGCATATCGATGATCACACGAGACGAGTTGTTGTATCAGACCGCCGTCGATGAGACACCGAGATTCCTCATCGTCCGAATGCCCACGCCACCATCAGCGGGAACTCTTCTCCCCAGAATGCGCCACCGTGCGACCCAGCCCGCTCATTCAGGACGACATCCGCATCTGCATCGCGCAGCGCGTCCGCCCACCTCCTTGCGTTCTCAAGGAAGAACGGCTCCTGTGTGCCAGCGACAAGGTATGTGCGCGGAAGCGGACTCGGCATAGTGCCAGGCGGCTTGTAACCGCCGCCAGGCGACGCGCACAAGACCGCACCGTAGACATGTGGGTGCCGAAGCCCAAGAGCGAGGGCCAGCTCCCCACCCGCCGAGACGCCGAACACTGCGGTACGTTCAGTGGGCAGCGCCACGGCAAACCGCGACTCCGTCCATCGGCGAACGTCCTCGACGAAGAACTTCTCGTGTGCCGTGAACCGCTCCGGCTCAAAGCCCGGTGAGTACTCATGGAGCCGCAGCATCTCATCGGTCAGCCCATGTATACCGACGATCATTGTGGACGGTACATCGGCCTTCTCGAGCAACCGGCCCCACTTCGAGATTCTCTGACCGTCACCGGCGAAGACGATTGCTTCGGGCGGGTCCGGTGGAACGTACACCGTGGCCTGCCGTCCACCGTCGTACTCGAACATCTCGGTGACAAACTCTCCCGAGACTGCGCCGGTGGCCTTGGCGAGCCCTCCATCGGACTCACTTAGCTTGAGGTTGACCTGATTGCGTGCTTGCTTCTTCATGGCCTCGCCTTTACTTATAGTACTTTGGAACTCCAACATATCGATTGTGAATCGCCTGAAATGATTGTGCCCGGCTTAGGCGATCGGCCGTACGATTCGTCGAGCAACAACGCCGAAACTGATAGGAATAGCTTGGGTCCCTCGGACCTCAAGCACGGTGCTGGCGCATCTCCTAGATGGTCACACTACATCAACTTAGAATCATTCCGAGTGGTCGACCAATCCTAAAAACGTAGTAATGCGATCAGGGAGATCCAAAAGGCTCGAGGCAGACTCAGGTCCATGGCGGCGCCAAACATTCTGAACGAGGAGTCAAACTGCTGGACTTTGGTCTAGCAAAACTGCAGCCGCGCGCGTTGCACTTGCCCACCCTGCTCCGGTTCAGCGTTCAGCAGATGCTCGATGGCACCGTTCTCCAATCGATCAGTTACCCTGAAAATTTACAGTGGCGACGTCGGAAGCCGTTGTTCCTGTTGAGTCCGTTACCGTCAACTGAAACGTGTAGAGGCCGTGCTGTCCAAACTGCACAGTCGGTGTGGCGCTTGTCGCGGCGGATGGGCTTCCTTTCGGGATCGACCACAAGAATGTCAGAGGTTTACCATCGGCGCTAGTGGACCCCGTGCCATCCAGCTTGATTTGTGGCGATGTCACCGACGCATTCTTTGGCAAAGCCGAGGCTGTTGTAAGTGTTCCTGAAGGGGCAGTCGACGCCGGCGGTTCGAGAGCCGGCGGGAAGGAACTCGGATACAGGTCACCGTTGAGCTCGTTGTACAGCGTATTCGAGTAGACTCAGCATCGCCACCGCCCCCGAGCCGAACTCCAGCCGGCTCACGAGCCTCAAGTCGACACGCTTCGATAGCCCCTCGAACAACGTCGGCCCGTGGCCGGCTAGCCTGGGATGCACCACGAACTCGTACTCATCGATTAACCCCAGCTCCGTCAGCGCCAGCGGGAGCCTCACGCCTCCCACCAACAGTCCCTTACCCGACTCCCGCTTAAGCTGCTGAACGGCCTTCCCTAGATCCCCGCGCACGAGCTCCGCGTTCCAATCGACCACGTCCAGGGTGCTCGACACGACGTACTTCTTTGCCGCATCGATCGTCCGGGCGAAGGGTTCCATCCAATCGGGCCTCGCTCCCGTCGGCGCTGGCGGCCGGAACGCTGCCTCCATCATTTGGTAAGTCACCCGGCCAAAGAGGAGTGCATCTGCCTGGTCGAGGTTCTCGGCCGCGTGACGATGCAAGTCTTCGTCCGCGAATATTTCACAATGATCGCAGCACCCATCCAACGTGACGTTGATGGAATACCGAAGGGGTCGCATTACGCAAGAATACCGCCGATGGGTACACTAGCAAAGGTTAGCCCGCTCACGTACGAATAACGATGACGATTTGAGAGCTGCTGGTACTTCCACAAGCGCGGCATTCGCATCGTTGGCGATAGCGTCCTTTTAAGGGAGTATGATCAACCAGGGAATTCTAGTTTAGGTTGGTAGAGAAAATGGGGGCACGTCACACCGTCCGCGAGTCGGGGGGACTTCTCGCTCATGTGTACCGTCTTGCATGGCCTCGATCACGGTGTTGCGCAATCAGCTGAAAGAGCAGAGCACACTAAAGGAAAGCGGTGGGAAACTCGTGCTCACGCAGGACTACTTAGGAAGTCCAAACGGCCAGGGAGGCCCAGACTGCCGAAGAAACCAGAGTTCTTGACGTGCATGGCCTGAAGTGCCCAATTGCATTCCGGCGACTGTGGCCGTGCGCAGTGATGTTGTCTTCGCGATCAATTAGCTTTGGGATGTCGCAAACTGAACCGTCTCGTCCATGCAGTCCCGCACCATATCCGCTAGCCCCTCAATGTGAGGCGTCGCTAGCATATTGTCGTGAGTACCTGAAGCCTCCCGCAGTTCCAACCCCGGCGCAACCCGCGACCATGCGCGCTTCATCCCCTCAGGGTCCGCCGAAGTTCCCTCGTGTGTTCGGAAGAGAATCACACGACCTCGATACTCGGTCGGCGCGTACTGGCGCTCGGCCAGTTGGAACGCGGTCTTCGCATCGCGCGTCCGATTACCCCTCCAGCATGCTTGGGCCAAAGCGATGTTGGTTCGCGTATTGATCCATTTCGTCAATAGGAACTCGCTCTTGGCGCGAGACGAAAGCCGCCAGAACTCAGCAATGTTTCGCGACACCTTCCGTAGCAACGAAGCCGGCAGCCGTTCCCCATGCGCGATTTTGGTATCGAAGAGGAGAACCGCGTGTACGGGTTCGTCCCCCTGTTGAAGCTGCCGGGCCATCTCAATCGCCACCAGTCCGCCGGCTGAATGCCCGGCCAATAGGTATGGACCGCACGGTTGGATTCTCCGGATTTCGGTTACATACCGGGACGCCATAGCCCCAATCGTTCGGTCCGGCTCGTTCTGTCCGCTCAGAGCAAACGATTGCAGCGCAAAACAAGGCCGATCGTACAGCCGCTCGGCGAGTTCGCGATAAGCGAGGACGTTGCCGCCGACCGCATGGACGCAAAACAACGGTCTCAGCAGCGGGTCGCCGGCCCGCAAGCACACAAGCGGCGACCAATTCTCCTGTGTCGACCGGGACAATTTCTCCGCCAGAGCCGCCGGAGTAGCCGCCTCCAACAGCAACGCCATCGGAAGCCGCACGCCGAGCGTTCGTTCCAGCCTGGCCATCAATCGCGCCGCCCCAAGCGATGTTCCCCCCAACTCGAAAAAGTGGTCTTCGCGCCTGACGCCTTTCCGTCCAAGTACCTCTGCGTACAAACGGGCCACCTGCCCTTCCAACTCCGATTCGAATCGCGCGGCCCTGCTTTCTTTCTCGGAAGTCAACGCGGCAACGTCGATCTTGCCATTGCGCGTCATCGGAAAACGGCTGAGACGGATCAATTTCGCGGGAATCATATAAGCCGGCAGGCGGTTCTTCAGCCATGCGCGCAACTCCTGTTCCGTGGTTCTTTCCGCGACGAAATATGCCAACAGTGCACCCTCCGAAGGCACTACCAGGCCGCTTAAAAGACCGGGGTGCTGCTCCATCGCGGCGCTTACCTCCGCAGGTTCTACCCGATGCCCCGAGATCTTCACCTGTGAATCGAGTCTTCCCGTGAACACCACTTCGCCGAAGCGGTCGACATAACCTCTGTCGCCGGTTCGATACGCTCCATCTCCGAATCGCTCGGACGTGGCCGCAACGTCGTTCAGGTAACCCTTCGACAAGTGTCGCGTGCGAATTACGATCTCGCCCGCTTCCACCAGCAACTCCACCTCATCGATTCCCCGGCCCACCGGCACCGATGGAGTCTCGTATTCCCTCTCTGGGTCGTAAACGTGGTAGCCCATTGCTTGCGGAGTCTCAGTAGCGCCATAGAAGTTGACGACGGTCGAGTTTGGGGCAGCGTTGAGGCACGCGGCGGCGAGTTTGCGCGGCAACGCTTCGCCACCGAAGAACAGATATCGGAGACTGTGCAACTTGCGGTAGGTGAGGTCGACTCCGATCGCCAGCATATGGCCCAGCGTTGGCGTGAGGTGCACCACCGTGACGCGCCGCGCTTCCAGCCAATCCACCAGCAACCGCGGATCGCGCAGGGTGTGTTCGCCCGGCACGTCGAGCGTCGCACCTACCCGCAACGGTGCCAGAACATCGCGCAGCAACGGATCGTGACCCAGACCCGACAACACCGCAAACCGATCGTTTGACTGAAACCCGAACCGGTCCGCCTGCCAATCGAGAAAGTGCTCGACCGGCCCGTGAGTCCCCACCACGCCACGTGGAGTCCCGGTTGAGCCCGACGTGAACGCCACGTATGCCAGGTCGTCGGGACTCGGCAGTGCTCCAATTCTCAGTTCGCCTCGATGGGGTGGACGCGAAGCATCGATGGCCACTTTGCAGCGAGTCAGACGCAAACAAGCCGCAGTCCGCGCGGCCGGTTGTCCGGAATCTAGGATCACAAACCCGGCGCCCGAGTGCCAGACGCCCAGCATAGCTGGCACAAGCCACTCGCTTCGCGCGGCCTGGATCGCCACGATGTCTCCCTTAACAATGCCCCGCCGTCTTAACCACTCCGCGACCCCACCGACATAACATCCCAGGTCACCATAGGTCAAGGACGGAAGCGCACGAAGGCTCCCATCTTCCCGTATCCGTTCCAGGATAGCTTCGATCGCGGTGGTCATTCTACCCGATTCTGTCGAACCCAGGCCCAGCTTAAAAGAACCCGTCCGTACTATTCTCTTGGAACTAACGATCCCGCCTAACAGGAAATTGGCACGGCAGGAGGTCGGCCACCAAATTCTCGAACCGTTGAGGGTGTCAGATCGGAAAATTGAATGACGAAACTGCTGCGATCTGGCTGATTAGGTGCTGCATGCCGGCTTCCCGGTTTGTCGCAGATCCAGGTAAAGACGACTCCTCAGAATTTCCGGAATGTCGCAGTCTGCGATAAGGATTGGTATCAGGCGAATCGCTCTGTCGGCCAGCTCGCGAGATAAAGCGAGGTCAATCTCCTGTCGAACCCACTTGGACTCCACCGAAGCGGGTGAAAGCAGAACCAGAATGTAGTCGCTGGACGATGCGAGGCCTCCGACGATAGGTGGAGATCCACTCATCCCAAAGATGCCCGCCAGCACCCCGCCTGTGCATCCAAACACGAGCGATTTCCAATGCGCTGAATGTGTCTGCGGATTATCGATCTTCCGTTCAGGTCTGCGCGCGATCGCGATTTTCGATTTCCTGCGAATGTCCTTGAGTAAGAACATGAATTTCTGCACGCCAGTCGCTGTTAACCCATGGATCGCTTTTCACATCGCCACCTGGGGAGGCACTCGTTTGCACAATGAAAACTCTCTGATCCTTTGGTTAACGCACGATCGCGAAAATAGGCCCAAAACGAATGATTTGTTGAACGGTGGAGATGCAGCTATGCTTTATCAGCGCTGCGCAGCAAACCGGCACTGACGGGACGGCCCTCAAATTCAGCGTGTCATGATCCATGGGTTAACCGTCTTTTGCAGCCTCCCAGAAGTTGGAGGCGCTAAATCAGACCGAACTTTCAGCCCGTGGCCTTATCGATGCGGAACAACTCGATGGAGCGAACGAACAACCGAGCCACTTCCCTGATATCGAGGCGAGGCTATGTGCCACCGTCCGCATGGCTACGGGCAGAGCCGAATACGCGTTCTGTCCACATTGCTTCGATCTATTGCCGTCTTCCGACGCCTGCAACCGGAAGCCTCCAGCCATACCGGATCGCCATAAAGCGGAGCCCAAAGCAGAGAAGGGCGCCGACCGTCATAGCGGCAGCGGCCGAAAGATTCAGCAACTGTCCGATCACCACGACGGCAGCGCCGGCGAGGGCCGCAACGGCGTAAAGGTCCGCGCGTAGCACCACTGGAACCTCTGTGATGAGGATGTCACGCATCATCCCGCCGCCAACTCCTGTCAGCATCCCGAGCAGCGCCGCTTCGACAAGTCGATATCCTGATCGAGCAAACCGTCGCCGATTTCACGCTCACGATTGCTGTGGATTGTAAGTGCTACAAGCGCAGAGTGAACGTGAACGACGTGGAACAGTTCCTGGGCATGCTCCGGGATCTTCGCGTGAGCAAAGGTGTGATCATGACGACGCGCGGTTATACCAAGACAGCGCTCAAACGTGCCGAACGCGAGTCTTCCGACATCGATCTGCGAATTCTCTCTGTCGAGCAGCTCTCCGAGTATCAGGGTCTCAACTGGGCGATCCCCTTCGAAGGCGAGGTCGGCGCGGTGGTCGCGATTCCGAGCGCGTGGGTCCTCGATAATGAACAGCGGTCCCACCATACCGACACGCCGCACTTCGTGACCTACCCGCTCGGCCACACCCGAGCGTCGGCGCTAGCCGGCCGAGCGTTCATCTACGGCAAGATCATTCTGAAGTGGAAGGACGCCCCAACAATGGAAGCAATCGCTGAGCTGCACGAGCAGCGAGTCATCGCGCAGTATCCCGACGCCAACTTCCAACGCCTACCGCAACTCGAACGCCAAAGCCTTGAAGATCGAGACCCCTCGCAAACCTTGTTTCGCGTCGGCCACATTCACACCGGATACAGAGGACCCGAATACTCCATCTACATTGATCATCCCAAGGGCGTACTGCTACTCGTTCTCTACTGCCCAGAAGGACAAGACGGCAAGTACGTCCCAATTCTGAAATTCATCGGCCGCTACACCTGGATGATGAACGTCAAGTACCAACCAGCACCGACGATACAAACCCACCCACCGGAACGTTCATCCAGCAACGAAGAACCAGCATGAAACAAGCCACCGCAACTGGTTCCGTTCCCCGGCGACGCTCGAAGGAAGCGTGCGAAAAAGCGGCTACTGTGAGAGGGCGTTACGCTGTGGCGTAGCTCACGTTTTGCACAAGGTCAACAGGGTCGAATCCCACGAGTGAAGCTGCGTTGGTACACTGCTAGTCACCGGTGCCTCCGCTTATCGACGTTGGCGACATTATCGATGGCAAGTATGAGGTCATCGGCGTCTGCAGCGAAAAGGGTGGGATGGGCACGATCCTCTTCGTCAAACCAGTCAAACTGAACGCCAAAACGCGCATCGTCTTGAAGTACTGCAAGTCGACAGACGTCGAGGATCTCCAGCGTTTTCGCCGTGAGGTCCGATTGCTTGGGACATTCAAGGCTAACTCACGCGTAGTTCAGATTCTTGACCAGAATCTCTTGTACGATCCGCCGTACTTCATCATGCCGTACTATCCCGATGGCGATCTGCTCGCCAAGGCGGATACCCTCCGTGCCTCGCATGACGCGCAAGAGCAGAGTTTCCTTCAAATCATTGATTGCGTCCAGGAACTCCATGCGCGGGAGACCTTCCATCGTGACATCAAGCCACAAAACTTTCTCTGCAAGGGCGACCACATTGTCGTCTCCGATTTTGGTCTGACGACAGAAATCGGTTCCGGAACTGGGTTCACCAGAAGTTCGGTGTTCTGGGGCACCCACGGCTATATTCCACCAGAGTTTCTGAACGGTGGCTTTAAACACGCGGACGCCGCCGGAGACATCTTCATGATCGGCAAAACCATCTATGTTTTGCTGAGCGGACGTGATCCGCTGTACATCGTTTCCGACGGCTTGCACCCGTCGCTCCTGCATATTATTGAGCGCTGCTGTCACGTATCGAAGGACCTTCGCTATCAGACGCTCGCCGATCTGAAACAATCACTCGTTGCTGCATATGACTTACTTCTTGGTCGGGCCGGTAATTTCGGGAAAGTGAAACAAGCACTCACGGAGATCGAGGAACTCCTGACGCAGTCCTCTAGCAGTCCGGGGTGAAAGTCAGAAAACAGTTTTCCAGAAGAATGTTTGATCGTAGAATCGTCATATGGCGATGGGCAGGCGGCGGGAGCAGCAGGAAGAGATTTGGGTGCCGAATTGCGAATTGGCGCGGCCCACGAGCCATCCTTTTTATGAGCGTCTGAACCAACTTCTCGCGCGACACGATTTTGACGGATTTGTGGAAAGGCAATGCCAGCGTTTTTATGCGGCCACAATGGGACGCCCTGGTCTCGCTCCTGGAATCTACTTCCGTTTGCTGTTGGTGGGGTACTTCGAAGGGATCGATAGCGAACGAGGGATCTCCTGGCGAGCAGGAGACTCGTTGTCGATCCGGGAGTTCGTGGGGATTCGACGGCACGAGAGTGCGCCGGATCACACGACGATCTCGCGCACGCGGCGGTTGATCGATGTGGAAACGCATCGCCAGGTGTTCCATTGGATTCTGGAACTGCTGGCCGACGCGGGACTGGTGAAGGGGAAGCGGATCGGCATCGACGCGACGACGCTGGAAGCCAATGCGGCATTGCGATCGATCGTGCGGCGCGATAACGGGGAAAGCTACGAAGCATTCTTGAAAGGACTGGCGCGGCAGTCTGGGATCGCGACGCCGACGCGAGAAGATCTGGCGCGGGTGGATCGGAAGCGGGAAAAGAAAGGGTCGAACGACGAGTGGGTGAATCCCCACGACCCGGACGCGCGCATCACCAAGATGAAGTGCGGGGGCACGCATTTGGCACATAAGGCCGAGCACGCGGTGGACATGGATACGGGCGCGGTGGTGGCGGTGACCCTGCAGGAAGCCGATTTGGGCGACACCACGACGATCAAGGAAACGCTGGCGGAAGCTGGCACGACGGTGGCTGAGTTGATGGAGCGCGAGGCTGAGATGCGGCCGACCGAAGAGCCGCAAGTCCATGTGGGCGGGGTCGAGGAAATAGTGGCCGACAAGGGCTACCACAGCGGACCGATATTGCAGGAGATGAAGGCCCTGGGTGTGCGCACCTATATCTCCGAGAAGAAGCAAACCGGGAAACGGCATTGGGTGGGGAAAGAAGAACAACGCGATGCGGTATACGCCAACCGGCAACGGTTGCAGCGGCCGAAAGGCAAGCAGCTTTTGCGGAGGCGTGGTGAACTGATCGAACGGACGTTCGCACATTGTTATCGCACGGGAGCCATGCGGCGAACGCACCTGCGAAAACACAACAACATTCTCAAACGGATGCTGATCCACGTGGCGGCCATGAATCTGGGGCTGCTATTGCGAAACACGTACGGAATCGGAACTCCGAGAGGGCTGCAAGGACTCTCGATTACGCTCCATTTTCTGGTCGCTCTGATCGCGCAGGCGATTAGCTCCGAACCGAGGGGGGTTCTTGGGGACAAGAGTAACCACTAAAGGCTTGGTAGCGTCTCTCTTTCAACTCTAGGTATCAGTCTCCGCAAGTAAAGTCGTTCATCGAGCAGTTGGCTCTCTTAGAAGTTGCCGATCAGCTCCAAATTTGCCGGGAGATGTCTAAACCTCTTTTCTCGGTGCTTGGCCAAGAACCATTAGCGCCAAGCCTCCCGCAATTTCTCGCGGTGTATGAACGCCTCGTCGAAGCCAAGGACTACGGTTGGAGCTACGCTGAAACGATTGCGGACAACATGCAGGCAATCTTCAAGCACGAACATATTCCACCAGCCGACCGCGCATACGCTTTGGATCTCGCAATCCGCGCAGCGTACTACATGAACCGCTTCGCAGCAATGGCCACCTGCCGGTCGATGATCACGACAATCGAAGATGAAACTCTCGGATTTCACATCGCTGAAGTCCTCCTCAAGCATCGTGAAACCTTCATCGCAGACATCGAAGTCAGCGAATGCCGAACAGATGCCATCCGGAACGCACTACGGAAAATAAAACAGCCGGAAAACGAACCCCCAGATAGCGTGCCATTCTGATCAGACTCTCTGGTCCCTGGTCCCTGGTCTGGTCGTTTTGGCCCTCGCGGAATAGTGCCTTCCATTGCTATGCTCCGATGCATGGACCTCTACAATCGACTGGACGAACTGATTGGCATGACGCACCTTCTTATCGACGACGTCAATCTGCTCAAGCCCGGTGTTGGAGCGTTAGCGCCAAATCCTTCTCAGGCTCAAGAGGCGAATCGCCGGTTCTACATTCGCGCAGTGTTCGCGCTGGTGGAGGCTTTCGTTGAGCAACATCGACGACTTTTGCTTGATCTTGTGGACGTCCAAAAAATTACGCTCGACGAAACGACCATCACGAAACTCCAGGAGATCCGCATCATCCCGCATCCTGACGGCAGAATAGAGCAGCGCACGCAGTACTTGCGCACCTTCGAGAAAATCCGAACGGTCTACACCGCGGCAGGCGTTGGTTTCAACGAACCGCTCAATATTTCCTTCGAGGATCAGCAGTGGGAGAGCTTTCAGGAGGCGATGCGTATCCGCAACGGGATCACCCACCCCAAGAACGTGCAGGACTGCTGGATCTCGGAACACCATCTTCAGACAGTGGATGAGGCGCATGAGTGGTTCAAGACCTTACCAAACGAATTCGTTCGTGTTGCACGAGCGCACCGTGCCGCGCACCACTGGTGAACCCTGCGCGGTTCGTTCGGTTTCTCTATACTTGGTTGGGAGCAAAGCGACCATGAACCATCCGAAACAAGAATCGAAGTGGGGCATTTTCGGGCAGCTTGTTGCTGCTGTTGGGGTGATTGTAGCCGTCGTTGGTCTGATTTTCGGCATAAAAGCTTTCTTCCGTGATACTGCCAAGTCGGATAACGAGAACGCCAGGATTCTTGCGGCGCAGGCTCCGGTGCTTGAGTTTCAGACGGCAACGTTTTTTCAGGATCTTGAGTCGGGTGATTACGTGTACTTGAACGTTCCCGTGAAACAGGTGAGTGGTGACGCGATCAAGCACTTTGATGTGAAGTTCTGGACGAACCTCGTGCCGGACCCAGAGAAACCGTTCCAGCACATGCTTCTCGCGGATCACGCGGCGCCGTCACCTCTGAAGCATCCGGGACTCAATGATGTGATCCCTTCTGGCAGCGCGACAGGAGGCGACATCGTCACGTTTAAACTGGTCGGTTTTCCCAATCAACTCAACACTGATGTTCTCTGCAACCCAAATGAGGCGGGGAAACCCGTCTTGGGAATAAAGGTAGCGCTGCATTACGTGACCACCACCAACAACGAGTACCCTGGCATCCCGCAATGCTTTGAATTCGCCGTGAACCAGTCACGTCCGTCGGCCGCAACGAACTGTTCTCGACCTATCGCGGGCGTTGAGCTTGTCCCAAAACAATGCGCAGACACGCAATGAAGGACGAAAGCCGCCAGCGGCCCGCTTGATGCCATATATGCTTGATGCCATATATAATGATGCAGTTGGGCTGCGCTCTTCCGTTCCAAACCCGTTCCAGTATATAAGGATATTTCTGGCGTTTTCTGGTCGGCTCATCGAATGGAATCAGTGGGTTGTGGCTGCTTGAGTGCAGCCCTGAAAAGGCTGGCGTCGGCGGTTCGATTCCGTCCGTGGCCACAAACGACCACCGGCATGTCGAGTTGTTAGCTTCGGAGGGTTGTGGAGCCCTCCTTGCGCTTGGAACATCGATGTCTATTGATTGCGCGGTACGAACGGACCCTCGATAGCTCGGATGAATCATTGTTCGGGACGACCTTGCGTCGTGAACACGAATCAAGTTCAGCGTGCAATAGCGTGCAATGCGCAACGGCATCTATAGCAAAAAGGGCAATATCTGCAACGAAGTTTCTGCAACTTGCGAGTCAGACTGACCTATCAACTGTCCGAATCCCTCTCTCTCCGCCAGATATCAAATTTGCCGCTTCTCGCCGATAAGCTCGACCAAGTACAGATCCGGATTCGTTCCGGGTTTCGGCGGCGTCGCTCACTACATAGCGCGAGCAACTCTTTTGTGCAAGCGGACGATGGGCCGCCCTCCGCGCCATACTAACCAGCCACCTAGCCACGGTATCAGAACTTCAAGCCACGGCCCGGTGCTGGAATCCGGCGGCGAGATCTATGGCGACACCGATTCGCCTCACGCTCCTCCGGGACATCGTTCGCCGGGTCCCCGCACCACATTCGAACCACGATTCACGGCTACTCACACTCTGGGCACGGACAATTTAGCGCAAGTTCAGCCGCTGATGGCTCTCCTCCCGGCAGCCTATTGCCAGTCGCCTGGATGGGAGGAACGGGAGAAGGTTTGCACGTTGGCTGGTTTCGGAGGGCGGAGTAGGTGCCGCGCAAGTCGCTCAGAACGGAGTACTTCGGCCGCCTTGAGCATGAACCCAGGGCGGCCGGAAGCGAGTACAGAAGTGATTACTTGGGAATGCGGTAGGTTCGCTCCTGCGAAACATTCTTCGAAGATTCGATATTCTCGCCGCCTTTGCTTAAAGCAGAACGTTGGTCGGACCGGAAAGGAGGTGTTGGCCTTTATCCGACAGCATCCGCAACTCGCACGCATTCCGGTCATCATCCTAAGCTCTTTCCCAAAGGGAGTAGGGGGCGATGACACGACCGCGGCGGATGCGTACCTGACGAAGCCTGGCTCGCTGGACGGGTTCCTCAGTCTTGGACCCGAGATTCGGGATGTTTTCCACCGCGTTCGGGCGGAGCGTGGTTCTCCCGATCGCGCGCCGAGCGTTCTCGATGTTGTTCTGATGTCGTCGCTCATCGCCTTCGTCATACCTGCAAGAAGCCTCATGCTCGTTGCGGTCGCCGATGAACTGTCATTGAGCTTGGACAGTATAGCGTTCTGTTTGTCCATCATTACGCCTTCGTCCACGCCCTGCTTCACAGCCAGCACTATTTCGGCACCTATCAACACGATGACGACAATCTCTAAGATCAGGTCCCGCGTCGCTACCCAGCTTCCATGACGGCGATCCAACTCCTGCATGTAGAACTGGGCTTCGAGAAGCTTGGCTACTTGAAACTCGTTGGGAATCTGTGGGCTGTTTATGAGGTCGAAACATTCCTTGGCTTGCGCTTTTAGATCTTCGGGTCTCGCTTTCTCAAACTGTTCGAAGGTCATCAGGCATACCTCGATCAGTTATGGACAGGAATGGTTTTTCGGTATGGTTCATAGTCCGTCGAGACCCGTTCTACGATCTTCTTGTCGAGAACCCGCACCTTTGCAGACTCCGGGTTCTTCTCTGAATACAGTTCGAGCGACACTGTTCCGCAGGACGGGGAGATGGCATCCGAGGGATAGGTATACAGTCCCTCATATGACGCATCGGTCGCGTTCACGAAGTAGTTGTGAACATCTAGGACCTTGGCAACCTTTCCGGGCTGTATCGGCTCAACTTCGTGATCACCACACATCAGCCGCATTCGATAAAAGTCGGTCTTAAACCGCATCTTGGCGGGCATCGTAGATACGCCGTTGCGGGCCGTAAGACCACGCGCAAACGCAGACCCGAGCGTTTCACGAAGTTTCGGTGTGGCTCGGATCTGGGTAACGGGCTGGTATTCTCCTACATACTCCTGCCAACTCCGCAGTTCGTCCAAGGGCTGGAACGTCTGTTGTACCGCGACGCTCGATTTCCGGGTACGCTTGGACTTCTCCTTCGCCGCCGCGACGTCGCTCCGCTCCATGAGGTGGTACTTCAACACTGGCGTCATGATCGCGATGTCGTAATCACCCTCGGAGAATATGTACGGTCGCGCATCGAACTTCTCCATACCAGCAGCCGCCTTGATCGAGTCGAGCGGATAGACGGTCTTCGGCTCAACCGGCAGGGATCTCGCCGATGGTGGGCTGACACTGGCGAGCTTCCTCACAGCCTTCGCCAAGGTCTCCTCCAGTTGTTCGACACGAACGATGCCAGAGATGCCCGGTCCGGTTCGTTCACTTCTATCGGCAAACGTTGTGATCCCAATAACGTTGCCCACGGAGTTGAACAGCGGTCCTCCCGAGTTTCCCGGATTGATGTTGATGTCAGAGATGATCGCCCGCTCTTCAAGCTTGCTGACGATTCCGACGGTGAGGATTTTCCGGAGACTTAGCGGACTACCAATCGTGAACACGCGCTCGCCTTCAATCGCGAGCGGTTGTCCCAGCGAAGCGTGCGCGAGCGGAGCGACGATCGCGCCAGGGAGACCTGCTTTGTTCACCAACAGTACTGCCACGTCCTTTTCTGGATCAGCAGCAAGCAGTACGGCGGCAACTTTGTGATCGTCATCGATCTGCACGGCGATATATTCCGATGGCCCCACGACGTGCTGGTTGGTCACGACGAGGCCGCGTTCATCAACGAGGAATCCCGTGCCGTGACCGAATTCACTCCAAACCGTGACCACGCTGTCCTGGTATTTCCGGAACAGGGGGGCAAGACTGTCCTGCGTTCTTCCGGGAGCTTCAGCGGCGGGCACGATCTGAGAATCCGCGTTGTCGTTACTGAGTTCGAGTTTCGCGGGAGTGCCGGATGTCAGGGTGATTTTCAGGTCCCACTTGAACTGTTTCCCTTCAAATTCCAGTGGTGCGTCAGACCTGACGAGGTACGTCCCGCAGGCGAGATTCAGTTCCGTCGTGCCATCAAATCCCGTACTGGCCTGCACGGACCGCGTCGCCGTGACTTCTCTTATCGAGAGCTTCAGTTTCGGTACAGGTTTTAAGTTTAGATTCTTGTCAACGAGTTGCGCGTTCACTTTCAGTGAACACGGCTCAGTCTGTGCTTCGACGAGCCCGAGTGTAGATAGCAGCGTGGCTATGATCAGTCGCATGGAAATAGAATCATACTCTATTTCGCCTCGTATTTAAGAGGAATGTGAATCCAGTAGCCATAGATTTGATTTGGCTTATAGCCCATTTATGCTATACGTAATCAGGGGCAGCTCGCGGACTCTACCGAGGATTTTGCGGGCTTATCTCGTTCCCAAGCGGGTCCCGGACGAACGGTGCCGCATCGACGATGTTTCCGCCGACGACGGTTTTCATCTCTCGCTGAGCCTGTGCACAAACGACGAATGCTGCTAGATCGTGCCCATCCGACACGCCGATGGCGTAAGCGTCTGCTGCCTGCTCGTGTTGAAACGCGCTCACGTTCCAACTTCCTCCGGATTGAGGTGACCAACATCCGACCCAAAATAGGTCTCGGGGGCCAGCGCACCCTCGCGTCAGAGCCTCTTGTTCAATTCCGCTACGGATTTGTGTTTTCGTTAATTCTCGTGGTGTATTCACGACGCCACGGATGGCACGAAAGTCAGCCCTGATCATCCAGAATAAATGTCCAGCAATGGAGGTTTATCGCCCAGTTCATGGCGTAGACTCATCATCGCAATCGTCAAATGACGGATGGGAACCGAAACGCCCGTCCTCTCTCAACCGCCAATAATCGCGAGACCCGTCGAGCCGACGTTCCTCCCGGTGATTATCGATTTCTGTCAACGTGGCATCGACCTCTTCCAATTGATCAAGTTCGGGAGTGCTTTCCACTGGGAGAGTCGATCGCGATATTTTCATCGAGGCAGGCGGAGCTTTTGGCGGCTGCTTCGGGCGCTTTCTGGAAACTGCTCGGGAAGACTTCTTGGCAGTACTGTGCGACGTCGCCTTGGACCTTGGCGGTTGTTGGAGAGGCGGCTGATAGTTCCGCAAATTTGGATCGGCCCTGCGTGGGCAGCGTAGTCGCAGATGGCATGAGACCAGGTCTTCTCGAACGGGCACGCCACAACCCGGACAATTGACTTGCTGCCGAGTGCATGCGCTCGAAGTCCGGTTACCAGACGTGGAGTGGGTTGCCCTGGACGCAGAACGGGCGGCCTTCGAACTAGAGCCTGTTATTAGTGGTTCCTCGCTCCCTTTTTTCTTGAAGCCGGACGAGAGGGTTGAAACAGAAGAGCTCTTACTCCCATCGGGCGCGTCTCCAGTATCAGGCCGATAGCCAGATCCGAAGCAGAACGTGCAGTTCTCATTGCTACCGCCGCAACCACATTGATTCGTCATATGACGACACGATGCTATCGTTCTTTGGACCGAACTACAAGTCTTCAGCTAAGGACTGCTCGGCGGCCATCGCAACCGAGAACAAATCGATGGATGAGCTCTTCAGCGTCGTCATGAACGCGCGAATCCTGGAGCGCGACCCGGACGGAGAGATATTCAAATGGGTGCGGTCGGTTATCGAGCAATGGGCGGAAGACAGCCAGTACCGCAAGAACGCTGAGGAGCTGATGCAGCGGGCGCTTGACCGGAAGAACGGGGCGAAATTCGAAGGCGACATCGAAACAACTCCCCGTTAGTTCGGTGCATGCGCAAGGGAATTGGAATCCTCGATCCTGGAATATCAGAGACGTGAGTGACCCTAACGCTTTCTGAGCCTCCGCAAGCAGTTGCTCCTCATCAAGGGAGGACGGCTGACGAAAAGCCGGATTGCCATAAAAGGAATCGACGGCGCTGAAGAGATTGTTGAGGATTTCGTACTCGGTGTCAGCGGCGTCGAAGATAGAGACGATGTGTGGATGACTGAGTAGAGAAGCGGCGCGCGCCTCACGCTGGAAGCGCTGAATCCGCTCCGATCCTTCAGCGGCAAAGGGCATCGAAAGAACTTGATTGCCACGCGGCGGTTCAACCGCAGGTCTTCTCCTTCATACACGACGCCCATTCCGCCGGCCCCAATTCGCGAGATCAGGCGGTAATTGCCGATGATCGTTCCCGGCGACGGCAGCAGCGGACCTTCATGCGAGATCAGGCGCGCGGCATCGTCGATGGCGCGGCATTCGAGGAAGGCGTCCGAGCCGGCTTCGCGATCCGCCTCAAGTAATCGATTTCTATCAAAGGATGGGCAGCGCGGTCCAGCGTCCCGGGAGCACCAAGACTACGTGCTTCGCTGCCGGAACAATGATTGCAACGGCGGCAGGGACGACCGCCATCGAGAACCCTCCGGTCGGGCGACCAAGTCTATGCACTGTCCGGCGACCGCGAGCCTCTACTGCGGCCAATCCACAAATTCGTCGCCCATCGTCGCGGACGCATCTGGGAGATCGTGACAATTTCACAGGAGCGGCCGATCTCTACCACGGGTTTTCACCGCTTCCAGACGAATCGGGGATGGTGCTGGGCTAGCCTCTTGCGTTCGGGACAATTCCTGCGAACGCCGACTGGTTGGAAATCCAGGATCTCCACGGCCGCGGCAATAGGATTGATCGGGTCACTGTGGCGAACGAACTCATGACAGCCGGCCAGCTTGACTCGGTGGACGGCTTGTCGTACTTGGTCTCGCTCGACGATGGCATGCCTGCCAACGCCCATCTCGATGCGTATGTGAACATCGTGCGCGAAAAATCGACGTTACGCCGAGCGATATGTGCCCACCTGTTTCGGAAAGATGTGCTGCGGTTATGGCTGCGTCAGCTTCGGCGGCGTAGTCAACGGGGCCGTTGGACCTGGGAGCGCTTTCTGGAGCGGCTTGCTGTTCAGATTCCTTTCGTCCAAATCGAACATCCTTATCCCAGCGTGCGCTTCGACGCCAAACATCCAAGGTAGGAACCGTGTGCTGTGGGCCGAACGCGTGGCCATCGACCACCGTATTCTCGTTCGCATCAAGGGTTATTGCCGAACCCGTCGCGAGCGGCGGAAGAGATCCATCATTCCGAGGCCCGCACCCAAAAGGACGAAACCGGCTGGTTCGGGAGTTGCCGTAGCGACCGTAATCGGTTGCGAGTTCAGAGAAGCGAGCCCAGCATCGCAACAGCTGGCCGAAGTGTCCGACAAGACGCCCTCCACCGCCGAGCCGCTCGGACCAGACAGAAACCAACCCCATCCGTTGGAGGAATCCACAATCTGGAAATAACCCAGCCCGCCATCATCCGGCGTGTCGAAATTAAACAAAAGTTCGGTCGCGGTCGCTGTGAGCGCAGTTCCAGTGGCCGTGACAGCAGAGTTTCCGCTCGTGAGGTCGAACGAGCCGCCAATTCCATTAGTCACCAGCACGTTCCAGGCGAGGATATCTCCCGTGACCAGCGCCCCGATCGTGCCATCCGTTTCGATCATCCCGGACACGGTCGCATCGTCTATACCAAAACTCACATCGGCTATTTGGTACGTTATAGGGCCGGCCAAACATACACCGGCACCGGCTCCCAAAGCGAGTACGGCGTGAGCGAGCGTCAAGCTAAAATTTGATTTCATCTGATCACCTCGACTAAGCGGTGATCGAGATCGTAACACAAAACTGCACCCTCGGTACACTGCATCAGAGTCCATCGTAGGGTCCTTTATGTGTTTCTCGTGATGGAACACAGCCGTCGAACGATCCTTCATTTCAACGTGACAAGCCATCCAACGGCAGATTGGACCGTCCAGCAGTTTCGGGAAGCGCTCCCAGGCGGTCATTCGTATGAGTACTTGATACACGATCGGGACAGCATCTTTTCTCGTGAACTTGATCGAGTGGTTAAGGCGATGAATGTACGGGTTTTGCGTACACCCGTCCGTTCGCCGAAAGCGAACGCTCTGTGCGAACGTCTTATCGGGACCATCCGGAGGGAGTGTTTAGATTTCCTGATTCCGTTGAATGAGCGCCATCTGAAACTTGTTCTGAACACCTGGGTACCTCACTACAATCGCGGGCGGCCACACATGAGCCTTGGTCCGGGATTCCCAGTGTCGCTTCCAGAGGACGCCCCGGAGAACTCGAACCATCATAAACTTCGTGCCGGCCGTCGAGTCCGCAGTAAGCCGATCCTGGGAGGACTGCACCATGAATATTGGCTCGAAAAGGTGGCGGCGTGAAGTTTTTGCGCACCACAGGGGTCCCGGAGTCTAGTGGGATGGCGCACTCGTCGTTACAGCAGGAAGGTTTCCGTCCTGCCTGCTGCAGTTCCGTTGAGCATATCAATTTACCTTGACGGAGTCCAGGGATCACCGCCCGAGACCGCTCACTTGAACCAGAATGTCTGACGTGTTCAGATTCACGGCCGTTGCCTGGTATGGTCTCCCTGCGGAGCTGCCGCACCGAAACCGAAGCCGCCCGCCATCTCGGTGTGCGCGGAAAACAACACGAGCCCTGGCGAAGAACGCGTGGGACACGGCGGTCACGATCATTGAGAAGGGGTCACAGGAAGCGCTGAGGGCCAGCCGATCTGCACCTTCGCCTACTTCGTCACCGTGGACCGGCAGGAAGCCGAGAGCCTGCGCAGCATCCGCGGCCTGATCACGGAGTTTGAATCGCTGCCACCCAATGTGGGAATTCCTGAACCGCAGCAGACCGTTAACCCATGGATCGCGACATGCTGAATTTGAGACCGACCCGACACTGCCGGTTTGCTGCACAACGCTGATAAAGCATGGCTGCATCTCCACCGTTCACTAAAATCGTTCGTTTTGGGCTTGTTTTCGCGCTCGGACGTTAACCGGATGGCCAGAGAGTTTTCATTTCCCAACCGAGTGCCTCCCCAGGTGGCGATGTGAAAAACGATCCATGGGTTAACAGCGACTGGCGTGCAGAAATGCATGTTCTTCTCCAGGAAGGTTCGCAGGAATTCAAAGACGCCCATATTCTGATGTTTTTTACAAATCGCTCCCGTAGACTGTCTACCGTTAACCCGTGGATCATAGCAGACCACTGCTTTTGGAGATGGACCGCGCTGTGACGCCAGTCGCAACGGATTTTACTTGCCCCAGTCCTTCATTGGCATGGTCTGGCAGTAGCAAGGCGGCGGCGGAGGAGGCGTGGGCTTGGTGGGCGCGGCGGCAGCAGCTGCTAACGGCGTCAGGGCGAACATCACTTGCGAGAAGATCAAGCTGAGCATAGTGGGTCTCCTTGGGTTTTGGATTGCCAAGTTGTTTTCAACTGGCTTCATCCTTGTATGCGCGCGTTTCCAAAAACCGGGGCCAACTTCTTCTGGGATCCTTGTATGGAGACACAGATTCCGAAGCATTGCGCTAAAATTTCTGAGTACTCGCTGCCGAGCCAGTAGCCGACACGCGCTGCTGCGCAACGCCGATGACGCGAAACGTCGCTTTGTCCTGGACGAACGCAACAACCCGGAGTCCGCCGGCCCTCATTTCCGGCTTCAGAGGGATGGTTATATCTTTGGTGAATTGTTGGCCCTTCGAAAGCGTGCCGACAGCGCTGAACGCGCGCACAACAGCCACATGGTTAAGAGTGCGTCCGCCGTTCTCACCACCCGAGACATGAGACTGGTCTTGTTCATCGGCAAGCGCGACATAGACGGTGTCGTCACCTGAGCCCTGTTCCGAAGACGGTATCTGCAGGTGGACCTTCACATGGTCGTTCTCACGTTCCGGACTCGAGATGGAAATGGGGAGTTTCGGATCGCGGATTGCCTTGGTGACGGCATTGCGCGCTCCCTTAGCATCGCTCCCGACCAACTCCGACTCTCCGTCTACCACGAGTTGTGGAGTATAGCTGCCGTCGAGCTTGAAGTGTCTCTGGTATTCCCGCTGGCGCGCGGTGTTGGTCGCCGACGACCACGGGTCCGACCATCCGTCGTGATTCCAGTAGTCGACGTGCTCGCTGAGTACAATCAGGTTCGCGCCAGTTATGGGCTGCGAGCGGTCCAGCGTTTCCAGAAGTCTGTCCGCGGGCGGGCAACTCGAACAACCTTCCGAAGTAAACAGTTCGAGCAATACCGGAACCTTATCCGCGCCCGGCGTTTTCGGCGCTGCCATCAGGCCGAACCCGAACAAAATAGTTGCTGAATAAGCTGCGATTCGTTTCATGCCGTTTCTTCCTGACAATCTCTTCTTCGTCTGGCACTGCATAAAAGTTATGGCCACTCGGCCGAGCTAACATTAGCTCATGTCCGACATTTCACTAGCCAGTCTCGCTTCGCCCGAGGTGCTTGCCCGCGCTCGAAAAATCAAGCTTTTCCTGATGGACGTCGACGGCACTCTAACAGATGGCGGCGTATGCCTGCTGTCCAGTATAGCGGCGGGCGAATTGAGTGCCGCGAGTGTCTCGGAGATGAAAGTGTTCAACGCCAAGGATGGACAGGGTCTTTCACTCGCGAATACGATGGGCATCAAAACGGGTTTCATTACGGGCCGCCGCTCACCCGCGGTCGCGCAGCGCGCCAAAGAGCTAAAGGTTACGTTCGTGTACCTGGGACAAGCGAGAAAGACACAGGCATTCCAGGAATGTGTCGAGAAGGCCGGCGTCAGCGAGGAAGAAGTGGCTTACATGGGTGACGATTTGCCGGATATACCGCTCGCGCAACGCGCTGGTCTGGCGATTTCCGTAGCCGATGGTGCGGATGAGTTGAGAGCGGTCTGCCACTACATAACGAAGCGGCCGGCTGGCCGCGGCGCCGCGCGCGAAGTGATCGAGCTGATTTTGAAGGCGCAGGGACGCTGGGAAGAGGCGGTGCCGCTGGCCTTGGCTTAGTTGTACGCGCGGCCGGTGTGCCCGGCGTTGAAGGCTAGGCTGACCACCTCTACGTAATCGACGGAGGTGTGAGGCTCAGGAGTGGGCTCACCCACTGTCCGCATGACCTCGAAGTGTTCAGCCAGAGCCGCTTGAAAGTTGCGGCGAGTCTCTTCTTCCGTGTCGCCAACGGTGTTCGTAGTCAAAAGTGTCTGAGTCTGTAAGATCAATAGCTTGAGAATGTTGGATAAGAATTGATACGTCGGGTTGCGTGGCGTTACAACGGTCGTTTCGTGCTTGATTTGATAACTGCTTCTCTCGTCGCCATCAGCGTCTTTTTCCGAAGTCGGGTCGATGTCTCGCTTGAAGTCCTTGCCCTGCGCCAACAGGTCGCCGTACTTTAACGAAAACGACCACGGCCCTCATTGAACCGTCTCGACCGCTTATTCTGGACCACTCTTCGGCTGGTCTGGGCCAGATAGTCATATGTTCTGGTCATTGTGAAGCCCAAAACGGTGGTTGGATGGAACCGGGCAGGTTTTCGTCTCTACTGGCGCTGGCGATCCAGGCCGCGCGGCGGTCGACCAAAGGTCAGTGGCGAAATTCGTACTCTCATCGTCAGGATGGCGGCTGAGAACTCTGGCTGGGGAGCGCCGAAGATCCACGGAGAACTCTTGAAGCTTGGATTTGAAGTTTCCGAACGCACTGTCGCCCGATATCTTCAGCGCCTTCGACGTCGCGCCGATCCAGGCAAGCGCTGGCTCGCTTTCCTCGCCAATCATCGTGAGGCAATCGTCGCGTTCGATTTCTTCACAGTGCCGACGCTGACATTCAAGCTTCTGTATTGCTTCTTCGTTATTGAACACGAGCGCCGCAGAATCTTGCACTTCAACGTGACTCGTCATCCTACGTCCGAGTGGGTGACGCAGCAACTACGCGAAGCCTTTCCTGAGGCCGCTCGATATCGGTATGTGGTCTTCGACCACGACTCGAAATTCAACGCCAGTGTGATTGAATTCCTTAAAGCAACCGGACTTCGACCGAAGCGCACGAGCGTTCATGCACCGTGGCAAAACGGTATCGCCGAACGCTGGATAGGAAGTTGCCGACGAGAGCTTCTCGACCACGTCATCGCGGTGAACGAGCAACACCTAAGGAGGCTCCTTCTAGATTACGTGAATTACTACCACGACGATAGGATTCACGATTCCCTTGAGAAGGACACGCCAACTCGTCGCCCGGTAGAACTGAAGCCGTCACCATCCGCGACGGCGATCTCCAGTGATCGACTCGGCGGTCTTTGCCATCGATACGGCTGGCGCGCAGCAGCGTAGTGGCTAACATCGTCGACTGTCACCGTTTTCCTCCGGATGTTGTGGTGTGAATGCCGCCAACCATACGTGATCAGAAATCCTCGCTAGAGAATCCCACTTAATTTCCGTTCGTTAGGACGCAGTCTTTCGCTTCGGCGCCGATGCGCTACGCTTCCTATCACCTGTTGGAGCGGCGAACTACAAAGATCGCCCACGTGCAACCGAGCTTCTCTTCAACTTCGAGTTTTGGCTACGCACAACCGATAACTTTCTCCATCCACCTTGGTAAAGCCAAATGAAGGCAGGTCGGGAGCAATCAGATGAGAGCGGTTCGCGAGCAACGGCATCAGGTGCCGAAAGTAGTGCGATGAGTTTGCGAAGCCGTGCAACAACAGGAGAACCGGATTACCCTCGAGACCGGCCTCTCGATAGAACACTGTAACGTAGCCTACTTTTGGAATCGAATGCCGGACTGCCGCCATATCAATCGCCCTCCCTGAGTTGACGGGGGTGCCGAATCAAAAAGAGCGGGCGAGTGTCGCCGCTTTAATCATCCCCTTAACCATGTGCGCGCGAGTCTCGCCGGATACACGGACGTCTGGGTCTCGTCCTTCCGCACGTCGTAGTGCTCGCACGCAATGCCAGCTTTTCCTCTCGGGTTAATTGTTGATTTGGCGCGACCTTGATCGGGTCCGTACACCGCATCAGGTGTCGACACTGTCGGAGGCTCGACCTTGAGTCTCTGACATCTCTGCCGCGATCTTCGAAGGAACGGCCAAACCGCGGAAGTGCTGCCCATCTTCGAAGAATTTGGACTGGACTCGATCCCAATGAAGTGGATGAAGTGGCAGCTCCAGCCGGAGCCTAGCGTTTCTTCCAGATCCGAAAGCCCCATGCATCGAGTGACACCACCGGCAGGGCAGCGGCGGAAACGGCCCTTCCCATCTGCGGTGTGACATCCTCAAATTGCCCACTCGCCTCGATGGTTCCGAAAAACGGTCGGTTCGAACAGTTGACTGTCACCAGAAATTCTTCACCCTCACCGCGCCGGAAGAAAGTCAGCACCCGGTTCGGATCCGAGTTGTCCACCCACTCCGTCGCGCCCTGCTGCAACGCGGAATGCGCCCGCCGAAGCGCGATCATCTGCGTGTAGAACTTGAGGAACTCGGGACGACGCTCTTCGACTTGCCAGAATACTGGAAGTTTTTCAAACAGAGCGGGCGCTCCCGATTCGGTTGTATCTCCCACTTCCATGCCGTTGTAGAGTAACGGCACGCCATCCAGAACAAAAACCAGAGCCGAAGCGGCTATCGCGCCGCGTTCTCCGAATCGCGCGATGGCTCGCTTCTCGTCGTGATTATCGGAGAAGCGCATCTCCATGGCGCCCTTTGGATACTGCTCGCGAGTCTGTTGCCACGAATCCTTCAATGCCGATGCGGGCGCCCCGTTCTCGAGAACGTCGGTGAGCGCGCTATGAAAGGGCCACGCATAATCGAGATCGAAGGCCTTCTCCAATAATCCAGGCTCATGCGCCTCCGCGATCATGATGATCTCCGGCTTGATCTTCTCCAGCTCACGGCGCGCTTCGTCCCAGAAATCAACCGGCACCATAAAGGCGACATCGCACCGGAAACCATCAAGGTCGAAATCTCTAAGCCAATACTTCAACAACTCCAGCATGTATTTCCGAAGTTCGGGACTTTTATAATCCAGCCCCGCGACATCCGACCAATCGGCGACCGGTGAAATGACATGCCCCTCGGCGTCATGCTTGTAGTATTCGGTATGCTTCATCAGAACGCTGTCCCAAGCGGTGTGGTTCGCAACGATGTCGATAATGATCTTGAACCCTTGTGTATGCGCCGCTTGTACCAGGTGCTTCAGATCCGTAGCCGTACCGTATTCGGGAGTGATCGCGTAGTAATCGCGAACCGCATAAGGACTGCCTAAAGTCCCCTTCTTCTTCAATTGCCCGACCGGATGAATCGGCATGAGCCACAGGACCGTGACTCCGAGCTTCTTGAGCCGCGGAAGCTGCGCCTCGACTCCGCGAAAATCCCCGGTGGCCGAGAAGTCTCTAGGAAAAATCTCGTAAATGACGGCCGATTTCACCCAATCGGCTTTCTGAGCCCAACTGAGCGACGCGACGAGCAGGGCCGACAGGAAGAGTCTGCGCATAACTCAAGTGTAAGCGTCGGCGATATCGCCGTTGGACCATAACGCCCTCTGGCGAAACGGAATGAAATGGCTTCGGAGAGCCTGCCGCAAGGAACAGCGCCAATTCGGCTTTGATAACAAGCCAGTCCAAAACAGCAGAATTTTTGGGTGCGGAAATGGCGGCCCACGCGTTCAAGTGTGCAGAGCGACTCAGCGCGTGCATGAAATCCCCGTGAGCCCACATATCGGAACCGACGAAGACGATCCTCGATGCCCATAAACCGCTCCAAGGCCCAGTTCGCGTTTTCGCCCCGATGAGCCGTGCCCCTTCGGAGAGATCGTCAAGGTTCTTAATGAGAGTTCTGGGAGCGCCACATTGAACTACAGCGGGGGCCGCGGAATGGGTAACCACCGCGCGACCACGGAGGATCTACTACTTCTTGCACAATGCTCGTCGAGAAATCGGAAAACATCGCCGGCCCAGACGGCGGATCCGTCGACGGTCGCATACGAATCGGTTGATCCGAATTTGGTTCTGTTCCCGGGCACCTATTACGCCATCTTCGGCGCGCAAGTAGGGGACGTAGGCACGCTCATCCGCGGCGGCCCGTGCCAGAGCACGGGGAACTGCGCGGAAGTCTATCCGGGTATCTTTCAATACGTGGCTGGTCCGGTGAACCTCGGCGTTATTGACACATCCGGAGAGTACAATTATCCGAACTACGCCACTGCTGTCCGAGTCCTGGGATCTGAGGGACCTGAGGTTTCGACCTTCGCTCTGATCGCGATGGTTCTGGCCGGGATCGGCCTCTTGCGGTGGGTATGCTCTCGCCAACGAAGATCCACGTGGCGATCCCCTTCTCCGACAACGCCGTTCAGAAACACCACCTGACCGGAGATCCCGCTCAGAAGGATCTTTCGGAAACACGTTAGTCTGTTCCGAACGAAGCGCCAGCTTTTGCTTAAGAGCGTCCCGTCCCAACACGATCGGCATCAGAAACGTCAGGAACCATCGGGGAGCACGTTGCGCGCGAAAAATGATAGCGATGAAACTCGTCCCGGGGCGCGATCTTCTCATTCGGCGGCGGTAGTCTCTGAGACATCCGTTCCGGAAGTTGTGCCCAGAAAAAGACGAGGTCTCAGTGCTGACGCTCGAGCCCGTATCGCTGCTGCTCAACGCAAACTCCGGCCTGACCTAAAGCTCCGAATGGAAGGCGAACCTTCCCGGAGAAGCATTTCTGGACGCCAGTCGATGTTAACCCTTGGATCATTTTTCAGATCGCCACCTGCCGAGGCACTCGGTTGCACAGTGAAAACTCTCTGCCTCCCGGTTAACGTCCGAGTACAATAATAGGCCCAATACGAAAGATTTCATGCAATCGTGGAGATAAATAAACTCGACTCTGGCAAGGAGGAACAAAATGACACGCACCTGGATGGTGAAGCTCTTGGTCTGTGGACTGGCGCTTTGCGGCGCCGCTCTTGCGACAGCCGCTCCGGTTGCGCCCGCAATTCCGGCCGGCGCGGAGGCCTCGAGCCACTTTGATGTAGTCGCCGCAACTGATGCATGGCTGTCTAAAGTCTCTGGCCCTGCGAGAAAGAATTCAGATTCCTACTTCGAAGGCGGTTACTGGCTGATTCTTTGGGATTTTCTGGCGACAGTCGCCGTGATGCTGCTTTTGCTAGAGACCAACGCATCGGCATGGATGCGAGACTTCGCTGAGCGTATCACGCGGCTCAAATTCCTTCAGTACTGGATCTATTTCATCGAATTGGTTCTGGCGGCGAGCATCCTCATCTTCCCGCTGACAGTTTACGAGGGCTGGGTTCGCGAACGCACCTATGGCTTGTCGAACCAGACGTTCGGCGCCTGGCTATCAGAACAGATGATTGGGCTCGGGCTCACGCTCGTCCTGGGTGGTTTGGCGTTTTCTGTTTTGATCGCGATTGTGAAGAAGCTGCCACGTACCTGGCCGGTGTGGGGAGCGATCATCGCCTTACTATTCGTCACAATTGGCGCAGTGATCGGGCCGGTATTCATAGCCCCGCTGTTCAACAAATACAAGCCTCTGGAAAACCAAGTCATCAAGGACCAAATTCTGAGTATGGCGCGGGCAAATGGGATTCCGGCGCATGACGTGTACGAGGTGGATGCTTCCCGGCAGAGCAAGCGAGTGAGCGCCAACGTCAGCGGACTCTTTGGAACCGATCGCATCACGTTGAACGACAACCTGCTGGCGCGTTGTTCGCCAGAAGCAATCATGGCGGTCATGGGACATGAGATGGGCCACTACGTCATGCACCATATCTACAACGGCCTAATGTTTGCGGCTATCGTGATCGTTTTGATGTTCGGTTTGCTCCGCTGGGGCCTGGACAAGTTGGTAGACCGATTTGGCGGACGGTGGCGGCTGCGTAACGCGACCGACCTGGCCGTGGTTCCGGTGGCGATCCTGATTCTGACCACCCTCGGTTTCTTGCTAACGCCCATTCAAAATTCGTTCACGCGCGCTCAAGAATATGAGGCGGACATTTTCGGGCTGAACGCATCACGGCAGCCCGATGGGGAAGCCGAAGTGGACTTGCTCTTGGGCGAATATCGGAAACTTAACCCGGGTCCACTCGAAGAAGTGCTCTTCTTTGATCATCCGAGCGGGCGCACGCGAATTACCGCTGCTATGAGGTGGAAGTCTGAGAATCTCTGCTTGTTTAATCCGGCGCTGCCTTGCGGAAGCGGCAGCAGGGACGTGGTTTCGGATACCGGAAAACACTAATCGTTTCGAATTGCACGTCAGTCATGACCTTCAACAGCGTCGTCACTGCCGCCGAGGATGCCGCTGCAGCCGACCGGTCGATTGTGCAAACGTATTTCGACGTGCTCTTCCATGTCCGCTTCCGCCGATAATTACGATTCGCAGGACCGCCCCACTTTTGCAATGACAGGGTAGCGCCGTTACGTTCGTCAGCGGTCGATGACCGCCACGTTCCCTTCGTCGTGGCCCTATGTCCGCGGATGGTCCTCGATGTCCGCTTTTCTCGTTTTAGGCGAGCTGGACGCGTCTTCGTGCCAACCCAAATGACGAATCAGCGATCCACCCTCAACTTCGGCAACCGGGTACGTTTACGGCTACATGTGGTGGATAACGGATATTGGCGACCAAGACGCATTCTATGCAGCGGGATACGGAGGTCAGTACTCGTTCGTAGTGCCGGATTCCGACTTGGTGGCTTTATGTACTTCGGATTGGAAGCAGCCGGAGTATCCGGAGGACTTCGCACTACTCGAGCCCTACATTCTGCCCTCCGTCGCCGCGAAGTAACCACGCGGCAGCGAGCGGTTAACATTAACAAAGCCACGGGATGGAACGTAGCCATCAAAGACCACTCACGGTCCTGAAACGGCGTTGTGGGAGATCACTTCCGAGAAGTCGCGGTCTGTGAATCGCGGCTGACCGTTTTCCTTGTTCGATACG
The DNA here is from genome assembly GCA_963802915.1 of Bryobacterales bacterium. GTDB lineage: Bacteria > Acidobacteriota > Terriglobia > Bryobacterales > Bryobacteraceae > JAICMB01. The sequence continues at coordinate 214,526 of CAWDKQ010000011.1, forward strand.
AACCTGCAACCGGCCGCGTTCCTCGTTCCGCTTTTATGGACCTCTTTTATGACCTACGGATATCCGCATCTGTGGGATCGCGCTTCACCGCCGCCTTGGCGCGACGAGCCTCATCGCTTGCACGGACATCGACGACAGTGTTCGAAAGAACGCGCGTTAAAAAATGTGCGACTACGGCCAAGTGATCGGTCGCGCTGTGGGCGGACTGGAATCGCTTCCCGATGTCCGGCGACACCCCGACGAAATGCCGGTCACACAATCATTGAGGGCAACTCTGCGCTGACGCCGACAACACAAGCGGCGCATTCCTGCAACTGACACGATCCCCAACGACAGAAGCGTCAGACCGGAGGGCTCTGGTACGACTGAAGCGCCAAAGGTGATGCTGTCCAATTGCAGGCCCGTACCGCCATTGAATACCGCTGACTGGAACGTTCCAGGCACTGCACCGAAAGGAGAAGACGGGGTGAACGACAACGGGGGGAACGACAGCACATAGGATGCAACCAGAGTCCCGCTGGCGCCCGGTCCGGAGTAGAACGAGACAGCACCAGTACCGACGAAATAGAAAGAGATCAGGCCGTCCCATGGATCGTCCAGGTTCATCACCACGGATGGCGCGGTAAGGCGAGCGGAAGGTCCGAATGCAATCGTTGTAGAATCTGCAGCCAAACCAGCTGTGAAAGAGACGCCGAGGAGCGGGCCGGGACCGGAACCCTGTCCGCCGAAACCCCCGTCATAGAAACTCAGAACCTGCTCTCCATTCTGAAGCCCATCGAAACCGAGGCTGTCTAACGCAATCGGGCCGGCGAACACCGTCGATCCGCCCACGATGCAGAGGGCCACAAGCCGCTTCATGTGGCCGACTATACCTCTTCCCGATTCGCAAGGGAAGCACCTGTTGGCGGATCGGGCACGCTGGAATGGGCGGCCCGTCCGCGCTATTGGAGTGAACGTGGCTCTGGAGTTTCGCCGTGCGTCGCCGGTATGATCAATTCCCGCTTCACCCGGATAGCGGAGATTTCGAACGAAAACAATTGGCTCCCCGGCACGGATTCCAAATCTGATTCACGCCCATCGTTGTCGCTGTGAATCGCAATTGGAATCCCGCTTGGGACCCAGCGAAATCTTGCGCGACAAATTGCAATGGTGGGTTGCGAAGGTCATAGTAATCCTCATCATTCGAGAGATTCCTTCAGGCTTTTCTCGAAGGAGGGAACCTCCTGATGCAGTTGCTTTCGGTCGGCGGCAGCAGTGGCAACGTTACTCGTGGACTCGCAGTCTCCGGAATCCTAGAATCGTGAGACCAACGCCCAGAAGAATGTCGGAGACGCTTATCGCGCCCCCCGTCAGCCCCTCGGGCAAATTAAATGGCTGTGGCCTGCCTTCTGACAGCATGCCCGCGCCGGACACAAAGATCAATGGAAGCCTTAATGATCGCACTTTGGAGCGCCGCCGCTCAGGTTCAAATGTTCGGATCGGCAGCGCGTGGATCACCAATGCCGGTGAGGCCTCGGAATTTCCAAGATGACTTTTATGATGGCGGCTGCTTCGGGCGCCGTTTCGTTGGCCGGCCCGAGGTCATGCGCTCAGGATAGTGCAGGAAATTGCACTATGCTCTTTAACGGAAGTGCTTCGCTTCTTGTCCCCACCCGCCTGATCACCTCGCCCTGGCAGGTGTCGAGCAGAACGATCTACCTATAGTGCAATTTCCTGCACTATGCATTTGCTGCACGTCGATATTTTCTTTCTGGACTTCTGCCGTTTGATTGGGAGGACGCCTTGGTTGGCGCGGCAGGAACTGGCCTTCTCACTCGCGCTGTTTCGCTGGCTTCCCGCCGCTCCAATCAGACGATCGATCGCGGACGCGCTCCCGCATATGGGCAGTCGGCATTCTCCGGCGTTGGAAGTGACTTCTGTGATTCCGTTGAGAGAGAATTGATCCGTGGCGGTCCAAACATCTCCTAAGCAGATCCTGAAGGCGACGCCGCTCTTCGCGGCACTTGATGATTCCGAAGTAACCTTCCTCGCGGAGCGCTGCGGAATACGTCCCTACGTTCCCGGAGAAATGCTGTTTTCAGAGGGTGAGCCCTGCAAAGGTTTATACATCGTGGTATTGGGCCACGTCAGGATCTTCAAAACCGCTTTGAACGGGCGCGAACACGTGTTGACGATTGAGGGGCCAGGAGCCTCCGTCGCAGAAATTCCGGTCTTTGATGGCGGCAATTATCCCGCGTCAGGTTCGGCCATAGAAAAAACAGAGGTCCTGTTCATCTCACGGTCCGACCTTCGCGCGATCTGCCTCGAGAAGCCTGAGGTGTCATTAAAGATGCTGCAGGTGGTGGGAACCAGGCTCCGCCGTTTGGTGGGAATTATTGAGGAACTCTCTTTCACTACCGTTCGGCACCGCCTGATTTCCTGGCTGCTGCGCCAGGCAGTCGCCGAAGGACGTGCGACCGAGCGAGGTATTGCGATCTCCCTGAATACGAGCCATCAGGAACTGGCGGCGCAGATTGGCACGGTTCGGGAGCTGATCTCGCGCAACCTCGCTCGTCTCCAGGCGCAGAGCTTTATCGAAATGAATGGCCGCGAAATAACAATCCTCGACAAAGAAGGCCTGGAGGCAGACCTGGCATCGGTGGTTTGAAAGTTTCTTCCACGCGGGTGACTTTAGTCACTGCGTCTGGTTCGTGCTCGCCGTACTCTCAAACCAGAGACGAGCACAATGCAAACAACCACTGAAAAGACCGTTCGTGAAATCGCCCTCGAAGACCCCTCAAGTATCCGGGTTTTCGAATCCCTCGGCATCGATTACTGCTGCGGTGGCAAAAGGCCGTTGAGCGATGCGTGTTCGCGCGCCAATGTCGATTTCGACCGCGTTATAAAGCTCCTTGAAGACGCCCACCTCGATGCGCAGCCCCGCGACTCGGGAGAATGGAGCCGAAGAAAGCTGGCCGATCTCACACACTATATTATCCAGACGCACCATGCGTATGTGCGGCGTGAAACGTCTCGAATTGAGGCGATGCTGACAAAAGTCGTTGCCAAACATGGCCTGTCTCATCCTGAGCTGGCTCACATTCAAGAGCTGTTTGTGGCAATCAGCGAGGAACTCTCGACGCACATGCTCAAGGAAGAGCAGGTTCTCTTTCCTTATGTCGAGCGCATGGAGGACGCTGTGCTCTCCGGCGTAGCCGTGCCTCCGGCATTCTTCGGAACTGTGAAGCGTCCCATCGCCAACATGGTCGCGGAACACGACGATGCGGGCGCGCTCCTTGCTCAGATTCGAAATCTCTCGAATGAATACAAAGCGCCTGCCGGCGCCTGCCCGACATATCTTGGCTTGTATCGCGGGCTGCAGGAGTTCGAACGCGATCTTCATCATCACGTCCATCTGGAAAACAACGTTCTCTTTCCACGGGCGGTCGAGATGGAAGGGGCACATTGAAAGAGGGGTGCACTCGTGGTAGCCAAGCCGATTGTTATCACTGCGCCTCGCAAGAAGCTCCACAAACGCTCAGGCCGCGACTACTCACAACTCATACGGCGCTCGGTTCAATCAATCTTCCTGCTTCTGAACCTCTGGATCGGAATTCAGTTTTATCTCTTCGTTCGTTATTACGAGACCGACGGCACATCTTTTCATACGTCGAGGCCCCCGGGGGTCGAAGGTTGGCTTCCGATCGCCTCGTTGATGAATCTGAAGGCTCTGCTTTTTACCGGGCAGTTCCCCCAGGTTCATCCTGCCGGCACGATACTTCTTCTCGCCTTTCTCGCCGCGTCCTGGCTTTTTCGGAAGAGCTTCTGCTCTTGGCTTTGTCCTGTCGGAACCGTGTCCGAATATTTGGCTCGCCTCGGACGCAAGTTATTTCGGCGCAATTTTCATCTGCCACGCCTGCTTGATATTCTGCTGCGAGGCTTGAAGTACCTCTTGCTGGCGCTGTTCGTGTATGCCGTGGTGTCAATGCCGGTTGTCGCGATCCGGCAGTTTCTGGAAACTCCGTACGGCATCGTCGATGACGTGAAGATGCTGAATTTCTTCCGTGAACTTGAGACGTCCGGCATGATTGTGATGCTCGTACTTGTGGCAGGCTCGGTTCTGGTTCAAAACCTTTGGTGCCGTTATTTGTGTCCCTACGGAGCGTTGATGGGTTTGGTTTCGATGCTGAGCCCCCTGCGCATTCGCCGCAACCCGGACATCTGTATCGATTGCGCAAAATGCGCAAAGGCCTGCCCCTCCGCAATCGCGGTCGATCGGCTTGTCAGTATTAGCTCCCTGGAATGCACCACCTGCATGCAGTGTGTCGCTTCCTGTCCGGCTGAAGGAGCTTTGCTTCTCGCGGCTCCAAGGGGCAGACATGTGCCCGCGTGGCTGGTCGCCGCGGGCATTACCGGACTCTTCTTAGGCAGCTACATTTTCGGTGTTGCGAGCGATCACTGGCATACACATCTGCCCGACTCAATTTATTTCCGCCCACACGCCGACGAATTTGGCCACCCCTGAGTGACTTCAGTCACTGCGTACACGGGCTCCCGCCCTTACTCTCGGATCAGAGGAAACGCAGTGAATCACAAAGAATCGCCTTTGAAAGCGGCCGTGCTCGCTTTCGTCGTCACCGGGCTTCTCTTCATGCTTCTGCCCGGAACCTTCCTGGGAGTTTGGAATCTTGTCTCGATTTCCAATAGGCATCAATTGGAAGTGCTGTCCGCCGCATGGTTGCAGGCGCATGGGCACGCGCAGATTTATGGATGGATCGGCACTTTCATCATCGGTATCGGGTTCTTTTCGTTGTCGAAAATGGGGAAATTACCTGCCTACGCTGTGCGCCGGGCGTGGATAGCTTACGTTCTGTGGACCAGCGGCGTGCTGCTGCGCTGGCTCGCCAATGTGACCCGCTGGGAGTGGAGAATCGTCGTGCCGCTCTCGACGATCCTGGAGCTTGCCGGGTTTTTGACATTCTTCATTACCGTGTCGCGCCACAAACCGGATCCGGGCACTCCGCGAAAGACCCGCGAACCCTGGATGTTGCTGGTCGTTAGTTCAACGGTCGGCTTTCTTTTCGCACTTATCCTGAACACGATCCTGGCGTTCTACGTTGCCTGGGCCGGAGATAGTCCGGCAATCGCGGCGTGGATAGATCAGCGGCTTCTCGCCGTGCCTGTGTGGGCATTCCTCGTCCCTACCGTATGGGGTTTCAACGCTCGCTGGCTTCCTCTTTTCGCCGGTTTCCGGCAGCCAGATGGAAGGCGCTTGATCGCAGCCACTGGAACTGCCTGGCTGGGAGTGATGGCAGCGATGATGGGGCGTAGCCTTGCTGCCGCACTTCTGTTTAGTGCGTCGGCAATCGTCGCCGCTGTCGCACTGCATATATTCGAACCGGCCAGGAACGCCAACGCTGTCGCCGGAGTTCACGCATCCTTCGGCTTCTTCGTTCGGGGAGCTTATGTTTGGCTCGGCATCGCGGGACTGCTGACCATATGGGCAGCGGTGAGCGATCACAGGGGCGGTATCTGGGGTGCATCGCGCCACGCCGTCACGGTCGGATTTCTTGCGGCGATGGTTTTTACAATAGGGCCAAAGATTCTTCCGGCGTTTTGCGGCTATGGCGATAACGTGCTCTTCAGCAAACGCCTGATGTTGGCGTCGCTGATTTTTCTCAACGCCGGCTGCACCCTCCGCGTTCTTTCCGAAATTCCAGCATATGAAGGATTCGCCCATGCACAAATCTTCTGGGGAATTTTGCCCATCTCGGCTGTTACTGAGCTGACCGGGGTCAGCCTTTTTGCGTTGAATCTCTTCGCAACATTTGCACGACGAGTGACCAAAGTCACTGTCCCCGCGCGCCTTCGAACCTACTCTGAAATTTCGAAGGCATCTGTTTCCTAACAACTCGACATTCAAGGGAGAATCTCAATGAAGAAGCTTTGGACCGGTTTTGCGGTCGTCTTCGTGCTGTCGTTCGCGGTCCTCGGCTGGATCGGCACACGAATCTATCAGGAAATGCCGCCGATTCCAACGAGAATCGTTAGCTCGGACGGATCTGTCGTCGTCGCTGATGGCGATATCGGCCGCGGCCAGAATGTCTGGCAGGCGCTCGGCGGCATGGAGGTCGGATCGATCTGGGGTCATGGAAGCTACGTCGCACCCGACTGGACGGCGGACTGGCTGCACCGCGAAGCCACGTTCGTTCTCAACGAGTGGTCTCAGACGGAACGAGCCGAGCCTTACGATCAACTTTCTCAGGAACAACAGGCGATGTATCGGGGACGTCTCGAGGAAATCTATCGGCGGAATCGCTACGATGCCACTACCAACACAATCACAATTGAACCTGTCCGTGCACGGGCTTTCGAAGCGACGCTCAAGCACTACACGGACGTATTCATGGGCGGAAATCCTGCCTACGCGATTCCGGCGGGTACCGTGAGCACACCCGAACGGATGCGCCAATTCGGGGGCTTCATCTTCTGGACGGCGTGGGCTGCCGCTACAGCGCGAGTTGGAGATCACGTTTCCTACACCCATAACTGGCCTTACGAACCCCTGGTCGGGAATCGTCCCACTGGAGAAAGCGTAATCTGGACCGGAGTCAGCATCATCATGCTGCTCGCTGGCATTTGCGCGATGGTCTGGTGGTACGCGGCCCAGAAGCCGGAAAAACCTCTCGCGACACTGCCCGCGGACGATCCTCTTGGCCGCTGGGTTGCGACCCCTTCCCAACGCGCAACGCTTATCTATTTCTGGACCGTTTCCGCTTTGATTGTGGTTCAGATCCTGATGGGCGTCATCACGGCGCATTATGGCGTCGAGGGGAACGGCTTCTACGGAATCAACATCGCAAAGATCCTGCCGTATAGCGTTACGCGAACGTGGCATGTCCAAGTCGGCATCTTCTGGATCGCAACGGCGTGGCTCGCGGCAGGACTTTTCATTGGCCCGCTGGTGAGCGGTTTCGAACCAAAGTTCCAGCGTCTCGGCGTCCACGTACTTTTCGGCGCGTTGCTGGTCATTGTCGCGGGCTCGATGACCGGCGAATGGTTAAGCGTGCACAATCGGTTGTCCGATCGAAACGCGTTCCTGTGGGGACACCAGGGATACGAGTACGTTGATCTCGGTCGTGCGTGGCAAGTCCTGCTCTTTATCGGCTTGCTGATCTGGCTTTTCCTGGTAGTCCGCGCAGTTCGGCCCGCGCTCAAGACCTCTGGCGAACACAAACCCCTGCTGTGGCTGTTTCTGCTTTCCGCCGGTGCGATCGGACTCTTTTATGGTGCGGGATTGACTTGGGGCCAGCACACGCACCTTTCCATCGTCGAATACTGGCGCTGGTGGGTAGTGCATCTTTGGGTTGAGGGATTCTTTGAAGTGTTCGCGACGACGGTGATCGCGTTCTTCTTCACGCGCCTCGGCCTGATTCGGCCGGCACTCGCGGCGAAGGCGGCACTTCTGTCGGCAACGATCTTCCTCGCGGGAGGAATCATCGGAACCTGTCATCATCTCTATTTCTCAGGTACACCCACTGTGGCCTTAGCGTTCGGATCGGTCTTCAGTGCTCTCGAAGTGGTTCCCCTGACAATGGTCGCGTACTCAGCGCTTGAAGATTTGCGGCGCGGACAATTGACTTCATGGGCCCAGCGGTATCGCTGGCCGATCAACTTCTTCGTCGCGGTAGCATTCTGGAACATGGTTGGCGCAGGATTGTTTGGGTTCATGATCAACCCGCCCATCGCACTCTATTTCATGCAGGGTCTGAACACTACGCCTTTGCATGGACACGCCGCGTTATTCGGAGTCTACGGGATGCTCGGAATCGGCCTGATGCTGGTCTGCCTGCGGGCCATGGGTCCGGACGTGGAGTGGAAGGAAAGCTGGCTGTGGTTGTCGTTCTGGGCGATGAACGGAGGCCTGTTCGCCATGTGTGTAGGAAGCCTCCTGCCCGTGGGGCTCATGCAAACATGGGCGTCCGTAGAACATGGTTACTGGTACGCCCGCAGCACGGAATTCCTTGGTTCGCCTATCATGCAGAATCTCAGGTGGATGCGAGCGCCCGGCGACGCTTTGTTTGCTCTCGGAGCTCTGATTCTGGTCGCTTTTGTATTCACGACGAGGCCGGGAAAAAAGACGACGACCAGATCCGAGGTTGCGGTTCCCGATTTCGGAATCAGAGTGGCAGGCGACTAGTCTCATTAAAGCGCTTAAACCCGTGTACGAGGCGGCAGACCTTCTTTAGGCTAACGACCTCGTGCACAGAACACTTTTATGTGAGTGAACTTATATGACGGAAATGCCCCTTCATCCAAAGCATCCGGAGCGCATATGTTGGGGGTGCGAAAAACTCTGCCCGGCCGACGATCTCCGTTGTGGGAATGGCAGTGAGCGAGCCCAGCACCCTGCCGAACTGTTTGGCGATGACTGGTACGAATGGTCTCAGCGGCGCGAAACGTCGGGGTCGGGCCCAAATGCCTCCAGCGCACCGGGTGATCTTATAGCATTAAAGGCCTGAGTAGCTAACTATGAGTTCACAGACTTCACAGAATAAGGGCGAAATGCCCAGCGCGGAAACCGTGCGCCTGATCGACCTTGTCACTTATCAGGAGGGCGCCGTTGTCAGCCGGACTTTGCTGAAGCGCACGACAGGAACAGTGACGTTGTTCGCGTTCGATGCGGGGCAGGGCTTAAGTGAGCACATGACCCCCTTTGACGCAGTGGCACAGGTGCTGGAAGGAGAAGCTGAAATCGTGATTTCCGGCAAGCCGTTACACACGACTGCGGGAGAGGCGGTTTTAATGCCTGCCAACCAGCCTCACACGGTGAAAGCCATAAACCGGTTCAAGATGCTACTTACGATGATCCGTCTTTAACCCCGCGATTCCCGGTCAACACGCCGGACGAAACCATACAGAGCAAAGCATGTCGCACAAAGCAGGCCTGAGACGATGGCGGCTGGCAGCGCCGCCTCGCTATGCCCGGCCAGAAAATTATCGAGGGTCGCCGAGAGCAGCCACATTTGGACAATCAATAGAATCACCAGCAAAGCCGTGACTGCGTCGATGGCGGTTAAGCCCCGATTCTGTTGCGGTTTCGAATGGCCGTTCATCGTCAAGCCTCCGGCTCCATTTTGATGGCGATCAATTCATCGCCCTTCCGCTCAAGAATTACGCGAGGAAGCGAGCGCGTGGGCGGCCCTTGGAGCACCGATCCGTCCTGAATTGAAAAGTAGCCCTGGTGGCATGGGCATTCCAGCCGGCTCGACTCACGCGCATAATAAACCGCGCAGGATAGGTGCGTACATTTCTGGCTGTAGGCGACATAAGTTTCATCTGCCGTCCGCACCATAATGCATTGTTCGCCGGGCTTAGGGTATTGGAAAAGCTTTACGCCACCCACGGGGATCTCGCCAGCCCTGGCAACAACGCTGCGAACGGACTCGGGCGTCTTGTGGAACCAGCTACGAACTAATATCCAAAGGCTGCCCACAAACATTCCGAGGCTACCTAGCGTCAGGAACTTCGCCAGCTGCCTGCGGTTGACATAGCGCTCGTCCGCTTTGAAAACAGAAAACTCTTCGCGCCAGAGCGGGTCGCGTTCCTTTACTTTGTCAGGCATGGACTCTCTCCCACATAAACTCGGTGATATCGAGCGCGACGGCCTCCGTACCCGGAGGCGCCATCATATAGACCTGGGTTGTGATCTTCTGTTCTCCGAAGTAGAAGACGTTTGAAGGCGTCTCGCGCCGCCGTGCAATGTCCTCGGGTCGAACGTAGGCCAACGCCTGGCTGGGACACACCGTGGCGCACATCGGACGTTTGCCGGCCGACGTCCGGTCGTAACACATGTCGCACTTCATCATCTGCTCGTATTCCGGAATGATCTTCGGAATGCCGAAGGGGCAGGCCAGCACGCAATTCTCACAAGCGATGCAACGAGGTTTGAGCGCGGACATCACCACGCCGTCTTCACCTTTCTTAATCGCATCGGCGGGACAGACTTCGGCGCAGGTCGGGTCATCGCAGTGCCAGCAGACGTAGGCTGCCGTGCCGATGGTCTCGGAACGATCGATGAAGTCGAAATTTATCATCGAGTGGCCGCGATGCGTCTCGCATTCTTCGCAGGCTTTCACACAAGACTGGCAGCCGATGCAGCGCGAGGGGTCGACGTAGAACTCGTAGCCGTACACTACTTCGCCGCTCCTTGTGGACCGATCTTGATGAGTTGCTCGGCAGCAGCCCATGCGGGAGCGCTATCGGCCTTGCGAATCCGGCACGCCGACACCTTAAACTCCGGTATCTTGCTACGTGGATCGAGAGTTCGATGTGTTAGCCGGTTGGCACTCTTTTCGTCCGCCCAATGGTACGGGATGAAGACGGTGTCGGGACGAATGGTGCGGACCACGCTGGCACGCAAAGTAATATCAGAACGCCGGGTGGTCACCGTTACCCAATCCTTGTCCACGATACCGTGTTCTTCTGCCGTGCGCGGATGAATCTCGACCCGCGGTTCCGGATAGATATCGACGAGTCCGCCGATGCGCCGCGTCTGTGTGCCCGACAGGTACTGACTCACGACGCGGCCGGTGGTCAGGTACATGGGAAATTCCGTGTCTACCGGGTCGCCGCTTTCACGCCACTCCGCGAGTTGGAAGCGGCAGTTGCCATCGGGATAAAACGATATGCCACCTTGCATGAGGTTCGGCGTACCGGGATGATCCAGCGTAGGACACGGCCAAAAGACGCCCATGTTCCGATCGATCTTCTCGTACGTAATGCCGTAATAATCAGCATGCCCTCCACGAGAAGCCTCACGGAGCTCTTCGAAGATCTCGCGGGGTTCTCGGTAGGGAAAGTACTTTTCTTTGCCCAATCGCCGCGCGACATCGCAGATAATCTCAGAATCGCGCCGCGCATTGCCGGGGGGATCGACGGCATTCTGAATGTGGATCACGCGACCTTCCGTGCTGCAGGTGACGCCCTCTTCTTCCTCCTGGAGACTTCCCGCTAAAACTACATCCGCATATCGAGCGGTTTCGGAAAGGAAAAAGTCGGTGACCGCAAGGAACTCCAGCTTCTCCAGAGCCTCGCGCGTGAATTGGGAATTAGGCAGCGACACCGCGGGATTGAAACAAATCGAGAAGAGCGCTTTGATTTCGCCCGCATGGATCGCGTTCATAATCTCCTGAGCGGAGTAGCCAGGCTGCGGCAACTCCTCGGGAGAGATGCCCCACACTTTTGCGACGTGTTCTCGCGCCTTGGGATCGAGGAGCGACCGCTGACCCGGCAACTGGTCGCATTTCTGTCCGTGCTCGCGGCCTCCCTGACCATTGCCCTGACCCGTGATCATGGCGCAACCGCAACCTTCGCGACCCAGATGCCCCGTTGCCAGAGTGATGTTGATCAACGCGGAACAGTTCTCGACGCCCTTCGATTGGTGTTCCAAGCCACGCGCATGAAGAGCTATGGAACGTTCGGCTTTCGCGAAGAGATGCGCAGCCTTTTCGATCGATTCCGGAGGAACGCCAGTCATCTCAGCAACGGTACGCGGATTGTACTGCTGGACTGAAGCCTTGACCTCTTCGAAACCGGTCGTGTGTTCGGCGATGAACGCATTGTCTTGCAGATTGTCGCGCAGAACGACATGCAGCATTCCATTGAGAAGCGCCAGATCCGTTCCGGGCCGCAAAGGAAGAAAGAGGTCGGCGTTGCGCGAGATGGGAGTTATCCGCGGATCGGCGGCGATTAATTTGCCGCCGTTGTCACGACATCGCCAGATGTAATCGGTAGTGATCGGTGCGCATTCGCCGACGTTTGCGCCGATCACGAAGAGCACTTGCGCTTTGGGGATCTCGCTCCATGGAATGGGACTTCGATCCACGTCAAACGCCAGCTTATAAGCCACGCCGGCGGACACCATGCATAGGCGTCCGTTGTAATCGATGTGACGAGTTCCAAGGGCGACACGCGCGAACTTGCCCATCAGATACGCCTTCTCCGTAGTGAGCGACGCGCCTCCGAAAACAGCGACGGAATCCTTGCCGTAGCGTTCCTGCACTTCGCGGAGCCGGCGGACAGTAAACGACAGCGCTTCTTCCCAACCAGTCTTTACGAATCTGCTGTCGGTGCGGAGAAGAGGGTCGAGCAGGCGATCGGGATGGTTGGATTGCAGGTAGCGTTTTACGCCCTTGGGACAAAGCATTCCCCGGTTGAAAGGAAACTCCTCCCATGGCTCGAATCCGATCACACGGTTCTCACGGACTTTGAGTTGAATGCCGCATTGTTGGCCGCAGAAGCAGCAATGGGTCTTAACCAGCTTGTCGGGAGTGGACCGCGACTCCTTGCCCCAGCCGCCCTCGGGAATGTAATTGAGGTGCGGACCGTATTCTTCGCGCAGCTGATCGAGGGAGCTGGGCGCCTTAGCCAAGGAGTGCCTCTTCGGTAACGGATTTCAATCTGATTTGCGAAATTGAGAGAGTCTTACGTTTGCACGGAGGGCACAGGTCCTGCCAGTGGTACGTCGTCCCGGGCAGCGCGTAGTTGAATCCGAGTTGGCGCAGCACTGCCTTGAGATCGCGGATTTGCATCGCCGAAGCAAACCTTTCTTTGCAGCGAGGGCAGATGGCTCCCGGATCGCTTTCACCCGCCATCCGATACAGCTTTACGCCCAATTGTGCAGGACGCTGGAAGATGTGGAAGAACTTGCCGAAGGGCATGTAGAGTAGTCCCGCGATCACGGTAACGGCATGGATGATTGCGAGGAAGCTATAGGCGGCACCGCGCAGCCATTCCTGCGACACGGTAAGAGCGATGCCGGTGACCGAGATAGCGAAAAGCAGAATCACCGGAAAGAAATCGAGCGCAAAGCTCTGCAATGTTTGTGCGCCCTTGTCTCGAAGGCGTCTCCACAACGAAAGGAACACGCCGGTGAGTACCAGGATGGCCGAGATGTCGAGCCCATGGAAAAGAAGAAATGCCGTAAGGGTGTGGAGAGGAAAGGTTCCCGCCGGGAATCCGAACAGGTAAGTCACGTAGGTGGATTGATCGTTGGGCAACGACCGGAAACCGATCCAGCCGAACACCAGAGGAAACGTAATGGCGGCCGCGAGGATGCACCCCCAGAAGAGACACTGGTGCATCCACCAGCGCAGGCGCGACCTTTTGAGAATGAACGTCTGCGCGACAATGTTGCGACTCGTGAGCTTCATTAGGTTGAAGGAGCTTGCGGCAATTCCCTGCTGCCGAAAGATCTCCCAACCGCGACGCCAATACATGCGTGTCGGCGGCTTCTCGATCCAGACGTTGTAGTGGTAAATTACGCCCCACGTCGCAAAGATGATGGCAAACGTGTAAATCACCAGCGCGGGGTCGAAGTTCTGGAGGTTACGCGATCCAACTACGATGGCTGCAACCAGGAGCAGTGTGAAAAGGGTTGCCCAAGCCCCGGCGCGAACCTGGTCCGCAACGCGTGTGAGTTCCTGCGGAAGTGCGAGATCGAGTTGTTCCTGGCGGGGAATGAAGACTCGCGCGTTGACGAACCATAGCGCCAGGGAGATCAGCGCAAGAAAAGCGAATGCCGGCCAGACGGTCCCCAATTGATCGCGGCAATAACCGAGCAGCAGCGGCGGAAAAAACCCGCCGAGTCCCCCCATGGCTCCTACCAGTCCGGTCACGGTGCCGGTCTCCGCGGGAAAATACTGCGGCACCAGCTTGAAGACCGCGCCGTTTCCCAAACCCATCAGCGCGGCGCATCCCAGAGCCCCGATCGTGAAAGGCAGCATCGATGGCGCTGCCAGCAAAAGCGCGAAAGGAATTATGGAAGCGAACACGGCTGACAGGACCCGCGCACCGCCGATCCGGTCCGAGAGCCAGCCGCCGACGGGACGAAGCACAGTGGCGAGCACAACAAATCCGGCAGTCCGAAATCCCGCATCGGCGGGCGTGAGATGGAACTGGTCCTTCAGCAGGCTGGGCAGATAGATTGAGAAGGCAACGAATCCGCCGAAGGTCAGAAAGTAGAACGCCGAGAGCGCCCACGAAAGTCGGCCGTTGGCTAAAACTCTCAGCATTTCGCCTAGGCTCTTGGGCCGAACCGGTACGGGGGCGTTTCGGGCGAAAACCCAGAAAACGGCGGCCCACAGGGCTAGGATTAGCGCCATTCCACGGAAGATGTTCTGCCACCCGAAGGAAGCCGCAATCAGGGGTCCGAGAAACACGGCGGCAGACTGGCCAATGTTTCCGATTCCATAGACGCCCAGAGCGCCACCCTGCCTTTCGGCGGTAAACCAACGCGAGACGAAGCCGACTCCAACCGCGAATGACGAACCTGCGATCCCTAGAAAGAATCCGCTCAGCAGGAGTTGGCTGTAGCTGCTCGCAATTGGAGTAGCGAATGCTGGCACGACCACGGCAAGCATCAATAATGTGAAGACAAGTCGGCCGCCGAGCCGGTCCGCGAGCATCCCCACCGGGATTCTGGCGACAGAACCGAGAATCACCGGAACTGCAACCAGAAGCGCTGCCTGAGTCGCGGAGAGGTGAAACATCTCGCGGAAACGGGGAGCGAACGCCGCAATCAGGCCCCAGGCGGCAAAGCAGACCGCAAACGAGATGGTCCCTAGTACGAGCGGAAGGCCGTTGTTCGAGGACGTTTGTGATCGCAAGCTGATCTCCTTTGCTTCTGCCGTCGTCTTTTCGAGATCGGACACCAATTCTGACTGTAGGACTAGTATCCTTCATGCACAGTGACCTATGTCACTGCAGCCGTGCACAGAGTAAATGTAAAGACTGCACCCAAGCTGTCGCAGTTCTTTTCTCCCAAGGTCGGTTGTTTCGCCCTGTTCGCCTGAATCAATTCGTTAATTGAGGGATTCTGTCACGACGCTTTGCCTGAAGTTTGTCGCCAGGTCACTTCCCGGAGCCTGCCGGACAGCAAATGCTGCCTCTGTTTGAAATCGAGCTTAGTTTGTGAGAGAGTCATGGATATTGACGCGATCATAGCGGCTCTTTGTGCCGAACGGGAACGACGCCAGGTTTGACGCGTAAGACTTCCGCAAGATTGCGTGGACTTCGGACGCCAGATCCTTAAGTGCTTGAACCAGCGCTGCATGATACTCGTCGCCGGATCGCTTAAATGATCCGAAGCTCGTGGTTACATTCATAGCACCTGATCAGAGCGGGCGCGGCGGAGATTCTAACAGATTTTCTAATGTGATTCGCATCATGCGTTTAGGATTAGAGCCTCTGGTTCTTGTGAGACCGGAGCGGGTTTTCGTCGCCCTCGATAACAGCGAGAACGGTTGCGATGAAGCCCAGAACTGCGCTGACGATATCGATATGCCAAATATCCTGGCTTTGAGGTTTCAGGGCTTGACGACTCTAGGGTTTGTGTCAAGAAGCCTTAGTTTCGATTGCTTCTGATCGGCTGTTCAGGCTAAGGCGGGCGATTGTGGGCGTGTACTCGGCAGAGTCTTTGAAGTTGCAGTTCCAGAGGAACTGAAGAACGGCTTGGGTGACGGGTGAACCAAGCTGTTCACGGCATCACAGCTCAGACCCGCCGCCGTCGATTTCGCCTGAAGCTTTTGTATATCGGCGAATCCTGAAGTGGCCGGATCGATATGGCGTTGTCGAAGGCTGAGTATAATATTACGTAGCTATGGGTATAACGGCGTGTCCAGTTTTTGATAATAAGCCACATACCGGTTTACACCCAGAAGGTCACGGATCGAGCCCTGCACCGTCAACCTGCTTTTGGGCAATCGCCAGAATCTTCAGCACTATCTAAACTCGACGCATTGTCGATTGAGATCGGGCTTAGAACAGAACTTGATCGAGTTGTTTGATCCCTATCCGTACCCTATCTCGGCTTCTATGGCATGATACGGCACGGTCCCATACCATGTAACTCTCTGATTTAATTGATAGCGTCGTACCGCTGAAGGCCCCGGAACCGACTTAGGATCTGGTTCTCGAAAGGGAGTGCTGGTTCAAGTCCAGTCATCCGCACCACGCAGTACAAGCTGACATTTGTCATAACTACTTCCTGACGTTTCCCACTGGTCGAGGGGCTTTTTCTCGCGCAGTATTCGGAGTGAGGAGACACATGCCATGCGATGGAACCCGATTCTGACTGGTTTTCTGATGCTACTCACTTGCGCCGCATATGCTCAGAAGCCGCCCGACCTCGACGCTCAGCGCGAGGCTATGAAGAAGCTCGCTTTCCTGGTTGGCAAATGGTCCGGTGACGCGACGGTGTTGCACGGCCCCAAAGAGACCATCAAAGTGCGGCAAACGGAAGACGTCAAATACAAACTCAATGGACTGCTGTTGGTGATCGAAGGCACGGGCCGCGATCCGGAAAGCGGCGACACGAAATTCAACGCATTCGCGACTGTTTCCTACGATGACACGGCGGGCGTTTATCATTTCCGCGCATACAACGACGGCCGTTACCTGGACACGGAGATGAAAGTGCCCACCAACGGCTTCGAGTGGGGATACAAAGCAGGACCCGCGAACGTTAACTTCACAATGCGGCTGAACGAAAAGGGTGAGTGGGTGGAAACCGGAGACATCGTTTTTGGAACGAATCCGCCGCAAAAGACATTCGAGATGGTGGTGCGCCGGCAGAACTAGCGCGGCCGTTTATGGAAGCACCTTCTTCATGAACTCGCCCAGTTCGGTGCCGTCGAATGACTGCGTCACGCGGACACGATCCGCGGACGGACGGTTTTGGCTCAGCTTGTATTTGCCTTCCAGCTTTTTCACCCGGATTTCGAAGGCAGTCACTCCGCCGATCATTTTTTCCCGAAAGGCCTCCGGGAGTTCGTTCCATTGCTGGCGATACGCCGGCTCCGAGGCCTCAATCAGCATCATTAGAGCGGGCTCGGCCTCAATGATACCGGCCGTTCCGTAGGCGTGGACAGCGGTGTAGTTCCAGGTCGGAACGCTGAGCTTCGAATCGTACAAAGACGGAGAAACGTAATCGTGGGGGCCGGTGAATATGACCAGTACTTCAGCCTTTTCGAGAGCAGCGCTGCAGGGATTGGCTTTGGCAAAATGGCCGATCAGACTTATCTCGCCCCCGTTTTCTCGAACCACCAAAGGCGCGTGCGTTGCCGTGATTTCGCCTTCGACCGTCATCGCAATCGCGGCGAAGTTGTAACGGCGCATGAACGTGACAATCTCGTCTTGGTCGCCGACTTCGAAATGAGCAGGTGTATACATCAGACCGTCAAATCCGGCGTCAGCATCCACTTCAAAATGCCGCGAGGCGCCGCATTGAAGCCCTCCACGTCGATGCGGACAAGACCCGCTTTCGCGAACTCAACCTGCAGGTCGGGACAACCGGCCAGGTAGGCCGTCGTGGCGCTGAATAACGGCTCATGTCCGGCCAGGAGAATGCTCTCCTCATCGCGATGGACGCGAATCTCGTCCCAGACTCCGCGCGCTCCGGACTCCGGCGTGAGCGTGTCGGTGACCACAATCTCGCCCTTATATGCGACAACGTCCGCCGCGATCCGCGCGGCTTCCAGAGCACGTTTGTAGGGGCTCGACAGGATCAAGCTCGGGCGGGCGCGGGCCAGTTTCGCGGCTGCCATCACGCGCTGAATCTCGAAACGTCCTTCTTCGGTGAGCGCCCGGTCGGAGTCTGGCGATCCGGCCCGGCCCTGCTCCGCCGATCCGTGGCGGAGAAGATAGATCTCCATTCTTGCTAGTCTACAGGTTGGTTCGAGGCAAACGTTCATGAGCTTCTCGAAGGCGGCGTTTCATCTCACTTGCGCCTCTATCGTTTCCATCCTTCTCTCCATAGCGGTTTCACAAATTCTGCTGGCGCTGGCCGTCGCGGCACTCCTGATTTCGGGCAGAAAGATGAGGTTTCCGCCCATCAAGCTGCCGCTTGCCATCTTTATCGGTTGGACATTTCTAGCCGTCGCTTTGTCACCCGATCCGCGCTCCGGCACGCCGCAGATCCGGAAGATGGTCCTGTTCTTTTTTCTGTTGCTGGTTGCCAGCACTTTTCAGAAAATCGGCGAGATCCGTGCCGTAGTGTTGCTATGGGGCTGCGTCGCGAGCGCCTCGGCGCTCCGCAGCTTTTATCAGTTCTGGCTGAAGTACGAACAGGCCAAGGAGCTCCACAGGAACTTCTACGATTACTACGTGTCAGCCCGCATCACGGGATTTACGAGTCACTGGATGACGTTTGGCGGCGAAGAGATGATCGTGCTGCTGATGCTGATCTCTTACCTGTTCTTCTCGAGCGATCGTAAATGGAAAGTGCTGGGGTGGGCGTGCGTAGCCATCCTCATCCTGTCTCTGGTGCTCAGCCTGGACCGCAGTATTTTCCTGCTTGGCCTGCCCCTCGGCGTCTGTTACCTGATCTGGTTTTGGAATCGGAAGGTGTTTCTGCTGGCGCCTGTCGCGGCTATCGCGCTGCTGGCCGTGCCGGTTTTGCGGGAACGCGTCATGTCGACTTTTCAACCTCATGGTGACACCGATTCCAACTTGCATCGCGTGATTACGCGACGAACGGGTTGGCAGATGGTGAAGGCGCATCCGCTGTTTGGATTGGGTCCGGAGCAAATCAAGCCGCAGTTCGACAGCTATGTACCGGCCGACGTTCATCGGCCGTTGCCGACCGGCTGGTACGGGCATCTGCATAACATCTATCTGCAATATGCCGCGGAACGCGGGATTCCCGCGCTTCTAGCGATGCTGTGGCTGATCGGGAAGGCGGCCTACGACTTCTTCCTCGGACTGCGACGTCGCGATCTCGATCCCGAGGCTCGATTCGTTCTGAACGGCGCGATCGCGGTCTTTCTGGGCATTCTGGCGGAGGGATATTTCGAATACAATCTCGGCGACAGCGAGGTTCTCACGATGTTTCTCTCCGTGCTGGCGTTTGGATACGTCGCGCTCGCGGCATCCGGCGCAACCAGGCGCGTTGCGGTGGCGGAGGAAGCGCGCGTTGCCGATTGACGGGCTGTCGATCCTGCTCGCCGGAGGGGCCGGTGGACTCGGATCGGCAACTGCGGAACTTCTGGCGGCTGATGGCGCGGATGTCATTATCAGCTCGCGCTCGCACGGGATAAAGGCCGATATCACGAAGGCCGAGGATCGCACGCGGCTCCTCGATTCCGTAACGAATTTATATGGTCTGGTGGTGTTCGCGGGAAATCCGGCTCGCGGCAGCAGCGATGAGATGATGCGGTTGTCGCACGAGGTGAATTATCAGGGTCCGATCCTGCTGGCGCGCGAGGCTGCGGAGCGCATGAAGGCGCGCGGCAGTCAGGGCGCAATCGTGCTGTTTTCGACCATGCAGGCCGTGGCTTTATTTCCAGGATCGACCGTTTATGCCGGCGAGAAAGCCGCGCTCTTGCATGCCGCGCGTATTCTCGCGAAGGAATGCCGCGGCGCGGCGAATGTACGCGTAAACGTGATCGCGCCCGGCGTGATGGCGGCGGGAATGGCCGAGGTCAGCATCGCGTCAGGCAAGTATAACCGCTATATTGACGACGGTGTGATTCCGAGGTTCGGGCGAGCGATCGACGTGGCCCGCGCTGTCCGATTCCTGTTGGAACCGGATAACTATGTTACGGGGCAAGTGTTATCGGTCGACGGCGGGATTACGCTTTAGCTAGAGCATTCCCGACAGTCGTCCATCCAGGAGTGGACGAGTGAGAGTTCGGCGCCGTCCACTAAATCCATACGAACTAGCTGTTCGTAACAGGTCATCAGGTTGGAGTACATGTTCTCGGGACCTGCGTGCATTTCGAGTCCATCGAGTGCGTCCGCAATGCGCGCATTATTCAGATAGCCGGGAATTTCGTCCCGAAAATCTCGTAGTAAATTGTGCTCGTTTCTGACCTGCTCCACGGTGGGTTCATGAAATAACACAGACCAGCTGTTGGCCCAGGCAATCCGCTGAGCGACGAAGCTTCTCCAGATATCGGTTATTCGGAAGCTGCAGTAAGAGGGAAGATACAGCAGCGGAAAAGCCTCCGAAAACCATGTTGTGTTTTGGCTGTTGAAGGGACACCAGTATCCCGGCGCAAGGGCAACCGCGGCATCGCGAGTGAATTCGATCGGAAGCTTTCCCACGAGGCGATAGATGGCGTCCACATCGGGATCGCCTGCGGCAAGTCCCTGCTGAATCGGTGCTGTCACGGTAAGGGTCGTGTCTTCGCCGACCCCCTCGCGAATGTGCTCCAGAGGAAACCCGCGCGGCCAGACCGGTTCATCGGTGAACCAGCGATATACGTTGACCCACCTGCCGCCCTTCAAAACGGGCACTGTGTGCCGTAGGGTTCTCTTCGCCCAGAAAGCCTCTCGGGGCAAGTTGTCGTCATCCGTTTCTAATATAATCTCGGCGCCGTCTCTCATGGCCAGGAGATAGCCGATGTTTTTACGAGCGTAGTGCCGTAGCGGGCAGCGCTGGGCAAAGCGCAGTCCGGTGTCGCGCTGCCGCTCGATTCCGAAGTAATTACATCCATCGAGATGAAAGTCCGGCGGACTGGTGGCATCGCCGATCAGGTAGAACGGGATCTCATGTTCCGCGGCGCCCTTTGCCAGAAGTTCCAGCACTTTGTTCGGAGCAGCGATCGAAGTGACTACCAGGGCAGATCGCGGCATCTAGGGCGTGATGTGGGACTCCAACGGCTCGGCTTTCGATTCTTTATAGAGCGCCCACAGATTCCGGAACGACTCGCTCAGTTGGCGAATTCCCACCGGAGCGCTGGCGTTGCGATAAGTGATCGGAACTTCCGCGACCTGCAGGTTTCGGCAGAAGAACTTAATTTCGGTCTGAAAGAAAGGTCCCCGCGAACGAATGCCGGTATTTAGAACCATGCGAAGCACGTCGGCGCGGAACAACTCAAAGCCGCTGGTCATATCGGACAAACGGGTTCCAAGCAGCAAGTTTGTAACTAAGGAGCCTCCGCGGCTGACAAATCTACGCCACAGGGAACTGTCCCGGATGGATCCGCCTTTCACGAAACGGCTTCCGAAAACGCAATCATATCCTTGTGCGATACGGTCGAGGAATTGGGGGATTTCGCCAGGGTCGTGACTAAAGCCACCGTCGATTTCGAGCACCAAATCGCTATTCCCATCGAGCGCCGCCCGATAACCGCGGATGTAGGCGTCGACGACGCATTCGTTTTCCGGGGCCCACACTACCTCTAGCCTGGGCTCGACCGCAGCGAGGGCCTGCAGGCGTTCTTTTGTGTCGTCCTTACTCACTGTGTCGACGACCGCGAAAAATCGGACGGATCGCAGTCCCCTGCATTGGTCGAGTACAGCCTGGACAAAACGCACCGCGCTTTCGCTCTCGTTCGCCATGGGACAAGCGATGCCCAAGTTAATTTCGGATCTTTGCATGAATTCAGAACCGGACGGGTCACTTCAGTGTATCGTGGCGAGTTGCAGGGCGCTTGGTATACTCGGTCTCGAATGCAAGTGTCGATCGCAACAATCTCCCGCCTACGGGATTTCGCTGCAATATCGATCACCGCCGCCGTGATTATCGGAGCGTTTTTACTTATGACGAACCGGGAGGTCCCCAAGTTCGACATGGTGCATTACGTCGACATGGCCGATCACGGGATTCTGAACAATCAAAAACTGATTGCTCCCTTCGCCTACCGTTTCGCGGCTCCGCTGTTTATCGGCGTTCTGGCGCGGGTATTGGGCATCGATACAATTACCGCGTTTCGAGTCTGCGCTTGCATTGCATCCGGCCTGTTTATTATTTCCTGTTATTACCTTGCCACATCGTTAGGGACAGCGAAGAGATTCGCGGCGGCGGCGGCGGTCGCGTTCGCCCTGTTCGTCTTTATCGTCAAGTGGAATGTTTTTTCAGGAGCGATGGTGGATATCTACGCTTATCCTATTCTCCTTCTGGCCTTCTGGGCCATGCTGCGCGGACGGGTGCTCCTCTGCATTCTCATCTCGGGCGCCGGACTCATCTTCAAAGAGTTTCTACTCGTGCCTCTGCTGACCCAGGCAGCCGCAATCACTCTTCACAACGGCATCGGCAATTGGCGAAAGACCATCGGTCCGCTTGCACTCGCCGGGGCGGTATTGGGAGTGTTTTTTGTGCTTCCGCGCGCGCTCATTCACGTTACCGCCAGTTTTCAAAATGTGGATGCGATCAACAACCCGGCATCCCTCAGGAACCTCGTAATCTATCCAAGTTCGTGGGCACGCAATTTCAATATCGTCTATTCCTATCTTGCCTTCTGGTTGCCGGTGTTACTCCTCCTCACCTGGCGCCGGCTCAAGCTGGTTTACGAACAGTGGAATGGCATTGCGATTACCATCGGGCTCTATATGTTCTTCCATTTCCTATTAGTGATGTATGGAGGAACTAACCTGATGATCTTCGTCAGTTACTCTGTCCCGGTAGCGCTCCTGGTACTGGCTACGGTGCTCCAAAGCGGACGGGTCGAGTGGTGGGAGCCCATACTTATGCTAGCCGTTGTATTCGTGTTCAATCGCGATTGGGCTCAGATTCCGGCGTACAAAAACGTGAACGAGTACCTGGATTTCCTTGGCGGGTATCATATGAGAGTTAATATCAGCTCCTATCGCCGGATGTTAGAGCTGCTGCTGTGGATCGCCGGATTTTGGATCTTTCGGAACCTGACGTCGCCGGCAGGTTCCGAATCCAACATGGCCCGCGCCTGACTACTTCGGCTTGTAGGCGATGCAATCGATTTCGATTTTCATTTGCGGGTTCGCAAACTTCGTCTCCACCGTGGTTCGCGCGGGTTTGTGTTCGCCGAAGAACTCGTTGTAGACCTCGTTCATCGCCGCGAAATCACGACCCTCGCGGAGGAAGACGGAGCACTTTACCACGTCCGCCATGCCGGCGTTGCAGCCTTCCAGGATGCTCTTGACGTTGTTGAGAACCAGGCGCGTCTCCTGTTGGATATCGCCGTATTCGAACTGGTTCGTCTTCGGATCGATAGGGCCTTGACCAGACACGAAAATGAAATCGCCGGCACGCACGGCTGGCGAGTAAGGCCCGCGGGGAGTGGGAGTGCCCGCGGGTGAAAGTCGCTCGATCATCTAAATTAGTCCGTCCTTTTTTTGCGAGGCCGCCGTTGCGGACGGTCGCCTGTGTTCGACGCTGCTTTACGGGTGCGCTTCACCGGTTTCGGCTTGACCGGCGGAGGATTCGGCTCCAGCAGCGAGGGCTGGCCCTCGACGTAAGGCTGGGGCTCTTCCTCTTCTTCCTCCGGTGGAGGAGCGGCCGGCGGTTCCGGGAGCGCTGGCGGATAGAATTCCGCGCCGAGGTGGACCACCAGGCCTTTCTCCTCGTCGGGTTCGACTCGAACCACGAGCTTGTCCTGCGCATAGTTGAGGAACTCGGCGAATTCCTGATAACCGTAGGCGGTGTGGTTGAAATCGGGATGGTCGGCTTGCATCCACGCCTGCAGATCGTCCGCGGACGCGCCCTCCTCCATTTCCAGGCGATGCGTTTCGAGCACGTCGCGCAGTTTGGGAAGCACTTCCTCGGGCTTCGGCGTCGGGCGCTCGGGTTGATTGCGAGGTCTTGCGCTCGATGACGTAGCGGCCACCCTGACCGCTGACGTTCACGAAATCGGCCTTCTTCAGTTTCTCGACAAATTCGGAAAAGCTGTTCGCGCCGTACGCTTTTTCCGTAAACGCCGGATCGAACTGCAACATGGTGGATTTCAGCAGTCCGAGCTGCGGCTGCACGCCGCGGCGTTCCAGCACTTGCAGAGCGCGCTCGACGAGTGGCATGGCCTGCGCCAGCTCGAGCGGAGCGGGACGCTGCCGTCTCTCTTTGCTGCCGAACCGATCCTGACGCTCCGGCGGACGGCGCTCCATGCGATTGTCCGGACGGGGCCCTTCGATCGGTGCTGCTACTACCGGCGCCGCGCTGACGGCGGTGTCGGACAGCAGCGATTCATAACTGATGAACTCGTGGCAGTTCTGCTGCAGGATCGTGCTGGTGAAGGCCTTTCCGCCAACAACGAACACGGTCTTGCCGTATTCCTTGAGCTTGTTCACGAGCGGGACGAAGTCGCTATCGCCGCTAATGATGGCGAACGCGTTCACATGGCTGTGCGTGAACGCCATCTCCAGAGCGTCGAGAGCGAGATTGATATCGGCGCCGTTCTTGTCGCCGCGGGGCGAAGGCAGGCGCTGCACCATCTGTACGGCGTTCTCCGCCATTCCTCGAGTGGCGCTTTCCTGCCGTCCCCAGTTGGCGTATGCGAATTTGGCGACGATGTCGCCGCGCTCTTTCAGAGCCTCTATTGCCACGGCGACATCGAATTCGCGCCGCAGCGTGGTCTTTACGCCGATCTCTATATTGTCGTAATCGACAAAGACGGCAATGTTCAATTTTTCTTGCATTGATTGTCTCTGGCGGGCTCCAACCCGCCGTTTCCTTTAACTTGCCCGCGCTCTCTCCGAACGATCGGGCGAGCGTGAGGCTCCTCTACGCGGTCTGTTTTACGGACGACCGAATGAAGCCGATTATCTCTTCCAGTGATGCGCCGGGCTGAAAGACCGCCGCAACCCCGAGCCTTCTTCAACTCCGCAGCGTCTTCATCGGGGATGATACCACCAACGAGGACTTGCACGTCATCCATGTTATTTTCGCGCAACAACTCGAGCACGCGCGGAACGATCGCCTTATGCGCGCCTGAGAGGATGGAGAGTCCGATGATCTGGACGTCCTCCTGGAGGGCGGCATTCACGATCATCTCCGGGGTTTGGCGCAGGCCGGTGTAGATGACTTCCATGCCTGCGTCCCGAAGAGCGCGCGCAATCACCTTCGCGCCCCGGTCATGTCCATCCAGACCCGGTTTTGCAACCAGCACCCGGATGTGGTTCTCCATAGCTGAATTATAGCTGTATGGCGTAGGCCATACGGCGTTCGTGGTTCGTGGTTCGTGGTTCGTCGTTACAGAACACTGGTCTCGGTATATGTTCCG
Source organism: Bryobacterales bacterium (assembly GCA_963802915.1). Lineage (GTDB taxonomy): Bacteria > Acidobacteriota > Terriglobia > Bryobacterales > Bryobacteraceae > JAICMB01. The sequence continues at coordinate 239,482 of CAWDKQ010000011.1, forward strand.
AACACTTCCCGGAAGGCGTCGCAGATCTCGCCTATCGTGGCGTAAGCCCGGACGGCGTTCAGGATGTGGGGCATCGTGTTTTCGTGGCCTTCGGCGGCTCGGCGTAGGACGTCTAGAGTTTTCGTTACCTGAGCTTGGTCGCGGCGCGCCCTTAGCGATGCTAGTCTTTCGAACTGGTGTTTCTGGGCCGATTCGTCTATTTGAAGTAAGTCGATGCCTTTTTCGTCTTTCTCCGTGAAGGCGTTCACTCCCACTATTTTTTGGTCGCCGGTTTCTATTTCGTGTTGGTATTCGTAGCTGGCGTTTGCAATTTCGGTTTGCGGGTAGCCGCGCTCGATGGCGGCGATCATTCCACCCATGTCGTCGATCTTGCCGATGTATTCGTTCGCCCGCTTCTCGACTTCGGACGTGAGCGATTCCACGAAATAGCTGCCTCCCAATGGGTCGGCCGTGTTCGGAACTCCGCTTTCGTGGGCGATCACTTGCTGCGTTCGGAGTGCTAGCGTGACGGCTTCCTCACTCGGCAGAGCGTAAGCTTCATCGAGCGAATTTGTGTGGAGCGATTGCGTTCCACCCAGGATCGCAGCGAGGGCCTGCATGGTGGTTCGCACCACATTGTTGTACGGCTGCTGCCACGTGAGGGAGCAGCCGGCGGTTTGGGCGTGGGTTCGGAGCTTCAAACTACGCTCATCCCTGGCGCCGAAGCGATCGCGCATGGTGTTGGCCCAGATGACGCGGGCGGCTCGAAATTTGGCGATCTCCTCGAAGAAATCATTGTGGGAGTTGAAGAAGAAGCTCAGCCGCGGCGCGAAGCTGTCGACCGGCATGCCGCGATCGAGGGCCCACTCGACGTACTCGATGCCATCGCGCAGCGTGAACGCCAGTTCCTGGACGGCGGTCGAGCCGGCTTCCCGGATATGATATCCGCTGATCGAAATGGGGTTGAAGCGCGGGACGTAATTCGTAGCGTATTCGATCACGTCGGTGACCAGGCGCATCGACGGGCGCGGCGGATAGATGTATTCCTTTTGCGCGATATATTCTTTGAGAATGTCGTTCTGAAGAGTGCCCGATACGCGCGACCAATCGACGCCTTGTTTTTCCGCCACGGCCAGATACATCGCCCAAATGACCGGCGCTGGCGAGTTGATGGTCATCGAAACGGTCACGTCGCCGAGCGGGATGCCTCGGAAGAGGATTTCCATGTCCTCGAGCGACGAGATCGAGACGCCGCACTTCCCAACTTCGCCGGTGGATGCGGCGTGATCGGCATCGTAGCCCATGAGGGTCGGGAGATCGAAAGCGACGGAGAGACCGGTTTGTCCCTGGGAGAGCAGGTAGAGGTAGCGGCTGTTGGTTTCCTCCGGTGTGGCGAAGCCGGAGAACTGGCGCATTGTCCACAACTTACCGCGATACATCGTTTCATGGATGCCGCGCGTGTAGGGGAATTCTCCGGGCGCTGGAAGCGGGCCGGACGGCGCGTCGCCGGGGCCGTAGACCGCTTTTACGGGGATTCCACTGAGGGTTTTGAACCTGCGTTCCACCTGCGAACGGACCGGGATCGCAGGTGCTAAGGGTTGCGCCATAATTCATGGTACCGCCCCGACCATTAGCCTACACGCGTGGGCTATTTCGCGCGTCATAATGGTTGTACAAGCGTATGCAGGTCACACGTCGAAGAAAAAACTCCAGCGGCTTCTCGCTGATCGAGCTGCTGATCGTAATCGCGATCATTTTGATCATTGTCGGTATCGCCGTGCCGAAGTTCAACAGCGCGCGCATGAACGCCAATGAGACGGCGGTAATCAACGAGATCAAGAGTATTCATACCGCGCAGACGCAATATCTGTCGCAGTTCGGCAAGTTTGCCGCTACTCTTGCGGAGCTTGGTCCTCCGGCGAGCGGCGGACCGGGTCCCCAGGCCGCGGATCTTCTGCCGAACAGCCTGGTGTCGGGCGATAAGGATGGGTACACGTTTACGCTGACCGCGACTCCTGCCGGGTATAACATCAACGCGAATCCGAAGACGTATAATACGACCGGCCGCAGGACGTTCTTTTCGGATCAGACGATGACGATCCATCAGAACTGGAGTAGCGAGCCGTCGAATGCGACTAGTCCTGAGATGAAGTAAGGGCGTCGATTCGGCAATCTGCCCTTCGCTTCACGCTCAGGGTTCCGCAACAACCGCAAAACCCCGACGGCTGATGGCCCGTTATGGCATCGGCGCGGTTAAACGCCCCAGCAGTAGTCTTCGAGAACTTTCTCCACCGAGGCATCCTGCTCTGTCAGGCGCATTAGCTCTAATCGGATGGCGTCGATCAGGGCGCGCCAGCTTGCTTCGATGATGTTGTCGGATACGCCTACCGTGGTCCAACTTCTTCGGTGGTCCGACCATTCCACGAGCACTCGAACCTTGGCCGCGGTGCCTTTCTTCGAGTTCAGCACGCGCACTTTGTAGTCGGTCAATCGGACGTCGGCGATCTTTGGATACACGTTCGAGAGGCACTGGCGCAAACAAAGGTCGAGAGCGTTCATGGGACCCTGACCGGTTGCAGTCGCGGTATGGACGCTGTCCTGAACACGCAAGGTAACGGTCGCGGTGGTTTGCGTTTCGTCTACCGTGGTCATCTTCGTCGCGACTTCGAAGCCGACTACTTCGAACAGATTCAGGCCGGGACGCAGAGCCTCACGCACCAGAAGCTCAAATGTGCCTTCGGCGGCTTCGAGCTCGTAACCTTCGTGCTCCATCTGCTTGATGCGATCGAGCAGTTCGCGGCGCGCATTGCTATCCAGACGATCTTCCAGGCCGTGCTGCTTCAGTTTGTAGAGCACGTTGCCGCGGCCGGACAGATCGCTCAGAAGAACGCGTTGGCGGTTCCCTACCGATTCGGGAGTGACGTGTTCATAGGTCGCCGAATCCTTCAGGACGGCGCTGACGTGGACTCCGCCTTTGTGAGCGAACGCGCTACGGCCGACATAAGGCTGGTCGTTGCGCATCGGCAGGTTCGCGAGCTCCGCGATGTAGCGCGCCACGGAGCTGAGATGCGTCAGTTTGTCTCGGCCGATGGTGGTGTGGCCGAGTTTCAATTCCAGGTTGGCGATGATGGACGCGAGATTGGCGTTGCCGCAGCGCTCGCCATAGCCGTTCATGGTGCCTTGGACGTGCGTGAATCCGGCTTCCACGGCGGCGAGCGTATTCGCCACGGCGACATCCGAATCGTTATGCGTGTGGATGCCAAGAATGCCGTCGAAGCGCTTGCGCACTTCCGTCGCGATTTCGATGAGGCGCGGCGTGATGGTGCCGCCGTTGGTGTCGCACAGGACCAGAACATCGGCGCCAGATGACTTCGCGGCTTCGAGGGTTCGGAACGCGAATTCGGGGTTTGAGAGATAACCGTCGAAGAAATGTTCGGCGTCGTAGACTACTTCTTTGCCGTGATCCTTGAGGTACTTTACGGTCTCGGAAATCAGCGCGATATTCTCTTCTTCCGTGATGCCGAGAGCACGCTTCGTATGGAGATCCCAGCTTTTGCCGAAGATGGCGACAGCCGGCGTGCCGGCTTCAATCAGCGAGTGAACGTTGGGGTCGTGATGCACCGGGTTTTTAGCGAAACGGGTGGATCCGAAGGCGGTCAGCTTGGCGTGCTTGAGATTCAGATCGTGAGCGCGGGCGAAAAACTCCCGATCCTTGGGATTCGAGCCGGGCCAACCGCCCTCAATATAATCGATACCCAGCTCATCGAGCTTCTGCGCGATGAGGAGTTTGTCCTCGAAAGAGAAAGAGACGGCTTCGCCTTGAGTGCCGTCCCGGAGAGTGGTATCGAATGTAAAGATCCGCATAACGCTATTTACCCTACTTGGATGCTGAGGCAACCTGGTCCACTGGGACGCCGGCTTCCTTTTTCTTTTTTAAGAACGTCATCATTTCCCGTAGTCCGCTGCCGACCCGCTCAACAGGCTGGTCGCGAGCCGCTTCCCTCATGGCGAGGAATCTGTGGCGTCCGGTTTTGTTTTCTTTGATCCATTCGCGGGCGAACTGGCCGGATTGAATCTCCGACAGAATCTTGCGCATTTCGGCGCGTGTTTCGTCGTTGACGATGCGCGGGCCACGAGTGTAGTCGCCGTACTCGGCGGTATCCGAAATCGAATAGCGCATGTAGGCGAGGCCGCCCTCCTGGATCAGGTCAACGATGAGCTTCAGCTCATGGAGACATTCGAAATAAGCGATTTCAGGGGCGTAGCCGGCATCGACCAGCGTTTCAAAGCCGGCACGAATGAGCTCGCTGGCCCCGCCGCAAAGGACGGCTTGTTCACCGAACAGATCGCTTTCGGTCTCTTCCTTGAAAGTCGTTTCAATTACGCCGGCCTTCAGGCAACCAAGCGCGAGCGCGTAAGCCAGGGCATTTTCGAGCGCATGCCCGGACGGGTCCTGGTCAATCGCGACGAGCGCGGGAACTCCGACGCCTTCGGTGAATAGCTCACGGACACGATGGCCCGGAGCTTTCGGCGCGATCATCGAGACGTCGACGTCGGCCGGCGGCTGGATCTGTCCGAAGTGAATGTTGAAGCCATGGGCAAACATGAGAGTCTTGCCCTTGGTCATCTGAGGCGCGATCTCCTGGTTGTAAAGATCGCCCTGGATGTGGTCCGAAACCAGAATCATGGTGGTGTCGGCGGTTTTGGCGGCATCGCTGACCGACATCACTTTGAGCCCGGCGGCTTCGGCCTTGGGGGCGCTTTTGCTGCCTTCATGCAGGCCGACAACAACGTTGACGCCGGAGTCGCGCAGATTGAGAGCATGAGCGTGGCCCTGGCTGCCATAGCCGATAATGGCGATGGTCTTATCTTTGATCGCGGCGAAGTTGCCGTCTTTTTCGTAGTAGCGGTTTGCCATTTTAAAATCCTATTTGGATGCCTGAGCGGCTTCCGAGAGTCTCGCGACGGGCGGAGACAGCCGCAGCTTTTTCGATTCGAGCGAAACGGACACCGCGCCGGACCGGGTTACTTCAATTTCGCCATAGCTGCGCATGACGTCGATGAATTCGTCGAGCTTTTCGGGATCGCCGGTGGCTTCGAGCGCAAAACCTTCCGTCGACGAATCGACCACGCGGGCGCCGAAGATTTCCGCCTCCTTGAGGATGGCGGTCCGGTTCGGCATAACGGCGCGGACGCGCAGCAGTACCATCTCGCGCGTCACCGCCGGGCTTTCCGTAAGATCCGCGGCCTGAAGCACGTTGATCAGCTTGTTCATTTGCTTGATCACCTGGCTGCGCAGAACGGGATCGACATCCACTTTGATGGTCATGCGCGACAGCGTGGGATCGAGCGTGCGCGCGACCGTGAGGCTTTCGATGTTGTAGCCGCGGGCGCTGAGCAGACCCGTGATGCGCATGAGAGCGCCGGGCTTATTTTCGACGAGGACTGAGATGATCTGAATCATTTTGGGTTCACCTGGTCACGCGGTCACGGGCTGCGGCGGTTTCAACACCATTTCGTTGACGGCGGCGCCGGCCGGAACCATCGGATAGACGTTTTCAAACGGTGTCACGCGGATGTTCAAAAGATACGGGCCGGGTTCGGCGACGGCTTCTTCAAGCGCGGAACGAAGCTGATTGGGATGGTCGATGGTGCGGCCCTTGAAGCCGTAGGCGCCGGCGAGCTTTTCGGCATCCGGGAAAGTGTCGAGTTGCACCGAAGAAAGACGGTTGTTATAGAACAGCTCCTGCCACTGCCGAACCATGCCGAGATGTCCATTGTTTACGACGATGATCTTAATTGGCAGCGCGTGGTTCGCGATGGTGGCAAGCTCCGGGACCGACATTTGGAATCCGCCGTCGCCGACGATAGAAAACACCAGCTTGTCGGGACGGGCGAACTGTGCGCCGACGGCGGAGGGCAAACCGAATCCCATAGAGCCGAGCCCGCCGGAGTTGAGCCACAGCCGCGGCTCATTGAATCCGATGAACTGCGCGGCCCACATCTGATGCTGGCCGACATCCGAAGTTACAAGAGCCTGACCGCCGGAGAGACGATCGATTTCGACCATGACATGCTGCGGTTTGATTTCGGTGGCGGAGAATTCCGGCGTGAGCGGATGCTCATCCTTCCACTCGCGGACCTGACGCCACCAGGCCTGGCGCGCGGCCGCTTTCTTGGGGCGTTCCTCGGCTTCGATTTCCTTGAGCACTTTGGTCAGCTTCGAAAGCACTCGTTTCACGTCGCCGACGATGGGAAGATCGGCGGTGCGATTCTTTCCGATTTCGGCCGGATCGATATCGACGTGAATTACTTTGGCATGCGGAGCGAATGCAGAGAGACGGCCCGTGACGCGATCGTCGAAGCGCGACGCCGAGCGCGATCAGAAGATCGGTCTTGGTCATGCCCATGTTGGCGGCGTAGCTGCCGTGCATGCCGGGCATACTGATGAAGTTGGGATGCTTCGATGGCAGAGCGCCGAGACCCATCAGCGTGTTGACGGCGGGCGCATCGAGAGTTTCCACCAGTTCGCGCAACTCTTCCGATGCGTTCGCGGCGATGATGCCTCCCCCGGCGTAGACGAACGGGCGCTCGGCCTCGAACATCATTTGAGCGGCGCGCCGGATCTGGCCGTCGTGGCCTTCCGTGTAGACTTTGTATCCGGGTAAATGGACCGTGCTGACAGGCGAGTAGTGGTACTGGGCCTGGAAGACGTCCTTGGGGATATCGACCAGCACGGGGCCGGGACGCCCGGACGCGGCGATATAGAACGCCTCATGCACAATCTGCGGCAGATCGGCGACATTCTTCACCAGGAAATTATGCTTGGTGCAGGAGCGCGTTATGCCGAACGTGTCCGCTTCCTGAAATGCATCGCTGCCGATGAGCTTGGTGGAAACCTGGCCGGTGAGAGCGACAACCGGTATCGAGTCCATCATGGCGTCGACCAGACCGGTGACGAGGTTCGTCGCGCCGGGTCCGGATGTCGCGCAACAGACGCCGACTCTTCCCGTGGAGCGCGCGTAGCCTTCGGCGGCGAAACAGGCGTTCTGCTCGTGCCGCACCAGGACGTGGCGGATCTGGTGATCATACAACGCGTCGTAGAGGGGGAGCGTAACGCCGCCGGGATATCCGAAAATGCAATCGACATTCTCGCGGACCAGGCACTCGAGCAGAATCTGAGCGCCGCTCATGAGTTTCGCCTCGTAGGCGGGAGCCGGCCGGGGTGCAGTTGCGTTGGACATAGTTTTATATCGGTCGAAGACAGCTTTTTATATCGGTCCTAAAAGCCAAAAGGCCATCGGTGGGTTTGAACCCCGCCGATGGCCTCGAAATCATTGATCCGAAGTCCCTATCAGGCGGGGCCGGGTACGGCGACCGCAATAATAATGGGGACGAGCTTCGAAACTCGATCAAGGGCGAGAACGACGCACGCGGGTCCCGGTAGGGCCTTCGCGCTATTCGTCGTTCTCGCCTTAGAGATCATTCGTACGACCAGAGTAAACTATGCGGTTTGCAAATGCAAGCCTATCAGAACATTAAAAATCTTTATGTACCTGTAAGCTAACTGCCATTTGCTCTCGCATAGCTCATATGGGACACTACGTTTTTATGGACTTCAACGAAATGCTTTCTCAGCTTCGGGCGGAGCGCGATCAGATTGATGCCGCCATCATCGCACTGGAGAATTTGGCCCGGGGAGGTGGCAAACGTCGTGGACGTCCACCTAAGTGGATGTCGGAGATTAACGCCGATTCCTCCGCGCCGACAGAGGATGGCAAGAGACATCCGAGGAAATTTAGCGCCGAAGCCAGAAGAAGAATGGCGGAAGCGCAGCGCCGCAGATGGGCCGCTAAACACGAAGCTCCCGCGGAAAGCTAAATAAGTTTTTTCATGGCGACGTGCGGATTGATCGAGTACGAGAATGCCGGGCCGGAAGTGCGCGCCGTTTACGACGATATTATGGCGACCCGGCAAACGGACTCGATCAATAATTTCTGGAAAGCGCTGGCCCACGATCCCGCGACATTGCGCCGGACATGGGAAAGCATCAAGCAGATCATGGCGCCGGGCGGGGCGCTGGATCCGTTGACGAAGGAAATGATCTATGTCGCGGTGAGCGCCACGAACCAATGCAATTACTGCATTGCTTCCCACACGGCGTCGGCCCGCAAAGCGGGAATGTCGGATGCAATGTTTGCCGAATTGATGGCGGTTGTCGGCATGGCGAATGAGACCAACCGGCTCGCGAGCGGATATCAGGTCGAGATTGACGAGAGATTTAAGACCTGATTTCTCACAATTCCAGAGTGAATTAATGCCCCGGGCGGCGACTGCCGGGTGCTCTTTTGCGTACGGGACGCCATTGCAGTCCCGTCCCGCGCGGGCATTACCGCTGTCGTGTTCTAGTTCTCCAGTTCTTGCTCGCATCCATCATGGCCTCCCGGATAACGTCATGCCCAAACTTTCGGCTGGCTGCGGCCATGCTGACTATGTTGTACCCGTCGACGTACTCAAGCAAGGGCTTAGTGACGGTGCAGCCGGCAACGACGCGATCTTCAATCCCGTACCGTTCTCGCAGGAGCGCAGCTTCGGGACGCGACTCCGCCTGCAACCCGTATGTCAAAATCGCGTAATGGCCTCGCGCCACGTCGAGATGTGCCATGATCTTGCCCCGAGTCCGGGCGGAAAAGTTCCATGCTAAGAACCCCGCGAACAGGAACGCGAGCACGATGATCGCGGCGAGCTTCTTGTAATTGCGGATGAAGCTATTCATTCCGGACATGACCTCGGACCATCTTACCTGTAAACTCGCGATGTCCTCAGAATGCCTAATATATTAGGCAAACAGCTTGCAAAACAGCTTATTGCCTAATATACTAGGCATATGGGAGATCTGATCTCCATTGGCACCCAAATCGCCACGCGCCGTAAGAAGTCCAAGCTTAGCCAGACCGCGCTCGCGCGGAAGGCGGGCATCAGCCGGGCTACGCTCGATGCTCTCGAAAACGGACGTGCCGGAGAGCTCGGCTTCACAAAACTTACCAAGCTGCTTGCCGCTCTCGGCCTGGAACTGAAACTCCAGGATGCGAGCGCGCAGCGGCCCACTCTCGATGAACTCCTACAAGAGGATCGTGATGATCAAAGTCTGGACCGGCGTCGCTGAGACAGGACTTCTCGACCGCCGCGGTGAGCGCGGCAGCACGTTCGTGTACCTGCCGGGTACACCCGCCGGGAGCGCGGTCTCCGTGACAATGCCGGTGCGACTCGAATCGTGGAGTGTCGCCTTCGGCCTGCTTCCCATTTTCGAGATGAACCTGCCGGAAGGTGCTTTGCGTGAGCGCCTTCGCCTCGCCTTTGCGAAAGCGACTGGTACGTTCGATGAATTCGACCTGCTCTCCATTGTCGGGCGTTCGCAGGTCGGCCGCATCCGTTACACCGGCGATCGGGAGAAGCTGCACGAGGACGTGCCCTTCCAGTCGGTCGATGAGATTCTCGAACGCAGAAGAGGCGGCGACCTGTTCCGCTACCTGCTTGAGAAATTCGCGTCCTTCTCCGGCATTAGCGGTGTACAGCCGAAAGTCCTGGTGCGCGACGAAAAGGCCTTTGCTGAAATGGAGCAAACGGGACAGCGGCTCTCGCAGAGCTACAAAGGCGCGACCCACATCGTGAAATTCTGGGAGCCAAACGAGTATCCGCAGCTCGCCGCAAATGAATATTTCTGCCTTAACGTGGCGCGCAAATGTGGACTCGACATGCCCCCCTACCGTCTGGCCGAGGACGGCATGGCGCTGGTGGTCAACCGCTTCGATCTGCGCATGGATGGCACGTATCGCGGATTTGAGGATTTCTGCGTGCTGAACGCCCGCAGGACAGACGAAAAATATCGCGGCAGCTACGAGACGTCCGTGATGCGTCGCTTCGCGCAGTTCGCCAACTCAACGCACGTCACCGAGGATATGGAGAAGCTCTTTACCCTGATTGCGCTGAACTGCGCGCTTCGCAATGGAGACGCACATCTCAAGAATTTCGGAATCATCTATGACGATGTAGAGGGCGAAGCACGGCTTGCGCCCGTCTACGATCTCGTAACCACATCTGTTTACGTGCCCAAGGACAGCTTAGCCCTGACCCTCAACGGCTCTACCAAATGGCCAAGTGCCAAAGAGCTGCGAAGATTCGGCGAGACCCGCACCGGCGCGACTCCCGCGAAAGTCAGACAGGTCTTGGAAAACATCAACGAAGCGATTCAGGAGACTAGCAAAGAAGTCCGCTCCTATATCGGGCATCATCCGGAGTTTGAGGAGATTGGACAACGGATGCTGCAGGAATGGGAAAACGGCTCCGCAGCGTCGCTGCGCAGTTAACGCGACTCCCATACGGGTCCGTTACAACTAACAACGACGAAACACGAACGCAAAAGTACCCCCTTGACACGCATCGCAGATCGCTATATACGTATAACAGATTGTTATGAGACTCGGAGAAAAGCTCCGCTACCTGCGATCCATGGAGGGAACCCTCCGCGGGCTGGGGCGGGAGATGACCCAGCAGGAAGTGGTCCGGGCTGTCAACGCCGAGCTGAAGCGTTCCATCAGCCAGGCGTATCTTTCGCAGATCGAGAACGGCGTGCGGCCGCATCTGACCAACGCGACGCGGCAGTTGCTGGCACACTTTTTCAAAGTGCATCCGGGCTATCTTGTGGATGATCCCGAGGGATATCACACGGAGCTGATATCGGACGCTCGCGTCAAAGAGGACCAGCTCGATTTGTGGCTGATCGAAGGGGCGGAGCGTTTCGGGCGCGACGGCGAATTGCGGCAGGCGCTGCTCTCAGTATCGATGCACGACGATTCGCGCCGCTGTTTGATTCTTCTCAAGGCGATATTAGACACGCCGGGTTTGGCGGATCGCCTGTTCCAGGTACTCCGGCCGGAGTCCGGAGTCAACGGAAGGAGGCCAATCGAATGACCTGGGAAACGTTTTATGCCACTTGTTTCGTGGTCGGTCTTCTGCTGAGTGTTTTGTCGTTTCTGCTGGGTGCGATGCACCTGCATCTGCCGGGCGGCGTTCATTTACACGGCGGACATATTCACGCGCATGCCGGACAGGGCGGCCGCGGCGGCTCGTACCTGAACTTTGGAACCGTCACCGCGTTTCTGACCTGGTTCGGCGGGACCGGATATCTGCTCACCCGCTATTCGAACATCTGGGTTTTCCTCGCGATTGTATTGTCCACGCTGAGTGGGCTCGTTGGTTCGGCCATCGTCTTTTGGCTGGTCTTCAAGGTTCTGATTGCTGACGACAGGCCATTGGATCCCGCCGATTACGAGATGGTCGGCGTGCTCGGAAAGCTGTCGAGCCCCATCCGCGAGGGAGGGATCGGAGAAATTATTTTCTCGCAAGAAGGCATCCGCCGTTCGGCGGCTGCAAAAAGCGAGAGCGGAAAGCCGATCGCGCGCGGGACTGAGGTCGTCGTAACCGCATTTACGCGCGGTGTTGCCTACGTACGTCCGTGGGAAGAGCTGAGCCAGATGGACTCGGCGGAGGTCTAAGGAGATTTATGCATATTCCGAATGAGGTGATTGTCGTGGGGACCTTGATGGTCCTCGTGATCTTTCTGTTGTTCTCCATGTTCGCGCGGCTCTATCGCAAGGCAGGACCGCACGAGGCTCTGGTGGTGTATGGATTTGGCGGCACTCGCGTAGTGAAAGGGCGCGGGGCCGTCATCATTCCGATGGTGCAAACCTATCGCGAGTTGTCTCTGCAGTTGATGTCGTTCGACGTCGCTCCGCAGCAGGACCTGTATACGAAACAGGGCGTCGCGGTGACGGTGGAAGCAGTGGCGCAGATCAAAGTGAAGTCCGATCCGGAATCGATTTTGACGGCGGCGGAGCAGTTTCTTACCAAGTCCGACCAGGCGCGCGAGGGATTGATCCGGCTCGTGATGGAAGGCCATCTGCGCGGCATTATCGGCCAGCTCTCAGTGGAGCAGATTGTGAAAGAGCCGGAGATGGTGGGCGACCGGATGCGCGGGACGTGCGCCGAAGACATGAGCAAGATGGGGCTGGAAGTGATCTCGTTCACGATTAAGGAAGTCCGCGACAAGAACGAGTACATCAGCAACATGGGCCGGCCGGATATCGCGCGAATTAAAAGAGACGCCGACGTAGCTACCGCCGAAGCGGATCGCGATACCGCGATTAAGCGCGCGGAAGCCATGCGAGCGGCTGCCGTCGCAAGAGCCGCGGCGGATCAGGAGCGCGTGCTGGCGGAGACGCTGTCGCAGGCGAAGCAGGCCGAGGCGCAGCGCGATCTCGAGATCAAAAAGGCGCAGTATCTGGAAACGACAAAGCGGCAGCAGGCGACCGCTGACAAAGCTTACGAGATCCAGACGAATCTCATGCAGCAGCAGGTGATCGCCGAAGCTGTGAAGGTGCGGCAGGTCGAAAAGGCGGGCGAAATTCTGGTGCAAGAGGCTGAGATCAAGCGGCATGAAAACGAGCTGATCGCCACCGTGTTGAAGGGCGCGGAGATCGAACGCCGCCGCATCGAGGCAATGGCGGAGGCGGAGAAGTCGCGGCAGATTGCCGAAGCGGAGGGCCGCGCGATGGCCATTCGCGTCCAGGGCGAAGCGGAAGCCGAAATCATTCTCAAGAAGGGCGAGGCGGAAGCCAAGGCAATGAACGTGAAGGCCGAGGCTTACCAGGAATGGAACCAGGCGGCCGTGGTCGATAAATTGATCACGAACATGCCGGAAGTGGTGCGCGCGCTGGCGGCGCCGCTGGCCAACGTCGATAAGATCACGATCGTGTCGACGGGCAACGGGACGGGTGCGGGCATGAGCAAGATCACGGGCGATATCACCGCGATGGCGGCGCAGATCCCCGCGTTGTTTGAAACATTGTCGGGCATGCAGATGTCCGAGTTGCTGGGCAAGGTGAAGTCGATTGGAGATAAATCCAAATCGACGGGCGCATAGTTCACGAAGGAGGTGAATCATGGCACTCATGGAGCGTGTCGCTACGCTGGTACGGGCGAACTTAAACGATCTTCTGGACAAAGCGGAAGATCCCGAAAAGATGCTGAAGCAATTGATCCTGGATATGCAGAACCAGTTGCTGCAGGTGAAAACGCAAGTGGCCATCGCCATTGCGGATCAGCACCTGCTGATGAAGAAGCAGCAGGAGCACAACGAAAACGCGGACAAATGGATGAAGAAGGCGCAGCTTGCCGTCGACAAAAAAGAAGACGACATGGCGCGGGCCGCGATTGAGCGGTCGATGTCTTCGAAGTCGATGGCCGAGAGCTTCGGGCAGCAGGTGGAAGATCAGCGCCTGCAGGTGGAGAATCTCAAGTCCGCTCTGAATAAGTTGGAGCGGAAGCTGGGTGAGGCGCAGGCTCGGGCGGATCTCCTGATTGCGCAGCATCGGCGGGCGCGGGCTTTGAGCAAAGCAGGCGATGCTCGCGGCGCTTTACCGGATGGGCCGACGGAGATGGCTTGGGATCGGGCTCGGGACAAGGTCCAGCGGACGGAAGCCATCGGACAAGCCAAGGCGGAGTTGCTCGGCGATTCGTTGGAGGACAAGTTCGCGTCGCTCGAAAAGCAGGAGGAGATTGAGAAGATGCTGGAGGATTTGAAGGGGCGGCGAGGGCAGTAGGCGTTCGTTGTTCGTCGTTCGTTGTTACGGACGGAGCGTTGCCGATGCTTGGAGCTGCTTCACTTCGCGCGGCGATCGGGTTCGGAATTTTCCGATTCGAGGGTTCACTCGTGGATTTGAAGGGGCGGCGGGGGCAGTAGGCGTTCGTCGTTCGTTGTACATCGTTACGGACGACGGGTTGCCGAGGACTGGAGATGCTTGACCTCGAGCGCAGACAGCTTTCTGTATTTGCCGGCTTCGAGGTTGATAAGCTGCAAGGGGCCGATCGAGGTTCGGACCAGCTTTTCGACTTTGCTTCCGACTGCTTCGAGCATGCGGCGGACCTGGCGATTGCGTCCTTCTCGGATGGTCAGCTTGATGGAGCTGGTGTTCACTCGTTCCACTTCGGCGGGCTGCGTCGGGCCGTCTTTTAGCTCGACGCCTCGCCGGAGATGGTCCAATTGTTCGTCCGTGAGAGGCGTCGAGGCCTTTACAAGATAGGTCTTCGGCGCTTTGAAATCGGGGTTCGTAATCCGCTCGGCGAATTGCGTGTCGTTGGTCATCAGCAAGAGCCCGCTGGTGTCCTGATCGAGCCTTCCGACGGGCACCACGAATTGCCCGAGATCTTCGATGAGATCGTAGACGGTCGGGCGTCCGCGCGGGTCCTTATATGTGGTGATGTAGCCGGTCGGCTTATTCAGCACGATGTAAATCTTCTCGCCGCCGCGGACAGGCTTGCCGTCGAGGGTCACTCGATCGCGCTCCAGGTCCACCCAATGATCGGGCGTCTGGATGAGTTTGCCGTTTACGCGCACGCGTCCAGTGCCGATCCAACTACGTGCTTCGGTGCGGGAGCCGAGGCCGGCCTTGGAAATTACCCGGTCGAGAGTTTTCAGCGGACGTTCGTGCTCAGCCATAATCATTTCATGCGCATATTTCTGATCTGTGCGGTGGCGCTGACCCTGGCCGCCCAGGATAGCCGCTACGCGCCGCAAGGCGACCAGATCCCCGGCCCCGTGAACCCGTCCGATTTCGCGGCGTGGATGACCGACATCAAACAGTGGCGGGCGGAACGGCTCACCCGCATCGGCTACAACGGCTCCGAATACGATCGACCCGAACTGAAGTGGACGCAGCGCAGTTTCGTCCAACCGCAGATGATGATCGAGGACTGCTACTTCTACGATACGATCAGCGGGCGATATACCGTGGACCGTTATTTGGACGATGTCGACAAGCGATACGGCGGCATCGATTCGATTCTCATCTGGCCGGTCTATCCTAACATCGGCATCGACAACCGCAACCAGTTCGACCTGCTCGACGATATGCCGGGCGGCGTCGACGGACTCAAACAAATGATCGCCGATTTTCACAAACGCGGCGTGCGCGTCCTGTTTCCGGTGATGGCCTGGGATACCGGTACCAACGACTACGGATCGCTAGCGGATGCGGCGGCAAAGCACATGGGTGAAATCGGGGCGGATGGAATCAACGGCGACACCATGGACGTCGTGCCCCGCACGTTCCGCGTGGCGTCGGACAAGGCGAATCATCCGCTGGCGCTGGAGCCGGAATGGGCCAGCGACAAGGATTTCGGCGCGATGTGGAACAACCTGTCGTGGGCGTATTGGAAATACGGTTTCGTGCCCACTGTGAGCCGCTGGAAATGGATCGAGCCGCGGCATATGGAAAACGTCTGCCGACGCTGGGCGCGCGATCATACCGACGATCTGCAATACGCGTTTTTCAACGGCGTTGGATTTGAAGCCTGGGAGAATGTCTGGGGCATCTGGAACCAGCTCACGCCGCGCGATGCCGAGGCGCTGCGGCGCATTGCGAAAATCGAGAGGCAATTCGCGGATGTTCTGGTGTCGCCCAATTGGGAACCGCACACGCCGACGCTCGCGTACGGTATTTTTGCATCAAAGTTTCCGGGCGCGACCGAAACACTCTGGACATTTATCAATCGTAATGAATACGACGTCACAGGCCGGCAGATCCGCGTTTCGAATCGTGAGGGGATGCATTATTTCGACCTGTGGCATGGAGTGGAGATCAAGCCGCAGGTGGAAGGTTCGGAGGCGGTGTTGAGCTTCGCGGTGGAAGGGCATGGTTATGGCGCGATCGCAGGCACCATGCGTCCGGATGAATTGCGGCCGTTCCTCAATGAGGTAGGCGCAATGGCGCGATTTTCGAGCCGCGCCTTCTCTTCCGAGTGGCGCGTGATGACGCAGCGCATCGTTCCAATTCCCCCGGTCGAGACCAAACCGACAACCACGCCGGACGGGATGATTAAAATTCCGGCGGGCACGTTCGAGTTTCGTGTCAGTGGGATTGAGATCGAGGGCGACAATGACGTTGGCGTGGATGTGCAATATCCGTGGGAGAACGAGCCGCGACGTTATCATCGCGAAGCAGTTCCGGTGAAATCATTTTACATCGATAAGTTCCCGGTTACGAACGCAGAATTCAAAAAGTTCGTCGATGCGGCGCAATACAAGCCGCGCGATGCGCACAATTTTCTGAAGCACTGGGTGAATGGATCGTATCCAGCGAACGCAGCCAACAAGCCCGTGATCTGGATCTCGCTCGAAGACGCACGCGCTTACGCGAAGTGGGCCGGGAAGCGGCTGCCTCACGAATGGGAGTGGCAGTATGCAGCACAGGGATCGGATGGCCGCTTGTATCCGTGGGGCAACGAATGGAATGCTTCGGCGGTGGCCGCTCCGCACTTGGATCGGACACTTGGCGCGCCGGCCGATGTCAGCGCGCATCCCGCGGGCGCGAGTCCATTCGGGGTGATGGACATGGTCGGAAACGTGTGGCAGTGGACCGATGAATTCGAAGACGAGCACACGCGCGCGGCCATCCTACGTGGCGGAAGCTATTATCAGCCCCAGGGATCGCACTGGTATTTTCCGCAGGCGTATAAGTTGGACGAGCACGGCAAATATCTATTGATGGCGCCGTCGAAGGACCGTGCCGGCACGGTTGGGTTCCGGTGCGTGGTCGATGCAGAATGAAGCGAAGTAGCGGCCGGGCCGCATGGCTGGTGTTGGCGTTGGCGCTCGCGATTGGCGTCGCGGGCCTATTGACGCTGCATACCGTTCGTCATGCTATCCGGATGCATCGGGCAACCGAGGCAGTGCGGCCGTGGATGAGCATTCCGTACATCGCACATTCCCATCATGTGCCCGCGCCACTGCTCTACCAAGCTATCGGTTTACCCTTCGACCGCCACGATCACCGTCCGCTCTGGCGTATCGCGCGCGAGGAGGGCCGGCCCGTGGATACCTTAATTACGAGTGTCGAAGCGGTGATCGCGCACGGGCACGCGCCTCCTCCGGGAGCACCAAGGGAACACGGGAGCGTTCCGTGAATCTCGGCGAACAGCTACTCGCCCTGTTATCACAATATGGACTTCCAATTTTGGCCGGCGTGCTCTACGCGGGCTGTGTCGGTCTGCCGCTCCCTAACGCGCTCCTGCTGATCGCTTCCGGTTCCTTCGTGGCCGGCGGCCAAATGAATCTGTGGACAGTTCTCATCGTCGCGAGCGCGGCCTCGATTGCGGGAGATCTGACGGGCTACTCCGTGGGCCGCTGGTTGGGTCACGCAACGCTGCGGCGGATCAGTCCTAAGTTTCATGCGCGATTGGATAAGGCGGAGCAATCGGTGCGCAAATACGGGGCGTGGGGAGTCTTTCTGACTCGCTGGCTGATTACGCCGATCGGGCCGTGGGTCAACCTCATCAGCGGGGCGTCGGAATATCCGTGGCCCCGGTTTGTTCTTTGGGATGTGATCGGAGAGATTCTCTGGGTGGTGCTTTACGTTCTCTTGGGACGCGCCATCGGCGGTGAAGTGCAATCGATTAGCGCTCTCGCGGCCGACATCATCTGGTTGACCTTGGCGCTCATCGTTGTGGGCTTGCTGGCGTGGCGCGTTTGGAAGTCGCGGCAGCGAGTGAGCACTGCATGAGGCGCTACGCGGCGTTTTTGGCGGGCGCGATCGTCGCGATCTATTTTCTCGTTTTGACTCGCGATGCGTGGCACGCCTATTTCACGCAGGACGATTGCGCCAATTTGCACCAGGCGCTGTACTTTCCCTTGAGCAGTCTGCTCAAGGGCTGCGTCCTGTGGTTTCAAAGGGCATCCTACGCACGGCCGCTCGGCGGAATGTGGTATCGGTCCATCTACGCCGTGGCCGGTTTCAATCCCCTGCCGTTTCATTTGGTCAATCTTGCGATTCTTCTCGCGAATGCATGGTTGACTTACGGCCTGTCCTGGCGCCTTTCCGCCTCGCGCGAGACCGGAGTTTTAGCGGCACTGCTGGTTTCCTATCATCCCCGATTCAGTTTGCTCTACTACGACACCGGCTTCATCTTCGATGTCCTCTGCTACTTCTTTTATTTCTCGGCGCTGTTGTTGTATGTTCGGGTGCGGCAGCAGGGAAGGCCGTTGAATGCTCTGGAATTGGCCGGGGTCGCGGCGCTTTATTTGTGCGCGCTCGATTCGAAAGAGCTGGCTATCACGCTGCCCTTGTTTCTGATCATCTACGAACTGCTTTACGAAGAGCGGCGGTCGTTTCGAGCTGTCGCCGTTACCAGCGTTTTAGCAGCGATTTTCGTTGTGGAGCGGATAGCCGATCCCAATTCCCTGTTGTCGATTCCTGAGTATCGGCCGGTCTTCACGTGGGCGCGATTAATGATAACGAGCCGCGCCTTCATCAATCCTTTGTTCTTTCAGGAAAGCGCGTTTACGTCGCTGGCTGTTGTGTTGATCTGGTTGGTTCTGTTTGCCGTCGCTTGGGGCACCGGCTCGCGAGCGCTGAAATTCGCGTGGCTGTTTTTGATGTTGAGCCCGGCTCCGATCGCGTTCATCGAGCCTCGCGGCCCGGCTCAATATTACATTCCGTTCTTCGGGTGGGTGCTTTATGCGGCCGTTGGGTTGGTGGCTGTCTCAAAGATCCTCTTTCGCGCGCGGCTCGAAACGGCTCGGGCGATGGCTCTCTTCGGTGTGCTCACTCTACTACTCTATTTCTCTTATCGCGGTACGGGATGGGCCAGCGCATCTTTTGTCTCGCTCGAAGGTGAGATGCTTCGATCTTTGAGCGATCAAATGCACCGGGCGCATCCGACGGTCCGTCACGGCGCGCGCCTGTTGTTCGTCAACGATCCGATTCGGCCCAACACATTCGACATGATGTTCCTCACTCGGCTGGCGTATGGGGACACAAGCCTGGTCGTGGATCGAGTGCAAGCGCAGCAGACTCCGGACGCGAAGCTCCTGGCCGCCTACGATTATGTTTTCGATTATCGACTGGGGCGTTTCTTTACGACGATTCAGTCCCAGGCCGTGGGGCCCGCGATCGTTTTCGAGTGGGGCCAGCTGGGCGTATTTCATCGCGATTGGGTGCGAGTGACGGCGCAAAAGCCGGCGAAGGCGGGCGAGGTGCTGATCGCGATGGTGTCGGATTTGGGCGATACGAAGCCTGCTATTCCGCGCGGTCAGGCATTTCCGAAAGAGCCGTTGCTGGATGTGGCAGGGCCGGTGGAGGTACGGGTCGCCGGCGAGCCGGTCGAGATTGTTCTGAAGATTGGATGGCCGGAACAGGTGAATCGCTATCGGGTGGATTTTCGCGTGCCGGTAAAAGTAGGGCGCGGAGAGATTGGGGTCGTCATCTCGGCGGGAGGGGTCGCGGGGCCGGAGGTGGGGGTTCCGGTGAATTAGTTGCCGACTTTTACAATGAGGAGAGATGCAATTTCGCTGTAAACGATTCCTGGCCGCGTGCCTTCTTTTTTGCCTTCCTCTCACGGCCGAAATCCGGTCGCTCACGATTCTCCATACCAACGATCTACATGCCAGGCTATCGCCGGTCGAAAACGGGCAGGGCGGGTTCGCTTACCTGGCGGCCATCATCCGCAAGGTACGCGCGAACTGCAACGATTGCATCCTCCTTAACGCGGGCGATCTTGTGCAAGGCAGTCCCGTGTCCACGATTTTCAAGGGACTTCCAGTTTACGAGCTCGGCAATCTTTTCGGCTTCGACGCCGCGGCGCTTGGCAATCACGAGTTCGATTATGGCTGGGAGCGCACCCGCGAGTTCATCTCGCATGCGAATTACCCGATTGTGTGCTCCAACGTCGTGGGAGCGAACGATGCTCTCATCACTCCGAAACCGTATGTGATTCTCAAGGTCAATCAATTACGGGTCGCGGTGATCGGTGCGGAGACGGAGGATTTACACAATCTCAGCACCCCGAAATTGTTAGGACCGTATCGTACGCTTCCGCTGGTGGAGACGGTCCGTAAGTATGCCGCGGAGCTGCGGACCCAGGCGGATCTGATCGTGCTGGTGGCTCACATCACGGGCGAAGAAGAGAAAGCGATTCTCGATAACGTGCCGGGAGTTCAGGTCACGGTGAGCGGACACATCCATAAAGGACTGGAACAGCCTTTGGTCCACGACGGACGGCTGGTTGTCCGCGTGAAGGGCTATGGCGTGGAGCTGGGCAGGCTCGACCTGAAGGTGGATACCGAAAAGAAGGCCGCGGTGGAGTGGAAATGGGAGCGCATTCCCGTGGATTCGACAAAAATCGCGCCCGCGGCGGATATGGCGCGCGCCGTGAAGCACTGGGAAGATCAAGTCTCCGCAAAGGTCGATAAACTTCTCGCGGTTTCCGAGGAGAGGCTCGATCCGCACGAGGTGAAGCAGCTGATTGAGAGGGCCATGCGCGAGGAAACGGGAGCGGATTTCGCCTTCATGAATCAGGGCGGCGTGCGTGACAGCCTTCCTCAAGGACAACTGTTGGAGCGCAATATCTGGAACATCATGCCTTTCGATAATGACGTCGTGATTGGCACGTTCAAGGGTAGCCAGCTTCCCGCGGTGGTGGTTGGAAATTCGAAGGTCGATCCGGATCGCGAATACACCCTTGCGGTGAGCGATTTCACGGCCGCCAATCAGGGGACGAACGAGAATTTGCGGACCACGGGCCTGGTGTTCCCTCGCGATGAGGGCTTGCTGCGGGATCTGCTGATCGACTGGTTCCGAAAAAAGAAAGTGGTTGGACCGTAGCTTCTCTAGCGGTTCGGTGCCATCTTTGCAAGCTCTGAATTGACCTCGCCGCCGATCAGAATGGCCGCTCCGGTCAGATAGAACCACAACATCAAAATGATCACGGCGCCCAGCGAGCCATAGGTCGCGCCGTAATGATCGAAATAGTGCAGGTAAATGCGGAGGCCGATGGAGACCACCAGCCAGAGCACAACGGCGATCATCGCTCCGGGAGCGACATTGCGAATCTTGAGACCGCGCAAGTCCGGCGCGTAGCGATAAAGGAGCACAAACGCGAGCAATACGATGCCGAGTCCGATGGGCCACTGCACGATGCGCCACGCTATTTCGAATTGCCGTCCCAAGCCTGCCTTATTCGCCACGAACTCGCCGATGCGGTTGCCATAGAGAACGATCGCGAGCGCGATCACGGTAAAGATCGAGAGCGCGATGGTCAAAAAGATGGAGAGAAGTTGCGACTTCCACCAAGGACGCTCGTCCTTGATTTCGTAAGCTTTGTTTAAACCGTCGATGATAGCGCTCATGCCGTTTGATGCGGCCCACAGGGTACCCAAGAGACTAAATGATAATTTCCCTCCGCTGGCGTTCGCGCTGACCTGCTGGAGCGTGGCGACGATCAGGTTGTACGCGGAGACGGGAAGCACGTGACGCCAGTACTCGAGAAGATTCTGTAGCATGCCGCTTCCGGGCGCCAGAACTCCCATGAGGGCAACGAGAAAAATCAGGAGGGGGAAAATGGCGAGGATCAAATAATAGGAGAGCTTAGCCGATTGACCCAATACGTCGTCATCGTTGGCGTCCTCCAGTACCCTCTTGGCCAGTTCGCGGGGCGGGACGCCGCCCAATTTCCAGAAGTCGCGCATCGGACTGATTTACGATAGCGCACCACGGGGACGGGCAAGTTCACTTAACGGTTAGGATCGATGGGGAGTCCGATGCTGAGAGCGATCAGATCGGGCCGGTGGACGTCGAGGACGCGCAAGGTGCGATCGGAGTGCACCGTGGCGATTTCAAGCGCGCCGTTTTGCGCGTGGAGCGCGACGACATCGGCGAAAGGAACCGCAAAGGAGCGGTCGCCCGAGATGAATACCAGCTGTCCGGAGGTCAGAACCATCTGGCCGTTTTCCGTTCCGTTCGGACCTTCAAGTTGGGCGCGATAGGCTTCGGTGAGACCGGCGGCTGAAGCGGCGAAGATGGCAAGGGCGGCGCCAAGGATAAACGTCCTCATACCTTCAGAGTAGGCGCGAAGGTACTCAGGTGCGAGTAGAAGCTTCGAGCCATTCCTCGGCGCGTGATCGGAGAGCGCGCAGGGAGGGCTCGGATGGAAAAAGATCTCCGACGATGGCCACGGAATCCGCTCCGGCCGCCAGGACCGCGAGGGCGTTCGAGCGCGTAATACCGCCGATCGCGACGAGCGGTTTCGCGGTGAGAGGACGCAGGCGGCGCAACTCATCAAGGCCGACTACCGGATCGGGATTTAGTTTGGAGGTGGTCGAGAAAATTGGTCCGAGAGCGAGATAATCGACCAGCTCTTCCTCCGCTTCTCGCAATTGCTGTTCGTTGTGCGTGGAAAATCCGAGCAGCCGTTCGGGTCCGAGTAGTAGCCGGGCGGGTGATGGAGGCAGATCGTCCTGACCCACATGCAGGGCGGCATCGAGGAGGAGGGCCATGTCGGCGCGGTCGTTCACTACAAAAATTGCTCCCGCTTCGGCGCAGGATTGCGCGATGCGTTTCGCCTGGGCGAAGACGCCGCGTGAGAAATGGGCCTTGTGACGGAACTGGAGAATTTTCGCGCCTGCTTCGAGGATCGCTGCGGCGGCTGCGACGACGTCGAACCCGCGCCGGGCGCAAAGCTCGGTATCGAGGACGGGATAGAAACAGGGCAAATTCAAAGAGGCTTAATCCAGTACTCGAATGAACTCGGCGATGATGCGGTATTTTTCTTCGTCGGGTTCCAGGTCCCAGGAGGGGTATTCGGGGTTCAGCGATTCGAGCCGGACGGTTTTTTCGCCTTGTTCCAAGCGGCTACGGTAGCGCTTCACGGCGTAGCGATTATTTCCTGTCGTTTGCCGGTCCTCGGCAAGGACTAAGCGGCCGGTGCGGGAACCTACTACGCCCGCGCGAAACACGCACAGCGCGCCATCCGGGATGACGGGCTCCATGGAATGCCCGACGATTTCGGCTACGAACATGTCCGGCAAGACGTGCAGATCGGCGGGCGCCTCTTCCCAGCCCTGGTCCGAGACCTCGTCGTTTTCAAGAAATTTTCCGGCCGCGACACGCAGTGAATAGCGGGGCAGATGGGTGACGAACGGCCGGACCTTGGACTGTACGTTCTGGCGGTAAAGCCGATTCAAGGCGCGGGGGAAATCCTCGACTAGTACGCTTTCAGGATTACGGATGGTGATGGAGCCGGAGGCGTTCTCCTCAAGCCACGCCAACAAGTTTTCGGCGCCCATCTGATTCGCTTTTGCGATCAGATCTTCTTCGAGGAGGCTGAGGACTTCGGCTTCTTCTTCATCGGCGATCTCCCGCCAATCCTTGCGCAGGCGCACGTAGAGTTTATTTTCGCGCGCATCTTCGAGCAAAATGCCGATCGGCGTGCTTCCCTCCCCCACGATGTTCGCCGCAAGCGTGGCGTAACGGGCAGTGGAAGTGGCGAGAGGCATGAAATTAGCTTATCGGATGAGAAATCGAGCTTTTTGGCGATTATGGGGTGAGCGGATAATAGCCCTTGCGCGCACGGACCTTCACGTTCTTCAGATCCACGACGACCTCGACCTTCCGGAACGTCTTCTTCGATTCGTTGGAGGGCGTATAGCGGATAATGTACTGGGTTGTAATCTCGCCGGCGACGTGATTAATGGCGTTGAACATTCCCGTCGCGATGGCCGCGGCATAGCCGCCGGTTCCAACCGTAAATGCGTAGTTGCCATCGTCGGAGGGCTGCGAAAGATAGCCGGACACATCGGTGAATGGATTGTTCAAGGGGTATTCGACGCGACCTCCGGTTTCCTCGGCCAGACGGATGAGATTCGCTTCGTCGGGATTATCGAAGCCGTAGGCCTGGGTGCTGACGCCATAGATGGTGACAAGGTTCCGCTGCGCGACTTCAAGGGCTTCTTCGAGAGTTTTCTTGCTCGCGTTATCGTGGCCGTCGCCGATGATCACAAGGACGCGACGCGGCTCGATGGGCTCGCCCTGGACAAGTTTGCGGCTGGTGCACGCCATATAAATGGCGTCGTAGAGAGAGGATCCGCCGCCGGGCTTGAGTTTGCGGAGTTTCTCCGCGATGATCTCCGAGTCGGTGGTGGTATCGACCATCAATTCCGCCTGATTGCTGTATCCGATCAGGTAGCCGCTAAATTTGGGCTCGCCGGGAAGCAGGTTCAAGGCCAGCTCAATGGCCGAATCCTGATAATTCTTCCAATGGAGACGGCTGGCATTGCTCAAGTCGATGAGAAATCCGACCACAACGGGCTGGCTGCGCTCGCGCGTGAAGAACTGGATCTGCTGTTCCTGGCCCTCGTCGATGACTTTGAAATCCTTTTCGTCGAGATCCGAAACGAACCTGCCCTTATCGTCGGTCACGGTGACAGGGACGATGACTTCGTTCACCTGGACTTTGATGTCGCTCTTGGGGATCGGGTGGTGATCGACGGGCGGAGCTTCCGGCGGTGGCGGGACCGGCTGTTGCGATGCAGCCGGCGGCTGCGGCGCTACCGAGGAGGCCGCTTTCTGGGCCTGCCCCCATGCACACACCGACACAACAAGGAAACAACCGAGAGCGACCCGCAAAGACATTGGAAAACCTGCCTTACATTATAACGTGCAGCGTTCGTTTATCGTTGCACTCGGCCGGAGCCGCCGCCCTTGACCAACTGCTCGACTTCTTCGCGCGTGAAACGATTGAAATCGCCGGGGATGGAATGCTTGAGGCACGAGGCCGCCACGGCAAACTCCAGCGCCTCACGATGGCCCGGGAGCGCGTTCAGACCGAAAATCAATCCGCCGGCGAAGCTGTCGCCGCCTCCAACGCGATCGACAATGTGCGTGATCTCATAATGGCGGCTGACCAGAAACTCATTGCGATCGTGCAGGCAGGCTGACCAGCCATTGTGCGATGCGCTTCTCGATTCGCGCAGCGTGATGGCCATCATCTTGAGACTGGGATAGGCGTCGAGGACTTTTTCAGCCAGACGGCGGTACTCGTCTGCTTCGAGCGTGCCGGAATGCACGTCGACGTCGGCTTGAATTCCAAGAGCCGCCTGGCAGTCCTCTTCGTTGGCGATGCCGACATCGACCGAGCGGAACAGTTCGCTCATCACTTCTTTTGCGGCTTTACCGTATTTCCAAAGATTCTTGCGATAGTTCAGGTCGCAGGACACCGTGAGCCCGCGATCGCGCGCGGCGCGCACGCTTTCCATGCTGAGATCCGCGGCGCTCTGGCTGATGGCTGGAGTAATTCCGGTGATATGAAACCAGGTGCCGCCATCGAAAGCTTTGGACCAATCGATATCGCCGGGCTTCGCCAAAGCGATGGCGCTGTTTTCACGATCGTAAACCACTTTCGAAGGACGCTGGTTGGCGCCGGACTCGACGAAATAAAGACCCATCCGTCCTTTACCACGCACCACCTGGGACGTATCGACGCCAAAGCGGCGCAGTTCTCCGATGAGGCCGTCGGCGATGGGATTATTGGCCGGAAGCACGGTGATGTAACGCGCCGGCAATCCGAATTGGGCGACCGCGACCGCGACATTCGCCTCGCCACCGCCGAAAGTTGCAACGAACTGAGGGGACTGAAGGAAACGCTCGAAGCCGGGCGGCGCCAGGCGGAGCATCGTTTCACCAAACGAGATTACGAGGGGCACTACTCAAAGGATACAGGAGCGTTAGATTCCGCTGTCGGCGCGGTGCAGGCGTGCCGATTCGATGGCGCGGAGAACCTCGGCGCGGTCGAAGGGAGTCATCAGAAGGTCATAACCGCGGCGAATCAGCAGTTCGGCCCACATGCTCTCGTCGGCGAGACGCGACGTCATGAGAAATGCCGGACTGTCACCGTTATCGCCGCCTGTGTCGAGGACTTTTCGCAAGGCTTCGGCCCACTCCTCGGGATTGGCGTCGCGGTCATACACGAACACGGACGCATGCGCGTGTTCGGCGAGATCCAGGGCGCGACGCCAATCCGACGCGGACTGTAACTGCCAGCCTGCCTTCTCTACTATTTTTCTGAGGGTGGTCGCGCGGCCCTTCGGGCCAGCGAAGACGAGGGTGAGTGCCTCTGCCATGGCGGGAACCTCGGTGTTACTAAAGGTAAATAATTCTGGTTAAAAGCGACGGGACCGGACATTCGGGAGGCTGGCGAATGACCAGTTCGCTGCCTCCCCGCTGCCACGTTTGAATGTCCGCCTCCAAAACAGTACGTCCACTGCTCCTCTGAGTTACTAGCGCGGCGCGCCTGTTTTCCGGCGCTTGTTTCGACATCAAAAGTACCAGTGCTAGCGATCTACTGAAAGTCCCCCGATGCGGGGAAATTGCTACCCCCATTTGCGGGTAGAGAGTTAGCGGAGATTCTCGGCGAAGAAGGGCACGACCTTTGTTTCCAGGCGTTCCGCGATATGGTCGACGTGGTTTCCGTCGTAGGTTTCGTAGACGTGATGGATCCCGTAGTTGTTCAGAATGCCGTCGAGCCTAGTGACCGTACCGACGATCGGCTGATCTTTGGTACCGGCATCCATGCCGATGGCCCGATACTGACGGAGATTGGAAATGTACTGGTCGATCATCGCCAGCGGCGCATTGGCTTGCCATTTGGCAATGATCTCCGGGAGGAGCTGTCCGTTTTTATAGGGCAGATCGAGGAACAACGGTGGATTTTTGGGATCCGGCGACCAGGCCGCGGCCGACGCAAACACCGCTTTCGTGAAGAAATCCGCCTCCGCCACTTCGGAGGGATCGTGGATGGCTTCCGCTTTTTTGTTGGGCCACGCGGCACCCGGCGCCATGCAGCATGGGCTCAAGAGGTAGAGGCTGGAAAAGACTTCGGGATACTTCATGCCAATGCGAATCGCGCCGTAGCCACCCATGGAGTGGCCGGAAAGGCCGCGGCCGTCGCGGCTGGCAATGGTCCGGTAATGATGGTCGATATAGGCGGGCAATTCCTTGGCGACGAAGTCTTCCCAATTGCCGGTGGTCGCGGAATTCGAATACATGCTGCCCTGATAGCGCGTGAATGCATCCGGCATGACGACGATCATTTCGCGCCCTCCGGCGGCGATGGCTTTCTCCAGGATGGCGGGTACATTGACGAAGTGCGGCTTTACTCCCCACCAATTGTCGACACTGTCGGTGAAGCCGTGCAGGAGATAGAGAACGGGATAGCGCGCGGTCGAAGTGCTGTAGCCGGGCGGCAGGAAGACGGCCACATCGCGATCGGGCGAATCGCCTTCGAGATTATTTTCCAGTCCTGTGCCGTGGACTTTGATGCGCTGGACGACGCCGTGGCGCGTATCTTGGGCGCTCAGTGCAAAGATTGCAGCGATTGCGAGCGCGAATGTGAGGAGTCTCATATCCGCTAGTTTAGTGTTTTAAGGGGAATCGGATTTGGGGAGGACGAGAATTCGTGGTTGCTCCAGCGAACTTCGAAGATTGCGATCACCCCATCGTCTGGCGCAACAAGCGCGGCGCATTTCAAGCGCTATTATCCGGCGGTTCGCTATCTTCTTACAGCAGTTCCCGAGAGCCCGAACACTCGCCCCCCATGGTTGTAGGGTTCGATTGGGACCTCCCTACTACTACTGACCAGGAAGCTTTTCACCTGCTTCCTAGCTCAATAATACTCGCGCCGATGGCGTTGTCAATGGTACAAATTTTGCGACTGACTAGTCCGTTGAGTGGAAGGTCCAAATGGGGAGACAGGCACCGAGAATCCCGAGCGATGCACACCGCTCTTCCTAAGATTTAGAGGCGCGGAATTTCGGAGCCAGTCACCGCGTTGGCGGCGAGACCAGTTCGACCACGGGCTGCTTGTCCGCGGGTTGTAGTGCGGATAGCCAGTGTATGATGATTGCGGACCCGTTCTATTTTCCATGACGAAAGCAGACATGTTCCGCGCGCACGAGCGTCTGCTCGCGCGGTGCAATGAGCCTTGCGAGAACTCGAACGGCTGGTTTCAACGCTGTCGCTATCCGGTGCTCACCGCGGCGCACACTCCCCTGTTCTGGCGTTACGACCTGAATGAGACAACGAATCCGTTCATGATGGAGCGGCTCGGCATCAACGCCGCATTCAACGTGGGCGCGATGGAGTGGAACGGCAATGTCGTCCTGATGGCGAGAGTGGAAGGCAACGATCGTAAATCGTTTTTCGCGGTAGCGGAGAGCGCGAGCGGAATCGATGGATTTCGTTTCTGGGATTATCCGGTGACGATGCCCGAAGGCGAAGATCCCGAGACCAACATGTACGACATGCGGTTGACCGCGCATGAAGACGGCTGGATCTACGGCGTGTTCTGCGCGGAGCGCAAAGATCCCGATGCGGCTCCGGGCGATCTGTCGTCGGCGGTGGCGCAGAGCGGCATCGCGCGCACGCGCAATCTCCAAACATGGGAACGCCTGGATGATTTAAAGACGCCTTCCGCGCAGCAGCGCAACTGCGTACTCCATCCGGAATTTGTCGATGGAAAGTACGCTTTTTATACGCGGCCGCAGGACAGCTTCATCGAAGCGGGACGCGGCGGCGGAATTGGTTGGGGCCTCGCGGATAACATTGAGCATGCCGTGATCGATCAGGAACAAATCATCGACTCGCGCGAGTATCACACCATCAACGAAGTGAAAAACGGGCTCGGTCCCGCGCCTCTGAAGACTGAAAAAGGATGGCTGCACCTGGCTCACGGCGTTCGCAACACGGCGGCCGGTTTGCGTTACGTGCTGTACTGCTTCCTTTGCGATTTGAAGGAGCCCTGGAAGGCGATCGCAAAACCTGGTGGATATTTCCTGGCTCCGGAGCGCGAGGAGAGAATCGGCGATGTGTCGAACGTGGCGTTCTCGAATGGCTGGGTGCGGCGCGGCGATGACGTGTACATCTACTACGGTGCTTCGGATTCGCGTACGTACGTCGCGGTGACCACCGTCGAGAGGCTGCTCGATTATGTTCTGAATACGCCTCCCGATGCGGGGCGTACCGCGGCCTGCGTGCAGCAACGGGTTGCGCTGATCGAAAAGAACCTGCGGCGCGGCGCGGAGAGCCGCCGCGATGGATAGCGACTCACGCAGGGTCTGGGCGGAGCAGTTTCATCGCGAACTGACAGGCAACATTCTCCCGTTCTGGATGCGGCACACCACCGATCGCGAGAACGGCGGGTTCTATGGATTCGTCGGCTCGAATCTTTTCGTCGATAAGAAAGCCCCACGCGCCGCTGTGATCAACGCACGGATTCTGTGGACTTTTTCCATGGCGGCTCGAGTCTTCGAAGATCCGGATTATCGCGAGACGGCCGATTGGGCGTACGACTACATCGTCGAAAAGTTTTGGGACCAGCAATATGGCGGCGTGTATTGGATGGTCGATTACCGCGGTAATCCAATCTCTGACCGCAAGCAGATTTATGCTCAGGCGTTTGCTGTTTACGCTTTCGCCGAATATTTTCGCGCGACCGGAAATGTCGATAGCCTGGAGCGGGCGAAGCAGCTTTATCGCCTCATCGAAGAAAAGAGCCGCGAACGTCGTTATGGCGGTTATCTCGAAGCGCGCAGCCGGGAGTGGTGTCCGCTCGAAGATGTGCGTTTAAGCGAGAAGGATTTGAACAGTCCCAAATCGATGAACACGCATCTGCACATTCTGGAGGCATACACAAATCTGCTGCGCGTGTGGAATCATCGCGATGTGCGGGCCAGCCAGAAGGAACTGCTGGGCGTGGTGCTGGATCGAATCGTGGATGATACGACCGGCCATTTCAAAATGTTTTTCGATAACGATTGGGGTTCGCTGACCGATCATATTTCATTCGGTCACGATATCGAGGGAAGCTGGTTGATTTCCGAAGCCGCCGAAGCGCTGGGCGACAGAGAGCTGCTGGAACGCTCGCGGGCCACGGCGGTTCGCATGGCTGAAGCGGTATTCGAGGAAGGTCTGGACGCGGACGGAAGCATCTTTTACGAGGCCGATTCGCAGGGCAAGCTGATAGATCCGAACAAGCACTGGTGGGCGCAAGCCGAGGCTGTCGTGGGTTTCTACAACGCGTTTCAGATCTCCAGACGCGAAGAATTCGATGTGCAGGCGCGGCGCGCCTGGGAGTACATTGAAGACAAGATCGTGGATCGAGTGCACGGCGAGTGGCATGCCAAGTTGAAGCCGCATGGCGAGCCATTCGCGGAACAGGAAGACCCGGACGCCTGTCTGGTCGGTCCGTGGAAATGCCCGTACCACAATGGCCGGGTGTGCTTTGAGATGATGGCGCGATTGGACGGGTAAACAATCCTATGCAATTTGGTTATTTCGACGATCACAGCCGGGAGTACGTCATTACTCGGCCGGATACACCCCTGCCATGGATCAATTATCTGGGATGCCAGGAATATTTCGGCATTATTTCCAATACGGCGGGCGGCTATTCTTTTTATCGCGACGCGCGTCTGCGGCGCATCACGCGATCCCGCTACAACAACGTCCCGCTCGACTACGGCGGCCGCTATATTTACTTGCGCGACGAGCAGAACGGCGAATACTGGTCGCCTAGCTGGCAGCCTGTTTGCAAAGATGTCGAGCGGTATTCGTGCCGGCACGGACTGGGGTACAGCGACATCGGCTCGGCTTATCATGGCATCTCGGCGCGGACTCGCTATTTTGTTCCTCTCGACGAGAATCTCGAAATATGGCGGCTGACGCTGAAGAACGATCGGCTGACACCAGCGGCGCTTGCGGTGTTTTCCTGCGTCGAATTCTGTTTGTGGGACGCGCAGGACGATGCCACTAATTTCCAGCGTAATTTCAGCATCGGACAAGTGGAGATCGAGGACGAAGTTATATATCACAAGACCGAATATCGCGAACGGCGGAATCATTTCGCGTGGTTCGCATGCTCGGAGCCGCTGGCCGGGTTCGATACGCAGCGTGAGGCGTTTCTAGGAAATGCACGGGGATGGGATCGCCCGGCGGCGGTAGAGCGAGGCGCGGCTTCGAACTCCGTGGCGTATGGCTGGGCGCCGATCGGTTCGCATCAGGTCCGCGTGGTCCTGCAGCCGGGTGAAACGCGTGAGATTCTTTTTGTTCTGGGCTATCACGAGAATCCCAAGGACGAGAAATTCGATCCGCCGGAATCCCAGACCATCAATAAGAAGACGGTGAAACCGATCATCGCGCGCTATCGCAGCGTTGCGAATGCCGATGCTGCGTTCGATAAACTGCGCGCGTATTGGGACGGGTTGCTCGGCGTCTGCCAGGTGGACACGCCGGACATCCACACGAATCGCATGGTGAATGTTTGGAACGCCTATCAATGCATGGCCACATTTAACATGTCGCGTTCGGCTTCGTTTTTCGAATCGGGCATCGGGCGCGGTCTCGGCTTCCGGGATTCGAACCAGGATCTTCTCGGCTTCGTGCAGATGATTCCGGAGCGGGCGCGCGAGCGCATTCTCGACCTGGCGGCCACGCAGCTTCCGAGCGGCGGCGCGTACCATCAATATCAACCGCTGACGAAAAAAGGAAATAACGATATCGGCGGTAACTTCAATGACGATCCGCACTGGCTAATTATCGGGGTCGCGGCCTATATCAAAGAGACGGGCGACTGGAGCATTCTGGATGCGTCGGTTCCTTACGATAATGTCGCGGGATCCGAGCAGCCGCTCTACGAGCATTTGCAGCGCAGCTTCCGCTACACGCTCGAACGGCTCGGTCCGCATGGGCTGCCGTTGATCGGACGCGCGGACTGGAATGATTGCCTGAATCTTAATTGCTTTTCCGATACTCCAGGACAGTCGTTCCAAACCACGACTAATAAGGAAGGACAGGTAGCGGAGTCGATTTTCATCGCGGGTTTGTTTGTGCTGGCCGGCAAGGAACTGGCGGCGATCGCACGGCGGCGCGGTCTTGAGGACGAGGCTCATGAATACCTGGCGCAGGCCGCTCACATGGACCAGGTGGTTCATGAGCACGGCTGGGATGGCGAGTGGTTCGTGCGCGCCTACGACGATTTCGGGAGGAAGGTCGGATCGAAAGAGTGCGCCGAAGGAAAAATCTTTATCGAGCCGCAGGGGTTCTGCGTGCTGGCTGGAATCGGACTCGAAGACGGTTTAGCTCGCAAAGCGCTCGATTCGGTACGGAAGTATCTGGCCACGCCGCACGGCATCGTGTTGCAACAGCCGGCGTATTCGCGCTATTACCTGGAGCTCGGCGAAATCTCGTCGTACCCGCCCGGCTACAAGGAAAACGCGGGGATTTTCTGTCACAACAATCCTTGGGTGATCATCGCCGAGGCCATGACAGGGAACGGCGATGCGGCGCACGATTATTATCTGCGCATCAATCCTTCGGCGCGGGAACCGATTAGCGACCTGCATCGCTGCGAGCCGTATGTATACGCGCAGATGATCGCCGGCCGCGATGCTCCGACGCATGGTGAAGCGAAGAATTCCTGGCTGACGGGCACTGCTTCTTGGAACTTCTACGCCATCACGCAATGGATTCTCGGAATCCGGCCTGACTTTGAAGGCCTGCGCATCGAACCGGTAATTCCGGAACGCTGGACGGGGTTTAGCGCCGTTCGCAGGTTCCGGGGCGTCACTTACCGAATTCAGGTTCGCCGCGCAGGGAGTGGGAATCGGGTGCGTCTTCGCGTGGATGGTCAGGCTATCCAAGGCAACGTGATTGCCCCGCCCGCGGACGGCAGAGCTGAAGTTGTAGTGGATGTAGAGGTTGGAGAGGAGACACCGATTTGTACGTCGCCGATGACGAACGTTACGGCAGGATGACTTATCGCCGCTGCGGGCGGAGCGGGATCCGGCTGCCCGCGATTTCCCTCGGGTTGTGGCACAACTTCGGAGGGACGGATGGATTCGACAACATGCGTGCGATCCTGCGGCGCGCCTTCGATCTCGGGATTACGCATTTCGATCTCGCGAACAATTACGGTCCACCGCCCGGGTCGGCGGAAGAGAACTTCGGGCTGGCTCTGAAGGCGGACCTGGGACCGTGGCGCGACGAAATGATCATCTCGACCAAGGCGGGATACGACATGTGGCCGGGGCCCTATGGCGAATGGGGTTCGCGCAAATATCTACTGGCCAGCCTGGACCAGAGCCTGCGGCGCATGGGCCTGGAGTATGTCGATATCTTTTATTCGCACCGGCCCGATCCGGACACGCCGATTGAAGAGACCATGAGCGCGCTCGATCACGCGGTGCGCGCTGGCAAGGCGCTGTATGCGGGCATCTCTAATTACAATCCCGAACAAACGGCGCGAGCGGTGACGGTCCTGCGGCAGCTCGGTACGCCCTGTCTGATTCATCAGATGAAGTATTCCATGTTCGTCCGCACGCCGGAGCATGGGCTGTTCTCGAAACTCATGTCGGAGGGCGTGGGCGGAATCGCGTTTTCTCCGCTGGCGCAAGGATTGTTGACGGATCGATATCTCAAGGGCATTCCGGAGGACTCGCGCGCCGCGCGGCCAAAGGGTTTTCTGAAAAAATCGGACGTGACCGAGGAGCGCATGACGCAGGTTCGTGCGCTTGGGGCTATCGCGAATGAACGCGGCCAGAGCCTGGCACAGATGGCTCTCGCGTGGGTGCTGCGGCAGCCGGCAGTGACGAGCGCGCTGGTGGGCGCAAGCCGCGTGGAGCAAATCGAGCAATGCGTCGGCGCGCTGGCGAAGCTCGATTTCACAACGGAAGAGTTACGACATATTGAGGGGATATTGGGGAACGCATGAAACGCATATTGTTTTTACTCGCAACGCAATCGGCAATACTGATTTGCAATCTCTCGGCCCTGGATAACGGGCTGGCCAAGACTCCGCCGATGGGCTGGAATAGCTGGAACAAATTCGCGTGCAACGTGCGCGAGGATCTGGTACGCGGGGCGGCCGATGCGATGGTCAAGAGCGGCATGAAAGACGCCGGCTACCAGTACATCGTAATCGACGATTGCTGGCAGATTTCGCGCGACAAGGATGGCAATATCGTCCCCGACAAGCAGCATTTTCCTTCCGGGATCAAGGCTCTCGCGGATTACGTCCATTCGCGCGGGCTGAAGTTCGGGATTTATTCCGATGCCGGGCCGCGGACGTGCGCGGGCCGTCCGGCAAGCCTGGGACATGAGGTGCAGGATGCGAAACAGTACGCGGCGTGGGGCGTGGATTATCTCAAGTACGATTGGTGCCACATGGAAAATCAGGATGCGCCGGCAGCGTACGCAAAGATGCGGGATGCCCTGGCACAGTCCGGCCGGCCGATTGTCTTCAGCATCTGCGAGTGGGGCAGCAACAGGCCGTGGACGTGGGCTCCCGGCGTTGGGAATCTGTGGCGCACCACCACCGATATCTTCGATAAATGGGAGGGCAAGGGCGAGAAGTACGGGGCCGGCGTGATGGATATCGTCGATTTGCAAGTGCCCATCGGCTACGCGGCGGGGCCGGGGCATTGGAACGATCCGGACATGCTTGAAGTGGGCAACGGCGGCTTGACTACCATCGAAAATCAATCCCATTTTAGTCTGTGGGCGATTCTCGCGGCGCCGTTGATGGCAGGCAACGATCTCGACGCGATGACGCCCGAGGTCCACGACATTCTCACGAATAAAGAAGTGATCGCCGTGGATCAGGACCCGCTCGGCCACGAGGGGGTGCGCGTGCGCCACCAGGACAATCAGGATGTGTGGGCAAAGCCTCTTCAGAATGGCGGAGTGGCCGTGGTGCTACTCAATCGCGGGGCGAGCGAGCAGACGATCGGCGTGAAGTGGGATGAGATTGGGTTGAACGCGGGGCAGAAAGCCGCGGTGAGGGATTTGTGGGCGCATAAGGACCTCGGAGTCGTGAAGGACAGTTTTTCGGCTCCGGTACCGTCTCATGGCGCTGTGATGGTTACGCTGAAGCCGTAAAACGAGCAGGCCGGTGGCTTTAGCTGCGTAGCTTGCGCTCGTATAGCTCACGGAGTCGCTGACGCGCCTGGGTCGAGAGCGGGCGCGGGGATTCGCCGGCTTTGAGATCGCGGCAGAGGGTTACGGTTCGTTTCGCGGAATTTAGAAAATCCGCGCAGCGCTCGCACTCCGCGGCGTGCTGTTCGATCTGGCTGCATCCCTGGGCGGGCAGTTCCCCGTCCAGATATTGAGAAAAAAGCTCCAGCAGATTTTCGCAAGTCATTGCGCGTGCCTCAGGACTGGATAGAGTTTCTGGCGCAAGGCCAGCCGCGCGCGATGCAGCCTGGTCTTCACGACATCGTTGCTGACGCCCAGTATTTCCGCCGTATCTTCGGTAGAGAGCTCTTCGAGATCGCGGAGCAGGACGACGGACCGCAATGTCTCGGGCAATTCCGTGATCGCAAGGCGGACCAGGTCCGCGGCTTCGTGATCGAGCAATTGGCGGTCTTGTAGAGTCTGCCCGTCCTGAATCTCGAAAGGCTGATCGAGTGAAAGCTCATGAGCGGGCGCGAAGATGCTTTTGCGTCTCTTCATGAGACAGGCATTTTTGGCAATCCGGAAGACCCACGGTTTGACGTGTTCCGGATCGCGCAACTGATCGAGATTCTCGAACACTTTCATGAGCGCTTCCTGCGCCACTTCCTCGGCGTCTTCACGCTGGCCGCACATGAGGAAGCTGTACTGAAAGACCTTGGACTGGAACATTTCGACAAAGCGGTCGAAGGCCTCGGGCTCTCCCGCCAGGAGGGCCCGCGCCAGGTCCGCTTCAGAGCTAACAATCGAAGCCACGCTTCGATTCTATCGATCTCAGATGCCTTTTCGCGGGAAAGGTGACAATGTCACCTCGTGAGACAAACTGCATCTTGTCCGATGAGATGAATGTGCGGTTCGCAATTCTTTTATCGATTCTCGTTCCTTTGTATGCGCAAAACGGATTGAGTTTGAAGGAGGCGGTAAATACCGCCTTAAAGAATCATCCGTCGATGGAGGCGGGCGCGGCCCGCGCGGATGCGGCTACGGAAGGCGTTCGCAGGGCGAAGAGCGGATATCTTCCGAAACTCGATTACACCGAATCCTGGATGCGCAGCGACAATCCTGTTTTTGTATTCAGCGCTCTGCTGGATCAGCAGCAGTTCGCCGAAAACAATTTTCAGATCGGGCCCTTGAACCGGCCGGATGCTCTCAACAACTTTCAGTCTTTGATCGTTGCGACTCAGCCGGTGTATGACGGAGGTCTTGCCCGCGCCCAAGTGCATTCGGCCGAGACCGCTCGCGATATGCGTCTGGAACAGAAACGGGCGACGGCGATGGATCTCACGGGTTCCGTGGTGCGCGCCTATTTTGGATTGTTATTGGCGGAAGCCGAATCGAAGTCTGCCGAGGAGGCGGTGCGGTCGGCGGAGAGCGACCTGGAGAGAGCGGAATCGGTCCACGCGGCCGGGATGTCGACGGATGCCGATGTGCTTTCGATCCGTGTGCACCTGGCCGATATGCGGCAGCGGGAGATCCAGCGTAAATATGATGCGCAGATCGCGCGGGCAAGCCTCAACGAGTTATTGGGCGCGCCTCTCGACACCCCTCGGGATTTGACCACTCCTTTGGAGAAGAGCGCCGTGGAAACAACGCCGGACCGGGCGAAGACGGCGGTTGCTGAGCGGCCTGAGACCAGGGAGACGCGGCTCGAAGCGGATATGGCCGAGGAGCAATCCACGGTGGCGCGAACCGCGTTCCGGCCGCGCGTCTCCCTGCGCTTCGCTTTTGAAGCGGATCGCCAGAGATTTATAGATCGCGGCGGCGCGAACTGGTTGGTGGGAGCTTCGTTCGAGTGGAACCTCTTCAACGGGTTTGCGGATCGGGCGCGGGAAGCCGAAGCGGCGCAGGGCATACGGGCGGCGAAGGCCGATGCGCGACAGGCGGACGCTGCGGTTCGCGTTGGAGTTCGGCGCGCGGAGGCGCGGTTGGAATCCGCCAATGAACAACTCGCGGTGGCGGCGGCAACCGTTGCGCTGGCGGAAGAGAGTTTAAGGATCACGAAAAACCGCTACGAAAACGGGATGAACACTGTCACGGATTTGCTTCGAAATGAGACCGCTTTGCTGGATGCCCGGACGCGCCAGCTCGCGGCTGTTTATGGCCAGCGCGTGGCGGCGGCCAACCTGGAACTGGCGACCGGCACGTTAACGGGAGATTCCAATGTTCTTCAGTAAGGTGTTCTCGAATAGATTACCGGCGCTGGCGCTCGGCATCGCGTTGCTTTCCGGCACTGCCTGTACTTCGCGGCAAACTACGGTTCGAGCGGATGCTACGCGTCCGGCCGCGGTCGAAACCGTCGCCGCCGAGAGCACGAATTGGGAGACCGGGTCGGATGCCGTGGGCACCGTTCGGGCGCGTACTTCGGCTGTTCTTTCGAGCAAGGTTATGGGGTACGTGCGTGAAGTTCGCGTGCATGCCGGAGATGCGGTGCGCGCCGGGCAGGTGCTCGCGGTGCTCGACTCGAGAGATCTGGAAGTGGCGTACCGGCAGGCGCAGGCGGCTCGCGATGAGGTTCACGACACGCAGGCGGAAGCCGAAAACGCAGTGGCCGCGGCGAAGGCGAATCTCGATCTGGCACACGCGACATTTAACCGCATGCAGGATTTGTTTCAGAAGCGATCGATTTCCAACCAGGAATACGACGAGGCTTCGGCGCGGCTGAAGACCGCGCAGGCGAATTACGACATGGCTTTGTCGAAGAAGACGCAGATCGCATCGCGGACACGGCAATCGGAAGAGGGAGTGCAGGCGGCGGAAGTGATGCGGAGCTACGCGGAGCTGCACGCGCCTTTTGCGGGAATCGTCACGGAGAGGCACGTCGAGCCGGGCGTTCTCGCTACTCCCGGCCTGCCGCTGCTCACGGTGGAGCAGGCGGGTGGATACCGGCTCGAAGTCTCCGCCGATGAAACTTTGGAGCCACACGTGAGGTTGGGGCAAACGGTTCGAGTACAAATCGAATCGCTTGGGCGCGACCTCGAAGCGCGCGTTTCGGAGATCGTGCCGGCTGTGGATCCGGGTTCGCGCGGCTTCACGGTGAAGATCGACTTGCCGGGTATCAAGGATCTTCGCTCCGGGCTGTATGGCAAGGCTCGGTTTGTGACTGGATCGCGGAAGACGGTGACCATTCCAGCGGAGATGGTGCGAAGGAACGGCCAGATGGAGAGCGTTATGGTCGCCGAGAGCGGCGTGGCGCGCATGCGGCTGATCACCACTGGGGAATCGCAAGGCGGACGCATCGAAGTACTGACTGGTCTCCAGGCTGGCGACAAGGTGATCAGAAATGGCGATGTTCGCGATGGCGCGGCCGTGGAGGTGAGATAAGGTGGACGCGCAACCGAAACTCGGCATTGCGGGGCGTGTGGCGGCGGCGTTTATCCCATCTAAGCTGACGCCGCTCTTCGTCGTCTCGTCGATGCTGTTGGGAGTCTTCGCCGTTATAAAGCTGCCGCGCGAGGAGGAGCCGCAGATCATTGTGCCGATGATCGACGTTTCGGTCGGGATGCCGGGAGCGTCGGCGCGGGAGGTGGAACAGCGTGTCACTCGGCCCATGGAGAAACTGCTGTGGGAGATCCCGGGGGTCGAGTATATCTATTCCAGTTCCAAACCGGGCGGATCGCTCGCGATCGTGCGGTTTCGCGTTGGCGAGGATGAAGAGAAAAGCATCGTCAGGCTCAACCAGAAGATGTTTGCGAATCTCGACCTCATACCGCCGGGTGCGACGCCTCCTCTGATCAAGCCGCGGTCCATTGACGATGTGCCGATTCTGGCTCTGACGCTGACCAGCAAGCGCTACGGTCCGCTGGATCTGCGGAGGGTTGCGGCGCAGGTCACCGATACCGTGAAGCAGGTTGAGAATGTCTCGGCAGTGGACGTTATCGGCGGGCAGCGGCGCGAGCTGCGTGTGACTCTGGACACGGCGCGCATGGCGGCATATTCGATTTCGCCGGCTCGCATCTATGGAGCTTTGGCGGCAGTGAATCAGCGCACACCCGCCGGCGTTGTCGCACGAAACGACCGCGATATCACGCTGAACACGGGTGAGCTGCTGCGCTGCGCCAACGATGTGCGCGGCGTGGTGGTCGGAGTTGCGAACGGGCATCCCATCGCGGTGCGCGAAGTGGCGGATGTGAGCGATACGGGCGAGGAGCCGTCGAATTACGTCGAATATGCAAAGGCCGGATCGTTTCAGCCAGCGGTAACCATCGCGATATCGAAACGCAAAGGGGCGAATGCGATCGACGTTGCGGACGCGGTATTGCATCGGGTCGACGGATTGAAAGGCTCCGTGATTCCATCGGAGGTGACGGT
Organism: Bryobacterales bacterium; assembly: GCA_963802915.1. GTDB lineage: Bacteria > Acidobacteriota > Terriglobia > Bryobacterales > Bryobacteraceae > JAICMB01. Next base: position 278,658 of record CAWDKQ010000011.1, read on the forward strand.
CGCGATTACGAGACAGTATGGCGCGACGGCGGCCGAGAAATCGAACGAGCTGCTGATCCACATGGCAATCGCGGTGATTTCGGTGAGTTTATTGATCGCACTCACATTGGGATTTCGGGAGTCGCTCATTGTGTTCACGGCAATTCCCGTGACGCTGGCGCTTACGCTCGCCGTTTTCTATCTGTATGGGTTCACGCTGAATCGGATCACGCTTTTCGCGTTGATCTTTTCGATCGGCATTCTGGTCGACGATGCGATTGTCGTGGTGGAGAATATCGTCCGGCATTGGCGTCTGCCGGAGAACCAGGGATTGCCGGCGCACGTGGTCGCGGTTCGGGCGGTAGATGAAGTTGGAAATCCGACCATTCTCGCGACCTTGACCGTGGTGGCAGCGATCTTGCCGATGGCGTTTGTGCGCGGGTTGATGGGGCCGTACATGCGCCCGATCCCGATCGGCGCCAGTTCGGCGATGCTGTTTTCTCTCATCGTCGCGTTCGTAGTGACGCCGTGGGCGGCGATTCGGATTCTGAAGCCCGGCGCGGCCCATGCGGAGGCGCATCGCGAGGACCGGCTTACGCGGCTGTATCGACGATGGATGGCCACGCTGATCCATAGAACACCGCTGCGCTGGGGTTTTCTTGGCGGCGTGGTGGTGCTGCTGCTCGGATCGATGGCGCTGGTTTACGTCTCATTCGTCAAAGTGAAAATGCTTCCCTTCGATAACAAGAGCGAGTTTCAGGTGATTGTCGACATGCCGGAGGGGACGACGCTTGAAGACACGGCGCGCGTCACGCGCGAGCTGGCGCAGGAGGTTTTCAAGCAGCCCGAGGTCACGGATCTTCAGACTTATGTCGGCGCGGCATCGCCGTACAATTTCAACGGACTGGTGCGGCACTACTATCTACGCGCGGGATCGAACGTGGCGGATATCCAGGTCAATTTGCGAGGCAAGAGCGACCGGAACAAGCAGAGTCACGAGATCGCTAAAGAAGTGCGTTCGATGCTGGTTCCGATTGCAGCTCGCAATGGCGCTCGGATCAAGGTGGCGGAAGTGCCTCCCGGACCGCCGGTGCTGGAGACGCTGGTCGCGGAAGTGTACGGGCCGGATCAAGCAGGACAGATCGCGCTGGCCCGTCAGATCCGGAAAGCTTTTCGCGAAACGGACGGTGTGGTGGACGTCGATTGGTATGTCGAGGGCGATCATGCGCGTAGCGAGACGATCATCGATCACGATAAGGCGGCGTTGAACGGATTGACGGATGCGGATATTTCGCGTGCCATGGCGATTGCTTCGGGTGGAGAAGTGGCGGGGCTGCTGCATGCTCCGAATGAGCGGGAGGATGTCCCGATCCGTTTGCGGCTCAGCCGCGCGGAGCGAACCAACGGTTTGGACGGCCTGCAGCTCCAATCGGCAAGCGGCCAAATGGTGAGCCTCGGCAATCTCGTCGAAACGCGTACTTTCACGGAAGACACGACCATTTATCACAAGAACCTGATGCCGGTGACGTACGTAACGGCGGATGTCGCGGGCGCAATGGAGAGCCCGGTCTACGCCATTCTCGCGCTCGGCCCGAAGATCGACAAAATGAAAATTCCAGAGGGTTATGCGGTGGAACAGTACACGTCGCACCAGCCGTTCGACGATTCGCGCTACGCCATCAAGTGGGATGGAGAGTGGCACATCACTTACGAAGTTTTCCGCGATCTGGGCCTGGCGTTTGCAGCCGTGCTGGTGCTCATTTATGTGCTGGTGGTGGGGTGGTTCCAATCGTTCCTGACGCCGCTGGTGATCATGGCGGCGATTCCGTTTTCCCTGGTGGGTATTCTTCCGGCGCATGGCTTGCTGCACGCGTTTTTCACGGCGACTTCGATGATCGGGTTTATTGCGGGCGCGGGCATCGTGGTGAGAAATTCCATCATCCTGGTGGATTTTATCGAACTGCGATTGAAGGAAGGCATGGCGTTGGATGCGGCCGTGATTGACGCCGGCGCGGTGCGGTTCCGGCCGATGGCGCTGACGGCGGCCGCAGTGGTGGTGGGGTCGAGCGTGATTCTATTCGATCCGATTTTTCAGGGCCTGGCGATTGCGCTGATGGCCGGGGAGATCGCTTCGCTGCTGCTCTCTCGCGTGACGGTTCCGGTGGTTTATTTCCTGGTGAACAGAAGGAGGCAAATATGACAGTGGAACGTTATCTGCGCCTGATCGCGGGCGCGTTTATTCTGGCCAGCCTGGCCCTGGGATATTGGGTGCATCCCGGCTGGTATTGGTTCACGGCGTTCGTGGGATTGAATCTGTTCCAGTCGGCGTTTACCAGTTGGTGTCCCATGATGACGTTTTTGAGGAAAATGGGGGTTCGGAGTTAGGCCCTAATCTCCCGTTGGTACTTTGCCGATAATAGGTTCATGTGGTTCGTCAAGCGCCTGCTCCCACTGATGATCGCGGCTCTGGCTGTTCTGCCGTCCGCTGAAGCCTCACTCTTCAAACGGCAACCGAATTATCGTTACAAGACTCCCAAGCTCAAGTACAAGAAGCCGAAGATCAAGGGCCGCAAGAACAAAATCCACGCAGTCAAGCACCACTAACCGTTTTAGCCGCGTCCGTGCTGGCTGTGCTCTCATCTAAAGGGACGCATGCAATATCAACAGCTCGGCCCTACTGGAGTTTTTGTTTCCCGCTTATGCCTCGGCACCATGACGTTCGGTGGCGGAGGAGCCCCTTGGAATATTATCGGCGCGCTGTCGCAAACAGAAGCTGACAAGCTTGTCGGCCAATCGCTGGATACCGGCATCAATTTCTTCGATACCGCGAACGTCTATGCGCACGGAGAGTCCGAGACGCTGCTCGGCAAGGCGCTCGGATCGCGCCGCAAAGACGTCGTCGTCGCAACGAAGGTCTATGGGCGAATGGACCCCACGCCCAACCATGTCGGCCTTTCCAGGCTGCACATCATGCGGCAATCGGAGGAGAGCCTGCAGCGGCTCAATACCGACTATATCGACCTGTATCAAATCCACGGCTTCGACCGCATCACGCCTCTTGAAGAGACGCTGGGCGCTCTGGACGATCTGGTGCATCAGGGTAAGGTGCGCTACATCGGATGCTCGAATCTGGCCGCGTGGCAGATCATGAAGGCGCTGGGGATTTCTGCGCTGGAGCATTTCGCAAAATTTGTTTCCTTACAGGCCTATTACTCGATTGCCGGCCGCGACCTGGAACGGGATATCGTGCCGCTGCTTCAGGATCAGAAGCTCGGCCTGCTGCCGTGGAGTCCACTGGCGGGCGGTTTTCTATCGGGCAAATATACGCGTTCGGGCAGTTCGGACAACGATGCCCGGCGGCAGAAATTTGATTTTCCGCCGGTCGACAAGGAAAAGGCCTACAACATCATCGACGTGATGCAGGAGATCGCGAAACGCAATAACGCGACGGTGGCGCAGGTGGCGTTGTCGTGGCTGCTGCACCAGCCATTTGTGACCAGCGTGATTCTCGGCGCTAAGAACGAGAAACAGTTGAAAGACAATCTCGGCGCGGTGGATGTAAAGCTAGACGCGGAAGAGCTGAAAAAGCTCGACGAGGTGAGTCGCCTGTCGCCGGAATATCCGGGGTGGATGTTCGAATTCCAGGGGTCGGACCGGGAACCGGGCAAGGTGCGGGAGTGGGAGCAGTACGCTAAGTAGTAGTGCGTGTTCTGCTCATTGCGTTGCTCTTCGGAACGGCTTGGGGAGCGACGTTCAATAAAGACGTTCTTCCGATCCTTCAACAACATTGTCAGGAATGCCATCGGCCCGGGCAGATCGGGCCGATGCCGCTCCTGACCTATCAACAAGCGCGTCCGTGGGCGAAGGCGATTCGCGAATCCGTGGTGACGCGCAAGATGCCGCCGTGGTTTGCGGACCCGCGCTTCGGGCATTTCGCCAACGATCGTTCTCTAAGGCAGGCGCAGATCGATATCATTGCCGCGTGGGCCTCGACTGGAGCGCCGGAAGGCGATGCGAAGGATCGTCCTCCCGCGATCGACTGGCCCTCGCGTTGGGCGATTGGAAAGCCGGACGCGGTGTTCGAAATGCCGCAGCCGTTTCCGATTCCGGCGTCAGGAGCGATCGAATATCAGTTCCTGATTCTGCCGACGCATTTCTCGGAAGACAAGTGGGTGCAAGAGGTCGAGGTGCGGCCGACAGCGGGCGACGCGGTGCATCACGCCGTCGCGTACATCCGGCCTCCTAATTCCGACTGGCTGCGGGGGCGGCCGATCGGAGTTCCGTTCGCCGAACACTCCGTCACCACCAGCGACATCCTGATGGTTTATACGCCGGGAAGCAGCATGGATGCGTGGCCTGACGGCATGGCGAAGAAGATCCCGGCCGGATCGGATATCGTTCTGCAAATGCATTACACCACTAATGGAAAAGCAAAGACGGATCAGACTCGCGTGGGCGTTGTGTTCGCTAAGGAAGCGCCCTCAAAAGAGGTTCTCACGCTGCAGTTGAACAATACGCGATTCGTGATTCCGCCGGGCGATTCGAACTACAAAGTCGAAGTCTCGGGTACGCTGCCGAACGATGCCCTGCTGCTCAGCCTGTTTCCGCACATGCATCTGCGCGGCAGCGGGTTCGAATACCTGATGGAGGTTACGAAGGGCCGCGTCGAAATGTTGCTCAAAGTGAATCACTACGATTTCAACTGGCAGCTCACCTATCGCCTGAATCCGCCGCTTCCGCTGAAGGCGGGAACGCGGCTCATCGCCAATGGATATTTCGACAATTCCCCGAACAATCCGCGAAATCCGGATCCAACCGCGGAGGTCCGTTACGGCGAGCAGAGCTGGGAAGAAATGATGGTCGGATTTTTCGATGTCGCGGTGGATGCCCGCTTGTCGAAGCAGGACTTTTTCAAGCGGTCTGTTCCCCGCTGAGTAATGGCTTGTGCAAGAGCCCGACTAACGATTCAAACAGGCGCGATTTCACTTCGAACCTTTCCGGTCCTCGCGTGATGTACCGAACGACGACGTTGACTCCGTTCACGGTCGGTCGAATGTCGATGGCGGGCTTGGCGGAAAAGGCTCGTGTACCGTATTGATGGGTCACCCGCTCCCAATCCTGCTCGGCAAGCCGCGCGTCCTCTTCGGTGGCGCGTTCGACCGTCTGGCGGATCTGTTCGGCTTTCGTATAAGGGTCGCCGTCGAGGGGCAGCGTCACCTGCAACTCGTCCCACAGCCATTGGCCGGCAGTCGAGAAATTGAAATAGTGACCTTCCAGCGCGAAGCTGTTCACGAATGAAACCTGCCGCCCCGTAGGATGGCCGGTGCTGGTCCAATTGCCCATCTCGAGCAGGACGGTTTTAATCATCCCGATCTGGATGACTTCCCCGCCGACGCCGTTAATCTCCACCCAATCGCCAAGCTTGATGCCGTTCTTGCCCATTAGAGCGAACCAGCCGAAGAATCCGACGATGAAGTCCTTGAGGGCGACAGTGAGGCCGGCGGTGGCGAATCCGAAGATAGTAGCGATCTGGTTGGGCGGTCCGAAAATGACGAGCAGAATGAGAACGGCGCCGACTACCTGCACGCCGATGGTAGACATCACGCGAAGCTGGTGCAGCCGGCGAGGATCCTTCTGACGGCGGAAGGCGTGGCGAATGGCGCGGTCGATCAGCACCACGGCCAACAGAATCGCGAGGATCAGGGCGAGCGAGCGCAGCATCTGATTCAGAACGCTTCGGCGACGGCTTTCGACCAGCGATCCCCAGCGGCCGTAAACATCGGCGAGCTGCTGGCAATCCACGATGCACTGATCCATCATCATCGCCATCTTTTTCATGTCGGACATGTGGCGCAGGCGCGCGAGCTTGGCCTGGTTGTCCTGGTCCGATTCGGTCGATTTTTGATTGACCTGTCCCTCAGCCGTGTCGTGCTCGTGATTCATCTCACGGGATTTGCGCGCAGCTTCGTCGCGCGCCGCGGCTAGTTGATCTTCTCTTTGACCCAGAGATCGCCATGCCTGAAACTGCGCCGCGAGCGTTGGCGTAGGAGCAGCGGGAGCGACCTTCGGCAGCGTCGTATTCTGTTTGTCGGCGTCGTGCTCCTGGAGGGCCTGCTGGATTTTGGCTTGCGGATCGCCGCCTTGCCGCGCGAGGTCGCCTTGCGCATCGTCGAGCTCATCCTGGTCGAGTGCAAGCTGCGCCTTGGCGAGATCCAGGTCGTCGCCGTCGGTCATCTTCGCGATCCGGGCCGCTTCATCCGCAATTCGCGGCTTGAGCTGGGCGATGCGATCCGACAATTGCTTGAGCGGTCCTTTCACCGGCGGCTGCTTCTCGGCCTGATGCAGGGCCATGGCGAAACCTTGGTCGAGCTCGTGGTCGGCCAGTTGTAGCGCGTTGCGCGCGTAATCCTGCTCGGCCGGAGTGTCGGCTAGCAGCGCGAGATTGTGCGCGGTCTGAAGAACGGACTGATCGACTATCGACGTCTGCAGCTTGGGCAGCTGCACGACGGTTGCGGTGTTGCGCGTCAGGAACCATCCAATGAGGCAGGCTGCGAGAAGCGCGGCAATCGCGACCGGTAAGAGCGTTCTGACTCGACGACCTACCATTTTTTGATAAAGAGCGACACTGCCATGGCGAATCCAATGAAGATCACAATGCGTTTCACGGTGGTGCGGCCCAGCTTTCGCGCGATACCTGCGCAGAGATAACCGCCGGCCACCGCGCCGATCGCCATCACGATCACATCCGGCCAGTAGACCATCTTTTGCCAGATGAAGTAAAGCGCGGCGATGCCGTTAATGCTAAGGGCAAAGAAATTCTTAAGGCCGTTCATCTGGTGGATGTCGGACAGTCCCATGATGCTCAACGCGGCGAGCATCAGGATGCCGATTCCCGCGCCGAAATAGCCGCCGTAGAGCGCGACGAAAAGTTGGAACAGCATCGCCCCGATCAGCCACTGGTTGGAATCGTGTTGGACGGCCTGCGCGGTCTTGAGCTTGCGCTGGATGGGCTCCTGGACCATAAAGAGCAGGGTCGCGAAGAGAATTAGAAAGGGGACCAGCTTGTCGAAGACGGCGGGTGGCGTGAATTGCAGCAGCCATGCGCCGGAGATTCCTCCGATCAGGCTGGGGATGACGAGCGCGAGCATGCGCCGGTCGGCGGTCTTGAGCTCGCGCCGATAACCCCACATCCCGCCGAGCGAACCGGGCCAGATGGCGACGGTGCTGGTCGCATTAGCCTGGACGGAGTTCAGGCCGAGGAAAATGAGCGCGGGAAAGGATACCAGCGTGCCTCCGCCGGCCACCGAATTGATCATGCCTGCGAGGAAAGCTGCGCCGAAGGCCAGCGCTGCATGGGAGAAGTGAACGGGCATCTATGCTTTCCGCAGGGTAGCAGGTCAACTTGACAAGACCTCAGTGCGACCCCTAGATTGTTAGTCGATATGTTCGGACGGCGAATTTTGCAAGACCTGAAATATGCATTTCGCATACTGCGGAAAAGTCCGGGGTTCGCCGCCGTCGCGATTCTTGTGCTGGCGCTCGGAATCGGAGCGAACGTCGCGGTATTCAGCCTCATCGATTCTCTGTTTCTACGTCCGCTGCCGGTCGATCGTCCTGGCGAACTATCGCAGATCGAGTCTATCGATAAGATTGGCCGCGTCGGCGGAATACCTTCCCAGGTTCTGGAAGCGCTCCGGAAGGAGCCTCTGTTCCGAGGCCTGTGTGGCTTCACCACTCCGCGATTGACCGCCGACATCAACGGGGCGGCTCGTAGCATCGGGGCGTTGGCGATGACGGGCGATTGCTTTTCCACGCTCGGCGTTCACATGCAGATCGGACGCGGGTTCAACGCCGGCGATGACAATCCGAATGGCGAGCGGGTGGTGGTGCTAACGGATTTGCTATGGCGCAGCGACTTCGCGGCCAGCCCCTCCGTTCTCGGCCAGAAGATTCAGATCGACAAATCGCTGTTTACGGTCATCGGCGTGGCTGAGCCTCGATTCAGGGGTCTCCTGCTCGGTTTTCCTCCTGGCTTCGTGATTCCGCTGACGCAAACTCCTCTCGATTTTGTTGTGACTCCGAACCGCCCGGTGTATTTCTGGGTCAGCATCTTCTGTCGCCGCGCGCCAGGCGTTACGCAGCAAATGATCCAGAACAGGATCGATGTGCTGCGGCAACAACTGCTCGAAGCCAGCGTTCCGCATCGTTACAACGAAGCGCAGCGGCGGGATTATTTCGCGCGCAAGCTCACGGTCGCGCCGGCATCGACGGGCGTCGATTGGATGCTCCGCAGTCGCTTTGGCGAGCCCCTCTATGCCGTGTTCGCGATCTGCGCCTCTGTCCTACTAATCGCCTGCGTGAACCTGACTACGCTGCTGCTGGCACGCGGACTTCGGCGGCAAAAAGAGATCGGCATACGCTTGGCTTTGGGCGCCAGCAGAGCATCCATCGTTCGGCTTTTTGCGTTGGAGAGTTCGGTGTTAGTGCTGCTGGCTTCGATCGCCGGGTTGGCGGTCGCGTCGTTGGCGCGACAGGCGATCCTATCGCAAGCCGTCAAAATCTACGCGTTGAGCTTGAACGAATCGCCCGATGCGCGGACCTCACTCTTCTTCGTCATCTTAGTACTCTTAATCGCGGCCGCTCTCATTGTGGCCCCTGCTCTCCAAATCGGCCGAGGGTCGGTACGCAGCAGCACCCGAACCCAGAAAATCCTGCTGGCGGTGCAGGTCGCCTTAACGCTGGCGCTGATCGCCGGTAGCAGCTTCTTTGCTTCCTCCATGAAGAACCTCGATGACATGAACGTTGGCATGCGCACTGAAGGTCTCAGTGAGGCGTTCTTAAACCCGCTCCCTGGAGGGTATGGGTATCTTCCCAGAGGTCCTTATTATCGCGAACTGCTTCAACGAATCGAAAATCTCCGCAATGTTGCTTCCGCCAGCCTTACGGACTCGCTTCCTTTGTGGAGCAAGGAGTATCTCGGTTCAGTCAGCGCGGTCGAAAACATTCAGGCGCGAAGCGACTTGAGAGCGCAGGCCATGATGATTACCCCCGGCTTTTTCGACACGGTCGGTATCCGCGTTGTTTCGGGTGAGGGTTTTCGCGAATCATCCGCCGAATCGGAAGAGCCCACCGCCATCGTGAGCGAATCGCTGGCTGAACAATTTGGAGGCGCGAAGCTGATCGGGCAGCATATCCATATTGAGTCTTATCCACGATTGAGGGTCGTCGGCATCGCTTCGAACGCACTATTCAGCCTCGAACATCCCGAGCAAACGAAGCCGTTCGTTGTTTACATGAATGCATGGCAGCATCCCTCGTCGCTTGGGTACCTCACACTCATGCTGAGGACGAGCGGCAACGCGCTTAATACCGGCGATCTGAATCGCGTCGTCGCATCGCTTCACCGCGAATATGTGCAGCACTATTTGACGCTCAACGAGGCCAAGGATGACGCGCTCGTTGAAAATCGTCTCCTCGCATGGCTGTCGACAGCCTTCAGCATCCTCGCGCTGATACTCGCCGCAATCGGGCTTTTCGGCCTGCTCAGTTATCACGTTGCGAGCCGCACAAAAGAGATTGGAATCCGCATGGCGCTGGGCGCGGAACGGCTTGAGATTCGGCGCCTTGTTCTAGCGCAACTCGCTCCGGTGATGGCCGCTGGAATCGGCATCGGGCTCGCTTTCACGGTCGCGTTGGGACGGGTTTTCGCGGGCCTGGTTTATGGCGTCAGCGTTCACGATCCTGGGCTCATTACACTGTCGATTGCGGCGCTGCTGCTGACGGCAGTTTTCGCGGCCTGGATTCCAGCGGGTAAGGCATCGTCGGTCGACCCTCTCATTGCGCTCCGCCACGATTAAGCGTGAAGGCCACATAAGATCCGCCCGATTCCCCGCCCTTCCCTCCGCCCGCCGCGATCACGATGTACTCGCGGCCATTCACTTCGTAGACGGTGGGAGTCGCGTTGCCCGCGGCCGGTAGCGTGGTTTCCCAGAGGAGCTTGCCGGTGTCTTTGTCGAAGGCGTGGAATTTCTTGTCGAAGTTTGTCGCTCCGATGAAGAGTAGTCCGCTGGCGGTCACGACGGGGCCGCCGTAATTCTCGCTTCCGGTATTTCGCAGGCCTTGCGCGGCGAGCTTGGGATACTCGCCGAACGGGATTTTCCATGCGATTTTCCCGGAGTTCAGGTCGATGGCGTTCAACGTTCCCCAGGGCGGCTCGACTGCCGGGTAGCCATCCGGATCGAGAAACTTGTTGTAGCCATCTATCCCGTATTTTTGATCGATGGGTGACGGCCCTTGCGCCTTCGTTTCCACGGCCTCGCTTTCTCCAAACATGAGATATCGCGTGATGGCGTGAAGGCTCGCGGCTGGCAGAGTGGTGAAGGCCGGCATGCGTCCGGCTCCCGTTTTCATGATGGTGGTCACTTCCTCGTCGCTCATGTGGGCGCCGACATTGACCAACGATGGAAACTCGGGCGGCGTTCCTTTCAGGTCGGTCCGATGACACCCGCTGCAGTTCTTCAGGTAGAGATCGCGGCCATTAGTATGGCTCGAATTGTCGCTCTTGCGTTCCACCAGCCGCAGCACCCAGGCCATCTCGTTGGAGTTGACGTAGAGCAGCCCGGTCGCGGGATCGAAGGCTGGTCCGCCCCATTCCGCGCCTCCGTCGAAGCCAGGGAAAATGATCGTGCCCTCGCGGCTGGGCGGCACGAATTGTCCTGCGCTGCGTAGCTTGCGGAAGCGCTCGATCACGGCTTCGTGGGCTTCGGGCGTGCGCTTCGTCAGCATGTCTTCGGTGAGGATCTGGCGCGCGAATGGCGGCGGGCTGGTTGGAAGCGGCTGGGTATCGGCCGTCTCTTCACCATCGACATCGCTCTTCGGATACTTGCGGTATTCGATGGGAAACAGCGGCTTGCCGGTGCTGCGCTCGAACAAATAGACGAAGCCGGATTTGGTAGGCTGCGCGACTGCATCGACGCGTTGGCCGTCGCGCGTCACGGTGACCAGCGCGGGGGCGGTGGGAAGATCGCGATCCCAGATATCGTGCTTGACGGTCTGGAAATGCCAGACCCGTTTGCCGGTCGCGGCGTCGAGAGCGATCAAACAATTTGCGAAGAGATCGTCGCCGAGGCGGTTCGAGCCGTAGAAGTCGAAGGAGGCCGAGCCGGTGGGAACGAAGACCAGGCCGCGGGCGGCGTCGAGAGTCATGCCGGCCCAACTGTTGACGCCGCCGATGTAGGTCCAGGCATCCTTCGGCCAAGTTTCGTAACCGTATTCGCCAGGGTTCGGAATGGTGTGGAAGGTCCACACGAGCTTGCCGGTTCGGGCATCGTAGGCGCGGATGTAGCCGGGCGAAGCCGGCAGCGTCTCGCTGACGATGCTGCCCGCGATAACGAGGTCTTTGTAGATAACCGGCGGGCTGGTCATCGAGATGGACATTTCACGCGGATCGCGGCCGAGATCGTTGCGGAGGTCGATGCGCACAGCGGGCTTACCGGTGTGCGTGTCGATTCCATAGAGGTTCTGATGGCTCGCGAAGAAGATGCGGCTGTCGTGCCCGTCGGTCCAATAGGCGACGCCGCGGCTGCGCTGCTTGCCGATCACTTTACGTCCACCATTCGGATCGAAATCCCATTTCAGCTTCCCGGTTGCGGCATCGAGAGCGATGAGGCGGAGCGTCGGCGTGGTGGCGTAGAGCACGCCGTCGACGATGAGCGGCTTGCATTGCATCTCGGAACCTTGGAACGCGTCGCCGGAATCGTAGGTCCAGGCGACTTGAAGCTGCGCGACATTACTGCGGTCAATTTGCTTCAGGCTGGAGTAATGAGAATCGTCAGCGAAGACGCACAACGTCAACAGGGCGAAGGACGCGAGTTTTGGATACATCGGAAGGAAATCGGATTATCCCATGAAAGTTACAGCCCATTGACAGAACGAACGATCGTGCCCTAGACTTGCGATCGTGGGTACGTCACCGGCAACTACTCGAGCGCAGCAAGGCGAAGAGACACGGCGCAACATTTTGCGACTCGCGGTCAACATCGCTTCGCAGCGCGGCCTCGATGCGCTAACTATCGGCGATCTTGCCAAGGAGATGGGCATGAGCAAGAGCGGGCTGTTCGCGCATTTCGGCTCGAAGGAAGATCTACAGATTGCAACCATCGAAGCGGCTGAATTGATGTTCGCCGACACCGTCATGCTTCCGGCGTTCGAAGCCGCTCCGGGGCTGGGCCGGCTGGCGAGTTTGCTCGAAGGATACATCCGGTATCTTGAAGACGCGGTTTTCCCAGGCGGCTGCTTCTTCTCGGCAGTCGCGGCGGAGTTTGACGATCGGCCGGGTCGAGTGCGAGACCGCATTGTCGTCAGCATGCGAAAGTGGGACGACAAGATCATGTCCGAGATCCGCCGCGGGATCGAGGCCGACGAGATTCTAGAAGACGTCGTCCCGGAGCAACTCGCTTTCGAGCTCGAGGCGATCGCTCCGCAAGCCAACTTCAATAGGCGCTTGATGGGCGACGCACAGGCTTTCGTCCGGGCACGGTCGGCAATCCGGTGCCGTCTGGCGAGCGTAAGTACTTCAAAAGGCAAGGCTATTCTTTAGTAATTTCCTATTGACGAAACGAACGTTCGTACTGCATAATTTTAAGCACGAACGGTCGTGCTATGGAATTAGCTTGGGCGGTTTTCATGCTATTGAGTAGCCAGGCCGCCGGGTATTTCGAGACCGGGCAGTATGCCAAGGCCGAAGAACTGACCCGGCTCTGCCTGGCGATTACCGAAACGCCGCAGCAACTCGGCAACCTGGCTGCTCTTTACCAGTCGCAGCATAAATACGACGAGTCCGAACGCCTCTATATCAGGGCACTCGACCTCTTTCGCGATCCGAACTCAACCGAGGCAGCGTTTGTGCTGCACAATCTTGCTTCGCTTCGAATGACAGAGCGGCGGCCGTTCGAAGCAGCCTCGTATTTGGAGCGGGCGGTCGCGATATGGGCGAATGGCTCGGATACAGTCACATATGCTCAGGGCCTGGCGCATTTGGCATTTGTCTATTCTCAGATTGGGCGCGACGCAGATTCGGAGCGGCTTTGGAAGGAATCGTTGTCGTTGCTGAAGTCGGTCGTGGGCACCAAGGATCCAATTTATGCACGGCTCTCCGCGGCGTATCGTAACCGGCGGGAGCAATACACGGTGGAATACAGGGCGCTGCTAGCGCGGTGAGCGGGCCACGTTCTTATAAACCTTGCCGCCTTTCATCACGAAGACGACGCGACGGACGGCGGTAATGTCTTCGAGCGGATTGCCGTCGGTTGCGACTATGTCGGCTTCGAGGCCGGGCGCGATGGTTCCGATGCGGTCCTGCAAGCCGAGCGATTCGGCGGCTAGCGAGGTTGCACTGATCATGGCGTCCATGGGTTTGTCGCCTCCGTCGTTGACGCGATAGATGAACTCTTCAGCATTGCGGCCGTGCGCACCGGCTACGGCGTCGGTTCCGAAGACCACCTTCACGTGATGCTGGCGGGCCTTGCGCAAGACTTCGGCCGTGGGGACGATCGCTTTCTCGAGTGATTCGAGAACCTGCGGCGTAAACGCAGGAAAGCTGGTGCGCAAGTCGAGGTAATTGTGGAGCACCAGAAAATTCGGGTCGAAGTAGACGCCGCGCTGGGCCATGAGCTCTAGCGTTTCGTCGGTGACGAAATCGCCGTGCTCGACCGAGGTGCATCCGGCGAGAACTGTGGCTCGCGCGCCTCCGTCGCTGATGGCGTGGACGACGGCTCGCATCCCTTGCGCCTTCGCTTCCGAGCAGGCGGCTTGTAATTGCTCGTCGGTCATGGTCTGCTTGCCGCCCGAGCCGAGTCCCGAAGTTGCGAAAAGCTTGATCACGTCGGCTCCGTCGGCTTTGGTCTTGCGAACCAGTTCGCGCAGAGCTTCGGGATCGCCGGATTCACTCGTGATCTGGCGGTAGGAGGTCAGGATTCGTGGACCGGGGAGCGAGCCTTCGTTGATGCGGTCCCGTATGAGAGCGTCGGTCGATGAGCCGACGCTCTGAACTGTCGTAAATCCACCCAGGAGAGTTACCCAGGCATTTTCGGCGGCGTAGACGGCTGTTTCGGGAGGTTGTTCCTTGGTGCGATCGGCGAGTTTATGGTCTTTGTCGAAGTGCCAGTCCAGGTGGATGTGCGTATCGATCCATCCGGGCATCAGGGTGAGACCGCGAAGATCGTAGGTGGCCGCCCGGCCCTGAAACGCACGAACGGCGCGAATGGTCGCGCCGTCGAGGACGATATCTTGATTCTTCTTGACGGCTCCCGTGCCGTCGATGATCGTGCTGGTTCTGAGGATGATTTCCTGGGCGTTCAAGGTGAGCAGCGCGAGAGCGCTGCTCATCCACAGCCGAGTCCAATTCATCTTCAGACTTTAGCGCGAGTTAGCGGTGCCAGTAGCCGCCGTAGTAACGATGACCGTAGTAGCGGGGCGCGACCCAGCGTGCTCCGACATAGGGCCTGCGAGCCCAGTAGCCGGCGTGCCAGCCGTAGCCTGCTCCGCCGGGAGCGTAATAGCCACCGACCCAGGCGTAGCCAGGACCAGGAGCGGGCGCCACATAAGCGGCCGCGGGCGGAGGGGGCGGGGGCGTTGCAACATAATATCCGGCAGGTGCGCCGACTCCGACGCCAAAATACAAATGGGTTCCGGCGAACATGCATGTTCCGGCAAGCAAGAAGAGTACAGCGAGTTTCGTTTTCATAACGTTCCTCCTTCGTTATGGCCGCCGTTCCTGGCAGCCTTCGTTTTCTGAGAAATGCACGGGGCGGACCATTCTGTATGTCATTGATTCAGCGTCAGATGAAGGCTCAAGCGGGATGATCGAGTTTCACCAATGGTGGTGGATTTCGGCCGCCGAGGTTTGGCCTTGAGTATTAGGGCAGGAGCGGCTGAGCGCCTAATTGCGTGACCCAATGACGTTTCTTCTCTTTAAGAACGTCCCGCAATGCGATGGGTAGAACGTCTTCATCAAGCGTTTCGAGGATCTCGAATTGAAACGCCTTCTCACCGCGCCTGACCCACTCGGCCTGCAGCGCTGCGTTTCGATACGAACCGGTCCGCAACCCGAAGAATAGACCGTTTTGCGCGGCCCGCAGATCCGGAGTTGAATCCACCCAGGCTTGGCCAGTCTCAGTGCAGCGCACCACGAACACGCCGCGCGGAATTTTTCTTTCTTTGTACTCCCGGATCGCTTCTTTTCTCGTCTGATTCGCGCCGCTCACCTGCTCAGTGTAGCTTCAATCTACGGCCGAACGCGGCTACAAAAAGACCCAAACCGACCAGCCCGAAGGTTTCCGGCTCCGGCACCGGACTGGCTAAAAGACCGATCGTGTTTCCATCTGCGTTGGCGTAGAAGCCGACCAGTTGATCCTGGTCATTGATCCCGTTGAGCGTGGTTCCGTTGCCGTCTCCGGCCGCTGCGAATGGATCGTCAATGGACTGGAAAGACTGCGTAGCTATGTTATAGAGCACACCGTGGAACTGTCCGGACGCATCCTGATACGTTCCGACAGCGTAACCGGTGTTGTTGATTCCGAAAAACTGCGTCGAGTCGCCGAACGCCTGAAAGAAAGTGAAGGTGCCGGAGTTATCGATAAACCCAACATCGGAGGTGCCGTTGTTGTAGAAGCCGGAAATCACGCCCGCGTTGTTGATGCCGGTCACGGTGGAATTATCGGCGCCCGAGACGGTAATTGGCGTGAATGTCTGCGTCGCGATATCGTACAAATAGCCTTGCGGGTTGCCGCCGGCGTCGACATAGAAACCGGCTGCCATTTCGTTATCATTGACGCCGAGAAGCTGGTTGACAGGAAGGCCCGAGGTCGGCGTACTGGGGTCGTTCACGTTCGTGAAAGTCCCGCCGACGTCCGTAAATCCGAAGTTCGCGTCCGTGCCGGTATTGGTATTCGACCAGAACCCGACGGTGGTTCCGGTGTTATTGATCCCGACTACCTGAGTCTGAACCGAGCCGGGGAAGTTTTCGTTACTAAACGAGGTGTAGCCCGGCGGCGCGACTGTGTATCCCTTGTTCGGGAAACCCATTTGGCCGCTTCCGAAATAGCCTGAGATCGTTCCTCCATTGTTGATGCCTAGCTCCTGATTGAAAGTCACGTCTCCGGAGTTGATGACGTCCTGGAAGATGTAACTGGCGTGTAGGTTTCCCGCCAGCCAGAGTGACGCAATGAGGGTCACGCAGCGGGCGGTGCGACTGTTGCTCGTGGCTTTTGAACGCATATCACGAGGGTACGGCAAAGACGGTTAAAATCGTATGTCTATTTGCGGGTTTTGTGCGGTCAATTACGATTCTTACCGTGACATTTCCGGGCTATCGGAACGAGTCCGCATCGGCTGAATTCTAGTATGGCCGCGGTGGTCAACCACTTCACGTTATTGGACACCAAGCGCATCGAAATCCGCGAGATTGCGAAGAAGCATGGGGCTAGCAATGTGCGGGTCTTCGGTTCCGTGGCGCGCGGCGACGCGAGGCCAGAAAGTGATTTCGATTTTCTCGTGGAAGCGGGGCCTGTCACTAGTTCATGGTTTCCGGCTGGGCTGATTGTCGACCTTGAGGACTTGCTTGGCAGGCGGGTCGACGTTGTGACGGAGCGAGGTTTGGATCCATTGTTACGTGAGACTGTGCTCAGCGAAGCGATTCCCGTGTGAAGGACGACAGGGTTTATCTGCTGCACATTGTTGAATGCATTCGCCGCATTGAGGAGGTAGCGGCATCCGGCCAAGAGGCGTTCGAGTCTCCCACATTCTCCAAGATGTCGCGTTGCGCAATTTGCAAGTCTTGTCCGAGAGCACACAGCGGCTCTCCGATTCGTTAAAGCAGCAGCATCCCGATATTGAATGGCGTAGGATTGCAGCTTTTAGAAACGTTCTGGTTCACGATTATCTTGGAATCGATATTGATCGTGTCAGCAAGATAATCTGGGAGGATTTACCGCGGCTGAGCGTAAGAGTCAATGAAATTATCGCCTCTCTCGAGAGTTCCCGCGGGACGGATTCCGACTGATGCTACAGCGGCGTTCAGTCGCCGGTACGAAGGAGTCGTGCCCCGGCTTCGGAAGAACGGAGGAGGGTTGCAATGAATAAGGGCCGGCACCAACACCTGGCACCGGGCACTTGGCTGCGAAGCGGTTCCGTTCCGTAAGAACTGAGTATCTCTCCGCGAAATAAAAAAGCGGCCCAAACATCAGGCCGCTTGAAAAGGAACGGAGGACTTCTGTCAGAGAAAGTTCTTATGAGCACCCACTCGTGCCGCCGCAGTTTTCACACTTATAGCAGCTTCCGTTACGAGTCATCAGCCCGCCGCATTCCGAACAGAGCGGCGCGTCGGCGACAACCGGAGCAAAAGGTAACTCCTGTTGCGGTTGTGGCTCGGTCGGCTTCAAAATCGCCGCGTCGCCGGCTTCCGTGACTGCGTACTCCGGACCCAGGAATCGAGCTCCCAGCCACCGGAAGATATAATCCATGATCGATTTCGCGTAGGGGATTTGCTGATTCCCCGTCCAGCCACTGGGTTCAAAACGGACGTGGCTGAATTTGTCGACCAGGAATTTTAGCGGCACGCCGTATTGCAGGGCGAAGCTGATGGACGTCGCAAAGCTGTCCATCAATCCGCTGATGGTCGAGCCTTCCTTCGCCATCGAGATGAATACTTCGCCGGGCGTTCCGTCTTCGTACATACCCACCGTGATGTAACCTTCGTGGCCGCCGATCGAAAACTTGTGCGTCAGCGAGCGGCGCTCGTCGGGCAGCTTGTGCCGAATCGGGCGGAATACCACCCGTTCTTTAACGACGGTCTCCGGCGCGGCGGCAACGACGGCGGTATTTTTCTTTTCGCCCTTGCCGGTTCCGGAGCTGAGCGGCTGAATGCGCTTCGAATTATCGCGATAAATCGCCACGGCTTTCAATCCCAGCCGCCAGCTTTCGATATAGGAGTGCATGATATCTTCGGCGGTGGATTCTTCGGGCATGTTGATGGTCTTCGAAATCGCGCCCGAAATAAACGGCTGTACGGCGGCCATCATGCGCACGTGGCCCATGTGGTGGATGAATCGCTTCCCATTCTGTGGCCGGAAACTGCAATCGAAAACGGCGAGGTGCTCGTCTTTGAGAGCGGGCGCACCTTCGATGGTGCCGGTGGAATCAATGTGGCTGACGATGCGCTCCACCTGCTCCGGCGTATAGCCGAGCTTGATGAGCGCCTGCGGGACGGTGTTGTTGACGATCTTGATCACGCCGCCGCCGACCAGCTTTTTGTATTTCACGAGCGCCAGGTCGGGCTCGATGCCGGTGGTGTCGCAATCCATCATGAAGCCGATTGTGCCGGTGGGCGCGATGACCGTCGTTTGGGAGTTGCGGAAACCAACGCGCTCGCCCAGAGCATAGGCGTCGTTCCAGACTTTCACGGCGTTATTGTAGAGGTCCTCCGGAACACGCTGGCTGTCGATGCCGCTCACGGATTTGCCGTGCATGAGAATGACGTCGAGAAACGATTCCTCATTGGGAGTATAGCCAGGACAGGGGCCGACCGCTTCAGCGATGCGGGCGCTGGTCAGGTAAGCTTGACCGCACATCACAGCGCTGATGGCGCCGGCCCAATCGCGGCCCGCGGGGGAATCGTAGGGGATGCCCATCGACATCAGAAGCGCGCCGAGATTGGCGAAACCGAGTCCGAGGGGGCGGTAATCGTGGGAATTCTTCGCGATTTTTTCGGTCGGATAGCTGGCGGCATCGACAATGATTTCCTGCGCCATGGTGACGGTGTCGCAGGCGTGACGGAAGGCTTCGACGTCGAATTCGCCGCCCGGGCCTACGAATTTCATGAGGTTCAGCGATGCAAGATTGCAGGCCGAATCGTCGAGGAACATGTATTCCGAGCAGGGATTCGAGGCGTTGATGCGGCCCGATGCTTTCGAGGTATGCCAACGATTGACGGTGGTATCGAACTGCATGCCGGGGTCGCCGCACTGCCACGTTGCTTCGGCGATCTGCTTGAGCAGGTCGCGGGCTTTGAGACGCCGGATGGGCTGGCCGTTGACGACGGAACGGGTCCACCAATCGCGATCATCGGCCGCCGCTTCCATAAACTCGTCGGTGGCGCGGACGGAGTTGTTGGCGTTTTGGAAAAAGATGGAGCTGTAGGCTTCGCCGTCGAGGGACGAATCGTAGCCGGCGTCGATAAGGGTGTGCGCCTTCTTTTCTTCCTTGGCTTTGCACCAGACGAACGCTTCGATGTCGGGATGCTCGGCGTTCAGGATCACCATCTTGGCGGCGCGGCGCGTTTTGCCGCCGGACTTGATGACACCCGCGAAAGCGTCGAAGCCCTTCATAAAGCTGAGCGGACCGGATGCCTTGCCGCCGCCTGATAGGACCCCATTCTCTTCACGAAGACTCGAGAGGTTGGTTCCGGTTCCGGAGCCCCATTTGAACAGCATGCCTTCGGTTTTGGCGAGTTCAAGAATGGATTCGAGCGTATCGCCTACGGAATTGATAAAGCAGGCCGAGCATTGCGGGCGCGACGCGCCTTTCCTCAGCTTGTGGATGGAATCGGATTCTTCGTCGTAATACCAGCCGTAACCGCGGCCTTCTTTCACCACGCCCACGTTGAACCAGACGGGCGAATTGAAGCAGGCCTTCTGCGTGAGCATCAGGTGCGCGAGCTCATTGCGGAAGTTTTCGGCGTCGTTTTCGGTCTTGAAATAGCGCCCGGTGAGACCCCATCCGGCGATGGTGTCGACCACGCGATGGACGAGCTGCCGGACGCTGGTTTCGCGATCCGGAGAGCCCATCTTGCCGTGAAAATACTTGCTGACGACGATGTTAGTTGCCGTCTGCGACCAATCAGCCGGAACCTCGACGTCGGATTGTTCGAAGATCACCGCGCCTTTGTCGTTACCAATAGCGGCGGTGCGGGATTCCCACTGGACCTCGTCGTAAGGCGTCTTGCCGCGTTCGAGTTTTTTGGTGAAATACCGCGGAAATGTGACTCCCGATCGCTCAGCGACCGGCAACGCTTTAAGAGTGCGTTTAGGTTCCAAGTCCTTGATTTTGCTGCCGAGATCAACGGTGAGCTGTCCCATGATCCTCCTTTATTAACTACGACTAGCTCTAGATACTAGTGTCGCACGTTCGTAATGATGGCCCAACATGTTGTGGTTCGTCAAGGTTTTTATCTATATACGGTGCAGCACGTTACGGGTAAGCATGGTACTAGGGTCCTGGGACACTGGTACTGACAGCGTTGTTGGTTCTTGGTTGTTAGTTCGTGGTTTCGAAGGTTGCGGGCGACTTTACGGGGTACACCTGCAGGGTATGACAGCCGGATGGCAGGTCGTCGGGAATTCTGAAATTCAGCTCGTATCGGGGTGGGACCGGGTCGGTACACTTCACTTCCAAACCTTTCCCGGGGGAGGAGTCGATTGTAACAGAAATTGTTGAGGGATCGCTGATTTCTTCAACCACTACTTTCACGTATCCGGTAGTGATCCGGTCGTGCTGGATCAGGTTGATTCCGTCCGTCACGGAAACGATCTTGGGCACCATCGGGCCGGGTGGGACGACCCGGATCCACTTCTTAGCCCCGCAGATTTCGACTGGAATCAGGCCTGTGCGCAAGCCCTGCGGCAGAAGAACGTTGATTTGCCTCAGATTTCCTGGCTGTGCCGGTCCTATGTAATAAGGTGTGCCGGGTTGGCCGTCGAAAAGAACCTCGAGATTGTTCAGATCCAGCTCGTCTGGCAGGTCCACAATCCAGATCGCGGCTACCGCGAAGCGGCCTGTGGCAGGGACGAGAGTTTCGGACGTCAGGGCGTTCGTGATTCGGCGGATAACCGGTAAAGCCTTACGCTGCCATGTGGTCCACAGATATTGTGTATCCACTCCTTCAAGTGCCAGGAGGCGAAAACCGTTCTCCTTCGTGAAGGCTTTCAGATCGTCTACCGAGAAGGTCACTCCGCTCCAGGTGTTGGGGATCTGGTCGTGTGGGAGACCGTTGAATTGGGCTCGGAAGATGCCGCCAGGTTTCAGGACGCGCCCGGCTTCGCGCATATAAGAAAGGACCACTTCGCGGCTGGGGATGTGCTGGAACACGGCGTAGGAGTAGATGAAATCCAGGGAATCGTCGGGGAATTGGGAGAGCGTGGCTCCGTTCGTCGCTTCAACTAGCGCGTTTGGAATATCCCTTAATCTTTCGCGCGCTAGCCGGATCATCTCATCCGATACATCAACTCCATAAATACGCCCGAAGTGACGGCTCATCGGCTTGAGGAGGCGTCCCGGGCCACAGCCGATTTCGAGCGCCTGCATTGTGTGAGTGTCGGCAGCCGGGCCGAAGTGCTTCAGCTCGGATTCGACTGCCCGGACCGCCTCGTCCGCTGTCGCCTGAAATGCCGCTTCATCCTGCTCGCGAGCACCGAAGGCGACGTAGTAGTGGGCATCTTCCTTGGCGCGCTCGTTCCAGTCGGCGCGCATGCGGGCGCTAACGTTTTCGGGTGTCGTTGACATGGCTATTTGACGTTGTATCCGATTTCCGCCAAGTTGAACTTGCCGTAGGTGAACGGTCCCTCCGGCAGGTGCCAGATCACCTCGCCGTAGCTTAAAACGCGCCGGCCGCCGAAATCGCGATACTTCCCGCCCGGCGTGGACCAGGGATAGCTCTTAAAGACCTTGCCGTCATTGGAGAAGAGACGGTCGTCGGAGACGAAATCGATCATCTCGCCGCCAGGATTGAACGACAGGCGCGCACGGATGGTGATGCCGAGATGCGTAAACCTGGCGCGCGCGGCGAGGTCGCCGTCTTCTTCCCATTGAATTCTCTGCTGGTCGATCAAGGCGGCTGGCGCCATCACGCACATGTCGTTGAACAGGGTGACGGTTTCGCCCTGATTCATCTCGGGCCCTTTGGCGTCTACGATCTGAAACAAGTGTGCCACTTTGATTTGCATGGTAGCGCTGTCGCCTCGGAAGGCGTGGAGTCCTTCGAGAGGGACGCCGTAGAGGCGCGCCTTCATCAAGAACAGGCGGGCTGGCTGGTCGATGAAGTTGTATTGCTCGGATCGAAAATTCATCCAGGGGTTTTTCGGGCCGGTTCGGAAGTCGCCGGTGAAGACAGCATGGAAGTTGACGATCCGAGGTTTGCCGACGGCGCCGGTGAGGCGGATGTACTTCTGCACTGGGGACGGCAAATGGTTGAGATCAGCATCGGTTAACAGGGGCGGTTCGGCGTAGCGGGCCAGACCTTCAGCAGCGGCGGCTTTGTATCGCTTCGAATAGCTCATACGAAGGTTAGAAGAGGTGAGGTCGTCGAACCCAGATTAACGCGCTCAGGTAGGAAAATCGGCTCACTAGCGTCCATTGTTTGTGACGGAGCAAAAGGACGATTTACGAGAAGAGATACAGCGGTTGCGCGATGAACAGCAGCGGCTGCGAGATGAACAGGAAAAGCTGCGCCGTGAGAATGGCCACGGCGCGCCGAAGGAACTGCAAGGCGAACAGAAACCGGAACAGAAACAGGCCGAACAGCCCCAGCCGGAGGAGAAGCCCGAGCCGAAACCGTCGAGAATGCAGCGCGTGCGCGGATTTGTGGCGAGGCATCCTTTGGGCATTGTGATAGCTGCGATAGCCTTTGTAATTCTGCTGATTGGCGGCGCTTTGCTCCTCCGTTACTTCAACTCGTATGAATCGACCGATGACGCCGAGATCGACGGTCATTTGAACTCGATCACTCCGCGGATCGGTGGGACGATCACCCGCGTTTATGTGGAGAACACTTACTACGTGAAAGCCGGCCAATTACTCGTGGATATCGATCCGCGGGATTATCGGACCGCGCTGGAGCAGGCGCGGGGCTCTTACGCGCAAGCGCTGGCGCAGCTTAAAGCTGCGAATCCAAACGTGCCGATTACCGTGACCACCAATCAGACGACCATATCCACCGCGGATGCGGACGTGATCGCCGCACAGAAGACAGTCGACCAGGCGGAACAGGAATATCAGGCTAGGCTTGCGCAGATCCGGCAGGCGGAGGCGCAGAACGTCAAGGCTCTGAGCGACGTAAGGCGCTACCAATTGCTGGTCGTAAAGGAAGAAGTCTCACGCGAGCAATTCGACACGGTGGTGGCGAATGCGAAATCCCAGACCGCGACCGTGGAATCGGCGTCGGCATCGGCGGAAGCGGCTCGACGAGCCGTGGAAGAGCGCAGAGCGCAGTTGCTTCAGGCGCAAAGCCGGCTGGCAGAGGCCCAAAGGAACGCCCCACGCCAGGTCGCCGTGCGCCAAGCCGACGTTTCGACCCGTGAGGCCGATGTCGAAACTGCGAAGGCGCAGTTGGACCAGGCGGGGTTGAATCTTTCATACACCAGGATCGTCGCTCCCGTGGATGGGGTGGTTTCAAACAGGACGGCGGAAGTCGGGCAGCAAGTCGCGGCGGGTGCGCAACTTCTCGAAATCAGCCAATTGGACGACATTTGGGTGACCGCGAACTTTAAAGAGACTCAGGTGCGGCGCATGCGCTCGGGTCAATCGGTGGACATTCATGTGGATGCATACAACCAGACTTTCCCGGGGTACATCGAGAGCTTACCTGGGTCGACCGGCGCGTTGACGAGCCTGCTGCCGCCAGAAAATGCGACCGGGAATTATGTGAAGGTGGTGCAGCGCCTGCCGGTGCGGATCCGGTTCAAGTCTGGGGTCGATCCGCAGCATCGGCTGAGGCTGGGGATGTCCGTGGAACCGAAAGTGTGGCTGTACTGAGGTTCTAAGTTCGACGTTCTACGTTCGTCGTTGGTATGATCAACATAACCTGGACGGCCGCGTTATGTTGGCTCGATTCTTCCGAATTTGTCTTGGCTGTTCCCTGATTTCGGGATTATTTGCTCAGCCGGCGGCTCCGGTTTACGGGTTGATCGCGGGCACCGTTCTGGATGGATCGGCGAAAACGCCTCTTCGCAAGGCCAACGTCACGCTGACCATGATGGGCGCGAAGCCTCTGGATGCTCTCGCTTGGACTGACGACTCCGGGCATTTCGCGTTTGGCTATCTCCCTCCGGGCCGTTATCAATTGCAGGCACAATATCAGGGATACCAGGCCGACTCTCGCAGCCGGCGGGACGAACCCGTTGATTTAAAGGCCGGGGAGACGCGTTCGGACTTCGTCATTCGGCTGTTTCGTCTTGCAAGCATTTCGGGAACTGTCTTAGGCGATGATGGCGAGCCCGCGGAAGGCGCCATGGTGATGGCTGTTCGCCCCGGACAAATTCGTAGCCGGAATCCCTACGGACCGCGAGCTGTGGCCGACAGCCACGGTCACTATCGCATTTCCAACCTTTACTCCGGCAAATACATCGTGCTTTTGCAGCGGAGCTTCAATACCTCGATCCACGAATCCGCCGAGGTCAGCGCCGCTTCTCCTCCGCCGCAACAGTATGTTTCCTTGCCGCAGTATTACCCCGGAACCGATAAGCCAGCCTCAGCCACCGTGCTGGCAATTCAACCCGGAAAAGAGATCTCCGGAATCGATTTCCGCGCAATATCCCGGCTGGCTGCGACGATTCGGGGCCACGTCGTTCCGCCTCCCGGGATTTCGGGAACACTGTCCAATGCGCAAATTATGCTCGCGGAACCGGGAAATCGCTGGGGCTATGTTGGGAGTGGAGCGGGGCCTCCGGATTTCGCTTTCGTACTACAGAATGTCCCGCCGGGTCAGCACAACTTGGTCGCTTCGGGAATAATAGAGGGGAAGCAGTTTCGGGGTGTGCAGCGCATTGACGTCAGCGATACGACACCTGAGATAAACATCGCTTTGGAACCGGGCGTGACGTTGAGCGGCACGGTTAAGGTCACCGGTCCCGATGCAGCCAGCCATCCGGCGTCTTACGTCGCCCTTGTTCCCGGCGACGATCTCCCCTGGAACGGTCCGCCTCTGCGCGCCATAGTAAACCCGGATGGAACCTATCAGATTCCCAACGTGCCGCAGGGAGTTTGGGATATCGATGCGGGACCGGTTCCGAAGGGCGGGTATTTGAAATCGATGCGCCTGGGCGATCAGGACGTTCTGGCGGAGGACATGCAAATTACTTCGTCGACAGCTGCGCTGCTAAAGATTGTTATCGCGACGAATGGAGCGACGATCGAGGGACATGTGACCAATGCGTCCGGAGATTCTGTGCAGGCGACGGTGATTCTGATGCCCACCGGCCGTTTTGAACATGTCCTCAGTTTTCGCCGGCAAGTTTTCTCCGATGAAGTCGGCCATTATGAGATTTCAGGCGTGATGCCCGGCACGTACAAGTTGTATGCGCTCGAAGATTTCGATGCGGATAATGACGATCTCAAGTCATTGGAGAAGAGTGCGATAGCGGTGGAACTTAAAGAAGGGCTGAAGACGTCTCAGGATCTACACGTAATTGTTCCGCCGCCGGAGCCTGGCAATTGATGCGCATTCCACTGTACTTTCTCGTTCTCATCGCGGGACCGGCCATATCGGCGCAAATTGTGAGTATGTCCCGATTGCAACAGCCCCCTCAGCCAACCGGCAAAGGCGTCATCGAAGGAACAGTGGTTAATGCGATCACACAGGAGCCTGTGAAAAAGGCACAGGTGATGCTCGAGGGCAACGCTTCGTTAAGCGCTGCGACGGATGCGGCCGGTCATTTCCTGTTCAGAGATCTCCCAGCCGGCAGTTTCACGGTGCAGGCGAACGCCAGCGGGTATGAGGGGAGGGGGCCGTTGGTCATGCGTGGCAACGGCGGAGGGCATTTTCAACAGGTCAAGTTGGAGGCAGAGGAAAAAGTCTCGGGCGTTACGATCTCACTGACTCCGAACAGTTCTCTCTCCGGTCGAGTTCTGGACGAAGATGGCGGCCCGATGCCGCAGTGCCAGACAACACTGATGCAGTATGAGGAGCAGCAGGGCTCGCGCAACCTTCAGCAGAGGAATGGTGCCCAGTCGGACGAAAATGGCGATTACCGTTTCACGAACGTCTTGCCTGGGAAGTATTACGTTTTAGCCCATTGTTTCGAATCGAGGACGCTCCCACACGCCTTTGTGGAACGCGGACCAGACGTGGATGTTCCCGCAGAATCATACGCCCCAGTCTTCTACCCCGGCGCTTCCGATCTTGCGGGCGCGATGCGGGTCACCGTAGCACCCGGCGTGGACACCGGCGGCATCAATTTCCGGATGAAGCCGGTGCTGGGCGTGACTGTTCGCGCACATTTGAGCCGCCCGCCATCGAACGCCATTCCGGAGAATATTCAGATAATCCTGCATGTTCGAGATCCTCAGCTCCGGCAGGCGATACAGTACGGACCTCAGGTACAACAATCTGAAAAATATCAATTCAGCCACGTTCCTCCGGGCTCGTACGAACTCGAGGCCTTCACGATGTCAGGCGATTCCACTGAGAACCAGGCCGTCTTTTACGCCAAAATGCAGGTGGAAGTGGCGCCGCACATGGATCCGATAGAATTCGCCCTCACTCGAGTTCCGACGATTACAGGCACCCTCACTGTAGAGAAAGATGAAACCAACCCATCAACTTTTGAGATGGAAAACGTTCAGATCAACCTGAACAGCATGGATCAGCAGTTTGGTTGGATGCAACCGCAGTCGAAGATCCAGAAGGATGGAACGTTCACGATTACAGGCGTGATTCCTGGAAAATGGCGGCTTTTTACCGGCGGAATCCCGGCTTACGTGAAATCGATCACCTGGAACGATGAGCAAATCTCCGGCACGGACCTGGAGGTAGGCGCCTCGGGTGGGAAATTGAACATCGTGTTGAGTACGAAGTGGGCCACACTCGACGGCACCGTCACAGGCGATGCGAGTCCGGGCGAAACGGTCAACGCTCTGGTGTGGCCGGACGAACCTTCCCTCGGGCAGATGGGAAACAGGATAGCCGGTATCGATCCAAACCGTCACTTCCAAATGGGCAACATGGCCCCGGGTAAATATCATGGCTGTGCGATAGCAGAGGCACAGCCGTGGACGCTGCTGCAAAACGATTCGGCGAAGAAGAAACTCGAGGGCCGATGCGCGGCTTTCGAGCTGACTGAGGCCGGCCAGAGCACCGTCCAGTTGCCGATTATTTCCAGCGCCGATCTCGATACGCTTTCGCGGGAGCAATAGCTGGCATCAATGACCGGCGGGAGCGGCGCCTTTCTTCGCTTTCACTCCCTTCAGCAGGAACACGATCGGCACGCAGATCAGACAGAGCAGAGCCACATATCGCAGATCGTCAACATAGGCGTAAACAGCCGCCTGCTGGTCGAGACTTCGATTGATGATGGCGTACGCTCGGAGCCTCGCAATATTGGGCGGGGAGTGAAGCCGCATGATCGAATCGAGTTTACCGACTACCGGTTGTAGGTGCGTGCCGGGATTGAGATAGCGGACCAATTCGGCGCGATGCGTCTGCTCATGGCGCGAGACAATCGTGTCAATCACCGATATGCCGATGCTGCCGCCGATATTGCGGAGCAGATTGTAGAGGCCGCTCGCGTTCCCAATCTGTTCGTTTGCCAGCGTCCCAACGGCAGTTGTGGATAGAGGCACGAAGACCAGTCCCATGGCGCTGCCGCTCAGAATAATCGGCCACAGCAACGACCACTGCGAAATATTGAGCGTCAATTCGCCCATCCAGTAAGCGGTTATGGCGAAGCCCAGGAACCCGGTCCCGATCAGCCAGCGATTATCGAGTTTGGCTGTCAGGACTGCGACCACGGGCATAATCACAATGGCTCCGATGCCGCGCGGGCTCACCGCGAGACCGGCGGCGGAAGCGGGATAGTCGAGCAAGGTTTGGTAGAAGAGAGGGAGCAGCGTCACGAGTCCGTAAATTGCCGCGCCGAAGAGCGCGATGAGAAGACTGCCCAGGGCGAAGTTACGGTTGCGGAAGATCCTGAGGTCGACAATAGGGTTTCGGGCCTTGAATTCGCGAATGAGAAATGCAATCAATCCCAGGATCATGATGGCCGCGGCCCATCGAATCCAGGTGGCGCCAAACCAGTCGTCTTCCTGGCCTTTGTCGAGGATGATTTGAAGCGATCCGATCCAGACGGCAAGCAATCCAAGTCCGATGCTATCGATGCGGGATGGCTTCGCGTTCGAGATGTATGGCGGGTCCTTCACAAACCGGCTGATCATGAAAATCGCGCAAACACCGATCGGCACGTTGATATAAAACGCCCAGCGCCAGGTATACTGATCGGTCAGCCAGCCGCCCAGGGTCGGTCCGAGCACGGGCGCAACCACCACTCCGAGCGCAAAGAGCGCCATCGCGGAGCCGCGCTTTTTCGGTGGGAAACTTTCGAGAAGAATCGCCTGGGATAAAGGTTGGAGAGCGCCGCCTCCAGCGCCTTGCACCGCACGGGCGATCAGAATCATCCCGAGGCTGGTTGCGGCCCCGCACAAAAAAGAGGAAACCGTAAACACGAGGATGCAGAACAACAGGAAATTCCGGCGTCCGAAGCGTAGCGAGAACCAACCGCTGGCGGGAAGAATAACTGCGTTTGCGACCAGGTAACTTGTTAGAACCCAGGTTGCTTCATCGGTTGTCGCCGAGAGGCTCCCTGCAATGTGAGGGAGGGCCACCGATGCAATGGAAGTATCGAGGACTTCCATGAATGTCGGCAGCATGACCGCCGCGGCGATTAACCAGGGGTTACAGTCGGGACACCAATCGCCTAAGGGATTTTTTTCTTCGTCCGGCAGATGCTTGCGCCTCACCCGTTAGATGCGGCGAGGCGAGTTCAATTACTCTCACGGCGTCCGTTACTTGGTATGGCTCATTTGCGCTATGATGCCGTTTTCTTCGAAACAATGTCGAAACTCATTACAGGAGTCTGGGCCGCTATCGGCACACCTCGACTGGCGGATGGCGGCTTGGACGATGCCGCTTTCTGCCATGGAATCGAATTTCTGCTCGAACGGGGTATTCGGGGTCTTTCCATCAACGGAAGTGCCGGAGAATTCTGTCTCACAACGGACGAAGAGCTTGCGCGGCTCCTCGAACTGACCCGAACGGTCTCGTCGGGCAAGGCGGAAGTGATCTGTTCGATTGGAGCTGCCGGAACCCACGGAGCCGTGACGAAAGGCCGCTTGGCGATCGACGCGGGCGTGAGAGCTTTATTGCTACCCATGCCTTATTTCTTCCCCTACGAACAGGAAGATCTCTATTCGTTCTGCCACGAAGTCGCGCGCCAATTGCCTGCCCCGATCCTTCTGTATAATTTGCCGAGGTTCGCCACCGGCCTGGATATCTGGACCGTCCTGGCCCTGATCAACGATTTGCCAAATATTATTGGAATCAATGATGGCGGCGATTTGCTCGAGATTCTGGGAGCGGTGACGCAGACCGGATTAGATGCCTGCCGCATCGCCGGAAATGACATGGTGGTCGCCGAGGCTCTCCGCGAGCAAGTCTGCGACGGCATAATTTCCGGAATTGCCGGCGTTTTACCCGAGCTATTACTCACCCTTTTCGAACGCAGCAGCGAACCGGATACTTTCGGATTTATGGAAAGCACCCAATTGCTGGATCAATTGGCCACGCAAATCGGCGCGTTTCCCAGTCCCTGGGGTCTCAAATGGATCGGTGAAAGCCGGGGAATCGGGGAAGCAACCTTCAATCAGCCACTTTCGGAACGCCGCAGCCAACAGGGCCGGGCGCTCCAGGATTGGTTCCGTACTTGGTGGGTCCCAATAGGATAGTACTTCGCGCCGAAGGGCTTCAGTATTCTCCCCAAAATGCCGATAGAAATACCGGAATGCTTTCCGGAGAGCACGCGATGCCCACAGCGTATGAAAAGTATGCCTCTCTCGATCCGATTCGGATCACCTCGCTCGACGGCCTGGAAACGGCCGTGCCCGGCGTTGTCAACGGGTTAGGGTCCGGAGGTACGCTACGGGTCAGCGTCCCGTCGCATCTCACGGCGGGGATGCCGGTGCGAATCGACGCCGGTCTCCAGTTTTCAGCTTCTGGAAAGGTGCTGTTTTCCTCGACTCAGGGAGACAAGCATTACGCCACCATCGGAATAGACCCGGACGAGCGGCGTCGCGACCCGCGCATTACAGTCAACGGAAAAGCACATATCGTTTCCGTTGATCCGCCCATGCTCATCGACGCAAATGCGCGCGTTACGGACGTTTCGCGATCCGGAATCGGCATTTTCACGGACGCATCGATTCCTCAGGGCACTGTGCTGAAGATCGTGACGGAAGGATCCCTGATTTGGGGCCAGGTACGTCACTGCACCCGCTTGAGCGCGACGGGGCACTATAAAGCCGGAATCGAGATCGAGACTGTGATTTTTCGAGGAGAAGCGAGTCCGGGTGGATCATTTTCACCTCGAGCGCTGTGGGGCGCGCTGGCGGTCGCGCTGCGAAGATTTCGGATTCGGCTGTAAAGCACGAAAAGCGTCCGGCCATCACGGACGCGGATTCACTACCACTTCGCCATCCAGATATCCAGGTATTTCCGTGCCCTTCGTAGCGGCAATCCCGGCCACTTTCGACTTCGGCGATGGCAAAGGCCGTTTGGCTGCATCTTTCGGACTTGGCGATGGCGTGGCGCGCATTCGTAGCAGTTTCCCATCGACAGCCTGCACCGTATCGAGCCGATAAGTGATCCTGCTCGCTCCGATGAAGTGTTTCTTGGCTTCGTCCACTACCACCCCGGAGGCAGGCGCACCTTTCGCAATCGCTACGAGTCCATGCGATTTCAAATCCTGATCCACCGTGAACTGTATTGGCGTGCCCTCGGACGCATCGGCAGGCACGTCATTGGACAGCACCAGGCGAAGGGGTGTCCCATCGGCGATAGCCACTGGACCCGTAGGTAACGACGCGGGTTTTCCGGTAACTGGGGACGTCGGTTTTCCGGCAATTGGGGGCGCCGGCGTCGAGGTAGCCGGTTGCGGAGCAGAAGCGATCGGAGCCGACGGCGGCATGGGGGATTTCTTATTTGCTGGCTCGGCCGCTTTTTGCATGGCTGAGATAACGGCCTCGGGCACGCCGCCCTGCACCAGATGGATCACCGCCGCGGACGAAAGGTCGAACTGGACCTGATTCGATCCAATCTGATGAATAATAAGCGCCGGCGGGACTTTCGCATTCACCATCTCCAAGATGTTTGCGTTGCGCAGTATTCCGTCGGCTGGGACGATGGCGGCCGCTTGCTGCTGGGGAGTCGCGGGCGGAGCGGACGGGGTTGCAGGGACGGTTGCAGGGGTGGTTGCGGGGATCGACGCGGGAGTGGACGCCGGAGTCGAGCGGTGTTGCATGAACCACCACACGCCACCGACGCAGGCAATCACCAGGATGGCCGCGACGACCGCAATTCCAACACCGGATTTCTTTTTCGCTGGCTTGGGCGGAGCAGCCGGCGGAGGTGGTAATGAATCGATCCTCGATCGATAGAGAGTTCCCGAATCGGAAACCTGCTTCAGTGTCTCCAAAGCCTGATGGACTTCGGCCATGCTCTGCCAACGCTCCTCGGGATTCTTGCGAAGACAAAGCCCGATGATATCCACAAGTTCGCGCGGCGTGTCCGGCGCGATCTCGAGGATCGGGCGTGGTTCGTCGCGAAGTACCGAGGTGAGGATATCGGCAGTGCTGGCGCCCGGAAAGGCGCGCTGCCCGGTCGTCATCTCATACAGAACAGAGCCAAACGAAAAAATATCCGATCGGGCATCAGCCTTCTTGCCTTGCGCCTGCTCCGGGGCCATGTAAGCTACCGTACCGACTACGGCTCCCTCCACAGTCAGAGGAGGGCTCGCCATGGTTTCCGCCGTATCGTCGAGGGGTTGGGTCAGTTTGGCAAGACCGAAATCCAGGATCTTCAAAAGACCGCGGTCGGTCACCATGATATTTCCCGGCTTCAGATCGCGATGGATGATTCCGGCATGATGCGCAACGGAAAGCGCATCGGCGAGCTGCAAAGCGTAATTGATAACCTGTGGGATCCGTAAGCCGCCCTTCGGAATAAGATCTGAAAGCGTCTTGCCGACCACGCATTCCATCACGATGAGGTCGTTGCCTTCGGACGACACCACGTCGTGAATGGTGATGATGTTTGGATGATTGAGAGCGGAGGCGGCCTGCGCCTCCTGGAAAAAACGCTGCCGGCTATTGGAATCGGCACCGCGGTCAGCCCGAAGAACCTTGATCGCGACGATCCGGTTCAGGCGAGTATCGCGGGCCCGATATACCTCGCCCATGCCTCCAGTGCCGAGTTTTTCGAGAAGCTGAAACTGGTCTGCCACTTATCCTTGGGAGAAACCGGCTAGTATGCCACGGACCTCCGGTCTTTTCAACTTTACTACGATTCACCCGGACAAGTTGTCCTTCGCGAGGACAAACTGTCGGCCGCGCATGCCCATGCAATCGGAGTTCTCTTTATGTTTGTTGGGCATACAAGGCTACAACGTTGGCATTACGCGTGCGGAATTGGACCGCACAACGACTATGTCTAGCAAGACCAAAGTATTCGTGACAATCACGGCTGCGCTCGGCTTGGCCCACCTGATTCTGTCCGTTGTGAACTGGCATGTGTCGGAACCCAGGCGTTTTGTCACCTATCTGGGGATGGCCATCATCTGCAGCGTATTCCAGGTCAAGAGGTCGGGCCTCGCCATCGCATTTTCTCTGAACCTGCCGTTCATCCTCATCAGCATGGTGGAGCTGAGCGTACCGGAGGCGATGGCCGTGGGCTGCGCGGCTGCGTTGGCGCAGTGTCTGTGGGACCCGCAGATCCGCCGCAGACCATCTCAGATCGCATTCACGGTTACCGTTCTTGCGACGATTATTGCGAGCGCCGGGTTCGCCTACAATTCAATTCTCCCGAGTACTCTGCGAAGCGCGACTGTCCGGCTCTTTGTCGTGGCGCTCACCTTTTTCGTGGCGAATACGCTTCCCGCCGCCATCGCGACGCGATTCGCAAACAAAGAGCGTCTGGGCCATATCTGGAAGGCACGCTATTTCTGGTCGTTCCCCTATTACTTGGTGGCGGCCGCGATGGCTGGCGTAATCCACATGGCCAGCAGCACGCTTTCGGTGGATACGGCATTGCTCGCGCTGACCGTGATGTATGTCGCATATCGGTATTACGGCGTGCAGAAGGTACAGCTCGATCAGAAACAGAAACATGCCGACGAGATGGCCGCGCTGCACCTGCGCGCCATTGAGGGATTGGCTCTGGCCGTGGAAGCAAAAGACAACTTGAACACGCGGGGACATCTGAGACGAGTTCAGGTGTACGCGCTCGAAGTTGGAAAAGAGCTCGGACTGGCGGGAGAAGAACTGGAGGCGTTGCACGCCGCCGCGCTACTTCACGACATCGGAAAGCTGGCCGTGCCGGAGCACATTCTCACGAAACCAGGAAAGCTTACTCCCGAAGAGTTCGCCAAGATGAAGGTGCATCCCGTGGTCGGAGCGGAAATCGTGGAGCAGGTCAAATTTCCCTATCCGGTGGCGCCCATCGTTCACTCGCATCATGAAAAATGGGACGGCTCAGGGTATCCCTTCGGGTTGAAAGGCGAAGCGATTCCGCTCGGCGCCAGGATTATTACCGCGGTCGATTGCCTGGACGCACTGTGCTCCGACCGTGAGTATCGCCGCGCCCTTCCGATAGAGGAAGCGATGAAAAAAATCAGCTCCGAATCCGGCATCGCCTTCGATCCGAAAATCGTTGCGGTTCTCGAGCGACGATACAAGGATCTCGATCAGTTAGTGAAAACGCAGGTCCACAACGTTCCATCGCTTTCTACCAACGCCGTCATCCAGAAAGGCCAAGCGCCAGCCGCCGGACTCGATTTGTGGAACGGCTCCGATAACAACCGTCCGCTCGATTTTCTGGGCACCATCGCGGCGGCGCGCCGCGAAGGCCGTCTGTTATTCGAGATGGCGGAAGGGCTGGGTAGCTCGCTCGATCTCGACCAGACGCTGACTCGTGTAGAAGACAGTCTGAAGTCGATGATCCCGCACAATTCGCTGGTGCTCTTTATTCAACGCGCTAACACGCTCACGGCGCAATTCGCCACCGGCGATAACGATCGCATTCTCTCGTACCTGGAAATCCCCCTGGGCGAGGGTCTCGCGGGATGGGTGGCCAACAACGGCCAGCCGGTGGTGAATGGAAACCCGACCGTCGATCCCGGGTTCGAATGCGAGCCGGGCAAGCCGCTGCGTTCCGCGCTCGCGGTGCCGCTCGAAGGGACCGGAGGTCCCATTGGGGTGATGGTTCTCTATCACGAAGACAACGATCATTTCACGCGCGATCATCTACGGATTCTCCTGGCCGTAATTCCAAAAATCGGCTTGGCCGTTCAGAACGCTCTTAAATATCGAGAGACGGAGGCGCGCGCCAACACCGATCGTTTGACCGGGCTACCGAATAGCTATCAGCTCACGCAAACGCTCGACACCGAGCTAGGGCGCGCACGCCGCTTGAAGCAGCACTTGGGGGTGGTCCTGTGCGAAGTGGATGGTCTGGATCGCATCTATCACGAGGCTGGTGTTGCAGTGGGAGACCAGGTGGTACAGAGCATCGCTCGAGCGATGCAGCTCGATTGCCGCGAATACGATCATTTGGGACGCATGGCGGCCAGTGAGTTTGCGATTGTTCTGCCTGGCATGAGACTCGATGCACTGGGCGCAAAAATCGCGCGGCTGGGCGAAATCGCGGCCGAAGCACATCGTGTGCACGACAGCCGCATTTCGTTCCGCATCGGCGAAGCGTTCTATCCCGAGGATGGCGACAGCGCCCGTCATTTACTTTCGATGGCGAAGCGGCGCGTGGGCCAGAAACGGCAGCAGCAGTCTCCGGCGACACCCGCACCGGAACGGACCGAGACGCATTCGCGGCGGCATGACGATTTAGCATCGCACTCACACGCGGGCACGCATGCGGCCGCGGAGGATCGCTGGGCCGGCGTGATCGCCAATCGCTGACATTTGACTTCGCCGCGCAGCGCGATAGTCTGTAGTGGGAGGTGCGCATGATACGGGCGCTCCACGCGATCGCATTGTTATTGGCCGCCACAGGCGTGCTGGCCGCGGAAGAAGACACACATCCGACGCTCGCCATCGGGTCGCAAGCGCCGGACTTTTCCTTGCCTGGAATCGACGCTAAGATTCATACCCTCAGCGAGTATTCGAACGCTCGCGTTCTCGTCATCGTATTCACTTGCAACCATTGCCCGACGGCTCAACTTTACGAGAACCGCATCAAGAAGCTCGCCGACGATTATCAGGGCAAAGGGGTCGCGCTGGTGGCCATCGAACCGAACGATCCCGAAGCCGTGCGTTTGAACGAACTCGGCTATACCGACGTCAGCGACAGCCTCGACGAGATGAAAATCCGCGCGGCGTATCGTAATTTCAACTTTCCCTATCTCTACGACGGCGAGACACAATCGGTATCCCGCGCCTATGGCCCAAAAGCGACACCGCATGTCTTCGTGTTCGATCAAGAGCGCAAGCTCCGCTACGAAGGACGCGTCGACAACAGCCAGCGCGAGTCGCTGGTGAAAACGCAAGATGCGCGTAACGCCATCGATGCCGTGCTCGCCGGAAAGCCGGTCGAAGTCCCTCATACAGGGGTATTCGGATGCTCCACGAAATGGAAATCGAAACACGCGAGCCGTGTCGAAGAGCTGCGGAAGATTGAAGCCGAGCCCGTCACGCTCGATGCCGCATCGGCCGGCGATCTGAAAAAGCTACGTTCGAATCCCACTGACAAAGTGGTGGTGATCAACTTCTGGGCAACGTGGTGCGGTCCTTGTATGACCGAGTTCCCGGACCTCGAAACAACCTATCGCATGTATCGCGGCCGCGACTTCGATCTCGTGATGGTGGCGACCAATCTGCCGGACGAGCGAGCAGGCGTGATCAAAGCTCTCGAAAAACAGCATGCCTCGAGCCGCAATCTGCAGTTCGCGTCCGATGACATTTATGCGATGCAGGCCGCGTTCGACGCTAAATGGGAGGCAGGCGTACCATACACTGTCGTGCTCGCTCCCGGCGGGAAAGTGCTGTATCAGAAGCAGGGCGAAGTAGACATTCTCGAACTCAGGCGCGTCGTTCTCGGCAATTTGCCCGATCCTGACTATATTGGCCATCGCGCCTACTGGGCCGCGAAGTAAGTAACTTATAAAACAGTTACGTCTTGCAACTTAGTACTAGTACTTATAAAAACTTTTCGACGTATAGTCTAGTACAAAAATCCCTGATACCATTAGAAACCCGCTGCCAAATAGAGAGAGTCTTGCCCGTTGGCACTTCGGGAATTTGCATTCGAGGAAAACTGATGAGCTTGAAGCAAGTGCTGTGGATAACTGCTGGCGTGGTGTTCGGCACCGCTCTCGCCAGTGCCAACGACATCTCCTATACCTGCGACCCTAACATTGGCGCTGCGACGTGCAATACCCTCAACACGACAATCGCTGGTATCTACAGCTCGACTTTCACCAATGCCGCCGCCAGTATCTACATTCAATATGGCACCACGGGACTCGCATCGAGCTCGCAGTATTACGATAACGTCTCATACACAAGCTACGTGGACGCTTTGGCGGCCCACGAAGGGGACGCGAATGACTTAACCGCGGTGAATGGCTTGGGTGGTGACACCACTAACCCGGTAGTCGCCGGCGACGCTGTAACACTAACCAGCGCCCTAGCCGGGGCCCTTGGCCTCGGTGCCATCTCTACGGGAACCGATGCTTCCGGTAATGTCTGCACGCTGGGAACCGCCGGATGCTACAACGCCGTCATTACTCTTTCGAATGCGCCGGATACCTGGTACTACCGCAGCGGTCCTCAGGAGTCGGGCACTTACGATATCTTTTCCGCCGTGCAGCACGAAACGGATGAAGTTCTCGGAACAGCGTCATGCATCGAAGGCAATAATGGCGATCCGTCCACTATCGCCACCAGCGTCAACTGCACCAACGACAACCTCACCGGTGTGAGCGCAGCCGATCTGTTCCGCTACGCTGCCCCGGGCGTCCGAAGTTATCTGAATACGGCCGACGGCACCACTGCGTATTTCTCGATTGACGGCGGAGTAACGAATATAGCCAACTACAATAATCAGCCCAACGGCGAAGATTACGGCGACTGGGACTCATCACTCAATCGCGTCCAGAATGCCGAAGGTACGCCGGATACAAGTGGCGTGGACATCACCAACGATGGCGGATCGGAAATTGCCGTGCTCGATGCTGTCGGATATAACTTGACCAGCACAGTGCCGGAACCCGGCACCATGGGAATTTTCGGCGCGGGACTGGCCCTTCTTGGCGTGTTGCGGCTGCGCCGACGCTCCTAAGAACTTACTTGTCGAGAATCGGCGAGCAGCACGGAGTCTGAACAGGCTTCGGTTCCATTAACTCCGCGCGAGTCAGATCGGGATCGTACAGATTGAGTTGCCACTTCCCATCGCGCCCGATCTTCGGTCCCTGATCGATCTTCATATCGCGGCCCTGAAGCGTCTTGTACGCCGCATCGACGCTCGGGACTCCCAATGCCAGGTGATGCATGACGCCGAGCGACTTGGGCGACGGATTATTCACATTGAGCATGTACTCAATCCAGTCGGTTCCCTCCGGCACTCGCATATCGACCCAATCCACGCGATCGTCCTTCATGCCGCCATGCCAGATATCGTGGCACCCGAGAATGTCGCGATAGAAAGCGTCGGCGGCCGCGCGATCTTTCACCGTAATGCCGACGTGAATGATGCGCTGCGAAATTCGCGTGTCCGGGAGAAACTTGCCGAAATTCTTGCTATGCAATGACCCCGGCATATACTGCACGAACTCGACATTGTGCCCATCCGGATCCTTCAACATCATGCTGACGTTGCCATCCAGCCCTGTCTTCAACTTGTCTGGCACCTTCACTCCCTTACTGGCGAGATAATCCCGCAGTTGCTGGATGTTGGTGGTCTCGAGCGCGATATGCGACAGACGGTCCTCGGTATCGCTTTTCAATTCCGGGAACACTTCGATGTATTGATGGTCGTTGACCTTGAAATACGTCAGCATCAATCCGCCCGTAGCCTTGTCGAGAGAAAATGGCTCCTCGAATCCGAGATAGTGACCGTAGAATTCCCTGCTCGCCGCGAGGTCTTTCGTCTTCAATCCGATGTGCGCCACGCCAACTATGGGCGGCCGCTCTACCTGGCTCTGAGCAGAGGCAGGCAGCGGCGCCATTAGCAGTGCCAGCATCGAGGCTGGAAACATCCGAGTTCTCATCGTGCCTTCAGTATATAAGCCCGCAAGCTGATATAGTGTGGCGAGAATCGGTTGGGTGCTCAATTACCGAGGGGAAAGCATTACGACCGGGTTAGTACTTGAAACGGCAAATCTCGTCCGGGTCGACGAAGACTGCCAGAAACACGTGAGGGACGCAAAACGTTGAAAATCAACCATAGTTGTGGGCTCTTGCTGGGAGTGTTCTTGACGGCAGGGACCAATCTGGAAGCGACCATCTCGATTGCCGTGACTCCTTCGATCAACTCTCCCGCGCCTTTGGGCACGTTAATTCACTGGTCCACCGCCGTAAAAGATACGGGGTCGGGAACCCTGTGGTACCGCTTCCGAAGCGCAGAGCCGGTGGGAGCCTCTCGCGGCCGCATGGGCACGACTTTTCAGACCATCGTCGATTACGGACCCACGAATTACCTCGATTGGACCGTTATGAACCACGAGGGCAGTTATCTGATCGAAGCCTCGGTGGAAGACAAGACCACCGGTGAATCCGCGACCGTGGTCGTTCCCTACGCCATGAAGACGCGTCTCACCTCCGCCAACGCTCCGGTGATCAGCCCGACAGCCAATCCGCTGGTCTTCTTATATAGCGCGCCGGGTTGCAGCGACGGCAGCCAGATGTTCGTAGAGTTCACATCGCCCGAAGGGGTCGTGTCGAAGACACCATCCCAGGCCTGCCATTCTCGCACCAGCATGAACTTCTATCTGGCCGGCATGCGCGCCAAAACGACCTACCGGGTGCAGCATACGATCGTCACGGGAACGAGTTCCAAGCAGGGTCCCATGCTGACTGTAACTACAGGCGCGATCTCGATCACCGTCCCGACATACAACGTCTATATGCCGCAGGTTAGCGCGACCTCCGGCATCCTGCTGCAATGCGGATTGGAGGTGCCCACGCTAGCGACGGATCTGGCCGGTAACGTGGTTTGGTATTACAACGGCCCGATCACTTTTGCGACGCGCGCCGAACCGGGCGGCTATTTTCTGGGTCTTTATGAGAACACAACGGCCGATCCTTCCCAGGAATATTTCGTCAAGTTCGATCTTGCGGGTACCATTCTGGCCGAAACCAACGCCGCCCGAGTCAACGAACAACTTGCGGCGATGGGCCGTAACGCCATCGACGCCTTCCATCACGAGGTCCGCCTACTTCCCAATGGCGGCTACCTGGTGCTCGCCGACACCGAAAAGATCCTGACCAATGTACAAGGGCCCGGGCCGGTGGATGTGATAGGAGACGAGATTCTGGTGCTCAGCCCGAACCTAGACGTCCTGTGGGCTTGGGACTCTTTCGATCACCTCGATACTTCCAGGATGGCCGTTCTCGGGGAAACCTGCCCGTCCGGCGCCGGCTGCGCTCCCTACCATCTCGCGGCGACTGCGAACGACTGGTTACACGGCAACTCCCTGCAACTCACGCCTGACGGCCAGATTCTCTACTCCAGCCGGCATCAGGATTGGCTGTTTAAGATCAATTACAGTAACGGATCCGGCGATGGTGCAGTGATCTGGCGTCTTGGATTAGATGGAGACTTTCAGATCGTCTCCAGCGACCCCTATCCATGGTTTTCGCACCAGCACGACGCCGGTATCGTGGCCACGGCCAACGGCTATAACGTGTCCGTATTCGACGATGGAAACACCCGTGTCGCCGCCAATCCGGGCGAGAACAGCCGCGGTCAAATTTACCATTTGGACGAGCAGAATCGCATCGCGACTTTAGTCCTGAATGCCGATTGTGGGGCCTACGCTTACGCCCTCGGCACGGCCCAGCTTCTTCCGAACGGGAACTACAACTTCGACGCCGGCTGGATCAGCCAGGATTCCTTAGGCGGATCGAACACCAGCCGCTCGCTCGAAGTGGACCCAGCCGGCAATGTTGTCTTCGGCGTAGCCATAAGCACGCCGGAGTACCGGACCTTTCGGATGCCGGATTTGTATACACCTCAGGATTAATGCACCAGGGTCGTAAGAACATTTTATTAACCTAAAATGAATACAATGACAAAGCAAGATTGATATCATTGAATTGCGATGCAGTTTCTACCCGTGAGCCGGCGGGGCTTCATCAGATCCGCGGCCGCGAGCAGCATGATTGCAGCGGGCAGCCGCGCGCAATCTCGATCGCAGCCACCAAACGTCATTTTGATCGTGGCTGACGATCTGGGCTATGGCGACCTGAGCTGTTACGGTTCCAGCATCCCAACACCGAACATCAATTCCATCGCGCGCGACGGCGTGCAATTCACTCAATACTATGCTGCGAGTCCGGTCTGTTCGCCTTCCCGAGCTGGGTTGCTGACGGGCCGTTATGCGCCGCGCACCGGCGTTCCGTTTGTGTTACAGGCCAACGACACCCACGGTCTCTCCGATACCGAGGTTACGATCGCTCAGATGCTGAAGCCTTCCGGGTATAAGACCATGTGCGTTGGCAAATGGCATGTCGGGTCCTTGCCGCAGTACATGCCCAACAATAAGGGTTTCGACCAGTTCTACGGTGTGCCGTATAGCGTCGACATGAGCCCACTGCCGCTGATGCAGAACACCACCATCATCCAGGAGCCCGCGGATCTGACCACTCTGACGCAGCGCTATACGCAACAAGCCGTAAACTTTATTTCAAGCTCGAAAAGCAATCCGTTTTTCTTGTATTTCGCACATTCTTTTCCACATATTCCGCTGGCCACTTCTCCAGCATTTAAAGGCATTACGGGCAAAGGGAAGTACGCCGACACCATCTCTGAGATCGATGCCAGCGTGGGATCCGTCCTCCAGGCGCTGGTAGCAAATAACATCGATAACGACACGCTGGTGATTTTCAGCAGCGATCACGGGCCCTGGTATCAGGGTAGTCCTGGGAATCTCAGGGGACGCAAGGCCGAAACCTTCGATGGCGGCATGCGCGTGCCGTTCGTGGCGCGTTTCCCCGGCAGAATCCCAGCCGGTCAAGTCAATTCCACCGGCGTGGCCACGGCGCTCGATCTTCTGCCAACGATCGCCTCAATAACCGGCGCCAAATTGCCGGGGAACCCTCTGGACGGCGTCAATATCTGGCCGATGCTCACCGCCTCGCAGGATTCCGTGCAGCGCGAAATTTTTCTATTCATCGACACCTATCACATCCAGGCTGCCCGAATGGGTCCTTGGAAGCTGCACGTCGCGCGCTATAACACTCCGCCTTGGGTTCCGCTTCCGGTGCACGGGCGCATCAATCTTCCGCTCGAGGATCCCGAGTTGTACAACATCCTGAACGATCCAGGAGAGAGCTCCGACGTCTCCTTGGATTATCCGGAGATTGTCGCCGAAATAAAGGCTGGGATTAACAGTCTGCTTCCCAACATGCCGGGCGAAGTGCAATCGGCCTGGAAGACCACAACCAATACGGCCGTGCAATGGAGCGCAGTTGGAGCCTGGCCTGCCGCGGCGGCATCGACTGTGAATGAGCCCAAGGCGTCGTAAGCCTGCTTTTCACAATTCACTCATCCCGCCATCGATTACGAGTTCGCTGCCTACCGTAAATGATGCCTCGTCAGAAGCCAGAAAAACGATCGCCTTCGCGATTTCGCTCGCATTTCCGAAGCGCCCCGCGGGAATCTGGCTCTTGAGCCCCTCGGCCTGCGCCGCCCCAAGCCCGAGCTTGTCGTAAAGCGGCGTCGAGATCGGCCCGGGACTGACGGCATTCACGCGGATGCCTCGTGAGATCAATTCGCCGGAGAGGGTGCGCGCAAGGGACAGCAGTCCCGCCTTGGACGCCGCATAGATGCTTGAATTCGGCATGCCGATATGCGCGTTGATCGACGTTGTGAGCACCATCGACGCGGGATTATTGAAGATCGGAAGCAGCGCCTGGATTAGAAAAAATGGGCCTTTGAGATTGATAGCCAAGGAACGATCGAAAGCTGCTTCGTACACCTTCTCAATGGGCCTCAGGTCCACAATCCCGGCGTTCGCGACAATAATGTCGAGGCCGCGCCGCATCCAGAGTCGCTGGATTCGCGCCCGTATCGCGACCCGCACGCCTTCATTTACAAACTCGCACGCCGTTTCCAACCCGATTCCGGTAGTGCCACCTGTAATCAGCGCCCGCTTACCCTCAAGTCTTTTCAGTCCGAGTTTCTCCTGCGATATCCACCACCAGCTTTCCGCGTCCCTGACCTTCGATTTTTCCGGCATACGCGTCCGGCGCGCGCGACAGCGGTACTACGGCATTCACAACGGCCCGAATTTTTCCTGAATCCAATAGAGCTGCAATTTCGATCAGTTCCTTCGCGTTCGGCTCGACAATGAAGAAAGCCTGTTTCACTCGTTCGTCTGTTGTCGTCTCCGCGCCCGATGCGATCGTTACCATTCGCCCGCCCGGCTTGAGAACGCTCCAGGATCGCGCCAGAGTCTCACCGCCCACGGTGTCAAACACGACATCTACTTTCTGCACCTTGTCTTCAAATCGGGATGCGCGGTAGTCGATGACTTCCGCCGCGCCGAGGCTCACAAGAAAATCCGCGTCTCGCGCGGATGCCGTCGCGATGACATGCGCGTCACGCCACCGCGCAAGTTGCACGGCGAAGACCCCCACGCCGCCCGCGCCTCCATGAATCAGAACTCGATTTCCCGCTTGCACCTTGGCGCGATCGATCAGCCCTTGCCAAGCTGTCAAGGTACCGATGGGAACGCTAGCGGCCTCGTCGTGCGTCAGCGTCGCCGGTTTGGGAGCGATAGCCGACAATGGCGCGATGCAATACTCAGCCATCGCTCCGTCGGAAAACCAGTCGTTCATGCCGAAGATCTCGCGTCCGATTTCAAAGCTTCCAGCATCCTCCCCGATCTCAGCCACGACTCCCGAGAATTCATGCGCCGGAATAGCGTCGGTTCGTTTTTCACCGGTCTTGGTGTGAGTGGTCGGGTACCACAGCCCCTCCGTCGGGATCACGCCGGCTGCGCACACGCGTATCAGCAATTCGCCGCGGCCCGGCTGAGGACGGGGAGCGGAATCCAAAACCACCACCGGATTCGGGCCGGAATTATCCCAACGCGCAACTCGCAAACTGAACCTCCACGCTGAAACAATATGCGGCATTCCGGGCCCGCGAATCATCACGAAATCGAGGATCTAAGAGCTAACCCTTTCGGGGAATCCTATCCGAAACGAAAAGCGCCGGCGCGCATCTGAAATAACCATGGCACGAGCTCGCAAGCGTGAAAAACGCAGTCCGGACCTTCCCATCGACGCCTTTGTGACGGCTGAATTTCTGCAGTTAAACGACGTCTATCACATCGATTTCAGAGCAATCCAGTCGCGCCCGGACAGCATGATTCTGCCGCGGATCGCAACGCTGAAAAAGCGTTTGGAACGTGGACGCGACAACGTGCGGTTTGCCGTGCCCGGAGATTTTCTGGCGCCCAGCGGCCTCAGCCGTGTCACAAACGGACTTCATATGATCCGCGTCTTCAATGCTCTGGGAGTCACCGAAGTCACCTTCGGAAATCACGAATTCGAGCCGCTTCTCGGAGTGGACAAACTGAAGAATTGCATAGACGACTCGAGTTTCTACTGGATTTCCTCCAACCTGGACGTCCCGGATGACTGGATCGCCCCAAAGGGCCGCGTGGTGCCGTGGCGTGTAATCGATTACGCCGGTGTCGTTCCGTTTCGCCTCCTCCTGGTGGGACTAACGGAAAACGAATCGAAGTATCCGTTTCCCATTCACGATCCCGTCGCGCGCGCCGGACACATCCAGCAGTGGGCATTTTGCGAACCGATCGAGGACAAACCGACCATTCTCGTCGGACTGACGCATTTATCGTTCGAGGACGATCGCAAATTGGCGGAGAACTATTCACAATTTGCTCTTCTGATGGGCGGC
Organism: Bryobacterales bacterium; assembly: GCA_963802915.1. GTDB lineage: Bacteria > Acidobacteriota > Terriglobia > Bryobacterales > Bryobacteraceae > JAICMB01. The sequence continues at coordinate 322,825 of CAWDKQ010000011.1, forward strand.
CACGATCACAATGTTAGAGAATCCAAACTAATCAATCGAACGGTCGTCGTGAAGGCTCTCTCCAACGCCCGAACGATCCGCATCAATTGGATCAGCCTCTTTCACCACGATCTGCTGGAAATGTTCTTTCCGGAGCCGTCTTCCGGCACGCTCGACCCGGAAGCGGCGCAGGAGCATGCCGCAACCGAAGCCCTCAAGGAAGTCGCCGGTTCCAGCATGGCGAGGGCAGTACAGCGCATTCTCTTCAACAAAGACGAAGTGGATGACCGCGAAAAGAGGACCACGGAACAATATCTTCAGGAATGTCCACAGCGAGTTTCGATGGGCCTACAAAAGGTAGGGAACGGACTTTGGGCCGCTGTGTACAGCCTTCCCCTTTCGCTCACCTCTGAAATCTTCCTCGACCATGTCGAAGAGGACAAAGAAATGCGCGATTTGATTCACAAAGAGATAGCCGCCGCGGGTTGGTCCCCCGAAGTGCTGGCGCGAGTCGCAATCCCGCTCGAAGGCAAGGATGTTGACCTGCGCTCGCGGCAGTGCGGCCTCGGCTCTTTCATCACGAATCTACTGCTCCAGGCTTTCGACCCCCCGGCCGGCATTGCATTACTAAACAGCGGAGCTTTTCGAATCGACCGCGATATCGAACGCGGCGAGGAGATCACGGAGAAAACCCTGCACGACATCTTTTATCACGACAACAAGGTCTTGCTCTTCGAAGTGGATGAAGCAACTTTATTTTCAATACTCGACGAAGCCGCGAAGAAAAGCGCAACGGGAGAGTATCTGCAGTATTCAGGCGCCCTAGCTCTCGATCCGGCCGGCTCGAGGAAATTCAGAGTATCGGCCACAGAATACGTCGCGAGCAAATGGCTCAAGGGATTCACAGCTCTCGAAAGCGCTCCCGAGATCAAGGCAGTCCTGAAAGATCGTTTACGGCGGTCCCTCGGTCAACCCGCCTAAAACATAAACCGACCCTTGCGGTTTAAGGATAATCGAGTACTCGTTGCCTCGCGCCTTCCACGTGACGTCGTACTCGCCATACCCCGATTTCACGGGCTTCGTCTTGGCGATCGCCTTCTTGATCTCCGGCGTGAAGTAGAAATCGAAGCGCTGGAGCATTTCGGAAGCACTTTTGATGTCGCGAACCGGTCCATTCTCCCATTGCATCGGAAACTTCGCTCCGGCTACGACCGTCTTTGCATCTCCCTTTGCAACGGCGGTCTGGAATTGCGGCCACCATATCGAAAAGTCCCCCTCTGCGGCGACCAACAGGGAGCACAGAAGAATCGCGATCAATGGGATGCGCAAGCAATCAGATTATCATTCATAGAAGATGCTGATTGTACACGTTCACGTCCACGTAAAACCGGAATTCATCGAGCAGTTCAAGCAGGCAACTGTTGAAAATGCCCGTAACAGCATTCAAGAACCCGGCATCGCGCGCTTCGAGCTCCTCGAGCAGAACGATGCACCGGAGCAATTCGTCCTGATCGAGGTGTACCGCTCCCCCGACGACGTCCTGAAACATCGGGAAACGAAACACTATCTCATCTGGCGCGACACCGTAGCCGATATGATGGCGGAGCCCCGCAACAGGTTCGAATACTCGAGCGTTTTCCCTGGCGACGCATGACATTCGAGTTTGCTACGGCAACGCGCATCGTTTTCGGACCCGGAAAAATCCGCGATGCCGCTGCTGCTGCCCGCACAATGGGCAGGCGGCCGCTTCTGGTAACCGGCGTCAGCGGCCAGCAGCGTTCGGCAAAACTACGCGATGAGCTGGCCGCCGAAAACTGGCTCGTCCCCGGAGAGCCGACGATCGATCTCATCCATCGCGGAGTCGAACATGCGCGAGCCTCATCGTGCGACATGGTCATCGCATTCGGTGGAGGCAGTTCCATCGACGCCGGCAAAGCCATCGCGGTGCTCCTCACGAATCCCGGCGATCCGCTCGATTATCTGGAAGTGATCGGGAAAGGCAACGCGCTGGAGCATCCATCGGCGCCGTTCATCGCCATTCCGACGACTGCGGGAACAGGTTCCGAGGTTACGCGAAACGCGGTCTTGAGTTCGCCGGAGCATCGAGTAAAGGTCAGCTTGCGAAGTCCCTACATGCTCCCCCGCCTGGCGCTGGTCGATCCGGAGATGACTCACGTTTTGCCCCCCGCGATCACAGCCAGCACCGGCCTCGACGCGCTCACGCAGTTGATTGAGCCGTATGTTTCGGTGCGGGCTAATCCCATGACCGACGCGCTCTGCCTGGAAGGACTTCATCGCGCCGCTCGTTCCCTCCGCCGCGCGTACGAGCATCCCGCGGACGCTTCCGCCCGTGAGGACATGTCGCTCGCCAGCCTCTTGAGCGGGATTGCGTTGGCGAACGCGGCGCTCGGAGCAGTCCACGGATTCGCGGCTCCAATTGGCGGGATGTTCCCTGCCCCGCACGGCGCCGTCTGCGCCGCCCTGCTCCCGCACGCTACCGAAGTGAACATCCAAGCGCTTCGTTCCAGATCTCCGGAGAGCGAATCGCTCCGCCGGTACGATGCAATCGCGCAGATTTTAGACCTCGCGGAAATCTGCAAGGCCTTGAACGTTCCCTCTCTACGAACCTACGGCATGACAGCGCAACACATCCCTGATATCGTGGCAAAAGCGTCGCGGGCGAGCAGCATGAAAGGAAATCCGATCGTGCTGACCGAGAGCGAATTGACCGAGATCGTAACGCGCGCCTTATAGGCGGATTAGATCCAACTGACCACCAGGCAAGCTAACACGACAACTGAAATGACCGCGTAAAGAAGATCGTGCTCCAGCGCAAAACCGAAAACGCAGACGACCACGCGCAACACGGGTGTTGCCATAAGCACCAACAAGCCGAGCTGCACAATAAACAGCGGCTGGCCTGCAAACGCTCCGTGCAAAATCGCGGGAATAGAAATCAACTCCGCGTTCGATGGCCTTTCCCCATGACCGGTTAAGTACCCGATGCCGCCGGCCGCGACCAGGATCGCGGACAAGATCACTCCGGCGCGCAGAATAATTCCGATCGCGATGTCGATCTGCCCGTCTGTCAACCGTTTCATAACCGTCCCGTGAATCCCCCGTAGATCATCTCGATGGCGAGCGCTCCTACCACCACCGCAAAGAGAATGCGTAGAGATTGTATACGCGCGCCGCCCAGCATCCGCGCCCCGACCAGCGATCCCGCCAGCACTCCGAGCATCACGGGCATCACTACGTCAGGGTGAATGTAGCCGCGCCGCAGATACACCCCAGCGCTCGCGGCCGCCGTCACGCCGATCATAAAATTACTCGTCGAGGTGGAAACCTTGAATGGAATTCGCATGATCCGGTCCATCGCGATCACTTTCAAAGCGCCGGATCCAATGCCCAGCAGTCCGGATATCAGCCCCGCGCTGAGCATCATCGCGAATCCCGATTTCACGCGCCGGACTACATAATTCTCTTGGCGTCCATTTTCAGGAAAGCTTCCATTCATACGCAGCTTCGTGGCGAGCGGATCGGAATTGGTATCGTGCGCGTCCTCGGGATGCGGACGCGTGGAGATAAAAGCCGAATAAAGCAGCACCACGCCAAGAATGATGGACAGCACGGACGTCGGGAGATGCGCGGACAGGTGCGCTCCGCCGATCGCGCCCATGGTCGTTGCGATTTCGAGAAACAATCCGATGCGGACATTCGAATAGCCCTCCCGCACGTAGGCCGATGCGGCGCCGGAAGAAGTCGCGATCACGGATACCAGGGAGGCCCCCATGGCATAGCGCAGTTGAACGTGGAAAAGCAGCGCCAGAACGGGCGTAACAACGACGCCGCCTCCCAGTCCGGTGAGAGAACCGAGAAAGCCGGCCGCGGTGGATGTGAGGAAGATCAGAAGAACGGACAGCACCGTTTCGTAGACGGAATTCGAGGCTCGATTTAGTCCTCAGACTCGCCGGGAGCAATCTCCTTCTTGTGTTTCGGTTTTTTCCGGCGGCTCTTGGGCTCGATGGCGCGCGCGGGCGGGACTGTGCCCACTCGCTCGCGTGCGAGCTTGCGGACGCCCCGTTTCTGGTCGAAACCCTTCTTTGCAGGCATTTTTTAAAGAAATTCGGGCACGCCGAAAACCTCAAAACGTCGGGCGGCGTCTACAAAAACGTGTATGTGTAAGTCGCGCTGCTTGACGGCGGCGGTCCCGGCTCCATACAATAGAAGTGTATCTTACAAGGAGGCCACATGCTGAGGTCCATCGGACTGCCTGAGCTTTTGGTCATTTTGGTAGTCGCTGTTCTGCTCTTCGGCGGAAAGAAGATTCCCGAGGTGGCGAAAGGGTTGGGCGAGGGAATCCGGAATTTCAAAGATTCCCTGAAATCAGAAAGCACCGACGACAAGAAGCAGGCTTAGGCTTCCGGGCTGGCTCGCAAGTTGAGCCTGATACCATCGGCTTTCTCCACGGAAAATGAAAACCCCGCGCGGGAGTTGCGCGGGGTTTTGTATTTTGCACCGCAGGCGCTAAACCTGCGCTCTAGAGTTCCTACTTCTTCGCCGGTTTCGGCGGTACAATCGCGTCCTTCACAGCCTTCGCGACGCGGAACTTCACCACCTTCTTCGCTGGAATCTTAATCGCCTCGCCCGTCGCGGGATTGCGACCCGTTCTCGCCTTGCGCTCCACGCGAACCAGGCGGCCGATGCCAGGGATCACAAATACGCCGCTCTTCTTGGTCTCGCGAACCGCTATGTCCGCCAGACTCGTCATAAACTGTTTTGCCACTTTCGTAGGCACTTGCGTCTCTCCGGCGAGTTCCTTCACGATCGCGGACTGCGTCATTTTCGTAGCTGCCATGTACTCTCCTTATTTCAAGTTGCCAATCTTGCCCGGGGCGGCTATCAAACATAACCGCTCAAAATTGTTTTGCAACTCAATCATACGGAATGGCAACCGCGATGTAAAGGGCCATTCAGCAAAAAAATTGCTCTTTTGCAGGCTTTTTTCGCCGACCCCCGCCTCGAAGGCCGTCTGGATGGGGGTTTGAAGCGTCCGGAGGTCTTCTCAGGCCTTATTCTACGCGATTTGAGCTTGCGCGTGTTTGCCCCCGCCTGCCGCTTGAGCCGGCTTCGCGGTTGGCTCCGGCTCCGCCGCGGCAAGTCCCGCCGTTATTCGCAGCGCCGCTTCCAACCGGTCGCGAACCTCAGGATTGTTTAAAAGGAACGTTCGCGCATTGTCGCGACCCTGCCCGATCCTCTCGCCCGCGTAAGAATACCAGGATCCGCTCTTCTCCACCACGCCCTGAGCCACTCCGAAATCCACCAGGTCGCCTTCCCGTGAGATTCCCTGGCCGTACAGAACATCCACTTCGACCTCGCGAAACGGCGCTGCCACTTTGTTCTTCACCACCTTGATCTTCGTGCGATTCCCAATCACCGTTTCGCCATCCTTAATAGCGGTCGCGCGCCGCACCTCGATGCGCACCGACGAATAGAACTTCAACGCCCTCCCGCCGGTGGTCGTTTCCGGATTGCCGAACATTACCCCGATCTTCTCCCGCACCTGATTAATAAAGATGAGCAGCGTGTTCGTCCGCGCCACGGTTCCCGTCAGTTTGCGAAGCGCCTGCGACATCAATCGCGCGTGTAGCCCCATGTAGCTCTCGCCCATCTCCCCTTCGAGCTCCGCTTTGGGGACCAGCGCCGCCACAGAATCGATCACCGCGACATCGATAGCCGAGGACGCGATCAACGCCCCCGTAATCTCCAGCGCCTGCTCGCCATAATCCGGCTGCGAAACAATCAAATTATCGACATCCACGCCGAGATTCTTCGCATAGCCGGGATCGAGCGCGTGCTCGGCGTCGATGAATGCCGCCGATCCGCCGGCACGATGCGCCGCGGCGATGACGTGCAGTGCCAGCGTCGTCTTCCCTGACGACTCCGGTCCGAAAATTTCGACTACGCGGCCGCGCGGGAATCCGCCCACGCCGAGTGCGTGGTCGAGCGAGATGGATCCGGAAGGAATCGATGCGACAGGAAGCGCAGCGCGCGATCCCAGCCGCAGCACGGAGCCTTTTCCGAATTGCTTTTCCATCTGGGAAAGAGCCGTATCAATAGCACGTTGACGCGCGCTGGTATCGAGGACAGGAGTGGGCTGCACGCCTATCAGTGGATCAATCCGCGAGATTGTCTCAGAGAATCTGGACGCGCCACTTCCTGTTAACCTGATCCAATCCGCAATGGAAGCCAGTACCCGTCCCCCAACATGGAAAACGCTTTTGGCTTTCGCAACCATATATATTTTGTGGGGATCGACGTTTCTCGCGATCCGTATCGGCGTCCACGAAGTTCCGCCGTTTCTTTTGGCGGCCATGCGTTTTCTGGTCGCGGGAGCGGTCCTTTACTGCTGGGCGATCGCCCGGGGTGAAAGCTCGCCGAGCCGGCGCGAATGGCAATCGGTATCTCTACTCGCCGTTCTGATTTTCGTGGTCGATTATGGACTTTTGTTCTGGGCCGAGCAGCGCGTACCTTCCGGCATCGCCGCCGTCATGATGGCGACCATCCCCGTCTTCATGGCCTCTTCGGAAATCATCTTCCTGCGAACACAAAGACTCACTCCGCGCCTCGCCATAGCGCTGTTGATCGGAATTGCCGGAGTAGCTGTGCTGATGAGCCCTTCGATGCACCTCGGCGGCGCGCCGGTAGACACCCTCGGCGCTGTCGCGCTCATCGTTGCGTCCATAAGCTGGTCGATATCGTCGACTCTCACTCGCAAGCTGCCTTTGCCTTCGTCAAAAGTGATGAGCTCGGGCGCGCAAATGCTCATCGGTGGAATATTCCTGACACTCACGGCCGGAGCCGCGGGGGAATTCCGTTATTTTCATCCCTGGACCGTTTCCCGGGCGGCGTGGCTCTCTCTGGCCTACTTGATCGTCGCGGGTTCCATTATTGCCTTTACGGCTTATGTTTGGCTGATCCACCACGAATCGCCGACCAAAGTCGGCACCTATGCTTACGTGAATCCCGTGGTGGCCGTGGTTCTCGGGTATTTTATAGCCGGCGAAGCGCTCGGACTACGCACGATCCTCGGCACTCTATTTGTGCTCATCAGCGTCGTGGTAATCACTACCACGCCCGCGAAGAAAACGTTCGCCGCGAAAACCTAGTATAATGAAGAGGCCGACCGAACGGAGCCTTTCTTCACTCCAACTCTCTTCCCTCGACAGAAAGGTCCGCGCTGTGCTGATCGTATACGTGGGATTCATCCAGAGAGGGAACTTCCGGTCGTACAACTTCGAAGCACGGCCGCTCGGCCGCGCCGTCAACAACACCAAACACATCGAATTGTCGATGTTGGCGGACATGTCTCTCGTAAGCCGTTTTCAAGTAAAATTCCAGGACCTTCCCGGCCTCTGCCTCCGGACCCTTTCCACGGCTGTCGATTCTCTACCCGACGGTGAGAGTTGTCCGGGCACTTATACGCTGACGGAAGCCGCCGTCCGCGCCCACTGCACCGCGCTTTTGGTAAGCCCCTCGCGTAACGAACATCGCAGACGTTTTCACCCCAAGCCAACCGAAAACTCCCAGCTTCAGTGGACGAAGAAGGTCTAACGTCCGTCTCCACGCACCCCCCCTCTTTTTAGCTCACCGTCACAAGTACCCTCGCCGTAAGAGTACCGGGCGCAGCCGTGGACATATTGGGTCAAGTCACGCAACAAAAACAAGGACAGTACAGGATATCTGGCGAATTCACCCACTGCGCTCGTTGGAACAAGAAAATAGAGATGGCCCCTAAGTTGCTCCCTGATCATCAGGTTGATTTCATATTAAATCATCCAAAATGTAAGCAAGCGCAAGTTTGAATTCAAGCTGCGCGTCGGAGGACGCTAATTGGCCGCAAGAGTGATCGCAATCAATGCAGTTCCAGGGGACGACACAACCCAAGCAGCGAAAAAGTCCGGCGCCGGTCGACAATTGATGATCGAGACCCACTCGATTCCGATGTGGATTCTTGACGTCCACACACTGCGTTTCCTCGACGTCAACGAGGCTGCGGTTCGCCACTACGGCTATACGCGGGAAGAATTTCGCTCCATGACGATCGCTGACATCCGGTTGCCATTGGACAACCCGGCTGCGCTCAACATCGGGCATCCTGCCCTCAAGACCTACAATGCGGGTATTTGCCGCCATCGCAGAAAAAACGGCAGCATCATCAGCGTAGAGATCGTGGCGCAGAAGGTAGAGTTCGACAACGCCGCGGCGGAATTGGTTTTCGCATTCGACATTACGGAACGGTTGAGAATGGAAGTGGCGACTGAAGAGCAAAATCGCCTCGCCACGTTGGTCACCGAAACTTGCGCTGCATTCAGCCAGGCGAACGATTTGCGGCCAGGCCTGCAGCGTTGTGCCGAAATCCTCGTCCGGGAACTCGATATCGCTTCTTGCTCTATCTGGACTCGCAATGAATCCGAAAAGACGTTTGAGCTTCAAGGAAACGCTGCCGGCAGCGGTGCCGAGGCCATCGGTCACTTGTCTCCTTTGCCCCGATCCGTTTTGGACTGCATCGCCGACACGGGACGTCCCTATCATGCTGGCGAACAGTCAGAAAAAAGTTCGCCTTGCGACGAGATTCTCGCAAAACAGAAACTACTGACTCCATTTGCCGCTTATCCTCTGACAGTCGAAAATCGCGTTGTTGGCATCTTAGCCGTATTCGCCCCCAATCCGATCACGAAAACGATCGCTCTGACGATAGCTTCCGTCTGCAGCGCGGCCGCTCAATTTATTGATCGCATAACCGCCGAATTGGCGTTGCGCGAAAGCGAGGAACGCGTTCGTCTTCTGCTGGATTCGACCGCCGAGGCCATCTACGGAATCGATCTCGACGGCCACTGCACCCTCGCGAATCGCGCCTGTCTTGAGTTGCTCGGATACGAAAATGCCGAAGACCTCGTAGGGAAGCATGCCCTTGCGCTGATTCGTCACACGGGCACCGGCGCCGAAAGCGGAATTTACCGAGCGCTCGAAAGCGGCGAAAGTGCCCATTCCACCGATGAGTTTCTGTGGCGCGCCGACGGTACGAGTTTTCCCGTCGAATACTGGTCTCACCCGGTCCGAAAGAACGGAAAAGTGGTTGGCGCCGTCGTCACTTTCCTGGACCTCACGCTCCGCAGGCGCGCCGAAGAAGAGCAACGAAAACTGGCGCTGCTGGTCGAGAACAGCGAGGATTTCATAGCCATCGCCGCGGGCGATGGAAAAATGATCTACCTCAACCCTGGAGGATGTAAGCTCGTCGGCATCGAGGATCCCCTTCAAATTCCGGCCCTGAATATCCTGGATTTCCACCCGGAATCCGCGCGGTCGAAAATCAACACCGAGGTCAAACCGGCGGCGATGAAAACGGGGTCCTGGCAGGGCGAAATGCAATTGCGTCATCTTGGAACCGGCGAAACGATCGACGTGCTGATGAATGCATTTTTGATGCGCCACGCCGGGACTGACGAAGTCGTACTGGCTTCGATCATGCGCGATATTACGGAACGGAAGCGCGCCGAAGTTTCCCTGTGCCGCGCGAAAGAAGCAGCCGAAGCGGCCAATCGTCTCAAAAGTGAATTCCTCGCGAATATGAGCCACGAGATCCGCACGCCGCTGAACGGCGTGATCGGAATGACGGAGGTCTTATTAGAAACCGACGTGAACGTCGAGCAGATCGAGTTCCTACAGACAATTAAAGCATCCGCCGATTCTTTATTGTCTATTATCGAGAATATTTTCGATCTTTCCATCATGGATTCGCGCGGGCTCGTCCTCGAGCAAGCGCCGTTTGTGATACGAGACGTCGTCGATAGCGCGGTAAGAAACTTATCGGCCCGAGCCGCGGAAAAGGGATTACAGATCATGGTCAGTTTAGCGCCAGACTTGCCGGATTTAGTTCTTGGCGATGGCGCCCGCCTGCGCCAGGTCCTGGTCAACCTGCTCGGCAACGCCATTAAGTTCACCGATGCCGGCTTCGTGGGGATACATGCCGTTGTAAATGAGGTGTCCGGCGATCGCCTCGTATTAAAATTCAGCGTCTCGGATACCGGAATCGGCATCGCGGAAGAGATGCGAAAAAAGGTCTTCGAGGCTTTCGTCCAAGCCGATGGCTCCTTCACGCGCCGCCACGGTGGCGCCGGCCTTGGCCTTACCATATCAGCCCAATTGGTTGCCTTAATGGGCGGTACGATTTGGCTCGAAAGCGAAGTGGCGAAGGGCAGTTCCTTCCATTTCACCGTTTGTTTGGGCCGCCCTGATGGGCTCGGACCGATGTTTTAATCGACCAATGTAAGAAGGCGCCACGATGTTTCCATCCACGTTACAACAAAGTTCGAGCTTGACTCCGCAAGACCTCGATTCCAATTCCATTCCCGTCGATATCACAACCCCCACGGACGACTTCAGCTATCCCGGCCGCATCTGGTCCGCCAGCGACGGATTTGTGAGAATTTTCGCAAGCGTCAGTCTCCAGGTCGGATCGAGAGTGGGACTCGCGTTTGAGGGCTGTATGGCGAAAGGCGAGGTCGCGTTCTGTCAGCATTGGACTGGACAATACAACATCGGCGTTCAACTGCTGAATTCGCCGTCCACCCGGCGCGAGCCCCGCTTCCCGATCCAAGGCAGTGGATCCCTCAGCGTCCTGGGCGATCATGGTCCGAGCAATCTTCACATTGAACTTCGCGACGTGTCCGCTTCCGGCCTCGGGATGATCGTCGACCGGGAACTGCGCGTCGGCGTCTGCGTCGAAGTCAAACTCGACTACGGAATTCTATTCGGCGAAATCCGCTATTCCGAGAAGATTGAGAGCGGCCGCTACCAGACAGGGATGAAGATGTATCATATGATTTCTCGGGAAATCATGACGCCCGCCGGTAAGCAATCGGGAAGTTTCCTGGGATGGTTCAAAAGACATTCGTAATTCTTATTACTGTGCCTTACCGCCCTGCCTGAGGCTCAATCCTGAGTCCCTGCTGGGGAAAATCCCCCAATTTTCCTCTTTTTACGCCGCCATTACTTTGTTAGCGCTTTGCCCCGCAACTTCATCGACGAAGCTCTCGACCATCGGGGCGCAACAAGCGTCCGGATAAAGCTGCACAAACAAGCTGCGCGCGTTCGCAGGATGCAGTTGGTCGCAAACCAGTTTGACCGTTCCTGCCACACGTCGTACGCAAGAAACGCAGTCCAGCCCCAGCGTTTCGCACTGCTGCTTTGTCCGTTGATCCTGGCAGGGGATAAAACTCAAAATTGCGCCTTATTTAGAGCCTGCCGGACCACGTCCGGAACCAGGTGCGCGGGGCGATTTCGAAACATCAGTACTTCTTCGGGCGTGAACGCTCCGTCGACCACCAGCGTGGCCTCGGACATCGACAGAAGAACGATTCCCGCAATTTCGAATTGCTTGGTCTTGTCCCGAAACTCGACCCGTGCATAACGTTGGCGAAGACGACCCAACAATTCCTGGTGCATTTCCTGGTCTTCGCACACCGTTTTCTTATTCTCCATGCGCATACCGGAAGCACGTTACAGGCCACCAACAATCCCCCAATCAGTTCGCGAAAGGATTGCTTTCCGCCCCCGCTTGTGCGACCATGTTCGTGTCGTTTGTCAGTCACGCCAATTTTGGCAAAGTTCACGCACAGTCCGGTTCGCCGCCCTTTGTTCGATCCTGCCGCGATTAGCTGCTCTGCAACTTCAGAAAGAGAAACTGAATGAAAAACATTTTTGTAGGCAACCTTAGCTTCGGGACCACCGAAGATTCGCTACGCTCCATTTTCCAATCCTACGGATCCGTAGATCGTGTCAACATCGTTACCGACCGGGATTCCGGTCAGCCCAGAGGCTTCGCATTCGTCGAAATGGCAGTTGATTCCGAAGCCGAAAACGCAATCAATGCCCTGAACGGCACGGACCTGGACGGCAGATCTTTGAACGTCAATGAAGCTCGTCCGAAAACATCGAGCGGCGGCGGCGGAAATCGTGGCGGCGGCGGTGGAAACCGCGGCGGCGGCGGCGGTGGCGGTCAACGTCGGGGCAGTAATCGTTGGTAAGGGGTAAATTTGCCTAAAGAAGATTCCATAGAAGTAATTGGCAAGGTCGTTCAAAAGTTCAAGGCTGGGATGTTTGCTATTGAACTCGATGCCGGCAAAACAGTGCTGGCAACCATGGCGGGCCGGCTCCGTCGTAATCGTATTAAGGTGATGAACGGCGATCGCGTGTCGCTGGAACTCTCCCCCTACGATCTTACGAAGGGCAGAATCACTTACCGCCACAAATAACCCGTAACCCTCGATGGCGTCAGCCCTACTGACGCCATCGCCACAATCAAGCGCGTTCCTCAGTAAACCGTGATCTCCCGCATTGGTGCGCCGTTGTGCCCGCATTAACTCCAACTCTGCGCAACAGTACCCTACACGATCCAGCCCTTCTATACGTCTCAATCTTTGTGACCCGAATAGCGCTATGGGTGTGCCTCGCTATGGCTCTGCCCGTTTTCGCCGCCAACGACGAGATGTCCCGCATCCTCAAAGGAATCCAGGAGCGCTACAACCACGCCAAAACGCTGCAAGTCCAGTTTAATGAGACATATACAGTGCAGGGACGGCCGCGCCAGAGCGAAAGTGGAATCCTGACCCTCCGTAAGCCGGGTCGCATGCGATGGGACTATAGTACCCCTCCCGGCAAGCTCTTCATGTCCGACGGAAAAGACGTCTATCTTTATACGCCAGATTCCAAACGCGTCGAAAAGATGGACCTCAAGAAATCCGAAGATATGCGCGCCCCGCTCGCCTTTCTCCTCGGCAAGCTGGACTTTCAAAAGGAGTTCCGCGATTTCGACATGAAAACGGAAGGGACCGGTTACGTTATCTCGGCCAAAGCCAAATCCGACAAGCTGCCGTATGAGTCCATCCAACTCACCGCAACTCCTTCATTTATCATTACGAAAATGATCATCACGGGTCAGGATGCCTCGATTCTGGCTTTCAATCTCTCGGACGAGAAGCTCAATCCAACGGTCAACGACAATTCGTTCAAATTTCAGATGCCTTCGGGAGCAACCTTGGTCAGTCAGGAGACAGCGCGATAATGGCTGAATACGCCGTAAAATACGCGGACCCGCGCGGCGAAGTCCACCAGCAGGTCGCCGAAGCCGCCACCGAAAAGGACCTCCGCGAGCGCTACGCCCAGCAAGGCTTCCTGATCTATTCCATCAAGCCGCGCCGCGACCTGGCCGGCCCCATCGCCATCGGCGGTAAGCGTAAGAAGCTCAATCTAGAGAAGTTTCTGATCTTCAACCAGCAGTTCGTCACGCTCATCCGAGCCGGCCTCCCGATCCTCAAAGGCCTCGACCTGCTCTCCGAGCGCCTCACCGATCCAAAACTCGGTCCCAGCATCAAAGCCGTCCGAGACGACGTCCGCAACGGTTCCCTGCTCTCTGACGCCTTCGGCCGCCAGAACATATTCCCGCCAATCTACGTCACCTCGGTCCTCGCCGGCGAAAAAAGCGGCGCGCTGGGCGAAGTTCTCGACCGTTACATAACTTACCAAAAGCTCGCCCTCGCCATCCGAAAGAAGCTGATCACATCGCTCATATACCCGGCGCTGCTCTTCACCATGGTGATCTGCCTGATGGTCTTCCTGGTCACCTACGTCGTGCCCAACTTCGCCGAGCTCTATCACAGCATGCAGGCGAAGCTGCCCATGGCCACCGAGATCCTCATCGCCGTCGGCACCTCGGCTCGAAGCTACGTCCTCGGCGGATTTGTCGGATTGATTGTGGCGGTCGTAGCCTTCCGTTTATGGTCCAAAACTCCGTCCGGTCAGGAGCGCATGGATCGCCTCCGCCTGAAAACCCCGGTCGTAGGCGAAATCTGGATTAAATATCAAGTGGCGCAGTTCTCGCGCGTTCTGGGTACGCTGCTGGTCGGCGGCATTCCGCTGGTGCAGGCGCTCGAAACCGCCGCAGCCTCTTTGGGTACCAATCTCCTCAAGAAAACGCTCGCCAAAACTGGGAAAATGGTGAAAGAGGGCCAATCGCTCTCCTCCTCGCTGCAACAAACCGGGATTTTCCCCAGCCTCTCGATCGACATGATCGAAGTTGGCGAGTCTACCGGAGCTCTCCCTGCCATGCTCACCAGCGTGGCCGAGTTTTATGAAGATGACGTGGCCAACCGCATGGCCACCGTCCTGACGCTGATCGAGCCCGCGATCATGATTTTCATGGGCTGTTTCGTGACCTTCGTACTGGTCGCGCTCTATTTGCCGATCTTCTCACTAGCGGACACGCTGAAATAGGAATCCATTATGGCGACTACGGAACGCATCAAAATGTTCGATCCAGTGCAGGAGACGGATCAGGCTCGCACGGTCGCCTCCCGCTACCGCTGCGAGTTTGTCGACCTGCGCGAAGTCCGCATCGACCACGATCTGTTCCATTCCGTACCGGTCGACCTCATGTTCCGGTACAATTTCGTGCCGATCACGGGTCAGAACGGTACGCTCGAAATCGCTCTCGCCGATCCGCGCAACCTCAACCTGATCGACGAGCTTTCTATCCTGCTTCAGAAGAAACTGAAGGTCAAGGTTGCGACGCTTTCGCAAATCTCGGACCTCCTCAAGAAGACCGAGCAATCGCAGCGCGTTCTCGAAGAAGTAACCGAAGGTTTCACGCTGGATGTCATCGCCGAAGAGGGCGAGAGCGACGAAACCCTTTCCATCGACAAACTGACGGCATCCGACAGCGACATCGCGCCGGTCATCAAGCTGGTGGACACCACCATCTTCAACGCGCTCGAAAGGCGCGCCAGCGATATTCACGTCGAAACACGCGATCAGGAAGTCGCTATCAAGTACCGCATTGACGGCGTGCTGCACTACGCCATGCCGCCGATCGCCAAGGATTGGCACTCCACCATTCTTTCGCGCTTGAAGGTCATGAGCGAGCTCGATATTGCCGAGCGCCGCGTCCCGCAGGACGGCCGTTTCCGTGTTCGCTACAAAGGCCGCCTTATCGATTTCCGTGTCTCCATCATGCCCACGATCCATGGCGAAGACGCCGTGCTCCGCGTGCTCGACAAAGAGTCGATGAGCGAAAAGTTCGCCAAGCTCAGCCTCGATGTCGTCGGCTTCTCCGAGAGCGATCTCACCAAGTATCGCCGCTACATTAAAGAGCCGTACGGAATGGTGCTCGTCACGGGCCCCACCGGCTCCGGTAAAACGACCACCCTTTATGCCGGCCTGAGCGAAATCAAGAACGACGAAGACAAGATCATCACCATCGAGGACCCGGTCGAATATCAGATCAAGGGCATCACGCAGATTCCCGTGAACGAAAAGAAGGGGCTCACCTTCGCACGCGGCTTGCGTTCCATTCTGCGTCACGACCCTGACAAGATCATGGTCGGCGAAATTCGAGACCAGGAAACCGCGCAGATCGCGATTAACGCCGCGTTAACCGGACACTTGGTTTTCACCACCGTCCACGCGAATAACGTGCTCGACGTACTCGGCCGATTCCTGAACATGGGCGTCGAACCGTACAATTTCGTGTCGGCCCTGAACTGCATCCTCGCGCAGCGCCTGGTTCGCATCATCTGCCCGCACTGCAAAAAGCAAGTGAAGGTCAGCGACGAAGAATTAATAGAAAGTGCTCTCAACTTAGACGAGTGGCGCAGCGTCAAGTTTTATGAAGGCGCCGGCTGTTTCGAATGCGGCGGTACAGGATTCCGAGGCCGTACCGCGATCCACGAGTTGTTAGATCTGAGCGAACGGATTCGCGAGATGATCCTCGAGAAGCGGCCGGCGTCTGAAATTAAACGTCAGGCGCGCGACGAGGGGATGACATTCCTGCGCGAATCGGCCACCGACAAAGTCCTCGCCGGCATCACGACGCTGAAAGAGATCAACAAGGTGACCTTTATCGAGGCCCGAGGCTAATGCAGAGCGCGAAACATCACCCCTCCGTCACGCTGCCCCGGGTTTCGGTCTGCCTGCGCAACCCTGACCGTAAGGGAGGGGATCAATAAATGAACATCCCCTTCGCCAGCCTCCTCAACGATCCCCCGCCCTCCTACGCCTTCGAGCTATCCGAGGTCGGCATCGCTTTCGCGCGCACCAACTCCCACGAGAACCTGGGTTTCGAGCCATATTCCGCCCCGGTCCTCAAAATCTCTCCCGTCCACGACAACGTCCAGGACGTCGAAGGCCTGCAATCTACCCTCGATAAGATCTTGCCCAAAGACGGCAAAAAACGCCGCGTAGCCGTGATCCTCCCGGACTACTGCTCCCGCGTAGCCGTCCTCGATTTCGATTCGTTTCCAACTGACGCCGACGAGCAACTCGCCCTGGTACGCTTCCGGATGAAAAAAAGCGTCCCCTTCGATGTCGACACCGCCGTCGTCAGTTACTTCGCGCAGCCGCGCCAGGGAGAACAGAAAATCGACGTCGTAGTCGCCATCATGGCTCGTGAAATTGTCACGCGTTACGAGCAGCCGTTCCGCGCCTCCGGAATGCTGCCGGGCTTCGTGACCACCTCATCGCTCGCGATGCTGAACGCCATAAACCCCGCCGGTATGACCCTGGTCGCGAAACTCGGCGGACGCACGCTGAGTGCGATGGTGCTCGACGGCAGCGCTGTGAAACTGGTCCGCTGCGTCGAAATGGAATCGGCCGGCCGTGAGGAAATCGAGAACGTGCTGCACCCGACCTTCGCCTATATCGAAGATGAGTTGGAAGCGAAACCGGACCGCCTGCTGTTGAGCGGGTTCGGCGCCGATAGCCAGGACCTGGCTCAGGAGTGGCAGGAACAGTGGGCCGCCGTGGTCGAACCGCTGCGTTCGCGCCGCGGAACGCCGTCGCAATACAACGCCGGACTGCTGGGCTATTTGGAGTCAGTGTAAGGAAAAAGTAATGGCGATCAAAGTTCCAGTAAATCTCGCAACCGAGCCCTTCCGGCGTGATCGGCCCATCATCGTTGGCACCGCCGCTCTCAGCATCCTGCTGATCCTGGCGCTGGCAGTGCAAATCTCGCTGATCTTCTCCGAACGCGGCCAGGCGGCGGAAACCCGCATCCTTCTGGATCGCCTCACCAGGCAATTGAATAAGGTCACCGCCCAACAGCAGAAGCTCGATTTGACGCTCAATCAGCCCGCTAATGCCGAGGTCCTCGAAAAGAGTCTCTTCCTGAATCTGCTGATCCAGCACAAAGGCATCAGTTGGAACAAGCTTTTCGCCGACCTCGAGAAAGTCATGCCCGCCGACGTCCGCCTGGTCACCGTTCGTCTGCCGCAAGTGGACGCCCACAGTCACGTTTGGCTGGACATGACGGTCGCCTCAAAAGACCCCGTCGCCGTCCTCGAGCTGGTAAAACGGTTTGAGAAATCGCCGCAATTTTCCGATTACCAGCTGTTGAACAGCTTGCCGCCATCGCAAACGGAGCCGTACATTCGGACCCGCATGAGTGTGAGTTATGCGCAGAAACTATAGGACGCCAGAAAATGGAAATTCCTAAGTTCAACCTTTCTTTGCACAGTCCCACTGGCATAGCCCGGCTCGTGATCGGTGCGCTCGTTGCCGTGAACCTCGTTGCCGCGTATTTCATGATGCGGCCTCCGGGAGGATCTCCCGAAGAATTGCAGGCTGAAGTGCGCGACACCACGGCGAAACTGCACCAGCAACACGCAGTTCTCGAACGCACCAAAGTTCTGGTCAGTAAAATCGAGTCAGGACGCCAGCAGGGCGATCAGTTTCTGAATCAATATTTCCTGCCGAGCAGCACTGCCTACTCCACCGTCTTCGCCGACCTCATCGAGCTCGCCAAGGACGCGCAGATGAAGACGAAGGAAAGCACCTATAACGTGGAGGAGATCGACGGCAGCGATACGCTCAGCACCATGACCATCACGCAGAGCCTGGAAGGCACTTATCCGCAGTTGATCCACTTCATCAACGCGCTCGATAAGTCGCCCCGTCTGCTGGTCGTCGAGAGTCTTCAGGCCACGCCGCAGGCTAGCGGCGGCCTGTCCGTCCAGATGAAGTTGCAAACCTACGTTCGGGAGGACGGGGCTTCACAATGAATCTGTCACTCAGCGGGCTGGGAGCGGACAAGAAGAAGGTTGGGGCTTTGTGCGTTCTTTTGGCCATCGCAGCGTATTTCTATTTCTCGAACAGCACGCCGTCCGAATCACCGTCTTCTACCAGCTCCAGGCCTGTAGTTGTTGGCGAGTTGCCGCCCATCACGAGCCCGCGCGTGCGTCAGATCTCCCGCATCGCGCAGACGAAGAACGCGCGCAATTCCGGAGAATTCAAGCCGACATTGAAGTGGAAAAAAGACGAGATGCCGGACCGCAACAGCATCGATCCGACTCTGCATCTGGAGCTCCTGGCGAAACTGAAGACGGTCAAAGAGGAAGGCGGCAGCCGATCGATTTTTGATTTCGGCGTCGCTGCCCCCGCTCCAGCCGCGCAGCTCGCCGGTATAAAGGAACCCGCACCCATCAAGCTGGCCAGGAACTTCATCGGGCCGAAGCAGCCGGCGCCTCCTCCACCTCCTCCCCCGCCCGCCAAGGCCCCGCCAGTGCCCCTCAAATTCTACGGATTCGTTAACCAGACCAAGGCCGGCGTGAAGCGAGCCTTCTTCCTCGACGGCGAAGACATCATTGTTGCCAGCGAAGGACAGCTCATCAAGAATCGCTATAAGATCGTGCGCATCGGCATAAACTCCGCCGTGGTTCAAGACACGCAGTTCAAAGACGATCAGCAGACGCTACCCTTGGTAGAGGAGATAACGGGATGAAACCGCGCGGCCAAAAACGGGAACAGGAACGCGGGTTCGCCATCCTTCTCATCTTCCTTTTGGCCTCCATGATCGCAATTTCCCTCTACATGGAAATGCCGCGCATAGCGTTCGAGACGCAGCGCAATCGTGAGGAGTTGACCGTCGATCGCGGTGAGCAGTACAAGCGCGCCATCCAGGTTTTTGTCCGCGCCAACAAGCGATATCCAAGCAAAATCGAGGATCTCGAGAGCTTTAACGACAAACGTTATCTTCGGCATCGCTACATCGATCCGCTGACCGGTAAAGACGACTGGCGCTTCGTGCATGTCGGCCCCAACGGCATGCTGACGGATTCGCTGGTCCCGGCGAACACCAATAATAATCCGCTCGGCAGCAAGGACGACAAGAATAAAGACCAGTCCGCGGCGAACTTGAACACGCCGGATACGCCATCCGATCCCAATGCGCCGAATGGATTCAGCGCCGTGAAAGCTCGCCCCAGCGACACCATGAATCTCACCAACCCCGGAGGGGCCCCTGGTGCGACTCCTCCCGGGACCGATCCATCGCAGCCCGGCGTCTATCCGGTCGCGCAAAACCCGCCCGGCGTACAACCATACCCCGGCCAGCCCGGTGTGCAAACGTACCCCGGCCAGCAGCCCGGACAAATGTATCCAGGTCAGCAGCCGGGTCAAACCTATCCCGGTTCCACTCCCGGCGTCACGCCGTATCCAGGCCAGCCCGGGCAACCCGTTGGATATCCCCAGCAGCCCGGCATCGCGCCGTTCCCAGTCACCGATCCCAACCAGATTCAGCCAGTCACTCCGTCACAGCCCACCGGATCGAGTCCATACATGAATAGCGGTTCCGGATTTGGCAGCGCCACGAACTCAACAACCGCAGGAAATCAGGGCGCCGCCACGCCGAACTCCGGGCTGAGCGCGGTTCAAAACAGCATTTTCCATGGTGCTCCCGCGAGCGTCACCAACAGCGCGTTCAATTCTCCGCAGAACGGCATGGGCTCCGGGATCGCGGGCGTAGGACTTCCCGCCGCCTTCAAGACCAAAGGGATCATGGTGATCAAGGAACGCTCCAAATATAGGGAGTGGGAGTTTATCTACGACCCCAAAGACGACAAGAACGTCGTGGGCGCCGCCGCCGCGCAGATGAATCAGACTACGATTCAGCAAGGCAACGGACCTAATAACTCGAACTCAACCTTCGGCTCCAGTTCGACATTCAGTTCCGGCTCGAGCTTCGGCTCCAGTTCCGGCTCGACGTCGGGCTCGAACACCGGCTCGACCCCGACGACCACCCCCAGCCAACCCTGATCTCACGGACGCTTCGGACGCTCCATATCGAATCGATCCCTCGTGCGCGCGTACGTAGCTCCAGCCATGCGGCCGACCGCATTGAGCTTCCCCGGATCGATCTTCCCGTGATCCCAGACCGCTTCGTCGACATGAAAACGGAGCACTTCTCCAATCACGAGGCTCCCGCCCAGAGGCTTCGGACTGACATCGACGATCTGCACCAGCCGGCATTCCATCTGAACATGTGATTCCTGAACGCGCGGAGGCGTGACTAGATCGCTCGGAATTGGCGTCAGTCCGGAAGCATCGAACTCGTCCACGTCGGGCGGAAACTCCGTCGAGGTGATATTCATTTTCTGGACGAACTCTTCAGACACAACATTCACCACGAACTCGCCGGTCTGCCTGACATTGTTCAGCGTATCCTTGCTCGATCCGTCATTCCCGCGGATCATCGGTGAAAAGCAAATCACCGGAGGGTTTGCGCTAATGGCCGTGAAAAAACTGAACGGCGCCAGGTTCAAAATACCGTCCGGACTGCGTGTCGAAACAAACGCGATGGGGCGCGGTACGATGGCGCCCACCAGCAACTTATAAATATCTACTGGAGTAGAGGAAGCCGGGTCGATCGTCATCGGCTCTCGACGGGCGCCGGCTTTTTTTCCATCCAACTGGCCCAATAATCCTTCCATTCCACACCCTCGCCTGCCGGAAGCACGTGAATAGGATTCAGACCGTCCAGCATAACCGCGTACTCGTCCGTGTGCGTCTTTTTGCTTTGATTAGCGAGCGCCTTCGGATGCGGTCCATGATGAATCCCGCGCGGATGCAGCGTCGCCATGCCCGCCTTGATATTGTCTTTACTGAAAAAATCGCCGTCGTGATAGAAAATAAATTCGTCGTAATCGGTATTGCGATGGAAAAACGGAACGCGTAACGCGTCCGCTTCCTCTTCGAGCGGCCGCGGCACGAAACTGCACACCACTGCCCCTGCAGTCACAAATGTCGTGTGAGCGCTGGGAGGCAGGTGCGCGCGATGGCTCATCACCGGACGTATATCTCGGATGTTGATCTTCCAAACCGTCAGGTCGCCTTTCCAGCCGACGACATCCATCGGGTTAAACGGATAGACCACCTTTGAGATCTCATCGTCCACTTTGATGCGCACTTCCCATTCGTTATTATCGTCGAGCAGTGGCGCGGGCTCGGGCGTGACAATCACTGCCGGATCGTAAAGCGCGTGCTGCCCCAGCAGACCCTTCTCCGGCTGTTCGAACTCGCCTTTAGATTGCACAATCAGAAAGAAATTATCTTTCGTCTCGGGCACGATGCGGTAAGTTACGGCGCGAGGAATGTTGAGATAATCGCCGGTCTCGAAATCGAGAGGTCCGAAATCCGTCTCGATGCGGCCTTTCCCGCGATGCACAAAAATAAGTTCGTCGCCGTCGGCGTTGCGATAGTAAAACGGCATCGGCTCGGATCGCCGCGAGACATAAAGCTTGACGTCGCTGTTGCCCAGGAACGCGATCGGCATGCCTTCGGCGTCCTTCAGATCGGTGGGAGTGAGCTGATTCAAATCGAAACAATGCGGACGGAGTTTGCCTTCGAAGCGAATCCAGCCGGTAGGCGGATGCGCATGATAAAGGTGCGCGGACTTGCCATAAAATCCCTTGCGGCCGTGCTCCTCTTCGTAGGTGCCATTGGGCAGGCCGACATGGGCCTGAGTGGTGGTTTTCCCTTTCTTAAGCGGGTACATGGATCCCTCCGTCCCTAGGATAACCGGCTAGTCCTTTGTAGAACGAAATAAAATCGGCCAGCCAGCATCTATTCGCAGGAGCCATGCGTTGGATTCTTCTTTTTCTACTTGCCTGGGTTGGGTCCGCCGCCGCGCAGACCCACCCGGATTTTTCCGGCTCGTGGAAGCTCAACCTCGCTAAAAGCGACGTGCGGGAAATGGATCTCCAGGGGGCGCTTTTCAAAATCGCGCACCACGAACCGGACCTGGCGATATCGCGTAAACTCATCTACACTACCGAAACGAATGACTTGAGTTTTACGCTCAAAACCGACGGCAACGCCGTCGTGGTGCCCTACAGCGACGAAAAGATGAAAATCGCGGTTCGTTGGGCCGATGCCTCTCTGCTCTGCTCCATTCGGGACGTGGACGACTCCGAAGATGAAGCCGACCGCGTCAGTTACACCTTGTCTCCCGATCGCAAGACTCTCATCGTGACCGAGCACGGTGTCTCAAAACCCCGCGTGTGGATCTTCGAGAAGCAGTGAAGCGAATTTAATTGCGCATTCCGTGACCGAGGGGGCTCCGCAACACTCTCCTGGATCTTCAGATGTTACGGAACCGCGCGCGTCAGCAAGCGGAGAGTGCCGAAATTATTTCACAGACCCGTCAGCGAGGGGAGATCCTCAAAACCCCGCGTGTGGATCTTTGAGAAGCAGTGAAGCGAATTTAATTGCGCATTCATGTGCGGATAATCTCCAAACGCATCTTATAGGTATGAAGCGTTTGTTACTCATCGGAACGATTGCCTCTTTAGGCGTAGCGGGAATCTTTGCGCAGGACACTGCCAAACAGGATATGAAGGACGCCGGCAGCGACACTAAGCAGGCCGCCAAGGACGCCGGTAAAGGCATTAAGAAGGGATCTCAGAAAACGACCCGCGCCGTAAAGAAAGGCGTGAACAAGGGCGCCGGCGCGACGGAAAAAGGCGCCGCCAAGGTGAAGCAGAAAACGACATCCTAACTCTCTTTATTTGGGCGCGGCGGGCGATTCTCGCACCACAACCAGATCGCCCAGCCGCTGCCCATCCGTCATCTTCCATCCCGCATTCAGCTTCAATTTCCATCTTTCTTCGGATGGCACCGTGAGCTTGCTCCAGTCCGGTGCGATCATCGCCCCAGTAGTCGCTTCCAGAACTCCCCAATCCGCCGAAACGCGCACGCTGGGATAGTATGTGCCGGCATCGGGAACCGGGACCAGGGTGTTCGGATCGAAACCAACCCTCATGTCCGCGTTCGGAAATATAAGCACCGGCCCTTCGATAAATCGCTTTCGAATTTCAGCAATGCGCGCGAGCCGTTCCGTTTCCCGCCGGTCTTCCGCCGCCATCAAAGCCGCACCGTCATAGCTTGCGGCCGCGGCCTGAAGATCGGCCGACGGTTGCAAATGAGCAGCCGATGCCAGAACTTCGGACATGTCCGAATCCGGCTTCATCGATTTGCGCCAAGCCTTGTCGTAGTCGTCCAGAAGCACGCCGTAAGCCGGTCCCGTCGAGTAGGCGAACGATCGGACAAAGCTGGCACTCTGCGGCGCCTTTTCGAGTTGAGCCACCGCGTAAGCCGCCCCTCCCGGCAACGCTACCGTCGCCGTATATTCCGCGAGTCCTTCGTTGTCCTCTAAAGCGCGTTCCGCGGCCGCGGCTTTCGGAAAAAGACGATGCCGTTCCTTCCGGAATGCGAGCGCATCGGCGATAGCCTGCTCCCGATCTTTATCCGTCGCCTCGATCGCCCTCGCGAGCGCCCGCATTTCGAGTTGCAGGTAGACGCGCCCGTCACGCGTATCGAGGTGTTCGTTGGAACCCTCCTGCGCGGGCAATCCGATATCGGCTTGAATCCGATGATAGAGCTCATGGATCATGAGCCTCCCCCGCACCGTCTCATCGGTGGGAAGCGGCCATCTCACCATCGTCCAGTGAACGCCCTCCCAATCGAAGGCTGTGTTCGAGATGTTGATGCTGTTCGGCAGCTTCTTCACGTTGACAGGCCGGTTCGCCACAAAATCTTGCGTGTTCGGGTCCGCGAATAACATCGGACCGCACAGCGACACGCCCCACAACTTGCCGCCCTCGCGTGTACACAACACGTCCGCTTCCTTGAAGTAAGACTGCGCAAGCTTCACGTCGATCTGCGCCAACGCTGTGGTGGAAAAAAGTAGAAACACAGCGATCCTCATGCGATTACTCCTCTGTCCCAGGCTCTTCCATACCACCATAATGCCGCTCCGTAGACTACGAATGCCCCAGCAAAATACCAGCCGCTCGACGCGTTTACCGCCGCTGAAACCGACACCATCGCGACCACCTGAATCAATCCAGTCGGAAACAATGCGCCGGAAGTAAGCCGCCAGCGCAATTGCGGCTTGGGAGTTTGTATCGATTGGTGCCGTCCCATCGCCAGCGCCATCAGCCCAGCAGTGACTCCGGTCCTCACATCGAGGGGCAGTTCGAGCAACACCAGCACGGCCAGGAACGCCAGATCCTTCGACAGAAAAATCTGCCATCCGCGCAGCGGCATCAGTCGATAGCGCATCATCCCGTTCTCCCCGTCGAGTCCGAAAAGCGATTGCGCATACGTGCTGAGCGCAACAGCCACCATCACCGCCAGGATCGGAAACGCTTCCGGCGTCGGCGTCGAGCCCAGGAATCGATAAAGCGCTCCGCTCACAGTGAGCAGAAGCGCGATGTACGGATCGAGAGTGTGCAGCATCTGCCGAACATCCTTGCTAAACAATTGGCCGAGCCAGCCAGGGAACTGAGGAATTAGACGCGGCATTTTGCGGCTTGGTAGGCCTGAAGCGACACGCCTCACTAAGGCCGCCGTTCCTTGGACAACCACGGCCAGCAAGAGAACAACAATGGCCGGCCCGGGCTGCGCAGTCCAGACGAACAGAGCCGCAGCGATCCAGAAAATAGGACTCAAGCGCGAGACTGCCCGCGCGCAGTGCGAATCTCTCCGATCTGCTCAGCGGCCACAACGCCATCCGGTCCGGCGGAATCTTGCGCAACGGCTCGGCGGTGAACGGTAGGATCAACAGAACCAGTAAAATCAGTCCGAGAAAAATCCCGCTGCTCGGCTGCTGGTACATGATGAGCATCAGGATCCAGAAAAAATTGTTCCCATGAACCGCGTCGAGCGAACGAAGATCGCGCCCTACCGTGCGGGCGACAGCCCTTAAGATCGCGGCAACCGCAGCCAAGTCAGGTCCTCTGTATTGGGAGCTTCCACTAAATCGAAGAAGAGCTTGTCGAGAGGCTCCGTCAGGGCCCCGACTTCCGCGCACAGCACGCGCCGTCCATTGCGGATCATCACGACCTGGTCGGCAATCTGGTCCACCATCGAGAGAATATGCGACGTAAAAAGCACGGTAATGCCGTGCGCGGCCATTGTTTTGATGCGCAGCGCCACGGTCTGCGCCGTCACGGGATCGATGCCCTCGAACGGCTCATCCAAAATCACGACCCGAGGATTATGAATCAGCGCCATGGCCAGCGCCGTCTTCTTCCTCATGCCATGCGAGGATTGCCGCAGAAATGTATCGCGGGTATCGGAAAGCCCCAGAACCCGCAGCAACTGCTCAGCCCGCTCTCGAGACTCTCCCGAGCTCACGCCATAAATGGGACCGCACAAAAGCAGATGCTCTTCGATGGTGAGATCGTCGAAGAGCGCCAGATTCTCCGGCACAACGCCGATAGCGTGCTTGATCTGAACGGCCTGCTCAAAAGGATGGAATCCCGCGACGATCGCTTCTCCCGAAGTAGGAGCGCTCAGCCCGGCGAGTATCTTGAGCAGAGTCGACTTCCCTGCCCCATTCGGCCCCAGCAGTGCGCAGATACTGCCCGGCTCGACTTCGAAAGAAAGATCCTCAACTGCCGTGAAATCGCCGAACCGTTTCGTGACGCCGCGGCAGGAAATCATTGTTGTCTCCTTGGACGCGCCATAACGGATCTCGTTATGCAATCCCGCGTTATACAAGCCATAGATCCATAGCTCGCATGGCCCAAAGAGGTAACGCCATTGCCTATCAGCAAAAGATCTGGACTCGTGAGATTGAATCGATGAACATTTTGCGTGCAGTACTGATCGGTCTCGTCTCCTCGATCATCCGCATAGCGTTGCTTTTCGTGCCGTATCCATGGTCGCTCTTATATCGTAGTTCACCAACAATACCGCTTGACCGGGATATCCAGAACCAACTCAAACGCGCGGCCGAACCCTCTATGTTTCCCTGCCGTCCTGGAATTCTACCCATCGACTTTTGCGCCATACTCTTGGGCGCAAACCAACTTACACCTATATCCATTTGGATATACTTAATGTGATGCGTCCAGTGCGGTTCCTTGGTGACTCGCTCAAATGCTTGCGGGAATTTCCCGAAGATGCGCGGCACGACGCTGGATACCAGCTCGACAAGGTCCAGCGAGGGGAGCAGCCAGACGATTTCAAACCGTTGACCATCGTTGGGAAAGGTGTTCAGGAGATTCGCATCGCGGACATCGCCCGGAGACGCTTCGGGCAATTATCGAGAGGTGTGAAATGAAAAAATCCGAAAGCTTCGACAGTATTTGGGATGCCATCGCGGACACGCCCGGTCAGGCGGCCAACCTGCGAGCGCGAGCCGAACTGATGCAGCAGATAGCGGCCTTCATAAAGCGCAAGGGCTGGACGCAGGTCACGGCGGCGAGTCACTGCGGCGTGACGCAACCGCGGATGAACGATCTGCTCCGTGGCCGGGTTTCCCGCTTCTCGTTGGACGCACTTGTGAATATCTCGACCGCGCTGGGCTGCCGCGTGCGGGTCGATCTTGTCGCTGCCTGAGTGGAGAGCGGTATTCACCTAGCCGCGAGACGCGCCAGTAGGATATCGTTCTTCACACCTCTGACGCGCCATAATGGATCTCGTTATGCAATCCCGCGTTATAACCATAGATCCATTACTCGAATGGCGCAAAGAGTTTCCGACGCTGGAACACACCGTCCACCTCATCAGTCACTCACTCGGCGCGATGCCGCGGCGCACTCGCGATCGCCTCAACGAATACGCGGATGCCTGGACCAATCGCGGCATACGGGCCTGGGAAGAGGGTTGGTGGGACATGCCAGTTACTGTCGGCAATCTCATCGCGAGCATCATCGGCGCCGGCCCCGGCGAAGTCGTGATGCTGCCCAACGTGTCGATCGCGCAGTCCATCGTCAATTCCTGCTTCGATTGGACCGGCCCGCGCAACCGCATTGTCGCCGAAGAGCTGAATTTTCCCACGAACCTGTATCTGTACCACGAGTTGGAAAGGTCGGGCGCGCAGCTCCAAATCGTCCCCTCCGATGACGGCATGACGATTCCTCTCGATCGCATGCTCGCTGCCATCGACAATCGTACGCGCCTCGTCTCCGTGTCCCACGTGATTTACAAGAGCGCCTACATTCAAGACGTGGCGGCAATCGCGCACCGAGCGCACGAGGTGGGCGCGATGGTCGTGGCCGACATTTATCAATCGGCCGGTACGCTGCCCGTGAACGTTCGCGAAATGGACGTCGATTTCGCCGCCGGCGGATCGGTGAAGTGGCTCTGCGGAGGTCCCGGCGCCGGCTATCTCTACGTGCGTCCCGACCTGCGTCCCCATCTCGAACCGCGGGTTACCGGTTGGGTGGCCCATAAACGACCCTTCGCCTTCGAGAGCGGCGAAATCGAGTATGCGGACGACGCGTTCCGTTTCCTCAACGGCACGCCAGCCATCCCCGCTCTCTATGCCGCGCGATCGGGTTACGAAATCATCAACGAGATCGGCGTCGAAAATATCCGAAGTAAATCGTTACGCCAGACGCAGAGGCTCATCGATCTCGCCGATGAAGCCGGCTTCCGAATAAACACGCCGCGTGCGGCAGCGGACCGCGCCGGAACCGTGACGCTGGACGTTCCTAACGGCCAGGAAGTCACCAAAGAACTTCTGCGCCGCGACTTCCTCGTCGATTTTCGACCCGGCGCTGGCATCCGCATCGCACCCCATTTCTACACCAAGGACGAAGAACTGGATCTCGTCATAAAGGAGATCCAACAAATTCAGGCCGCCACAGCAATCCGCGCTCACTCTTGAGCGCGTACGTTATACATGGGTTTGGCGCCGGTGCTACCATTTTCGAACAGCATGGCGGACCCAGCACCTTCGCAAGGTGGGCGTAATGAGGAGCGTTGGCGGGCGTACTTGGATCGAATTCAGGCAGGCGATCCGGAAGGGCTCGCGCGCCTCTACGACGAGACGTCCAGCGTTCTCTATGGCCTTGCGCTCCGTGTATTGAACGATCCCGCCGACGCCGAAGAAGTTGTGCTTGATGTCTACAAGCAGGTTTGGAAATCGACTCAGACATTCGACACCGCCCGGGGATCGGTGTGGGGTTGGCTGGCTTTGTTGACGCGCAGCCGCGCCATCGATCGCCTTCGCAGCATGGGCACGCGTCGAGCGCGCGAATTTCCGATCGAAGAAGGCTGGGAGACTCCGAGCAATGCGGTTGAGCCGGAATCGCAAAGCATTTTCGGGCAGGAGAAAAGGTTGGTCCGCGCGGCCGTAGCATCACTGGCGCCCGAACAGAGGGAGGCCATCGAACTGGCATTCTTCCGAGGTTTGACGCACGTCGAAGTTGCGGAAGCAATGCGCGTCCCCCTGGGAACTATCAAGACAAGGATTCGAATCGGAATGAGGAAAATGCGCGACGTGCTCCCGCCTTCCACATCACTATAGAAGGAAACATCCATGGCCGACGAAATCCATATTCAAGAAATCGAAGAGCAGGCGGCCCTGTATGCCTTAGGTGCTCTCTCTCCCAACGAAGCGTCGCAATTCAAGCTGCGGCTCGACGCTCGCTGCCGCCTTTGTGAAGCTGAAGTTCGCAAGTGCGAAGCCGTGGTCGCTGCACTGCCGTTGAACCCTCCGGAGATTACTCCGCCTCCCGGACTGCGCGAGCGGGTGCTCGCCATGGCCGCCGCGAATCCGCCTTCCGACGAAACGAAATTCGGCGAAGGTACCTTGCGGCGCGCGAGCGACTCCGATTGGCAGGACTCCGGTGTGCCCGGCGTCCAGCTCCGCAATCTTCACAAGAACAAGACGGTGCTCGTGAAAATGGCGCCGGACGCCTCGTATCCCGCGCACGTTCACACCGACGCGGAGCAGTGTCTGGTGCTCGAAGGCAGCATCACCAGCGACGGCGTCACCGTCTACGCTGGGGATTTCACCTACATGCCGCGCGGCAGCACCCACGCGCCATTGCACTCGCGCGACGGCTGTCTGTTACTGGTGGCCTACACGTAACGGCGCGGCTATTGGCCGGCCGGCGTCATCGCATGCGGCCCGATCTTAGGATCGGTCAACCCCATGGTCCATTTGATCGCCTCCAGGTACATCGTCTGGATATCTTTGCGGTCCCACGCTTCGTCGGTATGGCCGAACGTCGAATAAAAAACGCGCCCGCTGCCATATGTTTTGGCCCACGCGACCGCAAAATCTTTGTCCGTGCGATGCACCCGAGGATTGCTCAGATCGAGTTTGCTGGCATCCAGACGCGCCAGCACGTCCACCTTATCGCGCGACCAGTCCTTCGCCTGATAAATCTCATCATGGATCACGAACGAAGGTGCGAACCCTTTCATGGCCGGGAAATCGGGCCGCTCCACAATCACGGGCGCGTCGAAAGTACCCCACGGATGCTCGTTGAAATATCCGCCGGTCATCTCGCCGTACTCCGGCCATTTGTAGAACGTGTCGATGGCGCTGTGCACTCCCACGAATCCCTTGCCGTCGTCATGAACGAATGAGAGCAGGTCTTTTTTCTGCTGATCGTCCATATCGAGTTCGCCGGTCGTATAGAAAACAACCACGTCGAAATAGTTGAGGTTCTTCGCGTTGCCCGCATTGATCTTCTGTTTGGTCACGAGCTGGCAATCGGTTCGAATGTAGGTGTCGTAAAGGCCTGTTTCGCGGCCCATACGTTCGATGGTCGCAAGAGCGTGCGACACGGAGTCGTGCTGGAAGCCTTTAACCTCGCCGATGGCGAGCACGTGCTTACGATGCGCGGCGGGGTTCTGGGACGAGACAATTCCCGCGACGCTCAGCACGAGGAGCGGAAGGAGAAAATAACGCATGATATGAGAATACAGGAATGAAGCGCCGCTCGGGCCGTGACCGGTGAGCAAGGCCGAGAGCCGGAGCCAGCAAGCCAGCTCCTTCATCCATCGAACACCCGTAGCCGAGCCGCGACCGCGAGGGTCTTTAAAAAGTAACCCTGCTCGATTTTCACGATCTTACGGAACCGCGCACGTAAGTAAGCGGAGATTGCCGACGATTATTTCAGAGACCCGTAAGCAAGCGGCGAACCGCCGCCCGCTACACCTTCTGCACGCGCCGCAAAGTATAAATCTCCGAATGAATATTCTCGCTCTTCATCCGCTTCCAGTCATCCGTAACATGAATCAGCTTCCCGCTAATATGATTCGACTGCTCCGAAGCCAAAAACAGCGCGAGCTGAATTTGTTTATCCGGAGAAATGCCGCCCGTTTGGCGCACCTGCACGGCATCTTCGTTCTCTTTCCACCCGGCCCGATCCCCCGCGCGCAGAATCTCATCGGTCATGCTGGTGTACGTTCCGCCCGGATTCATGGAATTGACCTGAATATTATGATCGCGGACCTCTTCGGCCAGCGTTTCCGTAAACCTCGCAAGCGCCGCCTTAGCCGAAGCATAAGCCGAGAAGTTGGGTCGAGCCGATCCAGCTCCACCCCCGCTCAAAACAATAATTTTCCCAGCCCGATGGTCGATCATCCCCGGCAGCACCGCTCGGCACGAATGCATCACTCCGATCAGATTCGTTCCGATAGTGTCGGCCCATGCCTTAGGCGGCGTTTCGAACAGCGGCCCGATCGGGCCCTGCACGGCCGCCGCACATACCAGCACGTGAAGACCGCCGAAATGTCCGCGCATGCGGTCGACAGCGGCGCACATTTGTTCAAAGTCGGTGACGTCTGCGCGTATTCGGAGGGCGGCGCCTCCGGCATGTTCAATCTCGAGTGCGGCGAGATCCAGCTCGGCTTTGCTTCTGGCCAACAATCCAACCCGGGCGCCGGCGCTTGCAAACCCAATCGCGAGTCGTTTCCCGACTCCGCGGCCTGCGCCTGTTACCAACACGTCCGCGTCCTTCAATTTGTACAAGCGGGGAGCATCCTTCCAATTAAAAGGTAGTACAAAATGAAAACGCGAACGCCCCCACTGCCTCACTCGTCCGGCCTTTCGATTGGAACGGAACCGCGACGGTTACGGAGCGGCTGTCACTTAGTGGCTCTACGCTACCGCGGCGGGCGCATTCTGCCGATGAAAATCTTCTTCGAGCCGCATCCAGAGCTTGCGCGGCGAGTCGCCGGGCAGACACTCCGCTGTTGCCGCGGATACGCGGATCTCGATCTTAGCCTCGCGTCCGTCTTCCTCCACCACGTAAGGCCCGCGCAGGAATTGCGACATCTGGATGGTCCGTCGTCGCGCATTCTCCATATCGCACTCGAGAATGACGATAAACTCATCCGCCAGCCAGCGCGAAGCGAGATCCCGGGCGCGAATTTGAGTATTCAGGCGAGCCGCGAATTGTTTGAGAACCTGATCGCCGCTCTCCCGGCCCAAAGATTCGTTGAAAAGCCCAAAATCGTCGATATCGAAAAACAGCACGCAAAACTGCTTCTCCGCCGCCATCCGCAAATTGACTTGCCGTTCGAGTTCGCGCCGATTCGCCAGCCCGGTCAGAGGATCCACCGTGGCAAGCTGCTGTCCCGCGGTCAGCCGCCGCCGAATCTCGCCGATCGGCGCTTCCAGCTCGATAGCCTTTTCGAACGCGACCTCTTCCATCTCGTTCAGAAGGTCCAACATGCCGTTGCGATCTTCCGTACGCACCTCGCAGTACCGGTGGGCCTGCTCGGCGTAAGCGGTGAGAGTGTTCTCCAGTGACTCCCGAGTCTCATCCAGCGTGGTCTTGCTGCTGTTGTACGCCAGGCGTCGTCGGATGCGCACCAGTTGATCGTAGAACTGGACCCCGACCGGAGGACAAGCCGCCTCCACGCACTCCGCGAAGGTTTGGATCGCGGACAGAAAACAATCGAGTACCAGGTGTGCCGCTTCTTCATTGCTACCGGCTGCATCGCCGGCAGGAGCGGAATTGTGAATAATATCGCGCACGGGATTCTAGACGCTCTAGGTGTTTATCGGTATGTGGGCCTGATATCGCTATCGGGTAAAAGCCTTATAAATTCCCGAGCACGTTATAGTAACGGCTTATGCTGCGTAAGCTCATCGTACGCGTGCTGGCCGGTATTGGCGCGCTGTACCTCCTCGTCACCTTTACACCCATCGATAACTGGTGGATCAATCGGTTGACGGGTCCAATTTATAATCCCAAAGGCGATATTCTCGTCCTGCTCGGCGCGGAAGCCTTCAAAGACGCCATCGGTTACGAATCCTACTGGAGGGCTCTCTACGGCCTGCGATTCTGGCGCTCCGGCGGATTTCGCGAAATCTTCATCTCCGCCGGCCCCGGCATCGAAGGAGTCCCTGCCTCGACCCAAATGCGGGATTTCATGATCTCCCAGGGCGTCCCGGCCGCGGCTATCCAGGTGGAGACGCGTTCTATCAGCACCCGCGAGAACGCCCTCTTCACGAAGGAGGCGCTTCAAAACACGCCGGGCCGAATCGTCCTCCTGACCAGCGACTATCACACCTTCCGAGCCTGCCGCGCCTTCCGAAAAGTAGGAATGGACGTCGAGTCCTGCTCTTTCCCGGACCAATATAAAATGATCCATCAATATCGATACCGCTGGGGCGTCTTTCTGACCCTCTGCGAGGAAACAACAAAAATCGGTTACTACTATGTACGCGGCTGGATCTAACCCCGCCAATTCCACCCCATCACCCCACTACGACCCATCACCCCACTACGACCTATCGCCCCTTTTCCGCCATCGCCTCACCACGACCCATCACCCCGTAACCGAGCCGCGACCAAAGGGAGCGTTCCCACCCAGAGCCATCCCCAACACCTCAATCCTGCCGCAACGCCCCAACCACCTCCACATGCGCCGCCCGCCGTGCCGGAACCCAGCACGCCAACAACGCAACCACCACCCACACCGCGACCGCTGACAACCACGTCGCCGTATCCATCGGACTCACACCAAACAACAGACCAGCCAGAACCCGAGCCGCCATCGCCGACAAAACGAGCCCAATCGCGACCCCCACCAACGTGACCCGCAACCCCTGCCCGATCACCATCCGATAAACATCCCCAGGACTCGCGCCAACAGCCATCCGAATCCCGATCTCCCGTGTCCGCGCCGTAACGTGATACGCGATCACGCCATACATCCCAACGCCCGCCAACACCAGCGCCAGCGTCCCAAGCACCCCCAGCACCCAAAGCTCAAACCGGGCCTGCCAGAACGAAGCATCCAGCGACTCGCTAAGTCGCTTTACGCCATACGTCCGAAAATCCGGATGCAGCGATAGCAGCAACTCACGCACCGGCCTGATCATCGGCCCAGGATCGCCCGCCGTCTCCACGACAACAAAAACGATCCCACCCTCGAACGCCTGCGAGAACGGCAGATAGACATGCGGCAAAGTAGCTTCATTCAACCCGCGAATCTTAGAATCGCGCGTCACGCCCACCACTTGCAGCACCCGAGCATGCTCGCACCCGAACGAGAAACTGCGCCCAACAGCCTCTTCATTCGGCCACAAACGCCGCGCCAGCACTTGATTCACGATCGCCACCGGAGTCCCATCCGCCTGATCGGCAACATTGAAATCGCGCCCGTCCACCAAAGG
Organism: Bryobacterales bacterium; assembly: GCA_963802915.1. GTDB lineage: Bacteria > Acidobacteriota > Terriglobia > Bryobacterales > Bryobacteraceae > JAICMB01. Next base: position 356,573 of record CAWDKQ010000011.1, read on the forward strand.
AATCCGCATCGTATCGAGATAACCTGCGCCGATCGTAAAGGTAGTGGCCGGAGCTGGTTTATCCGTAGACCGCGCGACGCAGCTACTCTCAATCCCGGCCGCATACAGCGGTAGCCTGGTCGTCACCGCCGCGCCGCGAACACCCACTAGCGACCGCAAACGATTCAGCATCTGGTCATAAAACGTCCGGGAAGATGAAACGCTGAACTGCGGCTGCGGCACAAACACCGGCGCAAAAATACGATTGCCACTAGCAAACCCCGGATCGGTGTCATGAAAACGGATCACAGCACGAACGAACAGACCGGCAGTCAGCAAGAGCATCAACGACAAAGCTATCTGTCCGGTCAAAGTCGCCAGGCGCAATCGCAGACGACCGCCAGTAATGGTCGCGCCCTTCAACACACTAGAGAGATCGTCCCGGCTGCCCTGCCACGCCGGTAGCAATCCGAACAACAGAGCAGTAAGCAGCGCAATAAACCCGCTATAGATCAGGACCCTAAAATCCAACGGCATCTCGAATCGCAGCATCTCGCCGAACGGGAGCGTCGGAATAGCGGCTTGCAGCAGACGATTGCTCGCGTAAGCAACAAAGATTCCAGCCGCGCCGCCCACCAGCCCCAACATCAGATTCTCAGTCATCAACTGCCGCAGCACCCGTGGACGGCTAGCGCCCAGCGCGAATCGGACCGCCATCTCGCGCTGCCTGCTCACGCCGCGCGCCAGCAGCAAATTGCCAACATTGACGCACGCAATCAGAAGCACCAGCGCGACCACCGTCATCAACAGGACGATCACCGGCATCGCCTGCCGTCGGCTCGCCGGATTCGGAACGCCGCGAACCAATTCCACGGTCAGAGGTGCGTCCGCGCCCTGCGCCAGCGACGGATTTTCCCGCCGAATCTGCGCCGCAACGGTATTGATATCCGCCGCCGCCTGCGACGCGCTGACACCCGGCTTCAATCTGCCGAACACCATCACGCGCCTCTGCTCCGCATTGTTCCCGGCCCAAAAGCGAAACGGCACCCACAGGTCGATCCGAAGCGGCATGTAGATACCGCCGAATTCCGGCGGCGCCACTCCAACAACGGTATACGTATGCGATTCGGAGCGGACGATCTTGCCAAGCACATGCGGATCGCCATGAAGCAGCCGCTGCCACGCGTCATAGCTGATCACCGCCGCCGGCCCGTCCTCGCGATTGAACCACCGTCCGAGCATCGCCCGAGCCCCCAGCACCGCCGCATAATTCCCCGACACCGGTTCCGCCCCGATCAGCGCCGCGTTCCCTTCGAAACTTAAATCCGACTCTTCCGGATTCGAAGCCGCCAAACCGTCCAGCGACCCATTGCGATCCCGCAGCCCCCGATACTCGGCATAGGTGAGAAGCGAGTTCCCGCGCCGGCTCAACACCACGACGCGATCCGCGTTGCTCACCGGCAGCGGCCGGAAATAGACAAAATTCAGAAGGCTGAAAATGGACGCATTGACGCCGATCCCAAGTGCCAGGCACAACACCGCAAGAAACGTGGAACCGGGCGATTTCAAAGCCAGACGCAAAGCCAGCGTGATGTCGCGCATGGTGTCCTAGACACCACCGAAACTCCGTTTGTTCCTACTCGGCTTTTTCCCTGGTGATGCCCCGCTTGCTCCCGCGAATGAACGCGGCGACATGCAGCGCCTCGGGTGTCGCAACCTCCGTCTCGATCCGCACTAGCGCCTCCTCTAGCTTCAAACCGGATCGAAAGAGCAGCCGATAGACTCGCTTGAGCGCGACAATCTGTTCCGCGCTAAAACCCGCCCGGCGCAGCCCCACCAGGTTCAACCCTTTCGGAACGGCCCGGAATCCAAGATACGTGAAGAATGGCGGCAGATCCATGTTGACGCCCGATAATCCGCCAATCATGACCAGCCTTCCGACACGCGTGAACTGATGAATCTCCACGCCGCCCGAGATAAAAGCCTGATTCTCCACTTCGACATAGCCGGCCAGCAGCGCGCAACTCGCAATCACAGTGTTATTTCCGACCACGCAATTGTGAGCGATATGCCCGGACGTCATGATGTAATTCCCGTCTCCGATGGAAGTGACCGTCTCGGCACGCGTCCCGCGCGAAATGGTGTAATGTTCGCGAATTTTATTGCCGTTCCCGATCCGCAAGTAACTGCGGTCGCCTTTGAAATTCTTATCCAAAGGGTCCGTGCCCAGAGCGGTTCCAGCCGAGATTTCATTTCTCTCGCCGAGCGTGGTCCAGCGCTTCACGAACACATACGGTTCGAGCATGCAGAACGGTCCGATCGAAGTATCCTGCTCAATCACGCAATAATCGCCGATGATCGTCTGCGCTCCGATATTCGCTTCCGGATGCACGCGAGCAGTCGGAGCGATAACGGCCGAAGGGTCGATGGCCATAAATTTGTATCATACAGGGGTGTTGGTTTCTGAAATTGCAAACCTGCTCGATGCGCAGTGGGAAGGCGACGGGCTGGCTGACATTCGCGCCGCCGCGCCGCTTGAATCCGCTGGTCCCGATCAACTTTCTTTTGTCGCTAATCGCAAGGCAGTCGCGGCCGCTGAGCAGTCGCGAGCCGGATGCCTGATTGTTCCAAACGATTTTCCGGCCGGCCGCACAGTCATTCGATCGCAGGATCCAAGAACGGCCTTCGCCCGAGCCGTCGCCGTTCTCTATCCCAAACCCGCGATCGCTCCAGGCGCGCACGACAGCGCCGTCATCGCTCTCGATGCCCTGGTAGATCCCTCGGCATCCATCGGCCCTCACGTTTCGATCGGCGCCGGCAGCCGCATCGGACCTGGATCGCAAATCGGCGCGGGCTGCGCCATCGGCTCCGGTGTGACCATCGGAGCCCACTGCACGCTGCATCCGCATGTCAGCATTTACGACAACGTGACCGTAGGAGACCGAGTCATTATGCACTCGGGAGCCGTGATCGGAGCCGACGGCTTCGGATTCGTTTTCACCAACGGCCAATACGAAAAATTCCCGCAGGTGGGCCGGGTGGAGATTGGCAACGACGTCGAGATCGGAGCGAACGCGTGCATCGACCGTGCTGCCCTTGGAGTCACTTCGATCGGCGCCGGCACCAAGCTCGACAACATGGTCCATGTAGGACACAACTGCCGCATCGGGCGTCACGTAGTAGTAGCGGCGCAAACGGGATTTTCAGGTGGAGTCGTAGTAGAGGATTACGCAGTGATCGGCGGCCAGGTCGGCATAGGAGATAAGGCCAGAATCGAGTCCGGAGCAGTATTAGGCTCCGGCTGCGGAATCCTGACATCGAAAATCGTGCGTAAAGGCCAAGTAGTATGGGGAACCCCCGCCCGCCCCTTGAAAGAGCACCTGGAGCAGTTAGCAAACCTGGCAAAACTCCCCGACCTGCGCCGTCAATTGGCGCAATTGCGGGAAAAAGTTGACAACCTCGAACGCTGAGTAACGCCTCGGGGCTTGTCCGGGTCCTTAGCAGATAAGCGAGTATCCGCTACCTTCCAATTCCAGTGTATCGCGCACCCTGGGACTTGCGGCAAGACCCGGGTTCTGCCGTAAAGTCGCTTCAGCAATGGGAGGAGCGACATGCAGGCATTCGAACCGATCGTACGGCTCGCGGTGAAACTGGAGGCAATCGGCGCGGACGTGCGCGTGTCCACGCCGGCTGCGGCCGGAGGGTGCCGATGACTGAGCATGGGGTGGTGATCGCCGGAGGAGGTCCGACCGGGCTGATGCTCGCGGGCGAATTGGCGTTAGCGGGCGTCGACGTTGCCATTATCGAGAGGCGCGCCAACCAGGACCTTAGCGGCTCGCGCGCGGGCGGTCTGCACTCACGCACCATCGAGATTCTCGATCAGCGTGGAATCGCGGATCGGTTCCTCTCCGAGGGGAAGATGGCGCAGGTCGCCAGGTTCGCCGGAGTCACTTTGGACATCAGCGACTTTCCCACCCGGCACAATTACGGGCTCGCGCTGTGGCAAAGTCATATCGAGCGCATACTCGCCGGCTGGGTCGACGAACTGGCGGTGCCCATCTGCTACGGCATTGAGGTGACGGGCTTCGCAGAGGACGATGCCGGCGTCGACGTCGAGCTCAGCAATGGTCAGTCGCTGCGGGCGAAATATCTCGTCGGGTGCGATGGCGGACGCAGTCTGATCCGTAAGGCCGCCGGCATCGAATTTCCGGGATCGGATCCGACAACCAGCAACCTGATCGCCGAGGCCGAGTTGACCGAGGAACCGCCGGAATGGGGTATCCGCCGCGACGCCCTCGGTATCCATTCCCTCAGCCGGGCGGACGATGGGAAGCGGGTTCGCGTATTGGTGACCGAACAGCACGCCGGAGCCACCACCGAACCCACCCTGCGCGATCTCAGCGAGGCCCTCATCGCCGTATATGGGACCGATTATGGGATACACAGTCCTACTTCGATCTCCCGGTTCACCGATATGACTCGGCAAGCCGCGTCCTACCGCAAAGGACGGGTGCTGCTGGCCGGCGACGCCGCACACGTCCATCCTCCGGACGGTGGACAGGGCCTCCAAACGGGTGTGCAGGATGCGGTGAATCTGGGATGGAAGCTGGCCCAGGTGGTCAAGGGGACGTCGCCCGAAAGCCTCCTGGATACGTACCACGCCGAGCGCCACCCAATCGCTGCCCGCGTGTTACGCACCACGATGGCGAGTGTCGTTCTTCGCCGCGAAGACGAACGCACCAAGGCACTGCGCGACACAATGTCCGAGCTCCTCGGCATGGACGAGCCGCGTAAGCGGTTCGCCGCGATGATGTCCGGCCTCGACATCCACTACGATCTCGGCGAGGGACATCCGCTGCTCGGACGGCGCATGCCCGATCTCGACCTGGTCACCGCCAAAGGTCCGCTGCGGGTGTTCACCCTGTTGCACGATGCCCAGCCGGTGCTCCTCAACTTCGGTGAGCCCGGCTGCTTCGATATCACACCATGGGCTAATCGGGTTCAGTTGATCGACGCTAACTATGTTGGTGAGTGGGAGCTTCCGGTATTTGGCGCGGTCAGTGCTCCCGGTGCCGTGTTGATTCGACCCGACGGATATGTGGCCTGGGCGGGAATCGAAACACAGGTTGGGCTCGTTGACGCGCTAACCACTTGGTTCGGACCGCCTGCCGCGGCGCTGCTCGTCCCATTATGTCGCGCAAATTCTGAATTAGGCATGCGCGCAGGCTGGCTGCTACAAGCCGCCTTTGAAAGGCTAAGTGACCCTTAAAGAGTTGACGGCATCCGTCAGAATATCGCTGGAGCGTTCCACCAATTCCTGCAAACGCAGCAAATGTTGCCGCGCTTCCAACTGCTCCGCGGGAAGTGTCATCTCCAGATAATAAGCAATCGCCTCGATCGCGCTGAGCGGCTGACGCAAATCATGCGCCAGCGTACAGATCGCATCTTCGGTTGGGTTCGAAATCGTGAGAACGCCTCCGGCGGCAGCCATCTTGATATTCAACTTCCTTCCTTTTCGGGGGACACCGATTTATACCCCCAAACGGGGGTGCAGGTCAAGTCCAAACGCGGGTTCTTTTTTTTCGCGACTTTTGCGCTATCCTAGGTTGTACCCAATCCGAACCTGCTGAGTGTGCTCATGCCTGTTCGCTAGACGTATACCCATGAAAGCTTTAACAATCACGAATGTTTTGATGCTGGCCACGCTGGCCACCGCTTACGCGCAGACTCCCCCGTCCCAGTCGCCGACGCCAGGGCCTGGCCAATATGGCAATTCCGGGCCGCCGCCGAATGCCGCGCCTCATGTTTCTCCCGGAACCGCGGCTCCCGCGTCCGCACCCGCGATGAACGTACCACCCGACACCGTGGTTCTCACCATTGGCGACAAGAAGATCACCCGAGCTCAGTTCGAGGAGTTCGTCGCATCGCTGCCGGATCAATACAAAAGTGCCGCGAAAGGCCCGCAGCGCCGCAAGTTCGTCGAACAGTACGCCGACCTCGAAGCGATGGCCGTCGAAGCCCGTAAACGCAAAATCGACGAGAAGCCTGCCGTCCAGCAAATGCTTGCTATCCAGACGGACCAGTTGCTCGCCAATCAGCTTTACCAGGATGTTGCCGCGAACACGAAACCCGACGAAGCGGCCATGAAGGCCTACTACGACCAACACAAGAACGACTCCATCGAAGTCAAGGCCCGCCACATTCTCATCCGGTACAAGGGATCGCCCGTACCGCTGCGGCCTGATCAGAAGGAACTGACCCAGGAAGAGGCGCTTGCAAAGGCCACTTCGCTGCGCGACAAGATCGAGAAGGGCGCCGACTTCGGAGCGCTTGCCAAGGCTGAGTCCGACGACGTCGGCTCTGGCGCAAACGGCGGCGACCTCGGCAGTTTCGGTAAAGGGCGCATGGTGAAGGAATTCGACGAGGCAGCTTTCAGCCTGCCCATCGGTCAGATCAGCCAGCCCGTCAAGAGCCAGTTCGGCTATCACATCATCCAGGTGGAGAGCCGCGGGCCTCAGACCTACGAGCAGATGAAAGAGAACATCGAGAAGAAGCTGAAGACCGAAATGACTCAGAAAGAGGTTACCGAAGTGAAAAAGCAGGTTCCGGTAACCATCAACGACGACTACTTCGGTAAATAATCCGGGGGGCGAGCCGCCGGCTCGCCCACAATAATTCGAAATACCGCTCCGCCCTTTTCTCCGTTCGCGGCGGTTACCGTTCCGCCGTTCTGCTCCACCAGCGACCGCACAATATAAAGCCCTAAGCCGGAGGTGATCGGCTTGCTCGAAACGTGCGGTTGAAAGATCGTCGGCAGCAGCCCCGGAGCAATTCCCGGCCCATCGTCGGCGATGACAACTTCCCGATTTTCAGCGGTCACGACGATCGTTCGGCCCCCTGCCTCCACGGAATTCATCAGCAGATTTACAAATACCCGCTCCCAGGACGCCGCGTCCCCAGGCATCCGAAAATCGCCTTCGATCCGGCTCTCGAACAACACGTCCGGACCGTGAACCAGTTCCAGATAATCCCGCACAAACTGAATGGCGCACTCCAGCACCCCGCTAAGCTCGGCGTTGGAGCGCTGCCGCTCGACGATGCTGCGAACGATGCGCTGGCCGCGCTCCACACTGCGGTGGAGCGTCGCGGCCAGCTTGGTCCATTTTGGATCGGTAGACAGCAATTCGGCGCTCTCGGCCATGGTCTGAAACACGTTGTTCAGGTCATGAACCAAGCCTTCAATATTGAGCGCGGCGCTGTCCATGAAAGATTATTCCGCGATACGGCGCAGCGTGTTGTAAAACTCCGGGAACGAGACCGAAGCGGCGTCGGCATTATGGATAATGCACGGCCCATCGGCGGCCAGAGCCGCAACGGCAAATGCCATGGCGATGCGATGGTCGCCAAAAGAATCAAGCTCGGCGGCGTGAAATTGTTGCCGGCCCGGAATCTCGAAGCCGTCTTCGCGAACCTCGATGTCGATCCCCATGCGCCGGCAATTTTCGGCCACCGTCGCGATGCGATCCGTCTCCTTCACCCGCAGCTCCGCGGCGTCGCGGACCACCAGGCCCTCCTCGCTGGCAGCTCCGAGAATAGCCAGTACCGGAATTTCATCGATCACGCCCGCCGTCTGCGCCTTTTCGAGAACTCCGCCCTTCACTTTCGATTTTCGAATCAGAATATCGCCAATCAATTCGCCGCCGATTTGTTTAATATCGAGGATTTTCAGGTTGGCGCCCATCCCCGCGAGCACATCGAGCAGCGTTGTGCGGGTCGGATTCAAGCCGACGCCTCGAATGACGAGATCCGAATCCGAAACGATCAGCGCCGCAACCAGAAAAAAAGCAGCGGAAGAGAGATCGCCGGGAACCTGCAAATCGCGCCCCTGCAGTTTGGAAGGGCCGTTGAGAGAAATATCGAGCCCTCGCACATCGATGTCGGCGCCAAACTCGCGCAACGCCAATTCCGAATGATCGCGCGTGCGGACGGACTCGTGAACGGTGGTGGCCCCCTCGGCAAACATTCCTCCGAACAGCACGCACGTCTTCACTTGCGCGCTAGCCATCGGCAGAGTGTATTCTATCGGATGCAGCTTTCGCCCGTGAATCGTGAGGGGCGGATAACGGCCGTCGCGCGCTTCGAAACACGCTCCCATCTGCGCCAGCGGCTTCATGATGCGATCCATCGGACGGCGCGAAAGCGACTCATCGCCGCCGATGCGGCTATCGAAATTCTGGGCGGCGAGGATTCCAGATAACATCCGAATCGTGGAACCGGAATTCCCGGCATCCAGCTCAGACGCCGGCGCGCTTAATCCTTCCGGGCCCCGGCCATGAATCACGACTTCCGTGGGCGTCTTGTCGACAGCAATGCCCAAAGCTCGCACGCAGCCAAGCGTGGATTGGCAGTCGGCACCGGTCGAATAATTCAGAATCTTGGAGTCGCCCTCGGCGATCGCGGCCAGCATCCCGTAACGATGGGAAATTGATTTATCGCCAGGTGGTTGCACGGCGCCACTGACGGACCGCGCGGGTGAAATTTGCTCTTCCATGTAAACAGAGATAGTGTAACTGAATAGGGTAACGAAACCTCGAAAAACGGCGGACACATGATTAGCAGACGGCAATGGATGCAGGGATCGGCTGCGCTCGCGGCAGCCGCGGCCGGCGGTGGCCAGGCGATAGCCCAGAGTCCTAGAGCAATTGTAATTTCCAGTTTCAACGGTCTGGCGGCGTGCAAAAAGGCAAATGAAATGATACGGGCCGGCGCCGATACCCTGGACGCCGTGATCGCCGGCGTGAACATTGTCGAACTCGATCCGAAAGACCACAGCGTCGGTTACGGTGGCCTGCCGAATGAAGAAGGAGTGGTGGAGCTCGATGCAAGCTGCATGCACGGACCGACGGGAATGTGCGGCGCGGTCGGGGCGATTCGCGGCATCAAAACGCCATCGAAAATCGCAAAACTGGTGATGACCGAAACCGGCCACATCATGATTGTCGGCGACGGCGCGCTGAAGTTCGCCAAGGAAATGGGTTTCCCGGAAGAGGATCTTCTGACGGAAGAATCGCGCCTGGCATGGCTGGTATGGAAGAAATCGCTGCGCGACAAAGCCGGTAATAACAACTGGACGAATGAAGTGGACTATGGGCCCAAGACCACCGCCGAGTTGCGCGAGACGTTTCCCCACGCCGATGAAGAAGCGCTCGCGTGGGCGGCCCATGTAGCAAAGCATCCGCCGACGGGAACAATCAACTGCCTGGGATTGAGCCCGAAGGGTGAAATGTCGGGGGTGACGACGACCAGCGGACTGGCGTGGAAGCTCGCCGGCCGCGTGGGAGATTCTCCAATTATTGGGTCGGGCGTTTACGTAGACCAGGAAGTGGGCGGCGCGGGTTCGACCGGACGCGGCGAAGAGAATATTCGCATCTGCGGCGCGCATACGATCGTTGAGAACATGCGGCACGGGATGACGCCGAAAGAGGCTTGTCTCGACGCGTTGAAGCGCGTTTCCCACAATTTCAAGGACGACCGATCGCGGCTGCAGCTTTTCGATATCGACTTTTATGCTCTCCGGAAAGACGGCATGTATTGCGGAGCTTCGCTTTTCGATAAAGGCGACGGCGTGAATCGGCGGGCACGTTTTGCGGTGAATGACGGCGGCGAAAGCCGGCTGGAAGACAGCGTCTATCTCTACGAGCGAACGTAACGGAACATGCCAGGCAGCGATAGCATCCGAATTCTCATTGTGGAGGACAATCGGGGCGACGTGCTCCTGGTACGGGAAGCCCTCAAAGACTCTGCCATGCCGTTCGAATTGATCCACCTGGTGGACGGGGAGCAGGCTCTCGATTTTCTGCATCGGCGTTCACCGTACGCCGATGCCGCGAGACCGGATCTGGTGTTGCTCGATTTGAACCTTCCCAAACGCGACGGGTGGGAAGTGCTCACTGAAATGCGTTCCGTCTCTGAATTCTTCGATACGCCGGTCGTGATTCTGAGTTCTTCGGGAAACCCCGAGGATCGCGACCGGGCGGAGAAGACACATAAGGCGATACACATTCAGAAGCCCTCGACGCTGGACGAATTCATGGCGGTCGGCGGGCAGATCGCGCGTTTCTGGGCCGACTTTTCCAGTCATCGGGTGAAGCCTACTTCGTCTTTAAACGCTTCTAGCGAATTGTAGACGATGGGGCAGTAAGTGGCACGATCCGCCATTTGCCACATGCGGTTCACGAACGATCCCGAGCCGCGCACCAGGTGAGGGAAATCCTCGCAGGTGTTGGGACGAACATCGTAAACGGTGCAGTCATTCCCGCTCAGGAAAATGCAGCCCGTCTCCGTCCGCTTCAGAATGCGACCCTCTTCTTCGCTAAGGGTCGTGTAGTCGCGCAGAAAATCTTCTCTCTTGACGCGAAGGTAACGAGCCAGTTTTTGGATGTCTCGTTCGGTAAGAGTCGTGGTAGCGACGCGGCAGCAGTTCGCGCAGGCGCGGCAATCGATGCTCTCTTCGATTTCCTGGGCGATGATCTTGAGCCGGCGTTCGACGAAATTGTGCCGCTTGAGGTGTTGGCGCAGGCGCTTGTTCTCGTCGAGCTTCTTTTCGCCGAGGCGGCGGATCTGGACCAGATCGGTCAGCATACTACCAGTGTCACCTGTCTGCGTTATCCTGTGACTGTTTTGCATCGATTTTTACCTCTCGTTTTCTTACTTCTCTTCGCCGGAAAAGCCCAGGAACGATTGCCTGCCGGACTGGGCCGCGAAACAATGAAGCGGGTCTGCGGCACATGCCACAGCGCCGAGAGCGTCGTTGGGATGGCCAAGACGCGGGAAGAATGGGGCGACCTGGTCGGCGACATGGTTGCACGCGGAGCGCAGGGGACGTCCGACGATTTCAACGACATCGTCGATTATCTGACCGAGCATTTTCCACCCCGGCCGAAAATCAACATTAATAAAGCGACGGCTTCGGATTTAGAAACCGATCTGGGTTTGCCGGCCAAAGATGCCGCGGCGATCGTTCAATATCGCGACGCCAACGGCAAATTCAAAGCTGTCGACGATCTTCAAAAAGTTCCCGGCGTCGATTTCAAAAAGATTGCTGCAAGGCGCGATCGTCTGGCGTTTTGACGTCCCGCCATTGGCGAGATTGCGCGGAATCGAGAACAGCGTCTGTCACGAGGTCGGTTGCCAGGCCATCTCGGAATGTCGGAGCAGCCTGCTTCCCTTCCCCCAGCGCCTGCAAGAAATCCGCGGCTTGATGGATGAACGTGTGCTCGTAGCCGATTTGTAGGCCCGGCACCCACCAATGTTTCATGTAGGGGTGGTCGCCGTCGGTGACGTGGATGCTGCGCCAGCCGCGCAGGCGGCCTTCGTCGCAATGATCGAAAAATTGGATGCGATGCAGATCGTGCAGATCCCACATGGCCGACGCGTTTTCGACCGTTGATCTCGAGCGTGTAGAGCGCTTTGTGGCCGCGCGCGTAGCGCGTCGCTTCAAACGTCGCCAGCGAGCCGTTGCGGAAGCGGCAGAGAAATGCGCTGGCATCGTCGATACCGACGGGCTCGATGCGCCCGGTTAAATTGTGTTTGCGTTCTTTGATGAAGGTCTCGGTCATGGCCGAGACTTCGGCGATCGGTCCGTTCAGCCAAAGCGCGGTATCGATGGTGTGGGCCAGCAAGATCGCCGGTTACGCCGCTGCCGGCGACATTGACGTCCAGACGCCAGAGGCCTTCCCCGCCCTGCGGCAGATCCTGCGAGATGGTCCAGTCCTGTAGAAACTTGGCGCGGTAGTGAAAGATACGTCCGAAACGGCCTTCGTCGATCAGATGCTTGAGCAGCACCACGGCGGGCACGCGGCGATAGTTGTACCAGACCATGTTGGGAACGCCGGCAGTCTCCACGGCCGCGGTCATTTCGCGAGGCTTCCGCGGCATTGCGGCCGAGCGGCTTTTCGCAAAGGACCATCTTGCCGGCCTGCGCGGCTGCGATGGCGATGTCGTGCGTGGGTGTCGTTGGGGCTGGCGATATCGATGAGGTCGATATCCTTGCGCTCGACCAGCTTGCGCCAATCGGTTTCGAACGATTCATAGCCCCAGTTGTCCGCGAAGGCTTTGGCGCGCTCCGCATTGCGCGCGCAAACGGCCTTGAGCACGGGCTGATAGGGAACATCGAAGAAACGGTTCGGCCTGGCGGAACGCGTTGGAATGGGTGCGTCCCATGAAGCCATAGCCAACCAATCCGATGTTCAGGCTTTTGCTTCCCATGGTTTCACTGCTTCGTCCCATCCGTGAGCGTTTCGCACCGCAATCATGGTCGCGAGAATGTCGCGCCAGGTATCCGCACGCATCATGACTTCGTTTGGAAACATGCAGCCGTCCCAGCAGATGTGCTGGAAGGTGCATGTCGGAGCGCCCGCCTTCGTCGCGCATCCAGGCGCCGGCGACTTGCACGATATCCATTTTGCCGTTGGGATCGCGCGGGAGACAATGACGGCCGGTTTTGTCGTGCGAACCCGAGCCTTTCACCGTGGCATCGTTTTGCGCGACATGAAAATCGATGGTCCAGGGACGCAGCGCCCGCGTCATTGTATCGAATGGCGTCTTCGAGGACTGCTCAGGGTCGGACCAATCGAAATCCTCCGGAAGAATGCGATCCTCGGGAGCGTTGTAGCCCAGTGGTGAACAGGAGCGTGTGGGCCATGTCGGCTTGAAAACCGAGCGTTTCGGGACGGCCCACCATTTCGAGCAGCTCGACCATACGCTTCCAGCTATGCATTCCGCCCCAACAGATTTCGCCCTCCGCGGCGAGGCGCTCGCCGTAGCCTTCGGCGACTTTGCAGGCTTCGCGAAATGTCTCTGCGATCAGCTTGGTGTTGCCGCGAGGATCTTTGGCCCAATCCGCGGGGCTGGCAGCTGAATCGATACGCACGATTCCGTAGCGGCGAATGCCGATATCGCGCAGCTTTCCGGCAATCACGCAGGCTTTGCGAACCTGGGTCAAGAAATTCTTTCGATCTTCTTCGGAACCCATGGCGGAGCCGCCGCCAGTGGGCGGCCAGACGGGCGCTACGACCGAACCGACCACCAGGTCACGAGACGCGATCGATCTCTGCGAGACGCTTCAGATCGTCGTCGGTGGAATCGATGTCGACGTGCGGGAGCGAAGAGGAAGAGATCGACGCCATCGAAGCGAATGCCGTCGACTTCGGCGGCAGCCGTGAGATCGAGCATGGTTTCGAGATCGATGGGCGGCTCGGAATCCGGCCCTTTGCCGACGAGCCCGGGCCACATCGCGTTGTGCAAAGCGGGATAAGAATGCACTTGGCTTCATGGCTCGCATCGGGATTTCCAGGTCCGAAGTGTTTCAGGATGACTAATGGCTCCGTGGCGCTGGTGTTCTCCACGCGGATACCTTCCTTTGCCGCGTCGCTGGTCACGAACAATTCATCCTGAGTCATTTCTCCGAAGCGAATCATGGCCGGAGTTGCGATCTCCTGGCTGCCGAAAATGCCATGACCCTGCGTCACGATTAAGCCGTATGCCGCGCTATCTCGAATGGTCGCGATTCGGTTTGGCAGGACGGTCAGCTCTTTCGCGGAATAATATGGCGTTCCGTACGTGATCCACTTTTCGCAATGGTTCTCCGACGCGCCGGCCGGTTTGGGAAATCTCTTGTTGGTTTTTCCGAACTCCGGATTCACGTTGGCATCCCAATCCAGCATGGAGATGAGGAAGTCGAGATCGCGATGATACTCCGGAAGCACGTCCTTCGTCATCAGGCTCCAGTCGATGATGCGGCCTTCCACTTCGGATTGGAACATCGCGAAAACGTCGCTGTTCACTTGCGGTTCGTAGGTCACCAGCGACCCGGGTGCGTGGAGAATTCCAGGGCTTACCTGCCAGCCTGTGCCCGGCTGCAAGCGGTAAGCGCGGGAATGATTCAGGATGCCATTGTCGCCCTTGTTCCAATTTTCGAGACAGCGGCGCACGTCTTCTTTCGTGGTGCCGGGCTCGAGTCCCATGAAGGTGTACGGGAAGTTGTTTTCGGTGAGGTTGTATTGCGGCGGAAAATAATATGCTTCCGGCTTGCCACGCTGACCCACTAACTTAGCGAACTCGTCGCTCTGGTGCATGTGATGCGGGATGGGTCCCATGTTGTCGAAGAATTTGCAGAGTAGATTCCATCCGCCCTCGCGTGACATGACGTCAGAGCCGAGCAGGAGATCGCCGGCGATCTCGACCGCCTCTTTCAGCAAGAAACGACTCGAGCCGTTGGACCTGACGTAGCTGAGGCCTTCGTCTTCCAGCGCGGCCGGACCGTTCGAGGCCTTGGTTGTCGACGAGAACCAGCGCTCGTTGATGCCGCCGCGATGCCCTCCGAAAGCGTAGAGATCGTCGGGGTGGAGTTTCAGCCTGCGGCCCGGAATCATGAATGAGCGCGGGACCCAGTTGGGCTCCAGCCTCAGGATTCCTTTTCCATGGTCTATTGCATCCTGAACCGTGCGTCGATCCAGCATTTTGATGTGATCCTTTCAATGTTCCATCGGAAAGCCGAAGGAGTAGAGCGTGTTGTCGTAGGTTCCGAAGTACACGCGGCCATTCGCTACCGACATTCCAGCGAAATGAGTGAACGACGTGATGCTGTCGCCGCTCGAATATAACTCTTTTCCAGTTTCGGCGTCGAGCGCGTAGAGGACGGCGTGGGCCGATTTTTCGGCGCGTTGTTGGGAGCTGAAGAGGCCGCCTTTATTCTCATCCGCCTGGCGGACATATTCGCCGCTCGACAGCGCGAATACGACGCCGTTGGCGACCACCGGCGGGGCAGGTATGATCAGGTCTCGCGAGATCCAAGCCGGCGTGAGGACGGTTTTGCCTTCCTTGTCTTCCACCTTGAAGGCGGCGATGCTTCCGTGCGGCGCGTCGCCATTGGTCGCAGGGAATTTCGTGGCGGAATGAAGAGGACCCCAGATCGGCGCCAGCACCCAGCGCGTGCCGTTCGCGTCTTCCCATGTGGCGAGGGCGCCCCAAATGCCGCGTCCCGCGAAATCGACATCTTCGTTCGAGATCAGCTCCGTGCGAAACAACGGCGTGCGATGGTCGGCGCCCCCGAGAGATTTGGAATCGAGAAGAACCAGCCGACCCTCCTTGCCGGCGGCTACAAGAAGATCGCGGCCTTTGTAAGGGAACACGACCGGCGTGATATTCATGTCGAGGTCACGCTTGGTGAGCCAGTCATGATTGGTGGGCGTGTAATAATCCTTGAGTTTCAAGTCGGGAGTTAACGCGAGAACTGTGTCGGAGAATTCGCCTTTTTCAGGATCCCATTTTCCATCGCCGACCTCGGCGTAGAGAGTTCCGTCGTTGCCGATGGCGGCGCCTCCCAAGCCCCAGATGCCCCCGGCGTGAGTCGAAAAAGACGTGACAGTTTTTTCGGCGCTGTCCAGATCGAGCCCCCAAACACCATTGGGATTACCGCCGCATCCTTGTCCGGTGGCCGCGTAGACGACGTCGTCAACCATGTTCAAGCTGTAGGGCTTGCCATTCGGCGGCATGAACTTCGCGGGCGGCGCAAGATCTTCACCATTCGCGATGTTGATTTGATGAAGAGAGCCATCGCTCGAGGCCACCAGGACGGCTTTGACAGGGAACGGTCCCGCTGGACGTTTCGGTGCGGGAGCGCCCGGTTTCGCGGCGGCTCGGCCACGGAAGACCGGCGGCGGTGGAATCACAGGCACGGCGGTGAGCCCACCGGGACACAGCCAGGATGAATTTTTCGCTTGCGGCGTTTCCGATGTGTAGGTGAACTGCTTTTGCCAGAGAATGCGCCCGAGATCCGCATCGAGGGCCCAGATGTTGTCGGAGCTTCCGGCGACGATCGCCATCTCTTTGAAGCCATGATTTGTGATGACGCTTCCAACGATGAGCGGCTCGAAGATCGAGTAGAGGCCCTTCTGGACGTTGTCGAGCTTGATCTTCCAGAGAAGCTGGAGATCCTTCACGTTTTGCGTGGTGATGGATGTTTCGCGTTTCTGCCAGCCACTGCGCTGGGGATCGCCGCCAAACGTCAGCCAATCCGCTGCCCCCAACTGCGCGCAGGAGGACGCGATGAGGGCCAAGACGGAAAACTTGAACATTCAAAAACCTCCGAATGGGTATCGGTTCACATTTTACGTTATTTGGGTCGGGCGATTCAGCCGCGCGTTGCAGCGCGGGGCTGAAAGAGCTGAAAATCGCATTCCCGATGCACACAGGCCAGGTTGTTGATTACGAGTTAGTTGCGGGCGCGAAGTGCGCTCCGCCTACGACGACTTGGGACGTCGTCGTAGGCGGGTTATTTTCAGGATGTCAAAGAGCTGGGCAGGCGAGGTGCGCCGCGTAATTCTCGACTTCAGATTAGTGGGGTGTTTGGTGGGTCCGGTTTGGTGGTTGAGGTATGTGGTTGAAATGGTGGTGAATCTAGGTGCGAGTTAGTGGCGAACGCCTAATTGGCTCACTGGGGCTAAAATTGAGGAACGATATGCCTAGCGGATGAAGGAAGCAGAGAGTGCAGCGCCGCTTGGCTCGTCCGGTGTCCGTTAGTCTGCGCCATATCGCCCTGTCACATGACTCGCTCGGTGTCACATTAAATGCAAGTTGGGCCTTGGAACATCTGCTTGCGATGATTCCGCGAGGTGCGCTGCGTTCGGCACGCTGCTCAGCAGGTGCCGGAGCGTGTGCGCTACCTGGGCGATGTGGGCTGTGAACGGGCCGTGGTTCCGCTGAATGTCGAATTGATCGCCATGTAAGCAGGCAAAACGTGTCCTCGTTTGGCGTCGCTTTCGATTGTTGACGACGAGAATCGATGCGACCGGCATGTAAAGTCTCCTGGAGAGACCAACAACGCCGTCCGCCGCGCGGTAGGAACGATGTCTGGTGGGTTGTTCAGGACGTCAAATTAACGCCATGTTTTCACGAGCGATGTGGCGTCAACGTGACGGGCAGCGTCAGCGCACCGATTGCACCCGCCGTTCTCGTGATGGCGGAAATCGTGAGAGCCGCGTCGCCCGAGTTATAAATGTAGAGCGGCCGCATGCTGCTTGCCCCCCTGCTTTGCGAAACCGAAACCCAGGCTCGATTCCACGCTCATCGCCGGTCCGCGCGGACGCGTCACTTCGAAGCACCCGCGCCCTCCCCACCCGAAGCACCGGTGGATTGGCCGAATTGTCGATGGCCAGCGACATGCCGGAGACGTTGGGCAGTCCCGCGCCGTAAATCTTCCACGTGGCCTTTACATTCGCGCCGGTTCCTTGTACGTTGATGCACCGCATCACGCCGGCATCGCCGGCCACAATCATCGCCGACGGACTGACGCTCGCGTCGAAGACGATCGAGTGAAACGGAAGGTCTGGGAGGTTTCCCGCCGGACCCGCGCCATCCGTTCCGCTGGCGTCGTTCCAGGGAAGGCCGCTGTCTGTAGTCAGGTACACGTGTTGAGTCCGATAGGTCGCATCGATTCCGGAGAGGCCCACATACGTCACGGCAACCCGCGATGAAGTGACGCAGACACTACAGCGGACGTATCACGAGAAGTGCCGTCATCCCGTCAATCGCAGTGCCGATCCGCTGGCCTTACCGCCGCGCTCTTCCTGGCGACCGTCGCCCGGGTCCAACTACCGGCCAGCCCGTCAGGGCCACGCGCATTGATCCGATAGAGGCACTCCGGTCCGAGTAGCTAATGGGATCCAGGTCGGGGTCTACTCGAGCACGTGGATATTCTTGCGTGCGCACATCTCCTTGAGGACTTTCGGCCACACCGTAACGCTAACCTCTCCAAGATGGGCCTTCCGCAATAGAAGCATTAAGGTGCGGGACTGCCCGATGCCGCCCCCTATGCTCAACGGAATGTCACCGCTGAGGATTGCCCGATGGTAGGGGAAGTTCAGGAAGTCCAACTGACCGGTAAGACTGAGTTGCTCGCGTAGCGTCTCCGCATTGACGCGGATCCCCATGGACGTAAGTTCGTGGCGCCGCATCGTCACGGGATTCCATACGAGAATGTCGCCGTTCAGTCCATGCGTCAGCCGGCCCTCACCGGACTTCACCGGTGTCACCCAGTCGTCGTAATCGGCCGCTCTCATTTCGTGCGGGTAACCGTCCTTCAGCGTCCATCCAATTCCGATGATGAAGATCGCTGGGAACTGCCGCAGAATTGCCGTTTCCCGCTGTTTGCGAGGCAAGTTCGGATACATGTCGAGCAGGTCCTCGGCGTGGATGAACGTGATTTCCTCGGGCAAGTTCGGATATCTGTCCGATTTCAATTGCGGGAAAAGTTCCTGGACTTGTCTTTCAGCTCCGACCAGGACCTTCCAGATCTCGCGGACTGTCTCCTTCAGAAATCCAAGATTGCGCTGCTCAGCGGTGATTGCTCTCTCCCAATCCCACTGGTCCACATAGGCGCTGTGATCATGATCCAGGAAGTAGTCTTTCCGGACAGCCCGCATGTCCGTACACAAACCCTCTCCGGCCGCCATGTCGAAACGCTTTAGTGCAAGGCGCTTCCACTTGGTCGCCGCTTGCACCACTTGCGCGTCAATGGGGTGCTTGTCGTAGTCGTTCGAAATGTGGAACTGGACCGGCGTGCGTGAGCCATCGCGATCCAGATAGTCGTTCACGCCGCTCTCGACATCCACTATAAGCGGGACCGTGACCATCATCAGATTGAGTTCTTTGCAGAGGTTCTCTTCAATGAAGTTTGTTGCCGCGAAGATCGCCTTCTGTGTGTCTTTGGCAGTAAGAAGGGAATGGTAATCGGTGGGAAGAATTTTTTCGAGCTCGGCGTAATCACCAATGCCGGGTCCAGCGAGATCCGCTGTCTTCAGGGACATAGAATCGCCTCCGCAGCCACTATACATCTTCGGGATCTCGGTTTTTTCCGCAGCCAAAAATTCTGCTGTTTTGGGCTTGTTTGTTATCAAAACCGAATTGGCGCTGTTCCTTGCGAGCAAAAACATTACTGCCGTGAAAAAGGGTCCACTTTGACGCCCGACAATGAGCACGGCAAGGTCTTGCAGGGGATTTTGATGACTGGCAGGCTCTCCGAAGCCACTATTGTGAGCGGGTTTTCCAACCATCGAAGTTTCACCCGGCTCAAGCGGTCTGCAGCGAATTGGATTATCAGCGGCCGCTCAGTTCTTTCCGCCTTTTCCAGCATCCTCAACGCACTTGGATACCGTTATCGAGTCATATCCTCTCAATTAACGTTGCGTTCGCCAAGCCGCCACCCTCGCACATGGTCTGCAGGCCGTAGCGTCCTCCGGACCGTTGCAGTTCATGGACTAGAGTGGTCATCAGTTTCGCCCCTGTAGCACCTAGAGGATGACCAAGTGCCACGGCCCCACCATTAACATTTACCCTCGAAAGGTCCGCGCCGATCTCGCGCTGCCAGGCGAGAACAACGCTGGCGAACGCTTCGTTAATCTCAATCACGGCGATGTCGTCGATGGCGAGCCCCGTAAGCGAGAGGACTTTGCGGGTGGCAGGGATCGGCGCAGTGAGCATGATAACGGGATCATCGCCAGCAAGTGCGAAGGCCACGAAGCGCGCCAGAGGCCGCAGGCCCAAGCGTTCCGCGGCGCCCCTTTCCATTATTAGTACAGCTGCGGCGCCGTCGCTGATCTGTGAGGAGTTTCCAGCAGTAATGACCCCATCGGGCTTGAACGCCGGCTTCAACGCCGCCATCTTCTCAAGGGTCGTATTTGCACGAATGCCCTCGTCGCGCGTCATCTGCATTAGCCCGTTATCTGTCTCCACTGGCACCGGAGTGATTTCGTTGCAGAAGCGTCCTTCGTCACTGGCGTGGGCAGCCCGGCGATGACTTTCTAGACTGAAGCCGTCGAGTTCGGCACGGCTGATTTGCCAGCGTTCGGCAATCATCTCAGCGCTGAAGCCCTGATTGAAAGCGACATCATTGTAGCGGCGCATGACGCCAGGACCGAAAGGCTTGCCCGGACCGCTGCCACTGGAACCGAGGGGAACGCGGCTCATACATTCGACACCACATGCAATGGCAACTTCGTAAGCGCCAGCGATCACGCCTTGCGCCGCGAAGTGTGCGGCCTGCTGGCTGGAGCCGCACTGTCGATCCACCGTCGTAGCGGGAACAGATTCAGGGAAACCGGCGGCGAGCACGGCACTACGAGCAACGTTGAAAGCCTGTTCGCCAGCTTGTCCAACGCAGCCTGCGATGACATCATCGATGAGGGCCGGATCAAACCGGTTCCGCTCTACGAGTTTTTTGAGAACATGGCCGAGCAGATCGACGGGATGCCACCCCTTGAGAGCGCCGTCTCGCCTTCCAACCGGAGTGCGAACAGCATCAACAATCACGGCTTCGCGCATGTCACGGATGATACTCCTGGCGACAGGGGCGGTCAATGGCTCGAATTGGGTCATCTAAAATGTCACCGAAGGATCATCGGTTGGGTCATTTGAACCACTTCCACAACTGAATCAGAGCCGTACCGACGTCGCAATCGTAACGGCAAGCCCGGCGCCGACGCATACGCCGAATCAAAGTTTGGGGATGACCTAACATGCGAATCAACACCGTGCGGTTCCAACCCGTTCGATGCCTTGTGGTCAGCCTCTGGTAGCGATTTTGAGGGAGCAAATTCCCGCGGCTGCGCGTCCTCGAAGACCATTGACCGCTTACCGGTGGGTGAGCGGTGCCGTCTGCACCTATCGCGTTGTTCACAACCGCGTTCTCCTTTGTTGAAATTGGAGAACTCTAATTATTACTGGTAGAGTTTTCGGGGCTCACGTCAAATTGGCTTAGCTCGTTTTGTCCATTATCAAAGGCGCATCAGCCAACATTCGGCATTATTTTTCCTCCGCTGCTCCTTCGAATCGACCGCTGGAGCCTGGGCGGGCGGCGAAGGCAGGCAATCCAGTATGCTTTCAATGGTATTGAGATGGACCATAAAATCGCAGGGCTGTTTAGCCGCTTCATCGCAGTCGCGTGTTCCCTCCTGGTGGTTCCGGCTGCTTGCTTCGCCCAGAGCCAGCCTGCAGCCCTGAAACCTCTTCCTCGCGTGACCGTTCATCCAGGCGGGCACTTTCTGCAGACAGACGATGGGCAGCCCTTTTTCTGGCTTGGCGATACCGCGTGGGAATTGATCCACCACACCACACGCGAAGAGTGCAGCTATTACCTGCACACTCGTTCCCGGCAAGGGTTCACGGTGATTCAGACGGTAGTGCTCTCGGAGTTTGCAGGCGTCACCCAACCAAGCGCGCTCGGCGAAAAACCCTTTATCGATAACGATCCGAAACGGCCCAACGAGAAATACTTCGACCGCGTTGTGGAAATAGTCGACGAAGCCGCGTCCCTCGGCCTCTATGTCGGGCTTGTTCCCACTTGGGGAGACAAGCTGACCGCGCCTTGGGGAGATGGCCCCCGCTTGTTTCGAGCGGACAATCTGGAAGACGCACACCAATTCGCACGCTACTTGTCCAATCGTCTAAAGACCCGTACGAATGTGCTATGGGTCCTCGGCGGCGACCGCCCGGCGCGGCTCTCCGGTCTGCGAAACGCAGGCTTGATCAAGAATGCGACGGCCGCGGGATTTCTGCCGGATGAGGATTGGACCCCCATTTGGCGGGAACTTGCCAGAGGGCTCGAAGATGGCCTCGGGCGAAAACCGTTGATTGCGTATCACCCGCAAGGCGGCTCTGATTCGTCATCGGTGACTCTGCACAACGAACCATGGTTATCGATCAACGGGATGCAAAGCGGACACGGCAGCGGGCACGATGTTCCGGTCTGGGAATGGATTGCCCGCGACTACGTCATGACGCCCGCCAAACCTACGCTCGACCTGGAACCGAACTACGAGGACCATCCGGTCAATCCATGGCCCCGCTGGGATCCTTCGACGGGCTACTTTCGGGATCTCGACGTGCGAAAGCAGGTCTATCGATCCGTGTTCGCGGGCGGATGTGGCGTCACCTATGGGCACCATGCCATTTGGGGTTTTGTAGGCAAGCGCAACGATGTGATCAACCATGCGGATCGCGACTGGATTGACGCCTTGCAGCGCCCGGCCGGCCGACAGATGGCATTTCTTCGGGACTTGATGGAATCGCGGCCATACTTCGACCGCATCCCCGATCAGTCACTGATTGCGGGTGACGCAGGGAAGGGCGCTCTGCATCTCCAAGCCACTCGCGACCGGGATGGCAGTTACTCTTTCGTCTATTTTCCGTCGAGCGACGTGACTGCGACGATTTATCTGACGAAATTGCGAGGCAAGCAATTTCGCGCGTGGTGGTATGACCCACGCACTGGCGTAGGCTCGCTCATCGGAACGATCGACTTAGCGCCCGAACACGAATTCCGATCTCCTTCGTATGGTCCGGACTGGGTGTTGGTCGTCGAGGATCAGGCCGCCGGGTATGCTCCGCCGGGGCTCAAGCGGCAATTAAGATAAGCCCGCCATAGTCATGCCGCTCCGCGGTTCTTATCCTGAACCTGGCGGATGTCCCGCAGCACACTCGCCAGGCAGCGGCCGACGAGTTGGAGCTCTTCGGAGCGACGGCACCGTGCGCACAATTCCGGAAGTTGTTTCGAGAAACGCTCCAGATCGTTTCGGTACCCCAAGAGCGCCTTGTTCGACAGCCGGGTCAGGTAAACCGGCTCGCCGGCGTTCTCACCCTTCAGCGGCTCAAAATCGAATTCGCCGCTGGAGATATCTCCCACCCGAGTCATGTAGGCGCGCTCCACATCGATCAACCAGTGGACGATCGCGGCAGTGGCCTCCGGCGCCACCGGCCGGTAGAGACGTTCCACAACCTGGTAAAGAGCCTGTTCAGCCGTTTGTTGCGGGTTGCTCAGCAAGAGTCCCACGAACCGGGTCATGATATTGAACTGCGGGTTCGCCATCGGCCCCATGAAGAACTCAAACGCTCTGCCACCATCCTCGCGCAAGGAACGGATACTTGCCGCGGTCATCTCGGCGTGCGGCAGGAACCAACGGTCGCGTTCCCATCGCTGCGGCGGCACGATGACGGGGCCCCCCAGGGAGCCAACCGCGCACGGGAGGCCGGCCGCGAGGCTTCGCCGGTAGCCGCGCCCTTTCCGGGCGGACTGATCGGTGACATCCGTCAGGAAGTCGAGATGGCTGGTCATCTGCTGCAACGCGGCGGCTCCGCACCCGAGGTCTACGCCCCACGCGCTCATCCCGAGGATTTGCTTCGGGTGTTGCCGTTTGACGTATTCGGCTGTCTCGTTGATCACTCGCGAATGATATTCTGTGTCGGACATACGCCGGCATTGGGTGCAGTAGCAACGCCCGAGATCGCCTGACTGGAAACCAAATCCCTGGGTGCCGACTTCCTTCACGCACAGGTCAACAATCTCGCGCATCCAACGCCGCGCGGACTGGCTGTGGTAGCACATGGCGACGCCATTGTCCGGCTGAAACGTGCCCCAGGCAATGCGGCCCTCATTGCGGGCTGTTGTGGGATCGTGCCTGATGATTTCTTCAAAGCCCCAGCTGTAGACCCCAAGGCCGTAAAGTACCTTGATGCCCAGCCTGTCGGCATCGTTCAGAATATGATCAATCAGGCGGCGGCGTCCTGGCTCAAACGCATTCTTCAAGGGAACAGGCCAGGCGTGGCTCGCATAAAGACCCCAAAGCGTGATGCCGTTATAACCGTAGTCGCTCACCGTCTTGAGGAAAGATTGGTAATCGCTCACCGTCTGCTGATCGACATCCGTAATCGGCCACCGTTTGCCCTGCAGAGGACGAGTGGAATTGTCGTTGATCCAGCCCAGCAGCAAGCGATAATCGAATGCTTTGTCGTGCGCGGTGCCGCTTTCAGGGTCTAGCAGAGAGTAGCTGGATGCGGTGTCGTTCGCCGACAGCCGGGCATGGTCCATACCGGTACCCACGGCCCCGAGGCCCGTCAACCTCAGAAGCTCTCGGCGGCTGATCGAGTCTGCGCCAATGGGATTCTTCACCGTTGCGAACTCACTTTAGCACCCGCGCGAGACTTGATCAAAGGAAACTCGCAAGGGTGTTACAGTGGCTAAGCCACTGTGGTGGAAATCCAGCAGCACTGTTACGCAGCGATCGATCTGGGCGGGACGAAGATCGCCGATTGCCCTAGGCAATGCAGAGGGACGAATCCACGCGCGTTCGCAATGCGCGACACAGGCGGGTCGCGGACCCGATGACGTGCTGACGCGGGTTGCTGATGAATTGAGTCGGCTCGAGGCTTCCGCCGGGTTCCGGGCTTGTTCCATCGGCCTGGGACTTCCGGGGCTCGTGGATCCGGCAACAGGCTCAGCACTGTTCCTTCCCAATCTGCCGGGCAACTGGCGGGGGGTGGCTGCGGGTCCGGCCTTGCACGCGCTCACTTCCCGTAGTGTGTACGTCCTGAACGATGCACGGATGGCGACGCTGGGAGAACATGTCTTTGGCGGGCACGGGGGACACGATCTGATCGTTCTGACTCTGGGCACGGGAATCGGCGGCGGCCTCGTTCTGAATGACAGGCTCGTCCTGGGACGGTTCGGCGCGGCGGGCGAGATCGGTCATCAGGCCATCGATGGGGAGGGCCCCGTCTGCAATTGTGGGAACCGGGGCTGCCTTGAAGCGCTGGCAAGTGGTCCCGCCCTCGCCGCAGCGGGGGCCGCGTTGATGCGGCAGGGCAAGGCGCCGCAGCTGCTGGCAATGACCGGCGGTGATCCGGCGCTGGTAAGCCCACGGTACATGGCGGAAGCGGTGCGGCAAGGCGACGAGGCAGTTCGGGACGCAATCAGCCGTGCGGCTGGGTTCATTGGGACAGGGATCGCCAATGCGATCACGATTACCGGTATCGAACGGGTCGTGCTGGTGGGCGGACTGACCGGTTTAGGCGACCTACTTCTCGACCACGTGCGCCAGACCGTGCGTGCCCACGTCCGAATGTTCCCGTCCGACGGCATCGTCATTTCCTTCTCCCAACTGGGAGACAACACCGCCGTGCTGGGCGGCATCGCCCTGGCGGCTCAACAAGAGAGAACTTTATGAACCATCGTTTTGAATACGCAGAAATCGCAAAGATGATTGACCATTCTTTGCTGAATCCGTCACTGACAACCGTCGACCTTTAGGACGGCTGTCGTTTAGCGAGAGCGTACGACGTGGCAAGCGTCTGCATCCTTCCCTATTGCGTTTCTCGCAGTGTCGAGCTTTGAGCGGCACTACCGTTCGGGCGAGCACAACCATCGGGTTTCCGTATGGCCGCGCGCGTAGCGCCTTCATCATCTCCGCTCGGTCGCCCGTGCCCAGATGCGGTTAATTCAGCGTAAGGTCATTGGGATCGATGGTCTGCGCGCGCTCTTGGCAATACCTGCGATAAAGTGCGGGAGTGGGCGCGATGACTTCCTCGTCCGATTCCATCTCCAAAGCGAGCCGGTCTAGTTCGTAGAGCTCCGCCTGGGTCGGGTGATCCTGGTGCCTTTCCAGCCGTTCCAGGATGGCCTGCCGGGCGGCTCTGGACTCCTCTCCGTCGAGAGGGGTTTCAACTTCTGCCATGATCCCTTGAAAAAACGCCTCGTCTTCCTCCAACTCTATAGGGGAAGCGGCTGCGTGAACGCCAACCTCCGATTCCGACATTGCATTCCTCTTTTGGGAACGCAGCGGGCGCCTTTCCACCAGCCGCTGGCGATGTCGACTGCTGAGAGCGTGTGCACATACTCAGCACAGGGCGGCAACTTCCCAGCCACGTTATTTCACACATCCGGCGTAGGCGTTCCTCCTGAATCTCGTTTCCGCCCGTGTGCGGTGATCGTGATTGGCGTCATGGCTGGGGACCCGGCCGTTCGAATCACGTCAAAGCGTCCAGGCTTTCCCGAGCCTGATCCATGGCTGGTTCGTTGTGTACACGTTGTAAAGAAGCCCTCCGGCCAGGGCAAATTTACGCGACCAGAGATATCCTCCAGCCAATTCGTGCCCGAACGTCAACGTGTGACGGAAGAATGATGGGCGACAGTGTCGAACGTCCCAACTGCAAACGCCGACCTACCTTCAGCCAATTCTTCCAGCGTTTCCTGCTTTAGATTCTCCTCCGCGACCTTCTTCGGCACAAGTCCTAATGCCAGCGCGACTCCGTAGATAATCGCCTCCGGCCGCGGCGGGCATCCCGGGATGTAGTAATCGACCGGGATTGCTTTGTCGACACCACCCAGCACGCTGTAGCTATCGAACCAGCAGCCGCCGCCCGAGGCACAGGAACCAACGGCGAAGACGAGTTTCGGATTGGGTACCGCTTCCGCCAACCTCGTTAACGCCGGAGCAACCTGACGCGTCACGGGACCGCATACCAGCAGAACATCCGCGTGCCGGGGCGACCCCACGAGCTTGATGCCGAAACGCTCGACGTCATAGTACGGCGTGAGGACGTTGATGACCTCGATATCGCATCCGTTGCAGGCACCGACATTGGCGTGGTAGACCCACAGCGCCTTGCCAAAGGCTTTCTTGCAAAGAGCTTCAAACATGTTCGATACCTCCTCAGAATCACCCACCCAAGGTCGCTAAAGCAGCCGCGGCTCGATCCAGCAACGGATACGCGACCTGAGGATAGACGCCGAGCAACAGGCACAACGAACCAAGAGTCGCCATCGGCAACCACATGATCGCCGGCACTTCCTTCACCGCGATCTGCGAAACACCGCCCGGGTGCGGTTCTCCCCAAAAAACTCTGAATCCGGCCCGAACCATCACGGCCATCGTGAGAATGCTGACCGCGACGGCTATCACGGCTGCCCACCATAAGCCGACTTTCGCAAGGGCAAGATAGATGGTCAGCTTGCTCCAGAATCCGTTGAGCGGGGGGAAACCGGCAATGGCCAGCGCTCCGATGAGAAAACAAATGCTCGTGATGGGCATGCGATGACGCAAGCCGCCGAGCTCGCTAATTCGACGCGTACCGGTGGCATGAATCACCGCGCCCACCGAAAGGAACAACAGCGATTTGAAGAGCGCGTGGTTGACGAGATGATACAGTCCGCCGTAGCATCCCAAATAGGTTCCGAGTCCGACGCCGGCCAGCACGTATCCCATCTGGCTGACGGACGAGTAGGCGAGCAGCCGTTTGAGGTCGTCCTGGCTCAATGCCATCAGGATTCCGAATGCCATGGTGAACGCGCCCAGCGCGACGAGAAAGGTGCTCACTTGAGGCCACGTCGGGTAGAAGATACTTACCGTGCGCACCATGGCGTAAAGAGCCATCTTGATCATGACGCCCGAGAGCAAAACGCTGATCGGCGTGGGAGCTTCGGCGTGCGCGTCCGGGAGCCAGGGATGGAACGGTGCGATGCCGGCCTTGGTTCCGAAGCCGATCACCAGAAACGCAATCGCGAGGGCTGCCGTGCCGCCCGGCATGAAGCGGGCCACCGTTCTGATCTCGCTGATCAGCAAGGCGGAGCTCCCGCTGAGCTGCTTCGTAGCCGCGGCAGCAGCGTAAACCAGTACGCAGCCGAACAACGCGAAGGTGATTCCGATGGTCAGCAGCATCAGGTACTTATAGCCTGCCTCTAGCGCATGACGATCCCAGTTGAACGCGACCAGGAGACCTGAGGTCAACGTTGTGGCTTCGATCGCAACGTACAGCATCACCACGTTATTCGTGACGCAGCCCCACAACATCGTTCCGAAGAACCATAACAGCAGTCCATAGAAGATGTGCAGACGCCGCGTCTCGATTCGCATGTAGGGTACGGAATACACCGATACCAGCAGTGCGATGATGCCGATCACGAGCACCATTAACGCGCTTAAGCCGTCGACACGCAGCTCGTTGTGCCACGTTGTCAGAACGACCCCTCCCAGAATTCGATAAGCCATCCAGGAGCCCATCGCCGTGACCAGGGCCGCTACGGCGATCGGCAGAGCTTGCTGGACACGGCGATCGATGCCTTTCCAAAGCAGCACCGGAGCGCCGGCCACGATCGGCAGCAGGAACGTGACCGCAGGTATTATCGATGTTTCTGTCACCATCCGAATCTCCAATCCTGGCTAGCGTCTCAGTTCGCGCAACTGCAACGTATCCGTTGTTCCGAACTCCTGTCGAACCCCGCCGATCACGTACAGGAGGAGAAATACCGTTACTACCACCTCGCTCGCGACGCCGAACACCGCAGTTTCCGATAATTCGGGAGCAAGGCTTACCAGGCTCAAGTGAACGGCGTTCTCGAGAAGGCACAATCCGATTACTGTTTTCACCGCATCGCGCCGCGTCAGCACGGCGTAGAGACCGAGGGCGAATATCGTGGACGCCACAGCCAGGTTTGTCCGGAACACTTCGAGTTGCGCCATTCCGGTCGGCGCCAGAAGAGTGGACTGCCCGTGCGTGAGCTGGAAGAATCCCAGCATGAGCAGGCACGCGACGATCACCGAGGGGCCAAGTCCTATAACGGGCTTCAACTCCCGATCGTCTATACCGCGCAAGGACCGGAACAGAAACCACGGCGTCAAAATTGCCTTGGTAACGAAAGCAGTGCCGGCCCACCAATAAAGGGACCGGTTGACTGCCCCGAACGCGACGAGAAGACCCACCATGAGCAACGCCTGGCAAAGATAGGCGACCGCCGAGAGCCTGAGCCGCCGCATTTCCACCGCGGCCACGGAGGTAACTACCATGATCAGGCTGAGCGACTCGATCAGGTTTGAATTGAGTGTCGCTGTCACGCGCGTCCTCCCTCCAGGCCATTTCTAAAACCTGTTTTAGTCATGGAGTCCAGGCGAGTGGGCGGATGGAAACACCGGCCGCATCTCTGACAAGGTCCCATGAAAACATCCAGACGAATATACATGTCTCGGGGATCGTTGGTCGATGTTTCAAATTGCTGAGTGAGCCGGATCGCTCCCTCCGCGCAGACCTCTTCGCACCGGCCGCAGTAGGTGCACCTGCTCCAGAAGAATTCCATCCGGCGATTCATTTGGTCCGTGTCCGTAACGACAATGACGCCGGCCGGGCAGACGTTCGCGCAACCGCCGCAGCCGAAGCAGAGGTCGGGATCCACGGCGATCTTGCCGCGAAAGCCCGGCTTCGGCTCCCTCGGTTCCAGTGGATATCCGAGCGTGACGCGGCCTGCCTTCAGGCAGATCAAAGCCTCGCGTATCTTGCTCAGCACAGCAGCCTCCTATTTTCCAATCACCGCAAATGCCAATGCGGATAGAGACGACAAGCCCACACGCACGAAATATCCCATCGCCTGATCGATGCGCACTCTGGGGTTTACGACATCCACGAGCGCGACGAGGAGGAGAACGGCCAGAACCTTGATGCAAATTACAAGAAGGTTTACCGGAAAAACGCCGAAACGCGGCCACGGCAGGAACACTTCCACCAGGATGAAAGTGAGCACGAGCTGCTTCGTCCAGACGGCCCACCGCAGCAGTGCGAGCCGTGGGCCGCTTTGTTCTATTAGCGGACCGCCCATGATTTCCTGGTCGGCTTCCGCAATGTCGAAGGGCAGCTTCCCGCATTGCGCCTGCAGCGCGAGAAAGAACGCTAGACCTGCGATGGCCATACTGATGCTCGGCCCGTTGCCGACTTGAAAAGCGATCATGCCGTCCAAGGCGAGCGTCTTTGCCTTGAAGGCGCCCACACAGAGCGCGATTGCCAAGACCGGCTCGACAGAAAGACCCAGCATCATTTCGCGCGAGCTGCCAACGACGGCATAAGGACTGCCGCTTGCAAATCCGCACAGCATAATCAGGACGGCGCTCATGGCCGCGACATAGAGCACCACGATCATGTCGCCGACGAATGGCAGCGGCGTAGCGCCTCCCATAGGAACCATCGCCGCCAGAAGCAGTAGAGAGCCGAGCGCCAACGAAGGCAACACGGCGTACAGCACGCCACCCGCGCCGCGCAGGTCTTCCTTGCCGAGCAATTTTAGAAGATCCCAATACGGCTGGGTGATGGGAGGTCCGATGCGGGAGTGAATCGCGGCCCGCACTTTGCGCAGGACGCCCTCGAAGAGCGGAGCGAGGAGCAGGGCGATTCCTACGTTCAGCAGGCTTAGCAGCACGATAGTAAACCAATGCATCATGGGGCACCTCGGCGGGACATCTTGCGCAGCTCAGCGCCGGAATAAATCCGAACCGTATTGGTCCGGCGATCGATGGTCTCCAGCCTTTCGGTACACGAGAAGCAGGGGTCCAGACTTCCCAACGTGATCGGCACGTCGGCGATCGTTCCATGCAACACCGCGGCGGGAAGAGCCTGCAAATTCGCATAGGTGGGAGCGCGCACGCGCCAGCGGTAAGGCCGGTTGTCATCGCCGGTCATGACAAAGTGGATTGCTTCGCCTCGCGGGGCTTCAACCACCGAAACGCCGATCTTGCCTTGTGGGATTTCGTCCTGTATCTCCGCGAGGATGGGACCCTCGGGCAGCGCCGACAACGCTTCGCGCACCAGCCGGATCGATTCCACCAACTCACCCATGCGGACCACCACGCGTGCCCAGGTGTCGCCGGCGTTTTCGGTGACAATGCGGGGACAGACTTCGTCGTAGGCGGCGTAGGGATGGTCGATTCTTGCATCGATAGCAACGCCCGAAGCCCTTGCCGGCGGCCCGACGACACTGACGCTTCTGGCCGTTTCGTTCGTCAATACGCCGACACCTTCGGTTCTGGCGCGCAATACGCTGTCGCCCACTATGGCGTCGCGAACCGCGATTGCCTCCTTCTCGACGTCCGCGAGGGTTTTCAGGAGCTGCGGTCGGATGTCGTTGGGCAGGTCGCGCCGCAAGCCGCCGATCGTATTCATCCCATAAGTTTTGCGATTGCCGGAGATCGCTTCGCAGAGCCACATCACGGGTTCACGGATTCGCCAGGCTTGCATCAAGACCGTCTCGAAGCCGATGATGTGCCCGGCAATCCCCAGCCAGAGCAGGTGCGAGTGGATTCGCTCCAGCTCCAGCATGATCGTCCGGATATACCTGGCGCGTCGGGGCACTTCGATACCGGCCGCTTTTTCGACAGCCTGGCAGTAAGCGGTGGAATGAATGAAGCCGCAGATTCCGCAGATTCTCTCCGCCAGGTGTGGGATCTCGTTATACGTCAGAACGCTGTCGCCGAGTTTTTCGATCCCGCGGTGATTGTAGAAGAGGCGGGTGTCGCATCCCACGATGGTCTCGCCCTCGACGAACAGTCGATAGTAGGCGGGCTCCTCCAGGACCGGGAAGAAGGGCCCCATCGGCAACACGCTGCTGCCCGCGGGAGCTTCGCGCATCTTCGGCCGAACGTTTTCGGCGCGCGGGGGCCGGAAGTTGTAGGGGAAATCTCTTCGCAACGGATAGAGTCCTTCGGGCCAGTCATCGGGCAGCAATAAACGCCGAGGATCGGGATGACCTTCAGCGCGCACGCCAACGGCATCCTGGAACTCGCGCTCCGCCCAGTCCGCGCCGGGCACTACGGGAGTGATCGAATCGATGCGCGGGTCATTTTCCGGAATCTTCGATTCGAGCAGAACGTACAAATGCTCGCGGTCCAGAGAGAACACGTGTAAGATGCTGAAATCGCCGCTGACGGGTCTCTTGTCGGTCCCAATCGAAACCAGGAAGCGCGCGTGCAACTGGTTGAAGAGCGCATCCGCCACATCCCGCATCGCGCTCTTGTCGACGACGAAATGAACCGTATCGGAGTGCGGCCGTTTCGCGGAAAGAAGGGCGCCGTTGGCGCGGGCCGCTATCGCTTCGTCAACCGCCGCAGACGTCTGCTCACATTCCACAGTCATTCCGATACCCTCACCGCGCTACCAACAAAGTGATGGCGACCACAAAGATGGCGCCAACGACAATCCAAAGAAGATAGACCTGAGGCGTTCCGACGTGCGTTCTGCTAATGCCGCCCGCGGCCTTCTCGACGCCGTGAGCCGCGGGCATGTACAGCCACCTGTCAAAATCGAGCAGCCGCCGGATGGAAGCCGGAAATCGCGGCACAGGCAGCTTTGCGATCGGATAAACGCCTTGAAACGCTTGCTTGAAGGGCACGAACAAGCTATTTGCCGGATAGCGCACCACGGTCGCCGCGTGCTCTTCGCCGCAATACCAGACCGGCACGGATCGCACCTTTGCGCGGACGGCATGCTGGATGCCGTAGCTCAGCGTCGTGAGAATCGCAAGGCCGGCCAGAATCGCGAGCGGCCACCAGAACGCCACAACGGACCCATCGATCAGCGAGATGCCGCTCCATACCGCGCCAGTTGCGACGGCCGTTGCGGGAACGCCACTGAGTCCGTCCACGGCCTGCCGAACGAAACCAAGCGCCAGTTGCGGGAATGCTCCGAGCACCACGCACAGAGCAGCCAGCACGACCTGCGGCACGATCATCGACACAGGTACTTCTTTCGTCGTGAACTTTTCATCCGCCTTGCCGAGGAAGACGGAGCCGAGCACCTTCAGATACGCTGCCAACGATACGATCGAAATGAATAAAGCAACCAATCCCAGCACCAGGAAGAGCGGAAATCGCAGTCCCGTCAAAATACATCCGGCGATGATCAGCCACTTGCTGGTGAAGCCATTCAACGGCGGAATGCCCGCGATGCTCAGGGATGCGATGGCCGTCGATCCTGTCGTATATGGCATGAATTGGGCGAGTCCTCCGAGTCGATCCATGTCGCGCGTTCCCGTCCGGTAGAGGACCGAACCCGCTCCCAGGAAGAGGCACGACTTGAAGCATGCATGGTTGACGGCGTGGAGGATCGCGCCTGACAGGCAGATGGAAGCCAGCAGCGGAGATGTCGCCAAACAGTAAATGCCGGCGCCGAGTCCGAGGCAGATGTAGCCGATCTGCCCTATGGTCGAGAAGGCCATCAGCCGCTTGACGTCGTTCTGCCGCAGAGCCGTGAGGTTTCCTACGAAGAGCGAGGCGGCGCCAGCGAGCGCGACCACGATTCCCCAAATCCCCAGCGACGGCGAAGGAGCCAGGAACGAGCAGAATAGGCGCATCAGCCCGTAAACTCCGAGTTTCACGAGCACGCCGGACAGCATGGCGCTCATGCCGGATGGCGCCACCGGATGCGCATCGGGAAGCCAATCGCCCATTGGCAGGATGCCCGCCTTGGTAGCGAATCCCAGGAAGAAGAGAAACGTGATCAGGTGCGCTTCGAACGGCTGCGTTGTCAGGAGTCCGGAAAGAGTGTGTCTGGCGGCATCGAAACTCAAGGAGCCCGACGCACGGAACAAAGTCAATGTGCCGGCAACCATCGCGAGCGTTGCGCCGTGCGTGATGATGAAATACTTCAACCCGGCGCGCTGGCTTGCCGGGCTTTCCCGTTCATAGATCACCAGGAAGTACGACGTCAGCGTCATCGCCTCCCAGAACACGAGGAAGAAGAGCAGGTCCGACGAGACGAGAACGCCGATCATAGTGGCGATGCAGAGGAGCAGAATCGGATAGAACTTCGCGACCTTGTCCGCGCCGTAATGCTCCATATAGCGGACCGAATACAGTGTGGCCGCAGGCGCCACCAGCGCCACAATCGCAAGGAAGATGGCGCTCAAGGGATCCACCCGAAATGTGAGTCCTGCTCCGAGCTGCGGCAGCGAAATGAAGGTGCGTTCGTGCGATCCGCCCGTGAACGCTCCGATAACAGCCAGAGTGAGACTGACGGCGGACGCAGCGACAAATGCGAGGCTCACCCACCCGCAGTATCTCGGACGCTTCGAAGCCGCCAGGCTTACAAGCGATCCCACAACCAGGATCGCAAGGCTGACTACTACCGCTTGAACCGAATCGAACATTTCATGTCCCCATGAACTGCACCAACGGTATTCCCACGAGCGGGACGGTCACGCACCCGATCATCGAGGCGATCAGCGTGACCCGGAAAGGCCACGGTGGATCGCTCTTGACCGCAATCGGCGACAGCATCGCGCCCTCGAATACTTTTTGTCCGACGTAAAGCATCCATCCGAACGAAATCAGCGTCTCACACAGGATCAACGTCAGGATGATGGGTCCCGCTGGTCCGGGAAGCCGCATGGCGCCCGCGAGAATCATGAACTTGCTCCAGAAACAACCGAGCGGCGGGACGCCGGTGACGCTCAAAAGCCCGACAAAGAACGCCATGGCCGTGAGCGGCATCTTCTTGGCCAGCCCATGTAGCGCCGAGATCTTGCGTGTCCCGGTGGTGTACGCGATCGCGCCCACGCAGAAGAATAAGGTGGCCTTGCTGACCCCGTGGCAGAGGATGTGCAGAACCCCGCCGCGATAACCTAGCGGCGCACCGAGGGCCCCGATTGCGATTCCGAGCAACACGTACCCCAGATGCGCGATCGTCGAGTAAGCCAGCAGCCGCTTCAGGTCGTCCTGGACGAAATAGAACGAGAGAGCTACAAAAATCGTGAGCAGGGCCATGCCGGCCATGACCGCGGCCAGTCCGGGCGACATCGACCATCCGCTGCTCACGGCTCGGGCCACCAGGTAAACTCCGGCTTTGACCATGGCCGCGGCGTGCAAGTAGGCGCTGATGGGAGTCGGAGCCTCCATCGCATCCGGGAGCCAGGTTTGCATCGGAACCTGACCAGCCTTGGCCCAGGCCGCAATCAAAATGAACACGAACACCCAGTTCCGCAAACCGGGCGGTAGCGCGGCGAGAGCTGAAAACTCAAATGATCCCGTTCGAGCAAAAAGGATCAGAGTGACCACCATGAGAAAAGCGCCGCCGATTTGCGTCATCAGCATCGCCTTGAATCCGGCGCGCAGGCTTCGCTCGTCCTGGTGAAAAGAAATCAGCGCCCACGAACACAACGTAGTCAGCTCCCAGAAAAACAAGAGCTGAAGGAAGTTGGGTGAGAGCGCCACCCCCACCATGCTGCTGATGAACAACAACAGCCAGAAGTAATAGCGCCCATACTCTTTGCTTCCGACTGCGTGCTCATGGTTCTTCACGGTCAGATAGGATGTCGAATAGAGAACGGTCAGCAATCCGACCGGCACGATCACCAGCAACATCAATAGCGCGAGCGGATCGATTGCAATACCGAAAACCGGGGTGGCGATCATGCCGTGCAGCCATGGGAGCGTGCCCATATAGCTCTTTTGAGATGTTCCGAAACTCGTAATGGCCACCCATACGACCGCGCCCGTAAGAAGAAGAGCGCTTGCCAGGGCTGCCGGCCGGGCCTTTTCCTTCAGAAACGCACACAACAGCGCCGCGGCCGCGGGCAGCGCGATCATTGCTAAGGCGAGTGAAGGAATCAAGCTGGCACCTCATGTTTGACCTTAAGAGCACGGTTTAATATCGTGGCAACATCCGCGACGCTCGCCGTGACAGCTTCGCTCATCGGTTGCAGAAACCCCGTATGGGCCGGCTGAATGCCGATGACGAATACGCGAGCGTGGGTCTCATGCCGCAGTATGCTCATCAGCAGGGTGAGGGGCACGCGATGAGTGCTCGGCCCGTATCTGGCGATCTGGTCCCAATCCAAAAGGGCAACAGAACCGGGCGTCGAGTGCATGTCCACGCTATCGACCAGCACGATGGTGCCGGGCAGCCGATTCACAATCCGCGGCAGATAATCCTCCGGAACATCTTCGGCATCGATCACGCTTACGCCGAATGCTTTGATCCGCCGGGCGACTGAACTCCCCGCCGCGTCGTCGCCGCGCAGCGGATTGCCGATGCCGACCACCACTACATCGCCGTCGATCCTGGCCGCGAGTTGTTCCTCGAGATTCGTATTGCCGCCGTTTCTCACTCCAGAAGCTCCCGGATTTGCTTGTAGTTAAAAACCGGGCCATCCCGGCAAACATAACGATGGCCGATGGCGCAGTGGTTGCATTTGCCGATCCCGCACTGCATCATTCGTTCCAATGTCGAGATCACCGATTCATCCCGGAATCCGCGCGAGAAGAGGTCCTGGACCACAAACCGGATCATGAGCGGGGGGCCGCACACGTAAGCGAGCGTGCTCTCCGGCCGCAGCGACGTCTTCGTGAACAGCACGGGCACGACGCCAACGTTTCCGCGCCAGCCAGGCAGGGCATTGTCCACTGTCACGTGGAGTTCAACACCGGCCGCCGTCTCCCAGGATTTTAGTTCGTCCTTATAAACTAGATCCTCGGGCGATCGCGCGCCATAGAGAATCGTCACCTTGCGGAATCGATCTCGTTCATCCAGGACGTTCCATATCAGGCTGCGGAGAGGAGGCAACCCAATGCCCCCGGCCACGAACAACAGGTCCCTTCCCTGCGCGGCTTCCACGTCGAAACCATTGCCAAATGGACCGCGTATTCCCACTTCTGAGCCGGGCTCCAGGTGAAATAAAGCATTCGTCAGCTTCCCCGCGCGCCGGACCGTGGTTTCAAATGAACCGGGACGCGTCGGGCTTGAAGCGATGCAGAACGGAGCTTCCCCGTAGCCGAAGACGGACAACTCCACAAATTGGCCGGGATGGAAGCGGAACGCTTGTGAATCCTCGGACTCGCGAAAGCGCAGCGTAAACGTTTTGGTGTCCGGCGTCTCGTCTCTTACCGCGTCGATGCGCGCGATATGGGGAAGCCATGCGTCAGGGTTCATGCCAAGCCCCCTTTCGAATCGCTGCTACAACGGCCGGCATGTTCGTGGCGCCGAGACACACTTTGATGCACCGCCCGCATCCGACACACCCCGCCATATCGTCGCGGACATAATATTGGGCGCTGACTTTGTGGAAGAAGCGTCGCTTCATCCGCTCCCCACGTTCCGCGCGGGGGTTATGTCCCGAAGCTTCGAGCGTGAACGCCACATATTGACACGAGTCCCACGTACGGCAGCGTGTCCACTTCCCACCGTGGCCGCGATCCTTCACGCTGAAGCAGTAACAGGTGGGACAAATGAAATTGCACCCGCCGCACTCCAGGCACCAGTCGCCCATTTCGTCCCACAACTTGTCGTCCACGCGATTCGTGGATAAGCGCCTCATAGCCGATGCAAAATGGCACGTCTGCTCGCCGAAGTGTCGTTTCGCCTCGGCCTCCAGGTTCTTTCGTGTTTCGATCTCATGGTCAGTGGGAGGACCGAAAAGGTTCATCGCATACGATATGGCCACTTCACCTTTCTCAGTGGCCATCTCGGCCATGAGCTTCTCTCCGACATCCGTCAATTGAACGTCGTAGCCACCGCTCATGAACGGACCGGAGTCGCTGCAAACACAAAAACCTTCCTTGCAGGGCGTGTTGCAAGCCAGGGTAATCACTGTGAGGTTCGCGGCACGGCGCAGGTAGGATGCATCCGCCGGTTCCATCTCGTGCATTCTTGTCAGGAACATGATTCCTTTGGCGTCGCACGGGCGAACGTTGAACAGAATTCGTCGCGTCTCATCGTAAACGGGAGCAACCTCTGTTCCCTCCTCCTTGCATTCGATCCGAACAATAGGATCGGTCTGCGGCAACACGAATTGTTTCGGCGGCGAGAGAGGATTTTCGAAATCCCACAGCACCTGCCCGGGGGTTTCGATCTTCGTGAAAAACACCTCGCCACAGGGACCGAGAGCAGGAGCCACTACCTCTGCCTGTTCCAGGAGCTTCGCCAGCCACTTGGCTACGTCTTTCTTCCGAATGGTGAGGACAGATGGCTGCATCTCAGGCTCGCTCCACACTCACTGCCGCGATTCCTTCTTCCGCCAGCACGCTCGAGACGCAATCGCGGCACCCATAAGGCACCAGCAACGCTCCGGGGCGCAAGTCCGACCTCGGCCGTATGGGAACGATCGCGTCTCCATGAACGGATCTCAGCTTCACCCGCCATCCCTCGCGCACACCGAGCGCTTTTGCGTCCTCGCTATTCATTTCCACAAGACCGTTCGGAAACAGTTTGCGTTCGGACTCGTAATCACGGCTCAAGGTCGGAGAAAACGAAATCAGGGGGTCATCACCCCAGTCAAACGCGCCGGCCCGTGCCAGCACGTAAGGGCGTTGCACGGATAGCGACGCTTCCGTAGAGGTGGTCGCGAGAGCGTAAGGCACCCACTCCGGCTCCTCCACAAACGATGAACCCCATCCATCATCCAGTTCTAGTGGCGCCATGGCATACCGCGGCGCTGCCTGCGCGATTTCTTCAAGCACCTCCGTGGTGGAATTCCAAGAATTGCCGGCGTCAAACCGGGCGCAAAGCTCAGCCAGAACTTTCCAGCCCATCCTTGCCTCACCCGGCGGAGCCCCGGATGCCCGTACTCTCTGGACCCGGCCCTCCATGTTCGTGAAGGTCCCATCCGTCTCCGCGTAGCTTGCAATCGGAAGCGCGATGTGAGCGGCATTCATCACCGGCGTGACGAACGCATCCAGTACGACCAAGAACTCGATATGCTCCAAGGCCGCACGGCTTCGTTCGCCCATCGGAAGCACCGCCGCGGGATTGTCCGCCAGCACGATCAATCCGCTCACGGATTCGAGCATATTCTCCGCATCAAATCCGGGATCCGCGGGTAAGGGATTGCTCCAAACCCTCTCGACACGCTTCCGGGCAGCAAGATAGTCGATGGGCTCATAGCCGGGTAAGCGATCCGGCGCCAATCCCATATCGCATGCCCCGCGTACGTTGCTGCGCGCCAGCAACTGCAACAACCCGCTGCCGGGCTTTCCAAGATGCCCCGTAATCGCTGCCAGCGAAGCCAAGGCCGCGGCATCTCTGCGAAGTTGGACTGCGCTGCCGCCTGTGGGTCCCATTAGGAAGACCACGCGGTCTGCTGCGATCCACTGCGACGCCCACTGAATTTCGACTGTTGAATCCACACCGCGCAGACCACGACGAAACGAGTCGGGCGCTGTGCGCAATACCGCATCGGGTAGCGCTGCCAGCAGGCCGTTGAGAACTTTCCCTTCGCAACCCGGCGCGGTCTGCAAAAAGCTCGATGCTAACCGGGCCATTTGCGTTTGTGCGCACCCGATCACAATCAACCGAGCGCCACGTTCCAAGGCCTTCATCACCAACGACGCCGCGCGAGGATGTGTACTCGCCAGGTCGCCTTCGAGGAGCACGATCGTGTCGCTCGATTCGATGTCCGTCAAACGCGTGGAATGGAAGGAATCGCCGGTGACGTCCTCCGTGCCTGCCAGCAAAGGGCGACACAGCGACTGATAACAGAAATCGACGTGATTGGTTTTCAAGCCGGCTCTTGCCAGACGCCCAGCCAAGTAGTTCTCTTCGTTGGTCGCCCGTGGGGACCCAAGCACGCCGATCGGCTTACCGGCATCCATGAGGCTTCGCAGCCTCCCTCTCACGTGATCCAGCGCCGCATCCCAGGAAATCGTTTCCAGGTTTTCATTGCGGCGAATCATGGGGTGCAACAATCGGCTGCCCCACAGAGGAGCCTCATGCGCGTTCCATCCCCTGGCGCAGAGTCTTCCGCGTGCCACCGGATGCTTCTCGCTTGGAGTCACACCAGCCGCTTCTCCATTGCTCGCCAGCAGGAAAAACCCGCAGCCGCAGGAACAGAAAGGGCACGTCGTGGGAATGCTCAACATTGTCAAGCCTCTCCCACGGGAGGCGACACTACGAGGAATTGGTTCTTTAGGGGGGTACTTCAGTATCGATAAGTCCCGACTGCATGGATCCTCCATACATAAGGTATGAGAGCCTTAAGGACCGTTAAGTCCCAATCCAGCCGGGCTTCAGAGCGAAGCTCGTTTCGGCCAGGATAATGCAATCCATGCCTGAAACCGCAGTATGTACCCTTTTCGAGATCGAGTCAATCGGACGCGTCCATGCGCACGTCCCGCGTGCCTCTTAGGCGGATCTGCGCTCTCGAAGGGCTGTGCACGGCACTTACCGGACACAAGATCCCTCCGTTATCATGGCAGAAGGTTTAGAGTCTGACGGTGACCTGCGTGAGACTTTGAAAACCTTTGGTACCCAGACCCCGCGACTCAGCCAAGTCCAGATAACGTAATGTACGTGCATCGAGGTTCCAGTACGTCTTTGCGGCGTACGCATCGAGCGCACTAGGTCTGTCCCTGCGATTGAGGTCTTGCGCACAGCAACACCGGCCCTGTATCCACCACCGGGCCCGTTGCGCATCAAGACGCGATACGCATCGACGATCGTGAGCGGGGGGCGCACGAAGGTCGCGAGATCCACCAGGCTCTCATGGATACGTTGATGCAGCCGATGCCGCTGGCCTCCCGTATGCCGTACCAGTTCTTCATCCCTAACGACGCGCCAGTGAGGCTATGATCCTTGGCGATCGGAATATTGATCACTTTATCAGCAATCAGAAAAGACTGGAGGACCGGCCTTGCGGTCTAGCGCCTCGCCAGATCGATTTCGATGAACTGCCTTTTTTCGGGCAGAATCAAACGGGCGTCCGCGCTCCTCGCCGCTGTGCCGATGCCGCTGCGATCGAAACAGCGCCCTGGTTCATTGATTGTGGCATCTGTCACGATCACTTCACGCGCGCCCGCTTCACGACATAGCTTCACCGCTTCTGCCACCACTTCGGGATTCGTGTTTGCCGAGTGCTCTGGGCGCGGCACCGGGATCGGCTGCATCAGATCGCGCGCGAAAGTAGCACTGGGGACGACTCAGGCGCAACACCCGCCTTTTTAGGAACCATCAGAAAGAAGGGCTTTCCCCCCGTATTCAATACCTCGGTTTTCTAGCGAATCGGCGCCGCGAGGCGTGGCCGTGCAGACAGCAGACGGCCACGCACAACAAAACTCATTCATTGGCACGCGATCCTATTCGTAACGATAAACCGTCACGCGCAGAGGCGCGTTCGGGCGCACCGCCAGAATCTCGCCCTGACCGGTGTCATCGCCGCCCAATTGCCGGACCACGCGCCAGCGGCCATCGACGAATTTGCCCTGCTGCACGTCTCCTAGCCCAACAATCCGCGGGCCAGGTGTAGTGGGCGCGAAAGCGACACGAAGTGCGCCGCCAACCGATCCGAAATAGAACTCGTTCGGACCCGCCGCAATCAGGATGGCATCTACTTCGGGCGCTTTCGGATCGCGAGACGATACGCCAGCCGACGGATCGGGAGCGATCGGAACACGCCCCGCGCCGACATAAGTAAGAGTCAGCGCGTAGTCCCCCAACTTCAAGTCCAGCGGAGCATCGCCCTGATGCATGCGCACAGCGGTGATTGTTTCTTTCCCCTGTTGCGCGACGCCCTGCTGCGCGACAATGGCAGGCGCTAATTGCGAAACCAGTGCATACGACGCGGCCAGATCGGTGTCCGCGGCCGCCGACCGTTCAATGAAGAACGGCGAGAATCCGATCGCGTTGAATTTTCCGAACGCTGCAAGAACATTGTTTGCGTTGGCGCTGGTTTCCGGAATGAACAATGGGTTTCCGTTGCGCGTGAACCGGGCGCAGAGTTCGTCGAAGTACTCGACATAAAGATCCGGCGCGAGAATATCGATGGCAGGCGCGCCGGCTCTCCAGATATCGTGAACCTGGGGCACCGGGCCGCCGCTCGGATACGTTCCCGGCCACGCATGGTTCGGTTGCTGCAGCCAGGCGTTCACGTACATCGGGATGTTGTATTCTTTTTTGCCCTCGGCCGCGACAGCGTTTACGTAGCGCGCGTAGTTCCACGCCATGAAGATTTCATCGGCCGGCCAGTGCAGCTTGCGCCAACTGGTCTCGTGCTCTTCGGCGCTCATCGGCGGACTCTTCGTTTGAATTGGCATCTCGAAGTTGGCGGGCTTGCCCGGACCGAATACTTGTTCCCACGATCCCGACGTCTTGAAACCATGCTCGGCCCACACCTCGCGCAACTCAGCGTTCAGCGTGTCTTTGTGGCGCTGCAGATAATCCATCAACTCTTTCGGCACCGGTCCGTCGAAGGCGGCGTTAGCGGCCGCGGATCTATCGCGCGAATCGCGCAACACACCCACCTCGTTTTCCACCTGCATCATCAGGACCGTGTGCGGCCCGCTATCGACATCCTTTATGTGCCGCATCAGCGCCCCGTAGGCGCGCGCATCGGCGTCCCGCGTGGCATCGCCGAAGGTGCTGAGCAGTTCCATGCCGCGGCCATCCTGGAGCCGAATCCGCGGGAAGCGTTTGAAATCCTGCTTGACCCAATATGGAGCATAGCTCGACAAACCGTTCTTCCAACTGCCGAACCATAGGAAAACGATTTTCAGATTGTTGCGGCGCGCATCCTGAATGAGACCGTCGACGAGCGTAAATTCGTACCTGCCTTCGGCCGGCTCCAATTGCGCCCATGAGAGGGCCACCAGCGCGCAATTGAGATTGCCCGCAACGAGTTTGGGCCATACAGGCTGCATGTTTTCGAGACTCGTAGCGGTGTTGTTTCCGAGTTCGCCCGTCAGCGCGAGGAACGGCTTCCCATCTACGATCAACTGCGTGGCGGAGCCTTGTTTCTGCAAGCGCGGTGTGCCCGAGTCCGGCTGCGCGTAGCAGTGCAGCGCAAACAGGGCCACGCAAATGCGAACATTCGCTTTCATTTTTCTCTCACCTCAATTTTCTTTGCTGACGGCGCCGGGCTCCACCACGAAGCTGTGTGTGCCCGCGTCTCAATGGAAATCTACGAATATCACAAATAGCGACAGGGTGGACGCAGGCTCGGCTGCGGTCTACTATTAATCGACATGAAAATGATTTCTGCCGCTGTGGCTGCGTTTGCCGCCGCGAGCCTGGTAGTTGCTCTTCAAGCCCAGGTGACGGAGCGCCCGCTCCCTCGCATCGTCAAAAAGGACGGCCGCCTCGCCCTTTTCGTGGACGACGCTCCGTTTCTGATGTTAGGTGCGCAGGTCCACAATTCGAGCACTTGGCCGGCGATGTTTCCGAAGGTCTGGCCAGCCGTGGAATACCTCAACGTCAACACCGTCGAGATTCCGATCTATTGGGAACAGTTCGAACCGCGGCCCGGGCAGTTCGATTACACGATGGTCGACATGCTTCTGAAAGAAGCTCGCCAGCATCGCGTGCGCCTGGTGTTGCTATGGTTCGGAACGTGGAAAAACGGAAGCCAGCATTACATGCCGGAATGGATGAAGCTTGATCCAATTCGCTACCCGCACATGTTAGACAAGAGCGGCCACGCGGTGGACTCGCCGTCACCGTATGCGGCTGCGTCGCTCGATGCCGATAAGAGCGCCTTCACTGCGTTCATGCGGCATCTTAAGACCGCCGATCCTGAGCGCACCGTAATCATGGTGCAAGTTGAGAACGAGGCCGGCACGTGGGGCAGCCTGCGCGATTATTCTCCCGCCGCGCAGAAACTGTTCGAAGCGCCAGTGCCGCCGGAGGTTCTCCGCGCCATGCAGGTGAAGGTTGTGTCGCCATCCATGAACTGGCAGGAA
Source organism: Bryobacterales bacterium (assembly GCA_963802915.1). Taxonomy (GTDB): domain Bacteria; phylum Acidobacteriota; class Terriglobia; order Bryobacterales; family Bryobacteraceae; genus JAICMB01. The sequence continues at coordinate 399,853 of CAWDKQ010000011.1, forward strand.
ACCTTCGGTGGCGAAGCGGAAGTCAATTTCCACGCCTGGTCCGTAGCGAAATATGTTGGACAAGTGGCGGCCGCCGGCAAGGCCGTCTATCCGCTGCCTCTATATGCGAACGCGGCGTTGCGCGATCCGCTGAAACCGGGCGCTCCCGGAAGCTACGAGAGCGGCGGCCCGACGGATAATGTGCTCGCCATCTGGAAAGTCGCGGCTCCAGCGTTGGATGTTCTCGCACCGGACATTTATCAGAACGATCCCGCAGCGTATTTGAAGGTGCTGGAGCTTTATCATCGCGACGATAATCCTCTGTTCGTGCCCGAGACCGGTGGCCCCGCGGCCAATGCGCGTTTCTTTTTCTCAGCGCTCGGTCTTCAAGCCATCGGTTATTCGCCGTTCGGAATGGATTATACGCGAACCGGCAGCGCGGAGGAGACAACAGAAGATCGCGAGGAATTCCTGAAGCCGTGGGCGATGAACTACCGGTTGATCGGCCCCATGCAGCGCGAGATCGCGCGTCTTAATTTCGAAGGCAAACTGAAGGCGGTGGCAGAAGAGGAGCTGAAGGTCACCGAGACGCTGCCCTTCGGCGCTTGGCACGCTGTGGTGTGGTACGGAGCCACTCGCAATAATCGCGCGGTGGGCAATCCGGAGCCGATTGGGCGCGTGCTGGTTGGCCAGCTTAAAGACAACCAGTTTCTGGTGACCGGATATTTCTCCCGCATCGATTTTCGCCCGGCCGATCCCGATAAGCATCGCCAATTCCTGCGTGTGGAAGAGGGAACTTTCGAAAACGGGGTCTTCAAGTTTTTGCGCATCTGGAACGGCGACGAGACGGATTGGGGTCTCAATTTTGGCGCCGAGCCGGTTGTGCTGCGCGTGTCGCTTGCGACCTATTAGACGGACGTTACTTCTGTTTGGCACCAGCAAGGAGCACTTGTGCCGTCCGGCAGCACACGGACCCTAACAGCGCGAGCAGTGCCCAGCGTGCGAAAGATGGAGAACTCGACGCGGCATCCCGGCTTGAACTCTTCCTCCGCGGTTTCCGGCGAATCGGCCGCGTGAAACCAGATATCGGGATCACATTGGTTGCGTGCAAACTCCCAAGTCGGAGTCACGGTCCTGTGGCTCATGCCGATTCATCCGGTCGGGCAATTGAAGAAGAAGGGATCAATCCATCTCGATCGGTCTCCATAGTTGCGACTCTTCTAACCACTTTCAGTGCCGGATCGGGCGGTAGCGATGGCCGCGGGAACTGTCCGCTCGAAGAAGATCCAGATGTGAGCCCCGTTTCCGGAACGAGAACGCTCTATGGCGGCTGGTACATTCAGCTCCCGGCAACTCGCGCGGAATGCAGCAAACTGGTGGAGTTGTGCGCTCGGAGAGCAGAAAAAGTTGAATTCGCTGTCGGTCCTCCTCGCCTATCCGGCGCTCGGTTCGCATTGCATGATCGTGACAGTGAATTCCGCTTTTCGTTTCGGAACCCCCTGACGAGCGGCGGCATGAACCACTTCAGTCTGAGTCATCATTTCCGCCGCCTTCTTGGCCGCACATAAAACCAGAAAAAGCACCCGACGGCAATGCCGAGAACCCATGGAATCCACCAAGTGTACTCCGAATCAATTGCTAATAGAGCGGAGACATGCATGCGACGTACTGTATCAGTTTTAAGCGGCCACATGGCAGCTAACGATAGCCAGGATCGCCGCCGTCTTAGAGTTTCCGGCGCCATTCTTCTATGTACGCTGCACGGCGAATTTGAAACGGGAGGGGCTTAGCATTCGAGCGCGCACGGACCCTAACAGCGCGAGCAGTGCCCTGAAATCGGCAAATCACGCCCAGGCGCAAGGAAACCTGATGAGAGCGCGTGACTCCGCGCGGCTAGATTTCGTGCCTGCATTTCTGCTGCTCTTTGTTCGAATTCCTGCTTGGTCATAGATGGCGGGCTCAGCGAAATCCGGCCCACTGAACCAAGTTACCCGGGGCGCATCCGCGGACATGAGTTCACGGTGAGTTCTGGTGAATTCTGCTGTTTTGGACTTGTTTGTTATCAAACGCCGCATCGTCGCTGTTGCTTGCGGCAGGCTCTCCGAAGCCATTTCATTCCGTTTCGCCGGAGGGCGTTACGGTCCGACGGCGATATCGCCGACGCTTACACTTGAGTTATGCGCAGACTCTTCCTGTCGGCCCTGCTCGTCGCGTCGCTCAGTTGGGCTCAGAAAGCCGATTGGGTGAAATCGGCCGTCATTACGAGATTTTTCCTAGAGACTTCTCGGCCACCGGGGATTTTCGCGGAGTCGAGGCGCAGCTTCCGCGGCTCAAGAAGCTCGGAGTCACAGTCCTGTGGCTCATGCCGATTCATCCGGTCGGGCAATTGAAGAAGAAGGGGACTTTAGGCAGTCCTTATGCGGTTCGCGATTACTACGCGATCACTCCCGAATACGGTACGGCTACGGATCTGAAGCACCTGGTACAAGCGGCGCATGCACAAGGGTTCAAGATCATTATCGACATCGTTGCGAACCACACCGCTTGGGACAGCGTTCTGATGAAGCATGCCGAATACTACAAGCACGACGCCGAGGGGCATGTCATTTCACCGGTCGCCGATTGGTCCGATGTCGCGGGCCTGGATTATAAAAGTCCCGAACTTCGGAAATACATGCTGGAGTTGTTGAAGTATTGGCTTAGAGATTTCGACCTTGATGGTTTCCGGTGCGATGTCGCCTTTATGGTGCCGGTTGATTTCTGGGACGAAGCGCGCCGTGAGCTGGAGAAGATCAAGCCGGAGATCATCATGATCGCGGAGGCGCATGAGCCTGGATTATTGGAGAAGGCCTTCGATCTCGATTATGCGTGGCCCTTTCATAGCGCGCTCACCGACGTTCTCGAGAACGGGGCGCCCGCATCGGCATTGAAGGATTCGTGGCAACAGACTCGCGAGCAGTATCCAAAGGGCGCCATGGAGATGCGCTTCTCCGATAATCACGACGAGAAGCGAGCCATCGCGCGATTCGGAGAACGCGGCGCAATTGCCGCTTCGGCCCTGGTTTTTACTCTGGATGGCGTGCCGTTACTCTACAACGGCATGGAAGTGGGAGATACAACCGAATCGGGAGCTCCAGCTCTGTTTGAAAAACTTCCGGTATTCTGGCAGATCGAAGAGCGTCGTCCCGAGTTCCTCAAGTTCTACACGCAGATGATCGCGCTTCGGCGGGCGCATTCCGCGTTGCAGCAGGGCGCGACGGAGTGGGTGGACAACTCGGATCCGAACCGGGTGCTGACTTTCTTCCGGCGCGGTGAGGGTGAAGAATTTCTGGTGACAGTCAACTGTTCGAACCGACCGTTTTTCGGAACCATCGAGGCGAGTGGGCAATTTGAGGATGTCACACCGCAGATGGGAAGGGCCGTTTCCGCCGCTGCCCTGCCGGTGGTGTCACTCGATGCATGGGGCTTCCGGATCTGGAAGAAACGCTAAGGTCCGGCTGGAGCTGCCACTTCATTGGGATCGAGTCCAATTCAAATTCTTCGAAGATGGGCAGGGGGAAAAGCAGGTCGTGACGGCTGATTCCAATCACGATTCATAGCAAAAATGATCGGCGTGAATCGAATTTGGAATCCTGCCTGGGGAGCACGTTGGACGGGACCGTCAACAAATTTGGCCCTGCTCGTAAGTTACTGAAACATCGACACCTATGCCCCTACGCAGAAATCGTACCGGAGCCCAAGAAAGGGCAAAAATCGGCGAAAACGGTTGAATGCGCGGTGGCCTCCGTATAAATCCGATTTATGCGGTTGACAGCGTCATGCTCCCGATCATGCTACGAAACTGAAACTCACAGCACGAACACGGAGAAAATCGGCCGTTCCGCGTCGATTCCGCACTTCTCGACCGCTGGGGGCCGTGTTGAACGGGGCCGTCAACAAACGAAAGCTGTTAACCAGTTTCCACATTTCAACGTTGATGACCGCGTAGGATTCGAACTGCGATTAGCGGCTGCATGCGTGGGTGGCCAGACGCTCAACGAAAACCTGCGAGCAGGCACCGTCTGTCAGAAGTATGATATGCTTTTTCTGACGGATATGGAGACGATTGCGAACAAGATTCTCACGCGAACCAAGCGGCATCGAGCCGGTTGGGTGTTCTCTGCCAGGCACTTAGGTGATCTCGGCGACCGCGCGGCAATCGATCAGGCACTCAGCCGTCTGGCCAAGGACGGCCGCGTTCGTCGTCTGGCGCGCGGGCTTTACGACGTGCCGAAGATCCACCCCGTGCTGGGTCCGCTCTCACCGAACGCGGACGCAGTGGCCACAGCCGCCGCAGAGCAGGCGGGCCACCGAATTCAGATCTCGCCGGCGCGTGCCGCCAACGTGTTGGGGCTTTCGTCGCAGGTGCCGGCCAAACTCCTATACCTGACGGACGGCAGTTCACGAAAGATCAAGGTTGGCAATCAGGTCGTCTATCTCAAGCACGCCGGGCCGCGTGCGCTGCTGGGTGCGGGCACAAAAGCTGGAGTTGCGCTTCAAGCCCTGCGCGCTGTTGGTAAAGATCAAGTCTCGGATACCGTTGTCCGGCAACTTCGCGCTAACCTTCCTCCGGACGCCAAGATCGGTCTGCGAAAATTGATGCATAAAGCGCCACGGTGGACCGCGCCGGTCATCGACGCCATCACGGCATAGGCGCCCCAGGCAACGGCGATGTTGTTGGTGCCCCTGCTCCCGCGCGCTTTAGCCATTCCCAGCCCGGCGCAATTACGGCACGTAAACCTGGAACTCGAGAGACAAATCCAGGAACGGATTGCAATACAGGAAGCCCTGCAACGAGCGCGCGACGAACTTGAAATCAGAGTGCAACAGCGCACTGCTGAACTGGCGTACGCGAATGAAAAACTGCGAGCGGAGATCAAGGAGCGGGAACGCGCGGAAGACGCTCTACGGAAGCAGGCGAGCCTGCTGGAACTAGCCCATGACGCGATCATCGTGCGCGGGATGAATGACGACATTACCTACTGGAACTCAGGCGCGGAGGAGACCTACGGATGGCAACGGCAGGAGGCGCTCGGCAAGGAGGTGCTGGCACTTCTGGATTCTGTCGACCCCTGCGGAATTGAGAGCCTCAAAATGGAGGTCGTTCGAGAAGGCCGATGGGAGGGGGAACTCATTCAGACCCGCCGCGACGGCAGAAGAATCGTGGTGGCAAGCCGCTGGGCTCTACAAACCGATGACTGCGGCAAGCCAGTCGCAATGCTTCAGATCAACACGGATGTCACCGAACAGAAGCGCGCCGTGGAAGCTGTACGCGCAAGCGAGGCGCGGTGGCGTGCGCTGTTCGACCGCTCGGCGATGGGCATCGTCCTGTACGATCTGAGTGGTCGCATACAAGCAGTGAATCCCGCCTTTCAGAAGATCGTGGGTTACTCAGAGCAGGAACTGCGGCAATTCTCGTTCATGGATCTCACCCATCAAGATGATCGAGACGACAGCTGGAAGATTTTCGTCGATCTTGTGGGTGGGCAGTGGCAGTCCGCTGATTTGGAGAAGCGTTATCACCGCAAAGATGGTGGGGCGATTTGGGCGAACATCCACCTGTCAGTGATTCCAGGGGTATCCGGAGCACCCCAGTTTGTCATGAACGTGGCCGAGGACATAAGCGAGCGCAAACGCGCCGAGGAAGAGACCCGGAAGTTCGCCTCTCTGGTGGAAAACAGTACGGACTTTATCGGGATAGCCTCGCTTCAAGGCGAAGCTCTTTTCGTCAATTCGACGGGAAAAACTTTGGTGGGCCTGGCGGGCCACGAAGAAGTTCATGAAACCAAGATTTCCCAATACCTCGCGGAGCAGGAGTTGGCGAGATTCGAGAATGATATGCTGCCCATCGTTTTCAGGGACGGCCGGTGGGAGGGCGAGACGTATTTTAGACATTTCAAGACCGGCGCAACCATTCCCATGTGGCAGCACATATTCTTTATCACCGAGGAAGCAACTGGATGCCGTCTAGCATTGGCCACCATTTGTCGTGACATAACCGAGCGCAAGCGGTCCGAGGAGAAGTTGCAGGACGCACAGGTCCAGTTGGCTCATATGGCTCGCGTGACGACGATGGGAGAGCTTGCGGCCTCAATTGCTCATGAAGTCAATCAGCCGCTCGCCGCCATAGTCGCCAACGGCGATGCGTGTCTGCGATGGCTCAACCGACTCCAGCCAAATCTGGACGAGGCGCGGACCAACGCTCGCCGGATGATCAAAGATGCGAATCGCGCAGCCGACGTTATTGGGAGGATACGTGGCCTCGTCAGGAAGGGTCCTTCCCAAACATCAACACTCAACATCAACGATCTGATCGAGGAAGTCCTGACGCTAACACGCCACCAGCTGGTCAAAAACGGCGTTGCGCTGCGAACGGAACTGGCTTCCGGACTCCCACTCATCACGGGTGATTCGGTCCGGCTGCAGCAGGTGATCCTCAACCTGGTTATCAACGGCATGGAAGCCATCAGCGGAAGAGCGAATGGGCCACGGGAACTGCTGGTTAAATCGCAAAGCGAAGGAGAAGACCAGATTGTTGTCGGAGTGCAGGACTCAGGAATCGGAATTGACCCTGGACAAATCGACGAACTTTTCACTCCATTCTTTACCACCAAGCCGGCCGGAATGGGCATGGGACTATCGATCAGCCGTTCCATTGTCGAAGCGCACGGCGGCCGGCTGTGGGCGGCTCCTAAGACGGGACTTGGCGCGACCTTCCAATTCTCTCTTCCGGTTCGCTGATCGAACCCAACATCGCGGAAACCAAACCGGTCGTTTACGTCGTCGACGACGACTCAGCCGCACGGGAGGCGCTCGATAGCCTCGTCCGCTCGGTCGGGTTGGCCGTTCAAACATTTGCGTCGGCAGATGATTTCTGAATAGCAAGCGTCCCGGCGTCCCCAGTTGCCTGGTGCTCGATGGTGCGGCTGCCAGGGCTCAGCGGATTGGACCTGCAGCGACAGTTGACGCAGGGCGATGTCCATGTTCCGATCATCTTGATTACCGCCCATGGCGATATTCCAATGACGGTGAGAGCCATGAAAGCCGGCGCCATCGAGTTTCTGCCCAAACCTTTCGCGACCAGGATCTGCTCGATGCCAATCAGCAGGCCGTCGAGCGCGATCGGGCGTCAAGGGAACAACGGGCCAGAGTGATTGAGTTGCGCGAGCGGCTTCGCTCACTGACGCCGCGGGAGCGTGAGGTGATGCAACACGTCGTCGTCCGGGGTCTTTTGAATAAACAGATTGCGGCGGAGCTGGGTACGAGCGAAGTGACTGTCGAATTGCAGAGCGGTCATCCCATGCAGAGGATGAAAGCCGGATCCGTCGCCCAACTCGTTCGAATGGTGGAAAAGCTTGAGGTGAAGCCTAAATGCTAAGGGTTAGTAATATATACCAAAGTATTATTGAAAGCCTCACCCGCTCGCGGTTTATATTTCTTATGTATGGGTGACTTACACGTCTCAAGCAAGCGTGAGCCGACGGTCTCCCTTATTGGGGTCGTCGATGACGATGAATCCGTTCGCGATGCCCTGGATAGCCTGGTCCGCTCGGCCGGATACTATTGTGCAGTTTTTCCTTCCGCCGAAGCTTTCCTGAATTCGGGCAGCCTGGATGCGACGGACTGTATGGTGCTCGACGTCAGGATGCCTGGTTTAAGCGGTTTGGATCTTCAGCGCAAGATTCGCGCGATGAATTACGGGACTCCTATCATCTTTGTGACTGGTCATGCAGATGACGAGGCGCGCGCCCGGGCGCTGCGGGACGGCGCCAGGGCGGTCTTGAGCAAACCCTTCAGTGAAGACGCGCTGCTAGGTGCAATTCGTTCTGCACTGCAGCCGACTGTGCCATAAACGGACGTCGTCCGGTTGAACACAGCGGTCCACCAATCGACGCTGTATCAGGTCACACGCCCATAAACTTCAGATTAAAGGCTCTCATGAATGGCCCCTGCCGTGCGATTGGATTCGCGCGACACCGAACCGAAAGGAGACTTTAAATGATCAGATTCCGATTCATCATTCCGATGTGGCTCTGCGTGACGGCTCTTCTGCCGAAGGTCCAGGCCGACGAATGGGACAAGAAAACTATCTTCACTTTTAACGCGCCAGTGGAGGTTCCCGGACAAGTGCTGACGCCGGGCCGCTATGTGTTCAAGCTCTTGAACAGCTCTTCGGATCGCAACATCGTGCAGGTGTTCAACAAAGACCAGACTCGACTGATTGGAACCTTTCTCACCATACCCGACTACCGGATGAAACCGGCGGAAAAGCCGCTGCTCACCTTCGAAGAGCGCGCTGCCGGTTCGCCCGAAGCGATCAAGGCATGGTTCTACCCCGGCGACAATTATGGCAATGAGTTTGTCTACCCTAAGCAGAGAGCTGTGCAATTGGCTAGCCAGAGCCAGCAGAACGTGCCATCCATGCCGACTCAGCTCGCATCGAACACCACCACTACAAACCAGGACCAGAACTCGCCGAAGGTTGACGAGATGAAAAATGCGAAGATTTCGGCGGAGGAGCCGTCGGGAGACGAAGTCGAGGTCGCTCAAGTTTTTCTGGTTGTCGCCCCCGCGGACCCTCCACCCCCACCACCCGTGCCCGAACGCGTGCTGGTCGCGCTGGTTTCGAACGACCCGACGCCAGCCAAGGAGTTGCCTGCGACTGCGAGTGAACTCCCCTTGCTCGGATTAATGGGAGCGCTCACGTTAGCGGCAGGCTTGGTGCTTCGTGAACTTAGTCGAAGCACCCCTTAAGATATGGTGGGTCGACACGGATCGAGTCAAATCGCCCCGGTGCTGAGAGGGTCACGTCAAAGAGGCTGAACGCAAGCCACGGATAATCCGGAACCGATAGCGGACGGGCAGCGGCAGAAGCTGCATCGTCACGGCGAAAGGGAGTGTTCCGGTTCATTCATTTGCGCTGAAACAATTGGCGTTACAGAGACAGCGTTGGGCATTGGGAAACTAACAAGGGCGCGCCCTCCCTTCGCTTCCCGTCTTCGGTCACGTCGTTCCTTCAGTCTGAGTCAGCCCTCGTAGTAGCCGCTGATTTCGGATCTGGTCCCCGATGGTCCGGATCTGAATGGGGAGCCTCGGGTCGGGTAGTCTGACAGCCTTCTCAATTGCACAACAGTTACATGCACGGGTGGCCGCGACGATTCACCACTTTGGGATACATAAGGAGCGACCACGCCGAGTTAGGCCTTCGGCTCAGCTATTTCCCTTAAGGGGAATTGGCCGCGAACAGCCGAACAATATGATAGATGCCCCAACCAGCGGTCGCTTTTTTGTCCAATCGCAAGCTACACGTCCGAAAAAATGACGTCACGCAGATCATCGAGAGCGAGTTCGAACGCACCGTGCGGGAGCGGACAGCCTCGATCGAGCGGCGGCATGCGTGGAAGACGCAAGGGCGCGGCGCGATGTTCATGGGCGGCGTTTGGGGGCCGCAGACGAACGCTCGGAACGATGTACCCGTGCTCCTTACGGGGTTGACAGCCGGTCCGGAGGGCTCTCTGCTCTATTCCATGGAGACGGACGCGGTCAGCGGAATTTTTCTCCTGGATGGGTCCGGCCGGGAAACGCGCCTTTTTCACACGGCGGATTTCTGCATTCGTCACACTGCGCTCCATCCCGACGGAGCGAAGCTTGCCGCGACCGCGTTCCATAAAGATAGTATGCGGTCCAATATCGCAGTGGTTCCGGTGCATGGAACGGACTTTTCGGAAGTCACCGAAGGCGATTCGTTCGACCAGGTTCCACATTGGGTTCCGGGCGGAAGACGGATCGTGTTTCAAAGCGCGGGCGTGGGTCGGGACGCGGCCGGACGTTTTGTGGGTTTGGGGCCGTGCAGCATTCAGCAATTGGATCTGGAATCCGGCGACCTGGAGGAGATTGCCTCGGAAACAGGCCGCGACCTGCTCCAACCGCGTCAGAGCGCGGACGGCACGCTTTACTATATCCGGAAGCCGTACGAGTCCGGCATTCCCGACGTGAGCCTGCTGCGTTCCTTGATGGATGCGGCTCTGTTTCCCTTCCGAATGGCTCTCGCGATTTTCCAATACTTCAACATTTTCTCGATGATGTACACAGGAAAGCCGCTGGTGACAACTAAGGGAGCCGTGCAGCGGCGGCTCGATCCACGGCAACTCTTTATTCACGGAAATCTTGCGCGGGCGCAGATGGTTCAGACATCGGACGATGACAAACAGGCGCTGGTTCCGTCCTCCTGGGAACTGGTGCGGCGCCAGCCCGGCGGGCACACAGAGACGATCGCTAAGAATGTGCTGACTTTCGATCTGGCGGAGGACGGAACCCTGGTCTACTCCGATGGCCGTGCGATTGTACGTATCGGCGCGGGCGGCCATTCGGAGCGGCTGCTCGAAGGCGAGTCGATCGAACAAGTGCTCGCGCTGTAAAAACGGCCGGGCCAGCGTCGTCTCATTCAGTTGAAACATTTCCCAACTAACCTGTTAGAGGAATCCATCTAAAACAGAGGCTTTAGACAGGGACTTCATGCCGGAGCTCACAGAGCACACGGGAGGTTTGGGTCTTCAAGCTGTGTGGATCGACATCGCCTGTCACCCTTACCAGTACCTGGTGCGCCGCTGGAACTGGAAATCGGGTGTTACCAGCGTGATCCTGCGTGCAACCATTTTCTTTTCGACCAATCTTTCCGCGGGTCTCGACGCAGCGCTTGGCGCCGTGGCGACGGAGTTTGGCTACCGCATTCTATTCTCGGGAGGCGTCGGATCCCTGACGCAGGCGTTGCGGAGATGCGAACCTCCCTGGGCGGCGGCACTGTCAATTTCCGTGGTGCTCCCGATTATTAGCCACCTGGTGGAGTTCACGGTGCACTTCCTACGGGGCACCGCACGGTTAAAGACCAGCGTCGGCGTTTCCATCGCGTTCACCATTCTCTCGGCGTTGTTCAACCTTTTTGTAATGCGGCGCGGCGTACTGGTGGTGGGAACAGAGGGCAAAACGCTGCTGCAAGATCTGGCGGCAATGCCCCGGCTCATCGTTCAATTCGTAGCCTTCGGCCCAGTCATATTGTGGAGGGCGCTTCACCGAAAATCTGCGCCATAATCGCGCCGGGTTACGCTGAAGGGACATGAGGCTAATCACTCTGGAAGAGCATTATCGAAGCAAGAAGGTGGATGCGGAGATTGGAGAAGCCGGGAACTACTTCCGCTCGATGAACTCCGCCGGTGAGCAGTTTGCGCAGCAGCGCGCGTCGCGGCTGACCGATTTGGGCGAACAGCGAATCGCCGACATGGATGCAGCCGGGATCGATTTACAGGTTCTCTCCCACACCCATCCATCGCCTGAGATTCTGCAGCCGGCCCGGGCGATTCCATTGACGCAGGCCGTGAACGATGAAGTCGCCGACGCGATCGCACGCTATCCGAAGCGATTCGCGGGGTTCGCGACATTGCCGGTCGCGGATCCATCGGCGGCGGCTCAAGAGTTGGAGCGCACGGTCACGCAGCTCAAGTTCAAAGGCGCTTTGATCAATGGCGTGACGCAGGGACGTTTTCTCGACGACCCGTTCTTTACACCAATTCTGGAACGCGCGGAAGCACTTGACGTCCCGCTATACCTGCATCCCGCGCCGCCGCCGGAGCCAGTGCATAAGGCGTACTTCTCAGGATTGGAGCCGGGGCTCTCCCGAATTCTCTCGATTGCCGGGTGGGGTTGGCATGCCGAACAAGGCCTGCATACGATTCGACTGATCGCGACCGGCGTCTTCGATCGTTTCCCGAAGCTGCAGATCATCATCGGGCATATGGGCGAAATGATTCCGTTTTTTCTGGCCCGTATCAACGAAGTGGTGACGCCGTTTTCGAAAGGCTTGAAGCGGCCGGTGGCGGACTACTTCCAAAGCAACGTGCACATCACGACGAGCGGTATCTTCACCGCTCCGCCGATGTACCTAACCCTGGAGGTGATTGGGGCGGACCGCATTATGTTTTCCGTGGATTATCCGTACAGCTCAAATGAGGATGGGCGGGAGTTTCTCGATAAGCTGTCGTTATCGCCGGCGGACTTCGAGAAGATCACGCACGGGAACGCGGAGCGATTGCTAAAGATTTAAGCGTAGGTGATAGGGTTTTTCTCGAGCCATCGCGCGTCGCGAACGTTGCCCAGATTCTTGGCGGCGCCGCTCAGCATCTTGCCAGTGACGCCCCGGAGGCCCAAACCAACACCACCACCGAAGCCAACCGCAGCTCCGAGGAGGCCGGCCACCAGCGCATCCCGTCCGGACTTGTTCTTGCGTACGAGACGTAAACCAACAAAGCCGATGGCGGCACCAACGAGGGCAGGGGCCCAGGCGTTACGCGCGGCGTTGGTCAACTCCGGCGCGATTGAACCGTCTCGAACCACGATAGCGGCGTCCAAGCCGGCGTCGAGGAGTTTCCGATAATAGCCGATTTCGGACTTCAGCGATGCGGGAATTCTCATTCGACCTCTCTTCCATCATACATATCGGCTGCGCATGCCAGAGTGTTTACGGTTGAGCGATTCGGCTCACTCCGCAACATGGTAGCGATTGAAAAATGCCCGTGTCTCGAGCGCTAACTGGCCGAGGGCTTCCGAGGTCTGAAATGTGTGAACGTGGTTGACCTTGATAAACGACACGGGCACTCGCGGATTGCCAGATTTCCGGATGTGTGGAATAGCTGGCTCCAAGAAAATTCGTCAGGAATGCGCCGCCGTCAGGATCGTGTTCCACGGTGAAATCGCTGGGACCGCTCACGTCGACCACGGCCTGCACTCTGCTGGAGAATTTCGCGAGCGCCGGATCGGAATGGAGCAGACCGTCCACATCGAGCCCAAGTGAACGGAAGACTCGATCGGCAAGAACGGCGGCGGCTTCCGACTCGGGGGGTGTGCTTAGCACCAAATTTCCTTGGGCGTCGTTCAGCCGATGCTCCTTCCCGTCAAAATCGATGAGCAGCACCATTAACCTGGTCGCATATCGATCCATGTCGCAACGGTTCAGCACCTCGATCCAACCGCCGGCTTCCGGGAGCACTTGGACCCTCGTTAGAAGCAGAGGGGATGAATTCGGTACCGTACTGTTTCCGATTAGGATACGCGGGCAACCATGACTTTCCGCTGGAAAGACGTGCTCGAGAACCCGGGCGGAAGAGATCTGACCGCAGCGGCTTTTTCAGCCTGCTTTCAGGCCGGGACGTACCGCTTGATCGAGATGTCCCGCGCGTGCTCCCGCGTTTTCGCCACGTCGTAGGCGAGCTGCATGCGGAGAAGGTGGTCCATGTCCGGGCCGAACGCCTTTTCGATGCGCAGGGCCATTTCCGGCGTCAGCGCGGCCTTGCCGTGCAGAAGATCGGAGAGCGTGGCGCGGCGCACTTTCAAAATCTCCGCCGCCTTCGACACGTTGAGGCCGAGGGCCTCGACGATCTCGGTTTTGATCAGGTCGCCCGGATGGGGCGGATTCTTCATGGGCATTGCGAGCCTCCTAATGGTAGTCGATCAAGTCAATATCGCTGGCGGTGTTCGTCTGTTCGTCGTAGCGGAAAATCAACCGCCAGTTTCCGGTGACAGTCAGGCTCCATAATCCTTTCAGGTCGCCTTTAAGCGGATGCAGCTTCCAGCCCGGAAACCGGCCGAGCTGCTCCAGTGTCTCGGCGGTTTCGAGGGCGAACAGAAGCTTGCGCAGCTTGTCGGCCATCGCGGGCGGCACCCCCTTGGCGTTCCCGTCTTCGTGAAGCTGCCTTAGCCCTTTATGGCGAAAGCGGACAAGCTGCATGCCATCCCTTCATAATTCCAGTATGTACGGTTATACCGTACACGTCAAGCGCTTTGTTGTGAAAGTTTAGCTGAGCGTGACGGCCGCGCGCCCCTGCGACGGCGGCGTCCTTCGCCTCAGCGCCTGGTTCGGGAACGCAGGTGCGGAGAACTTTAGCGCAACAGGGCTCGAACCTGCGACCTCCTGCATGTGAAGCAGCAGGCGGGCGCCGCCAGGGATTGCATCCCCCGTGTACTGTTAGCCTAGAAATCATGGTGAAGTTTTCCGCGGCGTTCATAGCCGTTTCCCTGCTATGCGCCTCCCTTCTAGCGCAGGCACCGAAAAAGCCGCCCGCCTCTCCGGAGCACATCGTCTCCCTCGCCGAGACCGGACGATGCCAGGAAGCGCTCCCTCAGTTAAAAAGGATTCTCGGCCAGGTCACCGACCCCAATCTCAAACGCCGCATCGGCGGCGCCGGCGTGCGCTGCGGCATGACCCTCAACGACGCCGGCGCAGCCGTATCCTTCTTGGCGTTTTTGAATCGCGAGTTTCCGCACGACCCGGCCATCCTTTATCTCTCCTCCCACGTCTTCTCCGATCTTTCTATTCGCGCCTCGAACGAACTGCTCGCCACCGCTCCCGGCTCGCCGCAAGTCCATGAGCTCAACGCCGAAGCTCTGGAGACCATGGGCAAGTGGAAAGAAGCTGCCGAAGAGTACCGCGTCGTTCTCGCGAAGAACCCCGGTACGCCCGGCATCCACTACCGCATTGGCCGTCTCTTACTTTCTGAAAACGACGCCCCAGAAACAAACAAAGCAGCCGCGAAAACTGAGTTCGAGGAAGAGCTCAAGATCGACCCTAACAATGCAGGCGCGGAATTTGTTCTGGGAGAGCTGGCTCGCCAAGCCGAGCAGTGGCCTGAAGCGATCGAGCATTGTTCCAAGGCGACCAAGCTCGACGTCAGCTTTTCCGACGCCTATTTCTCACTCGGACGCTCCTATCTGGGCGCGGACAAGCCCGAGCAAGCCATCGCGCCGCTCGAGACCGCGGCACGCCTGCAGCCCGATAACCCGGCGGTTCATTTCCAGCTCGCTACGGCATACCGGCACGCCGGACGCAAGGCCGAAGCGGATCGCGCTTTCCAGACGTATAAGGAAACAGCGCAAAGATCGCAGCAGAATAAAGACGAGATCAAGAAGCAGGTTTCGGGCGGAATCCCCGAGCCCCAACAAAGCGCAAAGCCCCCCCAATAATATGCGAGCCATAGCACTCCTCGCCGCCATGCTGTTGGCGTCGCCCGTCATTGTTCAATTCGACGATGCCGCAAAGAGTGCCGGCATTCAATTTGTCCATCACAAAGGTAGCCGGGAGATCTCGACGATCCTCGAAGAAGCCGGCCCTGGAGTTTGCGTCGCGGACTTTGACGGCGATGGATTCCAAGACATCTACTTTGTCAATGGGCGGAACATGCACGGCGAGGAAGCGGTGGCGCGGAATGCCCTCTATCGCAATAACGGCGACGGGACCTTCACCGACGTCACTGAAAAAGCGAACGTTCCCGGGAACGCCTATGGCCTCGGATGCGTGTGGGGCGATTTCGACAACGACGGTCATCCCGATCTCTACGTCACACAGTTCGGCAAGAATATTCTTTACCACAACAATGGCGACGGCACCTTCACCGATGTGACCCAGAAGGCCCGGGTGGACGGCGCCGATTTTGGAACCATGTTCCACACTGGCGCCACGTTCTTCGATTACGATCGCGATGGTTATCTCGACCTTTACGTCGGCGGCTATGTCGAGTTTGGTCCGAAAAGCCGGCAGACCTGCGTAATCGGTTACGGCGTGCAGGCGAGTTGCCCGCCCTCCGAGTATAAAGGCAGCCCCGCCGTCCTCTATCACAATAATCGGGACGGTACTTTCTCCAACGTCACGAAAGCGGCGAAGATCTATCAGCCCAATGGCAAGAACCTCTCGGTGGCCGCGTTCGATTTCGACAACGACGGCTGGCCCGATCTGTTCGTCGCAAATGACGGCCTTGACGTGTACCTTTACCATAACGAGCGCAACGGCACGTTTAAAGAGATGGCCCTGACAACCGGAGTCGCCCGCAGCGCGAACGGCAATACCATGGCTGCGATGTGTCTGTCATTCGGCGACTACGACAACGATGGCTTTCTCGATCTCTATATCTCGGACTGGCAGGGCTCCGGCGATCACATATGGCACAACGACGGCGAGGGATTTCTCGAAGAAGTCACGGATCGTACCGGCATCGCCGGACCCACGGACCGCGTCCTGAGCTTCGGCGGCGGCTTTTTCGACTATGACAACGATGGCCGCCTGGACCTTTTCATCGCGAACGGACACGTCTACCAGGGCGTCGAAAAGACTTCGTCAAACATCCCTTACAAGCAGCTCAATACGTTGTTCCATAACGAAGGTCGTGGGAAGTTCGTCGATGTAACCGCGCGATCCGGAAGCGGTTTTGCGACGCCCCATTTAGGTCGCGGGGTTGCCTTCGCGGACTTTAGAAATCGGGGCTCGCTGGATGTGTTAGTCGGCAATAATGGCGATCCGCCCTCGCTCCTGCGCAATAGCGCGAGCCACGAAAATCACTTCGTCAATCTCAAGCTTGTGGGTCACAAAAGCAACCGCGATGCCATGGGTGCCCGCATCAAGCTGTCGTCGGGCGGCTTGAAACAGGTCCGGGATATCTCGGGGGGCGGCAGCTATCTCTCTCAGAGCGATCTACGCGCGCACTTCGGCCTTGGCAGCCAGACGAACATCGATAGCATCGATATCGTTTGGCCTAGCGGCAGCAAGACGGCGTTCCAGAACGTGTTGGCGGATCGGTTCTACGTGGTAGAAGAAGGTAAGACCGAGATGGCCAGCGCAACTCCCCCGAGGCTCTAACCCTTACATGGAACAGAAAGAGATCGTAAAGCTCGAGCTGCTTGAAATCCAGCAGCAGCCGGCCGGGGACGGTGTGGAAGACGTCGGCCTCCGCACCAACGACGGCATCATCCCCTGCCGTTTCCATACCGCTCATAACGGCGACGCGGCCGTGCTGTTTGCAGCCGGTGCGGCGATCGAGGAACCGGCCGGCGGACTCTATGAGCGCCTGGCTGGCCAACTCGCTTCGGACAACATCGCGTCGTTGCGCCTGAATTACCGCAAGCCCGGTCAATTCATCGACTGCGTCTTGGACGTGCTGCTCGGCATCGGCTTCCTGCGCAATCAGGGTACGCGCCGCATAACACTGGTCGGCCATTCTTTCGGCGGATCGGTAGTCATCAATGCCGGCGTGGCGAGTCCCGCCGTGGTCGCGGTAGCGGCGTTGAGCAGCCAGATGACGGGCGCGGACGACATCGCGGAATTGAGCCCCAAGCCGGTGTTGCTGATGCACGGGTCGGCCGACGAAGTGCGTTCCGATATCGGCACGCGCCAACTCTATGATCTCGCCGCCGAACCGAAAGAACTGCTGCTCTACCCGGACTGCGGGCACCAGCTCGACGAATGCCGCGAGCAGATCGACCGCGATCTTTTGGAATGGCTTCGGCGAGTAACTCCATCCGAGCCCCGCGTTACGGATCTCTGACCGTGAGGGACGGGACAGCGCCGGCGCCCATTTCACAAGACTCGGCAACGCGCCTCACTCCCAACCAGGTCCGCGGATTCTGGGCAGCGTGGCTCGGCTGGACACTCGACGGGATGGACTCGTTCCTCTACGCGCTCGTCCTGGTGCCCGCGTTGCGCGACCTGCTGCCGCGTTCCGGTATTCCGGCGGATCAATCCAACATCGGACTCTACGGCGGGATTCTGTTCGCGGTCTTTCTACTCGGTTGGGGATGCGCTTTCCTGTGGGGACCAGTGGCCGATCGTTTCGGCCGCGTTCGCACTCTCGTCCTTACCATCGTGTGCTATTCGCTGTTTACGTTTCTCGGCTGCATCGCGGCTAGTGTCTGGCAATTGGCGCTCTTTCGATTCCTTGCTGGTGCGGGAATCGGCGGCGAATGGACCCTCGGTGGCGTTTTCGTGGCCGAAGAGTGGCCCGAATCGCGGCGTAAGAACGGCGCTGCATACATGCACACCGGCTATTACTTTGGAACATTTCTGGCCGCGATTGTGAACTATACAATTGGCGCTCGGTACGGCTGGCGAGCGGTTTTTGCGGTGGGAGGCACGCCGGCATTGCTGGTCGCGTTCATACAATACGGTGTCAAAGAGCCGCAGCGCTGGAGGCATCGCCTGAAGTCGCTGGGAACGAAATGGACGGCGCGCGATTCCTTCTTCGCGCTTTTCTCGCCGGAATACCGGCGTCGAACCATCGTGAACGCTACGCTGCTTTTGATCTCCATGGTCGGACTCTGGGCCGGCTCCGTTTACGTGCCGTCGTCAGTGATGTACCTGGCCGTTCGCGAAGGATACAGCGCGGCCGACGCGAGCCGGATCGCGTCCTACGCAACCATGCTGCTGTCGATAGGCACGATCATCGGCTGCCTGCTCCTGCCGTGGCTCGCCGATCGCTATGGACGGCGCGTCTCGCTCGGATTCTATTTCGCGATGATGTTCGTGTTCATCAGCCTGGGCTTCGGCTACGTGTTCTATCGAAGCGATCACGCGCTGGCCTGGTTTATCGCCTGTTTGTTCTTCCTCGGAATCGGAGGCGCGAATTTCGCGGTGTACACGCTCTGGCTCCCGGAGCAGTACCGCACGGAATGCCGCGGCAGCGCCTTCGCATTTGCAACATCGTTTGGGCGTTTTGTTGCGGCAGGCATAACATTCTTGGTTGGCGCGGGCGTCGCCCGCTGGCACACCATCGGAACCCCCGTCGCACTCACCTCCATCGCGTTTCTCGCCGGACTCGCGCTGCTCCCCGCGGCCGAAGAGACGCGCGGCAAGGAGCTTCCACTTTGAATCTCACAGATCTGTTCGACCTTTCCTTCGTAAACCGCCGCGACTCGACCGCCCTTGAGTTCGCCGGGACGACCTACACGTTCGGCGACATCGACGCGCGCAGCAATCGCATGGCGCACCTTCTCGCGCAACGCGGACTAAACCAGGGCGACCGTCTTTGTGTCTACCTGGCCAATTGCGTCGAGCTGATCGACCTGTACCTTGCCTGCGTCAAGCTCGGCGTAATCTTCGTGCCGATCAATATTCTGTACCGCGATCGTGAGATCGCGCATATTCTCAACGACGCCGAACCCTTCATGATGGTGCGCGCCGAGGATCTGGAAACGTTGAATCGCGAAGCTGCGGCGTTACCGGCGGACCGTCCCCAAACCTCGCTCGACGGCGATGCCCCCGCCGGCATCATCTACACCTCCGGCACGACAGGCGTCTCGAAAGGCGCGGTTTTGACGCACAACAATTTCGCCTCGAACGCAATCAATCTGCTCACCTGCTGGCAGATCACAAACGCGGATCGATTCCTTCTCGCGCTCCCGCTGTTTCATGTCCACGGACTGGGCAACGGCCTGCACTGCTGGCTCGCGAGCGGCTGCCGTATGCGCTTGCTCTCCCGCTTCGAGCACCGCACGGCCGAAGCCGAATTTCTCGATTTTCGTCCGACGCTCTTCTTCGGCGTCCCCACCATTTACGTTCGCCTGCTGGATATTCCTGAGCCTCAGGCGCGCGAGATCGGAAGCTTCATGCGATTGTTTGTATCGGGGTCAGCGCCGCTGCCCGCGCAGGTGTTTGAAGAGTTTCGGACGAAATTCGGGCACACTATCCTCGAACGATACGGCATGAGCGAGAACCTCATGGACATCAGCAATCCCTACGCGGGCGAGCGCAGGCCGGGCAGCGTCGGCTTACCTCTGCCCGGCGTTTCCGTCCGCCTTCTCGACGCCGCGGGTCAACCCGTGCAGGAAGGCGAGACCGGCGAAATATACCTCAAGGGTCCGAACGTGTTTGCTGGTTATTGGAGGCGTGAAGAGGCGACGCGCGCAGCTTTCGTCGACGGCTGGTTTCGCACCGGCGACCTCGCCACCCGCTCGCCCGACGGATACTACACGCTGTGCGGCCGCAAGAGCGACCTCATCATTTCGAGCGGTTTCAATATTTATCCCAGAGAGATCGAAGAGTTTCTTCAGGAGCAGGACGAAGTATCGGAAGCCGCGGTAATCGGCATGCCGGATCGCGTCCGAGGCGAAGTACCCGTGGCATACATCGTTCTGAAAGCCGAAGTGGACCCCGCCGCGCTCGAACAACGCTGCCGCGAAAAGCTGGCATCCTTTAAAGTCCCGCGTTCGTTCACAGTCGTGGAACGCCTGCCGAGAAATGCCATGGGCAAAGTGCAAAAACATCTGCTCGGTTCATAAGACATTCGCGCCTATTTTCAACCTCGCTGTAGTTGATTCACAATTCAGATGGTCTTTGAGTCAGGTTATACGTTTACATTTACGCATAACCGTCGCACCCTCATGCCGTCTTTTACTGATCGCAAGCGAGGCTTGCTCTTTTCAGCTCTATCTGTGGTGTCGATAGGGACTTATTTCATATCGTTGACCCACGATGCAACATTGTCCTATTTCGACCCGGATTCGAGCACGAATCTTTACCGGTCAGGGTGCTCTCCGCTAAGTTCGTTAGTCAAAGCAAATTTATTGTTCTTTCTCAGTTCTCAATTCTACCGGCCGATGGGCTGCGTCTGGCATCGCGTTATTTTCTATTTCGCCGGCTTCAACCCCCTTCCATTTAATATCGCGGACTTAGTCTTTCTCGCGGCTAACATCTGGCTCACTTATGCCGTTTGCCGTCGCCTGAGTGATTGTCGTGAAGCCGGCGTACTGGCGGCGCTAATGATCGCCTATCACAGAAGTTTTCGCTACGTATATTTCGACATCGCCTTTGTCTTCGACGTTCTCTGCTATTTCTTCTACTTCTCGGCGCTCCTCATTTACATTCGTGCCCGCTCGCAACATCGCGCGCTCGCGACATGGGAATCGATTGCTTTTCTGGCGCTCTATATATGTGCCCTGAACTCCAAGGAAATGGCGATCACGCTACCCGCCGTCCTGGTTGTCTATGAGTGGCTTTATCAGGACACACGGGATTGGATGCGCTGGTCGCTCACTCAAGGCCGGGCCCTCCTCATCGCCGGATGCTTCACGCTGTTGTTCGTCATCGGGCGATCCATGGGGAGCGAGTCTCTAACCAGGATCGGTGATTACCGCCCGGTATTCACCTACGAGCAGGTCATGATTTCCAGCCGCAACTTCATTAGCGGAGTGTTTTTCAAAGAGAACGACCCGCCATTGACGGCCCTTTTGGTAATCCTGATTTGGGTTCTCCTCTTCGCTGTCGCCATGGCCCTGAAATCACGCGCGCTAAAGTTCGCGTGGTTTTTCATCATGCTGAGCCCGCTTCCCATCGTCTTCATTCATCCGCCGCGCGGCCCCGCGCAATACTACGTTTCCTACTTCGGCTTCGTCTTGTACGCATCTACGGCCCTGGTTCTTTGCTTTCGACGTTTCGATGTGCCCCCTGCCCTCAGGCGACGGCCTCCTGGGGCTGCGGTTGCAGCCGGTGCATGAAATCGACGGCCTTCTGGGCATGGGCGGTGGCGCTGAAGATTGCGCGCTTGTCGTTCTTCAGCACTTCAAGCCATGACGCAATGTAGGATGCGTGATCGTCTCGAACTTCCGGCGCCAGCCCCAGATCGGCGCACAGGAACGCGGCTCCCAGCTCGGCCACCGGCTCCTCGCGTGCATAGCCTTCGTCGCCCCAGTCTTTGCGCCCGAATTCACGCTCCAGCCGTGAGGAATGTTTCGTCCAGTGCGTGCTCTCGTGGGCAAGCGTCGCATAGAAGCTCTCAGCGTCGCGGAAGCTCTCAATCGGCGGCATGGCGTTGTAGTCTGTCTCGCTCGCGTAATAGGCCCCGTCGCCACGATAGCGGATGTCGGCTTTCGTATTGGCGAAGTACGCCTCTGCGTGGGCGATGCGCTCCGGCCCGGTCATCATGGGCACAGGCTGGGAATAGTACAGCTCGGGCAGGCCTTCGATCTGCTCGACGTTGAACCCAGTATAGCCCCTCATGGACGGAATCTCGCGCTTGATCTCGTTGCCGGCGCCGTCGTCCTCGGTCTTGGTGATCCGATTGGCGTAGACGACAAGCGAGCCTTTCTCGCCTTTTCGCACATGTGCGTCAAACTCGATGGCCTGCTTGAACGTCATCCGTATCGGAGCCGCAAATCGCTGCTCGATGGACGAGGCCTGCCTAATGCAGCAAAGGTCTTTAACCCTTGACAGCGAGCTCATCTTAAGTTACAGTGCTCACATGAGCCACGTGACAGAACTGAAAACAAGATTCTCAATCAGTCAAGCCGTCCCCGGATCTTCGATTTTATCCGGCGCGCTGCGCGGACAGGATTTGCTGACAAAGCTTATGCGCGCTGCGGCAATGGAGCCGGTCTCGCCACAACCACTCTTTCTCGACTTCACCGGAATCGAAGTGGCGACCGCCAGTTTCCTAAGGGAGAGCGTACTTGCGTTTCGCGACATCGTTCGGGGCCGCCGTTCGATGTTCTATCCGGTTATTGCCAATGTCAGCGAAGCGGTGCATGAAGAGTTCGTCGAACTCGTGAAATCGCGCGGAGGGGTTCTGATGACTTGCATGTTGGCCGATGACGAGACCGTAACCGAACCCGGTCTGATCGGCCAGTTGGACCCCAAACAGCAATTGACCTTTGACCTGGTGCGACAGCGCGGCGAAACGGATGCCCTGGAACTTATGCGCGAATTCGGTAAGAGCGAAGAGGTCGGCTCCACGGCTTGGAATAACCGCCTGTCATCGTTGGTTTCGCTTGGGCTGATTGTCGAGTTAAGCACCGGGCGCACCAAACGTTACAAACCCCTATTGCAAGGATTATAAGGAGTCTGGTCTATGGGCGCAGAATTCATCCGGCGCGCTACAAAAACGTTTGTAAAGCGCTGGGACCTTGGCCGAAGGATGCTCGGGACCGCAAACCTGTTTACCAGGGAGCCGGGCTGTGAGGCGCATTCTGCGCCTTTCGATCTGGCCGAAAACGTCGAGCTACGGGTTGGCGACACCGTCGTAGTGGAAAAGGAAGGCGACGCGCTGGTCGCCCGCTCGCGTCTTTCCGAAGTCGCCCGCATGATGCATCCACCGGCTGAACTGTTGCGCGCCGTAGACGAGTCATGCGGCGTCGCCCAAGGGACGATAGCGAACATTCACAATGTGGCGCGCGTCGCGGAGATTTCCTTGTGCTGACCCGAATCACGGAATCGATTCGCAATCCTCGACAGGAACGCCGTCTCTGGCATGACAGCGCGAGGTATACCCCATCCCTTGGTTGCATCGTATGCCCTGATCGTGCCCTTTGCGGCGGACTTGAGGTCGGAGTGCCGCTGTTCGATTGCCTCGACTTTTGTTGCGGCAACCCTTGCGCATGCGATATCGTCTGCCGCAATCAGCCCGAGTATGCCGGACATGTCAGAGAAATCTCCACTTTTGCGCTTGATACCATACCACGGGCGCAACAACTCGCCGGGCCTCCCCTGCCCAATGCCCTTCCGATGCTCTTTCACGGATTCAGCCGGGCAGTACCCATACCAACTCCGGCTGTCGCTCTGCCGCTTGCGCGGATGTTCAATCGGCGAGATGGCTCCGCGCGCCATCTTTCGCGCGCGTCGCTGTGCGAATACTTCAATCTTGAATCGAGCAGCAGCATCATATTGTCTGGAACCGATAAGGACGCTCCGATAGAGCGGTGGTGGGGGTTCGGTGAGCTTAAGCGCCGCCATCTGATTCGCACGTTTAAATCAATCGGCGTGGCATTGGTTACGACTCCAAACTACAGCGTGTTTATCGACGTACCGCGATGGGATGATCTCCATGCGATGAAGCGAATCGCGATCGTACATCATGAGTTTGTTTCAGAAGGGTTGCCCGCAGCACTGCATGTCAACGGCAGGACCGACACCGACTTCCGCCGTTGGACGGATTATATCGCCGCCCGCCCCGAAATAACTCACTTAGCTTACGAATTTACGACAGGTACGGGCTGGGAAGGTCGACAGCAGCAACATGCCAAATGGCTTTGCGAACTGGCTCGGCAAGTGGGTCGCCCGCTCACTCTGATAATGCGGGGCGGCTTCGAAGAGTTGCCCACGCTCGCTCGCGCTTTCGCGCAGGTTAGCGTACTCGAAACATCCAGTTTCATGAAAACCATGATGCGCAAACGTGCATCGTTCGACGGACATGTCGACTGGATGCCCGCACCCACCCGAGAAGGTGCACCGGTCGATGCTCTATTTGCCCACAACGTGAATGCGATGCAAATGCGATTGAGCCAGGTCACAGAATCAAATGTGAAGGTGAATGATTGAACGAGCAAACACCCCGGCCCTTAACATACTCCGAACTCGACGGGCTCGCTTTCGCAGCGGAGCGCGGACGACTTGAGACAAGCAGCCTGAGGCTCACCGCCAAAGAACTCGGGCCCGTATTTGAGCTGGGGTTGCTTGCGAAATCAGGTTTGTTGCCGTGGCCCGGCACCTCATCATGGCTTAGCTTTGATGGCATCCAGCCGATCGTTACGGCCTTATCGAGCCGCCGTCACCGGTGGGTCTGCCCGCATACTCGCAGCATCGGACTTTACCGGACGTATACTACGCCCCGGGAAGATGACCTTTCTTGGGTCGAGTTCGGAGTTGCGGCTCAGTTTGCCGCCGGCCTTGCGGGTTTCTCCCGCAATGTGGCGGCCCAACTTGTGGGAGCAATCGGAGAAATGCAGAGCAATATCTACGAACACTCGCGGGCCTCGCGGACCGGTTTGGTTGCTTTTAAGGCGATCCCCGGAATGTTCGCGTTCGTTGTATGTGACCGGGGTATCGGCGTATTGCAGAGCCTGAAGACCTGCCCCGAGTACGCAGAGATCACGGATCATGGGAAGGCGCTGAACATGACGCTTTCAGACGGCGTTTCGCGCTATGGACCAACGAGCGGCCGAGGATTGGGCTTCCGCCCGCTGTTCACGGGGCTTGCCAATTTGAACGGATCGCTTCGCTTTCGCTCCGGGGATTATGCCCTGACGATTGACGGGCGTAATCCAGCGGAAATGCCGGCCAAACTCGGACAGAAACCTCCGCTCAGTGGCTTCTTTGCGTCGGTTATCTGCGGTTGTTAAATTTGTGCGGTTAGATCGCTACAATAGATAGGTACCGGGAGGGAAAACAGGCTATGATACAGGTCCATCCGGCGCAAACGTCACTTCGCGGCGACGAGCGCTATAATCCTCGATTTACGCAGCAACCGGATCTTCGCCCAGGCGACGGCGCGACGAGGATCACAGGCGTGATGCACCCGGATAGTCCCACGGGTGTCAAAACTGCGCCGCCGCTGCCGGACATCCCGTTTCGGTTAATTGTCCCCGCCGATGCCGACTACAGCACCATAAATTTCGAGCTGTGGCAGCGTCTCCAATCGGGCGAGTCGCTGTGGGATCTGGATTTTACGCCGCCTCAGCCACCAACTCATGTGGCTGACAGCGATATGGGATTCGGCCTTGTTGCGGCATTTGCACTGTTCGCAATCGGGCTTGCATTCGGCTCGCGGAACTGAAATCGCTGCTTTGCGGTGGACAAGATCCCGCCGCGCGGCTACACTTTGTTGATGTTGGATTCTAACCTCAAGAGGACATAATGACGGTCACCCTTCACCTTAAACCGGGAACCCAGGCGGGTCTCGCAGAGCTAGCCCAAGCTGCCGGAATGTCAGTGGAGGACTACGTTCTGGCGATGGTGGAAGGCAACCTGCCCGCCCAAACCGGTAAGACCGCACTTACGCCGGAAGAACGCGCCGCTGCCTGGATCGAGAGTGCAAAACGCTTTCCCGATTCGCCCCCGTTGTCAGACGAAGCGGTCAGTCGTGAGAACATGTATTCCGACCCGCGGTAAATGAGTGTCTTGATCGACACCAACGTTCTGTTACGCAGAGCGCAACCTACTCACAGCGCGCACACGAGCGCCGTCGAGAGCATTGCGCGTCTTCTGGCCCGAAACACGCCAGTCTTCTTCACACCGCAGAATATCGCCGAATTCTGGAATGTTGCGACGCGCCCGTTAAAAAACAACGGTCTTGGACTACCGCGCGAGCTGGTCCTTGCGGAATTGGCGACGATTGAAGCCCTCCTGACACTGCTTCCCGATGCTCCGGCGGTCTATTCCGAATGGAAACGCATCGTATCCGATAACAAAGTTATAGGTGTCAAGGTTTACGACGCGCGGCTCGTCGCAGTTATGACGGTATATGGCGTCAAGAGCATCCTGACGTTCAACACGGCCGACTTTTCCCGCTACGCCAATCTCGCCGTGCTTCATCCATCGCAAGTGTGACGACCGGCACTTCTCGATCCGAAGTTCAAGAACGCAACGGTCCGAGGTTTTAATGGTCGCGGCGTATCTGGCCACAGCAGCGACAGCGCAGCGAATGCGACGAGAGCGATACGATATGAGTTCCGTGTCCCGATGCTCTCCATAAGGTGCATCACTTCATTTATTCGATCCTGCAGCGAAGGATGCGTATCTGACTGCTCCCATTTATCCCGGCTGATGAGTGTCATCGCGAACAGAGCAAAGTAGATGCCGGTTCCCCGTTTCTGCCGTACCAAGGAGCTGTTAGCATTCTCATTGGCAGCAAACGTATCGATCTCATCCAGCAGGAATCTGGTCGCATATTCATCGCAAGAGAATTCTTCCGTGTGGTGCTGCTCTTGCGAGGCGTCGGGTCCGGCGCTGGTCCCATCCTGCTGATGTTGAAGGTGCCGGATTTCATGAAGAAATGCCCAGCCCGTTGCGAAGGTTGCAAGTTCGGCACTCGCCCGTTCCTGAGGATAAAGTGCGGCGTCGGGATAGCGCCCCGGCTTCGGCACACCTGGAGGCAGGGGTACCGCCTCCGGATCTTCCATTGTGACGACGCAGGAAAAAGTCTCAATCATGCTTGAGAAACGGTCCAGGCATATTGAATCGTCTTTTGCGCTCTCGGCGATTGCTCGGAATCCTTCCCACGCTATGAACGCCGCCAGCCAAAACGCCCGCATCGCACGGTGATTAAACCAGACATCGCGATAACGGCCACCTTCCATCACTAAGAGTCCTTCTCGGCCAGCATTCTCCAGGACGCTGAATAGGGGACGGTGTTGCCTCCAAAAAACCCTCCAAGTCCTGTTGCCTTTCCGGTGCGACACCTTCGAGAATATTTTCGGGCAGCTTCCTGCACTTGCGAATCGTTTCTCACCGTCGTCCTTTCATCAAGCCCGCGTTGCCCGGTTGCACGGGCGCGCTACACATCACGGTTCAACCGTTCAAGCATCGCCAAGTGCCCCCGGCGATTGCGTTCGTCGGAGCCGGCGCACTCCTGTACAGTCTGAACTCTCATGTTGGATGGTCCGACGTGTCGTCCGTAGCTCAGGAAGGCGAGTTAGTGCGTTCGACCGTCGAGCAGGTTCGTCATTTGCGCCCGGCACTTAGAAAAGGATCGCATGTCCTCCTTCTGAACGATCCTTTTTACGAACAAGCTCGCGATCGATACCGAATGTTGATTTTGATGCGGCTGGTTTACCGGGACGTCGATCTCCAGGTAGACAGCGCCAGGTTCATGGATGTCGCGCCGGACGCGAAGAAGATTGCCTCATACGATTACGTCTTCGATTATCGGCGCGGCCGGTTCTATTCGTCGCCACTGCCGGAGCCGAACGGTCCCGAGCCCACGACCCTCTACAATTGGGGACGCCCGGGATTATTCCATCTGAATTGGACGCGAGTTACAAACCGCCATCCAGCCCATCGCTCAGAGCTGATCATCTCTATGGCCGCGGACCTCGGCGACACGAATCCGCCTGTAGCGCTGGGGCAACCGTTTCCGCGCGATCTTCTCGACGTCGCCGCACCGGTAGAAGTGGAAATCGATGGCAAACCGGCCGATGTTTTGAGGAAAATAGGCTGGCCGGAAACCGTTAATCAATATCGCGTCGACTTTCGAATTCCCCCGACAGCCGCGAGAGGGAAGCGCCCTCTAACAATCGCTTGCCGAGGAGTCACCGGCCCGCCTGTCGACATAAATATCGAGTGAAACCTTTTGCGTCCGCGCCGGTATTGATCTCCGTAGGACAAACCATGATACTGCGCGCCGCGTTTTTCACCCTCGCCTCCATCGCCGCGGTCACTGCGGCCGATTACAAGGATGTCAATCGGACCGTTCCGTTAACCCAAACCGGCTCGGTGTCGATAGAAACTCACAAAGGCTCCATCCAAGTGACCACTTGGGATCGCGCCGAAGTCGAAATCAAAGCCCGTATCCAACCCGAGCCGGGAACCACCATGGACCAGCGTCGTTTCGAAGGTACTGACGTTCGCATCGTCTCCTCTCCCGATTCCCTCGACATTCGCACGGAGTATCCGGAGTTCAACTGGTGCTGCGACAACGATGACGGCGCTAATCCCGAAGTGCGCTACACGATTCAGATGCCTCGTACTGGCCGTTTGACCATTCGCGACCACCGTTCGGAAACCGTGATCAGCGATCTTCAGGGAGCTCTCGATATCGATACGCACCGCGGCACGGTCCGTGTGCACCGCCTCGCCGGTTCGCTGCAACTCACCACGCATCGCGGTGACGTGCAGGTCGAGTTCGCAAAACTCACCGGCAACGTCTCCATCGACACTCATCGCGGCACCATCGAATTGTCTATGCCGAGGAGTAGCCGCTTCGACGTGCGCACCGATCTGGGAAAGCACGCATCGCTCAATACGGACTTCCCGCAAGCAAACAGCGGCGGCCCGATCGTGGATCTGAAGACGTATCGGGGAAGCATCCGGCTCCGCGCATTGTGACCCCTTAAATCGTCCTAAAAAGGACTAGAATCGATGCATGGGCCATCTACTCCGGATCTCCCTGTTTGCAGCCGGCGCCCTAACCCTGAGCTCTGTCGAGGCCCAGGACGCCACGCCGGCGCCTCCTCTTCCACTTCCGATGCAGGCCGCAATCGAGAGGTTGAGTAAGCTCGCGGCTGCCAAGTCACTGTTGACCGTCAAGCCCGAAACCAGCGTCCAATCGGCCTCCGTCGTTTGTTCCGTCCCGCTCGTGGAAATGCGCATCGAAAACCCCGAACGATTCACAGTCCAAAAGCTCACGCTTCCAACGACCAACGTTGACCCCATGCCGCATGCGGAACTGCCCGCGCCTCCATGCAAATAAGCTTATGCGTGCTTGTTGCCTTGCGATTTTCTTGGTCGCGTCCCTGGCCGGCGGCGCCGCCGAACGCGTCACCGCATCCGGGAAAGTAGTCGATTCCGATGGCAAACCCATCGAACACGCGGCCGTCCTCGTTTACTCCGCCGGCGTAAAAAAAGGCTTCAATCTCTTCTGCCCGACCTGTTACCTCGATTGCGGCAAGCGCACCTTCACCGCCGCCGACGGAACCTACAGCATCGCCGGCCTGAACGCCGATCTCCTCTTTAATCTGCTGGTCGCTCGCGACGGCTACAGCACCACCTTCGTCAACGAAGTCGATCCCCAGAAAGGGCCGGCCAAATCGGCAGTCTTGAAAAAACGCAGCGCTCCCGAAAACCCAGCGCAAATTGTCCGAGGCAAAGTAGTCGATTCCCACGGTGAGCCCGTACCGGACGCTCTCGTCGAGCAGCAGGGCGCCATCTTCGGCGACGGTGGCCAATCTTACGGTTACCCAGGCTGGATCGACCTGATCGCCGTCACCAACCCACAGGGCGAGTTCGAGCTAGCGCACAAGAAACCGCTGGCCGCCGCGATCGTGCAGGTGTCGCCGCGTGGGATGGCCGCCAAGCTTGCGACAATTCCCACGGGCCCCTCCCCCAGCACCATCACCGTCATGGAAGGAGCTACTATTCGCGGCCGCCTGATGCTAGACGGCAAGCCGGTCGCGCATGCGGAAGTAGGTCTCACCACCCACACTCGAAACAGCGGTGAGGTTTTGCCGGAAATGCGAATCGGCACTGACGACAAAGGAAGATTCGAGCTCACCAACGTCACCGCCGGCCGGATCTGGTATCTCTACGGCAAAATGGAATCGCTCGCGCCGCGGGATCTTGTAGCCGAGACGATTGAGTGCGCGACGAAAGACGATGGCCAGATCGTCAATGTCGGCGACATTCCCGTAAAACCGGCCTTTACTCTACGCGGCAAGATCACTCTGAGCGACGGAAAGCCAATCCCTCCGGACATGCGCGTAAGCATCGGAGCAGATCGAGGATCGGATAGCCAGACCGTCGTCCTCTCTCCCGACGGAACGTTCGAATTTAAGGGGCTGTCGCGAGGCGTCTACGACCTCTGGCCATCCGTAAAAGGCTATCGTCCGCACCTTGCGCAATCGACGGAGATATTAGTGGAAGCCGATTCCGCCAGTCAGTCACTATTGCTCGACCCTACGCCGCCCAAAAAGCCCTAACGCGTCGCGGTCTCCGCACGAGCATCCAAAAGAAGCCGGATCTTCTTCATCAACCTTTCGTACACAATAGGCTTTGTCTCATAAGCATCGCAGCCGGCCTGCCTGGCTTTGATTACGTCGTCGGCCAACGTATGACCCGTCACCGCGATGATCGGAATGCGCGCCGTTTTCGGAGCCGATCGGATTCGCCGCGCCGCCTCCCATCCATCCACGCCAGGAAGACCCAGATCCATCACGATCAGGTCCGGATTGTGCTCTCGCGCCGCCTTGACGCCCGCGATTCCATCGCTTGCGATGAGCACGTCATAGCCCTCTTTCTTCAAGAACCTGGTCACGAGATCCTGATTGACTGGGTTATCCTCAACAACTAATATCACTGCCATAAGATGGACGGAGAGCGCACACGACTGCTCTCCGATTCCTCTTATCGGCTGCGCACAGGGAGATTTCAGCTATCGATCTTCTTACTGCACCGCGGTATAAAGCTTCTGCGTCCCGACGTCCCCATTCAAATTGATGGACAACGGAACCAGATTGCTCGGCGCGACGTTCGGCACTACGACATTGAACTGATACAGCCCGACGATCCCCGGCGCCAGGCCCGAATACTCCAGTGCAGCAGGCGTCTTCCCGAAGAAAATCTGAAATGGAGCCGTTAGGCTGTCCGGAGTCGATGGAGCAATCTGCCCCGCCGCGACATAAGGACTCACCGGACCGAAGCCTACTCCATAAAGCGTGATCGTATCGCCCACGCTGGCCGGCTTCGACGTCACTCCCGCAATCGCTCCCGTCGGAGCGACATAAGTTTTCCCGTCGGGGAACAGAGCCACGACATATTGATTGCCGCCAACCTTGAACGACGGCGGCGCCAGCAATCCCGGTTGCGTCAGATTCAGCGTGACTTCGTATGGCGCGCTCGTGCCCGCTCCGGTCATCACCGTCACAGTAGCCGGGTTCGTAGTGAGCCCTAATGGCACCTGCACATTCACCTGGCTCGGGCTGATATAGGCAACGTACGCCGGTGCGCCGTCGATCGTCACGTAGGTTCCATTCAGCGAAGTGGGAGCATTGTCGCCGTGGAAATCTGCCTGGGTCCAGCCCCGCGTGGTGCTCGCGAGATTCGACCCGTAAATCTCCAGCCAAGTCCCCGGAGTCGCGTCCGGAGCGCCCCCGAAATCCGTCGCCGTGATGATCCCACCCGGCTGGATCGACGGCGCGCCCGGAACTACGATCAGCTTCCGGACAGCCTCGTTCTGGTTATCGGTGACATACACGTTTCCCGATCCATCCAACATCACTCCGGTGGGAAAGAAAAGCGATGCGTTGGTTGCAGGTCCGCCGTCTCCGCTATAAGCAGCTCCGCCTTCCCCCGCGATCGTTACAATGATCCCGCTTGTTAATACCATCCGAATCCGGCTGTTCAACCGGTCCGCGATATAGATATTCCCCGATGCGTCCACCGCCACGCCATCCGGATAATGAAGCTGCGCGCCGACCGCCGGTCCCTCGTCGCCGCTGAATCCGCTCGTGATGGTTCCCGCAACGGTCGAGATGATGCCGGTACTGGTAGTCACTTTGCGGATCACGCTATTTGAAGTATCGGCAATATAGAGGTTATTGGCCGAATCCAGCGCCACGCCTTCGGGATTCCACAGCGTAGCGGAAGTCGCCACACCTCCATCGCCTTGATAACTCGGGGTCCCGTTGCCCGCGACCGTGCTGATATTCCCGCCCGATACCTTCCGGATCGCGTTATTGGCGCTGTCGGCGATATACAGATTCCCGTTGCTATCGAACGCGATTCCCGCCGGCAAATTGAATTGCGCAGCGGTCGCCGCTCCGCCGTCTCCGCTATAGCCCGGTCCCAGTGAGTTTTCGCCCGCGAACGTCGAGATGTTACTGCCCGAAACCTTGCGGATGACGTTATTTCCGGTATCCGAAATATACAGATTGCCCGACGAGTCGATTGCCACGCCCTCCGGACTGCTGAGTTCCGCGCTGGTCGCGGCCGCGCCGTCGCCCATATAACCCTTGGTACCGTTTCCCGCCACCGTCGAGATGGTTCCTCCCGGCGTCACCATCCGCACCCGATTATTTGCCTGATCGGCAATGTAGAGGTTCCCGGACTTGTCCATCGCGGTCGAAAACGGCGAATACAACTCCGCGGTCGTAGCTGTGCTTCCGTCGCCCGTGTAGCCTGCCGTCCCATCCCCGGCGACCGTAGTTATGGTGTACACCGGCGGGGCTTGGGCTTGAACCCCAAACGGTACAAGCAGGCACACCAGGCCGCTCAAACACGCACAATTGCTCTTCATTGATAAATCGATTCTACTCCCACGTTTAGAGTTGATAACGTATTGCAGTCCCGTGCCCAAATGTTCCCGGGCCGCGGAACTTCTATTATCGATGTTTCGCGGGCGCTCTTTGGGTACTGAATAGCCCCCGCGCCTTTACACGGTGTCCCGTGTTCAACACAGTGTGAAGGGCTGGCAACATTGTCCGCTTGACATGCGTCAAACTCCGGTGGAACATACAGTGAGAGGTCTGTAATTATGCGAACCCTGGTCTCGGGTCTGGCAATCGCGGCGATGGCATCGGTGGGTGGCTTCGCGCAGTCGGTCATTTCGGCCCATTCGGGCGTGATTCACTACGCCGAAGGCACCGTTCTGGTGGATGACAAGGCTTACGAGCCGAAGACAGGAGAGTTCTCGGAACTCAAAGATAACCAAGTCCTTAAGACCGAAGAAGGCCGCGTGGAGATGCTCCTCACCCCCGGCGTCTTCCTTCGCGTCGGCGAAAATAGCTCCGTGAAGATGATTTCCAACCGCCTCTCCGACACTCGTGTCGAAGTGCTCCGCGGCGAGGCGCTCGTCGAATGCGACGAGTTGCTCAAGGACAATCAGGTCACGATGACCTATAAAGGCACGAACGTCGCGGTCGCCAAAGCGGGCCTCTACCGCTTCGATTCGGTCCCAGGCCGCCTACGCGTCTACGATGGCGAAGCGATCGTACGGAACGAATCGGGCCAGCTCACCGCCAAGAAGGGCCAGGAAGTTTCGCTAAACGGTGGCGCTCTCATGGCCTCCAAGTTCGACACCAAGGCTGGCGACGAACTCATGCGTTGGGCCGCACGCCGTTCCGGATACATCTCCATGGCTAACGTCGCGGCAGCCCGTTCCGCGGATACTTCCAACTACGGATCGAGCTATGCCGGTTACGGCGGTTACGGTCTCGGCGGTTTGGGATACGGTTACGGTAATTCGCTATACAACGGATGGGCTTTCAATCCGGCCTTCGGCATGTTCACCTTCGTACCGATGAGCGGGATTCTCTATAGCCCCTTCGGCGATCCGTTCTGGAGTCCGTATTCGGCCTTCATGTACGCGCCGTATTATTATCCCTCCTACGGTGGCTATTATGGCGGCTACGGCTACACTCCGATCTCGACCGCTCGTACCTTCAATCCCACCGGACGGTTCGGCGGATACAGCGGCTCCCGAGTCTCCCGCTCCTCGCCGATCGGTAACGGCGGCGGATTCAGCACCGGCCGTGGCGGGTATAGCGGCGGCAGCTATAGCGGCGGCACTGGCTTTAGCGGCGTAAGTTCCAGTAGTTCGGCATCAGCCGTATCCAGCGGCTCACTCGCCGGAGGCGGTCACGTGGGCGGCGGCGGCCACAGATAAATTTCTACTTTAGGTTCTTCTCGAAGAACTCAGTAGTCAGTTCCAGTTGTTCTCTGCGAAGTGGTCCCGTTACCCCGTGACTCTTTTGAGGAAACGGGACCATCGCAAAAGTCTTTCCCGCCTTCTCCAAAGCCACAAACAACTGCACGCTATTCTGGAACAGGACGTTATCGTCTTCGATGTTGTGCAGCTCCAATAAAGCCGACTTGAGCTTGTCCGCATAAGTCACCGCGGAGCTCACCCGATAACCCTCCTCGTTTTCCGCCGGAGTCCCCAGATATCGTTCCGTATAGATCGTGTCGTAGTTATGCCAGTTCGTCACCGGCGCTCCCGCGATCCCAGCTTTGAAAACATCCGGAGCGTTAAACAACGAATTGAGCGTCATGTAACCTCCGTAGCTCCAGCCGAAAATCCCGACGCGCCCCGCATCCACATAGCCCTGCGCGACCAGATATTTCAAACCCGTCAGTTGATCTTGCAATTCCACTTTTCCGAACCGCCGGTAGAGCGGCGTCTCGAATGCGTGTCCGCGCCCGGTCGATCCCCGATTGTCGAGCGCCCAGATCACAAAGCCCTTTTGCGCCAGCACCTGGTCCCAACTAAGTCCCGGCCAGGAGTTTCGGATCGATTGCGCTCCCGGCCCTCCATACACCATCACGATCGCTGGGTATTTCCGATGCGGATCGAAATTCGCCGGCTTAATCACCCGGCCGTAAAGCTCCGTTCCGTCGTCCGCCTTCAACGTAACGATCTCGGTCGGCAGAATCTCGTATTCCTCGATCGGCTTGCGATCCGGCGCCTTATAAACCGCCAACTCCGCCCCATCGCTCTCATGCAGCGTCTTACCCGGCGGCGTGGTCAGGTTCGAAAACGTGTCCATGTAGTACGTCGTTGTCGGCGACATCGAGATCGAATGCGTCCCCGCTCCCTGCGAATACCGCGTTTTGCCCGTGCCATCCATCCGCACCGAATACAACTGCCGCTCCAGTGGACTCGCTTCCGTCGAAACATAGTAAACGATGCCCCGCTTCTCATCGACGCCCGAAAGCTCGTTGACCTCCCAATTGCCCTCCGTCAATCGCCCAATCTCTTTCCCGTCGATCGAGTAAAGGTAAAGGTGACGGAACCCATCGCGCTCGCTCGACCATAGAAATCGCGTCGGAGATCCTTCAAGAAACCGGAATTCATCCGACACGTTGATCCAATACCGATCCGTTTCATGAAGGATGGTCTTCGACGCACCAGTAGACGCATCGGCCAGCATGAGATTCAATTCGTTCTGCACGCGATTGAGCCGCTCCACCGCGAGTTGCTTCGAATCCGGTGTCCAGTAGACGCGAGCCAGCAAATGATCGCGAGTCTCGCCCAGATCCATCCAGCAAGTCTTGCCGCCGCCGGCGCCGATCGTGCCCAGCCGAACATCGGCATTCGGAGTGCCCGCCTGCGGATACCGCTCCGGCTCCGCTTTCCCGCGCAGACCCGTCAAATCGATTTGCGGATAAACAAACTCCCGCGCGACGTCGAACTGCATATAAGCAATCCGCTGCGAATCGGGCGACCACCACCAAGCGGTACCCAGATCCAGTTCCTCGGGATAAACCCAATCCAACTCCCCGTTCAAAAGAGTGGCCGTGCCGTCGTGAGTCAACTGCGTGATCTCCTTCGACGCGACATCCAGCGTATAAAGATCATGGTCCCGCCGGAACCCGACGCGTTTCCCATCGGGCGACAATTTCGGATCGCGTTCTTCGACAACCGTGGCCGTAAGCTGATCCCACTTACGTGAGTCGAGATGAAATAAAAACAAGTCGCCCTTGGCCAGGATCAGCAGATGCTTCCCGTCGTTCGACCATTGGACAGACTCTTCCGAAACCCGCCGGTTCTGCCAATCGAAAGTTTCAGGCTCGGGAGGAGCAATCGCCGCAGCCTCAAGAAGCTCCAAAGAAAGAAGCTCCTTCTCCGATTTCGAAGGAACATCGTAAATCAAAACCTTCTTCTCCTGAACAGTGACGAAGCGCTTCCCATCCGGAGCCCAGATCGGTGACCCACCACCCCCGCCCCGTCGCCCCGACCTTTCCATCAAGGCATCGATAGTGACCGGCTTTTTCTCAGCCGCAAAAGCGAAAGCACACGAGACCAGAAGCAGAAGGACGCGCAAACTCATGTAATGATTCTACCCGTCCAAGCTCCGGCTGAACCCCGCACGTTAGGGTCTGTGAAAAAGTCGGCTATTGCCCCTCCGTTACCGTCGGGGTTCCGCAACGCCTTTCGGAACCCTGAGCGTGAGCGAGGGGAGATTGCCAGCGTTTTTCACACTCCCATTAGCAAGCGGCAAATTCGCCCGATTCTTCGACATCCTCTCGCAGCGGCCTTCTATCGCAACCCCACTCGGCCGCTTTCTCAGAGCCTTGCGGGAGAATAAAAAAATGCCAATGCGCGACAGGATCCCTACGAGACTCGGGCACCCGGGCGCTGGCAGGTTCTGGCTTGCTGTGCTTCTGACTGGGATCCTCACTGGAGTGTGGGCTGCGGCGTTAACTCAACTCCTCGAAATCGTGCAGCGGTTCACGTGGGGCGGGAACGGAACCGACCTTCTCAGTAATGCCGAGCACGCGAGCGCGGAGCGTCACCTTTTCGCGCTCATCGGAGCTGGTTTGGTCGTCGGCGCGGGACAGATAATCCTGAAGCAGTTGACCAGCGCCAACGGTATCGATACGACGGCGGCGATTTGGTTCCACGCCGGGCGCATGCCGGCGGTGCGTACTCTAGGCAGCGCGGTTCTCTCCATATTTGCCGTCGGCATGGGCGCTTCGCTGGGACGCGAGGGCGCTCCGAAACAGGCGGGCGCGGTTATGGCCAATTTCTCCGCCGACTTTGGACGGCTTTCGGACGAACAACGGCAGCTCTTGGTAGCCTGTGGCGCGGGAGCCGGAATGGCGGCGGCCTACGGCGTACCTCTGGGAGGTGCTCTTTTCGCGCTCGAGGTGATGCGCGGCATGCTTGCCCTACGCTATGTGCTTCCTGCTCTTTTCACTGCCCTGATTGCCACTGGCATCTCATGGATCGTTCTGCCCAATGCCCCCACCTACAACATTCCGTCCTACTCAAGCCCGCTGCCAATTCACATTTGGGCGCTGTTGGCGGGAGTGATTACGGGCGTGGTCTCGGTTGGCTTCATTCGAATGATCCGTTGGGCAGATCGTAACCGGCCAAGAGGCTGGCAGCGTTTTGTCTTGCCCTCGCTCGGATTGGGTGTTCTGGGCCTGCTTTCCATCCCGTTTCCGCAATTGCTGGGCAACGGCAAGGACGTCTCCCAGTTGGCCTTCACGGGCCAAGTTGCGCCGCTGTTGATGCTCGCCCTGATGCTGCTGAAACCCGCGGCAATCGTGCTGTGCATGCGAAGCGGCGTGCCCGGCGGAATGTTCACTCCGTCTCTCACGTTCGGCGCAATGCTGGGCGGAGTTCTAGGCCATGCCTGGTCCTGGTTTTGGCCGGGCATTCCTCCAGGATTATTCGCACTGCTGGGAGCGGCAGGAGTCCTGTCGGCGACCACGCAAGGCCCCATCTCAACCGTGGTCTTACTGATGGAATTGACCGGCCGCGACCGTTCCTTCATACTGCCAATGCTGATCATCGCCGGAATCTCTACTCTGGTCGCGCGCAGCATCGAGCCTCGATCCATCTATGATGCCAAGTTGAGCGACGAAGAAATTGAGGCGAGGCAGAAGATGCGGGACGAAAGGCTGCAGCACCCCGTCACCGCCGGTTGAGCAGAGTCCGCCCAGACGCGCGTTGGGAAACACATGTAACAGGTGATTACTAATAAACGTCCCTAACACACGAGGATTAATGTGACTACTTCTTGTGTAGCTCAAGTTTGCCTTGCTATTTTTTTACTGCCTCTATTGCATAGCCAAGCTGTTGAGAAGCCGGTTGCAACCAGAGCCAATTCGGAAGATGGAACTCGGATAAGGCTCAACGTGGTCGTGAATGACAAATCTGGCAAACCGGTTTCCGGCCTGCAGCAGCAGGACTTCCAACTTTTAGACAATAAGAGTCCACAGCAGATTCTCTCATTCGAGGCCGTTACAGGCACGCACAAGAACAGCGACCCGCTCGAAGTGATTCTCATCATTGATGCTGTCAACGTTCCGTATGAGCGAGTCGCTTACGCGCGAGATCAGATCAAGAGATTTCTGCGGCAGGATAACGGATCGCTGGCTTGGCCTTTAATGGTTGGCTTCCTGTCCGATTCCGGGTTGGATGTCCAGGGCTCGCCTTCTCGCGATGGAAACGCTCTTGCCGCTTATTTGGATCAGAATCAATCGGGGCTGCGAACCATAACTAGAAGCCAAGGCTTCTGGGGCGCGGACGAACGGACGCAGTTGTCGATAAAAGCGTTCGCACAACTCAGTCAATACGCCAGGCAACTGCCCGGTAGGAAGATCGTGATCTGCCTGAGTCCCGGTTGGCCAATGCTCTCCGGCCCCAACGTGGAAT
This sequence comes from Bryobacterales bacterium, assembly GCA_963802915.1. GTDB lineage: Bacteria > Acidobacteriota > Terriglobia > Bryobacterales > Bryobacteraceae > JAICMB01. Next base: position 438,264 of record CAWDKQ010000011.1, read on the forward strand.
TGACTAAGAATCAACAAGAGGCGATCTTCAACGATATTGTTATGATGTCCACGGACTTGCGAGAGTCTGGGATCACTCTTTACGACGTGGACCCGCTCGGGACCACGGACGCCGGCGCGTCTCGGACATTTTTTTGGGGGTCATTCATAAAGGGAGTGCACGCAGCGAAGGATGCGGAAGTCGGGGACCTCGCGTTACAGGTTCTTGCATTCCAGAGTGGAGGCCGCGTTCTGAACTCAAACAACGACGTAGCGGGCGAGATTGAAACTTGCGTCAACGACGCGAATACTTATTACATTCTTACCTTTGCTCCTGAGCCTGCCGACGGTCCGAATGACTATCACGCGATTCAGGTGAAGATAGACCGCCCAAAGGTAAAAGTTCAAACATTAGCGGGATATTACGCCCAGCCGCCGCTGAAGGCTCAGTGAGATGATGTGAGACGATAAGCGTCGCAATCGCATTCGTCATCGTAGCTGTCTGAGGACTTTCGGCATCGCGAGGTGAAGTGAAAGGTTCTCAGCGAACCTGGTTGCGGTTATGTGCCAAATATCGACCGCACATCCTTCATCAAAAGATAAAGATGAAATTCATTCAACGGCGACGGCGCAAACTGGAACTTCTCGTAAAACGCCTTCGCAGTTTCGTCCTTAGCATGGGTCACAATAGCGCGGCTCCCGACAAGTTCCGACGCCTGATAGGCCCGCAAAACGGCGTCCTTCAGCAATCCTCGACCGAGACCCTTCCCTTTTTCGGACGTGTCGACCGCCAGCCTCGCAAGCAGGGTTATGGGCACAGGATACTTGCCAAGCCCTTGCGCCACTCTAGAGGGAACATCGTCCCGACTCACAGAACCGTTTGCAAGCGTGTAGTAGCCCACGACTCGTTGCGCGCGCACAGCGACATAGCTTCGCGCGGACCGATTCTGGTGATTCACCAGCGCGTATTTGCGAAGATACTCGCTAAGAGGCTCTACGCCGCAATCGAAAGAGATCGTCTCATGTTCCTTGGTGATCGGAGCCGGGCTACTTAGGCTCATCGAAAACACTGGGTTCGGTCAGCAGTTTCCGGAGTTCAGGCAGCTCGCGCGGCGGCGCATCGAGCGCGGCACAGAACTCGTCCCACTTTTCAGGCGACAGATAGAAATGGGTCTGGTCCGCAATAATCTGTTGCGCTGCGTTGAATGCCTGCTCAACCATGAAGTTGGTCATCGTCGTTTGCTTGATTTCCGCAGCGCGGGCGATAACGTCCTTCTGCATCGGACGCATCCGAAGTTGAACCTTTGTTTCTTTGAGAACCGATCCCTTTCGCTTCATTTCCTCATTTCGAGTTTAACATCCGGGATGGACATTGTCCATACAAGATCATGTCTTAAGGGACTCTCTTAAACCATCCCGCCTCGTCACGAAAATCGGCAACCTAAATCTCGAATCCAATCAATTGCTTCCCGAGATCCGCTCCTTCCAACCCAACACGCCTACCCTACGCTGAACAAAGAAAATGCAAATCCAACACCGCGCCTACGACCACCACCCAAGTCGTCGTAGGCGGAGCCTCATCCCGACCGCTAACCCGCCCAAATCGAGACACATAGCCTGTGTGCACATAAATGACGTCCAGCTGTGATACGCTCGGGGCGACACCCATGCTCCGCCGACCCCTCTTCGCGCTCCTGGCGCTAACGTTCTCGCTCCACGCCGAGCCTCACACCTTCGCTGTCCAGCAAGGCCAGTTCGCCCTCGACGGCAAACCCTTTCGCATCATCTCCGGCGAAATGCATTATCCTCGCGTCCCCCGCGCATACTGGCGCGATCGTTTTCAAATGGCCAAAGCCATGGGTCTGAATACGATCACCACCTACGTCTTCTGGAACCTCCACGAGCCGCGGCCCGGCGTCTACGACTTCTCCGGCAACAACGACGTCGCTGAATATATTCGCGAAGCCCAGCAGGAGGGCCTCTACGTCATCCTCCGCCCCGGCCCATACATCTGCGCCGAGTGGGATTTCGGAGGCTTCCCGGCATGGCTCCTTAAAGACCACGACATGGTCGTGCGCAGCCGGGATCCGAAATTCATGGCTGCAGTCTCGAGATGGTTTAGTCGCCTCGGCCAGGAGCTGGCCCCGCTGCAACTCGCAAACGGAGGTCCCATCATCGCCGTGCAGGTGGAAAACGAATACGGCTCCTTCGGCGACGACCACGTGTACATGAACCAGATCCGTCAAACCCTGCTCGACAGTGGATTCACAAAGTCGCTCCTCTATACCGCTGATGGTCCCGAGCAACTCCCCAAGGGCACACTTCCCGGCTTGCCTGCGGTAGTCAACTTCGGACCCGGCGACGCCCCCAAAGCCTTCGCGACTCTCGATCAATTCCGTCCCGGCGGTCCACTGATGTGCGGCGAATATTGGGCCGGTTGGTTCGACCACTGGGGCGGCAAACACGCCGTGACGGACGCCGCGCAACAGACCAACGAACTCTCATGGATGCTCGACAAACGCTACTCCGTGAGCCTCTACATGTTCCACGGAGGCACGAGCTTCGGATGGATGAACGGAGCCAACAGCCAGGGCACAAATTACGAGCCCGACGTCAGCAGCTACGATTACGATTCCGCGCTCGACGAAACCGGCCGACCTACGCCGAAATACTTCGCCTTCCGTGACGCAATCGCGAAAGCCACCGGTATCACTCCGCCGCCGATCCCCACGCCCAAGCCAATGCTCGCGCTCTCGAAATGGACGCCGTCAGATTCCGTTTCGCTCTGGTCCACACTGCCAACTCCAACCCACTCCGAAAATCCGCTGAGCATGGAAGACCTCGACCAGGCCTACGGCTACATTCTCTATCGCACGCAGCTCGAAGGCCCGATCTCCGGCCCTCTGATGCTCGATCGGTTGCATGACTATGCCCAAATCTATCTCGACGGAAAATTGATCGGCACCTTGGACCGCCGGCTCGATCAAAATCAGATGCCGCTCGCAACCACATCGAAGCACGCGCAGCTCGACATCCTGGTAGAGAACACCGGCCGCGTGAATTTCACCACCGTCCTGCGCGGCGAAAGAAAAGGCATCACCAAACAGGTCACTCTTGCCGGACGCCCGCTCCAAGGCTGGGATATCTACACGCTGCCCATGTCCGACCCATCGAAGCTCCCCTACAAGCAATCGAGCTGCACCGGCCCATGCTTCTACCGCGTCACACTCAACGTGGACGATCCAGCCGACGCATTCCTCGACACCACCCAGTACGGCAAAGGCCAGGTCTGGCTCAACGGTGTTCCGCTCGGACGCGTCTGGAACATCGGCCCGCAAAATAAGCTATACATACCGGGCCCCTGGCTGCGCAAAGGCACAAATGAAATCGTGGTTTTCGATCTGCTTGGACAGACCCGTGTGTCAGACTAATAGATAGAGCCATGCAAAAACCGCTCCTCGCCGCCGTTCTGGCGCTTTCAGCTTTTCTCGTCTCTTCGCCGGCGGAGAAGCTCTCCAAGTTCGACCTAAATCCCGACGTACAATCCGCGCTCGATCGCATTTCCGCCGCTTCGCTGCGCGGTAATCTCTCCTTCCTCTCATCCGATCTGCTCGAAGGCCGCGGCACGCCATCACGCGGTTTGGACATCGCGGCCGATTTTATCGCCGCTCAATTCCGCCGCGACGGACTCCAACCCGGCGTCAAAGGCGACTACTTCCAGGTTGCCGACATGATCGTGAAGAAGCCGAACATGGACGGCTTCAAGATGGAGTTCACCAACGGTAAGCAGAGCGTCGCGATCGATCCCGAAGAAGCCCTGCTCGAAACAAATTCCGCTATCGATCTCACTGCGGGTCCAGTCTACAAGCTCGTTGGAACCTCTGCCAAACCCGAGGATCTGAAAGATAAGGTAGTGCTCGTTCCCTTACACGAAGCGCGCGGAGCACGGCAATTGCTCGCCAACGCCCACCCCGCTCTCATCGTCTTAGTTGGCAGGAACTCGCCGGGTAACATGCCCAGTGACACGCTTGTCGATCCCACGCAAACGGAAAAAACAAGACCGTCGCGCGTCATCGTCTTTTCCCCAAAACTGGACGATTTTCTGGAAAGTATTTCAGCAGGCGAAGGCCACGCCATGGCATCGCTGCACATCGCCGCTCCCATCGAGCACCACGCCACGCTGCGTAACGTCGTCGGTGTTTTGCCCGGCTCCGACCCCGCTCTGAAAGACACCTACGTCCTGGTCACTGCCCATTATGACCATCTCGGAACCAAAGGGCCCGGCCCGGGCGACCGCATTTACAACGGAGCGAATGACGATGGCAGCGGGGTAGTCTCCGTAATCGAAATCGCCAACGCCATGTCGGCCATGAAAAAGCATCCCGCCCGCAGCATCGTGTTCATGACTTTCTTCGGCGAAGAGGAAGGCCTTATCGGATCTTCTTACTACGTGCATCACCCCGTCTTCCCGCTCGCGAAAACCGTCGCCGACGTGAATCTGGAACAGGTCGGCCGCACCGATTCCAGCAAGGGCAAGCAAATCGCCCGCGTGGGTCCTACCGGCTACGGATACTCGAGCATGATCGACGATTTCCGCGCCGCCGGCGAGCAGACCAGCGTGAAAGTCTACGATCCGGAATCGGATAGCGACCGCTATTTCGCGCAAAGCGACAATCTCCCGTTCGCTGAAGCCGGCGTCGTGGCCCACACGTTTTGCGTCGCCTTCGAGTTTCCGGACTACCACGCCGTCGGCGACGAATGGCAAAAAATCGACTACGACAACATGGCCAAGGTCGATCGCATGTTCGCCCTCGGCATTGAAATGGTCGGCGACAATCCCGCGCCGCCTCATTGGAATCCCTCAAATGCAAAGGCCAAGCGCTACGCCGATGCCCACAAGCAGTAGCGCGACAGGTACGATAAAAGAAATGCTCGCCGCCGGAGTGTCTCTGTCGAAATTAAGCGAGCTCGAACTCTCACTGAGCGGCATTATCCGCGGAAAACCGGAAGCCATCCGCCTCTCGCTCGTCTGCGCCTTGGCGCGCGGGCATCTGCTGATTGAAGACGTACCCGGAGTCGGGAAGACCACGCTGGCCCACGCGCTCGCGCGATCGGTAGCCTGCAACTTCCATCGCCTGCAATTCACCAGCGATATGCTGCCGAGCGACGTTCTCGGCGTAACAATCTATAACGCCCATACGCAATCGTTCGAGTTCAAGCAAGGCCCCATTTTCACGAATTTTCTTCTGGCCGACGAGATCAACCGCGCGACCCCCAAGACGCAGTCGGCGCTGCTCGAAGCCATGAACGAAGTGCAGGTCACCATCGAAGGCCGCTCCTTCCAGCTCCAGCAACCCTTCATGGTGATCGCGACTCAAAATCCCGTCGAACATCACGGCACCTACCCGCTGCCCGAAAGCCAGCTCGATCGCTTCCTGCTTCGAATGCGCATCGGCTACCCGGATCGCGACGCCGAGCGCGACATCGTGCGCCAGACCGAAAGCGGGAATTCGGAAGCGGCCCATCCCATTCTCACTGGCGAGGAACTGCTCTACTTCCAAGGCCAGGTCGGCCGTGTCATCGTCGACGAAGCCATCGTCGATTACATGCTGGCCATTGTCGAACGCACGCGAAATCATGAAGCGCTCGCGTTGGGCGTCAGCCCGCGCGGCGCACAGGCGCTGTTTCGCGCCGCACAGGCGCTCGCCCTGCTCGACGGCCGCGACTATGTGATCCCGGACGATGTGAAGCGGCTCGTGATTCCCGTTTTCGCGCATCGCCTCGGAATCGCCCGAGCTTCACTTTCGCAGCGCAACACGGAGACCAGCGAACGCATCCTGCAGGAGATCCTCACGACGGTTGAGGTTCCCCTGTAAGCTCTGAACAAATGAAGACAGCTATTATCGGCCTGCCCATGGTAGGCAAGACATCACTGTTTACGATTCTCACCGGCGTCCACGAAGCGACCCGCGTTGGCACCATGGAAGCTCGCGTCGGCATGACCAAGGTTCCGGACTCTCGTCTCGAAGAGCTCGCCAAGATTTTCGAACCGCCCAAGGTCACGCACGCAACAGTCGAGTATCTCGACTTCCCGGCCATCTCGAAAGAGGCCCTGCGCGACCCCAGTTACCTGGCGAGCATGCGCGTCGCCGACGCTCTGGCCCACGTCTTGCGCCTGTTCGAAAGCGATACCGTCCCTCACGAAAAGGGATCGGTAGACCCCGTCCGCGACATGGAAGACGTCGACATCGAGCTGGTTTTAAGCGATCTCGTAGTGGTCGAGAAGCGCATGGAGCGGCTCGACAAAGACCGCAAGAAGCTCAAGGATCCGCTGTTGGATCGGGAGTTCGCCGTGCTGGAGCGCTGCAAGGCCACGCTCGAAGCGGACACTCCGCTGCGGACTTTGGAGCTGACCGCGGAAGAGGAAAAACTGATTCGCGGTTTCCAGTTTCTCTCGCAGAAGCCGATGCTCTACGTCTTGAATATCGGCGAAGAGGATGCTACGCGTTTAGGCGAAATCGAGGAGAAGTATCGCACCGGAGCTCTGGCCGGCCGCGCAAGGACCGCTGTCGCCGGTATCTGCGGCAAGATCGAAGCGGAATTGGCGGAGCTGCCCGCGGACGAAGCCGCCGATTATCTCGCCAGCTACGGATTAAAAGAATCCGGCCTGGAGCGTTTGATCAAGGCGACGTACGCGCTGCTGGGCCTGATGTCGTTCCTGACCGCCGGCGAGACCGAAGTCCGCGCCTGGACCATCCCCCAGCACAGCACCGCGCCCAAAGCCGCGGGAGCCATTCACAGCGATTTTGAGAAAAAATTTATCCGCGCCGAAGTGGTCAACTGGAAGGCTCTGATCGATCACAACGGCTATCCCGGAGTCCGCGAAAAAGGCCTTCTACGGCTCGAAGGCAAAGAATACATCGTCAAAGATGGCGACGTTCTGGTCATAAGGCACGGCTAAGTATGGACAAGACCATCCGCAAATATACCGACTTCGATGAGATGAAGGCGGACGAGTATCGCTACTGGCAGAGCCGTCCCGTGCATGAGCGGTTGGACGCGGTTGAGGGAATGATCCAGACGGCCTACGCACTCAAAGGTTGGGAGATCGAGCCGGATGTACCAAGACTACAAAGACCTTTTGTCCGCCTTCCATGCCCATGGCGTTAATACCTGTTTGTGGGTGGATTTGCTGTTGTCTTTCACTCACAGCCCCGCTTTACGAAGGACCTTGACCTTTTCATAAAGGCAGACGCCGCGAACGCGCAAGCGACCTATACCGCGCTCGCAGAGGTCTGGCGCAGCGCTCCAAGGTATTCGCCCGGAAGACCTGGCAGATCGCGGCAGCTTCTTTCGTTTCGGCCGTGACCCGCGCGGCTTCGATATTCTTCCGGATATCCCAGGCGTCGATTTTGACGCCCCATGGGAACGACGGGTTGAAGGCATGATCGACGTGAAGACAGGCTTCAAGGCGTTCTTTATTTCGAAGGACGATCTTATTGCCGGGAAACTCGCTTCCGGGCGAATCCGAGACCTGGCGGATGTTGAGGATATCCGCCAGGCGGCAGAGAGCCAGGCGGCAGAGAGCCAGCAGCCAAGGAAAAAAAGTCCGGAACCGACCGACACTAACTGACGGCCCACGTTCCACAAAGGATCCTTTGCGCCCATTGGGCCGGGGACAGTCCCGGTTGAAACCGTGAAAGTTATACGACCCAATCACGTTTCGGATCTTTCACGTATAAACGTTTTACTGTGCCGCAAGAGGTGCACAGGTCAGCAAAAAGGGTCTCCCTTTTTCCCTTTCGGATCGTTTGAAAAAGCCTTTCTCTTTCTCTTTGCAGAGGAGGCCGGGACGTACGTCACCACCACCACCAGAAGCAGAAACAGTGAGACCGCTGATGAGTTGTGAACCGCCGCAGTGTTCACATGTATTGTTGGGCATGGACAACTATAGCCCATGAGGGTAACTCATGATCTCCCGTACCGTCCCAGAAAGGGTAGGTTTCGGGACTACACAGAATGGCCTCTCCAACACACGCCCGCGTTATCCTGGATACATGCTGCTTGCCTTGCTCTTGATAGCAGCGGTCCCGGATTGGGTTCCGGCCCGTTGGCAATCGAGCGACCCGAAGAGCCTTGAGCTCATCGCGCAGACTCCCATCAACTGTCTGCTCCTCGAAAGCAGCAATTGGTCCCCGGATTTCGTCAAAGCGGCAACGGCGCGCGGCATTGTCACGTTAGGCATCGTACATGCGTCTGCAAACGCCATCGACGAAGCCCGTAAACCAACGGCTCTGGGAATGTCCGGAGTCGTTTTGGAAGGGGATTTCGATCCCAAAGTTCGCGCCGCCCTAGCCGATTCCAAAATCCTGACCGTCGAGCTCCCGTCTCGAGCAAAGATGCGCTTCGACGATCCCACGGAGCCGCTGATCGCCTCGGACCAGGGCCTTTGGCCGGGGATCCAGATTGAGGATAACGGAGCAGCTAAATCGGCGCCCAGCGGCGCACCCTGGATCGACACCAACACCGGCTTTCTGCGCTTCGTCCGCTCCTACACGGATAAAGCGGTATGGATCGCGAATGTGCCGCCGGCGAAAACGGTAATTCCGGTGAACCGTTATCTCCAGGCCATCGGCGACGCTGCCATCACGGGCTCCCGCTGGGTGACTCGCGCTCGATGACGATTTCAACACGCGGCTGCTCGCCCATCAGCCGCAGGCCCTCGCCGATTGGAAACGCATCGGAACGGCCCTGAGCTACTACGAATCGCACAAGGAATGGAAAAGCATGACGCCGCATGGACAACTTGCGCTGGTCGAAGACGTCGACAGCGGGGCGCTGCTTTCCGGTGGCATCCTGGACATGATCGCGGTTAAGCACACGCCCGTTCAGCCGGTGCCGAATCCCAAGCTCAGCGACGCCGAAATGAAGAGCGCCAAGATGGCCGTCGATGTCGATCCGAGCGCTCTCACGCCGCCGCAGAAAGATGTTCTAAGGAATTTCACCCGCGCGGGCGGAACGCTGTTGAGCGCGCCTCCCGGCTGGACATTCCCCATGCCCAAGAACGGCGAGATCACGCTGACCAAAGAAGATTTCGCCAAGCTCGACGAGATCTGGAAAGAGATGAACGGCATGATGGGCCGCACCAATCTTGGCGCGCGATTGTTCAACGTCTCGAGCATGCTCTCGAATTTAGTCGGTACGCCGGATGGCAAACGTGTCGCGCTGCATCTGGTCAATTACACCGATTTCCCCGTGGAATCGATCACCGCGCACATTCTCGGAAATTATACTCACGCGCGGTTGTACGCTCCCGGTAACGAACCGAGAGATTTGCCCGTTTACAAGGTAGAAGAAGGGACAGGCGTGGATATCGACAAAATAGACGTCCTCGCAACAGTGGTGCTCGACGAATGATGACACGACGTGATTTGATGAAGGCGATTGCCGCGGCCCCCCTCGCGGCGGATCTGGCCCGTGCCGAAAGGAGTCCCGCGGCGCCGGTTTCCATCGCGCGCTGCAATTCCTACGACGGCGATCTGACCGGCACTCTGTCGGGCATGTTCGATCAGCTCGGAGGTCTGGGCCGGATCGTCAAGAATAAAACGGTCACCATCAAGGTGAACCTCACCGGCAGCCCGGCTTTGAAGTTTCAAGGCAAGCCGCTCGGCCTCACGCACTACACGCATCCCAAGATGGCGGCGGTCATGGCTTACCTGCTGGAACGATCCGGCGCGCGCCGCGTCCGTTTCGTCGAGAGCGCCTGGGCCACCAGTGGCCCGCTCGAAGAGTATCTGCTCGACTCCGGCTGGAACGTTCGATTGCTGTTCGGAGCAGCGAAAACGGTGGAGTTCGAAAATACCAACGCTCTCGGCTCCGGCAAACGCTACGCTCGTCTCAAGGTCCCGACCGGCGGCCAGATTTTCCCCGCCTTCGACCTCAACCACGCCTACGAGGACACCGACGTTTTCATGTCGATGGCGAAGTTGAAGAATCACGCCACCTGCGGCGTTACGCTGTCGATGAAGAACTGCTTCGGAATCACTCCCGCATCCATCTACGGCGACGATGCCGGCGTGGATGAACCGAATGAAAACCCCGGAAAAGGCCGCGTCCGCGTGTGCCATGAAGGCAAGCGCCAGCCGGCGAAGAGCGCTCCTCAGGAACTCAATACCGCGTCCAGCCGCGACCCAGGCTATCGCATGCCCCGCATTGTTTCGGATCTTGCCGCGACGCGGCCCATCGACATCGCGCTGATCGACGGAGTCGAGACCATGGCAGGCGGCGAAGGCCCGTGGATTCCTCATGTCCGAGCGGTAAAACCGGGCGTGATCATAGCCGGCACAAATGCTGTGAACACCGATACCGTTGCAACGGCGGTGATGGGTTACGATCCGCGCGGCGATCGCGGCAGTGCTCCGTTCACTATGTGCGACAATACGCTGAAGCTCGCCGAGGCGTTAGGCGTGGGCAGCGCGGATCTCAAGAGGATTGAAGTTCGCGGCGTGTCCATCTCGGAAGCGACCTTTAAGTTCGCGAGCTGATCCGGAGCATCGATATGCCCGTGCTGGTCCGCAAACCCGGTCCGCCGCTCGATGCCTTCGTAAACTCTATTCACTATTTCGAGGCGCCTCCACGGCGGCATGCCAGGGAACGCGTGATGCCGGACGGCTGCCCGATGCTGATCGTCAACCTGAGCGAGGACCGCACTCGCATTTACGATCGCCGGAATCCGGGCGACGGCGAGACCATCAACGGCTGCGTCCTGGTAGGCCCGCAAACCGAGTACAACATCATCGACACCGCCGGCCAGGTGAAAATCGCCGGAGTCCATTTCAAACCCGGAGGAGCGTATCCATTTCTGGCCCCTCCCGCCGACGAATTGCAAGGCGCGCAGCTTCCGCTCGACGTTTTATGGGGTCGGTTCGCAAGCCAGTTGCGCGAACGGATGCTGGAGTCGAAGACGCCTGCCGAATGCCTGCTGGTTCTGGAGCAAGCTCTGGCCGCCCGCGCACGCCGGCCGCTTTCCCGTCATCGCGCCGTCGAGTTCGCGCTCCTGGAGTTTCGGCGCGAGCCGCACAATCAAACCATCGGCGAAGTCACGGATAAGACCGGACTGAGCCCGCGCCGTTTCATAGAAGTGTTCCGGCAGGAAGTGGGAATGACACCGAAGCTGTTTTGCCGCTTGCACCGTTTCCAGAAGGCGCTGCGGCGCTATGCGGCCGGTAAGCGCGTGGAATGGACCGAAGTCGCGCTCGATGCGGGTTATTTCGATCAGGCGCATTTCATCCATGACTTCCGCGCGTTCTCCGGAATCAACCCCTCAGCCTACGCCGCCGCGCGTACTGAGTTCCCGAATCACGTCCGCCTGGACTGAGGTCAATTTTTTACAATCGGCCGCCGTCGTTCTGACGCAGAATAGACACTATGCCGATTCCGAATGGATTTCACAGCACCAACGTGTACTTGATTGTCGAAGACGCCAGGAAGGAAATTGAATTTCTGAAGCAGGTGTTCGACGGCGAAGAATTGCACTCGTCAACCATGCCCGACGGCAGCATCATCCACGCCGAAGTACGTGTGGGCGATTCGGTCCTTATGATCGGGCAGTCCAATCAAGCCTGGAAATCGCGGCCCTCAACCGTCTACGTGTACCTCGACGATTGCGATGCGGCCTACAAAAAAGCCGTCGCCGCTGGCGCTAAATCGCTTCAAGAACCGAAAGATCAGTTCTACGGCGACCGCAGCAGCGGCGTGGAAGACTCCAACGGCAATTGGTGGTGGATCGCTACCCGCGTCGAGAACGTTTCGCACGAGGAGGCAGACCGGCGTTTCGCCGCGATGGGCCACCAGCACTAACGCTAATCAGAGAGCTGCCGTCTCCCGGATTTCATCCGGGAGCGGTACATTCCGACGGCGAGCAATCCGGCTCCAACCAGTAACGTCGTCGCGGGTTCCGGAACGCCGCCCGTTGGACCCGTTCCGCCACCCGGACCGGTCCCGACGGTAGTCTCGAACTGCGTCAGAGTGGACAGCGCGTCGATGCTGCCGACAAAATATACCCCGAGAGTATCCGTGGAAGCGAACGTCAGGGTTTGCGGCGCATTCATCCCCGATCCCAGGGTCAACTGCTCGAGCGGACTCGCCATGCAAGTCGAGGCTGGACCGGTGCAGATATACATGGTGATGTCCGCGCTGCCTTGGGGTTGCGAAGTTGCGGTCACGTGTAACGTGATTGAGTCCAAGGACTCGTTGAAACCCTCAACGTCCCATCCGAGGCTAAAATCCAGCGGTCCGGGGATGCCGCCTTCGTTGTAGTAGAACCCCTGGTTGTTAGCATTGGCCAATGCCTGAACTTCCAGGCTGCTGGCGGATGGAGAGTTGACGAACCCGCTGAACTCAAGCCAGGCGTCTTCATTCCCCGTGTCGCAAGTGGTGCCGGCGTAGGCGCCGACGGTGCTCGGACTTGGACAGGTGGTTCCTGTGTTCATGGAGAAAAATGGGGATCCGGCGGCAATCACCGGAAAAACGAACAGCAAGGCGATTCTTGGCAGCGTCACCTTTGAAGCCTCCTCAGGTCGAAATGCAATGCACTACAAGGCACCCTCAGCCAGCTCATTCGGGTCGTGCTTTTGGCAACATCTTCAAGCATTTGCACGATCCCGTGCGGTAGACCTGACCCACAGTGGATGCTAAGTATGATCGAAGTGTTTCCTCCGCGTTAGGAATGTTCCCCGATCTAACCGCTACAACAAACACCTTAGGCGCACCCTAAGGTGTCCAGTGATCATAAACTATTCGGCTAATCTTCGCAATGGTACTCTCCACCTCGGAAAGCGTTCGTTTCGAACCATTGCTGAATATTGCGATGGCAATGTGTTTCGTCCCGCCCGGTAGTGTAATGATTGCCACATCGTTCGTGGCTGCTCTTCCCCACGTTCCGGTTTTATGAGCTACGACGGTTCCTGGCGGAAGCTGACCTTTGATGCGATTGGGAAACGTTGTGGTCTGCTCCATCAGTTCCCGCAGCAGAGCTGTACTGGCCGGTTTCAGTGTCTCGCCCTGCTGGAATTTGGCGAGCAGAGCGGCCATGGCGTCCGGCGTGGACGTATCGCGGATATCTTTTATAAATCGAGCATGTGAACGGTCATAATCCGCCGAATTCCGTTTTTCCGTACGGTCGACTCGAATGCCTTGGATACCGAGTTCCTGCACTTTGGCAAGAACCGCCGGCGGACCGCCGGAGATTCGCATCAGAACATCACAGGCGGTGTTGTCGCTGTTCAGGATCATGTAGCCAAGCAGGTCTCGCACAGTGAATTCAGCTCCGGGGCGGAATTTGCCGCCGAGCGTTGTAACCCCCGGTGAGCGGTCAGAAGCGGTGACCGCGATTTTCTGGTCGAGGCGCAGCTTTCCTTCGTCCACGAGGTATAAAACCAGCAATGCCACCGGAAATTTTACGGTGCTGGCCATGAAAAACGGCTGATCGCCGTGCCATGCAACGTGTTCGCCAGTCTCTACCAGGACCGCCGACACTCCCATGCGTCCGCCTGCCTCTTCGGCTACGCGACCGATCTGGTCCGAGAGGCTGGCAGCTCGCGCGCAGGTCAAAAAGATCACGCAGGCCGCGGCCGCGAGAGGATAGTTCCGCTTCATGCTGCTTGCATTATGGCAGACGGTTCCCATGCGCCCGCCAGGAAAAGAAATGGCGCATAATAAAAGCACAGGATATTAGTCTGAATTTAGTGCTACGGCTTTTTCAGACAGGTGCGCGTTGACGACATCCGATCATCCACGGGCTAAGATTCTCGACCTCGCCGACGATGCCATCATTTCCGTTGACCGGGAACAGCGCATCATCCTGTTCAACCAAGGCGCGGAGAAGATCTTCGGCTACGCGCTGAAAGAAGTCAAAGGCCAAACCCTCGATATTCTTCTGCCGGAGCGCCTGGTGGAAAGCCACCGTCACCACATTCGGGACTTTGCCGGCTCGCCGACGGTTGCGCGCCGCATGGGGGAACGGACCGAGATTCTAGGACGTCGCAGGGACGGGACAGAGTTTCCCGCCGAGGCATCGATCTCAAAAGTCGAGGTCGAGGGCCAGACGATGTTCACCGTAATTCTGCGCGACGTGACCGAACGCACGCTGGTGGAAGAGAAGATTCGAACGTCGCTGCGCGAAAAGGAGGCCCTCCTCAAGGAGATTCACCATCGCGTCAAGAACAATCTGCAGGTCGTGTCCAGTCTTCTGGGTCTGCAATCCCGGGTGATCGCCGATCCAACGCTGCGCAAGATGTTCGAAGAGAGCCAGAATCGGGTTTATTCCATGGCGCTCTTACATGAAAGCCTCTACCAATCAGAGAGTCTTTCAGAGATCAACTTCCCCGAGTATATCGGACAGTTGGCGGATTACCTTTTCCGGTCTTACGGAGTTGCGCCGGACCGTATCCAGCTTCGCACGGATCTCGACCACGTCGCATTGCACCTGGACGCCGCGGTGCCTTGCGGTTTGATCATCAACGAACTGGTTTCCAACTCATTAAAATATGCGTTCCCCGACGGCCGCGACGGTGAAATCCGAATCCGGCTCCACGGAAAGCAAAACTCCTCGGTAAAACTTCTGATCGCGGACAACGGAGTTGGATTAAAGAGCGATGTCGATTGGACCACTACACGCTCGCTGGGATTGCGTCTGGTCCGCTCCCTTGCTCAACAGCTAGGGGGAACCATTCAAGTAAAGTCGGAAATGGGTATGGAAGTTCAGCTCGAGTTTCCCGCAATTACCGCCTGATCCGCCGATCGGAGAGTTTGATGCCACCAAGAATTCTAATTGTCGAAGACGAACAGATCACGGCCGAGGATCTGCGGGATATCCTTACTGAACTGGGGTATTTCGTGACGGGCGTGGTGGCCAGCGGAAGCGCGGCGATTTCGCATTCGGAAAAGCATTTGCCGGACCTCGCCCTTATGGACATCCGCATCAAGGGGGACATGGACGGCACGGCGACTGCCGCGATCCTGCGGCAACGTTTCAACATTCCAGTGGTTTATCTCACGGCGCACGCGGATCGCGAGACGTTGGAGCGCGCCAAGGTAGCGTCCCCACTGGGATACATCACGAAGCCCTTCAAACAAGGAGAGCTGCAGGCCAGTATCGAAATTGCCCTCCATAAACATCGTGAGGACTTGAAGGCCGAGGAACGGGAAGGGTTACTCACAGCGACGCTGCAATCCGTGGGAGTCGGGGTTATTTCGGTAAATCGGGACGAAGTGGTTACGTTTTTGAATCCGGCTGCGGAAACGTGGACGGGGTGGACGCCGGTTGAAGCGGTGGGCAAACCTGTTGACGAGGTGTTCGTCCTGCTGGATGAACGCACCGGCGAGCGTTTGGGAGCGCCGACCGGACCGGTTTTATCCGGGGAGCGAGGTAGGGAGCTTAGCGGCGTACTTCTGATCGCGCGCAACGGGACGAAGCGGCCGATCGAAGGAAGCGTCGCGCCTATCCGCGACCACCAACGTGAAACATCCGGAGTTGTCATCGCGTTCGGCGAACGCGGGAGCGCTGGACATCGTCACGAAGCCCCTGAAGAAGAAGACGGTATCGGATTCGGCAGCTTCAAGATGGTTGCCGCGTCGCCCGCAATGAAACAGGTACTGCGGTTCGCACGACGCGTGGCGGAAAGCGAAGCTTCCACGATTCTGCTCGAAGGAGAGAGCGGCACAGGTAAGGATGTCCTGGCCCATTTCATGCACCATTTCGGTACGCGGCGCGATCGTCCGTTCGTCGCCCTCAACTGCGCAGCGATTCCTGAGACTCTTCTCGAGAGCGAACTGTTCGGCTACGAGAAGGGCGCCTTCACCGATGCGCGCAGTCCCAAACCGGGGATCCTTGAAATGGCCACGGGCGGCACGGTGTTCCTGGACGAAATCGGGGAGATGCCGCTGTTGGTGCAGGCCAAGATGCTGCGAGTGCTGGAGGAGCAGACGTTCCGGCGGCTCGGCGGGGTGCGCGATATCCAGGTCGATTTGCGGGTTGTCGCGGCCAGCAACCGCCACCTGTCCGACGCAGTGGCGCAAGGAAGATTCCGTCTCGATCTTTACTATCGGCTGAACGTGATTCAGGTGATGCTTCCTCCGCTGCGGGATCGGAAGGAAGATGTTTACCCCTTGGCGAAGTTTTTCGTCAAGCACTATAACCAGAGATTCAAACGCGATATTCAAGGAATCACGACGGCTGCCGCATCCGTTCTGTCAAACTACGAATGGCCGGGAAACGTGCGCGAGTTGCGCAATACGATTGAGCGCGCGGTTTTGCTGGAAGAGACCGATTGGGTACAACCGTCCAGCCTTAGGCTCGACCAGGAGACTGCCGTGCCTGCCGATGTTCCGGCGGTCGAGGAAGGGAAAGCACATTCTGAAGGGGCCAAGGGCATGGGGACGCTCGAGGAGAGCGAGAAGAGACTGCTGATGGAGGCGCTCGAGAAAACCGGCTGGAACCAGACACGGGCCGCGGTGCTGCTCGGCATCAGCCGCGACACGCTGAGATATAAAGTTAAGAAATACAATTTGCCGCGGCCGGCGGATTTGGCGGAGAGCTCGGCGGCGGAATAGCGTTGGGCGACCGTGAAATATTCGTCGGCGATCTCCGCTTGCTGACGGGTCTGTGAAATAATCCTCGGCAATCTCCGCTTGCTTACGCGCGCGGTTCCGTAAGGCGTTGTGGAACCCCGACGGCAACGGAGGGGCAATAGCCTACACCTAACGCACCGTAATCGTAAACGGCATCAGTTTCAAAAACCCGCCCTCCGATAGCGACCGGATGGGCATATCGCCCAAGAGGGTTCTCAGCTTGGATTCGATAGCCGCATTCTCGTCTGTGCGGCTAAGCAGGACATCCAATAAAGTCCGCTTGGGCGGATAAACCACCAGCGTGATCTTCTCCGACGCGCCAATATTGGCCCGCTTGCGCATCATCTCGATAGCTGCGTCAATACCGCCCAACTGATCCACCAGCCCGTTCTGTTTCGCCTGCGCTCCCGTCCAGACACGCCCCTGAGCTATCGGCTCTATCTGATCCACCGGACGCTTGCGTCCCTCGGAAACACGCTCCAGGAAAGCATGGTAGAAGGTCTGGATCTCATCCTGCACTTTCTCTAGATTCTTCCCGGTCAGAGGCTCATAGTCGGAATAAAGGCCAGCGTACTGCCCGCGCTGCAACGGCTGTTTCGTGATCCCGAGCTTGTCATAAAGCCCGTGCAGATCGAACTTTGCGAAGATCACGCCAATCGACCCGGTCAGGGTATTCGGATAAGCGACGATAGGATCTCCCGTCATCGCCATGAAATATCCGCCGGACGCGGCGAGATCGCTCATGGAAATGACGACCGGCTTCGTGTGGCTGAGATCCTTGGCCGCATGAAGGATATCGTCGGAAGCCACGCCATCGCCGCCGGGTGAATCGATCCGGATAATGGCGCCCTTGATGGACGAGTCGTCCTGAACCTCCTTGAGCAGCTTCGTAAAGTTGCCCGACGTGATGCCCGTCCCGACGTCTTCGGTCTGTTGCCCGCGGGTGATATCGCCTTCTCCCACGATAAACGCAATGCGTTTCGCGTTCGCAGAGCTGCCGCCGACAGAGCTCATCGGCACGCGCACATAGGACTTGATCGAGACCTTCTTGAGCTGGCTCTGCCCCAGACGCTTCTGCAAATCGCCAATAACCTGATCGTTGAACCCGAGCACATCGACCAGCCCCGCATCCAAAGCCGCCTTGCCGAAGAACGGACCGTTATCGATGGTGGCCCGCACCTCGTCCGGATTCTTTTTGCGCCCCGCCGCGATCACGCCGATGAGGTCGGAATAATATTGGTCGAGCACTTCATTGAGCACCTGCTGCGTTTCCGGCGACATGTCCTTGCGCGTGAGCATGTCGCCGGCGTCCTTGTATTTCCCTGCGTGCACGACGTCAGCTGAAATTCCCAGCTTGTCCAGAGAGCCCTTCAAAAACATGGCCTCCAGACGAATGCCCTTCACGTCGAGAACATCCTCCGGCGTCATGTAAATGCGATCGGCGGCTGTCGCCAAATAATATTCGCGTCCAGTTGCGCCTTTCAGGAAGACGACTAGCGGCTTGCCCGACTTCCGAAAATCGAGCATCTCCTGGTGGATCTCCTGCATCTTGCCCCAGCCAATGGAGAGCCCCCGCGGCTCGAACACAATCGCCTTGATGCGCGGGTCGATCGCCGCTTTATGAAAGGTCTCCCAGACCTGTTCCACCGTGATCGGAGTCTGCTCCTGAAGCAGCGGCAAGGGAAGCTCGGGCTGCGATTTTTCCGGCACGTCCCCGTCCAGTGTGAAGACCAGCGTGGAACCGTCCGCAACCTCCGGAGGGCGCTCGCCAAACGATGCCGCAATCCGGACAAAAACAAAAACTACAATGAATGCGGCGAGCACGCTCAGGATGATCCCGCTCACCAAGCCCAGCAGAAATTTCGCCATGACAGACTATGCTCCGCTTAGAATCAGATCGAAGCGATGGCTCACATCGCGCAGGTAAGCAGCGTCTCCGCCCTCCAGCTCGGTTGTCGCCACGCCGTGATATCCAATATCTCGAAACGCGCGGTACACTTCTTTCCAATCGATGTCGCCGTCCCGCAGATTGACCCACTCAGGCACGCGCTTTTTGATCTCGGCATTTTGCCGGAAGCTGAAATCCTTGATATGCACCTTCGCGATGCGGCTGCCCAGGGTGCGAATCCAGTCCTGCGGATATCCATAAAGGACGACGTTGCCGACGTCAAAATACGACTTCAGGTACGGGCTATGAAAATCGTCCACGTAGCTGGCAAACTCAAGAGGACTGAGAAGAAACTTATTCCAGACTTCTTCGACCGCAATCACGACTCCCAGCTCTTTCGCCATCGGCAGAATTTCGCGGATCTGCTTCTGCGACCGTTCCCAGGCCTGCTTATAGGTCGTCTGCGGATTGACGACGGCCGGAACCAGCAGCACTGTCTCGGCGCCCCACAATTTTGCATTGTGAAGGCTGGTCTTGAGACCGGCGATGCTTTTGCCGACGACGTCGGCATCGGAAGACGAGAGGGGGTACTTCCAATGATCTCGATTCATCACCGAGTGAATGATCACGCCCGTCTTCTTGCTGGCCGCCAGCAGCGCGTCGGCTTCTTTAGGATCGTCGGTGGTGCCGCACTCGATGGCTGCAAAGTCGCAGTCCTTGGCAAGCTGAAAGCGTTCGAGCTCGCTCAGATTCTCAGGCAGCATGCTATACAAAACTGCCTTTTTAATCGGAAGGCGGCCCGTGGAACTGGTATCGGCGGCGGCAACGGCCGTGATTCCGGTGGCTGCAAGGAACGTTCGTCTGGTCATGCGAATGTGACTCCTGCTTTTCGACCTACGCTTTGAATGTAACTACGGCCTTCATCGTACTCCTCGGGCGTCTTCAAATGCTCGAGCATCAATGGAGCATCCACGGGAAGCCGCGCGATCTCGGTCAGATATGCGGCGTAATCAACCGACCCGCGCCCGGGTACCACTTCGAGGAAATGCACATTTAGTTCCGTAATCCACTTAAGGTCTTTCGCGTGACAGGAGACGATCCAGGGCCCGAGTTTCTCGAAGCACTCGCCAATAAACTTCGCATTTTCGTAAAACTTGCGCGGCGAGTTGATGCCGTTGCATACGTCCATGTGAACCGCGAACTGCTTGCGATCGACCGCTTTCAGCAGATCGAGATAAGCACCGGGCGAATCCGGCAGGTTCCAGCCCATCATCTCAATAGAGAAGACGCTACGGGTGGGTTTGACGGCATCGATTATTTTGCGGCAGTTTTCGACTGTTCCATCGAAGAAAGCCTTCGAAACGTTACGCGGATCCGGCCCCCACGGGACAGTGGCGCTGAAAGAGCCCGCGTAATCCACGCAGCAGCGCGCTCCCACGGCATCGGCGAGCGCCATTCGCTCGGTCACGTAGTCGAGGTTCTTGCGCCGTTTTTCGGAATCGGGGTCAAGCATGTTACACCACGCTCCAACCTCGGCGATCACGACGTTCTCGGCGGCGAAGGCTTGTTCGATGGCGCGGATATGAGAGGAATCGTCCGCTTTGGCGGCGGGACAGTAAGCGGCACTGTAGCCTAAGCGGCGGTGTTCGCGAGCCAGCTCGCGAGGGTCGTCGGATTTGAGGAAAATCGGACCGCCGAGCCGGATTTGACGTCCGGCCGCGTATATCTTAAACGGGCCCGAGGCCGCCAGTGCGGCCAAAGTGCCCAAGAAGCTGCGGCGTGAGCTCAAGTGACGATTCTACATCGTCCGGAGGACTTCAAACCAGGTTAGGAATCTTGATGATCTTCTTCTGGATCGCGTACTGCACGAGCTGCGCTTTGTTGTGAATGTCAAGCTTGCGCATTAAGTTGAACTTGTGCGCTTCGACGGTTTTGACGCTCAGATTGAGATCGCAGGCGATTTCCTTTACGGAGTTCCCTTCGGCGAGCATCTTCAGCACCTCGCGCTCGCGCGTGGTCAGCGTGGCGAAGCGGGGGAGCCGGTTTGCGGATTTGATGCGGGACCGGAAATCGTCGACAAGCTGCGACAGCATGCGTGGACTCAAATAGCTTCCACCCCTGCAGATGTCCCGTACGGCCGCCACCAGCTGTTGTGAAGGACTGTCCTTCAACACATAGCCGCTGGCGCCGACTTCCATGCCCTCGACGAGGTAATCTTCATCGTCGTACATCGTGAGGAACAGCACTTTGGTTTCGGGACGGTTTTTTTTGATTTGGCGAGTTGCTTCAAAGCTGCTGAGGCCAGGCATGCCGATGTCCATCAGCACGACGTCGGGCCGCACCTCCGCTGCCTTCTCGACCGCGTCTCCACCATTGGAGGCCTCTCCCACCACTTCCATATCCGTCTCCGCGGAAATCAATGTTCTAATGCCTTGGCGAAACAGCGTGTGGTCGTCCGCCAGCATGATCCGAATCTTTGCCATAACGTTGCCCGGTTGCGAAATCCTTCCTAATTCATTTGTTGCCGGCAATTCATTCTTGCCAGCCCTCAGGCACTGACTGCGTTGGCTCGCCTCCGCTCGGAGCTGCGAACCAAGACCTTGGCAGCGCTGGTCCTCCCACTCGCGATCATGCCGCTGTCCCCGGAGCGGCGTCCCATGTCGTCAGCGGCTAGCGGCAGCGTGATGGATATCTTCGTCCCTTTACTTCTTCGCTTGCCTGCAACAGCATCGCTTTCACTTTTCGGATGACTTTGGACTTCAAAGCGGCCGCCCAACAACGCAACCCGTTCTCTCATTCCCGAGAGCCCGAACGAATCTCTGCGCGCGAGCGCCTCCTCCACATTGAAGCCTACACCGTTGTCTTCTACGGTCAATCTAACCAACCCATCGGCAGAACTCACAGAAATGTTTACGTTCGTTGCGGCCGAATGCTTGCCGATATTGTTAAAGCATTCTTGTACCAAGCGGTATACGATAATTTCGGTACTTTGTGGCAGACGGCCCATACGCGCCAAGTGTAATTTGATTCTCACCGGATGCAGCCGCCGGAAGCGATTCACCAGTTGGCGCAGCGCAGCGCCGAGGCCGAGTTGTTCGAGAACAGCCGGGCTCAGAGCAGCAATGAGACGGCGCATTTCAAGAATGGTGCGCTCCGTGAGGTCGCGCGCATCGCGCAGTTTTGTGATCGCCTCCACCATCTCCTGGGGCAGCGTCTGTTCGAGCAGCTCGATCTGCAATCGGATACACAATAATGACTGGCCGGCCTCGTCGTGGAGCTCGCGGCTGATGCGCCGCCTTTCCATTTCCTCGACATGGAGCATGTGCTCGGCGAGCTGCCGGACCTGCTCCTCCCGCGCCGCGAGATCCTCCATCAGCTTGGCCTTCTCGGCTGCCATCAGGCAGCGCTCGGCGGCCGCGGCCAGAAGATCCTGCTCGCGCGGAAGCCATTCATAATCCTTCGTAAATCCGAATTGCATCACGCCTGCCGTTCGCCCATCCGCCGCCAATGGAATTGACCAGCAGGATTGGAACTGATCCTTCCACGAAGGATCGAGCAGGTACCGCGACGAGCCTTTAGTCAGATCCACTTGTTTCGCCTTCGCCAGCAATTGCAGCCATTCCGGCCGATTCGGGACTTCGATAAGTGAGGGACGCGGCTTGCGATTCTTCCCGCAGGCATTCGCCCGCAAAATCCACGCCGAGCGGCTTTCATTGAGCAAATAAAGATGACCGGCATCCGCCTGGCAGACCTGCACTAGCGTCTGCAAAAAGCGATTCAGCAATTCATCGAGATTGCGCGATTCCAGCTCCACCCGGAACAACTCATAAAATGCCTGCGTTTCCGCTTCGCGAACCTGGTAAAACGCGTTATTTAGGGTCAGAATGACGCAAAAATGGAGCTGTTCGCGAACCCACTGAAAGTTGGCATACTCCGACGGCAGGCGTTTCCGGAGAACCGGGGTGAGTAGCCGATCGTATTCCTGGAGGGCCTCGACGATGCTGCTGGGCGCCAGGTTCAGCTTCGCCAGCCGCCGTCCGTTATATTCCACCTGCTCGATAAACTTGAGCGGCGGACGCCCGCTCGCGAGGATTTTCGCCGCCGAACCCGTCGTGAGAGCCATCAGAGCGCTGCGGATCTTAGGCTCAAATCCCAAACTCTTCAGTTTGGCCGTGAAACGACGTTCGAGCGATTCGGCATGCGGTAGCAGGAAAACAGCCAGCCGTTGTAAATGCACCCGAAGCTGGTCGCTTAACACATCCGCGGCATCAGCCAACTCCGGTGCTATTTCGCTGAGTTGCACTCAGACTGTATATCGGCAGCTAGGGTGGAAACTTGAGGCAAAGCCTAGGCTTACCTATTACGTACGCCTTGGCCTACTTATTTCGCCCCGTGTTGCTTCAGGATTGCCGCGATTTCAGGCTGATTGTTATCCAGGGCGCTTTTCAGGATGCTCGCGCCCTTCCGATTGCGCGCATTCGGGTCGGCCCCCCGTGCGAGAAGCAGTTCCACTACCTCCTGACGCCCCCAGGTCGCGGCGTAATAAAGAGGAGTAGCGTCGGATTCCGTGTCGCGGGCATCGATGGCCGCCCCGTGGTCGAGCAGCGTCTGGACCACCGCCTTGTCACCGCCCAGCGCCGCATCGTGGAGCGGAAGAGCACCGGATTTATTTCGAATATCCATCTTTGCGCCGTGGGCAAGCAGTAGGTCGACAATCTCGCGCTGGCCTTTGAGACAAGCATCGTCGAGCGGCGTGGCGCCTTCCGGCCCCAAGGCATTTACATCGGCGCCTTTGTCGACCAAAAGCTGCACCAGGTCGATCTGCCCCCGCAAAATCGCCTCATGCATCGCCCTTGGGCTCGAGCTGTCGTCCCCGCCGATCTTCGCGCCTTTCGTAATCAGAAACTCGACCACCTTGGTCTGGCGCTGCCGCAAAGCCACGTCGACAGGCGTGACGCCATCGCGATCCGGAGCATTCATGTCCGCGCCCGCCATAATCAGCGCGGCAACAATATCGACATGACCTTTTTCCGCCGCTTCATGGAGTGGAGTTTCTCCACTCTTGGGATTTATGGATTTGAAATCGGCTTTGTGGTTGATCAGTCCAATGACGATGTCGAGGTGCCCGCGCCAGACGGCCTCTTCGAGAGCCGTCGCGCCGTCGGCATCGCGAGCATTAATATCGGCCCCGTGTTTGAGCAAAAGTTCCAGCATGGAACCGCTGCCGCGATTCGCTGCCAGGTGCAAGGGGGTCGAGTCGCCGCGATAACGCGCGCGCACGTCCGCTCCTTTGTCGATCAGCATCTCGGCGATCTTAAGATGATTGGTGATGATGGCGTAATGCAGCGGCGTGGAACCGGCCTCGGTGTGCTTCGCGTTCACATTGGCGCCGAACGAGAGCAGCAGCGCGACCATATCCGCATCGCCGGACCAGACGGCGTCATGCAACGGCGTCCCGCCCATCGGATTCACGCCATTTACCGGCGCGCCTTGTTCGAGAAGCTCGCGCGCATGCGCCACGTCCCCGCTCCGGACAGCCTTGCGAAGCTCATCGCCCTGATCCGTAGCAAGAAGGTTCAGCGAGAGGCATAACAGCAACGGCAGGAGAACGCGCCTCATAGTTTAAGTCTAAGCGTTCGTGGTTGTTGGTTCGTGGTTCGTGGTTGGTTGTGCGTTAGAAATCGAATTGATCGATATTCGATTTGTTGAAGATGAATGGGGCGCCCAAAATCACATCGCTGCCCTGGACTTGAATCCGCCCCAGCCGCCCCGCCTGCAGCGAAGTGTCGCCCTTCTTCAACTGCCCCTTAGCCAAAGCCTGCGCAGCGTACACGGTTAGATAGCCGAGGTCGTGCGTGTTCCATAAAACCACAGCTTGAATAAACCCCTGACGCACATAAGGCTTGCACAGGTTCGGAAGCGACAGTCCGATCACCTTTACGTCTTTGCGGCCGGACTGCTTCACCGCCTCCGCCGCACCCGGCACGGCCGGCGCTGCGATTCCCATGATGAGTTTTAAGTTCGGGTACACCTTTAGCAAAGTCTGAGCTTCAGCGAAGGCACGGTCGCGATCGTCGTCACAGGGGCGAACGGTCAGCAATTTCAAATCCGGATATTTTTTGGCCAGCCGCTCCCGGATAAACTGGATCCACTCATTCTGATTCGCCGCGCTCATCGCACCCGTGATAATCGCGAACTCGCCCCGGCCGTTGAGCTGGCGGGCGGCTTCATCGGTGAGCGTGTACCCGATTCCCTGCGGCGTCGCCTGGTTGATAAAGAAATCGCGTGCGTCGGGCTGCGCGTCGGCATCGAACGTCACCACGCGAATCCCACTCGCAAGGGCCTTGCGAAGCACGGTCGAAATCGCCGCCTGGTTCGACACGCTGACCGCAATGGCATCCACGTGACGAGTGATCCAGCCCTCCACGATCTCGTTCTGCTTGGCCGGATCGAGGTCGGTCGGCCCATCCCAAATCAAATCGACGCCGAGATCCTTTGCGGCCTCTTCGGCGCCGATCTTGCAGCTCGCGAAATACGGATCGCCCTTGGCCTTGGGCATCATGGCGACGCGTACGGCATGCGTTTCCGATGGAGCCGTGGTGGCGTGAACTTCGCGCAGGCTGCGCACCAGATACCAGTTGCTGGCCGCGACAATCAAAGATCCAGTCAGAATCACGGCCGAAAGAACGGCGACTTGGGAGTTCCTCACGGTGCTGTTATCGGCCTCCAGGCCTTTCTTGAATTGAATGCGGTCAAGTCCAATAGTAATCACTAAGACCGCGCCCGTGAGGATGCCGCTCAGCTCGGCCGGCATGCCCGACAGCCGCAGTCCATTTTGCAACACGACGATCGCGAACAACCCGAGCAGCGTGCCCAGAATGGTCCCGCTCCCGCCAAAGATCGATGTGCCGCCAAGCACGACAGCCGTGATGGCCAGCAGCTCATATCCGGTGCCGGCATCGGATTTCGCCTGGCCGATATGCGCGACATAAATCAGCGCCGCCACGCTCGCCCAGAAGCCCGATAAGACATAGACCAGAGCGACGCGCTGCCCCACCGGGATCCCCGCATAGCGCGTCCCTTCGGGTGAAAGGCCGATCGCATAGAGCGCTCGCCCGATCGTCGTGCGATGCAGCAAAATCCAATAAAAGACCGCGGCCGCTAGCAAAACGAAAAACTGAGGCGGCACGATTCCGCCGAGATATCCCTGCCCCAGAAACAGGAACGATCGCGGGAAACCTGAGAACGCATCGAGCGCACCAGTCAGCCCCTCGGCCAGCCCGCGGAAAAGCGAAAACGTAGCAATCGTGACGATCAGCGGCGCGATGCGAAACCGCGTGATCACAAGCGCATTCAGCCCGCCCCCCGCGATTCCAACCAACAGCGTACACGCCGCGGCCGCGGCAATCGAAAAATGATGATCACGCCACAGCGATCCGAAAATAATCGCCGCAAGTCCAATCATGGAACCCACGGACAGATCGATTCCTCCGGTGACGATGACGGGCGTGAGCGCCAACGCTAGCAGTCCGAGTTCCACCGCGAGCCGCACGATCTCAAACGCATTCGCGCCAGTAAAAAAATTCTGGCCGGCGAAGCCGAACAGCGCGATTTCGAACGCGAGCAGCACCAGCAGGACGAGTTCGTTAGGCCGCAGCTTTGGCATGCGCTCCTTTGCGGCTTCCGATCGCATCAATGGCTACAGCGGCAAGAATGATCCCTCCCTGAACCGCTTTTTCCCAATAGGCATTCACGCCGAGAAAGGTGAGAGCGGGTCCGATCGCGCCCAGCAGCACCACTCCCAACAGCGTCCCCAGCAGCGTGCCGCGTCCGCCGGAAACCGACGCCCCGCCGATCACTACCGCCGAGATCACCTTCAACTCGAGCCCCATGCCGGCATTCGCCTCGATATCTTCAAATCGAACCGAATTGAGAATGGCGGCGAAGCCGGTAAGAGCGCCGAGCGCTGCGAAGACGTGAAAACGAACCGCCCGCACATCGATACCTGCGAGCCGGGCAGCTTCGACATCCGATCCCGTGGCATAAATCGCACGCCCCGCCGAGATCCAACGAAGAAATGCCGCGAGCCCCGCAAATAACAGCGCGCCGATCAGAACAATGGCGAGTTGCCCAGTGGACTGGCCCAACCCGAACCACTGGAACGAAGGGGGAAGATTCTGCACCCAAGCGCCGCCGCGCGTCCATCGCAAGCTGTCGCGCAGGATGACCATGGTCGCGAGCGTCACCACGATCGAAGGAATCCGCACATATGCGACAAGGGCCCCGTTCACCGCGCCCATCAACCAGCCCAGCGCGGCGGCCCCGATCACGACGACGAACATCGGTAGACCCGCCTTGGCAAACAGCGCTGCCACAATGCTGGCGATCGCAAACTGCGATCCCACCGAAATGTCGATCTCGCCGGTTAGAATCACCAACGTCATTCCGATCGCGATCAGCAACACCGGCGTATTGGAAAGCACGATGTCGCGCAGGTTCCCAACCGCGAAAAACCCCGGAGCGAGAATCGCCATTGCGCCCAGCAGCGCGGCGCAAGCCGCCAAAAGAGAAAGTTCGCGTTTCAAGCGCTCGCCTCCAGCGCCACCACCAGAATGGATTCCTGCGATGCCTGCGCCCGCTCGAGCGTGCCGGCAATTGCGCCGCCGCGCATCACCGCAATACGATCGCTCATGCCGAGAATCTCCGGCAGCTCCGACGAGATCATAATGATCGCGATTCCGCGGCTCGCCAGATCCACCATCAGCCGATGAATCTCTGCCTTCGAGCCCACATCCACTCCCTGCGTCGGTTCATCCAGAATCAGGATCGCCGGCTTCGTAATCAACCAGCGTCCGAGCGCCACCTTCTGCTGATTCCCGCCCGACAAAGTGCCGGTCAGCGCATCCACTGAAGCGGCTTTGATCCCGAGCCGCTGCACATACTCGCGTCCGACCTCCCGCTCCTTCGGACCATCCAGAAACATCCCCGAAAGCGAGGCCAGCGAAAGATTCGAAGCAATCGAAAAATCGAGAATCACGCCATGCCGCCGCCGATCTTCGGGCACGTACGCAATCCCGAGTGCGATCGCCTCCGCCGGATTGTGAATGCGAACCACGCGTCCACGAATCAAAATCTCGCCGGCATCGGCGGGAGTTAGTCCGAAAAGCGTCTCGGCGACCTGGGTGCGTCCCGCGCCCACCATCCCGGCCAGTCCCAGAATCTCTCCGGACCGAACCGCCAAATTGACGTTGCGAATCCCCGCCGCCGCGCATCCCAGGCCGCGCACTTCCAGCACCGGCTCCCCGATCGGAACGTCCACTTTGGGAAAAATCTGCGAGATTTCCCGGCCCGCCATCAGGCGGATCAACGTGGGCCGATCGGCGTCCGCCATCGCCCGCGTTTCGATAATGCTGCCATCGCGTAGTATCGTCACGCGATCGGCGATCTGGAACAATTCTTCCAACCGATGCGAGATATAAATCAGGCCGACCTGCTGCTCCCGCAGCCGGCGAATCACTTCAAAAAGCTTGTCCACTTCATGCGAGGTGAGCGAGGCAGTCGGCTCATCGAGAATCAGGAATCGCGCCTTCGCTCCCAGTGAACGCGCAATCTCGACGAGCTGCTGTTCGGGCATGCTGAGCGATCCGGCAATCGCACGCGGATCGATCGAGGCGCCGATACTCTCAAGCAGCATCCGCGCACGCTCCACGCGAGCCTTCCAACGCACGAATCGAAAAAATCCGGGCTCCTCTGAGCCAAGCGCGATATTCTCGGCAACGCTGAGATCCGGAAACAAAGCAGGCTGCTGATAAATGGCCGCGATGCCCAGCGCCTTCGCATGTGCCGGATTGTTGTGCTCCACCACCACGCCATCGAGCTCGACAGAGCCTTCATCGGGCCGCAGCGCGCCCGTGAGCACCTTGATGAGCGTCGATTTCCCTGCCCCGTTCTCGCCGACGAGGGCATGCACTTCACCCGCATGAACGTCGAATGAGACGCTCTTCAGCGCCCGAACGCCCGCGAAAGATTTCGATATACCGTTGGCTCGGAGAATGCGGACATTGTACATTGGTCTGTGATTCCGAGATTAATTTCCCTGGTCGCGCTATGCGCCTGCCTCGGCGCGACCGACTCCAATCTGCTGAACAAACGTTGGAATGCACACTGGCTATCCGTACCGGGCGTGTCGCCGCACGACTACGGCGTTTATCATTTTCGCCGCACCTTCAATCTGGCCGAGCAGCCGCGAACGTTCGTAGTCCATGTTAGCGGAGATAATCGCTACCAGCTTTTCGTTAACGGCGAGCTGACGTCGGTCGGTCCGGCGCGCGGCGATCTGTTCCACTGGCGCTATGAAACCGTCGACATCGCGTCGAAGCTGAAGGCCGGCAAGAACACGCTGGCAGCGGTCGTGTGGAACGACGGGCCGTATACAGCCGTTGCGCAGATTTCGAACGTCACCGGATTTATTTTGCAGGGAGACTCGGACGCTGAGCAGATCGTCAACACCGGCGCCGAATGGCGCTGCATCATGGACCGCGCCTACACCGCGAATCCGGTTGCGAAAGATCAGAGGACCGGCTACACCGCCCTCGGACCGTCCGAAGAGTTGAATGCATCGCGCTATCCCTGGGGATGGCAGAACACTGATTTCGACGATGCGGATTGGCCGAAGGCCGCGGTGGGCACGAACGGCGAGCCGCGTGCCGATCAGGATGCCGGCAATTGCTGGTTCCTCGTTCCTCGCTCGATTCCGGCGGAAGAACGTCACCCTGAACAACCGATGCACGGACTCGCCGAGTTGGAGCGCGCCCCCATCGCCGCGCACACTTCCACGAAATTCATCCTCGATCAAGGCTACTTGACCACTGCCTATCCAGAGATCTCGGTTCACGGCGGAAACGGCGCGCGAATCGGAATCAAATATGCCGAAGGACTCTGGCTGCCAGGCAAGCCGCACGGCCAGGAAGAGAAAGGCGATCGCGATGTGATCGAGGGCAAGCGCTTCCTCGGCTATGAAGACGTGTACATCGCGGACGGTGCGGATCGCATCTATCGCCCTCTGTTCTGGCGAACCTATCGCTATGTGCAGGTAACAGTGCAAACGGCCGCGGAGCCGGTGTCTCTTTCATTCCATGGCGTCTTCACTGGTTATCCTTTCGAGCGCAGAGCGGCCCTTACTGGCGCGCCCCCCGAGATCGGCAAAATCCTCGATGTTGGTTGGCGCACCGCGCGTTTGTGCGCGCATGAATCGTACATGGACTGCCCCTATTACGAGCAGCTCCAGTATGCCGGCGACACGCGCATTCAAGGTCTGGTGTCGCTCTATATGTCAGGCGACGGCCGGCTGCTGCGCAACGCCATCGAGCAATTGAATTCCTCTCGCACGGCCGAAGGCCTTACCTATTCGCGCGCGCCCTCTGCCCTGCCCCAATACATTCCGGGATTCTCACTGTGGTGGATCGGGATGCTGCACGATTACTGGATGTACGTGGACGATCCGCAATTTGTGAAGAGCATGCTGCCGGGCGTCCGCGCGGTGCTTTCGTATTTCGAAGGCATCGAAAAATCGGATGGCCGCTTAGGTCCGCTGCATTGGTGGCCCTATGTCGATTGGAATCCGCATTGGGAAGGTGGCATTCCCCCGTCGAGCGGAACCGGCGACTCGTCTCTCAACGACCTGCAACTCGACCTGGCCTATCAATGGGCGTCCGACATGGAAGACAAACTGGGAAGCGCGACCCTTGCGGTTCAGGATCGTGTCGAGGCGAGGCATCTCCGGCAGATCATCCGCGACTCCTACTTCGATAGCACACGAGGATTGATCGCCGACACACCAGCGAAACAGGAATTCTCGCAGCAGGCGAATTCGCTGGCCGTGCTGGCGGGCGTGTTCGAAGGACCGCAAGCGCGAGAAGTAATGAACAAAATCGCCGCGGACGATTCTCTTGTCCAAGCCTCCACGTATTTCCGCGCCTATCTCAATGAAGCTCTCCTGAGAGCCGGATTAGGAAACCGCTATTTACAAATGCTAGGTCCCTGGCACACGATGCTGGGAATGCATCTGACGACCTGGGCGGAAGCGTTAAGTTTCGATCGCTCGGACTGTCACGCCTGGGGAGCGAGTCCAAACTACGAACTGTTTCGAACGGTCCTGGGGGTCGAACCGATCGCGCCGGGGTTCAAGAAGGTGCGAATCGCCCCGAACATGAACGGACTGCCGGAAATATCGGGATCGGTGCCCTCGCCCCTCGGCCCCATCTCGGTATCGCTGAAGACAGGCGGAAAAGCCGTAATCGAACTTCCAACTGGCTTGGACGGGGAGTTCGTGTGGCAAGGAAAGACCCGGGCGTTGAAGGAGGGTCGAACCGAGATCGGACTATAAGGGGCGTTGGCGATCGCCGCTTGCTTACGCGCACGGTTCCGCAACAAATCCTTACATCTCGATATGAATGCGCTTCACGTGCGACGTTTCGCCGCTACGAATCGACACCCGGCTCTGCGCCACTCCAAAATGCTCGGCAAGAAAAGCGCACAACGCTTTATTCGCTTTTCCCTTCTCCGGCGCGGCGGCGACTTTCACCTTCCACGTTCCATCGGGAAGTTTCGCCACCAGTTCCGTCCGCGAGCTTTTAGGAATTACTTTGACCGTTATGTCCATGGGAAAGACGCGCAATCGTTTCGATCAGAGTCTTCGACGAACAGGGTTTGCGCAGTACACATGCAGCTCGCGCCGCGACGGTTTCACTGACGCCCTGCCGTCCAGACAAGACAATCACCGGGGTGGCCGCGGGCAGCCGGTTGAGCACTTCGTCGTATGCCGGCACGAGATCCAGCACCAGCACGTCTGCCGCGTCCGCCTGTAAGCACGCTTCGATTGCAGTCGAGACTGCCGACACGCGATGCCCGGCGCTCTCGAGCAGCAGTTTGCGCATCTCGAGCTGGTCGGGATCGTCTTCAAGCACCAGCACGTGGGCCATCACCCAAAAATGACCTGCGCGATGACCAGTGATGGCAACTGGTTATTCCAGCTATCCGGAACATCGTCGAAGGCGAGACGGAAGGGTCGTGATTCGCCGGGTTTGAGCGCCTTCTTCACCACGCCGGCCCGCTCGCGAAGAATCATGACACCCATGCGATCGTAGAAAAGACAGAACACGTCCACACGATTCACTGTGCGATTCCCAGTGTTCTTAACGTTTCCTTCAATTTCCGTAAGCGTCTGCTTGGCGTAGCTTTCACTGGCCTTCATGCTCACATCGCTGAGCGGCAGGTTATGGCTATAGGCTTTGCCTTCCGCCGTGAGCGGCGGCTCTTTTTGTTCTCGGGGTGCGCACCCGACGGTGTAAAACAAAATGGCAAGCGAAAAGAAAATGGCTTTACGTGCCACTGATGGTCATCTCCTCGATCACCAGGGTCGGCGATGCGGTCGAGCCGCGGAACTCCAGATCGGAGCCGATTGCCGAGATGCCGAGCAGCATCTGCGACAGATTTGCAGCAATGGTGATCTCGGATACAGGATACGCGAATTCACCGCTCTCAATCCACAGGCCCGTGGCGCCGCGCGAGTAATCGCCCGTAACCGTATTCACGCCGGAGCCGATCAGCTCCGTCACATAAAGGCCGCGAGGAAGCGATTGAATAATCTCCTCCTGCGATCGCTCGCCTTTTTCGAGGAATAAATTGTTGTGCCCGATACTCGCGTTTCCCGTGATACCGCGAGCCGCGTTTCCCGTCGTGGTAAGCCCGAGCTTGCGGGCCGTGTACGTATTGAGGAGCCAGTTTTTCAAGACGCCGCGTTCGATCACAACCGTCCGCCGCGTCGCCACGCCTTCATCGTCGAAGGGGCTGCTTCCGAAGAGCCCCGGAATGGTTCCATCGTCTGTCAAAGTGACAAACTCGGGAGCGATCTTCTCACCCAGCTTAGACGCGAGAAACGAAGCGTGCCGATAGATAGACTCGCCATCCACAGCTTCGAAGAGATGCCCCAGCAGGCTCCGGGCCGTGCGGGGTTCAAACACCACAGGCGCCTTTTGTGTCGGAATCTTGCGAGCGCCCAGCCGGCGTACGGCTCGCTCCGCCGCCTGCCGTCCGATCGATTCAGGAGTCTCCAAAGCCGCGAAACGCCGCGCGCTCGACGACCAGTAATCGCGCTCCATCGATCCGTTCTGACGCGCCACCGGGCTCACTCCGAGCGAACAACTGCTGCTCCGATACGTCCCCACGAATCCCAGCGAATTGGCAAAAACACGCTGCCCCGTATGCGCGCCAAACGAGGAGCCCTCCGAGTTCACAATTCGTGGATCGAAAGACAAAGCCGCTTCTTCGGTCTCCTTCGCCAGTGCAATTCTCTGCACCGTATCCACGTACTTCAGGTCCTCGTTATAGAGCTCTAAATCGGCGCTGAGAGAGCCGAGTTGCGTTGGGTCGGGAAGTCCGGCATCCGGATCTTCCGTACTGATCCGCGCGATCTCAATCGCGGAGCGCACCAGCGCCCGGATTCCATCGGGAGTGAGATCGGAAGTATAGGAAGAACCGACGCGTTTGCCGAGCAGGACGCGCAGTCCGGCCGCGCGCGAACCGGCATCCTTAATAGACTCCACTTCCCGCATGCGCACCGTAACATCAAACTCCTCGCCTTCCGCGAGGGTGCATTCTGCTTCGGTCGCGCCACTGTCGAGGGCTTGGCGTATGATGTCGCGGGAAAGTTCGGGATCGAGCACTTCTTCTATTTACGCACGACGCTCAACTGTTAGCATTGTTCCTTGATGCGACTGGCAGCAATCATCGCGCTTTCCTTGGCAAGCGGATGGGCACAAGCCCCCGAATTCACCTACATGGTGGTGCACACGTATCCGCACGACCGCGACGCGTTCACTCAAGGCCTGGAATACCACGACGGCTTCCTGTATGAAGGCACCGGACGCGAAGGACATTCGTCCTTGCGTAAGGAGAAACTCGAGACCGGACAGGTGCTCCAGCGTGTCGATCTAACGTCGCAGTATTTCGGTGAAGGCATCACCGTTATCAACGGCAAGATTCTGGAGCTCACATGGAAAGCCCAAACCGGTTTCATTTACGATCGCAACAGTTTTCATCTCCTTCGCAACTTCAACTATTCAGGCGAAGGCTGGGGCCTCGCGAACGACGGCAAGACCGTTTACATGAGCGATGGAACCGCGCAAATCCGCTTTTGGGATCCGCAAACTCTGAAGGAGGAGCGGCGCATTTCCGTCCACGATGGCACGCGAGCGATCGACAATCTCAATGAGCTCGAATATGTGCGCGGCGAGATTTACGCCAACATCTGGACCACGAATCGCATCGCGCGCATTTCTCCCGCTGACGGCCACGTGATCGCGTGGATCGATTTGACCGGGCTGTTGAAGCCTGCCGATCTGGCCGAGCCCGTCGACGTGCTCAACGGCATCGCCTACGATTCGGCGCGAGACCGTCTCTTCGTCACCGGGAAGCTCTGGCCAAAGCTGTTTGAAATAAAAGTAGTGCCCAAGCTCTTCCATTAACCTGCCGACCTGTGTTCGTATAGACACATGTTCACACTTGAAGGCAAGGCAGCCCTGGTCACCGGATCGGGGCGCGGAATCGGTCGCGCGATCGCGAAACAGCTTGCATCGGCCGGAGCTTCCGTGATGCTGAACGACATCGACAAAGATGTCCTCACGGAAGCCGAAAAAGAAGTGGGACCGCGTTCGAAATCGCTCGCGGGGGACCTGACCGCGCCGGACTTTCCGAAAAAGCTCGTCGAAGCCACCATCGCCAATTTTGGCTCCATCGATATCATCGTCAACAATGCCGGCTACACCTGGGATAACGTGATCCAAAAAATGTCGGACGAACAATTTCAAGCCATGCTCGACATTCACATCGTGGCGCCGTTCCGTGTGCTGCGCGCCGCGTCCGGCTGGATCCGCGATACAGCAAAGCGTGAGACGGCCGAAGGCAAGCGCGTGATGCGCAAAGTAGTGAATATCACGTCCATCTCGGGAACAGACGGCAATGCCGGCCAAGCGGGATATTCGTCCGGCAAAGCAGCCGTCATCGGTTTAACGAAGACGATGGCGAAAGAATGGGGCCGCTACAACGTCAACGTGAACTGCGTTGGCTTCGGTCTCATCGAGACACGTCTTATACAGCCGTTATTGGGCGAAGGCGCGGCAATCGAGATGAAAGGCCGCCAGATTCCAGTCGGCGTGCAGCAGCGCCTGCTCGAAACGGCCAAAGCCGCGAATCCGTTAGGACGTCTCGGAACGCCGGAAGAAGCCGCCGGAGCCGTTGTCTTCTTTTGCTCGCCGTTATCGGATTACGTCAGCGGCGAAGTGATGATTTGCAGCGGCGGCTCGCACTTTTGAACCATGCGCCTCGCCTTGGCATTCCTGTTTCTCGCAGCCGTCATTTACGCCGCCGATACGCGGACGCCCACCGAAGACGGCATCGTCTATGGCGAAGCAGACGGAGTGAAGCTCACGATGGACTACTACGCTCCGAAGGGACCGGGCGTACATCCCATCGCCATCATCATTCACGGCGGCGGTTATCAACGTGGAGACAGCAAGAGCGGCAGCGAAGCCTATTGCGCCGATTTCCTCGCTCCCGCCGGCTACGCAGCGTTCTCCATCAATTACCGTCTCGCGCCGAAATATCCGTACCCGTACATGGTCTACGATGTCGAGAATTCCGTCCGCTATCTGCGGAAGAACGCCAAGAGGTGGAACGCGGATCCGGATAAAATCGCACTCGTCGGCGGTTCCGCGGGAGGATTCCTCAGCAACATGGTGGGGCTCTTGAATGCACCCGGCGCTGAAGTACAGGCCGTGGTCACGCTGTTCGCGCAAAGCAGTTTCGCCACCGTTCCTTTGAACAAGGACGTGCACGCGCTCCTCGATCCATTGATCAAAGCAAAAGGCGAAGAAGAGGCATTACGCGAAGCCTCGCCGATCACTTATGTCAGCAAGAACGCGCCACCGTTCTTACAGATCATCGGCGATCGCGACGAATATATCCCGTTCACCGAAGCGACCAATCTTCAGGCGGCACTCCAAAAGGCCGGCGTACGCTGCGACATCATCCGCATCCCGAACGGCATGCACGGCACGGGAGGTTGGCACAAGCTGCCCGGCGTGCCCGACTGGGAGCGCCAGATGGTTGAATGGCTCAATACAACGCTGCATCACGAAGGGCCAATTGGTGAAGGCATTCGCAAGCGAGTTTAGTGCCCCTCCCTTACGGTCAGGGTTCCGTGGGGTCGGTAGAAAGACCGCTTCCTCCGGTCGCGGCTCGGAACGAGTGTCGGCGGTGGCACGACAGCGTTGCGGAACCCCGACGGTATCGGAGGGGGGCAATAGCCGATTTTTTTACAGACCCTGACGGTCGCGGCTCGGAATGAGTGTCGGCGGTGACGCGACACGGTGAAAATCCGGAGTAGCGTTGCGGAACCCCGACGGTAACGAGGGGGGCAATAGCCGATTTTTTCACAGACCCCGACGGTCGCGGCTCGGAACGAGTGTCGGCGGTGACACGACAGCGTTGCGGAACCCCGACGGTATCGGAATGGAGGCTCGCGAATAAACGGCGGTCTTACACTGGCCCTCGAACGATTCTATTGCTCGGGAGGCAGCGCCAGCAAAAACTGGATCATATGATCCATGTCCTGTGGACTAAATTTGTACGGCGGCATGATGGTTCCTGGTGACATCTTTTGCGGGTCTTTGAAATGCGCTTCGAGCCAGGCCTTATCCCGATGCGTCCCGACACCGTTCAACGCCGGACCGAGCTTCTTCCCTACCCCATTCGCCATATGACACGCGTCGCAATGCTGGGCCTTGTATAACATCGCGCCTTGCACGGGACCAGCCGGAGCGTTGAGCAAAACCTTCTCATCATCGGGATTCAGTTGCAGCATAAACTCCGATAGAGAATTCAACTGCCAGTTGGTCAATTGCAGCGGAGGCATGGACGTGCCGGGAATGGTTTCCGCGGGCTGTTTGAAATGCTGGATCATCCAAGCCGCGTTGCGATGCGGAGCGGAGATATGCGAAAGATCTGGTCCGATCGATTTCTGGCCGCCGCTCGCGTGGCACGACGAACAGTTCTCCTGCCGGAAATAACCGATGCCCGCGATAGCATCGGGCGAGAGCTGCTGCCATGCCGCCACCTGGTTCTCGGGCGACGTAACATCCACCGCTTCTGACGGCGGGGTGGTCACGATAGCCGCGGTAGTGAGCCCGGCCCACGCCAGCGCACCAAGACACACGAAGCCGATTGCGAAAATCCGCTTCCCAAGCCGCAGCATCGGTCCTCTATCGATGAACGGGATCAGGAACAGAACCAGCACCGCAAGACCCGGGAGCACCGTACTCCCGACGACTTCCAGAGGCCCTTTAAAAAACTTCAGCGTCTGGAACAGGAACAGGAAATACCATTCCGGACGCGGGATGTAAGTGGTGTCCGTTGGATCCGCGAGCCGCTCCAGCGGGACCTTCGCCACCAGCGCCATAATGTACAGCGCCATGAACGCGACAAACACGCCGACGGTGTCTTTGAAAACCTGTTCCGGGAAAAACTTCTTGCGCGGAGCCGTATCATCGACCGCGGGAGCCACGCCATGCTTCCGAACCAGGTAAATATGCACCGCGATCAGAATCATGGTTAGCGGCGGCAGCAATACAACGTGCAGCGCATAAAATCGCGCAAACGTGACCACGCCGATGCTTCCTTCGCCGCCCAGCAAACGGGTCAAATACGGCCCGACGACTGGCGCCTGTCCAGCGATCTGCGTCGCAACCACGGTGCCCCAATACGCTCGGTTGTCCCACGGCAGCAGGTAACCGGTCAGGCCGAACGTCATGGTGATCAGAAGCAAAACGACGCCCAGCATCCAAGTGGCTTCGCGAGGCTTCTTGTACGCGCCATACACGAACACCTGAATCATGTGCGCGACCACGATCACGATCATGAAGCTGGCACCCCAATGATGCAGTCCGCGAATCATACGGCCGGCCGTCAGCTCCGTGACGATGTACTTTACGCTGTTGTAGGCATCACCCGGAGTGGGCGCGTAATTTACAGCCAGCAGGATTCCCGTGACCGCCTGTAGCAGGAAAAAGAAAACGGCCATGCTGCCGATAATCTGGTGCCAGCCGCTCGACGCGGGGATGTCTTCATAGAGAAAATCCCGGACTGCGGATTCGATGCCGGTGCGGTGCTCGAGCCAGTCGAGAATTTTACGCATGGGGCGCCAGTGGACCAATCTGAAGCTGATTACCCGCGATCTTGACCTCGTACCGGTCGAGCGGCCGGGGAGCCGGTCCGCTCAACACGGCGCCGTCGATGGAGAACGTCGAGGTGTGGCACGGACACAGGAAGTTCTTAGAGTTCTGGTCCCAGTGGTAGGCGCATCCAAGATGTGTGCATTGGGGAGAGA
Organism: Bryobacterales bacterium; assembly: GCA_963802915.1. Taxonomy (GTDB): domain Bacteria; phylum Acidobacteriota; class Terriglobia; order Bryobacterales; family Bryobacteraceae; genus JAICMB01. Next base: position 476,200 of record CAWDKQ010000011.1, read on the forward strand.
ACGCGATGGCCTGAGTGTCGCTGGTTTTGACGACCCACGCCGTGGTTTTTTCGCTGCTCACTTTCCAGCCATCGACCTTGTTAATGCGGAATGAGACTTCCTGGGGCGTCCCGATCTGGATCTGGCTCAGATCCGCGGCGTCCACCCATTGCGCTTTTTTCTTGGCGCGGGGCGGAAGGAAAAGGTAGACGAAAGCCGGTACGGAGACCATTGCGCCAATTGCGGCGCCCAGGCCGTAGATGAAGGAAAGATGGTAGAAGTGCCGCCGGGAAGGCTTGGCGGAGGTTTGTTCAGTCATGGCAGACGGTTCTAGTTACAGAGTAACTTCGAATCTAACAGGTTACGACAAAACGTTCGGGCCGTGACGGAAAGTTGGTTGAGAAAAGAGCAGCGGACCGCGCGAGCACGCGATCCGCTTAATTAGAGGGCGGCGTAAACTCCGCCGCCGGTGGATAGATTACCTATCTCATCGGCGGTGCCTGCCAGAACTTTAGGCCCTTAGATGCTCGACCGGTCCGCCCGTGCACGTTATCCTGAAACTGACAATGCCATTTGCGTCCATACCGGAAGCGGTCGAAGAGTTCCGCGCCGGCCGCATGGTGGTCATCGTTGACGACGAGGACCGCGAAAACGAAGGCGATCTTACGGTTGCGGCCGAAAAGATCACGCCCGAGTTCATCAACTTCATGGCCACCCACGCGCGCGGCCTGATCTGTCTCTCGCTGAGCCCCGAGATCTGCGATGCGCTCGAACTCCCGATGATGACCTCGCGCAATACCTCGCGCTTCGGAACCGCCTTCTGCGAATCCATCGAGGCCAGCGAGGGCGTCACTACCGGAATCTCCGCAGCCGACCGCGCCCGAACGATCCAGGTCGCCATCGACCCTAATTCCAAGCCCGGCGATCTCGCCCGCCCCGGCCATGTCTTCCCGCTTCGCGCCCGTGAAGGCGGGGTCCTTGTGCGGGCCGGTCAAACCGAAGCCGTCGTGGACCTCGCCCGCATTGCCGGACTTCGACCTGGTGGCGTGATCTGCGAAATCATGAACGAGGACGGCACCATGGCTCGCGTGCCGCAGCTCAAGGAATTCTGCAAGCGCCACGGCTTTAAAATGATCTCGGTGGCCGAGCTCATCCGCTACCGCCTTCACAACGAGCGCTGCATCGAGCGCCATTCGGAAGGCTGCCTGCGCACACCGCTCGGTTCGTGGCGCACCATAACTTACGCCAGTATGGTCTTGCCCGAACAGCATATCGCGCTGGTTCACGGCGAGCTCAATTCCGACGAGCCCGTTCTCGTCCGCATGCATTCGCATTGCGTTTACGGTGACGTTTTCGGGTCCACCGATTGCGAATGTCATGACATGATCCAGCGATCCATGGAGAGGATCGCCCGGGAAGGCGCGGGCGTCCTGGTATATCTCCATCAAACGGGACCGGGCATCCGCGACCATCGCGCGTTCTCCACGCCTGACGGTACGCCGAAAATGCAGCATGAAGCCGGCATCGGAGCGCAAATCCTCGCCGACCTTGGCCTGCACAGCATCCGCCTGCTCACGAACCATCCGCGTAAAGTCGCAGGCCTCGAAGCGTACGGAATCGAAATCGTGGATCAGGTCCCGGTATAAGGGGACCTACGCTTGTTCGTCCGCGGACGGTCCATAGATCGCGGGGACTGGAACATCATTCAGCCGCAAATAAACGGTAAGCTGACCGCGATGATGGATGCTGTGGTTGAGAACCATGCCCTTAATCACCGCAATGCGAGGCATGGTGAAGATCGGCTGCCCTGTCATCAACAGAGTCCAGGGCTTCATGAAATCCTCGTCGGTCGTCTTCGCCAATGCCGCGCGCATTGCAGCGACATGCTTGTCGAATTGCGCGAGCAGCTCCTTCTGTGTCGTGATCTCTTCCATCTTGAATGGGGGCGCATCTGGAGGCGCGATGTCGAGAGATTCCTTTTCAATCGTCAAGGCACCCCATTCAGGCATTGTTGCGAGGTGAGTCGCCAACATTCCCAGGCTGTAAGACTTCGGGTGTGGTTTCCAACCGAACTTGTCCTCGGGGCAGCGCTCGAGAGCTTTGCGGGTATTGGCCATTTCCTGGTCGAATTCGGGAAGTAAAGCATCGGTGATGTGCATGAGAGTTCTCCTCCCAAATATTCGCCTTTTATTCTCCCTTTGTCAAATTAAAATCTTGATACAGCTTGCACGTTTTGATCGTTCGATATATCCTCGTATATATGGCACGAGCCAACACGAGTCTGGCGAAGTGGGGTAGCAGCCTCGCCGTTCGAATACCGAAGGCGATCCTTGAAGCCGCTCAACTCAAAGCCGGCGATGAACTGGAAATTGAACTTCACGACCGCACCATCGTGATTCAGCCAGCCGCCGATAAGCCAACCCTCCAGGAATTGGTCGACGGGATCACGCCTGAGAACTGCCACCCCGTAACGGACTGGGGCGGTCCATTGGGGAACGAAGCATGGTAAGTCGCCCGTGGATTCCAAACCGCGGCGATCTCGTATGGCTCACATTCGATCCTCAAGCGGGACGGGAACAGGCCGGCAGACGGCCAGCGTTAGTGCTTTCACCCAGTACGTATAACGGCAAAACAGGCTTGGCTATCCTGTGCCCGATTACCACGCGACACAAATCCTACCCGTTCGAAGTCCCTTTGCCAGCGGATCTTCCCATCCAGGGCTCAATCCTCTCCGATCACGTGAAAAGTGCGGATTGGAGAGAGCGCCATGCAGAATTCATCGGCAGGGTATTACCGGACGTCATGGCGTCCGTCCTCAATCGCATCGGCCCGCTACTCGGGTTCTGAATCACCGCGCCCGCGGGATCCATCGCGGCGTCGTCCGGCAGTATTCGAGATATCCCGGCCCCCGCGTTCGCCGCAAATGAGGCTCTTCCACGAAAACGATCACGAGATGAAAGACCAGCCAGGCCGACGCGGCATAAAGAACCAGATTGGGCGACGCGAATACCAGCGCTTCGCCCCATAGAATCGCGACAACGCCGACATACATCGGATTCCGCACGTAGCGATAAATTGCGCCGCGCACCAACGTTTGCGGCTCGAGCCCCAGCACAAACGCGAGCGGCCGTGTAAACCAGATCGCGGGCGTACCGTGGCCGGATAGGAGAAACTCCAGCGCGGACCACAAGTACAAGAAGAGTCCGAGCCCAATCGGAATCCATCCGAGTTGACGCATCCACCACGGCACTTGGGACCAAACCCGGGCGGGATTGTAGAACGTCAAGGGGAGCCACACAGTCACGGTGCCGGGCACCAGAACCGTAAAAATCAGTGCGCGGAGAATCAATCCAACCATGTCAATCCTCTCCAGCCGTGCATGCGGCCTTGCGGGTCTGAGATAATCGAAGAAAGCATTGGCGCCCATCGGCGAGCCCAGGCTCGGGGATTCGCGGCTCCTTTAGAACTGCGCCCCTGGCCGAAAAGCGCGCCAGATGGCTGCAAATCGCTGAAGCGAAATCGGTGTTTTGCCTCTTTATACTAACTGGATGGCGGGGGACGGAGTTTCTTTTGTACGCTTGTAATTGATCGGTATGGACGAGCAGAAGATCCTGGCTAGACTGCGTGAGATTTGCCTGGCGCTCCCCGGGTCGAGCGAGACCGTTACGTTTGGACACCCGACCTTTCAGGCCGGCAAGATGAAGACCTTCGCGGTGCTCGAACGGTACAAGGGAGAATTGTCGATCAGCTTCAAAGTGGGTAAGTCCATGCAGAACGTCTTCCTCGACGACCCCCGATTCTTCAAGACGCCCTACGTCGGACAGCACGGCTGGGTGTCTTTGCGAGTGAACGGCGGGCGTTTGGATTGGAAGGAGATCGCGGAGCTGGCGGCGGGCAGCCACCAGTTAATAACCGGAAAGAAGAAATGAATTCTTCCGGCCGCGTCGGCCGAAGCGTAGCGTTCGCGAGTATCTTCATCAGCGCGGCGCTGGCAGCTATTAAGATCGCGGTCGGCCTCAAAGCGAACTCCACCGCCGTCGTTTCCGACGGAATCGAATCCGCCACCGACGTTCTCGCTTCCAGCCTGGTTCTGTTTGGGCTGGTGATGGCGGCCAAACCGCCGGACGCCGAACATCCCTACGGGCATGGCCGGTTGGAAACTCTCTCGGGCATGGCGGTCGGAATTATTTTGGCCGTCACAGGCTCCCTCATCGCAGTCGAGTCGGTGCGGCGCGCCTTTCATCCTCATGGTCCGCCGTCGACATTCGCCATCTGGCCGGTGCTGGTTTCCATCTTCGTCAAAGGATCGCTGTTTCTCACCAAGCGCCATTTTGGACGTGAGATTCGCAGTTCCTCGCTCTTGGCCGACGCCTGGAACGATGGCATGGACACTATCTCGGGCATCGTCGCGCTGGCCGGCGTCAGCCTCGAGGCTTTCGGGCCGCGGCAGTTCGGCATCGCCGACGAGGCCGGCGGCTTCCTCGTTGGAATCATCGTTATCATTCTCGGAATCCGCATCGTGCGCGACACGACGTATCAGCTTATGGACACGATGCCGGATCCGATTCTGTTGGAACAGCTTCGCAAAGTGGCGATGACGGTCCCCGGCACGCTGGGCGTCGAAAAACTTTTCGCGCGCAAAACGGGACTGCAATATCACGTGGATTTGCATCTCGAAGTGGATCCGGATATGACGGTAGCGGAGTCGCACGAAATCGCGACCGAGGTGCGGGGTAAGATCCGGCAAGAGGTTTCGTGGGTGGCCGACGTTCTCGTACATGTCGAGCCGCATGGGCTCGCTACAATCGACAGCAGGCATGGAAAATCGTGAAATCGCGCGGATTCTGAATGAGACCGCGGATCTCATGGAGATCGCGGGCAACGATGGATTCCGCATTCGCAGCTACCGAAACGCGGCATCCGTGCTCGAGACGTACCCCGAAAAGGTCGAAGATATCGTTTGCAATCCGGAGCGCAAAGTAACTGAGATTCCAGGCGTCGGTAAGGGCATCGCTCTGGCGCTTCAGGATATCTGCGCGCGTGGATCGTTCCCCGTTCGCGATCAACTGCTCGAAAAATTCCCGGCTTCTGGGCTGGAGCTGCTGAAGATCCAGGGGCTCGGCCCGAAGAGCATCGCTGTGCTCTACGAGCATTTCCAGGTTTCGAACATCGACGATCTGGAGCGCATCTGCCGCGAACAGAAAATGCGGGATCTGCCGCGGATGGGCGCCAAGCTCGAAGAGAAAGTACTGCGGTCCATCGCGCAATATAAACAGAGCGCGGGACGATATCGACTCAACTTCGGCCATCGCGTGGCTGACGAGCTGATGGCCTATTTGGCCGAAGGCGAAGGACTGGAAAAAATCAGCGCCGCTGGAAGCTTGCGCCGGGGGAAGGAAACCATCGGCGATCTCGATCTGCTCGTCACCGGTCCTGGAGCGCCGGTGGCGCTTGAAAGATTCGTCCAGCATCCACGCGTTCACGAAGTGCTCGGAAAAGGCGCGAACAAGGCCAGCGTGCGATTCGGACTCGAAGGCTTGCAGGTCGACCTGCGCGCGCTTCCGCACGAAAGCTATGGCGCGGCGATGCAATATTTCACGGGCAGCAAGGAGCACAACGTCAACCTCCGCACCCGCGCGTTGAAGCTCGGCTTGACGCTGAATGAATACGGACTGTTCCGTCTCGAAGGAAATGAGCGGGTCGCCGGCGAGACCGAGGAAGACGTTTACGAAAAAATGGGCCTGGATTGGATCCCGCCGGAACTGCGCGAAAACTGCGGCGAGATTGAGGCCGCGGCTGAGCACCGGCTCCCCAAGCTGCTGCACCTCTCCGATATCCGCGGCGACCTGCACATGCACACCACGGAAACCGACGGCCGCGCAACTCTCGAAGAGATGGCCGAGGCCGCGCGCGAACTGGGCTACGAATATATCGCGATCACGGATCACTCCAAGGCGATCGCGATGGCGAACGGTCTCGATGAAAAACGAGCGGTCGAATTTGCGCAGCGCGTTCGGGACCTGAATCGCGACGGCAGCCTCGGAATCCGAATTCTATCGGGCCTCGAATGCGATATCCGAAAAGACGGAACCATGGATCTCGAAGAGGACGCCCTGGCCGAGCTCGACATCGTCATTGGCAGCGTCCACAGCTTGATGAACATGGAGTCCGCCGAGATGACGGATCGGCTGATGCGCGCGCTGGAATCGCCGAATATCAATGCGCTCGGCCATCCCACCGGCCGCATGATTCTACAGCGCGAGCCGTTTCCGTTCGACTTCGAACGCGTCGCGTCTGAGGCGGTACGCCGTAACGTCGCTCTCGAAATCAATGGCAGCCCGGAGCGCCTAGACCTGAGCGGCGCAATGACTCGGACCGCAAGGTCGCTGGGCGCGAAATTCATTATTTCAACCGATTCGCACCATCCCAAGAGCCTCAAGACGAACATGCCATACGGAGTTTTGACGGCGCGCCGCGGCTGGCTGGAACCCGCCGACGTGCTCAATACGTTACCGCACGACCAGTTGATGCAAGCCCTCCGAAAATCATGAAGCTAATCTCCTCTGTCCTGAAGTACAAAAACAGCCTGTTTTCCGTAACCGAAGACCACGCCGTCGATCCCGACGGCTTCGAGATCAAGCGCGGCATCATTCACCATCGCGGGTCGGCGGTGATGATGGCCGTCGACGAAAAGAAACGCATTCTTATGGTGCGGCAATACCGTTTGCCGGCGCGCCAATATTTATGGGAACTGCCCGCCGGAAGCATGGATGAAGGCGAAACGCCTTTGCGCACCGCAAAGCGCGAGTTGAAGGAAGAGACCGGATGCACCGCGAAGAAGTGGAAGAAGCTGATCGAGTTTTTTCCCAGCCCCGGTTTCAGCGCCGAAAAGATGACCATCTTTCTCGCCTCGGAACTGACGCAAGGTGTGGCGAATCCGATGGAAGACGAGCGCATCGAGGCGAAATGGTTTAGCGCCCGCGAAGTGGAGAAGATGATTCTCGACAACAAGATTAAAGACGCGAAAACGATGCTCGGCTATTTCTTCTGGAAGCGGATATAATGCCCCTGATCCATGAACCGTCAGACGGAGATCGTCATTGCGGGCGGCGGGCTGGCCGGCATCGTTGCAGCCTATGAGTTGCTGGACCGCGGCCGGCGTGTACTGCTGATCGATAAAGATCGCCGCGAGAAATTCGGCGGCCTGGCGAAAGAATCCTTCGGTGGGATTCACCTGATTGGAACGCCACATCAGCGGCGGCTTGGAATCCACGATTCGCCCGATCTCGCCTGGCAGGATTGGCAGAGCGTCGCCGATTACGAGCCCTCCGACGACTGGCCGCGCGCGTGGGGAAAATTCTATTGCGAAAATTCGCGCGAATATATTTTCGATTTCCTGGACCGAAAGCAAATTAAGTTTCTGCCGGTGGTCAACTGGCCCGAGCGAGGCGTCTACGAGCCCGGCAACAGCGTTCCCCGATGGCATATCGTCTGGGGCACCGGCTACGAGATCATTGCGAAACTTCTCGGCGCTCTCGAAGCTCACCCGAATCGCGCAAAGCTCGAGCTGCTCTTCAATGCCGAAGTTTGCGGGATCGAAACTCAGAACGGACGCGCCGCCGGCGTGCGCTGCAGCGGCGAACTTCAAGTGCAGGCCGAACACGTGATCGTCGCGTCGGGAGGCATCTGCGGCGGCGACCTGAGCAAAGTGCGGGCGAATTGGTACAAGCCGTGGGGCGATCCGCCGGCCAAGCTTTTGAACGGCGCCCACGATTACGGCGATGGAATGCTTCATGACCGGGTCGCAGGCCTGGGCGGCGCCGTAACGCATCTCGATCTGCATTGGCACTATGCGGCCGGAGTCCACCACCCAGCGAAACGGCGTCCTGATGACGGTTTGAGCCTGGTTCCTCCGCGATCGGCATTGTGGCTCAATGCGCACGGCGAGCGTATCATGAATCCCGGCCCGATGCCCGCCTACGGCGACACGCGCCAGCTGGTGGCAAGCGTGTTGAAACAGCCCGGGCAATATTCGTGGCAAGTGATGAACTGGAAAATTGCGATCAAGGAACTGGCGGTTTCCGGCTGCGATTACATGACCGCATTCCGGTTCAAGAAGAAGTTCCTGCTCGCCAAGAATCTCGCGTTCGGCAACAAAGAGCTTGTGAACCGCCTGAGTCGCGATTGCCCCGATGATATCGTGGTGGCGGACAAACTGGACGATCTGATGGAGCGGATGGATCAGAAGAATCTGTATGGACTGAAACTGGATCGCGATCGGATGGAAGGGACGATTCGCGCGTGGGATGAAATGATCGCTCGCGGACCGGCGTATCACAATGACGAACAGCTTCGCCGCATCGCCAACTGCCGCGCGTATCGAGGCGACCGCGTGCGAACCTGCAACTTCCAGCCTATTCTCGACCCCAAGGCGCGACCACTGATCGCGATTCGCGAGTTCATTCTGGCCCGCAAAAGTCTCGGCGGCATACAGACGGATCTTCAGTGCCGCGTTCTGCGCGCTTCGGACGGCGAGCCGATTCCAGGACTTTACGCAGTTGGCGAATCGGCAGGATTTGGCGGCGGAGGCATTCATGGCAAAGGCTCGCTGGAAGGGACATTCCTCGGCGGGTGCGTTCTCTCGGGACGCGTGCTGGGGAAATCATTATGAGACCGGGAACATCGAAAACGGGCGCGGCGCTGGCGCGGTATGCGCTGGAGCAATTGCCGATCTCTCACACTTTTGGGATTCCAGGCGTCCACAATACTGAGCTTTACGATGAGCTGAATCGATCTGAAAAGATCCGCCCCATCCTGGTCACGCATGAAGGCTGCGGAGCGTTCGCCGCCGATGCCATGAGCCGCACTGGAAACGGGCGAATCGGATGCCTGGTTATCGTTCCAGCAGCCGGCGTCACGCATGCCATGAGCGGTATCGGCGAATGCTATCTGGATGGCATCCCGCTTCTGGTGATTACCGGAGGAACGCGTACCGATATCGATTTTGGATATCAACTTCACGAACTCGATCAGCGAAAATTGGTCGCGGGAATCACGAAGCGCGCGTGGCGAATCATGGAGCATCGTGATATCGTGCCCGTGATTTTCGAAGCGTATCGCACGGCTGTAAGCGGAGTGCCCGGTCCGGTGCTGGTGGAGATTCCGGTGAATATCCAGCTCTTTCAGGGAACAGCCGACCGGATACCCGAATTCACGCCGATCGATCCTGAACTGGTGAATCCTGAAAAAGAAATTAGCGAAGCCGTGGAATTGCTGGCCGCGGCGAAATCGCCCGGAATTTTCGTGGGCTGGGGCGCCGTTGATGTGAGCGATGAAGTGGCGCGGATCGCCGAGATTCTCGGGGCGCCTGTATCGATGACGCTGCAAGGATTGTCCGCATTTCCAGGCAATCATCCACTGCATACCGGCATGGGATTCAGCCGCGCGGCCGTGCCGGCCGCTGAGAATGCGTTTCGCGAATGCGATTGCCTGCTCGCCATCGGCGTTAGCTTCGGCGAGATTCCAACCGGTAGCTTCGGATGCACGGTTCCCGAAAACCTGATTCATATCGACATCTCGCGCGAACGATCGGACGCAATTTTCCGGCCAAAGTGGGCATGGTGGGCGATTCGCGGATCATCGTGCCGCAGTTGCGCGACCGGCTCGAGATCGCCAATCCGGATTGCACGGAGCGGCGCGCCACAGTGGAAGCTCAGATCGCGAAGGATAAGCACGCGTATCGCGACGAGTGGCACGCGCACAAGACCGATCGAGTGAATCCAGCGTTGTTCTTCGAAGAACTGCGCCGCCAGTTGAGCGACGATGCCATTGTAACGGTCGACGACGGGAATCATACGTTCCTGACCGCTGAGCTATTCGAGGTCCGCAGCCCGCGCAGTTTGATTTCACCGACGGATTTCAACTGCATGGGCTATGCTGTTCCGGCCGCGATCGGCGCGAAGCTAGCCAATCCCGACAAACAAGTGGTCAGCATCGTCGGTGACGGGGCGTTTCTGATGACGGGGCTCGAGACCGTTACGGCCAGCACTTTGGGCCTTGGCATTGCATGGTTTATTTTCGACGACGGAGAACTGAGCCAGATCTCGCAGGGCCAGGAGATCCCCTACAATCGCAAACCGTGCACGGTTCTCGGGAGCATCCGGCTGTCGGGAATCGCCGAGGCTACCGGCGCGCAATTCGTCAGCATCGAGAACAACGACGGAATTGCGTCTGGCATTCGCGATGCACTGGCTTCCTCGTCGTCTGACCGGCCCGTGATTGTCGACGTGCGCATCGATTATTCGAAGCGCACCCGCTTCACCCAAGGCGTGGTCAAGACCGTGCTGAAGCGTTTCCCATTACGCGACAAAGCCCGTTTCATCGGGCGAGCGTTGCTGCGAAAGGTCACGGGATGAACCTGCAACGCTTCGCGTTACCTCGCGTCTAACACGTGTGATCCAGATCAGGTCTGCCCGATAATGGCGCGAGCCCAACAGTTCCAGCCCAGCGACGACCCGCTCTGGTATAAAGACGCGATCATCTACGAACTGCACGTCCGCGCCTTTTTCGACAGCGGCACCGACGGCATGGGGGATTTCCGAGGGCTAACCGAAAAGCTCGATTATCTTCAAGATCTCGGAGTTACGGCGCTGTGGGTGCTTCCGTTTTCGCCATCGCCTTGGAGAGACGACGGCTACGACGTTTCCGACTACACGGACGTCCACGAAGCCTACGGAACATTGCGGGATTTTCATGTTTTCCTGCGTGAGGCGCATCGCCGCGGGCTGCGCGTGATCACAGAGGTTGTGGTGAATCACACCTCCGACCAGCATCCCTGGTTTCAGCGCGCGCGCCGCGCGCCGGAGGGTAGCAAGTGGCGCGACTTTTACGTCTGGAGCAACACGCCCGAAAAATATAAAGACGCGCGCATCATCTTTAAAGACTTCGAGACTTCCAACTGGACTTGGGATCCGGTGGCCAAAGCGTATTATTGGCACCGCTTCTACTCGCATCAGCCGGATCTCAATTTTGAAAGTCCGCATGTGCGGCAAGCCGTGTTCGACGTGGTCGATTTTTGGTTCGATATGGGCGTCGATGGGTTCCGGCTCGACGCGATCCCATATCTTTTCGAGCGGGAAGACACGAATTGCGAGAACCTTCCGGAGACGCATGCGTTCTTGAAGGAGCTTCGCGCCCACGTGGATTCGAAGTATCCGGGGCGCATGCTGTTGGCGGAAGCGAATCAATGGCCGGAAGACGCGATCGCGTATTTCGGCAACGGGGACGAATGCAACATGGCGTTCCATTTCCCCGTGATGCCGCGGCTGTTCATGGCGACACGGATGGAGGATCGGTATCCGATCATCGATATTTTGCGGCAGACTCCGCCGATCCCCGAGAACTGCCAATGGGCGTTGTTTCTGCGCAATCACGACGAGCTGACGCTCGAGATGGTCACCGACGAAGAGCGTGACTACATGTATCGCGTTTATGCCGAAGATCGCCAGATGCGAATCAATCTTGGCATCCGTCGCAGGCTTGCGCCGCTGTTGGGAAACGACCGCCGCAAAATTGAATTGCTGAACGCGCTGCTGTTCTCGTTGCCTGGGACGCCGGTGATTTACTACGGCGATGAGATCGGCATGGGCGACAACATTTACCTCGGCGATCGCAACGGCGTCCGGACGCCCATGCAATGGACGGCGGATCGCAACGCCGGGTTCTCGCAGGCCAATCCGCAGCGATTGTATCTTCCGATTACGAGCGAAGCCGAGTATCACTACGAAACGATCAACGTCGAAGCGCAGCAGGACAATCCGAATTCGCTGCTGTGGTGGATGAAGCGCATCATTCAAGTGCGGAAGCAATCGCGAGCATTCAGCCGCGGGTCGCTGGAGTTTCTCAATCCGGACAATCGCAAAATGCTGGCGTTCTATCGGCGTTTCGACGACCAGACGGTGCTGGTGGTCGCGAATCTGTCGCGTTTTCCACAGTACGCCGAGCTGGATTTGTCGGCGGTGAAAGGGATGACGCCGGTGGAGACGTTCGGAGGCGTCGATTTCCCAGTGGTCGGCGAGCAGCCCTACCTGCTCACCTTGGGCGCGTACGCGTTCATGTGGTTCTCTCTTCAAAAACGGCACACCGGGAAAGAATCGATTGCGATTGCGGGAGCGCCGGCCCAGAGGGCCCTGGAAGTCGCTTCGTGGGACCAACCATTGGATGAGCGGGCACTGAGCATGATGACGATGCGTTTGCCCGAATTCCTCAAAGCGCGGCGCTGGTTCAAGAGCAAGGAACGCTTCATCCGTAGCGTGCGAATCGAGGACGTGATCCAAATTGCGGACGCGAATTCGTACATCATTCTCATCGTCGTGGAGTACATGGAGGGAGATCAGGAATCGTATTTGCTGGCTGCGTCGTACGCCACCGGTGAGGCCGCGGCCCGCATTCGCTCGCAATTCGAGGACACGATTTTTGCGGAAGCAAAATCGCGCGACGGTGTGGAAGGCGTTATTTATACCGCGTTCTGGAATCGGCAATTCGGTGACGCGCTGCTTGGCGCGATCGTAAGACGCCGGAAGTTCCGAGGGGGCGCGGGCGAATTGTTTGCGAGTCACAATCGCGTGTTGAGAGAGGTATGGGGACCGACGCACCCGAAGCTGGATCCCACGCCGTTGCGGGCCGAACAGAGCAACTCGTCGATCGTATTTGGCGATCGCTTCATCATGAAATTGTTCCGAAAAATCGAGCCCGGAATCAATCCGGAGCTCGAACTCGGCACATTTCTTACGGAAAAGAAATTCCCGCATACGCCTCCCGTCACCGGGCACATCGAATACCGTCCGACCCACGAAGCAGCACCGACGCAGGTGGCCGTCCTGCACGGTTATGTCGCGAACGAAGGCGATGCGTGGCGGTATACCCTCGATTCGCTCAGCCGCTTCTTCGAAGCCGCACTGGCGCGGCCAGATCAGAAGCCGACGACACATTTGAACCGGCATCCGCTCGAACTGGCGAGCGAAGACCTGCCCCCCGCTGTTCGCGAACTGCTCGGCGAGTACGCGACTTCGGCTCGACTGCTCGGGGACCGGACTGCTCGACTACATCTCGCGCTAGCCGATCCCCAAGCGCCTCCGGACATTGCGCCCGAGCCGATTACTGACCACTATCGGCAAGGCCTGTACCACGGCATGATCAGCCAGGTGGCGCGATCGCTGGAACTCCTGGAAGAGGAACTGCCGACGCTTTCGCCGGCCGCGGCGGAAGACGCGCGCGCGGTGCTGGCACGAGCCAACGAGATCCGCAACCGGATGAGTCCGCTTCGGACTCGGCGGATTCATTCCACTCGCACCCGTACTCACGGCGACTTCCATCTCGGCCAGGTGCTTTTCACCGGCAGGGACTTCGTGATCATCGATTTCGAGGGCGAAGTGGGACGACCTTTGAGCGAGCGCCGGTTGAAGCGATCGCCGATTCGGGATGTCGCCTGCATGCTGCGATCGTTCCAATACGCGGCTTACGCCGCGCTTTACGGTGGCGTTGCGGGTATTTCGCCGCGGCCGGAAGGAAGCGAGTCGCTTGAAAAATGGGCCGCTTATTGGACGGCTTGGGTCAGCGCCCTGTATTTGAACGGGTACCTTGGCGCGGCCGGCAAGGCATCGTTCATTCCGGATTCATCGGAGGCTTTGCGGACTCTGCTCGATGCGCACTTGTTTGAGAAGGCGATGTATGAGGTTGCGTATGAACTTATACATCGGCCGGATTGGGTTCGCATTCCGCTTCGCGGAACGCTTGCGTTACTTACTTAGTTGTTGGTTCGTTGTTCGTAGTTCGTAGTTCGTAGTTCGTCGTTCGTCGTTCGTAGTTGGAGGGTTCACTTGACATTGATGCCCTCTACAAATGATCCGGGGAGTTTCATCGCAGCGTATGCGCGTTCGCGATTTCGGTTTGAATCGTTCTTTTAGATGGCCGGGAGGATGCGGTCGCCGGATTTTTCGTGTGCGTTCAGCTTTACCATCAATGCTGGGGCGTTGGAATTGTTGGTTCGTCGTTCGTCGTGCGTAGTTCGTCGTTTTGAGGGTTCACTTGACATTGATGCCCTCTACAAATAATCCGGGGAGTTTCATCGCAGCGTATGCGCGTTCGCGATTTGGTTTGAATCGTTCTTTTAGATGGCCGGGAGGATACGGTCGCCGGATTTTTCGTGAATGCTTTCAGCTTTACCATCAATGCTGGGGCGTTGGGTTGGAGGGTTCAGTTGACGTTGAAGCCCTCTACAATGATCCGGGGAGTTTCACCGCGCGTGTCGGCGTTCGCGATTTCAGTTTGGATCGTTCGTCTTTCGCCAGGCATTAGGGCTATGTAGTTGTCGCTGTAGATGGCCGGGAGGATGCGGTCGCCCGATTTTTCGCGCACGGCTTTCAGCTTCACCATTAATGCCGGGGCATTGGAGTTGTTGGTCAGATCGGTTGTCAGCTTCCAACAGGGGCCCTCGTGATCGACGTGGGTTGAGGCATCGACGGTCACTTTGGGCAATTCGCGAAGAGCGCGGTAATCGCCATCAACGAGGCCGCGCCAGTAGAAGTTCTCCGAGACAATATTGCCGGCTCGTGTCAGCGTCAGTTTTACGAAATGCACCGGCGTCAAGCCAGTCGGATATTCGATCTTGATCGGTGTTGCAGTGGAATCTTCCACGCTGTCGAGTGACGCGGATTTCTCCCATTTGACGCTGCCGTCCATGTTCAGGAGTTGGACCTTCGCGGTCAGACCGGATACAGCGCCGGCGCTGTAGTTCACAACCTCGACGTTGTCGGTAGAGGGGTTCCATTGGATATGCAGCGGCTCCGAAGCTTTCTTGGCGCCGAAGTACGCGGCAGTCGGTTCGAAATAATAATCGTAGGTTTGCCAGACGAAGGTCGGCCAGCAGGGATGGCTCATCCAGATCAACAGACCCATACGATACTTGCTCTGCGCTTCGTACATGGCGCGATAGCCTTCGTAATTGACGAACTGCGCGAGCTCTACCCATTCGGCGGCGTTGTTGGCCCCGCCATAGCTCGACTTGATTCGCTCAATGAAAGAAGAGCCACCTTGCGCGCCATTGAGCGAGAAGTCGTGAATGCCCCACATTTCACCCTGCGGCCACACGTCGCTTTGCGGCATCATGGCCTTTAAGCTATCCAGAGACACGATGTTCGGCATGCCCATTTCGCTGTGGAATTTGGTTGTGGCGCGCTGCTCGAAATAATATTTTGGCGACATCGCGCGATAGGGTCCACGGCCGCCCACGACGCCGTCCGCGGAACTGGGGATGTAGTGCAGGCCGGGATGCAGCTCCGCGATCATGGAGCGGAAACCGTCTTCCAGAGTTTTGGGCGGGTAGCCTTCATTGCGGCCGACATACAAGCCCATGGACGGGTGGCTGCGAACGCGCAGGATGGTGTCTCGCGCGTTGTTCAGGAACATGGTGTCATCGTTGGGATCGGGACCATCCCAGGGGTTGGCGAGCCAGAAATCCTGCCAGACGACGATTCCGTACTTGTCGCAGGCATCGTAGAATGCATTTTCGCCGACCTGGCCTACCCAGTTGCGGATCATGTTGAAGTTCATTTCGCGGTGGTAGCGCACGGCAACGTCATATTCGCGCGCGCGATATCGAAGCATGAACTCGCTGAATCCCCAATTGCCTCCGCGCGGAATGAGGCGACGGCCGTTGATGAAGATCCGTAGCGCATCGCCATCTTCGCTGTAGGTGAATTGGCGGATCCCGGCTTGGAAAGTTTTTGTATCCGATGTTCCGAAGTTGAGTTCGACTTTGTAGAGGTTGGGATCTCCGTAGGCGTTCGGCCACCAAAGCCTCGGGTTCTGAATCTGCAAGCTCGTTTTCACGACCTTCGATGTCGAGCCGGACAGCGTAACCGGCTGCTCGAATGCCTGGTCTCCGAAGCGGCCGTGCAGCGTCCCGTTCACGGGCGTGGTGTCGTGATTGGTCAGCGTGACTTCGATGCTTACGCCGGCACTGGAGGATTCAATCGACGTTGTATTCACGAAGGGGTTCTCGATTGTGACCGGGCCGCTTTCGGAGAAATAGACTTTATTCCAGATGCCGGTGTTGCGGCCGCGGACTGTCGGAATCCAGTCCCATCCGATGGAGGCGTGGAACGTCGGATTGTCGGCGCCTAGCGGGCCGCCGTTCTTGTCGGGATTGTCGAAGGTTTTTTGCTTCACGCTGCCGGGAGTCGCGTTCTTTTCGACGAGCACCGCCAGGGCGTTTTTTTGGCCGGGGTGAAGGAGATTTGTCACATCGAAACGGGCACGCATAAATCCGCCTTCGATGCGTCCGAGTTTCGCGCCGTTCAGATAGACATCGGCCTTCCAATTGATGCCGTCGAAGTTGAGCCAGACATGGCGGCCGGGGGCCGTGGCTGCGGGAACAAATTCGTGGCGATACCAGAAATCGGAATAGAAGAAGGAATCGGAGACGGCGGTTTGGTTGTTGCCAAAGCCCGGGTCGGGAATCGCGCCGGCGTTGAAGTAACTCGCCAGTTCGGTTCCGGGGACGGTCGCGGCCAGCCATGTTTTGTCGTAGAAGCCGGGTTTCGATACCGCCGGCCCCAATGCGGAAACTTGCGATACGCGTTCCAAACGCCAATCGCTTTCGGGGACCGGACCGCCGCGTCCATAGACTTCGAATTCGCTCAGGATGTAGCCGTCGGGCGATTCGGGCTTGGTCATCAAGACGCGCACGTATCGGGCCTTGGCCGGCGTGGCGAGTTTCATGTCATCGGCGGTGACGGGCTGGATGGTTTGCCAATTGACCGCGTCCTCGGAAGTTTGAAGCGACGCTTCGGTTGCGCGGCGTAGCCAGGAAAGTACGACGCGGTCGAAAGTGCAGGAAGCGCCGAGATCCACGTAGACCCACTCTTCGCCGTTCCCGGCGCTTTTCCAGGCGCTAGTGAAATCGTATGGACCGCCTACGTGGACACGCTGGCCGCGGTTGAAGAACGAGATCTCCCCGATGTGCCAGGTGAAGTTCCGGCCAGCTTCAAATTCCAGGCGATAGAAATGGGAGGCGGAGGGCTCCTGGAGAAGCACGGATCTCTTGATCGCGCCGTTGGGTCGCGCAACGTCGTCGGCGCGGCCAATTTGTTTCCAGGTTTGCCCATCATCGGAACCCTTGACGATGCAGGTCCAGGACTCCGACTCCATCATCGGTTGCACGCTCGCATCGATATCGAGCCGGTCGATCACGGGCGGTTGTGCGCCGGCGAGCTCCACCTGGATCCAGGCATGAATGCCCTTCAGGTCGACGGTGGTTACCCAGTTATCGTCGAGCGGCCATTCGCGTTGGCTTCGCGGGAGGACGCCGCCATCTTTAGTGGATACCGAAATCCAACGCGGCAATGTTGCCGATTTGATGCCATCGGTAATCAACTGCGCGGTCAAATTAAAGTCGTAGCTGCTCGATTGATAGGCAGCTCGATGCAACGCAAGATTGCGATAGGTATTGTCGAGCCGCATCGACGGAGCGGCATTTTCTTTGGGATCTCCGGGATAAATGCCGACGCCGCGGGTAAATTCCTGGGCAGCAACGTGCGCCATAAGAATAAGACCGACAGAAACAACAAGGTTCATGTTGGAGGGCCTGAAACTAGAGTGTAGCGTCCGGCAGTGCGACGATGGGATCGATGCATACGCGACGCATGTTTTTGCAGGCCGCGGCGATTGCGGCTGCCCAAGTGGGGGCGTCCGCCGAGACGTACCCGAGCCGGCGGCCGGCTCCGAGCGAGCGGAGGTTTACGAGCGAAGCTGTTGAAGCGAAGATCGCCGAAGTGAAAAAGGCGATTCGCGATCCGGAGCTTGCCTGGCTGTTCGAGAATTGTTTTCCGAACACGCTCGATACGACGGTTCGAGCGGGTGAATTCGAAGGCAAGCCCGATACGTTTGTGATCACCGGCGATATCGATGCGATGTGGCTGCGCGATTCGACAGCGCAGGTTTGGCCTTATCTGCCGCTAGCGAAAGACGACCGGAGGTTGAAGGCCCTGGTGGCAGGCGTCATTTATCGACAGACGCGCTGCATACTGATCGATCCATACGCCAACGCGTTCAACTTCGGGCCGACGGGCAGCGAATGGGATAAAGATCACACCGCGATGAAGCCCGAGTTGCATGAGCGCAAGTGGGAGATCGATTCGCTGTGTTATCCGGTGAGGCTAGCGCATGGGTATTGGAAGACGACGGGCGATGCGTCGTGCTTCGATCGACGGTGGCAGGATGCGGCAGCGCGGATTGTGAAGACGTTTCGCGAGCAGCAGCGGATGAAGGGTCCAGGGCCGTATTCGTTCCAGCGCGTGACGGCCAATCCGACCGATTCACTGCCGCAACGCGGGTTCGGCAATCCGACCCGGCCGTGCGGCTTGATTCACTCTGGGTTTCGTCCCTCGGACGATGCTTGTATTTATCCGTTTCTGATTCCGTCGAATTTGTTTGCGGTGCGGGCGCTGGAGCAACTGGCGGAAATCTATGGCGCGGAGTTGTCCGATAAGGCGTTCGGGCGGGAGTGCAAGGCGTTTGCGGATGAGGTTCGCGAGGCGATTCAGGCCAACGGGAAAGCGAAGCATCCGGTGTATGGGGATGTTTACGCATACGAGGCGGATGGATTCGGCAACCAGTTGTTCATGGACGATGCCAACGTTCCCAATCTGCTGTCGCTTCCTTATCTGGGCTGCTGCCGGACGGATGACCCGGTGTATCGCAACACGCGGGCGCTGGTGTTGAGCGATCGGAATCCTTATTATTTTCGGGGGAAGGCCGCGGAAGGAGTGGGCGGTCCACATTCGGGGATCGGAATGATTTGGCCGCTAGGAATTATTATGCGGGCGTTAACGAGTCAGAATGAGACGGAAATTGCGAGTTGTTTGGCGACGTTAAGGGCGACGCATGCAGGGACCGGATTTATGCATGAATCGTTCCATAAAGATGACGCGAAGCAGTTCACTCGGCCTTGGTTTGCGTGGGCGAATACTTTGTTTGGGGAGTTGATTTTGAGGATCCAGACGCAGTTTCCAAGGTTGCTGGAGTCTTGAACGGGTTTCAAACGGGGGCGGGAGCATGAACGTTCCCGGATCGGTAACGGGATTAGCGTTACCGATCCGGGAGACGCGATTAGAAAAGAAACTTCAGCGCGAACTGAATCTGTCGGGCGCCTTGCGCGCTTTGTATCAGACCCAGTGTCGAACCTAGCCCGGCGTTGGGCGAGTTGAGAATCGGGGTGTTGGTTAAGTTAATGGCCTCGGCACGAAATTCAAGTTTGTCGTGCTCGGTGAAATTGAAGAACTTGTCGAGACTCATGTCAAATGTATGCAGACCCGGACCGCGGACGGTGCCGACCCCGCAAGTGCCAAAGGTGCCCGGCGTCTCCGGGGCATATGAGGCTGGATTGAACCATTGGTATCCACCCAATGGTGAGTTTTGTTCGCCGTAGACATCCGGGGGAGCGACACAGTTGGCGCGCGCGCCACGGGAGTTGGTGCCCGAAGCGTCGCCAGCCGAGATGGTCAGCGGGAATCCGGTGTGCAGGCTGAGAATACCATTCACCTGCCAGCCACCGACGACGGCGTCGAGAGCCTTATTCATATCCTTGCCGTATGCGCGGTTGCGTCCGACAGGAATATCGTACGTGGCGTAGCTGGTGAGGATGTGCGTAGCGTCGTAATAACAGGGTCCCCATTCCGCTTTTTGGTCGTAGAGGTTCTGAAAGTACGGCGACGTCGGCGTGGTTTGTCCGCCCCAGGAGCCGTAGTAGCCGCTGGAATCGGTCATGCACTTCGAATACGTATAAGCGACGGAATATTCCAACCCGTTGCTGAAGCGCTTCAGCAGGACGGCCTGCAGCGAGTTATAGCTCTGGTTGCCGTTGGATGCCGTACCCGAAATCTGGCCGATCTCGCTTTGGAGAGTCGGATTGCCGGAAAGGTAGACGCTGGGAGCCACGGTGCCGTTCGAGAGCAACTGCTCCTGCAAGTAGGGCATCGGAACCATCAAGTGCGTAGACTTCTGGCCGACGTAACCGACTTGCAGAGTGGTGTTGTTGGCGAACTGCTGCTGGATGGTGAAATTGTACTGGTTGGAAACCGCGGGCCGGACGTTGGGGTCCCAGAGGCGGAGCGTTGCGCCCTGGAAGGGATTGCTGTTGGTTCCCGTGAGAGGCGTAAAGCCTTGGCTCAACGTCGTAGTGGGGAAGTCCAGCGATGTGTACTGAGCGTCCGTTTCGTGCGCAAACGGGGGATTGATGGGCAGGCGAAGGTTTGTGCCGGTGCCTTCTAAATACGACGAGAGGGTATAGGCTCCGCGCACCACGGTGTTTCTCAATGGATTGTAAGCAAACCCGATACGAGGCTGCCAATTCGTAATGCCGTTGTACGAGTTGTACAAGGCACGGCAGTTCGTGTACGGGCAGCCACTCTGGCCGGCAATGTAGACCTGTCCGCTGATCAAACCGAAGTTCGACTGACGGTTGTCCACTTCAACCCAAGGCGTGTGGTCTTCATAACGAAGGCCGAGGTTGAGAGTGAGCTTTGGAGTAATGCGCCAGTCATCCTGGAAGAATCCAGAGAAGATGTTGGAGCGCTGGCCCCAGGTACCGCCGTTGACACCACCGCCGATGCTGGAAGGCAAACCAAGGATGAAGTCGGCTTCAGCGATACCAGATCCGCCGCCGGATGTGGCCAACGGATTCGGACCGGCGGTGTAGCGGCCGTCGTAGCTGAACGTTCCGGCGCGTCCATTGTTACCGGAGTAGAAGGTATCGATACGATCGCGCCAGCCCTGGAAACCCACGTGCATCTGGTGGGCGCCCTTGGTGATGTTCAGCGTATCTTCGTACTGAATGACGGTATCCGCGAAAAGCTGATAGACGTCGCTATTCCCGATGCTTGCGGCGTTGCCGCCGGAGAAGCTCAGGGAGGGGAGAAGATCCGATACGACGCCGGGCAGGCCGACGGTCTGCGGCAAATTGGTCAGACTGTTGCTAGCCGCGCCGTTGTTGATGAACACGTAGTTCACGCCCAGGCGAGCCTCATTGACCATGGTCGGCGAAATGGTGTGGACCCAATCGAGCACGCCATTGTGCACCGGGTAATTCGCGAAGGAGTTGTAGAAGATCGGTACGTTATTCGTACTCGGGTTTACGATCGAGCTTTGCGAGTATCGTCCGAATAGGCGGTCCTTGTCGGACGCGTTCCAATCCACCTTGGCGTCTCCCTGGTCGCCGTTGATGTAGGTGTGGTTGGTGTACAGGAGGTTGTTGATTAGACCGGAACCGGTGGGGAGCGGATAAGCGGCCGTGTCGTTAACGATCTTCTGCGAGACCGGGTCGAGAAGACTGGCCGGGATGATGTTGTTCGGGAACGGTTGCCTTTGTCCGTTGACGACGGAGTAGGGATTGTACAGTTGGATCCCGGGAAGCAGGGCCGAGAAATTCCCCGAGCGCTCTGCGGCGGTCAACACGCTGGTGGCTCCAATGCTGGTCGGAGTATCGAAGCGTTGGCCCTGATAATCTACAAAGAAGAACAACTTATCCTTCTTGATTGGTCCACCAAAAGTGCCGCCGAATTCATTCCAGCGCAATTTGGCCTTGGAGGCGCCCTCGAAGTTGTTCGACCAAGTGTTGGCGTTCAGGACGTCGTTGCGGATGAACTCAAACGCGTCGCCGTGGAACTGGTTGCTTCCGGATTTGATCTGAGTGCTGACGATGGCGCCCATGAAGTTACCGAACTCGGCCGGCGCGTTCTGGGTGATTTCATTAAATTCCTGAATCGCATCGACGCTCGGAGCATACCCGACGAGGTTGTCCGAGACCTGGTTGTTATCCATGCCGTCGAGGATGAAGTTGTTTTCCTGCTCGCGGTTTCCATTCACGTAGGGACGGCCGCTACTGGAAGTGGTCTGGCCGTTCGTGAAGGTGGAAGGATCGGGGTGCACGCTTCCGGCGCTGAGCAACGTCAATTGGACGTAATTGCGCGTGGCGAGGGGAAGCGTCGTGTTCGTACGGGCATCAATCACCTGGCCGAGCAATGTAGAATCCGTCTGGAGGACGGGAGCAGTGGCGCTGACCTCGACCGAAGTCGAGAGATTTCCTACCTGGAGTTGAACATCCAGTCGGGCAACTTGATTCAATTGCAGGACGATATTGGATTGCGTCGCAGTTTGAAAGCCCTGGTTTTCAACTTTGAGGTTGTAGGTGCCAACCGGAAGGTTGGTCAGATTGTAAAAACCCTCTGAATTCGTGGTTGTAGTAATTTGGGTTCCGCGTTCCGTGTCGATAGCGGTTACTTTTGCGCCAGGAACGGCGGCGCCGGTTGCGTCGGTCACCTTCCCGGTAATGGACGCGGTCACCTGTTGTGCTAGTCCGGACGGGGGCATAAGCACGCTGAGTACCAGGAGACAGCTAAGCAGTAAGAGCAGAATTGGTCTGTGTTTCGCTTCCATAGACTCCTTCTTCAAGATTTTCTTCCTTTGTTCGATCACTCCCACACCGATCGGCTAGAGAATCTCCCCAGCCGACAACTCTGATTACGTTCGCTAAGTGCACTTGCGAGACCACTCTTCGAGCGTTGTTCACGCTATCGTGTACCCCCTGTGCCGTGGTGTCCAGTTCCAAACGGTTGCGGGGTTGTTATGACCATGTTCATTACGTATCGAACATAGACCCAATATCATCGTGTTGCCGCGTGCGAGGCTGTCTCCAGTAGGATCCTGACGGGGCGTGCCGCAGCGATTACCAGTTCTTTTCGTGGCTTCTCAATTTCATCCACCTTGCGCCGCTGTTCAGTAATCCAGATCTCCGAAGGGGTCTGACCAGACTCGATGAATTTCAAAGCCTGGAGACCGATGGCCCCCAAAGTCGATAATTCTTCCGAAAATGGAATCGCGTCCTGTATGAGCGCATTGTTCTTGGAGAGCGGCACGAGGAGACTATAGTTATCGCGCCACTCGGTCAAAGCGATGTTTATCGCCGCTTTGGCCGCAGGATTGTTTGCGATTTCCTCGCTGCAGCGCTCGAGCGCGCGGACGGACTCGCTTTCGGGCCGCGCGGCGTCCACGAGGCGATTTAAAGCAACCACGCTGGTGTATTTGTGCTCGTCGCGGCGACCTTCGATACCTAAGGCTTCAACCGCATCGGCGAGAACATGCAGCGGCTCGACGGGCACGCCTCCGGCCATTTCATCCAGGAGAGCAATGGGGTTCGAACGGTGCCTCGCTCCTACCCACGTCAACTCGCCGCTGATGGCTTCCAGGCGACGGTACATCGAATCGACGTCCTTCACGCTGGCGGGCGACCAGAGTCTTTCGGCGATCGCCGCGGTTCGAGGCCAGATCCGCGAATCGATGGTGACGGTGCTCACGTACTCCGTCCACATGCAGGCTTCGCCGCCCAAAATGCGCGATGCCTCCGCGGGAGGCAGATCGCGGGCCGCACCGCCGAGCGGATCGTTCGCATAATGATAGGAAGCGGGACTCAGGTGATCGAGATAGTAGCCAAAGGAGAGAATGCCGCGATTTCCTTTCTTCGCGGCTTGGGCGAGAGACTCCTGCCCGCGCCAGGACTGGATTACGGCGTTCGAGGCGAGTTCGGGGTGAAGTATTTCATCCCATCCGACCATGATCTTCCCGTGCTTTTTCACGATGGCCTGAACGCGGGTTGTGAAGTAAGCGAGGATATCGAGGTTGGTTTTCAGACCATGCTCTTTTGCGAATGCCTGGATGCGGGGGGATTTTGTCCACTCGGTGCCCTCCACTTCGTCGCCACCGATGTGGAAGTAGGGATCGGGGAACAGGGCGGCCATTTCACCGATAAACGCGTCGAGGAAGGTGTAGACTTCTTCGCGGCTGGGATCGAGCGTGGGCTCGAAAACTCCCCATTTCCGCTCGATTTTATAGGGTCCGGCGGCGCTCCCCAGTTCCGGCATCCTGACCAGCCAGCTGGTGGTGTGGCCAGGAATGTCGAATTCGGGCTCGACGCGAATGCCGCGATCGGCTGCGTAGGCAATGACGCGTCGGATCTCGTCCTGGGTATAGAAATGGCCGTCCGAACCATATTGCTGGAGCTTGGGGAAACGCTTGCTTTCAACGCGAAAACCCTGATCGTCGCTAAGGTGCCAGTGGAAGACGTTGAGCTTCACCGCGGCCATGGCGTCCAGGTTGCGCTCGATCACATCTACGGGCATCCAGTGGCGGGAGACATCGATCATGAGACCGCGCCACGCGAAGCGGGGGTGGTCTTCAATATGGATGGACGGGATCTCGAAGCCGGATTCGCCGGGGCGCAGGAGTTGCGCAAAGGTCTCCATTCCACGAAGGGCTCCAGTGGTGGTTTCGGCTGTCAGGCGGGCGCCATTTGGCTCGACGTCGAGCGTGTACGATTCGTCTTCGCCGAGGGTCGGAATGGCCGGAGCGGGCCGGCGGCAGGAAATTGTGAGCGTCGCATGCAGTGGTTTGAGGGCGCTCATCTGAATGCCTGTCTCGCGGGAGAGACGAGTCGTAAGACGAGCTATGGCCGCTTCGAGGCGAGCGCCGGAAGAGCCGTCGAGGGCGATAGCGAAAGCAGAATCGATCGGAAGTGAGCCGTTTCCGGGGGTCAATTTCGCCGGCCAGGGCATGAGTTGGATGTCCGCTGCCATGACGAGGGGCGAGACAAGAAAAGCGATCAGGATGGTGCGGAGCATCTCAGGCTTGAACTATGGATCGTGGCCCAAAGTGTGTCCAGTTCCGAACGGTTGCTCCGATGTTAAGGGGCGTTCATTACGGGGGTGAACCTGCTTTGATATCAGTTAGTCAGGGCCGAACGTGCAGCCGCTTTTTAACAGCGTGATAGAATCGATCCCAGGCTGTACAAAGGCGGCGATATGGTTCAGGGGCAAACACCCGGGCTGCCCCAGTCACGGAAACCGGAGTTGGAACCGACGGGGAACATTCCGGAAAGTGCGATTCGCGAAGAACTGACCCGCGTACTTTCGGGCCACGAGTTCCGCTCCAGCAAGCGGAGCCAGGATTTTCTCCGCTACGTGGTGGAACACACTCTTGACGGCCACTCCGAGACTCTAAAGGAGCGGACGATCGGGATTGAAGTATTTGGCCGGACGGCATTGTACGATCCGAGCGAAGACGCCACCGTACGCGTAAAGGCGGGCGAGGTTCGCAAGCGGCTCGGCATGTACTATGCGGCCGAGGGTCTGCATAATCCGGTGCGGATCGAGCTGCCGGCGGGCACTTATATTCCCGAGTTCCGGGTGAATGGCGTGGCGCACTCAGATGCTGCCGCTACGCCAGGAGTGGCGCCGCAGTTGCGTACCGCCGCGGCTGCTTCTCATAAATGGATTCCGGCAGTGGCTATCGTGGCCGGGATTGTTCTCGTCGCGGCGGGATTTTGGATGTGGAACCGCGGCAGAACCCCGCGGACCGCTCTCGATCAATTCTGGGCGCCGGTGTTGCAGGGTAGCGCTCCGGTTTCGGTGTGCGCGGCGTACGTGCCGCTGCTCGGCCGCGATCCCAACTCCAAGCAGGGGTTCACGCTCTTCACGGATCAGTTTGTGGGAGGCGGGGACTTGATCGCGGTATCGCGGCTGTCGGCTCTGCTAACGCGGCGGCAGCGGGCTTATCATGTTCGGATCGGCAACGAGATCTCATTGCATGATCTGGAAGTGGCGCCGGCCATCATGGTCGGTTACTCACTGACGCACTGGAAAGAAATCAGCAGCGAACTACGTTATTTCATCGATGCGTCGAGGACTCCTGTGGGAATCACCGATCATGGGCAGCCGACACAATGGACGTTGGTGAACCTGCCGCCGGATCGTCATACCAACGAAGATTATGCGATCGTTTCGAGAGTTTTTCATCCCGATACGCATGCAATGCTCGTGGAACTGGCCGGGATCACGCAATACGGCACGGACGCGGCATCGGACCTGGTGACTACGCCGGACCTGATGGCGGAGGCGTTGCGTGGCGCCCCGCCGGATTGGACGAAGAAGAACATGCAGCTTGTGCTACACGTCAAGGTTATTTCCGGCGCGCCCAGTTCGCCTCGGGTTGTGGCGACTTATTTCTGGTAGGCATGCAAGCCCTGCTCAGAAATTCATCGCTGCTTTTGGGAATTATATATTTTCTAGCGGCGGGTTATCCATTTCCGGGCAGCGCGCTCGTGAAGGGATTGTCGATTGCCTTGCTTGCAATTCTTGCCCTAGTGCGCGGGTTTCCGATATTGGCTCTCGCTCTGGCGGCATCCTCGGCTGGCGATGTTCTGCTGGATCTCGATCCCAAGGGGCTGTTTGTCGCGGGATTATCGGCGTTTCTCGTCGCACATTTGATTTATACGGTGTTGTTTGTGCGCGGGTGGTCGAGGTTCCGTTGGACGGCGATTCCGGTGCTGTTTTACGCGGCCGGATTTTCCGTCTGGCTTTTTCCGCGGTTGGGTTCGCTGGCTGTACCCGTGCTGCTCTATGTCTGCGTCATCACGGCGATGGCATCCACGGCGATCTGTTCGCGGTTGCCAGTGTGGGTTCCGATTGGCGCACTCTTATTCCTGGCGTCGGATTCACTCCTGGCGACGGCGAAGTTCGCGGGGACGTTCCCCTTGCGCGATTACCTGGTCTGGGGCACTTATTACGCGGCGCAATTTTCGATTACAACGGGCGTCCTACTTACCCACGATAAAACGCAAAATGCGATGCGCGTTCGCTCCGTAGGGCGGTCGTAAGAGACTCAGCGGCGTCCAGCGGGATTGGAGCAGTACGCCTTTTTTCTTCGAGAAGGTTTCGAAGCCGTCGAAGCCGTGATAGTGTCCCATGCCGCTTGGGCCGACGCCTCCAAAGGGAAGGTTCGGTTGGCCGACGTGGAACACGCAGTCGTTCACGGTCACTCCTCCGGAGGCGGTTTTATCGAGAACTTCGCTGACTCGCCTGCCGTCGTAATCGAAATAGTAGAGCGCGAGCGGATGCGGACGCGCGTTGACATATTCAATGGCTTCGTCGAGGGTGTTGTACAAGACGATGGGAAGCAGGGGGCCGAAAATCTCCTCGTGCATGATTTCCATGTTGTCGTTCACGTCGAGGAGGAGCGTCGGAGGGAAGACGCGGTTGGCTTCGTCCGATTTTTCGTTGGCAGGGTTGATTTCGACGACTTGCGCGCCGCGCTGCCGCGCGTCTTCGCGCAGGGATGCGAGCCGCTGGTATTGCTTTGCATTGACGATGCGGGTGTAATCCTGGTTGGCGACTAACTTGGGATACATTCCGGAAATCAACTGCCGCGATAACTTCAGGAACTCGTCTTTTTGATTTGCCGGCAACAAGACGTAATCCGGGGCGACGCAAGTTTGGCCGGCGTTGTAAAGCTTGCCGGTCAGGATCCTTTCAACGGCGGTGCGAAGCGGATAATCGGAATGGATCAGCGCAGGACTTTTGCCGCCTAACTCGAGCGTTACGGGGGTGAGATTCTCACTGGCCGCCTTCATGACGAGGCGGCCGATGCGTTCGGAGCCGGTGAAAAGCAGACGGTCGAATGGGAGGCGCGCCAAATCAGCGGCCACGGCGGCATCGCCCGTGATGACCGTCACGTACTCGGGCGGATAAATTTCGGCGATCATCGAGCGGATGAGCTCGGCGGATTGCGGCGCGAGCTCGGACGGCTTGAGCATAACGTGGTCGCCGGCCGCGATAGCTCCGATCATGGGGCCGATGCTGAGGAAGAGCGGATAGTTCCAAGCCGAGAGAATACCGACTACGCCGAGCGGCTGATACATCACTCGGGCGCGCGCCGGCCAGAATTGCCATCCGACGGCAGCGTGACGAGGTTCCATCCAGCGCTTCAGATTATTGCGCGCATGACGAATCTCGTTCAGCGTAGGGGCCAGTTCCAGAGCTAGTGTTTCCTCTGCGGCGCGGCCGCCGAAATCGGCGGATATAGACGCAATGAGGTCGTCTTTGTGGTTTAGAAGAACGCGTTCGAGGCCGCGGAGAGCCTCAATGCGGTGTTGGTATCCAGGGGGGCTTTTGCGAAATGCCGAGCGCTGCGACTCGAAAGAGGCTCGAAGATCCTGTCCCGTGGCGACTGCAGACTCCATGGGTAATCAGTATACTGCTACCGTATTTGATCAGTATACTGCTACCGTATTAAAGTTGAGGAGCGCCCTGATTTTTGTTGTCGCCTGTTCGGCGCTAGCGCAAAACGCGACGTTCCACCAAACCGTCCACGCTGTTTTAGTCCCCACAACCGTTACCGATCGCAAGGGAAAGTACGTTAGCGGCCTGACCGCCGACGATTTTGTGGTTCTGGATAACGAGGTCCCACAGGCGATTCGTCTCGATACGACGGACGTTACCAATATTCCGATTGCAGTCGTCTTCGCGATTCAAACGGACGATGCCGCAGCTTCGGCGATTCAGAAGATTCATAAGATCGGTCCGATGATTCAGCCGGTGATCACCGGGCAGGCGGGACACGTGGCCATGGTTTCTTATGGCTCGACCGTGGGCCTGGAGCAGGACTTCACTTCCGATGTGGACGAGATCACGCGGGCTTTCTCGAATATCAAGGCGGAGAGCGACCGGCGCGCACCTATGTTGGATGCGGTGTCGAATGCGGTCAGCATGCTGCGCTCGCGCCCGTCCAACGAACGGCGCATTGTAGTCGTGGTGGGAGAGACGCGGGATCGTGGAAGTAAGGCGAAGATCGACGATGTCTTAAGAATGGTGCAGCGCGAATCGGTCACTGTGTTTTCGTTATCTTACTCGGCGTATCTGACTCCGTTTACGACGAAGGCGAGCGAGCTTCCGCCGCCCGAGCATCAAGGCGACATTATCGAGATCATTTCGGAAATGGGCCGGATGGGGAAGACGAACGGCGCGGCCGCGTTAGCCGAGAGTTCAGGCGGACAGAAGTTATCGTTCGTCACGCTGCATTCGCTGGAGAGACTGATCGGCCGGGTAGGAGAAGAGTTGCATAGTCAGTACCTCTTGAGTTACACTCCCCCGAGCCGCGAATCCGGATTTCATACGATTTCCGTGAAGCTGCGGGACAGATCCGACTTACTCGTCCGATCCCGGCCCGGTTATTGGGTCGACAACGAGTAAACGCCTGCTATTGTAGGACCTGCTCGAATAAATCGGAGGAACCTTGAAGCGATTCATCATCCCAGCACTTTTTGTGTCCAGCGTTTTTCTCTCGCAACGGGCTTCGGCAGATGTGGCCACGTTCGCGAATAGCAGTCAAACCGTAACTCTGACAGGGATCGGCGGCAATGGCCAAGGAGAAGGCCAGAGCAATGTCGTGTGGGGATCTTGCGTGCCATCAGGCGCGAATACGCAGTGCACAGTTTCCTCGCCCTATACGGGCACCGGTGGCGGCGGCACGATTAGTCTGGTTGTCACTTATCCCGGGAGCGGTCCCGCTCCGCTTACTGCAACTTCGATCACTCCTGGCGGCGACTATGTAAATCTGAGTCTCACGGCCGGCTCTTTCGTTGTGACCTTGACGGAGACGAATGGAACGACGGTCAATTTTTATCAAACTCCGAATTGGAATTTCGTATTCGATAGTCCCACCTGCACCGGGATCAGTCCGTGCGCGGTGGGACAGGTAGGACTTACCCCGAATGCGACTCTTACGGGGACTATCAGCGGAACCTTCGACACTACACCCGTGATCGACAGCGTCATCAGCGCTTCGGGCTATGGCGGGTTTTCAGCACTCGCACCGGGGACGTGGATGGAGATATACGGCAAGAATCTTGCGACCGTTCGATCGCAGCTTTGGGGCAGCTCGGATTTCAAGGGCAACCTAGGTCCCACGACTCTGGGAGGTACGACCGTGACGATCGGCGGGCAATCCGCATATATCGATTACGTCAGTCCAGGCCAGGTGAATGCGCAGGTGCCGTCTAATGTCGCGACCGGACAGCAGCCGGTGGTGGTAACTACAGCTGGTGGGAGTAGCGTGGCCTTCCCGATCACGGTGAACACGACGGAACCGGGTTTGCTGGCGCCGCCGGCGTTCAAGCTGAGTGCGGGACAATATGTGGTCGCGCTGTTTCCGGACGGCGTCACTTACGTTTTGCCACCGGGCGCTATTAAAGGCGTCGCGTCGGCGCGCGCGAAACCCGGCGACACGATCGTACTCTATGGAATCGGGTTCGGAACAGTGACTCCCGACAGTCCGGCGGGTGAGATTGTGACTGTTGCTAACACGCTCAACGGAACTTTCCAAGCTTCGTTTGCAGGGACGCCGGCCAAAGTGAGCTACTCAGGGCTGACCGGCGGTTATCTGGGACTGTATCAGTTCAATGTCGTGGTGCCGAATATCGCGGCGAGCGATACGGTGCCGTTTACGTTTTCGCTTGGCGGGAATGCGGGGACGCAGACGTTGTTGATCGCGATTGAGAATTGAGGATGCCATCGGGCGATTGCCCCTTGCTCACGGGTCTTTGAAATAATCGTCGACAATCTCCGCTTACTTACGTGCGCGGTTCCGCAACGGAGCTTCGGAACCCCGACGGTAAGGGAGGGGCAAAAGCCGGTACGTTCCGATGACATGGGTAACAAGACGTTCTGAAGACATGGGTAACAGTAGGGAAGAACTCGGAAGGCGCCGGGGTAAGCCAGCATGGAAGGCATGCCCTGGCAGGAGATCCGAGTGGAAGAACAACGACTCTTGGTGGTGCGAGGCCACCAAGAAGGGATGTCGATCACAGAGTTGGCGGAGATCCATGAGGTCTCGCGCAAGACGATCTACAAGTGGCTGGAGCGTTTTGAAGAGCAGGGGCTGGAGGGGTTGCGGGATCGAAGCCGCCGGCCGCATGAATCGCCGAGCCAAGTGAGCGGGGAGGTGGAAGCGGCCATAGTGGCGGCGCGTCAGCGCTGGAAGTGGGGGCCGGGGAAACTGCGCGTGAAGCTGAGCCAGCAGGACGGGACACAACAGTGGCCAGCGGTGAGTACGATCGCGGCGGTGCTGAAAGCCAAGGGACTAGTGGTAAATCGACGGCAGCGGGCGCACAGTCCAGTGCAACGACCGCCGTATGCAGCGGCCGATGGGCCCAATGCGGTGTGGTGCGCCGACTACAAGGGATGGTTTCGCAGCGGGGATGGAACGCGCATCGATCCATTGACCATCACGGACGCTTGTAGTCGCTATCTGCTGCGCTGCCAAATTGTGGAGCGACCGCGGTACGAAGCAACCCAGGCGGTTTTTGAAGCGGCCTTTCGCGAATACGGCTTGCCGCAAGTGATCCACACCGACAACGGGGTTCCCTTTTCCTCGGTGGCGCCGGGCGGGCTCAGCCGGCTGTCCATGTGGTTTGTGAGATTGGGGATCGTGCCGGAACGCAGCCGGCCAGCCTGCCCGCAAGATAACGGGAGGCACGAACGCATGCATCGCACGCTCAAACAGGCGACGGCGCAGCCGCCGAAAGCGACCGCTCGTCTGCAACAAAAAGCATTTCATGAGTTTCAACTTCAATACAACCAACAAAGACCGCACGAAGCCCTGGACAATCACACACCCCAGGACTGCTACGCAGCCAGTCCACGCTGCTATCCGCGATGCGTGCCAGCGTTGGAGTACGGTGATGACGTGGAGATCCGGCGCGTGTCTCAACACGGGAGTGTGCGATGGCGAGGAGAGCGCACCTTCATCAGTGAAGTGTTCGCTTACGAACCACTGGGTCTGAAACCGCTGGATGAGCGTTGGGCGGAGATTTACTACGGCCCGATTCGATTGGGCTGGGTGGACGCTCACAAGCATACCTTCAGCCGCTGCAAGCCCGCGGCTCTCAAACCAGAACGTTCTCAGTTGCGCTTGTTATTCCGCTGATCTAAGGCATTGCCCAAAGATCGGAACCGGAGCGTTCTCTCACATGGGGGCTCTGCCCCCAAACCCCCGAGATTTACCGCTTTCGCGCCAGGATGCATGAGTCGAGAGGCGGAGTTGCGCTCGGCCTCTCGTCCCGGCCCTTGAGCCGGCGCTCGGGTTGCGTCTCCGCAGAGCCCTATCCTCCGCTCAAGTTCATCCACTCTATCAGCAAATGCATCGATTCAAAAACCATTACAATGAAGCCAAGCCGATGGGTTCCAACCTCAATCAACTGTTACCCATGTCCTCGGAATAATCTGTTACCTATGTCCCCGAACGGACAAGCCCCCGATTTTTTCACAGGCCCTCACGCGCGCGGTTCCGCAACGGAGCTACGGAACCCCGGCGATAACGGCGAACCCGCCGCGTTTATTTTTCGACAAGTTCTACTAGTTGATTTGTCGGGGTGAAGAGCCAGGCGATTCTGCGATTCGCGAAGGCGACTGCTGGCACCGGCTCACTCACGAGAAGGCACTTCTTGGATCGCAGCGTCTCCACTGCTTTATCCAGGTTTTCGACTTCGTAGCAGGTGTGATATGCGCCGCCGCCTTTGGCGATCACGCGATCGATCGGCGTGTCATTTCCTAGCGGCGCTATCAATTCGATCACGATCTCGCCCGCCGTCTGACGGCCCAGAAAACATACAGAGACGTGCTGGAGAGGATCGTCGAAAGGGCCTGAGATCAGCTCATATCCGAAGAGATCCTTATAAATGGGAATCGCTTTGGCGATCGACTTCACAGCTACTCCGAGATGGTGGAAAGCAAAAGCCTCCGCGCTCATTCGAACTCAGTGTATCAACCGGTCTGACGATATATTGAAAACGTGCCGACAGACTTCCGCGCCACTGAGATCAAAGACCTGCCTGCTATACAGCGTCTGTTGCAGTCGGCATTCCATTCGGGCCCGGATTCGCCCAATCTCGACAGCGCTCTTCTCATATGGAAGTATTACGATGCGGGTCCGGATTGGGAAGGCTCGCGTAGCTACGTGATCGAGAAAGATGGCGCGCTGCTTGCCCACGGGTCGCTTTGGCCGCTGCGAATCGGCGATGTGGCGGCTGCCAATCTGCTCGATTGGGCGGCTGTTCGATTTCCTCCTGGGATGGGCGTCTCGCTGGTCCGCAGTCTCGCAGAAATTTCTCCCATTCTGTTTTCTACGGGCGGGTCAAAAGCGACGCGCGCTATTATGCCGCGCATCGGTTTCCGGCCTGTAGCGAATCAGAATATCTATGTGCGGGTGTTGCGGCCGTGGAAGCAGCATCGTACGCGTCGAGCCGAACCGATTACGCGCGCTCTGCCGCGCCTGGTGCGGAACTACGCGTGGAGCGCTGCGTCCGGCGTTCCTTTACGCCAGTGGACGGCCACGCGAGCCGCTTCCCTTCCCGATCCGGCGGCGAACCACCTGCTCACGTGCCCTTCCGCAGTCGCGTCGGCCTGGAGCCTTAAACACCCTGGTGGCGGGACAGGGTACTTTGTCCTGAGCCGCGTGGGCGGCCAATGCCGCATCGGACGCATTCGGACGAAAGACCTGACAGCCGGCTATGCGCTGGCGGTGCAGGCCGCCCTCGAGGATCCGGAGGCGTGCGAACTGGTTGCGCTAAGCTCCACTCCCGCCGGGAATAAAGCGCTAGAAGCCAATTACTTTCGCTTTCGCGATCAACGTCCCGTGTTCGTCCACGACCCGCAGGGTTTGATTCGCCCGGAATCCTATCCGCTCGACCTGGATATGCTCGACGACGACATGGCATATTTGAACACCCCAGAGTATCCCTATTACACGTAACCTATTGAGGATTAAAGGAGTCCGAAATGCGTGTTAACCTTAAGTCATGCGAAGATTATCCTTGTTATCGGTGCCTCTTTGCTTTGCGGCGTCGGTGTTTGGCGCCAGCTTTCCCACAACTCAGCTACGCGGCGAATACATTGAAGCTCGAACCGCGGACGTCTACACAGGACCTTGCTTCGCAAACTCCGAGATTGGGCTCGCCGGCGACCTCGCCGTGATGGGCTGGAAGATTGAAAAGGGTTCGTGGCAGGGCGTGAATCTCGACGGCCTTTCCGTAATGGGCGTCATTCATGCCAGCACTACTTTGGGCGATATTTCTCCCGAAGTCTATCCGGTCCACGCCGTTCTCATTGTCGATGAAACTGCCAATGCCGAGCAGCGCCTGGCGCTCAAGAGCTTCGCTCAAAAGATGGGCGGCCAACTTCTGGCCGATGTGGTCCGCGTCGAATACCAGCCCATGGAATTCTCCGCTCAGGATGGGAATATCCATTCGATGAAGGCAACCATGACTGCCGGTCAAATCGCTAAGCTGGAAACTCGTGCATTGAATCCCGGCGACCAGATTTGCCATAACGAAGCCGTCTATTATCAGCCGCTCACCAAAGTCGATCATGCGATGGCTGCTTATACCGTTGCGAACGACTATAACGGAAAAGGACTTGGAACAGTGTGGAACTACGCGGGCAATCGCGGTTCCTTCCTCGGAACGTTCCATTACCAAGAATAAGAATGAGCGGGCGTCGCGGGACGCCCGCTTCCTCGCGTCGACCGCTACTGTTGCTGCCAGGACAGCATTGCGGTCGCCCCTCCAGTGCTTTCGTAGTAATCCACCAGGATCAGGTGATTCCCTTGGCTGAGCGTCAGAGGAATTATGTACTCATACGGCGGCTGATTGTGCCATTGATTGAAAACCAGCGTTCCGTCAACGTAGATCTTCATGCCGTCGGATGTGATCGCGGTGAATTTATAGTTGCCCGCCGTGAAGTTGAAATTGCCTTCCCATTGAACGGAGAAGTCCTCAGCCGGAATCCCGCTCGCGGGTGAACCTGCGCCCCATGAGAAGTTGATGGCCTTATCGGTTCTGACTAAAACCGGCGTACCGGTCAGAGTGGTATTGCTGTAGTAGCAGCCCGTGAAGACACCGCTGCCGGGTGTCGCGCAGGATGTTTGCGTTAAAGCGACAGGCGTAGTCACCGACACGCCGTTGCTCGCCGCAGAGACGTTCCCGGCCGCGTCGAAAGCCTTCACAGTGTAGGTGTATGTTGTACTACCCACGACACTCGTGTCGGCATGGGTCAGCGTGGTGCCCGAAACCGTGGTCAGCAGCGCTCCATTGCGAAGGATCTGGTAGCCCGTCACTCCCACGTTGTCCGTGCTTGCGGTCCAGGTCAGATCCACTTCGGATGCACTCTTGGCCATGACCGAAACGAGACTCGGCGAGGTGGGAGGCTGCGTGTCGGACGTTCCACCTTGTTTGGCGGTGACGGTGACGATGGCCTTGGCCGTGGAACTCCCGGTGGTGTTGGTCGCCGTGAGTGTATAGGTCGTGGTCTGTGCAGGCGTCACGCCTTTCGACGTAGTGCCCGTAACAGTGCCGACACTGTTGTCAATGGTGATGCTGGTCGCTCCGGAAACGCTCCAGGCGAGCGTCGATCCCTGACCTGCCGTGATGCTCGTGGGATTGGCGGCGAACGATGAGATGGCCGGAACAGAGCCCGTCGTCCCGCCACCGCTGGTCAAAGCCCACGTGACCTCGGCGGTTGCTCCGCCTGACTGCTCGTAGTATTCGACGGTGATCAGGTGAGTGCCCGCCGTCATAGCCTCTTGCACGGTGTACATATACGGCGGCTGATTCCTCCAGTAATTCAGAACCATGTTGCCGTCGATATAGAGCCGCATTCCGTCGGAGGCAACTATGGTGAATTTGTAAGTCCCTTGGGAGAAGGTGAAGTTCCCCTGCCAGCGTACTGAGAAGTTTTCAGCAGGCACGGCGGCGGATGGGGAACCGCTGCCCCAGGAGAAGTTGATCTGGCTGTCAGTCCGCACCAGAACAGGAGTGCCACTCAGGGTGATGCCCGCGTAATAACAGCCTGTAAAGGCGTTCGTGGCCGGCGTCGAGCAACTCGGGATGACTGGCGCCGCTGGGGTCGTAACAGAAACGCTGTTGCTAGCGCTGGAGTAATTGCCGGCGGCATCGAACGCTTTCACGGTATATGAGTAAGTCGTGCTCGCACTCACGCTGGTGTCCGCATAAGTGAGCGTCGAACCCGAGACCGTGCCGATAGCCGATCCGTTTCTGAGCATCTGATAGCCGGTCACTCCGGCCGCATCGGAGCTCGCGCTCCATGACAGATCTATTTCCGTCGAGCTCTTCGCGGAGGACGAAGTGATCACTGGCGCTGTAGGTGGCGTGCTGCTGGTTGATTTCGGAGTTACGGTGACAGTTGCCTGCGCCGTAACGCTGCCGCTGGTGTTCGTCGCGGTTAAAGTGTAGGTAGTGGACTGCGTCGGCGATACGGATTTGGGCGATGTCGTGACCGTGCCGACGCCGTTGTTGATGGATACAGTGACGCCGGTCCCGGTTACGGTCCAAGCCAGACTGCTCGATTGGCCGGCTGTGATGGACGATGGAGTCGCGGTAAAGGCACTGATTGCCGGCGACCCCGACGGCGTGGTGCTCGGGTTCATCGTCGCATCCAACACGCCTCCGAAATCGGTGTCCCAGTACCAGCCGTAGGTAGAGCCGGCATTGTATCCCTCGCCGATTCCGATCACTACAAAGCTGGAATTTAACATGTTCGCGCGATGTGCGTAGGTGCAAGCGCCTGTCGTTGCATCGGGATCACAGGCGTTGATCCACGCGGTCAAAACACTTTGCGCATCCGAATAACCACCAGCGATGTTCTCTCCCCATGGCGAATAGGGATAATCGAAGTACGCCAAGCGCGTGGCCGGGCTTCGACCCAGACTGTCTGTATGGCTGCTGTAGTTATTGTTCGCCATGTCATTAGCCATCCACTGCGACGAATTCTGCAACGCGATCGAAATCTTCAGCGGGCCGGCGCCGTTCTGTGAGCGATAGGTGTTGATCAGCGACAGAAATGTGATTTCGTCGCTCGTCATGGTTGGCGTGGTGCCAGGAGCTGGTGTCGGAGTGGGCGTGGGAGTAGGAGTTGGGGTGGGTGTCGGTGAGGTACCGTTCCCGTTATAACCCGCTTCGTAAGTCCAGTAAGGTATTCCGTTGGAATAAATGCACGATACGCCGGCGACAGTTACTTCCTTGTTGACCATTGGATCCAAGTGCAACGAATCCTGCCAAAGGTCGTAAACGATATAGGCCGGACTCGTATTCATGTACGCGAGGTCTTCACTATAAAGGTTGTAGCCCAAGCTTGCGGCGGTAGTATCGTATCCCGTATGTGGATTGAATCCCGCCGAGCCCGGGGTATTGACAGCCATATATGCGGCGAACTGAACCGCGCGCTCCTCGGCGTCTTTCATGCCCACCGTATTGATTTGCAGGGCAGGCACGCCGTCCGTGGCGCGTAACTGATTGATCTCTGAAAACAGCCCGTTGATCAGACTGTCATCGCACCAGCTATCTCCGGACGGTAAAGTAATCTGGTGGACTATTGCTTGCGCATAACTAGAAGTGGCAGAAGATAGCAAGACCCCCGATATCAGCAAAGACAATGTTAGGCTGCGTGGTAAATTGTGTTTCATAATTAATTTCCTTTTGTTCGTCCACACTAAGCACACGTATATTCCGTAACTGCCCACAGATGGGAAAGCACAAATAGCTTCCGCCCGGGACCAACGGGCGGATGTCGAAGGCGTATGCGGCGCATATGCCCTAATCTCCGCGCGGCAATGCCGCGTCAAATCTCAACAAAGAGTGCGGTACGTATAAACATTCTCTCTGCGTTTCGAATCGACGACAGCTTTGCAAAAGATTAGAGGACTAAGACAAACTAAGGTCCAGCGCGTACTAAGTAGGTAGTAGGGGTAAAACCGTATGCGGCCCTCGGATGATAAACTGATCTTCTCTATGCGCACCCGGCTACTCATCCTTATACTTGCGATGGCCTCGCTAGCCGCCCAGAAACGCCCGCTTACGCACCAGGATTACGACGCGTGGCGCAGCATCCGAAGCCAGCAACTCTCTCGCGACGGCAAATTTCTCGCCTATGCTCTTTTCCCGCAGGAAGGCGACGGCGAGTTCGTGGTGCGGAATCTGACGACGGGCAAGGAATGGCGGCAATCCTGCGGCGAGACTCCGCCTCCGCCCAAGCCGAATTTTGCGAATCCCGAAGAGGACCAACCACAGCCGACCGGCATCACGATTGCTTTCACCTTCGACTCCAAATACGTGGTCTTCTCCACTTTCCCTCCGACCGCTGAAGTGGAAAAGGCCAAGCGTGCGAAGAAGAAAGCCGGCGAGATGCCGCAGAAGGGTCTCGTGCTGCTGAATCTGGAGAATGGCGCAGCCACGCGAATCGAGCGCGTCAAGAGTTTTCAGGTTCCGGAGGAAGGTGGCGACGTGGTGGTCTGGCTTCACGAGCCCGCGAAATCAGCCAACAAAATGTCGACCATGGACGTGCACATTCTCGCCGCTGCATCGGATCGGAAGATCGAGGGAGTCTCCGACTGCACGCTCAGCCGGGATGGCCGGACTCTGGTGTATGGCGCGGATGGCGTCTACTCTCTCGATCCCACCACTTCAGGACCGCCTTCCACGCTGTTCGCCGCCAAGGCAACATATACGAAGTTCGCTTGGGATGAAAAGCAGGATGCGCTCGCGTTCGTAAGCGATGCCGGGAAGCTCTACTTATGGAATCGCCAGAGCCCATTGGCCATCGAAATCGCTCCCAGCGGCATTCATCAGGGATTCACTGTCAGCGACAAGGGCAATCTGTCCTTTTCTAAGGACGGCAGCCGCATCTTCTTTGGCAGCGCGCCTCCGCCGGTTGCGATCAAGAAGGACGATACGCCCGACGATGAGAAAGTCTCGGTCGACCTCTGGTCCTGGAAAGACGATTTTATTCAGCCCATGCAGAAGGTCCGCGCCAGTGTCGACCGTTCGCGATCCTATCGCGCCGTCTACGATGTAGGCGCTAAGAAAATGCTGCAACTGGCTGACCTGGACATGCCGGAACTGACGCCCAGCGATGAGGGATTGTGGGCCATTGGCGGCGACGATCGCGCCTATCGCGGCATGGAAGAATACGATACCCGCTACAAGGACTCCTATCTCGTCAACACCACGGATGGCTCGCGTAAGCTGATTTTCAAAAAGCATGCTGGAAATGTGGGCTGGTCGCCCGACGGCCGGCATGCGCTCCTGTTCGACGGCCACGATTGGAATAGCGTCTCCGTGCGTGGCGGCCAAATCGTGAATCTTACTTCCAATCTCGGCGTGCGCTTCTGGAATGAGGACCACGATATTCCCGGACATCCCGCGCCTTTTGGACCTGCGAATTGGACGAAGGACGGCAAATGGGTTCTGGTGACCGATCACTTCGATGTCTGGCAGATCGCGCCCAATGGCAGCTTCGCCCGCAATCTCACCGCCGGCTATGGCCGTAAGAACCATCTCATGTTCCGCTACGTGCGACTCGAATCCGATCCTCGCGATAAAGGCATCGATCCTTCGAAGCCGATTCTGCTGCGCGCCGAGAATTACGAAACCCACGACACCGGCTTTTTCCGCACAGCCATCGGAAGCTCTGAGCCGCCTTCAAAACTCATCTACGCGGCGAAGAACTTCACTGTGCCGGCGAAGGCCAAGGATGCCGATGTGTTGGTGCTCACCGAATCGACGTTCACCGAATTCCCCGATCTGCAGATCACCGATATGAGCTTCCGCGAGTTGCGCAAGGTCAGTGACGCGAATCCTCAGAAGGATCAATATCTCTGGGGCACGGCCGAGCTTGTGCACTTCAGAAACGCCGATGGCGTTCCCCTCACCGCAACGCTCTATAAGCCCGAGAATTTCGACCCTCAGAAGAAATATCCGATGATCGTGTACATTTACGAGCGTCTCTCGCAAAACGTACATCAGTTCGTCGAGCCGCGTCCGTCGCACAACATTAATCCGAGCTATTACGTCAGCAACGGTTATCTCGTGCTCGAGCCGGACATCGTCTATACAACCGGGTATCCGGGACAGAGCGCTCTGAAATGCGTGCTGCCAGCGGTGCAGGAGATGGTGGATCGGGGATTTGTCGATGCGAACGCGATTGGCATCCAAGGCCATAGCTGGGGCGGCTACCAGATCGCGTATATGGTGACGCAGACGAATCGTTTTCGCGCGGTTGCCGCGGGTGCGCCAGTGGCCGACATGATCAGCGCCTACGATGGCATCCGCTGGGGTCCGGGTCTGCCGCGCCAGTTTCAATATGAGAAGGATCAGAGTCGTATCGGCGGGTCGCTGTGGGAATATCCGATGCGCTACAT
Organism: Bryobacterales bacterium; assembly: GCA_963802915.1. GTDB lineage: Bacteria > Acidobacteriota > Terriglobia > Bryobacterales > Bryobacteraceae > JAICMB01. The sequence goes on from CAWDKQ010000011.1 coordinate 516,328, forward strand.
CGAAAATTCGCCCATCTTCCAGGTCGATCGCGTGAAGACGCCTATTCTGATGATCCACAACGATGCCGACGACGCCGTGCCATGGTATCAGGGAATCGAGTATTACCTGGCTCTTCGCCGCCTCGGGAAGGAAGTTTATTTCTTTTCGTATAACGGCGAGCCGCACGGCCTGCGACGGCGGCCTAATCAGAAGGATTATACGGTGCGCTTACAGCAATATTTCGATCACTTCCTCAAAGGCGCACCGGAGCCGGACTGGATGGAACACGGCATTCCGTACATCGAGTCTCACCCAGCGCCTGCTGAACCGTAATAGACGAGCGGTTCAATGACTTGCCTTAAGCGGACGTTTCGGTCCGGTGGAGGCAGGCTCGGCCAGGAGTGTCGTGATCATTTTGCGATAGTAATCGATGCTCAGCATGTTGCCGTCGCCAGCGGGAGGAGTTTGCGCCCGGACATTGCCCTTGCGATCGATCCACACCATTTGAGGAACGACGGTTCTCGTGTCCATGAATGAGATCCCAAGATACGCAAATGCGCCGGCCCGATCGGTGTATCCGACGGGATAAGTAATCTTGAGATCCTTGACAAACTGCGGAACCAGGTCCTTGGCGTCCTCGTTCCACGCCACGGCGAGCGGCTGGAATCCGTCTGAACCATATTGCGCGTAAAGTTGATTCATCTCACCGCTCATTTGCTGGCAATGGACGCAGGTGGTGAAGATAAAACTCACGACCACTACTTTCCCCTTGTAACTGGCGAGATCGAATTTGTGTCCCTCCGGGGTTTGAATGACGAGATTCGTCGCTTTGCGAGGGACGGGGAGTGCCTGACCGCTCAATACGGGTACAAAGCAGAGAGCCAGGAGAGCGCGTGCAACCATACTCGATCAGTGTAGCGGACTGGCTAGTACTAAGCTTCTAAAGAGGATTCCATTTTGAGTCTGAGGGAGTTATACTTCTGGCGGAGGGTCGCATGGGCTCACTGGATATTCCGGAGGTACTGATTATCCTGGGCATCGTTGCCTACTTTGCCTGGGCAATTTACATTTTCCGACACGGCAAGGCCGGAGCGCACAAGTAAACCGGTCCGATTCTTCAGGGCGCCTCAGCCTCAACCGGGCCCAGCTCATCAGCGGGACTGGCAAACCACACATACAGCGTTGGAAAAAGGATCACGCTGAGGAACAGGTTGGCGAGTAATCCGCCGACGATCACGATTGCGAAGGGGCGCTGAGAGTCCGATCCGATGCCGTGAGAGGTCGCGGCCGGGACCAAGCCGAGCGTCGCCACGAGCATCGTCGTGAGGATCGGCCTCAAACTCTTCACTGCCCCCTCGCGGGCGGAATCTTCGATGGTCTGCCCGCGAGCTCGCAACTGGTTGATGTACTCCAGCATCAGAACTCCAACCTGTACCGAGACTCCGAATAAAGCTAGAAATCCGACTCCCGACGAAACGCTCAAGTGCGTTCCCGTGAGCAGGAGGGCGAGCAGTCCGCCGATCGGTACGGTCGCAAGGCTGAGCAAGACCATGCCTGCCCACTTAAAGGAGCGAAACATCGAGTGGAGGATCAGGAGGATGACAAGCAGTGTTACGGGGACGATGATGGCCATGCGGCGATTGGCGCGCTGCTGGCTTTCGAACTCGCCGGCCCATTCGAGCTTGTAACCTTTCGGCAGCGGCACCTTGCTGTTCACCGCTTTCATGGCATCCTGGACGGTGCTGGCCAGGTCGCGGCCGCGCACACTGTACTTGATCGCCACGTAGCGGGAATTGGCTTCGCGGAAAATTTGCGACGCGCCATCTTCCACTTTGATGTCGCAGAGTTGAGCGATGGACACGCGCTCGCCGGAAGGCGAAAGTATTCGGATGTTGGAAATATCGCCGATGGTTCTGCGGTCTTGTTCTTGATAACGGACCACGAGGTCGTAGCGGGCCTCACCCTTCAAAATCTGGCTGACCGCTTTGCCTCCAGCCGCAGTTTCGATCGCGTCCTGAACATCGCTCACATTAATTCCGTAGCGCTCGGCCTTGTCGCGATTCACGATGAGGTTCACGTTCGGCTGTCCGATGACCCGAAAAATCCCGAGATCCTGTACTCCGGGAATGCGGCTCATCGTGCTGACGATTTCGTCGCCAATGTGTTCCAGCTCCTTCAGGTCGCCGCCAAAGACTTTAATGGCCAGTTCGCCCTTCACGCCGCTGACCGCTTCTTCCATGTTGTCGGCTATGGGTTGCGAGAAATTCCAGAGAACACCTGGAATTTTCTCGAGTTTCGCGTCCATGGAGGCGATCAGTTCCTCCTTCGTCTGAAACTGACTGCGCCATTGTTCCCGAGGTTTGAGATCGACGAAGTATTCGGTATTGAAGAAACCCGTGGCGTCCGATCCGTCGTCAGGCCGGCCGACCTGTGACACGACCTGTGTGACTTCGGGGAACGAGGCAAAAATGCGGCGCGACTCATACGCGAGGCGCTCGCCCTCAGTCGGTCCGGTACTGGGCGCAAGAGTTCCGCGTGCCCAAATAGCGCCTTCGTCGAGATGGGGCAAAAACTCGGATCCGATTACTCCGCTCTCCACCAGAAGCACGGTCGCGGCCACGATGGCGAGCCCGCCCGCGAACACCACCCAGCGGAACCGGAAACACCACGTCAATGTTGACCCGTAGAACCGTTTCAACCACGAGAGAACCGGATTGTGCCATTCCTTCATTCCCGGGCGGAAGATGAAGCTGGTCAGAACCGGTGCAATGATCAATGCGAACAGGAGCGCGCCCAACAGAGCGAACGCAACCGTCCACGACATAGGCCGAAAGAGGCGTCCCTCAACTCGCTGCAGGGTGAAAATCGGCACGTAGGCCGTGATGATGATGAGAACGGCGTAGAACACCGGCCGCTGGACTTCATGAACGGCATCGGCGATTTTTTCCATGAACGTGCGCTCGGACGGTTCGGTAGCGCCGACGTGGCGGAGGATGTTCTCCACCATAAATACGGTTCCGTCGACAATCATGCCGAAATCGAGCGCACCGAGCGAGAGCAGGTTTGCTGGAATGTGCTTGAGATCGAGCAGAATGGCCGCGAACAAAAGCGCGAAGGGCATAGTGGCCGCGACAATGAGCGCACTGCGCACATTGCCGAGCATCACGAACAGAACGATGATTACCAGAAAAATGCCTTCGCCAAGGTTATGCAGGACGGTGTGCGTCGTGTAATGAACCAGGTCGCCGCGATCCAGGTGAGGGACGATTTTCACTCCGGGTGGAAGGATGCGAGCGTTCAGCTCCTTCACTTTCTCGTGGATGCCTTCCAGCGTCGATTCGGTCTCGGCACCTTTCCGCAACAAAACGATCCCTTCGATCACGTCGTCGTAATCGACTGCATGGCCGTCGTCGCGCAGTATCGTTTTTCCGAGCTTTCCGAGACGGATTCGCGGACCCTGCACGACATCGCCCAGGTCTCGAACATGAACGGCAGTGCCGTTTTGAGCTTTCAGAACCGTTTCGCCGATATCGCGGGTCGTATTCATCAGGCCGACGGTCCGGATGTTGAAGGCTTGCGGGCCGTGCTCGAGAAAACTGCCTCCGGCGTTCACATTATTATTTGCGAGCGCCTGCTCCACTTGTGAGAGGCTCAGGCCGTACTCGACCAGGCGGTTCGGGTCGAGTTGCACCTGATATTCGCGCGTGATGCCCCCGAAGCTGCTCACGTCAACGACATTGGGCACCGACTTAAACTGCTTTTCGACCACCCAGTCTTCGAGAGACTTCAGCTCCATGGTGTCGTAGAGCGGATTCGAACTCGCAAGCGTAAAGAAATAAATCTGGCCGACAGGGCTGTAGTCGGGGCCGAGTTGCGGACTGAGGTTCGGTGGGAGATTTACCTGTGTCAGCTTCTCCAGGGCTTGCTGACGACTCAGCAGGTCGTCGGCTTGCTCATCGAAGATCAGCGTGACCGAAGAGAGTCCGAATTCAGAGACGGAGCGAAGATGCGTCAGGTGAGCGACGCCGTTCATCTGAGTCTCGATGGGAATCGTGACCTGCTGCTCGACCTCTTCGGCCGCGCGGCCTGGCCATTGCGTGATGATGTTTACGTACGTATCGGCGACATCAGGGTAGGCTTCGACAGGAAGTGTATGAAATGAGTAAGCCCCCCACAACAGGAGAACGATGCCCGTTGCCAGGACCAGAAACCGGTTCTTCAGGGCGAAGTCGACGACGCGCTGAATCATCTCTAGGCTGTCGGCTGCTTCATCATGTTACGGTGCTTACATTATAAGCGAATCGTCTATCCTTAGACACTTGCTTTAGACACCTGCTTCGCCGTGAAATGGAAGTGTTTGTAGTTCAGTCCAACTATTATGGCCCAAGCACAGCTCATACGTTGCACTGCCTGCGGAACAGCGAATCGCGTGCCGCAAGAAAAGCTCGACTCGGGGCTGAAACCCGTTTGCGGTAAGTGCAAAGCCGCCCTTCCGGTGGATCACCATCCTTTCAACGTCACCGACGCCACTTTCAGTGTGGATGTCGAACAGTCGACAGTTCCGGTCCTTCTCGACATGTGGGCTCCGTGGTGCGGACCATGCCGGATGATTGCTCCGGTGCTCGAAGAGCTGGCTTCGGAAATGGCCGGACGCGTCCGCGTGGCGAAGCTGAACGTAGATGAAAACCCGGTTACGGCCTCGCGCTTCGATATTCGAAGCATTCCGGCTCTCGTGGTGATGAAGAACGGCCGCGAGGTCGATCGGATCATTGGCGTGCAGCCTAAGTCGGAAATCGCGCGGCGTCTCGAACGCGTCATCGCTTAGGGCGCCTCTCACTCAAGCGTAAGTCGACGGATCGACAAATTCGCCCCAAAAATTCGACGCGTCATCAGTATTTGCTGATGCAACAACAACGGCTACGCTGGCAGGCGAACTGCAGTATTTCAAATGCCAGGTACCGCCAATCGACGCGCCCGGCATCGGCCCAGACAATCAATCAAGTTTATCGAGAAAGGAATAAATCTATGGCAACACAAAATGTCAAGACTACCGGCGAGGCGCAGAGCCGGTCATCACAGGGCAGAGAGGTTACGCAAAGCGGACAACGGGGGCGCGAGCTTCAACGCGGAGGTTACGATCCGTTCGGGTTATCGCTCATGCCGTTTAACCTGCTCCGCATGGATCCCATTTCGCTGATGCGGCGAATGACGGAGGATTTGGATCGGGTGTTCGGGGATGCCGGGGCGGCCAGCGGCACCGGTAATGCGGCCTGGCTGCCAAACATCGAGGTTCGGCAACGTGATGGAAATTACGTGGTTCGGGTAGATCTTCCAGGGCTGAAACCGGAAGATGTGACTGTTACGGTTACCAACGGCGCCCTGGCAATCGAGGGAGAGCGGACATTCGAACGGGATCAGGATCGCGGGAATGTCCATCGAAGCGAAATCCGGTATGGCCGCTTTTTCCGATCGATTCCTCTGCCTGAGGATACCGATGTTGACAATGTGAATGCGCGCTTCGACAACGGCGTGCTCGAGATAACCATTCCGGTCCCCCAAAAACAAAGCTCGGATCGTAAGATCCCAGTGCAGGCCGGCAGTTCTTCCGCTCAGAATCAATCGGGTTCCAGCACTCAATCGGGTTCGTCGAAAACATCGGGAAGTGAGCAGAAAGGCTGACGAATCAGCGGAGAGGTAACAATTTATGAGAACTCTATTCGCAAATAGTTGGTGGTCGCTGGTAGTTCGCGGGTTAGTGGCCATTCTCGTGGGATTAGTCACGTTCGCGTGGCCGGGTATCACATTCACTGCCCTGGTTCTGGTATTCGGAGCTTACGCCTTAGTCGACGGCGTCATGAGCATCGTCGGCGCGTGGCGGGCTGCAAGCTCTCACGAGCGCTGGGGCGGTCTGCTGATTGAGGGTATTGCCGGCATTGTCGCGGCGGTTATCACGGTGTTGTGGCCGGCCATCACCGCGATCGCCCTGGTCTACATCGTTGCGGCTTGGGCGCTTGTTACAGGGGTTCTCGAAATTGTTACCGCGATCCGTCTTCGCAAATACATCAGCGGCGAATGGCTGTTGATACTGGCCGGCATCGCATCGATCCTGTTCGGAGGCATCCTCGTAATCTTCCCGATTGCGGGGGCCCTCGCTCTGGCACTGTGGTTCGGAATCTATGCGTTCATCTTCGGCGCTGTTTTGGTTGGACTCGGTATCCGGCTCCGAACGCACGCGAAAACAATCGACGTCGGCGGAAGCCCGCTAGGCGTTCCCACGCGATAGACCCCTACCAGGATACGGGATCGCGTCGCGGTCACGATCCCGGATCCTCTCCACCTTTTTGTGTGTCAAAATGAGAACCCGACTGGATAAATGCAAACTGGTTCTCGCCGTGACGTCGCCGATCGGATCCAACAATATGAGTTCGAGATGGTTGACGCGCTTTCGGCGCTGATTGCAATTCCGAGCGAAAACCCTCCAGGGAACTGCTATCGGGAATGTGTCAGCGAATTGCTACGCCAGCTTGAAACGCTCGGTTTAGACGCCGAGGTCCTTCGTCCGGACGGGACGGATGAAGCAGCGGGAATACGGAGCGTCTACGGCAACTCCGGTCCGATTGTATATTTCCACGGTCACTACGACGTCGTTCCCGCCGAGCCGCGACAGTTTACGCCGTCAATCCGGAACCGACACATCTTTGGACGAGGAAGCGCCGACATGAAAGGCGGCCTCCTCTCGATGATGTACGCCGTAAAGGCATTAAAGGATTCGGGCACCGAACTGAATGGGCGAGTAGCTCTGGTGTTTGTGCCCGATGAAGAAACGGGAGGGCGCCGAGGTTCGACTCGCCTGGCTCAACACAAACAGTTCGAGCCCAATGCCCTTGCCATGTTCACCGCGGAACCGACCAGCGGCGTGATTTGGAATGCGTGCAGGGGCGCAATATCCATTCGGGTGACCGTCAAGGGCAAATCGGCCCATGTCGGCCATCACTATAAGGGCAGAAACGCGTTTGAGCAGGCCATCCGCATCGTAAATGATCTCCAAGCGCTTCGCGACGAAGTACAGGAGCGGACCACGTCGTACGGGATTTCGCCGGAGGCCGCTCGAAATTCTATCCTCTTGATCGGAGGCGAGGTGCGAGCGGGAACGAACTTCAACGTCGTGCCCGACGAATGCTCTTTCACCGTCGATCGCCGGCTCAATCCTGAAGAAGATCCCGAGGAGGAAAAGGGCCGGCTGCTGGCGGTGTTCGAGAAGCACCGGCAGGCAGGCATCGAGGTCGAGTATGAGATTTTTCAGGAAGCGAATGCGGCGGGCGTCGCGGAAACCTCTCTCGCTGGTACCACTCTCGCGCGAAACATCGAGCTCGTGACTGGCAAGATGCCGGTTTTTGAAATGTGTCCGGGCCTGCTGGAGATCCGTTTCTACTCGCAGTTTGGCATCCCCGCTCTGGCCTACGGCCCAGGCCTCCTGTCTGTTTCTCACGGACCAAATGAATATGTCAGCGTGGACAAGTTGATCGACTGCGCGCGCGTCTACGCTCTATCGGCAATGGATCTGTTGTCAGGGCCGTTGCCGTAGAGAAGCAACAGCAAGCGGCTAAATGGAAAAAATCTGGCCATCTGACGATAAACTGGGGGCATGCCCCAAGCCAATCGGTTGAATTTGCCGAGCTCTCCAGTCAAGCAGCAGTTAGCGAGCAAAGCCGAATGGAACGAATCGCGCACACCCGAGGACGCCGACTTCTTTACCCTTGGCTACAGCGGAAGAAAAACAGAAGAAATCTTAGATCTATTGCAGCGATACGGCGTGAGGACGCTTCTGGACGTCCGCCGGAACCCTGTCAGTATGTACCGCCCCGACTTGAGCAAGACAAATTTCAAGAAGCTCCTTGCTGGACGCGAAATTAAGTATGCCCACGCGCCGGAACTCGGCGTTCCACGCGACATTCGCGCCCAGGCGATCGAGACAGGAAGCCGCGACGTTATCTGGGAATGGTACGACGCTAAGGTGACCACCTGCCTGAACCTTCACACGTTCCTGAATGAATTTGAGCATCCGGTGGCACTGATGTGCACGGAGATCGATCCGCATGAGTGCCACCGTCACCGTTTATCGCTTGCCCTCGAAAGAATGGGGCTAAACGGCTTTGACCTCTAACGCCACATGCCGCCTGAGGAAACTAAGAAAGCGCTTATCGTTGTTCGCACCTACCCGGTTCCCGACGCGCTCGGAATCGAATCCTCCTGCACGGCAGCGATAACAGATCGCGGCGAGTGGATCAGACTCTTCCCTGTACCGTGGCGGCTTCTCAATAAGGGGCAGCGATTCAACAAGTACGAGTGGGTACGGGTGATCGTGACCAAAGCGATCGAAGACCCCCGTGTCGAAAGCTATCGACTACGGCCTGACGGCATCGAGATCCTTTCTGCCCCGCTGGCTACGGCTAATGCATGGAGGGCCAGGAAAGACGTTGTGTTCCCGCTGATGGCTCACTGCCTGTGCTGTCTGACGAAAGAACGCGATGCGCGACAATGTCCGACGCTCGGAATATTCAAACCGGCGAGTATAGGTCGCTTACGGATCGCTCCCGCCGACCCTCCTAACTGGACACCCGCAGAACTCGCGATGTTGCGCCAGGAACACCTTTTTGTGGAAGCTCCGAAGCAGGAACTTGAGAAGATCCCGTTCAAGTTCTATTACGAGTTTCGCTGCTCAGACGACTCCTGCCCTGGGCACACCCTGATGTGCACCGACTGGGAAATGGGACAGTCGTACCGCCGATGGCGAACCAAATACGGAGAGGACGGATGGAAGGAGAAGTTCCGACACAGATACGAGACGGAGATGATCCAGAAGCTCGATACCCATTTTTATGTGGGCACGGTCGCTGCGCACCCGAATAGGTGGATAATCATCGGTTTGTTCTATCCTCCAGTTGAATCGAACAATCGCCAAAGCAAACTGTTCTGAGCCGAACCGATCATCCTTGTCGCACGCCTGCGCTCCGACGTCTCGAAGAGCTGTGCCAAACTCTTAATATGCGGTTTCTCCCGGTCCTGGCCGTCCTTTGCGCGTCTCTTTCCAGCCTGTTGCCAGCTCAAAACATTCCACTTAGCGAATACCGCACGCGTCGCGACGCTCTCCGAAAGGACCTCCAGGGAACGGTGGTGCTCTTCGCAAAAACGGTTGGGCCTGACGAGGTCTACGGCTATGTCCAGGAGCCCAATTTCTATTACCTGACCGGATGGACGCAACCCAACGCCGTCCTGCTGATCGACAAGAACCACGACGTCCTCTTTCTTCCTCATCGCAACGAGCGCGCTGAGATATTCTACGGACGCCGTGCCGCGCCCGAAGATGCCGACGCTCCACGGCTCACCGGCTTCGATCATGTCCAGCCCATGGAAAAGTTCGAATCCGAATTGAGCCAGTCGCTGCAAACGGGAGAAAATGTCTACGGTCTCCCACATGACCCCGGCACCGAAAAGCTCCGATCTTTCCTCGTATTCCGGCAGGTCTCCGACGCCGCGACGCTCATCGCGAAGCTGCGCATCAAGAAATCCGAAGCCGAAATTGCGGCCATCCAGCACGCTACCGACGTCTCCATTGAGGCGCATCGCGCCGCGTGGAAGAGGATGCAACCAGGACTCTACGAATACCAGGTGGCCGCTACTTTCAGCGATGTCGTGTTCGAAAACGGATGCGAGCGTCATGCATATTCGCCGATCGTAGGATCCGGCCCCAACTCCACGGTCTTGCACTACTCCACCAACACGCGCCGCATGGATCGGGGAGAAGTAGTGGTCATGGATGCCGCCGCCGAATGCGGCAGCTACGCCAGCGATATTACCCGGACCATACCAGTCGGCGGAAAATTCAGCGCACGCCAGCGCGAGATTTACAACGTCGTTCTCGGAGCCCAGAATGCCGCAATCGCCGCCATCAAGCCAGGAGTGAAATACTACGGCGATGAGAATAGCATCGCGAAAATCGCGAAAGACTACATCAACTCTCACGGAAAAGATCTGCATGGCGAACCGCTCGGCAAGTATTTCACTCACGGTCTCGGACATCCCGTCGGCATCGACGTTCACGACCCTCAGGTTGACGAACCGCTCGAGGCCGGCATGATCTACACGGTCGAACCCGGCATCTACATTCCGGAAGAGAGCATCGGCATCCGCATTGAGGACGTCGTCCTCGTAACGGACAAGGGCGCGAAGATTCTCAGCGCCGCGCTGCCGAGGGAAGCGGACGAAGTTGAAAAGGCTCTCGCTAAATAGGACCGTTCTCGGCTACATCGGAACCCTCGCTGCGTGCTTCTTCCTCGGCATGTTCGGATGGGCCATCGTCGGATCTCCGATCGACAGCTACGCCTACGATTTTCTCTTCAAACGGAAACCCCCGCCGCCTTCCGCGACTCAAGCAATCGTGGTGGCCATCGACAACGCAGCGCTGGAGCAGCTCGGAGGTGCGCGGCGCGTACGCGGGATCCTCGCCGATGCGGTGGACCGCATCGCTGCCGGCCAGCCGAAGGTTGTAGCCATCGACGTCATTCTTCACGATAAAGGCGACCCGCTGGAAGACCGTCGTCTGGCCGCTGCATTCGCAAAGGTCAAAACCCTGGTGCTGGCCACGGATCTGACGCCCGCCGGTTGGGAGGACCCAGAGCCCTCCTTCGCGCAAGCCGCGACGGCGCTCGCCAGCGTCTCCGCGGACGAGCTCTCTCCCGACGGCGTCACTCGCTTTGTCGCCCTCGCCAACACCGGCTTCCGAAAACAGCATTGGGAGTTGGCGCTCGAAGCCTATCGTCTGGCGTATGGGGTCGATATCGTTCAGGAGCCTCCCGACACCTTGCAGGTCGGCAAGAAAACCATCCCCGCGCGCTATTCCAGAGATTGGTCGATGCATGTCCTGTACTCGCGGGAAGGCGTGCCGCAGATCTCCGTCGTCGATCTCATCAGGAAACCGGCTTTGGCCGAACAGTTAAAAGATAAAGTTGTATTCCTCGGCGTAACGTCGCTGCTGTACGCTCGCGACCGCGTCGTCACGCCATACGGACCCCCCATGATCTCCGGACTGGAGCTCAACGCCGAGGTGTACCAAACAATCGAGCGCGGCAAGTTTCTCGCCGACGCCTCCGATCTCTCGGTGGTCGGATTCTCCGCCGTCATAACGGTCCTGGCCGGATTGATCTTTGCCTACATGTCGGGTTGGACGGCGTATCTGGCTGCCGCGGCGCTGCTGGCAATCGCGCACTCCGCGCCCTTTTTTCTCTTCGAGCGCGAAATCGTTTTCTCCTACTTCGGTCCGCTCGCGACAGCATGGCTGAGCGTGGCCGGCGCCGCCGCATACCAAAGCCTGGTGGTTCGCCGCCAACTTCGAAAATCGGAGGTGGAGCGCGCCCGCTATCGCCAAGCTATCCATTTCGTGACCCACGAAATGCGAAGTCCGCTCACTGCAATCCAGGGGTCGAGCGAGCTCATGGGCCGCTACAACCTGAATGAAGACAAGCGGAAACAGATCGCGGCCATGATCAACTCCGAGTCGAAGCGGCTGGCCCGCATGATCCAGACCTTCCTCGATGTAGAGCGGCTGGCCGACGGGCAGATGGAGCTGAAACGCGAGCCGATCAGCATGCATCAGGTGGTGCAGGCGTGCCTGGAACGCGTCCGTCCGCTGGCCGAGCGCAAGAATATATCGGTCACTCTTGAGGACCCGGTCGACGGAGACTTACTCGGGGATCGCGAGTTGATGGAATACGCCGTCTACAATTTGCTGACAAATGCCATAAAATATTCGCCCGCCGATACCAAAGTTGCCGTTTCGAGCCACCCGGATTCCGGTTTCCTACGTCTATCGGTAAAGGATCAAGGAATTGGGATCGATTCCCGGGAACTGAAACAAATCTTCACGCGTTTTTATAGAACGAAGCGGGCGGAAGCTTCCGGCGAGGCCGGTACGGGGATCGGTCTTTCGATTGTGGATCAGATTGTCACGGTACACGGCGGACGAATCGAAGTAACCAGTACGCCCGGCAAGGGTTCGTGTTTTACCGTAATTATTCCGGCTCATGCCGCGGCAACTGAGGGCCGCGGTGTGGCACGCTAGATATATAGCGTTTTGCACGCCGGACCGTTCCGAGCCGTGACCGGAGGGGAGCGTCTCATGAGAGGGTGTATTAGTGTCCCGTCTATTATTAGTTGAAGATGACAATTCGGTACGAAATACAGTATCAACCTTCCTCGAATTGGAAGGTTATGCCGTAGATGCGGTCTCGTCTACGCGGGAAGCTTTGTCGCGCCTCCAGGCAGGCGGTTATCCGATTGTCATATCCGATATCTACTTAGACGAGCGCACCGGATTGGATGTCCTCGAAACCGCCCGCAGCAAAAACCCCAAGTGCGCCGTCATTTTGATGACCGGCCGCGGCAGCATGGAAACCGTCATGGCAGCGACCAGAGGCGGCGCATTCGATTACATCGCGAAACCGTTCGAGCTCGATCGCATGCTCGACACCGTCAAACGCGCCGAAGCTTCGCTCGACCCACAAGAAGACGACGGCACTGAAATTAACGACCTTCCGGAAACCGAAATGATCGGAAGTTCACCCGGAATGGTCGAAATATATAAGACCATTTCGCTTGTGGCGCCTACCAGTGCCGCCGTCCTGATCCAGGGTGAGACCGGAACAGGCAAGGAAATGATCGCGCGGATGATTCACAACAATTCACCTCGCGCACAACAGGCGTTTGTGCCGGTCGACTGCGCATCCATGGCGCCCTCGCTCTTAGAAAGCGAACTATTCGGCGCCATGAAAGGCGCATATACCGGGGCGGATCGCGACCGGCTCGGCGTTTTCGAGGCCGCCAATGGAGGAACGGTGTTTCTCGATGAAATCGGGGACATCGAACACAACTTCCAGCTCAAGCTGCTCCGCTTCTTACAAGAAAAAGAGATCCGCCCGCTGGGAGCATCGCGAGGCCGCAAGGTCGACGTGCGCGTAATCGCCGCAACCAACCGCGACCTCCAGAAAATGGTCGAGGAGAACAAGTTTCGTGAGGACCTCTGGTATCGCCTCAATGTGGTGCGCATCGTGCTTCCTCCGCTGTGCGAACGCCACGGCGACGTGCCGCTTCTGGCCCACTATTTTCTGAAGAAGTATAACGAGCGCTACTCCCAAAAAGCTCGCTTGACCGAATCCGGCGTGGCGACGCTCGAGAACTATAGCTGGCCCGGCAACGTCCGCCAGCTCCAGCACATCATGGAGCGCTTGACGATACTTGCGCTGCAAGGCCGCATTGACGAAGCCGCGGTCAAAGAAGCCATCAACCTGACCGAGCCCAGCGAGTTCGGAGGCGACACTCTCGCCGACACCGAAGCCGACCAGATCCGCCGCGTCCTCGCGGCTACCGGCGGAAATAAGAGCCGCGCCGCCAAGATCCTGGGCATCGAACGCAAGACCCTTTATCGCAAGCTCGAACGAATGGGCCTTTAGGTTTCCAACTTATACTTCGTCTCACCGAGCCGGTATAGCGGCCGCCACAGCAGCCGATTAACTGAAACCACCAGCGCCGCCATCACGATCGTCGCCAGCAGCAGAAGATCGAAATTCCCGGAATCGGTTGCGGAGCTGATCACCGCGCCGAGTCCGAAAGTGGACAGCACCTGTCCCTTGAAGTGGGTGTATTCCGCCACGATGCTCGCGTTCCAGGCCCCACCGGACGCAGTGACCAGCCCGGTAATGAGGTACGGAAAGATGCCGGGCAAAATAACTGTCTTCCAGAGTTCGAGTCTGGAGAACCGGAACACTTTTGCAACTTCGCGAAGGTCCGAAGGAAGCGCCATCGCTCCCGCAATCACGTTGAACAGAATGTACCACTGTGTTCCGAGCAACATCAGCAGAATGGAGCCTGCGCTGAGTCCCCCTCCGATGTTGATCAAGAACAACAGCACGACGGGAAACAACGCCGTGGCAGGAACTGACGCGGCCACCTGCGCGAGCGGCTGCGCGATCCGCGCCAGCTTGGGACTTAGCCCGATCGCAACGCCGGCCGGAATGGTCCACGCCGAACCGATCACGAGCGACGCGGCAACCCGAAGAAACGTGGCGCCGGCGCTCTTTACGGTGAGGGCAACTTCCGCCGACGTGATACCTCGCAAAGTCGCGAACGCCTCTACGACGCCATAAACAGCGGCGACAACCAACGCAGCCGCTACAAAGAATCCGAGAGCTTTTTTCCAAACCGGGGTTCGATCCTCAATCTCAACCTCGGAATTCTGAGCCGATTTCAGGTACAACCGTTCCATGAAGGGAGCAATCGTGGCTTGCCGGCACCGCGCCAACAGCGGCGATCGCCGCAACAGATTGAGAACCGCGGACGTCGGCATCGACGAGCTTTCTACCTGCTCAAACTTGAACTTGTCAGCCCATGCGATCGCTGGGCGCCAGATGAGCTGGTCAATCAGCACGATGACCGTGATCATCGCCGCAAGGCCCCAAACAATCGCGCCCGTATCGCCCGCGCTTGCCGCCGATTGCAGATAGGACCCCAACCCCGGCAGCCGGAAATCACGTTTACCGAGCACAAACATCTCGCAGGCCATCAGGAAAAACCAGCCGCCCGCCACCGACACCATCGAATTCCACACCAGCCCGATCGTCCCGTACGGCAACTCCAATTGAAAGAAGCGCTGCAATTTCCCGAAGCGATAAATGCGCGAAGCCTCGCGCAACTCCCGCGGAATCGCCTGTAGCGACGCGTAAAAGCTGAACGCCATGTTCCAAACCTGGCCCGTAAAGATCAGCACGATGGACCCGATCTCCACGCCGATCTGCCTGGTCGGAAACAACGAGACCATCGCGAGCATCACGCCCGGCAAAAAGCTCAGTACCGGGATCGATTGTAGAATGTCGAGGGTGGCCAGCATCAGCGCTTGCAGGCGCAGATTATACGCGGCGATATATCCATATACGACAGCGAACAACAGACTGAGTAAATACGCCACAGCCATGCGGACCAACGAATAGAACGAATAAAGCGGCAGAGATGCCGGCGAACGCGAGATCTCGACAGTAGGCGTGATCGCCCCGAGCCAATAGCGGCCGATAACGACAATGCCGTAGAGCAAAGCCAGAACGCAGCCAAACACCGTTGCATCCAGGAGAAACGACCATGTCCGCTCCGGAATGAACTGCCGGCCAAGATGCGGAATCGTCATTCTGCCGCGACCTTTGCGGTCTCTTCAGGAATGAAGAACCGCTCGCCCTCGGCATCGTGATCGAACAACTCCGCGTAGCGTCCCCAATTAATCGCCGTCTCGAGCTGCTTCACAGTCTCTTCCTCACTGAAGTGCTCGTCGAGAATGTCGTGGAAGAACTCATCCGGAAGCCTATGATCGGATTTTGAAGAGAGCGCTTTGGTGATCTGCCGCAGCAGAGCGACATGTTCCAGAGCCGCGTTCCGGAACAGCTCCTTGCGATGCAGAATGTCCGCCTCCAGGAACTCCCTGCCCTGCGGCGTGATCTCAACGTCCCCCTCAGTTAGGGTCACAAAGCCCAGCAGCGCCGCGGCTTCCACCGTAGGCAGCATGTCGTCGATCTCGAATGCGAGATCGTCAGCCAGACGGTAGACATCTTCGCGTCCACCATGATCCTCCAAAATCTCCACAAGTCCGGCGATGCCGCCCGGCCGGGCATGCGGAAGCATCGGGTACTTGGCGGTCGCCGCCCGCGTCGCCGGTAGCTCGCCCAAACTTGGATCGGCATCCGGTCGCGTAAGAACCCGATAGACGTAGTCGACAAGATGCAGAAAGAGAGGGGACTTACGATCGCGTGGCCGGGGCAGCTCAACATGAAAATCGGTTCGGATTCGGCCCGGATTCTTGCCCAGCACGATGATTCGGTCCGCCAGAAAAACCGCTTCCTCGATATTGTGAGTGACGATAAACACCGCCCTTGTCGGCATCTTGTGGTCTTCCCACAGCTCCAGCAGCTCGGCGCGAAGGTTCTCGGCGGTAAGAACATCGAGCGCCGAAAATGGTTCGTCCATGAAGAGGACCTCGGGTTCCACAACGAGCGCCCGCGCGAAGCCGACCCTCTGCTTCATGCCTCCGGACAATTCTTTCGGATATGCGGCCTCGAAACCGTCGAGCCCAACCGTGTCGAGCGTTCGAACGCTTCGTTCGCGCCGCTCGGTTGGTGACATGCCTCGCGCCTTGAGCGGAGCCTCGACGTTCTCCAGCACCGTGAGCCAGGGAAACAGCGCAAAGCTCTGGAAGACGATGGAGACGTTTGCGTCGCCGGTTCCCGCGACCGGCTTGTCGTGCCACAGCACCTGCCCAGCCGAGGGTTTCGCCAGACCCGTGAGCATGCGCAATAGCGTCGACTTCCCCGATCCCGACGGACCCAACAACGCCAGGATTTCTCCCGGATATACGCAGAGATCCAGCGGCGCGATTACCTGAATGCGATTCTCGTTGGGATCTCCGTAGAACTTCTCGAGCTTTCTTGCTTCAATGAGCGGCTCCGGCACACGGCTATTATCGCAACCGCTTTCTTACAGTTCCATGACTACGGTCTTACTTCTTAACGTAACCCTGAACGTAAATAGCTTTGAAGCCCGCGTGCGATGCCTCGGTTCCTGTAACTTCCATGATGTGCCCCAGGTGATTCGTGGCCTGCTCGCGGAACGTCGTCTGCCCATCGCGCCGTGGATCGTGCTCTTCTTCCATCAGCATATAGACGGTTCCATTCTTGGTCAGCAGGCCGATCGGCTGGCCGCTCTGGAGGCACTTCTTACCGCAGCCTACGTGCTTCTCGCCATGCTTTCCAAGCTGCAGGTAGCAGGACAGATCGATAATCTCGCCGATCTCGGTAATCTCCTTGCCTGGCTCGGGCTTCTTGTCCACGCCCGCTCCTATGGTCGTGGCCGACCAGACATCGGACGTCTTCTCGCCGAGCGTACCCATCGGCTTGTCGTAGGTTCCCGCATCGGCCGCCACCTTCATTTCAGGATGCAGGACGCTCTGGGCGGCTACGATGCCTATGCCCATTAAACAGCTCAACACAATTGGAATAAGTCGACGCATACTGTGCAAAGTATCACAACACGGGACCCGTCGATCATAATATGCAAAGGTCCCCATATGCCGACAACCAGAACCGTGTTGTTCCTGCTGTGCTCCGTTCCGTTATTCGCCCAGGCTCCGCCTGAGATCCCGTATGAATCGGTCCCGAATCTCCTGAAGCTCCCGGCTGATCGTTATCTCGGCGAAGCCGCGGGCGTGGCGCTGAATTCGAAGGGCCACATTTTCGTCTATCATCGCGGCGCCCACACCCAGCTTTTGGAATTCGATGGCGACGGCAAGTTCCTCCGCGAAATCGGCAAGGATCTCTATGGCTTCGTCTTCGCTCACGTGGTGCGCATCGACAAGAACGACAACATCTGGTGCGTCGACGAGGGCGCAAACATGGTCATCGAGTTCGATCCTCAAGGCCGCGTCCTCATGGTGCTCGGACGAAAAGCGGAAGCCGTAGAAGGACCGGCCGCCCACGCTGAAACGCCGACCGCGCGCGACAATCTCTTCAATCGCCCGACCGACATCGCTTGGGACCGCGCGGGCAATAGCTATATCAGCGACGGCTACGGCAACTCGCGAGTGGCCAAAGTGGACAAGGACGGCAACTGGATCAAATCCTGGGGTCAACGCGGAACGGAGCTGGGCGAGTTCCATACACCGCACTCGATTGCGGTAGACGCCAGCGGCAAGGTCTACGTCGGCGATCGCGAGAACAAGCGTATCCAGGTGTTCGATGGAGACGGAACGTTTCTGAAACAGTGGACGAACGTCGGCGCGCCATGGGCCATCTGCATCACGCCCGGACCGAAGCAGGTTCTCTACACTTCCGATTCCGTACCGGGCCGCATCTACAAAATGGACCTCGACGGCAATGTGCTGGGCGTATTTGGAAAGGCTGGCAAGCAACTCGGCCAATTCGGATGGGTCCATGAGATGGCCTGCCCGTCGGAGAACACCCTCTATGTTGGCGAAATCCTGAACTGGAGAGTCCAGAAACTCCTGCTTCATCCCAATAAGTAACAATGAACACATGCGCTCCATCTGTATCGCTCTGTTCGCGATCGCGTGCACGCTGGCCCAAGAGCCCACCGCCGGCGTCACTTCGCCCAATGGCAGTCTCGCCATAATGTTTACTGCCGCGTCTCCAGGCAAGCTCACGTACGCTGTCACATATAAAGGCAAACCGCTCATCGACGCTTCCGCGCTCGGACTCGATCTACAGGGCGAGCGTCCGCTCGGTTCCGATCTCCGAATCACGTCCGTAACGCCGTCGGAGGCCGACGATACGTATCATCTCGTCGCAGGCAAGACGAGCACGGCGCGCAATCACTACAAAGCTGTGTCCATCGCGCTCGAAGAGACCGGCGAGCCCGGACGCAAGCTCGTGATGGAAGCCCGTGCCTATGACGACGCCGTCGCGTTCCGTTATGTAGTTCCCGAACAGGCCGATCTGCGCGAATTCCGGCTGGCGAAGGAAAATACTCAGTTCAAAATCAGCAAAGACGCCACCACCTATTCGCTGGTTCTGCCGAACGACCGGACCATGTACGAAAGCGAGTACATCAAGCTCCAGCTCAGTGCGTTTGCCAATCAAGGCGGCGTCACGAGTTCTTCTCTGATCGGGTTGCCGCTGTTGATGGAAGTGCCCGGTGTCGCATGGATGGCAATTACTGAGGCGGACATGCAAGGCAACGCCGCCATGTACCTGGTGAATGCCGGCGGCAACTGGTCGAGTCACGAGCTGGAATCGCGCATCTCGCCGCGTGAGGATGAACCGGGTATCGCGATCACCGGCACGCTACCGCATCACTCGCCGTGGCGAGTGTTGCTGGTTGGCGACCAGCCTGGCCGCTTGGTGGAATCGAACGTCATCACGAGCCTGAACCCGCCGTCTGAAATTCAGGACACCTCCTGGATTCACGCCGGCAAAGCGTCATGGGATTGGTGGAGCGGCAGTCTCGACCGTGAAGGCAAGCACGCATTCACCACCGACAACATGAAGTATTACGTCGATTTCGCGGCCAAGTCCGGCTTCGAGTACATGCTGGTGGACGCGGGATGGTCGGCAAAGGGCGACATCACGAAGATGAACGGCTCGGTCGATATTCCCGAACTCGTACGCTACGCCACGGCGAAAAACGTGAAGGTCTGGATCTGGCTGCACTGGTCCGGCGTGGACCGTCAGATGAACGAAGCGTTCCCTCTGTATAAGAAATGGGGCGTGGCAGGATTAAAGATCGACTTTATGTCGCGCGACGACCAGTACATGATCGATTGGTATTATCGCGTCGCAAAATTGGCCGCCGAGAATCACCTGATGGTCGATTTTCATGGCGCCACCAAACCGACCGGCATGAATCGCACCTGGCCCAACGTGTTGGGATACGAAGCCGTGCTCGGCATGGAGCAATCGAAAGCCGGCGCGCGCGATAATCCCGACCATCGTGTGACGCTACCGTTCACACGCATGCTCACCGGCATGATGGACTACACGCCGGGCGGTTTCGACAATGTGACGAAGGCGGAATTCGTGCCGCGCTCGCTGAAGCCCATGGTGATGGGAACGCGCGCGCAGCAACTCGCGATGTACGCCGTTTACGAAGCGCCGTTCCAGATGGTGTCCGATCATCCCTCCGCATATGAAGATCAACCGGCGTTCGAGTTTATCAAGAGCGTGCCGGCAACCTGGGATGAGACTCGCGTTCTGGCCGGCGAGCCTGGTGAGTTCGTCACCATCGCGCGCCGCCACGGCAAAGAGTGGTATCTCGGCAGCATGACGAATTGGAACCGCCGCGATCTCGACATTCCACTCGATTTTCTGGATGGCGGAAAATATCGCGCCGAGATTTATGCCGACGCAAGCGATGCGGATCAACTGCCGAAGAACGTCAGCGTCCAGAAGAAGCAGGTAGATCGCTCCACGCATCTGCAGGCGCAGTTAGCGCCCGGCGGTGGCTACGCGGTGCGATTCGTGCCGCTGCCGTGATCGATCGCGGGCTTCCGCACCAAGATAGTCGCAACCGCGCCCACAAACGCGGTTCCAACCAGAAACGCGACACCTGAGCCATAACGTCCCGAGCCGTTGCTTAAGAATCCGATAATGTAGGGCCCGACGAATCCGCCAACGTTTCCGATGCAATTGATCGCGCCGATTGCCGCCGCGGCTGAGGTGCCACCGAGAAACGCGGCGGGCAGGGGCCAGAATGCGGGCAAGCGTCCATTGATGCCAATCAATGCCAGTGAGAACATTGCGATCCCCAGCGCAACGTTGCCTCCCGTGTACTGGCTCGCAAGAAGAGCGAGACCGGCCAGAATCATCGCGCCGGCGACGTGCCCGCGACGCTCGCCGGTACGATCCGAATTCCATCCAATGAGCAGCATCGCCGGCCACGACACCAGATAAGGAATCGCCGAAACAAGCGTCACCTGTAGCGGATTGAAACCGGAAAGCTTCTCGATTATCTTCGGAAGCCAAAGACCGAAGCCATACTGCAAAATCGCGCCGCAGAAATAGCCCAGCGTGAGAAGTAGAACATTGGGATTCGCAAGCGCCCGCCATACACTGATCGATCCAGCCGCTGCTTTCCGGCGCTTCTCGGATTCGAGCTCATTGACGATCCAGTTGCGCTCCGCGTCGGGCAGCCACTTCGCCTGTTGCGGACGATCCGTGAGATAAAACAGGGTAACGATGCCGAAGATAACCGCCGGAACGCCTTCCAAAATGAGCAGCCATCGCCAACCGGAAAATCCGAGCCAGTGGATCTTCATCAGGCCGGCCGAAATCGGCGCGCCCAAAACTTGGGACAACGGAATCGCCGACATGAACATCGCAACCGCCTTCGCGCGATCGGCAGCGCGATACCAGTGCGTCAGGTAGACGATCACTCCAGGGAAGAAACCCGCTTCGGCCACGCCGAGCAAAAACCGCGCCCAATAAAATTCCTGCGCCGTATGAATCAGGCCGGTGAATCCAGCCACGATTCCCCAGGTGATCATGATGCGAGCGATCCATTTTCGAGCGCTCCACAATTCAACCAGAACCGTGCCGGGAATCTCGAGCAGTACATAGCCGATGAAGAAAATTCCGGAACCGAACCCGAATACCTCATTTGAAAAATGAAGCTCGCGGGTCATCTGGAGTCCCGCGTAGCCGACGTTCACGCGATCGAGAAACGCGATTACATAGAGCAGAAACAGGAACGGCATGATGCGCCGGTTGATCCGCCGAGCGGTGCTGCGAGCGATGGGGGCCATTGAGAACGCTGAGGAGACTAAAGGGTATCGTATTTCCTTCGCGGATAATCGAGAGAGAAGGAGATTTTGGATGCAAAGAAAAGCAAACGCCGAATGGCGAGGCGACCTGAAGTCGGGTGAGGGAAAGATCTCGACCGCGAGCGGCACTCTCTCGAACGCTCCCTATTCGTTTCACACCCGCTTCGAACAAGGTGCGGGAACGAATCCGGAGGAATTGTTGGCCGCGGCTCACGCCGGCTGTTTCTCGATGGCGCTGTCGAATCAATTGGCGCAAGCTGGATTAAAGCCCGAGTCGATTCGCACGGAGTGCACCATCACTCTGGATAAAAAAGATGGAGGGTTCGGCATTACGGAGAGTCACCTGCAATTGACCGCTCGAGTTCCCGGCGCAACGCAGGAAGCTTTCGATAAAGCGACCCAGGAGGCGAAGAGCGGATGCCCTGTGTCGAAGTTATTCAACACCAACATCACGCTCAGCGCGAAATTAGAGAATTAAGCTTCAGGAACTACGGCCGGCCTTCGCTCTTCTTGTGCCGGTCGTAGAGATAACCAGCCCCGGCGCCGGCGGCCGCACCAATGCCGGCGCCCTTGCCGCCTCCGAGAAGAGCTCCCGCCACCGCGCCGCCCGCCGCTCCGATTCCAACGCGCTTGATGGTTTTGCGATGCGCCCGCCGCTTGTAATTCCTATAGTGCCGGCGCCGTGTTGCGGCACTTGCTTCGCCAGGTGCGGCGATTGTAAAGAGCATCGACACGGCCAAAAACAAACATAAGAAGTACTTACGCATTCTATCGTTTCTCCCCCTTTCTTCTGCGAGCACCCTGGTTGCCAAAGCAGAACTCTCGCGGCTATGATGGCCGGTGGTGTATTCGAAATTGTTGACCGCGCTTTTCGCACTCATAATGATATTTCCGGCTTCGGATTTCGCACAGGATCGTTCGCAAGGTCGGTCGATGACCATCACGCAGCGCGGGATCGTTGGAACGGCGCAAACTCTGGCATCGCAGGCGGGCGCTCAGATCCTGGCGCGTGGAGGATCGGCGGTCGACGCGGCAATCGCTTCCAACGCCGTCATGGGACTCGTCGAGCCGATGATGAACGGTCCAGGCGGCGATTTGTTCGCCCTGGTGTGGGACGCGAAAAGCGGCAAGCTGACGGGTATCAACGCCAGTGGCTGGGCGCCCAAGGGATTGTCGATCTCCTACCTGCGCGAGCACGGAATGAGCAGCGCGCCATCGAGCGGCATTCACACCGTCACCGTCCCTGGCTGCGTGAAGGGCTGGGAGGCGATGCACAAGCGCTTTGGCCGCCTTCCCTGGCGCGACCTTTTTCAACCAGCGATCTATTACGCCGAGCACGGATTCCCGGTCACCGAACTGATTCAATACGACTGGGATCACGGAAGCTACAAGCTGGATGAAAATTCCCGCCGCGTTTTCCTGCCCGACGGCCATGCTCCGAAAGTCGGCCAGATCTTCCACAATCCGGAATTGGCTCACGCTTACCACCTGATCGCCGAATTGGGCGCGGCTGCCTTTTATGGCGGGCCGATCGGCGAGGCCATTCTCAATACGTCGCGAGCGCTTGGTGGAACGATGTCGGCTGACGATTTGCGTGAGTATCAGCCGGAGTTTGTGCAGCCGATCTCGACGGATTATCGCGGCTGGAAAATCTACCAGCTTCCACCGAACGGGCAGGGCGTCGGCGCGCTGGAGATGCTCAATATTATCGAGCAGTTTCCCATCGCCGACTACGGACAGAATTCGGCGGATGCATTCCACGTCAAGATCGAAGCGCAGAAGCTCGCCACGCAGGATCTGAAACGCTGGGTGGGCGATCCTCGATTCGCCGCGGTGCCGACGACGGGCTTGCTGTCGAAAGACTACGCGAAGGAGCGCGCGGCGACCATCGATATGTCAAAGGCGCATTGCGATGTTACTCCCGGCACACCGGCCGCGCCCGGCGACACCACTTATTTGACGGTAGTCGACAAAGACGGGAACATTGCATCGTGGATCCAAAGCAATTCCGACATCTGGGGCTCGGGAATTCTGGTAGAGGGGATGGGCTTTGTGCTGCACGACCGTGGCGCGGCATTCAGCGCCGACCCGGATAGTATCAATGCGCTGGCCCCGCGAAAGCGCCCGTTCCACACCATCATCCCCGGATTCATGGAACACGGCGACCAGCACATCGGCTTCGGAATCATGCGCGGCATCAACCAGGCGCAGGCGCAAATGCAGTTCGTCTCGAACATTGTCGACCACAACATGAACATCCAGGAAGCGCTGGAAGCTCCGCGATTCACGAAGGTGACGCTGGGCGGATGCGATCTGCGGATCGAAGGCCGCGTCTCGGAGAGCGTGCGTGAGGAGTTATCGAAGCGCGGGCACGATTTGAGTGTCCAGGGAGATTTCTCCGGCTGGATGGGAGGCGGACAAGCGATGCTGCACGATTCCGCTACCGGAGTGAATTACGGCGCAAGTTCACCCCGCAAAGACGGTGCCGCTATTCCGGAGCCCGACCCGTTTTTCAAAGTCGAGCCGGCGAAACGGAAGAAATAGTTTCTGAACTCGCGGTGACTCGTCAGGGTTTCGGCGACAATTAAGGAAGGTATCATGAGCCTGAGCGATTTCGAAAAGTTGCTACCCACGCTATCGCCTGGAGAGAAAGCTCAAATCCTGAAATGGGTCGTACAAGAACTTTCCGAGGCATTTCCCGGCATCGACTCACGTTCCGATATATGCGGCGGCGAGCCCTGCATTGTTCGGACTCGGATTCCCGTCTGGCTACTGGAACAAGCACGTCGTTTGGGCGCTAGTGAGCAAACGTTGTTGGCGGCATACCCAGCCCTTCGCGCGGAGGATCTCGTAAATGCGTGGGCGTACGCGCGTTCTCATGCGGCCGAGATCGAAGCACAGATTCGCGAGAACGAGACCGCCTAGTGGCCCGGTTTTATTCCAACGAGAACATTCCGCTTCAGGTCGTGATGGAATTGCGCAGCTTCGGAAATGATGTATTGACCTCGATGGACGCCGGTAACGCAAACTCTGCCGTGCCGGATTCGGAGGTGCTGGCGTTCGCCGCTGCAGACGACCGGATCTTGTTGTCGCACAATCGTCGCCACTTCCTTCAACTCCATCGAAATCGGAATTACGACCACCCGGGTATGGTGCTTTGCACTTTCGACCCAGATTTCGTCCGGCAAGCTCAGCGCATTCATGCAGCCGTCGGAGACGCGGTGGAGATGAAGAACCAGGTCATCCGCGTCAATAGGCCAGACTGAAGAAACTGGCGAGGCTAAACCGTCTTGTCCTTCGCATAACAAATCGGCTCGATCTTACACTCCGCGCATTTCGGCTTGCGCGCCACGCACAGTGCCCGCCCGTGATGGATGATCTGATGCGAAAAGAGGATCCACTTCTCCTTCGGAATGATCTTGATCAAATCCTGTTCGATCTTCGGCGGCTCCGTGTTCTTGGTCAGATCGAGCCGGCGCGAAACGCGCTGCACATGCGTGTCGACCACGATACCCGACGCGATTCCATAGGCCGTTCCAAGCACCACATTGGCGGTCTTGCGAGCGGCTCCGGGTACGGTGAGCAGCTCTTCGATCGTGCGCGGCACCTTCCCCCCAAAGTCCGATAGCAGCCTCTTCGCCGCTCCGATCACCGACTTCGATTTGTTATTGAAAAATCCCGTTGAGCGAATGTCGTTGGCCAACTCGGCTTGACTCGCATGCGCGAAATCCTCGACCGTCGGGTACTTCTTGAATAGCCCAGGCGTCACTTCATTGACGCGCTTGTCGGTGCATTGCGCCGACAGAATGGTTGCCACCAGCAACTGCCACGGGCCGTTATGATGCAGTGCGCAGGTCGCGTCGGGATACATCTCATCCAGCAGTTGCAGGATCTTCGCCACACGAGCCTTGCGCTCAGCGGCGGTCTTTGGCTTCGGAACTGTCACACTGAGAATATTAACCTCTCACGTAACAGACTGCTTCTGCTATTTGCCGGACTCGCTGCTTTCGCGTTGTCGCTCGCGGGATCGTTCCACTTCGACGACTACTCGCTGCTGTCCGGAAATATCTGGCGCGTGATGGGCACGCGTCCGCTGACCGGACTGACGTTCTGGCCCAGTTTGGCGGCCGGCGATCGCAATCCGCTCGACTATCATGCTATCGATCTGGCTTTGCATCTGGTGGCCGTGCTGCTGCTTTACGATATTCTCCAGCGGCTGATCTCACCTAAAGCCGCATTCATCGCGGCCATCGTTTTCGCGGTGCATCCGGTGCAAGCAGAAGCTGTCAATTATGTTTTCGCGCGCGCCACGGAGCTGGACACCGTGCTGTGCCTCGCAGCTTTGCTGGCTTGGATCCGCGAGCGACCGTGGTGGGCCGTCGCCTGCTTCGGAGCGGCGTTGATGGCCAAGCAAGAGTGCGTAGCATTTCCTGTGTTCCTGTTCTTATTGAACCTGTCGCTCCGAAAGCGCAGTAGCAACAGACTCGCTCTATTCGCAATGTTCGTACTGGCCGTGGCCGCGGGATTGGGCGTCTATATTGCCGTGCTCCGCAATCCCGGTGTGCCGGCAGGGCCGCACGCCGGCGTCACGGCTATCGATTATTTCCTGGCCCAAGGACCCGTGATTCTGCGGTATCTCCGCCTGCTCATAATTCCGTGGGGATTCAATGTGGATACTCAAATCAACATTCCCCCGCCGTGGCTCGGCGCGAGCGCATGGGCGCTGCTAATCGCGATGACAGCAGTCGCGTCGCGACGGTTTTATGAACTGCGCGCCGGCTTCTGGTTCATCATCGGGCTGGTGCTTCTGCTGCCCAGTTCTTCGATCTTCCCGGTGGAGGATCTGGCAGCCGACCGCCGCATGTATTTGCCGATGATCGCATTCGCGGCCTGTGCCGGCGTACTTCTGGAACGCGTGAAGCCCGCGGTGGTCACAGCCATTGCGCTGCTCCTGATCGGCCTCAGCATCCAGCGAACGCTCGTCTGGCGAACCGAGCAGACGTTATGGACCGATGCAATGGAAAAATCGCCGAACAAAGTTCGCCCGAAGATCCAGCTCGCGCGCGTATCGGATCCGCCTCGCGCAATCGCGTTGCTGAAGCAGGCCGAAGCCCAGGCACCGCACGATCCAAGGATTCCATCGGAACTAGGACGAATCTATCTTTCGACCGGCGATGCCGCGCAGGCACTCTCGGAGTTCGGCCGGGCGCTCGCATTAAATCCTAGAAGCGCCGATGCTCTGAATAATCGAGGAGCCGCGCTGCTCGCCCTTGGACAGGCGAACGCCGCCAAGCAAGACTTCGAACGCGCGCTGGCGATCAACCCATGCCAGCCGAACGCCCGCGAAAACCTGGTTCACATGGGCATTGAAAAGCCAAACCCGCAGGGATGCGAGTGAGTGTGGTTACTGAAGTTTCTCGGTAATCGTAATCGGATCTTGGACCCGGAAGGTGATCCGCGTCTCTACACGGATCTCGGCGGGCTTTCCGCGCGTCAGCATCACATCGCCCGCGCCCGCTGCACCGCCGGCCGCCGCGCCAATCCCCGCTCCCCGACCACCCCCTGCAAGCGCACCGATGATCGCGCCAAGAGCAGCTCCCCCGCCGACCTTCGCCGCGTCGGTCTTGTGGGTGGTGGGCGCATCCTGACCGAACGGCGACGTATGGATTCGAACGCGCTGCCCGTCTGACGTGAGGATATTCGTAAGTTCCACCTCCATGTGCGCGACGCCTTTCACCTTGCCGCCCGGATCGGATTCCACCACTCGACCCTCGCACCGGGCGCCCCGCTCGGCAATCACAAATCCATCGATCACAAGCGGCTGATCCAGCGTAGCCGCGAACGTGTCGCCCGGCTTGTTGCGCTGCGTATTGAGGGTCTCGCCGATACGCACCGGCAGCGATGTTCCTGCGATCATCGTGACGCTATGCGGCTCTGGCGGAGGGGGTGGGGCGGGTTGCGGAGCCTGCTGCGTTTGCACTGGTTCCGGCGCGGGCTGAGGCGTTACCACAGGCGGGGCGGCAGGCGCGGGCTGGACCACCGGCGCCGGCGGCGGGATCTCTTTCGCCATCTCGACAGGCGCCGGCTTCCTCAATGCCCGATGCCGCTCCACATGGGCCTGCGTATGCCGCTGCTCGGCTGGAGCTGCCTGAGTCACCTCGGAAACAACGGGCGATTTTTGCTCCACTGGCGCCGAATCGGCCGCCTTTTGCGCTGTCTGCGGTGACACCGGTTCGACATAAACCGTCTTCGTCGGAGGCTTCGGTTCCGGCTTGACCGCCATATAGACAATCCCTGACGCCAATACCGCGCCCCCGAGAAACGCGAGCAGGATTTTAGGATTCATCTACAGCCAACCCCCTATTTGCATTAAACGTGCTACCTACACTTTAAGTTTCCGTGCCCGAAACGTTAAAATAGCTTATGAATGCCTGCTTTTCCAAGTGAGTTCCGAATTGGATGCCACCGCATCGCGCCGGCAACCGTGCTCGCGCCCATGGCGGGGGTCACCGATACCGTTTTCCGCCGCCTCATCCGCAATCAGGGCGGCTGCGGTCTTTTGATGACGGAATTCACCAGCTCTCACGGCGTGGTCGCATCGTTGCGCTCGACCAAAATCACTCGCACGTTTCGCTATCTCTACTTCGAGCCCGAGGAGCGTCCCATCTCGGCGCAGCTTTTCGGTTCCGATCCCGAAGTGATGGCCAACGCAGCCAAAGCGTGCGAAGACCTGGGCTTCGATATCGTCGACATCAACTTCGGCTGCCCCGTCAATAAAGTCGTTAAGTGCAACGGCGGATCGGGCCTTCTGCGCGATCTTCCGCTCGTCGAAGAAATACTCAAGAAAGTCTACGCAGCAATTTCCATTCCTCTCACCATGAAGTTCCGCGCCGGATGGAATGACCAGGAATTGGTGCACGTCCACATGGCGAAGCTGGCCGAGGATTGTGGAGTGCAGGCCGTCGCTTTGCACCCTCGCACACGCGAGCAAGGCTACAGCGGGAAAGCCGATTGGACTCGGATCGCGGAAGTGAAGGCCGCCGTCAAGATTCCAGTCATCGGGAACGGCGATATTCTTACGCCCGAAGACGCGGTTCGAATGGTGGAAGAGACGAACTGCGACGCCGTTATGGTTGGCCGCACTGCATCCTCCAATCCGTGGATCTTTCGCCAGATCCGCGAATACCTGGAGACCGGAGCGTACGAGCATCCGCCGGAGCGCCGCCGCTACGACATCATGAAGACCTATTACTCCATGCTGCGCAACCAGAACGCGCCCGATGCGGTCGGAAAAATGAAGCAATTCGCTACCTACTTCACTCACGGCGTGCGTAACGGCTCTAAGCTGCGCGTCGAGATTTACCGCGCGCAGGAAGCAGCGCAAATTCTGGATATCGTCGACGCGTTCTTCGAGCGGGAGCTTACGGTAAGTGCCGCCTGAGAGCCCTTTGAAGAAAGTCCTTCTGATCACCGACGGCTCCTGCAAGGGCAATCCCGGAAAAGGTGGATGGGCCTGCATCCTGCGCTTCGGCGAGCATCACAAGGAACTGTACGGCTCGGAGCCGCATACCACCAATAACCGCATGGAGCTCATGGCAGCGATCCAGGGCCTGCGCGCTATAACGGAAAGATGCGGCGTCGAGATCGTGACCGATTCCAACTACGTCAAGAACGGCATCACGACGTGGATTCATGGTTGGAAGAAGAAAGGTTGGGTCACGGCCGACAAGAAGCCGGTAGTCAATCAGGATCTTTGGCGCGAGTTGGATGCGCTCGTTCAGCAGCACGCAACCGAATGGTCCTGGACGAAGGGACACGCCTCGCACGGCGACAACAACCGCTGCGATGAACTTGCGAGCATGGCCGCCGATACGCAAACCACAAACGTGAAGCCGCGGCCACAGCGTGCTACTCCCGCGCCTTAGCGCGAGATCGAATCAACGCAATTAAAGCCGCTTTGATTGGGGCGAGACGCGTGCATCCGCACGATGCATGGCTACCGCAAAATCTCAAACCATTTCTTTTGCGTTGCACATGCTCACCATCGCGATGCTGCTGATCCTCACGTCACGCAGTTTCTTCGCGCCGCCTCCACCCACATTGGCAAAAACCGGAAACCCGATCCTGCTCGCGCCTTTTGTGATCCATGTCACCGGAGATCGCGGCGGGGGCTCGAACAAATCCGGCCAGCCTGCGCGCCGCGGTGTTGCTCCGCCGCGATCTTCTCGCACCTTTATCCCTCCAACCGCTCATCCTGATCCGAAACTTCCCATGACTCCGACCATCGACTATGACGTTCCCGTGATGAATGTCGCATCCACGAACTTTGGCGATCCTCTCAGCAAGCTTGGGGTTGGATTGTATGGCGACAAGGGAGGCGGCGGGATCGGCGTCGCTCTCAATGGCGGGCGCGGCATCGGCCCCAACAACAATGGCCGGCCCGGCCTTTCCGGCCGAATCGGCGAGCCGACCAGGCCCGCGCAAGTGATCTATCGGGTCGATCCTGAGTTTTCCGAAGATGCGCGCAAAGCGAAGTTTCAAGGCGTCGTGGTGTTGATGATTGAAATCGGCACGGACGGCCGCGCGCACAATCCTAAGGTGGTCGAGCCCGCCGGCCTCGGCTTGGACCAGAAGGCGCTGGAAGCGGTCTCGCAATGGCGTTTTCGTCCCGCGCAGCGCAATGGCGAGGCGATAGCGAGCACCGCTCGCGTGGAGGTCCACTTCCATTTGATGTGATGCGCGGCGCACTCGGGATCGAGAGGAACCGGGCTCGGCCCTCTCGAACCCCAGCCCTTGAGTTGGCGCTCAGGTCGTGTGAACGCGGGAAATTTAGTGCCCCCAGTGTTCGTGATGTTCGCGATACTCCCGCAACCGATTCAGATCGTCGTTGAGCATATCGCGATCGTGATGCGACAGGCGGTTGTCGGCGACTACCCTATGCAAAGAGTCGATTACCTCGTTGAGTTTGCGTTCATCGTAACGATGATGCTCCAGGCCCCCCTGCAATTCATCCAGTTCATGCCTGGTGCGTTCAATTCGGTACTCATCGTGACCGCTCGTAAACCAGCGATGCTGGACGCCATCCAGGTCTTCGCGTACTTGCGCGAAAAGATGCATGCGCCAGCGTTCACCTTCCCAGCGTCCCTCTTGCGCGTACGCTCCGGCTGCAAAAACAAAAAGCGCCGCGGTTGTCAAACCTCTCCGAATCATTTTCTTCATTGGTCTCTCCCGTAAGTCTCTGTCGGTTTGTAGGACGCCCTATTTATCAGAATCGGTTCAGGGGTCCTGATTAATTGCGTTTAAGACGTGAGTGGCTCAACATCCACCCACGCCCGCTTGGTCCACGATTCCAGGCCTTTTTCGGCCAACTGTACACCCTTCGCGCCCTCCAGTAAGCTCCACGGAAAAGGCGCATCCTTCACCATATGCAATAAGAACAACTCCCATTGGCGCTTGAATGCGTTGTCGAAATACATTTGTTCGGGAACCTTCTGCCACGAATCGAAGTAGTTGAGCGGGCTTTCGATATCCGGGTTCCAGATGGGCCGCGGAGTCGCGCCGGCCGGTTGTATCCAGCAATCGCGCAACCCGGCCACGGCCGATCCCTTGGTGCCTTCCACCTGAATGGTGAGCAGATCGTCGCGGCGGACCCGCACGCACCAGGAAGAATTGAAGTGCGCGACGATGCCGTTCTCGAGTTCGAATGTCGCGTACGCCGCATCGTCCGCTGTAGCGCGGTACGGTTTTCCCGCTTCATCCCAGCGCTTCGGGATGTGAGTTGCGCCCAAACACGAAACCGATTTTACGTTTCCGAAAAGATTGTCCAAAACGTAACGCCAATGGCACAGCATGTCGATAATAATGCCGCCGCCATCCTCTTTTCGATAATTCCAGGACGGGCGCTGGCACGGAATTACTTCGCCATCGAAGACCCAGTATCCGAACTCGCCCCGCACGGCGAAGATATCTCCGAAGAACCCGGAATCGCGCAGCGTTTTGAGCTTGAGCATTCCGGGAAGCCAGAGCTTGTCCTGAACGACGCCGTGTTTGACGCCGGCCTTTTCGGCGACGCGATAAAGATCGTACGCGACTTCGAGCGAATTGGCCGTTGGCTTCTCGCAATAAACATGCTTGCCGGCGGCAATGG
Source organism: Bryobacterales bacterium (assembly GCA_963802915.1). GTDB lineage: Bacteria > Acidobacteriota > Terriglobia > Bryobacterales > Bryobacteraceae > JAICMB01. The sequence continues at coordinate 547,816 of CAWDKQ010000011.1, forward strand.
CCTTGCGAACCGCTTCCGCGCGGCGGTCCGTGGTTTGCGCGTCGAAGTAGATGGAGTAATCAGGATCGGCCAGGGCGCCGTCGAGATCGGTGGTCCATTTCAGGCCTCCGAACTCAGCGGCGATCGATTCCAGTTTCGCGGCGTTGCGTCCCACCAGAAGCGGATTCGGAAGAATCACTTCGCCATCCGGAGTCTCAACACCGCCCTGCGCCATGATGGCGTGAATGGAACGTCTCAGGTGCTGGTTCAACCCCATGCGGCCAGTGACGCCGTTCATGATAATTCCGACGTTGTGAATTTTTCTCGAGCTCATTTTGTCTTTGTGCACTGCGGTTGCGCGCCTTCCGGCAGAGCGGGCACATCGACGCCCGCCCGCGGCAGCGTGCCGTCCAACTCCTGCCGCCAATGCGCGACGTCGCCCGCCGGGCCGTAACAGTAGAGCATGCGGCACGGCGTATCGCCGATGTTCGTCAGTTGATGGAAAACGCGCGGCGGAATATAAACCGCCTGTCCAGCGGTCAGCACCTCGCGTTCTTCGCCGAGGCACATTTCGGCCGTGCCTTCCAGGATGAAGTAGATCTCTTCCTGCTCCTGGTTGTGCCATGGAACTTGTCCGCCGCTTGGTTCCAGGGTGACGTTGCCCATTGAGAAATTAGTCGCCTGGATGGGACTGGCGCCACCCACGACGTTCTGCGTCCGACGCCTAGCCGGATACACACGTCCGGCAATCTGCGAAAGATCGGCAATGATCATAATCTATTTTTCCGCGGCCCACGTTTTATACATCCCCTCGATCGCGCCATCTTCCAGTTTCGGATGAACCACGACTCGATAACGCAGGCGCAAGCTTTGTCCTGGTTCTAGTGTTACGCTGCTCACCGGCGCTGCCGGATCGTAGGCGTGGGACGCAAACGCATTGACTGCAAACAGGCCGTAATCGCGTACGTGCCAGCGCGCGGGATGGTGAAAGCTGCTGGGATGATCCATGATTGTGATCCCGAGAGCTTCGCCATCCAGAGTTCCGCTGTAATCGACCCAGTCGGCCGGTTTCCCCCACGTCTCTTTCATGGTCCGGCCTCCTGAGGAGTTCGTGATCACGCCAGTCCCAGTTTTTTCTGTCAGCGGATCGGCCATGCGGACAGCAAAGGCCCCATCTTTATCGTCAGCAAATACGATTTTGACGGCCGCTGTCAGTGTGGCATCGAAATCGACGATGCGAAGAGTGGGATGTGAGTAAAAAGTCAGCGTCCGGGTGTCGGAAAGCAGTTTTTTGCCGGAGGGATCCAGCCAATCGAAGGTTCCCCGTATCGTACCCGATTTTCCGGAAGGCTTTGCGATCTCCACCTTATCCGCCACGATTTTTCCCGCATTCGCCCGATGATAGGAGAATTCGTTTTCCCAGAAGTTGACCCCATTGATATCGATATAGCCGAGCCACATCCCACGATGGTGCTGGTGATCGCGCGATTCTTTCGAATCGGGAATCATGGGCCATTGCCGTGTGACGATCTTCCCTGACGCCGAACGCAAAGGAGCGAAGTAGGGCTTGGGAAGGTCCCTTCCGGTGTAGAAGTCGCCGAAACCCTTCCCGTCGATCTCGACATGGATCGTCGTGTTTTCTTGAGAGATCTTGACCTGCGCCGAGGCAAAACCGATCAGGATCGCCGCGGTTGTAATGGAGCGCAAAATGCACACATATGAGATTGGAACATAGCTGCGGTTGAAGAAATTTGGCCCGATTCGAACGCCGAATCCGCTCTTAGTACCAGAGAGCGTCTGTAGGAGATGGCAATGGAATATTCCCGAAGGATTTATAGACCCGTTTGCGTTATCCCTAATATGCGACCCGAAAGGGATATTCTCGCGACAACCGGCGTCGAGTCAGCAATTCTCTCGCTCCTGGACTTCTTACCGTTGGGTTTTTTGATCGTAACGCAAGCCGGAACGGTTGTGGCCACGAACCGTGCCGCGACGCGCATTCTCGAATCCGCGGAGGTTTTGACCGAGCGAAGCGGGATCGTGTTGCTGAGTTTCACAGCCGCTGGCAAGAAGATCCGTGAATTGATTCGCGTCGCAAAGGAGGGCGTTCCGACCGGGTTGCGTATTGTACGACCTGGACGCGATCCGATACTGGTTGTGGCATCGCCGCTTCCAAGGCGTGAAGATCAGCCGAATGCGCCGCCCACGGCTGTTGTTTATGTCGCCGACGGACAAGCTCGTCAAGCGATCGACCCCATCCTGCTGGCAGGCCTTTTCGGTTTCACGCCGGCGGAATCCAAAGTCGCGGTCCAGATGATGCAGGGGCACACCGTGGAGGATATCGCGACGCAGCTCGGCATCAGCCCGCACACCACGCGCAACCATCTGAAGCGCCTCTACGCAAAAACAGGCACCCGGAAGCAGTGTGAGTTCGTACACGCCCTGCTCACCAGTCCCGCTCGTTTTGCTTTTTCCGTTCCCGTGCAAAAAGCGGCCGCGGCCGCCGCTGGGGAAGAATGGCATCCGCTGCCGGCGGCAACGGAGCCGGCTGACGCTTTGCATCCAGTTTAGGCGCAGCCTGCTTAAAGACAGCATAATAAGATGAGTTCATGGTCCGGCTCGCTGGCGCATTCCTCGCCGCACTGCTAACCTTGTGCGCGGAGACGCCGCCCCAACTCGAAAATACCGGCAAGCCCATGCGTGTCGCCTTGGTCTGCAAGGACGACGATCTGCAATCGCTGGGACTGAGTTGCTCGGACGACGAGCCCTGCTCCATGTACCTCGAATTGAGCGCCGTTGAGGCCGTGGGCAGCCGCCTCTTCCTCGCCGGCAATATCCACACCTCCACAGCGACGGTCAGTTCGATTCTCCTGGACAGCGCCGATAACGGCAAGACCTGGACGGAGCCTTACGAGCGCATTCGGTTTTCGGCGCTGGAACAGATCCAGTTCGTCGATTTCGATCACGGCTGGATCTCCGGCGCTTCGATCCAGACACTAGCCCACGATCCTTTCTTTCTCGTCACCAGCGACGGCGGCAAGACCTGGAAACAGATCCCCGTTTTCGACGACACCCGCGGCGGCAGTATCGACCGGTTCTGGTTCGATTCCCACACTTCGGGTGCACTGCTGCTCACGCCCTCTGGAAAAACATACGAAATGTACGAAACCACAAACGGCGGAGAAACGTGGACGTTGAAGCAGACGGCGCCGAAGCCTCTGACTCTGGCTCATGCGCATGCGGAAACCGGATGGCGGCTGCGCGCTGACGCCCACAACCATTCCTACGACGTCGAAGTGAAGCAGTCCAGCGGCTGGCAGCGCGTCGCGAGCTTTCTGGTAGAAACGGGCGTCTGCAAATGAAGCAGCCCGGAGCGATCGAACTGGAGCTTTTCCGGCACCTGCTGGTGTCCATCGCAGAGGAGATGGGCGCGGTTCTGCGCAAGACTTCATTCTCGGCGAATATTAAAGAGCGGCGCGATTATTCGTGCGCCGTCTACGATGCAGCCGGCGAAACCGTCGCCATGGGCGATCACATGCCCGTCCATCTGGGCGCGATGCCGCTCTCGGTTCAGCATGCCACGCGTGCGTTCGATCTGAAACCGGGTGACGTCGCCATTCTGAACGATCCATTCCGCGGCGGGACACATCTGCCCGATATCACGGCGGTCGCCGGTGTTTTCACTGGTAAGGGCAAACGGCCGGACTTTTACGTCGCCACGCGAGCCCATCATGCCGATGTCGGAGGAATGAGTCCCGGGTCGATGCCGCTGGCGCGCGAGATTTACCAGGAAGGGATTCGCATCCCGCCGATCTTGTTAATGCGAAACGGAGAGTACGATCAGGCACTCCTTCGCATGATTCTGGCCAACGTCCGGACTCCGGAGGAGCGCGAGGGCGATCTGGCAGCCCAATGTATGTCGATCCGGCGCGGCGAGCAGCGTCTGTTGGAGCTGGCATCGAAATACGGCATGCCAGTCGTTCGCCGGAATATGGCCGCGATCCAGAATTACAGCGAGCGCATGATGGGAGCCGCAATCGCGCATCTTCCGAACGGCCGCTACGAGTTCGAAGATTTTCTGGACAACGACGGCATCACCGATCGCCCGGTTCGCGTTGCCGTAGCCATTACGATCCGGGACCGGACCGCCACCATCGATTTTACAGGCTCAGACCCACAGGTGGAGGGCTCGGTAAATGCCAACTATGCCGTTGCGGTATCGGCGACCGCTTACGTTTTCCGCTGCCTGATCCGCGAAGACGTGCCCTATACAGCGGGGCTGACGCGGCCGCTCGAGATTATCGCGCCGGAGCGAACCGTCGTGAATGCCCAGGCTCCGGCCGCGATGGCCGCCGGCAACGTCGAAACTTCGCAGCGGATCACCGACGTCGTATTGGGAGCTTTGGCAAAGGCCGCGCCGCAATCGATTCCCGCGGCCAGCTCTGGAACGATGAACAACATCACCTTCGGCGGTTTCGACCGCAGCCGGGGCAAACAGTTCGCCTACTACGAGACCATCGCCGGCGGCATGGGCGCGTCCTCGAAAGCGGACGGATTGAGCGCAACGCACACGCACATGACGAACAGTTGGAACACGCCGGTGGAGGCATTCGAGCATCAATATCCGCTGCGCATCCGCGCGTACCGGATTCGCCGTGGATCGGGTGGCGAAGGCAAGCATCGCGGCGGGGACGGCATCGTGCGGGAGTTCGAATTCCTGACCTCCGCGGATGTCACGATTCTTTCCGACCGCCGCACGCGCGGCCCGTACGGTCTCGCCGGCGGCAAGCCCGGATCACCGGGAAGCAATACTCTGCTGCGTGCGGGAAAGAGCCGGCGCATGGGCGGGAAGGATCGATTCGAGGTGCAGGCCGGCGATGTTCTGCGCATCGAATCGCCCGGCGGCGGCGGCTACGGCGGCGCTCTCTGAACCCCCCTGCGCTATCGTAAGACCCATGCGAATGCTTTTTGCCGCGGCTGCGGCCATCGTATCGTTAGCATTGAGCGCTCAGGAAAACACGATCCGCTTACAGGTAGATGCAACGGATGCGCCACGGCGTCTCCTGCACGCCCGCATGTCGATTCCGGCCAAACCCGGCCCCATGACGCTTCTTTATCCCAAATGGATTCCGGGCGAGCACATGCCTACCGGTCCAATCACGGACCTGGTTGGACTCAAAATCGAAGCTGGAGGCCAAACGATCCCCTGGCGTCGCGACGACGTGAACATGTGTGCGTTCCACGTCACGGTTCCCCCCGGTGTCTCCACGCTCGATGTCGCTTTCGATTTCATCACGCCTCCCGAGACCGGCGGATATTCTTCCGGCAGCTCGGCGACGGCGCAGCTCGCGGTTCTCAATTGGAACCAGGTGCTTTTATATCCCGAAGGTCCGGCGCAAGAACGTTTGCAATACCAGGCTTCTTTGCGCGTTCCGGATTCGTGGCGTTACGGCACGGCCTTGCCGATCGCGCATGAATCGGGAGATCAAATCGATTTTCAACCGGCGCCCCTCAACACCTTGGTCGATTCGCCGATCTCCATGGGCCGCTACTATCGCACCATCGACCTCGGAACGGATCACGGCATTCCGCATTATCTCCACATCGCCGCCGACAGCGAACGCGCCACGGAAATCTCAGACGAACAGATCGCGCATTATAAAAACCTGGTAGCCGAAACCGGCGCGCTGTTTGGTTCGCGCCACTATCGCGATTATCACTTCCTGCTCACGCTCAGCGATCATGTGGCGCACTTCGGGTTGGAGCATCACGAATCAAGCGACGACCGCGTCAACGAGCGCACGCTGATCGACGACGGCCCACGGCGTCTGGAAGCATCGCTGCTGCCCCACGAGTTCACGCATTCGTGGAACGGCAAGTATCGGCGTCCCGCCGGTCTCGCGACCGGCAACTTCGAGAGTCCGATGAAAGGAGACCTTTTGTGGGTCTACGAAGGACTCACAAATTATCTCGGTGAGATCCTGACGCCGCGCAGCGGCCTGCTCTCACCGGAGGATTATCGCGACGCCCTGGCCCAAACGGCTGCGTCGCTCGATACCGAATCGGGCCGTCAATGGCGGCCGCTCGAAGATACGGCGGTCGCCGCTCAATTGCTCTACGGGGCAAGGCCGGACTATGACGAGTACCGCCGCAACGTCGATTATTATCCCGAAGGAACGCTGATCTGGCTCGACGCGGATGTCACCATCCGCCGGCTGAGTAATGGAAGTAAGTCTCTAAATGATTTCTGCCGCATTTTCCATGGCGGTCCCGGAGGTGCACCTGCTTTGAAGCCCTACACCTTCGACGATGTCGTGGCCGCGCTCAATTCGGTCCAGCCAAACGACTGGGCGGCATTCCTGAATGAGCGCCTGCATTCCACCGCTGCCCACGCGCCGCTCGGCGGAATCGAAAACGGAGGTTGGAAGCTGGTTTACGATTCCAAACCGTCCGATTACTGGAAGGCCTATGAAGCCGATCGCAAGCTCGCAGACTTAAGGTACTCGCTGGGGTTGGTGGTGCAAGAAGACGGGACCATCCAGGACGTCTCATTCGATGGTCCCGCGCGAAAAGCCGGCGTGGCTCCGGCCGTC